>CAWGHW010000023.1:0-176937 GCA_963822485.1 uncultured Actinomycetota bacterium
TGATCGCGCCCGGAGCTGTGACTGCGCGACGATGTTGCCGCTTTGCAGATCTTCCGGGCTGCGCGGGTCAAGTCCCTGGCACGAGTACCACGCCACGACCGAGCGGCGGCCCGGACATGCTGAGCCCTTACCTCTGGTCCGTTCAGGCTTTTGCCGACTGCGCCGAGAGCCACAGGGCGCCGGGATTGACACGATCCGGGTAAATCGCGAGCATCTGCCGGTAGAGTTCCTCGGCCGTGGTGGTTTCCTTGTCGAGCCGGTCGAAGTCGCGGATGTACTGGCGGGTCTCGCTGATGATGCGCGGGTTGTCGTCGTTGCCGTAGCGCTTGTGTCCGGCGACGACGGCCTGCGGATCGAGCGCCTCGATGATGTCGAGTGCCGCGAGCCAGTTCCGGCGGCCCTGGAAATCTGACTCCGCCAGGTACTGGTGCACGCCGTTGTAGGCCGCGTCGCCGGCGACGACCAGCCCTAGGTCGGGTGCGTGCAGGACCGTGGTGCTGTCGGTGTCGGTGTGCCCGACGTCGACGGCGACTAGCTGCCGGCCTTCAAGCTCGAAGGACGGCCCGTCCAGCGGTTCGGCCACGGGGTTGTCATCAGGGATCTGGCCAGGGAACCTGGGCTGCCAGAATGTCTGAAGTGCCTCGGGCGCGGACCACTTGCGCATGCCCTCGACGACGGCCGGAGTTGCTGCTCGACCGTCATGAGGGGGTCGACCAGGACAGCGTCATGCCGGCCGGAGATGAGGGTGGCCGATATCGGGCTCCAGGTTGAGCGACTCTGGCCAGGAGGTACGTCCTTCCCGGCCATCGCGATGATCGGTGCGACGTAGACCTGATAGGTCAGCGTTGTCTCACTTGTCACGTTGCGCCCCTTGCCGATGGCTACTCTGCGCCGGTCTAGGTCGTGGCTGGCGCGGCTTCGGCCGCCGCCTTGATGAGCTGGGCCACGTCACCGGGACGGGAGACCATCGCGACATGGCTGGCGGGCACCTCGACGGTGGTGGCGCCCATGCGGCTGGCGAACATGCGCTCGGCGTCGGGCGGCAGCGCCTGGTCGTCGGCGGCGACCAGGTACCAGGACGGCAGCGTCTTCCATGCCGGGACGCCCATCACGTCGCCGAAGGCGGACATGGCCAGGGGCTGCTGCACGGCATACATCACCTTCGCCCTGACCGGGTCGACATCGGCGGCGAAGTGGCTGACGAAGTCGTCCTCGGATAGCCAGCCGAAGCCCTGTTCGTCGGTGGCCAGGTGGGCCAGCGCCGGGGTCACCGGTCCCTGACCCAGCAGCGCGCCGAGCGATTCGCCCTGATCAAGGCCGAATGCCGCGATGTACACCAGCCCCGCGACGTTCGGCGCGTCGGGGCCCAGAGCGGTCATGACCTGGCCGCCGTAGGAGTGTCCGGCGACGATCACCGGGCCGTCCTGGAGGTCCAGCACCTGGCGCAGCCGGGCGACGTCAGCGGTCAGCGCGGTCAGCGGGAACTGGGGTGCGGTGACGTGGTAGCCGTCGGCCTGCAGACGCTCGATGACGCCGCTCCAGCTGGAGCCGTCGGCCCATGCGCCGTGGACAAGCACGATGTCCGGTCGAGTATTCATCTCGGTGGTCCCTTCGCGGTCGGGTCTTTCTGCCATCCTGCGAAGCGAGACCGCGTCGGGGTATACGTAACGTCACTGCACCTTGCGGATGCCTCCAGCGGGCCCAGCGGCCCATACCGCTACTCCGGCGGCCGGGAAGACCGCGTGACTCCGGTCCGGCAGAAGTGCAGTCAGGTTTCGGATTCTGCTGGCGCCCGTCCCGGAGGGACGCTGGCGTCATGACATCCGGCCCGCGCAAGTTCACGGCGAAGAGAAGCCGGCCAAGGACCGTGGCGAAGAAGGACTTCCTTCGCGTCCTGCGGACCGCCGGCATCCCGGAAGAAACGATCAGAACGACGGATGAGCAGCTCCAGGAGACGATCGACCTGAAGAGAGACGCGGTATTCCTGGTCCGGCACGGCCTGGATCGTGACCAGCTCATGGATCGAATGGGAGCCAGCCCGTGAGCGCACCCGCGCCGGCGGAATGAGGGTGGTTACCCGGCGGGCTGGTTGAGCAGTGCCTGGCAGACGTCGGCGATGTCGAGCATGCCGATGAGGCCGGCGTCGCCGACGACGGGGAGGTGCCGGAAGCGGCCGGCGATCATGATGGCGGCGGCGTCGCGGATGGGGGTGGTTGCAGGGATGGTGGTGAGGTGGGTGGTCATGATGTCGTGGACGCGGGCGTCGTTCATGTCTTTGGCGTCGGCGACGGCCTGGGCGATGTCGGCGTCGGTGATGAGGCCGGTGGGGTGTTTGGTCTGCTCGTCGTCGACGACGACCAGGGCGGTCGCGCTGGCGTGCTTCATGAGGTAGGCGGCGGCGGCCAGGTGGCCGTTTGCCTCGACGGTGGTGAGCGCCGGGCGCATGATGGCCGCGGCCGTTACGCGAGCATCGGGCGGGTCCGCCGGGGCCTGCGTCATGGTCAGCTCCGTTCCCGGGGATCAGGGGTCGCGTCCGCCTCAGACTGGTCCTACCGCCAACCGGCCCACCGGAAACCGCGTGCCCGCGTGGGGTTCAGGCGGCCTGTTCGCGGGCATGGCCTGTTACTTCGAGATACTTCGAGGGAGCTAGTCGCACGGGGGGCGATGATGCTGGATCAGGGCAACGAACTTCGTGAAGGCTACGCCCAGGTCGGCGACCAGCGGTTGCATTACATGGAGGCTGGCGAGGGGCCGCTGATAGTTCTGCTGCACGGTTTCCCCGAGTTCTGGTACGGGTGGCGGGAGCAGATCGAGCCGCTGGCGGCGGCGGGATTCCGGGTTGTCGCGCCTGACATGCGCGGCTACAACCTGTCATCACGGCCGGACGGCGTGTCGGCCTACGACACCGACCAGCTGACCGGCGACATCAGCGGCCTCATTCACGAGCGCGGCGCGGAGTCCGCGCTGCTGGTCGGTCACGACTGGGGCGGAAGCATCGCCTGGGCCACCGCGATGAGCCATCCCGAGGTCGTGGACCGGCTGGCCATCCTCAACGCGGCCCATCCGCGGAAGCTCTCGCAGGGACTGCATCATCCGGGTCAGCTCCGCAAGTCCTGGTACTTCTTCTTCTTCGACCTCCCGGAGTTGCCGGAAGGCATCGTGCACGCCGACCACTGGCGGTTTTTCCGGCACTTCCTGCGCGACGCCGACCCGTCCTACACGCCGGAGGAGATGGAACGCTACATCGAGGCGTGGTCACAGCCAGGCGCGGCCACCGGGATGATCAACTACTACCGGTCCTCGGTGCGGACCTCGCCCAAGCGCGCCGAAGCGGCGCTCCGCCCAGTCAATGCGCCGACCCTGGTCATCTGGGGGCAGCGCGATCGCTACCTCGGCCCCGAGCTAGCCGAGCCCGACCACGACGACGTGCCGAACCTGGCCCGCGTCGAGCGCCTGCCTGACGCCTCGCACTGGGTCCATCACGACGAGCACGAGCGTGTCAGCGAGCTGCTCGCCGACTTTTTCGCCCCGGCCCGGCCCGCCAGGAACTGAATGCCGGGTCTGCCGCGGGCACGCTAAGGCGTGCCCGCGGCTGCGCCGGGTCAGCTTTCCGGCGGCGGGGCGAGGTAGGGGAAGTAGTCGAGGAGCTTCGCGGGCTGGGTCAGGCCGGAGACGAAGTCCTGGTTGAGGATGACCTTGGTGGCGTTGTCGAAGGCGTCCTCGGTCAGGCCCTTGCCGTTGTGGCTGCCCTGCCAGGGGTCCCACAGGGCGTTGGTGCCGGGGATGAACGGGATGACCATGGGGAGGAATACGTCCGCCACGTACGCGCCGTAGGCCCGCGCGGTGGGCCGGCCGTGGACCCCCTGGTTGAAGGTGCCGCCGTCCGCGACGACGACAGCGGTCTGGTCCCTGATCTGGCCCCAGACGCCGGTGGCGGGGTCTGTCTCGGGGCGGGCAGGCCTGCCCGCGAGGTCCTGCGACGGGGTGGTGGCGTTGATGTTGATCCCGGCGGAACCCTCGGGGAAGTTCCACAGGGTGGTGCCGTTGGGCCCCCCGGCGCGCTGGAGCTGGACCCAGCCGTGGCCCTGGTCGTAGATCGCGGTGGTGGCCCAGTAGTTCAGCCGCCGCAGGCCGGTGACCTCGGCGGGCGCCTCGACCAGGACGGACCTGACGACTTGATTCATGAAGAAGTCGGTGGGGGGGAACAGGGCAGCCAGGTCCGGGAAGAAGCCCTCATTCAGGGCGTTCGCCAGCGTGATGGGGAAGGGCAGGAAGTTGAAGAACGAGTCGGTGCGCGGGCCGGCGAAGATCTTGATGCCGCGCTCCACCTCCAGGACCTCTCCCACGGGCGCGTTGGGTGGCGTGATGATCCTGCCCTTGGCGTTGCGGTCAGTGGCTTCCCTGCCGCAGAGCTCGGCCACGACGACGTGCTGCACGCCGGCGGAGTCGACCGGGAAGGTGAACCGCCAGGTGATGTCCTCGACCAGGTCCTCGTTGGTGTCAACCTTTAGTTCGTAGTAGCCCGCAGGGTCCCAGGGGCCGGCGGCATTCGGGGAGGCGTTCATCCCGAATACCGTGCGCGGGCCGAACGCGCCGCTGGGACCGGCGAAGCAGTACGCGTCGCTGATGTCCAGCCGCTCGTCGGCCGTGTAGTCGAAGTGGTGAGACATTCTTCTCCTAGAGAATGGTGGTGCCGCGAAGGTAGGGATTACGGGACATCGGCTGCAGCGCGAGCGTGTAGAACTGGTTGCGGAACGGCTCCTCGTCCGTGCCGCCGAACTCGCCGTAGACGAACAGGAAGGGCATCTGGCCAGGCATCCCACATCACGCGGTCGGCCCGGCCGCTGGCGTGGGCGAGCTCGTACCAGCCTTCGGTAAACCCGCTCACGATCGCGATGCGGGTCGGGGCGCCGCGGTCGGGGATGACCGACGCGTCGACCGTGGTGCCGTCGGCCGCCCTCAGGCGCGGCCACGCGGACGCCGCCGGGGCGAGGCGCGGGCGATGGTAGTAATCAACGACCGGCACGGCCTTGAGGCCGGCCGGCAGCAGCAGGCGGGTTCCCGGCGCGAGCAGCGGGGCGTTGTACCGCCGCTCCGCTCCGCGCAGCAGGTCGCCGGCGGCCGCCCGGGCACGGCCCGGCCGCACTGCCGAGGCGGCCAGGGCGGGGGCGGCCGATCCGATGCTGGACAGGACGGGAAGGGCGGCGAGACCGCCGGCGAGACCGCCCAGGACGTGGCGCCGGCCTAGCGTTCCGCCACCCGCGCCGTCCGTGCGCTCCACTTCTGCAGGCTCTGGCGTGCCTCTGATGATGCTCACTCACGTTCCTCTCTTACTGTCGTCGGATGCGAGCGACGCAGTGCGCTACCTGACCGGGCCATCGGTCATGTCATTCCGAGAGGACTCACGTATAGGCAGCAGCTGTGATCTGCGAGGTGCAACGTGGATTAGCCTCGCGCTCCGCGGGGCCGCGTAGCGCCCGTGGTTATTACTGGCCGATCCACTGGCCTTCGGTCCGGGCCCACGCCAGTAGTCGCTCGGAATCACCAGGATCCGGTGAGGACCGTTCACCTGCGAGGCGGCCATTATGACTGCGGCAGCGGGCCCGGCCACTGGTTCCCGCGAGGGCCACGGGAGAACAACGATGACCTCCGACCAGAGTTGCTACGTGACCGCGCCCGCGGCGCAGCGACGCCGGCGCCGCTCCGGCTTCTGGGCGGCGGCGTTCGCCTTCCTGATCGTCATGGCGGTCGCGACCCTGCCCAGCCCGCTCTATGGCCTCTACCGGGCCCGGGATCACCTCTCGGCGCTCACCATCACCGTGGTCTTCGCGATCTTCGCGGGCAGCACGATCGTCATACTGCAACGGGACAACTCCATCGTGGCGCGTATCGGGCGCCGGGGCACGATGCTCGGTGCCGTCGCGACGATGATGGTGGCAGTGGCGATTCTCGCGGCGTGGAAGGACCTGCCCGGGCTGCTGATCGGGCGGCTGGTCACCGGAGTGTCGGTCGGGCTGGCCGCGGGCACCGCGATCACTTACCTCATCGAGTTGCGCCTGCGCGCGGATCCGAAGGCATCGCCCGTCCGGGCCAGGACCATCGGCACGTCAGTGACCGTCGGCGCGCTTGGCGTCGGCCCGCTGATCGCCGGCTGCCTCGCGCAGTGGGTGACCCAGCCGCTGACCGTGCCCTACCTCGTGTTCATCGCGCTAGGGGCGATCGCGCTGATCGGCCTGCGGGCCGCGCCGGAGACGGGCGCGCCGGTCACGGAGAAGAAGCCGGCCGGCTCGCGACGCACGGTCCGGCTTCCGGTCCCGGCGGCAGCCGCGACCCTCGCGGCCTTCTCCGCGAATGGCCTGTTCGCAGGGCTGTCCGGACTCCTCCTCGGCGCCACGCTGCACCAGCCCTCGCACGCACTGTCCGGTGCCGCGCTGTTTATTCTTTTTGCCTGCGGCGTGATATCCCAGCTGGCAACGCTGCGGGCATCGCGCGTGCTCGCACTCGGAATGGCTTCCATGCTCGCGGGCCTGGTGCTGCTCGTTATCTCCGTCCGCCTGTCCACGCCAAGCCTGGCCATGTTCCTGATCGGGGGAGCGCTGATCGGCGCGGGCTCTGGTGCGGTGTTCAAGGGGACCACCGGGATCGTGCTGGGGGCGAGCCCGCCGGAAAGCCGCGTCGCGATGACGTCGGACCTGCTCATCGCGCTCTACGTAGGACTCTCGGTTCCGGTGATCGGCGCCGGGGTCGCGCTCGACCTAGGTGCGAGCGCACCGAACACCGTGCTCGGGTTCGCCATCCTCGTCGGGCTGGGCGTGGTCGTCTCAGGCTGGGCACTGCTGGGACGCCGGCAGGTCCGTCCGTAACCGGCTCCCGCCGCCGCCCGCCATGATCACTGCTCTGCCGGGCCGGCGGCTGCCGCGGGCTCGGGGTCGGCCGCCGCGCCCGAGACCTTCCAGTACCGGTCCGACCTCGGCCGCAGGAACAGGAGGTAGTAGATCAGCGCGGCGGCGAAGATGCCGACGCACAGCCAGAGGTCGGAGCCCTTCTGCTTGGTCAGCGCGACCACCACGCCGGCCAGCGCGATCACCGGGGGCACCGGCCAGAGCGGCATCCTCGACGGCCGGTCCAGGTTCTTTTGCCTGACCCGGCTGACCAGGGCGGAGATCGCGATCAGCCCGTACAGCACCACGATCAGCACGGCGGTGAACGTGACCACTGTGATCAGCGAGGACTGGAAGCAGAGGATCGTCGCGAGCGTGCCGACGATCAGCGTGGCGACCCAGGGGGAGCCGCGCCTGGGCTCGACCTTGGCGATCCGCGAGCTGATCGGCTTGGGCCAGGCGAAGTCGCGCCCGCTGGCCCACACGATCCTGGAGAACTGCAGGGTGATGGCCACCGACGCGTTGAAGATCGCGATCAGCGCGCCGTAGGTGACGATCGTGATGAACGTGTGGCCGAAGGCCTCGCCGCCGACCTCGGTGACCGGCGTGGCCGAGTGCAGGAACGCGGACAGGTTGTGGGCGCCGAACACGATCGCGATGAACGGGATCAGCTCGAAGAAGATCCCGATGGCCGCCGCGGTCACCACGGCCCGGCCGACTTCCTTCTTTGAGCCGAGGACTTCCTCGGCGAAGTTGATCCCGCTGTCGTACCCGTTCACCGAGAACAGGGCCGTGGCCAGCGCGGTGACGATCAGGCCCGTGCCGATCGCGGACACCCCGGTGGTGCCGGCCGGGCCGACGGGATGGCTGAGGATCGACAGCGGCTGGTGCCAGTGGGTGAACCCGGCCACGGCGAGCGCGCCCACGACGATCAGCTCGATGGCCAGGCAGATGCCGGTGAACCAGGCGTTGAACTTGATCTGCATCAGGCACACGAGGGTGACCAGGATCATCCCGAAGCCCGAGATCAGCCTGGTCGAGATGCTCGGGTCGAGCGCGTGCACGTAGGTGCCGATGCCGATGGCGACGCTGGCCGGCAGGAAGATGGCCTGCCCGATGTAGTCGACCATGGCCACGAACCCGGTGGCCCTGCCGAGCACCCGGGTGACGATCGAGTAGAGGCCGCCGGCGACGGGGAACATCGACCCGAGCTCGCCCATGCAGAACGCGACATTAAGGGCGATGAAGCAGCCGATGAGGTACGACCACACCGAGCCGGTGCCTGCGGTCGCCACCACGGCGGTGCCTACGACCAGCAGCGACGCGGTCGGGGTGATGTCCGACAGGATCAGTGCGAGGTGCCCGAGGGAGTTCACTACCCGCTTCAGTTCCTGCGGGTACCCCAGCGACTCCAGGGACCGCTGCGAACTGGATTCGGCGCCGGTTACCTGCTGTGGTTCTGACACCGCTTCTCCCGACCCTGTATATCCGACACGATATATAAAGTAGAGCTAATTGGGCGTAAGCTACACCTACGGTTGATGCAGGTCAATGGCCGGTCGGGAGGCGCTCATGAAGGTTTTTATCTCGGTCGACATGGAAGGCATATCGGGCATCACCGACCCCGAGGACGTGCTGCCTGACGGCGCCGACTACCAGCGCGGCAGGGAATTCATGACCGGCGACGCCAATGCCGCGATCCTCGGCGCCTACGACGGCGGCGCCGACGAGGTGCTGGTGAACGACTCGCACTGGATCATGCGCAACCTGCTGCTCGAGCGCCTCGACCCCCGCGCGCGCACGATCAAGGGGTTCCACAAGTCGCTGTGCATGGTGCAGGGCCTTGACGCCTCCTACGACGGCGCCGTGTTCGTCGGGTATCACGCCTGCGCGGGAACCGAGGGCGGCGTGCTCAACCACACCTTGCTCGGCAAGGAAATCCAGAACGTTTACCTGAATGGCGAGCCCACCGGCGAGACGCGGCTGAACGCCGCGTTTGCCGGGCATTTCGGCGTGCCGGTACTGGTGGTCGCCGGGGACGCGGCGGTCTGCGCCGAGGCGGAGCGTTTCCTCGGACGGGGTGCAGACCGTGGCCGTCAAGGACGGGATCGACAAGTTCAGCGCAAACTGCCTCCATCCCGAGGTAGCCCAGGCCCGCATCAGGGAGGCGACGGCCAGGGCGCTCGCCGCGCGCGGCGGGAGCACCCCTTACGTGCTCAGCTCGCCGTACCGGCTCGGCATCGAGTGGAACTCCACGACGATCGCCGCGACCTGCGCGATGATTCCCGGGGTCGCGCTGACCGGGTCGCGCTCGGTGGAGTTCGTCACCGAGGACTACCCCGAGCTCATGCGCGTGCTGGTGGTCATGCTCCTGCTCGGCATGCAAGTGGGCCAGAAGGCGATCTATGGCTAAGCAGGACGCCGGCGCTGGCGCGGACGGCGCAGCAGCCGCACGACTCGGCTGAACTCGGCCGCACGGTACGCGCCCAGCGCGAACGACGGCACCTGACGATCGCCTCGCTGGCCCGCAAGGTCGGGGTCAGCGCCGCGGCGATCAGCCAGATCGAGTCCGGCGCGGTCCAGCCGTCGGTCGCCACGCTGCGCAAGCTCGCGGCGTCGCTGGAGATACCGGTCTTCCGGTTATTCCTGCCGGTCGAGGCCGAGGCGGTCAGCGTGGTCCGGCGCGGCGGCCGGGTCACGATCGGGCGGCCGTCGTCGGGAGCGCGCTATCAGTTACTGAGCCCCTCGACGCACGGCCAGCTCGAGGTCATGGAGGTGACCATGGACCCCGGCCAGGCGTCGGCCCCGGAGACGCTCAGCCATGCCGGCGAGGAGTGCCTGGTGATCCTCCGCGGCCGGGGCGCACTCGAGTTCGGCGACTCGGTCATCGACCTGCGGGCTGGTGACGCGGCGACGTTCCAGGGCACGATCCCGCACCGGCTGCGCAGCGCCGGCCGAGGTCAGCTCCGGGCGCTGTCCATCATCACGCCGCCGTCGTTCTGACGCCGCGCCGGGATCAGGCGGGCCGCCGCCGGTAGCGGCCCTTATGTTTCTTCCATGGAGCCAGATCCTCGGGGAACCGCAGCGGCCAGGACCGGCATGCTGGTCGAGGCGCTGAGCCGCGGGCTGCCCGGTGACCGCGTCGTGGTGGAGCCTGACGTGCTCGCCGCCATGTCGCACGACGAGGCCGAGTGGGCGCCGGCCGGCCGGGCCGCCGCCGGCATACGCGCCCGGTCAGAGGCCGAGGTCCAGCATGTCGTCCGCACCTGCGCCGAGCTTGGTGTCCCGGTCGTGCCCCGCGGCGCTGGAACCGGGCTGTCCGGCGGCGCCAACGCGGTCGCCGGGTGCGTGGTCCTCGACCTGTCGCCGATGAGCCGGGTACTGGAGATCGACCGGGACAACCTGCTGGCCGTGGTACAGCCGGGCGCGGTCAACAACGACGTCAAGGCCGCGGTCGCCGAGCACGGCCTGTGGTACCCGCCCGATCCGGCCAGCGCCCCGTGGTCCACCATCGGCGGCAACGTCGCGACCAACGCAGGCGGCCTGTGCTGCCTGAAGTACGGCGTCACCCGTGACTACGTGCTCGGCCTGCGCGCGGTGGTCGGCGGGCCGGTCGGCTACGGCGAGGCCGTGCGCCTCGGGCGGCGGACCACCAAGGGCGTGGCCGGGCTCGACCTGGTCGGCCTCTTCGTGGGGTCCGAGGGCACGCTGGGCGTGGTGACCGAGGTGACGCTGCGGCTGCGGCCCGCGCTGGCCGGCACGCCGCGGACCGTGGTCGGCGCGTTCCCCGACCTGGTCTCCTCCGGGCAGGCCGTGGCCCAGATCACCCGGCGCGGGCTGACCCCGGCCGTGCTCGAGCTCCTGGACCGTGCCTGCCTGCAGGCGGTGGAGGACTGGAAGCACCTGGGCATCGAGGCCGACGCCGCCGCGCTGCTGCTGGCCAGGGTGGACACACCGGGAGACTCGGGGACGGCCGAGGCCGACGCGGTCGCCGCGACCATGACCGACGCCGGGGCGATCTGGGTCCGGCAGTCGACCGACGACGCCGAGGCCGAGGCGCTGTTCGACGCCAGGCGGCTGGCCTACCCGGCGCTGGAGCGGCTCGGGCCGGTGCTCACCGAGGACATCTGCGTGCCGCGGTCCAAGGTCCCCGCGATGCTGGCACAGGTCAGCGCGATCGCTGCGCGCCATGGCGTGCAGATCGCCACCATCGCGCACGCGGGCGACGGGAACCTGCATCCGCTGCTGATCACCCCGCCGGGCGACGACGCCGCGCGGGCCGCGGCCCAGGCCGCGTTCGAGGAGTTTCTCGACGCCGCGATCGCGCTGGGCGGCACCGTGACCGGAGAGCACGGCGTCGGGATACTCAAGCGGGACGGCATGCGCAGGGAGCTTGATCCCGGGTCGCTCGCGCTGCAGTCGGCGGTGCGGCGGGCACTCGACCCGCGGGAGGTGTTCAACCCGGGGAAGGGCTGAGCAGGTTCGGCCAGGGTCACCGGGTCGCTGGCTCGGCCCGCAGCCGGTCGAGCAGCTTGACGCAGGCATGCACGGCGCTCATGTGCGGGACATCGACGCCCAGGTGCCCGGCGAGTTCCACGATCGCCCCGGTCATGCAGTCGAGCTCGAGCCGCTTTCCGGCCTCCAGGTCCTGCAGCATGGACGTCTTGTGATCGCCGACCGCGAGCCCGGCCGCCAGGCGCCGGTCCAGCGACACGGGGAAGGTGATGCCGAGGCGGGCGGCCACCGCGGCGCCCTCCGCGAACAGGGCGCGCAGCAGGTCGTGCATCTCCGGGAGCGTGCCGAGCTGGCCGAGCGTTGCCCCGGTGAGGGCGGTGATCGGGTTGAACGCGACGTTCCCGACGAGCTTGAGCCAGATCTGATCGCGCAGCCTGGACTCGGCCGGCGCCGCAGGCCGCCGGCCGCGAAGGCCGCCGAGATCGCCCGGATCCGCTGCGAGTCCGACCCGTCCGGCTCGCCGAGCGTAAACCGGGTGCCCTCGACGTGCCGGATGAGGCCTGGCTCGACGATCTCGGTCGAGCAGAACACGACGCATCCGACGTTATGGTCCGGGCTGATCGAGGCCGCGATCACTCCACCGGGGTCGACGCTCTCCAGGCCGGTTAGCCCGACCGGTCCGGCTGCTCCGCCGTCCTGCGGGAGGGACTGGAAGTACCACCAGGGAATGCCGTTCTGGGCCCAGATGGCCGCCGCGCCCGGAGCAAGCAGGCGGCCCAGCTGCGGTGCGATCGCGGGCAGGCTGTAGGCCTTCAGGGCAACGAAGACCACGTCGGCGTCCGCGACCGCGGCCAGGTCCCCGGTCACCTCCGGGCGGGCGGCGAAGTCACCGCGCGGCGACTCGACCCGGACGCCGTGCTCGGCCATGGCGCGCAGATGGGCACCCCTGGCGATCAGCGTGACGTCAGCTCCGCCGCGGGACAGGGCTGCTCCGACATACGCGCCGATCGCGCCGGCGCCGAGTACCGCGAACTTCATGCGTCAGCCCGGCGCTGCGCGACGAACTCTCCGACCCGGCGCCGCTGAACCTTGCCGGTCGGCGTGCGCGGGATCTCCTCCAGCACGTCGATCCTGACTGGCACCTTGAAGGCGGCGAGCTGCCCCCGGCAATGCTCGACCAGATCCCTGGGCTCGGCGTCGGCCCGGAGCGTCACTGCCGCGCCGACCAGCTCGCCGTACTTGTCGTCCGGGACGCCGAAGCAGACCGCATCGCGCACCGCCGGATGCGAGATAAGCACCTGCTCGATCTCCGCCGGGGCGATGTTCTCGCCGCCGCGCAGGATCATCTCCTTGATCCGCCCTTCGAGGTACAGGTAACCATCGCGCAGTACACCGCGGTCGCCGGTGCGGAACCAGTCGCCGAAGAACGCGTCGGCGGTGGCGGCAGGGTTGTTCACATAGCCCGACATCACTCCCGGCCCGCGGATCACGACCTCACCCGCGCGGCCGGCCGGCAGCAGCGCACCTGCCGTGTCCGCGATGCCGACCTCGGTACCGGTCGGCACCCCGACTGAGGCCGGGATCCTGGCCGCAGGCGGCAGCGGGTTGGACGTCATCTGATGGCTGGCCTCCGTCATGCCGTAGGCCTCGAGCATCGGCGCCTGGTAGGCCTGCTCGGCCCGTTCCATGAGCGCGGGCGCCAGCGCGGAGCTGCACGACCGGACGAAGCGCAGCGTCGCCGGCGGGCCGCCGGCGTCGGCCTTGTCCAGGATCATCTGGTGCAGAGTCGGGCCCGCCGACAGCCACGTGGCGCCGTGCTCGCGGGCCTGCGGCCAGAACCGCTGCGGCGTGAACCGGCGCGGGGCGATGACCGCGCCGCCCTGGCTCAGTGCCGCGAACGTGGACGCCACCAGGCCGTGAATGTGGAACAGCGGCATAACGCAGAACGACACATCCGCCTGGCTGAGCCGGTAATGCGCGGCGATCGTCCGGGCCGAGGCCATGAGGTTGCGCTGACGCAGCGGGACCTGCTTGGGCCGGCTGGTCGTTCCGCTCGTATGCAGCACGAAGGCGACATCGTCCGGGCTGCCCGGCTCGAACGCGCGCTGGAGCGTGGCGGCCTGGCCGTCGGCCAGCAGTTCGGGCGGCCCGTCCCCGGCCGGCTGCACGCCGATCAGGATTGTCCCGGTGGCGGCCGCCGCGGCAGTGGCCGCCGCGGCGCCGCTGGCCGGGATCAACATCAGCCGGGGGGCGATATCGGCCAGGAAGAACTCGTACTCCGTCCCGGTGTATGCGGGGTTCAGCGGGGCCGCGGCGGCGCCGAGCGCGGTCACGGCGAGCAGCAGCAGCACGACGTCCGGGCCATTGGGCAGCGCGAGGGCGACCCGGTCTCCGCGGCGGACGCCCAGCCCGGCGAGCCGCTGTGCGAGTGTCTCCACCCGGGCCGCGGTCTGCGCGTACGTGAGCATCTCACCGCTGTCGGGAACGATGAGCGCTGGATGCTCAGCAGCTCCGCCCGCGAGCAGCGCTGTCAGCGACTCGCCTGCCGCCCGGCCGGTCCGCTCGGTCATCGACTCTCCTCCGGGTCACCCGGCGACGATTGTGGATCTCTTGTCCTGCTTGCCCCCAGTCTGCCGCAGCCAGCGGCACGAGAACATCCGCGGGCGGGCGCGGCCCTGTGACTTAGCGTGACGGTCCGCTGTAACCTGCCGATCGGCGGGGGACGCCAACGCTGGCTCAGGGGGGAATCAGTGAAGCTCAGATTCGCGGTCACGCTCGGCCTGACGACCGCAACGCTGGTGGCGGGCGTCATCTCGGCGGCTCTCGCGCAGGGGGCGACGGCCAAGCCTGGCGGGCTGCCAGGCGGCCACGACTGCATGACGCTCACGCTGACCGGCGGACATCCGGTCCGCGGGTACGCCGTGCCCTCGGTGTGCATCACTGGCGACACCGCGGGCCAGCAGTTCTACCTGTTCTCGGGGGTGTTCAGGTACGTGGCCGGCCAGCAGCCCGTGCAGGCCGAGTTCCCGGTCTCCAACTCCGCGCCGCTCAACCGCACGACGATCGTGCCCGTAGTCGGCTACGCGGGCAGCAACCCGGCGGACACGTACGCGGGCTACGGTCAGGTACAGCCGGACGGGGAGATCACGATTCACGGCCCCAAGCCGGGCTGGACCTACACGGTGACGATCAGCGGCCAGATACCGGCCGCCGGCTAGCACCCTCTCGTCACGACGGCAGCGCATCGCGGCCGCTCCGCTGGGCGTGCGGACGGCGTGTGGAACGAGGCGGCACGGCATGGACCGCCCTAGCCATGAAAGCGATGAGGGAGCCGTGACCGCTTATGACCGCGATGCCGCCCGAGCCCGTCACTGACCCGGAGGTGGCCGCCGCGGTGCGATTGCTGCATCGTCGCCAGGGCTGGGGCCGGGCGGCCGCCACCAGCTTCATCGCGTTCCTGCTCGCCGTCGGCGCCTCCTCCAGCGCGCAGTCGCAGGGGACGCCCCCGCCGTCCTGGTTCCGGGACATGATCATCGTGCTGGGCGCCCTGACCATCGTCGGCATCGTCGCGGCGGTGGGGGATACCGTGCTCTTGCGACGCAGGCCACCCGCGATCCGGGCGCAGGCCGCCCCGCTCGCCGCGCACCACCCGAGCCGCCCGCATGCCCACCACTACCCGCCCCGGCACTGGGTCTCGTGGGCGCTCCGCTGGACCGGGATGCTGCTGATACTCGTGGTGGCGGTGGTCAGCGTACCCGCCGTTTTCGACGGGGCGGCGTACCTGGCCGGCGCCGGGAACACGGTCACCTTTGACCCGGTCTCCCACCAGACAAACTGCACTCAGTACGACTGCCAGACCAGCACCAGCGGCATCCTCGAGACCGGCGGCGCGGGCGTCGAGGCGACCTGGCCGCACGTGGTCCCGCTGGGCAGGTCATTCCAGGTCCGCGAGCCGGTGTGGAGGTGGGGGCTGGGCGAAGCGCTGATCGACAGCGACGGAATCGCCGTCGCCGCCGTTCTCATCAGCCTGCTGATAGAGGGAACCGCCGTCTTCGTCGTGATCCGCCTGGTCAAGCTGTCGCGCAACTGGCGGCGGCACCGGCAGCAGGCAACGGCGCCGGCGTCGGTCTCGATCTCCTGAGGACAAGGCTCAGGGCAGGTCGGGATCTGGATGGCTGGTCAGGAAACCGCGGCCGGCTTCGTCTTCGATGAGCAAGTTGTCGGTCAGCCACTGGACGGCCCGGCGCTTGGCCCGGACATCGCGGAACGCGTACCACGCTGGCAGCAGCTCTGGATATTCCTCGTGGAGCTCGTCCTTGAAGCGGCGAAAAGCACCATTGCCCTGGATAGCCCGGGCCAGCCTGCGCCCGGCGCGTTCATCGGTAATGGTCTCGGCGAAGTCAGCCAGGTCCTGATACCAGACCCAGGACGGCAGCGGATTGATGCAGACCAGGTCCAGCTCGTCGAGGTCGACCGGTGTCTGGCCGTCGATGCCGGTATCGGCGGTCCAGAACGCGATCTCTCCGTTCTGCGGGTTGATCAGCCACCGGTGCTCGTAGGCGGCCTGGTCGGACAGCGCGTTGCCGATCTCCTCAAGGTCAAGTCTGTTCAGGTCCAGCACCAGGCCAGAATAGTTTCCTCTGTCTGCCGTCAGCAACGCGGGAGCGAACGCGCGGCTGGTGGCACAGGCGGATGCCTGCCGGGCATGGCCGGCTTCTCAGCTGCTCGGCCGCTCATCTGCTCGGCTGCGGACGCTAGCCTGTGGCGATGAGCGGCGAGGTTTGCGTGGTGACGGGCGCTACGTCGGGGATCGGCCGGGCGACTGCGGCCGCGCTGGCCGGGCGTGGCGCGCAGGTGGTGCTGGTGGGCCGGGACCGCGTCCGGGGTGAGGCGGCGGCCGCGGAAGTGGCCGCGGCGGGCGGGCCGGCGCCGCGGCTGGAAATCGCCGATCTGGCCTCGATGGAGCAGGTCCGCTCGCTCGCGGACCGGCTGGGCACGCTGGAGCGGATCGACGTGCTGGTCAACAATGCGGGGCTGCTGGCGGGGGAGCGGCGGGTCACCGCGGACGGCTTCGACGAGGTCTTCGCCGTTAATCATCTGGCCCCGTTCCTGCTGACGAATCTGCTGCTGGGCCAGCTGGCCGCGGCCGGGTCGGGCCGGGTGATCACGGTGACGTCGGATGCGCACGCGGCGGGCCGCCTTGATCTGGATGACCTGCAGCTGGAGCACGGCTGGGAGAGATGGCGCGCCTATGCCAGCAGCAAGCTGGCGAACATCTTGTTCACCCGCGAGCTGGCCCGCAGGCTCTCAGGCGGCGCGGTGACCGCCAACTGCGCGCATCCCGGGCTGGTGCGGACCCGGTTCGGCCGCGAGGCCCGGCTGCCCATGCGCGCCGCCGTGACGCTCGCGCGGCCGTTCATGCTGTCCCCCCGGCGCGGCGCCCGCACCATCGTCTACCTGGCGACCTCCCCTCAGGTGGCCGGCGCAACCGGCGGCTACTACGTCAAGAGCCAGCTCCGCGAGCCGTCACCCGCCGCCCGCGACAACGCGGCCGCCCGCAGGCTGTGGCAGCTCAGCGAGGAACTAGCCGGCCTCACGCCGCCACCCCCCGCCGGGACCTGAAAGACACTCCCGGAACCGCGGCGAACCCAGCCTGGCCCGGCAGGTCAGACGGGTGCCGATGCGGGAACGATGGCCTTCAGGACGGATCAGGAATCCACGGGGGTGTGTCATGGCAGATTCTGGGCTTTTCATCGGCTTCGGGCTTCCGGTGCGAGGTCGCGAGCGACAGGCGATCGCGGTGTTCAACGAGGCCTTCGAGTACTACTCGCGGCTGCAGCAGGACGGCGAGATCGAGAGCTTCGAGCCGGTCCTGCTCGAGCCGCACGGCGGGGACATCGGCGGCTTCTTCCTCCTGCGCGGAGACCAGGACAAGCTGGCGGGCATCCGGGGCAGCGAGGAGTTCGCGCGCCAGACCGCGCGGGCCCAGCTCATCGCCGACAATATCGGCATCGTGGGTGCGGCTCTTGGCGGGCGGCTCACCAGCCAGATGGCATTGTTCGACCAGCAGCGGGAGGAACTCACCTAGGGCGCCGCGCGCCCTCGCACAGCGGGTTGTCAGCAGGCCAGGCTGACGGTCTGGTTGGCGGGCAGACCAGGCCGGCCGGGCCCGGAGATAAAGCCGGAGAAGTTCATGTGCACGGGCACTCCCTGGAATGGCGAGTGTCCGACGAAGACGTACTGCAGCCTGGAGTACGCGCGCGTGCCGTGCGGGCAGGGCACGATCTTCGACGCGATCATCACGAGCGGGATCGGGTTGTACATCTGGGTGTGGCAATCCTCGACCGCGCACAGGTTCACGACGCCGCCGCCGATCGCGGTGGCGACCGGCTTTCCCCAGGCGGACCAGCGCAGGTTCCTCGCCGTGATGTCGTCGGTCTGGCAGACCACCTGGATGATCGACGGCTGCCGCTGCGCGGGACCGCCGCAGTTGGTCAGCTCGACCGACGCGGGGGCCGCCTGGGGCCCGCCCTGAGCGCACGCGGTGAGCAGCAGGGGGAGCATCAGGGCGGCCGCAGCGATCCGTGTCATCCTGGCCAGCACGTTCGTCTCCTGTTCACTACGGCGCGCGGCGTTACGCGATAAACGAGTTCGGCGGTAACAGAGTCTAGACTCCGCTCCCCGCGTCGCTCTCCGGAGAACTCCGGATGACGGTTAAGTAACGGTCGTACCGCGGAAGAGTCACTGGGATGACGACGGCATCGGTGCGTTACCATCTAGTCATGTATGACGGTAACGGAGGCGTCTTGCCGGCGGCCGGTCGTGATCCCGGTTCGCGCGCGCCGGCCCCGGGCTCGCTCCGGCTGGTCCAGACGCTGGTCAATACCCTGAACGCGGAGTCCGGGCGGGACCTGCTCGGCACGCAGCCGGACGCAAGCCAGTGGCTGGCCGGGGCCGCCCTGCTCCCGGCCGGATCTGCCCTCACTGCCGCCGAGCGGCATGCCCTGGTGGAAATGCGCGAGGGGATCAGGGGCGTGCTCCGCGCGCATACCGGCGGGCTCCGCGATCCGGAGGCCGCCAGCCGTCTGACCATGGCGCTCGCGCCCGGCCGCATGGCCCTGGCCGTCGATCCCGCGGGCGGCGCGCGGCTGGTCAGCGCGGACCACGAGCCCATCAGCCGCGTGATCGGGCGCGTTGCCATCGCGATCGCCGAGGCGGCCAGCGCGGGCACGTGGCCACGCCTCAAGAGCTGCCCGGGGTCCCGGTGCGGCTGGGCGTTCTACGACCGGTCCCCGTCCGGCAAGTCGCAGTGGTGCTCGATGCAGGTCTGCGGCGCCCGGGCCAAGATGCGCGCCTACCGCGGGCGTCTCGCGCAGGCCGCCGAGTCTCCCGCGCTCCCGGCGAGCGAGCAGTGAACGCGGCCCTCACCTCGCTCTGGGACACCCCTCAGGTAAACGCCCGGCGCCGCCACCGGGCCGCCGTCATATCTGAGGATGACGTCGGGGCTTTGACATGGGACTTTGACATGATGCTGGCGTGCCGACTCATGTCGCGCTCCTGCGCGGAGTCAACAACCTCGGCGGCAAGAAGGTCGCCATGGCGGAACTGCGGCTGGTGGTGGCCTCGCTCGGTCATGCCGAGGTGATGACCTACATCCAGAGCGGGAACCTGCTGTTCACGCCGCGGCTGAGCGGCGGCGGCGGCCCGGCCGGCCGCGCCGACACCGCGGCGCTGGCGGCTGAGCTGGAGCGGGCCATTGCCGACGGGATCGGCGTGCAGGCCCGCGCCGTGGTGCTCTCGGGCCAGGAGCTTGCGGGCTGCGTGCGGGACAACCCGTATCCGGGTGAGCCGGATCCCAGGCTCCTGCATGCGGTGTTCCTGCCCGAGGTGGCCGGACCCGGCCTGGCCGCCTGGGTGGCCGACGCTGAGTGGCAGGTGCGGGCCAGTGGCAGCCGGGACGAGGCCCGGCTGGTCGGCCGGACGGTCTACCTGCACACCCCGGACGGGTACCCGGGCAGCGAGCTGCGGCGGGTGCTCACCCGGGTGGGTGGACCGACTTCGGCCGCGCTGGGCGGGACGGCGCGCAACTGGGCAACCGTCAGCAAGCTGGCCGAACTCTGCCGGCCCTGACTGCTGTCTCAGACCAGCCGGTTCTCAGACCA
Organism: uncultured Actinomycetota bacterium; assembly: GCA_963822485.1. GTDB lineage: Bacteria > Actinomycetota > Actinomycetes > Streptosporangiales > Streptosporangiaceae > DASUBV01. The sequence continues at coordinate 19,499 of CAWGHW010000023.1, forward strand.
GCCGTCGTCCGCCGGATAGAAGACACCCTCAGGACTGGCTGCAGCCAGATTCCTGAGGGCGCCCGCAGTGCGTCTCCAGGCTTGCTAGACAGCAGCCCCTGGAGGCGTCTGACGATGAGCGAACATCGCGAGCACCTCCTTCCTGATGCAGAGGACCTATCCTGCCGCGGCGCGGCCATCGTAGGACCGCGCGCCGACCTGCGGCAACGCATTATTCCGGCCTCTGTGATAATCAACCCGGGTCGCGATCTTCGCTGGTCACATGGAGGAACATGGGACGGCCGCTCAGCCTGGACGAGCTGCTGGCCGACGCCCCGCCCGGCCGCGAGGTCGCCGTGGCCGAGGTGGCCCGGGCAGTCCGCCAGTCCGAGCGCCGGCTGGTCGTGCTGGACGACGACCCGACCGGGACCCAGACCGTCGCCGGGCTGCCGGTCCTGACCAGCTGGACCCGGGACAGCCTGCGGTGGGCGCTGGACCAGCCGTCGGCCGCGTTCTTCATCCTGACCAACAGCCGGAGCCTGGCCCCGGCCGCGATGGCCGGCCTTAACCGCGAGGTTGTCGCGGCGCTCGTGGCCGCGGCCCGGGCCGACGGCGCTCAGTTCGTCATCGCCTCGCGCAGCGACTCGACGCTGCGCGGGCACTATCCGCAGGAGACCGATGTCATCGCCGCCGCGCTGGCCGAGCAGGCCGGCTCGCCGCCGGATGGCGTGGTCCTGGTGCCTGCCTACCTGGACGCCGGGCGGGTCACGGTGGACTCGGTGCACTGGATGCGGGGGCCGGAAGGGTTCATCCCGGTCGGCGACAGCGAGTTCGCCCGCGACCCGGCGTTCGGCTACGCGTCGTCGGACCTGCGTGACTACGTGGCCGAGAAGACCGGCGGCCGGTGGAGCCGTGATCAGGTCGCTCGGGTCAGGCTGGCGGACATCCGCGTGGGCGGGCCGGAGCGGGTAGCCGAGATCCTGGGCGGGCTGGCGGGTGGCCGGCCGGTGGTGGTTGACGCGGTCACTGACGACGACCTGCGGCTGGTCGTTCTCGGCGCGCTCCGGGCCGAGAGCGCGGGCGCGGCGCTGCTCTACCGGGTGGGCCCGTCGTTTGTTCGCGCGCGGGCCGGGCAGGACGCCGCGCCGCCGCTGACTGGTGCGGAGCTGGCCGCGCTCGGCCTGGGAGGGGAGGCCGGCGGCCGGCACGGCCTGGTGGTCGTCGGCTCGCACGTGCCGCGGACCACCCGGCAGCTTGATCACCTGCTCGCCCTGGACGGCGTGGTCCGGGTCGAGCTGGACGTCCGGGCCGTGCTGCGCCCGCAGACCAGGGACGCGACCGTCGCCGCGGCCGCTGCGGCGGTCGTCGCCGCGCTGGCCAGCGCCGATGTCGCGCTGTGCACCAGCCGCGAGCTGGTCGCCACGGTCGGTGCGGACGGCAACCTGGAGATCGCCCGGACCGTGTCCGCGGCGCTGGTCGACGTGGTGCGCCGGGTGACGGCACAGGTCAGGCCGGGGTGGATCATCGGCAAGGGCGGGATCACGTCCAGCGACCTGGCCACCCAGGGCCTGGCCCTGACCCGGGCCATCGTCCGCGGCACCCTGCTGCCCGGCATGGTGTCGCTGTGGGACCCGGTCAGCACCCAGGGTCCCGGGGCGGACGGACAGGCGCCGCTCGTCGTGTTCGCGGGCAATGTCGGCGACGAGCAAGCGCTGGCGCGGACGGTAGCGCGGCTGCGAGGCAGCGAGTAAGCGGGGAGCGACCATGGAGCAGGTGGCCGTCATCGGCCTGGGCGCGATGGGCCTGCCGATCGCGCAGCGGCTGGCCGAGACGCTGCACGTCGTGGTGTTCGACGTCACGCCGGACCGCGTGGCGGTGGCAGCCGGGGCCGGCGCGACTGCCGTCCCCACCGCGGCGGAGGCGGGCCGGAACTCCGATGTGGTGCTGATCGCGGTGCGCACGCTGGCCCAGGCGCGAGACGCGCTGTTCGGCCCGGCCGGGGCCGCCACGACGCTGCGCGCGGGCACCGGTGCTGGCGTGGCCCTGCCGGTCGCGGCGGCCGCCCACCAGCTCTACCTGCTGGCCCAGGCCGCCGGGCTGGGCGGAGCCGACGACTCCGAGATCGCCACCTTGCTGGCCGCCCGCAGCCAGTCAGACGGCCCGTAGCCAGTCAGGCCGCCGGGAGCCCGGCGACGAAGCTCGCTAGCTCGTCGAGGTTCGCGCGCTCGTTGACCCGCCTGCCCTCCTCGATGTCGTGGATCATCCGGGCCACCTCGTCGAAGATGGGGCCGCTGATGTCGCGCTGCACTTCGTCGATCTCGGTCTTGCGCTTGCGCACCACGAGGTCGCGGTAGATGCCGCTGTACTGCTTGGCGCTGTTGCGGTTGAACTCGGCCAGCCGGCCGAGAGATCCCTCGAGGTCGTCCGGGTCGAAGCCGTCGAAGCTCTCCACCCGGACCGGCGCCTGGGCGAGGACCTCCCGTGCGATGGCGATCATGACCGGCCGGTAGCGCGGGTCTTCGAGGTGCTCGGCGATGGTCAGATCGGAGACGGCGCCGGCCCACAGCATGGCGCCGTAGGCCTCCTTGCCCCACAGGAAGCCGAGCACGTTGCCGGTGGGCTTCGCGTACGGGAGCGCCTCGACGAGGTCCAGCACGCGCGGGGTGATGCGGCCGCCCTCGAGCTCGCCGACGCGGAAGGTCCCGACGTTGCCCTGCATGATGCGCCCGGGGGCCATGACGTCGGCGCCGAAGTTGACGAACGACGAGATGACCCGGTCGCGGCCGACCGCGTCGGCGAGGGCGCCGGCGGTGAGGCCGTTCTGCACGGTCAGCACGTAGCCGCCGGGGGCCAGCCGGTGGCGAAGCAGCTCGGCGGCGGCCCGCGTGTGCAGGCTCTTGACGGCCACGACGGCGTGGTCGATGCGGTCGGGGAGCTCGCCCGGGGTGATCGCGTGCGCGGCCACCGTGAACTCATTCACCGGGCCTTCGATGATCAGGCCGTGCTCGCGGATGGCGGCGACGTGGGCCTCATCGGCGTCGCACAGCGTGATGTCGTGGCCGGCCCGGATCATGTGGGCGCCGAGAGTGCCGCCGATGGCCCCGGCGCCGATGATGGTGATGTCCATGCTCACGCCTCCGTGGTGGTCCAGCGCTCGATCTCGTCATCGAGCAGCGTGGCGAGCAGGCTGAGGGGGATAGCGCCGTTGCCCAGCACCGCGTGGTGGAACCGGCGCAGGTCGAATCGCGGCCCGAGTTCGTGCTGCGCCCGCTCGCGCAGGCGCACGATCTCGCGCTTGCCGGTCACGTAGGCCAGCGCCTGGCCGGGCCAGGCGATGTAACGGTCGACTTCGTTGCGCACGTGGCCGCGCGTGGTCGCGGTGCGGGCGTACATGAAGTCGATCGCCTGCTCACGCGACCAGCCGCGGTGGTGCAGGCCGGTGTCCACGACGAGCCGGCAGGCCCGGAGCGAGGCGAACGACAGCATCCCGAGCCGCGCGATCCCGCTGCTGTACAGGCCGATCTCGTCGGCGAGGCGCTCGGCGTACAGGCCCCAGCCCTCGTTGAAGGCGCACAGCTCGGCGTCGAGATGGCGCCGGTACCGCGGGATGTCGAGCGTCTGGGCGGTGGCGAGCTGCAGGTGATGCCCGGGCACCGACTCGTGGAACGCGAGGGCCTCGTACTCGTAGCGGTAGCGCTCGGCCGGATTGGTCGTCAGCAGGCAGTGCGCGCCGGGGCGGCTGCCATCGACGGCCGGGGGCCGGTAGTACGCCATCGCGGTGTTGCCCGCGTCGATCGGGTTGATCTCCTCGATGGCGCAGGCGGGAATGTCGTAGTGCTCGAAGTAGGTGTCACGTACCGCCTCGGCGCGGTCCAGAGCGTCCCGGACTAGCGCGAGGATTTCCTCGCGGCTGCGGAAGCGCAGCGCCGGGTCGTCGCGCATCCGCGCGGCGATCGTGGCGAAGTCGCTCTCACCGAGTGCTTCCTGCCCGATCCGGGACCACAACCCGGCCAGCTCGTCGAGTTCCGCGAGCCCGATGGCGTGGATGTCGTCAGGCGAGAGCGTGGTGGTGGTATGCCGCGCGACCGCGGCCAGGTAGCCCGCCTCGCCGCCGGGGATCTCGCCGATGCCCACCCGGTCGTCCGGCCGGGCGACCGGGGCCAGCTCGTGGCGCAGCAGCCCGGCGAGCCGCTGCATGGCCGGCCTGATGGTCTCGGAGACCTGGGCGGCGGCCGCCTCGCGCACCGCGGGTTCCGCCTCGCGCACCGGCTTGAGCAGGGCATCTTCGGACACTGGCAGGGCGAGGTAGCCCTCCAGCTGGCCGATGGCGTGATCGAGGCCGACGGCGGTGGGGGTCCGCCCGTCGGCGGCCTCCACCAGGTACCGCGCACCGAGCGCGTCGAGGGTGGCGCCGATCTTCGACAGCCGGCCGAGGTAGCGCGCGACGGCCTCGGGGGTGGCCACGGTCATGGCGGGCACCGCCTGGAAGATCAGGCCCTGCCGGCTGACGTAGCTCTTGGCCGACGCGTTGGCGGCCCACAGCGAGTGCTCGGCGTCGGCGCGCGCGCCTTCGACCAGCGCGGTGAGCACCCCGTGGTCCACGCGCTGGGCGCCGGTGAGGCCGGCGGTGTCGATCGCGCGGACCTGGCCGCCGATGGCCGCGAGGTCCTGCGCGGCGCGCTCGCTCGCCTCGCGGCTCGGGTCGAAGGACAGCCCGTCGAATTCCGCCACGCCGAGCAGGGTGGCGTTGTACGGGTCGTAGCTGTGCTGGGCAGCGAAGTACGCCTCGCCGAGCCGCGCGAGCTGAGCCGCGGCCGCGGGCGTGGTGGCCGTGTCGGTCATGGGAGGGCCCGGTAAATGCGCACTGATCGCTCCCAGTCAGCCAGCCGCTCGATCGCGGCCTCGCCGGCCCGGTGGAAGACGGCGTCCACCAGGCTTTCGGTGAGCACGAGCAGCGCGGCGAAGGAGTCGAAGGGGACGCCGTCCACGGCGACCGGCAGCACGATGTCGGCCTCTTCCGCCGCCGGGGAGAGCGACTCGTCGGTGATCAGGATGACGCTGGCGCCGCGGGTCTTCGCCATCGACACGAGCTCACGGGAAGCCAGCTCATGCCGCCGCACGTCAAAAACGATGGCGACCGAGTCGCGGCCGGCGCGCAGGTACTTCCCGGTGTCCGCGCCGAGTGGCTCGTCGGCGTAGTCCACGTTGGGCACCAGCTGATCCAGCTGCATCGCCAGCATGCGGGCAATCAGCCGGGAGAAGTAACCGCCGGAGACCACGACGTGCTTCGGGCGTCCGGCCAGCAGCGAGACGGCTCGCTCGATTTCTCCTGGCGGCGCGGTGTCCTGCAGCCGCGCGACCAGCTGAGCGCGCAGGTCGACCGCGCGCAGGAAGACGCTGTCGTCGGACGGCGCCGCCCGGCGGGCCCGGGCACGACTGAGCGGGCTCCCGCTCATGGAGCGCGTCACCTCGGCGCGCAGCCGCTCCTGAAAATCGGGATAGCTGCCGAACCCGAGCCGGCCCAGCAAGCGCAGCACGGTTGGCTTGCTGGTCCCCGCCGCGGCCGCCAGCGCGGCCGTGCTCTCGAGCCCCGCGGCCGGATAACGGGCGAGCAGGGTCCGCGCCACCTTCCTCTCAGCCGGCGTGACCTCGTCCATCCTCTCGAAGATCTCCTCCCGCAGCGACGGCTCTGCGGACGGAGGTTCTGCGGACGACGGCTCCCCGGACGGAGGTTCCGTCACGTCGTCAGCACCGGCTCGGGACCCGTACCGCGCGCGGAGAACATCATCGGCGAATTGTGCGCCACGACGAGGTGACCGTCGCCGCCGACGGCGACGAGGCCTCCGGTGGCGCCGCGCTGGGTGAGTTCCTGCTCAAAGGTCCCCCGGACCGCCTCGGCGAGGCTCGCGCCGAGGTAGCGGATCCGGGCGGCAACGTCGTGCGCTACGACGCCGCGGATGAAGGCCTCGCCGTCCCCGGTACACGAGATCGCCACGACGTTGTCCCGGGCATAGATGCCCGCGCCGACGATCGGACTGTCTCCGACCCGCCCGTCGGCCTGGCCCGTCATCCCGCCCGTGGACGTGGCGGCGGCGACGCGGCCGCCGGCGTCGCGGGCCGCCGCGCCAACCGTTCCGTGGCGGGCTCCGACCGCGCGGCCGTCCAGCACGCGATGGAGCTGCTGCTGGCGCGGCTCGGTGACGAAGTAGTCGCGCTCGGCCACGTCGAGCCCGTAGCGCTGCAGGAACCCGGTATCAGGGTCGACGATGAGGACGTGCTCGGTGTGCTCCATGACGGCGCGAGCGAGCCGGACCGGGTTCCTGGCGTACTTGGACGCGGCCACCGCACCCGCGAGCCCGGATCCGGTCATCACCGACGCGTCGAGCTCAGCGTGCCCCGACGCGGTGAGCGCCGCGCCCCGGCCGGCATTGAACAGCGGATCGTCCTCGAGCACCTCCACGCTCGCGCACACGGCGTCCAGCGCATCCCCGCCTGCCGCGAGCACCCGCCATCCGGCCTGGTAGGCGGCCAGGAGCCCCTCCTCGTACGCCGCGCGACGCGCGGGCGCCAGCTCCTCCACGCGTCCGCCGGCCCCGCCGTGCAGAGCCAGGCTCGGACCCCCCTCAGGCGGCGCCGCTTCGAAAACCTCCACCGCGATCGCCTCTCTCTGAGGAAAAACTGCCATCCATAACAACGGTTGTTAATCTAAACGAATATGTACCGTATGTTACAGGCCTGTCGTGGATCCGCAAGGGTCGGCGGCGTGGCTGACCAGCCAGGTGCCGCGGCTAGAGCGGTGGCCTTGCCCCGGCGCCCCTGCACCGCGGATAGGAGAACAGCTACCCGGCGCCGGCCGCTATCCCGCCACGCACCAGACGGGGCGCGCAGGACGGGGCTGTTCGGGGCTGGCGGCGACCCTCCGCCTGCTGATCCGCCCTTGATCGAGCGGCGGTACGGGTGCTAAAACCCGAAAGGACGTCTTGGGTGCATTCAGGGAACCCGAGCGAGGGGCCGGAATAGAGGCAGCAGAATGTCATTAATCCCCCGTAGGGGTGCTTCGTTGCTCGGTGCGGCCGCGCTCGGCCTTACCGCGGTGACCGGCGTCGGCTGGGCAGCCAGTTCGGCCGCCCTGGCCAGTGCGAGGCCCAGCATTTCCAAGCTGAGCCCGAGCCAGGTCCGAGCCCGCTCGGCAGGCAAGCAAGAGCGCATGGTGGTCGTGTTCGACAACCAGCTCAAGAGCCTGCCGGCGAACCGGGCCCACCGGCACGCCCGCGCGGCCATGGCCGCGTCCATTCAGGCGCCGCTCGTGGCCCAGCTCAAGCAGGTCGGGGCCACGCATATCACGAAGCTCTCGCTCCTCAACGCGGTCGCGGCGTCCATGCCGGCGGCCGAGGCGAAGGCACTCAGCCACGCCGCGGGCGTCAAGAAGGTCGTCCCCGACGGGACCATCATCATCGGCGACGCCAGGTCGACCACGAAGGCGGTGCCCTCCTCCCGGGTGCGGAAGTCGGCCTTCCGGGACAGGGCGGCCGACGGGCAGCGCCTGTGCAACAAGAATCCGACCAAGCCGCTGGTGGAGCCCGAGGCGCTCAGGAGCATCCACGCCAACCAGGCGTCCAAGATCGCGACGGGCCAGGGCGTCATCATCGGCAACGTGGACGCCGACACGCTGGCCGGCAACCCGAACATGATCCGTCCCGATGGCACGCACGTGATCATCGACGCCCCCGACCCGACCGAGAACGTCTTCAGCGACGAGTTCAACGGCGACGTCTCCACCATGGGCGCCCAGGGCACGGTGACCTACACCTACGCCTCTCAGCTGCCGTTCTCGCACATCGCGACGAGCTGCACCTTCCGGATCGTGGGTGACGCCACCGGCGCCTCCATCCTCACCACCGGCTTCTTCTCTGACACCAACTCAGCCGGCCAGATCGTGGCCCCCGAGTCGCAGGTGATCGCCGGGCTGCAGAACGCGGTGAGCGACGGCGTCAACGTCGTGTCCGAGTCCTATGGCTTCGGCGCGCTGCCGGGTGCCACCGACGACCTGATCGAGCCGGCGAACGACGCCATGGTGGCAGCGGGCGTCGTCGTCGTCGAGAGCGCGGGCGACAGCGGCTCCTCCGGCACCGTCGAGGCGCCCGCCGATGACCCCAACGTCATCGACGCCGCCGGGTCGAACGACCTCCGCCTCCTGGCCCAGGCCGATGGCTACGCCAACGGCTGGCTGAACGACAACATGACCACCCTGTCGTCGGGCGGCACCACTCCCTTGGGCGATGTGGTTGACCTGACCGCCCCCGGCTACCTGGCCCTCGCGGCCGCTGGTGCCGGTCAGACGCCGCTGCCGCTGCCGACCGAGGCCTTTGGCGGGACCAGCCAGTCGGCCCCGTTCATCTCCGGTGCGGCCGCTGACGTCATCCAGGCCTACCGTGACAGTCACGGCGGTGCCTCCCCGACGCCGGCCCAGGTGAAGCAGATCCTGACCAGCACGGCGACCGACATGGGCGCCGAGTCGGACCAGCAGGGCGCTGGCCTGCTGAACATCGCCGCGGCCGTCAAGGCGGCCCGCCAGATGCCCGGCACGACGGTGTCGAACTCCAGCGACCCCGAACTGGTGGACACCCCGACCCAGGTCGACGTTCAGGGCCAGGGCGGCTCAGTCGTCCACAGCTCGGTCTCGCTCTACAACGCCTCATCCCAGGCGGAGCGGGTCTCCGGAACCTTCCGCGAGCTGGGCGACGAGACGGCCTTCGGCCGGCCCGTCACCGAGAACGTGACCGCCCCGGCCGCGGGGGCCGCGATTCCCGCCCAGGGCGCGACCGCGGCGGCGCCGGTCACCTTCCATGTGGCGCCCGGCACCGACGTGCTCGATGCCGACATGCGCTGGCCGGACCCGACCAACAGCGACAACAACATCTTCACCTTCATCCTGACCGACCCGGCCGGTCGGCTGGCGCAGCTGTCGTATGACTTCGGCGCTGCCAACGGCCCCAACGCCAGCCCGGACATCCAGCACGCCACGGTCGAGCACCCGATGGCCGGGACCTGGACGGCGCAGATCGTCTGGGCCGATGGCCGTGGCCACGTACAGAGTGCGCCGAACACCCCGGGGCCCTACCGCGGCAGCGTGACCTTCCAGGCCAGTGGCCAGAACTTCACGACCAGCCCGGCGTCGGCGCCCGTCACCATCGCGCCTCGCAGCTCGGTAAGCGTGCCGCTCAACATCGCCCTGCCCCGGGCGGCCGGCGATGCTCCTGAGTCGGTGCAGTTCACCGGGTCGAACGGGCTCGAGAGCTCGGTGCCGATCGCCCGGCGTACCCTCATCCCGTCCGCTGGCGGCTCCTTCAGCGCCAACCTGACCAGCTCGGTATCTCGCGGTGCCGGGCAGATCAAGACGTTCTACGTGAACGTGCCCCCGGGCCAGAAGGATCTCGACGTGTCGTTCTTCGCGCCGGATCACGCCACTGACGACCCGGTTTACTACTACCTGTTCTCGCCGGCCGACCTCAACCCGGCCATCACCGAGTCAGGGAACATCCAGGTCTCGGCCGTCGACACCACGCCGACGCCTGACAACCCGACGGGAAACGCCTCGCTCATTGCCCCCGATCCCCAGCCCGGTCTGTGGGAGATCGACGTGATGCAGGGCGCTACCACCGACGGGACGGTGTTCTCCAACAACGTCACCGGGGTCCTCAGGTACAACCAGCTCGCACCCGTGACCGAGTCCGGTCTCCCGACGTCGGCGTCGACGACCGTCGCTACCGGCGCCAGCGTCCCGATCACGGTGCACGTCAAGAACACGACGAACCACGTCGGGCTCTTCGTCCTGCAACCGTCGGGCAACGACATCACCGGCGGGGCCACCGCCACGCCGGTGGAGCTGGCGCCCGGAGCCACGGGGACACTGACCGCGACGCTGTCACCAACAGCAGCCGCGGGGACCGCCGTGAGCGGCACCCTCAGCGTCTTCGACTCGACGGACCTGACCGATACTGAGCCCGCCGTCGGGTTCGGGACGTCGTTCTCCGATTTCCACGATTTCGCCTACGCCTACACAGTCGGGAGCTAGCTCAAGTAATTAGCACCCTCAACTAGCACTCGCAGCTAGCACTCGCAACTAGCATTCGCAACAATGGCGCGGCCCGGGCCTCTTCGCAGGCCCGGGCCGTCGCCGTTCAGTTCGCCGGGCTGTTCTGATAGGCGGCGACGCACCACTGCCCGGACTGCCTGGTGAGAACCCAGGTGGATCGAACCAGGCGGTCGGCCGGGCACTCGGCCTGGCCGGCCATGATGATGCCGCCTTCGGTGATGACCACGGCGGTGTCGGGCCCGAGGAACCTGACGCTCTGCGGCTCGTCAAGGACGCGCGATCCCTTGAGGGGCCCGGCGAACCCGGCGGCCATGGTGGTCCGGATGTCGTCGTTGTTCCTCTTGTAGATGCCGGGCTGCACCACCGTCGCGTCGTCGGTGTAGAGCTTGGCAAATGTGTCGGCGTCGCCGTCCGCCCAGGCGTCGTAGACAGCGTGGATAACGCTCACGACGCTCTCAGCCGGATCGTTGTTTGTCATGGTATGTGCCCTTCGGTTCTCGGCGTCTCCCACCGGCTGGCGGGCTGACATGGGTACCTACCGGGCCGACGGCCGGAATTCATCGCCCGGGCCGATGATTTCCGGGCCGCCGTCGAGTAGGTATCTGTGTGGGACAGGGAGGAGAGGCCGTGACTGCCGTCAGCGGCGAGTTCGAGCGCCAGGCCGACCCGTTTCGACGGGAGTTGCTCGCCCACTGTTACCGGATGCTCGGATCGGCCGACGAGGCCGAGGACCTGGTGCAGGAAACCATGCTGCGCGCCTGGCGCTCCTACGACCGGTACGACGACCAGCGGGCCTCGCTTCGCACGTGGCTGTACCGGATCGCCACCAACGCGTGCCTGACCGCCCTGTCGGGGGTGAGCCGTCGGCCACTGCCATCGGGGCTGGGTGCCCCCGGGGATGATCCCGAGCAGGCCCTGGTCCCGGCGTTCGACATCCCCTGGATCCAGCCGATGCCGGATGCGATGCTCGGCACGGCTCCCGGCGACCCGGCGACGACGGTCGGTATCCGCGGCAGTTTGCGCCTGGCGTTCGTCGCGGCGATGCAGTATCTTCCGGCTCGCCAGCGCGCCATCCTGATCCTGCGCGACGTGCTGGAGTTCTCTGCCGCCGAAGTCGCCGGCATCCTGGGCACGACCCCGACCGCGGTGAACAGCGGCCTGCAGCGGGCCAGAGCCCGGCTCGATGACGTCTCAGTCGCCGAGGACCGGATCGAGGAGCCATCCGACCCGGCGGCCCGCGCCCTCATCGACCAGTACGTCGCGGCGTTCGAGAAGGCCGATGTCCCGGCGCTGACCCGGCTGCTGACCGATCAGGTGGTCATGGAGATGCCGCCTGTCCCGCTGTGGTTCGTCGGCCGCGAGCACTACAGCCAGTTCATGGACCGGGTCTTCCGGATGCGAGGCCCCGACTGGCGCATGCTCCACACCACCGCCAACGGCCAGCCAGCGGTCGGAGCGTACGCCCGCCGCGACCGGGACACCTACGAGGCGCACACCCTGCAGGTGTTCAGCCTCACGCCATCCGGAATCAGCCGCAACGTGGTGTTCCAGGACCTGCACCTCTTCGAGCTGTTCGACCTTCCCCCCACCCTGAACGCCGCCCGCGCGGCGCGCTCGCTCAGGGACTTCCGCCCATCATGCTGATCAGCTCGTCGCGGGTGATGCCGTGCTGGAGCAGGAACGCCCCATCCCTCGGCAGCCTGATCGGGTCCCCAAGATCCTCATCTATCTGCGTGACGGTGCCCTCCGGGATGCCGACCTTGCGCAGGACCTCAAGCACCTTCTTCTTCGGGAACTCCGTTTGCTCGGACATAGCCTCCCCCTGCCTCCCGGTTCAGGGCTCCTTGACGGCCTGCAGCAGCGTGACGCTGAGCCACGGGCCTCCGTACCAGTACTCGGGACCGAGTCCGCGCAGCGTTCCCTGGCCGATGTGCGCAGCGTACTTCCTGGCCATCGGCCAGGGGTCGGCGATGAGCAACTGCCCGCCCGGGCACAACCCTTCAGGTCGGCCTGGTCCAGTACCCGCTCCCAGACGCGCAGCTTGCCCCGCAGCGTGGTGTGCAACCGCCGGGAAGGCAAGCGCGTCAACGCCGTACCGCGGCCCCTGAGAATGCGGTGGTGGGGAGTCACTCCGGTCCTTGTGCATGCTCGCAGTGTTACCGGCGCAACTGACTGCCGTCTTGGAGAAATGTTCCCCTCGCTAGGCGGCTTCCGGGTTCGAAGCGGATCAGCGGGGCGCACTTGTCCAGGTTAGGAGCAACATCGGCGTCGGCCGGCCGACACGTCGCGCCCGGTGCCGTCGGGGTCGTCCCGCTGACCTGGGTATCTGTGCTGTGATGCGGCGTAGGTTCCGAGCACGAGGAGGTCGCCACAGGTGGGTGCCGTGCCAGCCGAGGCTGACTTCGCTGGTCGTTTTGTCGCTTCAGGGCTCTCGGTCAACGCGGGCGGGGCGTCGCTGCGGCCGATGCTGTGGATGTTCCTGGCCATACTGGCCACGTTCCTGATCACCAGGACAGTGACGAGGCTGATCCGATCGGGCAGCGGCGGCCGCGCCGGGCTGGGCAACGTCCAGGTCGCCGGCATTCACATTCACCACCAGGTCTTCGGAATACTGATCATCATCGGCACGGGCATCGTCCTGGTGTCCGAACGGCCGGAGGGAGTGGCCCTCGACATCGCCGCCGCTATCTTCGGGGTGGGCATCGGCCTCACCGTCGACGAATTCGCGCTCTGGCTCCAGCTCGAGGACGTCTACTGGACCAGCGAGGGGCGCAAGTCGGTCGACGCGATCTTCTGCGTTCTGGTGATAACCGGAGCGCTACTGGGCGGAGCCAGCTTCGTCACCGGCCGCGCGGGAACGATGGCCTGGTGGTGGTCGGTCTTCATCCTCGCCGCCGAGCTCGGGCTGTGCGTGATCTGCGTGCTCAAGGGCAAGGTGACGACCGGCGTGGTCGGCATCGTCTTCGGCTTCGCCGCCCTGGCCGGGGCGGTCAGGCTGGCCAAGCCGGGCTCGTGGTGGGCGGCGCGCCGCTACCCCAGCCGCCCGCGGCGCGCCGCGCGCGCGGCCGCTCGCTACGACGAACGGTATGAGGCGCGCTGGAACCGGGTGCGGGACCTCATCGGCGGCGCCCCCTCCGGGGAACCGCCAGGCTAACCGGGCGGCTTCCCTGCGAAGCAGCGGAAGAGGTGCTAGGTGGGCGTATTTCGCCATTGGCCGCCAGAGCGGGGCTGTTGTGGCTGATGCTGTCACTGGTGATGATCAGCTGATCCGCCGGAACTGGCTGGAGCGATCATCATCTGGCTTCGAGAAAGGTGAGCAGCAGGTGCAGGTGGAGGGCGGGGCCGTGAGTCCCAGGGCGGAGCCGGATCAGGACGCGTGGCTGGCCGGGCGTCAGTGCCTGGACGGAACCTGGGAGCTCATTCCCGGCGACCACGGCATCGCCGAGCTCCGCGCCCTGGCCGGGGTCCCGATTGAGGTGCCAGGGCTGTGGGAAGCCCAGGGCCACCTCGGGCTCGATGGCGTCGCCTGGTATCGCCGCTCGGTGGACGTGGAGGATCCCGCCGGCTGGTGGACCCTGCACGTCGGGGCCGTCATGGATGACGCCGAGGTGTACCTGAACGGGCAGGTCATCGGCTCGCACTGCGGCGGGTTCACGCCGTTCGACCTGGACTGCCGGGGCCTGGTCGCGGGGGTCAACGAGATCGCCATCCGGGTCACCGATCACCCGGCGGGCAGCGCCGCGCACCTGCGCAGCGCGCACGGCAAGCAGGGCTGGAACAACGACGTCTTCCCGTCGCCGCCGAGCCTGTACCTGACCTACGGGGGGATCTGGCAGAGCGTCTGGCTGGAGCGCCGCGGCCCGGCCCGGATCGCCGACGCGTGGGCGAACGCCGATCCGGACAACCTGGTCATCGAGGTGATGGTGGCGGCGACCAAGGCCGGCGGCGAGGCGACGGTGGCGGCCGAGGTGCTCGGGGAACGGGTCGAACTGCCGGTCCCGCCCAGCGGCGGGCCGGTCAGGTTCTGGCTGGGGAAGGTGGATGCGCCGCTGTGGTCGCCGGCGTCGCCGGTGCTGCACGAAGCCCGGATCCTGGTGTACGCCGGGGGCCGGCTGTCGGATACGCGGCCGGTGCGGTTCGGGCTGCGCACGGTGCGGCTGGGGCCATCGGGCTTCGAGCTGAACGGCGAGCCGGTCCGGCTGCGCAGCGCGCTGGTGCAGGGGTTCTCCGCCCGGACCCTGTACGGGGGCCAGTCGCGCGCCGAGGCGGAGGAGGAGGTCAGGGCGGCGCGGGGGATGGGCTTCAATACGCTGCGGCTGCACATCAAGGCGTTCGACCCGGTCTACCTGGACGTCTGCGACGAGCTGGGCATGCTCGTCCACTGTGACATCCCGGTCGCCGAGCCCATCGCGCACGACGAGCTCGGGCCGGATGGCCCGGTCGCCGAGCAGTGCGTCACCGCCGCCGGTGAGCAGGTGCGGCGTGATCGCAGCCATCCGTCCATCGTGCTGTGGTCGGCGATGAACGAGCTCGGGCTGGGGGACAGGTCCGCGCGCTGCGGGCCGGGTTACGAGGGATTCGCGCGACGACTCTACGACGCCGTGCGGGACGCCGACCCTACCCGCCCGGTCATCGAGAACGACTGGATCGGCCCCGACCCGGCGCACGTGTACGCCAGCCCGCTGCTGACCGCGCACTGGTACGGCCGGCTCAGCGCCCGGTACCTGGCCGAGCTCCGCCGGAAGGCCACGCGCTGGGCGCGGGCCAAGCGGCCGCTGCTGATCAGCGAGTTCGGTGACTGGGGCCTGCCCGATCTCGGCCGGGGCGAAGGCCAGCCCTTCTGGGAGTACGGGCCGGGCCTGCGCGCCCTCGATCGAGTCCGTGCCGTGGCCGGGCAGTGCGGCCGAGTTCGTCGCCGGGACGCAGCGCTACCAGGGCCTCGCCGACCGATTCCAGATCGAGCTCATCCGGCAGATCCCGGGTGTCGCCGGCTGGTGCCTGACCGAGCTGACCGACGTCCCGATGGAATTCAACGGCCTGCTCGACCTGCTCCGCCGGCCGAAAGAGCCCGCGACCGAGGAGATCCGGCGCGCGAACCAGGTCATCTGCCCGATGCTCCTCCGCCCGCACTGGGCGGCCCGGTCTGGCGGCACGATCGAGGCCGAGCTGGTCATCGTCAACGACGGTCCCGCCGTCCGCGACGCGGAGCTGGTGGTCCGCCTCGGCGGCGCCCGATGGCGCGACCGCGCGGACCTGCCCGCGCATGGCGTCGCCGCCGCGCGGCCGGTCAGCCTGCGCTGCACGGCAGCGCCCGGCACGCTCCCGCTTGAGGTCGAGGTGCGCAGCCGCGGCCAGGTCCTGGCCGTGCGCAGGCGCAGCGAGGTTCTGGCCAGCAACTCCTACCCGGTCCGCGTCGTGGCGCATCCGGCACCCGGCCAGGTGCCCGTCGCCGCGCTCGGCGAGTCACCAGCCGACGACACGCTCCTCGCCGCCGGGGCCGCCATCTGCGCGGTCGGCGACGCGGATCCCGGCCGGGAACTGCTGGTCATCGGCGAGCAGTCCCTCAGCGACGAAGCCGCCGGCATCGCGACGAGCTGGCTCGGCCGCGGCGGTCACGTCCTGCTGCTGGCCCAGAGCGAGCCCGGGCCGCTGGCCCTGCCAGGGTCGCTCCGGCTGGCTAGCCTGGACACTGTGTGGGGGTCCACCCCGTTCATCTTCACGAACTCTCAGCCCGAGCTGGCGTCGCTCCCGCCGGGCGCCGTGCTGGCCAGCGAGCTGCTGTCGGCCGCGCCCGAGTATGTCTACGCCGACGTCGGGGGCGGGCCGTTCGCGCCGGAGACGGCGGTGGCCGTGCTCAAGCCGCCGCCACGTGAGCTGATGGCCACGGTGGTCGGCCGCGTTCGCGCTGAGCGGGGACTGCTGACCCTGTGCCAGCTTCCGCTCGCCGAGGCCGCCCAGGCCGGCGACCCGCTGGCCGCCGCGCTGCTCGGCGATCTCCTTCGCTGGGCCCGGCCGCCGTCAGGCCGCTGAGCGTACCGTCAGCTTTCCGCGGCGAGGTCGGCCGAGATATCACGGTTGCCATAGCCCTCGGGCGCGGCCACCTCCACGACAGGCTCGGGACGGTCATCGAATTCCAGCCGCAGCGCCCGCGCGATGGTCGCATGCATGTCGTACATGCAGGTGATGTAGGTGAGCTGCAGGATCTCCTTATCGGAAAGGTCCTGCTGGAGTCGGGCGAAGACCTCGTCCGGCACCCGGCCGCCGTCCAGGACGAGGCCGTCGGTGTAGGCCAGGACAGCCCGTTCCAGCGGCGAGTAGCAGTCGGCCGTCTGCCAGTGCGGAATGGACTGGATCCGTTCCTCCGGCATGCCCAGCGCCCGCATCTGCTTGCAGTGCTGCGAGAACACGAACTGGCTGCCGCGCGCCCAGCCGGCCCGGCACTGCCCGAGTTCGCGGAGCACCGGGTCCAGCTCGGCGCTGCGGTAGAGGGCGAAGCCGCGGACGGCATGCCGGAACACGTCCGGGGACTGGGCGAACACCGTCCACCAGTCGCCGGGCGAGCCGGTCGCGGTGCCGTGGTCGACGGCCGGGTCGCGGTCAGGCGCGAACAGGTGGTCGTAGAAGTAGAGGATGCGCTCGTCGGTGACCTCGGCGCGGGGGACCTCACGCAGGCGCGGCATGCTTCTCCTTGGCGGCGGTACGGTCGGCGGACGTCTTCGGCTGGTGGAAGACGTCCGCGCTGGTGAAGGTTCGCGTCCAGCAGGCGAACTCCAGCAGGATCCCGTCCGGGTCCTGGAAGTAGAACGACCGGACGAACACCCCGTCATACATCTCGCGGGACACACCGGACGGGCTGTCGTCGTGGTTGAGGATCGGGCTCACCTCGACGCCCTTCTCCCTGAGCCGGCGCCGGTAGTCCTCGAACTTGCCCGCGGGGACATGGAAAGCGACATGGTTCATCGAGCCGACCGCGCTGAGCAGGTCGCCCTGTTCGGGCCGGGTCTTCGGCGCGGAGATGCCGGGGACGCCGTCCGGCGCGTCCGGGAACCAGAAGAACGCCACGCAGTCGCCGCCGCCGCAGTCGAAGAAGAAGTGCTGCCCCATGCCGTTGGGCAGATCGAGCGTCTTGACCAGTGGCATGCCCAGGACACCGGGCGCGGTACCCGCACCGGGGAGCACCTAGTCACCGCCGCGGATAATTGAGCAGGCCGCGACCTTCCACGAGGAGTTCCAGGAGATGACGGACAACCCCGGCGCACTCGGCGACGTGCGGGTCGTGGAGATGGGCCAGCTGCTGGCCGGGCCGTTCTGCGGCCAGCTCCTCGGCGACTTCGGCGCCGAGGTGGTCAAGATTGAGCCGCCTGGCTCCGGCGACCCGATGCGCGAGTGGGGCCGTGAGAAGCCGCACGGACTGTCCCTGTGGTGGCCGATCCTGGCCCGCAACAAGAAATCGATCACTCTCAACCTGCGCACCGCGGACGGTCAGGCCCTCGCCCGCCGGATACTTGCCCGGGCTGACGTCCTGGTCGAGAACTTTCGTCCCGGCACTCTCGAGAGCTGGGGCCTGGCCCCGGCCGACCTCCAGGCCGAGAACCCGCGCCTGATCATCGCCCGCGTCACCGGCTACGGCCAGGACGGCCCCTACGCCCCGCGGGCCGGCTTCGGGTCGATCGGCGAGGCGATGGGCGGCATCCGGTACGTCACCGGCGACCCCGACAAGCCTCCGTCCCGGGCCGGGATCTCCCTCGGCGACGAACTCGCCGGCACCTTCGCCGCGCTCGGCACCCTCGTTGCCCTGCACGCCCGGCACCGGACCGGGCGCGGCCAGATCGTCGACTCCGCCCTCTACGAGGCCGTGCTGGCCCTGATGGAATCCCTGATCCCCGACTGGGACATCGCCGGCTACCAGCGTGAGCGCACCGGGTCCGTGCTCCCGAACATCGCGCCCAGCAACGTCTACCCGACAAAGGATGGCCCCGTCCTGATCGCCGCGAACCGCGACACCATCTGGCGCCGCCTCGCCGCGGTCATGGGCCAGCCCGAGCTGGCCGACGACGATCGGTATGCCACCCACGCCGCGCGTGGCACCAACGCCGAGGAGCTGGACAACCTGATCGGCGCCTGGACGTCCGGCCACAGCTCCGAGTCGCTTCTCGCACTGCTGCACGACCACGGCATCCCCGCCGGCCTGACCTACCGCGCCAGGGACATGCTGGCCGACCCGCATTACCGGGCCCGCGAAGCCATCATCCGAATGGCGCACCCCGACTTCGGCGACTTCCCCATGCAGAATGTCTTTCCCAGGCTCTCGGACACCCCCGGCGAAGTCCGCACCCTCGGCCCGGCGCTGGGCCAGCACAACCCTGAGATCTACAGCACCCTCCTCGGAATGACCCCCGAGGAAATCGTCGCCCTGGAAGCAGCCGGCACAATCTGACGGGCGGTATCACGATCCGCCCGGCCGTCGGTCTGCCGGTGCCGATTAGTCCCGGGGTGCCGCGGCGTCTATGACATGACAAGCGTTAGCTCGTATGTCCCGAGGAGGCCATGCTCATGACCGCGCAGACCGCGACGACCGTCCAGGAGCAGATCCGGGCGCTGCTGAACGACCGCGCCGCCGCCATCACCGCCAGGGACGCGCACCGCGCGGTGGCCGACTACGCGCCGCAGGCCGTCAGCTTCAGCCTGGCCCCGCCACTGCGTAACGCCGGAGATGAGGTTCGCGATCCGGCCGGGATAGAGGGCTGGTTCCGGACGTGGGCTGGCCCGATCGGCTACGACATCGGGGATCCGGTCATCGAGGCGGGCGACGACGTCGCCTTCTGCCATGGCCTCACCCACATGACGGGCACGAAGACGGACGGCGAGCAGGTGGACCTGTGGTTCCGGTCCACCATCGGGCTCCGCCGGACGGCCGCGGGCTGGCAGATCACCCACGAGCATGACTCCACGCCGTTCTATATGGACGGCTCGGGCCGGGCCGCCAACGACTTGAGACCCTGACCCAGGTGCGCAGCGGCGGGCCGGTCGCGGATTTCTGCGCCGCGCTGTGGCAGTTGCGGGCGGGGTCGAAGATCCCGGTGGCGGTGCTGGCCCGCCGGCTGGGCATCAGCCGCCAGCATCTGTATGCGGTGCTGGCCGGGCACGTGAAACGTCCGCCGGACTGGGACGAGATTGTCGCGCCGCTGGTGAGCGCCTGCGCTGACGGGGATCCGCTGGCACTGGCGTCGTGGCGGCGCCGGCATGAAGTGCTGCTGGAGGTCTGGGGGTTTCAGGGCCGGGCGGAAGGCGGCGGGCCGGTCGCGGACTTCTGCGCGGGGCTGTGGCAGTTGCGGGCGGGGTCGAAGATCCCGGTGGCGGTGCTGGCCCGCCGGCTGGGCATCAGCCGCCAGCATCTGTATGCGGTGCTGGGCGGGCGGGTGAAAAGGTTCCCGGACTGGGACGCGATCGTGCGGCCGCTGGTCGAGGCGTGCACGGGCGGGAATCCAGCGGCGGTCGCGGCGTGGCGGCGGCGGCATGGCCTGATGACGGCCGCGTGGGAGCAGCTCCGCCGGGACTCCGCCGGAATGCCGGTGGCTGGCGCGGTGATGGCGGCGGTGCGGTCGTCACTGCCACCGGACACCGCCGCGTTCACCGGCCGGGACACCGAACTGGAGCTGATCACCGCCGCAGTCGCCGAAGCCGACGCTGACGGCGAGCGGGTCGCCATCCGGGTGATCGACGGGATGCCGGGCGTCGGCAAGACGGCGCTCGCGGTACACGCGGCGCACCTGCTGGCCAGTGAGTTCCCAGACCGGCAGCTCTTCGCGGACCTGCACGGTCATACGCCGGGCCGGGAGCCAGTGACCCCGCTGGAAGCGCTGGCCGGGCTGCTGGCCGCGACCGGGGCCGACCCGAGGGTCGTGCCCGCCGATGTGGAGGTCCGGGCGGGGATGTGGCGGGACCGGATGGCCGGCCAGCGGGCGGTGCTGGTGTTAGACAACGCGGCCAGCAGTGAGCAGGTGACGCCGCTGCTGCCCGGAGCGGCGGGCTGCCTGGTGCTGGTGACCAGCCGCCGGCACCTGGCGGACCTGCCCGGCCCGGTCATCCCGGTCCTGGCCGAGGTCCTGCCGGACGCCGAGGCGGTGCGGATGTTCACCCGCCTGGCCCCCAGGGCCGCGGCTGATGACCCGGCCGCGGTGGCGGACCTGACCCGGCTGGCCGGGTCGCTGCCGCTGGCGGTGAGCCTGCTAGCGCGGGTATACGCGCGGCACCGATCGTGGTCGCTGGCGGACCTGGCCGCTGAGGCCCGGGCGCAGCTGCTCACGATGAAGGCTGAGCAGGTGAGCGTAGCGGCGGCGTTCGAGGTGTCCGTGGCTCACATGGAGCCGGCCTGGCAGGAGTTCTTCGGGTGCCTGGGCCTGCACCCGGGCACCAGCTTCGATGCCTGCGCGGCGGCTGCCCTGACCGGTGTCCCCCTGGCGGAGTCAGAAAGGCTGCTGGACGCGCTGCACGGCGAGGGGCTGCTGATCGAGACGGCTTGCCGGCGATATGGCATGCATGACCTGATCCGCCGATATTCCCGCGACCGGCCCGGCCAGTCGATGACCAGCGGGGACCAGCGGGCGGCGATGGGGCGGCTGCTGGATTACTACCAGTACGCTGCTGGCCGCGCGCAGGCCCGGATGACTACCCTGACCCGCGGCAGTCATATCCCGGGGCCGGCCCCGATGCCGGTGGCTGTGCCGGCGGCAGTGCCGGCCGCGGCGCCAGGGCTGACCGACGATGAGGACGCACTGGCCTGGCTGCGCGCGGAGCGGTCCAGCTTGCTGGGCTGCCTGGACCACGCCACCACGCAGCAGATGCCCGAGCGGGTGGTCGCGCTGACCGCTGGGCTCAGCGAGCTGCTGCGCCGTGACGGACCCTGGGCTGAGGCGGTCACCCGGCACGACCGGGCGGCCTGGGCCGCTGCCGGGCTGGGCGACCAGCCCGCCCAGGCCAGCGCGCTGCTCAGCCTGGCCCATGCCCGGTGGCTGACCGCGGAATTCCCGGCCTCGGCCCGGACCGCGGCCCGCGCACTGGCCATGTTCGGGGAGCTGGGCGACCAGCTCGGCGAGGCCAGCGCCAGCGTCCTGCTGGCGGAGACGCAGCGCCTGACCGGGGACTATCCGGCTGCCACCCGGCTGCTGGTGCGGGCGCTGAGCTTGTTCGGGGGGCTGGGGGACCGGCTTGGCCAGGCCAGGGCCCTGCTCAGCCTGGGGGTGGTGCGGAGGCTGACCGGGGACTACCAGTCCGCCGCCACGGCCGCGCAGCAGGCCCTGATCCTGTCCAGGCAGCTGGGCGGGCAGCGCGATCAAGCCCAGGCTCTGGTCCTCGTGGGGGACCTGCGGCGGGATACCGGAGACTACCCGGCCGCCATCACGGCCGCCGAGCAGGCCCTGGGCCTCTACCGTGAAGTCGGCGACCGGAACGGCGAGGCCCGTGCCCTGTGGACCCTAGGCGGCGCGCAGCGGGCGGCCGGGAACTACCCGGCCGCCACCAGCACCCTGGTGCGGGCCCTGGGCATCTGGAAGGACGTTGGCCACAGATACTGCAAGGCCAGCACCTTGCTCTACCTCGGGGCGGTGCGACGGGAAACACAGGACTACCCCGCTGCTGCCGAGCAGCTCGGTGAGGCACTGCGCATCTTCCTGGACAACGGCGACCGGGGCGGTGCGGCCGAGGCGCTGAACGAGACCGGGGCCCTGCACCTGGCCCGTGGTGATCTCACCGCCGCCGGGCACTCCTACCGGCAGGCCCTTGACCTGGCCCGCCAGATCGGCAGTCGCGTGGATGAGGGGACTGCGCTAGCCGGGCTGGGCCGCTGCGCCGAACACGGCCTGCTCATCAGCAGCCGCCCTGCCGCCGGATTGGGCACGGGTACCCCCCAGCCGACATCACCAGCCGGGCCGTCCAGCATGACTTAGGCGGCGGTGGCGGGCGGGCCGTTGGATGGCCGGTCGGCCCGCAAGGTGTCCTGGCCGGGTGGCGGTCCGTGGCTGTGCAAGGTCTTGGTGCCGTCGGGGCTGGTGGCCGTGGTGGTGCCGTCGCCGTGCAATTGCAGGGTCCAGCCCCAGCGGTGCACGGCGATCAGGTGGTGGAAGGCACACAAGAGCGTCAGGTTGTCCAGGCGGGTCGGGCCGCCCTTCGACCGGGGGATCACGTGGTGTACCTGGCAGCGGACGGGCGGGGCGGTGCAGCCGGGGAAGCGAGCAGTGCCGGTCGCGCTTGGTGACGGCGCGGCGCAGGTGCGGTGGGACTTGCTCGGTGGGCTGGCCGAGGTCCAGGGGGAGGCTGGGTGCGGGGAAGAACCCGCCGGTGAGCTGGGTCCGCAGGTAGGCAGCGAGCCCGGTGGGGCCGGACAGCAGGCTGACGGCGTAGCGGAGCAGGGTGTCCTGGAGCCGGGCCAGCCCGCCGGGCGTCAGCGGGCTGCTGCCGGCGCCGGTGCGGGCGCGGTGGTGCCGGGCGCGGCGGTGCCGGTGAGGCCGGGCGGGACCGGGCCGGTGGCGGCGGGCTGGCCGGTGGCGGCGGGCTGGCCGGCCGCGGTGGTGATGGGCTGGCTGCCCGCGGTCGTGGTCGTGGTCGGCAGGGCGCCGGGGATGGGGGCGCGGGGCGCGGGCGGGTGCTCGTCGCATTCACAGCGGGGGCCGGGGACGGGCGCCGGCTCGGTGCTGGTGACGAGGTTGGCGAGGTCGCCGGCGAGCAGGTCGGTGACCAGGCGGGCCAGGGCGTTGCGGTCGAGGTGCCCGCAGACCATCGGCGCGATCTTCGTGTCGCACGAGTACGCTTCGGCGGCCTTGCCGGTGAGCCAGCCGGGCTGGCCCGGCGCGGGCGGCGGCGCGGCGCTCAGCGCGGGGCCGGGCCTTGGTGAACGCGTCGCGGGGGTCGGCGCCCAGCAGCTCATCCAGGTCGGGCCGGCCGGACGCCGGGCCGCCGCCGGGCTGAGTGGTGCCCAGGTGGCCCGGGTGCGGGTCGCCGGGGTCGGTCGCCGCCGCCGGGCTGGCTGCCGGAGTCAGGGTCGTTGGCGCCCGGGTGGTCGGCATGCGGGTCAGCCGGGTCGGTGCCGCCGCCGGGCTGGCTGCCGCGGCCAGGCTCGCTGGCACCGGGGTGGTCCGCGTGCGGGTCAGCCGGGTCGGTGTCGCCGCCGGGCTGGCTGGTGCGCCGGGTGGTCCGAGTGGGGGTCAGCCGGGTCGGTGTCGTCGCCGGAGCCGGTGGTGGCGAGGTGGTTGGCGAGCCAGGCGCTGGCGGCGCCGGTGCCGCCGGGCATGTCCAGCAGCTCATCCAGCGTCAGGTGCAGCTGCACCTGCGCCGCCTGCCCCGCCCGCTCCGGCAGGCAGCCCGACGCCAGCAGCAGCCGCATCGCCTCCTCCAGCGCGTCGTGGCCGCGCTGCCCGGCCGACCGGTCATCCTCCGGACCCGCCTTCTTCCCCAGCGTGTCCAGGACTTCGGTGACGCGCGGCCAGGCACTCCGGGGTCAGGTCCCCGTCAGCGCGGCCGTGACCCTGGAACAAGCGGGTCAGGCGGAAGAACCGGTCATTGAACCGGGCGTCATCCTCATCGTCCTTGTCCGGCGGGGTGACCCGGGAGAACATCTCCTCCGCCATCTGCGCCAGGAAATCCAGGTCCGCCCCGCCCGCGGCCGCGTCGGTCAGGTTCTGGTCGGCCAGCTCCCGGTAGCCGACGGGCAGCAGATCCGACCAGTAGCAGATCTTCCGCGCGTACGACTCAGTAATCGTCCCGGCGGCGAGCGCGGCGGCGACGTAGCGGGTGAGCGCCCAGGCGGCGCATCCACCCGATCGTCGCGGACGCGGCCCTGGCCGTGACCCGGGTCTGCCACGCCAGCCACGGATGCGGGCCCCCGTGCCCGTCATCGGCATAAGCGCCCTGCGCGGTGAACGCCGACAGGGCACGAACCCGGCCGGCGGTGTGCTGGGACTGCGCCCGCTCGTACTCGCGCAGCAGCCGCGCCTGGGTCACGGCCGGCAGGGACGCCACGTCGGCCCGGGCCAGGTAGCCCAGGCCGGAGCGGACCAGGTCCATGGCCTCATCGACCGAGGAGAAGGAGGCATCCGGCGCGATTGTCACCCGGCGACCTCCCTTCCCTGGCCTCGAACTCGCTTTCGATTACACTTCGACGATATCGTCCGGGTACGACAGTTCCGGGGGTCAACCGAGCGCCGTTGCGGAAGAATTTCAAGATTTTCCTGCCGCTCAGTAGACGGAGCCATTCCAGGGGGTACGGGCGGCATCGATTTACGGGTTAGCGGCACGGGCCGGTGTCAGGTGCTGTCATCCGCCTGATGGTGACGGCGGCCCTCCTGCCTGCGGCTCGGCCCGGGCGTTCGGTTGTCTGGCAGCTAAACGGCCGCCGGCGGCCGTAGCAGGGCTTTCCTGACGGCATGTCCCTGCCAGGTGGAAGCACGCGCTTCCTGCCGCGTCCGCTGCGGGCTGGTGCCGTGGCCGCGGTCGGCCTGGCCACCGTCGTACTGACGACCGGGCTGAGCTCGGTACCGGCATCCGCGTCGCCGGCATCCGCGTCGCCGGTATCCGCGTCGCCCGGCCTGCGATTCGCCGTGCTGAAGAACAGCGTGCCGGCGACCACCGACCATCGGGTCGCGTCGTACTCGAGCCCGCGTATGTCTGTCGAGGTCTCGCTGGCGCCCCGGCGCGAGGCCGCGCTGACCAGCGAGCTGCGGGCCGCCTACACCAAGGGCAGCGGCCACTATCATCAGTGGCTGCGCCGAGGCCAGTTCGACGCCAGGTACGCCCCGTCGCCCGCCGAGCGCGTGGCTGTCGCCGGGTACCTGCGCAGTCAGGGCCTGCGCGTGGGACGATCGGCCTCGCCGTTCCTGATCAGCGCCACCGGCTCCGCCGGGCGGGTCGAGACGGCCTTCCGCACCAGCCTGAGCACCTACCGGGACCGGCGCGGCGCCGAGTACTTCGCCAACTCCTCGGCGGTCCGGCTGCCTGCCACGATCTCGGGCGGCGTGCTCGGGGTGATCGGCCTGACCAACACGATCCGGGAGCACTCCGGTGCGGTGCCGGTCCGCGCCGCGCGCTCGGCCAGCCCAGCCGCCGCCCGCGGCCCGGCCGGCTGTGAGACGCCGTACGTGACCAGGCCGGAGCTATTCGCGTCCGTGAACAACGGCACCAGCTTCCCGTACGGGTTCGGCGGCGGGCCGGCCTGCAGCGGCATGACGCCCGCTCAGGTCAACTCCGTCTACGACGCGCCGCACGTCGGCCCGCGGGGCCAGGGCGCCGGTGTCACCGCCGCGGTGTTCGAGCTGTCGGCCTACCTGCCCTCCGACATCGACACCTGGGCGCACACGTTCTACGGCTCCGGGTACACGCCGCCGCTGGCCGATGACCTCGTCGATGGCGGCCCGCTGAACCCGAGGTGCCCGGCCGGCGACACCTGCCCGGCGGACATCAACGGGTACGCGTCTGACTTCGAGGTGAATGGCGACATCGAGCTGGAGCTGTCGATCGCGCCCGACCTCAGGCGGCTCACCGTGTACAACGCGCCGAACGACCTCACGGGCCAGACCGAGCTGGACGAGTACACCGCGATGGCCAATGACGACACGGCGGCCACGATCAGCTCGAGCTACTCCGCCTGCGAGAACGACGTCACCGCCGCCTACGTGCAGTCGGAGAACGTCGTGTTCGAGCAGATGGCGCTGCAGGGCCAGAGCGTCTTCAACGACAACCAGGACGACGGGGCGTTCGGCTGTATCCGATCAGACGGCACCGACATCGTCGACGTGCAGGACCCGTCGAGCCAGCCGTGGGTGACCAGCGTCGGCGGCACGTCGCTGGAGTCCGACAACCCCGGCACCAGCCCGCACCCGGCCTATCCGCAGGGCACCGAGACGGTCTGGAACACCGACAACCTGTGCAGCAACAACGCGCCCGCATCGTCGAACGACAACCAGGGCGGTTACTTCTGGTGCAGCGACCTCCCTGCCGGGGCGGGCGGTGGCGGCAGCAGCCAGTGGTGGGGGCGCCCGTTCTACCAGTTCGGGCCCGGCGTCAGCAGCCGGTACAGCACCCGCGGCAACGGCTCGACGCAATGCGCGCTGGCCCGCGCCGGGACGCCGTGCCGGGAGACCCCGGACATCTCGGCCAACGCCGACCCGTACACGGGCTACGCCGAGTACTGCACCGGGAACGCGAGCACGCCGGAAAGCTTCTGCAACTTCACGAACAGCCAGCCCGCACCCGGCTGGTTCATGATCGGCGGGACCAGCATGTCGACCCCGCTGTGGGCCGCGATGACCGCTGACCGGGACAGCTACACCGGACGGCGTACCGGCAACATCAATCCGCTGCTGTACCTGCTGTTCAACACCGCGCCGGGCTACTACTTCCACGACATCACCGGCATCGGGCCGGCGCAGCAGGCGGCGACCGGCAACGGCCTGTTCCCGACCACCCCCGGCTATGACCTGGCCACCGGAATCGGGAGCCCCGAGATGACCGCGCTGATCACTCGATCGGGTCCCTGACCTCAAGCGTGTCGGCGGGTGAGGCGCCGCTGCCCCGCGCCTCACCCGCCGATGCTTCTGGCCGCCGGGCCGGCGCGGCGGGGTCAGCCCGTGCCGAGGATGTGGTCGGCGAACATGGTGACGGCGTCGTCGATGAGGCGTATGTACCGGTCGCCGCCGGGGTCGTTGGCGAGTTGCTGGCCGGCCAGGCCGACAACTACCGCGGTCCAGAGGTCGAAGTCGGCTGCATCGCGGACCCCGGCGCGGGCGAGGATGACGCGGACGCTCGCGAGGATCTCCACGGCTAGCGCATAAGAGTCGGGGGACGGCTGGAATCCGGGAATGGTGCGCAGGAACAGCAGCTGATAGCGAGCCTGGTCCTCCGCGGCGAACTCCAGGAAGATGCCGGCGACAGCCCGCAGCGCGCGGCGGGCATCGCCGGGGATTGCAGCGTCAGCGAACCGTCTGGCCAGCTCCCGGTTGCCGTCGGCGAACATGCGGTCGTAGAGAGCGTTCTTGGAGGCGAAGTAGGTATAGAGCGACTGGGGCTCCATGTCGACGGCATGCGCGAGTGCTCGCAAGGACAGGGCGGCCAGGCCGTCAGCACGCACCATGGACCAGGCAGTGTCGATGATCTCCTGCTTGGTCGCCTCATGCCGGTCACGGCGGCGGTCGCGGCGGGGCCTGGCAGGCGTCGTCGAGGACATGGCTTGACTCTAGCCGATAATGCTGCGATTATCCTAACACTGTTCGGAATTCCGAATAGCAGGGGGAGGTCGCCATGGCGGGAACGTTGGCCGTCGGCACAGGTGTCGCGGAGCGTCTGGGGCACCAGGAGGCAATGATCCTCGCGGCGACGGAGTTTGACCGGATGACGGCGCAGCTGCAGGCCCTGGCCCCGCGCGACTGGGCGCAGCCGACGGTATGCGAGTTGTGGGACGTGCGGGCGATGGCTGCGCACGTGCTGGGCATGGCCGAGGCGCAGGCCTCGTTCCGTCAGTTCGCCCACGACTTCCGCGCGGCCGGCCAGCGGTCTGGCGGAAAGATGATCGACGAGATGTCGGCGACGCAGGTGCGCGAGCGAGCAGCTATGACGCCCGGCGCGATCGTCACCCGGCTGGCGGCAGTGGCCCCCAGGGCCGTCCGGGCCAGGCGGGGGACACCGGCGCTCGTCCGGTGGGCCGTGCGGCTCAAGAACGACCCGCCGTTCGACGCCGAGCGATGGCGCTACGGCTACCTGGTGGACACCATCTTCACCCGCGACACCTGGATGCACAGACTCGACATCAGCCGGGCGACCGGGCGCCCCATGGAGCTCACCGCAGGGCACGACGGCCGCCTCATCGCCGACGTCGTCACCGAGTGGGCGCGCCGCCACGGTCAGCCGTTCAGCCTCACCCTGACCGGCGTGGCCGGCGGCCAGTGGCGCTCAGGGGAGGCGGGGGAGCATTTCCAGTTCGATGCCCTCGACTTCTGCTGGATCGTCGCCGCCCGAAAGCCCGCCACCGGGCTCATGGCCACGACGGTGCCGTTCTGACGACCGTGCGAGTCACCCGCACCAACCGCATCAACCGCAGTGACCGGCCGGGCAGCTAGGCCAGGCCAGCGCCGCTGACCAGCAGGAGGAACCATGGCAATCGCAACCTACTTCCATCCCCAGTCACTCACCGCACTGCAGTACGACGAAGCCATCAAGGAACTCGAGGCGGCCGGAGCCGCGAACCCGGCCGGCCGGGTTCACCACTCCTGTTTCGGGCCCGACAATGCCCTGATGGTCTACGAGGTGTGGGAGTCACAGCAGGCCTTCGAGGCATACGGACCGGTGCTCATGCCGATCCTGGAGAAGGCCGGGATTGACCCCGGAACGCCCGACGTCATGCCGGTTCACAATCTCGTCAGCTGACCCAAGGGCCGGCCCCGCGCAGGTCGCGGGACCGGCCCGAGGCACGGGCTCAGCTATGTGCCTGCTCCTGGCCACCGGCGGACGCTGACTACCGGGCGCCCGGAGCCTGAACTAGCCGACGGATCCTTCCATCTGGAGCTCGATGAGCCGGTTGAGCTCGAGCGCGTACTCCATCGGCAGTTCGCGCGCGATGGGCTCGACGAAGCCGCGGACGATCGTGGCCATGGCCTCGTCCTCAGTCATCCCCCGGCTCATCAGGTAGAACAGCTGATCCTCGGAGATCTTGGACACCGTCGCCTCGTGGCCCATCTCCACGTCGTCCTCGCGGACGTCCACATAGGGGTAGGTGTCAGACCGGCTGACCGAGTCCACCAGTAGCGCGTCGCACTTGACGGTCGCGCGGGAGTGCTCGGCGCCCTCCTGGACCCGGACCAGGCCGCGGTAGGACGTGCGGCCGCCGGCTCTGGCCACCGACTTGGACACGATCGTGGAGGACGTGTTCGGCGCGCAGTGCACCATCTTGGCCCCGGCGTCCTGGTGCTGGCCCGCGCCGGCGAACGCCACCGACAGGGTCTCGCCACGGGCGTGCTCGCCCATCAGGTAGACGGCCGGGTACTTCATCGTCACCTTCGAGCCGATGTTCCCGTCCACCCACTCCATGCTG
The DNA here is from genome assembly GCA_963822485.1 of uncultured Actinomycetota bacterium. Classification (GTDB taxonomy): domain Bacteria; phylum Actinomycetota; class Actinomycetes; order Streptosporangiales; family Streptosporangiaceae; genus DASUBV01. The sequence continues at coordinate 48,646 of CAWGHW010000023.1, forward strand.
GCCCCGGCCTGCGCTACGGCCCGCTTGGTGACCAGGTTGTAGACGTTGTTCGACCAGTTCTGGATGGTGGTGTACCGGCAGTGGGCATCTTTCCTGACGATGATCTCGACGACCGCGGAGTGCAGCGAGTCGGAGGAGTAGACGGGCGCGGTGCAGCCCTCGACGTAGTGCACGCTGGCACCCTCGTCGACGATGATCAGGGTCCGCTCGAACTGGCCCATGTTCTCGGTATTGATCCGGAAGTAGGCCTGCAGCGGGATATCTACCTTGACGCCCTTCGGCACGTAGATGAAGCTTCCGCCCGACCAGACCGCGGTGTTCAGCGCGGCGAACTTGTTGTCGCCGACCGGGATGATCGAGGCGAAGTACTCGCGGAACAGGTCCGGATGCTCGCGCAGGGCGGTGTCGGTGTCCTGGAAGATGACGCCCTGCTCCTCAAGGTCCTCGCGGATCTTGTGGTAGACGACCTCTGACTCGTACTGCGCGGCCACGCCCGCGATGAGCCGCTGCTTCTCGGCCTCGGGGATGCCGAGCCTGTCGTAGGTGTTCTTGATGTCGGCGGGCAGCTCTTCCCAGCTTGCGGCCTGCTTCTCGGTGGACCGGACGAAGTACTTGATGTTCTCGAAGTCGATCCCGGACAGGTCCGAGCCCCAGGTCGGCATGGGCTTGCGCCGGAACAGCTTCAGGCCCTTCAGCCGCAGGTCCAGCATCCACTGCGGCTCGTCCTTCAGCGCCGAGATGTCCCGGACGACATCCTCGGACAGGCCGCGGCGCGCGGACTCGCCCGCCGCGTCCGAGTCGGACCAGCCGAACTTGTACCGTTCCAGCCCGTCAAGCTCTGGGCGCGCGATGGTCGTCATGGGGGACCTGCCTCCGGACTCAGTTGGTTGTGTCGGCGGCGGTCGTGGTACCGCGGGTGTCCACGAGCGATGGCGCGGTGCCGTGCCTCTCTAAATACTACCACAAATTCTAGAAACACATTGCTGGTTTCCTGCTGCCTGCGTGCTGGCTGCGTGCAGCCTGCATGCGGCGGGGAGAGGGCGCCGGGCTGACCGGCAGAACCGCCCTACTGTGCGGTTATGACCGGGCTGAGCCGTACGAGCCGCACCGGGTTTGTCTCGTCAAGTTCGGCGACGGCTTCTCGTGACTTCACGAAATCGGAGAATGAGCGAAAGCCGAGCGCCTTCTCGCTGAATGACGGGTCCATGCGTCTCATCTGGCTCTTCACCGCGGAGCTATGCAGCCAGTCCGCGTCGTCCTTTTCCTGGCCGAGTCGCAGCGCTCGTTCAAGGAGCCTGGTGGCCAGCTCCTGCGGGTCCTCGGGATCCAGGTCAGCATCGTCGGTGACCGCGGCCGCTGGCCGTCTGGTACGTCGCGAGCCCCGTGCGGGCGACACGCCGCCGGGCTCCTCGTGTTCGGCCTCTACGCCAGCCGTCGGTCCGGCTGGCTGGCCGCGACGCGTCGGCCGGCGTAATGCCCGGCAGCGCGTCATAGGTCACGAGCTCGTCGCACGCCGCGGCGAGTGATCTGCTGGTCGATCCGGCGACCCCGACACCCACGACGTAACGGCCCAGGCGCCGGCACCGCTGGGCGAGGGCGATGTAATCCGAGTCTCCGGCCACGATCACCACGTGGGTCAGGTCGGGCAGGCGGAACATGTCCTCCACCGCATCCACGGCCAGCCTGATGTCGGCACCATTCTTGGCGTAGGCGGCGGCAGGAAAAAGCTGCACCAGGTCCACCGCGCGGCTGACCAGCTGCCCGCGGTAGTCGGCGTTCACGGGGGCGGACCAGTCCGCATACGCGCGGGTCAGCACGAGCGTGCCGAACGATGAGGCGAAGTCGATCATCGCGCCGACGTCCACGGTGGCGCGCTGCAGTTTCTCCGCGATGTCGGGATCGGCCGGCCGGTCGGCCCGGTCGAACCCGCGCGCCTTGTCACGCTGGAACTGGCCCCGGCCGTGAACCTGGTCGTAGCGGGAGATCACGATGTTGTCGAAGTCGATATAGACGGCCACACGGGTGACGCCGGGGTCGTTCATAGCCGCTCTTCTCGTCGAGCCTTCGGGTGGATGGTCCAGGCGCGGGAGCGGACGCCGCGCCTGGACCAGCTTGGGCGGCCAGGGTCACCAGGCTCAGTCGCGGCCCGGGGGATCGTCCTGGCGGTTGTCTTAGCGGCGCGCGTACCTACGGGACCGGCTGGACCGGCCGGACGACCGGCCGGACTGGCTGGTGAAGAGGTGGTAGGCGAGCAGGAGGATGGCCGCGCCGACGATGGCGGTGAGCCAGGTGGAGAGGTTGAAGAAGCCGTGCAAGGTGTGGATGTGGAAGAGCTTGGTGGCGAGCCAGCCGCCGAGCAGCGCCCCGACGATGCCGATGACGCAGGTGATGATAAGGCCCTGCTGTCGGCGGCCGGGGATCAGCATGTTAGCGATGAGGCCTGCGACCAGGCCGAGAACAATCCAGGCGATGATGCCCATGACCGGTTCCTTAATGAGCGACGAGGTGGCGTACGCGGGTAGTCGGTCATGCTGGGTAGATCGCGACGGGAGCGCAATTCTCCCGCGAGGGTTCTCACTGCCTCGTGGCTGTGGCGTCTGGCCGGCACCGTTCCGTGCACGAAAAAAAATCCGGACCAGCCCTGTCACCATGAATTTGCAGCGACAGCAGTTACCCGGGTCCGGAGTGCTTCTTTTAGTATACACCCATTACGCGCCTTTTTCGTGGATAGGAAATTGGCCAGCTCATTTCCGGCGCGGCAATGTCGACCTCGGAGACCCGGCTGCTGACGCCGGCTGCTGACGCCCCCGAGGCAGGTTTGCCAGGGAGGAACCTACGGTAGCGTAAGCTACGTCTACGTAAGCGTAAGCGTGTTGGTCCCGGACCCTGGTCGATGCGGAGCAGTCTGCCCAGGGTGACCTACCGCGACCAGCAAGCGAGGACCGCATGACAACAACCACGGATGCCCCGGCGCCGCGAGCCGGCGCCGAGTTCAGCCCGCGTACTGCGGCCAGGCAGGAGATCATGCCGGAGCGGTCCAGCGTTTTCGACCGCGTCCTGGTCGCCGTGTTCGTGGCCGTTCCCCTGCTCGCGCTGATCGCCTCGGTGCCGCTGGCGTGGGGATGGGGCCTGGGCTGGCACGACATCGTGCTGGCGGTCGCGTTCTACTACATCTCCGGGCTCGGCGTCAGCGTGGGCCTGCACCGCTACTTCACCCACGGATCGTTCAAGGCGAAGCGCGGATTCAAGATCGCGCTGGCAGTCGCCGGGAGCCTGGCGATCGAGAAACCCGTCATCACCTGGGTCGCTGACCACCGCAGGCACCACAAGTACAGCGACAAGGAAGGCGACCCGCACTCGCCGTGGCGGTTCGGGAACGACGCGAAGGCCCTGGCCAGGGGCCTGGTGTACGCGCACATCGGCTGGATGTTCGACGGCGACATCACCTCGGAGGAGAAGTTCTGCCCCGACTGGCTCGCCGATCCTGACGTCGCCGCGATCTCCCGGTGGTTCCCCGGGCTGGTCGCCGTATCCCTGCTCGCGCCGGCGCTCATCGGCGGGCTGTGGTCCATGTCATGGCAGGGCGCCGTGACCGCGTTCTTCTGGGCCACCCTGGTGCGGATCGCGTTCCTGCACCACATCACCTGGTCGATCAACTCGATCTGCCACACCTTCGGAACGAAGGAGTTCGAGGTACGGGACAAGTCCAGGAACGTCTCGTGGCTGGCGATCTTGTCGTTCGGAGAGTCCTGGCACAACCTGCACCATGCTGACCCGACCTGCGCGCGCCACGGAGTCCTGAAGGGCCAGATCGACATCGCCGCACGGACGATCTGGCTGGCCGAGAAGGCCGGCCTGGTCTATGACGTCCGGTGGCCGGATGAGACCAGGCTGGCCGGCAAGCAGGCGGGGGAGACCAGGCGCTTCGGCTCCATGACCAGGCGGACGGCTACCAAGCCCACCGGATGAGGCTTAGATCCTGTCCTGGGTGCTGATGGGCTATGGTCGGCGCGGAGGCGCTATGACCATGCGCGGTGCTGCCGGGGCAGGTGCCGGGGCGGGTGTCGGGGTGGGTGTGCTGGCTTCGGTGCTGGTTACGGGCCTGGCCGGCTGCGGGGCACGCGTCGCCGTGTCGCCCGAGAGCGCCGCGCTGGCGACCCGCCCGGCCACGGTCTATGTCACTGACTTCGGATCGGGCACGGTCACGCCCATCCTGGTGTCCGGCGACAAGCGCGGCAAGCCGGTCAAGGTAGGCCGCTTCCCGTTCGGCATTGCCATCGACCCCTGAGATCACATCACGAAGCCGTGTCCTGGTCGTTGACAAGAACGGCCGCGCCGTCGAAGAGGCCCGCCTTCAGGTCCTGGAGCGCCTGTTGCGCTTGTGACATGGGATAGACGTGGGTGGTGGCCCGGACCTGGTACCGGAGGGCGAGCGCGAGGAACTCACGACCGTCGTGCCGGGTGTTGGACGTGACGCTGCGCAGTTCCTTCTCGTAGAACAGCTCATGCTCGTAGTTCAGCGGCGGAGTGTCGCTCAGATGGATGCCGGCCACGGCGAGGACTCCGCCGCGGTCAAGTGCCCGCATCGCGACTGGCACGAGGTCCCCGACCGGCGCGAACAGGATCGCGCTGTCCAGCGGTTCGGGCGGAGAGTCGTATGCGCCCCCGGCCGACGCGGCGCCGAGCTGGAGCGCCAGCCGCTGGGACGCCTCGCCGCGGGTCAGGGCATGAACAGTCGCGCCTTGCGCCAGTGCCAGCTGGGCGACCAGGTGGGCGCTGTCGCCGAATCCGTACAGTCCGAGCCGGCCGTGCTCGGGCAGCGATGCGCGCAGCAGGGCCCGGTAGCCGATGATCCCGGCGCAGAGCAGCGGGGCCAGCTCGACGTCAGCCACGTCCGCCGGCAGCCGGTAGGCGAACGCCGCCGGCACGGTCGTGTACTCGGCGTAGCCGCCGTCGGCGTCCCAGCCCGTGTAGAGCGAATGGGGACAGAGGTTCTCGTTGCCGCGACGGCAGTAGGCGCAGGTCCCGTCGGTATGCCGCAGCCACGCCACGCCGGTCCGGTCGCCTACCGCGTAGTCGGTAACGCCCTCGCCCAGGGCCGCGACCAGGCCCACGACCATGTGCCCCGGCGTGACGTGCTCCCGGTGCACCGGCAGGTCGCCCTCGCTGACATGCAGGTCAGTGCGGCAGACGGCGCAGGCCAGGACCCGGACGAGCAGCTCGCCCGGAGCCGGGTCCGGCACCGGCTTCTCCACGTACCTCAGCGGGCTGGTCTCGATCGGCCCTGGCTGGGTCACCACCCACGCCTGCATCGTTTCCGGGCTGGCAGCAGTCATCTCTCGCCCCCATCAGGATCGTCCGGGAGACTTCCGTCCGGCCATGTCCAGTTCGCTACCTCGGGCAGGTCCTCGCCATGCTCGCGGGTCCAGGCCCGGGCCCGCAACCGGGCATCGGAAACATGCTGGCGCAGGCCGGCTGCCCGGGGGCCGAGCCCAGGTACGCGGTCGATGACATCCATGACCAGGTGATAGCGGTCGAGGTTGTTGAGCATCACCATGTCGAACGGCGTGGTGGTGGTGCCCTTCTCCTGGTAGCCGCGGACATGCATCTGGTCGTGGTTGTGCCGCTGGTAGGTGAGCCGGTGGATCAGCCACGGGTAGCCGTGGAACGCGAAGATGACCGGCCGGTCCTGGGTGAACAGCGCGTCGAACTCGCTGTCGGGCAGGCCGTGCGGATGCAGCGAGTCGGGAACAAGGCGCATGAGGTCGACCACGTTGACCACCCGAACCCGCAGGTCGGGCAGCTTAGCGCGCAGGATCGACGTGGCCGCCAGCGTTTCCAGGGTGGGGACGTCACCGGCGCAGGCCAGCACGACATCGGGGAGCGCATCCGGCCCGCCGTCCGAGCTGGCCCATTCCCAGATGCCGGCACCTCGGGCGCAGTGCAGCGCGGCCTCGTCCACCGAAAGCCAGTCGGGCTGGGGCTGCTTGCCGGCGACGACGACGTTCACGTAATGCCGGGACCGCAGGCAATGATCGTAGGTGGACAGCAGCGTGTTGGTGTCGGGCGGCAGGTAGACCCGGACCACCTCGGGGCTCTTGTTCATCACGACGTCGAGGAACCCCGGATCCTGGTGGCTGAACCCGTTGTGGTCCTGCCGCCATACGTGGGACGACAGCAGGTAGTTCAGGCTGGCCAGCGGCCGCCGCCACGGCACCTGGGCGCTGGACTCCAGCCACTTGGCGTGCTGGTTGAACATCGAGTCCACGATGTGGATGAACGCCTCGTAGCAGGTGAACAAGCCGTGCCTGCCGGTGAGCAGGTAGCCCTCCAGCAGGCCCTGGCAGATGTGCTCGGACAGCACCTCGATGACCCGGCCCTGCCGGTCGAGCCGGTCATCGTACGTGCCGATCTGCGCCTGCCAGTCGCGGCCGGTGACCTCAAGGATGTCCTGCAGCCGGTTGCTGACCAGCTCGTCTGGGGCGAAGGTCAGGAAGTTGGCCGGGTTGAGCAGGGTGACGTCGCGCAGCCAGCTGCCCAGCACCCGCGTGGCCTCATGCTGCGCGGCGCCATGCTGCTCGGCCGGGACGCCGTACTCGCGCCAGTCCGGCAGCCGGAGATCGCGCAGCAGGCTGCCGCCGTTGGCCACGGGGTTGGCGCTCATCCGCCGGTCGCCGGACGGCGGCAGCGCGAGCAGCTCGGGCACCGGGCGGCCGGCGTCATCGAACAGCTCTTCGGGCCGGTAGGACTTCAGCCACTGCTCGAGGACCCGGCGGTGATCGTCGTTCGTGCGTGCCTCCGGCAAGGGCACCTGGTGCGCGCGGAACGTTCCCTCCACCTGCTGCCCGTCGACCACCGGCGGGCAGGTCCAGCCCTTCGGGGTGCGCAGGATGATCATCGGCCAGGCGGCGGGCGACCAGTCACCCCCGGCCCGCGCCTTGTTCTGGATCTCGCCGATCCGGGCCAGGCACTCCTCGAGCGCGGCCGCCGTCGCCTGGTGCACGGAAGCCGGATCGTCTCCGCTGACCAGGTGGGGATCGTAGCCGTAGCCTTGCAGGAGGCTGATCAGCTGCTGCTCAGGGATCCGGGCCAGCAGCGTCGGGTTCGCGATCTTGTACTGGTTCAGGTGCAGGACGGGCAGCACCGCGCCGTCGCGGGCCGGGTTGATGAACTTGTTGCAATGCCAGCTCGTGGCCAGGGCGCCCGTCTCGGCCTCGCCATCGCCGACCATGCACAGCACCAGCAGATTCGGATGATCAAGCGCCGCGCCGAAGGCATGCAGCAGCGAGTAGCCCAGCTCGCCACCCTCGTTGAACGAGCCGGGGGTCTGCGGCGCGCAGTGGCTCGGCACTCCGCCCGGGAAGGAGAACTGGCGAAACAGCGTGTGCATGCCCTCCGCGTCCTCGGGGACCGCGCTGTACACCTCCGAGTAGGTGCCCTCCAGCCAGGCGCACGCGTTGGGCCCCGGGCCGCCATGGCCAGGGCCCGCGACGTAGACCGCGTCCAGATCGCGCGCCTTGATCAGCCGGTTGAGATGGGCATACAGCAGGTTCAGGCCGGGCACCGTGCCGAAATGCCCGAGCAGCCGTGGCTTGACGTGCTCGGCGCGCAGCGGCTCACGCAGCAGCGGGTTGTCCATCAGGTAGATCTGGCCGACGGCCAGGTAATTCGCGGCCCGCCACCACGCATCGAGCAGCCGCAGTTCCGCACGGCTCAGCGGGCCGGGCGCGTCTCCCAGCACGTACGGCCGGGGCGCTATCGTCTCGCCGCCGCCGGCCGTGTCGAAGTCAGCAGCCGTGTCGGGCTGGGTCATGGGGTGGTTCCTTTCCGCAGCACCGCGCGCGTCTGGCCGGCGATCTCGATGTCCTCGCGCGCGGTGATCACGACGGTACGAACGGCGGAGCCGGGAGCCGAGATGTCGGTGTCGGCGTGCACGGCATTGTTGCTGTCCTCATCAATGGCCACGCCGAGGAAAGCTAGCCCGGTCGCGGCGGCGGCGCGCAGGGCGGGATCGTGCTCCCCGATCCCGCCGGTGAACACCAGCGCATCCAGCCCGTTCATGGCCGCGGCCATGGCGGCGATCTCGCTCCGCAGCCGGTGCACGTAGACGCCGATCGCCAGCCGGGCATCGTGATCTCCGCGGTCGGCGGCGGCGCGGACGTCGCGCATGTCGCCCGAGCCGCCGGGCAGCCCGGCCAGGCCGGCCAGCCCCGAAGCGCCTTCCAGGCCGTCCCCTAGCTGCGTGACGCTCAGGCGTCCGTCTTTCAGCAGCCAGACCAGCATGCCGGGGTCGACGGTGCCGGACCGCGTGGCCATCACCAGGCCCTCGAGGGGCGTGAAGCCCATGGTCGTGTCGACCGAGCGGCCGGACAGCACGGCCGCCAGCGAGGCGCCGGCTCCCAGGTGACAGGTCACGACCCGGCGCCGCTGCGGTGAAAGGCCGGCTACCTCGGCCGCCCGCCTCGCCGCGTAGCTGTGGGAAAGCCCGTGAAACCCGTAGCGGCGCAGGCCAAAGCGCCGCCGCCAGTCTTCCGGGAGCGCGTAGGTGGCGGCGGTCTCGGGCAGGCTGGCGTGGAACGCGGTGTCGAAGCAGGCCACGGCAGGCACGCCGGGCAGCAGGGCAGCGGTGGCGTGGATGCCGGCCAGGGCCCGCGGCTGGTGCAGCGGCGCCAGATCGGTGAGGCTGGCGATGCCCGCGAGGACGTCGTCGTCAATGAGGACCGCGTCCCGGAACCGGCTGCCCCCGTGCACCACCCGATGGCCCACCGCGCCGACGCCGTCAAGCCCGGCCACGAAGGCAGCCATCTCCTCGGTCGGGCCCGCACCGGGCCAGGGATCTATGTCGCGACTGGCCAGAATCTGGTCGGCCGAGCCGAGAAGAGACAGCTTGAGGCTGCTTGACCCGGCATTGACGACCAGGACCCGATCAGGTGTCACCCGGCCACCCTCCGTCCAGCGCCGATCGCCTTGCCGATTGCCTTGCCGCGCACGACATGACTGGGCTTACCCGGCGGCAAGCTCCGCTGACACCCATGATTCCAAAGCAACACCCGGGCCGCGGGCGGCGGTCGCGGGCTTGTCACGCAACGCTCGCCCGAACTTCACCTGGCGGTCCGAGCGGCGGTTGTCCCTTTCTGGCGGTCCAAACAAGGACCCGGCCTGAGCGCGCCGGGGCAGATGCGGTCTCCTTGGAGGACGGCATGGTTATCGGACGAGCAGGAGGAACCGGCTATGACTGACTCTTACGAGCCGCCCCGGCCGCGTGACGACGCCCTCCAGGCCGAGCTCGACGCGCTGCGCGAGCAGGAGCGCGAAGGGCACTCGACGCCGAAGGAGCAGCGCCGCGCCGAGCAGCTGGAACGCCGGCTGCGCGTCGATGAGCACGGGGCCGAGGTGCGCGATCGCCGCGAGCACGATCGCGAGGAAGACCGCCAGGATCCGGAGGAACGCGCCCGGCATCGCCGCTGAGTTGGTTTGACCGCCAGCTAGCCGCCGGATTGCAGGAAGGCCAGCAGGTCCGCGTTGATCGTCGGGGCCTCGGTGGTGGGCATGCCGTGCGGGAATCCCTGGTAGGTCTTCAGCGTCCCGTTCTGCACGAGCTTCGCGGATAGCGGTCCGGAGTCGGCGTAGGGAACGATCTGGTCGTCGTCGCCGTGCTGGACCAGGACGGGCACCGTGATCCCCTTGAGGTCCTCGGTGAAATCGGTCTGGGAGAAGGCGACGATGCCGTCGTAGTGTGCCTTCGCTCCGCCCATCATTCCCTGGCGCCACCAGTTCTCGATGATCGCCTCGGAGGACTTAGCGCCGGGCCGGTTGAAGCCGTAGAAGGGGCCCGAGGGCAGGGCCCGGTAGAACTCGGACCGGTTGGCGGCCAGCTGAGCCTGGAGGTCGTCGAAGACGCTCTTGGGCAGGCCGCCGCGGTTGGCGTCGGTCTGCACCATGAGCGGTGGTACCGAGCTGATCAGCACCGCTTTCGACACGCGGCTCTCGCCGTGCCGGGCGAGGTAGCGGACGACCTCGCCGCCGCCGGTCGAGTGGCCGACATGGACGGCGTCATGGAGATCGAGATGGGCGGTCACGGCAGCCAGGTCGTCGGCGTAGTGGTCCATGTCGTGACCATCGCTGGTCTGCGTGGAGCGCCCGTGCCCGCGCCGGTCATGGGCGATGACACGGTAGCCGTGCTGCAGGAAGAACAGCATCTGGATGTCCCAGTCGTCGGCCGACAGCGGCCAGCCGTGGCTGAAGACAATCGGCTGGCCTGAGCCCCAGTCCTTGTAGAAGATCTCCGTGCCATCGGCTGTCGTGATCGTGCCCATGCGCTGCCTCCGCTGGTCTAGGCGCTGATGCCAGAAACGTCCCACTGGGAGGATATCGGCTGACGCCCGTTAAAGACACTCATATCCACCTGCAAATTAGGTGAGCGGATTTGTTATATGGGACATGGTTGTCATACTTGCCGCCGGAACATAACCTAACACCCAGGGGGGCCCGCGAAAGGGTAAGAGGGCTCTGAAATGGCCGCTAGGCTGCCTTACACCGTTCGTTGTCCTATGTGTGAATATTTGGAGACCTGGATCGTGATAACGTCGGATAATCCCCGTGAGGGAATTCTCTCACTCCGGGAGAAGCGTACATTCTTGGAAGAATTAGCGGCAGAGCATCCTAATCATCCGAAGCCCAGGTACTGGGGCGCTTAGGCCGAACGCGAAAGCTGGCGCCGAGGACTAACGCTCACGAGGTGCGCTGGTCCAGGCGCTGGAGCAGGTCGTGGGCGGCCAGCTCGATGTCCTTGTGCCGCCACTCTGCGGCCCGGTACTGGCAGGCGATCAGCCCCATCCGGTGCAGGCGGCGGAAGTCGCCGTAGACGAACGCGTACCGGGCCTTGGTCTCGTCAGCGGCACCGTCGGTGAGCCCCAGGTGCCACCGGGCGTACTCCTCCCACGAATGCGATTCCAGGAAGGCGTTCTGCTCCGCGGCGCGAGGCTGGACCTTGCCCCAGTCGCTGCTGAGCACGTACTGGCCGCTGTCAATGAGCCGTTCCGCCCAGGCCACGCCCTCTGGGTTGACCGAATACGAAGCCACCGTGCCCTCCTGCCCGGATACCGAGCGCCTACCCATAGCGTGGGCCGCTGACATCAGCCCGCGCCACCCACTACGGGCGTGGGCCCGGGCTGCGGGCCCGAGTACCGGCCCGTGGTGACCACGGGCGCGGCGCGGCCGGGCGGAGCACGAGGCTCAGGGAGGTAACACCTGCAGATCTGAGAGGAAGCCCGCATGCCCACCGTCACTGTCGGCCGGGAGAACAGCGCCGACATCGAGATCTACTACGAGGATCACGGCGCCGGCCAGCCGGTGGTGCTGATCCATGGCTACCCGCTAAGCGGGCGCGGCTGGGACAAGCAGGTCCCGGCCCTGCTGGAGGCCGGGTACCGGGTCATCACCTATGACCGGCGCGGGTTCGGCCGGTCCAGCCAGCCGGCCTCCGGTTACGACTACGACACCTTCGCCGCCGACCTCAGTGTCCTGCTGGAGCACCTGGACCTGCGCGATGCCGTGCTGGCCGGGCACTCGATGGGCACCGGCGAGGTCACCCGCTACCTGGGCCGCTACGGCTCGGAACGGGTCGCCAAGGGCGTGCTCGTCGCCCCGATCCCGCCTTACCTGCTGCAGGCCGGCGACAACCCCGACGGGGTGCCCCAGGCCCTGTTCGACGGGTTCGCCCAGGCCGCCCGCGCCGACACCCCGGCCTGGATGAAGGGGTTCCTGGACAACTTCTACAACATGGACACCCCGAGCATGCTGCGCGGCACCCTGGTCAGCGACCAGGCGTTCCAGGCCAGCTGGAACCTCGCCGTCACCGCCTCGGCGACCGCCGCGGTGGCGTGCATCGGCACCTGGACCACTGACTTCCGCGACGACCTGCCCAGGATCGACGTGCCGGTGCTGGTCATCCAGGGCGACGCGGACCAGGTCCTGCCCCTGGACAAGACCGGCCAGCGGCTGCCGGGCCTGATCAAGGACGTGCAGCTCGCCGTGGTCAAGGGCGGCCCGCACGCCATCCCCTGGACCCACGCCGACCAGGTCAACACCGCCCTGCTCAACTTCCTGCGCAGCTGAGCTCCGGCCCAGCGCACACCATCCAGAAGGAAGAACACCCATGTCGAATCACTTCAGCGCCGACAAGCTCAAGTTCCCCGGCGACGACCGCCGCCTGGACCTTACTGACCTGTTCGTCTTCCAGGCGCCCGACGGCCCGGGGCATCACCACGGCTTTCCGCACCGTCACCACCCGGGTGCGACCGTGCTGATCATGGACTCGAACCCGACCAGCGCCCCGCCGCCGATCCCGGCCCCGGTGACCGGCCCGGAGTTCTACCCCGGCGCGGTCTACCGGATCAACATCGACACTGACGGCGACAACCACGCCGACATCGCGTTCACGTTCGAGTTCTCCGAGTACGAGAACGGCAGGCAGACCGGCACCTTCCGGTACGCCACCGGCGCGCAGGCCCGCCAGCCCGAGCCGGCCGGCGAGGTGCTGGCCACCGACATCCCGGTCAGCTTCGACGGCACGGTGCAGCCCGTCCAGGCGGGCCGGATCCGGGTATTCGCCGGGCTGCGCAGCGACCCGTTCTTCGCCGACGTCGAAGGCGCCCTGCACGGCTTCGTGTGGACCGGGCACGACGACTTCGCCGACAACAACGTCGACTCGATCGTGCTGGAAGTGCCCAACGACATGCTCGGCGGCCCGGTCATCGGCGTGTGGGCCTCGATCAGCCGGCGCAGCAACGGCGTGCTCGAGCAGATGGACCGCGGCGGGAACCCGACCATTAACCCGTTCATCAACCCCGACGGCGAGAAGAACCTGTTCAACTCCCGCCAGCCCGCCGACGACGTGGCCAACTACCTGGAACCGTGGTCGGAGATCCTGCAGAACGCCGGCGGCTACACCCCCGAGCAGGCCAGGGCCGCCGCCCTGCAGGTGCTGCCCGACATCCTGCACTTCGACCGCACCCGGCCCGCCACCTACCCCAACGGCCGGGTGCCCACCGACGACGTGTACAGCCAGCGCTTCGCCTGGCTGACCAACGGCAAGGTCCCGGCGTCCGGCCTCAAGCCCCATGACGACCTGCTGCCCCACTTCCCCTTCGTCGGCCCGCCCAACCCCTAGCCGCTCAACCCCCTAGCCGCCCAGGCGCCTGGACATCTGCTCCGCATCAGGCCCTGGGCGGTGCGGCGAGCACCTCGGCGGCGGCGCGCTGGCCCGATCGCAGGGCGCCTTCCATGAGGCCGGCCCAGTGGCCGGCGGTGTGCTCGCCGGCGAAGTGGATGCGGCCGGCCGGGGCGGCCACGATGTCCTGGTCGCCCGGCGCGGCGGTGACGGTGTCCGCCGAGTAGGACTGACCCGCCCAGGGGTCATCGTTCCAGGTGGTCAGGACCGCTCGGGCCGGGTCGGCGTCCAGTTCGGGGCGCAGCGCCGCGGCCTGCGCCGCCCAGGTGGCCGGCCCGTCGGCGACGGCCAGGGCGGACAGGCCCTGCTCAGTCCCGGCGAACGCGTGCAGGACCGGCTGAACCTGCCCGGTCGTGTCGGCTGCGGTCCAGGTCCAGAACCGGCCGGGCACGCTCTGCACGGCCGACGCCCGGGCGACCTTGTTAATGGGCATGTGCAATTTGGCGTTGTGCGCGAGCCCGCTGCGCTCCCAGGCGGCCCGCTGGCGGCCGGGCACGGGCGGCGCGATCGGCAGCCGGCGCAGCACCGCCATCGGGACCGCGACGACCGCGGCGTCCCCGGTCACGGTTCCGGCCGCCGTGCTCAGGTGCACGCCACGCTGGTCTTGCTGAATGCCCAGGACCGGGCTGGCCAGCCGCACTGCCGGGCCGAGCCGCCGGGCCAGGCCCGTGGCCACCTGCTGATTGCCGCCCGCCACCCGCCAGCTCGGCCGCCAGCCGAACCCGGCGGTCGCGTCCCCGGCCACCGCCGCGGCCAGCGAGCCAGCGCTGACCCCGTCCGTCGTCTCCATCCGCGCCAGGTAGGCAGCCAGGGCGGCCGGCGGCCCCGCCCAGCCCGCCGCCACCTCGGCCAGGGAGGCACCCGGCGCGGCGACGGCCGCCGCCGCGGCCACCCAGGCAGCGCAGTCAGCCATCTCGGCCGGGCTGACTGGCCCGCCGCCGCGCGGCTCCCGCTCGTAGTACGACATCGCCGTGCCCGCGAGCGCCAGGCCGAGCTCGGCCAGCACCTCGCGCAGCACGTCATAGCCATCGAACACGAACTCGGCGCCGCGCTCGATCACCGTCCGCCGATCGCCGGCGATGAGCTCCTGCGACCACACCCGGCCACCGACCCGGTCGCGGGCCTCCAGCACCACGACCTCGCAGCCACGCTGGCTCAGCCGCCAGGCCGCCATCAGCCCGGCGAAGCCCGCCCCGACCACCACGACCCGCATCGCCGCTCCGGTCCCGATGATCAATCGGGCTCCCCGGCCTGCGGGTTGTCCCGCTCTGGGGGCAGACTGGCAGCCGATCTTGCTGCCTCCGCCGTGAACGAGGTCGGATGGCGCACCGCGTCCAACTCGGCGGACACGGCGGTGGCTTCGGCCGCGCCGATCCGCTGCAAGATCGCCAGCGCCTGCCGCAGCCTGTCCTCAGCCTCGCCAGCGCCGACGGCCCTAGCGCACCGGCCCAGGCCAGCCAGAGCGTGCGCCTGCTCCAGGGCGATGCCGATCCGGCGGGCCAGGTCCAGGGCCTGCTGGTGGCGTGAGCAGGCCACGCCGAGGTCACCGCGGATCCTGCTCAGCGTCCCGGACTCGTTGAGAGCCGTGACTTCAGCGTCCGGGTTGCCGATCTCGCGGGAGATGTCCAGCGCCTCCTGCAGGTCGCGGGCCGCGCCCGGATAGTCGCCGGTCACCCGCCGCACCGCTCCGAGGCGGGTGAGCGCCTCGGCCAGGAGCGGCCGGTCGCCCACGTCTCGGAAGATGCCGACCGCCTCCTGCAGGTCCCGGGCCGCCTCTGGAAAATCGCCGGTGAGCCGGCGGACGACTCCGAGGTAGTTGAGGGCGCTGGCCCGGATGACCCGTTCGCCGCGCTCACTGCAGATTTCCGCTATCTCCTGCAGGTCCCGAACCGCGCCCGGATAGTCCCCGGCCAGCCGCCGCGCCTCCCCGAGGTGAATAAGGGCGTTGAACTGCCCGCGCGGATGGCTGAGGTCCCGGGAGATGCTCAGCGCCTCCTGCAAGTTCTGGGCCGCGCCCGGATAGTCCCCGGTCCGCCGCCGGACGACTCCGAGCCAGGTCAGGGCGTTGACCTGGCCGAGCCGGTCGCCGAGGTCCCGGCAGATGCCCAGCGCCTCCTGCAGGTCGCGGGCCGCGCCCGGATAGTCCCCGGCCAGCCGTCGCGCCTCCCCGAGCCAGATGAGGACGCCGGCCTGGCCGGGCCGGTCGCCGAGGTCCCGGCAGATGCCCAGCGCTTCCTGCAGGTCGCGGGCCGCGCCCGCAGACTCCCCGGTCGACAGTCGCATGATCCCGAGGTAGTTGAGGGCGTAGGCCTGGCCGGGCCGGTCGGCGAGGTCCCGGCAGATGCTCAGCGCTTCCTGCAGGTCGCGGGCCGCGCCGGGATGGTCGTCGGCCGTCCGCCGTGCGTTCCCGAGGCTGGTGAGGGCGAGAGCCTGGCCGGGCCGGTCGCCGAGGTCCCGGCAGATGCCCAGCGCCTCCTGCAGGTCGCGGGCCGCACCGGGATAGTCCCCGGCCAGTTGCCGCGCGTCCCCGAGGTTGCTGAGGGCGAGGGCCTGGCCGGGCGGGTCGCCGAGCTGCCGGGCGGCCTGCACGGCGGTGGCGTGGCGGGTGATGGCCTGGTCCCAGGGGCCGTCGTATTGCAGCAGGCCCGCCAAGCCCGCCGTCAGCGCGATGACCCGGGCGCGCTGCCCGGCCGCGGTGGCCTGGTCCAGGCAGGCCAGCAGGCTGGCCCGCTCGGCCCGGGCCCACGCCAGGGCCTGCTCCCGGCTGGCCAGGGCCGGGCCGTTCTCCGGGGCGGCGCCGTTCTCCGGGGCGGCGCCGGCCGCCGGGGCGGGGCCGCCACGGGCATGGCGGGCCAGCAGATCCTGAGCGTGGGCGGCGCCGCGCTGGTAGTAGTCCAGCAGCCGTCCGGTGACCTCCTCCCGGTCATCGCCAGGGTCAAGGCGGCGGGCTAGCGCGCGAGCGTGCTCGCGGATCAGGTCGTGCATCCGGTACCGGCCCTGCGCCGGCTCGGTGAGCAGGTACTGCTCATAAAGCGCCTCTAGCCCGCGGCGGGCGCCGGCCAGGCTGGTGCCATCGAGAGCGGCGGCGGCGTAGTGGTCGATGTCGGGGCCGGGGTGCAGCGCGAGCCGGCGGAACAGCCGCTGCTGCTCGGGCGTGAGGTCGCCGTAGGACAGGTCGAACGCCGCGGCGACTGACAGGTTCTCGGTAACCAGCAGCTCCAGGCGGTCCACGGCGGCGGCCAGCTCGGCGGCCCGCCCGGCCACGGTCCACGCCGGATGGTGGTATAGCTGCCGGGCCACCATTCCGATCGCCAGCGGCAGGTACCCGCACAGCCGGGTGATCTCCCCGACCCCGGGGTCGGCTGAGCTGAGCCCGGGCCGGACAGCCAGCCGGACCAGCAGCCCGGCCGCCTCACCAGGCGGGAGGGCGTCCAGGCTGATCGCCGTGGCCTCCTCGAGCGCGGTGAGCCGCCGGCGGCTGGTGACCAGCACCAGGCTGCCGCCGGCACCGGGCAGCAGCGGCCGGAGCTGCTCGCTGCTCGCCGCGTCATCCAGCACCAGCAGTAGCTGCCGCCCGGCCACCCGGTCGCGCCACAGCCCGGTCCGTGCCTCCAGGTCGGCCGGAACCTGGCCCGCCGGGACCCCGACGGTCAGCAGCAGGCTGGCCAGCGCATCGGCCGGGCCGACCGGCTCGCGCCCGGGGGTGTGGCCGTGCAACGGCAGGAAGATCTGCCCGTCCGGGAACCGGCCGGCCAGCGCATGCGCGGCGTGCACGGCGAACGCGGTCTTGCCGACGCCGGCCATCCCGCCGATCGCTTGGACGCTCACCACGCCGCCCGCCGCCGCCAGCGCGTCCGCGATATGCGCCAGCTCGTGCCGCCGCCCGGTGAATGAGGCGATGTCGCGGGGCAGCGTCCTGGTCGCCGCCACCCCCCTGGCGCCGGCTCGGCCAGGTCTCCCACGTCCCCGCGCGGCCGCCTCGAACTCGATGCGGGCCCAGCCATCGAGACCGAGCGCATCGGCGAGCAGCCGCACCGTGTCCTTGTGCGGCGTGGTGGCCAGGCCCCGCTCCAGGTCGCTGACCGTCCGCGCGCTCACCGCCGCGGCCTCGGCCAGCTCCTCCTGCGTCAGCCCTGACCCGTTGCGCAGCCTCCGCAGCACGCCGCCGAACCCAGCCGGCGGCTCAGCCACGGCCTCCCCCTTTGCCCGGACAGCGCAGTCGAGGCCAACAATACGGGCCGCCTGGCGCGCCCGACCGGACCCGGGGCCCCTGCCGTGAGCAGTTGCCTCCCGCCGCGCTCACAGTTTCCGGGCGGTCAGTTCCGTGAGCGGTCCTTCATGTTCCCGGCAGCGCCACGTTGTTTCGCTGAGACCACGAACAGATATCCGCTGTCAACCCGCGAGGGAGAGGCTATGTCCACTCAGACCAAGCCGAGCATTGTGTTCTGTCACGGGATCTGGGCCGACGGGTCGTGCTGGAACAAGCTGACCGGGCCGCTGCAGGCCGAGGGATACGAGGTGATCTGCGCGCAGTACGGCCTGGACACCAACGAGGCCGACGTCGCCGCGACGATCCGCACCTTCAACCGGGTCCACGACCGGATCCTGCTGGTCGGCCACTCCTACGGCGGTGCCGTCATCACCGCCGCGGGCACTGATGACCGGGTGGCCGGGCTGGTGTACGTCAACGCGCTGGGCCCTGATGAGACCGAGACCTCCCAGTCCGAGCAGGAGAAGTTCCCCACTACGCCGGCGTTCGGCCAGATCGAGGTCGCCGACGGGCGGATCTGGATGCTGCCCGGCGGCGCGGCCTGCTTCTGCGGGGACCTGCCCGAGGCGGAGCAGAAGGTCGTCTGGGCGACCGCGTGGCCCCCGTCCGTCGAGCTGTTCAGCCACAATGCCCCCGGCGTCGCGTGGCGGACCAAGCCGAGCTGGTACATCGTGGGCAAGAATGACCAGGCCGTCCACCCCGACCTCGAGCGGGCCGCGGCCAAGCGGATGGGCGCCACCACCTACGAGTTCGACAGCAGCCACTGCCCCATGCTGTCCCAGCCCGAGAACGTCCTCGACGTCATCCGCACCGCTGCCGCAGCCATCTGAGCCCGCCGCGCTTTCTGAGCCCTGCTCGCCGGCCGGGCGAGCAGGGCTCAGAAAGCGCCAGTTCGCAAGGGAGGAACCGGTGGCATCCGAGCAGGTGCTCGACATACCCGTGCGCCGCCATGTGCTGACCAGCGAACGGCCGTTCCCGGCTGTCCTGGACGGCATCTACGGCGGCATCAGCCAGCCCGACATCGGGGCGCTGTTCGCCACGCTGGCGGCTAGTACCTCCTATGAGGAGCTCAGCGCGCTGGTCGGGCAGGCGCAGGGCAGCGCTGGCCTGATGCGGTTCCTGCACCTCGACCTGGACACCGTACTGACCCTTGACCCGCGGGCGGATCAGGCCGGGCGGCGCCTGGTCCGCCTGATCGCCGGCAACCCGGTCACCATGGGGCAGCTGACCCGCCACCTGGCCGATGCGGGCTCCTACGCGCCGGTCACCATCTTGATCCAGGAACTGGCCGGCGGCGGCACCCGGGTCGCCTACGACACCGTCACCAGCGCGATCGCGCCCTACCAGAACGCCGCCGCCGCCCGGGTCGCCCAGCGGCTGGACACCGAAGTCCTCAGCCTCCTGCGCCACGCGGCCGGCATGCCGGCCACCGCTCATGCCCGCCGGCTGCCGGCGGAGGGGTGATGATGAAAGCAACCAGCCTGAGCCCCCGGTCAGGCAGCGGCCTGCCGGTGGCAGCGCGGTCGTGTTGCTGCACGGCCACCAGCTTGAGCGCAACCTGGCCCGGGCGGTTACCGCCGAGGCGGCCGGCACCTTCGTGCTGGTCCTGGCCATCACCAGCACCGCCGTCGCGGCGACCCTGTCCCGGCCGATCGCCGGGACCCCCTACGGATCCCTGGCCGTGCCCGTCGCCGGCGGAGCGGCGCTGGCCATCGCCGTCGCGGGCGCCGGCCACATCTCCGGAGCCCACCTCAACCCCGCGGTGACACTCGGGCTGGCGGTTCCGGATCGGGATCGCGCGGGGGTTCAGCGGGCCCTGAGTCCGCCTTCGTCGGGCTCCGGCCGCCAGGGCGGCTGTCGCGGCCGGCAGCCGCTGCCTGCGCTTGTTATGCGAGGTCGCCCGGTCCGTGTTCGCGATCGTCAGGGGCCGTGACTGTTTCTCGCTTAGGTGTTCGACCTAGTGGTCAGAATGTCAGAGGCGACCGCTACTGTTATTGAAGAAGAACAAACCACGGCGCGGAGGAGGTGGTCCGAGTGCCAGCTCCAGCTAGCACGGATCAGGACTCTCGTCGCGATGGGCTGGCCTGGTCGCATGAGCTGGACTTGGCGCAGCTGCTGGCCGCGATCGGCGGCACCCAGCTCGGCGAGCCCGGTGACGAGGCCGCCGCCGCTGAGGAGGCGGCTGCGGCCGATGCCGCGGCCGGAGCGCCGCCGCGGGACCTGACCGGGGTCATCGCCGATCAGCTGCCTCCCGGCCCGGCGCTGGCCGCCTGCTTGTCCGGTGCCGACCCGGCGGGGCTGTCGGAGTGGGATCTTCCGGGTGTCGCGTCGGCGTTCCGCCGCCTGGCCGCGTGGGCGCAGGCCGGGGAGCTCGCCGCGGTCGCGGAGATGGCGTCGCGCACCGCCGCCCGCGATGACCACGTCCGCGTCGACGCCGACGGCCGCCCCGACCAGGTCACTCCCGCGGCCGGGTCGACGGTGGGCCTGGAGCTGGTCATGTCCCACCCGGCGGCGATGGCCTGGACCAGCCTGGGGGTGACGCTGCGGTGGCGGCTCGCCGCCACCCTCGCCGCGCTGTCCGCCGGGACCATCGACCTGTACCGGGCGCGCCTGATCGCCGAGGCGACCGGCCCGCTGGATGATGACACCGCCCGCGCCGTCGAATCCGCGGTGCTGCCGAAGGCCGGGGGGCAGACCAGCGGGCAGCTGCGGGTGGCGCTGCGCCGCGCGGTGATCGCCGCGGACCCCGAGGGCGCGGAGCAGCGCCGGAAGGACGCGCAGCGGCACGCGAAGGTCAGCTTGTACCCGGACCCGGAGGGCACGGCGACGCTGGCGGCGACGCGGCTGCCGGGAGTGCACGCGGCGGCGGGGATGGCCCGGCTGACCGCGATCGCGCGGGCGATGAAGTCGGCGGGGATGGGCGGCGGCCTGGACTTCCTGCGCGCGGTCGCGCTGATCGGCCTGATCCTCGGCACCCTGCCGCTGGTCCCCCCGCCCGCCGGCGACCCCGGCCCGCCCGGCCCCACCGACCCCGACCCTGGCCCACCCAGCGATCCTGGCCCCGGCGGCCCTGGCCGCGGCGGCCCTGGCGACGGCGGCTCTGGCGACGGCGGCGCTGGCCGCGGTGGCGCCGGCCCGGGGATCCCGGCTCCGGCTCCGGCGGCCCTGGCCTGGGCGAGCCCGGCCCTGGCGGCGCTGACTCCGCCGGCTCGGGCCCCGGCGGCCCGGCCGGCCCCGGCGCCGACCGGCCCGATGACCCTGGCGACAGCGCCGGGGGTCACCCGGGCGAGCACCGTGCGGGCGGGCCAGCGCTGCCCGATGACGAGCCGGCTGACGAAGGGCCGCCCGACCCGGGCCCGCCCGCCGAGCCCGGCGACGCCTGCGAAGACGACGACGAAGATGATGGCCCGTTCGCCCCCGGACCCGCCGACCGGCTGGCCGCCGATACCCGGCACCGCCGCCCAGATCCCCCCGTTCCTCGGCCAGCCACCCGGCCACCCGCCCCCCGCCACTCACCCGCCACCCGCCGGAACCTCGCCGCCCAGCCGCCCGCCGCCCCGCGGGCAGGCCTGGCCGCCCGCCGCCGGGCCTGCTGGACCTGGTCATCTCCTGGCGTGCGCTGAACGGTGACCCCGCCGGGCCGGCGACCTTGAGCCGCATCGGCCCCATCGCCGGCGGGCAGGCCCGGCTGCTCGCGCTCACCGCCGCCGCCGACCCGCACGCCCGCTGGCAGGTCATCCTCACCGACCAAGACGGCTACGCCATCGCCACCGAGACCATCCGCCGCCGCCACCGCCAGGGCCGCGCCGACCGGCCCGCCGGGGTCACCGGCCAGGTCACCGTCACCATCCCCGCCACCGTCGTGGACCAGCTCGCCGACGCCGGGCCCGATGGCCCCGCATCCGCCGGCAGCAGCTCAGGCGGCACCGGGATCCGGGCCGCGGTGCTGCGCGCCGCCCGCCGCGCCCTGGCCCGCGCCCGGCGGCAGGCCGCCGCGGACGCCGCCGCGCCCGGCGGCTGCGCCCACACCACCGCCACCCCCGCCTACCGGCCCACCACCAAGATCCGCGACCACGTCACCGCCCGCGACCAGACCTGCCGCCACCCCCGCTGCCGCCAGCCCGCCCGCCACGCCGACCTCGACCACACCACCCCCTACCACCAGGGCGGCCGGACCTGCGGGTGCAACCTCGGCGGCCACTGCCGCACCCACCACAAGATCAAGCAACTCCCCGGCTGGACCCTCACCCAGCCCAGGCCGGGCCACTTCCGGCTCACCACCCCAGCCGGGCGCACCTACCTGACTACCCCCGACCCCTACCCCACCTAGACGACCTATCCAGGGGATGCGGGCGCCGGCGTGGCGAGGGTGTCCAGGATCGCTGTGTGACGAACAACCTGGAACATCCTCGCGACCGCACTGTACGTGAGAGCCGATGACCTGCTGAAGGAATCGCCGCACGTGGCGGCCCGCTGGCTACGGCACGCCCGCAAGCACCTGCGCGGCATGTTCGCGTACCTGCGGGGCCAGCCTGGGTACAGCAAGCAGCAGCGCGCGCTGGCGGTCACGATGGCCTGGCTGACCGGTACTGCGCCTCCCGCTCGCGCTGGTTCTGGGGGCTGCGGCCGCACCTGCTCACCACCCTGCACGGCCTGCCCATCGGGTTCGCGCTGCCAGCGGCTTCGCGCCTGCGAGGTGCACACCCCGATCCTGATGCTGACGGCCCGTGCCGCCGTAGACGACCGGGTGACGGGGCTCGATACGGGCGCGGATGACTACCTGGTCAAGCCGTTCGATCTCAGCGAGATGCTGGCGCGCATCAGGGCGCTGGGCCGCCGCGGCCCGGTGACCCGCGGGCCGGTGCTCAGCGTCGGTGACCTGAGTCTGGACGTCCGTACCCGCGTGGTCAGCCGGGGGCGCACGCAGATCGCGCTGTCGACGAAGGAACTCCAGCTGCTCGAGGTCTTCATGCGCCGGCCAGGGCAGGTCCTGTCCCGCTACGACCTGCTGGAGGGGGCCTGGGACATGGCTTACGAGAACAAATCCAATGTTATCGACGTCTATGTCCGCTACCTGCGGGACAAGATCGATCGACCATTCGGGATCCGGAGTATCGAGACTGTCCGCGGTGCCGGGTACCAGCTGAGCGACGCTCGGGTCGTGCCCGGGCTTGCTGATCCATCAGGGCTTGCTGATCCATCAGGGGGAGACAGGTGACTACCAGGATTAGCGTCGGCGGGCCCCTCGGCTGCGCAGCCGGCGGGGTGCCTGGTCGCAGCGTGCGGCGGGCGGCACAGGAGTGGCAGCTGGTCAGCGACGCGAGCCATGAGCTGCGCACGCCGCTGACTGCGCTGCGCACGGAGGTTGAGCTGGCGCTGGTGGGGGACCGGGATGCCAGCGACCTGCGGGCCGCGCTCCGGTCGGCAGCCGAGGAGATCCGCCGCGTGTGCCGGCTGGCGGACGACTTGCTGGTGCTGGCCAGGGCGGATCGCGGGTAGCTTCCGCTGCGGCCGCGGCCGCTGGAACCGCGGGTGCTGCTGGAGGCGGCCGCGGCCCGCGCCCGGGCCGCGGCCTGGACACGAGGTCGGCAGATCATGGTCTGTGACCTGGCGCCTGGCCGCTGGGTGCTGGGTGATCCCGACCGCGCCGCGCAGGCGCTGGACAACCTGGTCGCCAATGCGCTGCACTACGGCCGGGGCACGATCACGCTGACCGCCCGCGAGGATGACGGGCTGCTCGGGCTGCACGTCGCCGATCAGGGCAGCGGTTTCGCCGAGGACATGGCGCGGCGCGCCTTCCAGCGTTTCTCCCGCGGCCGGCGGGCCCGCGATACCGGCAGCGGGCTGGGGCTGTCCCTGGTCGCGGCCATTGCCCTGGCTCACCGCGGTGCGGCGACCGTCGGTAACCTGCCGCAGGGAGGTGCGGACGCCTGCATCGCGCTGCCGCGGTGCCTGCCGGGAACGGTCCCGCGGCCCGCCGGGCCAGCCGGCCCGCAGCCGGGCAGCGGTCCCGGCCAGATGGCCGTGCCGTGCCGCCGGACGGGAAAGAACCGGCGCCGCACGCCAGGGAAGCGTCAGACCGCCGGCTCGACGAGCCGGTCCCGGCTGACCGGCCATCCCCGGCCATGCCCTCAGGGTGGTCATAGCTCTAGCCGGAGATTCTCATCCTGACCCCAAACCCCGACTGCTCAGTGGTCGGCTGACGATTGGCTGTCCGGTCCCGGGAACTCGCTCGGGGATTCGTCCTGCGGCGGGACGGTGGCGTCGACTAGGGCCGTGGATCCGGCCGGGCGCGTGGTGACCTCATCGGCCCGTTCCCGCAGGCGGTCCAGTGATTCGCCGTCGCCGAGCGGGATGGCGGCCTTCAGCCGCGAGCTTTCGCGGACTTCGGGCAGGTCCATGACGGCATCGACCAGGCTGGCCCGGCTGCCCGGAGCGATGTGCCCGGACGCGGCGCGCAGCGACGCCCGGATGGTTCCCTCGGGCTCCGCTGAAGCCGACACGTCGGCATCGGCGACGGTCTGATCGCCGTCCTTGATCTCGATGTGCCGTGATGTCTCCGGATCGGTCATGCGATTCGCGCTGCCCGGCTAGGACGCCACTAAACCCGGCTTGAGCCGGGGCCGGAGCGGGCGGCGTCAGCGGGCGAACTTGTCGATGGCGGCCTGGGTGACGGGGGTGAAGAAGTTGACGAGGTTGCCGTCGGGGTCGCGGAACAGCAGCGACCGGTTGCCCCACGGCATCGTGGTGGGCTCGGTGACCAGGTCCTTGACGAAGCCGGCCAGGTTCTGGTGCACGCCGTCTACGTCGTCGACGAGGAACTCGATGATGACCGTGTTGTTGTCGGCCGGCCGGGCGGCGCCGGGCGCGAACAGCGGAACGGTGCGGGTGCTGGCGATCGCGAGGGTGGCGGAGCCGGTCGTGAGCTCGGCGAAGTTCTCGTTCGACCAGCTCGCCCGCACGCCGGTGGCGCGCTCGTAGAACCCGGCGAGGCGGGCGACGTCGTCGGTGATGATGCGGATCGAGACGAAATCCATGGTGATCTCCTTGTCAGCGGCTACGCCCTGCCCCCACGCTAGAACTGATACCGGACAGAAGCCGCCCGGTATCAGTGAGATACTTGTGACCATGACCCGGCCGACTGCCCGCGTGCTGTCCCTGCTGGAGCTTCTGCAGTCGGGCGGCGTCCGCACGGTGGCCGAGCTGGCCGACCGGCTCGGCGTCGATGAGCGCACCGTGCGCCGGTACGCGGGCCACCTGATCGACCTCGACGTACCCGTCGAGTCGGTGCGCGGCCGCTACGGCGGGTACCGGCTCGCCTCCGGGTACCGCATGCCTCCGCTCATGCTCAGCGACGACGAGGCGCTGGCCGTGCTGCTCGGCCTGCTCGCGGGCCGCCAGACCGGGCTGGCGACGGCCGCGGGCACGGCGAGCGACACGGCAGCGGCCAAGATCCGCCGGGTACTGCCCGCGCGGCTCGCCCGCAGGCTCGACGCCGTACTCAGCTCCCTGGCCTTCACCGCCCCGCCCGGCCAGGCGCCCGCCCCGGACGCTGCGGTCCTGCTCTCGATCGCCGACGCCGTGCGGCATCACCGGCCGGTCTCGATCCGGCACACCGCCGCCGACGGCCGGCGCAGCGAGCGCACCTTGCACCCGTACGGGCTCGTCGCGCACTCAGGGCGCTGGTACGTGACGGGCGCGGATCCCGGCATCGCCCAGGACCGGACGTTCCGGCTCGATCGCATTACCGACACCAGGACGCTGCCGGGCTCGTTCGAGCCGCCGGCCGGATTCGACCCGGCGCAGCACGTCCTGTCCGCGCTCGCCACGACCCCGTACCGGCATGAAGTAACCCTGCGCATCCAGGGCACGATCGAGCAGATCCGTGCCCGGCTCCCCGCCAGCGTCGCGATCGCGGAGGAGCTCCCGCCGGCCGGCGGCGCCGACCCGGACAGCGAGCCCTGGTACCGCGTCGAGCTGCGAGCGGAGCGGCTCGACTGGCTCCCCCCGCTGCTCGCCTCGCTCGACCGGCCGTTCGCCGTCGAGCGACCAGGCGAACTCCGCGACCTCATCGCCGCCCTCGCCAGCCGGCTCGCGACCTCCGCCCGGCGGGACGCCGTCGTTTAGCTGTCTGCGGGGTCTTGCGGCTGAGCAGCGGCGATGATGGCGTCTGCGCTGTGCATGACGTCCTGGTCGGTTGTTGCCCAGCCGGAGATGCTGATCCGCATGGCCGGGCGGTGCTGCCACACCGTCGGCCCGCACCAGCAGGTTCCGTCCTGCTGGACGGCCTTGACCAGGGCCAGGGTCTGGTCGTCGGTGGCCGCGCGGACGAGCACCTGATTGAGCACGACGTCGTTCAGCACCTCCAGGCCCGCCTGGCTGAGAAAGCCGGCCATGGTCTGGGCATGGCGGCAGGTCCGCGCGATGAGATCGATCACGCCCTGCCTGCCCAGGGTGCGCAGGACCGCCCACACCTCGACCTGCCGGGCGCGCTGCGAGGACTGGGGCGTGTGATTCATGGCCTCGAAACCGGCATCGGGGGGCAGGTAGCCAGCGGCCGCGGCAAAGCTGCGGCGCAGGTCCGCGGCGCGCCGGACGAAGGCGATGCCGGAGTCGTACGGGACATTGAGCCACTTGTGCCCGTCAGTCGCCCAGGAATCGGCGTCGGCCAGGCCAGCGGTCAGGTGAGAACGTGATGTATCCGCCAGCGCCCACAGCCCGAACGCGCCATCGACGTGTACCCACGCTTCATGCCGCCGGGCCCATTCCAGGATGGCGGGGAAAGGATCGAACGCACCGGTGTTCACCTCGCCCGCCTGGGCGCAGATCACCGCCGGGCCGGTTACGTCCTCGGGGAGGCAGTCAGCGCGCATCCGCCCCTGATCATCGGCCGGGACCCGGCGCACCCGGTCCCGGCCCAGTCCCACCAGGCCGAGGGCCTTAGTAACCGTGGAATGGGCATTCTCCCCGACGATCACCGTCAGCTCGGGTGCTCCGAATAGCCCGTCGGCCTGCACGTCCCAGCCGACCCGGGCCAGCTGGTGGTCGCGCGCAGCGGCCAGGGCGGCGGTGTTGGCCATGGACGCCCCGGTCACGAACACCGCCGCGCTCCCGGCCGGCAAGCCCAGCAGCTCGGTCAGCCATCCGGTCACCACGTCATGCAGGCGCGCGGCCACCGGCGACATCACCGGCAGCGCGGCGTTCTGATCCCACGCCGTGGCCAGCCAGCTCGCCGCCACCGCAACCGGATAGGCGCCGCCGATGACGAACCCGAAATACCGGCCGCCCGCGCTCGCCACGGTGCCGGCGGATCCTGCCTCGTCCAGCAAGGCCAGCGTCGCGGCCGGGTCTCCCGCCACCTCCGGCAACCGTTCGTCAAACCGGTCAAGCCCGGCCAGCGCGGCAGCATCCGGGACGACAGGGCGCTCATCGATGCTGGCCAGGTAACGCCCGGACCGCGCGGCAGCATCAGCTAGCAGCGCCTGAACTTCAGCATCGGAGAGCAACGACATGATCAGAGTCTGGCCGGCGGCCCGAAGCGCCGCATCCGGGGGTGCCTGGTACTAGGGGTAGGGCAGGAGCTTGGTCTTCGCCCTGCTCAGGCAGTATTTCTCTGTCGCATCGACCGGGATATAGGGAGCGTGCGGCGCGACGCGTCCGCGGACGACTTCGCGGACCACTTCCTGGTACTGCCGGCCGCCCTGGGTGTAGCGCAGGACATGGCCGAACGAGTACCTGCCCGGCCGGGCGGCCTGCAGGACGACCCACACGCGGGCGATCCCCCGGGGTGGCAGCACGTAGCCGCGGACCGGATCCAGGACCTGCCGCCCGCAGGTTCTGGTCGGTGCCCACCAGGCGACGGGCGGGTCGGTCCGGTAAGCACCGCCGGGCACGCCCTTGGTGATCTGCGACGGGGGGATCTTCCCGGCGATGCTCGGCCCGATCTCGAGCTGGACGATGCGGATGACGGTGCCCACGCCGCGGCCGGGGAAGCTGACCGACCGGAGGGACAGCGGGGAGTTGCTCGAGTTATCCAGGTCGACGAACAGCATGCCGACTTCGTCTCCGGGTTTGAGCGGCGCCAGGACGTCGGTGGTCAGTGCTCCCGGGTTCAGCGCGTGCCCGGCCGCCGGGCCAGAGCCTCCGCAGCTGCTGAGCAGCATCGCCGCACCGATGATCACCCCGGCAGGCGCGGCCAGGCGGCAAGACCAGTGCTGGCGCTTCCAGTCACGGTGCGGCGCGCCGGCGGTGATCACGACCGGGGGTCGGGCGGGGCCGGGCTAGCCTCGGGCGTTTCGGCGAGCCGGGCGTGCAGCCGTTCCCGGACCTCGGCCGGGGTATAGGCGCGGCGGCGCCGCTCGGAGCGGGCGATCACGACCCCGGTGGCGGCCACGCCCGCGAATGCGGCCAGTCCCAGCACTTTGTACCAGCGCATCTGCTTAGGCTAGAGGGTGCCCGCCGCGAGTATCACCCTGGATCAGGCCGTGGATCTGGCGCGCACCGGTGACGTGTGGCTGTTCCGCGGGCACAGCATGGCCGACCGTGCGATCCAGGTGGCCACCAACAGCCCGGTCAACCACGTCGGCATGTCCGTGGTCATCGACGACCTGCCGCCGCTGATGTGGCATGCCGAGCTCGGCCGCTCCCTGCCTGATGTGTGGGCCGGGAACCGGCACCGCGGGGTCCAGCTGCACGACCTGCGCGAGGCGGTCGTCATCTGGGCCAACAGGTACGGCCAGCGGGCGTGGCTGCGCCAGCTGGACCCGGCGGTGACCCGCGAGATGGAGGACGCCGTCCTGCGCACGATCGCGCGGCTGGATGGCACCCCGTTCCCCTCCACGGCCCGGCTCTCGTCGCGGTGGCTGCTCGGCCGCGCGCCGGCCCTCAGGCACCGGGTACCCAGCGCCGACCTGGAGACCGCCTACTGCGCGGAGGTGCTGGCCGTGACCTACCAGGCCATGGGCCTGCTGGCCAGCGACCGGCAGCCGAACTGGTATGACGCCGGACGCTTCTGGAGCGGCGACCACCTCGGCCTGTCAGCGGGGTACCGGCTCGGCGGCGAGATCGCCGTGCGCATCCCCGCCAGCGAACTGGCCACCCGGCCGCCGCCGGGGTTACAGGCGGGAGGTGAGCTCGGTCACGATGTCCGCCGCTGACTGCGGCTGCCTCGCGAGTGCGACGCTCTGCCCGGCCCACATCGAGAGCGCTTCGATGTCACCGGTGGTCCCGATCATGGGCGGCGCTCCCTCGTATCGAACGATTGCCTCGCCGGAGGCGAGGTGCGCGATCACGTCGCCTATTCCTGGCCGCTGGTCGTCTGGGGGGCAGCCCGCGGCTTCCCACGCGGCGGCCGTTGAGTTCCGGAGGGCGCGGTGGGGAGAGTCCGGCCACCCGACGTCGTACAGGTTGGGGTACCACTGCGGGTCGGTCTCGGCCGCGGCTACCAGCCGGCGCCGGTAGTCCTCGTGGATCGGCATCTCCTCGGCCATCAGGAACCGCGTGCCCAGCCACGCGGCCTGGGCGCCCAGGGCGAGCACCGCCGCGACTCCGCGAGCGTCACCGATCCCGCCAGCCGCGATCACCGGCACCGGCGCCACCGCGTCCACCACCGCGGGCACCAGCGGCAGCGTCGCGACGGTACTCCCCACGTGGCCGCCGGCCTCCCAGCCCTGGGCGACGATCACGTCGACGCCGGAGGCGACGGCCCGCCGCGCTTCCTCGGCGCTGCCAACCGTGTGCATGACGATTCCGCCGGCGGCGTGCACGGCCTGGACGTAGCCGCCGGGATCCCCCAGGAAAAACGAGACGATCCGCAAGCCGGCGTCAAGGGCCTGGTCAAGGGGACGGTGACGATCTGAGGTGAGCACGAAGTTGCCGCCGAACGGCCGCGCGGTCAGCGCCGCCGTCTTCCTGACGACGGCTCCGACGTCATCGGACCAGGTCAGCGTCACCATGCCGAGCGCACCGGCGTTCGACACCGCCGCGGCCAGCCCGGGAATGTCGACCATGGGCGCCAGGACGATCGGCTGCTCGATCCCGAGCATCTCGCATACCGGCGTTCGCACTGCCTTCGCCCTCACGTATACGAGGTCGGCTTTGACCCGGGCGCGTGCCGGTCCCAGCCGTGAAAGTTCGAAAAGTCGCCGGCGTCCCAGGCCTCGCGGAGCCCCGGTTTGCTCAGATCCCAGTCCGGGCGGATCTCGCTGGTGGCGGCACGCAGGTCGTGCCACAGATCGGAGATCGACGGGCGGCCCCAGAACCAGTAGCCGTTGTAGACACTGTGGACGACCAGCCCCGGCTTGAGCACCAGGGTGTGCGGGATCATCGGGTTGTGCTCGGGGTCGGTGTACTCCTGGATGTCGAGGTCCTGCTGGACTGTCCGGCCGGGATCGGACAGGAAGGTCCACTGGGCGCCCACTGACGCGCGGAATTCTTGCAGGGTGTGATGGTCGTCGGTGGCGATGGTGGCGACCTGGGTGTAGGCCACCGCGATCTTCGAGTAGTTGGCGGCCAGCTCGAGGTGCTGCTGGTGCTCTTTGGGGCAGTAGTTGCCGCGCGCCAGGGTGAGGACCAGCGGATCGCGGCCCTGAAGCTCGCTGAGCTTGCGCACCGTGCCGGTGTGGTCCGGGAGAGCGTAATCGGGGAAGATGCCGCCCGGCCTGATATCAGGACGCATGCGTGTCCGCCTCTCACAGCCTGAAGTCGCCCAGCCTCGTACGGTCCACCATCAACCGCGTCACAACATCTTGGGTTGTGTACCCAGAAGCCCCAGGCTGACACGGAACTGACCCGCGCCGGGAGCGGCCGGGAGACGGGGGACCGGGCGCGGCAGGAGCCTTCACCGCGCGTGATCATCCGGATGGTCAAGATCGAACGCAGTGCGCCCGATGCTGTGCGATACGGTGCTTTTGACCATGCTCGATTACCATCTGTTACTATCTGTCCCACGGTGACCCGCAGTAGCCGGAAAAACCGTGGCAGCGGTCGCGAGCTAGATGACCCGGGCACGACCGGGCGGATTCGCAGCACGACTGGGTGACTAACAGGGGGGTGAGCCGTGGCTACCTTGAGTCCTGGCCTGCGGGGGAAGGAGCCCCGGGACAAGGGTCTCAAGACCGGTGCTCTTGGCCTGGTGTCCAGCGTGGTCATCGGCGTGGCCTCGACCGCCCCGGCCTATAGCCTGGCCGCGACGCTGTTCTTCGTGGTGGCCGCCGTCGGGCTGAAGGCCCCGCTGGTCGCCGTGCTGGCGTTCGTGCCGATGCTGCTCTGCTCGCTCGGCTTCAGCGAGCTGAACAAGGCCGATCCCGACTGCGGGACCACATTCATCTGGGCGGCCCGGGCGTTCGGGCCCAAAACCGGCTGGGCCGGCGGCTGGGGCGTGCTGGCGGCCGACGTCCTGGTCATGGCCAGCCTGGCGCAGGTGGCCGGGCAGTACGTGTTCTTCCTCGTCCAGGGACCCAACAGCGCGATCGGCGCCAACGCCTCCGGCGGGTGGGTGCTGCTGGTCGGCATCTTGTGGATCGTCGTGATGACCTACATCTGCTACCGCGGCATTGAGGTCTCGGCCAACTTCCAGAAGGCGCTGCTGTCCATCGAGATCGTCCTGCTGCTGGTCATGTCGGTCACGGCGCTGGTCCGGGTGTTCGGCAGTCATCCGGCCGGGTCGCTGCATCTGAGCTTCAGCTGGCTGCTGCCGTCGCACCTGCCGGTCTCGGCCTTTGTGTCCGGCATCGTCTTGATGCTGTTCATCTACTGGGGCTGGGACACCGCCTTGTCGGTGAATGAGGAGACCGCGGACAAGTCCCGGACGCCCGGCCGAGCGGGGATCATCTCGACGGTCCTGCTGCTCGTTACCTACGTGATCGTGATCATCTCCGTGCAGGCGTTCGCGGGCATCGGCAGCAAGGGCGTCGGGCTGATGAATCCCGCGCACCAGTTCGACGTGCTGTCGGTCGCCGGCGGCGCGATCTTCGGCTCGTCCGGGCTCGGCACCGTCCTGTCCCGGCTCCTGATCCTCATGGTGCTCAGCTCCGCTGCCGCATCGACCCAGACGACGATCTTGCCGACCGCGCGCACGACGCTGTCGATGGCGGCCTACGGGGCGCTGCCCGAGTCGTTCGCCAAGATCAACCCGAGGTACCTGACGCCGACGGTGTCCACGGTGGTGATGGGCGCGATCTCGATCGCCCTGTACATCCCGCTGAATTACATCTCCGGCGGCAACCCGATCGCTGACGCGGTCACGGCGATTGGGCTGTACATCGCGTTCTACTACGGGCTGACCGCGTTTTCCTGCGTCTGGTATTACCGGGCCACGCTGACCAGCAGCGCCCGGAATCTGTGGATGCGCGGCATCCTGCCCGGGCTAGGCGGGCTGATCATGTACGCGGCTGGCTTCTACAGCCTGCAGAGCGACTGGGTCGCGTCCAACAGCTACACCACGTGGACGGTGCCGGTCCTGCACTGGCAGATCGGCGGCATCTTCATCATCGCCGCGCTGGCCGCGCTGGCCGGACTGGCCGGCTTCATCTACATGCGCGTCACGGCTCCTGCCTTCTTCCGCAAGGAAACACTCACCAGGACCAGTCCCGTGCTGGTCTTCAACCAGGAGCTGTGAGCCAGGCCGGCGATGGCGGACTCGGCCGGGGACAGCGGGGGGAAACAACATGGCTTCTTCAGCTTGGCCAGCCGACGCCGGCCCGCGTACGACCGGCCGCCGGCGGCGCGCAGTGAGCAGAGCGGTGCCGGCCGCGGACACCGCGGGCGCCGCCCCTGACCGGCCGACCTGGCCAGTCCGGTCCGGCACGGTTCCGGCGCTGGTCGACGGATTCACTGCCCGGCCGGAGACGGCCCCCGATCTGACGGCTGCGCTGCCGGCCGGGGCCGCGGTCGCGCTCGTCCCCGATCGAGGGGCGGCCCCGTCTGCCTTCCCCGGCCCGCTGGCGGCTCCCGATGCGCAGGACTGGCTGAGATCGTCGGGCAAGACCCAGCTCGCCGCGGCTTTCGCCGAGTCGCTGTGGCAGTCAGGCGCGGTGGATCTCCTGGTCTGGATCGAGGCCACGAGCCGGGCCTCGGTGCTGTCCGGCTATGCCGCGGCGACGGCCGCCGCGACCGGCCGGGACCAGGCGAGCAGCTGTGAGTCGGTCGCCGCCCAGTTCCTCAGCTGGCTAGGGGAGACCAGCCGTTCGTGGCTGGTGGTACTCGATGACCTGGCCGGCGCGGCGAACCTTGATGGACTGTGGCCGGCCGGTCCGGCCGGCCGGGTGCTGGTGACCTCCGCGGACGCGACGGCCGTCCCCAGCGGCGTACGGGTCGTGCCGGTCGGCCCGTTCAGCGTGCGCGAGGCAATCGGCTATCTGAACGGACGCCTGGAGGCTGACCCGGACAAGCGGCTCGGTGCGATCGAGCTGGCTCGGGACATGGACTTCGAGCCGGTCGCGCTGGCCCAGGCCAGCACGGTGATCGCCAGCTCTCCGCTGTCGTGCCTCGAGTACCGGGCCCATTTCGTGCGCCGGCGGGAGCAGCTGGCCGAGGCGGCCAGCGCCCGGCCGTCGGCCGCCGCGGTGACATGGATGTTCTTGTTCGGACGGGCGGACCAGCTGTCGCCGGACGGATCGGCCAAGCTGCTGCTGGCCCTGGCCGCGCTGCTGGACGGGCACGGCATTCCCCAGACCGTCCTCGCCGCTCCCGCGGCAGGCGAGTTCCTCTCGGGCGGCGGCGGCGTCCCGGCCAGCAGCGAGCGCGCCCTGCACGGCGCTGGAACAGGCCGGACTGCTGACCGTCGACCCGAAGTCGGCGCCGCCGACGGTCCGGATCAGCCCGGTGCTGCAGGCGGCGCTGCGGGCCGCGATGCCCGAGGGCATGCCGGACCAGGCGGCGCGTCGGCCGCGAGACGCGCTGCTCCAGGCGTGGCCGGACGAGGATCTGCCCGGCTGGCCTGCGTCCGGCCTGCGATCCTGCGTGGCGACCCTCCGGCGGGTCACCGGAGACCTGCTGTGGGAAGGCGGCTGCCATCCCGTGCTGGTGCGGGCCGGAGACAGCCTGGATCGCGTCGGCCTGACGGGACCCGCCGTGGATCACTGGCGCGACCTGGCCACGACCGGCGGCCGCCTCCTTGGCCGCGGGCACCCGGACACGATGCTGGCCGGCCAGCGGCTGGCCGGCGCCTTCCTCGCGGCTGGCCGCGCGGACGACGCCATTCCGTGGTTCCAGTGGGCACTCGACAGCCTGACCCACAAGCTCGGGCCGGATCATCCGGACGTGATCGAGGCACGGCGCCGCCTGGGCCACGCCCTCGTGGCGGCGCTCCAGCTGCCGGCCGCGATCACTGTCCTTGAGCGCGCGGTTCTCCAATTCGAGCAGGTCAGCGGACCCGGGCATGCCGACACGCTGGGCGCGCGGGACGAACTCGCCGGCGCCTACCTGGCTGCGGGCCAGTACTCCGACGCCATCACCCTCTACCGGCGCACGCTGTCCGACCGGGAGCGCGCCCAGGGAGTCCGGCATCCCGCAGACGATGACCACGCGCAACGGCCTGGCCGACTCCTGCCTGGCCAGCGGCCGGGCCAAGGAGGCAGTCGCGGCCTACAAGCGGGTGGTGGCCGACCGGGAGCGCGTCCTCGGGCCCGATCACCTGGACACGCTGGCGGCGCGGAACGACCTCGGCACCGCGTACCAGAAGACCGGCCACCCGGCGGCGGCGGAGCTGGCCTGCGAGCAGGCCTGGGCCGGGTTCGAGCGGGTGCTGGGCCCCCGGCACCCCGATACGCTGCGGAGCCGGGCGAAGCTGGCTCAGCTGTACCGCCAGCTGGGGCGCTATGGCGACGCCCGTACGCTGCTGCGCGACACCGTCGACCGCCTGGAGCGCATCCTGCCCGACGGTGATCCGCTGATCACCGAACTGCGCCAGAACCTGGCCGACATCGGCGAAGAGTAACTCGTCTACGCTGGATTGACGCCAAAAGCCGTGACCTCGCCGAGCAGGACTTCGGCGAGCGCGACGGCGACAGGCCCAAGGGAGAAGATCACGAGCTGCACGCGGCAGGCCAGGTCTGCGGCTCCGTTCGGTGGCGGCGCTGATGACGTCGAGTCAGGCGTTGCGGACTACCGCCGCCAGGCATCCAGCTGAGGGCTGGATGCCTGGCGGCGGCGCAGGTCAGGGGAGGGGATTGGGGGAGCGGGCCTGGGTGGTGAGGCGGCCGTTGTTCATCATCCCGGTCCTCTGGGCCCGGCCGGCGACGGCGCTGTCGTGGCTGACCATGATCAGGGTGAGGCTCAGCTCGTCCCATAGCGCCTCCAGGAGCGTGATGATCTCGTCCCTGGTGTCCTCGTCGAGGTTGCCGGTCGGCTCGTCGGCCAGCAGAACCCTGGGCTGCTTGACCAGGGCGCGGGCGATGGCGACGCGCTGCTGCTGGCCGCCGGACAGCTCGGAGGGCAGGTGCCGGGCCCGGTCGCCGAGGCTGACGTCGGCCAGTGCCCGGTAAGCGCGCTCGCGCCGCTGCGTTGCGGCAACGCCGAGGGGCACGAGGGCGGTCTCGACGTTCTCCTGGGCGGACAGGGTCGGGATGAGGTTGAAGGACTGGAAGATGAAGCCGATCGAGGTGGCGCGCACGTCGGTGAGCTGGCTCTCGCGCAGCCGGGCCAGGTCCTGGCCGCCGAACCGGACCGCGCCGGAGGTGGGCCGGTCCAGCGCGCCGAGGATCTGCAGGAGGGTGCTCTTGCCGTGGCCGGTGGGTCCCTGGATCGCCAGCCAGTCGCCATCGGCGATGACCAGGTCCACGCCATCGAGCGCGTGGATGATGCCCTTGCCCTTCTTATAGTCCTTGGTGACGCCGCTGAGCTCGTACATGACGGTTGTCCCTTTCACAGAGCTGCTGCCTAGACGACTCGTGCCAGCGCCGCGGCCGGGCGGAGCCGGACCGCGCGCCAGCCGCCGACTGACCCGGCGATG
This sequence comes from uncultured Actinomycetota bacterium, assembly GCA_963822485.1. GTDB lineage: Bacteria > Actinomycetota > Actinomycetes > Streptosporangiales > Streptosporangiaceae > DASUBV01. Next base: position 84,097 of record CAWGHW010000023.1, read on the forward strand.
AGGCCCCCGGCGACGGCCAGGGCGACCGCCAGCAGGACGGCGCCGATGGTGATGGGCGCGGTCAGGTGGACGGACACGGTGTGGGTGGCGGCCTGGGCGGCGCGGGCGAACCCGCCGCCCGGGCCGCCGGGCGCGCCGGCCGCGCCGGCCGCAGGGGCCTGGGTGGTGGCGGTAAGCGGTGGCGCGATGGCCTGAATCAGCGCCGCGCCGCCGATGCCGACCAGCACTCCGGCCGCGCCGCCGATGAGGCCGATGACCAGCGACTCGCCCATGATCTGCCGCAGGATCCGGCGGTTGCGCCAGCCGATCGCCTTGAGCGTGCCGAACTCGCGGACCCGGCGGGTCACGGCGGACACGGTCAGCAGGCTGGCCAGGCCGAACGCCGCGGCCAGGACGGCCACGGCCAGCCACTTGCCGAGGTTGTTGGCCAGGCTGGAGGCGCTGGACAGCGAGCCGGTGACCTCGCTGGCCAGGTCGCTGGAGGTGGTGACCGTAGCCTTGGGCATGGCCGCGGAGATCTCTTTCGAGACCGCGGGGATGTCCGAGGCGCTCTTGGCGGACACGTAGATCGTGTTGACCTGGTTCTTCATTCCGGCCAGGGACTGCGCGCGGGCCAGCGGGATGTACACGTTCGCGGCGCTGGTTTCCTGAGCCTCGGTGACGATGCCGATGACGGTGAACTTCTTCCCGGCGATCTTGATCGTCGACCCGGTCTTGAGGCCCTGCGCGCTGGCGTAGTTCGAGTCGACGACGGCGTCGCTGGACGTGGAGTCGGCGGAACTGAAGTTGTGGCCCGAGGTGATCTTCCCGGAGGCGAGCGGGCCTAGCGAGCCCTCCGACAGGTCCACTCCGGTCACGCTGAAGGTGCTGGTGGTGATGGACGACTTACCGCCCGAGCCGCCGCCCGAGCCGCCGCCCGGGGTGGCCGATCCGGCTGCCGGGAAGGTACCGGACAGCTTCAGGTCCGTCAGGCTGAGCGCGCTGGCTGCCGCGGACACGTCCTTCAGTCCGGCTATCTGCGTGACCGATGAGGACTTCAGCGTGCCGAGCCCGGCGCTGTTCAGGACGCTCCGGTTGATCTTGGTGCCGGCCGTCGGCCTGCTGCCCGAGCCGCCGCCGAAGCCAAATCTGGTCGGCCCGCCCGAGCCCGCGGTCGGCTGCTGGGTGACCGTGACGTCGGTGCCCACCCCGTACAGGGCGTGCAGGACCGTCCCCTGGCTGGCCGAGACGCCTGCCGAGGCGGCGGTCACCGTGATGACCAGGCCAATGCCGATGGCCAGGCCGAGGGCGATGAAGATCGCCTGCCGCATTCTCCGGCGCAGCTCCCGCCGCAGGTAAATGCCGAACATGTCGTCGTTTCCTCTCCGTTCGTGAACTGGCCGTCATGAGGCGGGCGGCTCACCCGGCCGGACCGCCGCCGGGGAAGCCGGTCGCGCCGCAGGCCTTCATGGCGTTGCGGAATGCGGACGCGGCCGCTCCGGTCGGCCGGGCGTGCGGCCGGCTGCTGCCCTGGCCACCCCCGCCGCCGAAGCCGCCGCCTGCGCCGAACCCGGCCGGCGGGGTCACGCCGTGCTTCTTCAGGCACTGGCTGAAGGAGGCGCTGCGAGCCGGCGCGGACGAGCCCGACGACGCCGGAGATGGCGTTGTGCTGCTCGCCGCGCACCCGGCCGTCAGGGTCGCGGCGAGTGCGGCCGATCCCAGGACGGCCAGCCGGCCACGGCGGCGATGCGAGCTCTCAAACAGGCTGGTCAACGGTTCCTCCCTTGACTCGCGGCGGACGCCGTCCCGTGGGATGGCCCGCCGGGCGGGACCGGCTGCCCCGCCGCCTGTAGTCAAGGGCCCGCGGTTTGTGATCTCGTTGCGGCCGCCTCCAGGGTTCCTGGCGGGCGCCCCAAAGGCCGGGACAGCGGTCGGCGGTCCTCCAGCGCGGCTAGCGGCTGGCCGCGACCGCGGCGGCGTCGGCCGCCAGGGGCAGCCAGACGCGGAAGGCAGCGCCGCGGCCCGGCTCGGTGTCGACGGTGATCGTCCCGCCGTGGGCGGCCGTCAGGGTGGCGGCGATGGACAGGCCAAGTCCCGCGCCGCCGCGGGCGCGACTGCGGGCACCGTCGGTGCGGTAGAACCGCTCGAACACCCGGGCGGCCTGGTCGGCCGTCATGCCCGGCCCGGTGTCGGCCACGGTGAGCCGGGCCTGTCCGGCCTGGCCGTGCACCGTGACGGTGACCGGCGATCCGGCCGGGGTGTGCTGCACCGCATTGCCGACCAGGTTGTCGATGACCTGGCGGATCCGCCCGCCATCGGCGTGCACGATGACCGGCTCGTCCGCGTGCAGGGCGATCCTTCGGCCGGGCTGCATCAGGCGGGCGGCCTGGACGGCCTCGGCGGCGATACTGGACAGGTCGACCAGGTGGAGGTCCAGCGGCGGGTGCTCGTCGAACTGGGCCAGCATGAGCAGGTCCTCCACCAGCCTGCCCATCCGGCCGGCTTCCTGCTGGACGAGCGTCATCAGCCGCAGCAGCTCAGCCCGGCTGGCGCCGTCGCCCTGCTGGAGCGAGAACTCAGCCAGCCCCCGGACCGCGGTCAGCGGCGTGCGCAGCTCGTGGCTGGCGTCAGCGACGAACCGTCGCATCCGTTCCTCGGAGTCACGGGCGTGCGCCTCGCCTTCCTCGCGAGCCCGGTAGGCGGCCTCGATCCGGCCGAGCATCGCGTTGAGCGCCTTGGCCAGCCGCCCGACCTCAGTACCGGGCGGGGGGTGGTCGATGCGCCGGGACAGGTCGCCGGCGGCGATCGCCGCCGCCGTGCTCTCGATCCTGGCCAGTGGCGACAGGCTGATCCGCACCAGCGGCAGGCCGATGCCGGCCAGTAGCGCGATGGCGATCACTCCCGCGGCCGCGTCAGCTACCTCCAGCCGGATGACCGTGCTGTTCAGGTCGCCCAGGCTGGTCGCGACGACGACATGCCGCCCGCCGGGCAGCGCCGTGACCAGGACCCGCCAGGAACCCGCTGGATCGCCCTGTGCGGTGGTGGTAAACGGGCCCCCCGGGCGGGCGAGCTGGGAGGCGGTAATCTCCGGCGGCGGCATGTCGTGCTGCGGGCGGCCCGCCACCTGGACCTTGCCGCTGGCGCCGACGACCTCGACCAGGAACTGGATCGGCAGCCCGGACTGTCCGGACTGTCCGGGCGGCCGGGCAGGCCCGAATGGGCTGCCCGGGCTGGCCAGCCGGTGGCTGGCCAGCACCGCGAAGCTGCGGAGCTGCTGGTCGGCCCGGCCGATCAGGTAGCCGCGCAGCAGGGAGGTGCCCAGCGAGCCCATCACCACCGATGTGATGGTGACCAGGATCGCGGCCACCGCCATGACCCGGACCCGCAGCGACGCATTCGCCAGCACGGCCCGCAGCCGGGTGCCAGGCCGGGCTCTCACGAGGGCGGGATCCGCAGCACGTAGCCGATGCCGCGCACGGTGTGGATCAGCCGCGGCTCGCCCTGATCGACTTTGCGCCGCAGGTAGCTGACGCAGGGCTCGACCACGCTGCCGCCTCCGGCGAAGCCGTAGTCCCAGACGTGATCCAGTATCTGGGCCTTGCTGAGCACCCGGCCCGCGTTCAGCAGCAGATACCGCAGCAGCTTGAACTCCGTCGGCGTGAGGGATACCAGCCTGCCGCCGCGCCGTACCTCGTGGCTGTCCTCGTCGAGTTCCAGGTCCGCGACGGCCAGGCGGGACCCGCCCGCCTCGCCCGCGCCGGGGGCGCGGCGGAGCACGGCCCGGATGCGCGCCAGCACCTCCTCCAGGCTGAACGGCTTGGCGATGTAGTCATCTCCCCCCAGCGTCAGCCCGGCGACCCGCTCGCGGACGTGGCCGCGGGCGGTCAGGAAGATGACCGGCACGCGCGGCCCGCCGGACCGGATGGACCGGATGACGTCGAAGCCGTCGCCGTCGGGCAGCATCACGTCCAGCAGGATCAGGTCCGGCCGCGCCGCCGCCGCGACCCGCAGCGCCTCCGCCCCGCTGGCCGCCGTGACCACGGCGAAGCCCGCGAACCGCAGCGACCCCGACAGCAGCTCCAGGATCGTCGGCTCGTCCTCGACGACCAGCAGCCGGGCCTCGCCGCTGCCCGGCCCGGCCTCCGCTGCGCTGGCTGAGGAACCCATAGCCCGACGTTCGCCGCCCGACCTTGCGATTACGTGACTGCCCGCTGAGAATTCCCTGCTGTGACCATCAGGCGAGGAGCCAGTCGTTCAGACGAGGAACCAGTCGTTCTCGCCTCCGGTGCCGACCAGGACGTCGTCGCCGGCTGCGTAGCCGTTTGTCTTGAGCCACAGGTGCGTCAGGAGGTTCTCGAACCGGACGTCGTGGGCGCCATGGCTGAGCGTGCCGTTGGTGACGATCCACTCAGAGCCCTGGTCGGTGGCGCTGCACGTCCCCTTGGCCAATTTCACCTGGTCAGAGCTGTTGGCGCGTATGCAGTTACCATTGCCATTCGTGAACTGCCAGACGGTATAGATTCCGTCCACACCGTCCTTGGTGGCGGTGACGTTGGCGCAGATGGTGTCAGCAGATGAGGCGATTGTTACCGGACTCCCGACGCCGTTGGTGACCAGGCAGTACTGGATTGAGGGGCTCTGCTCCAGGTAGAAGTTAAACGGCGTCGCGGCCTGGGCCGGGCTGGCCGCCGCGGCGACCCCGGCGCCCAGGAATGCCACCATGGCAGCGGCCAGCACGCCGATGCGGTACTTCATCCTCACTCCTCTCCTGAATCCCTCGCAACTGCGGGGAGATATTACCGGATTTGACATTAACAGAAGTGTTTTAGGTGATCTGCGAAAATGGCCGGGAACTGCTGATCAGGCTCCCGGTAATGCCTGGCCATGCCTGGCCGCCGGGGCAAGCGCACCGCGGTGATCGCGGCCAGGGACTAGCCGAGGTAGCGGCGGATGGCTGAGACGAACTTGCCTGTCGCGGCCCCGACGCCGGTGACCTCGTCGAACCCGCGGGTGACGTGCAGCCGGCCGTCCAGGCTCTGGGTGATCAGGCATGCGCCCGCACTGGCGGCGCAGTTGCCGGGGAGTGACAGGACCAGGGCCGGGGACGACGGCTGGCGGATGTCGCGGATCCCGGCGGTCCGGCGCAGCCGGTACAGCAGCGGGTTCGCGAAGCCCAGTGCGTGGCCGGCGGCGTGCTTGGCGTCGGCCTCCAGGGCCGCGATGGCCGGCGATGAGCCGCTGGTCCCCGCCTCGGTCACCTGGGCGAATCGGCTGCCGGCGGTGTAGCCGATCAGCCAGCCGGTGGTGGCGCCGCCGATCGCCGAGATGTCTGGCAGCACCCGGTGCGCGGGCCGCTTCCCGCCCGCCGTGGCCAGCGATGCCGGCACGACGCCGCGCTGGTAGGCGGGCTCGGCGAAGACGAGGCTGCGACCGCCGGTGGTCCCCTGCTGCAGGGTGCCCGGCGGGGGCTGCAGGTAGCCGGTTCCTGCCTTGTTCTCCAGGGTGCCGGTGTCGCCCCAGCCCAGCTCGCCGGTCACCGACCCGGTCCGGCCGATCTCCAGGTCGGTCGCGCCGACGCCCGTGGCCCACGGGTCGGAGGCCGGGAAGGTGACCGAGGACAGGTCCCCGCCGTCGCCGGCGTCGAAGTTGAACCCGATGCCTTCCGCGGCGCCCTGCTCAAGGACCTTGGTCCAGGCCGTCTTCATCGCCGCCGGGTACGTGGACTCCACCGTGCTGACCGATTCTGTCTCGACGTCGGCCAGGTGGTGATCGACGATCCGGGTCTCAGCGTCAAGGAAATGCTGGTCCATCTGCGGGGTGTCGAACGCACCGCAGTTCACGCCGACGTAGATGATCCTGGCGGCCGGGGCGAGGATGTGCGCGGTCTCCACGTCCAGCGGCTCCTCCGGCACATCCGCGCTCCCGCCGCAGGACTTAGCGAACCCGGGGCCGAAATTCTGGGCGTACTGGCCGCGGGCGAACCCGGCGACATGGTGCAGCGCGAAGAACCGGTTCGCGTCCGCCCGCATCGTCGGCAGGCTCCCGTCCAGCACGACCGCGATCGTTGCCCCCTTGCCGCTGCCCGCGGTCACGCCGTAGGCCGACCGCAGCTGCTGCGGCGTGTACCCGCAGATCTCGTCCGGGGCCCTGGTCTTGCCCTCGGCCCGCGGGATCCTGCTCACCCGCTGACCCCACCAGGACGAGCATCCCAGCCGGCCCGCGCGCCGGGCCCGGACGGCCGCTCTCGGCCCGCCAGCACGGCCGGGCTCCGCGGCCGGGCTGGCATTCAGCGTGTCCAGGCCCAGCACCGCGATCACGTCGCGGCCGATGGAAGCCGGCACTGAGACCCCGGTCACCGGCGCGAGCCCGGCCGGCTTTCCTCCGGCCCGGTAGGCATCCAGCCGCGTCTCCAGCGCTGCCTCCACGGCCGGGGCGGCCGCCCGAACCGCGATGTAGTGCTCGTTGATGGCCGTCACCCGCAGGCCCGCCGACCTGGCCCAGCCCGTCACCGCCGCCACCTGAGCCCGCGTCGGCCCGAACAGCGCGGCGAACCGCGCCGGGCTGACGAACCGCCCGTACACCCCGGAGCCCGGCGTCGACACCGCAGTGGCGAACCGCGCCTCTGCCGCCGGGTCACGGCCGGCCAGGTACAACCGCACCGATACCTCGACCCGCCGGCGGGCCGCGCCGGCGTCGGTGACACCGGGAACCCGCGACGCCGCAACCGGGTCGGGCAATGACACCCGTGCCGCGCTGGCCGAGGCCGCTGCGGACCCGGCGCCGGCCAGGCTCGCGGCCGCCAGTCCCGCCAGCCCGGCCACGGCCCCGAGCCGGACCCGTGCGCCGGACCGCCTGCGTCCGCGCACCGTCACTGGCGTCCAGTTCATCCGCATCCCCTCAGCGCGCCGACCGATACCGCTGCCGGCCCGGCAGGCGGTTTGACTCCTTTAGCCGTTATAGCCGAAATCACCGTGGCTGCAACCGCATCTCGCCGCCCGGTGATACGCCGGCACAGGTACCGAAGGCGAGATCTGCTCAGCTGAGTGACGCACTTGCTGTTCGCAGGTCCTGGAGGGCAGCGGTGGCGTAAGGCGCCAGTCCGCCCGCGGTGTCACGGTCGGCCTCCAGCCATTCGGCGTAACCTCGCTTGAACGCGAGGACGCCGATCTCAGCGGCGAGGTGGGCGATCGGGTCCGGCACGCCCCGGGCCACGAGCGCACTGGTCATCGCTGCCGCGAGGCCCACGCTCTTGAGGGCGTCGCGCTCCTGAAGCTCGGCGCTGGCCGCGATCGCAGCCTTCAGCCGGGGGCCGAGCTCGCGGTTCATCGGGCCCATCGCGCTCGACGCCCGCTCGAGCCCGGCCGCGACCGCGTCAAGCGGGCTGGCGGTCTGCGGCGCCTCGGTGATCCCCTCGGTCAGCAGCTGGCTCAGCGCTTCTTGTCCCGCTACGAGGAGCTCGCGCTTGTCGGGGAAGTGCCGGAAGAAGGTGCTCTTCGTGACCCCGGCCCGCGCGGCGATCTGCGCGACCGTCGTGGCGTCGTACCCCTGCTCGGTGAACAAGTCGACAGCGGCCAGGACCATCCGCTCCCGCGCGCCGGGTTCCCATCGAGCCATGAGCCCATCCTAGGTGATGCGACCTTTGTCCCATCGCTCTGTTACGGTGATGGGACGATGGTCCCGTCACTTTCGAGGAGAACCTCATGCAGATCTTCATCACCGGCGGCAGCGGGCTGATCGGTTCCGCGGTCGTCGCCGAGCTACTGGGCAACGGCCACACCGTGCTCGCCCTCGCCCGCTCCGACTCGTCCACGACGGCCCTCGAGACCGCCGGAGCGAAGACCATCCGCGGCGACCTCGCCGATCTGCGCACGCTCCGCGCCGGCGCCGCCAGCGCCGACGGGGTGATCCACCTGGCCTTCGCCAACGACTTCAGCAGCCCCGCCGCCCTGGCTGCGGCGGTCGCCGAGGAGAGCGCCGCACTTGCCGCCCTGGGTGAGGAGCTCATCGACAGCGACCGTCCCCTCGTCACGGTCTCGGGAACGCCCTACGTGCCCGGTCGTGCCTCCACGGAGGCCGATCCGCTGCCGACCGACGGGCCGGTGGGGGGCCGCAGCCGCTCGGTCATGGCGGTCCTGGGCCTGGCCTCGCGCGGGGTCCGGAGCTCCGCCGTCCGCTTGCCTCGCACGGTCCATAACGAGGGCAGGGGCGGATTCGCCGGCCTGCTGACCGAGATGGCACGGCGCAACGGAGTATCCGGCTACCCGGGCGACGGCACCCAGCGCTGGCCCGCCGTGCACGCGCTTGACGCGGCCGTCCTCTTCCGGCTGGCCCTCGAGAAGGCGCCGGCCGGGACAGCGTGGCACGCCGTGGGTGACCAGGGCGACGCCGTGCGTGACATCGCCACCGTTATCGGCCAGCGGCTGAGGCTCCCGGTCGAGGCGATGCCGCAGGAGGCCTTCGGCGTGCTCGGACCGATCTTCGCGACCGACCAGCCCGCCTCGAGTGCCCACACCCGGCAGGCACTCGGCTGGGAGCCAAAGCACCCAGCTCTCCTCGAGGACCTGCAGAACATCCAGCCCTGATCGGGCTGCATGGGTCACCGGGCATGCTGCCGCAGGAACGTGATCAGCTCGTCGTTGACTACGCCGGGTTGTTCTTGCTGGATCCAGTGACCGCAGCCAGGGATGACCACCCGGCGCAGGTCGGTGACCGCCTGTTCCATGGGCTTGTGGTCGACAAGCTGGGTGGCGGTGTCCCGCCCGCCTCCGACGAACAGGGCGGGCTGGGTGATGGTCGCCGCGCCGAGTCGTCCAAGATCTGCCCAGTCGCGGTCGAGGTTGCGGTAACGGTTGAGCGCGCCGGTGAACCCAGTCCGGCCGAACTCGGCCGCGTAGTAGCCGAGGTCATCCGCGGTCAGCCATCGGGGAAGCAGCCCGGGCTCGGGGATGGGATCGAGCAGGCGGGAACCGGCGGGGAGGCCGCCGAGCAGGCGGGGAGCAAGATCCTGCGGGGCGTCGCCGGACAGCGCATAGAACATCAGGCGCAGGGTCCGGGTCACGTCCTGCTCGAGCTCGGCCTCCGCTACCCCTGGCTCCTGAAAGTACAGCGCCCAGTTGAAGCGCGTCGCGGTCATCCGGCGCAGCAGCGGGACGGGCGGTTCTGGTGGTCGTGGCTGGAACGGCACGCTCAGCGCCGCCACCGCCGCAACCCGATCCGGATGAAGCTGCGCGCAGGCCCACGCGATGTTGGCGCCCCAGTCATGCCCCACGACCACCGCGCGGTCTTCGCCGAGCCAGTCAAGAACGCCCGCCACGTCGGCGACCATGTTAATCATCGCGTAGTCCTCGACAGCGGGCGGAGCGCTCGTCCGCCCGTAGCCGCGGAGATCCGGGGCGACGGCGCGATAGCCAGCGTCGGCCAGCGCCCCGACCTGGTGGCGCCAGGAGTACCACAGTTCGGGGAAGCCATGAAGCAGTAGGACTGCCGGGCCGGACCCGGCCTCGGCCAGATGGATATCTATCCCGTTGGCATGCACGCTGCGGTGGGTGACCAGCGCCATGGGCTGTCACCCCTCAGTAGCTGCGGCCGGCGCGGCTGGCTCAATCATGGCTGGCTGCTGCCAGCGAGACGTTCTGCGAACCGTCTGGCGATCGCCTGGTGCCCGGCGAGCGTGGGATGCAGCCCGTCGGCGCTCAGCAGGCTCGCACGCGGAGGGGTGCCGAACGCGTCGGCCAGGTCGACCACCACGTCGGCGGCGCCGGCCGTCGCGCGGATCGCGTCACCCACCGCGCGGAGATCGTCGGGGTGCAGCCAGATCTCCTGGGCCTGGAATGGCGGGTAGGCCGCGATCCTCGCGGTGTCGCAGGCGGCGGGGGTCATCCACGTCACCCGGGCGCCGGCGGCGGCGGCCTGGCGGCGCATCTCGGCCAGGTTCCGGGCGGTCTCGGCGCTGGTCACGAGCGGCTTGGTGGCACCGGCGCCGTAGCGCAAGGCGTCGTTGCCGCCAGCGAACAGCACGACCCAGCCGGGCCGGTGCCGTTGCAGGGTCTCGGTCATGACCCGCTGGAGCATGGTGGTCGGGTAGCCGGAGATCGCGGCGTTGACCAGCGTGATCGCGTCGCCTGGCCGCCGCAGCGCGATGAGGTGGCCGAGGATCTCCAGCCAGGAGTCGGCCGCGTCGGTGGTGCTTTCGCCGATGACCGCCAGCGTCTGGCCGGCCGGGAACGGCAGCCGGTCCACCGCCTCCGCGACCCCCGGTTCGGTCAGCAGGTCCCGCGCCGCCGCTGCCGTCCGCGCGCGGAAGCGATCGCGGACGGCAGCGTAGGCCGGCTCGTCCAGCCCGTAGAGAGCGGCCAGGTTCGCCGGCGTCATCCCGGGCAGGAACGCGAAGACCTTCTCCGGGTGGATGGACCGGGCGAGTTCTTCGCCCATGCTGGGCGCACTGCCAGTCATCCGCATTCTCCTTTTGCACGTGACGGCCGCTTGCACGTGACGGCCGCGCTGACGGTCAGGCCCGAGGGCTGCCGCGGCCAGGGATCGGCGGTGCGCCTGCGGTGCCGGCGACGAAGCTCATGTGGATGGCGGCCAGCTGCCAGCGGCCGGCGCTGCTGACCAGGACCAAGGTGGCGCGGGTGGCTTCGGGGATCGGATGGCCCTGATAGCTGCCCCGGGTGTTGTTGCGCGCGGTCACCAGCGCGACGTCCGGGCCGACCGGGCGGACCTGGATATCCTCGAGGCTGAAGTCCTGGTACGTGAGGTCACCTGAGCGGTGGCGAGCCAGCCACGCTGGCCTGGGCAGGATGAACCCCAGCGGGCCGACGGCGGTGAAGCCGTCGGCGAGCAGCGTCTCCAGCGCCGTGGCGTCACCGGCCCCCTCGGCGGCTGCCCACTCGGAGAGGAACTCCTCGGTCGCCTCCATGCCTGCGAGTCTCCCTTCCGCTCAGCGGACAGCCGCTGCGCGGCTGCCCGGCGCAACCGGCGGGCATCGTTTCCCCGGTATTCGGAGGATGTCCCTCCGGATACCGGAGGCTAGCACCTTGCGGAGGGTATGTCTATCAGTTAGTCTCTGCCCGGACGAAGTCCCTGGCCAGGCGGGCGAGAGCGGCTCAGCCGGCGGCCGGGCACGCGAGGTTGGAATGAAAGATCAGGATGCCGCCTACCCACAGCAGCCTCCCGGAACGGCCGCTGCGCGCCGATGCCCGCGACAACCGGCGCCGACTACTGGAGGCCGCCCGTGACACGTTCATCGAGCGCGGCCCGGGTGCTTCCCTGGAGGAGATCGCCCGGCGGGCCGGGACCGGGATCGCCACCTTGTACCGGCGGTTCCCGGACCGCCGCGCGCTGATCCGGGAGGTCGTCCTGGACGCGCTGCAGCGCACAGCCGAGGAGGCCCGCCAGGCGGCCGGCGAAGAACCCGACCCATTCGCCGCCCTGGCCCGGTACATGCACCGGGCCATCGACGTCCGCGCCCCGGCGGTGATCCCCGCGCTGCTCGGACAGATCCCCTCAGGCGACGAGGAGATCGCCCACGCCCGGCAGGCCGGGCTGGCCGCGGTCCAGGCGCTCGCTGACGCGGCTCACCAGGCCGGCGCGCTGCGCCCCGATGTCACCTCAGGTGACATCGGCATGCTGACCGTGCGCCTGTCCCGCTCCCTGCCCGGCGAATTCCCTGCCGAGGTCAGCTACCACCTCAGCCACCGCCACCTCGGCCTGGTCATAGACGGGCTTCGTGCCACCGCCCGGCAGAGCGCCGAGCTGGACGGTCCAGCACTTACCCTGGCCGACCTGCGCCAGCTCCCGCCGCCACAGACCCCGCCGCCATAGACCCAGACACCGGGCCCGCCGGCAACATCATGAACAAGCACCAGCGGGCGGCGCTGTAGCATCGGCGTCAGCGGGCCACTGCGGGGACGGGCGGTGGCTGCGTGACAGTGCGGTGACGACGGCTACGCGGACGTGGGAGCGGCGGCCATGACTAATCAGCCGGATCAGGCCGGCAGTACCGCCAGTGCGCTCGGGTTTGATACGTCCAGGCCGAATGTCGCGCGCGTCTATGACTACCTGCTCGGCGGGAAAGACCATTTCGCCGCGGACCGGCAGGCCGCGCAGCGGCTGATCGAGACATTGCCCAACGCGGCGGCCATTGCTAAGGCCAACCGGACGTTCCTGGCCGCTGCCGTCCGGCATGCGGCGCGGGCTGGCATAGCGCAGTTCCTGGATATCGGCGCGGGCTTGCCGACGTCCCCGAGCGTGCACGAGTGCGCGCGGGCGATCGTCCCCGGTGCGCGGGTGGCCTACGTCGATAATGACCCTGTCGCCGTGACCTACGCGCAGGCGCTGCTGGCCACCGGTGACGGCGTGATCGCGATCGAGGGTGACGCGCGCGAGCCGGAGGCGATCCTGGCCGGCCCCGAACTTGCCGCAGTGATTGACCTGACCGAGCCCGTGTGCCTGGCGCTGGTCAGCATGCTGCACTTCTTCACCGCCGATGAGGCAGACATGATCGTCGACGGCTTCCGCCAGCGGATGGTCCCGGGAAGTTACCTGATCATCTCGCAGGGGAACGCCAGCCGGCCCCCTCGCGAGGCGGTCCAGGACGCCTACGGCAGCGGCATCACGCTCACCGGGCGCACCGCTGCCGAGATCGCCGCGTACTTCGACGGCTTCGACCTGGTGCCGCCCGGCCTGGTGCCCGTCGCGGAATGGCCAGCGGCTCAGCCGGACGCGTGGCCGCCACCACGCCAGGCAGCGCAGCCCACGTCACCGCAGGCGGGCATGCTGGCCGGCGTCGGGCGCAAGCGGACCTGAAACCGCGTCGGCGAGGTCTTCCCGTGTGCTCCTGGCATCCGGCAGACTTCGGGAGGATCGGCGGTCTGGAGGTGGTCCCGGTGACGCTAACCCCGCTGGCGGGGCGTCGGTGAGCGGCGCGCCGTCGGGGACGGTCACGCTGTTGTTCACTGACGTGGAAGGCTCCACCCGGCTGTGGGACGCCGAGCGGGACGCGATGGCGGCTGCGCTGCGCCGCCACGACGAGATCGTGCGAGGTGCGATCGAGCAGGCCGGCGGCTACGTCTTCAAGACTGTCGGCGACTCGTTCTGCGCGGCGTTCTCTGCCGCCCGGGCCGGGCTCGACGCGGCGCTGGCCGCGCAGCGGAACCTGGCTGCGCAGTCGTGGCCGACCAGCCGGCCGATCGTGGTGCGGATGGGCCTGCACGCCGGGGTCTGCGAGGAGCGCGACGGGGACTACTTCGGGCCGGCGGTGAACCGGGCCGCGCGGCTGCTGGCGGTCGCCAGCGGCGGCGAGGTGCTGGTGTCCGGAGCGGCGGCGGAGCTGCTGTCTGATGAACTGCCCGAGGGCGTCGGGCTGCGGGAGCTTGGGACGCGCCAGCTAAAGGACCTCAGCCGGCCGGAGCGGATCTACCAGGTCGAGGCGGCGTTCCTGGCCGCGCGGGTGGCCGTCGCCGCCGCGAGCCAGCCTGACCGCCCGGCCGGGCTGCTGGCCTCGCATGCAGACCGGGACCGGGTAGTCGAGGTGCTCAGGACAGCCGCGGGCGACGGCCGCCTCACCGCTGACGATCTCGATCAGCGGCTGGAGGCCGCGCTCACCGCTCGCACGCTGGCCGACCTCGAGCCGCTGCTCGCGGGCCTGACCACCGCTGCCGTGGCACAGGTGCCGGACCTGGCGCGCATCGAGTGCGGCTCCGGCAGCGCCAGGCGGGACATGTCCTGGGTGGTGCCCCGGCACCTGGAGATCGACATCGGCAGCGGTTCGGTCTGGCTCGACTTCCGGGAGGCCGTGATCGGCGCGCCGGAGCTGCGAATCGACGTCCAGATCGCCGGCGGCAGCCTGAAGCTCATCACCCGGCCGGGCATCGTCGTGGACGCCGGCGACGTGAAGGTGGGCAGCGGCAGCGTCAGGGTGGTGGTCCCGCCGGCCGTGCCCGGCGTCCCGGTGGAGCTGCGGGTGAAGGTCTGCGGGCAGGTCGGCAGCGGCTCGGTCTCCGCCCGGCCCGCCCGCCGCCGCGGCCGGTGGCGGGCGCTGTGGCGGCGGGTGCTGCGCCGGCTGGCCGGCAACTGACGAGATCGTCATCGGGTCAAGCGGAGGGACCCGGACGGCTTCCGGGCTCTGACCGGGCGTCAGGCCCGAGGGGGCCGAGCCGCGCGGCCCGCGACTCCAGGTAGCGCCGCTCGGCCAGGCTGGCGGTCAGGCGAGCGGCGTGCTGGTAGCTCTCCCGCGCGGCCGCCTCGTCGCCGGCCTGCTCCAGCAGGTGCGCCCGGACCGCGTGCAGCCGGTGGTGGCCGGCCATCCTCGGATCGCCGTCCAGCGCGGCCAGGAGCTCCAGCCCGGCGCGGGGCCCGCTGGTCTGGGCCAGCGCGACCGCGCGGTTGAGCGTCACCATCGGGTTGGGGGCGATCCGCTCGAGGATCCGGTAGAGCGCGTGCACCTGATGCCAGTCGGTGTCCTGCGCGTGCGCGGCGTTGGCGTGGGTCGCGGCGATGGCCGCCTGGAGCTGGTACGGACCGAGCGCCGGGCCGGCCATCGCGGCGCTGACCAGGGCGGTGCCCTCGGCGATGAGGCCGGCGTCCCACTGGGCCCGGTCTTGTTCGTCCAGCGGGATCAGGTCACCGCCGGGGGTGGTCCGCGCGCCGCGCCGGGAGTCCGTCAGCAGCATCAGCGCGAGCAGGCCGTCCACCTCGCTGTCAGCGGGGAGCAGCCGGCGGGTCAGCCGGGCCAGGCGGATGGCCTCGCGGGCCAGGTCGGGGCGGTGCAGCTCGTCCCCGGAGGAGGCGGTGTAGCCCTCGTTGAAGATCAGGTACAGCACGTGCAGGACGACGCGCAGCCGCTCCGCCAGGTCGCCGGGCGGGGGCAGGCGGAACTGGCTGCCCGCCGCCTTGATCTGCTGTTTGGCCCGGCTGATGCGGGCGGCCATGGTGCCCTCGGGGACGAGGAAGGCGCGAGCGATCTCGGCCGTGGTCAGGCCGCCGACGGCCCGGAGCGTGAGCGCGGTCTGGGAGGCCGGGGTCAGCGCCGGATGGCAGCACAGGAACAGCAGGATCAGGGTGTCGTCGGTGTCCGGCCCGCCCGGGTCCCCGGCGTCTGGCCTGCCCGGGTCGGCCGGCTCGGCGGCGAGCTCGCGGGCCCGGCGGGCGCGGTCGCTGCGGACCTGGTCAATGAACCGCCGGGAGGCCGCGGTGATCAGCCAGCCGCGCGGGCTGTCCGGCACGCCGCCGGCGGGCCAGGTCGCGGCGGCGGCGATGAGCGCCTCCTGCACGGCGTCCTCGCACTCCTCGAACTGGCCGTACCGGCGGACGAGCACGCCGAGAACCTGCGGCGCCAGCTCGCGCAGCAGGTCCTCGGTGGCGGCGTCGGTCCTCACATCTCCAGGAGCCCGGCCGAGAACATGACCGGGCGCACCTCGATGCCCATGCCCTCGACCTTAGCGTCGGGGATCATCGCGGCCAGCTCGATGGCCCGCTCCCGGCTCTCGCAGTCGATCAGGTAGAAGCCGCCCAGGAACTCCTTGGCCTCCAGGTAGGGCCCGTCGGTGACGGCGGGCTGGCCGCCGCGGACCCGCACCACGGCGCTCTGCGACGGGTCGGCCAGCGCCTGGGTGGTGATCATCTCGCCCGACTTGGTGATGGTGTCGATGAACGCGCCGTGCCCGTTGCCGATCTCGTTGCGCTCTTCCTCGGTCAGCGCCTCGAACACGGCCGGGTTGATGTGCATGCTCAGCAGGAACTTCATCGCTGCTCCTCCTCATTGTCGCCGATTTGTCGCCGAGCCCCCGTCGGGCTCTCGGCAGCTGGTCGGAGCGGGCAGCTCCGTCTTGACATCCGCCACATCCGCCGCCCGAATATTCTTCCGCCGGATTTTCCGGGCTGGATGTCAAGGCGCCCCCGGCTGCTCCGACCAGTCGCTGTCACGGACCTGCGGAGTGAGGAGTCAACATGTCTACCAGACAGATGACCGGCCCGGCCGAGCTGGCCGGACGCCGGGAGTGGATCGGGCTGGCGCTGCTCGCCCTGCCGGCGCTGCTGGTCGCGGTGGACATCACGGCGCTGTTCCTGGCGCTGCCGCGGCTGAGCGCCGACCTGCACGCGAGCAGCGTCGAGCAGCTGTGGATCACCGACAGCTACGGCTTCCTGGTCGCCGGGTTCGTCATCACCATGGGGACGCTGGGGGACCGGGTCGGCCGCCGCCGGCTCCTGCTCATCGGCGCCGCGGCGTTCGCGGCCGTCTCGGTCACCGCCGCCTACTCGGTCAGCCCGCTGATGCTGATCGTCGCCCGCGGGGCGCTGGGCATCGCGGGCGCGACGCTGGCGCCCTCGACGCTGGCCCTGATCAGCAGCATGTTCCGCGACGCCCGGCAGCGCGGCCAGGCCATCGCGGTGTGGGCGACCTGCCAGTTCGTCGGCGGGGCGGCCGGCCCGGTGCTGGCCGGGCTGCTGCTGCAGCATTTCTGGTGGGGCTCCATATTCCTGATGGCGGTGCCCGTCATGGTGCTGCTGCTGATCGCCGGGCCGGCCGTGCTGCCCGAGTACCGCAACCCCGTCCCCAGCCGGCTGGACCTGGCCAGCGTCGGGCTGTCCCTGGCGGCCGTGCTGCTGGTGGTGTACGGGCTCAAGCAGCTGGCGGTCGGCGGCTCGCCCAGCCTGGCCGCGCCGCTCGGGTCGATCGCCGCGGGCGCCGCGCTCGGCGTGGTCTTCGCGCGGCGCCAGCTCCGGCTCGAGGCACCGCTGCTGAACCTGCGGCTGCTGCGCAGCCGCCCGTTCACCACCGTGCTGGCATCCCTCCTGCTCGCGGGCGTCGCCCTGGCCGGGACGGGCCTGCTGGTCACCCAGTACCTGCAGAGCGTGCTGGGCTACTCGCCCCTGGCCTCGGCCCTGCTGTTCACGCCGATGGGCCTGGGGATCGCGGGCGGCACGATGACCGCACCGGCTCTCGCGCGGCGGGCGCGGCCGGCCACCGCGATCACCGGGGGGCTGGCCCTCTCGGTGCTGGGCTGCCTCCTGCTGACCCTGGCCGGCCCGGCGGGCGGGCTGCCCGCCGTGATGCTCGGCATCGGCATCCTCGCGCTGGGCGCCGGACCGCTCTTCGCCCTCGGCACCAGCCTGGTCATCGGATCCGTGCCGCCGGCGCGGGCCGGCTCGGCGGCGTCGATGTCGGAGACGGCCAACTACCTCGGCTCCTCACTGGGCCTGGCCCTGCTCGGGGTGATCGGCGCGAGCGTCTACCGCGGTCACATGGCCCACGCGGTCGCCGCCAGCGCGCCGGCCGCCGCGGGCCAGACGCTGGCCGACGCCGCCGCGGCCAGCACGCACCTCCCGGCCGGAGCGGCCGCCGGGCTGCTCGACGCGGCCAGGACCGCCTTCACCAGCGGCCTGCACGTCACCGCGGTCGTCACGGCGGTGATCTTTGCCGTGATCGCGCTGCTCATCGCGGTGGTGCGGCCGGGCCGGGCCCCGGCGGAAATGCCGGCCTCGGAAGCGCCGGCCGCGGAGCGCCGGCCGCGGCGACGGACGAGGCGTATGAGGGCGCCCGGTCCTGATGGCCCGGGCCGGCCGGGCTGAGCAGGCCCGGCCGCCCGGTACGGTTGAGGCAGGAACTTCGTGTTCCTCCCGGGCCGCCTGTTACCTTTCGCCGGGTCCGGGCGGCCCGGCTTCAGCTGGCGTCAGAGGGGCCAGGGCACGGCGTGATGCCGCGACCTGGCCCCTGGCCATCTGGCTGGTCAGCCGGTGGGAGGCGGGGAGACCTCTCCGAGCTGGCCGATCTCTACTCCGCCCGCTCGGTCCAGGTGCGGGCAGCCCTTGGCCACCGCCGCTGCCGCCTGCAGGTCGTCGGCCTGAATCAGCGAGTAGCCGCCCAGTTCGGTGGTGTCGGGGTCGCAGTTGCCGAGCGCGGCCCGGGCGATGGCCGGCTGGCCCTGGTCGACCAGCTGGGCGCCCATGCTGTCGAACCAGGCTGTCCAGGCGCCCCGGGTTTCCGGCGAAGGGGTATAGCCCGCTGGATTGCGATAGGTGAGAACGAATGTGGGCATCGGTCCGCTCCTCTCGTCGGGCCGGCCGGGAGCCGACCTCGCCTGTACCGACACGCGGCCGCGACCCAAGTGGGCGGCCGGTGCCCGCCCACATTCCGGCTCGGCCGGTGTCAGTACCACCGCAGGGCGCGTAGGCCGGGGAGTTCGGCCGGGGGAAGAGGTGAGGCGAGGATGGAACCGTGAGCATCGAGCTGATCGACCGGGCCCGATCGGGCGACCAGACCGCCTTCGAGCAGCTGGTCGGCCCGTACCGGCACGAGCTCCAGGTGCACTGCTACCGGATGCTCGGCTCGGTGGCCGATGCCGAGGACGCGCTGCAGGAGACCCTGACCGCCGCCTGGCAAGGGGTCGCGGGCTTCGAGGGGCGGGCCTCGATCCGGACCTGGCTGTACCGCATCGCCACCAGCCGGTGCCTGAACATGCTGCGGTCGGCCAGCCGCCAGCCGCGGATGACCCCGGCGCCGCTGGACATCGAGCCACCTGAGCCGACCCGGCGCGGCGAAGTCGTCTGGCTCGAGCCCTACCCCGACGTCCTGCTGTCCGACCTGCCGGACACCGCAGCCGGCCCCGAGGGCCGGTACGAGACGCAGGAAGCCATCTCGCTGGCCTTCGTGACCGCGCTGCAGCTGCTGTCGCCACGCCAGCGCGCCGCCCTTATCCTGCGGGATGTTCTCGCGTTCTCGGCCAGGGAAGTGGCCGGCCTGCTCGACACGAGCGAGCAGTCGGTCACCGGCGCACTCAAGCGGGCCCGCGCCACGCTGGGACGGGAGCTGCCGCCCGGTCGCCCGCCGCCACCACCGGCGAACTCGCGCACCGAGCAGGAACTCGTGGGCCGCCTGGTCCGGGCATTCGAGCACAGCGACGTCGACGGGATCATCGCGCTGCTGACCGACGATGCCTGGGTGCGGATGCCTCCGGTACCGCTGGAATACCAGGGCCGGGAACTAGCCGCCCGGTTCTTCGCGACCGTCGCGTTCCGCCAGGGCCGTCGCTACCAGCTGGTCCCGACGCGAGCCAATGGCCAGCCTGCCTTCGGCGTCTACCTGCGCGATCCGATCACCCGCGTCGCGCACGCCTGGGGCGTGCTCGTCATCACCCTCAGCGGCGACCGCGTGAGCGCGATCACCCGGTTCGACAACACCGCGCTGCCGCGGTTCGGGCTCCCCCGGACACTGGCCGGCTGAAGCAGCCAGACGACAGGAGGAACGCAGTGGCCGACGCAGACGTCGTCGAGGTGGAGATGCAGCTCGCGGGCTCGCCCGCCGAGGTCTACCGGTACTGGACCAGCCCCGGCTGGTACCGGCGCTGGATGGGCGCCCTGGTTCGGCTTGATCCGGTCCCCGGCGGCGAGTACTTCGTCCAGATGAACGACGGGTTCGCGGCCATGGGGACATTTACCGAAGTCGACCCGCCCCGGCGTCTGGAGTCAGCTGGGGCTGGGCTCCTGGCGCGGGGGCCGTCCTGGCCGGACCCGGCCAGACGGCTCCTGCCACCTGGAGCGAGCCGGGTCCGGGTGATCCTGGAGGAGCGCGAGGGCGGGACTGCGCTGCGCCTTGAGCACCGCCTGCCCGGGCAGGTACTGCGCGACGCCCATCTGACGGCGTGGCAGGCCTACCTGGCCCGCCTCGCCATTGTCGTGGCCGGGGGAGACCCCGGCCCCGACCCGCATGCATGATCAGGGCGCTTCCTCGCGCCAGGCCCGCCGGTTAGTAACGACGGGGTCCTCCGGGCCGCCGGGGCAGGTGGCGGTCGGGCGAACGATCGCCGCCGATTGCAGCGCCCATCCGGAGTGATTCCTGGACTACTTACCCATAAAACGCCTAAAATTGCCAGAAAGAATGAGCGAACGTTCGCTCATTCCTGATCGCCTCTGGGAGGTCGGATGAAGACTGGCATGGGCAGGATGCCGCTGAGCCGGGTTGCCCTCGTCGGCACATTAGCGCTGGCGGCAGCGCTGCTGGTCAGCGGCGGTGCGGCCGCGGCACCCGGCGGGGCGGCCCGGACCGCCGCGTCGGCGACCGCCGGGTCGGCCGCCGGAGCGAAGGCGGCCGGCATCCCCAACCCTTACATCTTCGTGCATGACCCGAGCATGGCCCGGCAGGGCGGCACGTACTACCTGTTCTCGACCGGCGACCCGGCGGGCGTGATCGGCAACGGCAACATCCAGATCCGGACCTCCCGCGACCTGCGCCAGTGGACTTACACCGGGACGGTCTTTCCCGCCAAGCCCGCGTGGATCACCACGGCGCTGGGCAGCATTCCCAACCTGTGGGCGCCGGACATCTCGTTCTTCGGCGGCCTCTGGCACCTGTACTACGCCGGCTCCAGCTTCGGCTCGAACAACTCGGTGATCGGCCTGGCCACCACGCCGACGCTCGATCCCCGCAGCCCGCGCTACCACTGGACCGACCGCGGCCTGGTCTTCCGCAGCACCAGCAGCGACGACTACAACGCCATTGACCCGTCGCTGGTCAGCGCGCCGGGCGGGGGCAAGTGGCTGGTCTTCGGCTCGTTCTGGAGCGGGATCAAGCTCATCGCGCTGGACGCGGCGACCGGGATGCCGGCCAGTCCGTCCCCCGCCGTCTACTCGCTGGCGCAGCGACCCGCACCCGACGCCGAGGAGGGCGCGGGGATCACCTACCACGACGGCTACTACTACCTGATGGTGTCATTCGACACGTGCTGCTCGGGCATCGGCAGCACCTACCGCATCATGGTCGGCCGGTCCGCCTCGGTGACCGGGCCCTATGTCGACCCCGCGGGCACGGCCATGATGAACTCGGGCGGCATGGAACTGCAGGGCAGCGACGAGGGAATGATCGGCCCCGGGTCGTCGTCGATCTTCACCGACGGCTCCCGGTCCTACCTCGTCTACCACTACTACGACGCCTTCGAGAACGGCGACCCGTGGGTGCAGGTCCGGCCGCTGGTCTGGCTGCCCTCCGGCTGGCCGGTGACGGGCCAGCCGCTGGCGCCGGTTCCCGGCAGCAGCATCCCGCTCGGCTGACCACAGGCAGGCGGCGGCGCGACCGGTCTCCCCGGCGCGCCGCCGCGAGCGCGCTGAACGGCCTGGCCGTTCGAGCGACTAGCCCTGGCGGGCCGGGGCCAGCGGCAGGCGCGCAGGCCCGAGCTCGGTGACCTCGTCCTGCAGGGCCCGGACCATGGCGCTGGCGGCTGCGCCCGGGTCGTCGGCAGTCGCGGCCCATAGCTGACGTCGCAGCCCTCCGTCCTGGTCGCGTATCGGGATCCAGCGAACGCCATGCGGCACCGCCTCGGCGGCGAAGCCAGGGACCAGGGCGATCCCCAGGCCGGCGGCGACGAGGCCGAGGCGGGTCGGCCAGTCGTGAGCGGCGAACGACACCCGGGGATTCTCGATGCCGGGCCACGCGCCGAACTCGAGTGAGTCCCCGACGCTGGCGCCGACCACCCAGGGCTGGCCGGCCAGCTCCTGCGCGTCAACCCAGTCGCGAACGGCGAACGGATGGGTGTCCGCGACGGCCACCCCTGCGCCTCGCCCGCTGCGCAGCGGCGAGAGGCGCAGCCCATCGAGATCGTGCTCCGGAAGGCCGTCGCCCGTGGCCAGGACGGCTACCTCAAGTCGTCTTCGCCGCAACGCCAGAAGCTGCGCCGGTGTCGGCGCATCCATGATCTGGACCGTGAGGCCGGGATGGTCAGAAACCAGCCGGGCAATAGCCCGGGGCACGAGCGCCGCTGTTGCCGTCGGGAACCCTCCGACGACGAGCGGCCGGCCAGGCGATCCCGCATTCCCGCCAGTTCCTGGCTCGCAGCGGTGACGCTGTCGAGGACCTTGCTGGCGTGCCGGACCAGCGCCTCCCCGGCCGCGGTCGGGCGAACTCCGCGCGCGTGCCTGATGAACAGGGGCGCAGCCGGCCACCTTCTCGGTGACCGCCACCTGCCGCGATATCGCTGACTGGGTGTACCCGAGCCGCTCGGCCGCGGCGCTGAAAGACCCCGTGCGCGCTACCTCAGCCACGACACGCAGGCCGGCGAGCGTCAGGTCCGCCACACCCCGACTCTACACGAGGTATGAGCGCAGCTCATGGCGGAGGCCATTAAGCATCGCTTGTGTGATACCTCTGGCTGCCGCAGGCTGGAGAAGACACACCGGCCACTGAAGGAGATGACATGCCTCTCAGCCACACGCGGGACGAACTGGTCGCGCGCCTGATCCGAGCGGGAGAACTCGAGGTATTGGGGGGTGACCAGGAGGAGACCGACTCGTACTTTGACACCGAGAGCTTCGAGTTTCACGGCCCCGGCGGGTTCGACGCCGACTACGCAGGACTGACCGAGTACTTCCGGTCGCTCCGGGCCGCCTTCGACGACCGCAGCATCCGGCGGGGGATCATCGTCGCCGAGGGTGACTACATCGCGTGCCAGACGTGGATCGAGGGCACCTTCGCGCGCCCATTTACCCAGTCACCGGCCGGCCCGGTGGAGCCTACGGGAGGCCGCGTCGTCATGGACCTCATGAACCTCTTCCGCTTCGACGACCAGGGGCGAGTCGTCGAGGAGTTCGTCAGGACTGACAACCGCAGCTTTCTGCGCCAGCTCGGCGCAGCGGGAGCCTGACGTCAGGGCCAGCGGGTCCAGGGCGGCGTGATCATGGAGCCATCTGGCAGGATGCCGTGAAGCCGAGCTTGGCAGGGGAGGTAGCTGATGACGGGCGAAGCCCATCCTCCGGTGATCTCGGTGATGCTCGCCGTGCCCGATGCCGCGGCAGCCACGCGGTGGTACGCGCAGGCACTCGGCGCCACTGAACTATGGAATCTTGGCGGCGTGGTCGGGCTGGCCATTGCTGGTGCTCCGTTCTTTCTCGGCCAGCCCGAGAACAACGGCTGGGACACCCCGGCTGCCCTCGGCTCGCGAACGGTCCGGGTCGAGGTGTTCGTCGATGACCCGGACGGGTTCATCGACCGCGCCGTGGCGGCTGGGGCCGATGGCAGCGTGGACAAGATCCGTGATCACGAAGTGCCGTGGGGAGTTCACCGGCAAGGCGGCTTCATCGACCCGTTCGGCCACTTGTGGCTGGTCGGCGACAGGTCCCCGCTGGGGACACACGAGCCGCTCTGACGTCTGCCTTTCCTGCCCCGGCGCGCGGTTATTGTCGATACATGCTGCCGTATCCAGCCGATATGGTCCCGCGGGCCCGCCCCCGGCCGGCGTCAGCTGCCCGGGTCCGGGTGGTGCGAGTCCTGATGTTAGTCGCGGGTTTGTGCGGGCTGCTGATGGCCGGGATTGCGCTGGGCGTCTTCCTGACTCAGGGCAGCCAGGTCCGGGTGGTGGCCCGCGTCCTTTCCGAGCGGTGCCGTCCCCGCGATGATCTGGCTTACCCCGGCAGCGTCGAGACCCGATGTGACGGAGCCGTGCGGTTCACTGCCGGAGGCCGGACTGTCACGACTACGGTCACGGACGCGTTTGCGTCTGAGTTCAGCGGGTCGGGCCGATTCAGGACAATCGACCTTCGTTACGACAAGAACGATCCGGCGCAGCCGTTCAAGCAGAGCAATGACATGCCCGGCACTACCTTCGTCATTCTTCTGGTATCCGGTTCTGCGGTGCTGCTATTGGGATGCTGGGGGGCTGCGCGCGCCCGCTGGCTTGCGGATCGGGCCGTACGGAACCGGTCGGTATCTTAGTCCCGGCCCGGCTCGATGTAGCCGAAGAACCCGCGGCGCTTGATGAGCTCGGCGACATCAGGGGGAACCATGCTTTCCCAGGAGTCGTCCTTCCCGGCTATCCTGCGCAGCACGTCGCGGCTGAAGATCGGCAGGAACTCTGGCCGGTAGTTGTCGAGGTGGACGAAACTTCCCCGGCCGGCGAGATAGTCATACAGCGGCTGCAACTCGGACCGGACCTTGATGTCATCGACGGTCTTGAGCTCGTCGTGCGGTGAGGGCTGCACGGGGTAGACATACAGCTTCAGGTCGTTCTTGAACAGCCGCCCGAAGCTCTCCAGGATCCCGCCCGGCAGTTGCGCGTGGTTCTTCTCGTCGAACAGGTCGATCAGGCTGGGCACCCCCATCACGATGCCGATCCGCTCGGTTGTTCGCTCGCCGAGGTAGGCGGCCAGCCGGTAGTAGTCGAAGTAATCGGTGATGAGCACCGTCATCCCGCACGCGGCGAGCAGTTCCGCGCGGGCGAGGAAATCCCGCCGGTCCACCTGTTCTCCGCCGGCCAGCAGGTTGCGCATGGTGATCTCGGTGAGCTCCAGCACCGGCTTGCCGGCCACGGCCGGGTCGGCTTCGAACTTGGCATGGGCCGAAGCGAGCATGTCGAGGTTCACGTGCGTCGGCGGCCGGAAGCTCCCGCGCTCGACCAGGATCGCCTTCTTGCGCAGCATCTCGCTTGGCTGCAGCACCTCACGGTCGGCGCCGAACATCGCGACGCCGCTGAGCCCGACCTGCACGAGCTTGAGTGCCATCAGCCGGTTGTCCACCCGGCGGAACTCGATGCCGCGGAACTGGATCATGTCGATCTCGATGCGGCCGGTGGTCAGGCGATCGAGCAGGCTCTCGATCAGCCGGTCGGGCTCGTGGTGCTGGAAGAACGCCCCGTACAGCAGGTTCACCCCGACGATCCCGAGCGCCTCCTGCTGCAGCCACGCCTCGACGTCGAGCATCCGCACGTGCATCACGATCTGGCTCGGCTCGTCGTGCGGCTGGGCCTGGAACTTCACGCCCATCCAGCCGTGGCACTCGTTGCCGCCCCGGAAGCTGCGCGCCACGACCGTGTCGGCGAAGGCGAAGAAGCAGTTCTCGTCGCCGCGCTTGTGGCTCAGCCGCTCCACGTTCAGCTGGAACTCGGTGTCGAGCATGCCCTGAAGCCGTCCGGCGGACACGTACCGGTCTGCCTTGCCGTACTCGGCGTCGCTCACGGCCATGTCGTAAGCGGAGATCGACTTCGCGACAGTGCCCGCGGCGCCGCCCACCCGGAAGAACCAGCGCACGACCTCCTGGCCGGCCCCGATCTCGGCGATCGTCCCGTACCAGCGCGGGTCGAGGTTGATGCGCAGCGCCTTCTGATGGGTGTCTGACTCGTGAGTGCCGGTGATGAGCTCGGTCATCCGTCTCCCTGCCCACCAGGCCGGTGCTGCCTCTGCCGCCCTCCTCGAAGGCGCGGCCGACGGTGCAATGCTACTAATTCCGCCGCTTCCGGCACCAGCCCATGCCGGCGCTGATGATTCCGGGCCGCTCGCGCCGTCTGCACGCACAGGTACTGCACGCATAAGGACTGAGGGCAACAGGAAGGGCATAACGATGGCAGACGGATTCGTGTCGGTCTCGCGGCGCATCGAGGCATCCCCGGAACGGGTGTTCGCGCTGCTCGCCGATTCCGCCAACCATCCGCTGATCGACGGCTCGGGCATGGTCCGCGAGCCGGCCCCGGCGGTCAGGCTGTCGCGGGCCGGCGACTCGTTCGTGATGGACATGCATCGCGACGGGGATGGCTACTACCAGATGCGCAACGCGGTGGTCGAGTACGAGGCGGGCCGCCGGCTGGCGTGGGAGCCGGCGCGGGTGGCGTCGTCCCCGGAAGAGCAGGAAGCCATCGGCGGCCCGGCCCGGTACCGGTGGGGGTATGAGCTTTCCCCTGACGGCCCCGGCGCCACCCTGGTCACCGAGACGTTCGACTGCACCCGTTCCCCGCAGGGCCTGCGCGATGCCGTCCGGGAGGGCGAGGAGTGGCGGGACGCCATGGCCGCGTCGCTGACCCGGCTGGAGCTCCTGGCCAGGGCCGCAGGCAGCGCAACTAGTAGGTAGGACCCTGACGTCCAGGGCGTCACCCGCGTGATCTCCCGGGTCGACCGGCACCCCGCATAGTCCCGGCCGGCCGGGACCGACATCCCCGAGGCCACGGGCCGCGAACTCCCGCCTCACCAGATCCTGGCGATGCGGACTCACCTGCCTGCGCTGGACCATGGCCGCATGGATCCTGCATCGGCCAGGTACCTGATCCGGATCAGGGGTCATCTCGGTGCCACGTTGCTGTCCGCGTTTCCGGCGATGGCCTGGGAGCGGCAGGGCCCGGAGACCGTCCTGACCGGCACGCTGGACCGGCCGGGACTTCATGGCGTCCTGGCTGAGATCGATGCGCTCGGCCTTGACCTGCTCGAGGTCCGCCAGCTCACCCTGGAGGAGAGATCAAATGACTAGTGCACCCGTCCGCGACCCGGTCGCGGATCATCTGATCACCCCGCAGAACGCGGCGCTGATTCTGATCGACTATCAGCCGGCCCAGGTGGCCAGTATCCGCTCGATGGATCCGCAGCTACTGGTCAAGAACGCCGTATCGACGGTCAGGACGATCAAGGCGTTCGACGTGCCCGTCGTGCACTCCACCGTGAACGTCGCCTCCGGCCAGGGGCAGCCGACGATTCCCGAGCTCGCCGGACTGCTCGAGGACGACAAGCCAGTCGACCGGACGACGGTCAACTCGTGGGAAGACATCGAGTTCGTTGCGGCCGTCCGCGCGACCGGCCGCAGGAAGCTGATCTTCTGCGCTCTCTGGACCGAGGTCTGCATGGCGTTTACCGCTCTCGACGCGATGCGTGAGGGGTACGAGGTGTACCCGGTCGTCGATGCGATCGGCGGAACCTCGGCCGAGGCGCACCGGGCCGGCCTTGAGCGCGTGGTACTGGCGGGCGGCCAGCCGGTCAGCTGGGTATCGCTGGCCTGCGAGCTTCAGCGCGACTGGGCTCGCCAGGACACCGTCGCGGACGTGATCGAGATCGTCCTCACTGACCGGCTGCGGAAGGAGTAACCGGCATGAGCCAGGAAACGGTAGCAGTCGTCGCCGGGGCAGGCGGCGCGCTCGGGCATGCGACCACCGCGGCACTGGCCGCCGACGGATTCACGGTGGTAGCGCTGGACCGTAACGAGCAGGCGATGAGCGACCTGCCCGGCACCGTGCGCAAAGAGGCGGCCGATCCGGGCGATCCGGGCGCGGTGACCCGGCTCATCGACCGGATAGCGGCCGAGGTCGGGCCCCCCGGCGTGCTGGTGAACACCGTCGGGACGTTCCGCCTGGGCGACGCGCTCGATACGACGCCGGAGGCGCTGAGGCTCATGCTCGACGTCAACCTGGGGCCCGCGCTGTGGCTGAGTCAGGCCGTGGTGCCGCATATGCGACGGCTGGGCTCGGGTGCCATCGTCCACATGACCGCCCGGCCGGGGCTGGAGCCGGCCGGCGGCATGGCGGCCTACAGCGTGAGCAAGGCGGCGCTCGTGCACCTGACGCGCACCCTCGACCTCGAGCTCCGGCCCGACGGGATCCGGGTGAACGCGGTGGCGCCGCAGCTGATCGACACCGCGGCCAACCGGGCTGCACTGCCGGCCGACGTGCTGGCCCACGCGGTGTCGCCCGAGGCGATCGCCGGGGTGATCGCGTTCCTGGTCAGCGACGCGGCGGCGCCGGTGAGCGGGGCGATCCTGCCCGCGTACGGCGCCTAGCGGACCGCGCCTAGCGGACCGCGGCTATCGGACCGCGCCTATCGGACAGCGCTGCCCGGAGCTGCCGCGCCGGCCCGGCGCGGTCCGCCCTGGACCGGGCCGGTGGCTTAGGGTCGTAGTCATGCGCTTTGCCTTCAAGACCGCGCCCCAGCACACCACGTGGCAGGACATGCTGGCCGTCTGGACCGCGGCCGACGACATCGAGGTATTCGAGTCCGGCTGGAACTTCGACCACTTCTACCCGATCCGCGGCAACTCCCGCGGGCCGTGCCTGGAGGGCTGGTCGATGCTGGCTGCCCTGGCCCAGGCCACCCGGCGGCTGCGGCTGGGCACGCTGGTGACCGGGATCCATTACCGGCATCCCGCCGTGCTGGCCAACATGGCCGCCACCATCGACATCATCTCCGGCGGCCGGCTTGAGCTGGGCCTGGGCGCGGGCTGGAACGAGCAGGAGTCGGGCGCCTACGGCATCGAGCTCGGCACGCCGGGGGAGCGAAGCGACCGCTTCGAGGAAGCGTGCGAGGTCATCCTCGGGCTGCTCAGCAGCGAGACCACGACGTTCAGCGGCAAGTACTACCAGCTGAACGAGGCCAGGTGCGAGCCCAAGCCAGTCCAGCAGCCGCACCCGCCGCTGTGCGTCGGCGGCAGCGGCGAGCGCCGGACCCTGCGCACGGCGGCCAGGTTCGCCCAGCACTGGAACTCCGTGCGCCCCGATCCCGCGGAGATCACCCGCAAGCTGGAGGTGCTGCACCAGCACTGCGCCGAGGTGGGCCGGGACCCCTCGGAGATCCTGATCTCCAGCCACCTGCCCTACGAGGGCGACCCCGCGGCGACCGCCGCGTCCGCCGCCGCGCTGGCCGAGGTCGGCGTGCAGCTGGCCATCGTCCAGCTGCTTCCGCCGCACACGCCCGCGGTGCTTGAGCCGCTGGCCACGGCGCTCGAGCAAGTCAGCTAACGCACCGCCTCCCGGCAGCACGCCGTCAGTGACATGTCGGCCTTTGCCGCTCCCGCCGTCAGGCCCCGGCTATCTGCCTGCGGGCGGCGAGGACGAGTTCCTCGTTGGTGCTCGCGTGGCCGCTCAGGCCCCAGCCGCCGTCGGGCGCCTCGGTGAGCAGCACCCAGGTCCGGCTGGTGAGGGCCGGATCGCCGGCGGCGCTGGCGATGATGCCGGTCAGCCGCTCGACGACGGCCAGCTGCTTGGCCCGATCGAGCGCGCCCGCGTTGGTCAGCACCTGTACCCGCACGTAGTTGCTCTCGCCGTCGACGTTGGCCAGGTCCCCGGCGGGCAGCTCATGGATGAAGGCCGCCGTGTTCTGCCGGAACATGGGGATGTCCGGTACTTGCTCGATGGTCATGACGGCGGTCGCCAGCTCGGTGGCGAGCTGGTGCTGGTCCGGGAATGTCCCCGCCGTCGCGTAGACGTCGATCATGGGCATGGCGATACTCCTTAGCGGATGGGGCCGGGGCTTCGGGGGGTCAGGGCTGGCTATGAATCCAGGCGTCCGCCAGCGTGGTCCAGGCCGCCGCGTCGCCCGCGCCGCGGGCCAGGCCGAGGCTGTGCGGGCCGTGGGCGAAGACGTGCACCGTATGGGGCACACCGCGGGCCGCCAGCGCCCGGCCGAGGCGGTAGGCGTGCTCGGGGGGCACGTACGGGTCTTCGGCGGTGTGCCAGATGAAGAACGGCGGCGACTCGGGCGTGACGAGCGCGTCCAGCGAGGTGGACCGGCGCAGCTCCGGGCTGGCGTCCTCGCCGAGGAGGATCAGCCGGGACGGGCGGTAGGTCTCGGTCTCCATCGAGGTGATGGCATACCCGAGGACGGCGAACTGGACCGTCTCCTCGGGCGCGGCCCCGGGGGCGAGGGCCGCCAGCCCGGCCAGGTGACCGCCGGCGGAGAAGCCCATGAGCCCGACGCGCTCGGCGCCCTCGGCCCGCCGCCGGCGGATCTCGGCGCGCAGGGCCTGCAGCGGTACCGGGTGCCGGACGTTCAGCGGGTAACGGAACACGCTCGCTTCCACTCCGGTGCCAGCGAGCCACCTGGCGACTGGCTCACCTTCGTGCGGAGCGTGCTCGGCGTAGCCGCCGCCGGGCAGGACGATCACATGCGTGCTCGTCACTCCAGCCCGTCCAGGTAACTGGCCACGTCCCCGGCGAACTCGGCGTGATGCTGGAAGAGGAAGCCGTGCGCGGCGTCGGGGTAGATCTTCACGGTGGCATCCGGGAGCAGGCCCGCGATGAGGTAGGAGTAGCGCGGCGGGATCATCGGGTCGCCGTCGCCGTTGGCCACGAAGACCGGGTGCCCGATGGCGGCCAGCCGCTGCAGCGCTGAGTGGTCCGGGCTGCCCCAGGCGCAGACCGCGTCGTACTGCGCCTCGCGGACGTCCCAGCTGGTCGGCTTGTCCCGGTCCTGCGTCCGGGAGTACATGCGCCCCAGTGATTCCTGCCCCGCCTTGCGGCTGGACGGTGACGAGGCGAAGAACACGCTCAGGTACTCCTCGGGGCTGGTTTCCGGCTGGCCGACGGCCCCGATGACCTCCGGGGCCCACCCGTGGATGCCGTCCGCGCCCCTGGGAGCCGCGGAGGCCAGGATCAGGCCGCGGACGAGGGCCGGCCGGATCAGCGCGATCTCCTGCGCGACGAAGCTGCCGATCGAGAATCCGAGGATGTCGGCCCTGGTGAACCCCATGGCGGTGATGAACGCGATCGCGTCGTGCGCCATCTGCTCGATGGTGGCGGGCGTGGTTCCGGTGGAACCGCCGACCCCGGCGTTGTCGAAGGCGACGACCCGCCTGGCTGAGCCAAGCTCGTCGATGAGGGCGGGGTCCCAGCTGTCCAGGTTCCCGCGGAAGTGCTGGAGCAGAATGAGCGGGATGAGCGGCACGTCGCCCGCGCCGGTGTCGCGGTAGGCGTAGTCGACGCCGCTGGGCGCGCTGCACAGCTTGTTCGGAAGGCTTGAATAGGGCGTCACCATGTCAGCTCCTCCATCGGCGATGACGTGACCGTTCCGAGCCATGATCAGCTCCTGTGGGCAGGCGGGGAATCCGCATGTTGACTGCACCTGCCGCCCGGAGGGCCGGGGGCCAGCGCGGAGCCCGTCACAGGCCGCGCAGGAAGTCCAGGACCGCCCGGTTAACCTCGGCCGCGTGGGTCCAGATGATCGCGTGCGGGCCCTCCGGTATCACGACAAGACGGGCATCTGGCAACATCCTGGCCAGCCCGGTCCCGGTGGCGCCGGGTGGCATGACCCGGTCCTGAGCGCCCTGCACGATCAGGACCGGGACGGTCACGCGCGCGATGTCAGCGCGGAAATCCTCCCGCCACGCGGTCGCGCAGCCGAGCGCCGCGGCGGCGGACACCCGGATGGCGGCGTGGAAGCTGTTCTGCCACGCCTGGTCGCTGACCCGGCTGCCGCCGAGCAGGTCGATGTTGTAGTACCGGTCCAGGTAGGTCTTGACGGCCGCCGGGCGGTCGGCGCTCAGCTGGCCGAGGAACTCGTCAAGGACGCTCTGGCCGGCGCCGTCACGGCCGGCATCAGCGGTGGGCGGGAACGGGCGGCAGCGGTGCCAGCAGCGCCGCGGCGCGGACCCGCCGCCGGCCGTAGGCGCCCAGGTAGCGGAGCACTTCCCCGGCTCCGCAGCCGCAGCCGGCGAGCATCACGTCCCGCAGGTCTAGTTCTTCCAGCAGCGCGTCCAGGTCGGCGGCGAGCGTGTCGTAGTCATAGCCGGTGCTCGGCCGGCTGGAGGCGCCGCCGCCACGCCGGTCGTAGCTGATGACGCGGTACCCGGCGGCCAGCAGGGCCGCTTCCTGCTTCTCCCAGGACCGCCCGTCGGCCAGGTAGCCGTGCACCAGGACCACCGGCGAGCCCGCCCCGTGGTCTTCGTAGTAAATCCGGATGTCACCGGTGTTCTCCCGGCCGACCGTGACGTACGGCATCACGAACCCGGATTCCACCGTGCGCAGTGAGCGTCGTCCACAACATCACCCTGGGCCGCGCCGCGGCCGTTCGGTATCCGCAACTTAACTGCATGTTGACCGCGGCCGGCTTCCCCGCCGCCGGGTCGCCTTGCCTATATTTGGCGGGGTGAGGGTGGCGTCTGCGCGATGACCTGCGAGGATTCGAGCCTGGTCGGGCGGGGGGAAGAACTGTCCCGGCTGCGGGAACTGGTCGCGCCGCCGCATGAGCAAAGCCGGGCGCTGCTGCTCCTTGGTGACCTGGGCATGGGCAAGACCGTCCTGCTGGCCGAGGCGGCCCGGGCGGCCAGATCGGCGGGGATGCGGGTCCTGTCGGCGGCCGGCCGGGAGTCGGAGCAGGACCTGGCGTTCGCCGGGCTGCACCAGTTGCTGCGCCCGGTCCTCGACCGCGTGGCCGGCTTGCCGGCCCGGCAGGCGGGCGCGCTGCGCGGCGCTTTCGCGATCTCCGAAGATCCCGCGCCGGCCGACCCGCTGCTGACCGGGATCGCGGTGCTCACCCTGCTGTCCGGGCTGTCGGAGGAAGTGCCGCTGCTGGTGGCCGCTGATGATGCGCAGTGGCTGGATCGTGCCTCGCTCGACGCGCTCGCCTTCGCCGCCCGCCGCCTGGAATCAGAGCAGCTCGTGCTGCTGGCCGCCGCCCGCGGGAACGTGCCTGCGCCGGGCTTCGAGCGGGACTTCCCGCAGCTGCTGCTGCGGCCGCTGAGCCTGCCCGACGCGGGCCGCCTCCTGGACGCGCAGCCGTGCCCGCCGCGCGGCGGGCCCCGCGAGCAGGTGCTGGCCCAGGCGGCCGGGAACCCGCTGGCGCTGATCGAGCTGTCCAGGATGATCGCGGCCGACCCGGACGCGGGGCGCGGCTGGGCCGCCCAGCCGCTCCCGCTGACCGGTCAGCTGACCGCCATCATGAGCGCCCGGTACGCCGCCCTGCCCGCGGCAGCGCGAGCGGCGCTGCTGATCGCCGCGGCCGCCGACAGCCCGGACCTGACCGCCGCGGCGGTACCCGGGCTTTCCGCCGGTACCCTCGCGCCGGCCGAAGCGGCGGGCCTGATCCGGCTGGACCCGCCGGGCCCGCAGTTCACCCATCCGCTGGTCCGGTCGGCCGTCTACCACGCCGCGCCGTTCGCCGAGCGTGCCGCGGCGCACCTGAAGGTCGCGAACGCGCTCCGCGACCGGCCTGACCGCTACGCGTGGCACCGGGCCGCCGCGGCCCTGGAACCCGACGAGCGCGTGGCCTCGCTGCTCGAGGACAGCGCGGCCCAGGCCCAGCGGCGCGGCGGCACTGCCGCGGCCGCCCGCGCCCTCGAACGCGCCGCCGAGCTCAGCCCCGGCGAGCGGGACAAGGCCCGCCGCCTGCTGGCCGCCGCCGATCTGGCCTTCCCGGCCGGACAGGCCGACTGGGTACGGGAACTGGCGGGCCAGGTACTCACGCTGACCTCCGATCCGGACCTGCGCATCGAGGCCCGGCTGAATATCGGCTGGTCGCTGCTGTGGTCGAACCGGAACGCCGACGCGCTCGACACGCTCCTGTCCGTCGCCGCCGAGGCCTTCCCGAGGCGGCCGGCCCTGGCGTGGGACGCCATCGGGATGGCCGCCACGGTCGCTCACCAGACCGGCCTCCCCGATGCCTGCGCCCGGGTCCGTGCTGCCCTGGAGGTCCTCGATGCCCCGGGCGAGCCGGTGCCTTCGGCCGGGAACTGGCCGGCCAGCCGTGCTGATGAGTACCGGATATGGATCAGGGCCTGCACGGACCCGTTCGGCGCACGAGCCGACATGGTCCCCTTCCTGCGCCGGACAGCCAGCGGGTCGATCTGTGACCTGAGCAAGGTAGGCGGGGCGGCCTGGATCCTGGACGAGACCGAACTCGCGGTCCGGGTCCTGCGCGAGGCCCTCAGCCAGCTGCGTGCCCCCGGCGTCCGCGGCGCGAGCGGCGCCGTGCTGTCGGTGCTGGAATGGGCGTGCCTGGACAGCGGGCACTGGGATGACGCCCTGGACGCGGCCCGCGAGGCGGGCGACATCGCCGCCGCTTACAAGATGGAGACCGTCGGCGGCTCGGCCGACCTGGCCACGGCCACCGTGGCCGCCATGCGCGGCGACCATGTCCGGGTGGCGCCGCTGCTGGCCCGCGTGCTCGCGGCCGTCGACCCGTCCGAGTACCGCGGGTTCGCCGCCAGGACCCGGCACGCCGCGGGCCTCGACGCACTGGCCCAGGGCAGCTACCTGGCCGCCTACGCGCAGCTCAGCCAGCTCTTCGCGGCCGACGGCACGCCGCTGCACCACCATTTCTCCTACCTGGCCATCGCCGACCTGGCCGCCGCCGCGGTACGCGCCGAACGCCACCTGGAAGCCCGCACGCTGCTGGAGCGAGCGCTGGCCCGCGTAGACCCGGCCCCCGGGCCGCGGCTGGAACAACTCGCGGCCCGGGCCCGCGGGCTCCTCGCCGAGCCGCACGACGCCGGGGCGCATCTCGCGGCGCCCCTGGCCGATGCCGCGGGGGACAGGTGGCCGTTCGAGCGGGCTCAGCTTCAGCTGGACTACGGGGAGTGGCTGCGCAGGCAGCGGCGGATCAACGATGCCAAGCCCGTCCTCGGTGCGGCCCTGGAAACGTTCCGCCGCCTCGGCGCGGCGCCGTGGACCCGGCGCGCGGAATCCGAGCTGCGCGCTTGCGGCGTGACCGCGCAGGCCCCGCCGGCCGGCTCCGGCGCGCTCGACGAGCTGACGGCGCAGCAGCGCGAGATCGTCATGCTCGCCGGGCGCGGCCTGACCAACCCCGAGATCGCCGACCGGCTGTTCCTTTCTCCGCGCACCGTCGCCTCGCACCTGTACCGCTCCTACCCCAAGCTCGGCATCGCCGGGCGCCACCAGCTCCGGGACCTGATCGACCACGCAGGCACCCCGCAGGCCGGCGGCTAGGCGGCGCGCTCTTCGCGGCGCCGTCAGCCCTGCTCCGGCGCTGGCGGGCAACTGCAGTCAGGTTGCTGATACCGCCCGCGCCGGGCCTGCTGTGAGGCTCGGCTGAAGGAGGCACGGCTGCCGAGCAGAAGGTGCGACGACCATGAACGCGACAAACATGAACGCGACGAACATGCCGACGCATACCGTGCTCGTGGATGACCTGCGGATCAGGTACGCCGACTCGGGGACCGCGGATGGCCCGGTCGTCCTGCTGACCAGCCCGTGGCCGGAGAGCCTGTTCGCGTTCCGGCGGGTCTGGCCGATCCTGAACCGGACCGGGCGGCTGATCGCGGTCGACCTGCCGGGTTTCGGCCACTCCGACGGGCGGCCCGACGTGCTCACCCCCAGTGCCATGGCGGAATTCCTTCACCGCCTCATCGCCGAACTCGGTCTGGCCACGCCGCACCTGGTGGCGCCCGACGTGGGCGCCAGCGCCGCGTTGTTCCTGGCCGCACGGCACCCCGGCGCGGTCGCGAGCCTGGTGGTCGGCGGCGGCGGCGCGGCCTACCCGCTGGAGGTGACGGGCACGCTCGCCGAGATCATCGCGGCGCCGGGGATCGAGGTATTCGAGGGCCAGGACATCCGCGCCACCATCGGCGCCAGCGTGGAGCCGGCGGCCCCCCGCGACCTGGAGCCGGATGTCTGGGAGGACTACGTGTCGGCCTACGAGAACGGCCGGTTCGCCGAGTCCACGCGTTACGTGCGCAGCTACCCGGAGCAGCTTCCGGTGCTGCGCGACCTGCTGCCCGCGATCAGCGTGCCGGTGCGCGTCTTCGCCGCCGCCGATGACCCGCTGGTGCCCGTGTCCAACGGCGAGTACCTGGCCAGGCGGATCCCCGGCAGCGAGCTGACGATCCTGCCCGCCAGCCACTTCGCCTGGGAGGAAGTCCCGGACCAGTTCGCCGCGATCGTGGCGGACCTGGTGACCCGGACCGAGACGGGGACCGCCCGGTCCGGTCAGTAAGGGAAAGCTTTCAGGAGGAAAGGTCATGCGGGCTCGAGGCCACGTCAGCACGGTCCTGGCCGTATCGGCGGCGACGGCGCTGCTCGCCGGCGGCTTAGCCAGTGCGGCCGCGACCCACCCGGCGAACGGCACCTGGAAGGTCCTGCCCAGCACCGCCCCGGTGGCCGGCCAGAGCTCCGCGCTGAGTGCGCTGGCCCCGGCCAGCCACGTGCAGGTCAGCGTGTTCATCGGCCGCGACCTCGCCGGGCTCGCGGCGATGGCCAGGGCGGTGTCCGACCCGGCGGGCTCACGATACGAGCACTACCTGACCCCGGCCGAGGTCCAGGAGGACTTCGGCGCGACCGCCGCGCAGCGGCGGGCGGTCGGCAGCTGGCTGCGCGGCGCCGGCCTCACCGTGAGGTATCACGACTCCTTCGTCGTGTCCGCGACCGGGACCGCGGCCCGGGCGCAGGCTGCGGTGCGGGCCAGGCTCGAGCTCAGCCGCCCCGCGGGCGGCACCGAGCAGGTCGTGTCGGCCCGGGCGATGTCAGCCCCCGCGTCGGTCGCCGGCGCGATCAGCACGATCCGGGTGGCGCCCGAGGCCATCCCCGTGGGCGTCCACGAGCCGGTGCGGCGCCGGGAGCACGGCCGCCGGGAGCACGGCCGCCGGGAGCACGGCCGCCGGGAGTGCCGCCGCGGCGAAGACCGGGAAATACTGCTCCGGCTACTACGGCCAGAGGCCGGCCAGGGGCGTGCCGGCCGCCTACGGCAGGCCGCCCGCCTGGGCGCCGTGCGGGTACCTGCCGCAGCAGCTGCGCAGCGCGTACGGCGCGACCAGGTCCGGGCTGACCGGTAACGGCGTCAGCATCGCGATCATGAGCGAGGACAACGATTCCACCGCGCTCAGCGACACTGACCGCTGGGCCAGGGCGCGCCATTTCCCGCCGTTCAGGCGCGGGCAGTTCGCGGCCTACATCGCCCGGCGCGTCGCCTCTGGCGTCGGCAACGGCGAGGACGCGCTGGACATCGAGGCCGCGCACGGCATGGCGCCGGGCGCCAGGGTCAGCTACGTGGCGGGCAACGGCAAGATCACCGGTGACCGGCTGCTCGACTCGCTGTACACGATCGTGGCCTACCACGTTGCCGACGTGGTGAGCACCTCCTGGTTCGAGAACTACATGCCGGTACCGAGGAGCATGATCGACGCCTGGGAGACCGTGCTGGAGCGCGCGGCCGTCGAGGGCATCACCGTCAACTGCGCGAGCGGTGACGGCGGCTACCAGGCGCTGGGCTACCCGGACTCCGACCCCTGGATCACCTCGGTCGGCGGCACCAGCCTCGCGATCGGCGCTCGCGGCCAGCGGCTGTGGGAGACCGGCTGGGCGAACGACACGACCTTCCTCAGCAAGCACGGCCAGGGCTGGGACCCGGCGCCACCCGGGCCGCCAGGCGCGGGGGCCAGCACCGGCGGGGTGTCCCGGACCTTCCGCGAGCCCTACTACCAGGCCGGGATCGCGTCGCATAACAAGGTCAAGGGGAAGGCCATGCGCGTTGAGCCGGACGTGTCGGCCCTCGGCGACTGGTGGATCGGCTACCAGGTCGGGCTCACGGTCCCGATCGGGCACCACAAGCGCGCCTACCGCAGCGAGTTCGACGGCGGCACCAGCCTGGCCTCGCCGCTGCTGACCGGGTTCGAGGCCGACCTGATCCAGGGCCGCCACGGCATCGCGCTCGGGTTCGCCAACCCGGCGCTGTACGACCTGGCCAGCACGCCGGCGTTCTATGACGTCATCAGCGACCCGCAGGGCCGGGGCGTGCCTGAGGCCGACGTGCTGGGGCCCCCTCCGGCGGAGCTGGTCACCATGGGCCAGTGCGCCACTGAGCACGTGGCCTGCGGTCCGGGCTACAACATGGTCAGCGGCCTCGGCACGCCGGGACCGGCGTTCTTCAGCTCGTTCGGCTCGGATCCGAGGTAACGCCGTCGGCGTCGCGTTCTGCTCCGCCTGACCCGCCGCGGCCGAGGCCCGTTATTGCGAGGGGTTAATGGGATCGCCCGAGTCCTGCGAGCGGCGGGAGGGCGGCGGGCAGGCCTTCAGATGGTGATGACGACCTTGCCGCGGGCGCGGCCTTCGTGCAGGTACTGGATGGCTGCGGGGGCCTGGCTGAGCGGGTAGGTCCGGTCGATGACGGGGGCGACCGCTGCGGACTCGATGAGATCGCGGAGGACGATCAGGTCGGCGGAGTTTTCCGACGCGATGAACGTGGACAGCTTCTGGCTCGTGAGCGGGAAGAGCAGGTACGCCCGGAGCTGGCGGTCCATGCCGCCGAGCCACCGCCCGCCGGTTTCGCCGCCGACCATGACGAGCGTGCCGCGGTCGGTGAGGGCCCGGCGGAGCCGGGCCAGCCCGCTGCCGCCGCCGATGTCGAGGATCGCGTCGTAGCGGTGCTCGCCGTCGGCGAAGTCGCCGCGGGTGTAGTCGATCACGTGGTCGGCGCCGGCGGCCCGGACCAGGTCCGTCTTGGCGGTACTGCACACGCCGGTGACCTCGGCCCCGTGGGCCTTGGCGATCTGCACGGCGAACGTGCCGACGCCGCCCGACGCGCCGATGATCAGGACGCGCTGGCCGGCCTGCACCTGTGCGCGGCGTACCGCCTGCAGGGCGGTGAGCGCGGAGACGGGGACCGCCGCCGCCTGCTCGAAGGACAGGCTCGGGGGCTTGGCCGCGAGCCTGCTCGCCTTGGCGCTGGCGTAGGGGGCGAAGGCGCCGGCGCAGGTCCCGTAGACCTCGTCGCCCGGCTGGAAGCCGGTCACGTTCTCGCCGACGGACTCGACCGTCCCGGCCAGGCTGCGGCCGGGGTTGAGGGCCTTGGGCGCGCGGAACCCGAAACCGGCCAGGCGCATGAGATAGGCCGAGCCCGCCATCAGGTGCCACGTGCCGCGGTCCACGCTGGCGGCGCGCACGCGCACCAGGACCTCGTCGGCCTCGATGGCCGGCCTGGTGGTCTCCGCCAGCCGGAGTACCTGCTCGGCGACCGGGCCGTAGTTGTCCTGCACGATCGCCGTCATGGTCGGCCCGCTGGCCGTGTCGCTGCCGGTCTCGCTGCTGGTGTCGCTGGCCGCGTCGCGGCCGGCGTCAGCTCTCGGCGCGGTCGGCGGGCCGGATGCTGCTGTCTTCATGATCTCTCCCGGGTGTCGCGGGCGGATGGCCGGATGCGTGATCAGTCGTCGCCTCGACGATCCCGGTGGCTTACCTCAGTTGCTTACGCTGTAAGTCAGACACTATGCTTACACTGTAAGTTCGTCAAGCCCCAGGGGAGCCGAATGGATAAGGCACGGCCGGCCAGGCCCGCCGCGAAGGCCGCCAGCGAGGCCAGGATGCCCCTCAGCCGGGAACGGGTGCTGGATGCCGCGGTCGCCTCCGCCGACCAGAGCGGGATCGGGTCGCTGAGCATGCGCAAGCTCGGCGAGGCGCTGGGGGTCGAGGCGATGTCGCTGTACAACCACGTCGCCAGCAAGGCCGAGCTGCTCGACGGCATGATCGACCTGGTGTTCAGCGAGATCGGCGTGCCGGCCGGCGGAGCCGACTGGAAGGCGGCCATGCGGCAGCGGGCGCTTTCCGTCCGCCAGGTCCTCTCGCGCCACCCCTGGGCGATCGGGCTGATGGAGTCGAGGCGGGCGCCAGGTCCGGCAACGCTGCGCCATCACGACGCCGTGATCGGGTGCCTCCGGGAAGCCGGCTTCCCGGTGGCGCTGGCCGCACACGCGTTCTCCATCCTGGACAGCTACGTTTACGGCTTCGCGCTGCAGGAGGCGAGCCTGCCGTTCGACACCGGAGAGGAAACGGCCGAGCTCGCTGAGATGATCATGGAGCGATTCCCGGCTGGCGCCTACCCCCACCTGACCGAGCTCACCGTCGAGCACGTCCTGCAGCCCGGCTACGACTACGGCGACGAGTACGAGTTCGGGCTCAGCCTGATCCTCGACGGCCTCGACCGGGCCAGGGACTCGGGTCAGCAGTAGCCGCCGGCCCACGAGCAACCGCCCGCCCCGGCGGCTTTCGTACAATCCTCGGAAGGGGAGTGGGGGGTAGCGCGATGGAGTTGCTGGAGCGCACGGCCTTCCTGCAGACGCTGACGGAATACGCGGCGAGGCGAGGGGCGGCGACGGCCGGCTGGTCCTGGTGTCGGGGGAGTCCGGGATCGGCAAGACGGCGCTCGTCGAGGCGTTCCAGCAGCGCTCGAGGGGAACCCGCTGGCTCTGGGGCGCCTGCGATGGCTTGCTGACGCCCAGGCCGCTGGGCCCGCTGTTCGACATCGGCGCTCAGCTGGACGGGGAGCTGGGCCGCCTGTGCCGGGCCGGCGCGCCGCGGGAGCGGCTGTTCGCCGCGTTCCTGGCCGAGATCGACTCGCCCGCGGCCTTCACCGTGGTGGTCATGGAGGACCTGCACTGGGCCGACGAGGCGACCGTCGACCTGCTGAGCTTCCTCGGGCGACGGCTCAGCCGGATGCGGACCCTGCTGCTGGCCACCTACCGCGACGAGGAACTGGGCGACGGTCATCCGCTGCGGGTCGCGCTGGGAGAAGCTCGC
The DNA here is from genome assembly GCA_963822485.1 of uncultured Actinomycetota bacterium. Taxonomy (GTDB): domain Bacteria; phylum Actinomycetota; class Actinomycetes; order Streptosporangiales; family Streptosporangiaceae; genus DASUBV01. The sequence continues at coordinate 124,038 of CAWGHW010000023.1, forward strand.
GACGCAACGGGCGACCCGGCGGATGCGCCTGCCGCCGCTGTCGCAGGACGCGGTCCGGGCGCTGGCGGGGCAGCACGGCATGGACCCGGCGGAGCTGTTCCGGGTCACCGGCGGCAATCCGTTCTACGTCACCGAGATCCTCGACGCCGGATGGCCGTCGGTGCCGCTGACGGTCCGTGACGCGGTGGGCGCCCGGCTGGCCCGCTCCAGCCCGGCTACCCGCCGGGTGGTGGAGGCCGCCGCGGTGATCGGGACGCGGGTGAGCGCTGCCCTGCTGTCTGCGGTGCTGGCTTCGGCCACCGAGGAGCCGGGTTCGCCGGCCGATGAGTGCCTGGCGACCGGGATCCTCGTTCCCGACGGGACCGACCTGCGCTTCCGGCACGAGCTGGCCCGGATGGCGGTCGAGACGGCGATCCCGCCGCGCCGCAAGGCCGAGCTGCACGCCCGGCTGCTGGCCCGGCTCGAGGAGCGCGGCGACGCTGACCCGGCGCTGCTCGCCCACCATGCCGCGGGCGCCGAGGACAGCCAGGCCGTACTGCGTCATGCGCCCGAGGCGGCGCGGCGCTCCGCCGCACTGGGCGCCCATCGCGAGGCCGCGGTGCAGTTCGAGCGGGCCCTGCGGTTCGCCGATGGCCTCGGCCCGCCCGCGAGGGCGGCCCTGCACGAGGGCGCGGCGGGCGAGTACGCGCTGCTCGATCGCTGGGAAGAGGCCGAACAGGCGCTGCGCCAAGCGCTGGCCCTCCGCCGCGAGCAGGGCGAGGACCTGCTCGTCAGCCAGGATCTCCGGCTGCTGTCCACGACGCTCTGGCGGCTGTGCCGGGGACCCGAATGCGAGCAGGCGGCTCGGGAGGCGGTCCAGGTCCTGGAGGCCGCGCCGCCCAGCCCGGAGCTGGCCTGGGCCTACGCGACCCTGGGCACCTGCGCCCTGAGCCTGTTCGGAGGGCGGGATGCGGCCCTCGAGGTGATCGAGAAGGCGCGCAGCCTCGGCGAGCGCTTGCAGCGGCCTGACGTGGTCAGCTACGCCCTGAACGCGATCGGCCTGACCCTGGTCATAACCGGCCAGGACGGGATGGAACCCATCCGGCAGGCCCTGCGCACCGCGCTGGATGCCGACCTGCAGGAGGCGGCGGGACGCGCGTACACGAGCCTGCAGGAAGGAGCGATCAGCCTGCACCGGTTCGACGAGGCCGAGCGCTACTACACCGAGGGGATGGCCTACTGCGAGGATCGCGAGCTCGGCGTGTTCAGCATGTGCCTCATGGGCTGGCGGGCCCACACGCTGCTCCTGCTGGGACGCTGGGACGAGGCTGAGGGCATCTGCACCCGCATGCTGGACCATCCGGGCATCTCGCCGGTGAACCGGCTGAACCCGCTCCGGGTCCTGGGCACGATTCGCGGTCGCCGCGGCGACTCGGCGGCCATGGAACTGCTGGACCAGGCGCTGTCGCTGGCCGAGGGCACCAGCGAGCCGGAGTGGATCGCCCCGGTGCGTGCCGCGCGGGCGGAGCTGAGCTGGCTGTCGGGCGGCTCCGCTGGCGCGGCGGCCGAGGCCAGGTCGGGCTACGACGCGGCCCGGGCCCACGTCGATGCGTGGATGTCGGGCTCGCTGGCCATCTGGCTGTCCAGACGCCGGCCAGCCGGTCGAGCTGCCACCTGAGCTTCCGGAGCCGCTCGCCAGGGAAGCAGCCGGAGACTGGGTCGGCGCGGCAGCGGCGTGGGGGCGGCTGGGCCGCCCGTATGACGCCGCCCTGGCCGGGCTGGCTTCGGCTGATGAGGGCGGGCTCAGGGACGCGCTCCGCACGCTCGATGACCTGGGCGCACGGGCCGCCGCCGCCGCGGCCCGGCGGCGGATGAAGCAGCTCGGGGTCCGGGCGATCCCGCGTGGTCCGCGTCCCGCTACCCGGACCGCGCCGGCCGGGCTGACGGCGCGCGAGCAGGAGGTCCTGGCGCTGCTCACGGAGGGCCTGCCGGACCGCGAGATCTCCGAGCGGCTGTTCATCTCCGAGCGGACGGTTCACCACCACGTCTCAGCGGTGCTGTCCAAGTTCGGGGTCTCCTCGCGGACCGCCGCCGCCCGCGAGGCCGCCCGGATGGGCATCACCGCCGTCTAGGCATCGGCACCGCCTAGGCATCACCGCCGCCAAACTAGGCAATCCACAGACTCAAGCCAGGCATTTCTGCTGATCACCCGGCGGGTCCGCCCTGCCTACGGTCGTAGCGGTTAATCCGACGACCGGAAGGGGGCCCCAGTGCCGCTTTTCATGGATGTTCACGAGATCGCGGGCGGCGTGGCCATGGAGGACGTCGTCCAGGCTCACCTGGCCGACCTGAAGACGCAGGCCGCTTACGACGTGCGGTACCTGCGGTACTGGGTCGATGAGGCGGAAGGCCGGGTGTTCTGCCTGGTCGAGGCGCCCTCACCGGAGGCCGCGGACAGCGTGCACCGGGAGGCCCACGGACTGGTCGCCGATCACATCTACCGGGTCCAGGAAGGATCCTAGGAAGGAGAAGTCCGTGCGACCAATGCGCATGGTGGGGCTCGGCAGCCTCGCCGCGGTGGCACTGGCGGCGAGCGTGTCAGCGCTCCCGGCCCAGGCCCGCGCCGTACCACCGGGACCAGGCCCTGGCGGCTACCCGTCGAAAGCCCTGATCGGCTCCGCGGGGAGCGCGACGGGGAGCGGGACTACGCCGGGCCCGTCGCAGGTGAACGCGGCCGGGCACCGGAAGATGAGCACCGCGTCGACCGGGGCGGACCTCACTCAGCAGCTCGCGGCGGCCAGGCTGGCAACGGCGAAGTACGCGACCAGCCTCAGCCGGGCTAAGGCCGACGGCTATCAGATCATCACGATGATGATGCCGAACATGGGTTTTCACTTCATGAACCCGAAGATCCAGGGCTTCAGCATCCGCAGGCCCCAGATCCTGGTCTACGAGCACCACGGGAAGCAGTGGCAGCTCGGCGCCCTGGAGTGGGTCTTCCCGAAGATGCCCAAGAACCCGCCGCTGCCGAACGCCACGTTCGGCTCCTTCCCGGCGGCCTGTCACTACAAGGACGGCACCTTCGTTCCGGACCAGGATCGCAAGACGTGCCCGCAGCGGGCCCCGCACACCGGGGCCAAGTTCACCTTCTGGCACCCCGACCTGGTCACGATGCACGTGTGGGCCTGGTACCCCAACCCAGCGGGCCTGTACTCAAGCACGAACCCGCTGGTTGCTCCCTTCAACCGCGGCTGACGCCCCGGCAGCCGGGAGCGGGCGGGCCCCACGGCCTGCCCCTCCCGGCTGCTGGCCGTGAGCGCCGGGCGTGGACCGCGAGACCCGACCCGGAGCGCCGGGACCCGGAAACCTCCGGGCGTCTTCTGCGATGCTGAGCACCGTGACAGCAATCGAGCCGGCTGAGCCGACCGAGCCCGCCCCGGCCCGCGACCCGCATCGGCCGGCCCGCCTGCTGCAGGCTGAGCGTGATGCCCTGCTGCCGATCCTGCATCGCACGCCGGATCGTGCCTTTGACCGCCCCACCGCGTGTCCGGGCTGGTCAGTACGCGATGTGCTGGCTCACTGCGCGGCGGCGCTCAGCCGTGTCGCAACGGGCAACCTGCATGCCTTCACGCCCGCGCTCAACGAGGTTGATGTCGCCGAGCGGCGCGGATGGCCGCTAGCGGACGTGCTGTCCGAACTCACCGCGGGCTACCAGGAGGCCGGGGAGGCTATCGCCGAGGCGGGCGGGAAGCTAGACGCCGTCGCGCTGGGCGAATGGCTGCACGGCGGGGATATCCGTGACGCCCTCGGCGAGCCGCGAGCGTACGCAAGTGACGGCTTCGATGACGCGTGCGCCCTGCTCAGTGACTGGACCCGCCGCCGGGCAATCCCGCTCGTCAAGGCGGACATTTCAGGTAGTCCGCTGACGTTCGGCGTCGCACAGCATGACCGCGCGCCAGCCCTCTTGCGGACTACCGGCGCCACCATGATGAGGCTCTTCGCCGGAAAGGCCGGCCGACGCCTCGGACTACCAGCTGACCGGGGCGACCGCAGCGGAACTCGTCGTATTCTGACGACGCGCCAGGCGGGCCTCAGGCCGCTTCCGGGCGGCCAGCTGCGGTCAGGCCGGATCGGACCTGACCATCCGCACGAGGGCGCGCAGGCCGGCCAGTAGCTCCTGGTGATCGCTGATGCCATCCAGTGCGGCCTCGATCCTGCGCACCATCTGGTCGATCCGCCGGCCCAGCTCCTCATCGCGGGAACGGGCCGCCAGCTGATCGGCCGCCTGCGCATCCTGTAGCCGGCTCAGGTCGGTGGTCAGCAGCTCCCGCACGTGCCCCGCTCGCGCGAGACGGCCATCTCCCGCCGCCCGGCGGGCCGCGAAATGCAGGTTCCACGGCACCGTGACCAGGACGATCAGCCAGGACAGCGCGATGACGACCGCACCGACGGTCAGCAGCGTCGTGAGGGGCACGCGGACCACGCGGGCGAGCCAGGCGATCAGCAGGGCCGCTCCCGCCCCGATCAGGATCAGCACCCACCAGCCGAGTGCCCGGCCCGGATTTCTGTTCATGCGGCCGATCGTCCCGCCCAGCTCCGTGCTCCGCATCGGCAGAACTACTCAGATACTGGTACCAGTGGCAGGCCGGTGCCGTGGCCGGCCGGTCCCGAGGGAGGCGGCGATGGATCAGTCCGGTTCTGACGAGATCAGTCAGGGCATGGACCGTCGTCGCTCCCCGTGGGCCGACAAGCTGATCAGCTTCGGGGACGCGCGACTGCCGTGGCTGGGCCGCCTCTGGCGGCGCTTCCGGCAGCGGTCGCGCTGGCAGCGCGGCCTGATAGCGGCCGGCTGCGCCGCGGTGCTCGGCAGCGCGGCCGTCGCTACCGCCGTCGTGGTCAGCAGGCCGTCGTATCCGCACGCCTGGTGCGGGCCGCTGCTGGCCGAACTGCACGTGCGGAGCGGGAGTGACCCGGGCTATGCGGCCGCCTTGGCCCGGCTGCGGCACCGCGATCACGCGCCAGTCGGCGGCCTGCTTTCTGACCTGCACGATTACGCCGTCGCCCACTCCGTGACGGAGTACCACAACGACCAGACGCCATCGGGGAGCGTGACGGGCATGGTGTCGACCTTCGCGGCGGTGCAGGGTGACCTGCGGGCGCTCAACCGCAAGTGCGACCAGCCACCCCGCGCGTACCAGGGCGACTCGTTCTGACCATGCGGCGGCTACCCAACCGCTGCGGCGAACTCCAGCAGCAATGTGCCGGTGGCTTGCGGGTCTTCCATCATCGGGGTGTGTCCCACGCCGGGCAGCAACTCGACGCGGGCGCCGGGAACGACGCGGTAGGCGGCAGCCGACGAGGAGGGATACCGTGCGTCCTCGGTGCCGAAGATCACCAGCACTGGGACGCCGAGCGCGGCTAGCCGGCCGGGGAGGCTCTGCTGCATCATGTAGTCGTCGGATCCGCGGGCCGTCCCTGCGAGGGCGCGGTGGGTCATCCCCAGCGCGGACTCGATGATGGCACCGGGGACGTCGACCTGGCGGGTGAAGGCGGAGCTCAGAGCCTTGCGGATAGTGGCCTCATTGCGCAGGAGCCACAGCAGCCGCCCAGGGAACCGGGCCAGCAGGAGCCGGACGAGCAGGCCGTCAGGCATCGCAGCGTCCAGGCTCGGGCCCATGTCGATGAGGGCCAGCGCCGCCACCTTGTCGGGCCGCTGCTCGGCCAGGGCCGTGGCCACCATGCACCCCATGGAATGCCCGATCACCGTCACCCGGCCCACGCCGAGCCGGTCCAGCGCGGCGCCGACCCGGCGGGCGTGAGCGGGGATGTCGTACCCGCCGGCCGGGCTGGACGACTTCCCGTGGCCGAGCAGGTCGACACGGATAACCCGGCAGGCGCCCGCCAGGGCCGGAACTACCGGGTCCCACCAGGCCGTCGAACCCGCGGAGCCGTGGATCAGCAGCAAGCCGGGCGCGCCAGGCCTGCCGTCCTCCACCACATGCATGTCACCATCGCCAAGCCGCACGAGCCGGCCGTCAGCACCCGGATCGCCGGGCATGTCCTCTGCCATGTCCTCTGCCATGTCAGCTGTCATGACCGCCGGCCGCCGGCCGTGGCAGCAGGAACAGGCTGGCGCCGTAGCACAGCAGCCCCACAGTAGCCAGCAGCGCCATCGCCATCGACGCGCCGTCCTTGCCGCTGCCGGTGAAGGCGCTGCCGGACGCCGCTGCGCCGATCATGACGACCAGCCCCAGCGCGGCGGCGGCGATCAGCGCCGGCCGCCGGGCCGCGATGGCCTGGACCAGGAATCCGAGCGCGGCCAGGATCAGCGCCAGCCCCAGCACGATGTGCAGGGTGAGCCCGGCCGGGCCGTTGGCGATCGCCTGTCCGAGCCCGTGCCCGTGGTCGGCACTGGGCACGGTGACGTACAGGTTGACGTAGATGCCGAGAGCGAACTGGACGACGAGCATCACGAAGGCGGCGAAGCTGGCGCGGCGCAGGCGGCTGATCCGGCTCGCCGTCAGCCGGCTGGCCGTCCCGGGGACTGTCGTGCCCGAAGGCAGGCTCATGGCTCTCCTCTTGTTGCGTCCTGGTGTTCCGATGCCGATGCCCGCGGCGCCGGGCATGAGCGCCAGCATCGCTGGCCCAGCGCCGGGTGTCTTGCAGAAATGTTCCGCTCTCGTGGTCAGCGCCACGAGTAATCGCACCAGCCGTTGGCTGGCTGAAGTCACGTAGTGGATGCGTGCTGCGGGGCGGCCCACGCGATGTCATCGACCGCGAGCCAGGGTGCGGCTGCAACGGCCGTGGGCGTTACCCCGGCGAAGGCCTTGACGTCCCGGTGGAGGTGGGACTGGTCGGTGTAGCCGCTTTGTGCCGCGACCAGGGCGGCGCTATGACCCGCGGCGAGGCGGTGTGCCGCGCGGTCGAAACGGACCAGCTGGGCGGCGCGCTTAGGGGTGAGGCCGATCTGGGACCGGAACCGGGACCACAGGCGCTTGCGGCTCCATCCGACCTCGGCGGCCAGCCGCTCGATCCGGAGGCATCCCCGGCTGGCCACCATCTGCCCCCAGGCGAAGGCGACTTCGGGGTCGGCTGTCCGGCCTGCCTGGTGCCGCCGGGCCAGCGCGGCCTCGGTGATCGCGAACCGGTCGTCCCATGACCTGGCCGCGCGTAGCTGCTCCTCGGCTCGCACGGCGTCGCGCCCCCACAGGTCATCGAGTCCGACCACCGTCCCGCCCAGCTCCGAAGAGGCGCCCAGCACCGCGTGCGCGACCACTGGCGACAGCCGCACCTGCAGGCAGTCGATGTCCCGGCCGCGCCCTCGGACGCCGCTGGGCGCGAGGCCGACGGCGACGCTGCGTCCCTCCTGCTGACCGCTGGCGTGGTCGACGAGCATCCCGTCGCCAAGGTCGATGAACAGCGTCACCGCCGGGTAGGGGACCACCTGAAGGTCCACGAGGTCCTTCGCTCGACTGGTGAATCCAGCCATGCGGACCCCCGCCATCCGGCCCGGCCGTGACGGGACCGCGATGTCCCACGCCGGCGCAGCGTCACGAGCCGGTGGCATCGAGCGCGCCCGTGGCGCCGCAGAGTCGCAGCGTGCTGTCCAGGAGCATGGCGGCCGCCTGGCTGGTGGTGAGGCGTCCGGCGGCGACTTGCTCGGCGGCGGTCTGGGCCAGTCCGATGATGGCGGCGGCGAGCCAGGTGGACGGGAGTGTGCTGTCGAAGTCACCGACGCGCTGGCCTCGCCGGATGATCTGCTCGAGCCGGACGGTGCCGGCCTGGTGCGGGTCATCGCTGCCGGGCGGGTTCCGGCTGAGGGCAGGGCCGAGCAGGTGGGGGTTACGGCGAATGAGCTCCCAGCAGATGTCGATGAACTGGCGCAGCGCGTCGACGGGCGGGACGGTGTCGAGGCGGGCGGCGTCGATGGCGGCGAGGGTTTCGGCTCCTGCGGCGTAGAGGAGGGCGGCGATCAGGGCGTCGCGTGAGGGGAAGTGGGCGTAGACGGTCTGGCGGGTGACGCCGGCCGCAGCGGCGATGTCTTCCATGCTGGCGTCGGGGCGCTCGCCGAGCACGGTGCGGGCCGCGCCGATGACGGCGTCAATGCTGCGCCGGGCATCGGAGCGGCGGCGACGGGGCGGCGTGGCGGTATCGAGCGTGTCGGCCATCAGGGCCAAGATACCCGCCTGGCCATAATATTGACAAGCCGTAAGAGTTCCGATAATGCTTACAGCATGTCAAAGAACGGGATGGCCGGGAACGGCCCGGCGATCGAGGCGCGCGGCCTGGTCAAGGTCTATGGCCAGACCCGGGCACTGGACGGGATCGACCTCACAGTCCGGCGCGGCCTGGTGTTCGGGTTCCTCGGGCCTAACGGGGCGGGCAAGACCACGGCCATCCGCATCCTGGCTACCCTGGCCCGGCCAGACGGCGGCACCGCCCGTGTCCTGGGATTTGACGTGGTGAGCCAGGTGGATGCGATCCGGGCCCGGGTGGCCGTGACCGGCCAGTTCGCCTCCCTCGATGACGACCTGACTGGGCATGAGAACCTGATCGTCTTCGGCCGCCTGCGGGGCCTGTCCCGCGCCGCCAGCAGACGGCGAGCTGAAGAGCTGCTCGCCGCCTTCGATCTGACCGGCGCGGCCAGCCGTCCGGTGGCTGGCTACTCGGGCGGGATGCGCCGCCGGCTGGACATCGGGGCCAGCCTGATCGTGACCCCCGATCTGCTGTTTCTCGATGAGCCCACCACGGGCATGGACCCGCGTAGCCAGAGCCAGGTGTGGGAGCTGGTCCGCCAGATCGCCGCGGCCGGCACCACGGTGCTGCTCACCACTCAGTACCTGGAGGAAGCCGACCAGCTGGCCGAGCAGATCGCGGTGATCGACCACGGCCGGATCGTGGCCGAGGGCACCAGCGCCCAGCTCAAGGCCCGGGTCGGCTCGGGGACCTTGCACGTCCGGCTCCTCGACGGCGGGCAGCGACCGCAGGCCCGGGCGGTCCTGGCCGGCGCCCTGGAGGGCCCGGTCCGCCTCGGCGCCGACTCCCTCACCTTGTCCGTGCTGCTGGCCACCCCGGCCGACCCGGCCGACGTGGGCCGTCTGGTCGGGCAGGCCATGACCCGGCTCTCCGACGCCCGGGTGGCGGTCGCCGAAGTCACTCTCGGCCAGCCCAGCCTGCACGAGGCGTTCCTCGCCCTCACCGGCCACCCGGCCAGCCCCGCCGCTGCCGACCACCAGGACGCGCATTCATGAGCACCTCGACCGGTACCACGAGCCGCGCCGTGCCGGAGGCGCACCGCCTCGGCGGCCTGCTCGCCCCCAGCGGGCCGCCCCGCCGGGCCGGAGCGCTCGCCGCCTCGGCGACCTTCGGGTGGCGGGCCATGCTCAAGATCAAGCACGAGCCGAGCCAGCTCACCGACGTGATCGCCATCCCGGTCGTGTTCACCGTGCTGTTCACCTACATCTTCGGCGGCGCCATTGGCGGCACGCCCGGTCACTACCTCACCACCCTCCTGCCCGGCACGCTGGTCATGGGCATTACCGCCTGCACCATGTACGGCGGCGCCCGCCTCGCCAAAGACGTGACCACCGGGGTCTTCGACCGCTTCCGGTCCCTGTCCATCTGGCGCGGTGCCCTGGTGCTCGGCGGCCTGCTCGGCGACGCTGGCCGCTACCTGCTCGCCGCCGCCATCGTGATGATCCTGGGCGTCATCATCGGCTACCGGCCCGACGGCGGCGCTCCGGGAGTGATCGCCGCCGTGGCCCTGGTCATCGCGTTCGGGCTCGCCCTGTCCTGGCTGTGGGCCGCGGTCGCCCTGCTCGTCCGCAACCCGGCCACCGTCATGAGTCTCGGCCTCGCCGTGCTGCTGCCACCCACGTTCGCCAGCAACATCTTCGTCCAGCCTCGCACCATGCCCGGCTGGCTCCAGGCCTTCGTCCGCGTCAACCCCATCAGCCATGTCGCGGCCGCGGCCCGGGACCTGATGAACAACGCTGGCGGCGCTGGCGGCGCTGTCGCCTGGTCGCTCGTCGCGACCGCCGCCATCACCCTGGTGTTCGCGCCACTCACTCTCCGCCTCTACAGCAAGCAAGGGTGACGAGCGCCAGCCAGCGGCGCCGCGCCCAAACGGCCAGGCCCGGCCGCCAAGAGCGCCGGGTGCGCTTTTACCATGGTGTAGTCGCCATCAGCCGCTGCTCCTCGTGTCGGCTCGCAGCCCTGACTGGCCGGAACGCCTGCTGGTCGGCCCGGCGCCGCTCGGGCTGATATCGGAGGCGGCTGAGGAGCTACCGCTGGCCTGCCTGGTTGATGATGCGCAGTGGCTCGATCAGGCCTCTGCGCAGGCACCGGCGTTCGTTGCGCGCCGCCTGCTGGCCGAACGGAGGGGACATACCTATGAATAACACTGTGAATGCATCCACCGTCGCCAGCAGCGGTCCGATCGTGGTCGCCGGTGCGGGCTACGCCGGGCTGCATGTCGCCCTGCGCCTGGCCGCCCGGCTGCGCGGCCGCACCCGGGCCGAGCTGGTCCTGGTCGACCGGCATGACTACCACCTGGCGCTGACCGAGCTGCCCCGGGTCGCCGGCGGCACTCGAGCCGCCGGCGCGGTGCGCCTCCCGCTCGCCGACACGCTTTCCGGCCAGGTCACCTTCATCCAGACCGAGATCAACGGGTTCGACCTGGCCGGCCAGCGGCTTCTCACCGAGGCCGGGCCGATCGGCTGGAGCCGGCTGGTGCTGGCCCTCGGCAGCAGGCCCAACGACTTCGACATCCCCGGCCTGGCTCAGCGAACGCTGTCGCTGCACTCAGCCAGCGACGCCGAGCAGGTGTGGGCAGCGGTCGATCAGGCGCTGTCGGCGGCCGCGGCCGCCACCGACCCCGCCGAGCAGCGGCGCCTGGCCACCGTCGTGATCGGCGGCGGCGGCGCCACCGGCGTCGAGCTGGCCGGCGAGCTGGCCGAGACGCTGCCCAAGGCGGCGATCGACCACGGCCTGGCGCCCGGCCTGCCTGCCGTGCGGCTGGTCGAGGCGGGCCCGGCACTCCTGGCCGGCTCGTCAGCCCAGCTCATCAGCAAGGCCACCCGAATCCTGTCTGACCTGGGGGTCGAGGTCCGCACGGACGCGATGGTCGCCGCCGCGACCGAGGACGGCTTCCGGCTCACCGACGGCCACCTGGTGGACGGCGGCGTGTTCGTCTGGGCCGGCGGGCTCAAGGCACCCTCGCTTGTCGCCGACTCCGCGCTGCCGACCGGGCATAACGGCCGCGTCAAGGTCGACCAGTACCTGCGCGTCCTCGACCATCCCGACATCTACGCGGCCGGCGACCTCGCCTCGGTGACCGATCCCGACACCGGGCACGTGCTGCCCGCGCTGGCCCAGGTCGCCCTCGAAGAGGGCGAGACCGTGGCCCGCAACCTTGATGCCGAGCTGACCAGCCGGCCACCTGAGTCGTTCACCTTCCGCGACAAGGGGTTCGTCGTCTCCGTCGGCAATCGCCGCGGGGTCGCCGACATCGCCGGCATCACCACCGGCGGGCACCTGGCTCACCTGCTCAAAGACGCCATCGAGTGGGAGTACCGACAGTCCGTGAAGCACCTGCGCGGCTGGGACCCAGTAGCGCGATGACCGGATCTGGGGCGGGGGACTGGCGCGGTGCGCCGCGGTCTGCTTTGGTGACAGCGTGACCGGGTCCGCAGCTCTCCTGTCCCGCCGGGTGCCGTTCGGCTCGATGCGGCGGGCGGGCTGAGGATGGCCACCGTCGCGCTGGTCGGCACGCTGGACACCAAGGGCCCGGACTATGCGTTCCTCGCCGAGCGGCTGCGGGCGGGCGGCGCCGACGTCATCGTCGTGGACGCCGGCACCGGGGCCCCGGCCGGGATCTCGCCGGACATCTCCGCCGAGCAGGTGGCCGCCGCGGCCGGGACGACCATTGACGCGCTGCGCTCGGCCGGGGACCGCGGTGCGGCGGTGGCCGCGATGGGCCGGGGCGCGGCGGCCCTGGTCGGCGAGCTGGCCGCCGGCGGCCAGGTGAGCGGCGTGCTGGCCGCGGGCGGCTCGGGTGGCTCGTCGATCGCCGCGCAGGTCATGGCCGCGCTGCCGGTCGGGCTGCCCAAGCTGCTGGTCTCCACGATGGCCTCGGGCGACGTGTCGCCTTACGTGGGCGCGAAGGACGTCTGCGTCATGTACTCGGTCGTCGACGTGGCCGGCCTCAACCGGATCTCGCGCCTGGTGCTCGGCAACGCCGCGGCGGCGATGGCCGGCATGGTGCTGGCCCGGGCGCAGGCCGGGGAGCAGCCGGGGGAGCAGGCCGGCGCGGACGGTGAGCGGCCGCTGGTGGCGGCGAGCATGTTCGGCGTGACCACCCCGGCCGTCGAGACGGCCAGGGCGCGGCTGGCCGGTCTCGGCTACGAGGTGCTGGTCTTTCATGCCACCGGCGCGGGCGGGCGCGCGCTTGAGGCGCTGGCCGAGGCCCGGCTGCTGGCCGGGGTGCTCGACATGACCACCACCGAGCTGGCCGACGACCTGGTCGGCGGCGTGCTCTCGGCCGGGCCGGCCCGGCTCACGGCGGCGGGCGCCGCCGGCCTGCCGCAGGTCATCGCGCCCGGCGCGCTGGACATGGTGAACTTCGGGCCGCGCGACACGGTGCCCGAGCGGTTCGCCGGCCGCCTGCTCTACGTGCACAACCCGACCGTGACGCTGATGCGCACCACCGCCGGGGAGATGGCCGAGCTGGGCGCCAGGATCGGCCGCAAGGCAGCGGCGGCGACCGGGCCGACGCAGGTGTTCTGGCCGGACCGCGGAGTCAGCGCGCTGGACGCCGACGGGCAGCTGTTCTTCGACGCCGGGGCCGACGCCGCCTGCCGCGACGCGCTCGCCGGCCAGCTGCGCGCGGCCGGCCGGATCCTGCACCGGATCGACGCGCACCTCAACGACCCGGCGTTCGCCCTGGCCATGGCTGACCGGCTGCATCAGATGATCCAGGACGGGAGCTGACGTGCGGCGAGACGATCTGCTGGCCCGGCTGCGAGCCAAGGCCGACCGCGGCCAGGCCATCATCGGCGCGGGCGCCGGGACCGGCCTGTCCGCCAAGTGCGCTGAGGCGGGCGGGGCCGACCTGATCATCATCTACAACTCGGGCCGGTACCGGATGGCCGGCCGCGGCTCGCTGGCCGGGCTGATGCCCTACGGCGACGCGAACGCGATCGTGACCGAGATGGCGGCGGAGGTGCTGCCCGTCGTGCGGCAGACCCCGGTGCTGGCGGGTGTCTGCGGAACGGATCCGTTTCGGATCATTCCGCAATTTCTCGAACAGCTCTCGGTACTGGGATTCGCCGGCGTCCAGAACTTCCCGACGGTCGGGCTGATCGACGGCGTGTTCCGCCAGAACCTCGAGGAAACGGGCATGGGCTTTGACCTGGAGGTCGAGATGATCCGGCTGGCCGCGGAGCGCGGCCTGGTGACCTGCCCGTATGTCTTCGACCCGGAGCAGGCCGCCGCGATGGCGCGGGCCGGGGCCGACGTGCTGGTGGCGCACATGGGGCTGACGACGTCGGGGACGATCGGCGCCCGGACCGCGCTGACGCTCGACGAGTGCGTCGGGCGGGTGCAGGCGATGCGCGACGCGGCCGACGGCGTCCGCCCGGGCATCCTGGTGCTGTGCCACGGCGGCCCGATCGCCGAGCCGCGGGACGCCGCCTACGTGCTGGAGCGCACCACCGGCGTCTGCGGCTTCTTCGGGGCCTCGTCGATGGAGCGGCTGCCGGTCGAGCGCGCACTGACCGCCCAGGTCCGCGCGTTCACCGAGCTGTCGACCCGGCCAGAGGAAAGAGCCCAGCCATGACCGCGCACGTCCGCCCCGCCGATGTGGAGACCTTCAGCTTCGAGTGGGGCACGATGAAGTGGTTCGTGTCCCCGGTGACGATCCCCGGTGCCGCGAACTCGCAGGGCGAGGTCATCGTCAACCCCGGCCAGGGCCACGCCAGGCACCAGCACGACCAGGCCGACGAGCTGATCTACGTGATCTCCGGCTCGGGCGTGCAGACGGTCGGGGATGAGGAGTTCACCATCACCGAGGGAGACGTGGTCTACATCCCGATGGGCACGCCGCACTCGACGATGAACAGCACCTGGCGCGCGCTGCGGCTGATCGTGACCTACACGCCCGGCGGCGAGGAGCAGGCGCTGACGGTGCAGCCGGGCTTCGCCCGGCACCCGGCGGGCGACATCGTGGGCTGGACGCGGTCGGGCGATGCCCCGCGCTGACCGGCGCGCCGCCGGCTGGGCCAGCTGGTCCCGCTACCGTCACCCGGCCCGCTGCCCGGCGCGCAGGACACCCAGGTAGCGGCGTGGCACCCGGTCGCCCATCTGCGTGCGGATCCGCTCGGCGATCGCGTCGAGGAGGGGCTCGCGGACGTTGCTGCCGAGGCGGCGGTACAGCGACGTCGAGCGCAGGAGATCGGCGAAGCCGTCCCCGTCGAACCACTGAACCGCCGGGTACCACGAGGCGATCGTCGGGCCGAACAAGCTGCCGGGGTCGGTGACCAGTCCCCAGCCCTCGTCCGTCATCCGCACCTCGTCCTCCAGCGGCGGATGACCCCAGCCGGGGTTGCCCGGCGAAAAGCGCTCGTGCAGATCGGCGGTCTGGGCGTACACCTCCGGCTCGCCCGGCCGGCGAACCACCACGTAGCCGATCAGCGCCATCCATCCCCCCGGACGGAGTACGTCATGCGCCTTGGGCCAGCCCGTGGACGGGTCGACCCAGTGCCACGCCGCCGCGGCCAGCAGGACATCGAAGCGCCGTCCGCCGTCGTCCCACTCCTCGAACGTCGAGTTCTCGACCTCGACGCTGCCGAAGGCGGCGAGCCGCTGGCGAGCGAGCGCGGCCAGGCCCGCGCCGGGCTCGACGGCGGTCACCGAGTACCCGAGCGCGGCCAGCGAGCGTGTCGCCTGACCGGTGCCGCAGCCCACCTCCAGCACCGCGGACCGCTGGTCCAGGCCGGTGACGCCGGCCAGATCGGCGAACAGCTCGTCCGGGTAGGCCGGCCGCACGCGGTCGTAGAGCTCGGGCACCTCGTTGAACAGCCCGGCCGCCGGCACGTCGATCCGGTTCGGTCACCGCACCAACCTACCGAGGCCTTTTCGCGCGCTGCCACCGAATACTCCGCGCGTTCTCCGATAACAGTCTTTCCCGGCCTGGCGGGCGGAGAATAGGGATCGTGACCGCCTACATCGTCAGCAGCGGCGCGGGCACGGTGACCCCGGTCCGGACGGCTACCACTACCGCGCTCAGGGCCAGCAAGGTCGGCGCTGGCCCCGATGCCATGGCGATCGCGCCCTGACCCGGCCGCCGCAGCCCGAGCGGATCCTCATCTACGGAGTGACTGGCTCGGGCAAGACCAGCCTGGCCCGGCAGATCGGTGAGCGGACCGGGCTGCCGTGGCATTCGGTCGATGACCTGACCTGGGAGCCGGGCTGGGTCGCCGTGCCTGACCAGGAGCAGCGGCGCCGGATCGCCGCGATCTGCGCCGGGGAGCGATGGGTGCTGGACACCGCCTACGGCAAGTGGCTCGACGTGCCGCTGGAGCGGGTCCAGCTGATCATCGGCCTGGACTATCCGCGGTGGCTGTCGCTGCAGCGGCTGATCCGCAGGACCGTCGCCCGGGCCATCGATCGCCGCCCGGTCTGCAACGGAAACGTCGAATCGTTCCGCCTCGCTTTCCGCCGTGACTCGATCGTGTACTGGCACTTCCGGTCGTTCAAGCGCAAGCGCCAGCGCATGCGGGGCTGGGCCGCCGACTCGTCGGCACCAGCGATCGTGCTGCTCCGCTCACCCCGCCAGACGCGACAGTGGCTGGACGCTGGGTCGCTGCCTGGTCGGGTGAGGTGGTTATCCTCGCTGGGTGGCGACGGTTGCTGTGGTGGGAGCGGGCCCGAAGGGTATTGCGATCGCGGCTAAGGCCCGGGCGCTGGCCGCGGCCGGCCTGACGGCCCCGCGGGTGGTGCTGATCGACCGTGGCGCGGTCGCGGGGAACTGGAGCGGGCGCCAGGGATACACCAGCGGCCAGCTTCCGCTGGGCACGCCGCCGGAGAAGGACGTCGGCTACCCCTACCCTGCGAGCTGGGGTGACGCATCCGGTGATGTCATCGCGGCGATGGCCGAGTACAGCTGGCAGCGTCACCTGATCCGGCACGGCGTCTACAGCGACTGGGTCGATCGCGGCCGGATGCGCCCGGCGCACCGCCAGTGGAGTTCCTACCTGCGCGAGGTCGCCGAGGCGGCGCAGGCCGAGATCGTCAGTGACGCGGTCAGCGGCCTGGAGGTCACCGGCGATCGGTGGCAGGTCGCGCTGGAATCAGGCGGTGAGATCGCTGCCGATGGCCTGGTCATGACCGGCGCCGGCCCGTCCGTCACGGTGCCCGGCCAGCCGCGTGATCACCACCGGGTTCTGGACGGGCGGGACTACTGGCTGATGGCGCACAAGTTCGGCCATGAGCTGGCCAGGAACGTCTGCGTCATCGGCGCTGGCGAGACTGCCGCGTCGGTGGTCGTCGATCTGGTGAAGCGCCTGCCTGAGCATTCCACGATCGACGTGCTGACCGCGCGGGGCGTGCTGTACTCGCGCGGCGAGAGCTATGACGAGAACCGGTTCTACTCCGATCCGGGGGACTGGCCCCAGCTGGCCGAGGCGCACCGGCGCGAGTTTCTCGAGCGCACCGATCGCGGTGTCTTCTCGCTGCAGGCCGAGGCGGCGCTCAGCCGCAACCGCGGCTTCCGTTCGCTGGCCGGGCGGGCCGCCGCGATCGAGGCGCGCGAGCACGACGTGATCGTGACCATCGAATATGACGCTGAGCGCGAGCGCGTCGCGTATGACGCCGTCGTCGTGGCGATCGGCTTCGACGGGCGCTGGTTCGAGGCCCTCCTGGGTGCCGGCGCCGCGGCGCGGTACCGGGCCGCGCTCGGCGGCGAGGACCTGCGGCGCTCGATCGACGTCGACCTGTCCGTGGCCGGCCTGGCGCCGCCGCTGCACCTGCCGGTCATGGCCGGGCTGGCGCAGGGGCCGGGGTTTCCGAACCTCAGCTGCCTCGGCCTGCTGAGCGACCGCATCCTGCGCCGGTATGCGGCGGCCGACGGCACGGCCGGCGACCGGGCCGGCAAGACGGCCGACGACGCCCGGACACCGGTACCGGAACGGAGGGAACATGCCTGAACTGAGTGACGAGGGCTGGGAGCGCGACGATCACGTACGCCGCACCGTCATCCTCCCGGCCGAGCTCGCGCAGCGGCTGGCGGCCGAGGCCGGGCGCCGTGGCATCTCGGTGAGCGAGCTGCTGGCCGAGTACGCCGAGCAGGGGCTACGCCAGGCCCGGTAGCGCCGAGGCGCACCCTCTGGGCATCGGGCTCCAGACATCGGGCTGCGGTCGCTGGCCCGGCTGGCCGGCGCGCCGGGGCTGCTGGGCCTGATGCCGGCTTACCTGGCCGCGGGCCCGGAGCTCGCCCTCGGCCGAGCCCTCGCCTCGGCCTCAGCCGGGGCGCCCGCCGGCGTCTCGCTGGCCTCAGCATTCCCTTCTGTCCCACGTGCTCGGGGCTAGTGGCGTGGCCGGTGGCGGGTGTTTCATGATCCCGTAGCGTTTGCGGCGCCTGGGCCCTCTAACTCTCCGAGTTAATGGAGCACCCTGTTTGCGGCGGCCGGAATGGCGTTTCCGGGCGCCCCGTATGAGCTCACTGCGGGTCGCTTCATGATCGTGGTGGATTTGGGCCACCGGTGGCCCAAATCCACCACGATGATGAACGCCGGGGCTGGTGGGGGCGGTGAGCGCTGGCAGGCCGCGGTCCGGCTCGCGGGCAGCTCAAAGTGGTCGCTCTAGGGGTCGGGCGTCATGAACAGGCTGTTGAGGCCCTCGGCCAGCAGCGGGTGCGTGAAGATGGCGTCCGCCATGGCGGTGGCCGGGAGCTGGCCCAGCATGGCGACCTGGATGATCGTCATGATCTCGCCGCCTTCCGCGCCGAGCACGGCGGCGCCGAGGATCTGCTGGGTATCCGCGTCGATCACGGCTTTCATGAAGCCGCGCGTCTCCCCGGTCTCGAGGGCCCGGATGACGGCGCTCATCGGCAGCTTCGCCACCCGGACCGCGCGCTTCTGCTCCCTGGCCTGCCGCTCGGTCAGGCCGACGCGGCCGAGCTGCGGGTCAATGAACATGGTGTACGGGACGACCCTGTCCCGCGTGCTCGCCTTCTCGGGGCCGAGCAGGTTGGCGCGCATGATCCGGTAATCGTCGTAGGAAAGGTGGGTGAAGGCCGGGCCGCCCTTCACGTCCCCCATGGCGTAGACGCCGGGGACGGAGGTCTCCAGGTACTCATCGACCTCGATGAAGCCCTTGTCGCGCAGCCGGATGCCGGCCGCCGCCGGCTCGAGCGCCTCCGTGTTGGGGACGCGGCCGATGGCCGACAGGAGATGGGAGCCCTCGACCTGCTGCTCGCCGTCCGGCGTGCGAACGGTCAGCCGCACCCGCCCGCCGCCTGCCGCCTCGACCTGGTCCGGGGTTGCCGAGGTCAGGATCGTGATCCCGTCATCGCGCAAGATGGCGGCGACGGCGTCGGAGACGTCATCGTCCTCGATCATCATCAGTCGCGGGCCGGTCTGGACGATCGTGACCTCGCTGCCGAACCGGCGGAACATCTGGCCGAACTCCAGCCCGACGTAGCCCCCGCCGAGGATGATCAGGTGCTCAGGGAGCGCGCCCAGCTCCATGATCGACGCTGAGTCCAGGACCGGGACGTCCTGCGCTCCGCTGATCTCCAGCGGCCTGGGCCTGGTGCCGGTGTCGATGACGATCACCGGGGCGGTGATCTCCCGGCTCCCGCCGTCCCTCAGCGCGATCTTGATCGTCTTGGGCCCGGTGAAACGGGCCTCGCCTTCGATCAGGTCAAGTCCGTCCTGAGTCAGGCGGCTCGCGTAGTTCTCGCGCGCGCCCGCCACCATCGCCCGCTTGCGCTCCCGCACGGCGGCGAGGTCGACCGATACCGGACCGGTCTGCACGCCGTACTCCGCGCCGCGCCGCGCCAGGTAGGCGAGGCGCGCGCTGGCGACCATCGTCTTGGTCGGGGTGCACCCGCTATTCACGCAGACGCCGCCGAGCTGGTCGCGCTCGACCAGCGCCACGTTCTTGCCTGCCCGCGCCAGATCGACGGGCAGGAACCGGCCGCCCTGGCTGGTCCCGATCACAATCACGTCATAGCTCTCGTCGGCCACAAGGGAAATCGTAACCCGGCGGTTTCCCGCGTGCTCTCGGGGTGTCGTTATGCAAATTGCCGTGACGCAAATCGTCAATATGCTGTATATCCATGCTCGCCCGGAACTCGCCGAGATCGCCGATGCCATTCACTATTTAAAGCGTCGTGGCGCGCGAGGTTTATTATCGGTCCGCTGTAGTCTGAATCGGCTGCCATCGGGAATACTCGCTGACCTCCTTCTTTCTTGGCCCGGCAACGCCAGCGAAACCGAAAGGACCTGACAATTGAGCATGACCGTTTGCGCCAACCGCGGCGCGCGAAGCGGCCTGGCCGCGGCGACGGCAGCCGTGCTGGCCGTGCTGGCCGGGGCGGCCGGCCTGGCCCTGGCTGCGCCGGCTGGCGCCAGCGCGCTGATCGCCGGCGCCGCCCGGCCCGCGGCCGGGCAGCGCACCGGGAGCAGGGTCGCCCTGGTGCTACGGGCGATGCCGGCCGGGACGGTCAGGTTCGGCCGAGGGCGCCACGGCCTCGTCACCGTTCACGCGGACATGTTCGGCCTGACGCCCGGCTCGTCGCACCGCGTTGATCTCGTGCGGCCCGGCCGGTCCGCGGCGATCGGGTTCGGTACGCTCACCGCCAGCAGTGGCGGCTCGGCCGACACCACCCTGCGCAGCGGCTTCGCCGGCCGCCTGCCACGCGGGAGCCGCCTGGTGATCCGCATGGGAACCGGAAGCGGCCGCGTCGCGACCGAGCCGATCGCCGTGACGCGGCGGCTGGCCCGCCCCGGCCGGCGGCCGCGCCGGCTCATCGCCGTCGAAGTCAGCCCGGGCGGCGTCAGCTACGGCACGCCGCGGGGCCGGGCCACCATCTCCTACAACGCCAGCCGCCAGACGCTCACCGTCACCGTCACCGCCAGCGGGGTCACGCCAGGGCCGCACGCGGCCCACATTCACCTGGGTAGCTGCCAGAGCCAGGGCCCGGTCAAGTACATGCTGCGCGACCTGATCGCCAGCCGCCGGGGCCGGATCGTCCACGCCGTCCGGGTGTTCACTCACGTCACCGCGCCGATACCCGCGACTGGCTGGTATCTCAACATCCACCAGGGCAACAGCGGCAACATCCTCAGCAACGGCCAGCCGACCATCTTCTTCCGGCCGCTTATCTGCGCGAACATCCGCCCCGCCCCCGCCGCTTCGTCGTCGGTATCCGCGATTCTGGGCCGCGGGGACGTCGTCACCGGAGTTCGGGCGGCCACGTCCGGGAATGTCGTCCTGACCGGCGGGAAGGCGACCGGAACCGGCACCCAGAACCAGCCGTTCCTGTACCAGGGCCCGCTGGCCCGGGCCGGGGGAGCGGCGGTGTCCGTGCTGACACCGCCGTTTCCCGGCGTGACATCGGCGACGTTCTACGGTCCCGATACCCACTCGGTCAACCCAGTCGCCATCCCGAGCGGTCAGGTTCGCGCCGTCGGCGCCTACGAGTCGTCGTCGGCGCCGGCCGGCGTGGTCAACCAGGGCATGCTCTACCTCGGGCCGGTGAGCGGACCGGGCGGATCGTGGACCTCCCTCGACGTGCCCGCCGATGGCAGCGACACGGTCGGAGGAGCGCGCGCCTGTCCCAGCACCCGGACCGGCTGCTTCGTGATGGACACCATCGCGCACAGCACCATGGGCGATCTGGTCGTGGGCAACTACGACCTCAACCCGAGCGTGCCGGGCGGCGCGATCTCGGGCAATGGCTTCATCTACAACCTGGCCCGGCAGCAGTGGACGCTGCTCGATCTCGGCGGCAGCATGTCGAGCGACAGCTCGCTGTACGGCATCTGGCAGGACGGCGGCCCGGCCAGCCCGGACTACACCCTGGCCGGCGGCTCCTCGGCCAGCGGGCACCAGCACGCCTTCCTCATCAACTACAACGAGACAACCGGGGCCTTCGGACGGCCGAGGTACTACAGCTACGGCAACCGCCCGGCGCTGGCCACGCACTTTGACGGGATCACCGCAGTGCCCGGCGGTTTCAACCTCGTGGCCATCAGCTCCGCCCAGGCCACATCAATGGCCTTCGTTCCCGTCAGCGGCCGCGACGGATCCTTCGGGCCCGCTACGTGGTTTCCCGTCAATGTCTCGGCCAGCGCGCTATGCCCCGATGGCTGCGGTGCGGTGACCGGGAACACCGTCTACCAGAATCAGGTGATGGGGCTCTACGCCGCCGCAGGAGCCGCTCTCCCGGGGACTTATCTGGCCACTATCGCCAGACAGTAACGCCGGAGGCGGTCAGCCAGTCAGATGCGGTCTGCCAATCAGATGCGGTCAGCCGATCACGAGCACCAGCCTGCCTCGGAGGTGACCGCGCTCACTCACGCGATGCGCTTCGGCGATCTCGGTGAGCGGGAAGGTTCTGTCGACAGGAAGCCAGAATCGCCCGGCCTCGATTAGCTCACCTACCTCCGCGAGTGAGTGGAAGGCGTGGCCGTCGGCGAATCCGCTGCTGAATCGCACGCCGTGCTCCTTCGAGCCTTCGAAGTCGGCGAGCGTTACCACGTTCTGCGAGCCGCCGGCCAGGTCGATGAGCTCGGGCAGGACGCCGCTTCCGGCGACATCGAGGGCCGCGTCGACGCCGCCAGGGGCCAGGGCGCGGACCCGCTCGACCATGCCTTCGCCGTACGTCACGGGCTCCGCGCCCAGCAGGCCGAGGTAGTTCTGGTTGGCAGCACTGGCGGCGCCGATCACGCGCGCGCCGCGCGCGGCGGCGAGCTGGACGGCCGCGCTGCCGATCCCGCCGGAGGCGCCGTTGATGAACAGCGTGCTTCCGCTTTTTACCCCCAGCTGGTCGATCGCGCGCGTGGCCGTCTCGAGTGCGACCGGGAGTCCGGCGGCATCGACGAACCCGAGTGAGGGCGGAATGATCGCGCGGAAGGTCAGCAGGGCCAGCTCGGCTGCGCCGGCGCCGTCGTCGGAGACGCCGAACACGCGATCGCCGACGGCCACGTCGGTCACGCCCTCGCCGATCTCGTCGACCACCCCGGCGACGTCGCGACCCGTTGTCTGCGGGAGCTGGGCATCGAACCTCAGCGTGCCCGCGCGCAGCTTGGGGTCTGTTGCGCTGATTCCGGCCGCGTGCACGACGATCCGAACCTGACCGGGACCTGGATGCGGGTCGGGAAGATCCACGATCTCCAGGACCTCGGGCCCGCCGAACTGGCTGAACTGCGCTGCCTTCATGATGCTCCTTTCAACTCAGGTAAAAATACACATGTTGTAAAGATGCGTCAAGGTGAAGTTTTGGAGTATCGTTCACCCATGAGCGAGCCAGGCACCGCCGTCATCGCCGAGGAGATGGGCGAGGAACTCATCGAGAGCCTGCGCCGCCTGCGACACGCCGAAGATCGGCGCTACCGCGCCGAGCACCCCGACGAAGGGCTGCGCGAGCGCAAGCGCCGGCTCACCCGCCATCTCATCTCCGACGCCGCAACCGCGATGTTCGCCAGTCGCGGCTTCGACGCGGTGAAGGTGTCGGAGATCGCCGACCGCGTCAACGTCTCGATGAAGACGCTCTACAACTATTTCCCGACCAAAGAATCGATGGTGCTCGACGACGCCGACGAGCTCATCGAGGGCCTGGCGACCGCGCTGCGCGACCGGCAGGCCGGGATGTCCATCACCGATGCCTTCGTCGGGGCGCTCGAGGCCAGCATGTCCGGAGCGGACCTGCTCGACGACGAACTCGCCGCCTACGTCGCCACCACGTTCGCCGCGATGGTCAGGCAGACGCCGGCGCTGCACGCGCACTGGCTGGAGATCCAGGACCGTCTCGCCCGCGTGGCCGCCGAGCAGCTCGCCCTGCAGGCGGGGATCGGGCCCGCCGATCCCGAGCCGACGATCGCCGGCTGGGCGCTCGCTGGCCTGGTCCAGGTCGACATGGACTCGCGGGTTCGTCACATCAGCGCCGGCCGGCGCGGCGTTCAGTTGCGCGACGCGGTCGCCGCCGACGTACGCCAGGCCGCGCAACTGCTGGAGGCCGGACTGGCATCGCTCAGCCGCGGACTCAGGCCGGCGGGCGCAACGGCTCGGGATAACCCCTAGCCGTCGCCGTCGCTGTCGCCAGACAGTAACGGCGGATGCGACCTGCGTAAGGCCGGCCGCGTCCCGGGCGTGTCTCATGGGCGGTCCCCTACGATTCGCGGACATGCGGCGTCCCGTCCCCTGGATCGTGCAGTACGCGTCCCCGTCACTCATCGCGGCCATCACCTACGGGGGACACCCCCGGGCCGAGGACCCGCGCTGGCGGGATAGCGGCGCGCCGGACCGGGAGACGTACGCGGCGTGGTGCGTGCGCTGGTGCGGGATGGCGTGCTTCCGGATGGCGCTGCTGGCCCGGGACGGGGTGGCGCCGACGCTGTTCGAGCTGGCCGCCGGTTCCATGGAGTACGGCGCGTACACCGATGAGCCGGGCCGCCCGGAGGGACTGATCTACCGGCCCTTCGCCGAGTACGCACGGGACAAGCACGGGCTGCGGGCTGACGTGATCACCGAACTCAGTCCCGCCCGGCTGATGGCCGAACTGGATGCCGGGCGGCTGGTCATCGCCTCGGTGCACCCGGAGATCCGGCGCCCGCACAGTGACCCGCCCGGCACCGGCGGGCACCTGGTGCTGGTCACGGGGCACGCCCATGGCCTGGTCACCTTCCACAACCCGTCGGGCCACACGCCGGAGGCGGTTGTCGCCGCTCTGCCCATGCCCGTCTTCGACCGCTTCGCCGCTCACCGCGGCATCGCCCTCCACCTGTTACCCGGGTGCCGGTTACCTGGGTGCCTGGCCCGGCCCGCTCCGGCCCCCTTGACAAACAGGACCTATATGACGCATTCGTGTATCTAAGCGACGAGAAAGCGGGCTGGATGCACGGCGGTGGCGGTGGCAGTCATGGCGGTGGCGGCAGTCATGGCGGGCACCACGGCGGGAGCCATGGCGGGCACCATGGCGGCAGTCATGGCGGGCACCACGGCCACAGGGGAGCCACGCCGGCTTCCAGCCTCGCGGTCTCCGCGCTGGTCAACGTGGTCCGGTCCGCTCGAGAGCTCCAGGACGGAGCCCGTGAGGCTGAGGCACTGGGCCAGATCGATGCCCTGGTGGCGACCAGCGCGTCCGTCGACGACATGTCCGACATGGTGACCATGTGGGGTGAGGTCGGCGACCAGGCGCGCGAGGCGGCGGCGTGGACCGGGCTCGGCCAGGCGCTGCATAAGGCCGCGCAGGGCCGCCTGCCGTTCGAGGCGTACCCGCTCGAGCGCCGCGCCATTGGGTCCTACACGAGGGCGCTGGGCCTGTGTCGTGAGGTCGGCGACCGTTCTCTCGAGGCAGCGGCGATGCTCGGGCTGGGGAGTGTTCTCCGCACCCGGCGGGAGTACTCGGAGGCCGCCGA
The DNA here is from genome assembly GCA_963822485.1 of uncultured Actinomycetota bacterium. Classification (GTDB taxonomy): domain Bacteria; phylum Actinomycetota; class Actinomycetes; order Streptosporangiales; family Streptosporangiaceae; genus DASUBV01. Next base: position 148,661 of record CAWGHW010000023.1, read on the forward strand.
GGCGTACGCGGGGGCGGTGGAGCTGTTTCGCGAGGCCGGCGACCAGGCCCGCGAGGCGGAGGCGCTCGTCGGGCTGGGCGGCGTGCAGGCGGGAACATCAGGTTTCGAGGCGTACACGCGGGCGGCAGGCCTGTGGCGCGCGATCGGCGATGGGACGCGTGAGGCGGAGGCGCTGATCGCGCTCGGGGGTCGGCAGGACGATTTCGGGCAGGCAGTGGACGGCTGCCGCCGGGCCCTGGGCCTGGCTCGCGAGGCCGGGGACTGGCGGCTACAGCAGCGGGCCGGGCACGGCGCTGCGACGGCCCTCATCAGCCTGCACCGGTTCCAGGAGGCCGTGGAGACTTATGACCAGGTCGTTCCGGCTCCGCGCACCGAACCGGCGAATATCTCCTGGGCGCGGTGGGCCGCGGTGAACGTTGAGCCCGCCGAGCGCGCGGCCGCCGGCTACGCCAGGGACGGGGATCCGGCCAAGGCGGCCGGGACATGGGTCGGCATCGCTCAGGCCGCATTCGGCCAGAAGCCGAAGTTTACGGCGTACTGCATCCGCGAGGCCGCTGAGGCGTACTCGCGGGCACTGGAGTTGTGGCGCGAGCTCGGCGACCCGGTCCGCGAGGCGGAAGCGATGACCGGGCTGGCCCGCGCGCTGCCGTACCGGGAAGCCATCGAGGCCTACCGGGGAGCGGCAGGCCAGTGGCGCGAGCTCGGCGACCGGGTCCGCGAGGCGGAGGCGGTGACCGGCCTGGCCGACGCGCAGGCGCGCACCTCCGAGCAGAAGCTTGAAGCCGTCGAGACATACACGCGGGCGGCGAGCCTGTGGCGCGAGCTTGGCCAACGGGCCCGCGAGGCGGAGGCGCTGATGGGGGCAGGCGCCGGGCAGGCGAGCGCGGAGGACTCGCCGTCGGCGGCCAGGACGTACGCGCAGGCGGCTGACCTGTGGCGCGAGCTTGGCGACCGGCCCCGCGAGGCGGAGGCGCTGATGGGGCGCGGGGATGCGCACGGCACCGGCCCGGAGGCCCTCGCGGCGTATGCCGGGGCACTGGTGATCTACCGGAAGCTCAGGGACCGGGCCGGCCGGGCCCGGGCTCGCCGCGATTGCCGGCGGGTTACCTGCGAGGACCGGTGGCAGCGCGGCCTGGTCAGCTCGCCGCTGGAGTATCAGTCGCCCTGGGCGGTAAGGACGGCCAGGCGGATAATCCGCGTCTTCCCCGGCCTGCGCTGAGCGGGAGGAAGCCTGCGGCATGGGATGCCGTGTCACGATGAGGCCATGGGCTCACAGCGTTTCCGCGCCGTCATCGCCGCCGGTCCCGCGGACAGCGGAGTCATCACGATGCCGTTCGACCCGGATGAGGCGTGGGGCGCTAAGGCCAACCATCCGGTCGGCGGCACGATCGGCGACTGCCGGATCCGCGCTCGGCTCTCGCCTGCCGGCGGCCGGTGGGTCCTGACGCTGGCTCCGAATCGCCTGCTGGGCCTGGGCGTCACGATCGGCGACCACGTGGACGTCGAACTGGCCCCGGAAGGCCCCCAGCGGGGTGACCTGGCCGACGATGTCGCCGCGGCACTCGCGGCCAGCCCGGCAGCGGCGGCGTTCTTCGATACCCTGGCGCAGTTCTACCGCAAGGCCTATCTCCGGTGGATCGACTCGACCCGCCGCCGGCCGGACCTCCGTGCGGCCCGCATCGCCGAGGTGGTCGACCTGCTCGCCGCGGGCATCAAAGAGCGGCCACGACCGTAACGGCCAGCCGCCGCCGGCGGGAATTGGCTGGCGTCCGGGACGAGCTCCGGCATAGTGTGCCGCCGTGACCTGGATCGCACCCGACGTCGAGCGTCCGGAGGACTATCCGGCGCGCCGCAATGAGACCGAGCGGGAGATGCTCCGCGACTGGCTGGACTGGCACCGGGCCACCCTGTTGCGTAAATGCGCGGGATTGGACGCCACGCGGCTGGCCAGCCGCGCCGTGCCGCCGTCGAGCCTCTCCCTGCTCGGCCTGGTCCGGCACATGAGCGACACCGAGCGCGGGTGGGTCAGGCAGACCTTCCGCGGTGAGCAGGTGCCCGACCTGTACTACCGCTCCGATGCCCCGGACGCGGACTTCGAGGAGGCCGAGCCGGCTGGCGCCGAGGAGGACCTCGGGCGCTACCGGGCCGAGTGCCGGGCCGTTGATGCCGCGCTGGAGGGCGCGGAGCTGGATGACACATTTACGTTCCGGGAGCTGACCACCTCGGTGCGGTGGATGTGGCAGCACCTCGTGGAGGAGTACGCGCGCCACAACGGGCACGCCGACCTGCTCCGCGAGGCCATCGACGGCGCGGCCGGCATGTGAGCGCGGCCGCCTGTTATCTGAATACGTTGCCGTTCGCGGTGGTGATGACCCGGGCGCGCCGCTCCGGCCTGGTCACGCCGTCACCGGGCCCGGGCTGACGCGGCCCCGGGGGTCTGCGTCTGGCTCGGTGACCAGGCGCGCGGCCTGGGCCATGCGTTCCGCCTCGGCCCGCAGCGCGCCCGCCCCCGCGTCGGTGAGACCGTAGGTGCGGCGCGTCCGCCCGCTGACCACCTCGTCGCTGACCAGGCGGACGTACCCCTCGGCGGCCAGCCGGTCCAGCGCCGTGTACAGCGTGCCGGTGGCCAGCTGAACCCGGCCGTCCGACAGTTCCGCCGCCCGCTTGATGATCCCGTAGCCGTGCAGCGGTCCGGCCAGCAGCGACGCCAGGACGAAATATGTCGGCTCTCGCATCGGGCCTCTTGATCTTGCCATGCCCTCACTATAAGTAGACAGCCGATACATTATCAACCGGAGCATCAGTGCCCGGCGGCGCTGGGATCTCAGTCGAGGCGCGACACCTGGTAGTGGGCGATCCGCCAGCCGCCGGCCTCCTGGCGGATGATCACGCTGAGGTACACGGTGAGGGTGGCGCGGTCGCTGAACCCGAAGTCGACAGTGAGGTAGCCGAGCACCAGGCCATCGCTCAGCGCGCGGGTCTCGCGGAGCGTGTACGCCGCGGTCATGCCGGTCGGCTGGGCGGCGTAGTACTCGGCCACCCCCGCCGGTCCCACGGTGTAGGGATGCAGGCCCTGGAAGATCGCGTCCTTCGTGAACAGCGCGGCGACGTGCTCGGGCTGGTGGGCGTCGACCGCCGCCTTCCACCGGGTGAGGACCGCGTCCAGCATGTCGGCCTCGTAGCCTGACGCCTGACTGCTCGGTGACGTCGCGCTATCCGGGTCGCTGGGGTGTGCGGTCAGTGGCGTCACCGTGTCGTGCCGCCAGACGCGCAGCGGCATCGACGACAGCACGCTCTCCAGCTCGGTCGCGTCGGCGGCTCGGAACAGGCCCCACGTGCGCCACTCGCCGGCATCCAGCGGAGGACGCCACAGCCGGAGCAGGTGCCCCTGGGCGGCCAGCTCGCGAGATCGGGCCGCCTCCCGCATCCGGATCGCGTCGACCTCCGCGTCCGTGGTGCCGTCCGGCACCGCGGTCACCATGTCGACCAGGAATTCCATCGTCATCTCCTGCGGTCATTGGGCGGCCCGTACCCGGCTGGGTACGGGCCCGAGGTGGTGCGGGAAGCGGTGCCGCAGCACCAGCGCGGCCATCGCGGCGACCGCGACGACGGCGGCGCCCGCCAGCAGCGCCGGCTGGTAGCTGTGGTGAAGCAGCGGCGTGACCAGTACCGGCCCGGCGATCTGGCCGGCGCTGTATCCGGTGGTCAGGATGGCCACGGCCCGCGGCGTGCGCAGGTGAGCGCCGGTGGCCAGCGCCACGGTGGCGACGCCCAGGAACGTGGCGCCGAACAGCACCGCGGAAGCCAGCGCGGCGGCGGCCCCGCCGACCAGAGCCGGGAGCGCGATGCCGACCGCCTGGGCGCCCAGCGCGACGGCCAGCAGCGTCGGACGGCTCCATACGCGGCTCAGCCCGGCCCAGAGCGCCGCCGACGGCACGGCGGCCACTCCGACGATGATCCAGGCGCTGCTGCCGAGCGTGGTCGAGGCGGTCTGGTCGATGGCGGCGACCAGGAACGTGCCGGCGATGATGTAGCCGACGCCTTCCAGCGTGTACGCCAGCAGCAGCGACGTGAACCACCGGCGGCCGGCCGGCCCCGCCCCGCGGTCTGTCCGGTCGTCGCCGGTGGCCGACGGCCGCAGTGGCCAGGCGGCCGCGCCTAGCACCGCGCCGAGTGCCGCGGCCGCCCACCAGGAGTCCTGCCAGGTGCCGTGGCGCAGAGCCAGCACCAGCACGCCGGAGGCGGCGATCCCGGCACCGACGCCGCCGAATCCGTGCCCGACCAGATGCTGACCGTGGGCACGCAGCCCGGTGAGCAGCGCGCTCGCCGCGACCATGAACACCAGCGCGCTCGCGCATCCGGCCACGAACCGCAGCGCCGCCCACCTGGCGTCGCCGGTCAGCACCGGCATCAGTGCGAGCGTGGCGACCACGACGATCAGCGACGACCGGTACACCGCACGGGACCGCAGCAGCGCAGGCGCGGCGACGCCGGCCATCGCGCCGGCCAGGTAGCCGGCGTAGTTGGCGGTCGCGATCGCGGCCCCCCACTGCGTCGAGAGCCCGGCCCTGGCGGTCATCAGCGGCAGGATCGGCGTGTAGACGAACCGGCCCACGCCCATCCCGACGGCCATGGCCGCGGCCGCCGGCACGACGATCCCGGCGGCCCGGCCCAGGGGAACGGCGAGGGCCGCCGACTGTCCCTGGCGCGGTGCGGGTAGCCCGGTCATGAACCCTCTCTCGCTGGGTGGCCGGTCAGTGGCCCGCGCTCTGGCCGCCGTCGACGTGCAGGATCTCGCCGGTCACGAACTCGGCGGTCTCGAGATACGCGATCGCTTCGACGATGTCGCCGATGTCGCCCATCCGCCCGACCGGATGCAGCGCAGCGAGCGTGTCGTGGGTCTGCACGGCATGCATCGGAGTGCGGATGATGCCGAGCGCCACCGTGTTGACGCGCACTCCGCTAGCTGCGTACTCGATGGCCAGCGACCGGGTAACCGCGTTGAGGCCGCCCTTGGTCAGCGACGCGAGCGCGGACGGGACAGCGGTGTTGGCGTGGTCGACGAGGCTGGTGGAGATATTCACGACATGTCCGCGACGGCTGCCGTCGTTGCGCAGCATGGCCGCGATGGCCGGCCGCGTGACGCCGAAGAATCCGCGCAGGTTGACGTCGGTGACCAGGTCAAAGTCGGCATCGGTGTAGTCGGTGAACGGCTTGGCCACGAATACGCCAGCGTTGTTGACGAGAGTGTCCACCTGGCCGAAACGCTCGACCGCCCGATCGACCAGGCGTGCGCCGGTCTCGGGATCGGCGATATCGCCGGGCACGGTGAGCACGTCGGGGTCGGCGGACGGGGTGATGTGCCGCGAGTTCGCGACGACCGCGTACCCGAGCTTGCGGTAGGCCTGCACGGCGCCGGCGCCGATGCCCTGCGACGCGCCGGTGATAATGGCGACCTTCTGTCCTGAAGGCATGACTGTGCTCATGGGTCCACCATGGTCCGGCCGCCTCCGGCACCGCCACGACCAGCGTTCTCCCTGCTGGTAGGCAGAACCTCCCACTGAGCTAATATCACCGGGTGGAGCTGCGCCAGCTGCGCTACTTCGTGGCCGTCGCCGAGGAACTCAACTTCGGCCGGGCCGCGGCCCGGCTGCGCATTGCCGGACCATCGTTGTCGCAGCAGATCAAGGCCCTCGAACGCGTCCTCGGTACCCGCCTGTTCGACCGGGACCGCCGCAGCGTGACGCTTACCCCGGCCGGCGAGGCGCTGCTCCCGCGCACCCGGGCGCTGCTGGAACAGGCCGACGAGCTGCGCCGCGCGGCGGCCGGCCTGGCCGCGCACGAGCCCGTCCGCCTGGGCTACGTCAACTGGCGCCCGGACGACCTCACCAGCCGGACGGCCGGCGTCGCCCAGCTGCTCGTCGACGCCTGGGTGCTGCCCTCCCACACCCAGGCCGCCCGGGTCGCCGACGGAAGCATCGATCTGGCGATCTGCTGGGTCCGGGCCCGGGACCTCGCCACCTTCGGCCTGCAAGCCCAGCTCCTTGCCGCCGACCGGCTCTACGCGGTCGCCCCGGGGCCGGACACCTCGCCCGTGCGGGCCCGGGACACAGCGGCACTAGTCGACGCCGACGAGACCAGCTGGCTGTCGTGGAACACGTACGCGGAGGAGTTCCTGGCCGACACCGGCGCCACCCGCATTCCCGTCGACGACGGCGGCATCACCGGCCCGGCGTTCTTCGAGCACGTACGACGGCTTCGCCGCCCGCTGGTCAACTCGCCCAAGGGACAGACGACACCAGTCCCGCCGGACCTGGTCCAGCGGCCGATCGTCGCGCCTGCGCCGTACTGGACCTGGTCCCTGGTCTGGCGCCGGACCGAGAGCCAGCCGTCGGTGCTGGCGGCCGCGAAGGCGCTCATCGCCGATCGGGGCGGTCCCACCTTCGACAACGGCGTCGCGTGGCTGCCGTCCGACGACCCGTACCGGCCGAGCCGCAGGGCCGCAGAGATCGGCGAGGCCGGTCTCTACCGGCCGTGACGGGCGACCGTGACAGCCGACCGGGCTAGCGTGGCCGGTCGCTAGGCCTCCAGGTCGGCCTGCCCGAGGGTGCCCAGAGCCAGCCGCAGGTCTCGGCGTGAGCCGACGCCGAGCTTGCCGTACACCTTGCCGAGATGCCACTCGACGGTCCGGGTGCTGAGGAAAAGCTGGGCCCCGATCTCCACGTTGGTGCGGCCGTCGACGGCGAGCCGGGCGATGTGCGCCTCCTGGGCGGTGAGCTCGCTGACCGTCTCGACGGTCCGCTTGCGCAGCCTGTCGCCGGTAGCCAGCAGCTCACGCCGGGCCCGCTCGGCGAACGCCTCGATGCCCATCGCGGTGAACAGGCCATGGGCGGTCCGCAGCTCGGTGCGGGCGTCCAGGCGCCGGTTCTCGCGGCGCAGCCATTCGCCGTACAGGAGGTGGGCGCGGGCCAGGGCTGGCCGCATGCGGGTACGGCCGAGCCGCTCGATCGCCTCGCGATAGCAGTTCTCGGCGGTCTCACCCTCACTCAGCAGGGCACGCGAGCGCGCCTCGGTGCCCAGCGCCCAGTCGGTGCCGCTGGCGCGGGTCGACTCGGAAAGCCGCTGGAGAGCGTCGGACGCGCGCGCGGGCTGGCTGCTGCGGACGGCGGCCTCGATCAGTTCCGTGAGCGACCATCCCAGGACGCCCACGTCGTCGTACTCGCACGCCACCTCGGCGGCGGCGAGGGCCTTGTCGTAGTGGCCGAGGCCGTTGTGCAGCAAGGCGGCGGAGTACTGGCTGGTCACTCCCCGCCCCTCGCCACGGCTCGCCGCTCCGTCCATGTTGGCCTGGATGAGCTCGGTGGCCTCGGCCTCGCGGCCCCGCCACGCGGCGATGCCCGTAGCCCCGTAGGGTGCGAGCTGGCTCCCGGTCGCGTCGGCGACCACCTGGGCCTCCGCGATGAGCGCCGCGCCCTCGGTCAGCTCGCCCGCGTGCGCGTGCAGCAGGATGCGGGACCGGACCGCCAGGGGGAGCTCGCTGAGTGCCCCCTCATCTCGCGCGAGCTTGACGTGACGGCTGGCCAGGATGTGCCAGGTCTCGTCATCCCACGTCGCCATGGCCGCTCGCTCGGCGAGCCACAGCCAGCTCAGGCCGTCCTCCGCCGAGATGTCCTGACTGCGGCAGGCGAGCAGTGCCTGTCTCAGCGCGGGCGTCCCGGCCGCGTAGCCCTCCGTGACCAGCAGCGCCAGGCCGTCCAGGAGCAGATCGGGGGCGCGCGCCGGGCCGGCGGCGCGGGCGCCAGGCGTGCGGCTCTGGCCACGTCCCCGACCGCCGGAGACAGGCGGCCGACGAACAGCGCGGCGGTGAACGCCTCCAGGTAGGTCTCGCGGGCCAGCCGGACGTCCAGCGTCTCGAGCTGCCTGGCCGCGCTGAGCATGAGCGGGGGCGCGTCACGGCCATGACTCGAGGCGAACGCGATCTGCGCGCGCAGCAGGTCGCCGCGGGCCCGCTGCAGTTCATCCAGCGGCCCGGCCTGGGCCATGGCCAGCAGGCCGAGCGCGGCGTCAAGCGCGCCAGCCTGGTACTTGGCCTGCGCTGCGGCCAGTGCCCGCTGGGCGCGCAGCGACGGGTCGAGCGTCAGCCCGGCGGACCGCTCCAGGAACGCGGCCGCCGCCGCGAGGCCGCCGCGGCGCTGGGCCCGGCCAGCGCAGAGCTCAAGTTCGGCGGCGACTGCCTCATCCGGGCCCGGCGCGGCCTCGGCCCGGTGCCAGGCCCGCCGGTCGGGATCGACCATCGGGTCGGTGGCCTCGGCCAGCGCGCCGTGCAGTTCCTGCCGTGTCTGGGCCGATGCCGACCGGTAGGCCGCCGAGCGGACCAGCGGATGCCGGAACCGCACCCGCGCGCCGAACTCCGCCAGCCCCGCCTCCACCGCCGGCGCCGCCGCTCCGGGGCCGATCGCGAGCCGCCCGGCCGCGCGCCACACCAGCACCGGATCGCCGGACGGGTCGGCCGCGGCCAGCTGCACCAGCCGCCGGGTCTGGGCGGGCAGCGCGTCCAGCTGCCGCCCGAAGCTCTCCTCGATCCGCCCGGCCAGCGGGACCGCGCTGCTGAGCCCGAACCCGCCGGCCAGCTGCGCGGCGGTCAGCCCGCGCGGCAGCTCCAGCAGCGCCAGCGGGTTCCCGTTCGTGTCGGCGATGATCTGGTCCCGGACCCGGTCATCCAGCGGGCCGGTCAGTACGGACTCCAGCAGCTTCCGCGCATCGTCGTGGGCCAGGCCCTCCACCACCAGCTCGGGCAGCCCGGCGACGTCCTGGCCCGGAACCCGGGCCGCGAACACCAGGCCCACCGCCTCGGCCGCCAGCCGCCGGGCCGCGAACCCCAGCGCCTGCGCGGAGGCGTGGTCCAGCCACTGCTGGTCATCTATCACGCAGATCAGCGGCCGTTCCCGCGCCGTCTCCGACAGCAAGCCCACGACGGCCAGGCCGACCAGGAACCGGTCCGGCGCCGGACCGGCGCTGAGGCCAAACGCGGTCCGGAGGGCCTCACGCTGGGGAACCGGAAGAACCTCTGCCTGATCCAGCATCGGAGCGCACAGCTGATGGAGGCCGGCGAAGGCCAGCTCCATTTCCGACTGCACGGCCACGGCCCGCGCGACCAGGCACCCCGAGGCCCGCCCGGCCAGGTAGTCCAGCAGCACCGTCTTGCCTACGCCGGGCTCACCGCGCACCACCAGGGCGCGTCCCTCACCGGCCCGCACGCTGGTGACGAACCGATCAAGTACCCGACGTTCGATGAGCCGGTCCGTTAGCCCTCCTGCGGGCCCGCTGAGGCCAGAAAGTGCGGTCACCGCCCCGACGCTACACAGCAGCCAACCATGGCGGCCGCGCGCCCGTCACCCTGCCCAGCGGGACAGAACGCGGAAACCAGGAGGAATCTCCTCGCGCCACCGAGTACGGGCGTGGGCGGGGCTGGGGGCCCGAGGGCCGGCCCGTGGTGACCACGGGCGCGGCGCGGCCGGCCGTGGCGCGACGCTGAGGCATGTCTGGACGCACGCCAGCCAGGTCAACACCGCCCGGCTCGACTTCCTGCGCACCTGAAGGAAGACGCGAGAAATCACCAGCAAGATCAAGGAGGCAGATATGAGTTCCACCGAAGTACACGGCACCAGCCGCGACGCGGCTGTCGGCAAGGTCGACATGCACCTCGAGGTCGACATCATCCCGGTGTCCGATGCCGACCGAGCCAAGGAGTTCTACGAGCGCCTGGGCTGGAGGCTCGACGACGACGTCGCCCCGCTCGACGGCCTGCGCATCGTCCAGTTCACGCCCCCCGGCTCCGCCGCATCGATCACGTTCGGCCTGGGACTCACGACGGCCGCGCCGGGCTCGGCCGGGGGCGGGCTGATCGTCTCCGATATCGAGGCGGCCCATCGCGAACTCGCCGGCCGTGGCATCGACGTCAGTGAGATCTGGCACGGCCCGCCGTTCCCCGTCGCGGCCCGGCAGCCCGGCCCCGACCCCGACCGCGCCAGCTACGGGTCGTTCTGCTCCTTCAGCGATCCGGACGGCAATCTGTGGCTAGTCCAGGAGGTCACGACGCGGCTCCCCGGGCGTGTCGATGCCGGGACGGCGGAGCAGGCCGGGACGGACCTGCCTGCCTGACCTATCAGCGCGGGACCCGCAGCCGCGGGTCCCGCGCCGGGAAGTGCCCGGCCGGCACCGGCCGTATTGTGCCGGCCGTCTTGTGCCGGCCGTATTGTTCAGTCGCAGCCGGCCCGGGTCACGGCGCGGCCGGGAGGCTCACGCAGCGGGGCACGCGCCCGGTGATGATGCCCCCGGCCCCCAGCGAGGTACTGCCCGGGCCACCGCTGCCGCTGAAGGCCAGAATCATCGTGTCCCCGACCGGGATTCCGCCCTTGCCCAGCTTGACCGTGACGGAGCGATGCCCGCTCTTGCCCAGCCCGGTGGCGACCGACACGGACGGGTGCGGGGCCGGATGGGGGCGGGGCAGTGACCCGATCGCCGGGCAGCCCGGCCGCACGGGGACGACCCTGACCCGGGCGCGGATCTTGTGCAGGGCCGCATTGGCGCCGGCTACGCCGGATGGGCGGTCGACTGACACCGTCACGGTGCCGTTGCCGTGCTGGGTCACCGAGTAGGCGGCCAGGGCGGGTGCGCTGCTCAGCGCCATCACCGCCGCGGTGACCGCGGCCGCCGCCCCGGTCGCGCCGGCGGCCAGCCACACCGGCCGCCGGATCCGGTGGCGGACCGGCGCTGGCTGCTGCTGGGCACGCAGGTGGTGCCCGTGGTCGGTCATCAGCTCCTGGTACAGCTGATCTTCGAATCTCGTCATGTCCTCACCTCTGGGTCACTCGCAGGATCGGTGCCGTGCGCCTCACCGGGGCTGGCCGCCTTGCGCAGCCGGGCCCGGGCCCGCATCAGCCGCATCCGCGCGGTGCCCGGCGCGATGCCGAGCACCCGGGCCGCTTCCTTGGCCTGGAGGCCCGCCAGGTCCACCAGCTCGACCACCGCCCGGTCCGCGGCGGGCAGCGTGGTCAGCTCGGTGACCAGCGCCCGGCCGGCGCGTTCGGCATCGATCCGGTCGATCAGGTCCCCGACTTCGTCGGGGGCGAGTTCCCGGCGGCCCGCCAGGCGCTCCACCCTGCTCCGCTGCTGGCTGTGTGCCTGGCAGTGCGCGGCGTAGATCCGCCGGGCGATGCCGAGCACCCAGGCACGTGGCGTGCCCTTGCGCGGGTCGAAGGTGGCGAACGACATGATGGCCTGGACGAAGGTGTCCGCGGTCAGGTCGGCCACGGTCTGCGGCTCCGCGCTGCGCCGCGCGAAGTAGGCGGTCACTGCCGCCACGTTCGCCCGGTACAGCGCCTCGAACTCAGCCACGGCGCGATCGCCCGGCCCGCTGCCCTGCGGCGCCAGGCGTGACGGAGGAGAGTTCAGCGACGATGAGGTTATCTGGCCCACACCCCTTAGTTGGCCCGTTGCCCCAGCGGCGTCACACCCCCGGCCTGAGGCTAGCGCTCGGGCAGCAGCACGCTCAGGCAGGTGACACAGCCTTCGAGCTTCTCGAACTCGCTGATGTCCACGACGACCGGAGTGAAGCCGAGGTCCTCGAGCAGGCCGGCGGTGCGGGGCGCGGAAGCGGCGATCAGCACCCGGTCCCCGCCGAGCGGCACTACGTGACTGCCGCCTTCTTCATCGACCGGGCGCACCGCCGGGAACAGCTCGGCCGGCACCAGGCCGGGCAGCAGCATGAACGTGCCGTCCGGCAGCGCGGTCACCGCGGACTTCAGGTGCAGCACGTTGACCAGCGGAACGGCGATCACCGTCCGGCCCAGCGGGGCCAGCAGCCCCCGCAGCTGCCGGATGCCCTCGCCGTTGGTCCGCCCGCCGCGCCCCACGTAGACGGTGCGGCCGACCTGCAGCACATCGCCCCCGTCCAGCACCCCGGGCTCCTGGATCGCCGCCGTGCGCAGCCCCAGCGACCCGACGGCCTGCGCGACACCGGGGACCTCGGCCCGGCGGACTGGCGCGCCCGAGCGGGTCAGGACCGCCAGGTCCTCGCAGACCACCACGGTGTCCTCGATGAACACCGAGTCCGGGCAGTCATCCGCGGTCGGCGCCCGCTCGACTACCCAGCCGCTGGCCGCCAGCGCGCCCGCGTAGGCCGCGTGCTGTGCCTGGGCCAGGGCCACATCCACCGGGGAACGGCTGATGTGCGTGACGATGCCCTCGGCCAGCGTGCTGGCGGGCTGGCGGACCAGGGCCGTGCCGTTCACCGGATCGCTCCTCACCTGACCAGGCGCCGGTCAGCCGTTCCAGTAACCGTAGGCGATGGCCCCGGCTACGCCGTAGGTGCCCGCCGGGGCGCGGATGATGATCCGGTCCGTGCGGGTGACGGGGTTGAACCAGGACAGCGAGCTGGTCCCGCCCGGGCCGATGCCGGACTCCAGGAGCAGGCGCTGGTGATAGGCGGTGATGATCGCGTCGCTGGCGCCGGCCGGGCCCGGCACGGTGATCGTGCGCCGGGTGCCGTCGGCGAGCTGGCGGACGATCGACAGCGTGTCGTGGGCGTTGTCGGCCTGCAGGTAGAGCCGCCCGCCGAGCTGCCAGGCATCGACGAATCCCTCGAACAGGCCGTGCGGGCGAAGCGCCGGGGTCAGCGGCCTCGGCGCGCCGCCCCGGGAGGACACCAGCCACAGGCGGTCGGTCTCGTCCGGGCTGCGGCCGAAGCAGATGGTCAGCGCCGTGGTGGCGGTCCACCACCGGGCCGGGCTGCAGGACTTCGAGTTCGGTACCTGGATCCGCCTGGTGATCGCGCCGGCGTTGCTGATGCGCAGCAGCGTGCGCCCGGTGCCGGCGAGGAGGAACGTCCCGGCCGGGGAGTCCAGCGTGTAGAGCGTGTCCAGCCAGGTCCGCCGGGCCAGGACTCGCTGCAGGTGGCCGGTCAGGTCATAGCGGTAAATCCCGGGCCGGTCGACGCCCAGGGCGAGAATGCCCTGGCCGCGGGGCCGGGTGTACCCGGCGGGCAGCAGGCTGGCTGGCAGCTTGAACCTGGACACGACCCGGCCGGTGGCCAGGCTGATCTGCTCGACCACGGTGGGGGTGGTTCCGCTGCCGGTGTCGCGGTAGACCAGCACTCGCTGCCGGTCGCCGGACCAGTCGAGCAGCGCCAGCGTCGGGAAGGCGGTCGCGGTGGGGGTGACGTAGAAGGCGTACCGGCGGCCTTTCGGGCTGACCAGGTAAAAGGTCGTCCTGGCCTTCGTCTGCCCGTTCAGTGACGCGCCCGAGTACTCCACTACCGACCAGCCAGGGCCGGCCAGCCGCCACGGCACCCCGGCCGCACGCTCAGCCGAGCGCGCCGGCGGCGTCGCGGCGGCCATGACCGTGCCCGCGAGGGCCAGCGCGGCGGCACCGGCGACGACCCGACGCGCGACGGAGCCATCCCTTCCCGCCCGCCACAGTGCCCGCATGAATCCCGTAGATATCACAGGAAATCGCAGCAGTCCATGCGCGGACCCTTCTGACCACAGATGGGCAGGCGGCCATGGCCACCATGACCGGCATGCGAGAGGGCGGGCGTCGGGTGGATGACTCCAGGGGCGGGCCAGCGGCGCGGCCTTCTGAGGCTGATGGCTGACGCGGTTCCGGCGGGGCGCGGCGGGCCCGGTGAACTCGGCGGCCGGGCTGGCCGATACCGAGCTGGCCGACAGCAGGGCCGACCGACACCGGGCCGACGGACAGTAGGGCCGACCGACACCGGGCCCGACCGACACCGGGGCCGACCGACACCGGGGCCGACCGACACCGGGGCCGACCGACACCGGGCCCGACCGACACCGGGCCCGACCGACACCGGGCCCGACCGACACCGGGCCCGCCACCCATCCGCCCCACTGGCCCCATCCGCCACAGGGCTGGCGCTCGGGCCGGTGCTGATTGATTAGCCCGTAGTGTTTGCGGCGTCAGAGCCCGCTAGTTCTACGGGATCATGGCCTAACCGAGTTGCGGCCGGGTGGAATGCCGGTTCCGCCGGCCAGCCGGATGGGCTCACGGTGAGCCCCGTGCCGCTAGCCCTCATCGGTCTCGGTCACGCCAGTCCCACTGGCCTCTCCCAGCCCCGTCGGCCCCAGCCCGCGGGGCGCTGCCTCATGATCGTGGTGGATTTGGGCCACCGGTGGCCCAAATCCACCACGATCATGAAACATCGACAGCCCTCTTTCTGATAACAGCAAGAAGCGGCGGCCTGCGTCACGGGCGACATCGAGGCGATCATGGCGGTGCTCGACCCCGACGTGGTGCGGCGAGCCGACCGCGCCGCCATCCCGGCCGGCCGGGCCCTGGAGGTCCGCGGCGCCCGGACCGTCGCCGAGGAGATCGCCGTCTTCGGCGCCAGGGCACGCTTCGCCTGGCCCGCGCTCGTCAACGGCGACGTGGGCATCGTGGTCGCGCCGCACGGCCGGCTGCTGCTCGCGCTGGCCGTCACGGTCGCGCACGGCCAGGTCACCGCCTACGAGCTGATCGCCGAGCCGGCCCGGCTAGCCCGGCTCGAGCTGGGCGTCCTCGACACCTGACCGCGGAGGCGGTGAGGGCGACCGCCGGGGGCGAGGGCGACCGCTGGGTAGGGTGGGCGGCACGGACGAGGCGACTTCGATGGACATCACCAGGCGGCGTGAGCTGGCCAGCCGGCTGCTGGATGGCTATGTGCATGGCCCGGCGGCGGCGACCGAGGCCACGGCCGTGGCGCTGGCTAAGGTGGCGGCCGCGCAGGCCGTCGTGCTGGTGGAGGGCATCAGCGACCAGATCGCGGTCGAGACGCTGGCCGCCCGCGGCGGCCGGGACCTGGGTGCGGAGCACGTGGTGGTCCTGCCGGTCGGCGGCGCGCACGCGATCACGCGCTACCTGGAGCAGCTTGGTCCCGGCGGAGCTGGCCTGCGGCTGGCGGGCCTGTGCGACAGCGGCGAGGAGAACGTCGTCCGGCGCGGCCTGGCCCGGGCCGGCATCGGCTCGCCGCGCACGCGGGCCGGCCTGGAGCGACTGGGCTTTTACGTCTGCGTCGAGGATCTGGAGGACGAGCTGATCCGCGCGATCGGCGTCGCCCGGGTGGCGGAGCTCATTGACTCGCAGGGCGATCTTGGCTCGCTCCGCAGCTTGCAGCGGCAGCCCCAGTGGCGCGGTCAGCCGGCCGGGGCGCAGCTGCGCCGGTTCCTGGGCAGCGGGGCCAGGCGCAAGCTCCGGTACGCGCGCCTGCTGGTCGGGGCGGTGGACCTGGACCGGCTGCCGCATCCGCTCGAAGCGGTCCTCACCCGGGTCTAGCCCGCCGCGCATACCGGGTGTAGGAGCGAGGCCCGCGGGTAGGCGGTGCGGGCAGCCGGGGTAGGTCCTGGTTACGGCACGGTCCGGCCTGATCGCGGAGGCAGGCCCGGCACGGGAGACTCGGGGGGGTCCAGTGAAGGTAGTGGTGGCCGGCGCGTCCGGCTTCGTCGGCCAGCGGTTGTGCGCGGCCCTGGACCGGGCCGGCCATGAGGTGGTCGCCATGACCAGGAACCCGGCCGGATACCGGGGGACAGGCACGCCGGTACGCGGCGACGTCCAGGAGCCCGCCACCCTGGAGCCGGCCATGGCCGGCTGTCAGGCCGGGTATTACCTCGTGCACTCCCTCCAGGACGCGGACTTCGAGCGCATGGACGCCACCGGGGCGACCGCGTTCGGCGAGGCGGCCGCCCGGGCCGGCCTGCACCGCATCGTCTACCTCAGCGGCCTGGGCGATGACGCGGACGACTTGTCCGCCCACCTGCGCAGCCGCCGTGAGGTCGAGAACCTGCTCGGCGCCGGCGGGGTGCCGGTCACCGTCATCCGGGCCGGGATCATCGTCGGGCACGGCGGTATCTCCTGGGAGCTGACTCGCCAGCTCGTCGAGCACCTGCCGGTCATGATCACCCCCCAGTGGGTCGCCACCCGCACCCAGCCGATCGCGGTCGACGACGTGGTGACGTACCTGGCCGGCGTGCTGGAGCCGCCGGAGGCGTCGGACCGGGTCTTCGAGGTCGGGGGGCCGGACGTGATCCAGTACTCGACGATGCTGCGCCGCGTCGCCGCCATCGAGAACCGCCCGCTGCTCCTGCTGCCGGTGCCGCTGCTCACCCCCTGGCTGTCCTCGCTGTGGCTGACCCTGGTCACCGACATCGACACCGGTACCGGCCGGGCGCTCGTAGATTCCATGATTAACGAGGTGGTCGTGCGCGACCAGTCGATCAGGGACCTGGTCCCGATCCAGCCTCAGTCCTATGACGACGCCGTGCGAGCGGCCCTGCGCGAACGGCGCGAGGCCGCGCAGGTCCGCCCATGACGCTGCGCCGCGGCGGTCGCCCCAGCACCGGCGCGCCCAGTGCCGCCGCGTGGCTCGGGGTGGCCGGGGCCGGAGCATCGGCGCTGCTCCGGGCCTCGTTTAAGGCCACGGCAGGCTCCGCGCGCTTCTACCTGCTGACCACCAGCCTGGCCGGTACCTGGACGTGCGGCGCGCTCGGCGCGGGCCCCATCCCGTGGCGCGGCCAGCGCTGGTCCACCAGTCCGGGAAGCGCGGTACGGGCCCTGATCGCCGTCCCCGTGGTCACCGGGGCCGCCACCTTCGCCGTGTTCTACGGCGCGGCGCGGGTCGCCCGCCGCCACCGCACCCTGCGCCGGGCCATCGCCAGCGTGCTGGGCTACGCCGAAGCCGGGTCAACCCCGCTGGTCATGCTCATCGCGGCGGGCAGCGGGGTGGCGGAAGAGCTGTTCTTCCGCGGCGCCTTGTGGTCCGGATCGCGCCCGCTGCGCACCAGCACGCTGGCCTACGCCGCGTCGACCGCGGCTACCGGCAACCCGGCGCTGGTCCTGGCCGGCCTGGTCACCAGCGTGATCTTCGGCTGGCAGCGGGACGTCACCGGCGGGGTGCTGGCCCCGGCCGTCACCCACGTCACCTGGTCCGTGCTCATGCTGCACTACCTCCCGCCGCTGTTTCGTGACGCGGACCGGCCGGGGACTCTTGCTGGGCGAAGAAGGCGCGGATCTCGCGGGCGACGATCTCGGGCTGGCCGCCGCCGGGGTTAGTGCTGCTGGCGTCGCTGGAGCCGCCGTGGTCGAGGCCGGGGAACTCGACGCGCCGGCTGCGGGGCAGGGTCTGGGCGAGGGCGTCGAGGGCCGGCTTGAGATCGGGCAGGCCCTTGCTGCCGCCGAGGAGGAGCACGTCGGCGGGCATCCCGGCCAGGGTGCCGATGGTCCCGGCCGTCTCGGCGAGCAGCCTTCCCTCATAGCGCAGGGTCGGGGCCAGCTGGCGCATGGTGACGGTGTCGGCGGCGGCCTTCTTGTCCTCGCGGTTCATGCCCAGGCGCGTGAGCGACTCCAGCAGCCGGCGCGGCATGAGCCTGAAGACCGGCGGGGCCAGGCCGAATCCGTACATGCTGGTGATCAGCGCGGCCGCGGTGTTGCCCTGGGCCAGCTCCTGGTCGAACCGGCTGATCCAGTCGGTGGGCCAGGCGGCGTCCATCAGCAGCGCGGGCTCGTAGACGGCGACTTTGCGGATGGCCGGACGGGTGCGCGCGGCCTCGAGCGCGGCCAGGCCGCCGGCGCTGACCCCGAAGACCAGCCGGGCGCCTGAGTCGGCCAGGACGGCGTCCAGGTCCTCGACCTCGGTGCGGAGGCCGTGGTCCGGGCGGTACGGGCCGGACATGCCGCGACCGCGCCGGTCGGGCAGGTAGACGGTGAAGGCGTCGGCCAGCGCCAGCGCGAGCCGGGTGTGGCTGCGGGCGGACTCCATGCTGCCGTGCAGCAGCACCACGGCGGGGCCGTGACCGACTCGCAGGTAGCCGATGGTGGTGCCGTCCCGTGAGGTGACGGAGCCAGCGGTCAGCTGGGTCGTGGACAGCTGGGTCGTGGTCAGCTGGGTCGTGGTCAGCTCAGTCGTGGTCAGCTCAGTCGGGGTCAGCTCGGCGGTCGTCAGTTCGGTGGTCCTGGCGGTGTTCATGTCAATCTCCCTAGGTGGCCGGGGTGTTCTCGCCGTGGAAGTCGGCCCACGGGCCGGTCCAGTCGGTGGCGGGGTCGGTGATGCGCTGGATGAGCCGGCTGGTGAAGGCCGAGTCGGCCTCCAGCAGGGCGAGCCGGTACTCCTCCTCGATCAGGAAGAGCCCGGGCACCCCGCCGGCCAGGGACGTGTCGATCAGGCCGCGGGCCTCGGCCTCCAGCCGGGCCAGGCGGCTCTGCCGCTCCCGCAGCAGGCCGAGGACCTGGCTGGGCGGCAGCGCGCCGATGAGCGACAGCGCGGCCACGAAGGCCGGGTACTCGTGCTGCGGCCGCTCGACCAGCTCGGCGAGCCAGTCCCGCAGCTCGCCGCGGCCGGCGTCGGTGAGGGCGTACACGGTGCGCTCGGGCCGCTGCCCGGCGCGGCTGGTCTCCTGCTCGTCGATGAACCCGGCCCTGGCCAGCTGCCCGATGACCATGTACAGCGATCCGTGGTTGAACTTGATGCTGCGGTCGTCGCCGTGCTCGCGCAGGGTCCGCCCCAGCTCGTACGGGTGCATGGGCCGCTGGGACAGGTAGGACAGCACGGCCAGGGCGAGCAGGTTGCCGACCTTGCGCTTGCCGGTCATCTGGTCAGGCACTGCGGGTTCCCTTCCGGGGTCTTCCTGCGGACAGGATCGAGTATCCATGACTGAATAGTCAGTGTCAACTATTACGCGAGCAGGCGCGACGGCAATTTGCGAGCCGCCGGGTCCAGTTATGACGGTTCGGTGACGGGAACGAGCACGGGGCTCCCGCCTGGACGGGCAGGCTCATACGATCTGCGTGGGCCAACTCCTGGCGCCCGCGGAGCCGCTATCCCCGGGCTGAGGGTCCTCGAGGGAGAACAGCATGTCTGGGCAGGCGCGCTGGACGCGGTTCGCGGACGGCACGAGCAAGGTGCGCAGCCTGTTCATGCCTGCCCGCACGCTCGCCCGCCGGCACTGGCTGTTCATGATCGTCTTCAGCGCCGGGCTGTCGCTGCGGATCCTGACTCAGGTCGCCTACAGCCCGGCGCTGGTCTACATCGACTCCTACCGCTACCTGCACGGCGACTCCAGCCTGGATCCGGTGGGCTACCTGGTCCTGCTGTGGCCGCTGCAGCACGCCGGCGGACTGGCCGCCGTCGCGGCGGGCCAGCACATCCTGGGCCTGGCGATGGCGCTGGCGCTGTATGCGATCCTGCTCCGCCGCGGCATGTGGCGCTGGGCGGCCGCGCTTGCTGCCGCGCCCGTGCTGCTGGATGGCTATCAGCTGCAGGCCGAGCAGACGATCATGCCGGATGTGCTGTTCGAGGCGCTCATCGTGGCCGCTCTCCTGCTGCTGCTGTGGCGCCCCCGTCCCGGTGCCTGGCAGGTGGGCCTGGCTGGCCTGGCCCTGGGCGTGGCCGTTGACGTCCGGCAGGTCGGCGAAGTCCTGATCGTGCCAGCGCTGGCCTTCCTGCTGGTCCGCGCGATGCGATGGCAGCGGCTGGTGCAGAGCGCGCTGGTCGCGGCCGGCTTCGCGATCCCGGTGCTGGCCTACATGGCCGTTCAGTTCGGGGTGTCCGGTCACTTCATGTTCACCGAGCGAAATTCGTATGTGTTCTACGGGCGCGCGGCCGCGGCGGCGGACTGCGCGACGCTCCGGCTGCCGCCAGACGAGCGGAGCCTGTGCCCATCACCGCAGGTGGTCACCACCCTGGGCATCGATGGCCTGGTCGGTGATCCTGATGGCCCGCTGCTGAGCTACCAGCCGCCGCCCGGCATGACGGTCGGGGCCATGGCCGAGCGCTTCGAGCGCGCGGTCGTCATGCAGCAGCCGGCGGCGGTGGTCAGCGCCATCGACCGCAATTTCGTCAAGCTGTTCGCCCTGACCAGGGACACCACTCCCGGGGACATGCCGATCAGCCGCTGGCAATTCCAGGCCACCTATCCCACCTACCCGCCCTTGATCACCGTGCGCTATGTCGCCTCGATCAGGCCGGGCGGCGGCCAGCCATCGGTCATCAGGCCACTGGCCGAGGCGCTCCGCGATTACCAGCTGCACGGCGGGTACACACCCGGGCCCCTGCTCGCGCTGGCCGCGCTGGCGGGCCTGGCCGGCAGCTGCAGCATGGTCGTCGGCGGCCGGCGCGACCGCACGGCCGCGGCAGCTGCCTGCCTGCTGTTCACCGCCACCGCCGTCACCGTCCTGCTCGTCTCGGACGCGTTCGAATTCTCGTGGCGCTACCAGCTCCCCGCCCTGGTCTTGCTGCCACCAGGGGGAATACTCGGAGCGGCGGCCATTACCACCGCCATGCGCAGATGCCGGACCGAAGCGGGCATCAATAACAAGGACGCACAGCCGGCTCGTGCGCCGGGACGCCGATCTGGGTCAGGGCAGCTGCCACAGGGTTATCCCGAAGCTGCCGAAGGGCGCTCCGTCGACGACGGTGCGCCCGTCGGGGGCGAGCAGGGGCTGGCCGCCGTTGCCGCCGCCGTCGGGGGTGGGGGCCGGGTGGCTGAACGCGGCGACCCGGGTGACTGACCGGGGGCGGGTCACGTTCCAGGTGAAGACGTAGTCCCGGACGGACCACGTAGGGCCCTGCGGACCGGACGTGCCGGCGACGGAGGAGAAGTTCACCACGGCGGTCAGGGTCCGCCCGTCCGGGGCGAAGCCCAGCGCGAAGTTGCCGGCGGGACCGCAACCTGGTCCGCAGAAGTCGACGGCGAGCCGCGCGGCGGGCAGCGTCTTCATGGTCGCGACGCGGACCGGGCCGGCGGCGGAGATGTCAAACAAGGTCACCGTGCCCCGGGTGCCCACGTCGGCGAGCAGGTCCGAGGCCGGCGCGAACGCGACCGCCTGGATGAAGCCCGACGGCCCGGCGAAGGCGGCGATCCTGGTGGCGCGAGCCGGGTCGGTCACGTTCCACACGGCGACCTGGTTGCGGCCGGCCGTGGCGGCCAGCAGGCGCCCGTCGGGGGAGAACGCGATATCGCCCTGGTAGAAGGGGTCGGGTGCCTGGCAGGGCTGGCCGCAGGCAGCCGGGGAGGGCGGCACGACCGGGGCGGCCAGGACGCGCAGCAGGCGGGGCCGGGCCGGGCGGGTCAGGTCCCACAGGTAGATCCGGTCGGTGAAGGCGGTGGCCAGGACCCGGCCGTCGGGGGAGAACGCCTCGCCCCACAGCACGCGGTGATCGCCGGTCCGCAGCTGAACTAGCCGGGCCGGATGGCGGGGGCGGGTCACGTTCCACAGCTGGGGCTGATCGGCGAACGAGACCGTCGCCACCGTGCGGCCGTCCGGGGACAGCGTCGCGGGCGCGCCGCCCTCGAACACCGCCAGCCGCCGGGGCCCGGCCGGGCTGGCGATGTTCCACAAGGTGTCGGTGCCGTCCATGGCCCCGGAGGTGCCGGTCAGCAGGATGTGCTGGCCCGGACCGAACGCCATGGCGTTCACGCTGCCCTCGATGCCGATGTGCCAGTGGCTGTCCTTCCAGTTCTGGGCGTGGACCCACCAGGCGAACGGCGCTCCGAGCACGAGGACGAAGGCCCCGCAGGTCAGGGCCGTGGTGCGCAGGAGCGGCAGGCCGGGCCGATGCGCGCGCCAGGCCGGGTCCAGGTGGGTGCTCGCCGCGCCGGCGGCCAGGTTGAGCACGGTCCGGGCGCTGGGCTGGTGCTGGTCCAGCACCGCCAGCAGCTCGCGCGCGTAGCGCTGCCGCCAGCGGCGCGGGTAGCAGGCCACCAGGGCGCGGGACAGGCGGGCGGCCAGGCCGGGCATCGTCGCCGTCCTCAGGCCGTCGCGGTGCGCCGCTGGCCGGTGCGCACGACCTGCTGCATGGTCGCGAGCTGCTCGGCCAGCACCGCCTCGCCCGCGGCGGTGATCTCGTACGGGCGGCGGCGCTCCTGCGTGGGCAGCGGCCGCACCCAGCCGCGGCGCTCCAGCCGCGACAGCGCCCCGTACAGGGTGCCGGGCTCCATGGACACGCCGCTGAACCCGGCGACATCGGTCATGATCGCGTAGCCGTGCCTGGGCCCGCCGGCCAGGCTGGTCAGGATCAGCACCGACGGGTCGGCGAACCGGCCCAGGTCATCGAACTTGCCATGCATGCCGGCCGCCTCCATAGTCAGCACCGCTTACTAAGTTGTGATTAGTAGCGTACCGGGCGGCTCGCTGTCAACTACCTATGGGCCCTGGAGCAGGGCGAGCAGCGCGAAGATGCCGCCCTGCACGGGGCGGGCCTGGAAGCCGACCTGGTTGCCGCTGATCGTGTCGTACAGGTCGCTGAACGGCACCCGGCTCGGGGTCGTGTGGGCGTAGGCGTAGACGCGGTCGATCAGCTCCTGCTTGACCGGGTAGTCGGACAGCCAGGCGGCGGTGAACATCTCCCAGTCCGACTTGGCGTAGCTGTGCGGCACCTGCAGCGGCACCCCGAACACGTTGCTCACGCCGTGATACCAGCTCGCCTGCTCGGCCGCGACCGTCGCCGGGACCAGGCCGGTGCCCAGCAGCCGGTCGGCGTAGGCGTTGTAGGTGGTGCCCCAGGTGCCGTTGCCGCCGTCGCTCCCGCTGTAGGTGAGATCCAGGTGCTTGCTGCCGGGGTCCTGGGCGTGCTGGGCCCAGTAGGAGATGAACTGCCGCGCCTGCGCCGGGTAGGAGGCGGCGTCGGCGGTGTTCCCGGCCGCGGTCGCGACCTGGCCCATGGCGGCCACCGCGATGATGCCCTTGAGGGCCAGGTTGACGCTGTGCGCGATGGGCCCGGCGAAGTCGTCGGTCTGGTTCTGGAAGCCGGGATCGGGCAGGTTGGCGACCAGGTAGTCGGCCCACTGCTTGAGGATCTGGTAGTGGGCCTTGGCGAAGGCGGCCGCGGCCGGCGCGCTGGCCTGCTTGAGGTACGCCGCCGTCATGATCAGCATGTTGCCGGTTTCCTCGACCGGCATGTCCTCTTCCTGGCCGTCGTTGTGGCCGGAGGCCACCGGGTAGGACGAGCCCAGGTCGTGCTCGGCGAAGGCCTTCGGCCAGCCGCCGGTCTCGGCGTAGGCCAGCAGCGGCTCGAGCAGCAGGGCCAGGTACCCCGGGTCGGCGTAGATCCAGGCCGGCGAGGCCGGGTAGAGCACATCGACCGTGGACACGTTGCCGTCGCTGGAGATCTCCTTGAGGAAGGCCCAGGGCTCGCCGCCGGGGCCGACCACGAGCTCAGTACCGGCGTAGGCCTGGCGCAGGGCGATGTCGCACAGGCCCGCGTAAGCCGGGCCGCCGGCTCTCTGCGCGGCGGCGGTGATGCGGGCGTCCAGGCGGTCGGCCCGCTTCCGGGCGGCGGGCAGGTCGGCGTGGAAGAACGCCAGCAGGTCCGGCCAGGCCGAGAAGTCTGCCGTCCACAGCGGCTGAAGCGGCTGGCCGAGGTAGCTCACCACGGGCGTCCGGACGTGGCCGATCGACGCCTGGGTGGTGACCGCCGAGCCGGTGACCGAGCCGAGGTCCGCGCAGAAGCCGAACACCGGCCAGTTGTCGTTGATCGCGCGGTAGTTGGTGTCGTTGCCATTGGTGAGGTGGCCGTTGCTGACGAACTGGGCCCTGACCACGATGTCCTGCCCGGACTGGTAGGTGAGCCTGGCCGAGTCCGGGGTCGCCCAGACGATGCTGCCCCACGCGGCCAGCTGGTCCTGCTCGGTGAGCGGCTGCTGGTTCTGCAGCTCGACGGTCCAGGCCCGCAGCGTTCCGCCGGAGTACGGCACGGAGGAAGGCGCCCAGGTGATCGCCTGGGAGTCGTCGCCGCTGGTCCACTCGCCGGAGATGTCGAAGTACAGCTGCACGTCGTGCGAGCCGCCGTCCAGGCTGCTGGCCGTCATCAGGACGTAGCTCATCGGGATCGACTGCCGGCGCGGGTCACCGGGCTCGACCGGGGACAGGAACTCGACGACCAGGCTGACGCCGCCGCCCTGCAGGTGGAACCGGGACCGGGTCGGCGTGACCTCCAGCAGGGTCTGGTCCAGGCCCTGCTCGAAGCCCTGGACCGTGCCGGGGGTGCCGTTGTTCCCGTTCGGGACGTCGAGCACGATCGTCGGGGCGCCCATGAACAGGTAGGAGACCCCGTCGATGCGGGCGATGCCGCCCATGGCCGTGACGTGCCCGGTCCAGAACTGCTGCCAGGTGCCGGGCAGCGTGGTCGCCGGCAGCCAGGTGCTCAGGTACGGGCTGCGGACGGCGAGCGGGGCGGCCGGGGGCCGGATGGGGGTGGCGGTCAGGCCGGCGGGCGCGGGGGCCTGTGCCGGGGAGAACGCGGCGGTGAGCTGCGCTTCCGGTGGGCCGGCCGCGCCGCTGCGTTCCGGGAGGGGGCGCCTGGCCGGCGCCCGCAGGCCGGCCCGGGCGGCCGCGCCCGCCACGCCGCCCGCGGCGGCGGCGACTCCGGTGTAGCGCAGGAAGGCCCGCCGGGCGGGTTCCCCGGGCCGAGCGTGGGCTAACTCATGGGAGCGACGATCCTCGGGCATGCTGTCCCTCCTCGTGTGGCGTGCCCTGGACTCGGGCAGTGTCCTCATGAGGAGTTTCGCTGCCTATTGGGGGGTTCTGTCAAGATATAACCGAAGACATCGTTGTCTTCGCTGGTGGGCGGGAGTAGCCGGCCATAGCGCCCGCGGGAGCTACGGCCGGCTACTCCCGGCGCGGTATCCCGGCGCCCGGCAGCATCCCCGCTGCCGAGGAAATAGTCACCTCCAGCGCACGACGACGGCGGGCCGGTCCGGTCGGCAGCATCGACGGCATGGCAACGACCCTTTCCGCATCCGCGACTAGCAAGACCGACCGCCGACGGTGGCTGATCCTGGGCACCGTCGGCCTCGCCCAGCTCATGGTCGTGCTGGACGCCACGATCGTGACCATCGCGCTGCCGTCCGCGCAGCGCGCCCTGGGCTTCACCACGGTGGACCGGCAGTGGGTGGTGACCGCCTACGCGCTCGCGTTCGGCAGCCTGCTGCTGTTCGGCGGGCGGCTCGGCGACCTGGTCGGCCGCAAGAACACGTTCCTGGCCGGCGCGCTCGGCTTCGCCGCCGCGTCGGCCGTCGGCGGCGCCGCCACCAGCTTCGGCATGCTGGTCGCGGCGCGCGCCGCGCAGGGCGCGTTCGGCGCGCTGCTCGCGCCGGCGGCGCTGTCGATCCTGTCCACGACGTTCAGCGACCCCAAGGAGCGCGGCAAGGCGTTCGGCATCTACGGCGCGATCGTGGGCGCGGGCGGCGCGATCGGCCTGGTGCTCGGCGGGTTCCTGACCGAGTACCTGTCCTGGCGCTGGTGCCTGTACGTGAACCTGATCTTCGCCGGCCTGGCGGTGGCGGGAGCGCTGCTGCTGCTCCAGCAGCAGCGCGCCCGGACCAGGCGGCGGCTGGACCTGCCCGGCGTGGTACTCGTCTCGGCCTCGATGTTCAGCCTGGTCTACGGGTTCTCCAACGCCGCGAACCACAGCTGGGACACGCCGTCCACCTACGGGTTCCTGGCCGCGGGCGTGGCGCTGCTGGCCGGGTTCGCGTTCTGGCAGTCCCGCACGGCCAGCCCGCTGCTCCCGCCTCAGGTGGTGCTCGACCGCAACCGGGCCGGCGCCTACCTGGCCGTGCTGACCGTCGGCGCGGGCATGCTCGGCATCTTCTTGTTCCTCACCTACTACATGCAGCAAACCCTCGGTTACTCGCCGGTGGTCACCGGCCTCGCCTTCCTGCCCGTGATCGCCATGGTGGTGCTGGCCGCCAACTTGTCCAACGTGGTGGCGCTGCCCCGGGTCGGCCCCAAGCCGCTGGTCACCGCCGGGATGCTGCTGGCCGCGGGCAGCCTGGTGTGGCTGACCAGGATCGGCCCGCACTCGAGCTACGCCGCCGCGGTGCTCGGCCCGCTGATGGCGGCCGGCCTGGGCTTCGGGCTGACGATGGCGCCGTCGGTGAACACCGGGACGTTCGGCGTCGCGCCGCAGGACGCGGGCGTGGCCTCGGCCACGCTCAACACCGGCCAGCAGATCGGCGGCTCGATCGGCACCTCGCTGCTCAACACGATCTTCGCCAGCGCCGTGGCGCGCTACCTGGCCAGCCACCTCAGCCCGGCGACCCTGGTCCACGGGCACCCGGCGCCATCGCTGACCGAGATGTCGCTGATCCACGGCTACACCACCGGCTTCTGGGTCGCGGCGGCCATCTTCGCCGTCGGCGCCGTGATCTGCGGCACGCTGTTCCGCCGCGGCCCGCTCCGCGCCTCCGGTCCCGCGGCGGCTGCCCCAGCCGATTCCACCGCTCCAGCCGGGGCCGCCGCTCCAGCCGGGGCCGCCGCGCAGCAGCCCACCACCGTCCACACCGCGTAGATGCTGGCAACCACGCGCTGGCCGCGCGACGAGCGGTCGTTCCTGCTCCAGCGGGCGCAGCCAGCGATGAACGGGCTCATCGACGGCTCCCTGTCGACGCTCGCCCCGATCTTCGCCGTCGCCCTGGCCACGCACCAGCTGGGAGCAGTCCGCTGACCGCACGCGACGGTGAGCCCGGACCGGTGAGCCCGACCCTGAGCCCGGACCGGTGAGACGGCCGGGCCGGCTACGAAGCCGCAGCCTGCCCGGCCTCGTCAGCTTGCTGCGCTTCGGCGGCCAAGCCGGCGTCCTGCTCGCGGTAGAACAGGTGGTGAAGCCCGGCTGCGAGCGCGCCTCCGGCCAGCGGCGCGACGATGAACAGCCACACCTGGCTCAGCGCCGTGCCGCCGACGACGAGGGCCGGGCCCAGGCTGCGGGCTGGATTCACGGACGTGCCGGTGATCGGGATGCCGACGAGATGGACGACCGTCAGGGTCAGCCCGATGGCGATGGCCGCCGTCGCCGCGTTGCCCGTCGCCGAGGTCACCCTGAGGACGACAAAGGCGAAGATGGCCGTGAGGATAATCTCGAAGATGAGCGCTCCGCCAACGCCGACGTGGATCATTGACTTGCTGCCCCAGCCGTCGGTTCCCAGGCCGGTGACCGCCCGGCTGTACAGCGGCGAGGTGCTGAACGTTCCCCACAGCGCCAGCGCGCCGATGATCCCGCCCGCGAACTGGGCGATCCAGTACCCGACCGCCTCCGCCAACCCGATGCGGCCCGTGAGCAGGGCGCCGGTCGTTACCGCCGGGTTGACGTGACAGCCAGATACCGGCCCGATCAGGTACACCAGTGATAGCAGCGTCAGGCCGAACGCCAGCGCGGTGGCCACCACCCCCGCGGCCGCGCTGCCGCCGTCGAGCTTGAAGCCGAACATCAGCGTGGCCACGCCCACGGCGAAGAACACCAGGATCGCGGTGCCCAGGAACTCAGCAGCAAACTTCCGGACCATTCCTTGCCCCCTCCGGTCGCGCATGAACCGCAACTCGCGAAGTTAGCCCCTTTGACGTCCGCAGGCGAATGTCCGCAGGCATGTGCCGCTTTTGTCAGTAATGCAGACCGATCGCGCGCGGCATGTATGACGGCAGAAGAGTGTTAATCCGAGCGGAAAGGCAATCGCCCGTGAAATCCTGGTAAAGGGGCACGGCCCCGGCGTGTTTGTGTTATGTGCTGACGTGTTCCTGATGTCTTTTTCGCTGGACCGTGTCCCAGGCTGGGCTTCTGCGTGCCCGTGTGATGCGTGCGGGACGTAAGGAAGGAGGGTCAGTCCGCCAGGCGGGCCGGGCAGCCGAGCAGGGAGCCGATGGCCGTGAGGGTCTGCTCGAACTGCGGCCGGGCGCTTGCCCGCAGCGCGGGCCCGGCTACCAGCGGCACGAGCCAGCGCGTGGCGGCGGGCGCGGCGTTGAGCACCTGGTAGCGCAGCAGCGTGTCAGGGTCCTGCGGGATCAGGCGGTAAACGCCGCGGAACCACCACTGGCCGGATATCGCCAGCGTGTGCGAGTCGTCGTCCGCCTCGACGTTGACCCCGGGGACCGGTGAGGTCTCCGCCTGCCCGTCCGCCGGGCGGGCGGGGAAGCGGAGCACGCCGTGCGATCCGGTGATCATCTCGCGCATCCGCGGCGTGAGGTAGGGCGAGGTTTCCAGGAGGGCGGCCCACACGCGTTCCTCGTCAGCACTGACGATTCCGGTGAGCGACTGCCGGGGCTTCGCGGTCTGCATGCGCGCATCTTCCCGCATTTCCCTCCCCCGGAAGTGCCCCAGCTAGTTAGATTCCGCGCGCGAGCAGGCGGTCAGGACGAGGGATCGGGCCGCCGCCCCCTCCCGCCTGCCCTCGCAGGCCCCCGCCACCTGGCCACCCACGTCCGCCTGCACTGGAACATCGAGAACCGGGAGCACTACG
>CAWGHW010000024.1:0-268902 GCA_963822485.1 uncultured Actinomycetota bacterium
CTGCCAGCTCAATATCGACGATTCGCTATACTGGAGCGCATGGGTTCCGAGACGGTGAGCGCGGGGGCACTTCTGCGGCAGGCCCGGACAGGGGCCGGGATGTCGCAGGTGGAGCTGGCCGACGAGGCTGGCGTTGCGCAGAGCGTGATCAGCGCCTATGAGTCCGGGCATCGGCAGCCAGCGCTTCCGACGCTGGCCGCTCTGGTGGAAGCCACCGGGTACGAACTGATCATCGGTGTACGGTCCGCTCAGCCACAGCGGCTAAACGGGCTGTCGGGGCCGGTGGGCCGCCGGGTACGTCGCCGCCGCCGGGAACTGGTCGCGGTAGCCGCCGCTTACGGCGTGCGGAATCTCCGGGTGTTCGGCAGCGTGGCCCGTGGCGAGGACCACACCGATAGCGACGTTGATCTGCTGGCTGACGTGCCGCCAGGGATGGGCCTGCTCGGCCTTGCCCGGGTGGAGGCTGAACTTGAGGCGATCGTCGGCGCCCAGGTCAATCTGGTGCCAGCCGGAACACTGAAGGCTGGTGTTCGCGAGCGTGTTGAGCGCGACCTGGTCGCACTGTGACCTACCGCGAGCACTGACCTACCGCGAGCACTGACCTACCGCGAACACTGCCGCCCGAGCTGCTCGCCACTCAGCCCGGCGACAGCCGGCCGCTAGCCGCTCTCGGCCAGGCGGGCCAGCTTGGCCAGCGCCATGCTCGTGCCCAGCTCGTTGTCGGCGGCCGGGACCTTGTCGGGGAGCCCCTCGTGCACGACCTCGATGTCCGTGCCGTCAGCCGCGTCGGTCAGCGTGGTCCGCAGGGTCATCGTGCCGCGCAGGTCCGGATCGCCGGTCTCGAACTCGAGCTCCTCGACCACCTGCTCGTCCGGCACCAGGGTCACGAAGCGGCCGTGATAGGTGTCCGTCTGGGCCTGCGACTTGCCGGTCCGGTCGGGTGCGTCGTAGGTGAGCGAGACCCGGAACGCGCCGCCTTCGTGAGCCTCGAACTGGTGGACCAGGCTGGTCATGCCGTCCGGCACTCGCCACTGGGTGACCGCCTGAGGGTCCAGCAGCAGGCGGTACACCACCGAGCGCGGAGCCTTTACGTGACAGGAGACCGTGGTCGAATACATTCCGCCAGGCTAGGTCATCGAGCACCGGGTCATCGAGCACCGGCCCAGGCGCATAGCCTGGGCTGCGCGCAAACGCGAATCCACGGGACGGCCTACTGGGCCGGGAGATCACAGCCACCGAGGGAGACACGAGCATGAGCAACAGCAAGCCGGAGGTCGACTTCCCCGGAGGCGAGCCGCCGGCCGACCTGGAGGTCACCGACATCTGGGAGGGCACCGGCGCGGAGGCCAAGGCGGGCGACACGGTCGAGGTCCACTACGTGGGCGTCTCGTTCTCGACCGGGGAGCAGTTCGACGCGAGCTGGGACCGGGGCTCTCCGCTCCAGTTCCGGCTGGGCGTGGGCCAGGTCATCCAGGGCTGGGACCAGGGCGTGCAGGGGATGAAGGTCGGCGGCCGCCGCCAGCTGATCATCCCGCCGGGCCTGGCCTACGGGGACCGGGGCGCGCCCGGCGCGATCGCGCCGGGCGAGACGCTGATCTTCGTCTGCGACCTGGTCTCGACCTGACGCCAGACGGCCGGACCTGACCGGCGTCAAGCCGGTCTGGCCCGGCGGGGCAGACCATGCCGCCAGCTAGCCTCGGAGCCAGAGGCGGTAGACGATGAAGTTCGGCACGCCGACCAGGTCGGTCAGGTCGTCGGGGAACTGCCGTAGCGCCTCGGCTGAGGGCTGCGGCTCGGCGATCCGGTCCACCGCGAATCCGGCGTCGGCGAACGCGCCGAACGCCTGCGCCAGGGGCCGTCGCCAGAAGTGCTGCGTGACCTCGACGTCGCCCTTCTGCCAGCTATCGCTGACCAGCTCCGTGTCGAAGTAGCCGCCGCGCTGGCTGGGCACCGGCCGCGCGAACGGGTGGTCGAGCGAGATGACCGCCCAGCCGCCGGGCCGCAGCGCGGCCGCGAACGAGCGCAGCGGCACGCTCCAGTCCTCGACGTAGTGCAGGGCCAGCGAGCAGGTGATGCCGTCCAGCGACCGCGGCTCCAGGGGCAGCGGCCGGGACAGGTCGGCGACCTCGAACCGGCCGCGGCCGCCGCAACGGCGCTGCGCCTCCTCGACCATGCGCGGGCTGATGTCAAAGGCGATCACGTCGGCGCCCTGGTCGAGCAGCCAGCGCGCCTGGGCGCCGGAGCCGCAGCCGGCGTTGAGCACGGTGGCGCCGGCCAGGGGAGTGGGGACGAGCGCCCGCAGCGCGGGCCGCTCGAGCAGGCCGTTGTACGGGCCTTCGTCGGTGGTGGCCGACCACACGGCGGCCAGCCGGTCGTATGCCTCACGGGTGTGCTGGGTGTGCTCGGCTTGGTCCGCCGGAGGGCTGCGTCGTCACCCATCGATGCTAGAACTGCCCGCAACAAATTTTCTGGGCTCACTCCCGCCCGCAGGCTGCCCGCGGCCCGGGTGCGGGCCGCGGCGTGGTTGCCGCTATTACACTCTCCGATATACGCTTAATGGAGCTACTCGGGGAGGCGGCACGTGACGAAGGACTCCATCCGCGGCTCGTCGGACCGCAGCATCCTGATCCTGACCAGCCTGGCGTCGTGCCCGCGGCACGGCTACGCGCTGATCAAGGACATCGAGGAGTTCGCGGGCGTGAAGCTGGGCGCGGGCACGCTCTACGGCGCGCTGGCCAAGCTGGAGCGGGACGGGCTGGTGCAGGCGCTGCCGGCCGAGGAGCGGCGGCAGGCCGTACCAGATCACCGCCGTCGGCCGGGAGCACCTGCGGGAGCGGCTGTCGGAGTCGGCCCGCATCGCGGAGGTCGGGCTGCGGCGCATCGCGGCGGCCTCATCATGACCCGTCGTGTCATGAACAACGGCGTCATGAACAACGGCGTCATGAACCGCCGTGTCATGAACCGCCGCGTGACGCGCCTGTTGCTGGCGCTGTACCCGCGGGCCTGGCGGGACCGGTACGGCGCCGAGGTGGCCAGCCTGACCGACGAGCTGATCCGCGCGGGCGAGACGACGCCGCTGCCGGCCGGGCTCAACCTGGTCGCGGGTGCGGCGGTGGAGCGGGCCCGGGCGCTGGCGGGATCCCGGAGCGCGCTGGCGGTGACCTCGGCGGCGGCGATCGTCGCGATGGTCGGGGGCGCGTTCGTGGTGACGGGTGGCGCGCGGCCGGGCTCGGGGCCGCGCGGCCTGGCCAGCGCTAACTGCCTGGTGGAGCCGCCGCTCCAGGTCGTGGTCCCCGCCGCAGTGCGGCTGCGGCCGACGGCTGGGACGCAGCCCAGGTACGCGTCCCGGCTCGGTCCGGCCCAATCTGGTCTGCCCCCGGCCGGTCCGCCCCAGTCCGGTCCGTTCCAGTCCGGTCCGCCCTCGGCCGGTCTGCTCCAGTCCGCTCCGCCCTCGGCCGGTCCGCTCCAGTCCGGTCGGCACTCGGCCGGTCTGCTCCAGTCCGCTCCGCCCTCGGCCGGTCGGCCTCCAGTCCGGTCTGCTCCGGTCCGCTCCGCCCTCGGCCGGTCGGCCTCCGTCCGGTCTGCTCCAGTCCGGTCTGCCGCCCTCGGCCGGTCCGCCCCAGTCCGGTCTGCCCTCGGCCGGTCGGCCCCGGTCCGGTCGGCGGGGCCGGGCGGTGGCAGTGGCGATATCGGCCCGGGCGCCGGTGCTAGAGGGCCGGCCGCGCGTGGTCGTCGTCCGTCCGCGAGCGCTGCTGGCCCGGCCCGACCGGGTCGGGTACATCCGGCCGGCCGCGATCCGCCCGGTCCTGCGGATCGCGCGGAGCTGTCAGCGGACGTCGGCGGTCGTCCAGGACCCGGTGCCGGGTCCGGCTCGGAAGTTGCGTGTTCGGCCGCCCGTGCCGGTGGCGACTCGTGTGACTCGGTGACTGGCCGCAATAGCGGCACTTCGGCCGGGGCCAGCGGCCTCGGCCGGTCAGGAAGGAATGTGAACATGCCTCCTCTGAAACATCCACTCCGTGTATCTCGTGTATCCCGTGTATTCCGTGTATCCCGTGCCTGGGCGGGCGGTCACTGGCTGCGCCAGGCCACCGTGCTCGGCCTGGGCATCGGGCTGCTGGCCGGGACCGGGCTCATCGCCACGGCCAGCGCGGCCTCGGCCCACCCGGACGCGGCCGGGGCCAGCTCCGGCCACCGCCCGGCGCAGCGGTGCACGGTGATCGTCGGACGCCGGCATCAGCTCCGGGTGCAGCCGCGGTCGTGCCTGCGCCGGTGCCGGCGGCGCTGGCCCGGTGCCACATCAAGCTCCAGCCGCTACGGGGTCGGACGGCGCCGCCGAAGGCGGTGCGGCTAGGCCGGCCGCCGCGGCCGGGGCGGCTGGGCCGGGTCCAGGTGAAGTTGCCGGTCGGGAGTCCGGGTGTCGGCCTGCCCGCCGGTGCAGATGATCCGGCCCTCCCAGGTCAAGCTCTGCCGGGACGCGCGGGCCCAGCGGGCCAAGGCGGCGGCCCGGTGCTGCGCGCTGCCGGCGCCGCGCCTGCGGCTGGTCCGGCCCCAGCGGCCGGGGCGGCTCCAGGTGAAGCCGGGGCGGCTCCAGGTGAAGGTGCCGGCGGCGGTCCGGGTGTCGGGCTGCCCGCCGGTGCAGATGATCCGGCCTTCCCAGGTCAAGCTCTGCCGGGACGCGCGGGCCCAGCGCGCGAAGTCGGCGGCCCGGTGCTGCACGGCGGTAGCGCCGCGCCTCCGGCTGGTCCGGCCCCAGCGGCTCCTGCGGCGCGGGCGCGCCCAGGCGCCGGCGGCGGTCCGGCTGCGGGGGCCAGTGGCGATCCGGGTGGCGCCGGGCCGGGCCTGCGTGATCGTGGCCCCGGTGGGCCTCCGGCCTGCGCCCCGGCGGTAGCTGCCAGCTCGGCCTGCGCCCCGGCGTAGCCGCCAGCCTCCGGCCTGGGTCCCGGCGGTAGCCGCCAGCCTTCGGCCTGCGCCTCGGCGGTAGCCGCCAGGCGCTCTTCATGATCGTGACCGCCCGACCGCAAATTTCTGCGGTCGGGCGGTCACGATCATGAGCTGGCTCAGTCGGCCAGGAGGGCCGTGAGCTGGGCGGGGCTGATGTTGCCCCCGCTGATCACGATGTTCACCCGGCGGCCCGCGAACCGGTCCGGGTCGCTCAGCACCGCCGCCAGCGCGGCCGCGCCCGCGGGCTCGACCAGGTTGCGGGTCTTCTCGATCAGCAGCTTGGTCGCGGTGCGCAGGGTGTCCTCGGACACCAGGACGAAGTCGTCCAGCTTCTCGCGCAGGATCTGCTGCGGCAGCTCGAACGCGGTCCGGGTGGCCAGGCCCTCGGCGAACGTGGCCGTGGTGTCGGCGACCAGCTCGCCGGCCCGCCAGGACCGGTAGGCGGCGGGCGCGGCCTCGGACTGCACGCCGATCACCTCGATCGACGGGCTGACGGCCTTGGCCACGACGCACGCCCCGGCCGCGCCGCTGCCGCCGCCGATCGGGACCACGATGACCTCGGTGTCGGGCCGGGCCTCGAGCATCTCCAGCGTGTAGGTGCCGACGCCGGCGATCAGCGCGGGCTCGTTCCCGGAGTGGACGTACCGGTAGCCGTGCTCGGCGGCCAGCTTCTCGCAGTGTTCGCGGGCGTCGTCGAAGTCGGCGCCGTGGAACACCACCTCGGCCCCCAGCGCCTGCATCGACTCGACCTTGACCGGGTTGGCCTGCTCGGGCATGCAGATGATCGCGCGCACGCCGAACAGGTTGGCCGCGTAGGCCACCGACTGGCCGTGGTTGCCGGTGGAGGCGGAGATGACGCCGGCCTCCCGCTCGGCCGGGCTGAGCTGGCTGACCAGGTTGATGCCGCCG
This sequence comes from uncultured Actinomycetota bacterium, assembly GCA_963822485.1. GTDB lineage: Bacteria > Actinomycetota > Actinomycetes > Streptosporangiales > Streptosporangiaceae > DASUBV01. Next base: position 5,851 of record CAWGHW010000024.1, read on the forward strand.
CGCACCTTGAACGCCCCGACGGGCTGGTGGTTCTCGTGCTTGACCCGGAGCTGGGCGCCGGTCAGCGCGTCGAGCGACGGGTAGCGGTAGAGCGGGGTCGGGCTCAGGTACGGCGCGATGCGCTGCCGGGCGCTGAGCACGTCGGCTAGATCGGGAACGGGCATCTCGGTCATGACTCGTGTCTATCACCCGTGACCAGCCATTTCCCAGGGGCGATCCCCAGGCGGCTGGTCATTCACCCTCCGGCCAGCGACTGTTTCAGCGGCAACAGTGGACCGGGCGCGCGGCGCTCCCTACCGTGGTGAGCGGAAGCACCATATTGACTGAATAGTCAGATAGCTCGGACAAACCAGCTCGGACGAAAAGGGCCTCGCGATGATGCCACTCCGGCGCGTTCATGTCCTGATGGCGACGGCCCTGTGCGCCGGAGCCCTGGCGGCCGCCCAGCCGGCCGTCGCGGCCGCCGGGCCGGCCCGCGCCGCCCACCCGCGGCAGAGCGGCAACCTGGTCGTCAACCCCGAGGGCAGCGTCGGCGCGACCTCGGCCCAGGGCTGGGACGCCGTCACGATCCCGGGCTGGCGGGTCGCGGCGGGCCTGCCGACCGTGGTGCGCTACGGCACCCGCGGCTTCCCGCGCGCCGCCCGGTCCTGGCCCGCCGCGCGCGGGCGGCTGTTCGCGGGGGGCGCGGGGGGCACCGCCAGCCTCGTGCAGCGGGCCTCGCTGCGGCTGGCCTCGGGGCGGCCGGCGCCGCGCGGCACCCGCTACCGGCTGTCGGCCTGGCTGGGCGGCACCGCGACGAGCTGGGCCGAGGTCCGGGTGCGGTTCCTGTCCGCGAGCGGGCGCCTGCTGGCCCAGCGGGTCATCGGCCCGGTCGGCCGGACCCGCCGCGGCCACGCCATGCTGGCCCGCCGGGCCAGCACCGGGACGCTGCCCGCCGGGACCGCGTCCGCGCAGGTCCGGCTGGTGCTGGCCACCTCGCTGCGCGACGTCAACGGCCCGTACGCGCCGGTCACCGGGTACAACCGGGCCGTGGCCGGCGGCCTGAGCCTGACCGTCTCGGCGCCCGTGCCCGCGCCGCGACCGCCCGCCCCGCCGACCCCGCGGGTGCCGCGCTTCCAGCACGTCTTCCTGTTCTACTTCGAGAACCAGGACTACCACGCGGTCATCGGCAACAAGAAGCAGGCGCCGTACCTGAACCGCCTGCTCCCGCACGCCAGCCTGCTGAGCCAGTTCTACGCCGAGGAGCACCCGAGCGACGGCAACTACCTGGCGCTGGCGGGCGGCAGCACGTTCGGCGTGCCGCTGACCGACCCGGAGGAGGAGAACCCGCTCTACACGATCCGGGCGCGCAACATCGGCGACCTCATCGACTCCGCCCATGAGACGTGGAAGACCTACCTGCAGAGCGCGGCCGGGCCGTGCGACGACACGGTGCACACCTATTACTGGAACGACGACCAGCCGATGATGTACTTCGCCGACGTGCGGGACCGGCCCGGGTACTGCGCGCGCCACGTCGTGCCGCTGGAGTCGCTGTCGGCCGACCTGGCCAGGACGTCGACGACGCCGAACTTCGCCTGGGTGGCCCCGAACGACTGCACCGACATGGAGGGCTGCGGGATCAAGGCGGGCGACGATTTCCTGGCCCGCGAGCTGAACGCCATCATGCGCTCGCCGGCCTGGCGGACGCAGCGGTCGCTGGCCATCATCACGTTCGACGAGGACGCCCAGGACGGCCAGCGGCCCGGCGCAGCGGACGCCGACGATCATCCTGGGCTCGGCGGGCGTCCGCCAGGGCTTCGTGACGAGCAAGCGCTACACGCACTACAGCCTGCTGCGCACGATCGAGGGGGCGCTGGGCCTGGGCGCCCTGACCGCCAACGACCGCTACGCCCAGCCGGTGAATGGCGTCTTCGCCCGGTCGGCGTCCCTCAGCCAGCCCGGGCCGGACCGGGCCGGCCTCGTCGGCAGGCCAGCGCAGCCTACCCAGGCCAGGGAGTCCGTCCAGAGGCCGGGGGCCGCCCCGTTGACGGCGGCCGTTAATCAAAGCGCGGAGCGCTCGGCTGTCGCGTGGGTGGCGAACTATGCCTCCGGGACGGTCACGCCGGTCAGCCTGCACACCCGCAAGGCCGGCCCGCCGGTCCGCGTCGGCGCCGAGCCGCGCGCGCTCGCGGTCACCCCCGACGGCCGGACGGTCTACGTGGCCAACAGCGGGTCGGGCACGGTGACTCCCATTAACACCGTGACCGACCGGCCCGGCGGCCCGATCCGGGTCGGCGGCAACCCCTGGGCGGTCGCGGTGACGCCCGACGGCCGGACGGTCTACGTGGCCAACAGCGGGTCGGGCACGGTGACCCCCATTAACACCGTGACCGACCGGCCCGGCGGCCCGATCCGGGTCGGGGCCGATCCGCGCGGCATCGCCATCACCCCCGACGGCCGGACGGCCTACGTGCTGGACTGGGGCGGCCGCTCGGTCACGCCGATCAGCACCCGGACCGACCGGGCCGGCCGCCCGATCCGGGTCGGCGCGTTCCCCGTTGCCCTGGCCTTCGGCCCGCACGGGCGCACCGCCTACGTGGCCAGCTTCGGGTCGGGCACCGTGACCCCGATCACCGTGGCCACCGGCCGGGCCGGGCACCCCATCCCGGCCGGGTACGCCCCGGATGCCCTGGCGGTCTCCCCGGACGGCCGGACGGTGGACGTGGTCGACGGCAACTCCGACGCGGTGACCGCGATCACCACCGCCACCGGGCGGGCCCGGACCATCCGGGTCGGCTATTCGCCGGCCGCGGTGGCCATGTCCGGCACCACGGCGTACGTGGTCGGCACGATCTCGGGCACGCTCACGCCTATCGACTCCGCGACGGGTCACCGGGGCCGGCCGATCTCGGTTGGCCTGTACTCCTACCCGACGGCCCTGGCCCTGGCCGGCGCCACGGCGGTGGTGCTGGACACCTACTCGGGCCAGGTCAGCCTGGTGAGCACCGGCAGCAGGCACGTGTTCGCGCCCATCCGGGTGGGGAACTTCCCGGTGGCGGTGGCGATCTCCGGTGTCTCCCCGGCCGGCGGCCCGCTCGGCAGTAAAAGCCCCCACACCCGCCCAGGAAGCTGAAATCTGCCTGAAAGACCGGCAAAACCCGAAGAGGCCCTGACCAGGCGTGCCAAGCTGGCTCCCTAGCCGTAGACCTAGCCGTAGACCCGGCCCCCGATCTGCCTCTCAAGGAGCCGCTGCTATGCGCCGCCGCCACTTCACTGGAGTCCTGCTCGCCGGGGCTTTTGCTGTCACGCTGCCGCTCGCCGCGATGTCGGCGACGGCCGACGCGTCGGCCCGGCTGGCCACGGTGGTGACGCAGAAACCGGTGACGTGGACGCCGAACGTCTCAGCGGACGCCAAGGTCGGCCAGGAGGGCAGCGGCGCGGCGTGCGACGCCACGTTCTTCGGCACCCGGACCGCCTGCCAGTCCGAGGTCTACAGCACGGCCTACGTGCACGGCGACGTGATCGTGGCCGGCGCGTTCACCCACACCTGCCCGCCGGGCCCGCTGGCCAAGGGCCTGTGCGCGGCCAAGAGCCAGGTGACCAGGGACGACATCTTCGCCTACAAGGCGGGGACCGGGGCCATCGACCCGCACTTCCGGCCGATCCTGAACGCCGGCCCGGTCTACTCGGTGATCGCGGGCCCGTAAGGGCAGCGACTCGGTGTACGTGGGCGGCGCGTTCTCCTCGGTGAACGGGGCCACGCACAAGGGCCTGGTCCAGCTGCACGTCAACCCCGGCGTGACCAAGGGCCCGGACGCCGACGGCACGATCGTGACCGGGTTCACCGGGAAGGTCGGGGACACGGTCCGCAGCCTGGCGCTGAGCCCGGACGGCAAGTCGCTGTACGTGGCCGGGCAGTTCGGCTCGGCGGACGGCGTCCGCCAGTTCGCCAGCGGGGCCGCGGTGAGCGGCCTGGCCCGGCTGAACTCGGTCACCGGCACGCTGGACTCAACGTTCGCGTTCACCCTCGGTGACCCGCCCGCGGGATCGCCGATCAAGGCCGATGCGATATCCCTGTCGCCCAGTGGCGCCGAGCTCGCGGTGGTCGGCCCGGCGCTCCAGGTCAACGGCCAGGCCCGGCCCCGGCTGGCGATCATCAACACCGGCACCAAGCTGGGCGCGCCGTCGTCGCTGGCCGACTTCACCGCGCCGATCCTGAGCGACAACTGCCAGAACCAGCACGACTACGTGCGCAGCGTCGCGTTCTCCCCGGACGGCTCGTTCCTGGTGATCAGCGGGACCGGTTACATGGGCGACGGCTCGCAGCCCTTCAGCGTCTGCGACGCGGTGGCCCGGTTCAACGTCGCCGCCAGCAGCACCACGGCCACCGGCACCCCGGTCAACGTGGCGCCGGCCTGGATCGACTACGGCGGCGGTGACTCGTTCTACTCGGTCGCGGTGGCCGGGAACGTGGTCTACGCGGGCGGGCACGACCGCTGGGTCAACAACTTCTGCGGCAACAACGCCGCCTGCGAGCCCAACGCGGTGCTGGTCAACGGCCTGTCCGCGATGGACGCCAACACCGGCCTGGGCTTGCCGTGGTGGCACCCGCAGACCACCCGCGGCGACGGGGTCATGTACCTGAACACGTTCGGCGCGAACAGCTACGACGGCGCCAGCCCTGGCCTGGTCATGGGCACCGACGTGGACATCATCGGCGGCACCTACCACGCGGAGAACGCGGTGTTCCCGACCGCCGCCACGACCTCAGCCACGGCGGGCGGGCCGATCCCGTCCGGGATGTTCATCGAGGACGGCGGCGCCAACACCGGGACCCCGATGTGCGTGGACGCGGGCCTCGAGCAGTCCGGCACCTCGGTGGCCATCGCCACCTGCGCCAACGACCCGGAGCAGAACTGGTCCGAGGGCACCGGGCACACCCTCCAGATCAACAAGCTGTGCCTGGGCACGGCGGGCGGCGCCACGGCGTCCGGCACCGGGGTCGTGCTGGCCGCCTGCAAGTCGGGCGCGACCACCCAGGAGTGGACCCAGGGCACCGGGAACAGCCTGGTCAACACGGGCGCGAGCAGCGCGGCCGGGCAGCCGGTCTGCCTGGACGACCCGGGCAGCAGCACCTCCAGCGGGACGACGCTGGACATCGCCGCGTGCAACGGCGGGCCGAACCAGGCCTGGCCGCTGCCGGCCGCCCAGGGCCCGCCGACGGGCGCGCCGACCGGCCCGGTCTACGTGCAGCTGCTGCAGAAGGACACCCAGGTGCCGTGCCTGGACGACGCGGGCGGCAAGACGACCACCGGCAACAAGGTCCAGATGTGGACCTGCGAGGGCGACCCGCAGGAGCAGTGGACGCTGAACGCGGACGGGACGGTTCGGCTGGACGGCAAGTTCTGCCTGGACAGCGCGGGCGGCGCGGGCGCCAACGGCACGGCCGTGGTGCTCGACCCGTGCAGCGGCGCGGCCAGCCAGGTCTGGACGCCCCAGCCGACGCAGAACAACGCGCTAGTGCAGAAGTCGTCGGGCCAGTGCCTGACCGACCCGGCCGACATGACCGGGAACGGCGAGGGCATCCAGATCTGGCACTGCAACCAGGCGGGCAACCAGGCCTGGCGGCTGCCCGCTAACTAAGGCCGGGCTCGGGCCGGGGCCGGCGAGACCAGCGAGGCCCGGATCGCCTCCAGCGCGGCCTGGATGTTCTCCACCGAGTTGGCGTAGGAGAAGCGCAGGAAGCCCTCGCCGTACCGGCCGAACGCCGTCCCGGCCAGCGCCGCCACGCCCGCCTCGTTCAGCAGCCGCTCCTGGAGGTGGGCCGAGGTCAGCCCGGTCCCGGTGATGTTCGGGAACACGTAGAACGCGCCCTGCGGCTCCAGGCAGGTCACCCCCGGGATGTCGTTCAGCCCGGCCACGATGAAGTCGCGGCGGCGGCGGAACTCCGCGGTCATCTCCTCCACCGCGGTCCACGGGCCGTCCAGCGCGGCGGCCGCCGCGTACTGGCTGAACGCCGACGTGCAGGACACCGAGTTGATCACCAGCCGGGTGATCGGCTCGACCAGGGCCTGCGGGAACACGCCGAAGCCGAGCCGCCAGCCGGTCATCGCGAACGTCTTGGACCAGCCGTCCAGCAGGATCGTGCGGTCGGCCATGCCGTCCACGTCGAGCACGCTGGCGTGCTCTCTACCAGCTTGCTCCGAGCCGTAGCGGATGGCCCAGTACACCTCGTCGGTGAGCACGGTCAGGTCGTGCCGCTGGGCCAGCTCCGCGATGGCGTCGCAGTCCTCGCGGGTGAGCGCGCTGCCGCACGGGTTGTGCGGCGAGTTGATGATCAGCAGCTTGGACCGGGGGGTGATCAGCCGGGCCAGCTCGTCGGTGTCGATGCGGAACTGGTTGCCCTCGCGCAGCGGGATCGGCACCGGGGTGGCGCCCGCGAACGAGGTGATCGACTCATACATCGGGAAGCTGGGGTCGGGGTAGAGCACCTCGTCGCCCTCGGCGCACAGCGCCATGATCACGAAGAACATGATCGGCTTGGCGCCCGGCGTGACGATCACCCGGTCCGGGCTGACCTTCATCCGGCCGGTGCGCTCCAGGAAGGCGGCCACCGACTCGCGTAGCAGCGGGATGCCCGGCGCGGGCACGTAGTGGGTCTGGCCGGCCTGCAGGGCCTCGACGGCCGCCGCCACGATGTGCGGCGGGGTCGGGAAGTCGGGCTCGCCGATCTCCAGGTGGATGATCTTGGCGCCCGCGGCTTCCAGGGCCCTGGCCCTGGCCAGCACCTCGAACGCGGACTCAGTACCGAGCCGACCCATCCGGTCGGCCAGGGGGATGGCCGTCATGGCCTGATGATAAGGCTGAGCCCGTTTGGGCGTAAGGCTCGAAAGTTCCGCATGTGACCAGACTCTTGCCTAACGGCAGGTACAGCCGTCAGCCTAGGAGTCCTGGCAGCTATGGAGGGGAATCGGTGGCGGCACACATCATCGGCCGGTCGGGTAGCGACACGGACGCGGCCCGGCTGCTGGCCGCGGCCGAGCCCGACTTCGCGCGCTACGAGCTGGTCAAGGAGCTCATCGACGAGTGCATCGACCTGGCGCTCAACTACCGGCAGAGCGGCCACCCCGGCGGCTCGCGGTCCAAGGTGCACATGATGGTCTCGCTGCTGCTGTCCGGCGCCATGCGCTGGGACGTGCTGCGGCCCTGGCGCCGGTTCGGCGACCGGTTCGTGCTGTCCGCCGGGCACACCGTGCCGCTGGTCTACGCCACGCTGGCCGTGCTCAACGAGGCGATGCGGGCCCGGCACGAGCGCACCGGCGCGGCCGAGTTCGCCTTCCCCGACGACGGCCGCTGGGCGCTGACCTGGGAACAGCTGCTGAAGCTGCGCCGCCGCGGCGGCCTGCCCGGGCACGCCGAGATGGAAGGCCGGACCCTGTTCCTGAAGTTCAACACCGGCCCCTCCGGGCACGGCATGCCCCCGGCCGCGGGCGAGGCGCTCAGCCTCAAGCTGGCCGGGGCCGGCCAGGTCAAGGTCTTCGTGTTCGAGGGCGAGGGCGGGCTCACGCCCGGCTCGGCGCACGAGACCAAGAACCTGGCCTGGGGCCTGGGCCTGGACAACCTGGTCTTCATGGTCGACTGGAACGACTTCGGCATCGACCCCCGGCCCGCCTCCAGCGTGGTCGCGGGCACCCCGGTCGACTGGTTCGCGCCCTACGGCTGGCGGGTCAACGGCACCGAGCACGGCATGGAGTGGGGGCCGGTCACCGAGGCCGTGCTGGAGGCCGTCTGCGGCCCGAACCCCGAGCCACGTGCCGAGCATGGCCTGGTTCGTGACCCAGAAGGGCCGCGGCTACGGCAAGGTCGACGCGGCCAGCCACGGCACCCCCTTCCCCATGAACGCCGAGCAGTTCTGGGCCGTCCGCAAGGAGTTCATGGCCCGGCACGGGGTGGAGTACGAGGGCGTCGACCAGCCCGCGCCCGCCGACCCGGCGGCCGTCGCGGCCCAGGCCGAGGCCAACCTGCGCATCGCCATGAGCGTGCTGCGCCGCGACGATGACCTGGTCGACTGGCTGTCGGACCGGCTGGCCGCCATCGCGGCCTCGGTGCCCGACGACATCGACGGGTTCCGGCTGGACGAGCACTCCGCCGAGGTCTTCTCCGACCGCCGCATCTTCGACGTGGCCAGCTACCCGCAGAGCATGTGGCGCAAGCCCGGCGACAAGGCACCCAACCGGGCCGGCCTGGCCGCCTGGGGTGCCTACGTGAACTCGCTGGCCCTGCGCGACTACGGCCGGCCGCTGTTCATCGCCGCCTCGGCCGACCTGGCCGAGTCCACCAACATCGCCGGCTTCGGCCAGGACTACGACGGCTCGCCGGGCACCGGCTGGTACGAGCGCAACACCAACCCCACCGGCGCCCTGCTGCCCACCGAGATCACCGAGTTCTCCAACGCCGGCCTGGTCGCCGGGCTGGCCACGGTCAACCTGTCCGACGAGCCGTTCGGGCGCTTCAACGGGTTCTGGGGCGCGTGCTCCACCTACGGCTCGTTCTCCTACCTCAAGTACGGGCCCATGCGGCTGTTCAGCCAGCTCGCCCAGGACACCGAGCTCAAGGTGGGCAAGGTGCTGTGGATCGCGGGCCACTCCGGCCCGGAGACGGCCGAGGACTCCCGCACCCACTTCGGCATCTTCTCCATCGGCGTCACCCAGCTGTTCCCGTTCGGGCACGTCATCGACCTGCACCCGTGGGAGTACAACGAGGTCCCGGTGCTGCTCGGCGCGGCGTTCGGGCTCGACGTGCCCATCGTGGCGCTGCACCTGACCCGGCCGCCGATCGAGATCCCCGACCGCGAGGCGCTCGGCATCCCGTCGCACTTCGAGGCCGCCCGCGGCGCCTACGTGCTGCGCGACTACCGGCCCGGCCAGCCCAGGGGCGGAACCGTCTACGTCCGGGGCACGATGCCGACGCAGAACCTGGTCAGCGTGCTGCCCGAGCTCGACAGCCGGGGCATTAACATACGGATCGTCGCCGCGATCAGCCCGCAATTGTTCGCGCTCCAGTCGCTGGAGTACCGAGAGTCCGTGGTCGGCGCCGGCGGTCGCGTGGACGCCATGGTGATCACCAACGGCGCGTTCAAGCTGATGGCCGACTGGGCCGACGGGCCGCTGGTCCGCGAGTACTCGCTGTCCTCGGACTGGGACGACCGCTGGCGCACGGGCGGCTCGGTGGCCGAGGTCATCGAGGAGGCCCACCTGGACGCGGGGCACATCCTGGCCGCGGTGGAGCGCTTCGCGGCCGACCGCCCCGACCGCCTCCGCCGCCTCCGCGCCGACCTCGACAACGCCTGACACTCCCTCGCAGCCGCCTGTCGGCCCTCGCGACGACCCTGACCACCCGCGCCCGTGACCCTGACCGCCAGCGCAGTGACTCTCACGGTCCCGTGCAGTGACTCTCACGGCCCGCGCAGCGGCCCTGACGGTCCGCGGCGACCTCTGACCGCCCTCGCAACGACGTGGTTGTTGCTCTCATGTCGCTCTAACGACGTGGCTGTTACAGCCACGTCGCTGGCCGGGCCGGGCAGGGACTCCTGAGGGCCGCCGCGGTCTGTTTCCCGCGCCGCGTGCCGGCCACAGCCGTCACTTTCGCCTCTCTTCTCACTCCCGTAACCCCGGATCGAGATCGGCAGCGTCATGGCTGGCCCTCTGGTGCTGCTCTAGCCGCACCGAAGGGCCAACCATGACGTTAGGAAGCGGCCAGCCGGGGCGGAGTCGGCTGCCCGAGGCGACGGTCCGGTGCGATGCTTACTACTATGGTGGACGTGATTACCTCTATCGAGGACACGGCGCGTGGCGAGATCCGGCTGACCGCGCTCGGGGCGCGGCTGCGGGCCGAGCGGGAACGGCGCGGGCTGTCGGCCGAGGTGCTGGCCGCGCGCAGCCGGGTGAGCCGCAGCATGCTCTACGAGATCGAGCGCGGGCGCAAGGCGCCGACGGTGCTGGTGCTGGACCGCATCGCCACCGCGCTGGGCACGTCGATGGCCCGACTGCTGGACGACGAGCGCGGCGGCCGGGTAGTGCTGCTGCCGCGCGAGGAGCAGTCCGTGGCCCGGGCCGCGGCGGGCTGGGAGCGGCGGATCGTGTCTCCGGCGCTGCCGGGCATCGAGTTCGAGTTCATGCGCACCACGCTCGGGCCGGGAGTCGACGCCGGGGCATTCGACCCGCACGCGCCGGGCTCGCGCGAGTACGTGGCGGTGGAGTCCGGCGACCTGGAGCTGACCATCGACGGGCAGCCCTATCAGCTCCGGGCCGGGGACGCGATCTACTACGAGGGCGACTGCCAGCACGGGTTCCGCAACCGGCAGGCCAGCCCTTGCGTGTACTACCTGGTCATGGACCTGCCCGCGCGGTCTGGCGGCGGTCATGGCTGACTCGCTACCGGGTGCCTGGGGCTGGGACGAGGCCGCCTTCCGGGCGGCCGCACACCGGGTGGCGGACCTGGCCGCGGACCACCTGGCCGGGCTGAGCGACCGGCCGGTGCTGAGTCCGGTGCCGGTGCCGGTCGCCGAGCACTGGCGGCAGCAGGACTGGCCCGCCGACGGCGTCGAGCTGGACGGGCTGCTGGCCGAGCTGGAGCGGGACGTGCTGCGCCATCCGCTCGGCAACGGGCACCCGCGGTTCCACGCCTGGGTCAACTCGCCGCCGGACCGCGCCGGGGTGCTGGCCGACCTGCTGGCCAGCGCGATGAACCCGAGCTGCGCCGGCGGCAACCAGTCCGTCGTGCACCTGGAGCGGCTGGTCATCCGCTGGCTGGCGGGCCTGGCCGGCCTGCCGCCGGGTGCGGGCGGGCTGCTGGTCAGCGGCGGCTCGCTAGCCACGGTGACCGCGCTGGCCGCGGCCCGCCAGGCCGGCGCCGGCTACGACGTGCGCGAACAGGGCCTGGCCGGGCAGCCGCCGCTCACCGTCTACGCCGGCGGCGAAGCCCACAGCTGCGTGACCAAGGCGGTTGAGCTGCTCGGCTTCGGCCGGCGGCACCTGCACGTGCTGCCGGGTCGCCGGCTCGATCCCGCGCGCCTGGACCGGGAGCTGGACGCCGCGCGGCGACGGGACGAGCGTCCGGTGGCGGTGGTGGCCACCGCGGGCAGCACCAGCACCGGGGCGATCGACCCGCTGGCCGAGATCGCCGAGGTCTGCGCCCGGCACCGGGTCTGGCTGCACGTCGACGGCTCCTACGGCGCGCCCGCGGTGCTGGCCGACCGCTACCGGGCCGAGCTGGCCGGACTCGGCCAGGCCGACAGCATCGCCATCGACCCGCACAAGTGGCTGTACGTGCCGGTCGACGCCGGGGCGCTGCTGGTCCGTGACCCGGAGCGGCTGCGGGCCGCGTTCAGCCTGGTCCCGGCGTACCTGGCCGTCGACCACGACCCGGAGGGGATCAGCGACGCGCCCTGGCTGAGCGAGTACGGCCCGGAGCAGACCCGGCCGGCCCGGGCGCTGCGGGTGTGGGCCACGCTGGCCTCGACCGGGCGGGCCGGCTACCGCCGGCTTATCGACCACGACCTCGACCTGGCCGAGCGGCTGGCCGCCGGAGTCCGCGAGCACCCCGACCTCGAGCTGACCGCGACCGGGCTGAGCGTGGTCTGCTTCCGCTACCGTGCTGCCGCCGACGCCAGTGCCCGGGTACAGACCGAGATCGCGCGGCGCTTGCAGGCCGGCGGGGAGAGCTTCCTGACCACCACCGAGGTCGACGGGCACACGGTGCTCCGCGCCTGCTTCGTCAACCCGCTGACTACCTCTGCCGACGTAGACACGCTGCTCAAGCTCGTGGCCGAAGCTGGCGCGGCCATCGTCACCCCGTCTCGTTAGGGCCCGGGGGACCAGGCCGGTGACCGGCCGGCCTGGCCCCCTCGGGCGGAGGGGCGGGGGACCGAGGCCCCGGGGGATAGGCCCCGGTCCCCCCGTGCGCCCCGGAGGATCTCCGGGACGCGGGAGAAAGTACTAGGTCCGCACGGTGCCGCTGAGCTGCGCGGACTGGCCGGACTGGGAGTTGCGCTGTGCCGGCAGGCTGTCGTGCGGTCCGGGCTCAGCGGGCCCGGCCGCGTCCAGAGCGGGCTGGCTGGAGTGCGTTGCGGTTGAACGGGCCTGGCCGCGTCCGCGGGCTGGCTGGAGTGCGCTGCGGTTTTGACGGGCCTGGCCGCGTGCTGCGCGGGCTGGCTGGAGTGCGCTGCGGTTTTGACGGGCCTGGCCGCGTGCAGCGCGGGCTTGCTGGAGTGCAGTGCGGGTCGGCTGGTGGTGTGTCCCGGTGCCGGCTGCCGGGTGGGCCGCGGGGCGGAGCCGTGGCCGGGGTGCGGGATGGGCACACGGACGTGGTGATGCCCAGGCTGACCGGTCCGCGGCGGGGCGGACGGGCTGGGCGAGGGGTGCTGCCCGCCGGTCCAGTACCGGTGCCGCAGGTGCCACCGCGACCAGTGCCAGCGGAGGCCGCATCGAGTCGGATCCAGGACGGGATGCCGGGTCGGCGCGCCGGAGCCGATCGGCCAGGCCGACGGCCGCACAGTCGGGGTCCAGGACGGCCGGGGGTGCATCGACCTTGACGGCGCTGGGATTGGCGCGCAGCGGGCATGGTGCCTGGGCGCGATCGGCACGGAGGCGATCGGGCGGTGCCCCTGCCGGGCACAGTACGCGGCGATCCGGTCCGCGCCGCGAGCCCTGGTGGCCAGCTCGCGGCTGATCCGGGCCCGCCGCGCCGCGCTGCCGCCCGTCTGCATCCCGCCCGCTTGCGCTCCCGCCCGCTTGCGCTCCGCCCGCTTGCGCCCGGGCGTAGGCCGCGCACAGCGCGGCGGCACCGTGCGGCCCGCGGGCCGCACCGGTCGTCATCCCGGTCTTCTGCTTGCTGTGATGGCTGCCGGCCGGACGGAACACGCTGGATGCATCGTGGGCCAGCCGCTGGAACGGCGCGGGCAGGACGCCGACAACCGCGGCGGCGGCGACGCCGCCGACGGCGACCGCGATGACGGCGGTCGCCGCGGCGATCTTGGCCGACAGGGAGGGAAGAAGCCGGGCGGGCCTGCGGCGCCAGGCCTGGCTGGCAGGACCCGGCCGGGCGGCGCGGATCCGGAACTCGGCCAGCGCCGCGGCCTCGTCGAGCAGCTCGTCGCGTCCGGGCTGGGCGCGGAGCGCGGCCAGCACATCCAGGGCCGGGCGCAGCTCGGGCGGGGCGTCCTCCGGCGGCTGGGCGCCCGCGAGCAGCGCGGCCAGGGACTCGTCCGTGAGTGCGGACTCGTCCCGGCGGGCTGGCCATCGGAAGCTCGGCATGTCATCGTCCGAAACGCCGGGCCTGGTCATAGCGTTACGCCGGCCTGCTCGGCGATCTCGGCCAGCCGCTTCAGGCCCCGGTGGGTGGCGACCCGGATCGCGCCGGGGCTGCGTCCCAGCAGCCGGCTCACCGAGTCGGTGTCCAGCCCGGCCACCACCCGCAGCAAGATCACCTCGGCCTGGAGCCGCGGCAGCCGGGTCAGCAGCGCCAGCGCGGCCCGGGTGCCGAGGTGCTCCAGCGCCACATCGGCCGCGTCGGCAGCGCCCGGCAGGGTGGACTCCGGGATGTACTCCAGCGGCACCGATGCGCGCCGGGACTGCCGCCGTCCCTCGTCCATCGCGCGGCGGCGGCTGATCGTGAACAGCCAGGCTCGCCAGCCCCGCTCGTCGCCGCGAAAGTCGGTCAGCCCCCGGACGACCTGGACCCAGGTCTCGGCGGCGATGTCCTCGGCGGCGTCCGGTGCGATCACCCGCAGGTAGCGCAGCAGGACCGGATTGCCATCCCGCCATAGCTGCGAGAACGCCGCCTCGCTGCCGTCCTGAGCGGCCGCCAGCACCGACGGGAAGCTTTCGCCGATCACAGCGCTGAGTATCGACAGCGCTACCCGCCGCCCGCAGGCGAATCAGCATTTTGCGGGGTCAACCGCACAAGCCCGGCAGCCCGAACCGCCGGGCCAGGCCAGGTCAGGCCGGGCCGAGTCGGGCTGGGCGCGCTAGGCCTGGCCGGTCTCGAAGCGGCTGATCTTGCCGCCGGTCACCGTGAACGCCCAGCGGGTGCGCATCTGGCCCCACCGCTCGTTGCGGTAGTCGGCGATCAGCGACCGGCCGCCGTCGCTGGCCGAGACGACCTCCAGGTGGCCGTGCGCGGAGAAGATCTCGTGGTCGGCCCAGCCGGCCAGCTCGCGGTCCCGGCCGTCGTCGGACATGGTCGCGTCGGCCGTCAGCGCCGCGAAGAACGCGGTCCGGTCGCCGGCGTTGATGGCCGCGATGAGGTCCTGCACGGCGGGGTCGGTGACCTCGTTCGAGTCCGCCATGGTCTGCCTCCCGTGATTATCTTCGGGTATCAGGGCGCCACCGATGACCAGTCGGCGAAGCCGGTCGGATCATGCCGGCCTATGCTCGCGTGCTCGAACAGCCCCCAGCCCGTCTCGTCGCCGATCCGGGCTCGGGCCAGGTGATCGATCACCCCGAAGGGTATCCGGCCCGCCACCGCCGGGTCGGTGAGATCGTAGACGGCCGACCGGCTCCACTCCGGGCCCATCCACCGGCCGTGCGACCAGTCCGGGTCGGCGCCGTACCCGGCGCCCACGTGCAGCGGGACCGAGGTGACCGTCTCGAGCTCCAGGGTCAGCGGGTCACCCTGCCGGTCGGTGAGATGCAGGCGGGCCGAGCGGGGATGGCGGGTGCCGGAGGCGTAGCTGATCTCCGCCCGCGGCCAGCCGAGCTGCTCCACCCGGCCGTCGGGCCAGACCCGCTTGGCGTCGTTCAGCGTCCGGTGGCCGTCCGGGTTCTCCTGCAAGATCACGACGACCGCGTAGCGCTCGAACTGGAGCGGCGCGTACAGCCACCAGAACCCCAGCGGCATCTCGCTCGCGGCCCGGCCGGGCGGCTCGGGCTCGCCCGACGGCCGGATGCCCCAGGACCGGTCCCTGGCTCCGCCCCACTGATCCGGGGTCACGGCGAACTCCCGGTCGGCCACCCGCAGCCGCCCGCTCCAGCGGCCCAGCTGGGAGAACCGGGAGGCGTCCAGGATCGGGCGGCCGCCGGACAGCATCAGGTGCGGCTCCTCGTGCACGGCCGGGAACGCCGCGGTCCAGCGCAGGTCGAAGTCGATCTCGCCGTCAGGCGGCGCGCACCGCAGGCGCAGCTCGCGCAGCGGCTCGATGACCTCGATCCGGTAGCCGCCGACCTGCTGCTCCAGGCTGCGCTCGGCCAGCGCCCCGGAGAACTGGACCGTCCACTGCTGGTCGCCCCGGCGGGCCGTGGCGTAGGCGTCGATGACGCCCAGGTTGGGGTACACGCCCAGCCCGGTGACCAGGAACACCTCGCCGTCGGGGCCGTGCAGGTTGAGGTAGCAGCGGTCGTAGAAGTTGCGGTCGCTGGTCGCGACCCGGCTCATCGGCAGCGGAGTCTGGTGGACGGGGTACTCATCGAGCGGAATCGGCACTCGCCTCAGTCCCATCGGTAGGTGCCCGCGAGCAGCTTGTCCAGGCTGGCGCGGTGCAGGACGTAGTCGTCGGGATCGTCCGGTACCTGGTCCTCGCCGAAGTGGATCATCCGCCGCTTGATCCTGGCCATCACGATCGCGTGCCGCAGCGCGGCGTACACGAGGTAGAAGTCCATGTCCCGCAGCGGGACGCCGGCCAGCTCGGCGTAGCACCGCTCCACGTCCGAGCGGCGCAGGAAGCCGGGCAGGCCGTCGAGGCCGAAGAACTCCGCGATGTCCTGGAAGAACCGGTGCAGGAACACGAACCAGCCCACGTCCAGCTCGCGGGGGCCGAGCGCGGCCATCTCCCAGTCCAGCACGGCGGCGGGCTCGAAGCCCTGGTAGATGATGTTGCCGATGCGGGCGTCGCCCCAGCACAGCACGTCCGGGCCGGGCTCACGCGGCCAGTGTGCCTCCAGCCAGTCCAGGCCGCGCTCGATGATCGGTATCCGCAGGCCGTCGCGGGCTAACGCCCACTGGTAGTACTCGTGCTGGCCGTCTACGTGGCAGCGCAGCGCGTCGGCGCCGCCGGGCGGCCGCAGCACCGGGAACGCCGCGGCGGGGTCGGCGATCGCGTGCAGCCGGGCCAGGATCCCGACGCTGGCCCGCTGGAGCCGGGCGCGCTCCTGCGGCCCGGCCTCGAGCAGCCAGCCGCCGAACACGTAGGGCGGGTTGTCGAGCGGGGTCCGGCCGTCGACCTGGTCCATGACGAAGAACGGCGTGCCGAGCGGGCCGCCGTCCGGCTCGTTCCAGCGCAGCCTCGGCACCGGGACGTCGCTGCGCGCGGCCACCTGGCTGATCACCTCGTACTGGGCGGGCAGGTCGTAGTGGGGGAACACCGGCACCGCACCCGGCTCGGGGGCCAGCCGGGCGACGTAGGCGCCCGGTCGCGCGGCGCCAGAGTCGCCGGCACCAGGGTCACCGGCACCAGGGTCACCGGCACCAGGGTCACCGGCGCCGTCCGGCCAGCTCACCTCGAACAGCACCGACGTGCTCGACAGGCCGGCGCTCTCGGGCAGCCGGACCCCGCTCACCGTCGGCCGGCCCGGCGCGCCTGGCTGGCTGGCCAGCCAGTCCTGGAGCGCGGCGGCCAGTTCGCCGACGCTGCGCTCGCTGACGGTCATCTTGCGCTTCTCGCCCGGCGGCCGGTCGGCCGGTGCCTGGTTGCCCGGCGACTGGTCGGCTGACGACCGATCTGCCGACGACGCTGCCACGGCCGCCTCCACTGTCTAGCTCAACCAAGATGAACGAAAGTGAAACGTGTTCTAGTGGAAGCTAACCAGCCGGGGCGGCGCGGTCAACGGCCGGGTTACAAACGGCGCTACGGCAAACGGCGTTGTTGCGCCTGGGCGTAGGCCGCCGGGGTCTGGCCGGTGGCGGCCCGGAAGTCCCGGGTCAGGTGGGCCTGGTCGGCATAGCCGAGGCTCGCGGCCACCTCGGCCCAGGACACCGGCGCGCCCTCGCGGACCGCCTCGGCCGCCTCCAGCAGCCGGTAGCGGCGGATGACCCAGGTCGGGGACACCCCCGCGTACTGCAGGAACATCCGCTGCAAGGTGCGCTGGCCGAGCCCGGCCGCCGCGCACAGGTCGCTGAGCAGGCGGACCTCGCGGCTGGTCTCGGCCAGCCGGGCCACCTCGGCCACCTCCGCGGCCGGCCCGGCCCGCTCCGGGTCCACGGCCCGCTCTAGCGCGTCCGCCAGCAGCGCCACCCGGGCCGCCTCGTCCGATTCGGCGGAGATCCCGGCCACCAGCGCGGCCTCGTCAGTGCCGATGGCCGCCCCGAGCGGGGCCACCCGGCCGGTGAAGTCGGCCGCCGAGCCGTCGATGAACGCGCCCAGGCCACCGGGCCGGGCCAGCGCGGCCACGGCCCAGCCCTGGCCGGCCAGCACCCGGGTGGTCAGGCCGCGATCCACGCCGTTCAGCCGGGCCTCGACCGGGCCGGGCTGGCGGTCGCCGGGCCGGGCGCTGGGGTGGCCGACGCTGAAGTTGGCGCCGGGATGGGTGAGCACCTGCTGGCGGTGCACGGTGCCCGGCGGCAGGTCCCAGCCCACCGCCCAGAACCGGTCCACCAGTGGTTCCAGCGCCGGGCCGGGCGGGTACCTGGTCAGCCGGACGCGCTGGCGCAGCAGCCAGGGGTCCAGGATCCCGCGGCTGTCCCGCTCGACCGGATCGGGCTCGCTCATGGCGCGACCCTAGCGGCTGGGTCTGACGCGAATCTTCAAGCCCGCCGCGCCCCGGCCTCCTAGCGTGGCCAGCATGAACACGGACAACGACATTACTCAGGACAAGGACCAGACTCGCGGCCTGCTGGCCGCGGTGCTCGCCGACCTTTCCGACGTCGTCGGCGGGATCGACGAGCGGCAACTGCACGACCCGACGCCCTGCACCGACTACGACGTGGCCCAGCTGCGCGATCACGTGCTGGGCTGGCTGAATACCTTCGCGGACGGCTTCGCCGACCCGGGCGGCCAGGCCCCGCGGGCCAGCCTGGACGGCTACCAGGCCCCGGCCGACGCCGGGGCCGAGGTGACCGCGGCGGCCGGCCGCATGGACCAGGCGCTGCGCGCGGGCGCGGCCAGCCGGCCGCTGCGGCTCGGGGACAGCGCCATGCCCGGCGACATGGCCCTGGGCATGATCCTCTGGGAGTATCAGATGCACGGCTGGGACCTGGCCCGCGCCACCGGTCGGCCCTGGTCGCCGCCGGACGCGGCGGCGCAGGCGTCGCTGAGCTTCGCGCCCGGCATGCTGACCGGCGACTACCAGGGCCCGGGCAAGGCGTTCGCGCCGCGGGTGAGCGTGCCCGAGACCGCGCCCGCCTTCGACCGGCTGCTCGGCCTGTCTGGCCGGGACCCGGCCTGGCCGGCCAGCTGACCGAGTTCGCTGCCAACCCCGGAGGATTCATGACGATCATCGCGCGCTTTCAGGTCGACGGCTTCGAGCCCCGGCAGGTCAAGGAACTCGACGCGGACTGGTTCACGCTGCTGACCTTCAGCAAGACCTTTACGTCCGGCATCACCGGCCAGGCCACCACGCTGTTCATGCACGCGGGCATCGAGGGCGCGCGGTCCTACGCGGCCACCGAGCGGATCACCGGCCGGACCGATGACGGCCGCGAGGGCTCGGTCACCGTCCAGCACGGGGCCCTGGAATCGGACCCGGCCTCGGTCTGGGGCCACATCGTGCCGGGCACCGGCACCGGCGGGTTCGCGGGCTGGTCCGGCCCGGCGCTGATCCGCCACGATGACCAGGGCGCCTACTTCGAGATCACGCTGGCCTGACCCGCCGCGGCCCGCCCGGCAGCCCGGCCCGCCCGGCCCGCCCGGTCGGCCCGGTCAGCCCCGGCAACCCGTCAGACCGGCCATCCGATACGCACGGCCCGGCCCCGGCCGGGCCGTCGCGGTAGGATAGGGAGCTGGCCGAGAGGCGCTGCAACGGGCTCTGGCCCGCCACGCTCGGCCGGCATCGGTAACTAGCAAGGGCGCCTCCTGATAAATCAGGAGGTGCACGGGCAAGATGTCAGCCGCCACAGCGTCAGCTAACACAGCGCCAGCTAACACACGTCAGCTAAGACAGGTCAGCAACACGTGTCAGCCACCCCAGCGGACGAGGGCCTGCGGGAGCTTCTGGACCAGCGCATCGTGGTGCTCGACGGGGCCTGGGGCACGCTGCTCCAGGACGCCGGGCTGACCGCGGCGGACTACCGCAACGACCGGCTGCGTGATCATCCGCGGGACGTGACCGGCGACCCGGACCTGCTCAACCTGACCCGGCCCGACGTCGTGCGCGAGGCGCACCGGCGCTACCTGGCCGCGGGCGCCGACATCACCACCACGAACACGTTCACCGCGACCAGCATCGGCCAGTCCGACTACGGCCTCCAGGGCCTGGTCCCGGAGATGAACCTGCGCGGCGCGCAGCTGGCCCGGCAGGCCGCCGACGAGGTCGGCGGCCGGTTCGTGGCCGGCTCCATCGGCCCGATGAACGTCACGCTGTCGCTGTCCCCGGACGTGGCCGACCCGGCTTACCGGGCGGTGAACTACGACGCGGTGTACGCGTCCTACGCCGAGCAGGTCCGGGCGCTGGCCGAGGGCGGCGTGGACCTGCTGCTGATCGAGACGATCTTCGACACGCTCAACGCCAAGGCCGCCATCGCCGCCGCCCGCGCCGAGGCGCCGCACCTGCCGCTGTGGATCTCGGTCACCGTGGTGGACCTGAGCGGGCGGACGCTGTCCGGGCAGACCGTGGAGGCGTTCTGGCGCTCGGTGGAGCACGCCGAGCCACTGGTCGTCGGGGTGAACTGCTCGCTGGGGGCCAGGGAGATCCGCCCGCACGTCGACGAGCTGTCCCGGCTGGCCGGCACCTACACCGCCTGTCACCCCAACGCGGGCCTGCCGAACGCCTTCGGCGGCTACGACCAGCACCCGGACGAGACCGCCCGGCTGGTCGGGGAGTTCGCCGCGGCGGGCACCGTGAACGTCGTCGGCGGCTGCTGCGGGACCACCCCGGACCACATCAGCCGGATCGCGGCCACCGTGGCCGGCCTGGCGCCCCGCCCGGTGCCCGCGCTGGCCGCCCCATCCCGGTTCAGCGGCCTGGAGCCGTTCCAGATCGGTCCCGACACCGGCTTCGTCATGATCGGGGAGCGCACCAACGTCACCGGCTCGCGGCGCTTCCGCCGGCTGATCGAGTCGGGCGACCACCAGGGCGCCGTGGCCGTCGCGCTGGAGCAGGTGCGCGGCGGGGCCAACCTGCTCGACGTCAACATGGACGCCGACCTGCTGGACAGCGAGCAGGCCATGACCACGTTCCTGAACCTGATCGCGACCGAGCCGGAGATCGCCCGCATCCCGGTGATGATCGACAGCTCGCGGTGGAGCGTGCTCCGGGCCGGGCTCAAGTGCGTGCAGGGCAAGAGCGTGGTCAACTCGATCAGCCTCAAGGAGGGCGAGGAGTCCTTCCTGGAGCAGGCCCGGCAGATCCGCGAGCACGGCGCCGGGGCGGTCGTGATGGCGTTCGACGAGCAGGGCCAGGCCGACACCGCGGAGCGCAAGGTGGCGATCTGCGGCCGGGCCTACGACCTGCTCGTGCAGCAGGCCGGCTTCGCGCCCGAGGACATCATCTTCGACCCCAACGTGCTGGCCGTGGCCACCGGCATCCCCGAGCACAACGGCTACGCCAAGGCGTTCATCGACGCGCTGCCGCGGCTCAAGCAGCGCTGCCCCGGCGCGCTCACCAGCGGCGGCATCTCCAACCTGTCGTTCGCGTTCCGCGGCAACGACGTGGTCCGCGAGGCCATGCACTCGGCGTTCCTGTTCCACGCCGTGCGGGCCGGGCTGGACATGGGCATCGTCAACGCGGGCCAGCTCGCGGTCTACCAGGACATCCCGGCGGAGCTGCTGGAGCTGGTCGAGGACGTGCTGTTCGACCGGCGGCCGGACGCCACCGACCGGCTGGTGACGTTCGCGGCCACGGTGACCGGGCCGGGCACCGCCCGCACCGTGGACCTGTCCTGGCGTGAGGCCCCCGTGGGCCAGCGCCTGGAGCACGCGCTGGTGCACGGCATCGCCGACTTCATCGAGGCCGACACGGAGGAGGCCCGCCAGCAGGCGCAGCGGCCCCTGGACGTGATCGAGGGCCCGCTGATGGACGGCATGAAGGTGGTCGGCAATCTGTTTGGGAGCGGGAAGATGTTTCTGCCCCAGGTGGTCAAGAGCGCGCGCGTGATGAAGCGGGCGGTGGCGCACCTGGAGCCCTACATGGAGGCGGAGAAGGAGCAGGCCCGGCTGGAGGGGCGCCTGACCACCAACCGCGGCCAGGGCAAGATCGTGATGGCCACGGTCAAGGGCGACGTGCACGACATCGGCAAGAACATCGTCGGCGTGGTGCTGGGCTGCAACAACTACGAGGTCATCGACCTGGGCGTGATGGTGCCGGCGGCGAAGATCCTGGACACCGCGGTGGCCGAGGGCGCCGACGCGGTCGGGCTGTCCGGCCTGATCACCCCGTCGCTGGACGAGATGGTGAGCGTGGCCAAGGAGATGCAGCGGCGCGGGCTGAAGGTGCCGCTGCTCATCGGCGGGGCCACCACCTCGCGCCAGCACACCGCGGTGCGCGTGGCCCCGGCCTACACGGGTGACACCGTGCACGTGCTGGACGCCTCCCGGGTGGTCGGCGTGGTCTCCGGCCTGCTCAGCCCCGAGCGGGCCGCGGAGCTGACGGCCAGCAACCGGGCCGAGCAGCAGCGGCTGCGCGAGCAGCACGAGTCTCAGCAGCGCCGCCCGCTGCTGCCCCTGGAGCGGGCCCGCGCGAACCGGGAGCCGGTGCCGTTCGGCGACCTGCCCGTCCCGGCGTTCACCGGGGTCCGCTACCCTGCGGCCCGACCTGGCCCGGCTGCGCGAGCTCATCGACTGGCAGTTCTTCTTCCTGGCCTGGGAGCTGAAGGGCAAGTACCCGGCGATCCTGGCCGAGCCCGCGGCCCGCGAGCTGTTCGACGACGGGAACGCGCTGCTGGACGAGATCATCGCCGCCGGCGACCTGGAGGCGCACGGGGCCTACGGGTTCTGGCCCGCGCACGCCGAGGGCGACGACATCGTGCTCGATATCACCGGCGGTGCGGTCCGGATGCCGATGCTGCGCCAGCAGACGACCAAGCCCGAGGGCCGGCACAACCGCTGCCTGGCCGACTACGTGGCCCCGGATGGGGATCACCTGGGCGGCTTCGCGGTGGCCATCCACGGGGCGGAGGCGCTGGCCGATCGCTACCAGGCCGAGAACGACGACTACCGGTCCATCATGGTCAAGGCCCTGGCCGACCGGCTGGCCGAGGCCTTCGCCGAGCTCGCTCACCTGGAGGCGCGCCGCGAGTGGTTCGAGCCCGGCGCCAGCCCGGCCATCGAGGACCTGCACGCCGAGCGCTTCCGCGGCATCCGGCCCGCGTTCGGCTACCCGGCCAGTCCCGACCACAGCGGCAAGCGGGAGCTGTTCGCGCTGCTCGACGCGGGGCAGCTGGGCATGCGGCTGACCGAGTCCTGTGCCATGACCCCGGCGGCCAGCGTGAGCGGGCTGATCTTCGCCCACCCCGCGTCGCGCTACTTCACCGTGGGCCGCGTCGGCCGGGACCAGGTGCTGGACTACGCCCGGCGGCGCGGCATGCCCCGGGCCGAGGCCGAGCGCTGGCTGCGCCCCATCCTGGCCTACGACACGGAGTGAACCGGGCCGCCGCCGGTTGACGCGCCCCGGTTGACAAGGGGCGCGCCGTCCGGCCACGCTTCCGCTCAGGCCCCTTGCGGCCGTTCTGCGGACAGGCGTCCGCCACCGAGTCCCGACCACCCGACCACCTCACCGTGGAGGTCTGACATGACGACAGCCGCTGATCTGACGCCGGGGCGCCCGCTGGTGTTCCGTAATGCCACGGTGCTGACCATGGACGACGCGCACCGGGTCCTGCAGGGCGCGGATGTGCTGGTCACCGGCGACCAGGTCGCCGCGGTGGGCCAGGGCCTGGCGGTGCCGGAGGGCGCGGCGGAGATCGACGCGGCGGGCGGCATCCTGATGCCGGGCATGATCGACACGCACCGGCACATGTGGCAGACCGCGATGCGCGGGTACGGCGCGGACTGGACGCTGACCCAGTATTTCGTCTGGTACTACCTGCAGTGGGGGAAGGTGTTCCGGCCGCAGGACATCTACGCCGGGAACCTGCTCGCCGCCCTGGAGGCGGTGGACGCGGGCGTGACCACCACGGTGGACTGGTCGCACGGCCTGCAGACGGTGGAGCACGCGGAGGCGGCCGCGGATGCGCTGGGCCAGGTCCCGGCGCGGTTCGTGCTGGCCTACGGCAACATCCAGGCCGGCCCGTGGGAATGGGCGACGGCCCCGGAGTTCCGCGGGTTCGTCGGCCGCCGGTTCGGCAGCGGCGATTTCAGCGGGCGGGACAGCCTGCTGGGGTTCCAGATGGCGTTCGACGTGACCGGGGACCCGGAGTTCCCCGAGCGGGCGGCGTTCGAGGTGGCCCGGGAGCTGGGCGCGCCGGTCACCACCCACGCCGGGGTGTGGGGCGCGACCAACGACGACGGGATCCGGCTGATGCACGAGAACGGGTTCATGACGGCGTCCACGATCTACGTGCACGCGGCGACGCTGACCCGCGACTCCTACCACCGGATCGCGGCCACCGGCGGGTCGGCGTCGGTGTCGACGGAGAGCGAGCAGTCCGCCGGGCAGGGCTACCCGCCCACCTGGCGGCTGCGCGAGCATTCCATCCCGGTGTCGCTGTCGATGGACACCAGCGTGTGGTGGTCGCGGGGACTTGTTCTCGGCGATGCGGGCGACGCTGGGCGCGGACCGGTCGCGGGAGCACCTGGAGGCGCACGCCCGGCAGGAGACCGTCACCCACGCGCACCTGCGCGCCGAGGACGTGGTCGCGTGGGCCACCCGCGGCGGCGCCGCGGCGCTGGGCCTGGACTCGGCGACGGGCAGCATCGAGCCGGGGAAGAAGGCCGACCTGGTGCTGATCAAGAACGACGCGTCGCCGGTGATGTTCCCGGTGCTCCACCCGTACGGGCACGTGGCGTTCCAGGCCCAGCGCGGCGACGTGCACACCGTCGTCGTCAGCGGCCGGGTGCTGAAGTACCGAGAACCGGCTCGTCGGCGCCGACCTGGCCCGCGCCCGCCAGCTCACCGGTCAGACGGTGGAGTACCTGATGGCCCAGCTCGGCCCGGACGCCTGGACCGAGGGCATGCACCCCGACGTCCCCGCGACCAGGGTCCTGGACAACCCCTACACCTACACCACCTGGGACGCCGGCTCAGCCCAGTGGAAAGGCGGCAGCAAAACCGACGAACCGGCCTAGCCCTCGGCGGGCGTCTCCTTGATGTCCGAGCCGAAGCGGATCAGGTTGCCGTCCAGGTCGGTGTGCGAGCCCTCGCGCATCTCGTAGTCGGTGGTGACCACCGGGGAGGTGCGGCCGCCGATGCCCGGCCGGC
Source organism: uncultured Actinomycetota bacterium (assembly GCA_963822485.1). Classification (GTDB taxonomy): domain Bacteria; phylum Actinomycetota; class Actinomycetes; order Streptosporangiales; family Streptosporangiaceae; genus DASUBV01. The sequence continues at coordinate 30,336 of CAWGHW010000024.1, forward strand.
TCCACTCCTGGTAGATCGCGTCCGCGTCGCGCACATACAGGTAGGCCGCCGCGTGATCCCCGTGGTGCTGGCGTTCCTCCAGGTGCAGGCCGACGCGCTCGCGGTTGGCGAACCCGTAGAAGTCGCCCTCCTCGTAGGGCTCGGTGGCAAAGCCCAGCGACGCGTAGTGGGCCAGCGCCGCCGCCAGGTCCCGGACCGGGAAGATCGGGCAGAAGCGGCGCAGCTGCCGGTCGGGCCGGCGGGGGCGGCCGGCGCCCGTCTCCTCGCCCGCGGTCCTGATCTGGGACAGCGCCAGCAGCGCGGACCGCATCGCCTCGACCTGCTCCGGCGTTATCCGCTCGCTCAGCTGCTGGTCGACCGCGTCCACCCCGCGCCGCACCGCGTCCATCGCCGCCTGGCCGCGCTCGGTCAGCTCCAGGCTGATCCGGCGCCGGTCGCCGGGATCGGGACTGCGGACCAGGTACCCGCGGCTGGCCAGGATGTCGATGACCTGGCTGACCGCCTGCTTGGTCACACCGAGGTCACCCTGCAGGTCCGTGCGGGGCCCGCCGGAGGTGCCGATCCCGGCCAGGACGAACGCGCCGTTCCTGGGCAGGTCGTCGATGCCCGCCTCGTGCAGCTCGGCCCGGATGGAGCCGGCGTACGCACCCCGCGCCGCCCGCATCAGCATCGGCGTCGAGTAGTAGGTCACGGGCTCGCGCTGATCGTCCATGCCGGCCAGGCTAGGGACGCGGATCCAGATAGTCAAGTTTCTTGACCGACGCAAAACGGCTGGACAGCGCGGCGGTGCGCTGCGGTACGTTCCGGCCCATGGAGGACCCAGAGGACCCGGACGGCTACTTCGGGGAAAGCGTCGCCGCCACCTACGACGACCCCGATCACGAGATGTTCCAGCCCGCCGCCGTGGACCCGGCCGTGGACGTGCTGGCCGAGCTGGCCGGGGACGGCCGGGCCCTGGAGCTGGCCATCGGCACCGGGCGGATCGCCGTACCGCTGGCCCGGCGCGGCGTGCCGGTGCACGGCATCGACATGTCCAGGGCCATGGTGGCCCGGCTGCGGGCCAAGCCGGGCGGCGCCGGCATCCCCGTGACGTTCGGCGACTTCGCCACGACCAGGGTCGAGGGCTCGTTCTCGGTGGCCTACCTGGTCTTCAATACGATCATGAACCTGACCACCCAGGCGGCGCAGGTGGACTGCTTCGGCAACGCCGCGGCGCACCTGGCCCCCGGCGGCTGCTTCGTCATCGAAGTGTCGGTGCCTGACCTGCGCCTGCTCCCGCCCGGACAGGACGTCGTGCCGTTCCACGTGAGCCCCACGCGGTGGGCCTTCGACCGGTACGACGTCGCCACCCAGGCCATGAGCTCGAACTACATCGAGGTCACCGAGGGCCGGGGGTCGTACCGGTCGATCCCGTTCCGGTACGTGTGGCCGGCCGAGCTGGACCTGATGGCCCAGCTGGCCGGGCTGCGGCTGCGCGACCGCTGGGCCAGCTGGACTCGCCTGCCGTTCACCAGCGAGAGCCGCTCGCACGTCTCGATCTGGGAGAAGGCCGCCACATGACCGAAGCCGAGCGGTGGCCCGGCGGCGCCGCGTGGATCGACGGGCGCTACTGCCCCGTCGAGGACGCCAGGATCTCCGTGCTGGACCTGGGCGTCACCCGCTCGGACTGCACCTATGACGTGGTCCACGTCTGGCGCGGGCGCTTCTACCGGCTGGACGCCCACCTGGACCGGTTCAGCGCCAGCATGGCCCGGCTGCGCCTCGATCCCGGCCGGGACCGCGGCCAGATCGAGGACATCCTGCACGGCTGCGTCGGCCGCACCGGGCTGCGCGACGCGTACGTGTCCATGACCTGCACCCGCGGCCGGGTGGCCCCCGGCAGCCGGGACATCCGGACCGCCCGGTCCACCTTCTACTGCTACGCCGTGCCGTTCGTGTGGATCAGCTCGCCGGACCAGCAGGAGGCCGGCGCGAGCCTGTGGATCAGCCCGGTGACCCGCATCCCGCCGCAGAGCGTGGACCCCACGGTCAAGAACTACCACTGGCTGGACATGGAGCTGGCCCTGCTGGACGCCTACGACCACGGGGCCCAGCTGGTCGTCCTGCGCGACGCCGCCGGCGCGGTCGCCGAAGGACCCGGATTCAACGTGTTCGCCTACACCGGCGGGCGCTGGCTGACCCCGGCCAGCGGCACGCTGCAGGGCATTACCCGGCAGTCGGTGATTGAGCTGGCCGCCGAGGAAGACCATTTTCTCGAACAAGGGTCGCTCAGCGCCGATGACCTCCGCCGGGCGGATGAGGTCCTGGTCACCTCGACGGCCGGCGGCATCATGCCGGTCACCCTGGTCGACGGCCGCCCGGTCGGGACCGGCACGCCCGGCCCGCGCACGCTGCGGCTCAGGGACCGCTACTGGGCCCGCCACGAGGACCCGCGCTACTCCACCCCGGTCCGATATAACGGCTAATCGGCCACCAAAGGCGATCGCCCGTGCGTACCGCGGCGGTAGTCTCCTGGTGAATACAGGCCCCAGGCGGGAGGCCGCGGATGGTCCACGAGGCTGGCATGTCGGCGAGTGACGACCCCACGCAGCCCAGCGCGGCCCGGATCTACGACTACCTGCTCGGCGGCAAGGACAACTACGCCGTGGACCGGGCCGCCGCCGACCGCGTGCTGGCCGTGGCCCCCGACCAGCGCAACCTGGCCCGGGCCAACCGGGCGTTCGCGATCCGCGCGCTGCGGGTGCTGGCCGACAGCGGCATCGGCCAGTTCATCGACCTCGGCACCGGGTTCCCGACCTCGCCGAGCGTGCACGAGGTGGCCCGGCTGGCCATCCCGGACGCCCCGGTGGTCTACGTCGACTACGACCCCATCGTGCACGCCCACAACACGGTCCTGCTGGCGGCCGACGACCGGGTGGCCAGCATCCGGGCCGACATCCGCCAGCCGCAGCCGATCCTGGATCACCCTGAGGTCAGCCGGCTGATCGACTTCAGCCGCCCGGTGGGCGTGCTGTGCGTCTCGGTGCTGCACCTGGTCTCGGACGAGGAGGACCCGGCCGGGATCGTCGCCCAGTTCGCCGACCGGATGGCGCCGGGCAGTTGCCTGGTGCTCTCCCAGTTCGCCGCGGAGAGCGACGAGGCCGCGATGACTGAGCTGCGCGCGGTGGCCAAGGGCACGCCCGTGGAGACCTACTTCCGGCCCCGGCCGGAGATCCAGCGCTTCTTCGACGGCTTCGAGCTGCTGGAGCCCGGCCTGACCAGCGTTCAGGAATGGCGGCACAACTCGAACGTGGCGCCCACCCGCCTCAAGATCACCGCCGGAGTCGGCCGCAAGCCCTGACCGTGGCTGCTGAGCAGGGGTCCGGCTTGGCTGCGGTCCGGCCTCGCGCGGTCCGGCCTCGCAGCGGTCCGGCGTCAGTCCCACCTGGTCCCGGCCGGCACCCGCAACGTCGTGTTGACGCGGTTGAAGAGGTTGGTGATCGCCACCATCAGCACCAGGGCCCTGAGCTGCTGCTCGTCGTAGTGCCGGGCGGCCTCGGCCCAGATCTCATCGGTGACCGCGCCGGGCCGGTCGGCCAGCCGGGTCGCGGCCTCGGTGAGGGCCAGCACGGCCCGCTCGGCGTCGTCGAAGAGCGGGTTCTCGTACCACGCGGCGACGGCCAGCAGCTTCTCGGGGCTGACGCCGGCCTGGCCCGCGTTCGCGACGCCGGCGTGGACGCAGGCGCTGCAGCCGTTGATCTGACTCGCGCGAAGGTGCACTAGCTCCAGCGTCTGAGGCGGCACGCCGCCGGCGTATATCGCCTTGAACAGGTGCTGGATGCCCGTCGTGACGTCGGGCTGGAGGGCCATGTTCTGGATTCGTGCTGTCATCTCTCCTCCGTGGAGTAGATGGTGGGTCAGTGGACGGCACTACGACGTCCGGCCGCGGCGGGAGGTAACGCCGGCCTGGGTGTTACCTCACCGGCGCGCGACGCGTCCTGGTAGTGACGCCGCCGCTCGTGCCGGGGGAGGACCGTGACCGAAGAAGAACAGCTCGCCGCCGAGTTCGAGATCCATCGCCCCTATCTCCACGCGATCGCGTTCCGCGTCCTCGGCTCGCACGCGGATGCGGACGACGCCGTGCAGGAGGCGTGGCTGCGCCTGGCCCGCGCCGGCGGCGGGGACATCGAGGACCTGCGCGGCTGGCTCACCACCGTGACCGGCCGGATCTGCCTGGACGCGCTGCGCAGGCGCGCAGTGCGGGGCGAGGAACCGCTCGAAGCTCGATGTCGGGCTACTGCCGGAGGGGGCCGCGGACTCCCGGACCGATCCCGAGCAGGAGGCCCTGCTCGGGGACTCCGTCGGCCTCGCGCTGTACGTCGTCATGGACGCCCTCACCCCCGCCGAGCGGGTGTCGTTCGTCCTCCACGACGTCTTCGAGATCCCGTTCGACGCGATCGCCGCGATCCTCGGCCGGAGCACCGCGGCCACCAAGATGCTGGCCAGCCGGGCGCGCGGGCGGATCCGCCTGGGCACCCCGGCCACCGCCGCGGACGCGGCGGCCCGGGAGGTCGTCGACGCGTTCCTCGCCGCGGCCGGCCGCGGCGACCTCGCGGGGCTGCTCGCCGTGCTCGCCCCCGAAGTCGAGTTCCGGGCTCAGGGTCCCGAGGGCGCCATCATTGTCCGGGGCGCGGCCGAGGTGGCGGGCCGGGCGGCGACGGGCGCGCGCCCGCGCCAGGGCCAGGGCGTGCGGGCCCATCCGGCGCTCGTCGACGGCGTTCCTGGCGTCCTCGTCACGATGAACGGCCGGCCGGTCACGGTCATGGCCTTCACGGTCACCGGGGACGCCATCACGGCCATCCGCCTGCTGACCGATCCGCGCCGACTGGCGCAGGTCGTCCCCTCGTGGGTCGCGTGACCGTGGCTATCGCTGACCGGCAGCTACCCCTGAGCGGCAGCTACCCGGAGCGGCCGGGCGCTAGCCCGCCGCGAGGAGTCGCTCCAGCACGGCCGGATCCGCGCCCGCCACATCAACGATCTTGGTCCGGCTGGCCGCCCCGGCCACCAGGGTGACCGCGTGCGGCCGGACCCCGAACGCGGCGGCCAGCGCGCTCAGCGCCGCCGCCGTGGCCCGGCCGTCCACGGCGCGCTCGTGCACCCGGACCACCAGCGCGCCGTCGTGCTCGCCGCCCACGCCAGCCCGGGCCGAGCCGGGCCGGACCCGGACGGTGATCCGCACGGCCTTAGTGGGCCCGCGACCGGACCCCGTGCTCGCCGGACCGGACCGGGTGCTCGCCGGACCGGACCGGGTGCTCGCCGGACCGGACCGGGTGCTCACCCGACCGGACCGGGTGCTCACCGGACCGGACCGGGTGCTCGCCGGACCTGACCGGGTGCTCACCGGACCGGACGGGGTGCTCGCCGGACAGCACGCCGTGCTCGCCGGTGCGGACCCGCTGCTCGCCGGTATGCGCGCTCGGCTCAGCCTGATGAACGCGCTGCTCGCCAGTGCGCGGGCCGCGGCGCCAGGCCGCCCGGCCGCGATCGGCCCGCCCGCCGCGCTCGCGGTCGCCCTTGGCCTCCGCCGCCTTGGACTCCGCCGCCTTGGACTCCGCCGCCACGTCGACCTTGGCCTCCGTGCCCGGCACCGTCAGCGGCGGGCCCTTGATCGCCGGCATGAACGAGGTCAGCGCCGCGCTGGCCTCCGCCGCCGCCTCGCGTCGCTCGTGCTGCTGGTCCGCTCTGCGGGTGACGGCGTCCAGCCGATCGCCGATGCTGCGCAGCCTGAGCGCTCTGCGCCGGGCCTTCAGGAAGCGTTCCGCCGCGTAGAGGACGAGCACCGCACCGACAAAGCCGATCAACAGCAAGACCGCCATGAAACCGCCATTACCCGAGGGGGGAGTTACCGACCCCTCCACCGTATGCGAGACGCGGCCCCCGGCCGGGCCGCCGGCGCCCCGGCGCGGCGGGCTATACGGCGTTTTTACCCGGCGCTGCTCGCCACCCCTGCGCCTCTTAGCCCCGGCGCTTCTTAACTCTGCGCTTCTTAGCCCCGGCGCTTCCTGCGCTTCCCGGCGGGCGGGTGCTCGATCACCGCGTCCGGGCCAGGAAACACCAGCCTCGTGTGCCCGTTGTCGAAGCGCACCAGGTACGGCGGCGTGCCGCCGGACCCGTGGACCTCGACGATCTCGCCCAGGTGCTCGGCCTGGCCCACGGTGTTGCCATGAACGTGCAGCCGATCCCCGACAGTTGCCTGCATGTGCCACCTCCTCGCCCCGCCGCCCTGCCCCGCGGCAGCGCTGAGTTACCAGCCGGATGACACCCTCACCGTACCCACGCCGTCACCTTCAGCAACCAGCCGGGAAAGCTTGTTCACCACCGCCTACTTCCACGACCGGGACGGCCTGGCCGCGCTGGAGCAGGACCCGGCCATGGGCGGCGCCACCTCGCACCTGCTGGCCATCGGCACCCGGCCGTCACTCCCTCAAGAGGATTAACAGCAGCAGGTCCTGGCTGACCGGTCACAGCAGCGCGAGCTCGCCGGTCACGGCATCGATCTGGCTAGCCTCGGCCGGGCCGACCGAGCAGCACGTCGGTGTCCCGGGCTCCAGCTGGGTCCGGCCGGCGTCGTGGATCACCTCCGCGGGCAGGCCCGCCGCCAGGGCCCGCCGGGCGATGTCGTCCAGCTGCTCCGCCGATCCGGCCCGGAGCACCACCTTGGGCTGGCCCTCCCGGAGCCACCCGGCGAAATCGGCGCTGCCCAGGCTGGCCAGCGCGGCGGCCACGGCGGCGTGGGCCGCCTGGGCGGCGATCTTGCCCCGGCCCATGCCCAGGTCGGTCCGGACCACCAGCACCAGTTTCTCCGCCATGAAGGACACGCTAGGACCTGCGCGCCGTTGTCCGGCGGGACAACGGCGGGTGGCCAGCTTTGTATCGCGCTGACCTCGACACTCGGGCCGACGCAGTCGATCCTGAGAGACAAGCAAGCGGTCCCCGCGCCGCCGGTCGTCCAGGGAGGCAGACGATGGCCAACCTCGCCCAGATCCTGACCGATTCGGCCGTCATGCACGCGGAGCGCCCCGCGATCCTGTCCGGCGACCAGGTACTCAGCTACGCCGAGCTGGACGACCGGTCGGCGCGGGTGGCCTCATTCCTGGCCCGCCGGGACTTCCGGCCCGGCGACCGAGCCGGGCTGATGCTGGCCAACACCCCGGAGTTCTGCGTCCTGTACTACGGGATCCTGCGGGCCGGCGGGGTGGTGGTGCCGATGAACCCGCTGCTCAAGTCGCGGGAGGTCGAGTACTACCTGGCCGACTCCGGCGCGCGGCTGCTGCTGGCGGCCAAGTCCTCGCCGGGCGAGCCGGTCCAGGGCGCGCAGGCCGCGGGCGTCCCGTTCGTCCCCGCCGACCCGGACGAGCTGGACGCGCTGGTGAGCGAGCACGCCCCGGCGCCGGGGCTGGCCGACCGGGCCGACGACGACACCGCGGTGATCCTGTACACCTCGGGGACCACCGGCCGGCCCAAGGGCGCCGAGCTCACCCACGGCAACCTCAGGTCCAACTCGAAGGTCACCGAGTCGACGCTGCTGCAGCTGGGGCCATCTGACGTGGTGATGGGCTGCCTGCCGCTGTTCCACTGCTTCGGCCAGACCTGCGGGCTGAACGCGGCCATCGACTGCGGGGCCTCGCTGGCCCTGCTGGCCCGGTTCGACGCGGGCGCGGCGCTGGCCGCGATCGAGGGGCACCGGGTGACGATCTTCGAGGGCGTGCCCACGATGTTCGCGGCGCTGCTGCACAGCCCGGACCGGGAGCGCTACGACACCAGCTCGGTGCGGGTGTGCGTCAGCGGCGGCGCGGCCCTGCCGGTGGAGCTGCTGCGGGCCTTCGAGGACGCGTTCGGCACCATCATCCTGGAGGGGTACGGGCTGTCCGAGACCTCGCCGGTGGCCTCGTTCAACCACCCCGGCGGGGTCCGCAAGCCGGGCTCGATCGGCACTCCGGTGGCCGGGGTGGAGTTCCGGCTGGTGGCCGCGGACGGCACCGACGCGCCCGAGGGCGAGGTCGGCGAGATCGCGATCCGCGGGCCGAACGTGATGAAGGGCTACTGGGCCCGGGCGGAGGCGACCAGGGAGGCGATCCCGGACGGCTGGCTGCGCACCGGCGACCTGGCCCAGTGCGACGCGGACGGGTTCTACTTCATCGTGGACCGCAAGAAGGACGTGGTCATCCGGGGCGGCCTGAACGTCTACCCGCGGGAGATCGAGGAGGTGCTCTACGAGCACCCGGCCGTGGCCGAGGCGGCGGTGATCGGCATCCCGCACGAGACGCTCGGCGAGGAGATCGGCGCCGCCGCGGCGCTCAAGCCGGGGGCCAGCGCCACCCCGGCCGAGCTGCGGGCCTTCGTGAAGGAGCGGGTGGCGGCCTACAAGTACCCGCGGCACGTGTGGCTGGTGGAGTCGCTGCCCAAGGGCCCGACGGGCAAGATCCTGCGCCGCGAGGTGCGCCCGCCGCAGGACGTGACGCAGTGAGCGCGGATGACCCGCGCCAGGACGACCCGGCCGACGCTGCCGACGCTGCCGGAGCGCTGGACATGCTGCTGGCCGACGCCGCGCTCGGCCCGGCCCGGCGGTTCGTGCCGGGCATGGCCATGGCCCGGTTCTGCGCCCAGCTGGCCCGCCAGCCCGCGGTGCTGGCGCTGCGCCTGGCCGGGCTGGGCGCCGAGCTGGGCCGGGTCGCCTCGGGTCGCTCGGAGCTGGCCGCCAGCCCCAAGGACCGGCGCTTCGCCGACCCGGCCTGGACCAGCAACCCGGTGCTGCACCGGATCCTCCAGGCCTACCTGGCCGGGGCGGCCGCGGTGGACGGCCTCCAGGCCGACGCCGACCTGGACTGGGCCGACGAGCAGCGGGTCTCGTTCCTGCTGTCCAACCTGGTCGAGGCCCTGGCACCGAGCAACAACCCGCTGCTGAACCCGGCCGCGCTGAAGGCGCTCATCGACACCGGCGGCGCCAGCGCGCTGGCCGGGGCCCGGCACCTGGCCGCCGACCTGGCCGCGCCGCCGCGGATCCCGGCCATGGTCGAGCCGGACGCCTACGCGGTCGGCGTCGACCTGGCCGTGACACCGGGCTCGGTAGTGCTGCGCACGCCGGTCTTCGAGCTGATCCAGTACGCCCCGGCGACGAAGCAGGTGCGCCAGCGGCCGCTGCTGATCGTGCCCCCGGTGATCAACAAGTACTACATCACCGACCTGGCGCCGGGCCGCAGCATGGTCGAGTACCTGGTCGGCGCGGGCCAGCAGGTCTTCATGATCTCCTGGCGCAACCCCGACGCCCGGCACCGGCACTGGCGGCTGGACACCTACGGCAGCGCCGTGCTGGAGGCGCTGACCGCCGCGCGGGAGATCACCGGGGCGGACGCCGGAATGATCCTGGGCGTGTGCTCGGGCGGGATCCTGGCCACCATGACGCTCGCGCACCTGGCCCACACCGGGCAGGCTGACCAGGTGGCCGGGCTGGCGCTGGCGGTGACCGTGCTGGACCAGGCCAGGGCCGGGCTGCCCAGCGCGCTGACCGACCAGCGGACCGCCCAGGCCGCGATCGCCGCCTCGGCGGTACGCGGCTACCTCGACGGCGCGGCGCTGGCCGAGATCTTCGCCTGGCTCAAGCCCGGCGACCTGATCTGGAACTACTGGGTCAACAACTACCTGCTGGGCCGCAAGCCGCCGCCGTTCGACATCCTGTACTGGAACGCCGACACCACGCGCATGTCGGCCGGGGTGCACAAGGACTTCATCGAGCTGGCCCTGGACAACGCGCTGACCGTGCCGGGCAAGGCGACCATGCTGGGCAGCCCGGTCGACCTGTCGGCCATCGAGACCGACGCCTACCTCGTGGCCGGCGCCGCGGATCACCTGTGCCCGTGGCAGTCCTGCTACCGCACGACCCAGCTGCTCGGCGGCTCGTCCCGGTTCGTGCTGGCCCGCAGCGGGCACATCGCCTCCATGGTCAGCCCGGTCGGCAACGCCAAGGCCGAGTACCGGGTGGCCGCGGACACCCCGCCCGATCCCGAGCAGTGGCGGGACGCGGCGACGACCGAGAAAGGCTCCTGGTGGCCCGACTTCGCCCGCTGGCTCGCCGAGCACGGCGGCGCCGAGGTGCCCGCGCCCGCGGCGCCCGGCAGTGACCAGCATCCGTCCGTCGAGCCCGCGCCGGGCAGCTATGTCTTCGATCGCTGACCGGGTCTGGGGGCGCCGGCCTGGGCCGGGCACCCGGACCGTCGTCGTCGGGGGCCGGCCCATCCGGATCGCGGTCCGGCCCGGCACCGGCGCCGGGCCGCCGCTGCTGCTGGCCAACGGCATCGGGGCCAGCCTGGAGACCTTCGACCCGTTCGTGGAGGCGCTCGACCCGGCCATCGAGGTGATCAGGTTCGACGTGCCCGGCGTGGGCGGCTCGCCGCTGCCGGCCCGTCCCTACCGGTTCTCCGGTCTGGCCCGCATGCTGGCCGGCCTGCTCGACCAGCTGGGCCACGAGACCGCCGACATCCTGGGCATCTCCTGGGGCGGCGCGCTGGCCCAGCAGTTCGCGCTCACCGCCCGCGGCCGCTGCCGGCGCCTGGTGCTGGTGGCCACCGGGACGGGCATGTTCATGGTGCCGGGCCACCCGCGGGTGATCGTCCGGCTGGCCACCCCGCGCCGGTACACCGACGCCGGCTACACCCGGCAGATCGCCGGCGAGCTGTACGGCGGCACGGCCCGCGATCACACGCAGCGCATCGTCGACGTGCTGCACCCGTGGACGCGGGTCGGCCCGTCCCGCGGCTACCTGTACCAGCTCGCCGCCGGCGCCTGGTGGACCTCGCTCCCGCTGCTGCCGCTGGTCCGCCAGCCGACGCTGATCCTGGCCGGCGACGACGACCCGATCATCCCGCTGATCAACGCCAGGGTGATGGCCGGCCTGATTCCCGGCGCCCGGCTGCACGTGTACCACGGCGGCCACGTGGAACTGGTGCTGAGCCCCGACCTGCTGGCGCCTCTGATCTCCGAGTTCCTGAGCGAGGACCCGCCCGCCCGAGGGAAGTAGGTAGCGATGACCCACGACGCCGACTTCTATCACCTGGAACTGCTGCTCGACGACGCCGAGCGGGAGCTCCTGCACCGGGTGCGGACCTTCATGGAGAAGGAGGTGGCCCCGGTCATCAACCGGTACTGGGTCGCCGCCCAGTTCCCGCACGAGCTGGTGCCAGGCCTCCGCGACCTGGGCATCGCCGGGCTGCCCTACCGCGGCTACGGCTGCGGGGGCGCGCGCCCGCTGCTGGACGGACTGGTCGCGCTGGAGCTGGCCCGGACCGACCCGTCCATCGCGACGTTCATGGGCGTGCACGGCGGCCTGGCCATGGGCTCCATCTACGTGTGCGGGTCCGACGAGCAGCGCGAGCGCTGGCTGCCGGCGATGGCGCGGATGGAGAAGATCGGCGCGTTCGGCCTGACCGAGCCCGACGTGGGCTCCGGCGCGGCGCGCGGCCTGACCACCACCGCCCGCCGGGACGGCGACGCCTGGGTGCTGCGCGGCCAGAAGAACTGGATCGGCAACGCCACGTTCGCCGACCTCATCGTCATCTGGGCCAAGGACGTCGAGGACGGCCAGGTCAAGGGCTTCGTGGTGGAGAAGGGCGCGCCGGGCCTGGCCACCGACAAGCTCCAGGACAAGATCGCGCTTCGCGTCGTGCAGAACGCCCGGATCACGCTGGACGACGTCCGGGTGCCCGAGGCCGACCGGCTGGCCAACGCCCGCTCGTTCCGGGACACCGCCGAGGTGCTGCGGCTGACCAGGGCCGGGGTGGCCTGGATGGCGGTCGGCTGCGGCCGCGGCGCCTACGAGCACGCGCTGGCCTACGCCACCCGGCGCGAGCAGTTCGGCCGGCCCATCGCCGGCTTCCAGCTGGTCCAGGACCTGCTGGTGCGGATGCTGGCCAACATCACCGCCTCGGCCGCGCTGTGCTCGCAGCTGGCCACGCTGCAGGAGGCCGGGCGAGCCAGGGACGAGCACTCCGCGCTGGCCAAGGCGTTCTGCACGGTGCGGATGCGGGAGACGGTCGGCTGGGCCCGCGAGCTGATGGGCGGCAACGGCATCCTGCTGGAGTACAACGTGGGCCGGTTCGTGGCTGACGCCGAGGCCATCTACTCCTACGAGGGCACCCGCGAGATGAACACGCTGATCGTCGGCCGCACGATCACCGGGCTCAGTGCCTTCACCTAGGCCTTGCGCCGAGGCCCGTTTGTGATGAGGGTTTTTTAACTGGCCGCGCGCAGTCCGCGGTCGATGAAGCTGATCATCCAGCGGAAGCTCTCGTCGGGGTCCTCGCCCCACTGGAAGCCCCGCGAGGCCTGGAGCGCGGCGAACCCGTGGATGGCGCAGCGGACGGTGCGGATGGCGTGGGTCATCTCGCCCTCGGCGATGCCGTAGCCGCGCAGCACGGCGGCGATGGACTCGATGACCCGGCTGCTGGCGGCCAGCAGCGGGTCGTCGGGGCCGGTGAACTCGGCCCCGACGGTCGCGGTGTAGCGGCCCGGGTGGACGGTGACGTAGCCCCTGGTCGCGGTGAGCAGCGCGGTCAGCGCGTCCAGCCCGGCGGCGCCCTGGAGGGCGTCGCGGACCTGGTCGCCGAGCTGGGTCATGGCCAGGGTGGCCACCCGGTGCTGGAGGTCGGCCAGGCCGTCCACGTGCTTGTACAGCGAGGGAGTGCGGACGCCGAGGCGCTGCGCGACCAGGCCCATGGTCAGCTCGGAGTAGCCGATCTTGTCGCTCAGCTCGGCCGCGGCGGCGACCACGTCGTCGCGGGTCAGGCCGGCTCTAGGCACGGGCGTTCTTCTCGAGGAACGGGATGACCAGCGCGGCGACCTGGTCGGGGGTCTGGGCGTGCGGGTAGTGCCCGGCGCCGGGGATCACCGCGAGGGTGCCGAGGCCAGCCGGCAGGGCGGCGACGATAGCCTCGCCCTCGGCCCGCGGGTCGGGGAAGTCGGGGTCCTCGGCGCCCATGATGATCAGCGCCGGGCACTGGACGTTGGGCAGCTGGGCCTGGGCGTCGGCCGGGGTGGACTTGCCGGTCTTCATGAACTCGGCCATCCGGCCCGGCTCGCGGAGCTTGGCCGCCAGCGTGGCCGTGTACTCGGTCCAGTCGGCGGGCTTGGTCGGGTAGGCGACGTTCAGGTAGCTCAGCCACTGGCTCAGGCTGCGGAACAGCTGGGTGCCCATGAGCCGCAGCCCGCCGCGGCGGTAACGACGGACTCGCAGCAGCGCGCCCAGGTCGGTCTTCTGGGTCAGCGTGAATGGGTTGATCTCGACGATGCCGACCACCAGGCCGGGCTCCTTGGCCGCGGCGATGGTGGCGGCGCCGCCGGACAGGGACTGCCCGACGATGACGGCGGGCCCGCCCAGGTGGCGGATCAGGGCGATCAGGTCGCCGGCCACGTCGGTGCGGGTGATCGAGGGCCAGCCCAGGCTGGAGTCGCCGTGCCCGCGCATGTCGGCGGTGGCCACCCGGTAGCCGGCCTGGGCCAGCTGCGGGGCCAGGAAGCGGTAGGACTGGCGCAGGTCGCCCATGCCGGGCGACAGGACGACCAGCGGTCCGTCGCCGGTCACGTCGTAGCTGAGCCGGCCGCCCTCGTGGTCCAGGAACTCGGTCATGACATCCTCCTGCTAGTTAGCTAATCCGATTAGCTAAAAGCTAATCGCATTAGCCAGAGCTGTCAAGGGGGCCGATCTGTTCAAGTGGGCGAGCCGCTCCGGCCAGGCCATGATCATCCGCGAGCGGGGGGAGGGCGTGCTCAGCTGCCAGCTCGGGGCGCTGGTGTCACATGGCGGACGGGGAGGCGCCAGCTGGCTGCTGGCGCGCGGCCTCCAGGGCCAGGCACAGCTCGGCCACGTCCCGCGGCGCGGTCAGCGACCGGCCGGTCGCCGCGGTGATCCGGCGCAGCCGGTGCCGCACCGTGTTGGGGTGGCAGAACAGCCGGTCCGCGGCCTGGGTGGCCGACCCGCCGCAGTCCCGCCAGGCCTCCAGGGTGTCCAGCAGCACCGCCCGCTCGGCCGCGGGCAGCTGGTTCAGGTGGCCGAGCACCGTGCCGACCACGTGGGTCATGACCTCGGGCGAGCTGGCCGCGGCCACGGCCAGCGGGGCCCGGTCGAACACGGTCACCCGCGCCGCGCCGGGCGGGGCGCCGCTCATGGCGATCCGGGCGAACCGCAGGCCCTGAAGGGTCTGGTCCAGCCCGGAGTACTGCGGGCTGATACCCACCCGGTGCCGGGCCCGGCCGCTGAGCAGCGCGACCAGCCGCTCCAGCGGCCGGGAACCGCGCAGCACCACGATGCCGACCTGGAGATCGGGGAGCAGCCGCCAGGCGCTGGAGAAGCCTTCGGCACGCAACCTTTGTTCGGCATCTTCTATGGCCTGACGGCCGAGCTCGGGCACCTCAGCGGCTACGACCACGTACGGGCCGCGCCGGGAGATCCGCAGGATCTCCGCGGCCTCCCACAGCGTCCTGCTCTCGGTGATCCGCCCCTCGAGCAGCGCTTCGACCAGCGCGGACCGCTCCTGCTCGCGGCTGAGGATGCGCTCGGTCATGGCGTCCCGGTACCCGGAGGCCATGGCCTGGGTGAAGCTGTCTTGCAGCAGCCAGACCTCGGACGCGGCACGGACCAGGGTCTGGCCGTCGGGCACGCCGGTGCGGGCCGCCTCGGCGACGAAGCACTCCCAGATGAACCGGCAGCCGATCCGGTAGGCGTCCATGAGCGCGGGCAGCGGCACGTCCTGCCCGGCCCGGCGGCGGCCGTTGAGCTCGGCGGGCGAGGTGTCCCCGGCGGTGGCCGTGCCCAGCGAGCAGAGCACGAACTCCAGGTGCGACTGGCAGCTTTTCAGCAGCTCATCGGGGGAGACGGTGGGGAACTCGCGGTAGAAGCTGACCTCGGCGGTGATCCGCCCGGCCATTTCCTCAGCCAGCTCGGTGATCCGGTCGAGCAGGACCGCGCCCAGCCGGGCTAGCTGCCGATCGGCGGCCGGGCCGGTGTCAGCGGCCCGCGATTCTTGCGGCCACATGGGGTGATCATAGGCACGTCACGGGCCGGTCAGCCGTGGGCGACGTGGCTGCCGATCAGGCTGCCGACCGCGTAGGTGACCCCGATGGCCAGCGCGCCCAGGCCGAGCTGGCGCAGCCCCGAGCGCAGGATCGGCCGGCCGGTCAGGCGGCCGACGACCATCCCGCCGATGACCAGCGCCAGCGCCGTGAGGCCCAGGGTGGCTCCCAGCACCGGCAGCCCGACCAGGTAGGGGAGCAGCGGAAGCAGCGCGCCCAGCGAGAACGCCAGCAGCGAGGCCGAGCCGGCCAGCAGCGGGGAGGGCAGCTCGTTGGGGTCGACGCCGAGTTCCTCGCGGGTGTGCACGCGCAGCGCGGTGCCGGGGTCCTGCGACACGGCGATGGCCATCCGGTCCGCGGTCTCCGGGTCCGCGCCGTAGGAGCGGAAGTAGCCGGCCAGCTCTTCCTGCTCAGCGGCCGGGAACTCGGCGTGCATCCGGCGCTCCAGCGCGACCTCGGCCAGGACCAGCTCGTTCTGGTTGGTCACCGACACGTACTCGCCGGTGCCCATGGAGAACGCTCCGGCCACCAGGGCGGCCACGCCGGTCAGCACGACGGCGTGGTCGGACACGCCGCCGCCGCCGACCCCGGCGATCAGCGAGGCGTTGGTGACCAGCCCGTCGACCGCGCCGAACACGGTCGGCCGCAGCCAGCCGCCGGACACGTCCCGGTGCCCGTGCGACCAGCCCGCCTGGAGGGCTGCGGTCCCGGTCGCCTGGGACGGCGGCGCACTGTCATCGTCTGCCACGAGCCGAGGCTAGCCCGGGGCCGCCGACCGGCCGCGGAAACGGCTCAGGCGAGCGGGATCTGCTCGAAGACACTGAGCACCGGCCGCATGGCGGTCCGGCGGCCGGGCGGCTTGCGCGTAGCGTCGTCGGCGCGGCGCAGGTCGGTGCCGTTGAGGACGCCCGGGCCGGCCAGCGGGACCGGGACCAGCAGCTCGGGCAGAAACCGCCCGGGCGGCGGGTCGTAGGACTCTACGCTGCCGTCGCGGACGAGCTTGGTCGGAAACCCCTGTGAGAAGTAACGATCTTCATGGACCCCGTATGGATCGCGATACCACCCAATTGCTCCGAGTATCACAATCATGAGCGTACGCCCGGAATCGCCCCGCTGAAAGCGCATGCGAGCCGGTCAGCCGTGGCGGGGGAAGATCTGGTCCAGGCTGGCCGGGCTGTGGCCGAGGAAGGCGACGAGCGTGGCCAGCACGGCCGTCACGATGACGCTCACGGTCACCACCAGCAACCGGGCCGAGGCCTGCTCCGGCCGCTTCTTGCGCACCGCGAAGCGGCCCATGGCCCAGATCAGCGGGGCGCCGGCCAGCACGATCAGGCCGTCAATCACGTCCTTGCGCACCACCACGGCGCCGACGGCGGCGAACGCGATCGCGGTCCTGGCCCAGGCCAGCCGGGTTCGCTCCCTGGCCAGGCCGGGGTCGAGGTCCTCGGGGTCTCGGTCCTGGGGGTCTCGGTCCTGGGGGTCGTGTGGCGGGGGTCGCTGGCGGGCACGGCCTAGCGTACGGCCGAGACGAGCAGGACGATCGCCGCCAGCGCGGCGATGCCGCCGATGGTGGCGGCCAGCACCTGGGGCAGCACCGACCGGGGCAGCGGCCGCCGGTGGCGCAGGGCCACCTGGTTGCGCCGCCACTCGAGGTAGGCGGTCCCGGCCACGGTCGCGCCCAGCACGATCAGCGGGACGCCGAGCACGTGCCGGCCCCACGGCACGCCGGGGAACGGCGGCAGCAGCTGGACGATGCCCAGCCCGGCCACCACCAGGGCCAGCGCGGTCCGGTTCCAGGCCAGGAAGGTGCGCTCGTTGGCCAGCGTGAACCGGGGGTCCGGCTCGGTCTCGGCCCCCGGTGTGTCATGGCCAGGATCACCCTGGCCGTCGCGGCTGTTCGTCGCCCCTCCACCGGCACCCGTCGCTGGCCTAGGACACCTATGGTGGCAGGCCACGGAGGCGGCCGGCCATCGGGGAGGTGCCGGCGCGGTGACAACTTTTCCCACGGTCGGTGACATGCAGGGGCGGTCCGGGGCCGGCCCGCCCCGCCCGCTCAGTCAGGGTGTGGCGGCCGGGGGTGGCGGCAGGGCCCGCCGTACCGCCTCACGGTCCGGCAGCGGCACCGGCTCGCCGCCGACCTCGCCGCCGGCCTCGCCGCCGACCGGGGTCCAGAAGTCCGGCTCCGGCGGCGCCTCCACGTCAATGCGCTTGCCGCCGGCCCACGCCGCGTCGAAGCCCAGCCGCCACGAGTGCAGCAGCGTGCGGCCCTCGGTCACCTTGCCGAACAGCGGGTCGCCCTCGATCGGGTGGCCGATCCAGGCCAGGTGCACGCGGATCTGATGCCGTCGGCCAGTGACCGGATGGACCGCGAGCAGGGTGTGCTGACCGTCGCTCCACAGCCGCGCGAACGTGGTCACCGAGGGGTAGGTCCGGATGTGCTGGAACTCCTCCTCGGCTGTGACCGACCAGCACGACCGGGACTCGTCGAAGCTGATCGCGGCGCGGTTGGCCGCGACCCGGACCCGGCTCTTGCGGCCGACGCTGAGCGGCAGGTCGATGGTGCCGTGCTCGGGCAGGCCCGCCGAGCGGGTGACAGCCAGGTAGACCTTCTCGACCGTGCGCCGGTTGAACTGCCGGGTCAGGTCGCCGTGCAGGCGCAGTTCCTTGGCCAGCAGCAGCGCGCCCGACGTGACCTTGTCGATCCGGTGGGCCGGGTACAGCTTCTCGCCGGCCTCCTGGGCCAGGCGCACCAGGTCGGTCTCGTGCCGCTCGCCCATGACCGCCAGCCCGGCCGGCTTGTTCAGGGCCAGGACGGCCTCGTCCTCGTAGATGACCGTATCGGCGCGGATCTGCGCCCACTCCCGCACGCGCCCACGCTATCGGTCCGCCCGCCCTGCCGGGGTCCGCGCGTCCTGCCGGGGTCTGCGCGCTGCCGGGGTCCGCGCGCGCTGCCGGGGTCCGCGCGCCCTGCCGGGGTCGGCCTGCCCGCGTCCGCCTGCCCTGCCCAGGGTCCGCCGAGGCCCGCTCGCGCCGCCGCCGTGGGCACGCCAGCCTCTCAGCTCACGCCAGCCCCATGGACCGGGTGGCGCGATCGTGGATGTCCCGCTGGTAACAACCGGGTGTTACCAGCGGGACATCCACGGGTGCGGCGGGTCGGCGTTAGCTCAGCCGGGTGGGCTCACGCGCCCCTGGGGTTGCGTCCGCTGCAGCGAGCTCGCCTGTCTCACTAAGGGCCAGGCCGGATCTGGCATTACGTCTCGTCGTAATGCCGATAGTCGTGATCACTCGGACTTTTCAGTCATAGTAGCTGAAAAGTCCGCGTGATCACGGACCGGGAGTGGCGAGCGGCCCCCGGTCGCGGGCGGCCGCTACCCGGTCACATGTGGCCCCCCCGGTCGCAGGTGGCCCCCCCGGTCGCGGGCGGCCGGGCGGCCGGGCTAGTCGGTGGCGATCATGACCTCGGTGGCCTTGATCACCACGGTGACCTGGTCGCCCTCCTTCAGGTTCAGCCGCTCGCGGGACGAGTCGGTGATGGCGGCGATGACCGGGCCCGCCTCGACGTTCACCGTGATCTCGGCCATGACCGCGCCCGACTTGACGTTCTCCACGGTGCCCCTGAGCTGGTTGCGCGCACTGAGTGGCATGGTGCTTGCTCCCTCCGGATGACTGTGACGCCCGGCCGGAAGCGGCAGGGCCCTGGTGTGCAGTCTCCCCGAACGGTTCCCCGTCAGACCCGGCTGACGCGCCGCCCGCCACCGGCCGTGGCCGGTGGCCCTGCCCACCTGCCACGGGGCTGGTCGGACGGGTAGTCTCAGTGTGACTACTGCTGATGTAAAGACCCTGATGCGAAGACCACTGATGCGCGGGAGGTAAGCGGCAGATGGTCAGCCGGGCAGGCTCGGTCGCGGTGACGGCGCCCGCGGCGGCGCCGGTAGCGCAGCGGTCCGCCCTGCGCCCGGTCGTCGGCGTGCTGACCGACGGCACGGCGTTCTACGCGCCGATCGGCGAGGTCGTCGTGGATGGCCCGCGGGTGACCTGCCACTTGTGCGGGCGCTCGCTGCGGTCGGTCGCCGCCCACCTGGCCGCGCACGGCTGGACCAAGGAGCAGTACTGCGAGGCGTTCGGGCTGGAGCGCGGCCAGTCCCTGGAGGGGCCGGAGACCCGCAAGCTGCGCGCCGCCGCGCTCAGCGCCCGCCTGGTCTTCGATCCGGCCATCCGCGCGGGCAGTGCCGCGGGCCGGGAGCGGGCCCGGCGCGGCGAGCTGACCAGAGATGCGGCCCAGGCCGCCCGGGGCCGCTCGTTCCCGGAACAGCGCCGCAGGAAAGCCGCGCGGGCCTTCACCCGCGGCCCGGTCGCCGCAGGGGCCGGCCGGGCCAGCCGGGAGCGGGCCGACCGGTACCTGGCCGCGGTGGCCGCCGACGCGGCCCGGCGGCTGGGGTACTCAGACCTGCGAGCGCTGGTGCTGGCCCGCGCCGCGGCGGGCGCCAGCCTGGCGGCGATCAGCCGCGAGGCCGGGCTGCACAAGGACTGGCTGTCGCGCTACCTGGAGCGGCTGGATCCCGGCACGGCCGCGGCGGTACGGCGGGAGGGCACAGGCCGGCACGACGTGCCCTGGCACCCGGCACTCGACCGCCTCGGCTTCCCCGACGTGGCCGGCTACCTGCGCGACCGGCACACGATCAGGCACTGGTCGGTCAACGCCATCGCCGCCGAAGTCGGGGTGTCCTATCACGCGGTGGAGTCCGCGCTGCGCCGGCACGGGCTGACCCGGGTCGCGCACGCGGCCAAGCGGCACGCCGCAGCTGAACGGGCCGCGCGGGTGGCGGCGGACCTGGGCTTCGCCAGCGTCGCCGAGTACGTCGCGCGGCGTCGCGCGGCCGGCTGGACCTGGGGCGCGATGGCCGACGAATCCGGCCAGCCGCAGTCCTGGCTGCGCCGCCACGGCGCGGCCGCCGATTCCGCGGGCGCCTCGGGCGGGGCCAGCGACGTGGTTGTTGCTCCCATGTCGTACTAGCGACGTGGGAGCAACAACCACGTCGCTGGATGAGGCCCGGGCGACGGGACCTAGCCGCGGCCGATGTACGGCATCTTGGTCGCCATCACCGTCATGAACTCGACGTTCGCGTCCAGCGGCAGGCTGGCCATGTAGACCACCGCGCGGGCCACCACCTCGGCGTCCATCATCGGCTCGGACAGCGTGCTGCCGTCCGCCTGGAGTGCCCCGGCCGAGATCCAGCCGGCCAGTTCGGTGGCCGCGTTGCCGATGTCGATCTGGCCGCAGGCGATGTCGTAAGCCCGGCCGTCCAGCGACGTTGACCGGGTCAGGCCGGTGACCGCGTGCTTGGTCGCGGTGTAGGGCGCCGAGCGGGGCCGGGGCACGTGCGCCGAGATGGACCCGTTGTTGATGATCCGGCCGCCGCGCGGGTCCTGCTCCTTCATGACCCGGAACGCCTCCCGGGTGCACAGGAACGTGCCGGTCAGGTTCACGGCCACCACCGACTGCCAGTCCTCGAAGCTCAGGTCCTCCAGCGGCACCGGCGGCGCGCCCCGGCCGGCGTTGTTGAACAGCACGTCCACCCGGCCGTAGCGCTCCACCGCGGCGTCGAACAGCGCGCGCACGTCGGCCGGATCGCTGACGTCGGTGACCATGCTGGACAGCACCAGCCCCTCGGCCCCGGCGTCGGCCACGGTCCGCTCGAGTGGCTCGTGCCGCCGCCCGGCGATGACTACCGAGTAGCCCTCGCGGCCCAGGGCCAGGGCCGCCGACCGGCCGATGCCCGTGCCGCCTCCAGTGATGACCGCGACTTTGCCTGGCATAGCGCGGAAGGTAGCACTCGCCGATGCGACCGCACCGCGCTGGGGCTGTCAGTGGCAGGCGGGATAGTGGCGTTATGAGCGCAGAGGACGCGCGGGAGCGCGCGCAGCGGCCCGAGGACCTGGACCGGCTGTTCCTGGAGCGCGCCAACGCCGGTGACATCGAGGGGGTGGTGGCCCTTTACGAGCCCGACGCGGTGCTGGCCTTCCCGCCGGGACGGCTGACCGTCGGCACCGCGGCCATCCGGGCCATGTACGCGGAGCTGCTGGCCAGCGGGCCGAGCTTCGCCAGTGATATTCGTCCGGCTCTGCAACAAGGGGACATTGCCCTCACCTTGACCACACGGCCGGGCAACGCCACCGCCGAGATTGCCCGCCGCCAGCCGGATGGCAGCTGGCTGTGGATCGCCGACCAGCCGAGCGTGCTGCCCGCCTAGCCAACCACCAGCCCTTGGCGGCTATGCGGCCACCGGTGTGCGCCCCGCGGAGCGTGCGGTCGGTCGGCCAGCCGGCCGACGTCGGTCGGCGGTCGGCCGGGGTGCGGCCAGCCGGGTGTGCGGTCGGCCGGGCGCCAGCTGGGTGTGCGGTCGGCCGGGCGCCAGCTGGGTGTGCGGTCGGCCGGGGTGCGGTCGGCCGGCGGTGGGGCGGTGCGGTCGGCGGTGGGGCGGTACGGTCGGCGGCGTGCGGCCTCAGCCGGCGCGCAGGCGGGCCGCGCGGCGGGCGGCGTAGGCGGCCAGGCCGAAGGCCAGCGCGGCGCCGAGCACTACCGCGCGGGCCACCGCGCCGTCGGCGGCCCGGCCGCCCGACGCGGCCAGAGCGCTGGCCAGCAACACGGTCAGGGGCGCCACCGCCACCACCGGGCCCCAGGCCGACCAGAACAAGATCTTGGCGGTGGCGGTGTTGCCGAGCGGGGTGTCCACGCCCGCGAACATGTCCAGCGGGAAGTCGCCGCGGAACACGTTGACCAGCGCGCCGGCCACCAGCACGGGCACGGCCACGACGAGCAGTGCAACGGGCCGCGGGTCGCCGGTGGCCACGGCCAGCGCGACCACCGGCACGCCCGCGGCGGTCAGCAGGACCAGGACCGGCACGGCTGCGTGCCACCAGGCCAGGGACTTGTACCGGAACGGCAGGGGCACGGAGCGGCGGCTGTCCTCGGCGTCCAGCCGGGCGCCTTCGCACAGCCAGGCCGCGGCCAGGTAGCCGAGCGCGAGCGCGCAGGCCACGGGCAGCGGGGACACGTGCCGCCCGTGCGCGGCCAGGGTGAGCAGGCCGACGGCCACCAGCGCCAGCGTCACCGCGCCGGTCAGCCGGGACGGGGCCCGGAGCAGGGCCAGCAGGTCCCGCCACAGCAGCACGAACTCGGCCCGGCGCGGCGGGCCGAGCCGGAGCCAGGCGCGGCGGGGCTGGCCGGCCGCGCTGTAGGCGGTGGCGATGCCGCGGGTGTCCATGCTGACCAGCGCGGACGACATGGCCCCGATGGTGGCGGCGCGGGCCCGCAGGGCCGGGCCCGGCACCCCGGCGGCGGCCTGGTGGCCCGCCGCCAGCGCGGCCAGGCCGAGCGCGCCGAGCAGGGCGGTGGCCAGCGGCCAGTACGGGGCGGTACCGCCGGCCAGCGCAGTCAGGCCCTGGGCAGCCCAGCCCCACGGGCCGGACCAGAGCACCACGGCGTCCAGGGCGGCGGGCGGGTGGCCCAGCGCGGCCCAGGCGGCCAGCCCGGCCAGGACGAGGGCCACGCCGAGCACCACGGGCGTGGCCCGGCGCAGGATCCGCTGGCCGCCGGGGTAGCGCTCGATGACGCCGGCGCTGCCGGTGGCCACCACGAACAGCAGGCCCGTGGAGGCCATGGACACGCCGGTCAGCGCGAGCACGCCGCCGGCGCCGTGCACCGCTGCCAGACCGTGACCACCGAGACCGTGACCACCGAGACCGTGACCACCGAGGCCGTGACCACCGAGGCCGTGACCACCGAGGCCGTGACTACCGAGGCCGTGCCCGCTCAGGCCGAGCGCCACCAGGCCGACGGCGGGCACGATGCCCACCGCGACGCCGGCGATGACGCTGACGGCGGCGGACATCCGGAACCGGGGCCGCAGCAGCCGGCCGCGGTCCACGGGCGTGCTCAGCAGCCAGTCCACCGTGACCTGGGCGAGCGTCACCGGGCCGCGCCACAGCGCGTCGCGCAGCAGCGCCAGCAGGAGCAGCAGGGCCAGCGCGGTCAGCCCGGCGGGCAGCGCGGCCAGCACGTGCGGGGTGGCCGCGGTGGGCAGCGGCGGGCGGCGCAGCGCCCGGAAGGCGTCGGCGATCAGCGGACTGCCCCAGGCCACCGCGACCACGGCGATCAGGTAGATCCAGAACGCGGTGTCGGCGGCCCGCCGCCGGGCCCGGCCCTGGCGCAGCTCGCGCAGCAGGTCGATCGTGGGCTGGGTGCTGTCCGGTACGGCGGCCGGGTCGCTGGTCACGGTCACCGGATGGCCGCCAGCGCCTCATCCGGGGTGCCGCGGGCGATGATCTCGCCCTCGCTGAGCACGACGACGTGCCCGGCCACCGCGGCGGCCAGCTCGGTGTGGTGCGTGGCCATCAGCACCGCCACCCCGGCCTCGATCTCCCGGCTGACCAGGCCGGCCAGCCAGCGGCGGGCGACCGGGTCCAGGCGCTGCTCGGGCTCGTCGAGCACCAGCAGCCGCCGGGGCCGGACCAGCACGGCGGCCAGGTGCAGCTTCTGGAGCTGGCCGCTGGACAGCGAGCCGGGCAGCGCGCCGCCGTGCCCCTCCAGGTTGCACTCGGCCAGGGCCCGGTCGACCAGGTCGGCCGTCCCGCGCCCGGCACCGTGGGCCACCGCGACCAGCTCCAGATGCTCGCGGACGGTGAGGTCGGGGTAGGCGCTGACCATGTCGCCGACTACCGCGATCTCGGTGCGGACCATCAGGTCGTCCTCGGTCAGCGCGCGGCCGCGGTAGGCGGCCTGGCCGCCGGTCGGCGTGTCCCGGCCCGCGGCGATGCGCAGCAGGGTGGACTTGCCCGAGCCGTTGGTGCCGAGCACGGCGGTGCACTGCCCGGCGGCCAGCGTGAGGTCGGCCGGGGCCAGCGCCAGCCGGTCACCGTACCGGCGGCTGACCCCGGCCAGGGCCAGCAGGGGCGGCGGGCTGGCTGGAGGCGCGGGGGGCGCGGGCGGCACGGGCCGGTACGGGGGGCACGATCTGAGTTCACCACACCGCGCCCCCACACCGTGCCCTCTGGGGGATGCGCTAAAGGGCGGCGTACAAGGCCCGCTCGAAGTCGTTGTACAGCTTCAGGCCCTCGGGGGTGATGAAGGGCAGGAAGTTGCTGTAGATGGAGGCGCAGACGCCGGTCGCGGGGTCGACCCAGAAGTGGGTGTTGCACAGCCCGGCCCAGGAACCGCTCCCGGCCCGTCGCATGCCGGGCTGGTCCTCGGTGTTGAGCAGCAGGCCGTAGCCCCACTTGTAGCCGGGGCCAAGGGTCAGCGGGCCGCTGGAGTTCGGGTCGGCGCTGGGGATGTCGGCCGGGAAGTCGAGGTCGCCGATCTGGTTGCTGAAGGCGGCGTCCACGGTCTCGGGGCGCAGGATCCGGGTGCCGTCCAGCTCGCCGCCGCGCAGCAGCGCCCGCTCGAACTTGATGTAGTCGCTGGGCGGCCCGTACAGCCCGTGGCCGCCCGCGAAGTACTCGGGGGACTGGCTGAGCACCTCGCCGACCGAGGTCCAGGCCCCGTCCGCGCGGATGTGGACCGGGGTGGCGACGCTCCGCTCGTCGTCGTTCATCAGGAAAGTGGTGTGGTCCATGCCGAGCGGGCCGGTCACGCCCTCCTTGACCGCGACGTCGAGCGTGACGCCGGTGACCGCCTCGATGACCTGGCCCAGCCAGTCGATGTTGATGCCGTAAATGAAGGCCGTGCCGGGGTCGGCCAGCATCGGCGCGGTGAGGCAGGCGCGGAGCCCGGCGACCACGTTGGGGATGCCGGTGAGCGCCTCCCAGCGCACCAGGTCCTCGCTCCAGAACCAGTAGCCCAGGCCCGAGGTGTGCGTGATGAGCTGGCGCACCGTGGCCTGGCTGGACGGCGGCCGCAGCACCGGGGTGTCGCCGTCGAAGCCGGTCAGCACCTGGGTATCGGCGAACGCCGGGCAGTACTGGGCCACCGGGGCGTCCAGGTCCAGGCGGCCCTGCTCGGCCTGCTGGAGGGCGACCACGGTGCACGGCATCTTGGTCATGGACATGATCAGGAAGATCGAGTCCGTGCTGGCCGGGTCGTCGGCGCCGACCTCCCGCGGGCCGGCCGCGCCCTGGTAGATCACCCCGTCCCGGTCCGCGGCGATGGCCGCCACGTGGGGCACGGCGCCGGAGTCCACCGCCTCCCGCAGGACCTGGTCGATCGCGGTGCCGTCTATGCTGGCTGGGCTCATGGCGTCCCCCAGGGATTCGGGTGCCCCAGCCTAACCACGCATGCGGCCGCCGAAGAAGACCTGAGTTTCGGTCAGCTGCCCGCCGCGCACGGTGCTGTACTCGGTGTTGCGGTACCGCTCGCCATTGGCCAGCACGTACTCGTACATCAGGAAGACCGCGTCCTCGCCGGCCGGGACCAGCTCGACGATCTGCTGGGAGCGCAGGCGGCCGGCGGTGGGGAAGCAGCGGTCCAGGAAATCGGCCTTGCCGATGTGATCGTCCTGCGGGCTGGTGAACACGTAGTCCTCGGCCAGCAGCACCTCCACGGCGGCCCGGTCCAGGGCCAGGTAGGCCTCGACCGAGGCGCGGACCACGTCGGCCGGCGCGGGCGCTCCGGGCCAGGCGACATCGCGCCCGGCCAGGGCCAGCACCTGGTCCAGCAGCGGCGCGTCGTCGGCCAGCGGACGGGCCGGACCGAAGGGCACGTCGGGCCCGGCCGGGGCGTCCGGGCTGGCGAACATGGCCAGGAAGCCGCGGGCGGCCTCCAGCGCCTCGGGGTCACCGGCGTAGGGCTGGCCGGTGGCCCGGGCCAGGTCCCAGCCGTGCACGATCAGTTCGTCGGCCGCGCTCAGGCCGACGACGTCGGCGGGCGCCTCGCCGCCGGCGATCCGGGTCATCCCGGTCCAGGCGCCGGGCTCGCTCCAGGCCGCGGCCAGCACGGCCAGGTCGCGCGGAATCCGCTCGCGCCAGCCGGGCTCGAGCCGGCTGGCGTCCCCGGCCGGAGCCCGGTCGGCCCGCCGGCCGGTGTCCTTGCGGGCGGCCGCGGTGAAGGCCAGCGCCGTACCGCCGATGTGCTCGATGAGATCGCCCAGCGTGTACGCGGGACAGGGGGTGGGCCGGGCCAGCTCGGCGTCGGTGACGCGGGCGACGAGGTCAGCGAGCTGCCGGGCCGCGGGTGCGAGGTCTACGTTGCTCACGTTGCTCCTCATGCTGGGTAGGACGCGCCGGGCTGGGTGAAGTCATCGCGGGCCAGTGCCCCGGGCGGCGCAGCGGCGGCGGCAGCCGGGTGGCCGCGTCGCCGCGGGCCGCGTCGAGCTGGGCCTGGGTCACGAACAGGCTCTCCGCCAGGTCGGCGCCGGACAGGTCGGCGTCGCGCAGGTCGGCGCCGGTCAGGTCGGCCCGCCGCAGGCTGGCCGAGCGCAGGTCGGCGCCGATGAGCGTAGCGCCGCGCAGGCTGGCGCCGGTCAGGTCGGCGCCGCGCAGCCGGGCCCCGGCCAGGTCGGCGCCTGCGTGATCCGCGCCCTCGACGCCGGCCCGGGCCAGCTGGCTGGCCCGCCGGAGCAGCGCGCTGGCCCGCTGCCAGTGGCCGCCCAGATCCAGGCTCAGCAGAACAGGAGCCTCGAGCCGGGTCAGGCCGCCGATCTCCTGCCGGGCCTGGCGCAGCTCGGCGTGCACGGGTCCGGCCTCCGGCAGTGACAGCGCGGCGGTCAGGTACCAGAGCAGCTCGTGCAGCTGGCGCATGACGGGGAACACGGCCTGTATCTGGGCCGCGGTGGCCGGGTCGGCCCAGTCCTGGCCGCCGAAGGTCACCTGGCAGACCTGCTGGCCCGCGCCGAAGCAGTCGTAGACGGCGCAGCCCCGGAAGCCCCGGCCGCGCAGGTCGGCGTGGATGCCGCAGCGGAAGTCCGGGCCCAGGTGCCGGCAGGGCTGGCCGGCGGGCTTGTCGATGGCGAAGTCGGCCGAGCGGGAGAAGGCGGGGACGACGCAGCACAGCCCGGCACACCGCGCGCAGTCGCCCCGCAGCGCGGTCGGCCCGGCCGGCCCGCTCGCCTCGCTCATAGGCTGAGGGTATGCCGCCCGACCCGCGTACCGACCTGGCCGGCCATCCCGACCGGCTGCGCTGGAACGCCCGGTACGCCGCGCGCGAGGCCACGTTCACCCCGCATCCGCTGGCCGTGGCGGCGCTGGCTCTGCCGCTGCCCGACCTGGCTCTGCTGGACCGGGCGCTGCCGGACCGGGCGCTGCCTGGCCTGCCGGTGCTGGAGCTGGCCAGCGGTCCTTCTGGCAGCGCGCTGCTGGCGGCCGAGCTGGGCCATCGGGTGACGGCGGTGGACGTGTCGGACGTCGGGCTGGACCAGCTGGCCGATGAGGCCGGCCGCCGCGGGCTCTCCGCGGTGGTCACCGTCGTCCAGGCTGACGTGACGACGTGGACGCCTGCGCGAGCCTGTTATGGATTGGTGTTGTGCATTGGATTCTGGGATGAGGACGCGTTCCGGGGGGCGGTCGCCGCGGTAGCGCCCGGCGGGCTGCTGGCCTGGGAAGGGCTGACCGCGCAGGCCCGTGACCGGCGGCCGGAATTGCCCGCGGCGTGGTGCCTGGGCCCGGGTGAGCCGGCGGCGCTGCTCCCGGCCAGCTTCGCGGTGCTGGAGCAGGAGGACCTGCCCGGCCACGGCGGCCTGCCGCGAAGGAGGATGCTGGCCAGGAACAGCGCCGAGATCTAGGCCCCGAGATTTAGGCAGCGAGATCTAGGCGGCGAGCCGGGAGTAGTGGCTGGCGTCGCCCTTGCGGACCACGCTGGTGTCGCCGCTGATGCCGATGGGGACGTCGCCCGCGACCGTGATGCGGTGCAGCAGGCGCGGCAGGTCGTCGTAGTCGGCTACGGCGTAGTGCTGGGTGGCCCGGTTGTCCCAGATCGCGATGTCGCCGTCCCGCCAGGTCCAGCGCACAGTGTTCTCCAGGCGGGTGATCTGCCGCTGGAGCAGCGTGAACAGGTCGTGGAAGTCGGCGCTGCTGAATCCCACGAACGACCGGACGAAGTGGCCGAGCAGCAGCGTCGGCTCGCCGGTCTCGGGGTGGATGCGGACGACGGGGTGCTCGGTCTCGAACTCGAGGTGCGCGAACTCCCGCCGGTAGAACTCCTCCTTGACGTCGATGCCGCCGACCTGCGGACGCTGCGCGGCGTAGTCGTACAGGTTGCTGTGCACGGCACGCAGCCCGGCGACCAGGGCCTGGAGGCTGGGGTGCAGGCGGCGGTAGGCGTTCGCGGTGTTGGCCCAGACGGTGGTTCCGCCGTAGGGCGGCAGCGTGATGGCGCGCAGGATGCTGATGGCCGGGACCCGGTCCACGAAGGTCACGTCGGTGTGCCAGCTGTTCGCCTTGCCCTGCTCGGAGTCGATCGGCAGCACGGCCTGGCCGTCGCCCGCGACGGTCGGGTGCGGCTTGGTCAGCGGCCCGAGCAACTCGGCGAAGGCGCGCTGGTCGGCGTCGGTGGCGTGCTGCTGGTCGCGCAGGAACACCACCTTGTGCCGCAGCAGGGCGGACCGCAGCTCGGCCATGGCGGCCGGTTCGACATCGCCGCCGACCCGGATGCCGCCGATGACGGCACCGATGGCGCCGCCGACCTGGGTCACGTCGATGCGCCGGAAGCCGGCGGGCGCGGTGGCGTCGGGGATGGTCCCGGCGGTACTGAGGGCCGGGTGGTCCTGGACCTGGGTCATGCGAGGGCACCTTTCGGGGTCTGGGGGGGCCGGGGTCTGGGGCGTCGGGGTCTGGGCTGTCACGGGGTCTGGGCTATCCCTGTGCTAGCCAACCTCCGCCAGGATCGTCTGAAAGTCAAGTATTACTACTGACTTAATATGAAATGGGCCGGCCGCTGGAGTCGCGGCGAGCCGGGCCTGGGCCGGGCCTGTGGCGGCACTGGGGCGGGACCGGGCGGGGCGGCTAAACCGGTTGGGCCGCGGGGCGGGCCCGGCTAGGGTCGCGGGGTGATCTCCTCAGCGGTTACCGCGGTCGAGGCCGCCCTGCGGGCGGCGGGCGTCGAGCCTGAGCTGCGGACCTTCTCCGAGACGGTGCCCACGGCGGCCGCGGCCGCCGAGGCGCTGGGCTGTGAAGTGGGCGCCATCGCCAACAGCCTGATCTTCGCGCAGGCGCCGGCGGGGCAGGCCGGGCCCGGCGAGCCGCCCGTGCCGTTGCTGGTCCTGGCCAGCGGCGCGCACCGGGTGGACACGGCCGGCCTGGCCGAGCGGCTGGGCACGGGCAAGATCCGCCGGGCCAGCCCCGAGTTCGTGCTCGAGCACACCGGGCAGCAGGTCGGCGGCGTGGCTCCGGTGGGTCACCCCCGGCCGGTGCGGACCGTGGTCGACCCGGACCTGGCCCAGTTCGGCGTGCTCTGGGCCGGAGGCGGCGACAAGTACACGATGTTCGCCACGAACTTCGAGGAGCTGGTCGCGATGACGGCCGGCACGGTAATCCCGGTCGCCTGAAGCAGTTTGCGGGACCTACCGGATCTTTAGGGCTGGGCCGCGAGGGTCGTTCTGGGCCTGTGGGACGAGAGTTACGCACCGTCGCATCGTTCAGATAATTCTTCTTCCTTCAGGGAAGACTGAAATTCGGCGGATACGGTACTTCAGTGTCTATGTGCGCTGAGCGACGTGTCGCTAACCCACGGAACGGAAACGCCCCGCGGGTCGTAGTCCTGGATGGGCTGCGGCTCCTAGCTGCGACGATGGTGGTGTTCTACCACTACGTCGGGGTGTCCAACGCCGAGATCGGTCATCAGGGTCGGACCGACGCGGCTGCCTGGGGCAAACCCACGTCGAGCGTATTCCCGGCCACTATGCATTCGATCGCGATGTACGGCTGGACGGGTGTCGAGCTGTTCTTCATGATCAGCGGATTCGTCATCTGCATGAGCGGCTGGGGCCGGAGACCGGCGGACTTCTTTGTCTCGCGGGTCGTCCGGCTGGTCCCTGGCTACTGGGCGGCCATCGCCCTGACCACGCTGGTGCTGGTCGTCTTTCCGCGGCTCAGCTCCGGGGTCCGGCCGAGCGTGGTGCTGACCAACCTGACCATGGTCCAGTCCGCCTACGGGGTCCAGAACCTGGTCCCCGCGTTCTGGACCCTGTTCATCGAGCTGACGTTCTACCTGCTGTTCGGCATCGTGGCCATCGGCGGGGTCACCTACCGGCGCATGGTCACGTTCTGCGTGCTGTGGTCGGTGGCCTCCATCGCGGTGGCCGGCTCGCACGACTCCGCACTGACCACGCTGGTCAACGCGCCGTACTCGGCCTACTTCGTGGCCGGGATCGCGTTCTTCCTCATCCACAAGTTCGGCAGCAACCTGCTCCTGTGGGGGATCGTCGCCTACTCCTGGCTGATCTCCATCAACACCCCGCGCGGGTACGCTCCGTGGCCGCTGGCGGTGGTGCTGACCTCGTTCTTCGTGATCATGGGGCTGGTCGCCACGCACAAGCTGGATCGCATCCGCTGGCGGTGGCTGCCGGTGGCGGGCGCGCTGACCTACCCGCTGTACCTGATCCACCAGGACATCGGCTTCACCACGATCGCCTACCTGCGCGACAAGGTCCCCTCGATCGCGCTGGTGGTGCTGGTCTACGCGGGGATGCTGGGGCTGGCCTGGGGGATCCACTGGGCGGTGGAACGACCGGTGGCGCCAATCCTCAAGCGGCGACTGTCGGAGGCGGTCGGTAACGTGATCGCGACGGGCCGGCGGACGCCGGCGCTGGCCGGGGCCGGGGCGGGATTCGCTGGCGGTGGATCCGCCGGGGCTGGATCCGCCGGGGTGGGATCCGCTGGAGCGGGGGGCGCGCAGCTTGGGAGCGCGAAGCCTGCGACCGGTCAGGCTGGGGCGGCGCGGCCTGGGTCCATGCAGCCGGGGCTGGCCGGGCTCCGGGCTGTCGGGGTCGCGGCTGCTGGGATCGGCGCTGGCCAGGGCGGTGACCGGGCGCGCATTGCCCGTCGAGTCGGCCGGGTCCACCGAATCAGCCGAGGCTTCCGAGCCGCCACGGTCACGCGAGTTCGCCGTGGCGAGGAACGGCACAAACCATCGCAATAACAACGGCCACGAACCTGGCGGACCCGAGTAGCGCTGGCCGGGTCCGAGCCGCTAACCCGCGGTGTCGGCCTCGGTTACGGGCACGTGCGGTGGCCCATAGCTCGTGCCGGTCGGCCAGCGTTTTGCTCCGCCTGGTCTTGCTGGCCTGGGTCGGGCCGGGCATGGGTCGCGCCGGGCCTGGTCAGGTTCGGCGGCGTTGGCCTGGTCTGGTCGGCTGGTCTGGTTCGGCGCTGGTCTGGTTCGGCGGGCTGGTCTGGTTCGGCGGGCTGGTCTGGTTCGGCGGGCTACGCCTCGTCGGCCAGGGCCGCGTCGAGCAGCGTCTCGGCGGCGGCGCGGGCCACCAAGGCCGCACCCGGGTCCCGGTCCATCCGGGCCGACAGCGTCGCGCCGTGGTAGAGCAGCGCCAGTTGCTGGGCCAGCCTGCGCGGGTCCGGCGCGCCCGCGTCCGCGCTGAGGCCGATGAAGAAGTCGAGCACCCAGGCGCGCGCCTCGTCCGTGGCCTCCTCGACCGGGCCACCCGGCGGTGACTCCGCGCTGGCGTTGACGAACGAGCAGCCGTGGAAGCCCGGCGTCACGTACCAGTCGGCGAGCACGTCGAACACCCCGAGCAGCCGGCCGCGCGGGTCCAGGTAGCGCCGCTCGACCTCCCCGGTCAGGTGCTTGTGCCAGGCCTCGCCCCGGCGATACAGGTAGGCCCGGATCAGCTCGTCCTTGCTGCCGAACACGCTGTACAGCGTGGCCTTGGCCACCCCCGCGCGCTCAATCACCTTGTCGATGCCGACGGTGTGCACGCCGCCGGCGTAGAACAGCTCGTTGGCGGCCGTCAGCAACCGCTCGCGGGCTGACTGCCGTTCGGTGGTCGGCGTACTCATGGGCTTGACAATACCAGACCGGTCTGTCTAGTGTAAGCCGTTGCCAGACAGACCAGTCTGTGTGGAAACGTCAACGAGGAGGGTCATGTCTTCTGCTCAGCCGTCCTGCGCGGAGCGGCCCCAGTCCACCGCGGCCATGTCCACCCCGGCCATGCGAGCGTCGGTGGCCGCGCTGGAGTCACCCGCCCGGCCCCCGGCTGAGCCCGCGCTGACCCATCGGGATGTCGCGCGAGGTCGGGATGTCGCGCGAGGCCGGGCGCGGACCGGCATGTTCGCGGCGGTCAGCGCGGTGCTCGTGCTGTTCATGACCGCGGCCGGCGCGCCGTCCCCGCTGTACGTCGTGTACCAGCAGGCCTGGGGCTTCTCCGCGATGACCCTGACCGTCGTCTTCGCCGTCTACGTGGCCGGCCTGATGGCCGCGCTGCTCGTGCTCGGCGCGCTGTCCGACCACGTCGGCCGGCGGCCCGTCCTCGCCGCCGCCATCGCGCTGGAGGCCACCGCGATGGTGCTGTTCCTGGTGGCCGGCGACGTGTGGGTGCTGCTCCTGGCCCGCATCGTGCAGGGCATCGCCACCGGCGCCGCCATCACCACTCTCGGCGCCACCCTGGTCGACATGAACCCCCCGCACGCGCCCGGCCGGGCCGGCCTGGTCAGCAGCGTGGCCTCGGTCTCCGGCCTCGCGCTCGGTGCGCTCGGCTGCGGCGCGCTGATCCAGTTCGCCCCCGCGCCCATGCGCCTGGTGTTCGTGCTGCTGCTGGCCGGGCTCGTGCTGGCCGCCGTCGTGGTGGCCGTGATGCCGGAGACCTCCGCCCGCCGCCCCGGCGCCCGCGCCTCTCTCGCCCCCCGGCTCGGCGTCCCGTCCCGGCTGCGCCGCGACGTCTATGCCCTCGTGCCCATGCTCGTCGCGAGCTGGGCGCTCGGCGGCCTGTACCTGTCGCTCGGCCCGTCCGTGGCGGCCAGCGTCTTCGGGCTCAGCAGCCACGTCATCGAGGGCCTGGTCGTGACGCTCCTGTGCGGGACCGGTGCCATCTCCGCGTTCTCGTTCCGGCACTGGCCGGTCAGCCGGATGCTGGCCATCGCCGCGATCCTGCTCACCGCCGGGACCGTGCTGACCCTCGGCGGCGTCGAGGCGCACAGCATCCTGCTCGCCGCCCTCGGCACCGCCCTGGCCGGCGTCGGCTTCGGCGCCGGGCTCCTGGCCTGCTTCGGGACCCTGGCCCGGCTGGCCGGCCCCGGCGAGCGCGGCGAGTTGTTCTCCGTCGCCTACGTGATCGCCTACCTGGCCTTCAGCGTCCCCGCCGTGTTCGCCGGCGTGGCCGCCGTGTCTACCGGGCTGCGGGCCACCACCCTGGTCTACGGCATCGGCGTCGCCGCTCTTAGCCTGGCCGCGCTGGCCGGGCAGCGGCTAACTCAGCAGCAGCGGGCCAGCCGCCCCCTGGGCGGCTGACCCGCGTTGGCCTGCTGAGCGGCGTGGGTGACGCTGAGGTCGAATCAGCCGCCCGTGGCGATGGCCGACAGTTCCTCCGCGGTGAGGTCCAGCGAGGCTGCCGCCACGTTCGCCTCCAGGTGCTTCGGCGAGCCCGTGCCGGGGATCGGCAGCATCGCCGACGAGTGCTGAAGCATCCACGCCAGTACCACCTGGCGCGGATCCACGCCCAGCCGCTCCGCCGCCGCCCGGACCGCCGCCTTCTGCTCGTGCTGCTGGATCGGCGCCCACGGGATGAACGCGAGCCCTTCCTGCGAGCACAGGTCCAGCATCGACTCCGACGAGCGGTCGTCCACGTTGTAGCGGTTCTGCACCGATACCACCGGCGTCAGCGTCTGGGCCTCGCGAAGCTGCTCCTCCGAGAAGTTCGACACCCCGATGTGCCGGATCTTCCCCTCCGCCTTCAGCTCCACCAGCGTCCCGATCGAGTCCGCCAGCGGCACCTTCGCGTCCGGCGCGTGGAACTGGTACAGCGGGATCTGGTCCAGCCGCAGGCGGCGCAGGCTGCCCTCGCACGCCTCCCGCAGGTGGGCCGGCCGCCCGTCCTGGTCCCAGCTTTCCGGGGCCCGACCGGGTCAGGCCGCCCTTGGTCGCGATGACCAGGTCGTCCGGGTAGGGGTGCAGCGCCTCGGCGATCAAGGTCTCGCTGACCTCAGGACCGTAGGAGTCCGCGGTGTCGATGAAGTTGATGCCTAGTTCGACCGCGCGCCGCAGAGTGGCCTTGGCCTGCTCCCGGTCCGGCGGGTCTCCCCAGATCCCCTGGCCGGTGATGCGCATGGCGCCGAACCCAAGCCTGTTGACGGTGAGGTCACCGCCGACGTCGATCGTGCCCGCCGCGGTGGCCGAAGGCTCGCTGCCCATAAGAGATCCTCCTTGGTTGTGGCTCCCAGCCTTTCAGCCCCCGCGCGCGACCGTGCACCGGGGCATGCCATTAGTGTCCGATCCCCGGTGCGCAAGGCAGCGTTCGAGGCCCGGCCCGGGACGGCCGCGTGAGTAGGCGGTGACCAGGACCAGCTCCTGGCTGAGCTGGATGCTCTGGACGCCACGGCCGCCGACGCTGGCAACAGGCTGGCGAGCCCGGGCACGGGCGAGGCCAGCCAGACCCAGGCCTGGGCGACGCGTCCGGCCAGGGCTCCAGCGACCCCGGCGGTGACCCAGCCGCCGACGGAGCGGCGCTCGGGCCGGGGGTGCTCGGGCTGGTGGCTGATGCGCTGCCCGCCGGCCCGGGCCTGGCGGCGTGGGTCGCACAGTGCCCGCCTGGCCAGCTGCCAGACGTGGACCTGCCCGCCGCGGCGGCGGCGCTGCGCCGGGTCACGTCCTGGGCGCAGGCCGCCGAGCTCGCCGTGGTCGCGCAGATCGCCGTCCGGTCCGCCGCCCGCGACCCCCGCACCGGCCTGGCCGAGGACGGCCGCCCCGCGGCGGTGACCCGTGACGCCGCCGCGCAGGCGGCCTGGCGCTGACCCTGTCACCCGGCACCGCGTCCTGGTGGGCTGACCTGGCGGTCACCCTGGGCTGGCGGCTGCCCGCGACTCACGCGGCGCTGTCCGCCGGGCAGATCGACCTGACCCGCGCCCGCATCATCGCCGAGGCCACCGCCGTACTGGCCGATGACACTCGCCCGCGCCGTCGAAGGGCGAGGTGCTGCCCGCCGCGGGCGGGCAGACCTACGGCCAGCTGCGCGCCGCCGTCGCCCGCGCGGTCATCCTGGCCGACCCGGAGGGTGCCGAGGAACGCCGGGAGGCCACCGAGCGGCGCGCCCGGGTCGGCCTGTACCCGGCCGAAGCATCACGAGACCGCCACCCTGACCGGGATGAACCTGCCCGCCGTGCAAGCCGCCGCCGCGATGGCCCGCCTCACCGCCCTGGCCCGCGCTATGCAAGCCGCCGGCGCTGGCGGCGGCATCGACCTGCTGCGCTCCCACGCCTACCTCGGCCTCCTCCTAGACACCCTGCCCTTCATCCCGCCCCGCCCCGACGCACCGCCCCGACCAACGACCCCGGCCCCGACGACCCCGGCCCCGGCGGCGGCGGCTCCGGCGGTCCAGGCCAGAGCGACCCGGACGCACCGCGACCCCGGCGACGGCGGTCCCGGCGGAATGACGAGCCAGGTAATGACGAGCCGGGCGATGACGGCCCGGCCGGGCAGCCCGGCGCGGCCGCCGCGCGGCGGGACCCGCCGCGCGGGGCACCGGAGACCCCGGCACGCCGCCCGCGGCCCGGCACATCCCGCACCGGCCGCCGCCGCGGACCCAGCGACCAGCCCACCCCGGACGACAGCGCCACCGAGGGACCCGCCACCTGCTGGCCCGGCCAGCCCGGGCGACCCCGGCCCTGGCCAGTCGCGTCCGCCGGCCGCCCGGCCCGACAGCACGGGCACCTCGCCCGGCGGCCCGGCCGGGCCGCCGGGCCGACCGCGCCCACCGGACCGCTCCGACCCCTCGCCACGAGATCCGGGCGGGCCGTCGCCCGGCCCGCCCGGCGATCCGCCTGGCCGGCCCGGACCGCCCGGCCCGCCACCCACTGGCCATGCTCCCGGCACCGGGCCGCCGCCCGGCCCGGGCCAGTCCCAGGCCCCCGGCCTCGGCGACCCGGGCGGCGCCGGACCGGCCGAGGCGCGCAGTGATCGGCTGCCGCCAGAAGGGTGGCCCACAGACGCCGACGCGCCCGACCGACGACGGAGTCCGCAAGCCGTCGCTGGAGGTCCCCGAGGGATACGCCGACGACGGCGGCTACCCGGACTATGACCTGTACGACGAACCCGCCGACCCTAACCCCATCCCCGCCTGGCCGCCCGTCCCTGCCACCACCCCAGCCCTTGGCCCGACCGCGCACCGGCCTCGCCGCGGCCCGCCCGGCGCCAGACAGCCGAGCCCGACGACAATGCCGGACGCCCCGCGCGCGGCCTGCTTGAGCTGACCATGCCCTGGTCCGCGCTGGCCCACCGGTCAGCCAGCCCCGCCACCTTGAGCCGCATCGGACCCGATCACCGCCGAGCAGGCCCGCGCTGCTCGCCGCCGCCGCCCACCACCCCCGCGACCCGGCCAGCACCGGAACGACCGGCGGGTGCGCTCACCACGCCGCCACCGCTGGCTACCGGCCCACCACGGCCATCCGCGACTACGTCACCGCCCGCGACCAGACCTGCCGCTACCCCTGCTGCCGCCAGCCCGCCTGGCACGCCGACCTCGACCACACCGATCCCTGGCACAAGGGCGGCCCGACCTGCCCGTGCAATCTCGGCGCCCTGTGCCGCACCCACCACATCCTCAAGCAACTCCAGGGCTGGACCCTGACCCAGCCCCGCCCCGGCGTCTTCCACTGGACCACCCCCACCGGCCGCACCTACACATGCGAACCCGACATCCACCCCAGCTAGCACAGTGGCTTCATAGACAACGGCAGGGCATAAGCGTTGTTCTGGCAACACCGGAGATTTCAGGAAATGCCATGGCCAGGCCGATACGCTGGCGAGCCAATGAGCCGAGGTGGCGATGCCCTGGCGTTTCTTGACGCAGCAGTCGCCGCCGCCCCGCCGTATCCCCTAACGGAGTAAAATAACCCGATGACGCGCAGAATGTACGACTCCGTGGACTGGCAGAAGATCCCTGCGAACGCCAAGATGGTCGCCGGATATGTGGACGGCGCCTTTGCGTGGCCAGCGGAGGCGTGGGCCAGGTTCCCCAAAGCCGCGCACGTGCGAATCTCCGTCATCCCGCCCGGGGACCCCAAGGACGCCGGCGTGCTCGACGTGGAGTCGGGCGCGGCGAGCGTGGACGATGCCCCGGGGTTCATCCGGGCTCGCCGCCGGAACAAGAAGCGCGCGGTCATTTACGTGGAACGGTCGCTGGTGGACGACATCCGCAAGGCGTGCACGGGCCTGGACTACGGCCTGTGGGTCGCCGACTGGACGGGCAAGCCGCACAAGCTGGCCGACATGAACAAGGTCGTGGCGGTCCAGTGGAGTGGCGGGGTGGATGTGCCGTACGACATCAGCGAAGTGTTCGACCGCACGTGGCACCCGCAGGGCGTGGCCAAGGTGCAGGAAAGGCTGGGGCTCATCCCGGCGTCATAATCAGGCAGTTGCTGCTGGCCGTGGTGACGAGGCGGCGGGCGCTGTCGTGCACCTCGACGGCGGCCAGGGCCATGCGCCGGCCGGACCGGACGACCTTGCCAGTCACGGTCAGGGTGCCGCTGTTGAGGGTGACGGGCCGCAGGTAGTTCACGGTGATGTCCACCGAGGTGTAGGCGACGCCGGGCGCGAGCGTGGTGTGCACGGCGCAGCCGGCGGCGGAGTCGGCCAGGGTGCACACGAGGCCGCCGTGCACGACGCCGATGGGGTTGTAGACGGACTCGTCGGGCTCGCACTCGAAGACGGCCAGCCCGTGATCGACCTCGCGCAGCCGCATGTTCAGGAGCTGGGCGATGGGCGGGGGCGGGACGTCGCCGGCGGCGACGGCTCGCATGAACTCCAGGCCGGACAGTCCGGCGGCGCCGGCGGCGGTGATGGCGGGGTCGTACCAGCTAACGGTCTTGGACCGGGCCTCGCCCCAGCCGGGCGGCGCCACGTCGGTGTGCTCGGCGGCCTGAGAATCGGCGGACACTATCGGACTCCTTCAACGGCAGACGGCGAGGACGGTGCTGACCCTCCGGGCGGCGTCGGCGTCGGCGTCGGCGTTGGTGCCGGCGCCGGCGGTGCGGGCGGCACCGACGGTGCGGACGGGGCAGCCAGGGCCGCGGTCCGGGCGGACCTGGGAGTGGACCGGCTGGTGAGCAGGCCGGCGGCGACCACCGCGGCGCCGGCGAAGAACGCGATGATCAGCTCGAGCGCGTGCTGATAGGTCACGATGGGGTCGGTGGACGAGATGTGAGCAAGGATCGCCACCAGCCCGGCCACGCCGAGCACGGTGCCGACCTGGCGGGCCATGTTGAGCACGCCGCTGCCGGTCCCGAACCGGGCGGGCGGCAGCGAGGAGCTTCCGGCGGCGAGCAGCGAGGGGATGGTCAGGCCGACGCCGGCCCCGCCGATGAGCTGGGCGGGCAGCAGATGGGTCAGGTAGGCGGGGTGGGCCTGGATCTGGGCCAGCCACAGCCACTGCGAGGCGACGTTGACGAGGCAGCCGATGACGGCGACGCGGCCGGGGCCGCCGAGGATGGCGGCCAGTCGCGGGGCGACGAAGCGGGCGAACGGCAGGACCATGAGCGGGCCGGGGCCGATGGCGAGGCCGGCCCGGACGGCGGAGTAGTGCCACTCGCCGGTCAGGAACTCGACGGAGTTGAGCACGAAGGCCCCGAAGCCGGCGTAGTACAGGATCGAGGCGACGAAGGTCCCGCTGAAGGTCCGTGACCGCAGCAGCCCCAGCTCGATGACGGGGGAGTGGTGGCGGTGCGAGCGGAAGACCATGGCCGCCCCGCAGGCCACGGCGGCGACGAGCAGGCCGATGAACCGGTCGGAGCCCCAGCCCCAGGCGGGGGCCTTGACCAGCGCCAGGGCGATGAGGCCGACGGCAGCGGCGAGCAGGGCGGCGCCGATGAGGTCGGGGCGGCCGCGGACGTTCTCGTCGCGGCTCTCGGGGACGACGCGGGCGGCGAGGAGCACGGCGACGAGGCCGACGGGCAGGTTGATCCAGAACACCCAGCGCCAGCTGACCTGCACGAGGCTGCCGCCGATCACGGGGCCGAGCGCGGCGCCCAGGGCGCCGAGGGCGGACCAGGTGCCGATGGCGCGCGGGCGGTCGGCGGCGGGGACGGCGGCGAGCAGCAGGGACAGCGACGCGGGCACCATCAGGCCGGCCCCGGCGGCCTGGATGAGCCGGGCGATGATGAGCTCGGCGACGCCGGGGGCCAGGCCGCAGAGCAGGGAGCCGAAGCTGAAGGCGATGAGCCCGGCGACGAACAGCCGTCGCCGCCCGACGCGGTCGGCCCACCGCCCGGCGGGCACGAGGATGGCGGCGAACACGATGGTGTAGCCGTTCAGCACCCAGGACAGCGAGCTCAGGCTGGTTCCGTGGTATTCGTGCCCGATGTAGGGGAACGCCAGGTTGACGATGAACAGGTCGAGACTCGACATGAACACGGCCAGGGACAGCACGCCGACGATCCCGGCCACCTGACGGGGCGACAGGGATGGCGCGGGCGCTGCGTGCGGCCGGACGTCAGACGACTGGGCATCCGTCGCAGGGGTTGAGTCCACGTCACATCCTCGGTGAGTCCGGATCCTGGTGAGTCTGAAATCTGGACTCACCCTACTCCGACTTTCGCGTGCGAGTCCAGAAACTGGACTCACTGGAGGTAGGCTCGGTGCCATGACGTCGGTGACGCCTCAGCCGCGAGCCTGCTCCATCGCCCGCACGCTCGCGATCGTGGGCGAGAAGTGGGCGCTGCTCGCGGTGCGCGAGGTGTTCCTCGGCAACCGCCGGTTCGACGAGATGATCAGGCGCACGGGCGCGCCGCGGGACACGCTGGCGGCCCGGCTGCGCACGCTGGTCGGGGCGGGGATCCTGGAGCGCAGCCAGTACGCCGAGCACCCGGCCCGGTTCGAGTACCGGCTGACGGAGGCGGGCCGCGACCTCTACCCGGTCATCGTCACGCTGATGAGCTGGGGTGACCGGCACCTGGACGACGGCAGCGGGCCGCCCCTGGTCATCGAGCACCACGGGGATCACGCGCTCGCGCCCGCGCTGGTCTGCCAGGAGTGCGGGGAGCCGGTGCACCCGCGCGACACCCGCCCGCGGGCCGCCCACCGCTAACCCGCGCGCGGCTAACCCGCCCGCCGGTAACCCTCGCGCCGCTAACCCTCGCGCCGCGCCGCAGAAATTCGTGCCCCCGGCCTGTCCATGGCAGGCCGTCGAGTTCGTCGTGCTGGTGACAAGCCGGACCAGCGAACCGCGAAAGAGGTACGTAAGTGAGCGCGTGGTCAACGACAAAGAAGAGCATCGGCGCCATCACCCTGTTCGTCGAGGACCTGGATCGGGCTAAGGCTTTTTACCAGGATGTCTTCGGCCTGCCGGTGGCCTTTACCGACGATAACTCGGCGGTATTCAGCTTCGATAACACGATCATCAATCTGCTCCGCACGACGGCGGCGCCGGACCTTATCAAGCCGGCCCTGGTGGCCGGCCCGGAGGCCGGATCGCGCTTCCAGTTCAGCATCTGGGTCGACGACGTGGACGCGGTTTGCGCGGACCTGGCCCAGCGCGGCGTGACCCTGCTCAACGGGCCGGTCAGTCGCCCCTGGGGAATGCGCACGGCCGCCTTCACCGACCCGAGCGGGCACGTCTGGGAAATCGCGCAGGAACTGCCCCGCTGAATAACCCCCATCAATAACAAGGAGGAGCCATGTCGTCAGCCACCATTGTCAGCGACGGAACCACGAGCGAAACCATGAACGGCGAGATGGCCAGCCGCGAAAGCAGCGAAAAGGCCCTCATGCTGAAGGCCCTGAACAGCCAGCGCGACCACGTCCTCGGAATCCTGGACGGGCTGTCCGACGAAGCCCTGCGGCGCCCGGTGCTGCCCACCGGCTGGAGCTGCCTGGGCCTGGTCCGCCACCTCACGGTCGACGTCGAGCAACTCTGGTTCCGCGTCGTCGTCGCGGGCGAGCGGATTCAGCCGGACGCGGCCGGCTGGCAGGTGGGCCCGGACGAGCCCGCCCAGGCGGTCCTCGACGCCTACCGCCAGGAGACCGAGCGGGCCAACGCGGTCATCGCGGCCACCCCGATCGACGCCCCGCCGGCGTTCTGGCCCGCGGAGCAGTTCGGCCACTGGCGGCTGCACGACCTGCGCGAGCTGATCATGCACGTGATCACGGAGACGGCGTGCCACGCCGGCCACCTCGACGCGGTTCGCGAGCTCATCGACGGCGAGACCTGGTGCAGGATCTGACCGGCCTCACAACCTGACCGCGGGGAGATAGCCGGCGACGAGGGCCGCACGGGAATCGACGGGGCCGGGCGGCACGTCGATGAGCTCGAAGCCGTGCTCCCGGTAGGCGGCCTCGTGCAGCCGCTCGAAGATCAGTGACTCTTCGTAGCTGATCCGCCGGGCCGCGGTGGGCTCGATGAACCCGATCGGCCGGACGAAGAAGACCATGCGCTGAAATATCCGTTGTTCGAGCAATCTCTTGATCTCCTCCGCCAGGGGTGGCGTGACCGGCTGGCCCAGGTACCGGGCCAGGGCCAGCGTGCACAGCGGGGAACGGTCGTAGACCTGCGGGTCGCCGGCCGCCTGGAGCTGCCGGGTCCGCTGCAGCTCGACGATCCGGCTCGCGAAGTCGGGCCTGGTCCAGGGCTCGTCAATGCCGCGGGCCTGCTCGGCCGCGATCACGTCGGTCGCCGCCTCGGGGACGACGGCGTAGCCCCGGTCACGCAGGGCGGTCAGGATCGATGTCTTTCCGCAGCCGGGTGCCCCGGTCATGATGAATCGCCGCACTTACTGACCTTCCGGAAATCATCGGGTGTGCCGCGGGAGAAACGTCCTGCCGGGCCTCGGACAGATGGGCACGCCCGGTAGCTTGGGCCTCATGAGGCTGAAACTCGCTGGACGGCGCTGAGATGCACGCCGTCGGACTGGTCCTGCATCCGCAGCGGGACTCCGAGAGCGCCGTGAACGCGGTCCTGGACTGGGCCGCGCAGCGCAACACCCAGATCCTGGGGATCAACGACGAGATCGTGCGGCTGCACTGTAGCGCGATCGCGGTCACGCCCGAAGAGCTGGGCCGTCGCTCGGACCTGGTGGTCAGCCTGGGCGGGGACGGGACGATGCTGCGGGCCATGCGGCTGGCCGACCGGCAGCGGGCCCCGGTGCTCGGGGTCAACCTGGGCAAGCTGGGCTTCCTGGCCGAGGTGGACGTGCCGGAACTGCCGGACGCGCTGTCGGCCATCGACGGCCATCAGTTCACCATCGAGCCGCGGATGGCGGTGGACGCCGTCATCGGCGACCAGGTCGTCACGGCGTTCAACGACATCGCCGTGGTCCGGTTCCCCGGCCAGGCCAGCGCCTCGGTGGCGGTCCGGGTGGCCGACCACCCGTTCGTGAGCTACGCGGCGGACGCGGTGGTGGTGGCCACCCCGACCGGCTCCACCGCGTACAGCTTCTCGGCGGGCGGCCCGATCGTCAGCCCGGCGGTGGAGGCGCTGGTGGTGACGCCGGCCGCGCCGCACTCGGCCTACAACCGCGGGCTGGTGCTGTCGGTGGCCGACCGTCTGGTGCTGGAGATCCTGCCGGCCAGCGGCCGGCTGGCGGTCGAGGTGGACGGCCAGGTCGCGGCGCACGTCGGGCCCGGCGACATGATCGAGCTTCAGCCCCGGCCGGGGGCGGCCCGAGTGGTCCGCCTGGGCCGGACTACGTTCTATGAGCGCGCCCGGCGCAAGCTGCGCCTGACCGACTCAGCGGAGATCCCGCTCGCCGCGCCGCCCGCTACGCCGAGTAGCTCACTAGACGCCCTGGACAGGAGCTGAGAGATGTCTGACGACGAGGACTACAACCCGGACGACTACGACGAGTTCCAGGATGAGGGGAACCTGGACGCGTCGGACACGCTGGAGGGCAACCCCGGGGACGACCCGCTCGACGCGGGCATCATCCCGGCCGACAAGTGGTCGGCCGGGATGCGATTCGGCGACACGGCCGCCGAGGAGAAGCAAGGCGAGTCCCTGGATCAGCTGCTGGCGGAGGAGGAGCCGGACGTCCTCACCGAGCTGGACAGCGAGGACGAGGACGACGAGAGCGAGGCGGACGACGACGAGGACGCCGGCGACGAGGACGTCGACGGGCTGCTCCTGGACGACGGCCCCGACCCGCGGTCAGGGCGGCTGGTAGCCGAGGATGAAGGCGCTCATTCGGTCACTGAGTCCGACCTGGTCGCGCATGACGCCGGGATCGACGGCGGTGCCGCGTCGGCCGAGGAAGCCGCGGTTCACACGGTGGACGACGACGACACCGACATCAGGTCCGGCGACTGAAGGCTAATGACATTTCGGCGCATCAGCCCGGTAATTACTCGGCGGAGAGCCCCAGCTTCTCGGGATGCGAGCGACGGTAATGATCGGTGAGAACCTCGCTCGCCCTTCCGGGCTGGTGCGCCATAGTCCGCTGGCAAACCTGGCAGCGGACAACGGGGAGGTGCGTAACAGTGACGGGGAAGCGACGGGAAGAAGAGGCTGAGTTTTTCATCAAGTCCCATAATGCCAGGGCAGCCGGGCCACGCCGGCGTCGGCTGTCGGATTATTAGCTTAACTCGTCAGGCGGCCGCGGGACAGCGCGAACCGGATCGCGCGGCTATCCGTGGCGGATGCGCAGACCATCGAATGCTATCGCGCACACCGCGTCGGCCAGGTCATCGCCGTTACTGCCGCTTCCCGTAGTGCCTCGCCCGGGCCGGTACCACTCCGACACCGAGTTGACCATGCCGAACAGCAGTCGCGCGGTAATCGACGGGTCGATATCGGGGCGG
Organism: uncultured Actinomycetota bacterium; assembly: GCA_963822485.1. Classification (GTDB taxonomy): domain Bacteria; phylum Actinomycetota; class Actinomycetes; order Streptosporangiales; family Streptosporangiaceae; genus DASUBV01. Next base: position 74,308 of record CAWGHW010000024.1, read on the forward strand.
ATGTCACCATCGACCGCGGCCTCCTTGACCAGGTCGGCAATGATCTGGTCAAACTCTCGCCGCCGACTGAGCGCGTGCCGTTCGGTCGCGGTATTGCCGCGGGCGCGCAGCAGCAGCGTCACATAAGGCAGACGGTCGGCCAGCACCCCCACGCTGCCCCGGACCAGGAATTCCAGCCGGCCAATGGCAGGCGCGTCCATGGCCAGGGCCTGGTCGGCGACGGAGAACAGCCCGTCCAGGGCCCGGTCCAGGGCCAGCGTGAGCAGGTCTTCCTTGCTGTGCACGTGGTGGTAGATGGACGACTTGGCGATGCCGAGCCGGCCGGACAGGTCCTCCATGCTGGTGCCGTCGTAGCCCCGCTCGTTGAACACGGCCACGGCCACGGCCAGCAGCGACTCACGGTCATAGCCCGGCCGCCCGCGCCGCCGGCCCCCCGCGCCCGGGCGGACCCCGCCCGCCACCTTGCCATCCGCCATCGCAGCAGGCTAACATACCGAACGATCGGTTTGTTAATGCTCTCGCTGGAGGCGCCGTGCCGGGAATCGATGGCGACACCGAGCCGCTGGAGCGTCACTTCGACGAGACCGTGGCCCACGACCGCCGGATCGAGCCGCGCGACTGGATGCCCGAGGGCTACCGCAAGACGATGATCAGGCAGATCGCCCAGCACGCGCACTCGGAGATCATCGGCATGCAGCCCGAAGGCGGCTGGGTGACCCGCGCCCCCTCGCTGCGCCGCAAGGCCATCCTGCTGGCCAAGGTGCAGGACGAGGCCGGTCACGGCATGTACCTGTACTCGGCCGCCGAGACCCTGGGCGCCGACCGGGCCGACCTCACCCGCCGCCTGATCTCCGGCGCGCAGAAGTACTCCTCGATCTTCAACTACCCGGCGCTGAGCTTCGCCGACGTGGGCGTCATCGGCTGGCTGGTCGACGGCGCGGCCATCTGCAACCAGGTGCCGCTGTGCCGGTCGTCCTACGGGCCGTACGCCCGGGCGATGATCCGCATCTGCAAGGAAGAGTCCTTCCACCAGCGCCAGGGCTTCGAGCTGCTGCTCACGATGATGCGCGGCACCACGGCCCAGCAGGAGATGGTGCAGGAGGCCACCAACCGGTGGTGGTGGCCGTCGCTGATGATGTTCGGCCCGCCGGACAGCCAGTCGCCCAACACCGCGCAGTCCATGCGCTGGCGGATCAAGCGGCACACCAACGACGAGCTGCGGCAGCGCTTCGTGGACATGACCGTGCCGCAGGCCGAGGCGCTCGGCGTGACCCTGCCCGACCCCGAGCTGCGCTGGAACGCCGAGCGCGGCGGCTACGACTTCGGCGAGCCGGACTGGGCCGAGCTCAAGCGGGTCATCTCGGGCGACGGCCCGCTCAACGCCGAGCGCATCGAGCACCGGCGCGCCGCGCACGAGGACGGCGCCTGGGTCCGCGAGGCCGCCGTCGCCTACGCCGCCCGCGAGTCGAAGGAGGTATCAGCGTGAGCGACCCCGATGTGAGGGACGCAGAGTGGCCCCTGTACGAGGTCTTCCTGCGCAGCAAGCGCGGCCTGAACCACGTGCACGTCGGCTCGCTGCACGCCGCCGACGCCCAGATGGCCCTGCGCCACGCCCGTGACCTGTACACCCGGCGCAACGAGGGCGTCAGCATCTGGGTCGTGGCCTCCGCCGACATCACCGCGTCCAGCCCGGACGAGAAGGACCCGTTCTTCGCGCCCAGCGGCGACAAGGTGTACCGGCATCCCACCTTCTACGACATCCCCGACTCTGTCCCGCACATCTGAGCTGTCCCACACATCTGAGTTCCGCACATCTAGGAATCGCTGAGCACATGGGCTTTGACACCGCCTACGAGGCGATCACCGAGGAATCCGGCGACCAGCGCTGGGCCTTCGGCACCGGCTTCGCCGACCCGCTGGCCGGCGTGGACACCGCCCTGCCCGACGGGGTGCCCGGCGCCGACCTGGCCGCGTACTGCCTGATGATCGGCGACGACGCGCTGATCATGTCGCAGCGGCTGCAGGAGTGGCTGGCCCGCGCGCCCGAGCTGGAAGAGGAGACCGCGCTGGCCAACATCGCGCTCGACCTGCTCGGCCAGGCCCGGCTGCTGCTGACCAGGGCCGGGCGCGCCGACGGCACCGGCCGGACCGAGGACGACCTGGCCTTCGGGCGCGGCCCGGACGAGTTCCGCAACGTCCGGCTGGCCGAGGTCCGCGACGCCGACTTCGGCGGCCTGATCGCCCGGCTGCTGGTGTTCAGCACCTGGCGGCTGGCCCAGCTGGACCGGCTGCGGGAATCGGCCGACGCGGTGCTGGCCGCCATCGCCGCCAAGGGCGTGCAGGAGCTCACCTACCACCGCGACTACGCGGCGCAGTGGCTGCTGCGGCTCGCGGGCGGCACCGACTACTCGCGAGAGCGGATGACCGCCGGGCTGGCCGACGTCGCCCCGCTGACCCCCGAGCTGTTCCTAGATTCGGATCTCGAACAAGGACTTTCCCCGCATGTCGTTCCCCGGCCGGCCGACCTCCGGGCGGAGTTTGACGCGGTGCTGGCCACCGTCCTGAGCCGGGCCGGCCTGGCCTGGCCGGACGGGCCCGTCCGGCCCGTCCCGCGGGGCGTGCACACCGCCGAGCTGGCCGGCCTCCTGGACGAGCTCCAGAGCGTGGCCCGCGTCCACCCCGGAGCGACCTGGTGACGGCCGCGGCACCGAAGTTGGAGCTGGCCCTGGAGCTGGCCCTGGCCCGGGCCCGCGACATCGCCGGCGCCGTGCCCGACCCCGAGCTGCCCATGCTGACCCTCGGCGACCTCGGCATCCTGCGCGAGGTCACCGTGGACGACGCCGGCGTCGTGGTCTGGATCACGCCCACCTACTCCGGCTGCCCCGCGCTGCGCGAGATGAGCCGCGACGTGGCCGCCCGGCTGGCCGCGGCCGGGCTCGGCGACGTCGAGGTACGGACCTCGCTCAGCCCGCCGTGGTCCACCGACTGGATCACCCCGGCCGGCCGCCGCAAGCTGGCCGCGGCCGGGATCGCGCCCCCCGGCCCGGCCCCGAAGCGGCCCCCCGGCCCGGTGCCGCTGACGCTGACCGCCGCCCCGGTCTCGGTGCGCTGCCCGGCCTGCGGGTCCCTCGGCACCGTGCGCACCGCGGCGTTCGGCGCCACCGCCTGCAAGGACCTGTACCGCTGCCAGGCCTGCGCGGAGCCCTTCGAGCATGTCAAGGAACTCTGAAATGCCGCCAGCGGGTCAACGGCGGCTGTTTGTCCAACTCACCGTGGACCGCGTCGACCGGCTGTGTGACGATGCCGCGGCCATCACCTTCGACGTTCCGCCGGAGCACGCCGAGCTGTTCCGGTTCCGGCCCGGCCAGTCGCTGACCCTGCGCCGGGTGATCGACGGCCGCGATGAGCGCCGGTCCTACTCCATCTGCTCCCCGGCCGGCGACCCGCCGCGGATCGGCGTGCGCGAGGTGCCCGGCGGGGCCATGTCGGGCTGGCTGGTCCGCGAGGTGCGGCCCGGCGACCGGATCGAGGTCCAGCCGCCCGCCGGGTCGTTCACGGCCGACCTGGACGCCCCGGCCCGGCACGTGCTCATCGCGGCCGGGTCCGGCATCACGCCGGTGCTGTCCATCACCGCGTCGGCCCTGGCCCACCCGGGCGCCCAGGTCAGCGTGCTGTACGGCAACCGGCGGGCCGGGTCGGTCATGTTCGCCGACGACATCGCCGACCTCAAGGACCGCTACCCCAGCCGGCTCCAGCTGGTCCACCTGCTGTCTCGTGAGGCCGTGGAGGTCGAGCTGTTCAGCGGGCGGATGGACGCCGGCCGGCTGCGGCGGCTGCTGCCTGCCACCTGCGCGGTCGACGCGGTGGATCACTGGTGGCTGTGCGGCCCCTACGGCATGGTCACCGACGCGACCGCCGTGCTGGCCGAGTTCGGCGTGCCCGCCGAGCGGGTGCACCGCGAGCTGTTCTACGTCGAGGACGAGGCGCCCGAGCCGGAGCGGCACGCCGAGGCCGGGGTCGAGGGCGGCAGCGAGGTCACGGTCGTGCTCGACGGCCGGCGCACCACCACCAGCATCGCCCGCGACACCGCGGTGCTGGACGGCGCCCAGCGGGTCCGGCCCGACCTGCCGTTCGCCTGCAAGGGCGGGGTCTGCGGCACCTGCCGGGCCAGGCTGACCGCCGGCCAGGTCCGGATGCGGCGCAACTTCGCGCTCGACGACACCGAGCTGGCCGCCGGCTACGTGCTGACCTGCCAGTCCCTGCCGGTGTCCGACGAGCTCACCGTGGACTACGACGCCTGACGCGCTGCCGGTGCTGGCAGCAGGTGTCTGCAGCAGACCTGGGGCCTGTCACCGGGGCCGATGATCGGCATACTGTCGAACCATGAGCCAGAGCCTGCCGCTGTTCCCGCTGGGAACGGTCCTGTACCCCGGCCTGGTGCTGCCCCTGCACATCTTCGAGGAGCGGTACCGGGAGCTGGTCCGGGACCTGCTGGACGGCCCCGAGCCGCAGCAGTTCGGGGTCATCGCCATCCGGGAGGGGCGGGAGACCGGCATCGCGGGCGTCCGGGCCCTGCACGAGATCGGCTGCACGGCGATCCTGCGCCAGGTCGACGAGCAGGAGGACGGCCGGTACAACCTGGTCACCGTGGGCGCCGACCGGTTCCGGCTGCTGCGCCTGGACGACTCACGGCCCTACCTGCAGGCCGAGGTGGACCTGCTGCCCGACGACACCGGCGACGAGGCGGCCGCCGGGCTGGCGGTCACCGCCGTGCAGGAGGCGTTCCTGGCCTACCTCGAGGTGCTGGCCCAGCGGGGTGCGACCCGGGTCAACGTGCCCGAGCTGCCCGACGAGCCGGTCTTGCTGTCCTACGTGGTGGCCGCGTCGGTGGTGGTGGACCTGCCCGACAAGCAGGCCCTGCTGGCCGAGCCGGACGCGCTGCGGCGGCTGACCGCCGAGCGGACGCTGCTGCTCAAGGAGACGACGCTGCTGCGCGCCCTCACCTCGATGCCAGCCGCCGACCTCCGCAACACCCCCTACAGCCCGAACTGACCGACCAGGTCAGCGGAAGACCTCCTGGACGGAGACCGCGGTGACAGCGCGGTCAGCCCAGGCCTCGAGCTGGCCGGTGTCGGTGCACGACAGCACCCGCTGCCGGACCTCGGGCGGTACCTCCAGACCACGGCGCGAGAGTACGTGCAGGAGCATGCGTGCCTCGCCCCTGGCTTCACCTTCAGCGAGGCCTTCGGGGCCGCGACCCTGCTCGAGGAACCGGTCGACGAATTCGTCGTGCAGGCCAAGCCGGGTGGCGGACGACATCAGAGCCTCCTTCAGGGCCTGCCGGACCGAGTCGGGCACGGCATTCAGTATGAACAAAGTGTAGTCGGTGGCGCGGCTTGCATCGAGGCGAGCGAGCCTGGCCGTGACCAGTCTGCGCAGGTGGTCCTGGCTCAGATCAAGCGCGCCGGTGAGCACAGCCAGCACTAGCAACTCCGGACCCGCGTCCTCCACTCCCGGCCCGCTGGGGTCGGGCGTGGTCTCGGCGTCGATGACCAGCGGGACCAGTTCGAAGCCGGGATGTCCGGTGCTGATCGGCTCACGGCAGCGCCGTGCGGTAGCCCGGCCCGCGCAGATCACCAGCAGCACGGCCGGGCAGCGATGCGCCGCCCTGACCTGGGCGAGGTAGACCGGCCAGCTGTAGAGCTTGTCCTTGTCGTGGCGCAGCTGCACCTCGACGATGACGGCCAGCCTGGTGCCGTCCGTGCCGGACAGCAGGACCACGGCGTCGGCGCGCAGCTCAGCCGGCACGGTGGTGCTTAGGTCGGTCGGCGCCAGCGTTGCGGTCGCGCCTTCGGGGGCGGGGACGCCAAGGCCACGCAGAAGCACGACGGTCAGCCGGGGGTTGGTACGCAGCAACTCGAGCGGTGCCTCGTGGGGGATACTCGGCATGGCGCACATCATCTCGGGCGCCGCCGACAGCCGAAGGGATGGTCTGCCTATGCACGGCGACGCTGCCGCAGCCGGGAATGACACCGCGACGGACACCGCGGTCGCGGCCGAGCGCGCGGCCCGCTTCCTGGCCCTGCACCGGCCCGGTGAGCCGCTCCTGCTGCCCAACCCGTGGGACGCGGGCTCGGCCCGGGTGCTGGCCTCGCTGGGCTTCGCCGCGCTGGCCACCACCAGCAGCGGCTTCGCGGCCACGTTCGGCCGCCCCGACGGCGCCGTGAGCCGCGACGAGGCCCTGGACAACGCGGCCGCCATCGTCGCCGCGACCGGACTGCCGGTCTCGGCCGACCTGGAGAACGGGTACGCCCACGAGCCCGACGGGGTCGCCGACACCGTGACCAGGGCCATCGGGACCGGGCTGGCGGGCCTGTCCATCGAGGACTACAGCGGCCGTGCCGAGGACCCCATCTACGACATCGGGCTGGCCGCCGAGCGGATCAGCGCGGCCGCCGACGCGGCGCACGCCGGGCCGGTCCGGCTGGTCCTCACCGGCCGGTGCGAGAACTTCCTGCGCAACAACCCGGACCTGGCCGACACCATCGCCCGGCTCCAGCGCTACCAGGAGGCCGGGGCCGACGTGCTGTACGCCCCCGGCCTGACTCGGTCCGAGGACATCCGGGCCGTAGTGACCTCGGTGGACCGCCCGGTCAACGTGCTGGCCTTCGGCGGTGTCCCCGGCGTGGCCGAGCTGGCCGGGCTGGGCGTGGCCCGGATCTCCGTGGGCGGCGCGTTCGCCTACGCCGCGATCGACGCGCTGGCCACGGCGGCCAGGGAGCTGCGCGACGCCGGCACCTACGGCTACCTCAAGCAGACCGTGGCCGGCCGCCAGGTCGCTGGCGAGGCCTTCCGCCCCTAACCGCCACCCAAAACCGCCCCTAACACCGCCCGAAACCAGCCCGCGCGCCCGAAACGCGCGTGGGCACCCTGACGAGCCGATCTTGAGAGGCTGGTGGGGCTGGCGAGGTGGGTGGTGTGGTCAGGGCAGCGGTCAGGGCAGGCTGTCGAGCAGCGTGCCGATGCCGTCGAGGATCCGCTGCAGCCCGAAGGTGAACTCCTCATCCGGAGGGTCGGCCTTGCCCATCACCCCGGACTCGACCACCGCCGTCAGCTCGGGGAACCGCTGCCGGTCGATCACGGTCCCGAGGATCCGGTTGTAGTCCAGCATCATCTGCTGGTCGGTGATCCCGGCCGTGCGGATGGCCTCGCTGAGCTGGGCTTCCAGCATGGCCTGACTGCGGACGTAGCCACTGAGCAGCAGGATCACCGACATCTTCTGACCCTCGGTCAGGCCGGTGCCGCGCATGCAGCGCAGGCCCTGCTCCATCCAGGCCACCTGGTTGGGCGTCGCGGGCGGTCCGCTGATCGGCATGAGTACGGCCCAGATGCTGGCGCGCATGGTGGCGAGCTCGGCCCACGCCCAGTGTGACAGCGCGGCCCGCCAGCCCACGGCGGACTCGGGTAGCGGCGGCGGGGGGCCGAACGCCGCGTCCACCATCAGGTTCAGCAGCTCGCTCTTGGAGCCGACGTACCGGTACAGGGCCATCGTGCCCGCGCCTAGCTCGGCTGCGACCCGGGCCATCGAGACCGCCGCCAGCCCGTCGGTCGCGCCAACATGGACCGCCGCCGCGACGATCTTCTCCAGGCTGAGTCCCGGCTTAGGCCCCTTGCCAGGCCGTTCGCGCAGTCCCCATACCGCCGCCAGGCTGGCCGGCAGCCCGTCCGCCGCGTCGCCCCCCGCCGCCGTCGGCCCGTCCGCCGCCGTCGGCCCATCTGCCGCTCGGCCCATCTGCCGTCCGCCCGGCCGCCGCCCGCCCGCCTGCCGGCGCTCCGTCTGCCGCGCGCCCGGCGGCCGGCCGTCCCGGGCCGCGTCCGCTCGCCTCAGTCATCCGCCGCCTCCCGTCGGTTGACAGCCATCCTAGGACTGCGTATAACCTACGCAGTAGTGCGTATGAGATACGCAATAGAGCGTACGTGATACGCAGAAGTATGGCGAGGGGAGATGACGCCCATGACCAGGGACCTAGCGATCGAGGTCAGCGGACTGCGCAAGTCCTACGGCCAGCACGCCGTGCTGGACGGCGTGGACCTGGCGGTCGACCGGGGCAGCGTGTACTCGCTGCTGGGCCCGAACGGGGCCGGCAAGACCACCACCGTCCGCATCCTGGCCACGCTGACGCGCGCCGACGCCGGGACCGCCCGGGTGGCCGGGTCGGACATCGTGGCCGACCGGGCCGCCGTGCGCCGGAAGATCAGCCTGACCGGTCAGTACACCGCGGTCGACGCCGGCCAGACCGGAGAGGAGAACCTGCGCATGATGGGCCGGCTGGCCGGCCTGAACCGGACCGAGGCCCGGCTGCGCAGCCGGGCGCTGCTGGACCAGTTCGGCCTGGCCGAGTCGGGCCGCAGGCGGGCCGGCACCTACTCCGGCGGCATGCGGCGGCGGCTGGACCTGGCCGCCAGCCTGATGGGCCGGCCCGAGGTGATCTTCCTGGACGAGCCCACCACCGGGCTGGACCTGCCCAGCCGTCAGGCCATGTGGCAGGTGATCACGGAGCTGGCGGAGGCCGGGGTGACCATCTTCCTGACCACCCAGTACCTCGAGGAAGCCGACCGGCTGGCCACCCGGGTCAGCGTGCTGGACGGCGGGAAGATCGTCGCCGACGGCACGCCCAGCGCCCTGAAGGAGCAGGTCGGCGGCCAGCGCCTGGACCTGGTGCTGGCCAGCGCGGCCGACTACGACGAGATCGGCCAGCGGCTGGGGCATCGCGTGGTGCGGCACGAGCGAGCCGCCCTGACCCTCGGCCTGGCGACGGACGGGAGCGGCCCGGAGGTGCGTGCGTTGCTCGATCAGGTTGATCCCGGCCGGACGGCGGTGCGCAGCTTCGCGGTGCACGCGGCCAGCCTGGACGACGTATTCCTGGCCCTGACCGGCCACCGCGCCACCGAGCCCTCTGCTGCAAAACCCACTGCTGCAAAACCCACTGCCACCCAGCCCAGCTCACTCCAGGAGGAGTCCGCCCATGTCTGAACTCACTGGCCCGCTGGTCATGACCGGCCGCGCGCTGCGGCTGAACTGGCGGAACGTTGATGCCCTGCTCACCGCGCTGATCCTGCCGGTCATGCTGATGCTGCTGTTCGTCTACCTGTTCGGCGGGGCCATCCATGTCGGCACCGCGTACGTGAACTACGTGGTGCCCGGCGTGCTGGTGCTCTGCGCGGGCTTCGGCTCGGCGCTGACCGCCGTGCGGGTCTGCACCGACATGACTGACGGCATCGTGGACCGGTTCCGGTCCATGAACGTCGGCGGCGTGGCCTTCCTGACCGGCCACGTGGTGGCCAGCGTGGTGCGCAACACCATCTCTACCCTGCTGGTGCTCGGGGTGGCCTTCGCGATCGGCTTCCGGCCGCACGCCGGGCCGGCCGCTGGCTGGTGGCGGGTGGCGTGCTGCTGGCCTTCATCCTGGCCATCTCCTGGCTGTCGGCGGTCATCGGCCTGCTGGCCGGCTCGCCCGACGCCGCCAACGGGGCCACGTTCGCCGTGCTGTTCCTGCCCTACGCCAGCAGCGGCTTCGTGCCCATCGCCACCATGCCGACCTGGCTGCGCGGGTTCGCCCGGCACCAGCCCGCCACCCCGGTGATCGACGCCGTCCGCTCGCACCTGATGTCCTCGTCCCTAATGTCACAGTCCGCGGGGAGCAGCACGTGGGTCGCGCTGGCCTGGTGCGGCGGCATCCTCGCGGTCTCCGCGGCCGCGTCGGCGTACCTGTTCCAGCGCCGCGCGGCCCGCGGCTAGCCCGTGGTCAAGCCCGGCAATTCACCGCAACCGGGACCCGGCGACCGGCGTCTTGAAGGCCAGAATCCCTAACAGGAGGTGGCATGCCCAGCATCCCGGTCCGCCGGCCGCTGTCCCTGTCGATACTGGCCTGCGGGGCGCTGGTCGCCGTCGCGGCCTGCGCCGCCGCGAGCCCGCCCGCCGCGGTGTCCGCCGTGGCGGCCAGGGCTGCCGACACCGCGCACTCCGCCACCGCGCACTCCGACACCGGGCACTCCGTCGCCGCGCGCTCGGCCGCCTCGCGCTCGGCCGCCGCTGTCTCGCCGCCCGCCGCCGTGGCGGGGGGTCAGACCCTGCGCCAGGTCTGGCCGGCCGGGGCCGACACCGCGTGGGCCTGGACCCAGGACCTCAGCGGCGCCCCGCAGGGCCTGGCCAGGACCGTCAACGGCGGCCGGACCTGGGCCAGCGTCACCCCGCCCGGCCTGGCCAGGCAGACCGGCGGCAAGGTCATCACCGGCTTCTTCGCGCTCGGCGCCCAGCACGCCTGGGTCACCTACGGCGGCATCAAGAACGGTGCCGCCCAGCACATCGCCGCGACCACCGACGGCGGTCGGCGCTGGACCGTGGTCGGCCGCGAGCCGCTGACCAAGGTCGGCTTCTCGACCTACGTCTACGACTGCGGCCTGGACTTCGTCACTCCGTCGGTCGGCTGGTGCCAGGCCGAGCCGCCCTACGTCGGCTCCGAGGGCGTGGACCTGTACCGCACCACCGACGGCGGGCGGCACTGGCAGCGGGTCTCGGTCACCGGCCCGGACGGCAACAAGCCCGGGTCGCTGCCCTGGGGTGGCGACAAGGACATCCAGTTCACCAGTCAGTCGACCGGCTGGGCCAGCTTCACCGGGCCCAAGGCCGCGCCGCTGTACGAGACCACCAACGGCGGCAAGACCTGGATCAAGCGCCGGGTCGCCGCCCCGCCCGGCGGCCCGATCGACTCCGGCTCCGGCTTCGCCGGCGTGCCGCTGGTGTCCGGGAGCCGGGGCGCGGTCGGCTACACCATCGACGGCTCGCCGCTGAGGTCAGTGGTCTACGTCAGCACCGACCGCGGCGTGGCGTGGCGGCCGGTCACCCCGCCCGGCCCGCCCGAGGGCTGGGTCGTGGACGCGATCAGCGGGACGAGCTGGCGGCTGGTGGACGGCGACCACATCCTGGCCACGGACAACGCCGGCCGGACCTGGCGCACCATCACCAGCAACGTGACCTTTCACATCTACTACGCCTACGACGACCCGACACCGCCGGTGGTGGACTTCGTGACCAGCCAGACCGGCTGGATCGCGGGCACGTCGCTGTGGCGCACCACCAACGGCGGCCGCACCTGGCACCGCCTGGCCGTGCCCGGCACCTGACCGGGGCCGGGCGGGCCAGTCAGGGGGTGTACCGCCAGATGGTGCCGCGGTTGAGGGTAGTGCCGTCGCCGGGGCCGAAGACGTTGCCGGTGGCCCACACCGAGCGGGTGCTGGGAAAGAATCGCGGACGCCGGGCCGGGCGACAATGGGAGCATGACTGACCTGATTGCGGCTGAGGTGCACGTGCTGGCGACGCTGATGGAGAGCCGGCCGATGACCATGGACGAGCTGTGCCGGGCCCTGGCCGACCAGCAGATGTTCGCGGACGTTGCGGTAGCGGACGCCACGGTACGGAGCCTGGTCGAGCAGGGACTGGTCGAGCTGACGCCCGCCGCCCACCTCGGCAAGTACCGGCTTACCGTCCAGGGCCGGAACTGGGTCGTCGGCAACAGCACGAAGGCCTGGTGACGCCGGTCAGGCGCCGGCCGTGCGCTCGATGAGGTCGGCGGCCGCGCGCAGGCCCTGACGGGCCTGGATCCGGGCCGCGCCGTCGGCCAGCCGGGCCCGCAGCGTGCCGTCGCCGAGCAGCCGGTCGATGGCGCCGTGCAGCTCACCGTCGGTGAAGCCGTAGGTGTCGAGGCGGACGCCCAGGCCGAGCTCGTCCATCCGCTGGGCGTTGTCGGGCTGGTCCCAGAACAGCGGCAGCACGATCGTGGGCTTGCCGAAGTGCAGGGCCTCGGTGGTGGTGTTGTTGCCGCCGTGCGTGATCACCAGGTCGGCCAGGGGAAGGACCGAGGTCTGCGGCACGAACTCGGCGCCCCACATGTTCGGGGCCAGGTCGATCTCGGCGTGCAGCGGGCCCTTGGACACGATGTACCGATGCGGGGTGTCGGCCAGGCAGCCGATGATCCGGCGCATCAGGCCTACGTCGGCCGAGCCCAGCGAGCCGAGCGAGAAGTAGATGAGCGCGCCCCGCCCGCTTGCGCCCCGCCCGCTTGCGCCCGGGCCGCCCGCCAGCTCGTCGGGCAGGGTGAACGCGGCGTCGGTCTCCCGGACCGAGGAGTCCAGCCGCAGCCAGCCCGGCCCGAGCGGCCGGGACCGGCGGTAGTCGGCCAGCTCGGGGTAGACGTACAGGTTCGCGGCGCCCTCGTGGATGAACTCCAGGTCGGGCAGGGGCGGCGCGCCCTGCTCGGTGATCCAGGCGTCGAACTCGGCCCACAGCGGGCGGTGCACCCGGTCGTACTCGGCGCGGAACTCGGCCCAGCCAGCCGGTCGCCGGCCGGTCACCAGCCCGGTCGCCGGGCTGGTCACCGGCCGGGTAGCCGGAGAACGCGGGCGGCAGCGCGGGGTCCTTGATCTCCAGCGGCTGGCAGGACACGATCCGCACGAACGGGACGCCCGCGGTCATCAGCGCCGGAAACGCCACCACGTTGTCCTCGACGATCACGTCCGGGCGGACCCTGGCGATGATGTCGGTGAGCTGCTCGTGGCAGTAGTGCGCGCCGTCGATCAGCTCGGCCCAGACCGGCCTGATCCAGGTGTCGAGCTGCTCGATGGTGGGCTTGCGGAACTCGGGCGCGGTCCGGGCGATGAACTCCTTCCAGAACTGCCCGGCGTCCGGCGCGTCGCCGGGTTCGCCCGCGTCGCCCGCTTCGTCAGCGGCGTCAGCGGGCGCGGCCAGGTCGACCAGGTCCTCGGTGAAGCCCAGCGGCGCCAGCCGGCCGCGCCACGACGCCTCGGCGGCGAACACCACCCGGTGGCCGCGCTGGCGCAGCACGTCGCCGATGCCGACGCAGTTGTTCGTCGGGCCATAGGCGCTCTCCGGCATGAACAAGATGGTCAGCGGAGAGGCGGCCATGGCGAACTCCTTACCAGGGGGTGACCAAACCAGAGGGTCACCAGTCAGATGGTGACCAGCCAGCGGGCGACTAACCAGGGGGCGATCGTCAGCCGACGGTAGCAGTCAGCGGGCTGGCATTTACCTGAGCCAGATTCCCGCGCTCGATTAGGCCAGCGACATTTTCTTGGCCAGGGAAATTCGCGGCGAGACCACGGCGGACCGCTTCACCGGCGCCGCTGCGCGCCCTCGGCAGGGCCGCCGCCCGGCCGCCTTTGCGGTTACTCAAGTTTGTCGGCGCAATGCACCGGGAAGATCACTCTCGGTTACTAACAGGATACGTACGGTATTCACCTCATCGGTTGTCTCTGCCGCCGCCCCGTGGGTGCGCAGAGTCCGGCTTTAGGTGCGCCCAGGTAAAGCGTGAGGGTCACGCGGCGTGATACGAGGAGGAGCTCACATGCGGATCGGCCTGATTGCCCCGCCCTGGGTGCCTGTACCTCCGCCGGCCTACGGCGGTACCGAGCTGGTCATCGACAACCTCGCCCGGGGACTCAAGGAGCTCGGCCACGACGTCACACTCTTCACCGTCGGCGAGTCCACCTGCCCAGTGCCCAAGGAGTACCTCTTCCGCGAGCCGCCCGCGCCGATCGGGCTGGCCGTGGCCGAGACCACGCACGTACTGGCGGCCTACGACGCCATGGCCGACGTGGACCTGATCCACGACCACACGCTGATCGGCCCGCTCATCGCCGGCTCGCGCGGGATGACCGGCGGGCGGCGTCCGCCGGTGGTCACCACCAACCACGGGCCGTTCACCGACGAGACCCGGCGGATCTGGCGGCAGACCGCCCGGCACGCCTCGATCATCTGCATCTCGCACTCGCAGGCCAGGGCGTCGGGGGACGTGCCGGTCTCGGCGGTCATCCACCACGGCATCGACCTGGACGTGCACCGGCCCGGCGCCGGTGAGGGCGACTACGTGATGTTCATCGGCCGGATGTCGGCCGACAAGGGCGTCCACCACGCGGTGCAGATCGCCCGCAAGTCCGGCCGGCGGCTGGTGATGGCGACCAAGATGCGCGAGGCCGGCGAGCTGGAGTACTTCAACCGCGCGGTGCGCCCGCTGCTGACGGTGGACGACGAGACGCCGACCGAGATGCCGCTGCGGCGGCGGCTCGCGCTGCTCCAGGACGCGGCCGCGCTGCTCAACCCGATCACCTGGCGCGAGCCGTTCGGGCTGGTCATGGCCGAGGCGCTGGCGTCAGGCACGCCCGTCCTGGCCTTCCCCAACGGCGCCGCGCCGGAGATCGTGGACCCGGGCCGGACCGGGTTCCTGTGCCGCGACGAGGACGAGATGGTCACGGCCATCGACCGGATCAAGGAGATCGACCGGGACCAGTGCCGGGGCGCGGCCGAGCGGCGGTTCTCGCTCCAGCGGATGGCCCGCGATCACGAGCGCTTCTACCGCCGCCTGCTGGACCGCGAGGTCATGGACCAGCTTCCGGCGGCGGGCGAGACGCTCGTCAGCGCCTAGCAGGTGAGGTCCGGCCCGGCCGCCGCTGAGCGCGGTGGCCGGGCCGTCGACCGCTCCGAGCACAGCCGACCCGTTCCCACGGAGGTGGCGATGTCGCAGTTCCCGGGTGCGCAAGGCCTGGGCCCGTGCAGTCCGGCGACGCTGATCGAGGGCTCGACCTTCTGCATCAGCGAGCCGGGCGGTGACATCCTGCCCGGCCGGCCCCAGGGCCTGTTCGTCCGGGACACCCGAGTGCTGTCGCGGTGGGAGCTCACGGTGGACGGCAAGGAGCCCCAGCCGCTGTCGGCCGAGCACGCCGAGCCGTCCTCGGCCTCGTTCCTGGGCCGGATGCCGCCGCGGGCGGGCCGGGCCGACTCGGTCCTGCTGGTCGTGCGCCGCCGCTACATCGGCGACGGCATGCGCGAGGACATCACCCTGCGCAACACCGCGGCCCGCACCGTCCGCTGCACCCTGGAGCTGGCCGCCGACGCCGACTTCGCCGACCTGTTCGAGGTCAAGGGGCGGTCCAAGCCGCGGCAGGCGGCCAGCGTGCACGCGGCGGACTCGAGGCTGGTGATCACCAGCGGCCGCCGCGACCGCGACCAGGAGCTGGTCATCGACCCCGACGGTGATCCGGCCATCGCGGACGGGTCGCTGACCTGGCGGCTGACCATCCCCGGCCACGGCGAGCGGACGGTCAGCATCGAGGCCATCCCGGTCAATGACGGCGTGCCGATGACGCTGCGCTACCCGCGGGGCAAGAAGATCGCGCGGGCCATCCCGGCCAAGCGGCTGCGCAAGTGGCGCCGCCGCGGGCCCCAGGTGCGCACCGCCGACCCGGCCCTGGCCGCGGTGCTCGACCGCAGCATCGAGGATCTCGGCGGGCTGCGCATCTTCGACCCCGAGCACCCCACGCGGCCGGTGGTGGCGGCCGGCGCGCCCTGGTTCATGGCCCTGTTCGGCCGGGACTCGCTGCTGACCGCCTGGATGCTGCTGCCGTGGGACGCGGGCCTGGCCGCCGGGACGCTCCAGACCCTGGCCACCTGGCAGGGCAAGGACATCGATGCCGCGTCGGAGGAGGAGCCGGGCCGGATCCTGCACGAGGTCCGGTTCGGGCCCGCCTCGGCGGTGGCCCTGGGCGGGCGCAAGGCCTACTACGGCACGGCCGACGCCACCCCGCTGTTCGTCATGCTGCTGGGCGAACTCCAGCGCTGGGGCTACAAGCACAGCGTGGTGGACTCGCTGATACCGCACGCCGACCGGGCGCTGGAGTGGATCGAGCGCTACGGGGACGCCGACGGCGACGGCTTCGTGGAGTACTGCCGCAAGACCGGTCACGGCCTGGCCAACCAGGGCTGGAAGGACTCCTGGGACGGGATCAACTTCGCCGACGGCAAGATCGCCGAGCCGCCCATCGCGCTGGCCGAGGTCCAGGCCTACGTCTACGCGGCCTACCTGGCCCGCGCCGACCTGGCCTGGAACTGCGGCGACAGCTCGACCGCCCGGCTGTGGCGCAAGAAGGCCAAGCAGCTCAAGCGGGCGTTCAACGAGCAGTTCTGGCTCCCGGACCGGGGCTGGTTCGCGGTCGGCCTGGACCGGGACAAGCGGCCCATCGACTCGCTGACCTCCAACATCGGGCACTGCCTGTGGACCGGCATCGTGGACACCGACAAGGCGGCCGCGGTGGCCAGGCACCTGATGTCCGAGGACATGTTCAGCGGCTGGGGCATCCGCACGCTGGCCGAGTCGATGGCCGCCTACAACCCGATGAGCTACCACAACGGCTCGGTCTGGCCGCACGACAACGCGATCTGCGCCGCCGGGCTGATGCGCTACGGCTACGTGGAGCACGCCCAGCGGGTGGCCGAGGCCGTCCTCGACACGGCCGAGCACTTCGGCTACCGGCTGCCCGAGCTGTTCTGCGGGTTCTCTCAGCAGGACTTCGCCACCCCGGTGCCGTATCCCACCTCCTGCTCGCCGCAGGCCTGGGCCGCGGCGGCGCCGCTGCTGATGGTGCACACGCTGCTGCGGTTCGCGCCCGAGATGCCGGCCAGCAAGCTGTGGTGCGCCCCGGCCCTGCCCGAGCGCTACCTGCCGATGCGCGTCGGCGGCCTGAGCCTGGGCAAGTCGCGGGCCGCGGTGGAGATGTGGCCGACGGGCTGGGAGATCACCGGGCTGGAGGAGACCAGCGTGGAGGTCATCCCGACCCGCCGTCCGGGCCGGCCGGGCTAGCTCTCGACGGGCGCGGCGGGTGCGTTCCTGGAGGTGTAGCGGTCGTAGTAATAGTTGACCGCCCAGCCCGTCACCACGAGGGCCAGCCAGAAATAGATCGCGGCGCGCGGCTCGAACTGCGCGATGGCGATGGAGATGCCGAACACCAGCGGCACGCGGGCCGCGCGGAGCAGGAACAGCCGCTGGCTCGACTTGTCGAGGCCCTCGACCAGGCCCGCGCGCATGGCGTAGTACCAGGCCAGCGTCTCGAACAGCCCGGCGCTCCCGGCGCAGGCCGCGTAGAACACCACGCCGGGCGCCTGGCTGCTCGACGAGGCGCTGAGCAGCTCGGTGGGGAAGGGCAGGAACGCGATGACCCCGAGGAACAGCAGGTTGAGCAGCATCAGCGGCCGGTCGATGGCCTTGATGTAGCGGAACGTCGAGTGATGCGCCAGCCAGAACAGGGCGATCACCGCGAAGCTGATGGCGAAGCCGTAGATGCCGGGCAGGGCCTTGCGCAGCTGGTCGGCGGAGTTGAGGGTCCCGTGCGCCCGCTCGACCTGCACCGGCAGGTCCACGATCAGCAGCGTGATCGCGATGGCGAAGACCGCGTCGGTGAAGAACAGGATGCGGTCGAACTCCAGGTGGCCCTCGCGCGCGACGGGATCGATCGCGCCGTGCGCTCCCGGCCCGATGGCCGCCCGTCCTCGCAGCCGCGCCCGCAGCCTGCCCCAGCGGCCCGGCTTGCCGGGCCGCCGGCGCCGGGCGGCCCGGGCGGCCTGCTTCGCCCGTGTCGTCGGTTCCGTCCGCCATGCGGCTAGTCGTCGAGTTGCTCGATGAGGATCTGTGACCCCTCCGGGGCGATCTGCTCGTAGTCGGCGTTGGTCGCGCCGCCCTGGGGCGACCCGAGTGCCGCGTTCAGCGCGTCCCGGTCGGCGAAGTACAGCTCGGCCACCCGGTAGTAGGGCGCCCTGGTGCCGAACCTGCCGGTCTCGGCGCGCTGGAGGCCGGGGATCGCGTGCACCAGCGGCATGTGCGTCCCGAAGTAATGCTGGTCAAAGGCCGCCGGGTCCTCGGGCTGGGTGTAGAGCACCATCAACTTGACCGTCATGGCAGGGACGTTATCGCGGCTTACAGCTCGCCGGCCAGTTCAGAGGTCCAGATCACCACGCGAGTCCGGTCGCCGCGGAACAGATCGCGGGCGTACTCCAGCGGCAGCCCGGTCGGGGAGTAGGCGGTCCGCTCGACCAGCATCAGCGGTGCCCCCTCCTCCACCTCCAGCGCCTCGGCCTCCCGCACGCTGGCGATGACCGGCTCGAACGTCTCCTTCGCGCGGTGCGGCCGCTGGCCGAACTTCTCGTCGAGCAGGTCGTAAAGCGATCCGTCGAGCCGGCAGCTCAGCATGCCGGGGAACAGCCGGGCCGGGAACAGCGAGTGCTCCAGCACCATCGGCCGCCCGTCGGCGAGCCGGATCCGCCGCACCTCGAGCACGGGATCCCCGTCGGGCATCGCCAGCGCCGCCGCGGCCGCCGGGCTGGCCGGGATCTGCGCGGCGGCCAGCACCCGGGCCCCGGCCACCATCCCGTGCCGGCGCAGCTGCTCGGAGAACCCGGCCAGCGTGGTGACGTCCTGATCCAGCTTGGGCTCGGCCACGAACGTGCCGCCGCGCCGGCCCACCGTCCGGACAACCAGCCCGCGCTGGACCAGCTCGCCGAGCGCGTGGCGCAGCGTCATCCGGCTGACCCCGAGCCAGGCGGCCAGGTCGTGCTCGGTCGGCAGCCGGTCACCCGGCGTCAGCTCGCCCGCGGCGATCGCCCCGGCCAGCCAGTCCTCGATCTGCGCGTGCACGGTGGTGCCGGGTCCCCGGACCAGGTTGGGCAGCATCCGGGCCAGGCTGCCGGGCTGGGCGGCGGGCCCCATCCGCGCCCGGCGTCCGCTGATCGTGCCCCGCTCTGCCTGCATCTCGCTGTCCTCCCGCGCCGCGGCGCCCCCGGCGGTAGCGCGGGCCAGGCCGCCCTGCGCTACCGCGGCTGACATTGACCTTAACCCGTGGCCGCCCGCCCTAGAGCGCACAATCCGCTCGCTCCGCACTCTCCGCAGACCTGGGTCACGAGTCCGCCCGCGCCGGGCTAGGCGGCGCCCTCGGCCGGACCGGCCGCGGGCACCGGGTCATCCGGCGACGGTGCCATCACCGGCGAGAACTCCTTGTTGCGCCCGGTGACCAGGTAGTAGATCGCGCCGATCAGGACGATGACGATGATCACGGTCCACAGGATCGGGATCTTGTTCAGGAACCCGATGTGGAAGTCCAGCGACTGCACCCCGGCGATCACCGTCTGGTTCGGCTCCGGGTTGCTGGCCGCGCGCGGCCAGGCGAAGTTGACCAGCATCGCGCCGCCGTAGAGCAGGCCGATCGCGTTCACCGCCAGGCCCCAGCGGCCGAGCCGGAACGGCGCGCTGGCCTTGGGCCAGCCGCGCAGCCGGGCCCGCATGATGACCAGGTTGCCCAGGAAGTAGCTGAGGTAGATCATCCCGGTGGCCGCGATGGCGATGATGCCCGCCCCCGAGAACTGGATGAAGGGGATCGCCGAGAGCACCGCGACCGTGATGCAGGCAAAGACCGGGGTGTGCAGGCTGGGGAACACCCTGGACAGCACGGATGAGAACGGCAGCTGGTTGTCGCGGGACATCCCGAAGCACAGCCGGATGGTCGCGGCCATGATCGACAGGCAGCAGACGAAGATGGCCGCCGACACCACCAGGAGGTAAATGGTGGCGAAGGGCGCTGAGAAGTTGGCCTCGATGATCTGGGCCGGGCCGTAGGCGCCCTTGATCGCCCCGTGCAGGTTCGGGATGGCCACCAGCGTGCCGAGCAGGAACACCCCGCCGATGACGAACGCGCCGATCACCGAGGCCAGCACGGCCTTGGGCGCGGCCCGCCGCGGGTCACGGGTCTCCTCGGACAGCGTCGACGCGGTATCGAAGCCGTAGATCACGAACAGGCTCATGAACATCGCGGCCACGAACGTGTTGGGCGCGACGTGGATGCCCGCGCTGTTGGTGATCACGTGAAGGCCCTGGTGGTTGTGGAAGGCCAGCAGGATCAGCGCGAACACGAACATGCCCAGGATCTCGAACAGCACGCCGGTGTTGTTGATGATCGCGACCAGCCGGACCCCGTAGATGTTCAGGATCGTGATCACCACCAGGGTGATCAGCGCGAACACCAGCTCGGTATGCAGGGTCACCTGGAGGCCGTGCCAGCCCAGGCCATTGAAGGCCGGGATCAGCGCCAGCGGCAGGGTGGCCACCACCGCCGTGACGGTCAGGATGCCGGCGAACAGGTAGACCCAGCCGGTGAACCAGGAGTACGTCCGGCTGGCCAGGTACTTGCTCCACTGGAAGACCGAGCCCGCCACCGGGTAGTGGCTGGACACCTCGGCGAAGTTCAGCGCGATGATGAACTGGCCCAGGGCGACCACAGGCCAGGTCCAGATGAACACCCCGCCCAGCGTGGTCAGGCCCAGGGCGAACAGCGTGAAGATGCCGGTGGACGGCGAGATATAGCTGAACGCGACCGCGAACGAGCTGAATGTCCCCAGCGAGCGCTTGAGTTCCTGCTTGTATCCGAACTGGGCGAGGTCGGCGCTGTCGCGCTCGTGCCCGCCGTCTACGCCGGTGTTAGCGGCCATGACCTGGTCTCCTGTATCTGACGGGGACCGAACGATGAGGCGTAGCGTAGGGGCGCGATCAGCTAACTGTCCAGACCCATTCGTGGTCGCGGCCCACAATATTCGCCGAAAAAGCCCTTAGGTCTAGACCCTTTCGGCCCCGGGCTCGTAGCCTGCGGGGGCGAGGAAAGCACGCGCGAAGGGATAGCGAAGGGATAGCGGGGCGGGCGCTTGATGACCAGCGAACTGCAGGCCGGTTCTCCCCGGCAGGCGGCCACGGCGGACGCCGAGGTCACCGCGGACGCCGAGGTAACCGAGGTGACTGCCGTCCTCGACCAGGTGCCCAGCCTGGCCGGGACCCCCCGCGTGATCGCCGAGCTGCCGGGCGGCCTGACCAACCGCAACTACAAGGTGACCACCCCGGCCGGCGTCTTCGTGGCCCGGATCTGGGCCGAGGGCGGCGGCGACCTGCTGGCCATCAACCGGGATCACGAGTACCGCAATTCGGTCATCGCCGCTGAGGCCGGCGTGGGCGCGCCGGTCGTCGAGTACCGGCCGCGGGACCGCGTGCTGGTGCTGGGCTTCCTGGAGGGCCGCACGTTCGGCAACCAGGACGTCCAGGATCCGGCCAATATCCCGCGCGTGGCCCGGGCCGTGCGGCGGCTGCACGAGGCGCCGCGGTTCGTCAGCGACTTCGACATGTTCCAGATCCAGCCGCGCTACTACCGCGCGGCCCGGTCCGGCGGGATGACCGTGCCCGCCGGCTACGACGACCTGGCCCCGGCCTTCGAGGCCGCCCGCGCCGCCCTGGCCGCCACCGGGGAGGGCACCGTGCCCTGCAACAACGACCTGCTGGCGGCCAACTTCATCGACGACGGCGAGCGCATCGCGCTGATCGACTACGAGTACTCCGGCAACAACGACCCCTGCTTCGAGCTCGGCAACATCGCCGGCGAATGCGGCCTGTCCGCCGACGCGCTGGACGGACTGGTGACCGCCTACTACGGCAGCCGGCGGCAGGGCCGGGTGGCCCGGGCGCAGTTGTTTATCCCGGTGTCTCAATACGGGTGGACCCTGTGGGGTGCCATCCAGCATGCGACCAGCCCGCTGGACTTCGACTTCTGGTCCTGGGCCATGGAGCGCTTCGAGGCCGCCGCGTCCGCCTTCACCAGCCGCGGGTTTGAGCGGCTGCTCACCGAGGTCCAGGAAGGGGACTGACCCAGTGTCGGAGCGATTCCAGGTCGTCGTCATCGGCGGCGGGGTCATCGGGACCAGCGTGGCCTACCACCTGACCGCGCTGGGCTGGACCGACGTGCTGCTGCTCGAGCAGGGACAGCTGTCGTGCGGCACGACCTGGCACGCGGCCGGGCTGGTCGGCCAGCTGCGGGCCTCCGAGGCCGGCACCCGGCTGGTCCAGTACTCCACCCAGCTCTACGAGCGGCTGGAGCGCGAGACCGGCCAGGCCACCGGGTTCCGGCGGTGCGGCGGCGTCACCGTGGCCCGGACCCCGGAGCGGATGGCCGCCCTGGAGCGGACCGCGGCCACCGCCACCGCCTACGAGCTGGACTGCGAGCTGATCAGCCCGCGCCGGGCCGCCGAGCTGTACCCGATCATGGCGACCGACGACCTGGTCGGGGCGATCTGGCTGCCCGGCGACGGCCGGGCCAACCCGACCGACCTGACCGCCGCGCTGGCCCGCGGCGCGCGGCAGCGCGGCGCCACCATCCGCGAGCGCACCAAGGTCACCGGGATCCTGGTCCGCGACGGCGCCGTGGCCGGCGTGCGCACCGCCACGGGGTCTGGCGACACTGGGGATATCGAAGCCGAGGTGGTGGTCAACTGCGCCGGGCAGTGGGCCAAGCAGGTCGGCCAGCTGTGCGGGGTCACCGTGCCGCTGCACTCGGCCGAGCACTTCTACGTCGTCACCGACCAGATCGACGGCGTCCACCCCGACCTGCCGATCCTGCGCGACCCCGACGGCTACACCTACTTCAAGGAGGAGGTCGGCGGCCTGGTCGTGGGCGGCTTCGAGCCCGAGGCCAAGCCCTGGGTGGCTCCCGACCAGATCCCCGAGCCGTTCGAGTTCCAGCTCCTGGCCGAGGACTGGGACCACTTCAGCGTGCTCATGGACAGCGCGCTGCTGCGCCTGCCGGTGCTGGCCCAGACCGGGGTGAAGAAGTTCTACAACGGCCCCGAGAGCTTCACCCCCGACAACCAGTTCATCCTGGGCGAGGCGCCCGAGCTGCGGAACTTCTTCGTCGCGGCCGGCTTCAACTCGGTCGGCATCGCATCCGCGGGCGGGGCCGGCCTGGCCCTGGCCCAGTGGATCACCGCTGGCCAGCCCGACTCCGACCTGACCACCGTGGACATCCGGCGGTTCGCCCCGTTCAACGGGAACAGCCGCTGGCTGCGGGACCGGGTCGGCGAGGTGCTCGGCCTGCACTACGCGGTGCCCTGGCCCAACCGCGAGCTGGAGACCGCCCGCCCGTTCCGGCGCTCGCCCGCCTATCACCTGCTGCGCGCGGCCAACGCCGGCTTCGGGTCCAAGATGGGCTGGGAGCGGGCCAACTTCTTCGCCCCGCCGGGGCGCGAGCCCCGGATCGAGTACTCCTGGGGCAAGCAGAACTGGCAGCCGTGGTCCTGCGCCGAGCAGCTCGCCACCCGCCAGGCGGTGGCGGTCTACGACCAGACCTCGTTCTCCAAGTACCTGGTCACCGGGCCGGACGCCGAGTCCGCGCTGCAGTGGCTGTGCACCAACGACGTGGCCGTCCCGCCCGGCCGGACCGTCTACACCGGGATGCTCAACGACCGCGGCACCTACGAGTCCGACATCACCGTGACCCGGCTGTCGGCCGAGGAGTTCCTGCTGGTCGCCAGCGCGGCCACCACCGAGCGGGACAGCGACCACATCCGGCGCCGGATGCCGCCGGGCAGCCGGGCCACGCTGGTCGACGTCACCTCGGCCTACGCCGTCTACGGGGTCATGGGCCCGCGCTCGCGCGAGCTGCTGGCCCGGCTGACTCGCCACGACCTGTCCGACGCGGCCTTCCCGTTCGGCAGCAGCGCCCTGATCGACCTGGGCTACTCCACCGTGCGGGCGACCCGGATCACCTACGTCGGCGAGCTGGGCTGGGAGCTGTACGTGCCGGCCGAGTTCGCGGTCGGCGTGTACGAGGACCTGATGGCGGCGGGGGAGGACCTGGGCGCGGTGAACGCCGGCTACTACGCCATCGAGTCGCTCCGGCTGGAGAAGGGCTACCGGGCCTTCGGCCGCGAGCTGACCCCCGACTACAACCCCGTCGAGGCCGGCCTGCTGTTCGCCTGCAAGCTCGGCACCGAGGTCGGCTTCCTGGGCCGGGAGGCGGTGGAGAAGGCCAGGGCGGCCGGGCCGCGCCGCCGCCTGATCTCGCTGGTGCTGCGCGATCCCGGCGTCATGATGTGGGGCGGCGAGCTCATCCTGCGCGACGGCGTGCCGGTCGGCCAGGTGACCTCGGCGGCCTGGGGCGAGACGGTCGGCGGCGCCGTGGGCCTGGGCTACATCCGCGACCCGGCGGGCACCCCGGTGACCGCCGCATTTGCCCGAACAGGGGAGTACCAGGTCAACGTCGGCGGCCAGCTAGTCTGGGCCGCGGCCGGGCTGCGGGCCCCGTATGACCCGGCGGGCCATCGAGTCCGACCCGATACCGGGGCACCGAGGGACGAGGGCACCGCAGTGACGAAGGCACCGTAATGACGAAGGCACCGTAATGACGAAGGCGCAGCAGTGACGATCAGCGTCTTCGACCTGTTCAAGGTCGGGATCGGGCCGTCCAGCTCGCACACCGTCGGCCCGATGCGGGCCGCGGCGCTGTTCGCCCGGTCGCTGGCCGACGACGGGCTGCTGGAGAAGGTGGCCCGGGTGCGGGCCGAGCTGTTCGGCTCGCTGGGCGCGACCGGGCACGGCCACGGCAGCGTCAAGGCCGTCGTGCTCGGCCTGTCCGGGGAGCAGCCCGACCTGGTCGACCCGGCCGCCGCCCAGTCCCTGGTCGACGAGGTGCGCCAGACCGGCCTGCTCCGGCTGCCCGGCACCGCGGGTATCCCCTTCGACGTCGATGAGGACATCGTCCTGCACCGGCGCAAGCGACTTCAGTTTCATAGCAATGCCATGCGGTTCACCGCCCTGGCCGATGGGGGCGACGAGCTGAGCGCCCGGACCTACTACTCCGTCGGCGGCGGCTTCGTGCTGGGCGAGGACGAGGCCGGGCAGCCCCGGATCGTGCCCGACCAGACCCCGGTGCCCTACCCGTTCACCACCGGCGCCGGGCTGCTCGCCCACGCCGCCGCCACCGGCCTGCCCATCAGCCAGCTCATGCTGGCCAACGAGCTGGTCCGCCGGGACGCCGGGCAGGTCCGCGCCGACCTGCTGCACCTGTGGGCCGTGATGCGGGAGTGCGTGACCCGCGGCTGCGCGGCCGAGGGGGTGCTGCCCGGCGGGCTGAAGGTCCGCCGCCGGGCCCGGTCGCTGCGCGAGGGCCTGGAGCGCGACGGCGACGTCGGCGACCCGCTGCACGCCATGGAGTGGATCACGCTCTACGCGCTGGCCGTCAACGAGGAGAACGCGGCCGGCGGCCGGGTGGTGACCGCGCCGACCAACGGCGCCGCCGGGATCATCCCGGCCGTGCTGCACTACTACACCCAGTTCGTGCCCGGCGCCGATGAGGACGGCGTGGTCCGCTTCCTGCTCACCGCCGGCGCCATCGGGGTGCTGTTCAAGGAGAACGCCTCGATCTCCGGGGCCGAGGTCGGCTGCCAGGGCGAGGTCGGCTCGGCCTGCTCCATGGCCGCCGGGGCGCTGGCCGAGGTCCTGGGCGGGACGCCCGAGCAGGTGGAGAACGCGGCCGAGATCGGCGTGGAGCACAACCTGGGCCTGACCTGCGACCCGGTGGGCGGCCTGGTCCAGATCCCGTGCATCGAGCGGAACGCGATCGCGTCGGTGAAGGCGATCACCGCGGCGCGGATGGCGGTGCGGGGCGACGGCGAGCACAAGGTCTCGCTGGACAAGGCGATCAAGACCATGCGCGAGACCGGCGCGGACATGAAGGACAAATACAAGGAAACAGCCCGCGGCGGCCTGGCCCTCAACGTCGTAGAGTGCTGACCCCGCAAACCCCAGCCCAGCTCCGTCCGCCCAGTGCCTTCCGCCCCGATGATCTTGGGCGGGCACTGGGGAACGACGTGGTTGTTGCTCCGACGTCGTTCTAGCGACGTGGTTGTTGCAGCCACGTCGCTGGAGGGCAGGAGGGCCGAACATTTGTGGGGCGCGGGGGGATCATGGTGCTGTCGGTGAGGAGTCGAGGAGCGGGAGTCGCGGGGTGAGCAGGACGGAGCAGCGGGCGGGGCGGGGCGCCGACCGCGGGCTGCGGCGGCAGCGGGCCGACGGCCCCTCGCGGGTCACCAACGTCGAACTGTTCTTCGACCTGGTCTACGTGTTCGCGGTCACCCAGCTCTCGCACTACCTGCTGGCCCACCAGACGGTGACCGGGGCGCTGCGGGCCGGCCTACTGCTGGTGATGGTGTGGCTGCTGTGGGCCTACACGGCCTGGGTCACCAACTGGCTGGATCCCGAGCAGACCCCGGTCCGGCTGCTGCTGCTCGGCCTGATGCTGGTCAGCCTGGTCATGTCGGCGGGGCTGCCGGAGGCCTTCACCGACGGCGGGGTGCTGGTCGGCGGGGCCTACGCCGTCATGCAGATCGGCCGCAGCGTGTTCGCGGTCTGGGCGCTGCGCGGCACGCCCCAGCGCCGCAACTACGAGCGCATCCTGTGCTGGTGCTGCGTCAGCGGCGCGCTGGCGGTGGTCGGCGGGCTGGCCGGGCCAGACGTCCGGGGCGCGCTGTGGCTGGCCGCGGTGGCGACGGACCTGGCGGGCAGCACGGTGGGCTTCTACACGCCGGGCCTGGGCCGGTCCAGCACCCGGGAGTGGGACATCGAGGGCGGTCACTTCGCCGAGCGCTGTCAGGGCTTCATCCTGATCGCGCTGGGCGAGTCGATCGTGGTGACCGGGGCCACGCTGGCCCGGCTGCTGGCCGGGCCGCTGGCCGCGCCGCACGCCAGCGCGGCCCCGACGGTGGCGGCGTTCGTGGTGGCGTTCATCGGCAGCGTCGGCCTGTGGTGGCTGTACTTCGACCGCAGCGCCGAGGCCGGAGCCCGGACCATCGCCCAGTCGGCCGATCCTGGCCGGCTGGGCCGGTCGGCCTACCACCTCATCCACCCGGTCATGGTGGCCGGGATCATCGTGGTGGCCGCGGCCGACGAGGTGGTGCTGTCCGACCCGCGGGCCAGGGCCACCGCCGCGGCGGCCTGGCTGCTCCTGGGCGGCTACGCGCTCTACCTGGCCGGCCACGCGGCGTTCAAGGCCGTGGTCTGGCGGATGGTCTCCTGGTCGCGGATCGCGGCCGTGGCGGTGCTGGCCCTGCTCGGGCTGCTGGCGCCGCACGTGGCCGTGCTGACCCTGGCCATCTGCGCGGCGGCGGTCATCGTGGCCGTGGTGGTGGCCGACTACCTGACGCGGGATCGCGCGCCGGGCCATGCCGAATAAGGGTAAATGACCATAATCGGGGTTCCGGCCGGGCCATTCCCAGGCTAGTTATGACTGTTTACCAATCCACCCGGCGGGTCGGCCCGAATAACCGGCATGTGGGCGGGAACGTCGTTACCATCGAGTACGTCGCTACGTCATGCTCGTGGCCCTGGCTGGCCTGAGCTCGCTGCGTATGGCCTCGGCGGCCAATCTGACTTGGACTGGTCTCGCGTGGCTGCGGCGTTCCTGACGGCGGCTAACCGGATGATCCTGCCCGTGGCACGCCCGCTTTCGGCGTAGCCGTGGCACCAGGAAGGAGAAAATGCACATGGCTGAGGGGCTCTACGGCCCGACCGGGCCCGGGACGGTGGTGCTCGACCTCCGTCCGGGCGTGGGGGCGCTCATCCTGCACACGCCGCAGGAACTGAACGGCCAGGAGATCGAGATCAGCCCCTCCGGGGCCATGGGCGCCCGGCGCAGCCACGCCCAGGTGCGCGCCCGGCCGGTGGACACCGGCACCGGCTACGCCGCGATCTACCCCGATCTGCCCGCCGGGCGGTACACCATCTGGCGGGACGCCGCCAACGCCGCGGGCACGGTCATGGTGGCCGGGGGCAAGGTCTCCCGCTACGACTGGAGCTGACCGCTTCCCCCGGTCGCGCGGCCACGCGGAATTCCCGGTAAGCTGGGTCAGCCCCCAAGCGCGGCGGAGTAGCTCAGTCAGGCAGAGCAAGCGGCTCATAATCGCTGTGTCGCCGGTTCAAGTCCGGCCTCCGCTACGAACTGTGCCGTATGGCCAGGCAAAACCCTCCCAGGGAATAACCCGGGGCAGCCGGGGCGCTCCTCATCCGGGAAGCGCGCCGTCTGGCCGCGACCCCACCCGATGATGAGATTTGACCGCAGGAAAGAGAGGCACTCCACGTGGCTGCGACTGATGTCAGGCCCAAGATCACGCTGGCCTGCCAGGAGTGCAAGCACCGCAACTACATCACCCGGAAGAACCGGCGTAACGACCCGGACCGGATGGAACTGAGCAAGTACTGCCCGTTCTGCCGCAAGCACCAGCCCCACCGCGAGACCCGCTAGTCGCGGGCGGCGCGGCATGCCGATCAACCCCGACTACGTCGGCCGTTCCTATCCGGTGAGCGCGCCGTACGAGGTCAGCCGCGTCAAGATCAGGGAGTTCGCCGACGCGATCGGCGACCCCAGCCCGGTCTACCGCGACGCCGAGGCGGCGCGGGCGGCCGGGCATCCGGACGTGATCGCCCCGCCGACGTTCGCCATCGTGATCAGCATGGCCTCCACCGGCGGGGCGGTGGGCGATCCCGGCCTGGGCATCAACTACGCGATGGTCGTGCACGGGGAGCAGCAGTTCCAGTACTCCCGCCCGCTGCGGTCCGGTGACGTGGTCACCGCGCAGACGACGATCAGCGGGATCAGGTCGGTGGGCAGCCTGTCGATGATGACCACCAGCACCGAGATCCGTACGACCGCGGGCGAGCACGTGTGCACGGCGGTGTCCACGCTGGTAGAGCGGGGCGCCGAGGCGGCTGGCGAAGGGGCGGCGTAGTGAGCGGCGGCGTTGTGAGCGGCACGGTTGGCTACGACGAGGTCCAGGCCGGCGCCGAGCTGCCCGCCGTGACCTACCCGGTGACCCGGCTCAGCCTGGTCAAGTACTGCGGCGCCTCGGGCGACTTCAACGTCATCCACTGGAACGAGCGGATCGCCAAGGCGGTCGGCCTGCCCAACGTCATCGCCCACGGCATGTTCAGCATGGCCCAGGCGGGCCGGTACGTGACCGACTGGGCCGGGCCGGGCGCGACAGTGGCCGAGTTCGGGGTCCGGTTCTCGGCCCCGGTGGTGGTGCCCGACGACGACACCGGCGCCACGATCGAGGTCAGCGGCAAGGTCGAGGAGAAGCTGGACGACCACCGGGTCGCCCTGTCCCTGACCGCCCGCTCGGACGGGACCAAGGTGCTGGCCCGCGCCCGCGCCATCGTCCGCCTCCCCTGAGCCCGGCGGTCCCGTAGCCCCGTGCTACGACTGCTACGGGTCGAGGAGGTGCCCATGCGAACGATCAGCCATCGGGAGCTGCGTAACAACAGCACGGAAGTGCTCCGCGCGGTGGGTGCCGGCGAAACGATCGCGGTGACCAACCACGGCGAAGTAGCGGCGGTGCTCTTCCCGCCGTCCCTGACGCCGTATGAGCGCCTGGTAGCGGCGGGAAAGGTCCGGGAGCCGAGGAAGGACCGGCCGGTAGACCTGCGCAACGTCCGTCGCATGACCGCACCGGAGTCGAGCGGGGAGATCATCGCCGACGTCAGAGGCGACCGGTGATCGTCTACGTCGATACCTCAGCGGCGATGAAGCTCCTGGTGGAGGAGAAGGAGTCGGCTGTACTGGCCGATCATCTCCAGTAGCGCGCACAGGACGGCCACGCCCTGGCGGCTTCGCTGCGGCTGCACACGGAGCTGCACTGCGCAGCGAACCGGCGCCCCGAGCACATCGAGCATGAGTCGGTTTCGGAGGTGCTGTCGGCGATCGCGCTCGTAGATATCGAGAACGGCGACCTGACAACGGCGCCACTACTGCCGGGGCGCTTGCGCTCGGCTGATGCCATCCACCTCGCTACCGCGCTGCGCCTGAATGCCCGCGCGATGGTCGTCTACGACGCCGAGTTGCATGCCGCGTCCCGGACGGCCGGCATCGACGCCTTCAGCCCAGGCGCGCGCTGAGCACGATCGCGATCAAGGTGCCGGCCAGCAGGAACGGGCCGAACGGGATTTGTGACCTCCGCGTCGCCCGGCGGGTGGCCAGCAGGACCAGGCCAACAACGGCGGCCAGCACGTAGCCCAGGAACAGGCCCGCCACCAGCGCCGTGACCCCGAGCCAGCCCAGGTACAGGCCCAGCACCCCGGACAGCTTGACGTCCCCCCAGCCGATGCCCGCTGGGTAGATGAGGGCCTGGATCAGGAACAGCAGCCAGGCCGCGGCCAGCCCGATCAGCGCGACCACGAAACGCCGGCCACCGTCCGGCACCGCCAGCGCGGCCGCGCCGAGCAGCACCAGGGCCACCGGGTAAGACAGCAGGGTCAGCGCGTCGGGCAGCCGCTGGTACCTGGCGTCGATGAACGCCAGAGCCACCCCGACCGCGCCCAGGAAACAGAACGCGGGCAGCACCGGACTGGGCCCGAAGCGCACCGCCATCACGACGAACACGGCCGCGGTGAGCAGCCCGGGCACGGTGCTGCCAGCCACGGTGCTCCCGGCCCCGGTGCTCCCGGGCCCGCTGCTCCCGGCCACCGCTTCGTCCGGGCAGCAGCGGTCCGTCAGCCGGCGCCAGCCGGTGACCGGGATCAGGTCACCGGGCCGGAATCCGGTCCCGCAGCCAGGGCAGCGCCACGGCGGCCACCGCCGACCTGGCTCGGTGCGGGGGAGCCACGCGATCATCGCGGTGACCCAGGACCCGGCGACCAGGCCCGCCAGCGCCGCGACGATCGCGGTGACCCAGGCCGAGGTATCCATGACTGTCCAGTATGCGAGGTCTGCCGATGGGCAGACCTCGCATACTGACTGAGCTACCTAGTTGCCGCCGTTGCCGTTGATGCTCTGGATCTCCGCGACGCGGATGCGCGCCCACTCGTGCCGGTCAGGGTGACCTCGGGCAGCCCGCCGTTGCCAGCCACGTCGCCGTTAGTGACGCGCCAGGTGATGCGTCCAGGTGACGGTCGCGGTGACGGTCCCGGCGGTCGTCGGGGCCTGCCAGAGCACGCCGCAGTCCGGCGGCACGCCTGCTCCGGCGGTCGGCAGGTGGCCGGCTGATACTTCGAGCCGCTCAGACCGCAGCCCTTGGAGTAGACATGGCCAGCCGAGCTGCTGGCTGATCGTCAGCTTGGTCGGCACGGCGGTCACCCATCACGGTCACCGCTCGCCGAGCTGCGCCGTGACAATGATCTGTCTGCGGTCTGGTCAGGTGCACGTAGGTGGCCAGGTTGACCCAGGCCCTGGTCGCCGGCATGAGCTGTCACGCCCGGGCGACGGGATCTTCATGTGGTTGTAGGCGTACTCGGCCAGGTCCACCGGCGGCACGTTGGGCATGGGCGGCGCAACGCCTCGGCGGCTCGAAGGCGAACAGGGGCAGCTTCGCGCACTCGGCCGCGCCCGCCGCGCCCGCCGCCGGGTTGACCGGCAACTCGTACCACGTGCCCGCGTGTCGGGTTGGCCAGCAGCTTCTTGGCCTGCTGCACGGACTGGTAGACGTCGAACAGCGAGTCCTGCTTGGTGACCGTGCCGAACTGGCCGATGATGTACTGGCTGCCGCTGGTCGCGTCGCCGATCGGGTTCCACAGGCACGGCGGCGGCGGGACATTGATCGGGATCACGTGTTGCCCGCCGGTGTCCCGTAGGCGGGCCCCGGAGTCGATGACGAACTGCCAGACGCTGGCCGAGCAGTCCGAGCCCACGCAGCCCACCCCGGTTCCCGCGCTTGCGGGGGGCGTGGCGGCGGCGAGCGGGACCAGCAGGCCGGCGATGGCGGCGACGCCCGCGAACATTACGCGTCGTTTCATGGCTTGCACTCCTGCGCCTGTGGATAGTAGACGGTGGTAGGAATCGAGACGACTTCCCAGCGCCCGCTGCTCTCCCTGGCGAGCACATCAGAGTTGCTGTAATAGTTCTGGTTATGCGGTGTCTGCTGGCCAGGCGGCAGGATCTTGCCAGTAGACAGGCTGGTGTTGCGGGCCCGTGCGGTGTCCACGCACTCGGTCACGGTCACGGTGCCCTTGGCCCGGATCGCCGACATCCGCCAGAAGCGGACAGTCCCGGTGAACGACTCGGTGGTCACGCTGGGCACATGGAGGGTCTGGGCGAGGCCGGTCCGGACCCGCGGCGAGGTGACGTAACTGCGCCAGCGCTGGTCGCGGTCCCCGGTGTAGTCGGCGTACAGGACCGCGAGCACGAAGTCCTTGGCCGCCATCACGGCCGCCTTCTCGCCGGGGCGGCCCGGCATCCACGACGTCATCAGGACGTGGGCGTTCTGGCCGAATGGCGGCCGGACCAGCGTCAGCGGGCCGGCCGGGGCCGCCGCGACGGGCGAGCTGGCGGCCGTCGAGTTGTCGCTCGCGGGGTGGAAGGTCTGCGGCGCGGTTGTGCTGCACGCCACGGCGAGCACGCCAGATCCGGCGAGAAGGGCACCCCTGAGCCCCCGCCGCACATGGCTGTGTCCGAATCCTGGCTTCCCCATGATGGCGATACCTTAGCAATTACGGTCAAACCGGAAGGTGCCATTTATCAAGTTGGTATCACCCCAGTCCAGCGCCGTTCAGTAGGCCGTTCCAGTCAGCCCGGCATCGGGCCGCAGGTGGCCGTGGGCCAGGCCTTACCGCTGGCCGCCACCGCCGTCACCCAGGTGCCAATCGTCTTGCCGTTCACCGTGACCGCCGAGCCGGTGGCCGAGTACCAGTCGCCGAACCGGGCGTTCCCGTCGACCTTGCCGTGGTGCAGCCAGGTCGAGGAGTCGCTGCGCGGGTGCGAGGTCTTTCCGGCCGCCAGCTTGGACGCCGGGATCAGGCGCTTGTCGACGAAGCACTGCACGATCAGGGGAGCGGCCTGCTGCACGCTGAGCTGGGTCGCGGTGGTGCTGCTCGAGCCTGAGGACGGGCTGGCCGGCGGCGAGGATGACCCGCCCCCGGCCGACGGGCTGCTCGAGCTACCGCACGCGGCACAGGCCAGGGCGGCCGCCATCACGGCGGCCACGGCCAGTGCCCTCGGGTTAAGCCTGGTCACGCCGTCCTCCATTGGTAGCCATGGGCCGCCGGACGCATAAGTCTGACGCATAGGTCTTTTGTCGCCCACAGGTTACGGTCAGCCGCCGTTGTTGCCGTTCACTCCGAGCTGCAGGTCCATGGTCTTGGCGATGAGCAGCCTCCAGTTCTCGAGCGTCTGCTCGCCGCCGGGGGTGCTCGAGCCGTAGGCGTCGGAGGAGTGCTCGCTCCAGTAGGTGCCGAGATCGAGCGACGGCTGGCCGTTAGGCCCGAACGCGTCAGGGGGCAGCGGGGTCTTCAGCGCCCCGACCTGGTCCAGGCCCTGGAGGAGCGGGATCTCCGACAGCCACTCGTCCACCTGGATCTGGCCGGTCTGGGCCGAGACGGCGTTGGACGCGTTGTCGGTCGAGAACTGGGGCAGCACCGGCCCGGCCAGCGACAGCAGCGACTTGGCACCGGTCAGGACCTGCCCGTCGCCGGGGATCATCCCGAATCCGGTCTCGGCCATCGAGATCATCTGGTTCAGCATCTGGTTGTGCAGGTCTTCCTGCTGGCCCTCGGTGATGCCCACGTTGGTGGCCTCGACGCTGATCCGCGAGTAGAGGGCGGCGAACGCCTGGACCGGGCTGGCCAGGCCGGGTATCGAGCCACCCTTGCTCAGGATGCCCAGCGACGTGCCCATGGCCAGGCTCGACATGGCCTGCATCTGCGTGAGGTCGCTCTTGTTCAGGCTGAGCTCCTGCAGGTACGCCGACAGCTGCGACCCGCTGACCCCGATGACGTAGGGCTGGCCGGGGCCGGGCTGGAACACCGGGCTGCGCTGCGGCCCGTCCGCTGAGGCGGCCAGGTCCGGCATGTACCGGGAGAAGGTGTCCATCAGCGCCGCCCGGACCGGGGGCGACACCTGCCACTCGACGCTGCCGCCGTCGATCAGCGGGGCCGGGACGTTGTTGATGATGTTGTAGGCCGCCCAGGCCGACTGCTGCGAGGACACACCGTCGCCGCGCGGCGCGGAGGTGGCGGCGTCCAGGAAGCTGCCGACGGCCTGCTGGTCGATAACGCCCTCGTAGACCTCGGGGAAGTTGCCCGGCGGCCGCTCGTTCGGGCCCAGGACCGTGAAGTTCTTCGCGCCATCGGTGTAGGAGTACCGGACGCCGCCGCCGTTGAGCAGGAAGCTGGACAGCGTGCTGCCGTCCTTGCCGCCGAGCAGCTGCATGGCCGCGGTCTTGTTCTGCGCGTCGGTCGCCAGCAGCGCGGACAGCGGGTCGTACTGGGCCAGTCCCTGCTCCACCTGCTGATAAGCCTGCATCGGCATCGGGTACTTGGAGGTGGGGCCGAGCGGGATCTGCAGGGTCCCGTTCTGCTCCGCCTTGTACTCGGCCATGGTCAGCTGGGCCAGGAAGTTCTGGGACTGGGCGCTCGGGTCCGCGGTGCTCCACGCCGATCCCGACGGACCGTACTTGACCAGCATGCCCATCGACCACAGCGTCGGGGTGGCGGTGAGCTGCTTGATGGTTGAGGGCTGGAGCAGGCCCTTGGTGTCCACGTAGGCCAGGCCGGTGGCGAAGGTGTTCAGGATCTGCTGGTCCTGCTTGCTGAACGTGTTCGCGAACATCGCCGAGACCGGGATGTCGTTCGAGCTGCCGTTGAGGTTGTGCAGCACCGTGGCCAGGCCGGCGACCTGCGGCCCGGCCTGGTTGTAGAAGTCGGCCAGGTACGTCGAGTCGTTCTCTTTCACGTGGTCGCTGACGTCGTCGGCCACGGTCTGGATGTCGGCCAGCGCCTGCTGGGAGTTCGGGTTGTGCTCGGCCGACGTGAGCAGCTGCGCGTCAGCCTGCGCGTTCGCGGCGTCCACCGCCGAGCCGTTCCACGGGATGGTGACCATGGTGACGCAGGCGTTCATGCTGTCGGTCTCGAGCAGCTTCTGGGCCAGGTTGGAGCGGGCTCGCATGTCCGCCGCGTCGATCACCGACCGGGCCTGGGCCTGGGGCAGCAGCGACAGGCTGATCGGCGAGCCGTAGCCGTTCATGGTGTTCAAGATCTTCGGCACGTTGGCCGCCAGCACGTCGCGCAGGTTCTCCAGGGCCGACGCGGCCTTGGCCATCCGGATCGGGTCTACCCCGGCGTAGTCGTCGCTCATGGCTCGTCCCGTCAGCTCGCGGTCGCCGTGGTCTTCGGCTGGTTCTGGGCCAGCTTCTCCATCTGCGTCCGCACGTTGCTCACGACCGCCGTCTCGGCGCCGGGCAGCTGGTTGTTGAGCAGGTTCAGCAGCTGGCTGTAGAAGCCGTTCCAGTCACCGCACCAGGACGTGGCGGCCGTGCCGGTCCAGGTCTGGTCGGTAATCCAGGTCTTGGCCCCGTTGATGGCGGTGACAATGGCCTGAGCTGCGGCGTTGACGGTGGCCATGTCGTTCTCGGCATCGTTCACCGCCTCCTGGATCAAGCTCCCGTACCCCATGAAGGCTCCCCAGTCGTCGATGCTCCCCGCGCCGCGCCGGAAGGCTCACCGTATCGGACGAATGCCGCGCCGCATGCCCTAATATAACGAAGGCACCATTCCCCCGAGCCTTTTTGTGGCACGATGCCGTTCCTGTAAGCCACGGGTGGCTGGCGGCAGACGCGCAGCCGCAATCACGGAGGGTGGAACCCACTATGACCATGGTCGGTGCAGAACTCGGGCAGCTGCGTTCCCTGGTGAGCCAGCTCGGCGGGCCGCTGCGCGCCCAGCTCGACAGCGATCTCAACGCCATGAACAGCAAGGTGCAGGCCAGCGCCAGCTACTGGACCGGTCAGAATGCGGACAAGTTCCGCAGCGACTTCGCGTCCTTCGTGAAGCAGACCAACGTCGGCCTCAACCGGGTCCTGGAGGAGGCGTCCAAGGTCTCCGGCCAGAACCTCAACGCGATCGAGGCCGCGACCGGCTCGCACGCCTAGTTCTAGCTGGTAAATCTGCTTTTTGATTAACAAAGGGCTGGTCCCGCTGCCGCCACGGGACCGGCCCTTTCATATGCCCCGGGGCTGGCCAGGACGGGCCTGCGGCCAGCGCCGCCAGTCGCGAGCTCCGTCGCTCGCCGGCCGCGTCAGTCGCCGGCCGCGTCAGTCGCCGACCGGGTCACTCGCAGACCGCGAGCTGGATCGGCTCGGCCCGGCCCGGCCGGATCAGCAGGCCCCGGCCCAGCGGGCCCGGCCCGGCGTTGCGGGCCAGCCGGACCCCGAACAGGTCGCCGTCGCCCGGCGAGTCCACCGCGACGATGATCCCGCACCGCGACTTCAGCGCCTCCGGGATGAAGCCGGAGTACGCGCGGCCCAGGTCGCTGGTCGTGCCGGCCAGCACCAGCCCGTGGTCGGCGTCGCGACCGCTCACGATCAGCGCCCGCAGGGGTTCCGACAGCATGCTGTCCGCCAGCAGCTCAGCGTCATCCACGAGGACCACGTAGCGTTGCAGAGCTTCGATGGCCTTATCGATCTCGGACTCGCTGGCGTCCGCGCCGAGCACGGCCAGCACCCCCGTGGTGCCCTCCAGCGCCCGCAGCGGTGACCGGCGGGGCGTGATCACCAGGACCGGCGTGCCCTGGCGCAGCAGCGAGTGGGCCATGGCCAGCAGGGTGGTGGAGCGCCCGCTGCGCGGCGGCCCGGCCACCACCGCGCCCGGCCCGTCCGCGCCGAGGTCGATGCCCACCGGCGCCAGCTCGTCACCGCCCGCGCCGGCCAGCGCCCACAGCGGCGACGGCGGCCGGAAGTCCGGCTCCAGCGCCATGACCTCCTCGACGGTCACCCGGCCGGGCAGGGCGTCCACGCGCAGCGGCCGCTGGTTGCGCGGCGGCGGGCCGTAGTGCTCCTGCGCCCGCTGGCCGAGCCGGCGCAGCGCGGCCACCTGCGCGGGTCCCGAGGGGTCGGCATCCAGCATGGCGATCTGCGCCTCCAGCGGCCGCGGGCTGGCGTCGAACATGACCCGGCCCGGCGGCTGCGACGCGGGCAGCACGCGCTCGCTGACCCCGGCCAGGCCGGCGTCGGAGGAGTCGGTGAGCCGCAGCAGCATGCGCTCGCCGAACACCGTGCCCGGCTGGCCGAGCAGCGCGGACCGGTCGGTCGTGAACACCGCCCGCAGCCCGACCGCCGCGCCCTCGCGCAGCAGCTGCAGGATGGCCTCGATGAGCCGCCCGTAGTCGTACTGCTCGAAGGCCGCGAAGAAGCCCTCCCACCAGTCGAGCAGCAGCAGCATCCAGGGCAGCCGCGCGGCCGGGTCGCGGGCGGCGGCCCGCTGCTCGGCCAGCCCGGCGAAGCCGTCGGCGGCCAGCAGCTGCTGGCGACGGCGGACCTCGCCGCGCAGCTTGGCCAGCAGCCGCTCCACCCGGTCGGCCTGGTCGCGCGACACGACCGCGCCGGTGTGCGGCAGCGCGCTGACCGGCAGCAGCGCGCCCGTGCCGCAGTCGATGGCGTAGATGTGCACGTCGGCCGGGGAGGCGTGGGCGGCCACCGAGCCGGCCATGGTGCGCAGCACCGTGGACCGGCCGGTGCGCGCCGCGCCCGCGATGACCAGGTGACCGCCCTGGGCCAGGTCCAGCGTCAGCGGGTCGCGCGCCTGGCGGTCCGGGATGTCGGTGAGGCCGTAGGGCAGCGGCGGCACCTCGTCGCCGCCCTGCGCCACGCGCAGCTGGTCCAGCGTCACGACCGGGGGCAGCGGCGCCAGCCACGGGCTGCGCTGCTCGGGCACGTCCAGCTTGGCCGCCGCGCCGCGGATCGCGTCCACCAGCACCGACAGGTCGGTGGCCAGGTCGCCGTCCTCCTGCGGCCCGGTGCGGTCGGCCGGCAGCGGCTGGCCCAGGTAGTTCCACGGCACCGGGATCACCCGGGCCAGCGCGGTGGCCCGGCCCTGGCCGGGACGGCGGCCGCCGATGCGGGCCGACTGCACCGCGACCGGCGCGGCCGCCCCGGACCGGACGTAACACCGGCCCGGCGTGGACTTGGCGATGAACGCGGCCTCGGGGGTGTCGATGACGTCGCTGGACTCGGCGGAGTCGGTCACGCGGAGGGCGATCCGCAGGTTGGTGTTGGCCCGGATGTCGGCGCTGACCACGCCGGCCGGCCGCTGGGTGGCCAGCATCAGGTGCACGCCGAGCGACCGGCCGCGCTGGGCGATCCCGACCAGCCCGGTCACGAAGTCGGGCAGCTCGGCCACCAGCGAGGCGAACTCGTCGATGATCAGCACCAGCCGGGGGAGCGGGTCCAGCTCGCGCCGCCGGCGCCGGGTGTCCCAGTAGTCCTCGATGTCCTTGGCCCCGGCGTGCAGCAGGATCTCCTCGCGCCGCTTGAGCTCGGCCGACAGCGAGGCCAGCGCCCGCTCGGTCAGGTGGCCGTCCAGGTCGCTGACCATGCCGACGGTGTGCGGCAGGCGGGCGCAGTCCTTGAACGCGCTGCCGCCCTTGTAGTCGATGAGCACGAAGGTCATCGACTCCGGCCGGTTGGCCACGGCCAGCGAGGCGATGATCGACTGGAGCAGCTCGGACTTGCCCGCGCCGGTGGTGCCCGCGATCAGGCCGTGCGGGCCGTCGGCCCGCAGGTCGACCACGAACGGCCCGTCCGCGCTGACCCCGACGGGCGCGGCGGTGGTCCGGCCGAGCCGGGCCCAGCCGTCGGCGATGGCCCCGGCGTCCGGGTCGGGCATGCCGATCAGGTCGAGCAGCCGGGCCGCGGACGGGATCGCGGCGTCGGCGTCGTCGCGGCTCACGTCCCGCACCGGCGCCAGCGCCCGGGCCATCCGGTCGGCCCAGGCCGGGCTGACCTGGTCGGCCAGCACCCGGCCGAGCATCTCGAGCCCGCCGCCGCGCAGGTTCACGCAGGCCGGGAACTCGGGATCCCAGGAGGCGACCGCGGCGCACTCCTCGGGCAGCATCCGCTCGGACTCGTCGATGCAGATGGAGTACACGCCGGCCCGGCGGGCCGCCGCCAGCACCTGGGGCATGCCGGGGATGCGGCGCAGCACCCTGGCCCCGTCCAGCACGACCAGGATCTTCGGGCCGAGGTCGGGGCTGGCCGCCCGCTCGTCGTCCATGACGCCGGGCATGCTGCGGGCCTTCTCCAGCCGCTCGGTCACCTCGCCGGCCAGCTCGGCCACCCGCCGCCCGGCCGTCGCCGGGTCCGAGCCCACCAGCGCGATGCAGGCCTCGCCCTTGCGCGGCGCGCAGTGCGGCAGCCAGCGGACCCAGTTCCAGTGCCGGCCCGCTTCCGGGTCGGCGGACAGCACCACGATCTGGAGATCGCGCGGGCTGTGCAGGGCCGCGGCCTGGCCGACCAGCCAGCGGGCCAGCCCGCGGGAGCTGTCCAGCGGGCCGGCCAGGCCGAGCACGCCCAGCAGCGGCAGCGGCAGCGGGACCGGGACGTTCCTGGCCGTGGGCGGGGGCGGCAGCTCGGCGTCGGCCGGCGCGCCCTTCTCGGCCACGATCTCGACGGCGACCGGGGTCTGGCTGGTCAGCCCGACCCGCAGGTGCAGGGTGTCCGGGTCGTGCGCGCGGCGCTCCCACAGCCGCCGCCGGGGGCCGGTCGCGGTGAGCAGCACCTGGGCCGGGTCAGGCGAGGTGATCCGCCGCTCGGCCTCGTCGGCGGCCTGCGCGGCGGCCATGGTCGGCTCGACCTCGGCCAGCTTCTGCTTGTACTCGCGCACGGCGCGCTGGTGCGACACCCGGCCGTGCCGCCGGTCGGTGATCCACTGGCCGACGATCATGACCGGGCTCATGATCATGAACAGCGCGTACATCGCCGAGTGCAGGGCCGCCACCATCGCCAGCCCGAGGACCAGCGGGAGGAGCGCGGCCAGCAGCTGGAGGCGGGCCTTCTCGCCGCGCTTGGGCTCGGCCGGCACCTCGATGCGGCGCGGGCGGCTGGCCGGCCACAGCCGGGGCGGCCGGTTGTAGGCCAGGCCGCCGTCGCCGGCCGGGGACAGGTGCGCGTCGGGCTGCTCGGGCAGGGCCAGGGCCAGCACGTGCGGCCCGATCTCCAGCAGCGCGCCCGGTGGCCAGGGCCGGGCCGTGGTGACCTCTTCGCCGTCGAGCAGCAGCGACGGCCCTGAACCGGCCGGGAGCGGGCTGGCCGGGAGCGGGCCGGCCGGGAGCGGCTCGAGCGTCACGCCCGGCTCCGGCACGCCGCGGCTGACCGTGATCCGCGCGGCGTGCGGGGGCAGGCCGGGCACCGGCACATGGCAGTCCCGCGCGCTGCCCAGCGTCGCCGCGCCCAGCCCCAGCCGCCGCACCGTGCCCGCGACCGGGCCGCCCACGGCCCGGATCTCGACCGCGCCCGAGGGCTCGTCCAGCATGGTCGCCGGGGCGGTCTGCTGATCGGCCGCGACGACCGCGCCGTCGTGCAGCATCCCGGCCGCCGCGGCGCCGGGGTCCAGCGGGCGGGCGTTGACCCACAGCGTCGCGCCCCTGGCGTGGGCCTGCCGCCTGGTCGCCCAGCTGCCCTGCTGCGCTTCCGGAGTCGGCACCGGGCAGCGGGATCACCTCGGCCAGCTGCTCCCGTGGCCAGACCGCGCCGCGCAGCTCGGCCGCCACCTGGCCGACGGTCAGGCCGTCGTCGCCGCTGACCACCAGGTCGCGGGGTCCGGTCGGAGTAAGTGCCGTCAGCGTGATCCGCATCTGCCTCTCCGTCACGCTCGGCCGCGGCGCGCCCAGTCACCGGCTCGCTCAGTCACCCGCCCGCGGCGCCGTGCCCGGGCGGGCGCGCTGCCCAGCTGACGCTGTCCAGTCGGCACGGCCCGGAACGGCCGATGTTATCGGCTATGGGGCGGTCTATCCCGGTCGTTCGCGGCCTTTGCCCAGTTCGCGGTCCACGGCCGGCGCGCTTCGGCGCGCTATGGGGCGCTGCGGGGGGCAACGGGGGCGCAACGGGGCGCTGTCATTCCGCTGTCATTCCGCTGGCGCGGCGCTGGCCGATCCGAGTCCGCCATTCCGGCCCGGCGCGGTCCCGGACGGCCCGGTCCGGTACCCGCCATTACGGGTCCGATGTGGGGCCTGGCCAGCAAAGGCGTGCCGTCGTCGCCGCTCGCGTTGGCCTCGGATTCACCGAGTCGACGCAGGTGTAGCTATCCGATCACACTTCGAGGTAGCGCCGCTTTCCGGGCTATATAGCCCATCTGCTGAGGCATGTGGCCCTATCGTGGAAAAGGCTTCCGAATCATCGCAGGTCGCGTGCGCGCGACCAGGCAGCCTTCCAGGCAGGGGAGATCGTCGCTACATGCCCAGTGACCGGAGCACATTGCAGCGGGGGGTACCAGGGGGCGACCAGTCCGCCTGGCAGGAGCCGACCGCGCCAGGCGGACGGCGGCTGCCCAGCGCACCCCGTGAGCGCAAGCCCGCGCTGGCCGCGCTGGCCGTCCTGCTCATCCTCGGCTGCGCGCTCGGCACCGGCTTCCTGGTGATCCAGAGCGGCAAGCGGGTCGCCGCGATCGAGATCTCCCAGGAGGTCGGCGCGGGTCAGCGGATCCCGGCGACGGCGATGCAGGAGGTCCAGATCGCGTCCAACTCCGGGCTGTCCTACGTGCCCTGGAACCAGGCCACCCAGGTGGCCCGCTTCTACGCGGCCAGCCCGATCCCGGCCGGGACGCTGCTGACCAACGCCATGGTCGCGTCCTCGACCACCTCGACGGCCGGGCCGGGCCGTGGAGGGCCTGGCGCTCAAGGACGGGCAGCTGCCGCGGGGCCTGCAGGTCGGCCAGCACATCGACATCTTCGAGGTCAGCGACTCCACCGAGTCATGTCCCGGACGCTCGGGACGACGCTGGCCGCCAACGCGATCGTGATCGCGATCGACACTCCCGAGATCAACTCGGGCTACCTCGGCCATGGCGGACGTCGAGGTGGCGCTGGCTCCCGCGGACGCCGGGGCGGTGGCGTGCAACGCTCCAACGGCATCGTGGGCATCGCCGTGCTGCCCAACGGCGGCCGCGGCGCCGGGGTGGCTAGCCCCGGCGGCGCACCGGCGGCACCCAGCCGGGTCAGGGGCCCGGCGGCGGCTCGACGACCAGCGGCGGCACGACCAAGCACCAGGCCCCCGGCGGCCACTCCCGGTCGGCGTCGCCCGGCCATGGGACGCACTGACCCATGGCGCTGATCGCTGTCGCTGCCGATAAGGGAGCGCCGGGAGTAACGACGACCTCGGTGGCCCTGGCCGCGGTGTGGCCCCGGCCGGTGCTGCTGGCCGAGTGCGACCCGGCCGGCGGCGACCTGGTCTACCGGCTGCCGGCGGCCGACGGCAGCCGGCTCGACCCGCGGCGCGGGCTGCTCAGCCTGGCCGTCTC
The DNA here is from genome assembly GCA_963822485.1 of uncultured Actinomycetota bacterium. Lineage (GTDB taxonomy): Bacteria > Actinomycetota > Actinomycetes > Streptosporangiales > Streptosporangiaceae > DASUBV01. Next base: position 116,277 of record CAWGHW010000024.1, read on the forward strand.
CGCGCGCCGGGGCCTGGAGCCGCGGCAGGTCTGGGAGCACGCGCAGAAGCTGCGCGGCGGCCTGGACGTGCTGGTCGGCGTGACCAACGCCGAGCAGGGCGCCGGCCTGGACCCGCTGTGGGGGCAGATCGGCGCGGCGCTGGCCGGCATGCCGGACGCCGACGTGATCGCCGACTGCGGCCGGGTCGGGTCCGAGGGCCGCTACTACGACCTGCTGGCCAGGGCCGACGCCGTCGTCATGATCACGCGGGCCAGCCTGGGCGACTTGGTGCGGATCAGGGACCGGGTCTCGGTGGTGGACGCGGCAGTGCGCCGGCGCACGGGAGCGGGCCGGGTCAGCGTGCTGGTCATCGCCAACTACAAGAGCTTCTCCGCCGCTCTGGGCGAGGTCAAGCAGGTGCTCAGCGCCGGGGACTGGCCCGCCCCGATCCTGGGCGGCATCGCCTACGAGCCCCGCAGCGCCGAGCTGCTCAGCGGCGAGTGGGGCGGCAAGCTCGACAAGTCGCTGCTGATCAGGACGGCCAGGGAGGTGGCCGGCGACCTGTCCGGGCAGTTGTCGGCCGGGCCCGCCGCCCCGCGCCAGGCGGGGGCCGCCCGCCCCGCCGCAGTCGCGCACCCCGCCGTCGCGCACCCCGCCGTCGCGCACCCCGCAGTCGCGCACCCCGCGCCGGCCGTACCTCCGGCGTCGGTCCTGCCCCCGGTGCCCGCGCCGGCGTCGAACCCGCTCGCCGCCCCGGCCGCGCCCGAGCCGCGCCCCGAAGCGTCCGCCTGGCCGTCGGCCGCGGAGCACTGGCCGCAACAGAGGTCGCTCACGCCACTTCCGCCCGGCCAGCCACTCCGGCCCGGCCAGCCACCCGCGCCCGGCCAGCCACCCGAGCCTGGGCATCCGACCGCGGAGCCCGCTCCGGCGCCGGTGTCCCCGTTGCACCGGCTCGCGCCCTCGCCGCCGACGCTGCCCTACCAGCGGCCTGCCGCCGGGCCGCCCGGCCCGGCCGAGGGTCAGCCGCCGGCGCTGCCCGCGGCCCGGCTCGCGCCGCCCCAGCCGCAAGCTCCCCAGCCACCTCAGCCCGCTCCAGCCCCAGCCGCCGCTCGGGCCGCAGCAGTCCGGAGTCCATCAGCCGGGCGGACATCAGTCCGGTGTTCACCAGCCCGGGGGGCGGACTCCGGCGCGGCCGGTGCCCCTGCGGGCGGTGCCGCAGCTGCCCGGGCCGACGACCGGGCCCCAGCCCCGGACCGGACCGCAGCAGGCCGTGCCCAGCCGCATGCCCGACAGTCGCCCCAGCAGTTCGGGTCTGACCAGTTCGGGTCTGGGCAGTCTGAGGGCGGACGGTTTGAGGCTGAGCGCTTATGCAGCCGTATGGCGCCGTCGCAGCAGCACCCAGCGCAGCCGCCGGGCGGCCGGCGTGAGCTGGCCCCGGTGCACCGCGAGCAGTCTTACCCGCCGCGCGCCGATTACCCCGAGCGGACCGACTACCCGGAGCGCACTGACTACCGGATGGCGCCAACTATCCGGAAGGCGGCAACTACGCCGCGCGCCGCGACTACCCGCAGGACGACGAGTACCCGGCGCAGCCGGAGCAGCCGGAGCAGTCCGGCGACCTGATTCCCGGCCTGCGGCGCGGGCAGCCGGCCGCAGACGGCGGCCGGAGCGCCGGCCGGGGCCGGCACGCTGGCGGCTCTTCGGGCCAGGTCACCGCCGAGCCGGGACGGCGGTGACGGTATGGACCATGGTCTGGTTAAGCGCCTGCGCGGCGAGGTCGGGGACCGGCTGGCCGAGCAGCGCCGCCTCGACGCGGCGACCGGCATGCCGCCCATGTCCGGCGAGGACGAGCGCCAGTTCGCCCGCGCGATGGTCGCCCAGGTCCTGGAGGAGCACGCCCGGGTCGAGGTCACGGCCGGCCGCGCGCCGCCCAACGCGCAGGAGGAGGAGGACCTCGCCGCGGCCATTCACGCCGCGCTGTTCGGCGTGGGCCGCCTTCAGCCGCTGCTGGAAGACCAGCAGATCGAGAACATCGACATCAACGGCTGCGACCGGGTGTTCCTCAGCTTCGCCGACGGCCGGGAGGTCATGGGCGAGCCCGTCGCCGAGAGCGACGAGGAACTGATCGAGCTGATCCAGGTGCTGGCCGCCTACTCCGGCCTGTCCAGCCGTCCGTTCGACACCGCCAACCCCCAGCTCGACCTGCGGCTGCCCGACGGCTCCCGGCTGTCGGCGGTGATGGACGTCACCTTGCGCCCGGCGATCTCCATCCGCCGTTCCCGGCTGGGCAAGGTGTTCCTGGCCGACCTGGTCGGCAACGGCACGCTGTCCTCCGAGGTGGCGACGTTCCTGGCCGCGGCCACGGCCGCCCGCAAGAACATCATGATCGCCGGGGCTACCAACGCCGGGAAGACCACGCTGCTGCGCGCGATCGCGAACCAGATCCCGGCCGAGGAACGGCTGATCACCGTGGAGCGCGCCCTCGAGCTGGGCCTGGACCACTTCCCCGAGCTGCACCCGAACGTGGTCGCGTTCGAGGAGCGGCTGCCCAACATGGAGGGCCAGGGCGCGATCACGCATGGCCGAGCTGGTCCGCCGGTCGCTGCGCATGAACCCCAGCCGGGTCATCGTCGGCGAGGTCCTGGGCGACGAGATCGTCACCATGCTGAACGCCATGTCCCAGGGCAACGACGGGTCGCTGTCGACCATCCACGCCAACTCCTCGCTGGAGGTCTTCAACCGCATCGCCACCTACGCCATCCAGTCCCAGGAGCGGCTGCCGGTGGACGCCACGCACATGCTCATCGGCGGGGCCATCGACTTCGTGGTCTTCGTGCAGAAGCGCAACGAGTACGCCCAGGGCGGCCGGCTGCGCCGGTTCGTCAGCAGCGTCCGGGAGGTCACCGGGGTGGACGGGCGGGTGATGTCCAGCGAGGTCTTCGCGCCGGGCCCGGACGGCCGGGCGGTGCCGCACGCGCCCGCCTCGTGCATCTCCGAGCTGGCCGAGTACGGCTACGTAGGCCGGGCGGGGGGCGCTGGTGAACGGCCTGGTCTCGGCCAGCCAGCTGCTCGCCGTCCTCATCGGGGCGGTCGGCGGGCGGCGCGCTGCTTCTGCTGGTGCCTCGCGCTGCGCGGGCTGCCGCCTCCGCAGCCAGGCGGCCGGTCGGCCAGGCTGGAGCGGCAGCTCCGCGACCTCGTCGGGCCGCGCGGCGCGCTGGCTCTGGTCGCGGGCGCGCTGATGCTGCTGGCCACCGGCTGGATCGTCGCCGCAATCGGCGCCGTCCTGCTGGTGCTCGGCTGGCGCAGCCTGGGCGGCGCGGGCTCCGAGCGCCGCGCCATCGCCCGGCTGGAGGCCCTGGCCACCTGGACCGAGTCGCTGCGCGACACCATTGCCGGGCGCGGTCGGCCTGGAGCAGGCGATCCCCGCGTCGCTGCGCGTGGCCGCGCCGTCGCTGCGAGGAGCCGCTGACCGCGCTGGTCGACCGGCTGCATACCCGCGTGCCGATGCCCGACGCGCTGCGCCGGTTCGCGGATGACCTGGACGACCCCGGCGCGGACCTGATCATCGCGGCCCTGATCATCAACGCCCGGCTGCGCGGCCCCGGCCTGCGGGACCTGCTTGGCGCGCTGTCCGGCGTCGGTGCGCGAGGAACTCGACATGCGCCGCAAGGTCAACGCCGAGCGGCGGTCCACCCGGCGCAGCGCGCAGATCGTCGTCGGGGTGTCCGTCGGCCTGGCCGTCGGGCTGGCCGTATTCAACAAGGGCTACGTGAAGGGCTACGACACCGCCGTCGGGCCAGCTGGTGCTGATCGTGGTCGTGGCCATGTACGCGGCCGGGTTCTTCTGGATGCGCAAGCTGGCCACCTTCAAGACGGCCGAGCGGCTGCTGGCCGGGCCTGCGCCCCAGGCGCGGACCGAGCAGCAGCCCGAGCCGGTCGGCGCGGCAGCGGGGGCGGTCATGACCGAGGCCTTCATCATCGGGGCGCTGGGCGGCGTCGGCCTGTTCGTGCTGGTGTTCGCGCTCATCCCGCGGCGGGTCACGCTGGCCAAGCAGGTCGCCGCGTTCGACGCCGCGCGGCCGCCGAGCAGCCGGATGAGCTACAGCGCGACGCGCGGCCAGGAGAGCGAGCTCAGCCGGCGGCTCGGGAAGGCGCTGGCCGCCTTCTGCGCCGAGCAGGGCTGGGAGTTCCCTTCGCTGCGATCCAACCTGTCGCTGATCGGCAAGTCCTTCGAGAACTACCTGGCCACCAAGGTGCTGCTCGGCCTGTTCGGGTTCCTGCTCGGCCCGCTCCTGCTCATCCTGGCGAGCGTGGCTGGGCTCCACGTGCACGTTCGTGCTCCCGATCTGGGTCGGCCTGGTCCTGGCCGGCGTGTTCTTCTTCCTGCCCGACCTGGAGGTCAAGCAGAAGGCCGACGCCGACCGGCAGGACTTCCGGCACGCGATCGGCGCCTTCCTCGACCTGGTCTCGATGAACCTGGCCGGCGGCCGGGGCGTGCCCGAGGCGCTGATGGCGGCCAGCGAGATCGGCTCGGGCTGGGCCCTGGGCCGGATCAGGGACGCGCTGGCCGGGGCCCGGATCAGCGGGCTGACCCCCTGGCAGGCGCTCGGCGGCCTGGGCGAGGAGATCCGGGTCGACGAGCTGCGGGACCTGGCCGCCGCGCTGAGCCTGGTCGCCGAGGACGGGGCCAAGGTGCGGGAGTCGCTGAGCGCCCGCGCCGCCAGCCTGCGCCGCCGGGAGCTGGCCGACCTGGAGGGCCAGGCGGGCGAGAAGTCCCAGTCCATGCTGGTCGCGCAGATGCTGCTGTGCGCGGGCTTCCTGGTCTTCCTGACCTACCCGGTGATTGGAGTGCTGCTTGGATCCGGATGACCGAGCGGGCGGGCCTCGCCCTGGGGGAAACATGGACTCCGCGCAGTCAGGAAAGGAACTGAGATGAATGCGATCATGACGTCGTACGCCTACATGCGGACGATTCTCGGCACCCGGGTGGCCCGGCTGCGCGAGGCGCAGGCCACGGGGGACCGCGGCGCATCCGCGGTCGAGCTGGCCATCATCACCGCCGTGATCCTGGTCATCGCCGGGATCATCCTGGCGGCCATCAACACCTTCGTCACCAATGAGAGCGGCAAGATCAATGGGGGCGGCTGACGGCGGCCGCGCCGGAACCGGGCCGTGGCGCCGCGGCCGTCAGTGGCTGTCCCGGCGCGTCGGGCGGTCTGATCGCGGGTCCAGCGTGGTCGAGCTGGCCGTGCTGGCCCCGGCCCTGATGGTGCTCTGCATGCTGATCCTCCAGTTCGGGCTGTGGTTCAACGCCCGGCAGGTGGCGGTCGCGGCCGCGCAGGCTGGTGCCACCGACGCGCGCGAGCACGCGGCCACCGACTCCGGCTGGCAGGCCGGGGCGGACAGCGCCGCCACGAGCTACTACACCGAACTGCACACCAGCCTGCTCACCGACATCGCGCCACACACCGAGGGCCCGACGGGATCCAACGTGTACGTCACCGTCCAGGGCCAGCTTGGCTACTCGGTCTTCCCGTTCTTCGCGCTGAACCTGAACATCTCGGCCACGGCGGGCGGGCCGGTTGAGTGCTTCCGGCCCGCCGGGCTGAACGGCTGCTGACCATGCCACGACAAGGTGCTTTCCGGCGGCTCGCCCGGCTGCGGGTGGCCCGGCGCGGGCGGGAGCGGGGCTCGATGTCGGTCGAGCTGGCCGTCATCGCGCCCGGGCTGATCGCGCTGCTGCTGCTGATCGGGGCGGGTGGCCGGGTCGTGGAGGTCCAGGGACACATCGACGGCGCGGCCCGTGACGCCGCCCGTGCCGCCTCGCTGGCCCAGTCGCCCGGCCAGGCTGACCAGCTGGCCCTGCAGGCGGCGCAGGCCGACCTGGGCTCGACCAGCTGGTGCACGGGCGGCAGCGTGACCGCCCAGGTGTCGGGCTTTCCCGCCGGAGCCGTCGCCGAGGGGACCGACGTGACCGTCACCGTGCAGTGCTCGATCGACATGAGCCCGTTCGAGCTGCTCGGATTCGGCCAGACCATGCAGTTCACCGGAACGGGTGTGGCCCCGCTGGACACCTTTACCTGCCGGGATGCTCAGGGATGCTGACACCACGCGCGCTCATGGCCCGCGTTCGCCCCCGCCGCACCCGGCGCCCGAGCGCGATCGCGGCTCGGTCGCGGTCTTCACGGTCGTGTTCGCCGTCGCCGTGATGCTGCTGACCGGCCTGATCCTGGACGGCGGCATCGCGATGAACGCGCGGGAGCGGGCCACCGACATCGCCGGCCAGGCGGCTCGGCGCCGCGGCCGGCGACATCGACGTCGGCGCGCTCGAGACCACTGGCCAGGCCCAGATCGGCCAGGGCGCGTGCGCGATCGCGAATCAGCTGGTCCAGCGCTACGCCCAGCTCGACAGCGGCGGCGTCGACAAGGTGGACACCGCGACCATGGTGAGCTGCGACGCCCCGGCGGGCTCGGAACAGGCCACGATCATTGTGCAGATCACCACCCAGCCGCTCGTGGGCGTTCTGGGCGGATTCACCGAGACCGGTCAGGACAGCGCGGTCACCGAGTGCGGGATCGCGCAAGGAAAGGAGTGCTGATGGCGCCACCCATACCAGGCACTCGCGGCCCGGCGCCGGTCCGGCGCCGGTCCGCGGGCGACATGCTGATCGGCCTGCTGGCCGTGCTGGCCCTGGCCGCGCTCACCGTCGGCGTGCCGTTCGCGCTGGTCACCATCTTCGGCCTGCCCATCCCGCACTCCATGCCGTCGATATCGGTGCTCACCCATCAGCTCGACGTGTTCGCGGTCATCAAGGTGCTCATGGTCCTGGTCTGGCTGGCCTGGATCCAGCTCGTGTTCTGCGTGATCGTCGAGATCCGGGCCGCCGTCCGCAACTCCGGCATGCCGGCCAGGGTCCCGCTGGCCGGCGGCACCCAGATGATGGTGCACCGCCTGGTGACCGCGGCCCTGCTGCTGGTCACCGTCACCACCGCGCTGTCCCCGGCCTTCGCCCACCACCCCACCGCCGCCCCGCCGCCCCGGCCCGCCGCCGTCAGCGCCTCCGCGGTGCCCGCCTACATCGCCCCCGGCCAGCATGCCGCGCCCCGCGCTCACGACGAGAGCCACCGGGCCCCGATAGAGAAGATCTACGTCGTCAAGCCGCCCGTCGGGCGCTATCACGAGAGCCTGTGGGAGATCGCGCAGAACCACCTCGGCGACGGACGGCGCTATCGCGAGATCTTCGAGATGAACAAGGACCGCGTCCAGCCCGACGGCTCCATGCTCACCATCTCCAGCCTGATCCGGCCCGGCTGGGTGCTGCACATGCCGGCCGACGCGCACGGGCCCGGCATCGAGGTGATCGCCGAGGGGCACCACCACGCCGGCGACCACGGATCCGACGTGCGCACCGTGTCCAGGGACCACGGCCACCAGGCCCAGGGCGGCCACGCCGAACAGGGGAGCGGCGGCCTGGCTGGCGGCGGCCGCGAGGGCGCCGGCCGGCACGGCGGGATTACCGCCGCGCCCGTGGCCCCGGCCCCGCAGCACGGCCTGACCTTCCCCGACGAGCTGGCCGCCGCCTCCCTGCTGGCCGCGGGCGTGCTGGCCGCGCTCGGCCGCCGTCGTCGCGAGCAGCTCTGGCGCCGGGCCTTCGGTGCCCGGATCGCCGCCCCCGCGCCCAGCGCGGCCAGCGCCGAGGTCGCCATGCGCCTCGGCGCGCAGGAGCCCCTGACCTGGCTGCTCGACACCGGCCTGCGCTACCTGTCCCAGTCGCTCGGCCAGGACGGCCGCACTCCGCCGACTGTCGTCGCCGCCCACCTCAGCGCCGAGAACCTGGATCTGTGGGTCACCCCCGCCGACCTCGGCGCGCCGCCCCCGTGGACCGCCGTCGGCGACGGCCAGGTGTGGCGGCTGCCCGCCGCTGCCCTGCACCGGCTGGACCCCGAGCAGGTCGCCGGCGCGCTCGCCCCGTTCCCCGGGCTCGTCTCACTCGGCACTGACAGCGGCGGCCGGGTGCTCGTCGACCTGGAGGCCGCGCACGGCCTGATCTGCCTCAGCGGCCCCGAAAACTCGGTTACCTCCGCCCTGTCCGCCATGGTCGTCGAGCTGGCCACCAACCGCTGGTCCGACCGGATGAGCATCACGCTGGTCGGCTTCGGGGAGGACCTCACCCTGCTCGCGCCCGACCGGATCACCGCCGTGCGCACCCTGGCCGAGGCCCTGCCCGCGCTTGAGGCGCGGGCCGCCGAGGTCTCCGACGCCATGGCCATGGCCGGCATCGGCTCCGTGCTGACCGGCCGGGCCCGCGGCGCCGATCCCGAGACCTGGGCCCCGCACTACCTCATCATGGCCACCCCGCCCTCGCCGCAGGAGCAGCAGCGGCTGCTCGCGCTGGCCGCCATCCGGCACGCCGCCGCGGCCGGCTATGTCGTCGCCGGGGACGTGCCCGGTGCGGCATGGACCTGGGACATCAACGGCGAAGGGCAGCTCGTTGCCAGCCAGCTCGGGTTCGACGTCCAGGCCCAGATGCTCCCGCCCAGCCAGCACGCCGCGCTGGTCGAGCTGTTCGCCGGCGCCGCTCAGCCGCCCGGTGCGCCCCTCGACCCCGCGCCCGCCAGCTCCGTACCCGCCGCCCAGCTCGTGCCCGGCGCCGCCATGCCGGTCGAGATCACGGTGCTCGGCCCCGTCTCCGTGCAGGCGCCTGGCGTTATCGAGCCCGACCGCGTCGCGCTGGTCACCGAGCTGGTCGTCTACCTGGCCGTGCACCCCGAGGGCGTGCACCCCAACGTCCTGGCCGGCGCCGTCTGGCCGCGCGGCGTGACCAGCGAGATCCGGGACGCGGCGCTCACCCTGGGCCACCGAGTGGCTCGGCGTCGACCCGGCCACCGGCCGCCCGCACCTGGACATCGACCCGGCCGGCCGGCTGAGTGCTCGGTCCCGGCGTCCGGGTCGACTGGCAGGTGTTCCGTGCCCTGGCCGGCCTGGCCCAGCAGGCCAACGGTCCCGCCGAGGAGGAGGCCGACCTGGCCCGCGCCCTCGGCCTGGTCGACGGCCAGCTGCTCACCGGCCGGGACCCCGGCCGCTACGCCTGGCTGGCCGCCGACGACCTCGAGTACGAGGTCACGGCCCGCGTCGCCGACGCCGCGCACCGGCTGTCCGCGCTCCGGCTGGGCAGCGGCGACGCCCCCGGCGCCATGGCCGCGGCCCGCTCTGGCCTGCGGCTGGCTTTCGCCGACGAGTTGCTGTGGCGCGACCTGCTGCTGGCCGCCCACGCCACCGGCGATCAGCACCTGCTGCGCTCGATCGTGGACGAGGTGTGCGCCAGGACCGCCCTGGACGAGGTGCTGCCCCGGATGGCCCCGGAGACCGAGGCGCTGATCGACGAGATCTGCCCTTCCTGGCGCGCTTCGGTCGCCTAGGGCGGCCTTTCATGGTCGGCCGTCAGCCCGATTGGGTGGCACTGAGAGAATTGCTGTCGGACATGGCATCCATATCGCGTCGTGAGCCGGTCTGGCTAGGATCGCGCCGCCCGTGCCGGGCCTCGTCGTAATGGCCACGCTATGACTGCGATTGGAATAATATTCGTGATGTTCGGCCTGCTGGGGGTGCTGGCCGGTATATGTCTGGGGATGAACGTGCGAGGGCTTACTCGTCGTTATTACGAATACTCCAGGTCGTCACGGGAAGCTCAGCAGTGGGCCGGTGAGCGCCGAGCAGAAATGCCAATGTCTTATGATTCGTTCCGCCGTTTTGCGTGCTCTATCTGCACTATGCTAGGGACCATCGTGAGCCTAGTCGGCGTTCACTTCCTTGTCTGGCCCGGTTCGACTACTATCGTCCCTCATTGAGCAGCCTAGCGATCTTCAATGGCGGGCGTTTCCGGCCCGGTGCCGTCCGACTGCTCACACTGGCCTGGCGCACCTCACTGGCCGCGCGGGGGTGCGGCCGGCCGGTCCCCGGCCGGCCGGTCCCCGGCCTTCATGAGGGCGCTGCTGCGCTCGGTTGTAGATGAGGTGTGCGCCCGGACCGCACTGGACGAGGTGCTGCCCCGGATGGCCCCGGAGACCGAGGCGCTGATCGACGAGATCTGCCCCTCCTGGCGAGCCTCCGTCGCCTAGTTGCTGGCGTTGCTCTGTCTGCACCATTGTGATACCATAACGGTATGGCTATGACACTTCGCTTGCCTCCCGAGGTAGAGGATCAGCTGAAGCAGGTGGCCGAGGCTGAGCATCGCAGCGTGCAACAGACGGTGCTGGTGGCCGTCGAGGAGTACCTTTCGGTGCGGGAGACGGCCGAGATTCTCGCCGATCCGGCGGCGCTGAGGGGCCTGGCCGAAGCACGTGAGGCCGAGCAGGCCGGCGACGTGGTTTACGGCACCGAAGCCGCCCGCGCGCTGCTGGCTGAGCGCAGGCGGTGAGCGCCGGGCCTTACGAACTGGGACTGACCCGCCCCGCCCGGCGCGCGATCTCCGAAGTGCTGCCGGAGGAGGTGGCCGCCGCTGCTGTCGAGTTCATCACCGGCCCGCTCCTTGAGGCGCCGTACCGGGTCGGCAAGCCGCTGCGGGATAGCGCTGGCCGGGCTCCACAGCGCGCGGCTCGGTACTCAGTGGCGGGTGTTGTACCGGATTGACGAGTCAAAACATGCTGTGATCGTGCAGGACATACAGCGACGCGCCAACGCCTACCGGCGAAGGTAAGAGGTCCTCTCTTCCCGGTGGCGATCAGCCGATCGGTGGATGAGCTCAGCCGACCGGTCGGTCCGCCGGCTCAGCCGGGCACCCCGGAGATCTGGCTAGGCGGTCGATGCCGGGCGGGCCGCGCCGCTGCGACGCTGAGGGCATGACAGCGGTAATTGACGTTCAGCACCTGCACAAGACCTACAAGGACACCGTCGCCGTCGACGACATCTCTTTTTCCGTGGAAGAGGGCGAGATCTTCGGGATCCTCGGCCCCAACGGCGCGGGCAAGACCACGACGGTGGAGTGCGTCGAAGGGCTGCGGGCCCCGGACCGCGGCACGATCAGCGTGCTCGGGCTGAATCCCCGCCGGGATCGGGCCGAGCTGACCCAGCGGCTCGGCGCGCAGCTTCAGGACAGCCGGCTGCCCGAGCGGCTGCGCGTGGCCGAGGCCCTGGAGCTGTACAGCTCGTTCTACCGGACCCCGGCCAACTGGCGGGAGCTGATGGAACTGCTCGGGCTGACCGACAAGCAGCGGACCATGTTCGGCCAGCTGTCGGGCGGCCAGCAGCAGCGGCTGTCGATCGCGCTGGCGCTGGTCGGCAGTCCGCAGGTCGCGGTGCTGGATGAGCTCACCACCGGGCTGGACCCGCAGGCCCGGCGCGATACCTGGGACCTGATCGAGGGGGTGCGCGCCCGCGGGGTGACGATCGTGCTGGTCACCCACTTCATGGAGGAAGCCGAGCGACTGTGCGACCGGGTCGCGCTGATCGACGCGGGCCGGGTCGTGGCCGTGGACACCCCGGCCGCGCTGGCCGAGGGACTCCAGGCCGGGCAGCGGATCCAGTTCCGCCCGTCGGCGGCTCTGGACGATGCCCTGCTCACCAGCCTGCCCGATGTCACCAGCGTCATCCACCGGGGCGATGTCGTGGTGGTCACCGGGAACGACAACGCGCTCAACGCCGTGACCTCCGCGCTGGCCCGCAACCAGATCGTGGCCCGGCAGCTGCGCGTGGAGCAGGCCAGCCTGGAGGACGCGTTCGTCGCGCTCACCGGCCACCATCACGACGACCGCCAGGACTAGTACTTCCCGACCTACTTCCCGGCGTACTTCCCGACCCCGATCAGCCCGAGGAGCAGAAAAACGATGTCCGTCACCGCCGTCCCCGCGGCCCATCGCCCGCCGGTCCGCCCGCCGATCATCCGGCTGGCGCTCACCGAGCTGCGGCTGTTCGCCCGCGAACGGGCCCGGTTCGTGGCCCGGCTGGGTCTCCCGATCGTCCTGCTGGTCATCTTCGGCAGCATCCCGTTCTACACGCAGGCGCGCCGGTCCCTGGACGGGCACAGCCTGTTCGACGCCTACGTGCCGATCCTGATCGCGTACTCGCTGGCGATCATCTCGCTCACCGCCCTGCCGATGGTGCTGGCCGACTACCGCGACAAGGGCGTCCTGCGCCGTCTCCAGACCACCCCGGCGGGTGCGAGCCGGGTGATCGGCGCCCAGCTGCTCGCGTACCTGGCCGTGGTGGGGGTCACGGTGGTCCTGATCGTCGGGGTGGCCAGGGTCGGGTACGGAGTGTTCCTGCCCCGGCAGCTGGCCGGCTTCATCATCGCCGCGCTGCTGGCCGCCGGGGCGCTGATCTGCGTCGGCCTGTTCATCGCCGCGGTGTCACCGAGCGCCCAGGCCGCCCAGGCCATCGGGACGGTGTTGTTCTTCCCCTTGATGTTCTTCGCCGGGCTGTTCTTCCCGATCCCGGTGATGCCGTCCTTCCTGCGCCACCTGAGCCACGCCACCCCGCTCGGGGCCGCGGTTCAGGCGCTTCAGGATGCCTGGCTGGGCCACTGGCCGCACCCGCTCCAGCTGATCACCATGGCCGCGTACCTGGTGGTGTTCGGCCTGGCTGCGGCTAAATTGTTCCGCTGGAAGTAGGTTCGGCTGGGGGTGATACCAGTGACAGCGCCGCAGATGCTGCCGAGCAACGACATGCCGTTGTTGCACCTTGACGCGCGGGAGCGACGGCTGCTCCCGGCAGTCAAGTTCGGGCCGTACGTGTTCCTGGCCATCCTGACCCTCTACACCGTGATAGCTAAGGCGGCCGCGGGCCGTTCCCTGCTCATTGACCTGGCCCTGTGCGCGCTCGCTGCGGCGTGGATGCTGTGGATGTTCACGCTGCATCCGGCCTGGCGGGTGCGACAGCGGCCGATGGCGGTGTTCTTCGCCGGGCTGATCGCGATCACGGCTGTCCTGGTGGTGCGGGACCCCTGGTTCGGGTTCTTCACCGTCCCCGGGTACTTGTTCGCGTTCGCGGTTCTGCGCTGGCCGTGGCGGCTGGCCGGGGTGACCGCGGTCGCTCTCGTCGCCGGGACCGCGCAGTCCAACGGCGTGCACAAGGACGTCCCGCTCGGCCTGATCGTCTACCTGGCCGTGCTGGCCGTGAACGTCGTGCCGATGTGCGGGCTGGCCTGGATGGACTATCTGGGCGACCTCCAGGGGGATGAGCGCAAGCAGGCGATGACCGAGCTGAGCGAGGCCAACAGCCGGCTGGAGGCGACCCTGGCCGAGAACGCGGGCCTGCACGAGCAGCTGCTGACCCAGGCCAGGGAGGCCGGCATCCTGGACGAGCGGCAGCGGATGGCGCGCGAGATCCATGACACCCTGGCCCAGGGCCTGACCGGGATCATCACCCAGCTCCAGGCGGCCGAGCAGGCGCGCGAGGACCCGGCCGAGTGGGAGCGCCACTTCGCGGCGGCGGCCGGACTGGCCAGGGAGAGCCTGACCGAGGCCCGGCGGTCGGTGGACGCGCTGCGGCCCGAGCCGCTGGAGACGGCCCGGCTGGGCGACGCGCTGGCCGACGTGGCCGCGCGCTGGACGACTTTGCACGGGATCCCGGTGCAGGTGACCACGACCGGCACCGCCCGCCCGGTGCGGCCCGAGGCCGAGTTCGTGCTGCTGCGGACCGCGCAGGAGGCGCTGGCCAACGTGGCCAGGCACGCGCGGGCGACTACCGTGGCGCTGACCTTGTCCTACCTGGAGCAGGCGGTGGCCCTGGACGTGCGTGACGACGGCCAGGGCTTCGTGCCCGCCAGCGTCGGAGCGGCCCCGGTCAGCGCCGGGGTGGCGGGCGGGCCGCTCCGGGCCGGCTCGCGGCCCGAGGGCGGATTCGGGCTGGTCGCCATGCGCGAGCGGATCGAGGGCGTGTCGGGGACCCTGGAGATCGAGTCGGAGCCCGGCGCCGGGACGGCGATCTCCGCCTGCCTCCCCGCCGCGCCGGCCGGGAGCCAGGCGTGAGCGCGCCCGGTGGCGAGGCCGGGGAGGCGAAGGCGCCGGAGGCGCCGATCAGGCTGCTGATCGCCGACGATCATCCCATCGTCCGCGACGGGCTGAGCGGCATGTTCGCCCGCGACCCCGGCTTCGAGGTGGTCGGCGAGGCCGCCGACGGCGCGGCCGCGGTCCGGCTGGCCGGGATGCTACGGCCGGATGTCATCCTCATGGACCTGCGCATGCCCGGCCTGGACGGTCTCGGCGCGCTGGCCGAGCTGGCCCGGCAGGGCAGCACGGCCAGGGTGCTGGTGCTCACCACCTACGACACCGACAGCTACGTGCTGCCCGCCATCGAGGCCGGCGCCACCGGGTACCTGCTGAAGGACGCCCCGCGGGCCGAGCTGCTCCGGGCCGTCCGGGCCGCCGCCAGGGGCGAGGGCGTGCTCTCGCCGTCCGTCGCCACCCGGCTGATGACCAGGGTCCGCACGCCCAGCACCCAGCCGCTCAGCGCCCAGCCAGCTCAGCACCAGGCCGCTCAGCCAGCGCGAGCTCGAGGTCCTGGAGCTGGTTGCCGCCGGGAACACCAACCGGGAGGCCGCCGCCCGCCTGCTCATCAGCGAGGCCACGGTCAAGACCCACCTGCTCAGCATCTACGCCAAGCTCGGTGTCAGTGACCGCGCCGCCGCGGTCGCCGCGGCCTTCAACCGCGGCCTGCTCGTCCCCGGCTCGCCGCCCGCCTGACCGGACCCGGCCGGATGGGAGACTCCAGGCCCGCCGACCGGCGCCGCCCAGGATCGGCCGTCCGGCTGACGCTCAGGAACCTAGGAACCTCGGCCGGCCTGCTGCGCCGCCAGCATGAGATGGAAGGACCACGCGCCCACGAGGAACATCACCGTGATGACGGCGGCTGACGTCACGCTCGCCAGCCCTGCACGGCCCCGGATCCTGGTCACCAGCCAGGCGCCGAGCAGGGAGATCGCGCCGATTGCCGGAACGTAGAACCTGGCCGTCTGCAAGGTGTTCTCGGTCGGATCATTCGTCCAGTAGTACGCAAAGTACAGGGCCCAGACCGCGAGCCACGACGCGGCCAGGGCCAGGCCGACCCACAGATCGCGGCGGGCCGTGACACCGGCCTGGCCGTCGGCATGGCGCAGCGCCACCCGCCGCACGATGATCCACGCCAGCGCCGCCAGCCCGAGCACCAGCATCGGCATCGCCTGGATCAGGTGCCCGGGGATGTACCGCAGATTCGGCGCGATAGCGCCGAGGCCGAAGCTGACCTCGCCGGGCGCGTACCCGGTTGTCAGCGGGCCGCCGTAGACGAGGGCATCGAAGATGGCCACGCCAGCGCCGAAGACGGCCACTGACGCAAGCCACCAGCCCAGCGTGCGCAGCGGCAGCCTGGCGGACCGCAGCCACCACGCCGCGATGACGGTCACGACCGCGCAGCCGAGAACCACGATGTCGGTGTAGCGGGCAAACGCCGCGATCTCGATCGCCGCGAACGCGGCCAGGCCGGCCCAGGTGCGCCGCCGGGAACTTGCCTCGGCGGCCAGCAACGCCCACAGCAGCATCCCGGATCCGGCCGCGATCAGCGACGCGTCGGTGAACGTGGGCATGTACTCACGCCAGGCGAACAGCAGCGCCGCCCCCGATGAGCAGTACAGGCCCACCGCCGCCAGCCCGCCCGGGCGCCCCAGCCAGCGGCGGGCGCCGATGAACAGCCCCAGGCAGGCCAAAGCCCCGTAGAACAGCGGCGCCCACCGCAGGATGCCGAGCGCCTGGAACGGCGCCGCGAGGAACGGATAGCCGGGGTCCTTCTCGCTGATATACCGCCCGTCGGGCAGCTCGACCCACTGGCCCGGAATTCCCCGGCCGTCGCCCAGCTCGCCGGCCAGGGCGCTCGTCTGCGCGCTCGACAACGTCAGGAAATGCCCCTCGGTCATCGCCACGATCGACGCGCGGTAGGCGCCGTCATCGGGCTCTACGCCCAGCTGAGGCGCGACAGACAGGACCACGACGCACAGCACGGCGAACGCGGCAACGGCACCTACCGCTTCCGCGCGCACCAGGCGAAAACCGCGCCCCGCATCCGGCCTGCCCCGGTCAGCCCGGCCGGGCAGCACCGCCTCATCACGGCTAGCGCTAGCCGACATCGCCGCCGCCGTGATGGCACGGAATCAGCATGGCTCGATCCTTCTCCCGGGACGGAATGGGCAGCCCCAAGCCCACAGGGGAAACCTAAGATCGACCATCCGGCCACCTAAAACGAAGCTAAGAAGCCATCGAGTCGCCGGGCGGCCGCTCTCGTCATGGTGGCGTTACGGGCGAACCTGGCGCGCTGGCCCCGGCGGGTCAGCGCGCGGTCAGGGACACGCCGTCGGCGGTGAAGCGGGCTTCGATGATGGCGGCCAGTTCCTGCGGTACTGGATCAAGCGAGGGCGCATCGGGCCCCGCTGCGCCCCGGCTGGCCGCTTGCGCCGTCACCCGGCCGCCGGTGAACCGCCACTGCGACGTGTCGCCGCCCAGGAGCCCGGCGTCGGCGATGTGCTCCACGCTGCGCAGCGTCCCGCCGAGCGCGGCGGCGTAGTCACGGCCCTTGCCGATGGCGGCCTGGATGGCGTCGGCGCGCACCAGCGGCCAGGCGGGATTGTCCCAGTCGACGTGCCAGGTGACCCGCTGCACGTTGACCGTCTCACGGCCGGCCAGGACCGCGCCGAGCGCGTCCAGCAGCTCGAAGGCCCGCACCGCGACCACGACCGCCACCTCCGCTGTCACCTGGCCGGTCGGCTGGTACTGCCCGGTGTCCTGATCGTGAACGCGCTCGGCGTAGGTGGTCATCGACTGCGCCGACCAGGTCAGCGGGCGCCGTTCGGTGCCGGCCTCCAGCGTCACCCCGCCCAGCGCCGCGAGATCGGCAGTCAGGCCGTCCAGGCCCGCGGCGGCCACCCGGGCCGCCTCCGCCTTCGAGCCCCGCGACACCTCGACCGTGACATCCACCTGCGCCTGATCTGGCGCGACCATCCGCCGCGCCTCACCCCGCACCGACAGCAACAACCCGGTCGCCTCGCTCATCAAGTCCTCCTGCCGCAGGCCCCGCCGACTGGCGTCAGCGTAGGGGGCAGCCAACCTCAGCGCGAGCGGCAACAGGCCGCCCCGTGTCAAGGGTGCCGGTGCTGGGACC
The DNA here is from genome assembly GCA_963822485.1 of uncultured Actinomycetota bacterium. Lineage (GTDB taxonomy): Bacteria > Actinomycetota > Actinomycetes > Streptosporangiales > Streptosporangiaceae > DASUBV01. The sequence continues at coordinate 133,379 of CAWGHW010000024.1, forward strand.
GGGCATTGTGAAGTTGTCGGTGCCTGGTCTGACCGCTACGTCAGAGGGGCGCGGCAGAACATGAATTCGCCGCAGAAGGGAGCCGTTGTGCAAGCCATCACCGCACGCGACCGTGACGCCGGCGTCGCCGGGCTCACGCTGTCCGATATCCCCCGCCCCCACGCGGCCGAAAACGACGTGATCGTGCGCGTCCACGCGGCCGGGTTCACCCGGGGGGAGCTGGACTGGCCGGGCACGTGGATCGACCGCGCCGGCCGTGACCGAGCCCCGAGCGTGCCCGGGCACGACCTGTCGGGCGTGGTCACCGAACTGGGCTACGGCACCACCGGCCTGACCGTGGGCCAGCGGGTGTTCGGACTGGCCGACTGGGCCCGCGACGGGTCGCTGGCCGAGTACACCGCGGTGGAGGCCCGCAACCTCGCTCCCCTTCCGGCGGACATCGACCACACCGTGGCCGCTGCCCTGCCGATCTCAGGGCTGACCGCCTGGCAGGCCCTGTTCGACCACGCCCTCCTCAAGACGGGCCAGACCGTCCTGATCCACGGCGCCGCTGGCGGCGTCGGGTCGATTGCGGTGCAACTCGCCCGCGAGCTGGGCGCCCGCGTGATCGGCACCGGTCGGGCCGGAGACCGGGAGGCGGCTCTCGGACTGGGTGCGGACGCGTTCGTTGACCTGCAGGCCGACCGGCTGGAGGACATCGGCGAGGTCGACGTGGTCTTCGACGTGATCGGCGGCGAGATCCTCGAGCGCTCGGCCCGGCTGGTGCGCGCTGGCGGGACGCTGACCACGATCGTCGAACCGCCGAAGGTGCGGCCGGCCGACGGCCGAGCGATCTTCTTCGTTGTCGAGCCGGATAGGTTCCGGCTGGCAGACCTCGCCGAGCGGGTGCGGTCCGGGCGGCTGAAGGTGGTCGTCGGGGCCGTGCGACCGCTCGCCGAGGCACCGTCCGCGTTCGTCCCCGATCGGCGAGCGCCCGGCAAGACGATCATCCGGGTCACGGAAGGCGGATAACCGAAGGCGGATGACCGAAGGCGGGTGACCGATCGGCCATCCGTCGCCTCATCCGCCTGCCTCATCCGCCCGCCAATTTGAGAACCGCGCTCCGTCGACTGGCCGGCGTTTCCGCGGGAACACTGGGCCTGGCTACATCTGACGCGGTCGGCGTAACGGAACGCTCCTGCCGGCCCGAGGCGGGCTTCAGGCCGGCCCGGGGTGCCGCTCATCACCCATCGCGCCGGGGGATGGTCGGCTATCGTCAGGGCCGGTAGGCGGCAGGCCGGGGTGGGCTGGCGGGGCAGCTAGGCGCGACGGCAGGACTCAGGCGAGGGAGCGGAGCGGCATTGGCCATGGTCGGCGCGCGGGTCGCGCTCAGTGCGTACACGACGCTGGGGCTGGGCGGCCCGGCCGGCCGGTTCGTTGCGGCCGGTGACGACGAGCAGATCATCACGGCGGTCCGCCAGGCGGATCGGGCCGGTGAGGCCGTCCTGGTCCTGGGCGGCGGCAGCAACCTGGTCGTCGCCGACGAGGGCTTTCCCGGCACGGTCATTCAGGTCGCCAGCCCGGGCATCACCGTCGCGGACGACGAGCCGGCGGGGACGGCGAGGCCGTACTGGTCACGGTCGGGGCGGGGGAGGCCTGGGACCGGCTGGTGGAGTGGAGCGTGGCCGAGGGGCTGGCCGGGCTGGAGTGCCTGTCCGGGATCCCCGGGCTGGCCGGCGCCACGCCGATCCAGAATGTCGGTGCCTACGGGCAGGATGTAGCCGAGACGATCACCGAGGTCCGGGCGCTTGACCGCGAGCGCGACGAGGTCATCCGCCTGAGCCGGGCTGACTGCGAGTTCGGGTACCGGACGAGCATGCTCAAGCGGGCCGCGGCCGGGCTGGCGACGGGCCGGTTCGTCGTGCTGAGCGTCACGTTCCGGCTCTGGAGGGCCGAGGCGGGTCCGGACGTCGCCAGCGGGGCGGCCGGGGCCGGTGCGGCCAGCTCAGCGGCCAGCTCTGGGTCGGCCGGTCGGGGTCGAGGGCTGTCGCGGCCGGTGAAGTACGCGGAGCTGGCCCGCACGCTGGGCGTTGAGGTGGGCGGGCGGGTGCCGCTGGCGGAGGCCCGGTCCGCCGTGCTGGCCTTGCGCCGGGGCAAGGGCATGGTGCTTGACGCTAGCGACCCGGACACGCGGAGTGCGGGCTCGTTCTTCACCAACCCGATCGTGAGCGCCGCGCAGTTCGAGGAGCTCCGGCGGCGGGCCGCCGAGCGGCTCGGGCCGCAGACGCCGGTGCCGCATTTCCCGGCCGATGAGGCACCGCCGGACGGCGGGCCGGCCGAGGGGGCGGTGAAGGTCCCGGCGGCGTGGCTGATCGAGCGGGCGGGCTTCACCAAGGGCTACCCGGCCGGTGGCGCGGCCCGGATCTCGACCAAGCACACGCTGGCGCTGACCAACCCCGGCGATGGCACTACGGCGGATCTGCTGGCGTTGGCGAGGGAGATCAGGGCGGGCGTCCGGGCCCAGTTTGGGATCAATCTTTCCAACGAGCCGGTGCTGGTCGGAGTGACCCTCTGATGGCGGGGACGCCCGGAGCCCTGACGCCCGGAGCCTTCAGGCCGTGACCGTCCGGGGCTGGGCCGCGGGGTCCTGATCGCCGCCGGCCAGCCAGGCGTCGATGCCGGCCAGCAGCTCGGCCCGAAGCTGATCGGGCGCGGCGGACCCGGTGACGGACATCCGGGCCAGGTCGGCGAGCTGTTCGTCGGTCAGGCGGTGGGTGTGCCGGGCGATCTCGTACTGGGCGGTCAGGCGCGGGCCGAACAGCAGCGGGTCGTCGGCGCCGAGGGCGATGGGGACGCCGGCCTGGTAGAGGCGGGCCAGCGGGACGTCAGCCTGGGTGGCGGCGACGCCGAGGGCGACGTTGGATGACGGGCAGACCTCCAGGGTGGTGCCCTGGGCGGCGAGCCGGTACATGAGCGCGGGGTCGCGTGCGGCGGCCACGCCGTGCCCGATGCGGTCGGCGCGCAGATCGTCGAGGCAGGCCAGCACGCTGGCGGGGCCGACCAGCTCGCCGCCGTGCGGGACGGAGCACAGGCCGGCCCGGCGGGCGATCCGGAAGGCGGGGACGAAGTCGGCGACGGCGCCGCGCCGCTCATCGTTGCTGAGCCCGAACCCGGTCACGCCCTGGCCGGCGAACTGGCTGGCCAGCCGGGCCAGGGTGCGCGCCTCGAGAGGGTGCTTGGTGCGGTTGGCGGCCACGATGACGCCGATGCCGACGCCGGTGCTGGCGCTGGCCCGGGCGGCGGCGTCGAGCACCAGCTCGAGCGTGGAGGTCAGGCCGCCGAACCGGTGGGCGTAGCCGGAGGGATCGACCTGGATCTCCAGCCAGCGGGAGCCGTCGGCGCGCTCGTCCTGGGCCGCCTCGGTGAGCAGGCGGCGGACATCGGCCTCGGTGCGCACGACGGACCGGGCGGTGTCATACAGCCGCTGGAAGCGGAACCAGCCGCGCTCGTCGGCCGCGCTGAGCCGGGGTGGCCACTCGGAGACCAGGGCCTCGGGCAGGTGGATCCGGTGCGCGGCGGCCAGCTCGACCAGCGTGGTATGCCGCATGGAGCCGGTGAAGTGCAGGTGCAGATGCGCCTTGGGCAGCGCGGCGAGCGGCCTAGCCATCGGCCAAGTCTGGCACCCCGCTGATAAGTCCGCTGATAAGCCCGCTGATAGGGCGGCGCACTGCCCGGCCCATGACGGCCGCCGTTAGCGCGCCTCGCTGAGCAGCTTGGCCAGCCGTCCGACGCCCTCCTCCAGGTCGGCGTCGCCGAGCGCGCAGGACATCCGGAAGTAGCCGTTGGTCCCGAAGGCCTCGCCGGGGACCACCGCGACATCGGCCTCGTCGAGCAGCAGTTCGGCGAGCTCGCTGCTGGTGGCGGGCCGCCGGCCGGCCAGTTCGCGGCCGAGGATGCCCTTGACCGAGGGGTAGCAGTAGAACGCGCCCTCGGGCAGCGGGCACAGGACGCCGGGCACCTCGTTGAGCATGGCGGTCATGAGCCGCCGCCGCCGGTCGAAGGCGGCCCGCATGGTCGCGACGGCGGTGAGGTCGCCGGAGACGGCGGTCAGCGCGGCGGCCTGGGCGACGTTGCAGACGTTGGAGGTGACGTGGGACTGGAGGTTGGCGGCGGCCTTGATCACGTCGGCCGGGCCGATCATCCAGCCGACCCGCCAGCCGGTCATGGCATAGGTCTTGGCCACCCCGTTGAGCACGACGCAGCGGTCGGTGATCTCCGGGGCGACCACGGGCATGGACACGAACCGGGCGTCGCCGTAGACGAGGTGCTCATAGATCTCGTCGGTGACCACCCACAGGCCCTGCTCGGCGGCCCAGCGGCCGATCTCGGCCACCAGCTCGGGCGGGTAGACGGCCCCGGTGGGGTTGGACGGCGAGACGAACAGCACGATCTTGGTCCGCTCGGTGCGGGCCGCCTCGAGCTGCTCGACGCTGACCAGGTAGCCGGTGCTCTCGTCGGTCATCACGGGCACCGGGACGCCGCCCGCCAGCGCGATGGACTCCGGGTAGGTGGTCCAGTACGGCGTGGGCATGAGGACCTCGTCGCCGGGGTCGAGCAGGGTGGCGAAGGCCTGGTAGACGGCCTGCTTGCCGCCGTTGGTGATCAGCACCTGGGCCGGCTCGACACCGAAGCCGCTGTCCCGCGCGGTCTTGGCCGCCACGGCCTCGCGCAGCTCGGGCAGCCCGGCGGCCGCGGTGTATTTCTGGTACCTGGGCACGGCGCAGGCGCGAGCCGCGGCCTCGACGATGTAATCGGGCGTCGGGAAGTCGGGCTCGCCCACTCCGAAGCCGATGACGGGCCGGCCCGCGGCCTTGAGCGCCTTGGCCTTGGCGTCGACGGCAAGCGTGGCTGACTCGGTGATCGCCGAGATCCGGGCTGAGATCCTGTTCTGTGCGGATGCCATGACCCCTATCGTTGCATCCCCGGACCCCCTGCCGTGCTCTGACCACGCCCTGAGTGACCCCACTGATGATCGTGAACAGGGCGGATGCGGCACTCATGCCGATCGGTTCGACGGGGGCCGCCGGGCATCGTAGACTTACGTACCCAGTGCTAACCCACTGGGTGGTCGGTGCGTGCCTTGCTACTGAGGGGCGCACGGACTCGCACAGAGTTGGCAAACACAGGGCAGTAGCTCAATTGGCTAGAGTCCCGGTCTCCAAAACCGGCGGTTGGGGGTTCGAGTCCCTCCTGCCCTGCGAGTGCGGCCCGTGAACCTCGCGGGAAGATGGCGGCGCCAGCCGGCATGACGATCGTTGCTCAGGTGAGGACATGGCGACTCAGACACGTGGCCCGGCCCCGGAGAAGGCCACAAAGCCGGGCCGCCCGGCTAAGCAGGATCGGGTTACCCCGGCACGGTTCGTGCGGGAGGTGATCCAGGAACTGCGGAAGGTCGTCTGGCCGACCCGCAGGGAGCTGATCACCTACACCTCCGTCGCGCTGGTCTTCATCCTGATCATGGTGGCGATCGTCACGAGCCTGGATTACGGGTTCACGAAGCTGGTGCTGGCGGTCTTCGGTTGAGGCGGTAGCTGGCTGAGCCGGGCTGGTACGGGGGGCTGCCACCGGGGGGCCTGCCGCTACGGTGCCCGTTACCTCGGGGGCTGGTGGCCGGAGTCATCAGGACCGGAGTCATCAGGACCTGGGGCGTAGGGACCGCACTGGCTGGCTGCGGCTTGGCTGGCACCGCACTGGCTGGCACCGAGCTAGCCGGCACGGCCCTGGCTGGTACCGCCAGGGGTTGCCGTGCAGGAAGAGTACTGGAGAGAAGAGTAACCGTGTCCGAGTCCGAACTGCATGCTGGGGAACAGTCGGCTGAGCAGTCCGCCGATGCCGTGCCGGGGGAGCCGGGCGGTCTAGGCATGCCCGGCCGACACCACCGGAGCCTCCGACGACGCCCTCTCCGGCGATGTCTTCTCAGCCGAGACCACGGCCGAGACCCCAGCCGACGCCGAGGCCGTAGCCGACGCTGAGGCGGAAGGCGACGCCCAGGCCGAGGTGGCCGAGGTGAGCCCGGAGGCACCGGCCGCGGAGGCCGGGGCTGACGAGGCCGGAGCTGACGATGCCGGGCCCGACGAGGCCGGGGCTGACGAGGCCGGGGCCGCCGAGGCCGCCGAGGACGTCGATCCGGTCGTCGAGTTCAAGACCGAGCTGCGGTTGCTGCCGGGGGACTGGTACGTGGTGCACTCCTACGCGGGCTACGAGAACCGGGTCCGGACCAACCTGGAGAGCCGCACGCAGTCCCTCAACATGGAGGACTACATCTTCCAGATCGAGGTGCCGACCCACGAGGTCGTCGAGATCAAGGGCGGCAAGCGGCAGCAGGTTCAGGAGAAGGTGCTGCCCGGCTACATCCTGGTCCGGATGGACCTGACCGACGAGTCCTGGGCCGCGGTGCGGAACACGCCCGGCGTGACCGGCTTCGTCGGCCTGTCCAGCAAGCCGTCGCCGCTGAGCCTGGACGAGGTGGCCAACCTGCTGGCCCCGGTGCCCGAGGAGAAGGCGGCCAAGAAGGCCGAGACCATGCGGGCCGCCGCGGTGGACTTCGAGGTCGGCCAGTCCGTTACCGTAATGGACGGTCCGTTCGCGACGCTGCCGGCGACGGTGAACGAGATCAACCCCGATACCCAGAAGCTCAAGGTGCTGGTCTCGATCTTCGGCCGGGAGACTCCTGTGGAGCTCTCGTTCGACCAGGTCAGCAAGATCTAGCAAGAAAAGGACTCAGGTTCGATGGCTCCGAGGAAGAAGAAGGTCGCCGCGCTCGTTAAGGTCCAGCTGAACGCTGGCCAGGCCACGCCGGCGCCGCCGGTCGGCACCGCGCTCGGCCCGCACGGCGTCAACATCATGGATTTCGTCAAGCAGTACAACGCCGCCACGGACACCCAGCGCGGCAACGTCATCCCGGTCGAGATCACCATCTACGAGGACCGGTCGTTCACCTTCATCACCAAGACGCCGCCGGCGCCCGAGCTGATCAAGAAGGCGGCCGGGGTGGAGAAGGGCAGCGGCGAGCCGCACCGGGCCAAGGTGGGCAGCATGACCAAGGCCCAGGTCCGGGAGATCGCCCAGGTCAAGATGCCCGACCTGAACGCGAACGACATCGAGGCCGCGGAGAAGATCATCGCTGGCACGGCCCGCTCGATGGGGATCACCGTCGAGGGCTGACCGCCCGCGAGCAGGACCGCGAGCAGGACCCGCGAGCAGACCGGCAGCTAGTGGCAGGGCCAGGCGCTGGCCCGACGACCACGACCTCCGCACGACAGAAGGAGAAAGCACGTGAAGCGCAGCAAGGCCTACCGCAAGGCCGACGAGCTCATCAACCCCGACCGGCTCTACACGCCGGTCGATGCGGTGGAACTGGCCCGGAAGACCTCGACCACGAAGTTCGACCCCACCGTCGAGGTGGCCATCCGGCTCGGCGTGGACCCGCGCAAGGCCGACCAGATGGTCCGCGGCACGGTGAACCTGCCGCACGGCACCGGCAAGACCGCCCGCGTCCTGGTCTTCGCGGCCGGCGAGCGCGCCGCGCAGGCTGAGGCGGCGGGCGCCGACTACGTGGGCTCCGACGACCTCATCGAGCGGATCCAGGGCGGGTTCCTGGACTTCGACGCCGTGGTCGCCACCCCGGACATGATGGGCAAGGTCGGCCGGCTGGGCCGGGTCCTCGGCCCGCGCGGCCTGATGCCCAACCCCAAGACCGGCACGGTCACGGTCGACGTGGCCAGGGCGGTCACCGAGATCAAGGGCGGGAAGATCGAGTTCCGGGTCGACCGGCACGGGAACCTGCACTTCATCATCGGCAAGGCGTCCTTCAACGACCGGGCGCTGGTGGAGAACTACGCCGCCGCCCTGGACGAGGTCATCCGGCTCAAGCCGGCCGCGGCCAAGGGCCGGTACCTGAGGAAGATCACGCTGACCACGACGATGGGCCCCGGCGTCCCGGTGGACCCGAGCATCACCCGCGGCCTGGCCGACGAGATGGAGACGGCCTCGGCCTAGCTCCGCCCGGCACCGCCGGCACCGCCCGGCACCGCCCTCGCGCGAACGGATGTCCCGCTGGCCTCCTGTGGCCAGCGGGACATTCCCGTTCACGAGCACTGGTATTCTGGGTAAAGCCAAAGACCGTCGGCTGTCGCCGTGCGCCGAGCACGGTGGCCGAAGGCCCGCATCGCGGGCGGCCCGCGCAGGTGACCGAGACTCAGACCAGGGGACAGGCTCGTAACGTGCCCCGCCCGCTGGTCCACGCCCCGTCGCACCTGCGTACGGGGCGTTCGCATGTGCGGCTCCCTTCGTATGGACTCGCCGACGCAGTCGATAACTCCGGCGCTCCTCGCCCAGCGAGGCCCCGGAACGGAAGGGAGGCCCATGGCGAACGCGGAAAAAGTCGCCGCAGTCGCCGAGCTGACGCAAGCGTTCCAGGCGTCATCGGGCGCCGTGCTGACCGAGTATCGCGGCCTGTCGGTCGCGCAGCTCGGTGAGTTGCGCCAGGCACTCGGACAGCACGCCAAGTTCGCGGTGGTCAAGAACACGCTGACCAAGATCGCGGCCGCCGAGGCCGAGGTCTCCAGCGAGTTCACCGACATGCTGGTCGGGCCGTCGGCGATCGCGTTCGTCAGCGGCGACGTGGTCGAGGCCGCCAAGGGCCTGCGCGACTTCGCCCAGGCCAACCCGCTGCTGGTCATCAAGGGCGGCGTGCTCGACGGCAAGAAGCTCGGCCCGTCGGAGATCGCCCGGCTGGCCGACCTGGAGCCGCGCGAGGTGCTGCTGGCCAAGCTGGCCGGGGCGATGAAGGCCTCGCTGTCCGGCGCGGCGGCGACGTTCGCGGCCCTGCCGACGCAGATGGCCCGGCTGGCGTCCGCGCTGGAGGCCAAGCGCGCCGCCGAGGGCGAGAGCGCTGCCGACGGCCAGAGCGCTGCCGAAGGCGAGGGCACGCCCGAAGGCGAGGCCGCGCCCGAAGGCGAGAGCGCCGCGGAGTAGCGGACGGCAGACAGAGCTTTCAAACAGCCCGCGGTCGCGGCCACTGGCCGGACCACGGATCTAGCAGGAATCAGGGAAGACGGAGGAAGCACCACCATGGCGAAGATGAGCACGGACGACCTGCTCGACGCGTTCAAGGAGATGACGCTGATCGAGCTCTCCGAGTTCGTGAAGCAGTTCGAGGACACCTTCGACGTCAAGGCGGCCGCCCCGGCGGCGGTCGTGGCGGCGCCGACCGCGGGCGGCGGCGCCGGCGAAGAGCAGGCCGAGGAGCAGGACGAGTTCGACGTCATCCTCGAGGCGGCCGGCGACAAGAAGATCCAGGTCATCAAGGAGGTCCGGACCCTCACGAGCCTGGGCCTCAAGGAGGCCAAGGACCTCGTCGACGGCGCGCCCAAGCCGCTCCTGGAGCGGGTCAACAAGGAGACCGCGGAGAAGGCCAAGGCCCAGCTCGAGGGCGCCGGGGCCACGGTCACGGTCAAGTAGCACCCAGCGGCACAGCCGGCGTCCCTCGCGAGGCCGGCCCCGCACTGGCTTTCTGCCCGCCACGGCTCCGCCGTGGCGGGCAGATGCTCATTTAGGCCCGGCCGCCACGGCACGGTGCCGTGGCGGGCAGATGCTTGTCCAGCGGCTGCGCAAGGCAGCTGGGCTCAAGGCGGCCGGGAACAAACAGCGGCCACCAGGGTGTTAACGCAGGGCGCCACGGACTCCGGAGGCGTAACACCCATACATCCCCCGCCGACTCGGTAGACTAAACACCGATCTGCTTGTGATTCTCGTCACGTACGGTCAGGTTGCGACATCAGGCCTCCTGGGCTTGACGTTTCGCTCTCCACGAGCGATGCTGCCTTGCAACCGTGAACATAAAGGTGGCGTACACTTGACCAGTGGTGTGTCTTCGGACTACACTGCTAATTTGCGCTGCACTCTCTCGTCCTCGGCCAAGTTTCGACCCTTCGGTGCTGGTCTAAAACAGCGGCCGCAGCCGCAGGGCGTCTCCGTGCGCGCGTGACAGTCGGCTTCAAGCTCGGAAGGACCCCTGTTGGCAGCCTCGCGCAGCGCCTCAGCTAAAGTTCCCGGTCCACGTCGTGTTTCCTTCGCCCGCATCAAGGAACCGCTAGAGGTTCCCGGGCTCCTCGCTCTCCAGACAGACTCTTTCGACTGGCTGCTGGGCAACGAGCGGTGGCGCTCGCGCATCGAGTCCGAGAAGGCGGACGGGCACAAGGACCTCCCGGAGCAGTCCGGCCTCGAAGAGATCTTCGAGGAGATCAGTCCGATCGAGGACTTCACGGGGACCATGTCGCTCTCGTTCCGGGATCATAGGTTCGAGCCTCCCAAGTACTCCGCTGAGGAGTGCAAGGAGAAGGACATGACCTTCTCCGCCCCGATGTTCGTGACGGCGGAGTTCATCAACAACAGCACGGGCGAGATCAAGAGCCAGACCGTGTTCATGGGCGACTTCCCGCTGATGTCGCCCAAGGGGACGTTCATCATCAACGGCACCGAGCGTGTCGTGGTGTCTCAGCTCGTCCGCTCGCCGGGGGTGTACTTCGACCGGCAGGTCGACAAGACCTCCGACAAGGACATCTACAGCTGCAAGGTCATCCCGTCCCGCGGTGCGTGGCTCGAGTTCGAGATCGACAAGCGCGACTCGGTCGGGGTCCGCATCGACCGCAAGCGCAAGCAGAGCGTCACCGTTCTGCTCAAGGCGCTGGGCTGGGACGAGGCGCGGATCCTCGAGCGCTTCGGCGGCTACGAGTCGATGCGCGCCACCCTGGAGAAGGACCACACCACGGGCCAGGACGACGCCCTGCTCGACATCTACCGCAAGCTGCGGCCGGGTGAGCCGCCCACGCGGGAGTCGGCCCAGGCGCTCCTGGAGAACCTGTACTTCAACCCGAAGCGCTACGACCTGGCCAAGGTCGGCCGGTACAAGGTCAACAAGAAGCTGGGGCTCGGCCTGCCGATCACCCAGGGCACGCTGACCGAAGAGGACATCGTCGCCACCATCGAGTACCTGGTCCGGCTGCACACCGGCGAGGACGAGATGAAGTCCGGCGAGGCCATCATCCCGGTCGAGGTGGACGACATCGACCACTTCGGCAACCGGCGCCTGCGCACGGTCGGCGAGCTGATCCAGAACCAGGTCCGGCTCGGCCTCGCGCGCATGGAGCGCGTGGTCCGGGAGCGGATGACGACTCAGGACGTCGAGGCGATCACGCCGCAGACCCTGATCAACATCCGCCCGGTCGTGGCCTCGATCAAGGAGTTCTTCGGCACCAGCCAGCTCTCCCAGTTCATGGACCAGACCAACCCGCTGGCCGGCCTGACCCACAAGCGCCGCCTGTCGGCGCTGGGCCCCGGCGGCCTGTCCCGTGAGCGGGCGGGCATGGAGGTCCGCGACGTGCACCCCAGCCACTACGGCCGGATGTGCCCGATCGAGACGCCGGAAGGCCCGAACATCGGCCTGATCGGCTCGCTGTCCTCCTACGGCCGGGTCAACGCGTTCGGCTTCGTCGAGACGCCGTACCGGAAGGTGAAGAACGGCAAGGTCACCGACCAGATCGACTACCTGACCGCCGACGAGGAGGACAGGCACGTCGTGGCGCAGGCCAACGCGCCGCTGAACGACGAGGACGCCTTCGTCGACAACCGCGTGCTGGTCCGGCGCAAGGGCGGTGAGGTCGACTACATCCACCCGGACGAGGTCGACTACATGGACGTGTCGCCGCGGCAGATGGTCTCGGTGGCCACCGCGATGATCCCGTTCCTCGAGCACGACGACGCCAACCGCGCGCTGATGGGCTCCAACATGCAGCGCCAGTCCGTCCCGCTGCTGCGCAGCGAGGCGCCGCTGGTGGGCACCGGCATGGAGTACCGCGCCGCGGTCGACGCCGGCGACGTGATCGTGGCCGAGAAGCCCGGTCTGGTGGAGCAGGTCAGCGCCGACTACATCACCGTGGCCAACGACGATGGCACCCGCACCGACTACCTGGTCGCGAAGTTCCGCCGGTCCAACCAGGGCACCTGCTTCAACCAGAAGCCGGTCGCCATCGAGGGCATGCGGGTCGAGGCCGGCCAGGTCATCGCGGACGGCCCGTGCACCGACCACGGCGAGATGGCGCTCGGCCGCAACCTGCTGGTCGCGTTCATGCCCTGGGAGGGGCACAACTACGAGGACGCGATCATCCTGTCCCAGCGGCTCGTGCAGGACGACGTGCTCTCCTCGATCCACATCGAGGAGCACGAGGTCGACGCGCGGGACACCAAGCTGGGCCCGGAGGAGATCACCAGGGACATCCCGAACGTCTCCGATGAGGTGCTGGCCGACCTCGACGACCGCGGCATCATCCGCATCGGCGCCGAGGTGGTCACCGGCGACATCCTGGTCGGCAAGGTCACCCCCAAGGGCGAGACCGAGCTGACCCCGGAGGAGCGGCTGCTGCGCGCGATCTTCGGCGAGAAGGCGCGCGAGGTGCGCGACACCTCGCTGAAGGTGCCGCACGGCGAGTCCGGCAAGGTGATCGGCGTCCGCGTGTTCACCAGGGAGGACGGCGACGAGCTGCCGCCCGGCGTGAACGAGCTGGTGCGGGTCTACGTCGCCGCCAAGCGGAAGATCACCGACGGTGACAAGCTCGCCGGCCGGCACGGCAACAAGGGCGTCATCGCCAAGATCAACCCGGTCGAGGACATGCCGTTCCTGTCCGACGGAACTCCGGTCGACATCGTGCTCAACCCGCTCGGTGTGCCTGGCCGTATGAACGTCGGCCAGGTTCTGGAGACCCACCTGGGCTGGGTGGCGGCGACCGGCTGGCAGGTCGACGGCGACGACGAGGGCTGGAAGAAGCGGCTCAAGAGCATCGGTGCCGACGGTGCGCCCAAGGGCAGCGCCGTGGCCACGCCGGTGTTCGACGGCGCCCGCGAGGAGGAGATCACCGGCCTGCTCGGCAGCACGCTGCCGAACCGGGACGGCGAGCAGATGGTCGGCTCATCCGGCAAGGCCAGGCTGTTCGACGGTCGCACCGGCGAGCCCTTCAAGGACCCGATCTCCGTCGGCTACATCTACATCCTCAAGCTGCTGCACCTGGTGGACGACAAGATCCACGCCAGGTCCACCGGCCCCTACTCCATGATCACCCAGCAGCCGCTCGGCGGTAAGGCGCAGTTCGGCGGCCAGCGCTTCGGTGAGATGGAGGTCTGGGCGCTGGAGGCCTACGGTGCCGCCTACGCACTGCAGGAGCTGCTCACGATCAAGTCCGACGACATCCTCGGCCGCGTGAAGGTCTACGAGGCCATCGTCAAGGGCGAGAACATCCCCGAGCCCGGAATCCCCGAGTCGTTCAAGGTGCTGATCAAGGAGATGCAGTCACTCTGCCTGAACGTGGAGGTTCTCTCCAGCGACGGCGCGGCCATCGAGATGCGGGACACCGACGAGGACGTCTTCCGCGCCGCGGAGGAACTGGGCATTGACCTGTCCCGGCGCGAGCCGAGCAGCGTCGAGGAAGTCTGATCCGATCTACCCCAGGGGACAAAAAACGTGCTAGACGTCAACTTCTTTGACGACCTGCGGATTGGCCTGGCCACGGCCGACGACATTAGGCTCTGGTCGCACGGCGAGGTCAAGAAGCCGGAAACCATCAACTACCGCACCCTGAAGCCGGAGAAGGACGGGCTCTTCTGCGAGAAGATCTTCGGTCCGACCCGGGACTGGGAGTGCTACTGCGGCAAGTACAAGCGGGTCAGGTTCAAGGGCATCATCTGCGAGCGCTGTGGCGTCGAGGTCACCAGGGCCAAGGTCCGGCGCGAGCGGATGGGCCACATCGAGCTGGCCGCCCCGGTCACGCACATCTGGTACTTCAAGGGTGTGCCGAGCCGGCTGGGCTACCTGCTCGACCTGGCGCCGAAGGACCTGGAGAAGGTCATCTACTTCGCCGCGTACATGATCACGTACGTGGACGAGGAGTCGCGCGCCCGTGACCTGCCCTCGCTCGAGGCCAAGATCACGGTCGAGAAGAACCAGCTCGAGCAGCGCCGCGACGCTGACATCGAGGCCCGGCAGTCCAAGCTGGAAAAGGACCTCGCCGAGCTGGAGGCCGCCGGGGCCAAGGGCGACGCCCGCCGTAAGGTCCGGGAGAGCGCCGACCGCGAGTGCAAGCAGATCCGCGACCGCGCGCAGCGCGAGATCGACCGGGTCGAGGAGGTCTGGAGCCGGTTCCGCAGCCTGAAGGTCCAGGACCTGGAGGGCGACGAGCTGCTCTACCGCGAGATGCGGGACCGGTTCGGCCGGTACTTCCGCGGCGGCATGGGCGCCCAGGCCATCCAGGAGCGGGTCGGCAGCTTCGACCTGGAGTCGGAGGCGACTAACCTCCGGGAGATCATCCGGACCGGCAAGGGGCAGCGCAAGGCGCGCGCCCTGAAGCGGCTGAAGGTCGTCTCGGCGTTCCTGAACACCAGCAACAGCCCGCTGGGCATGGTGCTGGACTGCATCCCGGTGATCCCGCCGGACCTGCGCCCGATGGTGCAGCTGGACGGCGGGCGGTTCGCCACCTCCGACCTCAACGACCTGTACCGCCGGGTCATCAACCGGAACAACCGGCTGAAGAGGCTGCTGGACCTGGGCGCGCCCGAGATCATCGTGAACAACGAGAAGCGGATGCTCCAGGAGGCCGTCGACTCGCTGTTCGACAACGGCCGCCGCGGCCGTCCGGTCACCGGGCCGGGCAACCGCCCGCTCAAGTCGCTGTCGGACATGCTCAAGGGCAAGCAGGGCCGGTTCCGCCAGAACCTGCTCGGCAAGCGAGTCGACTACTCCGGCCGCTCGGTCATCGTCGTCGGCCCGCAGCTCAAGCTGCACCAGTGCGGCCTGCCCAAGGAGATGGCGGTCGAGCTGTTCAAGCCGTTCGTGATGAAGCGCCTGGTTGACCTCAACCACGCGCAGAACATCAAGTCGGCCAAGCGGATGGTGGAGCGGGCCAAGCCGGTGGTCTGGGATGTCCTGGAAGAGGTCATCACCGAGCACCCGGTGCTGCTGAACCGCGCGCCGACGCTGCACCGGCTGGGCATCCAGGCCTTCGAGCCGCAGCTGGTCGAGGGCAAGGCCATCCAGATCCACCCGCTGGTCTGCACCGCGTTCAACGCGGACTTCGACGGTGACCAGATGGCCGTGCACGTGCCGCTGTCGGCGGAGGCGCAGGCCGAGGCCCGGATCCTGATGCTGTCCACCAACAACATCCTCAAGCCGGCGGACGGCAAGCCCGTCACCATGCCGACCCAGGACATGGTGATCGGGATCTACAGCCTGACCCGGCTGACCCCGGACGTGCCCGGCACCGGGCGGGCGTTCTCGAGCCTGTCCGAGGCGCAGATGGCCTACGACCGCGGCGAGCTCGACCTGCAGGCGGAGATGCAGATCCGGCTGCGCGACGTCGCGCCGCCGGCCGGGTTCGACGTGCCCGAGGGCTGGACGCCGGGGCAGCCGCTGCGGCTGACCACCACGCTCGGCCGGACCTTGTTCAACGAGGCGCTGCCGCAGGACTACCCGTTCGTCAACTACGAGGTCAGCAAGAAGCAGCTCTCGGTGATCGTCAACGAGCTGGCCGAGAGCTACCCCAAGGTCGAGGTGGCCGCGGCGCTGGACGCGCTCAAGGACGTCGGCTTCCACTGGGCGACCAGGTCCGGCGTGACGATCGCGATCGAGGATGTCGTCGCCCCGCCGAACAAGCCGCAGATCCTGGAGAACTACGAGAAGCGGGCGGAGAAGGTCCAGCTCGACTACGAGCGCGGCCTGATCACCGACGACGAGCGTCGCCAGGACCTGATCGAGATCTGGACCCACGCGACGACCGACGTGGCCCAGGACATGGAAGCGGCCTTCCCCGAGACCAACCCGGTCTGGATGATGGTCAACTCCGGCGCCCGTGGTAACAACGCGCAGGTCCGGCAGATCGCCGGCATGCGCGGCCTGGTCTCCAACCCCAAGGGCGAGACCATCCCGCGGCCGATCACCTCCAGCTTCCGCGAGGGGCTGACCGTGGTCGAGTACTTCATCTCGACCCACGGCGCCCGCAAGGGACTGGCGGACACCGCCCTGCGCACCGCCGACTCCGGGTACCTCACCCGGCGCCTGGTGGACGTCGCTCAGGACGTCATCGTCCGCGAGGAGGACTGCAACACCGACCGGTCGCTGCCGATGCGCATCGGTGAGAAGGGCACGGACGGCACCGTCCGCAAGCTCCCGAACATCGAGAACACCGGCACCGGGCGGATCCTGTCGGAGGACGTCGAGGCGCCGGACGGCACCGTGATCGCCCCGGCGGGCTCGGACATCACCGAGGGCATCATCGAGGCCGCGGTCAACGCCGGCGTGGAGTCGGTGCGCACCTACAGCGTGCTGGTCTGCCAGGCCAAGGTCGGTGTCTGCGCCAAGTGCTACGGCCGGTCGCTGGCCACGGGCAAGCGGGTGGACGTGGGCGAGGCGGTGGGCATCATCGCGGCCCAGTCCATCGGTGAGCCCGGTACCCAGCTGACGATGCGGACCTTCCACACCGGTGGTGTGGCGGGCCTGGACATCACCCACGGCCTGCCCCGGATCCAGGAGCTGTTCGAGGCCCGGATCCCCAAGGGCCTGGCGCCGATCAGCGAGGCCGAGGGCCGGGTCAGGCTCGAGGAGCCGGAGAAGTCGCGCAAGATCGTGATCGTGCCCGACGACGGCTCCGAGGAGATCCCCTACCAGGTCTCGATGCGGGCCCGGATGCTGGTCGCGGACGGAGACCACGTCAAGGTCGGCCAGCAGCTCATCGCGGGCGCGGTCAACCCGCACGAGGTGCTGCGCATCCTCGGCTCGCGTGAGGTGCAGCTGCACCTGGTGCACGAGGTGCAGGAGGTCTACCGGTCTCAGGGCGTGTCGATCCACGACAAGCACATCGAGATCATCATCCGGCAGATGCTCAAGCGGGTGAACGTGATCGAGTCCGGCGACACCGACCTGCTGCCCGGCGAGCTGGTCGAGCGGCCCAAGTTCGAGGAGGTCAACCGCTCGGTCGTGGAGACCGGCGGCACCTCGGCGGCAGGCCGTCCGCAGCTCATGGGCATCACCAAGGCCTCGCTGGCCACGGAGTCCTGGCTGTCGGCGGCCTCCTTCCAGGAGACCACGCGGGTGCTCACCGACGCGGCGATCCACGCCCGGTCGGACTCGCTGGTCGGCCTGAAGGAGAACGTCATCATCGGCAAGCTGATCCCGGCCGGTACCGGCATGCAGCGCTACCGGAGCCTGCGCGTCGAGCCGACCGAGGACGCACGGTCGGCGGTCTACCCGCCGACCGCCTACGAGGCCCCGGTCGACTACTCCTTCGGGCAGACCTCGGGTGAGGCGATCCCGCTGGAGGAGTACGACTTCGGCGCTTATAACCGGTAACAACGGCCTCCCGCGGATAGCCCGCGGCCGAGCTAGTCAGGGCGCGGCACCCCGCCCAGGGGTGCCGCGCCCTCGGCTTTCCGTGCGTCGTTAACCGTGACCGATTAGCGCGGGAAAGGCGGGGATAAACAGTAGCTATATCGGGCATCAGGTTGCCTGCGAGGTTATGCCAGTGGGAAAAGCCGGCCTCTTCTATAGCACTGATTTACGTGCAACCACGCGCCTGGCCTGCCATGCTGCCCCGAGGAAAGGATGTCAGGCCCGGCGAGAGGCGCGGTTTGCTGAGTAGCTGGGCGCCGCTCCGGCCTAAGGCAGGTTCGTGAGATCTTTACCCGCACACGGCAGGAAACGCAAATTCTTCCGTAAGGGCCGGCACACGGCCCCCTCACAGGTTCAGAAGGTCGCCAAGCGGGCCGGGATGGCCGCCCCGGCGGTCGCGGTGGTCGGGGCCCTGGCGGCCGCACCGCACGTTCATCACGGCCCCCCGTCGGCCACCGCGCCGCAGGCGGCGGCGCGCACTCTCGCCGCCGATCAGCTGCAGAGCTCCGGTTTCGGCGACCTGGCCAAGCTCAAGGCGGCCTACCGGGCCCCGCACCGCGCGCACCATCACCACCCCCGCCTCGCCGCCGAGGCCCAGCCCGCGGCTGCGCCCTCGGCCAGCACCGGCACCATCGTCCGCAAGACAGCCGGCAAGCCCGGCGTCCACTGCTCCGGCGCGAGCGGACCGATGCTCCCGGAGAACTACCCGGCCATCATGGGGTTCCTGACCGAGCACGGCTACACCGGCGTGGCCGCGGCGGGCATCGCCGGCAACATGTACCAGGAGTCGGGGGGCAACCCGGAGTCCGGGGGCGGCCTGATCGGCTGGACGCCGCTCCCGGCCCATTACGTCACCGGTGACGCGGCGGCGGACCTGCAGACCCAGCTCGCGGGCGTGCTGACGTTCAACGACCAGTACCCGCAGGATGTCACCGTGCTGAACGCGGCCACCAGCGCCACGGCGGCCGCCGACATCTACATGAACGACTTCGAGCGCCCCGGCCTGCCGGCCGCGGCCAGGCGCGAGGCGGCCGCCCAGGCCGTTGCCGAGGCCTGCGGGCTCTGACATCGTTCCGGCTCGCCCCCCGTCCCGCAGTCGCCGCGGGGCGGGGGGCGTTCTCATGCCACGGACCGCGCACGGCCCCGTTGCTGACGGACCGGAAGGCGCCGCGGGAATATAACTGGGCAATCTCGAATTGTTATCACTTTGGATAGCTGGGCCAGCCTGGCCCGCACCTGCTGAACTGGTGCGAGTCGGCCGCCGGCATCGGCTAAACTGAACAGCAGCAGAGGACCTGGCGGCCCGGCCCGCTTTGCGTGTGCATCGCGGATTGGGTAACCTAGTCCTCCGTGCCCGTACCTCACGGGTACGTGCACGCCTGTGTTACCTCCGTCCTCCGGCCACCGCGAGTCTGGCTGCGGCACCGGGGAGGCGCATGGGCCGGGCGAGCAGAGACTTCCCTCTTAGTTGTCCCGGGGCTCGGTTGCGGGCCCGCGCCGATTTCTGGTGCGGCCGACACGCCCGAGCGCGGGGGTACGGGCAGGGAGTGAAACGAGCAGGTCAGGCCGCTAGGCCAAGAGATCATCAGGCTAGGAAAACACTCGCGCCTCCTGGCGCGGCGAAGGAAGACGGAGACGCGGTGCCCACGATCCAGCAGCTGGTCCGCAAGGGGCGGCAGGACAAGGTAGCCAAGGACAAGACGCCCGCGCTGAAGGGCAGCCCTCAGCGCCGCGGGGTGTGCACCCGGGTCTACACAACCACGCCCAAGAAGCCGAACTCGGCGCTGCGCAAGGTGGCCAGGGTCCGGCTGACCAGCCAGATCGAGGTCACCGCCTACATCCCGGGGGTGGGACACAACCTCCAGGAGCACTCCATCGTGCTGGTGCGCGGCGGACGGGTGCGTGACCTGCCCGGCGTGCGCTACAAGGTCATCCGCGGTTCCCTGGACACCCAGGGCGTCCGCAACCGTAAGCAGGCACGCAGCCGCTACGGCGCGAAGAAGGAGAAGAGCTGACATGCCGCGCAAGGGCCCCGCGACCAAGCGCCCGCTGGTCACCGATCCGGTATACGGCTCCCCCCTGGTCACCGCGCTGGTGAACAAGGTGCTGGTGAGCGGCAAGCGCTCGCTGGCCGAGCGCATCGTCTACGGCGCGCTCGAGGGCTGCCGGGACAAGAGCGGCAACGACCCGGTGGTCACGCTCAAGCGTGCCCTGGACAACGTCAAGCCGACCCTGGAGGTTCGCAGCCGCCGGGTTGGCGGCGCCACCTACCAGGTGCCGGTGGAGGTGCGAGCCTCCCGGAGCACCACCCTGGCGCTGCGCTGGCTGATCACCTACAGCCGCCAGCGCCGCGAGAAGACCATGACCGAGCGGCTCATGAACGAGCTGCTCGACGCCAGCAACGGCCTCGGGGCCAGCGTGAAGCGCCGCGAGGACACCCACAAGATGGCGGAGTCCAACAAGGCCTTCGCGCACTACCGCTGGTAACTAGCACAACCGAAACACCATACGAGGGATCGAGGATCTAAGCACGTGGCCGCCATACAGACCGCCACCGAACTCGCCAATGTCCGGAACATCGGCATCATGGCGCATATCGACGCGGGCAAAACCACGACCACCGAGCGGATCCTGTTCTACACCGGCATCAACTACAAGATCGGTGAGGTCCACGAGGGCGCCGCCACGATGGACTGGATGGAGCAGGAGCAGGAGCGCGGCATTACCATCACCTCCGCCGCGACGACTACCAGCTGGCGCGACCACACCATCAACATCATCGACACGCCCGGCCACGTCGACTTCACCGTCGAGGTGGAGCGGTCGCTGCGGGTGCTTGACGGCGCGGTCGCGGTCTTCGACGGCGTAGCCGGAGTCGAGCCGCAGTCCGAGACTGTCTGGAGGCAGGCCGACCGCTACGGCGTGCCGCGGATCTGCTTCGTGAACAAGATGGACCGGGTCGGCGCGGAGTTCCACCGCTGCGTCGAGATGATCTCCGACCGGCTGGGCGCGACCCCGCTGGTCCTCCAGCTCCCCTGGGGCGTGGAGAGCGACTTCCGCGGCATCATCGACCTGATCCGCATGCGGGCGCTGATCTGGCAGACCGAGGGCAAGGGCGACAAGTACGACGTCGTCGACATCCCGGCCGACTACCTCGAGGCCGCCCGCGAGTGGCGCGACAAGCTGGTCGAGACCATCTCCGAGAACGACGAGGAGATGATGGAGCTGTACCTCGAGGGCACCGAGCCCGACGAGAAGCAGCTCGTCGCCGCGATCCGCCGGGGCACCATCTCCGGTGGCGTGACCCCCGTCCTGTGCGGCAGCGCGTTCAAGAACAAGGGCGTGCAGCCGATGCTGGACGCCATCGTGGACTTCCTGCCCAGCCCCCTCGACGTTCCGGCCATCAAGGGCCACGCGGTGAACGACGAGGAGGTCGTGATCGAGCGGCACGCTGACACCAGCGAGCCGTTCGCCGCGCTGGCTTTCAAGATCATGTCGGACCAGCACCTCGGCAAGCTGACCTACATCCGGATCTACTCCGGCACGCTGGAGTCCGGCACGCAGGTGCTGAACTCCACCAAGGGCCGCCGGGAGCGGATCGGCAAGATCTACCAGATGCACGCCAACAAGCGCGAGGAGCGGCCGACCGCGGTGGCCGGCCAGATCGTCGCGGTGATGGGCCTGAAGGACACCACCACCGGGGACACGCTGTCCGACCAGGCGCAGCAGGTGATCCTGGAGTCGATGACCTTCCCCGCGCCGGTGATCAACGTCGCCATCGAGCCCAAGACCAAGGGCGACCAGGACAAGCTGGGCATCGCGATTCAGCGGCTCGCCGAGGAAGACCCGACGTTCCAGGTCCGGAGCGACGAGGAGACCGGCCAGACGATCATCGCCGGGATGGGCGAGCTGCACCTGGAGGTGCTGGTCGAGCGGATGCGCCGGGAGTTCAAGGTCGAGGCCAACATCGGCCGGCCGCAGGTGGCCTACCGGGAGACCGTCCGCAGGCTCGCCGAGAAGGTCGAGTACACCCACAAGAAGCAGACCGGCGGCGCCGGCCAGTTCGCGCGGGTCCTGATCAACCTGGAGCCGACCGGCGGCGACGGCGGCGGCTACGAGTTCGAGAACAAGGTCCGTGGCGGCCGGGTCCCGCGAGAGTACATCCCGTCGGTGGACGCGGGCTGCCAGGAGGCGGCCGAGTTCGGGGTGCTCGCCGGATACCCGATGGTCGACGTCAAGGTGACCCTGACCGACGGCGCCTACCACGAGGTGGACTCCTCCGAGCTCGCCTTCAAGATCGCCGGCTCGATGGCCTTCAAGAAGGCCGCCGCGCTAGCTAACCCGGTCTTGCTGGAGCCGGTCATGTCGGTCGAGGTCAGGACGCCCGATGACTACATGGGTGAGGTCATCGGCGACCTGAACAGCCGCCGGGGCCATATCCAGGCCATGGAGGAGCGGTCCGGGGGGCGGGCAGTCCGCGCCACCGTCCCGCTCTCTGAGATGTTCGGTTACGTGGGTGACCTGCGCAGCCGGACCCAGGGCCGGGCGGACTACAGCATGCAGTTCGATTCGTACGCCGAAGTCCCGCCGAACATCGCCAAGGAGATCATCGCCAAGGCGCGCGGCGAGTAACGGCAAAGCAGACCATAAGTCAGGACGACAGAACCAAGCAGCGCGCGGGAGCGCCTGGCCCCACCGCGGTGGGGAAACGATCGCAACGAGGAGACACCAGTGGCGAAGGCCAAGTTCCAGCGGACCAAGCCGCACGTCAACATTGGCACCATCGGTCATATCGACCACGGCAAGACGACCCTGACCGCGGCGATCACCCGGGTGCTGCACGACAAGTATCCCGACGTGAACCCCTTCACGCCGTTCGACCAGATCGACAACGCCAAGGAGGAGAAGGAGCGTGGCATCACGATCTCCATCTCCCACGTCGAGTACCAGACCGACAAGCGCCACTACGCGCACGTCGACTGCCCGGGTCACGCTGACTACATCAAGAACATGATCACCGGTGCCGCCCAGATGGACGGCGCGATCCTGGTGGTCGCCGCGACCGACGGCCCGATGCCGCAGACCCGCGAGCACGTGCTGCTCGCCCGCCAGGTCGGCGTGCCGTACATCGTCGTCGCGCTGAACAAGGCCGACATGGTGGACGACGAGGAGATCCTCGAGCTGGTCGAGCTCGAGGTCCGCGAGCTGCTCACCACCTACGAGTTCCCCGGCGACGACGTCCCGGTGATCCGCGTCTCGGCGCTGAAGGCGCTCGAGGGCGACGCCGAGTGGGGCGAGAAGGTCGTCGAGCTCATGGGCGCCTGCGACAACAACATCCCGGAGCCGGTCCGCGAGACCGAGAAGCCGTTCCTGATGCCGGTCGAGGACGTGTTCTCGATCACCGGCCGCGGCACCGTGGTGACCGGCCGGATCGAGCGCGGCGTGATCCACACCGGTGAGGAAGTCGAGATCATCGGCATCAAGGAGAAGTCGTCCAAGACCACGGTCACGGGCGTCGAGATGTTCCACAAGATCCTCGACGAGGGCCAGGCGGGCGACAACGCGGGCCTGCTCCTGCGCGGCACCAAGCGCGAGGACGTGGAGCGCGGCCAGGTCGTCATCAAGCCGGGCACCAACACCCCGCACACCGAGTTCGATGCCCAGGTCTACATCCTGTCCAAGGACGAGGGCGGACGGCACACGCCGTTCTTCAACAACTACCGGCCGCAGTTCTACTTCCGTACCACGGACGTGACCGGGGTCGTGAGCCTGCCCGAGGGCACCGAGATGGTGCTGCCGGGCGACAACACCGAGATGAAGGTCGACCTGATCCAGCCGATCGCCATGGAGGAGGGCCTGCGCTTCGCAATTCGCGAGGGCGGCCGGACCGTGGGCGCGGGCCGGGTTACCAAGATCATCAAGTAGCTGGAGTTCTGGGGGCCAGGATCGCCTGGCCCCCAGCTTCAGTGAGTAATGAGACCAGCCAGGTCCGGCCAGTCAGGCCGGATGGCCGGTCGGGCACGGCTTAAGAGAAGAGAGCAGCGGGGCCGGTCGCCCTGCATCAGGTAGCGGCAGGCCCCGGGTTTTCCGGGCAACGGAGCGTAAGGACAGCAAAGCCCATGGCGGGACAGAAGATCCGCATTCGGCTCAAGGCCTATGACCACGAGGTCATCGACAACTCGGCCCGGAAGATCGTCGACACGGTTTCGCGGACCGGGGCGAAGGTCGCCGGCCCGGTGCCTTTGCCGACGGAGAAGAACGTGTACTGCGTGATCCGCTCGCCGCACAAGTACAAGGACTCGCGGGAGCACTTCGAGATGCGCACGCACAAGCGGCTCATCGACATCATCGACCCGACGCCGAAGACCGTTGACTCGCTGATGCGGCTCGACCTGCCCGCGGGCGTCGACATCGAGATCAAGCTGTAGAGGGACGCACCGAGATGACCAAGCAGATCAAGGGGGTCCTGGGCACCAAGCTCGGCATGACCCAGGTCTTCGACGATGGCGGGAGGATCGTGCCCGTCACCGTGGTCGCAGCCGGACCCTGCGTCGTCACCGCGGTGCGGACGCCAGACGCTGACGGCTACGCCGCCGTGCAGCTTGGCTACGGCGAGATCGACCCGCGGCGGGTGAACAAGCCGCGCGCCGGTCACTTCGCCAAGGCCGGCGTGACGCCGCGGCGGTACCTGGTCGAGCTGCGCACCGACGACGCCGCCGAGTACACCCTCGGCCAGGAGGTCACGGCGCAGACGTTCGAGGCCGGCCAGCTCGTCGACGTCACCGCCACGAGCAAGGGCAAGGGCTTCGCGGGCCCGGTCAAGCGGCATGGCTTCCGCGGCCTGTCCTCCTCCCACGGCACCAAGCGCAAGCACCGCGCCCCTGGCGCCATCGGCGGCTGCGCCTACCCGGGCCGGGTGTTCAAGGGCACGCGGATGGCCGGCCGGATGGGCGGCGTGCGGACCACGGCGCCCAACCTGACCCTGCACGGCGTGGACGCCGATCGCGGGCTGCTGCTCATCAAGGGCGCGGTCCCCGGCCCGGCGGGCGGCCTGGTCCTGGTCCGCACCGCCGTCAAGACCCCGCTCGCCCCCGGCGGGCTGGCCCCGAAGAGTGAGGCGAGATGAGCCCGGCCAAGACCAGCGGCACGCCCCAGCTGCCGGCCGAGATCTTTGACGCGAAGGTCAACGTGCCGCTGATGCACCAGGTGGTCGTGGCCCAGGAGGCCGCGGCCCGCCAGGGCACGCACGCGACCAAGACCCGCGGCATGGTCCGGGGCGGCGGCAGGAAGCCGTACCGGCAGAAGGGCACCGGCCGGGCTCGCCAGGGCTCGACCCGTGCGCCGCAGTTCACCGGCGGCGGCGTGGTGCACGGCCCGCAGCCGCGCTCCTACGCGCAGCGGACGCCCAAGAAGATGAAGGCCGCCGCGCTGCGCGGCGCGCTGTCCGACCGGGCCCGGCACGGCCGCGTGTACGTGGTGACCAGCCTGGTCGAGGGGGACACGCCCAAGACCAAGCAGGCCGTGGCCGCGCTGGCCGCGGTGACCGGCATGCCGGCCGGCACGGCGCAGGTGCTGGTGGTCGCGAGCGTCACCGACCAGGTGACCTGGCTCAGCCTGCGCAACGCGGCAAATGTCCACCTGCTCGACGAGGGCCAGCTGAACACCTACGACGTGCTGGTCAGCGACCACGTGGTCTTCACCCAGGCGGCGCTGGACAGCTTCGTGGCCCGGGCGACCCGCCAGGGCGCGGCTGACAGCAAGGCCGCGGCTGAGACGAAGGCCGCGGCTGAAGCAAGGCGCGGCTGGACGAAGGCCGCGGATCAGGAAGGCGGACAGGCGTGAACAGGACCTCGAACCCGCGGGACATCCTGATCCGGCCGGTCATCTCGGAGAAGAGCTACCGGCTGGCCGACGACGGCAAGTACACCTTCATCGTGCCGCCGGGCTCGAACAAGACCCAGATCCGGCAGGCCGTCGAGGCCGTGTTCAACGTGAAGGTCACGGGCGTGAACACGCTCAACCGTCCGGGCAAGCGCCGCCGGACCAGGGCCGGCTGGGGCAAGCGGCCGGACACTAAGCGCGCCATCGTCAGCCTCGCCGCCGGTGAGCGGATCGACATCTTCGGTGGTCCGGTTAGCTAGCCGGGCGATCCATAGGAGCTTGAGCACATGGGCATCCGCAAGTACAAGCCGACGACCCCCGGCAGGCGTGGGGCCAGCGGCGCCGACTTCTCCGAGATCACGCGTACTGAGCCGGAGAAGTCCCTGGTGCGTCCGCTGCACGGCCACGGCGGCCGGAACGTCCACGGCCGGATCACCACCCGGCACCAGGGCGGCGGGCACAAGCGCGCGTACCGGCTGATCGACTTCCGCCGCAACGACAAGGACGGCGTGCCGGCCAAGGTCGCGCACATCGAGTACGACCCGAACCGGACCTCACGGATCGCGCTGCTGCACTACGCCGACGGCGAGAAGCGCTACATCCTGGCGCCGGAGGGCCTGCGGCAGGGCGATCAGATCGAGAACGGGCCGGGTGCGGACATTAAGCCGGGCAACTGCCTGCCCCTGCGCAACATCCCGACGGGCACCGTGGTGCACGCGATCGAGCTGCGGCCCGGTGGCGGCGCCAAGATCGCCCGCTCGGCCGGCTCGGGGGTCCAGCTCCTGGCTAAGGAGGGCCGGTTCGCCCAGCTGCGCATGCCGTCGGGCGAGATCCGGCGCGTGGACGTCAGCTGCCGGGCCACGATCGGCGAGGTCGGCAACTCCGAGCAGGGCAACATCAAGCTCGGCAAGGCGGGCCGCAGCCGGTGGAAGGGCCGCAGGCCCACCGTCCGGGGCGTGGCCATGAACCCGGTCGACCACCCACTGGGCGGCGGCGAGGGCAAGACCTCCGGCGGCCGGCACCCGGTCAGCCCGTGGGGCCAGCCCGAGGGCCGTACCCGCAAGGAGCACAAGCCCAGCGACCAGCTGATCTCGCGTCGGCGCGGCAAGAAGAAGCGGTAGGAGCACCTGACGATGCCTCGTAGCCTGAAGAAGGGCCCCTTCGTCGACGACCACCTGATGAAGAAGGTGGATGTCCAGAACGACAAGGGCACCAAGAACGTGATCAAGACCTGGTCGCGCCGTTCGATGATCGTCCCGGCGATGCTCGGGCACACGATCGCCGTGCACGACGGCCGCAAGCACGTGCCGGTGTTTGTTACCGAAGCCATGGTCGGGCACAAGCTCGGCGAGTTCGCGCCCACCCGGACGTTCCGCAGTCACGTGCGGGACGACCGGCGGAGCCGGCGCTAGCGGAAAGCGGGAGACAGTGATGGAAGCAAGGGCGAAGGCGCGCTACGTGCGTGTCACGCCGCGGAAGGCCCGCCGCGTGGTGGACCTCATCCGCGGGCTGCCCGCCGACCAGGCGCAGGCCGCCCTCACGTTCGCGCCCCAGGCCGCGAGCGACCCCGTGGGCAAGGTGCTGGCCAGTGCCATCGCCAACGCCGGCCAGAACCGTCCCGTCGACGCTAGCGCGCTGGTCGTGAGCCGGGCCTGGGTGGACGAGGGGCCGACGCTCAAGCGCTTCCGGCCGCGGGCTCAGGGCCGTGGCGCCCGGATCCTCAAGCGCACCAGTCACATCACGGTCATCGTTGCCGACCGCGATGCCGCCAGCAGGGAAAGGACCCGCTAGTGGGCCAGAAAGTAAACCCGCACGGGTTCCGGCTCGGCATCACCACCGACTTCAAGAGTCGCTGGTATGCCGACAAGCTGTACAAGGACTACGTGGCGGAGGACGTCGCCATCCGGCGCATGCTCCAGCGCGGCATGGAGCGCGCGGGGATCTCGAAGGTAGAGATCGAGCGCACCATGGACCGCGTCCGGGTGGACATTCACACCGCCCGGCCGGGCATCGTCATCGGCCGTCGCGGCGCGGAGGCCGACCGGATCCGGGGCGACCTGGAGAAGCTGACCAGCAAGCAGATCCAGCTCAACATCCTCGAGGTGAAGAACCCCGAGGTGGACGCGCAGCTGGTCGCGCAGGGCGTGGCCGAGCAGCTGTCCAGCCGGGTCTCGTTCCGCCGGGCCATGCGCAAGGCCATGCAGACCGCCATGAAGGGCGGCGCCAAGGGCATCCGGGTGCAGTGCGCCGGGCGCCTGGGCGGCGCGGAGATGTCCCGCTCGGAGTTCTACCGCGAGGGCCGGGTGCCGCTGCACACGCTGCGCGCCGACATCGACTACGGCTTCTACGAGGCCCGGACGACGTTCGGCCGGATCGGCGTGAAGGTCTGGATCTACCGCGGCGAGGCGCCGGTGACCCGGGCTGAGCGGGAGGCCGCGGCCGCGGCCCTGCGCGCCGGCCAGCGGCCGGGGCGTGACCGTGACCGGGACCGCCCGCCTTCCCGTCGCCCCCGTCGGGGTGACTCGGACGGCGGCGGCCGAGGCGCGGACCGTGGCGACCGCGGGGACCGGGGCGGCGACAGTGCCGCGCCGGCCAGCACCGCGCCGTCGGGTACGGAGCCGTCATCCACTGCGCCGCAAACCACTGGGCCGGCCGCCGCGCCGGAAGCCACGACGCAGGCCACCGCCAGCGCCGAGCCGACCGCGGGCACCACGACCGGCGGGGAGGGCTGAGTCATGCTGATCCCGCGGCGGGTCAAGCACCGCAAGCAGCACCGGCCGGACCGGCACGGGGCCGCCAAGGGCGGCACCAGGGTGGCGTTCGGCGAGTACGGCATCCAGGCCGTCGAGCACTCGTACGTGACCAACCGGCAGATCGAGGCCGCACGTATCGCCATGACCCGGCACATCCGGCGTGGCGGGAAGGTGTGGATCACGATCTACCCGGACCGGCCGCTGACCAAGAAGCCGGCCGAGACCCGGATGGGCTCCGGCAAGGGCGCGCCCGAGTGGTGGGTGGCCAACGTCAAGCCCGGTCGCGTCATGTTCGAGCTGTCCGGGGTGTCCGAGGAAATCGCCCGCGAGGCCCTGCGCCGGGCCATGCACAAGCTCCCAATGAAGTGCAAGTTCGTGAAGCGCGAAGTGGGTGAAGCGTGATGGCCAAGGGACTGGCAGCCGCTGACCTGAGAACCTCGACCGAGGACGAGCTGGAGCTCAAGCTGGCCGAGGCCAAGATCGAGCTGTTCAACCTCCGTTTCCAGGCCGCGACCGGGCAGCTGGAGAGCCACGGCCGGCTGCGTGCCGTGCGCAAGGAGATCGCGCGCATCTACACGGTGAAGCGCGAACGTGAGCTCGGCATCGTGCGGCTTGAGGAGGAGGCGGAGACCGATGAGTGAGCCCCAGGGCGCGCTCGCGCAGGACGAGACGGCGACCGACGGTCTGTCGCGTGGCTACCGCAAGGTGCGTGAGGGCCTCGTGGTCAGCGACAAGATGGACAAGACCGTCATCGTCGAGGTGGAGGACCGGGTCAAGCACCCCAAGTACGGCAAGGTCATCCGCCGCACGAAGAAGTACAAGGCACACGACGGCGAGAACGCCTGCGGCGTCGGGGACCGAGTGCTGCTGATGGAGACCCGCCCGCTGTCGGCCACCAAGCGCTGGCGCGTCGCGGAGATCTTGGAAAAGGCGAAGTAGCCAGGGCCCGCCAGCTTCCCCAGGGGGCCGGCGCGTTGAGAAGCAGGAGTTGACGTGATCCAGCAGGAGTCGCGGCTCAAGGTCGCCGACAACACCGGAGCCAAGGAGATCTTGTGCATCCGGGTGCTCGGCGGGTCGAGCAGGCGATACGCGGGCATTGGCGACGTAATCGTCGCCACCGTCAAGGATGCCCTCCCCGGTGCCGGGGTGAAGAAGGGCGACGTGGTCAAGGCCGTAGTCGTCCGCACGCGCAAGGAACGGCGCCGCGGCGACGGGTCCTACATCCGCTTCGACGAGAACGCTGCCGTGCTGATCAGGGATGGCGGGGACCCGCGCGGGACCCGCATCTTCGGGCCGGTGGGCCGCGAACTGCGGGAGAAGCGATTCATGCGGATCATTTCGCTCGCGCCGGAGGTGCTGTGATGAAGATCAAGAAGGGTGATCACGTCATCGTGACCGCGGGCAAGGACCGCGGCCGCGAGGGCACCGTGATCCTCGCCTACCCGGACAAGCAGCGAGTGCTGGTCCAGGGCGTCAACATGATCAAGAAGAACACCAAGGTGGACTACCAGGGTCGCCGTGGCGCCAAGGAAGGCGGCATCGTGCACCAGGAAGCCTCGATCCACGTGAGCAACGTCCAGCTGGTCGACCCGGAGAGCAAGAAGCCCTCGAGGGCCGGGTACCGGGTCGGCGAGGACAAGAAGAAGGTCCGGATCTCCCGGGCCAGCGGTAAGGATGTCTGATGGCGGCCACTGACACTGACCAGGCGGGTGGCGCGACGGCCGTGGCCGAGCGCTCGGTGCCGCGGCTGAAGCAGCGGTACCAGAGCGAGATCCACGCCGCGATGCTCGAGGAGTTCAAGTACCCGAACGTCATGCAGGTGCCCACGCTGACCAAGATCGTGGTCAACATGGGCGTCGGCGAGGCGGCCAGGGACGCCAAGCTCATCGACGGCGCGGTCAAGGACCTGACCGTGATCACCGGCCAGAAGCCGGTGGTGGCGCGGGCCCGCAAGTCCATCGCGCAGTTCAAGCTGCGCGAGGGCATGCCGATCGGGGCGCATGTCACCCTGCGCGGCGACCGGATGTGGGAGTTCTGCGACCGGCTGCTGTCGATCGCGCTGCCCCGGATCCGTGACTTCCGCGGGCTGAGCGACCGCCAGTTCGACGGCCGCGGCAACTACACCTTCGGACTGACCGAGCAGCTGATGTTCCACGAGATCAATCCCGATCAGGTGGACCGGCAGCGCGGAATGGACGTGACCGTCGTCACGTCCGCGACCACCGACGCCGAAGGCCGCGCGCTGCTGCGACGGCTCGGCTTCCCGTTCAAGGAGAACTGAGCAGTGGCGAAGAAGAGCCTTGTCGCCAAGGCCAAGCGCACTCCGAAGTTCCAGGTGCGCGGCTACACCAGGTGCTCCAGGTGCGGGCGCCCCCGCGCTGTCTACCGCAAGTTCGGCATCTGCCGGATCTGCCTCCGGACGCTGGCACACCGGGGCGAGCTGCCTGGCATCACCAAGTCCAGCTGGTAACCAAGACCACATAGCACGCCGAAGGTCCCTCGGGAAACCACGGCGAGGAGGGCCACCAGGCCATGACCATGACCGACCCGGTCGCAGACATGCTGACCCGGCTGCGCAACGCCAACTCGGCCTATCACGATGACGTGATCATGCCGCACTCCAAGATCAAGGTGCACATCGCCGAGATCCTCCAGCAGGAGGGCTACATCTCGGGCTGGCGCGTCGAGGACGCCGAGGTCGGCAAGAACCTGGTGGTCGCGCTGAAGTTCGGCCCGACCAGGGAGCGCTCCATCGCGGGCATCAAGCGGGTATCCAAGCCCGGGCTGCGCGTCTACGCGCGCAAGGACAACCTGCCCCGGGTGCTGGGCGGGCTCGGCGTGGCGATCATCTCGACGTCCGCGGGCCTGATGACCGACAAGCAGGCGAAGAGGAAGGGCGTA
Organism: uncultured Actinomycetota bacterium; assembly: GCA_963822485.1. GTDB lineage: Bacteria > Actinomycetota > Actinomycetes > Streptosporangiales > Streptosporangiaceae > DASUBV01. The sequence goes on from CAWGHW010000024.1 coordinate 164,381, forward strand.
GGCGGGGAAGTCCTCGCTTACGTCTGGTAGGGGAGCCAGCGATGTCACGAATCGGACGCATGCCCGTCCTGGTGCCCAGCGGCGTGGATGTCACCATCAACGGCCAGGAGGTCGTCGTGAAGGGGCCCAAGGGCACCCTCAGCCTGGAGGTCGCGGCGCCCATCGAGGTGGCCAAGTCCGACAGCACGATCACCGTCACCCGGCCCAGCGACGAGGGCGAGATCCGCGCACTGCACGGGCTGTCCCGCTCGCTGATCGCCAACATGGTGACCGGTGTGACCGACGGCTACCGCAAGACGCTGGAGATCGTCGGCGTCGGCTACCGGGTCCAGGCCAGGGGCAAGGACCTCGAGTTCGCGCTGGGCTTCAGCCATCCGGTGCCGGTGCCCGCCCCGGAGGGGATCACCTTCCGGGTCGAGTCGCCGACGCGGTTTGTCGTCGAGGGCATCGACAAGCAGCAGGTGGGCGAGGTCGCCGCGAACATCCGCAAGCTGCGCAAGCCCGACCCTTATAAGGGCAAGGGCGTGCGTTACCAGGGCGAGCAGATCCGCCGCAAGGTCGGGAAGGCTGGGAAGTAAGACATGGCTGCCACCAAGACACGGGCGCACGCGCGCAGCGTCGGCCGCCGGACCGCCGCACGGGTCGCGTCGCAGAAGCGCCGGCACGTGCGGGTCCGCAAGAAGGTCGAGGGCAGCGCGGTCCGGCCGCGGCTCGCCGTGACCCGCTCGTCCAAGAACATCTTCGCCCAGCTCGTCGACGACGTGGCCGGCTACACGCTGGCCTCGGCGTCCACCCTGGACGAGTCCATCCGCGGCGCCGAGGGCGACAAGAGCGCCAAGGCGCGGCGGGTTGGCGCGCTGCTCGCCGAGCGGGCCACCCAGGCCGGCATCACCGCCGCGGTCTTCGACCGGGGCGGCCATGCCTACCACGGCCGGATCGCCGCGCTCGCGGACGGCGCCAGGGAAGGCGGGCTGGCCCTATGAGCACCTGCGTCAGCGAACTACGGAAGAGGGCAACGTAATGCCACCACAGCGGAGGACCGGCGGCGGCGGAGGCGGCGAGCGGCGTGACCGTCGCGACGACCGCCGCGGTGGCGGTGCCGATAAGGGCACCGCCTACCTAGAGCGCGTGGTCACCATCAACCGCGTGGCCAAGGTCGTCCAGGGCGGCCGCCGGTTCAGCTTTACCGCGCTGGTCGTGGTCGGCGACGGCAACGGCATGGTCGGGGTCGGCTACGGCAAGGCCAAGGAGGTGCCCGCGGCCATCGCCAAGGGCGTCGAGGCGGCGAAGAAGGGCTTCTTCCGGGTGCCCCGCATCGCCGGCACCATCCCGCACACCGTGCAGGGCGAGGAGGCGGCGGGCGTCGTGCTGCTCAAGCCGGCCAGCCCCGGTACCGGCGTCATCGCCGGCGGCCCGGTGCGCGCCGTGCTGGAGTGCGCGGGCATCCACGATGTGCTGTCCCGGTCGCTCGGCTCGTCCAACCCGATCAACGTGGTGCACGCCACGGTCGCGGCGCTCAAGGGCCTGAGCCGGCCCGAGGAGATCGCGGCCCGGCGCGGGCTGCCGATCGAGCACGTGGCCCCGGCCGCCATGCTCCGGGCCCGTGCCGCCGCCAGCAGCACCTCCCCGGCCGACAACAGCTGAGCCCGGACAGCCGGGATAGCTGAGATACCTGAGAGCAGGACATGGCAGAGCTCAAGGTCACCCAGACCAAGTCGAAGATCGGCGGGAACCAGGCGCAGCGTGACTGCCTGCGGTCACTGGGCCTGCACCGGATCGGCGAATCGGTCGTGAAGGCCGACCGGCCCGAGATCCGCGGCATGATCCAGGTGGTCCGCCACCTGGTGGCCGTGGAGGAGGTTAACTAACGATGGCAGACAGCGACCGCGGCAGTGCCGCAAAAGGCACTGCCGCAAAAGGCACTGCCGCAAAAGGCACTGACGCAAGCACCACTGGCCGCGGGCTGAAGATCCACCACCTGCGCCCGGCGCCGGGCTCGCGGACGGCCAAGACGCGGGTCGGCCGCGGCGAGGCGTCCAAGGGCAAGACCGCGGGCCGCGGCACCAAGGGCAGCAAGGCCAGGACGCAGGTCTCCCCGGCGTTCGAGGGCGGCCAGATGCCGCTGCACCGCCGGCTGCCCAAGCTCAAGGGCTTCAGCAACCTGCGGTTCAAGACCACCTACCAGGTCGTCAACATCGACCGGCTGGCGGCTCTGTACCCGTCGGGCGGCGAGGTGAGCCCGGAGGACCTGGCGGCCAAGGGCGCGGTGCGCCCGGGCGAGCTGGTCAAGGTGCTCGGCCAGGGCGAGACCGACGCGGCGCTGCGGGTGTCCGCGCACGCGTTCTCGGCCACCGCCAGGGAGAAGATCACCGCCGCCGGCGGCACCGTTACCGAATTGTGAAATGACGATCGCTCCGCCTCCGAGCCCGGTCAGCGGCCGCTGGCCGGGCCTGGCGTCTGGCTGGTTATGCGGCCAGGCGCCCGGCGGGGCGTACGGTACCGGCCCCGGGGGACGACCCTCCCATCCCCCCCGGCGCCGCGCGGCGGCGGCAAGGAGGAGTGCTGCCGTCACGCACGGCTTCCCAACTCCCTCGGGCACGTTAGACTTCGGCGTGCGTGCCGTGCTGGTGACCGGCGCGACCGGTTGTGCCAGGAGCCGCAGATGACGTTGACCCAGCAGGCTGGGCCCCAGGAAGCAGAGGACTGCGCATGCTGACCGCGTTCATCCGGGCGTTCAGGACGCCTGACCTGCGCAAGAAGCTGCTGTTCACGATATTCATCATCGCGGTGTTCCGGCTCGGCTCCTCGCTGCCGACACCCGGCGTGTCCGAGCGGGCCGTCCAGGCCTGTCTGAGCACCTCGGCCAGCAAGGCCAACCTGCTCCAGCTGGTCAACCTGTTCAGCGGCGGGGCGCTGCTGAAGCTCTCGGTCTTCGCGCTGGGCATCATGCCGTACATCACGGCCAGCATCATCCTCCAGCTGCTCGCGGTGGTCATCCCGCGCCTGGAGACGCTGCGCCAGGAGGGCCAGTCCGGCCAGGCGAAGATCACGCAGTACACCCGGTACCTGACTATCGGCCTGGCCATCCTGCAGTCCACCGGCATCATCGCGCTGGCCAGGTCGGGCAACCTGATCTCCGGCTGCAACAACCTGATCCCGAACTCCTCGGTCTTCACCATCAGCACGATGGTGATCTGCATGACCGCCGGCACCGCGGTCATCATGTGGCTGGGCGAGCTGATCACCGACCGCGGCGTGGGCAACGGCATGTCGCTGATGATCTTCACTCAGGTCATCGCGGTCATCCCCGGCGAGTTCGAGCAGATCTACGAGGACAAGCACGCCTTCGTGTTCGGCATCGTGGTGCTGGTCGGGATAGCGATCATCGCGTTCGTGGCGCTGATGGAACAGGCCCAGCGCCGGATCCCGGTCCAGTACGCCAAGCGCATGGTGGGCCGGCGGATGTATGGCGGGACGTCGACCTATATCCCGCTCAAGGTCAATCAGGCGGGCGTCATCCCGGTCATCTTCGCGTCCTCGCTGTTGTACATTCCCCAGCTCGCGGCGCAGCTGTTCAGCAAGAACGCGACCTCGGGCTGGGCGCAGTGGGTGGAGGCCAACCTGGCCCGAGGCGACTCGGCGGCGTACGCCGGGCTGTTCTTCGTGCTCATCGTCTTCTTCACCTACTTCTACGTGTCGATCACCTTTAACCCGACCGAGGTGGCCGACAACATGAAGAAGTACGGCGGCTTCATTCCCGGCATCCGGCCGGGCGGGCCGACGGCCGGCTACCTGAGCTACGTGCTCAGCCGCCTGACCGCCGCCGGGTCGCTGTACCTGGCCCTCGTCGCCCTGATCCCGGTGGTGGCCATCGGGCTGCTCAGCTCCGACCAGCAGTTCCCGCTGGGCGGCACGAGCATCATGATCGCGGTCGGCGTCGGCCTGGACACGGTGAAGCAGATCGAGAGCCAGCTCCAGCAGCGCAACTATGAGGGCTTCCTGCGGTAGTGCGAGTCGTCCTCGTCGGGCCCCCCGGTGCGGGCAAGGGGACACAGGCCCAGTTCATCTCCTCGAACCTGTCGATCCCGAAAATCTCGACAGGTGACATCTTCCGGTACAACGTCAGCTCGGGGACGGACCTCGGCAGGCAGGCCAAGGCGTTCATGGACCGCGGTGACCTGGTGCCGGACGAGATCACCATCGCGATGGTCAACTCGCGGCTCCAGGAGTACGACGCTCAGGACGGGTTCCTGCTCGACGGGTTCCCGCGTAACGTCCCGCAGGCCGAGACGCTGAAGAAGATGCTGGCCGAGTGGGACATGAAGCTGGACATCGTGCTGGAACTCGTCGTGGACGACGACGAGGTGGTGCGGCGGCTGTCCGGTCGCCGCACCTGCCGCAAGTGCGGCCGGATCTGGCACGTGGTGTTCGACCCGCCGGCCCGCAAGGGCTTCTGCGACGACTGCGGCGGCGAGCTGTTCCAGCGCGACGATGACCAGGAAGACACGATCCGGCACCGGCTGGACGTCTACGCCCAGCAGACCCGGCCGCTGATCGCGTTCTACGCCGACGAGGGCACTCTGCTGGGCATCGACGCCACCGGCCCGGTCGAGGAGATCACCGACCGGGCCATGAGCTGCGCGCTGCGCCGCTTCGTGCCGCTGAGCGCGGCTGCCGGCGGAGCCGGCACGGGCTAACGTTACGACGAGGAGCGCGCAGCCGAGGACGGCTCATGGCGTCTGTCGCCAAAATTGGAGTGTACAGATGCGGCGCAGGCGGGATCGGTCGTACGAGATCAAGACTCCCGCGCAGCTTGCCCTGATGCGGGAGGCGGGGCTGGTGGTGGCCGCGGCACTGAGCGCCACGGTGCGCGCGGTGGAGCCGGGGATCAGCACGGCCGAGCTGGACGCCATCGCCGAGCGGGTCATCCGCGACGCCGGCGCCGTACCGTCCTTTAAGGGATATCAGGGCTTTCCCGCCACGATCTGCACCTCGGTCAACGACGAGGTGGTGCACGGCATCCCGCGCCCGGAGGTGCGGCTGGCGGCCGGCGACCTGATCTCCGTCGACTGCGGCGCCATCGTCGGCGGCTGGCACGGCGACGCGGCGGTGACCGTCGGCGTCGGCCCGCTGACCCCGGCCCAGTCCGGCCTGCTGGAGACGTGCGAGCGGGCCCTGTGGCAGGGCCTGAGCCGCGCGGTGGCCGGCGGCCGGCTGTCCGACATCAGCGCGGCGGTCGAGGCCACCGCGAGCGCCCCCGGCGAGTACGGGATCGTGCGAGGACTACGTCGGCCACGGCATCGGCAGCCAGATGCACATGGACCCGCCGGTGCCGAACTACGGCCGGCCGGGCCGGGGGCCGTTGCTCGTCGAGGGGATGGCCCTGGCCGTCGAGCCGATGCTCGTGCTGGGCGACCCGCAGACGCGGCTGCTGGCCGACGACTGGACCGTGGTCACCGAGGACGGCAGCCGGGCGGCGCATTTCGAGCACACCGTGGCGATCACGGCGGACGGCCCCTGGGTGCTGACCGCGCCGGACGGCGGGGCCAGCGGCCTGGCGGCGGCCCGCGCCGGCCGGGCGGCAACTCCGGCCGCCAGGGCAGGCCAGGCCCGCGCGCATGCCCCCGCCGCGGCCGGCGCGACGGGGAACTCGGGAGGATCGTGATGGCCGCCAGCGACCCGAACATCCGCGCATCGGACGACGACCGGGACCGGACGGCGTCACTGCTGCGCGAGCACCACGCGGTCGGCCGGCTGACCCCCGAGGAGTTCAACGAGCGGCTGGACAAGACGTTCGCGGCCAAGACGGTCGGCGAGCTCGACGAGCTGCTGGCCGACCTGCCCGCCATCGACCTGTACCGGCTGCCGGACCAGGCACTGAAGCGGCACCGGCCCCTGCCCGGCCACTCCTCGGCGCTGGCCGCGGCGGCCTCGGCCGGCGCCCCGGCCATGCGCCAGCACGGCCGGCTGTCCCCGGCCTGGCAGGCGGCCTGGGGCTCGTGGATCAGCGTGTCGGCGGTGTTCATCGTGATCTGGGCGCTGAGCGGCATGGGCTACCCGTGGTTCGCCTGGATCATCGGCCCGTGGGGCGCGGTGCTGATCGGCCGCTGGATCTCCGGCGGGCATCCGGACGGAGGCGACCAGGATCGCCGGCGAGGCCGGCCGGGGGGCGAGGACAGCCCGCCCCGCGAGCTACCCGGCGATCATGACTAGCCCCCGGCGACAGTCTCGTTTGCCCGCTCGGTCTTTAACCTGCGGGAATATCGCCGGGGCCGTCCCCGTTACACCCGACGCGGCCGGGGAACCAGGCCCGGTTCGCAATGACTCAGGGTCTGAAGTAGACTCACCCCTGGCCCTTTGACTGCTGCCTAGGCGCGATTGCGCGTGTGCGGCGGTCTGGTGTAGTCGGGCCGTCCACTGAGGATCCTGGCATCTGGTGAGCACACGCTCACCGACCACTGGGAACACCAAACCATCAGCACCAGCTAGTACGCATGGCCGGCTAGCGACGAGTAGCGAAGCGCGGAGGATATGCCCAAGAAAGACGGCGCCATCGAGATCGAGGGAACGGTCGTGGAGTCGCTCCCGAACGCCTTCTTCCGAGTGGAGCTGGACAACGGGCACAAAGTCCTGGCCCACATCAGCGGCAAGATGCGGATGCACTACATCCGGATTCTGCCCGATGACCGGGTCGTCGTGGAGCTCAGCCCCTACGACCTGAGTCGCGGGCGGATCGTCTACCGGTACAAGTAACGAGCTGACGGTGCACGGGCCGGCCACCGGCCCGGAGCGCCCGACGTAGGAGACCCACTGTGAAAGTCAAGCCGAGTGTGAAGAAGATCTGCAGCAAGTGCCGGATCATTCGCAGGCATGGCCGGGTCATGGTTATCTGCTCTGACCCGCGGCACAAGCAGCGCCAGGGCTGATCAGCCAGCCAACTGCACAGACCCGCAACACTGTGTAGCAAACAACTGCATAGCAATTCGCGCGCCGCGATCCGCGGCCACCTGAGGTTAGGTGGCGGCGGAGCACCCCCGGAGGAGGCCGGGGCCGCGTCCTGGGCAGGGACGCGGAGCGGTGCGCACGCGACCTCCCACAGCGAAGGAGAACTGCCCGCGATGGCACGCCTGGTCGGCGTCGACCTGCCGAATGAAAAGCGGCTTGAGGTCGCGCTTACGTATATCTACGGCATTGGCCGTACTCGCGCGTTCGAGACCCTCAGCGCGACCGGGGTCAGCGGTGACACCCGGGTCCACCAGCTTGGCGAAGACGACCTGGTCCGGCTCAGGGACTGGATCGAGGCCAACTACCGAGTCGAAGGTGACCTCCGCCGTGAGGTCCAGGCCGATATCCGCCGCAAGGTTGAGATCGGCTGCTACCAGGGCATCCGGCATCGCCGGGGGCTGCCCGTGCATGGTCAGCGCACGCAGACCAACGCACGCACCCGCAAGGGCAAGAAGAAGACCGTGGCCGGCAAGAAGAAGGCCGGCAAGAAGTAGTCCCGGTGCCGGGCCTGCTCCACGCGGAGTCGGCCCGGTCCCCCTAGTGGACCGATGACCTCCGGAGTTAGAGGAGCAGGATGCCTCCCAAGAGTCGTACCGGCGCCAAGAAGGTGCGCCGCAAAGAGCGTAAGAACATCGCGCACGGGCACGCGCACATCAAGAGCACGTTCAACAACACCATCGTGTCCATCACCGACCCCGGCGGCAGCGTGATCTCGTGGGCCTCGTCCGGTCAGGTCGGGTTCAAGGGCTCGCGCAAGTCCACGCCGTTCGCGGCGCAGATGGCGGCCGAGGCCGCCGCGCGTCGCGCCATGGAGCACGGCATGCGCAAGGTTGACGTGTTCGTGAAGGGCCCCGGCTCCGGCAGGGAGACCGCTATCCGGTCCCTGCAGGCCACCGGCCTGGAGGTGGGCTCGATCCAGGACGTCACCCCGGTTCCGCACAATGGCTGCCGGCCGCCGAAGCGGCGCCGGGTCTGAGGAGTTAGCGAGAGATGGCTCGATACACCGGCCCCGACTGCAAGCGCTGCCGCCGGGAGAAGACCAAGCTGTTCCTGAAGGGCGCGAAGTGCGACTCGCCTAAGTGCCCCATTGAGATCCGGCCCTACCCGCCGGGCGAGCACGGCCGCAACCGGCCCAAGGAGAGCGAGTACCTGCTCCAGGTCCGGGAGAAGCAGAAGGCCCGTCGCGTCTACGGCGTCCTCGAGAAGCAGTTCCACAACTACTACGAGGAAGCGGCCCGCAAGCGCGGCAAGACGGGCGAGGTGCTGCTCCAGATCCTGGAGACCCGCCTGGACAACGTCGTGTTCCGCGCGGGCTTCGCCAAGAGCCGGGACATGGCCCGCCAGCTGGTCAGCCACGGCCACGTCCTGGTCAATGGCCACAAGGTGGACATCCCCTCCTTCCGGGTGGGCGAGAACGACATCGTCGAGATCCGCGCCAAGTCGCAGGAGATGACCCCCTTCATCGTGGCCAAGGCCGAGGCCGGGGAGCGTCCCGTGCCGGCCTGGATCGAGGTCATCCCGGACAAGATGCGCGTGCTGGTGCACACGCTGCCGATCCGGGCGCAGATCGACACGTCGGTCCAGGAGCAGCTCATCGTCGAGTACTACTCGAAGTAACTAGCGGGGGTGGGCCGTCCGCTCGTCGGGCGGCCCGCAAAGGGCCGGCGGCGGAGGTCGCCGGCCAGCATCGCAGCTGTCATATAGCGGGCAGCGCGGAAAGGAACAGCAATGCTCATCGCCCAGCGTCCGAGCCTTACCGAGGAGCAGGTCAACGAGTTCCGGTCGCGGTTCGTAGTCGAGCCGCTGGAGCCGGGCTTCGGCTACACCATCGGTAACTCGCTCCGCCGTACCCTGCTCTCGTCGATCCCCGGTGCCGCCGTCACCAGCATCCGGATCGAGGGAGTGCTGCACGAGTTCTCGACCGTCCCCGGCGTGACCGAGGACGTGACGGACATCATCCTGAACCTCAAGGAGCTCGTGGTCTCCTCGGAGCACGACGAGCCCATGCACATGTACCTGCGCAAGCAGGGCCCTGGCGAGGTCACCGCGGCCGACATCGCGCCGCCGGCGGGCCTGGAGGTCCACAACCCCGAGCTGCACATCGCCACGCTCAACGGCAAGGGCAAGCTGGAGATGGAGCTGACCGTGGAGCGCGGTCGCGGCTACGTCTCCGCCGCCCAGAACAAGCAGCCGGGCCAGGAGATCGGCCGGGTGCCGATCGACTCCATCTACTCGCCGGTCATGCGCGTCACCTACAAGGTCGAGGCCACCCGAGTCGAGCAGCGGACCGACTTCGACCGGCTCATCCTGGACGTCGAGACCAAGCAGAGCATGCGCCCGCGCGACGCCGTGGCGAGTGCGGGCAAGACCCTGGTCGAGCTGTTCGGCCTGGCCCGGGAGCTGAACATCGATGCCGAGGGCATCGACATCGGCCCGTCGCCGACGGACGCCGCGCTGGCCGCCGACCTGGCCCTGCCCATCGAGGAGCTGAACCTCACGGTCCGCTCCTACAACTGCCTGAAGCGTGAGGGCATCCACACCGTGGGCGAGCTGGTCGCCCGCAGCGAGCAGGATCTGCTGGACATCCGCAACTTCGGCGCCAAGTCGATCGAGGAAGTCAAGCAGAAGCTGGTCGACATGGGCCTCGCGCTGAAGGACTCCCCGCCCGGGTTCGACCCGGGCACGGCCGCGGACAGCTACGGGGCCGACGACGACGACAGCTACGTCGAAACCGAGCAGTACTGACGGGCCGACCGGCCCGTACGGTAGTAAACCGAGGAGAACTCTTCGATGCCCACGCCCACCAAAGGCGCGCGTCTCGGCGGCAGCTCGGCCCATCAGCGGCACATGCTGGCGAACCTTGCCACCGCGCTGTTTGAGCACGGCAAGATCACCACGACCGAGGCCAGGGCGCGCCGTTTGCGCCCCTACGCAGAGCGCCTGATCACCTTCGCCAAGCGCGGCGACCTGCACGCGAGGCGGCAGGTGCTCTCGGTGGTGACGGACAAGACCGTCGTGCACAACCTGTTCGCCGAAATCGGGCCGAGCTTCGCCAGCCGCGACGGCGGGTACACGAGGATCACGAAGGTCGGGCCGCGCAAGGGCGACAATGCCGCCCTGGCCGTGATCGAGCTGGTTCGCGAGGAGGCCGAGGCGGCCAAGCCGCGGCGTCGGCGGGCCCGCCGCCCGGCGACGGCCACGCCGTCGGCCCGGAGCGGTCGCGGTCGCGCTGCACGTCGGCTACGCAGGAGGCTCCGGCCGCCGCTGAGGACGCTGAGGCCACGTCGGCTGAGGCCACGGCGGCTGAGGCTACCTCGGCGGATGCGGAGACTGCTGACGCTGCTGAGGCTGAGGCTGAGGTCGAGGCGCCTGAGGGCGCGAGACCGAGGCCACCGATGAGGCGGCCACCGATGAGGCGGCCGCGGATGACGCTGACGCCAAGGACTCCGGCGAGTAGCCAGCCCGCGACCCACCTAGCGCGGACGGACCCGGCCGGCGCAGAGCAGACCCGCCCTGTGCCGACCGGGTCCGAGTCATCTGCCGGTGCTGACGCTGCCGGTGGGGTTGCGGCCGGCGGGGTTGTGGCCGGTGGCCGGACTGCAGGCGGCGATGCTGCGGGTGGCCGGGCTGCCGGTGGCGATGCTGCGGGCGGCCAGGCTGGCGGTGGCGAGGCGCTGGTCCGGCTTCGGCTCGACCTGGCCTACGACGGGTCGGCGTTTCACGGCTGGGCCCGGCAGCCCGGCCTGTCCACCGTGCAGCAGGCGATCGAGGACGCGCTGGCCCGGCTGCTGGCGCTGCCCGAGCCGCCCGGGCTCACCGTGGCCGGCCGCACCGACGCCGGGGTGCATGCCCGCGGCCAGGTCGCCCACGTCGACGTCCCGGCCGAGCGGTGGGCGGCGGCCGCCGGACCGGCCTTGCGGCGGCTGGCCGGCCTGCTGCCGCCCGAGGTCCGGGTGCGCGGCATCCGACCCGCCCCGGACGGGTTCGACGCCCGCTTCTCCGCGCTCTGGCGGCGCTACTCCTACCGCGTCTGCGACGACCCCGCCGCCGCTGACCCGCTGCGCCGCCACGACACGCTGTGGCATCCCCGGCCGCTCAGCCTGGACCTCATGAACGAGGCCGCCCGGCGCTGCCTGGGCGAGCACGACTTCGCCGCCTTCTGCCGCCGCAAGGAGAACGGCACCACCGTTCGCGAGCTGCTGACGCTGACCTGGGCGCGCCCGGAGCCCGGCGTGGCGCTGGCCACCGTGGCGGCCGACGCGTTCTGCCACAACATGGTGCGCGCCCTGGCGGGCGCGTCGCTGGCCGTGGGCGAGGGCAGCCGGCCGCCGGGCTGGCTGGCCGAGGTGCTCGCAGCCCGGGTCCGAGACCCAGCCGTTCGCGTCGCGCCGCCGCACCCGCTGTGCCTGGAAGAAGTCCGCTACCCCGACCCAGCCAGCCTGGCCGCCCGCGCCCTAGCCACCCGCCGCGTCCGCCCGGTCCCGCCCCCTGCAACACCCCACCCGGCCTGACCCCTCCCGCGGCCACTCCGTCCCGCGCATGGCCTGACCCGCCCCTCGGGCCTGGCCGCCCCTCGGGCCTGACCCGCCTCCCGGGCCTGGCCCCGCCTCCCGGCCTGGCCGACGCCCCCGGGCCTGGCCGGCCCCGGGCCTGGCCTGCCCCCGGGCCTGACCGCCCCTGGGCCTGACCCGCCCTGGGCCTGACCCGCACGCGGCTGACTCCTCCGGCGCCTGGCCTGTCCCCGTTGGCCTCGGCTTTACCGCTCGCCGCACCCGCAGCACTGGCCCCAGCTACTTCCTGACCAGAGATCGCCTTCCGACGGGCCATGAGGTCAACCTCATGATCGTGGTGGATTTGCCGTAGTTTCCTACGGTAAGTCGGTCGCGATCATGGATAGACCGCCTGGTGGACGGCCGGAATTCGGTTTCTAGCACCGCCCAAATGTCGTCCGCCGTGATCAAGAAGTCCCCCTCGTTAGCTGGGGCTCGGGCTCGTGTGAGTGATGTGGCCGCAAATGGGTCGGCTGGCTACATCAGCCGGTGCGCCAACGGCCGGCGACATCAGAGCCGGCCGACATCAGAGCCGGCCGACAGCAGAGGCGGCCTACATCACAGGCGGCCGTTGGCACGCAGCGTGTACAGCGCCTCGATGGTGACGAACCCGCGCCAGTCCTGCTCCGCGGCCGGGGACCAGGCCAGCCAGTTGAACGTCCAGCCCCCGTCCGGCTGCTGGGCCCGGACCAGGTGATCCAGGTGCACCCCGATCACCTCATCGCTGAACGCGACCCTGCCCACCGACGTCGGAACCGGCGCGAAGAACAGCGGCGAGTGGGTCTCGCCCGGCGCTTCCGGGTCCAGCTCGACCAGCCCGCCCGACCGCACCAGCTTCCCAGCCCGCTCGGCCGCCGCCCGGGCCCGGTCCCGGTCCGGCACATGGTCCAGGAACCGGAACACCCCCAGCATGTCGTAGGCGCTCGGCTCCACCAGCCCGTCGATCCGGTTCCACATCAGCCGGGTCGCCGCGGTCAGCCAGGGGTGCTCGACCCGCCGGGCGTGCAGCACCCCGGCCAGCATGCCCGTCGAGATCAGCGAGGCCGGGCGGCCCTCCTCCGGCGCGGCGGGCACCCACCAGGGCGCGTGCGGCCAGCCCGCCAGCGTCGGCTCCACGAACACGCTGCCGCCGCCGTCCGCCGCGTGCGCCGCCAGCCAGTCGCACGCCCCCGCGGCCAGGCCCGGGTCCCAGGCGTCGGCCTCGTCCAGCGTGCCCAGCGCCTGGGCCATCGCGGCGGGCTGGCTGCCCGGGCTCCGGCAGTCGGGCTCCAGCCCGTGGCCGAAGCCGCCGTCCGGGTTGCGGTAGGCCGCCACCGCGTCGCGCACCGGCTCGGGCGGCCCGCCGGCGAACAGACGGTCGAACACGCGGCGGTCCACGATGCGGCCGCTGGCGGCCAGGAACTGCCGGGCGGCGTCCAGGTCAGGTGTAGGTACTGGAGCAGGCACAGAGGTCATGCCCGCCAGCACAGCACGCCGCGGCCCGCGCTGGCTTGAACGAATCGGACAACCGCTGTGGCACAGTTGACGTATGGACTGGTCACCGGGCTACCGGGAGTTCGCGCCGCCAGCCGGGCTGCGCGACACCCTGTCCTGCCTGTGGGTGGGCATCACGCCGCCCGGTCCCGCCCAGACCACCCTGGTACTGCCCGACGGCGCGGTCGACCTGGTCTGGCAGCAGGGCGCCCGCAGCTTCCTGGCCGGGCCCGACACCGGTCCGGTGCCCAGCTCGGCGCCCGGCGGCATGGTGACCGTCGGGGCCAGGTTCCGGCCCGGCGCGGGCGGCACCGTGCTCGGGCTGCCGCTCTCGGAGGTGCTCGACCAGCAGGTGGAGACGGCAGACATTCCGGCCCTGCGCGGGCGGACCCCGTCGGCCGACCCTGCCGCCCTGCTGTGCCCTGGCCGCGCTCACCGGCCTCATCGCCGACCTGGCCCAGCGGCGCCCGGCCGACCCGGCCATGACCTACGCCGCACGTTTGCTCGGCCGCCCCGCCAGCCGCGCCGAGGCCGTGGCCGGCGAGCTCGAGCTCAGCGAGCGCCAGTTCCGCCGCCGCTGCCAGGCCAGCGTCGGCTACGGGCCGCGAACCCTCCAGCGCGTGCTGCGCTTCCGGCGGTTCGTGTCGGCCGTCGACGCCGGCCCGCTGCCCGGCGGCCTGGCCGACGCCGCCCTGGCCGCCGGGTACGCCGACCAGTCCCACCTGACCAGGGAGTGCGTCCGGCTGTCCGGCCTGACCCCGCAGGCGCTGGTGCGGGCCAGGGCCAGCGCCGGTCAGCGCCAGCGCCAGCGCCAGTTAGGGCGTCCCGTCCACCATCCGCCGGGTCAGCGTGACGTTCGCGGTCTGCTCGAACAGGTCCTTCATGAAGTTCTCCAGCCGCGTCTTCTGCGTCGCCTTGCGCGGCCGGTGATGGGTGGTGAACTGCGCCCACATCAGGATCAGGTAGTGGCCCTTCACGTCGGCCTCCACGATCCCGGTGCCCCGGCCCAGCCCGCGGGTGACCCCCTTGCGGCCCTTGAGCAGGGCAATGAAGTCCGACGCGCCCACCGCGTGCCCGGCCTTCTCGGCCTTCTGGCTGGTGCTGAGGTTGAGCACGCCGATCGTGCCCATCACCCTGATCGCCGCCGCCACGTAGCTGGCCCGGATCACCTGGCTGCACTTGGCCGACTTGACCGCCGCCTGGAGGCGACTGCCGACGATGGCCGCCGGGCAGTTCTTCTGCGTCCTGGTCGCGGTACGGGCGAACAGCCGGCCCCCGCCGGTGAACCGCACCGGGAACAGCTGGATCACCGACAGCGGCAGCGGGTCCGCGGTACGGCTGAGGATGTGGTCCGTCGGCGTGGGGCTCGGGCTCGCGCTCGCGGTCTGGTGCCTGGTCGCCTTCGGGCTGGTCGGCGCGGCCACCGACGGCGAGTTCTGGTGCCTGGCCGTGTAGAGCAGGAACGCCGCCGCGGCGACGGCCAGGACCACCACCGCGCTGACCGCCAGCACGACGCTGGATCGCCCCTTCTTCTTGCCCCGGGCCGTCGCGCCCTTCGTGGCCGGGCCCCGCGGCGGCGAGTTCTTATGCGATGAGCCTTTTCGCTCCAAACTGGGGGCCGCCCGCCGACCCGTCGCCGCCGACGCCGGTGCCGGCCCGGTGCTGGCCGCGGGGGTCATGGCGCCGGATCCGTTCGGTGGCACGACTGTCGTCGCGCCGCCCCCGGCCTGGGCCGGTCCCGCGCCGGCCGGCAGGCCGGCGGCCACGGCCGCCGCGTCCAGCCCGTCCCTGGCCAGCTCGCCCGCCGGCGGCGGTGCCTGCGGGGGCACCTGAGCCCCCGCCCCGCCGCGCGGACCGCTCCAGGTGCCGTCGCCCGGGCCGTCGGAAAAGGTCCGCCAGGTCCCGGTCGCCGTCACATCGGCCGACGGCTCACTGACCGCCAGTGCGTCTTCGGCCGGCCAGGGCCGGTCCTGGCTCCAGTCGCTGCCCGGCGCCGCGGGCCAGGCCGAGTCCGGATCGGCCACCGCGACCCGGCCGTCCGGGCGGTTCCAGGCCGCGAACTGGCCGGGCGGGTACAGCGGCGGCGGCTGCCCGGGGGCCGGCGGGAAGCCCCGGATCGGGCCCCGGCCAGCCGCGTCGCCCAGGGAAGGGGCCGACCAGGCCGTGACCGGTGCCGACGGCCCGGCCCCGCGGCCCGCCGGGGCGCCCGGCCGCTCGCTGCGGTAGCCCGGCACGAAGACCGACTGGTCGCCGTCCGGCCCGGCTCCGGACGACCCGTCCGCGGGCCGCCCGCCGGCCGGCCGCCGGGCGGGCGGCGGACCGCCCGCGGACCGGCCGCGCCGGCCTGACGTCTGGCCTGAGGCCGGGTCGCGCGGCCTGCTGGCCGAACGTCCGGCAGTAGAGTCACCCGGGTGGCGCATGCGGCGACTTTATCGCTGTCAGCGAGCCAGTTTGACGCGTCAGCAGTAATAGGCCCCGAGCCTGGGCGCGAGCGGCCGTGCCGGGCCCCGTCCGGCCGCTCGCTTTGACCAGCACGGCCGACGGCCGGTATCCTTCCTAGGCGTCCATGTGTATCGGCATGCCCGCGCGTTCGTGCATGCGGGCGGTGAGCTGCGGCCGATGCTACGGATTCCGTGCCAGGGAGCAGTGCTCCGGGCGCGGGCCAGGATTCAGGACTCACACGCGAAGGCTTACGACTGTGCGCACATTTAGCCCCAAGGCCGCGGACGTCCAGCGTCGGTGGCATGTCATCGACGCTTCTGACGTCGTGCTCGGCCGCCTGGCCAGCCAGACGGCCATCCTGCTGCGCGGCAAGCACAAGCCGATCTTCGCGCCGCACGTGGACACGGGTGACTTCGTCATCATCGTCAACGCGGCCAAGGTCGCGCTGAGCGGGAACAAGCTGCACGACAAGAAGGCGTACCGGCACTCGGGCTACCCGGGCGGGCTGCGCACCGTCTCTTACGGCGAGCTGATGGAGCGCAGCCCCGAGCGCGCCGTCGAGAAGGCGGTCCGCGGCATGCTGCCCAAGAACACCCTGGGCCGCAAGATGCTGAGCAAGCTCAAGGTCTACGCCGGCCCGGACCACCCGCACCAGGCGCAGATGCCCGAGCCCTTCGAGATCACGCAGATCGAGCAGCAGCCCAGCCGGGCCGCCGCCAAGTAGCACCCGCGCTGACGTAGCAAGAGCCAATCAGGAAGTACGAGGAAACAAATCGTGTCTGAGCCCACTGACACGCTGGCCGCCGGGACTGACGACAGCGCCGCGGAGACGCCGTCGGAGTACTCCACGCAGACCGGCGATTCCAGCGGCCGGCCCGGCGCCGCCCCGCGCAAGCCCGTCGTCACCGGCAACGCGCTGGGCACCGGACGGCGCAAGGAGGCCATCGCGCGCGTGCGCATCGCCCCCGGCACCGGCCAGTGGAAGATCAACGACCGCACGCTCGACCAGTACTTCCCGAACAAGGTGCACCAGCAGCTCATCAACGAGCCGTTCGTCACCCTGGGCGCCGAGGACCAGTTCGACGTGATCGCCCGGATCAGCGGCGGCGGCGTCACCGGCCAGGCGGGCGCGCTGCGCCTGGGCATCGCCAGGGCGCTGATCCTGGTCGACCCCGAGAGCCGCCCGGCGCTCAAGCGGGCCGGCTTCCTGACCAGGGACGCGCGGGTCAAGGAGCGCAAGAAGGCCGGCCTGAAGAAGGCCCGCAAGGCGCCGCAGTACTCCAAGCGCTAGTCTCGCGCCGGGCGTCGGGTAGACCAACTGCGTCGAAAGGCACGGGGCGGGATACATGGGCCGACTATTTGGCACGGACGGTGTTAGGGGAGTAGCGGGCAGTGAGCTGACCGCGGGGCTGGCCATGAGCCTGGCCGCGGCGGCCACGGACGTGCTCGCAGGCACCGGCGCGTTCGCCAGGGCCCAGGACGCCCACCGCAGTCCCGTCGCCGTCGTCGGCCGCGACCCGCGGGCCTCCGGTGAGTTCCTGGAGGCCGCGGTGGTGGCCGGGCTGGCCGCCAGCGGGGTCGACGTGCTGCGGCTCGGCGTCATCCCCACCCCGGCGGTCGCCTACCTGACCGCCGCGCTGGATGCCGACTTCGGCGTGATGCTGTCCGCCTCGCACAATCCCGCGCCGGACAACGGCATCAAGATCTTCGCTCGTGGCGGCGTGAAGCTGCCCGACGCCGTCGAGGACCAGATCGAGGCCCGCCTGGCCGAGGCCAGCGAGGCCGCCGCGACGCTGGGCCGGCTGGCCGGCCCGTCCGGCGTGCCGGAGGGCGGGTTCGGCCGGGTCCGGGATGCCTCCGGCGAGGGCCAGCGCTACCTCGACTACCTGCTGTCCACCGTGACCGGGCCCGAGCACGCCGAGACCTCGCCCGAGCACGCCGAGACGGGGCCCCACCTCGACTCCCCCCTTCAAGGACTGCGGGTCGTCGTCGACTGCGCGCACGGGGCCGCGTCCATGTTCGCGCCCGGCCTGCTGCGCCGGGCCGGCGCCGAGGTCATCGAGATCGGCACCGACCCGGACGGGCTGAACATCAACGAGGGCTCCGGCTCCACCCACCTGGACACGCTGTCGGCCGCTGTAGTGGCGCACGGCGCCGACGCCGGCATCGCCCACGACGGCGACGCTGACCGGTGCCTGGCCGTCGACGCCGATGGCCAGGTCATCGACGGCGACCAGATCCTGGCCGTGCTCGCCCTGGCGCTGCACGACTCCGGCCGGCTGGCCGGCGACACCGTGGTCGCCACCGTCATGTCCAACCTGGGCTTCCGCCAGGCCATGCGCCAGGCCGGGATCAGCGTCGTTGAGACCCCGGTCGGCGACCGGTACCTGATCGCCGCCATGCTGGACGGCAAGTTCGTGCTCGGCGGCGAGCAGTCCGGCCACATCATCATGCTCGACCACGCCACCACCGGCGATGGCCTGCTGACCGCCCTGCAGCTGCTGGCCCAGATGGCCCGGCGGGACACCCCGCTGGCCGACCTGGCCGCCGTGATGACCAGGTATCCCCAGGAGCTCATCAACATCAAGGGCGTAGACAAGTCCCTGGTCGCCTCGTCCGGGGCGCTCAGGGAGGCCGTGGCGGCCGCCGAGGCCGAGCTGGGCGACTCCGGCCGGGTGCTGGTCCGGCCCAGCGGCACCGAGCCCGCCGTCCGCGTGATGGTCGAGGCCGTCGACCCCGGTCAGGCCGTCCGCCTGGCCGACCAGCTCGCCGCCACCGTCCGCGGCCTGGGCTAGTCCCCTGGCGTGCACATCAGGCACGCCACCTGCTCACGCCAGCTGCTGAAGTCACACATGCCACATTGCTGGCCATGCCGCGATCTTGGGTAGGCCGGCCGGCCGCCGGGGTAACCCTGCCGGCCGGCCGGGTCAGCCGCCCGCAAACCCCGTAGCCGCAAGGGTTCTGGCGCTCCCGCTCGGGCGGTTCGGCGCCGGACTCAGCCACGGTGGGTATGTTTCCTCACCCCGATGGTGGATGTTCCGGGCACGTCCTCCTGGCAGTGTCTTCCTCACGTGCAGTGACGGCATGGCGCCGCCGCGTCGCGAAGGGGGCAGGGATGGGGAAGCACGATGGCGCGCGGACTGGGGCTGACACCAGCACGCCCGCGGTGGTGCTCAAGCTCGACCCGAACGTCATGCATCACGGGGGGCTGGGCGTCATCCGCAGCCTGGGCCGCCTCGGCGTGCCGGTCTACGGCGTGCACGAGGGGCCGCTGGCCCCGGCGGCCAGCTCGCGGTACCTGCGCGGCCGGTACTACTGGCCGCCACGCTCGGATCCCGATGACGCCGAGCGGATCCGCGCCGGCCTGCTGACCCTGGCCGACCGGATCGGCCGGCCCGCGGTGCTGCTGCCTACCGACGACGCGGGTGCGATCTTCCTGGCCGAGCACGGCGCGGACCTGCGGCCGCGGTTCATCTTCCCGGACCAGCCCGCCGAGCTGCCCCGGCAGGTGGCGGGCAAGTTCTCGCTCTACCAGCTGTGCCGCGACCTGGGCATTCCGGCCCCCGACGCGGCCGTGCCGGAGACCCCGGCCGCGGCCCGCGATTTCGCCGCCGTGGCCGGGTACCCCCTCATCGCCAAGCTGACGTCGCCGTGGCGGGCCGAAGGGCTGCCCAGTACCTCGATCCTGACCAGCCACGACGAGCTCGACCGACTGCTCGCCGCGAGCGCTCGGGCCGGCGCCGGGCTGATGCTCCAGGAGTTCATCCCCGGCGGCATCGACCAGGACTGGTTCTTCCACGGTTACTGCGACGCCGCATCCACTTGCCGTCCCGCCTTCACCGGGGTCAAGGAGCGGTCCTATCCGGCCCATGCCGGGCTGACCAGCCTGGGCCGCTGCGAGCCGAACGCGGTCCTGAGCGACCAGGTCACCGCGCTGCTGGGCAAGCTCGGCTACCGGGGCATCCTCGATCTGGACCTGCGCCTGGACCGGCGGGACGGCGAGTACAAGCTGCTGGACTTCAACCCGCGCCTGGGGGCCCAGTTCCGGCTCTTCCAGACCACCGCGGGCGTCGACGTGGCCACGGCCGCCTACCTGGACCTGACCGGCGCGGCGATACCCGAGGGCGCACCGGTCGCCGGGCGGCGGTTCGTGGTCGAGAACTACGACCCGCTGGGCGCGCTCGGCTACTGGCGGCGCGGCGAGCTGAGCCCGCGCGCCTGGGCGGCGTCGCTGCGCGGGATCGACGAGACCGCCTGGTTCGCCGCCGACGACCTGGCGCCGTTCGGCCTGATGTGCCTGCGGATGGGCTGGCGCCTGATATCCCGCCCGATCAGCAGATACACGATCAGCAGAAACAAGATGAAGGGGGCTAGTTCATGAGCGAGGCCGTCGACGTTGCCATCGTCGGAGCGGGACCATACGGGCTTTCGGTCGCGGCGCACCTGCGCGCGGCCGGGCTGACCTGCCGTCAGTTCGGGCTGCCGATGCGGCTGTGGCGAGAGGCCATGCCGCGCGGGATGTACCTCAAGTCGCAGGGCTTCGCCTCCAACCTGTCCGATCCCGAGGGCAGCCACACCCTGGAGGCGTTCTGCCAGAAGACCGGCCACCCGTACGCCAGCTACGGCCTGCCCGTGTCGCTGGACACGTTCATCAGCTACGGCCAGTGGTTCGCCGACGAGCTGGTGCCCAGCCTGGAAGAGGTAATGGTGACCGAGGTCGCGCGGCAAGGCGACGGCTTCGCGGTCAGCCTGGCCAGCGGCGAGACCGTCCGGGCCAGCAACGTGGTCGTGGCCGCGGGCGTCGAGCACTTCGCCCGGGTGCCCCGGCTGCTGGCCGACCTGCCGGACGCCGTGTGCACGCACGCCTCGGCGCATACCGACCTGAGCACGTTCGCCGGCCAGCGCGTCGTCGTCGTCGGCGCGGGCCAGTCCGCGCTGGAGAGCGCCGCCCTGCTGCACGAGTCGGGCGCCGACGTCCAGATCGTCGCCCGGGCCAGCCGGGTGCGCTGGAACGGCGTGCCGCTCGACCCGGACCGGCCGCTGCCGCAGCGCATCCGCGAGCCCGAGTCCGGGCTCGGCTCGGGCTGGTCGACCTGGTTCTACTCCCGGCACCCGGAGATCTTCCGGCACCTGCCCGAGCAGACCAGGATCGACCGGGCCCGCACCGCGCTCGGCCCGGCCGGCGCGTCCTGGCTGCGCGTCCGGGTGGAGGACCAGTTCCCGGTGCTGACCAGCCACGCCGTCCGCTCGGCCACCGCCGTCTCCGGCGGCTCCGGCGACGCGGTCCGGCTCGGCCTGATCACCAGGGATGGGTCGGCCAGGGAGCTGGAGGCCGACCACGTCATCGCGGCCACCGGGTACCGGCCGGACCTGACCCGGCTGTCGTTCCTGGACGCCGGGCTGCAGGCGCAGCTGGGCACCGTGGACGAGTCCCCGGCCGTCGGCCATAACTACCAGTCCGCGGTGCCGGGCCTGTACGTCGTCGGCCCGGCCGTCGCGCCCACCTTCGGACCGGTCATGCGGTTCGTCTACGGCACCGCGCACGCGGCCCCCTCCGTCGCCCGCGAGCTGGCCGGCTCGGCCCGCGCCAGCGCGCGGCGCCCGGTGCTGGCCGGCCGCTGACCCTGTCCGTAACTACCGACGAAAGGCTGCACCCAGCGTGGATAAGGTGGATCGGTTCCCCGAGCACGGCCCGGCCGTCAGCCGGCGGCTGGCCGTGCCCCGGCCGCGGGCGGGGCTGGCCGTCCCGGCGGGGGACCGGGGCGCCATCCGGGCGCGCCAGCTCGTGCCACTGGTGGCGCTGCCGGTGGCGGACTCGCTCGCCCTGGCCGCGGCCGGCCTGACCTCACCGGACGGTCCGTCGGCGGCCTTGTACGGGCTGGCCGTGCTCGCCGGGCTGTCCGCCGCCGGCCTGCACCGGCTGCGGATCTGCCTGCGCGTCTCGGACCAGATCTCCCGGATCCTGGCCGCCATCGCGCTGCCGGTGCTGCTCCTGCTGCCGATCCTGCCCGCGCGGGGCGCGGCCCGGCTGGCGCTGCTGTCGGCCGGGCTGGTCATCGCCTTCCGGCTGGCGGCCTGCACGCTCCTGCGCACCGCGCACCGGCGGGGCCGGCTCACCGAGCGGGCGCTGGTGCTCGGTTCCGGAACCTTCGGGGCCCACCTGGCCGGGCAACTGCGCCAGCATCCCGAGCTGGGCCTGCGGGTCCGCGGCTTCCTGGACTCCGGGCCGCCGCGCCGCGACCTGCCCGAGCCGTCGCTGGGGCGGCCCGAGGACCTGGCTCAGGTGGTCGCCGCGCTGGGCATCCGCCGGGTGATCGTCTGCTACGGGGACTGGCGCGACGAGGACCTGGTGGCGATCCTGCGTTCCTGCCGGGGCCTGCCGGCCGACGTCTGCGTCGTGCCGCGGCTGCACGAGATCGGCCAGGCCATCCCGCGCGGCTGCCTGGACGAGATCTGGGGCATCCCGCTGATCCCGCTGCGCCAGCTCGGCCGCCGCCGGGCCGCGGCCGGCCTGAAGCGGGGCTTCGACGTGACCGTGGCGGCCGTCCTGCTGACCGTGACACTGCCGCTGATGCTGGTGCTGGCCGGGCTGATCCGGCTGCAGAGCGGGCAGTCGCCGCTGTTCCGGCAGCGCCGGGTCACCGGCCTGGACCGTACGGGCCGGGGCCGGGAAGCCAGCATCCTGAAGCTGCGCACCATCACGGCGGCGGGCGACACGAACTCGAGCTGGGCGGTGAACCCCGGGCAGTGCACCCGGCTGGGCCGCCAGCTGCGGGCCACCCACCTGGACGAGCTGCCGCAGCTGGTCAACGTGCTGCGCGGCGACATGTCCCTGGTCGGCCCGCGCCCCGAGCGCGCGTACTTCGCCGAGCGCTTCGCCCGGCAGATCCCGCGCTACGCCGACCGGGACCGCATGCGAGCCGGGCTGACCGGCTGGGCCCAGGTGCACGGGCTGCACGGGGACACCTCGATCGCCGAGCGCAGCCGCTTCGACAACCTCTACATCGAGTACTGGTCGCCGTGGCTCGACATGGCCATCCTGATCCGCACCGTCGGGTCGGCGCTGGCGGGCCTGGGAGCGGGCCGATGACCCTGCTGCCCAGGGGGGCGACCCCCCTATCCCCCCCGCGCCGCCTGCCGGCGGCAAAACCGGACCACCGGCACCAGAACGGAGACGGACCTATGAGCACGCTCATGACTAGGGTCGGGGAAGGTGCCGGGACCGGCGGTGTGGTCACCGCCGGTCCCGGTCACCGGGCCGGCTCACCGCCGGGGGACGGCGCCGCGCTGCGGGTGACCCTGCGCGACGCGCCGATGATCTTCATGTACCACGCCGTGGCCGACGCCGCGGAGGACCCGAACCAGCTCGCGGTGTCGCCCGCCCGGTTCGCCGAGCAGATGGCCTGGCTGGCGCGCAGCGGGCTGCGCGGGGTCAGCGTCGCCGAGCTCGTCGCCGCGATGGCGGCGGGCCAGGCGCGCGGCCTGGTCGGGCTCACCTTCGACGACGGGTACACCAGCGTGCTGGACACGGCGCTGCCCGTGCTGGACCGGCACGGCTTCGGCGCCACCGCGTTCATCATCTCCGACCGGATCGGCGGCACCAACGAGTGGGACGAAGGGCCGGTCTGGCCGCTGCTGGACGCCGGCGGGGTGCGAGAGCTGGCCGCGGCCGGGGTGGAGATCGGCTCGCACAGCGCCACCCATCCGCACCTGGCCGGGGTGGCCGCGCGGCGGCAGGCGGCCGAGGTCACGGCGAGCCGCGGCCGCCTGGAGGACCTGCTGTCCGCGCCGGTGCCGGGGTTCGCCTACCCGTACGGATCCATGGACGAGGCAGCCCGCTACGCGGTCGGCGCGGCGGGCTACCAGTACGCGTGCGCGGTCGAGACGCCGCTGGCCCACCTCGGGCCGCTGGCGCTGCCGCGGATCTACATCGGGCAGCGCGACAGCGTGGCCCGGATGACCGTCAAGCGGCGGCTGCACAAGGGCTACGTCGCGATTAAGGGGAGGGGCAAGTGAGCGGAGGGGGCGCGGCGCCGCCTGGACGCAGGAGCGACGAGCGACGCAGGAGCGAGGAGCGACGAGGGACGGCGGCGTCTCAAGGCGCCCCCGAAGCGAACGGGAGGCACAGTATGAAGGTCTTGCATGTCATCACCGGGCTCGACGTCGGCGGGGCTGAGCTGCAGCTGGACGCGGTGCTCCAGCACACCCGCAACGACGCCGACGTCGTCACCCTGTACAACCCCGGTCCGGTCGCTGACCGGCTCCGCGAGCACGGTGTGTCCGTGCGTGACCTGGGCATGCGGCGCAACACCGAGCTGCGCGCCCTGGTCCGGCTCTACCAGATCATCCGGGCCGGGC
Source organism: uncultured Actinomycetota bacterium (assembly GCA_963822485.1). GTDB lineage: Bacteria > Actinomycetota > Actinomycetes > Streptosporangiales > Streptosporangiaceae > DASUBV01. The sequence continues at coordinate 188,209 of CAWGHW010000024.1, forward strand.
GCTACGACGTGGTGCACGCGCACCTGTACCGGGCGCAGGTCTACGCCCGCCCGGCCGCCCGGCTGGCCCGCGTCCCGGTCATCGTGACCACCGAGCACTCCATCGGCGAGACGCACATCGAGCGGCGCCGGATGACCTCCTCGGTGCGGGCCCTGTACCTGGCCTCCGAGCTGACCTCGGACGCCACCATCGCGGTGGCCGACGTGGTCCGCGAGCGGCTGGTGCGCTGGGGCGTCCCCGAGCGGAAGATCACCGTGATCCCGAACGGCCTGGACTTCGCGGGACTGGGCTTCGACCCGGCGACGCGAGCCGGGGTCCGCGAGCAGTTCGGCATCGACCCGGACGCCTACGTGATCGGCACGCTCGGCCGCCTGGACCCGAACAAGCGGATCGACCTGGTCATCGAGGCGGCCGCCCCGCTGCTCGGCGACAAGTGCAAGCTGCTGATCATCGGGCGCGGCGAGGAGGGCGAGCGGCTGGAAGGGCTGGCCGCCCAGCACGGCGTGGCCGAGCACGTCATCTTCGGCGGCTACCAGGCCGACATGACCGCGATGCTGTCGGCCTTCGACCTGAACCTGACCGCCTCGCTCCAGGAGACGTTCGGGCTGTCGGTGCTCGAGGCGCTGGCCAACGGGCTGCCGGTGCTCTACACCACCTGCCCGGCGCTGGACGGGATCAGCACCGACCGGCGCCCGCCAGGTGACCGGCAACGTGCGCGCGCTGCGCGCCGAGCTGGCCAAGGAGATCGAGGCCGGCGCACGGCCCCGGCAGCCGGTCATCGAGGTCTTCGACCAGTACGGCATCGAGTCGGTGGCGGCCCGGATCGACGACCTCTACGAGCTCCAGGCGGCCCGCCGCCGGCCGAAGCGCGTGCTGGCCCGCCTGCCATCGATCGTCGGAGCGCCGGTCCGGACGTCGGTGCACGGCCGCTGATGGATATCGCCTTGACGGCCGAGGGCACCTACCCGCACCAGTTCGGCGGCGTCAGCGTGTGGTGTGACCAGCTCGTCCGCGGGCTGTCCGAGTACGACTTCGAGCTGGTCGCGCTGATCGCGACCGGGGGCGAGCCGGTGCGGTGGGAGCTGCCGCCCAACGTCACCGGGCTGACCGCGATCCCGCTGTGGGGTCCGCCGCCGCCGCCCGCGCCCGGCTCGTGGTGGCTGCGGCCCCGCAGCGGGCCGCCGGTGGCCGAGCTCATCGACCTGCTGCTGGGGCCGCCGGACGAGGGCCAGGAGCGCTTCGCCGACGTGCTGCGCGGCATGGTCAGCTACGCCCAGGTGGGCAACCTGTCGGCCGAGCTGGCCAGCGAGGAGTCGGTGTGGCTGCTCAGCGAGGCCTGGCGGCGGCGCTGGCCGCCGGACCTGGCCCCGCCGACCCTGCATGACGCGGTGCTGGCCATCCAGCTGCTGGAGCACGCGCTGCGGCCGCTGTCCTACCCGCCGCCGCGCGCCGACGTGGTGCACGCCGTGACCAACGGCATCGGCGTGCTGCCCGCGCTGGCGGCCAAGTGGCAGTACGGCACGCCGATCGTCGTCACCGAGCACGGCATCTACATGCGCGAGCACTACCTGCACAGCCGTCAGGGCCCCTACCGCTTTCCGGTCAAGCGGCTGCACCTCGAGTTCCTGCGGCGGCTGTGCGTGCTCGGCTACTCCGAGGCGGCCGTGATCACGCCGGGGAACGTCTACAACAAGCGCTGGGAGGAGCAGCTCGGCGCCGACCTGAACCGGGTACGCACCGTCTACAACGGGGTGGACCCCAACGACTTCCCGGCCCTGGACAGCGAGCCCGAGGTGCCGACGATCTCCTGGGCGGGCCGCGTCGACCCGGTCAAGGACCTGGAGACGCTGTTGCGCGCGTTCGCGCTGGTCCGGGCGGAGATGCCGGAGGCCAGGCTGCGGCTGTTCGGCTCGCCGCCGCAGGGCCGGGAGCAGTACCTGACCCGCTGCCAGGAGCTGGCGCAGGAGCTGGGCCTGGGCGAGTCGGCCAGCTTCGAGGGCCGGGTGGCGGAGATCCGGGACGCCTACGCGGCGGGCCAGGTGGTGGTGCTGTGCAGCATCACCGAGGGCTTTCCTTACACCCTGATCGAGGCCATGACCTGCGGGCGGCCCTGCGTGGCCACCGACGTCGGCGGGGTGACCGAGGCCGCCGGGGACACCGGCCTGGTCGTGCCGCCGCGGGACCCGGGCCAGCTCGCCGAGGCGTGCCTGACGCTGCTGCGCGACCGCGAGCTGCGCCAGCGGCTGGGCACCGCCGCCCGGCACCGCGCGCTGGAGTACTTCACGGTGGACCGGGCCATCAGCGCCTTCGACGAGATCTACATGTTCCTGGGCACGGGACGGTCGCTGCCGATGCCGCGGCCCGGTCCCGACCTGGCCAGCCGTGACCCGGCGGCCCCGGCCGCGGCCGGGTCGGCGCCGCGCCTGTCCGTGGTCCGTGACGGCCCCGACAGTGAGCTGGGGGAGACCGGATGACCGCCGGGGTGACCTACAGCGACGACCAGGCCCGGGCGCTGGGCACGCGGCCCGACAGCTCGGGCGAGGGCCTGGCCCGGCTGCGGGAAATCATCGGCAGCCCGTCGGCGCCGCCGCTGACCGTGGCCGCGCTGTGCGAGGAGTTCGGCGAGGTCTGCGAGTCCGCTGTCGACCCGCTGGAGATCGCCAGCGCGCTGGAGTTCGAAGGGCTGAGCGACCTGGCGGTGCGCGAGCGCTACGGCTACCCGCACGTGTTCGCGCTGGCCAGCGAGATGTACGTGCAGGTGCCGCGGCAGCCTGCCGAGCCGCCGCCGCCCGAGGACCCGTGGCACGTGGGCCGGCTCCAGCCCGCGCTGCACGGCCTGCTGTACGGGCTGCCCGCGGTGTGCTTCCCGGCCGCCGCCGTGCTGCTGGGCGGCCCGGGCGCGCACGTGATCCTGATCGTCGCCCTGCTGGCCTCATGGTCGGCCAGCCAGAGCCTGGCCAGCCTGGGCTACCAGCGGCTGGGCCGGACCGGCGACCGCGGCCAGGCCAAGCGGCTGCTGCGGGCGGGCCTGCTCGCCGGGCTGGTCCTGGTGACCGGGATCCTGGCCGGGGCCATGCTGATGCTGCACGCCCGGCCGCCGGTGGCGCTGTTCGGCGCGGGCGAGGCCGCCTACATGCTGGGCGCCTGCGTGCTGCTGGTGCTGGGCGCGGAGCGCTGGCTGCTGCTCATCCTGCTGCCCGGCGTGCTGGGCAGCGCGCTGTTCCTGGCCCTGGGCCGGCCGCGTGACCTGGACCACGCGTCCTGGGCCGCGCTGGCCGCCACGGCCGCGCTGGCGGTGGTGGTGGCCCTGCTGGCTACCCGCCGGTCCCGTGCCCAGCCGGGCGGCTCCCACGGCCAGCAGGGCGCCCGGCCGCGCCTGGTCAGCGGCACCGAGCTGCGCAACGCCCTGCCCGCGGCGGCGTTCGGGCTGCTGGCGGCGGGCCTGCTGGCCTTCCCCGTGGTCTCCGGCGTGCACGGCCGCGGCGGCATCAACGTCGGCGCGCTGCTGGCCACGCTGCCGCTCTCGCTGTCCATGGGCGCGGCGGAGTGGAGCCTGCTGCGCTACCGGCGGCGGGTCAGGGACGTGCTGCGCTCGACCAGGGACCTGCGGACGTTCGGCCGCCAGGCCCGGCTGGCCCTGATGACCGCCCTGGGAACGTACCTGGCCGCCGCGATCGCGCTGACCGCGGCGGCCACCTGGATCGCGTTCACCACCGGCCTGGTCCGCCCCGGCGCGCCGCTGCTCTACCCGGAGCTGGTGGTCTACCTGGCCCTGGGCAGCGCCATGTTCATCGCGCTGGCGCTCCAGGCCCTCGGCGTCCGCGCCGTGCCGGTGGCCGCGTGCGCCGCGGCCCTGGCCTTCGAGCTCACCTGGCACGAGCTGGGCCTGATCGTGCAGCTGGCGGCGAGCGTCGGCCTGCTGGTCGTGCTCGGCGGATACGCACTGGGCGTGCTGGCGACCGCCATCCGGCACGCCTTTTAGTTATTCGATTAACAAGGGGGGAATCACTAAATGTCCGACATAGTCGCAGTGACGGGGGCCGAGGGTTTCATCGGATCGCACCTGACCGAGGCCCTAGTAAGGCGCGGGCACCGGGTCCGGGCCATGGCGCTGTACAACATGTTCAGCTCGCGGGGCTGGCTGGACACCCTGGACCCGGAGATCGCCGCCGAGGTCGAGGTGGTGTTCGGGGACGTGCGCGACCCGGGGTCGGTGCTCTCGCTGGTGGACGGGGCCAGCGCGGTCTACCATCTGGCCGCGCTCGGCTCGGTGCCGTACTCGTACACGGCGCCCCGATCGTTCGTGGACACCAACACCGTCGGCACGCTCCACGTGCTCGAGGCGGTGCGGGCCTGCCACACGCCGCGCCTGGTGCACACCTCGACCAGCGAGACCTACGGCACGGCCCGGACGGTGCCGATCAGCGAGGCCCACCCGCTCCAGGCCCAGTCGCCCTACGCGGCGTCCAAGGTCGGCGCGGACAAGCTGGTCGAGTCCTACTACCTGAGCTTCGGGCTGCCCGCGGTCACGCTGCGGCCGTTCAACACCTTCGGCCCGCGGCAGTCCACCCGGGCGGTGATCCCGCAGGTCATCACCCAGCTGGCCGCCGGGTCGCGGGTGCTCAAGCTGGGCGCGCTGGACCCGACCAGGGACTTCAGCTACGTCACCGACACCGCCGAGGCGTTCGTCACGGTCGGCGAGGCGCCGGGCTCGGCGGTGCTCGGCGAGGTGTTCAACTGCGGACCGGGGGACGACGTGGCCATCGGCCGGCTGGCCGAGGAGATCACCGAGCTGATGGGCGTGGAGGCCGACATCGTGGAGGACGCCCAGCGGCTGCGGCCCAAGGACTCCGAGGTGATGCGGCTGGTGTGCGACGCCACCCGGCTGCGCGAGCGGACGGGCTGGGCGCCGCGGTTCACCCGCGCGGCGGGCCTGGGCCAGACCATCGAGTGGTTCAGCGACCCGGCCAACCTGGCCTATTACACGGCGACGGGGTACCAGCAGTGACCGCCGGCCGGGCGGGGCCGTCATGACGGCCGCCAGCGGCGGGTTCGCGAGCCGCCCCCTCCCGAACGGCGCGGTCCCGAACGGCGGGGTCCCGAACGGCGGGGTCCCGAACGGCGGGGTCCCGAACGGCGGGGTCCCGAACGGCGGGGTCCCGAACGGCCGGGTCGCGAACGGCGGGGTCGCCGGCGGGCCGGCCCGCCGGCTGCGGCTGATGGTGCTCGGCGCGAGCGGGTTCCTGGGCCGTCACGTGCGCCAGCAGGCTCGCGCCGCGGGCCTGGACGTGATCACGGCCGGCCGGTCGCCGCTGCCGGACTCGCCCGCCCACTGCCTGATTGACCTCGGGGCCCAGGACCCGGCCCGGCTGGCCGGCACGCTCTTCACGCTGGCCCCCGACGTGGTCGTCAACTGCGCCGGGGCCACGGCGGGCCCGCCCGAGGCGCTGGCCGCGGTCAACGTGACCGGCACCTACGACCTGGTCCGGGCCATGCTGATGGCGGGCCACCCGACCCGGCTGGTGCACCTGGGCTCGGCGGCCGAGTACGGGCCCGGCGAGCCGGGCACGGCGGTGGCCGAGTCGGCGCCGCCCCGGCCCGCCAGCGCCTACGGGGCGACCAAGCTGGCCGGCACCCATCTCGTCGAGCTGGGCCGCGCGGCCGGGCTCGACGCGGTCGTGCTGCGCGTGTTCAACCCGGTCGGGCCGGGGGCGCCGGACGGGATCCTGCCCGGCCGGCTGGTCTCCGAGTTCCGCCGCGCCCTGACCGACGGGTCGCAGGTGCAGCTCGGGCCGCTGGACGCGGTCCGGGACTTCGTGGACGCGCGGGACGTGGCCGACGCGGTGATCGCCGCCGCGCTGGCGCCGGGCCAGGCGGCGCCGGCCGGGCTCGACGGGCCGTCGGAGGGGCTGCCGGCGGTGATCAACGTGGCCAGCGGCCAGGGCCTGGCCCGGACGCTGGCCAGGGAGCTGGCCGCGATCAGCGGGTACGACGGTCCGGTGCACGAGAACACCGATGGCTCGCCGCGGTCCGCGGTGCCGTCCTGGCAGCAGGCCGACATCCGGCTGGCCCGGCGGGTGCTGGGCTGGCAGCCCCGGCGGGGCCTGGGGGAGTCGCTGGCCGACCTGTGGGAGGAGTGCTGTGACCCGGCATCCCGCTGATTTCCGGCCCGGCCGGCCGGCCTGGCTGGCCCGCGGGTCGGGAGCGGCCCGGCCGGGCGGACCATCGTTCTCGCCGCCGGTGGTACCCCGGCTGATCGTGCCCGCCTACTTCCATCCCGCCGTGGCACCCGACGAGTGGGCCCGGATGGCCGCGCACGCGGCCCAGATCCGGCTGGTGATCCTCAACCCGGCCAGCGGCCCCGGCGACGAGCCCGACCCGGCCTTCCTCCCGGTCCTGCAGCGGCTGCGCGAGGCCGGCGTGCCGGTGGCCGGCTACGCGGACACCAACTACGGCCAGCGTCCCTGGCGCGACGCGCTGGCCGACATCCGCCGGTACCTGGACTGGTACCAGGTGACCGGCGTGATGTTCGACCGGGTCTCGGCCGATCTGGCCGATCTGCGCCGCTACGCGCTGCTGGCCCGCCGGGCCCGGCAGGCGGGCGCCGGCACCGTGGTCTTCAACCACGGCGTGCACCCGCACCCGGCCTACGCCCGGCACGCCGACGTCCTGGGCACCTTCGAGGGCCCGTGGGACGTCTACCTGGAGCAGGCCGCGCCCCAGTGGACCAGGGCCTGGCCCGCCGACCGCTTCTACCACGTGGTCTACTCGGTGCCGCCCGAGCACCTCGGCAACGCGTTCCTGATGGCCTGCTGCTGGCGGGCCGGCTGCGTCTACGCCACCGACCTGGGCGGCGGCAACCCGTACCGGCGGCTGCCCGCCGTGGTGCCCGCGCCGCTGTCCTGGACCGGCCAGCCGTCCGCCAGCTCACCGTGGACCAGGCCGTGACCGGATGGAGCAGTTCAGCTCGTCCCGGCGCCCCCGGCGCCGGGGGTGACTTCCGCCGCCGGCCGCGCGGCATCGTGATCCTGGCCGTGATCCTGGTGCTGCTGGCCGGCTGCGGGCTGGCGGCCAAGCTGGTCGTCCAGCCCGGGCCGCCGTGCCAGGCGTCTTTCGTGCCCGCGTTCTTCCCGCCGTCGGACTGGAACCGGGTCGCGGTGGCGGGCGCCAGCCCGGCCGTGATGATCCTGAACCCGGCCTCCGGGCCGGGCCACGGCCCCGACCAGGAGTTCCGCGGCGCCGTTCAGCAGGCCAAGGCCAACGGCAGCCGGGTCATCGGCTATATCGGCACCAACTACGGCCAGCGGCCGCTGTGGCAGGCCGAGCAGTATGTCCGCGAGTACCGCCAGTGGTACGGCGTGCGGGGGATCTTCCTGGACCAGTCGCCCACTTCGGGCACCCAGCAGATCGGCTACTACCGGGCCCTGGCCAAGTACATCCACACGCTCAGCCCCGGCGCCCCGATCTGGCTTAATCCCGGGGTGTACCCCGATCGGGCGTACATGTCCGTGGCCAGCGTGCTGATGGTGTTCGAGGGCCCCTATCAGAGCTACCTGGGCGTGCACGTGCCCAAGTGGGCCCGGCACTACCCGCCGCACCGGTTCGCGCACACCGTCTTCGCCGCCACCCGCCGGGACCTGGCCGGCGCGGTCCGGCTCTCCCGCGACCGGAACGCCGGCTACCTCTACGTTACCGACGACGTGGCGCCCAACCCGTACAGCGCGCTGCCCGCCTACTGGGGCCACGAAGCGCCCTCGGTCGCGGGCAACTGCCCGTCGCACTGAGATCGTCGCGCTGAGGTCGTCGCACTGACGTCCCGCCGCCCCGCCGGCCCGTTGCACTGAGTGTTCAGTCAATGACCTTCAGTAGTTTCAACGCGAAATAGCGTCACGTGACCTGATCAGGCAAGACTTCTCGTTCATCTGCATGAGGCTAATTGCGGCGCGACCCGGCACAGTCGTCTAATGGACGTGCTGAGGCTAGTGCTGGTAGATGACTACCGCATGGTGACTGAGGCGCTGGCGTCACGACTGTCCTCAGCGCCCGACCTGTGGGTAGCGGGCTGCTGCCAGACCGATGACCCGCGGTTGCCCGAAGTAGTGCGATGGCTACGCCCGGACATCGTGCTCATCGATGTCGAACCCCTCGGGATCGCGATCGCCGAGGTCCTGGGCCGGATCCGGGCGGCCTGGCCGGATGCCCGGATCATCGTGGTCAGCGCGGACGAGGAGATCACCCACGCGGTGGACGCGGCCAGGGCCGGGGCGGACGCCTGGGTGTCCAAGAGCCAGGGCGCCGACCAGCTCGAGACCGTGCTGCGCGGCGTGGCCCGCGGCTACTCCTGGTTCCCGCCCGAGATGCTGGGCGAGGTCATCCGGGGGCTGCGCGACGACGTCGAGACGGCCAGGGAGAGCAGCAACCTGCTGGACACCCTGAGCCCGCGCGAGCTGGACGTGCTGACCAGCATGGCCAAGGGCAAGCGCGCCCGGCAGATCGCGGCCGAGCTGATGATCTCCGCGGACACGGTGCGTACTCATACCAGGAGCATCTTCGGCAAGCTGGAGGTGCACAGCCGGATCGAGGCGGTGAGCGTGGCCTGGGCGGCCGGCCTGCGCCCGGAGGAGTCCGGGCCGCCGGACGAGGAGTCGCCGGGCAAAAGTGCTTCGCCGGGTCCGGGAGAGGGCCTGCCGGCGGCCGGACACGAGCGACGGGCCGGCCTGCCAGCGGGCCGCGGGTCCGGTTCGGGCGGTTCTGGCCAGGGTGGATCTGCTTCGGGACGTTCTGGCTCGGGCGGGTCTGAGCGCGGTGGCCGTCCAGGCCCGGTGGCCTACCCCACGCGGCGAGCGGAGCCTGGCCACGCGGGCGATCCCGGCCGGGATGCTGAAACTGGCCGGGATGGCCGGCCGGGCCCGCGCGGGCCCACTCCGGGCATGTCCCGGCTGAATCCGGGGCCCGCGGCCCGGGCGGGCCGCGAAGGCGGTAGCCGCCCAGGTAACGAGAGCCCAGGCGGTAGCAGCTCAGCTAGTGGTCGGCCGGGTGGTGGCAGCCCGGGTGGTGGTCGCCCTGGTGGCGGCAGCCCGGGTGGTGGCAGTCCGGGTGGTGGCAGTCCGGGTGGTGGTCGCCCGGGTGGTGGCAGCCCGGGTGGTGGTCGGCCTGGTGGCGGCAGCCCAGGTGGTGGCAGTCCGGCGTGGTGGCAGTCCGGCTGGTGGTCGCCCGGGTGGTGGCAGCTCAGCTAGTGGTCGGCCGGGTGGTGGCAGTCCGGGTGGTGGCAGTCCGGCTGGTGGCCGCCGGGTGGCGGCAGCTCAGCTGGTGGCAGTCCGGCTGGTGGTGAGAGCCCGGGTGGTGGCAGTCCGGCTGGTGGTCGGCCGGTGGTGGGTGGTGGCAGCCCAGGTGGTGGTCGGCCGAGTGGCGGTCGGCCGGGTGGTGGCCGCCCGGACGACGGTGGCGAGACCGGCGGGAGCAGCCGGGGCGAGGCGACCGCGGCCGGGCCGGCGCCCAGCTCGGTAGCGGGCAGTTCGGCCGGCGGCGCAGCCCAGTCGGTGACCGGCCGGGCGGGCAGCCGTTCGGCAGGCGAATTTGTTGCGGATGGTCTTTCTTCACGACCCAGGCGGACGTGATGCGGGTCCTGGCGACATCGACCGCAGGGTCGCCGCCCCTGCGGGTGGCCACGGTGATCACCAGGCTGGAGGGCGGCGCCGGGGTGCTGGCGCTGCGCGGCGCCCTGGCCCTGGATCCCGCCGCGTGCCGGCCCACCATCATCACCGGGCAGGCGCCGCGGGGTGACCGGCTGGTGGCGCAGGCCCGCGCCGCCGGGCTCGACGTGATCATCGAGCCCGAGCTGCGGGCACCCATCCGCCCGGCCAGCGATGTGCGGGCGCTGCGGCGGCTCACGGCGCTCCTGGCTGCGGGAGACTTCGACGTGGTGCACACCCATTGCGCCAAGGCCGGCGCTGTCGGGCGGGTAGCGGCCCGCCGGGCCGGGGTGCCCCGGGTGGTGCACACCTACCACGGGTTCCCGTTTCACGAGTTCCAGGCGGGCCCGCTGCGGCGGGCCTACGTGTCGATGGAGCAGCGGCTGGGCCAGATCACGGACGTGGCGCTGTGCGTCGGGGCCGGGGTGGCCGCCGAGGCCGTGCGGCGCGAGCTGATCGCGCCGGACCGAGTGCGGACCATCGGGGTCTGCGCCGACGAGCCGGGCCGCGCCCGCCGCCCGGGCACCTCGGCCGAGGCCCGACGCCGGGCCCGGCTAGCGCTGGGACTGCCCGCCGGCGCCCGGATCGTCGGGGCCGTCGGCCGGCTGACCTACCAGAAGGCGCCCGAGGACTTTGTCGCGGCGCTGGCCAAGCTGCGCCGCCCCGACGTGACCGGCGTGTGGGTAGGCGGTGGCGAGCTGGCCGGCCGAGTCCAGGCCCGCGCCGCCGGCCTGCCCGAAGGCCGCCTCGTGCTGGCGGGCGAACGCCAGGACGTGCTCGACCTGCTGCCCGCATTCGACGTGTTTGTCCTGCCGAGCCGCTACGAGGGCCTGCCCACGGCCATCGTCGAGGCCATGATCTGCGGCATCCCCGTGATCGCCACCGCCGTCAATGCGGTACCCGACCTCGTCGTTCCTGGTGAGACCGGCCTGCTCGTGCCACCCCGGCGGCCCGCCCGCCTGGCCTCGGCCATCGGTCACCTGCTGGACTCGCCCGCCACCGCCGCGCGGATGGCCGCGAGAGCCCAGGCGCACGTCTCCGGCCGGTACGGGGCCCCGGCCCTGCGAGATGCGCTAATGGCAGCTTATGTCCTGGATAAACGGGTGCCCGGCCGGGTAGCTGGCCGAGTGGCCGAGGATTCGCTGGCCCGTCCGGCTTAACCAGAACACGGCGGCCTTTGGGGCCGGGGTGATGCGACATCCCCCATATGGGTGAATTGAACGGCAATTGGGGCCGGCGAAGTAAAGTCACCGCTAAGTCTGACGAGCTAAACATGGAAGCGTGAATCATTCTGACGCGTTCGGTGTTTGTCTGTACGTTCAGTCATGACCGTCGGCGCGTTAGCAACGACTCAGGGTCAAGCTGATCCGGGGCCAGGAACGCCATCTCGGCGTCCACGGCCCTGGGGTAGCGGGGGGAGAAGCAATGGGTACAGCACGGTCAACGCAGCGGTGGTGCTGCGGGGAAAGAGGCAGGCCGGCCAGGGTGACATTGGGCTGGCCACTCGCAAAGCTCGGCGAATCTGCATTCACCCCAGTGGTGAATGAGAATAATTCACTCACCCGTCTCCCGGTGTCCGGGAGGTCACGATGAGGCTGGTTCTGGGGGACGATCAGGCAATTTTCCTTGATGCCCTGTCCACGGTGCTCAGCCAGCGCGGATACGAGGTCGGGGCGGTCGCGCGCAGCCCCGAGGAGATGGTTGCCTACGTACATCATCAGCGGCCCGATGCCTGCCTGATCGACTGCAACCTGGCGGTCGACGAGGGCCTCAGGACCATCCAGCGGGTCATCGAGGCGAGCGAGGCCACCACCGTGGTAGTACTCGGCGCCGATCCGGACGCCGACGCGGCCGAACTGGCCATGGACGCCGGCGCATCCGGCTACCTGCACCAGTCGCGCGGAGTCGAGGTCCTGGTCTCCGCCCTGGAGCGGATGCCCAACGGCGAGCGGGTCATCGACCTCCCGGACGCCAGTCCGGCCCGGCGCCCGCGCCGGGCGTCGCATGCCGACACCGTGGCCGCCACCCTGACCGGGCGTGAGCGGGAGTGCCTGAGCCTGCTGGTAGCGGGCCTGGACACACCCGCGATCGTGGCCCGGATGGGCGTGTCGCGGACCACGGTCCGGACTCACCTGCAGTCGGTCCTGACCAAGCTGGGCGTGCACTCGAGGCTGGAAGCGGCCTCGTTCGCGGTCCGCCACCAGCTGGTAGACGCCTGGGCCGAGCCAAGTACGGCCGGGTCGCCGATTGGTGCGCTGGTGGGGGCTGGCGCTGAGGCTGGGGCGGGAGCTCGGCCTGTGGCTGGCCTGTCGGCCAGGGCCGGCGCTGCCGGTGCGTCCCTCGGTGCCGGTGTGGTTGATCGTTCGGCGGCCATGCGACGGGAACTCGCTGCCGCGGGCCAGCGGTCGACGCTGCGCGCCGTAGGCGCGGCCTAGCAGCCGCCCGGCCGGCCGACGATCCGGTCGGCCGGGTGTCAGATGCGGCCGGGTGGCAGATGAGTGTCAGATGCGGCCGGGTGGCAGATGCGGCCAGGAGGGCGTTGGGGCTGGCGGCGCCGCCTGGCCGACGGGCGGCGCCGGCGTTCTGGCCGGGGTTCATGGGGTGAACTCCATGATCCTGGTGGATTTGGGCCACGGCTGGCCCAAATCCACCAGGATCATGGAACGGACCACCCGAAGACTGACAGGTGTGGCTGGTGGGGCGCTGGCTGACGGGCGCTGGCCGACGTTGCGGCTGTGGGTTAGGTCGGGCGGGTCGCGACGTGGTGCTGGGTAGGTGGAAATCCTCCACCTTTGATGAGAGCCACTGCGCACGCGGATCGGGTGTGGCTGACGGGGCTGAGCAGGCCAGTGAGGCCGACGTCGGCGGGCGCAGCCCGCAGGCGCCCATGTGGCCTGACCGGTAATGACATTCCGGCCGCCGCAACCCCGGTGCTTCATGAGCCCGGAGAGTTAGAGGGCTGAGACGCCGCTAACGCTACGGGATCATGGTCTGCCCCCTATGAGCGAGGTCTGCGGCCAGTCACCCCGTCCGTCCTGTCCCTCCGCTGTCCCGGTGGCGATGCCCGGCAGGTCACGCCCAGCCACCTGGCGCATGCCCGGTCGCGATGCCTGGCGGGTCAACCCCAGCCCACGCGGCGGTCTGCCCAGTGGCGATGCCCGGCCGGTCATCCCGGCCCACGGTGCGACGGCCCGATGCCCAACGCGCAGTGGGTCAACTTCAGCCCACTCGGCCGTCTGCCCGGTGCCGATGCCCGGCGGGTCCGGCTCGGCCCGCCCGGCCGTCTGTCCGGTGCCGATGCCCGGCCGGCCGCCGCCGGGCCACGCTGCCCCGGCTCGGCCCAACGCGCGTAGCGGGGTATCCCACCCTCACTCTCCCCCGCCCGGTGGTGTGGCGCGGCGGGCGGGGCGAGCGTGGCGCGTGGGAAGCTTGGCTCATGATCGTGGGGATCGGCGTCGACATCGCTGACATCTCCCGGCTCGACTCGGCGCTTTGCCGGACTCCCGCTCTGGCCGAGCGGCTGTTCGCGGAAAGCGAACGCGGGTTGCCCGTCGCCTCGCTGGCCGGCTGCTTCGCGGCCAAGGAGGCCACCGCCAAGGCGCTGGGCGGCCCGGCCGGGCTGCGCTGGACCGACGCGATCGTCGCGCATGACAGCCGGGGCCGGCCGCTCCTCGAGGTCCGTGGCACGGTGGCCGCTGCGGCGGATCGGCTGGGAGTGGCCACCTGGCACTTGTCGATTAGTCACGATGCCGGGGTGTGCATAGCCATGGTCGTGGCGGAGAGATAGCCAGATATAGCGGGGTGGTGACTGAGCGGTGAGAAACGCCCATGTGACAGACGATGTCCGGGTGGCGGAGCGGGCCCTGATGGCCCGCCTGCCCGATGGCGCGCTCATGAGCCGGGCGGCGGCGGGCCTGGCGTCGGTGTGCGCGACGTTGCTCGGCCAGGTGTACGGGGCGCGGATCGCGATCCTGGCCGGCAGCGGGGACAACGGCGGCGACGCGCTGTTCGCGGGAGCGATCCTGGCCCGGCGCGGGGCGGCGGTCACGGCCATCGCCGCCGCCGACCGGATCCACGAACAGGGTGCCGCCGAACTGCGCGGCGCCGGCGGCCGTCTGCTCACGGCGACCAGCGCCGCTGACGGCACCCCAGGCGCTCCTAGCACGACCGGCAACAGCGACACCGCGGCCCGCGCCGGCGCGACAGCCGCCAGCAGCGGTACAGCCGCCAGCAGCCCCACAGGCCACAGCGGCGCTACGGGCCACAGCGGCGACGTGGGCGGCAGCGGTACAAGCAACAGCGGCGCCACAGGCAACAGCGGCACTACGGGCCACAGCGGCGACGTGGGCGGCAGCGGCGGCGCGGGGGGCGGTGCGGAAAGCGGGGGTGCGCGGGGTGGCATGAGTGCTGCCGTTGCTGACGCGCTCGACCGGGCGGACTTGATCATTGACGGGCTGCTGGGCATCGGGGGGCGTGGCGGGCTGCGCGAGCCCGCGGCCACGCTGGCCCGGCTGACCGAGGTGGCCCGGGCCGAGGGGTCCATGGTGGTGGCGGTGGACCTGCCCAGCGGGGTGGACGCCGACACCGGCGTGGTCGCCGGGCCGGCGATCAGGGCCGACGTCACCGTGACGTTCGGCACCTGGAAGCCGGGACTGCTCATCGACCCCGGGGCCAGCTACGCGGGGACGGCCGAACTCATCGACATCGGACTGGGACCGGAGCTCGGCGCCCCCTCGGTCAGCGCGCTGCAGGCCCCGGACATCGCCGCGATCTTGCCCCAGCCCAGCGCGGAGTCGAACAAGTATCGGCGCGGCGTCCTGGGTGTGCTCGCGGGCAGTCAGCAGTACTCCGGGGCGGCCGTGCTGGCCACCGGCAGCGCGATCCACGGCGGCGCGGGGATGGTGCGGCTGGTGTCCTCGGAGGCGGTGCTGGCGGCGGCCCGCCAGCACTGGCCGGAGGCGGTTATGTCGGTGGCCGACCCGACCGCCCCGGCGGAGTCGATCAAGGCGGCGGGGCGGGTCCAGGCCTGGACGGCCGGGCCGGGCATGGGCACGGGGGAGGACTCGGCCGGGCTGCTGGCGGCGGTCCTGGCCAGCAGCCTGCCGGTGCTGGTCGACGCGGACGGGATCACGATCCTGGCGGCGCACCGCGAGCTGCTGGACCGGTCCGCGCCCACGCTGATCACCCCGCACTCGGGCGAACTGGCCCGGCTCACCGGCGCGGACATCGACAGCATCGAGGCGCGGCGGCTGGAGCACGCGACCAGGGCGGCCGACGACCTGGGCGTCACGGTGCTGCTCAAGGGCTCGACCACGGTCATCGCGGAGCCGGGCGAGCAGCCGGTCCTGGTCAACTCCACCGGCTCTTCGTGGCTGGCCACGGCCGGCTCGGGCGACGTCCTCTCCGGGCTGGCGGGCGCACTGCTCGCGCAGGGCATCGAGGCGCCGCTGGCCGCCGCGGTTGCTGCTTACCTGCATGGCATCGCCGGGCGGCTGGCCGCGCGCGACGCGCCCATCGGTGCCTCCGACCTGATCACCGCGCTGCCCGAGGCGATCAGGACCATCACCCGTGCCAGCCCGTGACCAGGCCGCCGGCCAGCGCCCGCACAAATGACCCGCACCCGCACCCGCACCCTGGCCCGCGCCCGCACCCTGGCCCGCGCCAGCGCCCTGGCCCGCGCCCTGGCCCGCACCCTGGCCAGCGCCCGCGCCCTGACCCGCCCCCTGGCCAGCACTCGGGCCCTGATCAGCCATTAGCCGCCGGGCCGGCACCGGCATGACCACGAACGCGGATGCCCCGGTGGGCGCGGCCCTGCGCGACACGCTTGGTACGCCGCGGACCGTGCGGCGGCTGGCCAGCAGCCCGCGGTCGCTGGTGTGGCTGGTCGAGTTCGACGGCGCGCCCGCGATCATCAAGCAGATCACCGGCGGCCCGGACGCCCCGGCGCGGTACGCCCGTGAGGTCACCGCGCTGCGCCTGGCCGCACGGGCCCGCCCGCCGGTCGTGCCCGAGCTGCTGGGCACCGACCCCGAGGCCGGCGTCCTGGTCCTGGAGCACCTGCCCTCGCAGCGGCCGGGCCGCGACTGGGCGGCGGACTACGCCCGCGCGCTGGCCCGGCTGCACGCCACGACCACCGAGCGGGATGCCGGGCTGCTGCCTCGCTACGCCGGACCGGGCCCGGACGACGCGGACCGGTTCCTGGCGCTGGCCGATCAGCTCGGCGTCCGGCCGTCGCCGGAGGCGGCGGCGGAGCTCGGCGCGCTGTGCGACCGGCTCCAGGCCGCAGGCGGGTTCGCGCTGCTGCACGGCGATCCGTGCCCGGGCAACGACTTGCACACCGGTCGCGGAGTGCGCTTCGTGGACCTGGAGCAGGCCTGCCTCGGCGACGGCCTGACCGAGCTGGCTTACCTGCGCGTCGGCTTTCCTACCTGCTGGTGCGTGACCAGCTTGCCCGGGCCGCTCCGCGAGGAGGCCGAACTGGCCTACTACGAGCAGTGGCGCGCTGAGACCGGCCGCGAGCGCGATGGCGACCTGGCCGACGCCTGCGCGGGCTGGCTGATCCAGGGCGACGCGCTGGTGGAGCGGGCCTTTCGCGGCTCGGCTGATCACCTGGCCGAGGTCAGCCACCGCGACTGGAGCTGGGGCACCACGACCGCGCGCGGCCGCCTGCTGCACCGCACCGCCGTGGTGGCTGAGCTGGCCGCCCCGCCCACGGCCGGGGGACCGGCCCCAGGCCGCGGACCAGCTCCGGGCCGCGGACCAGCTCCGGGCCGCGGGCCAGCTCCGGGCCGCGGGCCGGCGGGAGCGGACGCCCGGCTGGCCCGCTTCGGCCGCCTGTGCGCGGACCTGCGCGAGAGCATGCTCCGGCACTGGCCGCAGGCCGCCCGCCAGCCACTGCCCACCGTCCGCACGTTGCGGTCCTGATCCGGCAGCAGAACAGGACGTTCTGGACGGCGGGCCGCCAGGCTGCCGCGGCCCGTTAGGGATGTCCTGTGGCCGCGGCGGCCGGCTACTCCGGCGGTTACTCCGCGGCCTGGCCGCCCAGGTAGCGGGCCAGGAAGCGGTCCGCCTCGGCGTAGAACTTCAGCCGGTTCTCCGGCTTGGCGAAGCCATGCCCCTCGTCCGGGAACAGCATGTACTCGTGGGCGATGCCGGCCTTGTCCAGCGCCGCGACGATCTGCTCCGACTCGGCCTGCTTGACCCGCGGGTCGTTGGCGCCCTGGGCGATCAGCAGCGGGATCCGGATGACCTCGGCCTTTGACAGCGGCGACCGGGACCACAGGAAGTCGGCGTCCTGCTCCGGGTCGCCGACCCGCCGGTGGAACTGGGCGATCAGCGGCGCCCAGTACGGCGGCACCGACTTGATCAGGGTGATCAGGTTCGAGGGCCCGACGATGTCGACCGCGCAGCAGTACAGGTCCGGGGTGAACGTCGCCCCGGCCAGCGCCGCGTAGCCGCCGTAGCTCCCGCCGTAGATCGCGACCCGGGCCGGGTCGGTCCAGCCCTGGCTGATCGCGTAGCCGACGGCGTCGGTGAGGTCGTCCTGCATCTTGGCGCCCCACTCACGGTCGCCGGCGTTGACGAAGCCCTTGCCGTAGCCGGTGGACCCGCGGTAGTTCACCTGGATGCACAGGTAGCCGCGGTTGGCCAGCCACTGGGCCTCGGGGTTGAAGCCCCAGTTGTCCCGCGCCCACGGCCCGCCGTGCACGTTCAGCACGGTGGGCAGCATCGACCGCTCGGCGCCGGGCGGGAAGCTGAGGTAGCCGTGCACCGTCAGCCCGTCCCGCGCGGTGAACGAGAACGGCTCCATCCCGGCCAGCTCGTACTGCGACAGCTCGGGCCGGGTCTCGAACAGGAATTTCGCCGACCGGGTCGACCGGTCGTAGAGGTAATAGGGGACCGGCCCGGCGTCGTTGGTGAAGCCCACCAGCCAGATGTCGTCGGCGTCGTCGGCGCTGGCGAAGGTCGGGTCGCCGGGGTGCAGCGCCTGGATGGCGGCCAGGTCATCGGCCACCGCCGGGTCCAGGACCAGGTACTCCGACCGGGCCTTGAGCACCACGACGATCTGCGGCTCGCGGGTGTCCGGGTGCACCCGGACCCCGCTGACGTCCGCCTCCGGGTCCTCGGCCAGCACCTCCACCGCGCCGGTGGCCAGGTCGAGGCGCTCCAGCCGGGCGGTCTGCGCGCCGGCCGAGCTGGTGATCAGCAGCGACTGCCCGTCCGCGCTGAACCCCACCACATCGGTGGTGAGCGCGTCCTCGGCCGGGATCGACAGCAGCAGCCGCCATTCGGCGTCGGCGCTGTCGCGGACCATGAGCTGGAAGCCGCCGTCCGGCAGCGGGGCCAGCCCGCCGCGGACCACCATCTGCGCGTCGGCCACCCAGCCGATGAAGCCGGGGTTCTCTACCTCTTTGGTCAGCTCGCCGGTCACCAGGTCGAGCCGGTACACGTCGTGCAGCTGCGGGTTGTCCCGGTTCAGCCCGATCAGGATCTCGTTGGGCAGCTTGCGCTCCATGGCCACCAGCCGGACCTGCACGTCCTCGAACGGGGTCAGGTCCCGCCGCTCCATGGTCTGGATGTCGACGTCGTGCAGCCGGAAGTTCTCGTCGCCGCCGGTGTCCTGCACGTAGAACAGGTGGCGGCCGTCGTGCGCCCAGCCGAACTGCCGGATGCCCCGGTCGGTGTCGTCGGTGATGACCCGCGCCGCCGCCAGGTCGGCGCCCTCCTGCGCGCTGACCGGCGCCAGCCACACGTTCAGCACGCCCTCGTGGGGGGCGATCCAGGCCAGCTGGGTTCCGTCGGGCGAGATGTTCGGGCTCACTCGCTCGGGGTTGCCGAACAGGACGGGCAGCGGAATTAGCTCAGGCATTCTTCCCGTATCTCCCTATTTATCATTTATCCATAACAAAGGTCGTCAGGGCGGACTGCCGGGAAGGGCTTGGCCGGCGACCGGGACTCTCCACACCGTATCCGGGCCGGCCGCCGTGGCGCCCGCAGGTATCCGGTCCGGCGGTCCGGGCGCGCCGGGCGGGCTGGCCGTGTTGCCGCTGGGTCGCTCTCGGGTCGCTCTCGGGGCCGCTGGGGGTCGGTCTCGGGTCGCGGGCGGGCCGCTAGCGGGCCGCTCTGGGGCCGTCACGGGCCGCTGGCCTGGCACACTGGCGCTATGGACGGTCACCCCGAAGCGCTCATCGACCTGGACGCCATCACCGCGAACGCCGCGGCCCTGGCCGCGCACGTCGGTGGCGCCGCTCTGATGGCGGTGGTCAAGTCCGACGGCTACGGCCACGGGATGGTGCCCGCCGCCCGCGCCGCGGTGACGGGCGGCGCCAGCTGGCTCGGCGTGGTGCAGCTGGCCGACGCCATCACGCTGCGGCAGGCCGGGCTGACCGTGCCGGTGCTGTGCCTGGCCGGCACGCCCGGCGCCCCGCACGCGGCGGCCATCGCCGCCGGCGTCGACCTCACCGCGGGCACCGTGGCGCTGGTCCGGCAGATCGCCGCCGCCGCCCAGCAGGCCGGCGGGCCCGCGCGGATCCAGCTCGAGGTCGACACCGGCATGGGCCGCGGCGGCGCCACGACCGCCGACTGGCCCGACGTTGTCGCCGCCGCCCGCCAGGCCGAGCGGGCCGGGCACGCGCGGATCACCGGCATCTGGTCGCACTTCGCCTGCGCGGACGTGCCCGGCCACGACTCCGTCCCGGCCCAGCTCAGCGCGTTCCGGGCGGCCGTCGACCTGGCCCGGCGGGCCGGCGCCGAGCCCGAGGTCCGGCACATGGCCAACACCCCGGCCACGCTGACGCTGCCCGAGTCCTACTTCGACCTGGTCCGGCCCGGCGGCGCGGTCTTCGGCCTGTCCACGCTGCCGGGCGGGGCGCCGGACTGGCTGCGGCCGGCCATGACGGTGCGCGCCCGGCTGATCCAGACCAAGCGGGTGCCCGGCGGTTCGGGGGTGTCCTACGGGCATCGCCACGTCACCCGGGGCCCGGCCACCCTGGGCGTGATCCCGCTGGGCTACAACGAGGGCGTGCCCCGGCTGGCCTCCAGCACCGCGCAGGTGCAGGTGCGCGGCCGGCGGTTCACCATCGCCGGCACCGTCAACATGAACCACATGATGATCGACGTCGGCGACCTGCCCGCCGAGGCCGGCGACGAGGTAATCCTGTTCGGGCCCGGCGACTCGGGCGAGCCCACCGCGCAGGAGTGGGCCGACGCCCTCGGCACCTTGTCCTACGAGATCGTGACCCGGTTCACCGGCAAGATTCCTCGGAGCTACTCCGGGGTAACATCCGGGCAGGATAGGGTTCGCGGCGTGCTCGCCGTCGACGGGAGGACCGATGAGCAGGTGGCTGCGGCTCACTAAGGCGGGCGGCCTGGCGGTTGGCGCGGCGGCGGCGGGCGTCGGCGCGGTGATCGCGGCCGAGAAGATCGCGGTGGGACGACTGCGGCTGCGGCCCGACCCGGCCGCCGACGAGCCGCTCGGCCAGCTGCGCGGCCGGCCGCTGACGGTGCTGGCCGACGACGGGGTGCCGCTGCACGCCGAGGTGGCCGGCCCGGACGACGCCCCGGTGACCATCGTCTTCACCCACGGCTACACGCTGACCCAGGACTGCTGGCACTACCAGCGCCAGGGCCTGGAGGAGACCGCCCGGCTGGTGTTCTGGGACCAGCGCGGCCACGGCCGCTCCCCGCGACTGTGGCCCGACGGCGCGGCTGGTGTCGCTGACGGTGCGGCTGGTGCTGACGGTGAGGCTGGTGCTGCGGCTGGCGATGCTGTTGCTGGTGCGGCCGGTGTGGATGGCGACGGCTCCGCTAGTCGCCGGCTTACTAGTAACCAGGAAACTAGTTCTGAGGGAACTAGAGCTGAGGGATCTAGTACCGGGGGGACTAGTTCCGGGGGCGGTAGCCGGGACGTCACCATCGAGCAGACCGGCGCGGACCTGGCCGCCGTACTGGCCGCCACCTGCCCCGGCGACGGCCCGGTCATCCTGGTCGGGCACTCCATGGGCGGCATGACGATCATGGCGCTGGCCGCCCGGCATCCCGGGCTGTTCGGTACCAAGATCATCGGCACTGCGCTGATCGCCACCGCCGCGGCCAACGTGGACCCGGCCGGCTGGCTGCCTCCGCCGCTGCGCCCGCTGGCTCGCCAGGCCGCGCCGTCGGTGCTGCGCGGCGTGTCGCAAGGCCGCCAGGCCGCGTTCATCGAGCGCGGCCGTCAGGCCGCCGGCGACATCGCCTTCCTGTCCACCCGGTTCATCGGCTTCGGCGACTCCAGCGTCAGCCCCGCGCTGGTCGACTTCGCGGAACGGATGATCAGGTCCACCCGCGTCGAGGTGATCGCCGAGTTCTACCTGGCCCTGCTCGGCCACGACCAGCGGGCCGCGCTGGAGGTCATCGGGCGGACCCCGGCGTTCGTGCTGACCGGCGACCGCGACAAGGTCGTCCCGTCGCGGCTGGCCGGCGAACTGGCCGCCGGGATCCCCGGTGCCGACCTGATCCTGGTGCCGGGCGCGGGCCACCTGGTGTTCATGGAGCGCCCCGAGGTCGTCAACGAGGCCATCGGTGGCCTGCTGGCCCAGGCCACCGAGACCGGCCGCCCGGAGCCAAGGACCGCCTGAGTCATGGACCCGAATTCGCCGGTCGTCGACGAGAGCGTCGACGTCCCTACCGCGGCCGACATGCGCCACCTGGGCGAGCGGCTGGCCGGTCTGCTCCGGGCCGGCGACCTGGTCGTGCTGTCCGGATCGCTGGGCGCGGGCAAGACCACGCTCACTCAGGGCATCGGCGCCGGCCTGGGCGTGCGCGGGCCGGTGACCTCGCCGACGTTCGTGATCGCCCGCCAGCACCCGTCACTGCGCGGCGGGCCCGCCCTGGTGCACGCCGACGCCTACCGGCTGGGCAGCCGGGCCGAGGTGGATGACCTGGACCTGGACACCGACGTGGCCACCTCGGTGACCGTCGTGGAATGGGGCGAGGGGCTGGTCGAGGACCTGGCCCCGAGCTTCCTCCAGATCGCGATCAGCGCCGACCAGCCCGGCCCGGAACAGCCCGTGGCGGGCCAGTCCGGTGGCGATCAGCCCGCCGGGGATCGTGACGAAGCGCGCACGGTGCGCGTGCTCGGCTGGGGCGACCGCTGGCGGGACGCCGCCCTCGCGGCCCGGCAGGCCCTGGCCGGACGGCCCGCATAGAGTTCCGACTTGTCCGCCCGCGCCATCGTTCGCACCACTAAACTTCCCGTGATCCGCACCAGCTAGCTGCCGTCTTCGCACGGTCTGATGTCCCGCCCCGGAGGGTTGCCGTGGCTGAGCAGGGCCCACCGCCCCGTCGCCCGTCGCGTACGCCGGCGTCCGGCCGGCCTGACCTGCCGGACGACCTGAACACAGCCGGCCGTCCTGAGAGAACCGGCCGCCACGGCCGCCCGTCGTCGCACCGCGGTCCGTCGCTCGATGAGCGCCCCGATCTGGCCGGCTACGACGACGCAGGCCGGTCCGGGGATGCGGGGCGGCACGGCTACGCCACCCCCCGGTCGGAATACGCCGATCCCCGGTCGGACTACGCGGGCCCGCCGCCGGAGTTCGACGACTCCCGGCCCGACTACGCGGGCCCGCCGTCGGCGCTCGACGACCCCCGGCCGGAGTACGCCGGCCCCGGCGCCGACTACGAGGCGGCCGGGAGCGACTACGGCCAGCCCCGGTCCGACTATGACCGCCCGCGGTCCCGGGTCGCCGAACGGCCCGGCGGTACCACCCGCCCGGCCCGCGGCGCCCGGCCCGGCCGCGCCGAGCGCGAGGTCTGGGACCAGGACCCTTTCACCGAGGGCGACGAGAGCGACGCGCCGCCCTGGGCCGGGCCCAGCATCTACGCCACGCGGGCCGGCGGCCGCCGGATGGGCCCGCCCACGGAGGAGCAGGCGGCGGAGGCCGGGCCGGTCACCGCCGCGCCGGACGCCGCCGCGCCCGACGGCGTCGTGCCGCCGCCGCGTCGCCGGCGCCGCGGCCGGGCGGCCGCGGCCCGGCTGCGCAAGTCGAGGCGCCGCGTCTACATCCTGTGCGGCACGGGGATCGTCGTCGCGGTGATCATCGCGGTCATCGCCGTCATCGTCGAGCTGCCTAGTCCCGCGCCTAAGAGCAGCTTCATCAACTCGCTCCAGCCGGGCGAGTTCAAGTCGGTGCCCAACGCCTGCACGGCGGTGAGCCCCAGCCTGCTCAGCCAGAACGTGCCCGGCAGCGCCCGCAAGGTCACCCCGACCGGGACCGGCTCGGCCAGCAGCCAGTGCAGCTTCACCGTCGACCACCGGCCGGTGTTCCGGGTCCTCCAGATCACCATCCAGGCCTATCAGCCCAGCCTGGTGGTCGCGGGCAACGGCAGCGCCACCGCCGGCGCGACCGACGCTTACGCGACGACGCGGCTGGCCCTGGTCAGCCCGAGCAAGAAGTCGCCGCTGCCCAAGGCCACCGTCACCAACGTCACGAGCCTCGGCCAGGAGGCGATCAGCGCCCTCCAGGTCCTGCACCACGGGCGCACGGTGACCGACCTGATCACCGTCGTGACCCGGGAGCGCAACGTCCTGCTCACCGTGTCCATGCAGGCCCAGGTGTCCGGCGGCGGCTACGGGCCGGTGTCGGCCTCCGCGCTGGCCGGCGGCACCCAGGCCGTGGCCAAGGCGGTCCTGGCCAAGGCCGAGACCGAGCCGACGATCAAGAAGGGCTGACCCGCCCGCCGGCTGGCCCGCTGACCCGTCCGCCGGCTAGCGCGCAGTGTGGGATCGGTCACTCCCGGCAGGTCGTAGGCTGGTCAACCGTGCTGATTCTCGCGTTCGACACCGCGACGCCCGCCATCACCGTGGCCGTCCATGACGGTGTCCAGGTGGTGGCGGAGGAGTCGGCCGTGGACGCCCGGCGGCACGGCGAGCTGCTGTCCGTGTTCATCGACCAGGCGCTGCGCAGCGCCGGCGTCACCCCGGCCAGCCTGACCGCCATCGCGGTGGGCACCGGCCCCGGCCCCTACACCGGCCTGCGGACCGGCCTGGTCACCGCGCGGGTGCTCGGCGCCACCCTGGACGTGCCCGTCGACGGGATCTGCACCCTGGACGTGATCGCGACCAGCGCGGCCGGGGCCGCGGGCGGCCGTGAGTTCCTCGTCGCTACGGACGCCCGCCGCAAGGAGCTGTACTGGGCCAGGTACTCCGCCTTCGGGCAGCGGGTCACCGGGCCGGAGGTCAGCCCGGCCGCCGACCTCCCGGCCGGCCTGCCGGTGGCGGGCGAGGGCGCGCGGCTCTACCCCGAGCTGGTCGAGCAGGCCCTCGAGCCGGCCTACCCGTCCGCGGCCTGGCTGGCCGCGCTGGCCGCCGAGCGGATCGCGGCCGGGACGCCCCCGGCGCCGCCGCAGCCGCTCTACCTGCGCCGGCCCGATGCCAGGGAGCCGGGCCGGCCCAAGCGGGTGACCCCGTGACCACGCCCGGCCCAGCCGCCGGCCCGGCCCCGGCCGTGCTCCGGGTGATGACTGCGGCCGACCTGAACGCGGTGCTGGGGCTCGAACTGGAGCTGTTCGGCGAGGAGTCCTGGTCCCGGCCCATGCTGGAGGGCGAACTGGCCCAGGTGCCCGGCAGCCGCCACTACCTCGTCGCCGAGCAGGACGGCCAGGTCGTCGGCTACGCCGGCCTGCTGGCCGCGGGCACCCAGGCCGACGTGGTCACCATCGCGGTCACCGGCCGCCGCCAGGGTCAGGGCACCGGCGCGGCGCTGCTCGCCGCGCTGCTGGCCGAGGCCCGCCGCCGCGGCTGCACCGAGGTATTCCTGGAGGTACGAGTGGACAACCTGCGGGCCCAGGGGCTGTACCGCAGCCGCGGTTTCGAGCAGGTCGGCATCAGGCGCGGCTACTACCAGCCTTCCGGCGCCGACGCCCTCGTGATGCGCCGCAGCCTGGCCGCCGAGCCGGCCGGCCGGGCTGGGGACGCCGCCGGGGACGCCGGTGCGGGGGCCGCCGAGGCGACCGAGCGAGGCGCGCGATGAGCGGGCCCCTGGTGCTCGGCATCGAGACTTCCTGCGACGAGACCGGCGCCGGGCTGGTCCGCGGCCAGGAACTGCTGGCCGACGCCGTGGCCTCCAGCGTGGCCGAGCACGCCCGGTTCGGCGGCGTGGTGCCCGAGGTGGCCAGCCGGGCCCACCTGGAGGCCATGGTCCCGGCCGTGGACCGCGCGCTGGCCACCGCCGGCGTGCGGCTGAGCGAGGTGGACGCCATCGCCGTAACCGCCGGGCCCGGCCTGGCCGGCGCGCTGCTGGTCGGCGTCTGCGCGGCCAAGGCCTACGCCCTGGCCCTGGGCAAGCCGCTCTACGGCGTCAACCACCTGGCCGCGCACGTGGCCGTGGACCAGCTGGAGCACGGCCCGCTGCCCGCCCCGGCCATGGCGCTGCTGGTCTCGGGCGGCCACTCCTCCCTGCTGCTGGTCCCCGACCTCACCCGGGAGGTCGTGCCCCTCGGCGCCACCATCGACGACGCCGCGGGTGAGGCCTTCGACAAGGTGGCCCGGGTGCTCGGCCTGCCCTTCCCCGGCGGCCCGCACATCGACCGGGTGGCCACGGAGGGCGACGGCCAGTACGTGGCCTTCCCGCGCGGGAAGTACCGGGACGGCAGCTCCGACTTCTCCTTCTCCGGCCTCAAGACCGCCGTGGCCCGCTGGGTCGAGGCCCGCGAGGCGGCCGGCGAGCCGGTCCCCGTGGCTGACGTGGCCGCCTCCTTCCAGGAGGCAGTGGCCGACGTGCTTACCCGCAAGGCCGTGGACGCCTGCCGGGCCCAGGGCGTCGACCACCTGGTGATCGGCGGCGGCGTGGCGGCCAACTCCCGGCTGCGCGCCCTGGCCGCCGAGCGCTGCGCGGCGGCGGGCATCGCGCTGCGGGTGCCCCGGCCGGGCCTGTGCACCGACAACGGGGCCATGGTGGCCGCCCTGGGCGCCGAGCTGCACGCCCGCGGCGCGACCCCGTCCTCCCTGGCCTTCCCGGCCGACTCGGCCCTGCCCATCACCACCACCCTCGCCGCCTAGCCCGTCCCCGGCCCCGGTCCGTCGCCCAGGCCGCGGCCCGCCCAGCCTCCAGCGAGGTGATTGGCCTTTTCGCGCGGCATGAACGGCCCGATCACGTCGTTCGGACCGCCAGCCGGGTCGCCCGGCCGCCTAGCCCGGTCACCCAGCGACGTGGTTGTTGCTCCCACGTCGCTAGTGCGACGTGGGAGCAACAACCACGTCGTTCGTCGCCTTCGCCAACAGCACCAGTGGCTCTCTGGTGCTGCTCTAGCGGTGCTTTGGCGTCACCAGAGGGCAGTGGTGACGCTGGGCCTGGGGGTGCGGCCCCAGGCCGGGCGGCTAGCGGTGGACCGCGGCCAGCAGCGAGGCGTAGCTGCGCACCAGGGCGGCGCGCTCGGCCGCGATGAGCGAGCTGCGCGGCGGGCAGCCCTGGGCCACCCACTCGTCGGACAGGTCCATCGCCTCGGCCCGCAGCTCGGCCGCCGGCCGGACCGAAGCCTCGTCCACGCTGTAGAGGTAGGCGTACAGCCGGGCCAGCGCCGTGACCACCGCCGGGCTGCCGTCCGGGTGCTGCTGGCGCTCGCGGTGCGCCGCCCACCAGTCCACTTCCAGCGCCGCCGCACGCGCCGGGTCGCGCGGCCCGCCGTGGGCCAGCCGCAATAGGGCGTAGAACCGCCGCATGCAGCGCCGGGCGCCGTCGGGGTCGTTGCCGGGGTTGGGCGCCCAGAGCTGGTTGGCCCGCAGCACCAGCCAGGCGCCGTGCAGCGTCCGGGGCCAGTCCATGCGGAACGCCCGGTGCATCAGCGCCACCGACAGCCCGAGCAGCCGCAGCCACTGCCGGCGGTAGTAGGCCACCCAGGCCGCGGACTCCAGGTGCCCGACCTCAACCGGGTCAAATGACCGCAGCGGGCCCGGATCCCGCGCCGCCAGGACGTACCGCCCGCCCGCCGCGCCCGCGGCGTCCGTCGCGCCAGAAGCGCCCGCGGCGCCCGTCGCGCCAGAAGCGCCCGCCGTGCCCGCCCCATCTGCGGCACGCGTGGCGTCTGTCGCACGCGTCAGCCACGCCGCGCCCGCCCCGAACATGCGCACCTCAGCCCCCATGGGTGGTCAGCGCGCCCCGCGGGCGCTCCTCGTTCCCGCAGCGTAGTACGGTGGCCACGCCGTCGGCCCGCGCCAACACGCCGCCGGGATCGGCCGTGGCGGGCAGGGGTTTGACGTCTGCGCGACCCCCCGTTAGTGTTCGGGACTGGCACTCACTAAGGTAGAGTGCTAATGCGACAGGTTGGTCTGACACCCGCGACGGCAGGCTGACAGTGGTCGCCCTCTCTCAATATTCAGCTAGCCCTTTCCGGAGGGGGAGGTCAGATCGTGACGACCGCCACCAAGGTTGTTCTCAAGCCGCTCGAAGACCGGATCGTAGTGAGCCCGCTCGAGGCTGAGCAGACCACCGCGTCCGGCCTGGTTATCCCGGACACTGCCAAGGAGAAGCCCCAGGAGGGCAAAGTCCTGGCTGTGGGCCCGGGCCGGTTCGACGACGCGGGCGCCAAGCGCGTCCCGATGGACGTCAAGGTCGGTGACGTCGTGCTGTACAGCAAGTACGGCGGCACCGAGGTCAAGTACCACGGCGAGGAGTACCTGGTGCTCTCCGCTCGTGACGTGCTGGCCGTCATCGAGAAGTAATTTTGCCGAACGCGTACGTGCCCGGCCCTGGATAAGTCCGGTGCCGGGCACGCGCGCGCAGCGGGCCTGACGGTCAGGTAGCCGTCTTTCCCGTCTTATTCAGGACATTCACGCAACAGGGCTGAGGTACTCAATGGCCAAGAGCTTGGTTTTTGACGAGGACGCGCGTCGGGCGCTGGAGCGCGGTGTGAACCGGCTCGCCGACGCGGTCAAGGTGACATTGGGTCCCAAGGGCCGCAATGTCGTGATCGACAAGAAGTGGGGCGCGCCCACCATCACCAACGACGGTGTCACCGTCGCCCGTGAGGTGGACCTGGAGGACCCCCTGGAGAACCTGGGGGCCCAGCTGGCCCGCGAGGTAGCCACCAAGACCAACGACGTAGCCGGCGACGGCACGACCACGGCCACGGTGCTGGCCCAGGCCATGGTGCAGTTCGGCCTGCGCAGCGTCGCGGCGGGCGCGAACCCGATGGCGCTCAAGCGCGGGGTCGACGCCGCGGCCGCCGCGGTGGCCGAGAGCCTGCTCAAGTCGGCCCGCGAGGTCGAGGAGCAGAGCGAGATCGCCAACGTGGCCACGGTCTCCGCGCAGGACGCGAAGATCGGCGAGCTGATCGCCGAGGCGTTCGACAAGGTCGGCAAGGACGGTGTCATCACCGTCGAGGAGTCGCCGACCATGGGCCTGGAGCTCGAGTTCACCGAGGGCATGCAGTTCGACAAGGGCTACATCTCGGCGTACTTCGTCACCGACCCGGAGCGGATGGAGGCGGTCTACGACGACGCCTACATCCTGCTGGACGGCGGGAAGATCTCGGCCATGGCCGACTTCCTGCCGCTGCTGGAGAAGGTCGCGCAGACCAAGAAGCCGCTCGTGATCATCGCCGAGGACGTCGACGGCGAGGCGCTGTCCACCCTGGTGGTGAACAAGATCCGCGGCCTGCTCAACGTCGTCGCGGTGAAGGCGCCGGGCTTCGGCGACCGTCGCAAGGCGATGCTGGACGACATGGCCACCCTCACCGGCGGCCAGGTCGTCAGCGAGGAAGTCGGCCTCAAGCTGGACCAGGTCGGCCTCGAGGTGCTGGGCCAGGCCCGCCGGGTGGTGGTGACCAAGGACACCGCGACCATCGTCGATGGTGCCGGGGAAGCCAGCGCGGTCGCCGACCGGATCCGCCAGCTGCGGGCCGAGATCGAGGGCACCGACTCCGACTGGGACCGCGAGAAGCTCCAGGAGCGGGTGGCCAAGCTGGCCGGCGGCGTCGCGGTACTGCGCGCCGGAGCCGCCACCGAGGTGGAGCTCAAGGAGAAGAAGCACCGGCTCGAGGACGCCATCTCGGCCACTCGTGCCGCCATCGAGGAGGGCATCATCCCCGGCGGCGGCAGCGCGCTCGTGCAGGCCGCCAGCGCGCTGGGTGACCTGGGCTTCAGCGGCGACGAGCTGACCGGCGTGAACGTCGTGCGCCAGGCGCTGTCGGCCCCGGCCCGGTGGATCGCGGAGAACGCGGGCGCCGAGGGCGGCGTGGTCGTCGCGGCGATCGGCGACCTGCCGGTCGGCCACGGCTACAACGCCGCGACCGGCGAGTACGGCGACCTGATGGCTCAGGGCGTCATCGACCCGGTCAAGGTGACCCGCTCGGCGGTGCAGAACGCGGCCTCCATCGCGGGCATGCTGCTCACCACCGAGGTGCTGGTGACGGAGAAGCCGGAGCCCGAGGCCGCCGAGGCCAACGGCCACGGCCACGGTCACGCTCACTGACCCTCCGGCTAGTTCGGCAGTTCGGAAGGGCCCGGCGCGCTTGCGCGCCGGGCCCTTCCGCTGTTTGGCCAACACCGCAGGGCCCGGCGCGCTTGCGCGCCGGGCCCTTCTGTCGTAAAAGGCAACAGACAACCACCAATAGGATTAACGGACTCGGTCCAGCGTCTTGACCGACCTTTCAGCCTGAATGGCCCCGATTGAATGCAGTGCGTCTATTCACTCTAAGTAATGGGCGGCTACTCATCGTGACAAGATATGGCTAGCCCATTACTGTGACCTTTCTGTTGCATCAGATGATGTTGACCTTGGCCTGGCCAGCGGGCATGACCGCTTCGGGGAGTACTGGAGGCGCGACACCGTAGCTGGACCAGGGGGGCCAATGAACACGCAGGTAGATGCCGTTGACCGGGTCAGCATGCACGACCTGACGGCGCAGGCCGTCGGGGGCCAGCCCGCAGCCATTGACTCATTACTCCGGCAGTTCAGGCCCATGGTCCTGCGTTACTGCCGGGCCCGCCTGGGTCGCATTTCCGGGCACCATCACGCCGCCGATGATGTCGCGCAGGAGGTCTGCATCGCGCTGGTATCGGCGCTGCCGCGGTATCAGGACATGGGCCGTCCGTTTGCCTCATTCGTGTACGGCATCGCCTCCCATAAGGTCGCCGACGCCATGCGCAGCGCGGCCAACCTGGCCATCCCGACCGAGGACCTGCCCGACGAGGCCGACGACCGGCCCGGGCCCGAGGAGACCGCCGTCGCCTACCTGGAGGCCGAGCGCGTGCGGGCCCTGCTGCGCCGGCTGCCGCGGCAGCAACGCGAGCTGCTGGTCCTCCGGGTGCTGGCTGGCCTGTCCGCGCAGGAGACCGGCAACGAGCTGGGCATGTCCGCGGGCGCCGTCCGGGTTGCCCAGCACCGGGCCCTGGCCCGGCTGCGGGCCATCGTTCGCGAGGAGTCCATCGCCTGACCCCCCATGGGCTCCCTGTTCCCCCGTGGCAGAGAGCCCAGTCCGCCGGGCTCGCCCAGGTCTGCGTCCCCCGTCGCAACCTGGGCGAGCCCTTGGCTCGCGCGGCGCGCACGGATGGCGGCCGGGATCGGCCTATCCCGGGCGTGGCGGGCCGGACCGGACGGCGCGCTTACTAGGATGAACGCATCCCACGAAACCGGCCGATGGAATGTGACATGAGCGACGACGTGAAGTTCAGCCCGCCCGGTCTTACCTATGACGACGTGCTGCTGCTCCCCGCGCACTCCACGATCATGCCCGCCGAGGCCGACACCACGTCACGGCTGAGCAGACGGATCACGCTGCGCGCCCCGCTGGTTTCGGCCGCCATGGACACCGTGACCGAGTCCCGCATGGCGATCGCCATGGCCCGCCACGGCGGCGTGGGCGTCCTGCACCGCAACATGTCGGTGGAGGAGCAGGCCCAGCAGGTGGACATGGTCAAGCGGTCCGAGGCCGGGATGATCACCAACCCGGTGACCTGCACGCCGGATGCGACCATCGCCGACGTCGAGGACATGTGCGCCCACTACCGGATCTCCGGCGTGCCGGTGACGAGCCCGGACGGGATCCTGCTCGGCATCGTCACGAACCGGGATATCAGGTTCGAGTCCGACCATAATCGGCGCGTAGCGGACGTAATGACGCCGATGCCGCTGGTAACCGCGCCGGTGGGGGTGCAGCGGGACGAGGCGCTGCGGCTGCTGGGCAGCCACAAGGTGGAGAAGCTGCCCCTGGTCGACGCCGCCGGGCGGCTGCGCGGGCTGATCACCGTCAAGGACTTCGCCAAGAGCGAGAAGTTCCCCAGCGCGACCAAGGACGCCGAGGGCCGCCTGGTCGTCGGCGCCGCGGTCGGGGTCGGCGAGGATGCCAAGGCGCGCGCCCAGGCGCTGACCGAAGCGGGCGTGGACTTCCTGATCGTGGACACCGCGCACGGCCACTCGCAGGCCGTGCTCGAGATGATCGTCCAGCTCAAGGCCAACTCGAAGGTCGACGTCATCGGCGGAAACGTCGCCACCAGGGCGGGGGCGCAGGCGCTGGTCGACGCCGGGGCCGACGCGGTGAAGGTGGGCGTCGGGCCGGGCGCGATCTGCACCACCAGGGTGGTCGCCGGGGTCGGCGTGCCGCAGGTCACCGCGATCTACGAGGCGTCGCTCGCGGCCCGCCCGGCCGGCGTCCCGGTCATCGGCGACGGCGGCGTGCAGTACTCCGGCGACATCGCGAAGGCGATCGCGGCCGGCGCCGACACCGTGATGCTGGGCAACCTGCTGGCGGGCTGCGAGGAAGGCCCCGGCGAGATGGTGTTCATCAACGGCAAGCAGTACAAGCTGTTCCGGGGCATGGGCTCGCTGGCCGCGATGCGCAACGCCGAGCGCGGGCGGTCCTACTCCAAGGACCGGTACTTCCAGGACGACGTGCTGCGCGAGGACAAGCTGGTGCCCGAGGGCGTCGAGGCCCAGGTGCCCTACCGGGGGCCCCTGGCCGCCGTTGCTTACCAGCTGACCGGCGGGCTGCGCGCGGCCATGGGCTACTGCGGCGCGCGCACCATGGCCGAGCTGCAGCAGGCCCGGTTCACCCAGATCACCGGGGCCGGGCTGGCCGAGAGCCACCCGCACGACGTGCAGATGGTGACCGAGGCGCCGAACTACGCCAGCCGCCGGGGCTGACCAGCAGGGCCGGTGACGGCCCAGGCGAGAGCGGAGACTTCTTAACGTGACTCAGGTGGAGATCGGCCGGGGCAAGAGCGGCCGCCGGGCCTACGCCCTCGAGGAGATCGGCATCGTTCCCTCCCGCCGTACCCGGCATCCCGAGGAGGTGTCGATCGCCTGGCAGATCGACGCCTACCGGTTCGAGCTGCCGCTGGTGGTCGCGCCCATGGACAGCGTGGTCTCCCCGGCCACCGCCGTGGCGATCGGCTCGCACGGCGGGCTGGCCGTGCTGGACCTGGAGGGGCTGTGGACCCGCTACGAGGATCCTGAGCCGCTGCTGGCCGAGGTGGCCGGGCTTGACGACGAGGCGGCCACCCGGCGGCTCCAGGAGATCTACGCCGAGCCGATCAAGGAAGACCTGATCGGGGCCCGGATCGAGCAGATCCGGTCGGCCGGGGTGACCACCGCGGCCCGGCTGTCCCCGCAGAAGACGGTCCGCTACTACAAGGCCGTGCTGGACGCCGGGGCCGACATCTTCGTGATCCGCGGCACCACGGTGTCGGCCGAGCACGTCTCCGGCCAGGCCGAGCCGCTGAACCTCAAGCAGTTCATCTACGAGCTGGACATCCCGGTGATCGTGGGCGGCTGCGCCACCTACACCGCCGCACTGCACCTGATGCGGACCGGCGCGGCCGGCGTGCTGGTCGGCTTCGGCGGCGGCTCCGGCCACACCACGGCCGCGGTGCTCGGCGTCGCCGTGCCGGTGGCCACCGCGGTGGCCGACGTGGCCGCGGCGCGGCGGGACTACCTGGACGAGTCGGGCGGGCGGTACGTGCACGTGATCGCCGACGGCGGCATGACCCGCAGCGGCGACATTGCCAAGGCGCTGGCCCTGGGCTCCGACGCGGTGATGGTCGGGTCGCCGTTCGCCCGGTCGGCGGAGGCTCCCGGCCGCGGCTACCACTGGGGCAGCGAGGCCCACCACCCTGAGCTGCCGCGCGGGGCCAGGGTCCGGGTCGGCACCATCGGCACGATTGAACAGATCCTGCACGGCCCGTCAACGATGGCCGACGGCTCGATGAACCTCATGGGGGCACTGCGGCGGACCATGGCCACCTCCGGGTACTCCGACCTGAAGGAGTTCCAGCGCGTGGAAGTCGTGGTCACTCCCAGTGCGGCCGCCCGGTAGCGCCCGGCCGGCGTAGCGTGCATGACGTGACAGCCGACACGAGAAACACCAGGCTGGGCCCGGCCGAGCGGGACCGCTCCCTGACCGCGCTGGCCCGCACCGAGCACCAGGTACTGGTGGTCGGCGGCGGCGTGGTCGGCGCCGGAGTGGCCCTGGACGCGGCCACCCGCGGCCTGTCGGTGGGGCTGATCGAGGCGCGCGACTTCGGGTCCGGCACCTCGTCGCGGTCCAGCAAGCTCATCCACGGCGGCCTGCGCTACCTGGAGCAGCTCAACATCGGCCTGGTCCGGGAGGCGCTGACCGAGCGGTCGCTGCTGCTCCAGCGGCTCGCGCCGCACCTGGTCCGCCCGGTCTCGTTCCTGTTCCCGTTCACCCATCACGTCTGGGAGCGGGCCTACATCGGCGCCGGCGTCACCGCTTACGACCTGCTCGGCATGACCATGGGCCAGGCCAAGGGCCTGCCCGGCCACCGCCAGCTGACCCGGCACGCCGCCCTCCGGCTGGCCCCGGCGCTCAAGCGCTCCGCCGTCACCGGCGCGCTGGTCTACTGGGACGCCCAGGTCGACGACGCCCGCTACGTGCTGACGCTGCTGCGGACCGCGGCCGGCTACGGCGCCAACGTGGTCTCCCGGACCCAGGTGACCGGCTTCCTGCGCGAGGGCGAGCGGGTGACCGGGGTCCGCGCGGTGGACCTGGAGACCGGCCGCGAGCTGGAGATTCGCGCTCAGCAGGTGGTGAACGCCACCGGTGTGTGGACGGACGAGATCCAGCAGATGGTCGGCGGCCGGGGCATGATCAACGTCCGGGCCTCCAAGGGCATCCACCTGGTCGTGCCCCGCGACCGGATCCACTCCAGCACCGGCATCATCCTGCGCACCGCGGTCAGCGTGCTGTTCGTGATCCCCTGGGGACGGCACTGGATCATCGGCACCACCGACACCGAATGGTCGCTGTCCAAGGGCCACCCGGCGGCCAGCCGCACCGACATCGACTACCTGCTCAGCCAGCTCAACCGGGTCCTGGCCGTCCCGCTGACCAGGGACGACGTGGAGGGCGTCTACGCCGGGCTGCGGCCGCTGCTCACCGGCGAGTCCGAGTCCACCTCCAAGCTGTCCCGCGAGCACACCGTGGCTCATCCGGTGCCCGGCCTGGTCATGATCGCCGGCGGCAAGTACACCACCTACCGGCTGATGGCCAGGGACGCCGTGGATGCCGTGGCCCACGGCCTGGACGGCCGGGTGGCCCCGTCCTGCACCGACGTGATCCCGCTGGCCGGGGCGGACGGCTTCGCCGCGCTGTGGAACTCCCGGTACGCGCTGGCCCGCTCGTCCGGCCTGCACGTGGCCCGGATCGAGCACCTGCTGCGCCGCTACGGCTCCCTGACCGGAGAGGTCCTCGCCCTGATCGCCGCCGACCCCGGCCTGGGCAAGCCGCTGGCCGGCGCCGACGACTACCTGCGGGCCGAGGTCGTCTACGCGGCCACCCACGAGGCCGCCCGCCACCTCGACGACGTGCTGACCCGCCGCACCCACGTGTCCATCGAGAGCTGGGACCGCGGCCTGTCCGCCGCGCAGGAGGCCGCGGCGCTGATGGCCGGGCCGATGGGCTGGAAGTCCCGCCAGATCGCCAGGGAGCTGGAGAACTACCAGGCCCGGGTGGCGGCCGAGCACGCCTCCCAGGACGCCGTCACCGACCAGGACGCCGACGCGATCCGGCTCGGTGCCTCCGACATCGTGCCGGTGGTCAGCAACGGCGCCGTGATCGGATAACAGTGCCGCCCAGGGGGGCGACCCCCCTGTCCCCCCGCGCCGCCTGCGGCGGCATGACAGACGCGGCCGGCGCGGCTCGCCCGCCCGGTGCCCATTGACGGGCCCCGCCTGCGGAGTTATGTTCCGCTCAACCTGCGGTGGCATCCGGGACGATGGCTGGCGCGAGGAGCTCGGCGATGATCAGGTCACTTGGCATCGGGCGGCGGACGGCCGCGGCCCTGACGGGCTTGTTAATGATCGGTGCCCTGGTCACGGTGCTGTCCGGGTCCGCTCAGGCGTCGGTGCCCGATCACTGGGGGTTCGCGCTGGTGACCCAGCCCGCTGTGGCGGGCATCCCGCCCGTCAGCCACCAGGCGGGCAACTGGCCGCCGGCCTTCAAGGTCCACACCACGCCCGGCGTCCCCGGCCAGGTATTCGTGCGCTTCCCGCAGATCGGGGTCAAGGGCGGGGTCGTGCACGTGACCGCGGTGACCGACACCGCGGCCTGGTGCCAGGCCCAGCAGTGGAGCCGCTCGGGCGCCGACGAGATCGTCGCCGTGCGCTGCTTCAAGGCCCCCGGCACGGCGGTGTTCGTGCCGTTCGTGGTCATGTTCACGCAGAGCTCCAAGGCCCCGTTCCCGGCCGGCCGGGCCTACGGCTACCTGCGCTACCAGCCCGGTTCCGGCGTCATAGCCCGCTTCAACTCGGCCGGCGGGGCCAACACCGTGGCCCAGCTCGGCACCGGCGTGTGGCAGGTGACGCTGCATGGCCTCGGCTCGGCCGGCCCGGCCGGGAACGTGCAGGTCACGCCGGTCAACCCGGCCGCGCCCGCCAAGTGCGAGGTGTCCCTGTGGACCTCGGCCAAGGCGGCCCAGGCGATCCGGGTCCGCTGCTACCACCCCGGCACCACGCCGATGAACACCGGCTGGACGCTCAGCTACCAGCGCGGCCGGGCGATCATGGGCAGCCAGCCCAAGCTGTTCGCCTACACCTTCGACAACAAGCCCGCCGTGGCCGGCCCGTACGCGCCCGCCCCGGCGGCGCTGAACTTCAACTCCGCCGGCGGCGTGAACACCATCGTGCGGTCCGGCGCGGGGCTGCGGCTGGTCACCTTCCCGCGGGTCGGGCGGCTGCCCAACACCGTGCTGGTGACGCCGTTCCAGGCCACGCCGGGCGGGTTCTGCAACCTGATCAGCCCGTGGGCCACCACCGGCCCGCCCGGCAACGTGATCGTGCGCGACGTCGGCTGCTACACCGCCGCCGGCGCGCCCGCCGGCCGGCCCTCGCTGGTCACCTACTCGGCCTCGCGCTGACCCCAGCCAACTAGACTTCCGGCATGTCCCGACCACGTGTGTTCTCCGGCATCCAGCCCACGGCCGACTCGTTCCACATCGGCAACTACCTGGGCGCGGTTCGCCAGTGGGTCACCCTCCAGGAGACCCACGAGACCATCTACTGCGTGGTCGACCTGCACGCCATCACCGTGCCGCAGCAGCCCGCCGACCTGCGCCGCCGGACCAGGATCGCGGCCGCCCAGATGTTCGCCGCCGGGCTGGACCCGGACCGGTCCATCGTGTTCGTGCAGAGCCACGTGGCCGAGCACGCCGAGCTGGCCTGGGTGCTGTCGTGCATCACCGGCTTCGGCGAGGCCAGCCGGATGGTCCAGTTCAAGGACAAGTCGGCCAAGGGCGGCGCGGAGTCGGCCAGCGTCGGGCTGTTCACCTACCCGATCCTCCAGGCGGCCGACATCCTGCTCTACGCCACCGACCAGGTGCCGGTGGGCGAGGACCAGCGCCAGCACCTGGAGCTGACCAGGGACCTGGCCCAGCGGTTCAACCACCGGTTCGGGCCCACCTTCGTGGTGCCCGAGCCCTACATCCTGCCCGAGGTGGCCAAGATCGCCGACCTGCAGGACCCGGCCATCAAGATGAGCAAGTCGGCGTCGTCGCCGCAGGGCATCATCGACATCCTGGAAGAGCCGGGCTCCGTCCGCAAGAAGATCATGCGCGCGGTGACCGACGCCGACGGCGAGGTCCGGGTGGACGACGCGGCCAAGCCCGGGGTGAGCAACCTGCTGCGGATGTACTCGGCGCTGGGCGGGGTAAGCGTCGAGAGCCTGGAGCAGCGGTACGCGGGCGGCGGCTACGGGGCGTTCAAGAAGGACCTGGCCGAGGTGGTCGTGGACGCGCTGGCGCCGGTCCGGGAGCGGACCGAGAAGCTGCTGGCCAACGAGGCCGAGCTGGACTCGCTGCTGGCCGCGGGCGCCGGCCGGGCCGCCACGCTGGCCCGCCAGACCATGACCGCCGTCATGGACCAGGTCGGCTTCCTGCCGCCGAGGTAGCCCACCCGAAACCCGCTCACCCGCTCCCCCCCCCGGGCCGATGCGGGCCTCACCCGCCCCATAAACCACATCAGCCCCGTCCCTCCCGGCCCCACATTGTGGATGTCCCGTTGCCTACACCGGGGGGTAGGCAACGGGACATCCACAAATGATCTTGAGGCAGGTGGGGCTGGCGGGTTAGCTGGGGCGGCGGGACTGGCGGCGGCGCTGCCGGGCCATGCCGCCCAGGCCCAGGACCGCGATCGCGCCGACGCCCGCGGCCAGGCCGATGTCCATGTGGCCGCTGGACCGGGCTTCGGCCTGGCTGGCCAGCTGGGTCGCCCGCTGGTGGGCGGCGTGCCTGCGGGCGGTGGCCGCCTTCGCCGCCGATCTGGCCTGCTGCTCCTTGCGGATGGTGGCGGCCGGGGGCAGCGGCGCGACCAGGGTGCCGACCGGCTTGACCTGGCCGGCCATGTGGAAGCCCCAGTTCAGCAGGTGCTCGCCGGAGCTGATCTCCTTCAGCGGCGTGCAGTGCAGCACGGTCACGATCAGCGTGACGCCGTTGCGCCGGGCCATGCCGATGTAGGTGGCCTCCGACTTCTCGGTCCAGCCG
This sequence comes from uncultured Actinomycetota bacterium, assembly GCA_963822485.1. Taxonomy (GTDB): domain Bacteria; phylum Actinomycetota; class Actinomycetes; order Streptosporangiales; family Streptosporangiaceae; genus DASUBV01. The sequence goes on from CAWGHW010000024.1 coordinate 225,868, forward strand.
ATCTTGCCGCCCAGCCCGCCCCGGTACTGGGTCAGCAGGTAGTTCTGGTTGACCAGCGTGACCCACTCTTTCTTCTTCTTGGCCTCGTGCTTCTTCTTGACGTCGTTGACCTCGAACCGGGCGGCCAGGGTCGAGTCGTAATGCATGAAGGCCGGGATGGACAGAGCCCGGCGGGCGATCAGGGCCTCGTCGTAGGCCGACACGACCTGGCCCTTCGCGGGCAGGCCGTTGGGCAGCTTGGCCACCACGTCGTAGGCCTGGAGGTGGTGGGCCTCGGCGTTGATCATGGCCATGCCCTTGCTGAACGAGCCGGTGGCCTGGGTGAGCGCGACCGCGGCGTCGTTGGCCGAGATCAGCAGCAGGGCCCGGAACAGGTTGGCCACCTGGTACTTGCGGCCGCGGACGAGCCCGACGTCGTTGGGCTCCTGGTCGGCGGCGAACCGGCTGGCTTTCACCATGGCGCTGGGGTTGAGGGCCGGGATCAGCGTCACCGCGGTGAGCACCTTGAGCGTGCTGGCGGGCGCGAACTGGCCGTGCGCATCCTTGGCCGCCAGCACCTGGCCGGTGTTCGCGTCGGCGATGACGTAGGCCGAGGCCGGGACCTTGGGCAGCTTCCAGAACTTGCCCGAGGACGGGTAATTCACCACGATGCCGGAGCTGGCCATCTTGGGCCCGCCCACCACGAGCCGCTGGGCCCGGCTGGGCGCGGCTGTCGGCGACCCGCCCGAGGCGGCGCGGGCCGCGGCGGCGCCGGCCGAGGCAGTGCGGGCCGAGACAGTGCGGGCCGAGGCAGCGGCAGCGGCGGCCGCGGGCGGAACGGCCAGCACCGCGGGCGCGGCCAGGAGGGCTACGGCCACGACGCCCGCGGCCAGGGCAGCAGCAGGCGCGCGAGCACCAGCTCTCATGACGTCCTCAACTTCCCGTGTATACCCCGCTCAGGCGGGCGCATCGCGCCCATGAATCCGGCCGCTACTCGCGGGGCCGGCCGCCCGGCCGGATCCGCGCCTCGATCGACACTATGCCAGGGCCCCTGACCGCAGGCGATGCAGCAGCTTACGCCGCCTGGCGCGCATCCGGTGTCACTCGCTGTGACCTTCCCCACCTAGGACGCTACCAACACACGCCATAATCTGGACCTATGAGTCGCATATCGGAGTCGGGCTCGCCGATCGAATCTGTCTATGAGCCCAAGAACGTCCAAAGCCTGGATCCGGCGACGGACCTGGGCGAGCCGGGAGCCTTTCCGTTCACCCGCGGGATCTACCCGACCATGTACCTCAAGCGGCCCTGGACCATGCGGCAGTACGCCGGGTTCTCCACCGCGGCCGATTCCAACCGCCGCTATCACCAGCTCATCCAGGCCGGCACGACCGGCCTGTCGGTGGCCTTCGACCTGCCGACCCAGATGGGCTTCGACTCCGACGCGCCCCAGGCCAGGGGCGAGGTCGGGAAGGTGGGCGTGGCCATCGACTCCATCGAGGACATGCGGCTGCTGCTGGACGGCATCCCGCTGGCCGAGGTGTCGACCTCGATGACCATCAACGCCCCGGCGGCCATCCTGCTGCTGCTCTACCAGCTGGTGGCGGCCGAGCAGGGGGTCAGCGCGGGCCAGATCACCGGGACGATCCAGAACGACATCCTCAAGGAGTACATCGCCCGCGGCACCTACATCTACCCGCCGCAGCCCTCGCTGCGCCTGGTCGCGGACACCTTCGCCTACTGCCGCCAGGAGATCCCGCGGTGGAACACCATCTCGATCTCCGGGTACCACATGGCCGAGGCCGGCGCGACGCCGGTGCAGGAGATCGCGTTCACGCTGGCCGACGCCAAGGAGTACGTGCACGCCGCGCTGGCCGCGGGGATGGCGGTGGATGACTTCGCGCCGCGGCTGTCGTTCTTCTTCGTGGCCCGGACCACCGTGCTGGAGGAGATCGCCAAGTTCCGGGCCGCCCGGCGGCTGTGGGCGCGCATCATGCGCGACGAGTTCGGGGCGACCGACCCGAAGTCGCAGATGCTGCGCTTCCACACCCAGACGGCCGGGGTCCAGCTCACCGCGCAGCAGCCCGAGGTCAACCTGGCCCGGGTCACGCTGCAGGCGCTGGCCGCGGTGCTGGGCGGGACCCAGTCCCTGCACACCAACTCCTACGACGAGGCCATCGCGCTGCCCAGTGAGAAGGCGGCCCGGCTGGCCCTGCGCACCCAGCAGGTGCTGGCCTGGGAGACCGACCTCACCGCGACGGTGGACCCGTTCGCCGGCTCGTACGCGATCGAGTCCATGACCACCGACATCGAGGAGCAGGCCGAGGCCCTGATGGCCAGGGTGGCGGACTACGGCGGGGCGGTGGCCGCGATCGAGCAGGGCTTCCAGAAGGCCGAGATCGAGCGGTCGGCCTACCGCATCGCCCAGCAGATCGACAGCGGTGAGCGCAAGGTCGTGGGGGTGAACGCCTTCGTCACCCCGGATGACGAGCCCTACGAGCCGCTGCGCGTGGACCCGGCCATCGAGCAGCAGCAGGCCGAGCGGCTGGCCGAGCTGCGCGCCCGCCGCGACGCGGCCGAGGTGCGGCGCCGGCTCGACGAGGTGCGGCGCGCCGCCGCGGGCACCGACAACCTGCTGTACCCGCTGCGCGAGGCGCTGGCCGCGCTGGCCACGGTCGGCGAGGTGTGCGATGCGCTGCGCGAGGTCTGGGGGGTCTACCAGCCGCCCGACGTGTACTGATTAGCTGAGCCCATGGTGGCCATCCCCTGGAACTCCTCCCGCGGTCCCACGCTGGGCATCGAGTGGGAGCTTCAGCTCATCGACAGCCGTAGCCGGATGCTCCGCCAGGATGCCAGGGAGGTCCTGGACGCGCTGCCTGGCGTCGGCGAGTCGGGCGAGCACCCCAAGCTGAAGTACGAGTTCATGCAGTCGGCGGTTGAGGTGGTCACCGGCATATGCAGCACGGTGACGGAGGCAAAGCGGGATCTGGCGGCGACAATCTCGCAACTTCAGCGGATAACTGGCGAGCGCGGTACGATGCTGGCCTGTGCTGGTACTCATCCCGTCAGCGACTGGCGGGATGCCAAGATGGCGCCTATTCAGCGATATGCCGAGCTGCTCGAGAATTTGCAGTGGCTTGCCCGCAGGATCCAGACCTTCGGCGTTCACGTACACGTGGGGATACGCGACGGAAGCAAAGCGATACCCATCGTCAATGCGCTCGCCGGGTACCTGCCGCATTTCCTGGCGCTGACCGCCTCGAGCCCGTTCTGGAGCGGGCACGACACAGGGCTCGCCTCGAGCCGGTCCGTGATCTTCGGCGGACTACCTACTTCGGGGCCGCCACAACCATTAGCGGACTGGAGTGAGTTCGAGGACTATATGGACACGCTTCTTCGCGCCGGGACCATCCGGAGCATCAAGGAGGTGTGGTGGGACATACGGCCGCACCCGGACTTCGGCACCATCGAGGTGCGCATGTTTGATGGTGTACCCACCCTGCGCGAGATCGGCATGGCCGCGGCCCTGTCGCAGTCCCTGGTTCACATGCTGGACGCCCAGCTCGACCGCGGCTACACGCTGCCCGCGCCGGCCGCCTGGGTGGTACGTGACAACAAGTGGCGCGCCACCAGGTACGGCCTGGACGCCATGGTCATCACCGACGATTACGGGTCCACGGCCCCGCTGCGCGACGAGCTCTACGAGCTGGTGCACGAGCTCGAGCCGGTGGCCGACCGGCTGGGCTGCACCGACGAGCTGGCCGTGGCGTTCGACGTGCTTGACCACGGCGCGTCCTACGAGCGCCAGCGGGCGCTGGTGGCCAGCGGGGCAGAGCTGCCGGACGTGGTAGACGCACTCGCGGCGGAGTTCGCGGAGGATCGGTTCGTCGTGCCTGGGGAGGCTGCTCATGGCCGAGCTTGACCTGGAAGGCGAGCTGGACGCGTTCCTGGCCGGCCATGAAGCCGAGCTCATCGACTTCCGGCGAGATCTGCATGCGCACCCGGAGACCGGCTACCACGAGTACCGCACCACCCGGCGGATCGCGCTGCGCCTGGAGGCGGCCGGCCTGCGGCCGTCGGTGCTGCCCAAGGGCACCGGGCTGATGGTGGACATCGGCGGCGGGTCGGGCGACGAGCCGCTGGTCGCGCTCCGGGCCGACATCGACGCGCTGCCGATCAGCGACGAGAAGGACGTCCCGTACCGGTCCACGGTGCGCGGCGCCTGCCACGCCTGCGGCCACGACGTGCACACCTCGGTGCTGCTCGGCACCGGCCTGTTCCTGGCCAGGGCCAACGCGGCCGGGGCCCTGCCCGGCAAGGTGCGGCTGATCTTCCAGCCCGCCGAGGAGGTGCCGGGCGGCGCCGTGGACGTGATGTCGGCCGGCGGCATCGCCTCGGTGGACCGGATCTTCGCCCTGCACTGCGACCCGCGGCTGGACGTGGGCAAGATCGGCACCAGGGCGGGCCCCATCACCGCGGCCTGCGACAAGATCCAGGTCAAGGTGACCGGCCCTGGCGGCCACACGGCGCGGCCGCACCTGACCGCCGACCTGGTCTTCGCCCTCGGCAAGATCATCACCGAGCTGCCGGCCGCGCTGTCCCGGCGAGTGGACCCGCGGTCCAGCCTGAGCCTGGTCTGGGGCCGGGTGGCGGCCGGGACGGCCGCCAACGCCATCCCCGACGACGGCATGGTCGAGGGCACGGTGCGCTGCCTGGACGACGAGGCCTGGCACGCCGCGCCGGACATGGTCAAGGCCCTGGTCGACTCGGTGGCCACGTCCTACGGCGTGGTCCCGGAGATCATCTACCAGCGCAACGTGCCGCCGACGGTGAACGACGCGGTCTGCACGGCGATGATCGAGGCGGCCGCCGACCGGGTGCTCGGCCCGGACGCGGTGACCCCGGCCCCGCAAAGCCTGGGCGGCGAGGACTTCGCCTGGTACCTGGAATCGATTCCCGGCGCGCTGGCCCGGCTCGGCACCAGGACGCCGGGCTCGCCCGACGACTTCGACATCCACCAGGCCACGTTCGACGTGGACGAGCGGGCCATCGCGGTCGGCGTCCGGCTGATGGCGGCCACCGCCCTCACGGCCATGGGCGGCAGCGGGCCGGCCATGCCGGTCCCGCTCCAGGGCACCGCCCTGGCCTGAGGGCCCGGCTGTGCCCGGCTGTGTCCGTGGTGGTACCAGTTTGAGATCAGCGCGTCCTCCTGCCGTGGTCTGGTTTGCGCATAGGCTGGTCGCCGGGTCGCCATCCCGGCGGCCCTGACCCAGCTAGCGGAGCGCACAGCCGTGTCCACACACCCCGATCAGGCATCGCCGGGCCCCTCCGGGTCCAATGGCTCGCTGCCCCCTCAGGGCAAGATGCGCGGCCCCGTGCCCCCCGGTCCCGTCCCCCCCGGTCCCGTGCCGCCCAGCGGCCCGGTGCCGCCGGGTCAGGCCCCCGGCCCGGCCGGGCAGTTCCCCGGCGCCAGCCGGCTGAAGTCGGCCTGGAAGACCGATCCCGACGGCCGGACCGTGTTCCGGCTGATCCCGCCGCTCGTGCTGTGGTGGATCTGGGTCGCCTTCGTCGTGATCAACTTCATCGACCTGGCCATCCAGGGCCACGACCGGTTCGGGCTCGAGGTCGCCTGCGCGCTGATCTTCGCCACCGGCATCATGTACGTGTGCACGGTGCGGCCCAGGATCGTCACTGATGACAACGGGATCACGGTGATCAACCCGTTCCGGGACCATACGGTGCCCTGGGGCCTGGTCACCGGGGTGTTCGTCGGTGACTCCGTCGAGATCGTCGCGGAGCGGCCTGCTCCGAAAAAGGAAAAGACCATCTATAGCTGGGCGCTCTACTCGCCCCGCCGCGCCCGCGCGCGGGCCGAGCTGCGCAGCGGCTTGCGGGCGGGCCCGAACCGGCAGCGGTACGAGGCCCGCCGCACGCGCCGCCGGTTCGAGGTCGACCCGGAGGCCTTCGGGCGGGCGCCGCAGCAGGCCAAGGAACTGGCTAGCCAGCACCCCAGCCACATCATGGCCCGCGAGCTGGCCCGGCGCTGCGAGGCGGCCCGCGGCCAGGACGCCCTGGGCGGCGCGCTGAAGGGCCGGTGGGACTGGCTCGGCATCGCCGCCGTCGTGCTCCCGGCCATCCTGCTGGCCGTCGTCATCGCCGTCTAGCGGGACGGCTCGGGCCGCTCGTCGCCCAGCAGGTACCGGGCCCCGGTACCCAGGCCGGCGGCCGCGTCATCCGCGTTGTACAGCGCGCAGGTGCGCAGCGACAGGCAGCCGCAGCCGATGCAGCCGTCCAGGGTGTCCGACAGCCGCTGCAGGTCCGCGATGCGATCGTCGATGCGGGCCTGCCAGGCCCGGGCGGCCCGGCTCCACTGGGCCTTGGTCGGCGCCTTGCCGCCGGGCAGCGTGTCCAGCGCGGTCTTGATCTCCCGCAGCGACAGGCCAAGCTGGCGGCCGGCCCGGATGAACGCGATCCGCCGCAGCATGTAGCGCGGGTACCGGCGCTGGTTGCCCGAGGTCCGCTCGGCCGAGATCAGGCCCTGGTCCTCGTAGTAGCGCAGCGCCGAGGGCGCTGCCCCGCTGCGCGCCGACAGCTCGGCGATCGTCAGGTACGTGGCGGGAGGAGCCATGACGGCCAGGCTAACCGCCCGCCCGGCCTTCCAGCCACGCGCTGAACGGGCTCAGGGGCCGATGGAGGCGCAGGGCCGGCCCGCAGGTCGGTCACGTACTCGGCGGGCGCCCCGGCCGCCTCCGCCGCGTCGGCCATGATGCCCAGGTAGCGGGCCGACGGCAGCCCGCCCTCGTAGCCGTTGATCACGTACAGCCAGGCCAGCACCTCGCCGTCCCTGGTGGTGACCCGGACCTTGGACTTGCGGTAGTAGCCCAGCGTGGCACCGTCCCAGCTGTCCAGCGCGGCCTCGTCGGCCTCGGAAAGCTCATAAAGTGCCACGAATACCTGCGAGTCGGCGTCCTCGACCACCGTGCCCAGGGCGCCTTCCCAGTTCATGTCCTCGCCGCCGAAGGTCAGCCGCCAGCCCTCCAGCCAGCCGGTAGCGCGCTGCGGCGAGTGCGGGCAGCGCTCCGCCATCTGCGCCGGGTTCATGTTGCTCCCGTAAGCCGCATACATCGCCACGTTAGCCAAGGGTAGGCGGCCCGCGGGCCGCGTGCAGGCCGGTCGCTCACGCCCGCAGGCCCGGCTGGGCCAGCGTTGCGTGATCGTGACCGGAGCGCCCGGCCGGGCCGCGCGCCGGGCCCCGGGCGGGCATGCGACACAATGGGGCATCGTGAGCCAGCCGCAGGCGAGGATCGCGATCATCGGTGGCGGGCCAGGGGGCTACGAGGCCGCCCTGGTCGCCGCGCAGCTTGGTGCCGCCGTCACGGTCATCGAGCGTGACGGCCTGGGCGGCGCGTGCGTGCTGACCGACTGCGTGCCCTCCAAGACCCTGATCGCCACCTCCGGGATGATGACCGCCCTGGAGAGCTCGCCGGCCCTGGGCATCCAGGCCGGCGGGATCGCCTCGGTGGACGCGCCCCGGCTCTACGCCCGGGTCCGTGACCTGGCCAGGGCCCAGTCCGACGACGTGGCCGCCCGGCTGTGCGCCGAGGGCGTCGAGGTCGTGGCTGGCACCGCCCGGCTGGCCGGCCGCCGGGTCGTCGCGGTCGGGGACCGCGAGATCCAGGCCGACGCCGTGCTGATCGCCACCGGCGCCCAGCCCCGGGTGCTGCCCGGCGCCGTGCCGGACGGCGACCGGGTGCTGACCTGGCGCCAGCTCTATGACCTCAAGGAGCTGCCGCCGAACCTGATCGTCGTCGGCTCCGGCGTGACCGGGGCCGAGTTCGCCGGCGCCTACCAGGCCCTCGGCTCCGAGGTCACGCTGGTGTCCTCGCGCGAGCACGTGCTGCCGCGCGAGGACACCGACGCCGCCGTCGTGGTCGAGGACGTGTTCCGCCGCCGCGGCATGACCGTGCTGGGCCGTTCCCGCGCCGCCGAGGTCCGGCGGACCGGGGACGGCGTGACCGTCGTCCTGGCCGACGGCCGGACCGTGCGCGGCTCGCACTGCCTGCTCACCGTGGGCATGGTGCCCAGCACCACCGACCTGGGCCTGGAGGAGCACGGCGTCACCGTGGACAAGAACGGGTTCATCCCCGTGGACCGGGTCTCCCGGACCTCGGTGCCCGGCGTCTACGCCGCCGGCGACTGCACCGGGGTGCTGATGCTGGCCTCGGTGGCCGCCATGCAGGGCCGGATCGCCATGTGGCACGCGCTGGGGGAGGCCGTGCAGCCGCTGCGGCTCAGCCACGTGGCCGCCACCATCTTCACCGAGCCCGAGATCGCCACCGTGGGCGTCACCGAGCAGGCCGTGGAGAGCGGCGAGGCCGAGGCCATCGTGGTCAAGCTGCCGCTGGCCACCAACGCGCGGGCCAAGATGCAGGGCTTCCGGGACGGCTTCGTGAAGCTGTTCGCCCGGCGCAGCGGCGGCACGGTGCTGGGCGGCGTGGTCGTGGCCCCCAGGGCCAGCGAGCTGATCCTGGCCGTCTCGCTGGCCGTGGAGCAGATGCTGACCGTCGACCAGATGGCCCACACCTTCGCCGTCTACCCCTCCCTCTCCGGCAGCCTGACCGAGGCCGCGCGGAGGCTAATGCGGCCAACAAGCCCCTGACGTACCTGGGTCCGCCCAGTCTGGGAGTCCGGGAGGCCGGTCCTGGGGCGTTACGCCAATCGGACGCAACCCCGGTATGCCAGCCGAGAGGGTCGGCGAAGCCGGCCCGACCGGATGGCAGCGGGGGTCCGGGGGTGCCCCCCGGTCTGGGGGTCCGGGGGTCATCCCCCGGGAATCAGTGGCTGGGGTGGCCTAGGTCGGGGTCGTCGGGGACGTCTAGGCCGTGCTGGCGTAGGCGGGAGGCGCGGATGTCGTCGGCGTAGGCGGCCACCGTGAACACGCTGCCCGACAGGATCAGCGCGATCGTCGCCAGGATCAGCCACAACGGGGCCGGCAACAGCACGGCCGCCAGCACGGCCAGGACCACGCAGACCGGGATGATCACCGCCAGGTGGCGCAGCACGGTCCGGCCCCGCCAGCCCGCGTCGGTGAGCTCGTGCCGGACCCAGTCGCGGTTCTTGGCTGGCAGCCGGAAGCCGACCGCGAACAGCAGCCATCCGGCGACGCTGGGGTCGCCAGGCAGCCTGGCCATCATCACTCCATGCGGTTCGCTGGTCCGGTTACATGCCTAGTCGCCGAGTTCGCAGATGACCGCGCCCGCCGAGACCGTCTGGCCGACCTCGACGGTCAGCCCGCTGACCGTCCCGGCCTTGTGCGCGGTGAGCGGCTGCTCCATCTTCATCGCCTCCAGCACCACGATTGTGTCACCCGCCGACACCTGCTGGCCGTCGGCCGCCACGATCTTGACGATCGTGCCCTGCATCGGGCTGACCAGGGCGTTCCCGCTGGCCTGGCCGCCGGCCGGGCCGCTGCGCCGGGCACCGCGCCGCGGCCGCCCGGCCGCGGGACCCGCCGGGGCCGAGGCCGGGCCAGCCGGCCGGTGCAGGCCCGCCGGGATCGTTACCGCCAGGCGCTTGCCGCCTACCTCGACCGTGATCGTCTCCCGTGCCTCTGCTTCACCATCATCACTAACAACAGGCTCGTACGGCGGGATCTCGCCCGTGAACTCCGTCTCGATCCACCGGGTATGCACCCCGAACACCGGGCCGGCGAACGCCGGATCCTCCACCACCGCGCGGTGGAACGGCAGCACCGTGGGCATGCCCTCGATCTGGAACTCAGCCAGCGCCCGGCGGGCCCGCTCCAGCGCCTCGGTCCTGGTCGCCCCGGTCACGATCAGCTTGGCGATCAGCGAGTCGAACGCCTGCGGCACGGTCATCCCGGCCGCGTAGCCGGCATCCAGCCGGACCCCCGGCCCGGACGGCGGCCGCCACGCCGTGATCGTGCCCGGCGCGGGCAGGAAGTTGCGCCCCGGGTCCTCGGCGTTGATCCGGAACTCGATCGAGTGCCCGCGCAGCTCCGGGTCGGCGAAGCCGAGTTCCTCCCCGTCGGCGATGCGGAACATCTGCCGGACCAGGTCGACCCCGCTGACCTCCTCGGTCACCGGGTGCTCCACCTGGAGCCGGGTATTGACCTCCAGGAACGACACCGTCCCGTCCTGGCCGATGAGGAACTCGCAGGTGCCCGCGCCGACGTAGCCCGCCGCGCGCAGGATCGCCGCCGAGGACTCGCGCAGCAGCTTGTCCTGCTCCGCGGTCAGGAACGGCGCCGGCGCCTCCTCGACCAGCTTCTGGTGCCGCCGCTGGAGTGAGCAGTCCCTGGTGGACACGATCACCACGTGGCCGTGGGCGTCGGCCAGGCACTGCGTCTCCACGTGCCGGGGCCGGTCCAGGTAGCGCTCCACGAAGCACTCGCCGCGCCCGAACGAGGCCACCGCCTCGCGCACCGCCGACTCGAACTGGGCGGCGATCTCCTCGGTCGTCCTGGCCACCCGCAGCCCCCGGCCGCCGCCGCCGAAGGCCGCCTTGATCGCGATCGGCAGCCCGTACTCCGCCGCGAACGCCGCCGCCTCCTCGGCGCTGGCCACCGGCCCGTCCGTGCCCGGTGCCAGCGGCGCCCCTACCGACTTGGCGATGTGCCTTGCGCTCACCTTGTCGCCCAGCGCGTCGATGGCCTCCGGGGGCGGCCCGATCCAGGTCAGCCCGGCCGCGATCACCTCGCGGGCGAACTCCGCGTTCTCGGCCAGGAAGCCGTAGCCCGGGTGCACCGCGTCCGCCCCCGAGTCGGCCGCCGCCTTGAGGATCTTGCGGATGTCGAGGTAGCTCTCGGCCGCCGTCTGACCGCCCAGCGCGTGCGCCTCGTCGGCCATCTGCACGTGCAGCGCGTCCAGGTCCTGCTCACCGTAGACGGCGACGCTGGCCAGCCCGGCATCGCGGCACGCTCGTATGATCCGGACGGCGATCTCGCCGCGGTTGGCGATGAGCACCTTGCGCACGGCCACGACTCCTCTCAGCTGGCCGAGGGGGACGGCCAGTCGGCCCCGGCCAGGCTGCTCACGACCGCCAGGACATGGCCAGGAGTCTAGTGAGCCGTCGCTCGGCCATAACATCACCAGGTGTCCGAACTGCTGCTGCTGTCCAATTCGACCAGCCCGGGGCTGGGTTTCCTGGAGCACGCCCGCGCCGAGATCTCCCGGCTGGTCCCGCCCGGCCGGCGGATGTTGTTCGTGCCCTACGCCTCAGCCGACCACGATGGCTACACGCAGATCATGGCGGCGGCGCTGGCACCGGCGTCGGTCCAGGTCACCGGCGCCCACCGGGCCGGGCCGCCCGCGAGCGCGCTGGCCGGGGCCGATGCCGTGTTCGTCGGCGGGGGCAACTCCTTCCGGCTGCTGCGCGCCCTCCAGGACACCGGGCTGGGCGCGGCGATCGCCGAGCGGGTCCGGGCCGGGCTGCCGTACCTCGGCTCCAGCGCCGGGACCAACATGGCCTGCCCCACCCTGCGCACCACCAATGACATGCCCATCGTCGAGCCAGCGTCGTTCGCCGCGCTCGGCCTGATCCCGTTCCAGATCAACCCGCATTACCTCGACCCCGACCCGGCCAGCACCCACCAGGGCGAGACCCGCCAGCAGCGGATCGAGGAGTTCCTCGAGGACAACGACGTTCCCGTGCTCGGCCTGCGGGAGGGCTCGTGGCTGCGGGTCAGCGACGGGCTGGCCCGCACCGGCGGCACCACCTGGGCCCGGCTGTTCACCCGCGCCGCCGAGCCCCGCGAGCTGCCGCCCGGCTCGGACGTGAGCGACCTGCTCGCCACCCGCCCCCGCTTCGACGCCGGCCCGGCCTGAGCTCCTCCAGCTGCTGCGACCTGCGATGGGCCGCCAGACCTAGCTAACCCGTCTGCCACCTCGGGCCCCAACCCCGATCCCTCCAGCCACATACATCTCAAGCTTGTGGCTCCCGCTGGACCTGTTCCTGATGACGCGGACTTTTCAGTCATAGTTACTGAAAAGTCCGCGTGATCAAGAACGCCGCCTGTCGCCTGCGGCCGAATCTGTCAGGTCTTCTTGACAATGCTCATGGTGTCAGGAGATCCTGACGCCATGAGCGCAGAGAACACTCCGGCCGTACTGGCCGGGCAAGTCACCAGCTCCGATCCGGCGGTCGGGCTGCGGGCCGTGGTCTCGCTCCGGCGCCTGCTGGAGGAACTGGAGCGGCTGCACGTGGACAACGCCCGCGACCAGGGCTGGTCGTGGCAGGACATCGCGAACGCGCTGAAGGTCAGCCGCCAGACCGTGCACGAGAAGCACGCGTCCAGGCGCAAGGCGACGGGCAAGGAGAACTGAGGTGTTCGAGAAATTCACCAACCTGGCCAAGCGCTCGATCACGCTGTCCCAGGACGAGGCGATCACCCTGGGCCATGACTACATCGGGACCGAGCACCTGCTGCTCGGGCTGGTCCGGGTACCCGAGGGCATGGCGGGCGAGATCCTCGGCGAGCAGGGCGTCACCGCCGACCAGGTGCGCGCGCAGACCCTGCGACTGCTGGAGGCGGCGGGCGTGAGCGCCAACGGCGGCCGCGAGGCCACCGAGGCCCTGGCGATCATCGGCATCGACGTCGAGGAGATCCGGCGCCGTGCTGACGACACCTTCGGGCCCGGCCGGTTCAAGTTCCCGCGGCCCGCCTACACCAGGCGGGCCAGGCAGGTGCTGGAACTCACCCTGCGGGAGTCGGCGGAACTGGGCCACGACTTCATCGGCACCGAGCACCTGCTGCTCGCGCTGCTCACCGAGGGCGAGGGCGTCGGTGTGCAGGCCCTGGGCGGCATCGGCGTGGACCCGGCCGCGCTCCGCACCACGGTCCTGGACCGCGTACGGGCCCCGGCTTCCTGAGCAGCGCCGCCGTCACCGGCGGGCCCTTGGTGAGGCTGGGCGACAGGAAGGGCTGGGTCAGCGGGGCAGGGCGCTGGCGCGCCAGGCGCCGGGGCCGGGCGTGACCGGCGCGCGCATGAAGCGGGACCGGGCCGACCACTGCGACGGGGTCGGCGGGGCGGCGGGGGCTGAGGCGGCCTGGCCGGCCAAGGCGGTGAGCACCACCACCACGGCGGCGGTTTCCTCGGGCGTGGGCTGGCCGGAGACGATCGTCAGCGCCGGCCGTGAATCAGGCTCGCCCGGCCCCGGCCCCGGCCCCGGGCCTGGGCCTGGGCCCGCTCCCGCGCCCACAGGCAACTCCGACTCCGGCCCCGGCCCCGACTCCCATTCCTTAGAGCTCCTAGAGCTCTCGTAGGTATCGGAGCCATCAGAGGAAGCGTGGTGTCTGGTCTCGCCGGGGCCGTCGGTCACCTGGTTATCCCTTGGACTTGCCGACACCGATGCCGAACTCGCGGTGGACCCGGGCCCAGAACGCGTCGCGCAGCCACTCCCGCGCCTCCTGGTAGGCCCGGAGTGACAGCCCGAGGTCCTTCTCGGCCTCGACGAGCAGCTCCTTGTCGATGACCGGGGGCAGGATCGGGCCGGGCAGCAGGTCGCGGATGTTGTCCTCGCCGCGGGTCAGGATCCACTTCTGGGCCACGTGCTCGCCGGCTTCCTCGACCCGTTCCCGGTCCGGTCCGAGCCTGCTGCCGGGGACGTGGCTGAAAGTCGCCGGGCCGGGCACCGGCACGGGCTTGGCGGGCTGCTTGGGGAAGTGCCGGTCGCCGAAGACCTGGGCGGGTGACGGGGCGCTGGGGCTACCGGGCACCGGCACCGGCTGGCCGGGAGCCCGGACCGGCCCGGCCACGGCGCCGGCCGGCTCGGGCGCGACGTACCGGGTGAAGAACGGCTCCATGAACGAGCGTTCCAGCACCTCCACGGTGTCGGACTCCCAGACCAGGCGCTCGGCCTGGTTGGTGCCGTACGGCGGCTCGATGCCCCACAGGTGCACCCGGACGCCGAAGGCCTGGGCGGCCTCCACGGCCGGGACCATGTCCTCGTCCCCGGCGACCAGGATGGCGTCGGTGATGGCCCGGTGCCGGGCCAGCGCCTCCATGTCGGCCCGGATCTGCGCGTCGACGCCCTTCTGCTGGCCGCGTGCGTTCAGGTTGCCCAGGCGCAGCTTGACCCACGGCATCTGGGCGATGACCCGCTGGTCGATGGTGGGCACCCGGTCGCGGGCGGCGTCATACCAGTAGATCCGCAGCAGCTCGCCCCGGACCTGGTCCTCGGCGTGCTTGCTCAGGGACTGGATGAGCTTGTCCGCGTCCACCTTGTACTCGCGGCGGGAGGCCGCGCTGAACAGCAGCTCGCCGGCGGACGCGTAGATGTACCCGACGTCCACCATGATGGCGTATCGGGACAGCAGCGGCAGCGGCGAACCGGATTCGGTCATAGTAGAGACGACTCTAGTGGCACAAGCGACACCCCGGACCACCGTATCGCTAGGTAACTCGGTAATTACTTTGAGTTGTTGCGCGTGGCAGGCGGGGTGGTCATGTCCACGCGGGCGGCGGCCGGGCGGACGTCGGCGGCCCGCTCGGGCTCGGGTGCCCGCGGCGACGGCACCCGGCGGGCGGAGGTTGCGGGCACCGGGCGCAGGAACGCGAACGCGGCCGCCAGCGAGATCACCGGCACGGCCGGTACGACGTAGCGCAGTGAGTAGTCGGCGGTCATGACCGGCACCAGCAGCACGGCCAGCCCGGTCAGCCACGGGAACAGCGCGGGGCCGCCCCACTCGCGGCTGTGCTGATCCCGCGGGCCACCTTCCGAACCCCGGCGGGTATACCCGCCCGCGGTGGCCAGCCAGCGCACGAGCCCGGCCAGGCCGATGAGCAGCAGCAGCCCGACCATGGTGCCGCGCAGGTACATGAAGCGCTGGTAGCCGACCAGGAACCCCGATATGGGCTCGACCGCCCTCGTGTCGGCCAGGTGGCCGCCGGTGTAGTGGCGCTGCACGCGGACGACGGCCACGGCGCGGTTGCCATGGTCCCAGTCGTGGGTGGCCAGCGCGAAGTTGTACCGCTCGCTCATCAGCTGGTTGGGATGCGGCGGGCGGTTCCAGGTGAAGGTCATGGCGAAGCCGTCGAACACCGCCCTGGCGTAGCCGAGCGGCTGGGCCAGGATGGCGCGCCGGGCGAAGTCCCCGGCCAGCGTGTTGGTCCGGACGCTGAACTTGCCGGGCATGTGGGCCAGCGGGGTGTGCCGCTGCCAGATCCACAGCGACGCGGCCTGGCGCTGGGCCACGGGCTTGTCGGGGCACAGCGGGCGCTCGTCGGCGGGCAGCCTGATCACGTGGCAGTCGGCGAACGTCATGGTGCGCGACCAGAGGAAGACCCCGGACGCGTTGTTGAACGCGAACCGGCCGTGCTCCTGGTGGTACCAGCCCAGGTACAGCACCAGCGGCACGGCCCCGGCCGCGATGGCGGCGGTGACCGGCCGCCAGCCGGCCCGCCGGACGATCATGACCAGCACCAGCAGCACGAGCAGCGGCAGCCCAACCGGCCAGCAGACGGCCGACGCGCCGAGCGCCGCGGCGGCGGTGGCGCTGGCCCACAGCGGGCGCCTTGTGTCCGGCCACCACAGGTAGAGGGTCACGGCCCCGACGACCAGGAACGCGAACAGGATGTCGGGCAGGATCTCTTGTTCGAGCTGGAGCTGGTAGGCGTCGAGCAGGACGGGGAGCGCGCCAAGGGCCGCGCCCCAGCGCGGCAGGCCGCGGCGGCACAGCACCGCGTAGATCATCGCGCCCATGGCCAGGCCCATGAGGTGCTGCACGCCGGTCACGACCGCGAAGCTGTGCAGCGGGCGGAGCAGGACGAGCAGCAGGGAGTAGCCGGACACGCGGGAGATGCCCGGCGAGAGGTTGAGCGCCGAGGTCACGTAGGAGATCGAGTCGCCGGCGTACCAGATCGACGGCGGAAAGCCCACCGCGGTGAGGACGCGCAGGGCTAGCCCGGCGGCGAATAAGGCGGCAAATAGCCGATTTCTCGCCAGGAAACGCACCGTGACCTGGAGGTAAAGCATCCAGCAATAATGCCTGAACGTTTCCTCGAACTACAGCACCTCGCTCGCATTACGCCGCACTGGCCAATTACAGCGGAATGTTCCCGTGCTTCTTGGGCGGCAGGGTCTGCCGCTTGGTCCGCAGCGCGCGCAGCGCCCGGGTGACCTGGGCGCGAGTCTCGGCCGGGCGGATGATGGCGTCCACGTAGCCGCGCTCGGCCGCGATGTACGGATTGAACAGCGTGTCCTCGTACTCGGCCGCCTTCTCGGCCCGCAGGGCCGCGCGCTCCCCTGGATCCTCGATGGCCGCCAGGTCCCGGCGGTACAGGATGTCCACCGCGCCGTCCGCGCCCATCACCGCGATCTGGGCGGTGGGCCAGGCCAGGTTGATGTCCCCGCCGAGGTGCTTGGAGCCCATCACGTCGTAGGCGCCGCCGTAGGCCTTGCGGGTGATGATCGTGACCTTGGGCACGGTGGCCTCGGCGTAGGCATAAATTAGCTTCGCGCCCCGGCGGATAATTCCGCCCCATTCCTGCCCGGTGCCGGGCAAAAATCCGGGCACATCAACAAAGGTGACCACCGGGATGCTGAACGCGTCACAGGTACGGACGAATCGCGCCGCCTTCTCCGAGGCGTCAATGTCCAGGGTGCCCGCCGAGTGCATGGGCTGATTGGCCACCACGCCGACCGGCGAGCCGTCGACGCGGCCGAAGCCGACCACGATGTTCTGCGCGAACTCGGCGTGGATCTCCAGGAACTCCCCGTCGTCCAGCACGTGCTCGATGACCGTGTGCATCTCGTACGGCTGCCGCGGCGAGTCCGGGATCAGGGTGTCCAGCTCGCCGTCGTAGTCGGTGACGGCCAGCGCCTCGGCCGGGTCCGCGGGCGGGACCGACGGCGGCACCTCGAGGTTGTTGGACGGCAGGTAGGACAGCAGCTCGCGGGCGAACGCCAGGCAGTCCTGCTCGTCGGTGGCCTGGTAGTGGGCCACGCCCGACTTGGTGTTGTGCGTGTGGGCGCCGCCGAGTTCCTCCTGGGTGACCGACTCCCCGGTCACTGTCTTGATCACGTCGGGCCCGGTGATGAACATGTACGAGGTCTGGTCGACCATCAGCGTGAAGTCGGTGATGGCGGGGGAGTAGACCGCGCCGCCGGCGCACGGGCCCATGATCAGCGAGATCTGCGGGACGACGCCGGAGGAGATCACGTTCCGGTAGAAGATCTCGGCGAACAGGCCCAGGGCGACCACGCCCTCCTGGATGCGCGCGCCGCCGCCGTCGTTGATCCCGATGATCGGGCAGCCGGTCTTGAGCGCGTGGTCCATGACCTTGACGATCTTCTCGCCGTAGACCTCGCCCAGCGAGCCGCCGTACACGGTGAAGTCCTGGCTGAACACGCAGACCGGGCGGCCGTCGATGGTGCCGAAGCCGGTGACCACGCCGTCCCCGTAGGGGCGGTTCCTGGCCATGCCGAAGTCGGTGGACCGGTGCCGGGCCAGCTCGTCCAGCTCGGTGAACGAGCCGGGGTCGAGCAGGGCGTCGATGCGCTCACGGGCGGTCATCTTGCCCTTGGCGTGCTGCCGCTCGATCTGCCGCTGGGTCCCGGCGTGCACCGGCCTCGTAGCGGCGCTGATCCAGGTCGGCCAGCTTGCCCGCGGTGGTGTGCGGATCGGCAGCCGCGCCGTCGCCGAGCGGCTCAGAAGCATCGGTGGCCATGCCGCACAGGCTAGGCCACCCCGCCCCGCCCGTCCCACCCACCTCCCCGGCCTGGGCCTGGGCGCGGGCCGGTTCATGATCCCGTAGTGTTAGCGGGCTCTGAGCCCGCTAACACTACGGGATCATGAAGCTCCTGGGTTTCGGCTAGGCGGAACGGCGTTTGCGGGCGGGCTGGATGAGCTAGGCCGAGGTGCGGGACTGGCTGTCGGTGCTTCTGCGGCCTGTGGGGCTGATGTGGACTGCGCGGTTGGCCCGAGGCGGGGCGGGCGGGCTGTGGTCTGGTCGGCCGGCCGGGAGTGGCGGGCCTGGCGGGTGCGGAGGTCGGCGAAGGCCAGGCCGGCGGCCAGGCAGGCCAGCGGGATGGCCACGATCACGTAGCGGTACAGCGACTGGGTCAGCAGGGCCGGGCTGACGATGCTGACCGCGGCCAGGGCCCAGGGCAGGGCGGCCATGCCGCCCCAGCGGCGCCAGGCCCGGACCACGCCGACCAGGCCAGCCAGCAGCACGAGCAGGAACAGCAGGCCGGGGAAGATCACCGGCTGCTGGTAGAGCAACACGAAGAACGCGTAGGGGTAGACGGCGTGACTGTTGCCCGCGGTGCCGGCGTAGGCCCGGATGTCATCGCGGTAGTACCAGGGCAGCACGGGGATGCGCGGCCGCGCGGTGAACGTCATGTAGGCGCCGCCCTGGGGGCGGTCGGTAGCCACGAAGGTCAGCAACACATCGCGGCCGACCACCCGCAGGTAGTCCAGCGGCTGAGCGGTGATGGCGTCGATGGCGAACCGCTCGCCGAGCTTGTTGTTGGCCGGGTTGATGCCGGGGTGGGCGTCGGTCCGCCACCAGGCGTCGCCGGCCCACAGGTAGTCGGCCGGGGTCGGCTCGCTGAGCAGCCGGGAGATGGACCAGCTGGCCGCGGGCTGAACGGGGACGGACTTCTCCCGGTTCGGGCACAGCGGCCGCAGGTCGGGCGGCGGCTTGATGATGGCGCAGTTGGCGAAGCTGGTGGTGCGCGACCACAGGAACAGGCCGTCGCTGGTGGTCAGGTTGTAGGTCCCGTTCTGGGCGTGGAAGGCCAGCAGGTAGCCGGCCACCGGGAGCACGAACGCCACGGCGGCCGCGCCGAGGGCCCGCCAGCCCACCCGCCGGATCAGCATGAAGGCGGCCACGATCACGACCAGCGGGATGCCGTTGCCGCGCAGGATGCTGGCGTAGGCCATCAGCAGGCCGGCCGCGGCGCACTGCCACAGGCGCGGCGTGCGCCGGGTCAGCAGCAGCGCGACCGTGACCAGGACGGCCAGGCAGAACACGGTGTCGGGCAGGATGTAGGACTCCAGCGCGATCTCGCGCGCGTCGAACAGCGTGGGCAGCGGCGGCCAGCGACGCGCCCCAGCCGGGCAGGCCCCAGTAACGCAGCAGGGCGTACACGATGACCGCGATGGCGATGCCCATGAGGTGCTGGAGCGTGGTCACCAGCAGCAGCGGGTGCGGCAGGTGCTTGAAGAAGAACAGCAGGAACGAGTAGCCAGAGGGCCGGATGACGCCGAGCCGGCCCGTCACGGCGCCCTGCATGTAGAGGAATGAGTCGGCGGTGAGCAGCGCGGGCCGGAAGGCCAGCGCGGCCAGGACCCGCGGTATCAGCGCGAGCAGCACCAGGATGGTGAACAGCCGGTGGTCGCGCCACAGGGCCCCCGGCCGCAGCCGGGCCAGCGTGCCCGCGGCCGCGGCCCAGTCGGGCAGCCGCGGGGTCTGGGCCGGGCGCTGTCTGGTGCTCAGATCAGCCACGTTTCCTCGACTCTGCTGGGCAAGCCCCCCGATGGGCGGAGCGCGGCCATCGTGGTCGCGGCCCGCCCGGGCCCTGCTCGGTCTGCTGCGCCTCGCGCCGCGCAGGCTATCCTCGGCCCTTGACAATATCGGCTGGACGATGGCGAACACAGACTGTGTCTGAAGTGTCACCAATTGAGTTGGGCGCGGCGGTGCAGGGCGCATTGCACCCGGATGACCTGCGCCCCGATGACCTGCGCCCAGGTGACCTGCTCGCGGGTGAACTGCGCCAGGATGAGCTGCGGCGGGCCGTGCTGACCCCGGGCCGCCTGTGGTCGCGCCTGGACGTGCTGGCGCAGACCGGGTCCACCAACGACGACCTGCTCGCCGCGGCTCGGGCGGGCGCCGCCGAGGGCGCGGTGCTGGTCGCCGAGCACCAGACCCGCGGCCGGGGCCGCCAGGGCCGCCAGTGGGTGTCCCGCACCGGCTCGGCGCTGATCTTCTCGGTGCTGCTGCGCCCGGCGGCGGTGCCGCCCGCGGACCGGGGCTGGCTGCCGCTGCTCACCGGGGTGGCCGTGGCCAGGGCGCTGCGCCAGGTGGCCGGCGTGGACGCGGCGCTCAAGTGGCCCAACGACGTGCTGGCCGACGGGGCCAAGCTGGCCGGGATCCTGGCCGAGCAGGCCGGCGAGGCCATCGTCATCGGGGTCGGCCTCAACGTCGCCGCGACCAGGGACGAGCTGCCGCCGCCGGGCCCCGGCGCGCTGCCGCCGACCTCCCTGGCGCTGCTCGCCGCCCGGACCGACCGCGCGGAGGCAGGGCTGGCCGTGCGGCCGGCCCGGCCGTCAGGCAGGGCCGGCCGCACGGCGCTGCTGGTCGGCATCCTGGCCGAGCTGGAGGACTGGTACCGGCGCTGGACGCGGCCCAGCCCCGGCGACGCCGAGGGCAGCGGGCTGCGCGCGGAGTACCTGAGCTGCTCGGCGACCATCGGCCGGGCGGTCCGGGTGGAGCTGCCGGGCGGGACGGTGCTGACCGGCACGGCGTCCGGGATCGACCCGGTCGGCCGCCTGATCGTGGACACCGCCGCCGGGCCCGCGGCGGTCAGCGCGGGCGACGTCATCCACGTCCGGACGCCCGGCTGAGGTCCAGCTGCGGCTCAGCTGAGGCCCGGCGCGGCCCGGCCGGGACCGGCGCGGCGCGGCCCGAGTTAGCGTCGCGATTGCGCGTTACATGCCACCATGGGGCCTATGGCTGCGCAGGAAGGGCTCGCCGAGGGGGAGTACCTCGTGCTCCGGCTGCACCCGCACTGGAAGACGGTGCTGCGGCCGGTCCTGGTCCTCGCGCTGATCATCGCGGTCGCCCTGGTCCTGCTCATCATGCTGCCGTCGTCGGTGGCCAAGACGCCGGTCCGGCTGGGCATCGGCGCGGCGGCGGTGGTGGCGGCCATCGCCTGGTGCCTGGTCCCGCTGCTGCGCTGGCGGACCACGACCTACGAGCTGACCAGCCGGCGGCTGCGGCTGCGCTCGGGCATCCTGAGCCGCACCGGGCGGGACTTCCCGCTGAGCCGGATCAGCGACATCTCGTTCTCGCAAGGGCTGCTGGACCGGATCCTGGGCAGCGGGCGGCTGGTGGTGGAGTCGGCCGGCGAGCACGGCCAGCTCGTGCTGACCGAGATCCCGCACGTGCAGCAGGTCCAGGCCCAGCTGTTCCAGCTAGTCGAGGACGAGGCGCTGCGCCCGGAGCATTAGCCTGCATGGTGTGACAGCAGACAGCCCGCAGGCCGAGGGCATCTCGCTGCGCGTCCATCCCGCGCATCCCGTGCATCCCGTGCATCCCGCGCAGGCGCCCGGCGGGCCGGCCGCCGCGGCCGGCGTCATCGCCGAGATCGTCCTGGACCGGCCGGCCGCGCTGAACGCGCTCAGCACCGCGATGCTGGCCGGCCTGGCCCGGGCGTGTGACCAGGTGGCCGCGGACGGCGAGATCCGCGCCGTGCTGCTGACCGCGGCCGGCGAGCGGGCCTTCTGCGTGGGGGCCGACCTCAAGGAACGCGCCGCCATGACCGACGAGCAGATCCTGGCCCAGCGGCCCGTCTTCCGGGCCGCGTTCGGGGCCCTGCTCGGCCTGCCCCAGCCGGTCATCGCCGCCGTGCACGGCTTCGCCCTGGGCGGCGGCTGTGAGCTGGCCCTGTCCTGCGACATCATCGTGGCCGACGAGACCGCGGTGTTCGGCCTGCCCGAGACCAGCGTCGGGCTGGTCCCTGGCTGCGGCGGCACCCAGCTCACGACGCGCCGGCTGGGTCCGGGCCGGGCCGCCGACCTGGTGCTGACCGGCCGCAAGCTGGACGCGGCCGAGGCCGAGCGGATCGGGCTGGCCGACCGGCGGGTACCCGCGGGCGGCGCGGTCGAGTGCGCCATGGGCCTGGCCCGGCAGATCGCGGCCAACTCCCCGGTCGCGGTGCGCGCGGCCAAGCAGGCCATCCGGCTCGGCGGCGGGCTGGGCCTGGGCGCCGCGCTGGAGGTCGAGGACGCCGCCTGGCGGACGGCCGCGCTGTCCGCCGACCGCCGCGAGGGCATCGCCGCGTTCGCGGCCAAGCGATCTCCCGCCTGGCCGCCAGCACCGCCATTCTTCTCGAAACGAGGGTCCGTGTCGTGAGTGACCTGCCCAGCAGCATCTCCATCCGGGAGGTCGGCCCGCGAGACGGGCTGCAGAACGAGGACCCGGTGCCGACCGAGGCCAAGATCGAGCTGATCGACCGCCTGTCAGCGACCGGCGTGGGGCGGATCGAGGCGGTGTCGTTCGTCCGGCCCACCGCGATCCCGCAGATGGCCGACGCCAGCGAGGTCTGGTCGGGCATCACCAGGGCGCCGTCGGTGCGGTACTCCGCGCTGGTGCCCAACCTGCGCGGCGCGCAGCGGGCGCTGGACGCGGGCCTGGCCGAGCTGGAGGCGGTGGTCTCGGCGTCCGACACCCACAACCGCAAGAACGTGAACCGGAGCACCGAGGAGTCGCTGGACGAGATCGCGCAGATCATCGACCAGGCGCACCAGCGCGGGGTGAGCTGCCAGGTCATCGTGTCCACGGCCTGGGGCTGCCCGTACGAGGGCGACGTCCCGGTGGACCGGGTGGTCCGGGTGGCCGGGCGGGCGGTGGCCGACGGCGCGGACTCGGTCTCGTTCGGGGACACCACGGGCATGGCCACGCCGGGCCGGGTGCGCGCGCTGGTCGGCGCGTTCCGGTCGGCCTACCCCGGCGTCCCGCTGAACCTGCACTTCCACAACACCAGGGGCGCCGGGCTGGCCAACGTGCTGACCGCGCTGGAGCTGGGCGTGGCCGACTTCGACGCCTCCGTGGGCGGCCTGGGCGGCTGCCCGTACGCGCCCGGCGCGACCGGCAACATCGCCACCGAGGAGCTGATCCACATGGTGGAGGACATGGGCGTGGCCACCGGGATCGACCTGGAGGCGATGATCGCGGCCGCGGCCGATGCCGAGCAGGTCATCGGCCGGAAGCTGCCGTCACAGGTGCTCCGCGCCGGGCCCCGGACCCGGACCATCCCGGCCTGACCGGCCGCTCGGCGGCGGCTGAGCGACGTGGTTGTAACCCTCACGCCGCTCCAGCGACGTGGTCGCCACAACCACGTCGCTGGTCCGCGGGGCGGAGCCGCCCCGGGCAGGGCTGCCTTCCGTCTGTCGGTCAGCGGCCTTACTGTGGGGTCAGTTGGCGGGGCCGGCGTTCAGCGGAAGAGAACTGGAGCAGGCGCCCGTGGTCGGACCTCGCTCGATCAGCCTGGTCGGGCTGATCTACCTCGTCATCGGCGTCGCCGTGGCCTGGGATCAGGAGTACATCTCCGGACGCCTGATCAAGGGCGTGGTGTCCGCGGTGGCGGCCGTCCTCCTGTGGTGGCTTCCGCTGCTGGGAGTGAACCTTCATCTCCGCTAGGTGCGGCTGACCAGGCGGGCGCGGGCGGGCCGGGCCCGGGCGACCGCCTTGTTAGTGAATATTTCTGTTATCCGCAGGCCGGTGGGGCCGTCTCCGGTGCAGGGGACCCACGCGGCCCGCGTCAGCGGGCCTCCGCCAGCCAGAGGAGGCAGTGAGCGAATGCCCGGAATCTCCAGGACCAGGCGCGCCCGGCTGGGCGCCGTGATCGGGGCGGCGCTGTCGGCCGTCGCGCTGCTGGCCGGGTGCGGCGCGGTCGGGCCGGTCGCCATGAAGACGGTGGCCCGGGTGCAGCCCGCGCGGCCAGCGGCGGCCAGCGCGGCGGCGGCCAGCGCGGCGGCAGGACCAGCGCCGCGGCAGGCAGCGCCGCGGCAGGCAGCGCGGCGGCGGCCAGTAC
The DNA here is from genome assembly GCA_963822485.1 of uncultured Actinomycetota bacterium. Taxonomy (GTDB): domain Bacteria; phylum Actinomycetota; class Actinomycetes; order Streptosporangiales; family Streptosporangiaceae; genus DASUBV01. The sequence continues at coordinate 249,628 of CAWGHW010000024.1, forward strand.
GACGGCGAACGGGCCGCGCCGGGTGACCTTCATCAACCGGATGCAGCAGACGGTCTGGGTGGCCGCCTCGCCGGATGCCAGCCACCCGATGGCCCGCACCGGCTGGGTGCTGCGGCCCGGCGACCGGGTCACGGTGATCGTGCCCAACCACTGGAACGGGCGGTTCTGGGGCCGGACCGGGTGCGTGTTCCACGGCGGCCGGGGCCACTGCCAGACCGGTGACTGCGCGGGCCGGCTCCAGTGCCAGGGCTGGGGCACGATCCCGGCCACGCTGGCCGAGTACGACCTGGACGCCTGGGACAACCTCGACTTCTACGACGTCAGCATGGTCGACGGCAGCAACCTGCCGATGTACATCTACCCGACGACCGGCCACGCGACCAAGAAGGTCAGCCTGCACGGCTGCGTCCCGGCCGGCTGCACCACGGCCGTGCGCTGCCCGAAGGTACTGAAGATCAACGTGCACGGGAAGTACGTCGCGTGCGAGTCGGCGTGCGCCAAGATCGGCGGCAACCAGTACTGCTGCCGCGGCAAGTGGGCGCCGCGGTCGAAGTGCAACCCGAGCAAGTGGCCGGTGGACTACGCCCGGGTGTTCAAGCGGGCCGAGCCGTACGCCTACTCCTACGTGGACGACGACGCGACGAGCGTGTACGTCTGCTCGGGCCGGTGCGATTACCACATCGTGTTCGGCCTCTCCCCGCGCAAGCGCTGACCGTCACGGCCCGGTGCCCGGCGCGCGGCCCCTCCCCCATGCGCGCGCCGGGCACCTCGGGGGCGTTGCCGCAGGCAGCGCGGTTAGCGCGGGAGAGCCTGACGATCTTGCACGGGCTTGCGGTGTTTGCGGCCGGTTCGCCGGGAGACCTAGGCGCCAGTCCTCGTCGGTGCAGTCGGATCCAGAGTGCGGTCCGGCCGCGGGGCGGAAACGGAGCGGTGGGTCATGCTCATCTTCAGAGGCCGCTGGCGGCTGCTTTGGCTGATCTACGTCATCATCGGCATAGTGGTCGCGTGGGACCGCGGCTACATCACCGTTCGGCTCCTGCAGTTGCTGCTGTCCGCCCTGCTGGCCATCTGGCTGTGGTGGCTGGTCCTGCTGGGGGTCAGCCTGCACCTGAGTTAGCGGCGGTACGCTCGCGACCGTGAGCGATGTATCAAGCGACATAACAAATGCGGTCCAGCCCGAGGCCGCCGCCGGCCCGGTCGAGCCCCGGCCAGCGGCGGCCTCAGGCCACGCCGATGTGGGCGAGGTTAGGGCCCGCATCGAGCGCGGCGGGGCCCAGCGGTACCACGAGGCCGCGGCGGCCAAGGGCAAGCTGTTCGCCAGGGAGCGGGTCGAACTGCTGGCCGACGCGGGCAGCTTCACCGAGGACGGCGCGTTCGCCAACGTGCTGGCCGACGGCCTGCCGGCCGATGGCGTGATCACCGGGACCGCGACCGTGGACGGCCGGCCGGTGGCGCTGATGGCCAACGACTCCACGGTCAAGGCGGGCTCCTGGGGTGCCCGCACCGTGGAGAAGATCATCCGGATCATCGAGAAGGCGTACGCCGACGGCGTCCCGATGGTCTACCTGGTCGACTCGGCCGGGGCCCGGATCACCGACCAGGTGCAGATGTTCCCCGGCCGCCGCGGCGCGGGCAAGATCTTCCACACCCAGGTCCGGGCCTCGGGCTCGATCCCGCAGGTCTGCGCGCTGTTCGGGCCGTCGGCCGCGGGCGGCGCCTACATCCCGGCGTTCTGCGACTTCGTCACCATGGTGGACGGCAACGCCTCGATGTACCTGGGCAGCCCCCGGATGGTCGAGATGGTCGTCAAGGAGAAGACCACGCTGGAGGAGATGGGCGGCGCCCGGATGCACTGCACGGTGTCCGGCGTCGGGCACCACCTGGCCGCCTCCGAGCAGGAGGCGCTGGAGGCGGTGCGCGGGTACCTGTCCTACCTGCCGTCCAACTGGCAGCAGGCCCCGCCCGCCGCGGCGGCGCTGGCTCCGGCGGGGATCGACCTGCGGGCCCTGGTGCCGGCCAGCGAGCGGCAGGCGTTCGACATGCGCCGGTATGTCCGCGGCCTGGTGGACGAGGGGTCGCTGTTCGAGGTGCACGCGCTGTGGGCGCGCGAGCTGGTGGTGGGCTTCGCCCGGCTGGACGGCCAGGTGATCGGGGTGGTGGCCAACAACCCGATGTTCAAGGGCGGCGTGCTGTTCGTGGACTCCGCGGACAAGGCCACCCGGTTCATCCAGATGTGCGACGCCTTCAGCGTGCCGCTGGTCTTCCTGGCCGACGTGCCCGGCTTCATGGTCGGCACGGCCGTGGAGCGCCAGGGCATCATCCGGCACGGGGCCAAGATGATCAGCGCGGTGTCCGAGGCCACGGTGCCGAAGATCTGCGTGATCGTGCGCAAGGCCTACGGGGCCGGGCTGTACGCCATGGCCGGCCCGGGCTTCGAGCCGGACGCCACGCTGGCCCTGCCCACGGCGAAGATCGCGGTCATGGGCGCCGAGGCCGCGGTCAACGCGGTCTACTACAACCGGCTGGCCGCGGTGGCCGACGAAACCGAGCGGGACGAGCTGACCCAGCGGCTGCGGACCGAGTACGAAGCGGACATCGACGTGCTCCGGCTGGCCGGGGAGCTGGTGATCGACGACGTGGTCGAGCCGGAGGATTTGCGGGCCCAGCTCATCCGCCGGCTGGGGGCCGCGGCGGGCAAGGACCGGGGGTTTTCGCGCCGCCGGCATGGCGTTACTCCGGTCTGAGTATTCGGTGACCTTCCGGTGACCGCGTGTAGCGAGCAGGAAATACTTGCCGGCCGCCTTACGATCGTTGCATGACCAGCGTTCTGCTTGCCGAAGATGACCCCGCCATCTCAGAGCCGCTTGCCCGGGCTTTGCGGCGCGAGGGCTACGAGGTTGGCGTGGCAGCTGACGGACCCGGCACGCTTGAGGCCGCCCGCGCGGGCGGAATCGACCTCATCGTGCTGGACATCGGGCTGCCTCGCATCGACGGGCTGGAGGTCTGCCGGCGCATCCGCTCGGCGGGCCAGTCCGTCCCCGTCCTGATCCTGACCGCCCGCGCCGACGAGGTCGACACCGTGATCGGCCTGGACGCGGGCGCCGACGACTACGTGACCAAGCCGTTCCGGCTGGCCGAGCTCCTGGCCCGGGTCCGCGCGCTGCTGCGCCGCGGTGCCTCGGAGACCAAGGTGGTCCAGGGCGTGCGCATCGACTCCGATGCGCGCCGCGCCTGGCTCGGCGACGACGAGATCGAGCTCACCTCCAAGGAGTTCGACCTGCTGGCACTGCTGGTGGCCGAGGCGGGAAAGGTGGTGACCCGCGAGCAGATCATGCGCCAGGTCTGGGACAGCAAGTGGTGGGGCTCGACCAAGACCCTCGACATGCACGTGTCCTGGCTGCGCCGCAAGCTGGGCGATGACGCGCACAGCCCGCGGTTCATCACCACGGTGCGGGGCGTCGGGTTCCGCTTCGAGCGCGGCGAGTGATGGCGGGCTAGCGGGCTTGGGGTGGCGATGATGCCGGGCCAGGGGACGTAGGACGAAGCGATGCAGCGCCGGCTGCTCGTCTCGACCCTCGCCGTCGCCGTGGTGGCGGTTCTGCTGTTCGGCCTGCCGCTGGGGTTCGTGCTCAAGGGCCAGCAGGCCAACGACGCCAGGGCGGAGCTGATCGGCGAGGCTAACCGCCTGGCGCAGAGCCTCCAGGCGCCGGCGGCGAATGGGCTCCCGGTCCCGGTCAGGCAGCGCGCCGGGCAGCTGCACGACCGCTACGTCATCGTCACCGAGAACAACGGCAAGCCGGTCCGGATCGGGGTCCTGCCGCCCAAGGGCCAGCGGGTCAGCGGCACGGCCAGCACCGGCGACCTGAGGGTCACGGTCGGGACCGATCAGTCCTACGTGACCAACCGGGTCTACGGGGCGGAGCTGCAGATCGGCGGGCTGGCCCTGCTCGCGGTGACGGTGGCCGTCGTGCTGGCGCTGCTCCAGGCCCGCCGGCTGGCCCGGCCGATGCAGGAGCTGGCCCGGGCCGCGGACCGGCTGGGCTCGGGCGCCGCCCGGCCGCTGGGCCGCCGGTACGGGATCCAGGAGCTGGACCGGGTGGCCGAGGGCCTGGACGGGTCGGCGCAGCGCATCACCGACCTGCTGTCGGCCGAGCGGGACTTCGCCATCGACGCGTCGCACCAGCTGCGGACGCCGCTGACCGCGCTGTCGATGCGGCTGGAGGAGATGATCGCGGCCGCGGACTACCCGGACGTGGTGCGCGAGGAGGGCGCGGCGGCGCTGGCCCAGACCGAGCGGCTGACCGACGTGGTCAGCCAGCTGCTGGGCCAGGCGGGCCGGTCCATCGCGCGCGCCCCGTCGCTGGCCAGCGTGGACGAGATCGTCGCCCAGCAGGTGGTGGAGTGGGAGCCGGCCTTCCGCCGGGTCAACCGGAAGCTGGAGGTCACCGGCGACAAGGGCCTGTACGCCTACGCCACGCCGGGCGGGGCATCCCAGGTGATCGCGACGCTGCTGGACAACGCGCTCGTGCACGGGGCGGGCGCGGTGACGATCAGGACGTCCAAGACCCGGCGCTCGGTGGTGATCGAGGTCCGGGACGAGGGCACCGGCGTGCCGCCGGAGCTGGTGCCCAGGATCTTCGAGCGCAGCGTGAGCGGCTCGCCGGGCGGGACCGGGCTGGGGCTGGCGCTGGCCCGTACGGTGGCCGCCGCGGACGGTGGCCAGGTGGTGCTGGTCCGGCCGCGGCCGGCCGTGTTCGCGCTGTTCCTGCCGCACGGCACGGCCGAGGCGCCGGCCGAGCCGGTGGTGATCGGCCCGGCCTGAGCGGTGCGGGCGTGGCGGGGCGGCCTTATTGGCTTGGCCTGAGCGGCTTGGCGCGAGCGGCTTGGCGGTGACTCGCGGGCGGGCCATGGCGGGCCACCTCGTAGGCTACGGCGGGTGAGCGACAGCAGTGCAGCGGCACAGACGGCGTCGGCGGCGCCCGTGGTCGGGATGGTGGGCGGCGGCCAGCTGGCCCGGATGACCGCGGCGGCCGCGGTGGGCCTGGGCATCGACTTCCGGGTCCTGGCCGCCTCCGCCAGCGAGAGCGCGGCCCAGGTCACCGCGGGCACCGTGCTCGGCGACTACCGCCAGGCCGGCGACCTGCTGGCCTTCGCCCGCGACTGCGACGTGGTCACGTTCGACCACGAGCACGTCCCCGGCCCGCTGATCACCGCCATGGAGCAGGCCGGGACCGCGGTCCGGCCCGGCGGGCACGCGCTGCGCTACGCCCAGGACAAGCTGGCCATGCGCGAGCGGGTCACCGGCCTGGGCATCGGCTGCCCGCGGTTCGCGCCGGTGCGCGACCTGGCCGAGGTGGCGGCGTTCGCCGAGCAGAGGGGCTGGCCGGTCGTGCTCAAGGCCATCTCCGGCGGCTACGACGGCCGGGGCGTCTGGGTCTGCGAGACCCCCGAGGACGCCGCGGCCGTGCTGGCCCACGGCATCGGGCTGATCGCCGAGGAGTACGTCTCGTTCCGGCGCGAGCTGGCCATCCTGGTCGCCCGGGCCCCGAGCCGCCAGGGCGCCGCCTACCCGGTCGTGCAGACCGTGCAGCGGGACGGGATCTGCCACGAGGTGCTGGCCCCGGCGCCCGGCCTGGACGAGGAGACGGCGGTCGAGGCCGAGCGGCTCGGGCTGCGGCTGGCCGCCGAGCTGGACGTGACCGGGCTGCTGGCCGTGGAGCTGTTCGAGACCAAGGGCGGGCTGCTGGTCAACGAGGTCGCCATGCGGCCGCACAACAGCGGCCACTGGACCATCGAGGGCGCGCTGACCTCGCAGTTCGAGCAGCACCTGCGGGCGGTGCTGAACCTGCCGCTGGGCACCACCACGGCCCTGGCCCCGGCCACCGTGATGGTCAACATACTCGGCGGCGACGACCCCGACCTGCGCTCCCGGCTGACCCACGTGATGGCAGCCGATCCGGGGGTGAAGGTGCACCTGTACGGCAAGGCGGTCCGGCCGGGCCGCAAGGTCGGCCACGTGACGGTGCTGGACGACCAGCCGGAGGCGGCGGGAGAGCGGGCCCGGCGGGCGGCGGGCTACCTGGCGTGGGGCGTGGACTAAGACTTCCGGTAGTGGGTGAAGGGAGCACGATGGCCGGTCAGGCACAGGACAGTCAGGGACAGGTCAGCCAGGCGCAGGTCAGCGTCGTCATGGGCAGTGACTCGGACTGGCCGGTCATGGAGGGCGCGGTCACGGCCCTGACCGAGTTCGGCGTGCCGTGGGAGGCCGACGTGGTCTCCGCGCACCGGATGCCCAAGGAGATGATCGTCTACGGCGCGTCGGCCGCCGAGCGGGGCATCCGGGTCATCATCGCCGGGGCGGGCGGCGCGGCCCACCTGCCGGGCATGCTGGCCGCGGTGACGCCGCTGCCGGTCATCGGCGTGCCGGTGCCGCTGGCCCACCTGGACGGGCTCGACTCGCTGCTGTCCATCGTGCAGATGCCGGCCGGGGTCCCGGTGGCCACCGTCGCGGTCGGCGCCGCCCGCAACGCGGGCCTGCTCGCGGTGCGCATCCTGGCCGCGTCGGACCCGAACCTGCGCGCGCGGATGACCGCGTTCCAGGACCAGCTGCGCGTGACGGCGGAGGAAAAGGGCGCGAGCCTGCGGGCCCGGCTGGGCTCTCGGCACGGCAACTCGGCCTGACCCGGCGGCCTGACCCGGCCTGGCCTCGGCCTGACCGGCCTGGCCCGGCGATTTGGGCCTGGCCGGAAGGTCGTTTACGGGCCGCGTCAAGGATGACCTGCGTGATCACGGAAGTCCGTCAGTGATATAGCACTCCCGGTTTCCGCCCAGGCTGCCACTCAGGGTTCCTGTACGAGTCGGGCACAGTCGAAGTAACCGTCATCCGTCACGGCACGGATCATGCTCGCGGACGCGGTACCGGCCCGGGCGGCCCTCACCCCGCCGGCATTGACACCGAATAATGGTGGTCGTGATACTGGATAAACGGGGCCTCTCGCTTAAAAGAGCGGAAAGGTAACAATGCGTCAGTTACTCGCAATGCGCAAGTCACTCGCCCTGGCTGCCGTCCTGGCGGCCAGCGCCCTCAGCCTCGCCGCAGCACCGGCCAGCGCATCGCCAGGCAACGCCCCGGCCGTGCATCCCGGCACCATCAGCCCGGACACAGCGTTCACGGGTGTCCAGCTGTGCGAGACCGGCAGCGGACTTTGCATGTCCGGTCACGACGGGAATCCCGGCCCAATAAACGCGGAGCCATTCGCCACCGGCGTCGCGGAGACTGTCAATATCATCGCAGCTAGCGAGTGCGGCGGCACAGTCGAATACGAACCCAACGCCGCTACGCCAGTCTTCTGCCCGTTCGCGGACCATGCCCTGGATAACCAGTACAAGGGCGATGACCTCGTGGTGATCCAGAATGCCGATAACCTCTTGACCTACCGCGCCACCCCTCAGGATACCGGGGTCTTCGAGTCATCTGCAGGGGACGGCGAGGTCTGGGTGCAAGACGGCAACCTCCTGGCGAGCAGCGGTCCCGCCGCAGGCCTGATCAACGTCACGGTCTCGGCATTCGAAGCAAGCCAAGGACTCGAAGATCCAAGCTATGGAGCTTGTGCGGAACAGGGTACAGGCGGAAACATAACCCTGTTGCCCCCGGGCAACGCCGGAGGCCTATGCGCCTGGAGGGTCCACTCCTGATCACAAGACCCTTCCCAGCCGAACGAAACTAGACCAGCCAGGCATGCGAGCGCCAGCCTCCGGGCTGACGCTCGCATGCCTGCCCACTCCCGTCTCATCCACCCGCCCAAAGGAGCGCCCCTTTCACGATATTCGCTGACGGGGTTCCGTGATCACGGAGTGGAGTGCAGATCAGGCCCCAGGGCCGGTCCTCGCGCCGGGTCAGCACGATCGTGGCCGCACCCTCCCCGCGCAGGCCCAGCCGGCGCCGGATCAGGTCCACGTCCCCGGCCAGCCCGCGGCGGCGGATGTCGGCGGACCCGATGCCCAGCTCGCGGAGCCGGCGCGCGGCGCTGCTTCTCGTGCCAGGGCATCGACTCCAGGACCCGCAGCGTCCGGGCGAACGGCGTGCTGACCTCCCGGTCGGTGGCCAGGAACGCGATCATCGGGTCGATCTTCCAGGCGCCGATGCGCCGGGCCAGGTCCTCGACCAGGCCGGCCCTGGTCACGCTGGGATTGGGGTCGAGCAGGAACTGGCCGGGCGCGGCCACTGGCACCGGCGGGCCCGGTTCGGCGGTCAGCGTGTAGACGGTGGCCGGCGTGCTGCCTGTCCGCGTCTGCTGGGCCGGGCGTCGGCATGCTGCCTGGGGTCAGCGTGGTGCCTGGGGTCAGCGCCTTGCTCGCGGGCAGGATCGTGGCCCGCCGCGGGGCCGAGGCCAGCGCCGGGGACCACAGCAGCGCCTCCTTGAGCCCGCGGCCCACGGCCAGGAACTCGGCCTCCCAGCCCGGCGGGACCAGCTCCAGCGGCAGGCCCGGCGCCGCCTTGATGCCCACCGCCGGCACCCAGTCCGGCAGCCGCAGGCACCAGCCCAGCGGCGGCTCGCTCAGCCCGGCCCGCAGCCGGCGCCCGCCCGCCCGGCGGGCCGGGTCGATGAACACGGCCCCGATCCCGTGCCCGCCCGCCACGCCGCGGCCCGCCGCGCCGGCCCGCCACGCCGCGCCGCCCGCCGCGCCCGGCTGTCGGCCACCAGCTGGCGGACGTCGGCGCAGACCGCCAGCACCGGGCCCGCCGCGCCGGACACCGCGGCGTTGTGCCGGGCGAACTCCAGGCTGGTCAGGTCGCGGTCCACGGCCAGCACCCGCGAGCCCGCGGCCAGCGCGGCCAGGTTGCCGCCGATGCCGCAGCACAGGTCGGCCACCGCGGCGTAGTCCCGCAGCCGGGCGGCGCTGTGCGCGGCCGCCTGCTCGGACGACGCCTGCTCGAGGCCGTCCCTGGTGAACAGCATCTCCTCGGCCCGGCTGAACTTGGCCCTGGCGCTCATCCGCAGCGCCTGCTCGGTCAGCGCCGCCGCCACCAGGTCCGGCGGGTAGCTGCCGCGCAGCCGCTCGGCCAGCCGCAGCGCCTGCTCGGCCGTCACGTCCTCGCCGCTGAGCCGGTCCAGCAGCTCCTGCCCGGCGGGGAGAGCAGCACGGCCAGGGATGTCACGGCTGAAGGCTACGCGGCGGACCGCCGCCGCCGAGGCCCGCCCTGAAAGCGGCCGCCGGTCTTGGGGTAGCCGCCCGCGGCTCCTACCATCGGGTCATGAGCTCCGATTTCCCGGCCTTTGCCCTGTCGCCCGAGCACGAAGCGCTCCGCGAGTCCGTGCGCCAGCTGGCCGACGACAAGATCGCCCCGTACGCGGCGAAGGTCGATCAGTCGGCCCAGTTCCCGGTCGAGGCCCACGAGGCCCTGGTCAAGTCCGACCTGCACGCCGTGCACATCCCCGAGGAGTACGGCGGGGCCGGGGCCGACGCCCTCGCCACCGCGATCGTGATCGAGGAGGTCGCCCGGGCCTGCGCGTCCTCCTCGCTGATCCCGGCGGTCAACAAGCTCGGCACCATGCCGCTGCATCCTGTCCGCCTCGGACGACCTCAAGCGCCGGTACCTGCCCCGGGTCGCCAGCGGCGAGGGCATGTTTTCCTACGCCCTGTCCGAGCCCGAGGCCGGGTCCGACGCCGCCGCCATGAAGACCCGCGCCGTCCGCGATGGCGACACCTTCGTGCTCAACGGCACCAAGCGCTGGATCACCAACGCCGGGGTCTCCAAGTTCTACACCGTGATGGCCGTCACCGACCCGGCCGGCGGCGCCGGGGGCATCTCCGCGTTCGTGGTCGAGGACGGCGACGAGGGCCTCTCGTTCGGGGCGCCCGAGCACAAGCTCGGCATCAAGGGCTCGCCCACCCGCGAGCTGTACTTCGACAACTGCGTGATCCCGGCCGACCGGATGATCGGCGCCGAGGGCACCGGCTTCCGCACCGCGCTGGCCACCCTGGACCACACCCGGATCACCATCGCCGCCCAGGCCCTGGGCATCGCGCAGGGCGCGCTCGACTACGCCATCGGCTACGTCAAGGAGCGGCAGGCAGTTCGGCAAGGCCATCGCCGAGTTCCAGGGCGTGCAGTTCATGCTGGCCGACATGGCCATGAAGGTCGAGGCGGCCCGGCAGCTCACCTACGCCGCGGCGGCCCGGTCCGAGCGGGCCATGGCGGGCGAGCGGGCCGCGGACCTGACGTTCATGTCCTCGGCGTGCAAGTGCTTCGCCTCGGACGTGGCCATGGAGGTCACCACCGACGCGGTGCAGCTGCTGGGCGGCTACGGCTACGTCAGCGACTACCCGGTCGAGCGGATGATGCGCGACGCCAAGATCACCCAGATCTACGAGGGCACAACCAGCTGCCGGGGTCGGCATGCTGCCTGGGGTCAGCGTGGTGCCTGGGGTCAGCGCCTTGCTCGCGGGCAGGATCGTGGCCCGCCGCGGGGCCGAGGCCAGCGCCGGGGACCACAGCAGCGCCTCCTTGAGCCCCCGGCCCACGGCCAGGAACTCGACCTCCCAGCCCGGCGGGACCAGCTCCAGCGGCAGGCCCGGCGCCGCCTTGATGCCCACCGCCGGCACCCAGTCCGGCAGCCGCAGGCACCAGTCCAGCGGCGGCTCGCTCAGCCCGGCCCGCAGCCGGCGCCCGCCCGCCCGGCGGGCCGGGTCGATGAACACGGCCCCGATCCCGTGCCCGCCCGCCACGCCGCGGCCCGCCGGGCCCGCCCGCCGCGCGCCGCGGCCCGCCGCGCCGCGGCTGTCGGCCACCAGCTGGCGGACGTCGGCGCAGACCGCCAGCACCGGGCCCGCCGCGCCGGACACCGCGGCGTTGTGCCGGGCGAACTCCAGGCTGGTCAGGTCGCGGTCCACGGCCAGCACCCGCGAGCCCGCGGCCAGCGCGGCCAGGTTGCCGCCGATGCCGCAGCACAGGTCGGCCACCGTGGCGTAGTCCCGCATCCGGGCGGCGCTGTGCGCGGCGGCCTGCTCGGACGACGCCTGCTCGAGACCGTCCCTGGTGAACAGCATCTCCTCGGCCCGGCTGAACTTGGCCCTGGCGCTCATCCGCAGCGCCTGCTCGGTCAGCGCCGCCGCCACCAGGTCCGGCGGGTAGCTGCCGCGCAGCCGCTCGGCCAGCCGCAGCGCCTGCTCGGCCGTCACGTCCTCGCCGCTGAGCCGGTCCAGCAGTTCCTGCCCGGCGGGGGAGAGCAGCACGGCCAGGGATGTCACGGCTGAAGGCTACGCGGCGGACGCCGCCGCCAGGCCCGCCCGAAAGCGCCGCCGGTCTTGGGGTGGCCGCCCGCGGCTCCTACCATCGGGTCATGAGCTCTGACTTCCCGGCCTTTGCCCTGTCGCCCGAGCACGAAGCGCTTCGCGAGTCCGTGCGCCAGCTGGCCGACGACAAGATCGCCCCGTACGCGGCGAAGGTCGATCAGTCGGCCCAGTTCCCGGTCGAGGCCCACGAGGCCCTGGTCAAGTCCGACCTGCACGCCGTGCACATCCCCGAGGAGTACGGCGGGGCCGGGGCCGACGCCCTCGCCACCGCGATCGTGATCGAGGAGGTCGCCCGGGCCTGCGCGTCCTCCTCGCTGATCCCGGCGGTCAACAAGCTCGGCACCATGCCGCTCATCCTGTCCGCCTCGGACGACCTCAAGCGCCGGTACCTGCCCCGGGTCGCCAGCGGCGAGGGCATGTTTTCCTACGCCCTGTCCGAGCCCGAGGCCGGGTCCGACGCCGCCGCCATGAAGACCCGCGCCGTCCGCGATGGCGACACCTTCGTGCTCAACGGCACCAAGCGCTGGATCACCAACGCCGGGGTCTCCAAGTTCTACACCGTGATGGCCGTCACCGACCCGGCCGGCGGCGCCGGGGGCATCTCCGCGTTCGTGGTCGAGGACGGCGACGAGGGCCTCTCGTTCGGGGCGCCCGAGCACAAGCTCGGCATCAAGGGCTCGCCCACCCGCGAGCTGTACTTCGACAACTGCGTGATCCCGGCCGACCGGATGATCGGCGCCGAGGGCACCGGCTTCCGCACCGCGCTGGCCACCCTGGACCACACCCGGATCACCATCGCCGCCCAGGCCCTGGGCATCGCGCAGGGCGCGCTCGACTACGCCATCGGCTACGTCAAGGAGCGGCGCCAGTTCGGCCAGGCCATCGCCGAGTTCCAGGGCGTGCAGTTCATGCTGGCCGACATGGCCATGAAGGTCGAGGCGGCCCGGCAGCTCACCTACGCCGCGGCGGCCCGGTCCGAGCGGGCCATGGCGGGCGAGCGGGCCGCGGACCTGACGTTCATGTCCTCGGCGTGCAAGTGCTTCGCCTCGGACGTGGCCATGGATGTCACCACCGACGCGGTGCAGCTGCTGGGCGGCTACGGCTACGTCAGCGACTACCCGGTCGAGCGGATGATGCGCGACGCCAAGATCACCCAGATCTACGAGGGCACCAACCAGATCCAGCGCGTCGTAATGGCCAGGCAGCTGCTGAAGTGACCATGCCCTGGTAGCGGCGGTGATAAGACCGACAAGTCACTCGCTATCGGCCGACCGCCGAGCCGCAGTCGGCCGGGCTGGGCCGGTGGAACCGCGCACAATGAGTTCGGTGGCGAGCTCGATGTGCAGCGCGTCGACCCGGTGGCCGTCCAGGAGCCGGATGAGGAGGCTGACGGCCATCCGGCCCATCTCGGCCAGGGGCTGGCGGACGGTGGTGAGCAGCGGGCTGGTGGCCTGAGCCATATCGATGTCGTCGAAGCCGGTGATGGACAGGTCCTCGGGCACCCTCAGGCCACGCTCGGCGGCCGCGGCCAGCGCACCGACAGCGATCTTGTCATTGAAGCCCGCCAGCGCGGTGGGCCGCTGGGGCAGGTCGAGCAGTTCGCCGGCGGCGCGGTGGCCGAAGGCTGCGGTCGGCTCGCCGGAGCGGGTCAGCTCGGGCGGGTGGAGGACGCCGGTCTCCGCGAGCGCTGAGGCATGACCGGCCAGGCGGGCCGGCCCGGCGAGCCAGTTGTGCGGTCCGGCGATCACGCCGATCCGCCGGTGGCCAAGCTGCGCCAGGTGAGCCGTCATGCTGCGGGCTCCCGCGAAGTGCGCGGCCGAGATGGCAGCGATGTCCCGGGGGACCGGTGTGCGCGGATCGACCACGACGAAAGGGAACCTCCGGGCGCGCAGCGCGACAAGCTGCTCGCTGGATTCTGGCGGCAGGATGACGATCGCGCCGGCGATGCCGGGTCGCGACGGGAGCGATGGCAGGGCGCTGGCCCGCTGGGCGGCCTCACCTGCGTCCAGCACCACCGCGCGCCCGTGCAGTGCCAGGGTCTCGGCGATGGAGGAGACGATCAACCCGAAGTAGTCAGTCAGCACGTAGGGGCAGCGCAGGTAGACGGCGCCCGGCGCGGCGCGCGGCCGGTTCGCACCGGAGCCCGGGGTCCGCGTGCCGAGCTGCTCAGCGGCGCGCTGCACCAGCTCGCGGGTGCGGGGAGCGACATTGGCCTGGCCGTTCAGGGCCCGGGAAACGGTCGCGATGGACACCCCGGCCTGCGCCGCGATGTCGCGGACAGTGACGCGCTCCTGCGTCGGCCGGTTAGCCATTTGTTACATCGCAGTGTTTCATGTCCGCAGCATAGACCTCGGAACTATCGATGAGTTTTGCCTGACTCTTGACAGATGGCGACCAGGCTGATTCGCTACGCGGGCAGGGCGTTTGTTCCAGAGTTGTTACATTCTGTAACACCGCGCTCGGCCGTTTTCCGCAGGGAGAGGCACGACGATGTCCCGTATCAGGTTCGTCGCGGTCGCGCTGGCCACGGCGGTGACAACGGCCGGCGCCATGATCCTGGCTGGCCCCGGCGCGGTCGCCAGTGAGCTCAGCGATCCGGCGCCGGTGTCGGCGCACGTGTGGGTAACCACGCCCGACGGCACGGACAAGCTCAGCGATCTGGGCACGGTCGCGTTCGGGGACGCGCCGGTGACCGCGCCGGAGATCGTCGTTGATCCGACCTTGACCTTCCAGAGGATGCAGGGATTCGGCGGCGCGATCACCGACTCCTCGGCCACGGTGCTATACCGGCTGTCCCCGGCGGTGCGCGCGGCCACGATGCGGTCGCTGTTCGACCCGGTGACCGGGGACGGGCTGGATTACCTGCGCCAGCCGATCGGCGCCTCGGATTTCGTGACCACCGCGGCGTATACCTACGACGACATGCCCGCGGGCCAGACCGACTACCAGCAGCGCCACTTCTCCATCGCCCACGATCAGGCGCAGATCCTGCCGCTGCTGCGTCAGGCCGAGGCCATCAATCCGCGACTGCAGGTCATCGCGAGCCCGTGGAGCCCGCCGGCGTGGATGAAGACGGGTGACTCGCTGATCGGTGGCCGCCTGATCGACGACCCGCGCGTCTACCGCTCCTATGCGCTGTACCTGACGAAGTTCGTGGAGGCGTACCAGGCGAACGGCGTCACGGTCGACACGATCACCGTGCAGAACGAGCCGCAGAACCGCAGCCCGTCCGGCTATCCCGGCACGGACATGCCCTCGTGGCAGGAGGAGAAGGTCATCGAGGATCTCGGCCCGATGCTGCGCGCCGCGGGCCTGCACACCCAGATCCTCGCCTACGACCACAACTGGTCCGAGCACCCCAACGACATAGCGTCGACCCCGCCGGACGAGACCGCCGACATCAACGCCTACCCGCAGAACGTCCTGAACTCCCCGGCTGCCAGGTGGATCTCTGGCGTCGCCTACCACTGCTACTACGGCGACCCGAGCGCGATGACCACGCTGCACAACCAGTTCCCGGACAAGGCGATCTACTTCACCGAGTGCTCCGGAAGTCAGTCAGCCGACCCGGCGAACACCTTCTCCGACACGCTCAAGTGGCACGCCCGCAACCTGATCATCGGTGCCCCCCGCAACTGGGCCGAGACCGTCATCAACTGGAACCTGGCCCTCGACCCCTCCGGCGGGCCCCATGTGGGCGGCTGCGGAACCTGCACCGGCATCATCACCGTCGGACCCGGCGACCAGGTCACCGACAACGCCGAGTACTACACGCTCGGGCACCTGGCCCGCTTCGTGCAGCCAGGAGCGCTGCGCATCGCCAGCACCTCGTTCGGCACGACGGGGTGGAACGGGCAGATCATGGACGTGGCGTTCCGCAACCCGGACGGCAGCACGGTGCTGGTCGCGCACAACGAGAACGACAACCCGCTCACCTTCGCCGTGCGCGAGGGCGACCAGGCCTTCACCTACACTCTGCCCGGCGGGGCACTGGCCACCTTCACCTGGCCCGGTCGCATCCCCGGCACGGACGCCCTGCGCCAGGTCGCACCGGCTGGCTGGACCGCGACGGCGAACCCGCCCGGCCCGACCGACCCGTGCTGCACTGGCGACGTGGCGGCCAGCGCCGTGGACGGCGACGCCAGCACCCGCTACTCCACCGGCGCCGGGCAGGCCCCCGGCCAGTACCTTCAGGTCGACTTCGGCAAGGCGATCCAGGCCCGGCAGGTCGTGTTCGACACTGGCGTGTCCACCGGCGACTACCCGCGCCAGTACACCGTCGCGACCAGCAACGACGGCGTGCACTGGATCGCGGTCGGCGCCGGTCACGGAACCGGGCAGCTCACCACCGTCGCCCTGCGCGGCGCACCGGTCCGGTACGTCCGCATCACCCTGACCGCGGCCAGCGGCAACTGGTGGAGCGTCGCCGACGTCCGCGCCTACACCGGCGGGCCGTGATCACTGCAAGCTGGTTCTCGCCGCAGGAGGTGCGGGCGATCGGGGTCATGCCCCGGTAGCTGTTCTCGCCGCAGACGTGCGGGCGATGAGCGTGACGTCAGACGTGCCAGGCCTGGGTTTTCGACGATGAGTTCGGCTGCCTTCTGCCCCATCTGATGCGCCGGCTGCGCGATGACCGTGATGCCGAGGGCCGGGGCCCAGGAGAAGTCGTCCATGGTCAGGAACCCGATGTCGCCCGGGATTGCCAGTCCTCGGCTGGCCAGTACGGAGTGGACCGCGACTGTGCGCCGGCCGGTGAGGCAGACGATCACGTCCGTGGGAGCGCGGCGTCCCAGCAGTGCCTCCACAGCATCCCTGGCTTGCTCGTTGGCTTCTATGCTCAGCACGGCTTCCCCGGGCAGCGGAAGGCCGGCCTCGGCGAGCCCTTGCCGCAGTCCTCTGGTGCGCTCGAGCTGGGACGGCCGCCCTCCGGAGGTGATCACGCCTACCGATCGCCGCCCGCATGAGATCAGGTGCTCCGCTATCAGCCGGCCGGCCGCGGTGTTGTCCAGGGCGACCGAGTGCAGTCCGGGCGGAGGGTCGCGCACCGGCCGCGCGACGATGACACACGGGGTTCCTCCCGCGGCCATCCTGCGCGTCCTGTCGTCGGTGGTCTCGCCGGTGGTGACGATCAGGCCACGCACCCGCTGCTCGTCCATCGCCTGGACCTGTGCGGCCTCGCGGCCGACGTGCTGGAACGTGCTGGCGAACATGACCAGGCTGCCATTGGCGCCGGCCACCTCGTCGATCCCGCGCATCAGGTCCAGGTAGAACGGGCTGCGCAGATCGTCGATGACCACCCCGATCGTGCTGGATCGGCCGGCGAAGATGCTCTTCGTCAGCGCGTTCGGCGTGTACTCCAGCCGGCTGGCGGCCTCCCGCACCCTGGCCGCGGTCGAACCTCTGACGGCGCCGCCGTTGAGCACTCGCGAAACCGTCGCTACGGACACCCCGGCCTCTGCCGCGACGTCGCCGATGGTTGTCCGCTTCACTGCCGTCCCTTTCCCGCCGCATCGTCAGGCCGTGACACGCGCCCCATCTCGCACAACGGTCTCACCGCCGATGATGACCGTGCGGACACGCGGCAGATTCGCCGGGTCGGTCAGCACGATGTCGGCGACCGCGCCCGGCGTGAGGCGGCCTCGCCGCGGCGCCACTTCGGGGATGGCGTCGGCGACATTGGCGGTGGCCATGGCGATCGCGGCCGGCAGGCCAGCCACGCCGGCCTTCGTGGCGCGGTCGACGGCTAGCAGGACAGCGTCGTGGTAGCCGCCCGCATAGTCAGTCGAAATCGTGTCGGCGAGCCCGCCCTTCAGCATGGCGTAGAACAGCTCCGGGCCTCTGGTCAGCCGCTGCGCGCCGAATGTGTCGAGGGTGGAAACGTCGATGATCGCGCCCAGTTCCTTGAGGCGCTCGGCGTGTTCCAGGGCCTCGCGCAGCTCGAAGCTCGAATGGTTGGAGTGCCCGGCGATGAGCTGCACGCCAGTCCTGGCTATCGCAGCGACCTGCCTCATCGACGCGGCCGCGTTATGCACCAGCACCGGCACGCCGGCCCGGCGCGCGTAGTCGGCGGCCTCGGCGAGCCCGTCCAGGGCGATATCGAAAGCGGGCAGGATGATCCCCGAGACGATCTCGCGGATCTCCCCGGCGGAGAGCCTGCCGGCCAGCCCCGCGGCGGCCAGCGCCTCCTCGGCCGCGTCCCGGTCGAAAGACGAAGCGGAGATGTGCCGCCCCAGCACCGCGACCTTGAGCGCGTCCGACTGCCGGGGCGTGATCGTCACACCCGTACGCTTGGCCACCTCGGCCGGGATGTACATGTAGCTCGCCCCGCCGCCGCCGAGGGTGTGCCCGGCGCCGATCTCGCCGAGGGCAACCGCTCCCGCGCTGACCGCCTGGCGCGCGGTAAACGCGCGAGTCTCATCGGTGAGCCCGCTGCCGTCCGCGATCGACGCCGCCCGCAGACAGGCCGGCGTGTTGCAGGATGCCAGTCTGACCGTGACCGGGTGATCATCATTGGTCCGCGCCAGGGCCTCAGCGGTGACGAAGCCGTCAACGCAGAGGACGGTGGTCGTGCCCTCCAGCAGGTGCCGGTCCAGGTTGGCGCGCACCTGCTCGTGCGCTAGCGCCTTGTGGCCGCTGGGGAAGAGCGGCCCGTACGCTGTGCCATGGGTATGGTTGTTGATCAAGCCGGGAATGGCGAGCGTGCCTCCGGCTTTAACGACCTCATCGGCTCTGCCATAAGTTTCCGGGGGGCTGGAGGGCACGATCTCACGGATCGTGTCTCCCGTGATGACGATGTCGACCCCGCGCCGCGGTGCCCCGCCGGTACCGTCGACGAGGTCGCAGCCGTGCAGAACTGCGGTACGCACCATGTCTCCCTCAGAATCGTCCGAAGCGGAACGCGGCCAGTTCCCCGGAGAGGTCCTCGCCCAGCACCTCGCCAGCGACGAGCGCGCCGGCGTGCACGCTGAGCGTCGCGCCGCTGTGCGAGACGGCAAAGTAGAAGTTCGGCAGCCCGGGCGCCCGGCCCAGCACGGGCAGGCCGTCACCGGGGATCGGCCGTACGCCTACTCGCACGCTCTCCACGCTCGCCGCACGGAGTCCGGGGTAGAGCACGCGGCCGGCTTCCACCACCTTGCCGACCGCTGCCTGATCCACGCTGATCCCGCCGTCGCCCGAGGCATGCGCCGCGTCATCGATGTCATGCGTGTGCAGCAGCAGCCGCCCGGCGCCGTCGGGCCGCAGATGGACCTGCGGCGCGTGGATGACCCGGGACACCGAGACCGGGACTGGGGAGGTGTAGATGAGGACACCGCGGGTGTTGCGCATGGGCAGGTCCAGCCCGGCGAGCCGGGCCACGCTGGCTGCCCCCGGCCCGGCGCAGTTCACGACGGCGTCGGCGGGCAGCCGCCGGCCCGAGGCGAGCCGGACAGAACGCGCCAGGCCGCCGGACACGTCGATGCCCGTGACCCCGTCGCCCCAGATCCGCTCCGCCCCCGCCGTGGACAGCAGGCTGCCGATCAGCCGGACTGGCTCGATCCATCCCTCGGCCGGGAAGTAGGCGATCTCGTCGGCGGGCAGTTCGGCGGGATTCATATCGGGCTCGAGGCGCAGCGCCTCCGCGCGGGTGAGCCAGCGGACCTCGTAGCCGTAGCCGAGAACCGAGTCGGCCTTCCCGCGCAGTTGCCTGCGTTCGGCGTCGCTGCTGCCCCACTCCAGGTTTCCGCCGCCGTGGTACCAGTCGCTGCCGGGCACGTTCCGTGCTAGCCGCTGATGTGCCTCCATCGCGGCGACGCTGAGATCGTGATATGCCCGCGGCTGCTTGCCGCACGAGTTGATCCAGGAGAAGGTCGCACCGGAGGTGCCAGCCGCCGGCGGACCCGAATCGACCACCGTGACGCGGGCACCGCGCCGCGCTAGCTCGGCGGTCACCGCAGCGCCGTAGACCCCCGCGCCGATGACAACGACCTGCTCAGCCAT
>CAWGHW010000025.1:0-22653 GCA_963822485.1 uncultured Actinomycetota bacterium
GGTGCTGCGGCGTTCGAGGAGGGTGACGTCGCGCCAGCGGCCGTGATGGTTGCCGATGCGGTGGCGGGTGCCGACGACGCGGAACCCGGCTTGCTGGTGCAGGCGCAGGCTGGGGGTGTTCTCGGGGAAGATCCCGGTCTGGATGGTCCAGATCCCGGCGGCTTCGGATGAGCCGATGAGCGCGGCCAGGAGCGCGGCGCCGATGCCGCGGCCGCGGGCGCCGGGGTGGATGTAGAGGGAGTGCTCGATGACGCCGGCGTAGGCGCACCGGTCGGAGACCGCGGTGGCGGCGGCCCAGCCGAGGACCTCTCCGGTGCCGGTGGTCGCGACGTGCCGGTGCTGCGGCAGGCGGGCGCGGTCGAAGGTGTCCCAGTCCGGGGCGGTGGTCTCGAAGCTGGCGTGGCCGGTGTCCAGGCCGGCCTGGTAGATGGCCAGGACCGCGCCGGCGTCGGCGGGGGTCATGGGGCGGATGAGGCCGCCTGCGGGGGCGGCGGGGCGGGTGGCCTGGATGATGGCGGAGTGCAGGCCGGGCGCGGGCTCGCTGGTGGCGGTGATGCTGATGGTGGTGAATCCGGCGGCGAGCAGGTGGCGGCGGTAGCCGGCGGCGGTGAGGGTGCCGGCGGCGCAGCCGGTCAGCCGCTCGGCCTCGGCTCGCCGGGCCGGGTCCAGGTCCTGGTCGGCGATGATGTCGCTGATGCCGATGCGGCCGCCGGGGCGCAGCACGCGGAAGGTCTCGGCCAGGACGCGGGGCTTGTCGGCGGACAGGTTGATGACGCAGTTGGAGATGACAACGTCGACGCTGGCTTCGGGTAGCGGGATGGCCTCGATGCGGCCGGGCAGGAACTCGGCGTTCTTCACTCCGGCGGTCGCGGCGTTCTCGCGGGCCAGGGCGATCATGTCGGGCGAGCCGTCGAGGCCGTAAGCCTTCCCGCCGGGGGCGACGCGGCGAGCCGACAGCAGCACGTCGATGCCGCCGCCCGAGCCCAGGTCCAGCACGGTCTCGCCGGGGTGCAGCGCGGCGACGGCGACCGGGTTGCCGCAGCCCAGGCTGGCCCGCAGCGCGCCGTCGGGCAGGTCGCTGGTGTCGTCGTATCCGGCGGCGCCGAAGCACCCGGCCTCGAGCCCGCCGGGCTCAGAGTCGATGATCTGCCGGCCCGCTCGCGCGGCCCGGGCCAGGCCGGAGTAGCGGCTGATGACGCCCTCGGCCCGGTCTTCTTGTGCGTGGTGCTCGGTCATCGCGGGTCCTTGGTCATGGCTGGGCGGCGGGGACGGGCGGCGCGGGGACCGGCTGGCCCATGACGATGTCAGCGGCGGTGGGGAAGCAGTCCACGCACGCGTCGTTGACCCGGTAGTACGTGGCGGTGCCGCGGTGAGTGGCCAGCACGAACCGCACCTCGGCCAGCACCTTGAGATGGGCCGACACGGTGGACTGGCCGACGTCCACGGCGGCAACAATCTGGCCGACGTTCATCGGCTCGCCCCGGCGGGCCAGCAGCGAGACGATCTGGATCCGGGTCGGGTCGGCCAGCGCCCGGAACCAGCTCGCGTACTCGGCAGCGGTCGCCCGGTCGAGCGGCTCAGCATCAGCATTCATCGTCTATCGACGATAGACGATGAATGCCGGGGAGGGAAGCCCGGGGCAGCCGATCAGGGCGCCGAGGCTGGCCATGGCCCGAGACTTAGACGTGTATCTATATTGACGGGGCTCGATGTCTAGGGCAAGCTTCTGACCGAGAGATATAGACAGATGTCAATGTCTGACCGGAGGTTCTCATGCCCAGCCGTCTCCAGCTCGCGCTCAACGTGAATGACATCGACCAGGCCGTGACCTTCTACTCGCGGCTGTTCGGCACCGAGCCCGCCAAGCGCCGTCCCGGGTACGCGAACTTCGCCATCGCGGAGCCGCCACTCAAGCTGGTGCTGCTGGAGAACCCCGGTCAGGGCGGCAGCCTCAACCACCTCGGCGTCGAGGTCCCCGACACCGACACCGTCGAGGCCGAGCAGGCCCGCCTGGCCCGGGCCGGGCTGGCCGCGGCGCAGGAGCGGGACACCACCTGCTGCTACGCCCGGCAGGACAAGTTCTGGGTCCAGGGCGCGCCCGACGGGGAGTCCTGGGAGGTCTACACGGTGCTGGCCGACAGCCCGACCTTCTATGGTGAGGGCCACGGCCCGGAGTGCTGCGGCGGGACCGGCGGCCACGTCGACCAGGCCGCCAGTTCTGGCTCAGCGTGCTGCTAGCCAGCACCCGGCCAGGGCGGGCCGCCCTCGGGACGCCCGGCCCGGTGGCGGAAGCTACCGGGCTGGCGGGGTCAGCAGCGCGGACATGCGCTCCAGCGCGGCGGGCACGAGCCAGTAGTAGACCCAGGTGCCGCGCCGCTCGCAGTCGATGATCCCGGCCTCGCGCAGCACCTTCAGGTGGTGGCTGATGGTGGGCTGGGTCAGGCTGAAGGCGGTGCTGAGCTCGCACACGCAGACCTGCCCGCCCTGATGGGCCCCGATCAGCGAGACCAGCCGCAGCCGGACCGGGTCGCCGAGGGCCTTGAAGACCTGCGCCAGCCCGGTCGCGGCTTCCTCGCCCAGCGGCTCGCCGACCAGCGGCACGGCGCACGCCTCGATGACCTGCCTCAGCTCCGCGGCGGGGACGAACGCGGGTGCCCGCTGGCCGCCTGAATCGACATTTGTTTATCTTGACGCTTGTCTATGCAGTCGGGCAAGCTGGCCGCATCTGAATAGACAGGCATCGATAAAGGCCGGGAGGGCAGCACGTCATGGCAGGCACGCCAGGCGGCCGGGCAGGCCGCGCCGGCCCGCGGGCGGCGCGGTGAGCCAGGCCGCGTTGTGGCGGCGGCTGCTGGCCGAGCTGCTGGGCAGCGCGTTCCTGGCCGCGATCGTGATCGGCTCGGGGTATGCCGCGCAGCGGCTATCCCCCGGCGACACAGGGCTGGAGCTGCTGGAGAACGCGGCGGCTACCGCGGCCGGGCTGTTCGCGATCATCCTGATGTTCGGGCCGGTATCCGGCGCGCATTTCAACCCGGTGGTGTCGTTCGCCGACGCCGCGTTCGGCGGGCTGCGCTGGCGCGACGCCGCGGCCTACCTGCCCGCCCAGGTCGCCGGCTGCATCGCCGGGGCCGTGGCGGCGAACCTGATGTTCGCCTCCGCCGCGGTCAGCATCTCGGCCAAGGACCGGGCGACGCCCGCGCACTTCCTGTCCGAGGTCATCGCGACGCTCGGGCTGATCGTGGTGATCTTCGCGCTGGCCCGGTCCGGCCGGTCCGCGTCCGCGCCCGCCGCGGTGGGCGCTTACATCGGCGCGGCGTACTTCTTCACCTCATCGACCAGCTTCGCCAATCCGGCCATCACGATCGGCCGGATGTTCTCCGACAGCTTCGCCGGGATCGCGCCCGCCTCGGCGCCCGCGTTCATCGGCGCCCAGGTCCTCGGCGGCGCCCTGGCCGTCGGGGTGATCCGGGCGCTGTACCCGCGGCTGACCCCCGGCCAGGCCGCCAGCATCATCGTCCCGCACGAGCCTGCCCGGTCCGCGGCACCGGGCCAGCCCCGCTGACCAGACCGCCGAAGGGAGCCCGAGCCATGCACCTGGTCATGATCGGCGGCAGCGACGCCGGCATCAGCGCCGCGCTGCGCGCCCGCGAACTGGATCCCGGCGCCGACGTCAGCGTGGTCGTCGCGGACGCCTACCCGAACTTCTCCATCTGCGGCATCCCCTACTACGTCTCCGGCGAGGTCACCCACTGGCGCAACCTCGCCCACCGCACCACCGCCGACCTGGAGGCCACCGGCATGCGGCTGCGGCTGGACACCACGGCCCGCCGCATCGACGTGCCCGCCCGCAAGCTCCTGGTCACCACCGCCGGCGGCGCCGAGGAGCTGGTCAGCTACGACAAGCTCATCATCGGCACCGGCGCCGTCCCCGTCCGGCCGCCGATCAGCGGCCTGGACCAGCTCGGCCCCGCCGACGGCGTGCACCTGCTGCACTCCATGGGCGACACCTTCGCCCTGAGCCACCGCAACTGCACACCCTGGAGCAGGCCGGCCCGGCGTCGGCGGTGATCGTCGGCGCGGGGTACATCGGCCTGGAGATGGCCGACGCGCTCACCACCCGCGGGCTGGCCGTCACCCAGATGGAACAGCTGCCGGAGGTCCTGCCCACCGTCGACCCCGAACTCGGCACCTGCGTCCACGACCAGCTGACCAGCCACGGCGTCGAGGTACTGACCGGCACCACCGTCCGCCAGATCAGCCAGGCCGCCCCCGGCGAGGCCGGCCGGCTCCGGGTGGACGCCACCGCTGCTGGCGGCGCGGCCGTGACGCGGCTGGCGGACCTGGTGCTGGTCGTGGTGGGCGTCCGCCCGGATACCAGCCTGGCGGCCGGCGCCGGAGCCGCCCTCGGCACCCGCGGCGCCATCACCGTCGACCGGGAAATGCGCACCGGCCTGCCCGACGTCTGGGCCGCCGGGGACTGCGTCGTCACCCACCACCGCCTGCTCGGCCAGACCTACCTGCCGCTCGGCACCACCGCCCACAAGCAGGGCCGCGTCGCCGGGGAGAACGCCCTGGGCGGCACCCGCCAGTTCGCCGGCAGCCTCGGCACCCAGGTGGTCAAGATCTTCGACCACGCCGCCGCCCGCACCGGCCTGCGCGACCACGAAGCCATCGCCGCCGGGTACGACCCCGTCACCAGCACGGCCCAGGCCGACGACCACAAGGCCTACTACCCCGGCAGCCACCGCATCACCATGCGCGTCACCGGCGACCGGGCCACCGGGCGGCTGCTCGGCATGCAGCTGTTCGGCCACCGCCACGCCGAGATCGCCAAGCGCATCGACATCGCCGCCACCGCCATCTACCACGCCATGACCATCGACGGCCTCAGCGACCTCGACCTGTCCTACACCCCGCCGCTGGGCAGCCCCTGGGACGCCATCCAGATGGCGTCCCAGGCCTGGACCCGGCTGCGAAGGCCCGATCCGCCTGCCGATCACCCGCCAGCGCGGCCATGAGCGTCGATCGGCTACCTCTCCGCCCGGCCCGCGGCGGGCTCGATGTTCTGGTTGACGTGGAACAGGTTGTCCGGGTCGTAACGCTGCTTGACCCGGGTCAGCCGGTCGTAGTTGCCGCGGTAGGCGGCCTTGATCCGGTCCTGGCCCTCGTCCATCAGGAAGTTGACGTAGGCGCCGCCGGCGGAGGTCGGGTGCAGCTCCTGCCAGTAGTTCCGGGCCCACTGGGTGATGCGCCCGGCGTTGGCCGGGTCCGGGTCGACGCCGACGATGACGCCGGCCCAGCCGCCGTCCCGGTAGGCGAAGGCGGTCGCGTCGGCGGGTACCCGGCTGGCGGCGCCGTCGATCGGGTACAGATGCATGGTGGAGTGGCCGGTCGGCAGCTGCTCGCCGTACTTGAGGTGCACGGCGATCGCGGCGTCGGAGATCTCGTTGAAGAAGTCGGCCCGCCAGTACCACTGGAGCCCGGCCGGGTACAGGCCGTCGAACGCGCTCTGCAAGGCGGTGAACGGCATGGGCTGCACGCCGACCAGCAGCGGCGAGCCGAAGCTGGTGACCGGGCCGAGCACCTCGTCGGCGCGGTCGTGCGGCCCGGTGTAGCACCAGACGATGCCGCACGCCTTGCGTCCCCACAGCTCTTCCGGGAACGGCGGCGCGGGGGGGATGGTGAGCAGGGCGATCCAGCCGCTCAGCTCCTCGGGCAGCGAGGGAATCAGCTCGCGGTACCACCGCATCACCTCGGCCGTGTCGGCCAGGTCATAGAGCACCGGGCCGCCGATGATGGTGCCAGCGTCGCCGATGTCATGGCAGCGGAACGTGAACGAGGTGACGACGCCGAAGTTCCCGCCGCCGCCGCGCAGCGCCCAGAACAGGTCGCTGTGGGCACTCTCGCTGGCCGTGACCAGCGTGCCGTCGGCCAGCACGACATCGGCGGCCAGCAGGTTGTCGACCGTCAGGCCGAAGCGCCGGGACAGGTAGCCGATGCCGCCGCCGAGCGTCAGGCCGCCCACGCCGGTCGAGGCCAGGAATCCGGACGGCGTGGCCATGCCGAACGCCACGGTCGCGTGATCGACGTCGCCCCAGGTGCAGCCGGCGTCGGCGCGGACCGTGTGCTCCCGGGGATTGACCGTGGTGCTGCGCAGCAGCGACAGGTCGATGACCAGGGCGCCGTCCCAGACGCCGAGCCCGGCCGCGTTGTGGCCGCCGCTCCGGACGGCGACCTCGACGCCGTGCTCGCGGGCGAAGTTCACGCACTCGACGACATCGGCGGTGTCGCGGCAGCGGGCGATGGCCGCCGGGTGCTTGTCGATCATGGCGTTGTAGACGGCGCGGGCGTCGTCGTAGCCGGGGTCTCCCGGCATGATCAGGTCGCCGCGCAGGGCGCTGGCCAGCTGCTCGTACATCTCGGTGCCGAGACCGGCGGACGTGGTCGTCATTGAGGAGTCCCCTCCGGATGAGCGGCCCTGACGGTCAGGGTCACCGACGAAGCTAGGCACCGCGCCGTTCGCGGATCGTTCCCGTCCGCTCGCGTGGTCAGGCTTCCGGAAGAACGCTGGCCGTCCGGGGAACTCCGCGCTCGGCGAGGTCACGCTCGCACCGCCGCAGCAGCGCGACGCTGCCCTGGCTCGACGCCAGCTCGGCTGCGGCGCGCAGCCGCATGATGGCGGGCTGCTCATCGTCATGCTCGGCCCGCGCCCGCAGCACCTCGGGCAGCCACCACCGGTCGTCGTGCGCCTGCGCGGCGGCCAGGGCGGCGTCGAGCGTGGCGCGGGCCGCGCCGGCCTGGCCGTCCCTGGCGCACAGGTCGGCCAGCAGGGCCAGCCAGTAGGGCATCCGGGCGAACGCTCCCGCCGCCCGCAGGTTGGCGATGCCGCGGCGGGCCAGGCCGATGCCTGACGCGTCCGGGCGCGACCAGCCGTCCAGGATCAGCCCCCACTCCCGGTAGTAGGCGAAGTGATACCGCTGGCACAGCCCGTTCAGCTCGGCGACGGCGTCCCGCATCGCCGCCAGGTCACCGCGCAGCTGGTGGGTGATGGCGGCATAAGCCAGCGCCAGCGCCAGGTTGTAGGGGTCGTCGATGGCCCGGGCCAGCCCGAGGGCGCCCTGGCAGCTGGACAGGGCGTCGTCGTCGTGGCCCAGCAGCCAGTGGGCGTGCGCCGCGAAGGCCTGGCCATGCACGTCGGCCCGGGTACCGGTGCTCAGCGAGGGACCGCCGCTGGCCAGCTGGACGGCGAGCCCGAGGTGATGCAGGGCCTCGGCGGGCTGGCCCAGGCTGACGGCCGACCCGCCGACCGCGAAGTGCGCCGAGCCGCTCGCCTCCGTGGCCGGGTCGACCAGGGCCAGGGCGCGGGTCGCCGTGCGGTAGCCCTCGGCCGTGCGCCCCTGCACGAACTGCGTGCTCCAGAGCCCGACCAGCGCGGTGAGCAGCGCATCACGGCGGCCCTGCGCGTCGGCCAGCGCCACCGAGCGCTCCAGGACCTGCTCCAGCTCCGGGGCGGAGTAGCCGAGCCGGGCGTTGAGCGGCGCGGCCAGGGCGGCCAGGACGTCCAGCTCCTGCCGGTCCCGGTCCCGGCCCGGCGGCAGGCCGCGGATGACCGACAGGGCCTGCTGGTGCAGCCGGACCGCCTCGGCGTGGGCGAACATGTCCGCGGCGACCTCGGCGGCGCGCCGGTAATAGGCCACGGCCCGCACCGGCCGCCCGCCGCGGGCATACTGCTCGGCGAGCTGAGCGCAGACGGCGTCCGCGTCGCCGGCGTGCAGCAGCTCGAGGGCCTGGGCCACGCGCCGGTGCAGCAGCCACCGCTTCGGCGGGCTGACCTGCTCATAGGCCGCTTCGCGCAGCAGGTCATGGGAAAAGTCGTAGCCGTCGCCGAACTCGCGCATGATCCGGCGGCGCCACAGCTCGTCGACGGCCGTCACGACGTCGTCGGCGTCAAGGTCGCTGGCCTCGGTGAGCAGGTCGAGGGTGAAGTCCGCGCCCACCGCCGACGCCAGGCAGGCCACCTCACGGGCCGCGGGCGTCGACTGCTCCAGGCGGCTTCGCAGCACGGCCATGAGATCGCCACCCGGCCGCAGGGTTCCGCCGAGATCGACGCTGCGCCGCACCGCCTCGATCACGAACAGCGGGAAGCCCCCCGTCGTGGCCTGAAGCAGGCTGGCGTCGTCCGCCGCCAGCGGCAGGCCCGAGACAGCCTCGGCCAGCCGCGCCGTCTGCGCCGCCTCGAGCGGCCCGACGGACAGCTCGGTCAGCAGCCCGGTGGCCCGCATCCGGACCGTCCAGTCAGCGAGCTCGCGGTCCTCATCGGGGAGGTCATCGCGCAGCGTGCCGGCCACCAGGACCGGGGTGTCCGGGGCCAGCCCGAGCAGGAAGGTGACGAACGCCAGCGTCTCCAGGTCGCACCACTGCAGGTTGTCCAGGACCAGCAGCAGCGGCCGGCCCACGGCGATGAGCGCCCGGGCCAGGCCCTCGAAGAACCGGTGGCGCTGCCAGGCATCCGCCATGGCCCGCGCGTCGGCGCCGCGCTCCCCGCGTCCCCCGGCTGGCATGAGGCGGCTCACCTCCGCCTTCCAGGCCGGGTCCAGCCCCGCCGAGGCGCCCTGGACGGACGGGCTGCGCAGCCAGTCCGCGACCGGCGCCAGGGCCAGCCGCCCGGAGGTCCCGAAGCACTGGCTGCTGGCCACCACGGCGCCGTGCAGCTGGGCCAGCGCCGAGATCTCGGCCACGATGCGCGTCTTGCCGACGCCCGCGCCCCCGCTGACCAGCGCCAGGCCGGGCCGGCCTGCGGCGGCCGCCCGCCACGCGTCCTGGAGCGCGGCCAGCTCGCGGGACCGGCCCACGAGCTGGGCTGCGGCCCGCCCGGAGCGAGCCGCAGCGGCCTGGCGCTCCGGGCGGCGGGCGCCGGACGGCTCCCCGTCGGCCATCAGCCGCTGGAACGCCTGCCGCGTCGCCGGGCCGGGCTGGACGCCCAGCTCGCGCTCGAGGACCGAGGCGCAGTGATGGTAGGTGCTGACCGCCCCGGCCCGGTCGCCCAGGTCGGCCTGGAGGAGCATCAGCGTGCCGTACCCGGCCTCCTCCAGCGGCTGGAGCTGAATCCGGCGGCGGGCGGCGGCCGCCGCCCCGGCCAGGTCCCCGGCCCGCGCCCGAGCCCCGGCGAGCAGGTCGCACAGGTCGGCGCACTGGCGGTCGAGCTCCGACCGGGCCTCGAGCAGCCAGTCCTCGTACTGCCCGGGCAGCAGGTCACCCTTGTACTGGGCCAGGGCCGCGGCGCCGTGGGCCAGGACCTCCGCGTCGTTCCCGGCCGCGGCGGCCTTGACGGCCGCCTCCCGCTCGATGTCGAAGATGCGCAGGTCGACCCGGCAGGTGTCGGTGTCGCGCCAGCACAGGTCCCGGGGCGTCACGACCAGCGACGGCTCACCGCTCAGGACCTGGCGCAGGTAATGCAGCTCGCGGCGCAGGTTCGTCAGCGCCTGCGCATCGGTCGACTCCGGCCAGAACACCCCGGCGATGCGCTGCCGGGCCTGCGGCGAGCCGGCGTGGGCGACCAGGAACGCGACCAGGGCCGCGGTGCGTGACGAGTGAGCCCGCAGGCTTGCTCCGCCATCGCTGATGGCCTGCTCCCCCAGGAGAGACAGGTACAGCATGTCGACGCGGCCTCCAGGCATTGAGAATGTGCTCTGCTGCCGCCTCAGGGCCAGTTTCCCCCGCCTGATCACCCGCCGCAACCACCGCGGCGCACCCGGGCGGCCGCGCCGACTACACCAGACGGCTCACGGCCCGGTCGCGGTCGGCGTCCCGGTCGCCGGTATCTGCGCGCGGTCCCGATGCGGGCGTGACGTGATCTGCGCTGCCGCCCTTTCGTCGATACAGCATCGCCTGTATAGTTCAGTCGTGACTGTATCTCAGATGGTGGATCTGGGGACGCTGGCCCGCGTTGGGACCGCGCTGGCCGATCCGACGCGCCGCCGGGTGCTGGTGCATCTGACCGGCGGTCCGGGGTACCCGGCGGAGATGGCCGGGGAGTTCGGGACCAGCCGGGCGAACCTGTCCAACCATCTGAGCTGCCTGCGGGAGTGCGGGCTGGTGACCGCGACCGCGCAGGGCCGCCGGGTCCGTTACGAGCTTTCCGATCAGCGGCTGACCGAGGCGCTGCGGATCCTGGCGGGCCTGGACCTGCCCGGCACCTGCCGTGACATGACCTGACCCATGGGGGGTGGCCCGATGTCCCGCGTTCAGCTGTCGGTCAACGTCAGCGAGCTTCGACGCTGCCGTGGCGGGCCTGGCTGTCGAGGCCGAGCCTGGCGCCGTGTGCTGCTATGCCCGGCAGGACAAGGTCTGGGCGCATGACCCGGACGGGGTGGCGTGGGAGTACTACGCCGTCCTGGAGCACATCGAGACCCCATGACCTTCCCGCGTCCCGCCCGGCCTGCTACTGCCGATGACGGCCGCGAGTTCGCGTGCGCCGGCCAGTGCGAGTTCACCGGGCCGGTGGCGGTGTCCGCGGAGTGGCTGCGGCTAGCCCGGCTGGCCCGGCGGCTGTCGTGGCTCACGCTGGCCTGGATGGGCATCGAGGGCGGCGTGGCCATTGGCGCGGCCATCGCGGCCGGGTCGGTGGCGCTGCTGGGGTTCGGCCTGGACAGCGGCATCGAGGCCATCGCGTCGGTCATCGTCATCTGGCGGTTCACCGGCACCCGGCTGGCCAGCGCGACCTCCGAGCGGCGCGCGCAGCAACTCGTGGCAGTCAGCTTCTTCCTGCTCGCCCCGTACATCTCCGTCGAGGCGATCCATGCACTGGTAGTGGGTGACCGGGCCGAGACCAGCATCGTCGGCCTGGTCCTCACTGCGGGCACGGCGGTGCTTGAGCCTGCTCTGGGCGTGGCCAAACGGCGCATCGGTGCCCGGCTCGGCTCGTCCGCCACGGCGGGGGAGGGAACGCAGAATCTGCTGTGCGCCTACCTCGCGATGGCCGTGTTCGCCGGGCTAGCCGCCAACGCCGTGCTCGGCGCCTGGTGGCTCGACGGCCTGGTCGCGCTCGGCATCGCTGGCTGGGCGGTAGCGGAGGGATGGCGGGCCTGGGCGGGACGGTCGTGTGGGTGCTAGCTACAGTTCCTACGCGGCGGCCAGGGCCGGGTAGCTGCTATGGGCTGCCTGGTGCAATTAGCGCCGTGTCGGTCATCGGACTTCCACACTCGTTCCACCCCGCCTACACACGGTCTCGGAACTGTGCTGGATGGCCCCTGCCGCGAGAGCTGGCGGCCAGCGCGGGCCGCGCGGTGGTTTGCCGCGGCCGATTTGCGGGGGAATAGATGCCTGGACCTGTGCTAGTCGCCGTTGATGAAGATGCCGGAGCCCTGCGCGACGTGGAGGTGGAGCTCCAGGACCGGTATGCGCGGCATTACCAGGTCGTGTGCCTCCGGTCCCCGGCGGAGGCGCTGGCCCGGCTGGAGGGATTCGCCGCGCAGGGCGAACCGGTTGCCTTGGTGCTTGCCGGTCAGGATCTGGCGGGGATGAGCGGGACCGAGCTGCTGGACAGCGCGCGGCGGCTGCACCCGCAGGCTCGGCGCGGGCTGCTGATGCCGTGGGGTCATTTCGGGGACCGGGCGACCGGGGAGACGATCTTCGAGGCCATCGCCCGTGGCTGGATCGACCACTACGTGATCAGGCCGTCGGGATCGCCAGATGAGCTGTTCCACCAGGCGATCACCGGGTTGCTGGCCGAGTGGGCGGAGGCGAGGCGGTCGTCCCCGTACACGATCCGGGTGGTCGGGGAGTCGTGGTCGGGCCGGGCTTATGAGCTGCGTAACGTGCTGGGGCGCTGCGCGCTGCCGCACACCTTCTGCCTGGCGGATTCCGCGGACGGGCGGGCCCTGGTGGCGGCGGCGGGCGAGGGGGTGAAGTTCCCGGTCGTCGCGCTTCCTGACGGTCGGTTCCTGAGCGATCCGAGTAACGCCGATCTCGCGCGGGCGGCGGGATCGCCGGTACACCCCGAGCGGATGCAGTTCGACCTGGTGATCGTCGGTGCCGGGCCGGCCGGGCTGTCGGCCGCGGTGTACGGGGCGTCGGAGGGATTCAGCACCCTGGTAGTCGACGAGGGCGCGCTCGGCGGGCAGGCGACGCTGAGCCCGCTGATCCGCAACTACCTCGGTTTCCCGAGGGGAGTCAGCGGCCGCAGGCTCGCGCAGCAGGCGTATGAGCAGGCGTGGGTGTTCGGCGCGAACTTCGCGTTCATGCAGGAAGCGATCGGCCTGCAGCGGGAGGACGATGGGCTCTTCGTCTCGCTGTCGGGCGGCGGCCGGGTGCGGACCCGCGCGGTGGTCCTGGCGACGGGGGTCAGCTACCGCCGCCTGGACATACCGAAGATCGAGGAGCTGAACGGCGCGGGGGTGTACTACGGCGGCCCGGCGTCTGAGGCACCGGCCATGGCCGGCCGGGATGTTTATGTCCTGGGCGGTGCGAACTCGGCCGGGCAGGCCGCGCTGCACCTGGCCCGGTACGCGCGGAGCGTCACGCTGGTCGTGCGGGCCGGATCGCTGGCCGAGGGGATGTCGCATTACCTGGTGCGCGAGGTGGAGGCGGCGCCGAAGCTGAACGTCCGGCTCGGGACGCAGATTACCGGCGGCGGCGGCGACGGGTGGCTGGAGCGCCTCGTGCTCCGCGACCAGAGGGACGGGACAGAGCAGACCGTCCCGGCCGACGCCCTGTTCCTCATGATCGGCGGCCACCCGCACACGGGCTGGCTTCCGCCCGGGATCGAGCGAGACGAGCGGGGCTTCGTCCTGACCGGGACGGACCTGCCCGCCAGCCGGTCCTGGCCGCTCGCCCGCAGGCCGTTCCTGCTGGAGTCGAGCATGCCGGGGGTGCTCGCGGTCGGAGATGTCCGCCACGGCTCAGCCAAGCGCGTGGCCTCGGCGGTGGGCGAGGGCTCGGTCGCCGTCCAGTTGCTGCACGGCCTGTTCGCCATGGACCGGCTGCACCCGCGCGGCCGTCCGCGCGATCCCGTCGTCACCGCCTGACAGTGACCGCGCTGGTGTGGGTTGCCTCGCGCAATTAGCCCGTCATCTCCACGTTGTCCAGGCGCATTATCGCTACCGTGTGCGGGTGCTCGGGCCCGGGTGGACTGAGGTGGTGGCGCTGGTCGCCGCCTACGTCATCGCTGTGCTGGCGACCCCGGCGGGGATCTCCGGGGCGGTGCTGCTGCTGCCGTTTCAGGTCAGCGTGCTGGGGACGCCGAGCCCGGCGGTGACGCCGACGAACCTGCTGTACAACGTGGTGGCGACGCCGGGGGCGCTGTACCGGTACTGGCGGCAGGGGCAGACCGGGGGACGCCTGGCGCTGCTGCTGGTCGCGGGGACGCTGCCCGGTGTGGTCGGGGGGTCGGTGATCCGGGTGGAGCTGCTGCCCGGCGCCCGGGTCTTCGACCTGGTCGTCGCCGCGGTGCTGACCCCGCTGGGTGCGTGGCTGGCGCTGTCGCGAGCGCCCCGGCCGCGTGATGCGGACCGGCCCGGCCCGGACGATCCCGGCGCCGGTGCTGGTGGTCCTGGCGGCCGCGGTGGGATGCGCCGGCGGGATCTACGGCATCGGCGGCGGGTCGATCCTCGCACCGGTGCTGATCGCCTCGGGGCGCCCGCCCGCGGTGGTGGCCCCGGCGGCGCTGGGGTCCACGTTCGTGACCTCGGTGGCGGGAGTCGTCACGTTCACGATCTTGTCGGTGCACCAGCCCGGATCAGTGGCCCCGGCCTGGGCAACCGGGATCGCCCTGGGCGCCGGGGGGCTGGCGGGCGGCTACACCGGAGCCCGGATCCAGTCCCGGCTCCCCGACGCGCTGATCCGCCGGGTCGTCGGCGTCCTGGTCCTGGCCATCGGCGCCCGGTACCTGTGGGCCGGGCTGGCGTGACCGGGGCACCCCGGATTTTCCGCATGCCGGGGGCCGGTGTCCTGCTTAGGCTGGGAGGGTGTCACAGCAGGAGACGCGGCGGCTGGCGCTATCGGAGTGGCTGGTGCTGGGCGTGATCTGCGAGCAGCCCACCCACGGGTTCGCGATCGCGGCGCTGCTGGGTGCCGGCGGTGACCTGGGCCGGACCTGGCGGGTGCCCAAGCCGGTGATCTACCGGGCCATCGCGCGCCTGGAGAAACTCGGGCTGATCCGCACCGCCGGGGAAGAGCATTCCGCCTATGGCCCGGTCCGCTCGCTGCTGAAGGCGACCCCGGCCGGGCGGCGGGCCGCCGCGCAGTGGCTGGGCACCCCGGTCGAGCACGCCCGCGACGTGCGCTCGGAGCTGATGATCAAGCTCGCGCTGCTGGACCGCGCCGGAGCCGACCCGCAGCCGCTGCTGCTGGCCCAGCGGATGCAGCTCGCCCCCATCGCCGCCGCGCTCAGCGACCGGGTCCGCGACACCGCCGGGTTCGAGCACACCCTCGCTGTGTGGCGGCATCAGGCGATGGACGCCACTATGCGGTTCCTGACCGCCATGACCCCGCTGGACTAGCGGGACGCTGGCGGCCGTGACTGACCTGGTCTGGCGGCAGATGACGATGGCGGCTTAGCCGCCGATGGCAGACATGGGGCGGGCAGGCTGCAGGAAACCGGAGTCGTTGATCCCGTGGCCCGGCAGCTTGGCGGCCACAGCGGTGCGCCAGAGCCCGGCGAGCTGGTCGTCGCTGGCTCCCGATCGCAGCGACGCGCGCAGGTCGGTTTCGGTTGCGGCGAACAGGCAGTTGCGGACCTGGCCGTCGGCGGTCAGCCGGACCCGGTCGCAGGTTCCGCAGAACGGCCGGGTCACGGACCCGATGATCCCCACGCGGTCCGGGCCGCCGTCGACCTGGAAGGTCTCGGCAGGCGCTGATCCTCTGGCGCCGACGTCGTCGGGGGTAAGGGTGAACTGGGCTGACAGGGCCGTGAGGATCTCATCGGCGGTGACCATGTCGGCTCGGCGCCAGCCGTGCTGGGCGTCCAGCGGCATCTGCTCGATGAACCGGAGCTGGTAGCCGCGGTCCACGCAGAATCTCAGCAGCGCGGCGGCCTCGTGGTCGTTGATGCCGCGCATGAGCACGGCATTCACCTTGACCGGGGCCAGTCCCGCGTCGGCCGCGGCGCTCAGCCCGGCCAGCACGTCGGCCAGCCGGTCACGCCGGGCCAGCCTCACGAACGTCTCGCGGGACAAGGTATCCAGCGACACGTTCAGCCGGTCCAGCCCGGCGGCGGCCAGCGGCCCGGCCAGCCGGGCGAGCCCGATGCCGTTGGTGGTGAGCGAGATCTCCGGCCGCGGGTCCAGTTCCGCGGTCGCGGCGATGATCGCGGGCAGGCCCCGGCGGATCAGCGGCTCGCCGCCGGTGAACCGGACCTCGGTGATGCCCAGCCGCCGGACCGCGACGCAGATCAGCCGGGCTACCTCGTCGTCGGTGAGCAGCGCCGGGCCGGGCAGCCAGTCCAGGCCCTCGGCGGGCATGCAGTAGGTACACCGCAGGTTGCACCGGTCGGTCACCGACACCCGCAGATCAGTGGCGACCCGGCCGAAGGAGTCCGCTAGCACGAGGTCACATCCACCGTCCCGCACCATCCGATCGTCTGGTGCCCGTCAGCGTACGGGCGAAGGCGGCCTGCCTGAACAGCGCTCCTACCCGCCCGCCATGGCGCCGACGATGAGATAGGGCTCGGTCCCGGCGGCGACAGCATCGGGCAGCGGATCATCGGGCGCGTCGTGGGACAGGTCCTGCTCGCAGGCGAAGAACCGGATAAACGCGCGCCGGGGGCCGCTGTCATGGCCGCGGATGGTGCCGCGCAGCACGGGGTAACGCTCCTCCAGCGCGTCCAGCACCGACCGCTGCGTCACCGGGCCGGCGACATCCAGGCGTACCTCGCCATCCACGCGGGCCAGGGTCCGCAGGTGCGCGGGCAGCACGACTCGGATCATGACAGCGTCTGGACCTCGACCGACAGCACCGCCGGGAGATCCCGGACGATCGGCGCCCAGCTGTCACCGGAGTCCGCCGAGGCATACACCTGTCCGCCGGTAGTGCCGAAGTAGACGCCGCAGTCGTCCAGCGAGTCCACGGCCATCGCGTCGCGCAGCACGTTGACGTAGCAGTGCTCCTGCGGCAGGCCCTCGGTCAGCGGCTCCCACTCATCCCCGCCAGTCCGGCTGCGGTAGACCCGCAGCTTCCCGTCCGGCGGGAAGTGCTCGGTGTCGCTGGTGATCGGGACCACGTAAACGGTGTCAGGCTCGTGGGCGTGCACGTCGATGGGGAACCCGAAGTCTGAGGGCAGGTTCCCGGAGATCTCCCGCCAGGACTCGCCGCCGTTGTCGCTGCGCATGACGTCCCAGTGCTTCTGCATGAACAGCACCCCGGGCCGGGACGGGTGCATCGCCAGCCGGTGCACGCAGTGGCCCACCTCGGAGTCCGGGTCGGGTATCCCCTCCGACATCAGGCCCCGGTTGACCGGCCGCCAGCTCTCCCCGCCGTCATCGGACCGGAACGCGCCTGCCGCGGAGATCGCCGCGAACATCCGGCCCGGGGATGAGCGGTCGAGCAGCAGCGTGTGCAGGCACATGCCGCCCGCGCCTGGCTGCCACGACGGCCCCGACTTGTGCTCGCGCAGCGCGGGCAGCTCGGCCCACGTCTGGCCGCCGTCCGCCGACCGGAACAGCCCGGCGTCCTCCACCCCGGCATAGACCGTGTCCGGGTCATACA
The DNA here is from genome assembly GCA_963822485.1 of uncultured Actinomycetota bacterium. Taxonomy (GTDB): domain Bacteria; phylum Actinomycetota; class Actinomycetes; order Streptosporangiales; family Streptosporangiaceae; genus DASUBV01. The sequence goes on from CAWGHW010000025.1 coordinate 16,702, forward strand.
GGGACGGCTCCAGGTGCCACACCCGCGCGAATTCCCACGGGTGCGGCGTCCCGTCGTACCACTGGTGGGTACCGGGCGTGCCGTCGTAGGCAAACCGGTTACCCACCGCTTCCCAGGTCTGCCCGCCGTCGTCTGACCGCTGGATGACCTGCCCGGACCAGCCGCTGGACTGCGACGCCCACAGCCGGTCCGGGTCGGCCGGGGAGCCTTTCACGTGGTAGATCTCCCAGCCCGCGAAGAACGGCCCGGCGACCTCCCACTGGTCCCGCTTGCCGTCCGCGGTCAGCACGAACGCGCCCTTGCGCGTCCCCGCCAGCACCCGCACGCTGCTCATGCCCGCTCCCTCCGCCTCGGCCGTGGCCGCACCTGCCACAGTTTGCCGGTATGCAGACGACGGCACGCCGCCAAACTAATCTGTGCTGCGCCGCGCCGCTAGCAAAAGGCCAGGGTCCGGGGTGGGTCAGGGCTGGTAGGGCAGGGCGACGCCCCAGCCCCAGTACGGCACCGGGGCCGAGGAAAGCTGCTGCCGTCGCCTACTTGTAGCTGAGCTGGACCAGGAGGTCGCAGCTGGCCCCCGAGTGTGACTTCCTGAGCGGACCACCCACGCGCAGCGGCGGGGCGTACAGGAGGAAGCCGTCGCCGCCCGAGCACGACAGCGTTCCGGTGGATGCTGCCTTGATGGCGATGTAGTCACCCTTGGCGACATGCAGCTTGACCCGGAAGCTCTGGACGGCGTAGTGGTCGCCGCTGGCCCCCCCGCACGGACTCTGGCCGGCGTAGCTGATCTCCGGGCCACTGGCCACGATCTTGGCCGTGCGGGCACTGCGGCTGGCCCTGGCCAGCTGGAGCCGGAACTTTCCCCGCACGCACGACACCAGCTTCACGTGCCGGACGGTTCCCGTCCTCGGGGCCGTGAAATGACTGCCGTTCTCGAATGCGGTGATGGCCACCCAGGTGCAGGCGGAACCGTGCGGGATCCCGCCGTTCTCATCGCACGACTGGCCGTTCTGGGCGTTAGAGGGCTGGCTCTGGCTGGTCAGCCTGGCCCCGAAGAATGTCGGGGTCGTCGCGGTAGCCGCACTCCCCGATGAGGCAGTCAGGCCTGCCAGGATGAGAGGCGCCACCAGCACGCTGAGCACTCTAAGGAAGTACGACGCAGATCTCTTGCTCATGACAGGGAACCATCCTTACGCCAAAGGGTTACGAACCCTACGAAAACTGCACGTTGGCTTAGCGGAAGGACATGGTGGCCCCTTCGCCGCTTCTGGTCCCAGGCTCGCGGGCGGCGGGATCATGCACCATACCCAGCCGCCCACCTGAACGCCCACATGATGACGCACAGCGCAGGTCCGACGTATTGTTGGCGCAGCGTGCTCTACCTCAGCGGTGGTGGCGAGGCGCAGTCTGTCGGCTTGCGAAGGGCGTGGGCCTTGACGGAGCAGGAGCAGGGTACGCGGGGTTCCCTTTCTTTTGCCGGGCTGCTGCGGCGACTTCGGGGCGAGGCGAAGCTGACGCAGGAGGAGTTGGCCGAGGCAGCGGGCCTTTCCTTGCGGGCGGTCAGTGACCTGGAGCGCGGTATCCACCGCACCGCCCGCAAGGACACCGCGCTGCTGCTGGCCAGGGCGCTGGGCATGACTGAGCCGGCGGCAGCGTTGTTCGTGGCGGCCGCCCGCGGGCGCACGGACGCGCTGGCCGTCCTGCGAGGCTCCGGGCGGCGACCGGCCGAGACGACGCCCCAGGTGTGGAACATCCCGGCCCGTAATCCGGCCTTCACTGGCCGCGACGATCTGCTGGCCGCGGTACAAGCGAGGCTGCAGACCGGGCGCGCGGCGGTCGTGCAGGCGCTGTACGGGATGGGCGGAGTGGGCAAGACCCAGCTCGCGGCCGAGTACGCGCACCGTTTCGCTTCAAGCTATGACCTGACCTGGTGGATCGACGCCGAGCAAGAAGGGCTGATCGGGGACCAGGTCGTAGGCCTCGGGCTGGTGCTCGGATGCGTTCCGGCCGGATCCGGGACCGAGACGGCGCGGGCCGCGGTGCTGGCCGAGCTGCGGCAGCGTGACCGATGGCTGCTGATCTTCGACAATGCGCAGGCGCCCGCGGATGTCGCGCCATGGCTGCCGGGGGGCGGCGGGCACGCGCTGATCACGTCCCGCCAGCATGGCTGGGATGAGGTCGCCACGCCGATCGAGGTAGACGTGCTCACCCGGGCCGAATCGATCGAGCTGCTGCGGCGCCGGGTGCCCCGGCTCACCGAGACCGACGCGAACCAGCTCGCCACCGAGCTCGGCGACCTGCCGCTGGCCATCGCCCAAACCGCCGGGTTCATCGCCGACACCGGCACGCTGGCGAGTCAGTACCTGGGCCTGCTGCAGACGCGGGCCGGGCAGCTGCTTGACCAGGGCGCGCCGGGCTCCTACCCGCGGTCGCTGGCGGCCGCCACCGCTTTGATAGCAGACCGGCTGTCCGGCTACGACCCAGCCGCCGCGGAGCTGGCCAGCTTGTGCGCATTCCTGGCCCCGGAGCCGATTCCTGAGTACCTGTTCACCGGCGCCGTCGGCGTGTTGCCTGGCGAGCTTGCGGCGCGGGCTGCCGACCCGCTGGCCTGGCGGCAGACCCTGGCCAACGTGTCGAGACAGTCGCTGGCTCGCGTCGATCACCGCGGGCTGCAGATGCACCGGCTCACCCAGGCCATCCTCCGCGACCGGCTCACCCCGGCCCGCGCCGCCGCCACGCGCCGGTGCACCGAGGCGATCCTGGCGGCCAGCGATCCTGGCGACCCGCCCGATCCCGGCACCTGGACCCGGTGGGCGCAGCTGATGCCGCACGTGCTGGCCGCCGATCTGGCCGCCACCGATAACCCGGCACTGCGCGAGCTAGTTCGCCGCGCGTGCTGGTACCTGATCGAGCGCGGCGATGCCCGTACCGCGCGGGATCTCATGAGCAATCTGCGGCAGCAGTGGCGCGACCGGCTTGGTGCGGATCATCAGCACACGCTGATGGCCGCGCACTATCTCGCCTGGGCGCTCTGGGAACTGGGCCGCTACGCCGAATCCCGCGACCTGAACCGGGACACACTGGAGCGCCATCGCAGCGTCTTCGGTGAAGACCACCCCGACACCCTGAACTCCGCCCACAACCTAGCCATGGACCTGCGAATGCTGGGCGACGCGCGGGCGGCCCGCGACCTGGACCACCACACCCTGGGCCGCTATCGCCGCTCGCAGGGCCGGGATCACCTCAGCACATTGCGCTCCGCGAGCAACCTGGCCGCCGACCTGCGCGCGCTTGGCGAGGCGCGGGCCGCCCGCGACCTGGACCAGGACACACTGGAGCGCCGCCGCCACGTCCTCGGCCACGATCACCCCGACACCCTGAACTCCGCCCACAACCTAGCCATGGATCTGCGAATGCTGGGCGACGCGCGGGCGGCCCGCGACCTGGACCAGGACACACTGGAGCGCCGCCGCCACGTCCTCGGCCACGATCACCCCGAGACCCTCAAATCCGCGAGCAACCTGGCCGCCGACCTGCGCGCGCTTGGCGAGGCGCAGGCGGCCCGCGACCTGGACCAGGACACACTGGAGCGCCGCCGCCACGTCCTCGGCCACGATCACCCCGACACCCTCAGCTCCGCGCATAACCTCGCCCTCGACCTGCCTGCCCGAGGCCAGGCAGCTGATGGCCCGCAAGGCCGATGACAGGGTCGGGTGGAACTGCGTGCCTGGTTCGCCGGTCTTTCACGCCCGCTCTTGGATCTGAGCGTAGGCAGGGTCTTCGCGGATGCGGCCAATGGCCCACCGCATGACCTCCGCCCGGCTGGACCCGATACCCGCAGTAATGAGATCGTCCACCATCGCCAGATCGGCAGGGCCCAGCGAGGCCCGCACGACGGCGGACCCCTCTACCTCATCCGCTGCGTCAGTACGCAGCCCGTGGAGCATGCTCGGGAAGCCGTACAGGGCGCCGCGCTGGGCCCGCCGCGCCAGTGTGTCCGGAATGAAATGGACCCACGCGACAGACGGCAGCAGCCCGGCCTGATCCAGCTTCTTAGTCTTCTGGCGGTGGGCCTGCTCGAACGCCTGCAGGACTTTCTCGTCGTCCTCAAAGCCCTCGGCCAGGTGGCTGGCCCGGTCCACGAATGCCCGGATCGCGGTCTCCCCTGGCTCCACGTCCGGATCGTCGCCGTACCCCAGAACGTCCACCCGCGTGAACGTCCCCGCGGGGAAGATGGACCGGAAATGCCTCTCGAGGGAATCAGACACTGGCTTATCCACGCGGTCCTCCCAGGGGTGCGGGCCTGCTGTGAGCGGCACCGTCTACGGAACCTGACCAGGAGCCACGCTCCCCCGGCGCCCATGCACCGCCCGCGACAGCCGGCTCAGCAGGTGTCAGCCGAGGACAGCCGGCCCTGCAGGTCGACGCAGGTCCGGTCATGGATCGTGACGAAGACCATGAGCACGTTGTCGCAGGTCGGGCAGCGGACGACCGTGCCGGGCGCTTGCACGTATACCGCGAGCTCGGCGACTGGCCGGGCATCGCCGCAGTTTCCGCAGACGCTGGCGGCAGCGGTCATCTCGGTCCCGAAGACCTTGTGCAGCAGACCGCCGATGGCGTTCCCGTCGACTGCTTCCATCAGGATCCTCCCGTCGCGCCAAATCGCTCGGTCTTTACCCGCTCCGGCGGATAGCCGGACTGCACCAGGGCCTGCGAAACCGCCTCCACAAAACTGGTCGGCCCGCAGGCGTAGGCGAGCGGCATCTCGGCGGCCGGCCATGCCACCTCGCCCAGCAGGGCCATGTCGACTCGCCGCGCGTCGCCGGCCCAGCCCGGTGGCTGATGGCGGGTCAGCGTGTGGATCACCTCGACTCCGGCGGCGGGCAGGTCGAGCTCAGCCCGGTAGATCACGTCGTCCAGCGTCCGCGACGAGTACAGCAGCCGAACCGGGACGGCGCTGCCGGTGCGCTCGCGGTACCGCAGGATCGACCGCAGCGGCACCACTCCCGAGCCGCCGGCCAGCAGCAGGAGCGGCCGCCGTCCTCGGGCTCCCAGGTGAAGTAGCCGCCGATCGGCCCGCGCAGCTCCAGGTCGTCACCGACCCGGAGCTCGTCGGTGAGGTACGGCGAGACCTCCCCGTCATCCAGCCGCTCCACAGTGATCGCGACACCCTCGCCCGGCGCCGAGGCGATCGAGTAGGACCGCTCGGCGACGTACCCGTCCTCGTCGGTCAGCCGGATGTCCAGGTGCTGGCCCGCCTGGTGGCCAGGCCAGTCGGGCGCGTCGAGCATGATCGTCCGCACCAACACGGTCTCGTCGGAAACCGCGCCGACCTTCGCGACCTGCCAGGTCAGTCGCCTGCGTAGCGCTGTTCCCGCCATGGGTCTCCGTAGATGTGGTAGCCGTAGTTTTCCCAGAAGCCGGGATCGTTGGTGTCGCGCAGCTCCAGGCTGCGCACCCACTTCGCGCTCTTCCAGAAGTACAGGTGCGGGACGAGCAGCCGCGCCGGGCCGCCGTGCTCGGGCTCCAGCGGCCGCCCGTCATAGGCGTAAGCCACCCAGGCCTTGCCGCCGGTGAGGTCTTCCACCGGCAGGTTCGTCGTATACCCGCCGTCACAGTGGGCCATCGCGAACGGGCCATCGTGCCGGGCCAGGTTCAGCAGCGTGTCCACCGACACGCCCTGCCAGAATGTGTCCAGCTTGGACCATTTGGTGACGCCGTGGATGTCGACGGTCACGTCCTGGCTTGGCAGGGCCTGGAACTCGTCCCAGCTCCAGGTTTTCTGCCGGCCGTCCCGGCCGACGGAGAAGCTCCAGCCGGTCCAGGGCCGTGTGCGGCGTCGGGCCAGCGGACAGGACCGGGAAGTCCTTGGTCAGGTACTGGCCCGGCGGGATCCGGCCCGCGTTCTCCCCCGGGTCCTGGCGCCTGCGGTGGAATCCGCGCGATACAGGGCTC
>CAWGHW010000026.1:0-148862 GCA_963822485.1 uncultured Actinomycetota bacterium
GGCGCCGAGCCAGGTGCCGTGCTCGTCCTCCCCCAGGTACCTCATCGTGTAGTGCCAGTGCAGGCTGCCGTCGTACTTGGTGTACACCACGCGCACATCGCGCCCGTTCGCGGTCACGAGCACCTACCCTGCCAGAACGATAGGAAGGGGACGACCCCTGACGGGTCGTCCCCTTCCGCGGTTTAGTGTCGTGCGTCAGGCCGCGGCGCGGTCCCGCGCCGGGTCGGTGACCACCAGCTGGTGGACCACGTTCTCGGTCGTGACCTCATGGGCGGTCAGGTCGCCCAGGGCGATGACGCCCAGCGCCACCGCGCCCGCGAACACCAGCCAGGTCAGCGCGGTCCCGCTGAACAGCAGCGTCGCGATCAGCGACCACAGCGCGACGAGCCCGAGCAGGCTGTGACTGGCCCGGCGCACCAGGCCCCGGCCGAACAGCGCACTCGCGGCCGCGACCACGGTCAGGCCGGTGAACACGCCGAAGCCGGTCCAGCCCGCCACGGACGAGCTGAACGCCATGGCCGAAACGGCCAGGAATGCTCCGCCGATAATGAAGAGCTGGTCGATGGCGAAGCGGGGGCTGAGGTTCATTCTGAGCACCTCCTTGGCGCCATTGGGCGGCGCCGGCAGATCCGACGGCGGGTCGATTCGGGCGTTGCTCACGCGCTCGGACCGGCTCGTCGGGCTCCCCGTACTGGGGTTTCTCAAAGCCATTCGCGCTAACTCAGCCGGGGCGTCGCGCATGCCCGACCGGAGTGTCTGATAGATCACATCGGCCCCGGCTCGCGAGGTCTGACCGGGCTTTGCCGAGTTGACACATTCCATCCAGCAACATCCCCGCGGCTTACGGCGTCTAAAGGAGCGTCCATCCATCAACGGGCGGAGAGTCCGGGAGAGAAGGCTCTGATGAGACATACGCGACGGCGCCGGGCGGCGTCTGTAGCGACCGGCCTGGTGGTCACGGCCATGACCGTCAGCGGGCTCGGGGCCGCGACCGCGAGCGGGGCGGCCGCGTCCACGACGCCTGGTCCGAAGATCGGCCTGATCGCGCCGCAGAAGAGTGTCACGGTTCCGCGCTTCGGGAAGCAGGTGTTCCTGGACCCGGGCATCTGGGTGGCGACGACCCACGCGCCCCTGCGGATCGACGTTGCCCGGTCGAGCTACACCAGTCCGGTCCGGGCCGTCCAGATCATCAAGGACCACGGGGTGACGATCGAGCGGCCGCTGCCGTCCTGGGTCCGGGACGGCTGGAACGGCCTGCGCGACTTCATCCGGATGAAGGTGCGCAACGTCCACGGGAAGGTCGTGGCGTCGAAGCTGATGACCTTCTGCCCCGACTCCTACAACGCGGAGCGCGCCGGCCCCAGCAGCGCCACAACCGACCTTTACCCGCAGGGCTGCGGCCCCGGCGATCCGTTCCCGCTCAGCGAGGTGTGGGGCCTGGCCAGGGGCTGGGCCGCGGACCCGACCAACCAGTTCTTCGGTTTCGGGACGCGGGGCCGCCATCAAGCTCGGGCTGGGCAAGTACCACGTGACCGAGACCATCACCCCCGGCTACAGGCGGCTGTTCGGGATCCCGGCCCGCGACCGCAGCGCCACCGTCACCGTGCACGTGGTGAAGCAGCAGGGCTGCTGCTCCCCGAAGGGCTGCTGCGCCCCCGGAGACAGCCAGCACCGCCGGCCGGCCAGCAAGCCACTGCCCTCGCTGCCGAAGAACGTGCCGCTGCTGTCGCACGTCCCGGCCAACGCGCTGCCCGACCTGACGCCGCTGCCGTCGTGGGGCATCAGCACCTCCCACGTGCGCAAGTCCAAGCAGGACTTCCTCAACTTCGGCGCCACCGTCTGGGTCGGCGGCCACTCGCCGCTCGACGTCGAGGGCTTCCGCACGCCGGGCTCGGCCACCATGAAGGCCTACCAGTACTACTGGCACAACGGGCGGATCGTCGGCCGCACCCCGGCCGGCACCATGGGCTTCGACAACAAGAAGGGGCATCACCACTGGCACTTCGAGCAGTTCGCCAAGTACGTGCTGCTCAACGCCAGCAAGAAGGTCGCCGTCCGCAGCGAGAAGGTCGGCTTCTGCATCGCCCCGACCGACTCGGTCAACATGACCATGCCGGGCGCCACCTGGCAGCCGTCGTCGATCGGACTGGGCGGTGAGTGCGGCGTCCCGACCGCGCTGTGGGTGCAGGAGTACATGCCGATCGGCTGGGGCGACACCTACGACCAGTTCAAGGCCGGGCAGGCGTTCAACATCACCCACCTGGCCGACGGCACCTACTACATCGAGATCATCGCCAACCCCGAGCACCTGCTGCACGAGGTGACCCAGGCCAACGACGTCTCGCTGCGCAAGGTCATCATCACCGGCCCCGCCGGGCACCGGCACGTCCGCGTGCCCGCCTGGCACGGCATCGACCCCGAGAAATAACCCGCCGACAAACAGGGCGCGGCCGGCCGGAGTCATCCAGCCCGCCGCGCCCTGTTGCTCGCCCTCGGGCTTTGCCGAGTTGACACCTTCTAGACCGCAACGCCCCGGGCCTTTCCGGCATAACGCAGTGAGCCCATTTCGCCAGAGCACGGGAAGTTCGAGAGGGAGACACGATGAGACCTACGCGACGGCGCCTGCTGGCGCCTGTGGCGGCCGGGCTGATCACGACGGCCATGGCCATGACGACGGTCGCCGCCGGAGGGCCCGCCAGCGGAGCCGCGACCGCGAGCGGAGCGGCCGCGAATCCGGCCGCCGGCCCGAAGCTGAAGCTGATCGCCTCGCTGCCGAGTATCACGCTTCCGCGCCACGGCAAGACGGTGTACCTGGACCCCGACATCTGGCTGGCGACGCTCGGCGCCCCGTTCCAGATTGACGCTGTCCGGGCCAGCTACACCCAGCCAGTCCAGGCCTTCGAGATCGTGAACGGCCATCGGCGGCTGCTGCCCTCCTGGGTCCTGGACGGCTGGGGCGGGCTGCGCAACTTCATCCAGCTCCAGGTGCGCAACACTCACGGCAAGGTCGTGGCCAGCCGGACGCTGAACTTCTGCCTGAACACCTACGAGCCGGAGCGCGCCGTCCCCGCCAGCGCCACCACCTCGCCGTACGCGTTTACCTGCCGCGAGCAGGACCCGTTCCCGCTCAGCGCGGTCTGGGGCATCGCCCGGGGCTGGGAAGCGAACCCGACCGACATCCTGGGCACCATTCCCGGGCCGGGCCGCACCCCCGCCTTCAAGCTCGGCCTCGGCAAGTACCGCGTCACCGAGAGCATCACGCCGCGCTTTGCCAGCCTGTTCGGGATACCGGCCAAGGACCGCACTTCTACGGTCACCGTGCACGTCGGCGGGACTCCCACCTGCTCTCCGGCCTGCGGCCGCAGCTCCGCGTCCGCCCGGCGCCCCCGGCACGTGACCAGGGCGGTGCCGTCCGCGCCGGCCAGCGTGCCGCTGCTGTCCCGCGTCCCGGCCGATGCGCTGCCCGACCTGACTCCGCTGCCGTCGTGGGGCATCAGCACCTCGCACGTGAACAAGACCAAGCAGGACTTCCTCAACTTCGGCGCCACGGTCTGGGTCGGCGGGCACTCCCCGCTGGACGTCGAAGGCTTCCGGACGCCCGGCTCCACGGTCATGAAGGCCTACCAGTACTACTGGCACGACGGCCGCATCGTCGGCCGCACCCCGGCCGGCACCATGGGCTTCGATAACAAGAAGGGCCATCACCACTGGCACTTCGAGCAGTTCGCCAAGTACGTGCTGCTCGACCGCCAGCAAGAAGGTCGCCGTCCGCAGCGAGAAGGTCGGCTTCTGCATCGCCGCCACCGACCCGGTCAACGTGGCCCTTCCTGGCGCCGAGTGGAACGCTCCGTTCGGGCTGTCCGGCGAGTGCGGCACCCCGACAGCCAACTGGGTCGCCGAGTTCATGCCCATCGGCTGGGGCGACACCTACGACCAGTCCAAGGCCGGGCAGGCGTTCAACATCACCAGCCTGCCCGACGGCACCTACTACATCGAGATCATCGCCAACCCCGAGCACCTGCTCCACGAGGTGACCCAGGCCAACGACGTCTCGCTGCGGAAGGTCATCATCACCGGCCCCGCCGGGCACCGGCACGTCCGCGTGCCCGCCTGGCACGGCATCGACCCCGAGAAATAACCCGCCGACAAACAGGGCGCGGCTGGCCGGAGTCATCCAGCCCGCCGCGCCCTGTTAATCATCGGTACCCAGAACGTCGTGCACCTGACCTTCAGGCCGTGTCGGACACCGCCCAGAGGTTGATGCCCGCCTCAACCGCGTCGCGGTCAATCTCGGCCAGCTCGGCGTCGGTGAAGTCACTGTGGCCCGCGGCGGCCAGGTTCTCCTCCAGCTGCGCGACGCTGGACGCGCCGATCAGCACGGAGGTCACCCGCTGGTCGCGCAGCGCCCAGGACAGCGCGAGCTGGGCCAGCGTCTGGCCGCGCGCGGCGGCGATCTTGCCCAGCGCGGCGACGTGGGCCAGCGTCTTGTCGCTGAGCTGGTCCCTGGACAGCGAGGAGTCCTGGCTGGCCCGCGAGCCGGCCGGGATCCCGTTGGCGTACTTCCCGGTCAGCACGCCCTGAGCCAGCGGCGAGAACGCGATGCAGCCGACGCCCTCGCGTTCCAGCACGTCGAGCAGGCCGCCCTCGATCCAGCGGTTCAGCATCGAGTAGGACGGCTGGTGGATCAGCAGCGGCGTGCCCATCTCGCGCAGGATCCGGGCCGCCTCCTCGGTCCGGTCGGCCGAGTAGGACGAGATGCCCGCGTACAGCGCCCGGCCGGACTTGACCGCGGTGTCGAGGGCGCCCATCGTCTCCTCGAGCGGCGTGTCGGGGTCGAACCGGTGGCTGTAGAAGATGTCGACGTACTCCAGGCCCATCCGCTTCAGCGACTGGTCCAGGCTGGCCAGCAGGTACTTGCGCGAGCCGCGGTCACCGTAGGGGCCCGGCCACATGTCCCAGCCCGCCTTGGTCGAGATGATCAGCTCGTCGCGGTAGGGGCGCAGGTCCTCGGCCATGATCCGGCCGAAGTTCTCCTCGGCCGAGCCGTACGGCGCGCCGTGGTTGCCTGGTCGCGAAACAACCTCGGCAGGCGCGACGCCGCCGTAGTTGTTGGCCAGGTCGAAGTGCGTCACGCCCAGGTCGAAGGCCCGGCGGAGGATGGCGCGCTGGGTCTCCAGGGGACGGTCGGTGCCGAAGTTGTGCCAGAGCCCGAGCGACACCTCGGGCAGGTCGATGCCGCTGCGCCCGCAGCGGCGGTAGGCCATCTTGTCCTCGTACCTGTCGGGAGCTGCAACGTAAGTCATGAGCAGGAGTCTGCCAAAGCGGCCGCGCGCCCGGGCTGGCAGTGTCCCGGCTGGCAGTGTCCCGGCTGGCAGCGTCCTGGCTCGCAATGTCCTGCCTGGCCGTGTTCTGCCTGGCAATGTCCTGGCTGGCTGTGTCCTGGTGATCCTCCTCCACAGGATCTCCACATCTCGTGCATGCCGGGCGCACGGGCCGATGGTCGGATTCAGGTATTGCGCGGAGGGGGGAAGCCCGCCCGTTACTCGCTCACTGCTATCGGGCGGGCGCCGGCTGCTGAGTCCCCGGCCATGATCTTGCCGGGGCTCAGCAGCCATTTCCTTGACTTCTCGGCCTGATCTGGCCCTGATCCTGCGAGACCGGCCCCGCGCGGCCACCGCCGTCCAGCAGCCGTGCTCCCGCTGGGACAGCGGTGGGCTCCTGGGTGCTGCCGCTGGGTCGTGCTCATCGGCGTAAGCGCGCTGATACTGGTGCTTATGACTGAGACTGAGTCCCTGATCGCCGAGGTCCGCCTATTGCGCGCCGACGTCGCCCGGCTGCACTCCGCGGTGCTCGTCCGGCACAGCTGGATGAACATGATCTTTAAGGATCTGTCCACCAACCCGCACACCCAGTACAAGGTCCACATGTGGGGCGCGATCTACTGGCTGATCAACTTCCCGCTGGTCTGCTGCCTGTTCTTCTTCACGCCCACGCTGTGGCTCAAGCTGGGCATCTTCATCACGCTGATCTACTCGATCTACGCCAACCTGGCGACCGACTACGGCGGCATGTCAGCGGCCGAGGCGGCGTTCGGGCAGCAGCAGCCGCCGCCGATTCCACTGGAGCCGCCGCTGCCCCAGACATGAGGCCGCGCAAGCCTCCGCACGCTGCAGTCGCAGGGCTCTGACCTGGCATAACGAGGCAGGAACGCCATGTCAGTATTCATGTCAGGGGTCGTGTCAGGGGCGTGACAGGGGCGTGTCAGGCGCAGCGCCGACAGTGGTCGCATGAGAACTTCAGCGATCGCAGTCTCGGGGCTGCGGAAGGCGTACGGGGACAAGACCGTGCTCGATGGCATCGATCTAGATGTTGCTGCGGGCACCGTCTTTTCCCTGCTCGGCCCGAACGGTGCGGGCAAGACGACGACGGTGAACGTGCTGACCACGTTGATGAAGGCCGACGGCGGGACGGTACGGGTTGCCGGGCATGATGTGGCGACCGAGGCCAGGGCGGTGCGCGCGGTGATCGGCGTCACCGGTCAGTTCGCGGCCGTGGACGATCTGCTGACGGGGCGGGAGAACCTGCAGCTGATGGCGGATCTGCACCATCTGCCGGCCGGCGAGGGCCAGCGGGTGGTCACCTCGCTGCTGGAGAGGTTCGAGCTGGCGGAGTCGGCGCAGAAGATGGCGGCGACCTATTCCGGCGGCATGCGCCGGAAGCTGGACCTGGCGATGACGCTGGTCACCCGGCCGCAGATCATTTTCCTGGACGAGCCGACGACGGGACTGGATCCGCGCAGCCGTCGCACGCTGTGGAACATCGTCCGCGAGCTGGTGGCCGATGGCGTGACCGTCTTCCTCACCACCCAGAATCTCGAGGAAGCCGATCAGCTGGCCAGCCGGATCGCGGTGCTCGACCAGGGCCACCTGGTGGCCGAGGGCACTCCCGGCGAGCTCAAGCGCCTGGTTCCCGGCAGCCACGTCCGGCTCCGGTTCACCGACGTCCGCGAACTCGACGCGGCGGCGCGGGTGCTGACCGGCTCCACGCGGGACGACGAGGACCTGACCCTGCGGGTGCCCGGCGACGGCGGCGTGAGATCGCTGCGGGCCCTGCTGGGCCGGCTCGATGAGCACTCGATCGACGTCGAGGAGTTCTCCGTGCACACGCCGGACCTCGACGACGTTTTCCTTGCCCTGACCAGTCACGCAAGCACGGAGGCCGTAGCACCATGAGCACCACCTCAGCACCACTGACCGACTCGCGGATCATGCTGCGCCGCAACTTCAAGCACATCCTGCGGAATCCGGTCACGATATTCAACGGGGCCTTGATGCCCGTCGTGATCATGCTGATGTTCGTGTACGTGCTCGGCAACGCCTTCAGCGTCGGCGAGCACTACATCGAGTACGCCACACCCGGCCTGGTCCTGCTGGCCATCACCTACGGGCTGTCCGCCACGGCGGTATCGGTGAACTCCGACATGACCAAGGGCATCATCAACCGGTTCAAGGTCATGAATGTCTCCCGCGGCGCCGTCCTGAACGGGCACGTCGCAGCCACCATGCTGGGCACCACGATCGCCGCCGCGGTCATCATCGGAGTAGCCTTCGCGCTCGGGTTCCGGTCGCCTGCGACCCCCCTCGACTGGCTCGCCGCGATCGGCATCATCGTGGCGGCGGAATTCGCGGCCGCCTGGCTCACGGTCGCGCTGGGCATAGCCGCGAAGACCCCGGAATCCGCCGGCATGACCGTCGTGCCGCTGCTCCTGCTGCCCTTCGTCAGCAGCGCGATCGTGCCGGCCGCCAAGATGGGCCAGGGTGTCCGGCAGTTCGCCGAGTATCAGCCCTTCACGCCGATCATCGAATCGATACGCGGACTGCTCGCCGGTACCCCGTCGGGCGGCTACGCGGCCGCCGCGCTCGCCTGGTGCGCCGGGATCGCCCTCGTCGGGTACCTGTGGTCGCGGGCCACGTTCAGCAAGCGAGCGTAGCTTGGACCAGCTCAGGCCAGCTCGCCTGCGCCCCCTCCTGCGTCGCCTCGGCGAACCGCGCTTCGCCGAGGCGACGCCGTGTGGCCTGCTCGATGCGGGCCACATCCGGCTGCGACCGATCCGGCAGTCCGCGCACGCCGCGCACTTGCCGCGAGCAGCCGCGCGGCCTGCTCGTACTGCTCGCCGCGCAGCGCCAGGTCCGCGATCCCGACGAGTACCTTCGCGATCAGGGGCGCATGCCCCGCCTCCGACGCGGCCTGGAATGCCGCGACGCGGTGCTCGCGGGCCTCGTCGGGGCTGTCGGCGAGGTAACCGAGCAGGTCGTGGGTCATCGCCCGGATATGTGCCCGCTCCGCTTCGTCGCCCAGCATGGCCGTCGCGACGCCGAGCTGCCGGTAGGCCTGCTCGGTGTCGCCGCTCCAGCGGGCCAGTTCCGCCTTCGCCAGGGCCAGCGCGGCCAGCGCGGACGGCCACACGACCCGGTCCGCGTACCGCTGTGCCTCGGCCATGGCCGCCGCGCTCGACTCCTCATCACCCAGCAGCCAGTACAGCTGAGCCTGCCGCGACCGCCACTGCACCACATCTTCGATGGCGCCGACCTCGGTGGCCACCGCGATCGCCTGGTCGTAGTACTCGCACGCACCGGCGAACTCGCCGCGGGTGGCGATTCGGTCCGCCAGCTCGGTCAGGGCGAACGAAATCCCCCACCGCTCGCCGAGCGCCCGGAACTCGGCGAGCGCCATCTCGAGATAGGCATCCGCATCCCGCCCGTCCCGCTCGCCCTGGCCGAGCATGATCCGCATCTTGCCGAGGTGCAGCCGGGCCAGTGCGCGTACCCACGGGTCGTCGTCGGTGAGCAGCGGCTCGAACGCGGGCAGAACCTCGTGCGGCGCCTGCAACATGCGTTCCAGCGGGGCGACGAACCCCAGCACGCGGGTTGCGGCTCCGACTGCGCTGGGTGAACCGGTAGGCCTGGTGGATCCACTCCTCCGCCTGGTACTGGTCAGCCGGACCGTCGGTGATGAACGTCACGCCCAGCGCGTACACCAGTGGCCCGGATCTCATCGCTCACCTCGCCGGGCAGTGCTGGTGGCCGCGGTGATCAGCTCGAGGCCCTCGGCCTTGTGCCCGCCGAGCCACCAGTACCAGCCGGCGGCCGCCGCGAGGCGCATCGCCCCGTCCGCCTCGCCGGCCGCGAGCGCGCCACGCAGGGCAACGGCGATGTTGTCATGCTCGAGCTCGAGCGTGGCCAGCCATTCCAGCTGGTCGGCGCGGCGCAGATGCGGGTCCGCGGTCTCGGCGAGTCCGGTGAAGTACGCCAGATGCGCATGGCGCGCCAGGTCCGATTCCCCCGTCTCCGCGAGCCGGTCCCTGGCGTATTCCCTGATCGTGTCGAGCATCCAGAAGCGCGGTGCGCTGTCCCCCTCGGTACGCAGCAGCGACTTGTCGGTCAGCGCGGTCAGCAACTCGAGCACCTGCTCGTGCTCGACCGCATCGCCGGCACAGACCTGCTCGGCCGCGTCCAGGCTCGCTCCGCCGGAGAACACCGCGAGCCTGCGCAGGACGGTCCGCTCGGCGTCGGTGAGCAGCTCCCAGCTCCAGTCGACCACCGCGCGCAACGTCCGGTGGTGGGGCAGCGCGGTACGGCTGCCGCCGGTCAGCAGCCGGAACCGGTCGTCGAGCCGGCTGGCGAGCTGATCGAGTGACATGGTGCGCAGCCTGGCCGCGGCCAGTTCGATCGCCAGCGGCATCCCGTCCAGCGCCCGGCAGACGCGCACCATCGTCGACAACGTGCGGGCGTCGGCCGCGAGATCCCGGCGCACCGCGCCCGCCCGGTCCCGCAGCAACTGGACGGCTGGAGAGGACTCGATCTCGCCGGGGCTGGCGTCGCCCTCCGGCAAGGCCAGCGGCTCGGCCAGCCACAGCGCCTCACCGGTGATGCCGAGCGGTTCCCTGCTCGTGGCCAGGATCCGCAGCCGCGGGCACTCCCCGAGCACCCGGTGGGCGAACGCCGCCGCCGACTCGATCACATGCTCGCAGTTGTCCAGGATCAGCAGCGCCTCCCGCTCGCGGATCGCGGCGATGAGCCGGTCCATCGGCTCCGCGTTCGATGCGCCGCCGAGCAGCGCATCCCGCAGGCCAAGCGCGGCGAGCGTCGATTGCGCCACGTCACCACTGGCGCCGATCGACGCCAGTTCCACCAGCCAGGCCCCGTCCGGCAGGTCGCCGAGCAGCGTGCGCGCGGTTTCCGTGGCCAGCCTGGTCTTCCCCGAGCCGCCCGGCCCGATCACGGTGGTGAGGCGATGCTCGGCGATGATGTCGCGGACCGCGGCGACGTCAGCGTCCTTGCCGACGAAGCTGGTCAGCTCGGCACGCAGGTTGGTCTTCCGGTTCTCCTCCCGCCGTCCCAGCTCGCCCCGCAGCAGTGCGACGTGCAAGGCGGACAGCTCCGGTGAGGGGTCGACGCCCAGCGTGTCGGCCAGGGCTTCTCGCGTGCGCTGGTACACGAGCAGCGCCTCGGAGTCGCGACCGGTCGCGACGAGGGCCCGCATCAGCGCCGCCACAAGCCGTTCCCGCACCGGATGCGCGGCCACCAGGTCGGTCAGTTCCGTGACCAGCTCGCCGCCGTGGCCGAGTCTGACCTCGGTATCGAACCGATCCTCCAGGGCAGTCAGGCGCAGCCCCTCGAGCCGCGTGACCGCCGCGTCAAACGCGGCGCTGTCCGGCAGGCCGACGTCCTGCATGGCCGCGCCGCGCCACAAGGCGAGGGCCTCGCGCAGCAGCGGTACCCGCCGCGGATCCTCGGTGCGGGCCTGGCCGACGAGGCGTTCGAACCGCACGGCGTCGACGGCGTCGGGTTCCAGCCTCAGCCGGTAGCCGTCCGTCTGCCCCTCGACCAGCCCGTCCGGCAGCGCCTTGCGCAGCCGGGAAACCAGGCGTTGCAGGGCGTTCGCCGCTTCGGCGGGCGGGTGCTCACCCCAGATCCAGTCGATGAGCGTCGCCTTCGGAACTGCGCGACCCGGTTCGAGCGCGAGGGCGATCAGCAGCCCGCGCAGCCGGGCACCCGGCACGTCGGCGAAGACGCCGTCGTCCGTGCGAACCTCGAATGATCCGAGTATCCCGATCTGCACCTAGCTGATTTTGCCATGCCAAGCTGGCCTGCCTCGCCGCGTGCGACGTCCGCCAGGCCCAGGTGATGGCCGCCAGGTTTCTGGCTACTAATTCCCTGGCTACTAGTTTCCTGGTGACTAGTTCCTTGGCGACTGGTTCTTCTTTGGGTGGGGACTAGGAGCGGGACTCGGCGTCCAGGGTCTCGGCGAAGACCTCGGCGACCCGGTCAAGCTCCGCCTCGGTGATCACGAACGGCGGGGAGACCTGGAGCGCGACCCCGCGCAGCAGGCGGGTGATGACCCCGCGCTGGCGAGCGCCGGCGACCAGGCGGGCGCCCAGCCCGGGGTCGGCCTCGCGGGCCTCGGGGGCCAGCTCCACCGCCGTGAGCAGGCCGGTCCCGGACCGCACCTCGCTGACCAGCTTGTGGTCGGCCAGGGGCGCGAACTTGCCCGGCAGCACCGACTCCAGCTCGGCCACCCGGCCGATGAGCTGCTCGCGCTCGAGCAGGTCCAGGTTGGCCAGGCCAACCGCGCACGCGGTGGGATGCGACTGGTAGGTGTAGCCGTGCCGGAAGACCTCGGCGGTGCCCGGCCGCCAGAACGGCTCGGCCACCCGCGGGCCGACCAGCACGGCGCCGAGCGGGGCGTAGCCGGACGTCAGGCCCTTGGCGCAGGTGATCATGTCGGGATCGAGGCCGTACCGCTCGCTGGCGAACCAGTGGCCCAGCCGGCCGAACCCGCAGATGACCTCGTCGGCCACGAGCAGCACGTCCTGCTCGCGGCAGATCTCCTGCACCCGGGCCAGGTAGCCCTCGGGCGGGTAGAGGATGCCGCCGGCCCCGACCACGGGCTCGCAGAAGAACGCGGCTACCCGGTCGGCGCCGACCTGGCCGATGAGCTTCTCCAGCGCGGCCGCGTCGTCCCACGGCACCTGCTCCACCTGGGCGACCAGCGGGCTGAACGCCTCGGTGTTGGCCGGGATGCCGCCCAGGGAGGTGCCGTAGGCGTTGACCCCGTGGTAGGCGTGCGAGCGGCCGATGATGACCTGCTTGCTCGGCTGGCCGGCCGCGCGCCAGTAGGCGCGGGCCAGCTTGGCCGCGGTGTCGATGGCGTCGGAGCCGCCGCCGGGGGTGAAGAAGACCTTGGCGTCGGGGATCGGGGACAGCTCGCTGATCCGCTCGGCCAGCGCCTCGGCCGGGCGGTTGGAGAACACCTCGAAGACCTGGTAGGCGGCGATCTCGCGCTGCTGCGCGGCGGCGGCCTCGGCGATCTCGGCCCGGCCGTGCCCGACGTTGCAGTACCAGAGGCTGGCCAGGGCGTCGATGTAGGCGCGCCCCTCGGCGTCGTAGACGGTGGATCCCTCGCCGCGGACGATGGTCACCACGCCGTTCGCGGCCAGGCCGGCCATGTTGGCGTACCCGTTCCACATGGCGGGCGGGCGCGCCGCGCGGCCGGTCGGCTCCGTCTTAGCCTGCGCCGTCTCTACCTGCTCTGTCACAGCCTCATCCCCTCCGGACCATCAGCCCGTTTGCGCACGGTAGCGGCACTCAATCTAGCGCGCGCCCGGCTGGCCGGGTCAGGTGGCCAGGATCGCGAACGAGGCGGCCGGCAGGCTGACCGTGGTCTCGCCGGGGCGCACGCCAGGGCGGGAGGCAGCCAGCACCTCCCTGGGCGGCCTCGGAACCGGGATCTCCAGCGGCACCTCGGCCAGGCTGGCCACGATCAGCAGCCCGCCCCGCGCGGTGACCAGCCAGCGGGCCTCCTCGTCGTAGCTGACCTCGATCTGGTCCAGCCACGGGTCGGTCAGCTCGGGCCGGGCGCGCCGCAGCGCGATCAGCTCCCGGTACCAGGCCAGCAGCTCGGCGTGCGGTTCGCCGGACGGCTGTGACCAGTCCAGCTTGGAGCGCAGGAACGTCTGCCGGTCCTGCGGGTCGGGGACGTCAGCGGCGTTCCAGCCGTGCGCCGCGAACTCGGCCCGGCGGCCGTCGGATACCGCCTTGGCCAGCCATTCCTCGGTGTGGTCGGCGAAGTACAGCCACGGCGTGTCCGCCCCCCACTCCTCGCCCATGAACAGCATGGGCGTGAACGGCGCGGTCAGCACCAGGCCGGCCGCCACCTTGACCAGCCCCGGCGGCACCAGGTCGCTGATCCGGTCGCCGACCGCCCGGTTGCCCACCTGGTCGTGGTCCTGGCCGTAGCCGAGGAACCGGTGCGCCGGGGTGCGCGGCCGGTCGACCGGCCGCCCGTGCGTCCGGCCCCGGAACGTCGACCAGGTGCCGTCGTGGAAGAACACCCGCGTCAGCGTCTTGGCCAGCGCCGCCATCGAGCCGAAGTCGACGTAGTAGCCCTGCCGCTCGCCGGTCACCGCCGCGTGCACCGCGTGGTGGAAGTCGTCGCTCCACTGACCGCCGAGCCCGAACCCGCCCGCCTCGCGCGCCGTCACCAGCCGCGGGCTGTTCTGGTCCGACTCCGCGATCAGCAGCAGTTCCCGGCCCAGCGCCGCGCTGAGCGCCTGGACCCGCCCGGCCAGTTCCTCCAGCAGGTGCAGCGCCCGGTTGTCGGCCAGGGCGTGCACCGCGTCCAGCCGCAGCCCGTCCAGGTGGTAGTCGCGCAGCCACATCAGCGCGTTCTCGATCACGAACGCCCGGACCTCGTCCGAGCCTGGCTGGTCCAGGTTCACCGCCGGGCCCCACGGCGTGGTGTGCGCCTCGGTGAAGTACGGCCCGAAGTCACCCAGCCGGTTGCCGATGCCCACGTGGTTGTAGACCACGTCGAGCAGCACCGCCAGCCCGCGGGCGTGGCAGGCGTCCGCGAACCGCTTCAGCCCGTCGGGCCCGCCGTAGGGCTCGTGCACCGCCCACAGCCCGACGCCGTCGTAGCCCCAGCCCCGCTCGCCGGGGAACGCCGCGACCGGCATCAGCTCCACCGCGTCGACGCCGAGGCTGGTCAGGTGGTCCAGCCGCTCGATCGCGGCGTCGAACGTCCCGCCCGCCGTGAACGTGCCCACGTGCAGTTCATAGATCACCGACCCGGCCAGCGGGATGCCCCGCCAGCCCTCATCGGACCAGGTGAACGCGCCGTGGTCGTAGCCTCGGCTGGGGCCGCTGACGCCCGCGGGCTGCCACGGCGAGCGCGGGTCCGGCAGCCAGTCCCCGCCATCGAGCCGGAACGAGTAGTCGGCGCCGGTCCCAGCTTCCGGCAGGTCGGCCACCCACCAGTCCCCGTCGTCGGGAGCCATCCGGTGCGGGGAACCGCCCACCTGGATCTCGACCCGGTCGGCTGCGGGCGCCCACACGCGATACACGGTCACGAGGGCACCCAATCACAGCGTTGCGCGGCCGACGCAGCCACCCGGCTCATGGGCGGCGGCGCGGCGCGCCTCGTAGGATGCGTTCCATGCCGGACGCCTCGCCCCGCCCCGAGCCGTTCAACCCGCAGGCCGCGCCCGCGGTGCTCGAGGATCTGCGCACGCGGCTGCGCGCCACGCGCTGGCCGGACGCCCCGCAGGACGCCGGGTGGTCGCTCGGGACCGACGTCGGCTACCTGCGCGAGCTGGTCGGCTACTGGGCGGACGGGTTCGACTGGCCGGGCCAGGAGGCGGCGCTGGGCCGGCTCCCGCGCTTCCGCGTCCGGCTCGGCGACCTGCGGATCCATTTCGCGCACGTCCGGGCCGTCGCGCCGACCGGGCCGGTCCTGCCGCTGGTGCTCAGCCATGGCTGGCCGGACTCGTTCTGGCGCTACACGAAGGTCATCCCGCTGCTGACCGACCCCGGCGCGCACGGCGGCGACCCGGCCGACGCGTTCGACGTGGTCGTGCCCGACATGCCGGGCTACGGGTACTCCGACGCCCCGGCCGGGCGGGAACTCAACTCCATCGCCGTGGCCGGCCTGTGGGCCGAGCTGATGGACGTCCTCGGCTACCCGCGGTTCGGCGCGGCGGGCGGGGACATCGGCAGCCACGTGAGCCGCTACCTCGGGCTCGACCACCCCGACCGGGTGGTGGCCGTGCACCGGACCGACGCGGGCGTGCCCGTCTACACCGGCGACCCGGCGGACCTCGCGCCGCAGGAGCGCGCCTGGTTCGAGGAGATCGCGGCCTGGGGCGCGGCCGAGGGCGCCTACGCGGCCATGCACCGCACCAAGCCGCAGACCGCCGCCTTCGGGCTGACCGACTCGCCGGCCGGGCTGGCCGCGTGGATCGTCGAGAAGCTCCGGGCGTGGAGCGACTGCGGCGGCGACGTGGAGCGGAGCTTCACCAAGGACGAGATCCTCACCAACGTCACGCTCTACTGGCTCACCGCGACGATCGGCTCGTCGATGCGCATGTACCACGCGAACGCGGCGATCCCGCTGGCGCAGCACGCCCGCCGGGTCGAGGTCCCGTCGGGCTTCTCGCTCTTCCCCGGCGAGATCGTCCGCCCGCCGCGGGCGTGGCTGGAGCGCACCGCGAACGTCGTGCGGGTGACCGAGCCCCCGCGCGGCGGCCACTTCGCGCCGTTCGAGGAGCCCGAGCTTTACGCGGAGGAACTGCGCGCGTTCTTCCGGCCCTACCGGGCGGCGGCCGCGGGCTGAGGGCGCCGGCGCCTCCCCGGCTCACCCCGCGTCAGGCCGGGATGAGCAGGGCGACGGGCAGCCGGCGGGTTAGCTGCTCCAGCGAGAGCTGCGTTCCCGTATGGACGGCTCCGGTCAGCGCGTCCCGCCACCCGCCCGGCAGGCCGGCCGGGGTCGCGGGCGTGGCCAGCACGGTGCCGGCCCAGCCGCCGCGGCGGGCCAGGCCGGCGGGCAGGCGGGTGGCCACGGTGACCGCCGCGGTGCCGCGGGCGAAGGCCAGCACGTGGCCGGCCGCGGGGCCGGTGGCCGCCAGCGGCTCGTAGGCGCCGGCGAACCAGTCCGGGTGCTCGCGGCGCAGCCGCAGGGTCCGCGAGGTGATCAGCAGCTTGTCGGCGTCCAGGCCCGCCTCGCCCGAGCCGGCTGCAGCCGGCCGGGCCGGCGTCGTCCAGCGCGGCCAGCAGGGCTGCCCGGCGGGCGAAGTCCACCGGGCGGCGGTTGTCGGGGTCGACCAGCGAGAAGCTGCCCAGCTCGCAGCCCTGGTAGATGTCCGGGACCCCGGTCATGGTGAGCTGGACGAGCTTGGCGCCGAGCGAGTTGACCCGCGCGTCCGGCTCGATGCGGGCCACGAAGCCGGCGATCGACCCGGCCAGCCCGGCGTCGGCGAGTACGGCCCGGGCCAGGCCGGCCACCGCTTCCTCGTAGGCGGTGTCCTGGTCGGTCCAGGAGGTGCGCGTCTTGGCCTCGCGCATGGCCTTGTACAGGTACTCGGTCAGCCGGCCCGGCTCGATCGGCCACGCGCCGGCCAGCGTCTGCCACATCAGGTACTCGGTGTCCGGCTCCGGCGCCGGACCCAGCGCCCGGGCGCGCTGGTGCCAGTCCGCCACCGCGGCGGCCCACTCGTCCGGGCGCTCGGCCAGCACGGCCAGCCGGGCCCGCAGGTCCTCGCCGCGCTTGGTGTCGTGCGTGGACAGCGTGGTCATGGTGGCCGGCCAGCGGGCGGCCAGCCGGGTCGCGAACGCGTGAAAGCCCGCCGGGCTGAGGGCCAGCCGGCCCGGCTCGCCGCCGACCTCGTTGCGGGCGATGAGCCGCGACCAGCGGTAGAACGCGGTGTCCTCCACGCCCTTGGCCGTCACCGGGCCGCAGGTCTGCTGGAACCGCACGGCCAGCTCGGCCCGGGCCGCCACCTGCGCCGGGTCCGGCGACTCGGCCCGGGCCGACGCCTGCGGCCTGAGCAGCACGGCGCGGAGCGCGTCGAGCACGGGATGCAGCGGGCTGGGCAGCTGCGCACGGACCTGGCCGGCGGCGGCCGTCAGCAGCGCCACCGACTCCGCCGGCGGCGCCTCGCCGGGCACCACGTAGGCCCGGTAGACACCGATGGCGCAGACCAGCTCGGCCAGCACCGCGCGCAGGTCGTCCCCGGCCGCCCCGGTCAGCGCCGGATCCCCGGTCCGGGCCGCGACCCGGGCCAGCCGGCTGATCTCCGCGGCCAGCGAGCCGTAGGCGATCTCCCGCCTGGCCGCCGCGGCCACCGGCTCGAACTCGCCCGGCCCGCCGGTGAAGCGGACGTACTCGCTGGTCAGCGGGCCCGCTCCGGCGGGGTCGGTGAACACGGCGCCGACCCGGCCCAGCGCGTCGTAGCCCGTGGTGCCGGCGCAGTCCCAGTCGGCGGGCAGTTCCTCGTCCCCGGTCAGGATCTTCTCGGTCACGACCCAGCCGCCGCCGGTGGCCTCGGCCAGCTGCCGCAGGTAACCCCGCGGGTCGGCCAGCCCGTCCGGGTGATCGATGCGCAGGCCGTCGATGAGCCCCTCGTGGTACAGGCGCAGCAGCACGTGGTGGGTGGCCGCGAAGACATCCGGCGCCTGGACCTGGACCCCGATCAGCGTGGTGACGTCGAAGAACCGCCGCCAGTTCAGCTCGGTGGCCGCCGCGCGCCAGTCGGCCAGCTCGTAGTGCTGGGCGCCGAGCAGCTCGCCCAGCGGGCCATCGGCGGTGCCGGGCGCCAGCGGCAGCTCGTGCTCGAAGTACCGCAGCACCGGCTCGGGGCCGGCCCGGTCCACGGTGAGGTCGGCGGCACAGTCGGCGACCGGGCCGCCCAGGATCGGCAGCAGCAGCCGTCCGCCGCGGGCGGCCCAGTCGATGTCGAACCAGTGCGCGTACCGCGAGCCCGCGCCCTCGGCCAGCACCGACCAGAACTGGCGGTTGAGCGACTCCGGCGCGCCGATGCCCATGTGGTTGGGCACCACGTCCGCGACCACGCCCAGGCCGTGACGGCGGAACGCGGCGACCATGGCCCGGAAGCCGTCCTCGCCGCCCAGGTCGTCGCTGACCCGCGAATGGTCCACCACGTCGTAGCCGTGCATCGAGCCCGGCGCGGCCTGGAGGATCGGCGACAGGTACACATGGGTCACGCCCAGCGCGGCCAGGTAGCCCGCGACGCCGGCCGCGGCCGCGAACCCGAACTCGCGGTGCAGCTGCAGCCGGTAGGTGGCGCCGGGCTGGTCAGGCACGGCGCTGGCGCAGGACCTGGAGCGAGCGGCTGCCGACGTCGATGGTGTCGCCGGGCCGGGCCGTCGCCTCTCCTTCGGCCGCCTGGCCGGCCACGGTGTCGAGCATCCGGGTCCACTGCTCGCCATAGCGGGCGGGCGGGATGGCGAACTTGAGGTCGTTCTCGCTCGCGTTGAACAGCAGCAGGAACGAGTCGTCGCGGACCGGCTGCCCGCGCGGGTCGGGGTCGCTGATGCCGTCGCCATTCAGGAACACGGTCAGCGACTTGGCGAAGCCGGCCGACCAGTCCTCGTCGGTCATCTCCTCGCCGCCGGGGGTGAACCAGGCGATGTCCCCGACCTGGTCGTGCACCCCGGAGATGGGCTCGCCCTGGAAGTACCGCCGCCGCCGGAACACCGGGTGGCCCATCCGCAGGCTGATCAGCGCGCGGGTGAACTCCAGCAGCGGCTCGTCGGCTTCCGATGACTGCGGCCAGGCCAGCCAGGAGATCTCGTTGTCCTGGCAGTAGGCGTTGTTGTTGCCCCGCTGGGTGCGGCCCAGCTCGTCCCCGGCCAGCAGCATCGGCACGCCCTGGGACAGCAGCAGGGTAGCCAGGAAGTTGCGCTGCTGGCGGGCCCGCAGCGCGCCGATGGCGGGGTCGTCGGTCGGGCCCTCGGCCCCGCAGTTCCAGGACCGGTTGTCGTCGGTGCCGTCGTGGTTGTCCTCGCCGTTGGCCTCGTTGTGCTTGTGGTCGTAGGACACCAGGTCGGCCAGCGTGAACCCGTCGTGGGCGGTGACGAAGTTGACCGACGCCACGGGGCTGCGGCCGTCGCTCTGGTACAGGTCGCTGGAGCCGGTAAGCCGGGAGGCGAACTCCGGGAGCGTGGCGTGACTGGCCGCGCCACAGGTCCCGGACGGTGTCCCGGTACTTGCCGTTCCACTCGCTCCACAACGGCGGGAAGTTGCCGACCTGGTAGCCGCCGTCGCCGACGTCCCACGGCTCGGCGATGAGCTTGACCTGGGACACGACCGGGTCCTGCTGGACCACGTCGAAGAACGAGGACAGCCGGTCCACCTCGTGGAACTGGCGGGCCAGGGCGGCGGCCAGGTCGAACCGGAAGCCGTCCACGTGCATCTCGATGATCCAGTAGCGCAGTGAGTCCATGATGAGCTGGAGCACCTGCGGGTTGCGCATGAGCAGGCTGTTGCCGGTGCCGGTGGTGTCCATGTAGTACTGCGGGTCGTCGTCCACCAGCCGGTAGTAGGCGGTGTTGTCCAGGCCCCGGAACGACAGCGTCGGGCCGAGCTGGTTGCCCTCGGCGGTGTGGTTGTAGACCACGTCGAGGATGACCTCGATATTGGCCTCGTGCATGGCCCGGACCATGGCCTTGAACTCCTGGACCTGCTGGCCTCGCTGGCCCGCCGCCGAGTAGGCGTTGTGCGGGGCGAAGAACCCGATGGTGTTGTAGCCCCAGTAGTTGGACAGGCCGCGCTGCTCCAGCACGCTGTCGCTGACGAACTGGTGCACCGGCATCAGCTCGATGGCCGTGATGCCCAGCCGCTGCAGGTGCTCGATGATCGCCGGATGGGCCAGGCCCGAGGTAGCTGCCCCGTTCCTCCTCCGGCACGTCCGGGTGCAGCCGGGTCAGGCCCTTCACGTGCGCCTCGTAGATCACGCTGTCGTGGTACTGCGTGCGCGGCGCGCGGTCGCCGCTCCAGTCGAAGTAGGGGTTGATCACCACCGAGCGCGGCACGTGCGGCGCCGAGTCGGCCTGGTTGCGCAGGCTGGGGTCCTGAGAACTGGTAGGAGAAGACCGCCGGGTCCCAGCTCACGCTGCCCTCGACCGCCTTGGCGTACGGGTCGAGCAGCAGCTTGGCCGGGTCGCAGCGCTGCCCGGCGGACGGGTTGTAGGGCCCGTGGACCCGGTAGCCGTAGCGCTGGCCGGGGCCGACGCTGGGCAGGTAGCCATGCCAGACGAACCCGTCGACCTCGCGCAGCGGGATCCGGCTCTCAGTGCCCTCCTCATCGAACAGGCACAGCTCGATCTGCTCGGCCATCTCGGAGAACACGGCGAAGTTGGTGCCGACCCCGTCATAAGTCGCGCCAAGCGGGTGACTCACGCCTGGCCATGCCGGATCTGGTGTCTGGTCGGGCACGGTCTGCTGGCCGTCCTTTCTCTCGTCGACGCGGTTAGCCAGGATCCCACGGTAGGGCCAGGCCGTCTGCTGCCCCGCGAGGCGGCCCCGCAAACACCGTCCGGTCCGGCCAGGCCTGCCCACGCCGGCGTGTCAGGATGCTGGGGTGACGCAGCCACCGTTTGACCTTGTTATCCGTAACGGCACGATCGTGACGCCCGGCCGCCGCGAGCAGGCCGATGTCGGCATCTCCGGCGGCCAGATCGCTCAGCTCGGCGGGGCCATGACCGGCGCCGGCGAGATCGATGCCGGCGGCCTCCTGGTGCTTCCCGGCGGCATCGACGCGCACGTGCACCTGGTGTCCGCCGACATGACCGCCGCGCTCGCCGCCGAGTACCCCGGCGAGCCGCCCTGGGTTGACGACTTCTGGACTGGCTCGCTGGCCGCCTTCGGCGGCGGCATCACGACCGTCGGCAACATGACGTTCGCCATGCCCGGCGAGTCCATGACCACCGCCGTGGCCAGGGACATGGCCGGGGCGCAGGCCGAGGCCGCCGTCGACTGGTTCCTGCATCCCGTGCTCACCGGCGTGGGCGACGCCGAGCGGGCCGAGGTCGCCGCGCTCGCCGCCGACGGGCACACCAGCGTCAAGG
This sequence comes from uncultured Actinomycetota bacterium, assembly GCA_963822485.1. Taxonomy (GTDB): domain Bacteria; phylum Actinomycetota; class Actinomycetes; order Streptosporangiales; family Streptosporangiaceae; genus DASUBV01. Next base: position 20,925 of record CAWGHW010000026.1, read on the forward strand.
TGTTCCTGTCCAACCCCGACTTCGCGGCGGGCACCCCCGGCCTGGCCGAGGTCATCGCCGCCGCCGGCCGGGCCGGCGCCATCACCCTGGTGCACTGCGAGGACGCCGGGATGCTGGAGCGAACCGGCCGCGAGCTGATCGAGTCCGGCCGCGGCGCGATCCAGTTCTTCCCCGACGCGCGGACCGTCGACGCCGAGGTCACGGCGGTCGACGCGGCCATCGGCCTGGCCTCCGAGACTGGCTCGGCCGTCTACATCGTGCACCTGTCCAGCGCCGCCGCCCTGGACCGCTGCCGTCAGGCGCGCGCCGCCGGGCTGCCCGTCTACGTCGAGACCAGGCCGTTGTACCTGCACCTGACCCGGTCCCGGTTCACCGAGCCCGACGCGGCCAAGTACGTCGGCGCCCCGCCCCTGCGCGAGCAGGCCGACCGGGATGGCCTGTGGCAGGGCCTGGCCGCTGGCGACGTCGACACGCTGTGCAGCGATCACGCGCCGTGGACCCTGGAGCACAAGCTCGATCCCGCCCTCAACGTGGTGACCGCCCGCCAGGGCGTGGCCGACCTGGAGACGCTGATGCCCATGCTGTTCTCCGAGGGAGTGGTGACCGGGCGCATCACCCTGGACCAGTTCGTGGAGCTGACCTCGGCCCGCGCCGCCCGGCTGTTCGGCCTGCACCCGCGCAAGGGCACCATCGCGGTCGGCGCCGATGCCGACCTCGGGCTGTGGGATCCGGACGAGCAGCGGGTCATCGACGGGGCCCGGATGGCCTCGCGGGCTGGCTACTCCGTCTACGACGGCTGGACCGTGCGGGGCTGGCCCCGGTTCGTCATCCGCCGCGGCCAGCCGGTGCTGGCCGAGGGCCAGTGCACCGCCCGCCCTGGCCAGGGCCAGTGGGCCCGCCGCGGTCCGGCGCCAGCACCGGACGTGCGCCCCTGACGTCAGTCCCTATCATCCGGGGGGCTCATCAGCCGGGAGCTCATCAGCCGGGGGCTCATCGGCCGGGTCCGCGACATCATCCGGGTCCGCGTGGCCTAATTCCTCGCGGACCACCTCGGCCGGGTCCCGGTCGTCGCGCAGGCCCTTGTAGGCCGGCGCGCGCAGCCGTCCCGCGCTGGTCCACTCCGTGAACGCGACCTCCACCACCAGCCGCGGCTCCACCCACACCGCCGACCGCGCGTGCTCCGGCGGCACCTCGGTCGCGAACGGCGAGGTGGCCCGCTGCAGCGGCCCCAGCAGCCCGGCCAGCAGCCGCAGCGTCTGCTGGGTGAAGCCCGTCCCGACATGGCCGGCGTAGGCCAGGCCAGCCGGCGTCTGGACGCCGACGAGCAGCGAGCCGATCTGCCCCGACCGGCCCCGCTCGCCCGGCTGCCAGCCGCCGACCACCACCTCCTGGCGGCGGATGTTCTTCACCTTGATCCAGCTCGCCGTCCGCCGGCCCGGCTCGTAGCGCGAGGCCAGCCGCTTGGCCACCACGCCCTCCATGTGCTGCTGCTTCGACATGGCCAGCACGTCCGCCCCGGCCTCGCCGGCGAAGGACGGCGGCGTCTGCCAGTGCCGGCCGTTGAGGTCCAGCTCGTCCAGCAGCCCGCGGCGCTCGCCGTAGGGCAGGTCCAGCAGCGGGTGCTCGTTCAGGGCCAGCAGGTCGAACGCCAGGTAGGTAACCGGTACCTGGCGGGCCACGATCCGGACGTCGTCGGCCGCGCTGAGGTTCATCCGCTGCTGGATGGCCTCGAAGCTCGGGCCAGGCCCGGTCGCCGAAGGCCACGATCTCGCCGTCGAGCACCGCGCTGGTCGCCCCGGCCTGCCCGACCGCCTCGGCCAGTCCGGCCAGCTCCGGGTAGGTCGAGGTGATGTCCCGCCCGGTTCGTGACACCAGCCGGAGCCGGCCCGCCTCGATGTGGCCGATGGCGCGGATGCCGTCCCACTTCATCTCGTACGCCCAGCCGGCGTCGTCGAACGGCAGCCGCCCGGCCGTGGCCAGCATGGGCCGCAGGTCCTCTGGCAGCCCGGGCTCGGCTGCCGGGCTCCGCCGCCCTCGGCCGCCCGGCCGCCTTTGGCCGCCCGGCTGCCCTCGGCCACCTGGCCGTCCTTGGCCGCCCGGCTGCCCTTGGCCGCCCGGCTGGCCCCGGCCGCCCGGCTGCCCCGGCCGGCCGACTGCCCCCGATTCCCCGCGCCGGTCACACCCGCTCAATACCCCCGCGCCGCCGGGCTAGGCTCACGGCCGGCGGCGAGCGGTCAGCCCATGGACTTGGCGCCGTCCAGGGACTCGCGGATGATGTCGGCGTGGCCGGCGTGCTGGCTGATCTCGCCGAGGAGGTGCAGCAGCACCCGGCGGGCCGACCAGCTCGCCCCGGCCTCGAACCAGGGCGCCTCGGGCAGCGGGTGTGCCGCCTCCAGGTCGGGCAGCGTCGCGAGCAGCTCGTCGGTCTGCCGGGCGGCCTCCTCGTACTCCGTCAGCAGGCCGTCCAGCGTCTCCCCCGGCATCATGCGGAAGCCATCGAGCCACGCGGCGACCGCCTCCTCGGATTGCCCGCCGCTCATGGCCGACGGGCCCTCGACGATGAACCGGGCCCACTGCCGCTCGGTCGCGGCCACGTGCTTGATCAGGCCGCCCAGGGACAGCTCGCTGGCCGTCGTGCGCTGCGCCGCCTGCTCATCGGTCAGGCCGCGGACGGTGTAGCGGAGGAAATGCCGGTGCTTGGCCAGCGCCTGGGCCAGGTCCGCGCGCTCGCCAGTCATCGTCGTCTCGCGTGAGGACATCGCAGGGTTCCCTTCCGGGTCAGCCGGTGCCTGTCACCCCTCACGCTACGACCTGGGTCGGACGTTCTAGCGGCGAGCTAGCGGCGGGAGAGCCACGCCGTGCCGACGCCGAGCATGATCAGCAAGCCGCCGGCCAGGGTGGCGGGCGACAGCCCCTCGCCCAGCAGTATCGCCGCGCCCGTCACGCCCACCAGCGGCTCCAGGTAGAGCAGCAGCCCGGCCCGGGCAGGGCCGGCCCTGGTGATCGCCACGCTCCACAGCAGCAGGCCCGCGACCGTGCTGCCCACGGCCAGGAACGCGAGCTCGCCCCAGGCCGCCGGGTGCAGGCCGCCCAGCGGAGCCGAGGTGAGCGTGCCGGCGAACAGCACATAGGGCACGGCGCCCGCGACAGTGGACGCGGCCGCGGCGGGCACCGCGCCGTAGCTGTCGGCCAGCGGCCGCAGCACGATCGTGTAGGCACCGAACAGGGCGGTGCCCAGCAGCACCAGCCCGGCGCCCGCGAGGACCCGGCCGCTGGACCCGGCCGCGAACGCCTCGGGCCCGGCCAGCACCGCGACGCCGGCCACCGCCACGGCGGCCCCGGCCCAGGACCAGCGCGGCACCGGCTCGGCCAGGAACACCCGGCTCAGGACCAGGATCCAGATCGGCTCGGTGGCCAGGATCAGAGCGGCGGTGGAGGCGGGCAGCCACTGGAGGCCGACGGTAACGGGCAGGTTGTAGCCGACCATGCCGAGCAGGCCGGCGGCGATCAGCCGGGGCGCGTGCGCCCGGTCGAGCCTGCGCAGCGCGGGAACGGCCACCGGGAGCAGGATCAGCCCAGCGAGCGCGACCCGGAGCACCAGCAGCGGCAGCGGCGCGAGCTGGAGGACCAGGGCCCTGGTCGCCACGGGTGCCAGGCCCCACATGGTCACGGCGATCAGCCCACTGGCCGTGCCCGAGCCCGCCCCGCCACCCAGCCGCGCCCCATCCCGCCGCGCCCCGGCCAGGTCAGCACCAGACGCTGGCGCTGACTCCTCGGCCGGCGCCGGGCCGCGCCGTCCTGTCGTCCCCTCCACAAACCCACTGTCCTGTAATGGCCTTGTGCACTTCAACGCTTACATGACAACCGTGCCACCCGGAGGCTGCCATGATCACGACCTTTTGCCGGGCGAGCGATTGAGGCCGTCGCATAACTGCTGGACGCGAGCCTCTAAATGCCGGGTGGGAGCCTCGACCCGCCAGCCCGGCCAGTCCGTCAGCCATGCCTGGTCCCGCCTGGACCCGGCGGCCGGTCCGCCCCCGCTGGTCACACGCGCTTACACAGACACAAAAGCACCTCCAGTCACGATGTCCCCAGATCCGGCCAGGCCGGATACTGCTTTCTGGTGCCGCCGGAATGCCTGGCGTCGTGATCACGGTCATCCGTCAGCGAATATCGCTGACAACTTACCGTGATCATGAAAGTCGCCAGAGTGATCATCGCGAGCTACGCGACGGCCTCGATTTGCGGTCAGGCGGCACGATCCTGGAGGAGAAACACCCGACGGATGGCCAGCGGGCCAGACTGGCCGGGTGACGCTGATCGTCGTGTCGGGCGCCCCCGCCACCGGCAAGTCCACCATCGCGGCGGCGCTGGCGGCCGAGCTGCGCTGGCCGCTGCTGTCGCTCGACCCGGTCAAGGAGACGCTGGCTGACGTCCTCGGCCTGGGCGACCAACACCCGGCCGACGAACACCCGGCCGACGAACACCTGGGCGACGAACGCTGGTCGGACCGGCTGGGCGACGCAGCGGCCGAGATCATCTTCCGGCTGACCGCGCAGTTCCCCGACGCCGTCGCCGAAGGCTGGTGGCGCGGCGCACGGCGGGAGCTGGCCCTGGCCGCGTTCGCCGGGGCCGTCGAGGTGTTCTGCCGCTGCCCGCCGGAGCTGGCCGCGCGGCGGATGCGCGGCCGGCACGGAGTCAGCCGTCACCCGATTCACCGCGACGTGATGAACCCGGCGGTGGCCGACCGGGCGGCCGAGCTGGCCCGGACCGTTATGCCGCTGGGCCTGGGCGCGGCGCTGATCGAGGTGGACACCGGCCAGGAGGGCGCGACGGCACGCGCCGTGGCAGGCGTCCGGGCCGCGCTGCACCGCTGACCACACCACCAATGAGGACACCGGTGAGAAAACAAGGACACAGACACCGGGACGCCAACGGGCCATCACGACGCCAGCAGGCACGCTGACCTGGTCTTTGACACTGGCGTTGTCTCATGTTGTCTCATATGGGGCCAATGTTGTCCCTGACAATTCCGGCCCGCACGAGAGTAGGACCCACGGCCGGAGCTGGTCTGGCAGATACCAGCTCTGGCCGCCCAGGACCTGACGGGGCACGCCCTTCGTGTGCCCCTCTCCTCGTCAGGTTCTGGGAACCTCCGCCGACGCCGTGGTCCCGAGGTGGAACCGGAAGCCCGCAGCGGGACTGCGGCGTCAGCTCACTGCCGAGGAGTCGGCCGGGGTTTCCCGGGCCAGCCGGAGCGCCGCGGCCACGAGCCGGTCGGCTCGCCGGGCGGCGGCGGGCTCGTGCTCGATGGTCAGGGCGATCAGCTCGTCCGGGTCCTGGCCGGCTTCCTCGGCGACGGCGCGCGCCTCATGGTCCAGCCAGCGCTTGAGCTGCTCGCCGTCGACCTCGGGGTGGAACTGGACGGCCAGGTGCCGCCCGATGCTGAAGGCCTGGACGCAGACGTCGTTGCGGGCCAGCAGCCTGGCGCGGGCGGGCGGCAGGCAGCGGTCGTTGTGGAACTCCATCCACGGGCCGGGCTCGATGATCTCGGGATCCAGCGACTCGACCATGGTCCAGCCGACCTCGGAGAACCCGACCGGCACCACCTGGCCGCCCATGGCCGCCGACAGCGCCTGGGCGCCGAAGCAGATCCCCAGCACCGGCACGCCGGCCCGGTCGGCCTCGCGCAGCCAGTCCAGCTCGGCGCCGATCCAGTGCCCGATGGTGGCCTCGTCGTAGACCGACCACACCGCGCCCAGCAGCACGATGTGGTCGACGCCGTCCAGCGCGGGCAGCGGACCGTCGTCCGGCACCAGGTGCACGGTTATCTCGGCTCCCCGGGCCACGAACGCGGCCTCGATGAACCCGGCTTCGTCGATGTCATGGTGACGGACCACCAGTACGCGCATGCGCCAACCTCCGGCTTTCCCGACCCTGCGCCTATGTCGCACTGTGCCATCCGGACCGCCCTGCGCGCCACTGCTGAGCGGCCCGCCGGCTGGTTCAACTCGCAACTGCGACACACTTGTAGGAGCCGCGCGAGAGACGGCGGCCCGAAGGAGGTCTAGATGGGAATCGGCCAGCGGATCAGCTACGTGCCCGTCGACCAGATGGACGAGCAGATGCAGGCGGAGATGGACCGCTGCCGCCGGGAGGGCACGCCGCGGCCGGAGAGCTCAGCCATCCGGGCCCACGTGCCCGCCGCCTTCTGGGCGTTCGCGAACTCCTGGCGGGACATCTTCCGCAACGGCGTGTGTGACCACGGCGTCAAGGAGCTGTGCCGGGTCTACATCTCGCGGTCGGTCAACTGCGAGTACTGCGGCAACCAGCGGTCGGAGAAGGCCGCCGCGCAGGGCTTCACCGAGGCCAAGTACGACGACCTGCTGAACTTCGAGAAGTCGGAGCGGTTCGACGAACGGGAGAAGGCGGCGCTGGCCTACGCCGAGGCCATTGCCTGGAAGCTGCCCGACAGCGACGCCCTGTGGGAGCGCCTGCACCAGCACTTCACCGAGCCCGAACTGGTCGAGCTGGGCTGCTTCATCGCGCTGACCTTCGGCCAGCAGAGCTGGCTGCGGATGCTGAACATCGAGCACCACGAGGTGCTGCCGGGCACCGCGGCCTCGATGGCGCCGGGCTTCGAGACGGCGGAGAACCTGGCCGCCAGCAAGAGCTCGCCGGACTACTGGGCGAGCCGCTGACCTAGCACCCAGGCCAGCGGCTCCAGATCAGCGGCTCCAGGCCAGCGGCTCCAGGCCAGCGGCTCCAGGTCAACGGCTCGCCGTCAGCGCCGCGAACGGCAACGATCACCCTCACGGCCGCTCGTCGCGGTCGCGGTTGTCGGCGACGGGGATCTCGGCGGTGCGCATCTTGTCGGGGTCCCGGTGCCGCCGCTGGCGGCGCAGCACGAACACTGCCACCAGGATCAGCCACCACGGAACCAGGACGATGTGCACGTGGTGGCCTGGCGCCGCCACGTCGACCACCACGGCCACGGCGGCCGCGCACAGCGCCACGCAGACCCAGACCGCCGGGCCCAGGTGCCGGCCCGCGCGCGGGCCGGGGGCCGGGGTGGCCACCGCCTGCGCCGGGGGCAGGTCGGCCAGCAGGACGGCCAGGTCGTTGCCCGTCCGGGCGGTCAGCGTCCGGCCGGTGCGGTCCTCAAGCTCGTCGGCGGTCAGCCAGGCCGTGGAAGTGCTCGCTCAGCTCGGCCAGGGCCCGGTCGCGGTCGGCGTCGGACACCCGGAGGTCCCCGGTGGCGTAGGCCCGGTGGGCCCGCGGGGTCGTGTCCATGGCGTTTTCCCTTCCTGTCGCGGTTCCGGCTCAGGCGCCCGGCGTGAGGGCCAGTTCGCCCTGGACGGCGGGCAGCCGGCGGGCCCGCAGCCGCATGGTGGCCAGCCGGGCGGTGACCTCGACCAGGGCCATGATGACCAGGGCGGCCACCCAGGCCTGCCCGCTGGTGATGCTGTGGGCGGCGGAGAAGCGGCCGATGGCCGGGCCCGCGCCGTGGTCCGAGGAGTAGGCGAAGACCATCCGGGCGCCGATGCCGACCACCCACAGCACCGCGGCCAGCCAGCCGGCCCGGGCCAGGGCCACCCCGTCGCGGCCGCGCCGCATGCGCGTGGCCAGCCCGCAGCCGATGCCCAGCACCGCGCCGGCCGCGGCCAGCGTGAGGTCGAGGGTGACATCGTTGCCGGCGGTCGGGACGGACCGCAGGTAGTAGGCGGCCGCTCCGGCCACGAGCACGACCGGCAGCACGAGGCTGATCAGGTCCAGCCGGGTCTCCCGGATCTGGCGCAGCACCAGCAGGACGAGTGTCGCGTTGATGATGTACCCCGTGGCGTTCACGGTCTGCCTCCGTTGGTCGATGGTCCCCTTATCGGGCCAGCTCAGTCAGGACCAGCACCATGAACGCTAGGCCGCCGCGGCCGCCGGGCCATCGGCCCCGGAGTTGAGCTTCGCGCGCGGCCCGGCTCCACCCCCGGGTGGACCCGCGCGGCCCGGCTCGGCCCGTGGGTCGAGGGTCAGCCCGGCGCGGCCAGCCCGTGCCGGAACGCGTACCCCACGAGCTGAGCGCGGTCGCGCAGGCCCGTCTTGGTGAAGATGTGGTTGATGTGCGTCTTCACCGTCGCCTCGGACACGAACAGCGCCGCGGCGATCTCGGTGTTGGACAGCCCGGCCGCGATCTGGGCCAGCACCTCGGCCTCGCGCGGCGTCAGCTCGTCCGGCAGCCCGGCCGGCGCTGGCTCGGCTGGCTCGGCTGGCTCGGCCACCGCGAAATGCTGCCCGCTCCCGAACGCGTCCAGCAGCCGCCGCTGCACCGACGGGTCAAGCTGGGCCTGGCCCGCGGCCACCGTGAGCACCGCCCGGCGGATCTCGTCCGCCCCGGCGTCCTTGGTCAGGAAGCCGCGGGCGCCGGCCTGGAGCGCCGAGAACACCCAGGCGTCGTCGGAGTACGTCGTCAGCACGACCACCCGGGTGGCCGGCTGTTCCTCGCGCAGCCGCCTGGTGGCCTCCACGCCGTTGCAGCGCGGCATGTTCAGGTCCATCAGCACCACGTCGGGCCGCAGCGCCACCGCCTGCCGCACCGCGTCGTCGCCGTCGACAGCCGCGCCGACCACCTCGATGCCCGGCAGCAGCCCCATCAGCGTCACCAGCCCCTCCCGGACGATCTTCTGGTCGTCGGCGATCAGCACCCGGACCGGCGCCTCAGCCGACGGCGCGCCCCCGGCCGGGCTGGCCGCGTCTGCCGCCGTCATGAGGCCGACCCGTTTTCTGCATATCCCTCCGCAACAGGCCCTCGGTCGCCCGGGCCGCCCGGCACGGGGCCGCTGGGCGACGCCTTCGCCGGCACCACCGGCCAGGCCCGGGCCGGCAGCCACAGCCGCACGCGGAATCCGGCCTCGGTCGGCCCGGCGGTCAGGCTGCCGCCCAGCAGCTCGGCCCGCTCGCGCATGCCGGTCAGCCCGTACCCGCCGAACGTCAGCCCGTCCCCTGGCGGCGACGGCTCGTCCCGCCGGGAGTCCTCGATGACCAGCTCCACCGCCTCGTCGGCGTAGCCCAGCCGCAGCTCGGCGCGGGCGCCCTGGCCCGCGTACTTGGCCGTGTTGGTCAGCGCCTCCTGGGCCGTCCGGTACAGCGCCAGCCCCACCTCGGGCGGCAGCGGCCGCTGCGGCCCGGTCACGCTCAGCGTGGCCGCCACCCCGGTGGCCGCGGCGGCGTCCCGGACCAGGCGGTCCAGCAGCGCGGGCCCCGGCAGCTCGTCCCCGCGCAGCGCCGCGACGGCCCGCCGGGTGTCGGCCAGCCCGTCCCTGGCGATCCGCTGGGCCCGGCTGACCTGCTCCATCAGCCGGTCCATGGTGGCCGGGCCGGCGTCGGCCTGGCGCCCGAGCAGCTCCATGGTGTCCAGGGATAGCACCAGGCCGGACAGCGCGTGGGCCAGGATGTCGTGAATCTCGCGGGCCAGCCGGGCCCGCTCGGTCAGCGCGGCCGCCTCGGCCTGGGCGGCCTGGGAGGCCTGGAGCTGGCGCAGCAGGTCCTCGGCCCTGGCCCTGGCCTGCGTGGCCTCGTCCCGCGCGATGCGGGCCGACCGGGTGAAGGCGGCCACCGCGAACACGAACGCCGCGCCGATGTCCTGGCTGATCAGGCCCGATACCGACAACCCGTTCACCGGCACCTTGCCCGACAGCAGGTAGGCCAGGTCCAGCACGCCCAGGATGATCAGCCCGATGATGATGGCCAGGCCGGGCGGCGCGCGCATGCCGATGCCGGCCAGGGCCAGGTAGACGAGCACGAAGCCAGGCGTGTCCGGCAGCAGGCCGGCCAGCACCGCGCCCGCGAAGCCCACTGCCAGCAGCGCGGCCAGGTCGAGCACCAGCGAGTCCGAGCCGATCAGGTTCACGAACATGGTGCCCGCCGCGCCGACCGCCAGGGCCACCGCGGCGGTGACGATGACGCCGGTGGCCTGGCCGGGCAGCGTCGTGGCCACGCCGACGACGGTGACCACGATGGCCGCGGCCGAGGCGGGCAGGGCGATCCAGCGCAGCCCGCCCGGGACGCCCGACGGCACGTCATGCATGCCGCTAACAGTAAACGCGCGGCCCGCCACCGGGGATCGGCGCCAGGGTGGACGGCCGGGCGGGGCCGGGTCCACCCGGAGGTGGAGCGCGCTTCAGGCCGGGCGGGATCCGAGCTGGCGCTCGGCGGCGGTCAGCACGCGGCTGATGTCCCGGCCGAACCGGACGTCGCAGGGGTGATCGACGCGGCCGGACCGGACGTTGGCCGCCAGCTCGGTCAGGGCCACCCGCAGCGCGGTGACCGGCTCGGGGGTCTCGGTGGGCACGATCGACCAGCCGGGTGCGCCCCACAGGGCCAGCTCGAACTCGCCCGCCGCCTCGGGCGCGCTCAGCGTGACCGTGGCCGTGCTGGTCACCCCGCTGGCGTGGTGCAGGATCAGGTGGGTGATGTCGGCCAGGCCGCGGTCCGCGGTGACCGAGACGACCGGGCCGAGGCTGGCCCAGAACAACGAGACCACGTGCGGGCCGAGGTCCCACAGGCCGCCCTTGAGCCGCCGCCAGGGCGTGTTGAACGGATTGCCCTCCTCCAGCGCGGTGCCGGGCCAGATGGCCCGGCCGCCCAGCCAGCCGCTGGCCGCCGTGACCTCGGCCAGCCAGTCCCGGACGTCGGACTGGAACCGCGAGGTGAAGAACACCACCGAGGCGACCCCGGCGGTCTCGACGGCCTCGACCAGGGCGTCGGCCTCGTCGTCGGTCAGCGCGACGGGCTTCTCCAGCAGCAGGTGCCGGCCCAGCCGGGCGGCCCGCACCGCGATCTGGCTCTGCACGTCCGGCGGCACCGCGAACACGACCGCGTCCACACTGGCCAGGAACTCATCCAGGTCGGCGTGGGCCGTCGCACCGTGCACGGCGGCCAGCTCGCGGGCCGCGCCGGGGCTACGGCCCCAGACGGCGGCGAACTCGATGCCCTCGGTAGAGGCCAGCGCGGGCGCGTGGGTGATCCGGGCCCAGTGGCCGGTGCCGACCAGGCCGCAGCGCACCGGGGTGACCGTCGTCATCCCGCCTTCCTAGCACGCCCGAATCAGCTAGAACGCAGATTTGAAAAAGCTTAGTTATCCTATCAAGCATGAGTGTGACATGGCAGGGCTCGCTGCTGGATCTGGGCACCGAGCCGGACGTGGGGCCGCTCGGGGCGTCGGTGGAGCGCACGGTGCTCGGCCGCGGGGCGTGGATCGACCTGCGGCGAGGCTGGCTGACCGGCGCCGACGTGCTGTTCGAGCGGCTCAGCGAGGTAGTCCCGTGGCGCGGCGAGCGGCGGCACATGTACGACCGGATGGTGGACGTGCCCCGGCTGCTGTGCTTCTACGGCGAGGACGAGGCGCTGCCCGACCCGACGCTCGACCGGGCCCGGCAGGCGCTGAATGACCACTACCGGGCCGAGCTGGGCGAGGAGTTCGTGTCCGCGGGGCTGTGCCTGTACCGGGACGGCAAGGACAGCGTGGCCTGGCACGGTGACCGCATCGGCCGGGGCCGCACCGAGGACACCATGGTCGCGATCATCTCGCTGGGCACGCCGCGGGCGCTGGCGCTGCGCCCGCGCGGCGGGGGCAAGGCGGTCCGGCATGAGCTGGGCCACGGCGACCTGATCGTGATGGGCGGGAGCTGCCAGCGCACCTGGGAGCACGCGGTGCCCAAGACGGCCAGGCCGGTGGGAGCGCGGATCAGCGTCCAGTTCCGCCCGGCGGGCGTGCGCTAGGCCGGGTCAGGCCCGGGCCAGGAACTGAGTCACCTCGGCGGCGGTCGGGGCGGTGGCGGGTCCGGGACGGGTGACGGATATGGCGGCGGCCGCGTTGGCCCGGCGGGCCGCCTCCAGGGCATCCGCGCCGTGGGCCAGTGCGGCGATGAACACGCCGGTATGGGTGTCGCCGGCGCCGTTGGTGTCGACGGCATCGACCGCGAAGCCGGGTACGCGGACGGGCTCGGCGGCACCGGGCGCGAGCAGCACGCAGCCATCAGGCCCAAGGCGCACAACCACGCCGCCGCCGTGAACGGGGTCTTCATTAGCGTGGGGGATTTGGGTCACCGGTGGCCCCAAATCCCCCACGATCATGGTCTGGCGCCGGGCGAGGGTCCGGGCTGCGGTGGCCGGGTCGCGGTGGCCGGTCAGGATGGCGGCCTCGCGCGCGTTGCAGGTCAGCCAGTCGGCGCGGCCCGCCGCGGCGGCCAGGGCTGACGCCGGGATCTGCGCCGCCAGCGGCCCGGGGTCGAAGAAGACGGGGCTGGCCTCGTTCAGTCCGGCCAGCCAGCCGAGCAGGGCGGGCCGGTTGCTGGCGTGCAGCAGGCCGTACCCGGACAGGTAGACAGCGTCGGCAGGCCCGGCCCGTACGCGGGCCAGGTCCTGAGCGGTGAGGCGGGCCTCGGCGCCGGGGCCGGTCACGAACGTCCGCTCGCCGCCGGCCTCGACCATGCTGATGACCACGCCAGTGTCCAGGCCGGGCTTGGGCGGCTGGAGGACCTCGATGCCCTCGGCGGCCAGGGCCGCGGCGGCCAGTTCGGCGAACGGCCCGGTGCCGCGGGCCCCGGCGTAGGCCACCGGCAGGCCCTGCCGCGCCGCGGCGGCCATCACGTTGAACCCGCCGCCGGGGGTGGAGGCGGTGGCGCTGGCCAGCACGTCGCCGCCGCGCTCGGGCAACGCACGGGACGGTCAGCACGACGTCGATCACCACGTTGCCCAGGTGCACCAGCCGACCCTGGCCGCTGGCCGGAGGCACGACCGCGGGGCCGGTCACGCCTCGGCCCCGTCCCCGCGCGCGGGCGCCACAGTCGCCGGGCCGGTCACCGGGCCGGTCACGGGCCGGCCCGTCCCCGCGCCCGTGCGGCACAGCCGAGAGCCGGCCACCGGGCCGGTCACGGGTCCTCGCGCGCGGGCCGCGCAGCCGGGGGGCTGGTCACCGGGCCGGTCGCGGGGCCGTCGTCGCCGGGCTGGTGGCGGGCGCGCAGGGTCAGCAGGCCGGCGAGGTCACGGCGGCTGACCTGGCCAGCGGCCGGGCGGACGGGACCGGTCACGAGACGCCGTCCGGCTGGTGGCGGGCGCGCAGGGTCAGCAGGCCGGCCGCGAGGGTGTCCAGGTCGAGCCGGTTGACCTCCTCGATGGTCTGGCGGGCGGCGGCGGGGAAGGCCTCGGCGCCGTGGCAGGCGCCGGCGATGGCCCCGGTGATGGCGGCGATGGTGTCGGTGTCCCCGCCGAGCGAGGCCGCGATCCGGCAGGCCAGCCAGGGATCATCAGGGCAGGCGGCCAGCACGGCGAACGCGGCCGGCACCGATTCCTGGGTGGCCAGGCTGGTCCCGACCAGCCGGTAGACCACGTCGATGAGGTCGGCGGTGCTCAGGCCGCGGGCCAGGCCCACCGCCCAGCGCAGCCGGGTCGCGACGTCGGCGGCGGCGACCCAGTGCCCGCGCCGGGCGGCGTGCTCGGCGGCGGTGGCGGCCAGCCCGATGGCCCGGGCCGGGCTCGCGCCGTCCAGGCCCGCGCTGACCGCCGCGGCCACGGCGGCCGCCCCGGCCAGGGCCACGCCGGTGTGGTGGGTCACCTGGCTGGCCGCCACCACGTGGTCGACGAGGAGGTCCAGGTCGGCCGCGGGGACCGCGATGCCGACTGGCGTGATCCGCATGGCGGCGCCGTTGGTGGTGCCGAGCCGCCCGGCCTCGGCCAGCGGCTCGCCGGCCAGCACGGCGGCGATGGCCCGCCGGGTGGACGGCCCGAGCAGGTCCAGCGAGCCGCGGGCCCGGACCTCGTCCTCCCAGGCCACCAGCCGCCGGGCCAGCTCGGCCGCGTCGACCTCGCCGAGGCCCTCCACCAGCAGCCGGCCGAGCAGCACCGCCTGCTCGGTGTCATCGGTCACGGTGCCCGCGGGCAGCCCGGCGGCCAGCGGATGACCGGCCGGGCCGGGCTCGAAGCCGCTGACCAGCGGGCCGTAGCTGGCCACGATGGCCTCGCGGGGCAGCGACTGGGTTGGCATGCCCAGCGCGTCGCCGATGGCCAGCCCGTACAGTGCCCCCGAAGCCCGTGCCCCCGAAGCCCGTGCCCCGGCGGCCGGTGGCTGGCGCCCGGCCGGCGCGGTCATGGTCGGCCCATGGTCACGTCACGCGCCGAGAATGTCGGCCAGCGTGACCACCTCGATCAGCGGGGCGTACAGCCGCATGATGTCCAGGGCCTGACGGTGGGTCTGGTCGTTGACCCCGGCGCAGGCGTCGGCCACCACCTGGACCTCGACCCCGGCGTCGGCGGCGGCCAGCGCGGTGGACAGCACGCAGCAGTCGGTGGACACCCCGGCCAGCACCAGCCCGCCGTCCCCGACGTCGCGGGCCAGCTCGGGGCCCCACTTGCCGAACGTGGTGGCGTCCAGCGTCCGGGCCGGGGTGAAGGCGTCGACCAGCCCGTAGATCGGGGCCTGGGGCGGCAGCAGCGCGAACGGCCACTGCTCGTAATAGCGCTGCCAGGCCCCGTGCGGCACCTCGGGGGCCACGAACCTGGTGAACGTCACCCGGTCCCCGAACGCTGCTACCAGCCGCCGGACCGGGTCCACCACCTCCGCGAACCGCGCCGCCAGCCACGGGCTCTCGGGTTCAGCGAACACCCGCTGCATGTCGATGACGGCCAGGTGGTGGCCGTTGTTCGGGATAATCCCGGTGTTCACGCCTGGACCGTGGCCCTCGCGTCGGTGGGCAAGGACTCCTGGGCGCGGATCGCCGGGCGGCCGATAGCCAGCATGCCCACGAAGCCGATGACCAGGGCCACCAGCACGCCCAGGTTGGCGAAGGCCCAGGCGCCGGCCTTACCGCCCAGGCCCAGCGGGCCGAGCAGGTAGCCCTGCCAGGTGAGCCAGCCCGCGTAGCTGTTGGTGACCAGGCCCCAGCCGGCCGCGGTGCCGATCACGATCAGGGCCAGCGGCATGACCCGCACGTCGCCGTAGCGGCCGGCCGGGTTGTACAGGTCGGCCTCGGAGTAGTCGCCGCGGCGCAGCGCGATGTCGGCCAGCATGACGCCGCACCAGGCAGCGATGGGCACGCCCAGGGTGATCAGGAAGCCCTCGAACTGGTTGAGGAAGTTCTTGGCGATGAACACGACGTAGATGGTGCCCAGGATCATGACCACGCCATCGACGGCGGCGGCGGCGTAGCGCGGGATCCGCAGCCCGAGGGTGAGCAGGGCCAGGCCCGAGGAGTAGATGTCCAGCACCGAGCCGCCGACCAGGCCGAGCACGGCCACGATGACGAACGGCACCAGGAACCAGGTCGGCAGCAGGGTGGTCAGCGCGCCGATCGGGTCGGCGCCGATGGCGCTGCTCAGGCTGGCCGATGAGCCGGCCAGCAGCAGCCCGAAGACCAGCAGCACGATGGGCGCGACCGACGAGCCGATGGTGGTCCACCAGACCACGCCCCGGCCCGAGGACCGCCGGGGCAGGTAGCGGGAGTAGTCGGCGGCGGCATTGACCCAGCCCAGGCCGAAGCCGGTCATCATGAACACCAGCGCCCCGATGAGCTTCTCCGGCGACCCGGAGTGGATGGCCGCGACCGCGTTCCAGTGGATCTTGTCGGCGACCAGGGCGATGAACGCGATGGTCAGCACCCCGGTCACGATCGTGATGATCGACTGCATCCGCATGATCAGGTCAAAGCCCATGACCCCGCCGAAGATGGTCAGCGCGGTGACCACGATCAGGGCGATGACCTTGGTGGCCGTACCGCCGCCCCAGCCCAGCCGGTCGAAGACCGTGGCCGTGGCCAGCGTGGCCAGGATGATCAGCACGGTCTCCCAGCCGACGGTGAGCAGCCAGGAGATGACCGAGGGCAGCTTGTTGCCGCGCACCCCGAAGGCGGCGCGGCCGAGCACCATGGTGGGCGCCGAGCCCCGCTTGCCGGCCACCGCGATGAACCCGCAGAGCAGGAACGACACCACGATGCCGACCAGCCCGGCGACCAGGGCCTGGCCGAAGGAGATGCCGAAGCCGAGCACGAAGGAGCCGTAGCTCAGGCCGAGCACCGAGACGTTGGCCGCGAACCACGGCCAGAACAGGTCACGCGGCCTGCCCTTGCGCTGCGCGTCGGAGATCACGTTGATCCCGTTGGCCTCGATCTGGAGGGGGCGCAGTTCTGAACCTGCCGGCGAGTCACTGACGCGGGTGCCTGCGCTGTCTGCCATGGTGTTTCCTTCCGCAAACGGTGCACCTAGTGTCCCCATCTGTCCTCGCCTGCGGAAACCCGGCCGCCAGATTCGTCATTCCCCGCCCGTCCAGGGGGAAGTGACGACGGGTGAGGTCGCGTGGAGGCGAGAGCAGGGCCAGGCGCCGTGCGGGGGTCTCGGGGAGTCGTCCCCCGCGGGGCCAGCACTGCCCTGGTGTACCTATGTGAGCGCTCTCGGGGCGGAATATCACGAGAACGACCGCGACGCGGGTAGCGTGCGCGTAAAGGAGGCGAGAACAGCGGATGACAGGGCATGGAACGGCCGCGGGCGAAGCGGGCGGTACCGGGGCTGGCGGCGGCACTGGGGAGGCGGCCGGGGCCGGGCAGACTAGCGTGGGGGTAGACGCCGGCGCACACGGCGACGGCCTGCGCTGGGAGGACAATCTCATGGGGCCGGCCAGGTTTCCGTCCCCGGGCTCGGGCTGGGGTTCGGGTACGACGGAGCAGGGCGGCGGGAGTTCGGCGAGGACTACGACGACTTCTCGCCCTACCCGCCGATCGCCGACTACGCGTTCCTGTCCGACTGCGAGGTGACGGCGCTGGTCGCGCCGAGCGGCGCGGTGGAGTGGATGTCCCTGCCCCGGATGGACTGCCCCAGTATTTTCGGGGCGCTGCTGGACCGCGACGCCGGCTGGTTCCGGTTCGGCCCGGAGGACATGTCGGTCCCGGCCGACCGGCGCTACCTGCCGGGCACCATGGTCCTGGAGACCAGCTGGGACTGCGGCGAGGGCTGGCTGGTGGTACGCGACTGCCTGGTGATGGGGCCGTGGCGGCACGACCACCGGGACCGCAGCACGCACCGGCGGCCGCCGACCGACTACGACGCCGAGCACATCCTGCTGCGCACGGTGCGCTGCATGAACGGGTCCGTCCAGCTCAGCATGGACTGCGAGCCCGCCTTCGACTACGGCCGCCAGCGCGGCCGCTGGGAGCACACCGGGCAGGGCTATCAGCAGGCGGTGATCGCCCCGGCGGGCGCCGACCTGACGCTGACCCTGACCTCCGACATCCGGATCGGGCTGGAGGGGCCGAGCGCCAGGGCCAGGACCCGGCTCAAGGAGGGTGAGACCCGGTTCTGCGCCCTGTCCTGGGGCAGCCGCAAGCCGCCGCACGACTACGAGGACGCGGCCGCCCGGCAGCTGTGGACGGCCCACCACTGGCAGCACTGGCTGGCCCGCGGCTCGTTCCCGGACCATCGCTGGCGCCCCTACCTGACCCGTAGCGCGCTGACGCTCAAGGGCCTCACGTTCGCCCCCACCGGGGCGATCGCCGCCGCGGCGACCACCTCGCTGCCGGAGACCCCGCACGGGGAGCGGAACTGGGACTACCGGTACAGCTGGATCCGGGACGCCACGTTCGCCCTGTGGGGCCTGTACACGCTGGGCTTCGAGTGGGAGGCCAGCGACTACTTCGCGTTCCTGACCGAGGTGGTGGAGCGGGACGGCGGCGACCTCCAGATCGTCTACGGGATCGACGGCCGGTGCGGGCTGAGCGAGCAGACGCTTGACCACCTGCACGGCTACCAGGGCGCCCGGCCGGTGCGCATCGGCAACGGGGCCTACTCCCAGCAGCAGAACGACGTATGGGGCGTCGTGCTCGACTCGCTGTACCTGCACACCAAGTCCAGGGACCGGCTCGACGAGCGGGTGTGGCAGCTGGCCCGCCGCCAGGTGGAGCACGCGCTGGAGCACTGGCGCGAGCCCGACCGGGGCATCTGGGAGGTGCGCGGCGAGCCCCAGCACTTCACCTCGTCCAAGCTGATGTGCTGGGTCGCCGTTGACCGCGGCACCCGGCTGGCCCGGATCCGCGAGGACACCGACGCCGCCGCCCGGTGGCAGAAGGCGGCCGACGAGATCCACGCCGACATCTGCGCCAACGCCCTGGACGCCCGCGGGGTGTTCTGCCAGCACTACGACACCACGGCGCTGGACGCCTCGCTGCTGCTCATGCCGCTGCTGCGGTTCCTGCCCGCCGACGACCCGCGGATCCGGGCCACCGTCCTGGCCGTTGGCGAGGAGCTGACCAGGGACGGCCTCGTGCAGCGGTACCAGATCTCGCAGACCGACGACGGGCTGGCCGGCGAGGAGGGCACGTTCACCATCTGCTCGTTCTGGCTGGTGTCCGCGCTGGCCGAGATCGGCGAGCACCGGCGGGCCCGTGACCTGTGCGAGAAGGTGCTGTCCTACGCCAGCCCGCTGATGCTGTACGCGGAGGAGATCGACCCGCGTTCGGGCCGCCACCTGGGCAACTTCCCGCAGGCGTTCACCCACCTGGCGCTGATCAACGCGGTCATGCACGTCATCAACGACGAGCAGGAGGCTGCGTCGCAGGCCATGGCCCGCGGCGCGACGGTGACACCCCGGCACATGTGAGCAAACACTGCTGTTTGCCGGAGTTTTACCCGTCAGTCACCTGAAAGGCGCTTCTGGTTGGCGTGGCGCCCGCTGCGTGGGGGTGAAGAGTCGTCACTCGCGCTCACCCAGGGGGAGCCCATGTTAAGAGCCCCGATCGCCTCTCGTCCGAAGATCCTGGCCGGCGGCCTGTGCGGCCTGCTGGCGGCGGCCCTCGCCACCGCCGGGGCCGCTTCGGCTCAAGCAAGCACCGCCCGGTCCGGGACGGCCGCGGCCGCGGTGCCGCGGGGTGTCATCCGGCCCGGGCACTGGGCGCAGGTCACCGCGCCGCTGCCCAATAACCCGCTGATCCCCGAGATCGGGCTGGCCCGCGGGGCCGACGGAGTCCTGCACGTCCTGTGGACGACTGGCTCGGGACCCTGGCACGTCAAGGACACGCCGATCGCGGCCAGCGGCAAGGTCGGGAAGTCCACCACCATTGCGACCGACTTCCTGGCCACCGATCCCGACGTCACCACGACCCCGTCCGGGGTCGTCGCCCTGTGGAACGGCATCAAGTCGAACACCCCGAACAGCCCGCAGGGCACGTTCACGGCGACCAGGCCGCCGTCAGGCGGCTCATGGTCGGCCTCCGGCTCGGCCATCGCGCCGCTCTCGGCCGTACCGGACACCAGCAGCCCGGATGCCGCGACCACGGGCAGCGACGGCAAGCCCTGGTTCGCCTACTCCGGCACGGACTCGATGGTCGTCGACCACGTCGGGCACTCCGAGGTACAGGTCGCGCCGAGCTTGAAGTGCTGCCTGGACAACGCTGGCCTGGCGGTCGACGGCGCCTCGGGCCAGACCTGGCTGGCGTACTCCTCGCTGATCCGCAGCGGCCAGGGCATCTTCGCCCGGCCGCTGTCGGCCACCGGCAAGCCCTCGGGCCCGGCCGTGCGGCTGCCCCGGTCGCTGCCGTCGGGCGGCAACATTATCCCGCCTGAGCAGCGCACCGCCGTCACCGGTCGCGGCCACGGTCGCGGCGGCGTGTTCGCGGTCTACGGCAGCGGCTGGCCGAAGTTCATGTCGCTGCAGGAGATCCGGCTCGGCACCAGGTCAGCGCGCACCTTGGCCACGTTCGGCCGCACGCAGGACATGGCGGGCACGGCCATCACCGACGATCAGGCAGGCCGGCTGTGGGTGGCCTGGGCTACCGGCCGGGGCACCAGCCCCGGCCTGTTCGTGCGCCGTTCCAACCCGGCCGTGGGCACCTTCGGGCCGGCTGAGCGCGTGGCGCTGCCCGGCGGCACCACGGCGGTCCTGAAGGTCTACATCAACGCCAGGGGCGGCGCGCTCGACGTGGTCGCCCTGATCGACCGGGGCAACCTGAACCAGACCAGCTACTGGGCGACCGAAGTGCTGGCCCCGCTGGCCCTGTCGGCGACCCGGACCAGCAGCGGCGGCGCCAAGGTCACCATCCGGGTGACCGACGCCGGAACCGCGGTCCAGGGCGCCACGGTCCGGTTCTGCGGCAAGCACTTCACCACCCCGAAGTCGGGCCGGGTGACGTTCCGGGTGGCCAGCGTGTCCCATGGCTCGGCCACCGCCACCGCGACCAAGGCCGGCTACGCCGGGGCCAGCCTGAAGGTCAAGGCCACCTGCTGATCCGGAGATATCCCGGACTGGGCCCGGCGCGCTAGGCGGCGTGCCGGGCCCAGATGTAGAGCCGCTGGGTGGGGTGCTCGGTCGGGTAGGGCTCGCGCTCCTGCTGCCAGTCCACCGCCAGGCCGGCCTCCTCGACCAGGCCGGCCAGCTCGGCCATCGAGACCAGCGTCGCGCGCACCTCGACCGGATGGCCGAACGCCTGGGCCGACCCCGTCACGCCCGACCCGCCGTGCATGGCCAGCAGCAGCGAGCCGCCCGGCGCGAGCACCCGCCGGAACTCGGCCAGCGCGACGGGGATCTGCTCGCGCGGCAGGTGGATGACCGAGTAGAACGCGACGAGCCCGGCCAGCCAGCCGTCCCCGACCGGGAGCGTGCGCATGTCAGCGACCCGGAACTCCAGGCCGGGCTGGCGCTCGCGCGCCACCGCCACCACGCCGGGCGAGACGTCCGCGCCGACCACCTCGACGCCGCGGTCGGCCAGGTAGCGGGTGATGTGGCCCGCGGACCCGCAGCCGAGGTCCCAGACCGGCCCGCGCCCGCCCACGGCGCCCGCGAACCCGTCCAGCAGCTCCCGGTCGAACGGCTTGCCCGCCAGCTCGGCCGCGAACAGCCCCGCGTAGTCCGCGGCTACCTCGTCATAGGCCGCGGTGATGTCCGGCCAGCCGTCGGACTGGCCCGCCTCACCCTCGCTCATCGGTGCTGGTGCCCGCCCCTCCCGGGACCGCCACCGTCTGGGCCCGGGTGCGCCGGCCCAGCCACCAGAACAGCGTCCCGATGACGATGAAGATCAGCACCGGGATCGCCTCGGTCCACAGGTAGGTGAACCGCTGGGCGTAGGTCCAGCTCTCGGGGATGAAGTCGCTGCCGAACCAGTGGCTGCCCAGGCCGGGGGCGATGAGCTGGATACTGGCTATGGCGACCAGGATCATCAGCACGACCGTTATCACCCGGTAGGCGGGCATCTTGTACGGCCGGGCCACGTTGGGGTGGCTGCGGCGCAGCTTCCACAGCGCCGGGTAGATGAGCAGGTAGCTGATCAGCGTGGTCGAGATCGTCACGCCCAGCACCGCGTTGAAGTACTTGGCCGCGTCGCCGCTGGTGATCTGATGGGCCAGCACGATCACGATGGTGGCCACGATGCCGCTGAAGATGTTGACCCGGACCGGCGTGCCGTAACGGGCGTTGATGACGCCCAGGAAGCGCGGGCCCGAGCCGTCGTAGCAGGACACGGCCAGCGCCCGGTCCGACCCCATGATCCAGGTCACGCCGGAGGTCAGCAGGCACAAGATGAACACCAGCGCGCAGGCGTCGCCCAGGATCAGCCCGCCGCCGCTGAGCGTGGCCGCGCCCGAGGCGCTGACGTGACCGCCGTAGACCGTGAACACGTCCTGGATGGCGCTGACGAACCCGCTGAAGTTGGTGATGGCGCTGCTGGGCAGCACGATCAGGATGCCGATGACCGGCAGCGCGTACAACAGCACGCTGCCCACCGTCGAGCGGAGGATGGCGAACGGCACGTCGCGCTGCGGGTTCGTCATCTCCTCGCCGGCGGCGCTAGGCAGCTCGAAGCCGACGTAGTTGAACAGCAGCACCCCGACCAGCAGCACGAAGCCGCCCTCGGTGGGCTTGTAGCCGCTGGCCCCCAGCCCGTGAACGCCGTGCTTGACGGCGAAGATGATGACCGACAGCGTGAACAGCCCGAGCAGGATGAAACGGGCGAAGGCACCCGCGGTGGGCAGCCACTTGGCCACGCTGAACGACATGATCGCGGCCAGGATCGACAGCCAGACGAACGCCAGGGCGACGATGAACCAGGCCACCGTGGGCAGGTTGCGGCCGCCGTTGAAGAAGAGCTCCACCGCGGCGATGCAGCTGATAGTCAGCGACCCGCCGATCCAGACCGGGTTGGTGATCCAGTACAGGAAGTTGTTGACCGCCCCGGCCAGGTGACCGAAGGCCAGCCGGGTCCAGTAGTACGGCCCGCCCTCCATCGGGAACGCCGAGCCCAGCTCGGAGAACATCATGGCCTGCGGGACGAAGAACAGCACCGCGAAGACCATCATCCAGGTGAACGCCTGCCCGCCGCCCTGGGCGACGTTGGCGATGGTGTCCACGCCGACGATCGTGCAGATGAGGAAGAACAGGATGTCGAACCGGCCGAAGTGGCGCTGCAGCTTCTGGCTTTCAATTGCGGCGGCCGCAGTCGTCGGCTCGAGGGTGATGTCAGTCAACGGGTTTCCCCCCCGGCGCTAGAAAGCGGAGTACATATCCTGACCTGCACCTCCGCACAGCATGATGTCCGGCATGTTACAGGTTTGCGACATACACGACTATGCCTGAGCGCGGTGCTATTTAGGCGGTGTGATATATGGCGGCCGACACCGGACTAGTTAAGGCCGGTCAGGGTCGTGCGATCGGGGCTACCGTGGCCCCGGCGGCGCGAACCAGGTCGGCCGGGGCCAGCTCGATCTGGAGCCCGCGCCGTCCGGCGCTGCAGAACACCGTGGCGAACGCGGTCGCCGACGCGTCCACCACCACCGGCAGCCGCCGGCGCTGGCCCAGCGGGGAGATCCCGCCGGTGACGTAACCGGTGGCCCGCTCGGCCGCGGCCGGGTCGGCCATCCGGGCCTTCTTGCCGCCGGCCGCGACGGCCAGCGCCTTGAGGTCCAGGCTGCCCGCCACCGGCACCACCGCCACGGTCAGCTTGTCGTCCACCTCAGCCACCAGCGTCTTGAACAGCCGCTCGGGTGCCACGCCGAGCGCCTCGCTGGCCGCCAGGCCGTAGCCGCCCTCGTGCGCATCGGCGTCGTAGGGGTGCACCGAGTACCCGATCCCCAGCTTGGTCAGCAGCTGGGTGGCCAAGGTGGGCTGGGTGCCATGTCCTGCCACGGGCGGCGAGCCTACGCCTGCCAGACTGCAAGCGTGAGCAGCTGGGTCCTGCACGTGGACCTCGACCAGTTCATCGCCGCGGTCGAGGTACTGCGGCGACCCGAGCTGCGCGGCCGCCCGGTCATCGTCGGCGGCGACGGCGACCCGACCAAGCGCGGCGTCGTCTCCACCGCCTCCTACGAGGCCCGGCTGCACGGCGTGCACTCGGGGCTGCCGCTGCGCACCGCCGCCCGGCGGATCCCGGACGGGGTGTTCCTGCCCGTGGACCGGGCCGCCTACGAGGCCGTGTCCGAGGTCGTGATGGACGCGCTGCGCGGCCTGGGCTACGTGGTGGAGGTGATGGGCTGGGACGAGGCGTTCCTGGCCGTGGACTCCGACGACCCCGAGGCCGTCGCCCGGACCATCCAGGCCGCCATCCGGGCCGCCGCCGAACTCGACTCCTCCGTCGGCATCGGGCGCAACCGGCTCCAGGCCAAGCTGGCCACCGGCTTCGGCAAGCCGGCCGGGCTCTTCCGGCTGACCGGCGACAACTGGTTCGAGGTCCTGGGCGAACGACCCACCGACGCGCTGTGGGGCATCGGCCGCAAGACCGCCCAGAAGCTGGCCGGCCTGGGCATCCAGACCGTGGCCGAGCTGGCCGCGGCCGATCCGGCCCGGCTGGCGGCCAGCTTCGGTCCGGCCACCGGGCCGTGGCTGGTGCAGACCGCGCGCGGGATCGCCCCGGCCGACATCACCGACGAGCCCTACCAGGCCCGCGGCCACGGCCGCGAGACCACCTTCCAGGAGAACATCCGGGACTGGCAGCAGGTGCGTACCGAGATAGTCCGGCTGGCCGGAGAGGTCTCGCAGGATGTGGCCGCGGAGGACCGGCCCGCGGCCCGGATCGTCGTCAAGGTGCGCTACGCCCCGTTCTTCACCTACACCCGGGGCGTCTCGCTGGCCGCGCCGACCATGGACCCGGCCGCCATCGAGGCGGGGGCGCTGGCCGCGCTGGACCGGTTCGAGCGCCGCGACCCCGTGCGCCTGCTCGGCGTCCGCGCCGAGTTCGCCGACTGAGTCTGCGACCGACTGTCACAGCGGGCCCTGGTCCTTCGTCTCAGAGTTCTGGATTCGGCAGAAGACGAAGGGAAAGGAGCCGACCATGAAGGTTTTCGTAGCCGGAGCGACCGGGGCGGTCGGACGGCATTTGGTGCCGCAGCTGGTGGCGGCCGGCCACCAGGTGACCGCGACCACCCGCAGCCAGGGCAAGCTGGCCGGACTGCGGGACGCGGGCGCCGAGCCGGTGCTGCTGGACGGGCTGGACGGACTGGCCGTGGGCGAGGCCGTGGCCAGGGCCGAGCCGGAGGTGATCATCCACGAGATGACGGCCCTCCCCGCGAACCTGGACCTGAAGCACTTCGACCGCACCTTCGCGGCCACCAACCAGCTGCGCACGAAGGGCCTCGATCACCTGCTGGCGGCGGCGTCGGCGGCCGGCGTGCGCCGGTTCCTCGCCCAGAGCTACGCGGGCTGGCCGAGCATCCGCTCCGGCGGGCCGGTGAAGACCGAGGAGGACCCGTTCGACCCCAGCCCGCCGGCTGCGCAGCGGGAATCGTTCCAGGCCATCAAGTACCTGGAGCAGGCGGTGACCAGCGCCCCGCTCGAGGGCCTGGTGCTGCGCTATGGCGGCCTCTACGGGCCGGGCGCGTCCGACGTGATGGTCACCATGGTCCGGCGCCGCCGGGTCCCGATAATCGGGGCGGGCACCGGGGTGTGGTCGTTCCTGCACATCACCGACGCGGCCGGGGCGACAGCAGCGGCGGTGGAGCAGGGGGCACCGGGCATCTACAACGTCACCGATGACGAGCCCGCGCCGGTGGCACAGTGGCTGCCCGCGCTGGCCACGGCCGCGGGCGCGAAGCCGCCGATGCGGATACCGGTGTGGCTGGGCCGGCTGGCGGGCGGCGGCGCGGTGGTCTCGATGATGACCCAGATCCGCGGGGCGTCGAACGCCAAGGCGAAGCGGGAGCTGAGCTGGAAGCCGGCCTGGCCGACCTGGCGGGACGGCTTCGAGGACTGGGTGCGGGCGTGACTGTGCACGATGCCCCTATCCCCCCGTGTCGCCTGGCGGCGGCATGACCGAGGAGTCCGCGTTCCAGAGCCTGCGGCCGCTCATGTTCGCGATCGCCTACCGGATGCTGGGCCGGGTCACCGAGGCGGAGGACATCGTGCAGGAGGCGTTCCTGCGCTACCACCGCGCCGTGGCCAGCGGATCCTTCGCCCGGGCGGGCCAGGCCGGCCCGGGCGAGCCGGACTCGCCCAAGGCCTACCTGTCCGCCGTGACCACCCGGCTGTGCATCGACCACAGCCGCTCAGCCCGGGCCCGGCGCGAGGCGTACGTGGGCGAGTGGCTGCCCGAGCCGCTGCTCACCGGCCCGGCCGGGGCCGGCGTGGGCGGGGCTGTCGCCGTGGGCGGCTCGGGCGGTCTCATGGCGGACCCGGCCGAGGCGGCCGAGCAGGCCGATTCGCTGTCGATGGCGTTCCTGCTGCTGCTGGAGCGCCTGTCGCCGGTCGAGCGCGCGGTCTTCCTGCTGCACGACGTCTTCGGCTACGGCTATGACGAGACGGCGCGGATCGTCGGCAAGAGCGAGGACAACTGCCGCCAGCTGGCCCGCCGCGCCCGGCAGCACGTCAGCGAGCAACGACCCCGGTATGAGCCGTCCAGGGACCAGCGTGACCAGCTGGCCGAGAAGTTCTTCGCCGCCGTCGGGGACGGTGACATGGACGGCCTGATCGACATGCTGGCCGCCGACGCGGCGGTCTACGGCGACAGCGCCGGCCAGCGGCCGTCGTGGCCGCGGCCGATCTTCGGCCGCGAGCACGTGGGCCGGCTGCTGGCCGCCCTGGGCCGGCAGGCCCGCCTGGCCGGCGCCGTGCAGCGGCCGGTGGAGGTCAACGGCCAGCCCGGCCTGATGTTCCTGGCCGCCGACGGTGCGCTGATCAGCTTGCTGGCGCTGGACATCGCCGACGGCCGGGTGCACACGGTCCGCTCGATTATCAGCCGGGACAAGCTCCGTCACCTGGGGCCGCTGGCCGACGTGGAGGAGCTGATCAGCCAGCGGCGGAACCCGCCAGCCGAGCCTGGAGATCAGCCAGTGCCCTAGCCGGGGGCTGGCTCAGCACCAGCAGGTCCGCGATCACCTTGCGGGCCCGGCCGCTGGCGGTGACATAGCAGGTCCCCTCCGCCTCGGCCGCGGCCAGGGCGCGCACCGCGTCGTCGACCTGCTCGCGCAGCGCGTGGGCGCGGGCCACGTCAATCAGCGTGCGGGCCCGGCGTCCCGGCGACAGCCGGGTCAGGTCGGTGGCCGCCGCCACCCGCAGCGCGTGTCCGGCGTCGCCGAGGTCCACGCTGACCGCGATCTCGTACAGCGCCACGCACTCTGGGCCAAACTCGGGAAAGCCGCCCGCCCGCTGGCCGCCGAGCCGGGCCGCCAGGTGCCGGGCGCGGGCCAGCTGGCCGTAGGCCGCGCTCAGGCGGCCCGCACGCGCGGCCACGGCCGCGCGCAGCAAGGTGAGGCCGCCGCACAGCGCGACCGCGTCGGGATCGCCCAGCGCGGCCAGCCCGTCCAGCGCGTCGATGGTGGTCCGGGCCGTCTCCTCGGCCAGCTCGTATCGCTGCGCGCCCAGGAAGACCGACGCCAGCCGGTGCGCGCCCGCGGCCACCAGGACCAGGTTCCCGGCCCGCTCGGCGGCGGCCATCGCCCGGTCGGCGGCCACCCAGGCCGCCTCGGTCTCGCCCAGCCGGGCCAGCGCCGCCGCGCAGGCCTGATAGGCCACCGCCATCAGCTCGTAGAGGTCACCGGAGTCGGCCGGGGTGTTCGCGCGGACTGCCGTCTCCAGGCCGGGCAGCAGGCTGGCCAGCACGTCGGCCAGCTCCGCGAAGCGCCCGGCCGCGGCCAGCGTGCATGCCCGGTCGGTGCTGGCCCGGAGCCAGGCAGCGGGGGGCGCAGGTCGCTCCCCCAGCATGGCGCGCAGTGAGTGGACGCCGGCCAGCACCACTCGCAGTTCGGCGGCCACGACGGCGGGGCTGGACGCTAAGCCAGGCCGGGCCCCGTTGACCGCCGTGCCGTTGGCTCCCGTGCCACTGCCCGCGCCGCCACTGCCCGCGGCGGTCTTGACCACGGTGCCGTAGGTCGCGCTGCCATTGGTCGCGGTGCCGCTGGCCCCCGTGCCATTGACGCCGGTGCCGTTGGCCGCCCCGCCGCGGGTCAGCTCGGTGAGCGGCAGGTCGAGGGCGACGGCGACCGTCTTGAGCACCCTGGGGCTGTCGATGGGCTGGATGCCGCGTTCCAGCTGGGACACCCAGGCCACCGGCCGGTCGACCATCGCGGCCAGCTCCGGCTGGGACAGCCCGTGCCGACGCCGCTCCTGGGCAATCCTGCGGCCCAGCACCAGCTGGTACTCCACCGAGTTCACCGGCTTACCTCCAGCCGGCCAGTGGCGCGCGGGCTCTCACTGATCACTCCTGACCGGCCAGCCAACGGTCGTATGTGTTCTGCATCTTGAGAATTGCACGTTTCAGGCGGCCTGCGCAAGTGCGTCATATGCAATCCAAGCGCTGATCCTGACGGCGTCCCCGGCGATAAGCGAGTGCCCGGTTAGCACGCTCGGCACCGGCTGAGGCATGATCGCTTCTTGCCGCGGCTGTCCCCGGCGTGAGGAGTGACATGGCCGTACCGCTGTTCGCCCGCTACATCGCGGCGGTCGTCGGCGTGCTCATCGTGGTCATCTCCGCCCGGAGCGTGATCGGCACGCTGATCGTGCCCCGCGCCGTGTCTTCCTGGCTGACCAACCAGGTCGACTGGGGCGTTGACGTGGCCTACAAGGCCGCGTCGTCCCGCATCCACGACCACCGCCGCCGGGACCGGGTGCTGGCCAGTCAGGTGGCGACGCTGCTGATAGCTCAGATCGCCGTCTGGCTGCTCATGTTCTTCCTCGGATTCTCGCTGATCCTCTGGCCGCTGGTCTCTGGCGGCATCACCAACGCCTTCGGTACCGTCGCTCCGGCGCTGTGGGAGTTCGGCGCCGAGCGGCCGGCCGGCGGTCTCGCCCGAGTGATCCTCGACCTGGCCGCACTGACCGGGCTGATCACGATCACGCTCCAGATCGCCTATCTGCCCACCTTGTACTCGGCGTTCAACCGGCGGGAGACCGAGGTGGCGCTGCTGAACGCCAGGGCCGGAGTGCCCTCGTGGGGACCCGAACTGCTGGCCCGCACCCACTACGCGCTCGGCTCGGGCGTGTCGACCATCGACACCCTGCCCCAGCTGTACGCCGACTGGGAGCGCTGGGCCGCCGACGTCACCGAGAGCCACACCACCTACCTGCCGCTGGTGCGATTCCGCTCCCCCCGTCCGCTGTCCTCCTGGGTGACCGCGCTCCTGGCCACCCTGGACTCCGCGGCGCTGATCCTGGCCCTGTCCCCGCAGCAGGCCCCGACCGTCCCGGCCCGGATGTGCCTGCGCAGCGGCTTCCTGTGCTTCCGCGAGATCGGCAAGGCCATGGGCTTCGATGTGCCCGACGAGCCCGACCCGGCCGGCGGCATCAGCCTGACCTATGAGGAGTTCCTCGACGCCATCGCCCGGATGCGCAAGGTGGACTTCCCCATCGAGCGCGACCCCGAGGACGCCTGGCCCGACTTCGTCGGCTGGCGGGTCAACTATGAGCAGGCGGCCTACATGATCGCCGAGGCCGTCGACTCGGTGCCTGCCCTGTGGTCGGGCCCGCGCCGGCTGCCAGGCGCCCCGATCGCCCCGATCCGCCCGCCCACCGGGCGGCCGCCCACCGCCGCCCGGGACGCCCCGATCCGCCCGCCCACCGCCGCCGGGGACAAGTAGCCCGCTGGTAGCCCGCTGGCTGTCCCGGCACGCCGGTGCCCCCGCCGCGCGATCACGGCGGGGGCACCGGGCTGGCCCGGCGGGTACCGGGGCCCTTGAGACGGGCGGGCTAACGGCCGGATACTCCTAGCGGTGCCCGTGCGACGGCCGGGACGGCCACGGCAGTTGGTAGGCCCGGTAGGTGTTGACCCCGGTCGGGAACTCCGCGTTGAACAGGAGCTGACCCGACGGGCTGAACTCGGAGAAGTACGGCAGCGCGCCCCAGCCGACGACCAGGTCGCCGTTCCGCGTGGTCTGCGCGTCGCCCTGGGACGCCGCCGACAGCCCCTCGGGCTGGGCGTCCGCGGCGACCAAAGTCGCCGCCCTGGCCCGGTAGTTGAGCCGGACCGTCACCGCGCGGCTGTAGGGCAGCAGCGGCGTGCCCGACGAGTCGTTGTCGAAGAAGGTGAACGTGTTCGGGCCCACCTGCTCCGGGTCGTGCTGCCAGGCGAAGATCTCGCCCGCGCTGTCGAGCACCTGGCCCGGCGCGGCGCGGACCGCGAAGCTGCTGTCCTTGCCGCCCAGCCGCCAGATGATCCGGCCGGTGCGCAGGCTCACCTTGTAGGTGGTCCAGGTGTCCCGCCCGTCGATGAGCAGGTTCCCGTCCCTGGCCAGGTGGACGGCGTTGATGTGGAACCAGTCCCACGGCGTGCTCGCCGACGCGGGCAGCGGCTGCTCGCTCTGGCTGTAGGGCACGTGGTCCGCGCTGTTCCACTGGAACAGCACGCGGCCCGTCTTGATGTTGATCTCCTGCACGATGCCGTCGATGACCGTCTGATCGGCCGGGCCGCCGATCGAGGTCAGGTTCGCCGTCGCCGTGGCGTAGGACAGGACCAGCGCCGTGTTCCACGGCGTGATCAGGAACTCATGCCCGTCGGCGCTGTACCCGTTGCCCGCGTTGACCTGGGCGATCTGCTGGAAGTGATCGTTGTAGATGTAGTCGGTGCCCGTAGAGAGCGCACCCAGCCCGGTGCCCTGCCACCAGGTCAGCACCGGCCGGCCATCGTAGGTCTGGGTCCGGAAGTCGGCCGCCTCCTCACCCGCCGGCACCGCCTTGAACCAGATGACCTTGCCCTGCGGGCTCAGGATCTCCGGGCCGCTGGGGTAAGTGGTCCCGGTGCTGTACGGCGAGATGAACAGGTCGCCGTCGCGCCGGCTGGCGCCGTTCTTCAGGATCGTGACCGGCGGCGGCGCCGTGGGCGCACCGGCGGCAGCCCGGGCCCGGGCCGCGGCCTGGGTCACCGTGGCAGCCCGGGTCGCCGTGGCTGCCCGGGTCGCCGTGGCAGCCCGGGTCGCCGTGACCGGGCGCGCCGTGGCCGCACCGGCCGCACCGGCCGGGCCGGCCGCGCTGGCCACCGTGGGAATCGCGGCCGCGGTGACCGCGGCTGCCCCCATGACGAGCCGCGGCCACCGCCGCGCCCGGAACCCAGCACCGGGTGAGAAGGACGATCTGCGCGTGTTCAGCTGAACCCCTCCAGGACGTCAGCACCGGAGGGCGGCGCCGGTCCGGCGCCCGATGAGCCTCCGGACTAATTCCTAGTATTACAGGTGATTTACTCGGAAACTAGAGATAGAGACCACTGTTTCTGGGTGACCTGAGGCGCGCCTGACGGCCGCCCGACTGCTGGCGGGGTCGGGCCAGCAGCTGACCAGCGGGACTGGCGGGGTCGGGCCAGCAGCTGACCAGCGGGGCTGGCGCGGTCGAGTCGCCTGCCGACCAGCAGGGCAGGCGCGGTCGGGTCGCCTGCCGACCAGCGGGGCTGGCTGCGTGAAGCAGGGCTGACAGTGCGGCGGCCCTCGTGGGCGGCCCCTGCATGGGCGGCCCTACGTGGGCGGGGTGCCCGGGCGGGCGTGAGCCAGGACTGGATGTGCGGCGGCCGTGCGTGGGCGGGCCCTGCATGCGCGGGCCTGCGTGCGCGGGCTGCCCGGGCGGGCTGCGTGAGCCAGGACTGGCTGGACGGCGGGCCTGCGTGCGCGGGCTGCCCGGGCGGGCTGCGTGAGCCAGGACTGGCTGGACGGCGGGCCTGCGTGCGCGGGCTGCCCGGGCGGGCTGCGTGAGCCAGGACTGGCTGTGCGGCGGCCCTAGTGGGCGGCCCTTCCTGGGCGGCCCTGCGCGGGCGGGCTGCGCGGGCGGGCGGCGTGTGCCAGGACTGGCTGTGCGGCGGGCTGCGCGGGCTCGAGGCTGTGACCGGTGGGGCAGGTGTGAGCAGCGAGGCGAGCGTCCATGGTGCCTGACCGGGGTGGACCATGATCCCGTAGCGTTAGCGGGCTCATAGCCCGCTAACACTCCGCCTTGATGACGGCCCCCATTAGGGCCACCCGGAACCGGGTGATCCGGCCGGACCTAGCCTGGGGTGCTCGAGTCTGGAGCGACAGACGGGGCTGACTGAGCAGGAGTGACTAACGGGGCGGATGTAATCGGCAACAGGAGCGGCCGATGGGACGGGCCCGGCCTACGTGGCGGCATCGTCGGGGGTCGACCATGATCCTGGTGGATTTGGGCCACCCGTGGCCCAAATCCACCACCTTCACAACGCGCCCCCGACAAACCCCATCGGGCCCCCTGCCTGTCCCGTAGGGAGCTAGGTCAGGCCGAGCCCAAGCGCCCCACCAAGCCCGGGCGCAACGAGCTGGGCGGGGCACGCCCCGCTGGGCGAGGCACGCCGGGCTGGGCGGGGCACCCCCGGGCACAAAGGGCTGGGCGGGGCAAGCCCCGGGCGCAACGGGCCGAGCGGGGCAAGCCCAAGGCGCAACGGGCCGAGCGGGGCAAGCCCGCGGCAGGTCTGAGCCGGGCCGCGGCCGGCCGCGGCAGGCCTGGGCCGGGCCAGGCCGGGCCGGCCGGGCCGGGCGGGCGGGCAGCTAGGACGCGGCTGGGCTCGAGGGGGCTGAGTGCCTGGCGCCGGGCGAGGAGCGCGGGGCGGCGGGGTCGGGCAGCGGCACCAGCGCCGGGGCCGACGCAGGGGTCGAGGCAGGCGCAGACGCAGGGGTCGGGGCAGGCGCAGGCGCCGGGGCGCGGGCCGGGGCCGACGAGGACGACGACGAGGACGAGGACGTCGCGGACGGCGAGCCTGACCCGCCAGCGATAGCTGACGGCGAGCTCGGTCCGGCCGACGAAGAAGACGAAGAAGACGCGGAAGAACCGGAAGAAGAGGCCGCCCGGGCTGCCTCGGCCAGCGGCAGCGGCTCGTCGGAGGCCGGGCGGGACGGAGCCTGCTGCGCCAGGACCGGGCCTAGGGCCGGGGCCAGGACCTGGCCGGCCGCGCGGACCGCGGCCTCGCGGAGCGTGTCGCCGATCAGGCGGGCCGCGTAGGAGAGCAGGCCCTTGCGCTCGGCGTCGTCCTCCTGGCCGGCGGCGGCCGAGAGCTCGGCGGCCAGCTTGGTGACGAAGCTGTCGGGGGTCGGCCACTGGCCGACGGCGCTGCGTGCCTGCGGGGTAACCTTCAGCACGTACCAGAATGTCGGGTCCCCGCCCGTCGTGGTCTTGCGGAAGTCGAGGAAGACGGGGTCGAGGGCCTCCAGCGCCCGCGCGACCGCCGCGGCCTCGAGGCCGGTGCGAGCGGCGATGTCACTGACCGTGACCATGTAGCTCTCTTCGAGCAGACTCACGGTCGCGTCCAGCACCGGCAGCTCACGGGTTACCCAGGTGTCTTGCACTGCTTCTGCCTAACCGGAGCCCGGCGGCCGGCTGACCGGCTCCGGTGGGCCCCTGCGATTGTCGGCTCCGGCTCCGCACGAGCGCAGAGCCGAAGTTCCTGGCGAAATAGGAGACTAGCCGCCGAGAGCGATAAGCACCGCCTTACTGGCTCGGATCCGGCTCAGTGCCGGCTTCTGTGATCCAGTGGCCTGGCCGGCCCGCCAGGGTCGCTAAGCTGTGCCAACTTGATGCCGGCCCGGCGGGCCACCACCGAGAAGATCAAAGAGGATCAACATGAGTGACGTCACTGGCCTGGAGCGCACGCTGGTGCTGCTCAAGCCTGACGCCGTAGCACGAGGCCTGGTCGGACATGTGCTTACCCGCTTCGAGAACACCCTACTGAAGGTTATTGCCGCCAAGATGGTGTGCATGGACGCTGATCTGACCCGGCGTCACTATTTTGACCTTGAAGACCGGTTCGGTCCCGATGTCTACAACGCGATGGCCACCTTCATGCAGACCGGCCCGGTCATCGCGATCATCCTCGAGGGCGTCGACGCCATCGCCACCACACGGAAGATCGTGGGCGCGACGTACCCGGATCAGGCCGCTCCCGGCACGATCCGCGGCGACTTCGCGCACATGAGCCGGTCCTACGCGAACAGTCACAAGGTGGCCGTGGCCAACCTGGTGCATGCCTCGGGCAACGCCGAGGAGGCGGTCCGGGAGATCGACGTCTGGTTCGCCAAGGACGAGATCCACGAGTACCGCAGCGCCGGCGAGCAGTTCGTTCGCTAGCACCGCACGGGCGCCGGACATATGCCCGGGGCTATCCGAAACGCCCCGGGCCGTCGGGCGGCCGATTGGTAAAACCTGAATTTTGGCTGGCCGTGACCTGAACCGGCCCACCATGCACGCCCGTTCCAGCAAGTGCGGCCCGGCGTCTCGCCGGGCGTCGGCTGGGGCCTGGGGCACGGCGTGCCTTCGTGACGCGGTATGCCTTCGTGACCGAGTGCCGCAGCTGAGCGGCTCTCGAAATGGAGCAACGCATGAAGGCTCTGCAACGTATTGCCATGGCGACAGCGGCAGCTGGAGCGGTCGCCCTGGCCCTCGTACCCGCGGCGCAGGCCGGGGCAACCACGCACTCGTCCTTTATCGGACGTTTCCACAAGATCCGCACGATTGCCTCGACGGTGCCGCACAACGGCGACGTCAATCCCTACGGCATCGTGGTGATCCGGCATAGCCACGGCCGACTCCGCGCCGGGCACGTCCTGATCAGCAACTTCAACAACAAGGCCAACCTCCAGGGCACGGGCACCACGCTGGTGGAGATCAGCCCGCGCGGCCACCGGACGCTGTTCGCCAAGATCAACGCGAGCACGCTGCCCGGACCGTGCCCCGGCGGCGTGGGCCTGACTACGGCACTGGCCGTCCTGCGCGGGGGCTGGGTGGTGGTCGGCAGCACTCCGTCCAGGAACGGCATGGCCTCCACGGCCAAGGCCGGCTGCCTGATCGTCCTGAACAACCGGGGTCACGTGGTCGAGACGATCGCGGGCCACGGCATCAACGGCCCCTGGGACGCCACCTCGCTGAATGAGGGCAACCAGGCGGCCCTGTTCGTCACCAACGTGCTGAACGGCACGGTGGCGGCCAAGGGCAAGGTCGTACACCGCGGCACGGTGCTGCGGCTCCAGCTGCGGGTGTTCAGGAACATGCCACCGCAGCTGCTGTCGACCACCAAGATCGGCTCCGGGTTCCCGCAGCAGACCAACTCCGCCGCGTTCATTCTCGGGGCGACCGGGGTCGGACTCAGCCGGACCGGCGCCCTGTACGTGGCGTCGACCCAGAACAACCAGATCCGGGTCATCCGCCATGCGGTGACCAGGTCGGGCACCGCGGGCCGGGGCATGCTGCTCACCGCGGGCGGCAAGCTCAACAACCCGCTGGGACTGGCCGTGTCCCCGCGAGGCTCCGTGCTGACGGTGAACGGCGGCAACGGGCTCATCGTGGAGACCACGCCGGGCGGGACGCAGATCGCGTCCAGGCTGCTGGACAACTCGGGCAGCCCGAAGGGCGCTGGCGCGCTGTTCGGCCTGGCCGTGCGTCCGGGCGGCCGCGGTGTCTACTACGTGGACGACGCCGTGAACACGCTGCGCCTGCTGCACTGACGTTTGCGGCGCTGACGTTTGCGGCGCTGACGTTTGAGGCACTGACGTTTGGTGCACGGGCGTTTGGTGCCCGCACGTTTGCGGCAATGACCAGCGAGGCCTGAGGCCAGCCGGGGACTACTCCCCGGCTGGCCTCAGCCAGCGGGCGAGCCAGGCGAACTCCTCGGCCAGCACGTGCAGGACCGACTCGCGGGCCACGTAGCCGTGGCTCTCGAAGGGCAGGATCACCAGCCGCGCCGTGCCGCCGTTGCCCTGCACGGCCTGGAACAGCCGCTCGGACTGGATCGGGAACGTGCCGGAGTTGCCGTCCAGCGCCCCGTGGATGAGCAGCAGCGGGGTGGTGATCTGGTCGGCGTACCGGAACGGTGACATCCGGTCGTAGACCTCGGGGACCTCCCAGAAGCTGCGCCGCTCGGCCTGGAAGCCGAACGGCGTGAGCGACCGGTTGTAGGCGCCGCTGCGGGCGATCCCGGCCGCGAACAGGTCGGTGTGCGCGAGCAGGTTGGCGGTCATGAAGCCGCCGTAGCTGTGCCCGCCCACCGCGACCCGCTGCGGGTCGATGAACCCCAGCTCGTCCAGCGCCGCGATGTGCGCCGCGGCCGACATGGTGATCTGCTCGACGAACGTGTCGTTCATGGTGTCGGGATCGCCGATGACCGGCATCGTGGCGCTGTTCAGCACGGCATAGCCGCGCAGCAGGAACCACATCGGCTGGCCGGGCTGGAGCCGGGTGAACCGCTTGGTGCTGCCGCGGACCTGGCCGGCCGTCGCGGCGTCGGCGTAGTCGAGCGGGTAGGCCCAGACGACCAGCGGCAGGCGGCCGTCACGCGCCTGGTCATAGTCGGGCGGCAGGTAGAACATGCCGGTGAGCGGCACGCCGTCGCCGCGCTCGTAGGTGACCAGCCGCTTGCTCAGGCCGGCCAGCTGCGGATGCGGGTCGGGCCACGAGGTGAGCGGCCGGAGCTGGCCGCCGGCCGGCTCGGTCCGGGCCAGCCCGGTCACGGCCGGCTCGGCCAGCTCGGTCACGGTCGGCTCGGCCAGCTCGGTCACGGCCAGGTTGGGCGGCTCGCTGGGGCTCTCGTGCCAGATCAGCACGCGGTCGCGCCGGCCCTGGACGAACCCGAGGACCTGCTCGTAGGCGTCGGCCGGGCTGCGGAACAGCCGCGTCGTGCCGCCCGAGGAGAGATCCAGGGCATCGAGGAACGGACGGTCGCCCTCCGGACTGCCGCCGTCGCCGCGCAGATAGACGGTCTGGCCGTCCTGCAGCACGGTGCGGGTGCCGTCCGGCCGCAGCGCGGCCAGCGGGGAGCCGGGGTCGGCGTAAGAGTCGTCGGCGGAGTGATCGAAGATGACCCGGCTGGCGTCCGGGTCGGACAGGTCCAGCACCCAGGTGGTCAGCCAGCGCCGGTCCCGGTCGTGCTCGGTCATCATGATCCGGTCGGGCTCGCTCAGGTCCAGCCAGCCCAGGCAGCGGTGCTGGACCAGCCGCCGGGCCTCCGGCTCGGGGCCGGCGCCGAACGGGGCCCGCACCCGCATGATCTGGTCCCGGTGCTCGGCCTCGGCGTGCGGGTCGCCGCCGTCCAGCGCCTCGGCCCAGAGCAGGGTGGCCGGGTCCGACTCATCCCAGGACACCCCGCGCGGCCCGGTCGGCACGCCCTGCCGGGGCACCTCGTCGCTGACCGGCAGGTCGGCGACCACTGTCTCGACCGGGCCGTGCGCGGACCACACCTCGACCCGCCGGGCGAAGTAGCCGGCGGGCACGCGGAACGAGAACGGCCGCTGGAGCCGGTGCACCAGCAGGTGCTCACCGTCCGGGGACTCGATGATCTGCTGGTACAGCCCGGCCGGGCCCAGCTCCTTGGCCGCGCCCGAGACCGGGTCCACCCGCATCGGGATGCTGGTGGCCAGCTCCTCGAAGGCGTCCTCGTCCGCCTCGGTGCGCAGCAGGTCCTGGTAGGTGGCCATCTGCGAGTGCTTGCCGGACGCCTCGTCCAGCCGGGGCTCGATCACCTCGGCCGGCAGGGTCAGCGGCGAGCCGGCCGGCGGGGCGCCGAGGGCCAGCAGCGAGGCCCCGTCCCTGGACCAGCGCACGGCCGCCGCCGACGAGGTCGGGTCGCCGCCCAGGGTGTCACGCACCCGCAGGCCCGGCACCTGACTGGCGGTGGCCGTGACCGCGTCGCCGACCCAGACGCCGACCCCGTCCGGCTCGTCCACGGTAAACGCGAACCGGTGCCCGTCCGGGGCCCACGTCGGGATGCTGACCGACGCCCCGGCCGGCAGTGAGATCGGCCGCTCCGCGCCGTCGGGCAGCTCGATCACCGACAGGCCGGTCAGCCGCCGGGTGCGCTGGCGGCCGCCGATGACCGGGTCCAGGCGCAGCCCGGCCAGCGAGAGGTAGGGCCGGGCCAGCTCGGCGACGGGCGGATATGCCTGGTAGTGCACCAGCGCCACGAAGTTCCCTCCGGGCGCGAGCAGCGCCACTGGGGTCGGCGGGGCGTCGACGATATCGACGATGTCGTCATCGGGGAGCTGGTAGGGCACGCGGTTGCTCGCTCTCTTCGGGTCAGCACACTTATCGGGTCACCACAATGGTCTCTTACCTGGCCAGTCTCTCCTGGCCGGGCCACAAGCCGGAAGGCGGTTATGTCGCAGCCAGACTCACAGCCAGACTCAGGGGTGGTCGGGGTGGACGTTCCCGGCCTCGTGGATCACCACGCCCACCTGCTCAAAGACGCGGCCGGGAGCGGCCTGGCCGTCGCCGCGCCGGCCGTCCGCGCCTTCCATGAGCAGGTCGCCCGCGACGGCAGCACGCCCATGGACGAACCGGACCCGGTGCCCGGCGGATCGCTGCCCGAGCTGGCCGCCCGGCTGCGGGGCGGGCTGGAGCGCGCCGCGACGGCCGGGCTGGTCGAGGTCACCGAGATGGGCGTGCGCGACTGGCGTTACCTGGATGCCCTGGCCGCGCTCCAGGCCGCGGGCCCGCTGCCGGCGCGGATGCGTGTCTACCTGGCCAGCGGCCTGGCCGCCGAGGCCAGCCCGGCCGAGCTGGCCGACCGCCGGGCCCGGTACAACGGGCCGTGGATCCGGCTGGACGGGGTCAAGTTCTACGCCGACGGCTGGCTCGGGCCGCGGACTTGCGCGGTGTGCCGGGACTTCGCCGACGTCGGGGCGGACGGCCTGCTGTTCCTGGACGGACCCGCGCTGGCCCGCCGGATCACGCCGCTGATCGGCGCGGGCTGGCGGATCGCCACCCACGCCATCGGCGACCGCGCGGTGGCGGCGGTGCTGGATGGCTACGAGCGGGCCTGGGCCGGGGACCGGGCCGCCCTGGCGACGGCGGCGCCGCGGATCGAGCACGCCAGCCTGCTGTCGGCCGAGCTCATCGCGCGGCTGGCCGAGCTGGGCGTGACGGCCTGCATCCAGCCGTCGTTCGCGGTCACCGACGACGCCCAGGTCGACCCGGCGCTGGGTCCCGACCGCCGGGACCTGGCCTACCCGTGGGCGGCGCTGGAGGAGGCCGGGGCGGCGATCCTGGCCGGATCCGACTACCCCATCGAGACGCTCGACCCGCTGGCCGGGCTGGCCCGGCTGGTCCGGGGCCGGTCCGACCGCGAAGGGTTCGGCACGCCGGACACGGCCCCGGCGCGGTCACGGCTCAGCCCGGCGGCCGCCCAGGCGACCATGAGCGATGCTGCCTCCGGGGTGACCAGGCTCAGCGCGGATCCGCTGAGCCTGGCCCCGGACGAGATCGACTTGCTCACGGTGCTAGGGACGCAACCGAGTCCGTTTGGGATCTCCTAGAACAACACGGGCGGCCTACGGCACCGACCACTGCTGATTCGAGCCGCCGTTGCAGGTCCACAGGTCCAGCTGGGTCCCCTCGGTGGTGTTGAAGCCCGGGTCGTCCAGGCACTTGCCGGACACCGGATTGACGAGCTGGCCGTTGACGGCCAGCCACTGCTGGTTGGCGCCGCCGTTGCAGGTCCACTCCTCGATGAGCGCTCCGTTGGCCGTGCTGCCCCCGGTGATGTCCAGGCAGCTGCCGTTGATCTGCACGGTGCCGTTGCTGGCCATGGTCCAGGCCTGCGACGAGGCGCTGCCGTTGCAGTCCCACATCTGCACCTTGGTGCCGTTGGCGCTGGATCCGCCGTTGACGTCGGCGCACTCGGCGGTGTCCACCCCCGCGACGATGGGTCCGGTCGGGGTGGCCGAGCCGACCAGCGTGACCGACAGGTTGTCGAACTGGTCGGTCTGGTAGCCGCTGGTGCCCAGCCCGATCATGCCCGAGGCGTACGAAGAGTCGGTGACCGTGCCGACGGTGGTGCCGTTGATGGCCGCGGAGATCGAGTGCCCGTTGAAGGTCAGCGCCAGGTGCTGCCAGGTGCCGGTGCCCGGCGCCGTCACCGTACCGCTGGCCAGCGTGGTCAGCCCGCCGCCGGCGGAGTTCCGGACGATCGACCAGGCGCCGGTGTTGCTGAGCTGGAGGTAGTAGTCGTTGATGTTGGCCGGCGAGAAGGAGTCCTGGCGGCCCACCCGGCCCAGCAGCTGGACGGCGCCCGCCTGCTGCATCAGCGCGTCGGCGGACACCGTGTAGTTGGCCCAGCTCAGGTTGCCGCCGATGGTGTAGGGGGTGGCGTTGTTGTCCCACTCGATGGGCTGGGTGGCGGCCTGCTGCTGGACGCACTGCCCGGACCGGCCGCCGGCGCACGGCTCGACCTCGAACGCGCCCTGCTGCTGGGACAGGTAGCGCGGCTGCTGGCCGGCGGTGTCGCTGTCGAAGCTGTCGGAGTAGGGCAGCGTCAGCGTGCTCTGCGCTGGGCCGGCCGCCGTGCCCTGGCCCTGGCCGCTGGTGGTGGTCAGCGTGTAGATGTAGCCGGGCTGCACGGTCAGCGAGTAGGAGCCGTTCGACGGCGTGATGCTGGACTGCTGGACGAAGGTGTTGGCCGCGGTCGGCGCGTTCACGTCGGTGGCCCATACGTGCACGGCGCCGGCCGACAGGCCGCCGGACACGTTGACGGTCACGGTCTGCGCGGCGCTGGCCGTGGTGGTCTCGATGATCGTGGAGTAGTCGGTGCCGTCGGTGGACTTGAGCGTGACGTAGCTGCCGTTGGACTCGGCCCCGCCCAGGTAGCCGGAGCCGGAGTTGAGGAACTGCCAGCCGGGCGCGGTGAACTGGGTCACCTGCGCCGTGGCCCACAGGCTCTCGCCCAGGCTGTAGGCGCCCGACCAGGGCTGGTTGGCCAGGATCAGGCCGTCGGTGTTGTAGGGCAGGTTCGGGTAGACGGCGGCGATCAGCGGCCAGTTGATGTAGGCCGACAGGTCGGCGTCGACGTAGCCGCGGGTGATCGACCGGATCAGCGCGGGCGCCCCCGAGTTGAGGTCCTGGGACCCGTTCTCGCTGGCCCACAGCGGCTTGCCGGTGCCCTCGGCGGTGGCGTTGGCCGGGCAGCTGTCGGCGCTGCCGCCGTCACCGCCGGCGCAGGGGTAGTGCACGCCGATGATCGAGACCGCGCTGGCGAACGTGGAGTTGCTGGCGATGTCGGTGGCGATGCTCCAGTCGCTGTCGGCGCCGACGATCTGCACGCTGGAGTAGCCGTCGGCGTTGAGCGTGGACCGGAGCTGCTCGTACCAGGAGATGTTGTAGCCGCGCTCGTTCCAGCCGCCCAGGTAGTTGATGGTCAGGCCGTGCGAGGCCGCGCAGTTCAGCCAGCTGACCAGGTAGTTGATCATGTCGGTGGAAAAGAAGCTGCCGCCGCCGATCCAGCCGGGGGCGCCCCAGGCCAGGCCGTAGAGCTTGATGTTCGGGTTGAGCGCGCGGGCCTGCTCCATCAGCCACCACTCGTAGCCGTTGTTGCAGTTGATGCTGCCGGAGGTGTGCTCCATGGAGGACTCGGAGCCGTCGGTGGAGTTGGTGTCGCCGCCGATCTCGACCTTGAGGATCTGCAGGCTGGCCCCGTAGTCCGGCTTGAACAGGTAGTTCAGGATCTGCTGCTGCTGGGCGGCGGGGTAGTCGGTGAGCAGCCGGGAGTTGCCGCCGCCCCCGCTGATCGCGCCGATGCCGCCGAACGTCCGCCCGGCGCTGGTTCCGTTCGCGCTGATCGTGGTCGTGGCGGCGGCCGCCGCGCGGGCCCGGGCCGTGGCGGCGGCGGTGCCGGGGGTGGCGGCGGCGTAGAGCAGCCCGAGGGCCGCCGTCAGGACGAGGACGGACAGCAGGCATAGCGGGGTGACGAACGCGGATAAGGTCCGGCGGCGGATGGCCATCTCTGGTGGGCCCTTCGTGCGTGTGCGGGTCTGATCGGCTGCGTGAGAAAGTGTGCGGACTTGCCTTACATTCGGGCACAGCATCCGGCGCGCCGTCAAGAGCCCGGACGATGGCCCGATCCGCGGCGGGCAGGCGCGCGCCGCCGAGTGCCGCTTGCGCAATTGCGCGGACTGCACTCGGCGAGCGTTAGGCCGTCATTGCCGCGCCGGTTTATCGGTTCAGCCTGATAATAAATCTCACTAACAAAATCTGCGCTTTCACCGAGGCCCGGAGCCGCGGTTAGCCGACGCCTCTCGCGGGCACGAACCCAGGCGCGGTCAGGCGGCGGCGGAAGCTGTCACTTCGCTACGCACGTGCGTGAGGTAAGTGCGTCTACAGCGGGCCGGACTACACGGCATGAACGGTCCCGGCCGCGGGCTGACCTGGCCCGGCTAGGGCATAGCGAAACAGCACGGAGTCATGGCGATACAGGACGTGCCTTTCACCGGTACGCCGGACAGTAAGCGGACAATCACATATTCCCACAACGGCGCCGCGGCTAGTCCGGCTCACGTGCGGAAACGGCCGGGCAAGCCGGAGTCTGACGCCAGGATCCGCCCGTATAGCACCCTCTCGCCCGGCTTGACAACCGCGATGGCCCCGGCGCTACCGCTTCTGAGCTCAGAATGGCCGGGCTGATCTGCGGTAACGCTTGGAAGCCGACCCTCGAAATACGAGAACAGAGTAGCCTGCTAGCATCACGTCTTACTGATCATGGAGTGCTACGCTGCACACCAAATCTCATGTGCCCGTCGCGGGCTAATACGACTGACCAACCCCCCGATAAATTCAACTTATTTATCGGGATTCAGTCGTCAAAAGCCTGAGGGTCAGGTCATGAGCAGGTCAGTGCCCTGTTATATTGTTTCCGAACGGAGATCGGTTATGATGATGGGCCAGAATCCGAGCGGTCCAAATTGGACCAAAAGCTCGCGGTGCGCAGGAAACGGCGCATGTGTGGAGGTTGCTACTAACTTGCCCGGCGGGCGTGTCGGGGTAAGG
This sequence comes from uncultured Actinomycetota bacterium, assembly GCA_963822485.1. GTDB lineage: Bacteria > Actinomycetota > Actinomycetes > Streptosporangiales > Streptosporangiaceae > DASUBV01. Next base: position 63,091 of record CAWGHW010000026.1, read on the forward strand.
GACAGCAAGAACCTCACCAGCAAGGAAGTCCTGGTTTTCCCGCGCGGGGCGTGGGAGGGCTTTCTTTCGGATGTAACGGCGGGCCATTTCGCCGCTAGTTGACTGCCCACGTCAACGTTGCGCTCCCAGCCTCGGCGCCGGGCCGGCGGCTGGGAGCGCTCTGGGCTTAGGCGCGGTCCTCGGCATCGGCGGCCGGGCCCGTGGCGGCGGCCGGGTTGGCCTGGGCCAGGATCAGCGGCATCAAGGTGATGACGTCCTCGCGGCCCTGCTTGCACCCGGCGGTCCAGCTGGCTAGCTCTCTGGACAACTGCGCTGCTCGCGCCCGCGCCCGCGTGGTCTCCGCGTGCGCGATGCCGATCTCCCGCTGGGCCTCGGCCCGGAAGCGCCGGATCGCCGCCGACGCGTGGCGGCGGGTCAGGCTCCAGCTGACCATGGCGGCCATGGCCGACCAGGCGATGATCTCCAGTGCGATCATCGCGTCACCTCGGGCTGGGCAGGCACGGGAATGGCCGCGGGCTCGCCGGCAATGGCCCGGTTCCTTGGCCGAGCCAGCATCTTGCGCCTGTCCTGCGGCGATGTACTGTAAGTCACACCACTTCTCCTATTCTGTAAAGCATGACGGAGTTCTGGTCTTGCCTGGGCTGGCGGTCACTCCCGCCGGCCCAGTCCGTTCTTGCGGCCGGATCGGTGGCGGGCGGTACGGGGCGGCGAGCGTGCGCGGCGGCCAGCCCGGGGCGAGAGCGCGCAGGCCATGGGGCCCTCACGGACCGGGTCTCGGCTCACGGGGCCCTGGCCGACCGGATCTGGACTCACGGGGCCCTGACGTGCGGGATCGCAGCTCGGACTCGCCGCAGACGCGGCCATAGCCCGCTCCGGGCGCGCGGCCCGGACAGCCCCCCAGCCGGCCATCTTCATGATCGCCCCCGTCCATTCCCGAACGGGCCCCTCGCTATTGATTGTCGCGTAGTTTCGTGAAAATGCAATATGCAGTGAATGATGCACCGACACTGGCACTGAACTCTTCACATTCCCGACAACTAGCGTTACTCTTCACTCAGTCCCTTGTTCTCACATGGGGCTGCCGAGTCAAGATTGGCTGGACAGATGCCTGAGTACGGCAGTCCAACTGTCCGGAGGCGCCGGCTAGCGGCCGAGTTGCGTCGGCTGCGCGAGCATGCGGACCTGACCGGCGAGGATGTCGCGGAGCAGCTGGGCTGGTCCGCGTCCAAGGTCAGCCGGATCGAGCTGTACCGGACCGGCGTGAAGACCGCCGACCTGACCCGGCTGCTCGAGCTCTACGGCGTCACCGGCACCCACCAGACCGAGCTGCTGGCGCTGGCCACGGAACCGCGGCGCAAAGGCTGGTGGGAGGCTTACTCGGACGCGCTGCCCGAGGAGTACTCGGCCTACATCGTGCTGGAGGCCGAGGCGGAGTCGGTCGAGTGCTGGTCCCCGCAGCTCGTGCACGGCCTCTTGCAGACCACGGACTACGCGCGGGCCGTCATCGAGGCGCACATGGGGTCAACCGTGGGCCTGCCGCCGGGGAAGATCCGCCAGCGCGTGCAGACCAGGATCGAGCGCCAGCAGGTGATCACCGGCGAGCGGCAGCTTCCGCTGTCGGTGGTACTGGATCAGTCCGTGCTGCTGCGCCGGGTGGGCGACGAGCGGATTATGCGCCAGCAGCTCGAGCATCTCATCGAGATATCGAAGCGGCCGAACGTGCGGATTCAGGTACTGCCGCTGACCGGGTCGCATCCCATCGGCACCGGGGCCTTCGCCCTGCTGCACTTCGCGCCGGTGCCGGGCATCTCCCAGTCCACGGACGTCGTCTACATCGAGCAGCTCGGGCCGGACCGCGCTGTACGTCGAGGACGAGGACGAGGTATTCGACTACCGGCTCGCCCTGACCAGGACCACCGAGCGGTCGCTGAGCCCAGACGATACCCGGGAGCTGATCGCCAAGGTCGCCCGCGAGGACTGGTCCTGACCAAGCCCCTGGCCGGGGTGGCGGGGTCCGGGGTGGCGGGGTCCGGGGTGGCGGGGTGGCGGGGTCCCGGGCCTGACCGGCCTGGCCGGCTAGCGCCCGGGACCCCCGGGCCGGTTAGTACCAGCCGGAGCCGACCTCGTGGGCCCAGGCCCGGCGCGGCGAGCCGTACCGGTCCCTGATGTACCGCAGCCCCCAGCGAATCTGGGTCCGCGCGTTGCTGCGCCAGTTCGGGCCCGCGGTGGACATCTTCGACCCCGGCACCGCCTGCGGGATGCCGTAGGCGGCCGAGTAGGGGTTCTCGGCGTAGACGTTCCAGCCGCTCTCCCGGTCCCACAACCGGTTCAGGTACGTGAACTGGCGGCGGGACCACCGGAAGTGCCGGAGCATCCCGCGAGCGATAGTCCGGGCGGTGGCGCGGTGGCGGGCCCTGGCCTTGCCGCTGCCGCCCGTCCCGCCGCCCCCGCTGGCCTGCGGGGAAGCGGCATGCGACGCGAACGCGTCAAGGGCGAGGGAGCGGCTGGCGCCGGGCCGGGTGCCGGCCTGAGCGGCGCCGGCGACGGTGGTCGCCGGGTGAGCCGCGCCGGCGGACCAGGGGCCGGCGAGACCGCCGGCCAGGGCCACGAGGGCGAGCGCGGGGCCGCCGATCGCGAGCCTCAGCCTGAGCGAGGCGGACCGTTGCGGCCGGGAGGATCCAGGCGATTGCGAGGTACGGGCGGAGGTACTGGCGGAGGTTGCATGTGTCCTGCTGGAGAACAAGACAGACCTTTGGTCGGGCGCGCGGAGGAGCGCTCGGCTTTCACCCTGGGCACATGCCGGCCGCCAGCGTGGAGCTGGACAAGGCAGCGGCGTGCGGATTTGGCGCAAGGTCAGGGCGACATGGCTACCGTTCGTAACCATCGCGCACGCAGGGTGCTGTCGAACCACTACCATGCCTGAGGCCGGCGGCTCTTGCCCGGCGAAAAGCCGATCCTCCGGGTATGAGGCCGATCACAGGTTGGCGGGGCTTGACGAGGTTCGCGTACGAATCTGGCGCTCTGACCTGCGTGTTTGTGCTGCGTTATGAGGCCGGAGCGGTACATGTGATCTATGTCACAACATGGAACTTTCGCGGCCTCGCTTACGTCGAAGTGAATAGCGAGGCGTGTGCCACGGACGAGGCGTGTGTGGCTCGGCTGAATGCGCGAGTCTCACGCCATGGCCGCCTTGATGATGCTGTTCAGCCGGGATCTCCGGCTGAGGATCTCCGGCTGACCGACAACCCGCCGCGCGGCTGCCCCGCGCCGCTGGTCGACCACCGGGCCGCGGGCGGCGCGGTACCGAGCCCGGCGACGCAAATGAGCCCGGCCCGCAATTAATCGGCGCTGCGATGTAACGCGGGCCCGGCTGGCGGGACTGAGGGTCAGCACGCTCAGCCTCTAAGCAAGGAGAACGCATGAGATCGCTCACCCGTCTCGCCGGCGCGACCGCGCTCGCCGCGGCCACGCTCGCCGCGGCCACGGCGGCCTTCGCCGGGCCGGCCGGAGCCGCGGTGTCGCACCCGCGCTACCACGGGTTCCCCGGCGCCAGGCACGCGGTGTTCGTCCAGACCGACAACCTCACGGGGAACCAGGTCGTCGCCTACCGTCGCGCGCCGGACGGCACCCTCACCCCGGCCGGGACCTACGCCACCGGCGGCCTCGGCGGCCAGCTCAGCGGCTCGGTTGTCGACCACCTGGCCTCACAGGGCTCGCTGACCTACGACCCGGCTCAGGCCACGCTGTTCGCGGTGAACGCCGGCAGCAACACCGTCTCGGTGTTCGGCGTCCACGGCGATCGGCTGGGCCTGCGCCAGGTGATCCGCTCCGGCGGCCAGTTCCCGGTCAGCGTGGCCGCCCGCGGCGACCTGGTGTACGTGCTGAACGCGGAGAACGGCGGCTCGGTCCAGGGCTACCGGGCGTTTGGCGGCCGGCTCGCACCGATCCCCGGCTCGAACCGGGCGCTGGGGCTGGACCCGTCGGCCACGCCGCAGTTCACCAACACGCCGGGCCAGGTGGCCTTCTCGCCCGACGGCCGGCAGCTGATCGTGACGACCAAGGCCAACGGCAATGACATCGACGTGTTCGGCGTCGGGTTCGACGGCCGCCTGTCGGCCGCCCCGGTGAAGAACTCCGAGCCCGGCACGGTGCCGTTCGCGATCAGCTTTGACCAGGCCGGCCACCTGGTCATCGCCGAGGCGGGCACGAACGCGCTGGCCACCTTCCGCCTGCAGGGCAACGGGACGGTGACCCAGCTCGACGCGGTCGGCACCGGCCAGTCGGCGACCTGCTGGGTGGCCCCGGCGCGCGGCTACTTCTTCGCGTCCAACGCGGGCAGCGCCAACATCAGCGGCTACTCGGCCGGCCCGGCCGGGCAGCTGACCCTGATTGGCGCGACCGGCACCGACCCGGGCACCGTCGACGCCTCCGCGTCGCACAACGGCCGGTTCCTCTACGTCCAGACCGGCGGGAACGGGATCGTCGATGAGTTCGCGATCGGCGCCGGCGGCACGCTGACCAGCATCGGCAGCGTCACTGTGCCGAACGCGGGCGGCGGCGAGGGGATCGTGGCGCACTGATTCAGGGCGGCCGCGGCGCCCCGTGAGCGGGAGCGCCGCGGCCGCCTGCTCGACGCTACCGATCGATCGCGAGAGAAAGGCGCATAGGCTGTTCGCCGTGACTCAGGACCCGGACGCCGGCCTGCTTGACCGGCTCCGTTCGGGCGACGAGGAGGCCTTCGTCACCCTGGTCGGACGGTACCGGGACGCGATGCTGCGGCTGGCGGTCGGCTACGTGCCCAGCCGGGCCGTGGCCGAGGAGGTCGTCCAGGAGACCTGGATCGGCGTGCTGCGCGGGCTGGACGGCTTCGAGGGCCGGTCAACGGTTCGGACCTGGCTGTTCCGCATCCTGGTCAACCGGGCCAGGACGGCCGGGAGCCGGGAGCGGCGCAGCGTCGCGGTGGAGGACATCGGGCCCGTCGTCGACCAGGCCCGGTTCGACGGGTCCGGCGCCTGGAGCGCACCGCCGGAGCACTGGATCGAGCGGATCGAGGACAAGCTCATGGCGGCCAAGATGGCCGTCCGGATCCGGTCGGCCGTCGGGGACCTGCCCGCCCGGCAGCGGGAGGTGGTGACGCTGCGCGACATCGAGGGAATGAGCAGCGACGAGGTCTGCGGCGTGCTGGAGATCAGCGAGGCCAACCAGCGGGTGCTGCTGCACCGGGGCCGCAGCCGGCTACGGCAGGTCATCGAGTCTGAATTCGGGGAGGCCTGACATGGCCCTGAGACTCAAGCTCCGTCGCGACCTCGTCTGCCAGCAGGCCGTCGAGCTGGTCACCGACTACCTGGAAGACAGCCTGTCCCGCGGCGACCGGCGCCGGTTCGAGTCCCACCTGGCGGGCTGCCCGCACTGCACCGAGTACCTGGCCCAGATGCGCGCCACGATCACCCTCACCGGCTCGATCACGCCCGAGGACCTGACCCCCGGGATGCGCAGCGAGTTCGTCGACCTCTACCGCAGATTCCAGGCCGGCACGGGGCCGGACGCGAGGCCGGATGCGGAGGCCGGACCGGATGCTGGGGCCGGGCCGCGACAGGACCCGGACATATAGACGACCCGTCCGCCGGGCGGCCAGCGGACGGGCCGACTAATAGTCCCGCCAGCGCCCCCTAGCTGACGGTGCCATGGGAGTACTTCAGCGTTCGGGTGTGCAGCCGGCCTGATGACGATGTGTGGGCGGTGTGGAGAACTCGCTGCCGCCTCAGTGGTCGCAGTCCGCGCAGTAGCGGGCCTGCGGGGTCCGGGTGAGCCGGGCCGCCGGCACCGGTCCGCGGCACCGCTCGCACCGGCCGAACGTCCCGTTGGCCAGGCGGACCAGCGCCGCCTCGATCTCGGCCAGCGCCCGCCGCTCCGCGACGGCCTGGCGCAGCAGCGGCCGAGCCTGCTGGTCGTGCGCCGCGGCCCCGTGCCCGGCGCGGGCCACGGCCTCCTCGGCGTCGTGGTAGGCGAGGGACAGCTCGGTGACGCGCTCGAGACGGGAACGCCAGTGCGCTTCGAGCAGGAGGCGCCAGCGGGGCCGGGTCTCCGGCGCCAGGTGCGGCGCCCGCTCGGCGGTGTCGGCTTCGGGCCAGGCGCGCGGCCAGTCGGTCGCGGACTCGGAGCGCGTGGCTCGCGGCGAGTCGATCGCCAGGTCTGCGGACATCGGAACTCCTCCCGGACGGCTGTCCGTGGCCCCCTGTGACGGGCGCCGGATCCGCTATCCAGCAGATCCCGCCATGCTGCATGGAAGCTGACCAGGATGCTGATGGAATGGTGTGAATGTGGTGGCGGTGTGTAGACGGCGCGGGCAGAGGAATGACTAGGCCGCGGGCAGGGTGAGCACCATGACCGTGCCGTGGCCCGGCGTGCTGTCCACGTTGATCTCCCCGCCGTGCCCCCGGACCAGCTCGGCGACCACGGCCAGCCCGACGCCGCTGCCGGCCGCGCCGGTCGGGTTGCTCCCGCGCCAGAACCGCTCGAAGATGTGCGGCAGCTGATCGGCGGTGATGCCGACCCCGGTGTCGGCCACGCTGAGCACGGCCCGTCCGCTGTCCAGGCTCGTGCTCAGCACGACCCGCCCGCCCGCGGGGGTGAACTTGGCCGCGTTGCTCAGCAGGTTGGTGATCACCTGGTGCATCCAGCGCGCGTCGGCCCGGACGGGCGCCGGGTCGAGGTGACGCTCCAGGGCCAGCTGGCTGGACTCGAACCGGCCCGCCAGGCTGTCGGCCGCCGTGGCCGCCATCTCGGCCAGGTCACCGTCGGCAAGGGTGAGCTGGAGGGCGGCCGCCTCGGCCGCCGCCAGCGTTTGCAGGTCGTCGACCATCCGGGCCAGCCGCAGCACCTCGTCGCGCAGCGAGGCGAGCTGTGCCGGGGTGGGCTCGACCACGCCGTCGAGCAGCGCCTCGTGGCCGGCTTGCAGCACCGCGACCGGGGTCCGCAGCTCATGGGCCACGTCGGCGACCAGGTACCGGCGCAGTTGCTCCTGGCGGTCCAGGGCGTCGGCCATCTCGTCGAACGTCTCGGCCAGGTTGGCCAGCTCGGTGGCCCCGCCCAGGTCGCCGACCCGGGCCGTGCGGTCACCGCCGCCCACGGCGTTGGCCACCTCGATCAGGCGCTGCACTGGCCGGGTGAGCCGCCGGGACACCGCGATGGCGACGACGAGGGCCAGCAGCGCGGCCAGCCCGGCCGCGCCGGCGATGGCCCGCCAGAACTCGGTGCGCAGCCGGCTGTCCACCGCGCCGAGCCCCGGCCCGAAGCGGACGGTGACCGTGCCGACCCGGTGCCCGCTAGCCATGACCGGAAGGCGCTCGACGGGGCCGGGCCTGGACGCGAAGCCCGGCGTGGCCCGCACGACCCCGCCCGCGGCGTCGGTGACCTGGATGTCCGCGCTGATCTTGTCGGCCAGGTCCATGGCGGACCTGAAGTCCGTCCGGGTCCAGCTGCCGGCCTGGGATCGCGACGCACTCAGTACCGAGGCCATGGCCTGGCTCAGCTTGGCTCGCTGGGCCTGCGAGAGCTGGTCCACGTCGGTGGCCGCGAACACGGCGGTCAGCACGCTGAGCAGGGCCACGGCCGACAGCGCGACGGCCACGAACGCCAGCGAGAGCCGCATCCCGAGCGGAGCGGTGTCGGTCTGCCTAGCCATCCCGGCTCAGGCCCAGGCGGTAGCCCCCGCCGAGCACGGTCTGGATGATCTCCGGCCGGCCGGCGTCCACCTCGATCTTCCGGCGCAGGTTCTTCACGTGCGAGTCCACGCTGCGCTCGTAGCCCTCGAACTCGTAGCCGCGGGTCCGGTTGATGATCTCGTAGCGCGAGTAGACGCGTCCGGGGACGGTGGCCAGCGCGACCAGCACGCCCCACTCAGTGGGCGTCACGGCGACGTCATCGCCGCGCACCCGCACCGTGCGGCGCTGCTCGTCAATGACCAGCTCGCCGCTGCCGAAGGTGGTCGGCTCGAAGCTGGCGCCGGCCGGCTGGCCGCCCCGGCGCAGGATCGCCTGGCAGCGCAGCACCAGCTCACGCGGGCTGAATGGCTTGGTGACGTAGTCGTCGGCGCCCAGCTCCAGGCCGCGGATCCGGTCGTCCTCGCTGGCCTTGGCCGTGAGCATGAGGATCGGGGTGGCGCTGCGGGACCGCAGTTCCCGCGCGACGGTCTCGCCCGGCACGTCGGGCAGCCCGAGGTCCAGGACGACCAGATCCGGCTCAGCCGCCCCGGCCAGGCTGAGCGCCTCCGCGCCCGAGCTCGCGGACAGCACCGTGAAGCCGCCCCGCTCCAGGTAGGACCGGACCAGTTCCCTGAGCTTCCGCTCGTCCTCGACCAGCAGGATCGTCGCCGCCACTCTCCGGTCCCCTCCTCCCGCAGGACTGGCCAGACGCCCGTACCAAGGCTACGTCCCCGTACCCCGTCCGGCTCCACAGCATCACCACACGGGCTTCACCGAACGTGCCTGCCGGGAGGGTGGAATGAGTCTGCACGTCCGGACACTCATGCCAGCGCGAGCTACCCGCTGGAGCCGGCCCACATCCGTAGAGGAGGCAGCGTGACCGATTCTGACCTCCTGGTGCTGGCGCCCTGGGTGCTGTTCGCCGGGGGCGTGGTCACGCTGATGGTGCTGGCCATCACCAGGGAGCGCCGCCGGAGCCGGATCATCCGGGGGCGGCGCGGACGGCGCAAGGGCCACTAGGCCAGGTGCTGGCATCCGCGAATCGGCTGCCTCGCCATTAAATGGCTCGCTTCATTCACTTCTGCCGCAGAATTGCCTATCTACCCCGCTTGCATCAGCGATACCGCGGGGAACTGTGCCGACCCCGGGGCCACCCGGCCCCCCCAGCAAGGACACCTAGTTATTTGCCCCGTTCTGACCACGGATAACACCGGTCATCATGACAACCGGCCGGACCGTGATACGCCGAGTTCCCGCATGGTGTTTGATAGAAGTGGTTACACTCGCATTTCGCGAGAGCGGCCTGCGCGTGCCAGTCAGTTCTGGCGCGGGGCCTCAATGGGGGGGTTCCCGCCGTTACCGGGGGCGCGCGGTCGCGTAACCCAGGATCCTCATCCGTGGATCCCGTAGATCACCCAGTAGGAGAAGGCACATGCCTCAGGGCACCGTGAAGTGGTTCAACGCCGACAAGGGCTACGGTTTCATCGCCCCGGACGACGGCACAGCCGACGTCTTCGTGCACCACTCCGCGATTCAGGTAGACGGATTCCGCAGTCTTCAGGAGAACCAGCGAGTCGAGTTCACCGCCGGCCAGGGGACTAAGGGCCCACAGGCCGAGCAGGTTCGCCCGCTCTGACCTCCGGGCCGGAATCCGTGGCGGCGGATTCCGGCCCGGCCGAGGGGGCGGCCTAACGGCCGCCCCCTTTCATATATTTTATTTCGGCATATTCCGCGGTCACAAGCGAAATGTCCGTCAGCGTCACGGGTCACCGAGGCGGACGCCTCGCGCCATTCGCCCGGGTCTCGCCGCGATCATGAAACGCGCCGGGAAGCGCGTGGCGCGACCGGTGGCTCAGTGCGTTCCGGTACCGGGTGACGGGTATCGTCAGGCCGACGCGGCATGGGCGGCCGGCCATCGCTCGCGTCCAGGCGAGAAGGGGCGCAGATGACTCGACCGTTGCTGAACCGGCGGCTCACCGGCATGGGCACGACGATCTTCGCCGAGATGTCGGCGCTGGCCGTGGCGACGGACTCCATCAACCTGGGCCAGGGCTTCCCGGACACCGACGGCCCGGCCGAGATCGCCCGGGCCGCCGCCGACGCCGTCCTGGCCGGCCGCGGCAACCAGTACCCGCCCGGCCCCGGCGTCCCGGAGCTGCGGCAGGCCATCGCCGCCCACCAGAAGCGGTTCTACGGGCTGGAGGTCGACCCGGACACCGAGGTGCTGGTGACGGCCGGCGCCACCGAGGCGATCGCGGCGGCCATGCTCGCGCTGCTGGAGCCCGGCGACGAGGTGATCGCGTTCGAGCCCTACTACGACTCCTATGCGGCGAGCATCGCGATGGCCGGCGCCACCCGGGTGCCGGTGACGCTGCGGCCGCCGGCCTTCCGGCCCGACCTGGACGTGCTGCGCGACGCGGTGACCAGCCGGACCCGGCTGATCCTGGTCAACTCCCCGCACAATCCGACCGGCATGGTGCTCAGCCGGGCCGAGCTGACCGAGATCGCCCGCCTGGCCGTGGAGCGGGATCTCATCGTGGTCACCGATGAGGTCTACGAGCACATCGTGTTCGAGGGCGAGCACATCCCGATCACGACACTGCCGGGCATGGCCGAGCGCACGGTCACCATCAGCTCGGCCGGCAAGACGTTCTCCTTCACCGGGTGGAAGGTGGGCTGGGTCACCGGCTCGGCGGCGCTGGTCAACGCGGTGCGCACCACCAAGCAGTTCCTGACCTTCGTCAGCTCCGGGCCGTTTCAGTACGCCATCGCGGCCGGGCTCGGCATGCCGGACAGCTTCTACGGCGAGCTGGCCGGCGGCCTGCGCCGCCGGCGCGACCTGCTCACGGCCGGGCTGACCGCGGCGGGCTTCGACGCCTTCATGCCGCACGGGACGTACTTCATCACCACCGATATCGCGGCGCTGGGGGCCGACGACGGGCTGGCCTTCTGCCGCGATCTGCCCCGGCGCTGCGGCGTGGTCGCGGTGCCCAACGTGGTCTTCTACGACGACTCGCAAGCGGGCCGGACCCAGGTGCGGTTCGCGTTCTGCAAGCGCGAGGAGCAGCTCAGCGAGGCGGCACGCCGGCTCCGGCAGGCCTTCCGGCCGACCGCCGTCTGACCTGGCAGTGAAGTACGTGCTGGCCGGAGGAACCGGCCAGGTCGGCATGATCCTGCGCCGCGCGCTGACCGCCGCCGGGCACGAGGTAGTGATCCTCACCCGGCGCCCCGGTCAGGCGGCCCCGGCCCGTGAGGTCGGCTGGGACGGGGCGACGCTCGGCCCCTGGACCGGCGAGATCGACGGCAGCGACGTGGTCATCAACCTGGCCGGGCGCAGCGTGAACTGCCGCTACACCCCGGCCAGCCTCCAGGCCATGATGGATTCCCGTGTCCGCTCCGCCGAGGTGATCGGGCAGGCCATCGCCGCGGCCGCGCGGCCACCGCGAGTCTGGCTCCAGATGAGCACGGCGACGATCTACGCAAACCGGTTCGACGCGCCCAACGACGAGGCGACCGGCCAGCTCGGGGGTTCTGAGGCCGGCGTGCCCGCCTACTGGGCCTACAGCATCAAGATCGCGACAAACTGGGAACGCGCCCAGCAGCGGGCCGGCACGCCCGCGACTCGCCGCGTGGCACTGCGCTCCGCGATGGTGATGAGCCCCGACGGCGGCGGTGTGTTCGGGATGCTGCTGGGGCTGGCCCGGCTGGGCCTTGGCGGCCCGGTCGCGGGCGGCAGGCAGTACCTGTCCTGGATCCATGACCGTGACTTCGTCCGCGCGGTGGAGTTCCTGGTCGCCCGCGACGACCTGGCCGGTCCGGTCAACCTGGCCGCGCCGGGCCCGTTGCCGCAGCGGGAGTTCATGCGGGAGCTGCGGGCGGCGTGGGGCATCCCGGTCGGACTGCCCGCCACGAAGTGGATGGCCGAGATCGGGGCGCTGGTGCTGCGCTCGGACACTGAGCTGCTGCTGAAGAGCCGCCGGGTGGTTCCCGGCCGGCTGCTGGAGGCGGGCTTCGGCTTCGAGTTTCCCGACTGGCCGGCGGCCGCACGGGACCTGACCCGCCGGGTCCGCGAGGACCGCGCCGGTGCGGGGAACAACGCCAGGGCTGATAGCGTTTCGGACTGAGCGGCAGATGACTGCCGTCACTCTGGCGGGCGAGCGGCCCGCACGGTCGGTTGTGTGCGCGCCTCGCTGCCTGGTGAGTTCTTCATCGTGGCGTTGTCGCCGATGAATGTCCCGCGACGCGGCCCCTAGCTCAGATGGAGCTCATGTATGCCTGATGATCCGCAGCGCCGCCGCGCGTCCGGCCGTTCCGGCGAGACCAACTCGCGGGCCGGCCGTCGATCCGGCGGTGCCGGCGGTTCGGGTCGCGCTGGCCGGTCCGGCCATGACGCGCGGCCCGGCAGTACGGGCCGTTCCGGCGGTTCGGGCCGGCCGGGCAACGACGGCCGTCCCGGCAACTCCGGCTGGTCCGGCGGCGGCGGCCGATCTGGCGGCAGCGGCCGATCTGGCCGCCCGCGCAGCGCCCGGAATAACAGCCCCCGGCCGTCCGGCCGTCCGGTCGAGAAGGCGCCGTCCGAGCTTGACCTGGCGCTGACGGCCGCGCTGGCCGCGGCGCCGCCCGAGCCGACGACGTTCGCCGCGCTGGGCCTGCCGGCCCGGCTGGTGGCGGCCCTGGCATCGCAGGGGATCGAGGCGCCGTTCGCGATCCAGGCCCGCGCCCTGCCCGACGCCCTGACCGGGCGCGACGTGCTGGGCAAGGCCCAGACCGGCTCGGGCAAGACGCTGGCTTTCGGCCTGCCGGCGCTGACCAGGCTGGCCGCCCAGCCGACTGGTGACGGCCAGCCGCGCCGCCGCCGCCCCGGCGCCCCGCGCGGCCTGGTGCTGGTGCCGACCAGGGAACTGGCGGGCCAGGTGGCCGACGTGCTGGAGCCGCTGGGCCGGTCGCTGGGCCTCACCGTGACCACGGTCTACGGCGGGGTCTCCATCGGACGGCAGATCGACCGGCTGCGCCGCGGCGTCGACCTGGTGGTGGCCACCCCTGGCCGCCTGATCGACCTGCTCGACCGGGGTGCCTGCACGCTCGACGACATCGCGATCAGCGTGCTCGACGAGGCCGATCACATGGCGGACCTCGGCTTCATGCCCGCGGTCACCCGGATACTCGACGCCACCCCGGCCGGCGGCCAGCGGCTGCTGTTCTCGGCCACGCTGGACCGCGGCGTGGACCGGCTGGTGACGTCCTACCTGACTGACCCGGCCATCTGCGCCGTGGCCACCGAGGAGATCGAGAACGGCTCGGCCGAGCACAGCGTGCTCGTGCTCGCGGCCGCGGACAAGCTCGAGGTGGCCACGCAGATCGCCGGACGGCCGGCCAGGACCTTGTTCTTCGTCCGGACCAAGCACGGCGCCGACCGGCTGGCCCGCCAGTTCGACCGGGCGGGCGTGGCGGCCGCGGCCATCCACGGCAACCTGAACCAGAACCAGCGCCAGCGCGCCCTGGCCGGCTTCGCGGCCGGGCACCCGCGCGTGCTGGTCGCCACCGACGTGGCGGCCCGCGGGATCCACGTGGACGACATCGAGCTGGTCGTGCACTACGACCCGCCGAACGACCACAAGGACTACCTGCACCGCTCCGGGCGGACCGCGCGGGCGGGCGCCAACGGCATGGTCGTGGCGCTAGTCGAGCAGGCTCAGGCACGTGAGGTGGAGCGGATGCATCGCGCGGCCGGGATCAGCCCGGCCCGGCACCAGGTCGCGCCCGGCCACGAGGTGGTCACCCGGATCGCGACCTCGGGCACCCCAGTGCCACCGCCTCCGCCAGCCCCGGCCCCGGAGCCGACCGGGAGCGGTTACCGCGGCCTGCCGCCGGCGCGCCGGTCCCGGCCATCCCGGCGGCCGCATTCCGGGCCAGGGGGACGGCCACGGCCAGGCGGCGGCGCGCAGCGCGACTCCGGTCGCCGCGCGGCAATCTGAGCGGGAGGGCTACCGCACGCCGGGCAGGATGTCGGGGTTCGCCGCGATGACCTGCCCGGCGGTGGCCGGGCCGGATCCCGGAGAGGCCTGCGCCGGTCAGGCGCCGCGGTCCAGGAACCGGAAAAGCTCCACCCACTGATCCGGGCTCACGAAGGCCACCACCGCGCCCCGGTCGATCCCCGCGGCCTGGAACGCGGCGCCCAGCCGGTCCGCGGGGAACTGTCGGCGCAGCGAGGCCAGCAGCGTGCCGCCCACGCCGCTGAACCCGGCCTGGACGGCCCGCTGGTAGGCGCCCAGCCGCTGCGCGGGGATCAGCGGCTCCGGCCGGCGCGCCAGGTGCAGGATGCCGGCGTCGACCCGCGGGACCGGGCGGAACTGGGTACGCGGGATCGTGCCGCGCAGCTCCCACCGCACCCGCGGCCAGGTGCTGACCGTCAGCAGGCTCCACCGGCCGTAGCCGCCGGTGCGCTTGCGCGCGTACTCCAGCTGCGTGATGAGCGTGGCGCTGGTCAGCGTGCTCGCCTCGAGGCACCAGTCCACGATCGGCGAGGTGACAGAGAACGGCGCGTTGCCGACGACCTGGAACGGCGTGCGCGGCGGCCGGGCGGCCAGGAAATCGCCGATGACCACGCGCACATTGCCGCGGCCGGCCAGCCGGGCGGTAAGCCGTCCGGCCACGTTCTCGTCGAGCTCGTAGGCCACCAGCTCGCGGCACATCCCGGCCAGCCGCTCGGTCAGGATGCCCTCGCCCGCGCCGACCTCCAGGCACAGGCCGTCGGGGTCAACCCGCACCGCGCGCAGGAACTGCTCGGCCGCGGCGGGCGAGCGCAGGTAATTCTGGGACAGCTCGCGGCGGCGCCGGTCGCGGTCCGTGCGCGGCGGACGGCCCTGGCGCGCGTCCGGGCTCGCCGGCCGGCCCGGCCGGGAGCCGGACCGGCCCGACGAGGACCCGGGGCGACCGGGTGTGGATCCGGGGCGGCCCGGTGTGGACCCTGGGCGGCCCGGTGTGGAGCCGGACGACCGTGCTGTGGACACTGGCCCAGCGTACTGAGCGCCCGCCGGTCAGTCGTCGGTCGAGCGGCGCAGCCGCTTGGTCTGCGAGCGGCGTTGCTTTTCCGCCAGGCGGCGCTCGGTGGCCCCGCGGGTCGGCCGGGTCGGGCGCCGGGGCCGGGGCGGCGCCGCGGTCGCCTCGGCCAGCAGCGCGGACATGCGGGCGGCCGCCGCCTCGCGGTTACGAAGCTGCGACCGCTGCTCGTTGGCGGTCACGGTGACCACGCCCCGGACCAGCCGGCCCTCCAGGGCGGCGAGGGCCCGCGCCTTGAGCACGGGCGGCAGGGCCGCCGACTCGGCCACGCTGAACGACAGCTCGACGCGGCTGTCGGTGGTGTTGACGGACTGGCCGCCGGGTCCCGGCGACCGGGAGAAGCGCCAGGACAGCTCGTCGGGCGGGATCGTGATGCCGCGCACCGTCACCTCGAGGCTCACCCCGCTTGCTTATCACATGGCGGCCTGCGGCCTGGTTTCAGCAGAATAGGGCGGGTGCAGGAGGACGCGGTGATCATGACGGCGCAGAGCTACCTGGCGGCGGCCGCGGCGGCGGCGGGCCTGGTGAGCGAGCCCGCGGTGGCCGGGCGGTGGACGGAGCCGAGCGCGCTGGCGGGCATGTCGGTGGGGGCACTGGCCGGGCACCTGGCCCGGCAGGTCTTCAACGTCGAGACCCTGCTGGCCCAGGGGGCCTGCGACGATCCGCCGATCCCGCTGCTGGAGCACTATGCCCGGTCCGCGTGGCTCGGCGCAGCGCCGGACGACCCGCCGAACGTGACCGTCCGCGAGAGCAGCGCGGCCGAGGCGGCAGGAGGGCCGGCCGAGCTGGCCGAGCGCACCAGGGCGGCCCTGGCCCGGCTCGCGGAGCGCCTGCCGGGCGAGCGGCAGGATCGGGCCGTCCTGGTGCCCTGGGGACCCTGGCCGCTCACCCTGGCCGACCTGCTCATCACCCGGATGATGGAGATCGCCGTGCACGACGACGATCTGGCGTGCAGCGTCGGCCTGCCGACGCCTGCCCTGCCGGATGAGGTGACCGACACCGTGGTCGTGCTGCTCGCCCGGCTGGCCGTGCGCCTGGCACGGCCCGGTCACGGTCGTCCGGGCCTTCAGCCGCGCCGAGCGGGCGCCGGCGACGGTTGCCGCGTTCTAATCACATTGCAATCGACTGATCACAATCGGCTACATGGCGGCGCTGGATACGGCAGAATGCACGACGTTCGCGGTAATCAGGAAGGGCAGGAAGGGGATCGGCAATGATCCGTCGGGGCCAGCAGGCACTGTCGGCGGCTGCGGCCGGGGCGTGCCTTGCGCTATGCGCATGCGGTTCGGGCTCGGCCCCGGCCGCTGATGGCTCCAGCGGATCCGCGTCGCCGGGCGCCGGGACCCCGACCGTGTCCGCGGGGGCCACCATCCGGGGCACGAGCCACTTCTGCCGTAAGGCCAGTTCCTTCATGGGGAAGATCCCGCCCCCGCCGACCGGGCACGTCACCGTGGCGTCAGCCAGGGCCAACCTGACCACGGTGCTGCAGACCACCATCCGGGGGTTCACCGAGCTGCGCGCCGAGTCGCCGCACTCCCTGCGCCGGCCGCTGAAGAAGATCATCGCCGTCTACCGTGCGGACGAGAAGTCCGTCCGCTCGGCGAGCAGCATCTCGCAGCTCAGTGCGGCGATGGTCAAGCACAACGAAGCGATCGCCGCCGACTTCGGGCACCTGCTGAAGTACATCTCGGCTACCTGCCGCTAGCCGCGTCGAAGGCCAGCTGAAGCCGGTCGGTCACCGGCCGGTAGCCGAGCCGGACGTACAGGGCGTTGCTGGCCGGGTTAGCCAGGTTGGTGAACAGCACCACCCCGTCGGCCCCGTCATCCAGTCCGGCCTGGGTCACGGCGACGGTGGCCGCGCCGCCGTAGCCCCGCCGGCGCTGTCCGGGTGGCGTGTACACCGGTCCCACGCGAACGATCCCGGCGGCCGGGCGGCCGCGCCCCGCCATCGAGACCGGGACCCCGTCCACTTCCCAGATCGTCAGGCCGCCGTAGCCCAGCCGGTCGGTCACGTCGCTCCGGGCGAGTCCGCCTCGCTCGCCGGTCTCGGCCGAGAACGCGGCATACCAGTCGGCGAGCAGGTCGGTGTCGGCCTCGACGGCGGTCCGGGCCGCGCCGGGCGGCATCGGCTCGGGGAGGATCAGGTCACCGAGCCGGAACAGCCGTGACCGCCGCTGCAGCGTCGACGGCGCGCCGGTGTGCTGCAGCCAGGCGGCGGCGAACGAGGTCACGCCGTCGGCCGGGCCGTTGACTCCGGGCAGCGCCCAGCCTCGGCCGGCCAGCTCGGCGGCCAGCGGGGCCGCGGCGGCCGGATCTCCGCTGAGCAGCGCCGGATAGGGCGGAGTGTGCAGCAGCGCGGCGGCGATGTCCCCGGCCGGCGAATGCCACCAGCCGAACAGCGGCGGCGGTCCGCCGTAGGCGGCCGGGCCGCGGGCGCGCAGCGTCTCGGTGGCGCCGAGCTCGATGGTGTTCTCTACCGGGCGGGCTCGCAGGTAGCCACCCGCCTGGACCAGGTACTCCTCGATGCTGTCGGTCAGTGTCCAGGCCATGCCCCCATCATTGGATCTCCTTATCGGCGATGCACCTCATTTCTCGACGCGGGCGGCATCGGGATTGATAACTTCGCCAAACCGCCGGTATCGGCGTGTCTGCTACCGGCTCAGCTACGGAGGATGAGGCACATGAGTGGCTTCAGGAAGTTCTTGATGCGCGGCAATCTCATCGAGCTAGCCGTCGCGGTCGTGATCGGCGTGGCGTTCAACGCCGTCATACAGGCCCTGATCAGCGACATCATCACCCCGCTCATCGCCGCCATCGCCGGCAAGCCCAACTTCGGCGCCCTGACGTTCACGATCAACCACAGCAAGTTCTCCTACGGCTCGTTCATCAACGCCCTGCTGTCGTTCGTGATCATCGCCGCCGTGGTCTACTTCCTGATCGTCTCGCCGATGGCCAGGGTCATGGCCAGGGTCGATCGCAACAAGGAGGCCTCGACCCGGCAGTGCCCGCAGTGCCTCAGCGACATCCCGGTCGGCGCGACGCGCTGCATGTACTGCACCTCCGAGGTGCCCCCGGTCGCCCCCGCCGGACGGCACGGCCGGTCGGGCTGAGCGAGGAGCTCGAGCTAGTGGTGCCCGGAGTGCTGAGCACCGGCCGGCGGCTCACTTGGCGTCGGCGTAGCAATCCACGACGGCGGTGGCCATCGGGAAGCTGACCTGGGTCGCGCCGAACAGCAGCCGGCCCGCCTCGCGGGCCGACTCGGCCACCGCCGCCACCACCTGGTCGGCGTCGGCCGCCGGACAGTGCACGATGACCTCGTCGTGCTGGAAGAACACCAGGTGCGGGCCGGCCCAGCCGGCCGCGGCCGCGCCGACGGCCAGGGCGTTCAGCCGCCGGCGCAGGCTGGCCAGCAGCACCAGCGCCCAGTCGGCCGCGCTGGCCTGAACGACGAAGTTCCTGGTGAACCGGCCACGGGCCCGCGCGGCCCGGCCCGCGCCCAGATCCGGCCCGCCCTCCGGATCGCCGGACCCGTAGGCCACCGAGCGCCAGGCCTGCGACGGCGGCGGGCAGGTCCGGCCCAGCACCGAGGAGACGGTACGGCCCTCCTCGCCGGCCTGCGCCGCCGTCTCCACGAAGCCGTAGGCCTGGGGGAACCGGCGGCGCAGCACCGACAGCAGCTGCCCGGCCTCGCCGCCCGAGCCGCCGTACATGGCCGACAGCAGCGCCTTCTTCGCGTCGTTCCGGTCACCGCCGAACGCGCTGGCCAGCGCGGTGTACAGGTCGCCCGCCGCGGCCGCCGCGGCGAACGCCTCGTCTCCGGCCAGCGCGGCCAGCACCCGGGGCTCCAGCTGAGCCGCGTCCGCTACCACCAGCACCCAGCCCGGATCGGCGATCACCGCGCGGCGCAGGGTCCGCGGAATCTGGAGCGCCCCGCCGCCCCGGGTCGCCCAGCGCCCCGAGACCACCCCGCCCACCAGGTACTCCGCCCGGAACCGCCCCTCCGCCACCCACGTGTCCAGCCACGACCAGCCGTGCGCCCCGTGCAGCCGGGCCAGCTCCTTGTACTCCAGCAGCAGCGGGATCGCCGGGTGGTCGATCTCGCGCAGCACCGCGAACCTGGTCGACGGGACCTGCACGCCGTCGGTCGCCAGGGCCCGCATCAGCTGAGCCGGCGAGTCCGGGTTCACCGGCCGGCCGTGGTCGAACGCCGCCGATATCCGCGCCGCCAGGTCGGCCAGCCGGGCCGGCCGCGGTCCGGCTGGCCCGGCCGGCCCCGGCGGCCGCGGCCCGAGCAGCTCGGCCAGCAACTGGTCGTGTACGTCGGCCCGCCACGGCAGCCCGGCCGCGGTCATCTCCGCGGCGATCAGTCCGCCCGCCGATTCGGCCGCCACCAGCAGCCCGAACC
This sequence comes from uncultured Actinomycetota bacterium, assembly GCA_963822485.1. GTDB lineage: Bacteria > Actinomycetota > Actinomycetes > Streptosporangiales > Streptosporangiaceae > DASUBV01. The sequence continues at coordinate 82,258 of CAWGHW010000026.1, forward strand.
GTCCCGGCTGCGGGCCCGCCGCGATGCGGGCCAGCTGCCCGGCGTACACCGCGACCAGGTCGGCCAGCGTGGCCGCGGCCTCGGCCAGGCCGTCTTGCGGCGCTCTCCGGGGTGTCGAACAGCGACGGCTGCGGTCCGTCCCTGGCCGGACGGCCGGCCGGCGGCACCGGCCGCCCGTGCAGCCGGGCGGCCGCCGCGGCCAGGTACGCGGGCTGGCCCGCCGCGCCCTCCCGGCTCAGCAGCAGCCGCTCGGTCAGCGTGACGTCATGGCAGCGCTCGACCTGGATCCCGGCGGCCAGCAGGCCCGGGTACAGCTCGGCGGTGTCGGCCCACACCCAGCGCACGTCGCCCCGCTGCTCGTACTCGCGGACCGCGACCGCCAGATCGGCAGCCAGGATGGATGGTCCCGCCGACCCGCCCAGCGCCGCCGCGCCCGCAGCACCGGCCGCGCCGCCCACAGCACCGGCCGGCCCGCCGCACCGGCCGTGCCGCCAGCACCGGCCGTGCCCGCAGCACCGGCCGTGCTCCCGCCCTCCGGTCCCAGCGGGCAGAGCAAGCCCGACCGCCCCGGCCCGGGCACCACCGCTACCCGCACACACTGATTGTGCGCCAAGGGCCTGACACTCCGCTCGCGGTGGCCCGCCGCCGCGACCTGCCGTCGGCGCGTGTCCAGGCCGGGAGCAACGTCACCTGGCCCGCGGGGCCCGGATGGCCGACGTGCGACCGGCTGACGGCGGCTTCCGCGGCAGCGCCTGACGTACGTGCGCGATGCGTTTCCGCGGAAACGCGGCCATCGGGCCGGGCCGCACGGGCGCGCCTCGGCCGAGGTGGCGGCTAGCGGGCGGAATCGTCCCGGTCGGGAGCCGCGGCGACGGTGTGCGCCGGCTTCGTGTGGTTCTGCCGGGCGACGGCGTGGGCCGGATGGGCCGGGCTGGTGTCGCCGGACGTCAGGGCGGCGGACGCCCCGCCCAGCAGGGCGGCGACGGCGATCGCGCCGACGATCAGCCAGCGGCGGGACCGGGCAGGCCTGCCACCGGGAGGCGCGAACCGGGTGGGCGCGGCCCGGCAGATCGGGCCGGTCATGATCAGGCGGGGTCCGTCACGCCAGTCCCCGCACTCGGCGCCCTCGTGAGGCATGCGAACGGGCTCCTTCGGGCTCCACTGCAACGGCAGATGCGACTAGCTAGCGTGCCCCTCGAACCTGAGGGCAACCTGAGTACTCACGCTGAATGCCGATCCCTGGTCAGTTGCAGAGGTCCCGTTGGCAACGCCGTGGTGTTGCCAACGGGACCTCCATGCCCGCGCCGGATCCCGGCGCCGATATCGCGGTTACTCCTCCTAGACGGCGGTGTCGGTGACGGCGGCCTGACCGGGGAGCTCGCTGGCGTTCCAGGCCGCAGCGTCGCTGGCCGCCGTCGAGCTGACGCGGTCGCGGCCATCCTGCGGCCGGCCCGGCGGCGGCGGCTTCCCGTCCTCGTCCGCGTCCCGCGGAGTCTGGTCGGGAGCCGGGCCGCCGGGGCGCTTGAGCCGGGACAGGGAGGCGCCGCGCAGCAGGCGGCCGGACCGGGTCGGCTCGCCGCCGGAGTATGGCGCGGCGGGACCGCCAATCCGAGGCGATCCAGCCAGCTCGGCGGGCTCGGGAGCGGCCGGCTCCCAGCCGTCCGGGTAGGCGGCGGGCTCGGGCCGGGGCCGGAAGGCCACGATCTCGGATGGGCCGGGATCGGGCTGCCCGGTGAGCTCGTCGCGGCCGGCGGCCGCGCCGGGCTCCGGCGCTAACCCGCGGTCGCCGACGGTCCGGCGGTCGTCCGCCGGCTCGAGGTCACGCGCTGCGCCGGGGCCGCCGTTAGTGGCCTGCGTGTCGTCACCGGGCGCCGTCCCCGGCCCGATCGACACCGCCGGCTCGGCGGGGCGGGCGGGCGCGGCCTGAGCGGCGGCGGGCTCGGGCGACGTCTCCGCACCCGACGGCAGGCCCTGGTCGCTGGCCCGGGCCGGGTCCGATGATGCCCCGCCCTCGGTGGCACCTTCGGGCCCGGCCGGAGCCGGCGCCGCGGCCTGGGCGCTGGCCGCCTCCCGGCGGCTGGCCATCGAGGCCTCGACCGCCCGCGAGGCGGCCAGCGCGATGGGCGTCCCGATCCCGGCTCGCCGGGGCGCGACCTGGCTGGTCAGCGCGGCGGCGGCGGCTTCGCGCGGCCGCGGGGCCGGCGGCGCGGGCGGCATGGGGCCAGACCGGGACGAGGCCGATGCCGCTAACGGCTGCTGGCCCGCGCTGGCCGGAGCCGGCGCGGGGACGTGCACGAACCCCGGCTGGGTCGCGGGCGGCCCGGCGTCGGCCGCCGGCTCCGCCTGCTCCTGAACCCGGCCGTCCTGGACCCGGCCGTCCTGGACCCGGCCGTCCTGGACCCGGCCGTCCTGATCGCGGCCATCCTGATCGCGACCGTCCTGATCGTGGCCACCCTGATCGCGGCCGTCCTGGCCGTGACCATCCTGCCTCCGGACGTCCTGCCCCCGGACGTCCTGCCCCCGGACGTCCTGCCCCCGGACGTCCTGCCCCCGGACGTCCTGCCCCCGGACATCCTGCCCCCGGACATCCTGGCCCCGGACATCCTGGCCCTGATCGTCCTCGGGCCGGCTGCCATGCGTCGCTCCGACCGGCTTGGCCTTGACCGACGCGTGCACCGGGCCGACACAGTCGTGCCGGTCCAGCAGGGTGGCCAGCTGCTCAGCCTCCTCGGCGCAGATGCCGAAGACGATGCGCGGCTGACCCCAGGGCGCGTCTAGTGAGAAACCGACATAACTGGACACGGCCGGCGCCGGATCAGCGGCCAGGCCGTGCATGTTGCGCCAGCGGCACCACGCGCTCTCCAGCGCTGTCGCGGCCTGCTGCGCACGCACAATCAAATCTGGATCACGCACGCGATCCTCCCCTCGAAGCGACGGCACGCTTCCGCCTGCTGGCGGGTCCCCCGGGCGTCGCGCGCCGCACTAATGACATGACCGCATGCGCTAGAGCGCGGCACTACGCCAGTCACTGCCGCCGCCCAGCCATCGGCGGCATGCCGACAAGTATGACTGGGCTACCGCTTCAGCAGGCACGATTACCAAAAGTTGATTGCCGCTACCTTCAGTCACCGGCCGCGCCGTGTGTCCCTGGTAGCTACACGTGACCCGTCAAAGGCGGTTATGTGCGCGCATGTCGCGCGGCCACGTCGACGTCGGCGGCGGCTCGAGGCCGCGTCAGGCCGCGTCGGGGCTGGGAAGGTGCTGAGCGAGGAAAGAGGTCAAAACGTTCAGCGATCTCGACGGCCCGCTGACCGCGGTTGTCCGCTGGCTCAGTAGGCCGGATCGACCCCGGCATTGTCCGCTGGCTTGCTCTCGCCGCATCTATGCGCGAACCGCGCCCCCCGATGCAGCGACCGGGCCCGCCGGGGTCGACCCCCCCTCTAACTATCTTTTTGTACTGCGTGCTTGGTGCTTTACCGCGGGCGCTTAGCCCGGGATCATTCGGAACGCTGCTGGGGGATGCCCGCCAGCAGGGCGCGAACCTCGGTCTCCCGGTACCTGCGGTGACCGCCAAGGGTCCGGATGGACGTGAGCTTTCCAGCTTTGGCCCACCTCGTAACGGTCTTGGGGTCCACCCTGAACATTGTGGCGACCTCTGCCGGCGTAAGCAGCGGCTCGGCCTCCGGTGTGCGTGCAGACATTTTGACGGCCTCTCCTCCTGGACCGGTACTGCGATCCCTGCGTTTGTTGCTGTTCCTGGCTCCTATTGGGGAACCTGCCTCGGATGTCCCATATAGTCCGCTCAGACCATATTGCCATCACCAGCGGTGACAAGTCGACCACCAGGAGCAAAGTTTCCGATGTGAGTCACCCCGTTGCCCCCCCAGCTCTCTGTCACGCTGCGTGATTCTAGCGACACGGATCGTCGCAACGGGCGGATTCGGAAAAGTCATCCGCGCCTCCCATCGACTACTTAGCTAGTTTGCCTCCGTGTCCCTATTGCCCGAATCGTCGGCACTATTTGACGGCGCTGGCAGATGTGGAACGCGCCGACCCCAGAGCACCAGGCGGTATCTCCGGGAAATCCGCGGGCCGACGCTTCGCTGGCGTGGGGTGACAATCGAGAGCGAACGATACGTCCGGCATACGGATTGCGTGCTGACTTTCGACGGCAGTCCCTCCCTTCCGCTGCGCCTGGCGAACTGCCGGGCGACGCGCTCTCTGCCGGCCCGGCCGGCCCCATCGGCCGGGCGATTCAATTAGGGTCGCGGGTCGATGGACTTCCGGCCTCGACCGGCGATGAGCCCGGACCGGACGACGTAGCTGACGGCGCCTGCCCCTGGACTCCGACCGTGCCACTCGCTCCCTACTGGAACCGATAGCGGCGCTGAGATAATCCTCCAGAGTGCAATGAGATGCCTCGTTTCGACTGTATTTGCCCGCTCAGCAGTGTCCTTACACGCTGAGTAGTCGATCCGATGCGAGACTGCCTGCTCGGGCGCGGGCGCAACACCGGCATAAGCCCGCAGACCGGTCTCATCAGACAGCATGACTAATCGTGACATGCCCGGCGCTTGTGATAAAGGTCTGGAGGCAATCAGTTCAGAAAGCGCCGGCGCCCAGCCGGTTCCGGCCCCCCACTAGGCTGGTCGCGAAACCCGCGTCAACGGCGACGCGGAGCGACACCAGGGAGTCTGTCCCGTGGCCAGTGTTCAGGGAATCTTTGACCGGGCCGGCGACGCCGAGGCTGCTGATCTGAATGACTCAAGCGCCTTTGACCAGCCCGGACACGAGCAGGTCGTGTTCTGCCAGGACCGCGAGTCCGGCTTGCGAGCGATCATTGCCATCTACTCGACCGTGCTCGGTCCCGCGCTAGGCGGCACGCGCTTCTACCCGTATCCGAGCGAGGAAGCCGCCCTGGCGGACGTCCTGAACTTGTCCCGTGCCATGGCCTATAAGAACGCGCTGGCCGGGCTGGACCACGGCGGCGGCAAGGCGGTGATCATCGGCGACCCGGAGCAGGTCAAGTCCGAGGCCCTGTTGCGCGCTTACGGCCGGTTCGTGCAGTCGCTGAGCGGCCGCTACATCACCGCCTGTGATATCGGCACCTACAGCGAGGACATGGACATCATCGCCAGGGAGTGCCGCTACGTCACCGGCCGCACGGTGATCAACGGCGGCGCGGGCGACTCCTCGGTGCTGACCGCCCTGGGCGTGTTCCAGGGCATGCGCGCCGCGGCCGAGCACGCCTGGGGTACGCCCAGCCTGGCTGGCCGCGTGGTCGGGGTCGAGGGCGTGGGCAAGGTCGGCCGCCGGCTGGTCGACCACCTGATCGCCGACGGCGCCCAGGTGGTCATTTACGACACCAGCACCGCCGCCGTGGGCCGGGTCCGGGACCAGCACCCGGGCGTCACGGTGGCGCAGAGCCGAGCCGAGCTGATCGCCAGCCGGCTCGACGTGTTCTCGCCCTGCGCACTGGGCGGGTCGGTGGACGACGCCGCGGTGGCGGCCCTGGGCACCAGGGCGGGCGACGCCAAGGTCATCTGCGGCGGGGCCAACAACCAGCTCGACCACCCGGGCATCGCCAAGCTGCTGGCCGATTACGGGATCGTTTACGCGCCCGACTACCTGGTGAACGCCGGCGGGGTGATCCAGGTGGCCGACGAGCTGAACGGGTTCAGCTTCGAGCGCGCCAAGGCCAGGGCCGAGCAGATCTTCGCCACTACCCAGCAGCTATTCGCGACCGCGGCGGCCGAGGGCGTGCCGCCGGGAGTCGCGGCCGGCCGGCTGGCTGAGCGGCGGATAGGCGCGATCGGCCGACTCCGGGGCATATACCTGAGCAGCTGATGCAGGCTCGCTGACGGTCGCCGGAGGCGCTAGTCGCCCAAAGCAGGTACGGTTGTACCTGTAGGTCAGGCGCTGAGCGCCGCTCTCCCGTCGGCGGAGGAGCGGCAGCGGAGTCTGTCGTGCGGCCAAGCCCATGTACGTCGGCATGGTAAGAGCAACTTTCTGCGGTGGACCAGGGGCCCGTTGGGCCCCGTACGTTCGAGGGGGTCGAGCCAATGGGGCGCGGCCGAGCCAAGGCCAAGCAGGTAAAGGTAGCCCGTCAGCTTAAGTACAACGGCGGCGGCACTGACCTTGACCGGCTGCGGGCCGAGCTGGGTGTCGGCACGGAAACTCAGGACGCTGACGCATATGCGGATTTCGGCGACCAGTACTCCGGCGACGACGACGAAGACGATGACGAGTCGCTTGACGACGAGGACATCGACGACGAGGACCCGCATCCCTCGATGAGCAGGATCGCGGGAGACTGACCGGGCAGCCAGAGTCCTAGCGCGGCCTGAGCACGGGCCGCGTCGCGCTGCTGCGCCGTGCCACGGCTGTGCCGTGCGCGGTTTCGCCCTGCGTGGCTCTGGCCTTCCCGCAGCAGTGTCAGCAGGCATGAGCGTCAGCAGGCACGAGTGTCAGCAGGCACGAGTGTCGGCAGGCATGACTCAGGCGGGATGACGTCCGTCCAGCCGCGCCGTCCCGCTGCCCTCGGTCACCTCGCCGGCGACCCAGGCCGGCACGTCGCGCCCGGCCAGCAGCCGCAGCGCCCGGTCGGCGTCCGCGGCCGCCACGACGGCGACCATGCCGACGCCCATGTTGAATACCCGCTCCATGTCCGCGTCGGGCACCTGGCCGTGGCGGGCCAGCAGGCCGAACACCGGGCCCGGCCGCCAGGTGCCGCGGTCCAGCACGGCGTCGGCGTGCCCTGGCAGCACCCGGGCCAGGTTGGCGGCCAGCCCGCCGCCGGTGACGTGCGCGAACGCGTGCACGTCGGTCCCGGCGGCCAGGGCCAGGCAGTCGCGGGCGTAGATCCGGGTCGGCTCGAGCAGCTCCTCGCCGAGCGGCCGGCCCAGCTCGGCCGGGACCGCGGCCAGGTCCAGCTCGCGGCCCGGCGCGTCGATGATCCGCCGCACCAGCGAGAACCCGTTGGAATGCAGCCCCGACGAGCCCATGGCGATGATCACGTCGCCGGGCCGCACCCGGTCCGGTCCCAGCGCCTGGTCCGCGTCCACCACGCCGGTCGCCGCGCCGGCCAGATCAAAGTCGTCCGGCCCGAAATGTCCGGGATGCTCGGCGGTCTCCCCGCCGATAAGAGAACATCCGGCCTGAACGCAGCCCCGGGCCACGCCGCCGACGATCGCCGCGATCCGTTCCGGCCGGACCGCGCCGCAGACCACGTAGTCGGTCATGAACAGCGGCTCGGCGCCGACCACCACCAGGTCATCCACCACCATGCCGACGAGGTCGACGCCGACGGTGTCATAGACGCCGAGGCGCTGCGCGATCACGACTTTGGTGCCCACCCCGTCGGTCGAGGTGGCCAGCAGCGGCCGGCGCATCCGGGCCAGCGCGGACGCGTCGAACAGCCCGGCGAAGCCGCCGATGCCGCCCGCCACCTCGGGCCGCGCGGTCCGCTCCACCGCCGCGCGCATCAGGTCAACCGCCCGTTCGCCCGCGTCGATGTCCACGCCGGCCGCGGCGTAGGCCGAGCCCTCCCCGTCGGCCGAGCCGTCCCAGTCGGCTGAGCCCTCCCAGTCGGCTGAGCCGCCCGCTCCGCCCGCTCCGCTCACGGTCAGCGCCCGCCGGCACCGCCGCTGGCGGCCGCGGCCTCGAGCACGAACTTGCCCTGCTCGGCCTCGTCCACCCGGACCGGATACTCACCGCTGAAGCAGGCCTGGCAGAGCTGACGGCCGGGCAGCGTCGTCGCGGCGACCAGGCCTTCCAGCGACACGAAGCCCAGCGAGTCGGCGCCGATGGACTGCCGGATCTCCTCGATGCTGAGGCTGCCCGCGATCAGCTCGGCCCGGCTGGCGAAGTCGATGCCGAAGAAGCAGGGCCAGGCCACCGGCGGGCTGGAGATCCGGACGTGCACCTCCGCCGCCCCGGCCTCGCGCAGCATGGCCACGATGGCCCGCTGGGTGTTGCCGCGCACGATCGTGTCGTCGACCGCCACCACCCGCTGCCCGGCGATCACGTCCCGCAGCGGGTTCAGCTTGAGCCGGATGCCGCGCTGCCGGATGGTCTGGCTGGGCTGGATGAACGTCCGGCCCACGTAGGAGTTCTTGACCAGGCCCTGCCCGTAGGGGATCCCGCTGGCCTGGGCGTAGCCGATGGCCGCCGGGGTGCCGGACTCCGGCACCGGGATGACCAGGTCCGCGTCGGCCGGGTGCTCGGCGGCCAGCCGCCGGCCCACCTCGACCCTGGTCGCCTGGACGCTCCGGCCCGACAAGGTGGTGTCCGGGCGGGCCAGGTAGACGTGCTCGAACAGGCAGCCCTTGGGCTGCGGTGGCGCGAAGGTGCGCGAGCGCAGGCCCCGCTCGTCGATCGCGATCAGCTCGCCCGGCTCGACCTCGCGGACGAAGGCCGCCCCGACGATGTCCAGCGCGCACGTCTCGCTGGCCACCACCCAGCCCGCGTCCAGCCGGCCGATGACCAGCGGGCGGAACCCGTGCGGGTCGCGGGCCGCGTAGAGCGTCCGCTCGTCCATGAACACCAGCGAGTAGGCACCGCGGACCAGCGGCAGGGTGGCCAGCGCGGCCTCCTCCACGCTGCCCGCGTACACCTCCTCGGGCATCCCCGGCAGCGTCTCCTGCGGCAGCAGGCCGTCCGGAGCACCCGGTGCCGCGAACTGCGGCGCCGCGAACAGGGCGGTAAGCACGTCGGTGTCGGAGGTGGCCGAGGGGGTCGAGGCGGTCGAGGTGGGCCGGCCCGGCCTGGTGGCCCGCTCCCCGGCCAGGGCGGCCAGCTCCAGGGTGTTGATCAGGTTGCCGTTGTGGCCCAGGGCCAGGCTGGCCGTGGGCGTGGCCCGGAACGTCGGCTGGGCGTTCTCCCAGACCGAGGCGCCGCTGGTGGAGTAGCGGCAGTGCCCGACGGTGATGTAGCCGCGCAGCGTGGTCAGCACCGACTCGTCGAACACCTGGGGCACCAGCCCCATGTCCTTGTAGACCACGATGCGCTTGCCGTCGCTGACCGCGATGCCGGCCGACTCCTGGCCGCGGTGCTGGAGCGCGTAGAGGCCGAAGTAGGCCAGCTTGGCCACGTCCTCGTGCGGGGACCAGGCTCCGAAGACCCCGCAGTGGTCCCTGGGCGGCTGGTCGTCGGGATCGAGAGCGTCGGTCAGGCGGCCATCCGGCTTGATCACGTCGTCAGTCTAGGTGACCCCACCCGCCTCGCCTTCCCGCATCGCGGTCGCCGGGTGCTCAGCGGCCTGGTAATGGCCCGCGAACTGCTCCCGGAGCTTGTACTTGAGGACTTTGCCCCCCACGGTCTCCGGCAGCGCCGTGGCGAAGATCACGCCCTTGGGCGTCTCGAAGCCCGCCAGCCGCTCCCGGCAGAACGCGATCAGCGCCTCCTCGGTCAGCCCGCCTTCAGCGCCGCTTCCGCTAGCACAGCTCCTGGCCTGGGCACCACGATGGCCGTGACCGCCTCGCCCCAGCGGTCGTGCCCGAGCCCGATGACCGCCGCCTTCACCACGTCGGCGTGCTGGTGCAAGATCGCTTCCACGCGGAGGCTGGAGACGTTTTCCCCGCCCGACTTGATGATGTCCTTGTACCGGTCGACCATGATCCGCAGGCCGTTCTCGTCGACCATGCAGCTGTCCCCGGAGTGGAACCAGCCGTGCCGGAAGGCCTCCTGCGTGGCCGCGGCGTCCCGGTAGTAGCCCGAGGCCACGGCGGGCGAGCGGTAGACCGCCTCGCCCGGCACGCCGGGCTGGTCCAGCAGGTGCGCGCCGTCGGCGTCCATCACCGTGGAGCTGAGCAGCGGGTTGGGGATCCCCACGTAGTTCAGCTGCGGGGCGGTGGCCAGGTAGGTGTCCTCCCACACGTCGGGCCAGAACCGGTGGCAGGAGATGGCCTCGGTCTGCCCGAAGATGCCGACCAGGAGAAACGCCTCGCCGCACAGCTCCTGCAGCCGGGCCCGGACGGCCGGCTCCACCGCGCCCCAGCCGTAGACCAGCACCTGAAGGCTGCTCGCGTCCAGACTGTGCTGGCCTTCAGGACCGTGCTGCCTTCAGGACCGTGCTCGCCTTCAGGACCGTGCTGACCCGCATCCAGCTCCGCCGCGAGCGCCTTGACCAGCTGCGGCGAGCCGCCCCACAGCGCCGTGACCTTCTCCCTGGCGATCGCGGCCGCCATCTGCGCCGGAACCGGCTTGCGCCCGATCACCAGCGACCCGCCGGCCAGGAACGCGGGCAGGGACAGCACCTCGTCGGCGACGTGGTAGATGACCGGCAGGAACGAGCAGAGCTTCAGGTCGGCCTCGACGCGCACGCCCCTGGTCAGCGACAGCGCGAACGACATCGCGCCCATGTGCGCGTAGCTGTGCGACAGCATGACGCCCTTGGGCATGGCGGTCGTGCCCGACGTGAACAGGATCTCCCAGATGTCGTCGCCGTGCACCACCGCGTCCGGCTCGGAGACTGGCTGGTCTTCGATGAATTCCGCGAACGACACTCCGCCCTGAGCCACTCCCCCGCCGATGGGAATGGTCACGTCCGGGGCGAGACCCGCGGCGCCGACGACCTCGGCCACTCCGGACCACAACTCTGCGTCCACGATCACGAACCTGGGCTCGACCAGCTCGATCAGGTAGCCCAGCACGTCCGGGGCCAGCGCGGGGTTGACCGGCACGGCGACCAGCCCGGCCTTGGCCGTGGCCAGCTTGGCCAGGTACGCCTCGACGGAGTTCTCGCAGATCAGCAGGACCCGGTCGCCCCGAGTCAGGCCGCGGGCGAGCAGCCCGTGGCTGAACTGGTTGGCGATCTGGTCGGCCTGCCGGTAGGTGAGCCGCTCGAAGCGGGGCTCGCCGAAGGCGCCCGCCCAGCCGGTGATGGCCACCTGGTCGGGTCGGCTCCAGGTCACCCGCTCCAGGATGTCGCCCACGCAGACCCGCTCCCAGCGGTGGTCCGCGCGCCGGTTGTACAGGCTCGTGACGTCGATGGGCACGGCTGGCTCCCTGTAGTCGCGGGGCGGCGTGCGACCTTTGTTAATCGCGATGTTTGTGAATCATGAAGCACTTGCCTCGTCATCGTCAATAGCCCGCAACCGGCCTCATAGCAACGCCTTATACGACCAGTCAGGGCTCGACCGCCAGCGATGACTGCGGCTAACATTAGTGATCCGTGAATCACTAACAGGAAGCTCGGGAGGCCGGGGTGGCGGCAGCGCAGGATCCGGCGGGGGCCGCCGAGCACGCCGAGCTACGGGCCACTGTGAGCCGCATCGCGGCCAAGTTCGGCGGCGCCTACTACGCCGCCAGGGCGCAGGCCGGCCAGTCGTGTGACGAGCTGTGGCAGGCCCTGGCCGAGGCCGGGTTCGTCGGCGTGAACATCCCGGCCGAGTACGGCGGGGGCGGGGCCGGGATCACCGAGCTGGCCATCGTCTGCGAGGAGACCGCGGCCCAGGGCTGCCCGCTGCTGCTGCTCCTGGTGTCCAGCGCGATCAGCGGCGAGGTGCTGGCCCGCTACGGCACCGCCGAGCAGCGGGCGCGCTGGCTGCCGGGCATCGCCGACGGCACCGGCAAGGTGGTGTTCGCCATCACCGAGCCCGACGCCGGATCGAACACCCACCGGCTGGCCACCACGGCCCGCCAGGACGACGAAGGCGGAGGTAGCTGGGTGCTGACCGGCACCAAGTACTACATCTCCGGGGTGGACGAGGCCGCGGGGATCCTGGTCGCCGCCCGGGTGGAGGCTCCAGGGCTGGCTGGCGGGGCTCACGACGGCCAGCTCGCGCTGTTCCTGCTGCCCGCCGACGCCCCCGGCCTGACCGCGCGGCACCTGCCGGTCGACGCGATGCTGCCCGAGCGGCAGTTCACGCTGCACTTCGACGACATCCGGCTGGGCCCGGACGCGCTGGTCGGCGGCGACCTGGGCGGCCTGGCCCAGGTCTTCCACGGGCTCAACCCGGAGCGCATCACCGCGGCCGCGGTCTGCGTCGGCATCGCCCGGTACGCGCTGGACAAGGCGGCCGGCTACGCGCGGACCCGGATCGTGTGGGACGCCCCGATCGGCAGCCACCAGGGCGTGGCGCACCCGCTGGCCCGGGCCAAGATCGAGACCGAGCTGGCCGCGCTGATGACCGGCAAGGCGGCCTGGCAGCACGACCACGGCCAGCCCGCCGGGGAGGCGGCCAACATGGCCAAGTACGCGGCTGCCGAGGCCGCCATCGCCGCCGTGGACCAGGCCATCCAGACCCACGGCGGCAACGGCCTGAGCAGCGAGTACGGCCTGGTGCCGCTGTGGGGCCTGGCCCGGCTGCTGCGCATCGCCCCGGTGAACAGGGAGATGGTGCTCAACTACGTCGCCCAGCACAGCCTGGGCCTGCCGAGGTCGTATTGAGCGCCGACGCCCTGACGAGCACTGCCGCCGCCAGCCCGGCGGCCGAGGGACCGGTGCTGCGGTCGGCCCTGGACCCGGCCAGCGACACCTACCGGGCCAACCGCGCGGCGCAGCTGCGCGTGCTGGCCGAGCTGGACGAGCAGATCGAGCTGGCCAAGGCCGGCGGCGGTCCCCGGTACGCCCAGCGCCACCACGACCGCGGCCGGCTGCTGGCCAGGGAGCGGGTGGAACTGCTGCTCGACCGGGACAGCCCGTTCCTGGAGCTGTCGGTGCTGGCCGCCTGGGGTACCGAGTTCGCCGTCGGCGCCGCCCTGGTCACCGGCATCGGCGTGGTGTCCGGGGTGGAGTGCGTGCTGATCGCGCACGACCCGACCGTGCGCGGCGGCTCGATGAACCCGTACTCGCTGCGCAAGTCGCTGCGCGCGCTGGAGATCGCCCGGCGCAACCGGCTGCCGGTGATCAACCTGGTCGAGTCCGGCGGCGCCGACCTGCCGACCCAGTCCGACCTGTTCGTCCCGGCCGGGAAGATCTTCCACGACCTCACCGAGCTGTCGGCCATGGGCATCCCGACGATCGCGCTGGTCTTCGGCAACTCCACGGCCGGCGGCGCCTACGTGCCCGGCATGTGCGACTACAGCGTGCTGGTGGACGGTCAGGCCAAGGTGTTCCTGGGCGGGCCGCCGCTGGTCAAGATGGCCACCGGCGAGGAGGCCGACGATGAGCAGCTGGGCGGGGCCCGGATGCACGCCCAGGTGTCCGGGCTGGCCGACTACTTCGCGACCGACGAGCGGGACGCCATCCGGCTGGGCCGCCAGATCGTGGCCGACCTGAACTGGCGCAAGCAGGGTCCAGGGCCCGCCCGGCCCGGCGACGAGCCGGTCTACGACCCCGACGAGCTGCTGGGCATCGCGCCCGCCGACATCCGGGTGCCCTTCGACCCGCGCGAGGTGCTGGCCCGGGTGGTGGACGGCTCCCGGTTCGGCGAGTACAAGCCGTCCTACGGCACCAGCCTGGTCACCGGCTGGGCCAGCGTGCACGGCTACCCGGTCGGCGTGCTGGCCAACGCCCGCGGCGTGCTGTTCAGCGAGGAAGCCAAGAAGGCCGCCGAGTTCATCCAGCTGGCCAACCAGACCGACACGCCGCTGGTCTTCCTGCAGAACACCACCGGCTACATGGTCGGCACCTCCTACGAGCAGGGCGGGATCATCAAGGACGGCGCCAAGATGATCAACGCGGTGACCAACAGCACGGTGCCGCACATCACGCTGAACCTGGCCGCCTCGTTCGGGGCCGGCAACTACGGCATGTCCGGCCGGGCCTACGACCCGCGGCTGATGTTCGCCTGGCCGGGCTCCCGGCTGGCCGTCATGGGCGCCACCCAGCTGGCCGGGGTGCTGTCCATCGTGGCCAGGGCCGCCGCGCAGTCGTCCGGCCGCCCGTTCGACGGCGAGGCCGACGAGCTGCGGCGCCAGGCCATCGAGGCCCAGATCGAGAAGGAGTCGCATGCCTTCTTCGTCACCGCCCGGCTCTACGACGACGGCCTCATCGACCCCCGCGACACGCGCACGGTGCTGGGCATCGCGCTGTCGGCGGCGCACTCCGCGCCGGTGACCGGACGCCGCGGCTACGGCGTCTTCCGGATGTGAGCCCCGTGCATAACCCCGTGGATAACCCCGTGTCTGCCCCGGTGCGCACCATCACCAAGCTGCTGATCGCCAACCGCGGCGAGATCGCGCTGCGCGTCATCAGGACCGCCCGCGAGATGGACATCGCCACCGTGGCGGTGTTCAGCGACCCCGACGCCGGCGCCCCGTACGTGCGCGCCGCCGACGAGGCGGTCAGGCTGCCCGGCGCGGCGCCGCGCGACACCTACCTGCGCGGCGACGCGATCATCGCGGCGGCCCTGGCTACCGGCGCCGACGCGGTCCACCCCGGCTACGGGTTCCTGGCCGAGAACGCCGGCTTCGCGCGGGACTGCGCCGCGGCCGGGCTGACCTTCGTCGGGCCCTCCCCCGAGGCCATCGAGGCCATGGGCTCCAAGATCGCGGCCAGGGAACTGCTGGCCGCCGCGGGCGTGCCGGTGCTGCCCGGCGTCACCTTGGGCGGCTCGGGCGGCTCGGGCGCTCGGGCGGCGAGCTGCCCGAGCCGGCCGAGCTGGCCGCCGCGGCGGCCGGGATCGGCTACCCGGTGCTGGTCAAGGCGGCGTTCGGCGGCGGCGGGCGCGGCATGCGGATCGCCCGCCAGCCCGGCGAGCTGGCCGAGGCGGTGGCCAGCGCCAGCCGGGAGGCCGCGGCGGCGTTCGGCGACGGCACCGTGTTCATCGAGCGGTACGTGGAGCGGCCGCGGCACATCGAGGTGCAGATCCTCGGTGACACCCACGGCACCGTGGCCCACCTGTTCGAGCGGGAGTGCTCGATCCAGCGCCGCTACCAGAAGATCATCGAGGAGGCGCCGTCCCCGGCCGTGGACGACCGGCTGCGCGCCGAGCTGGGCGCGGCCGCGGTCACGGCGGCCCGGGCCATCGGCTACGTGGGCGCGGGCACGGTCGAGTTCGTCATGGCGCCCGATGGCGCGTTCTGGTTCCTCGAGGTCAACACCCGGCTCCAGGTCGAGCACCCGGTGACCGAGCTGATCACCGGGCTGGACCTGGTCCGGCTCCAGCTCGAGATCGCCGAGGGCGCGCCGCTGCCGCCGGAGGTGACCAGCGCGCGAATCGGCGGGCACGCCATCGAGGCCCGGCTGTGCGCCGAGGATCCGCGGGCCGGGTTCCGGCCGGCGGCCGGGGTACTGCACCGGTTCGACATCCCCGCCCTGCCCGGCGTCCGCACCGACGCGGGCGTGGCCGACGGGAGCGTCGTGGGCGTGCACTACGACTCGATGCTGGCCAAGGTCATCGCGCACGGGCCGACCAGGGACGCGGCGCGGCGGCGGCTGGCCCGCGCGCTGGCCGGGGCCCGGCTGCACGGGGTCACCACCAACCGGGACCTGCTGGTCGCGGTGCTGCGCGAGCCCGAGTTCGCGGCCGGCCAGATCGACACCGGCTACCTGACCCGGCACGACCCGGCCGAGCTGGACGCCGGCCTGGCGGGGCCGGCGCTGGACCTGCACCTGGCCGCCGCCGCGCTGGCCGGCCAGGCCGCCCGCCGGGCCGCCGCCCCGGTGCTGGCCGGGGTGCCGTCCGGCTGGCGCAACGTGCGCAGCCAGGACCAGCACGCCGTCTTCGCCTGCGACGGGGAGCGGCACGAGGTCCGGTACCGGCTGGGCCGCGACGGGCTGGCCGTGTCGGTGGACGGCCGGCCGCTGGGCGGTGCCGAGCCGGGCGGTCCCGAGCTGGGCAGTGCCGAGCTGGGCAGTCCCGAGCCGGGCAGTCCCGAGCTCGGAGCGGGCGTGCCGAGCTGGGCCGTGTCGAGCTGGGCGCGGCCCGCGGCGACCACGTGGAGCTGACGGTGGCCGGGATCACCCGGCAGTTCGGCGTGCACCAGGTGGGCGACGCGGTGTACGTGGACAGCCCGCTCGGCGCGACCGCGCTGACCGAGGCCGAGCGGTTCCCCGAGCCCGACGCGCTGGCCGCCGCGGGCTCGCTGCTCGCGCCGATGCCCGGCACCGTCGTGCGGGTGGCCGTGGTGGCGGGCGACAAGGTCGAGGCGGGCGCGCCCGTGGTGATCCTGGAGGCGATGAAGATGGAGCACGTGGTGACGGCCCCGGCGGCCGGGGTGGTGGCCGAGGTGGCGGTCCAGGCCGGCCAGGCCGTGGACGCCGGCGCCGAGCTGGCCCGCGTTGATCCCGTGGAGTCAGTCGACCCGGCGGAATCATGATCGACCAGCAGGTGGTGACCTACGAGCTGGTCGGGCCGG
Source organism: uncultured Actinomycetota bacterium (assembly GCA_963822485.1). Classification (GTDB taxonomy): domain Bacteria; phylum Actinomycetota; class Actinomycetes; order Streptosporangiales; family Streptosporangiaceae; genus DASUBV01. The sequence goes on from CAWGHW010000026.1 coordinate 98,503, forward strand.
TGGCCTGGCTGACCATCAACCGGCCCGAGGCCCGCAACGCGCTGTCGGCCAAGGTGCGGGCCGGGCTGTTTGACGGCCTGCGGCGGTTCAACGACGACGACGAGGCCCTGGTGCTGGTGCTGACCGGCGCGGGCGACAAGGCGTTCTGCGCCGGCGGCGACCTCAAGGAGATGGCCGCCGAGGGGCTGACGGTGCCGCCGCCGGACTTCGTGCCCCAGCCCGGCCGCAACATCGAGGTGGCCAAGCCGGTCATCGCGGCGGTCAACGGCGCGGCCTACGCAGGCGGCTTCCTGCTGGCCCAGAGCTGCGATCTGTGCCTGGCCGCGGACACCGCCTTGTTTGCGATCACGGAGGTCAAGGTGGGCCGGGGTGCGCCGTGGGCCGCACCGCTGCCCTGGCTGATCCCGCCCCGGATCGCGATGCAGCTGCTGCTGACCGGTGACCCGATCAGCGCCGAGCGGGCCTGCCAGGTGGGCCTGGTCAACGAGGTGGTGCCCGCGGCGGAGCTGCGCACCCGGGCGCAGGCGGTGGCCGAGCGGATCGCGGCCAACGCCCCGCTGTCGGTGCGGGCGGCCAAGCGGACGGTGGGGCTGATCGCCGAGCAGCCGCTGAGCCAGGCGTTCGAGGCCGCCGAGCGGATCTGGGCGCCGGTCTACCGCAGCGCGGACGCCCAGGAGGGCCCGGCCGCCTTCCGCGATAAGCGCGCTCCCGTCTGGACGGGCCGATGATGCCCGCGCCCCGCTCTCGCCCCCGTCCCCGCCGCGCGCCCGGAGCGCGCTGCGGCCAGACCTGGACCGGTCGCTGATGGCCGTGGACATGGCCGCGCTGGTGGCCGACCTGGCCGCGGAGTCGGCCGAGGTGACCGCGATGCTGGTGCCGCTGGCCCCCGGCGACTGGGACCAGCCCACCCCGGCCGACGGCTGGGCCATCCGGGATCAGGTCAGCCACCTGGCCTACTTCGACGAGACCGCGACCATGGCCGCCACCGACCCGGACCGGTTCCGGGCCGAGGCGGCCCGGCTCAAGGCGCGGGGCGCGGTGTTCGCCGACGCGGTGGCCGCCGACCACCGCGGGATGGACCCCGCCGCCCTGCTGGACTGGCTGGGCACGGCGCGCGGGCGGTTCCTGCGGACGTTCGCGGGCCTGGACCCGGCCACCCGGCTGCCCTGGTACGGCCCGCCCATGAGTGCCGCCTCCTCGGTCACGGCCCGGCTGATGGAGACCTGGGCGCACGGCCAGGACATCGCCGACACGCTCGGGGTGACCCGCCCGGCCACCGCCCGGCTGCGGCACATCGCCCACCTCGGGGTCGTGACGCGCGACTTCGGCTTCATGGTGCACGGCCAGCCGGTGCCCACCGCGCCGGTCCGGGTCGAGCTGACCGCCCCCGACGCGAGCACCTGGACCTGGGGCCCGCCGGAGGCGTCGGACCTGGTCCGGGGCGACGCGCTGGACTTCTGCCTGCTGGTCACCCAGCGCCGCCACCGGCGGGACACCGGGCTGCGCACCTCCGGCCCGGTCGCCGCGGCCTGGCTGGCGGTGGCCCAGGCGTTCGCGGGCCCGCCCGGTCCCGGCCGGCCGCCGCTAGGGGGTGACGCCGGTGACTGAGCCGACCGAGACGGCCGAGCTGATTGAGCTGACTGAGCGGCGGCCGGTCCGCATCGCCAATTGCTCCGGGTTCTACGGCGACCTGCTCGACGCCGCGCGGCAGATGGTCGAGGGCGGCCCCATCGACGTGCTGACCGGCGACTACCTGGCCGAGCTGACCATGCTGATCCTGTGGAAGGCGCGGCAGAAGGATCCCGCGGCCGGGTACGCCCGGACCTTCCTGGCCCAGCTCGAGCAGGTGCTGGGCACCTGCCTGGACCGCGGCATCAAGGTCGTGACCAACGCGGGCGGCCTCAACCCGGCCGGGCTGGCCGACGAGGTCGGCAAGCTCGCCGCCGGGCTCGGCCTGCATCCCCGCGTGGCCTACATCACCGGCGACGACCTGCTGGACCAGATCCCCGGCCTGCTGGCGGCGGGCGTGGACCTGGCCCACCTGGACACCGGCCAGCGGCTGGCCGACGCCATCGCGGATAGCAGGGTGCAGCCGGTCACGGCCAGCGCCTACCTGGGCTCCTGGGGAATCACCCGGGCGCTGGAGGCCGGCGCGGACATCGTCATCTGCCCGCGGGTCACCGACGCGGCCCTGACCGCGGGCCCGGCCGCCTGGTGGCACCGCTGGGACCGGACCGACTTCGACCGGCTGGCGGGCGCGGTGATCGCGGGCCACGTCATCGAGTGCGGGCCCCAGGCCTGCGGCGGCAACTACTCGTTCCTGAGCGAGATCACCGACCGGCGCTACCCCGGCTTCCCCATCGCCGAGGTGGCCGCCGACGGCAGCAGCGTGATCACCAAGCATGACGGCACCGGCGGGCTGGTGTCGGCCGGGACGGTCACGGCCCAGCTGCTGTACGAGATCGACGGGCAGGCCTACCTGGGCCCCGACGTGGTCGCGCACTTCGACTCGGTCGCGCTGACGGCCGACGGGCCGGACCGGGTGCGGATCTCCGGGGCCAGGGGCACCCCGCCGCCGCCGACGCTCAAGGTGGCGATGAACTACCGCGGCGGCTACCGCAACACCATGACGCTGGTGCTGACCGGGCTGGACATCGAGGAGAAGGCGGCCTGGGCGCGGGCCGAGCTGTTCGGGCTGCTGGGCGGCGAGGACCGGTTCGAGCGCACCGACGTCCGGCTGCTGCGCTTCGACCAGCCCGACGCGCCTGCCAACGAGCAGGCCACGGCGCACCTGCGGGTGACGGTGCTGGACCCGGACCAGCGCCGGGTGGGGCGGGCGTTCTCGGACGCCGTGCTGGCGCTGGCCCTGGGCGGCTACGCCGGCTTTCACACGACCACGCCGCCTACCGGGGCGAGCGAGTACGGGGTGTTCTGGCCCGCGCTGGTCCCGGCGGACGTGGTGGAGCAGACGGTCGTGCTGCCCGACGGCAGCCGGCAGGTGGTGCCGCACACCCAGCAGCTGGCCGGCGGTCAGCCGGGGGCGGGACGGGGCGACGCGGACCGCCCGGCGGGAGCAGCCAGCCCGGGAGACCCGGGGAGCCCGGGAGAGGAGCCCCGCCGGGCGCCGGGTGCCGAGCCCGGTCCGGCCGGGCCGACCCGGCGCGCGCCGCTCGGGCTGGTCGCCGGCGCACGGTCCGGCGACAAGGGCGGCAACGCCAACGTGGGGCTGTGGGCCCGCGATGATGCGGGCTACGCCTGGCTGGCCGGCTGGCTGACCGAGGCCCGGTTCCGCGAGCTGCTGCCCGAGGCGGCCGGGCTGGCCGTGCGCCGCTACGAGCTGCCCAACCTGCGCGCGCTGAACTTCGTGGTGGTCGGCCTGCTCGGCGCGGGCGTCGCCGCCAGCACCCGGCCCGACCCGCAGGCCAAGGGGCTGGGCGAGTACCTGCGCTCCCGGCTGGCCGACATCCCGGTAGCACTGCTGGAAACGTCGAGCGGACCCGGCGACCCGCGATGAGCACGGCCGAGCTGGCCCGGGCCCGCGACCCGGACCGGCGGGAGAAGATCCTGCGGGCGGCCGGGGAGCAGTTCGCCCGGCGCGGCTACCACGCGGTCAGCCTGGCCGACATCGGTGCCGCGGCCGGCATCGTGGGGTCGGGCATCTACCGCCACTTCACCAGCAAGTCCGCCATCCTGGTCGCCCTGCTCGACCAGGTCATGGGCCGACTGATCGACGAGGCCGGGCAGATCCTGGCCGCCGAGCCGGACGCCGCCCGCCAGCTCGAGGCGCTGATCCAGGGACAGGTGGCGTTCGCGGTCGACGACCGCTACCTGGTCCGGCTGTGGCAGCGCGAGGTGCACGTGCTGCCCGACGCCGACCGGCGGCGGCTGCGCCGGCTCCAGCGGCTGTACGTGGAGGAATGGGTGCACCTGCTGGCCGAGCTGCGGCCGGGCCTGGGCGACGGGCAGGCCCGCGCCCTGGTGCACGCGGCCATCGGCGCGATCCAGTCGGTGGCCAGCTACGACAGCGGCCTGCCCCGGCCGCAGCAGGTCGACCTGCTGGACCGCGCGGCCTGGGCCTGCCTGGCCTGCGCCGGCGAGGCAGCCAGCTAGGGCTCAGTTTCCTCGGGTGAGCTGGCGGCGATTAATCGGCGGGACACTGACGGTCTTCCAGTCATGCGGAACAGAAGATCCTGACGTGAACGCTGCCCCGAGCGCCCCGCACGACGTGGGCGAGCCGGGCCCGGCCCCGCACGACGCGGGCGAACCGGGCCCGGCCCAGGCCGCGCCCGCCGCGTCCACCCGGCCTGGCACCTCGCGGGCCCTGCTGACCGTGGTCATCGACATCGTCGTGCCCATCGCCGTCTTCTACGGTGTGCGCGGGGCGGGCGGCAGCGTATGGCTGGCCCTGGCCCTCGGCGCCGTCGCCCCGGCGGTCAGCGCCCTGGCCGGGCTGGTGCGGGGCCGCCGGCCCGACGCCATGGGCATGATGATCCTGGCCACCCTGGCCCTCAGCGCCGGGCTGTCGCTGCTCACCGGCAGCCCGCGGGTCCTGCTGGCCAGGGACGGCCTGCTGACCGCCGCCTGGGCCGCCTACATGTACCTGAGCCTGCTCGCCCGCCGCCCGGCCACGTTCGTGATCTCCCGGCCGCTGCTGGAGGGCCGCCGCGTCTACGACGCGGCCCAGCGACGGTGGGTCCGGCCCGCCTCGCGGACCTGGGACGAGCTGTGGGAGCAGGTACCGCGGTTCCGCTCGATCTGGCGGGTCGCCGCGATCATCTGGGGCACGGCCATCCTGGCCGACGCGGTGGTCCGGCTGGTCATGGCCTACGCGCTCCCGGTCGGCGTGGTCCCGGCGCTGGGCGGGGCGCTGTGGCCGGTCACGTTCATCGTGCTTCAGGTCATCACGAACGTGTACTTCGCCCGGGCCGGGTTCTGGCGCATCCTCCAGGCCGGCGGCGACGCCTGACACAGGCCGGAGCCTAACTCGGGGCCGAGCCTGACTCGGGGCCGAGCCGGACTCAGGGCCGAGCCGGACTCAGGGCCGAGCCGGACTCAGGGCCGGAGCCGGACTCAGGGCCGGAGCCGGACCAGCGGCAGGTAGTCGGACACGTCCGCTCGGGGGCCGCTGGCCCGCAGCTTCCCGCTGGCCACCGCGGCCGCCCAGTCCAGCCGCCCGGTGGCCAGGTCCAGCCAGGTCAGCGGGTCGGTCTCGACCACGTTGGGCGGCGTTCCCCTGGTGTGCCGGGGGCCCGCCACGCACTGCACCGCGGCGTACGGCGGAATGCGCACCTCCACCGCCCGGCCGGGGGCCCGCTCGGCGAGCGAGTCCAGCAGGAAGCGGGTCGCGGCGCGCAGGGCGTCGCGCAGCGGCTCGCGGCCGGCGTCCACCGCGGCCCGCACGGCGGCCACGCTGGCCCGGCCCAGGGCCGGGCCGGACCGCTCGGGCGGTGGCAGCGGCGGCTCACCCAGGGCGGCCCGCTGCTCGTTGACGGCGGCCAGCATCCGGGCCGGATCGGGCTGTCGGGCAGGCACGCCTGAGAAGGCTAGCCGACGGCGCCCGGTCACCGGTCCGGCCGGTGCGAGCCCGGGGTGCGGCCGGGGTGCGGGCCCAGGTGCGAGCCCGGGGGCGGCCGGGGTGCGAGCCCGGGTGCGAGCCCGGGGTCGCCGGGCCGGGCCGGGGTGCCGGGCCGGGGTGCCGGGCCGGGGTGCCGGGCCCGGGGTGCCGGGCCGGGGTGCCGGGCCGGGGTGCCCGCCCGGGGTGCCCAGGCGCCGAATGCCCCGCCGGCCGCGCCCGACCCAGGTCACGGGCATCCTGCCCGCCCTCGCCGAACCCGCGCGGAGCATCTCCCGGCCGGCCCTTCCAGACACGGAGAGTAATCGGTTGCGCTCGTTTCCGAACATGTGCTGCGGCGCTGGTCAGATGGGGGTAATCGTACGAATATGCCGCGTCAGCTCACTACCAGCTCCGGCCGGACCAGGGGATCGTGGACGCCCCGGCTGGCCGGGGTCGGCGCTGCGGTGCTCGTCGCCTCCGGAGGCGTCGCCGCGTACCTCGTCGCGAGCCCGGCCCACGCCGCGCGTCGCATCGAGCAGCTTCCGACCAGGGTCGCCTCCGTGCAGACGGTCGGCATCGTCGCGCAGCCGCACGGCCGGGCCCGGCTGCTGCGCCCCGCGGGCGGCGGCCTGCGCTGGGGCGCCATGCCCACGGCCGCCGACCATCCCCAGGGCGACCCGCAGTGGACCGCCGACACCATGGCCGGCGGGACGCTGGTGTTCATCTACGTGCCGTCCGGGCAGTGCCTGGCCTCGGTGCCGCGCAAGCACGGCCCGGTGCTGGCCCTGCGCCGCTGCGATCTGGCCGCGGCCCAGCGCTGGCAGCAGCTCGGCGGGAACCGGTCCAGCCAGCGGCAGAACGGCCAGTACCGCAACCTGGCCAGCCGCCGCTGCCTGATGGCGGGCGGCACCGGCCAGCCGGGCAGCCCCGCCGTCCTCGCCCCGTGCGCCACGAGCGCCCCCGGCAGCCAGCTCATCTCCTTCTGGTGGGGCGCCTAACCGACCGCTGAACACCACCCAGCCCGGACATCACCAGCGAACATCACCAGCCGTATCAGCCCTCCGCGCCTCACGAGACCCGTGTGCCCCGGACCAGATCCCTGGCCGGCGTGGAGGTTCTCGCTGCCAACGCTCCGGCGACGCTGTCTGGCCGCTGGATGTTCAAGCATCACCGCGTGTGGCTTGTGCGACTCGTAAGACTGAAGTCGCTTCCGCAGGCCGACAGATGACTGTGGATGTGCAGCTGGTAATGCTCCGCCAGCACTGTCCATAGGCGCCAGCTCGTTTCTGTCTTGACCAGGCGCGCCCAGTGCTGGGCCCCGTTCATGATCGCGCGGACTTTTCAGTAACTATGACTGAAAAGTCCGCGTGATCACAGTTCCTGCATTTCGGCGGAGCGAAAGCCCGGATCTGGCCGGACCCCGAATGAGGCCGGAGGGATCATCGGGACGGGCAGGGCCGCAGGGGCGCACGGGGCGTTCCGGGCGGGCTGGCACCGGGCGCCAGGCACGTGGGTGCCTAGTTGCCTACACCCGGGTGTAGGCAACTAGGCACCCACGGCAGTCATGGTCGTGGATCACACCCCGTTGCCTACCACGGGCGGTACGCAATGGGACATCCGCGAGCGGCAGCCGGCGGCTAGTCGAACAGGGCCGGGAGGGTGCCCCGGTGCACCGCGCCGAGCTCGTCCAGGCCGATCGCGAACCGGTCGGCGACCTCCAGCGTGTCCCCGCCCGTGGTGCCGATCACGTCGCCGGGCACCCCGGCCTCGGCGCGCAGCGCGGTGAACTCCGCCTCACGCCCCGGCTGGACCGCGACCAGGGCCCGGCCCGCTGACTCGCTGAACAGCAGCGTGAACTCATCGCCCGGCAGCGTGACCCGCGCGCCCAGGCCGCCCGCCAGGCAGGACTCGGCCAGCGCCACGGCCAGCCCGCCGTCGGACAGGTCGTGGGCGGCGGCCAGCAGCCCGCGGGCCGACGCCGTCACCAGCACCTGGGCCAGGGCGCGCTCAGCCTCCAGGTCCACCTCGGGCGGGCGCCCGCCCAGGTGCCCGTGGGCCACGCGGGCCCACAGCGAGCCGCCGAACTCCGGCCGGGTCTCGCCGAGCAGCAGCAGCGTGGCCCCGGCCTCGGTGAAGCCCGACGGCACCCGGCGCCGCACGTCGTCGTGCACGCCCAGGACGCCGACGACCGGGGTGGGCTGGATGGGCGCGGTGCCGGTCTGGTTGTAGAAGCTGACGTTGCCCCCGGTCACCGGGATGCCCAGGGCCAGGCAGCCGTCGGCCAGGCCCCGTACGGCCTCAGTGAACTGCCACATCACCTCGGGGTCCTCGGGCGAGCCGAAGTTCAGGCAGTTGGTCACGGCCAGCGGCCGGGCGCCGGTGGCGGCCACGTTCCGGTACGCCTCGGCCAGCGCCAGCTGGGTGCCGGCGTAGGGGTCGAGCAGGCAGTACCGGCCGTTGCCGTCGGTGGCCAGGGCCACGCCCAGGCCGGTGGCCTCGTCGATCCGGATCAGCCCGGCGTCGTGCGGCATGGCCAGCACGGTGTCGCCGCGCACGTAACGGTCGTACTGCTCGGTGACCCAGGTCTTGTCGGCCGCGTCCGGGGCGGCCAGCACGGTGAGCAGGGCCGCGCGCAGCTCGGCCGGGCTCGCGGGCCGGGGCAGGCCGTCGGGGTCGTCGGCGGCCAGCGCGTCCTGGCCCGCGGGCCGCCGCGCCGGCCGGTCGTAGACCGGGCCGTCGTCCGCGGCGCTGCCGGGCGGGATGTCCACGACCGGCTCGCCGTGCCAGGTCATCTCCAGCCGGCCGGTGCCGGTGACCTCGCCGATCACCGTGGCGGGCACCTCCCAGCGGGCGCAGATGTCCAGGAACCGGTCCACGTCGGCCGGGGTGACCACGGCCATCATGCGTTCCTGGGACTCGCTCATCAGGATCTCGGCCGGGCCGAGCGAGGCGTCGCGCAGCGGCACCGCGTCCAGCGCCACCCGCATCCCGGACTTGCCGCCCGCGGCCAGCTCGGTGGTGGCGCAGGCCACGCCGGCCGCGCCCAGGTCCTGGATGCCGACGACCAGGTCGGCGGCGTACAGCTCCAGGCAGCACTCGACCAGCAGCTTCTCCATGAACGGGTCGCCCACCTGGACGCTGGGCCGCTTGGCGCCCTCGCCGCCGTTCCCGCCAGCTCCGCCGCCGAATGAGGCGCTGGCCAGCACCGACGCCCCGCCGATGCCGTCCGGCCCGGTGCGGGACCCGAACAAGATGACCTGGTTGCCGGTCCCGGTGGCCGCGGCCAGCTTGAGGTCGGCGGGCCGGAGCACGCCCACGCAGAGCGCGTTGACCAGCGGGTTGCCCGCGTAGCAGGGGTCAAAGACCAGCTCGCCGCCGATGTTGGGCAGGCCCAGGCAGTTGCCGTAGAAGGAGATGCCGCCCACCACGCCGGGCAGCACCCGCCGGGTGTCGGGGGCGTCGGCGGGCCCGAACCGCAGCGCGTCCATCACCGCGACCGGCCGCGCGCCCATGGCCAGGATGTCCCGCACGATGCCGCCCACGCCGGTCGCCGCGCCCTGGAACGGCTCGACGTAGGACGGGTGGTTGTGGGACTCGATCTTGAACGTGACGGCGTAGCCCTGGCCGATGTCCACCACGCCGGCGTTCTCGCCGATCCCGGCCAGCAGCACGTCGGTGCGCGGGGCCTTGTCGGCGAACTGGCGCAGGTGGCGGCGGGAGGACTTGTAGGAGCAGTGCTCGCTCCACATCACCGAGTAGATGGCCAGCTCGGCGTCGGTCGGCCGGCGGCCGAGCACCTCGGCGATGCGGCCGTACTCGGCGTCGGTCAGGCCGAGCGCGGCGTAGGGCTGGGCCCGCTCCGGCGTGGCCGCGGCCTGCCCGACCGAGTCCACCAGCCCCGCGACCTCCTGGGCGGCGGCCATCAGCCCACCACCGTCTTCAGGACCGAGATGAAGAACCCGAGGCCGTCGGCGGACGGGCCGGTGAGCTCGTCCACGGCGTGCTCGGGGTGCGGCATCAGGCCGGCCACGTTCCCGGCCTCGTTGACTACTCCGGCGATGTCGCCCTCCGAGCCGTTGGGGTTGCCGCTGGCGTAGCGGGCCAGCACCTGGCCGCGCGCGGCCAGGTCGTCGAGCGTCGACTGGCCCGCGACGTAGGCGCCCTCGCCGCTTTTCAGTACCACCGTGATCTGCTGGCCAGCCGAGAACTGGCGAGTCCACGATGAGTCCTTGTTATGGATCTCAATCTTGATGTCCCTGGTGATGAACCGCCGGCCCGCGTTGCGGGTGAGTGCCCCGGGCAGCAGGTGGGCCTCGCACAAGATCTGGAAGCCGTTGCAGATGCCCAGCACCGGCAGGCCCGCGCGGGCGGCCGGGATCAGCTCCGTCATCACCGGCGCGAAGCGGGCGATCGCGCCGCAGCGCAGGTAGTCGCCGTAGGAGAAGCCGCCGGGCAGCACCACGGCGTCGACGCCGTGCAGGCTGGCCTCGCCGTGCCACAGCGGCACGGGGGTGCCGCCCGCCAGCCGCACCGCGCGGGAGGCGTCCTGATCATCCAGGGAGCCAGGAAAGGTGACGACTCCGACCCGGGCTGTCAGCATGCCCGCAGGCTACCGGGTCAGCCCGCGTCCCTGAGCCGCTGCTGGGGGACGGTGGCGACCGGCGCGTCGGCGCGCCAGGCGATGCGCTTCTGCAGGGACACCACCGTGCCCTGACCGGGGCCGGTGCTCAGCGTGACGTCGTCGACGCAGGCCCGCATGATGGCCATGCCGCGGCCGGACTCGGGCAGCTGGGCGACGCCGTGGCGGCGGATCAGCCGCCGCGGCCGGGCGATCCGGCGGCGCAGCGTGACCGAGGTGGGCGAGGCCGGGGCGGCCAGCCCGTGCCGGCGGCGCAGCGCGGCCACCCGGCGGACCGGGCGGCGGACGACCGGGCGGCGCACGGCCAGGGCGTTGGGGTCGAAACCGCGGCCGCGGTCGACGACCTGGAGCTGGCACCGGTTCCCGGTCACCCGGGCGATGATCTCGTAGCCCTGGCGCTGGCCCGAGTGCCGCAGTACGTTGGTGCAGGCCTCGGTGACGGCCAGCAGCAGATCGGAGATGCTGCTCTCATCGACGCCCAGCCGGCTCAGGATGTCACCGAGCACGCGCCGCATCACGGGAACGGACAGCGCCTCTCGGGGGAACAGCAGGCAGAACCGTACGTCTGCGCTTGGTTCCCCGTAGTGCGTCACGCGGCTTCGCATCGGCTCCTTCGCCCCTGCTGATGGATTTACGCGCTGCTCACATTGTGAGGGTTTCCCGCACGGGAACGCGGTAATCATGAGGTCGGGCGATCTCTGGACGAACATCGACGTTCCGGCAGGTAAACGCATTGATCGCAATAACATAACGACATAGTGACGAGGATCACCACGGGGCCGGATCGGCCGCCGGGCCCGGCTCAGCCCGCACTCAGCGTCACGAACGACGAACCGTCAGGAAGAGCAGAGCGTCAGGAAGCGCTGGCGGGCCGAACGGAGAATTCCTCGATGACCGGGTTGGCCAGCAGCTCGGCCGCGAGCTTCGCCACTTCGCGGGCGGTGGCCTCATCGGCGGGCCCGTCGCCGTCCAGCTCAATCTCGAACCGCTTGCCCTGGCGGACCGAGACCACCTGCCCGAAGCCCAGCCGGTGGCAGGCGCTGGCAATCGCCTCGCCCTGCGGGTCGTGGATCTCGGGTTTCAGCATCACGTCGACGACAACTGTGGCCACGGAAGGCAGCGTACGCGACCTCGGCTCCTGCTGACTCCGAGGCCGCGGACCAGGCCTCGGACCAGGCCATGGACCAGGCCTCGGACCTCTGCCTTGACCATCCCGCCCGGGCGGCGGGTACTGTCCTAGCGAACACGACGGATGACCGCCGGGCGGGTCTGACCCAGGCTGGCGGTAACAGGCAAGGAGTGGCACGTGACCGTCAACGATGCCGGACGAGCCGCCTCCCGCGCCGACGGGCCGCTATCTCCCGGCGACCCTGTTGTGCGGGCGGACTCGACGGAGCTAATCCAGCTCCTCACCCCCGAGGGTGAGCGGGTCGAGCATCCCGGCTATCCGCTGGAGATCTCCGGAGAGGAGATCAAGGCCCTCTACCGGGACCTGGTCATCGTCCGCCGGATCGACTTCGAGGCCATCGCGCTCCAGCGCCAGGGCGAGCTGGGCATCTGGGCCTCGCTGCTGGGCCAGGAGGCAGCGCAGGTGGGCTCGGGCCGGGCCCTGGGGCCGCGCGACATGGCCTTCCCCACCTACCGGGAGCACGGCGTGGCCTGGTGCCGCGGCCTGGACCCCGCGCTGCTGCTCGGCCTGTACCGCGGGGTCAGCCACGGCGGCTGGGATCCCCGCGCGCACAACTTCCACCTGTACACGATCGTGATCGGCAGCCAGACGCTGCACGCCACCGGCTACGCCATGGGCATCCAGCGCGACGGCGCGGTGGGCGAGGACGGCGAGGCCGTGATCGCCTACTTCGGCGACGGCGCGACCAGCCAGGGCGACGTGAACGAGGCGTTCATCTGGGCCTCGGTGAACAACGCCCCGGTGGTGTTCTTCTGCCAGAACAACCAGTGGGCCATCTCCGAGCCGCTGGAGCGGCAGAGCCGCCAGCCGCTGTACCTGCGCGCGCACGGCTTCGGCTTCCCCGGCGTCCGGGTGGACGGCAACGACGTGCTGGCCTGCCTGGCCGTGACCCGCAAGGCCCTGAAGGCGGCCCGCGAGGGGCAGGGCCCGACGCTGATCGAGGCCTTCACCTACCGGATGGGCGCGCACACCACCACCGACGACCCGACCCGGTACCGGCTGTCGGCCGAGCTGGAGTCCTGGAAGCTCAAGGACCCCATCGCCCGGGTGAAGCAGTACCTGATCCGGTCCCAGCAGGCCGACATGCAGTTCTTCGACGAGGTCGACGCCGAGGCGGACGAGGTCGGCACCCGGGTGCGCGAGGCCTGCATCACGATGCCCGACCCGCGCCCGACGTCCATGTTCGACAACGTCTACACCGGCCCGACCGCCGCGCTGGAGGCCGAGCGGGCCGGTTTCACCGCCTACCTGGACTCGTTCGTGGGGGACGACGCGGAGCTCGCCCATGAGGAGGCGCGATGACCACCCTGACGCTCTCCAGGGCCCTCAACGAGGGCCTGCGCAAGGCGCTGGAGGACCACCCCAAGGCGCTCATCATGGGCGAGGACGTCGGCAAGCTGGGCGGCGTGTTCCGGGTCACCGACGGCCTCCAGAAGGACTTCGGCGAGGCGCGGGTGATCGACACCCCGCTGGCCGAGTCCGGCATCATCGGCACCGCCATCGGGCTGGCGCTGCGCGGCTACCGGCCGATCTGCGAGATCCAGTTCGACGGCTTCGTGTACCCGGCCTTCGACCAGATCGTGTCCCAGCTGGCCAAGATGCGGTACCGCTCGCTGGGCCAGCTGGCGCTGCCCATCGTCATCCGGATCCCGTTCGGCGGCGGCATCGGCGCGGTCGAGCACCACAGCGAGTCGCCCGAGGCGCTGTTCGCCCACACCGCCGGGCTGCGCGTGGTGGCCTGCGGTGACCCGGGCGAGGCGTTCACGATGATCCAGCAGTCGGTGTCCTGCGACGATCCGGTGATCTTCTTCGAGCCCAAGCGCCGCTACTGGGAGAAGGCCGACATCGACATCGCGGGCGCGCTGGCGGCCGCGCCGCCGATGGACCAGGCCCGGATCCTGGCCAGCGGCACCGACGTGACCGTGCTGACCTACGGCCCGATGGTCCGGACGTGCGCCGAGGCGGCCGTGGCCGCGGCCGGCGACGGCCGGTCCCTGGAGGTCATCAACCTGCGCTCGCTGGCCCCGCTGGACACCGCGACGATCTTCGAGTCCGTGCGGCGGACCGGGCGCTGCGTGGTCGTGCACGAGGCCCCGGTCACCGGCGGCCTGGGCGCGGAGATCGCGGCCCTGGTCACCCAGGAATGCTTCTACCAGCTGGAGGCCCCGGTCCTGCGGGTCGGCGGCTACTCGACCCCGTACCCGCCCTCCCGGCTCGAGGAGTACTACCTCCCGGACCTGGACCGGGTGCTGGACGCCGTCGACCGCACCTTCAGCTACTGAGAGCTCCTTCTACTGAGAGCTCCTTTACTGAGAGCTACTGAGAGGCCCCCATGTCAGATCTCAGGCAGTTCAAGCTCCCCGACGTCGGGGAGGGCCTCACCGAGGCCGACATCGTGCGCTGGCACGTGCAGCCCGGCGACGCCGTCAAGGTCAACCAGATCATCGTGGAGATCGAGACGGCCAAGGCCGTCGTCGAGCTGCCCAGCCCGCACGCGGGCACCGTGTCAGAGCTGCTCGTGGCCGAGGGTGACACGGTGGACGTGGGCACCCCGATCATCTCGATCTCGACCGGCGCGGGCGGCGCGGCCGCACCGGCAGCGGGCGGACCAGCAGGAACATCCCAAACAAAGGCCGCCGCAGCCAGTGCCGCGCCACCCTCCGGCACCGATCAGGCCGGACTGGGCGGGCGCCCCGCGGCCATGGCCGCGGATCTCGTCCCGCCGCTCCCGGTGGACGGCGAAGACGGGCCGGGCGCGGACGGCGCAGGCGGCTCGAACGGCGGGGCGGCCGAGCCCGCGCCGGAGCGGCAGGCCGTGCTGGTCGGCTACGGCGTCAAGCTGAGCTCCAAGACCCGGCGGGCGCGCAAGCCGGGCGCCATCCCGGCGCCGGTGCCCGCGGCGCGGGCGTCGGGCGGCGCCGGGCCGGCCCGGGCGGCGGCAGTGGCCGCGCCGGCCAGGCGGCGGTCGCGCCGGCCCAGGAGGCGGCCACGGCGGTCGCGCCGGGCCGAGGAGGCCGAGGCCGCGCCGGGCCGGGAGGGCGGGGCCGTGCTGGCCAAGCCGCCGGTCCGCAAGCTGGCCCGCGACCTGGGCGTGGACCTGGACACCCTGACCGGCACCGGGCCGAACGGCTCCATCACCCGCGACGACGTCCAGGGCGCGGTGTCCGCGCCCGCGGCGGACTACCCGGCGATGGCCACGGTGGCGCGCGAGGAGCGGATCCCCATTCGCGGCGTGCGCAAGCACACCGCGGCGGCGATGACGCAGAGTGCGTTCACCGCCCCGCACGTGACCATGTTCCTGGAGATCGACATCACCGAGACGATGGCGGCGACCCAGCGGCTCAAGGAGCTGCCCGAGTTCGCCGAGGTCCGGGTGTCGCCGCTGCTGCTGGTGTCCAGGGCGCTGCTGACCGCGGTGGCCCGGCACCCGATGATCAACTCCACCTGGGACGAGCAGGCCCAGGAGATCGTGGTCCGGCACTACGTGAACCTGGGCATCGCCGCCGCCACCGAGCGCGGGCTCATGGTGCCCAACATCAAGGACGCTCAGGCGCTGAGCCTGCCCGGGCTGGCCGCCGCGCTCACCGAGCTAGCCGGGAAGGCCCGCGCGGGCAAGTCCACGCCGGCCGAGCTGGCCGGCGGCACGATCAGCATCACCAACGTCGGCGTCTTCGGCGTCGACACCGGCACGCCGATCCTGCCGCCCGGCGAGACGGCCATCCTCGCCTTCGGCCAGGTCAAGGATGCGCCATGGGTCCATCACGGCGAGCTGGCGGTGCGTAAGGTCTGCACCCTGGGCATGTCGTTCGACCACCGGATCGTGGACGGCGACCTCGGCGCCGCGGTGCTGCGCGATGTTGGCGCGATGCTGACTGACCCGCTGCGGATGCTGGCCTGGTCCTGACCGGGACCAGGTGGTCCTACCGGATGGCCTTATCGGGGAGCGGAACCGAAGGGAGCTCCATGATCCGGCACGTAGTGATGTTCACCTGGACGCCCGAGGCGACGCCCGAGCAGAAAGAGCGGGTGCTGACGGAGCTGCGCACCCTGCCGCCGCTGATGGCCGGCCTGCGCGACTACCACGCCGGACCCGACGCGGGCCTGGTGCCGGGCAACTTCGACTTCGCCGTGGTCGCGGACTTTGACGACGCCGGAAGCTACCTGGCCTACCGCGACCACCCCGCACACCGCGCGGTGATCGACGAGCGGATCCGGCCCATCATGGCCGGCCGCTCAGCCGTCCAGTACGAGATCTAGAGGAGGCGCTGGGCCGGCTCCGCCGGCCCAGCGCCTCAGGTGCTTGCTAAACCCCGGTCGCCGGCGAGCCCGCCGGCGCCAGCGTCCTCAGCTGCCTACTACCGCGAGGCCTCTTACCGGGAGCAGAGCCCGGTCGGGCTCGAGGTGGCGCAGTGGTTCCTGACGAACGCGACGTTGCGCCCCGTGCCGTCCCAGCGCAGGTCGAACGGCCGGTTCCGGTGCAGGGTGTTGCGGGTGACCAGGATGTTCTTCGGGTTGTGGCCGTGGGTCAGCTGACGCGCGCTGAGCACCACGATGCCGCCCGAGTTGAACTGCCGGCCCGCGTTATGGGTCACCAGGTTGTGCGCGACCAGCACGTTGGTGGCGCCCAGCAGCAGGATGCCGCCGCCTTGCAGGTCCACCGGCGTGTCGTCGTTCTTCGGGCAGAACTTGTTGTTGCCCGTGGTGACGTTGTGCTGGATGACCGCGTTGCCCGCGCCGCCCCGCTGCCCGTCGTCCAGGACCAGGATGCCCTGGCAGTTGCCGACGGCCAGGTTGCCCGTCACCGCGACGCCCCTGGCGTGCCTGATGAAGATGCCCAGCGTGTTGGCCTGGGCGATGTTGTGGGCCACGACCGTGGCCGCGTCCGGCGAGTCGCCCACGTAGAACCCGGCCTCGTCGTTGCCGATCGCGACATCGTGGGCGAACAGCGTCCGGGTGGACACGAACCGCGAGATGCCGTAGCCGCCGTCCCGCACCGCGGTGACGTGGGTGACCGTCATGCGGTCCGTGCCGTAGCCGAACACGCCGTTCTCGCCGAAGCCGGCCACGTACAGGCGCTGGATGGTGTCGCCGCGGACCGGCTGGATCACCGCGCCGTTCTTGCCGACCTGCTTGGCCAGGACGCACACCCCGGTCGGCCCGAACGCGGCGTTGCACGCGCTGCGCACCTTGTGCGCCGGCGGGATGAGCACCGTGCCGTGCACCGAGTTACCCGAGCCCCGCAGGGTGATGTTGTCCGTGCGGATCTGCACGCTCTGCCGGTACACCCCGGCCCGGACCAGGACGGTGTCGCCCGGCCGGGCCTGGTTGACCGCCGCCTGGATGGACTGGCCCGGCGACACCACGATCGTGGTGCCGCCGCTGACTGGTGTCCGCGCGGCTGCCGATGCCTGCGCGACGTAAGCCGCACTGAGTGAGATACCGAGCACCGAAGCGCACGCCAAAGTGATGAACCGTCGCATTCTCGCCCCCCCATAGCGCGAAAACATGCCGCCCGTGCGAGTTCTGCATAACCTCATGCGACGCTAAACCAGCCACCTTGCCGCTGGCAAGGAAAGGTAAAGCGGACTAATCACCGCCGCGCGCGGGTCCGGCCCGCCGCGCCACCTTGTCCAGCGGCTGGAACAGCGGGCTCGAACCGGGCTAGAACGAGTCCTCGGACAGCTCCATCAGGTCCAGTGAGGTCGTCTCCGCGATCTCGCGCTCCGTGCTCAGCCGCGGCAGCACCGTGGCCGCGAAGAACGCCGCCCCCGCCACCTTGCCCGCGTAGAACGACCGGTCGGCGGGCTGCGGGCCCTCGTCCAGCCGGGCCAGCGCCACCTCGGCCTGGCGGGCCAGCAGCCAGCCGACCACCAGGTCTCCCAGTGCCATCAGCAGCCGGGTGGTGTTCAGCCCGGCGCGGTAGATCTCGGCCGGCTGGTCCAGGCTGCCGCCCAGGTAGCCGTGCATCGCGGCGACGATGGCGTCCACGTCATCGGCCGCCCGGCGTAGCGCCGACCGCTCGGCCTTCAGCCGGCCGTTGCCGCCGTCGGCCGCGGCGAACTCCCTGATCTCGGCGACCAGCCGGTCCAGCGCCGCGCCCTGGTTGCGGACGATCTTGCGGAAGTACAGGTCCAGGCCCTGGATCGCAGTGGTGCCCTCGTAGAGGCTGTCGATCTTGGCGTCCCGCAGGTACTGCTCGATGGGGTAATCCTGGAGGTAGCCCGACCCACCCAGAGTCTGCAGCGACTGGGTCAGCAGCTCGAAGGCCCGCTCCGACCCAACCCCCTTGACCAGCGGCAGCAGCAGGTCGTTCAGCGCCGCGGCCTCGTCGTCCCGCTCGCCAGCGGCCGTGGCCACCTGGATCCGGTCCTGGATGCTCGCCGTGTACAGGACCAGGGCGCGCAGGCCCTCAGCGTAAGCCTTCTGCAGCATCAGGCTCCGGCGCACGTCCGGGTGGTGCATGATCGTCACCCGCGGCGCGGCCTTGTCGGTCATCCGGGTCAGGTCCGCGCCCTGCACCCGGTTGCGCGCGAAGTCCAGGGCATGGAGGTAGCCGGTGGACAGCGCCGACATCGCCTTGGTGCCGACCATCATCCGGGCGGCCTCGATGATGAAGAACATCTGCCGGATGCCGTCGTGAACGTCGCCGACCAGGGTCCCGACCGCCGGGTGCTCGGCGCCGAAGGTCAGCTCGCAGGTCGTCGAGGTCTTCAGGCCCATCTTGTGCTCGACGTTGGTCACGTAGACGCCGTTGCGCTCGCCTAGCTCACCGTCGGGGCCGATCTGGTACTTGGGCACCAGGAACATCGACAGGCCCTTCGTGCCCGGCCCGGCGCCCTCGGGGCGGGCCAGCACCAGGTGCAGGATGTTGCCGGTCATGTCGTGCTCGGCGCTGGTAATGAACCGCTTGACGCCCTCGATGTGCCAGGTGCCGTCGGCCTGCTGCACCGCCTTGGTCCGGCCCGCGCCCACGTCCGAGCCCGCGTCGGGCTCGGTCAGCACCATCGTGAAGGTCCACCGGTTGCTGACCGCGTGCTCAGCGACGCGCCGCTGCTCGGGCGTGCCCAGGTCCCACAGCGCCCGTGAGAACGAGCCCATGGTGGCGAACATCCAGACCGCGGGGTTGGCCCCCAGGATCAGCTCCGCCACCGACCAGGCCAGGGTGCGCGGGACGCTGGTGCCGCCAAGCTCGGAGGGAAGCTCGAGCCGGAACCACTCGGCGTCGACGAAGGCCTGGTATGAGCGCTTGAACCCCTCGGGCATCTGGACCGAGTGCGTCGCGGGGTCGAACACCGGCGGGTGCCGGTCGGCCTCGGCGAACGACTCGGCGACCGGGCCCGTGGCCAGCCGGTTGACCTCGTCCAGGATGCCCCGCGCGGTCTCCTCGTCGACCTCTCCGAAGGGCTCGCGGCCCAGCAGGTCCTGGCGCCGCAGCACCTCGAACAGATTGAACTCGATGTCCCGGAGGTTGCTCTTGAAGTGACCCATCGCGGCCCTCCCCACAGGCGACGCCAACTGCCGTACTGACTAGTAACGTACCCCGGCCTACCCGCTGGTAACAAATGCCCGGCCCAGGTTGTCCCCGGCGCCGCCGGGCCGGCCGCGGCCGGCCGGACGCACCGGCGCTCCCCTCGCGGACCGCGCGCGCCACGGCGCCGGCCATTGACCTAGACGGCGTAAAGTCCGTGCCGCAAAACGGCGAACCGCCAAAACCATGGCCTAACGTTGAGTGACGTAATATGAGAGGCCTCGGCGGCAACCGGGCCATCGTTCTCGGGCCGCATTGTTGACCAGCAGTGTTTGACGAGCGCAGTGCTTGACCAGCGCGTGTTTGACCAGCGCAGTGTTTTGACCAGCACAGTGTGATCGGCCGCGGCCGTTCCGCCGGGGGGATTGATGACTGACGGTGACCAGGCGCCGGGGCCAGACCGAAGCCCCGGCCGGCCGGTCCCGTCACCCGGCCCGAGCCGGCCCGGTGGTCACCGCGGGCCCGCGCCGATGGCCGCCCAGCAGCGGCTGATGGCCCAGATCTCGGCCGGCCGGCGGGCTCGGCAGCAGCGCGCCCTGCTGGCCCTGCTCGCCGCGATGTCCTCGGTGGTGCTGGTGGTCTCGGGCGGCGCGTGGATGCTCACCAGCTACGTCACCAGTCACGTGCACCGCCTCAACGCGGGCACGTCGGGCACGCCCAGCAGCGGACCACTGAACATCCTCGTCGCCGGGGTGGACATCCGGGCCGGGCTGACCCGCCGTCAGCAGGCCCGGCTGCACGTCGGCCACGCGGTCAGCGACAACTCCGACACGCTCATGCTGGCCCACGTCCCGGCCAATCACAGCTACGTGCAGGTCGTCAGCCTGCCCAGGGACTCCTGGGTGAACATTCCCGGCCACGGCATGAACAAGATCAACGCCGCGTTCGGGCTCGGCGGCCCGCGGCTGATGGTGCGCACGGTCGAGGCCAATACCGGGCTCACCATTAACGACTACATCGAGGTCAACTTCCTGGGCTTCGTGAAGGTCATTGACGCCATGGGCGGGGTGAACATCTGCCTGCCCTATGCCGTGGACGATCCCTATAGCGGCCTGCACATGGCCGCCGGCGCTCACCACGTGGACGGCATCACCGCGCTGGAATTCGCCCGCGACCGGCATTCCTTCGCCACGTCCGATCTGGCCCGGATCGGCGACCAGCAGCAGTTGCTGGCCACCCTGCTCAATAAGGCGGTCAGCGCGGGCACGCTGAGCGACCCGTTCAAGCTCCGGCGGATGCTGGACACGGTGACCGCGGCGGTCCGGGTCGACCAGGGCTTCAACGTCGTGGGCCTGGCCAATGAGCTGCGCGGCATCCGGCCCGGGGATGTCAGCTTCACCACCGTGCCGCTGTCCAGCTACGACTACCAGACGCCCACGGGCGAGTCGGCCGTGCTGTGGAGCAAGACCCAGGCCGGACGGCTGTTCGCGCAGATCAGGAACGATCAGCCGCCTGCGGGCGGGGCCCGGAAGGCCCGAGCCGGTCACCGCAAGCGGCATAAGCGGCATGCCGGGCATCACCGGCGGACGCCGCACAGACCGCCGTCGGGCACGGCACCGCCTGGCCAGGGTTCATCCCCTGGCCAGCCCAGAACCGCCGCTCAGGACGCCTGCCGGTAGGCCTCCGGGTCAGGCCCCGGTGTCAGGCCTCAACATCGGGCTCGGTGTCAGGCCACGGCGTCGGGCTCGGTGTCAGGCCCGGGGTCAGGCTCGGTGTGAGGTCCCGGCGTCAGGCGCCCCGGCGTCAGGCCCCAGCGTCAGGCCTGGTGCCGTCCCCTGGCTGCGACTCGCCGCCTGGGCCGCCCTGGTCCGGACCGCCGTGCTCCGGACCGCCCTGCGGGGGCACGTTCGCCGACTTCTGAGCCAGATTGATGCCGTTCTCCGCCTCGTGGGCCGAGATGTCGCCGATGAGCTTGTTGATCTGATCGTCGGTGCCGGGCGTGCCGCGGTTGGTGCGCTCGGCGTAGACCAGGGCCCCGAGGTTGCGCAGCAGCATGTCGGCACGCCGGTTGGCCTGCGCCTGGTCCAGGCGGGCCTTGCCCTCGCGCGCGGTTTCCTGCGTCTTCTGAGCGAGCTGACCAGCCTGCGCCTTGACCTTGTCCATCAGTCCCATGTCTGCCTCCAGGGCACTGTGCATGAAACACACTGGGCGTTCGGGCTAAGTCCACAGCATAGGCGCCGGCCTGCCGCCCCCCGCCGGGTGAGGGCGGCGCCAGCGTCATGGTTGGCCCTCTGGTGACGCTGTAGCAGCACCAGAGGGCCAACCATGACGTTGCGGCGGCGCCAGAGCGCGCTCCCAATGTGGCGCCTGTGGCAGGCGTCGCGGCTGTGGCAGGCGTGGCGACGGCTGCCCGGCGCGGACAGCCCGGCCCCCGCGGTGACAACGACGTGGCTGTGGCAACCACGTCGCTAGAGCAGCGTGAGAGTTACAACCATGACGTTGCGGCCGCACCGGGCGGGAGCGACCCTGTGGCGGACGTGACCAGAGTGACTGTGGTTTAGCCCGGCCATTGGCCTCTGCCCTTGGCCTCTGCCCTTGGCCTCTGCCCTTGGGCTCAACCCCAAAGGCTCAGCCCTTGGCCTCTGCCCTTGGCCTCTGCCCTTGGGGTCAGCCCTTGGGGTCAGCCCTTGGGGTCAGCCCTTGGGGTCAGCCCTTGGGGTCAGCCCTTGGCCTCGGCCAGGCCGGCCGCGCTCTCCCGCTTGATCGCCATGTTGTCGTTGACCACGGTGACCAGGCTGCAGCCGTTCTCCCGGTACAGCCGGGCGGTCGGCCCGTCCGTGGCGTGCACCCCGAACGGCTTGCCCGCCTCGGCGCACAGCGCCCAGACGCGCTCGAAGGCCGGCCGCAGCACCGGGTCGGTCGGGTCCAGCGGGCGGCCCAGGGCCAGCGACAGGTCCCGCGGGCCGATGTAGATCCCGTCCACGCCGGGGATCTTCAGGGTCTCCGGCAGGTCGGCCATCGCCGGCTGCGACTCGACCATCAGGATGCACAGCGGCAGCTCGGGGGTGGCGAGCACGCCGCCCGCGGACCGGTAGCCGTCCGGCGGGAACCGGCACGCCCCCACGACTGACCTGGCCTGCTCGGCCGAGTCCACGTTGGGCACGATCACGCCGTCGCAGCCCAGGTCCAGCGCCCGGCCGATATCGGCCGGGTGCGCGTGCCGGACTCGGCCCAGCGGGGCGGCGCCCGCCAGCCGGATGGCGCTGGTCAGCTCGGGCAGGTCGTGCTCGGTGGCGCCGCCGTGCTGGAGGTCGATGCAGACGTAGTCCACGCCCGAGCCGGCCAGGGCCCGGGCGCTGACCGCGCTCGGCACCGACAGCCACCCGCCATAGACGACATCACCGTTCCGGACGCGCTCGCAGAAAGTAGTCGTGGTCACGGGCTTAAGCCAAGCACACCGGCATCGGACCCGGCCAGGACGGGTCATAGTGGACGGCCGGGGCGGCCTGTCCGGGACCTGGTCCGGTGACCCGCCCAGGCCACCGGGCCGGTCCGGTGACCGGCCCGGGCCAGTCCGGCGACCCGCCCGGGCCACCGGGGCCTGGTCCGGCGACCCGCCCGGGCCGCGGCAGCCTTCCCGGGCCGAACCCAGGCCACGCTCAGGCTTCACCCAATTACTGCGAGCGCCGACATCGCGTAGTAGCTCTTCCTAAACTGGCACGGGGGCTCGCACATACCCGAATACCCGGATGAAGGCGATCTTAAGTGCCGCTTTTGCGCAACCTAATCCTGGTGCCCGTCACCGCCGCCACGCTGCTGAGCACCACCATGCTCGGGACGACCGTACTGGGGGTGGGCGCCGTCCCGGCCCAGGCCGCGACCGCGGCCAGTACGTCGGCCTCAACCGCGAGCACGGCAACCTCGACCGCGAGCACCGCGAGCACCGCGAGCCCCTGCCCCCGCCCGTCCGGCGCGGTGGGCTGCAACCCGGCCCAGTGGCCCCCGCACCTGCTGGCCAAGACCAGCAAGACCAACCAGATCCGGCAGATCGTGCAGTGCGGCTCGCGCATGTACGCCGTCGGCACGTTCCAGCTGATCCTGGGCCGCAACCCCAGGACCGGCAAGTTCATCATCTATCACCGCAGCAACGCGTTCAGCTTCGAGGCCACCCGCCCCTACGCCGTCACGAGCTGGAACCCGAACGCCAACGGCCAGGTCAACTCCATCGCCGTCGGCAGCAACTGCACCACGGCCTACCTGGGCGGAAACTTCAGCCAGGTGCACGGCAAGACCCGGCACAACGTGGCCGCGGTGGACACCGCGGGCGGCGCGGTCCGCACCGGCTTCGAGGGCGACGCCAGCGGCGCGGTGGAGACGCTGCTGCTGCACGGCGGCCGGCTGCTCACCGGCGGTTACTTCACCAAGATCAACGGCGCCGCCGCCCGCTACTTCGCCGGGCTCAGCCCGACCACCGGCAAGCCGGACGCCTACCTGCGCCTGGACATCTCCGGCAACTACTCCTACCCCGGCGTGGTCAGCAACGCCACCCGCGTCTACAACCAGCAGATCAGCCCCGACGGCGGGCGGCTGCTGGTCGAAGGCGACTTCACCTCGGTGGCGGGCCAGCCGCGGCAGCAGATCTTCATGATCTCGCTCGACAAGGACCGGGCCCGGCTGACCGGCTGGACCTCGCCGGAGTTCGACGCGCAGTGCTGGACCACCGAGCCGTTCTACATCCGGGCCGCGGCCTGGGGGCCCACCGGTACGGCGATCTACCTCGCCGACACCGGCTACCAGCCGGACGGCAACAGCCAGCAGGCCCGGTCGGGGCTGTGCGACTCGGTGTCCCGGTTCCCCGTCACCCAGACCAGCGTCTCGCACTTCTGGGTCAACTACACCGGCTGTGACTCGCTGTACTCGGTAGCCGCCGGCTACGGGACCCTCTACGTCGGCGGCCACGAGCGCTGGGCCGACAACAGCAACGGCTGTGACAACCAGGGTGCCGGCGGGGTCTCCGCGCAGGGCATGGGCGGCTTCGTGGAGAACACCGGCGCCCTGCTGACCGAGAATGACGGCAAGGGGCTGTACGTGCGATCCCGCGGCCTCGGCGCCGACGACCTGCTGCTCACCAGCGCCGGGCTGTGGATCGCCAGCGACAACCAGACCGGCCTGGACGCGAAGGGCCAGCCCTACACCAGCACCATGTGCGGCGGCGCCAGCGGCCACGCCGGCCTCTGCTTCCTGCCCAAGTAACCGCCAGCAGTCAGCAGCGCAGGGGGCCCGGCCGTGGAACACGGCCGGGCCCCCTGCGCTGAGCGTGCGGCCGTCCTAGCAGGTTCGGCGAGACGGACCCCGAGCCGAGCACCTGGCCCGATGCCCCGTAGGCGGTCCAGCCCATCAGGCGCCGATGCCCGCCGAAGGCCAGGGCGAAGTACCGGTAGCCCGCCAGCGAGGCCGGCACGACTCGCTGCACGCTGCCGTCCGACGAGCCGGAACTTCAGGTAGCTGACGTCCGGAGCCGCCTGCCCGTTCCAGAACTCGCGTCGGCGCCGTTCAGGCCGCCGCAGCCCAGCCACTCAGGACAGCTGGCCCGGCCTGAGCCGCGAGCCGTACGCATCCAGGCAACTGCCGTTCCCGACGGAGGTGCGGAGGCAGATGCCCCACGGCCCGGCGTAGCCCGTCGAAAGAGCCAGCGCTTCCCGTCCAGCATGCCTGCCGCGATCGGCGCCGTCTGCCGGCGCAGGCCGTGCTGGCCCGGCCGGAGCCAGACGTTGATGGTGTTGTCGCGGAACGGGACCGCGTAGGCCACCTCGCCGCGAGCCGGAGTACGCCACGGCGGTGCGCAGCCGCAGGCTGACCGGGATCACGACGCCTACCCACCGCTGGCCATGCCAGCGGACCGCGGTCAGGTCGACGGCTCGACCCGCCGGGCTGGTTAAGGGCCAGGTAACTGACGTCCCGGCGGACCTGGCCCGCCAGGGTGAGCGCGCGTGGCCGGTCCGCTGCTCCCGGCCAGGTTCGCGGCGGCGCCGTCCGGGCTCAGGTCGGCCATGGTCGTTCGATGTCACGCCCCGGGCCCGCTCAGCACGGGCCGCCATGGTGCCAGTCGATCGCGAACCGCCACGGCTGGCCGTTGATGGTCCCGGAGAACGTCAGCTTGCTGGGCGTGCTCCGCGGCAGGTTCTCGGTCACCCGGTAGCTGGGCTGCACGGGCGGCGCGGCGTGCACGTGCCCGACAAGCCCGGGCAGCGCGACGCCCAGGCCGACGACGACGGCCAGCCCGGCGGCCACGGCGACGCGACGGCGCATCCGGATGGTCCGGCCCTGCCGCAGGACCGCGCCGACCGGCGGGCTGGGTGGCGCGATGGTGTCCAGCGCCCCGCCGAGGCGGTCGCGGATCTCCCGCTCGTGATCGGTGCTCATGGCTTCATCCCCTCGGCCAGTCCCTCGGTGACCCGCAGCTTGGCCAGCGCCCGTGAGGCCTGGCTCTTCACGTTGCCGACCGAGCAGCCCAGCGCGGCCGCCGCCTCGGTCTCGCTCATGTCCATCCAGTACCGGAGCACGACCGCCGCGCGCTGCCCGTAGGGCAGCGCCATCAGCGCCGCCATTAAGGCCGCCCGGTCGTCGCTCAGGTCGACCGCGACGATCGCGGCGGTGTCGGGCACGTCGCCGGTGAGACGCTCGGCCACCCGGCGCTTGCGGAACCGGCTACTGTTCGCGTTGACCATGATCCGCCGCACGTAGGCGTCGGGGTTGCCGGTCCGCCGCACCCGCGACCACGACGCGTAGGCACGGGACAGGGCCGTCTGGGCCAGGTCTTCGGCTAGGTGCTGGTCGCCGGTCAGGCCGTAGCCCAGCCGGACCAGCTGCGCCCAGCGGCCCTGCATGAACTCGGTGAACTCGGTATCGGCCGAGGCATTCATGGCCACCTCCTTCACCCGTTCAGAGCACCGACGCAGGCGGCACCGTTGCACCGATCGTCCCGCTTCTTCGCGCGGAGCGCATTGCCCGGCAGCGCCCTCAGGATGCCCCGGTCAGCGAGAGCGCGGCCAGCGCGAGCGCCATCGACAGCGGCACCGCGATCAGCCCCAGCCGGCTGGCCCTGGCCACCGACGGCCGCGCGCCAGCCCCGCGCGCCGCGCGCAGCCACAGCAGCCAGGCCAGCGACCCGGTGACGTACAGGTTGGGCCCGAGATTCAACCCCACCAGCACAAACAAGGGGTGGCTCGGGGCCCGTGCGGCCAGCAGCGAGGCGGCGGGCAGGTTGTTCAGCAGCACCGTCGACAGCCCGGCCACCGCCGCACTCGCCCAGCCGTCCAGCTGCGACATGAACGCCGCCGGGCCCGGCCAGGCCCGGCCCACCGCGCCCAGCGCCACCGCCACGCCGAACAGCCCGATCAGCACCGGCAGGCCCAGCACCTCGCGGACGTGCGCCAGCGTCACCCGGCGCTGGACCAGCCGGATGCCTGCCGCCACCACGCCGATGGCCGCTACCGCCAGCGCGGGCGACGGCAGCGCCACGACCAGCACCGTGGCCAGCAGCACCGCCACCAGCCCGGCCCCCAGCACCGGCCGTCCGGCCGCCCCGGCCGTCTCTGGCGCCCCGGCAGACACCGGCGCCCCGGCAGACACCGGCGCCCTGGCTGACACCGGCGCCCTGGCTGACACTGGCCGGACGGCCGTGGTCCGGACGGCCGTGGTCCGGACGGCTGTGGTCCGCAGCGAGCGCCGCTCGCCGATCGCCACCACCGCCGCCGTGCTGACCACGGCGGCCAGCCAGGGCAGCCACATCCGGGCCACGAACTGCCCGCCGGTGAGGTGCAGGTGGCCCAGCACGATCAGGTTGGTCAGGTTGGACCCGGGCAGCAGCAAGGAGCCGGCGTTGGACAGCAGCAGGCAGCCGTACAGCAGCGCCGACCCGGCCACCACCGCGGCCGGGCCCGAGGCCCCGGCTGACCCGGCCGGCCGCTGGCTGGCCGCCGTGTAGACCAGGACCGGAGTCAGGAACGCCACCGACGTATCCAGGTTCAGCGTCGCCGTGACCACCGCGATGATCACCACCGCGCCGGCGAACAGCACCGTGCCGTTGCGCGCGACCCGGCCGAGCTGCCGTCCGGCGAACGCGAACAGCCCGTCCCCGTCGGCCGTCAGCCCGATCAGCAGCAGCCCCGCGACCAGCACGAACGGGGACCAGTCCTGGGCCGCCGCCTGGCGCGCGTACCCCGGCCAGACGGCCAGCACGGCCCCGGCGCCGACGGTCCCCGCCAGCGCGAGCAGCCAGGTCAGCCACCTCGGGCCGGCCGACGCCGGTCCAGCCTCGTCCGCGGGCCCGGCGTCCGCCGGCCCTGCGTCGGTCACACCAGGCCGGCGAGCCGTTCCCGCGCCCGCTGGATGCGCAGCAGCGTCTGCTCCCGGCCCAGCACCTCGAGCGACTCGAACAGCGGCAGGCCCACCGTGCGGCCGGTCACCGCCACCCGTACCGGCGCCTGCGTCTTGCCCAGCGACATCCCGTAGCTGGTGCCGATCTCCTCCAGGCGAGCCCGTAGCTCGTCCGCCCGCCAGGGCACCACCTCGTAGGCCGCCTGCACGTCGGCCAGGATCGGCTCGGCCGGCTCCTTCATGGCCTTGGCCCATGACGCCTCGTCGATGGCCGGCTCAGCCAGGAACGCGAAGTCCACCATGGCCGTGATCTCGGACAGCAGGCTGACTCGGGTCTGGGCCAGCGGTGCCAGCGCCGCGAACACAGCCGGGTCGAAACGCTCGGCTGGCCAGGGCGCGGCGGGTGGCTCCAGCCAGGGCTGGCAGGCACGGGCGAAATCATCCGGCGCAAGTGCCCTGATGTACTCCCCGTTAAACGCCCGCAGCTTCTTGACGTCGAAGAATGCCGGAGACGGGTTCACGTCCTCCAGCCGGAACTCCTCGACGACCGTGTCCCAGGGGACGATCTCGCGGTCGCCGCGCGGCGACCAGCCCAGGAGCATGAGGTAGTTGCGCATCGCCTCGGGCAGGTAGCCCTCGTCGCGGAAGTCCTCGACCGACACGTGGGTGTCCCGCCGCTTGGACAGCTTCTGCCGCTTCTCGTTCACCAGGATCGACAGGTGCGCCCAGGCGGGCGGCTCCTGGCCCAGGGCCGCCCACAGCAGCTGCTGCTTGGGCGTGTTGGACAGGTGCTCCTCGGCCCTGGCCACCAGGCTGATCCGCTGGCTCATGTCATCGACCACGTTGGCCAGCAGGAACAGCACCGACCCGTCCGCGCGGACGAGGACAAAGTCCTCCAGGGTGGCGTTCTCGAACGACGTCTTGCCCCGCACCAGGTCGTCCACCACCGTGGTGCCCTCGTCCGGGGTGCGGAACCGCATGGCCCGGCCCTCCCCGGGCCCGAGGCCCCGGTCCCGGCAGAACCCGTCGTAGCCCCGGTGCTGATCACCGGTCCGGGCCACGATCGCGTCGCGGGTGCAGTCGCAGTAGTAGGCCAGCCCGGCGTCGTACAGTCGCTGCGCGGCCGCCTGGTGCCCGGCCAGGTTGTCGGACTGGAGGTAGGGACCCTCGTACTGGTCGGGCGTCATCCCCAGCCAGGCCAGGGCCGAGACGATGCCCTCGGTCCATTCGGGCCGGTTGCGCGCCGCGTCGGTGTCCTCGATGCGCAGCACCAGCACGCCGCCCGACTGCCGGGCCACCACCCAGTTGACCAATGCCGACCGCGCGCCGCCGACGTGCAGATAGCCGGTCGGGGACGGCGCGAACCGGACCCGCACCCCGCTGGTCGAGTCCGCCCCCGTGGGGCCTGATGCTGTCGAGGCTGTCACGGCAGGTGAGTCTAGTAGAGCAGCCGCCACGCCGGCCGCCGCCAGCGTGCCGGTGCCGATTCATCCAGGCCCGACGGGCCCGGCGCGAACCCGCTCAGCTCGCGGCCGGCCCCGGGCCTAGCAGACGGGCCAGAGCCGCGGCGAGGGCGGCGCGCGCGTCGGCGGCGGGGCCTGGATGGCGCCAGGCCACCACCTGGTCGGGCCGGACAAGCAGCGCGCCTGCTTCTCCCGTGCCGACGGTAGAGCCCCAGTCCGACAGTCCGACCTGCTCGACGTGGATTCCCGGCCCGCTCGATGAAGCCGCCGCGTCCGCCCAGGCCGCCCCGTCCCGACCCGTGATCAGCGTCAGCTGCAGGCCGGCCAGGTCCAGCGTGGACCGGTGCCCGCCAGGCAGCCAGCGGTGCGGGAGCCGGGTGCCTGGCTGACCGCGGAGGTCCAGGTGGTCGATGGCGGCCGTGCTGCCGTCGCCGATGACGGCCCCGCCGCGGTACTGGAAGCCGAGCGTCAGCGCCAGGGGGTCGGCCAGCGGGGTGCCGTCGGCGGAGATCGTCTGCATCTCGCGCAGGTTCGGGGTGCGGGCCAGCGACTGCCGGGCCGCGAACCAGGCCGCTGGGTGCCGCTCGGCGTGATAGCTGTCCAGCAGCCCGGGCGCCGCCGTGCCGTCGATGACCAGGGCCAGCTTCCAGGCCAGGTTGTGCGCGTCCTGGATCCCGGTGTTGGCGCCCAGAGCGGCGAACGGCGGCATCACGTGGGCGGCGTCCCCGGCCAGGAAGATCCGGCCCAGGCTCAGCCGGTCGGCCACGAGCTGGCCCAGTTCCCACTCCTGAACGCTCTCGACACTGACCGGGATACCGGGGCTGCCGATGGCGGCCTTTGTTATTGCTCGCCATTCATCGGCGTCGCGGGAGGGGCAGGGCGCTGTGGTGAAGATCCAGCGATCGGTGCCGTTGATCGAGGCGAAGGTGCCCGGCGCGTCGGGATTCTCGATCTGGCACAGGTTGAACTCGCGGCCGCGCACCAGGTCGGTCAGGTCGGCCCGCAGGTAGATGCTGGCCACCCGGCGCAGGGTGCCGCGGCCGCTGCGCGCGATGCCCAGGCGATCCCGGACCGGGCTGAGCGGCCCGTCGGCGGCGATGAGGTAGTCGGCGCGGATCCGGGCCAGCTCGCCGCCGGGGCCGCGGATGGCGGCCGTGACGCCGTCGGCGTCCTGGCTGGTGTCCAGGACCTCGGTCCCGAAGCGGATGTCACCGCCGCGGTCGGCGGCGAGCTGGCGGAGGACCGGCTCCAGCAGGTCCTGCGCGCACAGACAGGCCGTGACGGGCGAGCAGTCGGCCCAGTCCGGGTTCCCGCCCGGCGGCCGGAACGGCAGCGGCTCGGCCTGCGCGAGGGTCGGCCCGGCCGACATGCCCTGGAACTCGGCCAGCGCCGCGGCGGCCTTGGCCACCGGGCCATCGATGCCGAGCTGCCGGAACAGCTCCATGGTCCGGATACTGATCCGGCGCGCCTTGGGCTGGGGCGAGGTGGCCACGCGGCGCTCGGCCAGGATCGACCCGACGCCCTGGTGGCTGAGGAACAGCGATGCGCACAGGCCGACCAGCCCGCCGCCCACGATCAGGACCCTGGTTCGCTCGGCCCCGCTGTCGGAGGCCCGGCCGCGGCATGCGTGTACGTTGTACATCATGGTGTACAACGTACACGCGCTGATCCTGGCCTGGCAACCTTGTTTGGCTGGCAACCCCGGTTCCGGCTCGGCCAGGCGACGTCAGCTCCATGCTGAGCTGTCATGATCGGCAGACGGCCGCCGAGCACTGGGAGGAGCCTTGGCCCGCAACCCGCCGCACGAAGCCGACCTGCCCGGCCCGCTGGTCTGGACGCTGCCCGAGCCGCCCGGCCGGCCCGCGGCCTCGCTGAGCCGCCCGGCCATCCTGGCCGCCGCGCTGGCCGTGGCCGACGCCGAGGGAACGCGGGCGCTCACCATGCGGCGGGTGGCCGCCGAGCTGGGCTCGTCCACCCCGATGTCGCTGTACCGGTACGTGGGCAGCAAGGACGGGCTGGTGGACCTGATGATCGACGCCGTCTACGGCGAGGTCGGCCTGCCCGAGCGGCCCAGCGGCGACTGGCGGGCCGACCTGGAGCCGCTGACCCGGCGGACCTGGGCGGTCATCCAGCGCCACCTATGGTTCGGCGAGCTGGTGCACACCCGGCCGCCGTTCGGCCCGAACGCCCTGCGCTACTTCGACTTCCGGTTCGCCGCGCTGGAGTCCGAGGGGCTCGACGCCGACGCCATGACCCGGATCACCGCGGCCATCGACAGCCACCTCATCGGCTCGGCCCTCCAGCTAGCCGAGGAGAGCCGGATGCGCCAGCGCACCGGACTGGCCACCGACGAGCAGCTCCAGGCGGCCGCCCAGCCATTCCTGGCCCCGATCCTGGACTCGGGCCGCTACCCGGCCTTCGCCCGGTGGATCCGCGGCCGGAGCCCGGCCGGGGCGGCCGGCCAGTTCGACTACACGCTCGGCTGGCTGCTGGACGGGATCGCCGCGTACCTGGCCTGAGCCGCCCGATCCTCGGGCCCGGCCAGCCGGGCGCGCAGCTCGGCCGCCCGCGGGTCGCTGTACCGGTCGAAGATCCGTACCGCGGTCAGCCAGGCATCGCGCGCCTCGGCGACCCGGCCCAGCGCGTCCAGCGCGATGCCCAATCCGTACACGACGTCGGCCTGGTCGGCGTGGTCGCGAGCCGTCTCCTCCAGGGCGGCCCTGGCCCGCTCGTAGTGGGCCACGGCGTCCTCGAACCGGCCGAGCTCGCGGCAGGCGTCGCCCAGCGTGCTCTCGGTGATGCCCTGGCCGTACCGGTTGCCGGTGGCCTGCCGGATCTCCAGGGCCCGGCCCAGGTAGCCCAGGGCCTCACCCGGTCGCCGCAACCCCAGCAGCGCGTGCCCGATGTTGTTCAGCACGATGCCGACTTGCGGCTGCTCGCCCAGCGAGGTGTGAATGGCCAGCGCCGGCCACAGGTACTCCAGCGCCTCCCCGAACCGGTCCTGGTAGAACAGGTCGCAGGCCAGCGAGTTCAGGATCGCGGCCTCGCCGCTGCGATCGCCGGTCCGGTGCCTGATCTCCAGGGCCTCGGTCAGGGCCTGGTGCGACTCCGCGAACCGTCCCCCCTGGGTGTAGTAGGCCTGGCCCAGGCCGTTCAGCATCCAGGCCAGGGCGCCATCGTGGCCGATCCGGCGGGCGCTGTCCACGCCGATCTGGCTGACGGCGATCCAGTCCTCCAGGTACGGCGTGCGGTTGAAGAACCCCCACATCGCTGAGGCGATCTGCGCCGCCACGTCGTGCAGCCCCCGGCCCGCCGCCTGGCGGGTGGCGGCGACCAGGTTGGCCAGCTCGCTCTCGTACCAGTCCAGCGCCTGCTCGGGATCAGTGATGGCCGCCGGGCGGTCGGCCTGGAACCCCGCCGTTATGGGCAGCTTGCTGACCGGGGTCAGCACCCGGGCGGCGGTCACGGCCTGCTCGCTGTACCACCGCAGCACCCGGCCGACGGCCGCGCTCCGCTCGGCCGCCGTCTCGGTCTCCCGGGCCAGCTCGGCGGCGTAGCTGCGCAGCAGGTCGTGCAGCCGGTACCGGTCCGGCGCGGGCGACTGGATCAGGTGCGCGTCGGTGAGGATGTCCAGGGCCTTCGCCACGGCGGGGGCCGGCCCTCCGGCCAGCGCGGCGATGGCCGGCAGGCTGAGCACCCGCCCGGTGGACAGCCCGAGCAGGCGGAACACCCGGGCCGGGTCCGGGTCGCCGGGCGCGGCCGGCGCGGGCAGGCTGTCGTAGCTGACCGCGAAGCTGGCCCGGACCGCCAGGTCGCCCGCGGTCAGCTCGGCCAGCCGGGCGTTCTCGTCGGCCAGCCGGCCGGCCAGGTGCGCGATCGTCCAGCCCGGCCGGGAGGCCAGCCGGCTGGCCGCGATCCGGATCGCCAGCGGCAGGCCGCCGCAGCTGGCCAGCACGCTCGCCGTGGCCTCCGGCTCGGCGGCCGCGCGAGTCGGCCCGACGATGACCCGGAACAGCTCCCAGGCCTCGGCCTGGTCGAGCACCTCCAGGTCGAGCAGCGCGCTGCCCGGCAGCCCCGGCAGGGTGTTCCGGCTGGTGACGATCACCCCGCAGCCCGCGGTGCCGGGCAGCAGCGGCCGGACCTGGCCGGCGTCCCTGGCGTCGTCCAGCGCGACCAGCACCCGGCGCCCGGCCAGCAGGGTCCGGAACCGGGCCGCTCGCTCCGCCTCGCCGGCCGGGATCGCCACATCCGGCACGCCCAGGTCGCGCAGGAACCTGGCCAGCACCTCGGAGGACCGCAGCGGGCTGGTCGCGCCCTGGAGGTTGGCGAACAGCTGCCCGTCGGGGAACCGGTCCCGCAGCCGGTGGGCGACGTGTACCGCCAGCGCGGTCTTGCCGATGCCGCCCATGCCCGCCACGGCCGAGATGACCACCGCGCCTGGCCGGTCCTCGCGGCGGCTCGGCATGCAGCAGGCCGCACAGCAGCCGGACCTGCTCATCCCGCCCGGTGAAGTCGCCGGTGTCCGGGGGAAGCTGGGCAGGCACGCCCACCGCCACGGCGACGGGCGACAGCGCCGCCGGCCCGCCGGGTGCCGGGCCCGCTTGGTCCGCCCCGCCGGTGCCGTGGCCGGCGGGCTGGCCCTGGCCGGCCGGATGGCCATGACCGGCAGGCTGGCCGTGGCCGGCAGGATGGCTGTAACCGGTCGGCTGGCTGTGGGCGGCAGGATGGCTGTGGGCGGCAGGATGGCTGTGGGCGGCAGGATGGCCGTAGCCGCCGGGCTGGCCGTAGCCATTTGCCTGGCTGGCCTGGGTCTTGAGCCAGGCCGATACCTCGGCCCAGACGTCCCGCCAGCCGGCGGGGTCGGCCCCGCACCCCGCCACGTAGGCCAGCGTGACCTCGAGCGACGGCAGGACCTGGCCCGCTGCCGCCCGGGCCAGCGTGGCAGCCGAATAGTGCGTGGCCGCGGCCAGCCGACGGTATGAGGGCTGCCCGGCCGCCGCCCGCACCGCGCGCAGTCGCCGCGCGAACGCCGTCAGCGGGGTGCCTTCACCTGGAAGGTCCCGCTCTGGCCGGCCCACCGCTCCCCGTGTCGTGGTCAGCGCTGTTTCGTGGTCAGCACCGCATCGTCATCAGCGGCAAGTTGTCTCACCGTTGTCTCATCAGTTTAGGAGACAGGACCGACAATCTGACATGAGACCTACCAAACATCTCTAACAGCACGCCGCGTCACGGCCGGTGCCCGCATGGCGCCAGCTGACCGGGTTAGCCTCGGACAATGGAGTTCAGCCCGGAGCTGCGCGAGGACGTGCTGACCGGCGGGATCACCGTCTCCTACCGCCTCTGGAGCCGGCCGAGGGTCAAGATCGGCGGCCGGTACACGGTCGGTCCCGCGCAGATCGAGGTTGACTCGGTGGAACTGGTGCCGTTCACCGCCATCACCGCGGCCGACGTCCGCCTGTCCGGCGAGCCGGATCGGGAGACGCTAAGGCGGCGAGCCGCCCACGCCGGGCCGATCGACGACGACACCCTCCTGTACCGGGTGGAGTTCCACCTCGTGGACCGGGCTGAGTAAATAAGTTCGCCCGCTCTCTGGGGCCCGCTACGGTACTGGCACCCAGGGCGAGGGAAGCTGAGGCACGATGACGAGCGAGCCAGCGGGCACGCACACCGCGATCATCACCGGCGCCAATCACGGCATCGGAGCGGCCACGGCCATCGCGCTGGCCCGGCGGGGCTGCGCCGTGCTGTGTACCTACCTGCGGCTCCAGGACGAGCAAGACGACGGCACCCCGGCCGCCTACCGTGATCACCGGTCCAGGGACGGCGACGCCGTGGTGGCCCAGATCCGCGCGGCCGGCGGGCAGGCGCTCGCTGTCGAGGCCAACCTGTCGGACCCGGTCACCCCGGCCATGCTGTTCGACACGGCCGAGGAGCGGCTCGGGCCAGTCGACATCCTGGTCAACAACGCCACCGGCTGGCTGGCCGACACGTTCGCGCCGACCAGCATCGACCGCCACGGCCGCTCACTCCAGCCCGTCACCGCGGCCAGCTGGACCCAGCAGTTCACCGTCGACGCCATGGCCGCCGCCCTGCTGATCAGCGAGTTCGCGCGACGGCACATCGCCCGTGGCGGGACCTGGGGCCGCATCATCGGCCTTACCTCCGGCGGCGACCTCGGCTTCCCCGAGGAAGTCTCTTACGGCGCGGCCAAGGCCGCCCAGACGAACTACACCATGTCGGCCGCGCTCGAGCTGGCCCCGTTCGGCGTCACCGCGAACATGGTCTACCCGCCGGTCACCGACACCGGCTGGGTCACCGACGCGGTCCGCGACGCCGTGGCCAGCTCCTCGACGCTGATCCACGTGGCCGCCCCGGCCCAGGTCGCCGAGGTCATCGCCTACCTGGCCTCCGACGCCGCCGGGCTGATCACCGCCAACGTGATCACCCTGCGCTGAATCACCCTGCGCTGACTCACCCTGCGCTGACTCATCCTGCGCTGACCGGCCCCGCTGGCCGGGTCCAGCCCCGCCTGGTACGGGTCAGCTCCCGGAAGCCGCAGGCCGCGAGCAGCGCTCGGTAGCCGTCATAGCGCTGGCCCGTGCCGTCGGTGTCCTCCAGGTAGGCGTAGTCCAGCAACCGGTCCACGTGGGCCAGCTCGAGCCACTCGGCGGCCTGGCCGAACAGCCAGGTACCGACGCCGCGGCGCTGATACCGCTCGGCCACGTGCAGGTTGCCCACGTCGGCCCAGCCCCCGTGCCGGGCCAGCCGCTCGCCCTCCTCGAAGATCTCCACCTCGATATAGCCGATGGCCTCCTCGCCGAGCAGAGCCGTTAGCCGGGTGCCGTTGATGCCGACCGACCGGCGTACCGACAGCCCCTCGACCGGCGGCCGGGCCGGGCGCGGCAGGTCCGCCACCCGGATCAGGTAGATGATCTCGGTGTGCCCGTCGTGCACGAACCCGGCCCGCTCGTAGAGGGACCGGACGTGCGGCCACTGCTCCGGCACTCCGTAGACCCCGCGCACCGGCAGCTCGCCCTCGGCTGACTGGCTGGTGACACCCCAGTCGTCCAGCTGCCGCAGGCAGGCCGCGATCAGTTTCTCCGCAGCCTCGGTCGCGTCCGGCCAGCACGCGTTGCCGGTCGGCGCCTCGGGCCAGAACAGCAGCCAGCGGATGATGCCGCTACCGGCGTAGGCCGGGCCTACCCGCTCGTCGGCGCCGTAGCGGAGCAGGTGCGCCGCCGCGCCGATGCGGTCGCGCTGCTCCGCGACCAGAGTCAGCCGCTCGCTTACCCAGGGATCGATGATGAACTCGCCCGGCTGGCGCTCCAGCTCGCTGAGCATCGAGCTGACCGATACGCCCAGGCCCGGCACCACGGCCGCGGCATGCCCGTTGACCAGAGCGGTGAGCTGATCCCGGTCCCGGCGGCGGAACGGACGCACCTCGATAGACGACATGAACAGGCCTCCTCGACACTGCAGAAGAACTCGCGACGATAAGGCCCGCTACCGGTGCGGTACGCCAGCACGATAACACCGCAGTGTCCGACCGGCGAGATGCATCCACTCAACACCGCAGGCTCGTTCCAGGCCCGTGAGGCAGCGGCTCCGTTCGTGATCACCGGTTCCTACCTCGACCCGGCCCCGTCGATCACGACGATCGAGCGCGACGGCATCCGCCTGACCTTCCACAGCGAGTACCGGCCCCTGGAGTCCTGCATTCAGGCGCTGGCGGCGGCCGGGCTGCTGACCGAGACGATCCGCGAAGTCCGGGCGCCCGACGAGGTCGTGGCCCGTGACCCGGACGCCCGGCGCTGGCCGCGCATCCCGCTATTCCTGCATATGCGCGCAATCAAGTCGGGATGACGGTCAGCTCGCGGCCAAGCTGACCCCAGGTCAGCCTGGCGGGAATCACCTGAGAATCGCGCCTAAAGCGCCCGGTTCTTACTCGACTCGCCGTACTGGCAGGTCCGGGCCAGGGCATAGGCGCCGATCCTGGCACCAAACAAGAGATCGCGATAAGCATTCCCGCGATACGGGCGCCGCGAGCCGCGCCGGACCATCATCTACGGTACGGCTATAGCCAGGTGGCCTTCCCATAGGCATCGCAAAGAACTCTGCAATTGTCATCTCCCGGTTGCCATGACACGTATCTTCCTGAAAGACTGGCACCTCTGGCGCTGCTCCGGACCTCGGCAGTGATGACTACCACTGGCCACGGCGGAGCGAGTCCGCAGCCACCCGCACATCCCGACCGGAACTCGGCCTAGCTGAGTCCCGGGTGCGCTGTTCCGAGACCTAGCTATCCAGCATGGTCGCGAGTCGCCGCTAGACCGGGCTGCTCGCGTGCGAGGAACGGCCGACGCGGGTCGCGCGGCGGACGGCGCCCTGCGTACTGGCCAGCTTGACGGCGCGGGCCGTGCGTCCCCCGAAGGGGGGACAGTCCGATCCTCTGGATTTGCGGGGACCGGACTGGAGGGACGGACGGCCCGCGTCTGCGGTTCGTCGACCCGCACCGGGACCCTGTTCGCCGTTTCCGTCGCGAGGCCGCAGCGCTCGACCAGGCGGCAATGTAGGCGGCGGCCGCGTAGCGTAGCGTGAGGCGGGAGAGGCCTGGGTCCCCTGGGCCGGAACGGCGTCGCGTCCGGTCCCTGCCGGCGCTTTCCTATCTCTGAGTAGGAGGCGGCAGGTGATCGACAACCTGCATCCCGCGGGCAGCGTCCCGCGGGCCCGTCCGGGAACCCGGCGCTGAATGGCCGACGATCGACTACATCGGATCCTGGCCGCGCTGGACGACTGGGGAGATGCCTGGTCCTCGTCCGGAGTATGCGGGGCATGCCCGCCGATCGTGGGAGTCAGCGGCGCGGGGGTGATGCTCATGTCGGGTGACATTCCGCGGGGCTCGCTCGGCGCTACCGATCAGGTGAGCCACCTGATCGAGGAACTGCAGTACACCCTTGGCGAGGGCCCCTGCGTGGATACTTACCGCAAGGACATGGTGGTGGCCGAGCCGGACCTGGCCGATCCGGTGGTACGTCGCTGGCCTGCCTTCACGCCGTCGGCGCTGGAGGCAGGAGTGCGGGCGGTCTTCGGGTTCCCGCTGCGGGTCGGATCGGTCCGTCTCGGCGCACTCAACTTGTACCGGGATCTGCCCGGCCCGCTGACCGGTGAGCAGCATGCCGACGCGCTGGTGGTGGCGGAAGTCGCCGCGCGCCTGGTGCTGGAGGCCCAGGCCGGCGCGCCCCCCGGCATGGTGGCTGAGGAGCTGGAGGTCGGCGCCGACTTCCACTTCGCGGTCCACAACGCCGCAGGCATCGTCTCGGTGCAGGAGGACATCAGCGTGGCGGAGGCCCTCATCCGGTTGCGCGCCTACGCCTTCCGCTCCGACCGCCTGCTCGCCGACGTGGCCAGGGACATCATCGCCCGCAGGCTCAGGCTGGGATGACGTCGGCCAGCCGGGCACCGGGCGAGCCGGCCGAGCGGGACTACGCTGTGAGGTGCGGGGCCTGGTCGGCCTGCCCAGGCCGCCGTCGGCTAGCGGGAGGACGAACGTAGATGACCAGGGAAGCTGACGTCGTCACGTCACTGGTCGAGATCGCCGACAGCCTGGTCGACGACTACGACGTCATCGACATGTTGACCGGAGTGGCGGCACGGTGTGTCAGCCTGCTCGGCGTCTCGGCCGCCGGGGTGATGCTGGCCTCGCCCTCCGGCAGCCTGGGCCTGGTGGCGTCTTCCAGCGAGGCGATGCGGCTGCTGGAGCTGTTCGAGCTGCAAGCCCAGGAAGG
Organism: uncultured Actinomycetota bacterium; assembly: GCA_963822485.1. Classification (GTDB taxonomy): domain Bacteria; phylum Actinomycetota; class Actinomycetes; order Streptosporangiales; family Streptosporangiaceae; genus DASUBV01. Next base: position 136,980 of record CAWGHW010000026.1, read on the forward strand.
CCCGTGCCTGGATGCCTTCCGCACCGGCGAGCCGGTCGGGCAGGAGAACCTGCAGGCCGGGACCGGCCGGTGGCCGCTGTTCGCCGCCGCGGCCGAGGAGGCCGGCTTCGCCTCAGCGCTGGCCCTGCCGCTGCGGCTGCGGGAGCTGACCCTCGGCGCGCTGAACTTGCTCTTTGCCACCCGAGACCCGATGGCCGAGGCTGACGTCATCGTCGCACGGGGGTTCGCCGACCTTGCTGCCCTGAGCATCACCCAGCACCGGACCAGCGCCGAGGCCCAGCGCCTGAATGAGCAGTTGTCCGCCGCGCTCACCAGCCGCGTGGTGATCGAGCAGGCCAAGGGCGTGATCTCTGAGCGCGCCGACGTCGACCTGGCTGAGGCGTTCTCCCGGCTGCGGGCCTTCGCGCGCAACGGCAACCTCCGCCTGACCGAGGTCGCCCAGGCAGCCATCGACGGCACCCTCGACTCGCGCGCCTGGGCCGCGCCGCCCCGCGGGGCGCGATCAGGTCTCTAGCAAGGGAACTGGACCGGGCCGGACTGGGCTTACTTCCTCAGCCCTGATACAGATTCACCCGTCGGCAGGCTGTCGGCACCCGGTGATAGGCAGGGCTCATGAAGGTTGTTGTCACCACGCCGACCGGCCATGTCGGATCGCGGGTTGTGCGGCTGCTCATCCAGGCCGGAGTGCGGCCCACGGTGCTGGCCCGCGCTCCCGCCCGGCTCGACCCGGCCATCATGCGGCGTGCGGACGTCGTTCAAGCCGACCTGGCTGATCCCGCGGCCGTGGTACGCGTGACCCGGGATGCCGACGCCTTGTTCTGGCTTAGCCCGTCGACCGCCGACCCAGATGCCGATCCCGTCGCCTGGTACACCCAGCTGGGCGCCAACGCGGCCCGCGCGGTCACCGAGAACCAGATCGGCCGGACGGTCTTCCTCAGCAGCATCGGCGCCGAGAAGCGCTCCGGCGCGGGTGAGATCGACGGCCTGGCCCGGACCGAAGAGCTGCTCGACGCCACCGGCGCGACGGTGGTGCACCTGCGCTGCGGCTACTTCTTCACCAACCTGCTCACGGAGCTCGACTCGATTCGGGCGGGCGTGCTGCGAGCCCCGATGGCCCTCGACTATGCCCTGCCCTGGGTCGATCCTCGCGACATCGGCGACATCGCCGCCGCCCGGCTGCTCGCCACGGACTGGTCAGGCCAGCTGATCCAGGCCGTCCACGGTCCCGAGGACCTCACGATGACCCAGGCCGCCCAGGTCATCAGCGACGCGACCGGGTACCGGGTCAAGGCCGAGACGATCTCCCAGGAGGAGCTGCGCAACATGCTGCGCGCCGAGGGGCTCGGCGACCGGCAGGTCGAGGGCATGGCGGGGATGTCAGCGGTCCTACGCGACGATTTCATAGCCGAGGACAAGCGCAGCATCGTCACCACGACACCGACCACCCTGGCCGCCTGGGCCCATGCCTACCTGCGGCCCGCGCTGGCCGGGGAGCCGACCGCCGGATAGACGGCTGCCGCGGGCCGTCGCGGCAGGCTCAGATGGAGCCAGGGTGCTGGAGCTGGAGGGAGCGGCGTGACCCTCGTGCCAGAACTGCCCCTGGGCAGGCCCGGCCGGGCCCCGGTAGGCTCGCTGATCATGAGCACCTGAGTCAGGCGCGAGGAGAGGCAAGGCATGAAGTACCAGGTTGTGAACCCGTCCACCGGTCAGGTGGAGCAGGAGTACCCGACGGCCACCGACGCGGAAATCGGCGAGATCCTGGACCGGGCCGGACGAGGGTATCCGGCATGGCGGCGGACGGCCATGACCGAGCGCGCCGACATCCTTCGCCGGGTGGCCCAGCTCTACCAGGACCGGTCCGCCGAGCTGGGCGCGATCATCACCCGGGAGATGGGCAAGACCACGGCCGAGGCCCTCGGCGAGCTGGAATTTACTGTCGGCATCTACCGCTACTACGCCGACCACGGCCCCGACCTGCTCAAGGACGAGCCGCTGCAGTCCAACACGCCGGGCACGGCCTGGGTCCGCAAGTCCCCGATCGGGGCCCTGCTGGGCATCATGCCCTGGAACTATCCCTACTACCAGGTCGCCCGGTTCGCCGCCCCGAACCTGATGATCGGCAACACGATCGTGCTCAAGCACGCGCCGCAGTGCCCGGAGTCGGCCCTGGCCATGGAGCAGATCTTCCACCAGGCCGGGCTGCCCGCCGACGCGTACATCAACGTGTTCGCCAGCAACGAGCAGGTGGCCGAGATGATCGCCGACCCGCGGATTGCCGGGGTGTCGGTGACCGGCAGCGAGCGGGCCGGCTCGGCCGTAGCCGCGACGGCCGGCAAGAACCTGAAGAAGGTCGTGCTGGAGCTGGGCGGCTCGGACCCCTTCATCGTGCTGGACGGGGCGGACCTGCCCAGCGTGGCCAAGGCCGCGGCCGCCGCCCGGATGGAGAACGGCGGCCAGGCGTGCAACGCCTCCAAGCGGATGATCGTGACCGACGACGTGTACGACGACTTCATCTCGGAGTTCACCGCCGCGATGTCCGGTTATGTCACTGGCGACCCGACCGACCCGGCCAGCGCGTACGGGCCGCTGTCATCGGAGCAGGCGGCCCGTAACCTGATGGACCAGATCAACGACGCGGTCAGCAAGGGCGCGACGGTGCACCTCGGCGGGCACCGGCTGGACCGGCCCGGCGCGTTCGTGGAGGCCACCGTGCTGTCCGGCGTGACCCCCGAGATGCGGGCCTACCGCGAGGAGCTCTTCGGGCCGGCCGCGGTGGTCTACAAGGTGTCCAGCGCCGATGAGGCCATCGAGCTGGCCAACAGCAGCTCCTACGGCCTGGGCGGCGCCGTCTTCTCCAGCGACGAGGCCCTGGCCCTGGACGTGGCCGACCGGCTGGATGTCGGCATGGTCTGGATTAACCAGGCCGAGGGCGGCGGCCCGGAACTGCCCTTCGGCGGGACGAAGCGCTCGGGCGTCGGCCGGGAGCTCGGGCCGCTGGGCATCGACGAGTTCGTGAACAAGAAGCTCATCCACACCACGCCCGACGGCGAGTAGGCGGGCGCCGCCGGGGCGGCCAGGGACACTGACCTGGCCGCCCCGGCGAGTCCCTGCGCATGGCTGAGCTCCTCATCACGCTGGCTAGTGGCCCGCTAATGGCGCGGCGATGCTGGGCTGCCCGGCCGGCTCGCTCATTTGCCTGTAGAGCGGGAAGACCGCCGGGACGAGGGTCACCAGGAAATAGATGCCGCCGAAAATGGCGGTTGTAGCTGGCAGACCTAGCGAGTCAATCAGCGTACCGGCGGCGAGCGCTCCGAACGGCGTGGCCACCAGCGCCGTGGCGGTCATTGTCCCGATGGCCCTGCCGCGCATGTGCTCGGGTGTGAGCTGGTAGGTGATGCTGATGGTGATCGGGTTGAGGGGGCCGCATGCGAGCCCTTCGATGGCCATGACCGCGATAAGTGGCGCCGGGCTGGACGTCAGCGCCGCTACAGCGAATCGCGGCACGCCCACGATGATGAAGCCGAGCGTAAACACGGGCCAGCGGGGCAGGCGCTCGGCCATCGTGCTGTACAGGATGGCGCCGACCAGGGCACCGGCGGCAAAAGCTGATTCGGCTGTGCCGAGCACGAGGACGCTGTGCAGCTTGTCCCGCACGTCGACCGGCAGGATGACGGTACTCCATCCCTGGTCCAGGCCCTGGGCGACCAGCGTCAGCAGGGTGATGCCAAGCAGCAGCGGGGTGGCCATGACCAGCCTTATGCCATCGCGGACGTCCCGGCGATATCCGCTGTGCTGGCCGGCCGGGCTGAGGACGGCTCGCCTGCTCGGGCCCGCCAAGATCGGACCGCCGGATCCCGGCCACGACCAGGGCGGCGGATGCGGCGAACGTTCCCGCGTCGATGAAGAGCGCGTGAGCAGGCCCCAGCGCCGCGATGAGAAGGCCGCCTGCGGCTGAGCCGATGATGCTGGCGGCCCGAGCTGCCCCAGCGTAGATGCCCGCGGCTCGTGATAGGGGCATGCGCGAATCACGGGCGAGGCTGGGCAGGATGACAGCCCGGGCTGTATTTCCCGGAGCGTTCAGCAAGCCCGTCGCGGCCATCAGGGTGCACAGTTCCCAGAAGCGCAGCACACCCGCTATCTGAAGCACGGGAATGGTCCCGACCGCTGCGCAGCAGGCGGCGTCGGAGATAACGCTCACCGATCTAGCTCCGGCACGATCAACAAGAGTTCCGCCGACGAGCGAGCTAAATGTAGCTGGCAGCATCGTGCACAGGGCAACGATCCCGGCTTTCCCGGCACTGCCGGTGGTCAAGAGCACCAGCCACGGAACGCCGACCTGGGTTATGCCATCACCGGCAACGGACAGCAAGGTCGCGCCCAGGAGGACAGCGAGCGGACGACGAGGAAGATGCTTCAAGCGAAGCAGACGAACAGGCTGGTACCCGGCATCGAGGCAGGATGACACGACGAGCAACCCGAGCGCATCGGGTTATCCGGCCGAACGGACCGGGCACGCGATACTACGGATAGATGACTTCCCGCTGTCCCTTCGCGCTGTGCATAGTCCAGAGCAGGCCGGCGAGATGTTCGGGGTCGACCGTCGGCATCTCCCAGACCGGCTCGCCCGCAGCTCTGGCCTCCTCCATCTCGGCGTGGAAGGCACTGTTCCTGATGGCTGCGCCGATGTAGAGCATGCCGACGTAGACGCCCTTCTCGGCTACCTCAGCGTGCAGGGCCTGCAGGTAGTTGCGCTGGGCGGCTTGAGCCGGACTGGGGCCGCTCATGTTCGGCAGGCCCTGCACGGTGCTGCCGCCCTGCGCGGTCAGGATGGCGCCGTCCCCCTGCTCGAGCATGTGCGGCAGGAACTCCTGCACGAGGGCCAGCATCGTGTAGAAGATCAGCGGCATGAAGTTCTGGGCGTGCTGCGGGGTCAGGCTGGCTGCGGAAACGAACCCGGTGGCTGGGGTGGGCGCATAGTAAAGGGCGTCGAGGTGGCCGGCCTTAGCGCGAATCTGCTCGGCCAGCCGGGGCGTGGCACCAGTGTCGGATAGGTCGGCTGTGATGACGTGCGCGGTTGCCCCGGCACTGGTCAGATCCTTCGCCAGATCCTCAAGTGGCTCCGGGCGGCGAGCCACCAGCGTGACGGCATACCCCTCTCGCGCGTAGTGACGCGCGACAGCATGGCCGAGGCCGGGTCCGGCTCCGAACACAGCGATGGATTTGGACATAAGAAGGCTCCGATGGGTAGTTCGACCACTGCTCCGAACTACCTAAGGCCACATTTACCTGGTCGTCAAGTTATTCAACGAGGTGTTCTCAGCAGCTTTCACGTGAATCGCCAGTCCTATCTCGCCAAGTCTCGCGGTGACGTTCTGGAACGTCTTCCAATGGCTCGACGACGACGAGCCCCGCGCACCACCACGCGCGAGATCATCGCGGTCAGTCGTCGATCGCCTGGTAGGCGGCCGTGAAGAAGTCGAGGAAAACCGGCGACGTAGGCCGCCCGGCTCCGCCCTGGTTCATGAGGATCGCCGTCATGTCCTCGGCAGGGTCGTTGTACCAGATGATGCCGTATCCCCCGTTCCATCCGTAGCTCCCGGCCGAAGGTCCGAGGTGCGTGCGCCGGGTGCGGACCGCCATCCCGAAACCCCAGCCGAAGTCGTCGAAGTACCCCGGCGTGAACCCGGACACCGCCTTCTGCGCAGGCGTCAGCTGGTCGCTGGTCATCAGCGTCACCGACGGCCGCGACAGCACCCGCTCGCCGTGGTGGGCACCGCCGGCCAGCAGCGCCGAGGCGAAGGCGAGGTAGTCGCTGATGGTCGAGACGAGCCCGCCGCCGCAGTCTTCGAACGCCAGCGGCCGGCTCCAGTACCCGCCGGGGCCGTCTTCGACGGCGATCTCGCCGTGGAACTCTTCGGCCAGGTAGACGGTCGCCAGCCGGCTGCTGCTCTCGCCGCCGACGCTGAAGCCCGTGTCCTTCATCCCCAGCGGCCCGCAGATCCGCTCGCGCAGGGCTTCCCCGACCGACATGCCGGTGGCGCGGGCGATGAGCACGCCGGTCACGTTGGCGGCGGTGTTGTACATCCACCGCTCGCCCGGCTGGCAGACCAGCGGAAGCGCGCCGAGCCGGCGAACCCACTCATCCGGCGGCATCGCCGTCTCGCAACTACTGGCTGGCCCCTGGTCGGGCGCCTCGCTCCGGAGCGCGTTCAGCGCGTCAGCGATCGGGACCGTTCCCGGTTCGGCGGGGACCATGCCGGTGCCGAAGGTGAAGGTGAGCAGATCCCGCAGCGTCACCGGGCGGTTCGCCGGGACCGTCTCGTCCAGCGGCCCGTCCGGATCGGCGAGCACCCTCATATCCGCCAGCTCCGGCAGGAACTCATCGACCGGATCGTCTAGGCGCAGCGTGCAGTCCTCCACGAGCGTCATCGCGCAGGCGGCAACGATCGGCTTCGTCGTCGAGGCGATGCGGCAGATCGTGTCGGCTGCCATCGGCGTCCTCGAGCCCTCGCCCTCGAAGGCGAGATTGCCCGCCGCCTCGATGTGGACCTCGCCGTGCCGGGCGACGGCGGCGACCGCACCAGGGGCAAAGCCGGAATCGACGTAACGCTCCAGCACCTCTCGCACCCGGGCCAGCCGTTTCGGCGAGAAACCACCAGTAGTCACTCTCTGCGCCTCCTTCTGCACCACGCTGACCCGGCCGTAGCCATCAGCGCACGCTGACCCAATGCAGGCAGACGACGGAGTTGCGTTACTCACCGCCCGGGCCGTGCATAAAGCTGACGAGATCTCCCGGCCAGGCGAGGCTACGCCGCTGGCGTTAGGCGCGGCAACGTCGCTCGCCATTGACGGGCGCCAGCCCTCGCGCGGGCTCACCTCAACCCAAGGGATCAACCGGATAGCCTGTGCCGGTGATCATCTGGATCAACGGCGGGTTCGGCGCGGGCAAGACGACGCTCGCGGAGGAACTGCACCGGCGGCTTCCGGACGCGGTCGTGTATAACCCGGAGGACGTCGGCCTCATGCTGTGGAAGTGGATGCCATCCAACGGCGATTTCCAGCACCTGCCGAGCTGGCGGGAACTGGTCGTCGCGACTGCTCTGTCCCTGCGCAGGCACCACGCCGACACGCTCATCGTCCCGATGTCGCTGATCCGCGACGCCTACCGGGCCGAGATCCTCGGCGGCCTGGCCGACGCGGGCGAGCAGGTACTGCACGTGTTCCTCGAGGTGGACGCCGACGTGCTCCGGGAGCGGCTGAATGCCCGCGTAACTCAACCCGGCAGAGACTGGGACCAGGCAGCCCGCGAATACGGCATGACCGGCGTGGATGAGATGATGGCTGCCACTGCCCGCCAGCCGGGCGGGACGCTCATGCTGCGCTCCGACAGGCTCACCCCGGCCGAACTAGCCGACGAGGTGCTGGCCATGGCGGACTTGCGCCAGGTTCACAAAGACGGCGAGCCGATGAGGCAGGCACGATCGCTGGACTCAAAAGCTACCTAAGGTCTGTCGCGCATCGTGCAGCGAGGCGCGGCCCAACCACATCGACCGCGGTAGCTGTCGGGGCCAACCGGTGACCAGCGGGCGGCGCGCGGCCATCATGTGGCCGCCTTGACGTGGTGGCTAACGTCGCCGACGAGATCGGTGCTCACCTCGCGGGACGTGAACCGCCAGGCGCCGTCGCGGCGCTCGAAGCGGTCGCGGTAGCGGCCGGAGGCGACAGGCTGGAGCGGGAAGTCGCCGACCTGCTGGAAGACGGTGAAGTAGGAGCGGGACGTGGCGGTCCGGGCGTCCTCGTCGGCCTCGATGATCAGGTTCGTGGTCACGTGCCGGGTACGGGGCGTGCCGTCGGGATAGGTCTGCAGCACGGCCCGCGCCAGTTCCTCGATGTCGGACTTGCCGTGCGCAGAGGCCTCGCCCAGGCAGAAGTCAGCGTGGTCTAGCAGGTCGCCGAGTCCGGCGAAGTCGCCGTCGTCGACGAGGAACGCGTAGCGGGCGGTGAGGTTCTCGATGGCACGCTCGGCGCTGGGCATGGCCATTCCCTTCGGCGTTTCAGGTTGCGATGGCCCCTGGGCAAGCGCAGGCGCGGTCTCTCGCAGGACATCGTGCTTCACGGAACTCACACTATGCGCGCGGTGAGCGATAATAGAAGAGGAATAATCCTCACTTCTTTACGTATCGTCCAGGAGGCATGGTATGGCAGACGTGCTTTCGTCCGTGCTGGACATCCTCGACGTCCAGGTGGCCTCCTCGGCGCGCTTCGAGGCAGCAGGAGACTGGGGCCTGGCGTTCCCGCAGCCCGGCCAGCTGAAGGTCATCGCGGTCCTGGCCGGGCAGTGCTGGGCCACTGCGGGCGGCGCGGAGCCCGTCCTCCTGCAGGCGCGGGACTGCCTGCTGCTCGCCGGGAGCCAGGGCTTCACCATGCTGTCCTCGCCCGGCCAGGCGGCCCTGCCGCAGCCGGCCGTCCTGCCCGGCCCGTGGCCGCCGGTCGTCTACTACCAGACCGGCCCGGGACAGGAAAACACGCCCGGGCGCACAGTCCTCGTCAGCGGGCAGATGACCGTCGACCGCTACGCCGGGGGCCTGCTGCTCGACCGTATCCCCCCGGTCGTCAAGATCGACAGCACGACCGCAACGGCCCGTCGGCTCTGGCCCGTGCTCGACCTGCTCAGCGCGGAGGCAGCCAACCCCGGCGCACTAGGCGCGCTGGTGATCCGGCGTCAGCTCACCCACGTCCTGCTGGTCCAGGCGCTGCGCGCCGTCATGGCGACGTCCGCGGGGCCGACAGGATGGCTCGCCGCCCTCGCCGACGAGCAGATCGGCGCCGCACTCGCGCAGATCCACGCCCAGCCAGGCCGCCGCTGGACCGTGGCCGAGCTCGCCCGGGCCGCATCCATGTCCCGCAGCGCGTTCGCCGCCAGGTTCCGCGCCCTCGCCGGCCTGCCGCCCCTCGAGTACCTGATCACCTGGCGGATGCACCTCGCCGCGCACGACCTGCGCACCACCAGTCGCAGCGCCGCCAGCATCGGCGCCGCCGTCGGCTACCCCGCAGAGACCACCTTCAGCACCACATTCAAACGGGTCATGGGCCAGCCACCCGCCCGCTACCGCAACCAGACTCGGCTCGCCCCCCGCGACCAGCCCGCCGCCGCGGCCCGCGTCCCCGCCTCAGCACAGCACGCGGTCGAACAGCCGCCCTCCGCGTGCTGACCTTCACCGTCCCGCCGAACCTTGGTGAGGGCCCGGCGCGCTGCTGCTTGCGGTCCACATCGAGCCGGAAACAGCGTTAGGTGTGCTGCGTCGATTCGCTGCTGCTCAGACCGCTCGAACTTCGGCGAGCCGCCTGACGGCGAACTGGTCGGTCCCGGTGGGGTCCCAGCAGACCGCGGCTTCCCATGCGGCCCGCGCCTGCGCGGCGATGTCATACGCGTCGTCGCTGAGACCGGCGGCGTTGTGCGGCAGCGCCAGGTCCAGGTCAGGGACATCGACGTGCGACTCATCCCAGTCGATCATCGCGACTCGATCCGCGGTCATCCGGATGTTACGAGGGTTGGGGTCGCCGTGGACAACGCAGGTCGCGCGACCGGTCAGCCGCGCCCACGCTGCCCGGCATCGAACGACACCCTCCGGCGGCATCGCGCCCAGGTCGACCCTCGTCCCGGTCTCAGCGTCCAGAAAGTCAGTCGACGATCGCCAGCCCGGGCGCTGCGGCCAGCCGCGCGTGAGCCGGTGCAGCTGGCGGAGTGTGCCGGCGACGCGACGCCAGTCGGCTTCGGTCTCGGGCGATCCGCCCTCCACCCAAGTCATCACCACCAGACCGCCGGCGAAGTGCCGGCCGTCCGTGGTCGGGATCGGCACCGGCACCGGCATCCCTTCACGGTCCAGGTGTCGCAGCAGGCCGGTCTCCCACGCCAGGTCAGCGTCGCTGCGCTGGCCCAGACGACCAACCGCCAGGCGCCCGCCGACGCGCACACTCCACACCTCGTTGACGCCAGCCCCGCCAGTGAGCGGCTCGACGCGAACGACATCGTCACCCCACCGCTCGAGCGCCTCCCATCCCACCGGCCACATCATCGCAGAGGGTCATGAAGTGCTCGACGAAATTATGAACCTGTGTTCAAGGCCCGTCCCACGAGCTGCCCGTGCCCGTTGGCTCATCCGCGGCCAGGCCAGCGTGCACGGGAGAGTATCCCTGAGAGCCCGTGTTTGACCGAGGCTGACCTGGCTACTGATTGTCAGGATTTGTCGATATTGGTCAACCCATCCGGAAGTTGACAGCTGGTCAAGAACAGACCAATGCTTGAGCATCTGGGCATCTAAGCGGGGGGCTACGATGCGCAAAGTTCTGGTCATGCTGATCGCGATCTGCGGGGTGGTGGCTGCAGCGCTGCCGCTGGCGTCGCCCGCCGGGGCCGCCAGGCCCGGAGCGGCGGCCGCTACGGCGGTCAAGCAGGGCGGGATCGCCTGGAAGAGCTGCTACAAGAAGTTCAGCAAGCAGTTGCAGTGCGCCAGGGTTTCGGTGCCCTTGAACTGGCACCGGCCGGCCGGCAAGCAGATCCAGCTCGCAGTCATCCGCCGCCTGGCCAGCGATCAGAAACATCTGATCGGCTCGATGTTCGTCAACCCGGGCGGCCCGGGTGAAAGCGGCGTCGAGCTGGTGCGGGATAAGGGTTCTGACTTCAACGTTGCTGGCGGCGGTCGGTTCAATATCGTGAGCTGGGACCCGCGGGGAACGAACCGGAGCGACCCGGTGCGGTGCTTCACCAGCCAGGCGAGCGAGGCGCGGTTCTGGCGGGGCGTGCACATTCCGACGACCGCGGCCCAGTCACGTGCCTACGCACGCAGAGCCACCGAGCTGGCCCGCCGGTGCGGCCAGGTGAGCGGGCAGCTGCTGGACAACATCTCCACCGAGGACACCGCCCGTGACCTCAACCGGCTGCGCCAGCTCGTCGGGGACCGGGCCCTCACCTACTTCGGCCTTTCCTACGGCACCCTTATCGGTCAGATCTACGCCAACCTGTTCCCGACCCGGGTGCGAGCGATGCTACTCAACTCCGTTGTCAACGCGGTCCCCTGGGTGAAGAACGCGGAGGCGAGGACCACCTACCAAGCCAGCTCGGCCGACGCCGTCTTCACCCAGTTCGTGGCGCTCTGCCAGGGCGCCGGCCCGGCTCGCTGCGCGCTCACCCGCCACCCCGAGACTGCAGCCCAGCGCGTCGCAGGCCTGTTCCGGCGGGCGCGCCGCGCGCCGATCCCGGCGCCGCACGCATCCCCGCCTGGCTTTCTGAGCTATAGCGACCTGCTGCTGACGACATTCGAGCCGCTGCGGTCTCCGGACGACTGGCCCCGGTACGCACGGGCACTCGACGCGGCTGCCGGCGGCGACGGCTCTGCCCTGGAGACACTCGCGCGCCAGATGCTCACGCCCTTTGCATTCGCCAAGGCGACGACGTCGACCGCGATCCAGTGCCTGGACGCTCCGGCCGACCAGCCTGTCAACGCCTGGCCCAGGGTCGTCAAGAACGTCAACCGCACGGGCAAGCTGTGGGGACCGTACCAAGCCTGGACGCAATGGGCTCCCTGCGCGGCGAACTGGCCGGGGCACGCCACCGAGCGCTACGCCGGCCCGTGGAACGCCAAGACCAAGACCCCGATCCTGCTCATCAACAACGTGTATGACCCGGCCGCCGGCTACTCCGGCGCCCAGCGCGTTGAACGCCGGCTGGGCAACACGGTGCTGCTCACTGTGGCCAGCTACGGCCACCCGATTGAGCTGCCCAGCCCGTGTACCGACAAATGGAGAGTCCGCTACCTCGTCCATCTCGTCACCCCGCCACCGGGCACGGTCTGCGGAGCCCAGCGACCGTTCCGGTGATACCCG
>CAWGHW010000027.1:0-250014 GCA_963822485.1 uncultured Actinomycetota bacterium
GGGCTGGACGGCTGGGGGGTGGCGGCGCGTCTGCGGGCCAACCCGGCCACCAGCTCCACCAAGATCATCATGCTCGCGCCGGGACAGGGAGGTACGCCGAGCGTGGAGGGCGGCGCGGCCGGGCCGGGGGAAGCCGGGCGGAACCGGAGAGCGACGCGCCGAGGACGGGGGGCGGCGCGGCGCGGCCGGGGAGCATCATGCGGCGACCGGCGGGCACGCCCGCCGAGTCAAGCGCCGGAGTGGACGCCTGCCTGGCCAAGCCGTTCGACCCCGCCGAACTCATCGCCACCGTCCGGTGGCTGACCCGTGGTCAGGACCGGCCCTGGATGTCCCGGTGGCCGCGACGAGGGCGGTGACGCCGGTGCGGCAGCCGAGTGACGCGTGGGGTGACCGCGAGGCGCGAGGCGCGCTTGCGGCCGGGGCGCGGGCCGGGCCCTCGGCCGCGAGTCACACGCGCCCCATTCTCACCCCGCGTCACAGTGGCCCCGCGCACCTAGTGATCATGGTCGTGGGTGCCTAGTTACCTACAGCCCGCTGTAGGTAACGAGGCACCCACGAGGACCTGATCTTGCGACGGGGCCCGCGACACTCCCCTGGGCGGTCACCTTGACCCCGCATGACCCTCCAGCAACATCAGTCACAGTCGCCACGCATCCGCTGCTCACCGGCTGGTCTGGATGTCCCCTGCTGGCTAGTCCAGGTCGGCGATGAACTCCTCAAGCGGCTCGGTGAACGGCCCGGGCGTCTCCTCGTGCAGGGCGTGACCCGCGCCGGGCACGATCTGGATGGCGCCGCGCCACAGCGTCGGGATGGTCAGGGCCCGCAGGTAGTCCAGGCTGACCAGTTGCTCGCCCTCGCCCTGGAGGACCGCCAGCGGCCGGCCCAGCGTCGCGGCGATGCCCACCTGGTCGCCGAACCGGCCCTCGCCGATGCTCGCCATCAGCCCGGCGCGGGCCGCGCCGTCCGTGCCAGGAGTCGGTGACGAACTCGTCCAGCCCCAGCGCCGAGCCCGGCGCGATGAAGCTGGCCGCGTAGGCCCGGGCCTCCGCGGGGGTGACCGCCGCCGTGAAGCCGACGTTCATCGCCGGGTTGGGCAGGAACGCCGCGGCCAGCTGCTCCGCCGAGGACACCGGCGGCGTGCCGAACACCACGAACCCGGCCGCCGCGGGCAGCGCCGGCGCGGCCTCGATCGCGATGTGCCCGCCCAGGCTCCAGCCCACGACCACCGCGTCCGCGGCGTCCAGGGCGGCGGCGAACCCGGCCAGCACGTCGGCATAGCCCGGCAGGGAGTAGGCCGCCTGGTCGCTGGCGGGCGGCGACTGCCCGTGGCCGGGCAGGTCCAGCGCCAGGCACCGGTAGCGCTGCCCGAACGGCCCGTCCAGCACGGCGTGCCAGGTCCGGGCCGAGGACGAGTTCCCGTGCACGAAGATCACGGCCCGGCCGCTGCCGCTGCTGCCCCGGTAGGCGATCTCCTGCCCGCCGACGCTGACTGCCTGCTCGTCCACTGTCGCCTCCCTGATCGGGCCTCTGCTGGCTCCACCCGCATCGGGCGAGTAGCTACAGTAATTCGCCTAGCTCGCCCACCCGCAAGCAGATCGCGTCAAAGGCGGGAGGATTGCCAGGCCCGAAGTAGAGGTCGGCCATAGTCGCTGCGTAGGCCGCACGCAGCCGTTGGGAATCATCGCCGCCCGCGTTAAAGGCGGCGCTACGCGCCCATCCGGCGGCCGGACGCAGTTCGCCGCCGCCGAAGTAGGACTCGGTCACGTCGCGCCTCGCTGACCCAGTAGTCCTTCTCGACCGCCGCCGGGCTGATGCCGAGACGGGCCGCGGCGGTAGTCTACGGTCGGCGCGAACTCGGCGGAGTCCCGGAATCGCGTCACGGCTACCCGACCAGGTCCATCCGGCCGCGCAAAGAGTGGCTGCGAGCGCGGGGCACTGACGCGGCCGCCTCAGGCCGGCCAACGCTCCCCAGCAGGTCCCTGAGGCCCTCGCGCACAACTGGCGGCTCGGTAGCGGCGGCCCGAGCCAGCCGGTCGGCGCGAATAACGCCCGAATCTACGAGGTCGGTGATCCGGCTGGTGGCTTCCTGCGCCGGAGCCTCGACCAGGACATCCCAGGCGCGCAGCACTTCCAGCAGCGCGACCTCGGCCGGGGTCAGCCGCTCGCTGCGGCGCTTGGCACTGGCCGCGCGACTGACTAGGCGCAAGCGGCCTGGCTGCGGGGGGCGCGGGCAGGCACGGCGATCGTCTCGTGTCTGGGGACCTGAGTCGACAGGCCGGAGGGCCAGGGCGGCACTGCGCCCGGCTGGGCCAGTCCCCCGAGACTGCCCGGCGACCTCCCTGGCCAGCCGGTCGGGTGGCGGCGGGGCCATGCCCAGGCGAGTGGGTGTCCCCCGCCAGTAGAGGCCACGGCGGATGCGGCGCAGCTCGCCGTCGCGGGTCAGCCGGGACAGCGCCTGCGCGACGGCATCGGGAGAGTGATCACCAAAGCTGTCGGGGCGCCAGAAGCGGTCGCGAGAGGCCAGGACCGCTCGCGCACCTCGCCCGCAACGCTCGTGAAACTCACCCTTCCATGTTAATACTTCTGTCAACTTCATGATACGTAAAGCTGACACACGGGCACCGCGTCGATGTCTGGGTGGCCGGGGTCAGTACGTTGTTTGTGAGCAGGCGGACAAACTGGGTGAGGGAGGCTTGATGCTGGTCGCGTTCTCGGTGACACCGCTCGGGGTGGGCGATTCGGTGGCTGAGTATGTCGCGGATGCCGTCCGGGTGGTCAGGGACAGCGGGCTGCCGAACCAGACCGACGCGATGTTCACGACCATCGAGGGCGAGTGGGACGAGGTGATGGCGGTGGTCAAGGCGGCCGTGGACGCGGTCGCGGCGCGCGCGCCTCGGGTGAGCGTGACGCTGAAGGCGGACATCCGGCCCGGCGTGACGGGCGCGCTCCAGGCGAAGATGGAGGCGCTGGAGAGCTACCTGGACTCCTGAACCCCGGCCGGGCGGGCCGCGGGTCAGGCGGGGCGCGGCGCGGGTTGCGGCGCGGGGTGCGGGGCAGAGTCCTCGGCGGCCGGGACGGCGGCGAGCAGGCCGGCCAGGCCGGCCTCGTCCAGCAGGTCGGCCGGGCGGACGGTGAGGTCGGCGACGACGTAGTAGAACGCCGCGCGCACGCTCGCCACGGGCACCCGGGCCAGCCCGGCCCAGGCCACCCGGTAGGCGGCCAGCTGCACCGCTGCTGCCGCCCGCTCGGCGTCGGAGGACGGCGGCCGGCCGGTCTTCCAGTCCACGACGTCGAACGTGCCGTCACCGCTGTCGGCGAACACGGCGTCGATGCGGCCCCGGATGAGCCGGTCGCCGACCAGGGTCTCGAACGGCACCTCGACCTCGGCGGGCTGGCGGCTGGCCCACTCGCTGGCCTCGAACCGTTCCTTGAGCCTGGCCAGCCCGGCGTCGGGCCCGGTCCCGTCCAGGTCGTCGGCGGCGCCGGGCAGCTCGTCGGCGTCGATGAGCTGCGGCTGGCCGAACCGCTCCTCGAGCCAGCGGTGGAAATCGGTGCCGCGCAGGGCGTGCGGGGCGGGCGGCCGCGGCATGGGGCGGCGCACCTGGCGGGCCAGCTCGGCGGGGTCCCTGGCCATGGTGACGAGGGCGGAGACGGGGAGCTGGCGGGGCAGCGCGACCTGGGCGTGGCCGCCGCTGCGGCGGCGGGCGCGCTCGGCCAGCAGCAGCTCGGTCTCGCGGGCCCAGGCGTCGAGCAGCTCCTGGTGGGGTCCGGCGGCTGCCGGAGGGGGTTCGGCGACGGGTCGCCGGGGACGGCGCTCCAGCTCGGCGATGGCCTGATTGACCAGCCCGGCGGCGGCGCGGACGGCCTCGCCGCGGGCGGTGACCTCCTGCTGGGCGGGCCACGGCGCGGTGGCGGGCGCGGCCAGCGCCGGGTTGGCGGCGTCGGGCTCGGGCTCCGATGCCCAGACGGCGACGGCGCCCTCGCCGGCCTGGCAGACGCCGCGGACCTCGTCCAGGAACGCGGACGGCCCGAGCCGGGACACGCCCTCGCCCCACCAGTAGCCGGTGCAGGCGAGCCAGAACGCGGCCCTGGTGGCGGCGACGTAAGCGAGGCGGCGCTCCTCGGCCAGCTCCCGGCCCGCGCAGGCCTCGCCGAACATGGACAGGTCGCTGGCGGCCAGGCCGGCCAGCGCGGGCAGGTCGGCGGCGTCGCCGCGCAGGCTGAACGGCAGCAGCCGCGGGTTCTCGGTCCACCGGGTGGTGACCCTGGGCCGGGCCGGGAACACCTGAGACTGGGCGCCGCCGGACAGGCCGGGCACGAACACGGCCGGCCATTGCAGGCCCTTGGCCGCGTGCACGGTGGCGAGCTTGACCGAGTCGGTCTCGCCGACCCGGCCGCCCTCCAGGCCGAATTCTTCCTCTTCGGCGGCGCTCAGGTAGGCGAGGAACGCGCCGAGCGTGGCTTCGTCCTGCTCGCCGGCGAACGCGGCCGCGGCGTCAGTGAAGGCGTCCAGGTCGGCCCGCGCGGCGGCGGGATCGGCACCGGGCCGGGAGGCGACCTCGATGTCGAGCCCGAGCGTCCGCTCAACTTCGGTGACCAGATCGGGCAACGGCCGGGCCACGTGGCCGCGCAGGGCCCGCAACTCGGTGGCCAGGGCCGACAAGCGCGCGTGGCCGGCCGGCGAGTAGGCGGCCGGGCCGTCCAGGTCGTCGAGCGCCTCGACCAGGCTGCCGGCGTCCCTGGTCAGGTCGGTGACGGCCCGGTCCATCAGGTCGTCGGTGCGCTGGCCCGGCTCGTCGCGGCCGACCCCGCCCTGACCGGCCCCGCCCTGACCGGCCCCGCCCTGGCCAGCCCCGCCCTGGCCAGCCCCGCCCTGAGTCCGCCGGCCAGCCCCGTCCTGGCCGGTTCCGGGTCCGGCTACCTCCCTGGCCAGCGCACGGGCCCGGCGGCCCAGGGCCACCAGGTCGGCAGGCCCGATCCGCCAGCGCGGCGAGGTCAGCAGCCGGGCCAGGGCGTCGGCGGCGGTCGGGTCGTGCAGCACCCGCAGCGTGGCCACGATGTCGGCGACCTCGGGCACGGTGAGCAGGCCGCCGAGCCCGACCACCTCCACCGGGATGCCGCGCGCCTCGAGGGCCGCGCGCAGCCCGGGGAACTGGGCTCGCTTGCGGCACAGCACGGCGACGTCGGACGGGCGGACCGGGTCCGGGCGGCCGTCCGGCCAGGGCAGGCCGTCCGGCGCCAGGCCGGGCTCCAGCTTGAGCAGCCCGGCGACCTGCTCGGCCACCCAGTCGGCCTCTTCGAGGGCTGAGTCGAGCAGGGCGCAGACGACCTGGCCCCGCTCGGCCCGGCCGGGCGGGGCGGCCAGCAGCGGCACGTCGGGAGCCGAGGCGCGTAGCTCGGCCTGGATGGCGCCGGCCGCGGCGAGCACCCGGCCGGTGTTGCGGAAGCTGGTGGACAGGGCCAGCACCGGCGCCGGCTGGGCCTCGGTCTCGGGGAAGTCGGCCCGGAACCGGCGCAGGTTCCCGGCGCTGGCCCCGCGCCAGCCGTAGATCGACTGGCACGGGTCGCCGACCGCGGTGACCGGGTGACCCCCGCTGAACAGCGCGCGCAGCAGCACGAGCTGGGCGTGGCTGGTGTCCTGGTACTCGTCGAGCAGCACGACCTGGTAGCGGCCCCGCTCGGCGGCGCCCACCTCGGGGTGCCGGGCCGCGATGCGGGCGGCGATGGCCATCTGGTCGCCGTAGTCGATGACCTCACGGGCGGTCTTGGCCCGGTGGAAGGCCGCCACCAGCGGCAGCAGCTGCTCACGGGTCCGCTGGCTGGCGATCACCTTCCGGGTCAGCGCGGGCACCCGGCCGGGCAGGCCGGCCAGGCACTGGTCCAGCCAGCGGCCGGCGCCCAGCACGTCCTCGGCGGTGCGCAGGTGCTCGGCCAGTTCTCCGGCCAGGTCGATGACGGCCGCGGTCACGGTGGCCGGGGCCCAGTTCACGGCGTCCATCGGCCCGTCGTAGGCGGCCACCACGCGCGCGGCGATCTGCCAGGACACGGCCGGGGTGACCAGCCGCAGCGACGGCTCCAGGCCGTCGCGCAGGGCGTGGTCGGTGACCAGCCGGCCGGCGTAGGCATGGTAGGTGGACACGGTCGGCTCGCCGGGCAGCTCGTCGTCGCCGGAGACGGCCAGCCCGGCGCGGTGCAGCCCATCCAGCCGGGCCCGCACCCGGTCGCCCAGCTCGGCGGCGGCCTTCCTGGTGAACGTGAGGCCGAGCACCCGCTCCGGCCGGACCAGCCGGTTGGCCACCAGCCAGACCAGGCGGTTGGCCATGGTCTCGCTCTTGCCCGAGCCGGCCCCGGCGATCACGGCCATCGGGCCCAGCGGCGCGCCGATCACGGCGGCCTGCTCGGCGGTCGGCTCGGCCGCGCCCAGCAGCCGGGCGAGCTGGACCGGGCTGTACCGGGGCCCGGTCACGGGTTCACCTGCGCGCCGCGCTCGTGCACCGGGCAGCAGGCGGCCACGGGGCAGACCCGGCAGCCGGGGTTGACGCTGGCCTGGAACACCGGCCCGGTCATCCCGGCCGCGACCGTGTCGACCAGGTCGCGGGCCCAGCCCGGGTCGGGGTCGCTGGACAGGCTCCGCTGCGGCTGCACCCGCACGCTGGCGGCCAGGCCGGCCTTGCCGACCTGGACCAGCTCGGCCCCGCCGGGCTCGGTCAGGCCGAGCTCCTCGAACGCGCCCAGCATCACCGCGAGCTGGTAGACGCCGAGCTGCGGGTTGCGGTCCAGGTCGGCGTCGGCCGGGCGGGAGCTGCCGGTCTTGATGTCGACCACGATCGCCGTCCCGTCGGCGTCGCGCTCCAGCCGGTCGACCTGCCCGGTGATGGTCACCTGGCCGGCCCGGACGGCCAGCTCCTGCTCGACGGCGACCAGCTCCCGCGGGTTGTCCCGGTGCCAGGCCAGGAACTTGTGCACCATCCGCTCGGCCAGGTCACGCTGCTTGGCGCTGTACCAGGCGCTGCCGAAGTCCAGGTGCTGCCACATCTCGTCCATGCGCTTGGCGATGTCGCCGTCCTCGGCGCCCTCGGCGGCCAGCGCCGCGGCGGCGTGGATCACGATGCCGAAGTCGCGGGCCACGGCGGGCGAGCCCACCCCGACGGCGGCCTCGAGCAGCCAGCGCAGGCCGCACTTGGTGAAGGTCTCGACCCGCGAGGGCGACAGCCGGACCTCGCCCGCGATGGCCTGGCCCGCGCTGCTCAGCTCGGTCATGGCGTACCAGTGCCGGGGGGCGGCACCGGGCACGCCCGCCACGGCCAGCCGGGCCAGCTGGGCCGCGGCCGCCTGGCGGACCGGTCCGGGCAGTGCGCCGTCGGCCGCGGCCCGGCGCAGGCTGGCCGTGAGCACGGGCAGCGACAGCCACTGCCGGCCGCTCGCGGCCACGTGCTCGATCTCGATCTGGTCGCCGGCCAGCTCGGCCAGGAACCGGGACGGCCGTTCCTCGGCCCCGTCGCCGCCGACGGCGGTCACGACCAGCGACTGGCGGGCCCTGGTCACCGCGACGTAGAACAGCCGGCGTTCCTCGTCCAGCAGCTTGGAGATCAGCGCGGCGGCGGCCGCCTCGGCCGCGGCGGGGCCGTCGTCCAGCCGGCCGGCGGCGATCTCGACCAGCTCGTCCATGCCCAGCAGCGAGCCGCGCTGGCGCAGGTCAGGCCAGGTGCCCTCCTGAACGCCGGCCACGATGACCAGGTCCCACTCCAGGCCCTTGGACCGGTGCGCGGTGAGCACGGCCACGGCCTCGCCGCGCGGCGCGCGGGAGGCCAGGGTGTCACCGGCGATCTCCTGGCCGACCAGGCTGTCCAGGAACAGCCGGGCCGAGCCCCGCGGCAGCCGGGCGGAGAACCGCTCGGCGGCGTCGAACAGCGCGACGACGGCGTCCAGGTCGGCGTCGGCCGCCGCGCCACGGCTGCCGCCGGCCGCGCTGGCCTCCTGCCACTGGGCGGCCAGCCCGGAGGCGTTCCAGACGGCCCAGAGCACTTCGTGCGGGGTGCCGCCGCCGGCGGCGGTGTCGCGGGCCACGGCCAGCAGCGCGGCCACCCGCCGCGCGGCGGCCAGCGCCGGGCCGACCAGCCCCCCGTCCCGGCCGACGAGATCAGGCCCTCCAGCATGCCCGGGCCGCGCGCGGGCGCCCGGCGACCAGCCCGCCGGGATCAGCTCACGGGGGTCGGCCAGCGCGGCGGCCATCGGCTCGTCGGGCGGCGGCTGCCCCACGGCCTGGGCGGCGGCGCGCAGCACCCGCCGCAGCCGCCGCAGGCCGAGGGCGTCGGTGCCGCCCAGCGGCCCGGTCAGCAGCTCGGCCGCGGCCTCCTCGGTCAGCGCACCGGGCCGCAGCGCGCAGGCGAGCAGGGCCAGCAGCGGGCGGGTACCCGGTTCGTCGGTCAGCGGCAGCTCGTCGCCGGCCACGGCCACCGGCACCCCGGCCGAGGCCAGGGCCCGCTGGAGCACCGGGACCTGGCGGGCGGCCGACCGGACCAGGACAGCCATGGACGACCAGGGCAGCCCGTCGATGAGGTGCGCCCGGCGCAGCGTGTCGGCGATCAGCGCGGCTTCCTGGCTGGCGCTGGCGGCGGTCATGATCCGCACCTCACCTGGAGTCGCCGTCGGGACGGGAATCAGGTCGCGGTGAGTCTGTTGCGGATGATCTTGGGAACGACGGGCCAGGGCGGCCGGCATCCGGGTGGTGACCCGCCGCGACGCGGCCAGCAGCACCGGCCCGCTGCGACGGCAGGTGCGCAGCGCGACGACCTGCGCAGGCTGGCCGTCGGGCGCCCGGAACCGGTCGGGGAAGCGCCGGATGGCGTCCACGTCCGCGCCGCGGAAGGCGTAGATGGACTGGTCGGGGTCGCCGACGGCGATGAGCTCGCGGCCGCCGGAGGCGAGCTGGCGCAGCAGCTCCTCCTGCGCCGGGTCGACGTCCTGGTACTCGTCCACGCAGATCGCGTCGTAGGCGTCGCGCTCCCTGGCCAGCACGGCCGCGCGGCGCAGCAGGCTGCCGGCGATCCGGATGATCTCGCCGTAGTCGTAGGCGGGGACCGGCGCGAGGTCGAAGCGGGCGGCGTAGTCGTCCAGGAACCGGCCGGCCGAGATCCAGTCGTCGCGGCCGCGCCGGCGGCCCAGCTCGGCCAGCCCGCGGCCGTCCAGGCCGCGCTCGGCGGCGCGCAGCAGGAAGTCCCGCAGCTCGGCCGCGAACCCCCTGGTGTTCAGCGCCGGGCGCAGCCGCACGGGCCAGCTCTGGCCCCCGTCCTGCGCCTCGCCGCGCAGCAGCCGGCGCACTTCGAGCAGCTGCTCGGGGCCGGACAGCAGCGCGGGCGGCTCGTCCCCGGCCAGGACGAACTCGCGGCGCACCAGGGCGTAGGCGTAGCTGTGGAAGGTCAGCGCCAGCGGGCGCCTGGTCGTCGCGCCGAGCCGCAGCGCGATGCGCTGCCGCAGTTCCTGGGCGGCCTTGCGGCTGAAGGTGAGCACCAGCAGCCGGCTGGGGTCGATGCCGCGGTCGGAGATCCGCTGGGCCACCGCCTCGACGAGGGTGGTGGTCTTGCCGGTGCCCGGCCCGGCCAGCACGAGCAGCGGACCGCCCTGGTGCTCGACGACCTGGCGCTGGGCGGGGTCGAGCACCGGCGGGCGGGACGCCGGGATCGGCGTGCGGACCAAGCGGTAGGGGGTATGGGTGGGCGCGGCTCGTTCCATCTCGCATGGCATTCCAGCAGAGGATGCCGACACTCTGCGCCCAGTTCGGCAGTTAGCCGTTTATCGGCGCGTCGCAAGGGGTTCTGGCGGCCGGCCGGATGGCCCTCGGCGCCCGGCCCAGCGTCAGCCCGACCCAGCGTCAGCCCGACCCGGCCGTCAGCCCGACCAGCGGGCGCGGCGCATGTCGACGCCGGATGGGCGGCCGTCGGGGGCGTGGCGCAGCGGCGTGCCCTCCTCGCGGTACTGGGTGAGCGCGGCGCGCTCGTGCCCGGCCAGCAGCGAGCCGTTGGCGTGCACTACCCGCCACCAGGCCACCCCGCCGCCCCACAGCGTCATGACCCGGCCGACCTGGCGGGGACCGCCCTCGCCGAGGTACTCGGCGATGTCGCCGTAGGACATCACCTGGCCCGCGGGGATGGTCTCGACCACGTCCAGCACTCGCGCGGCAAAGTCGCTGACCGCGGTATCCGGACTCACGAACGGCCGCCAGGGCCGGCGCCGCCGCTCCGGTCCGACGGCGCGGCATGCCGCCCGCCCGACGACGCCTGCCACGGGAAGCGCACGAAGCCCGACGTGCCGTCCGAACCCCGGTAACCGCCCAAGCCGCCCGAGCCATCCGAGCCATCCGAGCCGTCGAAGCCGCCCGAGCCGTCCGCCGACTCGGGCTCGCCCGGCTCACGACCGTCAGGCGGGTCGTCCTCCTCGCCCGCAGCCGGGAGCAGCCCCCAGCCCGGCGTGGGCGGCAGCGGCCCCCGCGGCTCGGCGTGGCCGGCCGCCGGCCGGGCCGCCACCAGCCGCAGCGCCGCGAACCCGATCATGGCCAGGCAGGCCACCCCCAGCAGGCAGAACAACAGCAGTCCGGCCAGCCCGCGCGGCGCCACCGGCGGGCCGGGGACCGCGGCGAGACCACCGCCGAAGTGGCTGGAGGCGGCCACCGTGCGCGCGGCCCCGCCCTGGCGATCGATCCGCCGGGCCGCCCGCAGCGCGGCGGCGGCGTTCACGGTACCGAACCCGACCTGCTCGTCGGGCCCGCCCCTGGGCCGGTGCCAGGCCGACGTGGTGATGGCGTTGCCGACCTGTGCGTCCGTCAGCCGGGGGTAGCGCGACTTAATCAGCGCGGCCACGCCCGCGGTGAGCGCGCAGGCCGGGCTGGTGCCGCTGACCAGCCAGTAGCCGCCGTCCCGGCCCTGGGCGGGCACGTTGACGCCCGGCGCGGCGACCTGGACCGAGACGTTGTCGCTGGAGAACGAGGCGGGCTGGCCGTCCTGGGCCACCGCCGCGACGCCGAGCACGCCGGGGTAGCTGGCCGGGAACGAGTAAGGAGCGGTGCCGTTGCCCTTGGCCTCGGCTTCGGTGCCCGAGTTGCCGGACGAGGCCACGACGACTACCCGGTGGTCGTAGGCGTCCTGGAGCGCGGCGCGGACCGGGCGGCTGGGCGCGCCGTAGCCCAGCGACATGCTGATCACCTCGGCGCCGTGGCCGACCGCGTACCGGATGGCCGCGGCCAGCTCCACCTGGCCGCGGTGCGGCGACTGCCGCTCGTAGGCCGCGTAGCCGGGGTCGTGCTTGTCGGTGATGACCCGGACCGACAGCACGCGGGACTGCGGCGCCACGCCGATGATGCCGCTGGCATCGCCGGGGCCGTGGCCGTGGCCCGCGATGAGCGAGGCCATCCAGGTGCCGTGCACGCCCCAGTTGGGGTTGCCGGGCGGGGTGTGCACGCCGGTGTAGTCGGGGCCGGCGAGCACCGAGCCGCTCAGGTCGGAGACCTGGCCGTCGATGCCGCTGTCGATCACCGCGATCACCACGCCGTGGCCCTGGCTGAGGCGCCAGGCGGGCCGGACGTTCATGTCGTTCAGCACCCACATCTCGGCGCTGCGGACGCTGTCGGCCCGGGCCGCCGGGGCGCCGCTGATCACGGTCAGGGCCGAGGCGGTCACCAGGACGGCGGCGCCCGCGCCAATCACCCGGCTCCGCACCCCGCGCCCGGTCAGACTGGAACCGCTCAGCATCCGGGCGCTCCGGGGCAGCTCGGCACCGGCGCCGGCGGTCCGAGCACATTGGTGACGGCACTCTCCAGGCCCTGGGCCAGGCTGGTCATCTCGACCCTGAGGTACGGGTCGTCGGTCATGTCCACGCGCGGCCGGGCGTTGGCGTAGCCGACCGTGGCCAGGATCAGGTACGGCCCGGATCGCGAGTTCACGTTGACCTGCCGCTGGCGGTCGTCGAAGCGAGACGCCAGCGTGCCCGGTACCGCCGCCGGCCGGACGCTGTCCGGCGGCGCGCCCTTGACCGGCCGGCCCAGCTCGCCCTCCGCCGTGCTGGCCGCCGTGCTGCCCGACAGCACGGCCACCCCGACCGTGGCCACCATGCTGCCCGTGGCGTCGGTGTAGGTGGCCCGCAGCATCGCCGTGCACCGGTACCGGCCCAGCACCCGGGCCGCCGTCGGGCTGGTCCCGTTCTGGCAGGTGGCCGGGTTGCTGACCGCAAGGCGGTGCGCCGTCAGCGGCAGGCTCTGGTTGCTGTACAGGTCGGTGCCGGACAGCTGGTAGGGCACCGTGGCCGGGAAGATGGCCGACTCGGGGAGCGCCCGCCAGCGCCGCGCGACCTCCCAGGCCTCGATCTTGTGCTGCTGCGCGACCGAGAACCGCCGGGGCAGGACCTGCGAGGCCACCCCGGCGGCCGAAACCGCGAGCCCGCACAGCCCGACAGCGACCAGGCCCACCAGGCCCGCCCGCCGCCAGCGCCGGGAGCGCCGCGGCGCCAGGGACGGTCGCGGCGCAGCACGGGACCCGTCATCGTCCGCGGATCCCGGCTGCATTACCACACCGGAATGGTACGGCCTGGGCCGGCCAGCCGGATCGGTCCCGCGCCTGCTAACCCCATTACCACGTGATAACGACTGCCGCCATTAGTAGGTCGGCAGCGACGGGTCGATCTGGTTCACCCAGGCGAGCACGCCCCCGCCGACGTGCACGGCGTCGGAGAAGCCCGCGTTGTGCAGCGCGGCCAGGCACTCGGCGCTGCGCGCGCCGCTCTTGCAGTGCAGCACGATCTTCTTGTCCTGCGGCAGCTCCTCCAGCGCGGTCCCCTGGAGGATGCGGTCCTTCGGGATCAGCGTCGCGCCGGGGATCGAGACGATCTCGTACTCATTCGGCTCGCGGACGTCGACCAGGAAGATGTTGTCGTCCCGGTCGAGCATGCCCTTCAGCTCGGTCGCGGTGATCGTCGAGCCGGACGCCGCCTCCTGGGCGTCGGCCGACAGCGTGCCGCAGAACGCGTCGTAGTCGATGAGCCCGGTGATCGTCGGGTTCTTGCCGCAGATCGCGCACTCGGGGTCCTTCCTGACCCGCACCGTGCGGTAGCTCATCTCCAGGGCGTCGTAGATCATCAGCCGCCCGGACAGCGTCTCGCCCACGCCCGTGATGAGCTTGATGGCCTCATTGACCTGGATCGACCCGATGGACGCGCAGAGCACGCCCAGCACGCCGCCCTCGGCGCAGGAGGGCACCATGCCCGGCGGCGGCGGCTCCGGGTACAGGCACCGGTAGCAGGGGCCGTACTCGGCCCAGAACACGCTGGCCTGGCCGTCGAACCGGTAGATGGAGCCCCAGACGTACGGCTTGCCCAGCAGCACGCAGGCGTCGTTGACCAGGTAGCGGGTGGCGAAGTTGTCCGTCCCGTCCACGATCAGGTCGTACTGCGCGAAGATCTGGAGCGCGTTGTCGTTGTCCAGCGGCTCCTCGTGCAGGATCACGTTCACGTACGGGTTGACCTCGGCGATGCTGTCCTTGGCCGACTGCGCCTTGGAGCGGCCGATATCGGACTGCCCGTGGATGATCTGGCGCTGCAGGTTCGACTCGTCCACCACGTCGAACTCCACGATGCCCAGCGTGCCCACCCCGGCCGCGGCCAGGTAGAGCAGCGCGGGCGAGCCCAGCCCGCCGGCGCCGACGCAGAGCACCTTGGCGTTCTTCAGGCGCTTCTGCCCGGCCATGCCGATCTCCGGGATGATCAGGTGCCGCGAGTAACGCTTAACCTCGTCGACACTCAGCTCGGCAGCCGGCTCGACCAGTGGTGGCAGTGACACTGCGATCTCCAACGCTCGACGATTCGTCAGTAGAGGAGAACCAGCCCGGCGGCGGTTGCATTCCAGGGCTGGCGGCTACCGGGCGCGGCCCCGGGACAGGCCGGAAATGTCGGTGGCTGGCGGTAGAACCGCAGACATGCGAACCCCTCACTCGGACTTACCTGAGCAAGATCCGCAACAATGGTCGCCCCCGGCTGGGCACCTGCCGCCACCCCGATTGCCGTGGGAGCGGGACTGGCGCCGGCGTCCGCTGCCGGACGTCGTGGCCGTGCGCCGTTGTCCGGTGCCAGCCTGGGCGCCGCCGTTCGACATCCAGGCCGGTCCGGCCCAGGCCAGCCTGGACCGACCCGGCCCGGGCCCGGTCATTCGCGACCCGCGCAGCCAGGACCAGGCTAGTAAGGACGCGCCAGCCCCCGGCCAGCCAAGACCGGAGGCGGCCGGGCCGGAGGCGGCCGGACCGGAGTGCGGCTGGGCCGGAGAAAGTGAGGCGGCGGGCGGCTGGGCCGGGTGCGGCTGGGCCGGAGTGGGGCTGGGCCGCGGACGGTGCGGCTGGGCCGGGGCGGCCGGGTGCGGCTGGGCCGGGTGCGGCTGGGCCGGCGTGCGGCCGGGCCGGAGAAAGTGAGGCCGCGGACGGCGGGGCCGGTGGCGGAGCGGTGCGGCTGAGGCCGGTGGCTGGCGAGCCGGGTCGACGGCAGCTGGGCCGGAGGCGGACGGCCAGGGTGCGGCGAGGCCCAGCTCGGCCAGGCCGGAGGCGGCCGGCCAGGATGCGGCGAGGCCCGGCTCGGCCAGGCCGGAGGCGGCCGGCCAGGATGCGGCGAGGCGGGCGGGGGCCGAGCGGGCACCGGGCCGGCCAGATACCAGCCGCAGGCCGGGTCAGCCGCCGCACGAAGCCGAGTGGGCGGGTGGGTGGCCGAGCCAGTTCGCGCAGGTGCTGGCCGAGGCGCTGGCCGGGTCGCGCCCGGCTCAGCAAGTCCGGCCGTGGACGACCGAGCAGGCCCGCAAGCGGATCAGGCAGCTAGGCCCGGTCCTCCAGGCCGACCAACGGCCCCGGGTGCGCCGGGTACTCACCTCCCAGCCCCGGCGCGGCGTGGTCGAGATGACCGTCATCGTGGGCATCGGCCCTCGGACCCGCGCCCTGGCCGTCCGGCTGGAGCACGCCGGGCTCGGCAGCGTCGCCCCGGACCGAGCTGGCCGCGCCCCGACCGCCCGGGAGCCAGATGGCTGGGTCTGCACCGCGATCGAGGCAGCCTGACCCAGGTGCGAGCGCGCCCCATGCCGCGGGCCGGGGTGTTGCGGGCGCGATGGGAAGCCGGCTGGGCGGGACGGGGGCCCGCCCAGCTCCGGGTGTCCAGTTCGGGGCTGTTCATGATCCTGGACGATCCGACCGCCGAACTGTCAGCCATCTCCCCGGTAAGCACACCCGCCGTCGGGCGCCTCAACTCTAGCGATCATGGTCTCTCCCCCGTGGATGCGAGTCCCACTGATCACACTGGCCACCCGCCCACCACCGGTCGCACTGGGCTGACCTGCGCCCGTCCGGATCGCGCTTTCCGGTCACGCCAGAACGACAATCACGATGATCCAGACCGTTTCGCCGCAGAATTCTGCGGCGAAACGGCCGTGATCATAGCTAGCAGGATTCGGCAAGCCGGATCACGCTTTGCGGCTGGCCGAAACAAGCTCAAGGTGGCCGATCACTCCCACGCCCCGCCGACCCGGCTCCGGGCGGGCCCACCGATGGCGCACGAACCTAGCGGTGCGCCGGGCTGGCGGCGTACCGGGCTAGCGGTGCGCCCGGCCGGCGGCGTACCGGGCTGGCGGTGCGCCGGGCTGGCGGTGCGCCGGGCTGGCGGTGCGCCGGGCTGGCGGTCTGCCGGGCTAGCGGTCGTGCCGGACTGGCGGCGTACGGACTGGCGGCGTGCCGGGCTGGCGGTGCGCCCGGCTGGCGGCGTGCCGGGCTGGCGGTGCGCCGGGCTGGCGGCGTGCCGGGCTGGCGGCGTCCGCCGGGCTGGCGGCGTGCCGGGCTGGCGGCGTGCCGGGCTGGCGGCGTGCCGGGCTGGCGGCGGCCGGGCTGGCGGCGTGCCGGGCTAGCGGTTGCGGGGGTCGCCGTGGCACTGCTTGAACTTGCGGCCCGAGCCGCAGGGGCACGGGGAGTTCCGGCCGACCTTGGAGTAGTCCGTCCCGTCCGTCGAGGCGGTGTGCCGCTCGGCCGTGCCTGACCCGTCCTCGCTGGGCGCGATGTAGCTGAGCTGGCCGGCGCGCTTGGGCCGGGCCAGGCCCGGTGCGGCCAGGCCGCTGGGCAGGTCGTCCTCGACCTGAGCTGCCGGCGCCGCCGCATGACGGCCGCGGCCCTGGCCGCCCTGACCCTGGCCCTGGGCGGCCTGGCCCTGGCGATGCTGGCCGCCGCGACCCGCGCCACCCTGGCCCGCGCCACCCTGACCCGAGCCACCCTGACCCGCGCCACCCTGACCGGAACCACCCTGGCCCGAGCCACCGCGACCCACGGCACCCTGGCCCCGACCGCCCTCGACGGCCTGGTCCGGGGCGGACTGGCCACGGGCACCCCGGGCTGGCGCGCGCTGTCCGGCGCCGTTGCCGACCGGGGCGGGACGGGTGCCGAGCGCCGGGCCGGCCGCCGCGGCCGGGCCCAGCTCAGCGGGGGCGTCGTCGCCCTCGGCCACGATCGGGTCCTGCTGCACCTCGACCTGGAGGTTGAACAGGCTGCCGACCGACTCCTCCTTGATCCCGTCCATCATGGTGTTGAACATGTCGTAGCCCTCGCGCTGGTACTCGACCAGCGGGTCGCGCTGCGCCCAGCCGCGAAGGCCGATGCCCTCGCGCAGGTAGTCCATCTCGTACAGGTGCTCGCGCCACTTGCGGTCGAGCACGGACAGCACGACCCGCCGCTCGAACTCGCGCATGAGCTCCTCGCCCAGCTCCTCGGTCCGGTTCTGGTAGGCGGTCTGCGCGTCTTCGCGGACGTACTCGGTGATCAGCTCGCTGGACAGCCCGGACTTCTCGCCGCCGGCCTCGTCAATGACCTGATTGACGGTGATGCCGACCGGGTAGAGCTGGCGGAACGCGCGCCAGAGCCGGTCGAGGTCCCACTCCTCGGGGAAGCCCTCGCTGGTGGCCCCGGCCACGTAGCTGGCCACGACCTCGTCGAGCATGGTGTTGATCTGGTCCTGGAGGTCGGCGCCCAGCAGCACCCGGCGCCGCTCGTCGTAGACGACGTGCCGCTGCCGGTTCATCACGTCGTCGTACTTGAGCAGGTCCTTGCGGATCTCGAAGTTCTGCGCCTCGACCTGGGACTGCGCGGACCGGATGGCCCGGCTCACGGTCTTGGACTCGATCGGCACCTCGGGCGGGGTCTTGAGGATCTCCATGATGTGCGCGATGCGGTCCGCGTTGAACCGGCGCATGAGGTCGTCCTCGAGCGACAGGTAGAACCGGGACTCGCCGGGGTCGCCCTGACGGCCGGCGCGGCCGCGCAGCTGGTTGTCGATGCGGCGGGACTCGTGCCGCTCGGTGCCCAGCACGTACAGGCCGCCGGCGGCGACCACTTCCTCGTGCTCCTCGGCGACGGCCTTGCGGGCCTTGTCGACGGCCTCGGGCCAGGCGGCCTCGAAGTCCTCGGGGGTGTCCACCGGGGACAGGCCGCGCTGGTGCAGTTCCAGGTCGGCGATGAACTCGGGGTTGCCGCCGAGCATGATGTCGGTGCCGCGGCCGGCCATGTTGGTGGCCACGGTGACCGCGCCCTTGCGGCCGGCCTGGGCGATGATCGCGGCCTCGCGCTCGTGGTACTTCGCGTTCAGCACCTCGTGCGGGATGCCTTGCCGCTTCAGCGCCTTGGACACCCGCTCGGACTTCTCCACGCTAGTCGTGCCGACCAGCACGGGCTGCCCGTGCTGGTGCCGCCCGACGATGTCCTCGACCAGCGCCTCGTACTTGGCCGGCTCGGTCTGGTAGACCACGTCGGACTCGTCGCCCCGGATCATCGGCTTGTTGGTGGGGATCGGCACCACGCCGAGCTTGTAGGTCCCGTGGAACTCGTTGGCCTCGGTGATGGCCGTACCGGTCATCCCGGCCAGCTTGCCGTACAGCCGGAAGTAGTTCTGGAGGGTGATGGTGGCCAGGGTCTGGTTCTCGTCCTTGATCGCCACGCTCTCCTTGGCCTCCACGGCCTGGTGCATGCCCTCGCTCCACCTCCGGCCGGGCAGGATGCGGCCGGTGAACTCGTCCACGATCAGGATCTCGCCGTTCATCACGACGTAGTCCTTGTCCTTGGAGTACAGCTCCTTGGCCTTGATCGCGTTGTTCAGGAAGCTGATCAGCGGGGTGTTGATCGACTCGTAGAGGTTGTCGATGCCGAGCCAGTCCTCGACTTTCTCGATGCCCGCCTCGGTGATGCCGACGGTCCGCTTCTTCTCGTCGACCTCGTAGTCGCCCTCGCCCTCCTCGCCGCGCCGCAGCCGGGGCGCGATGCGCGCGAACTCCTGGTACCAGATGCTGTTCTGGTCTACCGGGCCGCTGATGATCAGCGGGGTCCGGGCCTCGTCGATGAGGATCGAGTCGACCTCGTCCACGATGGCGAAGTGGTGCCCGCGCTGGACGCACTCCTCCAGGCCCCAGGCCATGTTGTCGCGCAGGTAGTCGAACCCGAACTCGTTGTTGGTGCCGTAGGTGATGTCGGCGGCGTACTGCTGGCGGCGGACGTCGGGCTCCATGTCGGCCAGGATGACGCCGACCTCCAGGCCCAGGAACCGGTGAATCCGGCCCATCCACTCGGAGTCGCGCCGGGCCAGGTAGTCGTTGACCGTGACGATGTGCACGCCCTTGCCGCCCAGCGCGTTCAGGTAGGCGGGCAGCACGCCGGTCAGGGTCTTGCCCTCACCGGTCTTCATCTCGGCGATGTTGCCCAGGTGCAGCGCGGCACCGCCCATCAGCTGGACGTCGAAGTGGCGCTGGCCGATGGTCCGCTGGGCGCCCTCCCGGACCACCGCGAAGGCCTCAGGCAGCAGCTCGTCCAGCGACTCGCCGTCGGCGTGGCGCTGCTTCAGCTCGTCGGTCATGGCCCGCAGCTCGGCGTCGCTCAGCGCCTGGATGTCCGGCTCGATCGAATTGACCTGATCGGCAATCCGCTTGAGCTTGCGCAGGGTCTTGCCCTCGCCAGCGCGCAGGACGCTGTCAATGATGGCTGGCACTTGTCGTCGCGCTCCTCGCGGATCGTCTGGCTTCTCTGGCCGGGCACCGCAAGCGCCTATCACACTGGCCTGGACCCTCTGCCCGTGGACCTTGCCAGAGCAGGCTGGATGCGCTGCGGCGGACCGGCACACAGTCCTGCTCCCATGGTAGGCGAGAGAGCCGGCTAAGCCGAGCCGACGGGAGTTATGGGGCCGCACGAGACAGTCACAGCAGGGTCACGCGGGAGCCACGAGAGGGGCCGATCAAGCCCCTGTACGCTGGCGTGGCCACAATGATAGGTACATCGCCAACAGGCATGAGAGGAGCAGGGCGCATGCCGAACCAGGTGGAGCCAGGCACGATGGGTGGCGCCCCGCCAGAGTCGGTCAGTTCTGGCGGCGCTGCCGCCGGGGCCCAGACCGCGCACGGCGGCCCGGAAGTCCTGGGCGGCTCCCCCGCCGGAACGCTGGCCCAGCCGGGACCCACCGGCGAGTACGAGGCGTTCCACGGCCGGGCAGTCTCCTGGGTGGCCGTCTCCTTCATCATCGTGGGCTTCGTATGCGGGGGGCTGTCCATCGTCTTCGAGGCCTGGCCCACGTTCTGGGTCGGCGTCGGCATCGCGGCCATCGGCGGCCTGCTGGGGGCCTTCACGAACATCTTCGAGGACTGGTACTAAACCGCGCGTTCCGGGCCACATCAGCTCGTACGTCAATACTGTCGGCGGGGTCGGTTACGCTCCCGCTCGTGGTCCGTCCTAACCTTCCCGCGCCCCAGCTCACCCTGACGCCCGACGAGGCCCGGCTGCTGACGCTGCGCGCCCAGGGCCTGGTCGGCGCCGACAGCCGCCGTGGCGGGGTGACCGCCATGCTGCGCCGGCTGGGCGCCGTCCAGCTGGACACCATCAGCGTGCTGGCCCGCTCGCATGAGCTGGTCGCCTACGCCCGCCTCGGCCCGGTCGGCCGGGAGCGGGTCGAGCGGGCTTACTGGAACCCGCGGCTGCCGGAC
Source organism: uncultured Actinomycetota bacterium (assembly GCA_963822485.1). Classification (GTDB taxonomy): domain Bacteria; phylum Actinomycetota; class Actinomycetes; order Streptosporangiales; family Streptosporangiaceae; genus DASUBV01. The sequence continues at coordinate 20,012 of CAWGHW010000027.1, forward strand.
GCGTTCGAGTACTGGTCCCATGCCGCCTGCGTGCTGCCCATCGAGGAGTGGCCCTACTACGGATTCCGCCGCCGCGCCCTGCTGGCCAGGGGCCAGCGCTGGCACCAGAGCCACCCCGACGTCTGCGCGGCGGTGCTGGCCCGGATCCGGGCCGAGGGCCCGCTGACGGCCACCGAGCTGGGCGGGGCCAAGAAGGGCGGCCCCTGGTGGGACTGGTCCGACACCAAGATCGCCGTGGAGTGGCTGCTGGATACCGGCGAGGTCGCCTGCGTCCGCCGGACCGGCTGGCGCCGGGTGTACGACCTGCCCGAGCGCGTGCTGCCGCCCGAGCTGCTGGCCGCCGACCCCTCCGACGAGGAGTGCGTGATCCGGCTGGCGGCCGCCACGGGCCGGGCGCTGGGCGTGGCCACCCAGGCCGACCTGGTCGACTACCAGCGGGTGCGCTGGGGCGGCACGGGCCAGCAGAAGGACGGCCAGGTGCTGGCGCCGCACGAGGCGGCGGCCGCGGCCGGGCTGGTCCCGGTGCACATCGCGGCCGGCCGTCCCGACGGGACCCCGCTGGCCGCCTGGGCCGACCCCGAGGCCCTGGCTCGCCCGGTGACCGGCCGGCACCGGACCACGCTGCTGTCGCCGTTCGACTCGCTGGTCTGGGACCGCAAGCGCACGCTGCGCATGTTCGGGTTCGAGCACAGCCTGGAGGCCTACGTGCCCGCCCCCAAGCGGGTGCACGGCTACTTCGCCATGCCGCTGCTGGCCGGCGGCCGGCTCCTGGGCCGGGTCGACCCGGCCCGCCAGGGCAGCACGCTCATCGCCCGCAGGCTCACGCTGGACAAGGCCCGCGCCGCCGAGCCGATGGCCAGGGCCCTGACCGAGGCGGCGGCCTGGGTCGGCTGCGACAGCGTCGCCCTGGAGCAGGTCAGCCCGCCCGGCCTGCGCTCCCGCCTGGAGAGCGCCCTGGCCAGCGCCGCCTGACCCGCCCTGCTCGGGCCACCCGAATCGCGAATTCCGGCACCGCCGTAATGTCGAGCACCATCATCACGGAAACCCGTCCGCGATTATCGCTGACCGATGTCCGCGATCATGGTGCCGCTGGCGGTGATCATGGTGGGGCCGCCGGGGCGGGCCGGTACGTCGTCAGCTCTTGGTCAGCTCAGCTCGATGAGCTTGTCGCGGACCGCCACCATCACGGCCTCCATCCGGGAGTGGATCTGGAGCTTCTCCAGGATGTTGCGCACGTGGTTCTTGACCGTGTTCTCGGAGATGAACAGCTCCTTGGCGATGTCGCGGTTGTTCATCCCCCTGGCGATGAGCTTGAGCACCTGCATCTCGCGGTCGGTCAGCTTCGGCGCCGGAACCTGCTGCGGCGGCTCGCCCTCCTCCCGCCGGGCCAGGACCGCGAACTCGGTCAGCAGCTTGCCCGCCATCGACGGGTTGATCAGCGACTGGCCGCCATCCACGGCGCGCACCGTGTCGGCCACCTCGTCCAGCGGGATGTCCTTGAGCAGGTAACCGCTGGCGCCGGCCCGGATCGCCTCGAACAGGTCCTCTTCCTCGTCGCTGATCGTCAGCATGACGATCTTGGCGCTCGGGACCACGTCCTTGAGTGCCCGGCACGCCTCGATCCCGCTGCTGCGCGGCATCCGGATGTCCATCAGCACCACATCGGGCAGCGACTCGCCGGCCTTCTCGACCGCCTCGGCGCCGTCGCTGGCCTGCCCGACGAGCTCGATGTCCGGCTCGGAGTCCAGCACCATCTCCAGCCCGCGCCGGAACAGCGCGTGATCATCCACGATCATCGTGCGGATCGGCTCAGGTCGCGCCCCAGCAGGTTGGCCAGCCCCTTCGCTGGCCCCGGCGCTGCGGCCCATGCGCATTCCTCCTGACGGGCCGCGGCTGGGTATCCGCGCGGCACCAGTGACTGCAAGATGGTGGCAGTTGCTCAAACTCTCGCCGACCGGGGCTTGCCGTGCAAGCCCCGCCCCGGCGGGGCCGGTCGGCGGCTGAGCTATCCGCTAGCGAGATTAGCGGCTCGCGGTGACTGCCCGATCGCCAGCCCTGGCCCGGGCCGGGCCATCGCGGCGTCCGCGGCCGGCGCCGCGCGCTCCGCCCGCCTGGCGTCCGCCGGCGCCGGGGCCATCTCCTCGACCAGCCGGATCACCCCGTACTGGTAGCCGCGCCGCCGGTAGACGACGCTGGGCAGCCCGTCGATGGTGTCGGTGAACAGGAAGAAGTCGTGGCCGACCAGCTCCATCTCGAACAGCGCCTGGTCGATCGTCATCGGGCAGGCCACGTGGAACTTCTCCCGGATGACCAGCGGGCCCTCGCCGTCCATGGCGATCGGGACCCGGTTGTCCAGCATGACCTCGGTGTCTGGCGCCACGCCGTTGACCGCTGGGATGCCGTCAGCCGACGGAGCGGACTCGCCGGCGGCGGCCTTGTTAGTGCTCGAGGGGTTGTCCGGTGCCGTTCTGCTCATGGGCACGGATCCGGCCGGGACCGGTCCGCGCGCGGGCCGGCTCGCGTCGGCCGGCTCGGCCGTCGCCAGCCGGGCGGGCGGGGGCGCCGAGTGCCGGGCCTTGCGCCGGTCACAGGCACGCCGCAGCCGGGCCTCCAGCTTCGCCAGCGCCATGTCCAGCGCCGCGAAGCGATCCTCGGCCGCGGCCTCGGCCCGGATGGCAGGCCCGCGGGTGGTGATGGTCAGCTCGACGCGCTCCTTGCGCCCCGCCTGACGGGGGTTGTGCTCCGTCGTGACCTCGACGTCGACCCTGATCGCCTTGTGGTCGAGCTTCTCCACCTTGGCAAGCTTGCCCGTCGCGTGCTTCCGGAACTTCTCCAGCACGTCGGTGTGCCGGCCTTTGAAGACGATGTCCATGTACACCGAGCCCCTTCCGGTCGGTCGAACCAGCGGCACCCGCCCGGCCGACCTGGTCTTCTACCCCACATCCGCCTGCTGAGGGGCTCGCGGCGCGCTTGTGCCACTACTGCCCTTCTCCCGGCCCGGGCGATGTCGGATCGCCCGGCGGGGCAGGACTTACCTCTAAGCCGCACCGTGATCGGTCGACGAGAAGTCGCCTTACGTGGGCCGTTTTGCCTGCGGCTGGCATCGGCTAGCCCGGCCGGGCGTCCAAAGCGGACGGCCGGCCCGGCGCAACCACGGACCCGGGCGGGTGCCATGACATGACGCTAGCCCTGTGAGCTGAAGATGTCAGGACCGCAGCCCCATCAAGTCCTAAGAACCCGCTGACCAGCCGGACCAGGCTGGCCGCATAAATACGCTCCGCCCGGCATTCCGCTTACTTCGTATCCCGAACAAATGGGCCCGCGGTCAGCCCGGATACGTCGGGCTGGTCCCCTTCGCGGCGGGCTGCTGGCTCTCATTCGGGCCCGAGGACGTGAGGATCACCCCGCCGCCTGCCGTCGCCACCTGGCCGGGGCCCGCCGCCGCTACCTGGACGGCGCCCGGTGCCGGGCCCACCGGGATCAGGGCGCCGCCGTTGACCGGGACCTCGTACAGCTGGGACTGCGACAGCACCACCAGGTGGTCGGCGTCGTACCAGCTCAGCGCGATCGGATCGGTCAGGGCCGGGCCGGTGATGACCGCCGAGCTGAACGAGATGCTGGTGCCGCTGCCGCCGATGGCCGTCAGCGCCACCTGCTGCGTGCCGTTCTTGTTCTTGATCAGCATGGCGGCCCGGACCCCGTCGCCCGCCACGCTCAGCGACAGGACCTTGTAGGCGGGCGGACCGCCGCCGGGCAGCGGGGCCCGCGGCACCTCGATGGGCTGCCTGCCGCCGGGCTGCAGGACCCAGACCGCGTTGCTGGCCACGGCCCAGATGTTGCCGTGCCGGTCCCAGTCGACCGAGGTGCACGGCCCGCTGTGGGGAATGGGGATCGCCTGGTGGTGCAGCGAGGCAAGCCTGGTGAGCGATCCGTAGTAGATGACGCAGCCTCGGGCGGTGCTCAGCGTGGCCGCCAGCTGGGGCTGGCTGCCTCCGGACACCGCGATCAGGCCGAACGGGCGCTGGCCGATGGCCAGCGGCTTCTGGACGGGCTGCGGGAGCGTGCCGGGCCGGAGCTCGCTGATCAGGCCGGCCTTGCTGATGAAGTACATCGGCAGCCGGTGCGAGGCGGTCGGGACGAAGTGCGCGAACCGGTGCCAGCCCACCACCGGCCGGCCGTCGATGGGCCGGACGCGGCCGTTCACCTCCAGCATGACCGACCCGGCCACCGGGGGCTGGGCGTAGGAGCTGCTGGTCAGCGTGACCACCAGCTGAGCGGCCATCAGCTTGAACCGCGCCGGGCTGACCCGGCCCGCGGCGCGGTTCAGGTTCACGGTGGCCGTCTGGCCGTCGACGTCGACGTTGCCGAGCAGCCGGGTGCCGCGCGGGAACAGGGACTTGGTGTCCGACCCCATGAAGCTGGACTGGGCCTGGTTGGTCAGCAGTGCCCTGATCAGGTTCTGGGCCACCGATGCCGCGGAGGCGCTGGTGCCCTCCTGAGGGGCAAAGACCGGCTCGGGCACCAGGGCCTGGAGGTCCGGAGTCCAGACGTACAGGTTGCGGGGCTGGTAGACCTCCTTGAAGTCGGCCTGGGTCAGCAGCAGCAGCGACGACGGCGACGGCAGCGAGATGATCCGCCACTGGTTGCCCGCCCGGGCCAGCCGGAACTTGTACATCGTCGAGGCCGGGGAGTTGAGGTAGCGGCCGGCATCACTGATCGTGGCCACCTGGTGCGCGGTCACGGTGACCGTGGCCAGCAGGGCGGACTCGCCGTTCAAGTTCACGGGCCCGGCGAGCTTCCCCGACACCTTCGGGGTCAGGCCGACCACGATGGCGGCGGCCCAGCCCGGTTGCCAGGTCCGCCGGAGCCTAGGGTCGAGGAACGCACGGGCGGCCGCGTGATGGTGGGCGAAGCTGGCGCTGGCCGCGATGAAGCCCTGCACGATGTCCAGCTCGTTCATGTTGGCCTGGGGCACCGGCGGGACGGGCTGCACGCTGGGCTGGCCCGGCTGGCTGACGCCCCGGACCTGAGTCGGCCGGCCCACGGTGGGAATGTTGGCGCAGCCGCTGGCCAGCAGGGCGGCCGACGCGGCCACGGCGACGGCCGCCAGCGGCCGGAGCCTAGCCACCGACGGGCACCTCGCTGTCGGTCCCCGGCCCGGCCGGCTTGTCGTGGCTCCGCGCGGCGCCGTCGGCCGGGCCCGGCGGGCGGGCCGGGCCGGGCCGGGCACCGGGGCCCGCGCCGTTGCCCAGGCCGGGGCCGTTCAGGGGGACGATCGTCGTCGTGAGGCCGACCACCTCCGCGTCGACATCACCGGGGCCGGGCCCGAGCGGCAGCGGCGACCCGGCGAGCTGCTCGCCAGCCGTCCGGGGCAGCGTCAGCCGGAACACCGAGCCGCGGCCGGGCTCGCCCCAGGCCTCCAGCCAGCCGCCGTGCAGCCGCGCGTCTTCCAGGGCGATGGCCAGGCCCAGTCCGGTCCCGCCCGTGGTCCTGGCCCGGGCCGGGTCGGCCCGCCAGAACCGGTCGAAGACCATCTGCTCCTCGCCCGGCGATAGCCCGACCCCGAAGTCGCGCACCGTCACCGCCACCGCGCCCGAGTCGGCGGCCACGGTCACCACGGCCTCCCGGTTCTCGCCGTGCTCGACCGCGTTGACCAGCAGGTTGCGCAGGATCCGCTCGACCCGCCGGCTGTCCACCTCGGCGATGCACGGCTCGGCGGGCAGCCGGAACTCGATCCTGGTGCCGCGCCGCTCGGCCAGCTGCTGGGCCACGTCGGCCGACTCCCTGGCGATGTCGCACACATCGACCGGCTCGGCCTCCAGGGTGGCCGCGTTGGCGTCGTACCGGCTGATCTCCAGCAGGTCGGTGAGCAGCGACTCGAACCGCTCCAGCTGGCTCTGGAGCAGCTCGGCCGACCGGGCCGGCGCGGCATCCAGCCCGTCCTTAGCCGCGAACAGCACGTCGGCGGCGATCCTGATCGTGGTCAGCGGAGTGCGCAGCTCGTGGGAGACGTCCGAGACGAACTGGCGCTGCACCCGGGACAGGTCCTCCAGCTCGCGCAGCTTCTCCTGGAGGCTGGCGGCCATCTGGTTGAACGAGTTGGCCAGCGCGGCCAGGTCGTCGGAGCCGCGGACCTGCATGCGCTCGTCCAGGTTGCCGGTGGACAGGCGCAGCGCGCCGTGCGCGGCCTGCCGCACCGGGGTGACCACCCACCTGGTCACCAGCCAGGCGATCGCCGCCAGCAGGAACACGACGGCCACGCCGACCAGCAGCAGAGTGTGCTGGGTCTGGGCCAGGCTGGTCTGCTCGGCGGTCAGCGGGAAGAAGTAGTAGAGCTGGTAGACGCTGCCGAAGGAGGCGCCGTAGGCCAGGCCGGGCGCGGGCCGGCTGTTGGCCATGGTCATGGTCGTCGGCACGACCCACAAGCGGCCCGGCTTGTGCTGGACCAGGCGGACCAGGCTGGCGGGCGGCCGGGGCACGCCCGGCGAGAAGCCCGCGTTCTGGCCGCCGCTGTACACGGGGGCGCCCTGGTACTGCACGGGCAGCGTGACCATGACCGCGTAGTCGCTGCCCGACCTCCCGCCCGTCGCCTGGAGCTTGAGGACGATGTTCCCCATCAGCTCCGGCGCCCCGGCCGCGGGCGTGACGCCCACGCCGGGGGTGCCCTCGGCCACCGACAGGCCGACGGAGGCGATGTTGTCGGCCGCCTTCTCCTTGCTGGTGATGATGTTCTGCGCGATCTGCTGCATGAGCACGACGCCCAGGACCGCCACCACCAGCCCCGACACCACGAAGGTGGCCGTGATCACGCGCAGCTGGAGCGACCGCCGCCACTGGTCGCCCAGCGCGGCCAGCCCGGCCCGCGTGCTGCGGCGCAGCCGGTAACCCAGTCTGGCCAGCCGCCTGGCCTGGGCCAGCGCGAACCGGGCGGCCGCGTCAGCACGCCACGCAGCTACCCTCCCGGCGACCGCTGCCCCCTTCATCGATGGTTACTCCTGCTCGCCTGCGGGGCCCCTTCGCTCAGCCCGAACTTCGCTCAGCCCGAACCGGCCTTGTAGCCGACGCCCCGGACGGTCACGACGATCTCCGGGCGCTCCGGATCCTTCTCGATCTTGGCGCGCAGCCGCTGGACGTGCACGTTGACCAGCCGGGTGTCCGCCGCGTGCCGGTAGCCCCAGACCTGCTCGAGCAGGACCTCCCTGGTGAACACCTGGCGCGGCTTGCGGGCCAGCGCGACCAGCAGGTCGAACTCGAGCGGGGTCAGGCTCAGCGGCTCGCCCGCCCGCTTCACCGCGTGACCGGCCACGTCGATGCTCACGTCACCGATCGACAGCATCTCCGGCGCCGGGTCATCGGTGCGGCGCAACCGGGCCCGAACCCGGGCGATGAGCACCTTGGACTGGAACGGCTTGACGATGTAATCGTCGGCGCCGGACTCCAGCCCGAGCACCACGTCCACGGTGTCACTCTTGGCGGTGAGCATGACGATCGGCACGCCTGACTCGGCGCGAATCTGCCGGCAGACGTCGATCCCGTCCATTCCCGGCAGCATCAGGTCCAGCAGTACCAGGTCGGGTCTGGACTCCCGGAACACTTCCATCGCCTTATCGCCGTCCGCGACGAAGGTGGGCTCAAACCCCTCACCGCGAAGGACGATCCCCAGCATCTCGGCGAGGGCAGCGTCATCATCGACGACCAGCACGCGACCTTTCATATTCCTCATCGTTCCATGTCGGCGATGGTGCGGGGCTAGCGACGACGGCAGTTCCCGCACCCAGTTTGGCACTCTGGACTCGCACATTACCCGCTGTGACCGGCTGAATGACCCCGCGTTCTGTCACGATGGCAGTCACCAGGGACGGTGGTGTCACGTCGAACGCTGGATTGTAGGCCGATGTCGCTTCTGGCGCTATGGCCCGCCCCGCCACAGTTATCACTTCACTGGCCGGCCGTTGCTCGACCGGGATCCCCGGGCCGTCGGGTGTCGCGAGGTCCACGGTCGACACCGGCGCCGCCACGACGAACGGCACCTCGTGGTAGCGGGCCAGCACGGCCAGGCCGTAGGTACCCACCTTGTTGGCCACGCTGCCGTCGGCGGCGATCCGGTCGGCCCCGGTCAGCACCAGGTCCACCTGGCCGGACGCCATCAGGGCCGCCGCTGCCCCGTCGACCAGCACGGAGTGCGGGATCCCGGCCCGGCGGGCCTCGTAGGCGGTCAGCCGCGAGCCTTGCAGCAGCGGCCTGGTCTCGTCTACCCACAGCCGGGCCAGCCGGCCCGCGCGGTGCGCGGCCAGGATGATGGCGAAGGCGGTGCCCTCCCCGGCCGAGACCAGCGCGCCGGTGTTGCAGTGGGTCAGGATCCGGGCCCCGTTCGGCACCAGCGCGAGCCCGTGCGCGGCGATGGCCGCACTGGCCTCGGCGTCCTGCGCCGCGATGCCCTTGGCCCTGGCCAGTGCGGCCAGGCCCGGGTGGTCATCCGGGCTGCCTGCCGCGCTGGCCGGGCCCGCCATGTCGGTCAGGACATCGCCGGCGGGATCAGCTTTGGCGGGACCAGGGCCGGCGGGACCAGGGGCGCCCTGGCTGGCCTGCTGGTACGCCGCGAACGCCTCGGCGACGCCCCAGCCCAGGTTGACCGCTGTCGGCCGGGCGCTGGCCAGCGCCCGCGCGGCCTGCGCCACGTCGTCGCCGCGCAGCGCGGCCAGGGCCACGCCGTAAGCGCCGGCCACGCCCAGCAGCGGCGCCCCGCGCACCACCAGCCGCTGAATGGCGTCGACCAGCGTCGGCACGTCGGCGCAGGTCACGATCTCCTCGACGGCCGGGAGCCGGGTCTGGTCCAGCAACTCGATCGCGGGTCCGGCCGGGGGATCCACCCAGCGCAGCGCGGGAATGCTCACATCACGAGTGTGCGTCTCCTGACGCCGATAGGCGAGCCTGGTCCGCTGCTGGCGGCCCTGGCCGGCGGGAGCCAGGGGAGATTCGGGGTGAATGCGCGAGTTCGTACCGCGCTTGATGACCCTGGCCCGCGCCGGCATGGAAGTATGTAGCGCGATCGGCGGCGCCGCCGGGCCGGCGAAACGGACGGCGGCCAACGGGAGCCGCCTTGGGAGCATCAGATGACCGACAACACGTCCCCGGAGGGCGAGCCGGGCCAGCCAGATAATGGCTCGGCGGATGAGCCCCCGGGCTACGGCCAGTCGGGCTCGGCGGAACCTGGGTACGAGCCGGATCCGGGCCGGCCGGGATCCAGCGAGCCGGGCTACGGCGGCCCGGGGTACGGCGGCCCGGGGTACGGCGGGCCGGGGTACGGCGGGCCGGGGTACGGCGCTGGCGGCGGTGAGCGTGGTTACGGCCAGCCGGGCGCTCCCGGCCAGCCCCCGGCTTCAGGCCAGCCCCCGGCTTCAGGCCAGCCGACCGCCGGGGAGCAGCCCACGTTCTACGGCCAGCCCGGCGGCTCCGGCCAGCCGGGACCGGGGCAGTGGCCCGCCTACGGGCAGCAGCCAGGCCAGCCGACCGCACCAGGCCAGCCGACGGCACCAGGCCAGCCGACTTGGCCAGGTCAGCCATCGGGCTACGGGGCCCCCACCGGACCCGCCTACGGCCAGGGCCAGAACCAGCAACCCGGCCAGGACCAGCGACCGGGTCAGGACCAGCAACCCGGCCAGGACCAGCGACCGGGTCAGGACCAGCGACCCGGCTACGCACAGCAGCCGGGCTACGGCAGCAGCCGGGCTACGGGCCGCCGCCGTACGGCCAGCCGCCCGGCTCGGGCCAGCCGCCCTCCGGCCAGCCTCCTTACGGCGGCCAGCCTCCTTACGGCCAGGCCCCGCAGTACGGCCAGGCCCCGCAATACGGCCAGCCCGGCTACGGCCAGCCCGGCTACGGCCAGCCGCCGTATGGTCAGGGCCCGTATGGTCAGCCGCCCTACGGCCCGCCGGCCGGCCCGCCGAGCTACCCCGGCTACGGGCCCGGCGGCTGGAATACAGCCGGCGCCCCGCAGCCCGGCGGCATCCCGCTGCGCCCGCTCGCCCTCGGCGACATCCTGAACGGCTCGTTCACCGCCATCCGGCGCAACCCGGCCGCCACCGTGGGCCTGGCCGCCATCGTGCTGGCCGTCTCCGGCGTGGTGTCCACCGCGGTCTCGCTTTCCGTCACCCACGCGGTCACCACCACGCCGGGCACGGTCACCTCAAGCCAGATCGGGCACGACCTGGCCACGTTCCTCCCGCTGCTCGGGCTCACGCTGGTGCTCAGCCTGCTGGCGGACATCATCCTGACCGGGCTGCTCACCGTGGTCATCGGGCGCGGCGTCCTCGGCCAGGAGCTCACCATGGGCCAGGCGTGGAACCTGGCCCGGCCCCGGCTGGCCGCGGTGCTCGGCGTGACGGTGCTGGTCTGGCTGATACTCGTGGCGCTGTGGATTCCCTACGTCCTGATCCTGGTGCTGCTGATCCTGACCCACATCAACGCGCTGGCCGTGACCTGGGGCATCCTCGGGTTCCTGGCCCTGGTCGCGGCCGAGGTGACCGCCTGGATCCGGTTCAAGCTGGCCGCGCCGGTCGTGGTGCTCGAGCAGCTCGGGCCGGTCAACGCGCTGCGCCGGTCGTGGCGGCTGGCATCGGGCAGCTTCTGGCGGCTGTTCGGGATCTTGCTGCTCACCGTGATCATCGTGTTCGTCGCGGCGCTGGTGCTCGAGATCCCGTTCGACATCGGCCGGAGTCTGCTGGGCTCGGCGACGGCGGCGGGGATCATCCTGGCCGGCATCGGCGGGATCATTGCCGACGCGATCACCCGGCCCGTCCTGGCCGGGGTGACCGTGCTGCTCTACCTGGACATGCGGATGCGCAAGGAAGGGCTCGACCTGGTCCTGCGGGACGCGGCCCAGAACCAGGCGATGACCGGCGACGAGTTCACGGCCCTGTGGCGAGCGCCTTCGCCGGGTCCGGGAGCCCCGCCCGCGCCGCCGTCGTCGTGGTGAGGTCGCGACGCGGCCGCCCCGCGCCGCCCGGCCCCGGCTCGAGTCTCCCGAGCGCTTAATCCATGCCAGGAGCGTTTTCCGGTGCCCCGGCCGCCCTGCTGGCGGCCGGACACGACTGGCCGTCGGCACACGGCTGGCCGCCGGCACGCGGTTGGCCGCCGGCACGCGGCTGGCCGCCGGGGCCGGGCAAGCGGCCGGAGCCGGGCACGGGCTGGGCTCGGGCCAGCCGGTGCCGCCGGGCATCCACCGGATTCCCGCGCAGCGGCTGGCCCGCCGGGAGCTGGCCAGGGCCATCTACCAGCCGTCGTTCTGGAGCCGGCTGAACCGGGACATCTTCGGCTGGCTGAACTCGCTGCAAATCGGCCCGCAGAAATCCGGCTGGTGGACGCTGATCGTGCTGATCGTCGTGGCCGTCCTGGTCATCGCGGGCGTGCTGTACCGGATCGGCCCGATGCGCCGGAACCGGCGCGAGCGGGCCGGGGCCGTGCTGGCCGGGACGCAGCTGACGGCCGACGATTACCGCCGGGCGGCGGAGCGGCTGGCCGGCGGCGGCGACTACGCCGGGGCCATCATCGACCGCACCCGGGCCATCGCGGTGGAGCTGGAGACTCGTGGCGTGCTGCTGCCCCGCCCGGGCCGGACCGCCAGCGAGCTGGCGGCCGAGGCGGCGAGCTCGCTGCCGGACCACGCGGCCGGGCTGCGGGACGCAGCCCGGCTGTTCGACGACGTCAGGTATGGCGACCGCGCTGGGACCCCGGCGGGCTATCAGCAGGTCCGGCACCTAGACGAGAGCATCCGGTCGGGCCGGACGCCCGCCGTCTCGGCGGCGGGGCCGGCGGACGGTCCCGATGTCGCGGGCCGCGCCGGCGGGGCTGGGCTGATGCCGTGAACACGACCACGCCGACCACGCCAACGGCCCCGACGCCTCCGGCCCCGCCCGCCACCCCGGCCACGCCGCAGGGCCAGGTGGCCACGGCCGGGCCGGACGGCGCCCCCGCCTGGCGCTGGCGCGAGTGGCGGACGCCGATCGTGATCTCGCTCGTCGTGCTGCTGGCCGGGGCGGCCATCGCGCTGCTCCAGCCGTCCCGGTCCGTGCTCGGCTACCTGAGCCCGGGTGACACCAGCCCCACCGGCACCCACGCGCTGGCCGACATCCTGACCGCCCGCGGGCACGACGTGGACACGGTGACCACGGTCCCGGCCGCCGTCGGGGCAGTCACGGCGGACAGCACGCTGGTGGTCACCAGCCCGTACCTGCTGACCGCCCGCCAGCTGCGCGAGCTCGGCCGGACCCGGGCCGACGTCGTCGTCGCCGAGCCGGACCAGGACACCCTCCAGGCGCTGGCGCCGCAGGTGTCGCTGTCGGGCGGGGAGCCCCTCGGCGCGCAGCCGCCCGGCTGCCCGCTGCGGGCAGCCATCCTGGCCGGCCCGGCCGACCTGGGCGGGCCCGGCCTGCACGTGGCCCCGGCCGTGAACGTGACCCAGTGCTACCCGGTCGGCGGGCTGCCCACGCTGGTGCAGATCCGCTCGGGCGGCCACCTGGTCACCCTGCTGAGCAGCGGCGCCCCCCTGAGCAACGCTTACCTCGCGCGTGCGGGCGATGCGGCGCTGGCCATCAACCTGCTCAGCGCGCGCGGCCCGGTGGTCTGGCTGGTCCCCCAGCTCGCGGTGCCCGCCAGCGGGGCCACCAGCGGCTCGCGGCCGTTCCTGAGCCAGGTTCCGCTGGCGGCCTGGCTGGTGGCGATCGAGCTCGGCGTGGCCCTGCTGCTGGCCGCCCTGTGGCGGGCGCGGCGGCTGGGCCCGCTGGTGACCGAGCGGCTTCCGGTGGTGGTGCGGGCCTCGGAGACCGTCGAGGGGCACGCCCGCCTCTACCAGTCCCGCCGGGCCCGCGACCGGGTGGCCGCCACGCTGCGGCAGGCCGCGGTGACCCGGCTGGCCCCGGCGATCGGACTGCCGCCGAACGCCGAGCCCCCGGCCGTGACCGCGGCGCTGGCCGCCCGGTCCAGCCGGGATCAGACGCAGATCGACACGCTGCTGTATGGTCCAGCGCCGGGCAGCGATGCTGAACTCGTCACACTGGCCAGTGATCTGGACGCCCTCGAAGGAGAGGTACGCAGGCAGTGAACGTCGACTATCCAGGCGGCACCTATCCAGGCGGCACCGTGGCCGACGGCGTCACCGACGTGCGCGGCGAGGGTGATCCTCGCGCGCCGCTCGGTGAGCTGCGAGCCGAGGTGGCCAAGGCCGTGGTCGGGCAGGATCAGGTCGTGAGCGGCCTGGTCATCGCGCTGCTCTGCCAGGGGCACGTGCTGCTCGAAGGCGTCCCCGGCGTGGCCAAGACCCTGCTGGTGCGGTCGCTCGCCGCGGCGCTGTCGCTGGACAGCAAGCGCGTGCAGTTCACCCCGGACCTGATGCCGGGAGACATCACCGGCTCGCTGATCTACGACGCGCGGACGGCCCGGTTCGAGTTCCGCGAGGGACCGGTGTTCACCAACCTCCTGCTCGCCGACGAGATCAACCGGACACCGCCGAAGACCCAGGCCGCCCTGCTGGAGGCCATGGAGGAGCGGCAGGTGTCGGTGGAGGGCGAGCCCCGGCCGCTGCCGGTGCCGTTCCTGGTCGCCGCGACGCAGAACCCGGTGGAGTACGAGGGGACCTACCCGCTGCCCGAGGCGCAGCTGGACCGGTTCCTGCTCAAGCTCACGGTCGCCCTGCCCGAGCGGGCCGAGGAGATCAGCATCCTGACCCGGCACGCGACCGGCTTCGACCCGCGTGACCTCGGGGCGGCCGGGCTGCGCCAGGTGGCGAGCGCGGGCGACCTGGCCGTCGCCCGCCGGGCGGTGGCACGGGTCCGCGTCTCGCCCGAGATCACCGGCTACATCGTCGACGTCTGCCGGGCCACCCGGCAGTCCGCCTCGCTGCGGCTGGGCGTGTCGCCGCGCGGCGCGACGGCCCTGCAGGGCACCAGCCGGGCCTGGGCCTGGCTGTCCGGCCGGGACTACGTGACGCCGGACGACGTCAAGACGCTGGCCCGGCCCACCTTCCGGCACCGGGTGCAGCTCCGGCCCGAGGCCGAGCTGGAGGGGGTCACGGCCGACGGCGTGCTGGAGGGCGTGCTCGCCTCCGTGCCGGTGCCGCGGTAGCCGCGGGCCAGGCAGGCAGGGACCCATGACCAGGCCGGGCAGATGGCACTGACGGGACGGGCGGCGATCGCCGCGCTGATCGGCACGCTGGTGACGCTGGCGTTCCGGGACATCCCGGCCCTGGTCATCGCGGACGCGCTGATCGCGGCGGCCATCATCACGGACTGCGTGCTCGCGGCGGGGGTCCGGCAGCTCCAGGTCAGCCGGTCGGGCGACGCCAGGATCCTGCTCGGCCAGACGGGCACGGTGACGCTGAGCATCGCCAACCCCGGCCGCCGGGTGCTGCGGGCCGTCGTGCGGGACGCCTGGCCGCCCAGCGCCGGCGCCCAGCCGGGCCGGGTGCGGGTGCTGATCCCGCCGGGAGGCCGGGTCAGCGCCACGACCACGCTGCGGCCCGAGCGCCGCGGAGACCGGCCCGCGGGCCTGGTGACGGTGCGCTCCTTCGGGCCGCTGGGGCTGGCCGCGCGGCAGGCCAGCCTGCCCGCACCGTGGTCGGTCCGGGTGCTGCCGCCGTTCCTGAGCCGGCGGCACCTGCCCGAGAAGCTGGCCCAGCTTCGCCAGCTCGACGGCCAGCATCGCAGCATGGTCCGCGGTCAGGGCACCGAGTTTGACTCCCTGCGCGAATACGTGCTCGGCGACGACGTGCGGTCCATCGACTGGCGCTCCACGGCCCGGCTGACCGACGTCATGGTGCGGACCTGGCGCCCCGAGCGGGACCGGCGGATCATCGTCGTGCTGGATACCGGGCGGACGTCGGCCGGCCGGGTGGCCGGCATCCCGCGGCTGGACGCCTCCATGGACGCCGCGCTGCTGCTGGCCGCGCTGGCCAGCCGGGCCGGCGACCGGGTCGACCTGCTGGCGGTGGACCGGCGGGTCCGGGCCCGGGTCATCGGCGCCGGGCGCGGCGAGCTGCTGGCCGCGTTCACCGACGCCATGGCGGTGCTGGACGCCGAGCTCACCGAGCCGGACTACTCGGTGATGGCCAGCGCGGTGCTGGGCGTGGCCCGGCAGCGCTGCCTGGTGGTGCTGCTGACCGACCTGAACCCGGCCGCGGTGGCCGAGGGGCTGCTGCCCAGGATCGCGCTGCTCACCTCCCGGTACCGGGTGCTGATCGGCGCGGTCGCCGATCCGCGGGTGAGCGAGATGGCGGCGGCGCGCGGTGACGCCGAGACGGTGTACGAGGCCGGGGCCGCCGAGCGGGCCCTGGCCGAGCGGGCCCGCATCTCCGCTGAGCTCCGGCGCCGCGGCGTGGACATCGTCGATGCCCCGCCGGACCGGCTGCCGCCCGCGCTGGCGGATGCCTACCTGCGCCTCAAGGCGGCCGGCCAGCTCTGATCCACCGCGGGCCCGATGCCCGCCCCGATGCCTGCCCCGGTGGCCGCCCGGCTGGGGCCGCTAGCTCCGGCAGGCCGTGGGCGAAGGCGTCTTCGGGGTATTCCACGGCCAGCCCTCGTTGCACCAGTTGTCGGTGCGCAGCCGGGCCAGCAGGTTCTTGTTGTAGACCAGGATCCGCCAGTCCCGGAAGGTGTAGGTGACGGCCGGCGGGCCGAAGCTCTGCCGGGCCGAGTGCAGGCCCACGCACACGCCGCTGCACGTCCACCACCGGGATGAGACGACGAAGTTGGCGTAGTGCTGGTGCGGGTTGTACCAGTCGCCGGACGACTCCGACAGCGTGGTCACGATCCGGTCCTCGAAGGTGCGCACCGGCCGGACCCTGACGCTGCCGCCGGAGTCCACCGTGGTGTTGGTCGAGTTCCAGAAGTTGCCCAGGCCGTAGACCAGGCCGTGGGCCTTCAGAAAGGCCGCGAACTCCGCGCCCCGGCCCAGGTGGGCGGGCCGGAGCGCGTTGCTGCCCAGCATCCCGGCGTAGATCACCAGCACGATGGCCAGCGCCGGCACCAGCTTGTTGCGGATGATCGGCGCGGTGAGGACCCGGCCCGCGAGCACCGCGCCCAGCGGCAGCAGGCCGACGATCTCGTTCTCGTCGTTCTTGGTGCCCAGCACGTAGGCGGCCAGCAGGATGACGAAGCCGAGGCTCAGCACCTGCACGGTCAGGTCGGCGTCGGCGCGGTAGAGCCGCCGCAGGGCCGCCGCCACCGCCCAGACCACCAGGACGACGCCGATGAGCTTGAGCAGCGTGTCGGTGGCGTCGCTGCCCACCTGCATGCCGAAGAACTTGGCTCCGAACACGTCGAGCATGCGCGCGAAGTCGGTGAAGATGCCCTGGGGCAGCGCCCTGACCGTGGTGAACCGGACATTCGGGTTCTTGACGATGAACCCGCCGGAGTCCCTGACCAGCGTCAGGAGGTGCTTGGCCGCGACCGCGGAGATCGCCGCGCCGACGGTCAGCGACAGGTCAAACCAGTTCTTGGCCAGCGGCCCGCGGCGCTGGTTGGCGCGCAGCAGCCCGGCGAGCGCGATCGGGATCGCCGCCTCGTACAGCACGAGCGTGTCCGCCATCTGGGCCCAGGTGAGCATGATCGTGATCAGGACCGGCGTCCACCACTTCCGCGGCGCGCGGTCCAGGACCAGGAAGATGAGCAGCAGCGGGGCATGGGTCCCGGTGTGATCCGGGTTGCCCAGCAGCAGTGAGGTGTTGCTGAGCGGCGGGGCCAGCATGATGCCGGCGGCGATGAGGAAGCGGATCAGGCCCTCGCGGCCGGTCGCCCGGCCCTTGGCCAGCAGTCCGCCCAGCAGGACGATCAGCGTGTAGGACAGGGCCGCGGCCACGTGCACGGTGTCGTTGTTCAGCCCGTGGATGAACTCCACGAGCATGTACTCGGGCAGCTCGGTCGTGTAGAACGACACGTCCGACATGGTCCAGCCGCTGAGCAGGAAGTTGCCGTGCAGCATGTTCCAGGCCTGCAGGGCCTGGCCGCCGCCCTCCGAGGTGGCCGGGATGGTCCGGGCCTGGGCCAGGTAGGCGGTGTACAGCAGGATGCCCAGCACCACGAAGGCGACCGGGCCGATGCTCCGGCGGCCGTAGCGCAGCAGCCGGGCGCGGTGGCCCCGGGGCCGGTCCGGATCGCGCGGCTGGCGCAGCCGGTCGACCTGGGCGCGCAGTCGGGTGAGCTGGCCGCTCGGGCCCGGCTTAGCCGGGCTGGGCGGCGCCTGCGTCGCGGGCGCCTCCGTCGGGGGTGCCTGCGTGGTCGGCGCTTCCGTAGCCGCTGCCTCCGTCATCAGTGGTTCCCTGGTCGGCGGGTCGGGGGCCGGCGGGTCGGGGCGCGGCTCCGCGGTCCGCGGCTCGCCCGGCGTCATCTCGGCCGCGGCGAGCGAGGACTCCGCGACCGCGGGCTCCGTGACGGAGACCTCCCCGACCGGGGGCTCCGCGGGCGCCGGGTCGGCGAGCTGGGGCTCGGCGGCCAGGAACCCGGCATCGGCAAAGCCGATCGCAGCGGCGAAGCCGGCGTCGGCATAGTCGGCCTCGGGGCTGAACCCGCCGTCCGGAAAGTCGGTCGCGGCCTGGTAATCAGCCGCAGCCGGGAGCTCAGCCGCCGCGGGCTCGGCCGCTGTCTCAGTCTCCGGAACGTGTGGCTCGTCGGGCGTCGCCTTGACGTCGGGCAGGTCCGAATCAGATCTGGTCACCACACCACGCGCGCTGACGACCGGGTCACAGCTAGCCTCCTCCCCGGTGACCGCCGCGACCATGCGAGCGGCCGGTGTAAAGGTTTGGACGCCGCGGCCGGCCCGGTCCTGGCCGCGACGGCGGGTGGTCAGATGGTGCCGGCCTCGATGGCGCTGCGGATCCAGGGGATGACCTCGTCGAGCATCTGGTCCAGCCCCGTGGTCGCCTCAAAGCCGAGTACCCGCTTGGATTTCTCCGTCGCGGGCACGCGCCGCTGCACGTCGAACTCGAACGGCTCGTCGCTGACGACCCGGAGCGGCTCCCCGGGGCCCTTGATCTTCCGCCAGATGAGCTCGGCGAGCTCCAGGACGCTTGTGCTCTGGTCGGTGGACAGGTTGAAGTCGTCGTTGAGCGCGTCCGCGTGCTCCATCGAGGCGACGATGCCCTCGGCCAGGTCCCCGCCGTAGGTGTAGTGCCGGACCTGCTCCCCGGATCCGAGGATGTGCAGCGGGTCCTGGCCCTTGAGCACCTTCTGGACCAGGTCCGGGACGACGTGGCTCATGGCCAGCCGGACGTTTCCGGACAGGATCTCTTCGTCGCCCACGGCCCGGCCCTCGCCGATGCCCACGCAGTTGAACGGCCGGATGACCGTGTAGGGCAGCCGGTGCTGGTCCCAGGCGGCGCGGGCGAAGTACTCCACCGCGAGCTTCTGGAAGCCGTAGGACGACAGCGGCGGCGGGATCTCGCGCTGCTGGCCCTCGTAGGAGGGCCACTCGGTGGCGCTCTCGAACACCATCGACGAGGACAGGTAGGTGACCTTCTTCAGCCGTCCCTGCTGATGGGCCGCGATGGCCGCGTCGCAGGACGATGCGATGATCCGCTCATTGGTGGCCAGCAGGTCATAGGCGTAGGTGTGAAAGTAGGATATACCGCCGATCATGGCGGCACCCGCCACGAACTGGTCGCAGTCGGACAGCAGCCGGGTCATCAGGCCGACGTCCCGCGCGTCACCCTCCACCAGCTCATACCGCGGATGGTCGTCGTAGGACTTCCTGACTTTCCCGTATTTGGAAAAGTTGTCCACCCCGATGACGGCGTACCCGCGCCGGAGCAGCTCCTCGACCAGGTAACCGCCGATAAATCCGGCAGATCCACTGACCACAACCTTTTCCATCTACTTCTATCTCCTTGAGGTTTTGCGAGCGGAACGATCGCGGATCTCGCTCGCGGACAGCCGGGGGCCGAACGCGAACCTATACCAGCGAAGGTAACTAGGGATCCAGCGAGCAACCTTGAAATTGGAGATGCCCGCCTGCCGGTCCAGCCAGATGGTCGGGATCTCCGCCACGGGCCGGCGCATGCGCTTGGCCTTGGCGGTCAGCTCGATCCCGATCTCGAAGCCGTCTCGCGAGTCGATCCCGACCTCACGGACGAAATCGCGCGAGTAAGCCTTGAACGAGTTAGTCGCATCCCTGGTTCCGACATGTGCCAGCAGCCGCAGCGAGCGGCCTGCCAGCGCTGACAGCGTGCCCTTGATCGCGGGACCGCCGACCTGCTGGCCGCCGGCCATGTACCGCGACGCGGCGGCCACTGCCACCCCCCGCTCCACCAGGCGCACGAGCTCGTCGACCTGAGTCGGGTCGTCACAGCCGTCCGCCATCGTCACCACGGTCACCGGCGCGGCCGCGGCCGCGATCCCGAACCGGATCGCGTTGGCCGGGCCAGGACCGTAGGTGTTAACCAGGCACCGGAGCCGAGGCTCCTTCAGCGCGTACTCTTCGGTCACCGGAATTGTCGTGTCCTGCTCAGTGTCCACGACCACCAGCACCTCGCAGGACAGGTGCACCGCCTCGAACAACCGGTCTAGTACCGGGACGATTTCCTCGTCCTCGTTGTAGGCCGGGACCACGATCGAGACGCGTGGATCGCTCAGGGTCATATACGTACGCCTGCTCCGAGGATGTTCCAGATGTCGGCCACGGGCTTGTCGGTCACCAGCCCCCGATACTCGGGGTGTGGTGCCGCGATGACGAGCATGTCGGCGGACTCCAGCACTTCATCCAGCGGATGCAGGTCCGGATCCGTAGTGACGTACGGGTCGGTGCATAGCACGGCGCCGGCCTTGAACGCGAGGATCCGCTTGAGCTTGTAGGACAGGCTGGACCGGGTGTCGTCCGAGCCGCCCTTGAATGCCATGCCCAGAACGCCGACGGTCATGGCAGACAGGTCGTGCCGCTGCTCCATACGGTGCACCAGGTACAACGGCATGCCCTCATTCACCGCCATAGCCGCGTGGCCGAGCGGGAAGTTGTTCTGGTTATAGGCGGCGAGCTGCATCGTGTCCTTGAACAGGCACGGCCCGGCCGCGAATCCGGCCGCGGGCATGTCGGCCGCCCGCGGATAGTCCTCCGCCAGCCCCTGCCGAATCCGCTCGAAATCCAGCCCCTGGTCATTGGCCATCATGTAAAGCTGGTTCGCGGTTGCGAACTTGATGTAGCGCCAGACATTGGTGTAAAGCTTCGCGAGCTCTGCCTCCTCCGGAGACATCGCCACGAGCTTGCTGGTCAGCAGTCCGAATAGCTTGCTGGCCCGATCCGTGCCACGCGGGGTGCGTGACGAGACTATCTGCGGGAGCGTGAATAGCTCGGTCATCGCCTTTCCCTCGGCGATTCGCTCCGGGCAGAACGCGACGTCGATGTCCATGCCGAGGCCCGCGATCATCTTCTCGACCTTCGCGGTCACTCCGGGGTAAACGGTGCTGCGCAATATCAGAATCTGCCCCGCGCGCAGATAATCCGTGCAGCCGCCGAGGGCCTTGGGGACTGCGCCCTGGTCCGGGTTAAGGTGCGCGTCCACGGGCGTGCCGATGACCACGATCACGTGCTCGGCGCGGCCGACGATCTCCGCCTCGGCCGATGCCCGGAGGCGGCCGGCCGCGGAGACCCGCTCCAGCACTTCCTCGGCTCCCGGCTCCGCGAAGGGCATCCGCCGGGAGTTCACCGCCTCGACGGCGGCCTGGCTGACGTCGTAGATCCCGACCCTGGCCCCGCGGTCGGCCAGGGCGATCGCCAACGGCAATCCCACGTGGCCGCAGCCGCCGATGACCACAACATCCAGGTCAAATTCATCTTGCCGCACCGGTCCGGTCACCGCACGTTCCTTCCGCTCCCATGGAACTGGTCAGGCGAGCCCTCCGGCCGGGATTCCCGGACGTAGCAAGCTCACCTCAGCGCGACAGGCTGTGGCGATCGCACGAGGATAATCCGAAGCCCCACACATGATGTGCCGGCCTTGGCCCCCCGCGGGAGCAGCGGACTGCTGTGTCCCGCCCCCGTACTACGGCAATGGTCACCGCCACCGAGACCCGTCCCGGCACTGACCCGACCGAGTCAGTGAGATGGTCACGCCGTTGGCGAGCCGGCCGACCCGCCAGCGCCATAGTAGGCGCTACCGAGCCTGGCCGGGAACTGACCGTCTATATCTATAGATGTCACACCCGGGCCATCCGTTGCTTCCCAGAGCGGAAATCTTTAGACAGGGGTAACGATTGTGATACCCGATCGTGGCGATTACCTTGTGATCCCGGCGTTCTCAGCCACATTCGCCTGCGGCGTTAGGCGACCGCCACCGGCGAGCCAGCCCGCGGCCGCATACGAGAACAAGCCTTTCCCGCTGGCCCCTCGGTCAGCCCTGCCTTGGCCATAGGATTACCGTCCTTTTGCACGCCGACGCCGCCGCCACGCGGGCCCCGGAGGGGCCTAGCCCGCCACCGGCGCGAAGTCGGGCGCCTCCTCGATGTCGGCCGACAGGCCCGCCCGCAGCGCCCGGCGGCCGAGCACGAGCACGTAGCCCAGGAAGGCCGCCTCGGCGCAGGCCCCGATCAGGATGCGGGCCCAGGTCGGCAGCGGCGACGGCGTCACGAACGCCTCGATCACCCCCGAGACGCCCAGCACCACGATCAGGCCGATGGCGATGGTGATCGTCTGCCGGCCCTCCTCGGCCAGCGCCCGGCTGCGCGGCCGCGGCCCCGGGTCGATGATCGCCCAGCCCAGGCGCAGCCCGGCCGCGGCGGCCAGGAACACCGCCGACAGCTCCAGCATCCCGTGCGGCAAGATCAGCGCGAAGAACTCCGTCGCCCGGCCGTGCCCGATCAGCAGGCCGCCGTCCACGCCCAGGTTCAGCGCGTTCTGCAGCAGGACGTACAGGGTCGGCACGCCCAGCAGTACGCCGAAGATCAGCGCCTCGGCCGCCACCCAGACGTTGTTGGTCCACACCTTGAACGCGAACGCGGTCGCCGCGTACTGCGAGTAGTAGCTCCGGAACTGGTGGTTGACCAGGCTGGCCGTCTGCGACCGCGTCAGCAGGCTCGCCTGGACCGCCGGGGACCGCGCGATCCACCAGCCCGAGACCAGCGCTACGGCCAGCGATATCACCGCGGTGCCCAGCCACCACCAGCGCAGCCGGTAGGCCATGGCCGGGAAGGACACCGCCGCGAAGGCACCGACGCTGCGCCAGGCCGGGGTGTGCGCCCCGCCGATGGCCGCCCTGGCCCGGGCCAGGGCGGCCGACAGCCGGGCGGTCAGGGCCGGGTCATGGCCCGCGCTGCGCAGCTGCGACAGGTGCGTCGTCGCCCGCTGATAGGTGCTGACCAGCTCGTCGATCTCCGTGCCGGACAGCCGCCTGCGGTGGCGCACCAGCCAGTCCAGCCGGTCCCACTCGGCCCGGTGCGCCGCCACGAAGGCATCTACGTCCACGGCAGGAGATTACTGCCGCCGATGGGTAGCCTTGGGCCGGTACCGCGCCAGGTCGCGGATGAGGCGGAGGAACCTAGTGACGGAGGTCGTGACCGGCGAGGCCGTCGTGCTCGATGTTCCCTGTGCCCAGTTCCCCAGCCGCCTGGCGGCCCTGCTCATCGACATGGTCATCCAGATCACCCTGCTGGCCGTGGTGGTGATCGCCATCGTCGTCGCCTCCGGCCACCTCGACGAGGCCGAGGTGGCCGCCATCCTGGTCGCCGCCTACGTCGTGATCGTGGTCGGCTACCCGACCGTGTTCGAGACCCTGACCAGGGGCAAGACGCTCGGCAAGATGGCCATCGGGCTGCGGGTGGTCAGCGACGACGGCGGCGCCGTGCGGTTCCGCCAGGCCCTGGTCCGCGCGCTGACCGGCGCCATCGAGATCTGGACCATCGTCGGCGCGCCGATCGGGCTCGTCCTGTCCATGGTGTCGGCCAGGGGGAAGCGGCTGGGCGACATGTTCGCCGGCACCTACGTGATCCAGGAGCGGGCCCCCCGCCGCCCCGAGCTGCCGCCCGCGCTGGCCACCGTCCCGCCGCCGCTGCTCGGCTGGGCCCAGGTCGCCGAGATCTCCCGGCTGTCCGACCAGAACGCCGAGGCGGCCAGCAGCTACCTGCGCCGCCTGTACGAGCTGCGCCCGGCGGCCAGGGACGACCTGGGCCTGCGCATCGCCACGGCAGTCTTCGCCCAGGTCAGCCCGCCACCCCCGCCCGGCACGCCGCCCGCCGCCTACCTGGCCGCTGTCCTGGCCATCCGCCGCGACCGCGAGTTCGCCCGCCTGGCCAGCCAGCGCCCCGCCCCGCCACCGGGCACCGCGCCACCGCCCCCCGGCGCCTGGCCGCCCCCGGCCGGCGCCCCGCCATCCCCCGGCGCCTGGCCGCCCCCGGCCGGCGCCCCGGGCCCGGGCCCATGGTCCCAGCTGCCCAGCGCCCCGCCGCCGGGCCCGGGCCCATGGACCAGCCCGCCCGGCGCCCCCGCCGCCGACGCTCCTTCGCCGGCGGGAGCTCACCTCCCGCCGGGAGGATGGACGACCCCGCCGGGTACCCCTGGAGCGGACCCGTCCCCCGGCGCCTGGCCGCCGCCGCCCTCACCCTCGGGCGCCCCGCCCGCTCCATACACCCCAACGGTCCCAGCTTCCCCGCCGGCCAGCCCAGCCGCCACGTCCGATCAGGCCGCACCGGACCAGCCGGCCCCCGATCAGCCCGCCCACGGCGGCTTCGCACCTCCGGCCTAGCCGCCCGCGCTTAAGGGCGGGCCGAAGCCAGGCATTCGGTCCGCCAGTATCCGCCGGGGCCGGGAGCGAGCGTCATGGTTGGGCCTCTGGTGACGCTAGAGCAGCACCAGAGGGCCAACGACGACGTTCACCTCGGCGTGCGGGGCGGCAGGGCGGGCAGGCTCAGGGCCGGGCAGGCTCAGGGCCGGGGGCCAGGAAGGGTGCCAGCAGCGGGGCGGTGGCGGCGCTGGCCAGGGCGATGGCGTCGGCGGCCGGGATGTCGTGGGCCACGTAGTGCTGATGGCCCGCGGCCGTGGTCGCCGCCAGCGAGACCAGGCCCTGGCGGCGCTGGAACCAGCTCTGGTGGATGCGCCAGCCGATGATGCCGTCGGTGGACAGCACGCAGCGCCGCCGGACCAGGGTGCCGGTCCGGGTGATCAGCCAGCCGCGGGTCAGCAGGTGCCCCAGGCTGCGATACCGGTCGGCGGCCAGGGCGGCGGCCAGCGGCAGCAGCACCAGGCTGGCCAGCCAGGCCCAGGCCGGGATGAGCCCGGTCCGCCAGGCCAGCGCGATCCCGGCGATCAGCACCAGGGCGCCGGCCAGCGCCCGGATGTAGCGGCGCCGCCGGGCGGCCGGGCCGTGCCGGACGAGGTCCCCGGTGACCAGCGCGTCGGCGACGCCGTCGGCGCGGCCGGTGGTGGCCAGGACCGACGCGGTGACCTGCCGGGCCACCGGGCGGGGGGCGGCGGGCAGCAGCAGCGACCCGCCGTGCTCGGCACCCTCGCCGACCCGCAGGCCGGTGGTGATGGCCAGGCAGCGGGCCCCGCCGACCAGGCGCAGCAGCAGCGGCTCGCTGAACTCGGCGCCGCGCAGGCGCCGGATGTCGATGGTGGTGGTCCTGGTCGTCAGCAGGCCGCGGGAGACCCGCAGCACGTCGCCCAGCCGGACCAGGGTGAAGCCCCAGAACAGCGCGACGTAGCCGGCCACGGCCAGCAGCACCAGCAGGATGAGCGCGGTCACCGCCGCGCTGAGGACCCGCTCCCCGGCCGGGATAGCGTCGAACCGGACGGCCAGCCGGTATACCGGCGCGATGGTGTTCAGGTTGACGTGCAGGTCGTTGACGATCTGCACGGTGGTGCCCAGCACGACACCGGCGATGACCAGGCCGGTCATGGTGAACGGCGCGAAGCGGATCCAGGCCGGCCGCAGCCGGGCCAGCTCGGCCACGCCAACGGGCGCGGCGGCGCCGTCCGGCACCGCGTCGGCGGCCACGGGCCCGGCGCCCGCCGGCCCGGCGCCCCCGCCAGCGCCCCGGCGACGCCCGCCCCGCCGCCGCCCGCCCCGGCCAGGCCGGCCCCGGCCGCGCCCGCCCCGGCCACGCTCGCTCCCGCCAGTCCCGCTCCGGCCAGGCCCGCTCCGGCCAGCAGCAGCGCGCGCAGCCCCTCGGCGTCGGCCTGGCGCAGCGCGTCCAGGTGCAGGCTGCCGCCGCCGCGCCGGTCGCTGCGGCCGGTGCCGACGGCGACCCGGCGCAGGCCCAGCAGCCGGTAGACCAGGTGGGCGGTCAGGTCCACGCTGCGCACCCGGTCTCTGGGCACCGACAGGACCTTCGTGCTGAACAGGCCGTGCCGCAGGTAGATCCGCTCGGCGGTGATCCGGTACCGGGTGGTGCACCAGCGCACCACGCTGGTCAGGATGGCCAGGCCCGCGAATACGACGGTCCAGTAGTGGCCCAGCCCCTGCGACGAGCCGAAGAACAGGACCCCGGCCAGCAGCGGCAGCAGCCGGATGAGGTCGGTCGCCGGCCGGACGATAAGGCTGCGCGGGCTCAGCCACTGCCAGCCCGAGTCGGCCGGCCCGGGCCGTTCCAGGGCACTGTTCGCGGTACCGTCCGCGGCCGTCACGTCGCGTCGCCCGGCGTGTGCCCGGTCGCGATCGTCAGCTCGTCAAGCAGCCGGTCGGCCGTGGCCCGGTCCAGCCCGTGGATGTGCACGTGGCCCTCGGCCGACGCGGTGGTGGCGGTCACGTTGGCCAGGCCGAACAGCCGCTCCCCGAACGAGCGGTGGCTGTCGATGGTCTGGATCCGGTTGATCGGCGCGATCCGCCAGTGCACCGAGATCCAGCCCGCCCGGGTGTAGACGGCCTCGTCGGTGACCTCCCAGCGGTGCACCCGGTACCGCCACCGCGGCATGATCACCGTGTAGCCGGCCGCCAGCAGCAGCGTCACCGGCAGCGCCACCGCCTGCCAGCCGCCGAAGCCGACCCCGACCGCGATCCCGATCTCCGCGCCGACCAGGACCAGCCCGCCGACGGCGGCGCGGGCGGTCCAGTACCGGACCGCCCGGCGGCTGACCCGGTGGGCCGGATCGAGCAGACCCGGCAGCATCGAGGTGCCCGCGTGGTTCATGCCCCCAGCGTCCCACAGCCAGGCCGATGCACCAGAAGATCACTAACAGGGCTCGGTTAGCTGCCCTGGCGCCAGGACTCCAGGTATTCCTGCTGCGCGGCGGTCAGGACGTCGATGCGCGCGCCCAGGGCCGCCAGCGCCAGGCCGGCCACCTGGGTGTCAATGGCCACCGGGACCGCGTGCACGCCCGCCGCCGGCATCGCCTCTCCGCTGGCCAGCCAGGCCAGCGCCAGCGCCTGGACCGCGAAGGACACGTCCATGGCGGCGGGCGGGCTGCCCTCGGCGGCGACCAGGTTGACCACGCGCCCCTCGGCGAGCAGGATCAGCCGCCGGCCGTCGGCCAGCACGTACTCGTCGGCGTGCGGGCGGACCGCCGGGTTGAGCTCCACGGCCTGGTCGGCCAGCGCGCGGACGTCGATCTCCACGTCGAAGTGGCCCGCGTTGGCCAGGATCGCGCCGTCCCGCATCACGTCCAGGTGGGCCGGGCCGATGACGTCGGGCGACCCCGTGGCCGTGATGAACAGCTCGCCGACGCTGGCCGCGGCCGCCATGGGCAGGACCCGGTAGCCGCGCACGATGGCGGCCAGGGCGCGCGCCGGGTCGACCTCGGTCACCACCACCTGCGCGCCCAGGCCCCTGGCTCGCTCCGCGATGCCGCTGCCGCACGCGCCGAACCCGGCCACCACCACGGTCTTGCCGGCCAGCAGCGTGTGCGTGGCCCGGATGACGCCGTCGATGACCGACTGGCCGGTGCCGCAGGTGTGGTCGATGAGCTGGCGGGTGGCGGAGGCGTCGGCCGCGATGACCGGGAAGGCCAGCGACCCGGCGGCGGCCATCCGGCGCAGCCGGGCCACCCCGGTCGAGGTCGACTCGCAGCCGCCGCGCACCCCGGCCAGCAGGTCAGGGTGCTCGGCGTGCAGCGTGTTGACCAGGTCGCCGCCGTCGTCCATGACCAGGTCGGGCGGGCCGGCACCGCCGTCCAGCGCCCGGTGCAGGTGCTCGTAGTAGGAGCCCCGGTCCAGGCCGGACCGGGCGTAGACGCTGACGCCGGGATCGGTGGCCAGCGCCGCGGCGATGTCGTCCTGGGTGGACAGCGGGTTGGAGGCGGCCAGCTGGACGCGGGCCCCGCCGGCGGTCAGCAGCCGGACCAGGCCGGCCGTCTCCGGGGTCACGTGCAGGCACGCGGCGACGGTCAGCCCGGCCAGCGGCTGCTGGTCGGCGAAGACGCTGGTCAGCCGGGCCAGCACCGGCATGGTCCGCCGCGCCCAGTCGATCCGGGGCTGGCCGACCGCGGCCAGCCCCGGATCCAGCACATCTGACGGCGTCGGCCGGGGCTGGCCTGCGGCCCGCCCCGGCCGATGTGGCGTTTCCGACGACACGGGCCGGGGCTGGCCTGCGGCCCGTCCCGGCCGAGGTGGCGTTTCTGAGGGCATCGGCTAGTAGCGGTAGTGGTCCGGCTTGAACGGGCCCTCGACCGGCACGCCGATGTAGGAGGCCTGCTCCTTGGTGAGGGTGGTGAGCCGGACGCCCAGCGCGTCCAGGTGCAGCCGGGCCACCTTCTCGTCCAGGTGCTTGGGCAGCACGTGCACGCCGACCGGGTACTCCTCGCCCTTGGTGAACAGCTCGACCTGGGCGATGACCTGGTTGGTGAAGCTGTTGGACATCACGAAGCTGGGGTGACCGGTGGCGTTGCCCAGGTTCAGCAGCCGCCCCTCGGACAGCACGATCACGCCGTGGCCGTCCGGGAAGGTCCACTCGTCGACCTGCGGCTTGATGTTGAGCCGGGTGACGCCGGGCAGCCGGGCCAGGCCCGCCATGTCGATCTCGTTGTCGAAGTGGCCGATGTTGCCCACGATCGCCTGGTGCTTCATCCGGCTCATGTGCTCGGCGGTGATGATGTGGAAGTTGCCGGTCGCGCTGACGAAGATGTCCGCGGTCTCGACGACGTCCTCGAGCTTGGCCACCTGGTAGCCGTCCATGGCCGCCTGGAGCGCGCAGATCGGGTCGATCTCGGTCACGATCACCCGCGCGCCCTGGCCGCTCAGCGACTCGGCGCAGCCCTTGCCCACGTCGCCGTAGCCGCAGACCACCGCGACCTTGCCCCCGATGAGCACGTCGGTGGCGCGGTTGATGCCGTCGATCAGCGAGTGCCGGCAGCCGTACTTGTTGTCGAACTTGGACTTGGTCACTGAGTCGTTGACGTTGATGGCCGGGAACCGCAGCGTGCCGCCGGCCGCCATCTCGTACAGCCGGTGCACGCCGGTGGTGGTCTCCTCGGTCACGCCCTTGATCGCGGCGGCGGCCGCGGTCCACTTGCCCGGCGTCTCCTCCAGCGAGCGGGACAGCAGGCTGAGCACGACCTGCCACTCCTCCGCGTCGTCGTCGGCGGGCATCGGGGCCGCGCCCACGGCCTCGAACTCGGCGCCCTTGTGCACCAGCAGCGTGGCGTCGCCGCCGTCGTCCAGCAGCATGTTGGGGCCCGGCTCGCCCGGCCAGCTCAGCGCCTGCTGCGTGCACCACCAGTACTCATCCAGCGTCTCGCCCTTCCAGGCGAACACCGGGATGCCCTTCGGGTCGTCGACGGTGCCGTCCGGGCCCACCGCCACCGCGGCGGCGGCGTGGTCCTGGGTGGAGAAGATGTTGCAGGAGGCCCAGCGGACCTGCGCGCCCAGCGCGACCAGGGTCTCGATGAGCACGGCGGTCTGCACGGTCATGTGCAGCGACCCGGTGATCCGGGCGCCGGTCAGCGGCCGCTCCTGCGCCCACTCCTCGCGGACGGCCATCAGGCCGGGCATCTCGTGCTCGGCCAGCCGGATCTCGCGGCGGCCGAAGTCCGCCAGGGACAGGTCGGCGACTTTGAACGGCACGGCTTCGGCAGACATGTAACTCCTCAGGGCTCAGGTTGGTGCGCGACGGGCGCCGCGCCGGCGTGCGCCGCATGTGGCCCGCGCTGAGGCGGACACCACCGACCGTACGGGATGGCGGCGGCCTCGTGCACGCCCAAAGCGGCGTTCCTGACAGGAGAATGTTAGATTCGGCTCCATGCGCATCACCGAGGCGGCGCAGGCGCTGGGCACCTCCCCCCGGATGCTGCGCTATCGCGAGTCCCTGGGCCTGCTCCCGCCGGTCCACCCCCGCGGCGGCCGGGTCCGCCGGGCCAGGGCGAGCGCGGCGAGCGGGGCGGCCGGGGCGGCCGGGCACCGGCAGTTCTCTGAGGCCGACCTGGCCGCGGTGGCGCTCGGACTGTCGATCGAGCGGCGGTACGACATCAGCCCGGCGGCGCTGTCGTTCGCGATCCGGGTGCTGGCCGACCCGCGGGTCCGGGCCGAGGTGGCCGAGCTGGGCCGGCGCATCGGCCGGATCCAGCCGCTGCCGGCCCGCGCGCTGGACTTCGAGCAGGAACGCGCCCTGCGCCTGCTTCGCGCCGACCCGCCCCACCGCTGACCTGGGCCAGGTACTTTCGCGCCCAGGTAAGCCGATTGGCGCGGCTGGGCGTAGGAGTGATGTGGGAACCCATCGGATGGACTTCGCGGAGTTCTACCGCGAGGCCAAGGACGACTGCCTCCGCACCGTCCTGGTCAGCGTCGGCGACCAGGACACGGCGCAGGAACTGGTGGCCGAGGCCTTTGCCCGGGCCTGGGCATCATGGCGCACGGTCAGCCGCCACCCGGCGCCGCGGGCCTGGGTGGTCCGGACCGCGCTGAACCTCAGCGTTTCCCGGTGGCGGCGCCACCGCCGGGAGCTTGCGCTGGCCGACCCGAGCCTGGTCGCCGACCGGCCCGACGGCGAGGCCGCCGACGGCCTCGTCGACGCCACGATCATGGCCGCCCTGCTGCGGCTGCCGACCCGGCAGCGGGAGGTGGTCGCGCTGCGGCTGTTCCTTGATCTGGACACCGCGCGGACCGCGGAGGTCCTTGGCATCGCACCGGGCACGGTCAAGGCCCACCTGACCCGTGCCACCGCCGCCCTGCGCGAGGAACTCGCGCCCGCCCGAGAGCAGGAGAACCGAGCATGAACGACGATGAGCTGCACACCACGGTGCGGGACCACTTCACCGACGTGCGCATGGATACCCCGATGGACGAGATCGTGACCCGCGGCCGGGCGGTGCGCGCCCGCCGCCGGATCCCGGTCGCGGCCGGCGGCCTGGCCGCGGCGGCCGGGGTGGCGATCGGTGTGGCCACCCTGGCGTCAGGGGGCCAGCCCGCCAGCCACGCGACGAGCGCCACCCTGACCGCCTGGACGGTGCAGAAGCAGGCCAACGGTGACGTCCGGGTCACCATCAGGGACCTGCGCGACCCGTCGGGGCTGCAGGCCCGGCTGCGGGCCGACGGCATCCCGGCCAGCGTCAGCTACAGCGGCCTGCCGGCCGCATGCCAGCCGGCGGCCGTGACCAAGACCCAGCTGCACAGCGTCGGCAACCGTCAGCAGCACGGCCACCGCCTGGTGTTCATCATTCACCCGTCGGCCCTGCCCAGCGGCGACGGGGTGTTCATCTTCGACCGGGTCGCGGCGCCGCCGCCACCAGGCACGCACCTGCACGGACTGCTGGCTTTCGGCCTGGTGCAGATCAGCCCGGCCTGCACGGGCTAGCCCCCTAGCCGACTGCCCAGGGGGGCGAAGGGGCCGCGCGATCACGCGCGGCCCCTTCGCGCGTCCTGGCACTGGCCCGATCCGCGACAATGGGTCCAGGGGATCAGGCGAGGGAGGTGCACGTGCGGATCGGGGTGCTGGGCCCGCTCGAGGTCCGCGACGACGCCGGGGCTCCCGTGCCGGTGGGCGGAGCCCGGCTGCGCAGCCTGCTGATCCGGCTGGCGGTCGGGGACGGCCGCCCGATATCGGTCGAGCGGCTGGCCGACGACCTGTGGGCGGACGACGCCCCGGCGGACGCGGCGAACGCGGTCCAGGCGCTGGTGTCCCGGCTGCGCGGGATCCTGGGCCGCGACGCGATCGAGCACGGCCCGGCGGGCTACCGGCTGGCGGCGGACCCCGGCCAGGTGGATGCCCGGGCGTTCGAGCAGCTGACCGGGCGGGGCAGGGCGGCGCTGGCGGACGGCGACCACGTCGCCGGGGCGGCGCTGCTCACCCAGGCGCTGGGCCTGTGGCGCGGGCCGGCCCTGGCCGACGTGGCCGACGCGCCGTTCGCGGCCGCGCCGGTCGCCCGGCTGACCGAGCTCCGGCTGGGCGCCGTGGAGGACCGGGTCGAGGCCGACCTGGCCCTGGGCCGCGGCGCCGGACTGGTGCCCGAGCTTCAGGAGCTGGCCGCGGCCCACCCGCTGCGGGAGCGGCTGCGCGGCCAGCTCATGCGCGCCCTCCAGGCGGCCGGGCGGCAGGCGGACGCGCTGGCCGCCTACGAGGACACCCGCCGGGTGCTGGCCGACCAGCTGGGCGTGGACCCGTCGGCGGACCTGGCCGCGGTGCACCTGGCCATCCTGCGCGGCGAGCCGCCGCAGCCGCCGGCCGGGCCGGGCCACGGCCAGGGGCCGGCCGGACCGGGCGCGGCGCAGCCCAGGGCCGGGACACCGTCGCGGGCGGGGCTGAGCGGCCCCGTCCAGCCCTCGTTCATCGTCCCGGATCGGTCCAACCTGCCCGCTCAGCTGACGAGCTTCGTGGGGCGCGAGGAGGAACTGGGCCGCCTGGGCAAGCTGCTGGGCGAGTCGCGGCTGGTCACCCTGACCGGGCCGGGCGGCGCCGGGAAGACCCGGCTGTCGGTGGAGGCCTCGGGCCGGCTGGCCGGCGAGCTGGCCGACGGGATCTGGTTCGTGCCGCTGGCGCCGGTCCGCGATGCGCTGGACGTGCCCCAGGCCGTGCTGACCGCGATCGGGGTGCAGGACGCGGGCTGGCTGGATCCGGCCGAGGCGGCCCGGCTCGCTGCGCTCGCCCCGGCCGAGCGGCTGGCCGACGTGCTGGCCCGCCGGGAGCTGCTGCTGGTGCTGGACAACTGCGAGCACCTGGTGGACGCGGT
The DNA here is from genome assembly GCA_963822485.1 of uncultured Actinomycetota bacterium. Lineage (GTDB taxonomy): Bacteria > Actinomycetota > Actinomycetes > Streptosporangiales > Streptosporangiaceae > DASUBV01. The sequence goes on from CAWGHW010000027.1 coordinate 52,073, forward strand.
GGCCCGGCTGGCGGGCCTGGTGCTGAGCCGGGCGCCGGGGGTGCGGATCCTGGCCACCAGCCGGGAGCCGCTGAGCATCACCGGGGAGACGCTGTGCCCGGTGCCGTCGCTGGAGCTGCCGCCGGAGGACGCCGGCGCGGAGGAGGCGGCGCGGTTCGCGGCGGTGGCGCTGTTCACCGACCGGGCGGCCGCGGTCCGGCCGGGGTTCACCGTGGACCACGCCACGGCCGGCCCGGTGGTCCGGATCTGCCGGGCGCTGGACGGAATCCCGCTGGCCATCGAGCTGGCCGCGGCCCGGCTGCGGGCGCTGACCCCGGCCCAGGTGGCCGACCGGCTGGATGACCGGTTCGGGCTGCTGTCGATGGGCAGCCGGAGCGCACTGCCGCGGCACCAGACGCTGCGCGCGATCGTGGACTGGAGCTGGGAGCTGCTGGACGAGCCGGAGCGGGTGACCCTGCGCCGGCTGTCGGTGTTCCGCGGCGGCGCGACGCCGGAGAGCGCGGAGGCGGTCTGCGCGCTGGACGGGGATCGCGGCCCGGTCGTGGACCTCGTCGCCGCGCTGGTGGACAAGTCGCTGGTCACGGCGACCGGTGAGCACGAGGTGCGCTACCACCTGCTGGAGACGGTGCGCGCGTACGCGGCGGACCGGCTGGCCGAGGCGGGCGAGGTCGACGCGGCGCGGGCGGCCCACGCGGAGTACTTCGTGACCCTGGCCGAGCGGGCCGAGCCGGAGCTGCGGGCCCGCGACCAGGTGCGGTGGCTGAACCGGCTGAGCGCGGAGCACGACAACTGCGCGGCGGCCCTGCGGTTCGCCATCGACGGCGGCGACGTGCCGCTGGCGCTGCGGCTGCTCGGGGCGCTGACGTTCTTCTGGATGATGCGTGACTACGACGCCGAGGCGCGCGAGTGGGCGGCGGCGATCGAGGCGATCGCCGGCGACACCGCGCCGCCGGGGCTGCGCGACGCCTACGCGCTGTGCCGGATGATGGCGATGCTGGCCAGCCCGACGTCGGAGGAGTTCACCGGGGTCGGCTCGATCCAGGAGATGATGGACGTCCTGCTGCCGCTGACCGAGGGCAGCAGCCATCCGATGGTCGCACTGGGGCGGTCGATGGCGCCGATCCTCACCGGGGACGTGGACGGTGCCCGGCGCGGCCTGGCCGGGCTGGCCGACCGGCCGGACCCATGGCTGCGCGCGGCGGCCCGGATGCTCAGCGGACAGCTGGAGCTGAATGTGGGCGACGTCGACCTGGCGGCGGAGGAGCTGGAGGCGGGCTGGGCGGCGTTCAGCGAGATCGGCGACCGGACGGGCCTGATCGTCACCCTGACCGGCCTGGCCGAGGTGGCGATGGCCAGGGCGCAGCCGGACGAGGCGGTCCGGCTGCTGGAGCAGGCCCGCGGCTACGCGGCCGAGGGCCTGGCCAGGAACCTCGGCGAGATGCTGCGGGTGCCGCTGGCCCGGGCCCGGGTGCGGACCGGCGACCTGGCCGGAGCCCGCGCGGACCTGGAGTACGCGGTCAGCCTGGCCGGGCGGATCGGCGAGCACGACGACGAGGCCGGGGCCTACGTGGAGCTCAGCGACCTGGCCCGCCGCGAGGGTGACCTGGCGGCGGCCGGACGCCTGCTGGCCCGCGCGCAGGCGGTGGTAGAGCCGCGGGCCGCCAGTCCCGGCATGCAGGGCGCGGCCGCGGCGGTGTACACGGCGTTGGGCGGCCTGGCCGAGGAGCAGGGGGACCTGACGGGCGCGGCAGAGTGGCACGCGCGGGCCCTGGCCGCGCTGACCGGGCCGGGCCTGATGCCGATGACCCCGAACACGGCCCTAGCCGGCGCCGTCGAGGGCATCGCGGCGCTGGCCGCGGCGCGCGGAAAGGCAGCGAGGGCCGAGGGGTTTGAGGCGGCCGCGGCCCGCTCCGCCGCGCGCAGCGAGGCGGAGAGGGCCGCCGAACTGCTCGGCCTGGCCGCCACGCTGCGCGGGTACAGCAACGATTTCAGCCTGGAGGTGGCCAGGACCAGGTCGGCGCTGGCCGAGGCGCTGAGCGAGGAGGACCTGGCGGCGGCCTACGCGCGGGGCCGGGCGCAGGGCCGGGACGAGGCGCTGGCCCTCGTCCCGTGAGTCCCGCCGCCCGGCCCGGCGCCCCCGCGGTTACAGCTTGCGGGCGTACATCCGCATGGCCACCGGGAAGGTGACCAGCACGATCCCGGCCGCCCAGGCCAGCGTGTACCAGATGTGCATGCCGACCGGGCCGCCGATGGTCAGCGCGCGCACCGAGTCGGCCAGGTCGGTCACCGGGTTGACCTTGACCCAGGCCTGGAGCCAGCCGGGCATGCTGGCCGTGTTGGCCAGCAGCACGCTGCTGCCGAACACCAGCGGCATGGTCCACAGGAACGAGATGCCCTGCACCGTCTGCGGCGACGGCGCGACCAGGCCGACCAGTACCGAGATCCAGCACACCCCGAAGTAGAACGCGTAGCTCAGCGCGTAGGCGGCCAGGATGCTCGGCACGCTGGCGTGGAAGCGGAAGCCCAGCGCCGAGCCGAACCCGGTCAGCACGGCCATGACCACGAAGAACCGGACGGCGTCGCCCAGCACCGCGCCGAGCAGCGGCGCCGACCGGGCCGCCGGCAGGCTGCGGAACCGGTCGAACACGCCCTTGTGGATGTCCTCGCACAGCGCCGTGCCCAGGCCCATGGCCGCGAACATGGCCATCTGCGCGAACAGGCCCGGCAGCAGGATCTCCAGGTAGGCGTTCGTGCTGCCGGACACCACCCCGCCGAACACGTACAGGAACAGGACCAGGAACACGATGGGCATCAGGGTGACGTCCATCAGCTTCTCCGGCGAGTGCTTGAGCTGCATGACGCTGCGCCAGGCCAGCGTGAGGCCGTTCTCGATGGCCTGCCGGACGCCGGTCCGGCGGCGCAGCGGCCGGGCCGTGCGCGGTGCCGGGCGGGCCGGGATGGTGGTGTCGATCGCTTCGGCTACTGGGGTGCTCATGCCGCCCTCCCAGGCGTCTGGTCGTCGTCAGAGTCGGTGCCGGTGTCCTGCGCGGGGTGCCCGGTCAGGGTCAGGAAGACCTCGTCCAGGCTGGGCAGCCGGAGCCCGAGCTCGGCGGCCACGATGCCGGCCTCGTCCAGCCGCCGGACCAGCGCCGACAGCATGGCCGGGTCGCCCGCCGCGGCCAGCACCAGGCCGGTCTCGTGGTGCACGTCGGGCCGCACCCCGGTGATCTCGGCCACCACGGCCGCGACCGGCGCGGCGTGCGCGCGGTCGGCCGCCCGGACCACCAGCGTCTGGCCGCCGGTCCTGGCCTTCAGCTCGGCCGGCGTCCCGTCCGCCACCACCAGGCCGTGGTCGATGACCACGATCTGGTCGGCCAGCTCGTCGGCCTCGTCCAGGTACTGGGTGGTCAGCAGCACGGTGGCGCCGTCGGCCACCACCCGCCGGATGGTCTCCCAGACCTGGTTGCGGGCCCGCGGGTCCAGCCCGGTGGTCGGCTCGTCCAGGAACAGCACGTCCGGGTCGCCGAGCAGGCTGGCGGCCAGGTCGAGCCGGCGGCGCATGCCGCCGGAGTAGGTCTTGACCGCCCGCCGGGCCGCGTCGGTCAGCTCGAACCGCTCGATCATCTCCCTGGCCCGGCCGCGGGCGGTCAGGCGGCTCAGGCCCAGCAGCCGGCCGATCATGATGAGGTTCTCGGTCCCGGTCAGCTCGTCGTCCACCGAGGCGAACTGGCCCGTCAGCGCGATGAGCTGGCGCACCTCCACGGCCTGGTCCACCACGTCGTAGCCGGCGATCCGGGCCCGGCCGCCGTCCGGCCGCAGCAGCGTGGCCAGGATGCGCACGGCGGTGGTCTTGCCCGCCCCGTTCGGGCCCAGCAGGGCCAGTACCTGGCCGGCCTGCGCGGCGAAGTCCACGCCCGCCAGCGCCTGGGTGGTGCCGAAGCGCTTGGTCAGCCCCTCGGCCTCGATCACGTCTGTCATGCCAGCCTCGCTTGTCGCACGTCGTCGTTGTTGCTGTCGCTGATGCGACCAGGCTGGCCGAGGGCGCTGACAGCACTCCGTCAGCGCGCTGACATCCCGGTGATGGCCGGCCGTTACGCCGCGGGCGGGCCGGGCGGGCCGGCCGGGCCGGGCAGGTCGGCGAAGTAGGCGGCGGGCGTGATCCCGGTCTCCCGGCGGAAGGCGGCCACGAACGCGCTGGCGCTCTCGTAGCCGGCCCGGCGGGCCACCCCCGAGATGGGGTGCCCGGCGGCCAGGGCGGGCAGCGCGGCCTGCAGCCGGGCCAGCACCCGCCAGCGGCCGAAGGTGAGGCCCGTGCCGGCCACGAACCCCCGGGCCAGGGACCGCCCGCTCGCCCCGGCCAGCCGGCCCCACTGCTCGAGGGTCCGGTGATCGTCGGGGTTGGCGGCCAGGGCCTGGGCCACCTGCCGGGCCGGGCCCGGCGGCGGGAAGCGCAGCTCGATGGTGGCCATGGTCACCGGCTCCAGCAGGCCGGCCAGCACCGCCTCGGCGTGCCCGCGCTGGCCGGCGGCCAGGTCGGCGCTCTCCAGGTAGCCGATGAGCTCGGCCAGCAGCCGGGTCGCGGCGACCGGGGTGGGCTCGGGCCAGCTGACCGGGCACTGCCCGGGGCTCAGGTAGGCCGAGCGCATCAGGGCGGTGCCGCCGCTGGACCTGGTCTCGTGCCGCAGCCCGGCCGGGATCCACAGCGCCCTGGTCGGCGGCAGCACCCAGGTGGCGGTGTCGGTGAGCACGGTCAGCACGCCGCTGGCCGCCCAGGCGAGCTGGTGGTCGGTGTGGGTGTGCCAGTCAAAGACGAAGCCAGCGGGCATGGGGAACGTGGCGACCTGCACGGCGGGCTGGTCCCCGTCTGGCTGGTGTCCGTCTGGCGAGTGTCCGTCTGGCGACACAGCCTGGCAGCCTACGCCCTTGGATGCGGCCGGACGAGAACCTAGCGTCGCCAGCATGAACGGTAACCACGAGAAACTGTGCCCGAGCCCGGAGTGGGCCGCGCACCTGCAGGCCGATGTCCTGCCCGCCGTGACCTCTGGTGTCGACCTGGGCACGGAGATGCTGGAGATCGGGCCGGGACCGGGCGCGGCCACGGACTGGCTGCGGTTCAAGGTCGGCGCGCTGACCGCGGTGGAGGTCGACCCGGTGGCGGCCGGCCGGCTGGCCGAGCGGTTCGCGGGCACCAACGTGGTGGTCCGCACCGGCGACGCGACCCGGCTGCCGGACGCCGACGAGTCGTTCGACTCGGTGGGGACGTTCACGATGCTGCACCACATCCCGACCGCGGCGCTCCAGGACCGGCTGCTGGCCGAGGCGTTCCGGGTGCTGCGGCCGGGCGGCGTGCTGGTCTGCTCGGACAGCCTGGCCAGCAACGACCTGCACCACTTCCACGAGGGCGATACCTACAACCCGGTGGAGCCGTCCTCGCTGCTCGGCCGGCTCCAGGCCATCGGCTTCGGGCCGGTCACCATCAGGGTGGACGGCGTGCTGACGTTCACCGCCCGCAAGCCGCGGCCCGAGGCCGAGGCCTGCGGGGCCGAGGCCTGCGGAGCCGAGGCTGGCGGGGCCGAGTGAGCCGGCCGGGCTTTACAGGCGAGCGGAGCGGCCCCAGCCGCGGCTGGCCCGCAGCGTGGTGACCAGGCCCGCCGCGACGGCGAACGCGGCCAGCACGGCCGAGGCCGCCAGCGTCCGCCCGGCGTCGCCGCGGAACGCCGCGTCCAGCGCGCTCACGGCCCAGTAGCCGGGCGAGACCGGGGCCACGTGCCGGACCCAGCCCGGCAGCACGGCCAGCGGCACCAGCGCGCCGCCCAGGCTCGACAGGAGCATCGCGCCGATGTCGTAGGCCGCCGACAGCTCGGCCAGGCTGCGGGCCAGCACGCCGAGCATGGCGCCCAGCCCGAGCAGGGTCAGCGTCCAGGCCAGCAGGGCCAGCATGAGCAGCGGCAGCGCGGCCACGGTCAGGCCGAGCACCAGGACCCCGAAGGCGATGATCAGCGCCTGCTGGGCCAGCAGCGCGCCCAGCACCGGGAGGGCCTTGCCAGCCAGCAGCTCGGCGGGATGCACGGCGGTGGCCCGGATCCGCTCCCAGGTGTGCCAGGAGCGGTCGGTGAGGATCGACCCGCCCACGATGCTGAGCGCCAGCAGCGAGAACGTGATCAGCGTCGCGATCACGGCCTGGGCCGTACCGCCACGCTGGCCCTGGGCGGCCTCATACAGCGGGTGCAGCAGGACCAGGAAGGCCAGCGGCATGATCATCCGGCTGGCCAGCGGCCCCGGCTCGCGCAGCATCAGGACCGTGTTGTGCCGGATCAGCGCGGTGGCGCGGAGGGCGGCGTCATGCGGCATGGGTCACCTCGCACCTGGTCTCGGAGTGTGCCTCGGAGCCGGCCGGGCCAGGGTCGGCCGGGCCAGGACTGGGGGCAGCGTCGCCCGGCGTCCCGGCCAGGGCGGCGTACAGGTCGTCGAGGTCGGGGCGGCGCACGTCGACCCAGGCCGGGGCCAGGCCAGCCGCCAGCACGGCGGCCAGGTCGGCGGGCGGGTCCGCGCTCGCGATCCGCAGTTCCCCGGCCACCTGGCGGGCCCGCCCGGCGACGCTGGCGGGCAGCGCCGGGCTGTCCGGCGCGGAGCCGCCCGGCGCGGCCCGGCCCGGCGCCGGGCTCGAAGCGCAGCCGCAGCTCGCCGGGCAGGCCACGGGTCAGCCGGTCCTGGGTACCGCGGGCGATCACCCGGCCCGCGCGGGCCACGGCCAGGGTGGCACCCAGGTCGGCCAGCTCCGGCAGGTAGTGCGTGGTGTAGAGCACAGCGGCGCCGGCCGCCGCGCGGGCCCGGATCGCGGCCAGCAGGGCGGCGCGGGTCTCCGGGTCGGCGCCGGCGGTGGGCTCGTCGAGCAGCAGCAGCGGCGGGTCGGCGATGAGCGCGGACGCCGCCTGGGTCCGCCGCTGCTGGCCGCCGGACAGCAGGCCGACGCGCTGGTCGAGCACCTCGGTGAGCCGCAGCTCCGCGGCGACCGTGTCGATGCCGCGGCGCAGGGCGGCCCGGCGCAGGCCGGCCAGCGCGCCGAACAGCCGCAGGTTGTCGCGCACCGTCGCGGTCGGGTAGAGGGCCTGCTCCTGGGGCGCGACGCCGAGCAGGCGGCGGGCCGCGCGGGGGGCGCGCAGGGCGTCCACCCCGCCCACCCGGACCCGGCCCGCGTCGGGCCGGACCAGGCCGGTTACGACCTCCACGAACGTGGTCTTGCCCGCGCCGTTGTGGCCGACCAGGCCCGCGATCTCGCCGGCTCGCACCTCCAGGTCAAAGCCCGCCAGCGCGGCGCGGCCGCCGTAGCGCTTCACCAGCCCCATGGCTTCCAGCATCTTCGAACCGCCCGTCTCTAAACGATCTACACTGTATAGAATCTACACTGTATACCGTGAATCGGCAAGCAGATATTCTGGACGCCGCGGTGGCCCTGGCCGACGAGCGCGGCCTGGGCGCGGTATCAATGCGCTCGGTCGCCGAGCTGGTCGGGGTGACCCCGATGGCGCTGTACCCCCATGTGGGCAGCAAGGCGGCCCTGCTGGATGGCATGGTCGGGCGGCTACTCGGGCAGCTCGTCGCCGAGGCCGGGCCGCCTGGTCCGACTGCGCCGACTGCGCCCGATCCCCCGGCCGCGCCGTGGCGGGAGCGGCTCGGAACGCTGGCCCGCGGGGTACGGCAGATGGCCGTGCGGCACCCGTGGGCCGCCGGGCTGCTGTTCTCCCGGCCCGCGGTCGCGTCCGGCTCCATGCGGACGGTGGACCTGATCTTCGCGGCCCTGCTGGAGGCCGGGATACCGCCCGCCGAGGTGCCCCGGCTCGAGCGGATGGTCAGCTCGTTCATCCTGGGCCACGTCGCGTCCGAGGCGGGCGGCCGGTTCGGGCCGCTGACGCAGGACCTGCGCGACGAGCGCTACCGCCATCGCGGCCAGGAACTGCCGGCCCACGCCCGGCTGGACGACGTGCTGGAGACGCCGGTGGACTGGGACGCCGAGTTCGAGGCCAACCTGGACGACCTGGCGCTCATGATCGAGGCCGTGGCCGACCGCGCCCGCGGATAAGCACTCGCCCGGCGAGCGTCAGGGTCAGACGGTGATCCGCCTCCAGTGCTGGCCGCCGTCCCTGGTGACGAAGAGCTGGCCGGGGTCACTGGCCAGCGTGCTGACCGGGCCGTACACCGCCCAGGCCACCTGGCCGCTGACGAAGGCCAGGTCGTCCCAGCCGCCGGCGGTGTCCAGGCCCACTGGCATGGACCACTTGGCCTGGCCGGCGTCCTTGGCGTACATGAACGTGCCCTCAGACCAGGCCCCGACCAGCAGGTCTCCCGAGGGCGAGGCGGCCAGGTCGGTCGCGATCCCGAACACCGGGGTGGTACCGGCGGACGTGAAGGTCCGGGCGTTGTTCACCGAGCGGTACACCGTCTTGGTCGCCTCGCTGCGGCCCGGGTTGCCGACGCACAGCAGGGCCACGTGGCTGGCCGAGGTGGCCGACACCTGAGCCAGGCCGAAGTCCTTGGCCGCGTCGCACGGCGTGCGCCGGGCCGCGAAGTGCCGGCCGTCGGTGCTGACCAGGAGGTGGCCGGGCAGGCCGGGGCCGACCACGTAGACGGTCCGGCCGGAGGCCGAGATGCCGGCGGCCGAGTTGATGGCCAGGCTGGCCGGGATGCGCGTCCACGTGCGACCGGCCAGCGAGGCGGTCCGCCAGAGCGTGAGGTGCCCGCCCGTGCAAGCGGCGAACTCCTTGCACGGCGAGACCACGGCGTAGCTGGCGAAGGCGCTGTGGCCCAGGGCGAGGACCTGGTGGCCGTGGCCGGGCACGGGCTGCGCCACCCAGGTCCGGCCGCCGTTCGCGGTCCGGAACAGGGCCGGGCCGTAGGCCCAGCCGGCCGAGGTGGTGGCGAAGTCAACCTCGCGCACGCCCGCGTCAGCCGGGGTGCTCTGGGTGGCGATGGGGGTCCTGACCGAGCCGGCCAGGCGCCAGCTGGTGCCGCCGTTGCCGGTGGCCAGGACGTCGGTGCAGCTGTGCTTGCCGCACGGCGCGGAGCCGAGCAGCCAGCCGCGCCTGGCCGACAGCCAGTTCAGCGAGGCGGCCCTGAACTTGGCCGGCGCGGAAGCGGACGGGTGGGCCGTGGCCGAGACCGGGCGGGCGGGCGCGGCCAGCGCCGCGGCCGGGACGCTGGTGGCAACGCCGGCGGCCAGGGCGACCGCGACGGCAGGCCGGAGGTATCGGGCGGACAGATTCATGATGCTCCCTGAGACAGGCCGAGCAGTGACGACCAAAGAAGGGGGATAGCACTAACAAATTTGTTTGCGCATCCGCTGAACTTCGGCGGGCGCGGCCGTCAGATGCGGAAGAGCTTCCAGTGCTGGCCGCCGTCGCGGGTCACGTAGAGCTGCCCGAGGTTGGCGGCGAACGCGCTCACCGGCCCGTACACCGCCCAGGCCACCTTGCTGCTGGTGAAGGCCAGGTCGTTCCAGCCCGCGCCGCCGTCACCCAGGCCCAGCACCATGGACCACTTGGTCTTGTGGCTGTCGTTCAGGTACATGAACGTGCCGTCCGACCAGGCCCCGACGAGCAGGTTCCCGGCCGGCGAGGCGGCCAGCTCGGCCTCGATGCCCAGCGGTCCGGTGGTCCCGGCCTTGGTGTCGGTCTGGCCGGTGTTCACCGAGCGGTAGACGGTCTTGACCGCCTTGCTGAAGCCGGGGTTGCCATCGCACAGCAGGGCCACGTGACTGGCCGAGGTCGGCACGGCCTGGATCAGGCCGACCTCCTGGGCCGCCGGGCACGGCGAGGGCCGGGCCGCGAAGTGGCGTCCGTCGGTGCTGGCCAGCAGCAGGCCCGGCACGCCGGGGTCGACCACGTAGACGGTCTTCCCGAACGCCGACAGGCTGGCCGAGTCGTTGATCGGCAGGGTCACCGGGATGCGAGTCCAGGACGTGCCGGTCAGGGACGAGGTGCGCCAGAAGGTGAGCTGCTTGCTGGTGCACTTCTGGGCGAACTCCTTGCACGGCGAGACCACCGCGTAGGTCGCCGACGCGCTGCGGGCCAGGGCCAGGACCTGATGGCCGTGGCCGGGGACCGGCTCCGCCGTCCAGGACTTGCCGCCATTGGCGGTCCGGTACAGCGCCGGGCCGTAGGCCCAGGCCACCGACGTGGTGGCGAAGCGGATCTCGTCCACCCCGACATCGGCCGCAGTGGCATTGGTGCCGATCGGGGTGTTGATCGAGCCGGCCAGGCGCCAGCTCGTGCCGCCGTTGCCGGTGGCCAGGACGTCGGTGCAGCTCTTCTTGCCGCACGGCGCGGAGCCGAGCAGCCAGCCGCGCTTGACCGACAGCCAGTTCAGCGACGCGGCCTTGAACTTCGCCGGCGCCGCGGCGGCGCCCCTGGCCCGGGCGGACGCGGCGGCGGCGCGGACGGCGCGGCCTGGGCCACGGCGGGCACGCAGAGGGCCGCGCCGGTCGCGGCGGCGAGGAGGGTGACGGTGGTGACGCGCCGCACGAAGCGAGCGGTCAGGTTCATGGTGCTCCCTGCTGGCTCAGGCCACGCTGGCCCAGCCGGTCGGAATGGAATGGACCTATCACGCCCGTTATGACGCCATTGTGAGCCGCCTGGTTGGGCCGATCTCCGGCCCGACGGGGGCGGCCGGGGGCCGGGACCGGTAACTGACGCCGGGCGCGCAGCGCCCGCCGTCCCCTGACCAGCAGCGACGGCGGGCGGCGGGCGGCGCGGACGGCCGGGTCGGCCAGGTCGAGCCGGGCCGCGCGGTACAGGTCCGGCTCCAGGAAGATGTGCTCCGCGATCGGCACCGCGGCCCGGATCCGGCGCTCGGCGGCGTCGATGCCCGCCACAACGCGGGTCGCGGGGTCACTGCCCGCGACGGCGATCTTGGCCGCCACCAGCAGCGTCTCGGGCCCGACGTGCAGGGTGCGCAGGTGGATCACCCCCAGCACCTCCGGGCCGTCCTCGATGGCCGCGACGATCTCGGCCTCCACGTCCGGGGTGGCCGACTCCCCGATGAGCAGGCTCTTCATCTCGATCGCGAGGACCGCGGCCACGCAGGCCAGCAGCACCCCGATCGCGATCGAGCCGGCCCCGTCCCACCGGCTGTCCCCGGTCGCCTCGGTCAGCGACACCCCGGCCAGCGCGAACACCAGCCCGGTCAGCGCCGCGGTGTCCTCCAGGACCACCGCGGGCAGCTCGGGCGCCTTGGCCCGCCTGATGAACCGGACGAAGCTCCGCCAGCTCGACGAGCCGCGGGCCGGGCGGGACTCGTTGACCGCGGTGCGCAGCGAGAACGCCTCCAGCGCGATGGCGATGAACAGCACGCCGAACGCCACGAAGGGCGAGGTCACCTGCTCGGGGTGCCGGACCCGCTCGACGCCCTCGTACACCGAGAACAGCGCGCCCACCGTGAACAGCACCACGGCCACGATGAACGCGTAGAAGTACCGCTCCCCGCCGAACCCGAACTGGTGTTCCTCGGTCTCCTCGCGCATCGCGCGCCTGCGGCCGAGCAGCAGGAGCAGCTGGTTGCCCGAGTCGGCCACCGAGTGCGCTGACTCGGCCAGCAGGGACGCCGAGCCGGTGATGGCGAACGCGGTGAACTTGGTTGCGGCGATGCCCAGGTTGGCCGCCAGGGCGGCGATAAGGGCCCGTTTGCCCCCGCTGTGCTCGGATTCCGCCGAGGCCGAGGCCGCGGCCGCCGGCTCAGTGCTGATCCGCGCTCACTCCCGGTTCGCGGGCCTCGTCGATCAGCAGCACCGGGATGTCATCGCGCACCGGGTAGGCCAGACCGCAGTCCGGGCCGGTGCAGATCAGCTCGTCGGCGGCCGGGTCAGCGCGCAGCGGGGAGTGACATTTCGGGCAGGCCAGAATGTCCAGCAGCCATTCATCGATCTGCACTATGCCCTCCGTTATGATCCGTCTCCCGAGCCGTCTGAGCGCACGATACCCAGGACCTCGTCCCGGACCGCAGCCAGGGTAGCCGCATCGCGCGCCTCGACGTTCAGCCGGAGCAGCGGCTCGGTGTTCGACGGCCGCACGTTGAACCAGTAGTCCGGGCCCGTCACCGTGAGCCCGTCCAGCTCGTCGGTGCTGAAGCCGGGCCGGCTGGCGAACGCGGCCCGCACCTTCTCCGTGGCGGCGGCCTGGTCGCTGACCTCGCTGTTGATCTCCCCCGAGGCCACGTACCGGGAGTACTCGGTGAGCAGCTCGGACAGCGGCTTGGTGGTCGACCCCACCGCGGCCAGCACGTGCAGCGCGGCCAGCATGCCGGAGTCGGCGAACCAGAAGTCCCGGAAGTAGAAGTGGCCCGAGTGCTCGCCGCCGAAGATGGCGCCCGTCTGCGCCATCTGGGCCTTGATGAACGAGTGGCCGACCCGGGTCCGGACCGGGACGCCGCCGTGCTCGGTGACGATCTCGGGTACCGCGCGGGAGGTGATCAGGTTGTGGATGATCGTGGCCCCCGGCTGGCGGCCGAGCTCGCGGACCGCGATCAGGGCGGTGAGCACCGACGGGGAGACGATCTCGCCGCGCTCGTCGACCACGAAGCAGCGGTCGGCGTCGCCGTCGAACGCCAGCCCGAGGTCCGCGCCGGCCTTCACCACGGCCTGCTGGAGGTCGGCCAGGTTGGCCGGGTCGATGGGGTTGGCCTCGTGGTTCGGGAAGTTGCCGTCGAGCTCGAAGTACAGCGGCACGGTCTCGATGGGCAGGCCCTCGAAGACCCTGGGCACCGTGTACCCGCCCATCCCGTTGCCCGCGTCCACGGCCACCTTGAGCGGCCGGATGCCGGACAGGTCGACCAGGGTCTTGAGGTGGTCCGCGTAACCGGACAGCAGGTCCCGGCCGGTGATCGTGCCCGGCGTCCCCGAGTAGGCCGGCACCCCGGCCATGGCCATGTCCCGCAGCTGCGTGAGCCCCGTCTCGGCACCCACCGGCCGGGCGCCCGCGCGGCAGAGCTTGATCCCGTTGTACTTGGCCGGGTTGTGGCTGGCGGTGATCATCGCGCCGGGGATGTCGAGGCTGCCGCTGGCGTAGTAGAGCATGTCGGTCGAGCCGAGCCCGGCGCTGATGACATCCGCGCCCTGGGCCGCCGCGCCGCGGCCGAACGCCCGGGCCAGTCCGGGCGAGGACAGCCGCATGTCGTGGGCGGTCACCACGGCCGGGGCGCCGGTCAGCCGGACGAACGCGGCCCCCGTGGCCTCGGCGACGTGCTCGTCGAGCTCCTCAGGGACCACGCCCCGGATGTCATACGCCTTGAAGATCTTCTCGTACTCGGCCACCAGGCCCGCCTCTTTCGCCTCCGCTGCCGCGGCCGGGGCCGCGATGTAGGGGACCGAGCCTACCGGCGGCCTTCGGGTCCAGCCGGGCGCGCGGCCGGCTGTTTACCTAAACCGGCGGCTAGTGGCCGCGGGGGCGGGCGTCGGACGGCGCGGACCGCAGCACCCGCAGGTGCCCGCGGCGGCCGGTCTCCACGCCCTGGCCGACCGGCTCGGCGGGCCGGCGCGGCGCCGTCGCCTCGCGGACCGCGTTGGCCAGCGCCTCAAGATCATCGGCAGCCTCGGCCTCGGTCACCTCGGAGGGGGCGGGCAGCCGGACCACATCCCAGCCGCGCGGCACGACCAGCCGGTCCGCGTGCCGGGCGCACAGGTCATAGCAGTGCGGCTCCACGTAGGCGGCCAGCGGCCCGAGCACCGCCGTGGAGTCGCGGTAGACATAGGTGAGCGTATAGACGGCCACCTGCTTGCATGCTGGCCGCGAGCAGGTACGAGTACTCATATTCGCGCCCGGCGGAGGAGGACCCCGCGGCGTCTGTCCCCACGGATGACTGCACCGTGCCCGCGTACGTCGCTCACAACGGCTGACGGTACTTCAGCAGCCACCGGTAACGCCACCACCTGGGGCACTCTGCACGATCGTGTCTCCGATAGCTACATCGGAGTCTGCGATCTACTTGGGATACGCTCAGTGACCGTGCTTAACGGTGATGGCCGGGACCGGCCAGGCAGCCGGATCAGGCGACGGGATCGCCACGGTCGTGGCCTGCGCGGACTGCTGGTTCCGCCCGACGTTCCGCTCTACCGCAGCCGCAGCGAGCGGTTCGACGACCTGGTGCTGCTGGCCGTATCTCAGCTCGAGCCCCGGTGGGAGGCGGAGCTGGCGGGTGTCGAATTCGGCGTCGAGGAGATCCCGCCCGCCGAGCCCGCGAGCGACGACCCCGATCCGGTGCCGCTGGCCCGGCTGGAGCAGGGCTCGGCGGATGCCGGGAGTCCCGCCCGCCCGGCCCGGCCCGCCCGCATCGTGCTCTACCGGCGGCCGCTGATGGCCCGCGCCGAGGGCGATGAGGAGCTCGGCGAGCTGGTCCTGGACGTGGTGGTCGAGGAGTTCGCCCGCCTGCTCGGGCTGGACCCGCAGATCGTGGACCCCGGCTACCCCGGCGACGAGGACTAGCCGGCTAGCCGCGGCGGGCGCCGCCGACGGCCAGGGCCTGCTCGGCCACCGGCAGCGGCACCCAGGTCAGGGCGCTGGTCATGGGCATGATCGTGCGCACGATGCCACCGCGCGAGCTGATGACCCGGCCCACGTAGACCGGGCCCGAGCCCGCCTCCGGGGTCACCAGCACCGCGAAGCTGACTTGCTTGCGGCCCGGCGGCCTGATCCGCGTCAGGACCGTGTGCCCGGCCGCGATGTGCACCACCGTGGCCTGCTGCCCCGAGAAGCTGGTCTTGGACGTGGCGGTCAGGATCCGCACCGTGGCCGCGCCCTGAGGCGCGGAGATGACCAGGCTCGCCGATCCGGCGGCGGACGCCGGGTTGTCGGCCGCGATGGCCTGCTCGCTGACCGGCGCGGCCGCGGCCGAGAGCGCGCCCGGCGACCCGGAGACGCCGCCCGGCACCAGGACGGCGGCCGCCACCGGGACGTTGGACGAGATCTGGAGCGCGGCCGGCACGCCCGACAGGGACGGCAGCGGGATGGCGGCGGCCGAGTCGCCGGCCAGGTCGATCCCGCTGCCCCCGGTGGGGTGGTAGGAGCCCCGGCTGGTCACCGCGGTCACCTTGATCTGGGCGGCGGTGGTGCCCGGCACGGCCACGTACAGGGTCCGCGTGCCCCTGGAGGAAGGCAGGCCGGGGATCACCTGGTTACGGGTCGGCGCCTGGGTCACCGGCAGCCAGGTACCCTCGCCCCCGCCCTTGTCGTTCTCCCGCACCGCGGCCACCACCCGGCCCTCGCTGGTGCTCACGTGCAGGGCGACGACCCGCGAGCCATGCAGCAGCTTGCTCAGCGACTGGCCGATGATCGCGTGCGGCGGGACCACGATGCCCGTGTCGGCACTGCCCAGCAGCGGGCCGTTGTCGGTCAGCGCGTCGACCTGGACGTCGGCGGGCTGACTGTCGGTGTTCATCAGGTACAGCTCGATCAGCGACGCCGACGTGGCACTCGGGCCCACAAACCAGAAGTCGGTGCCCGGGGGCTGGCACGGCGCGGTGACCAGGCCGCTGGGGCTGGTCTGCTCAACCTCCAGGCCCTGGGCCAGGGCGCCGCTGGCCTGGACCATGACCCCGCCGCGCCCCTGGATGGTGATCACCCCGCCCGAGTCCGGGTCGCCGGGCACCGCCCGGCTCCGGGGCGTGGGCGCGGCCGGTACCTTGGCCACGCTCAGCACGCTGGGCGTGGTCAGCGTGGCCACGGCGGGTCCCACGGCCGGGCTGCCCGCGCCCGACAGCCGGGTGATGACGGCCCGGCCCTGCGTGGCCGTGCCCGGCACCGACACGGCGGCCACGCCAGCGGCGGTGACCCCGACGGTGCCGGGTGACGGGCAGGCCCTGGTGGCCGACTTGACGTCGGCCCTGGCCGCCTGGCTGATCCTGGCCACGCTGCCCACCGTCGCGGGGTGCACGACCGAGCCCGCGCCGTACGCCGCGGCCAGGCCCGCCACCACGACGCCCACCGAGATCACCCGGCCGCGCACGCCTCCCGTAGCCAGCCTCACCAGCCGTTCCTCTCGTCCCCGTCTTCACTGTCCGGCGCGGACCAGCGGCGCCGCGGGCGGGCGTCCGGACCGCCCCCGCCGCGGCGCGTCTGCGTGGACGGCAGCGGCTCCAGGGACTCGTCCGAGGCGGACCAGTCGGCGTCGCTGTCGTCCGGCGCCCAGTCCGGCCCGGCGCCCTGCGCCGGGCCGCTGCCATACGCCTGGTCAGCGCCGTAGGCCGGGCCGCCACGGTAGGCCGGGTCATCGTCGTAGGCCGAGCCGCCGGAGGGCTGGCCCGCGGACCGGCCGGGCTGCGGGCCGGTGCCCGGGCGCCGCCCGGGCCGCCGGGCCGCCGGGTGGCTGGGCGGCGGGTGGCTGGCCGGCCGGTGGCTGGGCGCCGCCGCGCCAGGCTCCGCTGGCCCCGGCGGGCCAGTCCGGCCGCTGGTCATCGCCGGGCCAGGACGGCGTCTGGTCGCTGCTGGCCCAGGAGGCCTGTTCGGCCGCCGGCCAGGCGGCCTGGTCCTCGGTGGACGGCCAGGACGACTGGCCGCGCCCGCCGGATCCTGCCCCGCCCGGCCCGCCTGCCCCGCCCGGCCCGCCGCGCGGGGCGGGGGCCTCGTACTCGCCCGTCCGTCCGCGCGATCCGGGTCCGGGATAGGGTCCCGTGCCGCCGGGGCGAGGGTGTTCGCCCGATCCGCCCCGGCCGGGACCGGCGTACGGGCCGGACTCGGCGTACCGGCTGCCTTCGGCGTAGGCCCCTGGCCGGGGGTACTCCCCCGACCCGCCGGGCAGCTCCGGACCGTCGTAGTCACCGGACCCGCGCCGTCCGGGACCGTCGTACCCGCCACGCCGGGCCGGACCGTCGTAACCGCCCGCGCCGCCGCGCCGGTCAGGGCCGTCGTAGGCGCCGGGCCCGCCGCGCCGGTCCGGGCCGTCGTAGCCGCCGGATCCGCCGCGCGGCCCCTGGCCCTGGTGCGGGCCGGACTCGGCGTACTGTCCGGGCCGCGCGTACTCGTCTGACCCGCCACGCCGGCCAGGTCCGTCATAGGCACCCGGGCCACCCCGCGCCGCCGGCACGTCGTACTCACCAGTCCCGCCGCGCGGCCCAGGGACGTCGTACTCGCCGGTTCCGGCGCGCGACCCCGGGGCACCGTACTCGCCGGTTCCGTCGCGCGAGCCGGACCCGTCGTTGTCGCCCGAGCGGCCGCGCCGCCATCGGCTCCCGCGACCCGAGTCGCCGCGTGATCCGGACGCAGCGTCCTCGTCCGACCCGCCACGCCGTCCCGACCGGCCGCCGTCGTCCGACCGGCCGCCGTCGCCCGACCCGCGACGGCCGGGGCCCGCATGCTGGCCCGACCCGCGCCGTCCCGACCGGCCCGCTGGCACCGGCGCGGCGGGCTGGCCCGCCCAGTCCTGATCCGCCTGACCCGAGTCGGGCCGGCCCGGCCGCGACTGGCCCTCCTCGGCCCAGCCGTCGGCCGGGGCGCCATAGGGCGCCGCACGGGACGGCCAGTCACCGGAGGATCCGGCCGATGGCGTACCCGCCGGATACGGGCCGCTGCCGTAGCCGACCGCCGTCATGTCCGGGTCACGCTCGCCGCCAGCCGGACCCCGGCCGGGCTGAGCCTGGTCGAGCTCGTCGTCGTCCGGATACGGCCAGGCGCCCGTGGGCGACCGCACGCCGGCCGACGGGCCCGTCCGCCCGCCCGGCGGGTCACCCGCCGGGGATCGCCCGGCCGGAGCGCGCCCGGCGGCACCGGGCGGCATGTCGAGCACGCCCGAGTCGTCCCAGTCCTCGCCCTGGCCGCGGTCCCAGTCGGCCCGCCCGCCGGCCGCGGCGGCCGCCGCCAGCCCCGCACCGGCGGCTAGCCGCCCCGGTCCGCCAGGCCCGCCCGGTCCGCCGGCCCCAGCCGGCTGGCGCACGCCGGCCCCCGGGCTGCGCCGCGCTGTCCGGTCCGGTCTGCTTGCTCCGGCGGCCCAGGCCCCGGCCGCGCAGGCGGCCCTTGCCGCCGCGCCCGCCGGCCCGGCCGCCATCGGCGCCGGTCCCGTCGCCGGCCTGGCCAGCACCAGCCTGGCCAGCACCAGCCCGGTCCGCGCCAACCGCGTCATCATCCCGCCGGTCACCATCCAGCCGGCTCACCGTCGAGCCGACCGTCATCGAACCGGCCGCCGTCAGCCTCCCCGCGACCGCCGCCAGCCCGGTCGTCACGCGCCCGATCGTCACGCGCCCGATCGTCACGGCCGGTCATCACGCGCCCAGTCCGCCCCGGCCCGGCCGCCGCCAGCCGGCTCACCGCCGCGCGCGTGAGCGGCCCGCCCGGCGCCATAGGCCGCGCCGACCATCGTCTCGTCTCCGGCCGGGCCGCGCCCGCCGTACGCACCCCGCCGACCGGCACCCGCACCCGCACCGACAAGATCGCCGTCCTGGTCAGCCTCAGCGGCCTTGCCCCGGTGAGCCGCGCCGACGCCTGCGCCTGCCTCGGCCCCTGCTGCCGCCTCGGCCGTGCTCCGGGCCCCGGGCAGCGCCAGCGCGGCCACCACCAGGGCGGCCAGCAGCTCCAGGGCCAGGGCCAGCTCGTGACCCAGCTCGCTGCGGCTGATGTCCAGGGTGCCGCCGCCGCTGGGCAGCCGGAACGCCTGGGCCCAGCTCCCCGCGGGCGACGGGACGGCAGTCAGGGCGTGCCCATTGAGCGTGGCCTGCCAGCCGCCGGCGGGCTCGGCCAGCAGCAGCGTCCCGCCCGCGGCCGGAGCAGTGGCGCCGGACACGTTCACCGGGCCGGACGCCACGGGCACCACGGCACCGTTGTTCTCCAGCACGCTGACCCGCGACGGCATGGTGGCCAGCCGCCACAGGTCGAACGAGGCCGTCATGCTGACCGAGCGCAGCCCGGTGACGGCGTCCAGCGAGCGGGCCAGCGTGGGGTCAACCGGCGCCCGCATCAGCACGAAGCCGATGTCGAACCGGGCCAGCGCCTGGGCCTGGTCCACGGCCTGGCCGCCGCCCGGCGCGGCCAGCGCGGCCACCGCGGTGCGCAGCGCAGACTGGGCGGCCGGCACCGGGGCCAGCTCGGCGTCGCCGAGATTCAGGCCGGTGCCCCGCAGGAGCTGGTAGGAGACGCCGGAGCCATGCGTGCTCAGGATGAGCGTGCGGACCTGGGCGCTGCTGACCGCGTCGTCCGAGACCAGCGCGGGCACGATCTGGCCGCGGGCCGCCCCGACCGGTCCGTCGACGCCATGGCGGACCCAGAACGCGCCGGCGGCGACCGGGGCCGAGCAGGCAATGACGGCCAGCGCCGCGATGGCCACGCCCCGGCTGCCGGCCATCCGGCGGGCGCCCGAGCGGCCGCCGGACACCGCGCTCCGCAGCCCGTCGCTGCCGGCCGCGACGGCCAGCAGCAGGCCCGCCGCGGTGATCGCCAGGGCCGCTCCGGGCCAGGCCGTGACGGCCGGGCCGCCGACGGCGGGCCGGACCGACAGCCGGCTGGCCGGGATCGCCACGAGCAGGCCGAGCACGGCCACGGTCCAGCCCGACAGCACCAGCAGGCGCCGCCGCCGCGACGCCAGCAGCGCCACCAGCGCGACGATGATCAGCCCGGCGCTCACCCATACCGGCGGCAGGCCGGGACCGCCGGGGCTGAGCAGCATCAGCGACTTGGTCGCCAGGTGCGGGCTGGCCAGGCCGGGCTGCTGGACGCCGGCCTCGAGCAGCAGATCGGACGGGTGCGCCGCGAGCTGGAACGTCCATGGGATCAGCAGCACCGCCGGCACGACCACGGCGATGGCGATGTTGATCAGCAACCGCCGCCCGGCGCGCAGCAGGGCCGCGGCCACCACCCCGGCCAGCAGCGCGATCACCCACACCAGCGGCACGAACGCGGTGGCGACCGCGGTCACCAGGCCCGTGGCCCAGGCCGCCCGGCGGGCGATCCGGGGCGGCTGGCTGAACATCCGCCCGGCCTGGAGGCCGATCAGCGGGATCAGCGCGAACGCCGCGGCGGTGCCCACGCGGCCCGCGGCGATGGCGCCGGCGGCCACCGGGATCAGCGCGTACGTGGCCGCCACCCAGACGCGGACCGGCACCGACGCGGTCACCCGCCGGATGGCGAAGTAGGCCGTCAGGCCGGCGATCGGCACGCAGCCGAGCAGGATGACGTCCACGGCCAGCCAGGCCTTGCCGGTCAGCACGGTGGCCAGCATGGCCAGGATGACCAGGTAGGCCGGCGAGATGCTGGGCGAGCCGACCCCCGTGGGATGGAAGCCGAGCAGGTACTGGTGCCACACGCTGGCCGCGCCCCCGGCCGGCAGCAGGGCGCCGCCCCCCAGCGTGCCCGCGCTCAGCAGCGATCGCTCCGCCGCCACGGTCACGACCACCAGGCCGATAAACAAGAGGACGCCGGGGTTGGTCAGGATCCGCTGTGCGATCCCGCTATCGGTCAGCAGGAAGTCGTCGGCCTCGTCGGGGTCCTCAGTGGCATGGTGCGAGCCCGCCGTGGCCTGCTGATCGGTGGCGAACATAGCCGCCCCGAACTCCGCTACCCGCCGCAGCGACCGGCCCGGCGGTATCTCGGCGCGGAGCCGGCTGTAGGCCGGCTTCCGCCCCCTGGCGCGCATGCTGCGCACGCGCATCAGGCGCAGCGGGTGCAGCAGCACCGAGCCGATCGCCGCGCTCTCGTCCAGCGCCGCGGTGACCCGCTTGGCCAGCAGGAAGAACAGCACGCGCAGGAACGACACGCAGATGTTGCCGGCCAGCGACTTGAGCATCGGCACCAGCGGCAGGTTCCCGGCCAGCGTGAGCAGCGCGTTGCGCCGGTTCAGCAACTGCGGCCGGCGGCCCACCGACACCGCCCGGCGGCGCCGGGCCGCGGCCTGGGCGTGGAAGACGACCGCGTCGGTGATGACCCGCACCCGGAAGCCCGCCGCGTGCACCCGCCAGCAGAAGTCGACGTCCTCGCGGAACAGGCCCATGCCGGTGTCGAAGCCGCGGACCAGGTCCCACACGTCCCGCCGGACCAGCATGCCGGCGCTGCCCACGGCCAGCGTGTCCCGGTCCCCGTCGTGCTGGCCCTGGTCGACCTCGCGCGGCTCGATCCCGGTGATCCGGCGGCCGACCGTGTCGATGGTCAGCCCGGCCTCGAGGATGACGTCCCGGTCCGACCAGTCCATGACCTTGGGCCCGAGCACGGCCGCCTGGGGCGTCTCGGCCGCTCCGCGCAGCAGTTGCTCGAGGGCGTCGGCGGCGGGCTCGCAGTCGTCGTGCAGCAGCCAGATCCACTCGACCCGGTCGTCCTGGCCGCGCGCCGGCCCGCGCCCGGACTGGCCCGCTGGCGACGGCACCGGCACGGCCACGTTCGCCGCCTTGTGCTGCAGCGCCCTGGCCACCGCGGCCCCGTAGCCGGTCCCGCGGTCCATGCCGAACACGACCCCGCTGCCGAGCTTGCTGGCCAGCAGCCCGCCGCTGCGGTCCCGGCTGCCGGTGTCCACCGCGACGACGCGCTGCACCGGCCGGGTCTGCTCGAGCAGCCCGTCGATGACATGGGACAGCCACGGAGCGCCGTCATGCGCGACGATGACCGCCGTGACGACATGCTGCGGGTACGTATCGTTGCGCGACAAGGGGGGCTCGGCTGGTAGCTTCCGGTCTGGCCGGCAATCCCCGCCGTTTCTCGGCGCGGTCTTGCCCTGCGGCGGGGTACGTCGTGCACAATACGCGAATCAGACGGCCCCCGAAGGCCAGACGGCGTGCTTGGCCGGGCCGCGGGCCTGCCCGGGCACCCCGGCGCGCGAGCCCGTGAGCCGGACAGGACAAGATCAAGATCCCCCGTGTCCCGCCCGACGGCGGGACTGTCACGCGGGCCGACCCCGGCGGGCGGCCCGCGTCCCCAGTGGCTAGACGGCCTCGCGCTTCAGGCGGCGCCGCTCCCGCTCGGACAGGCCACCCCAGATGCCGAACCGCTCATCGTGCTCCAGCGCGTACTCCAGGCACTCGACGCGCACCTCACAGGTGCGGCAGACGCGCTTGGCTTCCCTCGTGGAGCCGCCCTTCTCCGGGAAGAAGGCCTCCGGATCGGTCTGCGCGCACAGCGCGCGATCCTGCCAGCCCATCTCCTCGGCATCGTCAGCGCCGATGTCAAACCCGTCGTGCACCAGCGAGACGATGATGTCCGCCACAGCGCACCTCCTGCCCATCAGTCCCCGTGATCCTGCGGCCGCGGCCCGGCCCCAGGAGAATTACACCATTGAAATTACACGCGCGTGTCTTGCCTCGCGTCAAGCGGGATACGTGATAATGGCCCCCCTGTTGCGGTGGGATGACGGGAAAGTCCGGTCGGCATTTTCCGGCTCGGCACCGGCTGGCGACCCCGCCGTCACCCCCCGTACACCGAGGTTCCGGGCATGTCCCCCGGCCCGCCCGGAGCCCCGCCGGGCCCCCGCCAGGCCCCCGCCGGGTCCGAGGCGGGGCCGCGCCGGGTCCGAGGCGGGTCCGCGCCCGGTGCCAGTGGCCTCCGCCGGGAGCGCAAACGGGGTGTTGGCGGGGGCAAACGGGGTGTTGGCGGGGGCTCGGTATGACGGGACCGGCCCGGGGTTGCGAGACTTCCTGAATGCGCATCACCGTTCTGGCCGGCGGCGTCGGCGCCGCCCGCTTCCTGCGCGGCCTGAAGGCCGCCGCGCCCGACGCCGAGATCACCGTGGTCGGCAACACTGGCGACGACATCATCCTGTTCGGCCTGCACATCAGCCCGGACCTCGACACCGTGATGTACACCCTGGGCGGGGGCATCAGCGAGGAGCGAGGCTGGGGCCGGGCCGACGAGACGTTCACCGTGCTGCCCGAGCTGGCCGCCTACGGCGCCGGGCCGGACTGGTTCACCCTGGGTGACCGGGACATCGCCACGCACATCACCAGGACCGCGATGCTGAACTCGGGCACCACGCTGGGCGAGGCGACCCGGCGGCTGTGCGAGCGCTGGGCTCCGGGGGTGATCCTGCTGCCGATGTCGGACGACCGGGTGGAGACCCACGTGGTCATCGACGACGGCACGGGCCCGCGCTCGGTGCACTTCCAGGAGTGGTGGGTCCGGCTGCGGGCCGCCGTGCCAGCCAGCCAGATCGTGGCCACCGGCGCGGACCAGGCCCGCCCGGCGCCGGGAGTGCTGGCGGCCATCGAGGCGGCCGACTTCGTGCTGCTGCCGCCGTCCAACCCGGTGGTGAGCATCGGGACGATCATGTCGGTGCCGGGCATCGCCGAGGCGGTGCGGGCCAAGACGGTCGTGGGGGTGTCCCCGATCATCGGGGACGCGCCGGTGCACGGCATGGCCGATGCCTGCCTGGCCGCGATCGGCGTGGCGACCACGGCCGCCGCGGTGGCCGCGCACTACGGGGCGGACCTGCTGGACGGCTGGCTGGTGGACGAGCGGGACAAGGCGGCCGTCGACGCGCCCGAGCTGGCCGGGATCGCGGTGCGGGCGATGCCGCTCTACATGACGAACCCGGGGACGGCCGCGGAGATCGCCCACGCGGCGCTGGAGCTGGCCAAGGAGCTGTCCCGATGAGCGCCGACCCCACGGCACCGGGTGCCCCGGCCACCCCGGCCGACGGACACGCTCAGCCCGCCGGTACTCAGCCCGCCGGTACCAGGCCCGCCCAGGCCCACCCCGCCGGTACCAGGCCGCCCAGGCCCAGGCTCAGGCCGCCGAAAGCCAGCCCGTGGCCGGGCAGCTCGCCGTGCTGCCGGTCACCGGGCTGCCCGAGATCGGGGCCGGGGCCGACCTGGCCTCGCTGATCAGCGAGGCGGCGCCGGACCTGCGCGACGGGGACATCCTGGTCGTAACGTCCAAGATCGTCAGCAAAGCCGAGGGCCGGGTCGCGACCGGGGACCGGGAGGCGTTCATCGACGCCGAGGCGGTCCGCACCGTGGCCCGGCGCGGTCAGACCCGGATCGTCACCACCCGGCACGGACTGGTGATGGCGGCGGCCGGGGTGGACAACTCCAACACCGCGCCCGGCACCGTCGTGCTGCTGCCAGAGGACCCGGACGACTCGGCCCGGCGGCTGCGGGCGGGCCTCGCGGCACTGCGCGGGCTCACCATCGGCGTGATCGTCAGCGACACGATGGGCCGGCCGTGGCGCACCGGCCAGACCGACACCGCGATCGGCGCGGCCGGGCTGGCCCCGCTGCGTGATCACCGCGGCCAGGCCGACACCTTCGGCAACCTGCTGGAAGTCACCGTGGCCGCGGTGGCCGACGAGATCGCGGCCGCGGCCGACCTGGTGAAGGGCAAGACCACCCAGATCCCGGTGGCCATCGTCCGCGGCCTGCCCGAGCTGGTGACCGGCGCGGACGGGCCGGGCGCGGCGGCGCTGATCCGGCTCGGCCGAGGAGGACATGTTCCGGCTGGGCACGGCCGACGTGCTGGCCGAGCGTCGGACGGTGCGGGAGTTCACCAGCGAGCCGGTGGACCCGGCCGCGGTGCGGCGCGCCATCGCCGCTGCGCTGACCGCCCCGGCCCCGCACCACAGCGAGCCGTGGCGGTTCGCGGTGCTGGAGTCGGCGGCGGCCCGGACCGCGCTGCTGGACCAGATGCTCGCCGCGTGGCAGGCCGACCTGCGCGGCGACGGGTTCACCGAGGAGCAGATCGCCCGCCGGGTGCGCCGCGGCGAGCCGCTGCGCCGGGCCCCGCTGATCATCGTGCCGTGCCTGGTCGCCGAGGCCGCGCACGCCTATCCCGACTCGCGCCGCAACGCGGCCGAGCGGTCGATGTTCCTCGTGGCCATGGGCGCCGCGGTGCAGAACCTGCTGGTCGGGCTGGCCATCGAGGGCCTCGGCTCGTGCTGGGTGTCCAGCACCCTGTTCTGCCCTCCGGTGGCCGCCGGGGCGCTGGACCTGCCGCCGGGCTGGGAGCCGATGGGCGCCGTCGGCGTGGGCCACCCGGCCGCGCCCGCCCGCCCGCGCCCCGACCGCGACCCAGACCACTTCACGCTGACCCGCTGACCCGCCGCCCCGCTGACCCGCTGGCCTGCCCCGCTGACCCGCTGACCCGCCGACCCCGCTGACCTCCGCTGACCCCGCTGACCCGCTGACCCCGCTGACCCCGCTGACCCCGCCGACCCCGCTGACCCGCTGACCCCGCTGACCCGCTGACCCCGCTGACCCCGCTGAGCTCCGCTGACCCCGCTGACGCGCTGAGCCCGCTGACCCCGAGGCGGCCTCCCCCAGTCTCTTCCATGATCTCGACCGTTTTGCCCCCATTTCCAGGCGGTCAACCGGTCGCGATCATGAGGGCCGGGCTCCGCCGCACCCGCAACCCTCGATTCGGCCAGCCGCAAAGCGGGCCGAGCCGCCCTCGGCCTACGTCTGTGGGCCGCCGGGCGGCCCACAGCGCCCACTGGCTGGCCGCCTCGGCCGCCAGCCACCGCGAGCGCCGACCCCGCTGTACGTCACCGCTGGCCCTCATGCTGCTCCAACGTCATTAGGGCCAGCCATGACGCTGGCACTGGCCGGATCGGAGCGCTGGAGCCGAGGGCGGGCGGCGGAAGCGGGCTCCGCGGGCTTGGGCCGACTCGCCCGCTGTCACACCGTCACCGCCAGCAGCCGCCGCCCCATACGACGGCGGGCGGGGCGGGGCGAGCGGGCGGGCAGCGTCGTGGTTGTTGCTCTCAAGTCGTTGTAGCGACGTGGCTGCTGCAGCCACGTCGCTGGGCGGACGGGGTCACCAAGGAGAGCGGGCAGCGGCGGGGCGGCGGGCGGGGTGGCTCGCAGCCTGGGGTGCCTGCTCGGGAGGGCGCCGGGGTGGCTTCGCAGCCTGGGGTGCCTGCTCGGGAGGGCGCGGGGCGGCTTCGCAGCCTCGGGTGCCTGCTCGGACGAGTCGCCGGATGTCCCGCCGGATGTCATTGTCGTGAGCGCCTTTGGCGGTCATGACGGATGTGCGCCATCGCAGCCGGGGCTGACTGACTGAACATTCAGAAACGATGGGGGAAAGAATGCTATGCAAACGTTCGCAATCGAGGCGATGCAAACGTTCGCAACAACGATTAGCAGCAACGATTCAGGGCACGGAAAGCGCGATTCACAGGCTGGTCATGTACGGAAAAGGCGCTACATGTCCTTGATGATCTCGGCCAGCAGGTCGGTCGAGTCGGCCGGCGTCTCCGCCTCGGCACTCAGGCGGTTCATGACCTCCATGTAGTTGTCCGCCTCGTCGCGCCGGTCCAGGTAGAGCGCACCGGTCAGCTGCTCGATGTAGACAATGTCCGGGAGATCGGGTTCTGCGAAGCGCATGATCGTGAACGAGCCGCCCGCGGCGGGGTGCCCGCCCTGGCTGAACGGCATGACCTGGAGGGTCACCCGCGGCAGCTCGGCGACCTCCATCAGGTGCCTGAGCTGGGCGCGCATCACGTCGCGGCCGCCGACCGGGCGGCGCAGCGCCGACTCGTCGATGACGGCCCAGATGCGGGGCGGTTCCTGGGTGGCCAGCAGGTCCTGGCGCTGCATGCGCAGGCCGACCCGGCGCTCGATCTCGCTCGGCGGGGCGGACCGGTGGCCTAGCACGGTGACCGCGCGGGCGTAGTCCTCGGTCTGGAACAGGCCGGGCACGAACTGCAATTCGTAGGTCCTGATCAGCGAGGTGGCCTGCTCAAGGCCTACGTAGGACTCGAACCAGTCCGGCATGATGTCGTCGTACTTGGCCCACCAGCCCTGGTTGTTGGCCTGCTCGGCCAGCACCAGCATCCGGTGCCGCTCCTGGTCATCGGTGACGCCGTACAGGGTGAGCAGGTCCTCGATGTCGCGCACCTTGAAGCCGACGCGGCCGTGCTCGACCCGGCTGATCTTCGACCGGGAGGCCCGAATCTCGTATCCGGCCTGCTCCGGCGTGATGTTCTTGGCCTCACGCAGCCGGCGCAGCTGGATGCCGAGGAGCATGCGCAGCACGGTCGGGCCACCGCGCGGCTGGTCCCCTGTCGGACCACCGGCAGGCCACTCACTGCCTGGCTGAACCATGTTCAAATGAGCTCCCGGAGCGACAGGTGGAGCCTCTCGGCCCCACATCCCCCCCAACGGCGCAGTAGACGACCTACGCCTTCGCTGGCCACGCTCTTTTCCCAACCCCAAGCAACACCGTGCCTATGCGCCGACGACTCAGGGGCGAGCAAACTACCGCTCAGCCGACGGTGCACAGTGCACGATATCATCCACTGCGCCAAACGTCTCCCGGCTGATTTTCCCGTACGTAGCGGGAAACATCCAGAGGCTCGGCGCATCTGCCACCTAACTAGCCCTCCAGGTCGTCGAACTCCCCGTTCCTGATCCCGGCAATGAATGCCGAGATCTCGGCCCGGGTGTAGACGAGGGCCGGCCCGGACGGGTGCCGGGAGTTGCGCACCGCGACGTCCCCGCCCGGCAGAGCGGCGATCTCGACGCAGTTGCCGCTGGGGTTGCTGGCCTGGCTCTTCCGCCACCGGGCCACCCCGAGCTGATCCGCCGGAGCGCCGTTCGCAAGCTGCATTCTTCTCTCCCTGGGCTGGTACTGTTGAGGCACGAGCAGATGCACGTGCATCTGCACAGCGCGGACGCGCGGTGCGCGTAGCAGGATAACAGGACGGCTGCACGTGCAGGTGCGCTTGCAGCGGGCCCGTGCATGAGGCAGGATTCAACTTGGCCCAGAGTTCGGTGTAGCGATGGGACTTCTCGTAACCGTGACGACAGCGAATCAGCTATCCAGCTCGCCGGTGAGCAGGGCCGGCTGGCAGTGGCTGCACTGCGCCGCTGAGATGGCGGCCGTAGCGAGCGGGTCGTCCACTCTGTCTCCCGCGGTTCCCGCCACTCCGGCCACGCCGGGCTGGACGGCCTTCCCGCGAGTCGCGATGCGCACGCCGGGCATCGAGCCGGGCTCGGTCTCCGCGGCCCGCCGGTTCACCACGCTGACGATGACGCGATGGGGCCTGGCCGAGCGCGGCGACGACGTCGCGATCGTGGTCTCCGAACTGCTGTCGAACGCGCTGCGGCACGGGCTGCCGCCGATCGCGGAGCCTCGCCCCGACCGGCCGATCAGGCTGGGCCTGGTGCACTCGGGCCCGAGCGTGCTGTGCGCCGTGGCCGATCCCAGCGACGAGCTGCCGGTGCCACGGGAGGCCGGCTGGCTGGACGAGAGCGGCCGTGGCCTGCACGTGATCGCCTCACTGAGTGATCAGTGGGGCTCCTGCATGGCCCGCGGCCGTCCCGGCAAGGTGGTCTGGGCCACCTTCTCCGCGGTCCAGTTACCTGGCCTGCTGCGGACCGCGTGACGCGGCCCGCGACGCGCGGCATCCCAAGACGCGCCGCTCCCGTTAGGGCTGGGCTAGCGGGAGCGGCGTCCGCGTGCCCGCACCGACTGGCACACGCCGTCGCTGGCCGCCGCGGCCGCCATCCGCTCCGGCGCTCGGCTCGCCGTAGCCCGTCGTCCGCTGGCGCAGCGGCCGCCCGGTCGGCGCGACCAGGTCCCGCAGGCCGCTGATCGTCTTGTAGGAGCCGTTCTCCGAGCCCGCCATCCGGCTGATGGTCTCCTCCATCAGCGTCCCGCCGAGGTCGTTGACGCCGCCGCGGAGCACGTCGCGCACCGCGCCGGCGTCCAGCTTGACCCACGAGCACTGGATGTTGGCGATGGCGCCGTGCAGCATCAGCCGGGACAAGGCGTGCACGGCCCGGTTCTCGCGCCGGGTCGGGCCCGGCCGGGCCAGCCCGGCCAGGTAGATCGGCGAGCTGGCGTGCACGAACGGGAGCAGCACGAACTCGGTGAACCCGCCGGTCCGCTCCTGGATGCCGCGGATCACCCGCAGGTGGCCGACCCAGTGCGCCGGGGTGTCCACGTGCCCGTACATCATCGTCGAGGTGGTCGGGATGCCCAGCTCGTGCGCGGTGGTGATCACGTCGATCCAGGCCGCGGCGGGCAGCTTGCCCTTGGTCAGCACCCAGCGCACGTCGTCGTCGAGGATCTCCGCCGCCGTGCCGGGCAGCGAGTCCACGCCCGCCTCGCGGGCCGCGGTGAGCCACTCGCGGACCGGCATGCCGGTCCGCGAGGCGCCGTTCATCACCTCCATGGGCGAGAACGCGTGCACGTGGATGCCGGGGACAGCGGCGCTTGACCTCGGCGGCGAGGTCGAAGTACGCGGTTCCGGGCAGATCGGGATGGATGCCGCCCTGCATGCACACCTCGGTCGCGCCCGCCTCCCAGGCCTCCTGCGGCCCGGTCGGCGACCTGGCTCAGCGACAGGGTGTAGGCGTCGGCGTCGGTGCGGCGCTGGGCGAAGGCGCAGAACCGGCAGCCGGTGTAGCAGACGTTGGTGAAGTTGATGTTCCTGGTGACCACGTAGGTGACGTCGTCGCCGACGGCGTCCCGGCGCAGGTCGTCGGCCAGCCCGGCGAGCGCCTCCAGCTCGGGGCCGTCGGCGTCGAGCAGGGCCAGCGCCTCGGCGTCGCTGATCCCGGCCGGGTCACGCTCCGCGCTGCGCAGCGCCGACGCCACCTCGGGCCGGATCCGGCCGGCGCGCCCGGCCCGCTGGGTGCGCGGTCCGCCGGGCCACCGAAGCCTGTTAGCCGATTACTAGATCCGGAGGACCCGGGGCTGCCGGAGCGACGGGCCGCGGGGGCGATCCGGGCCCGCACCTCGTCCCAGTCGCCGTAGACCTCGGCGAAGTCGTCCCGGCGGTCTTTGGTCCGCCCGGTGGTGTCGATGGTGACGTGCAGGTCGGTGCGGCCCGCGCCGGGGCCGCCGAGCACGTCGCCCCAGCCGCCGTCGGGCTCCTGCCAGGGCAGGCCGCGGGGCATGGCGCCCGCGGCGGCCAGTCCGGTGGCCGGGTCGGCCAGCGCGGCCACGTGCGCGGCCAGCCGCGGGTCCAGCCACGGCTCGCGCTGGTAGCCGGGGTAGATGGTGAGCCGCTCGGCCAGCTCGAAGCCCTCGGCCGCGGTGCGCGCGGCCAGGTCGTCGATCTGCGGCCAGGGCCGCTCGGGGTTGACGTGGTCGGGAGTCAGCGGCGACACCCCGCCCCAGTCGTCGATGCCCGCGCTCAGGATGAGCGGGTACTCCTCGCCGATGAGGTTGGGCGGGGCCTGGATGCGGGCCGTCGGGCCGAGCACCAGCCGGGCCACGGCGATGGTGGCGGCCAGGTCGTCCAGCTCGGCGTCGGGCGTCGCGCGCATCTTGGTATCCGGCTTGGCCCGGAAGTTCTGCACGATGACTTCCTGCACGCCGCCGTACTCGCGGGCGACCTGGCGGATGGCGAACAGCGAGTCGGCGCGCTCGGCCAGCGTCTCGCCGATGCCGATCAGGATGCCGGTGGTGAACGGCACGCTGCTGCGGCCGGCGTCCTCCAGCACCCGGAGCCGGACCTTGGGGTCCTTGTCCGGGCTGCCGAAGTGCGGGCCGCCCTTCTCGGTGAACAGCCGCTCGGCGGTGGTCTCCAGCATCATGCCCATGGACGGCGCGACCGGCTTGAGCCGCTGGAAGTCCGACCAGGTCAGCACGCCGGGGTTGAGGTGGGGCAGCAGCCCGGTCTCCTCCAGCACCCGGATGGCCATGGCCCGGACGTAGGACAGGGTGTCGTCGTAGCCGTGCGCGTCCAGCCACTCGCGGGCCTGGTGCCAGCGGTCCTCGGGCCGGTCGCCCAGGGTGAACAGGGCCTCCTTGCAGCCCAGCGCGGCCCCGTCGCGGGCGATCTGGAGGATCTGGTCCGGCGACAGGTACGGGCTGTCCACGCGGCCGGGCACGGTGACGAACGTGCAGTAGGCGCAGCGGTCCCGGCACAGCCGGGTGACCGGGATGAAGACCTTGCGGGAGTAGGTGATCACGCCAGGGCGCCCGGCGGCCGCCAGGCCGGCGTCGCGGACCCGCGCGGCGTGCGCGAGCAGGCCGGTCAGCGCCTCGCCGCGGGCCTGGAGCAGGACCACGGCCTCGGCCTGGTCGAGCGTCTTGCCGTCGCGAGCCCGGGCCAGCGCCCGGCGCATGGCCGCCGGGGTGGCCTCCGGGACCGGGCCGGGGCGGGAAGGCGTCGGGGCATCGGATTCGGGCTGGCGGCTGCGGGGGGCGGGCGCGACGCTCATTAGTCCACCCTAGGTGGCCAGCCAGGTGACTTCGCCGGCCAGGCCGGCTCCCGGATCGGCGGCGGTGGCGGCCCGGCTCGCCGCGCCGTCGGCCAGCAGCACCGACGCGGTGCGCTGGTCGGCCGGGAGGAACGCCTCGAGCCGCAGTTCAGACACCGTGACATCGACCGCGGTGGCGAAGCTGGTGATGGTGGTCATCAGGGCCAGCTCGCCGTGCCGCGACCGGAGCTGGAGCGGGACCGCGAAGCCCAGGTGCCCGGGTCCCGGCCGGGCCGGGGGCACGTACTCGCTGAGCTCGGCGTGCAGGGCGGCCAGCTCGGCGTCGGGACTGCGGTCCAGCTCGGCGGCGATGGCGTTGAGCACGTGCCGGGCCCACTCGGGGAAGTTCACGATCCGCGGGGCCATGCCGTCGGGGTGCAGCGCGATGCGGAACGCGTTGGCGGGCGGGGCGAGCAGCCGGGCGGCACAGCCGTCGAACAGGATGTGCCGCGCGGCGTTGGTCCCGACCAGGCCGCCGCGCCGGTCCACGATGATGGCCGGGTAGGGCAGGTGTGCGGCCAGGATGTGCTCGAGCGCGGCCCGGACCGGGGCCAGGCCGGCGCCGTCCAGCGGGGTTTCCGGGTAGGCGGGCGCGTAGCCAGCGGCGAACAGCAGCTCATTGCGCTCTCGCAGCGGGAGCCCGAGGGACTCGCCGAGCCGGACCACCATCTCCCGGCCGGGAGCCGACCGGCCGCTCTCGATGAAGCTGAGGTGCCGCTGGGTGGTGCCCGCCCGGATGGCCAGCTCCAGCTGGCTCAGCCGCCGGCTGGCCCGCCGCTCGCGCAGTGCCTCGGGGAAGTTCACGGCATCCGTTCTAGCCTGCGCTGCCGACAGTCCGCGATTCCCTGGAGGGAATTGCCGCTGGTGACGGCGGGCCGCACGCTGGCGGGCATGGACACAGATGAGGACATCCGGCTCGGCGTCCTGGCCCCGGTCGGCCAGGCGCAGTGGGGCGCGGACGCGGACCCGCGCGAGCTCGTGGACTTCGCGGTGCAGGCCGAGGAGCTGGGCTACGCGTCGCTGTGGGTGAACGACGGCCTGCTCAGCCCGCGCATCGAGGCGCTGACCATGCTGGCCGCCGCCACGCCGGTGACCAGGACCATCACGCTGGGCACGGCGGCGCTGATGCCGGTGCTGCGCCGCCCGGTGCAGACCGCCCAGGTGCTGGCGTCGCTGGACGTGCTGTCCGGCGGGCGGCTGGTGGTCACGGTCGGCGCGGGGTTCCCCGGCGCGTTCGGCCAGCCGCAGTACCGGCTGTCGGAGGTCCCGTGGGAGCGCCGGTTCACCCGGCTGGAGGAGACCGTGGCCCTGTGGCGGCAGCTGTGGGCCGGGCCGGAGCCGACATCGTTCCACGGGGAGCTGCTCAGCTTCGACGAGCTGCCGGTGATGACGGCACCCGCCCGGCCGGGCGGGCCGCCGATCTGGCTCGGCGCGGCCTCGCCGGCGGCCCTGGAGCGGGTCGGGCGACGATATGACGGGTGGCTGCCGTATCCGCCCGCGCCCGAGACGTACCGGGACGGGCTGGCCGCGGTGCGCCGGGCCGCCGCCGGGGCCGGGCGGCGGGCCGAGGACATCACGCCCGCGCTGTTCGTGTCGGTGGTGGTCACCGACTCGGCGGAACGCGGCCGCGAGCTGCTGGACACGTTCAGCCGGGCCAGCTACGGGCTGCCGCTGACGCAGCTGGAGACCATCCAGGCCCTGGCGGCCGGGCCGCCCGAGCTGGTGGCCGAGCGGCTGCGCGGCTACGTGGCCGCCGGGGCGCGGCACCTGGCGGTCCGCATCGCGACGACCAGCATGGCCAGCCAGCGCGAGCAGCTCGAGCAGATCATCAAGCTGCGGCCGCTGCTGGCCGGGGCCTAGACCGGCCGGGGCGGCCGGGCGCGGCGGGCGGCGGTCCGGCCGCGCCAGGTCGCGGAAGGCCCGGTCGGCCTTCCGGAAGGCCCGGATGGCCGCCGGGTGGCCCTCGAGGTGCCAGTCCTGATGGTCAATGCCCTGATGCTGGCGCTTGTCGAACCATACGAGGCCGAGCAGGTGGTGCCGGCGGACCCCGGCGAACAGATTCGGGATCTTGGCCGCCTGGCCGGCCAGCGCGCCGATCCCGGTCTCCGAGATGAGGATGGGCTGGGACGTCAGCGCGCGGATGGCGGCGATGGTGGGGCCGAAGACGCTCGCGAAGGTGTCGGAGGCATGGAGGTAGTACCCGTCGATGCCGACCCAGTCCACGTACGAGCGGCCGGGCCACCAGTCCCTGACCGGCCCCTCGTGGCTCGCCTCGCGGTTCACGATCCACAGCCACGTCACGTTGCCGCGCCGGCCTGGCGGAAGATCGTCACGACATGCCGCCAGGCCGCCACCCAGGTGGCCGCCGGGACGTGGCGGTAGCCCCAGGGGAACCAGCTGGTGTTCATCTCATGGCCGAAGCTGATCACGACGGGATGGCGATAGCGGCGGACCTGCCTGGCCAGGAGCCGGATGTAGTCGTCGCTCAGGCCGCCGGCGATCGAGGCCACGCTGACGTGGCTGGGGTCGATGTCGACGTACGGCTCGGCGCCGTGCCGGTAGGCGGCCCCGGCGAACTGAGCCGGGAATGGCTCCCCCCACCCGCTGTAGTACAGCGCGAGGTTGGGCTTCGCCCGTACGGCCGAGGCGAACTTCGTCACGCCGGAGAACGACGCGGGCGACGATGGCTCGTACACGCCTAGGTAGGACATCGGGCGGGACGGCCGCGCGGGACTCGCCGCGATCAGGCCTGTCGCCGCGGCGAAACCGGGCGGGCGGCACCCGGCGATGGTGACGGCGCAGGCCGCCAGGGCCAGGACGGCGCCCAGCACCCGCGCCGGCACCCGGCCGGGCATCAGTGCGCTCTCCCCCGGCCGGGGACCAGGACACGGGCGACGACGACCAGGTTCACGACACCGAAGGCACCGATGGCCGCGAAGCGCACCGACGGGTCCTGGCTGAAGCGCCACGCGACCAGTACCAGCCACGCGACCGCCAGGGAGCCGTTCCAGGACAGGACGGCCTTCCTGAACCGGCGTGAGGCATCGCCAGGGCCCCGGCTCGGCTGCCAGGACATGACCTTGCCGCGGGCGTAGTCCCAGATCGACAGGATCTGCGCCCAGCCGGTGGCGATCGCCAGCGGCCACATGCCCGGCGGATAGCGGGAGTTGTGCCAGAGCGGGTAGAGCAGCATGCCGTTGATGACCACCGGGATGAGCAGGATCGCGTTCCGCAGCCGGACCTCACCGGGCAGCAGCGCCAGGAGCGTGATCGGGAACAGCGGCGCGATGAGGGTACGCAGCCCGGTGAGGAAGTTCCACAGCCATCCGGCCACGTAGGGCAGCCGGGACAGGAAAGGCATCGGGACATCCCACATGTGCCGGCTCCACACCAGCGAGGTGGCGCCGCAGCACCAGCGGTACTGCTGCTTCATGTAGGAGTCGATGTCCGCCGGGCAGACGCCGGCGGCGAGGACGACCGGCAGGTACACCAGGCGGTAGCCGTGGTAGCGCATGTCCAGGCCGGTGTGCGAGTCCTCGGCGTACGGGATCTGGGTGAAGCCGCCCTCGCCGGCCAGGGCGGCCCGCCGGTAGACGGCGTTGGAGCCCACGCACAGCGCCGAGCCGAAGCGGTCCCTGGATACCTGCACCGCCCGGTAGAAGACCTCGAGTGACGCGCCCGCGGCCTGCTCGACCCAGCTCTGGTTCTTGTCCACGCGGAAGTACTGCGGGCTCTGGACCAGGCCGACGGCCGGATCATCCAGGTACGGCAGCATCTCGGTGAGGAAGTCCCGGCGCGGCCGGAAGTCCGCATCGAAGATGACCACGTGCTCGCCGCTCGTGCGCTCGAAGGCGTAGTTCAGGTTTCCCGCCTTCTTGTGGAACCGCAGCTGCGGCCGCCGCACGTAGTGAAAGCCGAATGGCCTCGCGAGCTGCCGGGCGTCCTCGCTCGGGCCGTCGTCCAGCACATAGACCCTGGCCTCGCCCGGATAGGCGTAGACGAGCTCGAAGACGCCCTCCCAGGTATTGCGCAGCACATCTATCGGCTCGCCGCAGATGGGCAGGAAGACATCGACCGACGGATAGGAGGCCGGCCACCACTGCGCCACGCGGGCGCGGTGGCCGGCCAGGTCGAAGCTGCGTCCGAGAAAGTTCATCGGCAGGCTGATGGCCTGATAGATGAAGTAGGCCAAGGTGTAGACCGCGAACGGGAGCGCGATGGCGTTGTTGATCTCGAAGAAGGCCTGGGCCAGGATGACGCAGACCGAGCTGATCAGCAACGCCACCGCCAGGTAGGGCAGGGCCCGGCCGACGTAGGAGTACTTCTCGTCGTCGTCAGGGGACGCCGGGAGCACCGTTGACGCGCGGGTGTGGCGCGCCGCACTGGCCAGGGCGGTCATCGGGCCGGGCTCGGGGTGGTGCGCTGGCCGAGGTGGTGCGCTGGCTCGGGGTGGTGCGCTCCCAGACGATGTAATCGCCGGCGCCGTAGGGGATGGTCGCGGTGGCCAGGTAGGAATGGCTCGCGGCGAGGTCCGCGGCGATATGGCGATCAAGAGCGCCGGTGTCTTCGAAATTGAGGGCTACCACCGAGAAATACCCCCTGGCAATGTACGTGGCGTAGAAAGCGGCCGCGCGGGCGACGCCGTCTGGCGCGACGACGTGATGTCCGCTGGGGATGACGATGCTGCGGGTATTCGACCACCGCCACCACTGGCGGCCAGCCGGCAGGTAGTACTCGGCGATCGACGGGTCCTCTACGAGGAGCCGGCCGGGGCGGGCCACGATCGGCGTGAAGGCCGCCACGAAAACGGCCGCATTCGGCCACAAGGACAGCGACGCGGCCTGGGCCACGGCCAGCTGGGCCGGGAAGATGAACAGGCTCGCGCAGGCCACCGTGGCCGCGGCCCGCACCGCTCTGGGCCGCAGCCAGGCGATCACCCGGTCGACGGCATAGCCAGCGGCCATCGCCGCGAACCAGGCCCCGATGTCCACGTGCTTGTCCAGCGAGGTCAGCGTGCGAATCCGGGCCTGCTCCGCCGGGACGAGCAGCAGCGCCCCGAACATCAGGGGCGGTATGAGCCTGCGCGGCCCCGATGACCGGCGGCTGGCCAGGGACACGACGGCACCGAGCGCGGCCAGCACGGCCAGCGGGGCGACCCAGCGGCCCGCCGTTTCCAGGACGACCGCCGGGGAGTCGGTGCCGTAGGGGCGCGCCAGGACGGTCTGGGCGATCCCGGCCAGGTACAACCCGCCGCCGATGGTCACGCCGACGATGATCAGCGAGGTGACATAGGCGAACAAGGCCGCGCCGCGCCGGGCCGCCAGCTTGGTGCCCGGCCGGCTGGTGCTGGCCAGGATGGCGAGCAGGATGACCACCGGATCGAAGATGGCCGACGAGTAGGCGGTCGCGTTGGCCAGCGCCAGGGCCACCCCGCTGGCCACGACCCACCCGGTGGCGTCGTCGTCGCGGCCGCTGGCCGTGACGGCGCACCAGACCGATACCGCGAGCAGGAACATGGCCAGCGCGTCGAAGGTAGCGAACGCGCCCACGTGCAGCGTCAGGCCCAGGAGCGCGAAGAGCCCGGCGCCGAAGAACGCCGCCCGGCTCCCGAATATTCGCGCCGTCGTCCGCCACAGCAGCGCGGTGGTACCGAGCATGAAGGCCAGCGACAGGACCCTGGCCGCGGCCAGCCCGCCCAGGCTGTCCGCCACCGCCCCGATCGGCGGATAGATGACCGGCGCCCCGCTGAAGTAGGTGGCGAACGGCGGGATCGGCGTGCCGTGAAGCCAGTGCGAGATCTCCAGATGACCGGCCCACAGGTAGAGTCCCTCGTCCTGAAAGGCGGTGCAGGACCAGATCAGCCGGAACGAGAGGATCGCCTGCACGACCAGGATGGCCAGCAGGGGCACGACCACGGCCCAGTTGCGGCGCCGGGCCGGCCGGGCGTCAGCCGGCGGTCCGGGCTCGGCCGGCAGCTCCTCGCCCAGCCGCAGCAGCGCGCCGAGTCCCAGGCGCTGTCGTGCGTCGAGAATCGCGCTGGGGGGTCCGGCAAGATCGGGCCCCGGCCAGCCGGCCGCGTCCGGCAATTCCCTACTTCCTAGGAGCAAATTGCGACATCGGGCTCTCTAGGCCCGCCACCCCATGCCGCGCTTTCATGTGATCTGTGATCAGGCTCCCGAGCACGACGAGGGAGAGACTAAATGATCTAAGGGCTGGCTAAACACCCATTAATGAATCTGTTTCAATGCGCAGACTCCTATAACCCGCATGTCCGGCCAGGCGGCGGAGTTCAGACCAGAAGGGCGGCCACCTGACCATCGCCTGGGCGATCAGTCTCGCGCGGTCGATGGCCTAGGCGGCGGTGCCGGGCGGGCCGTGCGCTGGCCGGTCAGTCCAGAGTGTGTCCTGGCCGGGTGGCGGGCCGTGGCTGTGCAAGGTCTTGGTGCCGTCGGGGCTGGTGGCGGTGGTGGTGCCGTCGCCGTGCAGTTGCAGGGTCCAGCCCCAGCGGTGCACGGCGATGAGGTGGTGAAAAGTGCACAAAAGGGTCAGGTTGTCCAGGCGGGTCGGGCCGCCCTTCGACCGGGGGATCACGTGGTGCACCTGGCAGCGGACGGGCGGTGCGGTGCAGCCGGGGAAGCTACAGTGCCGGTCGCGCTTGGTGACGGCGCGGCGCAGGTGGGGCGGGACTTGCTCGGTGGGCTGGCCGAGGTCCAGGGGGAGGCTGGGTGCGGGGAAGAACCCGCCGGTGAGCTGGGTCCGCAGGTAGGCGGCGAGGCCGGTGGGGCCGGACAGCAGGCTGACGGCGTAGCGCAGCAGGGTGTCCTGGAGGCGGGCCAGGCCGCCGGGCGTCAGCGGGCTGCTGCCGGTGCCGGTTCCGGGCGCGGTGGTGCCGGGCGCGGCGGCGCCGGTGAGGCCGGGCGGAACCGGGCCGAGGGTGGTGGGCTGGCCGGCTGCGGTGGCGGCGGACTGGCCGGGCGCGGCGGGCAGGCCGGTGGCGGCGGACTGGCCGGCCGCGGTGGTGATGGGCTGGCTGGCCGCGGTCGCGGTCGGCAGGGCGCCGGGGATGGCCGCGCGGGGCGCGGGCGGGTGCTCGTCGCATTCACAGCGGGGGCCGGGGATCGGCGCCGGGTCGGCGCTGGTGACGAGGTTGGCGAGGTCCCCGGCGAGCAGGTCGGTGACCAGGCGGGCCAGGGCGTTGCGGTCGAGGTGGCCGCAGACCATCGGCGCTATCTTCGTGTCACACGAGTAGGCCTCGGCGGCTTTGCCGGTGAGCCAGCCGGGCTGCCCGGCGCGGGCGGCGGCGCGGCGGGCGGCGCGGGGCCGGGCCTTGGTGAACGCGTCGCGGGGGTCGGGGCCCAGCAGCTCATCCAGGTCGGGCCGGGCGGACGCCGGGCCGCCGCGGCTGGCTGCCGCCCGGGTGGCCCGAGTGCGGGTCGCTGGGGCCGGGCTGCTGCCGGCGCCGGGCTGGCTGGTGCCCGGGCGGTGCGCCTGCGGGTCATCCAGGCCGATGCCGCCGCCGGGCTGGCTGATGTCCGGGGTCGGCCAGGCGTCCGGGCTGGCCGCGCTGCCGCCGCCTCGCCGTCGCCGGACGTGCTGGCGGCGAGGTGGTTGGCGAGCCACGCGCTGGCGGCGCCGGTGCCGCCGGGCATGTCCAGCAGCTCATCCAGGGTCAGGTGCAGCTGCACCTGCGCCGCCTGGCCCGCCCGCTCCGGCAGGCAGCCCGACGCCAGCAGCAGCCGCATCGCCTCCTCCAGCGCGTCGTGGCCGCGCTGCCCGGCCGACCGGTCATCCTCCGGACCCGCCTTCTTCCCCAGCGTGTCCAGGACTTCAGTGACCGCGGCCAGGCACTCCGGGGTCAGGTCCCCGTCAGCGCGGCCGTGGCCCTGGAACAGGCGGGTCAGGCGGAAGAACCGGTCATTGAACCGGGCGTCATCCTCATCGTCCTTATCGGGCGGGGTGACCCGGGAGAACATCTCCTCCGCCATCTGCGACAAGAAATCCAGGTCCGCCCCGCCGGCGGCCGCGGCGGCCAGGTTCTGGTCGGCCAGCTCCCGGTAGCCGACGGGCAGCAGATCCGACCAGTAGCAGATCTTCCGCGCGTACGACTCGGTGACCGTCCCCGCGGCCAGCGCGGCGGCGACCAGCGGGTGAGCGCCCAGGCGCCGCATCCACCCGATCGTCGCGGACGCGGCCCTGGCCGTGACCCGGGTCTGCCACGCCAGCCACGGATGCGGGCCCCCGTGCCCGTCATCGGCATAGGCGCCCTGGGCGGTGAACGCCGACAGGGCACGAACCCGGCCCGCGGTGTGCTGGGACTGGGCGCGCTCGTACTCGCGCAGCAGCCGCGCCTGGGTCACGGCCGGCAGCGACGCCACGTCGGCCCGGGCCAGGTAGCCCAGGCCGGCGCGGACCAGGTCCATGGCCTCATCGACCGAGGAGAAGGAGGCATCCGGTCGCGATTGTCATCCGGCGACCTC
The DNA here is from genome assembly GCA_963822485.1 of uncultured Actinomycetota bacterium. Taxonomy (GTDB): domain Bacteria; phylum Actinomycetota; class Actinomycetes; order Streptosporangiales; family Streptosporangiaceae; genus DASUBV01. Next base: position 91,646 of record CAWGHW010000027.1, read on the forward strand.
CCTTCCCTGGCCTCGAACACGCTTTCTATTTCATGTTCGACACTACCGGCCGGGTACGACAGTCCCGGAGGGCCACCGAGCGCCGTTAGGGAAGAATTTCAAGATTTTCTTGGTGGGTCCAGCCGAGGAGAGATCGCTTGCCGGCGGCCGACGGCCGGCTGACGGCGGCCGACTGGATGCCTCAGAAGCTGCGGTAGTCGCGGACCGAGTTGCGGGGGCCGTGGCGGGGCGGCCGGACGCCGCTGAGCTCAATGAGCCGGGCCGCCCGGTGCCGGTGGCCCGCGTAGGGCGCCAGCAGCTCCAGCATGCCGGCGTCGTCCACCACCCGGCCGGCCAGCGCCCAGCCAACCGCGCTGGGCAGGTTGTAATCGCCGACGCTGACCGCGTCGGGGTCGCCGCAGGCTCGCTGCCGGATCTCGGCCGAGGTCCAGACCCCGATGCCGGGCAGCGAGCGCAGCCGGCGGTCAGCCTCGCCGGCCGGCAGGGTCACGATCTCCTCCAGACGGCCGGCGACCCGTGCCGCGCCGCGGATGGTGGCGGCCCGGACGCCCTCCGCCCCGGCCCGGTGCCACTCCCAGGACGGGATGGCCGCCCAGGTGGCGGCGGGCGGGCAGACGCGCAGCCCGTCGGGGGCCGGGCCGGGCGCGGGCAGGCCGAACCGGCGCAGCAGCAGCCGCCAGGTCCGGAACGCCTCCAGGCCGACCACCTTCTGCTCCAGCACGGCCGGGACCAGCGCCTCCAGCACCCGGCCGGACCGGCCGATGCGGCCGCCCGCGTGCCGGAAGGCGAGCTCGCGCAGCAGCGGGTGGGCGGGCCGGAAGTCGCCGGGCTGGTCGCGGGCGCCGAGCAGGTCCGGCAGGGCGTCCAGCATCCAGCCCGCTCCGGGCCCCCAGGCCCGGGCCCGCACCCGGGTGCTGGCCCCGGCCAGGACGCGGCCAGCCCCCGGCCGGCGGGCGGTCACGCGCAGGGTGGCCGGGCCCGCCGGGGTGAGCGAGGTCTTCCAGATCGAGCCGTCGGCGTCGGCCCGGAACGTCGGATCACCGCCGCCGTGCCGGTGAACGCCCAGTAGCAGGCCCGCATCCAGCGGGAACGGCGCCAGCCAGTCCCGGCTGAGTCCCTCCGCGCCCCCTGCGCCGGGACCCGAGTCGGACGGGGCAACGACGGGCGCGGTGGTCACGGACCGACCGTACCCGGTGCCACCGTCAGCCCCGTCAGCCGTCGGTCGAGAACCGCACCGCCGTGGCGCTCAGCTCCACGCCCGGCCAGACCCGCAGGCCGTGACGCAGCTCGTTGCCCGGCCCGATCCGCGCCGTGTCGCCGATGACCACGCCGTCCAGGACCGTGCCCGCGCCGATCCGGGCCCCGCAGCCCACGATGCTGGCCGTGACGACCGCGTCCCGCTCGATGATCGCCCCGTCCATCAGCACCGCGCCGTCGAGCCGGGCCCCGTCCTCGACCACGCAGTCCGCGCCGACCACGGTGCCGCCGCCGACCGTGGCCCCGGCCGCGACCCGCGCGCCCGGCAGCAGCAGCGACTCGCCGACCGGGCCGGGCAGCACCGGGGACGGCATCCGGCCCCGGACCAGGTCGCGCGACCCGACCACGAACGCCTCGGGGGTGCCCACGTCCAGCCAGTACGAGGTGTCGATATAGCCCATCACGACCTCGCCCGCCGCGATCAGGCTCGGGAACGTCTCCCGCTCGACCGACACCACCGTCCCGGCCGGGATCTGGTCGATGAACCGGCGCCGGAACACGTAGCAGCCGGCGTTGATCCGGTTGGTCACCGGGTGGGGGGTCTTCTCCAGGAACGCCGTGACCCGGCCGTCGGCGTCGGTCGGCACGCAGCCGAACCGGGCCGGGTCGGGCACCTCCACCAGGTGCAGGGTGACCGCGGCCTCGGCCTTCTCGTGCATGTCCAGCTGGGCGGACAGGTCATGGCCGGACAGCAGGTCGCCGTTGAGCACCACGACCGGCTCGTCCGGGCCGCAGCGCAGCTGGGAGGCCGCGTTGCGGATCGCGCCGCCGGTGCCCAGCGGCTGGTCCTCCTCCACGTAGGAGAGCTCAATCCCCAGCCCGGAGCCGTCGCCGAACTCCTCGGCGAACCGCTCGGCCTTGAAGCAGGTGGCCAGGATGACCCGGGTGATGCCCGACGCCGCGGCGTGGGCCAGCTGGTGGGCCAGGAACGGGACCCCGGCGCACGGCACCAGCTGCTTGGGCCGGTCCACCGTCAGCGGCCGCAGTCGCGTGCCCTGCCCGCCGACCAGCAGGATCGCCTCAAGCGCCGGCCGCGGGCCGGACTGGAAGAAGGGCTCGCTCGCCCCGGAAGAGTCGCTTGTCATGCGGCGAGGTTACTCGGCTCCCTGGGCCGCTGCGCGCTCGTAGCTAATCATGTGAGCCTCCGCCGAGGCGGCCCAGGTGAACTCCCGGGCCCGGTCGTAGCCGGCCCCGCCGAGCGTGTTCCGGCGCTCGGCGTCGGCCAGCAGCGCGCGCAGCGAGGCGGTGATCGCGCTGACGTCCGGCTCGGTGTAGGCCACCGCGTCGCCGCCCACCTCGGGCAGTGACGTCCGGTGGGTGGTCAGCACCGGCGCGCCGCAGGCCATGGCCTCCAGCACCGGCAGCCCGAACCCCTCGCCGATGCTGGGGAAGGCCACCACGAGCGCTCCGCCGAAGTAGCCGGGCAGGTCGTTGGCGTGCAGGTAGCCCGGCCGGACGATGCGCAGGTGGGCCGGGACGGCCGCCACCGCCTCGTCGACCTCATCGCTCCAGCCGCTGCCGCCGGCCAGCACCAGGGCGGGCGGCTCGGACAGGTCGGTCACGGCCGCGGCCCAGCCCTCGATGAGCGCGGGCACGTTCTTGCGCGGCTCCAGGGTGCCCAGGTAGGCCACGTAGGACTGGCCGTGCAGGCCCAGCCGGCTGCCGACCTGCTCCAGCTTCTGCTGGTCGGGCCGCCGGAACAGGTTGTGGTCCACGCCGTGGTAGGCCACGTCGATGCTGGTCGGGTCGGTGCCGAGCACGCGGACCAGCTCGTCCCTGGTCGCCTTGGACGGCACGATCAGCCGGGTGGCCCGCCGGGCCGAGGTCCGGATCGCCGCCTTGTAGAACGTCGCGGCCAGCGGGCTGTGCGCGTCCGGCTCGGTGAAGAACGTCAGGTCGTGCACGGTCACCACGATGGGCACGCCGGGCCGCAGCGGCATGGAGTAGTGCGGCGAGTGGATCACGTTCGCGCCCACCTGCTGGGCGACCAGCGGCAGGCCGCTCTGCTCCCAGGCCAGCCGGGCCGGCCGGTGCGCGACGGCCGGCGGCGCCGCGACGACCCTGGCCCCCGGCACGAGACGCCCGTACCGCTCCTCATCGGCGCGCTGACAGGCGATAGCCAGGTCGGCTCCAGCGACACCGAGGGCGCAGATGAGACCGTCAACGTAACGGCCGTGCGCACCGCGGTCCGCGGGTACCGCGGTCGCGTCGATAAGAACACGAGGCGCCACGACCAGTCCGGCTCCTTCCGCGTTGTGAACCCCAGCCCTCACGTCACAGGAGCCACAATCGGGTTCCCGTTAGTTCCGAGCGTACGCCCTCACAGGGCGTCCCCGCGCCCGCGCCGCCGGGCCGGTCAGCCTCGGTAACCCTGCCGTAACCGACCGTCTACGACCTGGTCCGCCACTGGTCCCAGAGCGGCCTTTCAGGACCGGCCCTGGCCCGGCGCCGAGCCGCCCGCGAGCTTCTCGGCCTGCTTGAGCGCCGTGTTCATCTTGGCCAGGTCGGCGCCGTAGGCGGCGAAGCTATGGGGCAGCGCGGCCTGCGCCTCGGCGTAGTACATCTCCGCCTCCTGGAGGTAGCGCAGCACGCTGCCCGGCGGGGCGGGCGCGGTACCGGTCCCGGTGCCGAGCACCTGGGCCAGCGCCCCCTGGAGCGTGGGCGCGTAGCCGACCTCGCCGTCGAAGTAGGCGAAGACCCGCTTGAGCGCCGGATAGGAGCCCGCCGCCGACGAGGACACGTACAGCGGCTGGGTGGACAGCAGGCCGCCGCCCAGCGGCACCGTGACCAGGTTGCCGAAGGTGACCGTGGACCCGCCCTTGCGCCACAGCGACAGGTCGCCCGACGCGCTGGTGTCGGCCTCGAAGGCGTCGTGCACCTGCTGCGGCCCGTCGATGCCGGTGTTCTGCGGGAGCTGGAGTATCTCCAGCCGTCCGTAGCCAGGGCCGGGCTGGCTGTCCACCGCCATCAGCGCGGCCAGGTTCCGCCTGCCCCGCTGGGTGAACGTGGTGAGCAGCGAGAACCGGGGCGCGGCCGGCCCCGGCATGGTCATCGTGAGGTAGTAGGGCGGCTGGCTCAGCCGCCGCCCGCGGCGCTGGCCGGGCGCTGGCCGGGTCGGCGGGCACCGACCAGAAGTCCTGCCCGCCGTAGAAGTCCGCCGCGTTGGTCACGTGGAACTGGGTCAGCACCTCGCGCTGGAGCCCGAACAGCGCCTCCGGGTAGCGCAGGTGCGCCCGCAGCCCGGCCGGGATGTCGCCGCCCGGCCTGATCAGGCCGGGGAACGCCTTCTCCCAGGCGGCCAGCAGCGGGTCGGCCGGGCCCCACTGGTACAGCGTGACCTGGCCGGTGTAGGCGTTGACCACGGCCTTCACCGAATCGCGGAGGTAGTTGACCTGCGGCGGGCCGCCGACCAGGCCGCCGCCGGGCTCGTAGGTGTCCGCCGTGGCCTGCGCCGCCCCCAGCCGGGCCGAGTCCGGGTAGTCATCCGAGGTGGTGTAGCCGTCCACCACCCAGTCCAGCTGCCCGCCGGCCACCACCGGGTAGACGTCCCGGTCCAGGGTCAGGAACGGCGCCACCTTGGCCACCATGGCCAGCGGGGTCCGGGTGAACATGATCCGGGACCGGCCGTCGATGGCGCCCGATAGCAGGATGTTCAACTGCCGAAATTTGATCGCGAACAACAGCCGTCCGAGCACCGAGCCGACCGGCACCCCGCCGGCGCCGTGGTAGGTGCTGTCCTGCTGCCCGCCGCTGGCCTGGTCGTCGGGATAGTCGAGCTCGCGCTGGCCGCGGCCGCCGACGATGGCGTAATTGTTCTCCTGCTCCCCGAAGTACACCTGGGGGCGGAAGTTCCCCAGCCCGTCCGCCGTCGCCGGGATGTCGCGCTCGGTGAAGGCGGGGCTGCCGTTAGCGGCCGTGGCACTGGCCGTCGCGGCCACCACCCCGTAGCCGTGGGTGTAGACCAGGTGCGTGTTGACCCAGCTGGCCTGGGCCGGCGGCGGCCCGCTCATGTCCCGGACGCCGATGATCATGTCCTCACCCGCCGGGTCGCCGGGCACCGGGTACCGGTCCACGCTGAGCACCGACGGGAACCTGTAGTAGCTCTTGATCTGCTGGAGCTGCTGGAAGGCCGGGGACAGCACGCCGGGATCGGCCAGCCGCAGGTCCGGCAGCGCGGCCGCCTCGCTGGCCAGCTGGCTGGGCGACTGGCTGGACGTCGCGCTGTCGTTGACCACCCGGGCCTGGCTCACGCCGTAGGCCTGGCGGGTGCTGGTGATCTCCCTGGCCAGGTACGGAGCCTCCTTGGCCAGCTCGTTCGGCTTGACCACGAACTCCTGCACGACGGCCGGGTAGACCCCGCCGAGCAGGATCGCCGACAGGACGAACAGGCCCAGGCCGATGGCCGGCAGCATCGTGCTGCGCCGGGCCGCGCCGACCAGGAACAGCATCGCGCAGATGAGCGCGATCACGGCCAGCACGGTCTTGGCCGGGAGGATCGCGTTCACGCCGGTGTACGAGGCGCCGGTCTGCACCTCGCCGCGCTGGGCGAAGTCGATGCCGTACCGGTCGATCCAGTAGGCCGCCGCCTTGAGCAGCACGAACGCCCCGGCCAGCGCGAACAGGTGGACCCGGGCCGCGTCGCTGGCCAGCCGCCCGTGCAGCCGGAAGGTCAGCCCTCCGTACAGGTAGTGCACCCCGGCCACCACCGCCACCGACAGCAGCACCGCCGCGAACAGGTAGGCCAGCACCAGCCGGATGAGCGGGTAGTCGAACACGAAGAACGAGATGTCCAGGTGGAACTGCGGGTCGCTGCGGCCGAACGAGGTCCGGTTGGCGAACAGCAGCCAGGTCCGCCAGCTGCCCGCGGCGGTGGTCCCGGAGATCAGCCCGGTCAGGCCGACCAGCACGGCCAGGGCCAGCCGCCGGTGCGGGTCGAGCAGCTGGCGGTAGGCCTCCGGGCCCGGCTGCTCCGGGGAGCCTCCGGACGGCGGCGGTCGCAGCCGGTAGGCCAGCCAGGCGTTGCCGCCGATGACGCCGGCCATGAACACGGCCGCGATCGCGAACAGCGCCCACTGCGTCCCGAAGGTCACGGCGAAGGTGCCGACGTGCCCGACGGACTGGAACCACAGCAGGTTGGTCCAGACCCCGGCCAGGACACCGATGGCGATGATCACCACCACGGCGGTGACCGCGGCCGGGACGAGGCGCCGCGGCCAGCGGGGCACCGTGGCCGGGCGGCGGGCCGACCGGGGTTGGCCTGGAGCACGGAAGGCCACGCCCTCCCCCTTTGCTCAACCTCAGACTGCTCAACCTCAGACTGCTCGACCTCGGACCCGCGGCGCAGGCTAGCAGCTCGGGACGGGCTGGCCCTGCTTAAGCGCCTTGAGGTCGCGGATCGCGCCGCTCAGCGTGCTCACCTTGATCAGCCGCATCCCGGCCGGCACCGCGCCCGAGGCGTCCGAGCAGTTCGAGGCCGGGGTCAGGAACACCGTCGCGCCCGCCGCCCGGGCGCCGGCCATCTTCTGCTGGATGCCGCCGATGGCGTCCACGTTGCCGTTGACCTCGATCTCGCCGGTGCCCGCGATGAACTTGCCGCCGGTCAGGTTCTGGCTGGTGAGCTTGTCGATGATGCCCAGCGCGAACATCATCCCGGCGCTCGGCCCGCCGATGTTGCCGATGCTGATCTTGACGGTGAACGGGAACACGAAGCTCTCGCCGACCTGCACGCCGATCTGGGGCACGCCGCCCACGTTGGCCGTGTGCAGCGTGAACGGCCTGGTGGTGCCGCCGCGGCGGACGGTGAGCGTGACCGGGGCACCCGGCTTGCGGGCCCGGATCATCGTGGCCGCGTCATGCCGGCACGTCACCGGGGTGCCGTCCACGGCGGTGATCACGTCGCCGCGGCGCAGCACGCCCGTGGCGGGCCGGTTCTTCTCGACGACCTGGATGGTGTCCACCGTCTTGAAGTTGATGTTGAGCTGGCACAGCGCGGCCGCGGTGGCGGTCTGCTGGGAGCTGACCATCTGCTCGGTGTCCTGCTGGAGGACCTGCTGCTGGCTCTGGCCCGGGGTGAAGATCTCCTCCTCGGGCACCACCGCCTCGTGCGGGGTCACCCAGGAGCGCAGGGCCGCGAACACGTTGAAGTTGCTCTGCGGCCCGCCGATGAACGAGACGGTGACCATGTTGAGGTGGCCCCGGGTGGGAAAGGTCCGGTGGCCGCTGATCTGGATGAGCGGCTTGCCGGACAGCGATCCCAGGGTGTTCAGGGTCGGGCCGGGGGTCAGGGCCACGTACGGGACCGGCAGCAGCACGGCCACGGCCAGCGCGGCCACCACCCCGGCGCCCGCCACGAGCAGCGTGATCCCCCGCCGGGTGATGCGGCCCGGCCCCGGCCACAGGACGCGGGCCGACCGGCCGAACAGGTCTCCTGGCTTAGGCACTGTTCACCCATTCGCTCTGGCCGTCGGCGTAGCGCTGATGCTTCCAGACGGGCACGTCCGACTTCACGTCCTCGATCAGCGCCCGGCAGGCCGCGAAGGCCTCGTCCCGGTGGTCGGCGGCGGCCGCCACGACCACGGCGACGTCGCCGATCTCCAGGTCACCCACCCGGTGCACGGCGGCCAGGGCCCGCACCTGGAACCGGCCGGCCACCTTCTCGGCCACCTGGGCCAGCTCGGCGGCACCGGACGGATGGGCGCTGTAGGCCAGCGCGGCCACGCCGCGGCCCTGGTCATGGTCCCGCACCGTGCCCACGAACAGGGCGATGGCCCCGGCGGCCGGGCTGGCGACGGCCGCGCGCACTTCGTCCACCGACAAGGGCTCGTCGCGGAACTCGGCCATCCGGATGACTGTCACTGAGCCAAGTTACATCGCCCCCGCAGGAAACCTGTCACCTGGCTGCTAGCTACGGCGGCGGCGGCGGGCGTTCCTGACGATGGCGGCGGTGCCGATGACGGCGACCGTGGCCCCGGCCCCGGCCGCGGCGGTGATGGTGGCGTCCTTGCGGCCCAGGCGGCGCCCGGCCACGGCGTGGTGCCCGGCCCGCTGGTCCAGGAGCACGCCGACCGCGGCCGCGTTGTCGTAGCTGGGGTGCCAGCCCGCGGCCCGCAGTGCCTCGCAGTCGACCACCCAGGGGTAGACCACGAAATGCAGGTCGTTGACCGGGGCCGGGGTGATCCCGGCCCGGTACAGCCGCTGCGCGGTGGCGAACGTGAGGCCGGCGGGCAGCTCGATCCGCTTGAGGCCGGTGAGCTCCTCGAGCTGCTCGGGCTCCAGCCAGCCGTCCGAGCCCACGGCGAAGGCCCCGGTGACCTCCCCGGCCGCGGCCAGCTCCAGGGCGGAGACCAGGTCATCGATGTGGCAGAACTGCCACCGCGCCGCGCTGCCCTTGACGGTCAGCAGGCGGGGGGCCTCGAAGTGCCGGGTGATCAGGGTGTCGATGCCCTCCCCGACCAGGGCCGCGGGCCGGACCACGGTGATCGCCATGCCGGGCTGGGCCCGGACCGAGCGCTGCGCGAGCTGTTCGATCTCCAGCAGGTCCCCGACCACGCTGCCGTCCTGGTCGGCGCCGAGCGGCGCGTCCTCGGCCAGCGGCACCGGGTTGTCGGGGCGGGCCCCGTAGACCATCGCGCTGGTCACCAGCACGACCCGGCCCACCCCGCCGGCCGCCGCCGCGGTCAGCACGGTCTGCGCACCGCGGACGTTGAACGTGCGCCGCTGCCGGGAATCGGTCTCGGGGGCCAGGTCCAGGTCGGTGTGCACGACCACGTCGACGCCCGCCAGCCGCCCGGCCAGCGTGGGGTCGCGGACGTCGGTGACCCGCCAGGTGACCCCCGTCGTGTCGCCCCGGTGGTCGTCAATGGCGATCACCCGGCCGATGCGGGCCCCGTCGGCCAGCCGCGAGACCAGGGCGTGCCCGAGGCCGCGGGCGGCCCCGGTGACGGCCACGACCGGGCGGCCACCACCCGGTTCGCGTCCCGGTTCTCCGGCCGGGCGGGGCTCGTGCAGGTCAGCCTCGGGCCCCGCGGGGCGGCTGGCCCGGCCCCCGCGCGTGCTGCGCCCACGGCGAACCTCGGCATCTCGGTTGCTCACGACCCATCGCTCCCGGGATAGCTTGGCCAACATGGACTCTTCCATCCTGCCTGAGAGGCCGCGGAGATGACTGACCCTCCCTTCGGCTTTGGGATGCCCGGTGACCACGACGAGGGCTCTGATGGCCCGGGTTCGGGCGGTTCGGGCTCTGGCGGTCCGGGTTCCGGCGGCCAGGGCGCGGGCGGTCCGCTGGGCCCGCTAGGCGATCCGCAGCAGCTCGCCGACGCGCTGCGGCAGTTCGCCGACCTTATGTCCTGGCAAGGGGGCCCGGTCAACTGGGACCTGGCCAAGAACATGGCCCGGCAGGCGGTGGCCGCCAAGGGTGATCCGAGCGTGCTCGACAAGGAGCGCAGCCAGGTCACCGAGGCGCTCCGGCTGGCCGACCTGTGGCTGGAGGACGCGACCGAGTTCCCCAGCGGGATCAGGACGATCCAGGCCTGGAGCCGCTCGGAATGGGTCGAGGCCACCCTGCCGGTCTGGTCCAAGCTCTGCGACCCGATCGTGTCCCGGCAGGTCGAGGCCATGGGCGGGATGCTGGGCGACAACCCGGCCGAGCTCGCCGCCGACCTGCCGCCGGAGATGCGCGCCGCGATGACGGCCATGTCCGGCGGCCTGGGGGCGCTCGGCGGCCTGGGCGACATGATGCGCCGGATCGGCGGGATGATGGTCGGCGGCCAGGCCGGCGTGGCCATCGGGAACCTGGCCGAGGAGGTCGTCAGCTCCACCGACGTGGGCCTGCCGCTCGGCCCGGCCGGCACCGCCGCCCTGCTCCCGGCGGGCGTCAAGGCCTTCGGGTCCGGGCTGGAGGTCAGCGAGGACGAGGTCCGGCTGTTCCTGGCCCTGCGCGAGGCGGCGCACCAGCGGCTGTTCGCCCACGTCCCGTGGCTGCGGCCCCGGCTGCTGGGCGCGATCGAGGACTACGCGCGCGGCATCAAGGTGGACGCGGCCGCGCTGCGCGACGTCATGCCGCAGATCGACCCGTCCAACCCCGAGGCGCTCAACGAGGCGCTGTCCGGTGCGGCGCTGTTCCAGCCCGAGGACACGCCCGAGCAGAAGGCCGCGCTGGCCCGGCTGGAGACCCTGCTGGCCCTGATCGAGGGCTGGGTGGCCACCGTGGTCGGGGTCGCGGCCCAGAACCGGCTGCCCCAGGCCGGCGCGCTGGCCGAGGCGATCCGGCGGCGCCGGGCGGCCGGCGGCCCGGCCGAGCGGACGTTCGCCGAACTGGTCGGCCTGGAGCTGCGGCCCAGGCGACTGCGCGAGGCGGCCACCATCTGGCAGGGGCTGACCGAGGAGCGGGGCACGTCCGGCCGCGACGCGATCTGGACCCACCCGGACCTGCTGCCCACGGCGGACGACTTCGACGACACGGACGGTTTCGTGCGCGGCCGCCCGGAGCTGGACATCTCCGGCCTGGAGGCCTCGGCCGGCGAGGACACGTCCGGTCCCGATCAGCCGGACGAGGGCGACGACAAGCCCGCGGGCGACGACCGGACGGACCCGGAGCCGAGCTAACCGCGGCGCGGCGTTTCCGCGGAAACGCCGCGCACTGGCTGATCGCCGCCGCCTCAGGCGGCGGTCGGCCTGAGGCCGCGGTCGGCCTCAGGCGGCAGTCGGCCAGGCCTGGCCGAGCAGCGGCCGCAGGTACCGCCCGGTGTGCGAGGCGGCCACCGCGGCCACCTCCTCGGGCGTGCCCTGCGCGACCACCTGGCCGCCCGCCGGCCCGCCGTCCGGCCCCAGGTCGATGACCCAGTCCGCGGTCTTGATCACGTCCAGGTTGTGCTCGACCACCAGCACCGTGTTGCCCATGGCCACCAGCGACTGGAGCACCCCGAGCAGCTTGCGCACGTCCTCGGCGTGCAGGCCGGCCGTCGGCTCGTCCAGCACGTAGATCGTCCCGCCCGCCGAGCGCCGGTGCAGCTCCGCCGCCAGCTTCACCCGCTGGGCCTCGCCGCCCGACAGCGTCGTCGCCGGCTGCCCGAGCCGCACGTAGCCCAGCCCGACCGCCTCCAGCGCCCGCAGGTGCCGCGCGATCCGGTCCACCGGCCGGAAGAACTCCGCGGCCTCCTGGACCGTCATGTCCAGGACCTCGCTGATCGTCTTGCCCTTGTAGTGCACGTCCAGCGTCTCGCGGTTGTAGCGCGTGCCCTGGCACACCTCGCACGGCACGTAGACGTCCGGCAGGAAGCTCATCTCGATCCGGATCGTGCCCTCGCCCTGGCAGTTCTCGCAGCGTCCGCCCTTGACGTTGAACGAGAACCGGCCCGGCTGATAGCCGCGCACCTTGGCCTCGGCCGTCTGCGCGAACAGCTTCCTGATGTGGTCGAACACTCCCGTGTAGGTGGCCGGGTTGGACCGCGGCGTGCGCCCGATCGGCGACTGGTCGACCCCGACCACCTTGTCCAGGTGCTCGATGCCCGTGACCCGGGTGTGCCGCCCCGGAGCCAGCCGCGCCCCGTTCAGCCGGTTCGCCAGCGCCGGGTACAGCACGTCGCTGACCAGCGACGACTTACCCGAGCCCGAGACGCCCGTCACCGCCACGAACTGTCCCAGGGGCACCGTGACGTCGATGTCGCGCAGGTTGTGCTCCCGCGCGCCCTCGACGACCAGCTCACGGCCCGGCTGCCGGGCCCGCCGTCGCGGCGGCACCTCGATCCGCCGGCGCCCCGACAGGTACGCCCCGGTGACCGACTCCGCCGAGCCCTCCAGGTCCGCCACGGTCCCGCTGACCACGATCTGACCGCCCTGCTCGCCCGCGCCAGGGCCCACGTCCACGACCCAGTCCGCCGCCCGGATGGTGTCCTGGTCGTGCTCCACGACGATCACCGTGTTACCCAGGTCGCGCAGCCGCAGCAGCGTCTCGATCAGCCGGTGGTTGTCCCGCTGGTGCAGGCCCGCCGACGGCTCGTCCAGCACGTACAGCACCCCGGCCAGTCCCGAGCCGAGCTGCGTCGCGAGCCGGATCCGCTGCGCCTCGCCCGCCGCCAGCGTGGCCGACGCCCGGTCCAGCGACAGGTAGTCCAGCCCCACGTCGGTCAGGAAGCCCAGCCGGGACCGGATCTCCTGAAGCACCCGCGCGCCGATCAGCGCCTCGCGCTCGGTCAGCTCCAGGCCGCTCACCCACTCGGCCGTCTCCCCCAGGGACAGCGCCGCGATCTCGGCGATCGACCGGCCCTGCACCGTCACGGCCAGCACCTCCGGCCGCAGCCGGGCGCCCGCGCAGACCGGGCACGGCGCCTCGCGCATGAACGCCTCGTACTGCTCGCGCTCCGCGTCCGTGGCCGCCTCCGCGTGCCGCCGCTCCAGCCACGGCAGTACGCCCTCGTAGGTGACGAAGTACGACCGGTCCCGCCCGGACCGGGTCTGGTAGCTGATGTGCACCCGGTCGCCGGTGCCGTGCAGCACCGCCGTCCGGGCCTCCTCCGGCAGCTCGTCCCACGGCGTGCTCACGTCGAAGCCGCGCGCCTGCGCCACCCCCAGCAGCAGCCGCTGGAAGTAGTCGCGCTCCTGCCAGCGCGCCCACGGCGCGATGGCGCCCTGGGCCAGCGTCAGGCTCGGGTCCGGCACGATCAGCTCCGGGTCGACCTCCCGCTGCACCCCCAGGCCCGTGCAGGCCGGGCAGGCGCCGAACGGCGAGTTGAACGAGAACGACCGGGGCTCGATCTCCTCCACCGCGACCGGATGGCCGTTGGGGCAGGTAAACGCCTCCGAATAACAAGGCCGTCGGCCCGGGTCGTCCTCCGCCAGGTCGACGAGGTCCAGCATGACCACGCCGTCCGCCAGCCGCAGCGCCGTCTCCACCGAGTCGGTGATGCGCTGCCGGCTCGAGGGACGGGCCGTCAGCCGGTCCACGACCACCTCGATGGCATGGTCCTCCTCGATGGCATGGTCCCCCCCTCCTCGATGGCGCGGTCCTCGCCGCCCCCAGCTCCGGCGGCTCGACCAGCGGATACACCGTGCCGTCCACCCGGACCCGCGCGAAGCCCTTGGCCTGGAGGTCGGCGAACAGCTGCCCGTAGTCCCGCGCGCGCTCCCGCGCCAGCGGTGCCAGCAGGTGGAACCGGGTCCCCTCCGGCAGCTCCAGGATGGCGTCGACGATCTGCTGCGGCGTATGCCGGCTGATCGGCGCTCCGCAGACCGGGCAGTGCGGGTGCCCGATGCGCGCCCAGAGCAGCCGCAGGTAGTCATAGATCTCGGTGACCGTGCCCACCGTCGACCGCGGGTTCCGCGACGTCGACTTCTGGTCGATCGACACCGCCGGGGACAGCCCCTCGATCGAGTCCACATCCGGCTTGTGCAGCTGGCCCAGGAACTGCCGGGCATAGGCCGACAGCGACTCCACGTACCGCCGCTGTCCCTCGGCGAAGATCGTGTCGAACGCCAGGCTGGACTTCCCCGACCCGGACAAACCGGTAAACGCGACCAGCGCGTTGCGGGGCAGGTCAAGATCGACGCTCCGCAGGTTGTGCTCACGGGCGCCACGGACGATCAGGCGGTCAGTCAAGATACGGCTTCCTGTCGGCAGAAACAGACCTTGATGGAACAAGATGATCATGGTTTTCGTTCCGGATAAGCCTCCGCCGGAGTGGCCGGAGGGGAAGGCGGAGTGGCCGAGCAGAAGGCCGAGCGTCCGAGCGCAAGGCGGAGCGTCCGAGCGCAAGGCGGAGCGTCCGAGCGCAAGGCGGAGCGTCCGAGCGCAAGGCGGAGCGTCGGAGTGTCGGAGCGGAAGGCGAAGTGTCGGAGTAGGGTGCCACGCTGCGGAGCGTGAGACCAGCGCTGAAGGCCGGCCTGCGGCCGGTGTGGCGGGACCGGGAGACCGTGCAGATCGGCATCGACCCGCGTCGCGCCGTCGCGCTGACCGGGATGGGCGACGCCGCCGCCGTCCTCGGCCTGCTGGACGGCAGCCGGGACCGGGATCAGGTCGTCACCGCCGCCCGTGCGCAGGGCGTTCCCGCGCCGGTCACCGAGCGGATCCTGACCCTGCTCGCGGGCGGCGGGGTCCTCGATGACTTCCCAGCCGCCGCGCTGGCCGCGCTGCCCCAGGACCAGCGCCGGCGCCTGGGCGCCGAGTTAGCCACCGCCGCCCTCGCCCGCGGCTACTCCGACGCTGGCGCGGCCGTGCTGGCCCGCCGCGACGCCGCCCGGGTGCAGATCTACGGCCCGGGCCGGATCGCGGCCGCCCTGGCCGACATCCTGACCACCTCCGGCGCCGGCCTCGTCACCACCTGCGACGACGTCCGCCTCCCCGACGTCCCCACGGCCACTGACGCGGATGGCGCGGCGTCAGCCGGAAGCTGGCGGCGAGACGGTCGGCCCGTGCTGCCTGACCTGGCCGTCCTGGTCGGCTATCAGCAGCCCGAGCTGGCCGGCTGGCTCATGCGGGCCGGGGTGGCGCATCTGGCCGTCACCGCCGAGGAGGCCATCGGGATCGTGGGGCCGATGGTCCGGCCCGGCCAGACGAGCTGCCTGCGCTGCCTGCATCTGACCCGCAGCGACCTGGACCCCGCCTGGCCGCTGATCCTGGCCCAGCTGGTCGGGCGGACCGCCAGCCTGCTCGCCTGCGACGCGTCCCTGGCCGCCGCCGTCGCCGCTCAGGCCGCGATCCAGGCGCTGGCGTTCCTCGACCGCGACCCGCTCCACGCGCCAGCCGAGAACGGCACGCTGGAACTGGCCCTCCCCGACTGGCAGTGGCACCGCCGCACCTGGCCCCCGCACCCCGCATGCGGCTGCATCCGTCCCCGGTGAGCCACAGCAGGCCTGATCCCGATTCGTCACCACCGCGGTCTTTTCAGTGGACATCCGTCACTGATCATCAGTCCTCCGGGTCCGCTCATGGTCCGACTGCCGAGCCCGGCCGGGACCTGCGCCCAGTCGCCCCGCTGCCGTGCCCCAGCAGCCCCGGGTCACCGTCCCGTCACGATCACCCGGGTCCGGCAGCCGGTCCTCCGTACGGTGCCGCCGATGCGCGAGCCCGTGATCACGGACGATCCTCAGCGGACCGCTGACGACTTTCCGTGATCACGAAGCTCACCGGGTGATCATGGCCGACGCTGGCGGCGGGCCAGCCCGGTGGAGCCCCGAGCTGCCAACGGCGACATCGACGATTGCCTTGGGCTTAGGGGCAGGCCCCGGACTAGCCCGCGAGCGCCGACGCCTGCGCGCCCCACGTGTGACTTCGGCCAGAGTCAGTCAGGATCTGCGGCGCGGAGCGCCGCTCGCGGGCCTGATTGGATGTCTGGTTGCCCACAGTGGGGCGTACTGCGGGTCGTACCCGACGGGACGCCCACGACCAAGATCATCAGATGCGCGGAGGCCACTGCGGCGTGGGATGGGCATGGGACACCGGGGACGGGGGACGGGGACGACATCCGGCGCATATCGGCTGCTGAGCGGTGTCGGGCTGGCGCGGCGGTACCCGTAACTGCGTTCGGTAACCGACAATAGGAATCGTGAGTGATCTCCCCCGCCGCGCCGTGACGCGCACCGCAAAGCTGGCCACCCTGCCGGTCGGGCTGGCCGGCCGGACCGCGCTGGGGCTGGGCAAGAGACTGGGGGGCCGGCCGGCGGAGCTTGTCGCGCAGGAGATCCAGCAGCGCACCGCCGAGCAGATCTTCAAGGTGCTGGGTGAGCTCAAGGGCGGGGCGCTCAAGCTGGGCCAGGCCCTGTCGATCTTCGAGGCGGCGCTGCCGCCGGAGATCGCCGGGCCTTATCGCGCGACGCTGACCCGGCTCCAGGACTCGGCCCCGCCGCTGCCCGCCGCCACGGTCCACCGGGTGCTGGCCGAGGATCTCGGGGAGAACTGGCGGGACAACTTCGCGGAGTTCGACGACCGGCCAGCGGCGGCCGCGTCGATCGGCCAGGTGCACCGGGCGATCTGGAACGACGGCCGGCCGGTGGCGGTGAAGATCCAGTACCCGGGCGCCGGCAAGGCGCTGAACAACGACTTTACCCAGCTCAGCCGCATCGCTCGGCTGTTCGGGGTGCTGATGCCGGGGCTGGACACCAGGCCGCTGCTCGAGGAACTGCGGGCCAGGGTGGCGGAAGAACTGGACTACCGGCTGGAGGCGCAGTCGCAGCAGGCCTTCGCCGACGCCTACGCGGGCGACCCGGACATCTTCGTGCCGCAGGTGATCGCGGCGACGGACCACACGCTGGTCACCGAGTGGATGGACGGCACGCCGCTGGCCCGGATCATCTCGGACGGGACGCAGGAGCAGCGCGACCGGGCGGGCATCCTGCTGGTCCGGCTGATGTTCTCGGCGCCGTCGCGGGCGCGGATGCTGCACGCGGACCCGCACCCGGGCAACTTCCGGCTGCTGGATGACGGGCGGCTGGGAGTGCTGGACTTCGGCGCCGTGGACCGGCTGCCAGGGGGGTTCCCGACGTTCTTCGGGGAGCTGCTGTGGCTGATGCACACCGACGGCAACATCGAGATGGTCGAGCGGGTGCTGCGGGAGAACGGCTTCCTGCGCGACGGGGTGAGCGTGGACCTGGAAGCGCTGCACGCGTTCCTGGCCCCGCTGGCCGAGCCGTCTCGGGTGGAGCGGTTCAAGTTCACCCGCGAGTGGCTGCGCGGGGAGGCGACGCGGGTGGCGGACCTGCGCTCCTCGAACGTGGCCCGGCAGCTCAACCTGCCGCCGTCGTTCGTGCTGATTCACCGGGTGTCCACGGCGGGCATCGGGGTGCTGTGCCAGCTGGAGTGCGAGGGTCCGTTCCGGAGCGAGGTACTGACCTGGATGCCGGGCTACGGCCCGATGCTGGACGACACCGGCGAAATCACCGCGCCGGACGGGCCGACGGGCCTGAACGGACCGACGGGGCTGAACGGGCCGACGGGGCTGAACGGGCCGAC
The DNA here is from genome assembly GCA_963822485.1 of uncultured Actinomycetota bacterium. Classification (GTDB taxonomy): domain Bacteria; phylum Actinomycetota; class Actinomycetes; order Streptosporangiales; family Streptosporangiaceae; genus DASUBV01. The sequence goes on from CAWGHW010000027.1 coordinate 108,843, forward strand.
GGGGCTGGATGAGCTGGAGCGCCGGGAAGAACTCGATGGCCGGGAGGCCCCCGAGCCTCCCGGCCATCTCCTGGCGAGTTCAGGCGAGTAGTTCTGGCCTAGCCAGAGCACTGCCACGCAGAGCTACCGCCACGCGGAGCTACTGCCACGAGTCGGCGAGCTCGGTCAGTTCCGCTCGCCGCTGCAGGGCCAGGTGCCAGCTGCGCGACAGCTGCCGCTCGGCTCGCTCGGCCCGGCGCGCGGCCCGGCTCAGCTTCCTGACCTGGTGGCTGCTGTGGTGGCTTTCCGCCGCACTCAGCAGCGCTTGTTGTCGCTCCCTTGCTTGTTCCTGGATGTTATGCATGACCCTCTCCACCGCATTCTCGTCATCGTCCGGGCGCCTGCCGCCTGGGCAGACGCGGGATCAGGCGGCCACAGTCGCCTTACGGGGGCGCCCCCGTGGCCGCTTGTAGGGAACGACCTCGCCGCGAAGGAACAGCTCTCCGCCCCAGACACCCCAGGGCTCGCGCCGCTCAACCGCGCCGGCCAGGCAGGCGATCCTGGCCGCGCATCCCCTGCACAGGGACTTGGCGAATTCCACGTCGTCGGGTGACTCGGCGAAAAACAGCTCCGGGTCATCGCGGCAGGGCAGCTCAAGCCCGCCGGACACGCTGACCATCGCCATCCCGCCGCCATCCTGCGGCTGGATGATGCTGTCCCTCGTCGAGGTTCCCGCCGACTCGTACTCCTGCGGCGCCGTTCCCTCCAGCACTGCCGTGGTGCCGGCCCACTGCATCGGTGCCATCCCCTCTCGTGTATCTCGTCGCAGCGTCTCTCACGCGTCTGACAAAACCGGTGGCCTCACATAGATAAGGCCGCGGACCCTGTTTCGGGTCCGCGGCCTGGAGGGGATCTGGCCGGTCTGTTTTAGACCGGTTCCCTCGGCGGATGCGGACCCAGGTCACCAGCGCCGTCGGCGATGGTGAGGGTCGTGTTGTAGGCGGACTGCTGGTCGCTGGCGGCGCGCGCCGCGCTCTGACCGGAAACGGTCAGAGCGAGGTGCAGGCCTGTGCCGGCGACGGGGGCGGGCGGTCGCCGGAAGGCAACCGCGCCCTTGCTAGCGGGCGCTGCGGCAGCCATGGGCACAGGCAGGCAGGCACCCAGGCCGAACCGCGGCAGCGGCTTCTGCGTCATCTCGTAGCTCGAGATCATGTTCAGCACGACGGGCACCTCCTTCTGCTTGGCTAGGCCCGCTGGGACATGAGGAAACTTTATCCTAAGCCTCTGACACCGGGGCAACCCTTTTTTGACCTGGGCTTTCACGGCTGGCGCGGGACCGAGCGAATGAGCCCCTCCTGCACCACGGAAACCACAAGAATGCCGTCCTCGGTGTACACCTCACCGCGCGCCAGGCCCCTGGCGTTGCTGGCGTTCAGCGCGTGCTGCGCGTAGAGCAGCCACCGGTCGGCCCGGAACGGGCGGTGGAACCACATGGCGTGGTCCAGGCTCGCGCCGGTGGTGCTGCCGTCCATGAACGACCGGCCGCTGGCCAGCAGCACGGTGTCCAGGAGCGTCATATCCGAGGCGTAGGTCATCAGGCACACGTGCAGCAGCGGATCGTCGGGCAGGTCGCCGTCGGCCCGCAGCCAGACCCGGCTGTGATTGGAGCGCAGCGCCGGGTCCTGCTGAGCCTCGACGGCCAGCGGGCCGACGTGCCGCATCTCGATGGGGTTGTCGCGGGCGTAGTCGGCGAACTGGTCCCCGAAGATCCGGCGGTACCGCTCGGAGGTCGGCTCGACCTGATCCGGCGGCGGCACGTCCGGCATGGTCTCGGCGTGCTCGACGCCCATCTCGCCGTGGTGGAAGGAGGCCGACAGCGTGAAGATGGTCTGGCCGTGCTGCACGGCCGAGACCCGCCGGGTGGTGAACGACCGCCCGTCCCGGACCCGCTCGACCAGGTAGACCAGCGGCACGCTGGGATCCCCTGGCCGGATGAAGTAGGCGTGCAGCGAGTGCACGGGCCGGTCCTCGGGCACGGTGCGGCCGGCGGCGACCAGGGCCTGGCCGGCGACCTGGCCGCCGAACACCCGCTGCCGGCGCTCCCCGGCCGGGCTGCGGCCGCGGAAGATGTCCAGCTCGATCTGCTCCAGGTTGAGCAGATCAACCACGTCGTCGAGCGCCTTGCTCATGATGGGACCCCACCGCCTGTCGTCGCCGGGCTCGGCCGGGCCGCGCCCATCGTCATCGGGCCGTCGGGATCGCGCGCGCCCGCACCGCACTAAACCGCACCGGGCTACCGGACCGCATGCCGGCTCCGCAGGCCGTGCAGGAATCGTGATGGCTTCCGGGTGGCGCGGCCGCCGGGTGACCGGGCCAGCGCCCACGACAGGTACAGCCGCTCGCGGGCCCGGGTGACCCCGACGTACAGCAGCCGCCGCTCCTCGGCGATGGCCTCGTCGGTGTGGGCGTAGATGATCGGCAGGTTGCCCTCGGCCAGGCCAGGCAGGAACACCACGTCCCACTCCAGGCCCTTGCTGGCGTGCAGGGAGCCGAGCGTGATCCCCTCCATGACGGGGACCTGGCCGGTCGCGCTGCGCACGGCCAGCTCGCCGGCCAGGTCGGCCAGGCTGGCGTCCGGGGCGCCGGCGAAGAAGTCGTCGGCCAGCTGGGCCAGCGCCTCGAGCGACTCCCAGCGGTCGCGGGCGGTGCCCCGGCCGACCGGCGGCTCGCGGGTCAGCCCGAGCCCGGCCAGCACGGGCCGGACCTGGCCCGGCTCGTCGTCCGGGGACACCGAGCGCGACGCGGCCCGCAGCAGGGTGACCGCCTGGCGTACCTCGGGCCGCTCGAAGAACCGGTCCGCCCCGCGGACCAGGAACGGCACCCCGGCGCTGGCCAGCGCCTGCTCATAGGCCTGGGTCTGGGCGTTGGTGCGGACCAGCACCGCGATCTGGCTGGCCGGGGTGCCCGACGAGATCAGCGTGGCGATGCGGCGGGCCACGGCGGCCGCCTCGGCCGGGTCGTCCGGGTACTCGGTGAACACCGGCCGCGGGCCGGCCGGGCGCTGAGCGGCCAGCGGGGCCCCGCCCAGGCCCTCGACGCCGCGCCGGGCCTGGCTCAGCTCGTTGGCCAGCGCCACCACCTGGGGCGTGGACCGGTAGTTGCGCACCAGCTCGACGACCGTGGCGCCGGGGAACTCGGCCGCGAAGCCGCGCAGGTAGGCCGGGGTGGCCCCGGTGAACGAGTAGATCGTCTGCCGCGGGTCGCCGACCACGCAGACGTCGTCCCGGTCCCCCAGCCAGGCCTCCAGCAGCAGCTTCTGGAGCGGGTTGACGTCCTGGAACTCATCCACCACGAACGAGGAGTACCGGTCCCGGACGGCGGTGGCGGCGTTGGGGTGCTCGACCAGGATGGCCGCGGCCAGCTCGAGCACCGACTCGAAGTCGACCAGGTGCTTGTCGCGCCGCAGGTCCTCGTAGGCGGCGAACAGCCGGGCCAGCTGCTCGGGCGGGAACGGGCCGCTGCGGCCGGCCTTCGCGCTGGCCTCGGCGTAGTCGTCCGGGCGGACCTGGGTCACCTTGGCCCACTCGAGCTCGGCGGCGGCGTCGCGCAGCTCGGGCAGCCCGCCCGACAGCCGCAGCCGCCGGGCCGCCTCGGAGATCAGCCCGATCTTGGACTCCAGCACCTGCGGAGCCGGGCCGCCCACCGTGCCCGGCCAGAAGTGGTTGAGCTGGCGCAGCGCCGCCCCGTGGAAGGTCCGGGCCTGGACCCGCTCCAGGCCGGCCTCGGGCACGACGCGGCTCAGCTGGTACAGCCGCCCGCGCAGCTCTCCGGCCGCGCGGGTGGTGAAGGTGACGGCCAGCACCTTGGCCGGGTCGACGACGCCGATGGCCGCGGTGTAGGCGATCCGGTGCGCCACCGCGCGGGTCTTGCCGGTGCCCGCGCCGGCCAGCACGCACACCGGCCCGCGCGCGGCCGTGGCCACGGCGCGCTGCTCGGGATCGAGCGAGCCGAGCACGGCATCCGGCCCCCCGCCCACCTCCCCGCCCCGCCCCAGCTCCCCGGCCCTGTCCAGGGCTTCCAATGGCCACCTCCACGAGTCCCCAGCGGCCATCTTCCCGCATGGCACCGTCTTTCGGTGCTCCCCCGGAGACGAGCCGGTTGGACGCCACCGCTTGTGCCGCGGGGCCGCGTGTCTTCCAATGGCAGTGACGGGCAGTGCGGGCCTCCCCGCGCTGCCGTCTGGGTGCTCGCCGTACGCTGGCAGGGCTGCGCGGTTCCGCGACGCCCGGTCCGTGCGGGAAGTACCTGGCGCTAGGAAGTGTTAGTAATGTGCAGTTCGTAACGCACGCGGAGGGGGAGCACCCGATGGCACAGCCGCTCACCATGTACACCACCACGTGGTGTGCCTTCTGCAAGCGGCTCAAGAGCCAGCTGGCACGCGACGGCATCGAGATGGCCGAGATCAACATCGAAGAGGATGATGCTGCGGCCGATTTCGTGATGTCCGTTAACGGCGGGTTCCAGACCGTTCCCACCGTGGTGTTCCCGGACGGCAGTGCCATGACCAACCCGTCCGCGGCTCAGGTCAAACAGCGGCTCAACGAGCTTGCGGCCGTGAAATGACCACGGGCAGCCACGAACACCGGACCAGGGAAGCCCACGACGTACAGCCCGAGCAGCAGGCCGGGATGGACGGCACGGGTGAGATGGCCGCGATCTCGGATGACGCGGTCGTGCGCCGGACCAAGGACGGCTGGCGGGTCGGCGGGGATGACGTCCCCGACCTGACCTCAGCCATGATCCTGGCTGACCTGCTGGCCGCCGAGCAGGGCGGCACCGACGGGCTGACCCGCAAGCCCGCCCCCGAGCCGCAGGGCGGCGAGACCGGCAAGCTGCGGGCCACCGTTAGCCAGCTGGAGCACGCGCTGCTGGCCCGGGTCCGGGTCGAGCAGGCCATCGGCGTGCTGGCCGAGCGGCACCGGATCAAGCCCCGCCAGGCCTTCGAGCAGCTCAGGACCGCGGCGCGCAACCGCGGCCGCAAGGTCATCGACATCGCCAGCGACGTGGTCGCCAGCGCCTCGAACCCGCTGCTCCAGCTGCCCGAGGAGCTGTCGCGGCCGCGCGCCGCGCCCCGCCGCGCCGCGCGCCAGCCCAACGGCGCCTGACCCCGCCGTCGCCTCACCCCGCGGGCGCGTCACCCGCCGGGACGAGTCCGGCCCGCCCGCCACTCAGGAAGCCGTCAGCGCAGGTCGCTGACGGCTTTCTGGCATCCGCCGGCCACGCCACCATTTGTTACTCGTTGTAGTCATGGTTAGACGTTTCGCCACGGCGGGTAACTGAAGCGTCGAGGGTCATCCGGCCCGGGACGAGGGCGAGAACGTGGACGACGGGGGATCTCCCGGCCGCCTGCTCATCATCGGGGGCGCCGAGGACAGGTGCTGCGGCGCGGGGCTGCTGGAGCGCTTCGCGGAGCTATGCGGCGGCGAGCAGGCCCGCATCGTGCTGGTGACGACGGCCACCGGGCAGCCTGACCAGGTGCGCGCGGACTACGAGCAGGTATTCCGCAAGCTCGGCGTGCACCGGGTCACTGAGCTGCGCATGCACGGCCGCGCCGACGCCGACGGCGAGCAGGCCGCCACCACGCTGGCCGCCGCCACGGGCGTGTTTTTCAGCGGCGGCGACCAGTCCCGGCTGCGCACCCTGGTCGGCTCGCGCTCGGCCGACGTGCTGCGCCAGCGGCTGGCCTGCGGCCTGGTCGTGGCCGGGACCAGCGCCGGCGCCACCGCCCTGGGCCAGGTGATGATCCTGGGCGGCAAAGGCGCCGACGTCTCGGCCGCCGCCGTCCGCACCGGCCCCGGCCTCGGCCTGGTCCCCAAGTCGCTCATCGACATGCACTTCGGCGAGCGCGGCCGGCTCCCGCGGCTGCTCAGCGCGGTCGCGCTGGACCCCGATCACCTGGGCATCGGCATCGACGAGAACACCGGGATCCTGGTCGACGGCAGCCCGGAAGGCAGCCTGTTCGAGGTGATCGGCTCCGGGGTGGTGACCGTCGTGGACGCCGAGGACGCCACCGTCGTGCACGCCGCGACCGAGTGGGACCCCATCACCCTGTTCGGCGTGCGGCTGCACCTGCTGCCCGCCGGCGGCCTGTTCGACTTCGCCACGCGGACCCCGGCCATCGGGCCCGGGCACGACCGGTACTGACCCGGAGGGAACCCGGTGCGCTGCACTGACCTGCGCCATCTCGGCGGCCCGAACGTGTTCACGGCCAGCCCGGTGAGCATCGCCCGGCTGGAGCTCGACGAGCTGACCGGCCGGGAGACCACCGACTACCCGGGCCTGGCCCGGCGGCTGACCCGGCTGCTGCCGGGGCTGGCCGGCCACCACTGCGCGGCCGGGCGGCCCGGCGGCTTCCTGGCCGCCACTGGACCGCGGCACCTATTTCGGCCACGTCGCCGAGCACGTCGCCCTGGAACTGTCCTGCCTGGCCGGCCGCGAGGTCTGCCTGGGCCGCACGCTGTGGGCGGGTGCCGACGGTCACTACGACGTGGTCCTGGAGTGCCCGCAGGACGAGCCCGCCACCTCGCCGGTGCCCGCGCTGCTGCTCGATGCCGCCATCGAGATCACCGAGGACCTGGTGGCGGGCCGGGCCCCGGACGTGGACGCCCGGCTGGCCTCGATGACGATTTCGCGGCAACAGGGTGAGCTTGGGGTCAGTACCGCCGCCATCGCCGGCGCCGCCCGGCGCCGGGGCATACCGGTCCGCCGGGTCGGGGCCACGAGCATGCTGCGGCTGGGTTACGGCCGCAACCGCCGGCTGGCCTGCGCGGCGCTGACCGAGCTGACCTCGGCCGTGGGCGTGGACATCGCGGCCGACAAGATGCTGGCCAAGCAGCTGCTGGCCGACGCCGGGATCCCGGTGGCCGAGGGCGTCCTGGCGGCCAGTGCGGAGGAGGCCGCCCGGGCCCTGGGCGTGCTGGGGCCGCCCGTGGTGATCAAGCCGCTGCGCGGCAACCAGGGCCGGTGCGTGACCGTCGGCGTGCGCACGCCGCACGAGGCCATCACCGCGTTCGACCGGGCGGGCGGGGCCGGCTCGCCGGTGCTGGTGGAACGGTTCGTGACCGGCCACGACTACCGGGTGCTGGTCATCGACGGCCGGGTGGCCGCCGCCGCGCAGCTGCACCCGGCCTGCGTCACCGGCGACGCCGCGCACACCATCAGCCAGCTCGTCGCCCAGGTCAACGCCGACCCGCGGCGCGGCGACGGGCACGCCCGCGAGCTGACCAGGATCAGCCTGGACGACGAGGTCATGCGGCACCTGGACGCCGCGGGCCTGGACGGCGGCTCGGTGCCGGCCGCCGGGCAGGTGGTGGCGCTGCGGCAGAACGCGAACCTGTCCACCGGCGGCACCAGCCGGGACGTCACCGACCTGGTGCACGAGGACGTGGCCGCACTGTGCGTGCGCGCGGCCGCCGCGGCCGGGCTGGACATCTGCGGCGTTGACCTGCGCGCCCCCGACATCGCGGCGCCCCTGGACACCGGCCGGCCCGGCGGCGGGACGGCCGTGGCGGTGCTCGAGCTGAACGCCTGCCCGGGCCTGCGCATGCACCTGGCGCCGGTGGAGGGCCGCCCGCGGGACGTGGCCGCGGCCATCGTCGACACGCTGTACCCGCCCGGCACCCAGGCCCGGATCCCGGTCATCGCGGTGACCGGCACCAACGGGAAGACCACCACCGTCAAGATGATCGGGCACGTGCTGAGCCAGGCCGGGCTGCGGGTGGGCATGGCCACCACCGACGGCGTGTACAGCGGCGGGCGGCTGGTCTACGACGCCGACGCCTCCGGGCCCCGGTCGGCCGAGATGGTGCTGGATGACACCAGCGTGGAGGCCGCGGTGCTGGAGACCGCGCGCGGCGGGATCCTGCGCGGCGGGCTGGGCTACGACCGGGCCGACGTGGCCGTGGTCACCAACATCACCGCCGACCACCTGGGCGTCGACGGCGTCGATGACATGACCGAGCTGATCCACGTCAAGGCGCTGGTAGCCGAGGAGATCCGGGCCGGCGGGACGGTGGTGCTCAACGCTGACGACCCGGCCGTCGCCGGCCTGGCCGACCGGCCGGCGGTGCGCCGGAACGACCCGGTGATCAGGTTGTTCAGCCAGCAGCCCGGCAACCAGGTGCTGGAGCGGCACAAGCGGGCCGGCGGCCTGGCCTACGAGGTCCGCGACGGCCAGCTGGTGGAGATCGAGGGCGGCCACGCTCGCCCGCTGATCCCGGTGGCCGAGCTGCCCGGCGCCTTCGGCGGCCGGGCGGCCCACCTGGTGGCCAACGCGCTGGCCGCCGCGGCCGCCTGCCGGGCGGCCGGGTTCAGTGCCAAGGACATCCGCCGCGGCCTGGCCACGTTCACGCCGGTGGAGGCCAACCCCGGCCGGGGCAACGTGTACCGGGCGGGCGACGTGCCGGTGATCGTGGACTACGGGCACAACGCCGCCGCGCTGGACGCCACCGGCGCCATGATCACGAACGTCTGGGGCGGCGAGCCCGCGGCGGCCGTGACGCTGCCCGGCGACCGGCGCGATGACCTGGTCACCGAGACCGCCGAGGCCATCGCGGCCTGGTTCGGCAAGGTCGTGGTCTACGAGGACAGCGACAAGCGCGGCCGCCGGCCGGGCGAGATGCAGGAGCTGATCGCCGCGGCCATGCGCCGGGTGCGCCCGGACATCGCCTGCGAGCCGGCCGCGGGGCCCGGGCAGGCGCTGCGCCGGGCCGTGGCGCTGGCCGACGGCGGGCCGGTGCTGTTCCTGTACGAGAAGCTCACCGCGGCCCGCGCCGCCGTCGAGTCCATTGGCGGGATCCCCTGGCCCGACGCTGGCCCGGCTGGCGACCGGCCCTAGCGATGTGGATACCGTTGCCTACACCCGGCTGTGGGTAAGCGGGACATCTCAGGTCCAGGAGGTCCGGGCTGTGGTGACCAGCCGTGCCGCGGCACCTGTGCAGCAGCCGCCCACCATGCGGCGGCTGGCCGTGGCGCTGACCGCGGGGACGGTCGCGGGGGTGGTCACCGCGTTCCTGGGCGACTGGCGCTATGCGCTGGCCATCGGCTGGGATGCCGCCGCCATCGTCTTCCTGACGTGGGTCTGGCTGGTGGTCTGGCCGCTGTCGCCGCAGAGCACCGCCGCGCAGGCCACCGCCGAGGATCCCAACCGGGCTACCAGCGACACCATCATGCTCAGCGCCTGCGTCGCCAGCCTGGCCGCGGTGGGCATGGTGCTGGTCTACGCCCACTCCTTGCCGCGGACGGCTCAGGTCCTGCTGGCCACCCTGAGCCTGATCAGCCTGGCCGTCTCCTGGTTCACCGTGCACACCATCTACGCCCTGCGCTACGCGCTGCTCTACTACCGGCAGACGCCGGGCGGCATCGACTTCAACCAGCCGGACCCGCCCTGCTACCGGGACTTCGCCTACGTCGCGCTGACCCTGGGGATGACCTACCAGGTATCCGACACCAGCCTGCAGAACACCGACATGCGTTCGACCGCGCTGAAGCACGCGCTGCTTTCCTACCTGTTCGGCGCGGTCATCCTGGCCGCCGCGATCAACCTCGTCGCCGGGCTGGGCAGCAGCGGGCTGTTCAGCGGCTAGCCGGACCCTATGGGGGAGGTAGCGTCCGGCTCGATCCGGGTCAGCTGCTCCTGATGTAGGTGTCGGTGTAGTCGGCGCCACCGTCAGACAGGCCCGACGGCTGGGCCATGATGTTCCCGGCGGGATCGCTCATGTTGATTTCGGTGGACGACCACAGCGAGTTGGGGCTCAGCGTGCCATGCGTGCCGTCGCGGCTGGTCACCACCGAGTCGGTGAACTTGAGCGAGCCGAAGTCGGCCAGGTCGTTCCCGCCCGCCACGCCGCCGCCGTAGTCCTCGGCGATGACCTCGGCGGTGGTGTTGGGACAGCTGTGACCGCTCGGGCAGTCCAGGCCAGGCACGGAAGTGCTCGCACCCGTGCTCTTGTCGTCCAGGGTCATCTGGTAGCTGGAGCCGGTGTAGTAGACCGACACCCCGATCGAGTCGCCGGGGTTGATGTCGTACAAGGACACCTTGGCCTCGGGGTACATCTCATACCAGAGGTAGTAGGTCGGCAGTCCGTTGTTGCACACCCCGTCGACGCCGTCCTGCTCGACCGTGGCATTGGTCTGGTTCAAGCCGTTGATCCCGACCCAGATGGAGACATCGGCCTTGCCGCTGCTGGGGCAGCGCAGCGTCGGAACGGTGAAGCTGCTCGCCACATAGCGCAGGGCCACATTGGGGTCGGCCACGTCGACATACCCCGACCAGGGCTGGTTGTCCGAGCCGGCGCGCGGCAGAGAAGTCTGCGGCAGGTGCACCCCCACGGCGCGGCGCAGCCCGTGCGCTCCGAGGATGGGGCCGGGATTGGACGCCTGCATGCTGGCGGACGCGGACGCGGACGCGGTGGTCGCGGCAGGCGCAACCGCCAAGCCGCCCGCTAAGGTCAGCGCGATCAGTACGGGCCGGATACTCATGAGTCGGGCCTTTCTGCGTTGGCCCCCGGCGATGTAGCCGACCAGCCGGGCTTGTACGGCATATACGGAACATGGACATATGACCGACATGATCGTCGATCGGCAGCAGCCAGCTGTCAATACAGCGGCAGGCGCAGCCCGGCCGCCACCGCCCGGCCCGCAGCGGCCGGCCCGGCTAGCCGACGAAGCCCCGGCCGCTGGTCAGGGCGCGGGCGATGACCGTGCGCAGGATGTCGTTGGTGCCCTCGCCGATGACCATCAGCGGCGCGTCACGGTACAGCCGCTCGACGGTGAACTCCTGCGAGTAGCCGTAGCCGCCGTGCACCTGCATGGCGGTGAACGCGCACTCCTGGGCCACTTCTGAGGCGTAGACCTTGGCCATGCCCGATTCCAGGTCGTTGCGCTGGCCCGCGTCGGCCCGAGCCGCGGCCCAGTAGGTCATCAGCCGGGCGGCCTGCAGCTTGATGGCCATGTCGGCCAGCTTGAGCTGCACGGCCTGGAAGCCGGAGATCTTCTGGCCGAAGGCCTCCCGCTGGCCGGCGTAGCGCAGGGCCTGGTCGTAGGCCTCCTGGGCCACGCCCACGGCCCGGGCAGCGATGTTGACCCGGCCGGTCTCCAGGGCGGCCAGCACCTGCTGAAGGCCGCGGCCCTCGGCGCCGCCCAGCAGGGCGCTGGCCGGCACCCGGACCTCATCGAGCACCAGCTCGCAGGTCTCGGGGCCGCGGTAGCCGAGCTTGGGCAGGTCGCGGACGACCTCGAAGCCCGGCGTCCCGGCCTCGACCAGCAGCACCGACATGCCGGCGTGGGCGGGACGGGCGGCCGGGTCGGTCTTGACCAGCACCGGCAGCGGATCGGCGTGCCGGGCGTTGGTGATCCAGGTCTTCCGGCCGTTGATCACGTAGCTGTCGCCGTCGCGCCGGGCGACCGTCTCGATGCCCTGGAGGTCGCTGCCCGCCGCCGGCTCGGTGAGGGCGATGCCGGTCCGGCGGGTGCCCGCCGCGAGTTCCGGAAGGTAGCTGGTCTTCTGCTCCTCGGTGCCGTACCGGGCGATCATCCAGCACGACAGCGAGTGGCTGCCGATGATGCCGGCCACGCCCATCCAGCCCCGCGAGATCTCCTCGAACACGATGGCCAGGGACACCATGTCGGCGGCCATGCCGCCGTACTCCTCGGGGACGGTCAGCCCGAACAGGCCCATCTCGGCCATGCCCGCGGCGATCTCGTCGGGGTAGCGGCCCGACGACTCCCACTCCCGCGCCACCGGCCGGATCTTGTCGTCCACGAAGGCGCGCAGGGTGTCGCGGAGCAGGCGCTGCTCGGCCGAGAGGTCAAAGTCCATGCCGTCTCCTCGGTAGGGTCCCGGTTCCTGGGTTATACCAGGGCCGGTCCCTCCCACAGCGCGGTCATGTCCCGGAACGGGACCTCACAGGGCGGGCCGTCGGCCACGCGCAGCCGGGGCTCGCCGGGGGTTCCGGTGACTGCCACCGGGACGGTCACGATCAGCGCCGAGCGGGTGCCGTACTCCTCGCCGTGCACGCAGGCGGCGGTGAACGCGAGCGGCCGGGCCGGATTCTCGCCCACGGCGAGCTCGGTCGCCGGCTCGTGGTCGCGGAGCACCTCGGCCAGGGCGTCGGCGGCGGACTCAGCGGTCTCCGCGGACTGCCCGTCGCGGGCCGTCTGGGCGGCGCGCTCGCGGGCCACCAGCTGGGTGACCCGCGCGACCTTGGCCGAGGGGGCGCGCATCGGCAGGTTCTCCAGGACGTGCACGCCGGGGGCGAGCCGCTCGACCTCGGGGTGCGGGCCGCCGGCCAGGCCGACGGAGAACAGCGCGTGCCGGTCGCCGACCAGCAGCCAGCACGGGTTGTAGGCGGCCGGGTCGAGGGTGGCGCAGACCCGGGTCACGGCTTCCTCGGCGGTGGAGTAGGCGGTGAAGGCCAGCGGCAGCTCGCCGCGCGACCGCTTGGTCAGGTCACGGGCGCCGAGGGTGGGGCTGGTTGGTCAGCCCGGCCACCACGCCGTGCTCGTTGACGGCCAGCCAGGTGCCGCCGGCCAGCTCGTCGCGGCCGCCCAGCACCCGGGGGCCCGCGTCGCGGAGCGTGGTCATGGTGACGGCGGGCCGGCCGTAGAACTCGTCCCGGTTGGCCGCCACGATCAGCGGCGCGCCGGGCACCACCCCGGACAGCGCGATGAGAAGGCACACGCTGCGACGGTACCGCCCAGTGGCCCCGGGTCGGTCCGGGTGCCGGTCAGGGCGGACACCGAGGGGCCGCGGGCTGTTATTGCCGGGGGTTTTCCTGGTTGAGCTGGGGGCCGGGCGCGGACTCGAAGGCCTTGACCCGCCGGGCCACGGCGTCGTCCAGGCGCTCTTCCAGCGTGCCGATCACCGCCCGGCAGCGGGCCAGGTCGTCCGGGTCGATGTCGCCGAGCAGGTCACGGGCCAGGCCCTGGTAGGAGTCGCGCAGCTGGACCAGGGTGGCCTCGGCGGCGGCGGTGAGCGTGATGATCGTGGCCCGCCGGTCGACGGGGTGCGGGCTGCGGGTCACCCAGCCGTCGGCCTCAAGCGCGTCGATGAGGCCGGTGACGGTGCGCGGCGAGATGCCGAGCTGCTGGCTGAGCGCCCGCATCAGGACCGGGCCAGACTCCTGGAGCGCCCACAGCACCCGGCCCCTGGCGAAGCCGAGGCCGTACTGGCGGGCGCCGAGGTCCTGCAGCTCCACCAGCCGCGGCGCGAGCCGGAACAGCCGCCCGACCAGGCTGACCGCCAGATCGCCCCCGCCGGAATCGCGGCCGGTGGCCAGGGACGCGCGGGCCGCCTCCAGGTCGACGGCCGCGGCATCGGCGCTGGCGCCAGGCCTGCCGCCTGATCGGTATTCTGAGCCCGCCATATTGTCCGGTGTCCTCACTAACTGCTAGCCTCACAGTGTGGGCAATTCTAGTACTCCTGCTGATCCCCCGGCCATCGAGGCGGCCGGGATCACCAAGGCGTTCGGCCGATCCGGGGAACGGGTCGCCGCGCTGACCGGGGTCGACCTCACGGTCCGCCCCGGCACGCTGGCGGCGCTGCTGGGGCCTAACGGCGCGGGCAAGACCACGCTGGTCCGGATCATCGCCACGCTGACCCGGCCCGACGCGGGCCGGATCAGCGTGCTGGGCTTCGACGTGATGGCCCAGCCGGCCCGGGTGCGGGCGCGGATCGGGCTGACCGGGCAGTACGCGGGCCTGGACGAGGCGCTCAGCGGGCGGGACAACCTGGTGCTCATCGGCCGGCTGGCCGGCCTGGGACGCCGCCCGGCCCGGGAGCGGGCGACGGAGCTGGCCGCGCTGTTCGGGCTGACCGAGGCCATCGGCCGGCTGGCCCGGACCTACTCAGGCGGCATGCGGCGCCGGCTCGACCTGGCCGCCAGCCTGATGACCCGCCCGGCGCTGCTGGTCCTGGACGAGCCGACGACCGGCCTGGACCCGGGCAGCCGCCAGCAGCTGTGGGCGGTGCTCTCCACGCTGCGGGCCGAGGGCACGACCATGCTGCTCACCACTCAGTACCTGGAGGAGGCCGACCGGTTCGCGGACATCGTTCATGTGCTGAACCACGGCAAGATCATCGCGTCGGGCACGGCCGCCCAGCTGAAGGCGCGCATGGGCCGCGCGGTGGTCGAGGTCCGGCTGGCCGAGCCCGCCGCCACGGCGGCCGCGGCCCGGGTCCTGACCGGGCGGCTGACGCTGCCGCCGGGCGCGGTGCATGCCGAGGACGGGACCGGGCGGCTGACGGTGACGGCGGCTAGTGGGGCAGGAGTGGTGGGCGGGGAGGCCGGCGATGGCACGGGGACGTTGCTGGCCGCGGCGGCCGCGCTGCGCGCGGACGGCGTGCCGGTGGCCGACCTGAGCCTGCGCCAGCCCTCGCTGGACGAGGCCTTCCTGGCCCTGACGGGCGGGCCGGCGTGACGGGGGTCGGTGTGGCTAGGGTCAGCGTCGCTAGGGTCAGTGTCGCTAGGGCGGGGCGGGACAGCGCGCTGCTCGCGGGGCGGCAGCTCCGGGTGCTGCGGCTGAATCCGGGCCGGCTGATCTACCCGCTGGTGCAGCCGGTCGTGCTGCTGGTCCTGTTCGTCTCGGTGCTCGGGAACCTGGCCCTCGCCCGCGGCGCGGCCGGCGGGTCCTACCGCCAGTTCCTCATCCCCGGCATCCTGATCCAGAACGCGGCGCTCACCGCGCCGAGCACCGGCCTGGGCCTGCTCCGCGACGCCGGCAGCGGCCTGGCCGACCGGTTCCGCTCGCTGCCGATGTCCCGGTCGGCGGTGCTCATCGGGCGGCTGGCCGCCGACGCGGTGGTGTTCGCGGCCCAGGCCGTGCTGCTGCTAGCCGTCGCCGCGCTGCTGGGCTTCCGGGTGCACAGCGGGCTGCCGGGCCTGGTGGTCATCGTGGCGGTCGCGGTCAGCTTCGGCCTGGCCCTGGCGGTGATCTCGGCCTGGTTCGCGCTGCTGATCAGGGACGCCGAGGCGGCCGAGCGGGTGCTGTACTTCCCGGCCATCGCGCTGGCCTTCGTCAGCTCGGCCTTCGCGCCGGCGGGCGACCTGGCGGGCTGGATGCAGCCCATCGCCAGGGCCAGCCCGGTGACGGCCGCGGCGGGCCTGATCAGGTCGGTGGCGGGCGGCGGGCCGGTGGCCAGCCCGTTGTTCCATCTGACCCTGTGGGTGCTGGCGCTGGCGGTGGTGCCGGGCATGCTGGCCGTTCGGCGCTGGCAGTCCTCCCCGTAGCGCAGCCCGCGACTTCGGCGGCCCCCGACTTCCGCGGCCCCCGACGCTGTGGGCATCCGGCGCTCGCATCCCGTTCATGATCACGCGGACCTTTCAGCGCTATTTACTGAAAGGTCCGCGTGATCAAGGCTGCTGCCATTACGGCGGAACGAATACCGGGATCTGGCCGGTCCCGGAGCGAGACGAGCGGGATCACCTGGGCGGACGGTGCTCCAGAGGCGCACGAGGCCGCCCGGCCGACCTGCCTCGGCGCTGCCGGAACGTGGCTGTGCCGCTGGGTACGCTCTGGTGTCACCAACGGGACACCCACAGCCGATCATGGTTCTGGCGTGGGGCTCGTGGGACTGGTGGGCCTGGAGGAGTGCTTCGTGGGGCTGGCTGACGGTCAGGCTGGGCCGAGGGAGCGCTGGAGCAGGATCGTGTCGACCCAGCGGCCGTGTTTGTGGCCGACCTCGGACAGCCGCCCGGCGTTGGTGAAGCCGCACCGGCGGTGCAGGGCCACCGACGCGGGATCACCGGTGTCGGCGATGACCGCGATCACCTGGCGCGCCCCGGCCGCCGCGCAGGCCTCGAGCAACGCCTGCAGCAGGAGCCAGCCGAGCCCCTGGCCACGACTCTCGGGTGCCAGGTAGACCGTGTCCTCGACGGTGTGGCGGTAGGCCGGCTTGGGTCGCCAGGGAGTGGCGTAGGCGTACCCGGCCACCGCGCTGTCCAGCTCGGCGACCAGCACGGGCAGGCCGGACCCGGCCAGCGCGGCGAGCCGATCACGCCACTGACCGGCGGTGGGTGGCGTCACCTCGAAGGTCACGACGCTGCCGGTGACGTAGTGAGCGAAGATCGCCGCGATGGCCTCGGCGTCGGCGGCGGTCGCGTGTCTCACCAGCGTCCGCTCGGTCAACATGCGCCCCACGGTAGCCGCTGATTGTTACGGCGATTTGAAATGGGCGGGCCGCAACAGCTTGGATGGACACGTGCCGCGTGCCGGTGGCGGATCGCGCCAGGCATGGAGGCACCGTAGGGGAAGGTTCCCATTCCTGTTGGCTACGCCTGACCGCGTGGCGGCGCTGAGCGAGCAGCTAGTTCAGGTACACCGGGGGCTGCGGGAGCGGCTGGCGTCGCTGCGCCGCGACCTGGCCGACGGCACCGGCCACCCGGCCGATAGCACCAGCCATCCGGCCGGCGGCACCGCCATTCCGGATGACCTGCTCGGCCACTGTCTCGGCTTCTGCGCCGCCATTCACGCCCATCACACCGGCGAGGACGAACGGCTGCTGCCGCAGCTCCGCGCCGCCATGCCCGAGCTGGCTCCGGTGATCGACAACCTCATGGAGGATCACGCCCTGGTCAGCGGGATCCTGCGGCGGATCCGCGAGCTGCTGGCCCCCGGGCACGAGCTGCTGGCCCCAGAGCCGGCCTCAGCCGAGCCCGGAATGCTCGTCCGCGAGCTCGACGGGCTCACCGCGATCCTCGAGTCGCACTTCGGCTACGAGGAGCGCCGCCTGAGCCAGGCCCTGGACGCGCTGGATCCCGGTACGTCGATCCCGGACGTGTTCACCTTGCCCAGCCCTCTGGATGGCTGAGCGCCTTACTTGCTCACTGCGTTACTTGCTCACCATGGCGATCCAGTTGCCGTCCGGGTCAGCGACGTAGGCCCGGCGATGCCCGGCCGGGTGCCGGTAGGGCTCGACCAGGACCGGCGCTCCCGCGGCGCGCAGCGCTGCCACCGCATCGTCGGCCGACTCGCAGCCCAGCACCAGCTCCAGCGGATGACCGGCCGTCGGCATCGGCAGTCCCTGCTCGGGCACCGCGTCGCGACTGCTGACGGCGATGGTGATGTCGCCGAGCCGCAGTTCCACGTGCACGGCCGGCCCGTCCGACGGGGTCCGGAAGGTCTGCGTGCCGCCGAGCAGATCACGGTAGAAGGCGACGGCCCGGTCGACGTCGGCCGAGTACAGGTTGGGCATGACCGAGGTGAACGACACTGTTAATCCCTCTCTTATCTGGCTGGGGTCCGAGCGGCGAGGTGGCGGGCGAACGCGCTCAGCGGCTCGCCGCCCTTGCCGTCGAGGATGCGGCGCATGCGGCCGGCGTCGGCGCCGTAGCGCTCCAGGTGCCGGTGGGTGAAGTCGACGCGGGTCACGTCCGGGCCCTCGGGAGTGAACGTGACCTCGATCTGCGAGCCGCGGTCGGGGTCGGCCTCGTAGGTCCAGCGCGGGCTGACCTGCCAGGTCAGCAGCAGCCGGTACGGCGGCTGCCAGGCCAGCACGGTGCCCCAGTCGGTCTCGGTGCCGTCGGCCGCGCGCTCGTACCACCGGCCGCCGGCGAACTGCTCCAGCACCACCTCGCGCCCGGCCGGCTCGGCCAGGTGATGGGTGTCCACGGGCCACCAGTCCTGGCCGACGAAGACCTCGAACGCCACCGCGAGCGGGGCGTTCACCCGCACGGTCTTGGCCACCATGATCTCGGGCTCGGCCGTCATCCGCTGCTCCGTTCTCTGCTGCTGGGCCCGGGCCTCCGCGGCGCGCTGGTAGGCCGTGAGTGACCGCTCCCAGTACCAGTCGAGGTGATCTCGCACCTGCCGCAGCGCGTCGGGCTCGAGGTGGTAGACCCGGCGGTTGCCAGCCGCCTGGTCGCCGACCAGCCCGGCGGCCTTGAGCACGCGCAGGTGCATCGACACGGCCGTCCGGCCGACCGGCATGCCCGCGGCCAGCCCGCCGACGTCGAGCGGGCCGGCGGCCAGGCGGCCGATGATCCGGCGTCGCATCGGATCCCCGAGGGCATCCAGCGCCGAATCTATGTCAGTGCTCATTGACCGTCAATATAAAACGACGCTGCTGGAGTGTCCAGCCCGATGGCAGAATCGGGGGCTATGCCTGTCAGCCTTATCCGCAGCACCCGGCTGTTCCCCGGCGCCCCGTACGCCTACGCGGCCCGGGCCCACCCGGCCGGCCTGATCCTGACCGCGGGCGCCTGCCCGCTCAACGAGCAGGGTGAGGTCACCGCCCCCGGCGACGTCGCGGCGCAGATGCGCCAGGCGCTGGAGAACCTGCGCATCGCGCTGGAGGAGTCCGGCGTGACGATCCAGGACGTGCTCAAGACCACCGTTTACGTGGCCACCAGCGAGCGTGATGACCTGCTGGCCGCCTGGAACGAGGTGGCTGCCGTGTTCGGCGATCACGACGTGCCGAGCACGCTGCTGGGCGTCACGGTGCTGGGCTACCCCGGCCAGCTGGTCGAGATCGAGGCCATCGCCGCGACGGCGTCTTGACAGCGACGTTTCGGCCTTAAAAGATGAGCTGCGATCCTTTCCGGAGTTCGCACTTGGGAAGGGTGCTGCTATGTCAGGCGTCACGGGACCGGCAGCACCGACCGACCCGATCGTTATCTCTAACGATCCGCCGTACCCGCCGGTGATGACCGTCGTCGCGGTCCTGGCGGCGGTCTTCGTCCCGTTCATCTCGGTGGTCGTCGCGCTGGTGATGCGCGCGTCGGAGCGAGGCTGGCGCCGGCGTCAGTTCCTGAAGAACTGGGCCATCGGCTCGGCTGTCTGCCTGGTCGTCGGGTGGCTGATTCCCCTCATCGCCCTGACTGCCATTTCCCCCGGCGTCTCGGGCTGTAAGGGCGGCATTAACCAGCTGGACCCGCCTAGCTTCACCAGCAATGACGGCGTGCACTGGACCGAGACCTACACCTGCATGAATGGTGGCACCGGCACGAGGCCGGCGCCACCGGGGTCCGTTCCAGGCCAGTAGCCCGACGCAGCCACCTGCGCCGGCCCTTCGCCGCTAGTTGCTGGCCAGGACGGCGGGCACGGCCACGCCCTTGTGCACCCAGGGCCGGGTGAAGCCGATGGGGTCCCGGTCGGTGTAGGGGGCGATCCGGATCGGGAACCCGGTGGCGTAGGCCTCGATCATCTTGCCGCCGCCGATGACCAGCCCGACGTGGCCCGGCGATGTCTCGGTCCCGTCGGAGCCGACGAAGAACACCAGGTCGCCCGGCTCGACCTGGCTGGGCTTGATCCGCGGCCCCCACGACCACTGATCCTGCGAGGTCCGCGGGATGTCGATGCCGGCGGCGCGGTAGGCCATCATGACCAGGCCCGAGCAGTCGAAGCCGTCCGGGCCGATGCCGCCCCAGATGTACGGCTTGCCGAGCTGCTGCTCGGCGTAGGCGATGACCGTCGAGGCGACGGCGTTGGGCGTCTTCTGCACCCCGGTCAGGCAGGCCGTCGCGTCGTCGAGAGTGACCGGGCTGACCGTGAAGCCGCCTTTGGCGTAGGTCTTGGCGTAGAGCAGCACCGTCTGGACATAGGACTCCAGGTGGTTGTAGGCGAAGATCGCCTGCTGGACGTTGTCGAGCACGCCGTGCTCGAGCAGGTACTTGGCCGCCCCGGCGATCGCGTCGGCCGGATCGTAGACGCTGACGAACTTCTTCCCGTCGGCGTCGGTGGCGACCCCGGTCACCTTCTCGGTGGCCAGGTGAATCGGCGCGCCGCCCCAGGTGTTCCCGGCCGCCCCGCCGACGCCGATCTGCATCGGGCCGGCCGCGCCGAAGGCGTTGGTGCCGCTGTGCACGCCGGGCAGCTTGCTGCGGCCGTCGTCGCTCTCGACCTTGCCGATGCCGGCCAGGATGACCCAGGGCACGCCGTACTTGGCCCCGGTCGACTTGAACAGCGCGAAGTAGTTGGCCGGGATGGAGTTCTTGGCGTCGGTGCTCGGCGGCGGCTGGGCACCCGTGCCGTGCGCCGAGCTGCAGGCGCTGCCGGACTCGAACGAGAAGCTGCCGCTGGCGAAGATCATCATCGGCGCGACCAGGAGCGTCCCGACCAGCAGGGCGACCACGCCGATGATGGCCAGGACGGCGCCCCGGCTGAGCCCGTCGCCGGAACGCCAGGTCATGGCTGGCCCGCCGACTGATACTCGATGCCGCTGACCTGCCAGTTCGTGCCGCCGCCGGTGAGGGTGACCGCGTAGCTAGTCTTGTTCGGGCCGCCGTCCTTGGTCGCGGTCACCTGCTCGGTGATCGCGACGATGAACGTGATGCTGCTAGGCCCGAACGCGCGCATCGAGGTGATGTCCGCCGATCCGACCGAGACCTGCTTGCGGCTGGTGCGCAGGCTGGCCACGCCGGGCGCCGAGTAGGCCGCCGCGATCTGCCCGGCCAGGTCCGGGCTGATCAGCGCGCGCATGCTGGCCACGTAGGTCGAGGTCTTCTCGGTGTAGGAGAAGGTGGCGTAGGCCACGCCGAACCTGGTCGTCACCGACGCCGCGCTGGCCAGGCCCGCCTTGCTGAACGGCAGCCACTGGTAGATGTCCGGGGTCTGGCTCGGGCCCGCGGACGGTGATCCGGCCGCCGGGCTCGTGGCCGACGCGGTGGGCTGCGCGCTGGGCGTCGGCGTGCCCGGGCCGGCGCGGTGGTGCGACGGCGACGCCGTCGGTCCGGTACTCGCCTGGCTGGACCCGCTCTCGGCCGAGTCGAGCAGGTAGACGCCGAGCCCGGCCAGCACGAAGACGATCACGGCGAAGACGAGCCTGCGCTGCGCGGTGCTGAGCTCCATGGCGGGCTACCGGCGACGCCGCAGGGGCCTGAGCCAGAACGGCCCGGACGCCTCGCGCTCGGGCGGCCCGGCGAGCGGCCCGTGCGACGTCTGGTCGGGCTCGCCGCCCGACGAGCCGTAGTCAGCGGAGCCGTAGTCAGCCGAGCCGTAGTCGGCGGACTGCCGGGGCGGCGGGGCGGGCCGGCCGTGGCGGCTCGGGGCCGGACCGGCCGGCCGCGCCGGGCGGCCCGACCGGGGCGCAGCCGCCTGCCGCGGTGCAGCCGCCTGCCGCGGCGCGGACCCTTGCCGAGGAGGCGAGGACTGCCGGGGCGGGGCCGACTGCCGGGGCGGGGCGGACTGGCGGGGCGGCGCCGGGCGCGGGGCGGCCGGCGGCGGGGCCGACCCTGACCGGGACGGCGCGGCCTGAGCCGACGACCCCGGAGCTGATGACGCCGGGGGCGTGGACGCGGGCGGCGGCGCGGCGGGCGGCGGCGCGGGCGGGCCCGATGTCCACGGCGAGCCACCTGCCCCGAACCGGCGGGGCGCGGCCGGGCGCGGCGCCGACGGGGCGCTGGCCGGAGCGGCCGGAGCCGCCGGGCCCGAGGACGAAGCCGACCGGGACGGTGCCGAGGACGAAGCCGCGCGGCTTGGTGCCGACGACGAAGGCGCAGGCCCAGACGCCGCCGACTGGCGGGTCGCCGGCCGGCCGGGCCACACGCCTCCCCCGGCGATGGCGCCCCCCGCCGAGCCGGACCCCGCTGACGCGGCGCCCGCCGACCCCGACGCGGACGTCGGCAGGCTCGGCGCCAGCCGGCCGGCGGCCGCCGCCGCCACGCCGTTCTCGGTCCTGGCCGCCGCCGACCCCGCCGCCGAGCCGCCCACCGACCCGCCCGCCGACGCCCCGGCGCCGTTGCGGGACGGCAAGTTGAGCGGTGGCGGCGCCTGGCGGCCCGCGGTGTCGTCGGCGCTGGCGGCCGCCCAGGCCCTGGCCCGCGCGGCCGCGCCGACCCGGCCCGGAGCGCCGCCCTCGGCCGCGGCGCCCGCCGCGGCCGCCGCCGCGTCCTCGGGCAGCGAATACGACTCGGCCGACTCCGCATCGGCCCCGTTCGCGGCCATCCCCGCCGCCGCTGCCTTGCCGGCCGCGCCCACGCCCGCGGCGGTCGCCGCGCTGGTCGCCAGGGCCGCCGCCTGGGCCGGGTTCTGCCGGGCCCAGCGCGCCGCGCGGTAGGCGGCGAAGCCGGGCACGGCCAGGGTGGCGGCCGACCTCGTGTTGTTGCGCAATGCGCTGCCCGCGCGGACCAGGTCGGCGTCCGCCCGCTCGCGCGCCCCGATGACGCCGTAGCCGACGGCCGAGAACAGGTGCGTGAACGGCTTGCGGTAGATGAACGCGGCCACGGTGACCAGGGCGATCATCAGGATCTTGAGCGCCCAGGGCAGGACCGCGTCACTGGTGCCCATGATCAGCGCATAGCAGTACAGCAGGACGCTGAGCACCAGCGCGACGGCCGCCTGTTTCAGCAGCACGCCGATGAGCATCTCCACCCAGCGCAGGGCCACCACCCGGCCGAATCCTGGATGCGTGCCGATGAGCAGGAAGAACGGGCCGACCACGAGCAGCAGCAGGAAGCTCAGCTTGAGCAGGATCAGCGTCACCGAGATCAGCAGGATGAGCACGCCCGCGACCACCGACGCGAACAGCGCGGCGAACCCGATCTCCATCCGGGTGGTCCACTGCTTGCCCTGGAACAGCGGGTAGACCGCCGGGTACTTCTGCTGCAGGCTCGTGGCGATGCCGGCGTAGGTCGCCTGCTTGGCCTTGATGAGGCTGGACGTCGGTTTCTCATTGACCGCGATGGCCTGGGCCCACAGCAACTGCCGGGCGTAGGCGTTCACCACCGTCGGCTTGCCGTTCGGCCCCGAGAAGTTGGCCGTGCCCAGCTCGCCGTCGAGCCAGGGCTTGCAGACCAGCACGGTCCACAGCTCGCCCGCGTTCTGGTCCACCACCGAGCTGCCCGAGGTGTAGGCGAAGTTCGTCGGCGAAGACTGCGGGTCGCCCTTGCGGATCGGCACGCAGTTGGACGGCCCCGGGCTCGGCAGCTTGGCGAACGCCACGTTGAGCGCCTGGCTGATGCCGTCGGACACGCCCCGGCCCACGCCGGTCACCTCGGCCGGCTCACCGATCAGGAAGATCGCCGCCGCGGCGGCCACCACCATCCAGATGGTGCCCTCGATGGTCCGGGTGGCCCGCTTGCGGATCAGGCCCTGCCAGGCCAGCCAGATCGCGCCGAGGATGACGACCACGGCCAGGTAGGGGAAGTAGATGGCCCGGCCCAGGCTGGAGATCAGCTTGTTGGTGACGTTGCTCAGCCAGCTCAGGATGCCCTCGCCCGCCGCCGACTGGTACACCGTGATCGTGACCCGGTCGAGCGACTTGGCCACGTCGAAGATCATGCCCGCGACGTTGTTGCCGATCAGCGACGTCATGTCCGAGCAGCCCAGGTTGGTCGCGGCCCAGTAGTCCCCGGCCACGCCGTCCTCGTCGTACAGCGTCTTGGGCTGCTTGCCGCTCGCCGGCGGCGCGACCATCGCGTCAATGCCCGAGTTGGCCGGCTCGGGCTCCGGCAGCGACGGCGAGCAGATGTTGTTCAGCGGGCTGAGGATGTTCTCCCCGCTGGAGCAGAACCCCAGCAGCCCCGCTATCGCGTTGATCCCCGGAACCGAGCAGGGCCCGAACAAGGCCGTGTCGCCCGACGCCGTCGAGGTGCTGGCGGCCGTCGAGGCGGTCGACGCCGCCGCGCTGGTGCCGTGCGCAGCAGCCGGCTGAGCGTGCGCGGCCGGGCCTGGCCTGGGCGGCCTGGGCGCTGGCCGGGATCGCCAGCGCAGCGGCCAGCACGGCCAGGACAAGCGCGACCTTGCGGGGGACGCGGAACAGGCGTGGCATGTTAGGGGGCTCCTGGGGGTTAGGTCGTCACTGCCGCTGGCTAGCCAGCACCCGGTTGTGCTGGGTTCGGAGACCGGCCCCCCGGATCCCCTGGACTGGTGTCGTGCCTGGACGGCTCGGAAGGGTGACCCCCCGGTCCCCTCCGCCGCGCGTCCAGCTCCGCGGGCCCGAAGGAATGCTCCTCCGGGCCGGGCTCGCCCCGCGGCGAGCCCACGGGCACGTCGCCCGGTCGTGCCCTGGTCGGGTTGGTGTCCAGGTTGCGGCGCAGGTCATCGGAGACCAGGTCGATGCCGATACGCCCGGCCCGGCCGTCCAGGTCCCGGAAGATGCACTCGCCGTTGCCCAGCGTGCGCAGGCTCGCCGCGTGTTCCTCTGACCGCTCCACGCCGAGCAGCGAGAGCACGTCGGCGACCTCGGTGCGCTCCGACGAGCGGAACGCGAAGACGCTGGAGATGCAGTTCGTGACCTGCTCGTTCAGCAGGTCGCCCGCGTTCTGCGAGACCATGATCAGCGCCGTGTTGCGGGACCGGCCCATCCGGGAGACCTCCGGGATGAGCTTGGCCCCCTGCGGCGTGGAGGTGATGGCCCACGCCTCGTCCAGGAAGATCGCCTTGGGCAGCCGCCGGTCCATCCCGTTGAGCAGCCGCCGGGCGAACTGAGATACCAGGTACAGCAGCGCCACCGACAGCCGCTGCTCGTAGGAGAAGTCGTCGCGGCTGACGGCCGCGTCCGGCAGGGTCAGCCCGGCCAGCGTGAACACCGTCGTCCAGCCCTGCGCGTCGATGCCCTGACCGCCCGACGGCGAGAAGCACAGCTTGGCCAGCCGCATCTCCGACATGCCCCGCAGCACCGCGCCCAGGTTGACCGAGGCCGGGTCGGCCGACTTCTCCAGGTGCGTGACTACCTTGCCCAGGCTGGGCTCGCTCCTCGGCGGCGACCGCGGCCACCGCCTGGATCATGGCGCTCTCCCGCTCCTCGCTCATCCGCGGCAGCAGCAGCCGGAGCGTCTCGGTGGCCATGGTCCGCCGCTCGGCCAGCTCGTCGCCGAACGAGAACGGGTCCAGCAGCCCCGGCGCCGCGCTGCCCAGCGGCAGCACCCGCGCCTGCCGGCCGCGCTGCCGCAGCAGCGCGACCAGCGACTCCGCGTCGCCCTTGGGGTCGATCACCGCCACCGTCGTGCCGCGCAGCGCGAGCTGGAGGATGAGCAGCAGGGCCAGGGTCGTCTTGCCGCCGCCCGGCTCGCCCGTGATGGCCACCGCCGTGGGCCGGTTCCGCGCCGCCGCCACCAGCGGGTCGAAGTGCACCACCGACCGTGCCCGGCCCAGCGTCTCGCCGATGTAGGGCCCGATCCACCCCGCGTCCGGCGCGGCCCGGTCGCCCAGGTCCACCGTCGCGGTCGGCATCCCGCCCGCGATCGTGTACAGCGGCTGGCGCTGGAGGTAGGAGTTGAGCCGGACCCGGTCCCCCGGCAGCGACTCGCACAGCAGCGAGAACTGGTCGCCGGTCGAGTTGACCACGTCGATCCCGGCATCCCGGTAGTGCTCGATCACCGCCTCGGCGCGGTTGAGGCACAGTTCGCGGGTCGGCGCGGCCACCATCAGGCGATGCCACCCGTAGACAAACGGCAGCCGTTCCTTGGTGATGCCGTGCTCCAGCAGCCGGGCCGCCTCGATCTGCTCCGCTAGCGCGATCGGAAGCTCGGCCCCCGCCTCCCTGATGTGCGCGTCCATGTCCCTGGCGTGAGCCAGGCGGCGGCTGACGTCCTTGCTGGCCCGGGCCGGCGCGATGAGCTTCATCCGCAGGCTGGCCTCGACCGGGAACGGCAGCGCGTCCGCGTAGTGCAGCCACGGCTCGCCCTCCGGGAAGTACATGACGTCCGGGAACCGCGCGAACGACAGGAACGCCGCGTGCGACTCCCCGCCCGGGTGCTCCAGCCGCAGCGTCGTCCGGCCGTTGTGGACCTGGCCCTCGAGCAGCGCCTCGATCTCGCCCGCGCCCCACTTGCGCCGCGGCGTCGCCGACGGCGGCGGGTCCGGCACCGTGCCGGTCAGCGTGTGCCGGAACAGCCAGGCGATGTCCTCGCTGGTCGCGTGGCGCGCCACTAGCGTGCTCGAGCGCAGCGCCCGGCCCAGCCGCTCCGACTGCTCCGTCCAGCGGGCGATCTCGCCCGCCGAGACCGACTCGTCCTCCAGGCCCAGCGCCTGCTCACCCGCCCGGTAGGCGCTGATGAACGAGGCCAGCACGCCGCCCGACAACTGGGCCCGCATTCCCCGCTGGCCCAGCCGGACCCCGATGTAGACCTCCTTGGTCCAGAAGTCCTTGGCCCACACGTGGCGGTACATCTCGTCCAGGTAGTCGTGCCAGCCCGGCCCGCCGTCCGACGTCGCGTCCAGGCTCGTCGCCCACTCCGCCGCCGGGTACGAACGATGCCCGATGCGCAGGTGCACCTCCGCGTCCGCCATCCGGATCGCGGCCAGGGCCACCGTGATGTTGGTGGCCAGCGCCTCCCGCTCGGCCGGCGTCGTGAACTCGTAGGAGACGGTAGGCAGCCGGTAGTACGCCCAGGCGTGCGCCTCGGTCAGCAGGATCCGGTCGTCGAAGTACCGGACGGCGATCCGGCTGCGGCCGGCCGTTCTCGTGCTCATACCCGGGCGCTCCGCAACTGGCCAGGGTCGGCGAGACCCGCGACGAGCACGCCCGCCAGGGCCGTGTAGGCCTGGGTCAGCGCCGGGCCCAGCAGGCTGGCGCCCTGGTGCCCGACGGGCGCGGGCAGCGTGCCGCGGGCGTCGTCCGTGGCCGGATGGCTGTGATTGTTGTTGTGACGGCTGGTGCTGGCTGGGCTTGCGCTGACCGGGCTGCGCGCTGGCCGGGCTGTGGCCGGAGTCGGGTCCGCGTTCCTGGGACAGCTCCTTCAGGTGGCTGTCCCACGGCACCTTCACGATCGCCCGGCACCGGCCGTTGGCCACGTTCGCCGCGTGCTCCACGTGCGAGGCCGTCGGCCCGCTGACCCCGTTCAGCACCGTGATCGCCGCCGCGGCCAGCCGGCCGTGGCCGTGCGCCTCCAGCCACTCGAACGTCATGGCCAGCGCCCCCGCCGCCTCCGCGCTGGCCGGCGCCACGATCAGCAGCTGATCCGCCACATCCAGCGTCCGGGGCACGTAGCTCGCCGCCGGGTCCGCGATCGTCAGCGGGTACCGCGCCGCGACCAGGTCCAGAATGCGCCCCGCGTCGTCGCCCCCGGCCGCCGCCGCGCTGCCGCTGATGACCTGTAGCCCCGTGTCCGGTAGCCCCGTGTCCGGCGACGGGCCGCCGATCCCGTCCGGCATCCCGTACCCGCCGACCGTGTCCGCCGACCCCTGGACCAGGCCCGGGATCGCGGCCGCCTGCTCGGTCAGCGACCCGCGCCCGGGGTTCAGGTCAAGCACCGCCACCGGCTGGCCGCGCAGGCTGGCCAGCATGTCGCCGGCCAGCAGCACCGTGGTGGTCTGCCCCGCCCCCCGCGTGCAGCCCAGCACGACGATGCGCCGGGCGCCCTCCACCGGCAGCCGCGCCCGGGCCCGGTCTCGCTGGAGCTGGTCCGGCTTGCCCGGCCGGTGCCCGCCGGGCACCACCACGACGCGCTCACCACGCCAGCCATCCGCGCCCCGCCCCGGCTGACTCCGCAGCGCCCGCTCGACCACCCGCAGCGGCCGCTCGCCGACCCGGTCCCCCGTCACCTTGACCACCGGCCGCGCCGACCGCTGCGGCGGAGCCTCGTCAGCCTCGTCACCGTTCGCCCGATCCGTGTCCCCCCGGCCGTCAGCCGCCTCGCCCGCGTCCGCCTCATCCGCAGCCGGCCCACCAGTCACGGCATCACCCGCCGCCAACTCATCCACCGCCGGCCCACCAGTCACGGCATCACCCGCCGCCGACTCATCCACGGCCGACTCATCCAGGCCTCACCAGTCACGGCGTTACCCGCCGCCGACTCGTCCGCAATCGGCCCACCAGTCACGGCGTCACCCGCCGCCGACTCATCCGCAGCCGACTCTTTCGCGGCCAGCCGCCGGGCGGCCGTGTCGATAGCCGTCGGCGTATCCGCAGCGGGACCGTCCTTGTCCGGCTCCTCTGCAGCGCTGCGTTCCGAACCCGAGATGCCAGCGCCCGGCGACTCCGCACCGACCCCCTCCACGGCGCCAACGTCGTGGTTGTTGCTCTCACGCTGCTCTAGCGACGTGAGAGCAACAACCACGTCGCTCTCGGCCGGCCGCGGCGCACCGGCGACGGTGTTCCTGGGGTCTGCGTGACGGGAGTCGCCTGAGAGACGCCCCTCCTCAGCCGCCGACCTGCCGTCGGCGGCCGACGAACGCTGAGCGGGCACCTCAGCCCCCGGCAACGATTCGATCCCGCCCACGGCAGCCGACCGGGCGGCCTCGGCGGCGGTCCGTCCGGCGATCGCGTCCCCGGCACCCGCCGACTCAGGAACTGCGGCGGCCTCGACTACAGGCGGTCCGACGATCGCGTCCCGAGCGGCCGTCGGCTCAGGAACCGCGGCCTTGGCGGCGGCTGGTCCGACGATCGCGTCCCGGGCGGCTGTCGGCTCAGGAACTTCGGCCTTGGCGGCGGCTGGTCCGACGATCGCGTCCTGGGCGACCGTCGGCTCAGGAGTAGCCGCCGACCCAACGGCCTCGGCGACCCCTGGCATGCGGCCCGGCCTCATCTGCCCCGGCGCGACGTGTACTCGGGTGGACTCCCCCGGAATGGCGTGGTCCGGCTCCGGCAGACCCTGGCCCGGCCCGGCCTGCGCCGGATGGCCCTGCTCCGGCGCAGCCTGACCAGCCGCACCCTGGGCCGCTGCACCCTGGCCGGGCACAGTCTGGCCCGGCACCGCTCGGTCTGGCCTGGCCTGCGTCTGCCCCGGTTGCATCTGGCCCGGCAGCGGCTGATCGACCTGGCCCGGTGCCCGGCTGCCCCGGTCCCGCCTGACCCCGTGCCGCCTGACCCAGTGCCGCTTGTTGCTCCGGCTGGCCCGACCTGGTCTGACCGGGCGCGGCTGACGACTGCGCGACTTGGTTGCCCGCTGGCCCGGCATCCGCTGGCCGGGCACCGGCTGGCTCGGCGCAGCCTGGCCTGGCCTTTCCTGGCCCGGCATGGTGCGCATCTGCGCGGTCTGCGCAGGCATCGCCGGGAGCGGCCTCGTGTGTCCCGGCACCGGCCGCGACTGGGCCGCCTGACCCGGTACCTGGTTGCCCGGCATCGAAGTGCTCGGAACGGGCTGGCCCGGCCTGCCCTGGTCCGACGCCTGCACCTGCGCGGGCCGGTCCGGCCTCGTCGCGCGTCCGGCGCCTGGCCCAGCGCTGCATCGGGAGAGTCTGGCCCGACGTGGCCTGCACCTGCGTTGGCCGGTCCGGCCTCGCCTGGGCCGGCCCAGCCTGCGCCGGGAGAGTCTGGCCCGGCGTGGCCTGCACCTGCGCGGCCTGACCTGGCACCGGCCGGACCGGCGCGGGACGACCCTGGGCGGGCTGGCCATGCGGCGGCTGAGCCGGCACCGGCTGCCCTGTCGCCTGCTGTTCGGGTACTGACTGGCCCGGAGCCTGCTGACCCTGGCGGGGCTCACCGCGCATGAGCCAGCGGCGTGAGGGTGCCTCCTGGGCTGGCCAGGCCGCTGGTCGCGGCGCCGGCCCGATCTGGGTCGGACGATCTGGTTCAGGCGGACGCTGGCCCGGCTCTCCCGCTGCTGGCCCTCGGGCCTGCACCGGACGGCCCCGGACCGGCCGGCTTGGCATCGAAGGCTCGGGCGCGAGACCGCCCGAACCCACGCGATCTCCGGCCGCACGACCCTCGGCCGCCGCGCGCTCCCGAGCCGCAACACGACCAGCGCGCCCCCCGGTCCGGCTCCGCCGACCCGAGCCGCGCTCGCCCGAACTCCGTTCGCTCAGCCTCTGCTCTCTCGAACTCTGCGCTCTCGAACCCTGATCTCTCGAAGCTCGGCTGCTCGGGCCCCGCCCCGAGCGGCCCTCCACCACAGCCTCAGCCGCCGCATCCAGCACGGAGCCACCCAGCGCCGCGCCGCGCGAGGCCGCACCACCCAACGCCGGCCCACCCAACGCCGCGCCGTCGCCCACCAGGCGCTCGCGCACCGGGCGCCCGCGCACCGGGCGGGTCGTCAACGACAGCGGCCGGGCCGTCCGTCGCCCGCTCGTGCCCTCCGCCCCGTCACGAACGCTCGACACCGCCACGGCGACCTCCAGCGCCGGCTCACGCTCGGCCCGCCGCCACACCCGGCAGACGATGACGATCTCGTTCTTCTCGGCGAACGGGGCCATCCGGCACCAGGTGCGCGGCTCCAGCAGGTACCGCGTCTGGGACATGATCAGCTCGGGCAGCCGCTTGCCCTCCAGCACGGGTCTGGTTGTCAGCCAGGCCAGCACGCCTGGCGGCAGTACGTAGACCCACAGCAGGGTGTGGCTGAACGGCAGGCCGATCAGCGAGAGGACCAATACGTAGGGAACGGCGAAGGCGAGGAAGACGGCGATCTGGCCGACCGGAAGCGGCATAGGCAGCCGGAAGTCATACAGCTTGTACAGCCGTTTTTCGATCCGCCAGATATTGGTGTACGTGGGCAGATCCACGCGCCGTCCTCCTTCCGCCTGCTACTGCCGGGTGCAGCGAGATCTGGGTGAGCTCAGTGCACGCCAAGCGCGTTGGCGATCCCCGTGGCGATCGTCTGCACGATGCTGGGGGTGTAGAAGACAACGGCGATCGCCACGGCGAGCACTAGGAACTGCACGAAGCGGATGATCTCGCGCGTGAACAGAAAGAAGATGGCAACGATACCGACGATCCCCAGGAACAGCGGTCCGAACAGGCCCTGTAGGTAGTTAACGAGACCTGAGGTGCTGAGCGCGGCTGGGGATGCCGTAATGAATAGATGCGCCGACATCGGTACTCCGGGGGGTGTGAGTGCACGGCTGTGGGGGGTCCGTGTGATCGGGGATATTTCATTAAGGCGGCCCCGGCGACGATGACGAGGCCCCGATCGACAGCACGTACCAGCTGGTCCCGTGCCGCACCACGGTCATGCGGTAGGTCACCTGCAGGCCGGCAGGCGAGGTCGCGATGGGAGGCGCGTGGGGGGCAGCGCCGCTGGAGGCGATGTTCCAGTTCACGACGACCGTGATGTGCCGGGTGGTGCCGCCGATCGGGGCGGTGACGTTCTGGATGGAGTTGAAGCTGACTGCGCCGCCTAGGCCCTTCACATGGGCGCCAGGGGCGAGGAACCGGCCGAGCGTGATCCCGTCCCCGCTCGCGTAGGCGCGGAAGAACGGCGGCAGCTGGCTGGTCAGGGCGCTGACGGTGGTCTGGTCGGAGTTCACCTGAGGCGCCGTGGGCAGTACGGCGCGGGCGGGCGGAGCCAGGATGGCCGGCTCGCCGGAGACGACCAGAGCGCCGCCGGAAGCGTAGACCGGCACGCCCAGTTCGATCATCTTGTTGTTGACCTCGGCGAGCACGTTCACGACCGCGGAATGCGCGCTCCGGAGGCGGATCGAGGCGACCTGCTCGGCCTGGAGGTGCTCGGTGCCGGCTCCGTTCCAGCCCAGCTCGCTGCTGCTGGCGGTGGCGCTGGCCGGCAGGTAAGCGGACAGCTCGGCCGACCGCCGGTCCACCGTAGCCGGGCTGAAGTTCAGGTAGATGCTGGCGAAGTTGAGCGCGTAGGCCTCCGCGGTCAGCTGCGGGAACCCGGAGGCATGGCTGGCCGACCGAGCCGCTCCTGTCGTCGTGGCCCGCGAGCCATCGATGATCGCGACGACGCCGCGGTAGCCGATCACCAGCAGCACGGCCCAGACGAGCACGCGCAGGACCCAGACGAACCACCGGCCGCCCGAGCCGCCCCACGGCTTGGCCGCGGACCGGGCCCCGCGCCGGGGCGACGGGTCCGGCGGCAGGTCGTCGTCCTCTGGGGACCAGGGCGTGCCACGGTCAAGGGTTGCCCTTCGAGCCATCGCGCCTCCCTCCGCTCACCTGTGCCTGCCCAGCAAGGATTCGCGGCGCGCCCTCCCGCGCGTCGGCCACCATTCTGCGGCAAAACGCCCAGGCATCCCCGGCATGACACGCGTCGGGCGTCTCCGACTTGCAGGCGTATCCGACCGCCAAGGTGTGACGATCGGTGTGACACAGGCTCTGACCAGGGCAGATGACCGTTGGCCGGACCACGTCTGACAGGCCCGCCGTTATGGCCCGGCCGGGCACGGGGCACCGCGATCACGGCAATCCACCCGCGATAAGCGCAGCCGAATTGCCGTGATCATGGCACCCGCATTGCGGCCCGACCGGAATCTGCAATCGGGCGGTCCGCCCAGCTGGTTCGCCCGGGCGGACCGCCTCGGCGCTCCTCAGCAGACCGCCGGGAGATCAGTCCGCTGTCGCCGTGGCG
The DNA here is from genome assembly GCA_963822485.1 of uncultured Actinomycetota bacterium. Taxonomy (GTDB): domain Bacteria; phylum Actinomycetota; class Actinomycetes; order Streptosporangiales; family Streptosporangiaceae; genus DASUBV01. The sequence goes on from CAWGHW010000027.1 coordinate 140,999, forward strand.
GAGATCCAGGCCAGCACCATGGCCTCCTCGCGCCAGGCGTCATAGCGCCCGCTGCGCCCGCCGTGGCCCGCGCTCATCTCCGTCTTCAGCAGGAACGGCCCGCCGCTGGCGCAGGCCTGGAGCTTGGCGATCCACTTGGCGGGCTCGCTGTAGAGCACCCGGGTGTCGTTCAGGCTCGTGATGGCCAGGATGGGCGGGTAGGTCGCCCCGGCGTCGATGTTCTCGTAGGGCGAGTAGGACTTCATGTACCGGTAGACCTCGGGGTCGTGCAGCGGGTCGCCCCACTCCTCCCACTCGGTCACCGTCAGCGGCAGCGACGGGTCCAGGATCGACGTCAGCGCGTCCACGAACGGGACCTGAGCCACGATGCCGCCGAAGGCGTCCGGCGCCAGGTTCGCCACCGCGCCCATGAGCAGCCCTCCGGCCGAGCCGCCGCGCCCGACCAGGTTCTCCGCGCTGGTCCAGCCCTCCCGCACCAGGTGCCGCGCACAGGCGACGTAGTCCGTAAACGTGTTGATCTTGTGGAGCATCTTGCCGTCGTCGTACCAGCGGCGGCCCATCTCGCCGCCGCCGCGGATGTGCGCGATCACGTACACGAAGCCGCGGTCGAGCAGCGACAGCCGGGGAATGGAGAAGCTCGGGTCAACCGAGATCTCGTAGCTGCCGTAGCCGTAGAGCACCAGCGGCGCGCTGCCGTCTCTGGGCGTGCCCTTCGGGCAGACCACCGACATCGGGATCCGGGTGCCGTCCGGGGCCGTCGCCCACTCGCGGTACTGCTCGTACTCGGCGGGGTCGTACTCCCGGCCGCCGGGCAGCGGCAGCACCGGACGGCGGCGCAGCAGCGTCAGCTCGCCGGTCACGGTGTCGCAGTCGTAGACCGAATCCGGCGTCACCATCGAGACGTAGCCCAGCCGGAACTCGACCGCCGTGTACTCCGGATTGCCGCCCGGAGCTACCTGGTAGATGGGCTCGGGAAAGTTGATCTCAAACTCCGTACCCTCCCGCAGGACCCGCAGCCCGGTCAGTCCGTTCCGGCGCAGGTGCACCACCAGGTGCCCGGCGAACGCGTCCACGTCGAGCAGCCGGGTGTCCTCGCGATGGGCGATCAGCGGCGTCCACGCCGCCGGGTCGGTGACCGGCGCCTGGGCCAGCTCGAAGTTCTCGGCGTGGTCGTTGTGCAGGATCAGCAGCCGGTCCGTCCCGTCCGCCGTGATCTGGTGCTCGACCGAGTACTCGATGCCGTGCCGGCGCGGCACCACCACGCGGAACTCGCCCGTGGGCTGGCTGGCGTCCAGCATCCAGGTCTCGCTGGTCAGCTTGCTCGAGCTGGAGATGATCAGGTACCGCTCGCTGCGGGTCAGCCCGACGCCGACCCAGAACTTCTCGTCCTTCTCCTCGAACACCACCACGTCGCTCGCCGCCGGGGTGCCGATGAGGTGCCGCCAGACCCGGTTCGGCCGCCAGGCCTCGTCCACCGTGACGTAGAACAGCGCCGATCCGTCGGCCGACCAGGCGCTGCCGTAGAAGGTGCCGGGGATCTCGTCCGCGGCCACCTCCCCGGTGGCCAGGTTCTTGAACCGCACCGTGAACCGCTCGCTGCCCTCGAAGTCGGTCGAGTACGCGAGCTGGCTGCTGTCCGGGCTGATGTCGAACGTGCCCAGCGAGAAGAACTGGCTGTCCCCCGCGACCTCGTTCAGGTCGAGCAGGATCTCCTCGTCCTCCAGCGGGCTGCCGTCCTCGGTCATCGGGGGCCCGGCGTCGGAGGGCAGGACCGCGCGGCGGCACTGCACCGAGTACTGCTTTCCTTCCTCGGTCCGCCCGTAGTACCACCAGCCGCCCTTGCGCGACGGCACCGTCAGGTCGGTCTCCTTGGTCCGGGCCTTGATCTCGTCGAAGATCGTGGCGCGCAGCCCGGACTGGCCCGCCGTCAGCGCCTCGGTATAGGCGTTCTGCGCCTCCAGGTAGGCGATGGTGTCGGGGTTCTCCTTGTCGGCCAGCCACGCGAACTCGTCCACGAAGGTGTCCCCGTGGTGGGTCCGCTCGCTTGGCACCCGCCGCACCTCAGGCGGCCGCGCCGTATCCTGCGGCCGGCCACTCACGCGCTGCTCATCGCCCATCTCCGAAGTCATAACCCGGAGTCTAGATGCGCCGCTCATCGCGTCCAGCCCGCCCCGCGCCTGCGCGGCACCGAGCAGCGGGATGCCGCGGCCAGCGGCCGCCCGAGGCAGCATCATGGGCGGCCTCAGCTACGGCAGGAGTCCTCAACCGCAAGCTCGCCGCTATCTCGTCGACGGAGTCGAGTTCTCCGGCGGCAACCGCCATTACAAGGTCATAGGCGACGTCGTTGGTCAAGGTTAGGTGGCGGCCGTTGAGTCCATAGAAGGCGATGATCGCGCGTGAGGGCGAGTCGTTTGTTGCCGTCGATCAGGGCGTGGTTGTGGGCGACCGAGTGAAGAAGCGCCGCCGCCTTGCTATCGAGATCCGGGTAGGCGTGTTGATCATCTCGTCCCAAGACCACATCGCCAGGGCTACCCAGGTCAGCCGTCGTCCGCAGAAACAGTCCGATCCGGTCTTGAAACCCGCCGTGGCCTCCCGTTGCGTGCCCGTGAGTCTGCAAACAGCGGTAATCACGATTCCTCGCGTCGAGTTCAGTCTCCCAGCCACTGAATTCGGACGACAAGCACGAGCTCGTCTGGAGGGTACACGAGGAAGGTAACGAGACCCTCGTGATGTCGGCCGAAATGCAGTGTGCGTAAGGGTGCGGGCGGATCGGAATGATCTCCGGGATGGCGCTGATAGTCGATTGGATCGACGATAACTACTGCATCCATAAAGGAAGTAAGCAGCGTTTGCGCCAGAGTGCCTAGCGCGCCAAAAGTTGGGTGGGCCGGGCCGTCTAGTTCCCACCGGTACACGCTTCAGACGCCGTACTGCGCGCGGATTTCCTCTCGGCTGATGCGGTTCTCTGGAGGCGGCGGACCATCCGTCTGGTACTTCCTGACGCGAGCGAGGAACTCGCGCTGGGCTCCAGGGTCGCGCCATGCGTCGGCCTCGAACCACCAGCGACTGACAGTTTGGATGAGCGACGTGAGGTCACCATCGTCACGAGCCCGCTCATAGGCCGCATCCAGCTCGGCGTCGTAACGTCGCAGCACGGCAGCATCGGCGTTGGCCGCTAGCACGGCGCGGATCGCCGATGGGGTGCAGGCAGGGCGGTCCAGTACTTGGGGCCGCACAGGGCCCGGAGCGGTCATCGCCACCTCCGACGGATCGAGGTCTTCGCCCAGCATAATCGTGCCGGCCGACAGTGCGTCCGGATCGGACACTGCCTGCTGGGCCGCATCCGTCCTCTGCTATTGAAGATCATTAAAAGACTAACTGCCTCCGGCAGTTTGCTCGCTCGCGACCTGCGTATTCGTTGGCGTGTAGCGCTCGGGCGCGTGTGCCTCCAGAGGACGTTCGCCGGGCTGGCAGCCGGTTTCGGGGTCGGTACGGCCACGGCCTGGAGGTAGGTGAGCGAGACGGCGGGGCTACTCGCCGCCCGGGCGCCCAGACTGCGGAAGGCGGTGCGGGACGCGAAGAAGGCCGGGTACGCCTGCGTGGTCCTGGACGGGTCGCTGATCCCGGCTGGCCGGGTCGCCGCGGACCGCCCGTTCTACTCGGGCAAGCACCGCAGGCACGGGATGAACCTGCAGGTCCGGTCTCGTGATCTGGACAGGATTCACTCAAGCCGGAGGCGTCACGTAGGCGTGGCGAGCTCACCCGGCGTTCCCGATGGTCACAGTGGCGTGAGGATCATCAAGATCTCGTCCCTGGTGTCGTCAGGAGCAAACCGGAGCTTGCCCGGCCAGCGGCCTACTATCCGCCAGCCGAGCCGAGAGTAAAAGTCTTCGAGTCCCATTCCGCCGCGTGCTGCCAGGTGGAGCTGCTCCAAGCCCATCTCGTCGCGGGCAACTTCCCGGAGTCGATGCATCAGGGCCGACCCGATGCCCTCGTTCCGGCGCGCGAGCTGCGTCTGCAAGTGGCTGACAACACCCCAGTGCGCGATGAGAGGGTTGGGATCGCGGCTGAGGCCCACCCATCCTGCGAGGGCGCCGCCGACGCGGGCAAGCAGTATCCGGCTTTGGCTGGGATCGAGACAGGACGCAAGCGCATCGACGGCGGGCCGGACCTGACTAGCGTCGACCGGGGGAAACGGGAATCCCGCCGCGCCGCCGGCGTTCGTGACCGCTATCCAGCATGCGGTCAGCTCCTGTCTAACCACCGGATCAGCCTCACCCGGGTTAGTGAGCTGGATAATCTCGAGGTTCTCGCGGGTCGTCATGGTTAGCTGTGGCGGAACTCGACGACGGGACGCTCGAATGTCAGAGCAGTGAACTCTGCGCCAGAGGGTGCGATCACGGTCTGCGGCTCGCCTACCTCGTGGTATCCGGCGCCGAGCAAGGTCCGGCGCGATGCGACGTTCTCGGGAGCAGCCTGGGCATCCAGATATACCAGCCCCATGTGAGCTGCCAGGCGCGCGGCTGCGCCAAGAGCATCCCGGGCCGCGCCTCGACCCCGGCCCCAGGGAGCCAGCCAGAATCCAACCTCCGCCCTGTCCGCTCTCACGTTGAACAAGACGATGCTGCCGAGGAAGTCATCAGAGTCCGCGTCCGCGATTGCGAGCACCGCCAGAGAACCATCGGCAAGGCCGTCCGCAATGACGCCGTCGATCTGCTCCCGAACGATGTCCTCCGTGTACTCGGAGAGCGGCAGATGACCGTGCCGCCTGACCGACTCGTCTCGGGAGCCCTGGGCAAAGGGCGCAGCATCGCCATGCTCAAGAGCGCGAACCCGGACCTGGCCCTCAGCACAGGGCAGCGCGTCCAGCACCGTCACTTCTTCTTCCCCACTTCTCCCGTCAGACGTTATTCCCGCCGCTATCTCGTCGGTCGTCGACGGAAGCTACGAGTATCTCCGACGGTCAGACGCGCCATCACGAGGTCATCAAGCGGAGCAGTTCTTCGTCCAGCCTGCCTGACGCTTCGCTAAGCGGTCTCAAGTGCATCGCGTGTGATGAGTGAGTGAAGGCGGATCTGGTCGCCCGCTAGTGCGTCAGCGCCTCCTTCCTGCCGGTCGATGACGCACAGCGCGTGACCTACCGAAGCGCCGAGCTCACGGAGTTGGCCCGCGGAGATGGCGATCTGCCCCGCCGACGTCACTACATCCTCAATGATCAGGACCTGGCGCCCGACGACCTCGGCGCCTTCTGCCAGCCTGGACGTGCCGTAGCGCTTAGCCTCTTTCCGCACGAAGGCGCACGGCAGGCCGGTCCGCTGCCCGAGCGCGGTGACGACCGGGATTCCTCCCATTTCCAGGCCAGCCAGAACCTGCGTCCCGGCTGGAATGAGCGGCACCATCGCCCCGGCAAGCTCGTTCAGCAAAGCCGGGTCGGCCTCGAACTGATACTTGTCGAAGTACTCATCGGTCGCCCGACCCGAACGCAGGACAAAACTGCCGGTCAGCCGACAGCAATCGCGAACCCGGCGGGCAAGGTCTTCATGAGTCACGAAAGGATCATCTCAGGCCACGAGGGGCCTTCCCACTCAGCCTGGCCGAGCCGCGTTCCCTGGACGGTTACACATTGAATCTAAATTCGACGACGTCGCCGTCGCGCATGACGTAGTCCTTGCCTTCGATGCGGGCCTTGCCCGCCGACCGGGCCGCGGCGATCGAGCCCGCGGCCATCAGGTCCTCGAAGGACACGATCTCGGCCTTGATGAAGCCGCGCTGGAAGTCGGTGTGGATCACGCCGGCCGCCTCGGGCGCCGTCGCGCCCTCCGGGATGGTCCAGGCCCTGGCCTCCTTGGGCCCGGCGGTGAGGTACGTGGACAGGCCCAGCGCCGTGAACCCGGCCCGGGCCAGCTGAGCCAGGCCCGGCTCGCCCAGGCCCAGGCCAGCCAGCATCTCGGCGGCGTCCTCCTCGGACAGCTCGGCCAGCTCGGCCTCGGTCTTGGCGTCGAGGAAGATCGACTGGGCGGGCGCGACCAGCGCGGCCAGGCGGTCCCGGAGCACCTTGTCGGCCAGCTCAGACTCGTCCATGTTGAAGACGTACAGGAATGGCTTGGCGGTCATCAGCTGGAGCTCACGCAGGTCGGCCAGGTCGATCCCGGCGGCCGCCGCGCCGGCGAACAGGGTGGTGCCGGTGTCCAGCACTTCCTGGGCCTTGGCGGCGGCCTCGGCGGTCCTGATCCGGTCGGGGTCCTTGGCGAACTTGGCCTCCTTGGCCAGCCGCGGCGCGGCCTTCTCCAGGGTCTGGAGGTCGGCCAGGATGAGCTCGGTGGCGACGGTGTCGATGTCGCGCTCGGGCGACAGATCGCCGTCGACGTGGGTGACGTCGGGATCGGTGAACACGCGGACGACCTGGCAGATCGCGTCGGTTTCCCGGATATGGGAGAGAAACTGATTGCCGAGGCCCTGGCCCTGGGACGCGCCGCGGACGAGCCCGGCGATATCGACAAAGCGCACCGTGGCGGGCACGATGCGCGCGGAATCGTAGAGCCCGGCGAGCGCGGTCAGGCGCTCGTCCGGGATCCCTACGATGCCGACATTCGGCTCAATGGTGGCGAACGGGTAGTTCGACGCCAGCGCACTGGCCCTGGTCAGCGCGTTGAACAGGGTGGACTTGCCGACGTTGGGCAGGCCGACGATGCCGATCGAAAGGCTCACCTGCGTGAGTCTAGGGCCGCTGGCGTGCTGGGTGGTTCAGCCCCGGGGGCTCCGAGCGGGGGTGGGGCTGTGGCCGGCATGGCCCTTGACCACGGGCTTGACGATCGGACTGGGCTCGGCGTGCGCGGGGAGGGTGCCGACGATGCGGAACTTGACCAGGGCGGCGCTGTAGGCGGGCTGGCCGGGGGCGACGGTTCGGACGCCGAGGTAGGCATAGTCCTGGCGGCTGAAGATGATCACGTTGGTGATGCCCTGGTAGGTCCACCGGATGCCCACGCCGGGCCTACCGATGGCGTCGGTGACGTGCGCGGCGACGGTGAAGCCGGGGGTGCGGGCCATGAACTCGTACAGTGCGGCGCGCTGCGCGGGCTTGAGGTAGGTGTCGCTGAGCATGACGGCGAGGGTCTTGCCGATGTCGTTGGCGACCCAGTGCGCGATGGGCTTGTGGAGCTTGCTCCCGCCGGGCTGGTCGGCGCCGTCGGCCAGGCCGATCTTGGTCAGGTAGGCGAGGACGGCGCCGGGGCGCACGGGCAGGCCGGGCAGGTAGCCGGCGGTGGTGGCGCAGTGGCTGGTCTGGGCCCGGGCGACGGTGCAGGGGGTCAGCGGGATGGCGCCCTGGGCATTGATGACCAGACCAGCCTGGCTGCCGTCGGCGGACTGCCAGATCTGGTACCTGGAACTGCCGCCGGGGCCCTCGGTCTCGGCGTAGACGAACTGGCCGGGCCGGGGCGGGGTGGCGGGCTGGGTCAGGGCGGCCCTGGCGGCGGCGTCCAGGAACCGGGCCGCGGTCAGGCGGCCGGTGAAGGGCTTGATGGCGCTGGCCTGACCGGGGTGACCGGCCTGACCGGGGTGACTGGAATGACTGGCGGGGCCGGAGGCGCCGGAGGACGGGGCGACCCCGGGCCCGCGGGTGCCGGGGACGGCGACCAGCACGGCGGCGGCCACGCCAGCGGCGGCGGCGGCGAGGGCGACACCGGCGAGCGCCAGCCGACGCCTGGGCCGCACGGAGCGGGCGGGGGCGAGTGGCGACTCCACCTCTAGTTTGGGATAAATCGAATGTGGGGCGGCGGGGGCGCGGGCCGGGCTCATCTCGGCGGCGATCGCGTCGGTGAGGCGGGTCCGGGCGGGGGCGAGCTCGCGGGCGTCGGCCAGCCGCTCGTCGGGTCGCAGGCCGGCGATCAGGTCGAGGTCATTCATTGGCGAGGATCTCCTCGAAGGTATCGGTCGGGCCGGCGGCCAGCGTGGCGCGCAGCCGGGCCCGGGCACGGTTGAGCCGGGACCGGACGGTGCCGACCGGAATGGCCAGCGCGCGGGCGGTCTCGGCGTAGCTGAGCTGCTCCCAGGCGATGAGCACGAGGACGTCGCGGTCGCCGTCGGCCAGCTCGGCCAGGGCGGCGGCGAGCTGGTGGCGCACGGAGCGGGCGGTGACGTCGGCGGTGACCCGCTCGGCGTGGCCGGGCTCGGCCAGCTCGGGCCAGGCGGCCTGGCGGATCCGGAACTGGCGGACCTCCTCGCGCCGGTGCTGGCCGACGAGGTTGGTGGCGATCCCGTACAGCCAGGGCCCGGCGTCGCGGTAGGCGGTGAAGTACCCCCGCCGCTTGGCGAACGCGGCCAGGAAGGTCTCGGCCACGAGGTCGTCGGCCACTTCGCGGCCGACCCGGCGGGCGACGTAGCGGTGGATGCGCGCGGCGTGCCGGTCAAACAGCAGGGCGAACCGCTCGGGCTCATGCCAGGAGCGCTCGATGATGGTGGCGTCGTCGTCGAGCTGGACGTCGGGGCAGGGAGCCGGCGTCATTCGCGGTCCCGGTTCATCGGCGGCCTCGTTCCTGTGCGGCGGTCATGTCACTAGGTATCAGCACGAGCCGCCCAGGCAGTTCACGCCGGATCTACATCATGCGGGCGAGCGGGACATCGCGCCGGGCGTGTCGGACCGGTAACTGTCCGACCGGGCTGCGAGCATGGTGAGACATGGACGCGATCTCGCTGTTTGCCGGGATGCTGATCGCCCTGGCGGTCGGCGCGGCCCTGGGATACCTGTACGCCCGCAGCAAGCTGGCCGGGCTGAGTGCCGACCTGACCGGGCAGGCCAAGGCGGCCGAGGAGCGCGCGCGGGGGGCTCAGGAGCGGGCCGCGCTGGTCGACGGCCAGCTGGCGGAGCGGTTCGAGGCGATGTCGGCCCAGGCGCTGGACCGCAGCGCCCGGACGTTCCTGGAGCTGGCCGAGGGGCGGCTGGGCGCGGCCAACGCCAGGGCGGCGGGCGAGCTGGAGTCGCGGCGGGCGGCGGTCGAGCACCTGGTGCAGCCGCTGCGGGAGACGCTGGCCAAGGTCGAGGGGCAGCTGAAGGAGACCGAGGCGGCCCGGCAGCTGTCGCACGCCGCGCTGGCCGAGCAGGTCACGATCGCCCGGCAGAGCTCGGAGCAGCTCCGCGTGCAGACCCAGGCGCTGGTGACGGCGCTGCGGCGGCCGGAGGCCCGGGGGCGGTGGGGCGAGATGCAGCTGCGCCGGGTGGTGGAGCTGGCCGGGATGAGCCCGCGCTGTGACTTCGACGAGCAGGTCAGCGTCCAGGCCGCCGACGGGGCACTGCGGCCGGACATGGTGGTCCGCCTGGCCGGGGGCAAGAACATCGTGGTCGACTCCAAGGTGTCGCTGGCGGCCTACCTGGAGGCGGCGGAGACCTCGGACGACCAGGTGCGCACGGCCCGCCTGGACGCGCACGCCCGGCACCTGCGCGAGCACGTGGACCGGCTGGCGGCCAAGGCGTACTGGGCCGCGGTGAGCCCGGCCCCGGAGTTCGTGGTGCTGTTCATTCCCGGCGAGGCGTTCCTGGCCCCGGCGCTGGAGCACGATCCGGGGCTGCTGGAGCACGCGCTGGCCCGCCGGGTGCACATCGCCACGCCAACCACGCTGGTCACGATGCTGCGCACGGCGCAGTACGCCTGGCAGCAGGAGGCGCTGTCGGACAACGCCCGGATGGTCTTCGACCTGGGCCGGGAGCTGTATGAGCGGCTGGCCAGCCTGGGCAAGCACGTGGACGGGGTCGGCCGCGCGCTGGGCAACGCGGTCTCGACCTACAACCGGGCGGTGGGGGCGCTGGAGAGCCGGGTGCTGGTCAGCGCGCGCAAGCTGAACGAGCTGGGTGTCGTCGACGCGAGCCTGGAGTCGCCCCGGCCGATCGAGGAGACGGTGCGGTCGCTGTCCGCGCCCGACCTGATCGTGGATTCGGCGCCCGAGCTGGTGGCAGGGTCAGAAGAGGTGACCTCGTCGCGGCCGCGGCCGGCCAGTGCGGCAAGCTAGCGACGTGAGCACGTCCGGGGAACCACGGCCTTTGCCGACCGCGCCGGCATCGGGGCGGGCGCGGCTCACGGGGCGGGGCTGCGTGGTGCTGATGCTGCTGATCTTCCTGGTCAGCGACCTGCTCGCGGACAAGCTGGGCTGGGGGTGGCTGGGCGGCGCGGGCTACGGGCTGGGCTGCCTGCTGGCCGTGACCTACGCCCGCCGCGAGTCGCTGCTACTGGTGGTGATCGCGCCGCCGGTGCTGTTCCTGGTCGCGCTGGTCACCGCGGAGCTGGTCACCGCGACGGGCAGCACGTTGCTGGCCACGGCGGAGGGCACGCTGCTGGCGCTGGCGACCTGCGCACCATGGCTGTTCGGGATCACGGTGGTGGCCCTGGTCGCGGCGATGGTCCGCGGGCTGCCGCAGAGCGTTCGCGACTTCAAGGCCGAGCTGAGCGGGCTGAGTGCGCGGACCGGCAACGAGACGCCGGCCGGGCCCGGAGCCGGCCTGACGCCTGCTGCACCTGGGCAGCCGACTCAGACCACGGCCCGGCCACCGTCCTGATCAGGCCGGTCAGGCCTCGGGAGCGGCGCTGGCCTCGGCGTGCGGGCGGAGCTCGCGCGGCAGCGCGAACACCATCCGCTCCTTGACCGCCTCGACCTCCTCGACGTCGCCGAAGCCATGCTCGGCCAGGCGGTCAAGCACCCCGTCGACGAGATCCTCGGGGACCGACGCGCCGCTGGTCACCCCGACGGTCGTGACGCCCTCCAGCCAGCCCGGCTCAACCGCCGAGGCGTCGTCCACCAGGTACGCGGCCGGGGCGCCCGCGTCGCGGGCCACCTCGACCAGCCGGACCGAGTTCGACGAGTTCGTCGAGCCGACGACGATGACCAGGTCGCAGTCCCGGCCGATCTGCTTGACCGCGGCCTGCCGGTTCTGGGTGGCGTAGCAGATGTCGTCGCTGGGCGGGTCGAGCAGCTGCGGGAACCGCTCGCGCAGCGCGGCGACGGTCTCCTTGGTCTCGTCCACCGACAGGGTCGTCTGGGACAGCCAGGCCACCTTGGCCGGGTCGCGCACCTGGACCGAGGTGCTCTCGGACGGGCCGTCGACCAGGTGGATGCTCGCCGGGGCCTCTCCGGTGGTGCCGACGACCTCTTCATGGCCCTCGTGGCCGATGAGCAGGATGTCGTAGCCCTGAGCGGCGAACCGGCGGGCCTCGTTGTGCACCTTGGTCACCAGCGGGCAGGTGGCGTCGATGGTACGCAGGCCCTGATTACGGGCGTCATCTTTGACCTGGGGAGCGACCCCGTGCGCGGAGAAGACCACGACCGAGCCCTCGGGGACCTCCTCGGTCTCCTCGACGAAGATCGCGCCGCGCTTCTCCAGGTTCCTGACTACATGCGTGTTATGCACGATTTGCTTGCGCACGTAGACGGGAGCACCGTACAGCTCGATGGCTCGTTCCACTGCCTGGACTGCGCGGTCAACTCCGGCGCAGTAGCCACGCGGCTTGGCGAGCAGCACTTTTCGGGTCGGTGCAGCCATGGGACCCATGGTAGGTGATGGGTCTGCGGGCCGGCTCAGCGCCATGACGGCCCTGTCAGCGGGGCTCACTACTACGGTGTCAGTGACCTGGTGTGTCAGTGACATGGTGTATTGGAGACCATGGGACCGATTCCGGCCTTGCACAGGTAAGCCGGGAGACGACAATGTTCCGAAGCGCCGCGGCGGCTTGTTCCGGATGAATCCGGGCAGGTCGCGGCCGGGGAGCCCGTAGCGCGTGGGAGAGCCGAGGGAGATCGATCATCATGCGTATCCCGCAGGTCACTGGCCGTGTGCGACGTGGGCCGGGGCAGGCACTCCGGGCGGTGTTCACGGGGATTGGCCAGATGTTCCTGGCGGCCGACCGGCTGAAGGAGCAGGTCGAGTCGTCGGCTGATTCGGGGCTGAGGGACGAGACGGCCAGGGGCGGGTCGCATGAGGGCGGCCGGGCGGGTGGCTCGGTCGGCGCCGGCGCCTGGCGCGGGTGCCGGTGGCGCGGGTGCCGGTGGTCCGGAGGGGCGTGGGCCGGCTGGTGGCTCCGGGAGCGGGAGCAGGGCGGCTGGGGATACGGGGGCTGGCGGAGGCGCGGCCGGAGATCGGTCAGCCGGAGCTAAGGCGGCCGGAGGTAGGGCGGCGGAGTGGCGGCGGGACGGGCGGATCGCTCAGGCCGATCGGCGTCGGCGGGCGCGGGCAGGACGGCGCAGAGCCGGTGGCGTTCGCTGGACAGCACGGGCAACGTCCGGCTGCTCTCGGCCGAGGACCTGGCGCTGGAGTTCCCGGAGACCCCGACCGCGCCGGCCAGGCCGGATATATCAGACCGGCCCGCGCGAGAAACGCCACCTCAGACGCTGATCGTTGGTCAGTCCCCTGCGCTCGACCGGCCTGCAGTCACGGACAATGCCGCTGGGTGGCGTGCTGCCGGGACGGATGAGGCCGCGGCGGCTGATGAGGCGGCGGCTGATGAGGCGGCGGCGGGCGGCGGCGAGGCGACAGTTGTCGATGAGGGGTCCGTGGCGGATGAGGCGACCGAGGTCGGTGGGGCCCCAGCGCCGGTCGCGCCCGCGAGCTCGGCGCCGCCGCGCACGATCGTGATCATCGACGAGTCTCTGGCCAGCTACGAGGGCGAGCAGGCCGCGACCGACCAGGCCGGGAGCGACCAGGCCGGGAGCGACCAGGCCACGGCCGACGGCCAGGCCACGGCCGACGACTGGGCCGCGGCAGATGCCGCCACCGAGGAAGCAACCGTCGCGGAGCCCGCGACCAACCCGCCTGCCGCCCGTGACAACCTCATCGTCATCGTCGATGACACCGCATACGACGACACCGCCCTGGAAGCCGGCCCGGGCACGGAGGCAGTCACCGCCTCTGACGACGTCATGATCGCTGACTACGTTGCCGCCCCAGGGGAGGCCGACGTTTCCGCGGAAACGCGGCCCGCCACGGACGTCGCCACGGCTACCGGCTCTGGCGGCACACGCGACGCACGCGACACAGGCGTCACTGAGAGCGAGGCGGCCCTGGCGGACGCCGGCGTTTCCGCGGAAACGCCGGACGCCGCGGGCACCTCCGACGAAGTAGCGGCCTTGGATCAGCCCGCTCCTCCTCATGCTGATGCGCTGCCGGTGCCCAGCTACGACTCGCTGTCGCTGCCCTCGCTGCGGGCCCGGCTGCGGAACCTGGACATCGACCAGGTGCGCATGCTGGCCGAGTACGAGCGCGGGCACGCGGCGCGGGCCGACGTCATCACGATGTTCGAGCGCCGGATCGACAAGCTGGCGGCCGGCCAGTGACCCCCGCCCGGTCAGTAACCCCCGCCCAGCCGGTGACCGACGCCCCGCCGCTCCCCCGGCCTGCCGGGACGCGCCGCTCCCCCAGCCCGCTGCCGATCCCGGTGGCCGACCGAGCCTGGGCCGCGCCGTGCCGCTAGAGACCAGCGCCGAGGCGCCGGTCCCGGTCCGGACCGTCATGCGGCTGGTCGGCGACTGGATCGGCCGGCTGGGGCGGGTCTGGGTGGAGGGCCAGATCGCCGAGCTGAACCGGCGCGGCAGCACGGTGTTCCTCACGCTGCGGGATCCGCTGGCCGCGGTCTCGGTCCGGGTCATCTGCCCCCGGACGGTGCTGGAGGCGACCCAGCCGGCCCCGGAGGAGGGCGCCCGGGTGGTGATCTGGGCCAAGCCGGAGTTCAACGCGGCCAAGGGCACGTTCGCGCTGGCGGCGACCGAGATGCGGGCGGTGGGCATCGGCGAGCTGCTGGCCCGGCTGGAGCGGCTGAAGAAGTCGCTCGCGGCCGAGGGGCTCTTCTCCGCCTCGCGCAAGCGTCCGCTGCCGTTCCTGCCCGCGACGGTCGGGCTGATCTGCGGGCGCGAGTCGGCTGCGGAGCGGGACGTGCTCAGGAACGCCGCGCGCCGGTGGCCGGCGGTGCAGTTCCGGGTCGAGGAAGTGGCCGTCCAGGGTACGAATGCGGCCGGTGACGTCATCCGGGCACTCCAGCGCCTCGACGCCGACCCGGCGGTCGAGGTGATCATCATCGCCCGCGGCGGCGGCTCGATCGAAGACCTGCTGCCGTTCTCGGACGAGGACCTGATCCGGGCGGCGGCGGCCACGGTCACGCCGGTGATCAGCGCGATCGGCCACGAACAGGACGTGCCCCTGCTGGACCTCGTCGCCGACGTGCGGGCCTCGACGCCCACCGATGCCGCGCGGCGGGCGGTGCCCGACGTGGTCGAGCAGCTGGCGCTGATCGACCAGCTCCGTTCGCGAGCCCGCCGGAGCCTGGCGGGCCGGCTGGAGCGGGAGCTGTCCTGGGTCGGCGCGGTCCGTTCCCGGCCGGTGCTGGCCAGCCCGATGCGCGAGATCGACCGCCGCGAGGAACAGATCATGGCGCTCACCGAGCGAGCCCGGCTGTCGCTGCAGGCGGGCCTGGCCCGGGCCAGCGACGACATTGCGCACACGAGGGCTCGCCTGGTGGCGCTGTCCCCGGCCTCGACGCTGCGCCGCGGTTACGCGATCGTCCAGCGCGAGGACGCGGGCGTGGTCCGGGCGGCCAGCGAGCTGACCACAGGCCAGCTGCTCACCTTGCGCTTCCCCGACGACCAGGCCCGCGCCACGGTCACCGATCTGCCCCCGCCCGCCCCCTGACCAGGAATCATGATCACGGCCGTTTCGCCGCAGGATCCTGCGGCGAAACGGCCGTGATCATGATGTCCCGTGTTCCGGCTGACCGGAAACTCCGGTTTGGGACAGCCGTTCAACGACGGCCGCGGCCAGCATGGGGACCCGGCGTCGATGAAAGCGGCTGACCGCGGCGGGCGGTCGGCCGATGAGGCGGCTCGGCGTCAGTGACGGCTTGTAGGGTGAAACGGTGATGGCGACCGACGGCGGCAAGCGCGCCGAGCGCCCGGCCGAGTCCGGCGCCGACGGCAGGCAAACCGACGGCAGGCAAGCCGAGGCCGGGCAAGCCAACGGCAGGCAAGCCGAGGGCAGGCCGGCCGAGGGCAGGCCGGGCGCCAAGGGCGCCAAGAACGCGCCCGACGCCGGAGCCACCGGGAAGGCCAGGGCCACGGCTACCGCGGACCGCCAGAAGGGCTCCGCCCGCGCCGCCGACGGCGAAGGCGCACGACTCCCCTACGAGCAGGCCCGCGACCAGCTGACCGAGCTGGTTAAGCGGCTGGAGGCCGGCGGCCTGACCCTGGAGCAGTCGCTGGAGCTATGGGAACGCGGCGAGCGCCTGGCGACCATCTGCGAGGAGTGGCTGGAGGGGGCCAGGGCCAGGCTGGCCGCGGCGATCGCCCAGCGCAGCGACAACGAGCCTGCCCCGGGCACCCCGTTCTAGCGCGCGAGCCAGGCCCAAGAGGCTCAGCGCCAGGAGGCCCTGCGCCAGGAGGCCCCGCACCAGGCGGCCCCGCCCAAAGGTGCCCAGCCCCAAGCTCGCCAGCTCCAAACGGGCCAGCCTCAAAAGGCCCAGGCCCAGCCTCAAGAGACCCAGGCCCAGGCCCAGTAGCCCAGCACATCAGGCCAGCCCAGGACGCCAGCCCACCCTAAGAACGGATCTCCAGCCGCGAGAGCACGCTGATCACGCCGTCGGCGATGTGCCGGGCGCGAACGCAGTCCGGTGCGCGGGCCAGCTCCGACACCGCGAGCATCATGGCCCCCGTCATCACGATGGCCACCGCCTCGTCGAGCGGCTCGCCGCTGCGGGCGAAGAACTCGGTGTTCTTGCTCACCCAGTCCCGCAGCCGCTGCTGCCAGACCATCTCAAATCCCGGCGGCCCGTCGCCGCGCGCGAACACCCCGGCCAGCTCCCGCTGCTCGATGCTGACGTCGAGGTACCCCCGCGCGCCGATCAGGAACAGCACCATGGGGTCGGCCACCCCGGCGTCCCTGGCCCCGCGCACCGCGCTGCGGGTCCGCTCGATGTAGTCGTTCTCCAGCTCATCGAACAGCGCCAGGTACAGGTCGGCCTTGCCGGCGAAGTGATGGTAGAGGCTGCCCACGCTGGCCCCGGCGCGCGCGACGATGTCGGTCACGCCGGCCTGCGCGTACCCCTCCTTGATGAAATCCGCCCGGGCGGCGGCCAGCAGGCTGCTACGGGTGGCCGCGCCGCGCTCGGAGGCCCGAGCCGCGGGCAGTACCTGGTCGGTGCTCATGACGTCGCTGCGCTCATGCGGCCTCGCGCTTCCCGTCTCTGCGTTACTGCCTGTCGCCGTTGCTGCCTGTCGCCGCCCACCGGCCTGGGAGGCCGCGGATCAGATACATAGGATTCCATCACGCCGACTGACAGGGAAGGCACATCCGTTATGACCGAAAATCAGGCCGCCTCGACGCCGGGCCAGCCGGTTCCCTGGAGCAGGGCCGACGAGCCGGAGCCGCCCCCGGAGCCAGGACGGCACGCCCCCGACCGGAACCTGGCCTTGGAACTGGCCCGGGTGACGGAGGCGGCGGCGATGGCCTCAGCCCGCTGGGTCGGGCGGGGCGACAAGAACGGCGCGGACGGTGCGGCCGTGAACGCCATGCGGCGGCTGATCAATACCGTCTCCATGGACGGCGTGGTGGTCATCGGCGAGGGCGAGAAGGACGCCGCCCCGATGCTGTTCAACGGCGAGCAGGTCGGCGACGGCACCGGGCCGCGCTGCGACGTGGCCGTGGACCCGATCGACGGCACCCGGCTGACGGCCAACGGCATGCCGGACGCGATCGCCGTGATCGCGGTCAGCGCGCGCGGGTCCATGTACGACCCGTCGGCGGTCTTCTACATGAAGAAGCTGGTCACCGGGCCGGAGGCGGCCGAGGTAGTGGACATCGATGCCTCCCCGGCGGCGAACATCGCCGCGGTGGCCCGGGCCAAGGGCTGCTCGTCGCATGACGTCACGGTGATCATCCTGGACCGGCCCCGGCACGCCGAGCTGATCAGCCAGGTGCGCGACGCCGGGGCCCGGATCAAGCTCATCACCGACGGCGACGTGGCGGGCGCGATCATGGCCGCGCGGGCGGGCACCGGCATCGACCTGCTGCTCGGCGTCGGCGGCACCCCCGAGGGAATCATCGCCGCCTGCGCCATCAAGTGCCTGGGCGGCGTCATCCTGGGCAAGCTCGCGCCGCGTGACGAGGCCGAGCGGGCCAGGGCGCTGGGCGCGGGCCACGACCTGGACCGCATCCTGACCACCGATGACCTGGTCGCCTCCGACGACGCGTTCTTCGCGGCCACCGGGATCACCAACGGCGAGCTGCTGTCGGGGGTCAAGTACCGGGGCGGCGGCGCCCACACCCACTCGCTGGTCATGCGGGCCCGCTCGGGCACGGTCCGCAACATCTACAGCGAGCACCAGCTCTGGAAGCTCAGCGCCTACAGCGCCGTCAACTTCGACGGCGACTAGCGCCGCCGCCGGTCCGCCGCCCCCAGCCCGCCGCCCCCGGCCTGGCCGGCCCGGCGACCTGCGCCGATCCGACCCCGGGGCGTCAAGTCATTAGCGGCCCAATTTCCCGGGATTTCGCTGTGAGTGGCCTACCCCCCTTGCGCCGTTCTGTTACGTGGCCGTAACCTACTCGCCAGTAGCTAGCCATTAGACGAACAACACGGCGCGCCCGGCCGAACTGCGCGGACGGTCACGGACCGCCCTTTCCCGGGGGTCATAGCGCCACGGGGCACCAGCCGGGCGATCACCAGCCGGCGTGGGAAGGAGTCGCAGGACCTGAACGATCCCATGTGCCCGAGCACATCGGCCAAGGAGGAATGGAAGAGTATGCGCACAGGCATAGCCAGGGTTCTCGTTACCGGCGCCGCGGCCACCGCCGCGCTCGCCCTCAGTGCCACGACCGCCTTCGCCTCGACGGCGACGACGAAGTTCACCGTCTCCCCCGGCGGCAAGTACAGCGCCGCGGCAGGCAAGACGATCCTCAAGGACAACAAGTCGAGGCAGCGTGCTGGTCTGCAAGTCGGCCTCAGCCAAGGGCACCCTCAAGAAGGGCAAGGGCCTGGCCGGCAAGAACATCGGCACGATCACCAGCAGCGCGTTCAACAAGTGCACCGGCCCGCTGAACCTGAGCTTCAAGGTCAAGCAGTCCGGCACCTGGGACCTGACCGTCACGAAGTACAACAGCAAGACGCGGCGTGACCACCGGCTTCATCAGCAACACCAAGGCCACCCTGTCCGGTACCGGCTGCTCGGCGACCGTGACCGGCTCCACCGACGCTACTTACACCAACAAGACCGGTGATCCTAGCGGTCAAGGCGGTGGCCAAGTCCGGCCACCTGCTCAAGATCTCGAAGGTCAACGGCTGCGCCGGCCTGATCAACAACGGCGACACCTCCGACTTCACCGGCAGCTACAAGATCAAGCCCAAGCAGAAGATCACCTAATCGCCGCGGCGTCAGCCGCGAACTGACTGCGCGCCGCCCGGCCGCCGGAGTGCTTCCGGGCCGGGCGGCGCCGCGTCTCCCCCGTGATCGCAGGCCCATGCCCCGGGCGGCGGTCGCATGCCCGGAGTCAACCCAAGGAGGGCAACATGATGTGGTCGAAGGGCCGGGCGCGGCTGCTGGGCAGCCTGACGCTGGCCACCGTGGCCGGCCTGGCGGTGACGGCCGGCGGGATCGCCAGCGCCGGCGCCGCCTCCGCCAGCAGCAAGCTCACCGTGAAATACAAGGTCACGGGCTCCACCTTCCTCAAGTCCATCAACACGACCACGTCGCTGGGCCCCGGCACCCTGAAGTCGACGGTCAACCTCAGTAACGGCAAGCTCACGGCCAGCCTGGCGCTGCCACCCGCGACCGTCTCCTTCAAGGAGCTCGGCCTCATCCCGGTCACCGCGACCACCGAGTTTGTGCAGGACGGCCCGACCACCGGCCAGCTGAACATCAACACCGGTGCGGTCTCGACGACCTCCAAGATCATCCTCAAGCTGACCAGCATGATCGTCTCCGGGCTGTCGGTTCCGGTGCCGAGCACGTGCCAGAGCGCCCCGGCCACCATCAAGCTGGCCAGCCTCAAGGGCTTCAGCGTGGTCAACGGCGGCAACCTGGCCGGGACCTACACCATCCCGAAGTTCTCCGGCTGCGGCGTGCTCACCCCGGTGCTGAACCTGACCATCCCCGGCTCGGGCAACACCATCGCGCTCAAGCTCGGCAAGGCCAAGCGAGCCTGACCCCAGGCGGGCGCGAGACGGGCGCGAGCGGGCGCGAGGCATGCCCGGCCTGGCTCGCGCCCGCATCGCCGGTCAGCTTTTATCGCGCTCCGCGCGGTATGCCCGGCGAAACCCCACGTGACCAGAGAAGATAAGTTTCTGCCTTTGACGGCGGCGGTGGCATTCGATCCGCAACGGGCCGCGGTCGCCGAACCCTGAGGAGCCCAGAGCTTGACCAGGCACGTGGCGCGAGCAGCGACCGGCATAGCCGCGGTCGGCCTAACCGTGGCGGCCGCCGCCGTCGCTGCCGCCGCCACGGCCGGGCCCCCGGCCACCCAGCAGCACGCCTCGGCCCAGGTGACCTACACCTGCCCGCAGTCGTCGGGATCTCTGTCGGTGCCGGTCACCGTCGCGGCCACGGTCCCGGTCCGGATGACGTCGGGCCAGCCGGTCCAGCCCGCCGCGGCCCAGCTCACGATCCACCTGCCGCCGGCCCTGATCGCCAGCCTGGCCAAGGACCACGCCGCGACCCTGGGCGGGACCGCGCGCCTGTCCGTGGCGGTGGCCCAGGGCAAGAGCCAGGCCACCGCGAACTGGACCGGGCTGACCTGGCCGTCGGCCACGCTGCCGGCCAGCGGCGGGCTGACGCTGACCGCGTCGGGACCCGTGCCCGCCGTCCAGCCTCGCGCTTCGGGGCCGCTCACGTTCACCCTGGCCGGGCTGACCCTGCTGCTGACCCCGCACGCCCAGGCCGGGGTGGCCACGAACTCCTCGGGCCTGCCGACCACGCTGGCCTGCACCCCGGCCGCCGGCCAGCAGCTGGCCCTGGCCACTGTCGCCGCCGCCCCCGCCAGCAAGCACCGGCACAAGGCGAAGACCACCGCCCGCCACAAGGCCCCCTGCCCCAAGCAGCCCAAGGGCGGCTACAAGCTCAACCCCCGGTTCAAGCCGCCGCCCTTCCCTAAGGGCAAGCACATCGTCGTCCACCGGCCGACGCCCTCCCAGGGCTGCGCCTTCGCGCTCGGCTACGCCGACGTCCGCAAGCTCAACGGGGCCTCTCGGCTGGGCCCGGTGACCGTCGCCGCGACCGTGGCGATCAAGGTCGACTACAACTTCGCCACGTCCACCTACTTCCAGGAGGACTCGGCCGGGGAACTGGACTACCGGTCCTGCACCAAGGGCAAGTGCACCATCAAGCACGGTCTGCCGCCGACCCAGGCCACCTTCCTGGCCTTCGGCTTCGTGCCCGCCACGGCCACCATGCACCTGGACGAGATCGGCACGCTGGACCTGTTCGGCGTGGGCACCACCAGCGCGCTCAAGGTCCAGTTCTCCTGGGCCGTCATGCGCCTGTCGATCTCCAACGTCAAGGTCAACGGGGTCCCGCTGAACGTCGGCCCGAACTGCCAGACCGTGCGCCCGGTCACGATCGAGCTGCTCGGCCGGGCCCCCGGCTACGCACTGCAGACCGGCGGCCCGCTGGACGGCAACGTGAATATCCCGGCGTTCAAGGACTGCGGCGTGGGCGAGAACCTCGATCCGCTGTTCGGCACGATGCGCCATGGCGTGCTGGTCGGGAGCATCTCGGGACCGCGCAACTTCAGCATCCTGACCCAGGGCAACCTGTGCACGCCGGCCAGCGACTCGGGCTGCCCGCCGCGCTTGCCGAGGCCCATCCATTGAGCCCCTGACCACGCAGCTCAGGGGCCTGGCCGTAGGCCGTCAGTATCTGACTTTCGCGTCCTTGACCATGAAAAGTATGTAAATTTAGGATACTGGCCGGTAACATACGTGGGATTGCCGCCAGGGGCCTCAGCGGATAGACGGAGGGAACCGTGCGGAATCTGGCCGCAACATTGACGTCCCGGTATAACGATCGCATTCAGCGTATACAGGGCGCAGGCCAGGGCCACTACGCTGGCCAGGTTCCGAACGAGTATGGGGGCCCGGCTCGCATCCCGACCTCCAGGAGGCCCGATGGGCGTTGAGGTCGTCATCGAGGGGCTGACCAAGTCCTTCGGCGGGCAGACCGTCTGGCGCGACGTCAGCCTGTCGCTGCCGGCCGGCGAGGTCAGCGTGATGCTCGGCCCGTCGGGCACCGGCAAGACGGTGTTCCTCAAGTCCCTGGTCGGCCTGCTCAAGCCCGACCGCGGCCGGGTGCGTCATCGACGGCGTCGACATCGTCGCCTGCTCCGAGCGCCGCCTCTACGAGGTGCGCAAGCTGTTCGGGGTGATGTTCCAGGACGGCGCGCTGTTCGGGTCGCTGAACCTGTACGACAACATCGCCTTCCCGCTGCGCGAGCACACCCGCAAGACCGAGGCCGAGATCCGTTCCATCGTGCTGGAGAAGATGGAGATGGTCGGCCTGAGCGGCGAGGAGCGCAAGGTGCCCGGCGAGATCTCCGGCGGCATGCGCAAGCGGGCCGGGCTGGCCCGGGCGCTGGTCCTGGACCCGCAGATCATCCTGTGCGACGAGCCCGACTCCGGCCTGGACCCGGTCCGCACCGCGTACCTGTCCCAGCTGCTCATCGACCTGAACGCGGAAATCGACGCGACGATGCTGATCGTCACGCACGACATCCAGATCGCCCGCACCGTGCCCGACAACATCGGCATGCTGTTCCGCGGCGGACTGATCACCTTCGGCCCCCGCGAGGCGCTGCTGACCAGTGACAACCCGGTCATCACCCAGTTCGTGAACGGCCGCCGGGCCGGGCCGATCGGCATGTCCGAGGAGAAGGACCAGGCGCTGGTCGCGGCGGAGCAGGCCCAGCACACGGCCGTCGAGGCCCTGCCGCCGCTGGCCGACCAGCTCGAGCCCAGCCCGGGCCTGCCGGTCCGGCAGGCCGTCCAGCGCCGGCGGGACCGGGTGATGGGCATGCTGCACACCCTGTCCGAGCCCGCCCAGCAGGCCATCGTGGACAGCCTCACGCCCGCCGAGCGCGCCCGCTACGCCCAGGCCAACGGCGAGGCCCAGGCCAGCGGCGAGGCCCGGGTCAACGGCGAGCGGCAGGCGGGCTCGTGACGAGCGGCGACCAGCCGGCCCGGCCGGGCCTGGGCGCGCTGCGCCAGACCGGGGCGCTGTTCGCGCTGGCGGCCAGCGTGCTGCGGCTGACCTTCCGCCGCCCGTTCCAGGTCCGCGAGCTGATCGAGCAGTTCTGGTTCATCGCCAGCGTGACGATCCTGCCCTCGGCCCTGGTGTCCATCCCGTTCGGCGCGGTCATCGCCCTCCAGGTCGGCTCGCTGGCCCAGCAGCTCGGCGCGGAGTCGTTCACCGGCGGGGCCAGCGTGCTGGCCGTGGTCCAGCAGGCCAGCCCGCTGATCGTGGCCCTGCTCATCGCCGGCGCGGGCGGCTCGGCCATCTGCGCCGACATCGGGGCCCGCACCATCCGCGAGGAGATGCAGGCCATGGAGGTCATGGGCGTATCGCCCATCCAGCGCCTGATCGTCCCCCGGGTGCTGGCCGCCATGGGCGTCGCGGTGCTGCTCAACGGCCTGGTCTCGGTGGTCGGCGTGCTGGGCGGCTACTTCTTCAACGTGATCGTGCAGCACGGCACGCCGGGCGCCTACCTGTCCAGCTTCTCCGCGCTGGCCCAGCTGCCCGACCTGTACGTCAGCGAGCTCAAGGCGCTGATCTTCGGGTTCATCGCGGCCATCGTGGCCGCGCACCGGGGCCTGAACCCGCGTCCCGGCCCCAAGGGCGTCGGCGATGCGGTCAACCAGTCAGTGGTCATCGCGTTCCTGCTGCTGTTCTTCGTGAACCTGGTGATCACCGCGATCTACCTCCAGATCGTCCCGGCGAAAGGCTCCTGATGGGCATCGACATAGTCTCGGGCAGCACGGAGCCCGGCGGCACGGAGCCCGGCAGCACGGGCCCAGGCGATCATGACGAGGACGCCACGCCGTGGTCGCAGCGGGCAGGCGCCCGCCTGGACCGCTCGCTCGGCTGGCTGGACATGCTCGGTGACCAGCTCATCTTCTACGTCAGCGCGGTGGCCTGGACGCCGCGGGCGGTCCGCCGCTACACCCGCGAGGTGCTGCGGCTGCTGGCCGAGGTCAGCTTCGGCAGCGGGGCGCTCGGGCTGATCGGCGGCACCGTCGGCGTGATGATCGGCATGACGCTGTTCACCGGCACCGTGGTCGGCCTCCAGGGCTACGCCGCGCTGAACCAGATCGGCGCCTCGGCGTTCACCGGCTTCGTGTCCGCGTACTTCAACACCAGGGAGATCGCCCCGCTGGTGGCCGGGCTGGCCCTGTCGGCCACCGTCGGCGCCGGGTTCACCGCCCAGCTCGGCTCGATGCGGATCAACGAGGAGGTCGACGCCCTGGAGGGCATGGGCGTGCCCAGCCTGCCCTACCTGGTCACCACCCGGATCGTGGCCGGCGCCGTCGCCATCATCCCGCTGTACGCCATCGGCCTGCTCAGCTCCTACGTGGCCGCCCGCTTCGTGACCGTGTTCTTCAACGGCCAGTCGCCGGGCACCTACGACCACTACTTCGCGCTGTTCCTGCCGCCGATCGACGTGCTGTGGTCGTTCGTCAAGGTGCTCATCTTCGCCGTGGTCGTCATCCTGGTGCACTGCTACTACGGCTACCGGGCCACCGGCGGCCCGGCCGGGGTCGGCGTCGCGGTCGGCCGGGCCGTGCGCACCGCGATCGTGCTGATCAACGTCATCGACTTCTTCATGAGCCTGGCCATCTGGGGTGCGACCACGACGGTACGGGTGACCGGATGACCGTCTCAGCCGGCTGGCTCAAGGCACGGCGCCGACTCATCGGCGTCGTGTTCCTGGCCACGTTCGCGCTGCTGATCTGGCTGTCCCTGGCCATCTACAACAAGCAGTTCACCCCGGTGTCCATGGTCACCCTGTACACCAGCAGCGCCGGCAACGAGATGAACATCGGCGCCCAGGTCATGGTGCGCGGGGTCCAGGTCGGCGAGGTCCGGCAGATCACCGCCAACGGCCACGGCGCCCGGCTGGAGCTGGCCATCACCCCCGGCATGGTGCACCTGCTGCCCGCCAACGTGACCGCGCAGATGCTGCCGACCACGCTGTTCGGGGCCCGCTACGTGGACCTGATGCTGCCGGCCAGGCCGGCGACGGCCCGGCTGGTCAGCGGCAGCGTGATCAGCCAGGACCGGTCCGCCGACGCCATCGAGCTGGAGTCGGTGCTGAACAACCTGCTGCCGCTGCTGACCGCGGTGCAGCCGCAGCAGCTGTCGCTCACGCTGACCGCCATCGCTCAGGGCCTGAAGGGGCGGGGCACCAAGCTCGGCCAGACGCTGGTCCAGCTCAACTCCTACCTGCGCGGGCTGCGCCCGCACCTGCCCGCGCTGGACCGGGACATCGCCGAGCTGGTCCAGGTGACCAAGACCTACACCCAGGCCACCCCGGACATCCTGCGGGCGCTGACCGACTTCTCGGTGGTCAGCAAGACGGTCTACCAGCAGCGGGCCAACCTGGCCGCGCTGTTCTCGACCGTCACCACGGCGTCCCGCGACCTGCGCGCCTTCCTGGACGGCAACTCCCGCAACATCATCTCGCTGTCGCAGGTGAGCACGGCCACCCTCCAGCTGCTGGGCCGGTACGCGCCCGAGTTCCCGTGCACGCTGCAGGACCTGGTGGCGTTCGAGCCGAACATCAACCGGGTGCTGGGCGCCGGCACGGACCAGCCCGGCCTGCACATCCACGTCAACGTCGAGCACTCCCTGGGCCGCTATACGACCGCCAACGCCCCGCACTACGGCGACAACCTCGGACCTCATTGTTATTCGATCCCGTTCCGAGGCATCTCGCTCAACGACGGCGCGGGTGCGGCCACGGCCAGGGGCGGCACCGCTGGTCATAAGCCCAGGACGACGAGCGCGTTCGTCGGGCCGGCCAGCGAGTCGGGGCTGGGACTGGCCAACTCGCCGCAGGAGAACGAGCTGGTCAACGAGCTGGCCGGGCTGACGTTGCGGCGGGCGCCGCGATCCCTGCCGGACTGGAGCAGCCTGCTGGTCGGGCCGCTGTACCGGGGCGCGGAGGTGACGCTGCGATGACCAGCGACACCCAGACGGGCCGGCCGCCGGCCCGCCGGGCCGGGCCGCCGCCGCGCCGGGCCAGCATGGCCGGGCCGCTGATCAAGTCGGTCATCTTCATCGCGGTGACGGCGCTGGCCACGACGCTGCTGGCGATCAGCATCACCAACTCCGGGGTCACCGGCACGGCCGGCTACCGCGCGGTGTTCTCCGACGTCACCGGGCTGATCGTGGGCGACGACGTGGACATCGCCGGCGTCCGGGTGGGCCAGGTGACCTCGATCAGCGTGTACCGCCGCGACCTGGCCGTGGTCGGGTTCTCGGTGCAGCCGGGACGGCCGCTGCCCGCCTCGGTCACCGCGCAGCTGTTCTACCGCAACCTGGCCGGGCAGCGGTACATGGAGCTGGCCCAGGGCGCGGGCCCGGTGGGCCGGGCGCTGCCGGCGGGCGGGACGATCCCGCTGGCCAGGACCACCCCGGCGCTGAACCTCACCGAGCTGTTCGACGGGTTCCAGCCGCTGTTCCAGGCCCTGTCGCCGGGCGACGTCAACAAGCTGTCCAACGAGATCATCCAGCTGCTCCAGGGTGAGGGCACCACCATGGACAGCCTGCTGTCCAACATCGCGTCGCTGACCAGCGCGCTGGCGGCCAAGGACCGGGTCATCGACGAGGTAATCGACAACCTCAACTCGGTGGTCACGACGATCAACTCGCGCGGCAACGCCCTGGCTCAGACGGTGACCACGCTCCAGGAACTGGTCTCCGGGCTGGCCGCCGACCGCCAGCCGATCGGCGAGGCCATCTCGGCCCTGGGCAGCCTGACCAGCGCCACGGCCGGGCTGCTCCAGGTGGGCCGGGCCCCGCTGCGCCAGGACATCGTCTCGCTCGGCCAGCTGGCCACCAACCTGGCCAACAACAGCCCGGCGGTGCAGACCTTCCTGCAGAACCTGCCGGTCAAGATGCAGGACATCGCCCGGCTGGCCTCCTACGGGTCGTGGCTCAACTTCTACCTGTGCGACGCCTCGGTGACCGGCGTGCACAGCGCCCTGCACGGGCGGACGCCCAAGGGCGTCCCGATCACGGCGGCGAGGTGCCAGGCATGAAGCCGATAGCCGAGCGCAGCCCGATCGCGGTCGGGCTGGCCGGGCTGGCCGTCATGGGGCTCATCGCGCTGGCCGTGTTCTTCTCCAGCGACCTGCCGCTGATCGGCGGCGGCACCACCTACTCGGCCTACTTCACCGAGGCGGCGGGCCTCCAGCCGGGCAACCCGGTCCGGATCGCCGGGGTCACGGTGGGCCGGGTGACCGGCGTGTCGCTGGCGGGCGACCGGGTGCTGGTCGCGTTCAAGGTCAAGAACGCGTGGGTCGGCGACGCGAGCACGGTCGGCATCGACATCCAGACCGTGCTGGGCGACAAGTACCTGGCCCTGGACCCGCACGGGCGGGCGGCGCAGAACCCCGGCCAGACCATCCCGGCCGCGCGCACCACGTCGCCCTACGACGTGACCCAGGCGTTCGGCGGCGTCGGCCAGGACATCAACCAGATCAACACCCGGGAGCTGGCCAAGAGCCTGGAGACGATCGCGGTCACGTTCCGCAATTCGCCGCCGTACGTGCACACGGCCATCCGCGGGCTGGCCGCGCTGTCGCGGTCCATCGCCTCGCGGGACGCGCAGATCACCAGCCTGCTGGCCGGGACCAACAAGGTCACCGGGGAGCTGTCCAGCCAGGACCGCCGGTTCTCCTCGCTGCTGTCGGACGGGAACCTGCTGCTGACCGAGCTGCGGGAGCGCCAGCAGGCGGTGCACGCCCTGCTGGTCGGGTCGCAGCAGCTGTCGGTGCAGCTGTCCGGGCTGGTGTCCGATGACAGCGCGACGCTGGGCCCGGCGCTGCGCGCGCTCAGCCAGGTCACCGCGGTCCTGGAGGCCAACCAGGCCAACCTGGACAAGGCCCTGTCGCTGACCGGACCGTACTACCGGCTGCTGGGCAACGCGCTGGGCAACGGGCGCTGGTTCGACGTGTACGTATGCGGCCTGATCCCCAAGTCCTACACGGGCGGCCGCGGCCCGGCCAGCGGCTGCCAGCCGCCGAAGTCGACCGGAGGCAGCCCATGAACCGGCGCGGAGGGCGCGGACGGCGCGAGCGGCGCGGGGGCCTGTCGATCTCGGGCCTGCGCGGCCTGCTGTCGCGGCCGGACGAGCCGTGGCCCGAGCGCCCCGAGCCGCCGCCGCCGACTGAGGCGGAGTCTGGGTCTGAGGCTGGAGCGGGGTCTGGGTCTGAGGCTGGGGCTGGGTCTGGGGCTTCGGGGTGGTCGGCGGAACGGGAACCCTCGGCCAGCCGGTCCGGGCGGGCCGCTGCCGCCGCGCTGGCCCCGGCCTACCAGTACTGGCGCCGGCGCCCGGCGCTGCGCTGGGCCAGCCTCACGGTGGCCGTGCTGCTGATCGCCGGGATCTGGGTCGGCTACTCGCTCACCCACCAGGGCCAGCAGATCACCGCCTACTTCAGCCAGACCATCGGTGTCTACCGCGGGTCTGACGTGCGGATACTCGGGGTCCAGGTCGGCACCGTGGACGCCGTTCAGCCGGCCGGGGGCCAGGTCAAGGTCACCATGACCGTCGACCACGGCGTCTCCGTGCCCGCCGGCGCCAAGGCCGTCGTCGTCTCGCCCAGCGTGGTCGCCGACCGGTACGTCCAGCTCACCCCGGCCTACACCCGCGGGCCGAAGATGGTCAGCGGCGCCGTCATCCCGGTCAGCCGCACCGCCACGCCGGTCGAGGTGGACGAGCTGTACGCCAGCCTGAACAAGCTGTCCATCGCGTTCGGCCCGCACGGCGCCAACGCCCACGACGCCCTGTCCGACCTGATCAAGACCGGCGCGGCCAACCTCAACGGCAACGGCAAGGCCCTGGCCAACATGATCACCCAGTTCGGCCAGGCCATGGGCACCCTGGGCGGGTCGGCCAACAACTTGTCCGCCACCATCGACCACCTCCAGCTGTTCACCTCGATGCTCAAGGCCAACGACGGCCAGGTGCGCCTGGCCGAGCAGCAGCTGGCCCAGGTGACCGGCTTCCTGGCCGCCGACCGCCAGGACCTGGGCGCGGCCCTGGACGACCTGGCCACCGCGCTGGGCCAGGTCCGCACGTTCATCGCCGACAACCGCGCGCTGATCAAGACCAACGTGACCCGCCTCGCCGCGATCACCGGGGTGCTGGTCAAGGAGCGGGCCTCGCTGGCCGAGGCGCTCGACGACGCCCCGCTGGCCGCCGACAACCTGCTCGGCGCCTACGACCCGGTGCACCACACCCTGGACGGCCGCGGCGACCTGAACGAGCTCAGCATGGGCCCGGCCAGCGTGGTCACCGGCGCCGGGACCACGGCCGAGATGCTGTTCCAGGTGCCAGCCTCGCAGCTCGGCTCTCTGCCCCCGCTGCCGTTCCCGGTCACCGGCGCGGTGTACGCCACCCCGCACGCCGCCCACGCCACTGCGGGAGGCCACTGATGCGCCTCCCCCGCCTCCCACGTCAGCCCCGCGCCCCGCGTCAGCCCCGCGCCCCGCGTCAGCCCCGCGCCCCGCGTCAGTCCCCCGCCCCGCGTCAGTCCCGCCCGTCACGCCAGCCCCGTGGTCTCACGCCGGGTACGACGTGGCTGATGCAACCACGTCGCTCTAACGACGTGGGCGCTACAACCACGTCGCGGTGGTCCGCCCGGCGCTCGCTCCGAACGTCATGGATGGCCCTGTGGTGCTGCTCTAGCAGCACCACAGGCCCATCCATGCTGCTGCGACCGCCCCGCCGCCCACAGCCCGCCGCACCACCAGTCACACCCGCCCGCCCAGCCTCACGAACCGCGGCCGTCGTCGCCGCAGCCGCCGCGCTGACGGTAGCCGTCGCCGGGTGCAGCGGCGGCGGCGGGTTCAGCGGCATCTACAGCCTGCCGCTGCCCGGCGGGGCCAGCCTCGGCCCGCACCCCTACCGGGTAACCGCCGAGTTCAGCAACGTCCTCGACCTCGTCCCCCAGTCCGCCGTGCACGTCAACGACACCGCGGTCGGCCGGGTGGTGCGGATCTACCTGCCCCCGCACAGCTGGACCGCCCGCGTCGTGATGCTGGTCAACGGCCGGGTCCACCTGCCCGCCAACTCCATCGCGCAGATCCAGCAGTCCGCCCTGCTCGGCGAGCAGTTCGTCGCGCTGTCCGCACCGCCGGGCGTGCGTGGCACCGGCCAGCTCAGCAACAACGCGCTGATCCCCATCTACCGCACCACCAGCAACACCACCGTCGAGCAGGTCCTCGGCGCGCTGTCGCTGCTGCTCAACGGGGGCGGGATCAGCCAGCTGCACACCATCGTGACCCAGCTCAACGACGCGTTCAGCGGCAACGAGCCGCAGATCCGCGCCCTGCTCCCGCAGCTCAGCCACCTGCTGGTCAACCTGTACGACCACCGCAAGGACATCACCGAGGCCCTGGACGGGCTGAACAAGCTGTCCCACACGCTGGCCGTCCGGGACCGGCAGATCGGCTACGTGCTGACCAACCTGCACCCCGGCCTGCGCGTGCTGGCCCGCCAGCACACCGAGCTGGTCACCATGCTCAACGCGCTGCACCGGCTGACCGGCGTGGCCGTGAACACCATCCACGCCAGCCAGGCCAGCTTCGTCGCCGACCTGCGCGCGCTCGCGCCCACGCTCCAGCAACTGGCCAGCGCCGGGTCCTCGCTGCCCCTGTCCCTCCAGGTGCTGCTCACCTACCCGTTCACCGACCAGGTGCTCAATGACATCAAGGGCGACTACCTCAACACCTACCTGTCGGTGACCGCCCCCCACGGCACGACGATCATCCCGCCCGCCACCCCGCCGCGCCGGCACCATCACCGGAAGGGCGGCCGCTGATGCTGACCAGGGCGACCAGGATCAAGCTCGTGGTGTTCGCGGTGCTCACCGTGCTGGTGGTCGGTTACACCGGGATCCACTACGCCAAGCTCGGCCGTTTCGTCGGGCTGCGCGGGTACTACGTCGTCAAGCTCGACCTGGCCAACGCCGGCGGCCTGTTCCAGAACGCCGACGTCGACTACCGCGGCGTGTCCATCGGCCGGGTCGGCGCCCTCAGCCTCACCGCCACCGGCGTGCAGGCCTCACTGGACATCAGCGATTCCGCGCCGCCCATCCCGGCCCAGCTGAAGGCGTCCGTGGCCGACCTGTCCGCCGTTGGCGAGCAGTACGTCGACCTGCGCCCGCAGGCCGACCAGGGCCCCTACCTGACCAGCGGCTCGGTCATCCCGGAGCGCGACACTCAGCTCCCGCTGCCCGTGACCACCGTCCTGGAGAGCATCAACCAGCTCGCCACCTCCGTGCCCCTGCGCGCGCTGCGCCAGGTGACCAACGACCTCGGCACGGCGTTCGGCGGCCAGGGCGGCAACCTCCAGCAGCTTGTCGACGGCAGCTACAGCCTGGTCAAAGCCTCCTCGCAGAACCTGCCCCAGCAGGTCGGGCTCATCAACGCCGCCCGCACCGTGCTGCGCACCCAGGTCAGCGAGACCCAGGCGCTCGACTCCTTCGGCGCCAGCGCCCGGCAGCTCGCCGCGACCCTGGCCGCGTCCAACGCCGACATCCGCAAGCTCATCGTCCAGGGCCCGCGCGCCGCGACCCAGGTCGCCGGCCTGCTGACCGACAACAATCCCGGCCTGGCCGTGATGATCGCCAACCTGCTGACGACCTCCGAGCTCACCGCCACCCGGGGCAGCGCCCTGGCCGAGCTGCTGTCCGCGCTCCCCGCCGACATCGCGGCGGGCTCCACCGTGATCACCTCCGGCGGGGCCAACTTCGGGATCGCGCTGACCTTCTTCAACCCGCTGCCCTGCACCGCCGGGTACGGCGGCACCATCTACCGCAACGGCCTGGACACCACGCCCGCGCCGCTCAATACCTCGGCCCAGTGCGACGAGCCCGCCAGCCAGGGCGATGCCCGCGGCTCCGCCCACGCGCCGTCCGGCGGCGGGGTCCCGACCCCAGCCCAGCCCGGCCTGAGCCAGCTCCTGGGCCTGTCCCCATGATCACCATCCAGTCAGCGCGGAGGCCGTGATGGCGAATTTCCCCGAACAAGGTAGTCGTCGGCTACTCGCCGCATCCATCGCGGTGTTCGCGGTGGCCCTGGCTTGCGCCGCCTGGTTCGGCTGGTCGTGGCACACCGCCGACGCCGCTACCCCCAGCGGACCCGCCCAGCAGCGTGACACCGCGCTGTCCGCGGGCGAGCAGGCCGTGCAGAACTTCAACACCCTGGACTACCGGCACGTGGACCAGGGCATCCGGCTCTGGCTCCAGTCCTCGGCCGGTGCCCTGCACAGCCAGGTCCAGCACAGCCGGACCTCGTTCGCCCAGCAGGTCCAGCAGGCCAAGACGGTGACCACCGCGCGGGTGCTAGACGGCGCACTGACCGCGCTCAACGCGCACGCCGGCACGGCCAGCATCATCGTGGCGCTCCAGGTCACCGTGATGCCGCCCAGCGGCACCCCGGTG
The DNA here is from genome assembly GCA_963822485.1 of uncultured Actinomycetota bacterium. Taxonomy (GTDB): domain Bacteria; phylum Actinomycetota; class Actinomycetes; order Streptosporangiales; family Streptosporangiaceae; genus DASUBV01. The sequence goes on from CAWGHW010000027.1 coordinate 172,675, forward strand.
ACCAAGCGCAGCCGCTTGCAGGGCCAGCTCATCCACACCGCCGCCGGCTGGCGGCTGACCGAGATCGGCCAGGTGCCGGTGAGCGGCACCGGCTCCAGCGGCTGACCGCCCCGAGCCGACGACCAGCCCAGACCAGCCAGCCCGGCCCAGCGCCGCCGAGAGGAGGGACCCCGATGGCCCGCCAGCCCACCCCCGCGAGCCCCGCAGCGGAGGCCCCCGCCACCGAAGCAACCGAGCCCGCGGTCTCGGTCCCTGAAGTCCCCGAAGTCTCGGTCCCTGAAGTCTCCGCCCCTGAAGCCCCGGCCGCCGGCGCCCCGGCCCCCCCGGCCGCCGAGAACTCGGCCGCCGAGAACTCGGTCACCGAAGCCCCCGCCACCCCCGACGCGGCCATCCGCGAAGCGGACAATCCCGACCCTGACGCTCCAGCCGAGAGCCCAGCCGAGAGCCCGGCCGCAGGCGGCTCCCCCGCCCCCGCCGCCGAAGCCCCAACCGCTGACGCCTCCGCCCCGGAGCGACCAGACCCACCACAGGCACCGAAGGCAGCCGAAGGCACCAGCAGACGAGGAACTAGTTCCCGAGCAACCAGTTCACCAGGAACTAGTTCCCGAGCAACTAGTGGGCAGGGAGTCGGCGGGCGGCGGGCGGCGGCGGGCGCCGGTGCTGCTCGGGGGCGCGGCCGTCGTGCTGGCCGCGTTCGCCGTCGTGGCCGGGATCCAGGCCCATAACCTGCGCGGTCAGCAGGCCAGCCACAACGCGGCGCTGACCGACGCCGCCGCCACCAGCCAGGTCCGGCGGCAGGTCACCAGCGCCATCAACACGATCTTTTCCTATAACTACGCCGACACCGCGACAACCAGGGCCGCCGCCCAGCGCCTGCTCACCGGGCCGGCCGTAAAGGAGTACGACAGCCTGTTCCGGCTGGTCCAGAAGGATGCCCCGGCCCAGCACCTGGTACTGACGACCAAGGTCACCAACGCCGGCGTCGAGCTGCTCGTCGGAGACCGGGCCCGGGTGCTGATCTTCGCCGATCAGCGCGATACGCGGAGGACCACGAGCGAGACCTCTTACGCGGGCGCGATGTTCGCGGTGAACGCGGTGCGGCAGGGCGGCCGGTGGAAGATCGAGAACATCGACACCTTCACTGGCGGCTCGTGATCAGGGCTGGAACTGCTGCCGGGGGCGGCGCAGCCGGGGCCGCGGCCACCGGGAACGGCGCGGCCTGATCACCTTGACCCGGCCACCGAGTGAGAAGGCCCGCACCTCGACGACGGGCTGCTCGGGGCGCGACGGCGGGCCGCTGCGGGCGATACCCGGTCCGGGGCCGGTGCCGCCGCCGGGGCCATCGCCGGTGGACCGGCCGAGCGGGCCGGAGCCGGTGATCTCGACGGCCACCTCCTCGGGCACGATGAGCCGCAGCGTGCCGAGGATGACGGTGGCCATGACCACGATCCGGCTGCTTTGCAGCAGGGCCTGGCGCAGGTCGAGGGTGACTTCGCCGCAGATGGCGCTGGCGGCCAGCCGGTCGGGCACGACCCAGTGGCCCTCGCGCGACTCTCGGCGGAACAGCCCGGTGACCGCCCGGTGGTTGTCCAGCTGGATGGGCTGGGCCGATGGGCCGGCCAGGTCGGTGGTCAGCCCGGCCAGCTCACCGAGCGTCCGGGCGGCGTAGGCGCGCTCCGCGCGTTCTGAGTGCTCTTCCAGGGTCAGCCGACCGTCCGCCGCCGCCTCGCCGAGCAGCGTCAGCACGCGCTCGCGGTCCGCGTCGGAGGCGCGCAGATCGCGCGGCGAAGGGCGGGAAGCCATATCCCGAAGATACGCCAGCATGAAAGACCCGGGCGCTTGATGCGGCGGCGAGGAAATCAGTTCCAGGTCTGGCCGGTGTCGCTGGTGTCGAGCTCGATCACCGCGCCCGCGCTGTCGGTGAAGTACAGGCGGCCCTGGTCGTCGCCAATGGTGATGAGCGACGGGCCGCCCTTGGCCTTCTCCTTGCTGACGTTGACCCACCCGCTCCACTTGCCGCCGACCCACCGGTTGGCCTGGATGAAGCCGTCGTGACCCAGGCCGGCCACCACCGTCACCCCGCTGGGCCAGCGGGCCGAGGCGAGGGGGCCGACGATCGATCCGCCGAGGTTGTGCAAGTCGGGCTCCTTCTTCGCCTTGCCCAGGTCATGGAACATGGCCTGCTGGCTCTTGTAGTTCGCGACGTCCCGGTCGATGGGCCCGGTGATCACCCACTGGTGAATGGCCCAGTGCTTCCACGGCGCCGGGACCCGGGGATGGCCGCGACGGCTGGACGGATCGGCGATCCACAGCGGGAAGTGGCCGAGCCGGGCGCAGTTGCCACCCTGCGCAAAGCTCAGGAACGTGTACAGCAGCGGCTTGCGGTCGAGCTTGCGGGCCAGCTCCTCCAGCACCGCCAGCGCCCAGGCGTCGACCTCGGCGGGGGTCTTGCCGTCGGAGGTCTCCAGGTCCAGCGCGACGCCGTCGGAGTCCTCGAGGCCGAGCTTGTGCAGCTCGCCGATGAAGAAGCTGACTGTCTCGGCCGCGCTGACCGACGGGTGCCCGAAAAAGTAGGCGACCCGGCCCTTGCCGTGGCTGTCCAGCCACGACCAGTCGGCGGCCGCGTCCGGGTTCACGTACCTGACGCCGCCCGGCTCCAGCTCGGTGAGCTTGACCGCGGCCCAGCTGAATTTCGCGGCCGCCGTGCGCCAGTCCGGGGGCGGTCCCTGGAAGACGGACACGTCCACCCCGACCTGAAGGCCGCCACCCGACCGGGATGCCAGGGTCTGAAGCCAGCTCAGCACGAAGCGACCCTACCGAACTTCACTGGACAAACAGGCGCGGTTCGCCGGGGACACCGTAATTAGCCGCTTCGCTGTCACCCGGCGGCTTTTTGCCCCGGCCTGGACGTCGGATATGCGCTGTCCGGGTCGTGGCCCAGCCTGTTAGTTTGTATCTACCAAATATCTGGGACGATGCGGGGAGGGAAGCAGTGAGGGAGCCGCGGTGAGCGAGCCTGTGCAGGGGGCCGGGGAAGCGGGCGGTGAGGCCCGCAACGGGCTCGCGGCGCGCGCGGAGCGCCAGCCCGGAGACCGCTACAAGTGGCTGGCCCTGTCCAACACCACGCTGGGCATGCTCGCGGCCACGGTCAACGCGTCGATCGTGATCATCTCGCTGCCGGCCATCTTCCGCGGCATCAAGCTCAACCCCCTGACTCCCGGCAACGTCAGCTACCTGCTGTGGATGCTGATGGGCTACCTGGTGGTGTCCGCCGTGCTGGTGGTCACGCTGGGCCGGCTCGGCGATATCTACGGCCGGGTCCGGATGTACAACGCCGGCTTCACCGTCTTCGCCCTCGGCGCGCTGGCGCTGCCATTCGACCCGCTGACTGGCGGGGCGGGCGCGCTGTGGCTGATCGGCTTCCGGGTCGTGCAGGCCGTCGGCGGGGCCATGCTGATGGCCAATGCCCCGGCCATCCTGACCGACGCGTTCCCCTCCAACCAGCGCGGCACCGCGATGGGCATCAACCAGGTGGCGGGCATCTCGGGCCAGTTCATCGGCCTGATCCTGGGCGGCGTGCTGGCGGCCATCAACTGGCGGCTGGTGTTCATCGTCTCGGTGCCCATCGGCCTGGGCGGCGCCATCTGGTCCTACATCAGCCTGCGCGAGATCGGCATCCAGACCAAGGCCAAGATCGACTGGGTCGGCAACGTCACGTTCGGGGTCGGGCTGATCGCCCTGCTGACCGGCATCACCTACGGGATCCAGCCCTACGGCGGGCACAACATGGGCTGGACCAGCCCGCTGGTGCTGACCGGCCTGATCGGCGGCGGCGCGCTGCTGATCGCGTTCTGCTTCATCGAGCTGCGGGCCAAGAGCCCGATGTTCGACCTGCGGCTGATGAGGATCCGCGCCTTCGCCGCCGGGGTCAGCGCCACGCTGCTGGCCTCCATCGCCCGCGGCGGCCTCCAGTTCATGCTGATCATCTGGCTCCAGGGCATCTGGCTGCCGCTGCACGGCTACAACTTCAAGGACACCCCGCTCTGGTCGGGCATCTACCTGCTCGCCCTGACCTGCGGGTTCGTGTTCTCCGGGCCGGTGTCGGGCTGGCTGTCGGACAAGCACGGGGCCCGCGCGTTCTCCTCCGGCGGGCTACTGGTCTCGGCGGCCGCGTTCCTCGGCCTGCTGTTCATCCCGACCAATTTCAGTTACCCCGAGTTCGCTGCGCTGATCTTCGTGGCGGGCGCGGGCATGGGCCTGTTCTCCGCTCCCAACGCGGCCGGGATCATGAACAGCGTGCCCGCCCGGCAGCGCGGCGCCGCCTCCGGCATGCTGGCCACCTTCCAGAACTCCGGCTTCGTGCTGTCCATCGGCATCTTCTTCTCGCTGATGATCGCGGGCCTGGCCGCCACGCTGCCCACCACCCTGACCCGAGGCCTCAGCGCCCAGGGCGTGCCCCACGCGATCGCGCTCCAGATCGGGAAGCTGCCCCCGGTGGGCAGCCTGTTCGCCGCGTTCCTCGGCTACAACCCGGTCAAGCAGCTGCTCGCGCCGACCGGGGTGCTGGCCAAGCTGCCCCCGGCCAACGTGGCCCGGCTGACCGGCAAGAGCTTCTTCCCGCAGCTCATCTCCCAGCCGTTCCACCACGGCCTGGTCATCGTGTTCACCATGGCCGTGATCGTCCTGGTCATCGCCTCGCTGGCCTCGCTGCTGCGCGGCGGCAAGTACGTGCACGAGGAAGCCGTCCCGGCCGCCGCCGTGGCCGCCGCTACCGCCACCGAGGGCGCGGGTACCGACATCGTGTCCGACGAGGAGTCCGTCCAGGCCGCCGACGACGCCGACGCGGCCGACGCCGGCCCCCCGGCCGCTGGGACGGACGGGACAGGCGAGACGCACGTGAACGGGTCCCGGCCTGTACGGGCCGGCGAGGAGCGTGCTAAACCCTGATTCATGACATCGCTGCCCGAACCGTCCGCCGGCGACCCGCAGACCAGCCCCGCTGATCCCGCCGCGGCCGCCGTGGCTATCGCCGATGCCCACGGCCTGGAGCTGGTGCGCTTCCTGTACGCCGACCACGGCGGCATCATCCGGGGCAAGGCCGCCACCCGGCAGTTCCTGCCCGAGCGGATCTCCAGCGGCATCGGGCACAGCCTGGCCATGATGGCGATGTCGATGCTGGACTCGCTCCAGCCGGTGGACGGCATGGGCCCGGTCGGCGAGGTCCGGCTGCGTCCCGACCCCGCCACCCTGGTCCCGCTCCCCTACGCCCCCGGCGCCGGGGCCATGCTCGCCGACCAGGTGTGGCCGGACGGCTCGCCCTATGAGGCCTGCGCCCGCACCTTCCTCAAGCAGGCCATTGCCGCGCTGGCCGCCGAGGGCTACACCATGTCGGCTGCGTTCGAGCCCGAGTTCACCCTCGGCCGCCGGGTCCCCGACCCCGTCGGCCCCGATCGCCTCGAGCCTATCGACGACAGCCTGGTCTACTCCGCCACCGGTTTCGCTGCCCCCCACGACTACGTCATGGACCTGGTCGCCGCGCTGCGCGCCCAGGACCTCGAGGTCGAGCACTACTACCCCGAACTCGGCCACGGCCAGCAGGAGGTGGTCATCCGGTACGCGCCCGCGCTGCGCGCCGCCGACAACCACGTCCTGTACCGGGAGACCGTGCGCGGCGTGGCCTTCCGCCACGGCCTGTGGGCCAGCCTGGCCCCCAAGCCCATCCCCGACCAGGCCGGCAACGGCACCCACCTGCATGCCTCGCTGACCGAGATCGCCACCGGCCGGGCCGCGTTCGCCGACCCCGCCGGCCGGTTCGGGCTGTCGCAGACCGGCTACCACTTCATCGGCGGCCTGATCGCTCACCTGCCCGCCCTGGTCGCCCTGACCTGCGGCAGCGTGAACAGCTACCGCCGCCTCCAGCCCCAGTTCTGGAGCAGCGCCTTCATCGCCTACGGCATGGACAACCGCGAGGCGCCCGTGCGAATCTGCTCCCCGCTCGGCGGCGATCCCGATGGCATCAACCTGGAGCTCAAGCCCTCCGACTCCACCGCCAACCCCTACCTCGCCCTCGGCGCGCTCATCCACGCCGGGCTGGACGGCATCCAGCGCCAGCTCGACCCCGGCGACCCGGTCGACGTCGACCCGGCCACCCTGTCCGAGGCCGAGCGGGAGGCCGTGGGCGCGCGCCGCCTGCCCAAGACGCTGACCGAGGCGCTGGACGCCCTGGAGGCCGACAAGGTGATGATGGAGGCACTCGGCCCGCTGCGGTCCACCGCCTACGTCGCCGTGAAGCGCTCCGAGGCGGCCGCCTTCGCCGAGCACGACACCGCTTGGGAGTGTTTCCACCACTTCACTAAGTTCTAACCATGGACCACTCACCCAGTCGTGTGCGCGGCGCTGCGATAACCGGTGCCGTGATCGTCGGTGCCGCTGCGTTAGCCAGCGCGGCCTACCAGGAAGCCGCCGCCGCCAGGGACCGGCGGCGGTTCACCCCCTTAGGACGCCTGGTCAGCGTCGGCGGCCGCAGGCTGCACGTCCTGGAGGAAGGGCACGGGCCGCCGACCATCGTGGTCGTGCCCGCGCTGGGCGAAGGCGTCATCTCGTGGGTACGGGTCCAGCGTGAGCTCGCCGCCGAGATGCTGGTGGTGGTGTACGACCGGGCCGGCATCGGCTGGAGCGACCCGCCCCGCCGCGGGCGGCGGACCAGCGACGACGCGGCCGAGGACCTGCGCTCGCTGCTGCACGCGGCCGGGATCGAGCCCCCGTACGTGCTGGTCGCGCACTCGCTCGGGGGCATCATCGCCCGGCGGTTCGCCGGCCGCTACCCCGGCACCGTCGCCGGGATGGTCCTCATCGATTCCAGTCACGAGGAGCAGGCCAGCCGCCAGGGCGTGCACGGCTGGCCCTACGGGCGGTCCTCCTACTTCAAGAACGCCTGGCAGTGGCAGCGCCGCGTCCTGGGCGCCCGGCGGCTCGCCGCCGCGCTGGGCCTGCTGCACGAACTCGACGCCGACACCGCCGAGGAGGCCCTGCCCGAGCATGCCGGCGCCTACCGGGCGACCATGCTGTCGACCCGTGAGCGGCGCACCGTGGTCCGCGAGATCCTGATGATGGCCAGGCTCTCCGAACCACCCCGGCCGCTGACATCCATTCCGCTGACCGTCATCACCGCTGGCCGCCAGCAGGTCCCCGGCTGGCGGGAGATGCAGGACGAGCTAGCCGCCCTGTCGGCCGACAGCACGCACGTAGTGGCCGACGACGCCGGCCACTACGTGCACCTGGACGCCCCCGAGATCGTCATCCAGGCCATCAGGGACATGGCCCGCAAGATCGGCCCGGACTAGCCGCCCGGCTGAACTTCGGGCGAGGCCATCCTGCGCAGTAGGTCGGGCAGCTCGGAGGGGTAGAAGGTGTCCGTGGTGGCGGCCAGCTCCTCGTGGCTCCACCAGCGGTATCCGGTCACCGTGCGGCGCTCCATGTCATCCAGGCCAGCCAGGCTGACCGGCACGTGCCCGACGCGCAGGAGGTAGTAGTCCTCTTCCTGCTGGTACCAGGTGCCGTCGAAGCTGAACTGGGTGCTGCGCCGCCAGACCGGGCCCGTGAGCTGATCGCCCGCCGCGACGATCCCGGCTTCTTCCCGGAGTTCCCGGAGCGCGGCCTGCGCTGAGTGCTCGCCCTCATCGAGGCCGCCGCCGATGGTGAACCAGAACGGGCTGCCCGGCTCGGCAGGATCAAAGCCTTCCAGCAGCAGGACCCGGCCGGCCGGATCGATCACCAGCACCCGGCCTGCCCGCCGGAGAGCCGGCTCGGTCGACGGCATCGCGCAGCTACCTCTCTTCGAGCATCGGGCACAGAACTCACCAAGCTACTCGAACAGGGCCCGGCCGCTGTCGCCGGCCACTACGTGCACCCGGACGCGCCCAGATCGTCATCGAGGCGATCAGAAGCATGGCCCGCAAGGTCGGCCCGGACTAGCCGCCCGGCTGAGGGCGGCTAGTGGTGCCTCCAGCCGGATCCAACCCGGCGACCAGACGAAGGACGCGAAAGCCGCTCGGGCGCCGACGAGCGGCGTGACGGAGGCTCGATTAGGTGCGCTGCGATCCGCCGCAGGTCATCCAGGAGCGCGAGCGCCATGCGCGCGGCTGTCCGAGCCTGACGCCGCATGCGCGACGGGATGACCAGCACGGGCTCGCCTGAATCCCAGGCTCGCTGTACGTCCTCGACGGGCTCGTCCTCGACGTAGAAGTCATCCTTCACATGTTCCATCATGCCCTCCGCCTGCGCCCGACAACATAGGCGCTGGCCAGCGCCCAGATGTCGTCACCGAGCGGGTACAGCACTACCAGCGCGACCCGCTGTTCCCGATCTTGTACCTTCACCAGAAGCCGAGTTCCGCGCTCATCTCGCACGTACCTGCCCGCCCGTGGCGGCGGCGAGCAGGCCAGGGCGACCCGATGATCTTCATCGACCAGTGGCATTCCGAGTCGACCTCAAGGTAGTGACGGCCGGCGTCGCCGTAGCCATAGGTCTTGCCGTGCCCATGCGTACCTAGCTCGTTGACCGCGACCCCGCCAGCTTCCCCGTCCTCAAGGACGGCGAAGTTACCGGGCTGCCCAAAGTTGGCGCAGTTGTAGGACCAGCGGAGCAGCCAGGTACCGGAGGTTCGGAACCGGGGGTGTTCTCGATGCCGCTGCCGGCGAACCGGGCGATTACGTGCGGCCGGACCGGCCTTGACGCGGGCTGAGGCGTGTGACCTGCGATCGGATGGCGCACGCCAACAGCCGGCGCGGAGTTCAGCGTGGTCCCAGCGGGCTTATCCGAGGATCCGGTCTGGCCGCCGCTCACCGCGACGCCAATAGCGACCAGGACCACGAATGCGCCGGCCAGGGAGAACAGGACATTGCGTGCGGTGTGACTACGGCGAGCCGGCCGCGCCTGCGGCGGTCCCGGCCACGGCATCTGGCCTGGCCGCTGATATCCCTGCTGGGGCGAGTAGGGCTGATAGCCAGGCGGAGGCTGCTGATGGCCGTCTGGATTGGGTGCTGCGCCGCCAGCCCGGGCCCGTGCGCTGATCGCCAGCCGCGACGATCCCGGCTTCTTCCCGGAGTTCCCGGAGCGCGGCCTGCGCTGAGTGCTCGCCCTCATCGAGGCCGCCGCCGATGGTGAACCAGAACGGGCTGCCTGGCTCGGCAGGATCAAAGCCTTCCAGCAGCAGGACCCGGCTGGCCGGATGTGAAGTCACAAACGTATTGCTTACGTGAGTCGTGATGTCACGGTTCGCCCGGACGCGCGCTGGCACCGTCAATTCACGGACGTGCACAAGCTGCCCGGCGGCTACCTCGAGCACGGATGGCCCGGCCATCGATCGAGGACGCGCATGGCGGGCGCCGGGCCCGTGATGGGAGAAACCTGTGACACGCTACAACCGGTATGACGGTCGCTCACCGGCCTGGAAGGTCAAGGCCGCAGTCGGCGCCCTGGTTCTCGCCGGCGGAGTCGTCGGCGGAGTGGCGCTGACGCACCAGTCCGCCACCATCCACGACAGCGCCTTCCAGTTCGGCTTCGGCGAGAACGGGAACGGCGCGATGCTGGACTCCGCCATGAACGGCCTGTCCGCGCCCGGCATCTCACCGTTCATGCGGACGCGATCACTGCGGGAGCTGGGGGCATTCCACGGCTTCGGCGGCCAGTTCGGCTTCTGGCACCACCACAGCTTCAGCAGGCTGGCGTTCGAGCGCGGTCAGGTCGTGTTCATCACCCACCACTTCCTGATCGTGCGGAGCCTCGACGGCAGGCTCACGGTCTGGCGGCTCACGGGCGGTACCGCGGTCAAGGATGTGATGCCCACCGCGATGGCCCCGGCACCGATGCCCACGTCAGCGACCCCGTCGCCGACCGCGACCGTTCCGGGCGCCACCCCGACCACGACACCACCGACCATGACACACCGAAGACCACCGACCACGACACCATCCGCGACCACGCCGACTACGACGGCCCCGGCGCAGCCAGGGACCACCGCGCCCGTCGCCACGGTGCCCGTGCTGACCAGCACCACCGCCGCCCGGGCCGTGACCGGCGGTACGCCGGTGACCTCGATGCTGAACAGCACCGCGGCCACGCAGCCCGGCACGACGACGGTGTCGGTGACCACCGGCGGCACCACGGTCACGGTGACGGTCACCAGCACGGCGACGGTGGCCCGGATGGCCACGGTGACCACCCCGACCACCACGACGACTGTCCCCACAGCGGCACTGACCTGGAACGGGGCGGCTCCCGGACTGACTACCGGGCTGGCGCCGGGCGACATCGTGTTCGTCGCCGGGCACGTGCGGGGTCACCATCGCCTGGCTCAGCTGGTGCTCATCGAGTCGGCCGGCACCACTACCCCCACGGTGACGCCCACGATCACCCCGACCATGACCGCCACCCCCACGGTTACCCCGACCAGGCCGGTCAGCCCCACGATCACCCCGACCACCACGGTGACCCCGACCACGCCGGTGACCTCGACCACGCCGGTGACCGGGACAACAACTCCCGTGCCGACGGCCTCCCCGACGGCGCCCGGGAGCTGGTGACCTAGAGGGTCAGGGCGCTGCTCTCCGGGGTGGTGCCGCGTCACGCCTGCGCGGGCGGCGGTCGCTCGCCCGCGCAGGCGTCACGACGATGAGGAAAAGGGGAGGAAGGGGAGACAGCGAGGCGTGACATGACACCAGACGGCCAGATTCCACGTGCCATCGTCGCGGTCGCCGAGCGGAGCATCGGTGACGGCGCGGGGCTGGCGGCCCATGACCCCGCAGCCGGCGCCATGCTGCACGCCGGAGACCTGGTTGTCGACGAGGCCCGGTGGACCGTGCACAAGGGGGGCACCCCAGTGGAGCTGAGCCCCACCGAGTTCCGGCTGCTCGTCTACCTGATGCGCAACCAGGGGCGGGTGCTGACCCGGGAGCAGATCCTGGCCGAGGTGTGGAACCGCGGAGCGGACCCTCAGCTCCAGATCGTGGCCACCTATGTCAGCTACCTGCGCCGCAAGCTCGACCCGCTGGGGCCGCCGCTGATCCACACCCAGCGGGGCGCGGGTTACAGCCTGCGCCCCGAGCACCCCGAGCACCCCGAGCCTGCGCAGAGCGGCCGCGCACCGAGGCCGTGACGACTAGTCGAACAGGGCGCGGATGTCGTCGGCGTTGAGGGCGGAGCCGAAGGCGTTCCCGCCGTCGATGACGTTGGAGAACAGCTCGGCCTTGCGCTCCTTGAGCGCCATGACCTTCTCCTCGATGGTGTCGGCGGCGATGAGGCGGTAGACCATGACGTTCCTGGTCTGGCCGATGCGGTGGGTGCGGTCGATGGCCTGGGTCTCGGTGGCCGGGTTCCACCAGGGGTCGAGCAGGAAGCAGTAGTCGGCCTCGGTGAGGTTCAGCCCGAAGCCGCCGGCCTTGAGGCTGATCAGGAACACCGGCGCGGTGCCCTCGCGGAACTCGGCTACGACGCCGGCCCGGTCGCGGGTCTTACCGTCGAGGTAGCAGTAGGGGATGCCCTCGGCGTCGAGGCGCTCGGCCACGATGCGCAGGAACCCGGTGAACTGACTGAACACCAGCGCCCGGTGACCGCCGGCGGCGACGTCACGCAGGTGCTCGAGCAGCACCTCGATCTTGGCGCAGGGCAGGTCGTAGTGGGCCTCGTCGACGAGGCCGGCGTGCAGGCTGAGCTGGCGCAGCAGGGTGAGCGACCGGAAGATGGTGAACCGGTTGGCGTTCATGTCGTCGATGAGGCCGAGTATCTTCTGGCGCTCGCGCTGGAGGTGGGTCTGGTAGACGCGACGGTGCCTGGGGTGCAGGTCGACCTCGAGCACCTGCTCCTGCTTGGCGGGCAGGTCGGCAGCGACGAGTTCCTTGGTGCGGCGCTTGACCAGGGGCTTGATCCGCCGCCGGAGCTGGCCGAGCAGGTCGGCCTGGCCGTCGCGCTCGATGGGGCGGGCGTAGTAGTCGCGGAAGCGCTCGGGGCTGGGGAACAGGCCGGGCGCGGCGATGGACAGCAGCGCCCACAGCTCCATGAGGTTGTTCTCCATGGGGGTGCCGGTGATGGCGAGCTTGAACGGGACGTTCAGCCGGCGGGCGCACTGGTAGATCTTGGACTGGTGGTTCTTGGCGAACTGGGCCTCGTCGAGGATGAGGCCGGACCAGTCGAGCTGCGCGTAGCGCTCGAAGTCGATCCGCAGCAGCGCGTAGGAGGTCACGATGACGTCGGCCCCGGCGATGTGCTCGGCCAGGCTGGTGCCGCGCCGGGCGCTGGTCTCGGCCACGGGCACGACGGTCAGCTGGGGGGTGAACCGGGCGGACTCGGCGGCCCAGTTGGACACGACGCTGGTCGGGGCGACGATCAGGAACGGCGGCAGGCCGGGCTCGGCCTGCCGGGCGTGCGCGATCAGGGCCAGGGACTGGAGGGTCTTGCCCAGGCCCATGTCGTCGGCCAGGATGCCGCCGAGCCGGTGCTGCCACAGGAACGCCAGCCACTGGAAGCCCTCGAGCTGATAGGGACGCAGCGTGGCACCGAGGGCGGGCAGCGGCTGCGCGGCGCTGGGGGCGCCGGACATCAGCAGCCCGTCGACCTGCCGTTCCCAGGCGACGGCCTGGCCGGTCACGACGCCGATCTCGGTCAGTTCCTGCCACAGCCCGGCCTGGAACCGGCTGATGCGCAGGCGGTCGCCGCTGGGCGGCGCGTCCTGGAGACCGCGGGCCTCCTCGATGAGGCGGGCCAGGGCCTGAAGCTCGGGCTTCTCGAGCGAGAAGTAGGCGCCGTCGTCAAGCAGCAGGCAGGTCTGGCCCTGGCCGAGGGCCAGGAACAGCTCGGCGAACGGGATCTCGTGCCCCTCGACCAGGATCGTGACGCCAAGGTCGAACCAGTCGGTGTCGCCGGCCACGGCGCCGGTGGACACGCCGATGCGCAGCGAGTCGTCGGCGGCGCGGTAGTCGACGGGCTGGCCGGTGATCTCGACGAGGATCCAGGGGTGGTCGGCCAGCAGCGGCAGCATCTCGGTGGTGAGCCGCATGGTCTCGATGCCGGTGAGCCGGACGGTCTCCTGGCCGGAGTTCATGCCGCAGAAGCCCGGGACGTGTCCGATCAGCCCGTAGCTGACCAGCGGCAGGTCGAGGCTGGTCAGCAGCATCCGCTCGGTGTCCAGGTCGCGGTAGGCGGCGGCCGGGTCAGGCACCAGCGGGGTCCGGTGCTGGACCTCGCCGACCTGGTAGGCCCAGGCCCAGCTGACGTCGGCCTCGTGGCCCGCGCCGTAGCAGACGGACAGGACCAGGGTCGGGTCGGAGATCTCGGGCGGGGTGAAGCAGCCGTCGGAGGAGATCACCGAGGCGGTGTGCCGCAGCCGGGGGTAGAAGTCGTCCCGGAACCGGGGCAGCTCAGCGGCGGGGATCTCCAGCCGCTGGCTGGCCAGCGCCATCCGCTGGATCGCGGGCGGCACGGCCCTGGCCAGCCGGGCCAGGCCGAACCGCCAGGTGGTGTAGCCGGGGCTGCTGTCGGCCTCGTCAGGGTCGACGTACACCAGGCCGTGTCCCTCGCCGCCGATGAAGGCCAGCGGCCGCAGCCGGGTGTTGGCCTCCTCGATGCGGATGACCGGGGTGACGGCGAGCGACCCCGGCGAGGTGCGGGTGACGTCCAGGCACAGCTCGGCGTACTCGTAGGTCGGCACCGGCCCGAGCTTGCGGCCGTAGAGCAGCGGGATGCCGGCCGTCTGCATCCGGTCGAGCAGGGGCCAGAGCTGGCCCGACTCGAACCCGCACAGGTCGATGGACTTCTCGTCGCCGTAGCCGCCGTAGCCGTGGAAGGCGGGCCGGCCGCTGGAGTGGTACACGGCGTACAGCTCCTGGAGCAGCTGCACGGTGTCGGTCCGGTAGCCGTCCTGGAAGCGCAGGCCGTCCAGCTTGGACCAGGCCAGCGAGCCGGCCACCCAGCTGCCGCTGCGGCCGGGCTGCACCAGCCGGGCCGACAGCCGCAGCGGCTGGCCGCCGGTGGCCTGGACGCGGCCGGGCCGCCCGGCCGGGGCCAGGCTGAGCTCGACGCCAATGGGCGTCTCCCGCTTCCTTACCGCGGGCCGCGACGGCGGGTCGGCCAGCAGGGACTCCAGGGACTTCTCCCAGGAGACCGGCTCCGGGGCCAGCGCCCTGGGCGGCGGCACGCGGGCGGCATTGGTGCCGGCCAGGATCAGCGCGACGACGTGCTTGCAGTTGAAGCCGACCGGGCAGCTGCACCGGCCGTCCTCGAACTGCGGCGGCAGCCCGTCGGCCAGCATGAAGAACGCGGTAGTCGAGTAGAACTCGCCGGTCCGGCCGCGCACGCTGCCGGCCAGCGCGCTGCGCGAGGCGTCCCACCAGACGCGCCCCACGGCGCCCTGCTGGTAGTAAGCCACGCCCCTGGCGTAGCTGGCGGCGCCGACGGCATCGACCAGGCTGGCTGGTTCGACCCCTCCTAGCACCACTGGGCTCATGGTGGGGAACGTACCTCCGCCCACCGACACTGCGGTGGCCGAACACGCCGACCGGGCCGGGGAATCACCGGCGTAATGTCGGGGAATGGCCGCGGAACAGGTGCTCCAGGACGAGCCCCACCGGCGGGTGGTCCGGATCGGCGCCACGGTCCGGCGGCCGGTCCAGCCGTGGGCTCAGGCCGTCCACGCCCTGCTCAGCCACCTGGAAGCGGTCGGCTTCCGTTACGCACCGCGCTTCCTCGGGCTGGATGAGCAGGGCCGGGAGATCCTGACCTACCTGCACGGCGAATCGGGCCCGCGGGGCTGGGCCAGGATCGCCGACGACGCGGGCCTGATCCGGTTCGCGCGGCTGCTGCGGGACTACCACGACGCGGTGGCCGGCTTCCGGCTGCCCGCCGGGCTGGCCTGGTTCACGGGCGGGACGGGACCGGCCGACGGCGAGCTGGTCTGTCACGGCGACTTCGGCCCGTGGAACGTGGTCTGGCATGGCCCCGCGCCGGTGGGCATCCTGGACTGGGACTACGCCCGGCCGGCGCCGCCGGAGCACGACATCGCCTACGCGCTGGAGTACGCCGCGCCGTTCCGCGACGATGCCGAGTGCCTGCGCTGGCTGGCCTATCCCCGGCCGCCGGACCGGCGGCACCGGCTGGAGCTGTTCGCGGCCAGCTACGGGCTCGCGTCGACCGCGGGCCTGGTCGACGCGGTGATCGCGGTCCAGCGTGACACCATCGAGCAGGTCCGGCGGCTGGCCGCCGACGGGCAGCAATTCCAGATTGACATGATCGCCGAGGGGCACCTGGACGAGCTGCGGGCCCGGCTGGCCTGGAGCCAGGCCAGCCGGCACCTGTTCGAGTAACTCCGCCGACCGCCCTACTTGCCCGAGTCACCCTTCTTGTCCGGCTTCTCCTGCTCGGGAAGATCAGGTATCTCGTCTCGGACGTAGGTTCCGTCGCCATGAACGCTGTCGATGAGGTTGCGCTCGCGGAGCACCCTCATCGCCTTTCGGTAAGTCATGACGGCCACCTCGTAGTGCCCGGCCAGGTCGCGCTCGGCGCGGAGGCGGGTGCCAGGGGGCAGCTCGCCGGACCTGATCTTCGCCTCGATGTCGTCAGCGATCTTGACATAGCGCAGCCCGGCCCCCCGGTTCCTCCGGCCTCCTGGCGCTGCGAGCTCGCTCACCAGCACAGGATAAAAGCGGCTGACCTGCGCAGATAGCTCTATCTAGGTCTAGTAGAGGTATTTGTCAGTCCTCTACTAGAGGTCTAGATAGTCCTCTACTAGAGGTCTATCCTGCGACTGCCCGCCCTCGGCGGTGTGGGTCAGTAGACGACCAGGCGCTGGCGGTCGATGAAGCTGAGGTCGCTGGACAGCCGGCTGTAGCGGGCCCGCAGGTGGCGCGTGGCCCTCGAGGTCGCGGGCGCCGAGCATGGCCTCGACGGTGGCGGCCGGGAACAGGTTGATGATCTCCAGGGCCAGCCGCCGGGTCAGCTCGTAGCCGTGGCCCTCGATCAGCTCGAGCGCCTTGACCAGCGGCAGGCGCAGCGCGGGCCGACCCGGTTCGTCGCCGTCGGCCGCGAACCCCTCGTGGTCGGGCGCGCTGGCCTGCAGGAACTTGTCCAGGATGGCGGTGAGCACGATAGCGATCTCGTCGGTCTGCATGGCCCGGATCAGGCTCATCAGCGGCGCGGACACCTTGGACACGCCCCTGGCTACCAGGCGGCCCGCGGGCGTGACGACCTCGATCACGTCGCCGCCGCTGAAGTTGCCCTCGACCTTCTTAATTCCGGACGCAAACAGGCTGGCCCCGGACCGGATGCTGTCCTCGGCCAGGCGGTTGATGACGATGGAGCCGTGGCCGGCCGCGATGCCGGAGATCCAGCGGTCCTCGGCTGGGAACCGGCCGCGGGCGGGCGGAACCCGGGTGCCGACGGGCTCGCCCTTGACGCAGGCGGTGATGACGCCGGGCTGCCGGGCGCCGGCGATGTGCGTTTCGATGCCGTTGTACGCGGCCAGCTCGGCGGCGCGCAGCTTGGACCGCATGCCGCCGCGGCCCTTGCCAGGCCGGCCGGTGGGCACGGCGCGGATGGCCCCGGCGGGCAGGTCGGTCAGGTGGGTGGCGGGCCCGGCGGTGCCGTCGTGCACGCCGGGCACGTCGGTGAGCAGCAGCAGCCGGTCGGCGCCGCTGGCCACGGCCAGGCCGACGGCGATGCCGTCGTTGTCCGAGCCGCGCAGGTCGGTGACGTCGTTGCCGTTGACGATGGGGATGATGCCCGCGGCCTGGCACTCCTCCAGCACGGCGCAGGCCGACGACATGGCCTGCGGCGAGCGCAGGTCGCTCTCGGACATCAGGATCTGGCACACGTGGCGGCCGGACACGTCGGACACCGAGCGGTAGATGTCCATCAGGAACGGCTGGCCGACGGCGGCGGCCAGCCGGGCCGAGCTGGCCAGCTCGGTGGTGCGGGCCAGGTAGGCCGACCCGGAGGCGACCGCGCCGGAGGAGACCAGCACGGCGCTCCAGCCGAGCGACCGGGCGTTCAGCGCGGCGTCGAGCGCGCCGGTGAGCACGACGGGGTCGGGCCCGGTGGCGCGGGTGACCGAGCTGGAGCCGATCTTGACGACGATCGACCTCACGTGGCCCCCGCGGGCCGGGCGGAGTCAGCGGGGCGGACGACGTACTGCCGCAGGCACAGGTCGTGGAAGGTGACCGGGCCGCGGGGGCCGGGCACGTGATCGACGTTGATGCCGGTCTCGGGGACGCCGCGCAGCTTGAAGCCGTCCAGCAGCCGGGTGCTGGCGTTCCAGAACGCGCCGGTGCCGTGGTAGGCGGCCAGGAACTGGCCGGCCGCGTCGGAGTCGGCGGTGACGATGGCGGCGGCCAGCCCGGAGGTGCAGTCGTTGGCCAGGCCGGCGGCCTGGGCCGGTCCGTCGGCCGGGGCCACGGTCACGGTGGCCTCCTGGCCGGGGCGGAGGGCCCACTCCTGGCCGAGCGGGTGGTCGTGCGGCGGCAGCGAGGCGGTCACGCCGCGGGCCTGGAGCGCGGCCTGGGCCACCGGCAGCAGCTCGTCCCAGGCGGCGGCGCAGATGAGCAGCAGGTTGAGCCGGTTGCAGACGCCGAGCCGGTCCAGGCTGGCGGTGATGATCTGCCCGGCCAGGGCCGGGTCGGCGGCCCGGTCCAGGTAGATAACGCCGCCGCCGTCGGCGTGGGCCAGCGTCCTGACCCCGTGCCGGGCGGCCTCGGCGGCCAGCAGCCGGGTGGTCTCGCCGCTGCCGCGCAGGATCACCAGCGGGATCAGGCCGGGCTGGCTGACCAGCTCCTGGGCCGCCTGCCGGTCGGCGGTGCGGACGAGCTGGAAGGCGCCGGGGTCGAGCCCGGCGGCGGCCACGGCCGGCCCGATGACGTGGTCGAACAGGGCGGTGGCCGAGCGCAGCGCGGCGGCGCCGGTGCGCAGCACGCCGGCGTTGCGCGACTTGAGCAGCTGGGAGGCCACGTCGAGGGTGACGTTGGGCCGGGCCTCGAAGTTGGCCCCGACGACGCCGACCGGGACGCGGCGCTCGGTCAGCGCCAGGCCGGTGGGGTAGCTGGCGCCGGGCAGCTGGCCCAGGTCGGTTTCCTCGGCCGGGAACGGCGCGTCGGCGAGCAGGCCGATCTGCCGGGCCATCTCGGCGATCCTGGCCTCGTCGAGCTGGAGCCGGTCCAGCAGGCCGCGGCCGAGGCCGGCTGCCTCCCCGGCCTCCATGTCGGCGGCGTTGGCGGCCAGGATCCGCGGCGCCTGGTCGCTGAGCAGGCCCGCCATGCCGCGCAGGGCCTTGTCGATGACCTCGGCCGGGGCGGTGCCCAGGCTCGAGGCGCCCGCGGCGGCCGCCTGGCCGCAGGCGATGACCGCACTCCGGGTGTCCTGTCCGTCTGCCACGACGCCGAGCCTAGTTGAGATGGCCCTGAGCCCGCCGGGCACCGAGCCCGTCGCGGACGGCGGTCAGCGTGAGCCACCGCGCGCTGTTGCGGAGGTATATATTTAGCTCTGTGAAAGATCCATCCGGCATGGAGCGCGACCTGGCGGCCAGCCAGGCGGCGGCTGGCGAGCTGCTGAACGCGATCGGCATCGTGCGGCGGACGGTACGCCGGGCGACGCGCCAGGCCTGGCAGCAGGAACCGCTGCCCCCGGCCCAGTCGGAGCTGCTCCGGCTGGCCGCCGACCGGCCCGGCATCACGGTCGCCGACGCGGCCCAGGAGCTGCGGCTGGCGCCGAACACGGTGAGCACGCTGGTGGGCCGGCTGACGGCCGCGGGGCTGCTGGACCGGGCCCGCGGCCCGGCGGACGGGCGGACGGCCCTGCTGACGGTCACGGACAAGGCCCGGCGCCGGATCGCGGAGTTCCGTGACCTTCGGGCCGAACTGGCTGGCGCGGCCCTGGCCGGGCTGTCCAGCGCGGACCGGCAGGCGCTGGCCGGGGCGGCGCCGGCGCTGCTGCGGCTGGCTGAGCGGATGGAAGCACCGGGCTGATCGAGGCTACGGCCGAGCGGGCGGCGCCGGGCCGGCGCCGGGTGGCTGGAGGCACGAGCTGGTGGCGGCACCGGCTGGAGGAGGCACCGGTTTGGATGACGCACCGGTTTGGAGAAACGCAGTGACCTCGGACGCGACGGCGCTGGCCGATGGGTCGCGGGCGCCGGAGGCGCGCAGCGCGGTGGTGTGCGCCGGCCTGACCTACCGGTTCGGGGCCCACACCGCGGTGGACCATGTGGACCTGCGGATCGAGCAGGGCCAGACGTTCGGGCTGCTGGGCCCGAACGGGGCGGGCAAGACGACGACGATCCGGATGATCACGACGCTGCTGCGGCCGATGGAGGGCGTGGTCTCGGTGTTCGGGATCAACGCGGCCACCGAGCCCATGCGGGTCCGGCGGACGATCGGGTACGTGCCGCAGTTGCTGTCGGCCGACGCGACGCTGACGGGCCGGGAGAACGTGGAGCTGTTCGCGCGGCTGTTCGACGTGCCGCGGCGGCAGCGGCCCGAGCGGGTGGCGGCGGCGCTGGCGGCGATGGGCCTGACCGAGCCGGCCGGGCGGCTGGTGAAGACCTACTCGGGCGGCATGATCCGGCGGCTGGAGCTGGCTCAGGCGCTGGTCAGCGCGCCGCGGCTGCTGGTGCTCGACGAGCCCACGGTGGGCCTGGACCCGATCGCGCGGACGGACGTGTGGGAGTACATCGCGGCGCTGCGGGCCAGCGCGGCCATGACCGTGCTGATGACCACGCACTACATGGACGAGGCCGACACCTACTGCGACCAGGTGGCGCTGATGCACGCGGGCTCGATCCGGGCCACGGGCACGCCGGGGCTGCTCAAGGCGATGCTCGGCGACGGAGCCACGCTGGACGACGTGTTCCGCCACTACACCGGCGACACGCTCGACGACAACACCGAACAAGGAGGCATCCGTGACGTCCGCCGCGCCCGGCGTACCGCCCGCCGTCTCGGGTGACCGCGGGCTCGCGCTCCCCGCGGACACCCTGCCCGCGGACACCCTCCCGGCCGTCATCCGGCGGCTGGCCAGCCGCATCGGCACGCTGTGCTGGGTCGAGCTGCGCAAGATCCGGCACGACCGGACCGAGCTGTACACCCGGGCCATCCAGCCCGCGCTCTGGCTGCTGATCTTCGGCGAGACGTTCACCAGGATCCACGCCATCCCGACGCCGGGCGGTATCCCCTACCTGGCCTACCTGGCGCCGGGCATCCTGGCTCAGTCGGCGCTGTTCATCGCGATCTTCTACGGCATCCAGATCATCTGGGAGCGGGACGCGGGGGTGCTGACCAAGCTGATGGTCACGCCGACCCCGCGGGCCGCGCTGATCAGTGGCAAGGCGTTCGCGGCCGGGGTCAGGTCGGTGGTCCAGGCGACGGTGGTCGTGGTGCTGTCGGCGATCCTCGGCGTGGCCCTGACCGACAACCCGCTGCGGCTGCTGGGCACGGCGGCGGTCGTGGTGCTGGGCTCGGCGTTCTTCTCCTGCCTGTCGATGACGATCGCCGGGCTGGCGCTGTCCCGCGACCGGCTGATGGGCATCGGCCAGGCGATCACGATGCCGTTGTTCTTCAGCTCCGATGCGCTGTACCCGGAGAAGATCATGCCGGGCTGGCTGCAGGCGATCAGCAAGGCCAACCCGCTGTCCTACGAGGTGGACGCGCTGCGCGGGCTGCTCATCGGCACGCCGGACCACCTGGGGCTGGACCTGCTGGTGCTGGTGCTGGCCACGGTGGCGGGCGTGACGGCAGCGGCGGCGCTGCTGCCCCGGCTGGCCCGCTGAGGCCTCGCCAGCAGACCGGGCTAGGTCCGCTCGACCGCTGCCAGCGTCATGGCTGGCCCTCTGGTGCTGCTACAGCGTCACCAGAGGGCCAGCCATGACGTTCGGAGCCGGGCAGCCGACGGGCAAGACCGGCAACGGGCGGGTCGGCTCGCGGGCATCACAGCTCGGGGGTGACCACCTGCCCGGAGGCGAGCGCCGCGCGCACCACCGTCTCCGCGGAGTCGATGGCTGCCCGTGCGGTGATCACGGACTCGTGGGCCCGTTCGAGGTGCTCCAGGCCGATGCAGTCATAGGCCACGCGGGCGTCGTGAATGGCCAGCTCGAGCTGGCGAGCCGCCTCGGCCAGGTCGACGGGAGCGCTGCCGTTCTGCGGATTGCTCACCAAGTCCTCCGTCCCAGCAGCCGCGGGCCCGGCGCCCTCGGCAGTTGATCCTCAGTTGCCCACCGGGGTCGCGGTCATGCGGCGCGGCCCCTGCCTCTGCAGCGAATCAGGGCGGGCACGCCGCGTCCAGCGAATCCGAGAACCGGCGGTCGGCTACCGCGCGGAGAGCCCACCTCGGACGGCGGGCTTATCGGACGGCGGGTGCCTCGGACGGCGCGGTTCCCGGACCGTCGGCCGGCTCGGGCATCAGGCCCGCCAGGACCATGGCCAGCATCCGCTCGGGCTGCTCGGGGTCGCTCTGCGAGTAGTCGCAGGCCAGCATCATGCCGTGGACCAGCCGGAGCAGGTCGGTGCCCTGCACGTCGCCGCGCGCGGCCCCGGCCTGCTGGGCCCGCTCCAGCAACTGGGCGGTGCACTGGCGCAGCACCAGCCCGGACGAGGTGAGCAGCTCGGACTGCTTGCCGATGGTCTCCAGCAGGGCCTTGTTCAACGACTTCTTGGTGACGCCGAACGCCATCATCGCCCGCAGCCACGCGTGCAGCGCCTCGCCCGCCGATTCCCAGCTGAGGAAGTCGGCGGCCTGCCGGGCCAGCGTCTCGACCTGATCGCGGTAGACGGCCTCAAGCAGCGCCTGGCGGGTCGGGAAGTGCCGGTACAGGGTGCCGATGCCCACGCAGGACCGCCGGGCGATCTCCTCCAGGGACACGTCGTCGGCGCCGCGCTCGGCGAACGCCGCCCCGGCCTCCCGGAGCAGCCGCTCGTAGTTGCGCCGGGCGTCGGCGCGCATCGGCCGCTCGCCGGAACCGGCCAGCGCGCAGGCCAGAGCGGCCGGGTCGGCGGCCTTGGTCCCGCTCATCCGTCACCTCGCTGTGCCGTCATGCCTGGCAACCGAAATCCGCCGCAGTCAGAACCCCAGGGCAAATAACTCGGTTGCGAACCGGAGGCCCCCTCCGTATAGTTAATCCGGAGGCGCCCTCCGCATCAAGGCTAGCTCATCTGTCCAGCGCTTGCGACCCCATCGGGATCGCCAAGCGTTCTCCTCAGTATTCCCTCGGGAAGGAACTCATGCCTTCGTCTGCCGTGACAACGCCGCCCCGGACCGGCCCGGCCGCCTGCCGGCGCCAGCGGCCCGGCATCACCCTGGCCATCATGCTGTGCGCGCAGCTCATGATCGTGCTCGACATGACCGTCGTGAACATCGCGCTGCCCAGCATTGCCCATGGCCTGCACTTCTCCGCATCCAGCCTGTCCTGGGTGCTCAACGCCTACGCCCTGACCTTCGGCGGCCTGCTGCTGCTCGGCGGCCGGGCCGGGGACATCCTGGGCCGCCGCCGGGTCTTCCTGGCCGGCCTGGCGCTGTTCACCGTCGCCTCGCTGGCCGGCGGCCTGGCCACCTCGGCCCCGTGGCTGCTGGCCGCCCGCGCCGCCCAGGGGGTCGGCGGCGCCGTCGCCACGCCCGCGGTGCTGGCCATCATCGTGTCGGGCTATCCCGACGGCCGGGAGCGCACCCGCGCCCTGAGCCTGTTCACCGCCGTGATGATGGGCGGCGGCTCGCTGGGCCTGGTGCTCGGCGGGGTGATCACCCAGTGGGCATCCTGGCGCTGGGTGCTGTTCGTCAACGTCCCCATCGGCCTGGCCGTGCTGCTGATCGGCCCGCGGTTCATCGCCGAGTCAAAGCGCCAGCCCGGCCGGCTCGACCTGGCCGGCGCGCTCACCTCCACGCTGGGCATGTCCGCGCTGGTCTACGGGTTCATCAAGGCCTCGTCGAGCGGCTGGAGCGACCGGATCACGCTGGCCGCGTTCGCCGCCGCCGTGGTGCTGCTCGCGTCCTTCATCATGATCGAGACCCGGACCGCGCAGCCGATCACCCCGCTGCGCCTGTTCACCGACCGCAGCCGCTCCGCCTCATTCGTGGTGCGCCTGCTGCTGGTGGCGGGCATGTTCGGGATGTTCTTCTTCCTGACCCAGTTCGTCCAGGAGGTGCTGGGGCTGACCCCGCTCCAGGCCGGGCTGTCGTTCCTGCCCATGACCGGGGCGCTGTTCGCGGTGTCCCGGCTGGCCCCGGTGCTGATCCCCCGGTTCGGCTCCAAGCCGCTCATGGTGGCCGGCCTGATCCCGGCCGTGGCCGGCATGGCCTGGCTGGGCCAGCTGTCCCCGGCCTCGACCTATCTGTCCGGCGTGCTCGGCCCGATGCTGCTGCTCGGCGCGGGCATGGGCATCGCGTTCGTGCCGCTGACCATGACCTCGCTGGCCGGGGTGGCGCCGGAGGACTCGGGCGCCGCGGCCAGCATGGTCAATGTCACCCAGCAGGTCGGCGGGGCGCTGGGCCTGGCCATCCTGGTCACGGTGTTCGGCACGGCCAGCAAGTCCGCGGCCCGGCACCCGCTGGCCCACGCCGGGGCGGTCGCCCAGGCGCACCACGTGCTGACCCACGGCATGGCGGTGGCGTTCACCGTGGCCGCCGCGTTCGACCTGACCGCGCTGCTGGTCGTGTTGCTGGCCATCCGGATGCAGCGCCCGGCCAAGCCGGCGGTGGTCACCGCGGCCGACCGCGAGCTGATCGAGGAGGCCGAGCTGGAGACCGAGCTCGACCTGGCCGAGGGCCCGGCCTAACGGTCAGCGCTCAGCCCATCCGGGCCCGGCCCCGCCGTGTGATCGGCGGGGCCGGGCCCGCCTACGATGAGAGGGCAGTGCAGCAAGCACACAGCGACACAGTGCAGCAAACACACAGCGCAGCCAACACAGCGCCAGCGTCGTCGCCGAGGATGCCCCTGATGCCCGAGTTCAGCTACTCCGATCTCCTGCCCACCGGCCCGGACACCACCCAGTACCGCCACCTGACCAGTGACGGGATCACCGTGCGCCAGGCCCTGGGCCGAGAGTTCCTCGAGATCGAGCCCGGCGTCCTGACGCTGCTCACCGAGCAGGCCATGCACGACATCGCCCACCTGCTGCGGCCCGCGCACCTGCGCCAGCTCCGGTCCATCCTGGACGACCCCGAGGCCAGCGGGAACGACCGCTACGTGGCCGGCGACCTGCTCCGCAACGCGTGCATCGCGGCCGGCGGGGTGCTGCCCATGTGCCAGGACACCGGCACCGCGATCGTCATGGGCAAGCGCGGCCAGAACGTGCTGACCGACGGCCGGGACGACGAGCACATCGCGCGCGGCGTCTTCGACGCCTACACCAAGCTCAACCTGCGCTATTCCCAGCTCGCCCCGCTGACCATGTGGGAGGAGCGCAACACCGGCAGCAACCTGCCCGCCCAGATCGAGCTGTACGCCACCCCCGGCGGCGACTACAAGTTCCTGTTCATGGCCAAGGGCGGCGGGTCGGCCAACAAGTCCTACCTGTACCAGGAGACCAAGGCCGTGCTGAATCCCGCGCGGATGCTGGCCTTCCTGGAGGAGAAGCTGCGCTCGCTCGGCACCTCCGCCTGCCCGCCCTACCACCTGGCCATCGTGGTCGGCGGGACCAGCGCCGAGTACGCCCTCAAGACGGCCAAGTACGCCTCGGCCAAGTACCTGGACGCCCTGCCGGCCAGCGGCGACATGACCGCCCACGGCTTCCGCGACACCGAGCTGGAGCAGCAGGTGCTCGAGCTGACCCGCAAGGTCGGCATCGGCGCCCAGTTCGGCGGCAAGTACTTCTGCCACGATGTGCGGGTGATCCGGCTGCCCCGGCACGGCGCCTCCTGCCCGGTGGCCATCGCCGTGTCCTGCTCGGCCGACCGCCAGGCCCTGGGCAAGATCACCTCCGGCGGGGTGTTCCTGGAGCAGCTGGAGACCAACCCGGCCCAGTACCTGCCCGACACCACCGACGACGAGCTGGCCGGCGACGTCGTCCGGATCGACCTGGCCCGGCCCATGAGCGAGATCCGGGCCGAGCTGTCCCGCTACCCGATCAAGACCCGGGTCGCGCTGACCGGCCCCATGGTGGTGGCCCGCGACATCGCCCACGCCAAGATCGCCGAGCGGCTGGCCGCGGGCGAGTCCATGCCGGACTACCTGCGCGACCACCCGGTGTACTACGCCGGCCCGGCCAAGACCCCCGCGGGCTACGCCTCCGGCTCCTTCGGCCCCACCACCGCGGGCCGGATGGACTCCTACGTCGATCAGTTCCAGGCCGCCGGCGGCTCCCTGGTCATGCTGGCCAAGGGCAACCGCTCGGCCGCCGTCACCAGCGCCTGCCGCGACCACGGCGGCTTCTACCTCGGCTCCATCGGCGGCGCCGCCGCCCGGCTGGCCCAGGACTGCATTACCAAGGTCGAGGTGCTCGAGTACCCCGAGCTGGGCATGGAGGCCGTGTGGCGGATCGAGGTCCGCGACTTCCCGGCCTTCATCGTCGTCGATGACAAGGGCAACGACTTCTTCGCCGACGTCACCTCGCCCGGCCAGCCGCTGCTGACCATCGGGTCAAAACCCGCCGGTGATTAACAAATGAGCTCCCTCGAACCGCCCGCTGGCTACCGCATCGAGCATGACTCGATGGGCGAAGTGGCCGTGCCCGCCGGCGCCCTGTGGGGCGCGCAGACCCAGCGGGCGATCGAGAACTTCCCCATCTCCGGCGAGCGGCTGTCCCGCGACCTGATCGGCGCGCTGGCGTCGATCAAGGGCGCCGCCGCCATGGTCAACGGCGAGCTGGGCGTGCTGCCGCCGGACCTGGCCCGGGCCATCCACGACGCCGCGGCCCGGGTGGCCAGCGGCGAGCACGACGGCGAGTTCCCGCTCGACGTCTTCCAGACCGGCTCGGGCACCTCGTCCAACATGAACGCCAACGAGGTCATCGCCACCCTGGCCGCCGGCGAGCTGGGCCGCCCGGTGCACCCCAACGACCACGTCAACGCGTCCCAGTCCTCCAACGACGTGTTCCCGTCGGCCATTCACCTGGCCGCCGCCCAGCTCATCAGCCGCTCGCTGCGGCCCGCGCTCGATCACCTGGCCGCCGCGCTGGAGGCCAAGGCGGCCGAGTTCGCCGACGTGGTCAAGAGCGGCCGCACCCACCTGATGGACGCCACCCCGGTCACGCTCGGCCAGGAGTTCGGCGGCTACGCCGCGGCGATCCGGCACGGCGGGCAGCGGGCCGATGCCGCGGTGGCCGACGTGAGCGAGCTGCCGCTGGGCGGCACCGCGGTCGGGACCGGCCTGAACGCCCCGCGCGACTTCGCCGCCCGGGTCATCGCCGCGCTGGCCGCCGACCTCGACCTGCCGCTGATCGAGGCCCGTGACCACTTCGAGGCGGCCGGGCGGCCGGGACGCCCTGGTCGCCGCGAGCGGGATGACCCGGACCATCGCCGTCGGCCTGTACAAGATCTGCACCGACCTGCGGCTGATGAACTCGGGCCCCCGCACCGGGCTGGCCGAGATCACCGTGCCCGACCTCCAGCCCGGCTCGTCGATCATGCCGGGCAAGGTCAACCCGGTCATCTGCGAGGCCGTCAGCCAGGTCTGCGCCCAGGTCATCGGCAACGACGCGGCCGTGGCGTTCGGGGCGGCGGCGGGCAACTTCGAGCTCAACGTGATGCTGCCGGTCATCGGGCGCAACCTGCTCGGCTCGCTGACCCTGCTCAGCGCGGCCGCCCGGCTGCTGGCCGACAAGTGCGTGGCCGGGATCACCGCCCACGCCGAGCGGCTGCGCCACAACGCCGAGTCCTCGCCGTCCATCGTGACCGCGCTTAACCCGTACATCGGCTACGAGGCCGCCGCGGCCATCGCCCACGAGGCGCTGGACACCGGCCGGACCATCCGGGACGTGACCGTGAGCCGCGGCCACGTCGCCCGGGGCGAGATCACCGAGGAGCAGCTGGACCGGGCGCTGGACGTGCTGGCCATGGCCTGGCCGCACGGTCACCCGGCGGACGGTCACCCGGCGGACGGTCAGCCTGCGGCTGGCCACCCAGCTGACGGCTAGCAAACAGCCAGCTGGCCGCTAGCCGGGCAAACCCATAACTCTCATCGATCTCCCAGCAAACTGGCGGCAAGCTCCCGATAGTGTCCTGCGCATGCATGCTGTCACCGGCACGGGGCGCCTGATCGCCGGGCGTTACCGGCTCCAGGGCCCGGTCGGCCGCGGCGCCATGGGCATCGTCTGGCGCGGCCGCGATGAGCTGCTGCACCGCGACGTCGCCGTCAAGCAGGTGCAGATCACCGCGCTGACCCTGCCGTCCGAGGCCGAGCTCGCCTACCAGCGGACCCTGCGCGAGGCCCGGACGGCCGCCCGGCTCAGCCACCCGGCCGTGGTCACCGTCTTCGACGTCGTCGAGGAGGACGGCAGCCCGTGGATCATCATGGAGTTCATCGGCGGCCGGTCCCTGGAGCAGGTCATCGCCGAAGACGGCCCGCTGCCGCCGCTGCACGCGGCCGAGCTGGGCGCCCGGCTGCTCGGCGCCCTGGAGACCGCGCACGCGGCCGGGGTGCTGCACCGTGACGTGAAGCCCAGCAACGTGCTGATCGCGGCCGATGGCCGGGCCGTGCTGACCGACTTCGGCATCGCCACGTTCGCCGAGGACCCGGGCATCACCCAGGCGGGCATGGTCGTGGGCACGCCGGGGTTCACCTCGCCCGAGCGGGTCCGGGGCGGCAGCGCGACGCCCGCCTCGGACCTATGGTCGCTGGGCGCCACGCTGTACGCGGCGGTGGAGGGGCGCGGCCCGTTCGAGCGGCCGGGCGGCTCGATGGCCATCATCGCCGGGGTGGCGGCCGAGGAAGCGCCGCGGGCGCCGTCGGCCGGCCCGCTGGCGCCGGTCATCGAGGCGCTGCTCAGCCGGGACCCGGGCCAGCGGCCGGACGCGGCCGGGACCTCGGCCCTGCTGGCCGACGCGGTGGCGGCCAGCACCGCCGCTCGCCCGGTGGCGGCCGACCCGGGCTACAACAGCCTCGGCTACAACAGCCAGGGCCAGGACAGCCGGGGCCGGGACAGCATGAGCTACAGCCAGCGCATTCTGGGCCCCGGCAGCCGCGCGCTGAGCCGGCTGGGCTACCTGAACCCGGCCAGGGGCGCTGACCCGGCCAGGGGAGCTGACTCGGCCGCGGACGCCCCCGGCGGGAACGGCATGGCGAGCCCATCGGGCGGCCCGGGCTGGGACGGCACTGGCTGGGACGGCGCGGACAGGCCTGGCTGGGACGTCACTGGCCGGGACAGCCGGGACGGCGGAGGTGGGCCTGGCCGGGACGGCACCGGCTGGGACGGCGCGGACAGGCCTGGCTGGGACGTCACTGGCCGGGACAGCCGGGACGGCGGAGGTGGGCCTGGCTGGGACCCCGGAGGCGGACCTGGCGGGGACGGCACTGGCTGGGACAGCGCGGGCCGGGACGGCCGGGACGACGGAGGCGCGCCTGGCTGGGACGGTGCGGGCGGACCTAGCCGGGACGGCGCAGGCGGGCTTGGTGCGGGCGCGGCCAGCCCCGGCCACGGTGGCATCGCCGCCGTCGGCCGGGCGCGGCGAGCCTGGGTGCCGCCGACCAGGACGGCGCGACTGGGCTGGACCCGGGCCAGGCCGAGGCGGCACCGGGCACGGCTGCCGACGGACGGCTGAGCCCGGGTTGGCCTGCGGGCCCCGGTCGACGGCGCGCGGGACCCGGGCGCCATGGCGACGACCGCCCAGCCCGGCCCGGCACGGCCGGGCTGGGCACGGCCGGACCGCAGGGTCCCGGCCTGGCTGGCCTCGGCGCAGGCGGGCTGGACACGGCAGGCCCCGGACCGCAGGGTCCCGGACGGCAGGGTCCCAGACCCGGCTCGGCCGGCTGGCCCGGCGCGGGCCCGGCACGGCAGGCCCCGGACCGCAAGGTCTCGGCCCGGCTGGCCCGGGCGCGGGCGGGCTCGGCACGGCGGCCGGGGCCACCGATGCGGCCGACCTCGGGGCGGCCGGGATGGCGGGCGCGGGCGCACTCGGGGTGGCCGGGGTGGCGGGGCGGCGGGCGCACTCGGGGCGGCCGGGATCGCCGGCGCGGCCGGCCTTGACGTGGCCGAGCCGGGCCATGGAGTCCGCGAGCCCGCTGAGTCGTTCCTGGCCCCGCCGGACTTCGCCCGGCTGCGCATGCCCGGACCCGGCGACGACCTAGCCGGGATAGCAGGCGCCTTGTCACCGGACTTGTCACTCGACGCCGCCGCGCCAGGCCCGCCCGGCGATCCGGGGATCGGCTACGCCGACCGGACGGCCGGGCTGCCGGAGTTCATGGACCCGCCCAGGGGCACCGCCGGCGACGGCGGTCCCGACGGCCCGGCGGGCACGTCGAGTACCGCGGGCCCGACCGGCGCGCAGCCGACCGGGCCGAGCCGCAGCATGTGGTCCCGGCACTGGCGGCTGGCCACCGCCGGCGGGGCCATCGCCGCCATCGTGGTCGCGGCGGTGATCGGGCTCGGCGTGTACTCCGGCTCGCTGGCCGCCGGCTCCCCCGTCCCCGATGCCCAGCCCGGCTCGTCCGGGCCGGGGCCGAGGGTCACGGCCAGGACCGAGGACACCCCGCGGCCCAGCACCGGGACCCGGCCGACCGCGGGCACCGGCGGGGCGCCGGGCGGCGCGGGCCAGGGCAGCGGCCCCAGCCCGAGCCACAGCATCCAGCCCAGCCAGGGCACCAGCGCCAAGCCCACGACGTCGCCGACGCACCCGGCCGGGGGCGGCCACGGCAGCAAGTCGCCGGGCACCGGCAGCGGCCTGGGCCAGGCGCCCGCGGGCTATGCGTGGCACACGGTGACGGCCGCGACGCTGGGCACCACGGCGGGCTTCGCCATCGCCGCGCCGGACGGCTGGCAGCTGAAGATCACCGGCAAGACGGCCTACCTGGCCCAGCCGGGCGGGCACGGCCGGGTCGCGGTCAGCCTGCATCCGTGGACGTTCGCCGGGGCGATGCGCGAGGCCCGCGACCTCCAGAAGATCGCCAAGGGCAACGACCCCGGCTATCAGTTCGGCGCGGTCCGGCCCACCGACTTCATGGCCGTGACCGCCGCGGTCTCCCGGTTCAGCTGGCTGCCCGTGGGCCGCGCCCACCGGACGGTCGTGCTGTCGGAGCTGGTCACGCTGGCCACCAACGCGGGCGTGCAGCCCTACCAGATGACCCTGTCCGTGGGCGCGCCCTACATGGCCGTCAGCCGGCCGGTCTACGAGAAGATGCTGTCCACCTTCCAGCCCCTGACCTGAATCGGGGACGGCCGGGCCTCACGGCCGGCCGCCCCCTCATCGCTGTGACACCGCCCGGAGCTACCCGCGGCGCACCCGGAAGTACATCGTCGGGTGCCACCAGGCGTTCATCCGGTGGTACCCGATCCGGGTGCCGGGCCGCGCCGCGCCGAACGTCCAGTTGCCGTGGTCGTACAGCTCGACGTGCCCGCTGCCGAAGAACGCCAGGTCGCCCCGGCGCGCCTGGCGCTTGCTGATCCGCTTGAGGTGCCAGTTGCCCAGCATCTCCTCGGTGGTCCGCGGCAGCTTCACGCCGTGGTGCCGGTAGGACGAGTAGACCAGCCCGGAGCAGTCGAACCCGTGCGGGCCGGTGCCGCCCCAGATGTAGGGCTTGCCCTTCTGGTGCAGCGCCCAGTGCCAGATCTCCAGCCGCAGCTTCATGCGGATGGCGTGCGCGGTCGCGGCCTGGGCCGGCGTCGCCTGGACCAGGCCGAGCGACCCGACGACCAGGACGGCCGACATCATCAGCGCGGTGGCGACCGGTCGCAGCCAGGCCATTCGGAGCCAGGTCATCAGTACCACCCGTCCGATTCCTCATGGCCCCAGGCCGCGCAGGGCGAGCCATAGAGGCCCTTGATGTAGCCCAGGCCCCACTTGATCTGCGTAGTGGCGTCGGACTGCCAGTCCGGACCGGCGCTGGCCATCTTGGAACCGGGCAGCGCCTGCGGGATGCCGTAGGCGCCGCTGGCGTTCTCCGCGGTCGGGTTCCAGCCGCTCTCGGCGTTCCACAGGTCATCCAGGCAGGAGAACTGCGAGGAGGACCAGCCGTAGGAGCCCAGCAGCGACATGGCGATGTGCTGCGGGTTGCCGGATGGGGCCACCGGGGCGGGGGTGGGGGTGCTGCTGGCCGTCGGCGCCGGGGTCGGCGCCGCGGTGGCGCTGGCCGCCTTGCGCTCGGCGGCGAGCTGTGCGGCCCGGCGGGCCGCGCGGGCCCTGGCCGCCGCCCTGGCCCTGGCGAGCCGGGCCGCTCGGGCTGACGCTGACGCGGCGGCCGAAGCCTGCGCGTTTGCGTGCCGGGCCTCGAAGTCGGTCAGCGACTTGCCGAGCCCTGCCTCGGTGGCCGGGGCGGGCTGGAGGCTGTCGGACGACTGGGCCGTCGCCGCTCCGGGCCACAGGGCCACGCCGCCCGCGGCCGCGCCCGCGGCCAGGACGGTCGAGCATGCGACGGTCATCGTGAGTTTGGATGGTGGGCGGACACGGGAATGTTTGCCGTGCGAAGTCAAGATGTGCCTTTGGTCAAGCGCTCCAGGCGCTGACTGTCACCCAGGACGCTGCCGTCCGGCGATGTTCCGGGGGGTGATGCGGCAGTAGCGAATGGGCGGGACGCGGGTCATGGCGACCGAGCTACTCGCGGGTAGTCGGGCAACCGTCCCATTCACGGGGTGCTATCGGCCACCCACCATGCCGGTCCAAGACGCCCCGGTTGGCGGATACGGCCAGAAAATCCGTATGAGGTATCTCACAACACGTCTGCGTCCGATGCGTAGTTTCGCACCCAACACGTGATCTACCTCAGTCTTTAGGCTCCGAACGACGCGGGCGAGACCGACCGCGCTCTTGTGTGACGTGCATCACAGAGCGGGCGGGAACGAGTGGCATGAACGACCCTCAGTTATAGAAAGTAACTAAGGGTGATTAAGAGTCAGGGCCGATCACGGGCCAATATCGCTATTGACTCGTGATCGAGGGCTGCTCTCGCGGGACGCGAGATCAGTAGTAGCTGTGCGCCTGCCAGAACGCCCAGGCCTGGCACGGGCTGCCGTAGATGCTCTTCATGTAGCCGATGCCCCACTTGATCTGGGTGGTGGGGTTGGTCTGCCAGTCGGGCCCGGCGCTGGCCATCTTGGAACCGGGCAGGGCCTGCGGGATGCCGTAGGCGCCGCTGGCGTTCTCGGCGTTGTAGCGCCAGCCGCTCTCCCTGGTAAAGATGTCGTTCACGCAGGGGTACTGGCTGGCCGCGCTGAAGCCGAAGCTGGGCAGCAGCTTGTAGGCGATGGACTGGGCCGTGCCGGGGTCGGGCGGCGGGGCGCTCACGACCGGCGCGCCGCCACCGGAGCCGCCCGAGCCACTGGAGCCGTCGGAGGTGGTCGGCGCGGACGCGACCGGCTGCGCGGCGACCTTGGGGGTACCGACGACGGTCATGGTCTTGGCTGCGGCGTCCAGCTGGATCATGTGCTGGCGGGCCTGCACCAGTGCCTTGCCGGCGGTGCCGACCGGGAGATCGGCCGCGGCCGCCGCCACCGGGTCACTGCCCGGGCTCTGGCCGCGAAGAACCGCGTACGCGCCGCCTGTGATGGCCAGGATGGCGGCCATCGACGTGACCATGAACACGCCTACGCGCCGGTGTGAGCGCTTGTCCGGCGACCGTCTCCGGTGCTCCGACAATGCGGTCCTTCCCTCGACCTGAGGCGCGGACGGGCGGGGCGCCCGGCGCGCGGACTGCTGCGTTGCCAGGACAGCGAGTCCTGACGCCCGCCTCGAAAGCGCCGGCAGCCATTGCTCACGCGTACTGCCATCACGGCAGGACTGGCCTGGCTGCGCGGCCCAGCGGCGTCGCCGCATAACGTTGCCAGAATCGCGCGCTCCGGCAGGCCGTTTCGGCCGAAAAAGCTGTGTCGCCCACCCGTAAATAACGTCTCCGCGGATCATGGATAGGCAATCCGTACCGTAATAATTACTCGACGTAATCATTTACGGACTGTCATCGTCGTGCGCCATACGTGACCGCCTGACCCGGCGCGCGGGCTTCCCGTGGGACCATGGTGCGGCTAGCGTCGAAGAAACGGCCCTGACCGGCGACGGGATACCACCACGATGACGGACTTCGCATGAGCGAGCCGGAGACGCGCCGCGGCCGGGCGGGACACAAGGCGCCGGCCAGCCGCCGGACGGCGATCGGCCGGTCCTGGCGGATCGGCGCCGAGGACCCGGCCGCCGTGCTGGCCGGGGCCCGCACGGCCCTGTTCATCATGGTCGGCGTGCTGGCCCTGCTCTGGCTCGTCCAGATCATCAACTGGGCCGACGGCTACCGGCTGACGTATGAGTACGGGATCAGGGCGCACGATGTGGGCGGGCTGCCGGACATCATCACGGCGCCGTTCCTGCACTTCAGCTGGGCGCACATCGAGAGCAACTCCGGCCCGCTGTTCATCTTCGGGTTCCTGGCCGCCTACCGCGGCGTGGGCAAGTTCGTCGCGCTCACGGGGCTGGTCGTGCTGACCAGCGGGCTGGCGGCCTGGTTCTTCGAGAGCTCGGGCTCGGTCGGGGCCGGGGCCAGCGGGGTGGTGTTCGGCTACTTCGGCTACATCATGGTGCGGGGGTTCTTCGACCGCCACGTCATCGACATGGTGGTCGGGGTGGTGATGGCGCTGTGCTTCGCCTACCAGTTCACGGTGCTGCTGCCGCACGTGGGCGTGGGCTACCAGGCGCACATCGGCGGCCTGGTCGGGGGCATCCTGGGCGGCTGGCTGCTGCGCGACCGCCGCGTGGCCCGTGGCCTGGCCGTCGCGGGCGGCGGCTCGAGGTCGCGCGACCGCCGCGCGGGCCGTGCTGCCGAGGTCGCGGGCGGCGGCTCGGGGTCCGGCTCAGGGTCCGGCTCCGGGTCCGACTCGGGGTCTGGCTCGCCGGGCACGGCGGTGACGCCGGCGCCGGACACCGGCAGCACCACCCGCCGCGCCAAGAACACCAAGCCCACGAGCCCCTACACCGGCCCCCGCGCCGATCTGCACAAGGAACTCGACGACCTCGGCCTGTAGCCGGCCGGCAGCTAGGCCGGCCGGCAGCCCGGCCTCAGCCGCCCGCGGCCGCCGCCCCTCGGTACGAGGTGTCACACCCACCCCACCCGTCCCCCAGGCCACTCACGCCCCGGGCCAGCCGACTGGATGTCTAGCTACCCACGGCGGGCTGTACGTAGGCGGGCTGTACGTAACAGGCGTCCACGGGCATGCGCGCCTCTGCGCGGCTGATCGCGCAGCCTCCCGAGCCCCCATGGCTGCGTCAGTCCCTGCCGCCTCGCTCGTCTCACGATCGGCCCGCCCGGATCTCGGTTAACCGCCCGCCGTTATCCACGCTCCCGTTATCGTGACCGGCTCTCCGCAGGATGCTGCGGAAAGTCGGTCACGATCATGGGCAGGAGCTCCGACAGCGCAAGATCAGCCGGATGGCGCATATAGGCCGGATGGCGCATACAGACAGCAACGCCGGGGTGCGGATTCGGTACATCCAGGAGCGGCTCGCTGGCGGGAGCGGGCTGGCGTGGTTGCTGCCGGGGCCGGCGGGGCGGGTGGTGCCCGGGAGGCTGCTCTGACACTGGCTGGCCTGGCCTGGCCGGGGTGGCCTGGCCGGGGTGGCCTGGCCGGGGTGGCCTGGCTGGTTGTAGGTGTCCCGTTTGGGTACCGCGGAGGGCCCAGCAGGACACCCACGTCCTTGATCGGACGTCAGCGCCGCGTCAGGCGGCGGCGGACGCACAGAGCTTGCTGCGACATAGCGACAGCGTCACCAGAGTGTTACCAATCGGACACCCACAGCCCCGTACTGTGGGCAACTGCGACGGATCGGGCGGCGGGAGACGTTATGGCGCTGGTGCCAGTGCTGGATGCGCACCATCACTTGTGGGATCTGTCGGTGCGGGCGCAGCCGTGGCTGGACACGGATCCGGTCCTGGCGCCGCTGCGCCGCGATTTCGGGCTGGACGACCTGGCGCCGCTGGCCGCCGCGGCCGGGGTGACGGGCACGGTGATCGTGCAGACGGTTACCGAGCCGGGCGAGACGCCGGAGATGCTGGCCGTAGCCGCGAGCGGATCCCTGGTGAGCGCCGTGGTCGGCTGGGTGGACCTGACCGCGCCGGGCGTGGCGGACGACCTGGCCGCGCTCGGTGAGCGGCCGGGCGCCGGGCGGCTGGCCGGGATCAGGCACCCGGTGCTGATCGAGCCCGACCCGCAGTGGCTGATCCGGCCCGAGGTGCTGCGCGGGCTGGCGGCGGTGGGTGCGGCCGGGCTGACCTACGACGTGGTGGTGCGGCCAGGCCAGCTGCCCGCCGCGGGGCAGGCCGCGGCCCGGCTTCCGGAGCTGGTGTTCGTGCTCGATCACCTGGGCAACGTCGAGGTCAAGCCGAAGGTGGGCGAGGAGTGGGCGGCGGCGTTCCGCGAGTTCGCCGCGCTGCCCAACACGGTGGGCAAGCTGTCCGGGATCTTCGCCGCGCCGGCGCCTGCCGACGGCCCGCAGTCGGGCGCGGACGGGCCCGAGGTGGAGTACCTGCGGCCGTACTACGAGATGGCGCTGGACTGCTTCGGCCCGGGCCGGCTGATGTTCGGGTCGGACTGGCCGGTGTCCTCGCTGGGGGTGGCCTACGGCGACGTGGTGGGCGCGGCCCGGAAGCTGACCCGGGACCTGAGCCAGCCCGAGCAGGAGGCCATCTTCGGCGGGACCGCCCGGCGGGTGTACCGGATCGGCGCCGGGCACTAGCCGTCCGGCGCCGTTAAAAACCGCTGGACCTGGCCCCGGCGCGCTGGGTACCGTCGGCGCGACAGTGCCGGCATGAGCGCGAAGGGGAGGGTGAGATGCGGCGGAGCCTCGGATTCATCAGGTGGCCCATCCCTGCTTCCGAGGATTTGCGCGCTCATGCGGACCCTGAACCTTGGCATTCTCGCCCACGTCGACGCGGGCAAGACCAGCCTCACCGAACGGCTGCTGTTCGATAACGGCAGCATCGGCCGGCTCGGCAGCGTCGACGCCGGCAGTACCCAGACCGACACCGACGAGCTAGAGCGCCAGCGCGGCATCACGATCCGCTCGGCCGTGGCCTCCTTCGCCGTCGGTGACCTCCAGGTCAACCTGGTCGACACGCCCGGTCACCCCGACTTCATCGCCGAGGTCGAGCGGGTCCTGGTGGTGCTCGACGCGGCCATCCTGGTGCTGTCCGCCGTGGAGGGCGTCCAGGCCCAGACCCGGGTGCTGATGAAGTCGCTGGCCCGGCTGCACCTGCCGACGCTGCTGTTCGTCAACAAGATCGACCGGCGCGGCGCCCGCCAGGACGACCTGGTGGCCGACATCCGGCGGCGGCTGGCGCCGGGCGCGATCCCGGTCCAGACCGTGACCGGGCTCGGCACCCCGGCCGCCCGCACCCAGCCGGACGCCCTGGACCAGCCGCCCGCCCGCCGCCGGGCGGCCGAGATCCTGGCCGAGCACGACGACGCGCTGCTGGCCCGGCTGCTCGACGACGCTGTCCCGTCGCGCGCCGACCTGGAGACGCTGCTGGCCGGCCAGACCGCCGCCGCGCTGGCCCACCCGGTGTTCTTCGGATCGGCGCTGACCGGCCAGGGCTCGGCCGAGCTGACCGCGGGGATCGGGACGTTCGTGGCCCGGCGCCCGGCTGCGACGCCGCGTTCCGCCGCGGCCAGCGGGGAGCCGGGCCCGAGCGGGACCGTGTTCGCGATCGAGCGCGGGCCTGGCGGCGAGAAGGTCGCCTACCTGCGGCTGTTCTCCGGTGAGGTGCGGGAGCGGCAGCGGCTGACGCTGATCCGGCACGAGCCGGGCGGCGGGGTCAGCCGGATCACCGGCCCGGTCACCGGCCTGGAGGTCGTCACGCCGGAGGACGCCGGGGCGGGAGGCGCCGGGCCGGGGCAGGCCGGGGCGGGGCACGCCGGGCGGAAGCGGGCCGGGCGGGTGCTGACCGCGGGCAACATCGCGCGGGTCCGCGGCCTGCCCGGCGTCCGGGTCGGTGATCGCCTCGGCGAGCCGGACGGCCGGGCCGGGACGCCGCAGTTCCCGCCGCCCAGCCTGGAGACCATTGTCACCGCGCGGCCCGGCCAGGCCGCCCGGCTGCACACCGCGCTGCTCAGCCTGGCCGACGAGGACCCGCTGATCCGGGCCAGGGCCGCGGGCGGCGGGGCGACCTCGGTGCTGCTGTACGGCGCGGTCCAGCAGGAGGTCATCGCGGCCCGGCTGGAACGGGACTTCGGGGTGACGGCCGAGTTCCAGCCCATCCGGCCGGTGTACTTCGAGCGGCCGGCGGGCCGGGGCGAGGCCTGCGAGCAGATCCAGCGGCACGGCCCGAACGACTTCATCGCCACCGTCGGCCTGCGGGTGGAGCCCGGCCCGCCGGGGACGGGCGTGTCGTTCACCCGCCAGGTCGAGTACGGCGCGCTGCCGCGGGCGTTCCACCGGGCCATCGAGGACACCGCGCTGGCCACGCTGGAGCAGGGCCTGTCGGGCTGGGCGGTGACCGACTGCGCGATCACGCTGATCCAGGCCGGCTACTCCAGCCCGACCAGCGTCGCCGCCGACTTCCGCGGCCGGACGCCGATGGTGGCGATGCAGGCTCTGCGGGCGGCCGGCACCCGGGTCTACGAGCCCTGCCAGCACTTCGAGGCCGAGATTCCCGGCGACGTGCTCAGTCCGGTGCTGAGCCACCTGGCCGGGCTCGGGGCCGACGTCGCCCAGTCGGCGGACGCCGGACCGGCGTGGCTGGTGACCGGGCAGATCCCGGCCGCCCTGGTGCCGGAGTTCACCAGGGCGCTGCCCGGGCTGACCCGCGGCGAGGGCTCCTGGTGGTCCCAGCCGGCCGGGGACCGGCCGGTCCGCGGGCCGATCCCGGTCCGGGCCCGCACCGACGGCAACCCGCTCGACCGCGAGGAGTACCTGCGCTTCCTGGCCACCGGAGCGCCCGCCCGGCCACCCGGTAGACCCGTTCGGCAGCGACCAGAATGGCTGCTCCAAATGGATGGGGTCTCGTGTAGTCAGCTGGCTTAGCTGATGGGCCCTAGACTCGTGCGGGACGTGAGCGCGCACATCATGCTTTAGGGCACATTCAAGTAGGACATACACCATGAACACGGGCAGGTCACGGGCCACTGCGTTTATCAGCTACGCCGGACCCGAGCGGGAGCAGGCCCTGCGGGTCAAAGAGGCCCTGGAGCGGCGCGACATCCGGGTCCTGATGGACACCGGCTTCGAGGCTGGCCAATCTGTCCTCGTCAATATCGGAGGCGCCATAAACGAGGGCGTGGTCGTCGCGCTCATATCCTCGGAATACCTGGACAGGAAGTTCACCGAGATAGAGGTATCCGCCGTCATGACGAGCCCCGACGGCAAGTTCCTGCCGGTCGTGATCGACGGCCCGCCGCGGCCGGCGACCGAGAGGGGAGCAAATCTCTGGACCGCACTCGGCGGCCGGACCCACTTCCCCCTGAGCGCGACAGAGGAATCGCTCGATCGGCTGGCCGCCGAGGTCAGGAGGATCTACCGGGCCGATCGCCCGGCCAGCGCGGCGGCCGATCTCGATGGCCATCGCGGTCAGACAGTCGCCCTGCTTTACGACTGGGAAGATGGCCACCTCATCGATGAGGTGGCGAAACAGTGCAGCGCGGCCGGGATGCAGATCGTGTACATCGTCGCGGCCGCGTCGTGCCCGAGTCAGACCGCGCCGCTGACTTCTCACACGTTGCCATCCTGTGGACAGCGGCCGCCAAGGCCAGCCCCGACATCGAACTCGCGATGAGCAACACGATCGCGGCTAGCCACAGCGTGACCTACCTGCTCCGGAGCGGCAGCCCGCCGCCACCCGACGGTGCGGCCCTACTACGGCTGGCGCCGCTGGAAGACTCCGACGACCAGCGGCGGGAGGAACGCCGCGCGCTGCTCTGGGTCCGCGACCGCCCGGGTCTGCGGGCTCGGCTGGACGACGCGGTCGAGCTTAATGACGGCATACCCTTTCACCTGCTCGGCGACAAGTTCTGCGCCAGCCGGGAGAGCGCCGCCGCCGCGGCCGCCGTCTACCGGATGGCAGTCGCCCAGCTGCCGCGGTTTGACGATGTCCGGCTCGGTGCGGTGCTGGCCCACGCTGCGGCCTGCCGCTTCCGCGGGGACTGGATCAAGACGGAGGAATTGCTCGCCGACGAGCCGATGCCGCGGCCGATGCCCAATGTCCCCTACCCCTCCGCCGCCCTAGCCCTGCGGGCCGAGCGACTGTCTCTGGACTTCGAGTTCGGCCGGACCGACGATGCGGAGGGCCCGGCCAGGTTCATCCTGTCCCAGGCCCT
Organism: uncultured Actinomycetota bacterium; assembly: GCA_963822485.1. Taxonomy (GTDB): domain Bacteria; phylum Actinomycetota; class Actinomycetes; order Streptosporangiales; family Streptosporangiaceae; genus DASUBV01. The sequence continues at coordinate 212,067 of CAWGHW010000027.1, forward strand.
GGCCGCGGGAGACTGGCCGCTGATCATCGCCGCTCACCGGCAGCTCGGGATGATCGAGGAAGAACGCGGCCGGTACTCCCGCGCCCGTGACCATATGGACCGGGCCTGCCACTACGCCGAGGACCTGCTGGATACCGAGCTCCTGGCCGAGCGCATACCGAGCCACGAGGCACGCGTATCGCTCCGGGCCGACTGCCTGCGGGAGCTGGCCGCCGTCGAGTGGCGGGCCGGCGAGTCGGATCTCGCCCGGACCCATCTCGGCCAGGCCAAGCGGGAGCTGGAGGGCATCAGCGCGAACCCGGCCGCGGATTACCTGCTCAATGTCGTCACGTATCAGCTGGGGCGCGTCAACTATTCCGTAGACCACGATTATGAGGAGGCGCGAAACGCCCTCCGGACTAGTTATCTGTCGCTCCAGAAGTACGATAACCCCATCCGGCTGGCCACCGTGCTGGAGTCCCTGGTCCAGCTCGAGATGGATTTCACGCGAGGACGAGATGATTCCGCCTCCCTGCGAGCCACGCTTGAGAAGATCCGCAGGATCCGGAGCATCCGCAAGCACCGCTACATGATCGCGAGAACGACCAAGACTCTTGGCGACCTGGACTTCAGCCTGGGTAACTTCGCGGACGCCAAGGACCAGTACGAGGAGGCTCGCTTCGAATTCAACCGGCTCGGGAAATTCCCGGAGAAGGCCGATACGCTCCGTTCGCTCGGCAGGTGTGAATCGCGTCTCGGGAACTCCGCCGAGGCGGTCTCGGCCCTCCACGAGTCACTGCGAGAGCTACCGGAACGTGACCATCACGTCACGCGCGCCGAGATCAGGTCCGAGATAGCGAGGCTTAATCATCAGCACCTGGCTCAGGGCCAGATCGCCGCCGATATCGAGATGACGGAGGTCGGCGAGTACGCCGTTCACGACTGGATACGACAGGGCCTGCTCCGCCAGCCCGGCCCGGTGCCCGGCCACGTCATCCTCGGAGCCGGCGACGACGGGGCTGTGCTGCGGACGGCACCAGATGAGGATCTCGTCGTCACCACTGACTCGGTGCCTGCGGCCCTCCTGGTCCCGGACACCCAGGAGGCGGCGAGATACGCGGCGCGATTCGCGGTCGTGGCCACGCTCTCGGACCTGCTGTCCATGGGGGCCGAGCCCCTGGCCGTGCTGCTCAACCTCCACGTCCGCCGGGCCACGGCGGCGTCGTGGACGCACGCTTTCCTGCGCAGCGCGGCGGACGAGGCGGCCAGGTATGGCGCGGTCGTCGTCGGCGGCGACCTGCGGGAGCGGAATCAGAAATCGCTGACGGCCACCGCCGTCGGCCGCGTCCGCGCGCGGCAGGAACTGACCCGGCGCGGGGCGAACGTCGGCGATATGGTCGCCGTGACGCTGTCGCCGGGGCCAGAGCAGGAATTTAACGGCCTCGGGGCGCGATGGGCGCTAGAACTCGCTCCTCAGCTGTCACGCGACGAGGTGGACGTCATCTCGGAACTTATTAACGCGGACGTGAGGTTCACCAGCCTCGGCCTGCCACTGGAAACAATGCGAGCGGTAGCAGAAGCCGGACTGGCGACCGCGGCGATTGACACCAGTGACGGGATTCTGGCCTGCGCCGAGCTTATCGGAAGTGCGTCTGGTGTCGGCATTGAACTGTTTCCGGACAAGATAGAGGCCCTTATCAATGCCGACGTGGCCCGGCTGGGCCGGTCTCTCGGCATCGCTCCGTTCCTGTTCGCCCTGAGCACCGGGTTTGACTGGGAAGTAGTGCTGACCGTACCAAAAGCCCTGGATGACAAGCTTCAGGCCCTCAACGAGCCCCCTCCGGGCCGCGGTTACCCGCGCGTCGCCGTCATCGGCGAGGTACGCGAGCGCCTGCCGTGGGCCGAAGACGGAGTTCTCATCCGAACCGCAGCCGGCTGCCGGTGACACTCCCGTTCTTCACTGGTGAGAAGTTTATGCCAAGGCCTTACGACTCACGGGCACGCGAGTGGCTAGACTTCGCCAAGGAGTCGACGCGGCTCCTGCGAGCTAACGCGTCCGGGACGGATGCCTAGTGGACAGTCATGCCTCCCCTACGGGGCGAGCCTGGCCGCCAGGCCGAGGAGCGTCGGGTTTCAGCCTTTTACAGCTGAACCGGTCTCCGTCATGCTCGTCGGGGCCGGACGCCGAGGGCTTAGCGCGCACGTCCCCGCGCTCACCGCGAGTCAGGACCTGCGGCTCACCGCGATCGTCGAAACGCCCGAACGGCTGGCGGCCCTGCGGGGCGCCCCGGACCTGGACGTCCCGATGCACGACAGTCTCGCCTCCGGCGTGGCCGCGTCCGGGCCGCAGCTGGCCATCGTGGCGACGCCGCACGACAGCCATGTCCTGCTATCGCGCTCACTGCTGGAAGCAGGGATCCCGACCCTGGTCGAGAAGCCGCCCGCCAGGAATGCCGCCGAGCTGCGCGAGCTCATGCAGACGAGCCGGGATCATCGGACGCCGCTCGCCACGGTCCTGCCCTTGTACTACAAGCCCAAGTATCAGCATTTTGCGCGGCTTCTCCGATCACCGAACCTGACCGACGCTTCGATCTGCATACATGCGGACGTGCCGAGCTGGCCGGGCGTCGACAACTGGCGCCTATCGCGCGAGCACGCCGGCGGAGGCGTCCTCATAGACCTGGGATATCACTACCTTGACCTGCTGCTGACCTGCCTCGGCCAGCCAGACGGGAGTTACGCCCAGCTCAGGACGCGAGCGCCGGCGGGCGACGCGGTCGAGGACGAAGCCGCGGTGTCATTGTGGTTTCACTCGCGCAGGCTCGAGGTCAGCATCAGGGTCCGGTCTGGTGCGGAGCTTAGGAAGCGCAACGAACTGCTCATCATTAAGAATGACAAAGTTATCTACTCGAGTTCCGACCCCCCGCAAACTCCCGCTAGCGGCCGGGCGGCACTCGCGTCGGCTCCGCCACCCGGCAGAGATACCCTGGCCCAGATTGACGCCCTGCTGAGCGTAGGATTCCTCAGCGGCCGGGGAGAGTGGCACGGGAGCCTGCGATCGCAATTGCAAGTCCTGTCACTGGTGGACAATCTTTATGCCACCGCCGATCACGTCGCTAACTTCGCGGGAAGGATACCCAGTATGAGCAAGGCCGATCTCGGGCTGGCCATGAATGGCGGCGATCCGGTGTCCATCCGGCGGATAGACCCGGTTTGGCCGCGCATCACGGACGAGCTAACCGCCGCGCTTATCACGCAGGCTCATCAGCGGATTTCCATTTACGACCGAAGTGGGGTCGTCCGGGACTTCGAGGACGCGTTCGCCGAGTACATCGGCGTTCCGCGCGCCATTGCTACTTCCTCCGGCACCGCCGCCCTACATTCCCTCTACTACGGCGCCGGCATCGGCCCTGGCGACGAGGTCATCTGCTCGGATTATGGATTCTTCGCGACTATTACGCCACTGGTCCATCTGGGCGCCCGACCGGTACTCGTGGACTGTGCCCGCGACGGAACCATCTCCACGGATATGGCCGAGGCAGCCATCACCGGCAAGACCAAGGCCATCATGGCCACGCACATGTGGGGACAGCCCGCCCAGCTTGACGCACTGCGCGCCCTGTGCGATCGCCGGGGCCTGCTGCTGTTCGAGGACTGCTCGCACGCCCACGGCGCGCGCTTCAAGGGGTCGGTCGTCGGGAGTTTCGGAGATGGCGCGGCCTGGAGCCTCCAGGCCCAGAAGACGCTCTGGGCCGGCGATGGCGGAACTGGCACCAGGTAACTGCCATCTTCGAGCGCGCGCTGCTGCTCGGACATTTCAACCGCCGCGCGCTGCAGGAGATCCCGGAATCCTCACCGAACCATGAGCTCGCATTCACCGGGACTGGCCTCAAGTACCGTGCTCATCCGCTGGGACTGGCTCTGGCCCTGCCCCAGATCAAGAGGCTCGACCAGGTCATAGAGGGTCGCCAGGAGTCCGCGACCATCCTCATGGAAGCGCTGTCGGCCATTTCCGGTATCCAACTGCTTCAGCCGCCGGCGCCGGGAGTCGTCCACGGCCTGTACTCGCTCGTCGTGCTGGTTGACCCGGATGACTGCGGGTTCGACCGGGAATTGTTCACCCACGCGCTCGAGGCCGAGAACATCCACCTGGCCAGCATTCCCAGGCAGATGCGGTCGATGTCCGACTATCGCGTCCTGGCCCTGAACGGCGCGAGCAGCACGTCGCCCGGGCCCGCGGATCCGCTGGAGAACTCCCGGCGCATCACCGCCACCGCGGTTAACTTCTTCGTGCCTTCGGAGTCAGCCGACCTTACGGACGGGACAGACGTCTGTGTCGTGGCCGAGGCCATCTACAAGGTCGGCAAGGCCCTGCCCGGCCGCCGCTAGCAGCGCTCGGGCTGACCGCCGACCGCCGACCGCCGACCGCTGGCCGCTGGCCGCTGGCCTGCTGACTAGGCGTAGCGCAGCGGCCTGCGGCGGGGCCTGGGCGGACGCGTGGGCGCGGGATAAGGTACAAGAAGGCAGCCGGGAAGCTGGACTGCGACGCTGGGCCAGGGAGGCGTGTTGGCGGGAGATCTGGGCTGGGTACCGCCGGGAGTCGATCCGGCCCAGGCCAACGTGGCCAGGGTCTATGACTACTGGCTGGGCGGCAGCCACAACTTCCTGGCCGACCAGGACCTCGGCCGGGCCATGGCCGCCGTGGTCCCCAACGTCCGGGCCATCGCCCGGGCCAACCGGGCGTTCCTGGGCCGGGCCGTGCGGTTCCTGACCGCGGCCGGGGTCAGCCAGTTCCTCGACATCGGCTCCGGGATCCCGACCCAGGGCAACGTGCACGAGGTCGCCCAGCAGGGCGGCCCGGCCGCCCGGGTGCTCTACGCCGACATCGATCCGGTCGCCATCGCGCACAGCAAGGCGATACTCAACGGCGACCAGAACGCGGCGATCATCGAGGCCGACCTGCGCGAGCCGGAGAGCATCCTGGCCCATCCCGTGACCCGGCGGCTGATCGACCTGGACCGGCCGGTCGGCTTACTGCTCGTCGCCGTGGTGCACTTCCTGGCCGACGCCGATGACCCGTGGGCCCTGGTCGCGGAGCTGCGCGACCGGCTGCCGTCCGGCAGCTACCTGGTGCTCAGCCACGCCACCAGCGAGAGCAGGCCCGAGGTGACCCAGGCCGCGTCGACCATGTACCGCAGCCGGGTGGCCAGCAAGGGCCGGGCCCGGTCCCGCGCGGAGATCGGCCGCCTGCTGGACGGCTTCGAGCTCGTCGACCCAGGGCTGGTCTACCTGCCGCAGTGGCGCCCCGACCCGGCCGACGAGGTACCGGCTGACCCGAGCCTGCTCTGGTTCCTGGCCGGCGTCGGGCGCAAGTCCTGACCAGAGCCGGCCGCGGTTACAGCGTGAGGCCCGGTTCGAGGTGCGCGATGGCCTGATCGATGAGGGCGGCGACGTCCGCGTCGGGGTCGTCGATGACGGCGGCGGCGACGGCCACCGCAGCGCCGACGATGGCGCCGGTGACGGCGCGGACGGTGAGGTCGTCGGGCCGGCGGCCAGCGCGCTCGGCCATGGCTCGGCCAATGAGCTGGGTGGCCTGGGAGATCTGGTCGAGCATGGCGGCGCGCAGCCTCGGGACGGTGAGGGTGAGCGCGATCCGCTCTCTCAGCTCGGCTCGCTGCTGGGCGGTCAGGCCGGCGAAGGTCGAGGCGAAGGCGGCGCGCAGGGCCGGGACCGGGGCCAGCTGGGGGGGCTGGGCCTGGAACGCCTCGATGAGCATCGGGTCGTAGCCCTCGTCGAGCGCCACATCTTCCTTGGTCGGGAAGTACCGGAAGAAGGTGGTCTCGGAGACGTCGGCGGCCTCGATGATCTGCTCGATCGTGGTGGCGTCATAGCCCTGCTCGCGGAACAGGCGCAGGGCGCAGGCCTGGATCGTGGCGCGGGTCCTGGCCTTCTTGCGCTCGCGCAGTCCCGGCCGGGCTGGCCGGGCTGGCGGCTGAGTCGGTCACGGTGTTCCTCCGGGGCAAGAATGCCAGGGTCAGGAGCGCGCCGGCGACGGCTATCGCGGCCGAGGCCACCAGCGAGGTGTCCAGGCCACCGGCGAAGGCGGCGCGGACCACGCGGGCCAGGCCGGCCGACCCGAGCCGGGCGGCGACGGCCACGCCGTCGAAGACGCTCCGGCGCGCGGCCGCGCCCGCGGCCGTGCCCGCGGCCGCCGGGATGGCCCGCAGGTCGAGGCGGGACTGGTAGCCGGCGGCCAGGATGCTGCCCATGATCGCGGTGCCGAGCGGGCCGGCGGTGTGCTGGAACGCCTGGACCACCGCCGAGCCGGTCCCGCTGCGCTCCGGTGACAGCCTGGACAGCGCCACGGCGGTGGCCGCGGTGAGCGTCAGGCCGGTGCCCGCGCCGAGCGCGGCCATCCAGATCGCGATGAACGCCGCGGGCGCGGTGGCCTGCGTCGTCGCGCCGGTCAGGGCGGCGGCCGCGAGGAGGATGAACCCCAGCGTCACCGTGAACCTGGCGCCCGCGGCCCTGGCCAGCGCGCCGGCGGGCAGGGCACCGGCGACGAGCCCGCCGATCAGCGGCAGCAGGCGGAGCCCGGCGCCGAGGGCGCTCGCTCCCTGGACGGCCTGGAAGTACTGCGGCATGACGAACACCACGCCGATCATGGCCAGCCCGGCCACCCCGCCGAGTACTGCTCCCCAGGTAAAGGAGGCGGAGCGGAACAGCACGGGATCGATCAGCGGGCTGCCGCCCCGCCTGGCCAGCCGGCCTTCCAGCCCCGCGAACCCGGCCAGGGCGGCGACGCCGCCGGCCATCAGCGCCAGGGCGGCCGGATCGCCCCAGCCGTCGTGGCCCGCCCGGATCAGCCCGTAGATCAAGATGACCAGGCCGGCGGCCGAGACGGCGATGCCGAGCGGGTCGAGCCGGGGTCGCTGCGCCGCCCGTGACTCCGGGATCAGCACGAGGGCGGCGATCAGGCCGACCACGGCGACGGGCACGTTCAGCAGGAACACCCACCCCCACCACAGCCGCGACAGCATCCAGCCGCCCAGCAGCGGACCGACCGGCAGGCCGAGGAAGTTGGCGGCCTCGTAGATCCCCACGGCCCGGGGCCGTTCCCGGTCGCTGAACAAGACGGTGAGCGCGGACATGGCCATCACGGTGACCCCCGACCCGGCCAGCCCCATGAGCAGCCGGGCGGCGAGGAAGACACCCGGCGAGGGTGCTTCGGCGCACAGCACGGAGCCCGCGCCGAACGCCGCCAGGCAGCCGATCAGCAGTTTCTTGCGGCCGAACCGGTCACCGATCAGCCCGGCCGGGAGCACGGCGGCGCCGAGCAGCATCAGGTAGCCGGACGAGAACCACTCCAGGTCAGACTCCGTGGCGTGCAGCGCCCTGGCCAGGGTCGGCAGGGCCACCGACAGCACCGTGCCGTCCACGGTCACGGCCAGGACGCTCAGGCTGACCGCGCCGAGCGCCCACCAGCGCCGAGCGCCGACCCCGCTGCCACTGCCGCTGGCGGACATGGTGGTTACCTCCAAATGGAGGCTACCACCATTAAGCTGTTACCGCGGCAGCATGTCACGCGGCGCCGCGCTCACAGGGTCCACAGCGCCTGGGTGGGTGACAGGCGGGCGGCGCGGATGGCGGGCAGGAGCCCGGCCAGGGCGCCGATGAGGAGGGCGGCGGCCAGGCCGCCGGCCCACGCTTCGGGGGGGATGACGATGGCCCAGCCTTTGGCGTGGGCGTAGATGGCGGTGGCGGCGCCGCCGGCGACGTCCCCGCCCGCCCCGCCGGCCAGGGCGAGCAGGACGGCCTCGGCCAGGAACTGGATGCGGATCTGGCCTCGGGTGGCGCCCAGCGCGCGGCGCAGCCCGATCTCCTGGCGGCGCTCGAGCACGGAGATGATCATGATGTTGGCCACCCCGACGGCGCCGACCAGCAGCGCGACCGCGCCCAGGCCGAGGAACAGGGTGGCGAAGGCGCCAGCGGCGTCGGCTTGCGCGGTCAGGGCTTGCGACGGCTGGGAGACGTCGACCTCGTTCGGGTTCTCGGGGTTGGCCTGCGCGGCGAGCAGGTCATCAGCCCTGGTGGTGGCGGCCGGGGTGTTGACGGTGCGGACGTACAGCTCGGCGGGATGCCCGTCAAAGCCGAGGTAGGCCTGCGCGGCGGGGAAGCCGACCAGGATCGAGGTGTCGATCTGCGGGGCCAGGGTGGCGGAGTGGAGGATGCCCGCGAGATAGAACCACTGGCCGCCGACCCAGATCCGCTCGCCGCTCCAGATCCGGTCGATGCCCATCAGCTGGGCGGCCTCGGCACCGAGCACGGCGACCGGCTCCCTGGCGGTGGCGGCGTTGAGGTAGCTGCCCTGGGCGACCGCGGTGCCCGCCACCTTGGGCAGGCCCAGGCTGGCGGCATCCACGCTGAGCCCGTCGGTGTCGATCGAGGGAATGAGCGGGCTGCGATAGGCATCGGCGCTGACGACGGCGGTGTACTGGACGGCGGTGACCCCGGGCAGCTGGCCGACCATCCCCGGCGCGGCGTCAGACAGCTCGACGGTCTGCCCGGTGAGATCCTGCCCGTTGGTGACGGTCAGCAGGTTCGTGCCCAGCTGCCTGATCTCGGCCAGCAGCCCGGCCTGGGAGGAGCGGGCCAGGCCCAGGACGGCCACGATCGCGGCCACCCCGATGGCGATGCCCAGGGCCGACAGCGCCGCGCGCAGCTTGCGGGTCCGCAGCCCCACGCTGGCCAGCCCGGCCAGGTCGCCCGGGCGCAGCCGGGCCGGCGCCGGGGCGGCCGGGCCTGGCGTCATGGTCATGATCGCCCTTCTCACGCCGGCCATCCCCCGGCCGTGGCCGGGACGGGACCGGTGTCGGCGACGACGCGGCCGTCGAGCATCTCGATGCGGCGCCGCATCGCGGCGGCGACCGCGTCGTCGTGGGTGATCACGATGATCGTGGTGCCGGCCGCGTTGAGCTCGGCCAGCAGGGTCAGCAGAGCGGCGCCGGTGCCGGAGTCCAGGTTGCCGGTCGGCTCATCAGCCAGCACCACCGGCGGCCGGCCGGCGATCGCCCGGGCGATCGCCACCCGCTGCCGCTCGCCCCCCGACAGCTGGGTCGGCCGGGCACTGGCCCGATGCCCCAGGCCGACCCGCTCCAGCGCGGCCGCGGCCAGCTGACGGCGCGCGGCGCGGGCCACGCCCGCGTACAGCAGGCCGTCGGCCACGTTGGCCAGCACGCTCTGGTGCTCGGCCAGGAAGAACTGCTGGAACACGAACCCGATCCGCCCCGCCCGCAGCGCGGACACCTCCCGGTCGGTCATCTTGGCCACGTCCAGGCCGGTCACCCGCACCACCCCGGTGCTCGGCCGGTCCAGGGTGCCCATCAGGTGCAGCAGCGTGCTCTTGCCCGACCCGGACGGGCCGACCACCGCGACCAGCTCGCCGGCTGCCACCGCCACGTTCACCTGATCCAGCGCCCGCACCGGCGGCGACCCCGGATACTCCTTCGTCACCCGCTCCAGCTCCAGGACGGCGCTCACGTCGCCGGCACCACGACTTGCTGGCCGGGCGTCAGCGGCCCGGTGACCTGCACCAGGCCGGAGTTGTCGTCGAAGATCCCGACCTGCACCGGGACCAGCCGCCGGGAGTTGCCGGCGCCCGTCACCTCGACCGCGTACCGGCCACCCGCCTGCCCGGCCCCCTTCGCCCGGGCCAGCAGCGCCGCCACCGGAACCGCGAGCACCGGGCCGGGGCTGCTGCCGGTGGTGATGTACACCGTCACCGGCGCCTGGTCCAGGGTCCCGGCCACCGACGGGTGGGTCAGCGTGACCGTCACCGGGATCGTCGCGTTACTGGCGGTCCCGGACGCCACCGTGCCGACTGAGGAGATCTTCCCTGGCGTGCTGGCGCCGTCCGGCAGCGTGATCGTGACCGCGTCCCCCACCGCCACCTCCGTCTCCTGGGCGGTGCTCAGCGGGACCGTGACCAGGTGCTGGTCGGAGGTCGCCGCCAGCAGCGGCCCGGCGGCCGGGCCGCCCAGGCTGCTCAGCACGCTGGTGACCCGGATCGCGGCCGGCTCGAACACCACCGACCCCAGCGGCAGCGACCCCGGCGGGCTGGAAACCCCGAGCGCCGACTCCAGCCGCTGCACCCCGTCCGCGGTCGCCCAGGAGAAGTAATCCCGGCCCAGCGCGCTGATCTGCGAGCTGCTCGCGTCGCCCAGCGCCACCAGGTCATGATTGAGCTGGGTCACGTCCGCCCCGGTCAGCCCCTCGTCCAGCGTCCGCCAGGCCGGCACCGCCCCGTACAGCAGCACCACCGGGCTCGCGTTGTCGACCCGGCACAGCACGTGCCCCTGAGCGATTACCTGCCCGGCCGACGGCAGCCAGGTCAGCACGCCGCCGCCCGGCCCTCGCACCGTGTAGGACTTCGCGTACCCCAGGGTCGCGCTCACCGGCGTGGTCGACGACAGGTCCTCCCGGACCACCGGTCGCGTCGCCGGCGGCGCTGCCCCCGGCCCGGCCCCGGACGGGCCACGCGGCCCGAACGCCCCCGCCGCCCACGCGACCCCCGCCCCCGCTCCGAGTACCACGAGCACCAGCACTACCGCGACCGGCCCCCGGCGCCGACGGCGCGGCCGCGCCTGGCCGGCCTCCCCGGCCTCCGCCGCCCCGTCTCGCTGGTCGGCGACCCCGCCGCGTGAAACGGTCTCGCTCATGACCGGTGCGTCTCGGCCGACGTCTTTATCGAGAGATGCGCCCCGGCGGGCAGCACATGGCGGCAGGCCCGCACCGCGGCCTGGAACCGCGGCGACCTGGGGTTGATGCCAGCACCTTTACCGGACGCCGGGGCGCTCTGACCGCTCAGCGCGGGGTCGGGGAAGCCCGGCACGCCGTGGCTGCGCATGCACTGGGCGAACTTCACCAGGGTGGGGAGCTCCTGCTCCTGTCGTTGCTGCCCTTCCTGCACCTTCTGCTCCAGCTGCGAGACAGACGGGCCGCCGGGCAGCAGATGCCGGCAATGGCCGTACGCCGCCTGTACCGGGCTGCTGTTGATGTCGATTGACCCCCCGGCACCCTGGATTGACCCGTTGGAGCCCAGGGAGTAGCCCCCCGATGCCTGGGGGTCGGGGAAGTTCGGCACGCCGTGGCCGCGCATGCACTGCGCCAGGGCCAGCTCCTGGGCGTAGGTCGGCGGGCTGGCCGAGGACGGGGCGGCGCCGCCGCACGCCGCGGTCAGCACGGCGACCGCAGCGGCGCCAGCCAGGGCGGCCGCGCGCCGCGGGGCCCGGTTACCGCCGGATCTTTTGTTCATCGTGATCTCCTTGAAAAGCCAAGCCTGGTCATACGTTGCAGTTGTACAGAACGGGAGGTGACAGGACGGGAACCGAAAATGTCACCTGGCTGTCACCTGCGGCCTGCGATCCTGGGAACCAGGCGGCTGGCAGTGCCGCGGCCACACGCGACGCGGCGGGCGGGCAATGCGGGTTCTGGTGACCGAGGACGACGAGGTCCTGGCCGCGGCGGTGGCGGCCGGGCTGCGCCGCGAAGGGATGGCGGTCGACATCGCGCTCGACGGCAGTGCGGCCCTGGAGCATGCGGCGGTCAACCGATACGACGTGGTGGTGCTGGATCGCGACCTGCCCGGTGTGCACGGTGACGACGTGTGCCGGGCCCTGGCCGCGAGCAAGTCGCCGAGCCGGGTGCTGATGCTCACCGCGGCGAGGTCGGTCAGGGACCGGGTCGAGGGACTGGACCTGGGCGCCGACGATTACCTGCCCAAGCCGTTTGATTTCGCCGAGCTGGTGGCCCGCATCCGGGCCCTGGGCCGGCGCGCCGCGGCGCCGCTGCCCGCCCGCCTCGAGCACGGTGACCTGAGCCTGGATCCGGCCCGCCGCGTCGCGGTCCGCGCCGGGCGGCGCCTGCCGCTCACCACCAAGGAACTCGCCGTGCTGGAATGCCTGCTCGCCGCCGACGGGCGGCCGGTCCCGGCCGAGGAGCTGCTCGAGCGGGTGTGGGACGAGGCCGCCGACCCGTTCACCAGCACCGTGAAGACCACCATCCGCCGGCTCCGGGCCAAGCTCGGCGACCCGCCGGTGATCCAGACTGTCCGGGAGAGCGGCTACCGCATCGGAGATCCCTAATGCGCATTCCCCGATCTCTCCGGATGCCCCGCCGGACCGCCCGGCTGCGCCTGACCGTCCTGTACGGCGCGGCGTTCCTGGCCTGCGGCGCGGCCGTGCTCGGCCTGACCTACCTGCTCGACGGGGGCACGGTGCACTTCGCCGGGGTGAACGCGAGCCCGGTTTTCCACCGGGTGGTCAGGGCCCCGGCCGCCGACGTCCACCGGGCCGGCCGCTACGACATCATCAACATCCCACTCAATCCCCAGCAGGCCAGGGCGTCGGTCAGCCAGGCGCACCTTTCGCAGATCGCCACCGACCGGCAGCAGCTGCTGCTCGCCTCCGCCATCGCGCTGGCGGTCTTCGCGGTCGCCGCCACCGTGATCGGCTGGTTCCTGGCCGGCCGGGTGCTGCGCCCGCTGAGCACGATCACCGCCGCCGCCCGGCGGATCTCCGCCAGCAGCCTGCACGAGCGGCTCGCCCTGCCCGGACCCGACGACGAGCTCACGGAACTCGCCGACACGCTCGACAACCTGTTCGCGCGGCTGGAGGCATCCTTCGACGCCCAGCGCCGGTTCGCCGCCAGCGCGTCACACGAACTGCGCACCCCCCTGACCAGGGAACGCACCCTGCTCCAGGTCACCCTGGCCGACCCGGCCGCCACCGCCGGCACCTGGCAGGAGGTCAGCCGGGAACTGCTCGCCTCCAACGCCGAGCAGGAACGCCTCATCGAAGCGCTGCTCACCCTGGCCAGCAGCGAAGCCGGCACCGGCGAGCGCGAGCCGGTGGACCTGGCCGCCATCACCGGCGCCGCCCTGGCCGCCGCCCGCCCCGGGATCAGCCGTCTCGGCCTGAACGTCCAGGCCGACATCCAGCCCGCCGTCCTCGATGGTGACCCGCTGCTGGTCCAGCAGCTGGCGGCCAACCTGATCAGCAATGCCGTGCTGCACAACGTCCCCGGCGGGGACGTCCAGGTCGCCACCGGGACCGGCAGCGGTCACGCCGTCCTGTCGGTGACCAACTCGGGGCCGGTCATCCCGCCGGCCGAGGTCGACCGGCTGTTCCAGCCCTTCCAGCGGCTCGGCCCGCGCCGCGCCCGCCGCGACGGCGGCCACGGCCTGGGCCTGTCCATCGTCCGCGCCATCGCCACCGCCCATGCCGCCACCATCGCGGCCCGCCCCGTGCCCGGCGGCGGTCTCGCCGTCGACGTCACGTTTCCCCTGCCCCCTGGGGCACCCCCGAGCGCTGGCCACGGCCAGGCCAGATCCCGGCCGGGGCGCACGGCCCGGAACTGGCGTCAGCGGCAACGGGAGTCCTAGCCGCTAGCGACGCCAGCGCAGCTAGCGCTCTTCCCGGGACCGTTTGCTAAAGCCCCGGCGATAACGACGGTGTCCGAGCGGACTGCTGCCTGTCACGGGAACTTCCGTCACCGGCTGCCGCTGCGGTCATGCTGAGCAGCTCGCGGAGCACGTCCGACGCGATGTCGGCCAGGGACCGCGTTTCACCTTCGCGGATCCACTGTGAGAACGCTATTCCGAACACCGTGGCGCCGGACTCCGCCGCCAGGGTGGCCGCGGGCTCGCCGATGCCTCGCGCGCGCAGAGCCTCGGCGACCGTCGTGGCCACGCCCGCGAGTTTGTGCAGTTCGCGTTCGCGGAGCGCGGGGTTCTGGTCGATCACGGACTGTCGCGTGCGGGCGTGCGGGCGGCGCTCGTCGGGGAAGAACGATGCCGCCGCGTGCAGCGCGGAGGCGATGACCTCGAGGGGGGATGCCTCCGGCGGTGCGGCGTCCACCCCGTCAATGAACGCCTGCATGAACTGCTGCTGCCCGTAGAACAGCACCTCGCGCTTGTCGCTGAAGTGCCGGAAGAAGGTGCGCTCGGTCAGCCCGACGGATTGCGCGATCTCCGCGGCGGTCGTCTGCTCGAACCCGCGAGTGGCGAACAGCTCGAGTGCCGCTGCCTGCAGGCGGTCTCTCGCACCCGGTTCCCAGCGCACCATGGTGCCGAGTCTAGTGATGACAGTGACTGTCGTACAGGTGTATGGTGATGTCTGTGGCTGACATCAGTCACTGACATCACGTATCAGCCGCTCCGCCCGTGGCGGAGCCGAAGGGAGACAGGCCATGCGCGTTTTCGTCACCGGAGCCTCCGGATGGATCGGCTCGGCCACCGTCGATGAGCTTCTCGCCGCCGGGCATGAGGTCACCGGGCTGGCCAGGTCCGACGCTTCCGCCGCCGCTATCCAGGCCAAGGGGGCTCACGTCCTGCGCGGTGACCTCGACGACCTCGCGAGCATCCGGGCTGGCGCTGAGGCCGCCGAGGCCGTCATCCATCTCGCGAACAAGCACGACTGGTCCAACCCGGCCGGCACGATCGCCGCCGAGCGAGCCGCGATCCAGACCATCGGTGATGCGCTCGCCGGCACCGACCGCCCCTTCCTGTTCGCCTCGGGCGTCGCCGGCCTCACCCAGGGCAGGCCCGCCACCGAGGACGATGCGTCCCCGTTCCATGGCCCCGACTCGCCGCGCGGGGGCAGCGAGAACCTCGCGCTCGAGTACGTCGACCGCGGCGTGCACGCCGTGAGCCTGCGCTTCGCGCCGACGGTGCACGGAACTGGCGACCACGGGTTCATCGCGATCATCGCCGCGGTGGCCCGCGAGAAGGGCGTCTCCGGTTACCCGGGAGAGGGGACCAACCGGTGGGCCGCCGTGCACCGGTCCGACGCCGCGCGCCTCGTCGCCCTGGGACTCGCGAAGGCGCCGGCCGGCGCTCGCCTGCACGCCGTCGCGGAACAGGGCGTCCCCACCCGCGACATCGCGGAGGCCATCGGCCGCGCCTTCGGCCTGCCCGTCACGTCCATCGCGCCCGATGACGTCCAGGATCACTTCGGGTGGATCGGCACCTTCTTCGGCATGGATCTCGCGGCGACGAGCACCGCGACGCGGGAGCTTCTCGGCTGGGCGCCGGCCGGCGCCACTCTCCTCGAGGACCTCGACGCGGGTGCGTACTCCGCCTCATGAGCAGGAGGCCGCGTGACCGGGAGACGGACGGCCGTCAGCGGGCATCGTCGAGGACCTCACGCAGCCTGCGCGCGAAGGCCTCAGGCTGTCCGGCGTAGCCGGACTCGCCACCGACGAAGCCGCCGTGGTGGCTCGGGAAAACGGCTGGCTGCTGGCCGAGCAGCCGGGCCGCCGCCACCGAGGTTCGCCCCGTGAAGGTGCCCTCAGACTCCTCGCCCACGGCGATCACCACCCGGGCCGGCGCCGCAAGAAGCGCGTCGGCATCGGGCCGGTAGCTGCTCACCGCCCAGGACCGGTCGGAGAGAAGCGGGTCGTCACGGGAGCCGTCATCCGCGGTCACCATCCCGAACGCGGCCGGATCCGGCGCGGGCTGGGCGAAGTAGTCGTCGGTGAATTCGCCCCGCCACGACGTCATCATGATGAAGGCCGCCATGCCCGCGCCGGAGCCCTGGTCCTGGTAGGCGTCCCGGACGCCGGCGCGGGCGCGCTCGGCCGCCCGGGCGTCGGGGAGCACCGGAATGAGGGGCGGCTCGTGGGCGACCAGGGTGGTGACGTCATCCGGGAACGCCGCCACCAGGGCGAGCGCGGTCACCGCACCGCCGCTGCTGGCAAACATCTCGACCGGCCCCGCGCCGAGCGCCTCGATGACGGCGTGCACGTCGGCCGCCTGGACCTCGGGCGCATGGTCGACCCGGCCGTCCTTGCGGATGCTGCGGCCCAGGCCGCGCGGGTCATAGGTCACCACGGTGCGGTCCGGGAAGAGCGACGCCAGCGTGGCGAAGCCGCTGGCATCCATGGGCTGGCCGATCATGACCAGCGGCGGGTGCCCATCGGCGGCCGGCAGCGGGCCGTGGACGTCGTAGACGAGGTCGGCCTCAGGGGTCTGGAGCAGCTGCGTGGTCATAGCCGGTTCGACTCCTCGCGCGCCGGGAACTCATCGGGCGCGGGCGCGGGCACCGATGTGCCTACGATGACGAGCGTGACGTCCGCCGGTTATCTGCGCTATCCCCACATTCACGACGACCTGCTCGCGTTCGTCGCGGGCGACGATGTCTGGCTCGCGCCGGCCAGCGGCGGCCGGGCCTGGCCCCTCACCGCCGACGGCGCCCCGGTCAGCTACCCGAGGTTCTCCCCGGACGGGACGAAGATCGCCTGGACCAGCTCTCGGGATGGCGGCCCGGAGGTCTACCTGGGCGGCACCGATGGCGGCGATCCCGCCCGCCTCACCTACTGGGGCGACCGCGAGGCCGCGGTCAGCGGCTGGACGCCGGCCGGCGAGGTGCTGGCGGTGAGCGCCGCCGGCCAGCCGAGCTACAGCCCGTGGGCGCATGTGATCCGCCCGGGTGAGGCGCCGCGGCGGCTGCCGTTCGGCCCGGTCACCGACCTGGCTCAGGAGGGGACGGCGACCGCGCTGGTAACCGGCCGGTTCGACCGCGAGCCCGCCGCGTGGAAGCGCTACCGGGGCGGCATGGCGGGCCGGATCTGGGTGGCCGCGGCCGAGGACCAGCCGTTCTCCCGGATCCTGGCGGACCTGTCCGGGCAGTTCGCCAGCCCGATGCTGATCGGTGACCGCCTGGCGTTCATCAGCGACCACGAAGGCACCGGCAACATCTACTCCTGCGCGCTGGACGGCACCGATCTGTGCCGCCATACCGACCACGACGGCCCGTACGCCCGAAACGCCAGCACCGACGGTGAGCGCATCGCCTACCACGCGGCCGGCGACATCTGGCTGCTGGACAGCCTGGACGCCCTCGCGCCGCGGCGGCTCGAGGTGTCGCTCGGTTCCGCGGCCCCGGACCGCGCCCCGCGCGTGGTGTCCGCGGCGGACCATCTGGGCGAGCTCGATAGCGACTGGACGGGGCAGGCCAGCGTGGTCGAGGTGCGCGGCACCATTCACTGGCTCACGCATAAGGACGGTCCAGCTCGAGCCGTTCATTTTGACCTGACATCCCGTGCTTGCCTGCCGCGCGTACTCGGCCGTTCTGGCTTCGTGGCCTATGTCACCAGCGATGACGGCACCAGCGATGACGGCACCAGCGATGCGGCCCGGCGATGGCGCGGCCGACACGCTGTGGCTCGCGCGGCCCGCGACACGCTGTGGATCGCCGACAGTCAGGGCCTCCCGCCCGCTCGCGGCGGGACGGATCGGCAGCGTCGACCGGGATGGCCGCGTCCCCGGACGGCGCACGGGTCGCGGTGGCCGCGCACGACGGGCAGCGTCCGGGTGGTGGACGTGGCGTCCGGCGCGGTCACCGAGCTGGCGGCGGGCGACGACGGCCCGTGCGACGGCCTGGCCTGGTCCCCGGACTCGGCCTGGCTGGCCTGGTCCCAGCCCGGCCCCCGGCCCCTGCGCCGGATCCGCCTGGCCCGCCTCCCCCACCCCGCCGACGGCCAGCCGGGCACCGCGGTGGCCGGCATCATCGACGTCACGGACGGCCGGTTCGCCGACACCGACCCGGTGTTCACGCTCGATGGCCGGCACCTGGCCTTCCTGTCCCAGCGCAGTTTCGACCCGGTCTATGACACGCAGTCGTTCGACATGTCGTTCCCGTACGGCAGCCGGCCGTTCCTGGTCCCGCTGGCGGCAGCCACCCCGTCGCCGTTCGGCCCGCTGCCTGGCGGCCGCCCGTGGAACCAGCTTCCGGCAGCGTCATGACGGGCCGGGGCCGGCTCCGGGGACACCGGCGGCGCCGCGGCCGGCGGACTCCGGCCCGCAGCGGGACGCCGCGGGGCCCGCGGTGAACGTCGACCCGGATGGCATCGCGGCGCGCATCGTGCCGGTGCCGGTGCCCGAGGCCCGCTACTCGGGGCTGCGCGCCGTGACCGATGGGCTCGCCTGGCTGCATGCACCGCTCAGCGGCGTGCTGGGTGAGAGCGGCGCCAGCCCGGACGCGCCGCCGCGGCGCGCGTCCCTGGAACGGTTCGACCTCGCCCGGCGGGAGTGCACCGAGCTGTGCGCCGAACTCGACGGCTTCACGGTCAGCGGCGACGGCAAGTGGGCCGTCGTCCGGGACCATGGTGACGTCCGGGTGATCCCGGCCGGCCGCGGGCCGACGGCGACGGCAGCGAAAGCGTCACCGTGGACCTCACCCGGGCCCGGTTCCGCGAGGACCCGGCGCAGCTGTGGCGGTGCGCCTACGACCAGGCCGGCCGGATCATGCGCCGGGACTACTGGGTGCCGGACATGTCCGGGGTGGACTGGGACGGCGTGCTGCGCGAGTACCGGCCGCTGCTGGACCGGATCCGCACCACCGGAGAGTTCGCCGACCTGCTCTGGGAGGTGTTCGGCGAGCTGGGCACCTCGCACGCCTACGTGTACCCGCCGGGGACCTCCCACGGGCAGCGAGCCCGGCGCGGGCCTGGGCCAGCTCGGTGCCGACCTGAGCCGGGACGCCGCGGCGCCTGGCGAGTGGACCGGGTGCTCCCCGGCGAGTCGTCGGACCCGCTGGCCCGCTCACCGCTGGCGGCCCCCGGCGCCGGGGTGCGGCCCGGCGACGTGCTGGCGGCGGTGGACGGGCAGCCGGTGGACCCGGTGCACGGCCCGGCGCCGCTGCTGGCCGATGCGGCCGGGAAGCCGGTCGAGCTGACGGTGCGCTCCGGAACCGCGGTCCGCCGCGTCGCCGTGGTGCCGCTGCCGAGCGAGCGCCGGCTGCGGTACCAGGACTGGGTAGCGGGCTGCCGGCGGCAGGTTCGCGAGCTCAGCAACGGCCGCCTCGGCTACCTGCACGTCCCGGACATGATGGGCGCCGGCTGGGCGCACTTCAGCCGGGACCTGCGCACCGAGATGCACTGTGAGGGGCTGATCATCGATGTCCGCGCCAATGGCGGCGGCCACATCTCGCAGCTGGTGCTGGAGAAGCTGGCGCAGCGGGTGATCGGCTGGGATGTAGTCCGCTGGCACCAGCCCGAGTCCTACCCGCTGGATGCCCGGCGCGGCCCGCTGGTGGCGCTGGCCAACCAGAACTCGGGCTCCGACGGCGACATCATCACCGCGGCCATCCGCCTGCTCGGTCTCGGGCCGGTGGTCGGCACCCGTACCTGGGGTGGCGTGATCGGTTTCCGCGAGGAGCGCGAGCTCGTGGATGGCACCCAGATCACGGTTCCGCAGCAGGCGTTCTCGTTCGAGCGGCTCGGCTGGGGCGTGGAGAACCACGGCGTCGACCCGGATGTCGAGGTGGACATCACGCCGGACGACTGGGCGCAGGGCCGCGATGCGCAGCTGGAAACCGCGGTCCGCCTGGCCCTCGAGGCCCTGGGCAAGGAGCCGGCGACCAGCCCGCCCGACCCGGGGACCGGCCCGCGCAAGGCCCGCCCCCCGCTGCCACCCCGGCCCGCCCGGAACCCGCCGGAGTGACGGGTAACTGGCCCGCGGGCCAGTTACCCGCTCAGCAGCGAATCAGGGCCCGGTACGGCTCAGAGGTCCATCCGGTTCGTGTGGATGGCCTGCAGCTCGGTATAGGCCAGCATGCCCCAGGGGCCGCCCTCGACGCCGATTCCGCTCCACTTGAAACCTCCGAAGGGCTGTCCGGGGATTCCCGGCCCATGGGTATTCACCCAGACCGAGCCCGACTCCACCCGGGGGGCGAGAGTTCGCCCTCGCTCAGGGTCAGCGGTCCAGAGAGAAGCGCCCAGCCCGTAGTGGCTGTCGTTCGCCTGCGCGATTGCCTGCTCAAGGTCCGAATACTGAATCACCGGCAAAGCCGGCCCGAACTGCTCTTCTACGACAATGCGCTCGTCACCCTGGAGCCCGGCGAGAACAGTAGGCTCGTAGAAATACCCGGAGCCGTCTGAAACTGATCCGCCTGCCGCGGCCCGGACCCCGGATCCGAGGGCATCGCTAACAAGTTCTTTAACGCGGTCGCGCTGGGCCGGATTGCACAGCGGTCCGATCTCGGTCCCGGGCGCCTGCCCATCTCCCAGCCGAGCCGCGCGGGCCCGGTCAGCGAGGGCGTCGACGAGCTGGCTATAGAGCGCCGCGGGCGCGTAGACTCGCTTAATGGCGGTGCAAATCTGGCCGCAATTCGCGAATGCATTGGCAAACACGCCGTCGGCGATCGCTTCCACGTCCGCATCATCGAGCACGATCGCCGGATCATTGCCGCCGAGCTCGAGCAGGACTCGCTTGATGTCCGCGGCCGCGGTCGCCGCGATCTTCTTGCCGGTGGCGACCGAGCCGGTAAAGCTGATCATGCGCACGAGCGGATGGCTGGCCATCTGCGCGCCCAGGGAGTCATTCCCGCTGATGACGTTGAGTACCCCCGCTGGCAGCGCGTCGGCGACCAGTTCTCCGAAACGCAGGGTCGACAGCGGCGTATAGGGAGAGGGCTTGAGCACGACCGTGCTTCCCGCCGCTAGCGCCGGGGCCAGCTTGGATATGGCCGTGCCGACCGGGAAGTTCCACGGCGTGATGGCCGCGACTGGTCCGACCGGCTGCCGGAGCACCTGGACGATACGATCGTCAGTGTCGCTGATGGTATCGACGGGCAGCCTCAGTCCGGCATAATAGCGCACATCTCCGACAGCACCGTTGAGCTCGTCCTTGGCTTCATGCAATGGCTTGCCCTGCTCTGCGGTGATAAGCCCGGCAAGCTCGTCGAGATTGCTCTCGAGTTTCGCGGCAATGTCGAGCAATACCGATGATCGCGCGGCCGGATCCGCTACCCAGGATTCCCGTGCCTCATGAGCGCTAGTGACCGCCGCGTCCAGGAGATCCGCGGTGCATTCCGGAGCGTTCCCGATCACCTGGCCATTCGCCGGGTTGAGAACGGGAAACGTTTCCCTGGACACTTCGGACTTGCCCGCGATAGTCATGGCCGGCTCGAGCATTGACACCCCTTCGACGTGACGATCCTCGCCGATTGCAGGTTGCGCACGGCCCGTCAGCGTGATCCTCGCATCGAATCCCGCCCGAACGCTAGATTGCACAATTGTTCACGCAGCCGGGCTGCACAATTGTTCGCCCTATCCGCGGGTCGCCCTATCCGCTGGTCGCCCTATCCGCGAGTCCCGCCACCCGCATCCAGCCAGCGAAGGCCGCTGTGTCCGGGCCGCCGCCCTGGCTACGAAGAGTGACGAGGTGGTGTCAAGGCGATCACAGTATCGGTTTGGTCACGAACATTGACACGACCCGTCGACGGAGCCCAGCATCTCGTGCACAGCAGTTCTTCGTAGTGAACAATTGTGCAGCGCATATCTGATGACAGGCGGCCCCATTGAGAAGTGATCTCGATGACTGAGGCGATGGATGCCGCGGACCTGCGATCCGTCCGGGAAGAACTCGTCGAGTGCTGCGTGCGCCTGCTCGGCAAAGGACTCCTGACCCAGACGTCAGGCAACCTCAGCATCCGTCTTTCGCCGGACGCGATAGCGATCACGCCGACATCCATCGAGTACGACCGGATGAAGCCCGAGGACATCGTCGTCTGCGACCTGGACGGAGCCGTCCTTCAGGGGACCAGAGCGCCATCGTCTGAGACGCCGCTGCACGCGGCGGTCTACCGGCTTCGCGACGACATCAACGCGATCGTGCACACGCACTCGCTGCAGGCCACCACGCTGGCCATCCTGGGCCTGCCTATCCCGGCGGTGCACTACATCATCGCCAGCCTGCACACGACGACCGTGCCGGTGGCCCCCTATGCCACCTACGGGACCCCGGAACTGGCGGCCAGCGTCCGGGACACCTTCCAGGCTCCCGGCCTGGCGGTGCTGATCGCCAACCACGGCCTGGTCGCGGGCGGACGGACCTTGAAGCAGGCCGCCGACGGCGCGGAGACGACCGAGATCCTCGCCGGTTACTACTACCGCGGACTGACGGTCGGGCAACCGAACGTCCTGACTGACAGCCAGATGGACGAGGTCATCGCCAAGTACCGGCGCAAGCCGGCGGAAGCGAACGCCGCGCACTGATCTCCAGCCCCGAATCACGAGACCAGCAGGGAGGGTCCCGATGCCTGAGATCGTCGTCACCCTCGACATTGGCGGTTCGGGTGTCAAGGCCAGTTGCTTCGACGTGTCGGGAGACGTCCCGACCACGGCCGCCGCGGTGCCGTACCCGCCCGGCGCCCCTGACGATGACGGCACTTTCGATCCGGACGTGTGGGCCGACACCGCGACGGCCGCCCTGGCGCAGATCGTCGCTCGCTGCCCGGCGCGGCCGCACCAGTACCTGGGCATCACGGTCAGCGCGATCCGCATCCCCTTCGTGCTGCTCGACGCCGACCGTCGGGTCGTCGGCCCCTCCCTGCTGAACCGGGACCGGCGCGCCAGGCCGATCGTCGACGATCTTGTGGCCAGCATCGGTCACCGGGCGCTGCACAGGACGACCGGGCACTGGGCGGCACCGGAGTTCGGCCTGCCCAAGCTGCTCTGGATCCAGCGACACTGTCCCGACGCCTGGCCGCGGGTACGCACCGTTATCCAGCTCCATGACTGGTTCATCTTCAGGCTCTGCGGAGCCATCGCCAGCGAGGCCTCGTCCGCGGCGATGAGCCAGATGATGGATGTCTCGGCGGGCACGTGGGCCTATGACCTCCTCGCATCCGAGTGCGGCATCGGGCCCGAGATGCTGCCCGAGTTCGCGGCGGCCGGGTCACGGGCTGGCGGGCTCCTGGGCGCCGTGGCCGAGCAGGTCGGACTACCAGCGGGCCTGCCCGTCCATCTCGGCGGCGGCGATACGCATATGTCCGCGCTCGCGGCCGGAGGCCAGGCGTCGGGCGGCCCGGTCGTCGTCGCCGGCACCACCGGACCCGTCCAGCTGTCGGCCGGGCCTGCGCTCAGCCTGGACGCATGGTTCCCGCTGCTGGTCAGTCCGCTGCCAGCCGGGACCGGCTGGGCCCTCGAATCGAATACCGGTCCGACCGGGGAGATCGTCGACCGGCTCAATGACCTGAGCCAGCTCAGCGGTCCCAGCCTCCGGGCCGCGCTGGCGGCACGTGGTTTCCACGTCGAGAACGAGCGCAGCCAAGCCGAGGCTCTGACGATCCTGTCCGGCAATCCCTTCTTCGGGCCGAGCGGCTGGCACATCTGGCCCGCGCCGACCGTCTTCGGCCTCACTGACCGGCACACGGGCGCCGACCTGCTCGACGCCGCGCGGACCGGCACGTGCCTGGCGTTCAGCGAAGTCCTCAATCAGCTGTCGGGCGCCTCCGGGTCCCGCAGCGACACGGTGATCGCGACCGGCGGCATGAGTCGCAGCGCAGCGTGGAGCCAGACTCTCGCCGACGTGACCGGCCGCTGCGTGGTCGTCCGCGAGCTCGATCAGGTGTCCGGGCTGGCCGGGGCGGCGCTCGTCGCCGGCGTCAGCGCCGAGTCGTTGTTCCGTGACCTCCAGGCCACCCGGTACACCCCGGACGCCAGCAGACGCGCCGACCTTCAGCGCAGCGTCCAGGCCTACTGCCGCCTGTACTCCGCGAGCCAGGCGCGATCTCAGGAAAACCAGCTCTCAGCTATATCGCCAGCTATATCGCCAGCTATCTCCGCGAAATGAGGTGGACGTCCATGCGAGCCCTCACTAGTTGCGCGCTCGGCGCAACCTTGGTGCAGGCGCTCGAGACCCAGTGGCGCTGGCAGGTCGACACAGTCGACAGCATCAAGGCAGCCGCGGCGGAACTATCCGCCGACGACCGGGCCACCGTGCGGGCCGTTCTGGTTGAGACCGAGCCGGTGACGGCCGCGCTGATGGACGCCCTCCCGAACCTGGAAGTCATCGCGGTCATGCGATCAGAGCCCGTCAACGTGGACATCGCGGCGGCCACCGAGCGCGCGCTGCCGGTCATCCATACACCCGGCCGAAACGCAGAGTCAGTCGCGGACTTCACGCTCGGACTGACGCTGGCCATGCTGCGGAGCATCGCCGTGACCCATCACCGCATCATGTGCGGCGACATGACGCGGGCCGATTCCCGTGCCGATGAAATCGGCCGCATCGCCGACGTGATCTGGCGTCCCGATGATCCGGCCGAGCCGATCCCCTACCTCGCCTACAAGGGACGCGAGCTGTCCAATCTGGTCATCGGCGTCATCGGCTACGGAGCCGTGGGCCGAGCCGTGGCCAGCCGGTTCCAGCCGCTGGTTCGCGAGGTGGTGGTCGTCGACCCCGCCGTGCCCGAGAGCGCGATCACCTCGGCTGGCTTCACCGCCGCCGACCTGGCTTCGATGCTGCCCAGGGCGGATGTCGTCACCGTGCACGCCCGCAGCGCATCGGTCATCATCGGCGAGCCTGAGCTCTCGCTGATGCGTCCCGAGTCTTACCTCATCAATACGGCACGGGCGACGGTGCTCGATTACGAGGCACTCGTGCGGGCCCTGCACGCCGGGCGTCTTCGCGGCGCGGCCCTCGATGTGTACCCCGAGGAGCCACTCCCGCGGACGAGCCCCCTGCTCTCAGCTCCCGGTCTCACTCTCACCCCTCACCTGGCCGGCGCAACCGAGGAGGTCAGCGGACGTATGTACGACATCGCGCTACAGGCCCTGAGCGACATCTACCACCGGGCGGACTGGGCCGGGGTTGCCGTTCGGAACCGGCAGGTCCAGCAGGCCTGGACCAGCGCCCTCGCCACCAGCAGGACGCCGCAGTCCTCGAGCGCGCAAGGAGGTGGGCAATGACCGTCAAAATCGCCGTCATCGGCGGCGGCAGCTCGATGTTCGTCCCCGGCCTGGTGCGGCGGCTCGTGGATCTGCCGTGTTTCGACGGTGCCGAGCTTGCGCTCATGGACATCGACGAGGCGCGCCTGGGGACCATGCACGTTCTGTCCAGCCAGCTAGCGGGCAGCGGCGGCAAGCAGCTCAACGTCGTCGCGACAACTAGCCAGCGGGAAGCGCTCACGGGTGCGGACTTCGTGATCGTCGCGATCAGCGTCGGCGGCATGGCGGCCTGGGCATCCGACATCGAGGTCCCGGCCCGGCACGGCATCTTCATGCACATCGCGGACAGCATCGGGCCCGGCGGAATCATGCGCTCACTGCGCAACACGCCGATCGTCGCGTCGGTCGCCCGCGATGTGGCGGAGGTCGCACCGGGCGCGATCGTGCTGAACTACACCAATCCTGCCAGCGCCAACGCCATGGCGATGGCCCAGGTCGACACCGTGCGCTCGCTCTCGCTGTGCTCCTGCTCGCCCTTGCCGTTCAACGCGGACTGGCTAGCCGATCAGGTCGGCGTCAGCAAAGAGCTGATCTCCCTGCCGCTCGAGGTGGGCGGGATCAACCACTGCACGGGCATCTTCTCCCTGCGCCTGCGTGATGGCCGCGATGCGATCCCCCTCGTACGCGAGCGGACCAGCGATGCGATCACCCGGTGGGCGATCGACACGTTCGGCGTCATCCCCTACTGCTGGACCCACTGGGTCGAGTTCTTCCCCCAGCTGCAGCGCCTCGAAGAGCCGTACGCGGACCGGGCCCAGGGCCTGGCCATGCGCTACGGCCGTCACGTCTACGACATGGACGCCCAGCTCGAGCGGATCCGGACCTGGGACGAGCTGGCCCGGTCCTGGTCGGCCGCGAGCGGCACCCGGCAGCTCTCCGACCTGCCGCACGGCCCGGAGGACGAGGGGATCGTCGTCGCCGAGGTCATGCAGTCGGTCGTGGACGACCGCAAGGACCTGTTCGTGGTGAACGTCATGAACGGCGGCGGGCTGATCGGCAACCTGCCCGCGAGCGCCGCGGTGGAAGTGCCTGCCATCGTCGACGGCGAGGGGATACACCCGCTGGGCATCCCGGATCTGCCGCCCGGACTGGCGGCCGCGCTCAGCCTTCATGCCCAGGTCCAGGCGATGACGATGCAGTCGGCCCTGACCGGCGACCGCGGGCTGCTGCGGCAGGCCATGCTCACGGACCCGCTGGTGGCCGCGACCCTCGAGCCGCACGAGGCTGAGGCGCTAACGGACGAGCTCCTCGCGGTCAACGCCCGTTATCTGCCCCAGTTCGCATCGTCGGCCGGCGGTGCCGCATGACCGCCCTGGTCGAGCCGCCGGCCAGCGATGACATCGTCATCGCCGAGCCGCGACTGCGCTCGCTGATCCGCCACGTCGTCACCACCGTCTGGCTGCTGCCCAGTGCCGCGCTCCTGATCGGCCTGTTCATCATCCCGGTGGGCTACGCCATTTACCTTGGCTTCACCAACCTGGAACTCCTCGGCCAGTACGCGCAGACCTACAGCTTCACCGGGCTCGCGAACCTCCAGCGGATGATCCACGATCCGACGTTCTGGTACAGCGTCAAGCTCACGCTCATCTTCGTGATCGGATCCGGAATCATCGCCCAGACCGTGCTGGGCCTCGGGCTCGCGCTGCTGGCCCAGCGAGTCAACGTGGTCGTCCGCTCGAGCGTCGGAGCGATCGTCATCCTGGCCTGGGTCCTGCCGGAAATCACGGTCGCCTTTGTCTGGTACTCATTCAGTCAGGCCGGCGGGACGCTCAGCCATATCTTCGGCACCCCCCGCAGCGACCTGCTTTCCACCCTGCCCATGCTGGTGGTCTGCCTGGCCAACGCGTGGCGTGGCACGGCCTTCTCGATGCTGCTGCTCAGCGCGGGCCTGCGCAATGTTCCTGCCGAGGTCGATGAGGCCGCCCAGCTGGAGGGCGCCGGCTACTGGCGGCGGCTGGTCACGGTAACGCTCCCGATTATGCGGCCCACCCTGATGATCAACCTGCTCCTCATCACGCTGGGCACCATCTCCGACTTCACCCTGATCTTCGCCATGACCCAGGGCGGACCCGGCAATCAGACGGCCATCCTGCCCGTCTACATGTACATCGAGGCGTTCCAGTTCAACCAGCTCGGCTACGGCACGGCGATTGCCCTCACGCTCGTGCTCATCGGAGCGATCTTGTCCATCGCCTACATCCGCCAGCTGCGGCCCGAACTCCAGGACTCCACGCCATGACCCGCCAGGCCAGCTCGCTGAAAGGTGGCTGAGATGTCCGCTGACCAGGCCGTCGCGGCCTTGCCCGAAATGACCGAGCCCGTCGTCGTCCGCAAGCGGCGATCGCCGTCGCGCCCGGTCATCAACGTCCTCATGGTGATCATCGGCGTGGTATTCCTGCTCCCGCTGCTGTGGCTGATCCTCGCCTCGTTCAATCCTCAGGCCGGTGACTCGCTGTCCCTGCCGCACCCCTTCTCCATCCTGAACTACCATCTCGCCTTCCGGGCCGGGGCCGGATCCGCGATCGTGAACAGCCTCTATCTCGCGGGCGTGTCGACGGTCATCGCGACGGCCGTGTCGACCATGGCCGGCTTCATGCTGGCCCGGCGGAGGATCCGCTTCAAGGGGGCCTTCCTGGTCCTGATCCTCTTTCTCACCGGCATCCCCGTGACGCTGCTGCTGATTCCGACCTACCAGATCTTTGTCGGCCTGGCCTGGCTGAACTCACGGTTCTACACCTCAATTGTCCTGGCCTCCATGTCCGTGCCGTTCTCCATCTGGCTGCTGAAGAACTTCATCGGCCAGGTCCCCCGTGAGTTCGAGGAGGCCGCGGCCATCGAGGGCGCGGGCGAGATCAACATACTTTTCCGCATCGTGATGCCGCTGATCATCCCGGGCATCCTCGTCTCGGCGATCCTGACCTTCATCAACTCATGGGGCTCCTTCCTGATCCCCCTGGTCCTGGACGCCAATCCGGCGGACACTCCCGGCGCCGTCGGGATTTACCAGTTCATGAGCGCCAACGGCCAGGTTCAGTTCGGGCAGCTGGCCGCGTATTCGGTGCTGTTCTCGGTGCCCGTCATCATCCTCTATCTCATCAGCTCCCGCTGGCTCAGCGGTGGGTTCTCCTTCGCCGGAGGGGTGAAGGGCTGATGCCGAAGCTGGCCCGACCGACTACGACAGGAGCGTGGTAATCCATGGCGAAGATCGCGCTGCGCAGGGTAACCAAGTCCTTCGGTTCAAAGATCGCCGTAGACGACATGAATCTCGATGTCGAGGACGGCGAGTTCGTGATCGTCGTCGGCCCCTCGGGCTGCGGCAAGACCACCACATTGCGCATGATCGCCGGGTTCGAGGCCCCCACCATGGGCACCTTGCACATCGGCGACACCCTGATGAACCACGTTCCGCCGAAAGACCGCAACCTGGCGATGGTGTTCCAGAATTACGCGCTGTTCCCGCACATGTCCGTGGCGCGGAACCTCTCCTACGGCCTGCGGGTCCGGCATACGCCGAAGAAGGAGGTCGACTCCCAGGTTCATGAGATTGCGGAGATGCTCGGCATCCTGCCGCTGCTGGAAAGCAGGCCCTCCCAGCTCTCCGGCGGCGAACGTCAGCGGGTCGCCCTCGGGCGGGCGCTGCTGCGCAAGCCGCAGGCATTCCTGCTCGACGAGCCGCTGTCCAACCTCGACGCCGCGCTGCGGGCCCAGATGCGCTTCGAACTCAAGCGCATCCACGCGCAGTTCCCGGTCACGACCGTCTACGTGACCCACGACCAGGTCGAGGCCATGACGATGGCCGACCGGATCGTGCTGATGAACCACGGCGAGCTGCAGCAGGTCGCCCGGCCGGAGACGCTCTACGCCGAGCCGGCGAACGTCTTCGTCGCCGGCTTCATCGGCAGCCCCAAGATCAACCTGATCGCCGGTCAGATCGACCATCCCGACGGGGCCAGCGCGCTGCGCTGCCTGGCGGCGACCGTCCCCGTGACGCCGGAACTAGCTGATCGCCTCCGCTCGGCGCAGGGCGAAGACGTCACCATCGGGATTCGCCCGGAAGACATTCTCCCGTGCTCACCGCTGGACGTTACCCCCGGGCACCCGGTCATCTCCGGCTGCGTCGAGGTAATCGAGCCGCTCGGAGCCGAGACGCACGTGGCCGTCCGGGTCGGCGACGAGATCGTCACGTGCCGGACTCCTCCTCGCTCGGGATTGGAGGTGGGTTCCACCATCAACCTCTCCTTTGACATCACGCAGGCCAGCATTTTCGACGCATCGAGCGGCCTCCGCCTGAGCTAGCCGAGGCCGACCGGCAATACACCCGCCCGCAATACACCGCCAGCAGTGCTCCCGCCAGCAGTGCACCCCGCCAGCAACGCTCCCCGCCAGCAACGCTCCCAGGCGCAGTGAGATCTAGCGCCAACCGCAGTCCAGCGCGTCATAGACGCAGCAGAAAGGGAAGCCGCATGAAACGTCTCACGCGGATCATCGCGCCTGCCGTCGGAATAACTCTTCTGGGCACCGCAGCAGCCTGCTCAAATTCCGCCGCCGGATCAGGATCATCCGGGTCGGGCTCGAGCAGCAACACGGTCACCGTTCTCTACTCCAATAACTACGTCTTCAACTCCGACTCGCTGGCCACTAAGTGGTGGACCGGCATCGCCAAGCAGTGGAAAGCCAAGTACCCCCACACCAAGCTCGTGCTCGAGGGCACCGGCGGCACGGACATCGACCTGATGAACAAGGCGGCCATCCTGTTCCGGTCGGCTACGACCACGCCTGACGTCATCCAGATGCCGACCACGTACGTGGCCCAGTTCGCGGGATCGAACTACCTGGCCCCCCTCAACAGCTTCGTCCAGTCCGCGCAGGCCAAGAGCTTCTGGCCGACGATGCCCGCCGGCGTTCAGCAGATGAGCGCGATCGGCGGCCAGATTTATGCGATCAACGCCGGGAACAACAACACCGGACTGCTCTACAACAAGGCCATGCTGACCAAGGCGGGCGTCAAGATGCCCTGGGACCCGAAGAACTGGGCCCAGATCCTGCAGGTCGCGCAGAAGGTCAAGGCCGCGAATCCAGGCGTGTGGCCGCTCTGGGTGGCTTCCGGCGTCGCGGCCGGGCCGACCAATGTGCTCCAGGGCAGCGGCAACCTCATTTTCGGCTCCTCGAATGCCACCATGTTCGATGCGAAGACCAAGAAGTGGGTTGTTAATTCTTCTGGAATCAAGGCCACTCTCGACTTCTACCAGAAGATGGACAAGATGGGCCTGGGCGCGCCGACGTCGCAGCTGTTCCGGGCCGACGCGGTCGGCCAGCCGCCGCTGCTGATGAAGCAGGGCAAGCTGGCCATCTCGATCGGCTCGAACTGGTACCCGACGGTCTGGGCATCCCCGCAGTCCGCCGCGCCGTGGGCGGCCGCCAAGACCGCGGTTGGCTCGGCGCCCTTCCCGACCGAGAACGGCCAGGGCCCTGGTGCGGCGTCCACCCTCGGCGGATGGGCCTACGCGATTTCCAAGGCGTCGAAGAACATCCAGGGGGCGGAGGACTTCCTCGCGCTCGCGTCCACGCCCGCGAACCAGCTGACCACTGCTGTCTGGTCAGGCTTCGTGCCCCCGTCCACGCCCGTGGGCGAGCAGCCATTGTTCATCAACTTCGCGCCACCGTTCCAGGCCGACTTCAACTCTTACGCCAAATTTGGCGCAGCCCTGCCCAACAACGTCAACTTCCCTGTCTATGCCCGGGCACTTAATACTGTTACCGGCGACTTCGCGCAGAATCCGAACGCGAGCATGAGTGCGGAGCTGGCCAAGTTCTCCAGTCTGGTGACCCAGCAACTCGGGTCCAGCAGCGTGGAGACGCAGCCGTAACAGGCGGGCCTTTCCCTGGGTGCCTGCGATCTTCACCCAGCGGGCACCCAGGGACACCCCGCACGACAGGAAGGCCCGAAGTGGCGAGCGAGGACGATCTGATGGCCAGGGCGGCCCGGCTTCACTACGAGTTCGACCTGACCCACGAGCAGGTTGGCACCACCCTCGGCGTGTCCAGGGTCAAGATCACCAGAATGCTCAAGAAGGCCCGCCAGATCGGCCTGGTGCAGATCACCGTCATGAGCGAGCTGAGCCTGTTCATGACCATGGAAGAGCAGCTGTGCTCCCGGTTCGGGCTGGTAAAAGCCGTGGTCGTTCCCGACGCGGTCAGCCACGGGCGGGGACCATTCAGTGCGGTGGCCCGCGGCGGGGCCTCCTACCTCAACCAGATCGTGGCCGACGATGCCGTCATCGCCGTGGGCCTCAGCCGTACGGTCGCTGAGATCCCGCACTGGATCGGTTCCGTCAGCCCGGCCCGCGTCCGCTTTGTGTCACTAGTCGGCGCCTCCCGGGCCACCAGCGGAGGTGCCCGCAGTCCCTATCTCGTCACCGACGCCCTGGCCAACGCCTACTCCGGTATGGCCGAGCATCTGCATGCTCCGGTCATCGTCCGCAGCCGCTCCATGGCGGAGGAACTCGTCCTCGAGCCGTCCGTCGCCGAGCCGCTGGCGCGAGCGGCGGCCGCCGACGCGGCCTTCGTCGGCATCGGCGGCATCAAGGACCGGGCTGACCTCGTGTGGTCAGCCGACGTCTCCCGATCGGAATGGGCCGGACTCGTGTCGGCCGGCATGGTCGGCGACATCGCCGGCCGGTTCTTCGACCGGGCCGGGAAGCTGATCGACCACGAGATCAACCACCGGGTGATCGGCCTGACCCTGGATCAGTTCGCCGCCATCCCCACCCGTGTCGTCGTCGCCGCCGGCCCGGCGAAAGTCGAGCCGCTGCTGGCGGCCATGCAACGCCAGCTGGTCAACGTCCTGATCACCGACGCGGGGACAGCGAAGGCTCTCTTGGAGGCATCCGCCTCAGGCAGTTCCGCCTCAGGCAGTGAGGAGAAATCATGACATCGGACGTCTACGCCCTCCAGGCCGGACCGCTGACGCAAGAGCGGTGGGCGCCCTTCGGCTGGCTCCCGGTGCGCGACACCGATCCCCGTGACGGCCAGTCCCGGCTCGAGTTCACCCTGGATGACGTGCACCTGAACGTCATCGCCCACTTCACGGGAGAGATCCCCCACACCGGCGGTGGCCTGGTCTGCCAGATGCTCTTCCGGCACGCGACGCACACTCAGGCGATCATGGTCCTGGACAATGACGCCCTCATGGTGGTCGCCCCGCCCGGGGCCAGCCTCGCCTCGCCGGACGACCTGGGCGCGCTGCAGGCCTTCCACCTCCGGGCCAAGGACGCGTTCGTGCTGCACCGGAGCACCTGGCACTGGGGGCCATTCCCGGTGACGGCGGACCAGGTCACGCTCTACAACGTCCAGGGCCTGCGCTACGCCGAAGACAACGAGTGCTGCGACCTGACGACCATCCCGACCACCATCGAGGTCCTCCCGCAGGGGTAACAGATCGATCCGCCAGGCACGAACAGGAGAGGCATATGGACGTCCGCAACATCAGCGACATCGCCCCGGTTGCCGAGCACAACGGGACCACCCCGGTCTGGTACATGTTCCCGCCGGGCACGATGCGCGACATCACGAAGGGCGGCTCTCTCGAGCTCATCAACGAGTTCGAGATCGTCGGCGGCGGTGCTGTCGATCCCCACACCCACCCGACCCACGAGTTCTACTACGTGCTCTACGGCAAGGGCCTGATGATCATCGACGGCGAGGAGCGGGACGTCGCGCAGGGCGACCTCGTCTATATCCCGCCGAACAAGGTGCACAGCCTGGTGGCCTCGAGCCCGCACTCTCCCATCCGCTGCTTCTGCTTCGCGGTCGCCGAGCCGGACGCCGGAGACATCAACTACACCGAGCACTAACGAGGCCCGGCCGGAACCGATGATCAGGACCCGATGATCAGGACCTACGCGCCCCGGATCGAGCTGATGTCCAGGCCGAGCAGCTCGACCGTGGTGGAGCCCGCCTTCAGGCGCTCGAACATGGCGAGCTCCTTGGCCTCCCGGGCTCGTCCTGCCGCCAGGACCTCATCAACGGACTCCGGCCTGATGGCCACGACGCCGTCGGCGTCTCCGACGAGCCAGTCACCGGTGCTGACCGTCACGTCCCCGAGGGAAACGGTGCCGCCGGTCTCGCCCGGACCGGACTTGGCCGCCCCCGGAAGGGAGTGCCCGCGAGCGAACACCGGGAACTTCATGGCCGCCAGCCGGTCCAGGTCGCGAACGGTGCCATCGATGACGAGCGCGGCGATGCCGGCCGCCTGCGCGGCGGTGGCGAGGACCTCGCCCCAGTACCCTCGCGAGACGTCACCGGCCACGGTGACGGCGAGAACACTTCCGCGCGGGGCCCGCGCAACGCCGGCGTGCACGGCGAGGTTGTCCCCGACCGGACAGCGGACAGCGAAAGCCAGCCCGGCGAAGCACGCGCCCGGCCACATGGCGTGTATGCGGGTATTCAGGCCCTGGCCGCCACTTTCGCCGAGCGTCGCGCTGCCCAGCTTCAGGAGTGCGTCAGAAAGGGCTGGTTCTGTTTCTTTCAGGGACTGCTCTGTCATAGCCAGCACATTAACACAGTCAACAGCGCCTAAGGTCAGATAAATCGAGAAGATTAACGCACTGTGGTATCCCGGCAGTGTTCTTCGTCACCCTCATGCCCGTTATCCTCATGGAGGCACTCCACATGGCACATCAGGCGATCTCGGTAACCGATGCACCCGTCGCATCAGGAAACTACTCCCAGGCCATAGTCGCCGCGGGACTGCTCTTCGTCGCCGGCAATGGCCCTTACGACCCCGTTACGCGAAAGGTCGTCGGCGACACCATCGAGGAGCAGACCGACCGCACGATGCGCAACATTGCCGCGATCCTCAACGGCGCCGGACTCGACTGGTCGCACGTCGTGAACACCACTGCCTATCTCGAGCACCTGCTGCGGGACTGGGCCGGCTTCGATCGCGTTTACGGCACGTTCCTGACGCCGCCTTATCCCGCTCGGGCGACGACCGGCGCGGCGCTGAAGAACATCCTGGTCGAGATCAGCGTCGTCGCGGTGATGCCCTCGTGAGCGAGTTCGTATTCGTCACCGATGTCTCGCCCTACCGGGATGCGGCCGGCGCGCCCAGCCTGGCCGGCGCCCACCACAGCCTGCCGTCCGCGGTGACCACGGCCGCGCAGATCGCCCAGCTCCACGGGCTGAGCTTCCGTCACGTTGCCCAGGTGGCGGCGCTGTCCGTCCCGGACCTCGAGCGGGCCCGGCTGCTGATGCTGTTCACCATCGGCGAGACCGGCTGGTCCGCGGATCAGCGCTCGGTTATCGAGCGCCGGGTCCGCCAGGGCGAGCTTGGATTCGTCGGCATGCACTCCGCCAGCGACTCGGCCTACAGCTGGCCCGCTTACGGGGAATTCATCGGGGCCAGGTTCGCGGGCCATCCAGTCACCGGGATCCTCCCCGTCCTGGTCACCGACGACGCCCATCCGGCGACCCGGCACCTGCCCCGCCCATGGCCCTTCCAGGAGGAGTTTTACCTGTTCAGCGACCTAGCTGAGGATCGACGCGAGTTGCTCGGGCTGGAGTTCGGGCATCGCCACGACGGGACGGGCGGCCAGGTCCTGCCGCTGGCCTGGTGCATCGAGCGAGGTCCCATGCGCACCTTTTACACGGCGCTCGGCCATTTCGGCGCCGCCTACGAGAACGTCGACTTCGTGCGACATCTCGGCGGAGGCGTGTCGTGGGTATTGTCCGGGTCAGACGTCATGACCACCATTGCGGCCCGTATGTCGGCGCAAAGCCGGGAGGCCTGATGCCCGCGTTTCTGACTGAACTCCAGTACTCAGTCCTCGAGGCCGTGTGCGCCCGGCTCGTCCCCGCGGACGGCGAACCCGACGGCGCCGAGATGGGCGCCGTCGACTACATCGACACGCTCCTCGGAGCATTTACCTTCACGCCCCCTCGCATCTGGGCTGGCGGCCCGTTCTCCGGCCGCTTTGGCGGAGCGGCCTCATTCTCGGGCTTCGAGGAGCTCAGCCCCGCCGAGGAACTGGCCTGGCGCACCCGCATCGAGGGTTCCCTCGGAATTCCGGAAAGAGAGCGGCTAGGCCCGGTTACCGGCCTTCAGGAGACCTACACCCGCGGCCTCGCCGAGCTGGGCGAGGAGTTTCTCGCCCTTGACCCCGCGGCCAGGGATGACCGGCTGAGAGAGGTCAGCGACTTCACTCGACTGGTTTATGAGCATGTCTGCGAGGGCCTTTACGGAGCACCCGAGTACGGGGGCAATCGAGGCCTGGCCGGATGGCACTACCTGAACTATGAGGGGGACGTACAGCCCCGCGGATTCACCGATGCGGAGGTCAGCGGAGCATGAGCAGGGATTTCGACGCCATCATTATCGGGTCAGGCCCCGGCGGGTCCACAGCCGCGGAGATCCTGACCGAGGCCGGGCTTTCCGTTCTGATATTCGAGCGCGGACGCAACCACCTGATCGACCTTGATAATCCCGCGGTCCTCCCCCAGCGCTTCTCCAATGACGAGCTCAAGTACATGACCCGGCACTTTCTCGGGCCGGACCCCTGGGCGGAGCCTCGGACATTCCGCACGTCCATCGCGGATGGTGACCGTCAGCTGATCGGGGAGGTCAATAATCTGCCCGCCACCGTGGGCGGCGGCGGTGTGCACGCCGACGGGAAGCTGCCGAGATTCCGCGCGGATGACTTCCTCGTCGAGTCCGAGCTCGGCGCGATCGACGGCGCGAACATCGCCGACTGGCCGGTCACCTACGACGAGATGGAGCCTTACTACACCCAGGCCGAGCGGCTCATCGGCGTCGCCGGGCTCGCCGGGGCGAACCCGTTCGCCGCCTGGCGGTCGGGCGAGTACCCGATGCCGCCGGGTCCCCCCATGTACGGGGCGCTCGTGACCTCCGCGGCGGCCCAGAAGCTCGGCTACCACCCCTACCCCGCGCCCACCGGCGTGAATTCCATCGAGTACGACGGCCGGCCGGCCTGCAACAACTGCGGCTTCTGCGCCTACTTCGGCTGCCCCA
Organism: uncultured Actinomycetota bacterium; assembly: GCA_963822485.1. GTDB lineage: Bacteria > Actinomycetota > Actinomycetes > Streptosporangiales > Streptosporangiaceae > DASUBV01. The sequence goes on from CAWGHW010000027.1 coordinate 247,867, forward strand.
TCCACGCCAAGGGCGACCCGGTCGCACCGCTGCGGCGGGCCCTGCTCACCGGCCGGGCCCAGCTGCGGCCGCAAAGTCACGTGTCCCGCATCCTGATCGAGAACGGTCAGGCGACCGGTGTCGAGTGGATCGACGCCCGCGGCGAACGCCACATCGAGCTGGCGGACCGGATCGTCGTCGCGGGCGGGGCGATGGAGACGCCGCGGCTGCTCCTGCTCTCCGGCCTGACCAGCGAGCAGATCGGCCGGAACGTGATGTTCCACATGCAGACGTTCGTGTTCGGGATCATGCCGTTCCGGGTCCACGGGCACATCGGCCGGTCCGTGACGCACGTCCACGACGACCACATCCTGGTCGACGAGGCCGCGCGGGCCGCCGCCGCCGAGGCCGGCCTGCCGTGGATCAAGGGCGGCCTGGTCGAGCACTGCAGCCCGTCCCACCTGATCGCCGAGGCCAAGCAGTACCCATGGGGACCGCAGCACAAGATCATGATGCGGGAATCCCCGATGCGGGACCGCCTGCTGGGGTTCTGCATGCAAGGCGATGACCTGCCCCAGGTCACGAACACCGTCGACCTCGACCCGGCCGTTACCGATGTCTGGGGCCTTCCCGTGGCCCGGACCACCTACCAGCTGCACGCCCACGAGCTGGTCGCCTCGCGGCACCACGGGGCCAGGCTCGCGCAGATCATGAAGGAGACTGGCGCGGAGCGGATCATGACGGCAACGTCTCCGAAGACCACCGGTGATCTCACCACCTCGCACTCAGAAATCAGCCAGGTGCCGATCTCGCGCCACGTCGCCGGGACGGCCCGCTTCGGTACCGATCCGGCGTCCAGTGTCTGCGATCCGTGGGGGCGCCTGTGGGAGGCTCCGAACGTGATGATCGCCGACTCCTCCCTGTTCCCGACCGGATCGGGCTACGGGCCGACCCTGACCCTGGTCGCCCTGTCCCTGCGCAACTCCCGCGCGTTCGCCAGATGAAACGGCGGCTGCTGCGGCCCGACGAGATCAAGCCCCTGCTGAGGCTGCGCCCGCCGGTCGTCGATCCCGTCGAGCGCCGTCTTGGCCAGGCCCAGACGATCGCCGACCTGCGCAGCATCGCCCGCCGGCACACCCCGCGGGCGGTTTTCGACTACACCGACGGCGCCGCCGATGGCGAGGTGAGCCTGCGTCGCGCGCGCCAGCTGTTTCGTAATCTCGAGTTCGTCCCCAGTGTGCTGCGCGACGTGAGCCACCTGGACACCGCCACCCATCCCCTGGGAAAGGAGAGCGCCCAGCCGTTCGGCTTCGGCCCGACGGGCTTCACCCGGCTCATGCACCATGCCGGGGAAGCCGCCGTCGGCGCGGTCGCCGCACGACGGAAGATCCCGTACACCCTGTCCACGATGGGGACCACCTCGATCGAGGACCTGGCGGCCGCCGTGCCCGGCGGGCGGCTGTGGTTCCAGCTGTACGTGTGGCGCGACCGCGCTCCCGCCGCCGATCTGGTGGCCCGCATCACGGCCGCCGGCTACGAGGCCCTCATGCTCACGGTCGACACGCCCGCCGGGGGCAACCGGCTGCGCGATGCCCGCAACGGCTTCACCCTGCCGCCGACGCTGTCGCTGCGCACCCTGGGCGACATGGCGCTGTATCCGCGCTGGTGGGGGAATCTCCTGACCACTCCGCCGCTGACTTTCGCCTCCCTCACCGCCTGGGACGGGACCGTATCCGAGCTCATGGACAAGCTGTTCGACCCGTCCGTGACGATCGACGACCTCGCCTGGCTCAGGTCCATGTGGCCCGGCCCGCTGATCGTCAAGGGAATCCAGTCCGTCGCCGATGCCCGGCTGGTCGCGGACGCGGGCGCCGACGTGGTTCTGCTGTCCAACCATGGCGGACGTCAGCTCGACCGTGCGCCAGTGCCGCTGCGGCTGCTCCCGGAAGTCGTGGCCGAGATCGGGGACCGAGCCGAGGTCTGGGTCGACACAGGCGTGACGAATGGTGCGGACATCGTCGCCTGCATGGCGCTCGGCGCTGATCTCGTCCTGGTCGGACGCGCCTACCTGTACGGGCTCATGGCCGGCGGTGAGCGGGGCGTGGACCGGGCGGCGGACATCCTTACGCGTGAGGTGGCGCGGACGATGCGCCTGCTCGGCGCGACCCG
>CAWGHW010000028.1:0-188054 GCA_963822485.1 uncultured Actinomycetota bacterium
GCGACCTAAGCGAACGAATCCGACCTTCCCCGAGCCTCTGCAGATCGCGCTCAGCGGGCATTCTCACACAACGATTGCGTGCGGCCCAGCAGGCAGAGGCTGCAACTCGCTCAGTGCAATACGCGCGCAGCTCAGAAGTCTGGGCGATCTCGGATTCGCCGTCGAGGCCAAGGGCCGGACAAACGGGCGGACGGGTGACGTTATCGCCCAGGCCAAAAGCAGGCTGGCCTGCTCCCGGCAATTCTGGGCGCTTCATCCAGTATCTGCGTCGCGTCCATATCGTCCTTCGACTCCAGGGGTCGCTGGCAGGCTCACCTGGAAGACCCGCTTCGCTCACGCGACGGCCAGAGCACCGAGGACGCCGGACAGCTGCTGCTCGCTACTATCGGCCACTGGCTTCCGCGCTGCAAGACGCCGGGATCGACCGCAACGCCAGCAACCTGGCCACCAGCGTCGCCCAACTCCCCGGCATGGACGTGAGCGTCGGGTTTCCCACCGACATCGTGAGAATTATGAACCGGGTGCCGCCGACCGGACCGAATCCTGCTGGTGCGCTTAGGGAGGCAGCGGAGAGACTGAACGAAGCCCTCACCGATCCCCTGACGCAGTCCGACCGGTACGACCAAGTGGGCTGGATAGACCGAGGCGACCACCAAGCGCAGTCGCCTGGGTACTGCACGGGTCTGGACGGCGAGTGTCGAACTTGGGCCCTCCCTGGTTCTCCCCGTACGGCAGTAGGTAGCGTGGTTGGGAACCTTCGTCCGCCAGAACCCAAGTGTGCCACACAGTGCCATCGCCCAGAACCTGCCCGGTCAGTGAGGTCAACTCGTGGCCAGTTCCCAACTTGCGGGTCTCGGGGACTCTGCTACGTCAGCCTTACCTGAGCTTTCACCCAGGATCGCAGGCGCTCCCATAGGGTGTCGTGGACAGCGCGAGAGGGTGTTGCGCAAGGCGATGTCCGAGGGCAGGGACGTGAACATGTTGCGGGACACCAGGCCAGCAAAGCGACCTCCTCGGGGAAACCGAGTCTGCGGATACGGTGGGGTCACTCGCTGATGACGAGACCATCGACTTCATCACCGACCGACCAGTTAGGCTTCGTGGCAACGAAGCAGTCCGTCAGCAGATCGCTAGATCGCTATCGGTCGAGTACGGCATCCCGGTCGACGACATGGCGAGGGACTTTCCGATCCCGATCCAAACTGAGAATGCTCGGCGGGGAGTAAAGAAGGCCGACATCGCGGTGTTCGCCCAGGGCGAGCCGCACACGCTGGAGAACCTGCAACGGGTGGTGATCTGCAAGCCCGAGCCCAAGGGCGGCCGGTTGGTGACCAAGCTAGGACCACGACCAGGCAAGACAGGATCTACCGAACTGGAGACCTTGCTCAGCTCAGACAGGACGCCCCAGGCCCGGTACGGCATGTGGACTAATGGCCTCGACTTTTTCTTCCTGCACCGCGAGACTGCACGGTTCGGTGCGAAGTTCGAGCCGCGGGCAAATTGGCCGATCGAAACCAGCGCCGGCGGCGCTATGGCCTCCGCTGCCAGGATGCGGCGAGGCGAGGCCGCGATGCTCAAGACCGTATTCCGCCGTTGCCACAATTACGTACACGGCAACGAGGGACTGCCCAAGGACGCCGCCTTCTGGCAGTTCCTCTATATCTTGTTCGGCGAAGATGTCGACGAGCAGGTGGTACGCCGGACCCACAGTGAGCCGAGGTTCTTCGCGCTCCCGCACGAGCCCTTCGAGGACGTCGGCAGACACGCGATCCAGGAACGGGTCCTGCGCCTCTTCGAAGACGTGAAGAAGGTGTATCCGTTGTTCGAAGACCGCGACCAGATCACTCTCTCGGCGCGGGCGCTGGCCTTCGTTGTTGGCGAACTGGCTGCGTATGACCTCTCCGGCACCGATATCGACGTCAAAGGACTGGCATACCAGGAATTGGTAGGTACCAATCTACGAGGTGACCGTGGCCAGTACTTCACGCCCAAGGGCGCCGTTGACTCATGGTCCGTATTCTCAACCCGCAGGAAGATCAGAGCGTTCTGGACCCAGCCTGCGGAACCGGAGGATTCCTGCGAGAGACCCTGCGCCACCTGCTGAATGGCTGGCGGGAGACTGAAGGGACAGCAGGGCTGCCGGACAGCGAGTCGCAGCTCATGATGCATCAGGAGCGACTGGACAAGTACGCCCAAGAGCACTTGTTCGGTGCAGACTTCGATCCCTTCCTGGTCCGCGCCACCAGCATGAGCGTCATGCTGCTGACCGGCCGCGCCAGCGGGAACATTTACCACATGGATTCGCTGGCCTTTCCGGACGGCGAACTGACCGGCGTTGCCGAGGCGCGGAAGAAAATCCCAGTTCCCGGCAACCTGCACGTGGTGATGACGAACCCGCCGTTCGGAACCGATATCAAGATTGAAGATGACGACATCTCGATCAGTACCGGGACGGTGTCGCCCAGTCCTGGACTCGTAACCGGACACTGGCGAAGTCGAAGCGACGCTCGGCAACCGGGTGAGTGGTGATCTCCAGAGCAACTGTTCATCCAGCGTGCGGTTGAGTGGGTGCGCCCGACTGGAAAGGTAGGGATTGTCCTGCCGAACGGCATCCTGTCCAACCCAGGGCCGGTGGACCATGCCGTCCGGCGATGGATCCTGGAGAACTGTTGGGTGCTAGCCAGCGTGGAACTGCCGGTGGAGACCTTCGTTGTCGAGGCGAACGTCAACATCCTCACCTCGCTGCTGTTTCTGAAGAAGAAGACCGAACAAGAACGACTGGCCGCAAGCCTTGGACAAGCGCCCGACTATCCGGTCTTCATGGCCGTTGCTGAGAAGGTGGGCTTTCGACCGGCGAAACAACCCGGTGTTCAAGCGCCATCCGGACGGCAAGGCGATCGTCGAACGCGTAACCGTCCGGGAGCGAGTGATCCGCAAGGGGCAGGAAGTGATCCGCTCAGTCGACCGCCTGCAGGAGGTAGTGGACAACGACTTGCCCGAGATCGCGGGGGCCTACGAGCGGTTCCGAGCGAGATATCCCGAGCCGGGAGCCGAGCGGTGACGATCTGGCTGGAAGCAGACGGCTACAGCCGCGGTTCGCCCTCAATACTGAAGTTGGTTGTTAGCTCGCGCACCACGGACTGCCGCCCGATTGCGGCGGACTGTGTGAAGGCAGCGGCCGCTGGGCACGGCCAGGCAGGTCGCGGGCCTGGCGGGCGGCCGTGGAACCCACCACTCGGCCGCTCGACGCCCCCTCGTCATCGGCAGACGGTCCGGATCCCGGTTCAGAGCCGTACCGTTTGGTCTTCCACTAGCAGCAGGGCGCCATGTGACTGGTTCCCGAAGGCCACTCTATGAAGATCGCCGAGCTTGACAACCCGGTCCGGGTTGGCTGGCTTACCGACCAGGGACTCCGGTTGGACCCGCGACCCTACGTCTCTCAGGCCTACGCCGCCCGCGCGTTCTTCAGCCGCCTGCCGCGGATCGACCCGCTGGAACAGATCACGGCGCGGATCTTCCACCCAGGGCGGGTGAAGCGACAGTGGACTACCGCCATGGAGCACGGTGTTCCGTTCCTTGGCAGCGCGGACATCTTCGAGGCTGACCTGTCCCGGCTCCCGCTGATGGCGACATCTGCGTTCGGGTTGAATGGCGACCTGCCGCTGAAGCATGGATGGACCCTGATCACTCGCTCTGGGATGACGGCCGGTCGGGTGACCCGTTCGCGCCCCAGCATGGAAGGCTATGCATGTAGTGAGGATGTCTTGCGGGTGGTTCCTAAGCAGGCAGAAATCCCTTCAGGGTATCTCTATGCTTTCCTGGCCAGTCCGTTTGGGATCCCGGTGATCAAGGGCGGGATCTACGGAACGAGCGTGCGGCACATCGAACCCCACCACATCGCGGACCTGCCAGTACCGCGGCTGGGTGACGAGGTCGAGAGCCGGATCCACGATCTGATGGAGCAAGCAGCCGAACTGCGGGAACGGTTCCAGAAAGGGATCGTCGGCGCCACCCGTGACCTGTATGTATCTGCAGGGCTTGCCCACCTGCTCGAATTGCGCTGGCACGATCAACGGCGCGACGTGGATTTCGAGGTCGGCCATCTGGGGCCGATCAGTCTGCGTGCGCTGAACTACGCCCCGCGCGCCCATCGCATCCTGGCTGCCCTAGCGACCGTCCCACACCGCACCCTCGGTGACATCTGCACCGATGGCCAACTGGAGAGCGGGGTTCGGTTCAAGCGAATCGATGCTGACCCCGGTACGGGAGCAAGGCTTATTGGCCAGCGGCAGGCCTTCTGGATGCGCCCGGAGGGGCGGTGGATAAATCCGAGTCGAAGCGCCCTCTGGCATCTATGCATCGGACGAGATCGTTCTTATTGCGGCTCAGGGGACCCTCGGAGAAACTGAGGTATTCTGCAGGCCAATTCTGGTTACTGGAAACTGGCTGGAGAACGTCTATAGTCAGCATTTTCTCAGGGTCTCTTCTGGTGCATCCGGAGTATTCTGGAGCGTATCTGTTTGCCTTCTTGCGGTCGGAGGCAGCGTTCCGCATCTTGCGCTCGATGAGCACTGGGGGAAAGCAACAGGACTCTTCATGAGGTGCTACGGCGACGGATCCCGGTGCCTGAGTGCACCACCAAGGATCGTCGCCGGATCGAGGAGACAGTACGGTCCGCGTTCCGGGACCGGGACGAAGCTGATACGACAGAGGATGAGGCGATGACACTGCTGCACGAGGCGGTGCGAAGGGCGGCGCGGTAGCGGTGGCTCGGATAGTCGGCGGAGGGCCTCCGGTCAACGACGGGGAACGGCGGGTGATCGCCCACCTGCGAGATGATGCCCCGGACGACTGGCTGATCCTGCACAACATCGAGATTCCAGCGCGCGATGCTGCCTACGAGGTTGACCTCATCGTCGTGACCAACCATGGCGTCAGCGTCGTAGACGTGAAGGGCACCAGGGGACGGATCGAGGTAGCTGGCAGCCGCTGGTATCCGCCGCGGGGAGCACCGTTCTACTCCCCGGTTCGGAAGCTGCGGGGACATGCCAGGGCCTTGAAGGGGGTGCTGCAGCAGGCTCGCCCTCAGCTCGCGCGACTCTATGTCGACCAGCTCGTCGTCCTGATCGCCCCTGACGCCCGGCTGGTTGACTCCAATGACCGGTCGGACGCCGATGCGCTAGACGTCGTCGACCTGCCGGGACTGATTCCTGCCCTGGCCGATGTCTCACGGATACGCGCGGGGATGACTCGCGACATCTCTGCTGATCAGGCCGCCGTTCTGGAGGCCCTCCACCATGGGGTGCGCCCGACCGACCCGGCCAAGGCAATTCGGCAACTGGGTGGTCACCGAGCGCCTCAGTGGGCATGAGGCATCGGGTGGCGCCGATGACGTGGCCGAATATCGCGCCCGCAACGCATTGGTCCCGTCTTCGGAAACCGTGCTTTTGCGCGTGTACCGGGCCGACCCGTTCCTTCCCGAGCCGGACGCGAGGCGCAGCGGACGGCGATCGCAAACGCATACGACGTCCTAGCCAGGATGCCGCCGAATCCTTGCATCGTCGGCCGCCGGGACTTTTTCCCAGTAGAGGACGAGAGCCGGTATGTCCTGGTCCTCGATGACGTACCCGGCCAAGCGCTGACCGTTCACTTGTCCGATTCACGGCAGGCTCTGGCCGCTGACGCCCGGATGAGGGTGATCACTGACTTGGTGCGCGGCCTGGCCCACGCTCATGCCCACGGTGTCATCCACCGGGCGGTGAGCCCGTCCGTACTACTGGTGGCCGGGGCGAGCGGTCAGTCACTGCTGACCGGCTTCGACTATGCCCGGCCTGAGGGACCTCGCGAACAGTCTGTAGCGCAACAGCTTGCCGAAGTGCTCGACCCGGCTTACGTCGCACCCGGAGTGCCAGTCCCGGGCGCAGGCGATGACTCGTTCTTCCGATATCTATGCGGCCGGGGTAATCGCCTTCCGGCTGCTTACCGGCGAACTGCCATTCGCGACTTCGGTCGAGCAGTTCGCTAAGGGCAGCGAGCTGCCAGACGAAGTGATGCACTCGGCCGGCCTTCCCCAGGCTGGTAGCCCTGTTGCGGCGGATGTGCCGACTGGCACCTTCGGGCTCGCCCGACGCGATCGAAGCACTGGGTGAGATGGCCCGCGCTACCCGTCGGACCGCTATGGTGTCGGCACCGGGTAACTTCCCCGGCCGGACTACCGGAACCTACCGAGGGCTTTCCAGCTCACTCGCAAGCTCACCGTCCGACGTCGGCTCGGCAAGGATGGCGGAGGATCATTTGCCACGGCCTATCAGGTATATGACAGCCTCGCCGCCGAGGATCGGGTGGCGAAGATCGTCCACCGGGACCGGGAGTCGGTGGTCGAACGACTGCAACTGGAGTACCGGACCCTCCGCCTGCTCCCCCCGCACCGCAGCGTGGTCAGGCTGGAGGAAGTCGATTCCTGGACGGTGGCGAGATCCCTTATCTGCTCCTGGAGTACGTCCCTGGGATGGAGGTCAGCGCGCTGGTAAAGGACCGGGCACTTGGTCCGCCGATGCGGTCCGGCTGGCAATGGACGTCGCGGAGGGCCTAGTCTTCCTCCACTCGCGCGGGGTCTACCACTGCGACATAAAGCCGACCAACTTGCTGCGCACTGATAATGGCTGCAAGATCTTTGACTTCAACGTAGCGGTCACTGCCGATTCCACCATGGGCCGGGTGGGCGGAACCAGCAAATATGCCCCGGTCGACTTTGGCAACTATGGTAACGTGACCGCCACCGACCTCGTGGACCGCGATGTCTATGCTCTCGGCCTCACGCTGTACGAGGCGCTCACCGGACAGTGGCCCTTTGCCACCGGTGCCCGGTCGCTAGGAGACCAGCCTATCGACCCTCGGAAGCTCATCGATTTCGTAGATCTGGCGCGGAACTGGTCCATGTCGTGCTGCGAGCGATCGCTCCGCTTCGCCCGGACCGGTATCCGGCCGCTGCGGAGTTCCTGTCCGCCCTAACCGGGATCGGTGATCACGTGCGCAGCCCGAAGCGAGGTCATCCTGCGACCTGCGATGCCCTGGCCGACGTCCAGGAATGAATCCGTTCGTCGACCATTTACGGACGCTGTTCAGCCAGAGCACTGGCAGCAACGCGGGTACCCGCAGTGGCGCCGCTGGCTCACCGTACGACCTGTACGTGGCCACCCGACTGGACGATCGACTCGGTCCGCGACGTCCTGCAGGGCATGTTCCGTCTGGTGATCATCACGGGAAACGCGGGGACGGAAGACCGCTTTCCTGGAACGACTCCTCAGACCGCCGCGGCCGACGGTCCGGCTCGGCCCATCCGCCACAGCAATGGCGCCGAATTCCGATGACGGGCGGTCTGCGGCTGCGCACGAACTCCGATGGCAGCCAGGACGAGGGAGATCGCGCGAACGACGATGTACTCCTCGATACTTTGTGCCTTCGCCGGTGACGACCTGACGGGAGTCGCAGGAGAGACCAGACTCATCGCCATCAACGAAGGTCGGCTAGTCGACTTCCTCATCACGCACACGAGCGGTTCCCAGCGCTATCGGAGAGGGTCATGCTGGACCTGGACGGACGGGGCGCCCGCGCCTGTGCGGTGGTCAACCTCAATCGGCGCAGCCTGCTGACGAGAAAGATGACCTAAACGGTCCTGTCTTCGACCGGCTGTTGGCCCGAATGACGCACGAGTCCACTGGGAGGCACTGGGCTCTTGTCCGATCGCGTGACCTGCTATGCCGGCACAACGCGTTGACCTTCAGCCATCCGTCGGCCAGACCGAAGATCATGTCACGGCTGCGTAGCCTCTGTACCGGCTAACCGAGTTGCGGGGCCTGAGCACCTGACCATCCGCGATGTCCAGTCCGCCCTGGCATTTACGCTCAGCTCCGCCCGTAGCTGCGAGGAGATTCACGACCTGTAGGCGGATACGAAGGCAGGAGATCCTCGACAGGTTCTACTTCAACAGCTGGAACGGGAGCCTGGGACCAGGGACCGGCTGCTGGCCTCCTCGCCCAGGTCGACGTGGCTGGGGCGGCCGATCCAGCCCTAGACCGACGGCTCGACTACATCGGTCCGGACGGCGGCCGCGCGCTATGACAGTCGACCAGCGCGGCCACTATGATCAGCAATTGCTGGAAGCCGCCTTCGCCGATCTCTCGAGGAGTCCGTCGGAACCTGGGCAACCGCAGCAGCACCAGCGATACCTCGCCCCGGCTCGGCGCAGGTTCTACTTTGAGTGCGTGGACGATGAACGGGCGCGCCAGATGCTGCCCTACCGATCGGCGAGCGATTTCCAGACCCTGCTCGCCGACCGGGATCGGGCAGCGCACTACCTGCCGACGATGATCCATGCGCTGAACCGTGGCGAGGGGATGACCGAAAGCAGCGGCCTCGAAAACATCCTCGCCCTGCAGACCCGGGCCGTCCCAGGCGGCACAATCCGCAGTTACCGGTTGTTCCCATCGGAACGGCTTCGACTAACCGTGGCAGATGCCACTGACTCCCCGTACCTTGAGGGCGGAGCGCAGGAGCTGCTGCTCAGTCATCGCGCACCAAACGGACACGTCACCCAACTACGGATCCAACTCGACCTGTTCGAACTGCTCACCCGACTGCGTGACGGGTACCTCCCCGGAATCGCCGAGCAGCAAGGGCTCCACCTGGGGCTCGCTATTATCTTCAAGCATGAGCTGTCCTCCGCTCCCTACCAGGAGATTCTCCTCACCGTTACAGGCCGGGATCTCCACCGGATCAGGCGTGAGCCTGCCGACGGCAGGCTGGTGATGGAAACCCTAGCGCCGTTAGGCCGCAGTCACAGGAACTGGAGAATGACTGATGGGCCTGCATAGAGACGATAAGGAGTTCAGGTACCCCGGCATCAGCTACCTGGACTATAAGCAGAGTGACATCGACCGGGTGCTAACCGGATTTCTGCCCAGGCTGTGGTGGCGAGGCTCGCCGAGCGTGCTGATCGGGTCGCGGCCGGATCTGAAGATCGCGGAGTTCGTCGAGTCGTTCCTTGAGCACACTGAGCGGTTCGAAAATTTCGATGCTGACATCACCTATCGCTGGGTCGAGACACATCTGCTAGATCCTGGTCAACCGTGGTCGCCCCACTCAGGCGGTAGCCGGCGCTGCGGCCATTGCACGGGTTCACATATCGCTTCCGGGTTGCGCGGCGCTCGCGCCCTTATGGGGCCGATGAGCAGCTGTACTGGATGATCTACCACGCCTCAGGGGATCAGGGCAGCGCGACCTTGGACCACCTCAAGCGGTTCTTCTTCGCGGGAGTTGACCCGCGTACCGCGCTGCCGACCAACGGCGACGCAGTTGACGTCGAGACACAGGCACTGATCAGCCTTTCCGATGCGGAAATGAGCCACTATCACTGACCCGGGAGGGGCCGTGGAGCCGGGAACGCAGGCCCTACCCGCCACTCGACTCAGCTGCGTCTGACCGCCTGGCCGACGACGTCCTCAGACTGCTGTACCACCAGGAGGTCATCCCGCGGTCGGTCCTCGTCGAACACCTGAAAATCCTGTTCGCATTTCACCTAGCTCTCTACCACCTGAACCTGATGCAGTCACTTCCTGCTCGGCTTAGCGGCTTGGATATCGCGGTCGGTGGCCGGGGCGGCTTGTTCGTCGATGTTGCGGGCGTACCCGCAACTCCCTGTGCCCGGCTCGCCGAGCGCAGCGCCCGCCGGTGGTACGGCCGGATCCCGGCCTTCGTGCAGGCCACGTTCACCGTTAAGAAGCTCGATGACTTCGCTCGTTATCTCCTCAGACTCGGGAGGCTTCCGCGAGGCGGCGATGGAGTGCTCTCGGTCGACCAACTGCTGGGCTTGCTCGGTCCGCATCACCGCGCTGAGCGGGACCAGTTCGCCGGAGCCCGCCTCGCCCGGGTTCCTGGAAATCTGTCCAGGACCAGGACGGCAACCTCGACCCTCTCAGACCGCCGACCTGGTCGGACTCGACTTGGATCCGTTCACTGCATACATCGAGGTGATCACAGCCCACCGAGTGGCGTTCCACCGCAAGTATCTCACCAATGCCTGGATACCCTGATGCTCAAGAACCGCCCCGGCGCCTTGGTCGCCCAGCCGCGCCGCGGGGAGCGTAGATTCGTTCTGGACAGCCGACTCGTAGAGATCCTGCTCCAGCTCGCGCTCCTGCAGCCTGACGGCCAAGGCGGTCTGCGGACGGTGCCGCTGCGCGTGGACGAGTTCCTGGAGATCTTGAGGGACCGGTACGGCCTGTATATCGATCAGTTTCCGCCAGCGGAAGACCTGGGGCGGCTCGGGATCGCAGATCAGGCGGTACTGAGGGAGAACCGGACAGCATTCGTGGCCAGGCTGCGGGAAATCGGATTCTACGCGGACCTGTCCGATGCGTACGTCACCCAGACGATCATGCCTCGTTACCGTCTTGGAGCTGGTAATCGATGACCACGAGCGCGGGCCTGCGCGAGGTCACTGACGCGGATCTCGACCAGGCCCTGGAACGGGTGCTAGCCCCACGGCTCACCGACTTGCTGTCGGCGCGCGACCCGGTCACTGCATGAGGGTCAACGACTTCGGCGGGCCGCTGGCTGTGATGCTTGCCCGACGTCTGCGGAATGTGCTCGGCGGGGCCGCCCAGATCCATGTCCTCGGCGAACCGCCGCAGATCCCGGCGGAGGTGGCGGTGACCGGCACCAAGCTGGTCGAGTTCCGGAACCCGGACCAAGACGCCGCCCTGCGATCCGTGCTCCTCGTCTTTGTGCCCCCGGCTAGCCAAGCAAGTGCCGAGGATTCCTTCGGCGTCGCAACTTTTGAAGAGGTTACGTTTGGCGATTGCTACGGGATCCTATGCCGTCAGCTGCTTGCCGGCGTCCCGCAGGGACTACGCTCCGCGCTGACGGATCTCCTTGACACCTTGGAAGGCGAGGTCGGTCTCGATGGCGTCACGGGGGACGGACGGTTGTCTCAGGCCCGCTTCCTGCTTACAGTCGCCCTGAACGACAGCGACCCGGAGGCAGCGGGGGCCGCGCTTTTTGAGTTGGGCCTGATTCCGGATTTCGAACTCTTCAATGACCCTGCACTCGTGCGGAGCAGAGTCACTCAGAATCTCCGTCAGGTGCAAGCCCTCAGCCGCCCGGATCGTTCAGTACGCCAGCGGGTAGTCGACCTCCGGCTCCGAGATCAGGCATTCCGCGCCCGGCTCGCTGATCTGGTAGCCCGGACGGGTCTGGATGACGCAAGATCGTGGACGCGCCGCATCGTTGTCGATCCCGCGAACTGGCCTCTGTCCTTCCATCGTTGGCCGCTGCCGGACACCCAGCCGTCCCAGAGTGTCGACCTTGTGATGGCAGACCTGGCTCTCCCGCGAGCTGGGAACAGTGCGGAACATAGTCGACATCCTGTGCTCAGCAGCATCACAGGCCAGCCCTACCTGATTACTGGCAGTTCCGGGCAGGCGCAGCTGGTTGCCCAGTTCGACGTTGAGCCCGACCCGCGACAGGTCCAAGGGCTCGCCCGGTTCGTCATCCATCTGGTCAGCGAGGATTCCGGGCCGACTGGCGTGCGGGCGACTGTGGCTGTGAGCAGCGTAGCCCGGCGAACATACCGGGCTACGCTGCGGAAAATGCGGTCCGCCCACCTCGATCCTGGGTGGCACTACCTGCGCGTACTCCCGCTCGGTGCCGACAACACTCCGCTCCCGGTTACGTCCAGCAATCGCTTCCCCGGGCGTGCCGCCAATGAAAGCGAGCGCTTCTTCGTCGTAGTAGCAGACGGTCTCGACGAAGTCCCCGCGGCGCCCCGGCCTCGGAGGAACGTCGGGGTCACTCATGAATTGCGGCAGCTCGAACTCGCCGCGGTGGCTGAGGGGCGGGACTGGCGAGAGGTCGAATGCACGAACGTCGCGTGGCAGGCGGACAGTGGATGCACGCTGGAGGCGGCCTTCGGGTCCAACGGCCTCGTCGAGATACGCCTGTCCGCCATCCTGGTCAGGATTGAGCGGGCGATCCTTGCCGAGCCGGAACGTCTGGCACCACACCGCTTGCACAGCGCCTCGGGCCTGCCCGCTCGTCTCAGTCCTCCTGCGGTTGCAATAACGGGCGACTTCACGGCCGAACCCGAAGTAATGGCGACCTTCCTCGAGGCCCGCGCGCAGGTCTTGGATGCCATCCGCGGCCAGGACGGGATGGTCGTGGCCGGTCGGGACATCCTGGCCGCCCGCGATCAGGTTCTTGCATACGCCGAGGCGTACGCAGAAATTCTCAGCCATCAACTGCGGCAAGCCGAACGCTCTGGTGACCGTCCTGGCGCGCTACAGAATCTTGCCGCGCTGCTGCGAATCGATACGACTGTCATCGAGCACCAGGACGCCCGTAACGAGCTCGCGGAAATCACCCTGGTCGCTCCGACCCATCCCCTACGGCTGCTGTGGTTGCTGACATGGGCTCAGCTGGGCAGAACCTGGGCGGAAGACATGGTTGGGGGTGATCGTGCGACTGCTCTCCTTCTTCAGGAGTCACTGTCTAGGCTGCGGCCTGCTGGTTTTCCGCTCGTTGTCCCGTCAGAGCACGGTCAGCTGAGTTTGGCCGCCGGATCCTTCGGACCGTACTGGCAGGTGTGCCTGCCGACCGAGACGCATGACCCGCAATCGCTGCTGGCAGAAGTGTCCGCCGCGCTGGAGCTTTCCGATCGCGCTCGGGGTGAGGACGAGGTTTCCGCATCCCGCCTGGCAGACTGCGTCGAACGATACGTTCGGATGCATCCGTACGTGCTCACTACGGTGATCTGCGCTGTCAACGTCGGCCGCGGGGAACGGCTGGCCGACATGCTGATCGAGCTCGAGCGCCGCAAGGCGACACGTCACCTGCGCCACGATGTCCGGCTGTTCGCCGCAGACCCCCAGACTCCAGGAACGGGTGAAGCGCTGGCCGACCTGCTGAACGGTCGATGGAGCAGCGTCGCGGAGGCCGAGGTCTTCCAGACTCCCACGGTCGACAGGTCCGCTCCCAAGCTCGCCGTCGCTGTCCGCCCGCTAGCGGAGTTTCGCTCCGCGACGAGCCGCCATACCGCTCACCTGACTTTCCTCTTCGATGCATTCAGCGGAGAGAGCACCGGAGTCGGCCCGCAATCCGGGCACCCCCCCGCGCCCGTGCACGGGTTGATACAGGGGATGCATGTCGACTACGTCGACGACGGCGACATCGTCTCCTGGACTAGACAGCCTCGCCATGGAACTGCCCGCGAACTAGGCGGGGCCGAGGAACTGTCCGATCTGCTGGCTGCGCTGCCCGAGATCATCTCCGAAGCCGCGGCCGCGGTGTCCCTCGCAGAGACTGGAACTGGTCAGGTTCCCCGAACAACGCTCACCCTGACGGCTGCCGATCAGACCCTGCTGCATCAGGCTCACCGGTGCAGCGACTGGGTCGTCACGGTGGACCGGACGCTGGGGGTCGAGTACTTCGATAATCCCGGCAGCCTTCGACGTCCTGACTACATCATCGATTTCGCCTCCACAGGCCCGTTGGGAGCCGGTCATCAAATGGTGATCAGCTCCCGCTCGGTCGACGAAATGCACGCGCTACTGGCGCCGATGATCACCCAGCATGGCTTCGAGATTGATCGAAGGCACGCCGGTACATTCTTCGACCAGCTTCGGCTGCTCTCGGGGCGGCTCGCCTTCAAGGTCGCTTCTACGGCACCGAACCAGCGCACTGAGGTACTTGGCCTTGCGCTAGCTCGTTTGTATCTCGCCTACCAGCATGCGATGGACGACCAGGTGCTCGTTCCGCTCGACTCCCACCTGGAGCTATACAGGGAGGCCCGGCTCCAAGCAGATGAGATGGCCGATACCACCGGGCTCCAGCGCACCGATCTTGCCCTGTTCAGCCTTGACGCACGCCGTCGAATAATTACTTGTCGTCTCGTCGAGGTCAAGTGCTATAGCAATCTAAGTGGGGTAAGCGACCTTCAACGTGTTCGTGAGCGAGTATCTAGTCAACTGAACCGCAGTGCAGAGGTCCTGGCGGAGAGCTTTGACCCAAACCTGCACTCTCCAGACCGCATAGATCGCGTAGTGCGCAACGTCGAGCTCGGCGAGTCTACTGAGATTCCACCTCGGCCGTGCCATCCGGCATAGCGTGATGATGCCTGACGCGGCGGCCGAGGCGGTATGGCTCCTCGATCACCTCGACCAGGGCTACCAGTGGGACTTCACCCGAACCGCTCTGATCTTCGACCTCTCAGGCCAAGGAACGCAGCATGATGTCGACGGCGGGATCGAGTTCCATACTCTGGGCCGGGATGTCGTCGAGGATCTCCTGGAAGCGCTGGCCACTGATCCGATGCTCGCCGGCGGATACCCCAGCATCGGCACGGCCGCGCCGACAGGAAGGGAATCGTCCGTACCTCGGCTCGACCGGGCAGGGTTTCTGGGACCGGGTCGGCCCCACCAGGTCCCGCCGGACGAACCCAGAGTCAGCGTGCCATCCGAAGAGCCTTCCGCTAATCCCTCTCCCTTGCCGTCAGGCGGGATGACAGCCACGGGCATGCCTGACTTCAGGCCACCGAGGCCTCCTGCCTCTGAGAACGGACAGGAATCATCCACGAACGAACGTGAAGTTACAGCAGGAGCCCCGGCCCACGATGCGCCGACATCCGACCCACCAGTACATGCTGGTAACGGGAGCCTTTCTCGAATTCCAGATGTCTTCCTTGGTTCGGCCGGCCCTTCACCTCAGTTCGGGGTACTAGGCGAAGCCTTCGGGAAACGTATCGCACTGGATCTGAATGAGACACATACAATCAGCCTTTTCGGAGTTCAGGGAGGCGGGAAGAGCTACACCCTCGGGTCCGTTATCGAGGCGGCCTCGCTGCCTGCACCGCCGGTCAATCACTTGCCGAACCCCCTAGCAACGATCGTGTTCCACTACAGTCCCACGCCTGATTACGCTCCCGAGTTCACCAGCATGGTCACTCCGAACGACGATGCTGACCAGGTTCTCCTCTTGGCGGAGCGCTATGGCGTCGAGCCTGCAGCCCTCGGCGACTTGGTAATGCTCGTGCCGGAGAATCAGATTGCGCAGCGGCAGATCGAGTACCCTGGCATCGAGGTCCGAGCGCTCGCGTTCGGCTCTGCCGAACTGCAGGCCAGGCACTGGCGCTTCCTGATGGGCGCACTGGGCAATCAGTCCACCTACGTCCGTCAGCTCAACCGGATCATGAGGGCAGTCAGGAGCCAGCTCACCCTGCAGACTATCCGGGACGGCGTTGACAAATCCTCACTCACGGACTCCATTAAGCAACTCGCTCATCAGAGGCTGGATCTCGCTGGTGACTACATTGATGACTCCATACGCGTTGGCAACCTAGTACGACCCGGACGGATGATCATTGTTGATCTCCGCGATGACCTGATAGAGAAAGACGAGGCGCTCGGTCTCTTCGTAGTCCTGATGGAGATCTTCGCGGCAGCCGCCGACGGTGAGGAGCGATTCAACAAGCTGGTCGTCTTCGACGAGGCGCACAAGTACATCGAGAGTCCGGACCTCGTTGCCAGCCTTGTCGAAAGCGTACGTGAGATGAGGCACAAGGGCATGAGCGTCCTGGTGGCGAGCCAGGACCCGCCGTCGGTGCCCCTGGCCCTGATTGAATTGTCGGATCACGTGATTCTGCACCGGTTCAACTCGCCAGGATGGCTAAAGCACCTTCAGAAGGCCAACACGGCCCTGGCCGGCCTGACCTCGGCAAAGATGAACGCACTCACCCCAGGCGAGGCCTACATCTGGGCAGGCAAAGCGACCGATCCTGCTTTTACCCGAGGCGCCGTCAAGGTGAGCCTGCGCCCGCGCATCACCCGTCACGGCGGTGGGACCAGGACCGCGGTGGACACAGGCTGAGCTGTCTGGGGGTGGCCCAGGGTCTGTCGCGAGACCGCGTGCGTCGGCGAATTTGCTAAGCGCGAACGGCCGCGATCGTCAACCTGATTACCTTCGGCCGCGTCAAGTGAATGTTCAACCGAGCGGCGGCCTCAGCAGGCCACGTAAGCGATCAAGAACCGCGAACGGAGCGTGAGCCGGAGATGGTAGCGGCACGGGAGACGACCCTTCAGGAACTCCTGGAGGGCGCGAAGCAGTATCAGGTGCCGCTCTACCAGCGGACGTACTCGTGGAAGCAGACGCAGCTGGAGCGTCTGTGGAAGGACGTCCTCCAGCTCGCCGAGGACCGCGTCAGCTTGCCCGGAGCTGACGCATTTCATCGGGTCGCTGGTGCTCGCGCCGAGCCCGGCCAACGGGGCCGCAGGGGTGATGGAGTTCCTGGTCGTCGACGGACAGCAGCGGCTGACCACTCTGTCTCTTCTGCTCTGCGCGATACGCGACCACCGCGCGCAGACCGAGGACCCGCAGCACCGGGAGCGGATCAACGACCAGTACTTGATGAACCGGTGGAAGCCCGAGCAGAGCAGGCTCAAGCTGCTTCCCGACCCAGGCCGACCGAGCCTCCTACCTGGCTTGCCTGGACGCCACGCCGCAGGCCGGCGGGGCTGACCCGGTTGGCGCTGCGTACCGGTTCTTCCGGACCCAGCTGGAGTCCTGCGATGACCCGAGGACCCGGCCGATATCGAGCGCATCGAGAACGCGGTCATCTCGGGCCTGGCTCTGGTCTCCGTGACCGCTCAGCGCGGCGACAATGCGCACCGGATCTTCGAGTCGCTGAACAACACCGGCATGCGGCTGACCCAAGGCGACCTGCTGCGCAACTACCTGTTCATGCGGCTGCCGACCCGCGGGGAGACGGTGTACCAGTCGCTATGGCTGCCGCTGCAGGAGCATGCTGTCGAGCTCCGAGCTGGAGCAGCTGTTCTGGCTCGACCTGGTCCAGCGCGATCCGCGGTGAAGCAGACCGACATCTACACGGCGCAGCAGGCCCGGCTCGACAGGCTGACCTCCGAGGCAGAGATCGAGGCGGAGATCGCCCGCTTCGCGCGCCTCGGGGAGCTGCTCAAGACGCTGCTGAACCCGGTTCTCGAGCCCGATCCCGACGGTCAGGCTCCGCCTGGAGCGCCTCAGCGCGTGGGGCACCACCACGGTGTATCCGCTGCTGTTGAACCTGCTCGACCGGCGCGATCAGGGCAGCGCATCATCGGAGGAGATCGCCCGCGCCATGCTGTACGTGGAGAGCTTCTTCGTCCGCCGGCTGGTCATCGGCCGGGCCACCGTCCAATATCAACCGGATCCTGCTGCCGTGTGCTCACCGAGATGGACCCGGCCAAGCCAGTCGACGAGGAGGTCCGCAGCTACCTGTCGACGGGCCGCAAGTACTACGCGAGCGACGCCGAGATCAAGACCGCGGCCGCGGCCATGCCCTTCTACCTCAACGGCCGGCCTGGGCAGCGGGCACTGGTCCTGCGCTGGCTGGATGAGTCGTACGGCAGCAAGGAACCCGTCGAAGTACGACTCGCTGACCATCGAGCACGTGCTGCCGCAGACCCCCACCCCTGCGTGGCGGCGTGCGCTCAGCGAGGACCTCGACTGGGGACGAGACGTTCGCAGAACTGCACGGCTCGCTGGTGCACACTCTCGGCAACCTGACCCTGACCGGCTATAACTCGACGATGAGCAACAAGCCGTTCGAGGTGAAGAGGGAGCAGCTGCACAAGAGCGGGCTCGCGATGAACCAGGAGATCGCGCTGGAGCCGCGATGGGGACGGGCGGAGATCCACGCCCGCGCCGGCCAGCTGGCTAAGCGGATCGCGAAGACCTGGCCCGGCCCAGTAGATGCCGCCCCGACGAGACACGAGCGCCGCGTGGGACATCATGGCAAGGCGCTGGCCGGAATCCCTGCCGGGGCCTGGACGACCTACGGCGACCTGGCTGCCCTTATCGGCAGCCACCCCGTGCCGGTCGGCGTCCGGCTGGCCAACCATCCGCTGCCGAACGCGCACCGGGTCCTGCAGGCCGACGGGACGATTTCGCCATCTTTCCGGTGGCCCGACCCGGACCGTACCGATGACCCGCGGACCTGCTGCGCGCCGAAGGCGTCATCTTCGACGAGCAGGGCCGCGCGGATCAGGCGCAGCGGCTCACTGTCGAGGACCTGGCGCAGCTCGCCGGGCTGACCATCGGCGATCTCCCGGAGACCCTGCCGGTCCCGGCAGACGGGCAGGACCCTGACCTGCGCGACCGGTTCGTCGAGCAGCTCGCCATGCAGCAGGACCCCAGCACCGTAAAGGCCGTGCTCACCGTGCTGGATAGGTGGACCGCGATGGGCGGGACGCTGCTCTACGGCCAGGGCGGCCAGACCTCGTGCTTTCTCATGGCGCGCGACAAGACCGCATCCCGAGGGCAGCATCTGGCCCGTCGCGCTGTACCCGCTCCGGAGCTGCGAGGTCGTCTTTCAGCACCTCGCAAGCCGCGTCGCCTTTCGATGACATCCAGATGCGCGAGGAACTCCGCGAGCGGCTCAACAAGATTCCCGGCGTTGATCTGCCTGCCTCGAAGATCGAGCTCAGGCCCGCGTTCCCGCTCGCCGTCCTGGCTGACCCTGCAGCCCTCGAGCTGTTCATCGAGGCGCTCGGCTGGTTCCAGCAGGAGGCCACCCGCCAGGACCCTGCCGCCGAGCCAGCGGAATAACCATTCGAAGGCAGGTTCCTCGCAGTAACCGCTGGACCCGTCCTTCATGAGGCCTTAAAGACCTCGCCGATATGCCACTCCAGGAAGTCGCGCCGCGGCCGGTCAGCCCGGCGCTCGGGCAGGTCAATGACCTCGCCAGCCTTGGCGTAGAACTGGTCTCCGTTGCCGAAGTCCTCGCGCAGCCGCGGGCTGACCAGCAGTCGGTGCCTGGGGTCGACGCCGAGGTACCCGCGGTCGAACAGCGTGTGCACGTCCGACCTGAGCAGCAGGCCGTTGTCCAGCCGGTGCTCGCCGCCCTCAGTCGACCGGGCGGATGTGGGCCGCCTGCAGGACGGGCGGTATGTGGGTTCCGCTGATCGCGCAGCGGCGGTGATAGGCATCGAGGACCACGGCCTGGAATGAGCGCTGGCCCAGCCGGTACGGCGTGAGCCGGGGGTCGCCGAATACCGGTCCGGGCCGGTGCCAGGGCTGGCTGAGGTCCACCTCTACAGTCAGGCCCGAGGAGGCGCTGCATAAGGTCCCCGAAGTAGGCGACGTCGGGCTGCGTGGCGAGGTCGTAGCCTTTGCCCTGGACGATGCTGCCGCGCAAAGCGAGGCGGCGGCTCGGCCGTCGCCTCCTCTGGAAAGAACCGCACATCCCGGATGAACAGGCAGCCGATGACCGGATCGTCGCCGGGGCCGATCGGTGCCCGCCGGTAGTGGGCGATGCGGGCGCGCATTTCCTCGATGCTGCTGACGCCATTGGCCTCGCCGAACAAGCTCCCAGGCTTCGGAGACCAGCATCGGCGCGGAGTCGCTGAATAAGCCTCCGCCGACCACCCTGTTATGCGGGGAGTGGGTCTTGAAGAAGAACGGCTCGCCCGGCGACACGGAGTGGAATCCGCGGCCACCGCTGGGCTGCCAGAAGTTAACCTCGGCCAGGTGGGGCCGGTCCGCGAGGAAGCGGTACCACTGGTCATCAGTCACGCCGACATACGCACGCACGAGTCCTCGCTGCCTGGGTTCCGGAAGGCTAGCCGTAGCCTAAACCAGGAATGACCGGGCAGGATGTCGAATTCCCGCTGCTGTCGTGCTGGTGAAGCCCGCACAGCCGAGATTCCTGGCCCAGCTGCGGTTGGTGGCGTGGCTGGCGCGCAAGCGGATGGCGGCAGGAGCGCTCGTCTGCGCCGAGCATGGGCGCCGGGCTGAGCTGGAATCGGAGGCGCGGCGCCTGGGCGGGTCCGCGGAGTCCTGCGGACATTGTCCCTGGCCCTGCCCCGAGCAATGAAGATACCCGTGCCATGGCGATTACTCGCAGGTGGCGAGCCAGCTTGTGGGCGAGCTTCAAGGTAGCCACTTGAGCAGAGCCCGTATCGGGCTCGACCTTGCTGTGCTCAGGTCCGGGTCGATCGGCTAGCGTGAGTGGTCGTGGCCGGAGACGATTCCGCTGAGAGGAACCGCTGGATCATCCACGAGACCGGCTGGTTGACGAGAACCCGCATATCCGGGTCAGCCTAGCGGATGTCGAGCTGCCCGACGGCACGGAGTTCACGCAGTACGTGTTCCATCTGCGGCGGTGCGCCATGATTGCCGTCCTGGACGAGCCGGGGACGCGGATCCTGCTGCTACGCCGCCACCGGTTCATCATCGACAGGTGGGTCTGGGAAATCCCCGGCGGTTACGTTGACGACGGCGAGGACGGCCCGGCCGCGGCGATCCGGGAAGCCAAGGAAGAGACCGGCTGGCGGCCGCGGTCGGCACGGTTCGTGCTGTCGTTCCAGCCGATGATCGGCAACGCCGATTTCCCCCAGGACTTGTACCTGGCGCAGGGCGCGGACCTGGTACGGGAGCCCGAGTCAGACGAGGCTGCTGAGGTGGCGTGGGTTCAGCTCGACGATGCTGCCGCGATGATCGCAGACGGTCAGATTGTCGGTCCGCCACGGTCATTGGCGTGCAGCAGGCCCTGATGCAGCAGGCAGGCGCTCAGCCACCAGAGCGGTCGACTCCCGCACCGCCGGCACGCCGGACGCGCTGCGCAGCGCCCGCTGAAGGCCTCGGATGTAGCGGACGCTGCGGGCCGAGCGCAGCCCGGCGGTCAGTTCAACGGCCTGTCGGCCGACCGCACTGGCCTGCTCAGCATCGCCTTGCTCGGCCAGCGCGGTGGCCAGCAGCGACAAGTTGAACGCCTTGCCCCGGACGAACCGGCCGTCCATATGCAGCGACCGGCGGGCGTAATGCTCGGCGTGCCGGGGCTCGCCCAGGTCGTGGAAGCAGTGCGCCATCCGCGCCGCCAGGTAGGCCTCATCGAAGTACCGCAGCCATCCGGGGTCGTCCTGCCGGGCTGATCTGCCGAAGGCCCGCTCGGCGTCTGACAGTGCTCGTGCGCAGGCCTGGGCGTCGTTGGCGGCGGCGTGGCCGTGGGCTTCCATCACGCAGCATTCGGCCAATAGTGTCGCTGACCCCGCGCGCCGCGCGGTCGCCTGGGCGGCCCGGGCCAGGTCCACGGCTTCAGCCGGGCGGCCCGTGTAGACGGCCTGATGCGCCTTAGCGGCCAGGATCTCTGCGCCTAGCCCGTCATCCTCGGCATGTCGGGCAAAGCTCAGCGCCTGCGTCAGGTACCGCTCCGCGTGCCCATGCAGTCCGGTGTCATACGCGACCCATCCGGCGAGCTGAGCCAGTTCAGCCGCCACGCCTGCGCAGCCGGGTGCCGACCTGCGCGCTGTACTGGCCGCGGGTGAGGACCGGGGTGACCTCGCCGGTCAGGTACTGCATGACCACGGCGCGGACCCGGCCGCCGCCCAGCTTGTTATCCATCTCCCGGAACGACTGGGCCGCGTTCGCCATCGCGGCCACGTCGGACATGCCGATTCTCTGCGTGCCGAGCCCGGACGGCGCGCTCGCTGATGGGCTGACCAGCCATTGCAATGCCACGGCTGAGGCGGCCGAGGCGGCCAGCGCCGGTCCTGGAGGAAGTGCCGTCGCTCCACGTCAGCCCTCCACAGCGTCGTCGCGGTCGCCACGCATTCGGGCCAGTCGCCCGACAGCCTCAGTCCCGTGTCAGCAGCGATCATGCTGGGAGCCATGCCCAGATCGGTGACATTCACCGGACGGTGCAGTAAGCCAGCCAGCACCTCGGCGATCAGCTCCGCGACCGGCTCACGCGGCTGCTGGCCTGCCAGCCACCGCACTACCGAGCTGTGGTCGTAGCTCAGACCACGCACGCCTCGCGCAGTACCCAGATCGACTACCCGCCGAGCCAGGCCCTTTCGCGAGACGCCGGCCTCGTCGAGCAGCTCGCTGAGCTGCTCGTTGGCGGGCTTCGCCGCATGCCCCACCGCTGGCCTCCCGGAGTAGCTTTCCCGATGCGCCGAGTGTCACATACCCGGCGCTCGCGAGCGACCAGCCAGGCTGCGCACGCCCCCCGTGCACACACCCGCCCCCGGTACACTCTCTGCCGCGCGTGGCCGTACCCGCGTTTGATCGTCACCATGACCCGGGCAAGCCAGACCAGCTCCGCCAGCAGCCAGTTGCACACAGCTGCGGCCACCGCACGCCGCATCGCCGCCCGG
Source organism: uncultured Actinomycetota bacterium (assembly GCA_963822485.1). GTDB lineage: Bacteria > Actinomycetota > Actinomycetes > Streptosporangiales > Streptosporangiaceae > DASUBV01. The sequence continues at coordinate 22,200 of CAWGHW010000028.1, forward strand.
CGCGAGCATCCCAGCTGCCAGTCCCGCTCCCTCCGGCCCAGCCACTGCCCGCGGCGGTCAACGCGGCCGGTGCTGCCTGCGAGCGCCGCCACCCGGCATCCGCAAACGGGAAGCGTGGATACGGTGCATCGCTGCCGGACTCAGCGCAGCCGGGCTGATCACCGACGTCCACGAGACTCCGGCCGCCGGGCTGGACGTCTCGGCCATCGCTCGCCAGCCCGGTCGCCGGGACACCGAGGCCATCGTGGACGAAGACGGCTATGCGGAACTGCGCTGGTGGGTCAGCCCCGACGCGACTGCCCGCCAGACCACCGAGCTTCTCCTGGCCGCCCTCGCGGCCATCAGTGCAGCCTCATGACGATCGCAGCGTGCGAGCGGACCAGGCCAACCGATGAGACAGCGTACTCCAGTTTCGTGGCCGTCGCCAGCTGCGAAGACCTTGCCACCCGGATGGACACGATCCAGCCCGCCGACAGGACGCGGCCCAGATTTAGAACGGACAACCCCCATGCCCGCCCGTACCCCCCAGACAGCAGACACCAGCGAGCTGGACAGCATCGCCGCTGACCACCCTCGCCACCACATCTTCCGCGAGACCACCCACGACGGAGTCCGCTATATCGCCAGCGGTCGCGACCTGAGTGTCCATCCGCACACGCTCGTGGCCAAGAGCCTGCCCGAGTTGCGCGCCGCACTTACTACATCTGGCTGACCGCCCGGAACTAGCGATATCCGCAGCTACTTGGCGGGCTCCGATGCCGCTCGGACCAGCTTGCCGTGCTCCCAGCGTACGAGCACTGTTGTGTGCTTCACCTGGCTGCCGTTGCGCGGGTCGATGCCGAAAGCACCGAACAGCGTTGATGTTTCCAGGGAGGTGGCGGCGTCCGTCAGCTCGCCGCGGCCCGTGCCGCCTGCCATCTCGGCGCAGCGGATGGCGAGTGCCGCGCCCGCGGCGGCTTGCGCTGCTGGATAGTCGGGCTGGCTGCCGATTGTCTGGGTGTATGCGTCGAGGAAACTGCGCTCAGGCGGCCCAGTCTCTGCCTGATTGCCAGCCGGGGTACCACTGGGCGATCCCGAAGATTCCTTCGGGGTCGTTGACTAGCTGGCCGAAGTCGCCGACGCCTGCGGCAACAGCGCATATACGCCGAGGAGACTGGGTCAGGTCGAGCGCTCGGGTGACCAGGCTGACATCGTTCTCGAACACGCCTGCGCTGAAGAGATTCCATTTCTCCTGGTACGCAAGCGGGTCATCGGGGGTGACGCACGTTGCCCGAATGCCGAGCTGGGCGGCGATGGTCATCGCGCCGGCAGCGACCTGCTGCCCGAAGCTACCCGTTCCGCGCACGACGACCAGGTGCTGTTGCTCGTCAGCAACGAATCGCAGAAACGGCTCGGCGTACCGGCTCGTCGGTGTCAGTACCGAGACGACGTGGCCAGGATGGGCGGTCTGGACGTCATCGCCGGACCCGCCCTGATTCCAGATCAGCCAGTCGTTCTCGGCGGCAATCTTTCCGGCCGCTCGCATTAGGACGGTGGAGTACGGGCCGAGCAGCAGGTCACACCGGCTTGCCATATCGGGCAGGACTGTCGCAAGCCTCTCTCGATCACTGCCGTCATCCTCGATGATCAGGTCGGCGGCTCCGGTAAGTGAACGCCACGTCTCCAGTCCGGCGGCAGCCTGGCGCCCGAACCGGGCGAACCTGCCGCTGAGTGATAGGCAGGCGCCTACTCGCAGACGATTCGTCACCGGGCATCACCCATGTTGACCTTGTACCCGAACCAGCGGCGGTCGGTGGCGACGGTGTCCTGGACTTCCATTGGCCGGCTGGCCGAATCGTAGATCGTGCGCAGCACGCGGAAGACCGGGACGCCAGATGGAAGTCGGACAAGCCCGGCCTCATCATATGTTGGAAGAACGCAGACAGGCCGGAGGTCTCCGTTGAGCCAGGGCAAGCTCGTGCGCGACAAGATCCCGCAGATCATCCGGTCCAAGGGCCAGGAACCCATCGTCTACGTCGCCGACGCCGAGGAGTACGCAGCGAGGCTGCGTGACAAGCTGACTGAAGAGGTAGCCGAGTTCTTAGCCTCTGACAATGATCCGGAGGAACTCGCCGACATCCTTGAAGTCGTCTATGCCCTCGCCGAGCAGGCCGGCACCGACGCGCAGCAACTCGAGAAGCTAAGGGCAGCTAAAGCGGGCGAACGCGGCGGATTCGCCGGACGGGTCATCTGGTCCGGGAACCATCCCGCGGATGCCGCCATCAAGGCATAGATTCGCGCCGCGCCTATATCGAGTACGGGTCGCCGAAGGCGACCTCGTGGGCGAACGCCTACCACAGCAGGTTGAGCGGTGGGATGCGTCTAAGGCCCTTCATTTGCCGCGCCGGGCGAGGGTGCCGGTGACCAACTCAATGATCGGGTTGAAATCGAGGCCGAGTCGGACAGTGCGCGGTCCGGTGCCCGCCGGGCAGGCGGCCCTGGACCGCCCCAGGCAATGCTGGCCGAGGTCAGTATGCGCCCTGGGCCAGGCGGGCGAAGGACCCAGGCGCCAGGGAGGGCAAGAGTTGCCGTATCTTGCCGCCCGTCCTCCGGACGGGGGTCGAGTGCCTTCTGGCAGGCTGGGAGCCAGCCACAATGCGGTCCAAGGTTTGCTCACGTGGAGGCGTCGTGCACGAGGTGGAAGTCAAATTCCGGGTGCACGAGCCTCGCGGCGCTGTGCGCCGCGCTGAGCGCGCGGGGCATCGAGCTAGGTCCGCTGTCCGCCAGGATGACCAGGCGTACGCTCCGAACAACTGGAGCTACGGCGATGATCGGCGCAGGGTGCCTTTCGCGCGTCTGCGCACGGTTGACGGTCAGCACCTATTCACGCTCAAGCGCCCGGCTGAGAATGTCTTGTCATGCGAGGAGTATGAGACGGCGGTCGCTGATCGGGATCAGATGAACCAGGCCATCATGGCCATGGGCTTCTGGCCAACCGTGCGAATACTCAAGGTGCGTCGTACCGCGACGGTCAGTGACCTAGTCTTGTGCGTGGACGAGCTGGATGGCGTCGGCGTGTTCGTCGAGGTGGAGCGGCTGGTCCCTGACGATGTTCCCGGTGAGGTCGTCCAGGCCGAGTTGCCCGCTTCGTCACGTCGCTGGGTATCGAGGCAGAGCGATCTGTGCATACCTACGATTCGCTCGTGCGCGCTGCGCTGGCTACGGCGTGAGCCGGATCCTGTCTGGCTTGACTGCTGGAAGCGGCCGACTATGACCCACCCCTCCAGCTACTAGCTGGCATCTTCGCGCGCAAAGGCGAGCGTCAGCTCTACGACACCACCCAATGGAATTCGTGAGTGTCGCTCCGGGCGTCGTCAGCACTGTCACCGGGTCCGGCTATCGCCTGCCCCGAGCACGGGCCCTCGGCTGGGGTCGTGACAACCGTCAGGGCCTTGGCCGCGTCCTAACCGCACCCGACTCAAGGAGCCCATGAAGACTGCCAGCGCGCTGTTCGCCACTGCGGCATCGATCGCAATCGCCGCCAGCCCTGTCCTCGCCAGCCCGGCCTCAGCCGCTCCCAGCACGGTCCGGTATCTCGGCGGGTGCCGCGCACAAGGCGACTTCGCGACCTGCGTTGCTAGCGGCAGCGTCAACCACCCGGGCCTCCATCCACGTTCACGTCGTCGCCCGGCCCGGCCAGCACGTCAGCGGCTCCTGGTCGATGACCTGCTCCAAGGGCCTGGGCGCTGGGAGCAAGAGCGGGAACATCAGGGGCTGGGCCAGCCTGAAGCACAATCTCTACCAGAACCTGCGGATGCCCTACCGGCATCCCGACTCGTGCAGCGTGGCTGCTGACGCCCAGCTTTCCCACGGCGGCCACCTCCACATCTGGCTGACCGCCCGGGACTAGCACGGCTACATCCTGGCGACGTGGCCGCTTGTTCGGTTGGCTGGTAGCGACGTGGCATGCCAGCCCGGCCTGCTCAATCGCTCAAGCCGCGTGGGGCGAGATCTGGACGATCAGCTCGGCGTCGAGGGCGGCGGAAATCCGCTCGAGCAGCGGGATGGTCGGGATAACGCCGCCCGCTTCGAGCCGAGACAGGGCGGGCTGGGTCATTCGTGCCCTGGCGGCCACTTCAACCTGAGACAGGCCGAGGGCGATGCGACGTTCACGGACGGCCAGGCCGATGCGGAAGGCGCGCTCGGCCTCGGAGTAGCCCTCGCGGTACATCGCGCTATCCCGGCGGCTGCTGGCGATGTCCTCGTAAGATGCGTGACTGTCGGTCACGGCGGGCTCGTCGCTCATCCTTGCGTCCCCCATTCTCGGTGTGTCTGGCGGTCGAATGTGTTGTGGGCCGGTCCGTGTTCGGCCTCGTAGGTCTTCTGGGCTTGCATTGCTCATGCGACCTCGGATGTCTCGGCCTGTCGGGTCTTAGTGAAGACTGTCAGTAAGATCACCCGGCGCCCGGGCGCGAGCCAGTAGGTGACTCTCGCCTGCCTGGCCAGCAGATGGAAGCGCAACTCCCGGACCTTACCGTCCAGGTGCCGGGCGTAGGGCTCGCCCAGGTACGAGGCCGCTCACTAGGAATCGCTATACCCAGACGCGGGATTCGTTGCGGGCTTCCTTGGCGCGGAAGGCGTCTTCAAGGTTGATTCCGCAGCGGTTGACGATCGACATCAGCAGGATCAGCGCATCGACTGCTTCGTCGCCGACGTCAGTGACTCGGCCGTCCGGGTCCTGGGGCTGTCCCTGGAGCTTGCGGACGGCCCGGTAGAGTTCGCCGACTTCCTCTCCCAGCTTGAGGCACTGGGAGGTCAGGTCCTGCTTGTCCAGCCCTCGCTCGGCTTCCATCTTGGCGACGTAGTTCTGTATTCCGCGCAGCGAGGCACCCTGGCTCAATGGCTCCATAGGCGGTCACCTTGTGTACTCGGCGGGCCGGGCGGCGATTGCGAGGCTAGCAGCGGGCATGCCGACAGCGGCGTAACTTGCAGGAGACGGACACGGCTGCCGGGAAGCGGCGCGTGGCCGCGGGGGTGCGCCGCGGTGGCGGGCGGGGTGTCCATGCGGAGCGGAGCGTCTCTGTGAGGGCTGCGGCGCGGGCCTTGACCTGGCGCTGGACCGCCGCAGCGATTTACCGAGCCAGACTGGTCCGCTCCCCCGGTCGGGGCTACGTCGTCGTAAGGGAACGCGTAACCGCGGCCATCAAGGCTGGCGGCATGCACGATCCGGGCGTAGTGATTGGTCACCGGGGCGGTGTAGTAGGTGGCGGGGTTCTCGCCGTCCGGCTGGTTGGGGTCGGTGAGCAGGGTGCTGCGGTTGAGGGCGGCGGCCAGCCAGGGGACGATGGCGAGCATCTCGGGGCTCATCCCGGCCGGGCTGAACGGCCCGGAGGCGCAGCTGAAGATGTCGGCGGCGGACGGTCTGTCATTACCGGCTGGGTCAGGGGTGCGGTCGCAGCCGATAGGCGGGCTGGCCGGATTGTGCGTAGCCGGTAACCCTGCCCAACAGCGGGAGCACGCCGCGGAGGATTGGCCCCCTTGCTCAGGCTCGCCGGGCTTTGTGAAGCCAGTCCAGTGATCCCTGAGCCAGAGCCTCGGCGGCGAGCTGCTTGGCCGACGGGGTGTGCAGGCTGGCCAGGGAGGAGTCGATCCAGGGCTGGACGTTGCGATGGCCCTGGTCCTCGTACTCGCGGGCCTGGAGCAGGCATTCCAGCTTGTCGGCATCGCGGGCGCAGCGCGCGTCAAGTGTCTCGGCGGTCTCGTACTCGGCAACGGCGCCGCGGACCACGTCGGCGATGGCCGACGGCAGCGGGCGGACCTGGTCGCCGGTGACCTGCTCGTTGGCGGTGGTGGTGACATATCCCTTGGCCAGGTGCGGCAGGTCGGTGGTGCGGGTCTCCTGCGAGTCGTGCCACAGCGCCAGGAATGCCGCACGCTGCGGGTCGGCGCCTTCCATGACCGCGATGACCGCGGCGATCACGCTGGCCCGGAAGGAATGCTCGGCGACCGACTCTGGATCGGGCACGCCGACCAGCAGCCAGCCGGTCCGCGGGTACCGCTTCAGCAGGCCGATCTCGTACAAGAACTCGGTGATCTCTGGTGACTTGCCGCTCACCCTATGCCGCCTTCCTACGTCCGCCGTGCCATCGTGATGCCATACCGCAGCGCCTCCAGCTCGCAGCGGGCCGAGGCTGATACCAGGTTCTCATCCAGCAGGCGCCCGGCCTTAGCGTCCAGCTCGCTGGCCAGGGCCGGGTCGGCGGCCATGCCGGGGCGGATGCGGATCAGAGCCCACAGTGAGTGGATGTTCAGTTCCGTGAACCCGATGTTGCCGTGCAGCCGGTCAAGAAGGTGGCGGGCTAGCCGCCCGCCATGCCACGTGTGAAGGGGCAGGGTGCCGATGAACGCATCCGAAGCTTGTTCTTCGCCGAGTTCCCCGGTCCAGAACGCCCAGTAGTTCAGGTTCGCTGCCTCTCCGGTATCGTCGCCGAGCTGATCAGCGATGAACCGCCGCATCGGCTCGGGGTCGCCCACCCGAGTCAGCGCGCTGGCAGTAGACCGGGCCAGCGGCCAGCCTGCCGACCAGCCGCGGGCTGGGGGCTGCGCCCGCCGGTCGGCCCGGTACATCTCGGACAGCCAGCCCGCGGTGCCCGGAGACGTGTCGAACCCGAGCAGATAGTAGGCCTGACGGCGCAGTAGCAGCCCGCCGGGCGTACGGAGGCTGGTCCTCTCAGCGACTGCCTGCAAGTGCTCACGTAAATGACGGCGTTCGTCAACAGCGAGTGCAGGGCCCGCGGGCACCGGGCCGTGGCGGCTGCGGCGCTGACCGGTTGGCCTCAGCTCATCGGGAGTCTTGCCGCTGACGGCCCAGGCGGCCATTGCGGTCAGCGGGCGGCTGAGCACCCACGAGGCGAGTGGATGCCCAGCGGGCTCGGCGCGGTGGTGCGGCGTGGCCAGTGCCAGGCCGGTCACGGCAAGCCGCAACGAGCCCCGTACAGACGGATGAGGTGACCTGGCACCTGCAGCCCGCAATGTACTAAAAGAGCTTAATGATCTTTAGGCACTGGGGCGGCCCAGCAGGATCACTGAGTCATCGCCGCCGAAAGGCGCTTGCTCGAACGGTGCACATTACCGCCAATATGCGTGGTCGCCCCTGAACAGGAGCCGATGTTCTTGCCGTACGCGAATGGGTGTTCTGTGCATCAGCGCCGGCGTCCGCAGCGAGGCAGCTACATGGCCGAAAGCACGGCAGAAGCCGGGTCGCGGGGTTACAGTCTTGCGACTGACTCTTTGAGCTCAGTTTTCGCCGGGGGGCATTTTGCGATCACTATCGATTGCTTCCGGAATGGGGCCATTCGCACGCCGCGCAGCGGGCTCTGCCATATGCGGCGTGGCAGTGCTCGCCGTTGTTGCAGCGATGCTGCCGTCGGCCAGATCGGCCTGGGCGGGTGCCGGCACGGTGCCGCGGTCGGCGGCCGCGCATCGGCGCCTGGCTTCGGTCGTGACGAATCAGGACTGGCCGGCCTACCTGTTCGCTCCGGACCATCCGTCGGCGACGAACGGGCCAGCGACCATCACGCAGGGCGATGCCGGGAGCCTTAAGGCCGCGTGGACGTTCCAGCAGCAGCCACTCACGGGGAACCGCCAGCCGCCGGGCGGCTTCAGCGCCAGTCCCACCGTGGCGGACGGAATGGTCTTCATCGGTTCCCAGAATGGGGACTTCTATGCCCTGGAGGAGTCGACCGGTCAGATCGTGTGGAAGCGCACCCTGGACTATGAGAAGGTCGGGAACAACGGTAAGTGCAAGAATGCGCGCGGGATCGTAGGAACAGCATCCGTGGCAGCTGACCCCGGGACGGGTAACCGGACCGTCTACGTCGCGGGTGCTCGCTACCTCTACGCTCTGGACGCGGACACCGGCGCGCAGAAATGGAAGTCTCTGGTCGGGCCCAGGGGAAGCGCGACCGTCGTGGGCGCTTATTACAACTACGCATCTCCGACGGTCGCCAACGGGCTGGTCTACGAGGGTGTGTCCTCAAGCTGCAACGCGCCGTTTATACGCGGCGGGGTCCAGTCCTTCAGCCAGCGGACTGGCCGCGTGCAGCACAGCTTCTGGACGGTACCAGCCGGTCAGGTCGGCGCGAGCGTGTGGAGCAGCGTGGCAGCGACCAGGACCCAGGTATGGACGACCACCGGGGACCCGCGGTTCACCGGGACGCACCGTTATCATGCGTATTCCTTTCTACGCCTGAACTCAAGAACCCTCGCACTCCGCGGTGCGTGGCAACTCAAGCTTCCGCAGGCGGCGGACCTGGATTTCGGCAGTTCGCCGACGCTCTTCGACGGCAGTGTGCACGGGGTGTCGACTCTGCTCGTCGGGGCGTGCAACAAGAACGGCCGCTACTACGCGCTGCGCCGGTATGCCCTGAGCCGCGGGCCGGTCTGGTCCGTGCGGGTCGGCGCCGCCGCCCACACGAATCAGGGCATGTGCCTGGCGTCAGCGGTCTGGAACGCGCGGGCCAGCAAGCTCTATCTGGCTGGCAACGCCACGAGGATCCATGGTCAGGCCTACGACGGATCTGTCCGGGAGGTGAACGCGGGCACTGGCACGACCCGGTGGGCCACAGGACTGGATTGTGGCGTCCTTGGCACCCCCGCGCTCGATGCGGCCACCGGCGTGCTCGCGGTGGCCACCTGGACCCCATGCCGCCATGGGTCACCCGCCGTCTATCTGCTCAATGCTGCGACCGGTGGCATCCTGGGCACCCTGCCGCTGAGTGTCGGCGGGTTCGCGCAGCCTGTCTTCGCCGGCCCCTACCTCCTCGTCGCGGACGAGTCCGGGCAGGTCGTTGCCTACAGCCCTGCGGCGACTGCGGGCCAGGAGCGCTGCACCCGAGGGTGCAACGCTCGGCCTCGCTGGGCGCGGGTAACGCCGATTCCAGTTCCGTGAAACCGGCAGTAAAGGCGGCTAGGACGGCGCGGCTACAGGACCTGGCCGGCTCCTCGATAGTGGCAGGTAGGCATCGGGACCCAGCAGCGTATTAGGAGGAAGAAGTCAGCACGCGCCGAGAAACGGAGAAACGGCCGTTCACGTGTGCATGGGGCCGACGGTGACGGTTAGCTGGGCGGGGCTGCCGCTGGATACCGAGCCGGACTGGTCCGCTCCCCCGGTCGGGGCTACGTCGTCGTACGGGAACGCATAACCGCGCCCGTCAAGGCTGGCGGCGTGCACGATCCGGGCGTAGTGATTGGTCACCGGGGCGGTGTAGTAGGTGGCGGGGTTCTCGCCGTCGGGCTGGTTGGGGTCGGTGAGCAGGGTGCTGCGGTTGAGGGCGGCGGCCAGCCGGGGGACGATGGCGAGCATCTCGGGGCTCATCCCGGCCGGGCTGAACGGGCCGGAGGCGCAGCTGAAGATGTTGGCGGCGGACGGGCGGGCGAAGGAGCCGACGCCGGGGAAGGTGAGCAGGTCGTTGCTGACCTGGCCGGTCACGGTCCCGAAGGACGCCTGGGTGTCGACGGTCAGCGTGGTGGACGTGTACTTGGCCCAGGCCTGGCTGACGTAGTCGTCGTAGTAGCTGGACAGGAAGGCGGGGTTCAGCACGATGCCGTTGGTTGGGCTGAGGGCGCGCAGGTTCTGGCCGCCGCTGGTGACGATCAGGCTGCTCCACTGGTTGCCGTCGGCGGCGGCCTGGGCGGTGAGGCCGGCGCAGATGGTGTCGAGGCCGCCGGCGGCGAGGCCGGCGGCGGTCTGCTGGGCGCCGGAGGTGTCGGTCAGGCCGAGCGCGACGGGGATGCTGGCGAAGTCGACGAAGGTGAGATTCGTAAACAGCTGCGCCTGGTTGTAGGTGAACTCGCAGAAGTCCCAGGCCAGGTCGATGTTGGGGTCGGACGGGTTGGTGACGGACGGCTCGACGAGCGCGGGGCCGGGGTTGAGCAGGAACGTGATCGGCGCGCCGATGGAGAACCAGAGGCGGGCGCCGGCGAGGTGCGGGACGGTGATGGTCACGGGGGCGCCGCCCGACGCGTTCAGCGGGATGGCGCAGTCCGCTCCGAGCGGGCTGCCAGTACTGGCGGGCGATGCCGGGAAGTACTGCGTCTGCCCGTCGGACCTCAGCAGCATCAGCGCATTGCCGTTGTCGATGGCCTGACCGGTGACGAAGGCGTAGACGGTGTCGGAGCCGCTGTTGTTCTGGATGCTGAACGGTACGGTCGCGGCGGTGGTCGTGGCCGCCGCGTCGCGCATGGCCGGGCTGGCGGTCTGGACCAGACCGCGGCCGCGGGCAGCTAACGCGGCCAGTGCGGGCGCGGACAGGACGGCGGCGGATCCGGCGAGCATCTTCCGGCGCGACAGTGGCATGGCGGGCTCCTTGTCTCCTGGGTAGGTCTTCTCAGAATGTGCCGAGTGCGGTCATGAACGCATCCGTCGACTGAACGATGCTGCTGCAGGTCGGCTCGGCGCTGGGCTGGGCGCCGCCGGGGCACTGCTGGTCGCGGGCGGCGGACCACATGGACAGCCAGGCGAGGTGCTTGCTGGCGGCGAAGGCGACGAGCTGCTGGGCGTTGGCGATGGTGAAGATCTCGTCGCTGGTGTCGTTGACGCCGATCATGGGGGTGACGGCGATCTTGGGCCAGGCGGCGGCGTCGCTGATGCCGAGGACGCTGGCGACCTGGGCGTCGGTGGCGGTCGCGGCGTCGATGGCGAAGGTGCCCATGTTGCCGGCCGGGTTGGGCGCGGCGCCGTCGCCGTAGTCCATGGCCATGACGTTGACGGCGGAGATCTGCACGCCGGCCTGGGCGGCGCCGGTCAGGACGGCGACGCCGTCGGAGGTGAGGCCGCTGGGCAGGACGGGCAGGGTGAAGGAGATCTGCAGGCCTTTGTCTTGCTGCTGGAGGGCGGCGAGGGCCTGGTCGCGGCGGTTGTTGGCGGCGGTGTTGGCGATGGCGGCGCCCTCGATGTCGAAGTCGAGCTTGTTGACGTCGTAGGCGGAGATGACCTGCTGGTAGGCGGCCTGGAGCTGGGAGACGCTGGTGCAGGTCTCGGCCAGCTCGCTGCCGGCCTCGCCGCCGAAGGAGATGCGGACGTCGCCGCCCATGGCGCGGAGGGCGCCGATCTGGGCGGCGACCGGGTCGCTGCCGATGGGGGTTACGCCGCCCCACTCGGGGGTGCAGCCGCCGCTGCCGCCGGCCACCACGAACGCGAGGTTGAACTGCTTGACGCCGGTCTGCTGGGCGGTGGAGGTCAGGCTGAAGGGCGGGAACAGGCTGGTGTCGACGTACGGGGCGAAGCCTGCCGCACCGGCGGACGGCGCGCCCGGTGAGGTGGTCGGGGTGGGCGACGTGGTCGGGGCGGGCGAGCTGGACGGGGCGGGTGACGGCGATGAGGAGGCGGGCGGCGAGGGGCTGGCGGTCGGGCTGCTGCTCGGCGCGGGGCCGCCGGCCTGGCAGGGGGCGCCGTTGATCAGGCAGTCGGCGGGCGATCCGGCCTGGGCCGAGGAGCTGGTCACGAAGCCGACGGACTGGGAGCTGCCGGGAGCGATGCTCGAGTCCCAACTGTCGGAGGTCACGGTTATCTTGTTGCCGTTGACGGTGTGCGAGCCGTTCCACAGGCTGGACAGCGACGTGCCGGCGGGCAGCTGGAAGGAGAGCGTCCAGCCGGAGACGGCGGAGGTGCCGCCGTTGGTGATCGTGTACTGGCCGGTGTAGCCGGTGCCCCAGTTAGTCACGGCCTTGTAGGTGGCGGTCAGCGCGCCGCCGGGGGCGGCGGCCGAGTCGGCGGCGTTGCGGAAGTTCTGGGTGCCGCCGTGGGCGATGACGGCCGCCGCGACGGCGGCGATGGTGACCCCGGCGGCCAGCAGCAGGAACGACGGCAGCGCACGACGGGGCAGCGCACGACGGGAGGCACGACCGGGTAGTGCACGACGGGGTAGTGCACGACGGCGATACCGGCGTGAGGGTGACATCGCGGGGGCCTTTCGGGTCGGGAACGCGAGTCACGCTAACCGCGGCGGATGGCCCGGCCGGGGGGCTTAAGGAGCGCTTAAGGGCTGGCTCAGGAGCTGATATGCGTGGTGTCCCGGCGGGCCCGGCGGGGCTCGCGGCGCGGCGGCGGGGCGCCGGTGCGCAGCCACAGCTGGACCTGGGCGCCGCCGAGGCCGGACCGGTCGATCTTCAGTGCGCCGCCGGTGGACTCGGCGACGCGGCGGGCGATGTCGAGGCCGAGGCCAGTAGACCCGAGGCCAGTAGACCCGAGGCCGGTAGACCCGAGGCCGGTGGAGCCGGCGCCGCTGCTGCCGCGGCGAACGGCAGCATTCGGATTACCGATGCCGGGGCCGGCGTCGGCGAAGAAGATGAGCACGACGTCGCGGCCGGGGTGCAGGGTCACGGCGAAGCCGGTGCCTTCGGCGGTGTGGCGGAAGACGTTGCCGATGAGGGCGTCGGCGGCGGCGGCCAGGTCGGACCGCGGGACGGGCACCCGGACGGGGCGGTCGGCGCCGATGAGCTGGCAGGGGCGGCCCTGGTCCTCGGCCAGCGCGGACCAGAAGGCGATCCGGTCGCGGAGCACCTGGGCGGCATCGCAGCCGGAGGGCTCGCCGGGGGCGGGGCGGCGGGCGGCGCGGATGATCAGGTCGACCTCGCGCTCCATGCGGTCCACGGCGAGGCGGGTCTCGTCGGCGGCGCGGCCGGGGCCGAGCGACGCGGCGTTCATGCGCAGGGCGGTGAGCGGGGTGCGCAGGCGGTGGGGTAGGTCGGCGGCCATGACGCGCTCGGCGTTGATGAGCCTGGCCAGGCGGTCGGCCATGAGGTTGAAGGCGTGGCCGGTGGCGACCAGCTCGGGCGGGCCGGCGGGGGTGCTCCGGGCGGTGAGGTCGCCTTCGCCCAGGGCGGCGGCCGCGGCGGCTAGTGCCCGGGCGGGGCGGGTGATCCTGGCTGCCAGGCGGTCGGAGACCAGCACGGAGACGGCGATCAGTGCGACGGCCACGGCGGTCATGACGGTCCAGGAGGCGGCGACGCCGCGGGAGACGGCGGCGGCGGGGACGTAGACCTCGGTGACGGCTAGCCGACCGGCCTGGCCGGCGCCGTCCGCGCCGAGAGCTACGGGCTGGAGCACGACCCAGCCGCCGGGGACGGCGGCGGTGAGAGACCGGTTCGCGGCGGCCGCGAGCAGGGCGGGGCTGGCGTGCTGGGGTCCGCCGATCAACATGCCGCCGGCCGGCGCCGCGCCTGTCCGGCCGCCAGTGACGTAGATGGCGAGCTGGCCGGCGGCCCCGGCGGGGGTGCTGAGGATGGCGCGCTGCAGCGTGGCCCGGTCAGTGGTTACGGCCAGGACGGGCTCGATCGAGGCGCCGGCCAGCTGAGCGTCGGTGAGGGCGCGGTCCCTGGCCACGTCGCGCACGATGATGGCCAGCGGGATCAGGAACGCGATGGCGACCATCGAGGTGACGGCGGCGGACAGCAGCGCGATCGTCCGCCTCACCGCGTCTGCCTCACGGCAGGCTCCTCACCGTGCGCTCCTCACCACGCGCGCCTCACCGGGGCGGGTCGAGCATCACGCCGACGCCGCGTACCGTGCGCAGGTAGCGGGGCCGGGCGGCGGTCTCGCCCAGTTTGCGGCGCAGCCAGGAGACGTGGACGTCGATGGTCTGGTCATCGCCGTAGGACTGCCGCCACACCTCGGTCAGCAACTCCTGCCGGGACACCACCACGCCGGGCCGGGCGGCCAGGTAGGCGAGCAGGTCGAACTCACGCCGCGACAGCTCCAGCGGCATCCCGTCCAGCAGCACCTCGCGCCGGCCCAGGTCGAGCCGCAGGCCGCCCGCGTGGATGACCGTCGCGGCGCTGGCCGGACCGGCCCGGCGCAGCAGCGCGGCGATCCGGGCCGCCAGGTGCTCACCGGAGAACGGCTTCACCAGGTAGTCGTCGGCACCGGCGTTGAGCAGGCGGATGATCTCCGCCTCCTCGTCGCGGGCGGTGGCGACGATGACCGGCGTCTCGGTGACCACCCGCATCATCTTCAGGGCGTTCTGGCCGTCCAGGTCGGGCAGCCCGAGGTCGAGCACGATGATCTCGGGGGGATGCTGGCTGATCTCCCGGATCCCGTCCAGCGCGGTGCCCGCGGTCCGCACCGCGTGGGCCCGCCGGGTGAGGTCGGCGACCATTGCTGACCGGACCTGCGGGTCGTCCTCGACAATTAGCACCCGCGCCATTACCCGGACGGTACGCACCATAAGGCGGGCATGCGGCATTATTGCCGACATGGCACGGGTGCTGACCGCCATTGCCGCCTGGCTGGGCGGCACCGCCGCGGCGGTCTGCCTGGCCTGGTTCGGCGCTGGCCTGGTTGTCCGCAACACCACGACCGACGGCGCCGCCCCGGCCGTCCCGGTGACCAGCATCGCGCCGCCGGCCTCGTCCACCAGTCCAGCGAGCGTCGCCCCCAGGCGGCCATCGCCATCGCCGAGTAACACCCGCTCGCCCGTCAGCCCGGCCCTCCGCCTCCCCCAGCGCGTCGGCCTCACCCAGCAAGCCGGCCGCCACCCCCAGCAAGCCACCGGCCGGGACCCCGCGCAGCTACACGCTGGCCGGGGGCCAGGTGACGTTGCTGCTGACCGGAAAGTCGGCGCGGCTGGTGACCGCCGTGCCGTCGGGCGGTTTCACCGTGCAGACGTGGTCGGCGCCGGGCTGGCTGCGGGTCGACTTCAGCTCCGGGCCGCGGGTGTCGTCGCTGATCGCCAGCTGGAACGGGCATCCGCCGTCGGTCGTCGTGACGAACTGACCGGCTGAGATTCGTGGGGTGCGCGCGGGCCACGGTGCGTTATGGAAAATGGCTACTGTTTGCGCCATGACCAAATTCGGTGTGCAGCTGCCCAACTTCTCGGGATTTGATCCGGCCGACTTGTTCGAGCATGTGGCCGGGCTGGCTACGACGGCGGAAGAGGCCGGGTTCGACTCGGTGTGGGTGATGGACCACTTCTTCCAGCTGCCGCCGCTGGGCGGGCCGGACCAGCCGATGCTGGAGGCCTACACGCTGCTCGGGGCGCTGGCGGCGCGCACCAGCCGGGTGCAGCTCGGCACGCTGGTCACCGGGGTGACCTATCGCAACCCGGCCATCCTGGCCAAGATCGTCACGACGCTGGACGTCATCTCGCGGGGCCGGGCCATCCTCGGCATCGGGGGCGCCTGGTACGACGTTGAGCATCAGGGCCTGGGCATTGACTATCCGGCTGACCGGGTGCGCCTGGACATGCTCGAGGAGGCGGTTCAGGTGTGCCGGGCGATGTTCGCCGGCGACGACGTGAGCTTCTCCGGAGATCACTACCGGCTCGATCACGCCCGCAACCTGCCCCGGCCGGTGCAGGCCGGCGGGCCGAAGATCATGATCGGCGGCGGCGGCGAGAAGCGGACGCTGCGGCTGGTGGCCCAGTACGCGGACATGTGCAACGTCCAGGGTGACGTCGCCACGTTGGCCCGCAAGGTCGACGTGCTCCGCCGCCACTGCGCCGAGGTGGGGCGGGATCCGGCCGAGGTCCGCGTGACCTGGATGACGCCGCTGATCCTCACGACATCGAGCCAGAACACGGCCGAGGTGCACGAGATACTGGCGGTGGCTGCCTCGCCCGAAGAGGTCGCGGGGTTCACGGTCGGTCAGCCGCACGAGATTCCCGGCCTGGTCGCGGGCCACATCGAGGCCGGCGCTGAGGAAGTGATCTTCAGTTTTGCGTTCGCCGACCAGGCGGGAATCACTGCGGTCGGGGAGGCATTCGGGCTGGGATGACCGACGCTCGCTCGGCGGCCGAGCTGGCCCAACGGCGAGGCGATTGCACTCTGGCGCCACTGGCGCCATAATGGAGCCATGACGAGCATACAGATCAAGGACGTGCCGGAGCGGACGCATGCAGTGCTGCGCCAGCGCGCCGCCGCCGCCCACCAGTCTCTGCAGGAGTACTTGCGCGCCCGGCTGATCGACGAGGCCGATCAGCCGACCCTTGAGGAGGTCCTCAACCGCGCCGGAGGACGATCAGGCGGATCGGTGCCGCTGCAGGACGCCGTGGCTGCCATCCGAGACGACCGTGATCGTCGCTGACGCCAGCATCCTGGTCGTCGCCCTGGCCGACGACGGCCCCGACGGAGACCAGGCCCGCGCCCGGCTGAGCGGCGAGCACCTGGCCATCCCAGAACTCGCCGACCTGGAGGTCGCATCGGTGCTCCGCCGCCAGTTGCGAGCCGGTGCCATGGACGCCCGGCGTGCCGGGCTGGCGCTGGACGACCTCGCTGCACTGCCCGCCCGCCGGGCACCGCACCGCCCACTGCTCGCCCGGTGCTGGGAACTCCGCGACAACCTCACTCCCTATGACGCGGCCTACGTCGCACTCGCCGAGGCGATGAACGCCACCCTGCTGACCGGCGACCGCCGGCTCGCCAGAGCCCCGGGAAGCCGCTGCAACATCGAAATCCTGCCGCCCGCGCCCTGAGCGGCCAGTTCCCGGCAGCCCGGCCCGGCAGCCCGGCCCGGCAGCCCTGCCCGCCCGCCTCGCGGAGCGCCCGACGAAGCGGGCGGACAGGACGTTCAGGCGCTCGTCGCGGTTCGAGCGTCCCTCTACATATATACATAACAAATCTGATACTATGTATTCATGATCACGGTAACGGCGACGCAGGCGGCGCGGAACTTCGCCAATCTGCTCGATGCCGTCGAGCATGGCGAGACTGTCATGGTGACCCGTGACGGGGTACCCGTCGGGCGCCTCACGCCTGAACGGCGGACCTCGGCGGACCGGCTAAAGGCCGCCTTGCTGGAGCACCCGGTCGACGCGGAGTTCGCGGACGATCTCGTGACGACTCACGCTGACCTGCGGTCGGCCTTCAGCGACGAGGTGCGCGGGTGGCCCGGCGAGTAATCCTCGACACGGGGGTCCTCATCGCGATTGAGCGTGGCAAATTGGACGTAGACGCGGTCCTCGGCGCCGACGACGCTGCCATCGCGACCATCACCGCGATGGAACTGCTAGTCGGCGTAGAGCGCGCGGACGAGGCACACAGACCAGCCCGAGCCGTCCACGTAGAAGCACTGCTCTCCAGCTTGCCGATCGAGGCTTACAACCTAGCCGTTGCCCGGCTTCATGCGCGGCTGGCCGTTGAAGCCATGTCGAAGGGCAGGCCCAGGTCCGCCTACGACATGATGATCGCCGCCACCGCCGCGGCGACGAATCGGATCCTGCTCACCACCGACGCCAGTGCGGGGTTCGATCAGCTGACTGGGGTGCGCGCGGAGGTTCTGAGGATCAGCTGACGGACAGTCGGCGCGGCTGCCCTGCCCGCCCGCCTCGCGGAGCGCCCGGCGAAGCGGGCGGACAGGACGTTCCAGGGGAACTACTGAACTACTTGGTGAAGTACCAGTACTCGGGATACATGTTGAACACCGGGCTGAACGTGACGCCGTGCAGCTTGCTGCTGACCGCCTCGACCTGGTAGGGCTCCGGGTTCGGCGACCAGAGGTACGGCAGCTGCTGGGCCGCGTACGTGGCGTACTTGTAGAAGTCCGACAGGCTGCTGCTGGTGTGCGTGAGGTTGATCAGATTGTCCATGGTCGGGTTGGAGTAGTTGCCGGAGTTCGACCCCGCGCCGGTCGCGAACAGCGGCTCACCGGTCGGCTCGTAACCCGGTCCGTCAAAGCCCCAGCCGCCGTAGGCGAACACCTGCACGGCGCACTTCGAGCTCATCGGCGCACACGGCGCGCTCTGGCCGACGATCGTGTTGAACGACTGCCCGACGATGTTGATATCGATGCCGACCTTGGAGGCATCGGACTTGTACGCCTGCCACGTCTCCGCCTGGGCGGCGATGCCCGTCGCGTAGACGTAGGTCAGCTTGAGCTGCTGGCCCTTCGTGATGCCCTTGCCGCACTTGGCTGGGTCCTGGCAGGTCATCACGCCGCCGACGATGGACCAGCCGTGGCTGGTCAGCAGGGCCTTGGCCTTGGCGGGGTCGAACGGGTACGGGCCCTGGCCGTTGTTCTCGCGCTGGATGGGCGGCGTCCACTGGTTGGCCGGGGCGGTCGGGGCCGCCCCTGAGGTCGGCTGGGCGTACCCGTTCCAGATCGCCTTGTCGATGCCGGGCTGGTCCATGGCGTACTGCAGGGCCTGCCGGATGTAGAGCTGCCGGACCAGGAACCCCACCTGCGGGTTGTTGAAGTTGGGCTGGGCGTACTGGATGCCGAATGACCAGAACGGCTCCAGGTAGTAGGCGCTGCCCAGCGGGTTGTGGGCCGGCACCGCCGCGTTGGCCGGCTTCGGCGGCAGGTCCGCCGCCGGGATGTTGCCGATGTTGACCTGCCCGGTCTTCAGCGCCGTGTAAAGGGTCGCGTCACTGGTGAAGGGCACGAACTTGATCGCCGACAGGCCTGGCTTCGGGCTGCCGGAGTAGGCCTTGTTGGCCACCATCGTCACGTGGCCGTCGCTGTTGAAGCTGGACAGCTTCCACGGGCCGTCCACGACCGACCACAGCTTGCTGCTGGCGTAGGTCGCGGTCTGCTTCGACTGGGCGGTCAGGAACGTGTAGACGGCCTTGCACTTGGCCCAGTTGTCGGCGGCGGTGTCGTTGATGCAGCCGCCGCTGCCCGGCGCCGCGCCGAGGCTGGTCACGTCCCAGGCCTTCGGCATCGGGGTGAGCTCGGCGAGCTGGTTGTAGGTGTACCAGAGGCTGGAGTACGCCTTGTCCAGGTGAATGGTCAGCTGGTCGGGCCCGGTGGCCGAGTAGGAGACGACGTTGTCCGGCAGCAGGCCCTTGGAGTAGGCGTACCAGTTGGCCTTCTCGGCCTTCGCCATGTTCAGGTAGAAGATCAGGGAGCTGGCGTCGACGGTCTCGCCGTCGGACCACTTCCAGCCCTTCATGTTGACCACGACGGTCTTGCCGCCGTTCTTGTACACCGGGGGGTTGGCCGGCGACAGCGGGTAGTTGACCGATACCGACGTGTTCGTGTTGCTGCCGAACATGTACAGCTGCCGGTACATCAGGAACTGGAACTGGTTGCTGTTGTAAACGCTGGCGTTGGTGATCGCGTAGAACGGGAAGATCCAGCTGTAGGTAATGCCGGCCGGCAGCGCCACCGTCGCGGTGCCGCCCTTGACCCTCGGTCCCGTCGAACTGCCCGAGGGACTGTTACCGCTGGAACCGCAGCCGGCAGCGATCAGCGCGACCACGCCCACCCCGGCAATCGCCGCGAGACGCAGCTTACGTCTCCACACATTCATGTGAGCTCCTTCCGCAAGAGCATGCCTGTCCCTGATCGGGCGATCCCGATGATGGCGATGCGGCCGTTCCCGCCCGATGGGAACAGTCACTGGCTGTGATCCTCGGCCAGGGGCGCGCCAGTGTCAGGACTAGCTCGAAGAACTTCGAGGTCACGATCCAACGGCGCCTCGGTCACGGGCCGGGATCACCTCGCGAACGCGCGGCGAACGGGCTGGTCAGCCGGGCTCACCAGGGCGCACGGTATTTACATGGGTAAAACCGGAACGATCGCGGCGACATCGGCTCCCCGGCCCGGCAACCAGCTTCGGGCGGACGGGCCCGGCGCGCTGGCGGTCTCGGTCGCGCTGGCCCCGCAGCAGTCCGTAATCGCGCTGCTGCTCCAGGCGGCGTCCGGGCAGTCGCACGGCGCGCCCGGCCTGCTCGCCGCCATCCGCAACGCGCTGCGCCCGCAGGCGCGGTTCGCCGCGCAGCTGTTCACCGCACGGGGCCATACGACGATCCCGGAGTCCGCCCTGCCGATCTCGCCGCTCGCCGATGCGTCCGTCGCCGACCAGGCCGCCCGGCTGCGGGACCTGCCCACCGCCGCGCTCACCGACGAGCTGGAAGCGGCCTACGGCGGCAGCGGCGACGATTGCCCGCCGCACTGGCGAGGCGCAGCAGACCAGCCCCGCCGCTGGCTCCACTCCATGGCCGACGCGTCGCTGGACACCTGGGCGGTGGCGGAGCCGCGGTGGCGGGCGGCCGGGCCCTTGCTGGACCGCGAAATCCGGCGGGTCGGCACGGCGGCGGTGCGCGGCGGGATGGCGGCGCTGCTGAACAGCCTGCACCCGGGCCTCAGCTACCGGGACGGGACGTTCCGCTACGCTCCCCCCTGCAACCCGAGCCTCGTGCTCGGCCCGCTGGGCCCGGTCGGCCCGCGCCGCCTGGCGCTGGTGCCGATGATCGCCGGTCGTGACTCGCTGCTGTTCAGCTTCGAACGCCCCGACGTCTGCTACATCGGCTACCCGATCCCCCGGCCCCGCCCGGGCGCACCGGTCACGGCCGGCAGCGCGCTGGCCACGATCCTGGGCCCGGTGCGCGCCGCCATACTTCAGGCCCTTCGCCAGCCGCTGACCGTGAGCGACCTGGCCGCCGCCGTGCACTGCGCGCCCACCACCGCGACCTACCACCTCCACCAGCTGGCCGCCGCCGTCCTGATCACCCGCGAAAAGTCCGGGCCAAGCGTGCGGATCAGCCGCACCGCCCGCGGCGACGAGCTGGTCGACCTGCTATCAGACTGACCCGGCCCCGCAGACTGACTCCGGCCCAGCGAAGGCGGGCCGGGCTTAAGGGATAACGCGATAGTCGACGAGCAGATAGCCAGTCGGTGAGACCCCGCTCCGGATCGATTCGAGCTGAATCGATGGCAAGCCGTCGAGGAGTCGTCGTCCGCGGCCGGCGATCCTCGGCGCTATCACGAGCCTGAGCTCGTCGACAACGCCGGCGGCGAGCAGGGCCTGCGCGACCGAGATACTTGCGTGGACGCCGACATCGCCGCCGCGCTGCTGCCTGAGATCGCGAACGAATTCGACCAGCCCGCCATCGAGCGCCGTCGCATTGGCCCAATCTCGGTCAAGGGGCGTCGATGTCGCGACATACTTCGTGACCCCGTTGATGAATGTCGCGAATGGCTGGATCTCGCTGCTCGGCCAGAACTGCGCCCACTCGGTGTAGCTACGGCGGCCGAGAATGACCGCGTCCTGGGTCGCGATCACCGCGGCAAGGTTGGCGTCCATCGCGTCGTCCCAGTCGGCGAAGAAACTATCTGGGTCCTCGGCAACCCCGTCGAGGGACAACAACTCATACACGACGATCTTTCGCACGCCCTGCACCTCCGATTGGTCTCGCTGCTACTTAGCTGACTGATCAAGCCGCCGAAACTCATCGCTGCGAGGTGCAGGCTCACTCGCCGACCATGCGTCCTAAGAGGGCTCGTACCGCTCGCCGAGGGACCGGGCGATCTCGGCCATGAACGGTGGTGAGCAGGAGCCCATCTCCTTGACCTCGCCAAAGTTGTCGAAGAGCCACAGCGGGCCGGCCTGTGTCGTCTCGCCCGGGTCCAGCGGCTGGCCGAAGACGGCTATCGCTCCGGCGTCGCTGATCCAGGCGGTCTGACCACCGTCGTCGGCGACCTGCCAGCCCTCCAGAATCAGCCGGTCCCCGCTCCCGTAGACGCGAATCTCCCGAGCGGTTGCGCCTTCATCGCCGACCACGACGCGCTCGTACTCGTGGCGGACCTTGTTGTCATCGCCCATCTGCGAACCTTCCTCCCTTGCGGCCGTCATTCTGGCGGATGGATTGAGGAACCTGAGTGCTCTCGCTGGCCGGGGGTTGCCGGTCGCCGTGTCTCGTGCGGCGAGGATCCCTGGCCGGCGACCGGCGGCACTGGCTCGGTGATCTCGCTGAATTCGCCGGCGCGGGTCATGACGATCCGCCCGGTGGGGAGTCCGTGCTGGGCCTCCTCGCGTTCCCGGCGGGTCAGGCCGAGGCAGATCCACTGGGTGATGATGTAGGCCAGCGGCGGCCCGGCGAGCGCGGCGATCCGGAAGAACCAGGTAACGGTGTAGAGCGGGATTTGCAGCTGATAGGCGATCTGGTCGTTGGCGGCGGCGGCCCATAGCGCCCCGTAGAAGGTGACTCCGGCGACGCCGATCGCGGTCCGGGCTGGCGCGTCGCGGGGCCGGCCGGGGCGTGGGCGCTGGCCGCGGGTGAGCCTGCGTTCGAGCAGTGGATACGCCGCCAGCAGGGTGAAGAACGCACCGGGCACCAGGACGCCGGGCACCAGGATCGCCAGGATAAGCGGGTGGCCGGCCAGGCTGACCTGCCAGGCTGGCATGAGCCGCAGCGGCCCGTCGAGGAATCCCATGTACCAGTCCGGCACCGCCCCGGCGGTGATGTCGCCGGGCCTATACGGCCCGATGAGCCAGACCGGGTTGATCTGCGCGATCGCGCCGAGCAGGACCAGGAACGCGCAGGTGAAGGGCAGCATCGGATCCACCCGCAGGTGGCGCACCGGGCGCAACTGGCGCAGCCAGCGCCGTGAGGGCCCGTAGCTGGCCAGTAGCAGCGCGCCGGTCAGGGCGGGCAGGACGATGATGTGCACCCAGTAGTCACGGCCGATGATCACATGGCCCGGCGGGACGCCGCCGAAGATCAACGCCACGAGCCGGGTCCCGATCAGCGGCACGGCCAGCAGCACCCCGGTGACCACGCTCAGGCTGCCGCCCGACAACATGTCGTCGGGCAGGATGGTGCCGGTGTAGGCCGTCAGCATGCCCAGCAGCAGCAGCGTCACGCAGATCAGCCAGCCCCGCAGCCGTGGCCCGGAAAACCGGCCGCGGAAAAAGAGCCGGAGCAGGCGCAGGCATATCGCGGCCACAAAGATGTCCGCCGACCAGTGGTGCACCTGCCGGATCAGCAGCCCGCCGTGCACGTCGAGGCTGGTGGCCAGCACGGACTGATAAGCCCGGCTCATCGTGACACCGTCCAGCAGCCGGTAGCGGCCGTGATACACGACGGTGGCCATCGAGGGGCGGAAGAACGGCAGGAGCAGGATCCCGGTGATCACCGCCACCGCGAAGGAGTACCCGGCGGTCCGGCCCAGCGCAGCCGCCCACGGGTCCTCCGGGTCCTTGCTCAGCGCAGCCCGAACGATCGGCGCAGCCCGAACGAGGTGCCAGGTCCTCGCGGCCGGCCGGGCATCATCGGCGCGGTCTCCCCGGCCCGCGGGCCGGGGACGCGGACCGCGGGCGTCATCGTGGGTCCCTGGTGAACCGCGTGGGAAAAGACGGCGAATCACGGCGTTCCGCCAGCGCTGCCGGTTATCGCGGCGTCCGGATCCAGTCCAGGTAGTGCGTGGGTGCCAGGTGCGCGTCCGGGCCCGCGATGAGCACGTCGCCGGTGATGCCCGCGAGCATGCCAGCCTGCTCGTCGGTCAAGACGGTCCGCCTGTCCTGCCGGGCCGCCAGGGTGGCCCGGCCGAGTTCGTCGAGAGCGAAGACATCCGGGCCGGCGACATTCCAGATGCCCTTCAGCGGAGCGCCGACGGCGACTTCGGTGACGGCCCCGGCGACGTCCGCGGCCGCCATGGGCTGAATGCGCGTAGTCGGCAGGCGGACGGTCGTGTCGTCGGAGCTCGACGCCAGCAGGGCGTCCATGAACTCGAAGAACTGGGTAGCGCGCACGATGGAGTACGGCGTGGGCCCGGCCCGGAGCAGGTCCTCCTGCAGAGCCTTGGCCCCGTAGTAGACCAGCTGGGGCACCGGGTCCACGTTGACGATGGAAAGGATCACCTGGTGCCCGACGCCGGCGCGCTCCCCCGCGGCCAGCAGGTTCGTCATGGACGTTCGGAAGAAGTCCGGGGATGCGTCGTCGAATGTCGGCGAGTTCGCGAGGTGTGCCAGTGGCTGGCCGCCTGCCAGGTTGCGTGTTGACGGCGGCGCGGGCGCAGGAGTAGAGATATCGGTCCATGAGGCAGACGCCGGGTTTTGTCGCGTTCCGAGTCGCGTTCCGAAGGGTTGCACTGGCCACGGTCACCGGCCTGGCCGTGGTCGCCGCGGGAGGCGGCTGGGCGTCGGCAGGCGATCACGGCGCCGGCCTGCCGCACGCAGCCCGGCCCATCGTCACCGCCAGCCGGGTGACCGCCGCGCCGGCCTATTTCCACACCCTGCGACCGGGCGCGAAGCTGCCGACCGGCACCCAGTGCGCCAAGTGGGTCCGGGCCCGGCCCGCGGCCGAGAACAAGGGCATGAACCGCCGCTACAACCACACTGACGGCCATTACGTGGGCAAGCAGTTCTTCGCCGGGGATCAGCCGCAGGCCAACCGGCTGCTGGCCCCCCGCATCAATGGCCACTTCACCGGCACCACCAAACAGATCCTGCGCTGGGCCGCCTGCAAGTGGGGTATCGACCAGAACCTCGTGTTCGCTCAGGCGGCGGTGGAGAGCTGGTGGCGGCAGACGACCAAGGGCGACTGGGAGAGCAGCGGCTGCCCGCCCGGTCACGGGCCCGGTGTCGACGGCCGCAAGGGCCTGTGCCCGCAGAGCTGGGGAATCCTGCAGAACCGGTATCCCTACGAGAAGTCGTCGTGGCCCGGCATCGCCCGGTCGACCGCGATGAACGCCGATACCGCCTACGCGATCTGGCGGTCTTGCTACGACGGCTACGAGACCTGGCTGAACACCGTCCCCCACGTGGGCAAGTATCACGCCGGGGACGCCTGGGGGTGCGTCGGGCGCTGGTTCGCCGGGCGCTGGCACACCGCCCCGGCGCAGGGCTACATCGCCAAGGTCCGGAGCTACCTGAACGAGAAGATCTGGACCAAGCCGGACTTCCAGGAGCCCTGACCCGCAGCCGTGACCCAGGGCGCTGCCCGGCCGCCGGCAACCGGGCCGGCAGCGACCGGGATGACATAGCGCTCAGGGGGATACCCAGCGCATATCCTGGATGACATGGAAATCCGGGCGAGTGACAAAATCCCCGGAGCCAAGGTGCGCTTCAAGCGGCCCGCGCCAGCCCGGTCCTCCTCGGATGCCAAGCCGCGGGAGTGGCTGGCGCTGGCCGACGGAGCCGTCCAGGAAGCCAGGACCGAGGGGCCCGCGCTGGCCCTGGTCGGAGACCCGCTGCCGTACCAGCCGGGTCGTTCTGAGCGTCGCCGCGGCATCCCCACCGAGGTCATCACCTCCGACCACGTACCTAATTCCTGTTCGTGCTCGTGGGCGTACGCCCAGGGAAAGCTGACCTTGAAGCACTACAACGCCGCCTGCCGGGTGCACCCGGCCGGCCCCTAATGCCGGAAATGCCCGAAACACGCCATCCCCGAAGCCCCTAAGCCCTCTTGCGCATCGGTAACTTACGCGTTACGGTAACCAGACTGTTACCGATGGGGGTAGGTATCGATGCGGTACTACGAGGCGAGTTCGACGATCGCGTCCAGCCCGGAGGCAGTGTGGGCCGTCCTGACCGACGGAGCCGCCTGGCCGTCCTGGGACTCCGCCGTCGACGAGGTCGACGGCCAGATCGCGCCCGGCGAGAAGATCACCATCCGGTCCCAGGCCGCGCCCGGCCGGGCCTTCCCGGTCAAGGTGACTGTCTTTGACCCGCCGGCCCAGCTGCGGTTCAGCGGCGGCATGCCGCTCGGCCTGTTCCGGGGCGAACGAACCTTCGAGGTGTCCCCGGACGGCAGCGGAGGGACGGCGTTCCGGGTCCGCGAGGAGTACACCGGGCCGCTGCTGGGGCTGATCTGGCGGTCGATGCCCGATCTGGGACCGTCGTTTGACCAGTTCGCCCAGGGTCTCAAGCACCGGGTCGAGACGGGCAGCTGATGCCCGCGCCGCCCGCCGTGGCTGGCGGGGACCCGTTCGAGGCGCTGGGGGACCCGAACCGGCGCGAGATCCTGCGCCTGCTGAGCGGCGGCGACAAGCCCGTGCACGAGATCGCGGCCGCCCTGCCGATCAGCCGCCCGGCCGTGTCGCGGCACCTGCGGCTGCTCAAGGATGCCGGGATGGTGACCGAGCAAGCCCACGGCACCCGGCGCATCTACCACCTGCAGGAGGAGGGGATGCGGGCGGTGCAGGCCTATCTCGAGGGCGTGTGGGGGGAAGCCGCGGTCCGGTTCAGGCTCCTGGCCGAGAACTCCGATCCGGGCGCCCGGCCGTGAGCTCGCCGCTGCGCATCACCTTTGACGTGGCCTGCCCGGCCGAGCATGCGTTCGCCATGTGGACGTCGCGGATCGGGACCTGGTGGCCGCCCGATCACACCGTCACCGGCGACCGGGACCTGGCCATCGTGCTGGAAAGCGGCGTCGGCGGCCGGATCTACGAACGGACCGCCGAGGGGGCCGAGCACGACTGGGGCGTCGTGACCGCCTGGGATCCCCCGAACCGGCTGGCCTACCTGTGGCACCTGGGCCGCGACCCCGCCGCGGCCACCGATGTCGATATCCGGTTCATCCCCCTCGGCCCCGGCGACACCCGGGTCGAGATCGAGCACCGGGGCTGGGAACGGCTGGGCGCCAGCGCCGACGTCTGGCGGGACCGCAACCGGATCGGCTGGCAAACGCTCCTGCCGCACTACGCGGCAGCAATCACCAGAGGAGACCGCTGATGGCCGCTGGCACCAAGGACGACCCGTGGCAGCTGAAGACCCCGCCCGGCACATCCCCGTACTCGATGTACAAAGATCCGCAGGCCACCCCGCCCGCGCTGGTCTGCCAGGTCGGCTCCACCACCCTGAAGTACCATCTGCGGGCCATCGAGGACCTGCACGCGTGGCTCAGCGAGCAGGACGGCTGGGTGCCCCTCGGCGCGGCCGACGAGAAGAAGCCGGCCGCCGAGGGCACGGTCGAGGCGTGGGGACGGTCGCCGGGCAACCCGGTCGGCGGCTGGTACGGGCTGCGCAGCGGATACCGCGGCCGGTTCGGCATGTACCTCCCGCCACTGCTGGAGGAACTGGGGCTAGCCGAGCTGACCCATGACGCCCGCAACAACCAGGTCCGATCGATTCCCTAACGAACTCTGGGCCCACGCCACCGTCGCTTGTTATCCACTCATCCCCGGGGCCTGCGGGATCCTCTCCGGGCGTCTGGCTGGCCGGATTACTGCTGTCCCCTAGGATTCTGCCTGTGCACGCTGTGGTGGCTCTGGCGCTGCCGACGGTGGAGGCCTTCGACCTGGCGATACCGGCTCAGGTATTCGCCGATCCCGGCCTGCCCCGGCGGTATGAGTTCACCGTCTGCGCACCCGAGGCCGGGCTGGTGCGGTCAACCGCGGGGTACTCGGTGCAGGCCGAGCATGGCCTGGAGGCCCTGGATGCCGCGGACACCGTGGTCGTGCCGGGCTACCTGCCGCTCGGTGATCCCGGTGAGCGGGTGTGCTCGGCGCTGCGCCGGGCCGCCGACCGCGGTGCCCGGATGGTCTCGGTGTGCACCGGCGCCTTCGCCCTGGCCGCGGCGGGGCTGCTTGATCACCGCCGGGCCGCCACGCACTGGCAGTACGCCGACCAGCTCGCTGCCGGGTACCCGGCGGTGAAAGTCGACCCGGACGTGCTGTGGGTGGACGAGGGAGCGGTGCTGACCAGCGCCGGGCTGGCCGCCGGGATCGACCTGTGCGTGCAGCTGGTGCGCGCCGATCACGGCAGCGAGGCCGCGATCAGCGTGGCCCGGCGGATGGTCGTGGCGCCGTACCGCGACGGCGGGCAGGCCCAGTGGCTTGAGCGTCCGCTGCCCGCGCCGGGTGAGGGCCTGGGGGCGACCTGCCAGTGGGCGCTGGAGCACCTGGACGACCCGCTGACCGTGGCCGACCTGGCCCGGCACGCGGGCTGGGCGCCGCGCACGTTCTCCCGGCACTTCGCCGAGCAGACCGGCATGGCCCCGTTGCGCTGGCTGACCGCCGCCCGGATCCGCGAGGCCAGGCGGCTGCTGGAAGCCACTGACCTGCCCGTCGAGGTCATCGCCGGGCGCTGCGGGCTGGGCACCGCGGCCAACCTGCGCCTGCACCTGGCCCGCGACGCCGGCACCACGCCCACCGCCTACCGGGCCGCCTACCAGGGCCACCCGCCAGAGGCCCGCGAGGCAGGATCCTGACCACACCCGGCCGTCCTGCCACTGGCCGCCGCCTGGCCCGCGCCTGAGCATGGAGTGAGCGCACGGACGGCCGAGTGGCGCCGGCGCATGAACAGGAGTGCCCGGCGACGGCGAATAGCTCGCCTCCGTGCGAGGCACACGCCGGCTGTCGAGGCGCTCCGGGCTCCAGGACCAACCCGACCACGGAAGGCAGAAGTCCCTTGTCGAACATCGCTCCGCTTCTGGACCGCAACCGGGCCTTCGCCAGCGATCCCGGCGCGCGCCAGGGCATGCCCCGGCTCCCGTTCATCCCGAACCTGAACCTGTACATCGTCATCTGCATCGACTGCCGCGTCGACCCGGCCCAGGTCCTCGGCATCCGGCTCGGCGAGGCCCTCGTGCAGCGCAACATCGGCGGCCGCATCACCCCGGCCATCATCCGGGACATCGCCTACGCCGGCTACCTGGTCGACGCCAAGGCCCCAGAAGGCCCGTACTTCGAGGTCGCGATCATCCACCACACCGACTGCGGCTCAACCCTGCTCGCCGACGACGACCTGCGCCACGGGTTCGCCGAGCGCATCGGCGCCGACGAGCGGGCCCTGGCCGACACGCCCGTCCTGGACCCGGCCCGCACCGTGCAGACCGACGTCAACCGGGTGCTGTGGTCGGAGGAGGTACCGCAGAACGTCCACGTCTCCGGGCACGTCTACGACATCGGCACCGGCCTGGTGACCACTGTCGTCGAGGCCAGAGCCAGGAAGTAAGCCTTCCCGACCTCAGGTTGGCCTAGCAGACCGGGGCGCAGGGCGGGGGCTGAATGGTCACGATAGCCACCCGGCCGTCGTACTCGGCCCGGTAGCCCAGCGGCTTCTGAGGAACTTCACCCGCCTTGTAGAATTTGCCCGGCTTTGAATAGGTGACGGTCATTTGGTACTCTCCCCCCACCGAGGCTTCCAGGTCCGCGATCAGCTCATCGCGTCCGCTGTCGTAGCCATCCTTGGTTATGCAGTGCCAGGGCGTGAGGCCGTGCTTTCCGACCAGGCAGAAGTGCTCGCGGCTGACGGCAAGAAACCAGGCACCGGTAGCCTTCTGAATGTACCCGCGGACGTGGTTAGTTATGGATTTGCGCGAGAGGAGCTTCCAGCTCGTGCATTTGACGGTGCGCCAGCTGAAGTCCTGCTTGGACTGCTTCGGGTCCCTCGGCTGAACAGCAGCATCCTGGGCGCTGATGCAGCGATTGCGCGCAAAATTCCTGCCGATATCGACCGAGTACCACGGTGCGCGGCCCTTGCCGCCGATGAGCGTGCCCAGAATTGCCGCGGGCTTGATGCCGTCTTTCGGGACGACAACCACGTTGATGGGATCATAGCCAGTGGCGTCATCCGGCGCACCCTTCGTGGTATCCGAATGCCAGCTATAGGGCAGGTCGAATCCCGACGATTTTACCGCCACCGCCGGTGCAGCCCCGGCGGGGTCTGCGGCCACGGAGGTAGTGGCAATCCCGCATGGCAGCATAACGGCAAGGAAAGAATACACTAGCGCAATCCTGCGCATGCCCGCCCCCCACATAAAATGACGCCTTCTGGCCTCATCCTGATATGTGAGATCGCGGACGGTCAAGGGCTTCAGTCCCATATCTTCCATGTAGGATCACGGGCGCGGCCAGACCCGGGGAAGCCGGATGGCAGGAGAAGTTCGGCACTGCCCGTCGGAGAGCCGGCCGCCCGGACGACTATGAGGGTGTGACGCACCCGCAGGTGTGGCCCGACCCGGCGCTCGGGCTGCTGAAGCTGTACGACGACGCGCTCCCGCACGTCTATGGCTACCTGCTGGCCCGCTGCGGCGACACCGGCCTGGCCGAGGATCTCACGGCCGAGTCGTTCCTGGCCGCGGTCCACGCGGTCCGCCGGCCGGGCGCGCCGGATCCGTCGGTCCCGTGGCTGATCGGGGTGGCCCGGCACAAACTCGCCGACCACTGGCGGCAGGTCGAGCGGGAGCAGCGCGGGCTGCGGCTGCTGGACGGCCAGCCGGCGCGGGTCGATGACCCGTGGGAGACGCTGATCGACCAGATCCGCGCCCGCGAGGTGCTCGACCAGCTCGGCGCGCATCACCGGGCCGCGCTCACGCTGCGCTATCTCGACGGGCTGCCGGTGCCCGAAGTAGCCCGGCACCTGGACCGTACCGTGCACGCCACCGAGGCGCTGCTGGTGCGGGCCCGGGCCGCGTTCCGGCGGATCTACGAGGCCGAGGAGGGCTCGCGATGACGGATCCGTTCGAGGTTCTGCGCGAGCCGCTCACCCCTGCCGAGCCCGATCCCGAGTTCGCCCGGCAGCTGCGCCTGCGGCTGACCCGGGAAGTGATGGCATTCCCAGGAGGAACCATGTCCCAGCAGACCGTGGCGACCCAGGCCGAGCGCGAGCCGGCCCGGCCGCCGACGCTGACCCCCTACATTGTCGTGTCCGACGCCCGGCGCGCCGTCGACTGGTACGTCGAGGTATTCGGCGCGCAGCGCCGCGGCGAGCTCCACGTCAACGCCGACGGCACGATCGGCCACGCCGAGGTCGGCATCGGCGACGCGGTGCTGATGCTCTCCGAGGCTTCGGACCTGTGGCCCGACGTGCCCGTGCGGGCGCCCGACTCCCCCGCGACGTTCAGCCACACTCTGCACCTGGCGGTCGATGACGTCGATGCGACTACCGAGCGGGCCCGGCACGGCGGCGCCGCGGTGGAACGCGAGCCCACCGACCAGCCCTACGGTCGCGGCTCGGTGATCATCGACCCGTTCGGGCACCGCTGGACCCTGATCAGGCCGCCGGCGCGGGCTGCCGCGCTGCGCCAGGGCGACGTCGCGAACGTGACCATGGTCGCGCCGGATGCCCAACGGGCTAAGGAGTTTTACGAGTCCGTGCTAGGCGTGTCGTTCTACTCCGGCCATCCCGGCGCGTGGCGCACCGACCAGACCAGCCCGCCGCTGAGCATCTTCGCCTGGCCGGGCGCCGAGCTCGAGGTGCAGCTGTCCTACCGCGTCGATGACATGGCGGCCGCGATCGAGCGGGTCCGGGCGGCCGGCGGCCACGCGGACGAGCCCGAGCGCAGGCCCTTCGGGCTGCTCGCGAAGTGCGCCGACGACCAGGGGGCGACGTTCCGCCTCTTCCAGCCGGCGCCGGCCCGGGCGCTAGCGGACGCATAGATTGGCGACCCTCCGCTAGCCCAGAAGGCATCACCGCGTGGGAGGCTAGTAGCAGCGGGCATGATCGCGGCCATCGCGCAGCAGAATGACACCGGCGAGGTGCTGAAGATGGGCTGGACAGACGACGAGGCACTGCCGCCGGAGCTACCCGGAACGGGAATCTTTCGTAAAGGGATTCAGCAGGTAATAGGCAACCTGCTCGCCGTTGCCGGCGGGATCGTCACCGTCGCTACACTGATCGTGATGCTGACATCCGCCGGCGTCCGCAACTGGGTCAAGGACAATCCGTACTGGGTGTTCGGTGGCTTCGTGGCTGCGGTGGTCACGAACCTGGTGCTGCTGAACTTCATGCAGAGCGCCAGCGAGAGGTATATCAGGCTCAGCCGCCTGCAAAGGTCAGCGGCGTTGCAGCGAGCCGACAGAGACCGGCGCACGATGGGATTGTTCCTGGCTCGTATCCCGCCGGAAGGCGCCTTCATCCTGTGGCTCAAGAAGGGCTTCGACCCATCGTCCATTCCAGTCGAGAGACTCGACGTCCTGGACGAGATACGTCAGTATCTCAGCAGCGATCCGGTGCTCTTCGAGGATCACCTGGCTGCCGCTGGATATCTCACTCTTACGGCTGCGGCGGAGACATTCAGCCAGAAACTCCAGAGATGGACGTCTCTGGAGGCGGGAAGCGCTCAGAGAATCATCCCGGCCGAGTGGCGGCCCGGCGCGAAGTACGACCGGGCCGTCACGGACATCCAGGCGGCCAGGAACGGTCTCATCGACGCCTACGAAGCGCTCTTAACTATCGTCCGCGAACGCGGGCTCGAGCCCAGCTAACCGACCTTCCTAGCCGGACTCCGGCCGGTCAGTCGCTCTCGCATCCGGCGGGCCGCCTTCTCCTCTGCCGTCGACAGCGGGGGCCGCGCGGCCAGCGCCCGCTCCAGTTCTCTGACGGCCTCCTCGTCGCGCCCGGCAATCGCCGCGACGCGAGCCGACCGGAGCAAGGTACGCGCGCGCTGAGCCCGCCCGCGAGCCACCGCCAGCTCGCGCTCTGCCTCCTCAGCACGCCCGAGACCAGCTAGCGCGAGCGCCCTGGCGCTGCGGGCGTCGGTTTCGTCGTCGGGCGCCAGGCCCGACGACAATGCCCGGTCCAGGTCGGCGAGGGCAGCGCCGTATTCCCGCAACTCGGCCCTGACCTGCCCGCGGCCGGAGATAGCAAGCGGCGCTGCGGCATCCCACGCGAGAGCCTGCGTGAACGTGGCCTCGGCATTGGCCGGCGAACCGCCATACCACTGTGCATAGCCCAGGCCGATGAGCGCCGCGATGTCGGTGGGCAGCGTGTCGACCGCCAGCCGCTGAAACTCCTCAGCGCGCTGAAAGTCGCCCTCCATGGCCCTTACCTCACCAAGAGCGGACAGGGTACTGGCCGTGTGGTTGCGATCTTGGAGGGCGCTGAAGTGTGACAGGGCTTCGCGGAAGTTGTCCTCCGCGTAGCTGAGATCCCCGCGTGCGCGTGCGATGTCCCCGCGCAACATGAGGGCGTGCGCGAGCTGCCGTTCCTTACCAGTGAGCCGGAATAGCTCGGTCGCCCGCACCGCCAGGCTCTGCGCGTCCAGCAGGTTTCCCTCAGCGAGGGCGTCCCTGGCCGCGGCCGCGTAGGCGTCCGGCTGGATGGCCTCTGGCGTGTAATCCAGCGCTCCGGCCACGGACACGCTGCGCCACATCTGGTTGACCTCGCGCACGACCGAAGCCATTGCAGCCAGCGTTAGCCTGCATTGCGATCTCCGCAGCGATCGCTCGAGCGCCAGGAAGTGCCTTTCCGCGAGCACGTTAATGACACGGTGTGCCATGCCGTCGATCAGCCCGGATTCTCTGGGCGCCGATCGCGGCATTCCATGAGGATCCACGAAGGCATGCTCGACCCAGCCTCGCAATTCGTTCTCCGGGACGCGAGTTACCCGGCTTGCCGCCTGGACAGACGAGTCGTAGAAGTGACTGAGCGCTGTTCCAATGTCACCTACATAGCGCAGCAGGTCGCTGGTAATGACCTCGTCGGCCGGTGAGAGTCTCGACCAGAGCTCCTCGCAGGCAAGCTGTAGCAGCAACGGCTCTACAGCAAGCTCGTCATGTTCGCCGCCGCAGTCGCCGGCCGCGCCCAGGGCGGCAACGAATTCCGCAGCCGCATCCTCCTGAAAAGCATGACCGCTCCCGGCCAGCGGCCCGTTAACCGCCGCGAGCGCATCGCCGGGCATAAGCGGGCCAAGCTCGACGAAAGCGACCTGGGAGTCCAGCAGCC
The DNA here is from genome assembly GCA_963822485.1 of uncultured Actinomycetota bacterium. GTDB lineage: Bacteria > Actinomycetota > Actinomycetes > Streptosporangiales > Streptosporangiaceae > DASUBV01. Next base: position 55,508 of record CAWGHW010000028.1, read on the forward strand.
GAGCCTGGTGAAGGCGGAACCGCTGCAGCGTGCCGTCATCGATGATGAGCAGAAGGTTCAGCTCGGGGACACGGCGCACCGCGGCGGCGAGCTCGCCAATCAGCGTCTCCCGCTCGTCGTCGGGCGCATCAAAGATCCAGTCAAAGTGATCAATCGCCGCCAGCACGCGACGCGGCCGACCCGGTGTCTCGACTTGGTCTCGGCGGCTCAGGAGGAAATCAGAGAACGACGAAGAGCGGATGCTGGTGCCTTCGGCATGTGCCCACGCCTGCAGCATCGCGAAGCTGCTGGGATTGCGATCAAGCAGCGGCGCTGGTTCCCCCGCCGTGGTCGGCATCAGGTCAGCGATGGGCAGCACCACGAGATCCGCGCTGGCCCCGTCCGAAGCGACGTCATCCGAAGCGACGTCCAGAAGCGGCAGCACCCCCGCGGCAAGGAGCGAGGTCTTGCCCACGGCCGCAGGTCCGTGCAGAACGGTCAGCCGGTTTTCCTGCCACAGCCGCGCGACAGCCGCAGCCTGCTGGTATCGACCGAAGAAACGATCAGCATCCGCGCGGCCGAAGGGCCGCCATCCCGGATACGGAGTGGGCCACGGCGCGCCCCCGCTTGCGTGGCTCCCGCTCACTAGGAACCGCACCATGCCAGGCGCTGCTGCGTCGGCCGCAAATCCCAGCCTGCAATGCAGGGCGAAGCACCACAGGACGAAGCATCATTTGGAGGCAAGCATGATTCAAACATCGGAGGCATCCGGCTTCGCATGCTAAGGCCGCCCAACGATAGTCCCGTTCCATCGAAGCACGAGAGGGAACGGCATACAAGGCCAGTGATTTTGACCTTGAGCCCCTGCGCCGGGCCAGCCATTCCGCCGGGGCGGGCCGCCGCCGAGGCCGGGAGCCCAACCGGGCACCCAGTTACATGATGGTCATGACCATCATGGCCCTCGAAGCGGTGCCCGGGAACAGCGGCCGACCGCCGCTGGCCAGTCGCAGCGCAATCGTGAGGGTCAGTGTTCTCGGATGTCGGCCGGTGACTCCAGCCGGAGTAACCAGGGCCATACCCGGAGAGCGACGCCTGGCACACGAGACGCAACCGTCCATGCAATCGCAAGTCACCGATAACGGACGCTCCGCGTGCACTGATCATTTCACCATGGTTCCCAGTCCGTGAGGTGCGATACTCCCCCGGGCGCAGCCGAAGCCAGGCCTGCGGGTCGTAGCAGCCACAGGACTGTCCGTACTCTTCCCTAATCGGAGAACGCGGGACATTATCATACGTAGCTCCGCTCGTCGTGGTTCAGTCTGGCAGATCCGGCCGGGCCGGCGGCTGGCAGTAGGGCCAAAAATCGCGCTGAGCAGGGTCTCCCCGGCTCAGCGCGGTCGGTGACGCGGCGCTGAGCCAGGTGACCGGCGGCTGAGCGTCATAATGCCGCCGGGCGTCATAATATGACCCCAGGTACTCTCGGCGCGCGCGCGACGCGGCCACAGGTCCGGTAGGGAGCAGCGAGTGACCGATACGACAGGGACCGGCGAGAGGCCCCGGCGGCCCGAGATCTGGGGCCGCGAGATTCCTTTCAGGAATGACCATTTCACTGGTCGCGAGAAGCAGCTTGCCGCCATGCGAGCCCGGCTGATGACCAGCTCGACTGCGGTAATCGAGCAGCCTAGCCAGCCGGTCCCCTTGTACGGAATGGGCGGCGTGGGCAAGACTGAGCTTGCCGCTGAATATGCGCATCGATACAGCTATAAGTACCGGCTGTGCTGGTGGGTGCGCAGCGAGAATCCCGACTTAATTATCAACTCTTTGCTCAATCTAGGCCGAATGATGCAGCTAGAGGACATGCGGCTCGATGAGCGAGACTATTCACTCAATCTAGTCCTGGATGCCCTTAACCGAGGCAAGCCTTACTCAGACTGGCTGCTCATCTTCGATGACGTTAGCAACGCGGGCATGGTCGCACGGTTTCTTCCGCAGGGTCCTGGGCACGTGATCATCACTTCCCGTGACACGCTCTGGCGCAGTGCCATCCGAGTGGAAGGCATCGAGGTGGCCGAGTTCGAGCCCGAAGAGACCATCAGGTTCTTGCAGAGTCGCGTTCCGGCGCTCAAGGAGAACAGTGACTCCCCTGCCGAGAACAAGCGGCGGCGGGCGGAGGTCGTGGAGCTCGCCGCTGAGCTCGACAACCTGCCGGTGGCCGCCGACCATGCTGCGGCATACCTGATCGAGACAGGGATCTCCGTGCAGGAATACCTTGGCCTGCTGCGCGAGAACGCACACCGGCTGTTTGCCACCAACGTCGACATTCCCTACCCGGAGGCCGTCGCCGCCACCTGGAGTGTCTCGCGCCAGACGCTCAGCCCCGAAGCCGACGCGCTCTTCACGCTCCTGGCATTCTTCGCTCCCGAGCCGATTTACAAGGAACTCATACTTCAGCCGGGCAAGGTAGACGCACCGACCGAGGCGCTGCAAGAGGTCCTCGACGATCCTGGTGAGTACCGGCGCGCCTCCCGCCAGCTCGCGCGCTTCTCCCTGGCGAAGATCAACGGCGTGCGCGATGTGATCCAGATCCACCGGGTAGTTCAAGCGGTCACTCAAGGGCAGCTCGAGCGCGAGGACCCGGAGACCGCGCAGAGCCTCAGGGCACTGGTGCATTCCCTGCTGGCGGCCTCCGACCCGAACGCGCCCGACCGGGATGACAGCGAAGAGGCATATGAGCGCTCGCGTCAGCACATTATCGTCGCCGGCGCACTAAAATCGCCGGACCCGCTGGTGCGCAGGCTGATTATCAACCAAGTCCGGCGGCTATACCGGCGCGGTGGCTTCCGTGAAAGCCTGAATCTCGGCCGGGCCGCGCTCAGCCAGTGGCAGCAGGAGTTCGGGTCCAATGACCGGCAGACGCTCACTTTGGCGGTGGAAGTCGGTGCCGCACTCCGCCGAATCGGGCGGTCCGATGAAGCGCTGCACCTGAATGAAGACACGATGAACAGGCTCCGTGAGCAGAATGAGGCCGATAGCAGGGCCTACCTTCTGTGCGCTCGGAGCTACGACCTCGATCTCATGATTCTCGGTCGCTACCGCGAGGCGGTCGAGAATGACATGTCGCTGCTTCCGACCTATGTGGAAGTATTTGGCCCGGACAGTGTCCACACTCTGGAGACGCGCAACAACATCGCCATCGGACTGCGCTGCCTTGGCCGGTTCTCCGAGGCGCTGGAGATGGACAAGAAGACACTCGCCGCGCGTGATCGTCTTCTCGGGCACCGGGATACCCTGACCCTGACTTCACGCTTCGCGGTAGCGCGGAACCTGCGCAGGCTGGGCCGCTGGGATGAGGCCCTGGAGATGGTCCGCGAGGTGCATAAGACGCTGGCCGAGATCGGGACCCCGTGGAACCAGTTCCGCCTAGTGGTGGCCGCCGACTTCGGTGTCTCACTCCGCCGCGCTGGATTCCGTGAGGATGCCGCCACCGAAGGCGAGGAGGTTCTCAAGCTGTATGCCAGCGTACTTGGCTCCGGCAACCGCGACGCTCTCCGCGCTGCTGTCAACATCATTAATGACCGGCGGATCACTGGTGACCTGGCCGGAGCACGGAAGCTTGGCGAACAGACGGCTGAGAGCTGGGAGAAGGTTGCCGGCCGCGGCCACCCCAACACCGTTGCCGCCCTGGTGAACCTCGCCAATGTCCTGCGCGCCAGCGGAAACCCCAAGGTGGCTCGTGAACTGGACGAGAAGGCTCTCGAGGACTTCACTCATATTTTCGGCGAGGAGCATCCAAGCACTCTTGTAGTACTGACTAATCTCGCAACCGATCTAGCCGCCGTGGGCGAGGTGCGCCTTGCGCGACAACGCGGAGAGCGTTCGCTTGAGCTGCATCGCCAGGTGCGCGGGCCCGATCACCCGTGCACGCTGGCTACCGCATCCAACCTCTCGCTGGATCGCCGGGCCGGGAATGATCCGGCCGCCGCGGATGAGCTGCATGCGGACACCATCCAGCGTTATGACCAGACTCTCGGCCCAGAGCACCCGGATTCGCGCCTGGCCATCAACTATGGGCGGATCGTGCTGGACATCGAGCCGATGATGGACTGAACGGGCGTGCGGCATGCCGAGGAGACCTAGGCCGTGCCCTGCGGTTCGCCAGCGACCGCGGCCGCCGCGCCGGGGTGGGCCAGGTGCCACCGTTGCTGGTGCTCCCGGCTACTCTGACGGGCCAGCTCTTCGGCCTGCGGCGATACTGGATCCGCGAGCCACTCCGCTGAGTGTTCCTGCATCCTGCGTGAGAAGACCCGGCCGGTATCGGTGAGCTTGCCGGATTCAGCGACAATCGCCAGAGCATCGCTGACGTTTCGCCGCCTCAGGGCGAAATTTGTTTCGGCGCGCTGTCGCACCGATGGCGAGCTGTTGTGACATTTCTTTCTCCAGAAGTCCGCTACTCCGAAGAATGCGTAAGCGCCTTGCAACACGCTGGAGAAGGGCCGCGGGTCGTCCCGCCAAGGTGAGTAGAAAAGGTCCATGTCATCGTCCTTGGCCAGCGGGACGATATCCTCTACGGCGGCCAGTACCAGGTGCTGGAATTCATGGATCAGCGTCTCGGCGAACGTCAGAGGATCGGCCGGAAGAGTGAGCGCGATCGCGCCCCACGCCCAGCCGGAGGCGGCGGATGCCGGGGGAGCCTCGGCTAGCTGCTCCAGCGGCACCAGCGTGGTCAGGCCGACAGCCAGGGCTTGAGCGAAGCGCTGATCTTCGCCGGCCAGGACTTGCCAGACCTGGCCGACGCCGCGTCGCCAGGCTTGGATGGACTCGCGGGACAGGGCTGACGGCACGGGGCCAAGCCGCGAGAGAACCGGATCGAAATGATCCAGGGCGACGCTGAGACGCAGGCCGCGCGACCGAACCTGTAGGCGCGGCACTGAAATCCAGCCGACTGCCCGCTCCTCGGCCTGATTTAGCTGGAACGATGCGGGTCGGCTCCCGGCGACGGCCAGGTGCGCTGCCCCGCCGCCTGCTGATCTCAGCTGCGCCCATGAGGTGCCGGAGGAGCCATCGAGCTGGACTTGCCCGAGAGCTGGCAGGTAGGCGATGCCATCTCGAACGGGGAGCCGGGCGTCCACGGAACGGCCCGCGAGCAGTCCGGCAGTCGCCGCGAACGCCACTGCGTATCCGAGCTCATGCTGCACATCTGGCTGGAGGCCCTGCCCGTGGGCAGCGGCGGCCTGTACCTTGATCAGGCAGTCAGCGGCCCACAGGCCGAACTGCGGCAGGACCAGCAGCTTGCGGACAACGTCGGGGTAGTCGGCCTGGATCTCGGAGAGCAGTGCTGTCGCGGCTTCGATGACGCCGGCCGCCGAGACATATCCCGCGGCCGTGACAGCACGACGAAGGGCCTCAAGTAGTAAAGCATTCCGGCTGAATTGCGCCGAGGTAAGCTGATGGATGATTTCTGACGTGTAGTGCGCGTCGGCAACAGCCACGAGATCTTTCTCGGCCAGGCCGTGAAAGGTTCGCCCTATTGCCATCTAGCCCCGAGGATTAGTAATTCTGCCACAGCCGGATTGCGGTTCCGTTGCACGAGCGATCACCCGAATCCGAGCTGGCCGGAAGGAGCCGCGTTAGCGCAGCGTCTAGTAGCGCCCTGTCGAACTGAGCAAGGTCCGTTAGCAGAGACCCGGAGACATCGACAAGTCCGGACCTGACATCGCGACCTACCTCAGCCATTCAGCCCTCCCTCATAAGCCGATCACCCTGATGATACGTGCTGCTCTGTCAGAAAGCACCCGGGAACCGATGGGCACATGTCGCCCGCTGCCTATGTGCAGGCGGGGCGGGAGCCTGCGGACCCGATGACGTACACGACCAGGCGAGTCGGGTACGTGAAACCTTGGAAGATCATCTGCACCGCGCGTGCTGGCGGCCGGGCTCACGGGCGCAGGAGCACGGGCGGAGGCCGCCGTTGCCCGGTTCAGCTGGAACTGGCGCCTGCCCGGGTGGTGGCCGGAAATTCTTCGTCACAGGCCGGAACTGCCGGCGCGTGAGCCGGTGATAAGACATGACGCAATGCTCCGGGAGAGGCACCAGCCATCGTGAACAGATGCGAACGGTGATAGTGGAACGGCCCGCGGCGCAGGCGACAGCCGGGCAGGTCAGCGATGCGGCGCTCATCGAGGAGTCGCTGGCTGATCCCAGCTGCTTCGCTGCGATCTTCGACCGGCACGCGGACGCGATCCTGCGCTACGCCTGTGCCCGTGTCGGCAGCCAGGTCGCCGAGGACGTGACCGCCGAGACATTCCTCGCCGCGTTCGGCCGCCGCGGGCACTATGACATCTCGCGCGCCGACGCCAGGCCGTGGCTGTACGGCATCGCCGTCCGCCAGATCGGCAAGCACCGGCGCGCCGAGGCCATGCAGCACCGGCTGCTGGCGGCGGTCCCGGCGGACCTGTTCACCGCCGACTTCGGCGACCGCAGCGCCGAGCGGATGACCGCCGAGCATCTCCGGCCGCGCCTCGTCGCCGTGATCAGCGGACTGCCGCGCCGCGACCGGGAGCTGCTGTTGCTGATCGCCTGGGCAGAGCTGTCCTACGCCCAGGCGGCCGAGGCGCTCGGCATCTCCGTCGCTGCCGTGCGCTCCCGGCTGAACCGGATCCGGGTGCGGGTCAGGAAAGCACTGGGCGGGACAAATCCCGCCAGCGCCGATGAAGGGACCGACTGATGGACCAGCCCGACACCAATGAGATCAGGATGCTCACCGCGGTGCGGCCAGCGCCGCCTGCCGACCTCGAGCAGATCCGCCGGCGCGCGCGCCTGCGGCTGGGGGCAGCCCTGGCAGCCGCCGAGCCCGGCCATCCGGCCAGGCCTGCGCGGAACCGCCGCAAGCTTGCCTTCGGGGCGGCAGTGGCGGCCGCCGCGGCCGCCGCGATCGCGGTGCCCGCCCTTCTGCCCGGCAGCGGCGGGCCTCTCGTCACCAGGGCGTGGGCCGTCACGCGGAGCCCGGGCGGCGCCATCACCGTCACCGTCGGCAAGGCCCTTCGCGATCAGGCCGGGCTGCAGCGGGCACTTCGCGCAGACGGCGTGCCGGCTTACGTCCGGCCGCTGACGAACAGGTGCCCGGCCTGGGAACCACAAGGCGGTTCCAGCCGGGTCCGTCAAGCAGACCGCAAGGCCGTGTGGTACCCGGCTCCGGGGAACAACGACCACAACTTCAGCGAGATCATCATCCACCCCGCGGCGCTGGCCAAAGGCGATGCGGTCTACATCGGCGGCGGCACATTCGAAGGCGGCCCGTCGCTGCAGATCGGCGTGATGCCCAACAACCACCCCCCGGTCTGCGACCGGCACGGCCCCCGCGCCACCCCCGGCAGTTAACCCGCGCACGGCGGCTAGTTGTCGGTGGAGTGGATCATCACCGGCGGGCCGTCATGACCGTCGATGTTGTCGTAGATGCCGGGGAAGGTCTGGAACTGGCCGCTGGGGTTGTGGTGCAGGTGTGACTCGTTGAGGGTCAGCTTGCCCCAGCCGGAGTCCACGACGTAGAAGATGGCGCCGCCGCCCTCCCGCGCGCTGTTGTCGCGCATGATCGTGCCGGCGATGAGGGTGTTGTAGTCGGTGCCGTCGTTGTAGATCGCGCCGCCGCTGCCGCCGCCTGGCGTCCCGCTGGCCGCCGGGTTCGCGCCCCAGCCGATGGCGTCATTGCCGGTGAACAGGCTGTTGAGGACCTGCCACTGGACGCTGATGCTGCTCAGCGCCGCGCCGTTGGAGCAGCGGCCGCCGCGGAAGGTGTCCCTGGTGATGTAGACGGGCTGGTTGCGGAACTGGGCGAGCACGCGGATGGCGCCGCCGCCGAGGTCCGGGCCATTCCGGTAGCAGCGGTTGCCGAGGAACCGCGAGTTGACCGCCTTGAACTGGCCGCCCTCGGCGTAGATGGCACCGCCGCCGTCCACTCCGCCGTACCAGCATCGCGGGGCGTTGGCGGTGCAGGTGGCCTGGTGCGTGCCGTTGAAGCCGTCCTCGAACGTGATGTTCTGCACCACGATCCGCGGGTACCGCTGATTGACGCAGTCGTCGGTCGACCACTTGCCCGCACAGGTATCGGAGAACAGGATCCGGCGCTTGCCGCCGCCGCTCAGCGTCACCAGGCCGCCGCCGTCCACGACGACCAGATGCCGGGTCTTCGGCACCCTGGCCGTCGCGGTCATCAAGATCGTGACCGGCTTCGTGCCGCAGTTGAACTTGATGATCCCGCCCGCGGCGACCGCGTGGACAACGGCCGCCGACGTGCAGCTGGCCCGCGTGCCATGGCCGATCACGTGGTTGGGGTGGCTGGTGTTCACCGCCCGGCCCGCGGCCGGAACCGGGAAGTGCCCGGCGGGATTGCCGAAGTGGGGCATGCTGCCCGGGCGGCTCAGCGCCGCGGTGTTCGCAGCGGCCTGCAGCCGAGCCGGGACACCCTGACCGCCCGCACCATCGCGCCAGCGACCACGCCGACGCCGGTGAGACTCACCAGCAGTACTCCCCAACCACGCATTCGTAGCATGGCCGACCATGCTAGTGCGAAGAGGCGATCAGTTGCGCCTCATTCCTTCTTGACAGCCCGTCACGCGGCGCGGATCCTGTGATGAAACTCATTCCGTCATTCGGAACGGCATTCTGGCGGTGCAGTTGACTGGTCTCAGTCCGCGACGACGAGCCGCGCGAGAGTCGTCCGCCCGGCGGCCTGGGTTATGCCGGCCAGTCAGCGCGCCAGCCGGGCGCTCATGCCGGGCGCGGCCTTCAGCGATCTGTTCGCGGAGCTGTGCGCCTGGGGCAAGTGGGGGGCCGGTGACCGCCGGGGCGCCCTGAACTACATCGGCCCTGACCAGGTGCGGCGGGCAGCAGGTCTGGTCAGGTCCGGCCGTACGGTCGGGCTGGGCCTGCCCCTGGACACGGCGGCCGGGCCGGACAACCCGGCCCCGGTCGTTCACACGATGACCGACCTCCCGGCCGGGTCGCCAGCCGGCCGTACGGCGTTCGCCTGCGATTCCTTCAGCATCGAGTGCCATGGCGACGCGCACAGTCATATCGACGCGCTGTGTCATGTCGCGTTCCGCGGCTCGCTCTACAACGGCATCCCGTCCGGCTCGGTGACGGCCGCCGGGGCCAGTCAGCTGGGCGCGGAGAACCTGAAAGACGGCATCGTCGGCCGGGGCGTCCTCCTCGACATCCCGCGCGCCAGGCGCATGGCGTGGCTCGAGCCGGGCGACGTGATCGCCGCCGGTGACCTCGCCGCGGCCGCGGACGCTCAGGGCGTGCTGGTCGGCGAGGGCGACATACTGCTCTGCCGCACCGGGCACCAGCGGCGGCGGCGCGAGCTCGGGAGCTGGGACGCGGCGCACCTCAAGACGGGCCTGGAGCCGGCGGCCATGACGTGGATTCGCGACCGCCGCGTCGCCGCGCTGGGCAGTGACGGGGACAGCGACACCGTGCCGAGCCTGGTCGAGCAGGTCGACTACCCGGTGCACGTGCTGGCGGTGTGCGCCCTGGGACTCGTGCTCATGGACTGCCTGAACCTTGACGATCTCGCGCAGGCCTGCGCGGCGGAGGGCCGGTGGGAATTCCTGCTCACGGTGGCCCCGCTCGTGCTCAGTCACGGCACGGGAACCCCGGTTAATCCCATCGCAGTGTTCTGAAGACCTTACGTTCAGTTACTCGGGAGGAAGGCCGCATGGCAGTCACCGCTAAAACCCGTCCCGTCCGCCTCCGGCGCGAGCTGCACATCTGGGAGGCGATCGGGCTATCCGTGGCCGGAGCGTCGCCCGCCCTGGCCATGGCCTTCTCCGGCCCCGGGATAGCTGCCCTGGTCGGCCGCGCCGCTGCGCTGTCGTTCCTGTTCGCGGCCGTTACCTGCATCTTCATCGGCTACGCGTTCATGATGCTGGCCCGCAAGTACAACAGCGCCGGAAGCGTGTACGGGTTCGTCGGCGCCTCCATCGGACCGCGGTCGGGATTCTTCTCCGGCTGGGCGATGATGCTGATGTACTTCGTCTTCACTCCCGGCTCCGCGGCCGCCTCCGGGTACTTCGTGGCGGACCTGTTCAATGACCTGGGGTGGTGGCACAACGCGAGCTTTATCTGGTTCGCGATACCGATCAGCGTGATCGTCTGGCTCACCGCATCGGGCCTGGCCCGGCACTCGACGCGCACCCTGCTGTCGATCGAGGGCATCACGGTGCTGCTGATCGTGGTGCTGATGGTTGTCATCCTGGTGAAGGTCGGCGCCGGTCACGGGCTCAACGGCGGCAAGCTGACGCTGAGCGTCTTCGCCCCGCCATCGGGGGTCAACCTGCATGCGGTCGTCCTGGGCGCCGTGTTCGGGTTCCTCGCCTTCACCGGGTTCGAGGCGGCCGGCGCCCTCGGCGAGGAGACCGTGAATCCTGGCCGCGAGATCCCGCGGGCCATCGGCGTCTCGATCCTGGCGATCGCCGTGTTCTACGTCGCGTGCATCGCCGTGCAGTCGCTGGGATTCGGCGCGAACAAGGCTGGCTCAGCCGAGTTCGCCGCCTCCAGCGGGCCCCTGTTCCAGCTGTCGAGCGTCTACCTGAACTCGGTGGTCCGCGACATCATCCTGATCGGTGCCGCCTTCAGTGCCTTCGGCGCGGCGGTCAGCGAGGCGATGGCCGGGTCCCGGCTGCTGTTCGCGCTGTCCCGCGACGGCACGCCCTCCTCGCCCTTCGCCCGGATCGCGTCGCCGTCGGGAGCACCGCGCCGGGCGGTGGAGCTCATCATCGCCGTGAACGTCATCCTGCTGCTGATCTTCCAGTTCGCGAGCGTGAGCGGTTTCACCGTCTGGCAGTACCTCGGCACGCTGGGCACCCTGTCCATCCTGGTCGGCTACGCGATGGTCTGCATCGGCGCCAGCCGGGCGGCGCTCAACGGCCAGCTGCAGGTCGCCAGGTGGAAGGCCATCGTGCCGATAGTCGCCGCCCTGGCGGTCGGCTACACGCTGTACAACGAGCTGGTCCCGGCGCCGGCCTACCCCTACAACCTGTTCCCCTACATCACGCTGGCGTGGCTGATTATCGGCGCCGCGGTCGTGCTCTTCGCGCCGCACCTGGCGACGCGGATGGGCGACGGGCTTACCCGCACCCTCGGGATACCGGAGCTGGGCCAGCACCATCACGATGCGCACAGTGATGTCGCTGAGGCGGGACTGAGCGGCACGGCCGAGGAGCCACCGCCGGCCGAGGACATCCACTGAGGTTGCAAAGGAGCGCGATATCGACCCGGTCATGCCCGTCAGGCTGCGCGAGGCAGTCGGCGCGCTCAGAGAACAGCCGATCGCCGTCACGGACAAGGGTTTCGGCTCCCTGGCCTGGTCGGCTCGGGTCACCGCGGCGAGCCTGGCCCGGCTCCGTCCGTCCCTGTTCGGCGGTGACTTCGTCCTGCCCCTGATGGTGCTGCGTGAGTCGGCGCTGGCCGGCAACATCGCGTCGATGGCCGCCTACTGCGCGGCCGCCGGAGTGCGGCTGGCGCCGCACGGCAAGACCACCATGGCGCCGCAGCTGATCGGCCGCCAGCTCGAGGCCGGTGCCTGGGGTGTCACCGCCGCGACGGTCGGCCAGGTTCAGGTGTACCGGTCATTCGGGATACCGCGGATCATGATCGCCAACGAGGTCACCGACCGGGCGGCGATCGCCTGGCTGGCCGCCGAGCTAGCCCGCGATCCCGGGTTCGAGTGCTACTGCTTCGCTGACAGCCTCGCGGGCGTCGCGCTGCTCGATGACGAACTGCGCGCGCATGGTGTCGGGACAGGTGCTGACGGGGCGGCCCGGCTCGCGATCCTGGTGGAGCTCGGGCGGCCCGGCGGCCGGGCTGGCTGCCGCACCGTCGCCGAGGCGGTCATGGTGAGCAAGGCCGTGGCGGCGGCTCCGGCCCTCCGGCTGGCGGGCGCGGCAGGCTACGAGGGCAGCATCGGGCACGATGCCAGCCCCGCGACGCTGACGGCCGTCGCCGGATTCTGCCGGGACCTGCGACGGCTGGGCGCGCAGATCGCCTCGTTCCCGGAATGCCAGGAGGGCTACCTGCTCAGCGCCGGCGGCAGTGCGTACTTCGACGTCGTGGTCCGGGAGCTCAAGGCGGACGGGAACGAGGCCGGGGCACCGACGGTCGTGCTGCGAAGCGGCGCCTACATCAGTCACGACCACGGTTTCTATGAGCGGATCGCACCGGGCACGAGCCCGGAGCGCCCCGGGCCGCACCTCGTTCCGGCGTTCGAGCTGTGGGCCGCGGTGCTCTCCCGGCCGGAGCCCGGTCTGGCGATCCTCGGCGCGGGCCGCCACCACGTCGCCTTCGACCAGGACATGCCGCTACCGCTGCGGATCGGCCCGCCGGCGGCCCGCAGGCCGGGGCCGGCCTTACCGCCGGGATGCAGGTCAGCTCAGTCGATGACCAGCACGCGTACCTGCGGCTGACCGCCGACTCACCGCTCGCGCCGGGAGACCTGGTCTGCCTGGGTATCTCTCACCCCTGCACGACCTTCGACAAGTGGCACGTGATCCCGGTCGTGGACGATGACCACCACGTCATTGACGCCGTGCACACGTTCTTCTGATGGCCGGCTGATGATGACTGGTCAGTTACCGCCGGTGCCAGGCCTATGATTCCGTATGCCGGAATCGGGCCAGGGAGGCCGACGGCCGGTTACCGCACGCCGCGAGCTCAGGGAGGGCAGGTGCAGCAGAGCGCCGAGTCGCCGGTGGCGAGCGTCGACCGCGCCCTCCGGATCCTGGCCCTGATCGGCGGTGCCCCCACCGGCCTCGCGCTCGACGAGCTGGCGGTCAGGCTCGACATCCCGAAAAGCTCCCTGCACCGGATCCTGGCCGCGCTCAAGTATCGCCAGTTCGTGTCGCAGCCCGAGACCGGCGGAGCGTACTTCCTCGGCACCGAGATGCTGGCCACCGCGTTCCGATTCCACGACCTGCTCGACCTGCGGGCACTCATCCACCCGCTGCTGGTGCAGCTCAGCGCGGAGCTGAACGAGACCACGCACATGGCGGTGCTCGACGGTCCCGAGATCGTCTACCAGGACAAGATCGAGGTCACCACGCACACGATCAAGCTGTCCTCGGTCATCGGCGGCCGTAACCCGGCGCATGCTACCGGCGTGGGCAAGGCGCTGCTGGCCTGGACGTACCCCACCGACGAGGCCGTCCGCGCGTGGGCGGCCCAGTGGGAGCCGCTGCCCCGGCCCACCAGGCGCACCGTGAAGTCCGCTGCTCAGCTGGCCGAGGAGCTCGCCCGCGTGCGCGAGCAGGGCTATGCCATCGATGTCGAGGAGAACGAGGTCGGCGTCCGTTGCGCCGCCGTGCCGATCTTCCTCGGCCGGCGGGTGCCGGCGGCGGGCGTCAGCGTCACCGTGCTGGGATCGCGCGCCGAGGTGCGGCGGCTGAATGAGGTCGGCGAGCACCTGCGGGCGGTCGTAGCCGACTGGTCCAGGGTTCCGCTGCCATGACCACACGACAACTATGGAGTTCTAGGATGCGGAATGCTCTTCCGCGGAGCGGCGGGCTATGACCAGGCGAATGCTCGCCGAGGCTAACGCGACCACGGGCAGGACAGGTCAGTGCAGGCGCTAGTCTTCACCGCGCCGGGCGAGGTGGAACTGCGTGAGGTCGCTGAGCCCGAGGCCGGCCCGGGTGAGCGCATCATTCACGTCCGGTCCGCCGGGATCTGCGGCAGCGAGCTGCATGGCGTCCGCGATCCGGGCTTCCGCGTACCTCCCCTGATCATGGGTCATGAGTTCGCCGGCGTCACCGACGCGGGAGATGCGGTGATCGTCAACCCGGTCCTGTCCTGCGGCCAGTGCGAGCTATGCCGGCGCGGGATGCGCTACCTCTGCCGCGAGCGGATCCTCGTCGGAGTCGGCCGGCCCGGCGGGTTCGGCGAGCGCGTGGCGGTGCCCGAGGCCGCGCTGCGCCCCATGCCAGCGGCGCTGAGCTGGGACACGGCGGCGATGGCTGAGCCGGCCGCCAACGCGGTCCACGCCTGGGCCGTGGGCCGAGGGGAGCCGGGGCTGCGCGTCGCCGTGCTCGGCGCCGGAGCAATCGGGCTGCTCTGCCTGCTCACCGCCCTGGACGCAGGCGCGGCGAGCGTCGACGTTACCGACCTGTCAGCCGCGCGGCTGGACGTGGCCGCAAGCCTCGGCGCCGCGCGGACGGGCGCCGCGCTGGAGGACGAATACGACCTCATCATCGACGCCGCCGGGACCGTCGAGACCCACGTACAGTCGGTCCAGCACCAGCGACCGGGCGGCGCGGCCGTCTGGCTCGGCCTGGCTCAGAGCGAGGCGGGCTTCGACGCTCAGGCTCTCATCCGGGCGGAGAAGCGGGTCCTGGCGTCGTTCGCCTATACCGACGAGAACTTCGACCGCGCTGTCGAGCTGATCGGCGGCTGGGATCTGAGCTGGACATCCGCCTTTCCGCTGGCGGACGGGGCGCAGGTGTTCACCAGCCTGCTGAACGGAGCCCTCGAGCCGGTCAAGGCGCTCCTGAATCCCGGGGACGTGACCCTTCTCGCGCCTTAGGAAAGCGGCCGCAGCCCGGATAGGTCAACGCTGACGCTGTGGTTGCGGTCGGCGATGGCGCCGACCATGTAGTCCGGGTAGAGGGTCCAGTACTCGTGGCAGGTCCGCCGGCCCCAGGCAGTCAGGCGGCGTCGACGCTTGCGGCGAAGTCGAGAAGAGCCTTCGCCAGCTCGTCGGGGGCCTCCATGGCGGCGTAGTGGCCCACGCCGTCGAGTGACACGGAGCTGATTTCGCCCGGCGTGGCCTGGGACATGGTGTCGGCCGTGAAGGGGCCTCCGCCTGCGCCGACCGCAAGCACGGGCGCTATCAGCCCGGGCGTCTTGGCGAGAGCCCTGATGTCGGGGCCCTCCCGCAGCATCGACTGGTAGAGGCCGGCCGCTCCGCGCCAGCCGCCGGGGCGCGAGTAGGTGCGCGCGAACTCATCGATGTCGGCGCCGGTGATCGCTCCCGGGGTCGCGCTCAGTGCCGGGAACGCGAATTGTCCCAGGAACTCGCGCTCCCGGCCGGCCAGCAGCATCTCGGGGATGCCGGGCGCGGCGAGGACCCCGATATGCCAGGTGCCCCCGTGGGTGACGTCGGCCAGCGTCTCCAGGCCGAACCCGGCCAGGCCCATCTCGATGGCGGTGAGGCTGAGCACGTCCTCCGGATGCGTGGCCGCGAGGCGGAAGACCGTCGCCCCGCTGATGTCCTGCCCGGTCAGGTGGACCGGCCCGACATCGAGATGCCCGATGAGAAGGTGCAGGTCCTCGGCTGACGTCGTGCTGCCGTACGCGCCCGGCTCGTTGCCGGAGTCACCGAAGCCGCGCAGGTCGACGGCGAAGACGCGGTGGGTGGCCGCGAGCAGCGGGATGAGCTTCCGGAAGGCCCACCAGGTCTCGGGAAACCCGTGGACCAGCAGCACCGGAGAGCCGCTGGTCCCCGCCGCGACGTAGTGCAGCCTGGTCCCGTTGACCTCCGCATAGCGGTGCGTGATCCCCGGCAGACCGGGGCCGTCTGGCGTGACGTCCATGTCTTCTCCCTGCTTTGACAACCTGGATGTCATTGACTCTAGCCAACCTGGTTGTCACTGTCCAATCGCGGCCGTAGTCTTCTGCCATGTCCCGCTCCGGCGCCGATCTCGCCCTGCTCCTGCTCGGAGGCTTCCGCTCGCTGGTGGACGCCGCGACAGCCGAGCTGGCCCGGCGCGGCTACGAGGATGTGCGCCCCGTCCACGACTTCGCGATGCGGGCCATCGCCGCCGGCGCCGGCAACGCCTCCGAACTAGGCCGCCGCCTGTCCGTCTCCAGGCAGGCAGCGGCGAAAACCATCGCGGTCCTGCAGGAGCGCGGATACGTGACACGCGACACCGACCCCCGCCACGCCCGCCGCATGCTCCTTCAGGTCACCCCACTCGGCTTCGAGGTGCTGCGCACCGGTGAAGCGATCTTCGATGAGCTGCGCGATCAATGGGAGCGGCAGATCGGTCCCATCGAGCTCGAGAACCTTGAGACCCACCTGACCGAGCTGCTCGGCGATCCGCCCGTGCGCTTCGACACAGCCGGCTGGATGTCGCGAGGCCTTGGCGAGCCCATCTAGTACCCGAGAGCCTCGGGCTCGCGTAGGCGGTTGCCCGGCCTTCGCCCGGCAAGGCAAGCTGGCACGCATGTCCTTGCCCACCCCGACACTGCGGACCGCTCGCCTGCGGCTGCGCCCGTTCACCAGCGCGGACGCGGACGCCCTCTTCGCGCTGCACAGCAGCGCCTACGTACTGCGCTACTGGGATGCGCCGCCCTGGAGTGAGCGTGCGCGGGCCGAGCGCTTTATCGCGGCTTGCGGGCGCATGGCGGAGGAAGGCAGCGGGGCGCGGCTGGCCATGGAACGTGTTTGCGACCAGGCGTTCATCGGATGGTGCAGTCTGACCCGGTGGAACCCTGACTACCGCAGCGCGTCGATGGGCTACTGCCTTGACGATGCGGCGTGGGGTCACGGCTACGCGACGGAGGCCGGGCGCGCCTTGCTGCAGTGGGCATTCGACACCCTGGACCTGAATCGCGTCCAGGCCGAGACCGATACGCGCAACGCGGCTTCTGCCCGCGTCCTGGAAAAGCTGGGATTCGTGCGTGAAGGGACGTTGCGGGAAGACTGCGTCGTGAACGGCGAGGTGTCGGACTCGTGGGTATACGGGCTGATCAGGCGTCAATGGCGGCCGTCGTCCGAGCCAAATCCGGATCGCTAGATATGTCGCCAGCGAGAGGCGCTGGGCCAGGAACTGGCCCGGTGGGGCCTACGGGTCGTACTCATCGAACCAGCCAGCATTAACAGCGGTGCCGCCGACAAGGTATCCCGCGGAGCCGGGCTCCACCCGCCAGGTGGCCGATAAGGAGGGTCCGCGCCTGAAGGCCGAGCTAGATTGGGCCCGGTGCAGCTCACGGGCCCGTTGCTCCGCCGGGCGCACCTGAGTGCCCTGGCGCTGGTCCTCGCCGCGGGGCTGGGTGGCGTGGCGTGCTCGGCCGCCGGCCGGCCGGCGGGCGGGGATACCAAGCCCGTCGCAGCCGACAGGACCACCAAGCCCATCGCGCCCCGTCCGGCGGGCGGCGCCAGGTCCGGCAGTCACCCGGCCCGCGCCCGTACGGCGCTGGTGACCATCGCGGCGGTGGGTGACACGATGCTCGGGGACACTTCCGATCCTCCCCCGGACCCGGAGGGGTATCTCGGCCCGGTCAGGGGGGAACTGGACCGGGGAGCGCAGATCGTCTTCGGCAATCTCGAAGGCACCCTCACGACGGCGTCGGCGAGTAAATGCGGCCCGGTGAAGCGCCACCGCCGCAAGGATTGCTTCGCGTTCCGCGACCCGCCGGGCTACGTGCGTTATCTCCGCCACACGGGATTCACCATCCTGAACGACGCGAACAACCACTCCTTCGACTTCGGCGCGGCGGGTCAGGCGCAGACCGTGCGCACCATCCACGCGGCGGGCCTGGCGCAGACCGGCCTGCCCGGTGAGATCACCTTCGTCCGGGTCCGCGGCGTGCGGCTGGCGTTCGTGGCCTTCGCGCCTTACGCCTACGACGCCAGCCTCCTGGACATTCCGGCGGCGCGGGCGCTGATCAAGCGCGCCGCCGGGCGGGCCAGCGTGGTCGTGGTCTACATGCACGCGGGCGCCGAGGGCGCCGCCGCCGACCAGGTGACCGGCCACGAGGAGTACTACCTCGGCGAAGACCGGGGCAACCCGGAGGCGTTCGCGCACATGGCCATCCGGGCCGGCGCGAGCCTGGTCATCGCCAGCGGCCCGCACGTGCTGCGCGGGCTGCAGTTCTACCGGCACCACCTGATCGCTTACAGCCTGGGCGACTTCGCCAGCTACTACGACTTCGGCACCACCGGCGATCTGGACATGAGCATGATCTTGCACGTGACGCTGTCCGCGGCCGGCGCCTTCGAGCACGCCCGCATCTACCCGATCCAGTTGACCGGGCCAGGGCGGCCCGGGCCGGGCGGAGACGCCATCTCCTTCGTGTCCCGGCTCTCGGCCCGCGATTTCGGCGCCACCGCGGCCCGCGTCCTGCCCTCGGGCGTCATCAAGGCACCCTGACCCCGCGGCCGCCGGGAAGGGCGCTCCGTTATTCCGCCCGATAGCTCGACCCAGTCGTCGTCGTAGCGGTCGTGCTTACCGGGGTCAGCGCTGCACGTCAGCGAAGCGCGGCGCGCCGTCTTCGCACGCGACCCGTGCGCCGTTGGCCGTGAAGCTGATGGCGTGATACCAGCC
This sequence comes from uncultured Actinomycetota bacterium, assembly GCA_963822485.1. Lineage (GTDB taxonomy): Bacteria > Actinomycetota > Actinomycetes > Streptosporangiales > Streptosporangiaceae > DASUBV01. The sequence goes on from CAWGHW010000028.1 coordinate 73,801, forward strand.
AGTGAGCATCAGCAGGTCAAGGAGCTGCTCGTCGCTGAACAGCCGGGCTAGCCGGTGCCACAGGTCCTCGCCGAGGTCGGCGGAGTCGTGCAGGGCGTCGGCCGCCTCGATGAGGAGCCGCTCTGGCTCGTCGGTCCAGCATGGGTCGGACGGGCCGCCATGGGTGAGAGAGGTGACCTGCTCGCTGGACAGGCCGGCCCGCTCGGCGAAGAACGCCACGTGCACTCCCCACTCGTACTCACACCCGCAGCGGGCGCACGTCCGGTCGATGATGATCTCACGCTGACGCAGCGACAGCGAGAGCCGTTTACTGAGCTCGTAGCTGCCCCAGCCGCTCATGGCGGTGGTCATCGGAAGGTTCCGCGCGAAGGTACGGAACAGCAGGATCGGCGGTACGCCGGGCGGCATCATGGCGGCGAGCCGCTCGGCGGTGTCGGGCGGGTAGGGCGGGTGGACGGGATCGACTCGGGCCGTCATCGAGGGTCTCCATCTGTTGTTTGCGAATCCGGTGTTTCTGATTCCGAAACGCTCGACTAAGGTAGCGTTTCTGATATCGAAACGCAAAGGGGTGCCATGACCGCGCGGCTGCCACGTCCGGGCGGGCCAGTCCGGGGATCGACGACCGGCCGGCCGCTGATGGCGGCCTTGGATCTGCTCGGGCGGCGCTGGGCGCTGCGGATCCTGTGGGAGCTGCGCGATGAGCCGCTGGGGGCGCGCGCGCTGCGGAGCCGGTGCGACGCGATGTCTTCGAGCGTGCTGTACGAGCGGCTCCAGGAGCTCACCGACGCGGGCCTGCTGGACCGTGACGAAGCCGGCGCCTACCGGCTCACCGATCTGGGAGCGGCGCTCGGGCCAGCGCTCGAGTCCCTCAGCTCCTGGGCGAGACGCTGGTCGGAGGCGCTGCAGGAGGCAGACCGTGAGGGGTGACTCGGCCGCGAGCTCGCCGCGATGGTGGTGAGCTGGACCCGCCACGGTGACGTGGCGGCAGTGCCGCCGCTGTCCGCGACGTCCGTTTCTGACACGCCTTCGATGCTAAGCCACGCTCCCCAGCCGCCCGGCACGCGCAGGCCCAGCGTCATGGCTGGCCCTCTGGTGCGGCTCTAGCGTCACCAGGGGGCCAGCCATGACGCTGCCGCGCCGGCCCGGAACAGTCCGGCCGGGAAAGCAGGGGACGGGAGGGACGGGTGTGACGTGGGCGCCAGGACGGGCGTGGCGTGGGCGCCAGGACGGGCGTGGCGTGGAAATGCCGCAGCGACGTGGTTGCTGCTCTCCTGTCGCTGTACCGACGTGGCTGATGCTCTCACGTCGCTGCGGGCGGCTCGCCGCTCCGAGCGCCCGAGACCACGATCCCCGCCGGCAGCACACGCTCCCTGCGTCACACCGCAACCAGCGCCGCCCGGGCCAGCGCCGCCGGGCCCGGCGCCGCCCGGGGTCAGGCTGGGTGCGGGGGGGCGGGGTGGACGCTGGCGGCGTAGGCGCCGGGGGTGACGCCGACCACGCGGCGGAACCAGCGGGTCAGGTGCGCCTGGTCGGCGAAGCCCGCCAGGGCGGCCGCCTCGGCCGGCCGGTGACCCCGGTCCAGCAGCAGGCGGGCCCTGGCCACCCGGTGCTGGGCCAGCCAGGCGTAGGGCGGCATGCCCACCAGGTCGGCGCCGGGGTAGCCGTTTTACTGGCTTCAGCTGCGGCGGCTGGCGCCTCCTGGCGGCTGTGCCCAGGGCGTGGCCACCAGCCAGCTCGTGTCCACCGGCCAGCCGGTGGCGGTGTCCCAGGGGTTGGAGCCGCCGTTGGCGGCGAGGTAGACGACGTTGTTGAAGTTGCGGATGAACCGGCCAGGGAAGTCCACCGACTGGAACGACGTGCCCTGACCGCTGTTGCCGGTCCCCGGGCAGAAGGTCGCGTCCATGGCGAACAGCGAGCTGCCGTCGTTGGGTTGCAGGTGGAACTGGAAATTCTGGTGCCGCAGGTAGCTACCGGGCTTGTTAATCGATTCGAACGAGACGCAGCTCGGGTTGGCCAGGCCCGCCGCTTCCACGAACGTGGCGTCCTGCTTGTCGGTGGTCGAGCTGGCCGCCGTCACCGGCGCGACGACGACGAGGTCGTCGGAGTCGTCGTGCTTGATGTAGCCCGAGCTGGTGCCGTTGTCGGTGGCCTGCAGCGAGACCAGGGGACCCGGGTCCAGCGTGAAACCCTGGTTGGCGTCACCTGGCGTGGGGTGGTTGGTGACCGAGAAATCCGCGCAGTTGCTGTCGGTGTCGTTGCCGTCGGGGAGTCGGACGTCGCTCGCGTCGCCATTGGCCGCGACCGGCGAGGGCGCGAAGCAGCCGACCTGCCCGGTCCCGGACGCGCCCTGATAGCCCTCGGCGGCCGGCGGGTCGACGATCTCTCCGTAGTTGAGGCTGTCCGCCACCAGGCCCCTGGCGTCGCGCAGCACCATGCTGCCGGCGCCCATGGACAGGGCGGGGCCGCCGAACCACTGGTCGGGCGCCGGTGACCCCTGGTAGCCCGCGGTGGTGACCGCGGAGTCAACCACCGGGTCGCTGATCGGGTGGCTGTGGCCGAGGGGACTGTCGAGGGTGATGCTGCTGCCCAGCGCCTGCACGGGCTCGTTGCTCGAGTGCGCGAAGCGGGTCGCCGGGGTGAAGGTGATACCGGTCCCCCGGTCACTGAAGGGCAGGTTGGACGCGTGGTCGAACTTCAGCGGGGCGGCCAGGGTGAGGCCGGTCCCGCTGGCACCGGAGGTGCCCACCGACGTGACGGTGACGTTCTCGGTCCGCTGGCCGATATCGAGCCGGATCGTGTCGCCGGCGGTGATGTTGCTGGTCGAGAAGACCTTGATGTTAGTCGCGCCAGCCGGCGCCGCGGCCGCGAGCCCATCCTGCGTGCCCGGCGTGCCGACCGCCGTCACCGTGGCCGTCTCGAACGTGCGGCCGTAGCCCATGGCGATCTTCTGACCAACCGAGAAGCCCGATGTACTGGTGACGGGCACGTTGGTCGAGCCGGCGGGGACGGTGACCGGACCGTCGGGTACCGGCTGCCACAGCGGCGTGCTGACGTTCCCCGGGCTGATGATGGTCGCGTTGCGGCCGTTGCCCGACGAGTCCAGCGCGGTTTCACCGGAGTCCTCGTCGAACTTGTAGTCCGCGACGTTGCCCGCACCGGGCTGCCCGCTGGCCAGCGTGGCGATGTCGGCGGCGGACAGCGCGTGGTCGTAGATGTTGAAGTCGTCCACGGTGGCGTCCAGGAACGGGTCGCCGCTGAACTGCGACCGGCCGATCCAGTTGTTATTGGTGGCGCCCAGGGCGGCGGGGTTGAGGGTCATGTTGTCGTTGGTCGCCGCCACCTGGCCGTTCACGTACAGCGTCGCGGTGGTGCCGGCCAGCGTCACCGCCACGTTCGACCAGGTGTTCAGCGGGAGCGTGCCGGGGGCGTTGAGCTGCTGCTCCGCGCCGTTGCCGCTGGTGGTGATGGCGAAACGGAGCGGGCCGCCGCCGGCGCTGAGGGTCAGGAACATGTAGTCGTTGGTGCCGGTGCCGAAGTCGAACACCCGTGACCAGGCGGTGTTCTGCGACGGGTTGACCCAGGCGGAGATCGTGAAGTCGTGCAGCCCGCTGACGATGCCGCTGGGCAGGTCGACGTACTCGCCGTTTCCGGACAGCCTGACGGCGTTGCCGATCTTGCCCGGTACGCGGGGCCCGGTCGCGCCAGTGTTGGTGATGTGGGTGATCGTGCGGGTCTCCGCGGCGGAGCCAGTGCCGATCTGGACCTGCTGGCCGGGCGCCATGCCGGACGTGTTACTGAGGTCGACGGTGGAATCGCCCGCGCTAGCGGGAGCCGCCAGCCCCGAGTTGGCCAGGCCGAGCAGGTAGAAGCCGTGGCCTGCGAGCCTGGTCCCGGCCGGGACGGTCACCGTCGAGAAGACGGGCTGCTGCGCCGGGTGCTCGGTCAGGCTCCAGTGCGACAGGTCGACGGTGCTGTCGCCGGCGTTGTAGAGCTCGATGAACCCGTTGGTCGGGTTGGTGCCGGTGCCGGCGCGGAACTCGTTGATCTTGATGGGGCTGACGTTGCGCACCTTCTCGGCTGTCGTCGCGGATTGCCTCGCTCCGTGTCCCTGGATCCCGTGTCCCTGGATGCCGGGTCCCTGGTTCGTCCACGAGGCGTTGCCGATCAGGTCGCCGTTGAAGGGCACCGGTCCCGAGGTGACCTTGAAGGTCGCACTCACGCTCGCGCCGGGCGCGACCGAGTCGAACGTCTGCGACGTGCGGGTGGTGCCAGTGACGAAGGAGGCCCACTGCCGGCCGGGCACCGAGATGCTGAGCCGCACGCCCACCGCCGGTGACGCCCCGGTGTTCGTGAACGTGACGGTGCTGTCTTGCGAGGACCCCGGGGCGAACGTCTGGAGTCCTGGCGGAGTACTGGTTTCCGAGGCCGGGGTCAGGCTCAGCTGCTGCACGTTGTACTTGGCGGCCACGATGTTGGCCTGAACCTGCTGGTCGGTGGCGTCGCTGGGGTACCCGGCCGTCATTACGCCTTCGTAGAAGGTGCCCTGCGCGCCGTTGCTGTTGTCGCCGCCGTTGCCCAGGACGATGGCCCCCTGCTTGCGCATGGGGTCATAGCTGGAGTCGACGCGCGGCCCGTCGAACATGGTCGACAGGCTGCCCGTCTGCGCGTCGCCGCCGAGCGAGGCCCAGTGGTGCGGCTCGCCCTGGGCCACGGCGGTCGTGAACCGCGAGGTGATGCTCGGCAGGCCCGTGCAGAGTTTGGAGGTAGTGCCGGGGTTGACGCAGCCCACCAGGTTGTTCTCCTGGTCGGTCATGATCCACGGGCCGGGCGGGTTGCCGTGATACCAGGCGGTGGCGTTGCCGAAGTAGGACGTCTCCATGGTGCCGTTGCCATCGTCGCGGCTGTCGATCTCGGCGTTGCCGTAGTCGAAGCAGCAGCCGTCGTTGAAGTGATGGCCGTCGATGACCCAGTACATGCCCTCCGGCTCGTCGCCGACGGCGGTGCCGGTGGGGTGGTCGTCGCGAAGGCCCATGCCCGGCTCGATGAAGACGCCGTAGGCCTGGTGGCCGCCGATCGTGATCGGCGCCATGTCCGCGATCGGGAGGTTGTCGAAGCCGCCCAGCGCCGGCCCGCTGAAGGCGCCGCGGGGGGCCTGGGTGAGGTCATTGTGGTTGGGAGACTGGTCGTAGATCTTGGTGATGACGCAGGTCGTGTTGGCGCAGAAGGCGTCCTGCGCGGCCGCGTCGGCGTACCCGCCAGGGTCCGGATGCGGCAGGGCGCGGGGCCGGACGACGCCGATGTTCCTGACTGCGTTGTCCGACAGGCGCCTGACCTGGTAGAGCGGGCCGTTGTAGGAGGCGTACAGGGCGCGCGTGGTGCTGTGGGCGGCCACGCAGGGGGTGCCGCCGGCGGCGTAGATGTCACAGGGGCCCTGCGGTCTGGGCGGGGGAACCAGCCGCGCGGCGGACGCCGCAGTGGCGGACGCCGCTGTTGCAGGCGCGGCATTGGCGGGCGCCGCTGTGGCGGTAGCGAACGTGATGCCAGCCGGCAGGAGCGCAATCGCCATTGCCGCTGCGAGGGTCCTGAGGCGGGTACGGCGGATGGGGAGTCTCAGCATGTCGGACGAGCTCCTATTGTTCATCTGCTGATTGAGCCCAGCCTGGCCAGGCCGGGAAGCTGGCTGAGCGTGCGGCGATTCGCATGAAACGGATGTCCGTTAGCGCTGATGGGCAGGGTGCCTGCGACCTGGGAAATCGCACGGCCCGCAGCTATGCGAGCAACCAGGTGGCGGCGCTCGTGCCCGGTTCGCACGCGGAGGCCATGCTGGTATTGGTGGCGGCTAGCCGCGCCCCGCCCTGATTGCCGATCACGCAGGTCAGCGGGCGAAACAGCCCGCGTTCCCCGGAACCCTCGGGCCAGGCGGAATGGTTGCGATAACGCAGTCGGGGGCACTCGCACTCGTCCTCGCGTGATCGAACGTAACCCTACGTGCATGACGCTGACACGGGTAAAGCGTGCATCCCGAAGCGCACCCCGAGGTGCCTCCAGAAGTGCATCCTCAAGTGCATCCTGAGCAGGCCGCGCGCCGGTGTTGTTAGCGCTCACACGAACCAGCCTCGGCCGCGACGGCGACATGTGTCAAGAGGGCGAGCGCAAACATCTTGGTCCCGCCAGGCCCCCTGGCGAACCAGGCCGGCGCGGCCTGCTGCCGCCATCTGACTGGTCCGGCACGGTCATGGAGGAAGCGACCGCACTGGCCGGCAAGGACGGGTCGCGGTCAGGCCGGTGCCGTGATCAGCGCCGTGATCAGCCCGTCCGCCGTCACAATGCCTGAACGATCGCCAATGCCAGCAGGATCAGGCCGAGAATAAGGAAACATGGCCCGCTGTATCGAAGCCCGGCGAATCTATAAAAGCATGGGCAGGGTTTGCGGGATCATAAAGAACCTTCACCTGCTTGCCTACCTTAGGCGCTTTGAAGATGCTGCCCTGCGGTACCATCGTCCGCATCTCGGTTCCGTCCAGAGTCAGGAAGGACAGCACCGGGAAGTACGCGCCGGATTTGCCGGTGAAGTGGCGCTCAAAGCCAGCAATAGTTCCCTGCGCTGGCCAGCCTACGCGTGCGTCGCAGGCCAGCGATTCCGCAACCGGCGACGACCAGTCCGGCCACCAGCAGCAGCGCAACGCTCATGGGGCGTGTTCAACTTCCGCTAACCACGGCCGAATCTGGCCCCGCAGTTGTCGCAGAAAACGAAGACCGATGGCCTGACCGCCCCGATCGCGGCGCCCACGGCCGCTCCAACCGGACCGAGATACAGGCCGCAAAGGCGCGGCCGAGGTCGGCTTGTGGAAGGACGTGCCCTGGCAGCGCGGGCAGATTCCGCTGGGCACGGCCTCGCTGAACAGCGGACATGGAGGCATGGTCAGGGCGAGGTCATCGCTGCCGCAGTGATCACACCGGACCGCGGACGGCGCGAGCGCCGCATCGCAAGCCTGGCAGAACAGCGGGGGCCTCGACCGCGCAGCATCGGTCAGGGCAATCTGCCGGGCCGAGGCCTCACGGTCGAGGCGATCCATTTCCGCCCGCTTGGCCTCACGCTGCTCCCTGGTCTTCCGAAGGGGCATTTCCCGATTGTCCTGCCGACGCTCAGAAATAGATAGCCGAGCACGCCTCGGATATCGCCAGGCCCATCTTCAGCTCCGAGGCATTGATCAGTTCGGGCCACCGGATTTCATCCGGACGGCCATGGTGGCGCCGTCGAAGCCCCCTCGCCTCAGCTCGACCCGCGGGCCCGGCGCCGCCGACCACGCAGCCGATCGCTGAACTCGCGGGCAATCTCCCGGTCGGCGTCCCGCTGGGCGATTACCTGCCGCTTGTCAAACGACCGCCGACCGCGCGCCAGGGCGATCTCCACCTTCACCCAGCCGTCCTGGATGTACAGCGTCAGCGGCACGACCGTGACGCCGGCGTCGCCCAGCTTCCCGATGATCTTGTCGATCTCGCTGCGGTGCAGGAGCAGTTTGCGGATACGCCGGGGCTGGTGGAGGGCGCCGGTGCCCTGGCGGCCGTACGCATGCTCCGCGATGTGCAGGCCATGGAGCATGCAGCTCGCCGTCGGCCTCCTGGACGAATGCGCCGGCCAGCGACGCGTGGCCGGCGCGCAGGGACTTCACCTCGTTACCGATCAGGACGATCCCGGCCTCGTATGTCCTGAGGATCGTGTAGTCATGCCGGGCCCGCCTGTTCGAGGCGATGAGCCTGCGGCCTGTGTCCCTGGTCGCGGTGACCTCCTCGTCATCCGGTCGATCCAAACAGCGGCGCATGGCACGGAGCAGCGCATGCAAGTCTGGTCGACTCCCGGGAGCGCCGACAAGTGCCTTTACCCGGGAGCGGTGAACCGCCCATCAAGGGGGATCAGCCGCTCCCGGCGTGGCGTCCTCCGCGGCGTCGGGCTCGGCAGCTGGCGCCGGGCTGGTGTCGGGGCGGGCTGGGAGTTCCGCTCGCGGGACGCACAGGGGGGTGCCGGTGACCGGGTCATCGCCTCGGCGCGGGCCGTCCTGGTCGGCGAGACGATCGCCGGGCTGATGCGGGGTGATGGTGCAGCGGCCGACAGTGCTGTGGACAGCAGTTCCATGGGCAACCGTGTTATGGCCGAAAAAAGCATGGCCGATCCGACCGCGTCCCTTCGGGGCGCTGCTTACCCGCCGTGCCGCCCGGCACCCGGCCGGACCAGTCCCGAGTCGTAGGCGGCGACGGCGGCCTGCAGGCGGTCGCGGACGCCCAGTTTCGCCAGCATGCTCTGCACGTGGCTCTTCACGGTGGTCTCCGCGAGGTGGAGCTTGGCACTGATCTCGGCGTTCGACAGGCCGCGTGCGACCAGGAGCAGCACGTCGACCTCCCGGGGTGACAGCAGTTTCCTGATCTCATCGCCATCGTCGGGCGACTGGGCCGAGTCCTCGGCCATCCGCTCGAGCAGGCGGCGGGTGACCGAGGGCGCGAGCATCGCCTCGCCTTCGGCGACCACGCGCACCGCATGGACGAACTGGTCCGCGGTGGCCTCCTTGAGCAGGAATCCTGACGCGCCGGCCCGCAGCGCTTCAGTGACGTACCCATCGGTGTGGAAGGTCGTGAGCATCACGACTCTGGTCGGCACCGGCGCGGCACCGCGCAGCAGCGCGCGGGTCGCCGCGACACCGTCGAGGCGCGGCATGCGGATGTCCATCAGCGCCACGTCCGGGCGAAGCCGCCGCACGGCCTCGACCGCCTCGGCCCCGTCCGCGGCCTCGCCTACGACCTCCATGCCCGGTTCCGACTCGATGATGGCCCGCAGGCCCGAGCGGACCAGGGTCTGGTCGTCGGCGATGAGGACGGTGATGGTCATGGTGCCTCCTCGCGCACGGGGATCGAGCGCTTCGACCTCGAACCCGCCGCCCGCCCCGGCGCCGGTGCGCAGCGTCCCGCCGTAGACGGCCACGCGCTCGCACATCCCGACGATGCCGTGCGCCGTGCTCGCGACCGGGCCCGAAGGCCCGGCACCGTCGTCGTGCACGGACACCCGCACCGAACTCTCGCCGCGGACAATGGTGACCGCGGCCCTGGCTCCGGGGCCGGCGTGCTTGAGAACGTTGGTCAGCGACTCCTGCACGATCCGGTACACCGTGAGCGCCACCCCCGGCGGCAGGTCCGCCGGCTCCACGTCGAGCCGCGTCTGCAATCCCCCGCGCGTTCAGCCGCTCTACGAGCTCGCCGAGGTCCGCCAGCGAGGGCTGCGGGCTGAGCTCGGCCTCGGCGTCCGGTCGCAGGACGGCCAGGACGTGCCGCATCTCCGTGAGTGCCTGCCGGCTCGCAGCCGAGATCCTGGTCAGGAATCCTGGCACCGCGTCCGGGTTCGTGCGCACGGAACGGGTCGCCGCCTCCGCCTGGATCGTGATCAAGCTGATCGAATGGCCGATGACGTCGTGCAGCTCGCGGGCGATCCGCAGCCGCTCGTCGACGACCGCCCGGGCGGCGCGCTCGCCTTCCTCGGCCTCGAGCCGCGCTGCCCGGGCCTTGAGTTCCGCGATATAGGCGCGCCGCGTGCGGATCGCGTACCCCAGCACCCAGGACGCCGCCACGAGCGCCGGTCCGTGCCAGCACGCCCCATATCCCGGACTGGCCGCGTGCACCCGGCGCCAGGGTCGCCACGCCGAAGGCGATCGCCGCGACGGCCACGACCGCAGCATGACGCAGCGTCACGACCAGTTCCGCGCCCTCGTCCCCGCGGCCATATACGGCGACAGCGTAGGCCGCGCCCCACGCGCCGAAGCTCGATGAGCCGGTCGGGAAGCCGGCAACGATCATGAACACGCCGACGGCCGCCGTCCCGGCGAGAACGGCCGTGGGAGCGCGCCGCCGGGCGAGGAGCATGACTGCCTGCGCGGCGGCGAGCAGAATGATGGCGTCGTGCGGCAGCCACGTCGCGACGGTCTGCTTCGAGCCAATGCCGGTGAGGAGGCCCGCGAGCAGGCTGACGCTCAGGTCCAGGGTCCGCGGGCCCGTTCTGACCGCTCTCATGGTCACCATGGTGCGCACACGCACGTGCTCAGCGCGTCACGCATCCCGCAGGCGCAGCGAGCAGGCCGCGAGCGCGCCGAGGACGATGACCCAGGCCACGAGCCAGACCGCCGCGACGGCCGGGCTCGCGAGCGACGTTGTCCCGGTGTGCGAGAGCCACAGCGCGTCGCCCAGGTTCGACGGGATATACGGCACCGTATGCCGCCACACGTCGCTGTGCGGGAGGTTGTCGAGCAGCGTCCCGAGCACCAGGAAGACGCCGACCACGCCGGTCATCGCCACCGCCGCGCTGCGCGCCAGGACGCCGAGGAACAGGCCGATGAGGCTGGCCGCCGTCAGGTAGAAGATCGCGCCGAGGACGCGGCCGAGCACGCCCGGATCGGCGAGCGTCACGTGCGGGAGGTGGCCCGGCGAGGATGCCCTGGCCGGCCAGGAAGGCGGCGAAGATGATCACCGCCGACAAGGGCAGCGCGACCAGGATGAGCAGGGCCGTCTTGGCGGCGAGGATGAGGCCGCGCTGCGGTGTTGCCGCGAGCGTCGCGCGGATCAGGCCGTTGCCGTACTCGTTGGTGACGACGAGCGCGCCGAGCACGCCGAAGAACAGGACGCCGATCACCAGGACGTTGAAGTTGGTGTCGAGCGGATTGAACGCGGCCTTCTTCGCGGCATCGAATGTGCGGCCAGGCCTTCACGTACCTCAGGCAGATCAGGCTCGCCCAGCCGATGCAGAAGACCGCGGTGAGCGCCGGCGTCACCAGCATGGACCGCAGGGAGCGCAGCTTGATCCATTCCGCGGACAGCGCGGCCCGCGCCCTCAGCCGCGCGGGCGGGCCCGCGGGGCGCCCGGCACTCGCGGTCGTGGCCAGCATGGTCTCAGACATCAGGCGTCCCTCCTTCGGACGAGCACGAATGCTGCTGCTGCCGCGGCTGCCACCCAGGCGGCGTCTACGGCGAAGCCCGGCCAGGGGCCGAGCGTGTACGCGCCACCGTGCAGCAGGTGGAAGATCTGCCTCGCCGCCGTTGGCGGGCAGGAACTCGCCTAGGTGCTCACTGAGCTGGCCGGGCAGCAGTCCGAGGGCCTCCGGCATCACGAGCAGGATCCCGAACAACACCGCCAGCGCCCCGGTCGTCCGCCGCAGCAGCACGCCGATGAACAGGCCGAGCAGGCCGACGGCCGTGAGGTACAGGCCGCCCGCCGAATACCGCCGTGAGCACACCCGGATCACCGATCGCGACATGCTTCGCGGGGCTCGATAGCAGGCTCTGGCCGATGAAGAACGCGGCGAACGACAGCAGCGTGCACCAGGCCCAGACGACCGCCGCGAATATCACCGCCTTCAGGGCGATCACCTGGGCGCGCTGCGGCGTCGCGATGAACGTGCCGCGGATCAGGCCGCTGGTGTACTCGCCGGTCACGGTGATGACACCGAGCGCGCCGATGAACAGCTGGGCCCCCTCGATCGCGCGCAAGGCTCATGAAGACCGGATCAAACGAGGCCCGGCTGGCGGCGGACATCGTCGCCCAGCCGTCGCGGTAGCCGTTGCAGATCAGCCCGGCGCCGACCGAGCAGGATCACGGCGGTGGAAAGCAGGACGGCCGGGCCCGAGCGCACCGAGCGGAACTTGATCCACTCGCTGCGCGCAGTGGCCAGGAACCGGGTCTCCAGCGAGGCGCCGGCGTGCCGGGCGGTCCCCGCCGGCGCGCTCATGCCGCCACCGGGACCGGAGCCCGGTACTCGACGCTCTCGCCGGTCAGCCGGAAATAGGCCTCCTCAAGCGAGACGGTCACATCGCGCAGCTGACGCAGCACGTGGCCTCGCTCGGCGGCGAGCTCGCCGATCTGCTTCGATCCGAGCCCGAGCACGCTCAGCGTCCCGTCCGGCTCCATCGTGACCTGCGCTCCGGCCGTGCGCAGGTCCGCCGCCATCCGCCCGGGATCCGCCGCGCGGACCTGGACCCGCTCGTCGGAGTTCCGGGCGATCAGCTCCGACAGCGGCGTGTCCGCGAGCAGCCGTCCCTTGCCGATCACCAGCAGGTGATCCGCGGTCAGCGCCATCTCGCTCATCAGGTGGCTCGAGACCAGCACCGTGCGGCCCTCGTCGGCCAGCGAGCGCATGAGGGTCCTGATCCACAGGATCCCGTCCGGGTCGAGGCCGTTGACCGGCTCGTCGAACAACAGCGTCCCCGGATCGCCCAGCAGCGCCGCGGCGATGCCGAGCCGCTGCGACATGCCCAGGGAGAACCCGCCGACCCGCTTGCGCGCCACCGACGTCGAGCCCGACCTGATCGAGCACCTCGTCGACACGCCCGCGGGCGATGCCGTTGGCCGCGGCCAGTGCGCACAGGTGGTTGCAGGCGGACCGGCCCGGGTGCACCGCGCGCGCATCCAGCAGCGCGCCGACCTCGTGCAGCGGCCATACCGTGCCCTGGTACCGGCGTCCGTCCACCGTCACCGTGCCCGAGGTCGGCAGGTCGAGCCCGAGGATCATCCGCATCGTCGTCGACTTGCCGGCGCCGTTCGGCCCGAGGAACCCGGTCACGTGCCCCGGCTTGACCTGGAAGTCGATCCCGTCGACCGCGACGGTGTGGCCGTACACCTTCCTGAGCTTCCGCGCTTCGATCATGCGCCGCTCCCGTGTATGTCGCTCATGTCCCGTGCATTTCGCTCATGGCAGTGACGCTACGAGCGGCCCGGCCACGCCAGCCTCGGCCGCAGGAAGGAAACCCGGAATCGCAGCGGTGAAAACCTCCTCCTCAAGAAGGAGGTTCACGTCAGCGGCCAGGCCGGCGGCAGCCAACAGCTCGCACGGAGAGACAGCGCCTGATCCAGCGGCACCGGCTGGGCTCCTATAGGAGCCTTGCCCCCTTTCGCAACTCGGCCCGGTCTGGAAAGGTGTACGCCCATGCTCAACCGTACGGCTGGTCTAGCCGTTATCACCGCCGTCGCGCTCCTGGCCATCCCCGTCGGCCCGGCGCTGGCCAGCTCCGCCGACCCCCCGACGTGCACCGCCCGGTACACCTGCATGTACCAGACGACCAGCTACGGCGACAGCGAGCAGGACTACTACAACCCGGACCAGGGCGACTCGTGGATCAATCTCCCGATCGGCGAGCGCGCCTCGGTGATCTCGGGCGGTGCCTCCGACGTGTGGTTCTGGAACGAGGCGGCCGGGCTCTACACCTGCGTCCCCGGCAAGGGCAGCAACACTGACCTGACCTTCCCCGGCGGCTACGGCGACCCCGGCTGGATGTACGTCGACTACGGGGTGACCCAGAACTGCGCCGAGGACTTCCCCGCAGGTGCGCCGGGCAACTGACCATGCCCGGCTACCCGGCGACCCGACCCGATAACCGCGGCCGGCGCCGAGCCGCTGTTCGCTGACGGACGCTGATCGCTGACGGACGCTGATCGCTGACGGACAGGGCCGGAAGGACTAAGACTCCGCGGTGGCGCATTTAGCTGCCGGCGGGCGTGCGCCGGGCGGTGCGGAACAGGTCGGCCAGTTCGCTGGTGGTGGTGGCGTCTTCTGGGCCTTTGTCGTCGCGCCAGCGCCCGGTGAAGCGGGGGAAGCGCATGGCCAGCCCGGCGTCATCCTGGATCTGGCCCCAGGCTGCCGTGTAGTTCGGGGACAGGGTCAGCTCGGCGCTGAGGATTTCCAGGACCAGGCCCGGCTCGAACCAGACGTCGGGCTCCTGGCGCGCGTCGACCCGGGCGGGCTGGTTCGGGCTGCGCAGCGGCGCCAGCCGGGCGGGTAGTGCGGCCAGGTCGGCGTCGGAGAACCCGGCGCCGCACTTGGTCACCGCGCGGAACGTGTCGGCGCTCGCGTCGTAGGCGGCCAGCAGCACCGCGCCGTAGACCCCGGCGCGGCGGCCGCGCCCGGCGAACGCGCCGATGACGACCAGGTCGGCGGTGTCGGACAGCTCGGTCCGGTAGTCCCGCTTGAGCTTGATCCACTGCCAGCCGCGCGCTCCGGCCTGGTAGGCCGAATCCGGGCCGGTCGACTTGCACACCAGGCCCTCGCACCCGTCGGTGACCGCCCGGGCGAACATCGCGTCCAGCGCGGCCGGGGTGGTGACCTCGGCGGCGGTGGTCAGCCGCAGCCGGGGCGAGAGTGTGAGCGCCGCCTCCAGCGCGGCACGGCGCTGCGGATACGGCAGCGTGGTCAGGTCCTCGCCGTCGGCGTACAGCAGCTCGAAGCAGAACAGGCCCACGGGGACGTCCCGGACGGCCTGGTCGATGCCGTGCTTACGGCGCCGGAGCATGACCTCGCCGAACGGCCGCAGCTCGCCCGCGGCCGCGTCGTAGGCGACGACCTCCCCCTCAACGATCGCCTCGGCGGGCCGCAGCCCCGCCAGCAGCTCGACCACGTCCGGGAACTGGGCGGATATCCGCTCAAGCCGCCGGGTGAACAGCTCGATCGTCCCGTCAGCGGTGCGGTGCGCCTGGACCCGGACGCCGTCGTACTTGTACTCGGCCGCGCACCGCCCGCCCAGCCGGGCCACGATCTCCCCGGCGTCGGCCAGCCGCTGGGCCAGCATGACCCGCACCGGGTTTCCCGGCTGGACCCGCAGCTGCTCGACCGCGGCCAGCCCGCCGCTCACCAAGGCGGCGGCCACCTTGCCGAGGTCGCAGCAGATGTTGTAACCACGCTCCAGCACCGGCCGGGCGGCCTTGCCGCCCGCGTGAACCTGGGCCAGCGCGTCCAGGATGGTGGGCGTGCCGATGCCCAGCCGCAGGTTCCTGGTCACCAGGCGCAGCAGGTACCGGGCCTCCAGCGGAGTGGCCTCGGCGAGCAGGCCGGCCAGCAGCTCCACCTTGCGGCCCTGCGAACCGGGACCCTCGGCGGCGGCGATCTCGCGCAGCGTGCCGACTACGTCGGTGACCTCCAGGCTGGCCGCCTGGCCGCCCGAACCGGGAGTGAGCAGCAGCCGCTCGGCGGCCTGGCCCAGGTCACCGGTCTCCCGGACCAGGGCGGTGACCTGCGCGGCGTCGGCGCCGGCCGCGGCGGCCACCGAGCGGACGGCGAGCTTCTCAGCCAGGCCCAGATCCACCCCGGCGAACTCCGGCGCTATCAGCCCCTGGCACAGGTAGCACACCGTCGGCAGCAGCCCCGCCGGGGTCTGCGCCAGCAACTCGGCCAGCCGTTCCGTCAGCGCCAGCCGGCTGCTGACCCGCTCCAGGTCACGGTAAGCCTCAGCCACGACCAGGTACCGCACGGGCGCCCCCTTTCCCGCCTGATCATCACACGCCCCGCAGCGGGCAGAAGGCCCCAGCTGAGGCCGCCGCTGATGAGCAGGTCCCGCACGCACGTAACCCTCGGCCACAGCGGACGAGCCGTCAAGGCGCCACCGGCGCAGGCGCGGAACCACCGGGCGTCAAGCCCCGGCCGGCCAGTACCCAGGGTGTCAGCCGCGATGTTACGGCCGGCGTGCGGCGGCGGTGTCGGCGTAGAGCTGGGCCCGGACGAAGTTGCCGTCGGCTATTTCGAATAGCCAGAGGTTCTCGATGGTTATCGTCGCCTCTGACGACTTAGCGCGCGCGGTGACCCGGATGGGCGCCACGAGGTGGGTGCCGGCGTCGAGGACACGGCCGAGGGCGAGTTCGGTGCGGAAGAACGACCAGTAGTCCTGGTTGTCAACGATGCGCTGGAAGAAGCGGTCGAATTCCCCCGGTCCCTGAAACGAGCCGCCGTAAGGGAGTGTTTCGGGGATCTTGAGGACGAACGTCTCGGGCAGCATGGACACGATCCGGGTCCGGTCGTTGGCCTGGAAGAGCCTGGTCACGGCGTCGATCAGTTCAGGCTTGGTGAAGGTGCTGCTCGCGCCGGCCTGAGCGCGTGCCTGTGTGGCGACGGCCTCTGTGGCGACGCCCTCTGCGGCGACGGCCTCGGTAGCGGGGACGCCGCTGGCGAAGGAGAAGTTCGCGGGCGGCGTGAGGTGGATCATCACGAATACGTCTTCGCCCCGGACGCCCGGATTTTTCTGCAGCAGGTCCACGAGTGTCTTGTAGAAGCGCTGCTTGGCCTGGTCTCCGCTGTCGATTCCCTCGGTGATGGTGAAGACGATGAAGTCGTCGGAGCGCGGGCCGCCGCGGAAGTCACGGCTGAAGATCATCTCGCCGGGCTCGTGCTGATCAATCAGCTGGAAACGGTCGTCAGGGTTCATTCCTAGCTCTTGGACGAGCGCCTCGTGTACGGCGGACGAGACCCCGTCGAGGTACTCCCTGGACTTGCCGCGCGCTAGGGAGATGCTGACGAATGGCATGGCGATCCTTCCGGTCGGCCGGGCCTGGCGCTGGTCCGGGCCCGGGCAGCACAGTCGCAGCGTTCATCCAGAGGATATGCCAGGCGGCATACCTAGCTAGCCTCGGCGAGATCTGCGTTGTCAGGACGCATGCGACGGCTGTACCAGGTCCGATGTCCAGTTTGCAAACACAAGCTGACTCTCATAGTATGTCGTACGACATACTTGTCAAGCGAAGAGCAGAGGGTGCTGCATGGGCCAGCGATCGGACGCAAAGCTGAAGATGGTCAAGGCCGCCCGGCAGCTCATCCGCGAGCGCGGCTACCACGCGACCGCGCTGTCAGACGTGCTGGAGCTCAGTGCGGCACCGCGAGGCTCGGTATATTTTCACTTCCCGGGAGGCAAGACGGAGCTGGCCGTGGAGGCCGTCAAGGCATTTGCCCGCGAGCAGGCCGACTTGATCGAGCGCGCGGCCGAGGGGTCGGATTCGGCGGTCGAACTCATCAGCGCCTACGTCACCCGTGCCCGTGAGAACCTCGTCAGGAGCAACTACGCGGAAGGCTGCACAATTGCGCCGCTCGTACTCGAGGGCGCGAGGGAGTCTGAGCTGCTGGCTAACGCCGGAAGCGCGGCGTTCTCGGTCATTATCGAAAGTCTTGCTTTCCAGTTCGCGTTCTTCGGGATGAGTCGCTCGAGTGCGCGAGAACTCGCCGAAGTCGTCGTGTCGAGCGTCGAGGGCGCGCTGGTGACGGCTCGGGCGTTTCGCAGCCCGGCGCCGTTCGACTCGATACTTGCCGCTCTTGTGAACCACGCCACCCAGCTCGGCCTAGCCGAGCGGGGTCACGGCCAGATGGCTGTACTGGACGCGGGGCCAGGAGCCGCTGAAGGCGCCGGCCTCGAGGCCGGCCAGGCCTGAGGTCCAGGTGCTATTGGCCACGTCGGCCACCCGAACCCCTCCGACCGAGGCCGTGATCGTGGAGCCGGACATAGACAGGCTCAGGCGGTGCCACCGCCTCAGGATCGGGGCCTTGGCCAGTCGGCCGGAGGCGAGGGTCTGGGGCCGGGTCGGGCCCGACGCGCAGCCCGAGTCCGCAGCGGTTGGCTCGGGGTTGACGTTGCGGGTCAGGCTCCAGGCGCCGGTGGCGCTGAGGTTGAACAGGTAGCCGTCGAACGCGGCGGCGTTGGGTGTCTCCTCCCGGCAGCTGAACCGGCCGATGAGCCCGGCGGAGCTGTGCCGGCTGGGCAGCAGCACATCGGCGCTGACCTGGTAGTTGGCCCAGGCGTCTGCGCCGATCACGGCGTAGGGATAGCGCTGCTTGGTGTGGGACCCGGCGGTGTGCCAGAACTCGGGCGTGCTCACGGCCTCCTGCTCGGTGCATATCCGGTCGCCGCGGTCGCGGACCGCGCAGCGGGCCAGCTCGAAGGCACCCTGCTCGGCGCCGAGGTAGGCCGGCTCGTCGTCGGCCGAGCCGGCCCTGGCATCGCTGCCCAGGCTCTCGGTCAGCGGCAGGCGCAGAGACGAGGCGGGCCGGCCGGCCGCGGTGCCCTTGCCCTGGCCGGTGGTGGTGGTCAGCGAGTAGACCCAGCCGGGCCTGATAACCAGGCTGAACCGGCCGTACTTGTTCGGGTGGATGACGGGCTGGCGGACGAACCACTGGCCCGGGCCGTCGGTGCTGGGGTCGAAGTTGCTGGCCCACACGTGCACGGTCGCCCGCGCGAGGCGGCCGCCGGTGATGTGGAAGCTGGCCCGCTGGGTCGTGGTGGCCGTGGTCGCCTCAATCATCGTGCTCCAGGCGCTGGCCGGGCCGCCGTTGGTGCGCACCAGGCTGACGTAGGAGCCGTCCGCGGTCCGGCCGTCGAGCCGGCCGCTGGCCGAGCTGACGTACCTCCAGACCACCCGGCCGCCCGGCCCGGGCGGCGCGGCGAACTGAGTGAGCTGGGCGGTGGCCCAGGTCAGGGCGTTGACCTGGTAGCTCCCCGACCAGGGCTCGTCGGCGGTGACCAGGCCGCGGTTCTCGTACGGCAGGCCGGCCGGCATGGCGTCGACCACGGGCCACTCCAGGAACCCGGTCAGCCGGGCGTCCACGAAGCCGCGGATGACCGCCCGGTCGAGGGCCGGCGCGCAGGGCTGGGTGCACCCGCTGGTGGCGCCGGCGGTCAGCTTTCCGGACTCGCTGTTCCACATGGGCTGGCTCGAACGGTCCCGGCGCGAGTTGGCCGACCAGGGCGAGGTACAGATGGTGTAGGACACGAGGCGGGATGTCTTGCCGCAGGCGTTGTGCGCCCCCAGCACGGCGATGGCGGAGTCGCCGACGTAGTGCCATTTATTCGCGCCGGTGGAGTCCGGCGCGACGAGCCGCACCTGGCGGTAGCCGTGGTGGTCCAGCGCCGCACGCAGCGATCTCCACCAGTTCTGGTGCTTACCCGAGTCGGACTCGCTCCAGCCACCCAGGTAGCTGATCCGCAGGCCCTGCCGCCGGGCACAGCCCAGCCAGTCCAGCAGGTAGCCGATATCGCGCGTGGTGAAACGGCCGCCGCGCTGGCCGACCCAGCCGGGCGCGGCCCACTGGAGCGCGTACAGCCTGAGGCCGGGGTTCAGCCGGACGGCCTGCTTGGCGATGGCGAGTTCGTAGCCGGCGTGGCAGTTGATGTGGCCCCTGGTGTGCTCGATGCTCGGCTCGGCGCCGTCGCTGGTGTCGGCGTCGCCGCCGATCTCCAGCTTGAGGATCTGGAGCGACGCCCCGTAGTCGGGCTTGAACAGGTACTTCAGGATCTGCTGGCGCTGGGCGGCCGGGTAGTCCATGAGGTAGCGGGCGTTGCCGCCGCCGCCGAGCACGCCGCCCACGCCGTCGTATATGCGGCCGCCCTGTCCGAGGTCGAGCGTGATGCGGGTGACCGGCTCCGCGGCCGCCCGGACCCGCGCCGTCACCGGGCTGGCCGCCGCGCTCAGCGGCCCGGCCAGGCAGCCAAGCCCGCAGGCCAGCACGACGGCTCCGGCCACGACCACCCTCATGCGGGGACCTCCTGGGTTCGGTCGACCAGAACCCATGCCGATAGAGCGGATTGTGATCGACTGACTACTTAACGTTAATGGCTGTACCTTAAATGAGCATAGGCCCGGTTCGCGTGCCGCTTACTGCCGTAGGAGGCTACGGCACGCTGGTGTCCTGGCGCAGCCGGGCCTCGGCGATGGCGAGGTCGCCGAGGTCGGTGAGTACGGCCTGGTATTTCAGTACGTGACGCCGGGGAACTGCTCGCGAGCGCGCTCCAGCTGGTCGGCCCGCTCGCGGGGCCAGCCGAAAGCGCGGGCGGCCTGGCCGCTCAGGTCGGCGGCCGCGGCACCGCTAGTGAAGTGGACGTACTCGCCCCAGTTCATCCGCCGCGTGTAGGTGCCGCCGGAGTCGCGGGGGAAATGGCAGGCCAGCTCCCGGAAGAACCTGTTCATGACCTCTGCCCGCCCGCAGTCCCGCCACAGCGGGTAGAACCAGTCGCGGAACCAGCGGGTTCCCCGGCGAGGGAAATCGTCGGTGCTGCCGGTGAACCGGCGGTAGACGCCCTTGGCCTCGCGATCCATGCCCAGCGCGGTGTAGAGGTCATAGATGTAGAACTCGGCCCACTTGCTGTCGCCCCAGATCTCATACGCCGGTGAGCCGTGGGCGCCGTTGTTAGCGCTCTCCACGGAATGCCCGATCTCATGAGCGGGCAGCTCGCGAGCGAGGGCATTGTCTTCCCGCCAGGTGTCCAGCCCGCAGTCGCTGACGTTGTGGTAGTCGTGGACCGGGCTGATGTAGTAGCCCGCGTGGCCGCCGCCGTGCCGCCCGGCGTGGTGGATGGAGTAGATGCGCGGGTCGGGCCCGAACGCCTCGCCGTAGGCTGCCTTGGAGTACTGCCACGTCACACTGATGAACCGGGGCAGCCACCGGACCTCAGCCCGGCGCACGTCAGGGTCTGCGTATATCGCGCAGTGCTCGTCGCTGTAGTACAGCCGGAGCAGCTGGCGGTGGTCGAACCAGTGCTCCTGCCAGGTGGCCGGCGGGTCAGCCAGCTGACGCTTCCGACTCTGCCTCCACCAGGTCCTCCCACCTCTCCCGGCACCGCTCGCCGGCGGCGAGTGAGTCCACTCGCGCAGATGTCAGTCGTAATGCTTCATGTGCGGCCACAGCGTCTTCCAGGACCCGGACGGGCCGGTGCAGACGCCGATCGCCAGGTTATTCCAGTCGTTCTTCACCTGGTCAGGAGGGTTGTAGACGGCTAGCTGGCGGCAGCTCGCGAAGTACCGCTTCAGCTGCCCGGCCGCGTCGACATACAGCACCCTCGTGTCGGATGCGTGCCCCGGTCCCCACAGCCAGAACGTGTTGTGACCCGAGATCACCAGCGGCAGGTGGTACCGCGCGCCGTAAACGTCGAGCGCGCCGGCCTCCGCGTAGGCACCCGTAAAGATCGACGTCGGCGGCTGGCCCGCCCGGGTGAGCGCCGCGTCCTGCGCCGCGACTTCGGCCGTCAGCTGCGGCCAGCCGATGCCGTCGGCGATGCTGTTCGCCCCGCTCAGCTTGTGCAGGCTCGCGATCGGCAGCAGCGGCAGCGAACTCGGCAAGATGATGACGGTGCCGGCCAGCGCGAGGACGCCGATGGCCACACGCCGGGCGCGAGGCCGGCCCGCCTTCGCGATCCAGCGCTCAGCCGATACCGACCCGGCGGCCAGCATCACGGGCAGTATCCCGTCGACGTAATACACCTTCCCTGGTATCCAGACCAGGACGTAGATCAGGATTAGCGTGGCGGCGACGCCGAGGAACCGTAGCCGCGCAGTGCGCCAGAGCGTGATGAACCCCGCGATGACCAGCGGAATCCCCAGCACTCCTGCGTAGACGAGCTGCCCGGGCAGCCCGCCGATGTAGTCGGCTGTGGAGGTGTTCTGCTGGTGCAGCGCGGACGCCATCGTGAGCTGAGGCCATCCGCTGGCGAACTGCCAGATCAGGTTCGGCAGCCAGATCACGAGCGCGATGACCCCGCCAAGCCACGGCCACGGTGTTTTCATGACGGCCCGGTGCGCCGACGTGACGAGGATGCCGATAACCAGGGCGGCGAGCAGGATCAGGACCAGGTACTCGTCCTCGATGCCGACCCCGGCCGCGACGCCGGCGCCGAGCCACCACCGCGGCCGGTCCCGCAGCAGCGCCGTAGCCGCGCATACCGTGACGACCGTCCAGGCGAGCAGGTCATACGGTGTGGTGTTCCCGACGTGCATGGCGCCCAGGAAGACCGGCGCGATGGCCACGGCGAGCGCCGCGATCACCCGCGCAGCGCGGCCTCCGTCGAAGAGCGCGGCGATCCGCGCGGCGAGCACAACGACCGCGCCGCCGCCCAGCGCCGGGAGGATCCGGATAGCGGTGGGGTTCACGCCGAACAGGTCAGTGGTGCGGGCGAGCAGCACCGCGAGCGGCGGCTGGTCCACATACCCGAACGCCAGGTGGTGACTCGCCACGAGAAAGTACAACTCGTCCTGCTGGAAGCCATACCGGTCGCTAACCGCGAGCTCAAGAACGACATAGACAGCTGCGATCACCCACGCGGCCAGCGGCACCCGGTCATCGTGAAGGATCGCCGGAACCGGCCCGGACACGTCCGCCGCCATTCTCCGCATGGATGACATGGGTTCACCCTCCCAGTCGGAGCGAATTAACCGCTATCGGCCAACAGGAGGAAATCAACTATCAGCCAATAGGAGGAGACCAACCGCATCGCCGGGCCGCCCCGCGCCCGCCGTCGGGGATCCGGGCGCAGGTCAGGGTCATCTCCATCTTGCGCCCGAGCAGCCGCGACGATGGCCTCCAGCCGCATGCCGCGGTTGATCGCCTGGGTGGCCAGGGTGTGCGCAGCCTGTGCGGGTGCACGCCGGGACGCCCGCGGCCCGGCCCACGCGGGCTGACGCGGCGGAGTACTCCCGCCCGTTACAGGCGGATCTCTAGCAGACCGCGCCAGGGCTGGTCATATTGTGATCTTCCCTCTTATGGTGGCGGGAACGATCCCGCCAACTGGGGAGAATGCCTTGCCTGTCGATCCTCCCGGCGCCGCGGCGCTTGATCAGGTATCACGACACTACGGACTGGGTCTTTCCGAGGCTGACGTGGCGTCTTTTGAGCCTGCCGTGAGCGGCCTCCTGGCATCGTGGGACACGGTCGAACGCCTCTACCGCGAGGATGCACCACATCCTCCCGACCGGGTCTGGAAGCGGCCGGCTGAGGCCGATAACCCGCTCGGCGCCTGGTACGTGACCACCTCGATCACCGCGGGAGAAGACGGCCCGCTGGCAGGCCGTACGGTCGCGATCAAGGACAACACGGCCGTCGCCGGCGTGCCGATGATGAACGGGTCGTCGACTGTGGAGGGCTTCGTTCCGGCCCGCGACGCGACGGTCGTGAGCAGGCTGCTGGACGCCGGGGCGACGATTGCCGGCAAGGCGGTCTGCGAGGACCTCTGCTTCTCCGGGGGATCGCACACGTCACGGACCGGACCGGTACGCAATCCATGGGATACCAGGAGGTCGGCGGGCGGCTCATCCAGTGGCAGCGCCGCGCTGCTGGCCTCCGGGGCCGTTGACATCGCCACCGGCGGCGACCAGGGCGGATCGGTCCGGATCCCGGCCGCGTACTGCGGCGTGGTCGGGCACAAGCCGACCCACGGGCTGGTTCCTTACACCGGGGCCTTCCCGATCGAGCAGACGATCGACCACCTCGGCCCGATGGCGCGCACTGTCGCCGACGTGGCGCTCACGCTGGCCGTGATCGCCGGGCCGGACGGGCTGGACCCGCGTCAGCCTGCCGAGGTCAGCATCCCGGACTACATCGCCGAGCTGGGCCGCGGCGCCGGCGGGCTGCGGGCAGGCGTGGTCGCCGAGGGGTTCGGCCGGGACAACTCCGAGCCGGCCGTCGACGCCACGGTCCGCGCCGCGGTCGAGACGCTGGCGGCCGCCGGGATGAACGCCGAAGAGGTATCCATCCCGTGGCACCTGCACGGCAGCCAGATCTGGGACGTCATCGCCACCGAGGGCGCGACGGCGCAGATGGTTGACGGCAACGGGTACGGGATGAACTGGCAAGGCCAGTATGACCCGGACCTGATCGGCTACTACGGCGGCAAGTGGCGCAGCGACCCCACCGCGTTCTCCGAGACCGTCAAGCTGGTCATGCTCGCAGGCCGCTACGCGCTCGACCGCTACCACGGCCGGTATTACGCAATGGCGCGCGAACTCGCGCCGCGGCTGCGCATGGCCTATGACCAGGCCCTGGCCCAGTTTGACGTGCTCATCATGCCAACGCTGCCGGTCCGCGCGACATTGCTGCCCGGCCCGGATGCCGCCCGGGAGGAAATCCTGGCCCGTGGCCTGGAGATGATCGGGAACACGGCACCCTTCGATGTCAGTGGGCACCCAGCCTGCTCAGTTCCGGCCGGGCTATCCGATGGGCTGCCGGTCGGGATGATGATCATCGGCAAACACTTCGACGACGCGACCGTGCTGCGCGTAGCGCACGCCTTCGAGCAAGCGGCCGGGGGGTTCCCGACGCCGGGGACGCAACCGTAACGAGCAGTACATGAACGGAGCTGCGGATCTGGCGTTCGGCGCGGCAGCATGCGTCCGCTGCCGACGGCTCGCGGACGCAGCCGGGCGGACGCGGCGTGCCAGCAGCCGGTCGCGACCGTGCCGGTCCTCCCGACGGCCTCCGATGATGTGGTCTGCGGGCTCGGCCGGGTGGATGCTTTCGGCCGGGTAGCAGATCATGCGCTACGTGCGCGGGCTGGCGTGCCGGTGACCGGCTGACTCTGACCGCCGCCGCGGGTTGGGGAAGCCTCCCCCGCCCGTTCCGGGCCATCGGCGCCGGGGCTCCGCCTCAGCGCGCTGGCCGCTGGCCGCATACTCGGCCGGGCGCTGCGGCCGCCATCTAGACGGGCCCGGTCAGGGCGGGCCGCTCGCGGTCACGCCGAGCGCCGCGATCCCGGCGGCGACATTCGGTGGCCGAGCTCTGCAGTCGAGCTTGCCCCGCGGTTCCCTCGGCCGCTGCCCGGCCGCCTGCTGTGCCGAGGTCGGCCAGCTCAGCACTTCTGCGGCCTCGCTAGCCAGCTCGTCGCGGCGGCTTGCTGCCGGCAGCGTGTTCGCGGCGCCCGGATGGTCAGGCGCAAATCCGCGGCGAAACGGGCCCGAAAACTGTTGTTAACTAACTGTTGACTGTTAACAGATGTCGGTCTACGCTCCTGCCAAGTCCCGCCATCTGCCGGTTCGCGGGGACATACGCCCCTCGAGGGCGCTTTGACAGACCTGCTGGCTGAGATTGGAGACGCGAGGAATGGCACGGATCTCATCCCGGAGGGAAAGACGCGGTTCGGCTCTCGCCATCGGGGCTGCGGCGCTCTGCCTGCTCGGCCTCATGTCTGCGTGCGGCACGAGCAGCAACTCCGGCAAGTCGTCCGGCGGCGGAACGCTGACGCTGGCGACCGCCACCGACATCACAGACACCGACAGCATTCAGGTCCGCAACTCCGACGACGACCTGCTCATGGGGAGCACCGTCTACGAGTCACTATTCGTCTCGGGAGGGAACAACCAGCTGACACCCGGCCTGGCGAAGGACGCGAAGGCCTCGAATGGCTTCAAGACTTGGACCATGGATTTGCAGCAGGGCGTCAAGTTCCAGGACGGCAAGCCGTTTACGGCCGCAGACGTCAAGGCGAACATGGACGCGATCCTCAACCCGAAGAACGCGTCGGACAACGCGGGCGACTTTGCCAACATCGCGAAGACCGTGGTCGTGTCCAAGTACGTGGTCCAGTTCGACCTGAAGACGCCCGACAATGGCCTCCCTGGCCTGATGACCGACAACTTCTTCATCGGTGATATGACCCTGCGCGCCAAGGAGGGCGCCAAGGCATTCGCCCAGCATCCGGTCGGCACCGGCCCGTACGAGTGGTCCTCGCGTACCGTCGGCGTAAGCACGACGTTCACGCGCTTCAACGGTTACTGGCGCGGCCGCCCGCCGCTGGCGAAGGTCGTCGTGCAGGTGGTTACCGACCCGACGGTCGCCGCTCTCGATCTGGAACATGGCGACATCAACCTGATCGACAACTTCATTTCCAACGCCGCGCTAACGTCGCTGAAGAAGGACCCGAATCTGCGACTGATCCACCGCCCCGGCATCACGCTCTCGCTGGCCTTCCTCAACTTCGAGAAGGCTCGCCGGGGCGGATACAAGAACGCACTCGCGTTCCGTGAGGGCCTGGAGAATCTCTTCGATGCGCCCAAGGTCGTGCCGCAGGTCATCGGCGCGTACGGCAAGTACGCCGACCAGCAGTTCCCGCCGTTCGAAGCCGGCTACGACCCCAACATCAAACCGCCGGTATATAACCCGAAGAAGGACGTGCAGCTCCTGACCGAGGGCGGGTACCCGCCCGGCAGCACGATCTCCATCGTGGTCAACACGGCACCTGAGCTGTGCGACGTCGCGACCGTCGTTCAGTCCAACATCCAGAAGCTGGGCTACAAGGTCAAGCTGCTGTGCGATGGCGGCAACCTCGAGAACAACGCCCTGCTCGCCTACAAGTGGGACGCCCTGCTGACCAAGCTTAACTCCAGCCCGGTGGCGAGCGTGTTCTTCCTCAAGAGGTGGCGCCTGGACCTGGCCACGCCACTGGATGACTACTACACGCTCGAGGACCCGGCGCTCGAGAAGGTCATCGAGGCCATTCCCGCCGAGCCGACCCCGGGCAAGACGACCGCGGAAGAGCAGAAGGCCGACGAGATCATCCAGAGCCAGCAGCACGCCATGATCCCGCTGTTCTGGTCCGACACATGGTTCATCGCAAACAAGGACGTCCACGGCCTCGTGCCGACCCCGAATGGCTGGAACAACATCCTCTACAACTCCTACACCAAGGTCTCGGTGGGCTGACCGAGCCCGGCCCGGACCAGGCGCGGTCGAGTCCCGAGAGGTGAAACCTATGGCAGTGATGCCGAAGCGTATCCGTCTCGCCAAGATGCCCCGATGGCTATCGCGGCTGCTGATGCTGCCCGTCGTGGTGCTGGGCGCATCGCTGGTCTTGTTCCTGACGAGCCGGATCATCCCCGGCAACCCGGTGAACGAGATCGTCGGCGACTCGGCTCCGCAGGCGGTCAAGATGGCCGTCAGGCACCAGCTCGGGCTCGACCGCCCTGCGCCCATTCAGTACCTGAAGTACCTCGACGGGCTGATCCACGGCAACTTCGGAACGTCGATCCAGTTCGGCCTGCCGGTCCGAAGCATGATCACGCAAGCGTTCCCGGCCACACTGGAGCTGGTGCTGGCCGGGGCGCTGGTGACCATCGTCGTATCGCTGCTGCTCGGCCTGATATCAGGCGTCTATCACAACAAGCTGATCGATACGGTATGCCGGTTCCTCGCGATCATTACCGCGTCGAGCCCGCCGTTCTTCGTCGGCATCCTCGGGATCTACTTCCTGGGCTTCGAGCTGAACCTCGTGCCGATCTCCGGGCGCGGTGATCCGCCCGACATCCAGCACCTGATCCTGCCCGCTGTGGTGCTCGGGCTCAGCCATGCCGGCAGCACCGCCCGGCTGTTCCGCGCCATGATCATCGACGTCATGCGCCAGGACTACATCCGGTCAGCGCGAGCCCGCGGCATCGCCCGGCCAGTGATCATCTTCAAGTACGCATTCCGCAACGCCCTGATCCCAGCGGTCACCGACCTGAGCGTCAGCCTCGCCGACATCATCGGCTCGGTCATCCTGATCGAGACGGTGTTCTCGTGGCCGGGCATCGGCCTCATGGTCGAGCAGGGCATCCTGTACACCGACTTCCCGGTGCTTTCCGGAGCCATCCTCACGCTGCTGGTCTACGCGATCGCAGTCAACTTCCTTGCGGACTCCGTGTACGGCGGCATCGATCCCCGCATCCAACTGGCGGCATGATGACAACTGAGGCACGTTCCCCCCTCACCCAGGCAGTCAAGGCGACGAGGCCCCCGGCGCCCAGGGACCGCGGGCGCCTGCGCCGATTTCTCCGCAGCAAGCCGGCGGTGGTCAGTGCGGTCATCCTCATCCTGCTGCTGCTGGCGGTGGTGATCGGGCCGTTCTTCGCCCCGGACCCGAACGTGGCCGACATCACCGCGAAGCTTCAGGGGCACTCGAGCGCACACTTGCTCGGCACTGACGACTTCGGGCGGGACATCCTCGCTCGCGCGCTGCTGGGCGGCCGGGTGTCGTTCATCGTCGCCTTCGCCGCGACGGCGGTGGCGGTCGTCGGCGGCGGGATCCTCGGCATCATCGCGGGCTACTGGCGCGGCCCGGTCGACGACGTTATCTCGCGGATCTTCGACATTCTGCTGGCCTTCCCGATGCTGCTGCTCGCGATCATCATCCTCGCGGCACTGGGCCCGTCGCTGGCGGCGGAAATCATCGCGATCGGCATGAGCGACTTCCCCAGATACGGCCGGCTCGTCCGCGCGATGACGCTGGAGGCCAAGGAACGCGAGTACATCCGCAGCGCTGTCACCCTGGGCTACTCGCGGCGGCGGATACTTTGCCGGCACATCATCCCGAACATCTACGCGGGCGTGCTTGTCGTCGCGACGGGCAACATGGGGAAGGTCGCGCTGGCCGAAGCGGCGCTGAGCTTCCTGGGCATCGGCATCCAGCGGCCCCAGCCCAGCTGGGGGAACATGATCTCGGAAGGGCAGGCCTTCCTCCAGATCTCGCCGCTCATCGCGATCGTGCCCGGTGTCGCCGTCACCGTCATGACAATCTGCTTCGCCTTCGTCGGCGACGGCCTGCGCGATGCCTTCGACATTCGCGGGGCAGGTGCGCGGTCGTGACGACACTCGAACTCGACGATGTCGTCGTTACCTACCGGCAGCGCGACGGCCGCTCCACTGCCGTCCGCGGCGTCAGCTTCAAGATCAATCCCGGCGAGATCGTGGGGATGGTCGGCGCATCGGGCTCGGGCAAGAGCTCAGTGGGCCACGCGATCATGGGCTTGCTCCCCGGCAACGCCCAGGTCAGCGGGCGAATACTCCTGGACGGCGAGGACCTGGTCGGGCGCGCTGAGGCACAGATGCGCGGAATACGTGGCAGGCGGATCGGCATGGTGTTCCAGGACCCCTCCACGGCGCTCAATCCTGTCTTCCGGATCCGCACGCAGATCGTCGACACCGTCATGAGGCACCGCAAGAACCTCTCGCGGTCCGAGGCGAAGCGCGTCGCCGCCGACATCATCGGCGAAATGGGCATGGAGGCCGACCGGCTGGGCAGCTTCCCGCACCAGCTCTCGGGCGGCATGCGGCAGCGCGCACTCATCGCCGCGGCCATGGTCGCCGAGCCCGGCCTGCTCGTCGCGGACGAGCCGACCTCTGACCTGGATACCGTCAGCCAGGCCCAGATCCTGCGGCTGCTGCGCCGCCTGCGCGACGACCGCGGCATCGGCATCCTGCTGGTGAGTCACGACATGGGCGTCATCGCGTCGATCTGCGACCGCGTCGGGGTCATGCAGCGAGGCGAGCTCGTCGAGCTCGGCACCTGCGACGAGGTACTGCGCCATCCGCGCCACCCTTACACGCGGGCACTGGTGGACGTCGGCGGACGCAAGCGCGGCGCCGACGGGCGGTTCGTCACCATGCCGCGAGACGTCGAGCGTCTCGAAGAGGCGGCCGACCTGGCCGAGGCGGTGCAATCGTGACCGGCAAGCCGCTGGTGGAAATCATCGACCTGTCCGTGGATTACAAGGTGCACCGCGGCCAGAGCACTCGCCTGATCAGGGCGGTTCGCCACCTCAACCTTCAGATCGGCGCGGGCGAGACGCTCGCGCTCGTCGGCGAGAGCGGATCCGGGAAGAGCACGCTGGGCCGCACGCTGGTCCGCCTGGTCCGGCCGAGCGGCGGCACCGTGCAGTTCGACGGCGCGGACGTCTTCAAGCTCCGGCGGGCCACGCTCAAGCAGTTCCGGGCCGACGTCCAGGTCATCTTCCAGAACCCGTTCCAGAGCCTGAATCCGAAGATGACCATCGGCGCCACGCTGGGCGAGGTGCTCGCGGTCTGGGGCCGCGACCGCGCGGCGGTGGCCGACCAGAGCATCGAGGCCTTGCTCACCGGGGTGCACCTGCCGACGAGCTACGCGCGCAAGTTCCCGCATGAGCTGTCCGGTGGTGAGCGGCAGCGTGCCGCGATCGCTCGCGCCATGGCGGTGCGACCGCGCCTGCTCATCGCGGATGAGGCGGTGTCCGCACTCGACGTCGGCGCCTCGGCCCGCGTCCTGAACCTACTGCTCGAACTGCGCGAGACCATCGGCCTGACCACCTTGTTTATTACCCACGACATCGGACTGGCCCGACTGATTGCCGACCGCATCGCCGTTATGTACGTCGGGTCGATTGTCGATGTCGGCGATCCCGATCACGTCTTCGAGCGACCGTCGCACGAGTACACCAAGGCGCTGATCGAGTCGCGGCTCACGATCGAGCCGCCGGCCGCAGGACCGGTGCCCGGCGAGCCGCAGCAGGCACCCGGCGCGCCGCAGGTGCCCAGCCCGCGCCCGGTGCCCGACGGCTCCGGTGACGCACGGGAGGTCACCCCTGACAGCGCCTCTGACGCGGCCGACGTATGAGCGAGGACGGGCGGGAGTCAGTCTTCAGGCTGGCCGACTACGTCTGCGGGTTCGGTCCGGCCCCGCGGGAACTGCGTGAGCGTGCCCGCCTCGCCGTCCTCGACATCCTCGGCTGCATGGTCGGCGCGGCCGCCACGCCGGCGGGCGCGATGATCGTCGGCCTGGTGGCTGATCGGGGCGCCGAGGGGGCCACGACGACAGTGTCGCTCGCGGACGGCCGCCGATCCGAGGACAGCGCGCTCGCCAACGCGACGCTGGCCCACATGCTCGAGTTCGACGACGGGCACCGCCCATCCGACAACCACCTCGGCTGCGTGGCCGTGCCGTCCGCCCTGGCCGTCGCCGAGGAGACGGGCGCCACGGTCGGTGAGCTCCTGGACGCGATCATCGTGGGCTACGACGTCATGGGGCGGGTCGGCGAGGCAACGCTGCTGCCCCGCCGCAGGAGCCCGTTTCACGGGACCGGCACGACCGGCGTATTCGCGGCCGCCGCGATTGCCGCCCGGCTACTGGGACTGGATGCCGAGCGAACCGCGCACGCCATGGCGATCGGCGGGACCGCCGCCGCCGGGCTGCGCGAATCGACCAGCACCGGGCCGGAGTGCAAGCCGCTGCACGCCGGGCGGGCCGCCCGGAATGGCGTCGAGTCCGCCTACCTGGCCCGGCGCGGATACAGCGGCCCGCGCGAGATCATCGAGGGGCGGCACGGGTTCTGCGTGGCCATGTGCGACGAACCCCGGCCCGGCCTGGTCACCGATGCGCTGGGCACCCGCTTCGCGATCGCGGAGTCCGGATTCAAGGTGCACTCGACGTGCGGCATGCTGTTCACGATGCTCGATGGGATCCTCGCGGCGAGAGGCGAGTTCTGCCCGATCCCGGCCCGGCCGGAGCTGCTTCGCGTCGGCGTGCCCGTCCTGCTGGCCACCGAGCCCGCGTTCGCCCGGCACCATCCCGAGACGGCCGGGCAGGCCCGGTTCAGCATCTCCTACGCCGTCGCCACGGCCTGGCGACGCGGCCAGGTGCTGCCGTCGGACATGCGCCCGGAGCGGCTTCGGGACCCGGAGGTCGCGGAACTGGAGGACTGCGTGGAGATCGTCGTCGACCCGGAGGCGGAGGCCCTCTACCAGCGGACATGCGCCGACCCCTTCTTCTTCTATCCCGCCGTCGTGGAGGTCGAGCATGGTGGCGTCCGGCGCCGCTCCCTGCACACCAGCCCGCGCGGCTACGACCCATCGCAGCCGCTGACCGCCGATGAGGTCGGGCGCAAGTTCCTCGGCGTCACCGCGCCCGCGCTGGGCGCTGATGCGGCCACCGATCTGGCCCGCCTGGTCCTGACCTGTGCCGACTCCGAGCCAGCTGCCGAGCTGATCAGGCGCACCGCGCCGGGAAAGAGCGAGCGGTGAGCCACCCCGAGCCGACCGAGCCGACCGAGCTGACCGACGGCGTTCTCGACATCCTGCGGCGCGTCAGCACCGCGACGATCACGACCCAGCTGTTCGCGCGCGGCCTGCGCAACGTGTTCATGCCGGGACTGCGCCCGGTGAACATGACGAACAGCCGGATGGTCGGCGAGGCCTTCACGCTGCGCTACATCCCGGCTCGCGAGGACATCGACGTGCTGGAGGTATTCCTCGACTACGACCACCCGCAGCGGCACGCGGTCGAGAGCGCCCCGCCCGGCTCGGTGCTGGTCATGGACTGCCGGGGTGACAGCCGTGCGGCTTCCGCGGGATCGATCCTGATGACCCGGCTCGCCGTTCGCGGCGTGGCGGGCTGCGTCACCGACGGCGCGCTGCGCGACACCGCCGGCATCGCCGCTCTCGACCTGCCGGTGTTCTCCGCCGGCGCGGCGCCCACGACGAACCTTGCCCTGCACCACGCCGTCGACCAGCAGGTCCCGATCGGCTGCGCGGGCGTCCCGGTCTTCCCGGGCGACGTCATCGTGGCCGACCACGACGGGGTCGTCTGCATTCCGCGCCGTCTCGCGGCGGACATCGCGCAGCCTAGCGCCGACCAGGACGAGCTCGAGGACTTCATCGCCTGGAAGGTGGCGCAGGGCTCACCGCTGCGCGGGGTGTACCCAGCGGACGAGCGGACGCGCAGCGAGTTCGCCGCCCGCCGGAACATTCAGCTTTGACCTAAGAACGCCCGAGCGACTCGCGGACCAGCGCGCGGCATCGCGAGCTTCAGCGCTGCGGGGGACCGAGGAGAGCGGAGAGCGTGCTGCCGGGAGAGATGACCTCCGGGTCGGTGAGCACCTCGACCACGCTTGGCCCCGGGATCGCGACCGCCGCGCGCAGGGCGTCACGCAGGTCCGACTCGGCGCTGACGGTGACCCCATGCGCGCCCAGGCTCGTCGCGAGACCGGCGATGTCCATGTCGCCGATCCGGACGCCGCTGAGGCGTCCCAT
Organism: uncultured Actinomycetota bacterium; assembly: GCA_963822485.1. Classification (GTDB taxonomy): domain Bacteria; phylum Actinomycetota; class Actinomycetes; order Streptosporangiales; family Streptosporangiaceae; genus DASUBV01. The sequence continues at coordinate 106,149 of CAWGHW010000028.1, forward strand.
GCCGCGGGCCTGGTGCATGGCGATCGTCCCCTGCAGCCCGTTGCGGAAGACGACGTAGGTCACGTCGACACGCTCGCGCACGGCCGTCTCGATCTCGAAGGCCGACATGGAGAAGCCGCCGTCGCCCGCGAGTCCGACGACGGTCCGGTCCGGCGCGGCGATCTTCGCGCCGATCGCCGCGGGGACGGCGTACCCCATGGCCCCGCTGGTCGGAGCGACCTGGCTGGCCGGCGCGCGATAGAGCCAGTGCTGATGGAGGAATGCCGAGAAGTTGCCCGCGTCATTGGCGATGACCGTGTCCGCCGGCAGGACGTCGAGCATCGCGGCGATGACGCGTCCGGCATCCACTCCCGTCGTGGCCCGCGACGGCGGGACGGCCGAAGCGGCCAGGTACACCTCGTGCGCTGCCGACCAGTCGCGCTGCGGAACCGCGCCCGAGCCGTTGACCTTCCAGAGCATCTCGAGCGCGGCCAGCCCGTCGGCCACGACCCCCAGGGACACCGGCGCGACCGCCCCGATCACCGCCGCGTCCACGTCGATCTGGATCACCTCGGACTGCGCGACCGGCAGGGTGTAGCCGATTGTCGTGATCTCACTCAGGCGAGACCCGAGCACGAGCACCAGGTCGGCTGCCCGCAGCGCGTCCAGGCGCGCGCCGGACACCCCGACGCCCAGATGCCCGAGGTAAAGCGGGTGGTCATTGGGGAAGACGTCCTGACGCCGGAATGACGCGTACACGCCGACGGAGTACTTCTCGGCCACGTGGACGAGCGCGTCCCTGGCGTGCTGCGCGCCCTTGCCCGCGATGATCACCGGGCGCTGCGCCCGGGTCAGCCGCTCGGCGATCTCGCGCATCGCGGCCGGCGAGGGCGCCGGAACCGCCGTCTCCAGGTCGAGCCGCCTGCGGGCGAGATCGACCGCCGCGGCGTCAATGTCCGCGGCAAGCACGTCGGCCGGGAACGCGATCATGACCGGCCCCGGCCGGCCCGCCTGCGAGATGCGGACGGCCTGGGCGACGAGCTCCGGGATGCGATCGGTGCGGTGCGCCGTGACGGCCCACTTCGTGATGGGCCGGTAAAAGGCGGGCAGGTCCACTTCCTGGAAGCCCTCGCGGCCGATGAAGTGGCTGTCCACCTGGCCGAGGAAGACGATCATCGGCGTAGAGTCCTGGTAGGCGGTATGGACGCCGATGGCCAGGTTGGACGCCCCGACGCCACGTGTCGCGGCGACGACAGCCGGGCGCCCGGTCATCTTCGCGTCGGCCTCCGCCATGAACGACGCCCCGGACTCATGCCGGGTGGATATCAGGCGGATGTCCGGGTGGCGATTAACGCCGTCGAGGATCTCCAGAAAGCTCTCGCCAGGCACCGTGTAGAACCGCCGCACGCCGCTATGAGCGAGCAGCGCCGCGATGGCCGAGCCGGTGTCCACGACGATCTCAGCCTGCATACGCGACGACGCTGTGCCGTAGCGCCCCGACGCCCTCGATGCTCACCTCGACCTCGTCGCCCGGCACGAGGTCGCCGGTACCGACCGGCGACCCGGTAAGGATGATGTCGCCGGGCACCAGGGTGGTGAAGGCGGACAGGAACTCGATCTGCGTCGGGATGTCGAAGATCATGTCGTCCGTGGTGCCCTTCTGCCGCAGGTCGCCATTCACCGTGCAGGTGACCTCGTATGTCCGCGCGACCGATACGTCTGTCTCGACGTGCGGGCCGAGCGGGCAGAAGGTGTCGAAGCCCTTGCCGCGGGTAATCTGCGGGTCGCCCTTCTGCAGGTCCCGGGCGCTCACGTCATCGGCGCAGGTGTAACCGAGGATGTAGCTGTCCGCATCTTCCTTGCGCACATTGCGTGCGGCGGCTCCGATCACCACGGCGAGCTCGCCCTCGTGCTGGACCTTGGTAGACAGCGCCAGGTCCGGCAGCACGACCTGCCCGCCGTGCGGCAGCAGCGTCTGAAGCGGCTTCATGAACACCGACGGCACGGCCCCGAGCTCCAGGTTCATCTCTGCCGCGTGGGCGGCGTAGTTGCGGCCGACCGCCATGATCTTCGTCGGCTGAACCGGTACCAGCAGGCGGCAGGCATCCAGCGCCACCGAGCCGATGACCTGCTCGCGGTCCGCAGCGCTGAACGGATCGCCCGCCAGCAGGTCCACCTGGGAAGAGCCGGCGTGCGCTATCCCGAAACGGACCGCCCCGTCGTGCTCAACGCGTACAACTCGCACGGAAGTCCTTCCCACATGTCCCAGGCTGATTCACCTGATATTCAGTTCGGCGGCGCTCCGGCGCTCGCCTGCAAAACGACGCGGCTGGCTGCTGGCGCTGTAGCCACGGCGGCGGCCAGCCATGCCGGGCCTCTTGTTAGGTATGACGGTATAATGTCTTATGCTAACAGTCAACAGTTCGCCGACCGGGCCAGATGCTCGGAGCGAGCTAGGGGGTTGCTGTGCTACGCCCGGCCGGGCGGACCGGGCTTGTCACTCACTGTCGTGGCCTGTCGCCCGTTCGTAGACATCAGCCTCGAACTGCTCCAGAAGCACGGCGCACTTAGCCACCTGGTCGCGCGCCTCGGCCCTTCCCTCGGCCTGCATCCAGTCGCGTCCTTCTACCTTCGCGAGCCAGCGCCGCAGTTTCTCCAGGTCCTGCCGGATCTCCTCGGCTTCTTCAAAGGAGTAGTTCTCCCGGAACCTCTCGAACTCAATCTCCTTGACAAACTTTGTCTCGCACTCCTCGATGATTTCGGCATACTCCTTTCCGGAGTTGGACCGGAATCCCTCGATGAACTGATCGCGCACTTCATCTTCGAGATCGCGGAGCGTGATGAAGAAGCTTGACCCGCCGAGCTCGTTTATCCGGGTCCGGATGCGCGCCACGCTTCGGCGCAGCTCTTCTCGGTCCGGCAGAACGCACACGGCCTGCTGCAGATAGAGGCCGCCCAGCCGCTTGAGATCGCGCCAGACAGCCACCCTAGCCCGCGAGGACTCGCTCGGGACGCGATAGATGAGCAGCAGCCACTGCTCGGGGATGGCCGGCGAGTCGCGCGCGGCCGCTGAACGACGAGGCGGCATAGCTAGACAGTAGTGGAGCCCGGGCTCCGCGCCGGGCGGCTGCCCTTGCGTCCAGATCGACCGCGCGCTCGCTCGTGCTGGTCATGCCTCGCTAGCTCACCAGGTAGACGTAACATATGCTACATCTTAACATCTGCTACAATGTACTGAAAGCTTCAACCGGAAGGAGGCTGTGTGAGCGCGGCAACCTGGGGTCTGTTGGTAGCGACCTTCTTCGCCTGCTTCGTCGAGACCGTCGAGGCCACGACCATCGTCATGGCCGTCGGCTTCACGCGAAGCTGGCGCTCTGCGATGGTGGGCACGGCCAGCGCACTCGTCGTCCTGGCGATCGTGACGGCTGCCTTCGGCTTCGCACTCACGAGGTGGCTGCCCGAGTCCGTCCTGCAGCTAGTGATCGGAGGACTGCTGCTGATCTTCGGGCTGCAGTGGCTGCGGAAGGCCATCCTTCGGTCGTCCGGGCGAAAGGCCATTCACGACGAAGAAAGGATCTACCAGTCCGGCGTGGACGCGGCCCGTGCCGTTGGATCGGCGCAGTCGGGACTGGACATGTTCTCGTTCATGGTGTCCTTCAAGGGCGTGTTTCTCGAGGGCATGGAAGTCGTCTTCATCGTGATCACCTTCGGCCTCAACGCCAAGGACATCCCGGTCGCCGTGGTGGGCGCCGCGGTCGGCGTCGTCGCGGTTCTGCTGATCGCCGTGATCGCCCGGCGGCCGCTCGCGATGATCCCGGAGAACTTGCTCAAGTATGGCGTCGGCCTGCTGCTGGCGTCGTTCGGCACGTTCTGGGTCATCGAGGGAACCGGGCTCTTCCGGGCAGGCCGCGGCAGCGTCGCCTGGCCAGGAAATGACCTGTCGATTCTCGGCCTGATCGTCATGTGGTTCCTTCTCACGCGGGTCTTTATAGCGGTCCTGGGCAAGCCCGACACCCAGCCGGCACAGGTCCGCGAGAGCGAGACCGTTGAGAGGACGGCGTCATGAAAGCGCTGAAGGCGTTCGGCCAGTTCTGGTACGAGTTCATCATCGGCGACGACTGGAAGATCGCGGCGGCAGTCGTGATCGGCGTGGCCCTCACCGTCGTCGGCCTGAAGGCCAAGATCCTCAACGACGGTGCGCTCGCGGTCGTGGCCGCCCTGCTCATCGCCGTACTTTTCTCGGTGAGCCTGATCATCGACATCCGCCCGAAGCGCTAGGAGCTGACACCAGGAAGCCGGCCTGTCCGCATGCGGACGGGCCGGCTTCTTCCTGTCAGCCGAGGTGGCCGTCGCCACGGTCAGAGCTGACGCCTGCTGCGCCCCTGCGCGGCGATGATCTCGAAGAACTCCCTGGTGTCAGTCAAGCTCTCGAAGCCCTCGAGCAGCTCCCACAGTCGCTGTGCTGCCGCCTCGGTGAGGACGTCGCGAGCAAGCTCGGTGAACTTGCCGTTCAGCTCAGCGGGCGACAGGGGGTGCCACGGGCTGCCCGGCGGGGAGTCAAGGGACTGGCGGAACGTGCCGCGCGTAGTCGTCACGGTGACAATGGCTCCCTTCTTGGCCGGGAACGTGCGGTCGATGTCGGCGTTACTGTGCACCACGACCCTGGCCCTGGTCGCCGCGATGTGCGGGTCCTGCGTCCACTGCGGATCGGTGAAGAACCGGCGCTGTATGCGTCCCTCGTGGGCGGCGAGCGCGAGCACGTACTGGACGTTGGCAATCAGCAGGGGGCTGTCGTCGATGATCGCGATCGCGCCCTGGGCCAGCTCCACGTCGATGCGCTCGATCTCCTCCCAGCCGAGCTGATTCGACTCACGGATGTCGAGGAACGCGGCGACGGCGGAGTGCGTCTGCCCGCCGCACGGGTAACGCTTGATGCTCGTCTCGCAGATGTCCCAGCGCTCACCCAGCGCGGCCGTGAGCTGATCCGGCTCGGGGGATGCGCCGCCGAAGGCCGCGAGCATGCTGTGCCGGCCGGTGAGCACGTCGCCCCCGCCGCCGAAGCCGTTGGCCGCCAGCAGCGAGGCGTACAGGCCATTGCGGGCCGCGATGCCGGTCTGGAACGACTTCACCATGTGGGTCGCGTCGTCCTGCCAGGTCATCAGGCCCGAGCTCTGGCTCGACGCCAGCATGATGCAAGCCCGCAGCTGGTCGGGCGGCAGCGCCAGGATCTTGCCCGACACGACCGCGGCGCCGACCGTGCCGCACACGGACGTCGGGTGGAAGCCGCGATCGAACTGATCCTGTACCCCGATGGCCTTGCTGAGCCTGACCTGGATGTCGTAGCCGGCGATGATGCCCAGCAGCATAGTTGCGCCAGAGGCGCCGCCGGCCGCTCCGGCCGCCGCGAGCGCCGCTGGCACCAGGACGCTGGCCGCGTGCGTGCGCGAGGGCGAGTGGCTGTCGTCGAGCTCGATGTCGTGCGCGCCGACGGCGTTGATGAACGCGGCGTGATCCGGGGTCGTGGCTATCGGGTGACCCACCACCGTGGCGTCGCCATTGCCGATGAGCGGCCGGGCGGTGGATGCGGTGCGGACCGACTCACCCAGGCTCGCGGCGAGCATGACGCCGACCGTATCGGCGAGCACGACCTTGGCCTGAGTCAGCACCGCGGGCGGCAGCGAGTCCACCTCGAGGCCGCGAACATGGTCAACGAGCGTCGTCGTCGCGTCGGCGGTCACCGTCGTCATCCGGCCACGACCTCACTGACGAGCGCGAGCTTCTTCACCGCGATGTCGTCGATGCGAATGCCCAGGCCCGGCGAGGTCGGCACGGCCACATGCCCGTCGGAGCGGATCGCGAAGTCGGTCTCGGGAACGAGCGGATCGGCCAGCACGCCGGCGAGCGCGAAGACGAACTCGGCGCCATCGAGCATGTGCTGCGGCGGCACGGACGCGTAGTAGTGGGCGATCGCCGCGGCCTCCAGCTGGGACATGACCGCGGCGCCTCCGACATTGACCTGGATGCGGGCGGCCTCGGCGATCGCCGTCATCTTGCGCGCCTGGCGGATGCCGCCGCTCTTGGCCAGCTTGATGCACACCGCGTCAGCGGCATTAGCCCGGACGATGCCGAGCACGTCATGTAGCGCGACGACCGGCTCGTCGGCGATCAGCGCCACGCCGTTGACGGCCGACCGCACATGGGCCAGCCCGGCGAGGTCAGTCTTGTGGATCGGCTGCTCCACGTAGGAGACGTCAAAGTCTGCCATCGCGTTGATCGCCCGGATCGTCTCCCCCGGCGTCCACGCCATGTTCGCGTCCAGGCCGATGATCACATCGGGGCCCAGGGCCTCGCGCACGGCGCCGACCATGCGGACGTCGTGGCGCCAGCCTGCCGGGCCGCCGGCCTTCAGCGAGAAGTTGCTGATGCCGTAGCGATCGATGACGTCGGTCGAGGCGCTGACCATGTCCTCGACGGACTCGGACAGGCTGACTGACCACTCGAGCGGGATCTGCGGGCGCACCGCACCGCCGAGCAGCGCGTGCACCGGCAGGCCGTGAGCCTTCCCGATGAGGTCGTGCAGGGCGAAGTCGATGGCCGCGCGGGCCGGCCCGTTGGCCGGCAGGGTCCGGTCGAACTCGCTCCAGAGCCGTTCGAGATCGGTGATGTCTGCGCCGATCAGCACGGGGCCGTAGTAGTCGCGCAGCGCGGCGACGACGCTCAGCGACGTATCCGGCAGCCAGTGGTTGCGGCCGGTCGGCCGGACCTGCCCGTAGCCGACGAGGCCGTCGGCATGGATCTTGACCAGGACCGGCTTGCCCATGACGTCGCCGGGCTCGCCGGTATCCGACGGCGAGCCCGGCCGAGCGCCTTTGCACCCGGTTGGGAAGGTCGGTCACGAATAGTTCGACACGGTCGACGCGCATGAAACCGCCCTCGTTAGTCGTACTGCCCGATCGCCTTATCCGGCCAGCGTCGTTCGCCCGGCTGACCCGATCTCCGCGCAGCCCGGGTGGAAACCGGCTAAGGGTGATGCAGCTGACGGACGAGAAAATTGTAAATCGTTTACAGCATACGGTCAACCGATGGTGAGCGGCTTGCCGGGCGCCTGGCCGTCACCGGGCCGCCGGAGAGCCGGGCGCCGGGCGTCAGCCGCCGAAGGCGCCGATGAGGTCAAACAGCCGGGGCATGGACGTGCCCGGCCCGAGCTCCGCCAGCAGCGCCCACAGCTCCGCCACGCGATGGGACGGGAGCACGGCTCCGGCCAGGCCGCGGAACTTATCGCGGATCTCGGCCTGGCCCAGCGGCAGCTCAGGATTGCCCGCCGGCACCGGGCACTCGCGGGTCACCGCGGTGGCACCGGCCCGCACGGTCACGATCGCGCCCTTCTTGGCCGGGAACCGGGACTGGAGCAGGTCATCGCCGCGCACGCGGACGCGGGTGGCCAGATCGAGGATCTCGGAGTTCGTTGTCCATTCCGGAGTGAAGTGCTCGGGGCGCACCGCGCCCTGGTGCGCGGTCAGCGCCAGCACGTACTGGATGTTGTGCGTCCACAGCGGGTTGCCGTCGATCATCTCCACGGCGCCGTGCGCCACCCGCACGTCGACGTCGGTGATGTCCCGCCACCCGATCCCGTGCTCAGCCTGCAGCGCCAGCATCGCGTCCACAGCCGCATGCGTCTGGCCGCAGCAGGCGTGCCGCTTGAGGCTGGTCTGCGTGATGTCGTACCTGGCGCCGAGCGCGTCGACGAGCTGCGTGATGTCCGGGCCGGGACCACCGAAGGGGACGAGAACATTGTGCCGGCCGGTCAGCACATCCGGAGCGGCCTGGAATCCCGCACGCGCGAACAACGCCGAGTAGACGCCGTTGCGGGCCGCCGTCCCCGTCTGGAAGGACTTCACCATGTGCGACGCGTCTTCCTCGAAGGTCATCAGCCCGGCGCTCTGGCTGGCGGCCAGGCCGATCGCCGCGCGCGTCCGCTCGGCCGGCAGCGACAGCACCCGCGCCGACGCCACCGCGGCGCCGATCGTCCCGCAGACCGCGGTGGGGTGGAAGCCACGGTCGAACTGACGCTGCACGCCCATCGCCTTGCTGACGCGCACCTGCACGTCATAGCCCGCTACGACGCCGGCCAGCAGGTCGTCGGCGGTCGCGTCCGCAGCCGCCTCCACCGCCGCGAGCGCGGCCGCCACGATCACGGCCGCGGCGTGGGTGCGCGACGGTGAGTGGGAGTCGTCGAGCTCGATGTCGTGCCCGCCGATGCCGTTGACGAACGCCGCCGCTGGCGCGGGCAGGTGGGCGGCGCGGCCGATGACCGTGCTGCCGTCGGGGTCGGACAGCGACAGGACGGACGCCGCGATGCGGACCGTCGGGCGCACGCTCGCGGCGAGCATCACGCCGATGGTGTCGGTCACCACCGTCCGGCTGAAGGCGACCACATCGGACGGGAGATCCGCGGTACGCAGCGACGCGACGTGGTCGCAGAGGATGTCGGTCGCCGTCTGCCGATCGCTCACCGATCCATGCCCTGTCCTTATAGTCCTGGCCCTGCGGCAAGTCCTGGCCCGGCCGCGCTGCCGCTTGCCCGCCGGGGACGCGGGATTGTCAGGCTATGGTGGGAATCGTTAACAGTCAACAGTTTGTGATGCTGTGCACGGGGTCGCTTCACGTCTCGGCTACGGCCTTCTCCGCACCCGGAGCGTCGTCTTCCCGGCCCGAGGAGAGGCGATAGCGCAGAAACCTCGGCATGCGCGCGGCGATGATGCCGGTGGCCGCGATCGCGGCCACTCCCCCGATCACGACGGCGGTCTCCGGGCCGACAAAGGACGCGAGAATCCCCGACTCGGTATTGCCAAGCCGCGGTCCTGCGATCACGACGGCGCTGTGGATCGACGCCAGCCGGGCCCGCAGCCGGCCCGGTGCCTCGGTCTGCACGATCGTGTTGCGGAAGACGGCGGAGATCGCGTTGAAGCCACCCGCCAGCGCGAGCAGCGGGAGCGAGAGTGCGAGGCTGCGGGAGAGCCCGAACACCGCTATCGCCGCTGCCCACCCGGAGACGGCCAGCACGATCGCCAGCCCGCACCGGCGCACCCTGCGGGCCCAGCCGCTGAACAGCGCCATGGCCAGCGCCCCGACGCCCGGCGCCGCATACAGCAGGCCGACGGTTCGCGAGCCGCCGTGCAGGAGGTGCAATCCGATCGCCGGGAACAGCGACTCCGGAAACGCGAGCACGCTGACCTCCAGGTCCGCGATCAGGCAGCCGAGGATGGCCTGGCTGGTGGCGGCGAACCGGACCCCGTCAGCCAGGGAGGCGAAGAAGGCAACGGCGCCGGCCTGCCGCAGCGGCTGATACGGCTCGGCCGCCGGGCTGTTCACCCGGGTCAGCGTCAGCAGGACGACGACGTAGGACGCGACGTCCACCCAGTAGACCTGGCTGAACCCGAACTGCAGCAGCAATCCAGCGATCGTCGGACCCACCACTGTTGCCGTCTGCTGGAGCAGCGTGCGCAGGACGTTGGCCGACGTGATCAGCCGGCGCTCGACGACCGTGATCAGCAGTGCGGTCCGTATCGGGTTGTCCGCGGCGGAGAAGCAGGCCGACCCGGCCGCGAAGACGAACAGCGGCCACAGCGCCCCGAGGTGCAGTTGAGCGTTGAGCGCGAGGCCCAGGCTGCACAGCAGGCCGCCGGCGTTGGTCAGGAACAGCAAGGTCCGCCGGTCGAACATGTCGCCAAGCGCCCCGGCCGCCAGCGGCGCCACGAAGCCGGGTATCAGCTGAGCCAGGCTGATCAGCCCGACATCGAGGCTGGACCCGGTGACCTGGAAGACCTGGAAGGCGATCGCGACGACGGTGAGCTGCGAGCCAACCTGATTGACCACGTAACCGATCCACAGCCGGCGGAAGGCAACGGACTCGCGGAGCGGACTCAGATCAACGAAGATGTGCCGCACCTGAGTCCGTCCCTCAGGATCGCGGTGGTTGCATACGTGATTGCATACGGGGCGCCTGATTTATCAGGCCGTCGGCCCGCGCAGCAGCCGGCCGAGCTCCGCCAGGTCGGACAGGTGCTCAAGGTCGCGCGTGAACGCGATGATGCGTGCCGCGTTCAGCGCGCCGAGCCGCGGCTCGACGAGCTGGGTGAACTTCGCCTCGACGTCCGCCCAGGGCGCGCCGCCCAGGTCCCAGTGTCCCGGCGCGAGCTGCGCCGGGCGCTCGAGGAGGCGGCCATCTGTGGTGGTGATGCGGACCCAGGCGCCGCGGAACGGCGGGGAGATGAGGTCGAGCTCGGCGTCGCGCTCGATGCGAATCTTGCCGCGCAGCTCCCGCACCTCCGGCCGGGCGAGGGCCTCAGCGTCGTGCGCGTCCTCAAAGGACAGCCGGCCCAGTACCATCCCCAGGCTGAGCATGTCCTGGATGCAGATGCTCGGCATGTCCCGCGAGTCGACGATGTCGGCCGCGTGCGAGGCCATTCCCACCGTGATCGAGTCGATATCGGCGACGGCGACGTCGTTTTCCTGCACTATCTTCAGCGAGTTGTACAAAGGCGCGTGGATCGGGTATCCGGCCGAGTAGTACTTGAATCCGGTGTCGGTGATGCTGAAGTACTTGCCGAGGTCGGCAGTGACCTTATCAATCGCGGCGTCATCGGAGAACCAGAAGTCGGCCAGTCCGTGCCGCGCCTCAAGTACGTTGTCGTTCGCCTCGAATCCGCCCGCGGCCAGGAATGCGCCGCTGACCGCGGCGAAGGCGGACTGACCGTGCGCCATCGCCTTGGTCATGTGTTTGCGCTCGTCCATGAACGCAGCCGGCGAGGAGATGTTGAACATCGCCAGCGCCATGGCGTGGTGCTGGGCGAGCGGCTTTAGCCGCATGAGCCGTCCGGCCGCGGCTGCCGCGCCGACCGCGTACAGGACGGAACTGTGCGAGTGGCGCGTCTCCTGGATCTCCCGGCGCCCGCCCGCGGCCTGCACGAGCCGGCCGCCGAAGTCATGAGCCAGAACGACGGCGTTGAGGAATTCCCTGCCGTCGGCGCCGATCGTCTCGCAGACCGCGAGCGCCATCGGAATGGCCACCGAGGCCGGGTGGCCCCAGCTGACGTGCGAAGCGTCGAGCTCGTCGGCGTGGGCGGATGTCCCGTTGGCCAGCGCGGCGTACGCGGCGGGAGCGCTGAGCCCGCCGCCGATGACGCTGGCGTCCGCTCGTCCCCCGATCTCGCGGACGTAGCTGCCCATGATCCGGCCGGCGTCGATCGTACTGCCCAGCACGATGCAGCCGAGGGTATCCAGCACCACGCGCTTGGTGCAGTCAACGACATCGTCCGGCAGCGCGGCGAAGTCGCTTCCGAGGCTGTAGGTGGCGACCTTCTCGGTCAGGCGGGAACTGCGCAGCATGCTCGTCACGCCGGGGAGCCTATGTTGGTATATAGTCCACTGTCAACGGTTGACAGTAGATCCTGGGTTGACAGTAGATCCTGGCGGTGCCGTTGCCGGACGCTCCGGCCCGGCGGCCGCCAGCGCCCTGATCAGCGCCGTCACGTCGACGCTCCGCGCATCCGCACCCAGTGCCGCCAGCACGGCATCGACGCAGGCACCAGATGTCGCCCGGCCCGCCATCGTCTGCGTCTTGGCGCGAAGCGCGGTGTCGTCGAGCGGAGCGCGGGGCCCGCCCAGCGGCATGGGTACCTCGCGCCGGGTGCTGCCCCGCGGCGTCCGCACCACGACGATCGCGCTCTGGTACTCCGGGAACCGCTGCTGCAGCGAGGGGTCGGCGTGTCCCGTGACCCGCCCGGCAAGTTCGCGCACCACGGGGTCGGCCGTCCACGCCGGCCCGAAGTGATCCGGCAGGACGCTCCCGGTCGCGGCAGCGACGGCGATGACGTACTGGAGGTTGTGCGTCAGCAGCGGCGTGTGGTCCGTCGCGGCCAGGGCGTCGTCAGCCAGATGGACCTCGATGCCGTCGATCTGCTCGGGACGGACATCCTCCTGTTCACGGATCGAGATCACGGCGTCAATCGCCGCGTGCAGCTGGCCGCAGCCCGCGTGCCGCTTCAGCGTCATCTCGTCGATCGTGTAGCGCTGGCCAAGGTCGTCGAATGCCGCCGGGTCCACCTCGCCGCCCACCGCGCGCAGCAGGCTGTGCCGGCCGGTGAGCACGTCGACCTGCGGTGCCAGCCCTTGCGCGGCGAACAGCGCGGCGGTCACGCCGGCCCGCGCGGCCGTGCCGAGCTGGAAAGACTTGACCACGTGGGTCGGGTCGTCCTCCCACGTGAGCAACCCGCTGGCCTGGCTCGCGGCCAGGCACAGCGCGCTGAGCAGCTGGGCGGGTGGCAGCCTCAGCACCCGGCCCGCCCCGGCCGCGGCGCCGAGCGCGCCGCACACCGCGCCGGGATGAAAGCCGCGCTCGAAGAGCCCGCGCACCCCGACCGCGAGGCTGATGCGGCTCGTGACGTCGTAGCCGGCGGCGATGGCCGGTCCGGCGTCGGCCCAGTCCGCGCCCGCGATCTCGGCCGCCGCGAGCACGGCGGGCACGACGGCGGCGCCCGGGTGGGTCCGCGACGGCGCGTGGAAGTCGTCGATGCCGCGCTCATGAGCGCTCATCCCGTTCAGCAGCGCGGCAGGCTCGACGCCGAAGCCGGTCCCGTGCGACACCACCGCACCCCGGCCCGAGGGGGCATCGCGCTGGTAGAGCGCGCACGCGGCCGTGACGTTGTCCGACGTCGACCCGGCGAGCATGGCGCAGCACGCGTCGAGCAGCAGCCGCCGCACGGCGGCCACGCGCCGCTCTCCCAAAGCGGCGCCGTCGAGCCCGGCGACATAGCTGGCGAGCAACTGCGTCGCACCGAGTCCGGCCGCATCTGGAGCTTTCCTGGTCAGCACGCGCCATGGTCTCCGCATCTCGGCCCGGATGTCAACAGTTAACGATTGTGCTGTGGTGACGATTGTTGACTGTATGCACCGCGATGCGTACCGTCGGACTGCCAGCCTGGGACGAGAGACGGATAGGCATCATGGCCGCGCTGCTCGAGGTCGATCACATCGCCAAGCACTACCCGGTACGCGACGGCATGGGCGCCGGGCGCGGCCGCCTGGCCCGCGCGGTCGACGACGTGTCGTTCACGATCGAGGAGGGGCAGACCCTCGCGCTCGTGGGCGAGAGCGGCTCGGGCAAGACCACGACGGCCCGCCTCATCCTGCGGCTGGAGCGCCTCACCGGCGGCGAGATCCGCCTCGGCGGCGAGAACGTGGCGGGCATGAAGGGTCCGGCCCTGCGCCGGTACAGGCGTTCGGTGCAGGCCGTCTTCCAGGATCCCTACAGCGCGCTGAGCCCGCGGATGCGGATCAGGGACATCCTGGCCGAGCCACTGGAGATTCACGAGCGGCTCCGGGGCAAGGCGCTGAACACCCGGGTGGGCGAGCTGCTGGACATCGTCGGCATCAACACCTCGAAGGCTGACTTCTACCCGCACCAGTTCAGCGGCGGGCAGCGCCAGCGCATAGCGATCGCGCGGGCCCTGGCGCTTAACCCCCGGCTCCTGATCCTGGACGAGCCGGTCTCGGCCCTGGACGTGTCGATCCGCGCGCAGGTCCTGAACCTGCTCGTGGACCTGCAGGAACAGATGAACCTGAGCTACCTGCTGATCTCGCACGACCTGGCGATCGTCCAGTACATGAGCCACTGGGTCGCGGTGATGTACGCCGGGCGCATTATCGAGACGGCACAGGAGAGCCAGCTCTACGCCGACCCCGCGCACCCCTACACCCAGGCCCTCATGGCAGCGGTGCCACAGCCCGATCCCGACCTCCCCCTGGCCGACGTCGTCGGAGGCGAGGTCGCCGACAGCGCGGACCTGCCTAGCGGATGCAGCTTCAACCCGCGCTGCCGGCTGCGCGACGAGAACGAGTGCACGACCGCGCTGCCCCTGCTCGCGCCCGCGCCATCCGGCGATCCCGGCCACCAGGTGGCGTGCTTCAAGGTCACCCACGTGCCTGCCGCCTGACGCCCCCGCGCGACGAACCTGCATCCGCCGCCTGACGGCCAGACCGACCGGCTCGGCCGTCCCGGCCGGACAGCTCGCGCCAGGTACTCTGAGTTCTTCGGTATACAGTTAGCAGTAGACAATCTGACATCGGACAAGCAGGGATGGCCGGCGTGGACGACGACGTAATCTCGACCCTGACCGAGTTCTCCTGCGGGATGCGCTTCGATCAGCTGCCCTCCGACATCGTGGACGCGACCGCCGAGCGGCTCGTCGACTCGATCGGCTGCGCCGTTGGCGGTGCGACCTGCGAGGCCGCTCGTATCGGCCGCCAGCTGGCGCCCGTACTGGCCGTCGGGCACGAGCAGCTGCGGGCGCGGCCCATCGGAGCCCATGAGCGCACGACCACGCTCGAGTCCGCCGGCTTCATCAACTCCGCGATGATCCGCTACCTGGACTTCAACGACACCTACCCCGGTGGCCATCCGAGCGATGCGCTAGGCCCGGTCATCGCGCTCGCCGACACGCTCGGCTCATCCGGGGCGGACCTCATCGCCGCCGTGGCCGTCGGCTACGACATCTTCATCAAGCTCGCCATGACGGCCAAGCTGCGCGAGCGCGGCTGGGACCAGGGCTTCGGCGTCGGCCTCGCCACGACGGCCGCGGCGAGCATGCTGCTGGGGCTCGACCAGGAGCGCACCCGGCACGCGCTGTCCATCTCCGCCGTGTCCAATGTCCCGCTCCGCGCCACCAGGGCCGGCCAGCTCTCGCTGTGGAAAGGCGTCGCCACCAGCTACGCCGCCGCCAACGCGTTGTTCGGCACGCTGCTCGCGGCGAAGGGGATGACCGGCCCGGAGGCGCCGATCACGGGCCGGCACGGCCTGCAGGAGCTGGTGAGCGGAGAGTTCAGGCTCCCGCCGTTCGGGCCGCGCAGCTTTGTCACCCGGCAGGCCCGCATCAAGTACTGGCCGGTCGAGTACCATCTCCAGGCCGCGGTCTGGGCCGGCATCGAGTTCCGCCGGCTCCTCGGGCCCGTGACGCTGGAGTCCGCGGACATCTCGACGTACTGGTCGGCCTGGCATGAGACCGGCAGCGAGGCCGCGAAGTGGGACCCGCAGACCCGCGAGACCGCCGACCACAGCATGCCCTACGTCTTCATCAAGGCGTTCCAGGCCGGCGCTCTCGAGGTCAGCGCGTTCGAGCCCGGGGAGTACCTCGACCCGGGCGTGCGGACCGAGATGAGCAAGGTGTCGGTCCGCGTCGACGAGGAACTCGAGGCTAAGTTCCCCGATCTCATCGTGATGCGGGCCACCGCGCGCGCGACGGACGGCCGCGAGCACAGCGTCGAGATCGTCAACCCGCGCGGCCACGAGGACAACCCTGTGACACCCGGCGAGGTCGCGGCGAAGTTCCTGCGCCTGGCCGCCCCAGCCTATGGAGAGCCGCGAGCGCGCGAGGTCCTGGCCTCGTGGTCGGCCATCGCGGACGCGCGGCGCGTGAGCGATGCGATCGACCTGCTCGCGCGAGAGGACTGACGGCGTGCGCGGCACAACCGGACCCGAAAGGCGTAGCACATGACGACGGATCTGATCGAGGCGCTGCGGAGCGTCATAGCGATCCCGGTGACCCCGTTCGACGCGGCCGGCGGGGTGGACGAGCAAGCCCTGCGGGCGCTCCTGGTGCGCATGCGCAGCGCCGGCGTCACGGTCTTCACGCCCAACGGGAACACCGGCGAGTTCTACTCGCTCGGCGCCGACGAGGCGACGCACGTCCTGGAGGCGACTGTCGATCAGGTGGGCGATCAGGGGCTGGTCGTTGCGGGCGTCGGGCATGACGTGGCGACGGCGGCCCGGATGGCCCGCCGCGCGGCCGGCGCGGGCGCGGCCGCGGTGATGGTCCATCAGCCGCCGCATCCCTACAAGTCCGCGGACGGGTGGATCGACTACCACCGGGCCGTCGCGGACGCCGCCCCCGGCGTCGGCCTGGTCGTCTACCTGCGCGATCCGCACATCGGCCCCGACGTCCTGGCCCGGCTCGCCCAGACCTGCCCGACGCTGATCGCCGTCAAGTACGCCGTTCCCGATGTCTTCGCGCAGGCCGCCGCGATCGACGCTGTCGGCCCCGATCGGGTGGCCTGGGTGTGCGGCCTGGCCGAGAAGTGGGCGCCCTTCATGTGGCTGGCGGGCGCGCGGGGATTCACCTCCGGGCTCGTCAATGTCGCGCCTGCGCTGTCGCTGCGGCTTTTCGAGCTGCTCCAGGCCGGAAAGATCACCGACGCGATGCAGCTGTGGCGGTCGCTCGCACCGATGGAGCAGTTGCGCGCCCGCCGCGCCGACGCCAACAACGTGTCAGCGCTGAAGGAGGCCCTGGCCCAGCAAGAACTGTCTACCCGGACGGTCCGGCCGCCCATCAGCGAGCTGCCGGAGGACGAGCGGGTGCTCGTGCGGGCCATCCTCGCCGAGTGGGACGCCATTTCCTGAGCCGCCCCGGCATCGGCGGGCGTGATGATGAGCGGCAAGGCCTCGTTGATCCCAGACCGTTGACTGTTAACGATCCGGGGTCTAGCGTCTCCCTCATTGGTCCCAGCTGTCCGTTCCGCGAGGAGTACGCGCCAATGACCGAGGTCGCCGCAGACGCCACCGGCGTGATCGCAGAGCACGCCGTCAAGCTCGACCTCGCCGCGGTACCCGCGGAGGTAGTCCGCATGGCGCGCTCGGTCTGCACCGACACTATCGGCGTGCTGTACTCAGCCAGCCGGGAGGCCGCCGTGCAGACCGCGCTGCGCGCCTTCCCGCTCGGCGACGGTCCGTGCACAGTTGTGGGCCACAGCGGAGGAGCCAGCCCGACGAGGGCCGCCTTCGTGAATGGAGTTGGCGGTCACGATATCGAGCTTGACGACGTCCACACCTCCTCCCGCACGCACCCCGCGTGCGTCATCGTGCCGGCCGCGCTGGCCGCGGCGGAGGCCGCCGGCGACACGCCGGGCGCGGAGCTGCTCGCCGGAATCGTCGCCGGATACGACGTCGAGGTGCGGCTCAGCAAGGCCATGGGCGTGCAGCAGCAGTTCGATCGCGGGTTTCACCCCAGCGGGGTGTGCGGCTCGATCGGCGCGGCCGCGGCGGCAGGCCGGATCCTCAATCTTTCCGTCGACCAGATGCGCGCCTGCATCGCGCTGGGCGCGGCGCAGAGCTCGGGCCTGCTCACGTTCGAGGAAGATCCGTCGCACATGCTCAAGTCGTTCAACACCGGGGTAGCCGCGCGCAACGGCGTCTACGCGGCCCTGCTGGCTCAGCGCGGATTCCGCGGCGCGCCGGACGTCCTCACCGGGCGGCACTCGGTGCTCACCCCGTACTCGCGCCCCGATCCCGAGCCGGCCAAGCTGCTTGAGGGCCTGGGCGAGCACTACGAGATCTGCTTCACCAGCATCAAGCGGCATGCCTGCTGCAGTCAGACCCACTCCGCGATCGACGCACTGCTGATCCTCCAGGAGCAGCACGGCATCGCGGCTCCGGACATCTCGGGGATCGATGTGCGGCTTGCCCACGGCGCCGTCGCGATGATCGACGGGAACCCGCTGTGGACGCACAACATCCAGTACGTCCTGGCCGTCGCGGCGCGGGAGGGGCGCATCGGCCGCGAGCACTTCGGCGCCGGCTGGACGGGTAATCCCGAGATACTCGGGCTGGCCGCGCGCGTGCGGCTCAGCGGCAGCGACGAGCTGCAGACGCGGTTCCCCGGCAGCCAGGGCGCCATCGTGACGATCACGACCGCGAGCGGGACGCACACGCTGCAGCGCGACATCCCGGCAGGCAGCCCCGACCAGCCGTTGTCCGACGCCGAGCTCCGGACCAAGTTCGATGGCCTCGTCGGACCCGTACTCGCAGCTCAGGCTCGTGCAGACCTATGGAAGGCGCTCAGTAGCCTGGAGCGCCAGCAGTCCATCCGCGGCCTGCTCGCCCCGTCATGATCGCTACCAGCAGCCGGCTCAGCGCGGCCGTTCCCCTCAGCGTTGGAGCGCGCTTGTGAAGATCACCCGTGTCACCTGTGACTACCTGACGCTCGCTCTCACCATCCCGGTCCGGGAGAGCCAGCGGGAGTACGGGATCGTGCTCGTGACGATCGAGACCGACGCCGGCCACCGCGGTGTCGGGCTCGCGCGCCACTACGACGAGCAGGGCCTGGCGATACGCCAGGTCGTGCTCAACGACCTGGTCCCGTTCCTCGAGCGCTTCGACGACGTGGCAGCGCCCGGCCGGGTCTGGCACGAGGCGATGTTCGACCTGCCCGGCACGTTCTACCGGCATCCCACGGGGGTACTCAACACCGCCCTGTCGGCCGTCGACCAGGCGCTGTGGGACGTGCGCGGCCAGGTCCTCGGCGAGCCGGTGTACAAGCTGCTCGGCGGGGCGCAGGACGAGATCGAGGTCTACGCCACCTTCGGCTTCAATATCTACACTCCCGACGAGGAGGTCGCGGCGGCGAAGCGGATCCAGGCCCAGGGGTTCCGGGCGTTCAAGCTCCAGGGCGTCGATGACCGCGGCGGCAGCGTCGCCGCGGCTGCGGCGCGCGTCCGCCGGCTGCGGGAGACCGTCGGCGAGGACGCCCAGATCATCCTGGACGCGCACAACAACTACTCGGTCTACGAGGCGATCGAGCTCGCCCGCCTGGTGCGGCCCTACGACGTCGCCTACATCGACGAGCCGGTGCACGCCAGGGACCCCGCCGCCATGCGACGGCTGCGCGAGGCCGGCACCGGCGTGCGGTTCGCGGGCCGCAGCCGGGGCGGAAGCCTGATCGACAACCGCGACCTCGTGGACAGCGGCGGGCTGGACCTGCTGGGCCAGAACGTCATCGACCAGGGCGGCTACACCCAGGGCGTCAAGGCGGCCGCGCTGGCCGAGGCGCGGCAGATGCCCATGGTGACTGGCGGTGCCTGGCACCTCCAGAACGCGCACCTGATCGCCGCGGTGACCAACGGCTGGATGACCGAGTATCACCTCCTGGCGGCGGCCCTGGGCGACGCGATCTTCATCGACCCGGTGCAGCCATCCGGCGGACGGATGCGCATGAGCCAGCGACCGGGCCTCGGACTGGTCCTGAACGACGATGCGGTCGCCGAGGCCAGGGAACGTGCCCTCCAGCTGCGCCGACGCTGACCTCGCAGCCGGGGCACGACAGTCCGCGCCGAGGAGACCCGAAGCCGAAGGAGCTCAGAAGAGCCCTCCCACTTACCGCTTGAGACAGGAGCAACCCGTGGCCATCGACAGTTCAAGACGGCAGTTCTTGCAGGGCGCCGGAGCGTTCGGGCTGGGTGCAGCCGCGCTGGGCATGGTAAGTGCATGCACCTCAAGCGCCACGCCGGCCAGCGGATCGTCCGGGTCCGGCTCGTCGGGTGGTTCCGCCAGCAAGGCGATTGTCGCGACGGTCTCCCTCCAGGGACTCGGCCAGGACTATCTCACCGTCCTCGTCGAGCCCGACAAGACCTGGTGGAACGAGATCTTCGACTACCCGGTCATGCAGAACCTCGGCGGCCACTACATTCCGGGCCTGGCTACCTCGTGGGAGCCCTCGGCCGACAAGCTGACCTGGAGCTTCAATATCCGGGACGGCGTCAAGTTCCACAACGGCGGCGACCTCACCGCCGACGACCTGGCGTTCAGCTACAACCGGCTGATGTTCAGCCCGCAGTCCAAGCACCCGCTCGCGTCCATGGCGGCCTTCGTCCACTCGATCACCGCCCAGGGCAACACGCTGCTGGTCAAGACCAAGGAGCCCGTGGCGAGCGTGCCGGTGTGGTTCGCGAGCTCGGACGGCTCGGTGAGCGGAGTCGTTGTGTCGCACAAGTACTTCGACAAGGTGGGCGCGAAGAAGGCCAGCGCGTTCCCGATCGGCTCCGGTCCCTACCAGTTCGTCAGCTCTCAGGGCGAGCAGTCGGTGCAGCTGACGGCCTTCCTGAGCAGCGACCGCAACGACTGGCAGAAGGCGCGGACGCCGTCCGTCAAGGACATCAGCGTGATCGCGGTGCCCCAGGAGTCCACGCGGATCGCGCTGCTCAAGACCGGAGGCGCGGACATCGTGCCGATCACCGTCTCCGACATTCAGACGGTGAAGGGCGCAGGCGCCCACGTCAAGATGACTCCGTCAGCGACGTATGCCGGCATGCTGTACGTCGGCTACACGCTCAACCCGCACAGTCCGTTCAACGATGTCCGGGTACGGGAGGCCCTGTCGATCGCGATCGACCGCAAGTCGATCGCGAAGACCTTGTACGGCGGCGCGGCCGAGGCCAGCGCCGCGTTCTACGGAGGGCCCAACAGCATCGGCTACCCGACCGACCTCCAGCCCCCGGCGTTCAACCCGGCTCGGGCCAAGCAGCTCCTCGCCGCGGCCAACTTCGGCAGCGGCACCGCGCTTCAGATCGTCACCTACGACGACGACACTGACTTCCCCGGCCTGCCGACACTGGCTGAGGCGATCTCGGGCTACTACCAGAACATCGGGCTCCACGCGAAGGTCAACGTCATGGACCCCGATGCGCTGAACACCCAGATGTACTCGCACAAGTTCCCCGGCCAGCTCGGCACGTCGGCCGTGTCGCCCGCGACCCTGTACCTGCGGGGCTTCGACAACATCGTCAACATGGTCCCGGACCAGATCTCCGGCTACACCACCGACGGCCGGCCGGGGACGGCGTTGTGGCGGCTGCCCCAGCAGCAGAAGATGCTGCTCGCGGCGGGCGCCGAGTTCGACGCCGCCAAGCAGGCCGCCGATCTCGGCAGCTACGACAAGTGGATGGCGGCCAACTGGAGCCAGTGCCCCCTGCTGGGCGCCAGCGCGCTGTTCGGCACCTCCACCAGGGTGCTGAGCTGGAGTCCCATCACAAGCAAGGCAGAAGTTAACAATCTGTACACACTGCGCATGAACGGCTAAGGTGATCCGGCGTTGGGGTGGGCTACCTCGCGCTGAGCACGTACGCGCTGCTGCGGGACTGGGACAAGCATGGTCTGGTACATAGCAAGCCGCTTGTTGCAAGCGGTCTTCAATCTACTGTTCATTGCCAGCATGGTGTTCTGGCTCGTCCGGCTCATCGGTGATCCGACGACGCTGCTGGTGCCGCAGTACGCCCCGGCGGCGGTGGTCCACCAGGTCAAGGCGAACCTGGGGCTCGACCACCCGCTGTACGTCCAGTACTTCAACTACCTCAACGACCTGGTGCACCTCAATCTGGGCACCTCGTTCGCCACCGGCCAGCCGATCACGCACCTGCTGCTCAGCAGCTTCGTGGCCACCCTGCTGCTGTCCCTGGTCGCCCTGGTCATCGCGGTCGTGGTAGCGCTGCCGCTCGGCGTCCTGAGTGCCGTCTACCGGGGCACGGTCATTGACACCTTCGCACGGACGTTTGCCCTGCTCGGCCAGTCCACGCCCACCTTCTATATGTCCATCGTGCTGGTCCTGGTCTTCGGGGTGAACCTCCGGTGGCTCCCGGTCGCCGGCCGATCCGGCCCGAGCTCGTACATACTTCCCGGGATCGCGCTCGGCTGGGCGGCCATGGCGGGCATCATCCGGCTCACCAGGTCAAGCATGCTCGACACCCTCGAGGCCGACTACATCCGGATGGCGCGGGCGAAGGGCCTCCCGACCCACGTGATCGCGATCAAGCAGGCCCTGCGCAACGCGCTGATCCCGGTGGCCACCTACACCGGCCTGGTGCTGGCCGGCTTCCTGGGCGGCGCGGTCGTCATCGAGAGCATCTTCAACTGGCAGGGCATCGGGCAGACCACGCTGAATGCCGTCCAGGATCGTGATTACCCGCTCATCCAGGGCGCCGTCATCGTCGTGGCGGCCTGCTTCATCATCGTCAACTTCATCGTGGACCTGCTGTATCTGGTCATCGATCCACGGATTCGCTACCGGACCCGAGGAGCCCGCGCATGATCGCGATCGATGACGCCGACAGAGTAGCCGTCCCGGCCCTGGCGCGGAAGCGCTCCCGGCTGCGTCGCCGGCGCCTCCCCGTCATCAGTCTGGCGATCTTCGGGGTGCTCATCGCCGCGGCGATATTCGCGCCGCTCATCGCCCCCGACTCACCGCTCAAGATCAACCTTGCCAATGCGTCGCAAGCCCCGTTCTTCATGAAGGGCGGCAGCACGGCCCACCTGCTGGGCACCGATAACCTCGGCCGCGACGTCCTGAGCCGGGTCATCTACGGCAGCCGGACCACGCTCGGGCTCGCCGCGCTCGTTCTGGTCGTCGGCGCGGCCATCGGCATATCCGTCGGGCTGGCTTCCGGCTATCTCGGCGGGATCGCTGACATCATCGTCCAGCGGCTGGTCGAGGCCATCCTCTCGCTGCCGACGATCATGGTCGCGCTGGTGTTCGCGTTCCTGCTCGGGCAGAGCTTCACGACGGTGGTCATCATCCTCGCGCCCTTCATCGCCGCGCGCTTTGCCCGGATGGTCCGCGGGGACGTGCTCGCCATCCGCGGCACGGGATATGTGGAACTCGCGCAGGTCGCGGGAGCTTCGACGTTCCGGATCATCCGCAAGCACATCCTGCCCAACGTCGCCAGCACGATCATCGTCGTCGCCACGCTCGAGATCGGCCAGCTCATCCTGCTCGAGGCATCACTCAGCTTCCTGGGCGTCGGCGTACCGCCGCCGACGCCCGAATGGGGCCTGATGGTCTCGGAGGGCGAGCAGTACCTCGCGACTCATTTCTGGATCAGCCTGTTCCCCGGCCTGGCCATCGTGGCCGCCGTGCTGGCGATCAACCTGATCGGTGACTGGCTGCGCGACTACCTGGACCCGAAGCGGTCCGAGCGCGCGTAGGAAGCGCAGGAAGCGCTGGAGACGGCGATCAGCGGCGCTGCAGGCCGCCAGTGTCCGGTCGCCTCCGGGCTGGCTCGTGCTCCTCGGCGGCCGGGCCGGTCAGCCCGTGGTCCGAGCCGATCGCGGCGTACAGGTTTTCCCGGACCTTGTCGATGTGCAGCGAGATGGCCGACATTGCCGCGTCCACGTCGCCCTCGATGATCGCGGTGACAATCACCTCATGCTCGTCCCATGCCCGCCGCCGGACGACCGGCGAGAACGGCGCGCGGTACCAGCTCGACCGCTTCTCGAGGTCGCCGAGCATCTTCGTCAGCACGTCGTTATCGGCAATATGGGTGATCTCCCGGTGGATGCGCACCTCCTGGTGCACGGACGAGGGATCGTCACCCTTATCGAGCATCTCGCGGGCCCGGTCGAGGACGTCGCGCAGGCGCTGCGCCCCTGCGGCCGTGATCCTCACGGTGGCCAGCCGCACCGACTCCCGCTCCAGGGCGCGCCGGATGTCGAAGAAGTCGTCGATCTCCTTCCTGGTCGGCACGTGCACGAAGGCACCCTGCCGGGGCCGCAGGTCAACGAAGCCGTCGGCCCACAGGAGCTGGAGCGCTTCGCGGATCGGCCCGCGACTCACCCCGAGCGTGTCCGCAAGCTCGCCCTCCACCAGGCGCGCGCCCGGCGCGAGCGAGCCCGAGATGATGAGCAATTCCAGCTGCTCGAGAATTCGCTCTCGCAACGGCGGCGCGTCGTCGAGGCGTCGCAGGACGTCGTTCGGACCCGAGTCGACGCTCATCACATAAACCTGCATTTCTACGGCAAACTGCCGCTGCTCCTGGATGTCGTTTGATAATAATCGCTGATCCTCGCTGGATCTGCAGTGAAGCTGACCTTCCAAGATTTGCGTACTGCGCTTTCACAGGCGATCGGCAGGCCCGCCGCTGAGGTAACTCGGCGCCATCATCGGCGCCCAGTTCAAGCCCTGACAGGACGTCCGAGGCGACCTCCTCGGAATCGAGCGCCCGCAGCCTTTCCAGCGCGCTGCGCGCGCGTCGCTCGCCCAGCAGGCCCGCGGTCAGCGACATGAACTTGGCATCGACGCTGCGTGCGTCCATAACGTCGGCGATATCCCCGAATTCGCCCCCGGACTCACCGGTCAGCGGCGTTCCCGAGCACAGCCGCACGGTCACCCGGGCGCGATGGCGCTGCGCCGTGTCGTAATCGCGAGTAAAGGACGGTTCCTCGACGACCTCGACCAGGCGGGTCAGCCGGCGCAGGTCCGGGTCGGCGAGGTGAGCCGGGTCGAACTGGCTCGGCGTGACCGTTCCCTCGCGCAAGGCAGCCGCAACGACGTAAGGGATGCTGTGGTCGGCGACCTCGCGGGTGGCCGGAGACCAGTGATGGGCGCCGCTGGCGTTCTTGGCCACGGCGTCGCGGAACGTCTCGACGAGAACCGCCTCGATCGCCCCTGGCGCGGGCAGCTGACGATGCACTGCCTCGGCGGCCAGGATCGACGGGATCGTCGTCCCGCACGCCGCGCGCGGCTTGATGATCGAGCGCGACAGCCGGAACTGGCCCGACGGCACGAGCGTCAGCGCGTCCAAGCTCCAGCTCGGCGCGAGCCACCGCCTCGCGCCAGCCGCCGGGTCCGTCAAACGGCGCCACCGGCCCGTCGATCCGGCCGGCCGCGAGCAGCGCCGCGAACAGGCCGGACCGGCCGGCCTGCCCGGACGCGGCGGCCTTCCAGCTCGATGCCTCGCCGAGGCGCGCCCGGCGCAGCGTGTTGTGGCTCACGACCAGGATCGAGATGCAGTTCCTCGCCTGCTGGTCGTCCAGGCCCAGCAATGCGGCCGCGCCCACGGCCACGCCGAGGGCAACGAAGTTAGTCGCGTCGAAGCCGGGCACCGGCGGCGACGCCTCAAACATCCGCAGGCAGGACTCGTAGGCCAGCGCGATGCCCGCGATGAGGTCACGGCCGCTGGAGCGGCGGGCCTCGGCCAGCGCGACAAGCGGGAAGACCACGTCGCTGGCGTGGATTCCCGGCTTGCCCGGCACGTGATACGTGTCATTGAGCTCGGCTACCCGTGCGGTGGTCGCGTTAACGAACGCGGCGGTCTCGAGTTGCGTGCGTATCGGCGTGCCGACGATCGAGGCGGTTCCGGCCGGGTACACGTCCTGCGCGAAACGGCGAAGCCGCGGGCAGGGCGGCTCGTTCAGGCCGCAGAGCAATGCCGCCGCCGTGTCGACGATGCGCGACTTGACGTCCGCGCGCGTGTCCGCGGGCAATGCGTCGTACGACATCGCCGACCGCAATCGGAGTAGGCCAAGCTCGACCTGGTCGGCCCCGGTTGTGGTCATGGCGGCTCAATCAGGCGCCGTGGCATTCTGGCGCGCCAGCCAGCAATTGACGTGCCCGTCGGATCCCACCGGTGTCGCTGGCGGATACTCCTCGCCGCAGATGCTCATCGCGTGCTCGCACCGGGCCGCGAACGGGCAGCCGGGCGGCAGATTCATGACGTCCGGCGGCTGGCCCTTGATCTGGTAGAGCCGTTTCCGCTTCTGGCCCAGAACAGGGATGGACTTCATCAGGGCGATCGTGTACGGGTGCCGCGGATCCCGGAATATGCGGCGGACATCGCCGCTCTCCACGATCCGGCCGGCGTACATCACGTTCACCCGGTCGCACACCTGCGCGGTAACGCCGAGGTCATGGGTCACCCAGATGACCGAGACGTTGGACGCGCGCTGCACCTCGCGGATGATCGTCAGGAACTGCGCCTGGGTCGTCACGTCGAGCGCCGTCGTCGGCTCGTCAGCGATGATCAGCTCCGGCGTCGTGCCCAGGCCCATGGCCGCGACGATCCGCTGGCGCATGCCGCCTGAGTACTGGTGCGGGTACTGCTTGAGCCGCTGCTTTGAGGCCGGGACGCGCAGCGAGGACATGACCTTGACCACTCGTGAGGCCGTCTCGGCGCGCTTGACCTTGAGGTGGTAGCGGATCGGCTCGCCGACCTGGTCACCGACCGTTAGCACGGGGTTGAGCGACGTCAGCGAGTCCTGCATGATGAGGGCGATCCGGCGGCCCCGGTAGTGCCGCATTTCCGATTCCGGCTGCCTGAGCAGGTCGACGCCGTCAAAGTGAACGCTGCCGCCGACGATCTCGGCTGACCGCGACGGCAGCAGCCGGATCAGTGACATGCACGTCATCGTCTTGCCCGAGCCCGACTCCCCGACCAGCCCGACCGACTCGCCCTTCGCGACGGAGAAGCTCACCCCGTCCACGGCCCGCACGATGCCCTGCCGCGTAGTGATGTAGGTCTTGAGGTCCTCGACGCGGAGCAGTTCGCCGGACGCCACCGACTCCTGCGCCGAATCCGGCACGCGCCAACCTTCCTCGCTGCTGGGGAGCTCTGGTCGGGCACAGCACTTCGCCGTGGCCGTGCGCTCATCGTACGAACGTCTGTTGTTTACTGTCAACCTTTGGCGAGCGAGCAATTGCAAACTGTTGACTGTTTTCGATCAGCCGCCCTACAATGCTCACACCGTGTCGGGTCTGCGCCCATAGCGCAGGTCCGGCATGGGTCATCCCCTATCGGTAGCACCGATCGGTAGGACCCCGTACCCGTCGTCCAAGGTCAGGAAGGTCGGCATGAGCTCAGGTTGTGATGTCCTCGTCGTAGGGGCCGGCAATGCCGCGATGAGCGCGGCTCTGGCCGCTCGCGAGGCAGGCGCCGAGGTGGTGGTCCTGGAACGCGCGCCGGAGGGAGAGCGCGGCGGCAACACGGCGTTCGTCGGCGGCGCGCTGCGCATGGTCTACCACGGCCTGGAAGACATCCAGCAGCTCGTGCCCGATCTCAGCGACGAGCAGAAGGCCAACTCCGACTTCGGCGCCTACACGCGCGAGAACTTCCTCGGCGACCTGGCCGAGGTGACGGAGTACCAGTCCGACCCCGACCTGCTCGAGATCATGGTCGACCGCAGCTTCGAGACCTACAAGTGGCTGGGCCAGAACCACGGGATGCGCTTCGGCCTGATGTACGGACGTCAGGCGTTCAAGGTCAACGGGCGGTTCAAGTTCTTCGGCGGGCTCGCCGTCGAGGCGTGGGGCGGCGGCCCGGAGTGGTCACGCGGGCTGTTCACCGCGGCCGAGCGCATCGGCGTCGACGTCCGGTACTCCTCGCGTGCGGTAGAACTGCTCCGCGACGGCGACGCGGTCGCGGGCGTCCGCGTCGGGCTCGGCAGCTCCGCCTATGACCTGCCCGCGCGGGCGGTCGTGCTGGCCTCGGGCGGTTTCCAGGCCAACACCGAGTGGCGGGCCAAGTACCTCGGGCCCGGGTGGGACCTGGCGCACGTCCGCGGCAGCCGGTTCAGCACCGGCGACGGCATCCGGATCGCGCTGGACTTCGGGGCCATAGCCAACGGCCAGTGGTCGGGCTGCCACGCGGTCGGCCAGGACCTCAACGCGCCCAAGTTCGGCGACCGGCGCATCGGCGACGGATACCAGAAGCACAGCTACCCGTTCGGGATCATGGTCAACGCCAATGGCGAGCGCTTCGTCGACGAGGCCGCGCACTTCCGTAACTACACCTACGCGAAGTACGGCCGGCGGATCCTCGAGCAGCCGGGCCACTTCGCGTGGCAGATCTTCGACCAGAAGGCGGTCCCGTTCTATCGCGACGAGTACCACATCAAGGAGATCACCAAGGTCACCGCCCCGACGCTCGAGGAACTCGCGAAAAAACTGGACGGCGTCGACCCCGACGCGTTCCTGCGAACCGTGCGCGAGTTCAACGAGGCCGTCAGCGATGACGTGGAGTTCAATCCCAATGTGCTCGACGGCAGGTCGACCAGGGGGCTGCGGGTCAACAAGAGCAACTGGGCCCGCCGCCTCGACACGCCGCCGTACGAGGCATACGCCGTCGGCGTCGGCGTGACGTTCACGTTCGGCGGGCTGCAGATCACCAACGATGCTCAGGTAATCGACACGGACGGCGCTCCGATTCCCGCCCTGTTCGCCGCCGGTGAAATGGTCGGCGGAATCTTCTACTTCAACTACCCCGCAGGCAGCGGCCTGACGTCGGGCGCGGTATTCGGCAAGATCGCCGGGACATCCGCCGCGCGCGCCGCCGGCTTCCGCTGAGTGCGCCATGCGCCTCAGGCCATCCCCCACCGCCGCGACAAGGACAGAGCATGGAGCTGACTGAACGCCTCGCACGACTGTCCGCAAGCCAGATCTCCGACGGGCTGGGCGCGGCCGGGCTGCCCAGGGACGGGCTGCTCGGCATCCATGCCATGGAGCCTGCGCGGCACATCGTCGGCCGAGCGTTCACCGTGCTTTTCCGGCCCGCCGCCGAGGCCGCCGATCGCAAGATCGAGTACATCGCAGATGTCGGCCCCGGCGACGTCATCGTGCTGGGCAACCACGGCCGGCTCGACTGCTCGGTCTGGGGCGGGCAGCGGACCGTCGGCGCGATCCAGCGCGGCGCCGTCGCCTCCGTGGTCGACGGCGCGTACCGCGACGTGGACGAGCACCGCGCGCTCGGCTACCCCGTCTTCGGCCGTGCGGCCACCGTCACCGGGTCCAGCGGTTACGCCGTCCCGGTCGCGACCGGCGAGGCGCTGACGATCTCCGGCGTCCTCATCCGGCCTGGCGACTACATCGTCGGCGATGCCTCCGGCGTCGTGGTCGTCCCGCAAGACCGGGCCGAGGAAGTCACGGCGCACACGGAGCGCATCACCGCCGAGGAGGAGCGCATCGCTGCCGGCGTCGCCGGCGGCGCAGACTTCGCCACGATCCGGGCAGGCATCCGGACCGCCGGCTGACCCTCCCCCATGCCCGACCACGCCAGCACCGATGTCCTCATCGCCGGCGGCGGCGCGAGCGGCCTCATGGCTGCCTACCGAGCGCACCTGGCGGGCGCGCGCGTCCTGCTGCTCACTGGTTCCGGCGGCGCCTCGAGCCGGATCAGCAGCCTCAACTGCGCCCTCGGCTACGCGGAGAACGACACGCCCGCGGACCTGACGCGTGACATGCTGCGAGCCGGGGGTGACGTCAACAACCGCAGGCTCCTCGCCGCGCTCACCCACCGGATCGGCGACGAGATCCGGCACCTCACCACACTCGGCGTGCCGTTCGTGCGGTCAGGAGGCGGCCGGCTGGCCCGCCGGCAGGCAACGGGAAGCTCCTGGAGCCGGGCGGTCTACACCGAGCGGATGGTCGGCGCCGACGTATGCCGCTGCGTCCTGGCCGAGATGGAGCGGCAGCAGGCCGACCGGCTCTCGATCGTGAAGAGCGGCGTCCTGGTCGACCTGGAGGTCACCGACGCCCAGATCACCGGAGCGCTCGCCTATGACCGCAGGCGCCGTTCCTACCTGCATGTCTCGGCCGGGGCGGTGGTGCTCGCCACCGGGGGCGCGGGCCACCTGTTCGGCGCGACGACCAATCCGCGCGGCAGCCAGGCGTCCGGCTACGCGCTCGCCCTCGAGGCGGGCGCCGAGCTGGTCGACATGGAGTTCGTCTCCTTCGAGCCGTTCGTCCTGTCCGCCCCGCCTGAGGCCCGCGGGCAGAACCTGCCGACCACGGTGCTGCGGTCAGGAGCTCGCCTGCTCAACGGCGAAGAGGCGGAGTTCCTCGACACCGCGAGCGGGCCGACCAAGGACGTCATCTGCCGGGCCATGCTGCGCGAGGTACGGGCCGGACGCGGGACCGAGTCCGGGTCCGTCTACTTCGACCTGCGCGCCGTCGCCCCGAGCGTCGTCGGGCAGTATCCGCACCTGATCAAGGCGCTCAAGGCACGGCCCGGCCGGCTCGGTCCGGGGGTGCTGGAGATCCTGCCCGCCCAGCACTATATGGACGGCGGGGTGCGCATCGACGCGACCCTGTCGACCAGCGTGCCCGGGTTGTACGCGGTCGGCGAGGTCTCCGGCGGCGCGCACGGCGCCAACCGGCTGGCCGGCGCGGGCGGTCTCGAAGCCGTGGCGGGCGGCGCGATCGCCGGTGAGGCTGCGGCCGAGCACGCACGCCGGCGGCCCGCGGGCCGTGACGGCAATCAGCGTCCGGATCGCGAGCTGGCCAGCCAGCCGGACCGGGCCGCACTGGCCCGCATCCACGACGCGCTCGACACTGGCTGCGGCATCCTGCGCTCGGGCGCCGAGCTGGAGACCGCGGTCGCGGCCATCCGGGAGTCGCTGGTCATCGCACCATGTAGTGGCAGCGGCGCGGCGACCCGGCGCAGGGCCCTCGTCGCGCTGGCCGTCGCCAGGTCCGCGCTGGCCCGCGAGGACTCGCGCGGTGATCATTTCCGCACCGACTGGCCACGCCGCGATGACCAGCGGTGGCTGGGCAACGTGGTGGTGTCCCTGAACGGCGTCGCCGACCTCGCAGTGCGATTCGAGCCAGCTCCGGCCCTCGCGCCGCCGACCGCCCCGGGGTCATGACGTCGGCCACTGCCGCCACCGACCACCCGAGGTCCTAGGGCTCGCCCATGGTTGCGCCAGCTGCGCTTCGGTCGCAGCGCAGCCAGCATTGCGCCGGACCGTCACGGTAGTAGTTTGTTTATGAAAAACTGTTGACAGTCTGCGGTCATCATTTTAAGTTGTCCTCATTCGCGGAGAAATCCGCGGGCCATGGAGATCAGGGATCACGTGCCGAGCGGCCGGATAAGGACGTCGAGTGGACGAGGTGCTGAGGCAGATTGCCGACTTCGCGATCGACATTCGCTTCGATGACATCCCGGAGGCCGTGGTTCAGGCGGCCCGCGAGCGGCTCCTCGATACGGCCGGATGCGCGATAGGCGCCCTCGGCTGCGAGACGGCCCGCGTGGGGCACGCCGTCGCAACGCAGGCAGTGGCACCCGAGCGCAGCGGACGAGTCATCGGGTCGGCGCACACGATGTCTGCGGCGTCCGCCACGTTTATCAACGGCTGCCTCATCCGTGACCTCGACTTCAATGACACCTACCCGGGCGGGCATCCCAGCGACAGCCTCGCGCCCCCGCTGGCCGTAGGCCCGCAGCTCGGCAGCTCCGGCGCCGATCTCGTCACCGCCGCCGTCATCGCGTACGAGATCTTCATCCGAATCCAGATGGCCGGGCAGCTGCGCGAGAAGGGCTGGGACAACGGCTTCGGCATCGGAGTAGGTACGTCCGCAGCGCTGGCCTACCTGATGGGCCTCGACCGGGAGCGCACGGCGCACGCCATCGCGCTCACGGCCACGAGCAACGTGCCCATGCGCGCGACGCGGGCCGGAATGCTCTCGATGTGGAAGGGCGCCGCTACCGCCTTCGCGACTCAGTCCGCGGTCCTGTCCACCCAGCTCGCGGCGGCCGGGATGACCGGCCCGGAGGCACCGTTCACCGGTCGGCACGGGCTCGCGGACCTCATCACCGGCACCGTCGACCTCCGTCTTTTCGGGACCGCGGGCGGCGACTGGGTGATGCCGCTGGCGAAGATCAAGTACTGGCCGGTCGTCTACAACATGCAGGCGCTCGTCTGGTGCGCCATCGAGCTGCGCGACAAGCTCGAGGGCCGCGATGTCGCCTCGATCGAGGTGAAGACGTACTGGTCAGCATGGCACGAGAGCGGAAGCGAGCCGGCCAAGTGGGATCCGCGCACGCGCGAGACGGCCGACCACAGCCTGCCGTACATCCTGGCCTGGACACTCCGGCACGGGTCCATCGGGCCGGAGGCCTTCGTTCCTGAGGCGTACCTCGACGAGAGCCTGCGACCGGTCATGAACCGGGTCACGGTCGCGATCGACGACGAGATCGAGAAGGACTTCCCCGCCGTCGTCCGCATGCGCGTGCGCGCGACGGACGTCGAGGGCAACACCCACAACATCGAGACCGTCAACCCGCTGGGCCATGAGGCCAACCCGGTCTCCAGCGCGGAGCTCGGGACGAAGTTCCGGCGGCTTTGCACGGGAAGACTGTCGCCCGACGCGATCGACGCCGCCCTCGCGACGTGGTGGTCGATCGAGAAGCACACGGCTCGGGACCTCATGGACTGCCTGATCGTCCCGCAACCTCGGCAACAGACGTGAGGCCGCCGGTGCCGCACGCCGCCCGATCTAACGCAAAGGTGGACGTACCATGACCGTCGTCAAGGCCGACGAGCTGCGTGAACTCGTCACTCGCATCTACGTAGCGAACGGCGTATCGGAGGCCGAGGCGGAGGTCGTGAGCCGCCATCAGGTCGGCGCGAACCTTGCGGGCCACGATTCGCACGGGGTCATGCGCACTCAGCAGTACATCGGCGCGATCAAGCGCGGCGACATCGTGCCAGGCGCGGAGTTCGTCGTCGAGCGCGAGACACCATCGACCGCCGTGATCAACGGCAACTGGGGCTTCGGCTTCGTCATGACGGAGCGCGCGATGAACCTCGCGATCGGCAAGGCGGTCGCACAGGGCGGTTCCGGAGTGACGATCCGGTTCCAGGGCCACGTCGGCCGGCTCGGCGCTTACGCAGGCATGGCAGCGGACCGGGGCCTCATCGCGATGATGATGGCCGACTCGGGACGCGGCCCAAAGCTCACCGTTCCGTTCGGCGGCAATACTGCCCTGCTCGGCTCGAATCCCATCTGCATCGCCGTGCCCAGCAGCCGGCACGGGGCCGTGATCCTCGACATGGCGACCTCGGCCGTCGCGCTGGGAAAGGTCCAGTTGGCGCGCCAGCGCGGGGACGCGATACCGCTGGGCTGGATTGTGGACAAGAACGGCCAGCCCAGTACCGATCCTGAGGCGTACTGGGCGGGCGGCGCGCTGCTCCCGCTGGGTGGCGACCAGGGCCACAAGGGCTATGGCCTGTCGTTCATGGTCGAGGTGTTCTGCGGCCTGCTCACCGGGCTGGGCTACGGGGTCGCGGCGGACGGCAAGCACAACGACGGCAACTTCATCGCCGTGCACGACGTTTCATGCTTCATGGACCCGGACACGTTCCGCAATCAGGTCTCGGACTTCATCGACTACCTCAAGGCCGGCGCCGCCGAAGGTTCCGAGGTGCTCTTCCCTGGCGAGCATGAGCAGCGCACGGCTCAGGAGCGCTCGCGCGACGGGATCTACGTCGAGGACAAGACCTGGGCGGCGCTGCACGCACTCGACCAGGTCTGACCCGGTGCCCTGGCCGATGACGCACGGAGATCGTTAACTGTTTCGTGTCGACCACCTACGTACCACTACTATGGTGACAAGCATCGAGCCTGCCGCGTGACGTGGCAAACCAGGATCGGACAGAGAGCTTGCCACCAGAAATGCAGCCACTAGAGCTCCGCCGCATAGACGAGACGCCTCCGCTACGCGAGCGGATCTACGAGCAGCTCGAGGCGATGATCACCAGCGGTGCGTTCACGCCGGGCTCCCGGCTGGTCGAAAGCGACCTCGCGCAGACGCTGGGCGTCAGCCGGGGCCCGATCCGCGAGGCACTGCAGTTGCTGTGGCGTGACGGGTTCGTCGACCTGCGCCCTCGACAGGGTGCCTTCGTGCACGTCCCGACCCGCAAGGAGATCGACGACTTCTTCAACATCCGGCGTGCCCTGGAGACCGAGTCGGTGCGGCTCGCCTCCCTTCGGGTAACGCCTGAGATCGCCAGGGACCTGCGGGCATCCATCGACCTCGCCCGCGAGCTGCTCAAGCGCGGCGAGGACCCGTCCGACGTGCAGCGGCGAGTTAACCTCCACGAGGCGCTGACGTCAGCAGCCGACAATCCGGTGCTCGCGCAGATGCTGAAGGCACTGGAGAAGCGCGCGGAGTGGTATCGCTCACCCTTCGAGCCGAACATGCGCAAGCGCTCCTGGGACGAGCACGATGCGATTGTCACCGCCGTGATCGCTGGCGACGCCGCGGCCGCGGTCGCGGCCATGGCGGCTCACATCGACAGCGCTCGCGAGCACCTCTACGAATCGGTCCAGTCCGCCGCGACCACCTGAGCAGATCTGCGCGGCGATGCTGGTGCTGTCGTGTGCTCTGGTTGCTGCCGTGTGCTCTGGTTGCTGCCGTCGGCTCGGATTACCCGGCGGGCGCCTGCGCGAGCGACAGGCTGTTGCCGTCCGGGTCGAGGACTTCCACGTGGCGCACGCCGTTGCCGTAGGTTTCCACGGGCTCATGCTCGATACCGTGCGCGGCCAGCCGGGCCAGGATGTCGTCGAGGTCCGTCACGCCGAGTGTGACCATCGTGCCGCCCACCCGTGCGGCCCGCATGTACCGGTCGTCGATGACGACCCACGCGTTCTCACCGACCTGCCACAAGTACTCCTCGCCGATGACCTCGTCCGCCGGCCGCCCGAAGAACGCCTCGAACCACTTTTGCGATGCCGCCCGGTCACGCACGCACATGACGCTGTACAGGTCCACCGGAACCACTCCTCCCAGCCGATTCAACAGCAAGACCATCGCCGCGGCTGAAACTCATCGGTACCTGGCTGGGGTGACGTGACGTGACTGGGCCGCAGGTCAGGCCTGGATGGCGACTGTCTCATATATCGAGATGCCTTTCTCATTTTCTGGACACCAGTGCGAAGTGCGGGCAGACTGCGTGGCCGGAAGGAGAGTCATGAGCACGTACACCCACGGCCACCACGAATCGGTGCTGCGATCGCACCGGATGCGCACGGCGGCCAACTCCGCCGCGTACCTCCTGCCGCACCTGCACGAGAGCGACTCGCTGCTCGATATCGGCGCCGGCCCGGGCACCATCACCGCCGACCTGGCCGACCTGGTGGGCCGGGTCACGGCCACGGAAATCGGGCCGGAGGAACTGGATCTGTCGCGGGCGACACTCGCGGCGCGCGGCATCACCAATGCCGGCTTCAGCGTGCAGGACGCGCATGCCCTCACATTCCCCGACGCGTCGTTCGACGTCGTCCACGCCCACCAGGTACTCCAGCACCTGGCCGACCCGGTGCAGGCGCTGCGCGAGATGGCCCGGGTCACCCGCCCGGGCGGTGTCGTCGCGGCGCGTGACGGCGACTACGCGGCTTTCGCCTGGTGGCCGCAGCTCCCCGAGCTCGATGAGTGGCTGCGCCTCTACCGCGCCGCCGCGCGCGCCAACGGCGGCGAGCCCGACGCCGGCCGCAGGCTGCTGTCGTGGGCCAGGGCAGCTGGCCTGGCCGACATCACCGCCACGTCCAGTACCTGGTGCTTCGCCACGCCCGCCGACCGCGACCACTGGGGCCGAATGTGGGCCGACCGGATCACCGAGTCCGCGCTGGCCCGCCAGCTAGTCGACGACGGATACGCGGCCACTGACGACCTGCGCCGGATCAGTGCCGCCTGGCTCTCCTGGGCGGCCGCGGAGGACGGCTGGCTCTCAGTCCTCCACGGCGAGATCCTCTGCCGGCTCCCGCAGATTCCCGGTTAGGAGACGGCAGAGCTGATCGCGCGGGCATTGGGGGATGGAGCGGAACGGCTGATCAGCGCGCCGGGCACCGGGCACCGACGACGACGACGCCGGCGCCTTCTACCAGCTGCCTTTCTGATCACTTCTGATACCGCCTTGGAAAAATACGCCTGTAGCACCTGTTGCCGGGCTCGGCAGAGGCCTGATAGGTCCTGCCCGCCGGTCTTGCAGAGGACGAACAAGATCCCGCACAGCACCTTGCGACTATCCAGCCGCCTACGGCCCCGGATGCCGGGGATTGCGTGCTGTGCTCGCATCCCCTTCAGCCATTAGCCACGAGAACTGACGCGCCGTCATTATCGACGGCCGTAAGCCTCATTTCGGGAGGAGTCCCAAGTTCATCCGGGGCTAGGTCGCGGGCCGCGATGCGGAGGCTTGGTAATGTTCTGCGGTGCGATATGACCCTTCGTTCTATGGTGGCGCGGCTGTCCACTACCGCTACGGGAGACCCGCCTACTCGCCCCGGCTCGAGGCTCTGCTCGCTGAGGAACTCAGCCTGGATGGCAGCGGAAGGCTGCTGGACGTCGGGTGCGGTCCCGGCATCCTCACCGTGCGACTGGCGCACCTGTTTGAGAGCGCCGTCGGCCTTGACCCCGATCCGGCGATGATCGCCGAGGGTCGCCGGGCCGCCCGGGAGCGGGACATCACGAACATCACCTGGATCCAGGGCCGGGCCGAGGACCTTCCCGCGGTGGCGCCCGGGCCGTACCGACTGGTCACGTTCGGCCAGTCGTTCTACTGGACCGACGAGGTTCCGGTGGCCGAGGCGGTGTACGACATGGTGGAGCCGGGCGGGGCTCTGGTCATTGTCGGGCATCAGGCCGAGGGGCGGGCCGTCCCGCCGAGCCCCGGGCCGCCGCGGATTCCGCACGATGAGATCGAGGAGCTGGTGCGGAAGTATCTCGGACCGACGAGGCGAGCGGGCCAGAGCACCGCGCCGGTTCAGGCCCTCAGCCTCCAGGACGCCCTGGCCAGCACCCGGTTCGGCGCGCCACGGGTGATCTTCGCCCCCGGCATCCCCGACCTCATGCGGGATACCGAGAGCGTAGTGTCCGGTTACTTCTCCATGTCTTATGCCGCGCCGCACCTGTTCGGCGACCGAGTCGAAGAATTCGCCGGCGAGGTTCGAGAGCTGCTGAGGCAGCGATCTCCCCAAGGCGTTTTCTGGGACTGGCCCGGTGACACCGAAGTAATGCTCGCCCGCAAATGACCAAAAGGGGACGGGAACCCGCGGCCTCCTCATCTGCTGGCGACGACTCCGCAACGACCCAATTTGCCAGGAGTCCTTAGCTGCTCGATGTCCGAACCCGCGCCGGGAGTTCACGGCCGAGATTGCCAGCCGGGTCTAAAGCGGACAATGACATATCCCTGCGGCAGTTGACGGGCGGCCGGAACGAGCTGCCGCCGGGAGCGGTGGCCAGCGCTCCAGCGGGGACGGGGCTAGAACGCGCCGGTGCCGTCTGGGGTACCCAGACCAGTAGGCGCGTCGTAGCCGCGCTTGGCCACGCACTGATAGTCGCCACCGCAGGCCTGCCCGGCCGTGGCGAACCCGGAGTTGTTCCCGGTTGTCACGTCGAACAGCGAGTTACGATGCGTGTACTCGTGGCCAGGGGCGACGGTCGCAGCGTTGCCGGCCAGGCCGTAGATCCCGGCAATGAGCGGGCTCGCGGCGCTGGTCCCGCCGACGGTGACCCGGCCGCCGTAGTGCTGGTTGTAGATCGCAATGTTCCAGGCCGACCGGGCACGCCACGGGCACGCCACGGGCACGACTGGAAGCGTACTCTTTGCGACATTCGCGGTATTATGCGATCACGCACCAGGAGGGGTCGGATGACACGATCGGGCTTCGCGGGACGCACGACCCTGGTTGTCGTCGCCGCCCTCGCGGCGGTTGCCGCCATCGCTGCGCTGCCGGCTGCCGCGCAAAGTCAGGCGTCACTCCCGCGAGACGGGCATCGCGCGGAAGGAGCAGATCGTCAGCCCTTTGCGCTCAGTACCAAGAAACCGATACACGTCGGCCACAACCCGTGTGATATCGCGATCACGCCGAACGGGCACACCGCCTACGTCGTCAATTGCGATGACTACACAGTGACGCCGATCAACTTGGCCACCGGGACCCCAGGGTCAGCCATCAAGATCAGCCGCAGCCCAGGGGCGATCGCGATTACGCCGAACGGGCGCACCGCTTACCTGACCAACGAAGGCGTCTCCGGCAACGGCCGTACCGTCACCCCGATCAACCTGGCCACCGGAAAGTCCAGGCCAGCCATCAATGTCGGGGGGTGGGACCCAGATGCGATCGCGATCACGCCGAACGGGCGCACCGCCTACGTCGGTGAGTATTCCAGCGATAAGGTGACGCCGATCAGCCTGGCCACCGGCACGCCCGGCGCAGCCATCAAGGCCGGTCGGGAGCCGAGTGCGATCGCGATCACGCCGAACGGGCGCACCGCCTACGTCGCCAACTACAGCTTCAACACGGTCACCCCGATCAATCTGGCCACCGGAAAGCCCAGGCCAGCCATCAAGGTCGGCAACAGTCCTGCTGCGATCGCGATTACGCCGAACGGGCGGACCGCCTATGTCGCTAACTACGACTGGCCCGGCAACGGCGGTACGGTCACCCCGATCAACCTGGCCACCGGAAAGCCTAGGTCAGCCATCAAGGTCGGCAAAGGCCCCGTTGCGATCGCGATCACCCCCGACGGCAAGACCGCCTACGTGGCCGACAAGGGTGACTACAGCGGCGACACGGTCACCCCGATCAACCTGGCTACCGGCAAGCCCGGGCATCCCATCAAGGTCGGCCGAGTCCCGGTTGCGATCGCGATTGCGCCGGACGGGCGCACCGTATACGTAGTAAACAGCTGGGACAACACGGTCACGCCGATCAGGATCAAGTAACCCAGCGGTTATGACCTGCAGATTGGCCCTCCGGGGGTCTGTCGCGTGTGGGCCTGGCCCTAGAAGTTGTAGGGCCAGCGCTAGGGCTGAATCATGGTCTCGAAGGCTCTGACCTGCGGAGCCCCATACGGAATCGAACCGTAGACCTTCTCCTCACCATGAATCACTCAGGCATTCCCTGACCGGACCATATGCGGCCTGACCAGGCCATACGTAAGCTCACGCTAGCTGCAGCAAGCTCGGTTCAGCCGCCCCCAGCGGCATTCTGCCGTCAGAGCCCTCACAATGATCACTAGGACCCGGAAGTTCCGCCGACTCCGATCAGTTAATCGCGCTGATGCGGAGGAAATTCCGGAGCGCGGCGCGGTGGCGGGTAGTCGGAAGCGCGGAAGCACCCGTGGAGGTGGTCGTTGACCACTCCGACGTTCTGCATGAACGCGTACACGCTGGTAGGTCCAACGAAGCGGTACCCCTGCGACTTCAGCTGCCGGGCGAACGCCTCCGCCTGTGGGGTCGACTTGGGCAGGTTGGCGAGGGATCGGGGTGCCCTCTTGCGGTTGATCTCGTAGGACTTCGAGAGCGTCATCAGGTCCGGCGACGCGGCCATCATCGCGCGAGCGTTGTCGACAGTGGCCTGGATCTTGCCCCGGTTGCGGATGATCGATGCGTCCTGGACCAGCCGGTCGACATCCGGCTTGGTCATCGTCGCGACCTTGGCGACCTCGAAGCCCCGGAATGCCGCCCGGAACGCGTCCCGCTTCCCGAACACGATCGACCAGCTCAGCCCGACCTCGAACACGCCCAGGGTGAGCGCCTCGAAGATCGCGGCCTCGTCGGAGGTACGGGTACCCCACACCTCGTCGTGGTAACGACCGAAGTCGGTATCACCGGCACCGGCCCACGCGCAGCGAGGCCTTCCGTCGTGCCCGACGACCACGTCACCGCTCATCCAGCCCCTCCTCTGGTAGCCAAGTACTTCACGCTGTGCCTCAGCGCCCGCGGCCTCCACTCGAATCGCTATGTCGCCAGCTCGGCTATCTCGCGGCGTCCAGAAATGCCCAGCGTGTGGGGATTCTCCCGATCGCCGTGGAGAGCGAGAATCCCCTCGACGATGCCCTCGACGCTGTCACGCTCGTTCGCAACGCGGCTGATGTCAAGTAGGTACTGCTCACTAGCGGCAGTGCTGGCGGGCGCCGATGCCGGAGTCCGCCCTGCCCACGTTGCCCACCTGCAGGTGCCGCCCTAAGCGCCACGCCGGCCACGCTGGCTCTGCGGCTGGGGCCCGCTCGCTGAGCGGGACCCAGCCGTAGCCGCTCGCCGGCCATGAAACTTTCCCGGTCGTGCTCGCTCCTTTGCAGGTGCGGGGTCCGCTGGCGCTAGCCGCGATACGGCCTCGATCCTCGACCCTGACGCCAGCGCTCCTGGTCAGAGCGACGGCGGCGGCCTGCCCGCGGTCGCCCGCCCGGCGCCAGGGCGCGCGGCGCGGCGACGGTCCGCCTGGCTCTCTGTACCGGCCCGCAGGACCGGCCTATGTTCGCGGCAAGCGTCGGACCTGGCCGTCCCGGCCCTCTTCATCTCGCTGGGCCTGGACTGACATGAGGAGGATCTGCCGGATGAGACCAAGAGTGCGCGGGATTCACGGGCTGCACGGGATACACGGGATACACGGGATGCACCTCAGACTGGGGCGTTCCCGGTTCCGCTGGATACTGGCCACCTTAGCCGTGGCGGGGCTGAGCTCCGCCGGGCTGGTCGGGGTCGCGGCGGCGCCGGCCAGCGCCGCGACGGGGTGCCAGGTGGCCTACACGGTGAACAGCGACTGGGGCACCGGGTTCAGCGTGGCGATCACGATCACCAACACCGGCTCGGCGATCTCCTCGTGGACGCTGGGCTACTCCTACTCCGGCAACCAGCAGCTCAGCTCCGGCTGGTCCGGCACCTGGACCCAGTCCGGCAAGAACATCTCCGTGGCCAGCGCGAGCTGGAACGGGTCCCTGGCCACCGGCGCCAGCACCCAGATCGGCGCCAACTTCAGCTACACCGGCACCAACACCGCGCCGACCGCCTTCACCCTCAACGGCACCACCTGCAACGGCGGCGGTGGCGGCGGCAGCGGGATCTCGGTCGCGCTGACTAGCCCGGCCTCGGGCGCGAGCTTCACGGCCCCGGCGACGATCGCCCTGGCCGCCACGGCTAGCGAGAGCGGCGGGTCGATCAGCAAGGTCGAGTTCTTCAACGGCACGACGCTGCTGGGCACCGCAACCTCGAGCCCGTACACGTTCAGCTGGACCAGCGTCCCGGCCGGAACCTACTCGCTGACTGCCGAGGCATTCGACGCCAGCGGCACCACCGCGACATCCTCGGCCGTCTCGGTCACCGTCAGCCCCGCGACCAGCCCCAGCATCGTGGCCAGTCCGGTGTCGCTATCGGTGGCCCAGGGCGGGACGGGCACGTTCGGGGTGTCGCTGTCCACGGCGCCGACCTCGAACGTGACGGTCACCGTGAGCCGGGCCTCGGGCAACAGCGGCCTGTCGGTAAGTTCCGGCGGCACGCTCACCTTCACGCCGGCCAACTTCGCCACCGCGCAGACGGTGACCCTGGCGGCCGACTCCTCCAGCACGGGAGCGGCCACGTTCACGGCGACCGGGTCGGGTTACGCCGGGGCCACCGTGACGGTGACGGAGACCTCGACCAGCGCGACCGGCACGCTGGTCGCCGACCCGGGGACGTTCTCCGTGGCCCAGGGCACCAGCGAGGTGTTCGGCGTATCGCTGTCCGCGGCGCCGTCAGGGAACGTGACCGTCGCGGTGGGCCGCACGTCCGGCAACTCGGGCCTGTCGGTCATGGCGGGCGCGTCGCTCACCTTCACGACGAGCAACTGGATGTACCCGCAGCCGGTGACGGTCACGGCCGACACCGCGAGCACCGGCGCGGCGACCTTCACCGTCAGCGCGGCCGGGTACAGCTCGGTGACCACGACGGGCACGGAGACCACGGCCGGCTCGACGGCGACGCCCACGCACGCGGTCAACCCGTTCACGGGTTCGACCTGGTTCGCGAACCCCGACTACACCGCGGAGGTGGCCACCTCGGCGGCCAGCGCGAGCGGCACCCTCGCCGCCCAGATGAAGCTGGTCGGGCAGCAGTCCACCGGGCTGTGGCTGGACCACATCGGCGCCATTTACGGCGGATCGGACGACAGCAGCCGGATGAGCCTGCAGGCGGAGCTGCAGGCGGCGCTGAGCCAGCAGTCGGGCAGCACGCCGATCCTGGTGCCGATCGTGATCTACGATCTGCCTAACCGCGACTGCGCGGCCCTCGCCTCCAACGGGGAGCTGACGGTCAGCAACAACGGCCTGCAGTACTACGAGCAGGACTACATCAACCCGATCGCGCAGATCCTGACCGAT
Organism: uncultured Actinomycetota bacterium; assembly: GCA_963822485.1. Lineage (GTDB taxonomy): Bacteria > Actinomycetota > Actinomycetes > Streptosporangiales > Streptosporangiaceae > DASUBV01. The sequence goes on from CAWGHW010000028.1 coordinate 147,627, forward strand.
TACGAGCACACCAACATCCGGGTGGTCGCGATCGTCGAGCCCGACTCGCTGCCCAACCTGGTCACCAACCTCAGCGACGCCAACTGCGCCCAGGCCAACTCCAGCGGGGCCTACGTAAACGGCGTCCAGTACGCGCTGAACAAGCTGCACGCCATCCCGAATGTCTACAACTACGTCGACATCGCGCACTCCGCGTGGCTGGGCTGGCCGAGCAACATGGGCCCGGCCGTCTCGCTGTACAAGTCGGTCGCCTCGGGCACGACGGCGGGCGTCAGCAGCATCGACGGGTTCATCAGCGACACGGCCAACTACACGCCCACGACCGAGCCGTACCTGACGGCGACCGAGAGCGTCGGCGGCCAGCCGGTGGACTCGTCGACGTTCTACCAGTTCAACCCGTATGTCGACGAGCTCAGCTACGACCAGGCGATGTACAGCAACCTGGTCGCCGCCGGGTTCCCGAGCACCATCGGGATGCTTATCGACACCTCGCGCAATGGCTGGGGCGGTCCGAACCGGCCGACGGCGGCGAGCACCTCAACCGACCTGAACACGTTCGTGAATCAGTCCAAGATCGACGAGCGGCCGTTCCGCGGCGACTGGTGCAACCAGAACAACGCGGGCCTCGGCGCCTTCCCGCAGGCCAATCCGCTGTCGTCGTTCGCCAACCTGTACGCCTACGTGTGGATCAAGCCGCCGGGTGAGTCCGACGGCGACTACCCCACGTCGACGCACTCTCACGGTGACCCGCACTGCGACCCGAACGGCACCAACACCGACGGCAGCGGCAACTCCTACCCGACCAACTCGATCCCCGGCTTCGACGTCCCGGCCGGCCAGTGGTTCCCGGCCGAGTTCCAGATGCTCGTCCAGAACGCCGACCCCACCGTCCCCTAACCCGAACTGGAAACCGGAGCTGGAAACAAAGCGGCCCCGGCCGCACGGTCCGTCCGTGCGGCCGGGGCCGCTGGCATGCTGCCCGATCGCTGGGGTCAGGTCGCGCAGGTGGCAGTGTTGAGAGTGAAGCTGGCCGGGGCGGCGTCGCTGCTGGTCCAGGTGCCCTGGAAGCCGATCGAGACGCTGGAGCCCGGCGCGATGGAGCCGTTATAGCTGGCGTTGGTGATCGACACGTTCTCGCCGCTCTGGCTGGCGGTGCCGTTCCAGCTGCTGGTGACCTGCTGGTCGCCGGGGAAGGCGAACTTCAGGGTCCAGCCGCTGATCGCCGAGGACCCGGTGTTCGCGATCGTGACGCCGGCTACGAAGCCGCCCGCCCACTGGCTCTGCGTGGTGTAGGTGACGGTGCATCCCGCGCCACTGCCACCGCCGCCCGAGCTGCCGATGGTCCAGGTGAAGGTGGCCGACCCCGACACGCCCGTGCCGTCGGTGGCCGTCACGGTGACCGTGGAGGTCCCGGCGGTCGCGGGGGTGCCGGAGATCAGGCCGGTCGAGGAGCTGATCGACAGGCCGGCGGCAGGCCGGCGGCGGAGTAGCTGAGGGTCTGGCCGGATGCCGAGTCGGTGGCCTTGACCGGCACGCTGGCCGCCGTGCCCACGGTGCCGGCCTGGTTGCCGGGGCTGGTGACGGTGACCGTGTTGCCGCCGCCGCCCGAGCCGGCCGCAATGGTGTAGGTGACCAGCGACCGGGCCGGGATCGTCGCGCTGAAGGAGCCGCCGCTGACCGTCGTCGTGGCCTGGGCGGCCACGTCGCTGGAGGAGTTGGTCAGGTACGGGGTGACCGTGGCGCCGCTAGCGGTTCCGGTGCCGGACAGCGAGTAGGTGACGGGGTCAGCGCTGGTGCCGGTGTTCAGCGCCACGATGGCGATCGAGCCGTCGGTGTTCTTGAATGCCGTCAGGTCCACCGCGCTGCCGGAGCTGGTCGCGCCGATGCGCACCGCTCCGGGCCGGACATACCGGCTGTAGTTGGCGAACGCCCACAGCCGGCCGGAGGCGGCCACGTTGGAGCCGTTGATCTGGATCAGGCCCTCGTTGTCGCCGTTCTCCGACGGGGTGGTGCTGCCCCACCAGTACAGGAACGCGCTCAGGCTAGCCGCGGTCAGCCCGGTGTAGATGTGCTGAGCCCAGGTCAGGCCGGAGGCGTCGGTGCCGTCGTCCCAGGCCGGATCCCAGGTCTCGAACGTGGACCACTCCGTCTCCCAGGCCGGCTTACTCCAGCCCGACAGCGCGGAGGCGGGCGCCTGCGTGTAGCCGTGGCTGGTGAATACCGGCGTGTAGGAGCTGGCGGTGGGGTCGGCCTCGATGGCGGCGGCGTACTGCTGCGCGTAGTCCCACCCCTCGGTAGCGCAGCACTCCATCTGGGTGGGCAGGCCGGAGGCGGCCAGTGCGGGGCCGAGCACGTCGAGGAAGCTGGCGGTCTGGGACGGGCTCATCACCATGCCGTCGTAACTGGGCGCGAGGTTGGCCTCGTTCTCCGGGCCGAGGTAGCTCAGCGGGTCGCCCGCGGCGGCGTAATCCTTGGCGTACTGGACCAGGTAGCTGGCGTAGGCCTGGCGCCAGTCGCCGCTGGAGCAGGTCGCGCTCGGGACGCCGCAGAGCGTGCCGCCGTTGACGGCCGACCCGTTGGTCTTCATGAATCCGGGCGCGCTCCACGCGTCCGCGAACACGTTGGTCACCCCGTAGTCCGCCTTGATCTGCTGGGCGAACCACAGCTGGCCCTGGTCGCTGCCAATCGAGGCGAGCGAGGCGTAGCTCGGGGTGGCCGCGGGGCTGCCGGGGCTGGCCGGCTCGATGGTCGAGCCGGAGTCGGCGCTGATCTCGTTGCGCAGGATGGTCAGGCCGGCGCCGCTGGTCGGGCTGTACAGCAGGCTCAGGGCCTGCTGCTGGACCGAGGGCGATGCGTTCATCACGGTCGCGGCCTCGCCGAAGCCCTCGGACGCGCCGAACCCGGCCATCGTCTGGTAGGTGGTCGCGCCGTTGATGGTGGCGGTGTCGGCGGCGAGCGCCGGGCTGGACAGGGCGGCCAGCCCGGCGGCGCTCAGGGCGAGCGTCGCCACGATAGCGGCCGCTGGTAAGGCGCCGCGGCGCGGGCGCCGGGCCGGGGTGGGCGGGATTGGCACTGGTCCTCCATTACCTAGGGGGCGGGCGCGGGGCGGATGGATGCTGGGGTGGCGGGTTAGCCCGTACACGCGGTCTCGTTGACCGCGAAGCTGGTCGGCGCGGCGTCGCTGCTGGTGAACGTGCCGGTGAAGCCGATCGTGACGGAACCCTCCGCCGGGATGCTGGCGTTGTAGGGCTCGTTGACGGCGGTCACGCTCTCGCCGGACTGGGTATAGCTGGCCGTCCACATGCTGGAGATCTGCTGGTCGCCGGGGAAGGTCCAGGTGAGTGTCCAGCCGCTGATCGGCGCGGTGCCGGTGTTGGTCAGCACGACCTGGCCCTGGAACCCGCCCGACCAGCTGTTAGTCAGGGAGTAGGCCGCGGAGCACGAGACCTGGGTGGGCGGCGGGCTGCCGTTCTGCGCGCCGGGCAGCGAGAACTGGATGGTCGAGAGCAGTGACTGCTTCTGCGCACTGACCGGGGTCGGGTCGTAGTTGTTATCGAGCAGGTCGTAGGAGTCCTCGCCGTTCAGTGCCCAGTAGGTCCAGCCCATCCAGGGGTTGCCCTGCAGGTAGGAGACGAGGTCGGCGAACCACTGTCCCTGCGAGCCGGGACTCGAGCTCTGGATGTCGGCCGCGGAGTTGTCGGTGCCGAACTCGCCCACCCAGACCGGCGCGGTGTCGTCGGCGTAGAGGTAGCCCCAGTTCTGGTTCCAGACCGCATCCAGGCTGGCCGCGGTGGTGCTGGAGTTGAACCAGGTCTGCTGGAACAGGTCCGGCCCGTAGTCGTGCGCGGAGTAGACAACGTGGCCCGGCGAGCTGAGCACAACCGGGTACTGGCCGGCCAGGGCCAGGTCGCCGCCCCACCACGTGCTGTTGAGTCCGCCCGCGGAGGTCGGGTTCTCGCTGATGCCCTCGCAGAAGATCAGCGCGCCGGGGTCGACGGCCAGGATGGCGTTGCCGGCCTGCTCGTAGGCGAGCCGCACGTCCGTGCTGGGGTCACCGGTGCCCCAGGTAGCACCCAGGGCGTAGGTGTCGCCGGCCGGGGTGTGCGGCTCGTTGCGCAGGTCGAAGCCGACGACGGTGGGGTTCCCGGCGAACATCTTGGCCAGAGTGACCCAGTCGTTCAACCAGTCCTGGCTGGTGAAGGTGGCGGTGTACCACAGGCCGTTGCTCTCGGCGGACTCGCCCGCCTCGGACCGGTGATCGTCCAGGATGACCTTGAGGCCCTCCTGGCCCGCGTAGGTGACGATCTTCTGGAGGTCCTGCAGGGCGCTGAGGCCCTGGAGGTCGGTGTTGATCGGGCCGGTGTTGCTGGAGAAGCTGAGGTTCTGCGGGACGATCGGGTCCTCCACCAGCTGGTTGGAGAACGGGATCCGGATGGTGTTGTACCCGAGATTCTTGATGTCGTTGATGATCGCGTGGTAGTCCTGCGCCCACAGGCCGTGCGCGATCTCGTCCGGGGTCTCGAAGCCGTACCAGTTGATCCCCGCGATCCGCACCGGGTTGCCGGCCGAGTCGAGGATCTGGTTGCCGCTGGTGTGCCAGTAGCCGGCTCCGGCGGCTCCGACGGCTCCGACGGCGCTGGCGGCGGGCCGGGCCCCCGCCGCGGGCGGCGCGACGGCGGCGCTGGCGGGCGGGCTGACGGCCGCCGCGGCCAGCACGCCCGGCAGGGTGACCAGCGCCAGGGCCAGCGCGGTGGCCAGCCCGCCCCGGCCCCGGCCCAGGGGGCCCCGGGCGGGGCGGCTCATGACCTCGCCGGCCCGCCGGGCCTGGTCAGGCTCGTACTCACTTTGTTCCACGATTCCTCCTGGGGGCCGCTATCGGTATCGATATCGTTTTCCATCACGGTGCCGAAAAGCCTCCCGCGATCGCCGCGGGAGGCCGTTCCGGGCGGTCAGCCGCCGGCGAGGGCCTGCAGGTGGGCCTCGTATCCGGCGCCGTACGCGGTCGGGTCGCCGCCGTAGTCGGTAATCAGCCCCGGACCGGTCGAGCAGCCGAAGTCGGCGTTCCAGGCCCAGGCCAGGTAGCTGATGTGCGCGGAGTCCAGCCAGGCGGTGAGCGGGTCGACGTAGGTGTCGGCGCAGTCGTTCTCGCCGATCTCGCCCGCGATGACCGGCACCTGGGCGGCCACCGGGGCGATCTGGCTGGTCCAGCAGGACTGCGTGCTGCAGGTGTTGAAGTTGTAGGAGTGCCAGGAGGCGACCAGGTTGCCGTCGGGGTCGGTGGGCTCGTAGGCCAGCCACTGGGTCAGGTCGTTGGCGTACTCCAGGCCGCCGAGCATGATCACGTTGCTGGCACCCGCGGCCCGGATGGCGTTGACCAGGGTCTGCATGCCGGCCACCGGGTAGGAGATGCCGGCGCACGAGCTGCCGCCGTTGAGCCAGCACTGCCAGCCCTCGGTCTCGTTGTAGTTGTCGGCCCGCTCCGGGTAGGGCTCGTTGAACAGGTCGAAGATGACCGCGTCGTTGCCCTTGAACGCGGCCGCCACCGACGACCAGAACGGCACCGACTGCGCGGTGTCGGGCATCGGCTTCTGGCAGGTCGCCTGGGCCGAGGCGCAGCCGGAGGAGGTCCCGCTGTAGGCGCCGTCGGTCCAGTGCAGGTCCAGGATGGCCACGATGCCGTTGGCGTTGAGCAGCTTGACGTAGTTCTCGATGGCGGTCTGGTAGGTGGTTCCGGCGTAGGCGCTGTTGACGTAGGACTCCGCGTTCCAGCAGGCCTCGTTCAGCGGCACCCGGACGGCGTTGACGCCCCAGCTCTTCATGGCGGTGATGGAGGCCTGGTCGCTGGGCCCGTCGAAGATCCCGTTGCCCTGTACGCACGCGTACTCAGTGCCGGACCGGTCGACGCCGTGCAGCACCACCGGCTGGCCGCTGGCGTTGACCAGCTCGTTGCCGGACACGTGCAACTGCGGCGCGGTGCTGGTCGTAGGCACCACGCTGAGCGCCACCGGCGCGGAGGTAGCAGCGGCGCCGGAGCTGTCGAACGCCTCCGCGGTCAGTGAGTAGTACCCGGCGGGGGCGCTGGTCCAGCTCACGGTGTACGGGCTAGCCGTCGCGGTGCCGATGAGCACCGGGGTCGCGGGGGTGCCGGGCAGCGTGGAGGTGGCGAAGAACTCCACCTTGCTGATCGAGGCGGTCGGCTCGCTGGCGTTCGCCGTGACCGGCACGGTCGTGCCGGGCGTGACGCTCGCGCCGGCCGCCGGGCTGGTGATGTTCACCGACGGCACCTGCGCGGCGCCGTTGCAGGCGTAGCCGTTGACCGTGAAGTAGGACGGCACGGCGTTGGTGGCGCCGACGGTGCCGGTGAAGCCGATGGTGGTGGAGCCGCCCGTGGCCAGGGCGCCATCCCAGCTCTCGCTGGTCACCGAGACGTACTGACCGGCCTGGGTGAACGTGCCGCCCCAGCCGCCGCCGACCTGCTGGGCGCCGGGGAAGGTGAAGGCGAGCGTCCAGGACGTGATCGGCGCCGCGTTGTTGGTGATCGTGATCCCGCCCTGGAACCCGCCGGGCCAGCTGTTCACCACCGAGTAGGCCACTGTGCAACTCGATGTCGCCGCCGCGGCCGGGCTGGCCGGCGCGCCCGTCGCCAGGCTGAGGACCAGCGCGCCGGCGCCGAGCAGGCCGGCCAGCGACCGGATTCTTGTCACGTGTGCCTCCCGGTGTGCTCCTGGCTAGCCGCCGGCCAGGGCCAGCAGGTGGGACTTGTAGCCCGCGCCGTAGGCGGTGGGCGTGCCGGTGTAGTCGGTGATCAGGCCGGGACCGGACGAGCAGTTGAAGTCGGCGTTCCAGGCCCAGGCCAGGTAGCTGGTGGACTGCGAGTCGAGGTAGCTCATGAGCGGGTCGATGTAGCTGTCGGCGCAGTCGTTCTCGCCGATCTCGCCCGCGATGACCGGGACCTGCGCGATCACGGGCGAGATCTGGCTGGTCCAGCAGGACTGGTTGCTGCAGGTGTTGAAGTTGTAGGAGTGCCAGGAGGCGACGAGGTTGTTGTCGGGGTCGGTGGGCTTGTAAGTCAGCCACTGGGTCAGGTCGTTGGAGTAGGCCAGGCCGCCGAGCATGATCACGTTGTTCGCGCCGGTGGCGCGGACCGTGCTGACCAGGGTCTGCATCCCGGCCACCGGGTAGGAGATGCCGGCGCTGCACGACGAGCCGCCAGCCTGCCAGCACTGCCAGGCCGCGGTCTCGCTGGACAGGGCACGGTCCGGATAGGGCTCGTTGAACAGGTCGAAGATGACCGCGTCGTTGCCCTTGAACGCGGTCGCCACCGACGACCAGAACGGCACCGACTGCGCCGAGTCGGGCATCGGCTTCTGGCAGGTCGCCTGGGCCGACGAGCAGCCGGCCGAGTTGCCCGTGTACAGGCCGTCGGTCCAGTGCAGGTCCAGGATGGCCACCATGCCGCTGGCGTTGAGCAGCTTGACGTAGTTCTCGATGGCGGTCTGGTAGTTCGCGCCCGCATAGGCGCTGTCCACGTAGGACTCGGCGTTCCAGCACGCCTCGTTCAGCGGCACCCGCACCGCGTTGACGCCCCAGCTCGCCATGGCCGTGATCGACGCCTGGTCACTTGGCCCGTCGAAGATCCCGTTGCCCTGCACGCAGGCGTACTCGGTGCCGGACCGGTCGATGCCGTGCAGCACCACTTGCTGGCCGCTGGCGTTGACCAGCTTGCTGCCGGACACGTGCAGCTGCGGAGCCGGGCCGCCGGTCGGGGTGGGCGTGGGCGTGGGGGTCGGAGTAGGCGTCGGCGACGTGCCGCTGCCGTTGCAGGTGGTGCCGTTGAGGGTGAAGGTGGTCGGGGCGGTGTTGGTGCCGGTGTAGCTGAAGTTGGCGCCGATCTGGGTGCTGGCGCCGGTGGCCAGGGATCCGTTCCAGCTGGCGCTGGCCACGGAGATGTTCTTGCCGGACTGGGTCCAGGTGCCGGACCAGCCGGAGCTGAGCTGCTGGTTGCCGGTGTAGGAGTAGCCCAGCGTCCACGAGGAGATCGCCGAGCCGGTGTTGGTGATCGTGATGGACGTGCTGAACCCGGTGCCCCAGTCGCTGTTCACCGTGTAGGCCACCTGACAGGCCGACGCGGCCTGGGCGGCCTGCGGGTGCGCCGACAGCACCGTGCCCGCCACCAGCGCCCCGACAGCGGCCACGCAGGCCAGGTACCTGGCGCGCCTGGCTAGGCCGATCGCCGCAGGTTTCACGACTTCACCTTCTTCGGAGAATGACTCAGGGAAAGGCCTGATGGCCGTTTTGAGGTGACGTGAACATAACGCCGGTCACTTAGCCGGTCAACCATCGGCGGCGGCATGAAAATAATGGCCGTAATTTCATAGCCGACTGCTTTCCTGATGGGCCGCCGCAGGCCAGCACCGACGGCCTGACGACTCAATCTGGCCACGGATTCCCGAGCCATGAATCGTGAAACTTTCATGACCCGGTTACGGGCTATCTCGCGCCTTGACGACGCGCAGCGCGGCGGCAACCCTCGTGCTTGATCTAGGAGGCGCCCATGCGCGAAACCAGACAATGCCGCAGGAGAATCAGCTTCCCCGCAATCCTGGCCACGGGCCTGATCGCCGTGGCCACGACGGCTGGCTGCACGACGGCCAGCAGCCAGCCGGCGTTCCGGCGGGCAGGCCCGTCAGTCACGCTGCGGGTCGGCGTGTACGGGAACCCCGGCTACCGCCAGGCGGGACTGTACACCGAGTACGAGCGGCTGCACCCCGGCGTCAGGATCATCCAGGTGACCAAAGCGGGGCCGGACGGGTACTGGCGGGCGGTGCGGGACGGGCTGGCGACCGGGCGCGTGGCCGACATCCAGGAGGTGCCCGTCGCGGACATCTCCGAGGTGACCGGCCCGCTGGCGCGCTACTTCGTGCCGCTGAACACTCTGTCCTCCGGCTCGGCCGGCGCCAGCGCGCTCTCAAATGGCTGGCTGCCGTGGGTCACGGCGCAGGCCACCAGCCGGACTGGCCGAACCTACGCGCTCGGCGCCGAGATCGGACCGCTCGCGATCTGCTACCGGACCAGCCTGCTGGCCGAGGCGGGCCTCCCGTCCAGCCCGCGGGCGCTGTCCCGCGACTGGTCGACCTGGGCGGGCTACCTGCGGACGGGCCGGCTGTTCCGGGCCCGCATCGCGCACGGGCCCGCGTTCACCGACTCGGCCAGCAGCCTCTACAACGCGATGGCCGCCCAGGTCAGGGAGCAGTACTACAGCCCGGCGGGCCGCCTGGTGCTGACCAGCAACTCCGCGATCAGGCAGGCCTGGGACACCGCGGCGCGGGCGGCCCGCGACGGGCTGACCGCGCAGCTGGCTCCGGGGTCGAAAGCCTGGGCGCGGGGAGTCGCCCACGTGGCGTTCGCCACCACGGTGTGCCCGGCCTGGATGCTGCACCAGATCTCGGCGCTGGCCGGGCCGCTGGGCTCGGACGGCTGGAACGTGATCCCGGCCCCCGGCGGGGCCGGCAACGCGGGCGGGTTCTACCTGGCCCTGCCCGGGGCGGGCCGGCACCAGCAGGCGGCCTTCCAGCTGGCCAGCTTCCTGGCCGGCGAGCAGGCGGGCGTCGAGTTGTTCCGGAGCCAGGGCGACTTCCCGGCCAACTTCGCCGCCGCTACCGCGCTGGACGCCGTCACCAGCCCGTACTTCAGCGGCGCCGACGTCGGCAAGATCTTCGGCGCGGCCGCCACCCGGACGCCGACCACGATCCTCGGCCCGGCCAGCGCCGCCATCGGCACTGACCTGGACGGCGGCCTGACGCAGGTCGCGGCGGGCCGGGTGCCCGCCGCGACCGCCTGGCGGGCCGCCGTCCGGCGAGCCGCGGCGGCCGCAGCGGCCCAGACGGGCGCCCACTGAGCTGTCGTGCGCCCATCCAGCCCACCCAGCCCATCCAGAAACGACATTCCGCCCGGCGCAATCCGGGTGCTCCATGACGGTGGGGGATTTGGGGCCACGGGTGACCCGAATCCCCCACGATCATGAAACAGCCACCCGTGGGGTTGCTCCGGGGCGTAAGGCTTGAGGCCGACGGGAGCTGGGGAGACCAGCGGGGCTGGCGTGTGCGAGACCGATAGCAGCTAGCGATCGCGGGCTCGCCGCAAGGCCATCCGGCTTGCCCGAAACCGGCATTCCGCTCGACCGCAATCTGGCTACCACATGATCCCGTAGTGTTAGCGGGCTCACAGCCCGCTAACACTACGGGATCATGAAGCACCCATCTGCAGGGTGCCGACGGCGGCCCCATCTGCCTCAACATCCCCGCCCGTCACAAGTCCGCCCTCGCTCCAGGTGGCTGTTCATGATCATGGAGGATCCGCGGGCCACCCGTGACCAAGATCCACCAGAATCGCGGCCATCTCCGCCTCGCGCTGAAAGCTTCACTCACCCAACGTCACCGGACGGGGCCGACTCCCGCCGATCGCGACGGCCAGACCGGGCACCGGAAGGCCGCCCATGTGCTCAGTCACCGGCCCGGCCCGGCCAGACCCTCGATCACTGAACGTGACCAGATGCGGCCCGCCCTGGCTTGCCCTTCCCCGGCCCAGACCGCGAATTTAGACTCCGGCCCACATGTAGATGGCGCATTCCCGCACGTCAGAGGCTCTTAAGAGCGAAACGACGTCCTGGGGTGCGCGGGCCTGGCTGCGGTCGCGCGCCGTCGCAGCTGCCAGAAGGAGGACGCGGCATGCGCGGTACACGAAGGTTACGGCCAAGATCACGACTCCGCGGGCTGGTGAGCTGCCTGGCGGGCAGCGCGCTCGTCAGCGGGTTACTGCTGGCCACCGGGGCCAGCGCCTCGGCCGCCGTCGCCGGCTCGGCCGCCGCCGCCAGGCCGGCCTCCGCCGCCGGCCCAGCCGCTGTCGCCGGGCCTGCCGCCGCCGGCCCAGCCGCCGCCGGAACCCAGACCCGGCCCGCCGCGGCCGCCGCCGCCTCGTGCCAGGTCACCTACACCGTGAATAGCGACTGGGGCACCGGGTTCAGCGTCGCGATCACGATCACCAACACCGGCTCGGCGATCTCCTCGTGGACGCTGGGCTACTCCTACTCCGGCAACCAGCAGCTCAGCTCCGGCTGGTCCGGCACCTGGACCCAGTCCGGCAAGAACATCTCCGTGACCAGCGCCAGCTGGAACGGATCCCTGGCCACCGGCGCCAGCACCCAGATCGGCGCCAACTTCAGCTACACCGGCACCAACACCGCCCCCGCCACCTTCACCCTCAACGGCACCACCTGCAACGGCGGCGGAGGCGGCGGCGGCACCGGAACAATCTCCGTCTCACTCACCAGCCCAGCCAGCGGCGCGACCTACACCGCGCCCGCGACCATTCCGCTGGCCGCCACCGCCACCGAGAGCGGCGGCACCATCAGCAAGGTGGAGTTCTTCAACGGCACCACCCTCCTCGGCACCACCACCAGCAGCCCTTACACCTTCAACTGGTCCAGCGTGGCGGCGGGCACGTACTCGCTGACCGCCGAGGCGTTCGACGCCAGCGGCGCCACCGCGACCTCCTCGGCCGTGTCGGTCACCGTCAGCCCGGCGAGCACCCCGCCGCCGAGCGGCTCGCCGATGGTCTCCATCACCAGCCCGACCGCCGGGCAGATCTTCACCCCCGGCTCGGCCATCACCCTGCAGGCCGCCCCGGTGACCGGCGCGGGCACCATCACGTCGGTCAGCTTCTACGAGAGCACCACCGCGGCCAACGACACCCTGATCGGCACCGCCACGAGCAGCCCGTGGGCGGTCCAGTGGGCCAGCGCGCCGGCCGGCAGCTACTCGCTGACCGCGGTCGCGACCAACGGCAGCGAGAGCCTGACCTCCTACCCGGTCGCGATCACCGTCGAGTCCCCGACCGTGGTGGTCAACCCGCCCAGCATCGCCATCCAGCAGGGCGGCACCGGGACCTACGGCGTGGCCCTGTCGGCCCAGCCGTCGGGCACCGTGACCGTGTCGGTGGCGCAGGCCAGCGGCGGGGACCCGGACCTGTCGGTCTCCTCCGGCGCCTCCCTCACCTTCACCACATCCAACTGGAGCGTGCCGCAGAACGTCACGATCGCCGCGGGGACCACCGCGGCGGACGGCGGCGGCCAGGGCACCTTCACCGCCTCGGCGGCGGGGTACAACTCCGGCTCGACGACGGTCACCGAGGCCCTCCCGGCGGGCTCGCAGTCCACGTACGACGCCTGGTTCCTCAACCTCTACGACACGATCATGAACCCGAACAACGGGTACTTCAGCCCCAAGGGCATCCCGTACCACTCGGTCGAGACGCTGATCGTCGAGGCCCCGGACTACGGCCACGAGACCACCTCGGAGACCTACAGCTATTACCTGTGGCTGACCGCGGACTACGGCCGGGTCACCGGCAACTGGACGCCGTTCAACACCGCCTGGAACAACATGCAGACGTACATGATCCCCAGCGCGTCGCAGCAGCCCGGGCAGAGCACTTACAACCCCTCCTCCCCCGCCACTTACGGACCGGACGAGCCGCTGCCCAGCGACTACCCGGTCGCCCTGAACTCCTCGGTGCCGGCCGGCTCCGACCCGCTCGCCGCCGAGCTCACCTCCACCTACGGGACCTCCAACATCTACGCGCCCATGTGGATCATGGATACCGACAACCGGTACGGGTTCGGCCAGTGCGAGGACGGCACCTCCACGCCGAGCTTCATCAACAGCTACCAGCGTGGCCCCATGGAGTCGGTGTGGGACACGATCCCGCAGCCCGACTGCGACACGCTCAAGTTCGGCGGCCCCAACGGCTTCCTGGACCTGTTCAACAACGGCGGCGGGAGCTTCGCCGCGCAGTACAAGTACACCGACGCGCCCGATGCCGACGCGCGCCTGATCCAGGCCGCCTACCTGGCCGACACCTACGCCAAGGCCCAGGGCAAGGAATCGCAGATCTCCGGGGTCATGGCGGACGCGGCCAAGCTGGGCGACTACCTGCGCTACTCCATGTTCGACAAGTACTTCAAGCAGATCACCCCGGCGTGCAGCCAGGACGGCTCGGCGGCCTGCCCGGCCGGCACCAGCAAGGCCAACGAGGACACCTACCTGATGTCGTGGTACTACGCCTGGGGCGGCGCCACCACCGGCGCCTGGTCCTGGCGGATCAGCGGCGAGGCGATCCACGAGGGGTACCAGAACCCGGTGGCCGCCTACGCGCTGTCCACCGACCCCGACCTGATCCCGCTGTCCCCGACGGCGAAGGCGGACTGGGCCGCGAGCCTGACGACGCAGCTGAACTTCTTCCAGTGGCTGCAGTCGGCCCAGGGCGCGATCGCGGGCGGCGTCACCAACAACTGGGGCGGCAACTATGGCGACGTGTCCAAGCCGCCGGCCGGCGACGCCACGTTCGACGGCATGGACTACACCTCCGATCCGGAGTACGCGAACCCGCCGAGCAACCAGTGGTTCGGATACCAGACCTGGCCGATGGAGCGGCTGGCCGAGTACTACAACGACACCGGCAACGCGCAGGCCGGCACGATCCTGGCCAAGTGGGTGAGCTGGGCCGAGTCGGTCACCTCGTTCAACACCAGCACCGGCTCGTTCTGCCTGCCGGGCACGCTCACCTGGTCCGGGCAGCCAGGCGAGAACTACACCTCCGGCGCCACCGCGCCGCCGGCCAACACCAGCCTGAATGTCTCGGTGTCCGGCTGCTCGGAGGACATCGGCGTGGCGTCCTCGCTGGCCAAGGTGTACGAGTACTACGCGGCGAAGTCGGGTGACGCCGCGGCGCAGACGGACGCGCAGAACATTATCGACACCATTCACAAGTACTTCGCCGACTCGCTCGGGTTCTCTGCGCCCGAGACGAGGACCGACTACAGCAATTTCACCAGTCCCTACAACAACACCACCGCTGAGGGCGTCTTCATTCCCTCCGGCTGGACCGGAAAGTACCCCGGCGGCATCCCGCTCAGCTCGTCCACCAACACCTTCCTGTCCATCCGGCCGTGGTACATCGGCGATCCGGAGTGGTCCAAGGTGCAGGCCTACCTGAACGGCGGGCAGGCGCCGGTCTTCAACTACCACCGGTTCTGGGCGGAGGTGGACGTGGCCACGTCGTTCGACTCGTTCGCGCAGCTGTTCCCGAACGCGGCACCCCCCGCGGGCTTCTAGGCACCGAGCCGGCAGACACCCGCGACCCCAGCAGCGGGGCGTGCACCAGGAGCTACCTGCGTGCACGCCCCGCACCCACGACCTTGTTAATCATCGTCCTTGATCTTCCGGCCAGGAGGGCCGCCATGATGACCGCGCTGCGCCGCCGCTGCACGCTGACCGCGCTCCCGCTCGCCCTCGCGCTGGCCGCCGTGACCGCGGCGGGCTGCGGCGCGCCGGGTCGCGATCCCGTACGGCCGCTGCCGGGGGTCAGCGGCCGGCTCGGCGCCGATCCGGTCCTCAGCATCCCGGCCGGGAAGCCGCCCGGCCGCCTGATCGTGCACACCGTGATCCCCGGCCACGGCCCGGTGGTCAGGCCCGGCGACTACGTGCTGTTCAACGTCCAGGGCCGGGTCTGGGCCGGCCACCGGAAGATCGTCGACAGCTACGCCAGCCGCCAGCCTCAGGGCCTGCCGCTGCGGGCTGGCCTGCGGGCCTGGCGGCACCTGGCCGGGCAGCGGGTCGGCAGCCGGGTGCTCATGGTGGTGCCGCCGCGGGACGGATTCGGCCGGGCGGGCGACCCGCAGGTGAAGGTCACCGGCACCGACACGCTGGTGTTCGTCTTTGACCTGCTCGCGACCATGCCGCCGACGGCCCGTGCCACCGGCACCGTGCTGCCCTACCATCCCGGTCCCGGCCTCCCCAGGCTGACGGGCGGCTCCGGCGGCTCCGGCGGCTCCGGCGGCCCCGCGGCCATCTCGGTGCCCCGCGGCGTCCGCCCGCCGTCCGGCCTGGTCCGCCACCTGCTGATCCGCGGCCACGGGCCGCCGGTCCGACCCGGCCAGACCGTGGTCGTCCAGGACACCGGCGTGGTCTGGCGGACCGGCCAGATCTTCGACTCCAGCTGGGCCCGCGGATTCCCCGAGTCGTTCCGGCTGGGCGCCGGCCAGGTGATCCCCGGCTGGGAGAAGGGCCTGGGCGGGCTGCCGGCCGGCAGCCGGGTGCTGCTCGTCATCCCGGCCCGGCTCGGCTACGGCCAGGCCGGGGACGCGCCCGACGTCAGGCCCCGCGACACGCTGGTGTTCGTCATCGACATCCTGGCCGCCGTCCCTTGACAGACCGGTGAAAATGGCCGGAATATGCAGCAAAGAGTTTTCGTATCCGTAACGCTCTCGATACAACCGGTGTGCGGGACATAGGCCATGACGCAGCGCCCGATGGCCTGCAGCCGCCTATTGCGCCGACACCGGCAAATGGTTGGCGAGGAGGCTGGCGTGCCGGAAACGGACGCGCGTTTACGGCCCAAACTAGCTGACGTCGCGCAGCAGGCCGGAGTCTCGCCGGCCACGGCGTCGCGGGTGCTGACCGGCTCCGCCCGGGTCCGGCCGCAGACGCGCCGCCAGGTCGAGGCGGCCATTGTCGAGCTGGGTTACGTGCGCAACCGGGCGCCGCGGGCCGCGGCGTCGCGCGGCACCGGATCGATCGCCTTCCTGGTGTGCGAGGACAGCGGGAAGGTCTTCTCCGAGCCGTTCTTCCCGCTCATGCTGCGGGGGGTCAGCCGCGAGCTGTCGGCCCGCGACATCCAGCTCGTCCTGCTCACCGCCCACTCGCCACGCGAGTACCAGATCGTCTCCCGGTACCTGCGCAGCGGGCACGTGGACGGCGTCCTGCTGGTCAGCATGCACGGGCAGCGCCCGCTCGACCTGCACAGCCTCGGCATGCCGATCGTGCTCGCGGGCCGCTCCGTCGGGAACGACGAGGGGATCTCCTACGTCGACGCGGACAACGCCGGCGGGGCCCGGATGGCCGTGCAGTACCTGCTCAAGACCGGCCGGGACAAGATCGCCACCGTGGCCGGGCCGCCGGACATGGCGGTCGGGGCGGACCGCCTGGCCGGATACCGCGCGACCATGGCCGACGCCGGCCTGGACGATCCCAGCCTGGTGGTGTTCGGCGACTTCGGCCGCGTGTCGGCCGCGCACGGCCTGTACCGGCTGCTGGACCGCCGCCGGCCATCGACGCCGTGTTCGCCGCCTCCGACCTCATGGCCGCGGGCGTGCTCGGGGCGCTGCGCCGCCAGGGCCGCCGGGTCCCCGAGGACGTCGCCGTCGTCGGCTTCGAGGACTCGCCGCTGGCCGAGCACACCGACCCCAAGCTGACCACGGTGCGCCAGCCGGTGGAGGCCATGGGCACCCGGATGGTCCAGGAGCTGCTCGCGCTGATCGCCCGCGGCGGGCACGAGCCGACTCAGGTCGTCCTGGACACCGAGCTGGTCCTCCGCGACTCGGCCTGACGGCCGGGCGGGCTTGGTTACATTTCATGCCGGCCCCGCCGCGGCCCCAGGTGCGGCCGCGAAAGCCCTTGCTGACCTGCCCTTATCCGCGCCGCGGCGAGCTGGCCCGGCCGTGGCCGCGCAGGCGGCCTGGACGGCTGCCGGGTGCCCCCGTACGAAGAGTCTGACGGGGATCGACTCCCGAGGAGGCCCAGGTGCGCGCACGGGACATAACCATTGACATGAACAAGGCTCGGGTGGCGGCTGCCGGGCAGCGGGCCGGCCGGGCACTACGCGGAGTCGCTGGCGCGACCGCGCTCGGGCTGGCCGCCCTCGGCCTGGCCGGGTTAGCCAGTCCGCCGGCCACGGCCGCGCCCGTGGCGGTGACGGCCGCGACGGCGACTGCGGCGACTGCGGCCAGCGTGACCGTGAACGCCAACTCCGGCCTGGGCACCATCCCGGCCAGCGCGATCGGCCTCAACACCGCCGTCTACGACGGCTACATGAACGACACGCCGATCCCCGGCCTGCTCAAGGCGGCCGGCATCGACGCCCTGCGCTATCCCGGCGGGTCCTACTCCGACATCTACAACTGGCAGACCAACGTCGCCCAGGGCGGCTACGACGCGCCCGGCACGAACTTCAGCGACTTCATGACCACCGCCCAGGCGGCCGGGGCGCAGCCCATCATCACCGTCAACTACGGCACTGGCACCCCGGCCCTGGCCGCCGCCTGGGTCAAGGACGCCGACGTCACCAGCAACGACGGCATCCAGTACTGGGAGGTCGGCAACGAGGTTTACGGCAACGGCACCTACGGGTCCAACTGGGAGACCGACTCGCACTGTGACACCTCGGCCGGGGGCAGCCCGGTGACGGTCGGCAGCGAGCCCAGCCAGACCTACGACTGCGGGCCGACCCAGTACGCCGACAACGTGCTGCAGTACATGTCGGCCATGAAGGCCGCCGACTCCGGCATCCACGTCTGCGCCGTGCTCACGACGCCGGGCTTCTGGCCCGACAACGTCACCAACGCGCAGTACCCGGACTCGTGGAACCAGACCGTGCTGTCCATCCTCGGGTCCGCCACCGACTGCGTCATCGTGCACTACTACCCGGGCGGCTCCTCGACGTCCGGCATGCTGACCGACCCGCAGGACATCGCCGGCATCGTGTCCACCCTGCACTCGCAGCTCAGCACTTACGCGGGCGTGAACCCGGCCAGCGTGCACATCCTGGTCACCGAGTCCAACTCCTCGCTGGACAGCGACACTCAGCCGAGCGCGCTGTTCGCCTCCGACATGTACATGACCTGGCTGGAGAACGGCGTCACCAACGTCGACTGGTGGGACGAGCACAACGGCGCCAGCGCGATCAGCACCGTCAACGGCGCCACCGACTACGGCGACTACGGCATCTTCTCCAACGCCTCCAGCAACAGCGGGACCACCGAGCCGGCCGCGGAGACGCCCTTCGCCCCGTACTACGGGATCGCGATGCTGTCGAAGCTGGGCTCGCCGGGCGACGAGATGGTCTCGGCCACCTCCAGCAACGCGCTGGTCCGGGTGCACGCGGTGCGCCGCGCGGGCGGCAGCCTGGACGTGCTCATCGACAACGAGGATCCCGGCAACGCCTACACGGTGAGCCTGACTACCAGCGGGTTCACCGCCTCGGGCTCGCCGACCGTCTACACCTACGCCAGCAACGCCGCGGCCATCACCTCGACCACGCAGACGTCGGCCTCGTCGGTGACGGTCCAGCCCTACTCGATCACGGTCGTTCAGATCCCCGGCACCGGCGGGACCGGCGCCACCGCGCCGGGGGCACCGGGCCAGCCCACCGCGTCCGGGCTGTCGTCCAGTACCTCCAGCAACACCTCGGGCACCGCGACCGTGTCCTGGCCGGCCTCGGTGCCCGGCACCAACCCGGTCGCCGACTACCAGGTCTACCAGGAGGGCAGCGGCGGCAGCAGCACGCTGGCCGGGACGACGTCGGGCACTTCGCTGACCCTGACCGGGCTCACCATCGGGGTCAGCTACACCTACAACGTGGTCGCCGTGGACAGCCAGGGCAACTCCTCGCTGCCGTCACCGCCGGTGACGTTCACGGTGCCGCCGCCGGCCAACAGCAGCTGCGCCGTCCACTACGCGGTGAACAGCAGCTGGTCGGGCGGATTCAACGCCACCATCACGATGACCGACAAGGGCACGACCGCGATCAGCCCCTGGCAGCTCACCTTCAGCTTCCCCGCCGGCGAGAGCGTGCAGGGCGGCTGGGACGGGACCTGGACTCAGTCCGGGCAGGCGGTGACGGTGACGGCCGAGAGCTGGAACTCCACCATCGCCGCCAGCGGCGGGTCGGTGAGCATCGGCTTCAATGGCACCGACACGGGCCAGGACACGGCGCCCACCGTGCTGTCGGTCAACGGCGTGGAGTGCTCGAACAACTGAGTCCCAACGGCACGGCGGCACGGCACGGCGGCACGGCGGCACAGTACGGCGGCACGGCACGGCACGGCGGCACGGCACGCCGCTCAGCGGCGGGCCGTGGCGCTGTGGCGCAGGGCGCTGATCTCGGCTTGCAGCGCACGGGCGGCGGCCTGGCTCATGGCACCCTCGCCGAGCCGGGTCGCGACCTTGGCCCGGAGGGTCTGCGCCAGCTGGGCGACGGGAGCGGCGCGGCCCGCGGCCAGGTCAGTCGCGACAGGCTGGACGAGGTTGTTCAGGTCCACGCCCACATCCTGGCGGATCTGGCCTCGCTCGACGTAGGCGCGGATCGTTGCGGAGATGCGGCTGATCACGGCCAGCGGGGATGGCCGTGCGGGCGGGGTGGCCCGGGCCGAGGATGTTCCCTCCGGGGGCGACGGCCGACTGACGGCCGGGGGCGTCCGGTTTGCCGGAGCCAGGCCGTCCTGCTGCCGGGGAATCGAGAACATGATCAGCGCCAGGACCCCCGATGTAGCCGCCGTGGCGGCCGCCACCTTGCCGATGGTGACCAGCCGACGTCGGCTCCGGCCCGCCCGCGCGGGGCGACGCGGGGTGCGACGCGGGGTGCGGCCCGCTCCGCCGGGGGCACGCCCGGCGGGCGCGGGAGGACCGGCGGGGGCATGGCCGACGGGGGCACGCCCGGCGGGGGGACGGCCGGCGGGCGCGGGAGGACCGGCCGGCGCATGCCCGGCGGCCGCACGGCCGGCGGGGGCACGGCCGGCGGGGGCGGGAGGACCGGCCGGTTCTTGAGCCAGGTTGGGGGCGGCGATCTCCGGCCGACGAGCCGGGTCCGGGAGGGATGCGTGCTCCGGGCCGTCAGCCGGCCGGGCGGTCGGAGCCGGCCGGGCGGTCGGAGCTGGCCGGGCGGTCGGGGCCGGCCGGGCGGTCAGGGTCGGCCGGGCCGGAGCTGACCTGGCCGGGCGAGCGCCGAGCGCCTGCCGCGACATCACCGCGACATGGGCCGCCGTCGGACGCTCCGCGGGGCTCGCCCCGAGGCACGCCGCCCAGAGCGTGGCCAGGCCGGGCGGCACTGCGTCAGGCGGCACTGCGTCAGGCGAGCCTGCGTCAGGCGAGACCGCGTCAGGCGGGACTGTGTCGGGGGGGACCGTGTCGGGCGGAACCGTGTCAGGCACGACCGTGGGTGGCTGGACCGTGTCCGGTCCCGGTGCGCCGGGAACCCCCAGCATGCTGTTCGTGGACGTGATCCCGGTCAGGCAGGCGGTGAACACCACGCCCAGGGCGTACATGTCGGCCTCCGGGGTGGCGGGGCCGCCGACAGCCAGCTCCGGAGCGATGTAGGAGAGGACTCCAGCCGATGCCGCGGTCGCGCGAGGGCGGTTCAGCGGTGCCAGCCCGAAGTCGGTGAGCTTCACATTGTCTGGTGCGAGCACGATGTTCGCGGGAACGAGGTGGCCGTGCGTCACTCCGCCCCGGTGCGCGACCGCCAGCGTGGCAGCGACCGCGGCCACGATGCGGAGCGCCTCGCTGGCCGGGAGCGGACCCTCGGCCAGCCGTTCGTCCAGCGTCTGGCCGCCGGCCAGTTCCCTGACGAAGTAGGGCACCGCCCGGCCGTCGGGGAGCATGGCTTCGCCGAAGTCGTGGACCTGAGCGATTCCCGGGCCCGAAAGCTCGAGCGCGGCCAGACCGATGAGGTGGAACATCATGATGGCTGCCGCGTCATCGACCGAGCGGGCGGGAAGCAGCTTCACGGCCACCTCGCGGCCCGTCAGCTGGTCGGCTGCCCGCCATACCCCGCCGGGATCGCGCGCCGATACCGGCTGCACGAGCCGGTATCGGCCCGCAATGACCGACGCCGCCCCTAAATGTTCCACACGCGCAAGTGTGCCCGATCCCAGCGGGCCAGCCAGCGAATCAGCCAGCATGCCACCGTCGGCGGGTGTCCGGACTCGCTAGCGTCGCCGCCCTAAGCGCGCTCGGCGTCCCCGGGCCCTGGCGCCGCCGGGGTAGCCCCAGGGCTCGCCGCCATCGGCGCCGCATTACGCGGGAGAGGAGGTCGTCGCGAATCTCGTCGCGGTGACGTGGCCGGTCACGAACTCGGCGCAGCCGATGCCTGGGTAGCGTCAGCCTGGCCAGTCAGGTCCTTGATCATCAGCGCGCGAAGCAGGGTGTTCTTGTTGACGCCGAGTGCCTGCGGGCCTGACCAGTAGACATCGCCCAATCGCCGGCTCGGCCGTAACCGGCCTGCTCGCGCCGAGGTAGAGCAAGAGCCTGATGACGGGCTGGTCGCAAGCAGCCGATCGTCAGTTGTGATCAGGCCTCTGACGTCGGCTAACGGAGATCTTGAACCCCTGACAGATGTCATCGCCAGCTGGCGACATCTTCTTCTACCAGCGGCGCCAGGGCGCCCGGCTCAGGGTTCGATGGCCCACTTCTTCCCGTTCCAGCCCTCTGCTAGCGTCCCGACGGCAGCGCTGTGCTGGAACCCGACGGCGGCACACCGCGGAGCCTTGCATGACACGCCGATCAGCGCGCTGCCGCTCCTGATCTTGGGGGTGGGCTCGATTGCCCACTTCGCCCCGTTCCAGCCCTCCGCCAGCGTCACCTCGACACGGCTGATCTGGTAGTGCCCGACAGCAGTGCACGCCTTTGCCCGCACGCACGACACGGAATCCAGTTCCTGGAAGAAGGCCGAGCCTGCCGGATTGGCCGCGGGCTCGACCGCCCACGCCTTCCCGTTCCAGACCTCCGCCAGCGGGCGGGCTTTGCTGACTCCGATGACATATTGCCCGACGGCGGTGCACGTCGCGGAGAGACACGACACCCCGTTGAACTCGCTGTCGTCCGTTCCCTTTGGGTTCGGCACCGGCTGGATCGCCCACCTCTTCCCGTTCCAGACCTCCGCCAGAGCGGCCGGATTCGGGGTCAGGCCTCTGGTCGTAACGTAGTTGTCTCCGACCGCGATGCATGAGGTGGCCGACCGGCACCACACGCTCTTCAGAGTGGCGGTCACGAGCCCTTTCGGAATCGGCGTGCGCTCGATGGCCCACTTCTTCCCGTTCCAGCGCTCGGCCAGCGTCAGCGACGGCTTCCCTGGAATCGCGTAGACACCGACAGCGATGCACGCGGTCGCCGAGGAGCACGACACCCCTAGCAGCTGGGCCAGGGTCGTTCCGGCGGGGTTAGGGGTGGGCTCTTGCGTCCACCTCTTCCCGTTCCAGCGATCCGCCAGCGTCAGCTCGACTACTTTCGGCCGTGACTTCGGCGCGTAGTCCCCGACAGCGGTGCAGGCGCTGGCCGAGGTGCACGATACGGCGACCAGGAAGTGATTCGTGCCCGGACCGGGGGGCGCGGGCTCCGTTGCCCATCTTGAGCCATTCCAGTGCTCCGCGAGTGCCCCGGACACGCCGGCTCCGACGGCCGTGCAATTCCTGGCCGACAGGCACGTAACCGCCTCGAGTTCCCCGTGGTGGAGCCTGGCACCAATCTGAGCCCGCATGGTCGTCGCGGCCGGCGCCGACGCTGGCACGAGACCGAGCACGCCGACGACTGCCAGGCCGACCGCACCGAACGTGATAGCGAAACTACGCATCATCGCAGGACTCCCCCCAGTCCCCGCCTATGGTGGCGGAGCGGTGGACCTAGTGTGGACCCGCCCAGACCGTGGCGGAAGCGGCCGGTTCTCCTTTCGGCGCCAGCCGCGATCGCCGGTGCTAGCGCAGTCCGAGGCGTTGACAAGCTAGTGAGTGGTTACACGCGACGCGATCGACGCCGCGGTCGCATCCGGCGCCAGACGGATCGCGTACTTGGCCAATTTCACCGCGAGGATGGGCAGCGACCTGCGACCCAGCCACATCCACGCTGTCCATGAGCGGCTCGTCGCGTGGCTCGGCATCGAGCGGACGGTGCTGGGCCCCATATGAGCCCAGGGACCCCGGCTATCTGGCGCATCTGCAGCTGTTCAACGTTCTGCTGGGCGGGCCTCGCCGACACTGTCCTCCGGGACCAATCCGTGCCGACACGTGCCGGTCGCAGACGTTAAGAACGACGGTCAGATGACGGCCAAATGATCTTGGATGCCCGTCTGGGGCGGTCAGGCCAACACCCTGAGCTGCTGGTTTGCGGACCCCCTTGCGGAATCGAACCGTAGACATTCTCTTTACCATGAATATCCTGAACGATGCGCGCGCCATGGCAAATGCAGTATGGCCAGGGGATACTCCAAGCCGACCCAAGTGCCGACCCTCTCCAGCCAGCCATCGCTAGCTGCGTGTTGCCCGCCAGATTGCTCCCCAAAATGACCTTGACTCCACGATCGACGACGAGAAGCTGGTCGCAATATTGGCCAGCCAGGTGTGCTATCGCCGAACGAGATCGCCACGGTACCCGATGAACCACCGATCCCGGCGACGGCCGGCTTGTCAGACCGAAATCACGAGCCACGCAGATCTGGCTGACGTAGGCGAGGGCCCACGCTTGGATGTCAGACCGTCCCGATTGATCTCGCATCGTCAATCAGGGATGGCTCCGGTAATGGATCGAGAACGCGTCATGGATAACAGATCGATCCGATAACACGAGACTAGTCTCTTTCACGAGATCGGGATATCTTCGTGATGTATCATCCGGTATCATCCCGGATGACGCACCTGCGCTGCGGGGAGGGGAACTGGAATGTCATCTCAGCTGAGTAAGTTCGAACAGAGCATGGTGCTGGAGATCGTCGGGGAACTGGAACCCGAAGAGCGGTTCCTCGCCGCTGATTACTTCACTACGTCCAACCGGCGAAGGCTCTTTCGCGGATCGCCGGTTGACTTCGGCCTTGAAACCGAATTGAACCTGATAACGCCGTCGATAACCATGGTCGTTATGTGGGCATATGGAGTGGCACAGGGGGAGGTCCGTGCCATCCTCGAAGAACGTATCCGCGGAGTAGTGCGGCAGATATTCGGAATCAAGGATCCTGTGCTGCCGCCGGAATCTCCGAGTTCGGCTTCTCCTCAGGCAAGGACGGCCGCTCAAAGGGATCTCTCGGCCCTTCGCACTGAACTGATCAAGTATGGTATCGCTCTCGGCTTGACGCCGGAAAAGGCTGAGATTCTCGCAGAGCTATCGGTGAGCAAGGCACGTGAGGCGACCTTATGAGCACCTCAGTCGCCTGGCGGCGCCGGATCATGTTTTATCGGTCCGCCGCAAACGTCCGCCTACTTCCAGCTGTTCTTTACGTTGTGCTTGCCGCCTGCGATGTCTGGGTCGTCGAACATGGAGGCGTTTCTGGGCTTCTGTCATTGCTTGCTCAAGTTGTAGTCGCATACTGGATTGCCCGTTTCCGAATGCGGATTCCGCGTAGTGCAGTCAGCTGGGCTAAGCGATACGGACCGCTGCCTGACTTCCTACAGCATGACAACATTCACCCTGAGGCTAAAATCGTGCAAGGGACTCGCGCCTCGGCTCGCGTCCGCGGCAGTTTGACTTCTCCCGTCGTCCTGGTCAGCAACCGTACCGCGCTGATATGGCAAGATAACCCTAGTAGTCGAGACGTGCAGTGGGCGCACGAATCCGCACATATCGGCATGGGCGACGCCTATGTCTATTACATGACGTCGACCGCAGTGGCATTGGCCCTGCTCAACCAGATCATAGGCAACTGGCGCAGCGTATCAACTGAATTCGTTTTAGCTGTAATGGCATTGATCGCGCTAGTCTCACTGCGGTCTTACTGCCGCACCAGAGAGCTCGCTGCGGATTCTATAGCCGCCGTTATTCTCGGCGATAGGCCGAAAGAGGAACTGGCAAAGAGCACGATTCTCGATGCGAACCGGATGCCGATTGCACGGACACATCCTAGCCTCAGCGAGCGACTTGACGTACTCGAGAAACCGGTTGCCATACTAAACGGCGCGACCTTTTTCTATTTCGCCTCAGGATTTATGGCGGTATCGGTGGCGATCGCGTTGCATCGCGTCCTGCACGAATGGGATACCGGCGAGTCATCCGTATTTCTTAGCCTTGTTATCATCTCGCTGGTCATCGGATGGCTGACCTCACGCCACAGTGCAATGGCTTCTATGTTTTTCTCGACACGGAAATGGCTTGCGCTGTTCTTCGTGCTGTCGATCGGCGAGTTGTGCGCCTTTGTATTGCATGACCCGAGTCTATTGCACAGTCATCATTTCTTGATAGTAGTTTCGTGGTCTATCCTCGGTTCCGTCCTCGCCTCAATAGTAGGAAGAATCATTGGGTTCGGGACAGGTTTACTTTCAGCTGTTGGTGACAGTGCTTCAGACTCTTTGCCACGAGCAATCTTGCAGATACGAATAGTCGCCGCTGTACTGATCGCCGCCGCTTGGATCGTTCCCTGGTTCGTATAGCTCTGCACACAAACCCGGCCACTTCACGGACGGGTCGATCGGGCTCATGAGGTTCCCGCATCGTTCCAGAGCGCGGAGAGCCGGTCGCGTTCGTGGTCGTGGTCGTGGTCGTCGCTGGTGTCGTCACAGGTGGCGATCATGGTGGCATCCCATGCGCGGTACCCGTCGTAAGCGGGGTGTCAGCAGCACGGCCACCGTCCACGGCAGGTTTATCCGTTGCGGTGATCTCGATCTAGGGTGGCCCGTCCACGAACCGGAAGCTGGTCCCGTCGGGAAAGTCGATCGTGGGATGCGGGTGGTGGCTCATGACGAACACCGGTGTCTGGAATGGCGGGTCGTCGCCCCACCAGCCCCGCCACCCGTCGTCAGGCCAGTCACCAGCCTGGGGACCGAACTTGCGCCGTCCCATGATCTCGGCGCCGATGCCCTGGCTCCACATGCTGGTCAGAGCGCGGTCCAGCGTGACGGGGGCATCCGCCTTATCGACGCCATGGATTACCCGGCCATCGAACCACGTGAACAGCCGCTCGGCGCCCCCGATCGGGGCATCGAGCGTCACGTGCTCGCCGGCGGCGTAGCCGTCGAGGGAGACGTTCATGTTGTGGACCCGGGTGCGTGGCATCACGACTCCTTCTGCGATCGGACGCAGCGCCTGAAATATAGACGCAGCTGACGGCGGAGGGGGCCAGCCAGCGGCTGGCCCCCTCCGCGCGTAAGCGGCTTACTTGACTGTGTACTTGTACGGCAGGCCGATCAGCTCGTCGGCGGACTGCTGACCAAACGGCGGGACGTTGGTCATGAAGTCGTCGACATACAGCGTGCCGCTGACCTGCGTCCCCGATCCGGCGGACGGGGTGATGGTCACGTTGACGGTGGCGGTCTGACCGGGGTTGATGACGACCGGCGAGAAGGTGGTCGCCGGGTTGACTGCGGCTAGCTCGAGGTCACCGGTGCTGGAGGTCACGGCCCCGTCGAACGCCTTGGCCGCGACCGACATGGACATGCTGACCGTGCCGGCTGGGGCACCCGAGGGGTATGGCCCGATCTCGCTGGGCGTGGCGAACCAGAACCCGTCGCTCAGGTTCCCTCCCGGTGAGGTGTACGAGCCTGATGGCGAAGTTCCGATCGAGCTGACCAGGTCCGGGTCACCCGGGTTGGTGCCGAAGTCGAACTCGATCGGCAGGCTCGCTGTCGCGCTCACCGAGACGGATGTGGCCTCGGTGGGCATGAACCACTGCGGCGAGCCGACGACGAGCGGAAGGGAAAGCCCGCTCGCCTGGGAGAAAGGTGCCAGCGCGAGGGTGGTGGCCGAGTTCAGCCTCGGGTCGACGAAGAAGTCCTCGGCCTGGTCGCCCCGATTCGTAATCTTGACCGGAACGGTCAGCGGGGTGCCGGCGGCCAGCTTGGTCCCGGCCCGGTCGGGCAGCCCGGGCGCGGATACCCGGACTGCGTTGAAGCTGATGTTGCCGTGGAAGGGCTGTGATACCTCATCGCCCTTCACCGGCTCGGCGAAGTCGACGATGAGCGTCCACCGTCCTGAGATCGGATTGGCGGCGTAGGCAGTCAGGTCGGTGCCCTGCGTGCCGTTGATCGAGTTCTGGCCGTAGCCCTGGACGTTGCCGTTGGGGTCAACCAGGTAGGCGCCGACCGGATCGCCGGCGTCGTTGGTCAGATCCACATTGGCGGTGATGTCCCGGTCGCCGTGATTGACCTTGAACTGGTAGTAGTCGACCTGGCCCTCACCATCCGGCCGGCCGTTGCCACCGGTCAGCACGCCCTTGAAGGAGCCGACGCCCGTGCGGGAGAAGGCGACTTCGGACCGCAGCGAGACCGGGATTGTGGTCGTGTCCCCGGACGATGACCTGAATACGACCGATCCTGAGCTGTCCCCGGCGCTGCCCGGCGTGTGCTCGTGAATGCTGATGACGCGGCTCTTGCCCGGGGCCAGGGTGACGGTCGAAGGCGAGACCGATCCGAACCCGGCATACCGCTGGGTCGCGATCCGCCACGGCACCGTGCCGTTGGTGCCGTTGTCAGCCTGGGTAATGCTGAAGATCACGCCGGTCCAGGTGCCGGCCGCCGGGTTGACGACGTCGGCGTTGCCGAAGTTCCCGACGCCCTGCGGCAGCGAGTGCGCGGCGAATTTTCCCGTCGGGTCGATCAGGATCATCCGGACTCTTTGGTTGTTCCCCTTGGCCGGGTTGCCGGGATAGGCGATGGAGCCGTCGAGCCGGTTCATGCCCGGCGCGACGTGGAAGGTGAAGGTCTGGTAGTTGTTGGGCAGGCCGGAGAAGTTAATGAACTGCGGGCTGGCGGTGTCGCTGAGCGTCACGCTGCCGGTCTGCACGTCCTGGTCAGGCCCGAGGGCCCGGCCGCTGGCGTGGACGGTCTGCGAGGCGTTGCCGGTGTTAGTGACGGTGACCTTGAAGTTGGCCTGGCTGCCGGGGGCCCGGACCGCGCTGAGCTGGGTCTGGGACTTCAGCAGGGTCGAGCCGGTAGCGGCGGGCGAGCCGCCCGGTCCGGAGATGGACTCGGCGAGCTGCACCGCGCGATAGCTGTTCAGCAGGCCCGCGCCCTGCTCGTCGGCCGGGGCGCCCAGGTCAGACGCCGTGCTGACCAGGATCTGCTTGACCAGGGCCGGCGAGGGAGCGGTGTTGCCGTGGGTCTGGCGGTAGGCCTGGATGACCAGGGCCGCGGCGCCGGCCACGAACGGGGACGACTCGCTGGTGCCGCCGCTTTCCTCGAGGGGGGATGACTGGCCCTTGAAGTTGACGCAGCCGGCGAACACCGGGCTGGCATCGCACGAGGCGAAGCTGAGATCGCCCGGCGCGACCAGGTCGACAGTGCCCCCGGTCTCGTCAAACCCGCCCGAGCTGAGCGAGCTGATGTTGTCGTTCAGCCAGCCGCTGGTGGCGAAGTAGTCCGCCGCCGCGTAGTTGGTCTGGGCGTAGAACCGGAAGTCGGTCGACGCTCCTACCGAGATCACCTTCGGGTCGCTGGCCGGGGACCCGATGGTGTTCGTTGATCCGGCGTCGCCGCTGGACACCGTCACCACCACGCCGGCCGCGACGGCGGCGTCGTTGAACTGCTTGGTCGCGTTGAGCGCGGTGACGGCCGGGAACGGGTTGGAGCCGAACGACTCGTTGATCACGTTGACGTGATCGGTCTCGACCGCGTAGTTGATCGCCTGAAGGAAATTGGACTCGGTGGTGTCCTCGAAGGTGCCGAACACGTCGAGTCCGACCATGCTGGCGCCGGGCGCGACACCCTCGATGCGGATATTGCACGCCGTCGGGTCGGGCTGGGCGGAGAAGCCGTTGACGTCATAGGTGTGCAGGCCCTGCCCGCCGATGGTGTTGGCGTCAAGGAACGCCTCGTCCCCGCTGGTCGGCTGACCGGGACCGTCACCGGTGAAGTCCTGGACGTCGCTGAAGGCCGAGGAGTTGTTGGAGCGGATGAAGTTGATGTTGTTCGGGTCGATCCCGTCGGCGATATAGGCGACCTTCACGCCAGCCCCGGTCACCCCGAGCGACCGGGCCGTCGGCTGGCTCGGGTTATCGGAGTCCGTGCCGGTCAGCGACAGACCCTCCGGGTCGAGCTGCGGAGTGGTCGCTGAGCATTCGCCCGGCAGCGTGTTCGGCGTCAGCGCCGGACCGTTCAGGTGGGGGCGTGCAGCGGCCTTCGTGGCGGACTTCACTGTCGGCGACGGGGCCAGCGGGTTGGCGGCGTGAATCGTCACATCGGGCATGACTTCCCGCACGGCCGGATCTGACTTGAGCCGCGCGACCTCGCCCTTCGAGACGGTCGCGGCCAGCGAGTCGACCAGCGCGTAGGCCTTGACGTGGGTGGCATGTACCTCGCGCAGCTCACGCAGCAGCGGCGCCTGGACGCTGGCCACCTTGCCGGCTCGCGTCACTGCCGCCCTCGTGCCCAGCTGAGCCGCCGGGAACTGCGTCTTCATGATCACGATTACGTGCTGATTAACGCCCTTGGACAGCTGCGCGGCCAGGGCGCTGGTCATAGGCGCCTGGCTGGCTGGCCTGACCGGCGCGGCCTGGGCGGCCGTCGCAGTTACCGAGGTGCCCGCCACTACGGCGAGCGCCGAGCCTGTCACCAAAAGTAGGGAAGCCGAACCTTTTCCGACCCGCGCGCACCATGCGCCACCCAGACCTCTCAACAACATAACCGCCCCATCCCCATCGGGTGGCCAGTCAGGCCACCGCACCGAGCTATTTCCACGCCGCTCACCGACCGGCTGGCCTAGAAATAGCCATACAAACGGGGAAGCTAGCAGGATGGCAAGGCAGAGGGAAGGCTCGTGGCAAGCAATGGTCAAGGGACTCGCTAATTGGCGGTGTACGAAACCGCTGAAACGCACCGAAATAGCAAAACGCTGCCGTCAAGCCCGAGACTCGGAGGGACGTGCAGCCGCGCCCGTCCTGCGCCTAGCGGAACTCCAACGCGGTCGCGGCCTGCGCCGGGTACCCGCTCTGCGGCAGCCCGATCCGACGGTGGGGCATCTCCTGATCCAGTGCGGTTCGGCCGGCCCGGGCATCGGTGATGAATACCAGATGGCGCAGCGTCTGCGCGATCGACCTGCTCGGTCACCGCTGCCGTGGGCAGCCTCCCGGCCGCACATTACCTTCCCCGTGATCGGCCAGCACGACATGCGCGACCGAGGCGAACAGGCCCTCGTGGCCGAAGTCGCTAGCCCGTCGCAGAAGCTCACGGGAGCAGAGATCCTCAGCCTGCCTGAATGCCAGCAGTGCGGCGACGCAGAAGAGCCGCCCGCATCCGGCGACCCGTACGCAGCGGTCCGGACAAACGCTGGCAACGACAGATTCTGCAGCCCGCGCTCGTTAGCGTACGCACCGATGGCGGCCTCGAAGAGCCTCACCGGCGGCTCCGCATTTGGGGAAGCTTGACCAATGGTGATTCCATCTCCAGTGTCACCATGTAGAAACGAACCTTCCCGGCCGCCTCGCTAAGGCTCTCGCCCAGAGACGCCCTGGTCTCAGCATCGCTGGCCTTCCTGCGGTAAATGCGGTAGGGAAGCTCCTGGTAGTCACGCATTGCAGCGAGAGCTTCTGCATAGGACCTAGCCCGTCCTTCACGCCGATTCCAGGCCTGCGTCAAGACGTAACCAGTCGGTGCCGCTGCAGCAGCGAGCACAGCTCCCAGGATGGTAGCGACCGTTTGCCCCATGATTTGCTGCACCGTAGCGACGGAGCATCTGCGGGAAGGACCATCCGTTCAGCTCCATTGAGCACGCGACGCCGGACGCGGCCATGACGCCGTTCCCGCCTCGTCCCGCTGGAGTGGTCATCGGCCTTGCTCCTTCCCTACTCCCCGATCCGCGCTGCGCGGGCCACGCGGCGGCGCGAGGTCACGATGGCCTGGCCGGCGAGCGTCGCGACCGCGACGAACAGCAGGCCCGCGGCCGCCTGGGCCATGGCGGCCGGCTCCGCGCGGACCTGTACCCCGGCGCCGGAGCCGGTGAACGCCGCCAGGCTGAGATCCGGCCCAACCAGCGAGGCCAGCGCCCATGCGCACCCGGTCCCGGCGGCGATGGCGACCACGATCTGCGGCAGCGTCTCGGCAAGCATCAGCCAGCTGCCCTGCCGGGCGGACAGGCCCATCGCCGCCAGCCGCGCCAGCGCTGCGTCCCGCGATCCCGCGCTGAGCAGCAGCCAGACCAGCAGCACCGCGATCCCGAAGCCGGCCGCGACGGCTGCGCCGACCGCGTAGGCCACGTAGGCACCGTGCGCCAGCGGCGCCCTGGCGAGCCCGGCGAGCGCGGCGGAGCGGAACGTGACCGACCCGCCGGGCACCAGGCGGGCGGCGACGGCGCGCAGCCGGCCCTGGTCCAGGCGCGGGCCGGTGATCAGCACCAGGTTGGGCGGCTGCCCGCCGACGGGCAGGGCCCAGCTCGGCACCACGATCAGCGTCGGCCCGGCCCGCGAGGCAAGCGCCGCGGCGGCGGGGGCGACGGCGACCACCCGGAAACGCACGATGTACCCGGCGCTGCCGATGACCAGCGCGGCCGGGCCGCGGCCGAGCGCGGCGACCGCCGCTCGGGTGGCGACGGCCGGGGCCGCGCCGTCGGCGGGCCCGGCGTGCCGGGCGAGCGCAGCGGCCGGAAACCGCGGGCCGGGCGTCGCGGCGATTAGCGCGCCGTACTGGCGCGGGGCGACTGCGGCGATCGTGACCTGGGTGCCGTCCGTGCGCACGCCCGCGGTCAGCGTGATCGCCGCGACGTGCTGCACGCCAGGCACGGCCGCGAGCGCCCGCTGGGCGGCCGACGTCACCGGCAGCGAGGAGTTCACGGTGTCGATCACCGCATCGGCGCCGGCCTGCTGCCAGGACGCCGCGACCTCGCCGCGGGTGATCGCCGCCCGGACCAGGCCGCCGAACGAGATCGTGGCCAGCACCAGGACCAGGGCGAAGGCTGGCAGGATCGCGATCAGCGAGCTGCGCGCGGCGCGCGCCAGGCCGATGTAGGCGACGGCGCCGCGGGCCACCCCGGCCGCGCGCAGCAGCCAGCGGGCCACCAGCGGGTAGCAGCGCAGCGCGACGATCCCGGCCGGGATCGCGACAAGCACCGGCGCCGCGCTGGTCAGCACATCCTGGCCCGCGCCGGCCACGCCCTGCTGACGGGCCACGACGAGACCGCCCGCCGCGGCGGCGATCAGCGCCGCCTCGATGACCAGCCGCCGGACCGCCGCGCGGCGCTGCGCGGTGCGGCCGCCGGGCTCGCGCCGCCGTGCTGGCGGCCGCAGCCGGGTCGCGACGATCAGCGGCAGCCCGGCCAGGGCGGCGGCCAGGGTCAGCGCGGCCAGCCACCACGGCAGGGCGCCGGTGGCGCCGGGGGTGACGACAATCGCCACGGCCGTCGCGACGATGGCGGCCGGGATCGCGACCAGTGCCGAGGCACGCAGGGCCGTCGCGGACAGCTGCCGCCTGGCCGCACCCCGCGCGCGCATTAGCTCGAACTCACCGCGGCGCTGCTCGGCCAGCAGCAGGGCGCCGAGCACCACCACGACGATGCCGATGGCGGCCAGGCTGACCACCAGCAGGCCGAGCACCCCGCTGACCGCGTCACGCTCGCGGGAAAAGGTGGTCAGGAACCGGCCCAGCCCGGCCGAGAGGGTCACCTTGACCGGCGGGTTCAGGCCGAGCTGGCCGAGCTGGCCGAGGCTGCCGGGCGACAGCTGGCCCTGCAGCGCACTGCTCTGCGCGGTCGTCAGGCCGGTCACGACCAGCGGGAATCCCCAGGACAGCCGGATCTGGCCGGGGTCCACGCTGCCCTCGAGCGCGAGCACCTCGCGCGGTCCCACGAACATCGCACCCAGCCAGTACGACGGCGACCTGAACGGCACGTACTTGGTGGGCGCGCGGACCGCAGGGTCGACGGCCCAGAACGCCGAGCCCGGCCTGGCCGGACAATGATCCCGGTCACCACCAGGGTCAGCGACGGAGTCAGCCGTAGCCGCGAGCCGACCGTCACGCCGAACCGCCGCGCCGTCGCGGTCGTTACTGCGACCTGGAACTCATGCCCGCGGCTGACCGTCGGCAGCGAGCCGGTGATGTGCTTGGTGTATCGGGAAAGGCCGTCTCGGTAGGCCAGCTCGAGCTGCGGCGGCGTGCTGCCGTCCCAGGCACGGCGGCCGCCCGCCAGCACCGTCGAGTAGCCGGTCGTCAGGCCGGTCCAGTCCGTGGCGGCCGGCGCCAGCGGCAGCCGCTGGGAGAGGTTGCCGCGCAGCTGCATGCGGTAGGAGCTGAGCTGGGCGGCCGGGAGCGGGCCGCTGTCGCCCATCCCCGAGTCGCCGAAGCCGGCGCCGCCGAGCACCGCCTTGTCCGACGTCGGCACCATCCTCAGGCCCGCGCGCAGCGCGCTGGTCGGAACGGTCTGGCTGACGCGCGCCCCGGCCACCGCGACGAAAACGCTCGCGAGCACTAGCACCGCGAGGCTGACCCCGGCCGTCGCCCCGGTGCCGGTGACCGCCATCCAGTCGGCTCTGAGCCGGCCCGACAGGGTGCTCACGTGGTATCCGCGGCGCGCAGCTCGGCGGCCGGGTCGCGGCGGCGGGCCAGCACGGTCGCGGCGATCACCACCGGCATCACGACCACCGCCAGGGCGATCAGCGCGGCCCAGCCCAGCGGCACCTCGACCAGCACGCCCGGTACCGGGGTGGTGGCGGAGGCGGTGAGCGTGATCGCGGGGATGATCAGGTGCGCCAGCCCGATCCCGACGCCGAGCCCGGCCAGCGCCGCGGGCACGGTCAGCATCAGCTCCTCTAGGCACAGCCCGCGCACCTGGGCCCGCGGCGAGTAGCCGAGCGCGGCCAGCAGGGCGCTCTGTGAGCGGCGGCCCCGGACGCTGGCGGCGACGCCGACCGAGAAGCCCAGCCCGGCGAGCACCGCGGCCGCGACGGCGATGGCGAGCCCTTCCAGCAGCGGCGCCGCGCTGAGCGGGTTGCTGACCAGGCTGGTCTGAAGGCTGGCCCGGTCGGTCACCGTCGACCCGGCGGGCAGGCCGGCCGGCACGGCGCCGCCGGAGGTGCGCAGCCACCACTGGCGGACCGGCAGCGGCGGTCCTGCGCGGCTGACCAGCAGGTCCTGCACCGCGCCCTGGTCCACGATGACCGCGCTGGTGGTGGTCGGGAACGCGACGACGACGGCGGCGATCCTGACTGGTACTTGCGAGCCGCCGATCCTGATGTCGATCACCGTGCCCGGATGCAGGTGGTTGCTGCTCAGGAACTGGCGGGTGGCGATGCCGGGGACCACCGCATCCGGCGGATGCACGGCGAGCGTGAGCAGGCCGGTGAACGAGTCCGGCGGGGTGTAGTACAGCTGGCCGGGGTTGGGGCCGAAGCCGGGGCGGAAGCTGAGGCGCTGCCTGCCGCCGGCGGCCTGCCATCCGGCGACCGACGGCGGCTGGGCACCCGCGTTGCGGCCGTTGATCGTCACGCCGCTGAGGCTGGCCAGGCTCGGCGCCGAGCCGTCCGCGCCCCAGTCACCCAGGGCCGCGCCTCGCGCGAACGGCGCCGCGAACCGGCCGGTCGCCGAAGTAGCCTCGGCGACACTGGCCAGCGTGAGCGTGTCCCGGTGCAGCGCGGCGCTGCTGAGCTGGCGTTTGCTGGGGTAGTGCGGCAGGCCGTAGGTCAGTGACAGGCCGATCAGCCGCAGCGGGTAGCTGGCCCGGCCGGGCGGCGCCAGCGAGGCGATCAGGGGATGGTCGCGGCCATCGGCCGGGATGGTGCCCGCCGGGACCGTGTACACCGCGCCGCCGGCGTCCTGGATCGAGGCGGTGGCGCTGACCCGGCCCAGGCGGCCCAGCCGGTCCTGTCCGGCCCCGCCGCTGATGCTGGCCTCGATCGCGATCCTGGCCGGCTGGCCCGGCAGCGGCAGGCCGGGCCGGGGCGGGATGATCCGCCGCCATAGCTGGCGCGCGGGCAGCGGCGACAGGTCGGGACGCAGCAGCACGGTGCGGGCGCCCTGAGGTGCACCCACGGCCAGCAGCGTGCCGTGCACCGCCGTCGGCTCGACGGTGACCGGCATCGCGGCGGCGACTCCCGGGGCGTGGCTGATCGCGCCTGCCCGGCCGAGGGAGGCCGGCCGGGCGGTGGCGACGCGGACGTCGGCGCCCGCGGCGAACGCGGCCTGGTCCCGCGCCGAGCGCTGCCAGCTCTGGTACTGGGCTAGCGCCAGGGTGCCGGTGGCCACGGCGAGCACGGCGAGCAGCACGGGGCCGCTCTGGGTGACCGTGCGCCTGCTGATCTGCCAGCTCGCCAGCGCCGCGCCCAGGTGCCTGGTGCGCGCGATCAGCCGCTCCATGGCCCGGGCCGCCAGCGGCAGCAGCCGCAGCAGGATCAGGCCGGCGGCGCCCAGCGCCAGCGCGGGCGCGGCGCTGAGCACCGGGTCGATGCCGAGCCCGCCGGTGGGCAGGTGCGCGACCGCCGAATAGGTGCGCAGCTCCCGCACGGCGATCAGCGCCAGCACGATGATGGCGATGTCGCCGCCGGAGCGCGCGATGCCCGCGATCGCCGCCGGCCGCCCCCGCCGGGCCGCGACGGCGCCCGGCGTGGCGGGGCGCAGCGCCGGCCACAGAGTGATCGCCAGGCACAACGCGAGCACGAGCACGACCGCCAGCCAGGCGCTGCCGGGGAAGCCGGCGAGCCGCAGCCGGGCATCGCGCAGCGACCCGGCCCCGGCCAGCAGGCTGGCCAGCCTGGCGCCGGCCAGCGCGCCACCTGCCGCGCCGATCCCGCCGACCACGGCGATCTCGGCCGTGGTGATCCTGACCAGCTGCCAGCCGGCCGCTCCGCGCGAGCCGAGCAGCGCGGTCTCCACGGCGCGGTGGCTGGTCAGCAGCCGACCGGCCAGCACCAGCGCCGCGGCGGCGAGCAGCAGCAGCTGGAGCGCGCTGATGACGAGCATCGACCTGGCCACCGCGAGGCTGCGGGTCAGGCCGTCGAGGAGACGGGGCAGCCCGCTGGTCACCTGGAGCCCGCCGAGCCGGACGGTGCCCTGGAGGTAGCCGGCTGCGCTGGTGATCCGCGACGCCAGGCCGGGGATCTGGCTGGCCTGGATCCGCCGGGTGTCCAGGGCCGCGGCCCAGGACGCGGCGCCGACGACCAGGGCAGGCCGCCTGCCACTGAACGCGGCCGGGCTGACGATCAGCGGCCCGTAGGTGATGTAGCCAGGGGAGACGCTCACGCCGGACGGGCCGACGATGTCCACGCCCCAGTAGGGCGAGCCAGGGTCGCGCCGCGCGAACGTGCCGCTGACCTGGATCCGCGCCAGGTGGCCGTTGTTCCGGTCCTGCACCGAGAGGACGTCGCCCACCGACGCGCCGAGTTGGGCGGTGACGGACGCGGGCAGCGCCGCCTGCACCGGGCGGCCGGGCCGCGGCGGCCTGGGCCAGGCGCCAGAGACCAGCCGTGCGTGCGCGGTGAGCTGGCCGGGCGCGCCGGCCTCGAGGAGCCGGATGACCCGGCTGCCAGCCGCGCCTGGCAGCACGAGCGGATCGGACCACAGCGCGCTGTTCAGCCGGTAGGGCACCGCGCCGAATGCGCCGCGGATGGCGGCACCGACGGCGGGCATGTCGGCCCTGGCGACCGTGGCGTCGACGGGCCCGGAGACGGCCATGCCGATCTGCGCGGACGACGCGAGCTGGCGGCGGGCGGCCTGCGGCAGCACCTGGGCGTTGAAGGTGGCGAGCGCGGCCAGCAGCGCGGCGGCGATGAAGACCGTCAGCATCAGGCTGGCCAGCAGCGGCCAGGCCGAGGCAATGCGGCGCAGCAGGAACGGCGTTCGCAGTCCGGGCATGAGCGTAGCTCCCTCTGCCAGAAGGCTACGTTCGCTGCTCTACCCCGGCATCCGTAACATCACCGGACGCGCGGGCCTCTCTGACCTCTACCCGTTGGGTGGCAAACTCTACGTTGCTGCGACCGGCGAGTGCTGCCCTGGAGAGGCGGGATCTTCGGACTCAGCGGCCGGATTCCCGTCGGCGTTCGGAGATCTCACAGCTGAGTTTCTGGCTGAGTCACCCGATGACCGGCCCGCAGACGCTGGTGCCGTGTTGCCCGGTCGCTAGAGGGACCTGTGCCCGCAGCAGCCACCGGCAGACCCTGGGCAGACCAGCACCACCGGCAGGCGGCATCCCTTCTGTTCAATCAGCGCCCCGCTACGCCGAACTGGCGTGCCATCGAGAGTCAGTTCTTGAGGCTGAGTGCCAACTTGACATCCAGCGCACGTCCAGAACGACGGTCAGATGACGGTCAGATGATCTTGAAGGCAGCCTGAGCCGGTCGGAAACCGGGGCTTGACCTGCTGGATCGTGGTGTGGAGCCCCCTTACGGAATCGAACCGTAGACCTTCTCCTTACCATGAATGACCGGCGGGTTCCGTCACCGCAGTTCACGAGGCTGACCAGCCAGGACATAGGCGCAGGCGAGCGACCGCAAGCGCAAGGCACGCCCTCGCGAACACGATTTGCCACTCAATCTGCCACTCAGTTCGATCTTGGAACGGCCGCCTTCGGACGCTACGAAAGATGGAGGCTGAACCGGATGTCACTCACGCCGCGTGCATCGCGGTCCTGGGTAAGAGCAGACCGGCACCGTATGCTCATTCGGAGCAGCGACTTACAACGGAGGTGGTCGCGGTGGGGCGATCGCCCCATGACCTTGGCCGAGTTGGCTAGCCGCCTGGCACGTACAGGCGACAGCAAGGTGCGGTGGAAGCTCGTGTGGGAGTTCCTCGAAGAGTACCGCTGGGAGCCTTACGACGCTCAGCCGTCGCTGCTGCAAAATGAGCCGCCGCCGGTCGGTGATGAGCGGTGGGATGCGCTGCTGGCAGCGCTGGCGGAGCATCTGGCCGCACAGAAGCTCGCCCCGCCGCAGTGGGCTGAGTCCCGGGTCTTGCGGCGGCCGTGGTTTCCAGCAGAGTTGCAGGTCCAGCGGGCCGATGCGCTGGTATGGGCCCCGCGGCGTTCCGCAAGCATGGCGTCTACTTGGCCCGAGATCTGGACGCGGCGTGACCGACGCGGGTGATGTCCTTTTTGGCCGGGCCGAGATGGAACGGGCATTCACTGCTCTGGGCGAACGCCTGGCCCGCCGGGGTGTCGTCGCGGACGTGTTCGTCGTCGGCGGTGCCGCCATGGCACTGGCTTACGACGCCACGCGCGTTACTCGCGACGTCGATGCGACATTCATGCCACACGGCATCGTGATCGAGGAGGCCAGGCACGTGGAAGACGACCTCGGACTGCCCTCCTGGTGGCTAAACGAGCAGGCTAGTGTCTACATCTCCGGAAAGGACGACCCGGGCAAGCGCCGCGTGTTCGACCATCCCGGGCTGCGGGTGATGGCGGCCTCACCGGCCCATATCTTCGCTATGAAGGCACTCGCCGCCCGGACGCGCGATATCGACGATCTCCGCGTGCTTGCCGACATCATCGGAGTCAATCACGCTGACCAAGCTCTGCAAGCCTGCGCAGACTTCTACCCAGATGAGCCCGTGCCCCAGCGATCCGCCGCAGTCCTGCAAGAACTCTTCGGCTGACTTGCCAGTCCTCCTGGCCCTGACCTGAAGCCAGACTCCGTGAGCCGCATGGTTGTCTTCGCGACCGTCTGCGCTATGCCTATCCGGGCGATCTGCACACGGCTCCCGCAGGACGCGGTACTGCAAGAGCGCAAACTGTCATACTGCCTCGTTACGGTGGAACTCGCGTCGATCGAAGGGGGCACGAGGTCGGGCGAGTTGGACCATCGGGTGAGCCGCTGGGTGAATCTGGCAGTAGCGTGCCGAATATCTTCCCGTTGATCGCTGTTTCGAAGCCCTCACTGCTGCCGTTCGAGGACTGCCGTGGGAGAAATTCGAGGATTTGGTGCTGGAGACCGTCCAGGAATTGGAAGATGTGGTCGAGATCCGGCCATATGGCCTTCGTGAGAGCGGCAGCACGGAATAGATATAATCGCGAGGAAGCCTTGCGGTGAATGGCATGCCTTTCAGACCAGGCGGGTCAAGAGCTTTGGACTAGCTGATCTGCAGGGCATCGTTAAACCGTTTGTCAATGGGCCACGGCCTTTCGACGCGGCGCGTCTAGTGATCGTTACTGCTTGTACCAGGGTGTCGGCTAAGACGCAGGAGGAGATCTACAAATACAGCCGCATCTACCCGCAGTTGACAATTGATCAGGTATGGGACGGTGGGGAGCTCAGCCGTAGGTTGCGCAGGCTTCCCCTGATCGTTGCTCGGTACTTCGGCGAGGCGACGGCCCAGCAGTTCTGTGACAAGGGCACCTTGAAGGTCAAGACTCCCCCAGGGCGTCCGGTGTCAGAGGTTCAGGATCCGTTCGCGCTCGAGGTGCATGAGGCGATCAACCCATCCGGCGTCGCGTTGCCGCGGTAGCCTATGTCCCGCGGCAGCATGACGGTGATCTGGAGAAGGTCGTTGACCGGGCACTGGCAGGCGAGAGCGATCTTGCTGTTTTGCTAGGCAACTCTTCGACCGGCAAGACGCGCTCGGCTTGGGAGCAGGTTCGGCGTCTACCCCATGAGTGGCGACTGTGGCATCCCGCGTCCCCGGACGAATTGCTGGCGAAGCTACCGGGGACAGTCCCGCATACCGTGCTCTGGCTCAATGAGTTGCACCGCTATCTGTACACCGACGACCTCGGGCGTGATGAGACGATTGCCGCGCGAGTCCTCGAGTCGCTCCAGGACCCCCGCCGTGACCCGATGCTGATCCTTGGCACCCTCTGGCATGAGTATCGCCATCTGCTGGTGCGGCGAAAGTCACAATGATCTCCGGCCACAGGTGCGCACCTTGGTTTCCGGGCACCTCATTCCGGTACAGGAGACCTTCACCGGTGCTGAATTGCGCCTGCTCGCCACTGCGGCAGAACAAGACCCGCGAACTCCGGCGGAAGCCCAGGCCAAGTCTGAGCAGGGACACGTCACTCAGTATCTAGCGGGCGGTCCAGCTCAAATCGAGCGCTATTGCACCGCGGATCCGGCAGCACAAGCCGTGCTGCATGCGGCTATGGACGCTCGCCGACTTGGCGGGGGGCTTCACATTGCCCGCACCGTTCCTAATCGACGCGGCCCAGGCATACCTGACCGAATTGCAGCAGGACAACCTGTCAGACCACTGGTTCGACCGAGCGGTCGGCGATTTGCTGCCGTTGTGCCGTGGTGCTCGAGGGCCGCTATCGCAAGTCAGGACGCCAGCGAAAAGTGCCTCGGTGGTCAGCTATCGGCTGGTCGACTATCTCGAGCAATACGGCAAGGGGAACTCGATCACAGCTCTGCCCGCCGGACGGGTTCTGGCTCGCCGCACTGCGCGAAGGAGGTCGGCACCCTGGCACATGGCTGCCCTTGCCCGAGCCGCCTACGACCGCGATCGGACCGATATTTCTCATCGGCTAGCCCGAGCTGCCGCAACCCGCGGTGAAGTGTCAGGTATCGCGGCCTTCGCCGCTTCGATCGACCGAGACGAGGGTCGCGAAGCCGCGCTGCCATACTTCCGACTCGCGGCCGAGAACGGCGATGCCTGGTCTCAGGTGGTGTTGGGGGCGCGGCATGAAGACCAAGGCGAATGGGACGCCGCCGAAGCCTGGTACACCATGGCCGCCGACGAGGAGATCCCCGAACGCCCTAGTCGGGCTGGCCTCGCTCCAA
>CAWGHW010000029.1:0-49130 GCA_963822485.1 uncultured Actinomycetota bacterium
GTCCGGCCTGCTGCCGGTCGCGCCCACCGCCCAGGCCTGACTGGTCGACACTGGCCCGCGCCGTAGCGCACCTCGACCGACAGTTTATTTCTGCCACGTTGTCCCCAGTCGTTCGCGGCAGGTCGCCCGATCGGTCTAGGCGGGATGCGCCGGGTGGCCTTGCGTGAGGGCTCTGGCCCGCCGGCCTCGGGGTGCTCGAAGGCGGGCTCCATGTCAGCAAGATCGCGCTGGGTCAGTCCGTGGGATTCGGCGACCCGGCGCCAGTTTGCTGTCGCCTGCGTGATCTCGGCCAGAACGTCTAGCGCCTGGCTGGCGTCTAGGCGGAAGTAGTCGGCGACGTCCAGGAGGGTCTGCACGCTGGCGCGGGTGTCGCCGTAGTCGATGGCGGTGCTGAGGTCCTTCGGGCCGGGGGCGGGGTTGGGATTGAGGTCGAACGCGGGAGACAGCATCCAGGAGTCGGCGTGCCGGTGCAGGAATCCGTGGTTGCGGAGGTGGTCGTCGGTGTTGGAGATCAGGATGGAGAAGGCGATGCGGCGCCAGAGCTGGTGCAGGTCCACGGTGGCGGCCGGGGATCGTTCCTCGATGACTGCCGCGATCTCTAGGTAGCTGCGCTGATCACGGTCCTGGGCTTCGAGCATGGTCATCGCGCTGGCGTAGCCGATGCGGGCGGGACCGCGGCGGTCGAACCGGTCGACGATGAGGACGGACTGGTCTCCGATTCGGATGAGCTGAGAGTCGGGGACTGTGATCCCGGCGTCGTGCGCCAGGTCGAGGGCTACCTTTTCCCAGGCCATCACGTTCCAGGTATCCGAGCTCGGGCTGGGGAACTTGGCGATGGCCAGGCGGCCGGTGGCGTCTATGACGTGTGCCTTGGGACGGGCGCCGCCCAGGGAGCTGCCGACGCGAAGCAGCCGTTGGAGCTCGTCGTAGTCGGCGGTGTCCCGCTCAACATGCGTGGCGATGTCCAGCAGGGCCGGGAGATCGGTCAGGGCGGGAACTCCGGAGTCCTCGGTGGCGAGGAATGGTCCCTGGTCGTCGGCCCGGAAGCGAAGCGCTCCCTGGCGCAGGTCGTCTCGCACGCAGAGCAGCAGCTCAGCCTCGCCGATCGAACGCGGCGCGGTTCCCGCGGCTTTGGCCCGGATCCGCTCGGCGCGGTGGATCAGGGTCCGCCCCCACCGGTCCGGCAGGCTGTCGGAGAACGCCCCGAACAGCGCACGACCTGCGGGTGTCTGCAAAGTGCCGGTGACCAGGGGCAGTGCCGGGTCGAGGGCGTAGGCGTCCGGGCTGGCCAGATAGCTGCTGGCGTAGACGAAGCTCGCCGACTCGACTCCGCGGCGGCGGTGGGAGTACATTCGCCCGGCCAGGACGTTGTCCTCGCCGTCCGCGACATAGACGGAGATCTCGTCGGTCATGGCTGCCTGTCCGGCCTGGGCTGACGGACCCGCTGCGGCAGCGCCTCCTCCGATCGCAGCCGGCCCACATCGGTCACGTACGGATCTAGTGCCTCGACCAGCGAGTCCAGCACGCCCAGCGCCCGGGCCACGCGCAGCATGCTTTCCACACTGGCACCCTCGCCGCTTTCCAGGCGCATGACAGTGTGGCGGGACAGCCCGGCCCGGTCCGCGACCTGGGCTGCGGTCAGGTGGCGCAGCCGACGCCAGGTGGCGAGATACTCGCCGATGCGCCGCTGGCCACTCGCCACCGCGATTGGCGTCCTCGACTCAGTCATCTGGGTTCCTAAAGCTAACTTCCTGCAACTTTAAACAAGTTAGAGTCGCATATCTGCGACTTACAGTCACAGCTCGATCGTACTGGCTGCAGGGAGCCATGGCCACTACCTCACCCTCTGCGAGGGCTAGCAGCGGACCCAACGGACCAGGGCCAGGCTGATCTCGATCCGCGACCGCTGGATAGCGGGCAGGACCAGGCACAGCCAGGACCAGGCGCAGATAGGCGAGCCTGCGCCGGTCAAAGGGACGCCCGCTGCGGGGCATGGGTCAGCACCGGTCGCACGGCACGCTGGTAGGAGCCGAGAGCACTGGGCGCCACACCGCGGGCCGCGGTCACCTCAGCCCGCGCACGCTAGCTCAGCTCGCGGGCTGGATGACCGCTACCTCACGCCGAGACGAAGGCGTACGCGGGATACATCTCCGGCTCGTCCTTGATGCCGACCTCCTGAAGGATCGGCATGAGCCGGTCGCCGAACCGGCGGCAGGCATCCTCGGACTCCCACACGTCAATGACCCGGAAGCCCTGCTCGCCCTGACCGGCGGCATGGACCAGCAGGCCCTCGACCGGCCAGTCCGCCGTTGACTCCACCCGGCTCTTGCCGCCCGTGAGCCTGCGGATGGCCTCGTCGTAGCGCTCCTGCGTGATCGTGGGTCCCTGGTGAACAAGCACGACCGGCATCGCGACCCCCCCGTCTAGATCCTGGTCGAGCCACCCAGCCTAGGTGGCCCGGCAAGCCGCGGGTAGAGCAGCCCACGTGGCGCCTGTCAGCACCTTCGTGTAGATCTCAGTCGTGGGTACCTGGGGATACGGGCTGTTCGCCGACGACACAGCCATGGATGTGCGCGGCGACTACCGGAAGCTGATCCGGGATCACCCGGAGCTCGACGACGCCGAGGCCACCCGCCGGATGCTGGCCAGGTTCGGCTGCGACCTGAGCGACGCCGAGGACGACGCCGCGGAGGACGACGCGGCCGTCATCTGGCTGGCCCTGGCGGTGAGCCAGTCCCAGCTCGGGCGGCTCGACCCGGCCGTCGCCGCGAGAGCGCTCCAGGTTCTCGACAACGACGAGGGCATGGACGGCTGGCGGTACGAGGACCGG
This sequence comes from uncultured Actinomycetota bacterium, assembly GCA_963822485.1. Lineage (GTDB taxonomy): Bacteria > Actinomycetota > Actinomycetes > Streptosporangiales > Streptosporangiaceae > DASUBV01. Next base: position 2,831 of record CAWGHW010000029.1, read on the forward strand.
CGGCGGTGCGCCTGCGCCGCCGCGGCATCGCGGGGGTTCGAGGCCGGCTGACCGGCCCGCAGCCGCGGCGGCGCAATATACCGATGCCCCGCCGGACCAGCCTGGAGCCCGGCGATGTCCTGGCCTACCGGGTGACCGGCGGGAGAGCGTGCTGCTGCGCGTGGCGCGGATTTACCGCAACGAGCCGGTGTGCGTGCTGCTGGACTTCGCTGACCCGCAGGTTCCCGCACTCGAGGAAATCGCGCTGTACCAGGACTTCCTCTGGGTCGACCAATGGTCCATCGAGGGCCGCATAGTGCCGTTCACAATGCAGGTGTACCAGCGGATCGATTATCCGCAGGCGGGTTTCACGCTGATCGGCAACATCGGGACCAAGCCGGGAGACGAGAACCTCAACGCCGGCCTGCGGGCCAACTGGAAGACCGCCCTGACGGGGTCGCCGGCGCTCCTCAGGCTGCTCAGGCGGCACGCCGCACTACGTGAGCAAAGCACCGTCTAGCTCCCGGCTCTGGAAGCGGCGCCATCCGCCGTTTTTTTTTTTTTTTTTTTTTTTTTTTTTTTTTTTTTTTTTTTTTTTTTTTTTTTTTTTTTTTTTTTTTTTTTTTTTTTTTTTTTTTTTTTTTTTTTTTTTTTTTTTTTTTTTTTTTTTTTTTTTTTTTTTTTTTTTTTTTTTTTTTTTTTTTTTTTTTTTTTTTTTTTTTTTTTTTTTTTTTTTTTAAAATCCGGGCTGACCGCTTGCTCAGGCGCAGAGACAGTGCGAGCGCGGCGATGGTCGGGCCGACCACCGGCGAGATCGGGATGCCCGCCTGCCTGGCGGGGCTGTTCTGGTCGGCCCTCCTCTTCAGCAAGGGGGTCTTGTTGCTGGTACGCATGGTGGGCTCGAAGTACGCCAGGACGGCGAGGCCAAGGGCGACGAAGAAGAGGAAAGCGATCGTGTCGTGAACGCCGTAGTGCTGCACGGCGATCCCGCCTGCCAGCGGCCCGAGGGCGAGAGCGATCAGCGACGTGATGCGATCGATGCTGACCAGGCGGGCAAACATTTCCCGGCCGGAAAACCTGACCAGGTAGGTATCGGCGACGGCAATATTGCCCAGCGCCCGCGGTGAATTGCAAGACTGCCGCCATGATCATTGCCATCTCGGTGAGGAACTGCCCGTCCGCCAACCAGAGCAGGGCCAGCGCGGCCGTCCAGACCCATAGCTGCCGGTGCAGTAACGCGTACTCGAAATTGTCGGACTACCAGGACGCGGCAGCGGACCCGACGGCGCCGCCAATCCCTGAGGCGCCGAGTGCGAGTCCAATCTCCAGCGAGGACTCATGCTGAGACTGCGCATCGATCAGGAACACCATGATGAGGGCCTGCCCGATGAAGGTGGTGCCTGCGGTGATCGGCACGGCCAGTTTGGCGAAGGGGTTACCCGCCCACCACCGCCATGCGTCTGCTGCGTCCTTCCTCAGAGGTCCGTCCCGCCGCCGGTCGCTGCCCTCGGCGGTACCCGGCGGCCGAAACCCTTCCGCGAACGACCGGACCTGATGGGCAGCAGGGTCAGGACGGACACGCAGACCGACAGGAAGTCTCCGACGAAAGGGAAATACCCATTCCAGGCCGAAGAGCAGCCCACCCTGCCGAGGGCGGCCGACCAGGACCGCGGTGTGCATCCAGGTTTTCGGTGCTGGCTAGGCCTTCTTCCTCATAGCCAGACCGCAGGAGAGAACTGGTCAGCCGCCCGCTCGCCTAGCTCGGCGAAGACGCGGAAGCGACTGCTCGGCCGCCGCGGCGATGGCCGAGGTCCCAGGTCAGCGGGCGCCCGAGCACCAGAGAGAGCCACGACGCCGGCCAGGACGCGCCGCGCCGGCATTCGCTCGCGAGCATCATCCGCCGCGGGGCAAGCCGGTCCACGAGGCGCCCGGCCGGGAGGTAGAGCAGGATGCTGGGGGCAACCGCGGCGAAGCCGGTCCAGCCGGCGGCGGCGGGGGACCAGGTGATGGCCAGCGCCAGCAGCGGATACGCAATCGTCGAGATCCGGCTGCCGAGCGTTGAGGCCGAGAAACCGCCTAGCAGGAGCCGGAAATCCGCGCTGCCGCGCCTCCTCGGCGGGCCTGGAGCCGCGCTCTTGTCCTGCGGCCGCAACATGGATCTCGGCGATGGCGGCCGTTGCTCCAAGCCAAAAACCCCCAGGCCCCGCGGATTTTCCAGGGCACGAGATTATCTGATCAATGAGCCGCCCAGCTCAGCCAACCCCACGAGGGGTGCGGTCTGGATTCTCGTTCCTCAAGGTTCAACCATGTTCCCCAATATTATTGGCCGTTCTTGAATATGTGTTCTATTTTTCAGGGCAATCATCTCAGGCGATGCGGCGATGATCGTTCTCGGGCCGAATCAGTACCGCTGAGGACGCGCAAAGTCCTCGCCATCACGTTGGGTCACCGGGGAGGGGTCCGGTGGCTGGAAATCTGCAGTGACCGATCTTCGTACCGCGTCTGGCTCGCTCACCAGGTGTGCGATGCCTGCTGAGCCTGGAGGGCGAAGCGGCCGATCGGCAACGCGGGCGTCTTTTTGCCTGGCCGCCGAGTAGTGTTCAATCCAGGTATGGTGTCCCGGCCCGGCTTCGAATGGCCTGCGACGCTTGATATCGCGGCGCTCATCGACAACGGCTGGCGGCCGGCTCCGTTCAGCGAGTTTATCGTCAAGATCCATTCCAGGTGCGACCTGGCCTGTGACTACTGCTATATGTACGAAATGGCTGATCAGTCCTGGCGCGATCGGCCTCGGCGCATGTCCGACGAGATCGCCGAGCGGACGGCCATGCGCATCGGCGAGCACGTCCGGGCGCACCGCTTCGACCGCGTCACCCTCATCCTTCATGGCGGCGAGCCGCTGCTGGCCGGCCCTGATCTGATCACTTGGCTAGTGACCGCCGTCCGCGCCGCGGTCGGTGCCGGCGTGGCGGTGGACACCAGTGTGCAGACCAACGGGGTTGGCTTAGACGATGCTTACCTCCGCCTGTTCGACCGAGTTGAGCGTGCGGATCGGCGTCAGCCTGGACGGGGGAGCTCAGGCCCAGGACCGGCACCGCCGGTTCCCCAGCGGGCGGGGGAGCTACGCGGCCGTCGCGGCGGCCTTGCGCCGATTAGTCGACGGCCGCCACCGGCACCTTTTCAGCGGGCTGCTGTGCACGATCGAGCTGCGTAACGATCCAGTGGAGACGTATGAGTCGCTGGCCGCGTTCGAGCCGCCCAGGATCGACTTCCTGCTGCCCCACGGGACCTGGGAGTCCCCGCCTCCCGGCCGGATACCGGGAGCGGCGCCGACCCCGTACGCGGACTGGCTGATCGCCATATTCGACCAGTGGTACCCGGCGCCGCTGACCCGGATCCGCTTGTTCGAGGAGATCATGCATCTCATCCTGGGCGGGACCTCCGGTACCGAGACGATCGGCCTGGCCCCGTCCCGGATCGTGGTCGTCGAGACCGATGGCGCCATCGAGCAGGGCGACATGCTCAAGGTCGCCTATCCAGGCGCCCCGGAGACGGGCCTGCACGTGGATCGTGACCCGTTCGACGCGGCCCTGCTGCTGCCCGGCGTGGCCGCCCGGCAGCTGGGGAGCGGGCCCTGGCCGATGAGTGCCGGGCCTGCCAGATACGGCGCATCTGCGGTGGCGGCCTGTATGCCCACCGGTATCGCGCCGGCACCGGATTCGCTAACCCGTCGGTGTACTGCCCCGACCTGATGGGCCTGATCGGCCATATCCATCAGACCATGCGCGCCGACATCGGGCTCGCCTGCTCGGGCGGGCGGCCGGGTGACCGCGCCGGCGCACCAGCTGTCCGGCGCCGCGTTTGAGGCGCTGGCCGCCGGCGGCGGCAGGCCGGAGATGTCCTGCGGGAGCTGGCCGCGGCCCAGTACAGCAAGCACCTGGTGCTACTGCGCGGCGTGCTCGCCGCCGCCGAACAGGGCGACCGTGACCAGGCGCTTCTTGTCCGGCGCGCCTGCGATCTCCTGACGGCCGCGCAGCGGCGGGATCCGGCGGCCGCAGGTCGGTCATCGGTCACCCGGCGGTCGGGGCCTGGGCCCTGCACACGGTGCGCGCGTCCCGCGGCGGGCCGCCAGTGCCGGGCGCTGAGCCAGCGGCCTCAGCGGCGTCGCGGCGGCCGCGGCGATCCGGGCCAGGCTGCCAGCCGATGTCGAGGTAACGGCAGTCGCGGGGACGCTGATGCTGCCGTCACTGGGCGCGGTCCGCATTCCGGCCAGCTCCGCGATCGTTCGCATAACAGGGGGGGCACGGAGATCATCTCGGAGTGAAACCGGGTCCTGCTGCCAGCGGGCTCCGGACCTGGCCCGGCGGGCTGGCTGCCGCTGCGGCGCATCAGCCTGGGATCAGCCGGCGTCCTCGTGGACGATGTCGACCCGTTCCGGATGCCGGCCGTCGCCGACGTCTCGGCCCGGCTGGACGAGCGCGAGCTCAGTGACTGGGACCGGGTCTTCCAGGAGACCTGGTCGCTGCTCCTGCGCCATCATCCGGCGGTGGCCGAAGAAGTAGCCCAGGCGATCGGGTGATCGTCCCGCTGGACCGGCCCCCCGAGGGAGAGCGAAGCTCCAGCTCGCCCGAGACATTCGGGGCCATCGCCCTGTCGCGGCCGCGCAGCGCGAGCTCGCTGGCCGTCACCCTGACCCACGAGCTGCAGCACCTGAAGCTGAACGCACTGATCGACCTGGTCACGCTCACCCGGCGCGACGACGGGCGCCGGTACTACGCGCCGTGGCGGGACGATCCGCGGCCGGTCAGCGGCCTGCTCCAGGGAGCCTACGCCTACCTGGGCATCAGCGGCTTCTGGCGTCGGGAACGGCATCTCGCCCCGGTGGAGTACCGGATCCGGGCGCATGCCGAATTCGCCCGGTGGCGCGCCGCGGCGGCGCTGGTGACAACCACGATGGCGGCCAGCGGCCAGCTCACCGCGGAGGGCGCCAGGTTCGTCCGGGGCATGGCCCGGACCCTTCTGGCCTGGCGTGACGAGACGGTTCCGGCGGAGGCCCAGCGGCTGGCGCGCCGCGCGGCGGACGAGCACCGGGCGCGCTGGACCCAGGCCCACGGGCCGATCCCGACCTGACCCAGACCTCGCCGGCTAGACGGGCGGCGGATCGAAGTCGAAGTTCAGCCGCCGGCCATCGCTCAGCGCGCTCGCGTCAGGATAGTCATGGCCGAGCGCGTGATCGTAGCGGCGCTGCGTGTCTTCCTGCAGGGCGTCGGCCCGCTCGCCGAGACCATCGGCGCGCAGGTCGGCGACCAGGTTGACGGCGCAGGCCAGGGTCAGGTTGTAGTTTTCGCCCATGACCCGGCGCAAACGCTCCAGCGTCTGCTCGCCGAGCTCCCGTGCCGCCGTGACATCCCCGAGCGCGGCCAGGTCGCTGGCCAGGTTCATGGCCACGGTCAGCGAGTAATCGTGATCCCTGGTCAGCCGGGCATCCAGCCCGGCCAGCGCCTTCTCGTCCAGCTCGCGCGCCGCCTCCGCATCGCCGGTCATCCGCCGCAGCAGCGCCAGTCCCCCCATGCATCCGTGGGTATACGGATGATCTGCCCCGTAGACCTGGGCATACTGCGTGACTGTTTCCTCGGCCAGCTTGACTACCTTCTCCGGTCGGCCTTGTACCCGTTGCACATTGATCAGGCCAATGGCGGCGGCCAGGGTGTCGGGCCGGCCGGGGAACAGGCGGCTGCAGAGGTCGAAGACCTCCTGCGAGAAGCTCAGCACGTAGTCATCGTCGTTGCGCCTCCGGCGTAGCGCGATCGACAGGTCCTTGGCGGCTCGCAGGGTCAGGTAATGGTCTTGCCCGAGCAGCGCGCGCCCGTAGTCGTAGGCATCCTGGCCCACGTCGATGGCCTCGGCGAAGAATCCGCACAGCCGCAGGGCCCTGGCCAGGCCGCTCCACGAGATCAGCACCTCGGAGACGGACACCCCGCTGCGCGCCTCGCTCTGCAGCAGGTAGGTCCGCTCATGCAGCTCGCGCGCCCGCTCGTAGTCGGCTGGTGAGGCCGTGATCGAGGGCCAGGTTGTTCATGACGCGCAGCGTCTGCGGGTCCTCGGCGCCCAGGGCGCTCTCGTGCAGCGCCAGCGACTGCTCATCGAGCCGCGGGCCGCGGCGAAGTCCCCCCTGGCCCGAAGGCCAGCGGCGGAGGAATTGGTCAGCGCCAGGGTGATCGGATCGCGCTCGCCCAGCGCCGCGCGGGCCCGCGCGAGCGCCCTGTCGGTCAGTTCGTAGGACTCCGCGTATCGGCCGAGTTCCCGCAACGTGTCGCCCAGGTGCCGCTGCATGGCCAGGACTTGCGGGTCGTCAGGGCCGGAATCCGGAATCCACTGCTCGAGGAATACCTCGGCAATGGTACGGGCCGACTGAAGGTCGCCTGACCGGCCGAGATACCGGACGATGCGGACGGCGAGGTCGCGTGGCTCGGCTGGCGGGGCAGCGCGGCAGATCAGTTACCTCTGACGACGCGTGCGCGACAAGTTCCGCAAACCGCGGCCAGAGCTGATTGTCGTCGGGGTTCGCGGGCGCGCCAGCCGCCAGGATCAGATGCACCTCATGCCGGTACTTGTCTTGCTCGTCGGGATCGAGTTCCTCTCGCAGTAGGGCCTGTACCAGCCGGTGGACGATGATGGTCCGGCCGTCGATCCTGATCAGCGCGAAGCGGCCCAGCTCGCCGATGGCCCTGGCCAGCAGGATGGGGTCACTGAGCAGGCCGCTCAGGCTGGTGGGCGCAGCCTGGGGGACGCGCCGGAACAGGTCACGCGGGATCGGCTCGGGGCCGAAGAACGCACAGCAGCGGAGCAGTTCTATCGCCTGAGGCAGGATCTCGCTGACCGTGGCCACGGAAAGGCGCCAGGCGGCGGTCATGGACTGGGGGTACTCCGCAGATCGGCCCTCGGCCATGATGTCCGCGGCGTGGGCCTTGAGCAGGTCCAGGTACTCATCGACCGACATGCCGGTCTCGGCCTGCAGGGCCCCGGCCTGCTCGAGGGCGAGCGGCAGGTCGCCGAGCTCGGCCGCCAGCCGGGAGGCCTCGGGATCGGAGAGGCGGTCCGGGACCCGCTTGCCCAGGAAGGCCGTGCTCTCCGAGCGGCTGAAGACATCGACCGCCACCGTCTCGACAACTGACGGCCAGCGATGATTCCGCGAGGTGATCAGGACATGACCCGAGTCCCTCGGGATGATGTCGTTGATGTCCTCGGGCTGGTCCGCGTTGTCAAAGATCAGGAGCCAGCGGCATGTAAGGCGTACCGGTGCGCAACGCGTCCAGGACGGCGTTAGCCGCGGCCTCGATTCCCGACGCGGTCGCCGGCGGAAGGCCCAGCGGTTCGGCCAGTGCCGCTAGCGACGAGCGCACCAGCGCAGGCTGGTCAGCGGGAATCCACCAGACAAGATCGTATTCTGACCGGAATCGATAGGCGTACTCGACAGCGACGGCCGTCTTGCCGACGCCGCCCATTCCCTGGAGCGCGTGCGGCAGGACCGCGGTAACGGTGCTGGACACGCCCTCTCGTAACCGCTCGAGGATCTCCTGGCGGCCGGTGAAGTTCTTGTTGCGCTGCGGAACGTTCCCCCAGACGGCGGGAACTCTCGACATATGTGGCGAGCCCGATACGGTCACCTTTCCATCTTATCCGTAAAGGGCCAGTTGGTAGTAGGCTGCTTGTAGATGGTCTTCATGATCCATTTGCGACTTGGCGAGCGGAGATAAGGTCATCTTAATGGTGCATGAATAAGGGCCAATATTCGCGCCTCCGGGTGCGGATGATCTCTGTGTGTAAGCGCGGAGGAGCAAGGCGGCCGAGTGAGGAGGCTCTTCATGATCGGCGAGTCGGCGACCGCCGCGAGCTATGACATCGCGGATGGCGGCCTGATCGATGTCAGCTCGCTCAGCCTGGGTGACCTGGTAACTGAGCCCGACCAGTCCAGCCTGGCCCGGGCGCTTGAGCGGATTCTGGCCTCGGGTGAGGACAGTGCGCCCCAGAACGGATTCTCGAACAGCATCTGAGCATGAGGCCCAGCTTCTGGTCGGTTCCCTGGTGGCACCGCGCGCTGGCCGCTGCTCGCTCGCGGGTCCTGCTTCTCCGGTGCCCGGATCTGGTCGCCAGCGGGGCGTGACGTGCCTGACATGAAGGACAGCAACCGTGGCCAGATCGGTACGGCAATGACGGGAGTCGACCAGCCGTACCCGGGGACCAGGGCGTTCACCGCGCCGGAGAGCCAGCGCTTCTTCGGCCGCGCGGGCGAGGCGGCCCGGCTGGCTGACCTCTGGCAGGCCAACACACTGACGATCATGCACGGGATCGCCGGCATCGGCAAGACCTCCCTGCTCGGCGCGGGCGTCCTGCCGCTGCTGCGAGACGCGCGAGCCCAGATCCTGCCGTCAGGACCACTGCGCGGGGACTCGGATGTTCCGGTGGCGGCATTACCTCGGCACAACCCCTTCACCCTGGCGGTGCTCAGGAACTGGGCACCGGGCCAGACCGTCACCAGCCTGGCCGGCCTGACCATTCACGACTTCGTGCAGCGGCTGGCCGACCGGCACAGCGGCACGATCCTCGCGGCGGTGGACCGGGCCGAGGACCTGCTGGCCGAGACCGGGCCGCGCCGCCTTCAGGGGCGGCAGTTCCTGGCCGAGGTCGCGGCCACGCTGCGTCAGTGGCCGCAGTTTCACCTGCTGCTCAGCATCCGCACCGAGGCTCTGGAACGCTTCCGCGATGCGCTGGGCAGCGGCGCACCGTTCGTCCTGCAGCCGCTCACTCCCAGCAACGCGCTGCGGGCGGTGACCGGGCCCGCCAGTGCGGGCGGTCGCGCCTTCGCTCCCGAGGCCGCCGATCAACTCGTTGCCGATCTGCAGACCGCCCGTCTGGTGTCATCCGATGGCGAGGAGCAGGTGATCCGGCTGGACCACGTGGATCCAGCCCTGCTGCAGGTGGTCTGCTCCCGGCTCTGGAGCGTGCTGCCGCCCGGCACCAGGACCATATCCGCGCTCGACGTGCGGCGGCACGGTGCCGCCGACACGGCCCTGGCCGACCACGTCAGCAGCGTGATCGCGGCGGTGGCCAGGGACCATGACCTGCCCGCGAGCCGACTGCGGACCTGGATCACCCGTACCTGTGTCACCGAGGCTGGCACCCGCGGGACGGTGGCCGAGGGCGCGCGTGATACGGCAGGCCTCCCCAATTCAGTGGTACGCGCGCTGGAAGACCGGCACATCCTGTCGGCCGAGCGACGATCCCGGTCGCGATGGTATGAGCTGATGAGCGACCGTCTGCTCGGGCCGGTGCTGCGAGCTACCGACGACGCTCAGGTCGCCCCCGACCCGGCCGGGCACCTGCGAGAGGCCCGGCGGGCCTTTCTCCTCGGGGACCTCGACACGGCGGGGCACCTAACCGACCTGGTCCTGGAGGAGGCGGTCGGCACCGACTTGCGACTGCACGCCGAGGCCACCTGCATGCTGGCCAACCTCGCGTGCGAGCTCGGCAAGCCCGGCGATGCCGAGACGCACTACATGGCCGCGGCCCGCCTGTACGAGGCGCTCCGGGATACCAGGTCGGTGGCTCGTCAGCTGGCCGCAGCCGGGCAGATGATGCTGGCCCAGGGCCGGCCCGGAGACGCCGTGGATGAGCTCCGCGCCGCGGTTCGCCGACTGCCCAGCGACCTGACCATGCAGACCGAGCTGGGCTGGGCGCTGTGGCAGCTGGGCGAGCGCCGCGCGGGTGTCGCCGTCCTAGACGACGTGCTGGCCAGGGACGGGCAGAACCCCGACGCCCTGCGGGCCAGGGGCGAGATGCTCGCCGATCTCGACGATGCGCGTGATGCGATCCGGGATCTGGACCGGGTCACCTGGCAGGGCCAGCCATCGGCTCGTGCCGCTCGCGGCCTGGCGCTGGCCAGGCTCGGCCAGCACCAGGCGGCCGATCATGAGATCGACGCAGCGCTCGCCGATGCCCCGCGCAACGGCCCGGTCCTGCTGTATGCGGCCAGGGCTGAAGCGCTCAGCGGGGATCGGATCGCCGCGGTGGAACTGGCCCGGCGCGCGATGGACGCGACCGACCCTGTCCTGCCGCGGCATCAGCGCGAGATGGCCCAGGATCTGGTCAGCCAGGGCCAGGGCGAGCCTTAGGCGGCCTTGTCCCTGGCCTCGGCCACGGCTGCGGCCCGAAAGGCGGCAGCGGCTTCTTCGAGCCGGGTGAAGTCGGGCGGCCGCACCATTTGATGGGCCACTGTGTCGGTACTTGCCGCGGCGGCCGTCGCCAGGCTGGCGGCCGCATCGGCCAGGGCCTGGGCATCATCGCCCAGTCGCGTCGGACCCAGTAGCGCAACGTTGACCGCGTGCCGCTGGACGGCCGCGGCGGCCGCACTGATCTCGGCTAACCGGGCGCTCATCTCCTCGCCGTGGACCTGCGCGGCGCTGCTGAGCCGTGCGCGCAGGTCCCCGACGGCGCTCAGGATGTCCAGGCATGCCTCCCGCAGGTCGCGTGCTTCGCGCTCGCGCCGGGCGCGCCTGGCCCGGCGCCCCTCGCTGATGATGCCCGCCGCCTGCGGGACGCTGGCGGCGACGATACCGGTGGCCGCGGTGACCACGGCTACGGACAGGGCGACATCGACCATAGGCCCATTATCCGTAACGGATGACATTCCAGCCTATGCCGTGGTGACGGGACCCTTGCTGCCCTCAGCTGGCGAGCGGGATGACCGCTAGTGCGTTGGCCGCAAACGTTCACCGGGTCTGGTGAGGTGCTGCGGGGGCGCGCGGCTGTAGCGGTTACCCATTTGGACGCGGTCGCACGCGAGCTACCCATTTCCACGGCGGCGTGCGCGATCGGGCGGGTGCGGCAGCGCTCGACTAGCCATCGCCGGCCTTCAGGGGTGAGCGGGGCATTGGCATGGGTCATCGTTGGGATGTTGGGACTGCCCTCATTGGGCCGGGAAGAGTGCGACGCGCGCTTCAACGGCTTCGATGCCCGGCACGGCCGGGCGGCCGAGGATGCTGGGGAGCGTCCCTGTCGCGCTAGACCGCCCCTCCCGGAAGTCCCCGTATAGGGCTGTAAGCAGCGCTGCCGTGTCCGGCGGGAGCCTGAAGTTCTCGGCGAGGTATGCGGTGTACTCCTCATCGGAGACGGCTCGGAATGGTACTCCGGCGGCTTCGGCAAGATCGCCCCATCCGACGTCGTCGGGTCCGGTGAACTCCAGGACGTTGCCGTCATGTTGTTGCCCGCTCAGCACGATCGCTGCCGCCGCGGCAAGGTCGGAGATCGCGGCTGGGGCGGCGGATGCATCCTGCGCTGGCGCGACGAGTTCCCCCATCTGTCGCCCCCATACGACATCACGCGCAAGGGCGTCGGCCATCCCGATGTTCAACCGGAGAATGGTCCAGCTCAGCCCGGCGGCCTTGACCGCGCTCTCGAGTGCCCGGTAGTTCTGGACGGACGGCATCGTCGCCCTCTCCAGTTTGGGCCAGCTTGTCAGGACGACCCGAGCCACCCCGGCCTGTGCTGCAGCGTCGATCGCGGCGGTCACCCGCGGAAGGCGCAAGGACGGGTCCGCGCCGAAGAAGGTGGCGTTGATGAGCACCGTGTCAACTCCGGCCAGCGACCTTTGCAGCGTGCCCGGGTCGTCGAAGTCGCCGGGGCGGTAATCGATGCCCGGCAGTGTCTTCGCCTTGGAGATATCGCGCACCGTCGCGACGATCGGCTCTCGGATCCGGTCCTGCAGCCGTGCAAGCACCGCCCTGCCGAACTCGCCGTTGCCGCCTGTGACCCCGATGCTCATCTGTCCTCCTACACTGTAAACGGGTCTTCTGCCCCGGTTAATATACGGGGCCATCGCCCCGCTTCGCAAGAGAGGGAATCCAGGTGGTCGCATGAGCAGGCGCGCCCCGCGTGCCGATGCCGTTCGGAACCGCGAGCGCATCCTGATCGCCGCCCGCGAGACGTTCGCGAAACAGGGCGCCGAAGTACCTCTGGATGTGATTGCGGAGGCCGCAGGCGTCGGGCCCGGCACACTGCACCGTCACTTCCCGACCAAGGAGGCACTCCTCGCCGCGGTCATCGCCGACCGGCTCGATGACCTGGCCGACCGTGCAGCCGGGCTCGGCGACGATCCCGGGGAGGACTTCTTCGCCTTCCTCAGGGAGCTCGTCGACTCTGGCCGCGATAACCTCGCGCTAGCCTCAGCCCTCGGCGGCCTGCCGAACGGCTTGATCGAAGAGTCGGGCGAGCGGTTGTCCGCCGCACTCCAGCTGCTCCTCACGGCCGCCCAACGAGCCGGTGGCGTACGACGGGATGTCGATGTTGCGGAGGTGCACGCCATCATCACGGGTGTGCTGACCACCGAGAGCCGGCTATCCGAGAGTCGTCGCGGCCTTGGCCTGCAGATCGCCATTGACGGTCTACGCACCGTGCCGGCCGAAGGAACCCGGCGCCTACCGCCGCTGACGCAAGATCCACTGAGCGACGGCGCAAAACCCTGACCTCTACTGATCAGTGCCGACAACCTCATGGCCGGCAACAGCTGCCGCACACTGGATGCCATGACGATGGAACCCGGTGACGGGAGATTCGATGGCTGAGCCGGTGCGGGCGCGGCGGCTGACTGATCAGGAGGGCAGCTGCTGCAGCAGATCGTGCGGCGGGGCAGGCACGGGTCAGCCCGGGTCCGCCGGGCGATGATGATCATGGCGTCGGCGGCCGGGACGCCGGCGCCGGCGATCGCGCGGCTGACCGCCGCCGATGAGGACACGGTCCGCGACGTGATCCACGCCTTCAATGACAAGGGCCTGGCCGCGCTGGACGCTCAGTGGGCGGGAGGCCGTCCCCGCCTGATCAGTGACAAGGACATCGAGGTCATTGTCGCGACGGCCACCACCCGCCCGGAAAAGCTGGGCCTGCCGTTCACGCACGGGCCTATCTGCGCTGGCGTAACGCCAACGCCCGCCACCCCGACGTCCTGGCCGCCCAGCGCCGCGAACGCGCCCGCATCCGCAGCGAACGCCAGCAACGCTGGGGCCGCCCAAACCCAAAACCGCATGATCAAACCCGGCGAACGTTCATGGACACCGCACTAGCTCACGCGGAGACGAAGGCGTACGCGGGATACATCTCCGGCTCGTCCTTGATGCCGACCTCCTGAAGGATCGGCATGAGCCGGTCGCCGAACCGGCGGCAGGCATCCTCGGACTCCCACACGTCAATGACCCGGAAGCCCTGCTCGCCCTGTCCGGCGGCGTGGACCAGCAGCCCATCGACGGGCCAGTCCGCCGTTGACTCCACCCGGCTCTTGCCGCCCGTGAGCCTGCGGATGGCCTCGTCGTAGCGCTCCTGCGTGATCGTGGGTCCCTGGTGAACGAGCACGACCGGCATCGCGACCCCCCCGTCGTCTAGCTTCTGGTCGAGCCACCCAGCATAGTTCCCGCTGGTAGCGTCGGCCGGCTCCCGCCCAGCCGACCCGCCGGCAAGATCATTCCCACGAACAGGCTTGCGCTCTCCCGCGGTGAGTTGCGTACTTTCTGTCGGTAGCGTGCGGGAGGATGTCACCGTGGTTAGCGGACTCTCTCAACAAGCGCATGGCCCGGCCGAGCCACAGCCATTCACGCACCTGAGCGTCCCGAACGCCGACCTTTACCGGGGCCTGCTGCGTACCTTCGCGCGGGCCAAGGAGCGTTTCATCGTCCACCTGCGACCGGAGGACGTCGCGGCTGAGCTGCGGATCGATGCCGACGACCAGCTCAGCCAGGCGCTGGAACAGCTCGTCGCCTGGGGGAACCTCCGCGCGGACGTCGACACCGGCCGCGTCACGACGGTGGAGGACTTCCATCGCAAGCGGTCCCTCTACCAGCTCACCGGCGCTGGGCAGGCGGCCGAGCAGGCCATCGCCTTCTACGAGGAAGCCATCGGCCGGCGGGGTCAGCTCCAGTCGGTGGCGCTGGCCGACATCGCCGACCGGCTGCGGTCGCTGCACGTCCTCGCCGCGGAGCATGATCCCGACCCGGCCAAGGTCCACCTGCTGCTGCTGTCCGTCGCGGAGCGGTTCTCCTCGCTGGCTGACAACGCGCAGGCGTTCATGTCCGCGCTGCGGCGCGCGATCGACTTCTCGGACGGGGACGTCGATGGCTTTCTCGCCTACAAGGAACGGCTGATCGACTACATCAACCGGTTCATCGCGGACCTGGCGAACTCTGGCGCTCAGATCGCCGTGCTGCTCGGCCAGCTGGAGGCCGCCGGCCATGACCGGCTGCTGGCCCTCGCGGCGCGGCGGGAGGCAGCGGACGCGGTTCCCGAGGGCACGGACACCGCCGAGTCCCTGACCCGAGCAGAAAAGCAGGCGCTCGACGCGTGGCGGAACCGGTGGCGGGGGCTGGACGACTGGTTCACGTCGCGGGATGCGGCGCACCCGTCGCAGGCCCGGCTGCTGCGGCAGGCGGCCGTGACCGCGATCAAGCAGCTCATCGACGCGGTGGGCCTGCTCAACGAGCGGCGCTCGGGGCGGTCGGACCGGTCGGCGGACTTCCGGGCCCTGGCCCGCTGGTTCGCCGAGGCGCCAGATGACGAGGCCGCCCACTGCCTGTGGCGGGCGGCGTTCGGCCTGAGCCCCGCCCGGCACCTGTCGGTAACCGGCGAGACCGCCGACGCCTGGCATGACCTTCCGCCCGGAACGACCTGGCGAGACGCGCCGCCCGCTGCGCATCTCCCCGCAGCTCAGGAAGACCGGGGCCTACGAGCGCCGCGGCAAGCCCAACCAGGTGCGGGACAGGTCCGCGGAGCGGGAGTTCCTGCGCCTGCGGGCCGCGCGCGAGTCCGCCGAGACCGCCGCGGCCCGGCGACGTCTCCGCACGACCGGGCCGACGCTGCTGTCCGACCTAGGCGTGCTGGATCCCCGTGCGTTCCGGCTATTCCTGGCGCTGCTCGGCGACGCACTGGCGGCCCGCGCGCCCGGTGATACCGAGGTGAAGACCGTGACGAGCGACGGCACGCTGGAGGTTCGCCTGTCGCTGGTCCCGGACGGCGGAACGGCGACGATCCGCACCGCCGATGGCACGCTCACCGGCCCGGAGCACGTCGTCGAGATCAGCGAGCTGGCCTCATGAGGCCGCATGATCCGATGACCGCATGATCCCGGCCGAGGTTCAGGCGCAGCGCCGGGCCGCGCTCCGCGCCCTGCTGGCCAGGCCGCTGCTGGTCGCTGACGCCGATGGCGAGGCGCTGGTCCTGGTCCGGCGGCACCTGACCGAGCTGCGCGAGTGGCTGAATCGCGAGACCGGATGGCGTCTCGTGGCGGACTCAGAGACGGCGCGGCTGTTCAAGACGACCACGGCGGCGTCGGATGCGACTCATCCCGCGCGGGGACATAACAAGGAGCCATTCGGCCGGCGCCGGTACGTCACCCTGTGCCTGGCCCTGTCGGTGCTGGCCCGCGCCGATGCCCAGACCACGCTCGGCAGCCTCGCCGACGACGTGCTCACGGCCGCCGCCGAGCCAGAGCTGGCCGCGGCCGGGTTCACGCTGAAGCTGGACAGCCGGGCCGACCGGTCCGACCTGGTCGCGGTGGTCCGGCTGCTGCTCGGCTGGGGGGTCCTGAGCCGGATCGCGGGAGACGAAGATGCGTACCTCTCGGCCGGGACCGACGTGCTGTATGACGTGCACAGGCCGGTGCTGGGCGTGCTGCTGTCCGGCATCCGCGGGCCGTCCACCGTGACCGCCGGGACGTTTGCCGGACGGCTCGCGGAGCTGACCGCGGAACCGGTCGCCGAGAGCGACGACCTGCGCAATCAGACGCTGCGCTGGCGACTTACCCGGCGCCTGCTCGATGACCCGGTCGTGTACTACGACGAGCTCGACGAGGATGAGCGCGCCTACCTGCTGTCTCAGCGGCACGCGATCACCCGGCGGATTGAGGAGGCCAGCGGGCTGATCCCGGAGATGCGGGCCGAGGGGATCGCCATGGTCGACCCGGAGGACGAGCTGACCGACGTGCGGATGCCCGAGCAGCGCACCGACGGGCACGTCACGCTGCTGGTCGCGGAGTACCTGGCCCGCCGGGAGCAGGTCACGCTCGACGGACTGCACGCCTTCGTCCGGCAGGCGGCGAAGCAGCACGCGACATACTGGCGCAAGGGCGTGACCGAGCCGGGTGCGGAAACGGAGCTGCTCGCCATCGCGCTGGAGAAGCTGTCGGCGCTCCGCCTGGTTGACCTGGACGGGCCGGTAGTCCGCAGCCGGCCGGCGATCGCGCGTTTCGCCCTGGACGAGCCGACCATCCGGGAGACAAGGAAGGCACCGGCCGATGCTGCCATCGCCCTGTTCTGAACGGTGGAAGCCGCTTCGGGCCGGCCTGGTCGACATGTTCTACTACGACGCCGAGGAGTTCTGGTTCCACGACGGCCGGCTGCTGCTGCGCGGCAACAACGGAACCGGCAAGTCCAAGGTGCTCGCGCTGACGCTGCCATTCCTGCTGGACGGTGAGCTCGCGCCGCACCGGGTGGAGCCGGACGGCGACCGGCAGAAGAAGATGGAGTGGAACCTGCTGCTCGGCGGCCGGCATCCGAACCCGGAACGCCTCGGGTACACGTGGCTGGAATTCGGCCGCCGCGCCGCCGACGGGACCACCGAGTTCCGCACCATCGGCTGCGGGCTGAAGGCCGTCGCGGGCCGCGGCATCGCGCGCCACTGGTTCTTCGTCACGACCCAGCGCGTCGGCGAGGACCTCCAGCTGCTGCCCGCCAGCCGGGTGCCGCTGACCAGGGAGAAGCTGCGCGAGGAGATCGACGGGCACGGGCTGGTGTACGACCGGGCCACCGACTACCGCCGGGCGGTGGATGAGGCCCTGTTCGGACTCGGCGAGCACCGCTACGAGGCGCTCATCAACCTGCTGATCCAGCTCCGCCAGCCGCAGCTCTCCAAGCGGCCCGACGAGAAGCTGCTGTCCCGCGGGCTGACCGAGGCGCTGCCGCCGCTCAGCCCCGGCCTGGTGACGACGGTGGCCGAGGCGTTCCGCGGGCTGGATGAGGAGCGGGAGGCGCTCCGGTCACTGGCGGAGGCCCGCGAGGCGGCCGACGGCTTCCTGCGCTATTACCGTCGCTACGCGATGGTCGCGGCCAAGCGCAAGGCCTCGGGGCCACGGCAGGCGCAGAGCCGGTACGAGCAGCTCGGCCGGGATCTGGCCACGGCCGAGGAGGCGTTCACCGCCGCCGACTCGCAGCTCCAGGCGGCCCAGCGGGATCTGGCTGATCTCGAACAACGGCGGATCGAGCTGGCGGCCCGGCGCGAGGCGCTCCAGCAGGACCCGGCGATGCGGGACGCCGAGCGGCTGGATCAGATGCGCGAGGAGGCGCGACGCCGGGACGCCACCGCGCGCATCCGGGAGCAGGACCGTGACCGGCTGACCGGCGAGGTGCGGAAACGCTTCGCCCAGGCCGGTCAGGCCGCGCAGCGGGCCGAGCAGGCGCGCGAGGTGCTGGACGCGGCGCAGGGCCAGGCCGAGGAGGCGGCGGCCGCGGCCCGCTGCGCACCCGGCCACCGGACGGCGGCCGACGGCTGGGAACAGGACCTGGCCCGGGCCCGGCGGGAAACGCAGGCGGTCGCCGACCGTCAGGCCGGGGCCGTAGCGGCAGCTGGAGCGGCTGCTCGCCGAGGCCGGGGAACGCCTCCGGGCGCTGGAGGCCGCGCGCGCCGAGGACGACCGGCTCACCGCGGAGGTCCAGGCCGCGGCCGAGCGGCTCGCCGCCGCGGAGCGGGAGGCGATGCGGCGAGTCGCGGGAGCTGGCCGGCGCTTACCGGGCCTACCTCGCCGCTCTCACCGAGCTCAGGGTCGCCGACCCGGACGAGCTGATCGACGCCCTGGCGGCCTGGGCCGCGACCGGGGACGGCGCCAACCCGGCGGTCGCCGCGGTCGATGACGCGGCCATGGCGGCGGGGGCCGAGCTTGGCCGGCTGGAAGCGGGGCTGACGGCCCGCCGGGACGCCCACGCCGAGCGCGCGGGCGAGCTGGCGCGGGGAGATCGAGCGGCTGCTGGCCGGCGGCCACGACACCCCGCCAGTCCCGCACACGAGAGCGCCCGGCGTCCGGGACGACCGGGCGGGCGCGCCGTTGTGGAAGGTGACCGACTTCGCGCCGGACGTGCCGGACGAGCACCGGGCCGGACTCGAGGCCGCGCTGGAGGCGGCGGGCCTGCTCGACGCCTGGGTCACGCCCGACGGGAACCTCGTCGACGGCGACGTGACCGTCGTGTCCGGGCTGGCCCCCGTGCCCGGCCAGTCGTGCGCCAGCGTCCTGATCCCCGCGATCGACCCCGGTGACCCCCAGGCGCGGACGCTGTCCGGAGAGGCCGTCCGTGCCGTGCTGTCCGCCATCGGACTCGGCGGCCCCAACGGGACCGGCGGGTCCACGGGACCGGCGTACCCGAAGGGACTGGCGGGTCCTACGGGGCTGGCGTACCGACGGGACCGGCGTACCGACGGGACCGGAGGTCCTACGGGACTGGCTCGCCGGACGGGACTGGGGCGCCTTACGGGACCGGCAGATCCAACGGGACCAGTGCGCCCGACGGGACCGGCGGATCCAATGGCCCTGCCGCGCCCGACGGGACGTGGGTATCCGCGGACGGCCGCTGGGCGAACGGCGTGCTGGGCGGTGCCTGGCGGAAGGACAGCGCCGGCTATATCGGCGAGGGTGCCCGTGAGGGCGCCCGCCGGGCCAGGATCGCGCGGCTCACCGAGGAGCTGACGCAGGAGCGTACGGCGATCGGCGACCTCGACGCGGCGCTGGCCGACGTCGGCGTGCGCCGTCAGCGGCTCGGGGACGAGCATCGCGCGGTGCCACCGGACGCCGCGGTACGCGAGGCGCACACCGTGGCCGCGGCCGAGCGCCGGCGGCGCGGCGAGCTACGCGAGCAGCATGCCCGCGCGGTCACGGAGACCACGAAGCGGCAGGAGGCCCTGGCCGCCGCCCGCACGCGAGCCGAAGAGTTCGCGCGAGACGTCGGGCTGCCCGCCGAGCCTGACGAGCTGGCCGAGGTCAAGGCCGGGGTGGCGGATTACCGGCTGGCGCTGGCCGGGCTCTGGCCGGCCGCCGAGGCATCGCACGGGGCCGCTGCGGGCCGCCGATGAGGCCGCGGCGGAACTGGCCGACAGCCAGGGGCGCCTGGAGGACGCGACCGAGGCCGCGGCGACGGCGCGAGAGGAGGCGTCGGCCGCTCAGGCGATGTACGAGGCGCTCCGGGAGACCGCCGGGGCGGCGGTCGAGGAGCTGTACCGGCAGCTCGAGGAGGTCCGCCGCGACCTCGAACGGCGCGGCACCGACGAGAAGGCCGCACGTGGCCGCGAGCAGCACTCTCTCGAGGAGCGCGGCAAGGCCGACGGCGAGCGCGGCCGCCTGCGCCAGGACATAGACGAGGCGACGCGAGCGCGGGACGCCGCCGTCGCGGAGTTCCAGTCGTTCGCCGCCACCGCGCTCCTGCGCGTCGCGCTCCCGTCAGCTCGAGGTCCCCGACGTCACCCAGGCGTGGGCCGCTACGCCCGCCGTGCTGCTGGCGCGGGCCGTGAATGCCGGGCTGGAGTCGGTAGACGACGGGGACGGGCCATGGGACCGGATCCAGAAGCGGGTGACCGAGGAACACAAGCTGCTCGCCGATGCGATGGCCCGGCACGGGCACTCGGCCGGGCTGACGCTCAGGGCGGGCGTCATCGTGGTCGACGTGCTCTTCCAGGGCCGCAGCCACGACATTCCCGAGCTCGCCGCGGCGCTCAGCGAGGAAGTGGAGCAGCGAGCCCGGCTGCTGTCCGCCAGGGAGCAGGAGATCCTGGAAAATCACCTGCTCAATGAGGTGGCCGGAACCCTGCACGAGCTGATCACGGCCGCCGAGGCCGAGGTCAGGCAGATGAACGAGGAGCTGGAGTCCCGTCCGACGTCGACCGGGATGAAGCTGCGGCTGATCTGGCAGCCCGCGCGCGACGCGCCCGATGGGCTGAACCGGCTCCGGCACAAGCTCCGGCAGATGATCGACGCCTGGTCGGCCGAGGACCGCGCCGCGGTGGGGGCGTTCCTGCAGCAGCGCATCGCCGCCGAGCACGCGGACAACCCGGCGGCCGGGTGGACCGAGGCGCTGACCACGGCGCTGGATTACCGGAAGTGGCATGAGTTCGTGATCCAGCGATATCAGGACGGGCAGTGGCGTCCCGCCAGCGGCCCGGCGTCGGGCGGCGAGCGGGCGCTGGTGGCTTCCGTTCCGCTGTTCGCGGCGGCCTCGGCGCACTACAAGTCCGCGGGCAACCCCTACGCTCCCGCGGCTGATCGCGCTGGACGAGGCCTTCGCCGGAGTCGATGACGACTCTCGGGCGAAGTGCCTCGGACTGCTGGCCACCTTCGACATGGACGTGGTCATGACCAGCGAGCGTGAGTGGGGATGCTATCCGCAGGTCCCCGGGCTGGCCATCTGCCAGCTGGCCCGGCAGGACGGCGTCGACGCGGTGCTCGTCACGCCGTGGCGGTGGGACGGGCGGGAACGCACGCCAGCATGACCGGGAACGGGGCATGACCGAGACCGACGCCCGACTGCACCGCATGCTCGGTGGCGAGTCGGTGGCGTGGCTGGTGCGCAGGGCGCGGGACCGGCTGGAGGCCGGACGCCCGCTGACCGGGACGGTTACCCTGCCCGCCGCCACCGAGGAGCAGCGGCGCGCGGTCGAGCGGCTGACCGGAAGAGCGGCCCGTTCCGGGGCGTCGCTGTCGGTGTCGCTCACGGAGGTCGACCGCGTCCTGCGCGACAGCGGAACCGCGCCGGGCGGGCTGATCGAGGCGGTGACGCGCCTGACCGGTCCGCTCCGTGATCGCAACGGTGAGCGGGCGTCCCTGGCGGCGGCCTGGAGCGCCGCGTTCGCGTCGCTGGACGCCGCCGTGGCCGACCGTGACGAGCTGGCGTCGTGGCGGGCATGGCTCGACGCGACCGGCGTGGTGCGCCGTCTCACCCCCGAGCCCGGTCCGGCGCGGCTGCTCCTGGCCCAGGTGGCGGCGGTGCTGGGGCAGCTACCCTCGCCCGGCATCCCCATCGGCCGGCTCGCCGCCGAATGCTGCGGTGACGCGCACGCCCTGGACGACGGACGCCCGGCCGGCACGCTGGTGCTGTCCGCGGTCCGCGCGCTGGGCGGGCTGCCGTTCGCCGCCGAGGCAGCCGCCGATTCTCGTCGCGCCGCGTGGGCCGCCGTCGGAGTTCACCTAGACGAGCTGTCGTCGCTGGTGCTCTGCCTGGGGCTGCCCGGAGACTCGAGCACGGCCCTGGGCCGGACGCTGGCGTCGTGCCGCGAGGCGGGGCAGCCGGCGGTGCTCACGCTTCGCCAGCTCCGTTGCCATGACAAGCCGCTGCGCACCGCTCGAGTACGGATCTGCGAGAACCCGGTCGTCGTCGCAGCCGCCGCCGACGAACTGGGCGCCAGGTGCCAGCCGCTGGTGTGCGTGGGCGGCCAGCCTTCCGCGGCGGGGTGGCGGCTGCTGGAGCTGCTCGCGGCCGGCGGCGCGGAGTTCGGATACCACGGCGACTTCGACTGGGGAGGCGTCCGGATTGCCCGCACCGTTGGTCAGCGGGTGGACTGGCGGCCGTGGCGCTACGACCACCGGGACTACGAGGCCGCAGCGCTGACGGCGCGTCCGCTGACGCCGCTCGGTCGTGCTCGCCGGCGAGCCGGCTGCGACGCCGTGGGATCCCGAACTCGCCTCCGCCATGCGGCACCGCAACGTCCGCATCGAGGAGGAGCTCACCCTCGACGCCCTGCTTCAGGACCTAATTTCCTAGCGGCGAGCGGTATTTACTTCCGGGCAAATAGTATAGAACAGCCTAATACACAATCAAGCAGGCTGATTTGATGTGCCTATTGTGCCGAATTTGGCGTCCTCCTAAATTAAGACCTATATGACGGTCCGGGGGTCCAGGGGTGGGAGGAACCGTTGTCGGGGGAGAGGTATGGCCGGGATGCCCCGGTCTCGTTAGCGGCAGTTGAGACACGATCGGATTTCGGGCGTGAGCTCACGGCCCTGAGGGAGCGCGCCAGCCTCACGATTCGTGATGTGGCCAAGGCGGTAGGCGTCCCGGACAGCACCATCGGCGGGTACTTCAGCGGGCGTCACCTGCCGCCCCTCAGGCCACCGGACCAGCTTCAGAAGATCCTCCGGGCGTGCGGTGTCACCGACCCGGTGGTGATTGAGGAATGGGTCGCGACGCTGCATCGCCTACGGCGGCTGCCGGGCAGGCGGCCCGCGGATGCGCCGATTCCCTACCGCGGGCTGGCTAGCTTCCAGCCGGACGAAGCGGGCTGGTTCTTTGGCCGCGAGAATCTCATCGACGTCGTGGTGAGCCATCTTGGCGAGCTTTATCGCGACGGCGGTCTCCTTTTCGTCGTCGGGCCGTCGGGATCTGGTAAGTCCTCGCTGCTGAGGGCCGGGGTGATTCCGGCGCTGCGGTCCGGCGTGCTCGGCGAGCCAGGATCCGCCACCTGGCCGATGGCCCTGTTCACTCCGGGAACCGGGCCGATCGAGGAACTCGCCGGACAGCTGGCCCGGGTAACGGGCCTGGACAGCAGCTCGCTCGCCGCCACCCTCCGGTCTCGCCCGGAGTCCAGCGCCGAGCTGATCAGGCAGGCGATGCCAGCGACGGAGGCGGCCAAACCGGCCGACGGCGACGGGCGGGCGGCCGGGCATGTAGAGCAATGCCTGGTCATGGTCATTGACCAGTTCGAGGAGGTTTTCACGGCGTGCTCGGATGAGGGCGAGCGCGCGGCTTTCATAGCGGCCCTGTCCGCGGCTTCACGGCGGCCAGCAGGCGACCTGAGACCCGCGGCACTGGTCGTGCTGGGCTTGCGCGCCGACTTCTATCCGCACGCACTGCGGTATCCCGAGCTCGTGCCGGCCCTCCAGCACTGGCAGGTTCTCGTGGGCCCGATGACGGAGCCGGAACTGCGCAGCGCGATCACCGAGCCGGCCCGCAAAGCCCGGCTGGAGATCGAGGACGGCCTGGTGGAGCTGGTGCTGCGTGATCTGGCCCCGGCCGCCGGCGACGCCGGGCTCCGGACCGCCCATGAATCCGGCTCGCTGCCGCTGATGTCCCATGCGCTGCTGGCAACCTGGGAGCGAGCCGGCCGGGGGCGGCTGACGGTGGCCGACTACCAGGAGAGCGGCGGGATCGAGGGCGCGGTCGCCAGCTCGGCCGAGCGGGCTTTCGGTGAGCTCACCGGAGCCCAGCAAGAGCTGGCCCGCCAGATCTTCCTGCGCCTGGTCCACGTCGCCGACGACACGGCCGACACCCGACGCCGCGTGTCCGGGGATGAGCTGCTGTTTCGCAACGACGACGCGCAGCACGTACTCGACCTGTTCATCGACCGGCGCCTGATCACCGCGGATACCGACGAGGTCGAGATTGCCCACGAGGCGTTGCTGTCGGCGTGGCCGCGGCTGCGCGGCTGGATAGACGCCGACCGGGCGGGCGGGCGCATCCAGCGCCAGCTCAGCGGGGCGGCGGAGATCTGGCGCGACTCCGACCGGGACGCCCACGCCTTGTATCGCGGCGTCCGCCTGGCCAGCGCGACTGACTGGGCCGATGACCCCGTCCACCGGGCCGGCCTCAACGTCCTCGAGCGCGACTTCCTCCAGGCCAGCGCGGAGCATCAGGCGGCGGAGGAACGGGCGGCGCGACGCCGGACACGCGGGTTGCAGCAGCTCGTCGCGGCCCTGGGCGCGCTGACTTTGGTGGCTGGGTTCCTGGCCATATTCGCGTTCCAGCAGAAGGCGGCCGCCACTCATCAGCGCGACCTCGCGATCTCCCGGCAGGTCGCGATCGACGCGAACCAGCTACGCACCACCGAGCCCGCCCTGGCCGAGCAGCTGGCGCTGGCCGCTTACCGGGTCTCGCCGACGCCGGAGGCCAGGTCCAGCCTGCTGGAGTCCTACTCGGGCCCGGCCGTGACCCGGATCCTGGGACCGCCCGGAGTCATGCAGAGCGTGGCCTTCACCCACGGCGGGACCGTGATGGCCGCGGCCGGCGAGAACGCGGTGATCCGGGTGTGGAACCTGGCCCACTCTGCCCATCCGGCGCCGGAGGGCCGGCCGCTGCGCGGCGGCACCGGCAGCACTCCCGGCCACCCCAAAACGGTGTTCTCGGTGGCCTTCAGCCCCAACGGCAGCACCCTCGCCAGCGGGGGCGAGGACGCGACCGTGCACCTCTGGGATGTCAGGGCACCCAGGCACGTTGTGCCCTGGGGCCCGCCCCTGACCGGCCCGACCAGCACCGTGTACTCCGTGGCCTTCAGCCCCGATGGCGCGATCCTCGCGGCGGGCAGCGCCGACGGCACGGTGCGCCTGTGGGATGTCGCCAGCCCTCGTCACCCGGTCTCGCTCGGGCCACCCCTCACGTGGCCGCACTCGGGCTCCGTGCAGTCGGTGGCGTTCAGCCCGAACGGGCGGCTCCTGGCCGCGGGCAGCGCCGGCCCGACGAGCGGCGGGGCCGGGACGGTGCGCCTGTGGGACGTCGCCAACCCGCGTCATCCCGAGCCCGTCGGACCGGTGCTGGCCGGTCCAGGGCTGACGGTGTACTGCGTAGCGTTCAGCCCGGACAGCGCCACCTTGGCCGCAGGCAGTGCCGGGGGAAAGGTCCAGCTGTGGAACGTCGGCGATCCGCACCACCCTGCTCACAAGGGCCCGACGCTGACCGGCCCGACCAACTGGGTCAACTCGGTGGCGTTCAGCCCCGACGGCAGTAGCCTCGCCGCGGGAAGCTCCGACGGCAAAGTATGGATCTGGGATCTGGCCACCCGCCGGGTCGCGGTGACCCTCACTCATCCGGAGCCGGTCACGTCCGTGCTCTTCCTGGGTAATAGCGACACGCTCGCGACCAGCGACGCCGACGGAGTAGCGCGGATCTGGCGTCTTCCCGGCCCCGTGCTGAGCGGCGAACAGGGGCCGTTCTTCACCGCGGCCATTTCGCGTCACCACGTACTGGCCGTTGCCAGCTTGGAAAATACGGCCCGGCTGTGGAATGTCGCCGATCCCAGGCGGCCAGTTGCCCTCGAGCCGGTGCTGAGAGATGCAGCCAGGTCCAAGGCGGGTACCGGCGCGGCCGCGCTAAGTCCGGACGGCGACACCCTGGTCGTTGGCGGTCATGACGGGACCAGCGAGGTGTGGGATGTTCGGAATCCTGCCGACCCTGTTCCCCTGCATCAACTTTCCGGCCCCACCGCCCTCATCGAGTCCATGACGTTCAGCCCGAACGGGCGATTCCTGGCGATCGCCAGCGACGACCATACGGTGTGGCTGTGGAACATGTCCGATCCCGGACACCCGCAGGAACTGGCCAGGTTGACCGGGCCGACCAATTATGTCTATTCGGCGGTGTTCAGTCCCAACGGCCGCATCCTGGCTGCTGCTAGCGCCGACGAGCGAGCTTACCTCTGGAATATCTCGTCACCCCGCCACCCCATTCCGCTGGCTCTGCCGTTGACCGGGGCTCGGAGCTACGTGTATTCGGTCGCGTTTAGCCCGGACGGCCGGACCCTGGCTACCGGGAGCGCCGACGGTGACGTCCAGCTCTGGAATATTGCCAATCCGCATCACCCGGTGAAGCTGGCGCCGCCGCTGACCGGACCCACGAGCTACGTCTACTCCGTGTTCTTCAGTCCCGACGGTCGGACTCTGGCGGCGACCGCCGGTGACGGCTCGGTCTGGCTCTGGAACGTGTCCTCGGTCCGCCAGCCCAGCCTGCTGGCCACGCTCACCGGCAATAACGGCGCCGTGTACGCCGGCTCGTTCAACTCCACCGGGAACATCCTGGCCTCGGCTGGTGCGGGCAACACGGTCACGCTCTGGGATGTCAACGTCCGGCAGGTCGCGGCCTACGTGTGCGCCACGGCGGGGGACCGCATCACCAGGAGCGAATGGCGGCAGTACATCCCTGGCCTGCCCTATCACCCGCCGTGCTAGGCGTGTACGGCCTTGTACGGACATCGCGGAAGCCCTTTTCGCCCGGCCTGGCCTCTGGTGTTCTGGCTGCGCCGGATGACAGGGGCCGCTCAGCGGCACTCGCGGGGGGTGCCGCTGAGCGCCAAGGCGCCGCAGCGCGACTCGGTCAAATCCGCGTAACGAATGTTGTGTGAGTGGCCTGCGACCGATACATTCCGATCGCCCAGTTTCCGGGTGACTCCGGGTGAATCGTGTCGTGCCAACTCAAGGAGCAGCGGTGGCCTGCGGACCATCTCGTATGCGTGTGTTTCGCCTAGCCGCTTCACTCGGGGTGACGGCGGCGGCTGTGATCCTATTCGCCGGGCCGGCCGAGGCTGCCACCTGCCCGACGGTGGACCCGTCGACCGGGGCGGTCACGCCTGCGCCCGGGCCCGGCGTGCAATGGGCGGGCTGCGATCTGACCGGGGCCGACCTGGCCGGCGCCAACATGACGCAGGGCAACCTCTTCGGCGCCGAGCTGGCCAGCGCCAACCTCACCGGGGCCACGATGAAGGGCCTGGACCTGGGGTCGGCCGACCTGACGAACGCCAACCTCACCGATGCCCAGCTGATGGAGGCGATCCTCTCCGACGCCACGTTCACCGGGGCGACCCTGACCGGCGTCTCCTCGGGAGGTATCTCGGGCACGCCGTCGGCCCTGCCGTCGGACTGGCTCCTGGTCAACAACTACCTGGTCGGACCCGGTGCCAGCCTGCGTAACGCGGGTCTGGGCGCTGACCTCAGCAATGTGGACCTGAGCGGCGCGGACCTGACCGACGCCAGCCTGCGTGGAGCGACGCTCACCGGAACAGACCTGTCCGGAGCCACCCTGACCGGACTGACCTCCGGCGGCATCACCGGAACGCCGGCCTCGCTCCCGGCGAACTGGTCGGTGGCCGGCGGCTACCTGGTCGGGCCGACGGCGGACCTGGATTCGGCCGTCCTGATCAACGTGGACCTGTCCGGCCTGACCCTGACCAGCGTCGACCTGAACGCGGCCGACCTGAGCGGGGCTAACCTAACCGGCACCGACCTGGACAACGCGATCCTGACCGGGGTGAACCTCGGCGGGACGGACCTGACCGGGGCCAGCCTGGCCGGCGAGCAGTCCGAGCAAGTGACGGGAACTCCAGCGGCGCTGCCGAACGGCTGGACGATCACCGGCGGCTTCCTCATCGGGCCAGGCGCCGACCTGCACGGCGCCAGCCTGGTCAGCCTCAAGCTGAACGGCTCCGACCTCAGCGGCGCGGACCTCAGCGACACCGACCTCGTCAACGCCAGCCTGGCCAGCGCCAACCTGACCAGCGCGGACCTGAGCGACGCCGACGTGGAGAACGCGAACCTGACCAGTGCCACCCTGGACCAGGCCGACCTGGACGGCAGCAACATCCAGGGCTCGAACCTGACGGACGCCGAGCTGACGGGCGCGAACCTGACGAATGCGCTCCTGCAGGAGTCCACCCTCACGGGGGCCAGCCTGGCCGGTGCGACGCTGACCGGAGCCTCCGGCATTGGCATCAAGGGGACCCCGGCGTCGCTTCCGGCGCACTGGAGCGTGGTCGGCGGCTATCTCATCGGCCCCGGCGCCGGTACCTACCTGACCGACGCCGACCTGAACAGCCGCAACCTGACCGGCGTCGACTTCAGCGGCCTCACCCTGCTCCGCACCACCTTCGAGCACGCCAACCTGACTCGCGCCAACCTGACCAAGGCCAACCTCACCGGGAGCCGACTTCACCTCGGCCAACCTGACCAAGGCCGACCTGGACGGCGCCACGGTCAGCAGCACCAACTTCACCGGCACAGTGTGGAGCGACACGATCTGCCCGGACGGCAGCAACTCGAACACGCTCGCCCACGGCCGGTGCTTCGCCCCGCCGCCGGCCTCGCCGTTTACCGCCAGTGGGCTACCGCTGCCCGCCCAGGCCCCGGAGAACGACGTCATCCCGCAAGCCATCTCGTGCTCTTCGGCCACGCTGTGCTCGGCTGGCGCGACCTATACCGACAGCCAATCCGCCCGGGATCTGGGCGCGTTGCTGCGCTGGACCGGGAAGCAGTGGACCGAGACCGAGGCGCCGCTGCCGGCGGGTGCGCCGACCAGCCGCCCGGGGCCCGCCGGCGTGACCAGCGTGTCGTGCCCCTCGGCCAGCCGATGCCTGGCCGGCGGCTACTACGAGGGCAAGACCGGCAACGACGCCATGCTGCTGAGCTGGTCGGGCCGGAACTGGACGGCGGCCCAGGCGCCGCTGCCGGCGAACGCCAACCAGAACCCGGACGCCCGGGTGACCGGGATGGTATGCCCGTCGACGACCACATGCTTCGCGGTTGGCGCCTACAGCGGCAACAACAACGAATACGGTCTGCTGCTGCACTGGTCGGCCGGCAAGTGGACCGCGGCCACGGCACCAACCCCGGTGGGCTCCCCGGCAGTTGTCCTCAGCGGCGTGTCCTGTCCGTCCACCAGGCTGTGCTTCGCCGCCGGCGAGGACGGGTCGGGCGCCCAGACCCTGCCACTGATCCTGCGGTGGTCCGCCGGCAAGTGGGCCGTGGTGAAGGTCCCGATGCCCGCGGGCGCCGCCGCCAGCCCGCAGGTCGACATGGGCGGCCTGTCGTGTCCGACCACCACGCACTGCGTCGCGGTCGGCTACTACGTAGACGCCAAGGGGAATCAGCAGGGCCTGCTGCTCACCCGGTCGGGAACGACCTGGACCGCGGCCAAGGCGCCGGTACTGGCGGGCGCGGCCAGCAACCCGTGGGTCAGCCTCGACAGCGTGTCGTGCCCGACCGCCTCGCAATGCACCGTCGGCGGCGGATACGAGACCACCGCCGCGCAGCCCGTCGGATTGCTGTTGCTGTGGTCCGGCAAGACATGGAAGGCGGCCCCGACGCCCTCAGGCGCGTACATGGTGAAGGGCATCTCGTGCCCGACTACGAACCGGTGCGTGGCCGTCAGCCCCGACGTCGCCGGCCCCGTGGCGCTGACCGGGCCCTGACCGGCCAGTTCCGAATCGCCCATCCGCGGCGCTGGCGGCGGGTCCACTGACGCCGCTCGGTGTGCTCGCCAGCGAGCAGGCCACGACGCCGTGGGATCCGGAACTCGCCTCCGCCATGCGGCACCGCAACGTCCGCATCGAGGAGGAACTCACGCTCGACGCCCTGCTTCAGGATCTCAGTTCCTAGCCGCTCAGACTGGCTGCCTTGAGCGGGGATGGGCGGGTAATGTCGGGCGGCGTGTCAGCTACCCCTTCCGTCCTTACTTCTCCCGAACTCGCCGACGCCGCGCTGTCGTGCGAGGCGCTGGGCCGCGCGCTCCGGCTCGCCCGATGGGTCGGGCCGGGCCGGAAACTGACCGGCAGTGCGAGTGCTGCGCCCGGTCGACGCGGTGCAGGCCTGCCGCGACCTAGACATCGCACTGCCCGGGCCGCGGCTGCGCAGCGCGCTCGATGCCGGCGAGCTGATGCTGGACTGGGTGACCGCGGCTGCGGCCGGGTTCCTGGAACTCGACGGGCGCCAGGCCTGGGCCGCTCCGGACCTGCCTGAGGCGGGCTCCGCCACGTCGGGCGAGCCGGAGACCATCCTGAGTGCCTGGATCCAGGCGGCCGCCACCTTGTTGAATATCGGCGAGGAGCCGTGCCCCGGATGTCTGCTGGCCCTGCACGAGCTGCACACGGCGGGCGCTCCGCGCACCGTGGAGCAGCTCGCGGCCGCGATGGAGGTCGTGCCGGAGGCGGGTGAGGCGGAGGCCGATGAGCCGGAGGGCACGCCGTGTCCGGACTGCGGCGAGATCCACGACTGGGACGTCCTGCCCTTCCTGTACGACTACCTGGACGACGAGGACACAGCGGAGCATGCGGCCGAGGTGGTCGCGGGGCTGCTGGCGTTCGGTGCGGCTGTCGGGGACGAGGCGGTGCGGCTGACCGCGCTAGGGGAGTTGCTGGCCGCGGCGACGCTCCAGTGGCGTGCCCCGCCGCCCGAGGCCGACACGGCCACCCTCGTCTCGGTGGTCAGCGTGCTTCCGCCGCTGGTCGCCCTGACCGTGGCCCAGCCGTGGCTAGTCGCGCGCTCTGCGGCCGACGCTGGCCAGGAGCTGTTCGCCTTCGCCGAGTCCGCGAGCGGCAACGAGCGGGCGGGGGCGCTGGCCCTGGCCAGCCAGCTCGGGATGGACGCCTGGCGTGCGTGGGCTAGGCGGCCAGGGATCGGCGCCTATGCGCGCCAGTGGCTGAGGGCCGAGGACGAGACGGTGGCCCAGGACCCGGCGGACGAGGAATGGCTGGCGGCGGATGCGGTGAGCGTGATGCAGGACGAGCTGGCTCGCGTGACGCCGCCGGCCGCGCTGGACAGTGCGCGATCCGGCCTGCTGTACCAGCTCAAGATCACCCTGCTCGGCGTGACGAAGCCGCCGGTATGGCGACGCGTCCTGGTCCCGGATATCACGCTGCGGGACCTGCACGACGTCATCCAGCTTGCGATGGGCTGGGAGGACGATCACCTGCACATGTTCAGCACCGGCGGGCAGGACTA
This sequence comes from uncultured Actinomycetota bacterium, assembly GCA_963822485.1. Taxonomy (GTDB): domain Bacteria; phylum Actinomycetota; class Actinomycetes; order Streptosporangiales; family Streptosporangiaceae; genus DASUBV01. The sequence goes on from CAWGHW010000029.1 coordinate 33,351, forward strand.
CGGCACGCCCGGCATGGGGCTCGACTGTGCGGACGATGCCAGGGTCCGCGTATCGCAGATCCTCGCCGGTCCCGGAGACCGCCTCCGCTACACCTACGATTTCGGCGACGACTGGGAGCACGACATCGTGGTCGAAAAGACCCGGCCCGCAGCACCAGGGGAGGCGCGCCCCTCATGCGTGGCGGGCAAGGGAGCCTGCCCGCCGGAGGACTGCGGAGGGGCGTGGGGCTACGCCGAGCTCAAGGAGGTGCTGGCCGATCCCGCGGACGAGGGTCACCTAGACCGGCTGGAGTGGATGGGCCTCGACACCGGCGAGGACTTCGACCCGTCGGAGTTCTCGGCCGCCGACGTGAACGCGCGCCTGAGCGTGCTCGCGCAGGCCGGGTGAACCAGCCATTTACGGGTGCCTCTGAGGCTAGGACAGCCGCCAGGATCAATATCGACGATTCGCTATACTGGAGCGCATGAGTTCCGAGGCTGTGAGCGCGGGCGCGCTTCTGCGGCAGGCCCGGACAGGAGCCGGGATGTCGCAGGTGGAGCTGGCCGACGAGGCTGGCGTTGCGCAGAGCGTGATCAGCGCCTACGAGTCCGGGCATCGGCAGCCAGCGCTTCCGACGCTGGCCGCTCTGGTGGAAGCCACCGGGTACGAACTGATCATCGGTGTACGGTCCGCTCAGCCACAGCGGCTAAACGGGCTGTCGGGGCCGGTGGGCCGCCGGGTACGTCGCCGCCGCCGGGAACTGGTCGCGGCAGCCGCCGCTTACGGCGTGCGGAATCTCCGGGTGTTCGGCAGCGTGGCCCGTGGCGAGGACCACACCGATAGCGACGTTGATCTGCTGGCTGACGTGCCGCCAGCGATGGGCCTGCTCGGCCTTGCCCGGGTGGAGGCTGAACTTGAGGCGATCGTCGGCGCCCAGGTCAATCTGGTGCCAGCCGGAACGCTGAAGGCTGGTGTTCGCGAGCGTGTTGAGCGCGACCTGGTCGCACTGTGACCTACCGCGAGCACTGACCTACCGCGAGCACTGACCTACCGCGAACACTGCCGCCCGAGCTGCTCGCCACTCAGCCCGGCGACAGCCGGCCGCTAGCCGCTCTCGGCGAGGCGGGCCAGCTTGGCCAGCGCCATGCTCGTGCCCAGCTCGTTGTCGGCGGCCGGGACCTTGTCGGGGAGCCCCTCGTGCACGACCTCGATGTCCGTGCCGTCAGCCGCGTCGGTCAGCGTGGTCCGCAGGGTCATCGTGCCGCGCAGGTCCGGATCGCCGGTCTCGAACTCGAGCTCCTCGACCACCTGCTCGTCCGGCACCAGGGTCACGAAGCGGCCGTGATAGGTGTCCGTCTGGGCCTGCGACTTGCCGGTCCGGTCGGGTGCGTCGTAGGTGAGCGAGACCCGGAACGCGCCGCCTTCGTGAGCCTCGAACTGGTGGACCAGGCTGGTCATGCCGTCCGGCACTCGCCACTGGGTGACCGCCTGAGGGTCCAGCAGCAGGCGGTACACCACCGAGCGCGGGGCCCGCACGTGACAGGAGACCGTGGTCGAATACATTCCGCCAGGCTAGGTCATCGAGAACCGGGTCATCGAGCACCGGCCCAGGCGCATAGCCTGGGCTGCGCGCAAACGCGAATCCACGGGACGGCCTACTGGGCCGGGAGATCACAGCCACCGAGGGAGACACGAGCATGAGCAACAGCAAGCCGGAGGTCGACTTCCCCGGAGGCGAGCCGCCGGCCGACCTGGAGGTCACCGACATCTGGGAGGGCACCGGCGCGGAGGCCAAGGCGGGCGACACGGTCGAGGTCCACTACGTGGGCGTCTCGTTCTCGACCGGGGAGCAGTTCGACGCGAGCTGGGACCGGGGCTCTCCGCTCCAGTTCCGGCTGGGCGTGGGCCAGGTCATCCAGGGCTGGGACCAGGGCGTGCAGGGGATGAAGGTCGGCGGCCGCCGCCAGCTGATCATCCCGCCGGGCCTGGCCTACGGGGACCGGGGCGCGCCCGGCGCGATCGCGCCGGGCGAGACGCTGATCTTCGTCTGCGACCTGGTCTCGACCTGACGCCAGACGGCCGGACCTGACCGGCGTCAAGCCGGTCTGGCCCGGCGGGGCAGACCATGCCGCCAGCTAGCCTCGGAGCCAGAGGCGGTAGACGATGAAGTTCGGCACGCCGACCAGGTCGGTCAGGTCGTCGGGGAACTGCCGTAGCGCCTCGGCTGAGGGCTGCGGCTCGGCGATCCGGTCCACCGCGAACCCGGCGTCGGCGAACGCGCCGAACGCCTGCGCCAGGGGCCGTCGCCAGAAGTGCTGCGTGACCTCGACGTCGCCCTTCTGCCAGCTATCGCTGACCAGCTCCGTGTCGAAGTAGCCGCCGCGCTGGCTGGGCACCGGCCGCGCGAACGGGTGGTCGAGCGAGATGACCGCCCAGCCGCCGGGCCGCAGCGCGGCCGCGAACGAGCCCAGCGGCACGCTCCAGTCCTCGACGTAGTGCAGGGCCAGCGAGCAGGTGATGCCGTCCAGCGACCGCGGCTCCAGGGGCAGCGGCTGGGACAGGTCGGCGACCTGGAACCGGCCGCGGCCGCCGCAACGGCGCTGCGCCTCCTCGACCATGCGCGGGCTGATGTCGAAGGCGATCACGTCGGCGCCCTGGTCGAGCAGCCAGCGGGCCTGGGCGCCGGAGCCGCAGCCGGCGTCGAGCACGGTGGCGCCGGTCAGGGGAGTGGGGACCAGCGCCCGCAGCGCGGGCCGCTCGAGCAGGCCGTTGTACGGGCCTTCGTCGGTGGTGGCCGACCACACGGCGGCCAGCCGGTCGTATGCCTCACGGGTGTGCTGGGTGTGCTCGGCTTGGTCCGCCGGGGGCTGCGTCGTCACCCATCGATGCTAGAACTGCCCGCAACAAATTTGCTGGGCTCACTCCGGCCCGCAGGCTGCCCGCGGCCCGGGTGCGGGCCCCGGCGTGGTTGCCGCTATTACACTCTCCGATATACGCTTAATGGAGCTACTCGGGGAGGCGGCACGTGACGAAGGACTCCATCCGCGGCTCGTCGGACCGCAGCATCCTGATCCTGACCAGCCTGGCGTCGTGCCCGCGGCACGGCTACGCGCTGATCAAGGACATCGAGGAGTTCGCGGGCGTGAAGCTGGGCGCGGGCACGCTCTACGGCGCGCTGGCCAAGCTGGAGCGGGACGGGCTGGTGCAGGCGCTGCCGGCCGAGGAACGGCGCAGGCCGTACCAGATCACCGCGGTCGGCCGGGAGCACCTGCGGGAGCGGCTGTCGGAGTCGGCCCGCATCGCGGAGGTCGGGCTGCGGCGCATCGCGGCGGCCTCATCATGAACCGTCGTGTCATGGAACGGCGTCACGAACAACCGTGCCATGAACCGCCGGGCCATGAACCGCCGCGTGACGCGCCTGTTGCTGGCGCTGTATCCGCGGGCCTGGCGGGACCGGTACGGCGCCGAGGTGGCCAGCCTGACCGATGAGCTGATCCGCGCGGGCGAGACGACGCCGCTGCCGGCCGGGCTCAACCTGGTCGCGGGTGCGGCGGCGGAGCGGGCCCGGGCGCTGGCGGGATCCCGGAGCGCGCTGGCGGTGACCTCGGCGGCGGCGATCGCCGCGATGGTCGGGGGCGCGTTCGTGGTGACGGGTGGCGCGCGGCCGGGCTCGGGGCCGCGCGGCCTGGCCAGCGCTAACTGCCTGGTGGAGCCGCCGCTCCAGGTCGTGGTCCCCGCCGCAGTGCGGCTGCGGCCGCTGGCGCGGGTGCAGCCCAGGTACGCGTCCCGGCTCGGTCCGGCCCAATCTGGTCTGCCCCCGGCCGGTCCGCCCCAGTCCGGTCCGTTCCAGTCCGGTCCGCCCTCGGCCGGTCTGCTCCAGTCCGGTCCGCCCTCGGCCGGTCTGCTCCAGTCCGGCCCGCCCTCGGCCGCCCAGCCCTCGGCCGGTCGGCCTCCGGCCGGTCCGGCCCAGTCCGGTCTGCCGGCCGGTCCGCCCCGTCCGGTCTGCCCCGGTCCGGTCCGCCCTCGGCCGGTCGGCCTCCGTCCGGTCTGCTCCAGTCCGGTCTGCCCTCGGCCGGTCCGCCCCAGTCCGGTCTGCCCTCGGCCGGTCGGCCCCGGTCCGGTCGGCGGGACCGGGCGGTGGCAGTGGCGATATCGGCCCGGGCGCCGGTGCTAGAGGGCCGGCCGCGCGTGGTCGTTGTCCGTCCGCGAGCGCTGCTGGCCCGGCCCGACCGGGTCGGGTACATCCGGCCGGCCGCGATCCGCCCGGTCCTGCGGATCGCGCGGAGCTGTCAGCGGACGTCGGCGGTCGTCCAGGACCCGGTGCCGGGTCCGGCTCGGAAGTTGCGTGTTCGGCCGCCCGTGCCGGTGGCGACTCGTGTGACTCGGTGACTGGCCGCAATAGCGGCACTTCGGCCGGGGCCAGCGGCCTCGGCCGGTCAGGAAGGAATGTGAACATGCCTCCTCTGAAACATCCACTCCGTGTATCCCGTGTATCGGTATCCGTGTATCCCGTGCCTGGGCGGGCGGTCACTGGCTGCGCCAGGCCACCGTGCTCGGCCTGGGCATCGGGCTGCTGGCCGGGACCGGGCTCATCGCCACGGCCAGCGCGGCCTCGGCCCACCCGGACGCGGCCCGGGCCAGCTCCGGCCACCGCCCGGCGCAGCGGTGCACGGTGATCGTCGGACGCCGGCATCAGCTCCGGGTGCAGCCGCGGTCGTGCCTCGCGCCGGTGCCGGCGGCGCTGGCCCGGTGCCACATCAAGCTCCAGCCGCTACGGGGCCGGACGGCGCCGCCGAAGGCGGTGCGGCTAGGCCGGCCGCCGCGGCCGGGGCGGCTGGGCCGGGTCCAGGTGAAGTTGCCGGTCGGGGTCCGGGTGTCGGCCTGCCCGCCGGTGCAGATGATCCGGCCCTCCCAGGTCAAGCTCTGCCGGGACGCGCGGGCCCAGCGGGCCAAGGCGGCGGCCCGGTGCTGCGCGCTGCCGGCGCCGCGCCTGCGGCTGGTCCGGCCCCAGCGGCCGGGGCGGCTCCAGGTGAAGCCGGGGCGGCTCCAGGTGAAGGTGCCGGCGGCGGTCCGGGTGTCGGGCTGCCCGCCGGTGCAGATGATCCGGCCCTCCCAGGTCAAGCTCTGCCGGGACGCGCGGGCCCAGCGCGCGAAGTCGGCGGCTCGGTGCTGCACGGCGGTAGCGCCGCGCCTCCGGCTGGTCCGGCCCCAGCGGCTCCTGCGGCGCGGGCGCGCCCAGGCGCCGGCGGCGGTCCGGCTGCGGGGGCCAGTGGCGATCCGGGTGGCGCCGGGCCGGGCCTGCGTGATCGTGGCCCCGGTGGGCCTCCGGCCTGCGCCCCGGCGGTAGCCGCCAGCCTTCGGCCTGGGTCCCGGCGGTAGCCGCCAGCCTTCGGCCTGCGCCCCGGCGGTAGCCGCCAGGCGCTCTTCATGATCGTGACCGCCCGACCGCAAATTTCTGCGGTCGGGCGGTCACGATCATGAGCTGGCTCAGTCGGCCAGGAGGGCCGTGAGCTGGGCGGGGCTGATGTTGCCCCCGCTGATCACGATGTTCACCCGGCGGCCCGCGAACCGGTCCGGGTCGCTCAGCACCGCCGCCAGCGCGGCCGCGCCCGCGGGCTCGACCAGGTTGCGGGTCTTCTCGATCAGCAGCTTGGTCGCGGTGCGCAGGGTGTCCTCGGACACCAGGACGAAGTCGTCCAGCTTCTCGCGCAGGATCTGCTGCGGCAGCTCGAACGCGGTCCGGGTGGCCAGGCCCTCGGCGAACGTGGTCGTGGTGTCGGCGACCAGCTCGCCGGCCCGCCAGGACCGGTAGGCGGCGGGCGCGGCCTCGGACTGCACGCCGATCACCTCGATCGACGGGCTGACGGCCTTGGCCACGACGCACGCCCCGGCCGCGCCGCTGCCGCCGCCGATCGGGACCACGATGACCTCGGTGTCGGGCCGGGCCTCGAGCATCTCCAGCGTGTAGGTGCCGACGCCGGCGATCAGCGCGGGCTCGTTCCCGGAGTGGACGTACCGGTAGCCGTGCTCGGCGGCCAGCTTCTCGCAGTGTTCGCGGGCGTCGTCGAAGTCGGCGCCGTGGAACACCACCTCGGCCCCCAGGGCCTGCATCGACTCGACCTTGACCGGGTTGGCCTGCTCGGGCATGCAGATGATCGCGCGCACGCCGAACAGGTTGGCCGCGTAGGCCACCGACTGGCCGTGGTTGCCGGTGGAGGCGGAGATGACGCCGGCCTCCCGCTCGGCCGGGCTGAGCTGGCTGACCAGGTTGATGCCGCCGCGCACCTTGAACGCCCCGACGGGCTGGTGGTTCTCGTGCTTGACCCGGAGCTGGGCGCCGGTCAGCGCGTCGAGCGCCGGGTAGCGGTAGAGCGGGGTCGGGCTCAGGTACGGCGCGATGCGCTGCCGGGCGCTGAGCACGTCGGCTAGATCGGGAACGGGCATCTCGGTCATGACTCGTGTCTATCACCCGTGACCAGCCATTTCCCAGGGGCGATCCCCAGGCGGCTGGTCATTCACCCTCCGGCCAGCGACTGTTTCAGCGGCAACAGTGGACCGGGCGCGCGGCGCTCCCTACCGTGGTGAGCGGAAGCACCATATTGACTGAATAGTCAGATAGCTCGGACAAACCAGCTCGGACGAAAAGGGCCTCGCGATGATGCCACTCCGGCGCGTTCATGTCCTGATGGCGACGGCCCTGTGCGCGGGAGCCCTGGCGGCCGCCCAGCCGGCCGTCGCGGCCGCCGGGCCGACCAGCGCCGCCCACCCGCGGCAGAGCGGCAACCTGGTCGTCAACCCGCGAGGGCAGCGTCGGCGCGACCTCGGCCCAGGGCTGGGACGCCGTCACGATCCCGGGCTGGCGGGTCGCGGCGGGCCTGCCGACCGTGGTGCGCTACGGCACCCGCGGCTTCCCGCGCGCCGCCCGGTCCTGGCCGGCCGCGCGCGGGCGGCTGTTCGCGGGGGGCGCGGGGGGCACCGCCAGCCTCGTGCAGCGGGCCTCGCTGCGGCTGGCCTCGGGGCGGCCGGCGCCGCGCGGCACCCGCTACCGGCTGTCGGCCTGGCTGGGCGGCACCGCGACGAGCTGGGCCGAGGTCCGGGTGCGGTTCCTGTCCGCGAGCGGGCGCCTGCTGGCCCAGCGGGTCATCGGCCCGGTCGGCCGGACCCGCCGCGGCCACGCCATGCTGGCCCGCCGGGCCAGCACCGGGACGCTGCCCGCCGGGACCGCGTCCGCGCAGGTCCGGCTGGTGCTGGCCACCTCGCTGCGCGACGTCAACGGCCCGTACGCGCCGGTCACCGGGTACAACCGGGCCGTGGCCGGCGACCTGAGCCTGACCGTCTCGGCGCCCGTGCCCGCGCCGCGACCGCCCGCCCCGCCGACCCCGCGGGTGCCGCGCTTCCAGCACGTCTTCCTGTTCTACTTCGAGAACCAGGACTACCACGCGGTCATCGGCAACAAGAAGCAGGCGCCGTACCTGAACCGCCTGCTCCCGCACGCCAGCCTGCTGAGCCAGTTCTACGCCGAGGAGCACCCGAGCGACGGCAACTACCTGGCGCTGGCGGGCGGCAGCACGTTCGGCGTGCCGCTGACCGACCCGGAGGAGGAGAACCCGCTCTACACGATCCGGGCGCGCAACATCGGCGACCTCATCGACTCCGCCCATGAGACGTGGAAGACCTACCTGCAGAGCGCGGCCGGGCCGTGCGACGACACGGTGCACACCTATTACTGGAACGACGACCAGCCGATGATGTACTTCGCCGACGTGCGGGACCGGCCCGGGTACTGCGCGCGCCACGTCGTGCCGCTGGAGTCGCTGCCGGCCGACCTGGCCAGGACGTCGACGACGCCGAACTTCGCCTGGGTGGCCCCGAACGACTGCACCGACATGGAGGGCTGCGGGATCAAGGCGGGCGACGATTTCCTGGCCCGCGAGCTGAACGCCATCATGCGCTCGCCGGCCTGGCGGACGCAGCGGTCGCTGGCCATCATCACGTTCGACGAGGACGCCCAGGACGGCCAGCGGCCCGGCGCAGCGGACGCCGACGATCATCCTGGGCTCGGCGGGCGTCCGCCAGGGCTTCGTGACGAGCAAGCGCTACACGCACTACAGCCTGCTGCGCACGATCGAGGGGGCGCTGGGCCTGGGCGCCCTGACCGCCAACGACCGCTACGCCCAGCCGGTGAATGGCGTCTTCGCCCGGTCGGCGTCCCTCAGCCGGCCCGGGCCGGACCGGGCCGGCCTCGTCGGCAGGCCAGCGCAGCCTACCCAGGCCAGGGAGTCCGTCCAGAGGCCGGGGGCCGCCCCGTTGACGGCGGCCGTTAATCAAAGCGCGGAGCGCTCGGCTGTCGCGTGGGTGGCGAACTATGCCTCCGGGACGGTCACGCCGGTCAGCCTGCACACCCGCAAGGCCGGCCCGCCGGTCCGCGTCGGCGCCGAGCCGCGCGCGCTCGCGGTCACGCCCGACGGCCGGACGGTCTACGTGGCCAACAGCGGGTCGGGCACGGTGACTCCCATTAACACCGTGACCGACCGGCCCGGCGGCCCGATCCGGGTCGGCACCGACCCCTGGGCGGTCGCGGTGACGCCCGACGGCCGGACGGTCTACGTGGCCAACAGCGGGTCGGGCACGGTGACCCCGATCAGCACCCGGACCGACCGGGCGGGACGGCCGATCCGGGTCGGGGCCGATCCGCGCGGCATCGCCATCACCCCCGACGGCCGGACGGCCTACGTGCTGGACTGGGGCGGCCGCTCGGTCACGCCGATCAGCACCCGGACCGGCCGGGCCGGCCGCCCGATCCGGGTCGGCGCGTTCCCCGTCGCCCTGGCCTTCGGCCCGCACGGGCGCACCGCCTACGTGGCCAGCTTCGGGTCGGGCACCGTGACCCCGATCACCGTGGCCACCGGCCGGGCCGGGCACCCCATCCCGGCCGGGTACGCCCCGGATGCCCTGGCGGTCTCCCCGGACGGCCGGACGGTGGACGTGGTCGACGGCAACTCCGACGCGGTGACCGCGATCACCACCGCCACCGGGCGGGCCCGGACCATCCGGGTCGGCTATTCGCCGGCCGCGGTGGCCATGTCCGGCACCACGGCGTACGTGGTCGGCACGATCTCGGGCACGCTCACGCCTATCGACTCCGCGACGGGTCACCGGGGCCGGCCGATCTCGGTTGGCCTGTACTCCTACCCGACGGCCCTGGCCCTGGCCGGCGCCACGGCGGTGGTGCTGGACACCTACTCGGGCCAGGTCAGCCTGGTGAGCACCGGCAGCAGGCACGTGTTCGCGCCCATCCGGGTGGGGAACTTCCCGGTGGCGGTGGCGATCTCCGGTGTCTCCCCGGCCGGCGGCCCGCTCGGCAGTAAAAGCCCCCACACCCGCCCAGGAAGCTGAAATCTGCCTGAAAGACCGGCAAAACCCGAAGAGGCCCTGACCAGGCGTGCCAAGCTGGCTCCCTAGCCGTAGACCTAGCCGTAGACCCGGCCCCCGATCTGCCTCTCAAGGAGCCGCTGCTATGCGCCGCCGCCACTTCACTGGAGTCCTGCTCGCCGGGGCTTTTGCTGTCACGCTGCCGCTCGCCGCGATGTCGGCGACGGCCGACGCGTCGGCCCGGCTGGCCACCGTGGTCACGCAGAAGCCGGTGACGTGGACGCCGAACGTCTCGGCCGACGCCAAGGTCGGCCAGGAGGGCAGCGGCGCGGCGTGCAACGCCACGTTCTTCGGCAGCCAGACCTCCTGCCAGTCCGAGGTCTACAGCACGGCCTACGTGCACGGCGACGTGATCGTGGCCGGCGCGTTCACCCACACCTGCCCGCCGGGCCCGCTGGCCAAGGGCCTGTGCGCGGCCAAGAGCCAGGTGACCAGGGACGACATCTTCGCCTACAAGGCGGGCACCGGGGCCATCGACCCGCACTTCCACCCGATCCTGAACGCCGGCCCGGTCTACTCGGTGGTGCCGGGCCCGTCGGGCAGCAACTCGGTCTACGTGGGCGGCGCGTTCAGCTCGGTGAACGGGGCCACGCACAAGGGCCTGGTCCAGCTGCACGTCAACCCCGGCGTGACCAAGGGCCCGGACGCCGACGGCGCCATCGTGACCGGGTTCGCCGGGAAGGTGGGCGACCTGGTGCGCCGCCTGGTGCTGAGCCCGGACGGCAAGTCGCTGTACGTGGCCGGGCAGTTCGGCTCGGTGGACGGCGTCCGCCAGTTCGCGAACGGGGCCGCGGTGGGCGGCCTGGCCCGGCTGAACTCGGTCACCGGCGCGGTGGACACCAAGTTCGCGTTCACCCTGGGCGACCCGGTCACCGGGCTGCCGACCAAGGCCGAGGCGATGTCGCTGTCGCCCAGTGGCGCCGAGCTGGCCGTGGTCGGCACGGCCCTCCAGGTCAACGGCCAGGCCCGGCCCCGGCTGGCGGTGATCAACACCGGCACCAAGCTGGGCGCGCCCTCGTCGCTGGCCGACTTCACCGCGCCGATCCTGAACGACAACTGCCAGAACCAGCACGACTACGTGCGCAGCGTCGCGTTCTCCCCGGACGGCTCGTTCCTGGTCATCAGCGGGACCGGGTACATGGGTGACGGCTCGCAGCCCTACAGCATCTGCGACGCGGTGGCCCGGTTCAACGTCGCCGCGAGCAGCACCACGGCCACGGGCACCCCGGTCGACGTGGCGCCGTCCTGGATCAACTACGGCGGCGGCGACTCGTTCTACTCGGTCGCGGTGGCGGGCAACGTGGTCTACGCGGGCGGGCACGACCGCTGGGTCAACAACTTCTGCGGCAACAACAGCGTCTGCGACCCCAACGCGGTGCTGGTGAACGGGCTGTCCGCGCTGGACGCCAGCACCGGCCTGGGGCTGCCGTGGTGGCACCCGCAGACCACCCGCGGCAACGGCGTCATGTACCTGAACACGTTCGGCGCGAACAGCTACGACGGCAGCAGCCCTGGCCTGGTCATGGGCACCGACGTGGACATGATCGGGGGCACGTACCACGCCGAGAACGCGGTGTTCCCGACCGCCGCCACGACCTCGGCCACGGCGGGCGGGCCGATCCCGTCCGGCATGTTCATCGAGGACGGCGGCTCCGACACCGGGGTCCCGATGTGCGTGGACGCGGGCCTCGAGCAGTCCGGCACCTCGGTGGCCATCGCCACCTGCGCCAACGACCCGGAGCAGAACTGGTCCGAGGGCACCGGGCACACCCTCCAGATCAACAAGCTGTGCCTGGGCACGGCGGGCGGCGCCACGGCATCCGGCACCGGGGTCGTGCTGGCCGCCTGCAAGTCGGGCGCGACCACCCAGGAGTGGACCCAGGGCACCGGGAACAGCCTGGTCAACACGGGCGCGAGCAGCGCGGCCGGGCAGCCGGTCTGCCTGGACGACCCGGGCAGCAGCACCTCCAGCGGGACGACGCTGGACATCGCCGCGTGCAACGGCGGGCCGAACCAGGCCTGGCCGCTGCCGGCCGCCCAGGGCCCGCCGACGGGCGCGCCGACCGGCCCGGTCTACGTGCAGTTGCTGCAGAAGGACAGCCAGGTGCCGTGCCTGGACGACGCGGGCGGCAAGACGACCACCGGCAACAAGGTCCAGATGTGGACCTGCGAGGGCGACCCGCAGGAGCAGTGGACGCTGAACGCCGACGGGACGGTCCGGCTGGACGGCAAGTACTGCCTGGACAGCGCGGGCGGCGCGGGCGCCAACGGCACGGCCGTGGTGCTCGACCCGTGCAGCGGCGCGGCCAGCCAGGTCTGGACGCCCCAGCCGACGCAGAACAACGCGCTGGTGCAGAAGTCGTCGGGCCAGTGCCTGACCGACCCGGCCGACATGACCGGGAACGGCGAGAGCATCCAGATCTGGCACTGCAACCAGGCGGGCAACCAGGCCTGGCGGCTGCCCGCTAACTAAGGCCGGGGGCCGGCTGGGCCGGGCTGCAGACCAGCGAGGCGCGGATCGCCTCCAGCGCGGCCTGGATGTTCTCCACCGAGTTGGCGTAGGAGAAGCGCAGGAAGCCCTCGCCGTACCGGCCGAACGCCGTCCCGGCCAGCGCCGCCACGCCCGCCTCGTTGAGCAGCCGCTCCTGGAGGTGGGCCGAGGTCAGCCCGGTCCCGGTGATGTTCGGGAACACGTAGAACGCGCCCTGCGGCTCCAGGCAGGTCACCCCCGGGATGTCGTTCAGCCCGGCCACGATGAAGTCGCGGCGGCGGCGGAACTCCGCGGTCATCTCCTCCACCGCGGTCCACGGGCCGTCCAGCGCGGCGGCCGCCGCGTACTGGCTGAACGCCGACGTGCAGGACACCGAGTTGATCACCAGCCGGGTGATCGGCTCGACCAGGGCCTGCGGGAACACGCCGAAGCCGAGCCGCCAGCCGGTCATCGCGAACGTCTTGGACCAGCCGTCCAGCAGGATCGTGCGGTCGGCCATGCCGTCCACGTCGAGCACGCTGGCGTGCTCTCTACCAGCTTGCTCCGAGCCGTAGCGGATGGCCCAGTACACCTCGTCGGTGAGCACGGTCAGGTCGTGCCGCTGGGCCAGCTCCGCGATGGCGTCGCAGTCCTCGCGGGTGAGCGCGCTGCCGCACGGGTTGTGCGGCGAGTTGATGATCAGCAGCTTGGACCGGGGGGTGATCAGCCGGGCCAGCTCATCGGTGTCGATGCGGAACTGGTTGCCCTCGCGCAGCGGGATCGGCACCGGGGTGGCGCCCGCGAACGAGGTGATCGACTCATACATCGGGAAGCTGGGGTCGGGGTAGAGCACCTCGTCGCCCTCGGCGCACAGCGCCATGATCACGAAGAACATGATCGGCTTGGCGCCCGGCGTGACGATCACCCGGTCCGGGCTGACCTTCATCCGGCCGGTGCGTTCCAGGAAGGCGGCCACCGACTCGCGTAGCAGCGGGATGCCCGGCGCGGGCACGTAGTGGGTCTGGCCGGCCTGCAGGGCCTCGACGGCCGCCGCCACGATGTGCGGCGGGGTCGGGAAGTCGGGCTCGCCGATCTCCAGGTGGATGATCTTGGCGCCCGCGGCTTCCAGGGCCCTGGCCCTGGCCAGCACCTCGAACGCGGACTCAGTACCGAGCCGACCCATCCGGTCGGCCAGGGGGATGGCCGTCATGGCCTGATGATAAGGCTGAGCCCGTTTGGGCGTAAGACTCGAAAGTTCCGCATGTGACCAGACTCTTGCCTAACGGCAGGTACAGCCGTCAGCCTAGGAGTCCTGGCAGCTATGGAGGGGAATCGGTGGCGGCACACATCATCGGCCGGTCGGGTAGCGACACGGACGCGGCCCGGCTGCTGGCCGCGGCCGAGCCCGACTTCGCGCGCTACGAACTGGTCAAGGAGCTCATCGACGAGTGCATCGACCTGGCGCTCAACTACCGGCAGAGCGGCCACCCCGGCGGCTCGCGGTCCAAGGTGCACATGATGGTCTCGCTGCTGCTGTCCGGCGCCATGCGCTGGGACGTGCTGCGGCCCTGGCGCCGGTTCGGCGACCGGTTCGTGCTGTCCGCCGGGCACACCGTGCCGCTGGTCTACGCCACGCTGGCCGTGCTCAACGAGGCGATGCGGGCCCGGCACGAGCGCACCGGCGCGGCCGAGTTCGCCTTCCCCGACGACGGCCGCTGGGCGCTGACCTGGGAACAGCTCCTGAAGCTGCGCCGCCGCGGCGGCCTGCCCGGGCACGCCGAGATGGAAGGCCGGACCCTGTTCCTGAAGTTCAACACCGGCCCCTCCGGGCACGGCATGCCCCCGGCCGCGGGCGAGGCGCTCAGCCTCAAGCTGGCCGGGGCCGACCAGGTCAAGGTCTTCGTGTTCGAGGGCGAGGGCGGGCTCACGCCCGGCTCGGCGCACGAGACCAAGAACCTGGCCTGGGGCCTGGGCCTGGACAACCTGGTCTTCATGGTCGACTGGAACGACTTCGGCATCGACCCCCGGCCCGCCTCCAGCGTGGTCGCGGGCACCCCGGTCGACTGGTTCGCGCCCTACGGCTGGCGGGTCAACGGCACCGAGCACGGCATGGAGTGGGGGCCGGTCACCGAGGCCGTGCTGGAGGCCGTCTGCGGCCCGAACCCCGAGCATGTGCCGAGCATGGCCTGGTTCGTGACCCAGAAGGGCCGCGGCTACGGCAAGGTCGACGCGGCCAGCCACGGCACCCCCTTCCCCATGAACGCCGAGCAGTTCTGGGCCGTCCGCAAGCAGTTCATGGCCCGGCACGGGGTGGAGTACGAGGGCGTCGACCAGCCCGCCCCCGCCGACCCGGCGGCCGTCGCGGCCCAGGCCGAGGCCAACCTGCGCATCGCCATGAGCGTGCTGCGCCGCGACGATGACCTGGTCGACTGGCTGTCGGACCGGCTGGCCGCCATCGCGGCCTCGGTGCCCGACGACATCGACGGGTTCCGGCTGGACGAGCACTCCGCCGAGGTCTTCTCCGACCGCCGCATCTTCGACGTGGCCAGCTACCCGCAGAGCATGTGGCGCAAGCCCGGCGACAAGGCACCCAACCGGGCCGGCCTGGCCGCCTGGGGTGCCTACGTGAACTCGCTGGCCCTGCGCGACTACGGCCGGCCGCTGTTCATCGCCGCCTCGGCCGACCTGGCCGAGTCCACCAACATCGCCGGCTTCGGCCAGGACTACGACGGCTCGCCGGGCACCGGCTGGTACGAGCGCAACACCAACCCCACCGGCGCCCTGCTGCCGACCGAGATCACCGAGTTCTCCAACGCCGGCCTGGTCGCCGGGCTGGCCACGGTCAACCTGTCCGACGAGCCGTTCGGGCGCTTCAACGGGTTCTGGGGCGCGTGCTCCACCTACGGCTCGTTCTCCTACCTCAAGTACGGGCCCATGCGGCTGTTCAGCCAGCTCGCCCAGGACACCGAGCTCAAGGTGGGCAAGGTGCTGTGGATCGCGGGCCACTCCGGCCCGGAGACGGCCGAGGACTCCCGCACCCACTTCGGCATCTTCTCCATCGGCGTCACCCAGCTGTTCCCGTTCGGGCACGTCATCGACCTGCACCCGTGGGAGTACAACGAGGTCCCGGTGCTGCTCGGCGCGGCGTTCGGGCTCGACGTGCCCATCGTGGCGCTGCACCTGACCCGGCCGCCGATCGAGATCCCCGACCGCGAGGCGCTCGGCATCCCGTCGCACTTCGAGGCCGCCCGCGGCGCCTACGTGCTGCGCGACTACCGGGCCGGCCAGCCCAGGGGCGGAACCGTCTACGTCCGGGGCACGATGCCGACGCAGAACCTGGTCAGCGTGCTGCCCGAGCTCGACAGCCGGGGCATTAACATACGGATCGTCGCCGCGATCAGCCCGCAATTGTTCGCGCTCCAGTCGCTGGAGTACCGAGAGTCCGTGGTCGGCGCCGGCGGTCGCGTGGACGCCATGGTGATCACCAACGGCGCGTTCAAGCTGATGGCCGACTGGGCCGACGGGCCGCTGGTCCGCGAGTACTCGCTGTCCTCGGACTGGGACGACCGCTGGCGCACGGGCGGCTCGGTGGCCGAGGTCATCGAGGAGGCCCACCTGGACGCGGGGCACATCCTGGCCGCGGTGGAGCGCTTCGCGGCCGACCGCCCCGACCGCCTCCGCCGCCTCCGCGCCGACCTCGACAACGCCTGACACTCCCTCGCAGCGCCTGTCGGCCCTCGCGACGACCCTGACCACCCTCGCCCGTGACCCTGACCGCCCAGTGCAGTGACTCTGACGGCCCGCGCAGTGACTCTCACGGCCCGCGCAGCGGCCCTGACGGTCCGCGGCGACCTCTGACCGCCCTCGCAACGACGTGGTTGTTGCTCTCATGTCGCTC
>CAWGHW010000030.1:0-59905 GCA_963822485.1 uncultured Actinomycetota bacterium
CCGCCCGGGCTGGTGGCCCGCCGCGGCCACCGGCACCAGGTGGTCATCAGGGAGGCGCACGTGCTGCTGTTCCCGAGCGGCACGCGGGAGGCCTGGTGGACCGCGATCTTCAACGCCGCGCCCGCCCGCACCGAGATCTACTGCGACATCGCCACCCCGGCCCGCTGGCCGGACCCCGGCCAGGTGACGATGGTGGACCTGGACCTGGACGTGGTCCGGCGGCGGGCCGACCAGCGGGTCGAGATCGTGGACGCCGACGAGTTCGACGAGCACCAGCGGCGGTACGGCTACCCGGCCGAGGTCATCCGGGAGGCGGAGCAGGCGGCGGCCTGGCTGCGCGACGCGATCCGCGCGGGCGCGGAGCCGTTCGCCGGGACCTACCGGGACTGGCTGGCTCAGGTCTCCTGAGTTCTGCTGCTGGTAGTCCGGCCGGGCCCCGGGCGGCTGGTGCGGTCGGTGCCGAACCGGCTGGTGCGGTCGGTGTCGGACCGGCTGGTGCGGTCGGCGCGCCAGCACTCCGAGCGCATGGGCACCTCGATGTCGGTCGCGCCGGGGAACCGCTCCTCCAGCGCCGCCCTGGCCCTGGTCAGCTCGGCCGCCCGGTCGGCCGCGCTGGCGGTGATCACGCCGCTGTAGGTGCCGTGGAGCTCGATGAAGTCCGCTGCGGTCATCGTGCGGGTGTAGGCGAACGACGCCCGGACCCCGTTGACCAGCGCTGTCCCCGCAGGCAGGTCCACCTGGCGCGGCCGCCGGCCCGGTGCCCCGTTGGCCTGCTCATCGGGCGGGGCCGCGCCCGGTGCCCGGCGACGGCCCAGGTCGCGCAGCCAGCCCACCTCGCGGTCCCGGCTGGTCCAGATCAGCCCGAACCGGCCGCCATCGCGCAGCACCCGGGTGATCTCGGTCAGGGCCAGTTCCGGGTCCATCCAGTGCCAGGCCGAGGAGATGAACACGCCGTCGGCGCTGGCGTCGGGCAGCGGGATGGCCTCGCCCCGGCCCGCCCGCACCTCGACGCCGGGCGAGCGGGCCGCCAGTACGGCCCGCATCCGCTCGTCCGGCTCCACCGCGACCACCTGCGGTACCCGGCGGGCCAGCGCCCTGGTCAGCAGCCCGGTGCCTGCGCCGATGTCCACCGCGACCTGGCAGCCCGGCGGCACCAGCCAGTCCACCGCCGCCTCGGCGGGCGGCGGGCGCAGCCGGTCGTAGTCGTCGGCGATCGCCCCGAATGACTGTGCACGCTCCGCCCGGCTGGCCATGCTCGGCACGTTACCGGCCAGGCTGGGCGCCGCGTCGCTAGGGGCGCTCGGGCGCCCGGCCGGTGACCGAGGCGGGCGGGAACCGCAGCGCGGCGTCGGCCAGCTTGCGCCGGGCGGCGTCGGCCAGGTCGATGTCCAGCACGTCGGCCAGCAGCACCAGGTAGAGCAGGACGTCGGCCATCTCCTCGCCGGCCCTGGTCCGCAGCGGGTCGGACTCGGCCAGCCGCCGGGCGTCGTCGGCAGGCAGCCACTGGAACAGCTCGGCCAGCTCGCCGACCTCGCCGACCAGGGCCAGGAGCACCGACTTGGGGTCGTGGAACTGCCCCCAGTCCCGTTCGTCGCTGAACCGCCGCATCAGCCCGCGCAGCTCACTCAGATCCGCCACCCCAGCAGCATTCCACGCCGCCCGGGCTGCCCTGGGTCCGGCCTGGGTCCGGCCTTGGGCTGGCCCGCGCTGGGGCCGGGGTCTGGCGGGGGCTGGCCCCCGCTGGCCTAGCGACGTGGCTGCAACAACGACGTCGTTAGAGCGACGTGGCAGCTACAACCACGTCGCTAGGTCGCGGGCGCGGAACTCGGCTCGCGGGGCTGACGAGGTCAGTGTGACGGCGGGGATGGGTGCGGTCTCGCGGCAGCCGGGGGCTGGGCCTAACCCAGGCGAGGCTAGGCAGAGCCGGGGACTAGGCAGAGCTGGGGGCTAGGCAGAGCCGGGGACTAGGCAGAGCTGGGGGCCGGCGGAGCCGGGGCTGGCCGGGCTGGGGGCTCGGCGGAGCCGGGGCTGGCCGGGCTGGGGCTAGGTGGGGTCTAGTTCCAGCCAGGCGACGCGGCCGGCGGTGTTGCCGACGATGCCCCAGCGGGTGGCCAGGCCAGCCACGATGAGCAGGCCGCGGCCGCGTTCCTCGCCCGCCTCGGGGTCCGGGGACCACGGGCCGCCGCGGTCCTCCACCTCGGCCCGGATCGCGCCCCTGGCCGTCATCCAGACCCGGACCGTGAACTGGCCGCCCGGCTGGCGCGAGCTGCTGTGCAGCACGGCGTTGCTGGCCAGTTCGGAGACGCACAGCACGACGTCGTCGGCCACCACGATCCCGGACAGCACGCCGCCGACGAACCGGCGGGCCTGCGCGACCTGTAATGGCTGGGCGGCGAATACCCGGCTGGCGGCGGCCACCGCCCCGGTCTGTCTCTCGCGCACGGAACCAGACTCAGCGTGGCCGGCGGCCTGCTGCGTAGACCCTAGTTCTGGAGAAACAGAGCCTGCCCCGGCCAGTGGCCTGGCCGCGCCAAGTGCCGCGCTCATGTGCTGCCCTTCTGCCCTGGGCTGGTCGAGCCCCTGTACAGCGGAGTTGCGCTGAGCCGTTACAACCGTTGCCGTTACAGCCTGTCGTTACAACCGTGCCGTTCAAATCAGAAGGCCAGGTTGCCGACGGCGCGGCATTCCCCGGCTTCTCTAGAGACGTTAACCCAGACCCCAAGAGATATCCAGCCCCTCATTGGCGTCGTCTTGTCCGTCATTCCTCAACAGAACGGCTGAACAGCGGCATCGCTGCTAATCTACTTCTCTAGAGACGCTAAGGCCGATTGGGGGCCGCAGCGTGCTAGGAGGCCGGATCGTGTCGAGTTCAGCTGGCCCGCTAAGCGAGCGAAAGTACCGCGTGATCGCGAGCGACCTGCGCGCGGCCATTGCCCGGGGCGAGTACCCGGCGCAGGCCCGGCTGCCGGGGGAAAACGACCTCATGCGGCAGTACCAGGTGGCTCGGATGACGGCCCGGCAGGCGCTGGCCCAGCTGATCAACGAGGGCCTGGCCGTGGCCAGGAAAGGCTCGGGCGTCTACGTGCGCGAGTTCCGGCCGGTGATCCGGGCGGGCGTCGGCCGGCTGGCCGGGCGCGGCTGGGGGTCCGGGCGGTCGATCTGGTCGGCCGACATCGACGACCGCGAATTGGTCGTGGACCAGCTTGAGGTGCGCCGGGCCGAGCCGCCTGAGCACATCCGGCTGCTGCTCGACCTGGCCGACGATCCCGAGGTCGGGGTCATCGCCCGGAGCCGGCGCTACGTGCTGGACGGCAAGCCGGTGCTGCTGGCCGTGTCCTACCTACCGGCGCAGATCGCGGCGGGCACGATGATGGAGTACCAGGACGCGGGACCCGGCGGCATCTACGCCCGGCTGCGCGAGCTGGGCCACGCGCCGGCCCGGTTCCGCGAGGACCTGCGCTCCCGGATGCCCGAGCCCGAGGAGGCCGAGCGGCTGGCACTGCCGCCGGGCACGCCGGTCATGGACATCGTGCGCACGGCCTACACCGCCGACGGGCAGATCGTAGAGGTCAACGAGATGACCGCGGACGCCTCGTCGTACGTGTTCCGCTACGACTTCGAGGCCTAATAGCGGGTCAGGACCGGCCCGTTCGCGACCGTCTCGTTCGCGACGGCATGGGTACGCGGCCGCTAGGGCGCCAGGTCGCGCAGCCGGGCCGCCGCCGCCTCGGGCATCACGTCGTTGGCGAACGCGTCCATGCCTGACTCCGAGCCGGCCAGGTACTTGAGCTTGTCGCTGGTGCGGCGCGAGGTGAACAGCTCCAGGTGCAGCGCGAAGATGTCGCGCCCGTCGCGGACCGGCGCCTGATGCCAGCCGGCGATGTACGGGGCCGGCGCGTCGAACAGCCGGGCGAAGCGGCCGAAGATGTCCAGCTCCACCTGGGCCAGCTCCTTGCGCTCGAGGGAGTCCAGGCTGGCCAGGTCGGGGACCCGGCGGTGCGGATACAGGTGGACCTCGTACGGCCAGCGGGCGGCGTGCGGCACGAACGCGGTCCAGTGCTCGGTCTGGGTCACCACCCGCGCGCCGTCGGCGCGCTCGGCGGCCAGCACGTCGTCGTAGAGGTTGCCGCCGGTCCGGCGGTAGTAGGCGCGGGCCGAGTCCAGGGCCTTGCTGGTCCGCGGGGTGATGAACGGGTAGGCGTAGATCTGCCCGTGCGGGTGCGGCTGGGTCACGCCGATCTCCGCGCCCCGGTTCTCGAAGCAGAACACCTGGTCCACGTCGGGCAGCGCGGACAGCGCCGCGGTCCGGTCGATGAGCGCGTCGAGCAGCAGCTCCACGCGCTCCGGGGTGAGCTCGGCGAACGACGCGTCGTGATCGGCGGTGTAGACGACGACCTCGCTGCGGCCGCCGGCGGGCCGCTCGGTCAGCAGCGCCCCGGGCGGGCTGCCGACCGCCTCGGGCGGCGGGGGGCTGAGCGCGGGGAACCGGTTCTGGAACACCACCACCTCGTAGTCGGCGGCCGGGACCTCGGTCAGGTGCTGCGGGGTGGACGCGCACAGCGGGCAGTTCTGGGCCGACGGCATGTAGATGCGGTCCTGGCGATGGCTGGCGTAGATCACCCAGGTGTCCAGGAACGGCTCGTAGCGCAGCTGCGAGGCGGAGTTCGCGGGCGGAAGCTGGCGCCGGTCCACCGCGTCCCTGGCCTGATCGGCGGCGGTGTCGTAGTAGGTCAGCTCCCGCCCGTCGGCGAGCCGGATCATCGTCTTGTGCACCCTGCTAAGGCCCCTTCGATCGTCCCGCCCGCCATCTCGACACCGCAACCATAGCCATGCCCGGTGCGGCCTCGGCAGCGGCCAGTCGTGCCATCGGCGCGCGGGAGGATCGGGGGGAGTGCAGTCAGGCCTCGGCGGGCTCGGGGGCCGAGCTCGTCTGGGCGTCAGCGTCGCGGTCGGCGGACTGGGTGGCCGGGCCCGGGGCGGTGGGCGGGACGGCCCGGCGCATGGTGGCGATCGTCACCAGCGCGGCGACCAGGCCCAGCAGGCCCGCCACCAGCAGGGCGTGGTTCAGGCCCGACGCCGTCGCGGCGCGGATGAGCTGGTCGAGGAGACCGCGCTGGCTCGAGGGGACGTGGGCCAGCACGGCCTGAGCCTGGCCGCCGGACACGGCCGGGGCGATGGCCGGGCGGCCGGGCAGGAGGCCGGCGACGCGGGCCGAGAACACGCCGCCCAGCACCGCCACCCCGAAGGTGAAGCCGAGCTGGCGGGCGGTGTTCACCGCGCCCGCCGCCATGCCCGCGCTGCGCGGCGGCACCGCGGCCATCGCGCTCGACACCAGGGGCGGGGTGGCCAGGCCGACGCCGACGCCCGCGACGATCAGGCCCGGCAGCAGGGCGAGATCACCCGACTGGCCGCTGAGCGTGGCCTGGAGCAGCGCGCCGGCGCCGACCAGCGCCAGCCCGCCGCCGATGATCCAGCGCGGGGACCGGCTGTGCAGGAACCGGCCGATCAGTGCGCTGATCACGAACGCCGCGAGCGAGAGCGGCGCCGAGCCGACCAGGCCGGCCTTGACCGGGGTCAGCCGGAGCACGGTTTGCAGCCACAGTGAGGTGTAGGGCAGGTAGGCGAACGCGGCCGCGTTGAGCAGCAGCGCCGCGATCATCACGCCGCAGAAGGCCGGGCGGCGGAACAGGGCCAGGTCCAGCAGCACGCCGGCGCCGCGGCGCTGGCGGCTCCGCTCGATAAGGATGAACGCGGCGAAGGCGGCCAGCCCGAGGCCGAGCAGGCCGAGGGTGGCGCCGCTGCCCCAGCCGTGGGCCGCGGCCCGGATGAGGCCGTAGGTCGTGGCCGCGGCCCCGAGGGTGAAGGTGACCAGGCCGGGCACGTCGGGCCGGGTGCCGCCGGCCGGGCGGTCGGCGGCCAGCGACCGCCGCGAGGCCACCAGCGCGACCACGCTGACCGGCAGGTTGACGAAGAAGATCCACCGCCAGGACAGGCTCTGGGTCAGCAGGCCGCCCAGGATCGGGCCGGCCGCCGCGGCCGCGCCGGACACCGCGCCCCACACGCCGAAGGCGATGCCCCGGTCGCGGCCGTGGTAGGACGAGCTGAGCAGGGCGATCGTGGTCGCGTACATGGCCGCGCCGCCGATGCCCTGCAAGCCGCGCGCGGCGATCAGCAGGGCGGTGTTGGGGGCCAGCCCGCTGGCCAGGGAGGCCAGCGCGAACACGACCAGGCCGCCCAGGTACAGGCGGCGCCGGCCGTACAGGTCGGCCACCGAGCCCATGGCCAGCAGCAGCGCGGCCAGGATGAGGGTATAGATGTCCACGACCCATTGCAGGGACGAGAACGAGGTCTTCAGGTCGACGGCCATGTCCGGCAGCGCGACGGTCACGATGGTGACGTCCACCAGCAGCATGAACGTGCCCAGGCACACCGCGATCAGCGGCATCCACTTGCGCATCGGAATGTTCCTCTCCGGGTCCGGGTACCTGATAACGGTGATCGATGGCGGGTGCTAGTCGCCATCCAGCGGCGTTCTGGCGTATGTTTCCTCCATGGCTAGCCTTCCGGCGCGAGATTCGGCCGTCTTCGATGATCTGGAGCGCGAGATCACCCAGGCGCTTCAGATCGACCCGCGCGCGGGCTTCAGCCGGATCGCCGAGGTGCTCGGCGTGTCCGAGCAGACAGTGGCCCGGCGCTACCGACGGCTGCGCGGCGAGGGCCTGCTGCGGGTCATCGGCCTGGTCGATCCGCGGTCGGTGGGCCAGTCCGAGTGGATGGTGCGGGTCGGCTGCAGGCCGGGCGGGGTCGGGCGGCTGGCCGAGGCTCTCGCCCGTCGCGACGACGTCTCCTGGGTCACGCTGACCGCGGGCGGCTCGGAGATCGTCTGCTCGGTTCGCTCGCGCAGCGCCGAGCAGCGCGACGAGCTGCTGCTCCAGCGGCTGCCCGCGACCAGCCAGGTGCTGACCATGGAGGTGTACGCGGTCTTGCACCGGTTCGTCGGCGGGGCCTCCACCGACTGGACCGGCTACGGCGCGGCGCTGCGCCCCGACCAGATCGAGGCGATGCTGGCTGGCCGGCCGGAGGAGGCGGACCCGGGCGAGCCGGTGGTACTGCGGCCAGAGGACGGCCCGCTGCTCGACGAGCTGGCCGTGGACGGCCGGGTCAGCTATGCGGCGCTGGCCGCGGCGGCGGGCACCACCGTGGGCCGGGTCACTCGCCGCCTGGACCTGCTGCGCCGCGCGGGCATCCTGTACTTCGACGTGGACCTCGCGAGCGGGCTGATGGGCTTCACGGCCCCGGCGTATCTCTGGCTGACGGTTGAGCCGGGCAGCCTGGACGCGGTGGGCAAGCAGCTCGCCGGGCATTCCGAGGTCGCGTTCGCGGCCGCGGTCAGCGGCTCGGCCAACCTGGCCGCCTCGATCCTGTGCCGGGACCTCGAGGACCTGTACCGGTACGTGACCACGAAGGTCAGCGCCGCGGCCGGGGTCCGGCAGCTGGAGATCTCGCCCGTGCTGCGGCGGACTAAGCAGGCCGGCACCCAGATGGCCGGCCAGCGGCTAGCCACGCCCTCCCCGCCGCCCCGCCACCGCTGACGCGCCGGAGGGCCCCGTGCATGCCAGGCCCGGCTGGACTAGTCCCGTCACGCCAGCCTCGTTCTGATCAGTCGCCTCGTATGGCCCCAATGAGGTTGGGCCACATTCCGTTTATGCGGCGGGCCGGAATGTGGCCGCCCGTGATCGTGACCGTTTGACCGCGACGGGCTGCGGCAAGTCGGTCGTGATCACGCTCGTGTGCTTCAGGGGTGAGTGGCTAATGGAGTTGGGGGTGGCCGGTTCGCCATTTCGGGCCAGGTGGCTGATGGCGGCTCAGATTGACCCTTGACGACCGCGATCCGCACGTCGACTGTTAGCGCTAACAGGCGGAATGTTAGCGATCACAAAAGAGAGCTGTCCTGTCGTGTCAGAGGATGTGAGGACCTGTGATTCACCCGCAGACATCACGCTCGCGCAGACCCTACGTCCGGCACACGGCGGGCGGCCTGCGCCGCCTTTCCGGGCTGCGGTCGCGCGGCCTCAAGGTGGCCGCGGCTGCCGTGTTAGCCGCCGCCCTCCTGCCGGTCGTGGCCAGCTCCAGCCCGGCCGCGGCCCAGCCGGTTGCCTTCACGACCACGAACGTGAACCAGGGCAGCAGCCTGTGCATGGACGATCCCAACTCGCAGACCACGACCGGCGTCCAGCTGATTCAGTACACCTGCAATTCGGGCAGCAACCAGAACTGGACCTTCACCCCGGTCTCCGGTACCACCAACACCTACACCATCACGTCCTTCGCCGGCCTGTGCGTGGACGTCTCCGGGCGCTCGACGGCCGACAACGCCCAGGTCATCCAGTGGACGTGCAACGGGCAGACCAACCAGGAGTTCGAGCTGCAGCCGGTCACCGTCAGCGGAGCCACCAGCACCTTCAACCTGGAGGCCGTGCACTCCTCCAAGTGCATCGTGCCCACCGGCGACACCACCGCCAATGACACCGTGCTGGTGCAGCTGCCGTGCACCACAGCGACCACCCGGGTGTGGCGGCTGCCCGGTTACAACGCCGGCACCGGCACCACCACGGGATTTCAGGGCCTGCCAAATATCGCCCCGAACGCCTGCCAGAATTCCAGCCTGCCCAAGGCCTACGGCACCAATTTCCCGACCCCGAGTGACCCTAACGGAGAGGGCTTCTCCAACCAGACCACGATCGGCTGGGACGGCAACTACTGGCCGGTGTTCGAGTACCTGTCCGGGTCGTTCTTTGCCCGCGGCGTGGTGAACACCTACACCCAGAGTGGCACCAGTTACTGCGGCGCGATGTACTCCTTCAGCGCCTACGACTTCGGCGGGGCGCCCGCGGCGCAGTCGGTCCAGTGGACGGAGGCCAGCGGCTACCTGCCGGCCATGACCACCACTCGGACCGTCGGCTCGGTCGTCATCTCCATCACCGACTTCGCCGACCAGGTGACCATCGGCGGCAACCCGTTCATGCTGATCTACACCCGGGTCGCGGTGACTAACAATGGGTCGTCGGCGGTCAGCGTGCCGCCCGGCGGGTCGGGCCCGAACCTGATCCAGCTGACCAGTTCGTCGCTGAATACCGTCCAGCCGGGCCAGACAAACGACAACGACTTCGTGGTCGCGGTGGACAACTTCGGCACCGGCGCGGCCCTGCCGACCGGAACGGCCCTGTCGGGCAGCGCGCCGGACTACAGCACCGCGTTCAGCCAGATGACCGCCTACTGGAACGGGAGGCTGGCCGCCACGCCCACCTTCTCGCTGCCCAACCTGACCCTGCCTAACACCGGCAACCTGGCCAACCCGGGCACCGCGCTGGCGGACGCGTTCAAGGCGGGCACGATCTACGACCTGATGATGCAGGTCGGCAAGAGCGAGTTCTCCGCCGCCAACAACTACGCCTGGCTGCTCAACCACGACGTGCCGGGCGAGCTGCAGGCGAAGTTCGACAGCGGCGACTTCCAGGACGCGCAGAACCTGCTGCTCACCGCCCGCATCTCGGAGAGCCCGAGCTTTAACGAGGTCGGGGCCAACTGGTACTACGACGGGGTGTGGAAGACGCTGGGCACCTGGGCTGACTACCTGCGCCTGACCGGCGACACCACGTTCGTCAGCCAGTACTTCCACGACGACGCGAACGCCCCGAGCCAGTGGGGTCCGAGCCTGTACACGATGATGCACACGCTCTACTCGTCGCAGCTGTCCTCCGATGGAGGGCTGGCCGCCAGCGACGACAACGACTCCGAGGGCCGCTGGCTGTTCGACGACTACTCCGCGCTGGAGGCGCTGGCGGCGTACAAGTACATCGCGACCACGATTGGCCAGACGAGCGAGGCGGAGTGGGCGGCCACCGCCTACACCAGCCTGCTTAACGCGGTGAACACGCTGGTCGGCCAGAACGAGTCGGCGAACGGGTTCACCTTCCTGCCGTGCACGCTCACCCAGCCGGACTCGGCCAACCGGTGCGGAACCTACAACGACGCCAACTGGGCCTCGGCTGGCTGGGTCGGCCAGGACCAGTGGTCGACGATGCTGATGGGCGGCGCGCTGACCGGCCTGATCGGCGAGCCGTCGCAGGCCGACCAGATGTACCAGATGGGCTTCGCCCGGCTGGCCGCCAACGGCCTGCCGTACCCGACCTTCGGCGGGTTCACCGGGTACTCGTCGGCCTACAACACCAGTTACTCCAACGACGGCCTCTATAGCAACGACTACCGTGACCTGCCGATCACCAGCTACGCGTGGCAGATCGAGACCACCACCGGCGGCCCGAACGCCTGGTGGGAAGCCAACGGGAGCGGGCCGAGCCCGAGCAACCCGTGGATCGGCAACCACGCGCCGCCCGAGTTCGGGGCCTGTCCGTACGGGTTCCCGATCTCCGGCCAGCAGCTCGGCCTGATGCAGGCCATCGCGGCCACCGGGCTGTCTTCCTCGGGCACCGGGCCGTACACCTTCACCGAGCCGCTGTACGTCGGCCGCGGGATCCCGAACACCTGGATCGCGGCGGGCCAGACCATCGCGGCCAGCAATCTCACCACGTCGTACAACGCGACCTCGGGCACCCGCAGCACCTACGGCGTCTCGATCGCGGTGACCAAGCCGGGCGCCACCCGCGTGGTCACCGTGAGCATCACCGGCACGCCGCCTGGCGGGCCCGTCGAGATCCAGCTGCCGGTCTTCCTGACCACCGGCGTCAACTCGGTCACCGGCGGCAGCTACAACTCATCCACCAACACCGTGACCGCCACCTCAACCGGCGCCAGCCAGGTCACGATCACGCTGGCCAGCTGACTCAGCGCGACGTCCTGATCCCGCCGGCCATGCCCCGGGCCGTGGGCTCGGGGGCACGGCTCTGGTTACGTCAGCCATGCCCCCGGGCCGTAGGCTCGGGGGCATGTCCAGGCCGGCGCCCGCACCCGAGGTCTCGCTCGGGCTGCTGCCGCATCTGCGGCGCGCCCGCGACCACATCGACCGGTATTACTCCAGTCCGCTCGATCTGGACTCGCTGGCCAGCGTGGCCGGGGTGTCCCGGTTCCACTTCGCGCGCAGCTTCGAGGCCGCCTACGGCGAGACGCCCATCCGCTACCTGACCCGGCGACGCATCGAGCGGGCCCAGGACCTGCTGCGCGCGGCGAACCTGACCGTCACCGAGGTGTGCATGCTGGTCGGCTTCGCCAGCCTGGGCTCCTTCTCGTCGCGGTTCAGCCAGATCGTCGGCGAGAGCCCGACCGCCTACCGGGACCGGTGGGCGGCGCGGGGCGGGCCACGGGTGCCCGGCTGCTACCTGTTCATGCGCGGGGTGCGCGATCCGCGCGGCACCGCGGGCGGGCCGGCCTGGACTGCGCAAGCTGAGAGAAGCCCCGGCGAGCAAGGCCGGCCTACGCTCGTCACATGATCACGAACGTTTCCCTGGCCACCGTGTACTGCCTGGACCAGGACCAGGCCCGCGACTTCTACGTCACGCACCTCGGGTTTGAGCCGCGCACCGACATCTCGCTGGGCGAGGGCTTCCGGTGGGTGACCGTCGGGCACCCCAGCCAGCCTGAGCTGGACGTGGCGCTCATGATCCCCGGGCCGCCGCTCACCCCCGAGGCCGCCGACTTCATCCGGCGGGAACTGGAGAAGGGCGAGCTGCACGGACTGGGCCTGCAAACCGACGACTGCCGCAAGACCTACGCCGAGCTCAGCGCGAAGGGCGTCACGTTCCTCCAGGAGCCGGCCGACCGCCCCTACGGCGTCGAGGCGGTGATGCGCGACAACTCCGGCAACTGGATGGTCCTCATAGAGCCGCGGGAGTTCAGCCCCGAGGACTTCGCCACCGGCGGCTAGTCCGGCAGGCCGGCGAAGCGCTGCCGGACGGTCGCGGCGGTCTCGTCCGGTGGCGCGTCCCAGATCTCCTGGCTGAAGATCTCGACCTCGATGTAGCCGGTGTAGCCGGCCGCGGCGACCTGGGCCGAGATCGGCCCGAAGTCGATGTACCCGTCGCCGATGTGGCCACGGCCGAGCAGCGTGTCCTGCGGCAGCGGCAGGATCCAGTCGCAGAGCTGGTAGCTGGCGATCCGGCCGCTGGCCCGGGCGATGTCCGCGCTGACCTGGGCGTCCCACCAGACGTGGTAGGTGTCCACGACCACGCCGACGGCGTCGGCCGGGAACTGCAGGGCCAGGTCGACGGCCTCGCCCAGCCGGGAGATCACGCAGCGATCGGCGGCGAACATCGGGTGCAGGGCCTCGATGGCCAGCCGCACCCCTAGGTCCTGGGCCATCGGGACCAGGCCGGCTATCGCATCGGCGATCATGCGCCGGGCCAGGCCAATGTCCCGGCTGCCCGGCACCAGCCCGCCGGACACCAGCACGAGTGTGTCCGAGGCCAGTTCGGCGGCTTCCTGAATGGCGGCCCGGTTGCTGGCGAGCGCCACCGCGCGGGCGTCCGGGTCGGCGTGGGTGAAGAACCCGCCCCGGCACAGGCTCGACACGTGCAGGCCCGCTGCCCGGACGATGGCCGCGGCCTGGGCCACGCCCGTCCGCGCCACCGGGTCGCGCCACAGGCCGATGGCCGGGATCTCGTGCCGGACGCACAGGTCGGCCGCCTGGGCCACGTCGAGGTGCTGGACCGTGGCCTGGTTGAGCGACAGCCGGCTCAGGTCGGTCATGCCGCCGCCAGGCGGCGCGGGGGAACTAGGGGGGGCGTCCTCCCTGGATACGCGGGATGCGCGGTCATGCGGTCGCCCGCAGGAACTGGGTCATCCGGGCCACGGCCAGTTCTGGGTCGCGCAGGGCGCCCGCGGCCGAGGCCAGTTGAAAAACCTGGGTCAGATGCTCGGTGCTGCGCATGGCCTCCAGGCCGCCGACCATCGCGAACTGAGGCTGAAGGCCGTTGAGCCAGGCCAGGAAGGCCACGCCGACCTTGTAGTGGTAGGTCGGCTCGGTGAAGATCAGCCGGCTCAGCGCCACGGTCGGGCCCATGGCGGCGTCGTAGCCGGCCAGGTCGCCCGCGTCCAGGGCGTGCAGCGCGGCGGCGGCCGGCGCGGTGATGGCCGCGAACGCGCCCAGCAGCGCGTCGCTGTGCCCGGTCGCGTCGCCCTTGATCAGGTCGGCGTAGTTGAAGTCGTCGCCGGTGTAGAGCCGGACGCCCGGCGGCAGCCGGCGCCGCAGCGTCAGCTCGTGGTCGGCGTTGAGCAGCGAGAGCTTGACCCCGCTGACCTGGCCGCCGGAGCGGTCGATCAGCTCGAGCACGGTCCGCGCCGCCCCGGTGAAGTCCGGGCTGCCCCAGTAGCCGCGCAGCGCCGGGTCGAAGGCGTCGCCCAGCCAGTGCAGGATGACCGGGCGCTGCGCCTGGGCCAGCAGGTGCCCGTAGACGTCGAGGTAGTCGGCCGCGTTCCGGGCGCTGGCCGCTAGCGCGCGGCTGGCCATCAGGATCACCTCGGCCCCGGCGTCCTGGACCACCGCAAGCTGCTCCTCGTAGGCCCGGGTGATCTCGGCCAGGGAGTGCGCGTCACCGGCCAGCTGGTCGGTGCCCGCCCCGCAGGCGATGCCCGCGCCGCGGTCGGCGGCCCGCGCCGCGGACCGGACGATCAGCTCGCGGGCCTGCGGCCAGGACAGGCCCATGCCGCGCTGGGCGGTGTCCATCGCCTCGGCCACGGCGAACCCGTGCGCCCACAGATAGTCGCGGAAGGCCAGCGTGGCGTCCCAGTCGATCACGCCGCCCGCGCTGGCGGCCACGTGCGCCGCGGCGTAGACCCGGCGCGAGGCCGGCGGCGGGTAGCTGGCCGCCCAGCCCGGCTTGGTGACGGTGAACGGCTCCGCGCGGCCCGGCAGCCTGATCCGGGCGCTGGCCTTCGCGGCGGCGGTCTCGGTCACAGTGTCTCCTGGTTCGCGCGCCTGCGGGCCCTCCGGCTCGCTCACGGGGCCAGCCGGGGTACTTCGATGCGGCGCCCTTCGGCCGAGGACTGGAGCGCGAGCCGGGCCAGCTGCACGCCCTTGGCTCCCTCGACCAGGTCCCAGCGGAACGGCTTGCCCTGCACGGCGTCCTTGAGGAACAGCTCCCACTGGACCTTGAACCCGTTGTCGAACACCTCGTTGTCCGGGACGTCGGTCCACTGGGCCAGGTAGTCGATGGGGTCGGGCAGGTCGGGGTTCCAGACCGGCATCGGCGTGGACACCCGGTGCTGCACCGCGCAGTTGCGCAGGCCGGCCACCGCGCTGCCGTGCGTGCCGTCTACGTGCAGCTCGACCAGCTCGCGGCGGTTCACGCGCACGGCCCAGGACGAGTTCACCGAGGCGAACGCCCCGCCCTCGAACTCCAGCAGCGCGTACGCGGCGTCGTCCGCGGTGACCGCGTACGGCGCGCCCGACTCGTCCCAGCGCCGCGGCAGGTGGGTCGCGTGCCGCGCGTACAGCGCGCTGATCGGCCCGAACAGGTCCTCCAGCAGGTACTGCCAGTGCGGGAACATGTCCAGCACGATCCCGCCGCCGTCCTCCTTGCGGTAATTCCAGGACGGGCGCTGGGCCGCGATGCTGTCGCCCTCGAACACCCAGTACCCGAACTCGAGCCGGATCGACAGCACCCGGCCGAAGAAGCCCTCCCGGATCAGCCGCCGCAGCTTGATCACGCCGGGCAGGAACAGCTTGTCCTGCACCACGCCGTGGGTGATCCCCGCCTCCCTGGCCGCCGCGGCCAGCCGCAGCGCGCCGTCCAGCGACTCGGCCACCGGCTTCTCGGTGTACACGTGCTTGCCCGCCGCGATGGCCTTGGCCAGGCTCGGCTCGCGCGCCGAGGTCACCTGGGTGTCGAAGTAGACCTCCACCGCCGGGTCGCTGAGCACCTCGTCCAGGCTGGTCGTCCAGCGCTCCAGGCCGTGCCGCTCGGCGATGGCGCGCAGCCGCTGCTCGTTGCGGCCGACGAGGACGGGCTCGGGGTAGATGAGCGTCCCGTCGTCCAGCGGCACGCCGCCCTGCTCGCGGATGCTGAGCAGGGATCTGACCAGATGCTGCCGGTAGCCCATCCGGCCGGTGACGCCGTTGAGGGCAACGTGGACGACCTTGCGCGACATGAAGTACCCCTAGAGGTGGTGGCTCCGCGCCAGGTTAGGAAGCGCGGAGTCTGGGAAAGCACTTTCCAAAGATTAAGCTGAGGCTGAAAGTCGGGTCAACCGGGGGATCGCGGCCGGTCGCCGGTCCGGGCCTAGGTGCGGCTGGCCAGGATGCGGGTGGGACGCGGTGGGGCCGGCGGCTAGGGCCGGTGGCCGACCCGGCGCGGCAGGGCGGCGGCCGATCTTGGAAAGGGTTGGGTGGCGCTGGGGTGGCCGGGCGCGTTGATCGGATCGACTCGCCGTGGTGCGGCGGCGACTGGTGGTATGGCTGTTCCTGGCCTGATGTGGCGTGGCGGGTAGCGGTGCGGCGAGTAGCGGTGCGGCGGGGTTGTGGGTGCGTGAGCAGTGGCAGCGGGAGAGGTGGCGGCAGTGACCGACGTTAAGCAGGGTTCAGGCCGCCGTCGCCGCCGGGCCGATGGCAACGGGCCCGGCGCCGACGGCCTCGGCGGCCGGGTGACGCTGCAAGACGTCGCGGACCGGGCCGGGGTGTCGCTGACGACCGCGTCCCGCGTGGTCAACGAGGGCTCGCGCCGGGTCAGCGCCACCATGGCCAGCCGGGTCAACAACGCCGTCGCCGAGCTCGGGTACATGGCCAACCTGCAGGCCAGGGCGGTTGCGACCGGCCAGAGCACGACCGTCGGCGTCGTCGTGCACGACATCGCCGACCCGTACTTCTCCTCCATCGCGGCCGGCCTCATCGACGTGGCCTACACCAATGGCCTGCTGGTGTGCATGTCCAGCACCGCGGCCAGGGAGGCCGGCGAACGCGAGTACGTCTCGCTCATGCACGCCCAGCGGGCCAGGGCGGTGATCCTGATCGGCAGCCGGTCCGACGATGAGCGAGCCCGGGCCGACCTGGCCGCCGAGATCAGCGCGTTCACCCGGTCCGGGGGCCGGGCCGTGTGCGTGGGCCAGGACCTGCTCGGGGTGGACACGATCATGCCCGAGAACGCCGCCGGCGCCGAGGCCCTGGCCCGCGCCCTGGTCGCCGTGGGACACCGCAGCTTCGCCGTGCTGGCCGGGCCGCGCGGCCTGCTCACCGCCCGCGACCGCCTCAACGGTTTTGTGGCCGGCCTGGCCTCCTGGTCAGTCGGCCTGGACCCGCGCTGCGTGGTGCACGGGGAGTTCACCAGGGACGGCGGCTACGAGGCCATGAGCGGCCTGCTGGCGGCGGGGGTCCGGCCGGACTGCGTGTTCGCGGTCAACGACGTGATGGCCGTCGGCGCGCTGGCCCGGCTGCGCGCCGAGGGGATCGGTGCTCCGGGCGACATCGCGGTGGCGGGCTTTGACGACATCCTGACGCTGCGCGACGTCTACCCGCCACTGACCACGGTCCGGCTGCCGCTGAAGCGGATGGGCGAGATGGCGGCGAACCTGGTGCTCAGCGACACGAGCCCAGACGGCCCGCGCATTGTCCCGGTCCCCGGTGAGGTCATCTTGCGCGACAGCACCCTGCCCCGCCCACCGGCCTGACCAGCCCGCCGCCACGTCCGCCGCTCCGGCAACTCGTCACTTTGGGGGGCGGAGGCGCACCCCGGAGCGCTCGTGCCAGCCGACTGAGCCGGGAGCTGCGATGCGGGTGGCCGGGACCGATGTTGCGGCGGCCCGGATTACGGCTGGTAGTAAGCCGGTATCCGGTCGGGTCCTCAGCGAGACGGGCGGTGCAGCGGCGACGGACCAGTCCACAGGGCGGGGCGCGACGGTCGGGCCGGGCGGGCGGAGCGGGAACGTGGAGTCTGAGGGCCAGACGGGGGCGAGCGGGTATGAGGCGGGGGTGGATCAGGGCTGGTGGGGGCGTTGCGGGTGGCGTGGGGGCAGTTACCGAACAGACACCTTCGGGCGGCTGGCAGGCTCTTGCGCGGCTCCGTCCTCCTCAGGTACTTTCGCCTGAATATGGAAAGCGCTTGCCACACGGTTTTTGCCACACCGGGCGGCTAAGCGCTGGACTCCGGCCCCACTCGAGATGCGGAGACAGTCGTGGGATCTGTCCAGCAGGCGTGGCACGAGGCGATGTTCGTCGGCGGGGCCTTCGAGCGGCCAGCCGACGGCGGCACCATCGACGTGCGGGACAAGGCGTCGGGTGAGATCTTCGCGACGGCCGGGCGGGCGGCGGAGGCCGACGTGGACCGGGCGGTCGCGGCGGCCAGGGTGGCCCAGCCGGGCTGGGCCGAGCGCACCTATGCGGAGCGCGCGGCCCTGCTGCGCGGCGTGGCGGCGGCGCTGACGGACCGGGCCAAGACCATGCGCGAGCTGATCATGCGGGAGACGGGCTGCATCGGCGGCAAGGCGGACTACGAGATCGGCGCCGCCGTGAGCGAGCTGACCGAGGCGGCGGCGCTGGCCTCGCGGGCGACCGGTGAGGTGCTGCCGACCGGGCATGCGGGCCGGTTCTCGCTATCGGAGCGGCTGCCGGTCGGGCTGGTCGGCGTCATCACGCCGTGGAACTTCCCGCTGGTGCTCGGCATGCGGGTGATCGCGCCCGCGATCGCGCTGGGCAACGTGGTCCTGCTCAAGCCGTCGCCGGAGACTCCGGTCTCGGGCGGGCTGGCCATCGCCGAGCTGTTCGAGGCGGCCGGGGCGCCGGCGGGCGTCTTCCAGGTGCTGCCGGGCGACGTGGCGGTGGGCGAGCGGCTGGTCAGCCACCCGGACGTGGGGATGATCCACTTCACCGGGTCGACGGCGGTGGGGCGGCAGATCGCGGCCACGGCGGGCGGCCTGCTGAAGAAGGTCTCGCTGGAACTGGGCGGGAACAACGCGCTGGTGGTCCTGGACGACGCCGACGTGGAGCAGGCCACGATGATCGGGGCCTGGTCGGCCTATCACTACCAGGGCCAGACCTGCATCACCGCCGGGCGGCACATCGTGCAGCGTGGTGCGGCCGACGCCTACGTGGCCGGGCTGGCCGCCAGGGCGACCGCGATCACGATGGGCAACACGGTCACCGAGGAGGTCGGGCTGGGCCCGATGATCAACTCCCGGCAGATCGAGCGGGCCCAGGCCATGCTGGACGAGGCGGTGGCCGAGGGGGCCCAGATCGTCACGGGCGGCGAGGTCGACGGGCCTTACTTCCGGCCGACGGTGGTCACCGGCGTCAGCCGGCAGTCCCGGCTGTGGAACGAGGAGATCTTCGCGCCGATCGCGCCGGTGCTGGTCGTGGACACCGACGACGAGGCGGTCGAGGTGGCCAACGACACCGCCTACGGCCTGGTCGACTCGGTGATTTCCGGCAACGTGCAGCGGGGCCTGGACGTGGCCCGGCGGCTGCGGGCCGGGATGGTGCACCTGAACGACGCGACGCCCCAGGACGAGGCGCTGGCCCCGTTCGGCGGCATCGGCCAGTCCGGCCTGGGCGGCCGGTCCGGCGGTGACTCGAACATCGAGGAGTTCACCGAGCGGCGCTGGCTGACGATCAACCCCCTGCCAGCGCATTACCCGTACTGATCTTGTGGTGCCGGGCCCTTCCGCGCGCGGACGCTATGTCCCACAATGCAGGGCAGCCACCTAGTTAATACGAGGGGAGTGACGATGAGCGAAGCGGCCTCCGTTCCGTTCTCGGAAACCAAGGCGCCCGAATCGGCCGACCGGCTGCATCGCGGTGCGCTCAGCCTGGTGGACATATCGGCGTCGACCATGGCCAACATCGGCCCGGCCTACAGCTTTTACTTCGGCTTCGCGGGCCTGGTGCTGGTGGCCGGGCTGGCCGCGCCGCTGACGATCGTCGCGGCGGCCATCGCCGTGGGGCTGCTCGGCAACACCCTGGCCCAGTTCTCCCGAGTGCAGCCGTCGACGGGCGGGTTCATCTCGTTCGTGGGCAAGACCTTCGGGGGCACCAGCGCCGTGACGACCGCGCTGCTGTGCGGGGTGGGCTACATCATCGCCATCTCGTCGGTAATCGCCGTGGTGGGCGGCTTCCTGTCGATCCTGCTGAACTACTACTTCGGCTGGAACGTCCCGTGGGGCATCTTCTCGCTGATCCTGACGGCCGGCGCGGTACTGATGATGATCCGCGGCGTGGCCGTCTCGACCAAGCTGGCCGGGCTGTTCTTCGGCTTCGAGATGCTGGTGCTGGTCGTGGTGTCGGTGGCCGCGCTCATCAAGCACGGCGGGCACCTCAGCGGCGTGCCGTTCGAGCCCAGCCACCTGACCAACGGCTTCAGCGGCCTGGCGGCCGGCTTCCCGCTGGCGGTGTACCTGTTCATCGGCTGGGAGAACTCGGCCGCCCTGGCCGAGGAAACCAACAACCCGCGGCGCAACGTGCCGCGGGCGGTGTTCATGTCAATCGCGATCATGTCGGTCGGGTACCTGCTGTACTCCTTCGCCACGGTGACCGGGTTCGGCTACAACGGCGCCAAGCTGGGCGCGGCCACGATCCCGTTCATCACGGTCGCCCACGGCATCTGGCCCGGCCTGGCCCTGTGCGCCTACATCGCGGGCATGACCTCCACGCTCGGCGTGCTGATCTCGGCGGTGAACTCGCAGTGCCGGCTGATCTTCAACGCCGGCCGGGAGGGCCTGCTGCCGGCCTGGCTGGGCAAGGTGCACCGGACCCGCCGCACGCCGGTCAACGCGATCTTCGCGTTCGTGATCATCGCTAGCGCGATCATCCTGGTCTGGGGCCTGCTGCACCTGATCGGCCACGGCCAGAGCGGCAACATGGACCCGATCAACTTCTTCTTCGAGTCATCCACGCTGGGCACGATCCTGATCCTGGTCGTCTACTTCCTGTCCAACCTGGCCCTGCCGTTCTACTACCGGAAGTACCGCCCGCAGGAGTTCAACATCGTCAAGCACCTGATCCTGCCGGTCCTGGGCATGATCGCCATCGCGGTGCCGGTGTACTACCTGGTCAAGCCCGGCCAGCCAGCGCCGTACGACTGGTTCCCGTACGCCGCGCTGGCAGTGGTCGTGGTCGCGGTCGTCTACGCCATCATCCTCAGCCGGCGCGACCCCGGCCTCGGCGAGCGAGTCGGCTCGATCGTCGCCGACGAGTAACCGGACCAGCCGGGCAAGAGGGGATGCGGCGGGAGCTCATCCGTTTCGATATCTGGGAGTTTCACCATGACGGACACCGCTACCAGCGCGACTGACCTGGGCGCGCTCCCGGCGCATCCCCTCAGCCAGGTAACGGCAGAGGAATTCCTGGCCGGCCGGCAGATCCTGGCCCAGGAGGGCCTGCTGGCCGAGCCGGTCAGGTTCGCCTACTACGGGCTCGAGGAGCCGCCCAAGGACGACGTGCTGGCCGGGCGGCAGGCCGAGCGCAGGCTGCGGGCGTTCCTGCTCGACATCGAGACCGGCGAGTCCAGCGACGTGGTCGTGTCACTGACCGACGGCCGGGTGGTCAGCCGGGCCGTCCTTGACCCGCGCACCGACGGCCAGATGCCGATCATCAGCAACGACTTCGCGCTGGCCGAGGAGGTCGTCCGCGCGGACCCGGACTGGCAGGCCGCCATGGCCCGGCGCGGCCTGACCGACGTGACCAAGATCCGTGCCTGCCCGCTGACGGCCGGATCGTTCGGGCGGCCCGATGAGGAGGGCCGCCGGATGGTCCGGGTGCTGGCCTTCCTCCAGGCCCGGGAGCACGACCTGGCCTGGGCCCACCCGGTGGACGGCCTGTGCGCCTACGTCGACCTGGTCGAGAAGAAGATCTTCAAGCTCATCGATGAGTTCGAGCTGCCGGTGCCCGCCGAGTCCGGCGACTACGACGACCCGGCGGTGCGCGGGCCGCTGCGCGAGGGACTGCGCCCGATCGAGATCACCCAGCCCGAAGGGCCGAGCTTCACCCTGGACGGGAACCTGCTCCAGTGGCAGGGCTGGTCCATGCGGGTCGGCTTCGACGCCCGCGAGGGGCTGACGCTGCACCAGATCAGCATCGCCGACGGCGACCGGCAGCGGGACGTCATGTACCGGGCGTCGGTGCCGGAGATGGTGGTCCCCTACGGCGACCCCCGGTTCCGGTACTGGCAGACCTACTTCGACACCGGCGAGTACCTGGTCGGCAAGTTCGCCAACTCGCTGGAACTGGGCTGCGACTGCCTGGGCGAGATCACCTACATGGACGCCACGGTCCCCGACGACCTCGGCGAGCCGCAGGTGATCAAGAACGCGGTCTGCATCCACGAGGAGGACTTCGGGATCCTCTGGAAGCACTTCGACATCTTCAACGGCTCGAGCCAGTCCCGGCGTCAGCGCCGCCTGGTGGTCTCCTTCTTCACCACGGTCGGCAACTACGACTATGGCTTCTACTGGTACTTCTACCTGGACGGCACCATCGAGTGCGAGATCAAGCTGACCGGCGTGCTGTTCACGGCGGCTACCGACGGCACCAACCCGTACTCGGCTGAGGTGGCGCCGGGGCTCGGCGCGCCGGTGCACCAGCACCTGTTCGGCGCGCGGCTGGACATGGCGGTGGACGGGCAGGCCAACGCCGTGGAGGAAGTGGACTTCGGCGGCCTGCCCATCGGCCCGGACAACCCGTACGGCAACGCGATCGTGCAGACCGTGACCCGGCTCGGCCGGGAGTCCGAGGCCGCCCGGCGCGTGGATGCCACCCGGGGCCGGACCTGGCGGGTCGTCAACACCGAGGTGCGGAACCGGTACGGCAAGCCGGTCAGCTACACCCTGTACCCGGAGGCCGCGCCGGTGCTGCTGGCCGACCCGGAGTCCTCGATACACGCACGGGCCCGGTTCGCGACCAACCACCTGTGGGTCACCCGGTACGAGCCGTCGCACCGGTACCCGGCGGGCGACTTCGTCAACCAGCACCCCGGCGGCGCCGGCCTGCCGGAGTTCCAGGCCCGCGACCTGGACATCGACGGCACGGACATCGTCGTCTGGCACACGTTCGGGCCCACGCACTTCCCGCGTCCGGAGGACTGGCCGGTGATGCCGGTGGCGCGCTGCGGATTCGTGCTCAAGCCCACGGGGTTCTTCGCCCGGAACCCGACCCTGGACGTACCGCCCCCCGCCTCGCACTGCGCGGCGGACTGACCTCGCTCGCCGGAGCGGCTCGCCGTCCCGGTCGGGGCGGCGAGCCGGGCGGCGGGCCACGCCGGAAACCGAGTCTTCGCCTGTGGATAACCCGCGCTTGGCTATGGATATCGATCACTAGTTCGTATCACTCGAATATTGACTCAGGCCGTCCGAACTGCTGATTCAACGCCGAGGCCGGGAGGTCCGGTTGCCCACAACGGGATGTGGGCAACCGGGCATCCGGACCGGATCCAGACCGGATCCAGACCGTATCCGGACCCGTATCCGGACCCGGCGTGAGCCGTTCGTGGCCGCCGGCCCGCGGGCGTAGGCCGCGCTGTTGCGGGCCGCCAGCCATCACCTGCTGGGCTCTGCTGGGCTCTTATTTTGAGCTGGCCTATTGAACAACTGGGCTCTGAATGGTAGACCAGCATTGACCGGACCAGCCCGGACGAGTCGCGCTATTCGGCACAGACGCCCTGACAAGCGGTTCGGGCCCTGGCTCAGCCAGGCAGATGGCCCAGCGGGTGAGAGGGACAGAGGGATAGAGGGAGGCGGAGATAGCGGTATGCACGGTATGCACGGGATGCACGGGATGCGCTACATCGAGGCCGTGCGGGGGCAGGGGAAGAACCTGCGCTCGTCGGGGGCAGCCGTGGCTGACCAGCTCAAGGGCCTGGACCTGGCGCCCTGGCGGGGCCGGCGGCTCGGGCTGGTGGGCATGGGCGCCAGCGCGAACGCGATCGGGGCAGCGCTGAGCGCCTACTGGGCGGCCGGCCTGCCGGCGACCGCGTGGCTGGGCTCCGAACTGGGCTACGCGGGAGCGGCAAGCAACTTCGACGCCGTGATCGCGGTCTCGCAGAGCGGCAAGAGCACCGAGATCGTGGCGGCGCTGAACGGCCCGGTCGCGGGCTACCCGAAGCTGGTGGTCACCGACGGGCCCGACGCGCCAGCGGCGCGGCTGGCGGATGCGGCGCTCGGGCTGGCGCTGCTGGGGGACAGCAACGTCCGCACCATCGGTTACACGGGCACGCTCCAGGCGCTGTTCCTGCTGGCTGACGCGCTGGCCGGGCCGGGCCAGGAACCGGCAGCGGACTGGGACCGGCTGGCGGACGAGGTGGACCGGCAGTTGCCCGCGGCCGAGCGGCTGGCGGCCGATCTGCTGGCGGCGCTGAGCGACGTCCGGTCGTTCGACGTGGTCGGGCCGGGGGCCCAGGCGGGCACGGCCGCGCAGGGCGCGCTGCTGCTGCGGGAGGTGGCCAAGC
The DNA here is from genome assembly GCA_963822485.1 of uncultured Actinomycetota bacterium. GTDB lineage: Bacteria > Actinomycetota > Actinomycetes > Streptosporangiales > Streptosporangiaceae > DASUBV01. Next base: position 23,376 of record CAWGHW010000030.1, read on the forward strand.
GGCCCGCGTCGGCCTACGAGACCTACCAGTACCTGCACGGGCCGATCGAGGCGGCCGGGCCAGGACTGGGCCTGCTGATCATCGGCGGAGCTCGCGAGGCCCGGCTGGCGGCGTCGCTGGCCGGCACGGGCGCCCAGATCCTGCTGATCACCGACCTCGGCGACGCGGCGCTGACCGCCGCCGGGCTGGGGGCCGCGACGCCGGGGCTGACAGTGTTCCAGGTGCCGGGCGGGGATGACGCCACGCTGGCCACGCTGGGGATCCTGCCGTTGCAGACGATCAGCGGGGCGCTGGCCGAGGCGGCCGGCCTGCCCGACGGCGAGTTCCGGTTCCACCAGGACGACACGAAGGTCGACTGATGACCGCGCCCGCACCGGCCACCTCCGGCTACCAGCACTCACCCCGGCCAAGCTACGACCACGGCACCGCCATCCTGCGGTCGCAGGCAGCCCGGCACGTCTGGGGTGACGCCGAGTCGGGCGAGATCCTGGACCTGGTCTACGTCTCGAACCAGCGGATCCACGAGCTGCTGTTCGAGATCCCGGCGGGCGGCGAGTTCACGCACTCGGCCGACTTCCGCACGATCTTCGGGGCCGACGAGGTGCTGTACGTGGTCGAGGGGTGCGTGGCCCTCGCGGACCCGCAGACGGGGTCGGTGGCGCGCGTCGCGGCGGGCGAGGCGGTGTTCTTCGGGCCGGACACCTGGCATCACGCCTTTAACTTCGGCCCCGGCCCGGCCCGGATCCTCGAGTACTTCGCGCCGCCGCCGGCCACCGGGACCTCGGGCGCCTACGCGCAGCAGCTGCCCCTCCTGCCGGTCAGCCGGTACGCCGACGACTCGGAGCTCGGCACGGTCATCCCCGGTCGGGCCCGGCCCGCGGAGGCGCCGCGGCTGGCGGTGGTCCGGCCGGACGGCTATCACTGGCGGCTGGACGGCGACCGGGACCGCGTGCTGACCGGCATCATCGCCAGCACGCCGCAGCTGACGGCGGGCCGGTGCGAGGTCCGCGGGCCGCGGTGGAGCGGCTGGATCAGCCATCGGGGCGACGCCGGCGGATACGTGCTGTCGGGCGGGCTGGCGCTGTGGCTGGCCGGGCGGGGCCGGGGCTGGGACGAGCTGGCCCCCGGCGACGGGTTCTTCATCCCGGCCAATGAGCAGTACCAAGTCCGCAGCCTCAGCGCCGGAGCCGCCACCTACCTCGTCGGCTACGCGCCCACCAACCCGCCAGCCACTCAGCCCCACGAGCCGGGCCGGGGCGAGCGGGGCGTGCAGGACGCGCCGCGCGTGCAGGACGCGCCGGGCGTGCAGGACGCGCCGGGCGAGCGGGACGGCCGGGGCGATCTGGGCCGGGAGGCGTGATGTTCAGCGGGCTGAGCCTGACGGCCATCGACCGGCGAGCCGGGGACGCGGCCATCGGGATCGACGTGGGCGGCACCAAGGTGGCGCTCGGGCTGCTCGACGCGGCCGAGCTGAGCCTGCTGGAGTCGGTGGTCATCCCGACCGGGCGGGACCGGGGCGGCAAGGCCGTGCTGGCCGACATCCGGGCCAGCGCCGCCGAACTGGCCGAGCGCGCCGCCGCCCTGGGGCGGCGGGTCAGCGGCATCGGGCTGGTCGTGCCGGAGATCGTGAGCCTGGCCGGGGACATCGTCTCGGGCGTGGTCATCCCGCAGTGGAACGAGCTTCCGGTGGCCGGGGTACTGAGCGAGATCGCGCCGGTCCGGGTGGAGGCCGACGTGCGCGCGGCGGCCTTCGCCGAGACCGTGCTCGGGGCCGGGCAGGGCTACGACTACCTGGTCTTCGTCACCGTGGGCACCGGGATCAGCTACACCGCCGTCTACCAGGGCCGGCCCATCGCCGGGTCGCGGGGCGGGGCGCTGAACATCGGCACCACGGTGCTGGCCCGCCTGCCCGAGCACTGCGCCGGGAACTGCGCCGGACAGTCAACCGAAAACCACGGCGAACCGCGCGACCTGGTGCTGGAGCGGATCGCCTCAGGCAGCGCGCTGGTCGAGCGCTACGTGGCCCGCGGCGGCCGCGCCGAGGGCGCGGGTGACGTGCTGGCCGCGGCGCAGCGCGGCGACCGGGCGGCCGCCGAGGTGCTGGACGAGGGCGCGCGGACGCTGGGCATCGCCATCGCGCTGCTGGTCAACGTGCTGGACCCAGAGGCGGTGATCGTGGGCGGCGGCCTGGGCAGCGCGGACACCAGCTACTGGCAGGCGACGCGGGACTACGCCCGGCAGTACCTGCACGACTTCGCGGCCGGCACCGTGCTGGCCCGCGGCGCCCTGGGCGCCGACGCCGGCGTGATCGGCGCGGGCCTGACCGGCCTGTGCCTGGCCGACCCGGGACCAGGCGGGCCGGCATGAACTCAAGGAAACCCATCAGAACTCACTGGGATAAGGAAGTGGTCGCAGGTGGCAGTCAGAACACAGCACGGTCAGGTGCCCAGACCGCCGCGGCGGCGTGACCCCCGGCTCGCCATCAGGCTGGGCGCGCTCGGCGTCGTGGCCGCGACGGCCGTCACCGCGTGCGGCTCCGGCGGCTCGGGCAGCCCGAGCGCGGCCAGCACCAAGCCCGCCGCGCTGACCTCCAGCGCCAAGGGCACCGTCCAGGAATGGAACTGGGACATCCCCGGCGACGACCCCGGTGAGCACGCGATCATCCCGATCCTGATCAAGGCCCTGGAGAAGGAGTATCCCAGCCTCAAGGTGGTCAACACCTCGATGAGCCTGGCCGAGCAGAACGACAAGCTGCCGCTGGCCTTCGCCAACGGCTCCAGCGCGCCGGACGTGAGCCAGACCAACGAGGGGCTCCAGAACCAGGGCCGGCTGGTGACCGACAAGGAACTGCTGCCGCTGGCGCCGTGGGACAAGGTCTACCACTGGTTCAGCAAGGTCGGGCCGCTGCCGCTGCAGTACAACTCGCTGCCCGCCAGCGGGAAGACCTTCGGGTCGGGCACCGTGTACGGCGTCCCGGAGACCGGCACCGTCGTAGGAATTTTCTATAACAAGGCTCTGATCAAGTCGGTCGGCGGCACGACGCCGACGAGCTGGGGTGCTTTCACCCACGACATGGCGCTGCTGGCCAAGGCGGGCAAGACCGCGATGGCCTACGCGGCGGGCCAGCCAACGGCCTACCAGCCGGTGCACATGCTCTACACGATCGCCAACCACTACGTCTCGGCGGCGGTGAGCAACGCGTTCGTCTTCCACCGCGGCGCGCACCCGTCCATCGACATCCCCGGCTACGTGCAGGCCGCGGCCACGTTCCAGGCCTGGACCAAGGACGGCTATTTCCCCAAGGGCTACCAGGGCCTGTCCGACACCCAGGCACTGAACCTGTTCGACCAGGGCAAGGCCGGGTTCTTCCTCGAGGGCGACTGGTACTCCAGCTCGGTGCAGCAGGCGCTGGGCAGCAAGGCCGGGTTCTGGGTGCCGCCGGTGGTCACCGGCGGGCCGGGCGAGGGCTGGTCCATCCCGGCCAAGGCGCCGGACCCGAACGCGGGCGCCGCGGTGATCAACGAGCTGCTCAGCCCGGCCATCCAGGACGCGCTGCTGGCTAACGGCGACATCCCGGTGACGGCGGTCAGCGCCAGCGCGCTGGCCAAGGCCACGCCGCTGCTGCGCTCGGCCTCGACCGGCTGGTCGACCTCGGTGAAAACCAGCAACCTCGTGCCCTACCTGGACTACGCCACGCCCGACTTCCTCAACCAGGAGATGGCCGGGATCCAGGAGCTCCAGGGCGGGCGCACCACGCCGTCGGCGCTGATGCAGTCCCTGCAAGCGGACTACACGGCCTACTGGTCTCAGCAGGGGCCTTAGTAAATAGCCAGGGCCCGGCGCCGCGGAGCGGCGCCGGGCCCTGACCCGGCCCTGCTGACCCCGGGCGGCCACCCCCCGGACCCCCCAGCGGGAAACCCGAGAGTCCAGCTGAGCCGAACTGAGGAGGACCCCGTGGGCGCACCAGACGCGGCCGTGCCAGCGGCCGGCGTCGCCCGGACCGAGCCCGACGCACGGGCCAGGCGGACAGGCGCGGCCAGCACTGTGGCGTCGGCCCGCCGCCGCAAGCACCGCGACTGGATCGCGGGCTGGCTGTTCCTGGCGCCCGCGGTGGTCTTCCTGGCCGCGCTGATCGTCTACCCGCTGATCCGGGCGTTCGGCTACTCGCTGCAGAACTGGGACGGGATCGGCGTCGCGCAGTGGGTCGGGCTGCACAACTACGTGCAGATCCTCGCCGACCCGATCGAGCGGGGCTCACTGGTCAACCTGGGCATCCTGCTGATCTTCTACTCGCTGATCCCGACCGCGGTGGCGCTGGTCACGGTGAACCTGATGCGGCGCAGCAAGATCCGCGGCGCCGGGTTCTTCCGGGTGGTGTTCTTCCTGCCCCAGGCCATCGTCACCGTGGTCGTCGCCATCGTGTGGACCTGGCTGGCGGCGCCCTCGGGCCCGGGCACGATCAACGAGCTCCTGCACCTGGTCGGCCTGGGCAGCGGCACCGGCACGCCGTGGCTGGGCAGCTTCAGCACGGCGCTGCCCGCGGTCGGCTTCATCGCCGCCTGGCTGGACTTCGGGCTGTGCTTCGTGCTGCTGATCCCGGGCATCCAGCGGATCCCGGCCGAGCTGTACGACGCGGCGCGGGTGGACGGCGCGGGGCTGCTGACCGAGTTCTTCCGCATCACCGTGCCCATGCTGCGCCGCGACATCGGCGCGGCGATCACGATCACCGCCGTGGCGGCGCTGCAGAGCTTCACGCTCATCTACCAGGCCACCAACGGCGGCCCTGGCTACGCCACCATGGTGCCCGGCCTGCTGGTCTACCGGGATGCCTTCCAGCTCGGCGCGGTCGGCTCGGCCAGCGCGCTGGGCATCGCGATGTCGCTGCTGATCTTCGGCCTGACGTTCGGGATCCGGGCGCTGATCGAGAGGAGGGCGACATGAGGGCCGTACCACCTCTTGTTAATCGGAAGGGTTTTCATGCTGTCGCGCGCTGAGCGGCTCGCCTGCCTGGCCATCCTGCTGCTGGCCGCGATCGTCACGCTGTACCCGCTGGTCACGCTGGTCACCACGGCGCTGGCCCCGAGCGGGGCGTCCGGAGGGATCAGCTTCAGCCCGCACCTGTCGCTGTCGGCGTTCGCGTACGCCTGGCGGTCGGGCGACTTCTCGCGGTACATGACCAACACGGCCATCGTCACGGTCTCGGTGGTGGTGATCTCCGCGGTGATCGCGGTCCCGGCGGGCTACGCGATCGCGCTGGTCAGGCCGCCGGGAGCGCGCTGGGTGCTGTACACGGCGGTGTTCGGGTTCATGCTGCCGGTCGAGGCGCTGATCGTGCCGTGGTACTACCAGTTCCAGTCGGCGGGGCTGGTCAACAGCTACTGGGCGATGATCCTGCCCCAGGCGGCGCAGTCCATCGCGTTCGGCACGTTCTGGATGTACGTGGCGTTCCGGTCGATCCCGAAGTCGCTGTCGGAGAGCGCGACGATCGACGGGGCCAGCCGGCTGTCCCTGCTGTGGCGCATACTGGTGCCCAACGTGGGGCCGGCGGTCAAGACGATGGCGGCGCTGGTGTTCCTGTGGACGTGGAACGCGTTCCTGCTGCCGCTGGTGATGGTCTCCAACTCCTCGCTCTACACGGTGACGGTGGGGCTGTCGACGTTCCAGGGCGCGCACTTCAACAACTACTCGGCGCTGGCCGCCGGCAGCTGCCTGGCCGCGCTGCCCGTGGTCATCGTGTACCTGTTCGCGCAGCGCAGCTTCATCGCCGGGCTGTTCTCGGGATCCGTCGTGGAATGAGCACGGCGAGGACGGGACCGGGGCTGGTGACAGCAGGGCTGACGAGCCTGGATGATGTCCAGGACATGACGGGGCCTGCCGGGGTGGCGGGAGCACGGGAGGCGGGATCACGGTGACAGCGGGCAACGGCGGCAAGGGCCTGACGGCCGCGCGGCGGGTGCCCATGTACGAGCAGGCGGCCGCGCAGCTGGAGGCGGAGATCCGCAGCGGCGCGCTCGGCGCGGACGAGCGGCTGATGTCGGAGCGGGCGCTGGCCGAGCGGCTGAACGTCAGCCGGATCACCATCCGGCGGGCGCTGGCCCACCTGGCCGAGAAGGACCTGGTCCGGTCGTCGGTGCGAACCGGCTGGTTCGCAGGCCCGGTCAGCGAGGGCAGCGACGTGCTGCTGAGCTTCTCCGACATGGGGCGCAAGCGCGGCTTCAAGGTGACCTCGGAGGTGCTGCACTGCCGGGCCCGCGAGGCGACGCTGGCCGAGGCTGAGGAGCTGGGCGTGGCGCCGGGCAGCCGGGTCTGCGACCTGGCCCGGATCCGCGGGTTCGACGGCGTGCCGATCGCAGAGACCCAGGCGATCGTGCCCGACTACCTGGCGCCGGGGCTGGCCGGCCACGACTTCGCGGCCCAGTCGCTGTACGACGTGCTGCGCGCGGAGTACCGGGTCATGCCGGCCCGTGGCAAGTTCGCGATCCAGGCCGCGGCCTGTGAGCCCGCGCCGGCCCGGCACCTGGACCTGCGGCCGGGCGATCCGGTGCTGATCTTCCAGCAGACGGGCTACGACCAGCTCGGCCGGGCCTTCGAGCTGGCCCGCACGGTCTACCGGGCCGACCGTTACCTGTTCCGCGGCACGCTGGTCGCGGTGAGCGAGGATGACCCGGTGGTGGAGCCCTCGGGCTAAGCCTGCCGGGTCTGGGTCTGGGTCTGGGCTTGGGTCTGGGCTTGGGTCTGGGTCTCGGCCTGGGCGCCTGACCGGCGGGCCCAGAATATTTCGCTGGAGAGCGAAGTATCTTCGTCCTAGGGTGCTGCTCATGACAACGAGCGGAAGCCCGGCGCCCGAGGGCGCCAACCCGGCCGAGGTGGTGGCCGCCGGAGTAGCGCGGACCCTGGATCTGGCCCGGACCTGGCTGGCCTGGGACGGCGTCCCGGTGCCGGCCGAGGACCGGATCTACACGCCTAACAAGGCGCTCCGCCGGTACGCCGACCACCTGGTCGATCACCTGGCCGAGATCGAGGCGCTGCTGGCGGGCGTGCCCACCGAGCCCGACCACTGGCACGCCAGCGCGGTCACGCTGGGCAGTGACCTGGCCGCCTTCACCGAGGAGGACCTCAACGAGGCGGACGAGCGGCTGCGGCGGCTGGCCCGGCTCTACGCGCTGCGCTTCGCGGCCGCCGGGCCGCAGGCCTGGGACGCGCCACGGGATCCCAACTGGACGCTGCGCCAGATCGTCGAGCACGTGGCCCCGGCCTGGTACGCCGAGGCCGTCGGCGACCTCAGCCAGCCCTAGGTCCTGGCCGCGTTGCCACCATGATCACGGCCGGTTCTCCGCAGAATTCTGCGGTCAAACGGTCACGATCACTGGCGAGCTTGGACAGGTCAGCGATGGGGCCGGACCGGGGGTCGGGTAGCGTCCGGTCTGTGCACAGTGTCTTCTATGAGGTGGACGGGGCGGACACCTTCGTGGCCACGGACGCCACGATCGGGCCGTGGAGCCCGGACGCCCAGCACGGCGGGCCGCCGTCGGCGCTGGCCGCCCGGCTGATGGAAGCGCATGAGCCGGCCGAGAACCAGCGGCTGGCCAGCGTGACCATCGACATCCTGCGGCCGGTCCCGCCCGGCAAGCTGACCGCCAGGACGGCGACGATCCGGCCGGGCAAGCGGGTGGCGCTGCTGGAGACGATCCTGGAGGCGGGCGGGCAGGAGGTGCTGCGCGCCCGCGGCTGGCGGATCGCGGTGCCGCCGGACTACGACCCCGACGACCTGGCCGACGAGCACGAGGAGCCGGTGCTACCGGAACCGCGGCCGATGAAGACCAGTCCGTGGCCCGGCGTGGTGACCGACGGCTACCTGTCCGCCGTGGACTGGCGGTACGTGGCGGGCGGCTTCGACCAGCGCGGGCCGGCGGCGGCCTGGGCCCGCCCGATGATCCCGCTGCTGCCGGGCGAGGAGATGTCGCCGATGTGCCGGGCCCTGCTCATCGCGGACTCGGGCAACGGCCTGAGCTCGGAACTGGACCCGGCCGAGTACGTCTTCGTGAACGTGGACCTGAAGGTGGTGCTGCACCGCGACCCGGCGGACGAGTGGCTGCTGCTCGACGCGGCCACGGCGGTGGGGCCGGTCGGCTCGGCGCTGGCGGTGAGCACGCTGTCGGACTTCGCCGGGCTGTGCGGCCAGGGCACGCAGACGTTGTTCGTCTCGGCCCGCTAGGGCCGGTCGTCGGGGAACAGCTCGTCGGGGAACAGCTCGTCGGGAGACAGTTCGCCGGGGGAAAAGGGGGACGAGCTGCCGCCCTCGGCCAGGGCCAGCTCGTCGAGATCGGCGGGCGTGGACAGCGGCTCGGGCACGGCGGGCAGCACATTGTCGAAGTAGGACTTCGCCGCGGCGGTGGTGCCGACGTCACGCCCGGCGTCCTCGGACAGGTACCAGCGGTGCTCGAGGATCTCGTGGAAGATCTCGGGCGGCGACAGGCGGCCGCGCAGGCTCTCGGGGATCGCGACCACGACGGGGTCGTAGACCTCCTCCAGCCAGCGGTGCGCGGCCACGGTCTCGGACACCGGGTGGCCTTGCTTCTGCTCGAGGTAGCCGCGGAAGCTGGCGATGTCGTTGCGCAGCCGGCGGGCCTGGTTCTCGTCGGCCACGATGCCGGTCTCCCGGAACAGCTGGCGGGTCTGCTGGCCGGACTCGGCGACCTTGGTCCTGACCCGCAGCCGGGTGCCCTCCGGGGTATTGAGCAGCTCGACCTCGTCGGCGTCGAAGCCGAGCTCGTTGATCCGCCGCAGCCGGTCGGCGATGCGGTAGCGCTGCTCGTCGGGCCGGAGGATCTCCTCCCTGGTCAGCTCGTCCCACAGCCGCGCGTACCGGCGCTGGAGCTTCTCGATGACCTCGAACGGGTCGACCTCGGGCGGCAGCAGCTCGCCGGCCTGGAGGTCGGACAGCTCCCCGAAGACCCGCTCGCTGGCCAGCTCCAGGTCCCAGCTCGCGCTGGCCGCCGGTGAGCTCGTCGTGCTGCTCGCTGGTCTCGGCGTCGACCAGGTAGGCCTCCAGGGCGCCCGCGTCGGCGCGGAACAGCGCGTTGGACAGCGAGCAGTCGCCCCAGAAGAACCCGGACAGGTGCAGCCGGGCCAGCAGCTCGACCAGGGCATCTATGAGCGGGTCGGTGGGGCGGCCGCCACGGGGATTGGAGAACAGGGCCCGGTAGGTGGTGGAGTACTCCAGGTACCGCGTGACCAGGATGGCGTCGGCGTCGGGGCCGCGGTCCACCACGATGCCGACCACCTCGACGGCCGGCACGTTCAGCTCGGCCAGCGCGCGCAGCAGCCGGTACTCGCGCCGGGCCAGCCGCTCGCTGATGGACTTCAGCGCGTACAGGACGCCGCTGTCGGCGACGAAGCGGACCACGTGCCGGGACAGGCCGCGCTGGCGGATCTCGACCAGCCGGTCGTCGTGCCAGTCGGCCAGCGGCTGTTCCCAGGGCAGGCTGAGCAGTCCCGCGGCCTCGTCAGCGGGCGGGCTGAACACGAACCGCACCGGATCGCCTGGCCTTCCTGGGCTTGAGTACCGAACCGTCCCAGTCTGCCCGCCGGGACGGCGCGCTGGCGAACCGCCGTCAGCGGATGCGGCGGGCGCCGGCCGAGGGCACGGCGTCGGAGAAGCCCGGCGCGGTCCAGCCCCGCCGGGCGAACGTCTCGGCTACCGCCGCCCGGACCGCCTCGTCGCGCTCGGCGGGCACCAGGGCGATGACCGAGCCGCCGAACCCGCCGCCGGTCATCCGGGCGCCGCAGGCGCCCGCCTCCAGGGCCGCCGCGACGGTGGCGTCGGCGGCCGGCCAGGACACCTCGAAGTCGTCGCGCAGTGACTCGTGCGAGGCGGTCAGCAGCGGGCCGGTCCCGGCCAGGTCGCCCTCGCGGAGCAGCTGGGCGGTCACCAGCACCCGGTTGTTCTCCGTGACGACGTGCCGCGCCCGGCGCTGCAGCAGCGGGTCGATGCCCGCCAGCTGCGAGCCATCGGTGATGTCGCGCAGCGACCGCACGCCCAGGGCCTGCGCCGCGTCCTCGCAGGCCCGGCGGCGGGCCGCGTAGCCGCCGTCGGTGAGCTCGTGCCGGACCCTGGTGTCGATCACCAGCAGGCCCAGGCCCGCGGCGCCGGGATCGAGCGGCACGGCGGTGCCGATGCCGCTGCGGCAGTCCAGCAGCAGCGCGTGCCCGGCCTGGCTGAGCAGCGCGGCCGACTGGTCCATGATCCCGGTGGGCGCGCCGACGAAGTCGTTCTCGGCCCGGCGGGCCATGGCGGCGAGCTGGGCCCGCGGCACGGCCAGCCCGTACAGCTCGGTCAGGGTGAGCGCCACCGCGCACTCCAGCGCGGCCGAGGAGGACAGGCCGGCGCCGAGCGGGATGTCGGAGTCGATGGCGATGCTGGCCCCGCCGATCGGATAGCCCGCGTCGCGCAGGGCCCAGGCCACGCCGGCCGGGTAGGCGGCCCACCCGCTGACCGAGCCGGGGGCCAGCGCGTCCAGGCGGACCGCGAGGTCGTCGCCGGGGGCCTGGCGCGAGGCCAGCGCGAGCACGCCGTCGTCGCGCTGGGCGGCGGCGGCGCTCAGCCCGGCGCCGATGGCGAACGGGAGGACGAAGCCCTCGTTGTAGTCGGTGTGCTCGCCGATCAGGTTCACCCGGCCCGGTGCCCGCCACGCCCCGCGCGGCTGGCGGCCGAACCGCTGGGTGAACAGGACCGCGGCATCCTCACGCGCTTGCGGCACCGTCACCTGTCTGCACTCGCCGAGACCTGGCCTGCCAAGACCTGGCCGGCCGAGATCGGGCCGGCCGGGATCGGGCCCGCCGGTTTCAGCGGGCACCTGCTCTGGCCTGCGTGAACGTCCACGCGTCCGCGACCATGTCGGTCAGGCTCCGGGCCGGCCGCCAGCCCAGCTCGGCCCGGATCCGGTCGTTCGAGGCGATCAGCACGGCCGGGTCGCCGGGTCGCCGGGGAGCCATCTCGGCCGGGATGTCGCGGCCGGTCACGTCACGGCACGCGCCGAGCACCTCGCGGTTGGAGAAGCCGGACCCGCTGCCCAGGTTGTAGATCCGGTGCGCGCCGGGCTGGCACGCGGCCAGGGCCAGCAGGTGCGCGCGGGCCAGGTCGGACACGTGGATGTAGTCCCGGATGCAGGTGCCGTCCGGGGTGGGGTAGTCATCGCCGTAGAGCTTCAGATGGCCGTCGCCGGAGTAGGCGGCGGCCAGCACGGTCGGGATCAGGTGCGTCTCGGGGTCGTGCCGCTCGCCGAGCCAGTTCCCGGCCCGCTCCCGGTAGGCGCCGGCCACGTTGAAGTAGCGCAGGCTGACCGCGGCCAGCCCGAACATCCGGGCGTACTCGGCCAGGGCGGTGTCGACGGCGACCTTGGAGGCGCCGTAGGGGCTGGTCGGCCGGGTCGGGGCGGTCTCCTCGATGGGCACCGACTCCGGCTCGCCGTAAGTCGCCGCGGTGGACGAGAACACGATGCTGCCCACCCGCGCCGCCCGCATCGCCTCCAGCAGCGCGAGCGTGCCGCCGAGGTTGTGGTGCCAGTACCTGGCCGGCTGGGCCACGGACTCGGCGACCAGGGACTTGGCCGCGAAGTGCAGGACGGCCTCGATCCCGGTGGCCAGCACCGCCGCGGCGTCGGCGCGCAGGTCGCCCTGGACGAACTGGACGCCGGCGGGCACCGCGTCAGCGTGCCCGGTGGACAGGTCGTCCAGCACGACGACCTCATGACCGTCCTCGACGAGCTGGGCGGCGACGACGCTTCCGATATAGCCAGCGCCCCCGGTGACCAGCAGCTTCATGAGCGCTCCCCGACGATAGCGGACGGTAGCTGACGATAGCTGACGACAGCGGAATGGCGTAGATCGTGACTTTCCACCCCGCAGCCTAGTGCGGCGTCGTCTGCTCCTGCGCCGACTTGCGGGCGCGGTAGGCCGCGACATGGACGCGGTTGCCACACGTGCGATTGTCGCAGTACCGCCGGGACCGGTTGCGCGAGAAGTCCACGAACACATCCGGGCAGTCCGGCGATCCGCAGCTCCGGACCCGGTCGGTCTCGCCCGCCACCACCAGGCCGGCCAGGCCCATGGCGAGCTGGGCCGCGATCCGGTCAGCCAGCGGCGCCTGCGACCTGGACACGTGGATGTGCGGCCCGCGACCGTCGTGGGAGGCGATCTGGGGCACGGCGCCGGTCTCGGCCAGCAGGGAGTTCGCCAGCACGGTGGCCTTGTCCGTATCGCCGGCCTCGCAGGCCCGCGCGATGGTGTCCAGGCGGGCTCGGTGCGCCCGCAGCAGCGCGACGTCACCGGTCGTGGCGGCACGCGGGTAGAAGGCGTAGCGGCGGGCGAAGTCCTGGACGTCGGCGGTGCCGCGCAGCCCCTCGCCCGAGCGCGATCGGCCGGTGTTTATCAGCTCGGTACAGGCGGCCAGCGCCTCAAGCTGGTCAGCATCAAAAAGCATTTTGACTCCTGACAGAGCACCCTCGTAGGCTGCTGAGCGTGTCAGCACCATATGCGAAGACAGTCATGACAGCCAACGCCCGTCCCGGCCAGCGACCGATGCTGGCGGCGACCCTGGGCGCGGCCTGCATCTCGTGCTCGGCCATCCTCGTCACGCTGGCCGGCACGGCCGCGGCCACGACGGCGTTCTTCCGCTGCCTGCTCGCGCTTCCGGTGCTGGCCGTGCTGACCCTGATCGAGCAGCGGCGGCACGGCCGCCGCCCGGCCAGGGCCCGGCTGGGCGCGGTGGTCGCCGGCCTGCTGCTGGCCGTGGACCTGGTGCTGTGGAACCACGCCATCGCCGAGGTGGGCGCCGGCATCGCGACGGTGCTGGGCAACCTCCAGCTGGCGTTCGTCGCCGGGGCCGCCTGGCTGCTGTTCAGCGAGCGGCCCAGCCGGCGGTTCCTGTTCATGCTGCCGGTGGTGATGGCGGGCGTGGTGCTGGTCTCCGGCCTGGCCGACGGCGGCGGCTCCGGCCACCACGCGCTGGCCGGGATCATCTACGGCATCGGCACGTCCATCGCCTACGCCGCGTTCCTGCTTATCTTCCGGCACTCCTCGACCGGCACCGAGCACGTGGCCGGCCCGCTGACCGACGCCACGGCCGGGGCCGCGCTCGGCGCCCTGGTGCTGGGCCTGCTGTTCGGCGGGTTCACCCTGCACATCAGCTGGCCGGCGTTCGCCTGGCTGCTGCTGCTGGCCACCAGCAGCCAGACCATCGGCTGGCTGCTGATCACCTCATCGCTGCCGCGGCTGCCCGCCGCGGTGTCCTCGCTGCTGCTGCTGCTCCAGCCGGCCGCGGCGCTGGTGGTCGCGGCGGCGGTGCTCGGCCAGCGGCCGACGCTGCTCCAGCTCGCCGGGGCGGTGCTGGTCTGCGGCGGGGTGCTGGCCGCGAGCGGCGCGCTGCCGCTGCGGCGCGGGGCGGCCAGCCGCCGGGGAGCGGAGCTTACGGTGCCAGCAAAGCCCGCGCCCGAGCCGGCGGCCAGCGAGCCCGTGGTGGGCGGCGTGGTGGCGGCCGAGGCCACGTCTTAGCGCGCGGCGCCCTTCAGCGTCGCCACCACTGACGCCGCGTCGGGCTCGGTGCTGATCATCGCGGCCAGCAGGTCCGGGTGCTCCAGCCAGAGCAGCCGCGCGGCGTCCGGCCGGCCGTCGTGCATCGGCGGCCACTCCCGGGTCGGCGTGAAGTCGTCCATCACGATCGTGCCGCCCGGCCGCACCCACTCGGCCGGGCTGATCGCCGGGTCGGTGCCCTTGCCCTGCCCGCCGCCGTCCAGGGCCAGCAGCGCGAACGGCGCCTCGGCGCGCAGCTCGGTCCAGTCGCCGTGCAGCACGGTGACCGCGGGCACCTCCGCGAACACGCTCCGGGCGGTGTCGGCGAGCAGCCAGTCGTGCTCCACGCTGACCAGGCGGACCCCGGTCCTGGCCGCGCTGGCCAGCCAGGCCAGGCCGACGCCGCAGCCGGTGCCGGTCTCGCCGATCACGCCCTCGCCGATCCCGGCGGCCAGCAGCTGAAGCAGGCGGCCGTGCGAGGGCAGGCACGAGTTGCGGAACCCGGCCCGCCGGGCCGCCGCGACCGCCTTCTCGACCAGGGGCGGCAGGCCGGTCAGGCCCAGGTAGGCATCGGTCCCGGTTGGCGCCACCGCAGCATTCTTCACGAAACGGTCAGGGCGGGGCCAGCCGGCCCCCGCCCGGCCGGGCCGGGGAGTCCTCCGGGGCCGCTGGCCGGCGGCGCGGCCGGACGGCGCCGGCCAGGACCACGATCAGCGCGCTGAGCAGCACGACGATGGCCAGCGCCGCGGGCAGGCTGGTGAGGTCGGCCAGGCCGCCGATGATGGCCGGGCCGGCCAGCGCCCCCAGGTAGCCGAACGAGGTGATCATGGCCAGGCTCGGGCCCGGCCGGCCCAGCCCGGCGGCGGCGGTGAAGGCCAGCGGCACGACCACCGACAGGCCCGCCCCGAGCACGGCGAAGCCCGCCAGCGCCGACCACACGTGGCCGATGAGCAGCGCGCAGCCGAAGCCGGCCGTGGCCAGGCCGCCCGCCAGCCGGACCAGGCGGACCGGGCCGACCCGGTCGGTGAGCCAGTCCCCGCTCAGCCGGCCCGCGGTCATGGTCACCGCGAACACGCTGTAGCCCACGGCGGCCACGCCGGCCGACGCGCCCAGCGAGGAGTGCAGGTAGACGGCGCTCCAGTTGCCCGCCGCGCCCTCGCCGAGGAAGCTCGCGAACGAGATCGCGCCCAGCGCCACCAGCGCCCACGACCACTTGGGCCATCGCGCCGCGCGGCCGGGCTGCCCGCTGGCGTGGTGCGCGGGCCGGGACGCGAACGCCTGGGTGCCGGCCATCCCGGCCACCACGATCGGGATGCCCGCGATCAGGAACGCGGTTCGCGCCGACAGCCCGGTGGCGGCCGTGATGGCCCCGAGGCCGGACCCGGCGAGGCCGCCGACGCTGTAGGCGCCGTGGAATCCGGACATGACCCGCCGCCCGAGCTGATCCTGGACCGCGGCCGCCTCGGTGTTCATCGCCACGTCGAGGGTTCCGATGCCGGCGCCCCAGCCCAGGCAGGACGAGAAACAACTGCCAGGCCGAGCCGGTCACCGTGGTCACCGGCAGCATCACGGCGAGCAGCAGCAGCCCGGCCTGGGCCACCCGCCGCGGCGGCACCGAGGCCAGCACGGCGCCGGTGGCCGGCATGGCGAGCACGCAGCCGACCGCGGGCCCGAGCAGGGCCAGGCCGAGCAGGCCCGGCGACAGGTGCAGGCCCGCCTTGATGGCCGGGATCCGGGCTGCCCAGGTGCCCTCGGACACGCCCAGCATGGCGAACACCGTGGTCACCGCCAGCCGCCGGACCCGCTCGGCCCGGCGCGCGGTGGCCGGCCCGCCGGGCCGGTCGATGACCCGGTCAGACATGCTGCACCGGCAGGCCCGCGGCCTCCAGCGGCCCGGTCAGCTCGGGCGTGGCGTCGGTGATCAGCCGCTCGGCCACGTCCAGCGAGCACACCCGGCCGAAGGTCACCTGGCCGATCTTGGACGCGTCGCTGGCCAGGATGGTGCGCCGCGCCGCGCCGAGCGCGGCGCGGCGCACCCGCGCGTCAGCGGGCACGTGGGTGGTCACGCCCTCACGCTCGTGCAGGCCGCAGCCGCTCAGCACCAGGGTGTCGAAGCGCAGCCGCTCGAACGCCACCTCGGCCAGGTCGCCGGTCACGGTCAGCTCGCCCGGCCGCACGTCCCCGCCGGGACAGATCAGGCTGACCTGGTCGTCGTCGGCCAGCTCGAGCAGCACCCGCAGGCCGAGCGGCAGCACGGTCACCGGCCGCCCGCGCAGCGCCCTGGCTACCTCCAGGGCGGTGGTGCCGCTGTCCAGGATCACGGTCTCGGCGTCGGAGATCAGCCCGGCGACGGCCTTGGCGATCCGCTGCTTGGCCTCGATGGCCTCCAGCGCCCGCGCGGCGTAGGGCAGCTCGTCCCGGCGCAGCTGCACCCGGACCGCCCCGCCGTGCACCCGCCGGACCACCCCGTCGTGCTCCAGCACGTCGAGGTCCCGTCGTACCGTCATCTCGGAGCAGCCCAGCTCGGTGGCGAGCTGCCGGACCTGGACCTCCCCGTCGCGCTGCATGGCGTCAAGCAGCGCCCGCCGCCGGTTTCGCACATCCATGGTGGTCATTCAACCACACGAAATGTGAGTACGAACAGGCAATTTGTTCGTTTACATCGGCGGGCTAGACCAGGCCCGAGATCCCGTTGCCGATGAGCAGACCGCCGACGACCAGCAGGGCGCCCGCCACGATGGCGTGGCCGTGGGCCCGCAGCCAGGCGTTGAATCGCTTGAGCGTGCTCGTGGTCCGCTCGGGCGCGGCCAGGTAGAACAGGAACGGCAGCCAGATCAGGATGACGTCGATGCCGATCACGGTGACCAGGGTGAGCGCGGTGACCAGGTTGCTGGACTTGGCCGTCGCGATGGCCTGTACGGCGGCCAGGAAGGCGGCCGACGGCAGGAAGACGACGAGCCCGGTCACGAACGCGAATAGCGGCTCGGGCCGGGACATCGTCCGGCTGACCAGGCCGGGCTTCTTCTTCTTGGCCGGGTCGGGCGGCTTGGGCTTGCGGCGGGTCATGTACAGGCCGCCGGCCAGCGCCAGCACGCCCAGCGCCAGCCGCAGGCCGTACCGCGGCGTGCGGTTGGTCGGCAGGCTCAGGCCGCCCTGCGCGGAGCGCCACCAGCACGATGATGCCGATGATCACGGTCGTGGTGAGCGCCCCGGCCAGGTACAGCAGCGTGGTCCGGCGCGGGCTGGCCGAGCCCAGGTAGACCGCGCCGACCAGGACCGCCGTCGGAGACAATGCGGACAGCAGGGCGAATCCGGCGGCGGTCTCGAGCATGGTCCTACTCCGGCGACCGGGCGGCGTCAGGCCTCGTTGCCGAAGGCCGCGCGCAGCCGGGCGTCCTGCTCCTGGGTCAGGTTGGTCTGGATCAGCTCGGCCTCGGTGCCGTCGAACTCGGCCTGCACCTTGTCAAAGACGGCATCGGAGCTGAGCAGGAACAGGGCCGAGGTGCCCGGCTTGACCTTGTCCCGCACCTTCTTGACGAACGACTCGCTGATCCCGGCGTCGGTCATGGAGCCGAACAGCGCCCCGGTCGCGGCCCCGATGGCCAGGCCCAGGATCGGGATGAAGAAGATCAGCCCGAACAGCAGGCCCCAGAATCCGCCGCCCAGCGCGCCGATCTTGGTCCGGCTGTGCAGCTCGCGCGTCCTGGGCTTGTGCTGGCCCGGCTCCCAGCTGACCACGGCCGCGTCGTGAACCTGGATAAGCGCCTGGTCCTCGAGCTTCCCGAGCGTGCCCAGGGCCTGGTCGGCGCCCGAGGTCGTGGGGAACTTCCAGACGGTCAAGGCTGCCATCTCGTGTCTCCGCATCCTGGTTCCGGCCAGCGGGCAGTTGCCCGCCGGCGGCTAGGCCCGGATTCACTGTCGGCCGCGCGGCGGCCCGGGGCATCACCCGTCTGGAGTGAAGCCCCGGGCGGCCCGGCTGCGGCTAGTTGAGCTTGGAGTCGGTCACGACGGGGTGAGCCGGGCCACCGGTGGTGTGGTAGAAGATGCCGGGATAGCCCGCGGTGGAGAAGCCGGCGCTCGGGTTGTCGTGCAGCGTCGACTTGAAAATGCGTACGTAGGCGTGCCCGCAGTCGCCGTCGCAGACGTAGAAGATCGCGCCGCCGCCCTCGCGGGCGTGGTTGAACCGCATGACGGTGCCGCGGATGATCAGCGAGTAGTTGTCGCCATCGTTGTAAATGGCGCCGCCGCTGCCGCCGCCCGGCGTGCCCGGCTGCTGGGGATTGGCGCCGAAGCCGGTCGCCCGGTTGCGGGCGAACAGGCTGTTCAGCACGGTCCAGGACACCCCGATGCTGCTCAGCGCGCTGCCGTTGGAGCACCGGCCGCCGGTGAACGTGCTGTGCGTCACGTAGACCGGCCGGTTGCGGTACTGCATCAGCGCGCGGATCGCCGCGCCGCCGAGGTCCGGGCCGACCCGGTAGCAGCGGTTGTTGATGAACCGGGAGTTGACCACCTTGAGCTGGCCGCCCTGGGCGTAGACGGCGCCGCCGCTGCCGCTGCCGATGAAATGGCCGGTGGCGTTGCCGCGGGTGAAGGTCAGGTTCTCGATGGTCAGCCGGGGGGTGGCCTGGTCCTGGCAGTGGCTCGTGGTCCAGATCTGGCGCTTGTCGCAGGTGTTCATGTACAGGATCCGGCGCTTCCCGGCCCCGCTGAGCGTCACCTTGCCCCCGCCGTTCAGCACGACCTGCCGGCTGGTGTTCACGACCTTGGCCGTGGCGGTCATGGTGATCGTCACCGGCCTGGGACCGCAGTTGAAGTTGATGATCCCGCCCCTGGCCACGGCCCGGACGACAGCCCGGGAGGTGCAGCTAGCCGCGGTGCCGCGGCCGATCACCCGGGTCGGGTGGGCGGTGCTGACCGCGCGGCCCGCGAGCGGCACGTAGGCATGCCCGTTCGGGTTGCCCGCCTGCGGCAGCCGCGCGACGGACACCTGCGCCGCCACGGTCTGAGCCGCGGGGGCGCTGGCGGTCGCCGTCGTGATCAGGGCCGCGGACACCAGCCCGCTCGCGGCAATGGCTGCCGAAATGGCCGTCAATCCACCCAGGAGTCGCATGGCGCCTCATGCTAGCCCCGCGTCCCTGGCGTCAGTCAGGTTTCGCGCGACTGCGCTGTGTCCGACCGGCGGGGCCCTGGCCGGCGGGGTCTTGGCCAGCGGGGCCCTGGCCGGCGGGGTCCGGGGCCGGCGGGCAGGTGGCCGGCCAGCAGCTGGGCCAGGTGCAGCCCGGAGCGGGGGGTCAGGTCGCTGAGCTGGGTCCGGCAGGAGAAGCCGTCGGCGAGCAGCACCGCGTCGTCGCCGGCCGACCGGACGGCGGGCAGCAGCGCGGTCTCGGCGACCGCGGTGGACACCGCGTAGTGCCCGCGCTCCATGCCGAAGTTGCCGGCCAGGCCGCAGCAGCTGCCCAGCTGGGTCAGCCCGGCGCCGGCCCGGCGCAGCAGCGCCGCGTCCGGCTCCCAGCCCATGACGGCGCTGTGGTGACAGTGCGGCTGGGCCACGACCTCGGTGCCGTCCAGCCGCGGCGGCGTCCAGCCCGGCGCGCTGGCCAGCAGCTCGCTGAGCGTCTTTACCGACCCGGCCAGGTCCCTGGCCTGCGGCGTGCCCAGCAGGTCCGCCGCGTCGGAGCGCAGCGTCGCGGTGCAGGACGGCTCCAGGCCCACGATCGGGATGCCGGCCCGCACGGCCGGGCTGAGCTCGGCGACGGTTCGGCCGAGGATCCGGCGGGCCGCCGTGAGCTGGCCGGTGCTGATCCAGGTGATCGCGCAGCAGGTGGGCCGGGCCGGGATGGTCACGCTGAACCCGGCGTCGGTCAGCACCCGCAGCGCGGCCTGCCCGATCTCCGGGGCGAAGAAATCGGTGAAGGTGTCCACGAACAGCACCACCGGGCCGCCCGGCTCCGGGCCCGGCGGCCTGGGTGCCCGCCCCGCCCTGCCGCCGGTACCAGGAACGGAACGACTCGGCCGCGAACGGCGGCAGCGAGCGCCGCGGCTCGATGCCCGCCGCCAGCCGGGCCGCCTGGCCCAGGCCCGGCGCCGCGAGCGCCGCGTTGGCCAGCCGCGGCAGCCGCGAGGCCAGCCGGGCCCAGCGCGGCAGCTGGCCGAGCGCGTAGTGACTGCGCGGCCGCACCCGGGCCCGGTAGGCCTGGTGCAGCACCTCGGCCTTGTAGGCGGCCATGTCCACGCCGGCCGGGCACTCAGCCGAGCAGGCCTTGCAGGACAGGCACAGGTCCAGGGCCTCGCGCACCTCCGGAGCGCGCCAGCCGCCGCTGACCACGCTGCCGTTGACCATCTCCTGGAGGATCCGGGCCCGGCCCCTGGTGGAGTCCTTCTCGTCCCTGGTGGCCTGGTAGGACGGGCACATGACCCGGCTGGTGCCGGCCGTGCTGGCCACGCACTTGCCCACGCCGGTGCAGCGGTGCACGGCCACCGCGAAGTCGCCGCCGTCGCGGCCGAACGTGAGCCCGAGGCGTCCGCGGCCGCCGGGCTCGGCGCCCCCCGGCCGCGGCGCGGGCCGGACCCGGATGTCGGCGTCCAGCGGCCGCGGGCGGACCAGCACGCCGGGGTTCAGCACCCCGGCCGGGTCGAACGCCTCCTTGACCCGGCCGAACAGCTCCATGGCCGCCGCCGAGTACATCACCGGCAGCAGCTCGCTGCGGGTCCGGCCGTCCCCGTGCTCGCCGGACAGCGACCCGCCGTAGCCGGTGACCAGCTCCGCCGCCTCGCGCAGGAACTCGCGCAGCACGGTGCGGCCGTCGGGCCGGTCCAGCGGGAAGTCCAGCCGCAGGTGCACGCAGCCGTCGCCGAAGTGGCCGTACGGGATGCCGGCCAGCCGGTGGCGGCCCATCAGGTCGTCCAGGTCGCGCAGGTAGCGGCCGACCGACTCGGGGGGCACCGCCGAGTCCTCCCAGCCGGGATAGGCGGGCGCGCCGCCCGGCCCGGTCCGCCCGGCCAGGCCCGCGCCCTGCTCGCGGATCCGCCACAGCGCCGCGGCGTGCGCGGCGTCGGTCACCACCTGGCCGGACACCGCCCCGGCGGTCTTGACCACCTGCTCGGCCCGGCTCAGTGCCTCGTCCTGGGTGTCCCCGGTCACCTCGACGAACAGCCAGCCCGAGCCGGGCGGCAGCTCGGGCACGGCGCCGCCGCCCCGCAGCTCGCGGACCACGTCGACCAGGCGCGAGTCCATGCCCTCGCAGGTCGCCGGCTGCAGCGGCAGGATCAGCGGCACGGCCTCGGCGGCGGCGAAGATGTCCGGGAAGCCGAGCACGGCCAGCACCCGGTGCGGCGGATCGCGGACCAGCCGCACGGTCGCGCTGGTCACGATGGCCAGCGTGCCCTCGCTGCCGGTCAGGGCCCGGGCCACGTCGAAGCCGCGCTCGGGCAGCAGGTGCTGGAGCGCGTAGCCGGACACCTGCCGGCCGAACCGGCCCAGCTCGGTCCGGATGGTGGCCAGGCCGTCGGTCACGATCGCGCCCAGCGCGGTGTCGAGCTCCGGATCGCCGGTGCCGGGCCCATCGGCGTCGGCGGCGCGGTCGCGCGGGCCGGTCAGCCGCAGCGCTCGGCCCGTGCCGGCCAGGACCTCCAGGCCGAGCACGTTGTCGGAGGTCTTGCCGTACTGGAGGGAGCGCGAGCCGCAGGAGTCGTTGCCGATCATCCCGCCGATGGTGCACCGGTCGTGCGTGGAGGGGTCCGGCCCGAAGCGCAGCCCGTGCGGGGCGGCCGCGCGCTGCAGCTGGGCCTGCACCACGCCCGGCTGGACCGTCGCCTGGCCGGCGCGCGGGTCCAGGCTGAGGATGCCGGCCATGTGCTGGCTGAAGTCCAGGATCAGGCCGGTGCCGACCGCGTTGCCCGCGATGGACGTCCCGGCGCCGCGGCAGGTCAGCGGCACGCCGAGGGTCGTGCACACGGCCAGCGCCGCCGCGACCTCGTCGGCGTCGCGCGGGCTGGCCACCACGGCCGGCGTGACCCGGTACAGCGAGGCGTCGCTGGTGTAGAGCGCGCGGCGCAGCGCGGTGTCGCTGACCTCGGCCAGCCCGGCCCGGCGCAGCTCCGCGGCGAGTTCCGCGGCCGTGTTCGTGCTGGCCGGTGCCCGGCCGGGTGTGCTCGCCATCCAGGCCAGTATTCCGCGCGCCGGGTCCCCGGGCGGGGCCGGGTCGCCGGGTAGCCGCCTAGGGTGATGCTCACGCCATCGGCCGTGCCGCCGTGCCGTCGTCCCCCGGAAGCTGGATCCCTGATGCCCATAGACCTGGACGCGGTCACCGCGATCGATACCCACGTGCATGTCGAGGACGACGGGCACGGGCACCACTCGCTGGACGACGAGCTGATGGCGGCGTCGGCCGCGTACTTCAAGGCCGGGGTCAACCGGACTCCCGGCCTGGCCGACATCGCCGCCTACTACCGCGAGCGCGGGCTGGCCGCCGTGGTGTTCACCGTCGACGCCCAGACCGCCACCGGCCACCCGCCGGTGTCCAGCGCTCAGCTCATCGCCGACGCCCGGGCCTACGACGACGTGGTGATCCCGTTCGCCTCAGTGGACCCGCTGGCTCCCGACGCCGCCGGCCGGCTGCGGGAGCTGGCCGCCGCCGGAGCCCGCGGCCTCAAGCTGCACCCGTCGCTCCAGGCGTTCGTGCCCAGCGACCGGGCCCACTACCCGCTCTACGAGGCCGCCGCCGAGCTCGGCCTGCCCGTCATCTTCCACACCGGCCAGACCGGGATCGGCGCGGGCCTGCCCGGCGGGCGCGGCATCAAGCTGCGCTACTCCGACCCGATGCTGATCGACGACGTCGCCGCCGACCTGCCGGACCTGACGATCATCCTGGCCCACCCGTCGGTGCCGTGGCAGGACGCTGCCATCTCCATGGCCACCCACAAGGCCAACGTGTTCATCGACCTGTCCGGCTGGTCGCCCAGGTACTTCCCGCCGCAGCTCGATCCGGGCCGCGGGCAGCCTGCTGCGGCACAAGGTGCTGTTCGGCTCCGACTTCCCGGTCATCACCCCCGACCGGTGGCTGGCCGACTTCGCGGAGCTGGACATCAAGCCCGAGGCCCGCCCGCTGATCCTCAAGGACAACGCGGCGCGCCTGCTGGGCCTGGCCGGCCCCGGCGCCTGACCGCGGCCGGCCTCGCCTAGTCGCCCTTGACGTTGACGATCTGACGGAGCGTGTGGCGGACCTCGACCAGGTCGGCCGCGTCCGCCATGACTTGATCTATGGGCTTATAAGCAGCCGGGATCTCGTCCAGGAAGGCGTCGGTGTGCCGCCACTCGATGCCGGTCATCGCCTCCTCCAGCTCGGCGCGGGTGAACTTGCGCCGCGCCGCGGAACGGCTGTACTCCCGGCCCGCGCCGTGCGGCGAGGAGTTCAGCGACAGCCGGTTCCCCTGGCCCGTGACGACATAGGACCGGGTGCCCATCGAGCCAGGGATCAGGCCCGGCGTGCCGGGGCTGGCGTCGATCGCGCCCTTGCGGGACAGCCACACCTGCTTGCCGAAATGCTCCTCCTGTTCGGTGTAGTTGTGGTGGCACTGCACGACCTCGGCCGGCTCCACCGGCTCGCCCATCCGGTCGGCCAGGCAGTCGATGACCCGGTGCATCATCTCGGCCCGGTTGAGCAGCGCGAAGTGCTGGGCCCAGCGCAGGTCGCGGATGTAGGCCCAGAACTGGTCCGTGCCCTCGACCAGGTAGGCCAGGTCACGGTCGGGCAGGCTGATCCACCAGCGCTCGCACAGCTCCTGCGCGATCTTGATGTGCTTGCTGGCCAGCTTGTTGCCGACGCCCCGGCTGCCGGAGTGCAGGAACAGCCAGACGCGGTCCTCCTCATCTATTGAAAGTTCAACAAAGTGATTCCCTGAGCCTAGCGAGCCGAGCTGCAGCCGCCAGTTCGGCGCGATCCGCTCCGCGCTGGCAATGCCGTCACGGTTCTCCAGCTCGGCAATTCGACCGGCCGTCTCGTCGCTGTAAATGCTGGTGTTGTATTTTCCGGCTGACAGCGGAATGGCGCGCTCAATCGACTCCCGAAGCGGAACAAGATTACCGCGCCGGCGCATATCCTCGGCAGTGAACTGGGTTCGCACGGCGCGCATTCCGCAGCCGATATCAACCCCGACCGCGGCCGGAATGATAGCGCGCAGCGTGGGGATCACCGAGCCGACCGTGCTGCCCTTGCCCAGGTGAGCGTCGGGCATCAGCGCGACGTGCGGGAAGATGAACGGCATCGAGGCCGTCCGCTCGGCCTGTTCCCGGGTTTTAGGCTCCAGGATCGAAGCCCAGTTCATGAGCTTCTTGCTCAGCATCCACATGGCAATACGATGGCGCACAACACGAGGTTTGTCGCCTCATTTTCATGACGGTCCATCATCCCCAGGTCGTGCCCTCGACCGCCATGATCATGACCGATTGACCGCGGGCCGCCGCGGTCAATCGGTCATGATCATGGAAGCCCAATGGCGAGATGCGCCTCTACTTGGCGGAGGCGGCCCTTGCGGATCAGATCGTCTATCAGCGTGGGTCGCCAATACGACGGCCAGGCAAACCACCTTCTGGGCTCGGACTCCGGCGCGACCACGGCGGCCCGGACACCGGCCACGATCAGGTCAGCAAGAGCCTGGGCGGGCGTGGTGTCCGTGTCGCGGGAGTCCGGGTAGGCCTGGTCCCAGCGGGCCAGTTCGCTGGTGTGCAGGTGGCCGTCGCCGGAGGTCACCTCGACCGACCGGGCGATGATCGCGCCGGAGCGCTCCAGGGGAGCGCGCAGCGTCCGCAGCTCGGTCCGGCTCAGGCCCAGCTCGGTACGCAGGTCGTCAAGCTGGGATGGCCCGGCCGCGGCCAGGTGGTCCAGCAGCCGGGCCGGGCTGGGACCGGCGGCGTGCAGGCGGGCGATCTCGGCCCGGGCGATGGGGTCGATCAGCCGGGCGAGCGCGTCGGTGATGAGCAGGTTCTTGCCCCGGTGGATCGCGGTGATCAGGTAGCCCTGGTCGCCCAGCTCGCCGAACCAGGGCCACTTGGTGGCGGGCCAGCTCGCGAAGCCATGGCCCCCGGCCTGATAGGGCTCCTCCTGGCAGGCCTCGTACAGGCTGGGCAGCGCGCAGTCCGGGGTCCGGGTGAGCAGGCCCCGCTCGTCCAGGAACTCCCTGGCCTCGGTCAGGCTCCGCAGCTCCCGGCCGGGGGCCAGGCGGCACTCGATGGCCCGGCGCACCCGCAGGTCGGCCAGCGTCTCCACGCCGTCATCCTCCGCTGGTCGAAGCCGCCGCGGAAGGGGTCACCGGCGTCCGCGCGGGCGGCCGGTCACCGCGACCGAGAACCGGGTGGTGGCCAGGCCCTGGCCGCCGCGCCAGATCTCGTTGCCGGCCAGGACGCCCTGAAGGTACCAGGACCGCGAGATCAGGTGCCGTCGCGCCGCGTCCAGCAGGACGGCCCGGAGGTTCAGGTTCCGCACCCGCCCGGGCGCGCCGGCCAGCCGGTACTGCACGTACTCCCAGCCGCCGCGGACGGTCCCGGTGCCGGTGTGCCAGTGGGTCAGGTAGAAGCGGCGGCCGGCCACGGTTACCTGCCGGGTGCCGGCCGGGCCGCGAATCCGGTAGTGCCGGGTCGTGGCGTTGAGCCAGATCATCACCTCGGCGCGGTTGGCGTGACCGCGGGCCAGCCGGGTGGAGTTCAGCCACAGGTCGTAGCCGGCGTTCCAGATGCCGCGCGCGTGCTCACGGGTGTACCAGGTCGAGGTGGCCGACCGGAGCGCGCCGACCCGCAGCGGCAGCGCCGAGCCGGGGGTGCACCAGCCCCAGTAGCAGCCGTACTGGATGTAGGGGAAGGCCTCGGCGGTGCTGCCCGGATTGTCGGCCCCGGACACCGAGACGGTGAACGCGGCCCGGCCGTGCGGGGTGAGCGTGAGGCACTGCCGGGTGTCAGCGCCGAACCGGTCGTCCTGCACCCAGTAGCGCGTGCCGCCGACGAAGGCGCCGGGCTCGTCGGCCACCCGGCCGCGCGGTCCGCCCTGCGCGGAGCACAGGGTGCGGCTGGCCCGGGGCCCGGGACGCCGGCAGGCGCAGCGCCGGCCGGGCCGGCCGGGACGACAGCCAGCACGGCGACGGCAATCCCGGTGGAGACCGCAATCCCGATGGAGACCGCGGCCAGCGCGACGGCCCGGCCAGCGGCGCGCCGTGTCCGGGCGGCCGGGCCTGCGCGCGCCAGGGCTGCGCGCGTCAGGGCTGCGCGCGTCAGGGCTGCGCGCGCCAGGGCTGCGCGCGCCAGGGCAGTGTGGTTCATGACGTCCCCCCGCGCCGCGCGGCCGGACCGGGACGGACGAGTGGCCCGCCGCGCTGATTTTCACGCTAACTCCCGGTCGGCCGGCGGGTGGCGACGGGCACTTCACGCTCACGTAAATTCCGGTCCGCTAGTGACGACGGCAATTCACCGTCATCACGGTCCTCTCCAGACAATTGCCGCTCGCGGTGCTAGCCGCCCTCGGTCTGGTGGATCTGCTGCGCGATGTTGGCCATCGACATGTTCGCCGTCCGGAATGCGGAGGTGCGCGGCAGGCTCAGGTGCAGCTCAGACGACACGGCTACGGTGGCCGTGCCCTGCCGGATCTCGAAGTCCAGCACATGGCCGCCGTGGGTCCGGGACTCGTTGATGAAGTGCAGGTGGTACCCGGCGACCGAGATGCCCTGCTCGTAGTCTGGCGTGCGGAACCCGGCCAGCGTCCCGGTCACGTCGCGGAACTCGGTGACCGGCTCGTCGGCCGTGGCCTCGGTCAGCGGCGGATACGGCTGCGTCTGCGCCATCACGGTGCGGGTCCGGACCCGGCTGAACATGCCGCTGATCCGGATGGCCTGCATCAGGTTGGCGCTCTCGATCGCCTCGTCGATGCGCGCCTGGACCTCGGCCCGGCTGGCGGGCTCCGGCAGCGGCACGGTGGTCTGGGGCTGGAACCAGGTGACGGCGGCGAACGGCGTGTGGTCATCGGCCGCCGCGACGCTGGCGCTGCCGTCCGCGCGCAGGTGGTGGCAGACGCCGCCGAGCACCACCATCTCGCCGTCGAGGTGGTTGAAGGTGCCGAGGCCGAAGTCGCCGTGGCCGAGCAGCTCGGCGATGGTCACCTCGCCGTCGTAGATGCCGTCCAGCAGCGCGGCCATCGTGGAGGTCTGGTAGACCTCGGCGGCGGCGTGGTGGCTGTGCGGCGCGCCGTGATGGTGCGACAGCACGGTCTTCGCGAAGCCGCGGAAAGCGTTGTGTGAATTGCTAGTCACCCTGTGCTGCTACCCCGGCCGCCAGGCCTCATGCACGGCCGGCCGGAGTCTGCGTCTTTCTCCGGATACCGGGGCCCGCGCGCGTGCCGCGGCGGCCGCCGGCCGCGAGCCTCCATAGCGGCAGCGGATTCGCGGCCGCCTGCCACTTTCTAGCGTCGACGTCGTCGGGGACGTGGCTCCCGGCGTCGTGATTCCGTCACGAGACGAGGAGCTCCGCGGTGTACCGAGTCCGTTATCGATTCAGGTTTTCCTGGTGCGTTGCTCGCTGGGCGGCCGTCAGTCGCTCTCCCTTGCGCCAATAAGTTTGCTATGCAAAGCTATTGGCTACGTAGAGGAGGAAGGGGACAAGCGGTGGGCGGAGACGGACCCGAGGCGGCTGACGGGCCTGACGGGCAGGATTCAGAGAGCGGACGCGAGCCGGGGAGTGCGGACGGGCGGGACGCGGCGCTGACCGGGATGCCGACCGGTGTCCCGAGCGCGTTGCCGACCGGGGCGTGTCGAGCGGGGTGCCGCAGTCGCTGAGCGAGCCCGACCTGCTACGGGAGATGGCGGCGCTACGCAGCCAGGCCAGGACGGCCCGGCACGCCTACTGGTTCCCGCTGGTCCTGTTCGGCCTCCTGACGTGCGTGTCCTTCCCGTTCTACCTACCGCCTTCTGGACAGCGGTCATCCGCCGGGGCGGCCATCCTCGCCAGTCCGGTCAACCCGGCCGGGAGGTGGCTGCCGTTCTTCGGCGGCGCCCCCGGGGTGGAGCAGGGCGGCCTGGGGTACTACTGGCTGGCCGCGCTGCTCGGCGGGCTGGCGGCGACGCTGCTCTGGTACCGGTGGCACGCCCGCCGGGCTGGCCTGGCCACCCCGGCCCGGGGCTATCTCATCAGCACGGCGGTCGTCACGCTGGTTGCGCTGGCGATCCCGCCGCTGTCGCTGGTGCGCAGCCCTCGCTGGCTGCGGTTCCTGCATGAGCTGCGGCTGCTCTGGCCCGGTGACCTGATCCTGCGCGGAGCGTTCCCGTTCCTCATCATCGCCGTGGGACTGCTGGTACTCGCCTGGGCCGAGCGGAGCCGGGCCCTCGCCATCACCGCCGCCGCCTGCATCGCCATCGCGCTGCTGGAGAGCCTGTACGACCTCGCTAACATCGCCGCCCGGCTCGGCTGGAACCCGCCGCTGACCGAAGAGCCGCTGCTGAACGTGCTGCCGTCCGGGCTGTTCTTGCTGCTCGCGGGGACGGCCGCCTTCGTGTGGCAGCGGCGTCGCCGCACCTCGGGCATGAGCGCCGTGAGCGACCCCGCCGCGGAGCACCCGACCAGGGGCCTGGACGAGACAGTGCACCAGCGACACCGGCTCGGCATCCTCACGATCACGGCGGAAGCGCGGGAGGCCGAGTTCGGCTACCTGCGTGACGCGCTGGGCCTCACTCCCGGCAACTTGTCCCGGCACCTCACCGTGCTGGAGGAGGCGGGCATGATCGAGGTCGAGAAGGGCTACAGCGGGCGCCGTCCGCGGACCTGGGTCCGGATCACCCGGCCGGGCCGGGCCGCGCTGGCCGCGGAGATCGGCGCGCTGGCCGAGATAGTCCGCCAGCTCGAGCCGGCCGGCGACGGCAGCGGCGCGGAGACCTAGACCCGCGCCACTACTCCGGTTATTGCTGGCCAGCGGGCCGACATCCGCTCCGCCGGCGGCCTTACCACCGCCCGTCCGCCATCCGCCCGTCCGCCATCCGGTCCTCGGCCATCCGGCTCCGTCCGGCCATCCGGTCCTCGGGCATCCGGTCCTCGGCCATCCGGCCGCTACCCGCCGGGCGTGGCCTCGTCATGCTCATTTAGTTGGTAATGCAAAGTAGTTTTCATTCGGAACTAATGGAGAACACATGCACCGGAACCGGGCCCCGCTCGCCCTGCTCAGCGTCACCCTGACGATGGCCGCCACGGCCTTCACCGCCGTCGCCGCCGGGGCGACCCCCGACCCCGCGATCCGGCCGGCCGTGTCGGCCCGGCCGGTCATGCTCATTGACGGCTCGCGCATCCTGCCCACGACCGGCGCGGGGCGCGCGGGCGCGATCCTGCCCGCGCGTGGTCGTGACCGGCCCGCAGCGGTGACCAGCTTCACCATCGGCGGGCGCGGCTATGTGGTTCCGGCCGCTGCGGTCCCCTACCTCGGCCGGGGTCTGGCCGCCAGCTTGTTCGAGGTGAGCGCCCTGCGCCGGACCGAGCATCGCGGGCGCCTGCCGGTGGCGATCAGCTTTCGCGGGACGCTGCCGTCGCTGCCCGGCATACAGATCACCCGGGCTGGGCACGGAACGGCCTCGGGCTACCTGACCAGCTCGTCCGCGGCACGGTTCGGCGGGGCGCTGACGCGCCAGGCGATCGCGGACCGCGCTCGTGCCAGCTACGGCACCGATGGCATGTTCGCGGGCCACGTCTCGATCCGGCTCGCGGGGACAGCCGACCCGCCCATGCTGGCCGCTCGGGCGGGCGGCCCCAGGCACAAGCTCACGGTCACCGCCAGCGACCTGGCGGGCAAGCCGGATACCGGCGGCATGGTGCTCGTCTCCAACGTCGCTAACAGCAACCTGTTCGCGGCCCAGGCGACCTTCCGGGATGGTGCGGCTACCTTCAGCGTGCCGGCGGGGCGCTACTGGGCGGCCGGGAGCTTCATGGAGGCATCCGGATCCGTCTTCACCGAGAACCGGGTAACCGTGCTGCCTCAGTTCACGGTGGCCGGCAACACGACGGTGCACCTCGCTGAGCGTGCCGCCAGCAGCAAGGTGACGATGGTGACACCGAGGGGAGCCACCGCCGAGGACAGCGACTTCGAGATCCGGCGGCAGGCCCGCCTGGGCCCGGTGCAGTTCGATGCGTTCTCGGACACCGGGATCTCGCTGTGGATCAGCCCCACCAGCCGGCGGCCGAGCGTGGGCGCCCTCCAGACGTTCACGGCCCAGCAGCTGGTCTCCCCGATCAGCGCGTCCGGGACACCATACGAATACACCCTCGCCTACCAGGGGCCTGCCGGGATCGTTCCCAGCCAGCACCGCCTGGTCCGCGCTGCTGGCCTGGCCACCGTCGACGCCCGCTACTTCCAGGACGTCAGCACCACCGGCGCCGAAGTCCGATTCGGCATGTTCCGTGCGCAGCTGAACGATCTCCAGTTCGAGTCCACTAACTACTTCAACTTGCCATGGCACCAGACCGAGTACCTGACCGGTAACCCGGCCATCTCCTACTTCAGCCAGATCCTGCAGTGCTATCCATCTAGTCCCTGCCCTGGCGGCCAGAACGACGCGGTGCGTTCCTACCGCGCCGGCGAGCGAGTGGCCGAGAACTGGAACGCCTACCCGCTGCACGCCGGCGTGAATGTGAACCTGCTCGGCCGCGCGAACCCGGATCCGACGGTGCCGTCCGCCACTCGGTCCGGCAACACGCTGGCCGTGGACGTCTCCCCGTTCAGTGACAGCCAGCCGGGACATACCGGTGCCGGGTTCTCGGCGGCCAGCTACCAGCTGGACCAGAACGGCCGGCGGATCGTGGCCGGGACCGCTTCGGGCGCCAGCGCTGATGTGGCCGTGCGCGCCGCGCTGCGACCAGGACCCGCGGTCATGCGGTTCGCGCTCACCGCCGCCCGCACCGGGAACGGCTACCCGCTGTCACCCCGGACCGTCACGGTATGGACCTGGCGCTCGGCCGCCAGGCCCGGAGCGAGCCTTCCTCGCGGCTGGACCTGTCGGACTAGCCCGGCCGGCGCCGGATCTCGCCACTGCGACGTCCAGCCGATGCTGACTCTCGGCTACACGGTTGGCGGCCTGGCCCTGGACGGTTCCGCGCGGCCCGGGCCGCAGACTCTGACGATTACGGCGGGACACCTGCAACTGGCTCACGCCACGCCGATCACGGGCGTGCGGGCCTGGATATCCCTTGACCACGGCAGAACCTGGCGTGCTGCGCCAACCTCCCGGCGGGGCCGCGGACGGTTCACGGCGCGCTTCACGGCGCCCGCCGGGTCGCTGGTGACGCTGCGGGTACGGGCCGCGGACGCGGCAGGCGGGTCCATCACCGAGACCATCTACCGCTCCTACCGGATCACCGGCTGATCGACCTCAGTCGCCGGGGCCTGCCGGGCCTACTGGGTGAGCTCCGGGGCGCGGCCCCGGGGCTCCTCCCAGGCTTCCTGCCGGCCCAGCGCGGTCAGGTCCAGGAAGGCGTAGCCGAGGTCGGTGTGATCGAGGCCGCGAGCGTAAGCCGAGTAGGTGTGGTAGATCTCGCCGCCGTCGCGCAGGAAGCAGCTCGCGCCCGGCAGCTCGGTCGACCGCGCGCCGGCCAGCAGGTCCGGCTCGAGCCGGTAGTTGTACTCCAGCTTCGGCATCGACTCATCCAGCGTGACCTGGAAGTCGTAGTTGAAGTCGCTGCCGTAGGAGGAGTACCAGGGCACCGTCCAGCCCCGTCCCGCCCGGTAGGCCTCGATCCGGTCCATCGGCGCCCGGCAGACCATGGCGTAGGCCGTGTCGCGTGACCACAGCCGCGCGATGAACGCGTCGCCGAGCTGGCTGGTGAACTCGGTGCAGACCGGGCAGGCCGCGTCCCAGTCCGGGCCGAACATGACGTGCTGGACGACCAGCTGCCGGCGGTCGCCGAACAGCCCGGCCAGGCTGACCTTGCCCTGCGGGCTGTCGAAGACGTACTCCTTGGTCACCCGGACCATCGGCAGCCGCCGTCGCTCGGTATTGAGCGCGTCCCGCCTGCGGGTCAGCTCCTTCTCCTCGGCCAGCAGCCGCCGCCGGGCCGCCAGCCAGTCCTCACGCGAGACCACCTCGGGCAACGCCATCACAACCTCCTCGACCAACGGCAGTTCCACCGCACTGTTATGACGGAGCGCGGACGGCGGATTGATCGGTGCGGTCTCGCCGGCCGAGGCTTACCGTGTCTCGATCAGGCCCTCCTGGACACCCGAGTTGTCGGTGTAAAGGCCGACGACGACGCAGAATCCGGATCCGGCGCAGGTCACTGAGCTCAGGATGGATCCGACTTCGTCTCCGGTTCCGCCTCCGGTTAGGGCGTTCGACGGCAGCGGTGCCGCGGTCGCGGTCCAGGTTCCGGCGGAGCGGGTGTCGATCAGCCCGGCGTCGCTCCCGCCGTAAGTGCCGACGGCGACGCAGCTCGCGCCGGTGCAACTGACCGAGCCCAGGCCCGCGACGTCCCCGCCGTCTGGTGTCGGTGTTGTGGTTGCGGTCCACTTGCCGCCCGACAGCGTGTCGATGACGCCTTCGAAGTAGCCTCCGCCGTCCTCGTTGTATCCGCCGAACGCCAGGCACGACTGCGGGCTTGTGCAGCTGACCGTGTTCAGCACGGCGGTCTGTGTCGCTTCGGCGTCAGCCGGCAGCGGTGCCCTGGTCGCGGTCCACTTCCCGCTGGCCAGGTCGTCGAGCATGCCCCGCTCCTGGCCGTCCTGCTTGCTCGAGTAGATCCCGGCGATGACGCAGAAACCTGCCGAAGGGCACGCGACCGAGTCGAAGTTGACGCCCTGTCCCGGTGGCGGAGTGGGATTGGCATCAGCGGGCTGCGGCCCGTTGATGGCTGTCCACGTCCCGTTGGCCAGCGTCTCGATCAGATTGCCGAATTCGCTAACGGCGACGCAGGAACCGACGGCGCCGCACGACACCGACGAAAGCAGCAACCTGGTTCCGCCGGGTGGAGCGGGCGGCTCGGTCGCCGTCCAGGCACCGTTGTCCAGCGTCTCGATCAGCCCCACGTTAGCGCCCTGGCTGTCTGTGAACTGGCCCACGGCGACGCAGAAGCCGGCCGAGGCGCAGGAGATCGCGCTCAGGCTTCCGCCGCTGCCGCCGGCGGGAAGCGGGCCCACGGCCGCGGTCCATGAGCCGCCGGTGAGCGTCTCGATCAGTACCCCGACGTTCTCGTTGTTGTCCTCGTAGTCGCCAACGGCAATGCACGAGGTGGCTGAAGGGCACGCCACGGAACTTAGCTGGGTGATGGCAACGCCGACCTTGCTCACCTCGGCTGGCACCGGCGCGGCCAAGGGCGTCCACTTGCCGCCACCGAGGGTCTCGATCAGGCCGTCCCCGCCGATGTTGGCCCCCGCGTACCCGCCGACGGCCACGCAGGAGCTAGCCGATTCGCAGGCCACCTGAGACAGGTGGACGAATGTGCCCGGCTGGGCATCTGCTGGCAGCGGGGCCTCGGTGGCAGTCCAGGCGGCGGCCTTGTCGACGGTGAGCGTCGCGGTGGCGGTCGCGGTCTGCCCGGAGCCGTCGGTGAACTTGAGGGTGAAAGTGCTGGTGCCCGCCGTGGTCGCCGTGCCGCTGATGGTGAAGCCGGACAGCCTCAGGCCCCCGGGCAGGTGGCCAGTGGTGATGGCCCAGGTGCCTTTTCTGTGGTCGGCCGTGGTGAGCTGGGTGCTGTAGGACTGTCCGACCGTCGCGGCGGGCAGGCGGGTGGTGGTGATGACCGGCGGGAGGGCTGAGGGCGCGGAGTTGCTGGACCAGAGGACCTTGTGGTCGAGCAGCGTGCCCGAGGCGATGGTGATGGTGGGGCCGTTCTTCCACCACTTCGCCAGCACGCCCTGGATGTCCCAGTCCGAGCTGATGTCCAGCTCAGCGGCGGGGTGCTGGCCGGGGTGGAAGCCCAGGTGCGCGGTGGCGTCGATGCTGCCGCTGACGCCGGTCGTGTCGTCCAGCGTGAGGCTGACGTCCAGGCCGCCCTTCAGCGAGGCGTCGATGCCGCCCGGCGCGGACAGCTTCGGCGCGGTGTAGGTCGGGACGCAGTACCTGCCGCCGGAGTTCACGCCCGTGCTGGTCCACTCGTAGTAAGCGCCGCACTGAAGGGTGACCGTGGCGCGAACGTCGATCCCGCCGTTCACCGTGAACGTCAGTGAGGGATCGACGTCGAGATCGACCTCGCCCAGATCACCGGCGGGGAACGCCACCTCCGCGCTGGGCAGGTCCAGCGAGCAGGTCGCCGAGCCGGAAACCGTGATGCCCATGTTCACTGTCACCGTGCCGTCCAGCCCGGCGTAGAACATGCTCAGGCCGCCCGTTCCCGGGTAGAAGCCGCCCGCTTTGAACAGCGGATGCTTCCAGATCGCGGTGAGCGTCGGCGTCAGCTGGTGGCTGACGTTCAGCCCGTGCAGGCTGGAGGTCACCCCGCCGCTGCAGTCCAGCGCGCCGTCATCGCCGCTGGCCTGCGACCTCGCGCGCTCGGCGGTGCCGTTACTGGTCTGCGCTCAGGGCCTGGACGGTGCCCGAGGCATAGGCGTCCCCGACAGTTCCGGGGGTCAGGGTGACCGTGCTGGTGCCGTCGCCGTTGCTAGTGACGCTGCCGGCGACCGCGATCAGTCCGGTCGGCAGGTGGGCGCCCGCGCCGAACACGAGCACGTCGTCAGCGGCGACGCTGATCCCGCTCAGCGTCGCGCCCGTCACCGCGCCGCTCCCCGAGTCGCGGGTGACCGACACCACGTCGGCCGCCGGAACCTGGATCGTCGCGCCATCGGCGGTCACCACCGAGCACGATTTCGCGGCGCACTGCGACGGCAGCGCCTTCGGCACCGCCAGGCTCAGCGTGGCGGTCGCGGCGGCGTGCTGAGCGTCGGTGACCTGGACCCTGACCTTGCTCGTGCCGGTCCCGGCCGGGAATCCCGTCAGCACCCCGCTGCGGGACAGGGCCAGGCCGCGCGGGAGGCCGCGGGCCGTCCAGGTGTACGGACCCACCCCGCCAGCCGCGGTCACGTCGGCCAGGTAGGACCCTCCGGCCAGGCCATCGGGAAGCTTCGCGGTCGAGACCGTCAGCAGCCGGCTGGTCTTCGCCGTCAGCGTGTCGGCGGCCGCGACCAGGCCGCCCTTGCCCCGGGCAAACAGCGCGAAGCTGTAGGTCGTGCCGGCGCCCAGGCCGCGGACCGTGTACTGGCTCGTGCCCGGTTTCGTGGTCGCGACCGCCTGGCCCGCGGTCACGCTGCGCGGCGGCACCGACCCCTTGGCCCGCCGGATCGTCACCCCGGTCACCGCCTTGCGGGCCGGGTTCGTCCACGCCAGCGTCAGGCTATGCGGCGTCGCGGCCAGCACGCCCGCGCCGGTCACCCGCCCTGGCGGTGCGACATAGGTGTAGTGGTCGGCCGCGACGCTCGCGGACGACCCGGCGGCGGTGATCACCTTGACCCCGGCCAGGCCCGCCGCGTGCTTTGGTGCGATGACGGTCAGCTTCGTGCCGGAGGACACTTTCAGCTGGCTGCCCCTGGCCGAGCCGAAGTCGACGGCCCGGACTCTGGTGAAGTTCCTGCCGGTCACCGTGACCCTGGTGCCGCCCGCGGTCGTTCCGGACGCCGGTGACACCTTCGACACCGACGGCCGGGCCGGGCGGTCCGCCCTGGCCGTCACGGCGGCCTGGGCCGGCGGGCCGGCCGCCGACACCGCCGCGCCGATCAATCCCAGGCTCGCGATCCCGACACCAGTTCGCCGAGCGAGCACGTGACCACGCACCAGAACACCCCCAGGCTGAAAGCCGAGCGGCACAGTACCAACCTGTGGGGATATGCCGGAAGGGAAAAGGAGACCCCGGAAGGCTGCTTACGGGAGGAACACTCGGCGGTCAGCGGAAGGCAGCGTTCGGGCTAGGCAGCTGATGCAGTCAGGCGCTCCCTGAGAACGGGTGCGCCGTCGCCCGACAACTCCTGAAGGCCGGCCGGGCGGCCAGTCATGGCGAGCAGCAGCGACAGAGCAGGCCCCGATACTTCCGGGCCTGCTCCGTAGGACCAGCCGGTATCGGTGGTGGTCAGCCGCAAGCCATGGATCCGCTTCTTCCCGCCTACGGGGAAGCTCGCCCTGGTGTACATGTCCAGGCATGCGTTCGCGGCCTCATCGGCAGCCGTCCCTGGCAGGCCGGCCGGGCGCCGGATGTCCTCGCCGTGGACGACGACCTCGCCGAGCATGGCCATCACCGGCGCCGGCGGGCGGTTGGTCGTCGTCGTCCGCTGCAGCAGCCGATCGGCGATCTGCTGCGGGGACAGCTGCGCCCGGCTGCGGGCATCGCGCTCCATGAGCGTGTTGAACCGGAAGCCAGTGGCCGCCATGCCTCGCACAAAGTGACCTGGGGTCTGCTCGGCGCCGGCCAGGACATGTGCCGCGAGGAACCCGACCGTCCACCCCGCGCAGAGTGACGCGGTAGCCCACTGCTCAGGTGTCAGGCCCTCGAGGGCGACGGCGAGGGCCTTCCGCTCGGCATGGATCATCGCCCAGGTACGTGCATCGTCCGACATAGCCGACCCTTTCTCCCCCGCGGATGTCCCTGTCACCTATACGACGAACGGCCGGGCCCGGATCGACAGCCAGCGTGTACGCAAGCGATGGCGGCGCCAAGGTGTCCGGATATATCAGAAGAAAGGGAGATCGCTGGAAGGCTCACGGCCGCGAACAGCCGCTCCCCAATAACGGCCAATCATCGACCTGGGTGATGCTGGCGCGTCCCGCCGGGAATGAGGCTGGGTGACAGTTGCCGGAAGGAAGGGAGCGGGACTCGCCATGAGCTCCGTCCTGCGGTCGGCCGATCCGCACTGTATCGACTGCCTCGACCAGGAGCCGGTCGCTGCCCAGGGCGGGCCGGCAGCCGCGCGGCAGGTGGCGTTCTGGCTGCTGGCGTTCATGTTCGCCGCCACCATGCTGGGCACCACGCTGCC
>CAWGHW010000031.1:0-1501827 GCA_963822485.1 uncultured Actinomycetota bacterium
GTTCGGCATGCAGCGCGCCTACCCAGGCCGGCCGCGGCCACGCCTCAGCGCGTCCTGTAGCTGGGCGGTTGTCCGGGCTGGCAGGCCCTGCGGCCGGGCGTGCGCCACTCTGCGGGCCGCCATCTGGCCCGGGTCGCGCCGGTTGGCTGTGAGCTCAAGGGCGATGAAGGGCAGAGTGGTTCCCTGGCCGTCGATCCGCGCGCCAAGCGTCTGTTCGAACACCGGCCTGAGGGCGGCCCAGGCCCGCGGGTGCCGGGCGGCGTAGGCGGCAAGGACGGCCGCAGCTTCCTGGCGGTTCAGTGGCCGGGCCGTGGCCGCAGCCGGGCGGCGCGCCCCGGTGCAGACCCGGACGGCGGGGCAGGCGCGGACGTTGCGCAGCCACTCCGCACGGTCGCCAAAGCCGGCCGCTACCACGTAGGTGCCGGGCCAGGGGCGGCCGACCACTTCCAGGACGACATAGCGGCGGGCGCCGGTCTTGCGGCCGATGTGCTCGAGCATCAGCAGCCGGGATCCGAACACGAACCCGAGCCGCGCCCGGTACAGCCAGACCGGCGCGCGGACGAGCCAGCGGACCCTCAGCACCCTGGCGGCCAGAACGCTGACCCGGGACGGCCTGTCGGTGACCACGGTTCTCTCCTTGATCCTGGGCGGTGAGGCTCTCGGCTGACAGCTGCGTGAGAGCGGAGACTGTCCCGTAACCGCCGCCTGCCACGTCGACGAAGTGGCGCAGTTCCTGCTCGCGCCGGTCGGCCACCTGCCTGGCCAGATGCCTGGCGCCCGCCGATCTGCTGGTCAGGCGGCCCAGGTGAAGAAGACGCGGCGCGAGATGACGCCGTGACCGATGTCGGCGCCGTTCCACAAGGCGAAGTGCCGGCCGGGGGCCAGGAACGCGCATGCCTCGTCATCAGCGACCTCCATCGTCACCACGACGCCGGCGTCCCCGCGTCGCAGAGGCTCCTCATCGACCCGGTACATCGCCGTCGGCAGGCACCGATTCTGGGCCGGGCAGCCGATCCGCCCGCAGTGCACCATCAGCGCGCGGGTGCCCGCCGGGTACTGGCGGGCCTGCTCGCCGGGCGCCGCCTCGTCCAGGCTGACCAGGGCCCGGAATCTGAAGACCTTCACCTCGATCGCCTCCTGGGCAGAGGACGCACCCCGGCGAGCCCGGGGCCAGCTCTGCCATATTGCAGACTGCAAGTCTTGCTTAAGACAATACTTAGCCCATAGAAATTTTTCAAGCCTCGTGGTGGCAGTCGCGCCGAGCGGGGGACCTGACATGCCTGCGGCCCATCGCCACTCCGTCATGCTCGTACCACCGGCACGCTGCCCGGGACAGCCCGCGTGGAACATGGCACAGAGCAAGAATTGCCTCATGCCACTATTATGGTTGCAGTGGGCAAGTACTGCACCTGGCAATCAGCCCGTGCAGCGAGTACCCGCAGCAGGCAGGCGAGGTAGGTCCGTGACAGGTAATGAGGATGCGGAGGACGCGGTCGTGGACGCGGTGCTGACCGCGAGCCGGACGCTGGTGGCCGTGGCCGAGCGGTCGCTGGGCGCGGCCGCGGAGGAGACCACGCTGGCGCAGTACCGCGCGCTGGTAGTACTGGCCTCCCGCGGACCGCAGCGGATGGTGGACCTGGCCAGGGCGCTGGACGTCACGCCGTCGACGGCCGGGCGGATGTGCGACCGGCTGCTGCGCAAGGATCTGATCCGCCGCCACCGGGCCCGCGCTGACCGGCGCGAGGTCCAGGTGTCGATCACGGCCGCGGGCCGCGCGGTGGTGGATGACGCGACCGCGCGGCGGCGCGCGC
Organism: uncultured Actinomycetota bacterium; assembly: GCA_963822485.1. GTDB lineage: Bacteria > Actinomycetota > Actinomycetes > Streptosporangiales > Streptosporangiaceae > DASUBV01. The sequence continues at coordinate 1,812 of CAWGHW010000031.1, forward strand.
TGCTGGCCGAGATCCTCGGCCGCCTCACGCCCGCCCGGCAGTCGGCGGTGGCCGAGGCGCTGCGGGCGTTCGCGGCTGCGGCCGGGGAGGTGCCCGACAGCCAGTGGCCGGATGGCCGGGTGCCGACGACCGAGAACCGGATTGAAAGGGCAAGCGTGACGCGTATCAAGGGACGGGCATGACGGCGCAGACGGCGGCGGAGGGTCCCAGAGCTTCGCTGGCGGAACGGACGGCCGGGTGGCTGCGTGGCTCGCGCGCCGGGCTGTTTATCGTGGCGCTGCTGATCGGGGCCGGGTCGGGGCTGGGCGCGGTGGTGTTCCGGTACCTGATCTACTTCTTCACCTGGCTGGCCACCGGGCACAGCCAGTTCGGCCAGGCCGGGTATGTGGGCAGTTCTCATCTGCCGTGGCTGGGCCTGGGGTTCTTCGTGGTGATCCCGGTACTCGGCGGGATCATCTACGGGCCGCTGATCTACCGGTACGCCCGTGAGGCGCGCGGGCACGGGGTGCCCGAGGTGATGATCGCGGTCGCGGAGAACGGCGGCCGGATCCGCCCGCAGGTCTCGGTAGTCAAAGCGCTGGCGTCGGCCCTGTGCATCGGCGCCGGCGGGTCGGTCGGCCGGGAGGGCCCGATCGTGCAGATCGGCTCGGCGCTGGCCTCCAGCCTGGGCCAGTGGGTCGCGGATGCCGGAGAGCCGGATGCGGATCCTGGTCGCCTGCGGCGCGGCCGGCGGCATCGCGGCCACCTTCAACGCGCCGATCACCGGGGTGTTCTTCGGCGTGGAGATCATCTTGCGGGAGTTCTCCGTGGACGCGCATGTTCACGGTCATGCTGTCCGCGGCGGTTGCGGACGCGGTCGCTATCCCGTTCCTGGGCTCCCAGCGGTTCCTGCACGGCTTCCCGGCCGGCATCACGCTGCCGCACCCGGGCGACTACCTGCTGGTCGCGGCCCTGGCCGTGGCGGCGGGCCTGATCGGGCTGGCGTTCAAGAACGTCGTGTACAAGATCGAGGACCTGTGGGATGCCGGGTGGGAGAACCGTCCGGAGTGGGCGCGGCCCGCGGTCGGCGGCATCGCCCTGGGCCTGGTGCTGCTGGCCCTGCCGCAGATGTACGGGGTCGGCTACCCGGTGATGTACAAGACCGTGGCCGGCGGGTACGTGCTGTGGTTCCTGCTGGTCCTGGCGGCCGGGAAGATGCTCGCCTGCAGCCTGACTCTGGGCATCGGCGGATCGGGCGGCGTGTTCGCGCCCTCGCTGTTCGTCGGGGTGACGTCGGGCATGGCGTTCGGTGAGATCGCCAGCCATCTGGTGGGTCCTGGGGCGGGGCCGCCCGCCTTGTACGCGGTGGTGGCGATGGGCGCGGTGTTCACCTCCGCCGCGCGGGCCCCGCTGACCTCGGTGGCCAGCGTGGTCGAGCTGACCGGCGACTACACCCTGACGCTGCCGGTCATGCTGGCCGTGGCCATCGCCACGGCGCTGTCCCGTGCGCTGGCCTACGGCAGCATTTACACCACCAAGCTGCTGCGCCGTGGTGCCGACATCGATCGCGCCGCACCGTGGCGGGCCTTCGGCGACCTGCGGGCGGCTGACGCCATGCGCCCGTTTCCGGCCCCGCTGCCGATTCCCCGCAGCGGCGACGGAGCCGACGTCGGCCTAGGGCTGGCGCGGCTGCCCGGCCAGGTGAGCTGGCGGGCTGATCCGCAGGCGGTGTACGCCAGCGAGTCACTGGCCCAGACCCTGCGCCAGCTCGGCGTCTACGGCCGCGACGGCCTGCCGGTGCTATCGGCCGATGGCAGCCAGGTCCAGGGCTGGATCACCAACGCCAGCGTCCTGCGCGCCGTGGCCGACCAGATCGGCACCTCCCCTGGCCAGGCCGCCGGCCTGTCAGGATCCATCCCGCCCGCCCCACTGCGCGGCTACCAGGTCCTTGAGGTCACCCTGGCCCCCGGCTCGCCCGCGGCGGGCCGCGCGCTTGGCCGCATCCCCTGGCCTATCGGCAGCATCCCGGTCTCCGTGCTGCGCGACCGCAGTCTGACTGACCCCGACCCGGCGCTCACCCTGAAGGTCGGCGACCGGGTTAGCCTGCTCACCCCGGTGCCAGGCAAAGCGGCTGCCCCGCTGATCGCCCAGCCAGACCCGGCACCAGCGGAAGAATTATGACCAGCGCGATGGCGACCGTCGCCTCCCGGTCGCAGGAAAGGCGTGTGATCGCCCGTGACCGCAGCTCACCCGCAGCACGATCCGGGCCCGCTGATCGCCCGGGCGCGAGCACTGGCCGCGTTGATGCGCCCGTGGCTGGCGCTGGTCGCTGCCGCCGGCGTGGCCGGCCTGCTGGCCCCGCCTGCCGCCAGCTACGCCCGGCAGTACGCCTGGTTCCAGGCGGTCCAGTTCGTCGTCTTCGCGGTCGCCGCGCCTGCACTGCTGGTACTCGGAATACCCGGCCGGTTCCGCCAGCGGAGCCCGGTGAAGGGCTGGTCGCCGGCCAGCCGCGCCATCACCCGGCTGGCCGTATTCATCGCGGCGGTCATCGCCTGGCGGCTCCCGGCCGCCCTGAACATGCTGGCCACCAGCCCGGGCCTGGTAATAGCCGAGATGGTGAGCCTGACGGCCGCCGGGGCCGGCGTATGGCTGGAGCTCACCGACCGTACAGCCGGCACCGGGCTGATCCGCCCGGCACGCGCGGCGGTGGCCGCGCTGTCGATGTGGACGATCTGGATCATGGCCTACATCACCGGGATGTCCCGCTCATCGTGGCCCAGCGAATCCCGCGACCCGGCCGTGCGGGCCATCAGCATCGCCGCCGACCAGCAGATCGGCGTCGCCATCTTGTGGGCGGTCTCGGCCGTCTGCTTCGCGCCGGTCATCTACGGACTGCTGATCGGCTGGCTGGGCGAGCGCTACGACCCGGACCGGGAAATGCGCGACGCCAGCGCCAGCCGGACCGCGCCGGGCGGCCTGCCCCGCCCTCCCCGCGGCTGGCGCTCACCCTGACCCATCGCCTGGGCCGGGCAAGTGCCCCCTGCCCCATACGCCTGGGCCCGGCATCCGCCCGGCACCACAAAACCAGCGGCACAGACTCACAGCCGGCCGCACCGGCCGAGCCCGCCAACTCCGGAAGGAGAACACTTCATGGCCATCGGGATACTTGCCGCCGTGTTCGGGGCCTTGATCGCGGCTGCCTGCATCAGCATTCCCCAGCTGATACGCGCCCGGCGCAGCCAGCCGGACAACGACGACACGCAGGCCTACCTGAAACAGACTGGCCGGTCGGCGCGCGACATCGCGGAGAGTAACGCTGCCATGAGGGCACAGCAGCAGAACGATGCCAGCTCCCGTCATGCACGTCCCTGACCGCAGGCGCCACCAACCGCGTCGCCAGCGGGTGTCATGTCGGACAGCGTCTCGTTCACGTCAAACGCGATCACCCGAGGACGAGCATGCATACTGCTCCTTCCGGCCAGCGCTGCGCCTTGCTGCGCTTGGCTTAGCGGTGGCGCACGGAGACAATGACCCGGTCGTCTGACTTCACCGTGACCCGCGGAGCGGCACACTTTCCGGCAACGAGGGTAGATAATACGCATGTCTCAGGCTGTCGATGACGTTGCGCCCGATGACGTGGAGGCAGTGACCTCAGCGTTGCTGACTGCTTCTCGCCTGCTGGTCGCGGTGTCGGCCCGGTCGCTGGCCGCCGCGGAGGAACGGGTAACGCTGCCGCAGTTCCGCATGCTGGTGCTGCTGGCTAGTTACGGTGAGACCAAGCTCATCACTCTGGCCGACAAACTGGTGGTCAACCCCTCGACTGCCCTGCGGATGGTGGACCGGCTCGTGGACGGCGGCCTGGTGGACCGGCAGGTCAACCCCGCCAGCCGCCGGGAGGTGCTGCTGCGGCTCACGCCGGCTGGCCGGCAGATCGTCAACGAGGTCACCGCCCGGCGCCGCGACGAGATCGCGGCGATCGTCGGCAAGATGACCCCGCGCCAGCGCACCCAGCTGGTCAGGGCGTTCCAGACGTTCGCCGACGCAGGCGGCGAGGTTTCCGCCGAGAAAGGGGAGCGCGACCTGCTGCCCCTGGGCTGGGAGTGACATCTCCTATGTCACCTGCCCGCCGGGGAGGCCTTGCCGTCTGGTGATGTGCCAGGCAGCCGACCTTGCGGCGCGAATCCGGCCGAGGGAAACGGAGCGGCGCATGTGAGCCCTACTTGCCTTCCGGGACTGATGGCGGGCTATTGCCGTCGTTCCCCCGGCGCGCGCCGGGCCTCGTGGTGGCACGCAGTCCGGCCAGGGCGGGAAGGCTGCAGATCGTGGCAGCGTCGGCCGGGGCGCCGACCCGGACGGCCAACCGCTGCACGTCAACGGGCCCGTCTTTGCAGGCGCCCGCCCAGCGGCTCGAACGGGGCGTCGCCGAAGGCGACGCGCCCGAGGGCATCGACCTGGAGCCGCTCGTTTCCCTCTGCGCCAGCATCGCTCACGGCCTGCCCATGCGGACACGCGGCGGAGCTTCGCGGGCGGAGCTGCTGGCGGGAGTCACCGCCGGGATGGCAGCCTGGGATCATCTGGCCGACCCGGCATGTACGCCCGGAATCAGATACGCCAGGCGGCCAGGTAGGCCATAGGCGAGTGGCCGGTCAGGGCGGCGAAGCGGCGGGTGAGCGTAGCGCGCGGGGTCCGGGTGGCCAGGGCCAGCGTGTCGAGGGTCCAGGCCCGGCCAGGGTCGGCATGGATCAGGGACAGGGCGGTCCCCACGGTGGGATCGAACAGGGCGCGACCCAGCCGGCGTCGTCGTGGTGCTCAGCGAACCGGGTCCGCAGCAGGTAGGCGAACAGCAGGTCCACGAGCGAGGCCATGACCGCGGGCGCGCCGGGGTCGGTGCCGTCGACCCTAACCAGCGTCCTGCCCGACCTCGTGGTCATCACCCCCGCCGAGGCCCGACGGGTGCCGCACCCCTGCGGCGAGACGGTGCCCGCCGCGGATCCACATCGTGGCCGGGCTGCTAGGCGTCCGGGCGAGCCCCGCCGATGACTACGACCGGATCTGCGCTAACGCGGCGCTCGCTGACCCGCGGCTTTCCTCAGCGCGCAGTAGAGCGCCCCGGTGACGATAAAGCCGACGTAGAAGGCAAGGTCGGCGCCGTGGAGTGCCGCCGCGACCGGCCCCACCACGATGGAGGTGTTCATGAACGGCACCATGGCGCCGTAGCCCAGCACGAAGGCCACGATCGCGGGCCAGCCGCTGCCGAGCCTGCTGAACATCAGCTCGCTCACGCAAGAACGACGGCGTATACCGCTGCCTGTTGTCATGCCAGTCGATCATGACGATCGCGCAGAACGGGGCGATCCAGTATCCGATGAACAGCAGCAGGTTCTCGAATCGGGTAGACGTATCGCCAGCGTGCATCCACAGGATCGCGGCGAATGCCAGCACCGCCACGAGCGCGGCGGTGACGGGCCGCTTCACCCGGGCGCCCAGCGCCTGGAACGCGAGCGACCCGGTGTAGTCGTTCATCGTGTTGGACGTGATCGCCCCGAACACGATGGCGATCAGGGCCAGCACGCCCAGGGTCCCGCCGCCCATCAGCGCCCGGACGCCGGACGCGGTCTGGTTCCCGAGCACGCTGGCCCCGGCCAGCCCGATCGACTCCACCCACACGTAGGAGGCGGTCAGGCCGGCCAGGGTCAGCCAGAAGATCGCCGCCCGCGAGGACGCTGGCCTCAGGTACCGGCTGTAGTCCGAGGCGTAGGTCGCCCACGAGATCCCCTGGCTGACGGCGATCGTCACCATCAGCACGAAGGCGCCGGCCAGGGCGCCGCCATGAACGGTGTCGCGCGGCAGCGCGAGATGATGCTGGAAGATCCGTACCGTCAGGACGGCGAACAGCACGATGAGGATGGCCGAGCCCCACGACTGCAGCCGGTGCACGAACTCGTAGCCGTAGATGCTGACCACGCCCTCAACGGCCAGCACGATCGCCACACCGGCCCAGAACGGGACCCCGAGCAGCAGCTGAGCGGCCTCCCCGCCGAACAGGCCGACGAGCGCGTCCCAGGCAACCGACGACAGCCACTGCACCGTGCCCGGCAGGATGATGGTCTTCCCGAACGGCAGCCGCGCCAGCGGCACCTGGCCCGTGCCCGTCCTCGGTCCCCACGTGCACAACATGGCCACCGGCACAGAGCCGATGACCGTTCCCAGGACGATAGCCACCAGGCCGAGGCCGAACCCGAGCCCGAGCACCACGGCCAGCGTGCCCGCGAAGACCCCGGACAGCTCCATGTTGGGCGTGAACCAGACCGTGAACATCCGCCAGGTGCCGCCGTACCTGGCGTCCTCCGGGATCGGGGCCATGCCCTGGCTCTCCAGAGCCAGGTCACCCTCGCGAGCGGGCCGCACACCCTCGAAAACGCTCAGCTCGCCGATCGTCCCAGCCATGGGAACGCTCCCTTCGCCGGCATGACCCGGATCAGGTTCCTGCGGTCGGCGGCTGGCCAGCCGCCCTCTCAGCCCAGTCCGTACCGGGCTCCCGCGCGTGACTGGCAGCTTATCCCCTGCGGCACCGGCGACTCCGGCCCAGGCGACCCAGGGCTTGCGGCCAGTGGCTGCCGGGCATCGGCGCCGCCGCCTTCCGCCACCAGCCGCGACAGCGCCGCCATCACGGCATGACGCCCAGTGCCGCCCCGATCTCCGCCCTGATCACGCGCCCGGCGTGCCACCGCGGACGGTCGCGTGCACAGCACCGGGATCCGGCAGGCCGAGCACAGCTGCGTCCTCGCCTGCACCATCGCCGATGACAGCGGTGAGATCAGGGCTCTGTTCTACGGGCGCAGGCATATCCCGGGTCTGTTGCCAGGCAGCCACGTGCGGCCGCGCGGCACGGTCAGCGCCGGCCAGCAGGAACGGTCCTGATCAATCCCGCTTACGAGCTCTTCGGCTGATCTTCTTCGCCGCGCTCGCGGGATGTGCCAGTCCGCGGCCGCGCGCCGCGGCCGCTGTGAGCCGCGGCGCGCCGCGGCTCCTTGAACGCGGCAGACAGCCTGCGGCGCAGGGCAGGGTCGGCGAGGATAACCACGTCGTCACCGGACCGCAGGACAGTTCCGGCGGTGATGGGCAGGAGCTGGCCGTCCCGGACGACCAGGCTGACCCACGCCGCGCCGGGCAGCAGCGCGGGGAGGCCGCCGATCGCCGCGCCGTCAGCGGGCGAGCCGCCGCGGACAGTGAGCCGGTGCACGCCACGGGGTTCGGTTTGCAGCCGCACGCCCAGCGCCCACGGCTGCGGCTCGACCGGGCGCATCGGCACGCGCAGCAGCCGGGCGGCGGCCGGAACGAGACTGCCCTGGACAACGACCGAGAAGATGACCACGACAGCCACGATCGAGTAGTACCGCTGCGCGTGGGGGATGTGCGCGCCAAGCAGGAAGCTGCCGAGCAGGATCGGCACGGCTCCCTTGAGCCCGGCGAACAGGATGAAGGCGCGTTCGCTGGCGGCGAGCCGGGCGGGCTTGAGGCACAGTCCGACCAGGAGCGGGCGGATGACGAACGCCACAGCAGCGCCGATAATGACGCCCGGCACCCACACATCGGCCCTGGCCAGCAGGGACAGGTCGACGGTCAGGCCCAGCACCGCGAAGGCGACGATCTCGGCCAGGCTGCCCAGCGCGTCATGGAAGCGCTCGATCTCCCGCTTATACGGCGCGGGCTGGTCGCCGAGCACGATCCCGGCGATGAACACGGCCAGGAATCCCGAGCCGTGGGCCAGCGTGGCGAGCCCGTAGATCAGCAGCGCGCTGGCCAGCGTCCGCAGCGGGTACAGCCCCTCTCCGGGCAGCGGCACCCGGCGCACGAACCACAGCAAGCCCAGCCCGCCCGCCAGGCCGATCACCGCGCCGGCCACGATCTGCACGGCGAACCCGGCCGCTACGCCGGCGACCGTTCCCAGGCTCAGACTGCCGGCGGCGACCAGGGCGGTCATGAGCGCGATCCCGACCGGATCGTTCGCTCCTGACTCGCCCTCCAGGATGGTCCCGCTGCGGCCCGCTACCTCGCGCTGGCCCAGCACCGAGAACACCATCGCCGGATCTGTCGGAGCGATCGCCGTGGCCACCAGCAGCGCGACATACCAGGCCAGGCCAATCGCATAGTGAAGCCCGGCGGCCGTCGCCGCCACCGTCAGGAACGTGCCCAGCACGCCGGTGGCGGCGATCGGCCGGGCAGCCGACCGGAACCGGGACCAGCCGATGCGCATGCCGCCGTCGAACAAGATGCACGCCAGTGCCACCGTGACGACCCGCCCGACAGCATGCTGAGGCGGGGAGTGCAGCGACGGGACAATCTTGACGGCGACCGCGGCGCCCACCAGCACGAGCGCCGGCGACGGGATCCTGATCAGCTGCGTCAGCCGATTCGACAGTACCGCCGCCAGCCCCACCGCGGCGACCAGCAGCACGAGCAGCGCAAACGGCTCAATATCGGTCATCTGGCCCCTCCTGGCGGGCAACTCATCATGTCCCGACCAGGCTTCCCGGGGCGCCGCCTCCACTTTAACCCGGCAAGCTGCGTGCTAGCTGGAAGCAACCTGGCGGCCGGTCCCCGCCGACCCTGCTTGACGGGGAGCCAGCCGATGCCACGAAAGGTCAGCGTGACCACCCGACGCCGGGCAGGGCCCGGCCGCGCAGGCTTCGAGGAGAATGCTGTGACCCGCGGGCGCCCGCAGCGCCGGCGAGGATCGGGGTAATGAGACCACTGCTGGCAATCCGCCTGCGGATCGCAGGGCCCAGCCGGGACCTGCGGGCCTACGAGCGGTTCTGGGTCGATGACCTAGGACTCGACGTGCTGTTCCGAGCCACCTCCGCAGCCGAAGGCGGCCATGCATGCGCTGCTGATGGTCGGATGGCCCGACGCCGCATGGCACCGCGAGCTCGTCGGCGATCCGGACAAAGAGACGCCCCGCGGGCCGTGCGGTGGAAGGCGCCGCCGTCACGTGCTCCGGCCGGCCAGGCGAGCGGGAGGGCGGCAGGTGAGACCCGCGCTAGTCCGGGCGGTGCTGGTCCGGCTATCTCGGCGACGCGCTGCTGCTGCCGGGCGCGCGGGTCGCGGCCGGGGCCACGGCCGGCGGCGGCACCGTGGCCTTGGCCGAGTCCGACGTTCGCGCGCGTTCTTGCTGTGCGGCCCGCGCGGCGGTGTTGTCGTTGCGGATCGTCGCCCGCAGAGCGGCGACCGCGGCGTGGTACCTGGTCACGCCGGCCGGGGTGAGAGTGCGCAGCGGGATCTTCCCGCGCTGGGGCAGGAGATGAAGGATCAGCGTGCGGTGGCTGACGGTCGCGTGGATGGTGGTGGACGCCCTGGTCAGCGTGAGGTCGGGACCTGACCGGGTTCCGGTGAATGACCACTGGCGGGCCGACAGGCGCTGGTGCGGGGCGGCGCCGGCGGGACTGTCGAGGATCAGGATGCCAGTGATCGCATGGCCGCGGCCGGGCTGCCACCGGACGTAGATGACGGTCAGTCCGGCGGCGCTCAGGTAGCTGGCCTGCCCGGGTCGCGGGCGCTGGTGCGGGCCGGGTGGCCCGGCCGCTTGGTGGCCGAGGACGGCGAGCGGCGCCAGTACCGCGGCCGCGGCGATGGTCGCTGCGGACGCGGCGACGGGTGCCCAGCGCCGTCGCCGTCCCGCCCGCCAGGCTGCCTCGGCTCTCAGCCGCGGCGCGGTGGCCTGCTCGGCGATCTCGCGCAGCGCGCTGGTGATGGGACCTTCGGTGCCGCTCATTGGTGTATCTCGGTGCCGGATAGGCCAGCGGAGGCCAGGAACGACCTCAGCTGGGTGATGGCCTTGTGGGTCTGGCTGCGCACGGTGCCGACCGAGCAGCCCAGGATCTCGGCCACCTGCGCCTCAGGCAGGTCCTCGAGATAGCGCAGGACGAGCACGGCCCGCTTGCCGGCAGGCAGCGCCAGGAGCGCTTGCTGCAAGATCAGCCGCTCTTCGACGCTGGTCACTGGCATGGCCGCGGGCTGGTCCGGTACCTGGGCCATCGAGGTCTCGGGCCGCCGCGCCCGGCGGCGCCACCTGCTGACCTGCTCCCGGTACATGATCTGCCGGACATCGGAATCGGGCGCGGTATGGATCCGCCCCCAGCGAGCCGCCGCGCTGGTCAGCGCAGTCTGGAGCAGATCCTCGGCAGCGTGCTGGCTGCCCGTGAGCACGTACGCCAGGCGGATCAGGTCGGCCGACCTGGCCGCGGCGAACTCCGCGAACTCCTGCCGCGCCCGCTCATCCACCACGACCCCCTGTCCTCAGCCGTAAAGACGCCCGCCCGTCCCCGGGCTAATGCCGCGGCGACCCAGATTCCCGCCAGCCCTCGCGGCGACGGCCAGACCGCGGCCTGTGTTCACTGCCTGATGAGCCGGACCTCGCGGGCGGTCATCCGTGATGAGGCGCTGCGGCTGTTCGCGGCGAGCGTCCTCCCGGACGCCGCGACCATCCGCGATGTCGCGAGGGCGGCTGGTGTGTCTCCTGCGCTGGTCGTACGGCACTACCAGTCCAGGGACGGGCTGCGCGACGCGGTGGACGATCACCTGGCGCGTGTCCTGGAGGCGGTTCTGGCCGAGATAGTTAGACCCCGCCAGCGGGGGCCCGTTCGACCCGGCGACGCTGCCAGGCCTGGCCGACGCGGTAATCCGCCATCTTCCGGCTCCCCCGTCCTGGCCTATGCCGGGCGATGCTGATCGCCGGAGATCCGGCAGCGACTGCCCTGTTCCGCAGGCTGCACACCGCCAGCGAGCACGCGTCGTCCTGGAAGTCGTCGACCGCCCCCGCCCGGGCACCTACCTGGTGGCCTCCGGGTTCGGCGCCCGGGCCCAGTGGCTCCGCAACGTCGCCGTCAACCCGCAGGTCCGCGTCTACGCCCGCGGCCACCGGCCAGCGCCAGCGACAGCGCGGCTGCTCACCAGCGACGAGACAGCCGCGGCGCTGGCGGCCTACGCGGCCGGGCATCGCGCGTATGGGCGGTGCTGAAGCCGGCCTTCGAAGCGATTCGCGGCGCCCGGATCAGCGACCAGGGGACCAGCCTGCCGGTGATCGCCCTCGAACTTGCGGGCGGCGCCGGGTGACGCGGAGGAGCATCCACGATGCTGCGGGCCGGATGGTCAAGCGCGCCCGGCACAACTCCTACCGGGGTCAAACGGCCCGGCGGCCACGGCACCGGCCACTGACCGGTGACCAGCGCGCCCCCGGGCCAGATACTGGCTGGCGTGCCGCGCCGGGCGCGGTTACTGTTGCGCCCCCAAAGGCCCTTCAGCCGCGGTCACAGGCCGCCGACCGCACGTCGGCGGGACCGCCGGGAGTCCAGCGGCGCGCGTAGTGACCCGCCGCGCATGCCGAGGGCTAGGCGTCGCCCTGGACCTCGATGACGGCTGTGTCGTCCGGGTGCGCATGCCGGGCGTGGTCCCAGGCGGCCCTCTCGGCGCAGGCTGCGTCGCGGCAGGTGGTCGGGTGCTCGGCCGGGCTGTCCTGTCCGCCGCAGGCCGGGTGCCCGCAGCCGTAGACCCACTGGTGCTTACCGTGCCCGTGGTGCTGGCGCCGGGCGATGATCTCGTAGGTAATTCCCCCGCTCATGCGGTGGTGATACCCGGCAGCGGCTCCGCAACGCGGCCACCTGCCCGCCGGCGTCTAACCGCGGGATCGGCGCGGTGGCCGCCGAGGGCCGCCGGCATCGCTAGGGGACGCGGAGCTGCTGGCGTGCCTCGCGGGCGATCTGCAGGTCTTGCGTACGGTGAACACGAGGGTCCTCACGGTTGCTCCGGCCGCGGTGATGTCGCAGCTGTCACGGACGTCGTTGTTACTCGCCCACGCCGCCGGTGAAGGCGAGCATGTCGATTCCGGCCGCGGAGCTCACCGCTGCGATCCCGGCCCCAGCACGGCTGCTCCTCAGCGAGGAGACAGCCGCGGCGCGCAGCCTACGCATATGCCTTTCACCGGACCGTCCGGACCGGACACGGCATGTTGTAGGCCCGTCACGGCGCGATTACCGCCGGGCGCCGGCCTGGTCGAAGGCCGCCAGGTCGGCGAGATCGGGCTCGTCGATCTGGGTCCGGTCGACATCGGCTGTGAGCACGGCGAACTGGCGGCTGCACCGGGATCGGGCCCGGTGCCCGATCTGGCGGCATTCGGGGAATCGTCAGCCTGGCCGGGTTACGGTAGAGGCGGGAGGGATCGATGTCGGGTGTTAAGAATCGGCTGGCGGGCGGGCGGCACGCCCGATCAGGCCCTGTCGGCTGGCGCGGCCTGCTGAAGGCCTCCCTGATCCTGGGCGCGGCCGGTGCCTTCGTCATGCAGTGAGCATGACCATCTGGTACCGCGGTCTTCCCGCGCGGCGCCGGCGTTTTGTTGCGGGGGTGACCCTGCTGGCCGCGGTCGGTGCCTGCGCGCTCACCGTCACGATTGTCGCCGGCCGCGCCGGGGACAGCGCGCCGGCCGGTTATCCCTCGCAGGGTCAGCCCGGGCCGGTGCTGCTCGTTCCCGGCTACGGCGGCAGCACCGCCGGGCTGGTGGTGCTGGCCAGGCGGATCCGGGCGACCGGACGGGCGGCCACGGTCCTCCGCCTGCCCGGTAACGGGACTGGCAGCCTGATCCGGGACGCTGGAGTGCTGAATCAGGCGGTCAGCCGCGCGCTGCGCGGCAGGGCGCCCTCGGTGGACGTGATCGGCTACTCGGCGGGCGGCGTCACCGCGCTGCTGTGGGCGCGCGAGGATAACGGGGATCGCAAGGCCCGGCGGGTGGTCACTCTCGGCTCCCCGTTCCACGGAACCATGCTGGCGACCTCGGCTCAGGGATTCGCGCCGAGCGCCTGTCCCGCCGCCTGCGTCCAGCTGATTCCCGGCAGCAACTTGCTGGCCGGGCTGGCTGCGGGCGTGCCCCCGCGGCTGCCCTGGCTGTCGCTGTGGACGACTGACGACAAGACCGTGACCCCGCCGGCCTCGGCCCGGCTGGCGGGCGCGATTGACGTACCCGTGCAGTCGGTCTGCCCGCAGTTGCGGATCAGCCATTCGCAGCTGCCGACGAGCCCGGTAGTGGCCGCCATGGTGATCCGGGCCATCGGGACGGCGCCGATCGCGCACCCTCGTCCGGCAGATTGCGGGACCTGACCAGGTGGCCGCCGCCGGCCCGGCCGGGAGCGCGGTCAGCTCGTGATGTCCTTGGTCGCGAAATGCGCCCAGGCGGCGGCGAGGAAGACCGCGACATAGACGCCCTGCACGCCCAGGCCTCGCTCGATGTTGCGCCACAGGATCGGCTCGCGGAAGAAATCTATCCATGCCAGCCAGTAGCGGGTCGGCAGGTAGGGAGCGATCGCCGACGCCGAGTTCAAGGTGATCAGGACCTGGCTGGTGATCAGGGCCCCGAGTGCTCCCAGCGCGGCGCCGAGAGCGGAGTCGGTGACCGTTGACAGGAACAGCGCGATCGCCGCGACCCCCAGCATGGACACCGAGATGAAGGCCACCGCGCCGAGTATCCGCAGCAAGAGGTCGGCTGGGGAGAGGCCGGCACCCGAGAGCGACGTGGCGGCCAGGTTGGACGCGGTGAGCCCGCCTGGAGTGGCCGCGACCGGCTTCGAGCCGAACAGCAGTATTCCGGTGATGTAGGCCGTCGCCGCGATCAGGACCACCGCGGCCAGGACGTAGGCGACAACCGCGACGAGCTTGGCGGTGAGCAGCCGGGCGCGCCCGACGGGCCGGGCCAGCAGGTACCGGAGCATGCCCGACGCGGCCTCGCCGGCGATGGAGTCGCCCCCAACCACGGCCACGGCGATCGGCAGGAACACGGGCAGCACTATCGCCAGCGCCACCGCGGGGTACAGCGATCCGCTGGCCAGCACGTCCGACAGCAGCGTCGGTCCCTGACCAGGCGGCGGGACCAGATGGGTAACGGCCACGAACACCGCGACGATCACCGGGAGGGCGCACAGGAGGGCCAGGCTGACCCAGTTCCGCGGGCGGCGCGCGAGCTTCACGAGCTCGACCCTAATCACGGGGAAGCATCCTTCCGATCGGCCCCGGCTGGGCGGTCAACGCGGTCCGCGCCCGCGCTGGTCAGGGAGAGCACGAGGTCTTCAAGCGACTGCCGCTCGGGCCGGAGCTCCTCAACCGGGATGCCCGCCGCGACCAGGCGCGCGTTGAGCGCGGCCGAATCCGGCGCCGTCACGATCAGCTGGTCGCCGTCGCGGCGGCTGACCTCTCCGTCCAGCGCGGCGGCCACGCGGTCAGGGTCGGCACTGCGCACCACCACCCGGCCGGTCGGGGCGTGCAGCGACGCGAGATCGTCCTGCAAGACCAGCCGCCCGCGATCGACGATGCCAACCCGCGTGCACAGCAGCTCGACCTCACTGAGCTGATGGCTCGACAGGAAGATCGTGGTCCCGGCCGCGCTGAGCTCCACCATCAGCTCACGCATCTCGCGGATGCCGCGAGGATCGAGGCCGTTGGCCGGCTCATCGAGGATGAGCAGGCGGGGAGCCCGGAGCAGCGCGGCAGCCAGCCCCAGCCGCTGCCGCATCCCGAGCGAGTACTTGGCCACCGCGCGGTCGTCGATCCCGGCCAGCCCGACCCGCTCCAGCGCCTCGCTGATCCTGGCCCGCCGGGTGCGGCGGCTGCCGGCGCGGCCCGCGGCATCGATCAGGGCGAGATTCGCGCGCCCGGACAGGTGCGAGTAGGCGGACGGCCCTTCTACCAGCGAGCCGACCTGCGCCAGGACTTCGCGGGCATGAGATGGCATCGGCTGGTCCATGATCTCGATCTCGCCGCTGGTGGCATAGACCAGGCCCAGCAGCATCCGGATCACCGTGGTCTTCCCGGACCCGTTGGGACCGAGGAAGCCGTACCGGTCCCCGTCGCGAACATCCAGGTCGACATGATCGACGGCAGGGAAGCTGCCGAATCGCTTGGTCAGCGCCCGGGTGACGATCACCGCGCGCCCGCGATCAGCGCCAGCAGACTGCCGGCCGCGCGCTCAAGCCCGGTCGCAGTCACCGGGCCGGCGAACAGGAACGTCACCCCGCCAAACCGAGATGACGTGGCCAGCACGACGGTCAGCAGCGGCGTGCGGACCAGCACCGCTCGACCGCCGGGCAGGGTAATCGTGCGGGCGCCGGCTGACGTGGCCGCCCTGACGACCTGCGATCCGGTCCGGCCCGGCAGTGGCACCAGGGCGAGCCGGGCGAATCCCGTGCCGTAAAACGCCACCCCGGTCAGGGCATCGGGTACTGCCGTCAGCCGGAACCCGCCGAGCGCGGGCGGCCAGGGATGACGGCGGCCTCCGCTCAGGATGCCGTTGAGCGACGACAGCCGGGCCGTCGCCCGGTCAACAACCGGCGCGGGGCGGGGGATAACCGTCGCGAGCGCAGGCCGCCGCTGGCTGAGGTCCAGGAACTTGCTCACCAGCACCGGCGGGCCAGTGCCACGGGCGATGATCTTCACCTCGACCGGGAGGCCGCTGACCGGGTCGGCCCAGATGTCGATGCTGCCGACCGTGGTCGCCGGACTAGCCGGGACAAGCCGGAGCCCGGCCGCGTCCACCCCCGCGACCCGCACGGACGGCAGCCGGGACAGGTGATCGGCCGGGGAGGCGAGCCTGAGCAGCCGGCTGGCCAGCGCCGGCGGCAGAAGGTCGGATGCGCGCGGCAGGCGGACCGGCTGGCGGCCTGTCACGCGGGTCAGCAGGTTGTCGGAGTAGTTCCACAGGAACGTGTCCCGGCACACCTGGTAGACGTCGTCCTCCCCGGCGGCGGTGAGCGTGTCGGCGCGCCAGTGGGCGGGCGAGCGGTACCAGACGTACTGATCGGTAACGCCATCCAGGAGGCTGCTGAGGTTGCCTAGGTCCGGCAGCTTCGGCAGGCCCAGGTCCGCCGTGCTCTCCGCGTAGCCCTGATAGGGAACGTCGGCGGAGGCCAGGATGCGAGCGCGCAGGGCGACGGCGGCGATAGCGGACCCCTGGACCGGGAGAGCCGCGACGATGGCCGGGACGGCGCAGAGCAGAGCCGCGCCGCCTACTACGACGGCCCAGCGCCAGGGCGCCCGCAGGCTCGCCGTGATCACCGAGGGCCGCTCACCGCTGCAGTGGTCACCTTGTCATCGGTCACCCTGTCATCGTGACACCGCGACGCCGACGCTGGCGAACCCCGGCTCAGCGACGGGTGCCGAGGATACGGGCCCCGGCGGCGGTCAGTCCCGCGACGCCCCCGCTTCCCGGTCACCCCGGGAAGGTACCGCCGTCGGCGACTCATGAGCGGCATCCAGAGCATTCGGTAACAAAGTCGTAAGGCTCAGCAGCGGTCAGCCGGGCCGCGGCGGCGCGGCCAGGCCGCCAGGAACCGGTTTCTCTCGTTTCACCGGCGGCGACTTCCCCCCTGTCGGCAGGGCTCAGGATCATGGCAAGCTCGCGGACCCGCGCGGCGAAGCGGCTCTGCGGTGCCTGGCGGGCCACGGCCACGGCATCCGCTGCGGTGTCCACATCGCGTAGCCGCGGCAGGTCGGCGACGCGCAGTCCGGCCGCGAGCAGCCGGGCGCGCTGGATGGCGCCGGTGCCCCGGGTCGACATGGGGACGCCGCGCAGCAGGGCGGGATCCGGCACGCGCAGCCCGAGCGCCCAGAATCCGCCGTCCGCGGCCGGGCCGAACACGGCGTCGGTGCCTTGCCAGTCCACTGTGAGCAGCGCGGGGGTGACCTGTGGTGTGTCCATTCCGATCAGCAGCGCCGGGCCGCGAACAGCGGCGAAGGCAGCGGCGAGGCGCTCGTCGAGCGGGCCGCCGCACTGCTGGAGGATGTCGAACCCGGCGGGCAGCCACGGGCCTGCCTTGCCGTCGAGGACCAGGATCCGCTGCCGGGCCGGGGCCATCCGCATGGTGTGCAGCGTGTCGGTGAGCGCGGCCTCGGCGAGTGCGCAGGCCTGCTCATGCGTGCACGGCGGGACGAGGCGCGTCTTGACCCGGCCGGGCAGTGGCTGTTTCGCGATGATGAGCAGGGTGGTATCCGCAGTGGTCACCGGGCGAGCACCTGGCTCATGTCCCGCACGGTGCGCACGCAGCCTTGGACGGTGCCGGTTACCTTGGACTTTCCGATGCGCGGCAGGTAGGTCACCTCGACCTCCGAGACCCGCCAGCCTGCCGCCGCCGCGTTCATTATCATCTCCAGCGGATACCCGAACCGCCGGTCGGCGAGGTTCAGGCTGAGCAGCGCCTCGCGGCCTGCCGCGCGCATCGGCCCCAGGTCACGGAGGCCAAGTCCCGTGCGCCGGCGGACCCGTCGCGCCAGTTCCCGGTTGGCCAGCCGCGCCGGCAGCGGCCACGCGTCCCGCTGCCTGGTGCGGCGGCGGCCAAGGACCAGTTCGGCCTGGCCGGCCAGGAGAGGCCCGGTCAGGAGGGGAAGCTGCCGGGGGTCGAGGCTGCCGTCACAGTCGCTGAAGCACACCAGTTTGCTGGTCGCCGCCAGCAGGCCGGCGTGGGCGGCCGCCCCGAAGCCCCTGGCCGGCTCGGGCACGACTGTCGCGCCGAGCGACCGCGCGACTTCGCCGGAGCCGTCGGTGGAGCGGTTGTCCACGACGATCGGCCGGAAGCCGGCGGGCATCCGGCCGAGAATCCAGGGGAGCGCCGGAGCCTCGTTAAGGCACGGCAGGATGACGTCCACGATCATGGCTGTGACGTTATTGCCACTGACGGATCGGCATGGGTGGTTGCGCATTACAAAGTGGAGAACTCGGGGCCCTGAGCCGTAGTCCATGATTTCTCCGCATACCCGGCGGGGAATTCATGACAATCTGAAGAAAGATCTCGTGGTAGTGCCGGGCTGAGCGCTCTTCGCGTCCGCGAAGATTCTTAGACTCTGGTTGTGGATGGACGCATTCTCGTGGTCGAAGATGACCTGATGGTGGCGGAGGTCGTGGTGGACTACCTGCGCCACGCGGGCCTGGAGCCCCGGCACGCGGTGGACGGGCGTACCGCGCTGGAGATGGCCGCGACGTGGCGGCCCGATCTGGTGGTGCTTGACCTGATGCTGCCCGGAGTCAGCGGCCTGGAGGTATGCCGGCGGCTGCGTGAGAGGCAGGACGCGCAGGCGCCGCTGCCGGTGATCATGCTGACCGCGCTCGGCGAGGAGAGCGACCGCGTGCTCGGGCTTGAGAGCGGTGCCGACGACTACGTGACCAAGCCGTTCAGCCCGCGGGAGCTCACCCTGCGGGTGCAGGCCGTGCTGCGCCGGTCCCGCGTGACGGTCTCTGCGGCGGTCGAGCCGCAGCTGGTGCGATCGGGACGGCTGGAGGTCGACAGGGCGGCACGGCGGGCCCGCTCAGACGGCCGGGTGCTGGACCTGACGGTGCGCGAGTTCGACCTGCTCGCCTTCCTTGTCTCCCACCCGGGTCGGGCGTTTACCCGTGCCGAGTTGCTTGAGCAGGTATGGGGCTGGTCATTTGGGGACCTGTCGACCATCACCGTGTATGTCCGCCGGCTGCGGGACAAGGTCGAGAGCGAGCCCGCCTCGCCGACTCAGCTCCAGACGGTCTGGGGCGTCGGCTACCGCTGGGAGGCCGACCCCTCATGAATGACCAGCTGCAGATCGTCATGATCGCGGCGGGCTGCACGAGCGCCGTGGGCCTGGCGGGCATGGGCATCATCCGGCTGCTGCGCCGGGCCCGGCTCCGGCTGTCCATCCAGGCGACCGGCGCCGTGCCCGTGCTCGCGATCGTGGCCGGCACGCTCGCCAGCGCCGAGGCGATGTTCTTGTCCCAGCACGATCTTCGCGTCGTCGTGATGGTGTGCGTCGTCGCCGGCGTCGTCGCGTTCGCCTTCAGCTGGCTGCTCGGACGGCAGGTCGAGTCCGGCAGCGCCGCCCTGCGCCAGGCCGCGCGGTCGCTCGGCGACGAGGATGGCCAGTTCCTGCCTCCGGCGCTCCCGCTGGCGGCGGACTTCGCGGACGTGTCCAGGGAGCTGGAGGACACCAGCGCGAAGCTGGCGCGCTCCCGTGCCCGGGAACGCGCCCTTGAGCAGTCCCGGCGGCAGCTGGTGGCCTGGGTCTCGCATGACCTGCGTACCCCGCTGGCCGGACTGCGCGCGATGGCCGAGGCGCTCGAGGACGGCCTGGCCGCCGACCCCCCTCGCTACCACAAGCAGATGCGGGCCGAGGCTGAACGGCTGGCTGCCATGGTTGATGACCTGTTCGAGCTGTCTCGGATCCACTCCGGCACCTTGCACCTGTCCACGGACCAGATCGCGCTGGCCGACTTGGTCAGCGACGTGCTCGCGAGCACGGAGGCACTGGCGGGTGAGCGCGGCGTGCACCTGGACGGCACAGCGGCCGGGCAGCTCGCCGTCCGCGCCGACCCGCGCGAGCTGTCCCGCGCACTGACCAACCTGCTCGTCAACGCCATCCGGCACACCCCGCCGGGCGGCCTCGTCCACGTCGAGGCGAGGCCCGAGCACGAGTACGCCCTGCTCACCGTCACCGACGGCTGCGGTGGCATCCCGGAAGCCGACCTCCCGCATGTCTTCGACCTGGCGTGGCGCGGGACCGACGCGCGGACCCCCGGGCCTGACAGCGGCGCCGGCCTCGGCCTCGCGATCGTGCGCGGCGTCGTCGAAGCACACCAGGGCAGCGTGCGCATCGTGAACACCGGAGACGGCTGCTGCTTTGAGATGCGGCTGCCCGCCTGCTCGTGAATGAGGTGCCTCAGGCCGGCCCCGGCCCGCGGGCACCGCGGCGAACTCCGCCACGCCCGCGGCGAATGGCACGGCCGCCCGCCATCGCAGCTCGCGCGAGATGCGCTCGCTGGACGCGGTGACATGCCGGACATCGCCCAGCCGGTACTCGCCGGTGACCACCGGGCTGGGCCCGCCGAAGGCGCCGGCCAGCGCCGACGCGAGCTGACCCACCGTGCGCGGGGTGCCGCTGCCGACGTTGTAGGCGCGCAGGGTGCCAGGGCCGCCAGGCGCGCCCTGACCGCCGGCCGCCTCAATCGCGGCGACGGTGGCGCTGGCCACGTCGCGGACGTGGACGAAGTCCCGCCGCTGCGCCCCGTCCTCGAAGACCCGCGGCGGGCGGCCGGCCTCCAGGTCAGAGCGGAAGAACGACGCCACGCCGGCGTACGGCGTATCACGGGGCATGCCAGGGCCGTACACGTTGTGATAGCGCAGCGCCACCCCATGCCCCTCCGTCGCCCTGGCCCACGATCGGGCGAGGTGCTCCTGCGCGACCTTGGTAGCGGCGTAGACGCTGCGCGGCCCCAGCGGCGCCTCCTCGGGCACCAGCTCCGATGACAGCGGCTCGCCGCAATGCTCGCAGCGCGGCTCGAAACGGCCCGCGTCGAGGTCGGCAGCCAGCCGCGGCGGCGGCGTCGCGGCTAGCCCGTGCTCGGCGCACGAGTAGGCGCCCTCGCCGTAGACCACCATCGACGAGGCCAGCACCAGCCGGCTGATCCCCGCGCGGGCCATCGCGGCCAGCACGACCGCCGTCCCGAGGTCGTTGCAGCTCGCGTACAGCGGTGCGTCATCAAAGTCGGCGCCCAGCCCGACCATCGCCGCCAGGTGACAGACCACGCCGACACCGCGCAGTGCCTCGGCCACCGCTCGCGCGTCGCGTACGTCGCCGTGCGCGAACTCGAAGCCGGGATCACCGGAGAGCGGGGGCCCGCCGCCGGGGTGCACCCACGGCAGCAGCGCGTCCAGCACCTGCACCTCATGACCCGCGCTGATAAGTGCCCCGACAACGTGAGACCCGATAAAGCCGGCACCGCCAGTCACAAGAACTCGCATGCCCCGAGGCTACGCATGGCCACGCCGAGGATCTCGCCCGAGCCGCGCGTTATCACCAGTTTGTAAGGAGGCAATTCCTTGCCCCGCCTGGGAGCGGCCGAATGTAATACACGGCGTGACCGTTAGCAGCAGCCGGGACAGCCGATCGCGTCCGAGGGACGAAAGCCAGTCGGCTCCGGCCAGGACGCTACGATGCCGGGCCTCCCGAGCCTCGCGGCTGGCTGCGGCGCTGGCCGGCCTGGTCGCGATCACCGCGTACCTGTTCGTCGCGCTGAGCCGGCTGGGCTACCCGTTCCCCCTCGAATGGCTGGAAGGCAACTCGCTCGTCGAGGTGCACCGGATCCTCGCAGGCCAGCCGCTGTACCCGGCACCGGCCGCCGGGTACGTCCCCGACGGGTACCCGCCGCTCTACTTCGCCGTGTCGGCTGCGGCGGCCCGCGTGCTCGGCGTCTCGTACCTGCCGCTGCGGCTGGTGTCGCTGGTGTCCTCGCTGGCCTGCTTCGCGCTGCTCGCCCGCCTGGTCCAGCGCGAGACGGGAAGCATCGCGGCCGGCACCGGCGCCGCGGGCTTGTTCGCCGCGACCTACTTCGCCACGGGCACCTGGTTCGACGTCGCCCGGGTCGACTCGCTGTTCCTCGCGCTCAGCATCGGCGGCCTGTACGCGGCCCGGTGGATGCGCGGCACGCCCGGCGCCGTCGCCGCCGGGCTGCTGCTCGCCGCCGCGGCCCTCACCAAGCAGACCGGGCTCGCCGAGGCGGCCGCGGTAACCGCCGCGCTGCTGGCCGGTCCGCGCCGCGGACTCGCCTGCGTTGCCGCGCTCGCCGAGGTCACGGTGCTCGGCGTCAGCACGCTGGTGCTCGGGCTCACCAGCGGCGGCTGGTACATCTACTACGTCTTCGAGCTGATGAGCGAGCACCCGCTGACCGGCCGCAGCTTCGGCTGGTTCTGGACGCTCCTGCTGCCCGCGCTCGGCCTGGCCGCGTGCGCCGCTCTGATCGGCGCGCGCCGGGTGCCCCCTGTGCTGCTGGCCGGCTGCGCAGCGCTGGTAGTGGAGGGCTACGCGGCGCTGGTGCACAGCGGCGGCGGCATCGACGACGTGCTGCCCGCCTACCTCGCCGTGGCGCTGCTCGCTGGCCTGGCGATCGGCGGCGCAGCGACACGGTGGGTCACTGCCGTATCGGGCCTGCTCGTCATCGCCCAGACAGCCCTGCTGCTCAGCGGCTTCCACCCGTCCCGGGCGATTCCCGCCAGCGCCGACCGCGCCGTCGGCGAGCGGCTGATCGCCGGCCTGCGGCAGTTCGGCGGGAGGGTGGCGATCCCGGCCGACCCTGGTCTGAGCCTGCTGGCGGGAATGACGCCGGTCGCGCACCAGGACGCGGCGTACGACGTGCTGCGGTCCTCGGACCAGGCCGCGATCACGCGCTTCGAGGCCAGTGCCGCAGCTGCGGTCGCCGCGCGCCGGTTCAGCGCGATCATCACCGACGGCCCTGGGCTGCCGCGGGGTTATCCGCCCTCGCTCAGCCGGTACTACCGCCAGTGCCCCCAGCCGCTGCTCGCCGGGGTACCGGCCGCATTGTTCCGTCCGGTCGCGGGGATCCGCGCCCGCCCCGCCTCCGTATGGCTTCCCCGGGGCAGCGGTTCCTGCCAGGCGGCCGTTGACATCCTCGACGGAGCCCGCGGAGCCGACAAGGAAGGTCACCAGTGAAATCGCCCATGTCCCGTCCTCCCGGGCCGTTCCGCCGGTCGTTCTGGCGCAGCCCGATCCGCGGCCCCTGGCTGACCTCGGTGTTCGGCCTGGTGCTGCTGGCGTCCATCCCGGTGATGTTCGCGACCGGGCTGCTCTCCTACGCCGCCTACAACCCGGACCTCAGCCCGGTCAACGACAAGACGCCCGGCAAGGGACTGCTCGGCTTCTACCTCTTCTCCTGGCCCACCCACCCGGTCTGGCTCTACCGGCTCAACCAGGGCGTCCACGTCACCCTGGGCCTGGTGCTCGTCCCGGTCCTGCTGTTCAAGCTGTGGTCGGTGCTGCCCAGGCTGTTCGAGTGGCCGCCACTGCGCTCACCCGCGCACGCCCTGGAGCGGCTGTCGCTGTTCCTGCTCGTCGGCGGGGCAGTATTCGAGTTCGCGACCGGGATCCTGAACATCCAGACGTGGTACAAGTTCCCCGGCTCCTTCTACACCCTGCACTTCTACGGCGCCTGGGTATTCATCGCGGGCTTCGTCGTCCACGTGGCGCTGAAGCTGCCGGCCATGATCAGGGCGCTGCGCAGCCGCAGCCTGATCGGGGAGCTGCGCACCAGCCTCGCCAGGACGCGCCCCGAGCCCGCGGAGGCCGGGTACCTGGTCAGCACGGCGCCTGCCGAGCCGACGATCTCCCGGCGCGGCGTGCTGGCGTTCGCCGGCGCGGGCTCGGCCCTCATCGCGCTCCTGTCCGTGGGCCAGTCCCTGGGCGGACCGCTGCGACGGACCGCGCTGCTCGCGCCACACGGACAGGACGCCGCGGGCGGCCCCGGAGAATTCCAGGTCAAGCAGACCGCGGCCAGCGCCGGGATCAGCGACTCCGAGACCGGCCAGGCCTGGCGGCTCACGCTCAGGAGCGACAGCCAGCCCGGCCACGCGCCAGTCGTGCTTCGCCGCGCCGACCTGCTCCGCATGAAACAGCACACCGCCAGCCTGCCGATCGCCTGCGTCGAGGGCTGGTCCACCGATGACCAGGCCTGGACCGGCGTCCGGCTGCGCGACCTCGCCCGGCTAGCCGGCGTCACCCGCCCGTCAAGCGCCCTGGTCCAGTCCCTGCAACGTGGCGGCTCGTTCACCCAGGCCGTGCTGTCCGCAGGGCAGGTCATGGACCCGGACTCGCTGCTCGCGCTGCGCGTCAACGGCGGCGACCTCTCACCCGACCACGGCTACCCGGCCCGCGTGATCGTGCCCGCCAGTCCTGGCGTGCACAACACCAAGTGGGTCACCAGCCTGACCTTCCGGAGCTGACATGCGCCGCTTCCTGCGCTGGTACGGCGCCAGCCCGCTGCACCTGCTGACCATGCTCAGCTGCTTCGCGCTCGCCGGGTACGCCGCGGCCGCGCTGCTGCCCGGCAACCCCGTCGGCATCCTCGTCTGGCTCGCCGGCGCGGTCATCGGGCACGACCTGCTCCTGCTGCCGCTTTACACGCTCGCCGACCGGTCCGCCATGGCGGTCTTCAGGCACCGCCCGCCGCGGCTGCCCGCCGTGCGGTGGATCAACTACCTGCGCGTCCCCGCGGCGCTTTCCGGCATGCTGCTGCTCATCTGGTTCCCGCTGATCTTCCGGCTGCCCGCCCGCTTCACCGCCACGACCACCCTCTCGCTCGACCCGTACCTGTGGCACTGGCTCGCCGTAACCGGAGCACTGTTCCTGCTATCCGCCACGGGCTTCGCCGTGCGGCTGCGCCCGGGCCGCATCAGACGGAAAGCGCGCGCACGCGGCAGGGAAGCGGCCGATCCCCCACCGCGGCCGGCCCCGGGCCATCCGGAACGGCCGGCCTGATACCTCATGACAACTCCGCTCACCCGTGACCCCTCACGGTCGGGCCGACAAGGCTGAACATGCCGAGGCCCCTTCGGGGAAGGACGTGCGGTTCCCCGCGAAGCGGGCGCAGCCAGGGGCTCGCGCGCTGCGGCAGGCCCTCGCCTACGCGCAGGCGCTGAACGTCGGCGCGGTCGCGGTCAGCGACGGGTGCGTCCTGGCAGCCTCGGATGTCGAGTGCGCGTCCCTGATCTTGCGGCTCCGACTGCGGGTCCACTTGTCCGGCAGCGACCTCCTGACCGGCTGTGGCTGCTAAGCACACGGGGTATCTACCCTCTCTCTGCCCGCAGCCGTCCGCCGCAGCGGACTGGTGCCAGCCACCAGGCGAGGACGATCTTCTCCGTCCCAGGTATTAGCTGCCAGCGCGGTGCTTCGCCTATGACCGGTCACCCTGAACGCACCAGTACATGGAAGCTGCCCAACCTGCACGCCGATGGCAGCTTTGAGGAACGGCGCCTGCCCGAGGCCATCCAGGCCGTCCTGCGTGACTGCCGCAGCGAGCAGGTACGCCTGCCAGAAGAACAGGTGCCGTCGGCCAACTGGGCCTGCCCGCGGATATCACCAACACGACCGCTGCCGCCCTTACAGCGATGAGCGAGCCTGTGGGGTGCCAGAAGTCTGCATGTCCTATGAGCTGCGGCGACGGCCAGAGTCACGCCGTACGGCATCATGATCATCCGTGTCCTTGCGCCTGCTCTACCTCATCTTCGTCCGGCTCTGCGGCTGGCTGATCCTGCTCGCCCGGTCATCGGCCTCCAAGGACGCCGAGCTGCTCGTGCTGCGACACGAGGTCGCCGTGCTGCGCCGCACCCATCCGCGGCCCCGGCTCGACTGGGCCGACCGCGCGGTCCTCGCCGCGCTGATCCGGCTCCTGCCCGGAAGGCCGCGAGCGCACCGGCTGGTCACCCCCGGCACCGTCCTGCGCTGGCACCACCGCCTCGTCGCCCGCAAGTGGACCTGCCCGCACCGGACGGGACGGCCTCCGGTCAGCTCCGAGATCACCGCGCTGATCGGGCGGCTCGCCACCGAGAACAACGGCTGGGGATACCAGAGAATCCAGGGCGAACTGCTCAAGCTCGGCCACCGGATCAGCGCCTCCACCATCCGCCGGATCCTCAGAGCCCTGAAGATCCCTCCGGCGCCCAACGGAACACCGACACGATCTGGCGCCAGTTCCTGCGCACTCAGGCCACGACGATGCTCGCCACCGATTTCTTCCACGTGGACTGCGCGGTCACCCTGCAGCGCCTGTACTGCCTGTTCGTCATGGAGGTCGGCAGCCGCTCTGCGCACATCCTCGGGATCACTGCGAACCCGGACGGGGCCTGGACTGTGCGGCAGGTCCGCAACCTGCTGATGGATCTGGGTGACCGCGCCGCCGACTTCCGGTTCCTTGTCCGGGACCGGGCCGGGCGGTTCACCGCATCATTTGACGCAGTGCTGGCCGATGCCGGTATCGAGGCTGTGAGGATCCCGCCCCGGAGCCCGCGGGCGAACTGCTACGCGGAGCGGTTCGTGCTCACCGCCCGCAAGGAGGTCACCGACCGGATGCTGATCTTCGGCGAATGGCACCTGCGAACTGTCCTGGCCCAGTACGAGGCCCATTAGTACGGGCGGCGCCCTCATCGCAGCCGTCACCTTCGCCCGCCGCGGCCCGATCAGCCTGTCGCTGATCTCTCCCGCAAGCGGATCCAGCGCCGGCCCGTCCTCGGCGGCCTCATCAACGAGTACGAGCGAGCCGCATAGAAGCCCAGGTCAGGACCAGTGGCCGAGTTCTGGAACCCCACAGGCGCCCAGGCTGTGCGGCGCCTGGTCCGCTCCGCCCACGCCAGCAGCCCGCCGACGGCCGGCTCTCGGGTAGCTGCCGGTCGGGGTGGCTGCGTCGTCGTGGTGACGGCCCGTCCTCTTCTGCCGGGTCCCAGGACTCCTGGAATATCTCCCTAAGCCCATAAAGCACACCAGCGATACGCGGGCGCAGGGCGGTTCAGGCCCTGGACGCGGCGACCGGCCCAGCACGATTAGCCAGCTGCCGAGCCGGACTAGGGATGGCAGAGTAGGCAGAGTCACCGGTGATCAGCATTGCCGATGCCGCGCTCCTTCGGCGCAGGTCACAGGGAAGAGCAGACTTAGCACCCATAGGCTGTGACGGTCGGGGTGGCCAGGTCAGTGGTCATGGCTCGATCACGAGGCTGGCGATCAGCCCGTCGCGCAGGGTGAAGCGGAAGTGCAGGTCGGCCACGCCGCCGGGGAAGTTCCCCTCCAGGTGATGGCGGGCGTCGTAGTGGTCGCCATCGACCCGGAGCGCGCCCGTGAGCTTGACGGTGTAGGTGTACTGCGTGGCCGAGGTGGCCAGCCAGGCGCGGATCTGGTCCGCGCCCCGGTAGGTGCGCCCCTCGTCGGTGACGGCGGCATCGGCGGTGTAGTGCGCCATCGCCGTGTCGAGGTCGCGCGCCCGGTGCGCGGGGAGATACGTGATGATCGCCTCGGGCAGCGCCTCTGGTGCGATCTCGGTTCCGTGGATCCAGTCGATGTTGGTCATGCCTGAACGCTCGGGCCTCTCCCAGGGAGAGGGTCAAGCCGTTGGCTCTCTCCCCGCGGTAGGTTCCATAGTGGCTGGGTGGATGCGAAGCTGACCATCGGGGAGTTCGCGACGCTGACCCAGCTGAGCGTGCGGACGCTGCGCCGTTACCACCAGGCCGGGCTGCTCGAGCCGGCGGCGGTGGACCCGTTCAGCGGCTACCGGTACCGACCGCTCAGGTCATTCACCGGCTCCGCGAGCTGGACATGCCGCTGGCCGAGGTGAAGGCCATCCTGGCGACGGAGGATCCGCAGCGGCGCGCCGATCTCATCACCGGGCACCTGCAGCGCCTAGAAGGCGAGCCCGACCGTACCCGCGCGGCGGTCGCCTCCCCGCGGCAGCTCCTGCGCCCAGACGTCCGCGACCTGCGGGTGGAGCTCCGGTCAGTATCCGCGCGGACCGTGGCCGGCATCCGCGGCGCGGTCCAGCGCGATGAGGTCCGCGCGTGGTACGACGCCGCCATGGCCGAGCTGGACGCGGCCTTCCCGGCCGCCGAGCGGGCCGGTGCGCCGGGTGGCCGCTACGCGAATGAGCTGTTCACCGAGGGCGCCGGGGCCGTGACGGTCTTCCGGCCGGTCCGCCGGCCCCGTCGGCTCGGGCGGATCGAGGCGGTCGAGCTGCCTACGGTGGAGCTGGCGGTCGCCGTCCACCCCGGATCACACGACGACATCGGCGTCACCTACGGCCGCCTGGGCGCCTGGGTGACTGGCCATGCCCTGGCCGTTAACGGCCAGGGCCACGAGACCTACCTGGCCGGGCCCCGGGACACCAGCGAGCCAGGCGATTGGCGCACCGAGATCGGCTGGCCGATCTTCCGCCTAGCGCCGGACTGAACCGAGCTGCCGGCCCAGGCGGGCTCGGCTCAGTACACACGGGCGGCCTGGACGCGCCGCGGCGACGCAAGCCCTGACGAGATGCGCCCGGCGGGTGTAGCGTGAATGGCATGAATTCCCCGATCTGGGGAAATCTCCCGTGTTTCCGGGTTCAAGTCTCGGACACAGTAATTTCCCATATCCGCCCGTTTCCGGGCATGGCAGATCGACACCCAGGGCGCAGGCTGCCGCCAGCGCCAGGCGATCGGCGTTCTGAGCGTTCTCCTCCCTTCCTGTACGAGGGCTTCCTGACCTTTCGGTTAGCTTGCTTTCACGGTGACGGTCTTGCCAGTCTCAGTGGCGCGGGCCCGCAGGGCAGCAGCGGCCGGATCCCAGGTGAGGGTGATCTCGTGCTCGCGCAGGTACCCGATCACCTCGCCAGGACTGGCGGTGCTCCTGACGTCGGCGCCACCGCGGGTGCGGCGCCGGGCGCGCACGGCCGGGCTGGTGAGCAGCAGGTGCACGGCGGGCAGGTGCGGCAGCAGCTTGTCCTCACGGACATACACGTTCTTCGGCCGGGACGGGTCCGATGTCATCGCGCTGGTGCGGCCGTGCCGGCACCGGTACGCGGGCTTGCCGTTCGACCAGGCTGACTCCATCCGCCGCCCGCACACCCCGCACGCCAGCAGCCGGGCCAGCAGGTACCGGCGCAGCACCGGCTCACCCTGCGGGACCGGCCCGCGCGAGGCGTTCACGTCCTGGACGGCGATGAAATCGTCCTCGCTGACCAGCGCCGGATGCGCGGCCTGGCGGAGATTACCCACCCGTCCGGGAGGTTCCACCGCTGCACGCTCTTGTGCCCACAGGGGTCGGCCAGCTCGGTGTCGGTGCGCTGCCGGTTCCACACCTGACGGCCCGTATACCGGGGATTGGACAAGATCGTGGTGACCGTGCCCAGCGTCCACCCCGCCGCGGTCGCGGTGCGGGTTCCTGGCCGGGTCGGCCGCGGACGGGCACGGCACCCCCGCCTCATTCAAGGCACGGGCGATCCGCGCGACGGAATGCCCGGCCAGGCGCTGGGCGAATATCCACCGCACCACATGCGCGGTCGCCGGGTCCGGATCAAGGCGGTGCGCCCGACGCCCCCACGCCGCGTGCGCCTTGTTCGGGTGCGGGCCCGCATCGGCCAGCCGGTACCCGTAAGGCGGCCGGCCGCCCAGGTAGCGGCCCTGCTCCCGGGTCTGGACGGCCATCGCGGTCCGGACCCGGATACTCGTCCGGCTGATCTCCCGCTTGGACGACAATCCGAGCATCGGTCATTGTCTTCTCGTCGTGCTCGGACGCGTAGTCGACCTGGCCGCCGGTCTCCGGCATCCACAGCTGGACGCCGTAATGCTCGAACAGCGGTGCCATCGCCGCGTACTGGCTGCCGTAGAAAGCCCGCTCATACTCCCCGATCACGATCGCGTCCCAGCCCCGGCCGGGATCGGCGAGCCGGGCGACCAGGGCGGCGGCCTGCGGACGCCGCGCCCACGCCACCGTCCGGCTCTCCCCCTCATCGAAGAACTCCCCCACAATGTGGCCATGCCCGCGTACCAGCATCTCGGCCTGCTCCCGCTGCCGGGCCCGCGACGTCACCGGGTCCTGCCAGTCCTCGGTCGACACCCGCCCGTAGAACACGAACCGCAGCCGCCCCGGCACCAGGCCCTTGGCCGCCGGGCTTCCGGCTCGACGACGGGCCGACTGCTCCGCCCACCCCACCAGCCCACCCTGAGCGGTCATGATCATGTCCTCTCCCGGCAGTGAACTCGTCCGCCTGTAAAGGATTCCGTAATACATGCGACTTTGTCAGCCGGAATACAGAACTTGCCTGACTCTGAATACATGCCGAAAAGGCGATAATTTCAGATATGAATATGTTCACTCCTACAGCACTGTGACCTAGCCCGAAGGTCAGATCACCGAATACCAGGCCGCCGACCAGGGAGGACTTACTTCCGCTAGGTAGCCGCCGGGGGAGCGGATCAGGTCAATGCCGGTGAGTTAAGGCGTTCCCGCAGGTGATGACGCCTTCCGGGTGACTTTGATCTTGTAGGTGACCCCGCTGGGCGGTCTTTCGTGTCCTCGTTTCATGGCCGGGAAGTTGTTCTTTGGTTGTTTCCTGACACGTTCGTATTGCCGGTCCCGGCGGCGGGGCAGGATGTCGCCGAGCAGATCGCTGATGGCCTGGCGGCGTGCCAGGTCCAGGCTGCGCGGGGTGATGATCGCGTGGCTGGCGGCGTGGTCGCGGGCGACGCGGACGGTCACGGTGAACGAGATCCGGTCGGGGTCGATGCCGGCCTGCCGCGCAGCTTCGGCTTCCAGGGCGCATAGCGCCTGGTAGACGGTGAGGAACGCGAACAGTTCCTGGCAGACTAGCTCGGGCGCCCGGGAGCGCAGGATGAACCCGGCCCCGCGGAGCTGACGGAGGCTTCCATGTCTGGCCGAGATCGCGGAACGGTGCTGGTGGCTGGTGTAGGCCGGCGGCGGTCCATCGGTGCTGGCCTCGCGCTCGGGCTTGCGGATGATGGATGGGATCTGGTCCTGAGCTACTGGGCGCCGTGCGACGAGCGCCTGGGATATGGGCGCGGCGAGCACGACACTTAGTACCGCCGCCGCGGCAGCAAGGTTGACGTCGTGACCGCGGACCTGGCCGAGGCCAGCGCGGCCGAGGGTCTTGTTGAGTCCGCGTCCGCAGCCGGCGGCCTGCGCGGGCTGGTGATGTCGCACTGCGAGATCGATCCCGTGTCCTGGCATCAATCCTCATGCCCGGCCTGACGACGGTGCCGGCGCGGGCCAAGTCGGCCCGCTTGCAGGTCAGATTGGTCATGCCAGCCCGCTCGCGGTCCAATCACAGTGCGCTGCGGCTATCGAGCTCGTGCAGATCCGCAGGCAGGCGCGCAGGAGGCGAGAACTGGCGGTGCGCATTCCCGCTATCGCCATTACGGGCGGCTGTAAGGCGCTGATGGCTCTCCCGCGAGGAGATGCTGAAGCCCGGTGAGCTTGTGCCGAGCCAGCGGGTCTCCCGATGAGGCGACCTGAACATCTGCACGAACGAGGCGATATCACTGAGAGTCCAGGCCAGGCGGCAGAACTCCATGGCCAGCCCGGAGATCGTGTGCCCGGCCAGTTCCGGGTGCAGGCGAAGGCATTCCGGGGTGCCGTCGTCGAGCATCCACAGGTCGCGCTCGGGACGGGCGAGCGCGGCGGTGTCCCAGTCGATCAGCCCGCGCTCCGGCATCTGTGTGAATCAGGTTTCCGGGATGAGGTTCACCGTGGGTCACGACCAGATCAGCGTCGTCCTGCCGGAGGAGGCCAGCCAGGGCCTCCAGCTCGCCGAGCCAGCTCGTCACATCGGCGGCGCGGGCGGCCAGCGCCTGCCGGGCGGGCTCCGCCAGCGGACCGGCCTCCCACCTGCTGCCGAGCTGGTCGAGCGCCGCCATCAGGGCGGCCCGCTCGGGAATCGCGTACGGCCTGCGCGAGAGCCCGAGGCCCGGTGGCGGCAGCGTCCTGTGCAGCTCGGCCAGCTGCCTGATCAAAGCGTCCCGGCCAGCGGTGCCGAGCGGGTCACAGGTTCCGGGAGTTCCCTCGACGAAGGGGAACAGCGCCTGGCTGTAGCGGGCCGCTAGCCGCAGGACCACCGCCTCCCGCCGAGTCCGCAGGGGACCGACGGCGAACGAGATGCCACCGTGCTCGAGAGCCCAGGCCGCGCCGTAGGCCGCGGCGAGGCCATCGAACGCGGCATCGCGATGGCCGGCAATCCAGGGCTTGGAGTCCAGGTCATCCACGGTGAGGAATGCAGCCGGCCCGCCGCCAGCTGTGGCAGCCCAGCGGTAGCTGCCGGCACCCTTCGGGACATAACGAACATCATCAGCCGACAGGCCCCAGGAGTCCATCAGGGCGCCCAGGAGGACCCCGTCATCGAAGTCCCGCGGCGGAGGCGTGTGCATGAACGTGAACATCCTCCCCGCCCAGCGCCGGATTGTCGAGTTCCCGTCCGGCACGCCGGACCCTGGTCTGGCACTGACACGTCCGGCGCGGTGCCCGGCGCGCAAATGACGACGGGGGGCAATACGTGACATCCGCATCCGTCACTGGCTCTTTGCGATTTGCATATGGCAAATCGCTGTAAGCAGTAGTAATCTCTGGCCTGGGAGGGGTTGCACAATGCTATCGGTTCATAACTTTTCGTATGGCCTGTTAACGCCCGCGCTTGGGTACGTCATGTCCTGTCAGGGCGCGTTCGTCGGCCTGCGCTGCGCCACCCGGGCCCGGGCATATGAGGGAAGGGCACGGGTGAAGTGGCTGCTGCTCGGCGGGACATCGATCGGCGCCACCGGCATCTGGGTCATGCACTTCATCGCCATGCTCGGGTTCACCATCCCCGGCGAGAGCATCAGCTACAACGTGCCGATGACCATCTTGAGCCTGCTGGTCGCCGTGACGGTCGTCTGCGCCGGCCTGCTCGTCGCCGGGTCCGGCCGCCGGCGCTGGCGGCCGCTGCTGCTCGGCGGGCTGGTCACCGGGCTGGGCGTGGCCTGCATGCACTACCTGGGCATGGCAGCCATGCGGATGCCCGGCAAGGTGACCTACAACCCGGCGCTGTTCATCTTGTCGACCGTCATCGCCGTCGTCGCGGCGACCGCCGCGCTGTGGGCCGCACTGCGGCTGCGCGGGGTGCTCACCAGCCTGGCCGCCTCGCTGATCATGGGCATCGCAGTCAGCGGCATGCACTACACCGGCATGGCGGCGATGCGCATGTACTCCGCCAGCAGCCCCCAGGGGATGGTGATGGGCGGCGGCGGGGGCACGACCGCCGAGGGCTTCCTGCTGCCGCTCATCATCGGGATCAGCCTCGTCTCGTTCCTGCTGTCGGTGACGGTGGTCTCGGCGCCGACCGAGGAGGAGATCCGCTTCGACGCGGCCCTGCGGGCCTACGAGCAGACCCAGTTCCCCGCATCGCCGGACCTGACGCCCGCGACGTCGAGGCGGCCGGGCACCGGCCCGGCGGCCGGTGGTGCCGTGCCCGGGGCCCCGCGCTCCATCCCGCCGCCCGCCGCGATCAGTCCCGGTCCCGGCGTGCCCGCGCAGCCGCGCTGAGTCACCGAGCCCGGGGAGGGACATTGCCGCCAGGCAGCCGACCCGATTCACCTCGTGGCCGGAGCACGGTGATGTCAGGAACAGCCGGGCCGGGGGCGCGACGGCTTCGCGCCCCCGCACCGGGCTTGCCATGGGGAGAATTCCCCATAGCCGAAGGCTTCCCGCCGGGCGACAACTGCATGTAATACTCCGGCTACATCCTTCTCATGGGGGTCTGATGACAGCAGAACGCGAGCGTCCGGCCGCCTACATCCGCTCCGCCTTCAGCGACGACACTGACCTCGCCAGCCACTTTGACGCCGTCGCCGAGGGAGCCCGGCAGCGCGGCTGGCCACCGCCGCAGGCCTACGCCGAGGACCCCGGCCTGGCCGAGGGGTACGGGCCCGCCCTGGCCCGCCTGGAGGCCGCGATCGAGGCAGGCCGCCACGACGCGCTGCTGATCACCGATCCCGGCGCGGTCACCGGGACGGCCACCTACCTGCTGCGGCTGCTGTTTCGCTGCACGCGCCGCGGCGTGGCAGTCGGCTTCCTGATCCCGTCCGCCCCCGACGGCAACCACGCAGCCGACCCCGGCCCGGCATCTGCTGCCGGTACCCGGCCCGCGCAGGACTACGAGCCGTTCCCGCTGCTGCGCGAGCCGTGGGGCGTGCTGGCCCGGGCCCGCGCCGAGGCGCTGTCACGGCTATTCCCCGGCTGGCGGATCTGGCTCGACCACGCAGGCTGGCACGCCCGCCGGCACGACGTCAGCTACCTGCAGCTGCACCACGACGGCGCCCCGGCGTTCAGCGTGCACGCCGCCAGCTCGGTCGACCTCGCCGCCCAGCTGTGCTGGCAGCAGGCAGCCGACCAGCACGCACCCGACGGATGCCCGGCAGCACAGCCCGCCCGCCACGACCACGCCCCGCCCCCCGCTCGCGACGGCACGCTCCCGCTCCCCTAGCCAACCTCGCCCCTCGACTCCGCCCTGCTGGAAGGCGCGCCGACGGCATCAGGCACGTTGCGTTGTCGGCCCAGGGAGGGCAGCGGCCGGAGCTCGGATACCCCGGCGCCTGCTGACCTCCTGCTGCACGGCTAGCCCGAAGGCGTCATCTCGTGCCACAGTCCGCCGTTCAGGGTGATGTTGTTGCCGCGGGCCTGGCCAGGAGCGGTATCTGCGATGTAGGTGTACAGGGGATGCCCGTTGTAGGTCTCCTGCACCGAGCCGTCAGCCCGCCAGGTCGTGGCGAGCCTGCCGGTGACGCCCGGCCCAGCGCCAGCAGGACCCTTCACCGGCGGCCAGTAGGCCGCGCAGGACGCGTTGCAGTTCGACTTGGCCGGGGTGTCGGGAGCGAACCGGTACAGCGTGAACCCCCGGGAGTTGGTCAGCACCGTCACCCCGCCGACCCGCGCGGTCTTCGGGGCGCCCGCGACAGCCGGCGCCGGGGCGCCTGCGCCGGCCACGGCGATGCCCAGCAGCGCGAAGGCGACAGCCGACACGTCGGCCACCGCCCAGCCCGCGCCCGGAATGCCCGCCTCCGCCATGGCGTGCAGGCTGCGCCAGCTACCTGACGCCACTGGCTCGCGCGCCCCCCGGGTTGTCGGTTCCTCAGTCGTGTGTCGGTTCGCCGCTGATCTGATGGTCGGCCTGGAACAGGGCCTCGGCGAGCAGGGCCCGGACGTGACCGCCGCGCAGGCGGTAGATCATGCGGCGTCCGTCTCGGGTGGCTTCGACCAGGCCGCCGAAGCGGAGCTTGGACAGGTGCTGGCTGGCGACAGTGGGGCGGCAGCCGACCATCTTCGCCAGCGTGCCACGTCAAGGTCCTCGCGGCAGGCGCAAGACAGCGCACTGACGCGGATCCGGGGCCTGGCCGCCCAGCGGGAAGCGCAGGGGCATGCGCTGGCGGGCGATTATGACCCTGCATGA
Organism: uncultured Actinomycetota bacterium; assembly: GCA_963822485.1. GTDB lineage: Bacteria > Actinomycetota > Actinomycetes > Streptosporangiales > Streptosporangiaceae > DASUBV01. Next base: position 36,580 of record CAWGHW010000031.1, read on the forward strand.
GGAGCCTGGACCGGGCCAGCGTCCTGCTTGCCCGCAGCGTGCCGGATCCGGAGGCCCCCGTTATCGGCTCGGCGAACCTGGCTGACTCCGCCGAGATGGTCCGGGGCTGGTGCCTGTATGACCTGGGCCAGCCGAGGGCCGCGGCCGAGGCCATCTGCAGCCAGCTGCCCCGGGTGCCGCCGCAGCTGGGCGAGAACGGCGCCCACGATCAGGGTCCGCGTCCCCTCGCCTCGTGCCAGGCCGCGACGAGAAGGCATCCGCCAGCGGCCTGCGTGCTGCCGGTCTTGAGGCCGACGATCCCGTCCTGGCCCAGGAGCGTGTTGGTGTTACGGACTACGCCGGCCACCGGAACGAGGGCGGTGGGCATCGCCGCGATCGCGGCCAGCGCGGGCTCGCGCATCGCCGCCATGCCCGGGCGCACCTGGTCGGCCCCGGTGCTGGTGGTGGACGGGTCCAGGCCGGAGGGGTCGGTGTAGCTGGTGCCGGTCATGCCCAGGCGGCGGCTCTCCCGGCGACAGCGGTCGAGCAGCATTGCCTTGGCTTCGCCGACATCAGGCCCCTCCCGGTGCCCGGGCGGCGCCGGCGCCCATGCCGGCGACCAGCGCGGCCACGATCCGCCGCACCTGCCGGCCGAGGCCCGGCGCATCGCCCCGGCGGGTGAGGATCAGGTGGTGGACGGTGCCGAGGAGGGTGAACGCCAGGGTCTCGGTGTCAGCGCCGGGTCCGATCCGGCCGAGCTTCTTCTCGGCGTCGAGATAGGCAGCGAAGTGCCGCTCGATGTCCCCGAGCCCGCCCGCGCGGCCCGCGGCGTGCTCCAGCGCCGCGCCTAGTTCGGGTTTCGCCGCGACCAGGCTCATCAGCGCCTGGGCGCTGATGCCGAAGACCGCCACCGTGGCCTCGGTGAGGTTGCCGGTGACGGTGCCGTCCCCGGCGCGGCCCGGCAGGGCAGCCGCGTTGTCCGCGATCACCGCGAGCCTGCTGGCGACGAATGACGTGAGGAACTCGTCGAGGTCGCGGAAGTGGCGGTGCATCATCCCGTTGGCGACCCCGGCCTCGGCGGTGACCGCCCGCGTGGTCAGGCCCGCCGGGCCGTCCCGGGCCAGCACCCGGTCCGCCGCGGCGAGCAGCTGCTCGCCGACCTCCGGTATCGCGACACCGCGTGCCATCTGCCTCGTCGTCCTCCTGAATCCTCGCCCAGCCGCAACCGTACCCGGCGCGGGAGTTGCGAGTATGGACGCTCGTCCATTACGGTATGGACCGTTGTCCATACTAGGTGACGGGAGAAAGCCGTGGGTGGCAGCGGCAGCGGCGGCCAGACCGCGATGATGGTCGTCTGGGTGGCCCTGGTCCTGGCGGCCGCCGGCGGCGCCGGCGTGTACGCGCTGGTGCGGCAGCGGAAGGCGCGGCGGCCATGACGGTCATCGAGGTCCGCGGCCTGGCCAAGCGATTCGGCCCGGCCACGGTGGTCGACGGCCTGAGCTTCGCAGTCGGGGCTGGCACGGTCACCGGGTTCCTCGGGCCCGAACGGCGCGGGCAAGACCACGACACTGCGCGTGCTCCTGGGCCTGGTGGCGCCCACCAGCGGCCAGGCCACGATCTGGGGCAAGCCGTACCGGGAACTGGGCGGCCGGCGGCAGACGGGTGGGAGCGGTGCTGGAGGCCTCGGGTTCCACCCCGGCCGGACTGTCGCGGATCACCTGCGGGTCCGCTGCGCCGCCACGGGTGCCGCGCAGTCCCGGATCGGCGCAGTGCTGGCCGAGACCGGGATGGGCGAGCTAGCCGGGCGCCGGGCAGGGCACCTGTCGCTAGGAGAACGGCAGCGGCTCGGCCTGGCCGGGGCGCTGCTCGGCGAACCGGAGGTACTGATCCTGGACGAGCCGGCGAACGGGCTGGACCCGGCGGGCGTGCTGTGGCTGCGCGGCTTCCTGCGACAACTCGGCGACCAGGGCCGCACCGTGCTCGTCTCCAGCCACATCCTGGCCGAGGTAGCCCAGTTCGCCGACCGCGCCGTCGTCATCGATCGCGGCCGTCTCATCTCGGCCGGGCCGGTCACCGAGCTGGTGAAGGCCGCCCGGCAGGCGGTCACGGTGCGCACCCCCCGCGCCGAGGCGCTGCGCGCCGCGCTGACATCGGAGGGCGCGGCGGTGCGGGCCGCCGCGCCGGACCGGCTGGAGATCACCGGGCTGGGCACCGAGGAAGTGGCCACGCTGGCCGCGGCGCTGGGCATCCCGGTCTACGAGATGACCGCGGACACCGGCAGCCTGGAGCAGGCCTTCCTGCGGCTGACCGCGGCCGAAGGGAGGCCGGGATGACCGCGGCGCTGCGCGCGGAGTTCCTGAAGCTCCGCACCACCCGGCTGGTGGCCGGGATGACCGGCCTCGGGGTCGCGCTGACCGCGCTGATCGGCGTGCTGGAGGCGGTCACCGCCGGCACCGGGAAGGGCATGGCGATCCCGTCGCTGGCCACCGCCGGCGGGCTGCGCGACAACCTGGCCAGTACCGGGTTCGCGCTGCTGGTAGCCGCGCTGCTCGGCGTGGTGATCACCAGCGGCGAGTTCCGGCTCAAGACCGCCACCGACACCTACCTCGACTTGCCGGACCGCGGCCGGGTGCTGGCCGCGCAGGCCATAGCGGCGGCAGCCGCCGGAGCGGTGCTCGGGACCGCCGCCGCAGCGACGGCGACCGGGATCGCGCTCGGCTTCGCCGGCTCCCGCGGCTACCCGCTCGCGCTGTCCGATCTCGCCATCGCCCGCTACGCCGGCGGCGCCGTCATCGGCTCGGCCCTGCTGGCCGCGGCCGGCGCGGGTGCCGGGTCGCTGATCCGCCACCAGACAGGCGCGATCATCGCCGTGGTCGCCTGGGGGCTCGTCATCGAGCTGGTCGTGGGCGCCACCGTCACCGCGGCGGGACGCTTCCTGCCCTACACCGCGGCGGCCATGATGGCCGGGGACACCAACGGCGGCGGCATGCCCCAGATCCCGCGCGGCGTGACCGCGCTGCCCTACCCCGCCGCAGCCGCCGTGCTCGCCGCCATCGCCCTGGCGGTCGCCGCGACCGCCGCCCTCACCACCGCCCGCCGCGACATCACCTGAGCACAGCGGGCCGCCGACCGCGCAGCGGAAGATGCAACGGCCACGGCTCAGGCCCGCGCGGTATGGAGCCGCTTGAGGTCCGGGCATGCTGGCACTGGCTCACCCCCGTCGTCGCGCTCACCATCACGGTGATCGTCGGCTACCACACGCAAAAACTCGTCCGCGAGATCACCGCCACACTCAGGACATCCGAGAGGGCCAGACCACCCGGCAGATGACGTCACTACCCAAAGCCAGCGACAACCAGAACTGCCCGTCACGAAACCGCCGTCCGCAGGCCGCAGAGCCGATCACCGCCCACCACTTCAGATGGCCACACGATGCTTCCAAGGTCGCAACACGACCTCCCGCAACACCGCTACCTTCCAGTAGCCGTCCAGCATCCCGGTGTGGTGACCCTGGCCGACGTTGTGCCAGATGGTGACGGTGATCGTGGTCATCGCTGGTTCTCCCGCCGTCCGCCGGCGGGCTGATGCGGGGCCGGGGCCGAGGACCGCGGCGCGGCGGATGGCCAGGGTTCCGCGGTGGTCAGCACGACGGACGTCAGGTGCTCGCGGCCGAGCCGTGCGGCCTTGTACAGGCGGTGGATGCCGTCGTTATGGCCAATTTGCGGGCGGCGAGTCGTTCGGCGATCGGCCAGCAACAAGAGCCCGCCCAGGCGCAGCACCGGTTCATCTCGCTGACCGCGCGCCGGTGGTCGGGGATGGCGCACAGCGCGAACGTGCAGACCACGGTGTCGAAACAGGCGTCCGGGAAGGGCAGCGCCAGGGCGTCGGCCTCACGGAGGTCCACGGCGCGGCCGACCTGCTCCGCCCGGTGGCGGGCGACGCCGAGCATGGCCGGGCTGAGATCAATTCCGGTCAGCCGCGTCTCGTCCGGGTAAAGCGGCAGGTTGAGGCCGGTGCCGATAGCGACTTCCAGGGTGTCGCCGGTGGCCTGCGAGCAGACCCAGCTGCGACTGTCGGCGAACAGCACCCGGTCAAAGAACTGCGTCTGCTTGTCGTAGGACGCCGAGTGCTTATCCCGGCAACAACGCCACCGGTCACGGTTGAGCTGGTCGGCGGGCATGCGCTGCGCCCTTTCTCCCGGTCTTCCGGCCTGGGCGGCACCGCCGGGCGCCACGGCCAAAGCCGCCTTGGCGAACTAACACAGATACCTGCGCTCTGGGCAGCACCGCCGCGACGGAACTGACTCGCCCCGCCGAACCCGACCCGGGGCCGGTCATAGCCGCTACCCCGCGTGAGGCCTGCGCGCGGCAAGGACCGCCCGCGTCAGCCGAGGCCAGCTCTCGGGAGGCTACGGCGGCGAGGGTACTGCGGCACGTCCAGTTTTCCGGCTACCGGGCTCACTATCGTGCCTCTGAGCTGCTTTTACGCGTCGCGGACATGTCCGCGACGGTGGCCGGTCATTCCAGCAGCGGTGGCCCTGTCACATGACAGCGGAGGATGCCCTGATGCGCTCGGCTGCGCTGGGAGCCTGCCGGACGCCGGCCTGATAGGCGGGAACCCAGGCGGTGAGGTCGGTGATGTCCGGACCGAACGCCTTGATCGCGTCGGCGTCCGGGACCAGCCGGACGACTTCCTGTGCGCCTGCCGCGGTACTGCTGGTGCCGTAGACGTGTGCCATTGGCTCAGCGACGATCACCACGCGGGCGTCTCCTGCCAGATCGAGGTTGGTCCCGGCTCTGAGAGCGCCGTCGATGTAGCGGCGGCCGTCGATGGTGATCGGCGGAGCGGTCGCGGGGAAGGCGGTGCTGGCGGCCACGGCCTGCGGCAGCGATGCGGCGCCGTGCCGGTCCCAGATCACCGCTTCGCCGGTTTCGGCGTCTACCGACGGGATCAGCAACGGCCGGTCCGGCCATTGCCCGGCGCCGAGCAGGAACCGCATCCGGGCGATGGCCGCCTCCTGGGTGCCGGTCGAGGCGATCACAGCCAGCCGGCCAGCCCGGCGCAGGGCCTCGGCTCGCTCAAGCCCGGGATCGCCGAGCGTCGCGAATACTTCGGCGAGCCTGTCCGGGTCAGTCCGCACGCGGCCGCCGGGATCGGCCGGCGCGGGCAGTGCGGCGAGCCGGCCGAGATCTCCCCCGCTGGCCAGGATGGCTCCCACGATCGCACCCGCCGACGTGCCCACGATCAGGTCGGCCGCGCCCAGATCCACTCCCTCATGGCGCAGCCCCTCTGCCAGCCCCGCCATCCACGCCGTGCCGGCCGGGCCGCCAGGTCCCAGGACAACCGCGCTGTCCGCCATCACTGACCGGCCTTCTCAGCCGCGATGTGCCGGGCGTGCGAGCCCGGCCGGTGCTGGCGGATGCTGGGGGCGGCGATCCGGTGCGGGTGCATGCGGATGAGAGTGGTACTCAGGTGCTCGCGGGGGATACGGGCCCGCATCGGCCCAGGGTCCGGCCACCGCCGTGACGATCGAGGGCAGGCCGGCTCGGGGTCGCGTGGCGGGTCAGCTGGCACGGAGCCGTCCCTCTGCCCGGGGTCGCCGGTCATGCTGGGCGTTCAGCGACGGGCGTGTTCTGGCCGGCGGCCAGCCACCACTGCCCGCCGCGTTCGACCAGCACGTACATGGCCATTTCCGAGAATCGCTTGTCCTTGTCGTCGCTGAGGTCGTTTCGGCGGACGTGAGCGATGGCGATGCCTGGCAGGGGGCTCATGAGCTGCACGACCTGGTACCGGGAGGGAGGGGCGATGCCTGCGGCCATGAGCGAGTGGTGGGCGGCGTTGAGCGCCTTGTATCCGGACACGGTGCCTCCGTATGGATTGCCCCACAGGACGTCAGCTGCGAACTGCTGGTCGTAGGCATCGGCACTGGTGCGGTCGATGCCGTCCTGGAGTCCGGCGACGAGCTGTTCGACTGCGCTGGCTGCCGCTGCCTTTGCTGAGGGATCGTCGAGCGCGGGACGGCTTTGTCCCTCAGGCGATGTGGTGCGCAGCCGAAGAGCTCGCAGCGCCGTTGCCCAGCGGGCGAGCTGGCCGAGCATCCGCTGGCGTGCCTCGGGCTGAAAGGACCGCGGTTCGAGGCGGCCGTCGGCGTAGTCGGCACGCAGGCTGATCGCCACCTGCGGGCCGACCGCGGCCATGCCCAGCTCGGCGGCGATGGCACGAAGGTGCTCGACGGCGCGGGTTCCGCCGTCGAGACCGTAGCCGACGAACGCGACGGGCTTGTCGTGCCATTCCCGGTAGAGGTGATCGAGCGCGTTCTTCAGGGCCGCGCTCGTCGAATGGTTGTACTCCGGCGTGACCAGGACGAACGCGTCGAACGTCTCGATCAGCTGCGACCACGATCGCGTGGCAGGCTGCTGGTACTGGCCGAACGCGGCTGGTGCGGGCTCGGAGAGCAACGGCAGGCCGGAATCGGCGAGGTCGATCAGCCGCAGGTCCAGGGATGGGATCGGGTCAGCGCATACCCACTCGGCGACGGTCCTGGACTGACGGCCCGGGCGGGTGCTGCCCGCGATGACGCCGACCCGCAGCCTCGCTGCCTTATCTTCGCCGCTGTGTTCAGTAGTCATGGCAAGGACCATAAGAGCTCAACTTAAGTTGAAGTCAAGGGCGCTGGCAGCTACGGTCGCGGTATGGACGCAGACGACTGGCACGTGAGCGGGCTGACCGTCGGCCAGGTAGCCGAGCGGATGAACATCGCGCCGTCGGCAGTGCGCTGGTATGACGATCACGGGCTGCTGCCCAGCGAGCGCACTGCCGGGAATCAGCGCCGTTTCTTCGCCGACGTGCTGTGCCGGGTGGCGATGATCAGGGCCTCGCAGCGCGTAGGGCTGTCGATCGAGGAGATCCGGCAAGCGCTCTCAGCCTTGCCGCCACGACAGGTACCAACCCCCGAAGACTGGGAGCGTCTTGCCGAGCACCTGCGACACGTTGCCAGCCAGCGGATCGACGAGCTCTCCGCCCTACTCGACGACCTGAGCCCTGCATAGGCCATCGGGCCGCCGCTTCCCCGCACGCCGGACGGTCACGGGCAAGCCGGCCGTCCGGGCCGAGAAACGGCGCGGACGCGCTAGTGACTGACCTGATGCTGCAACGGCCAGTCATGCTGTGCTTTTGCGCCGGGCGAGAGGACGGGCCGGGGCGGCGCGTACATCAAGTACTTATGTGGGCGTCGAGCAGCTGTGCTTCCAGGCCGGCGATGCGCTTGTTCGAGGAAGCGGTTGCTGGACCCGGCGGCTTGCAGGCGTTCTTCCAAGGTGCGGCTGCTGGCGGAAAAGTCGCGGAGCCGCTGCCTGAGGGAGGCGTTCTCGGCGGGAGCCGCTGGACGGCGTCGGTGTCGTGCTGGCGCTGGGTATATCGCGGAGCTGGCCGAGCAGCTCGCCCATGCGAGCGCGCTGGGCGCGGATCTCGGCGTGGGCAGTCTTGAGCGCCTGCTCGGTGTTCAGCGCCCGCCGTTGCCAGGACGCCTCGGCCTGGGCGTCGCGGCCGGCCTGTTCGTCCCGCCGCCCGGTGTCGGCGCGGGTGATGGCGGCGCTGATCAGGTCGCGGGCTGGCCCTCGGCGGCGATGGCTGCGGTGCCGTCACCAGCGTGCGCGCTCATCAGGAAGATCTCAGCGACTTGAGCCCGGTCCAGGCGGAGCAAGCCCTCGATCACCGATCCGCGGAGGTTGAGGAGGCTTGTCCGAGCGCAGCCGCGCTGCGTTCAGGCCGGGCATGGCGTCACCCAGGAGCATCGGGAGAAACAGGAATGCCTGGTAGCGGAACATGATCCTGGACGGGTCCCGGCTAGCGCTGCCTGGACAGCGGTCGTCGCCAGCCGTCGGCGGTCAATGCGCTCTCGACTATCGACGCACCTGACGGCAATGCCTCGTTGCCTGGCAGCGCCCACGTCAATCCCGAGCGTCGTACCTGGCCCGTCGAGCTCCTTCCCGGTCACCTCGAGCTGGTGCCGTCAGGCGCCGGCACGACCGTAAGGTTTACCGAGACCGGGTTCCGCGAACGGGCTGGGAGGTGACTGTACTTCAGGCCGCGTATGGCGAGCACGCTGAAGCCTGGGATCGGTTCCTCGCCCAGCTGGGGGAGTACGTCGCCCGGCTCGTCTCGGCCTGATGGCCGCAGTCGACGACGATCTCCGATCGGCGATCGCGATCCCGCCCGGCGGCGGATGCTCGACCTCCTCTTGGCCAGCGGTGTCGCTACCGCAACGTCGCTGAGCTAGCAGCTGCCGGTAACTCGGCAGGCATCTGCTCGTCCTGGACCAGGCCGGACTCGTGCACGGGATCACCACTGGGCGGGAGCGTCGTGCAACCATCGATTGCGCCAAACTGAGAGTGTTGGCTAGTCTTTTACGCAACCTAAGGTTGCGAAGTCAGGAGAGACTCAGTGGAATACGCCAGCATCGAGCGCCTCCAGCCCATCAGGCAGATCGCCGAGAGACCATCCAGAAGAACGGAGAGCGCCCTGGCTGACTCCTGCACCGCAGATCGATCCGGTCGCGGAGCCAGCGCCACAATCGCGGAGCAGCCCCGGCAGACTGGAGCCTGCGATGAGTATCTCGCTTCCGGGCCAGGCCCCAACCTCAGCTCAGAGGCCCCAGCACGCAACGATCGTGGATCCCGATGTGCACCAGGTCCTGCTCGAGAACGAGCACGTCCGGGTGATCCATGCGCGCGCCTCGCACGGCCAGGAAAGCGCGATGCACTCGCACTCGCCGACGCTCGTGGCCAACCTCGGCTCCGGGTGACAGAAGGTGACCTGGGCGGACGGCACGACGCAGATCGCGGATCTGAACCCCGGCGCGGTCATCTGGCAAGAACACGCTTTCGATCACGCATGGGAGCTGCTGGCCGGCGAGTAACACGACCCTCGTTGAGGTGAGGTCAGGTCAGCGAACGCCGGAACACAGGTACCACGTGGCAGCCGGTGGCTTCGCCCCAGTACCGGCGGACGTGAGGAGGCTGGTCAATGACGCCACGCAACACTGGGAGGCCCACCGTGGCAATCGCGATCCTAGGAGATAACCTCGACCACCCCAGCCACCGCGAAATGAACGCACTGATCCCCCGACTGGCTGACGAGTTCGACGTCGACGCGCGCTGGGTGCACACAAGCTCCGTCTTCGACCTCGCCGACTTCGACGCGGTATGGCTGATGTCCGGCTCACCCTATGCCGGTGAGGCGGCCGTCTATTCTGCGCTCGCCCGCGTGCGGGAGCTTCAGATGCCCTTTCTCGGTACCTGCAGCGGCATGCAATACGCCGTGCTGGAGTACCTGCGCAACGTCCTCGGCGTGTCGGCGACGCACGAAGAGTCGGACGGCGCAGGCGACGACAACTTCGTTGCGGCCCTTACGTGCTCCCTGCAGGGGGCTCAGCGCCTGGTCACCCCCGTGCCGGGGACGCGCTTTGCCGGCTGGGTCGCCGGGCCGTTCGCTGGCACCCACTACTGCAGCTATGCGCCGACCCCGGACGCTGTCGGCCTACTCGAGCGCGCGGGCGTAGTCGTCGGTGCGACCGCTGATGACGCGGGCGCAGAGGTGCTCGAGTTCCTGGGCGGCGGCTTCTACGTCACGAGCATGTTCCAGCCCCAAGTCGGCGCCTCGATGGGCGCGCCAATCCATCCACTGGTGCGCGAGTTCCTCAAGGCCTCCGGCTGAGATGTCGCCGCCGACCTCGGCCGACATAGGGCTTGGCGAACGAGTCCTACACGACCTACTCAGGAGGCAGCCTCGTCCCGAACGCGGGATGGGGGTCGGCGCGCAAGCCCGGCCTGGAACGGCGCCGTGTCGTGCCGGTATCTGGCAGGTATCTCGCTGGCATCTCAGTCAAAATCCGAGTTAGCTCGCTGGCAGGCGTTTCCGGCGGAATGGAATGCGGTGGAATTCGGAATCCTCGGCCCGCTGTGCATGGCAGCCCGCGGCAGGGACCTCGAGCTGCCGCCCATGCAGCGGACAGTCCTGGCGGCGCTGCTCCTGGACGCCAATCGCATCGTGCCGATGAGCTCACTCATCAGCGCCCTTTGGCGTTCCGGACCCGACCACTGGACGCCGGGCCCTATACGTTCGTCGCGGCGGATGCCCTGGTGTTGTTCTGTCACGGCTTGGGCGATGGCGGTCGCGCGCGCAGAGGCAGCCAGATGGTTCGACCTCCTGGGTGTGCGCCTCCTCCCGGTAGGGCAGCCTGTCCAGTTCAGCTTGGAAGTCGGCCGGTCGACGGCGGGGGCAGGCCCGGTGCCTCTGTGCCGCCGGATGCCGGACGCCGAGCTCGGGCTTGCTGATTCATCTTCATCGTTCATGACTGTCTTACTGTCGAGTTAGGGTCTCGACTCCCGAACGGTCAGCGGGTCGCTGACATCACGGCTCTTACGGCTGTTCCGCGCCGGCCGCTGGAGCCTTCCGACGGCGGGGCATCAGGCCCGCGGCGACGGGTACCGCGGCCAGCCCCGCGAGTCCGCTTACCCAGATGGCCAGGTGCAGTCCGCTAGTGAGCGCCGCACCGGTTGCGTAGCCGTCGCGGGCGAGGGTGTGGAAGTGCGAGGCCGCGATGGACGAGGCGACGGCTACGCCGATGGCGCCGCCGAGGTTCTGGGAGGTGTTGAGCAGGCCGGAGGCGACTCCTGCGTCGCGTTCGGCAACACCGGTGAGAGCGCCGATGGAGATGGGGATGAAGGCGAAGGCGGTCCCGATGCCGGCGACGAAGAACGGGCCGGCCAGGTCGGGCCAGAAGCTTCCGCTGGCTGGGGCTTGGGTAGCCCACAGCATCCCGGTGCCGATGAGGGTCATGCCGAAGGCCATGACCGCCTTGGGGGAGGTCTTCGTGACGAGCTTCTGCGAGAGGCCGGCGAAGGCCAGGGAGGTGACCGACGCAGTCATCCAGGCCGCCCCGGTGGCAATGGCGGAGAAGCCGAGGACCTGCTGCATGTAGAGCGTGCCCAGGAACACGAAGGTAAAGAAGCTGGTCCCGAGCAGGAAGCCGACGGCGTTCGATCCGGCCACGCTGCGGAGCCGGAACAGCGGCAGGGGGAGGAGCGGCGCCTCGACTTGCGTCTCGATGACGAGGAACGCGGCGAGCAGCGCGGCCCCGGCGGCGAGCATGGCTACGGTCTGGGTGGCTGCCCAGCCGACCTGCGGCGCCTGGGAGATGGCGTAGACGAAGACCAGCAGCGCGGCGGTGATCGACGACAGCCCCGAAGGGGTCGTAGCGCCGCCGGGCGCTGCCTGCTCGGCTCTCAGGCACCATCTTGCGGAACCAGGATCAGGGCGGCTGCGCCGATGGGGACGTTGAAGAAGAAGATGTACTGCCAGCCGACGTAGGTGGTGAGGATCCCGCCGGCCAGGAGGCCGATTGTGCCGCCCAGCGCGCCCACTCCGCCCCAGATGCCGAGCGCCTTGTTGCGCTCGGCCCCTTCGGGGAACATGTTCATCACGATCGACAGGGCGGCGGGGAGCACGAGCGCGGCGCCGAGCCCCTGGATGCCTCGCATCACGATCAGGAACGTGTCGGAGGTGGCGAGGCCGCCACCGAGCGAGGCGCCGGTGAAGACGACCAGGCCGGCCATCAGGAGGCGGCGCCGGCCGAGCATGTCAGCGGCCCGGCCGCCCAGGAGCAGGAAGCCGGCGAAGGTCAGCCCGTAGGCGGTGACCACCCACTGCAGATCGGACTCGGGGAAGTGCAGCCTGCGGCCGATGGTGGGCAGGGCGACGTTGACGATAGTGAAGTCCACGATGGTGATGAAGTAGGCCGCCACCAGGAGGGCGAACGCTCGCCAGCGCTGGCCCGGCATCAGGGGACGCTGCCTGGTCGCGACCTGGGTGGCGAGGCCGACGGCCCGGACACCGGCTGGCGGCGAATCGACCCTCTCAGCCTGCGGGACGTTCTGCATGCCTTCCTCCTTCTCGATGTGCAACCAGTAGTAGCACGTCCTCTTGAGATAGTGCAACAAGAGGTTGCACGTCGTGCCCTGAAGTGCTACCGTGAGTTGCAGATGAAGACAGAGTGACCGGAATGCCCGAGGGAAGGACCCGATGACTGATGCCAGGCCTGGCGATTGAGCGGGAGGTTCTGATCGAGGCGCCGCCGGAGGTGGTGTGGCGCACGATCACCGAGCCTGATCAGATGAGCCTGTGGTTCGCCGACAAGATGGACCTGGTGGTGGAGCCCGGCGCTCACGGCTACATGGGGTTCGGGGACCAGGGCGGCCCGGTCCTGGTGAAGACGGTCGATCCACCGAATCGCTTCTCGTTCCGCTGGAACCATCCCAGCGGAGAGGAACCAGCGGCGGGCAACTCGATGCTGGTCGAGTTCACTCTGACGCCCGAAGGGGCGAACGGACCCGGCTTCGCGTGGTCGAAAGTGGCCACGAGCTGCGCGACTGGCCCGACGAGGAGAAGCAGCGCTACGCCGACGAGCACCAGGAGGGCTGGGGCGAGTTCCTGGACCGTCTCGACGGAGTGCTCGCGGAGCGCCGGGCGGGATGACGACGCAGGCCGATGACGAGCTGTGGTCGGCCATCGGCGATCCCTCCCGCCGCCGGGTCCTCGACCTCCTGGTCAGCAACGGCGAGGCCAGCGCCAGCTGGCTGGCCGGACAGGTGCCCTTCTCCCGCCAGGCCGTGTCGAAGCATCTGGTCGTGCTCGAACAGGCCGGGCTGGTCAGCCGGCGCAAGCACGGTCGAGAGGTCCTCTACCAGGTAGAAGCCGACCGCCTCGACCAGGCCACCCGGGCCATGGCCGACCTCGCCGCGCAATGGGACCAGCGCCTCGCCGCGATCAAGCGGCTCGCCGAAGTGGCGCACGCAGCAGCAAAGAAGCAGCTGTAAGGCCTTGCATGGCCCGCGACACGAGCAGGCGCCAGGATCAGCGCCGGTGATCCGGCGCAGCACCTGGCACCAGATCCCGCAACCACTCAGTCAATGGACACGAAGAGACAAGGATCCGGTCACTCATGACGACACAATCACCGGGCAGCCACGAAATGAGCACAGCAAGCACGACGCGACCCGAGCGCGGCTACTCGACGTCGTACACGGTCGAGCAGTCACCGGAGGACGTCTTCGCCGCCATCCTGGACGTCGGCGCCTGGTGGACGGGCCAGGTCGAGGGACGTGCCGACGAGCTCGGTGCCGAGTTCACCTACCGGCACCCCCCTCAGCACTACAGCCTCCAGCGCGTGGTCGAGCTCGAGCCGGGCCGCCGCGTGGTCTGGCGGGTCACCGACAGTCACTTGTCCTTCATCCCGGAGCCGGGTGAGTGGACCGGAACCGAGATCGTGTTCGACATCGTCCCCGCGGCCGACGGCACCGAGCTGCGGTTCACCCACGTCGGCCTGGTGCCGGATGTCGAGTGCTTCGGCGCGTGCTCCACAGCCTGGCTGCACTACATCAACGGCAGCCTGCGCAGCCTGATCACCACGGGAGAAGGCCTGCCAGATCCGTGGTGACCGGCGGCCGGGCGGGCGCCCCACCGAAGGGCGCGTCTCCTTGTCCGCTGCCACACAAAAGTCGCCACTCACCTGATGAGCATGACGGCGTACCTCGAGACCGGCGAAGGCAGCCCGGCCCCCGCGGCGTGCGCATCGCCTACCCACTGAGAGGAAACGAAATGCCCACAATGCCCGCTGGAAGCATCCTGCTCGGAAGCAGCCGAGCCAACCAGCTACGCGATTGGTACCTCAGGGTGCTCGCGCCCGACCACACCGGAGACGGCCCAATCGTGCTCGGGGACTTGATGCTAGTCATCGACCAGCGAGATGACGTCAGCGACACTAACCCCGAACCAGGCCGATCGATCCTCAACTTCCACGTCGACGACTTCGCCCCGTTCGAGGCGCAGCTGAATGCTGCTGGGGTGGATTGGATCGCGGGAGCCACGGACCGCCCCTCCGGCAGGTTCGCCACATTCAAGGACCCAGACGGCAATTACCTGCAAATAATTCAGTTCTCCAGGCCTCATGCTGACCGAGGTTGACGCGGAGGTCCGGGCTGTCGGCCGGCGAACGGCCTGAGGTCCCGGTCTGGCGATTACTGTGGCACCGCGTCGCACCTGACGCATTAGCAGCTCATACGCCCCGATCAGGGCGAAGGACGGCCAGGCGGCGATGACCCGGCCCGTTAGGGTCGGCTCTGCGACTGCGACGTTAGCGGCCAGGCTCGCCGCGCTGGCTACCACCAGCAGGGCCCAGGGCAGCACCCCGCCCCGACCGCCTGAGCGCGAATCGGCAAGCAGCGTAGTCGAGGCGGCCACGATCATGCCGTCCACTGACAACGGCGTGAGGGCGGCTACCCAGCCGGGCTGCCCGTGCAGTTCCACGAGCATGTGCAAATGAAGGCAGGAGACCGTGCCGGCGATCAGCGCCAGCATCGCCACGCACCCGGTCATAGTCCACCTGATCCAGCTGTCCGCCGGGCCGCTCATGACCGGCCCACGAGGGCGAACTCAGCGGATAGAACGCCAGCGTAGGCCGATGGTCCAAGACGCTCCTCGGACACGACCCGTATCCCCAACATTGCTCCGTGTGCTCTACATATTTATCCGAGCCGAATGTCACTTCGGCCCGGATTTTTGCTTGTCCGGGCTTGAAGGTGATCTTGAGCCCGAGCTGATCGTAGACGGCTGCCTTCTCGTCGGGGGTGGCGCCGCGGATGATGTCACGCAGGTCGCCGAGGCTGGTGATGAGCGCGCGGATTCAGTGACACGTGTACCGACAGTGAGGCCTCGCGCAGCCAGATGCCTAACCTGACCAGCCCTCGCCCCTCACAAGACACCAGGTCAGTGGCCATGACAGGATTATCGGCACCCACAGGCCGGCCAGGAGGACCCGCCGGCGATCAGGCGGGCGCCCCAGGTTGTGGCGGCCATCCCGGCCACGATCAAGCCGGCCATGGCCAGTAGCGGAAACAGTCTCCTGATGAGCGATGGCCACGGCCGCCCGGCGAGTCCCGCCATGCGGGCGGGCGTCGGTCCGGCAGCGTCGCTGGCGGCACCTGCAACGGCAGGCGGACAGGCAGGGGCTGCGGGGCAGCCGCCATACCCCGGATCGCCCGCGCTGTCACGGGGCACGAGCTGCTCCGCCTCAGCTGATGGCGAGATCACGTCTGGCCGCCGCTCATCTCATGGCCGTCCGTGATGGGCAGCGTGTCATGCGTCACGCACCTTGAGGAGCGCCCCGCCGAGCAGCAGCGCGACTGCTGCCCAGGCGGCCAGGACGCCCAGTCCCGCCCAGGGGGTGATCGGCAGGCTGCGCAGGCTGGTGGTGGCCTGGATGGTCAGCCCGGCGGTCATCGGCGCGTACCGCTCGACGTCGCCCTGCCAGTGGGTGCCGTGCACGGCGGCGGCGATGATCGGGGCCAGGTAGAGCAGGCCCAGGACGGCCCCGATGGCCGGCCCGGGGTCCCGGATGATGGTGGCGATGCCGAGGCTGAGCAGGGCGATCAGGGCCAGGTAGAGGACCGACCCGGTGGCGGCGCGCAGTACCGGCCCGTTGGCCAGCGTCAGCGGCGGGTAGCCGTGCGCCGGGGTGAAGCCGTGGCCGGGCAGGATGGCGTGCCCGGCCAGCAGGGAGCCGGCCACGGCGATGATCCCGGCCGCGAGCATCAGGCCGCTGACGATGGTGGCCTTGGCGGCGAGCACGGTGACCCGGCGGGGCACCGCGGTCATGGTGATGCGGATCATCCCGGAGCTGTACTCGCTGCTGATCACCAGTACGGCGAAGATGGCGGCGACCGCCTGGCCGAGATCGATCCCGGTGAGGCTGAGTTTGGCGGGGTCGACGCCGCAGCTGCCGGACGGGCACCTGACGGCTGCGGCGGCCGCAGTGCTCACGGACACGCTCGCGACGACGATGGCGGCTGCCAGCCAGGGTGTGCCTGGCAGTGTCCGCAGCTTGGTCCACTCCGCGTGCAGTGCCTCGCGCAGGCCGGCCAGCCGGCCGGGCGGGGCATCACCCGTGCCGTCTGGGCCGCCTGGCCGAGCGGCTGTCCAGCCTGCCTGCGGCGCGGTCGGTGCGTTGCTCATGCATCCCTCCGGCGGAGCAGGTAGAAGGCCAGGACCAGCGCGAGCGCGGCGTATCCGCACAGCACGGCGAGGCCGGCCCACGGGGCGAGCGGGAAGTAGCCGGCGGTCGGCGCGTAGCTGGCCGTGACTTGCGGGTAGGCGGGGGCGCTCTGCTGGATCGCGAAGGCGGCCGCGGGGGTGAACCGCAGCAGCCATTGCTCCGCCCCGACGGGCAGCAGGCCGCCCGTCCCGAGGATGTAGGGCAGGACGATCACCACGATGCCGGTGGTGACCGCGACGGCGCTGCGCCGCAGCAGGGTCCCGACGGCGACAGTCAGGACGGCGGCGGCGGCGAGCAGCGCCGCGGTGCCGGCTATCACCCGTATCTCGGTCAGCGGTCCTGCCTGCAGCACATAGGCGCCCTTCGCATGTGCCACCCGGAGAGTGACCGGGACCACGACGGCCGCGGCGGCCAGCCCGGCCACGAAGCTGATGGCACCGGCCACGATGGCCTTGGCCGCCAGTACCCGGCCGCGCCGCGGGCTGGCGGCCAGGGTGATGCGGATCAGACCGCGCCGGTATTCGGCGGTGACGAACACCGCCCCCACGACGACCACCGCGATCAGCGCTACGAACACGCCGGTCAGGAACTGCCCGATGGTGGTGAGATCCACCGCCGTAATGGGCGCGATGTCGCCGGTCCCGGTCACGGCGAAACCGCTGCCGGTGTGCCGGAACCCGCTGGGCGCCCCCGGGAGCCCGCCCGAACTGGCACCCACCACGCCGCCGTGCCACACGGCGCCGGCCCGGGTGCCCGACAGGCTGACATGGTCGAAGCCGCCGGTGGCCACGCTCGACCCGCTGCCAGTGGTGCCCCCGCCCAGCGACTGGGCTACCACGATCTGGTAGTCGGGCGAGGCGGCGAACAAGCCGGCCTGAGCGATGGCGGGCAGTCCGGTCAGGCGGGTGGTACCGACCTTCGTCCAGTGGGTGCCGTCAGCGGAGTCGTAGCCGGTGAGTGTGCCGCCGGACCGGGTCAGCCGCAGCCAGCGCGGGGACGCGGCGGAGACCGCGCCGGCCAGGCCCGGGGCGTCGTGGGTGTAGTCGTACTGCATCCGCACCCCGTGGCTGCCGGTGACCATCATCGCTGCGTACGCCGAGCCCTGTTTGGTGGATGCCTTGACGATGATCCCGGCCTTGGACCAGGGCTGGAGCCCGGGCTGAGTGCCCGCGTCCGGGTTGCTGGATGAGCCGACGCTGCCTGAACCATAGCGGCCGGTCAGGGAGGTCACCCGGACGGTGATGCTGCCGTTGCCGTCAAGCTGCTGGTGGACGAAGTAGAAGCTGTCGGTGACCGGCTCGCCGCCTGGACCCAGTGGATAGTGCGGAAGGCAGGCCGGGCCGGTCCCGGCCTGGCAGGTTACGTTGTTGCCGTTGGCGACCAGCAGCCCCCACCCGACCATCAGCAGCGCTCCGAGGACGATGGCGATCATCCAGCCACGGACGGTCCGGAACTTTGTCCACTCCGCGCGCAGCACCGGGCCGAACCCCGACCCCCGTTCCGCCCGCTGGCGGGCACTGGCCGGACGGGCCGCGATCTTAGGCGTGCTCATCAGGCCACCCGCCCGTCGGCCGGCCCGGTGAGCATGTCCGCCGGGCGGTACTCGACGGCGTCCTTGGTGAGTTCCAGGTAAGCCTGTTCCAGGGTCGCGCGGTTGGCGGAGACCCCGGAGAACGGCACCCGGGCCTCGCCGAGCAGCGCGATGACCTGTTCGGCCGCCAGCCCGGAGATTGTCAGGGTGTCGCTGCCGACGGGGATGACAGTGGCTCCCGCGTGGGTCAGCACCGTGGTCGCCTCCGGACCGGTAGTGGTGCGCACGGTGACGCGGCCGCCGGAAGCGGCCGCGATCAGGTCGGCCACGCGCGTGTCGGCGATGACCTTGCCGCGGCCCACCACGATGAGGTGATGAGCGGTGTCCTGGAGTTCGCTCATCAGGTGGCTAGAGACCAGCACCGCGCGGCCTTCGGCGGCCAGCGCGCGGAGGAATCCGCGCATCCAGACGATGCCTTCGGGGTCCATGCCGTTGAACGGCTCGTCCAGCATGAGGGCCGGCGGGTCGCCCAGCAGCGCCGCCGCGATGCCCAGCCGCTGCCGCATGCCCAGGGAGAAACCGCCGGCCCGCCGCCGGGCTACCCCGGCCAGCCCGGCCTGCTCCAGCACCTCGTCGACCCGCCGGGCCGTCAGGCCTTGGGAGTGGGCCAGCCACAACAGGTGACCCCGGGCCGACCGGCTCGGCTGCAGGGCCGCCGCGTCCAGCAGCGAGCCGAGCACCGTCAGCGGGCGGCGGAGACTGGCATACGGCTGGCCGCCGACAAGCGCCTGGCCCTGATCGGCAGAGTCCAGGGCCAGAATCGCCCGCATCGTGGTGGACTTCCCGGCCCCGTTAGGGCCGATGAAGCCGGTGACCTGACCCGGCGCGACGGTGAAGGTCATCCCGTCCAGCGCCACCGCGGGCCCGAACCGCTTGCGCAGCCCGTCGACTTCGATGGTTACGTCGTTCATCAGCTGATCGCTTTCTGCTCGCAGGATGGAGGTGTCCCTCCTTGTCGGCTGGGTCGTTCTGAGAGCTCTGTTTATGCCTAGGGTCGCTACAGCGGTCCAACAGCGCCTGTTGGGCCGCTGTAAGGAGGGAATCGGGCATCCTGGGACTGCCACCGTCACCGCAGGTCCGCGGGGTGGCCTGGCAGAGGAGATGTTCGTGCGGCTTCGTCCAGTCACCGGCCTTGGCTTCAGCTGGCACCGGTCGCGGCGCAGCCTTCGCGTGCGTGTGGCCCTTGCCTGCTGGGGAGTGTTCGTCGTTGCAGGCGTTCCCCTGCTGGCCGTCACGGTGGGGTTGTGGCAGGGAGCGACTAACGGCGCGGAAGGTTCGTCCAGCTCGGGAGCTGCGCCTGGCCAGACAGCTGCGCCAGCCGGGTCCGCCACCGGGGGACTTCCGGCCAATGCTGCAGGCCAGTACCAGCCAGTGTCAGCGGCCCAGCACAGCTTCGACCTGCATCAGCTCATCGTCGTCTCCGGGATCGCCCTGGTGATCATGGCGATCCCGGCTATCGCCGCTGGCTGGCTGGTGGCTGGCCGCCTGCTGCGCCCGCTGCGCGCCATGACGACGGCGGCCAGGAAGATCTCGGCTACCAACCTGCACGAGCGCCTCAACCTCGGCGGCCCGGACGACGAGGTCAAGCAACTGGCAGACACCTTCGACGACCTGCTGGGCCGCCTGGATCGGTCGTTCCAGTCCCAGGGCCAGTTCGTCGCCAACGCCTCGCACGAGCTGCGCACCCCGCACGCCACGATGCGAGTCTGGCTCGATGTCGCGCTGGCCAAGCCCGGGCCCGCGCCGCCGCACATGGCAGACCTCGGCGGCCGGCTGCGCCACGAGCTCGATCACGTCGACCGGCTGCTCGATGGCCTGCTTGTCCTCGCCCGCGCGCAGCAGCGCTCGGCCGCGGACTCCTCGGCGCTTCCGCTCGACGCCGTTGTTTCCGCCGCCATCGCGCAGCGCGCCACACTCATCTCCGGAAAGGGCCTTGACGTCCGCCATCAGGAATGCCCCGGGGCGTGGGTCACTGGCAGCGAGACGTTGCTCGCCCGCATGGTAGGCAACGTGGTGGACAATGCCATCACCCATAACGCGCCGGGCGGCTGGGTCCGCATCAGAACCGGAGTCGCAGGGGCGGCCGCACGCCTGGTAGCGGAGAACGGCGGCCCCGTTCTGGACGAGCATGACGTCCAGGCGCTGACCCAGCCGTTCCGGCGGCTCGGTACCGAACGGACCGGCTCGGACCAGGGAAGCGGCCTGGGGCTGTCGATCGTGTCTGCCGTCGCCGAGATGCACGGCGGCAGGCTGGAGCTGCACGCCCGCACCGAAGGCGGCTTCCGGGTGCTCATCGAGCTTCCCCTCGCACCGCGGGACGATGCTGGAGCCCCGGCGTGAGGGTGCTGGTCGTGGAGGACACCCGGAGCCTGGCCGATGGCATCGCCGAGGGCCTGCGGGATCACGGCATGGCAGTCGACGTGGCCTACGAGGGCCGGGACGCGGCGGCCAAACTCGGCGTCAATGCCTATGACGTCGTCGTCCTCGACCGTGACCTGCCCGGGGTGCACGGCGACACGATCTGCCGGATGATCGCCAGCAGCGGCAAGCCAGTCATGGTGCTCATGCTGACCGCATCCGGTTCCCCCGACGACCGCGTCAGCGGCCTCACCCTCGGCGCGGACGACTACCTGGCCAAGCCCTTCCACTTCCCCGAACTGGTGCTCAGGGTCCGCGCTCTGGCCCGCCGCCAGCCCGCGGCCAGGTCCCGTGTCTTCCGCGCGGCCGGCGTCGAACTCGATCCCTTGCGCCATACCGCCCACCGCGACGGGCGGCGGCTCAACCTCTCCGCCAAGGAGTTCGCGGTGCTCGAAGCGCTCATACGAGCTGACCATGCCGTCCTCAGCGCGGAAGACCTCCTCGAACAGGCCTGGGACGAGCACGCCGACCCGTTCACCGCCACGGTCTCGGTGACCATGAGCCGGCTCCGCCGCAAGCTCGGAGAGCCACCGGTTATCGAGACCATACCGAGCGTCGGATACCGGATCATCGGCTCTTCCGGCTGAACGGCATCTGTACCGTCTTGCCGCCACTTTCAGTGGGCTAAGCGATCACCGGGGATGGCGTACCATCGCCGCGTGACCGATGTTCCCGAGGCCCCGCCCACGAAGCCGGGCGCCTGAGGCCCGCGCCGAGGGCCGACGCGCCCGCTCCTGGGGCTCCCGCCGCCGAGGCCCGCGCCCTGGCGGGCCCGATCTTCGCGGAAGCCGTGGCCCGGTCGAGTGCACAGGTTGGCGATTCGCTACTAGCTGTACGCCGCAGCGCGGCCGTTCGCTGAGCGATGGGGTTCAAGTCGGTTTTCATGGGATTCGAGTCCGTTCCGCGGGCCGTCAGCCTTGGTTCTGGCCCCCGAGTGACTCCGGACCAGCAGCTGCTCTAAGCGGCAGCCAGCGTTTCTGCACGTCAGAAGGCCTACGCCCCGTCCGTCTGCCTCAGGTGACGCTCCGCGGCCTGATCAGACCAAGCCCTAAGGCCAGCTGCGCTCTTCTCCCAGGCACGCCCTCAGGTATCCGTTGCCGCACGGGATCCCCAGGCCCAGGTCGCGGCCCCAGGAGCTATGGCCTCCCAAGCCGTGTTCCAACGACCGCTCAATCTGAACGGGGGTGACGCGACGACCCCGCTGGCTGGAGTGGGCCGCCGGCCTCGCCGTTGAGCAGGGGGTTTGGAAGCCCTTCACGGCACTCCCCAGATACGCCCCAATACTGGGGCTGGCCGC
This sequence comes from uncultured Actinomycetota bacterium, assembly GCA_963822485.1. Classification (GTDB taxonomy): domain Bacteria; phylum Actinomycetota; class Actinomycetes; order Streptosporangiales; family Streptosporangiaceae; genus DASUBV01. The sequence continues at coordinate 57,973 of CAWGHW010000031.1, forward strand.
TGAGACCGGCGAGGGCAGGGCGCATGTCGGCGTGGTCTTGAGGACCGCTGGCGGTGGACCGGGGTTAGTGGTGGGCGATCCACCAGAACGCCAGGCCGACGAGTCCCGCGCCGATGGCGGCGGCGACTGTCGCCGGGCTGCTCAGTGGCCGGAAAGGCCGGCGGGGTAGGTGGCTTCCGGCTGGCTCTTCGTGCTGTGCATGGTCCAGAGAAGGTCGGCGAGATCGTCCGGGTCAACCTCGGGCATGTCCGGCACCGGGGTTCCGGCCGCCCTTTCCGCCTTCCGCCGTTCATAGAAGGGGGTGTGCTTGATAGCCGCGCCGATGTAGAGACCGCCGGCATATATGCCTTTGTCGGCTACCGCGGCGTGCAGTGACTGCAGGTAGTTGCGCTGCGCGGCCAGGGCGAACCCGCCGGAGATGTGCGGCATGCCCCGCACCGCGCTGGCGCCTTGCGCGCTCAAGATGGCGCCGTCTCCTCGTTCGAGCATGGCCGGCAGGAACTCCTGCACCAGGGCCAGCAGCGAGTAGAGCGCCAGCGGCATGAGCGCCCGGGCACGCTCGGGAGTCAAGGCGGCGACCGGAATGAACCCGCCGGCGGAGACACCGTAGTAGAGCGCGCCGGGGTCGCCGACCACGCCGCGGATCTGCCCGGCCAGCTGTGGCACGGCGTCGGCGTCGGACAGGTCGGCGGTGATGACGTGCGCGGTCGCGCCGATGCTGGCCAGGTCCGCGGCCAGCTCCTCGAGCGGCGCCTGGCGGCGCGCCACCAGGACGACGGTGTAGCCGGCTCGCGCGTAGCGGCGGGCGACGGCCCGGCCCAGGCCGGGACCGGCTCCGAGCACGACGATGGACGGGGGCATGGCGGCCTGCTCCTGTGCTCGACACTGCGGTTAACTTGACCCGAAGGTTAAGTTGACCCTATGGTCAAGTTAACTCTGGAGTCAAGTTGTTCAGGACGGACGGATGAGCCCGAGGACTGGCCCGCCGGGAGACCGGGAAGCCGCCCAGGTGCCGGGCGCGCCCCTGCGCGCCGATGCCGCCCGCAACGTGGCCCAGATCCGCGCTGCCGCCATCGCCGCGTTCCGCGGCCGCGGGCTGGACACCCCGCTGGAGGCGATCGCCGCTGCCGCCGGGGTCAGCAAGGCCACCATCTACAACCGGTTCGGCGGCCGGGCCGGCCTCATCGACGCCGTGATCGGGAAGCTCGTCGCCGCCGAGATGTACGCGATCATGGACAAGGCCCTGCGGGTGGCAGACCCCTGGCAGTCCGTCGCCACCTACGTCACCGACCGCCGCGACCTGCAATACCGCGAACCCGCCTTCACCGACGCGCTGCTGATGACCTACCCAGAGTCCGGGCAGCTGGCCGCGATCGCCAGCGCAGCCATCGACATGACCACCAGCCTGGTCCAGCGAGGCCACGATGCCGGGGTGATACGCCAGGACTTCACCGCCGCGGACCTCTACTACGCCGATGTAGGCAACGGGCTCGCCCTCCGCAAGCTGCCCAGACCCGCCCGTCAAGACTACGACCGGCGCACCCGCTTCTTCCTCGACAGCCTCCGCCCACGCTGACCGATGCCGCAAGCGGAACAACGGCCGGGCGCACAAGAGGGATTGGCTGTCTAAGTCCGTGTGTTGGGCCGTGGTCCGGACCTGGAGACGGCGATACTCGCAGCCAGCCCAGATATGCCCCGAAGTTGAAGCGTCCCTCGAAAAGAGCCAAGCCGGGCAACCGCTCGCCGTGGTCTTGAAAACCGCTGCCCCGGACGCGCCAGCAGCGCCGATCGGGAGGATGTCGAGAACAGGGATCACTCGGACGGCGATGTCCATGCGATGGCCGCAAACCAGGCCCTCCATACCCTCGCCAGCAACTGCGTTTCCATGGAGAGTCGTCCCAAGTAGGAGCCGTACACAGCGACGGGCTCCTGAGCCGCGTGCCATATGTGCGAAAGCGCTCGGCCGGATCGTACGGCGTGCCGCGCCTGCCGTAGGCGCAGTCACGTTCTGTGACAGGTGCTGGTCCACATCACCGCGCGCATCGCCGCCGTATCTGAATGGCTTACTCGCGCCAGCGGCTGCGGTGGCGGCCGCGCAGTGCGGGGCGATCTGTGCTGCTGCGTCGGATGACCTCGGTGCGACACTGAGGCTGAGTTCTGCCACGAGCCGCGGCCGTGCGGGAAGGACCCGGACGCATTGGGAACCTGGGGCTAAGGTCCGCGGGCGCAGACGCTCAGGAGCCCTGCCAGGTTTGCAGCACGTCGCTATGCGGGCCGGGCCGGGGCCTGCCCCTGACACGCGCCGGGCCGCGCGCGATGGGGCGCGGGTCCGCCGCGGAAGTAGTGTGGGGGAATGCGCGGCCCCGCGGGATGGCTGAGCAGGGTATGGAGGACACGTGGGCAGCGACCTGGCGGCGATCGCCGGCGTTGAGGTGCCCACGCGGCTGGCGGCCGTGCGCCTGGGTCCCGGCCTGGAGGACGGCATCGAGCTCGGGCCGCTGGCCAGCGCCGCAACGCGGGACAAGGTGGCGCGCCTGGTGACGTCCGCGGCGGACGACGGCGGCCGCGTGGTCCGGGGCGGCGAGGCGCCCGGGCGGCCCGGTTACTTCTACCCGGCCACCGTGCTCGACGACGTCCCGGCCGGCGCCGGCATCCTGCACCACGAGATCTTCGGGCCGGTCGCGCCCATCGTCCGGTTCGCGCGCGCTGACGAGGCCATCGCGCTGGCCAACGGCACCGAGTACGGCCTCGTCTCCTATCTCTGCAGCGCTGACCTGCGGCGGGCGCTGGAGGTGGCGGAGGCCCTGGAGGCCGGGATGGTCGGCATCAACCGCGGCGTGGTGTCCGACCCGGCCGCGCCGTTCGGGGGCGTGAAGCAGTCCGGGATCGGCCGTGAGGGCGGCCATGACGGGCTGCTGGAGTTCACGGAGACCAAGTACGTCGCGGTTGACTGGTGAGGACCTGATCGCGTGGACAGGCGGATATTCGGGCTTGAGAACGAGTACGGCGTCACCTGCACGTTCCGGGGGCAGCGGCGCCTGTCGCCGGACGAGGTGGCCCGGTACCTGTTCCGGCGGGTGGTGTCCTGGGGCCGCAGCAGCAACGTGTTCCTGCGCAACGGCGCCCGGCTGTACCTGGACGTGGGCAGCCACCCGGAGTACGCCACGCCGGAGTGCGACAGTCTGGTCGACCTGGTGACGCACGACAAGGCGGGCGAGCGGATCCTGGAGGGCCTGCTGGTCGACGCCGACCGGCGGCTGCGCGAGGAAGGCATCGCGGGCGACATCTACCTGTTCAAGAACAACACCGACTCGGCCGGCAACTCCTACGGCTGCCACGAGAACTACAGCGTCGGCCGGCACGGCGAGTTCGGCCGGCTGGCCGACGCGCTGATCCCGTTCCTGGTCACCCGGCAGATCATCTGCGGCGCGGGCAAGGTACTGCAGACGCCCCGCGGGGCGGTCTACTGCGTCAGCCAGCGGGCCGAGCACATCTGGGAGGGCGTCTCCTCGGCGACGACCCGGTCGCGCCCGATCATCAACACCCGCGATGAGCCGCACGCCGACGCCGAGCGGTTCCGGCGGCTGCACGTGATCGTCGGCGACTCGAACATGAGCGAGACCACCATGCTGCTGAAGGTCGGGGCGACGGACCTGGTGCTTCGCATGGTGGAGGCGGGCGTGGTCATGCGCGACCTGACCCTGGAGAACCCGGTCCGGGCCATCCGCGACGTCAGCCACGACATGACCGGGCGGCGCAAGGTCCGGCTGGCCAACGGCCGCGAGGTCAGCGCGCTGGAGATCCAGCAGGAGTACCTGTCCAAGGCGGCCGAGTTCACCGACCGCCGGGGCGCGGACGCGATCACCAGCCGGGTCCTGGACCTGTGGCGGCGGACGCTGAGCGCCGTCGAGAGCGGCGACCTGAGCAAGATCGGCCGTGAGATCGACTGGGTCATCAAGTACCAGCTCATCGAGCGGTACCGGGCCAGGCATGACCTGTCCCTGTCCTCGCCGCGGGTGGCCCAGCTGGACCTGGCCTACCACGACGTGCACCGCGGGCGCGGCCTGTACTACCTGCTGCAGAAGCGCGGCGCGGTCGAGCGGGTGTGCCGGGACCTGGAGATCTTCGAGGCCAAGTCGGTGCCGCCGCAGACCACCCGGGCGCGGCTGCGCGGCGAGTTCATCCGCCGGGCCCAGGAGCGGCGCCGTGACTTCACCGTGGACTGGGTGCACCTGAAGCTGAACGACCAGGCCCAGCGCACGGTGCTGTGCAAGGACCCGTTCCGGTCGGTGGACGAGCGCGTCGAGAAGCTGATCGCCGGCATGTAGGCCCCGTCACCGATCGCGCTCCTGGCGTGACGCTGCGTTGTTAGCATCGGTGCCGGGCCGGGAAACCGGGAGCCGGGGGGGCAGTTCGGTGCTGGGGGCGGGGGGACTGGCCCGCGCGGGTGCGGGTCGCCCGAGCCACCGGTTGCACCGGTGCAACCGGTACCTCAACATCGAGGATCGCCTGAGCGTCGCATTCACTGGGCCCCACCCGGCCGCCCACAAAGCGGCGATGGCAGAGCTGGCCACGGTCACCCCGGCCGAGAAGCGCGACCCGGAGCGGAGCGTCATCGACGTGGCCGGGCACATCGCCCAGATGTCGATGCACGCCAGCGGGTTCTCCGGCTACCAGCAGCGGTATCTGTTCGACGATGTGCGGGCCGCCGCCCACCCGGAGCTGGCTGCCTCCCTGATGCGCTACGCCGCCAGCTGGAACCCGTACGCCTGAGTTCGGGCACGCGGGTTCACGTCCACGGGAGTGGTGTATGGGGTAGATGATCCGGCCGTGACTGATGTGCCCCTGCCTGGGCGTGTCGGCGTGACGTGAGACGGCCACCTCGTGATCCTTCGAATTGCCTGTTCGAGACGAAGGAGAAACGAGATGGCCGCACGTGACATTGTGCCGGTTCCCGGCGCGCGTTTTGAGGAGACCCTGGCTTCGGCGAGCCCGGATGTGCTGCGGGAGATGATCAAGGGGTTCGCGCAGCGGATGATGGACGCCGATGTCGAGGTCCGCTGCAACGCCGGGTACGGGGAAGTCACCCCCGGCCGGGTGAACTCGCGCAACGGGTACCGGGCGCGGGAGTGGGACACCCGCGCCGGGACCGTCGAGCTGGCGATCCCGAAGCTGCGGCAGGGCACGTACTACCCGGAGTTCCTGGAGCACCGGCGGCGGGCCGAGCGGGCGCTTGCCTCGGTGGTGGCGACCAGTTACCTGCTGGGCGTCTCGACCCGGCGGGTGGAGAAGCTGGCCGCCTCGCTGGGGGTGGCGTCGCTGTCGAAGTCGCAGGTCAGCCTCATGGCCGCCGAGCTGGACGACATGGTGGAGGGTTTCCGGTCACGGCCGCTGGACGCCGGCCCGTACACGTTCCTGTGGATCGACGCGCTGACTCAGAAGGTCCGCGAGGGCGGCCGGACCGTGAACGTGCACGCCCTGATCGCCACCGCCGTGAACGCCGGCGGCAGGCGGGAGATCCTCGGCATCGAGGTGGCCTCGTCCGAGGACGGCGCGGGGTGGCTGGCGTTCCTGCGCGGCCTGGTCGCCCGCGGCCTGTCCGGCGTGGCCCTGGTCACCTCCGACTGCCACCAGGGGCTGCGCGACGCGATCGCCTCGGTGCTGCCCGGCGCCGCGTGGCAGCGGTGCAGAACCCACTACCACCGCAACTTGCTCACCCGGGTGCCCAGGTCCGCGCAGCCGTGGGTATCCACCCTGGTCCGGACCATCTTCGAGCAGCCCGACGCCGCCTCGGTGCGCGCTCAGCATGCCCAGGTCGTGACCGCGCTCGAGGCGAAGTTCCCGGCCGCCGCCGCGCACCTGGACGACGCCCGTGACGACGTCCTGGCCTTCACCGCCTTCCCCCGCGAGGTCTGGCGCCAGATCTGGAGCAATAACCCCCAGGAACGCCTTAACAAAGAGATACGCAGGCGGACCGATGTCGTCGGGATCTTCCCCGGCCGCGACGCCATCATCCGCCTCGTCGGCGCCGTCCTCGCCGAGCAGAACGACGAATGGACCGAAGCCCGCCGCTACATGGGACCGGAAATCCTCGCCGCCTGCCAGAGAAACGAGAACCAGCCTGAAACTAATGGTACCGGCGTGACAATCGATGCCATTGGTGCTTAAATAGAAATAGATCGCGAGGTGGTCATCTCATACACCACCTCCATGGACGTGGCCGCACGCGGATCCGCGTGATCTGGGCGGTCGCGTGCTGATGATGTCGATCCTGGCGAGCCAGAAACCGGGGTCCTGCGCGGAGCCGCGCGCCCGGTCTCCAGGGTGCGAACGGAGCCGGGCGGGCGGAGCGGCCGGGGAACGCCGTTCACCGCCCGCGCTGCCGTCAGGAAATCGAGCAGACCACGGTGACCGGATGCGCGGCCTTGCCGCGGGTGACCTGAAGCTCGGCAGTCGCGGCGCAGATCGCGTGCCCGGATCCGATCAGCGGGCTTCGGCCGGTCACGTGATACCGGCCGGTCGGCAGGGATAGCGTGAAGCGGCCGTTGGGGTCGGCTGTGGCCATGAACGTGCCGCCTGTCGCGGCGCGGGCTGTGATCGTCCCGGGCAGCGGGAACGGCGAGCCGGGTGCCGGACCGCCCACGCGCACGAACGTTCCGCGTACGGCCTGCTGGTCGCCTCGGCTGCCGGCGCAGCCAGCCAGGATGAATATCGTCGCGGCGAGCACTGCGATCGCGTTCTGTCTCACGTAACCTGGACGCTGGCCTGGGCACGGAGGTTGCGGTCCGCGGCATGGCAGCACGCGTGGCCTCGCGCCCGGCCCTGGCCGCGCTGCTTCCGCGCCGACGCGAGTAACGCCGCTGGATCGCTGGTGCCACGGTCCTGGCGATCACCTCGATTATGGGCCGTGCTCTTGCCGAGCACCGGGCGCGACCGGCAGGCTCCAACGCCCTGCGAAATAGCCGCCGTTCTGCGCGCATCTCTGAGTTACCTGGTCAGTTGATAGCGAGGCAAGGATTAGCTGATCTGCGCCTGAAAGCCGCGCTGAACGTCATCGCGTCGTGGTGGGCGATCGTATGCTGATCCGGTGAGCAGCACTGTCGCCGCTGCGGTCATTGCCGCTGCAGTCTCGATTGCTGCGGCTGTCGGCTCCGTCACCGTGGCATTCCTGACTACGCGGGCAAGCTTGCGCCGCGATCACGAACGTCAGCGGGCGGAGCTCCAGCGAACCATGACAGCGCGCCTTTACGATCGGCGCGTCGCCATTTACCCTGGCTTGTTTGCCGCCACTGACGCGTTCAGGAACTCTCGTCTGAACGCTGCACCGGACATGCAGCGTCACCTCACCGATGCCATGGATCAAGTCGATCAATGGCATGCAACCGAGGGCGGCCTCATCTTGTCAGCCCCGGCGTATGAGCAGCTGCTTGAACTGCGACGGGCTGTCCGGCGGTACCTCACAGCGCCGACAGGAACGGATCAGCTCGACCAGCTCAAGCACGACATCTGGGAGAGCAAAGGCAACCTCCGCGCAGCAATGAGAGCAGACCTGGGCTTGCTCTTCGACGAAGATAGCCTGGCACAGGGCAGCCCGCGTACTCGGCCGTGAGATCTCAGGCCGGTGACATTACCTCGCGCTGACTGCCGTAGTCCTGCACGCGTAGCCGCCGGCCTGCGCGGCCAGCGCGTGTTCGCCGCTCATCAGCGACGGCACGCAGATCAGGCCGGCACAGCACCTGGCGAGGGGCAGCCGAGCAGGCCGAGGTCGCGCACGCAGAAGCCGTGGTGTTCCCGCTCCTCGTTCAGTACCACGTGCACGCACTCGAGCACCGACTTGCCCCTGGCGTACGGCGGCCAGCCCGGGCCCGCTGGCACGGGCGCGGGCGCCGACAGCTCACCGGGCGTCACGGCCGACAGCCAGCGCTCCAGCTCGGCGCCCTGCTCGCCGCGCACGGCCAGCACCTCGTCGAGGCTCGGGGCCGCCGCTCGATCCAGGCCCTGCTCCTCCTGGCCGGGGACGAACTCGGACGCCAGGCCGATCGCGGTGAACGGCTCGGCCGACCCCCGGCAGCAGCAGCGCAACCACGAGTCGTGCACGAACACCAGATGACGCAGAGTCTCCACCGCCGACCACTCGCCGCCGGCACGCTGGTTCTCCGATCCCTGCCTCGCCGATGAGCTCGGGAGCGATCTGGATGGCGTGGGCTAGTGACCAGGGCCTCCCGCCCGCTTGGCGTAGCTGTAGCCGATGCCCTGCTGGCCGGACTCGGCGCGGATCTCGGCGAGCAGGACGGCGACCTCGGTCAGCGGCTTTTGCCTCCCGGTCAGCACCTTGGCGTCGCTGATCGGCGCCGCCAGCGGCAGGAAGGCCAGCGATAGCGCGACCGACGAGATCGCGTCGGTACTGGAAGCGGCCATGAGTTACCTCCCCGGCTCGGATGATATGGCCGGTCCGGCGGGGCGCTGCCCGCTCCCCGGTGAGTCAGGACAATCAGGAGCTGAAAACGGCCAATAGTTATCTGCTGAATATGTATGATATGTCCGGCATAGCAGCGCAAAAGGATCCAGGGGAGGTAACAGGGCCTCCGGACGGACAGTTCCTCGGCAGCTGGCAACCAGCTGACGCGCCGTTGTGATCCTGGTCGGCATCAAGCCGGTGATCTGTCGTTGCATGGTGACGCGCAGGCTGCCCATTTACCGCGGCCAACTTTGCTCGACCTAGGTAGGACTGGGAGGCAAGAAAGTGCGCATCAACATGCTCGGTCCACTCGAAGTGCGCCACGGTGGTGAGCTGATTCCGCTGACCGGAATGAAGCAGCGGGTGTTTCTGTCCTCCCTGGCGCTCAATCCGAGGGCTGCCGTGCCGGTCGGCGTGCTCATAGACGCGCTGTGGGGCGCTGTTCCGCCACGAACGGCCAGGATCAAGGTGCACGCGCACGTCAGCGAGCTGCGGAAAAGGCTGGGGGCTTACCAGGCCAGCCGGCCTGAAGGCTGGCCGGTGGTGACCGGCCCCGGCGGATACCAGCTGAGCAGCGACATCGAGCTGGATAGCTGCGAGTTTGAGGATAATGCCAGCCGCGCTCGGCAGGAGTCTCGCCTTGGCCAGTACGCCCAGGCGTCCGAGCATTTCGCGCGTGCGATGGCGACGTGGCGCGGTCCGGCCCTCGCCGACGTGGATTCGGATGCCATTCGGGCCGCGGCGAGCGCCCTCAACGCGGAACACCTACTGGCGATTGAGGGCAAAGCCGAGGCTGACCTCCAGCTTGGCTGGCTTGACGAAGTGGTCGCCGACCTCTTACCCGTCGCGGCCGCGAATCCGCTGCGTGAGCGGCTGCGCGGTCAGCTCATGCTCGCTCTGTACCGCCGGGGCTGCCGGAACGAGGCGCTGGCCGTTTATCGCGATGGTCATCAGGCGACATCGCGCGAACTTGGCCTGCCGCCCGGCCCTCAGCTCCGCCGGCTGCAGCAGTTTGTGTACCGCGACGATCCCGCGCTCTGGACTCAGCCCCCGGATAGCCTGCTCACGATGGGCACCATAGTGGGCGAGGCCTGACCGGTCACCGGGCCGTGACCTGCTGGTCGCTCCCGGCCTGGTAGCCGCTCGCCTGCAACATGAACAGCCGGCGGTACTCGCCTCCGACGGTCATCAGCTCCTCGTGCGTGCCCTGCTCGGCAACCCGGCCGCCGGACAGCACGTAGATAACGCCGGCGTCCCGAACGGAGCTGAGCCGGTGCGAGATCAGCACGCTGGTCCGGCCGGCCCGGAGATCGCGAAGCTCGCGCTGGATGGCGTGCTCGGCCTCGGCGTCCAGCCCCGAGCTCGGCTCGTCGAGGATCAGCAGGTCCCGGTCGGCTCGCATCAGGCCGCGCGCCAGGGCGAGCCGCTGCCACTGCCCGCCGGACAGCACTACACCAGTCTCGGGACTCTCCTGGTTCGCCGCGGGCAGGAACATCCGGCTGAGCAGGGTGTCGTAACCCTGCGGCAGCCGGGAGATCGCGGCATCGGCGCCCGCGTGCTCCGCCGCCTCGCGTACCGGCCCGTGGTCGCCAAGCCGGGCGAGATCGCCCATGCCGATGTTCTCGGCCGCGGTCAGGTCATAGCGCATGTAGTCCTGGAACACCGTGCCCATGCGCTGCCGCAGCGCGGAGGGGGCGACGTCTCGGATATCGACGCCGTCCCACAGGATGCTGCCGCGCTCCGGGTCGTAGAACCGGCACAGCAGCTTCACCAGCGTGCTCTTCCCGGCCCCGTTCAGCCCGACAACGGCGGCTGACTCGCCACAGGGGATGAACATGCTCAGCCCCCGCAGCACCCACGGATGGTCAGCGTCGTAACGGAACCACACGTCCCGCACCTCGATGCCCCGGCGCAGCGCGGGGAGCGGCTGCGGCGGCTGCGCCAGCGGCAGGTCGGGACCGCTCGACACGATGTCCCCGTAGTGACCGAACAGCAGCGTCGTCTGGGCGAGCTGCGCCAGTGAGTTGACCAGGCCCGAGATCGAGCCCTGGACGCCGAGGACGGCAATGGCGAACATCGTCACGTCGCCGACTGGCAGCCGGCCACCGGAGACCTGCCCGACGACCCAGATCAGCCCGCCGCCGGCGATCAGCGAGGACAACAGCGCCAGCAGGCTCTGAACGCGCAGGACCTGGCGGTTCAGCAGCCGCTGCCGACGGTTAATGGACCGCATTTCGGCCAGCATCCGGCCGCGCAGGAAGTCGCCCAGGCCGAACAGCCGCACCTCTTTCGCCGCCGCCTGGTCGAACAGCAGCCGGCCATAGAACATCTGGCGCCGCGACGCGGGAGTAGTGCGCCAGGTCAGGTCCGCTTGCCTGCGGCTGTTGCGAACCTGCGCCCAGATGGCCGGCGCCGCCGACGCCGCGACGAGGCCGGCCATCGCCGGGCTGATGACGTACAGCGCGATACCCAGGCTCGCCGCCGTGATCAGCGTCTGGCCGACCCCGAGCACCGAGGAGACGAACGAGCTAGCGGTGCCGCCGGCGATCTGCTGGACGAGCTGAAGCTTGTCCGAGAAGCTGGGCGACTCGAACCGGCTCAGTCCCGGGAACGAGTTGATCGCCCGGTACACCCTGTCCTGCGCCAGCAGCCCGAGCCGCAGGCGCAGCTCCGCGCCGACGTACCGCTGGGCATACGACACGGTCGCGGTCACCAGGCCGACGGCAGCGAGGATCATGGCCAGGACAATGACGTGGCTAGCGCTCACCCCCGGCCGCCCGGCTGCTGACCGGTAACCACCGAGCCCGGTACCCGCCAGCTCGTTGAGGATGGCGCGCTGGAGCCAGGCGGTGACGGCAGGGGTCACGCCGCTGATAGTTACCAGCAGCACCGACACCAGGCAGACCAGCGGCGCCGCGGCCCAGGCCAGTTCGGCCGCCAGCCGGACGGACCGGACCGCGGACCGGGCGGACCGGTCCGCATCTCCGTTCGGCCGCCCGCCCGAGCCAGCGGTTTGCGGCACGGCCTGGCCTCACGCCGACGCGGCGATGCCGGCGATTGCGGCGACCGTGTGCGCCCCAGCCTCGACCCGCCCGTCGGCGTCGATCACGATGAAGCTGGGGAACCCCGTCGCCCCGAGGGCCGCGGCCACCATCCCGGCCGAGGGCTCGCCGACCACGTCCGTCACGTCCGCGAGCTGACCGGCGAGGCGGGCCGCGTCACCGTCGGCGACCCCGGCCGCGCGGTGGCCGCCGCAGATCACGGCGAGCGTCCTGGACCCGCCTGCGCCGTCCGGCCGCGCCCTGGCGAAGGCGGCGAAGACCGGAGCCTGCTCGTGACACGGCTCGCAGCCGGGTGAGAAGAAGGCGACCACGCTCCGCTCGCCGCGAAAATGCTCGGCTGAGATGGTTGCGCCGGTCATGGTCGTGACCGTGAACTCAGGAACCCGGGTCCCCGGCGGGAGGCCGACATCCCGGCGCGGCCGGGAGCCCCGGCGGGCGAGTTCTTCCCCCTGGCCGCGCAGCTTGCGGGCCATTGCGATGATCAGCCACGAGTTGACCAGGCTCAGCGCGGCGACACCGGTCACGGCGACCCCGAGATAGCTCATGACAGGCCCACCCTCTTGGCACGATCCGCGGAATCGCGGCCGACCAGAAAGACCACGTCGTCCAGGAACACCACGAACGTGGCCAGTACCACCGCGGCCCACAGGCTCAGCCCGATCCCCGCTGGCCGCGGGGCGACCGCGTCGGCGCTGAACGCGCCGACCACCGCCAGTCCGACCACGGCCAGGACGAGCAGGAAGCCGTTGCGCAGGACATGATGAGACGCCAGTTCGGTCCGAGATGGCCCAAAGCACTGGCAGGTCACCCGTGCACCTCGCCGGACCGCGACGGCGGTGCCAGCCGTCAGGGCGGCCAGGGTGAGCACGGCCAGCACCAGCCCAGCCGCCGCCGTGGCCGGGACCGCCACCAGTACCACTGTGGCGGCCTCGGCTCCGGCGAGGACCAGGGGCAGGAAGCGATTCCTGGCCAGCGGCACCGGCACGCTGGCCAGCCACGACGCGAATTCACGGTAGGCGGTGCCATTACGGAGCTTGGAGAAAGCCGAGACCGCGAACACCAAGCCGACCAGAGTGCGGCAGATCAGCGCCGCGTACACCATTTCCTACGCCCTTCTACAGAATGCCATTACCTAGAAGCCGTGAGCTCAGCCACGGACGACATCACGGCTTACTCGCAGGTAATATTGCTTCTAGTGCAGGTAACGGCCCCGTGGCAGCTGGAACGGCAGTGACTGATCCAATAACAGCAGGTTTGACCCGTGCACTCATGGCCGTTTGACGTCCACGCGCCGCCCCCGACGCAGGCTCCGGCCGTCGCCTGCGGCAGGAAGCTAACCACCGGCTTCGGTAGCAGACTCGCCACGTGATCGGCGAGCCATGCGGAAGTGCCGCTCATCTTGTGACCTCCTCGAAATCGCGACCCAGCACGGCGCTGTGGCCAGCCGCATCCTCGCACCGTCGACTACCAGACACCTGCCGGGCACATACCGGCCCGCTACCGATCCGCTACCTTCTCCTTAGTGGCGGCCCGCCCCGCATGGCACGATCTCGGCCATGCCAAGCAGCCCCCCGCGTGAAACGACCTGCGAGTCCCCGGTTTTCGTGCTGACCAGCAGCCGCTCCGGGTCCACCCTGCTGCGATTCATCCTGGACAGTCACCCCGAGCTCGCCTGCCCGCCGGAAACCACCGTCGCGTCCGCCTGCGCGTCGCTGCTGCGATCCTGGGCGGTCCTGGAGGACGCCGGCTCGGAGGGCCGGCCGCTGAACGAGGTCGGCGAGGTGCCGCCGGCCGGCGTCGCGGTGGTCCAGTCGGCGATCGACGGACTGTTCAGCTCTTATCTGGCCCGCCGGGGGAAGCAGCGGTGGTGTGACAAGTCCCTGGACAGCCACATGTTCGCCGGCCTGCTGGCACAGGCCTACCCGCAGGCCAAGTTCATCTGCCTGTACCGGCACTGCATGGACGTCATCGCATCGGGGATTGAGGCCTGTCCCTGGGGACTGCACCGGTTCGGCTTCGACCCCTTCGTCGCGCAGTACTCGGGCAACAGCGTGGCCGCGGTCGGCGCCTACTGGCACTCTTGCGCGCAGTCGATCCTCACCTTCGAGGAGGAGCACGCGGAGTCCTGTCACCGGATCCGGTACGAGGACCTGGTGACCGCGCCCGAGCAGACGGTGTCGGCGATGTTCGACTTCCTGGGCGTGGCACCGGCACCCGGTATCACCCGCGACTGCTTCAGCATGCCGCACGAGTCCAACGGGCCAGGCGACGAGAAGATCTGGTTCACCGACGAGGTGACGCCGACGGCGCTGGGCCGTGGCGTACGGGTTCCGGTGGGCGCCCTGCCGCCGCCGCTGCTGCAGGAGATTAACGGCGCGCTCACCAAGCTGGATTACCGGCCGATCGGCCCCGAATGGAACGAGGTGACCGGCCCGTTCGACCCCCGCGGCGGTGCCGAGGCGATCCCGGCGAGCGCGACCACCAGTTCGCCGATGGGCGCGGAGGTCGCAAGTACCTTGCGTGCCCTGGACGAGCGGCTAGCGACGCGGACCGACGACGATCTGGAAGTGTTCGCCGCCCGCTGGCCCACGCTCGCGGACCAGACGCTGTCCCTTGTCGTCGACGGCGGTGAGCCGGCCGAGCGCCGCTGGAGCCTGGCCTCTGCCGCGAGCGCAACGGCTCCCGGCCAACTGGAAGGCGCGGATCCCGTGGCCAGGCTGATCGCCGGGCCAGCGGTCTGGGGATCGCTGCTAGGCCGCGAGTCCAACATCGTCACCGAGCTGTCCGCGGGACGCCTGCGCTGTGTCAACAAGCGCGACACGCATCGTCTGAGGTCCGAGGAACTGCACGCCATGACGTGGCTGCTCGGCCTCACCCAGATACCGGTCGAGCGCACACCCGCGGCGGTGGGCAGCGAGCGCGAATGACCACGCTGGTGGTAGCGGCCGCCGGATTGCTGGCCGCCTGCGTCGCGGGCATCATGCTGGCGCGACAGTGGTTCGCGCTGATCACGGTTGCGGGCGCCAGCATGGAGCCGACGCTGCGGCCGGGTGACCAGGTGCTGGTCCGGCGGCATGCCGCGAAGGCGCTGCGGGTCGGTGCCATCGTGGTATTCCGGGAGCCGGGTGGCCAGCACCGGCCCGGCACTTCGGCCTCCGGGCTGGCGAGCCAGCCATGGGCGATCAAGCGTATCGCCGCTATGCCCGGCCATCTCGTGCCCAGTTCGGTGCGGTCGGCCGTCGGGGGCGCAGATGTCGTCCCGGCGGGCATGCTGGTGGTGCTCGGCGACGGGGCTCGAAGTGGCGACTCCCGCCAGTGGGGTTTCATCCCCGCCGACCAGACCCTGGGCCTTATGGTCCGGAACCTCACGACGAGGCGAACCTCCGGCAGGCCGAGTGCCAGGTCGGCCGGTACGGCCTACAGCGAGCACGGGTAGCGATCCGACTCTGGAGGGTTCGTGCGATACCTGGTCTCCGGCCCGGCCATGGATCGCCTCGGCTGGATCCTCGACGGCCTGAACGGCGCGTTGGATTGGGGCAGCGACGCCGCCGAGGTGCTCGCGCCCGAATTCGCGGCGCTCGTGCCGCCGGAAGTGCTCACCGAGCGGGTCCGGCAGCGGGCCGAGGCTTTCGCGCCCTGCGCCGGTGACCGGCCTGGACACCAGCGACCACACCGCCCGGGCACGTGCTCGCGTCCGCGACGGCAGCGTGCAGGTCGTGACCCGCACCGTGGAGCCCGCCGCCGCACCGGATCAGGACCACCAGGACGATGGCGCTGATCCCGTCGGTCCTGACGCCGCGGCTGCCGGCCGACTTCACCGGGTGCCTGGAACTCGCCGGCCACGGTACGGGTGCCCGGCTGATCGTGTTCTCCGGCCTGCCGGGAACGGGCAAGAGCACGCTGGCCCAGGACACCGGACGGCACCTGCGCGCCCCGGTGTTCGCGGCCGACTGGCTGCTCAGGTCGCTGACCCCGTTCGGCGGCAGCCACCTGGATGAGCTGCTCAAGATCGGCGCGGAGCTGCTCACCACGCTCGCCTACCGGCAGCTAGACCTCGGCCAGTCGTCGATCCTGGATTTCCGCGCCGAGGACCTGGCCACCACCAGGACCCGGTGGTAGACCCTCGCGCGCGCCGCCGGCGCTGACTTCCGGGTCGTGGCCTGCACCTGCTCCGACCAGGAACTGCACCGGGCCCGCCTGGAACGCCGGCAGCGCGGCATCCCCGGCTGGCGCGAGGGAGGCAACTGGGCCAACGTCCGGCGGCGGCTGGCCGAGTTCCCGCCCTGGACCGGCGAGGTACTCACCATCGACGCCGTCCAGCCGCTGGCCGGCAACCTGGCCAGCGCGCTCGAGTACGTGATGGGCTGACGCTCAAGGGCACCAAGCACCAGGCACCACGCCGGCGGCCGACCTGCTGTCCGCCGACGACGCGGTTTTCCCAGGTTCCGTCGATTTTCGACGCCGAGGTGCTCGATCGGCGGAAGCGTCCTGGCCCTGGCCGCCACGTCCGCCACGAACGCCTGGGCGGTCGGTGAGAACCAGGTCAGCCATAACGTGTACAAGACCCTGATCGTGCACTGGAACGGCCGGTCCTGGAAGCAGGTGGCCAGCTAGAACGGGTTCACTCTCCCGGTCGTGTCATGCGCCGGGTCCTCCGGGGAACAGCGCCTGGCCGATCGCGGCCGGTCCCAGCAGCGGCATCGGCTCGCCGTCGGGCGGCGGCCGGCCCGTGGAGGCCTGCCAGCATTTACCTGCAGGCGGCCTGACGCACGCTGAGCCAGCCCGAGCGGGCCTACCTGATCGCGCGGGCCGGGCGCTGATCAGCCGGGCAGGAGGCATACCGGTGCTCTACGATGTCCGGGGCGGGTATGCCTAGCAATGAGGGGAATTCGAAACGCAACGCGGACGACCCATACGCGGGCGGCTGCTGAGCATGACGGCAGCGGCCATTTTCGTGCTGGCGGCGGCCACGCCAGCGGCAGCGGCTTCCACCACCGGCCACAAGCCGGGCCTCGGGGTTCGAGTAGTTGGCACCGTCGCGGTCGACAGGTCACATGACGGTGTGATCATCGCGGTTCCCGGGTCGGACGGACCGCTGGACGCGCAGGCCTTTCGGTTGTGGGACAACGGGCGGCAGAAAGCGGTCCGCGTGGATCCGCTTCCTGCGTCGGCACTGCGCATCGGCGTGGTCCTCGACGCTCCTCCCGGCGATCAGCTTCAAGATGAGCAGAACGCCGTAGCCGACCTGATGATCGGGATGCCCAATGGCGCCCAGGCGACCGTGGTGGGAGCTAGGCCCGCCCGCCTGGTCCAGCCATTGACCGCCAACGTCGGCTCGGTAGTGCAGGCGCTCGCGGGTGCGACGTTCTCCGGCCCGCGCGATGATGCGTCAGCGCTGGCGCTCGCTGCCCGAGAGGTTGCCGGAGCGCCCTCGGGGCGGCGTGCCGTCGTCCTCATCACGACCGATCCGGTGCCCGCAGCATTGACGAGCGCGGTATCCGGGCAGCTTCGTGCCGCAGGTGTCAGCCTGTACGTCGCCTCCGTTGCGGAGCTCGCGCCGTCGTGGGCGCAGCTGGCCAGCGCAACCGGAGGCTGGGCGGTGACCGCATCATCCGCCCGCTCCCTCATGCCTGCCGTCGACGCGATCGGCGCCGACCTCGTCCACCAGTACCGGCTCGTGTACGCCACGTCTCATCCGGCGCTGACCACGACTCGCTTTCGGGTGACGGTAGCTGAACCGGGAACGACCGCAACCGCCGCAGCGACCGTGCAAGTGCCGATCCCGGACCAGCAGTCCGCTCCACGTGCGCAGGTGTCCGCCGGCGAGTCCCGCGGCGGTCAGGCCGGCATGTCAGTGGCCTGGCTCATCGCCGCGGTGTTGCTGCTTGCTCTGGGCGGCGTC
The DNA here is from genome assembly GCA_963822485.1 of uncultured Actinomycetota bacterium. Classification (GTDB taxonomy): domain Bacteria; phylum Actinomycetota; class Actinomycetes; order Streptosporangiales; family Streptosporangiaceae; genus DASUBV01. Next base: position 75,395 of record CAWGHW010000031.1, read on the forward strand.
GCCATCTTCGACCTGCGGCGGCGCGAGCCGACTACTCGTGGCGAACCTGGCAGTCTCCGGCGAGCCGTCTAGCTCCCAGGTAATACAGGTCTCAGGTGATCAGCGTCGCGTAGACCACGACGTTGTCGCGATAGTGCCGGACCGCCTGGTCGAACGAACCGCCGCACGTGATGAGGCGCAGCTCGCGCTCGAGTGTGGGGAAGTAAACCGCCTCGGTCGGAAACTTATCCTTCGGATAACGAGCGATTCGCTGCACGCGGAACGCAAGTACCCGCCTGTCAGCCAGGCCTACCCGGATGATGTCTCCCGGCCGAAGCTTGATCAGCCGGTAGAAGACCGCCGGGCCGCTCGTTGAGTCCACGTGCCCGAGGATGACCGCGGGGCCAGGCTGGCCAGGCCGAGGACCCTCGTCGTACCACCCGGCCCGGTCCCATTCCTTAGGGACTTCCAGGCTTCCGTCGGGAAGTCGGCCGAGCCGCACCAGCGGCGTGGACACGGCGATCTTCGGTATCCTCAACCGCACCGGAAGGGCCGGCTGATCGTACGTGCGAACGGAATGAAACCCGGCCACGCCGGGCGGCCGATGCGCCGCCGTCGTCGCGAGTCCGCCACGAGGTGATGGCGCTGCCGCTGGGCTGCGTCCGGGCCCGCCACAGCCCGACGCGGCTAGCCCCGCCAACGCCATCGCGGCCAGCGGCACGGCCGGCCAGCGGCTCATCGGTAGCGCGCCATCCCCCCGCCGCCGGTCTGCGCGCCGCCCTTAGGCAGCCGGGCCGCGATCGTCGGACCAATCGCGTCGGATAGTGCCTGAGCGACAGCGAACATGTGCAGGTAGCCCTGGTACGCGATGCTGTAGGCGGTCGCGTAGTTGCCACGAGCGTAGGCGTTGAGCTGCTCGACGAGCTCGGTGTCATGCATGTGAAGCACGCCCGCGAGCGCCGGTGCCGTTAGCCGGCCGTCGGTCGACGTGCTCAGGAACCTGCTCAGGTGGTGCTCGAATGCCCGTAGCTGCGCCCGGGCCCTAGCCTCGGCTTTCCGGTTCTTGGTCGCGACCGCCCCGGAGTAGCTGACCAGCGCGTCGACGTGCTCACCCCACACGCGGGTAAAAGCGGCCCCGCTCTGCGGCCCGAACAAGACCCCGAACGCGCTCGCCAGCTGAGTGGTGTTCCCGTTCACCTGCGCGGCGTCGGCCCTGAACTCTGGACCGCCGCGGAGGGCGGCGCCCATAGCATCGACGACGAGCTGCATGTGCTCTCCGAGCAGTTCGCCGAGCGTCGACTGCAGCCGTGTCAGCGGGCTATTGAAATCGGCCGGAAGTCTCTTGGCCCGACCGCCCGAGATCCTCTCGGCGATGAGGGTGCCGAGCGCGAACTGGCGGTCATAGTCCACCTGCTCGATCCGGTAGGCCAACGCGTAGTTGCGCGCGGCGTAAGCGCCAGCGAAGCGGACGAGGTCGTCGATGTGCGTCCTGAGCCGGGAGCGCATCGCTGCCGCGGTGACCATCCCTGAGGTGAGGTCGCGCAGGTTCTGCGCTATCCGTCCGGGAAAGGCCATGAGCTGGCGGCGGGCGGCGGCCTTTGCGGCCTTCCCGGCTTGGCCATGCTGACTGGCCGCGCGAGCATATGCGACCAGCCCCTGCTCCTGCGACTCCCATAGCCGACCGAATTCCGCCACCCGCGCACTGCCGTAGATGCGGCCGAGGAGCATGGTCAGGTCATCGGAGTTGCGAGACAGGGCGCTGACCGCCGCTTGCGTGAAGTCGGCACCATCGCGCAGCCGACTTCGGATCACCCGTATGCCCGCGAACGCATCCTCACCGAATAGCTCCTCTAGTCCGATGCGGATCTGGACCGCCTGTCGCTTCGGGGAAAGCCGGGACATCGGCATGTCTTGCGACATCTGCATTCCAGTCGCCGCGGCGGTCGGCCGTGGGGCACGCTGAGAGCCCGGCTGCGCCGGACGGCTGGCCGCGCAGCCGCAGGCGCCGATCACTAGCGCGCCGACCATTAGCCACGTGACAGCTGTTCGTGTCCTCATCGATGTCATCCTCCGCGGGCAATCGTTGACGGCCTGCCGACCGAGGCTCTGAGCCGTCGCGGACCGTGAGCGTGGGGCAGATACAGGCGATCCGGTTGGACCAATGCGCTGCCGAAGTGCATGACGGGCGGCTGCCCCAACGGCGGCAGCAGCCGCGGGGGACGGGATGGACGGGGATGGCGGCTGACGTGCGGCGGGCTGGAGCTGGTATTGGCACCCAGTCTGGGCAGCACATCCCAGTGATTGGCCAGCGCGGCAGCGACGACGATGACGGCGGCGGCCAGGGCGTAGAGCGGAAGCCGGCGACGTCTCGCAGGCCTAGGCGCTCGGGTTGGCTCGATTCCGCGACCGGATTCATAGGGTGAGGCATTGCTAGCCGACTCCGGTATCGATGCTGGTTCCGCGGCCGGCACCGGCGAGCTGGCCTGTATCGGCGGCATGGCCTGCACCGGTTCGACGACCTGTGCCGCCTCAACGACGTGCACCGGTTCGGGTGCCGAGGTCGGCTCGGGCTCGCTGATCGGTTCGGGTCTGGCGAACTCCGCCTTCCGGCGGATCAGCTCCGGCTCCGGCAAGCCGCCGGCCTGGCGGGCGGCCTCTTCCGCACCACGCGGATGCGTCACGACGTCGTCCACGCGCCGGACCGACACGACGCGCCCGCGGTCGCGTTCGGCCTGGGCCAGGCTCCGAGCGGTCTGTTCGCTGGCAATGGTCAGCGACATGCCGTTCTCATACACCACTGCCCACATCTGGCCCCTCCCCCCATGCGCTGCTCACGGCGCAGACTCGCGGCCGTCCGCCAGAAGGATCACCGCGAGATAAAGCATGCTGCCACACAGTTCGGGCTCAAACGGCCCGAACGTCTCGTTTCGGCACTATGAGTTAGACAAGGGCGATAGGGGGACACTGCGTCAATGCGGCCAGACGTCGCGGCGCGAGATCCTGGTTAGTGCAGGTAGGAGGACAGCAGTCCAGTGCGTCCAGGCCCAGGTCGAGCTGCGCTCGCGTGGTAGAGGCTGACCGCAAGCTGGGGGTGTGTCTGACCTACGATCCAGCGGGGCCGCTCATCCACCGGGCAGGTGATCCGCAGTCGAACGCGCTAGGCAAAAAGGTCTGGGTCCGAGGTAGGACACCGTCCGAAGGCGACCGCGCGACGCGACGGACCTGGAATCGGCACGGCGCGCATGCTGCGACGTGGTGTGAGCGGGAGTCGTTGCATGCGGCGTTGTCGGCCCGGTGATAACTGGCGGCGCAGTTCCGGCGGAGACCTTCGCCGCCAGGCCGCCGCGGAGAATCGCCGAGGCGTGGCCGCCGCCGCTCGCCATGTGCAGTCCCAGCCCGATGGCGGCGCCGGCCATGACCACGCCAATCGCCACTGCCGCTGCCTGCGCCAGTAACTTCTCGCGGGCCGGGCGCGGCCGACGATGCCGCGCCGAGCCCGAAACGTGTCGCATCAGCGAGCGAGCGGCCCCGGCCGGAACCGACACCGCGACCTCGGTTGCCGGTGCCGACAGGCCAGCTGGCACCAGCCGCGTCAGCGAACGTGGCCAGACCGACGGGCGCCGCGAAGGCAGCGTGTCAGCAGACCAGTCGACCGGGGGCAGCGCCGCCAGCGGCTCGACGACCAGTTCGTCCGCCGCCAACTTATCTGCCGCGCTCACCGAGCGACCATGCGCTCCCAGCGACCCGGAGGCCGTGCCGCGCCTGCCCTGCCCGGCGTGCTCGGGCCGGTACGGCCGAGTCACGAGATGCGAGCCAATGCACAACGTGAGAAGGAACCACAAGAGGTTCGAGAAGACGAGGGCGGTCAGATCGGAGGGCAGCACGGTGAGGCTCCTCGGTGCGAGGGTGCGAGCCGGCCCGATGATGAACGGGCATGCAGGTCGATCCGGCCGCGCCTGGACAAGGAAGTTCTGGAGGCCATCGACGGGCTCAGCTTGGGACGATGGCGGCGTCCGGCCAGGGACACTCAGCTAGGCAAGATGCTGCTGAAGCGGCTCGGTGAGGATGCGACAACAGCACCCTCGTCATAGCCGCACGCCGCGGAAATCAGCAGCGCGTCCCAGGATGAACGCTCACGTACCGCGTCAACTCAGCGGCACGGCGAACATCCTCGCCGACGACAGTGTTCACCCGCCGGGTGGAGACGGTCAAGCTCGCCGACCAGACCAGCTGTCCTTTGTTAGCAAAACTGGGGCGCACCGGTTCGCCGACCGGCAGCTTGGTCGGCGATCGTCTGGATGCCAACCCCTTGACGGGCGAGGCTCGGTGGATAACATGCTGTTTACAAGTTCGTCTGCCGCGGGCCGTAGTAATGGCCTAGGGCAACGGCTTCCCGCTGCAGGCTCGTTTCGATCGTGGCGGGCGGGAGTACCGGCTGTTGAGTTGACGCGGCGTCCGCTCCCTTCTTGAGCAGCCCTTTTCCGTCCTCCCTTCCTGAGCAGCCCTTTTCTGTCGTCCCTGTATCGCGCTCTCGCCCAGATACGGCAGGCCCGCGATCGCACCTGCGGACGGCCAGGGATCGCCGTGAACGGCGCGGCCCGGCCCTCGGAACCGATCTCACCCGAGCGGCCACCGGCCCGTGCCGCGGCAATCGAAGGAGCCTCGATGACCCCCGCCGCCACCACCGGCAGCGACTGCCTGACAGCTCTCGTCGGCCTGCTGACGATCATCTTCGTATTGCGGCTGATGATCGTGACATCCCACCGGAACCCGTCGCGGGGGACCGTGCGTGGCGCCCAACGGGGCGCGGCTGCCGCGAGCGAAGCGCTGACCTCCGACAGGCGCGCCTGCGCAACGACTGAAGTCGCGGCGGTGTCCATCGTCAAAAGCGTGGGCTCGGCGCGGCGAGCCGGAGTTCTCTGGCTGACCGCGTCAGCCGAAGCGGCCCGCAACGTCGGCCAGCGTCGCGCCGAGCCGGGCACCGCCAAGCGGCCAGACTCCGGCCGGACTCGTCGCGGCGGGCCTGCGACCGGCCGCCGTCCGCGGCGCTCGCTAATCTCAGCGCTGGCCGCCACGATCGCCGTCAGCGCGGTCGCGGTTCAGTACGCGGCGCCCGCGGCCGACGCCCAGGTGGTCAGCCACCAGCCGGGGCCCCAGCCTGGTCAGCCCGGACAGCACAGCCGGCCGCAGACCCGGTCAGGGCAGGCTGCGGGCGGGCCGCCGACGGCTGAGTCGCGCCCGCCGGACGTCAGCTCGCTGGACAGCGTTAACCAGCTGATCGCCGATCAGGAGCGCCGGCTGGCCCGCGAGAGGGCCGTGGCGCACCAGGCGGCGTGGGAGCAGGCCGCGAACGCGGCCAGGTACGCGGCGAAGCTGCACCAGTACATCGCCGACCTATGGCAGCGGGCGCATCGCGACCTGAACGAGCTGCGCGCCGCGAGCGATGCCGAGACCAGGGGTCAGCTGGCTGATGCCGTGCAGCAGGCAATCGCCAAAGTCAGGGACCTGCAGCAGCTGGAGGTGGAGGCCCTGCGCCAACACCTGTCGCCGGAGGCGCAGCAGCATGTCGATGACATCACCCCCGAGCTGTCGGCCGGCGTGGGCACGATAATCCGGAATGTAGTCGCGGTACAGCAGTGGCTCACCTCAGAGCGCCTGGAACGGATCGGGGTGTGGGTGACGCATTCAGCGTCGGGCCAGCCGAGCCTGCTGGGGTATAACCCGGCGTTCCGCGGAGTCGGCGACAAGATCAAGACGAAGCAGAAGCAGATCGCCAGCATCAAGCGGCAGATCAGGATGGCCAGGTTCCGGCGGAACGCCACGCGGGCAGGCGAACTGGGGGTTCGCAAGGACGAGCTAGACCAGCAGCTGAACGATCTCGAGGCGGCACGGGAGCGCCAGCAGCAGGCGGCAGCCGAGGCCAGGCGGCGGGCTGAACAGGCGGCCAGGGACGCCACCCAGATCCAGAATGACGCCGCCCGGGCGCTGGCCACGCCGCCGCAGGTGTCGCCTGGCGCGATCCAGCTGAACGCGATCGTGGCAGTGGCGGCGCTGGCCACGAGGCCGAGTTCCGATGCACGTCGCCGTGCGGCCATCATCGAGGAGGCGACCGCGCTGCGCCGCGCGATGATCACCGTCGCCAACGGCGGGAGGCTCACCTCTGCCGAGCGCAAGAGGATCCACCAGGCACGCATCGACATGGGGGTGCTGAAGGAATACCTGTCCAAGTGGCTGCTGACCGGGCCCCGCCGGGTACCGCAGCCGCCGCAAAGCACGATCGAGCTCCGGACAATCGTCAAAGATGACAGCGGCAAGGTCCTCAGGACGGATATTTCCGTCAGTCACCCCGAGAACATGAAATCTCCGGTCACGGACGCCGGAAACCCCTTGGAATGGGGCGACATTTTCGTCATCGAGTACGACAGTCCTCCCAGCGAGACCGAAACCATACGACTCCTGCCTGGGTCCACCAAATCACAGCAAAACGTCCGACTGTTCGTGGTCACCCTGGGCTACCTGGGCACCAGATACCTGGTCAGGGAGACGTCCGGCCACACCCAGGTCCGGCTGCGGGGCTGGCCGGAGATATGGCGGGTTAACCCGCCCGCGGTCCCCGACCTGCCCAGCGATTCTCCGCCCTGGCAGCCCGGCGATGGATGGTCCTGGTCCCTCGCCCCCTACATCGGCCCTTACATCGGCTCCTCGGGCAGCGTGATCAGTACCACTAGATCTGGCCAGCTCACGCTAAAGGTGAGGAAAATCCCCGCTGACAAGCCGGGTATCGAGGCCAAGCCGGACACCAGGGCCAAGCCGGACGGCCTGCCCCGCCGGTGGACGCGCGTCACGCTTGGCAACCCGGTCCAGCAGGCGGCCCCCCGGACTCATGGACCCCGCCTCCCGCTGCAGCTCAAAGGCGGATCTGGGGTTGAGCTGAACATCTCCAGGGCCGTCACCACCAACGACGCCAGCCGCTTGTGGAACGGCCTGGCCGAGACGATATCCGCACTAGCCGGGCCCCACGTTCAGCTGCCGCGTCTCCCCGTGCTGCTGCACGGGCCAAAGATCGCCGCGGTCAACATGACTTTTCAGATTCGGTTCAAGCACGAAATCAAGTACCCGATCTTCCGCAAGGGCAAGCCCGCGCTTAGCACCGGCTACGAGTTCGTCATCACCCCCTCCATCCGCTCCGTCGGCCTCCCGGCCCCTCCCCCCTTCGATTTCAGCGGCAGCTTCGTGCCCGGCCAATTCGTCATCGGCCGCTCCCTGGCCAACTGGCAGGACGTGCAAGCCCTCGCCGACAAGATCCTGACCCGGCTACCCGGCCTCAGCGACGCCAGCCGCCGTGAGATCAGCACCGCCCTCCGCCGCTCCCTTGCCCACGCTGATCTGCAGGTCGGCGCCGATGCCGCCTCCCAGCAGCTGGCCGCCAGCTGGCTCACGCGACTCTCTGATACGAAGGTCACCGCTGCCGCAGGTCATCTCTCCGCCGCGGGCCGACACCCGATCATCGAGCGCAATACGGTCCGCATGGACGGCATCCCGTACCACATCGTGAAAACATCCGTCACCGCTCCGGACAAGATTGCCAACGCGGCAGCAGCCAGCTACCGGCAGGGCGCTGCGGCTCACCGGCCCGGCCCCACCGGACTGATCATCATGGCCGGCCCAAGAGCGCCCCCGGCTGACACCACGCAGCTGCGCGACAGGTTCGACCGCATGGCCGCCCGGCGCTGGCGAGCTGGCCAGCCTTACGCGATCTTCTACGTCGACCGGGACGGAAACGTTACCCAGATAACCGGCCCGCCACCGCCGGTTGCCGACCGCGCCGCCGTCGACATCGCCGCGCAGCTGGCCGCGCACGGCCACCAGGTCGATATCTGGCCCGGCTCCGGCAGCAACGGCCACGACATCATCAGCAGCGACGACATCCCCTACATCCTGTACGCCCCGCCCGCCGATGCCACTCCTGCCGACATCGCCACCGGTGCCGCCGACGCCTACCAGAACTCCGGCACCGCCCCCGGCCACACGACCCGGCCCAGCTTGCTCATCCACCTCGCCGGCAACAGCCGGGTGACTGCCGACGACATCGCTCCGGCCATCGCCCCTTATGCCCGCGACCTGCCCTTCCATGTACTCGTCCTAGGCCCCGACGGGCTCGACGCCCTGACTCCGGCCGTCCTCCACACCTACTACCCCGCCCTGCAAACCACTTCCGGCACCACCTACGCCATCTACCCCCTCACTGTCACCCACGGCAGCCACGCCCGCGGGTATCGGCTGCGCCGCTCCACCACTCGCAAGCACACCCGCCAGCTCACCCGCCAGGTCGCCAAAGCCGCCAGTACCTTCCAGAAGGCCGTCCAGAGAACTCCGCCCGGCCGCGCCGCGCCCCACGGCCTCGATCTGGAGCTGCGCGGCATCGAGCAGGAGGTGCACGGCATGCCCGCCACCCCCGGCACCATCCAGACCATCATCAACGCCCTCGCCAGGGCCCTCAGCACCCCCGGCGCCGTGCTTCCCGACCGGCTCATCATCACCGACTCCCACGGCGACCAGGCCGAATACCAGATCGCCCGGAACGGCGAGAAGATCGAGATTCGGCCAGCCGGGCAACCACAGCCGCCGGCCCTGCAGCCGGCCACCACCAGCCCCCTACCAGCTACGCCCTCAGCTAACCCGCCTAGTGGCGCGGGCAAGCCTCCTGCCATCTCCGGTTCGGGCGGCGGAAGCAGCGTCGCGCCAGGCAGGCCGCAGGCCCTCGGCCCAGGTATTCAGGGACTCATCGTAGGCGGCGGCCACGCGCCTGGCTTCCCTGTCCCGCCGCATGATGCCATTACACTTAATAATCACCCGGACGCACAGCCTGATGTCCTCGGCGATATCAACCACACAGAATTTCCGTCGAACTCATTCAAGTACGTTCTCTTCGAGAACGTCCAGTACACGTCCTTCACCGGAGCTAGCTCCGGTGCGCTCGCGGAAACAGCACGCATCCTTGAGCCGGATGGACATCTCCAAATTGATATGGCTTTCGGAGCGCCTCTCAATGAGATAACCACAAACCTGAGCAACCTGGGCTTGAATGTTATAGACGTTCATTATGAGACGGTCCCCGGAGTCCGCCGCACCATGCGGCTAATCGCCGTCAAGCGACCGTCTCCGGGCGGACCTCCGCCTCAGGCTAAGACCCCACCCCAGGCCAACAGGCCCCGCCCCAGGGCCAGGCCCCGCCGCAGGCCAACAGCCTGCCAGGGCCCGGCACCCCAGCTCCGGCTTGGCCTCGCGTCCCGGTCCAGCCCAAGACCCACCCTGACGCTCCGGCCCGGCCGGGCGTCCCGGCCCGGCCCGGCACGCGGCCTGGCGCGCCCGGCCCGGCCTGGCATTACGCCTGTGCCTGGCACACCGGCGCTGCCGGGCACCCCGGCCCGGCAAGAGCCCGCCCCCCAGCGCGGGCAAGAGCCCCTAGGACCGGCCTGGCAAGAGCCCGCCCCGCCGGCCTGGACAGAGCCCGGCATCCTGCCCTGGCAAGAGCCCGCCCCCTGCCGCGAGGTCGCCATCCCCGCTGCCGGCGGCTCGTCCGGCTGCGCCCCCATTCACGAGCCTGCCCCCGCGCCCCGGCAAGATCCCGGCCCGGCCGAGCCGCAGCCCAGTGCCTGCCCCGGCACCGCCGTCCCCGCCCCCGGCTCCCCTGGCTGCGCCCCGCCCGGGCAAAAGCCCGGCCCCCCGCCCGCACCCGGGCGCAAGCCCGCCCCCCCGGCCCGGCGCAAGCCCGCCCCTTGCCACGACATCCCTAGGCCGGGCTGCGCCCCGCTCGATCTGCCCGGCCTCCCGCCCCTGCACGCGCCCGGCACCCCCGCCCGACCGGTCACCGCGCCGCCACGGCCCGGCCGGTCACCGCGCCGCCCGCCCGACCGGTCACCACGCCGCCCGCCCGGCCGGTCACGAAACCGCCCGCCCGGCCCGGCACGGCACCGCACCCCCTCCTCCCGACCGGCACGAGGACCCAGCCCGGCCCGCGCTCCCGCCCGGCCAGGGCGCCCACCCGGCCCGGGACGACCACCCGGCCCGGCACGGGACCGTCGCCCACCCGGCCAGGATCCCGGCCGTTCCCCCGCCCAGCCGCCCAGCCGCTGGTGACCAGCGGATCCCAGCCGTCCGGCCAGCCGCAGGCCCAGGGCCAGGGCGAGCCGCGCACCCCCGCCCAGGACGAGCCCGGCACCCTGGCCGAGCCCGGTACCCAGGACCAGCCCGGTACCCAGGACCAGCGCGGCACCCTAACTCCGGTCGGGACCCAGGCCCGGTCGAGCCTGCCGCCCGAGCAGCCGGGCGGCTCCCCAGGCGGCGGGCCCTGCCCCGGGACCGCCACCAGCAACACCGCCGCCATGTGCCTGCCGCCCGACCAGCCCGCAGGCCCCCCCGGCGGCGGACCCTGCCCCAGTACCGCGGCCATGTGCCTGCCCCCTGACCAGCCCGTAGGGCCCCCCGGCGGCGGGCCCTGCCCCGGCACCGCCACCAGCACCACCGCCGCCATGTGCCTGCCGCCCGACCAGCCCGCAGGCCCCCCCGGCGGGGGACCCTGCCCCGGCACCGCCACCAGCAACACCGCCGCCATGTGCTTGCCGCCCGACCAGCCCGCCCCCCGGCGGCGGACCCTGCCCCAGCACCACCAGCACCGGCGCCGGCATCAGCCCCAGCTGCATCCCGCCTGGGCAGCAGCAGCGCCCCTACATCCACACCAGCGCCCCCGGCCTCCGCAGCCAGCCCCAGAACCCGCCCGTCCCAGCGGCCACGCCCGTCACCGAGCCCGAGCAGCCGCCAGCGCCCGGGCGCCAGCCTGCCCAGCAGCCGGGCACTACCCAGCCGGGCACTACCCAGCCCGCCACCACCCAGCCCGCCACCACCCAGCCCGCCACCACCCAGCCCGCCACCACCCAGCCCGCCACCACCCAGCCCGCCACCACCCAGCCCGCCACCACCCAGCCCGCCACCACCCAGCCCGCCACCACCCAGCCCGCCACCACCCAGCCCGCCACCACCCAGCCCGCCACCACCCAGCCCGCCACCACCCAGCCCGCCACCACCCAGCCCGCCACCACCCAGCCCGCCACCACCCAGCCCGCCACCACCCAGCCCGGCGGCACGGATGGCCAGGGCCCCACCATCACCGACGACCAGGCCCCCGCCACTCCGCCCGGCGACCAGGCAATCACCGCCGAGCCCGGCACCCAGGCCGCTGTGGGCACCGGCACCAACCTCGATGCCTCCCCCGGAATCGGCCAGATCAGTTCCACTGGCCTGGGTGCGGTCTCGATCCCGTCCCTCCCCTCCGCTGCAGGCCAGGACCCGCAGAAACCAGGCACCACCGGCGCGGGCGCCATCACCGGCGGCAGCACCGCCATCACCAGCGACGCCCAGGACGGCGAAGGCGACGGCACCGTCACCGGCGCCGCAGCCACCACTACCCTCACCCCCGTCAACCTCAACTCGGCTGGCAGCTACAACCCCAGCGCCATCACCGACGCCCAGGCCCAGAACGGCGACGGCACCGTCACCGGCGCCACCACCAGCCTCACCCCCGGCACCGGATTCAGCAGCCTCGGCTCCGGCGCCAGCAACAGCCCCGCCACCCCGGCAGTCACCACACCCCCGGCCGCCACCGGCACCCCGGCCCAGGCCCCTGCGACACCCTCCGCCGGCACCACCCCCGCCGCCAGCAGCACCCCCACCACCACGGCCACGACCGGCACCCCGGCCCAGGCCCCCGCGACACCCTCCGCCGGCACCACCCCCGCCGCCAGCAGCACCCCCACCACGACGGCACGAAGGCACCCGGCCCGGCCCCCGCCACCGCCGCACCCCCCGCCGCCAGCACACCCCCCCACGCCACCACGGCCACCATCAGCGCGGCCCAGGCCGCGTATCTCATCGGCACCAGCCCGCTCGCCCAGTAGCCCGGCTCGACCTCCAGCGCCAGCACAACTACGACAACACCACAAGCGGAGCCCCGGCCCAGACCCGGGCAACTGGGCGGGGCAAATGGGGTGGCCGGGTCTGAGGGGCCTGAGCGGCCCTGACGGACAATTGCGCCCGGCAGGACCGAGTGCCCGCCCATGATCCGCGGAACGCTCATTAGCCCGACCTCGAAGTACAACGGTGGCCCAAAATCCACAAGGGTCATGGGCTGGCCGCGAGCAGCACGCCTGGCTGGTCACACCAGCCTCATGGGAGGCCTCTCGTCACGCGAGTCTGGAGAAGGGCTTGCCCGAATCGCGGTCTGAGCTGACCGGAACCCCGTCTCGAGCGCAATGCCCTGGATCCTGACCGGCGACGTAGCCGCTGCGTTCGAGCTATCGCAGCGCTGACAGTCGCCGACACGACCCGCCCGGCCACCCGCTCACTCGCATCCCTGCAGATGCGGAAAGTAATGGCCTGCCGAATGGGTCAAAATGGTATATCAACGCGGATATCTGTAACGGACTACCGCTATGCTGATGAATCGCTCACCCAGGGGAGGCGCGACAAGGGAGACGCGATGCCAGAGGGACTGCCCGGCGACCAGCCGCAGATCTGCGCGTGCTCTGGCTGCGATGAGGTTGTAGTCCAGAGCAAACCAGGCAACACACGGTTGTATCACTCGGCCGAATGCCGCAGGAAGGCGCGCCGACTGCGCCACGAGAGCCGGGTGGCTGGTACTGCCGACCTACCGACTGCGGCGGCTGCCCCCAGGGGTCCCGCCACGGAGCCCGAGCTTGCTGCGGAGCTGGCCGCTGCCGAGCCTGCCATCCCGGCCAAGCTTGTGATCCCAGCTGAGTTTGGCGCCACAGCAAAGCCGACTGCGACCGAAGATGCCGTCCCCGCAGAACCGGCCGCGTCTGAGTCTCTCAACGCCGCGGAGCCTCCTGGGAGCGCGGAGGCTCCCGGGAACGCAGCCGAGCATGATGCCATCAGCGCGCCAGAAGATCAGGGCGACCCGGACGCCGCCGAGGACCCCGCCGACGCAGAGTTCTGGAAGCCGGACGATGGCGAAGCCGACGGCTTCTGGGGCGTCGGCAAGGACTCCTCCCGCAAAGGCGCTAGGTCGCCTGGGCGTCACCGGTCACCTGCGACTCATCAGTCCTCCGCGGGCCAGCGGTCCCGGCTCAAGCGCTCGCACGCGGCAGCGATCGCCCTCACTCTCGCCGCGGGCGCGGCCGGACTTGGCCTGATCTTCAGCCAGCCGGGCGCACACCATCCGCTGGCATCGGATGCTCAGCTGCACCCACCCGGCGTGGGCGGCACGCAGCCAGCGTCGAGCTCATCCTCGCCACCAGCGGGCCATGCCCGCCATGCTGCTGGCGGCACCAGCCAGGCTCCCCGCCCGCCGGCCAGCAGTCCCTCGCGGCCGCCGGCGAGTGGCTCGCCGGCTCCGTCACCCACCCCGTCGCGGAGCTCGTCACGGCCATCGCCGAAGCCCTCGCGGTCGCCTAAGCGCACTCCTCGGGTCCCGTCCGGGCTGATCAGCTTCGAGAACGGCGCTGATGGATGGAAACCGATGTTCGGCAGCATCCACTCATCGCAGAGCGCCCAGGTCGCCTACAGCGGCTCCCACTCCCTGTGGATCACCACCCGAAGCGCCTACAGCGCCGTCGGCGTGGAAAACAGCTCGATCTCGCATCTCCGGCCCGGCGACACAGTCACGTTCCACATCTGGTCCGATGGTCAAAGCGGCGGCCGGGTGGGGGTGTTCGCGGAGACATTGAATCAGCCTGAGGACATAGCGGAGACTGTCCCGCTCCCGACCCACCCCGGCTGGTTCACCGTGACCTGGGTCGTTCCCTCCGTCTCCCACGTTGACGTGATCGGCATACAGGTCGGGCGCCACGGCAGTGGAAAGTTCACCCTGGCCATCGACGCCCTGAGCTGGACCGGCTCCTGACCGAACGGCACGAGTGCCGCCTGCGGCATATCGCTGGCGCAGCTGAGCCGGCTGCCGGCCGCATAGTTGAACTGAGCCCACGCGGGCCGGACGGCGGACGCCATCAGGAGGCCTTCACCCGCTGACGCGGGGTATTGAGTGCAATCGGTACTATGTCCGGGTCGGCCGCGACCGCTGCCGAGCGCCCTCACCAATCCTGGCCATCCCGGGCGAGCGGGCAACGGGCCCGGGAATTATGTGCCGTCGCATGCGTTGTCGTCAGCAGGGATCCGGGAACCGAACTGGCCGTCGGGCGACGGCTTACCCTGTAGCGGTTACTCGCCCATCCGCCGGCGGCTCCAGGTCCGCACAAGACGCCCGCGGCCGACTGCGTCGATCGTCGTAGATCCGCAGGCAGGCTCGGCGTCCGAGCAACAGGCCCTTTGGCCGGGACGTTCCTCGCCCCGCCCGCAGGGCTGAGCGGCATGCTGCCGTGGCCATAGTGCCCGGCATGCCAGAGGAGGAGTTTTTGGCTGGAACAGGCCAGCGCCGGAAGGGCGCTCGCCGTAACGATGCGCAGAAGCAGCGACGCGTCGCTGACCACGGCGACGCCGTCTCGGAGCTTTACCGGGCCGTCCGTGAGGTCGAGGCGGCTGTCCGGCGCGGCCGGGTGACGCCTGCCGTGCGCACGAAGTATCAGGCCGTCGCCCTGCTGCTGCGAGACCAGCGCGCCCGAGTCCGGACGGCGGCCGGAAGCGACCGTCAGCGGGCTGAGCAGATCAGGCGTCTAGACGGCATCGCGACCATCCTCGCGGCGACGGCCGTCCAGGACGCCGGGCTGCTAGCGCTGCTCGCCGAAGACGCCAGCGTCTCCGACGCGGCCCGGTTGCTCAAGCGTCAGATGGAACAGGACCACGGCATCGAGCCGGCACCCGAAGAGACCGACTCGGCGCAGACTGCGACCGCTCCCGCCGGTCCGGAGTCACGGGTTGTGCCGCAGTCGGTGCTATCCCGCCAGTTGGTGCCCGCCTTCCTCGCCCCCGACTTTTCCGCCGTTCCGCAGCCCGCCTCCCGTCCGCGCCGCCTGAGTAGCTGGGAACTGCTCGGCCCGCTGCTGAGTTCCTTCGAGCGCGCCAGCGCGGGAACCCCGGCGTGCATGGCGCTCCCGAAGCCGACGGCGCAGTTCACCCCGGCGGCCCTGGAGCTTATGCCGCATCAGGGGGAGCTGGTCGCCGCGGCCGCTGCCGGTCACCGGACGTTCCTGCTCGCCGATGAGCCGGGTCTGGGCAAAACTGCTCAGGCGCTGCTCGCCGCGGAAGCGGCGAACGCCTACCCGCTGCTCGTCGTCGTGCCGAACGTCGTCAAGACCAACTGGGCCCGTGAGGCGGCCCGCTGGACGCCGCACCGCCCGGTCACCGTGGTGCAGGGCGACGGCGGGACGGTCGACGGCTTCGCCGACATCGTCGTGCTCAACTACGAGGTACTCGACCGCCACATAGGGTGGCTCGCTGATTTCGGCTTCCGCGGCATGGTCGTGGACGAGGCTCACTTCATCAAGAACAAGACGTCGCAGCGCTCCCAGCACGTCCTCACGCTCTCCGAGCGCATCCGGTCTCGGACGGCGCGACCCTTGCTGATGGCGCTGACCGGCACCCCGCTGATCAACGACATCGAGGACTTCCTAGCGATCTGGCAGTTCCTAGGCTGGATCGACGACAGCAAGCCCCTCGGCCAGCTAGCGGACGCACTTGAGGACACCGGCCTCACCCCAGCCGACCGTGGCTTCTATGCCGCGGCGCGCCAGTGCGTGATCGATCTCGGCGTCGTACGCCGACGCAAGCTCGACGTGGCCGCCGACATCCCCGCCCTCCGCATCGCCGACCTTCCTGTCGAGCTGGACAAACAGGCCGGCCAGTCGATCCGGGCAGCAGAGCGGAACCTCGCCAGCCGGCTAGTAGCGCGGTACGAGACAGCGCTCGCGCACCGGTCGTCCGACGTCGGCGTCGAAGGCATCGACTACGACCTGGTCCGCCGGGTGGCCCGGGCGGAGCTGAAGGACGCGACGAACGCGCAGTCCGGCGAGAACGTATTCACCATGATGCGACGCATCGGCCAGGCGAAGGCCGACCTGGCCGCGGACTACGCGGCGCAGCTGGCCCGCAGCACCGGGAAGGTCGTCTTCTTCGCCAAGCACATCGACGTGATGGACGCCGCCGAAGAGACCTTCGCCCGGCGGGGGGTGCGCTTCTCGTCGATCCGTGGCGACCAGACGCCCAAGACGCGGCAGGCGAACGTCGATGCCTTCGTGAACGACCCGGACGTCGCGGTCGCGGTGTGCTCGCTGACCGCGGCGGGAGTGGGCCTGAACCTGCAGGTCGCATCGAACATTGTGCTCGCCGAGCTGTCCTGGACCAACGCAGAGCAGACCCAGGCCATCGATCGCAGCCACCGTATCGGGCAGGCCGAACCGGTCACCGCATGGCGCATCATCGCCGCGCAGACCATCGACACCCGGATCGCCGAGCTGATCGACAGCAAGGCGGGACTTGCCGCCCGGGCACTGGACGGGTCTGACCAGGAGGCCTCCTCGTCGGCGGACGTGCAGCTCGATGCGCTGGTCGCGCTGCTGACAGATGCGCTGCGGACGACTTCCGGACACGTCAACGCCCCCTGTTAGCAGTTACGCGAACGCCGCCAGTGCACCGCGTTGCTTGCGTCGGGTCAGGTCAGCGGGGTTTCGTTGACGTAGCATGCACCCTGGTACACAATCATGTATACAGAAGATCCGGGTGCGTTTCGTCTGGCGGTGACGATGTCTACTGTTGCGCCGAGGTTTGCTGGTGAGTTGCTGACCCGCGCGGGGCTGGGGATTCCGGGGGAGCGGGAGCGGTACATGATCCGCCGGGATCTGACCTTGAAGAAGGTCAATGAGCTTTTGCTGCCGGCGATGCGGGCGCACGGGATTGACATGTGGATCGTGCTGGACCGGGAGTATCACCCTGATCCGCTGTCGGTGGATATCGGCGGCGAGGGCGGGGTGCGGAACGCGGCAGTGTTTTATGACACCGGGGACCGGCTGGAGAAGATTTACATTTTCTCGCATCCCGCGCGTGAGGACCTGGTCGGCCTGATGTATGACGAGCTGATCAATTACGGGTACCGGCCGGAGGGGCTGCGGCCGCATCTGGCCAGGGTGGTGTCGGAGCGTCAGCCGCGGCAGATCGGGCTGAATATGTCGCCAACGCTGCCGATGGCTGATGGCCTGAGCGTGGAGCTGAAGCGGTACCTGGATGCGGCGATCGGCCCGGATCTGGCGGCCAGGGAGGTGTCGGCTGAGTTGCTGGCGCGTGATTTCCGGGCGACCAGGCTGCCGGAGGAGACCGAGCTGTACCGGCGGATGGTGGGGTGGACGGTGGCGTGGGAGGAGGAGGGGCTGAGCCGGGCGGCGATCACGCCGGGGGTGACCACGGCTGATGATGTGCACTGGTGGTGGCGGGAACGGGCCAAGGACATCGGTCTCGACATCGCCTCCTTCCTGCCCGGCCTGCGAGTGATCAGCGGCGGGCGGCGCGTGGCCACCAACGATCCTGACGAGCCCATCCGCCCGGGAGACGTCCTCAGCATCGACGCCGGGCTCAGCATGATTGGTTATCACACCGACATGAAGCGGATGGCGTATGTGCTGCGCCCGGGAGAGACCGATGCTCCGGAAAGCCTGAAGCGGGCGTACCGGGACGCGCGGCGGGTGACCGACGTGCTGTGCGCGAACATGCGGCCTGGCCAGCTGGGTTACCAGGTGTGGGAGCAGACCACGTCATGGGCCGCGGGCCAGGGGTACGAGATCGGGTACGCGATGCAGCCGCCGGCGGACCGCAAGCCTGAGGTCGGCGTGTACTGCCATTCGGTCGGCACGTCGGTGCATGACATCGGCGCGCGGACCAGCGAGAACAACCCGCACGCATTCGGGGACCGGGTCGGCTACCCGCTGGCCAAAGACAACTGGTACTCCGTCGAGCTGCACGTCAGCACCCCGGTACCCGAATGGGATCAGCAGCCGGTGATGTGCACGATCGAGGAGTCCGCGCTCCTGACCGATGATGGCCCGCAGTTCTTCGTGCCGCGCCAGGAGGACTGGATCCTCATCCCGTCCGACTGATCGCGGCCGTGCCTGCCCGCCTTCCCGATCACATCCAGCCGCTGAACCCGGTCCGGCGATACGCCGACAATGCCCAGGTCACGAAGGTGGTGAAGTCATGAACCGGCAACCCGGTGGCGCCCGCGATGTCGGCGGCGTAGGGCGGCATGTTCGTGCATTCGAGCACGATCGCGCCGACATCCGGGTACCGCTGCACGAGCAGCCGCGCGGCGGCCACGTGCTCGTCTCTGGCCCGCTGGACGTCGAGTTCCAGTGCGTCCGTCACGATCATGTTGACGAAGTGCCCGCCGGTCTCCTCCATCCCGACTACCGGCACATCAGGCTCAACCCCGGCGGCGGCCAGGTGCGCCGCGGTGAGCGAGGCGCGCTCCACCGTGAGGATCCCGACCCGGCGGCCCGGTGGCATCAGCGACTGAAGCCAGGGCACCTGCAGCAGGCTGGAGCTGAGGAACGGGACCCGCAACTGCGCCTGGATCTCCTGCTGGTACAGGACCAGGAAGCCGCAGTTGGTCGTCACCAGCGCGGCGCCCTCGGCCTCAAGCTCGCGAGCGGCAGTGGTGAACGAGCTGAGGAAATCGGACTCGGCCAGGTGGCGCACGACCGTCTCCGGCGTTGCGTCCGCCACCACGCGGTAGCTGACGGGAAACGGCCAGGTCGACGCGTTGCCGGCGTCGCCAGGAATCCGGGGGAACCGCGACTGCAGCATAAGGATGCCGAGCGGGCGGCCGTAGAGGTTCTGGCCGCCGCGGACGATGGCTCCGATCTCAGGGGGCACGGGCGCTCGATTCGGTGGCCGGCGGCTGGAGCACACCAATTGACGACAATCAGGTTGACGACAATCAGGCTACGCGCCGAGAGGTCCTGGGCGTCGTGAGCGTTCTGACTCGCGGTGACCGGGTGATCATCGTGGGCGCCGGCATCGTCGGCGTCTCGATCGCTTACCACCTTGCCCGCATGGGTCACCGCGACGTGCTCGTGCTTGAGCGCGGACTGGTGGGCGAGGGCTCCACGGCCAAGGCCACCGGCGCGATCCGGCAGCAGTTCACCTCCGAGATCAACGCCACGCTGGTGCACCGATCGGTCAGCGCGTTCACCAGGCTCTGCGACGAGACGGGCGAGCCGTTCGAGTTCAGGCAGCACGGCTACATGTTCCTGCTGACCACTGCCGATCAGATGTCGGCCTTCGGCGCCGCGGTGGCCATGCAGAACGGGCTGGGCATTCCGAGCCGGATGCTCGCCCCTGACGAGGTACGTGAGCTGTACCCCCAACTGTCGCCCGATGGACTTCTGGGCGCGACGTACTGCGCGACCGACGGCTCAGGATCACCGACCGACGCGGCGGGCGCTTACGCCAGGTCGGGCCGGCGACTCGGGATCAGCATCAGGACCAGGTGCGCCGTCGAGGGCTTCCTGACCGGGCCGGACGGCGACGTACGCGGGGTCAGGACCAGCAGCGGCGACGTCGAGGGCGAGGTAACCGTGCTCGCCGCCGGACCGCAGTCTCGGCCGCTCGGCCGGGCGGCCGGGGTCGAGCTGGCCGTCTCCCCGCACCGGCGGCAGGTCTTCGTGATCGACGCGCCGGCCTGGCTGCACCGGGACCTGCCGTTCACCGTCGACCTGGCCACCGGGGCGTACCTGCACCCGGAGGCGGGCCGCGGGCTGATCGGCGGCAGCGACCGCGACACCGAGGAAGGCACGGAAACCGCCCTCGACTGGCAGTTGCTCCCGCCGCTGCTCGAGGCGCTCACCGTCCGCTGGCCATCGCTGTCGGCCGCGCGGGTCGTCTCGGGGTGGGCCGGACTGCGGGAGATGACCCCGGATGACCACGCCCTGGTCGGGCCCGTCACCGCGGCGCCCGGACTGTGGGCGGCTACCGGCTTCTCCGGGCACGGCTTCATGCAGTCGCCGGCGATCGGCGAGGCCGTGGCACAGCTGCTGCTGACCGGCCGCAGTGACATCGATCTCGGCCCGCTCCGGCCCGACCGGTTCGCGGCCGGACAGGCGATCGCCGAGGCCGGGGTCTTCTAGATGTCACCCGAGACAGGACACGACATGACTTCACTCCCGCAGCCCATGATGGCTCCAGCCGAGCCGGTCAGCCGGCTCCGGGGCGCCGACCTTCTCGCCGAGGCCCTCATCGCGGCCGGCATCGATACTCTCTTCGGCGTGCCTGGCGACACCGGTGTCACTTTCTACGATGCGCTGTACACCCGCCAGGACCGGCTGCGGCACGTGCTGGCCAGGGACGAGCGGCATGCCGGGGCCATGGCCGACGCCTACGCGCGGATCCGCAACCGGGTGGGCGTGGTGGAGGTGTCCAGCGGCGGCGGCACCACCTATGTCATCGGCAGTCTCGGTGAAGCCAGCGCTGCCGGAGTGCCGGTGCTGGTCGTCACCTCCGATATTCACCGGAGCAGCCGGGGAACCGGCGCGCTGACCGAGATCGACCAGGTCGCGCTGTTCGCCGCGGTGACCAAGTGGCACGTCGTGGTGAACCGGGCCGACGACATCCCCGGTGCTGTCGAAGAGGCGGTGGCGGCTGCCGTCTCCGGCCGGCCGGGGCCGGTCGTCATCATCGTTCCCGAGGACGTCCTGGACGAGCCGGTCACGCCGCGACCGTTTCGGGCGGCCGCGGACGCGACCGCCGTGCCGGCCTCCAGGGCGGCCGCGGCCGACGACGACGTGCGGGCGGCGGCGCTGATGCTGACGCACGCGGTCCGGCCGGTCATCATCGCCGGCTCCGGGGTGCACAGCTCCCTGGCGTGGGACGAGCTCGCCGCCGTCGCACGGCGCCGCGCCATTCCGGTCGCGACGACGATCCACGGCAAGGGCGCGATCGCTGACAGCCATCCGCTGTCGATCGGGGTCGTGGGCAACAACGGCGGGCGCAGCTACGCCAACGACATCGCGGCGGCGGCCGATGCCGTGCTGATCGTGGGCAGCCGCGCCAACGCCACCGATACCAACAGCTGGACCGGCCCGCCGCGACAGGGCGTCCCGGTCGCCCAGATCGACGTGTCCGCCGATCGCGCCGGCCGCAACTTCCCCGAGGCGGCCGGGCTGGCCGGCGATGCCAGGACCGTGCTGGCACAGCTGCTCGCGCACCTCGACCCGATCGAGCAGGCCGTCCTAGACGACCGGATTCGCGACATCAGCGAGCGGCGCGCCGCGTGGGTCAGGCAGGGACCGCCGGGGACCAGCGAGGTCCGCGACGGTCAGCTGGAGCCGGCCAGGGTGGTGACGCTGCTGAACCGGGTGCTCGGTCCCGACACCCTGGTCCTCGCCGACCCCGGCACCCCGACTCCGAACGTCGCCTGCTACTGGGAGACGGTCAGCCCCGGCCGGACGGTGATCGCGCCGCGCGGGCACGGGCCGATGGGGTACGCGATTCCCGGTGCGATCGGCGCGTGCTTTGCCCGGCCTGGCCGGCCCGTGCTGTCGGTGACCGCCGACGGCAGCCTGGCGATGTCCTGCGGGGAGCTGGAGACTGCCGCCAGGTTTCGGCTGCCGATCTTGTTCGTGCAGTTGACCAACTTCAGCTTCGGCTGGATCAAGATGCTGCAGCACCTGTACGCCGAGGGCCGGTACTTCGGCGTGGATCCAGGCCCGATCGACGCCATCGGGGTCGCCAGGGCCTGCGGCCTGGACGGCGAGCGCGTCAGCAGCCTGGCCCGGCTGGAGGAGCTGGCAGCCGGCTTCGCCGCCGATCCGCGGCCGTTCTACGTCGACATCGAGGTCCCGCATCCGATCGAGTACACACCGCCGGTGTCGTCCTGGGTCGACGCACTGACCGGCAGCACGGCGAGGCCCGTCTACTGACACCGCCGCGCTCAGGCTCGGCCGCCAGCGGCGGTATACCCTCGGCGCAATCCTGTTACCAGGGAGGTCGCGACGCGTGGGGTACGAAGCTGAGGTCAGCGTCCACGGTGACGCCAACGCCGGCTCATCGCTCAGCGAGGACGTCTACTGGCAGCTGCGCCGAGAGATCGTCCGGGGCGAGCTGCGGCCGAACCAGCCGCTGGCCGAGATCGAGATCGCTGAGCGGCTGAACGTATCGCGCACGCCGGTGCGGGAGAGCATGCAGCGGCTGGCGGCCGACGGCCTGGTCATCTCGCGGCGCCGCCGGTGGCTGGTATACGAGCACTCCAAGAAGGAGATCGAGGAGATCTACGAGATGCGCCTCGCGCTGGAAGGGTACGCGGCCCGGCTAGCCAGCCAGCGCATCACCGACGCGGAGGCCGAGAAGCTCGCGCGCCTAGGCGAGTCGGCCGCCGTCGCCGGCCAGCTGACCGAGCGAGTCGAGCACAACGAGATCTTCCACAATCAGCTGATCGCCATCGCCGGGAACGAGCGGCTGGCGAGCACGCTGGCCCACAACCGCAACTTTGCCTTCAACCGCCAGGTGGCCTCGCTCTACACGCCGGACGACCTCGCGGTCTCCCAGGCCCAGCACAGCCGGCTGGTCGAGGCGGTGCTGGCCCGCGACGGCGATGCGGCCGAGCGGACTGCCCGCGAGCACATCCAGTCCGCGCTGGCGATCATTATCGCCCGGCTGCCCTGACCTCCTGTCCCGCTCGCGGGAACGCGGCGCCGGAGCGGTCAGGCGACGGCGGGCGCGGGGGCGGCGGTGCGCAGCGGGTGCAGTGCGCCGTCCAGCCGCAGCAGCTCGTCGAGCATGGCGGTGGCGGCTTGCTCCAGCACGTCATTGGGCTCGAACCGGCCGTCCTGGATGAACTGGGTGTGGAACGGGATGTTCACGCTCTCGAAGACGGGGACCATCCTCAGCGTGGTGATGACCTGCTTGAGCTGCTGGACCGCGCGGGTCCCGGCGGCGATGCCGCCGTAGGAGACAAACCCGGCGGCCTTGTCCTTCCACTCCTGGTGCAGGTAGTCGATCGCGTTCTTGATCGCCGCCGGGTAGCCGTAGTTGTACTCGGGGGTGACGAACACGATCGCGTCGGCCCGGTCGATACGGGCGCTCCACTCGTGGGTGTGCTGGCGGGTGTAGCGGCGCAGCCGCGGGTGATGCGGCTCGTCCAGCAGCGGCAGCCCGATCTCGGCCAGGTCGGCCACCTCGACGTCGAACCCGCCGTGGGCGCGGGCCCGGTCGATGAACCACTCGGCGATGGGCTGCCCGGCGCGGCCGGGGCGGGTCGAGCCGACGATGACAGTAAGGGTGGGCATGGTCGCTGGGCTCCTGTTCTGCCCGCATGGGTGATGCGGGCGCTCGTGGGGGTGAAGCGAGGCGGCGAGTCGCTATGGCTGGCCGGGGGTCAGGCCGGGGTGGCTGGCGTCGTCGCCGCCGGGCGGCAGGGGGATCCACCGGTGGGACCAGGCGATGACCGCGTCCAGCACGGGGCCGGAATCGCGGCCCATCGGGGTGAGGTCGTACTCCACGTGTACTGGCGAGGTCGCGATCACCTGACGCCGGATGAGCCCGGCATCTTCCAGCTCGCGCAGCCGGCGGGTGAGCATGACGTCGCTGACGCCGGGAATCGCGGCCCGGATGTCAGCGAAGCGGCGGGACCCGGTGAACAGTGCCCGCAAGATCGCGCCGGACCAGCGGGCGCCGAGCAGTTCGATCGCGGCGTGAAACCGCGTGCAGACCAGCTGGACCTCGCTCATGTCCGGCCGCAACAAGCCGGGCCAGCTGACTATTCCTTAGCGGCTAAGGAATAGTCAGTACAGGGCTGGCCAGTCGTACCGTTCCCCGGGACGATCTGCGGGACAGTACGCCAGCAGGAAGGGGAGGCCGGTGGCCACGCAGCTCTTCATCAGCCACATCACCGAAGAGGCGGGCATTGCCGCGACCCTCAAGGCGAGGATCACCGATGACTTCCAGGTCCGGCTGGCCATCTTCCTGTCGTCGGACACCGAGAGCATTGCCGCCGGCGACGAATGGCTGACGTCCGTGGGTGCGGCCGTGCGTAACTCCGCGGTGTTCATCGTGATCTGCACCCCGGTCTCGGTTACCCGGCCCTGGGTTAACTTTGAGGCCGGGGCGGCCTGGATGCGCGACATACCGGTGATACCTGTCTGCGCGGGCGGCATGCGGCCGCGAGGCCTGCCGATGCCGCTGGCCGCGCGCCAGGGCCTGGAGCTGAGCGACGCCCAGGGCCTGCGGCGGCTATACGGCCGGATCGCGGACGCCGTGGACTGCCGGCTTCCGGACCGGGATTACGAGGCGCTGGCGGCCGAGCTTTCCGCCACAGCGGCCGGACGGAGACCCGCCGGCCAGGGTGCCGTGGCCCCGGACAACGACAAGGCGATCAGGGCGAGACTGGACGAGGCTCTCAGCCATCCGCGCTACAAGTGGCGCACGCTTGACAAGCTGGCCGCCGCCGCGGCGGTCCCGGTGGCGACCGCGACGGAAATACTCCGCGCTGATGACCGGGTCCGGTTCAGCCAGGGTAAGTCGGGTGACCTGATAGCGGGGCTGCGTTCGCGAGTGGGCTGAAGCTGGCAGTCCGCGAGAGGCGCTTCTCGAACCAGTGGTGGGTGTGGGAATCGTGCCCGTACTGCGAGATCTCCGCGTATCCGCTGTTGCGGTACATCTGGGCCGCTTCGGTGAGCGCCCGGTGCGTGCCGAGCCGGACGACCCCGAGTCCCCGGGCCGCTGCCTCGCGTTCCAGCCCGGCCAGCAGCCGCCGGCCTATGCCCAGCCCCCGCGCTCCGGCGGCCACCCACACGTGCCGGATCTCCCCGGCCCCGGGCTCAAGCGCGCGCAGCGCCCCGCAGCCGACCGGGCAGCCGTCCTCGTAGGCAACCAGGAATGCCCCCGCGTCGCCTTGGACCTCCTGCGGGTGGACAAGGTCTGCTTCGTCGAACCCCTCCGGGAACCGCTCTTGCAGCTCAGCAACGTATACGGCGAGGCAGCCGCGGGCGTCGGCCGACGCCGGGTCGACCGCCTGCAAGCTCACCGCCGCCAGGCGCAGCAGCCGCTGCGCGGTCCCGAGCGCGGCCATCAGCTCGCGCCGCTGCCCCTCGGCCAGGGCGCCCAGCAAGCCCTCGGCAACGCCATTCGCCCGGCGATCCTGTTCGGCCAGTTCCGCTTCGCCCGCCGGGGTTAGCCCGGCCACCCGCAGCCGGCCGTCGCCCAGGTGCGCGCTTACCCGGACCAGCCCTTCGTTCTCCAGCGACCGGATAATCCGGCTCAGGTATCCCGGATCCATTCCCAGCCGGGTCCGCAACTCCCGCAGGGACGTCCCGGAACCGACCTCGAACAGCACCCGGGCCGCCCCCAGCGGGCGGGCCTGGCCAAGGTACTGGTCGGCAAGCACTCCCACCTGCCGGGTGAAGTACCGACTGAAGTGGCGGAAAGCCGTCACGTCCTGATCCGGGTCACTCATAGATCTTTGACTTTAGTCAAAGAGTTCGCGTATCTCAAGCGCCGTCAGGTAGCACGTAGTAACCGCCCCTCAGGTCGGTCGGCAGCCGGTTGCCAGCCGAGCGCGGGACCGAGCCTGGTGGCGATGTCGGTGAGAATCTGGACATAATCTTCGGGGTCGAAGGAGAAGGGCAGGGCGAACGCCACCTCGTCGATCTCCCGGAAGGCCGCGTGAGAGTAGAGCCGTTCCGCGATCTGCGCGGAGGTCCCGACAATATCGAGCGCGAACAGCAAGCGGGCGGGCCCTTGGGGCGTGGCGGTGCGCGGCCTCCGCTTGCGGGCAAATTCCTCGTACTTGCGGCGCTGTCCCGAAGATGCGCTGTCGGTAGGGATGACGACGAGCCCCTGGGAGACACGGGCCCGGCGACCATCGCGATGATGAGCGCGGAACGTCCGGATATGTGCCAGCTGGATCTCGGCGAAGTCCTCGGACTCTTCGGCCTTTACGACGCTGCTGGTCAGGAAGTTCATCCCATGCTCGCCGGCCCACTGAGCCGATCGCAGGCTGGCACCGCCGTACCACATGCGGTGCCCCAGACCGGGAGCTTGCGGCTGGACCCGCTCGGAGAACACTTCGAAGCCTTCGAGGCCACTAAAGTCACTGGCTGGTTCGCCGCGAATGAAGCCGAGCAGTCGTCGTACGCGCTCGTAACTGAAATCCTCGAGATCAGCCGTATCGGGGTAGAGTGCGCGCTTGACCTGGTCGTAGTGCATCGGCGGCCCGACGCTGACACCGGGGTTGAGGCGGCCGCCGGACAAGATGTCGACCGTGGCCAGATCTTCGGCCAGTCGCAGCGGGTTCTCCCATCCCAAGGGGATGACGGCCGTGCCGAGGTGAATGCGGTCGGTGCGCTGCGAGGCGGCAGCCAGGACGGCGACCGGCGAGGAAATGCCGAACTGCAGATGCCGGTGCCGTACCCACGCGCTGTCGAACCCCAGTTGCTCGCCTAGTTCGATGATCTCGAGCGTCGACTCGTGGCCACGGCTCGGGTTGGCCTCCTCGAACAGGCCAATGGTCAAGAAGCCCAGCTTCTGCAACGGTTCCGAGGGCAGCGGCACAAGTACCTCCACGTCCGCGGCGTTCCCGGTGGCGTGTCGAAGCTGGTGCCAGCAGCAGCCGCAGGAACCAAGGATAGGTTCCCGCCGCGCTACCACCGGGTCGCAGGCCAGTCGCCGACGCGGACGGCGGGCGAGGGACTGACAAGCCGACGAACGGCAGCGGTCGCCGCCGAAATCCGGGCGGCTGTTAAGCGCTCCAGGCTGAGCCGGGCGGAGTTCGCCTCCCGGATCGGGACCTCCGCCTCCCGGCTGTCCACCTACACCTCCGGCAAGGTAGCCCCTCCGCCACGCTAATGCTCGGATCCGCCGCGTAGCCCATCGGGAGTCCGGACGATTAGTGGTGCATCGCTTTTGCGTGCACTCGGACTCGGGCAATAGAACGCCCGTGCGCGTCGATAGGTCGTCATCATGAAATGGCGCTGGTGTACTAACTAGCTTTCAATGGCAGCACCTGGGCTTGCCTGGTTCGATTCGGCCTCTATGCCCGGAGCGCGTCCGGGCATAGAGGCCGACGCTGCTGCACTGGTGCTCCATCCCGTCTAATGGTCCGCCTGCCTCGTGTTGGTCTAGGCCTCGTCGAGGACCTGCGCGAAGGCGATTACTACGCCTCCGGTGGCGTGCTCGAGGGTGGCGCCGACCAGGGCGCCCGCCTCTGCGGCGGCGGCGCTGGCCGCCGCGTAGTCGGCAAAGTACAGGTCCAGCAGCCGGTATGCCGGGGTCGGGCTGCCGTCTTCCTTAGGCCAGACCATCGACGTCTGCAGCCGAGTCAGGCCGGGAAGCTTCCGCGCCAGCGCAAGCTGCTCGGGGTAAGCCGCCTCGAAGGCGGCCGGGTCGGTGGGGTTGGAATAGACGAAGCTGATCTTGGTCGGCTTGTCCTCCACAGCTTCACCATCTCCCGATGTCATGGGTTCTGTTTCCTTTCTGGTCGAGTTACGTCTGTCCGGTGCGATAGGTTGACGCAAGCGAGCGGACCCAGACCTGGACGAGAATGTCGGGCGAACTTCCGATGGCGCGGCTGTTTCTCCAATGGAAGAAGTTGACACCTGACAGAGCGCCCCAACGCGGTCCCAGGCCCCTCCGATAAGTCGCTCCACTCACTGTTCGTCGAACTTAGTCCGAGGAATGCGCAGAGACAATGACCGCTCCGCCGGAACATCTTGCCGATCGTCCAGCGACGCCAGCCGATTTGCTCCGACCGCCGCGAGAGTTTGCCGATCCTCCAGCGCTGGAGGACGCCGCGCTCGGCCTCGCCGCATATGGCCAGCCGCACGATTTGCTCTCCGAGCTGCTCCGGAGCGTCCGTCTGAGCGGAGAACGGATCGTTGCGTACGCTCCGGAGCGGACTTTCTCGATCAGCTTCGCCGACATCGGCGCCCTGCACATCATTGAAGAGGGCGAACTCGTGCTTCGGATCGACGGCGACACGCACGTCGACCGCGTGAGTCGCGGCGATGTCATCCTGCTCCCGCGCGGCGACCCGCACCACATCAGCGACACCGGCAAGCTCGCGCACGCGACCGTGCGCGCCGGCGCATCCGAGCACGACGCGCCCGCACCCGAGCCGGGGCGCTGGCTCTGCGGAACATTCACGATCGGCGACCCGCAGGCGAGCCACCTGCTCGCGAGCCTCCCGGTCGTGATCATCCTGCGCGGCGACCGCGGCCCAGCGCTCGAAGGACTCGAAGTCGCCCGCAGGATGCTCCTATTCGAGATGCAATCGCCCTCTCAAGGATCGGCGGTGATGGTTGCCCGCATCCTCGATCTGATCTTCATCCAGATTCTGCGCGCCTGGGCCGCTGGCACAGACGCCGAACCGAACTGGCTGGCCGGTGCGCTCGACCCGCAGATCGGTCTGGCCTTGAGCGCTATCCATCGAGATCCCGGCCACGACTGGACAGTCGAGGAGCTGGCCCGAGCGTGCAGTCTTTCCCGGTCGGCGTTCGCTGCGCGGTTCGTCGCTCGCGTCGGGAAGCCGCCAGCCACCTATCTGGCCCACGTACGCCTGGACGCCGCCACCGACCTGCTCCGCGGCACCTCCCTTCCGGTCACGCTCATCGCGGAGAACGTCGGCTACACGTCGGAGGCGGCATTCAGCCGCGCGTTCAAGCACCGCTACGGCACGCCGCCGGCTCGCTGGCGACGAGACATACGAGCCAAACACTCGTGAGCGGCCCGCGTGCCGCGGGGTCGCTCCATTCTGCCGGTCAGCCTGTCCTGACCCGGCCGGCACTTCCGGGCGCCGCGGCGCTCCACTAGCGTCTGGCACATGACGGGCTTTGCCGTGGAGGTCTTCCAGAACGAGTACCTGCCCGAGGGCGGCCGGGACGTCAGCGCGATCGTCACCGTGACGTCAGCTGACGACGACCTGGCGCCCGAGGACGACCCGGGCGGCGCCGAGATCATCATGATCGACTGCTCCGGGTCGATGGCGGGACGCGGCAAGATCGCCGCGGCCCGGCAGGCCGCCGCCGTGGCCATCGACGCGATCCGCGACGGGGTCACGTTCGCGGTGGTCGCTGGCAACCAGGGGGCCCGGATGGTCTACCCCGCCGACGGGGGCCTGGCCGTCGCCGATCCGCAGGCCAGGGCGGCGGCCCGGCAGGCCGTGGCGGCCCTGCGCGGCCGCGGCGGGACCGCGATCGGGGAGTGGCTGCGGCTGGCGCACCAGCTGTTCACCAGCAGCCCGGCGGGTCTGCGGCACGCCATCCTGCTGACCGACGGCAAGAACGGCCAGCCGTCGAGCCAGCTGGACCAGGCGATCGCCTTGTGCGTGGGCGTGTTCACCTGCGACTGCCGCGGTGTCGGCACCGGATGGAACGTCAGGGAGCTGCGCAAGATCTCCACCGCGCTGCTCGGCACCGTCGACATCGTGCCCGACCCGGCCGGGCTGGCCGCGGACTTCGCGTCGATGATGGCGACCGCGATGAGCAAGACGCTGCCCGACGTCGCGCTCCGGCTGTGGACGCCAGCGCACGCCAGCATCCAGTTCGTCCGGCAGGTCGCACCCGCGGTCGACGACCTGACCGGCCGGCGGGTGCCCGTGGGCCCGCAGGCCGGCGACTACCCGACCGGCTCCTGGGGCGCCGGGGAGAGCCGCGACTACCACGTGCGGGTGGCCGTCACGCCCGCGTCGGCCGGGCAGGAGATGCTCGCGGCCAGGGTCAGCCTGCTGGTCGACTCCCAGGTACTCGGCCGGGGGCTGGTCCGCGCGGTGTGGACCGACGAGGAGGCGCTGTCCACCCGGATCAGCCCGCAGGTCGCCCACTTCACCGGCCAGGCCGAGCTGGCGCAGGCGATCCAGGAGGGCCTGGAGGCCCGCAAGCGAGGCGACCGGGAGACCGCGACCGCCCAGCTCGGCCGCGCCACGATGCTCGCCCAGCAGTCCGGCAACGAGGACACCGCCCGGCTGCTGGCCAGGGTCGTCGACGTGGTGGACGCGGCCAGCGGCACGGTCCGGCTCAAGAAGCGGGTGGACGACGCCGACGAGATGGCGCTGGACACCCGGTCGACCAAGACGGTACGGACCCGCAAGTAACCGGGCTCGATCGGCCAGTCGCGGCACCGCACGCGTACAGTCCGGCATTCCGCTGGACCCAGCCGGCGCCGAGGGAGCACGCCTGCTGCCGACCAGGCCCGCGTCCATGACGAGCGGCCCGATGGAGGCCGTCACGAAACTAGCCAGCCTGCCGTTGCCCCCGCGGCCTTGCCGGAGCCAGATAGCGTCCTCTTAGCGGGCTAGTCCATGCCGACCTTACGGATCACCCGGCGGCGGCCAGCAGCCCGCGGACGCCTGCCGCGATGCCCGAATGAGGCAGCGGGTGTCGCTGGCTCGCGCATTCACGTGATGGCAAGGGTGTCCCGCCGGCTCTCGCGGCTCGTTTAAGACCGGTACGGGCGGACTCCACAAGGGGTAGGTGATGCCCGCCCAGCGATTGACGACAACTCCCATGGCGCACAAAAGTACGACCGCCCCCAGGAGCTCAAGCCATTCACTCGGCGAGGTGACGATGCCCAGGCTGATCATCAACGCGGTGGCTCCCGCGGCGGGGTGCGAGACCTTGAACAAGAGCATGAGGGCAGTAGCCAGAAACAGCGAAACGCCGACCGCACCCGCCCGAGGCCCGCTCATGTCAGCCACTCCCGCATGATGGTGCAGCAGCCCGAAGGCGGCCAGTGCCCCGGCACCGCCGGCCACGCCGCAGACCTGCCCGCCGATAGCGTTACGCGGCGCGGCAGCCGCCACCTCGGGCATGGAGAAGATCAGGAAGGCGCTGGCTCCGATCGGCGGGAACACGAACGGGTCACCGGTAGCCAGGCCCAGAAGGGCCAGCAAGGTCACTGCACCCGCGCCCCCCAGCAGGGCGGTGAGGCGGGCTTTGCCTGGTCCGGGCAACCGCCTGACCCGGCCACCACGCCGGTGCGGCCCGGGCCCCCTGGGCGCACTTGCGTCCTGCAGGTCTTCCCGCATCGCTCCCCGCTCGATCCGGAACAGGTCATAGGCCACACCGGCCTCGCTCGGAGACGGCCGCTTAGGCCAGTCTCCCCTCGAGGACCAGCCCGAACACTCTCGACACCGCTTCTTGACCTGGCTAGCTCGTTGCCGGCCCGGACGCCGGGCCGGTGCTCTCGCGTACGACCAGGCGCGTCTCCAGTTCCATGCTCAGCGCCTCGTGGGCGTGCCCGTCGAGCTGACGCATCAGCATCGTGACGGCGGTGCGGCCCATCTCCTGCAGCGGCTGGCGGACGGTGGTGAGGCGGGGTGTGCTGGCCCGGCTGACGTCGATGTCGTCGAAGCCGGCGATGGACAGGTCATCTGGCACCCGCAGCCCGCGCCCCGCGGCCGCCTCCATGACCCCGACCGCGACCTTGTCGTTGAAACAGACCACGGCGCTCGGCCGTGGCCGGAAATCGAGCAACTCGCCGCCGGCCCACACCCCGGTCTTGATGGCAGGCTCGCCGTAGCGCATCAGCTTTGGATCGCCCAGCACCCCGGCCTCGGACAGCGCGGCGAGGTGCCCGCCGACCCGGTCATCTCGGGTGCGCCAGTGCGGCGGCCCGGTGATCACCCCGATCCGGCGGTGACCGAGCTCGATCAGGTGGCGGGTGACGGCCCGGGCGCCGGAGAAGTGCGCCGCCGAGATCGACACCATGCCGCGCGGCACGGCGATACGCGGGTCTACGACCACAAACGGGTAGCTGCGCGCGGCCAGGGCCTCAAGGTCGGCGCGGGACTCCGGGGGAAGGATCAGCAGTGCGCCGTAGGCATCGCGCCGGCGCGGCAGCTCGCGCACCGCGGAGGACTTGACCACCGCGTCGCCGGCGTCGAGCAGCATGCTCTGGCCGTGCAGCGCGAGCGTCTCGGCGATCGACGTGACAATGTGCCCGAAGTAGTCGGTGAGCAGGTAGGGGCAGCGCACGAATACCGACGGGCGGCTGACCCGCGCCCGCGCCGGTGGCCGCCG
The DNA here is from genome assembly GCA_963822485.1 of uncultured Actinomycetota bacterium. Lineage (GTDB taxonomy): Bacteria > Actinomycetota > Actinomycetes > Streptosporangiales > Streptosporangiaceae > DASUBV01. The sequence continues at coordinate 107,335 of CAWGHW010000031.1, forward strand.
GCGCGGCTCAGGAGCACGGTCGCCAAGCCGGTCGACCACCTGGCGCACCCGCTGGCGGGTGTCCGCGGCGACGTTGGCACCGCCGTTGAGGACCCGGGAGACGGTGGCGATCGACAGCCCGGTTTCGGCCGCGATGGCCCGCACGGTTACCCGGCCGGTATCGGTAACAAGATCTGAAACAGCGTCTTGTTTCATTGCCTCTCCATAAGAGCCCCTTAGGCAGGGATTAACAAACCGTCAATCTCATACCAGCATCTTGACGACCCTTCAGTGCCTTGCTGCAATCGCTAACAGAATAGTTTGTTAACTGTTTCAGAAACAAGCAGTACCAGCTCCACCCCGGCGGGTCACCCCGCTCCCGCCGGACCGCTTGGCCGAAGGGATCTGATCACCATGCGCCTACCGAGAATCCCCAGGAAACCGTGGTCGGCCGCGCTGGCCCTGGCCGCCGCCACCACGCTCGGATCTGGCGGCCTCGCGCTCGCCACCGCAGGACCGGCCGCCGCGGCCAGCTCGGCATTACCGGCCCACTTCGCCGCGCCTTACCTGCAGATCGACTCGTCGGACGCCGGGGACATGGCCGCGGACGAGGCGGCGACCGGCCTGAAGGACTACACGCTGGCCTTCCTCACCCCGCAGTCCGGCTGCACGCCGGAGTGGGAGGACGGGGGCAACGGAGTCGGCGCCTTCGCCTCGCAGATCAGTGCGATGCAGGCCTCCGGCGGCAACGTCATCATCTCCTTCGGCGGCGAGTCTGGCGGTGAGCTTGCTCAGACCTGCACGAACGTCTCGCAGCTCACCGCCGCCTACCAGAACGTGGTGAATACCTACGGCGTCACCCGGCTGGACTTCGACATCGAGGGCGGCGTGCTGTCCGATACCGCCGCCACCACCCGGCGCGACCAGGCGCTGGCCGCGCTGCAGGCGCAGGACCCGTCGGTCCAGGTCGACTTCACGCTGGCGGTGGCCCCCCAGGGGCTGCCTACCGGAAGCGGCTCGGAGTACGCGCTGCTCCAGGACGCCAAGGCCCAGGGGGTGAAGGTCTCGACCGTCAACATCATGACGATGGACTTCGGCGCCGGGTCCAACGATCTCGCGGACGCCGAGTCCGCCGCGCAGGGGACCGCGAGCCAGCTCGCCGGCCTGTACGGGATCTCCACCTCGGCGGCCTACGGGATGATGGGCCTGACACCCATCGCGGGCACCAACGACGACGGCACCGAGTTCTCCACCTCGAACGCCCAGTCGCTGGAGAGCTTCGCCGCCGCCAACGGCGTCCAGGAGCTCTCCTTCTGGGAAGTTGACGGCTACGACAAGGGGACGGGCTACCAGTACTCGTCGATCTTCAACCAGATCACCGGTGGCGGGGGCGGCAACCCGCCGCCGCCCCCTGGCTCGGGTCCGATTACCGGCTATCAGGGCCTCTGCCTGGATGACCGGTCGGCCAGCACCGCGAACTTCAACCCGATCCAGGTCTACACCTGCAACGGGACCAGCGCGCAGCAGTGGACGGTCGAGTCCAATAACACGCTGCAGGTCCTCGGCAAGTGCCTGGACGTCAACGCCGCCGGCACCGCCAACGGCACCACCGTCGACCTGTACGACTGCAACGGCACCGGCGCGCAGACCTGGGTGCCGCAATCGGACGGCGCCCTGCTGAACCCCGAGTCCGGCAAGTGCCTCGACGACACCGGCTTCGGCGGCTCCGGCACCCAGGCCCAGATCTGGAGCTGCACCGGAAGCTCCAACCAGGCCTGGAAGCTGCCGTGAAGCGACGACTCCTCGCCGTCCTGGCGGCGGCCGCCCTCGTGCTCGGCTTCAGCACGGCCATCGCTCACCACGCGCAGGCCGCAACCACCGCGACTGCCGCGACCGCCGCGGCCACCGGGCCGATCGTCGGGTACCAGGGCCTGTGCCTGGATGACCGGTCGGCCAGCACCGCGAACTTCAACCCGATCCAGGTCTACACCTGCAACGGCACCAGCGCGCAGCAGTGGACCGTCGCCGCCGGCAACACCCTCCAGGTCCTGGGCAAGTGCCTGGACGTCAACGCCGCCGGCACCACCGACGGCACCACCGTCGACCTGTACGACTGCAACGGCACCGGAGCACAGGTCTGGGTCCCCCAGTCCGACGGCGCCCTGCTGAACCCCGAATCCGGCAAGTGCCTCGACGACACCGGCTTCGGCGGCTCCGGCACCCAGGCCCAGATCTGGGACTGCACCGGCAGCGCCAACCAGACCTGGGCTCTCCCCAGCGGGACGCCTACGGGCAACACGCCGAACCTCGGCCCGAACGTCTACGTGTTCAGCACCTCGATGTCCACCACCACGATCCAGAACGACATCAACCAGGTCTACTCAACACAGCAGTCGAACCAGTTCGGCACGCAGCGTTATGAGCTGATGTTCGAGCCCGGCACCTACAACGTCAGCGTCCCGGTCGGCTTCTACACCGAGGTCGTCGGCCTCGGACAGAACCCGTCGCAGACGGTGATCACCGGCGGCGGGATCTCCGCCAACGCCGCCTGGAACGGCGGCAACGCGACGGAGAACTTCTGGCGCGGCGTGGAGAACATCACGATCGAGCCGTCCTCCGGCAGCACCGAGTGGGCCGTCTCGCAGGCCGACCCGATGCGCCGGGTCGACATCCACGGCAACCTCGTGCTTGACGACGACACCTCGGGCAACACCACCAGCAACTGGTCGTCCGGCGGCTTCATCAGCGACTCGATCGTCTCCGGTCAGGTCAGCTCGGGCACCCAGCAGCAGTTCCTGATGCGTAACGACCAGCTGGGCAGCTGGACCGGATCGAACTGGAACATGGTGTTCGTGGGTGACACCGGAGTCCCGGCCCAGAGTTTCCCGAGCCCGCCGTACACGACGGTGAACCAGACCCCGACGGTCGACGAGAAGCCGTACCTGTACATCGACTCCTCCGGGAACTGGGACGTGTTCGTGCCCTCGAACCGGACGAGCGCGCAGGGCGTCTCCTGGGCCAGCGGGAACACGCCAGGGACCTCGCTGCCGCTGAGCGATTTCTACATCGCGACGCCCAGCAGCACGGTCGCGCAGATCAACGCCGCGCTGGCGGGCGGGCAGGACCTGCTGTTCACCCCCGGCGTCTACCAGATCAACGGCACCATCGACGTCACCAACCCCGACACCGTCGTGCTGGGCCTCGGCCTGGCCACCCTGGTGTCCAATGGCGGCAACACGATCCTGCAAACCGCCGACGTCAACGGCATCCGCATCGGCGGCCTGATCTTCGACGCGGGCACCACGAACAGTTCCGTCCTCGTCCAGATCGGCCCGCCCGGGTCCAGCGCCAGCCACGCGTCGGACCCGACCGTCCTGTCCGACGTCTTCGCCCGGATCGGCGGCGCCACCGTCGGCAAGGCCACGCAGACGCTGCAGATCAACAGCAACAACGTCGTCGGCGACGACCTGTGGCTATGGCGGGCTGACCACGGCAACAACGGCACCGTCGGCTGGACGACCAACACCGCTGCCAGCGGCCTGGTCGTCAACGGCGCCAACGTCACGATGTACGGGCTCGCGGTCGAGCACTACCAGGCCGTGCAGGTCCAGTGGAACGGCAACGGCGGAGCCGACTACTTCTACCAGAGCGAGATGCCCTACGACCCGCCCAGCCAGTCCGCGTGGATGGACGGATCCTCCGACGGCTATCCCTCTATCGCGGTCGCCAGCAGCGTGACCAGCTTCCAGGCCTACGGTCTGGGCGTGTACTGCTTCTTCAACGTGAACCCGAGCGAGGTCAGCGCGAACGCGCTCACCTCACCGGCCTCGTCCGGAGTCCAGTGGCACGACATGGTCACCGTCTCGCTGGGCGGCACCGGAACCATCGAGCACATCCTCAACGGCGCCGGCGCCACGGTCGACTCGGGCACCACGGTGGCCGACCTGAACAGCTAAAACTCAGCACAACCGGACAGGACCCGGCCGCATCGGAACGGAGCCGATGCGGCCGGGCTGCCGGGGGTGGCCCCTTCCGCTGTACTGTCCTGTGTCGTGGCTGGCCAGTTGCTGAGGGTTCCCGGTGTGCCGTTTCCGCTCGCACCCTCATCTGCGGGGCTCTGGCGGGTCGACGAGGCGGCCGGCGCGGTTACGGTAACGGCGCAGCCGCGGACTGACATCTTCATTGACCCGGGCAGCGGCTCCGCGGGCGCGGGCACTGCGGGCGCGGGCACCGCGGACACAGGCACCGCGCTGAATGCCGAGTCCATGCTCAACGCGGCGACGTTGCTCGGCGACGTGCCGGAGGGCGACTTCCAGCTCAGCGCCCGGGTCACGGTGAGCTTCGCCTCAGCCTTCGACGCCGGGGTGCTCCTGATCTGGCTCAGCGAGCGGTACTGGGGCAAGCTGTGCTTCGAGTTCTCGCCGGCGGGCGAGCCCATGGTCGTCTCCGTGGTCTGCCGGGGCGTCTCCGATGACGCGAACGCCTTCATAGTGCCCGGCCGGTCGGTGTGGCTGAGGGTCTCGCGCATCGACCGGGCCTACGCCTACCACGCCTCGCTCGACGGCCAGACCTGGCGGATGATCCGCGTGTTCAACCTCGATGACGAGACGTCGCGCGACCGGATCGGCTTCGAGGGCCAGTCACCGACCGGCGACGGATGCAGCGTTACCTTCGACGAGATCCGGTTCGTGCCCGAGCGTCTGGCCGATCTCCGCGACGGCTCCTGACCGCGGCAAATGTCTTGCTGGCCTCAATTCACTGGCCTAATTCAGCCGAGCGGCGGAGTGATCCACGCCATCAGCGAGGCTTGCTCCGGCCGGCCGCGTCCCGCGGTCGCCTGGCTGCGGGATCGCGCTGCCGATGATGGCCGGGCGGACGAACGGCGGCGCCTTGGGCAGCGTCGTCGGCTCAACTCGCGTGACGGCGAAGCCGGCCTCCTTGATGGTGTCCAGCGTGGGCCGGTTGCAGTCGCAGCAGACCATGAGCCGGTTGAGCCAGTTCATCCGGTCCTGCAAGCGCGCCGTCCGGGGGTCGCCGGAGCGCACGTGCTCGAGGAACAGGAGGTGACCGCCGGGCCGCAGCACCCGCCGCAGTTCCCGCAGCGCCCGGGGCTGATCGTCAACCCCGCACAGCACGAGCGTGCAGACCGCGGTATCGAAGGTGTGATCGTCGAAGGGGAGGTCCTCGGCAGGCGCGCGCAGCACCGTTGCCGCCGGGGCCTGCTCCCTGGCCTTGCGCTGCAGGCGGCGTAGCATCGCGGGCTCCGGCTCGGTCAGGGTCAGCGACCGCACGGCCGGGCCGTAGCAGGGCAGGTTCGCGCCCGTACCACTGCCGATCTCCAGCACGTCGCCGGCCGCCTGGGCGAGCAGGCTCTCCCGGGTGGCGCGAAGGCCGGCCTTCTCGGCCCGTGCTAGCTGGCGGTCGTAGGACATGGCGAAAAGAGCGGAGCGAATGGTCATGGCGGCCTCATCTCGGATGGAATTCGGGTCGTGGGACGAACGTAACGAGACGGCCCGCCAGGACGCATGAGGCGAATGCCTCATCTTCCGGCTGGGGTCAAGGCAGGGTAAAATCGCCTGATGGTCGGGGGGTCCAGCGAGCGGAGCGTCCGGCTGGCGGAGCTTCTCGCGGCGTTGTCACTGGGCGTGGACCTGGGGTTCGGGCAGCCGATGGAGCACGTGCTGCGGCAGTGCCTGATAGCGCTGCGGATCGCTGACCACGCCGGGCTGGATGAGCGGGACCGGGCGGCGGTGTACTACACCGCGCTCCTGGTCAACGTGGGGTGTCATGCCGACGCTCATGAGCAGGCCAAGTGGTTCGGGGATGACATCGCGCTGAAGTCGGGCAAGTACAACCACGAGTTCGGCAGCGTCCGCGGCGTCCTGGCGACCATGCGGCTGGTCGGCGCGGGAAATCCGCCCTGGCACCGGTTCCGGGTCGGGCTCGAGTTTGTCTTGTCCGGGCACCGGGAGCTGGACGGGATGATTTCGCAGCACGCGAGGCTGGCCCAGGCGCTGGCGGACCAGCTCGGCCTTCCCGCGGAGGTGCGCGAAGCGGTCGGCGCCGCGTATGAGCAGTGGGACGGGCGGGGCTGGCCCGGCGCGCTGAAGGCCGGCCAGGTCCCGGTCGCCGCCAGGATCGCGCAGCTGGCCGAGTTCACCGAGGTCGCACACCGCGTCGGCGGGATCGCGGCGGCCACGGCCCTGGCCCGCAGGCGCGCCGGCAGGCAGTTCGATCCGGCGCTGGCCGAGCTGTTGTGCACCAGCGCGCCCGACATCCTGGACGGCCTTGACGTCGTCCCGCCCTGGCAGGCGCTGATCGCATCCGAGCCGGCTCTGGCCTCCGGGCTGTCAGCGGATCAGCTGGACGGCGCGCTGACCGCCATCGCGAACTTCGTGGACCTGAAGTCACCGTTCACCCTGGGCCATTCGGTCGCCGTCGCCGGCCTGTGCGAGCAGGCGGGCCGCAAGCTCGGGCTGCCGCCCGCGGAGGTCCAGGTGCTGCGCCGCGCCGGGCTGGTGCATGGCTTCGGGCGGCTGGGCGTGTCCAACGCGATCTGGGACCGCCCCGGCCCGCTGAGCGCCGGCGACTGGGAGCGCATCCGCATGTACCCCTATCTAACCGAGCGCATGCTGCACCAGTCGGCCGCGCTGGCGCCGCTCGGCGACATCGCCGTACAGCACCGCGAGCGCCTGGACGGGAGCGGATACCCGCGCGGGCTCTCCGGCGGCGCGATCTCCCGTCCGGCCCGGGTGCTCGGCGCCGCCGACAGTTACCAGTCGATGCGCGAGCCCCGGCCGCACCGGCCCGGCCGGTCCGCGAAGGACGCGGCCGGCCAGCTGCGCGCCGAGGTCCGGGCGGGCCGCCTGGACGGCCCCGCCGTCGATGCCGTCCTCGCCGCGGCCGGCCTGCGCGTGCCGGGTCGCCGTGAGGCACTAGCCGGCCTGACCGCCCGCGAGGTCGAGGTGCTGATCCTGCTCGCCCGCGGCCTGTCGAACAAGCAGGTCGCGCAGCAGCTGGTGATCACGCCCAAGACCGCGGGCAACCACATCGAGCACATCTACGCCAAGATCGGCGCATCCAGCCGGGCCGCCGCGGCCATGTTCGCCGTCCAGCACGGCCTGCTGCCCGAAGAGCGAACCGGCCCAGGCGGCTAGCTGGCGGCCTGGATAGTCTCGGCGGCGGTGGTGATGAGCCCGGCGACCTCGTCCGGGTGGGAGACCATGGCCAGGTGGCCGGAGGCGACCTCGACGGTGGTAGCGTCCATGCGCTTGGCGAACAGGCGCTCGGCGTCGGGCGGGATGGCCTCATCGTTCTCGGCGACCAGGAACCAGGTCGGATGCGACTTCCAGGCCGGGACGCCCATCACGTCCTGCAGGGTGCTCGCGGCCAGCGCCTGCTGCGTCGCGAACAGCACCCGAGCCTGGGCCGGGTCCACGTCAGCGGCGAAATGGCCCAGGAAGTCGTCCTCGGGCAGCCACGCGTAGCCCAGCTCATCGATGTCCAGGTGGGCCAGCGCTGGGGTCGGGCCACCCTGGGCCAGCAGGTCGCCGATTGACTCGCCCTCATCCAGCCCGAACGCCGCGATGTACACCATCGCGGCAACGTTGGGCGCGTCGGTGCCGAGCGCGGTCATGATCTGCCCGCCGTAGGAGTGCCCGGCGACCAGCGTGGGGCCGTCCTGGCGCTTCAGCACCTGCCGGAGCCGCGCCACATCAGCGGCCAGCGATGACTCCGGGAACTGGGGCGCCGTCACGGTGAAGCCGCCGGCGTGCAGTCGCTCGATGACCGCGCTCCAGCACGAAAGGCAGGTCGGTTTGGCCTGCCATTCTGCTTTATTTCCGCTTAACCCGGACGTTCGAGCATTAGTGCAGGCTGCCCTGCGAAGGTCTTTCAGCAGCGGCATCAGAAAAGGGAGAATCAGTTGAGGATCCAGTTGCATGGCCGCCTGGGGAACTGGTCACGAACAAGCCCGGTTCCTGCGTAGTGAACCCGAGCAACCTCACTTTGCCTGGCCAGGCGCCCGCAGGCGCGGTACGGCCCGGTTCCTGCCAGCGCCGACCCCGGGCTGGCGGCGGTCAGTCCCGCGGCGGCCAGACCGGTATCACGCCCCGGCCGGAGGGAAACCTGATGTTCTTGGAGCGCACGAACTCGTGCAGCGTCTCCTGGGCGTTCTCGCGGCCGAAGCCGCTGCCCTTGACGCCCCCGAACGGCGACCCGAGGAACGCCCGGCGCATGTAGTTGTTAACGAACACCATGCCGACCTCCAGCCGCTGTGCGATCTGCCCGGCCCGAACAAGATCTGTCGTGCAGATCGCCGCGGTCAGCCCGTAAGCGGTTCCGTTGCAGATCTCGATGGCCTCGTCCTCGGTCGAGAATCGCAGGACGCAGGCGACCGGCCCGAAGATCTCCTCCTGCGCGAGCGTCATGTCCGGCGTGACGCCGGCCAGCACCGCCGGCGCGACCCAGTAGCCGTCCTTGAGGCGCTCGTCGGCCGGCAGCTGGCCCTGAGTGACCAGGCGCGCCCCCTCCTCGAGCCCGGTCCGCAGGTAGGCCAGCACCTTGTCGCGCTGGGCCGCGTCGACCATCGGCCCGATATCGGTGGCCGGGTCCAGGCCGTCGCCGACGACCAGCCGCTGCGTGGCGCGGGCGAATCGCTCCAGGAACTCGTCATGGACCGAGTCGTGGACCAGGATCCGCGCGGTCGAGGTGCACGCCTCACCCTGGTTGTAGAACATCCCCTCGATCGCGACGTCGATCGCCGCGTCGAGGTCCGCGTCGGCCAGGACCATGACGGCGTTCTTGCCGCCCAGTTCCATCGTGGCGTAGGTCAGGTGCTCGGCCGCGCTGCGCAGCACCCGCTGGCCGGTCACCGTCGCCCCGGTGAACGTGATGCGCTCCACCCGCGGATGCGCCGACAGGGCGGGGCCGGCGGCCATGCCGGGCACGGCGTTCAGGACCCCCGGCGGCAGCACCTCGTTCGCCAGCTCCACGAGCCGCAGCACCGTGAGCGGCGCCTGCTCGCCGGGCTTGACGATGACGGTGTTGCCCGCCGCCAGGGCCGGCGCGCACTTCTTCGTGAAGTGAATCGGCGGCCAGTTGAACGGCAGGATGGCGGCGACCACCCCGTAAGGCTCGTAGATCACCCGGGCCTCGATCGGGCCCTGGTCCAGGATCTCGCCGTGCAGCGTCTCGGCCAGCCCCGCGTAATAGTCGTAGCCCGCATGGCAGTAGGACAGGTCGAAGCGCAGCGCGTCGCGGCGCGGCTTGCCGACCTCGCGCGCCTCCAGTTCGGCCAGCTCGTCCACGTGGGCCCGGATCTTCGCGGCGACCTGGCGCAGCAGCCGGCCGCGCTCGCGAGGAGGCGTGTCGCGCCACGGCCCGAACGCCCGCCGCGCTGCCGCCACCGCGCGGTCCACGAGGTCGGCGTCGCCGCTGACCACCCGCGCCAGCTGGCGTCCCGTCGCCGGCTCCATGACCGGGAACGTCGGCGCGTCAGCGGCGTCAGCGAACGCGCCGTCGATGAAGGCGCCCCAGACCTCGCGTCCGGCGTAGCCGGATCCTGCGGCACTGGACATGGTCACGGTCATCCGGGCTCCCGTCAGGCGGCCATATGGAACAGCTCGAGCTGGATGTTATCGGGATCCCGGAAGACGACCACGGAGTACGGAATCGGGTTCTCGGCGTCGATCACGCCGGAGTTATCGATGCCGAGCTCGTCGAGCCAGGCGGCCCAGGCATCGAGATCTGCCCGTCCGGCGACCCCGAACGAGATGTGGTCCAGGCCAGTCCGGCTCTCCTGGAAAGGCTGCCCGGGGTTAGCGTCATGGTGGTGCAGCCCGATCGCGATGCCAGATCGCGGATCCATGAGCAGCACTGCGAAGCCGCTCGCCTCGGAGCCGTAGTGCGGGAACTGGACCGGCACCCGGTTCATCCGGAATACCCGCTCATACCACTGGGCGCTGGCCTCCACGTCCGACACTGTCGGCGAGAAATGGTGAAATCCGGTAACGGCCGGTGCCGTGTCGATCTCAGTCAAGGCGGACTCCTTCGTCAGCGCTGCCACCCGCACGCGAGCCGAGGCGCGGCTGGGCACCATGATGTCGCGATCGCTTGCCCCTGGCCAGCGTCGGGAATCCGGAAGTACGCTCCGGTAGTAACAGTGTGACTACCGCTCCCGGACTACCGCTCCCGGCCGTCAGGCCCGGCGTGCCGCGTCGGGGCATAACCGGAGGCCGCGAGATGAGCCTGGCAGACGACATCAGGACGCCCCTGCGTAACGCGGATCGCTTCTTCATCGGCGGTGAGTGGGTCAAGCCTTCGTCCGCCGCCAAGATCGACGTGATCGACTCGGCGACCGAGGAGCTGTTCTTCAGCGTTGCCGAGGCAGAGCAGGCCGACATGACCCGGGCGGTCACCGCCGCGCGGCTGGCCTTCGACGAGGGCCCTGGCCCCGGATGAGCCACGCCCAGCGGGCGGAATACCTCCGGGCGATCGCGGCGCGACTGCGGGAGCGGACCGAGGACATCGGCCAGATCTGGCCCCGCGAGTCCGGGGTCCTGCACGCCATCGCCCGCCGTACCGGCGCCGGTGCGGCACGGACCGACCGGGCCCGTGAGGTCGACGGGCAACTGCGCTCCGGGACCGTCGGCCACAACGCGTTCCGCACCGACTTCGGCATCGCCTTCGGCGGGTTCAAGCAGTCCGGGATCGGGCGCGAAGGCGGACGCGAGGGACTGCTTCCCTTCCTCGAAACCAAGACCGTGATCCTCGAAGGGCGCCCGGCGGGGTACTGATCGTCACTGCTCGCCACCCCCGGTCCCCACCCCCGGGAAATAATGGAAAGATATTGCTAGTTTTCAATTTCCTATATATCCTGAGGATAGGCACCGGGAATCAGCCGTCGCCGACGGCCGGCTCCCGAGGTCATCAAGGGGAACCAGGCCAGGTCGACAGCGACCCGGTTCCCCGAACTTGAGGAAGTCTCACCATGACCGAACCAGCATCAGCACCAGGCACGACCAGCACTCTTCCGCCGCCGTCAGCCAACGGCTCGGCCCCGCCCGCCCCGCCCGCCGCGGCCGCGCCGCGGCCCCGACAGCTGCGGACCAGGATCAGCAGCATGCGCGTCGCGCTGATCGCGGGCACCGCAGTCCTCGCCGTAGTGCTGATCTTCATTATCCAGAACGCACACGCCGTCACCATCAGCTTCCTGGGTACGCACCTGCATCTGTCGCTGGCCGTCGCGCTGTTGCTCGCCGCCATCGCAGGCGCGCTGATCATGGCCGCCGCCGGGACCGCGCGAATCACCCAGCTACGGCAGATCATGCGCCGCAGCCGACGCCAGCACGACGCCGCGCAGGCAGCCGACTAAGCCGGCAACCCGCACCTCACGCGCGCTACCGGGATCGCCGCGTGCTCAGCGGCGGTCGCCGGCTGGCGCGGTAGTCGCGCCGCGTGAGGGAACCTGCAAGATCAGCACGACAGTGTCATCGCTGATTTCCCCGCCGCTGAAGACCAGGACTGCTTCCTGGATGGCATCAGCCATGTCCGTAGCGGGCATGTCGGCCAGGCCGGCGACCAGGTCGTGGAGCCGGTCGTCGCCGTACAGGTCGCGGTCGCCCGGGCGGCGGGCCTCGGTGACGCCGTCGGTGAACAGGATGAGGCTGTCCCCCGGCCGCAATGACGTCCGAGAGTCATGCAGCTCAGGATCGGCCAGCACCCCCAGCAGGGTTCCCGGCCGCCCGAAGGTCTGCACGCGCCCGTCCGCACGGTGCACCAGGGCCAGGGGATGACCCGCGGAACTCACCTGCACCGAGGCGCCGACCAGAGTCGGTCGCACCGTGGCATAAATCGCGCTGAGGAACCGCGGGTCGTCGGTCAGCCAGTCCAGCAGGGCCTGGTTCAGGGCAGCCAGGATCAGGCTGGGCCGGCCATGCCGGTGGGCCTCCGCGCGGAGGGTGTAGCGGGCCAGCGCCGTGCTCTTGGCCGCCGGGACGCCCTTGCCGCACACGTCGCCGACCACCAGTCCCCAGCTTGTCCGCACCGACGGGAATACGTCGTAGAAGTCCCCGAGGACCTCAGCCCCTGTCCCTCCGGCCACGTAGCGCGCGGCGACCCGCAGGCCCGGGATCTCCGGCAGTCGCGGCGGCAGCAGGCTCTCCTGGAGGGTCCGCGCCAGTTCGGCACGTTCCGCGCCGTGCTTGAGTGTGACCTGCAGCGCGATTTCGGCTGAGGCGACATGAGACAGAAGGTCCAGGAACTCAAGTTCTCCCGCGCTCCACGTGCGCGGCACGTGGTCAGTGACGCACAGCGCGCCGACAACAGCGCCGTCCGGATCACGCACTGGGAACCCCGCCCAGGCCCGCACGCCTCCCGACTCGCGCAGGCCACTGGCTCTCGTGCGCGGGTCCAGACGGACGTCGTCGATAACCACCCGGTCCCCGGACTCGATCACCGACCGGAGCAGTGACTGCTCCAGCACGCTCTGCCGGTCAGCCATGGCCGGGATGCCGGGCTTCCTCATGCCGGAAGCGGTCCGCGGCGCGGCAACGGTGACGGACCCCGGCGGGGTGCCCAGGGCCAGCTCCGCCAGGCGAGCCGGACGGTCGAAGGGCTTTATCACTGAGCCGCCCGGCGTGATGTGCGGCCGTCGAGCTGCCCACCTGGGCGGCTCGGGCGTTTGCGCCTGAGCCAGCCCGGTCAGCGAGCTTGATCTGGCCGGAACGTGAATTCGAGTGGAAGAGCTACCGAGAAGTTTCATATCTGCCGCTTCCGCCGAGTTTGTGACATGCATGCCAACATTCGGGCGAGCGGGGTCTAGGCCTCCAGCGTTAGCATTCAACCACAGAACGGGCTAGCAGCCGTATCCTCCCGCCGGGAATGAAGGCCACTGCGAACGACATTGCACGGCTGTCGTCTACGTATAACTATAGCGCCATAAGTACAACAGATTATGATCGCTCAGGCGGTTAATCTTGGTTGCTCACCTGGCGACTCACCAGACGCGCTGCTCGTCCCCGAACGTCCTGTCCGAACCGTCGGGGAGGCCGGGCGGCAGCCACCATCCCTGGTTATTTCGCCGGGCTATGCGCGCAGCATAGTTATTCCGGCGCTCCTGCTGGCGGTACACATATGGCACGAGTTCCGGCATGCCATTCTGCGGCGAGGCGCGCTCGCGCGGGGCTGTCTTCACTGCCCTGATCATGATCTTTTCACTTCCCCTGTAATGGGGCCCGCGCTGGCCGCGTGAAAAGCACGATCACGCAAGCCCCTGCGAGTCCTGAGCCCTGATCCTCGGTCGTACCTCCGGGCGGGCCTCTGGTGACTCGGAGTAGTACCGGTCAGTCTACGCGAGTTGTCCACGCAGCCCGGGGACGATCCGCCCGACAACATCGGCAGCCAGCCGGGTAGGACGGCGGGCAGGCGGGGGCCGGGCCGGGCCGGGTCTCCATGGCCAGGACGGTCTTTCGGCTATGCTGGCGCTGCGTCCGCTACGCGAGGCCGCGGAGGACGCTCAGCCACTGCCCGGGACATCTGCGGGCACGCGAGGCCATTCGAGCCAGCCTCTGGCCTACCAGGCCGATCTCGCTGAAGGATTCCGCTCCGGAACTACCGTCTCCGGGGCTAGCCCGTGCATGACGGCGCAACTGGCGCCCGCATCACTCGAAGATCCGCTGGCGCTGCAGGCTGCGTCGACAAGGAGCCGTTCATGCCGACGAAGTACGCAGTGCTCAGCACCTACCCGCCCACGCAGTGCGGACTGGCGACATTCAGCGCGGCGCTGCTCGCGCACCTGCCGCAGCCGGGCGATCACGTCGGCGTTGTGCGCGTACTCGACGAGCCAGCCCCGCGGCTAGCCGATGAGGTCGTACACGATCTGGTGAACGGCTCCGCCGCGAGCGCGGCGGCTGCCGCCGACGTGCTTAACGGCTTCGATGTGGTGATCGTGCAGCATGAGTACGGCATCTACGGCGGGCCGGATGGCCGCGATGTCATCCCGCTGCTCGAGGCGTTGTACGTGCCGAGCATCGTGGTCCTGCACACGGTGCTGTCTCACCCGACGCCCCGGCAGCGCATGATCCTGGAACGGGTCATTGCCACCGCCAGCGCGGTCGTCACGATGACGCAGACGGCCCGGTCGCGGCTGCTGGATATCTACGGCGCGCGGCCCGAGGACGTCTACGTGATACCGCACGGCGCCGCCGACAATCGCGTTGCGCTGTCATCGACCGCGAAGGCAGGCCCGCCCAGGGTGCTGACCTGGGGGCTGCTGGGACCGGGCAAGGGGATCGAGCACGCGATCGATGCGATGGCACTGCTTCGCGATCGAGGGCTGCGAGTCGATTACCAGGTGGCCGGCCAGACCCATCCGCGGGTACTCGGCCGCGACGGCGAGGCCTACCGGCAGCGACTCCAGGCCCTGGCCCGGGCGCGCGATGTCGCGGACCGCGTGCACTTCGATTCTCGGTTCCTGCCCGTCAGCGCGCTGAGCCGGCTGGTCAGCTCCGCAGACGTCGTCCTGCTGCCGTATGACTCGCGCGAACAGGTGACCTCCGGGGTCCTGATTGAGGCGGTCACCGCCGGCCGGCCGGTCGTGTCGACCTGTTTCCCCCATGCTGTGGAGCTTCTCGGCGACGGCGCGGGCCTCCTGGTCGAGCGGCAGGACGCGGCCGGCATCGCGGGTGCGCTGCACCGCGTGCTCACCGAGCCCGGTTTGTCGGCGCGGATGAGCCGCCATTCAGCGGGCCTCGCCCCGCAGTTGCTGTGGCCCGCGGTGGCGCGCTCCTACCGGGAGCTCACGGCGGCGCTCACCACGATCCGGGCCGGGGCGGCGGTATGAGATATCAGGATGCCCCGTTCCGGCACCTGTACCGGCTGACCGATTCGATCGGTCTACTGGAGCATGCCAAGGGGATCATGCCCCGGCACGAGCACGGCTACTGCGTCGACGACGTCGCCCGCGGCCTGGTCGTGGTGTGCCGGGAGCCGTCACCGCCCCAGGAGCTCATCACCCTCGGGCGCCGCTACCTTTACTTTCTCGGGCAGGCGCAGGTGCCAGGCGGGCAGTTCCGCAACCGCCTCGGCTACGACCGTCACTGGCGCGACGAGCCCGGAACAGAGGACTGCTGGGGCCGTGCCTTGTGGGGCCTGGGCACTGCCGCGGCGCGGGGACCCACCGAGGGGATCCGCGAGGAGTCCTTCGCCCGCTTCGAGCGAAGCGCGCAAGTGTCCTCTGCGTGGCCGCACGCCATGGCGTTCGCGGCGCTCGGAGCCGCGGAGATCCTCGACAGATCGCCCGGTCATTCCGGCGCGCTGAGGCTCCTGGACACGGCCGCCACCGTCATCGGCGAGCCGCCCGCGGGCGCGGCATGGCCGTGGCCTGCACCCCGGCTCACCTACGCCAACGCGGCCATCGCCGAAGCCGTCATCATCGCGGGCGGCAAACTAGGTCACGACCGGGTCCTGCGCAACGGCCTGCGCATGCTCGAGTGGCTGCTGGCCAGCGAGACCCGAGACGGTCACGTCTCAGTGGTGCCGGTCGGCGGCTGGAGCCCGGGTGAGCCCCGGCCTGCTTTCGACCAGCAGCCGATCGAGGTGGCCGCGCTGGCGGATGCGTGTGCCCGGGCGGCGGCGGTCACCGGGGACAGCAGCTGGCTGGCCGGCCTCAGCATGTGCGTGGCCTGGTTCCTGGGTGACAACGACGCCCAGGTTCCGATGCTCGACGAGCAGACTGGCGGGGGCTGCGACGGCCTGAGCATCACCAGTCGCAGTCGCAACCAGGGCGCCGAGTCGACCCTGGCGATGATCTCCGTGATGCAGCACGGCCGCCGTCTGGCCGCGGCGCCGCGATGAGCGACGCCAGCCCCGCGGGCCCGCTGCTGGCCCGAACGCACCACCGGCTCAGGCCAGATGCCTCTCGCACGCTCTGCCGCCTGTTCGTGCCGGGCCAGGAAACCCTGATCCGCGGCGGATCGCGCGCGATGGCCGTCATCGACCGCGTCCTTGACCTCAGCGAGCAGGAGGCGGAAGCAACGCTGGCCCGCACGCTGACCCGGTTTTCCGGCCGGCATCGCGACCTGGCCGAGACCCTGGAGCAGAACTATGAGCTGGTCGCGCACCGGCTCGGTGCCGGGATCAGGATAGGGCGCTCCCGCCGGCAGCTGATCGGCGCCTATTTCACTCAGGAGTACTCGCTCGAGGCCGCGGCCCTGTTCAACCCGTCGATCGTGGCCCATCCCGACCAGGAGGGCTGTCTCCCCGGGGAAGTCCGGTTCGTCATGAGCCTGCGGGCGGTCGGAGAAGGGCACCTCTCGAGCATCGAGTTCAGGACCGGCACGATCGGCGCGGCGTCCGAGATCCGCCTCGATCCGCCCGGGCGCTTCCTCGACACCGGCCGCCACCGGCCCGTCTCCAATGATCGGGGCCTCTTCGCGGACAGGCTCGCCGAACTGGGCCATGCGGACGAGAACGCGCGATTCCTCTGGAACCGCCTGCCGTCCCAGTTCACTGCGGCCGAGCTGGACGCGGCGCTCGCGGAGCTTTCCGGGCAGCGTGTGACGCGGGAAGACTCCGCGGTACTCGCCGACCGGGCGCGGTGGCTGGCGGCGTCCAGCTACACCGTCGAGTTCGATGAGGACCGCGCTGTCTCCGAGCGGGTTCTGTGGCCCGCCGGCCCGGCCGAGAGCCACGGCATGGAAGATGCGAGATTCGTACGCTTCACCGACGGCGAGGGCCCGGTCTACTACGCGACCTACACGGCGTTCGACGGCTCTCAGGTCGAGCCGCACCTGCTGGAAACCAGTGACTTCCGGACGTTCTCCGTCTCCCCGCTCTCAGGTCCGTCGGCCAGGAACAAGGGCATGGCACTGTTCCCCCGGCGGATCGCCGGGCGCTACGCCGCGCTCTCGCGCTGGGACAGGGAAAGCAACGCGATCGGCTACTCAGACGATGGTCATCGCTGGTCGAAGGCCGCCACGGTCCAGTCGCCAGCGCGCCCGTGGGAGCTGATCCAGCTGGGCAACTGCGGCTCGCCGATCGAGACCCCGGCGGGCTGGCTGGTCCTCACGCACGGCGTCGGGCCCATGCGCGAGTACGCCATCGGCGCCATCCTCCTCGACCTGGATGAGCCCGAGCACCTGATCGGCGCGCTATCCGAGCCACTCCTGATCGCCGACGACTCAGAACGTGAAGGCTACGTCCCCAACGTCGCGTACTCCTGTGGCTCGATGCTCCACGGCGCGACAGTCGTACTGCCTTACGGCTGTAGCGACTCGTCCGTGAGCATCGCCACCGTCGACCTCAGCCTGCTACTCGACCGGCTCACAACCGGCTGAAAGCCCCGAGAGGATTTACATGCCACTCCACGGGACGGCGCCCGCCGGGCGACGGATCGCCCTGATCGCGCACGACAATAAGAAGCGCGACATGCTCGAATGGGCGGAATACAACCTGGACCTGCTGACCGGTCACGAGTTGTTCGCGACCGCCACGACCGGTCACCTGCTGGAGGAGCAGCTCGGACTCCCGATTACCTGCTTCCGCAGCGGCCCTTATGGTGGTGACCAGCAGATCGGCGCCCGGATCGCCGAGGGCCAGATTGACCTGCTGGTCTTCTTCTGGGATCCGCTGGAGCCACAGCCGCATGACCCGGACGTCAAGGCCCTGCTGCGGGTCGCCGTCGTCTGCAACATCCCGGTGGCCTGCAACCGGGCGACCGCGGACTTCATCATTTCCTCGCCGCTGATGGACCGCAGCCATCAGCCATGGGACCCGGCGCTCGAGCAGGCCCGTCACAACCAGGTCACCCTGAGCGTAGTCCGCGCCGACTGAAGCCGCCGCTGGCCTGGCTCTACACCGCGACCAGGGGAGCATCGCCGACGGAGGCGGTCGGAGCGTTCCTGGCCGAGCTGAGGGACTCGGGCCTGCCCAGAGACCGGGACCTCGTGCCGGCTGATTCGGCGGCGGGGTGGCCGGACGCCTTCCGGGCGCTGGCCTCCGTCCTGCCGGACGGGCCAACGATTGTCGTGCTCGATGAGCTGCCCTGGATGGCTGAGCAGGATGAGCTGTTCGACGGCGCGTTGCAGACGGCCTGGGATCGGTTGCTGTCGCGACGGCCGGTGCTCCTCCTGCTGCTCGGCAGTGACCTGCACATGATGGAACGGCTGACCGCTTATGACCGCCCGTTCTTCGGCCGGGCCGACAACCTCCTGCTCGGCCCGCTCAACCCGGCGGACGTGGGTGCGGCCCTCAGCCTGGGTGCGGCGGACGCGATCGACGCCCACCTGATGTCAGGCGGCTTGCCCGGGATCTTGCGCGCCTGGTCCGAGGGCCTGGCCGCGCTGCCCTTCGCCGAGGGCGAATGCGATGATCCGGCTTCGTCGGGGACATTGTCCCCGGTGCTGAACCGGCTGGTCGACGAGAAGCACGTGCTGGCCATTGACGAGCCGCTGTCCGAACGAGTCGGCAAGCCCAGGCTCTACCGAGTCGCCGACAGCAAACTGCGGTTCTACCTGGGCATCGGTCGTTCCCTGCAGGAGCTGATCAGACGCGGCCGTTCAGCGCAGGCCAGAACGGTCCTGCACCGCAGGTGGGCCTCGTGGCGCGGGCGCGCGGTCGAGCCGATGATCCGGGAGGCCCTGTCGCTCTCGGCCGGTGATCTTCCCTGGCCGCAGGCTTCGGCGGTCGGCGGATGGTGGAACCGCGCTTTCGATCCGGAAATTGACCTGATCGGCGCCGATGCCGCCCCCGTCGCCAGAACCATTTACTACGCCGGGTCGGTGAAATGGCTCGACCGCCCATTCGACGAGCATGATCTCGCCGCCCTGCGGCGCGGCGCGGCGGCGGTCCCCGGCTTCGATCCGAGGCGGACGGCCCTGATCGCTGTATCCAGGGCTGGGGTACTGGATAGTGTCTCCGGACAGGTCGCGCTGTCCTGGGGTCCCGGCAACGTCGTCGCCGCGTACTCGGGCCGCGGTGAACCGGCGGCCAGCCACTGACCCGTTCAGTGACCTCCAGGCAAGAACACCGCCAGGCAAGAACACCGCCAGGCAAGAACTGCCGATCATCTCGACACGTATTCCAGGCCGTAGCCGACCGGATCCGCCGCCGCCCGTTCCTGGCCCGTGGAACGGGCCGCCTCGAACTGCGCGGCACCAAGGCCCGCCTGCACCACCGCGAGCAGCTTCCGGCGCTCGGCCTCATCGGGCGGCGGCAGCGTCTCGCCGGCCTGCTCCCGGAGCATGGCCGCGGCGGCCAGCAGGCCTGCCGCGTCACTCAGCTGCGATCTGCTCACGGCGATCTCGGCCAGTCCCTGCAAGCAGTGGGCCGTGCTCCACTGATTAGCCAGCTCGCGGTCGAGCTCGAGGCCGCGGCGATACAGCTCGACCGCGGCGTCCATATCGCCTTGCCGGATGGCCACCTGGCTCAGGTTGTTAATCGCGACGCTCTCGCCCATCAGGTCGCTGCCCCGCCGGAACATCACCAGGCTTTCCTCCAGGAACGACCTGGCTCTGGGCAGATCCCCCTGGTCCAGGGCCAGCATGCCCAGGTTGTCCAGCGACAGCGCGATTCCCTGGACGTCGTCCACGGCCCGGCGCAGTTGCAGGCTCTCCTGCATCAGCCGCATGGCCTGATCGAACTGCGACTGGTTCGCCGCCAGCAGCCCCAGGTTGGCCAGTACGCCGGCGGCGTCGCGCTGGGCGCCAGCCGACCGGAACAGCGCCAGGCTCTCGGCGTACCGGCTCGCCGCATGCTCGTAGTCGCATTGCTCGTGCGCGAAAACTCCGCAGGATCGCAGCGCACGGGCGCGCAGCAGCCCGTCGACCGCGGGGTCGCCCAGGGCCTGATCGAGCAGCCGCCGCCCCTCGGTGACCGAGCTCTGCACGAGGAAGAACCGCCACAGCGCCGAGACGAGCCGGGCGACCCCCAGCATGTCGCCACGCGAGGTGAGCTCGCGCAGCGCCACGCGCAGATTTTCCTGCTCGCGCTCCAGCAGGCGGAACCACCGGGCCTGCTCGGCGCCGCCGTCCAGGTGCTCCTCGGCCGCCTGGGCCAGGCGCAGGTAGTAGGCGGCGTGCCGGGTGCGGGCCGGCTCGGTCTCGCCGCGCCGGGCCAGTTGCTCCGCGGCATACTGGCGCAGCGGCTCCAGCAGCCGATATCGCACGCTGGCCTCGTCGCGTTCCACCGCCACCAGCGAGTGGATGACCAGGCGGGAGAACACGTCCAGGCCGTCATCTTCGGCCATCCGCTCGGCCATCTCCTCGGCCGCTTCGATACCGAAGCTCCCGGCGAACACCGACAGCCAGGCGAACAGCCCTTGTTCCCGGCCGGTCAGCAGGTCAAAGCTCCAGTCCATGGCGTCGCGCAGCGTCCGCTGGCGGGCCGGCCCGTGCCGGGCCGCGTCGCGCAGCAGGGTCAGCTGCTCATCGAGCCGCGCCGCGATCTGCGTCGCGGACAGCAGCCGGGTCCTCGCGGCAGCCAGCTCGATCGCGAGCGGGATACCCTCCAGCCGGCTGCACACGGTCGCGATCGCGGCGGCGTTCGACTCGGTGAGCGCGAAGCCGGGCACCACCGCGGCGGCCCGGTCGACGAACAGGCGCACCGAAGGGCACTGGCCAAGCTGACCGTGCGGCGGAGTCCGCCGCGCATCGGGCACCGGCAACGGCGGAACGGGCCACTCGGCCTCGCCGGGGACGCCCAGCGGGATCCGGCTGGTGGCCAGGATCCGGATCCCCGGGCAGCTAGCCAGCGCGCGGGCGGCGAACTCGGCGCACACCCCGACGAGATGCTCGCAGTTGTCCAGCACCAGCAGCAGGTCACGCTCGCGCAGCTGCACGAGCAGCTGATCGAGCGACTCGCTGGCCAGCCCGTCCCTGACCTCGAGCGCTGCCGCCACCGCGCGCACCAGGCCGTCCGGGTCAGTGCTGGCGCTCAGCTCGATCAGCCAGGCGCCATCTCGGTACCGGTCCAGCACCGCCTCGGCGGCATTGAGGGCCAGGCGCGTCTTTCCGCACCCGCCAGGGCCGGTCATCGTCACCAGCCGCGCCGTGGCCAGCGAACCGGCGACATCGGCCGTCTCCGGCTGCCGGCCCACGAAACTGGTCAGCGCCGCCGGCAGGTTGTGCCGGGCAGCCGGCGCCGGCTGGTCGGCGGCGACGGGGAGATACACGGGCAGGTCGCTGCGCAGCACCGCGGTCTGCGCGCCCCGCAGCGCCTCGCCGGGATCAACGCCGAACTCCTCGGCCAGCTGATCCCGGACGTTATCGAACACCGCGAGCGCCTCCACCTGCCGGCCGCTGGCCGCCAGGGCCAGGATCAGCTGCGCGTGAATGCCCTCCCGGAAGGGGTGCTCGCGGGCCAGGGCGCGCAGCTCGGGGAGAACCTGGGCGGCCGCTCCCCGGCCGATACGCAGTGCCGCGCGGACCTCCACAGCGGACAGGTAGAGGTCGATCAGCCCGGTCCGCGCGGTGGACACGAAGCCGACCTCGTCAAGATCGGTGCACGGCAGCCCAGCCCACCGGCTCAGCCCGCGATCCAGCCAGTCACTCGCCGCCGCTGCGCCGGCGGCGCGCAGCCCGGCCGACACTTCCTCGCGGAACTGCATCACATCGACGGCTGCGGCGTCGTCGAGCGCATAGGCCCGGCCGCTGGTGCGGACGGCGGCCGGCCCCAGAAGCTTACGCAGCCCCGAGATATACACCTGGAGCGCATTCGTGGCGGAGCCGGGCGGCCGATCCTCCCAGATCTCATCTATGAGCTGGCTCGCCGGCACGAACCGGCCCTCGGCCAGCGCCAGCCGGGCCAGCAGGAGCCGCTGCCGCCCCGATGCCACGCTCACCTCGGCCCCATCAAGACGCACCTGCATCTCGCCGAGCAGCCGAAGTTCCAGCACTGTCTGCCCTCCCCACGGCGACAGCGGTCATGCCCGGTTGCGGCGGTGGTCGCGCACGGCCCTCCCCAGCGCACTCGCACGCCCGCCGCACGGGCTCCGTGCCGTTGTGGCATCGCCCGCTCCGCCTGGCCCAGATCTGCCCGGACCAGCGGACTTTAAGCGTTCTTTAAGCGATTCATCGCACAGTTTCCGGCATCGGGCTACGGCGCAGGCAAAGACCCACCTCATCGGGCCCGCCGTTAGGGAAGGAGCCCACGATGCTGCGAGTCCAGCTCACCACCGCCATTCGCCGGGACGCTGCCGGGTCATCCGCGGCACCGAAGACCAGGAGCGCAGGACGACGCCTGCTGGGAGTCGCCGCGGCCGCGGCGACCGTCGCGGGCGTCGGCCTCGCCGCCCCGCAGGCCCTGGCCGCCCCGGTCAGCAGCCATCAGCACCCAGCCGTGTCACCGGCGACCAGGACCAGCCACGTGGCCTCGGTCACCAGCAGGAAGCCGTTCCGGATCAAGGCCGGCCGCGTCTACGACATCGTCGCAACGGTGCGCGGCGTCCGTACCGGGGAGCGCCTGGGCCTCGAGGTGTATTACTGGCACCGCTGGCACGTGAAAGGCAGCTGGAAGATGCACCGCGGCAGCTACCACTTCCGCGGCGCCGCCCGCTCCACGCACCCTGGCCTCTACACCATGCGGGTCCAGTTCCTGAGCAAGCGGCACAAGCCGATCAAGGGCACTCAGAGCAATAGGTTCCAGGTCCGGGTCCTGGGCTTCCGCGTGCCTAAGGCCCATCGGCCCGGGAAGTCCGGCGGCAGCGCCGGGCCCGCCACCAAGCTCGGCGACTGGACTGACGTCCAGTGCGCGGAGACGCTGCCCGGCCTGGGCCACGGGCTCATCATCCCCAGCCCCGTGGCGCGGCTCGACGGCAGCGGCGAGGTCAACCAGGTCGTCTGGGCCCGTGACGCGCTCCCCGGTGGCAACTACGGGAACTGGTACATCGCCAATACCGACAAGCAGTACATCCATCCCGCTGACCCCGGCATCATCACGATTACCGGCCAGGGTGACCTCAAGGACACCTCCTACCTCGACGACATCTACCTGGAGTACCCGGCCCAGACCGAGTACCACCAGATTGCCTGGGACCTGCAGATCCAGGGCGCCGACGGCAACTGGTACTACGTCAGCAGCTCCTGGTTCACGCCCGCCTCGTACGTCCAGTGGGACCAGAAGGGCATCAGCACGTCCCAGTCCGACAACTGCCTGACCTACCAGACCGCCGGGCACTGAGCCCTCAGTACGACAGGCGCACCGGCCTCCCCGTCCGCACCCACGGACGGGGAGGCCGGTGCGGGTCGGCCTAGCCTGGCGCTTCCGCTCGGCTGCCGTGCCCGATGGACAACAGGACCTTCCCGAACTGGGTGCCGCTGCGCAGGAAGGTCTCGGCCTGGGCACAGTCAGCCCAGTCGAAGGATCGGTCCCAGGCCGGCTGGATCGTCTGGCTGTCAAAGGCGGGCAGCATCTCGCGGATGAAGCGAGCGACAACCGCGCACCGCTCCTCGAAGGTTCGGGTCCGGAACGTGACGCCCGTCATCTGGAGGCGCTTGCGGGCGAACTCGTCGAGGTCCAGCTCGCCGCGCGGTCCGCTGACCCGGCCCAGGCAGATGATCCGTCCCTGGATCGCGGCGGCCGCGACATTCTCCGTCAGGGCGGTGCCCCCGAGGATGTCGATGACCACGTCCGCCCCGTGTCCGTCGGTGGCCGCCCTGACGCGGCCGGCCACGTCCGCCGACCCGCGCACGAGCGGGATGTCGCATCCGGCTGAGCGCAGGCGCTCAGCCTTGGCGGCGCTGGAGGTCGTGCCGAGGATGGGCTGGGCCCGGACGTACCTGGCCAGCTGCAGCACGGCCAGGCCCGCGGCGGTCGTCGCGCCTTGCACCAGGACGCTCTCGCCGTGCGTGAGCCGCGCGGCGGCCGTGACGCAGTCGTGAGCGGTGATGTAGGAGACGGGGGTGGCGGCGGCTTCGCGCCAGCTGAACCGCGCTGGGACGGGTACCGCCAGCCGGTAATCGACCGTGGCCCGCTCGGCCCACGCCCGGCCGCTCATGGCCATGACCCGGTCGCCGATGGTGAAGCCGGTGACGCCGTCACCCAGCCCGATCACGACGCCGGCCAGCTCGAGTCCGGCTATGGCCGGTCCTGACTCTGTCTCCGAGGCCGCGAAGTGTGTCCTGGCGTGCCGGAGGTCGGCCTGGTTGATCGCCGAGGCGTACACCTCCACCAGCAGATCCGTCGGCCCGACGGCCGGCTCGGGCACCTCGGCGAGCGTGTAGCGCGCTCCATCCGGCGTGGCGGTGCTCGTGACGGCCTTCATCGGCGGATGCTTTCGCCGATCTCGTCGAAGAAGCGCAGGCACCTGGCCGTCAGCGCCGCGGGCGCCGTGTGATGGGCGGCGTGGCCTTCGTCCGGCAGGTCGTCCAGCTGGGCGCCGGGGATCATCCGCGACAGCCGGGCGGCGAGCTCCCGCTTGGCCGGGACATTGCGTTCCCCGGACAGGACCAGAACCGGCTGGCTGATCTCGGCCAGCAGCGGGCCGCTCCGGCGCGCAAATGCCTCGTCGGCCTGGCATTCCCGTACTACCGACCAGGCCGCGGCGACGCGGACCTGCCAGACCTCGGAGTCGGCCAGCACCTGGATGTCCTCGGGCGGCATCCCGATCACGTCGCGGAAGACCAGCCTGAGGGCGGTGTCCGGATCGCTCTGGCTGATCGCGGCCTCGATCCCGTCCAGCGAGCCGGCTGGGTACTCGGCGCCGAAGCCGGGGCTGTAGGCGACTACGCTGCGGATCGCGTCGTGCCCCGGTGCCGCCCCGAGGGCTACGTACGCCCCGAACGAGTGGGACAGCACATCAACCGGCGTGCCTTCAGTGGCGGCCACCTGCTCGGCGACCGCCACCGCATCGGCAAACTCGAGCTCCAGGCGATAGGGCGCCCCGGGCGGGCCATCTCCGCTCAGCCCGCGGCCGCGCCGGTCGTACCGGTACACGCGCCGGTGTTCCTGGAGGTGCGGCACCAGCTCGTCGAAGGTGGCGTGGCTGGAGGTGGTGCCGTGCACCAGCAGGACCGGGCGCCCAGCGCCCGAAGCCCAGATGGCCAGGCTGACGCCGTCTTCCGAGGTCGCGGTGGCCGTCGGCGGCTGCGGGCCGGCCATCAGGCGCCGGGGACGGGGCGAGAGAAGCCGAACAGCTCAGCCGCGTTGCCGCCGGCCGCGAGGCGGAATCCCTCGTCGTCGTCGATGGCGGCCCGCAACTCGTCCACCGGCGCGACGGGCGCGCTGGAGAAGGAGCAGTCGGTGCCGATCATGATGTTCTCCGGGCCGGCCTTCTGCACCAGGAACCGGAGGGTGTCGACGTCGTAGACGAGGCTGTCGAACATGATGCGCCCGACGTAAGACCAGGGATCGCTGGGCAGATCCTTCAGTGCCGGCCGGACCCGGATGTAGTTGCGCAGCCGGCCGACGTTATAGGGGAAGAAGCCACCCCCGTGCGCGCCGATGACGCGCAGGCTCGGGTACCGGTCGAGGTGACCGGCGCAGACAAGCCGCTCCAGGGCGATGGTCGTCTCGAGCGGCAGGCCGATGATGGCGCCCAGGTTCCAGTCGGCGAAGGCCTGGATCTGCAGCTCATAGCCGGGATGGATGAAGACCGGGACGTTGAGTCGCTCCACCGTCTCCCAGAAGGGATCGAGGGCGGGGTCATCCAGCCGGCGGCAGGCGGCCGAGGTGCCGACCTGGACGCCGGAAGCGCCAAGCGCGACGGCCTCATCCAGTATCTCGGCCGAGGCCTCGGGCCAGCCGAGCGGCACGTGGGCCATCCACCTCAGCCGGTCGGGATGGACGGCGCAGTACTCGGCCAGGCCCAGGTTGGTCTCCTTGGCCACGGCCGACTGCGGGGCCAGCGGCAGCTCGAAGAAGTACAGCGGCTTGGGGGCGATGGATACCACAGCCCCGTCGAGGCCCTTCCCGTCCAGCTCGCGCAGCTTGGCGTCGGGCGATGCCCACGCCTCGACCAGTGCGAAGTCGCCGATGTTGGGCCCGTGCCAGGTTCCGCCGGCCAGGCTCACGCCATACTCCGGCTCCCGTTCGATCAGGTCGAACACTCGCTGCGGGATGGCGTGGTTATGAATGTCGATGTTCATGGTGCCTCGCTTTCTTCAGCGGTGTCGGGACCAGGCGATCCGGCTTCGGCGGGGGCGCGCAGGCCGTCCAGCATCGCGGTGGCGCCACCCCGGATGAGCGCCGCGTCGGTGGCTACGGCGATGATGCTGTAGCCCAGCTCGGCGTACTGGGTGACGGCCGGGGAGGTACCGCCGAAGATCCCGGCGGGCACCCCGTGTTCGCGGCAGGTCCGGGCGATCTCCGCCAGGGCTTCGGCGTGCTGGCCGGCTATCGCGCCGCGGCGCGGGGTGAGGCCCATGTCGACGGCGAGGTCGCTCGGCCCGACGAAGACCGCCGTCACGCCTGCTACGGCCGCGATCTCGTGGAGGTTCCGCACCGCCTCGAGGGTCTCCACCATGACCAGGCAGTGCACCTGGGCGTTGGCCCGCCGGGCGCTGTACTCCGGGTCCGCGAGCATCAGGCGCGCGGGACCCCAGCTCCGGATGCCGTCGGGCGGGTAGCGGCAGGCGGCCACGGCGGCCTGGGCCTGCGCCGCCGAGTTGACCATGGGGACGATCACGCCGGCCGCGCCCGCGTCCAGGGCCCGTCCGATCATCCCCGCGTCCAGGCGCGGCACCCGGACCAGCGCCGGGGTCTGCGTGATGGCCGCCGCCTGCACCATCGGCAGGAGGTTCTCCAGGCCGGCGAACCCGTGCTGCAGGTCGATGCAGATCCAGTCGAAGCCGCAGCTGCCCAGCACCTCCACAACGTAGGAGCTGGCGATCGAGCACCACGCCCCCAGCCGGCCGAGGGTCACCTGCTGTCCTCCGGTCCGGCCGCCGCCATGTAGGAACAGCGCGCCCCGGCGATCTTGAGCGAATACCGGTAGAGCGAGGTCCGCGCGCATATATAGAGGTCGGACCAGGTCGGTCCGCCCCAGTTCAGGTTGGCGGGCTTCTCCGGCAGCTCCAGCGTTCCGAGCTGGCGGCCGGCGTCGTCGAAGACCAGGATCCCGGTCCCCTCGGGGCCGGTGATGTAGATGTTGCCGGCCTCGTCGCATTTCATCCCGTCGAAGCCGGTGATCCCCTCGACCAGGATCGAGCGGGGCCCGACCTGGCCGCTGGGGTCCATCTCGTACCGGCAGATGCGATGACGGCGGCAGTCGTTGACGTACAGGACGTCCTCGTCCGGCGAGAAGCACAGCCCGTTGGGCTGGTCGTAGTCATCGTCCAGCAGCTCGGGTTCGCCACCCGGCGTGATCCGGTACACGCCCTGGAAGTCCAGCTCCTGGTCCCGGAGAATCCCGATGTCCTCCCGGGTGCGGCCAAAGGCAGGATCGCTGAAGTAGACCGCTCCCGACCGGCTGACCACGACGTCGTTGGGGCTGTTCAGCTCCTTCCCCCGGTAGTGCGACGCGATGACCTGCACGCGTCCGTCCGCTTCCCTGGTCACCTGGCTGGTGGCGTGCTCGCAGGTGATCAGGGCCAGGTCCGCGTCGTAGGTCATGCCGTTGCCCATGTTGTTCGGGTGCCGGGCCACGGTGTTGCCGTCCCGCTCCGACCAGCGCCGGCGGGTATCGGCCTTGATGTCGCTGAAGTAGAGGCACTGCTCGCGCGGGTTCCATACCGGGCCCTCCACGAACCCGAACCCGGTACCTAGCTGTACCGGCTCGGCCGCCTCGTCAATGAGCGCCGCCATCCGGCGGTCGGCCATCCGCACGCTCACCCGGAAGCTGCCTTCAGCTGCAGGGCGGAGAACGTGACCAGCGTCTTGTACTGGCCGGACAGCTGAGGCTGCACGCAGACGAACGGGCCGTAGACGTTGTGGTGGGCGTTGTAGTAGAACGGCCCGCTGGCCCCGATGTAGGTGATCTGCTTGCCCGCCTTGAGCGCCTTGAGCCCCTGGCTGTAGCTGTACACCGGGGTGCCGCCCTGAGCCGTCACCTTAGAGATGGCGGCGTTGAAGCTCGACCCGGAGGTCGAGTGGCTCTCGTCCATGGCCAGCGCGGCGATGATGACGCCGTCGTAGCCGAATTCGGCGTTGGCCTCCGGAGCGGCGCCGCTGGTCTTCTTCACCTGGGCGGTAAAGACGCCCGTGGCCGGGCTGGAGAACAGCCCCGCCTCGCAGTTGGTCATGATGTGGTGCAGCGTGGATGCCCCGACCGCCTTGATCATGTCAGAGCCGATCATGGTGTCGGTGCCGATGACGGGGATGTTGGCCGCGCCGAGACTGGCCAGCTCGCGGACGATCACCGACATCGTCGGCGGGTCGGTCTCGGTCAGGATGGCCTGGGGGTGGCTGCTGACGAGCCCCTGCACCGTCGACTCATACGACTGCTGGCCCGGCTCGATGGCGATGCTGTCCACGATCGTGGCGCCGAGCCTCTTGAGCGTGGCCTCGACCACGGCCCGGAGCTGCTGCTCCACGCCGGTGCTGAACAGCAGGGCCACGCGCTTGTACCCCTGGTGGTGCGCCCACAGCGCCATGGCCACGCCAAGCTGGTTGTCCGACGGCGTCAGCCGCCACAGCAGGGGGTCGGTGTTGGTGTCAAAGAACGTGTCCCCGCCGGGGGTCAGGAACGGGATACCCGCCTTGGTGAAGATCTTGTAGATGGCCTGGGCGTCCGGGCCGGCCTCGCCGACCTGGACCTTCACGTGATCCTGGCTGACCAGCAGGTTAGCCTTCGGGACCGAGTCGACTGGGTCGGAGGCGTCGTCCACCACGTCCAGGGCGAGCTTGTGCCCGAGGACGCCGCCCGCCGTGTTGACCGCCGCCTCGGCTGCCTTGAGCCCCTGGCTGACGCCGGCGCCGAACGGCGCGAACTGGCCCGTCAGGGAGATCTCCGAGCCGAAGACGATCGCCCCCGGCGGCGCTTTGCTGCCGCCGCTGCCCGCCGAGCCACCGGACCCCCCGGAACCCGCGGAGCCGGAGCTGCCACAGCCAGCCACGGCGAGCAGCGCCGTGCACAGTGATGTCACCAGGATCAGCCCTCGGGCCCGATAGCCCGGTCTTGCGGCCATGTTGTCCATGACGCCTTTTCCCTCCTCCGTACGCTGACAGACGTTCTCGCCGCGGCGTCCCGCCACGATCCGGGCCCCGCGCATCGCGGCCTGCGCTGGCCCGTGCCAGTGGCTCGCTAGTCGGCCTCCGCGATGACGGCGTCGACGCCCAGGTAGCGCGCGGCCATCTCCTTGTCCTGGAGGAGGTCCTGGCCGGTGCCGCTCATCGCGATGGTTCCCTCGACCATGAGGTGGGCGATGTCGGCGATCTGCATGATTCCGCTCACGTCCTGCTCCACCACGAGCAGCGCGACGCCGGAGGCGCGCAGCTGCACCAGGTGGTCCCAGATGAGGTCCTTGAACTTGGGCGACAGCCCGGCCGACGGCTCGTCGATGAGGATGATGCTCGGCTTCTTGATCAGCGCAATGGCGATGGCGAGCATCTCGCGCTGGCCGCCGCTGAGCTGGCGGGCCAGCCGCTTGCGGGCCGCGTAGAGGTCCGGGAACAGCTCGAACATCTCCGCCTGCCGCTCGCGGAGCTGGTGCCACTTGCGCCGGGACACCCCCACCCGCAGGTTCTCCAGCACGGTCAGCGAGGGGAACGTGTTGGCCAGCTGCGGCACGTAGCCGAGGCCGTGCCGGGCCAGTTCGTGCGGCGGCCGCCCGGTCAGGTCCTGCCCGGGTTCGTCGCCCAGGATCACGCTGCCGGAGGCGGGCGTTATCACCCCGCTGATCGCCTTCAGCAGGGTCGATTTCCCGCAGCCGTTCGGGCCGACCAGGGCGCCGATCTCGTTGGCGCGGATGGTCAGGCTCACCTCCCGCACGACCAGGTCTCCGCGGTAGCCCGCCGACAGGTCACTGACGCGGAGCGCCGCGCTCGCGGCCGGGGCGTTGATCTCGGACGGCATCTTCTACTCCTGGGCCGTCTTGGGCACGCGCTTGCCCAGGTAGGCGTCGGCGAAGGACTCGGACTGGGCGAGCGACTGGACCGTCCCCTGGGCGACGATCTGTCCCGCGTCCATGGCCAGCACGTGCGGGCACAGCGCCGACACGACCTTGAGGTTGTGCTCGACCAGCAGGATGGTGACGCCGCGGGTGCTGTTGAGCTGCCGGATCTGCTCCACGATCGTGTCCGCCATGACCGGGTTGACGCCGGCCAGCGGCTCGTCCAGCAGCGCCACGGTGGCCCCGGACATGACGATCCGGGCGAATTCGAGCAGCCGTCGCTGGCCACCGCTGAGCTCGCCGGCCAGCTGATCCCGCATCGGCCACAGGCCGACGTCGTGCAGGCTTTCCTCAGCCCGACGCAGGATCCCGGCCTCGCCGCGAGCGGTCGCGTGCGGAAGTAGCATGCCGCGCCACAGGGTCTCCCCGGGCCGCGACGGGGCGGCCACGAGCAGGTTCTCGGTGACGGTGAGCTTGTTCCAGACTCGGGCCGACTGGAAGGTCCGGGTGAGGCCGGCCCGGGCCCGGCGGCTCGGCGTCCACCTGGTGATGTCCCGGCTGCCGAGCAGCACGTGACCGCTGTCCGCGACCGCGAAGCCGGAGATGACCTCCACCGCCGTGCTCTTGCCGCTTCCGTTCGGCCCGACCAGGCCGACGATGCCGTGTTCCGGGAGCCGGAACGAGCAGTCGTCCACGGCCGTGACGCCGCCGAACCGCTTGGTGATGTCCCGGACCTCGAGGGCAGCCGGCTCGGCCGCCCCCGGCGCCGTCGTCCCGTTGGCGCCCGCCCGGTCCCGCGGCTGCACCACGATCCGCTGCACGCTGCTGGCCCGGACCGGTTCGCGGGCCGCCTGGGCCTTCAGTCCGCTGCGTCGCTCGAGCTTGGCCACCGACCCGGCCGGCTCGGACAGCAGTCCATCGGGGCGCCAGCGCATCACGGCGATCAGCAGGATGGCGGTGGCCATGACCTGGACCTCAGCCAGCACTTCGGGGTTGCTGGCCGCGATGTGCACCAGGCTGGGCACCTGCACGAACAGGGTGACGATGATGGCGGACGCCAGCGCGCCGCCGAACATGTTGCCGGACCCGCCGACCATAATGCAGGACAGCGCGAAGATGGTCTCGCCGACCTGCCAGGACGCCGGCGCGAACGCGCCGACGTACAGCACGGTCAGCGCTCCGGCCAGGCCCGCGATCATCGAGCCCAGCACGAAGATCTTCAGCTTGGCCCGGAACGGGTCCTTGCCGAACACTTGCAGCGCGCTCTCGTCCTCCCGGACGGCGCGACTCAGCCGGCCGAACGGCGACCGCTGGACCCGGTGGGCGATCACGAACACGGTGGCCGCGAGCAGCGCCAGCAGCAGCAGGAACCACAGCCCGAACGCCGTGGACGACAGCGAGGCGCCGAATACCGGCGGGACGTTGATGAGCCCCTCGACGCCGTTGACCAGGTTGGCCTGCCCGCTCAGCACCGTGGACATGGCGATGACGATGACCAGGGTCAGGATCGCGAAATACTCGGCTTCGAGCCGGCGGCCCAGCACGACGACGCCGACCAGCAGCGCGAGTATGCCGGCCGCCGCGATGCCAGCCAGGATGCCAGCCCAGGACGGCCACCCCAGGCCGAGGATGTAGTTGGTGCCGCTGGCCAGCGTCGCCTTCGGCATGACCACGAGCGCCGTCATGTAGGCCCCGGTCGCCATGAAGCCGATGTAGGCCAGGTTGAGCAGCCCGGCGACGCCCCACTGCAGATTGAGCCCCAGGGACAAGATGATCTGGAAGCCGACGAAGGTCAGGATGACCAGTGCGAATCCCATGGCTAGCCGAACGCTCTCGTGTCGGCGGCCCGCGTGTTAAACAGGCCGCTCGGTCGGACCAGGACGACGATGGCCAGCAGCCCGAGCGCGAAGAGCTGGTTGTAGCCCTCGTTGGTATACGCGCCGGCGACCGAGGTCACGACGCCGAGGATGAGCCCGGCCAGCGCCGCGCCGTACAGCTTCCCGATGCCGCCGACGATCATGGCCGCGAAGGTGACCAGGAGGAAGTTGAAGCCCAGCAGGTTGTTGAAGGTGCCGGAGTAGACGGCCAGGGTGGCTCCGCCCAGTCCGGCCAGGAGGCCGGTAACGGCCCACGTCCAGCGGATGATCCGGCTGGTGTTGACGCCGCAGACCCGGGCCAGGTCAGCGTCGTCGGCCACCGCTCGCTGCGAGCGCCCGAACGAGGTGTAGCGCAGCACCACGTGGGTGATCAGGAAGGCGGCCACGGCCAGGAGGATCACGCCAATGTCGGTTGAGGTCCACAGGAACGGGCCGACGTGCCGGGCGTTGGTCACCGGGACCTGCAGCGTGACGTAGTTGGCGCCAAAGATCAGCGCGAAGGTGGCTTCCAGGACCTGCGACGCGGCCGCCGTGACGACCAGCAGCGTCACCAGCCGCCGGGTCCGCGTCCGGAACGGCTTGAACACGTACTCATCCAGCACCACGGCCAGCAGCGCGGCCACGATCAGGCCGACCAGCCCGTCAATCAGGATGTTGTCGGTGTAGTGCTGCATCGCGACCATCGCGTAAGCGGCCACGGTCAGCAGCTCGCCATGGCTGAAGTTGGCGTGCTTGGTCACCGAGTGCTGGAGCGACATCGCCATCGTCGACAGCGAGATGACCGCGCCGGAGACGATGCCGAACCCGATCGCGTCAGACAGGACCGACATCGCTCACAGCTCCCTCCGCCAGCACCGCGCCGGATGACTCTCTGTGGATAGCTGATGACCCTTCGCAGTGATTAGCCCCACATAGTGGACTTCATCACCACCTTGTGGGGTACGTTAGGACTGGCCTCAAACCGTGTCAAGACCGCGGGAGGAGCAGATTTGGCCATGCAAGGCGCCCGGCCGGGCTGGCTCCGGGCGTCCGGGCATAGCGCGCGAGATTAGAGCGAGAATGGTCCGTGCCGTCTAGTTATGAAGCGACGATGGGCTTGCGCCCACTGGCCAATCGCTCCCTCATTGGTATTCGCTTGAATCAGGAGTCCCGCCATCACAGCCACCGATCCTCCTCGCGGGGCGCAGGCGATCCTTCGCGCTCTTTCCGTCCTGCAGGCCTTTAGCGCCGACCGAGCGGAGATGTCGGCGGCGCAGGTGGCCGAGGTCACCGGCCTGTCCGCGGCCACCGCCCACCGGATTCTCAAGACCCTGCAGAGCCAGGCCTATCTGGAGCAGGATCCGCAGACCCGCGCTTACAGCCTCGGTATCGGCATCCTGAAGCTGGCCAGCAACATCGCTGACCGCCATAACGAGGTCGCGCTCCTGGCCAGCACGATGAACCGGATCCGGGAAATTACCGGCGAGACGATCAGCCTGCACCGCCGGGTCGGCGACCGCCGGGTCTGCATAGCCGAGGATGTCTCCCGCCAGCCAGTCCGGGTGGCCTCCGGGGTCGGGAAGTCCTATCCGCTCAACGGCGGCGCCGCGAGCAAGGCGATCATGTCCCTGCTGCCCGACGAGGAGATCGAGAGGATCCTCGATCTGGGAAACACGGACCCCGGGTTGTATCCGCCCTCCCGGCAGAGTTTCCTGCGCGCCATCGCTGAGACCCGCGAGCGAGGGTATGCGTCGAGCCGGGGCGAGACCGTGCCGGGCGCCGCGGCGATCGCGGTTCCGATCCGCCGGGCCGACCCCCTTTCCCCCGGCGCCATTGACCTGGCCGGCCCCAGCAACCGGTGGAGCCAGCAGCTCGTCGCAGCGGCGCTGCCGATGATGCGCGAGGCCGCTCGGCAGGTCATGGATGTTAACGCGCCCTTCGGCTCTAGGGGCTGACGGCCGGGCCGCTGGTCGCGTTGAGGATCGCCGTGCCCAGCTTGCCCTTCGGCAGGGCGGCCGGGTCGCGGGCCGTGTCGATGGCCGGGGTGGACCTGGGGTCGGGCGACGTCGCCGCGGTGCTCGGCGCGCTGGCCGGGCTACCCGGGTACGGTGCCGCCTTGAGCGCCAGCGTCAGCGCCCCGGAACCCAGGGTCGTGTAGGCCGACAGCTCGCCGCCGTAGGCCGAGCCGAACGCCGCGCCCTTGGCCGTGCCGACCTTGGTCCCGTTCGGCGCGGTGACGGGCACCGAGGTGCCAGACGGCCCGCTGATGGTGACCGTGCTGCCCTGCACGTAGCCGCTGACCGTGCCCGCGGCACTGGCCTGGGCCCACTGGTCCTGGCTGTGCATCGCCGCGCCCGCGGCCGACAGCCGCTGGTTGACGATGGGCGCGTTGCCGGCGAACACGGCGCGGTAGCTCGACAGCACCCCGCTGACCACCGGGTACAGCAGCCGGTCACTGGTCAGGTTCGACTGGTGGAACATGAACGGCCGCGGGTCGTTCTGCACCGCCGAGGTGAGCATGGTGGTGATCTGCCGGGGCAAAATGAACGAGTCCCAGCCGGTCTTGAGGCTGAGCGGCCCCAGGCAGGACGTCCCGGCGGCGGTGCACAGCCCGCTGCCGCCGTCGGCCGCGGAGTCGTAGATCCAGTTGTACTCGGAAACCTCGCTGGCCTTGGTGCTGACGTTGTAGAACACGTCGATGGGGTGCCGGGGCACGCCGAGCGCCGAGCCGATCGGGCGCATGGCCGGCTCCCGGCTGGCATCCAGCGGCACCCACCTGATCCCGTTGCTGGCGATCGCCTGGACCAGGTTGGGGTTGTCGACCGGCTGCTGGGGCAGGATCCGCAGCCCGGAGTACTCACCGGGGGCCAGCTCGTCCGGCTCGATGGGGATGCCGTTCTGCCTGGCCCACGTGATGTTGTTCGTGATCTCGCCGTTAATGGTGCCGGCGTCTACCCACTGGGTGGTGCCGCTGCCGTCGGTGGCGCAGCGCCACGGGGTCACGGTGAAGTCCTGGACACAGCCCAGCCACTGGTGGGTGTAGGTGTGGTTGACCCACCAGAAACTGCTGGCCACCGGCTTGATCGCGGACAGCAGCGGATCGGTCCCGTTGACCTGGAACCGGGACGAGGCGCCGCCGTTGTACAGGAACTCCAGCTTGAAGTCGTGCGAGTTCTGCCAGCTGGTGGCGAAGGTGACGTCGGCCGGGGTCATCCGGCTCGGCGTGGTCGCCGGGGTGCCGGGCGGGCAGGTGCTGTCGTTCGGCGTGCACTTACCCGACTGGCTCCACTCGGCGTCGGCATTGAACACGTCGTCGGAGTCGACGGTGAGGTAGTTGCGCCAGTAGCCGAGGTGGATCCCGCGGGTCACCCAGTCGGCGACGCCGTGGGCCAGGTAGCGGTACTGGAGCTGGTAGTAGTTGTAGCCGAAGCCGACCACGAGCTGCTCCCGCCCGCTGCTGGAGTACACGCCGGCCAGCGTGCCGGTCGTCGAGGTGCCGGGGATGGTCTCGGTCAGGTACGGGGTGAAGCTGGCGGTGGAGGTGTTAGGCAGCGGCTGGGCCAGGTAGCCGTAGGACTGCGAGCCGCCGGCCGTGCCCTGGAAGCTGAACGACCCCTTGAGGTAGCCGAATCCGTCGGCCTTGGCGGCGGCGGTCACGGTCGCGGCCGAGCCGTCGAGCGATCCGCCGAAGGCGGGCGGCTTCAGGCCGACGTTGCCGTTGGGGTAGGCGTAGGCGTCGACCTGCCGGACCGAGAACGCGGTCTCGTAGCTGGCCAGCGCGTTCAGCTCGGCGGCGGACAGTCCGGCGGGCGCGTCGTTGGACAGCACGACGCCCTGGAAGTGGCCCTCCGGAGTCCCGTTGGCCAGGGTGCCGGACAGGAACGAGCTGTCGATGGCAGGCCGCCCGGAGTTGCTGAGGTCAACGACCTTGACCGGCACGCCCTCCGAGGTCAGCTGCTGGCGGATGGCCTCGACCCAGGGGTTGCCGTCGGTGATCACCAGCACGCCGAGGTCGACCCGCGGCGCGGTCGCCGCCGCGGCGCTGGGGGCCGCCTGCACCGCGCCCAGGCTGATCAGTCCGGTCGCCATCAGTGCGGCGGCGGCTCCCGCGATCAGGGACCGCAGCCGCGCCCCGGCCGTCATGAGTAATCCCGTCGTGGCGCCATCTGCGTCCCCTCTCGTGAATGGCTGACGACCGCCCGTCACTGCACGTGAGACACGACGCTGCCAGGAGCAGCCCGGCAGAGGATCCCCCATCGGGGTGAGCAAAGGTAATCTGCCCGGCCGACAACAGCGCCGGGCAAGATCAGGCGCCGTCAGGTAGCGTGCGCCGCTCCCGCGCCGCTCCCGCGCCCATGAGCGGCCGAGCGCAGCTGCCACGGCCACGCTGATCTCCATGACGCCGAAGACCAGCAGCCAGATTCCGACGATCACCGCCAGCGCGACGAGCGAAAGGCCCGGATAGACCAGCAGGACCAGCCCGGCGAGGACACTCAGCAGGCCGAGGAAGCTCATCCAGGCCCGGTGCCGCACCTCCCGGTGCGACAGGGCGGTGAACAGTTCCACGGCGCCGTTGATGACCCAGAAGATGCCCAGCAGCAGGCCGAGCGCGAGCAGGGTGATCAGCACGTGCCGGAGCGCGTACAGGCCGATGATCAGCGATAGCACGCCCAGCAGGGCGTACAGGATCCGCGCCCCGGCGGTCAGGTCCGGCCCGAAGGCGGCCACGAACCGGAAGATGCCCAGCACCACCAGCTGGATGCCGACGAGGATGGCGATCACCAGCAGAGTCGGGCCGGGCCAGGCCAGCACGGCGACGCCGGCCACCACGGTGATGACCCCGAACGCGAAGACCCAGCCCCAGTGCCGGCCGAGACGGCCCAGCATGTCGCTAGCGTCGACCCGCGAACCCGGTACCGTCATGGACCTCTCCTTTTCCGCACTTCTCGGGCGTACGCATCCATCGCACTGGGGTATGCCCGCCCGGCGGTCCGGCGCAACACTAGCGGCCACGCGACCGCTGAAGATCCGCGGGCCGGAGGCTACCCCCCGCGGGCGGCCCGGGCCGCGGCCGTCTTGGTCGCTACCTCCTCCAGGTACTGCCGTGCCTCGCCGCGGGTGGTGATCCCCGCGACCCGTTCCCGGATCGCCGGGCGCTGCTCCGCGGGCGACAGCGCCTGGTCGTACCGCTCAGCGATGTGCAAGAACCCGGGCAGGCTCCCGTTGTCGACCGGCCCGTCCTCGCCCGCCTTCCCCGCTAGCTGGGCCAGCACCGGCGTCGCCGCGGGCGCGGCCGCCGGGGCGGGCAGCGTCTCGGGAGCGGACCGCGGCTCGGCCAGAGAGAGCAGCGACGTCACGTCGCGGGCATGCCGGTCGCGCTGAGTCAGCGGCGGGATCCCGAACAGCTTCTCCACCGTGGCCGGGATCGACGCGTGATCGTAGGTCCGGTGATCGACCAGGTTCTGCGGAATGCGCGGCGACACGATCACCGCGGGCACCCGCGGACCGTACTGCTGGAAGGTGAAGCCGAACTTGTTCACGCCCCCCGGCGTGACGACCTGGTCGCCGGGCGATACGGCGCCGCCGGGCACCGCGCCGACGTGGTCGTAGAACCCGCCGTGCTCGTCCCAGGTGACGATGAGCAGGCTGGTGTCCCACAGCGGCGAGCCGCGCAGGGCCTCGTAGGCCGACTTGATCAGCTTCTCGCCGGAGCGCACGTCGTCGAGGGGATGCTGGGACTGCCCGCCGCGGTAGGTGTCGCTGGTGAGGTCA
Source organism: uncultured Actinomycetota bacterium (assembly GCA_963822485.1). Taxonomy (GTDB): domain Bacteria; phylum Actinomycetota; class Actinomycetes; order Streptosporangiales; family Streptosporangiaceae; genus DASUBV01. The sequence continues at coordinate 144,926 of CAWGHW010000031.1, forward strand.
CCGTAGTTGGGCTCGATCAGCGTGAACTGCGCGGGATAGCCGGCGGCGGAGATATCGGCCGCGAACTTGCTGTAGGGGTGGGGATCCCACGGGGCTATGCCCTTGAGGCCGCCCGCGACGGGAAAGCCTCCGCTGAGGGGACCCTGATCGCCGTGGTAGATGCGCCAGTTCTGCCCCGCATGGGACAGCGCGTCGAACAGCGTGCCGTGCTCGAAGCCGAAGCCGTCGACGGTCATCCACTCGCCGATCTGGGCCACGTTCGGGCTGTGGTCCAGCCCGCCGGACGAGGCGGCCATCATGAAGAAGCGGTTGGGCCAGGTCGGCCCCGGCATCGATGCCCGCCAGCCGTCGCAGACGGCAAACTCCCTGGCCAGGGCGTTCAGCACGGGCAGCTGAGCCGGGCTGAAGCACTTCATGATCTCGCCCGGATTGGTGGCGCCGCCCGACTTGACGTAGCTGTCCACATAGCCGGTGGCGCTGACCGGCGGGTAGGCCCCGCCGGGATGGTAAACGGCGCCGGGGCCGCACAGCTGGACCAGCACGTCGGTGAACTCATGCCCGGGATCGAGGGGCATGGTCCAGTCGGCGCGCTGACTGACGTCGAAGGTCAGCCCGTTATAGGTATTTGACTCGCTGCCGCTCAGTCCGCTGATCGCGGTGGGCTGGCCGGTCTGCGCGTCCTTTCCGGTGATACCGGAAAAGCCGAGCATGTGGTCCAGGGAACGGTTCTCGAGCATGAGGACGAACACGCGCTCGACAAGCCGAGTCGCATTTGCGGCCACCGCGTGCCTCCTTGCCTGAGGGAACTGCCTCGGACACTACGCGGTTGACATGCAACTCACACAAAGGTCACGCACAGGTCGAAGAACCACCCGACACAGTGGCCCTGTGCCCGCGTTCAGGCGTTCTCCATCTCAGCCGGAGCCCCCGAGCGGGAGACAGCAGCAATCGGAGGCCCTCGTGACACAGCTAGGCTCCCCGGCCACCGGCCCCCCGGAAACGGAGCGCGACCCGCAGGGCACTATCCCCGCGGCATCGGGACACCGCTCACGGCTCGCCCGCCGGCGCCGGGTGCTGCTCGGGGTGGGTATCGCGGCGGCCCTGCTGGCCGCCGGGGGCCTGATCGGCGCCTCGTTCGTGAAGTCGCCCCAGCAGCTGGCCGCGGACACCTCGGCGCCGCCGCCCACGCAGACCACGGCCCCGGTCGTCTCCCAGGTCCTCACCTCGTCGGTGCAGATGCGCGGCGTGGTGTACCCGGCCACCGAGTACGACGTCTACCCCAGCGCCCCGGAGTCGGACAGCAGCACCAGCGGCGCCGCGGGCAGCCCGGCCGCCGGCGGCGGGACATCGGCGTCGGGGGGCGGGTCGTCGTCGGTATACATCTCCAGGCTGGACGTCGCCGCCGGAGATTCACTAACAAATGGCCAGCTGCTGGCCGGGATCGACGGCCAGCCGCTGTTCGCGCTGGCCGGACCCGTGCCCGCCTGGCGGGACCTCATCCCCGGCGAGACCGGACCGGACGTGACCGAGCTCCAGAAGGCCCTGGCCCGGCTGGGCTACTACGACGACGGCGACACGCCCGGCTACTTCGGCGGGGCCACCGAGGAAGCGGTCTACCTCTACTACGAGCACCTGGGCTACACCCCGCCGTCCACCGGCGGCGTGCCCACGTCGAACGTGGTGTTCCTGCCGTCGCTGCCGGCCACGGTGGTGGCGGTGAACGGGGCGAGGGGCCAGCAGCCAGGCCAGCCGTTCCTGGAACTGGCGGCCCGCGGGTCGCTGGCGCTGACCGGCGAGCTGCCGCCGGCCTACGCGGGCCAGGTGCGCCGCGGCCTCAAGGTGAGCATCTACGACGAGGTGACCGGCATCCATGCCACCGGGACGGTAGCGGACCTGGGCACGGCGACCACGCTGGCGCCGACGGGGGCGATCGTGGCCGTCGGGGGCGGCTCGGACTCGGCGGGCGCTACGGGGTCCGCCGGGTCCGGGTCCACCGGGTCGGCGGGCTCGGGCAGCTCCAGTAGCTCGAGCGGTTCTGGCTCCGGCAGCTCAGGCGGATCGGCGACGGCGTTCATCCCGCTGACCGTGCGCTCGTCCAGGCCGCTGGCCGCCGCGCTGAACGGCGAGAACGTGCTGGTCACGGTGCAAACGGGCCGGACCGAGGGCCCGGTGCTCACGGTGCCGGTGGCCGCGGTCGTCACCACCGCCTCGGGCACCAGCTACGTCACGGTGGCGGGCGCGCACGGCCGGACCGAGGTTCGCGTCACCCCCGGCCTGTCGGAGAACGGCTACGTCCAGGTGACCTCGGCCACCTCGGGCGCGCTGGCCGCCGGCGACCACGTGGTGGTGAGCGGCTGATGACCGCCCCCGTGGCCGAACCCGCGCGGGCCGACCCGATCGGCAGGCCGGTCATCGAGCTGTGCGGCGTGGCCCGCACCTATCCGGGCTCGCCCCCGGTACCCGCCCTGCGCCCCACCGACCTGGTCATCGAGGCGGGCGACTACGTCGCGGTGAGCGGGCCCTCGGGCTCGGGCAAGTCCACCCTGCTGCACCTGCTCGGCCTGCTCGACTCGCCGACCCGGGGCCGCTACCTGCTGGACGGCATGGACACCAGCACGCTGAACGACCGGGACCGGTCCTCGCTGCGCGGCCGGCGGATCGGGTTCGTGTTCCAGTCCTTCCACCTCCTCCCGTACCGGTCGGCGCTGGAGAACGTGCTGCTGGCCGAGATGTACAACCAGACCCCGCGAGACGGGCGGTTCCAGGCGGCGGCCGGCGCGCTCCAGGCCGTGGGGCTGAGCCACCGGATGGAGGCCCTGCCCACGACGCTGTCGGGCGGCGAGTGCCAGCGGGTCGCGATCGCCCGGGCCCTGGTCAACCGGCCGAGCCTGCTGCTGTGCGACGAGCCGACCGGCAACCTGGACTCGCGTAACACCGCGGCGCTCATGGGCTTGCTGGATGAGCTGAACCGCAGCGGCTTCACCATCGTGGTGATCACCCACGACCAGAAGGTGGCCGCGCACGCCGGCCGGATGATCGCGATCAGCGACGGCGTCCTGACCGAGCTAGCCCGGTCCGAGCATGGCTAGCCCCGCACCCAGTCTGCCCCCGCCCAGCCTGCCCCGGCCCAGCCTGCCCCGGCCCCGGCTGGCCGTCCGTGACGCCGCCGCCGAGGCTGTGGCCGGCATCGTGCAGCGCCCGGGCCGGGCCGTGCTCACCATGCTGGGCACGATCCTCGGCGTCGGCGCGTTCGTGGCCGTGCTCGGCCTGACCGCCACCGGTGCGGGCCAGATATCGCGCCAGTTCACCGTGCTCGAGGACACCACGGTGACGGTGGAGGACAACGGCCCGGCCAACAACGTCGCCGCGCCGGACACCAATCCCCCCATCGGCTTCCCGGCGAACGCGGATGCGGTCGCCGACCGCATCAACGGCGTGACCTCCGCCGGGGTCTGGTGGCCGGTCAGCATCCCCGAGGGCACGAACTTCACCGGCTCCCAGGCGCTGGCCGCCACCGCGTCTCAGACCATCAACCTGCTGGCCGCCACGCCCGGCGCGGTGCAGGCCATGGGCCTGCGCCTGGTGGGCGGCTCGCCGCTGAGCAGCTACGAGAACGACACCGGGCAGCACGTCGCGATGATCGACACTGGCTCGGCGGCCGCGCTGGGCATCTCCCCGGCCCGCCTGGCCAGCCATCCCGCGGTGTTCGTGAACGGGATCGCGTACACGGTCGTCGGCGTCTACAGCTCGGCCCAGCGGGTGGTGACCAGCGAGAGCGCGATGCTGATCCCGGAGCGGACGGCGCTGGCCGACTACGGCAACCCGGCGCCCGGCATCGGGAACCAGGACGAGGCCCAGATGGTCGTGGCGACCAGGATCGGCGCGGCCCGCTCGGTGGCCACGCAGATCGCCGCCGCCGAGCTGCCCACCGACCCCGGCCGCCTGGTCGTGACCTCTCCGTCCAGCCCGCAGACCCTGCAAAGCGAGGTCAGCGGCGACCTGCAAGGCCTGTTCCTCATCCTGGCGCTGGTCAGCCTGCTGATCGGCGCGGTCGGGATCGCGAACACCACGCTGGTCGCGGTGCTGGAGCGGACCGAGGAGATCGGCCTGCGCCGGGCCGTCGGGGCCCGGCCGCGGCACATCGCCGCGCAGTTCCTGGCCGAGTCCACGGCGCTCGGCACGCTGGGCGGGCTCGTCGGCACCTGCATCGGCGTTGCCACGGTGGTGATCTTCGCCGCGCTCAAGGACTGGACCGCGATCCTCAACCCGGCCTACACCCTGCCCGCCCCGCTGATCGGCAGCGTCGTCGGACTGCTGGCGGGGGCCTACCCGGCGCTGCGGGCCGCCCGCATCAGCCCGCTGGCCGCGCTGCGGCACGCGTGACCCGCGGCCAGAAGGAGCAACGATGATGCGCATCCGACCCGGCCTCGCCCTGCTGATCGTCTGCTGCGCAGGCCTGACCGCCTGCGCCGCCGCGCCGCACCAAGGCCCGGTCGCGACCGCTACCAAGCCCGCCGTGGGCCGGCCCGCCGCCCCGGCCTCGGCCCAGGCCGCCATGTCCAGCGAGGCCTTCACCCCCTACGCCGGGCTCGGCGCCAGCACCGACGACGGGCTGGCTCCCGGCGACACCTACACCGCCCTGCACACCGCGTGCATGAACGACGCGGGCTACGGCCAGTACGCCAGCAGCACGCCGCTGGCCATCCGTGAAAACCGGGGCCTGGCCTTCGCCCAGCCCTACGGCCCCTGGGGCTACCTCGGCGCCGCGCTGGCCGCCCAGGAGGGCTTCAGCCTCAGCTCGGACAATGGCGGCCAGAGTCCCGGCGAGCCCAGCCAGCCCGCGCCCAGCACCAGCCTGCCCACCGCGGCGCAGGCGGCAGCGGGCAAGTGCCTCAACATCGTCATGGTCTTCAACAACGCGATGTTTGCCCACGCGCTGGCCGGCGTCGAGACGATGAACGACGACATCAGCAACGACGTGGTCCAGGACCCCGACCTCAAGCAGGCGCAGCACGCCTGGTCGGCCTGCATGGCCAGGAACGGCTACACCGCGCCTGACCCCGGCAACCTGGCCAACCAGCAGCTGACGTCGCTGGGCCTGCGGTTTCCTGCCCCTGGCAGCCCGAGCCCGTCCCCGTCCGCCGGGCAGAACCAGGCCCAGATCGCGACAGCGGTGGCCGACGCGAACTGCACCGACTCAACCGACCTGGCCGGCATCTACTTCGCCATCCAGGACAGCTACGAGCAGCAGTTCGTCAGCGCCAATCAGCAGTCGCTCAACGCGGAGGTCCGGCAGTACAAGGCCGCCTTCGCCGCCGAGCTGCGCAAGCTCCCGGCCCTGCTGCGCACCGCCTCGGTCACCCCCCAGCTCCCCGGCAAGCGCATTGGCCCCGGCCGTCGGCCGAAAGCAAGCCAGCCCGGCTAGCGAGTATTCTCCTCAGCGCGCTCCCAGGATTCACTAAGCTATCGAGCAGGCGGCTGACCTGGACTCTTACCAGGCGGCCGCCATTGTCGGCAGCGCGCGAGCGGGGCTAGTCACATTCTGCGCATGACTGTCGTTTACCTTCGCTAAATCGCTCATGGGGGGAAGGAATGCCGATTATGAAACGTGTATCCATTATCGCCGCGCTGGGGGTTGTCGGCTATTTAGCCGTGCTTCCGCAGACTGGCTCGCTGGCCGCGACGACCCCGGTGAGCTTTCACCTCACCACCGGGCACGTCACCCGGCTGGTCCAGTCCTCGCGCGGCATCGCGGGCCTGCCCACGGTCAAGCCGGCCCGCTCGGCCCATGCCCTGGCGCTGCCCTACCGGTCGCCGCTCGGGCACGCCAAGCCCACCCCGGCCGGTAAGCGGACCCCTGGCGCCGGCACCGAGAAGCTCAGCGCGCCGGCGCCGAGCCGCAGCGCCGGCTGGCGGCCGGTGCCCGGCGGGCACGCCTTCAACGGGCTCAGTGACAATGACTCCTTCCGCCTGAACGGCTCGCCGGTCACCCCGCCCGACCAGGGCCTGTGCGTCGGCCGCGACTCCAGCCTGCGCGGCGGCCCGGAGGCGGTCTGGGAGCCGATCAACCTCGCGGCCAGGGAGACCTCGGTAACCGGCCGGCGGCTCCGGCCCGACGTCAGCCTGGCCACGCTGTTCCACGACCCGTTCGCCACCGGCGACGTCCGCTGCCTGTACGACCCGGCCACGCGGAGCTTCTACTTCACCGAGATCGGGTACCCGGTCCAGACCGGGCCGGCCTCGGACGGCAACAACACCACCGCCGACATCGTCGTGATGAACGCCCGCGGTGTCGCGGCCTACCAGTTCGACACCTCGCTCGGCGGGACCTGCTTCGGCGACCAGCCCAAGACCGGGTTCGACAACAATGCCCTGGTCATCTCGACCGACGAGTTCTGCGGCCCGACCGAGTCCGACTACGAGGGCGCCATCGTCCTGGCCATCTCCAAGTCCCAGCTGGCCGCCGAGGCCCGGCAGGTCAACGACGCCGTGCTGGGGCCGGTCTCGCTGTCCGGCCTGCCGATCACCGGCCTGGACCCGGCCATCGGGACCGGCACCGGCACCGAGTACCTGGTGAACTCGTTCCCGTTCCAGCTCAACGGCGACAACAATCCGGCCGCCAACACGCTGGGCCTGTGGACGCTGAGCAACGACGCCTCGATCACCAGCGGGCGCGGCTCACCCGTGCTGTCCGGCCGCCTCATCTCCAGCGAGCAGTACGCGTTCCCGCTGCCCGCCGCGAGCACCGGTGACGGCTCGACCCACATCTTCCAGAACACGGTCATCACCTCCGAGCGGTACCTCAACCCGGACGACGACCGGATCAGCGACCCGGTCAACGTGACCTGGACGCGCGGCGGGATCCGGCTGTGGACCGCCCTGGACAGCGCGGTCCGCCCGCGCGGCGACACCGCCGACCGCGACGGGGCGGCCTGGTTCGCCATCGACCCCGTCCGGCAGCAGGTCGCCAGCCAGGGCTACGTCGCGGCCAGGAGCGCGTACCTGCTCTACCCGGCCGTGCTGGCGCCGCGGTTCGGGCGGCCCGCGATGGTGTTCACCGTCACCGGCGACCACATCGACCCGGCCGCGGCCTTCACCACGCTGGGCAGCAACACGATCCGCATCGTGGCGCCGGGCTCGGGTCCGCACGAGAGCTTCTCCGACACTCCGCCGTTCAACCAGGCGCGCTGGGGCGACTACTCGTTCGCGGCCGCTGATCCAGATGGCCGGGGCATCTGGCTGGCGACGGAGTACATCCCGCCGGCGCCGTTCCAGAACGGCTTCGACAACTGGGGCACCTACGTGTTCGAGGTCCCCGGCCTGCTCGGGCACAGGTAACCCGTTCGGGCCACCGGCCGGGTGCTTCCGGCGCGCGGCACCTCGCCGCGCCGGGAGCACCCGGGCCGACCGTGACCGGCTACTTCACCGGGCCGTAGGACGGAGGGGCCGCGCCCGGCTCGGTGGCCCAGTCAGTGATGGGGCTGGTGCCCAGCACGAAGCGCAGCGTTCCGCCGTCAGCGAGGGCCTGAGCTGGTGCGCGGGCGCGGTCCCAGGGCAGACCTTGCCATGTTGCGGATTCCACGTAGGGTGCGCCCGGGTCAGCGCCCGCGCCGAGGACGGTGAGCACCCGGCCGGATGGCAGGCTGATCACTGAGCGGGGGAAGACGGGTGAGCCGAGGGCCAGGTCGGAGGTCCCCGGGGTCATCGGGTACAGGCCGAGAGCCGACCAGACGTACCAGGCGCTGAGCCCGCCCAGGTCGTCGTTGCCGTCGCCGTTACCGTCCGGGGTGTCGGTCCACAGCTCGTCCTCTGCCTGGCGCACCGTGGCCTCGGTCTGCGCGGGCTGGCCGATGTAGTCGTACTCCCAGGGCAGCTCGAGGCTGGGCTCGTTGCCGAGCCAGGCGTCGCCGTCCGCGCCGGTGAGGTTGTCCAGCACGGTGTTCAGGTAGTCCGCCATGGCCGCCCGGCCGCCCTTGGCCTGGATCAGGCCGGCCAGGTTGAACGGCACCATGCCGGTGTAGACCAGCGAGTCGGCCTCGACGAACCCGGACGTGCTGCGCGGCTCGAAGCCGGGCTCCCAGCTTCCGTCCACGCCGCGGCGCTGGTCCAGGTGGCTGACCGGGTTGAGCACGTTGCGCCAGTCCTGGGCCCGGTCGCAGGAACTTCGCCTGCGCGGCGCGCTGGCCGAGCGCCCCGGCCAGGGCCGAGATCGCGAAGTCATCGGTGTCGTACTCCAGCGTGGTGGAGACCGGCTCGTAGTAGTTGCAGCAGCCGTAGTCACCGCCGACCGGCACGAAACCGAGCTGCTCCAGGTCGCTGAGGCCGGGACGGTCGGGCCCGGGCGTGGTCGCCTCGGCGATCATGTCGGCCAGCGCGGTGCCGGCGTCGAAGTGACGGGCGCCGAAGGCGTAGTAGTCAGCCAGGACCGGGTCGGCCGGGTCGCCGACCATGAAATAGGTCTCGACGTTGTTCTGCATCCACTTGGGCAGCGTGCCGCCCTGGGCGTAGTCGTCCAGCATCGACTGGGCGGCGTCGCTGGCCGCGTCCGGATCGACCAGCGCCTCGAGCTGAGCCTGGGCCCGGTAGATGTCCCAGCCGGAGAAGTTGGTGTAGAACGCGGCGTGGCCGGGGTCGACGGTGTGCACCCGGCCGTCCACCCCCAGGTACTGGCGGTTGTCGTCGCTGAACACGCTGGGGTACAGCAGCGAGTGGTACAGCGCGGTGTAGAAGACGGCCTGCTCGGCGGCCGAGCCGCCGCCGATCCGGACCCGGCCCAGCAGCGCGTTCCACGCCGCGCTGGCCCGGTCCCTGGTGGCGGTGAAGCTCCAGCCGCGGTCCTCGGCGGCCAGGTTGAGCCGGGCGTTGGCCACCGAGACGTAGGAGATCCCGGCCTTGGCCAGCAGTCGCCCCGCGCCGGTGCCGAAGCTCAGCGCCACCGTGGCCGGGCCGCCCCCCACCCGGCCGTAGCTGGTGACCCCGGTGAACGGGCGGCTGAACTGCATGTCGAAGTGGATCGTGTACTTGTTCCCGGCCCCGCAGAAGTTGCCCGAGGTAGCCGAGCCCTGGATCTCGGTGTGGCTCACCACCGTGAAGCTGGTGGCCAGGACCTGGCGCTGGCTGCCGGCCAGGCGCAGGATCAGGCCGGCCTGCGCGCGGGCCGGGAAGCTGAAGTCGGCCAGGCCGGTCCGGGTGGTGGCCGTCAGCTGGGTGGTGACGCCGTTGCCCAGGGCCACGCGGTAGTAGCCCGCGCTGGCCGCCTCGCCCGCGTGCGAGAACGAGTCGGTCGCGGTGGGCGCGGCGGCGGCGAGCGCCGCCGCGCCCGTCACCGGCAGCACCGGGATGTCACCCGCCGCGCGGCAGCCCGGCCCGCCCAGGTGGGTCAGGCTGAAGCCCGTGATGGCCGAGTCGCCGTAGGCATAGCCGCCGCCGTCGGGCCGGGACACCGTGTCCGGGCTCCACTGGAGCATGCCGAACGGCGTGTCCGCGCCGGGGAAGTCGTTGCCGTCGTCGGCCGTCCCGATGAACGGATTGACCTCGGCCGCCGGGTCGGGCACCAGGGCCGCGTTGGCGGGGTCCGCGGTCGCGAGCGCCCCCGGCAGGATCGCGGCGGCCAGCAGGGCGGCCATCGCGGCGACCGTGACCAGGCGCTCCCGAACCACCGAAGCTGCCACGGCGCCACTCCCCGAAAGCCCGTCAAGACCGACGATCCTGCTCCAACCTGGGCATTTGCCAGATCCGACGGTATCAGCCGTAACACTGCGATCAAGGCATAAGTCCCTGCATGTGAGCTTCTGATCTGGTCAGCGGATCCTGAGCCGGCGGCCATCCGGCCGACCAGGTTTCAGCGGTCATTCGGTATCCGGCCATCCGGTGCTCAGCCCAGCGACAGCCGGGCTCCGCAGCATGGAGCGGAAACGTTTGCTTAGACGCGGCCGTGGTCGCGGTCGCACTGGCCGCACCGGGCCGACCCCAGCGAAAGGACCCCGATGACCGACACAGCCACGCCTTCCGGCGACACCGGCGGCTTCAGCCGGCGCCGACTGCTCGGCGGTGCCGCCGCCGCGGGCGGACTCGCGGCGGCCTCACTCGCGCTGCCGCCCAACGTCAGGAAGGCCCTGGCCGCGCCGCAGCCCTCGCACCGCCGCCTGGCGGACATCAAGCACGTCGTGCTGCTCATGCAGGAGAACCGCAGCTTCGACCACTACTACGGCACCTTGTCCGGCGTGCGCGGGTTCAGCGACCCGCACGCCGCCCGGCTGCCCAACGGCCGCCCGGTGTTCTACCAGCCCGACCCGTCCAACCCCGACGGGTTCCTGCTCCCCTACCGGCTGAACACGCGCAGCACCGCGGCCGCGGCCGTCCCGTCGCTCAGCCACGACTGGGGCCCGCAGCACTCCGCGCTCGACGGCGGCAAGATGGACAACTGGGTGCCCGCGCACATCGCCGCCGACGGCGCGGCCAACGGCCCGTACACCATGGGCTACTACACCCGGCAGGACATCCCGTTCCAGTTCGCCCTGGCCGACGCGTTCACGGTCTTCGACAACTACTTCTGCTCGGTCATCGGCCCGACCGGGCCCAACCGCGATATGTGGCTGAGCGGCACCATCGACCCCAACGGCCTGGCCGGCGGCCCGTCGCTCACCACCAGCGGGCCCGACGCCGAGTTCACCTGGACCACCTACCCCGAGCGCCTCGAGGCCGCGGGCGTGAGCTGGAAGTTCTACCACGAGGCCAACACCGCGACCGGCCTGCCGACCCTCCAGCACTTCACCCAGTACTTCGACGCCCAGGCAGGCGACCCGCTGTTCGACAAGGCCATGGCCAACTCGCCCGTCGGCAGCTTCGAGTACGACGTGGCCAACGACCAGCTGCCCACCGTCAGCTGGCTGCTGCCGCCCGCCGGATTCGACGAGCACCCGAACGCCTCGCCCGCCGCGGGCGCCACCTACGTGGCGGCCAAGATCGACGCACTGGCGGCCAACCCCGACGTCTGGGCCAAGACCGTGTTCATCCTGTCCTACGACGAGAACGACGGCTTCTTCGACCACGTCATCCCGCCGATCCCGCCGCCCGGCACCCCCGACGAGTACGTCACGCTGACCTCCAAGACCGGCACCGTCGGCGACGACCTGCCCGTCGGCCTCGGCTACCGGGTGCCGTGCATCATCGTGTCCCCGTGGACCGTGGGCGGCTTTGTCTGCACCGAGCAGTCCGACCACACCTCGCAGCTGCGGTTCCTGGAGCACATCACCGGCGTGACCGAGACCAACATCAGCCAGTGGCGCCGGGACAATGTCGGCGACCTGACCTCGGCCTTCCGCTTCGGCCAGCCCGACTTCAACCCGCCGTCGCTGCCCGACACCAGCGGGCAGTACAACCTGTCCCAGTACGAGATCAGCCAGTTCCCGCTGCCCACGGTGCCCACGACCAACCAGCAGATGCCCCGCCAGGAGCCGGGCCACCGCCCCCACATCCCCTAGTCCTGAAGCGGCGGCCGGCCCTCCGCTCTCCGGGCTGGCCGCCGCCCTAGGCCGGCTGCGGCTGACACGCTCCCTCGTCGGAGCTGAAGTGCTCGTTGCTGATTCTGCTCACCGCGTCGTGCCCTAACTGAAGACGCCAGATGATGGTGTGCTTAGCCGCGCTCGACAACTGCGCACGACGGCCACGTGACCGCCGCTTGTCGTAGCTCGCAGTCCCTGAGTCTGCAGCATCGCCGACAGAGCTTTCCGGATCGCGTCGTAAACAGCTGCGTACGCGAGATAGGGATCGCTGCCCGCCAGGGTGCCGGCGCTGGTCAGATGCTGCCGGGCCGTCGCCAGCAGGCGCTCAGCAAGCTCGGGGTTGGCGGTCACCTGAGTGAGCTCGCGACGCTCGAGCATCCCCAGAATCTCGGCTCGCCCGCGGGCCCATGCACTCATGGCTCGGCCGACATGCGTTCAGGGCCTGGTATTCCGCTCAGCGCGACCATTGGCCTGCTGCGCAACTCGGCAAGGAAGGGATCGCTGTCCGACTCCCATCGGCTTGGTGACAGCAAAACCAGGTTGATGTCCCGCCCTAGTCGGGCGCGCGCTCGTCCGAGAGCGTCATGGAGGTCATCTCGGTCGGGCCGACCGATGACCAGAAGATCGATGTCGGCCGGAGAGGGACCGGCTTCGCCAGTCGCCCGTGCCGCCCATGAGCCGAAGATGGCAGCGGCACTTACACCCTCCAGCCCTGCTAGTTCCTCGCCGAGCACATCGGCTGGTCCAAGGGTGATCACGACAAGATCTCGCAGCGCCTGATAGAAGGGGGCGTCACGATTAGCCCGAATAAGCTTGGTGCGCCCGACCATGCGGCTGCGGACAATTCCGGCCGCTTCCAGTCGCCTGACCTCACGACCCATCGTGCCCGAATCCGTCTTGACCATCGTGGCCAGTTCGGTGACCGAGTGCTCACCATCCCCGATGTAGGTACGCGCCAGTACCGCTGCTGTGAGCCGAGACCGGAATACGGGAAAGATGGGAGGCGCCGACTCCCGCATGCTGGTCGCCTCCTCTAACTTGTCGAATCCTATACTGGCATAACGCCAGCATACGCTGGCCCAATGACAGGATCTCTCCGTGTTGCGCCCGGCCAGATGACAACAAGAGGCAGAGGGAGTGTCATGAGGCGGAAAGCGAACTGGGCCGGGACAGCCCTGGCCCTGGGCACGGCGATCGTGATGGCGGCCGCCCCGGCGCAGGCCCAGACGGTGTCCGGGTGGCGGATTAACAAGGTCTTCGCCCGGCCGCACCTGCTCGACCTGCAAGCCGTTGCCGCCAGCGGCATGGACAACGCCTGGGTACTGGGGCTGGTGCCCAATCCGGAGCCGACGTTCGTGGCCCAGCGCTGGAACGGCCACCGCTGGGTCCAGGTGCCGCTCCCGGCGCGCCTGGTGAACGTGATCGGGCCGTGGGAGCTGTCCTCCAACATCTACACCACGTCGCCGAGGAACACCTGGTTCTTCCCCGTCCTGCCCAGGCACTCGGCGCCGGCCCAGTACGCGCTGCACTGGAACGGCACGGCCTGGACGATCTCCGAGATCACCTCGAGCCCCGACACCGTGCTCGACGCGGCTGTCTTCAGCAGCCGAAACGTGTGGGTGTTCGGGGAGGCCGGCAGCTCGTTCCCCGACTACGGGCCGGCGGTGGTGCGGCACTGGAACGGCCGGACCTGGCGGAAGGTCTCGGTGCCGGCGGGTACACCGGTCACCGTCGACGGGGTCGCGCCGGATGACATCTGGGCCCTGGGCGTCTCGAAGGCCACCGTCGGCGACCCGCACCAGACGACCATCGCGATGCACTGGAACGGCCGGAAGTGGTCGTCGCCCCGACTGCCCGCGCTCCGGCCGGTGAAGAAGGGCCACCCCTGGGTCGCCACCGCGATCTCGGCCGCGGGTCCGCGTAGTGCGTGGGTGGCGGAGACCCCGGCGGTCAATCAGCAGACCGGGGTCGGCCCGGCCGGCCTGACCCTGCTGCACTGGAATGGTTCCACGTGGAACACGGTAGCCAGGGACATGAAGCTGACCGGCGCGAACGGGCTCACCCCGGACGGCCACGGCGGCTTCTGGCTGACGGCCACCGATCCGGCGCGCTCCACCGCGGGCGACATCATCGACTACCGGCACGGCCGGTTCACCAGCCAGCGGGCCCCGACGCGGCCGGGCGACGCGGGCGCGGCCACCGGCATCGTCGCAGTTCCCGGCACCGGCTCGTTCTGGGCCACGGGCAACCTGGCCCCGCTAAAGTCCGGCGGCTTCAAGACCGACATCCTCCGCTACGTCCCGTGAGGGTCTGATTCCTGGACGATATCGGGGTCCGTCTCGGCCGTCCGGAAGGCCAGGTAGGCAGGCTCAAGCAACTCGGTCAGCGCCCGCCCGCGCACCGTGACGGCGATCGGGGGAAGCTGGCCGAGCACAGAACCACCCGCGGCCGCTGGCGGGAGTCTGATCTCGGCTTGCATCCTGAAGAAGGAGTCAAGGCAGTCGGCGAGCGGCGTGCCCGCCCTCTCGGCGCTGTCAGCGGCGGACCGGTCGTCGCTCCGTGCGGCGCGCAGGTTGGCTAGCAGGTCCTCGCGCTCCCGGCCGCGCCAGGCGAGTATCGCGAACGGGTCGTCGTCGAAGCTCTCCGCCAGCAGGTAGAACACCGCCGCGATGTGCTTGCACGGCACCTCCCAGTCCGGGCAGGAGCAGTCCATCGAGAGTTCCCCGGACGTCGCCGGGAACAGCGACAGCCCTTGGTCCGCGAAGATCTCCTCGATATCCTCCGGCATCTCCCCGGCCAGCAACTTGGCGCTGTACCAGGCGCTGCCGGCGAGAGCTCGTTCCAGCTTGGCCCACTCCGGCTTGCCGAAAGCGGTGATGCCGATACGCACCCGGTAGGGCCGGGACCGGCTGCCCTGGACCCGCGCCGTCACTGCTCCCGCGTCCACGTCGAGTGAGATCACCTGGCCCTTGCGGGCATAGCTACGGCCCCGTTGCAGTCGGCTGCCCAGGCCGATGTCCTCCAGGACAGCGACGAACCGCCCGGACCACCAGGTCTGGCCGATCGCGCCGCGCGCGGTGCGGGCCTTCAGGCCGTCCTCGACGGGCCGCGGGCGAGACGGCGGCGGGTACCAGCTACTCACCGACAGCGTCTCCTGACAGCTCGAAGACCTTCCTGAGGTCGTGAGCGGACAGCTCGGTGAGCCAGCCCTCGCCATCGGTGATCACCAGATCGGCCAGGGCTCGCTTGTCCTCGATCATCTCGTCAATCTTCTCTTCCAGCGTTCCCGTGCAGACGAACTTCCGCACCTGCACGTTCCGCGTCTGCCCGATCCGGAAGGCCCGATCGGTGGCCTGGTTCTCAACCGCAGGATTCCACCACCGGTCCAGGTGCACTACATGGCTGGCGGCGGTCAGGTTGAGACCGGTGCCGCCGGCCTTGAGTGACAGCAGGAAGACGGGCGGCCCGTCGTCGGTCTGGAATCTGGTCACCAGCTCGTCGCGCCGCGACTTCGGAGTTCCGCCGTGCAGGTAGGCGATATCCGTGCCGAACCGGGCCGCCAGGTGCGGTAGCAACATCTCGGCGAACTCCGTGAACTGCGTGAAGCACAGCACCTTGTCGCCTTCGGCGATGATCTCCTCGAGGATTTCCTCCAGCCGGATCACCTTGCCCGACCGCGCCCCGATCGCGGAGCGGTCGTGCAGCAGCAGCGCCGGGTGGTTGCACACCTGCTTCAGCTTGGCCATGGCGGCCAGCACGTTGCCGCGCCGCTCGATGCCATCCGAGCTCTCAATCTTGTCCATCATGTCGTCCACGACCGACTGGTAGAGCGAGGCCTGCTCGGTGGTGAGCTGGCAGTACTGCTTGATCTCTATCTTGTCGGGCAGGTCGCTGATGATGGACGGGTCGGTCTTCAGCCTCCGCAGCACATAGGGCCGCGTGATCGAGCGCAGCCGCTGGGCGGGCTCGGTCAGCCCGTGCCGCTCGACCGGTATCGCGTAGCGGGTCCGGAACTGCTCGCCGGAGCCAAGCAGGCCAGGATTCAGGAAGTCCATGATCGACCACAACTCGGCCAGCCGGTTCTCCACGGGAGT
This sequence comes from uncultured Actinomycetota bacterium, assembly GCA_963822485.1. GTDB lineage: Bacteria > Actinomycetota > Actinomycetes > Streptosporangiales > Streptosporangiaceae > DASUBV01. Next base: position 160,524 of record CAWGHW010000031.1, read on the forward strand.
CCCGGTCAGCGCTACGCGCTGCGCCGAGCTCAGCCGCTTCACGGCCTTGGCGGTCTGCGACAGGCTGTTCTTGATCGCCTGCGCTTCATCCAGCACCACCCGCCGCCAGGTCCAGCCGGAAAGCTCCTCCACATCGCGCGTCGCGGTCGCATACGTGGTGACGATCAGGTCGGCGTCGTCGAGCCGGTGACTGAGATCGTCCCCACGCAGGCGCTGCGGACCGTGGTGTGCGTAGACCCGCAGGCTCGGAGCGAACCGTGCCGCCTCGCGCTCCCAGTTGCCGACCAGCGACATCGGGCACAGCAGCAGGGTCGGCCCGACAGCGGGATCCTCGGCTCGCTGCGCCGCCTCCAACGCGAGCAACTGCACTGTCTTGCCCAGACCCATGTCGTCAGCCAGGCATGCGCCCAGCCCGAGCGAGGACAGGAACGCCAGCCACGACAGCCCCCGCTCCTGGTAAGGGCGCAGGCTGGCCAGGAAATGGCCAGGCAGCTGCACCGGTCCCACCGACTGAGGCACGGCCCCGCCGAGTAGCTCTCCCAGCCAGCCGTCGGCGGTCACCTGGGTCAGCGGCAGCGGCATGTCCAGGTCGTCAGGATGGCTTGCGGCCAGTCGCAGCATCTCCACGGCAGTGGCCTGCCCGGAGCGTTCGCGGGACAGGAACTCCAGGCCGCGCCGGAGCTGGTCCCGGTCGACCGCGACCCACTGGCCACGCAGCCGGACGAGCGGGGCCTTGGCCCGCGCGAGCGCCGCGATCTCCTCCTCGGTCAGGGTGTCGTCCCCGACCGCGAGCTGCCACCGGAAGTCCATCAGCTGGTCCCGGCCGAACTGGCCAGCTTTGTCGACGACACCATCGACGGGAGTGGCGGCATGCGCGGTCAGGCCTAGCTTGCGGCGCTGGTCCCACCACGAGGGCAGAAGGACCCCGAAGCCGGCCTCATCCAGCACGGGAGCTGCCTCGGACAGGAAGTGGTACGTCCCGTCAGCACTGAGATCGAGCGCGACGGGCTGCGCCTGGCGCAGGCCGCTGGCCAGCGCTGGGTAGACCCGGCACGCCCGACCGAGCTCCCCGAGCAGCAGTTCCTGCGGGCTGGCCAGCCACCGGGCCAGGCTGCCGTCGTCTGCCCAGACCTGGGCGGCGGGCACGAGCAGGCTCGGATCCGCGACGGACTGAAGCAGGAAGTCCAGCTGCCACCGGCTGTCGTCGTCATCCGGCTCGGCGCCCGGTTGGCGGTCGTCCGGGCCGGCTGAGGACTCGGCCAGGCGGAAAGTTACTCGCGCTGGCCCGGTCAGGCCCGTACCCTCGCCGTCCCAGGGAAGCAGCGCCTGCCCGAAGACTTCCAGCTCTTGAGAGTTTCGTGCTGGGGGGTCCGGGGGGTGGCCCCCCGGGTCGGCAGAGCTTCCGTCGAGCCGACCGTCCGGGGAGGACAGTGCGGTCAGCCAGGCCTCAGCCGCGGGCAGCCGCAATGGCCGGCGCCCTCGCCGCGGCGGCGCGAGGGACACACTCCCGGCCAGCGCGGCTCGCGCGGTCGCGTCGACCATGTCGGCCAGCGCGGCGGTGAGCTGCTCATGGGGATCATCGCCGCCGGGTACGGCGCGGCAGACCGGCGGCATCGCCCGGATCAGCGAGTGCATGGCCGCGACATCGTGCCCCTGCAGGAATGGCCGCCAGCTGGCCCTGAAGCCGGCCTGGTCGCGCGCCAGGGCGGGGAGGACCCGGCCGCGGGACACCAGATCCTGCGCGAACTCGGCGACCCGGCCCAGGTAGGCGAGGGAAGCGCCCGAGCGAATTCCGGGAGCCTGCCCGGCCAGGGTAGTGAGCGCCGCGGCCCCGTCCAGCGTGACCACGGGCACTCGCCAGGGCAGCAGCGCGGCTCTCGACCGCGCGAGCGGGCGCGGGGTAACCCTGATCAGTTCCGGGGAGTCGAGCGGCGCGGTGCGCAGGGACGGCAGCAGCAGCACGGCCTCGCCCGCCCGACCGGCCTGGATCTCCGCCAGCGCGTCAGCAGGCACGGCGAAGGGATGCGGCCGGGCCGACCGCAACGCCTGACTCTGGCTCTTGACGGCGGGCTCGGAGTCCTCGGCCCACAGGCACAGACCACGTCCGGACGACCAGAACCCGTGCAGCACGCGCATACCGGAAGAACTCCACCGAGAGGGTCAGGGGTGCTCAGGCCGGCAGCCTACCGGCTTGGCCACCGACCGGGGCGGCCAGATGCCCGCGAAGGCAGCGGCCAGATGTCCACGACCCATGCGGCCAGATGCCCACGCAATTTGCGGCCAGTTGACCACGGCCCACCGAAAGGCGGACAGTCACGCCGCGGACACGCCGAGGGGGAAGGCCGCGCCATCAGGCCATCTCGTGATGAGGTTGAGGTAGCAGATCCACCGAGCGCCCGGCAGGAGGCTGACGGCCATGGATCGCGAGGCGGCGGAGAGCAGCTTCGAGGGGCTGGCCGTGGTGCAGTCCGGCCATGCCGGGGTGGAACGGCGCCGGATGTTCGGGCGCGAGGGCCTGAAGGTCAACGGCAAGTTCTTCGCGTTCCTCGACGCGGACCGGCTGCTGCTCAAGCTGCCCCAGGCCAAGCGGGACGCCCTGCTGGCTGAGGGCCACGCCACCTCGGCGGTGTTGGTCAGTCCCACGATGCACAAGTGGGTCGCGATCCCCTACGCCTCCCGCGCGGCGGACTGGGAAGCGCTCACGGACGAGGCCCGCCAGTTCGTGGCCCAGTCCGCCGAGCTGACCTGACCCGTCCGGCCCCACCTCACGACGAGTTCCCCGACGCCGGGAATAAACCCGTGAGGAACCTCATTATGACAGTCATCAACGTGACCCCCGTCATGATGAGGCGGGTCAGGATCAGCAGTCAGAGGGGCAGCCATGATCACTCCAGAGCAGCTGGGTGAGCGGTACCTCGCCGTGCATCACCGGATGGTACGGGCCGTCAACGACGAGATGAGCCTGTGCGGCCTGTCGATGGCCCGCACGAAGGTGCTCATGCACCTGCACGAGCAGGGCCCGACGCGGCAGAGCGTGCTGGCGAACACTTTCGGGCTGTCTCCGCACTCCATCACCGACATCGTCGACGCGCTGGAGCGCGTGGGGCTGGTCGAGCGCCGGCCAGACGCCACCGACCGGCGGGCCAAGCTGGTCGCCATCACCAAGGCCGGCGAGGGCTGCCTGGGCGTGGCCAATGCCACCCGCGAGCGCCTGCTCAAGCAGATCTTCGGCGCGCTGAGCGAGGAGGACCGGGCCACGTTCGTCCGCCTGCTCGACGCCATGGACGCCTCGACCAAGCTGCTGACCAGGCCGGAAGCCGACCCCACCCCAGCCGCCACCGTCCCGGCCGCCACCGTCCCAGCCGACCCTAGTCCCGCGGTCGCGAGCGCGTGAGCGCCCGGCGACGCGCGTCAACCGCAGCCAGCATCAGTCAGTCTCCTCACCGGAAGGTGCCGCCCGTTATGTCATCCGTATCCTCGGCCACCGACGGCCGCCGCGCCGTCGCGCCGAACGATCACCGGTGGCTCGTCCTGGTCATCGTGGCCATCGCGCAGCTGATGGTCGTGCTCGATGCCACCGTCGTGAACATCGCGCTCCCGTCGGCGCAGCACGCCCTCGCGTTCCCCAACAGTGACCGCCAGTGGGTGGTCACCGCCTACTCCCTGGCCTTCGGCAGCCTGCTGCTGCTGGGCGGCCGGCTCGGCGACATGTTCAGCCGCAAGTGGATCTTCATCACCGGCCTGGCCGGGTTCGCCCTGTCCTCGGCCCTGGGCGGAGCCGCCCAGTCGTTCGCCATGCTGGTCACCGCCCGCACCTTGCAGGGCGCGTTCGGTGCCATCCTGGCCCCCGCGGCCCTGGGCACGCTGGTCAGCACGTTCCGCGACCCGCGTGAGCGCGGCCGCGCATTCGGCGTCTTCGGGTCGGTCGCGGGCGGCGGCGGTGCCGTGGGCCTGATCCTCGGCGGCGTCCTGACCCAGTACTTCTCCTGGCGCTGGACCCTGTACGTCAACCTGGTGTTCGCCGTGATCGCCATCGTCGGCGCACTGACCTACATGCGCAGCAACCGTCCCGCCACCCGTCCGAAGATGGACTGGGCCGGCACGGTCCTGGCCTCGGCCGGCCTGTTCCTGATCGTGTTCGGCTTCTCGCACGCCGAGTTGGCCGGCTGGACCGCCGCGCTGACCCTCGGCTCGCTAATCGCCGGGGCCGCCCTGATCGCGGCGTTCGCCTTCGCCGAGCTGCGGGTCAGCCACCCGCTGCTGCCGCTGCGCGTGGTCACCGACCGGACCCGCGGCGGGGCCTACCTGGCGGTGGGCATCACCGGAATCGCCATCTTCGGCGTGTTCCTGTTCCTCACCTACTACCTCCAGCTGGTCAAGGGCTACAGCCCGGTCACCAGCGGGCTGGCCTTCCTGCCGATGATCGCCTGCATCCTGCTGGCCTCGAACACCTCCAGCATCGTGCTGCTGCCCAAGATCGGCCCGCGGGCCCTGATCACCACCGGCATGGTGTTCGGCGGCGCCGGGATGCTGTACCTGACCCAGCTCAGCGCGACGTCCAGCTACGCGGGCGGCATCCTGCCGGCCCTGCTGATCCTGGGCCTGGGCTTCGGCATGATCTTCGCGCCGGCCATCAACACGGCCACCGCGGGCGTCTCCCGCGAGGACTCGGGCGTGGCCTCGGCGCTGGTCAACACCATGCAGCAGGTAGGCGGCTCGATCGGCACCGCGGCGCTGAGCACCATCGCGCTGACCGCGACGGCCACCTACCTGGCCACGCACCACGCGACCCGGCTGGCCCCGGCCGTCGCCGCGGTGCACGGCTACGACCTGGCGTTCACGATCTCGGCCTCGCTGTTCGCGCTCGGCGCGATCGTCGCCATCGTGCTGCTGCCCTCGCGGCGGCGACTGGAGGAGCTACGCAACATGGCTCCGTCGCCCAGCGCACCCGCCGTACCCAGCTCGGTCCCGGTCGGCGCGACGGACACCCCGGCGGTCAGCACCGCCGTGGCCGCCGCTCCCGATTCCCGCTGATGACCCGCTGATACCCGCTGATACCCGCTGATCATCCCCTGATCCGAACGCCCGCCAGGCTCAGCCTGGCGGGCGTTCGCGTTGACAGCTCCGCGCCCGGTCTCGCACGATGGCCGCATCCGGCCTCGGCTTTATCGAAAGCCGCGTGGCCGGCTGAGGAGGACGAGCATGGCCCTGCACCGGCTCACCCGCGTCACCATCGGCGTCCCGGACGTGGCCGCGACCGCGGAGTACTACGCCGACTTCGGCCTCGACCCCGCCGCCGTGCCCGGCGCGGCCAGCTTCCGCACCGCCGACGGCGGCGAGCAGCTGCGCCTGGTGCCCGCGCCGCGACGCCGCCTGGTCGAGCTCCGCATCGGCGCGGACGACCCCGACGACCTGGCCCGGATCGCGGCCGAGCTGGCCCGGCTGGACGTCCCGGCCCAGCGCGACGCCACCACGCTGACCGCCTCCGACGCCGGCACCGAGGTCACCGTCGTGGTGGAGATCGCGGCCCGGCTGGACCAGCCGGAGACGCCGCCTCCGCCGTACAACTCGCCGGGGCACGTCGGCCGGGCCAACGTCCGGGCCCCCGGCATCCTGCGCGAGGATCCGGTGCGGCCGCGCAAGCTCGGCCATGTCGTGCTCGGCTCCACCGACCAGGAGCGCTCGCAGCGCTTCTTCACCGCGGGCCTCGGGTTCAAGGTCAGCGACACGGTGCCGGGGCTGGCCGCGTTCCTGCGCTGCTCGACCGACCACCACAACGTGCTGGTCCAGCAGGCCCCGCTGGCCTTCCTGCACCACACCTCATGGCAGGTCAACGACGTCGACGAGGTGGGCCGGGGCGCCAGCGCGATGCTGGCCAAGGATCCGGCACGGCACGTCTGGGGCCTGGGCCGGCACCACGTCGGGTCGAACTTCTTCTGGTACCTGCGCGACCCGGCGGGCAACTTCTCCGAGTACTACTCCGACCTCGACTGCATCGTGGACGACGCGCTGTGGACGCCACGCACCTGGGAGGGTGCGCGGGGGCTTTACAGCTGGGGCCCGCCCCCGCCGCCGTCGTTCCTGGCTCCGGAGGACCTGGCCGGGCTCATGACGGGCGTGCACGCCCCGGGCTGATGCCCTATCGCGACCCCTACTCCGTCGGACTCGGGTCAGTTGGAGATACCGCGACCAACTGCGCTCGCCCGCTTCCGTCGGTGGCCGTCCGCACGGCCGCGTCAATTCCCTGAGGGTCGCAAAGTTCTTCGGCTCCCGAGCCGAGGCGGGTCAGCCTCATAATCTCTGGAAGCCCAGATGAGCGCCCATACACCGCCGCGGCCTGCCTAATGTCGGCCGCGCCCGCCGACGTCCACCGGCGCCCGCACGTTGCCCTGGAAATCTGCCTCCGCACGAGGAACGCCTCGGCGGCCGAAAGGCGATGCTCGGCGCGGAAGTAAATCCATAGCCGTATGGTTCTTTGCACCTCGGTCGAGGCAATCACAACAGCTGCGAAGGAAAACAGTCCGGCCAGGCTCGCTATCGCCCAGGCAATGGCGGAGTCATGGAAAATGAGCCGTATGGCGATCCAGCCCGAGATAGTGGTTGTGGCCGGGACTCCGGCAAGGCTCAGGCTGCTCAGCACGGACCCGGACCTCTCCGCTGGCCGGTGGTCGTCGTCCCTTAGGTCAGCGTGGTCAGGCGACGCGCCCGTCGGGCCCGCAGTCTGCATAGCCCCGCCTCCTTTCATCCCGTAGGAGGGATCAGGCCCGCAGCCTCCCGGCAGCCTGAGATAACGGGATCCCGTGTCTCCCCGCTCCGACGCGAGCTTCAGGCTCCGCGTGCTGAGCGCCCATGCCGCCACGATATGACGTTTCTTTGCAGTTGCCAATGGCAATCGCCTCGGGACAGTGCCGAGGCTGCCATATCCTCGGCTCTTGGCAACGGTCGGTGCCACCGCTAACGAATGCACTGCCAAACAGCGCACGAGACTGGGACTTTAGCGTTGAGAATTGCAGCGGGAGAGTTACGTCCTGAGACGATCATATCCATCTGCCTCGGTGTATCCTGCCCGTGTGGCAAGTGCCTCTGGCGATCGCAGCCCGTCGCCGCCGGCGCGGCGAGCCCCTAGGCCTTCGGGGAGCGAGAACGCCAACCCGACCGTCCGGCAGCGGGAAGCTCGGCATGCGGCTGCGTGCGCTGCGCAACGCGCGTGGCTGGACCGTCGAACGGGTGGCGCAGGAACTTTTGTGCTCCACCACCAAGATCAGCCGCATGGAGACCGGATCACGACGCGTGAGTCTGCGAGATGTCCGCGACCTGTGCCGTCTGTTCCAGGTGACCGGCGAGGCCGAGACCGAGCTCATGGAGCTGGCCCACCAGGCACGCGAGGCAAGCTGGTGGACCCAGTACGACGATCCGCTGATGTCCCCCCTGCTCGGGCTCGAGCAGGAAGCGACCGCGATTACGTCGTTCTCGATGTATTTCGTACCGGCTTTGCTCCAGACCGTCGATTATGCCCAGGCCATCACCAGGGGCGTCGAGCGCAAGGCCGATGAGACCGTGGTCGCCCAGCGGGTCGAGGCTCGGATGCGCCGTCAGCAGCTGCTGGTCCAGGAAAGGCCACCGCAATACCGGGCGCTGCTTGATGAAGCCGTTCTGCGACGCCAGGTGGGGGGCCCAACCGTGATGAAAACACAACTCGGTACAATTCTTACGGCGGTAGCCGATGAGCGCGCCGTAGTGCAGGTGATTCCGTTCAGCGTCGGCGCGCATGCCGCAGTTGATAGCAATTTTGATTTCCTGGAATTCCGGGCAGGCTCATCGCAAGGGCCGGTAGTGTTCCTTGAGGGGCTGTTCACGAACCGGTACCTGGAGCGTCCTGCGGAGATCGAGCGCTACCGGCAAGTGATTGAGCACCTGCGTGACGCCGCGCTGAGCCCACGTGACTCCGCAGCCCTGATCCGTCAGATCCGGACCACCTACCCGGACTAGCGAGCCGGGCGGGACCTGGGCGGCAAACGGTTGTGACGCTGCAAACGTTTGGATCCTAGCCGGGAGTTTGATCATGGACACCTCGATCCCGCCGTCTCCGGATGGTCTGTCGTGGCGTAGGGCGCAGAGATGTAACGCAGGCAACTGCATCGAAGTTGCCGCGAGCGGAGACGCCATTATCGTGCGCGACTCCAAATCACCCCAAGGTCCGATGCTCACCTACGGCCGGGGCCAGTGGGAGAACTTCGTCGAGGGCATCAAGCTGGGCGCCTTCGACCGCCTCACCTGACGCGCTTGGCGCATGACTGCCATGAGCGGACTTGCCTAGCCCCAGAACGCGGCCACCTCGGCCGCCCTGGCCAGCCCGATCTCCCGGCCGGCCCGGGCGGCAGGCGGCCGGGTCAGCGGCGACAGGGGGTTGGTCCCGAACGCGTCCGCCGAGGCCTGGTCGGCGTACACGACGAGCACCTGGCCGGGCCGCAGGCTCTCGATCTCGTCGTCCAGCCGGCCGAACGGCTCGGGCTGGCCCTCCAGCGCCGGGATGATGACCAGGACGCGGTCCGACCCGGCAGCCAGGTCCGCGTTGGCGATCGAGCGGATCCCGCCGTCGATGTACCGGCGGTCGCCGATCGTGACCGGCGGCCAGATGCCCGGCACCGCGCAGCTGGCGGCGACCGCGTCCACCAGCGCGACCCCCGAGTCCCTGGTGAAGATCACTGGCTCGCCGGTGGCCGCGTCCACGGCAGGCAGCATCATGGCCCGGTCCGGCCAGGCCGGCACTGGCAGCCGCGCGGCCACCGCCGCCAGCCGATCCGACTCGGGCACCGTCGGGGTGTCGAGCGCCAGGCCGCCGATGGCCCGCTGCATCTCCTGCCGGTCGGTGACGCCCGCCACCGCCGCGGCGAACCGGGCCAGCAGCTCGTCCATGTCCAGCTCGACCTCGAGCTCGGCCGATTCCTCGCTGAGCTGGGCCGCGTACAGGTCATCCAGCGGCACGCCGCTGGTGATCTGCGCGGCCACCGCCGACCCGGCCGAGGTGCCGATGATCAGGTCCGCGTCGATGACCCGGCGGGCCAGGCCCGCGTCGGCCTCATGGATGCCGCGCAGCACCCCCAGCTCCCACGCGATGCCCGCCACGCCGCCGCCCGCCAGAACCAGAGCCCGCTTCACAGCCGCGATCCTAGCCCGCCGGGCTGACGGCCAGCATGATCGTTGGCGTTCTGGTGCTGCTGTAGCGTCACCAGAGGGCCAACGACGATGCTGGCGCGCCGCACCCGTTCGGAGGACAACGTGGCTGAGCCGCTGACGCTGATCAACGTGTTCGAGGTCCCCGAGGGGGAGGCCGATCAGTTCGTCGCCGCCTGGGAGCGGACGCGGGATTACCTGGCCGCGCAACCGGGCTATGTCGAGACCGCGCTGCATCAGGCCGTGCGGCCGGGCACGGAGTTCCAGTTCGTGAACGTGGCGCGCTGGCGGACGGCCGAGGAGTTCGGGGCGGCCATCCAGAGCCCCGGCTTCGGTGAGCTGGCGGCGGGGCTGGCCGGGTACCGGTCGCATCCGGGCCTGTACCGCGTCGTCCGCACCTGACCCCGGCCGGCGCGGATTTCCCTGGCCGCAGACACCTTTCCGTTATCCGCGACCGTCGGCACCGGTCTCCTTTGTTTATGAGGATCTTTACGAGGACTCTGACCGCGGCGGTGCTGGCCGCCGGCTGCCTGGCCAGCGCGGGCGCAGTGGTCCAGGCCAGCACCGTGGCCGAGGCCAGGCACCGCGGCGAAGACGCCGGCGGGCTGGCGGACGGTGTTCAGCGACAGCTTCCAGGGCCGGGCCGGCGCGCCGCCGTCGCGGGCCAGCTGGTTCTACGACATCGGCACCAACTACGGGACCGGGGAGCTCGAGCGGACCACTCACTCGACCCGCAACGTCTACCTGGACGGCCACGGCCACCTGGTGCTCAGGGCGCTGGGCCACGGCGGAAGCTGGACCTCGGCGCGGATCGAGACCACGCGGGACGACTTCACGGCGCCGCCGGGCGGCGAGCTGAAGCTGACCGCGTCCATCGAGCAGCCCAACCCGGCCGACGGGCTGGGTTACTGGCCCGCGTTCTGGGCCCTGGGGTCGCCCATGCGGACCGGCGGCACCTGGCCGACCTCGGGCGAGATCGACATGATGGAGGACGTCAACGGGCTGAACGAGGCCTCGCAGACGCTGCACGACGCGGCGGGCAGCGACGGCCACCCGCTGACCGCCTGCCCGGGCGCGGGCTCGACCTGCCAGACCGGTTACCACACCTACACCGTGCTGGTCAGCCGCCGGAACACCCGAGCGGAGTACCTGCAGTTCCGGATGGACGGCGCGACCATCGACACCATCACCGAGGCCGAGGTCGGCGCGACGGCCTGGCACCAGGCCATCGACCACGGGTTCTTCATCATCCTGGACCTGGCCATGGGCGGGAACTACCCGGACGGCGAGTGCAACTGCACCGCCCCGACCGCGGCGACCACCTCCGGCGGCACGATGCGGCTGGCCTACGTGACCGTCTACGAGCGGGGCGGCCACGCGCAGCCGGCCCCGAAGCCCACCGCGACCGGGCAGCTGACCGGCTTCCGGCACCGGTGCCTGAGCAACTCGGGCTCGCTGAACACCGAGGGCAACCCGATGTTCGCGCGGTCCTGCACGGGCCGGGCGGGCCAGCGCTGGTCGGTCTACCCCGGCCGGACGCTGCGGACCGAGGGCGGCTGCCTGGACGTGGCCGGCGCCGGAAAGGCCAGCGGCACGCCGGTCGACTGGTACCCGTGCAACGGCACGGCGGCCCAGGACTGGACCCACGCGGCCAACGGCGAGCTGGTGAACCCGGCTTCCGGCCGGTGCCTCACCGATCCCGGCGGCGACCGGAGCTCGCGCCTCGACATCGAGACCTGCACGGGCTCGGCGGCGCAGCGGTGGAGCCTGCCGCGCCGCTGATGCGGCCAGCTGACCGGCTGATCCGGCCGGCCGGCCCAGCTCACTTGCAAAGCTAGCTTTAGAAAGTTAGCTTTAGTATATGAGCGATGTACCGGACGCCGACGAGGTGGCGGCGGCGCTGCACGTCAGCATCGGGCTGCTGCGCTGGCGGCTGCGCCAGGTCCAGGTGACGGGCGAGCTCTCGCTGCCCGAGCGCTCGGCGCTGGCCCGCCTGGAGCGGGGCGGGCCGGCCACGCCGAGCGCCCTGGCCCGGCTGGAGCAGATCACCCCGCAGGGCATGGGCGCGACGCTGGCCGGGCTGGAGGCCCGCGGCCTGGTCGAGCGCCGCCCGGATCCCGGCGACGGCCGGCGGGCGGTGATGTCGCTGACCGAGGCCGGCCAGCAGGCGCTCCTGGACCGGCGCAACGCCCGGACCGAGCAGCTCGCCCAGGCGCTGGCCGCCGGGTTCACGCCGGACGAGCTGGCCCAGCTGCTGACGGCGGCGCCGCTGATCGAGCGGCTGGCGCAGAGCATCTGATGGCGGGCATCTGATGGCGGGCATCTGATGGCGGGACGCCTGACCGCTGGAGCCGCCCGGAACCGCACGGCCGAGGAGCGCTACCGCTGGGTGGCGCTGGCCAACACCACCGCGGCCATGTTCATGGCCGCGCTGGACGGGTCGATCGTGATCATCGCGCTGCCGGCCATCTTCCGCGGCATCCACCTGGACCCGCTGGCGCCGGGCAACATCGCCTACCTGCTGTGGATGATCATGGGCTACCGGCTGGTGCAGGCGGTGCTGGTGGTCACCCTGGGCCGCCTGGGCGACATGTTCGGACGGGTCCGGATCTACAACGCGGGCTTCGTCGTGTTCACCATCGCCTCGATCCTGCTGTCGTTCGACCCGTTCGAGGGCGGGCACGGCGCGCTGTGGCTGATCGGCTGGCGAGTGCTGCAGGCGGTGGGCGGGTCCATGCTCATGGCCAACTCGGCGGCCATCCTGACCGACGCGTTCCCGGCCGACCGGCGGGGCTTCGCGCTGGGCATCAACCAGGTCGCCGGGCTGGCCGGGCAGTTCATCGGCCTGGTCGCGGGCGGGCTGCTGGCCGCCTGGGACTGGCGGGCAGTGTTCTGGGTCAACGTGCCGGTCGGGGTGTTCGGCACGCTGTGGGCCTACCTCCGGCTGAAGGACAACGGCGAGCGGCACCGCGAGCGCATCGACTGGTGGGGCAACGTCACGTTCGCGGTGGGCCTGGGCTCGGTGCTGACCGCGCTGACCTTCGGCATCCAGCCCTACGGCGGCCACACCATGGGCTGGACCAACCCGAAGGTGCTCGGCCTGCTCATCGGCGGCGCGGCCCTGCTGGCCGCGTTCGCGGTGATCGAGACCCGGGTGGCCGCGCCGATGTTCCAGCTCGCCCTGTTCCGCATCCGGGCCTTCACGGCCGGCAACATCGCCGGCCTGGTGGTGTCCATCGCCCGCGGCGGCATGCAGTTCATGCTGATCATCTGGCTCCAGGGCATCTGGCTGCCGCTGCACGGCTACAGCTACGCCGACACGCCGCTGTGGGCGGGCATCTTCCTGCTGCCGCTGACCGCGGGCTTCCTGCTGGCCTGCCCGGTGTCGGGGACGCTGTCGGACCGGTTCGGCGCGCGCGGCTTCGCCACCGCCGGGATGATCGTCTTCGGAGGCAGCTTCGTCGGCCTGCTGCTCCTGCCGACCGACTTCCCGTACTGGGCGTTCGCCCTGCTCATCGCGGCCAACGGGATCGGCAGCGGGATGTTCGCCGCGCCCAACACCTCGTCCATCATGAGCAGCGTGCCCGCCCGGCAGCGCGGCGCGGCCTCGGGCATGCGCTCGACGTTCCAGAACTCGGGCACGGCGCTGTCCATCGGGGTGTTCTTCTCGCTGATGATCGCCGGGCTGGCCAGCACCCTGCCGACCACGCTGAGCAGCGGCCTGCGCCAGCATGGCGTGACCGCCGGGGTGGCCCACCACCTCGGCTCGCTGCCGCCGGTGTCGTCGCTATTCGCGGCGGTGCTGGGAGTGAATCCTCTCGGGCACCTGCTGGCGGCCAGCGGCGAGCTGGCCCGGCTTCCGGCGGCCAGCCAGCGCGTCCTGACCGGCCGGGAGTTCTTCCCCGACCTGATCGCCGGGCCGTTCCACCACGGCCTGGGCATCGTGTTCGGGGTGGCGGCCGGCCTGGCCGCGCTGGCCGCCGTGGCGTCGCTGCTGCGCGGCGGCCGCTACATCCACCCCGGCACCGAGCCGACGCGGCCGGTCGAGCCGCCCCAGCCGGCGGCGCCTCCGGCCACCGGTCCCGGGCAGGCTGACGTCAGGCCGAGCTCAGCCCGGCCAGGAAGTGGTCCACCAGGGCATCGGTGAATGCGGGCGGCGCGCCCTGCCGGGTAATCAGCAGCCGGTAGTAGACCGGGCCGGCCAGCCGGTCGATGGCGAACTCGATGTCGGTGCCCTCGGGCAGCGCGCCGCGCTCGCGGGCGCGCAGGAACGGCGCGCGCTCGCGGTCGCGCTCGCGGGCCAGGAACTCGGCCTCGAACCGGGCCGCCACGCCCGGGTCGTGCTGGGCCTGCCCGGCCAGGGCCCTGGCCACCGCGCCGGCGTCGGTCCGGCTCAGGAACGCGGCCAGCTGGCGGAACTGGTCGCGCAGGTCGCGGCCGAGGTCGCCGTGGTCGGGCACGATGAAGAACTCGGCCGCGTCGGCGACCAGGGCGTCGAAGAGGATGTCGGTCTTGGCCGCCCACCAGCGGTAGATGGTCTGCTTGGCCACGCCCGCCCGGGCCGCGATGCCCTCGATCGTCACCCCGGCGAACCCGCGCTCGACCAGCAGGTCGTCGGCGGCCTCCAGGACGGCCAGCCGGGCCTCCTCGCTCCGCCCGTGCCGGTTGCCGTGGTGGCGGGGCCCGCTGGCCATCATGCCGAGCATGATACTGACTGTTGTCTAGACGCACCGTTGCGTCTAGAGTCGTTGGCATGACAAATACGCTGACTTCACCCCAGCTCGATTCCGTGCTCACCCAGCTGCTCGCCGCGGCCGACGCCGATAACGACGTGCCCCCGCCGCCACCCGGCCTGGCCTCGTGGGCGATGGCGTCCGCCAGCGAGCGCGCCGAGGCGTACCGCGACGTCTACATCCCGATCTCCCCCGAGGCTGGTCAGCTGCTCTACGCGCTGGTCCGGTCCGGCCGCCCGGACACCGTCGTGGAGTTCGGCACCTCGTTCGGCATCTCGACCATCTACCTGGCCGCCGCGGTGACCGACAACGGCACCGGCCACGTCATCACCACCGAGCTGAGCGAGCACAAGGTCCAGGCCGCCGGGGCGAACCTGGCCCGGGCGGGCGTGGCCGGGGCGGTGACGATCCTGGCCGGCGACGCGCTCGAGACGCTGGCCGGCGTGCCCGGCCCCATCGGGCTCGTGCTGCTGGATGGCTGGAAGGAGCTGTGCCTGCCGGTGCTGCGCCTGCTGGAGCCCGCTCTGGTGCCCGGCGCGCTGGTGGTGGCCGACGACAACACCCACGCCAGCCTGGGCGAGTACCTGGCCTTCGTCCGGGACCCGGCCAACGGCTACGTGACCGTGGACTTCCCGGTCGCCGACGGCCTGGAGATCAGCTGCTGGACCGGCCGCTAGTAGCTGCTGCGTCCGGCCACTGGGCTACCTTGGGTGACGAACAAGGTATGCGCGCTCCGTGATCCCGTTCGTCGCCGGAAGGAGCACAGGCCGTGACGGCAGAAGATGCGGTTCGGGCCTATTTCGCCGCTTACAGCGAGGGCGTCCAGAGCGGTTCGACGAGATCGTGGCGCCGGACTATCTCGACTACGGCCACACTCCGCCGGGTCGCGGACCCCAGGGCGCACGCGACGACTACGAGAACGCGGTCAAGATCGCGGGCGGCGTGCTGGTGTACGACATCGACGCGCTGGTCGCCCGCGACGACACCGTCGCCGCGGCCTGGACCGGGCACCTTCCGAACGGCTCGGATTACCGCGGCCTGAGCCTGTACCGGGTCGTCAACGGGCTGATTACCGAGATCCGCCATGCCCTGATCGGTCCGCCGCCCGGCTGACCACGCGGCTGGTTCCGCCGGGCTCCTGGCTGCCGCTACTGCCACGGCCGGGCCGCGCGGGTGGCCCAGTAGGCAGCCGGCTCCTCGGCCACGCCGAGCGCGGGCAGCGGGCCGACCGTCAGCGCGGCCAGGTTGGCGGTGAGCTGGCTCTCCGTCACCGCGCCGGACAGCACGACCGAGGCCCACGGCCGGGCCAGCGCGGCGGCCAGGGCGATCGCGTCCGCGGTGACGCCACGGGCCTGGGCCAGCGCGGTCACCGGCTCGGGCGCCGGGCCCGGCGTCAGCCGTCCGTTGGCCACGCCTTCCTTGACCAGGACCGCCCAGCCCGCCGACGCCGCCTCGGCCGCGGCCCCGTCCACCGAGGGCTCCAGCAAGTTCCAGGTCACCTGGGCCGTGCTGAACAGCGGCTGCCCGTCGACGGTCAGGTCCAGCGCCTGGCGGATCGTGCCGCCCTGGCCCGGCCCGCTGGTGGTCAGCCCGACCAGCACGCCGTCACTGCGCAGGCGAGCCAGCGCGCGGAGCAGGGCGGCGTCGGCGAACAGCCCGGAGTCCGGGGTCAGCGAGTGCACCTGGTACAGCGCCAGGTGCTCGCCCAGCAGCGCCCGGCTCTCGGCCAGCTGGGTCGTGAACATGGCCAGCGAGTGCTCCTTGACCTCTTGCCTGGCCGCGTCCAGCCGCCAGCCGCCGGTGTAGCGGTAGCCCCACTTGGAGCCGACCACGACATCCCGGTGGCCGCGCTCGGCCAGCCAGCCGGCCAGGAACTCCTCGGCCCGGCCGTAGGAGCGCGCGGCGTCGACGTACCTGATCCCGGCGGAGTAGCCGGCGTCCAGCATGGCGAAGGTCCGGTTCCGCAGCCCGGCCACGCTGCGGTCGGGCAGGTCGTCAGCCCGGCCGCCGGTGATGTAGGCCGGGCGGCCCAGCGCGGCCAGCCCCAGCCCGATCCGCGAGACCGCCGGGCCGCCCCGCCCGAGCGTCACCATGGGCAGGCGGGACTGGGCCGGGCTCGCGCTGGTCATGCGGCAACGGTACGGCCCCGGTCCCGAGCCATTACTGTTAACTGGCTCGCTGCGATCCCGTGGCGAAGGAGAACCATGTCAGTCACTTCGGCTCCTGATGGTCCCGTGCCCGGGATGAAAATCCTGCTCGATTCTCCGACGAAGTCCCCGGCGCTGGGATACCACGACATTGGTCGCGGCCTGGCCACGATCATCAGCGAGAGCGAGCCTCGGTTCGCGGTGGGCATCTTCGGCGGGTGGGGCACCGGGAAGACCACCCTGATGTCCGCTATCAAGGCCGCCCTGCCCACGAGCAGCCTCGTCGTCGTGGACTTCAACGCCTGGCGGTTTGAGCGCGAGCCCCAGCTATTGATCCCGCTGCTAGACACCATCCGCGCCGCGCTCGTCGAGTGGTCTGATGCTCATGGCGCGGGTGCCGAATCGAAGGTCCGCGCCCTGGCCGGCCGGATCGGCCGGGTGGCGCGGGCCCTCGCCGCCGGGCTGTCGGCGGAGGTCGGGCTGCCCGGCGCGGTGACGGTCAGCTATGAGCTGGGCCAGGCCATCGACCAGCTCACCGCTCAGGCCGATCCGGGTCAGCCGCAGTCGCTCTACGTCGCGGCATTCAGGGAACTGGCCACCGCCTTCAGCGCGCTCGACGCGACTCCCGTCGCCCGCATTGTCGTGTTCGTGGACGACCTGGATCGCTGCCTGCCGGCGAACGCGCTCGAGGTACTCGAGTCCATCAAGCTGTTCTTTGACCTCCCGGGGTTCATCTTTGTGGTCGGCCTGGATGAGCAGGTGGTAGTGCGGGCGATCCGGGCCAAGTTCGCAGCCCAAGACGAGCAGGCCAGCGCCCGACGCAGCGTCGGCGCCCTCCGCGACGGCCGGGCGGCGGCTGGGCCGCGAGTACGTCAAGAAGATCTTCCAGCTGTCTTACTCACTTCCCCCATGCTGCCGGGCCAGCTCGACGAGCTGCTGCGATCCATGTACCAGGAGGCGATGCTGGGTCCGGCGCAGCTCGCTGACCTCGATCGCCTGGTGCGACCGTACCTTGGCTATGTCGCGGTCAACCGGCGGGTCAACCCGCGCGAGGTGAAGCGGTTCGTGAACGCCTACACGCTCCAGGTCCTCGTCCGGCCCGACCTGCGCCGGGACACCATCCTGGCGCTGCAGACGCTGACCTTCCGGGACGAGTGGGAGGGCCTGTACGACGCCCTGCTCTCCGACACGGACATGTTCGCCGAGATACTTGGCCGATACCGGGGCGAGCACGGCAGCGAGCAGGCTTTCGCCGATCTCGCCCCGGAACTGGCCGCCCTGCCGCCCAGCCTGACCAGCTACCTGCGGTCAGATCTCACCGCGCCGCTGCTGAACGCTGGCTCCCTCGACCCGTACGTGTCGAGCCTGCAGTCGACCGCGGCACCAGTCCTGGCGCGAGGCCTACAAGCTGATCGGCCAGCTGCGCCAGCGCCTGCGCCGCGGCCTCGGCGCCGGGAGCGACAAGGCCATCGACAAGGCCATCGACAAGGCCGCGATCGACGGCATCATCGCCACTGCGCTGACGCTGCCGGACAGCATCCAGGCCATCTCGTCCGGCTCAGACAGCCCGGACAGCTCGGCCGGACCCCTGAACAGCCGGCTGATGCAGGCGCTCGATCGCATCAGGCGCACCACTGAGCGCCTCACGTTGCTGGCCGACCGAAACGATCCCAGTCATGCCGTCGACCTTGAGCCGGCGCTGACCGACCTGCAGCAGGCTATCGACGAGCTGCGAGATGAGCTTAAGTCCATCCGAGACTTTTCGATTCTGGTCCCGTGAGCGCAGGACTCGCGTCGTGATACTCGTCGGCCAGCATGGCCGGCACCAGGCGCTCGTCCTGGCTCACGGCCCGCTCCACGGGTCCCATCTGCCGGGCGAACAGGTTCGGCCGCGAGTAGATGATCGCGGGATAGCGCCCGGATCCCTCCGCGACCGCGGCGGGTGCCGAAGCGGGCTCTTGTAGCTGGCGCACGCGGCGCGGGCTGATCCGGAGCGGGTACTCGGCCCTGCGCGTGGCCCAGGCCCGGTGTATCTCGCTGGCAATGGAGACTGGCTCGGCATCCGAGGTATCCAGCACCAGGTCATAATTGCGCAGTCGTGTTATATCGATGCCGTGCCGCTGGTAAAAACGCCGACGCTCGCTCTGGTATCGCTCCTCGGCGGCCAGCTTGGCCTCCTCGACCGACTGGTATTTCTCGACTTTCGAGTCCCGCCCGGCGAGCAGCCTGCTGGCCGCGATATCAGGATCGACGATCAGGTGGACCTTGAACGCGGACGGCAGGATGTACCACGCCACGCGTGAGTCGAAAATCAGCGATGACCTGGCCTGCCCGAGTTCCAGGAGCACCTGGTCGATATGGTCATCCAGCTTTTCATCTCGCTCGGCCATGCGGTTGGCCTCCAGGGCGGTGACGCCGAGCGCCTCCGCCGTTTCCCGCAAGATGCTGCCCGCATTGACGATCTCCCGGCCGACAGTCTGCCCGAGTATCTTCGCCACAGAAGTCTTGCCGCTGCCGATCTCACCATTGATGGCACAGTGGTCTAACATCGTGACCCGCCATTCATCGCATCCAAGTATCTGCTCTCCGCAGAACCTGCCGGGACGTCGCGCGGTCCGCTGCCGGGGGCACCGGGCAGCTATGGTGCGTCGGCCGCGGCTGAGGCCAGCCCAATCCTGCCGCAAGACCCACGGGTGTGGCAGCCGAAGGTCTCGGATCGGGTTACCAGGCCGCGAGACCGGCCCTACGATGACCGGATTGCCGACGGCCGGCTGCTTCCTAGCCGAGGACGATGGTGGCCGATGCTGATCCTGGGCACGACCCCCCGGGACGTCACATGTTCCCGCCGGAACGTCAGGCGAGCGCAGCGGGCCGCACCGGGCCGGTGTCACGCCAGCCGACTAGGCCGCCGGGCCAGCCCTGGCGAACGGCACCCGGAGGTCGCTGGTGCCATTTCTATGCCGATCGCAAGCGTGGTACGGCTGACCTATATCGTCGGCACGATAACATCGCCGACAACCTGGGGATGGTTTCCGATGCGAGGACTGGTCATCGTGCATGAAAGGGATCTTGGGCAGCTCGATTCCCTAGTCACCCGCGATGGCCAGCTGACCGGCGAGATCTGGGATATCGAGAACTGCACGTTCGACTACTGCAAGTTTTATATCAAGGACGACAGAACCGGTGCGCTGGTCGACGCCGCTGGCCGCTCGTTAGAACCGGAGCAGGTAGCTCAGCGATACAGCGTGATCATCCTGATCGCCGCTCATCACGCGGTCGATGACGAGCGCTTGCTGAACATCCTGAACGACTTCCTGCACGGCAAAGACTCGCCGCCGTGGGCGAACGAGACTGTCATCGTGCTAAGCGTCATGCCGACGGCCAAGACCGAACTGGAGAGGAGTGGGCTGCCGTCATCAGAGCGCGTCTTCTTCGCACCGACAGATCCGCTGACCGATCCGCCGGAGTTCGGGTCGGACTCGGACGCATGGGTCCGCGATGTCCACTCCCGTCTGGGCGGCCTGACCGGGATGATCGACGAGAACCAGACGCGGAACCCGAATGTGGGATTCGGGCTGCTGCTCGTAGACAGCGACTGCAACTGCTTCCTGATGGAACGACAGCGCGACCCCGGCACGAGGGAAGCTGGGCACGATCGGGGGCAACTTCGAGCGAAGTCATACGATCGCCGAAGAACTCACCAAGGTCCTTGAGCGTCGATTCCGCAAGGACCGCGGCCCTAAGGTTGATCTGGGACCATTGCTGTCGTGCACGAATATGAAGAATGACTTTCTGCATTACATTGACCTGACATTCCTGGGGATCGTGAAAGGTGGCGGGGTTAGTGACGTGCTGACCGGGAACTCCGCCTGCTAGGCCGCGAGAAGCTCAAGCTTCTAAACAGTGAGAATCCGGAGCGCGCACCAGCAATCCAGGGAGCACCGCCGAATGTTTACACTCGTCTGAGGTTGCGGTATTCTACCGGGCAGATCAGCCTCTTTACTCCAGTCGCGAACGCTTTCGAGGCGCTCTGTCGTACGATCTTCACCGAGCAATTGCGGCACGGCCTGCGGGAGCGGATCTTCTTCCGAGCCTGATTGACAACGGCCGAATGCTGGAGCTCCAGCTACCTGAAGACCCCGACTGCGTGAGGAAGATCGTGGCCGGAATGCAAAATAACAGAAATGCTCTGCCTTTCTTTGAAGGTGGTGATATCTTGAAGCTGCTAGCGGATACGCCCGATGAGATTTGATCTAGTGCAGCTCATTAAGCGACCAGGTACAGGGCGACTACATCTACATGTATCCGCCCCGCCAGGCCTACCGGGCGATGGATCCGGCCGACCTGGCCGGGCCGATACGCGCGTCGCTAGCCGGTAACGCAGGCCAGCCTCTCAACCTCTACCTGCACTTTCCTTTCTGCAAGCAGATATGCGGATTCTGCAATCTTTACTCGGTGGCGACGAGCCCAGGCGCGGACTACTCCGATTACGTCGGCCTGCTCGCGCGGGAGATGCAGCAGTGGGCGCCGCTGACCGCTGGCCGGAAGATCGACACGATCTACCTGGGCGGCGGGACGCCCTCGATACTGCCCGCCGGACAGCTCGATCGCTGCCTGGCCAGCCTGGAGGCCGCCTTCGGCCTGACCCGCGATAGCGTGCCCGAGGTCGCCATCGAGGTAGCACCCGACACCGTGGACGAGATCAAGCTCCGCGAGATGCGCGAGATCGGGATCACCCGGGTGAACCTCGGCCTCCAGACCACCTCGGACGATGGCCTGCATCAGATCGGCCGACGGCACGGCTTCTCGCTCGCCCGCAAGCGGATCGAGGACGCTCTTGGCTGCGGCTTTGACAACGTGTGCGTCGACCTCATTTACGGGCTCCCTGATCAGGACCTGGCCGCCTGGCAGTCGATCGTGCGTGACGTCCTGGCCTTCGAGGCGCCGACCGTGTGCGCTTACCCGCTCACGCTGCGGCCCAACACGGGGTTCTCGCGCCGGAACCTGGAGCTGGTCGGCGCGGAGCAGTACCGCAAGTACGACGTGGCGCGCGAGATGCTCGGCCAGGCTGGCTACGTTCAGGAGACCCACGTCCGGTACATCACGCCCGGCGTAGGCGGCTACAGGCAGAAGGCGAATCACTGGGCGGGCCAGGACATCCTCGGGCTCGGGGCGGGCGGGCGCGGCTACCTGCACGACTGCGACTATCGCAACGGATACAGCATCAAGCGGCGCCGCTCCGCGCTGGAGGCCTACGCGACGAGCATGTCGCATGACAGACCGGCGTATAACTCCGGCTTTGTGCTGACCGTCGAGGAGAGAATGCGGCGGCAGGTGATCCTGAGCCTGCTCCACCTGGATCGTTCCCGGTTCCGGGCCCAGTTCGGCATCGACGTCACCGACCGCTTCGCCCGCGAGTTCTCGGAGCTCGACCAGCTGGGCCTGGCCGACATCTGCGACGAGTCAGTGCAGCTGACCGAGCAGGGCCGGAAGTACCGGGACCTGATCGCGCAGATGTTCTTCTCCCGAGCTGTCTGGGCGCGCATACGGGAGTTTGACTACATGGAATAGCCGCCGCCGGCCTGCATGAGCAACATCAGGCGAGTGGGGCCCAGCGAGTAGCGCCCGGCCTCTTCGTGCCGGAGTCCGTCCTCGGCGATCTCTGGCTCGTCTATCCGGTCCAGGCAAAAGCCCGCGTCGATGGCAGCGTTAACATAGTCAGCAACGGTCAACCCCGCGGAGGCTGTGAATCCTCCCCATGGGGCGCGCACTACTTGTCTCTGGCGTGCGAAGTAGCAGGCCTCTGCCTGCCCATTCACCCGCATGGGATGTGGTAAACCGACAGCCAGGTATCCGCCGTTCTTCAGCAGTCGCCGGGCCTCGTGCAGGCATGCCGATAGCTCGCTGGTTCCCAGGTACTGAAGGACCAGATGAGCCGTCACTATGTCCACCGAGTGCGGCGGGATGCCTGTGTAGGGCGGATCGGACAGCTCGCCGGGTATGACAGCTGCGCCGGGGAAGCGCTCACGGGCCAGGCTCAGCAGCGTCGGGTTGCTGTCCACGCCGAAGACCGACGCCTCAGCGACTCCGAGCTCGCAGAGCAGCGCGATGATCCGTCCCCCGCCGCAGCCGAGGTCGAGTGCGGCTGTGTGCTGGTTAATGTGCGGCTGGATAAGGGCCTGGAGCGAAGGCTTTTCGATATAGCGCCAGCTGAAAGACCGCGAAGCGAACTCGTCGTATCGGATGGCCTCCTCAGGAGGCCATTGATCATTGTGCGAGTCACTCATGCACTGCCCTTCGCTGACTGTAACTCGTCCCATTTAAACCCGCGGTTTTTGGGCTGGCAAGATTGCGCAGGTCGCGGAGGGCGCTAGAGGGCGCTGGAGGGTGCTGGAGTCAGCCGAGCGGCGGGGCCGCGGCCAGGTACTCGGCCAGCCGCTCGACCGCGGTGCGCAGGCGGCGGAAGTAGGCGGCCCGGCTCAGGCACAGCCGGGACGCCGCCTCCTCGTGGCTGCGCAGCGGGTCCAGGTACCCGAAGACCAGCACGCTGTGCAGCAGCTTCTCGGTCTCACTGTCGCCGAAGGCCTGCCGGGCGCCGTCCCGGACCAGCCGGCGTACCGACTCGGCCCGCTCCTGGACGGTGGTGCCCGCCGCCAGCGGGCTGCGGGCCAGCTCGCGCGGCACCCGGAAGTTCTTGAGCACCTCGCGGACGGTGTCCAGGTCCACGGCGGGCCCGGGCGGCGGCGCCGGGGCCAGCAGGCCCAGCTCGCTGTAGACCGCGTCCCGCAGGTGGTCGAGCAGGCCGGCCGGGCCGTAGTCCAGCCGGTAGCAGTGCACCTGCTGGCCGCCGATCTCGGCGTCCAGCTCGGTCAGGTGGGCCGCGCCGATGGCCTGGGCGAACTCGGCCGCGCCGGGGTAGGCGGGGTCAATAGGCAGGTAGGCGAATCGCATGTTGCCCCTCCCGGTGCGCAGCACGCCCGCCATGCCGAGCATGGCCTGGACCTTCGCCTGCCCGGTGAAGTCCACGGCCGCGTGCCACAGCACCGAGTCGCCGTGCGTCGCCTCGCGCCGGGCGTGGGCCAGCCAGGGCCCGATGAGCGGATCGGCGTCGGCGAACGCGGGGGCGGTGGCCGGGGTCATGCAGGCCATGTAGCCGCAGATCTGGTCGCTGCGGTCCCTGGCCACCGCGACGTGCTCGGGCGAGTCGTCGAAGAACCGGCGGGTCAGCTGCCACCACAGCTGGGGCTGGCGGTCGCCATGCTCGGCCTCGATGCGGTCGGCGTCGTCGCCGCGCACGTTGTCGATCCGGAAGCTGACGTTGCCGTCCCAGCCGAAGCCCCAGCGCTTGAGCGGGTCCTCGACCAGGTGGACCAGGTCGATCAGCAGCAACGGCTCGCCAGCCTTGGCTCGCGCGTACAGGTAGTCGACGATGCGGCGGCGCAGGTCGCGTTCCAGCTCGGGGTTGCGCTGCCGCAAATCGGCCAGCAGCGCCTTGCGGACCAGCTCGTGCATGGTGAAGCCGTCACCGAGCGGCTCGGTGACGGTCAGCCCGGAGAGCTGGCGGTAGCCGGTCTCGGCGTCCTCGTCGGGCAGCACGCCGCGCACCAGCTCACGGGTGGTGGTCCGGGCCACGACGGCGATGCCGAGGGCTGAGGGCCGGATGTCGTGCAGCTCGGTCTCGACCAGCCGGTGCAGCAGCGACTTGATGATGTCGGGCCGGTCGGGCCCGGTGGCCGCGTTCCAGTCGGCGTCGGCCAGGGCCGCGTCGGCGGCCAGCGCCAGGGCCAGCGGCGATCCCGCGGCCCAGTCCACGATGTCCGGGACGCGCGCATCGTCGAGCCCGTAGGCGGCCAGCAGCCGCTGCGCGTCCCGCGGCCCCAGCACGTCCAGGTCCAGCCGCGCGGTCACCGACTCCCAGCCGCCGGTGAACCAGCCGGGATCGGGCGTGCCCCGGCCGGCGATGACGACCAGGGCCTGATCGGGCAGGCCGGGCAGCAGCTCGCGGCGCAGGTAGGGCCCGAGCGCGGTCATCCGCTCGTAGGAGTCGAGCAGCACCAGCGGCCTGGTGTGCCGCGCGGCGTCGCGCAGCGCGGCTTCCAGCATCTCGGGCGCCGGGCCAAGCTCTCGGCCGTCGATGGCCACGACGCTGATGTCGCGGTCGCGGGCCCGGCGGGCGGCCTCGCGCAGCAGCGTGCTCTTGCCGATGCCGCCGGGGCCGGTGATGAGGACCACGCTGGCCGCCGGGTCGGCGTCGTCCAGGCACCGCTCGAGGAAGGCCAGCTCGCCGGCCCGCCCGGTGAAGCGGGAGCGATCCCGGTCCGCCAGCCGGGCGGCCAGCGTCCGGCGCGGTGGGGCATCCCCCATTTATCCCGTCCTGCCTGCGGCTTCAGGTCCCTGGCTGCTGACTTCAGCGTGACACGGCGAGGGTACCAAAGCGAGACTCAGGTGACATTGCGGCGCAAGAGGCCATATCGCAATGTAGGGGATTGCGCGTCCGAAAATGTCGGGCGGTCCGGCCCCTGGCCGAGCCGGGCGCCTCCTGCTGAGGGGGACGTGCGTCGCCGCCGGGCGTCAGGCTGGCGGCGACGCACGGCAGGAGGTTCCGCCTGGCCCGCCCTGGCCGGCCCAAGGCACCGACACGGATACCCGCTGACATGACATTCTGTGTCATAAGGGCTGGGTCATAACGGCTGTGTCATAAGCGCTGTGGCATTGACGGCGGGGAGAACTGGGGCGGGCTGGCCAATGCAGCCACTGACGGGCGAGGACCCGGGGGAGATCGCGGGCTACCGGATCGGCGGCCGGCTCGGCACCGGCGGCATGGGCCGGGTGTACCTGGCCTTCACCGAGGGCGGGCGTCCGGTCGCGCTCAAGGTCATCCGGCCCGAGCTGGGCGATGACCCGGACTTCCGGCATCGTTTCCGGCAGGAGATCGCGGCCGCGCGGCGGGTGCATGGCCTCTATACCGCGCAGGTGCTCGACGCCAACCCGGACGCCACGCCGCCATGGCTGGTGACCGCGTACGTGCCGGGCCCGTCCCTGCAGGAGACGGTGACCAGCCACGGCCCGATGCCACCCGGCACGGTGCTGCTGCTGATGGCCGGGGTGGCCGAGGCGCTGCAGGCGATCCACCACGCCGGCGTGGTGCACCGCGATCTCAAGCCGTCCAACGTGCTGCTGGCCCCGGACGGCCCGCGGGTGATCGACTTCGGCATCGCCTGGGCGGCCGAGGCCACGGCGGTGACCCGGACCGGCATCCGGGTCGGCTCGCCGCAGTTCATGGCGCCCGAGCAGATCTCCGGGGTGGCGGTGGCCCCGGCCATCGACGTGTTCGCGCTCGGCTCGCTAGCCGCGTTCGCCGCCACCGGCCGGCCGCCGTTCGGCGAGGGCAGCATGGACGCGGTGCTGTACCGGGTCCTGCACGAGCCCGCGGATCTGGGCGGCTGCCCGCCCCCGCTGCGCGGGCTGGTAGAGCGCTGCCTGGCCAAGCAGCCCGCCGACCGGCCCGCGGTGGCCGACATCGTGACCGAGGCCCGGCGGCTGGCCGCGGGCCAGGGCCTCCAGGTGTCGCAATCCTGGCTGCCGGCCAGCGTGACCGCCGCGCTGGCCCAGCACGCCCCGCCGCTGGCCCCGATGGCCACCATCGCGCCGACCGCCACCGCCCAGCCGCCCCTGGCCGGCCCCCGTCCGGCGGCGCCCCAGTCCGCCGGTCCGCACCCCGGCTGGGCCGCCGCGCAGGCCGCAGCCGCCTACGGCGCACCCCCGGCGTCGCCCCACGCCGCCGCGCCCTACCCCGGCGCGCCCAACGGGGGCCAGCCCTACAGCGGCCAGCCCTACAGCGGCCAGCCCGGCGGCACCGCGCAGCTCACGCCGCCCGCTCCGGTCGGCCCCGGTCCGGGCCGTCCGCCGGGGCCGCGCACCGCGACGATCATCGGCATCAGCGCCGCCGTGGCCGCGGTGGCCGTGCTGGCCGTGGTCCTGCTGGCCAGCCAGCTGCACGGCAAGCAGCACGGCGACGCCGGGTCGACCCTCAGGCCGCCCAGCCACTCCGGCAATCCGCACCGAGGCCAGACCGCCGGGCACCAGAAGCACCCCGCGCCGTCGGTGACTTCGCCGGCCTCCTCGCCCCCGGCCGGGCGGCGCTGGTTCAGCGGGGTCTGGCTCGGCACCGCCAGCCAGCCCACCGGGGAGATCACGCAGTGGAACATGGACCTGACCTTCCCGGCCACCGGGACGGCCGGCGCGTTCGCGCTCCCCACCCTGCACTGCTCGGGGCTGCTCCTGATCAGTGGCAGCGGGCCGAGGCGGCTGACGGTGCGCGAGGTCGTGCTCAAGAACTCCCAGGAGCTCTGCGCGCCCGGCGCGACGATGACGCTGACCAGGTCGGGACCGGACGGGATGCACATGGACTGGCAGGACGCGGGGAACCCGACCAACGTGGCCACCGGCACGCTGACCCGCCTCGGCGGCTAGGGCCGCACAAGATATTCGATTAACAAATGGATTCACGGGTCAATGCCATCGTCGGCTTTCCCGGCATCAGCCGCGCATTTCCCCGGCGTTAGCCGAAATAGCCGCGCCAAGTAGTTCCAGGCGGTCGCGCAAAGAGGCTGTTGAGTCGCATTTGGGATAATGCCATACTGGGCCGGTGAAATCGACACGGCGCGGGTTCCTGCGCTCCGCCGGCCTGACCGGCCTGGGCGCGAGCGCCCTCGGGGCGGCCTCGCTGACCGCCAGCGCCGGCCCGGCCGCGGCCTCCGCGACGTCGGGCACCGGCGGCGTCGTTCCCTTCTACGGCACTCATCAGGCGGGCATCGCCACGCCGACCCAGAACTACCTTCAGTTTGCCGCCCTGG
The DNA here is from genome assembly GCA_963822485.1 of uncultured Actinomycetota bacterium. Lineage (GTDB taxonomy): Bacteria > Actinomycetota > Actinomycetes > Streptosporangiales > Streptosporangiaceae > DASUBV01. Next base: position 187,434 of record CAWGHW010000031.1, read on the forward strand.
ATGTGGTCGGTAACTCCGTGGCCGACCTGCGCAAGCTGCTGAAGACCTGGACCGAGGCGGCGGCCCGGATGTCGCGGGGCGAGGCGATCGGCTCGATGCAGACCGGCACCAGGCCGCCGGTCGACACCGGCGAAGCCGTCGGCCACGGCCCGAACGAGCTGACCGTGACGTTCGGGTTCGGTCCCTCGCTGTTCGGCACCGCGAAGAAGGACCGGTTCGGGCTGGCCCGGCACCGCCCGGCCCCGCTGGTCGACCTGCCGAAGTTCAGCGGCGATCAGATCCAGCCCTCGATCAGCGGCGGCGACCTGGCCATCCAGGTCTGCGCCAACGATCCCCAGGTGGCCTTCCACGCCGTGCATGACCTGATCAAGCAGGGGATCTCGATCGCGCAGCCCAAGTGGCTGCTGGCCGGATTCGGCCGGACCGCGAACAGCTTCACCCAGGCCCTGCCCCGGAACCTGATGGGCTTCCAGGACGGCACGGCCAACATCATGGGCGAGGACGCCGCGGCCATGGACGACTTCGTCTGGGCCGGGGAGCCGGCGTCCCCGGCCTGGATGCGCGGCGGCTCGTACCTGGTCGCGCGGCGCATCAAGATCGCGCTCGGGCTGTGGGACGGCACCGGCCTGGACGGCCAGCAGAAGGCCATCGGCCGGGCCAAGCTCAGCGGCGACGAGCTGTTCCACATGCCGCCCACGGCGCACATCCTGCTGTCCTCGCCGCAGCGCAACCACGGCCAGCAGATCCTGCGCCGCGGCTACTCGTATGTGGACGGGGTGGACCCGGTGACCGGGGACGCGGCCGCCGGCCTGATGTTCCTGTGCTACCAGAGCGACCCGCGCCACCAGTTCATCCCCATCCAGCGCCGGATCGCGGGCCGGGACGGGCTGAGTGAGTTTGTCACGCACATCGGCAGCTCGATCTTCGCCTGCCCGCCCGGGGTTAAGTCCGGTGGCTACATCGGCCAGCAGCTCCTGGCCTAATCGGGACCCGGTGCTGGCCGCCTGAAGGTCGTTCCGAAATGCGGCTAGCCGACCGCGCCGGACTGCTCCGACGGGCTCCGCGGGGCGGCCTCGTCCGCCGTGTGGCGGCCGGTCCCGCTCCGCCCCTGGCGACGGCCCCGGAACTGGGCCACCAGCACGCTGACCCCCAGGGCGCCCGCGGGCGGGAGGGTGACCAGTGCCGGGAGCTGGTAGCGCCAGGAGAACTCGGTGAAGTCGGAGATCAGCAGGATCACTACGGCCGTGGCGAAGAACAGCAGGCAGGCGGTGGCCAGCTCCCGCTGGCGGGTCCCGCGCTGGCGGCGGCGCAGCACGAACAGCATGCCGATCGCGCCCAGGATCGTGGCCAGGGCCAGCAGCGGGCCCGGCGTATACCCGCCCTTGAGCTGGTAGGACCGCAGGAACGAGGCGATCGGCTTGTCCACCTGGGCCCGGCCGCCGTAGGACGGCCTGAGCAGGCGCTCATGGAACGGCTCGTACGGGGCGCGCTGGATGCCGACGATGATCTTGTTGCCGGCCCCCAGGCTGACCTCGGGCGGGAACACCGGGTAGTGCGTCTGGAACTGCCAGCGCGAGATCGGCGTGATGCCCTGGATCGCCGTCCGGGATCCGGCGAACAGCCGGGCCGAGTCGCGCAGGAAGCTGCTCAGCACGCGCAGCGGCTGCTGGTGCTCGATCGCCGACTCCAGCTGGGCCAGCATCTGGCCCTTGGTCATGCCGGGCGGGACCACCGGATTGTGCAGCGGCGAGTTCTTGGAGTGCTCCAGCCAGTCCGCGCCGTTGGCCTGGACGCTCGGGCTCGGGCACATCTGGCGCAGGTAGGAGGGCAGCTTAAGGGTCGCGCAGTCCGCGGACACCGCCAGCCGGCCCAGGTTCTGGTCCGCGCTGGAGGCCAGCCAGAAGTGGCCGGTCACGTACAGGGAGCCGGTGCAGTAGACCAGGATCGGCACGATGAACGCCGCGACCAGGACCGCCGACTGGCGCAGGACCCGCCGCCAGCCGCCGCCGACGGTCAGGATCAGGTAGGCCACGGCGGGCAGGACCAGGATCTCGCCGATCTGGTGGACCGTGGCCGAGGCGCCCAGGATCAGCCCGGCCACGATCGCCAGCCGCGTCGTCACCACCGGCCGCCACAGCAGCACTACCAGCCCCGCTACGATCATCGCCTCGAACAGCACGTCGGGCATGATCATCTGCTCCATCTGGAGCTGATAGGCGTCCAGCAGCACCGGCGCGGCAGCCACCGCCGCCAGCCAGCGCACCGCGCCGCGGCGGACCAGGACCGCGTACAGCGCCACCGCCATGGCCAGGCCCATCAGGTGCTGGAGCACCGCCACCGCGGTCAGGTTGGTGACCGACAGCACGACCTTGAGCAGCACCTTGTACCCGAGCGGGTCCGCGCCCGGCCACTCCTTGTACAGGTACTTGAGCGTGTCGACGTAGAGCAGCGCCGGGTGATACGCCATGACGGTCAGCACGCGCAGGACCACGCCCGCGACCAGCAGCGCGGCTATCAGCCAGTGCCGGCGCAGCAGCACCAGGGCGGAGGCGCGATCCCGCGCCGCGGGCGTGCTGGCGGCCTCGCCAGAGCGTTCCGGCTGGCCCGTACCGGGCCGGGCGATCACGGCATGGACCCGAGCGGCGAAGTGCGGCACGGTCATGCCGTGCAGCCCACACGGTTCAGGCCGTCACCTGGCGTGCAGGGGGCGGGCAGGGCGAGGGCGCGCCGGAGCGGTCGGCCGTGCGCCGGGTTGCCCAGGGCAGCATTGATGGCTCCTTGGTAACGGGCGATCACACTACATTCGCGACCCGGACGCCCGCCGCGGGTGCACTTGTCCAAAGTTTTCGCAGATCGCCGCAATACAGTGTCCCGATGTTCCCGCATAGTTCCGACGATGTACAGCTACTTGCCCTGAACCGTGCCTAGGCTACCGCGCGACGCAGACGGGGGCTCCGGCGCGTCAGCCTACCCGCTGCGGCCCCGTCACAGGTCACCCGTCACAGGCCGCAGGCCTGGGCAACCGCCGTGGCCGCCGCCTCTCGGTTGGACGCCGCCGGGATGCCGGGCCGCTCGAAGTACGTCATGTAGACATAGGCCGCGTCGGCGGCGCTGCTGGCCGAGTTCAGCATCGGGATGTACTGCGACCACTGCTCGTTGTAGGTGAGCAGGGCTTCCAGCTGCGTCTCGAGGTCAGCCGAGATGTTGCCGGTGACGAAGCCCGCTGGCAGCGGCGTCCAGCCGATGAGGCCGCCGCCGCCCGAGCCGACCGACTCTGGGTCGCCCTTGGACTCCTGGTAGATGTTGCCAGCGATGCCCGCCGCGGCCAGGCCCGTGTACCCGTGCTGGGTCAGGAAGGAGACGATCGCGGCGTAGTTCTCCGGCACGATCCCGGCGCTGGCCGAGCACTGCACGGTGCTGGGGGTCGGCTGGCCGGACGGGGCCGGTGAGCTCGAGGCGCTCGGCGACGGATGCGGCGCCGGGGAGTGGGTCACGTGCCTGCTGGAGCCGCCCACGTGGCGGGCGGCGGGAGTGCTGTCCAGGCCGGCCTTGGCCTTGTACTGGTTCAGGCTGTCGGTGGCTGGGCCCGCTGCCTCATCGGACAGGGCCGTGCGGTCGCGTACCTGGTGGGTCACGGTGGCGGTGGGGGCGGAACTGAACGCCAGATCCCTGATCTGCGGGGCGGCGGCGAGGGCGCCGATCACCGCGACGGCCGGGGCGGCCTTGCCCGCCCGCTGGGCTACTTTTCCTGCCTGTGAGGGCGCCGAGTGCCGCCCCGACTTACGGATCTTCCTCTTGGCGGCGTACGGACTGCCATACGCGCGTTCATACGAGCGGTGCGAACCCAAATACCTGCCCAACGACGGATCCCCGCCCAGTTACTCAGCACTTTCTGTGCCTCTCACCAGGCCTGACACGACTTCAATCCGGCAGCATGCCAGGGCACTTGGGCCCATGTCGGTGATTCCGACTAAATGACTAATTCAGCTTGCGGCTGGACATCTGCCCTGGTAGAGGCGACGAATCGCGCAAATCGCCTATGACATAAGGCTTTTCGTGTCACACGTGCACCGTCTGGCGCAGTTGGGGGGCAGTGGGCGGCGGATGCACGGGATACACGGGGTGTGATGTTTTTCTCGCGCTGACTCAGGCTTTACGCCACCGCGGTCGGGGCCCGGTCTCCGGGCACGGCCGGGTTGCTCCACAGCGTGTTCTGGCCTGGTGGCGGTCCGTGGCTGTGCAGGGTCCTGATCCCGTCGGGGCTCTTGGCGGTGGTGGTGCCGTCGGCGTGCAGGGTCAGTGCTCCAGCCCCACCGGTGGATGACCACCAGATGGTGGAAGTGGCAGAGCAGCGTCAGGTTGTCCAGGCGCGTCGGGCCGCCCTTGGACCGCGGGATCAGGTGATGCACGTGGCAGCGGACGGGCGGGGCGGCGCAGCCGGGGAAACGACAGTGCCGGTCGCGCTTGGTCACGGCGCGGCGCAGGTGCGGCGGGACTTGCTCGGTGGGCTCGCCGAGGTCCAGCGGGAGGCTGGCGGAGGGGAAGAACCCGCTGGTGAGCTGGGTCCGCAGGTAAGCGGCGAGCCCGGCGGGGCCGGACAGGAGGCTGACGGCGTAGCGGAGCAGGGTGTCCTGGAGGCGGGCCAGCCCGCCGGGGGTCAGTGAGTCGCGGCTGGCGGCGGGCTGGCCGGGCTGGCTGGTGCTGGGCAGGGCGCCGGGGATGGGGGCGCGGCGGGGCGGGGGGTGCTCGTCGCAGTGGCAGCGGGGCCCGGGCACGGGTGCCGGGTCGGCGTCTGGTGACGAGGTTGGCGAGGTCGCCGGCGAGGAAGGCGGTGACGGCGCGGGCCAGGGCGTTGCGGTCGAGGTGGCCGCAGACCATCGGCGCTATCTTCGCATCGCAGGAGTAGGCTTCCGCGGCCTTGCCGGTCAGCCAGCCTGGCTCCCCGGTCCCGGCGGCGAACCGGCGGGCGGCGCGGGGGTCGGGCCAGGAGAACAGGTCCTGCGGGTCGGGCCAGAACGGGCTGCCCTCGCCCGGCCGGGCGCTGCCCGGCCCGGGACCGCCTTCCCCGGACGGCTCACCGCCGGGCGGCTTGCCGCCGGGCGGGTCACCGCCGCCAGGCTCACCTTCAGCCTGGTCAGCGACGCCGCGCTCACTGAGCGGACGGGTCACCGCCGCCGGGTTCTCCGCCGGGCGGGTCACCACTGCCAGGCTCACCGCCGGGCTGCTTAGCGACACCGGGCTCACTGGCGGGCGGGTCACCGCCAGGCTGGTCACCGGCGGGCGGGTCAGCGGCGGGCGGGTCAGCGGCGGGGGCGGGCGGGGTGCCGAGGTGGGCTTCCAGCCAGGCACGGGCGGCCTGCGCGGCGCCCGGCATGCTCAGCAGCTCATCCAGGCCCAGATGCAGCTGAACCTGGGCCGGCTGCCCGGCCCGCTCGGGCAGGCACCCCGAGGCCAGCAGCAGCCGCATCGCCTCTTCGAGGGCATCGTGGCGCGCGCTGCCCGGCGGACCTGCGGTCCTCGGGGCCGCCCTTCTTCCCCAGCGTGTCCAGCACCTCGGTCAGCGCGGCCAGGCACTCCGGCGTCAGGTCACCGTCAGCACGGCCATGCCCCTGGAACAGGCGGGTCAGGCGGAAGAACCGGTCCCGGAACCGGGCCTGCTCCCGATCCGAGTCGCTGTCGGGCGGCGCGCACCGGGAGAACATGTCCTCCGCCATCCCCGACAAGTCATCCAGGCCCGCCCCGCCCGCCGCCGCGTCCACCAGGATCTGCGCCCCCGCATCCCGCAACATCACCGGCAGCATGCCCGCCCACTCACAGATCTTCCGCGCATACGACGCCGAGACCGTCCCCGCCGCCAGCGCCTCGCCCACCACCGGGTGAGCCGCGAGCCGGTGCATCCACCCGATCGCCCCCGACGCCGCCTTACCGGTCACCCTCGTCTGCCACGTCAGCCACGGATGCGGGCCGCCGTGACCATCATCACGAAAACCCCACTGGCCATCGAACACCGACAGGACCCGGGCCCGCGCCGCGGTGTGCTGAGACTCGGCCCGCTCCAGCTCCCGAAGCAGCCGCGCCTGGGTCACCGTCGGCAGCTCCGCGGTGTCACAGCGGGCCAGGAAAGACAGCCCGGCCCGCACCATATCCATGGCCTCATCGGCAGTGGCGGGCGGCACGGCGGCGGGCATCTGGCTCCTCCTCGCACTGGTCCGCATCTCGATTACTAATTCGATTTTAGGCCACGGGTCTGACATTCTCGGCTCGGCCGGACACCGGACTAGACGACCTGGGGACCTACCGGGAGATGATGGGCAGATGTCGGAATCGGCAGCGGTGAGCTTCACCGGGCGCCTGCGCGCCCTGCGGTGGTCCGGGTCTCCCAACGGGGCGGGCTGGCGCGGCTGGCTACCGGCCTGGTCGGTACCCGCCGCGATGCGGGCGGTGCGGGCGACGCTGGTGGTCCCGGTGGTGTTCGTGATCTGCCTCAAGGTCATCGGCAACCCGCAGATGACGCTGTTCGCGGCGTTCGGGGGGTTCGCCTCGCTGCTGCTGGTCTCGTTCGGCGGCAGCCGGCGCGACAAGGCCGTGGCCCACCTGGGCCTGGCCGTGGTCGGCAGCTTCGCGCTGATCATCGGCACAGTGGTCAGCGGCAACACCTGGCTGGCGGCGGTGGTCACCATCCCGGTCACGTTCGCGATCTTCTTCGCGGGGGTGGCCGGGCCGAACACGGCGTCCGGCGTGACCGGCGCACTGCTGGCCTACGTGCTGCCAGTGGCCACGGCCGCCCCGGTCAGCACCATTCCGTGGCGGCTGGCGGGCTGGTGGCTGGCCTCCGCCGCGGCCACGGCGGCCGTCCTGCTGCTGTCCCCGCGCTCGCCCGGCGACAAGCTCCGCGAGAGCGCGGCCGCCACGGCCCGGGCCCTGGCCCGGCACCTGAACCGGTCCGTGGCGGGCATCTCGGACCAGGCCGACTGGGACGCGGCGGTGGCGGCCAAGCGCGACCTGCTCAACCGGTTCGGCTCGACGCCGTTGCGGCCCACCGGGCTGGCTACAGCGGACCAGGGGCTGGCCAACGTGATCGAGCTGCTGGAATGGTCCGCCTCGCTGATCGGTGACACGGTGACCACCCATCAGGACCTCGACCAGGCGGCCCCGGTCGACCGTGAACTGCTCGGCGAGGCGGCGGTGCTGCTGGACGGGGTGGCCGACCTGCTCGACGGCCAGGCCAGGATCCCCGACCTGGACCGGCTGGAGCAGACCCGCACGGCCAGCGTGGCCCATCAGGCCCAGCTGACCGGCGACCCGGATCAGCTGCGGGTGCTCGCGGCGCACGCGGCGCACGCCCAGGTCATCGCGGTCGCGGCGCGGGCGGCCAGCCTGGACGCGCTCATCGCCACCGGGCGCGCCAGCCCGGAGCTGATCGCCGCCGAGCGCCGCCGCTGGCTTGGCCGCCAGAGCGGAGTCTCGACCGGCGGGCTGCCCGCGCTGACCAGCGTCACCGGGTTCTTCGCCCGGCACGCGAGCATCCGGTCGGTCTGGTTCCGCAACGCGCTGCGCGGCTCGGTGGCGCTGGCCATCGCGGTGGCCGTGGCCGACCTCAGCGGGGTGCAGCACGGGTTCTGGGTCGTCCTGGGCACCCTGTCGGTACTGCGCACCAACGCGGCCGCCACCGGGGCCACCGCCCTGCGCGCGCTGGCCGGGACGGCCATCGGCTTCGTGGTCGGGGCCGCCCTGCTGATCGGCATCGGCACCGGGCCGACGGCGTTGTGGGTGGCCCTGCCGTGCGCCGTGTTCGTGGCTGCCTACGCGCCGGGCACCACGCCGTTCGCCGTGGGCCAGGCGGCGTTCACGATCACCGTCGTGGTGATCTTCAACCTGCTGGTCCCGGCGGGCTGGCAGGTCGGGCTGCTGCGGATCGAGGACGTGGCCATCGGCTGCGGCGTCAGCGTGGTGGTCGGCCTGCTGTTCTGGCCGCGCGGCGCGGCCAGCCTGGTGGGCAACGACCTGGCCGACGCGTTCCGGCGCGGGAGCAGCTACCTGGCCCAGTCGGTGGATTTCGCGCTGGGGCTCCGGACGGCGGTGCCGGACACCGCGATGGCCGCCGTGACGGCCGGCATCCGGCTGGACGAGGCGCTCCGGTCCTACCTGAACGAGCAGGGCACCAAGCGACTGACCAAGCACGAACTGTGGGGCCTGGTCCTGTCCGCGACCCGGCTGCGGCTCACCGCCTACTCGGTGGCCAGCCTGCACGAGCTGACCGGCCCGGACGGGCTGATCACGGAGCCGGTGGCCGGCCCGGGCGGGGACTCCACGCCCGGCTCCCCCGATCAGTCAGGGGCCGGGCAGGCCGCCGAGCCCGGTGGCGTGACCGCCGGCGATACCGGCCGCCTGGACCGGGACCGCTCGCAGTTCCAGCACCTGACCACGGAGCTGGTGGTGTTCTACGACCGGATCGCCGACCAGCTCGCCGGCACCAGCCCCGACGACCTGCAGCCCGCTCAGGTCCCGGCGCTGACCGGTGCGGCGCTGCCGGTCGGGGTGGCCTGCGCCGGCAACACGCCGCCGGAATACCAGCCGGACATGCTCTGGGTCGGCGAGTACCTGTACCACCTCGGCGAGCACGCGCAGGACCTCACCGGCCCGGCGGCCCAGATCGCCAGCCTGCGCCAGCGCCCCTGGTGGCGCTAGCGCCCCCTTGACCGCGCCCCCTGACCGCGCACCCCTTGACAGCGGCCCTCGAGAGCGCTCCCTTGACACCGGCCGGCGGCAGCGAGACGCTTCGCCAGGGTATTCACGGGGTCGTGCAGGTACGGGTGAGTTCGGCCGGAGGTGGGGCAGATGGCAGGCTCGGCGCACAGGCGAGGGCGGATCGCCGGGACCTTAGCGGCGGTTCTGGCCGCCTCGGCGGTGATCCCGCTGGCGGCGGCCAGCGCGGGCGCCAGTACCGCCGGCGCCAGTACGGTCGGCGCCGGGAACCGCGCGGCCACGGCCGGGGCCGCGCCGGGCGGGCCCGGCGCGATGTCCTACTTCGACCTGGGTCGCAAGGACTGCGTCGGCACGGCCAGGAACACCAGGTCCAAGGTCTGGTACACGGTGGCCGGCGGCGTGCTGTCGGACACCTACGAGCCCACGATCGACAACACGAACGTGAGCACGCTCCAGTACGTCGTGACCGACGGGTCGAGCTTCACCGACCTGCAGACCAGGGACATGACCTACACGGTGAGCGCCGACCCGACCGGGATGGCCTGCACGGTGACGGCGACCGACGCCGCGCACGGCTACCAGCTCACCACCACCTACATCACCGACCCGGCCCGCGACACCGTGCTCATGCACACCCGGCTGAGCGCGATCCCCGGCTCGGGCACCAACGTGGCCGGGCTGCACCTGTACGCGCGGCTGGACGCCCACGTGAACGGCAACGGCGGCGGCGGGACGGCGAACGCGGGCGCCAACTCCGGGGTCATCGATACCTCGGCCGGGTCCCCGGTGCCGGTGGTGTCCAGCACCAACACGGTCACCGACGCGGTGAACCGGACCTACGCGGTGCCGACCTACATGGCCCTGGCGGCCAGCAACCCGTCGCCGCAGGCCAGCGTGGGCTACGCGGGCACGGCCAGCGACGGGCTGACCCAGCTCGACACCGCGCACGCGCTGACGACCTACACCTCGGCGCCGGACGGCCACATCGTGGCCACCGAGGAGCTGACCCCGGCCAGGGACGGAACGGTCACGCTGGCGCTGGGCTTCGGCCGCAGCCAGGGCCAGGCCGTGGGGACGGCAACGGACTCCCTGAGGACGCCATTCTTTTCGGCCGAACAGAGGTACCTGAGCGGATGGGTCGCCTACGACGCCGGTCTGCGTCGGCCGCCGGCCCGCCTGCCCGATGAGTCGGCCGGGCAGACGCAGCGCCTGGACGACACCTACTACCTTTCCGCGAACGTGATCAAGGCGAGCGAGGACAAGACGTTCCCCGGCGCGATCGTGGCCTCGCTGGCCAGCCCCTGGGGCCAGTCGGTGCCCGCGGGCACCGAGCAGAACGGTGAGCCCGCCTACTTCGGCTCCTACCGCGAGGTGTTCGCCCGCGACCTGTACGAGGCGTTCACCGGGCTGCTGGTGGACGGTGACCTGGCCACGGCGCGGGCCGCGGTGCGGTTCCTGTTCGACCAGCAGCAGCTGGCCAACGGCTCGATGCCGCGCAACTCGCTGCTCAACGGCCAGGCGGCCCCGGACACCGGCGGCCTCCAGCTCGACGAGACGTCCTACCCGATCCTGATGGCCCAGCAAGCCGGGCTCGGCGGGGACGGCCAGCTGTGGCGCGACCACATCCGGCCGGCCGCCGACTTCCTGGTCGCCAACGGTCCCTCGGACGGGGTGGAGCGCTGGGAGGAGCAGACGGGCTACTCGCCGTCGACGATCGCGGCGGAGATCGCCGGGCTGACCGCGGCGTCGGCGATCGCGGCCCAGCAAGGCGACCCGGCACGGGCCCGGCTGTACCAGGCCACGGCGGATGACTTCCAGCGCAGCATCAAGTCCTGGGCGGTCACCACGACCGGCCCGGACGGGCCGCGGTACTTCATCCGGCTGTCCAAGACCGGCGACCCGAACGCGGCGATCAGCTACAGCCTCGGCAACGGCGGCCCGACAGTGGACCAGCGGTCGGTCATCGACGGCGGCTTCCAGGAGCTGGTCCGGCTGGGCGAGTTGCCGGTCACCGACCCTGACGTGCAGGCCTCACTGGGCGTGCTGGACAAGCAGATCTCGGTCGTCACGCCCAGCGGGACCGGCTACTACCGGTACGGCAACTCGGCCGCCGCGGGCAGCGCGGACGGGTACGGCGACTGCTACCAGCCCAGCCAGACCTCGTGCACGGTGAACGGGGCGCCCTGGGCGCCGACCGACACCGGCACCGGGCACCTGTGGCCGGTGCTGTCCGGCGAGCGGGCCGAGAGCGACATCGCCGCCGGCGACAGCTCGGGCGCGGCCCCGCTGCTGAACGCGATGCGCAACTTCTCCTCCGGCGTCGGGCTGGTGCCCGAGCAGGCCTGGGAGGACCCGGACCTGGCCGCCTCGCCCTTCGGCAGCGACCCGGCCACCGCGTCCATCGGCTTCACCGACGGAAAGGCGGCCGGCTCGGCCTCGCCGCTGACCTGGGCCCAGGCCCAGGAGCTGCGCCTGATCCTGGACCTGGGCGCGGGCCGGGACCTGGAGTCGCCGGCGGTGACGACGCAGCGCTACATCACCCACGGACCGCCGGGCGCGCTGACCGTCAGCCTGACCGCGCCGGCCTCCGGGGCCACGCTGGACTCGGCCACGACCACGGTGACCGGGACCACGGCGCCGGGCGCGCGGGTGGACATCGCGTCGGCCGACAGCACCACCGGGGCCACCGCGACGGTCACCTCGGTGACGGCGGGGTCCGACGGGTCGTTCTCGGCCACCGTGCCGGTCGGGTTCGGCGACGACGTGATCACCGCGACGGCCACGGCGGCGGGGGGCCGGAGCACCGGCTACGCGCAGGTCTCGGTCACCGGCGACGTGACGGGCGGGACGACCGTGCTGTCGGTCACCCACCCGCCGGGCACCGACAACGGCCCCGGCACCTACCAGTACCCGACCGCCTCGGACTTCCTGCCCGGCGCGTTCGACCTGACCGGCTTCCAGGTGATCACCAGCGGGTCGACCGTCTACCTGCGGGCCAACGTGGGCAACGTGGCCCCCACGTTCGGCTCGGCGTTCGGGGCCCAGCTGCTCGACGTCTACGTGCACAACCCGGCCGCCAGCCAGACGTCCACCGCGGCCGCGTTCAGCACGCGGAACTACACCATCGCCGCGGCCGGGGCCTGGAGCGAGCTGGTCGAGGCCCAGGGCTTCGCCGCGCCGAGCTGGACCAGCGCCGGCGGCGGCTCGGTGGGCACCGCGTTCCAGGTCGTCGACCAGGCCACCAACACCATCACGATCGCGCTGCCCGAGGCCGAGTTCGGCACCCCCGGCCCCGGCTGGGCGTTCAGCGTCGTGCTGACCGGCCAGGACGGGTTCGCGCCTGGCCAGGCCCGGCAGTTCACCGCCACGCCGGGGCAGTTCACGTTCGGCGTCTGCGCGACCGGCAACAACAGCCCGATCTGCTCCGTCGCCCCCGGCTCGGTGCCGCAGGCCATGGACGTGATCACGCCGCCGGGCGTGGATCAGGACACCGAGCTGAACCCGGTCCTCGGCCCGGTGGTCATCCAGCCGGTGGTGGTGCCCTAGCCGCCGGGAGCTCAGGGCAGCAGCGTCACCTCGGCCTGGCGCAGCAGCTCGGCCTCCTCGTCGACCGAGATGGCCAGCAGGGCCCGGCCCAGCGGCCCCTCCAGCTCCACCGTGGTGCTGGACTCGCCGTCGCCGGCCCGGAACGCGCCCGCCGTGCAGCGGCCCGCCCAGGCCGCCGCCACGGCCAGCCGCCGGGCCAGCTGGGTGGTATCGAGGTCGTCGGCCACCGGCAGCCAGTCCGGCCACTGCGGCGAGCCGTCGTTGAGCAGCCCGATCAGCGCGTCGAGCAGCCGCAGCAGCATCGAGCCCGGCGCGGGCGGCACGGCCAGCCGCAGTGACTGGACCAGCGGCTGAAGAAGCGGCGCGAGCCCGATCTCGGCCTGCACGGTGCCCCGCTCGCCGCGCAGCCACCACCGGCAGTAGGCGGGCGAGTCGAACTCCGGCGGCCGGTCGGGGTCGGGCCGGAAGTCGCCGATCCGGTCCCGGATCCGGCCGATGGCGGCGCGGCGGTCGGCGAACGGCTGGTCCCAGGCCACGTTGGGCGAGAACAGGCGGCCGGCCACCTCGTTGTCCCAGCGGCGCAGCAGCTGGTCCACCTCGGCCCGTGCGGTCAGGGTCTGGGCCCAGGGCCGGCCGTCGCCCGGCGCCGGGCCGCGAACCGCGCCGGTGCCCGTGCCCGCCGGGCCCGCGCCGGCCTGGCGGAGCAGCTCGGCCAGCAGCTTGGCGGCCAGCTGCCCGGCCGCCGCGTAGGTGCCGTTGCCCAGTACGACCACGCCCAGGCCGGTGGGCGGGTGCCAGCGCATCTGGCTGCCGTAACCCGGGTAACCGCCGCTGTGCTGGACCACGGTGCCGAATACCGGGTCTTCCTCAACGAACAGGCCCATCCCGTAGCTGAACGTGAACGCGTCGGGGAACGAGCCGGCGGGGCGGGTGACGATGTCTACCTGGGCCAGCTGCATCTCGCGCCGCGAGGCCCGGCCCAGCGGGTGCGCCGGGTCGTCCTCGCCGTCGCGCGGCGGAAACGCGGCGGCGAAGCCGCTCACCCACCGGGCCAGGTCGGCGACGGTGCTGAAGACCCCGCCCATCGGGGCGTAGGCCCCGTTGCCGTCCGGGACCAGCTCGTTCCAGCCGTCGCCGCCCCGGTGGTAGCCGCGGGCCAGGCCGTCCGGGTCGAACTCGCCGGCCTCGTAGCCGGTCCTGGTCAGGCCGAGCGGCGCCAGGATCCGGGCGCGGACCGCCTCGGAGTAAGGCTCGCCGGTGACCGCCTCGACCACCTTGCCGAGGATCGCGTAACCGGTGTTGGAGTACTCGAACCGGGTGCCCGGCGCCCAGGCCAGCCGCATGCCGCCGCGCAGCAGCGCGGCGAAGTCGGCGGCGGCCAGCCCCTGCTGCCGGTCCCCCCACGGGTCGTCGGTCGGGAACCCGCCGGTCATGGTCAGCAGGTGACGCAGCGTCGGCCGCGGCGAGTCCGCGCTGGGCAGCGCGAGGTCGCGCAGCTCGGGGACGTAGTCCTCGGCCCGGTCATCGAGGCGCAGCGCGCCCGCGTCGCGCAGCAGCAGGATCGTGGAGGCGGTGAAGCTCTTGGTCATCGAGGCGATGCGGAACACCGTCTCCGCGTCCGGGGGCGGGCCGCCCAGCCAGCGCTCGCCCAGGCCGCCGGAGTGCACCAGCGTGCCCCCGGCCACCACGCCGTAGGCCAGGCCCGGCTGACCGTCGCGGGCGGCGAAGTCCTTGGCGAGCCGGTCGATCTCCAGGTAATCCGTCACCGCTGGTACCTCCTTGCGGGCATGATCTACCACAGGCAGGGCACCACCCCTCCTGGGGAAAGGACCAGTAAATCTTGTCCCATCTGCGACTTCCCGCCGGGGTCCGGGCTGAGGAGATCACCACCTCCCGGCTGACCACTCACGTGCTGGAGGCGGGACCGCGCTCGGCCCCGCCGCTTATCCTGATCCACGGCAACGTCTCGGCCGCGGCTTTCTTCGCTCCGCTTATGGCCGACCTGGCCGGTCAGTACCACTGCATCGCCCCTGACCTGCGCGGATTCGGCCGGTCCGAGCGCCGTCCGGTGGACGCCCGGCGCGGCCTGCGGGACTTCTCCGACGACCTGCACGCCCTGCTGACCAAGCTGGCCGAGACCGACCTGGTGCCCGCGGGGACGCCGCTGATCCTGCTGGGCTGGTCCCTGGGCGGCGGCGTGGTACTCCAGTACGCGATCGATCATCCCGCTGATAGCCCCGCAGATAGCTCCGCAGATAGTCCCGGCTCGGCCCGCACCCTGGTGCTGGAGAGCCCGATGGCGCCGTTCGGGTTCGGGGGCACCCGCGACGCGGCCGGCACGCCCTGCTACCCCGACTTCGCCGGCTCGGGCGGCGGCACGGCCAACCCGGAGATGGTGCGCCGGATCAGCGCGGGCGACCGCACCGACGAGGACCTGGTCTCGCCGCGCCGGGTGCTGACCACCCTGTACGGGCAGCCGCCCTTCGAGCTCCCGGCCGAGACCGAGGACGGCCTGGTCGAGGCGATGCTGGAAATGGCTATCGGCGAGGACAACTACCCCGGCGACGTGGTCACCTCGCCGAACTGGCCGGGCGTCGCGCCCGGCGAGCGGGGCGTGAACAACGCGATCTCGCCCAAGTACTGCGACCTGTCCGGCTTCGCCGAGATCCCGGACCGGCCGGACGTGCTGTGGATCCGCGGCGACGCCGACCAGATCGTGTCCGACGCCTCGCTGGCGGACCTGGGGCACCTGGGCGCCCTGGGCGCGGTGCCCGGCTGGCCCGGTGCCGACGTCTTCCCGGCTCAGCCCATGGTCACCCAGATGCGCGCGCTGCTGGACCGCTACCGCGCGGTCGGCGGGCGGTACACCGAGCACGTGCTGGCCTGCGGCCACTCACCGCACCTGGAGCGCCCGGCCGAGTTCCGCTCGCTCGTCGCGGGCCTGGTGGCGTAGCGTCACTGGTATGTGCCGAAGCATCAAGACCCTGCGTGAGCCCTATACCGAGAGCGTGACCGAGGCCGACATGCGCGCCGCCGCCCTCCAGTACGTGCGGAAGGTCAGCGGGTTCCGTACCCCGGCCGGGCACAACGCCGAGGCGTTCGAGCGGGCCGTGGACGTGATCGCGGCCGCCACCGCGGACCTGCTTGGCCACCTCGAGGTGCGCGGCGCACGGGCCTCATGATCAGCTAGACCTGACGGGCCCCTGCTCGGGGCCATGGTGCCGGGCGCCCGCTCTAGGAAAATGCCGCGGCGTAATCGACGGCGAACTGCTCGAAGGAACGGGCGGGGCGGCCCAGCAGCGACGGAACGTCCTGGGTGACCCATTCGGCGTCGCCGTCGGCGGTCAGGCTGAACGCCTGAGCGTTCATCTCCGCGATCTGCTCCGGGATTCCGGCGCGGATCATCTCGTCCTTGTTCTCCGCGAAGGTGAGCTCCCGGTAGCTGATGGTCCGGCCGAGCAGCTTCGACAGCACGGCGGCCACGTCGTAGTTGGAGACCAGCTCCGGGCCGGTGAGCCAGTAGGTCTTTCCGGCCCGGGCCGCAGGGGAGGTGATGATCTCGGCGGCCACCGCAGCGACGTCGCGGGCGTCGACCAGGCCGGAGCGGCCCTGGCCGGCGGAGGAGCCGAAGCTGCTCGTCGCGGCGATCGCCGGGGCCAGCGCCAGTACGTTCTGCATGTAGGCGTTGGACCGCAGCAGGGTGTGCGGGATTCCGGAGTCAGCCAGCCCGGCCTCGATCTCGGCCTGCCAGCGCCGCCGCGCGATCGGCGAGTCGGCCGGGGCCTTGCTGGTCGCCTTGACGACATGGCCCACGCCGGCCTTGGCGGCGCTGGCGACGACGCTGAGTTCCTGGGCGGGCACGGCCGGGCTGACCAGCACCACGCCGCTGATCCCCCGCATCGCCTCGTCGATGCTGGCCGGCACGCCCAGGTCACCGGTGGCGATCTCCGCGCCGACCTCGGCCAGTGCCCTGGCCGCCGCCTTCGCCGGATCCCGCACCAGCACCCGCACGGGCACGTCCCGCTCGCGGAGCAGGCGGGCGGTCTCGGAGCCGACCTTCCCGGCTGTTGTCACAAGGATCATGGTGAGCCTCTTCCCTACCGAGTTCCCTACCGAGAATGGGTTACAGGACCCACTCTGGCCGGCCCAGAATGGGTTGTCAAACCCATAAAGTGATAGCGTGCAGGCGTGGGAAGCGAGGCAGGTGACCGCTCGAGGCTGACGGCCAAGGGCCAGCGCACCCGGGCCAGGATCATCGAGGCGGCGGCCGGGCTCATCTACGAGCGCGGTGTCGCCGGCACCTCGCTGGATGAGATCAGGTCAGCGGCCGGGGTCAGCGGGTCCCAGCTGTCGCACTACTTCGCCGGCAAGGACGAGCTGGTGCAGGCGGTCATCGGCTACCAGGCCGCGACCATCACCGGCAACCAGCGGCAGGCCGATCTCGGCAGCCCTCAGGGACTCCGGGCCTGGCGGGACATGGTGATCGCTGAGGTGGAAAGCAGCCAGGGCCAGGGCGGCTGCCCGCTCGGCTCGCTCGCCGGGCAGGTGGCCGAGACCGACGCGCAGGCCCGCGCCCTGCTCGCGGCCGGATTCGGGCAGTGGTCAGCCGCCATCAGCGACGGGCTGCGCCGTCTGCACGCCGCCGGGCACCTGCCTGACGGCATCGACCCGGACAAGCTCGCTGTCACGCTCCTCGCCGCACTCCAGGGCGGGCTCATCCTGGCCCAGGTCCAGCGCGACACCCGCCCGCTCGAAACCGCCGTCGACACGGTCCTCGAACTTGCGCACCTGAGCCGCCGCTAAGGTCAAGGGGCCGCGGCGCTCGGGCATAATGATGCGTCATGCCAAACGACTGGAATAGCAAGATCATCGAGGAGTTCCGGGCCAACGAAGGCCGGGTGGGCGGGCCGTTCGAGGGCGGGACGCTGCTGCTCCTGCACACCACGGGCGCCCGCAGCGGCCAGGAGCGGGTCAACCCCGTGGCCTACCGGAAGCTGGACCACGGCTACGCGGTGTTCGCGTCCAAGGCGGGCGCGCCGACCAACCCGGACTGGTACCACAACCTCGTCGCGCACCCCGAGGTCGAGGCGGAGATCGGCACCGAGAAGCACCGGTTCACCGCGCGGGTGGCCCAGGGCGACGAGCGGGAGCAGATCTGGTCGGCGCAGAAGGCGACCAACCCGGGCTTCGCCGAGTACGAGCAGAAGACCTCGCGGCAGATCCCGGTGGTCATCCTGGAGCCGGCGGGCTGACGGCTACGCCGGGCTCATTTGTTTATCATCGGGCTTCTTGTCGTCCGGCAGGTCGGCGGCGGCGAGTACCTCGTCGGGCAGGTCCAGCAGATGGCAGCCGAGCCTGATCTGGAACCGGGCCTGGGCAGGCGATGAGACGCCGGCCAGCCAGCGCCGGGTGGCGGCGGTGAACACATCGGCCACCACCGGCAGCGCGGCCTCGTGCGCGGGGCTGAGCGCGCCGCCGCCAGCCGCGACGTGCCGGATCACCCGCAGGTGGGCGCGCTCGATCCGCTCGATGACCTCCCGGTAGTCCCGGATGGTCTCGCTGATCGCGGCGTACAGCGCGCTGGTCAGCTGGGGCTCGCGCTGCTCGGCCCGGAACTCGCGGAGCAGGTGCGCCGTCACCCGCTCGCGGACGGTGCCGGGCCGGGCGGGCTCGGCGGCGACCCGGGCCAGCGCCCCCTCATAGCGGTGCAGGGTGATGGCCAGCAGCACGTGATCCTTGGCCGGGAAGTACCGGTACAGGGTGGCCAGCGAGACGTCGGCGCGCTGGGACAGCTCCTTCATCTGGAGCGCCTCGGGGCCGCCCGCGGTCAGCATCTCGGTCGCGGCCTCCAGGATGCGGTCGTGCCGCCCGTGCTGGGCAGGCGTCGACGGCACCGCCGGAACTACCGTCGGCGCCTCGCGCGACGTCGGCCCACTCATGTCCCCATGGTCATATCCGCTGGGTCATATCCGCTGGGTCATATCCGCAGGGTCATATCCGCAGGCTGACCGCGAGCCGGTCGAGCTGATCGCCGGGGCCGCCCAGCAGCACCTTGCCGGACAGGGCGTTCTTGTAGAACAGGTGCGCGTCGTGCTCCCAGGTGTAGCCGATGCCGCCGTGCAGCTGGATGGTGTCGGCGGCGGCGGTGAAGTAGGGCACCGAGGTCAGCACCCGGGCCACCGACGCGGCCGCGGAGAAGCGGTCCGGTTCCTCGTCCGCGGTCCTGGCCGCCTCGCGGACCGCGGCGTGCGACAGCTCCCAGGCCGTCTCCATGTCCGCCAGCCGGTGCTTGACCGCCTGGAACGCCCCGATCGGCTGGCCGAAGGCCACCCGCAGCTTGGCGTAGTCGCTGGTCATGGCCAGGCAGGCGGCCATGGCGCCGTTCTGCTCGGCGGCCAGGGCCAGGTTGCCCAGGTCGGCGGCGGCGGCCAGCGCGCGGCCCGCGTCGCCCGCCAGCGGCCGGGCCGGGGTGTGGTCGAGCCGGATGCGGGCCGCCGCCCTGGTGTGGTCGACGGTGGTCAGCGGGTCCCGGCTCAGGCCGGCCGCGGCCCCGTCGACCAGGTAGATCCGCACCGTCTCCGCGCCGGCCGCCGGGACCAGCAGCACGCTGGCCTGGGCGCCGTTCAGCACCGGGGCCAGCTCGCCGGTCAGCGTCACGGCGTCGCCGCTGCCGGTCGCCGCGACGTGCCCGCCGGCCGCGCCCGGCTCGCCCAGGCCGCGCGGGCCGCCGGTGATGGCCAGCGTGGCCAGCAGCTCGCCGCTGGCGATGCCGGGCAGCAGCTCGCTCCGCGCCGCCTCGTCGTCCAGGTGCAGCAGCGCGCCGGCCGCCAGCACGGCCGAGGCCAGCAGCGGCGAGGGCACCAGGCCGGCCCCCAGCTCAGCCAGCGCGACGGTCAGGGCCGAGTGGCCGGCCTCGGCGCCGCCGTACTGCTCGGGGATGATCAGGCTGGCCAGGCCGAGCTGGCCGGCCAGCTGCTTCCATACGCCGGGATCGTAGGGCTCCCCGGCGGCGATCAGCTCGCGGATGGCCGGCAGCGCGCTGCGCTCGGCCACGAACCGGCGCACGGAGTCGCGCAGCGACTGCTCCTCGGCGGTCAGTACCAGGCTCATTGACGCCCCTCGCTATCGCTTCTGGGTTCCGACCCGCAGCTGGTTGAACGGGGTATTTCGGTCCACCCCCGGGTCCTTGGCCAGGCCGAGGACCCGCTCGCCGATGATGTTGCGCTGGATCTCGTTGGTGCCGCCGGCGATGGCCATGCCCGGCACGGCCACGATCGCCGTGGCCACCGCGCTCAGCTCGGCCTCGTGGTGGCCGGAGCCGCCGGCCTCGAACCCGGTCAGCTCGTCACCGAGCACGTCGGCGGCCACCGCGGCGGCGAACGCGCCGAGCTCGGCGGCGGCCAGCTTGGCCACCGAGCCGCGGGCGCCGGGCATCTGGCCCGTCATGGCCTCCTCGCGCAGCAGCCGGGCGAACAGGCCCACCCCGCGCTGGCGGGCGTACAGCTCGGCCAGCCGCCGGCGGTTGCCGTCGTCCTCGAGGCGGCCGAGCTGGCCGGCCAGGTCGCGCAGAAGGTCGAAGCCGAGGGGGTTGTGCTGCGAGGCGACCATCGTCCCGATGTTGACCCGCTCGTTGCGCAGCATGACGACCGCGGCATCCCAGCCCTTGTTCTCCTCGCCGATGAGGGCGTCGGGGGCCAGGCGGACATTGTCGAAGTAGACCTCGTTGAACGGCGCCGAGCCGGTGGCCACGCGCAGCGGGCGGACGGTCACGCCGGGGGCGTGCATGTCGACGATGAACATGCTGATGCCGTGGTGCTTGGGCTGGGCGGGGTCGGTCCGGGCCAGGACCGCGCCGTAATCGCTGTACTGGGCGCCGGAGGTCCATACCTTCTGGCCGTTGAGCACCCAGGTGTCGCCGTCCCGCACGGCCGTGGCCTGGAGGCTGGCCACGTCGGAGCCGGCGCCGGGCTCGGAGAACAGCTGGCACCAGATCTCCTCGCCGCGCAGCATCGGCGGCAGGTACCGCTTCTTCTGCTCCTCGCTGCCGCACTCCAGGATCGTGGGCCCTGGCATGCCGATCCCGATGAAGAACACGCCGACCGGCAGCGCGTACGGCCGGGCCTCCTCGCCGAAGGCGGCCTGCTCGGCGCCGGTCAGCCCCTGGCCGCCGTACTCCTCCGGCCAGGTGATGCCGACGAACCCGGCGTCGTACAGCCGGGCCTGGAAGGCCTTCTGAGCCGCGACCCCGGCCTGGTCGCCGGTGTCCTCGGCGTCGTCGCCGTCGGAGCGGCGCGGCGCGTTGGCCGCCAGCCACGCGCGGGCGCGGGCGCGGAACTCCTCGGTCTGCTGCGGGCTCACGTGACCCCTCCCGACCCTCGCGGGCGAAAAACTGAAATCGGTTATGCTTATTGCTGGCTCCGAGCGAATCACAGCGCCGGAGCCAAAGTCAACGAGGGGGTAGCTGCCCGTGCAGGTAACCGGCACCCGGCAGCGTGAGGCGTGGCTGGCGCGGGAGTTCCCGCCGGTCGAGGAGGTCACCGGCGGCGTCTGGTCGATCCCGGTGCCGATACCCGACAACCCGCTGCGCTACGTGCTGACTTACCTCATCGAGCACCAGTCCGGCTTCCTGATGGTCGACCCCGGCTGGAACCACCCCGACAGCTGGACCGCGCTGACCACGGGCCTGGCCGCCGCCCAGATCCCGATGCCGGCGATCACCGCGGTCGTGATCACCCACGTGCACCCCGACCACCACGGCCTGAGCCGCGCCGTCCGGGAGCAGTCCGGGGCCTGGATCGCCATGCACGAGCGGGAGGACGCGTGGCTGGCCGGGCTGGCGTCCGAGCCCAGCGCGATGCGGGCCGGGCTGGCCTCCTACATGCGGCTGAGCGGGGCGCCGCCCGAGCATCTGGCTGAGCTATCGGCCCGCCAGCCCGCGGGCGGCCCCGGCCGCGGCATGGCCAGGGCCGACCGGACGCTGGTGCACGGCGACCTGATCGACGTGCCGGGCCTGGCCATGCGGGCGGTGTGGACGCCCGGTCACTCGCCCGGGCACCTGTGCTTCCACCTGCCCGACCGCGGGCTGCTGCTGACCGGCGACCACGTGCTGCCGCGGATCACGCCCAACATCTCCGTCTACGACCTGACCTCCAGCCCGCTGGATGACTACCTGGACTCGCTGGCCGCGCTGCGCGGCATCGAGTCCGGCGAGGTGCTGCCCGCGCACGAGTACCGGTTCACCGACCTCGACGCGCGCCTGGACGCCCTGGCCGAGCACCACCAGGAGCGGCTGGACGAGGTCAGCCAGGCCCTGAGCGCGGTCCCGGACGGGCTGTCGGCCTGGCAGGTGGCCCTGCGGGTGTCCTGGTCCCGGCCCTGGGACCAGCTCGGGCCGTTCCAGCACCAGGCCGCGCTGGGCGAGGTCTCGGCCCACCTGCGCCACCTGGAGCGTCACGGGCGGGCCCGGCGCACCGAGGCCGACGGCACCGCCCTGTGGCATCGCGTGTCGTAGTAAGCCCGATACGCTGGGGGCCGTGGGCAGGGACGCCGACCGCCAGGATGTGCCGGCGCCGATGCGCCGGGATGTCCGCCTGCTCGGCGACATCCTGGGCGAGGTCATCAGCGAGTCCGAGGGCCATGACCTGCTCGCGGACGTGGAGCGGCTCCGGCATGCCGCCATCGCCGCCCGCCGCGGCCCTGGCCAGGATGCCGATGAGCAGGCCGACGAGAACATCGCCGCGCTGGTAGCGTCCTGGCCGCTGGAGCGCGCCGACGCCGTGGCCCGCGCGTTCACCGTCTACTTCCACCTGGCCAACCTGGCCGAGGAGCACCAGCGCGTCCGCACGCTGCGCGAGCGCGACACCGGCGGGGAGCCGCTGCGCGAGTCGCTGGCCGCCGCGGTGCCCGTGCTGCGCGACAAGCTCGGGCCCGATGGCCTCGGCGAGCTGCTGGCCGACCTGCGGGTGCACCCCGTGCTCACCGCCCACCCGACCGAGGCCCGGCGCAGCGCGGTGACCGAGACCCTGCGCCGGATCAGCACCCGGCTGGACGAGCTGGACGACGACCGGCGGGGCGCCTCGGCCCAGGGCGAGGCCCGGCGCCGGCTGCACGAGGACGTGGACCTGCTGTGGCGCACCTCGGCGCTGCGGGTGCAGGCCATGCAGCCACTGGACGAGGTCCGCACCGGCACCACCGCCTTCGACCAGACCCTGTTCGGCGTGGTGCCCGCGCTGTACCGGGCCCTGGACCGGGCCCTGCAGGGCGACGACTCCGGCCGGGTGCCGCCGCTGGCCCCGCCGTTCCTGCGCTACGGCAGCTGGATCGGCGCCGACCGGGACGGCAACCCGTTCGTCACCGCCCAGATCACCATCCACACCGCGCAGATCCAGGCCGAGCACGCGCTGCGCGCGCTGGAGAACGCGGCCATCCGGATCGGCCGCGCGCTGACCGTGCACGCCCCGCCGCCACCCCAGGGTTCGAAACTAGGGGTCGCCCTGGCCTCCGCCCGGCGCATCGAGCCGGTGCTCATGGCCGAACTGACCGCGCGCTCGCCGCAGGAGCCGTTCCGCGAGTTCGGCCTGCTCATCGCCGCGCGACTGCGGGCCACCCGGCTGCGGGCCACGCCGTCGGAGGCCGCCGCCGGGCCGGGCGAGACCTCGCCGCAGGCCGACCTGGCCTACCGCGATCCCGGTGAGCTGCTCGCCGACCTGCGGCTGCTCCAGCAGGCCCTGGCCGACGCCGGGGCCAGCCGCCAGGCGTTCGGCGAGCTGCAGCACCTGATCTGGCAGGCCGAGAGCTTCGGCTTCCACCTGGCCTCGCTGGAGGTCCGCCAGCACAGTGCCGTGCACGCCAGGGCGCTGCGCGAGCTGCACTCGGGCGCGGCCCGGTCGGCCATGACCCGCGAGGTGCTGGCCACGCTGGCGGCCATCGCCGAGATCCAGCAGCGGTACGGGCCGCAGGCCTGCCACCGCTACGTGATCAGCTTCACCACCTCGGCCGCCGACGTCGCCGCCGTCTACGAGCTGGCCGGGCTGGCCGTGCCGCACGGCACCGCGCCGCCGCAGCTGGACGTGATCCCGCTGTTCGAGAGCGGGGCGGACCTGGAGAACTCGACCAAGATCCTGGACGACATGCTGGCCCTGGAGCCGGTGGCGCAGCGGCTGGCCGCGGGCCACCGGGAGCTGGAGGCCATGCTCGGGTACTCCGACTCGGCCAAGGAGCTGGGCCCGGTCAGCGCCAACCTGCGGCTGTTCGGCGCGCAGCAGCGGCTGGCCCGGTGGGCCGCCGAGCACGACATCCGGCTGACCCTGTTCCACGGCCGCGGCGGCGCGCTGGGCCGCGGCGGCGGCCCGGCCGGCCGGGCGGTGCTGGCCCAGGCCCCCGGCTCGGTGGACGGCCGGTTCAAGGTGACCGAGCAGGGCGAGGTGATCTTCGCCCGGTACGGTCATCCGGCCATCGCCCAGCGCCACCTGGAGCAGGTCACCTCGGCCGTGCTGCTGGCCAGCGCCACCTACCGCGCCGATCCGGCGCTGGCCCAGGGCGACTCGGTGCCCGCCGAGTTCCGCGCCGTGGCCGACCGGATCGACGGCGCCGCGCTGCGCGCCTACCAGGAGCTGACCGGCGCCGAGGGCTTTCCCGAGTGGTTCGCGCGGATCTCGCCGCTGGCCGAGCTGGGCGGGATGCGGATCGGCTCCCGGCCGGCCCGCCGGGGCATCGCGGCTCCCGCGGGCCTGGACGACCTGCGCGCGATCCCCTGGGTGTTCGCCTGGGCCCAGACCCGGGTGAACCTGCCCGGCTGGTACGGCCTGGGCAGCGGGCTGGCCGCGGCGATCGGCGACGATGGCGCCGGGCTGGCCTGGTCAGGCGGCCAGGCCGGCCAGGCCGAGGCCGAAGGCGTCGGCCTGGCCCGGGTACAAGCGGCCTACCAGGGCTGGCCGCTGCTGAACTCGCTGCTGGACAACGCCGAGATGAGCCTGGCCAAGACCAACCGCCGGATCGCCGCGCGCTACCTGGCCCTGGGCGGCCGGCCCGGTCTGACCGAGACGGTGCTGGCCGAGTACGACCTGACCCGGCGCCTGGTGCTGGCGGTCACCGGGCACGACCGGCTGCTGGCCGGCCGGCGGGTGCTGTCCCGCGCGGTCGCGCTGCGCGACCCGTACGTGGACGCGCTGTCCCACCTCCAGCTGCGGGCGCTGACCGCGCTGCGCGGCGGCGCCGACGGCCCGCCGGCGCTCACCGGCACCGCGCTCACCGGCACCGCGCTCGCCGGCACGCCTCTCACCGAAACCGAGCAGGAGCGGCTCGAGCGGCTGCTGCTGCTGACGGTCAACGGCGTCGCGGCCGGCCTGCAGAACACCGGCTGACCGCCCGGCTGACCGCCCGGCGGACGGGCCCCGGATGGACCTCAGGATGCCTGGCTCCCGGTGTCGTCCGGCACGGCGAACTCCACCGAAAGGCCGTCCAGCGACAGCCCGAGCACATCGGCCAGCGCGGCAACGGTGAAGAACGCCGGGGTCGGGATTCGTCCCGTCTCGATCTTGCGGAGCGTCTCTACCGAGATGCCGGCGGCGGCCGCCACCTCACCGAGGCTGGCTGAACCGCGCGCCTGGCGAAGGGCGGCGCCCAGGCGTCGCCCTCGTTCGATCTCCCATGGTTGCAGGGGGTCCCGGACCATGCTCCAATACTAATACCGGTATTATTATTCGAAGCGAAGTCATGCGAGGAGGCCCGCGGACGCGATGGTCGAGCTGAAGACATCACGGGAGATTGAGCTCCACCGTGAGGCAGGGCGGGTCGTAGCCGAAGCGCTCGCTGCGCTCAGGCAGCGAGCCGAGGTCGGCATCACCCTGGCCGAGCTGGACCGGGTCGCGGCCACGATCATCGAAAAGGCGGGCGCCACTCCTGCGTTCCTGAACTACCACCCGTCATGGGCGCCCAGCCCCTATCCCGGCGTCATCTGCGCCAGCCTGAACGATGCGGTCGTTCACGGCATCCCGGACCAGACCCGGCTGGCGGACGGCGACCTGGTCAGCATCGATTGCGGGGCCTTCGTCGGCGGCCGCTGCGCTGATGCCGCGGTCAGCTTCGCCGTCGGCACGCCACGCTCGCGGGACCTGGAACTGATCACCGCGACCGACGCCGCCCTGCAGCGCGGGATCGAAGCGGCTCAGCCAGGCCAGCGGCTCGGTGACGTGAGTCACGCCATCGGCGTGGGAGCGCGCCGGGACGGGTACGGCCTCGTCGCCGACCATGGCGGCCACGGTGTCGGCCGGGCCATGCACGAAGACCCGTGGGTGGCGAACGAAGGCCGCCCCGGTCGCGGCTACCGGCTGCGCCCCGGCCTGGTCATAGCCCTCGAGCCCATGCTCGTCGCCGACGGAACCGACGAGTACGTGACCTCCCGCGACGGATGGACTATTCGTACGGCGACGGGAGCCAGGGCGGCGCACAGCGAGCACACCATCGCCATCCTCGACAACGGCCCGGTCATCCTCACCGCTGCGTAGCACCCGGGCTGCACCGGCCCGAACCCCGGACCCGCGGGGGCCGTCATGGTGACTGAGCGGGATATATCCCGCAAAGTAGAGGCGGACGGGGCCATGACGCGCGGATGGAGCGAGGATGACGACGCAGATGGTGACCAGCCCGACCGGGTCCAGCTTGCAGCGGCTGGCCGAGCGGTCCTGGGAGCGGACCGCGGCCGGGTCGCAGCTGTTCTACGAGGATCAGCACTGGACCGGGATCCAGCTGGCCGAGCGGTCCCAGCGCCTGGCCGGCGGGCTGCGGGAGGCCGGCCTGCGGCCCGGCGAGCGGGTGGTCATCTGCATGGCCAACTGCCCCGAGGTCAGCGTCAGCTATCACGCCGTCTGGCGGGCGGGCGCGGTGGCCACGCCCGTGCTGTTCCTGCTCAGCGAGGACGAGCTGCGGCATGTGCTGAGCGACAGCGGTGCGGTGCTGGCCATCACCACGCCGGAGTTCCTGCCCAAGGTGACGGCCGCCGCCGCGGGCGTGGACGGGCTGCGGGCCATCGTCGTCGCCCCGGCCGTCCCCGAGGAACTAGTTCCTGAGGCACTACTGACCGGGGAACTAGTTGCCGGGGAACTAATGCCGGGGAAACTAGAGCTGCTCTCGCTGGCCGACCTGGAGGCCGCGGCACCCGCCGGGCTGATCGACAGCGACCCGGCGGCACTGGCCGCGCTGCTGTACACCGGCGGCACCACCGGCCGGTCCAAGGGCGTGATGATCTCCCACGACGCCCTGGCCGCGTCCGCCTGGGCGGCGACCGCGACCACCTATGACCCGGCCAGCACCACGGCCCTGCTGACCCTGCCGCTGTCGCACGTCTACGGCCTCATGGTCAGCGTGATGAGCCTGCACACGCCCGAACCTGGCACGACCGTGCTGATGCGCTGGTTCGACCCGGTGACCTGGCTCCGGCTGGCCCAGGAGCACCAGGCCAACATCAGCCCGCTGGTGCCCTCGATGCTGCAGATGCTGCTCCAGCAGCCGCTGGAGGACTACGACCTGTCCGCGATGCGGCGGCTCAACAGCGGCGCGGCGCCGCTGCCCGCGCAGGTCGCCGCGGACCTGGAGCGGCGGCTGCCGCACGTCGAGATCGCCGAGGGGTACGGCTGCACGGAGACGGCCGCCATCATCGCCACCTCCCCGCTGGGCCAGGCCCGGCGCGGCAGCGTGGGCCGGCCCGCGCCCAACGTCCAGGTGCGGATCGAGCGGCCCGACGGCACCGAGGCCGACCCTGGCGAGGACGGCGAGATCTGCGTGCGCGGGCCGATGGTCATGACCGGCTACTGGAACGCGCCGGCCGAGACCGAGCAGACGCTGCGCGGCGGCTGGCTGCACACCGGCGACGTGGGGCGCCTGGACGACGGCTACCTGTACATCGTGGACCGGATCAAGGACCTGATCATCCGCGGCGGCTACAACGTGTACCCGCGCGACGTGGAGGACGTGCTGGTCCAGCACCCGGACGTGGTCGCCGCCGCGGTGGTCGGCCGGCCGGACCCCAAGTACGGCGAGGAGGTCGTGGCCTTCGTCCAGCTCCGCGCGGGCGCCGAGGTCAGCCCGGCGGACCTGGTCGCCTTCGCCAAGGAGCACCTGTCGGCGGTGAAGTACCCGCGCGAGGTCCGGGTGATCGACGCCATCCCGCTGACCAGCGTCCTCAAGACCGACCGCAAGCGGCTCCGGTCCGAGCTAGCCCGTTAGTGAGGCCTGAGGATGCCGACGGCCAGGGCCAGTACCGCTGCGTTATAGAAAAAGCACAGGACGCTGTGCATCATGACGTGCCAGCGCATCGACGGCGTGACCACCGTGACGTCGGAGACGGCGAACGAGGTGCCGAGGGTGAAGGAGAAGTAGAAGAAGTCCACCACCGTCGGGTGATCGTCGCGGGGGAAGGCCAGCGGGGCACCCCGGCCGCGGGCCACGCTCTCGTAGTACAGGGCCGCGTAGAAGCGGCCGTAGCCGGCGTGCAGCAGGATCCAGGCGAACACGATGGCCAGCGCGCCGACGCCCTGCAGCGCGTCGATCTTGCCGGTGGCGTAGTAGAGCACGGTCACGGCGCTGCTCAGGCCGGCCAGGCTAGCGCCCAGGATGGTGGCGAACTCGAAGCGCGCCCCGCACAGGGGGCGGAGCCAGGGCCCGACATCGTGCTGGCCGATGGGCGTGGCCCGCTCGCCGCGCCTGCGGCGGATGGCCAGCATGCCGAGCACCACGTAGATCGCGGCCACGACGTCCCAGACCGCCAGGTACCGGGCGTGCGACCGCTCGCCGACCGCGATCACGATGAAGCACAGCCAGATCAGGATCAGCGTGAGCTCGAAGAACTTGGCGCCCAGGAACCCCGACACAAGACCCGGACGGCCCGATGGCCGTCCGGGTCCTGCGGCGCTCTCGGCGGCTATGGCCGGCTACCGGTCGCGCTAGCGGGTGCCGGCCTGCCCCGCGCCCGCGTACTCGCGCGGGGCCTGGACCGGCTCGACGCTCGACCGGACCACCAGTGTCTTAGCCATGTGGTCACCGACACGCTGCCGGTAGCGGGAGAACATCATGGTGATGATGCCCACGAGCAGGGACAGCGGCGTGAACAGGACGAGCAGGATGGAGCGGATCACCAGCTGCGCGAAGCTGGCCGGGCCCCCGTCGCGGCTGATCACCCGCAGCCCCATCAGCTGCATCCCCACAGTCTGCCCGGTGTGGCCGAACGGCCAGTAAGCCCAGTACAGGACGTACCAGAGCACATCGATCACGATGAGGACGATGTACAGCACGGCGTGCACCCCGCCGTGCCCGCGGTCCAGCGCCCAGGACACCAGCGCGGTAATGATCCCGAACAGGATGGCGTCGACGATGTACTGCACGACCCGGCGCCCGGTGACCCTGGTCTCCAGCTCGTTCACCGGCGAGATGGGCCGGCCCATCATCGGGCCGCCGCCGGGCTGACCGGGCGGGGCGTACTGCTCCCCGTACCCCGGGGCATTCCCGTACTGCGGCTGCCCGGGCTGAGGCTGTCCGTACTGCGGCTGCCCGGACTGGGGCTGGCCATACGGCTGCTGGCCGGGCGGCGGCATGCCGCCCTGGCCCGGACCGCCCTGCGGCGGACCGCCCTGCCCTGGCCCGCCCTGCGGCGGACCACCCTGGCCGGGCGTGCCCTCCCGTTGCTGTCCGGCGCCCGCCTGCGGGGTGTCCCGCGGCTGGCCCGGCTCACCCCCCTGAGGCATGCTCATGTATCCCCCCCGATCCACGCCCCCGCGGTTCGCGGGCATATTCGGAGTAGATACCCACCGTGACGCGATCGGCACATCAGTCACGCAGAGTTATTTTC
Organism: uncultured Actinomycetota bacterium; assembly: GCA_963822485.1. Classification (GTDB taxonomy): domain Bacteria; phylum Actinomycetota; class Actinomycetes; order Streptosporangiales; family Streptosporangiaceae; genus DASUBV01. Next base: position 216,526 of record CAWGHW010000031.1, read on the forward strand.
CCTGGCTAGGCGGCCGGCAACTCGGCGTAGGCGACGGCTACCTCGGCCGCCAGCGTGGCGTTGTCGGCGATCAGGCGCTGGTTGACCTCGATGCTGCGGCCGCCGCTCAGCTCCTCGACCCGGGTCAGGATGGCGGGCGTGACCGCCTGACCGGTGATCCCCTCGCTGGCCACCTGGTCGACGGCCTCGGCGACCAGCGCCTCCAGGTCCAGGCCATCCACGGGCGGCCGGGCCAGCAGCAGCCCCGACGGGCCGGCCAGCTGCCAGTGCGCGGCGGCGATGCCGGCCGCCTCGGCCGCCGCGGACACCACGGCCGAGACGGCGGGCCCGCCGTCCGCGGTGTAGAACAGCGGCAGTGTCGGGGTGTTCCAGCCCAGCACCGGGATGCCCAGCGTCTCCAGCAGCTCGCTGGTGGCGCCGACGTCGAGGATCGACTTGGCCCCCGAGCAGACCACCATGACCTGGGTGGCGGCGATCCGGGGCAGGTCGCCCGAGATGTCCAGGCTCTCGGCGAAGCCCCGGTGGACCCCGCCGATCCCGCCGGTGGCCATGAAGCGGATGCCCGCCGCCGCGCAGACGGCCAGCGTGCCGCCCACCGTGGTGGCGCCGAGCGCCCGCTGGACCACGCAGGCGGCGATGTCCCTGGCCCCGGCCTTGCGGGCGGCCGTCCCGGCGGCCGCGAACCGCTCCAGCTCGGCGTCGTCCAGGCCCACGCGGACCACGCCGTCCACGATCCCCACCGTGGCCGGCACCGCGCCCGCGGCCCGGACCCGATCGGCCGCGGCCAGCGCCGCGACCAGGCCGCGCCCCCCGGAGAAGCCGTGCGAGACCAGGGTGGTTTCCAGGGCCACCACCGGCTCGCTCCGGTCCAGGGCCTCGGCGACCTCATCGGACAGCACCGGGGCGAACGTCACGGCATGGCTCCCATCGTCGCTACGGCCCGTGCCGCCGCCGCCAGGCCGAGATAGACCCCGCCCAGCAGGTAGCCGGCCGCGAACGCATCGCCCGCGCCGGTCGAATCGACGGCTTCGGTGGCCGCGGCGGGATACACGCGCCCGCTCGCCCGCACGCCGGCCGGGCCCAGCTTAACCACCATCTCCGGGCCGGGAAGCTCGCCGATCAGGGCGGTCTCGGCCTGCGTGCCGAACACCACATCGGGACGCAGCCCGGCCAGCAGCCCGGTGAACCGGTCCACGCCGAACTCGGTCAGCGCCGCCGTGGAGGACAGGTCCACGCTCAGCCGGGCCGAGCGCCGGCCGGCGGCCGCCACCGCGGCCAGGGCCGCGCCGCTGATCGGCTCCTTGACCAGGCTGTAGGCGGGCAGGTGCAGCCAGGTGCAGCCGTCCAGCCAGGACTCCTCCAGCGCGTCCGCCGGGAACCGCGGGCCGACGCCCCGGTCGGTGATCATGGACCGCCGGGTGCCCCCGTCCGACAGCGACACCACCACCCCGGTGCGGCCGTCCACCACCGGCCCGGCCAGCTCCACGCCCCGGCCGGTCAGGTCGGCCGCGACCAGGCCGGCCGCCAGGTCGCTGCCGCGGGCGTAGAGCAGCCGGCTGCGGCCGCCCAGGGCCGCCACCCAGGCGGCCACGTTGGCCGCCTGGCCGCCCGGCCCGACCAGCGTGCTCGCCGGGGTGTCGGTGTCGTCGGCCAGCGGGCCCAGCTGCCGGACGACCACGTCCAGGTGGGCATCGCCCAGCACCACGATCACGTGGTCAGGATGCCACCTTGATCAGCACGATGGGCTTGGTGGTCGGCTGCCGGGTGCCGCCGGCCGGCTCGACCGTGACTCCGACCTCGTCCCCCGGCACCAGGCCGGAGGCCAGCACCGGGGCGGTCCGGCCCTGGCTGGCCTGGGCTAGCAGCCCGCCCGAGATGGCCCCGGACGGCCCGATCAGCCAGAGCTGGTACACCTTCGAGCTGGCCAGCACGGGCAGCCCGGCGCTGGTGAACACCAGCTCGTGCAGCCGGCTGGACGCCACGACCGTGGCCGTGCCGCCGAGCGAGGTGCGCCCGGCCAGGATCCGGGCGTCCGGCGCGGCCAGCACCGCCGCCACCTGGTGCTGCTGAGTCCGCTCGGTGTCCAGCTGGCGCCGTTGCAGCACCAGCGCCACGGCCAGCACCACGACCAGGACCGTGGCCACCGCCGCGAACGCCATCGCCAGCCGGGGCCGCCGGGCCAGGCGCGGCTCGGCCGCGGGCCTGGTGTCGGCCAGCGGCGAGTGCTGCCGGGTGCGCGCCGCCCCGGCCAGCACGGCCGCCTTGAGGCTGGGCGGTGGCACCCGCGCGACGGCCAGCGCGAGCCGGGTCGCCGTCTCCTGGAGGCCGCGCACCTCCTGGCCGCAGGACTGGCAGCGGTACAGGTGGTGCTCGAACCGTTCCCGCTCCGCCCCGTCGATGGCGTCCAGGGCATACGCCCCGGTCAGCGTGTGCAGGTCGTGGCGCAACAGCTTCACCAGCTCACCCCGATGCAGTCGCGCATCCGGATGAGCCCGTCGCGGATCCTGGTCTTGATCGTGCCGAGGGCCGTGTTGAGCAGCCGGGCCACCTCCCGGTAGGTGTAGCCGCCGTAGTAGGCCAGGGTCAGCGCCTCGCGCTGGATATCGGTCAGCGTGCCCAGGCAGCGCCGGACCCGCTCCCGCTCCAGGCTCGCCTCGACCGCCTCGGCGACCTCGTCGATGTCCGGGGCCAGCGCCGAGACCGCCGACTTCTTGTCCCGCTGGACCTCCGCCGTGGCCGAGCGCACCCGGTCCACCGCCCGCCGGTGGGCGATCATCATCACCCAGGTCGTGGCGCTGCTCTTGGCCCGGTCGAAGCGCGACGCGCTGCGCCAGACCTCCAGCAGCACCTCCTGGGCCACTTCCTCCGACTGGGCCGGGTCCCGGACCACCTTGCAGATCAGGCCGAACACCGGCCCGGCCAGGCGGTCATAGACCGCCTCGAACGCTGTCTGGTCGCCTCGGGCCACCAGCGCGATGAGCTGGTCCAGATCGAGGCCGTCCCCGTCCCCGTCGGCGTCGCCGACGTCCGGCCCGGGAATGTGCGGACTGGTCATGTTCCCTATTCGACGCCGACCTGCGGGCCGGATCGGTCCGCATGCCTCGGATTTTTGTCCGGTCCCCTCCCGGTTCCCGCCGGCTCCCGGTGGGTCGGGGGGCTCCCAGAGGGACAGAGCTGGCGGCCGGGGACTCGGTCCCCGGCCGCCAGCTGCTAGCTCCTGCCTGGCCTCAGCCCGCCGCGCCCGCCGCGGTGGCGATCCGCGACCAGGACCAGTGCGGGTGCCGGGCCAGCAGGCCCAGCTCCGGGACGAACCAGCGCGCGTCGACCGTGCCCACGCCCGAGGCCAGGTCATAGCCTCGCGTGGCCGCGAACCCGCGCACCGTGTGCTCCTTGCCGCCCTGGGGGAACGACACCGTGTTGTTGCCGCTGGTGACGTCGGCCAGCCCGCGGGCGTGGTGCCCCTCCAGCGCGTACAGCAGCGGGTTGATCAGCCCGATCGGGTGCCCCGCGACCTGGTCGGCCAGCGCCACGATGCCCGCGAACTCCGGCGTCGCCTCGCTCGTCCCGCAGGTCGGGTACCAGCCCGCCGGCTGGCCCGCGAAACTCTGGTACATGTCCGCGGCGCCGTTGCAGGCCCCGCTCATCGAGATGTCCGGCACCCCGCGGCGGCTGCCGACCACCCCGGCCACCCCGTTCTGGTATCCCGGACGGCTGAAGATCACCGACTTGCCGCCGCCGCCGGCCAGCGGGTTCGGGCCCTTGTTGCCCTCGATGTACTCCTGGGTCGGCACGTTGTAGGTGTCGTTCCACACCGTCGCCGGGCCCGGCCGGCCCGCCGCCCCGCCGAGGTGCAGCTGCGTGCCGCCCACCCCCGTGACCAGCGGGTCGCTGTCCGGCCAGGACGTCACCGGGTGCAGGTAGTAGGTCGAGCCGTCGTAGCGCACGTCCGCCGCGCCGCTGTCACCCGAGGCGGCCAGCACCGTGACGCCCGAGTGGGACGCCTCGATGTAGGCGCCGCGCAGGTTCAGCAGCCGCGACGGGGTCTTGAAGCTCTGCTCCGTGGCCGAGAAGCTCTGGCTGATCACGCCGCCCAGGTGGTGGCTGACCACGTACTTCTCCGCCTTCTCGATCTGCGGGAAGCCCGTCGTCCCCTCGTTCTCCGAGGTCGGCGTCTCGACCAGCAGGATGTTCGCGCCCGGCGCGATGGTGTGGGCGTACTCCACGTCCAGCTCGGTCTCGCCGGCCCAGCCCTCGCGGTTGTCGTTCGGCTTGTACGGCGCCACCTTGCCAGCGGGCTGGATGACCCGCAGCGACGGCGGCGCCGGCAGGTGCGCCGCCTTGTCGAATACCGCCAGGTCGTGAGCGACCGTCGGCGATCCGTAGGAGTCCACGATGACGATCGTCTGGCCCCGGCCCGTGATGCCCCGCCGGTACAGCGCCGGGAGGTTGTAGGCCTGCTCGATCTGGCCCGGCTCGTAGCACGCGATCTTGAAGTGCTTCTCGCAGAAGGCCGTGCTGGGCGGCGCCTGCCGGGCGGCCGCCACGTGGACCGCGCCCGGCACGATCTCCACGATCGGCCGGGCCGGATGGCTGGCCAGCCCGGTCAGGCCCGTCACCGGGGCCATCGTGACCGCGCCGGCGCCCAGGGCGCCTAGCGCCAGCGAGCATGCGGCAGCCGCCGCGGTCCGAGCAGGGCGAGCTGGACGCATCCGTTGTTTCCCCTCAGCCAGGGCAGGCGCGGAGGGCCCGCCAGCACCAAACTCTGTCGGCACGGGCGAGTCACTCGATCCCATGGCCCGGTCCTCGGCTGATTATGGACAGATTCTTCGGCTTTGGGAACCCAGCCGTTTCCCGCCGCTCAGGCCGGCGCGGCCTGACCTGACGGGCGGCGGGCGGGTTACCTTAGTGTCACCGCCGTACGGGAGAGACGCGCCGATGAAGCTCACGCTCGACCTGCATGACATCTACAACCGGGGCCACGACATCGACCGTGCGCTGCGGGACATCATGGACGAGGCGGCCAGGAAGAGAGCCCCGGTCGTGGAGATCATCCCCGGCAAGGGCTCGGGGCAGCTGAAGAAGCACGTGCTTCGGTTCCTGGAGCAGAAAGAAGTTAAGGCGCGCTACCACCGGGTGGAGAAGGACTCCAAGAACTTCGGCCGCATCTTCGTCCACTTCCGCTGGAAGTAAGGCTAGAGCTAGCCTGACCTGCGCCGGACGGCGCTGTATCGCATCTGACCTGCGGTTTTACCTCTCATCGCCCTCGTCGTGCTCACGGCCGTGCTCGCGGCGCTGCGCCTCCCGGTCTGGCTCGTCATCGCCGTCGACGTGCTCGCCTACGCCGCCTGGGCATACTTCCACCCGTGGCGCGACTGCCCCCGCTGCAAGGCCAGCGGCCGCAACCGGATGTCGACCAACCGGCGGCGGGGCAAGTGCTCCCGCTGCAAGGGATCCCGCGAGGTCCGCACCTTCGGTGCTGTCGTGCTGCACCGGATCGTCCGCTCGGGCCGCCAGGGCTGGAGCAACCGGAAGGAGATCTAGCCCATGCCGACGTTCATCAGGCCCGCGCGGGTCGTGTTCGACGAGGGCAGCGGCCACGTGGCCGCCATCATCGGCGCCGCAGCCCTGGCCGTGGTCGTCAGCGGCGCCGCGGTGCTGATCGCCGACATCGTGACCGCCCTGCTGATCATCGCCGGTGAGCTCACGTGTCGAGGAATTGGTCCGCGCCTCGCTCGAGCGCGAGCGGCAGGAGGCGATCCGGCTCGCCGAGGAGCGCTATCAGGACGGCCTCCAAGGCCTGCAAGGCTGGCGCCCAGCGGGCCAGTAGCCCTGCGGGGACTACCCGCCGAACAGCAGGTTGTAGACCAGGATCGCCAGCACGCCGATGACGAGCGCGACCAGCAGGGCACCGAAGTAGCGGACTGCCCGCCCGGCCCCCTCGGCCCGCTTCCGGTGCTGTTCCTCACGAATCTGCTGCTGCTCACGCTCTCGAGCCTTCTGGCGCGAGATCGGGCCCATCACACGGGCACCGCGCCGCATGTCTTGAAGCGGCCGCCACCCTCAGCGCTGGTAGATGTCCCGACGATGGCCCGCATCGACCACGAGGACCACGAGCTTGCCCTCGTCGATCGTGTACAGGATCCGGTAGTCGCCGACCCGGATCCGCATCACGCCATGTACGCCCGTGAGCATGATGGCCCCGGCCGGGCGCGGGTTCACCAGCAGTGCCTCGGCAGCCGCCCGGATGCGGCGCACCGCCTGCTGGTCAAGTTTGCGGAGCGATCGGACGGCCTTCGGCGCGAACTCCAGCGTGTACTGAGGCCCGGGCTCGGTCACTTATCGGCACCGAGCTCGGCCCAGACCTGCTCGGCAGGGACCGGCTCGGCCCCGGCGGCCAGCTCAGCCAGGGACTCGCGGGCATCGGCGATGTCGGCCAGATCCTCCAGCAGGCCGGTCGCCTCCTCTGGGGTCATCCCCTCCAGCACCGCGGCGAACTCGGTCGGCACGATCGCGGCGAGCCGCTCGCCGTGCGCGGTCAGGTACACCACTTGGCCGCTGGCAGCCTTATGGGCGACTGCCGCCAGGTCGGAGGGGTCCTCCACGGGTAGCTCGCTCATGTCTACCAGCGTACCCACGTGGTCTATACCAGCCTCCCAATTCCATCTGGTCTATTCCACGCAGCCCATCCGGCGGCCTCTGGTCAGGCCCACGGCGGCCGCATCGTCCGGCCGGTGCCCGGGCCGCCCTCGAAGCCGGGACGGACGAACCGCTGCTCGGCGACCGGCGCGGGCGGCGCCTCCAGAGCGGCCGGCGGCTCGGGCTGCCCCGGCGCGGCCAGATCCTGTATCGGCTCCCGAGGGGCTGAGCGCCTCTGTATGCCCTCCCGCCGGCGGCGCCTCGGCCGGATATCCAGGATCGCGAGATCCTCGGCCGGCCGCTGCCATGGCGGCAGGTGCGACTCGCCGCGCTCGGCCCTGATCCGGGTGATCGCCTCCCCTGAGGTCGGCGACCTCGATCCGCTTCGCCTCGAACCGCTCGACCGCCCGCTCAGCGGCCGTCACCTTGCAGAGCAAGTCGAACCCGGCCTCAGTGTCCTGGCCGGCGCGCCAGTCCTCTGCGGCGCACCAGATCGCGAACTGAAGACGCAGCCGCTGCGCCACGATCTGCACCTGGGGTGCCGATCCGCCGTGGACCAGGCAGACCCTGCCGTACTCGATCGCCATCGCCTGGCACTGCTGGCCGTCACTGCGCTTAGCGAAGCACTGGTCGCGGGCAACCGTCACTGGAGCCTCCAGTCGGTCGCCCTCTCGCTGGCGGATCATCGGCCCAGCGCGCGGACTTTCTGGTTGCGGCGTAGTCAGGGCCGTGAGGCTCGCAGTGTTGAAGCTGGTGGGCCCAAAAGTTTAACAAGGCCGTCGGGGTAGCTCCTTGCCACGGCTAGCTTAAATATGGACCCGACCGGCTGCCTGCGCCGCCGTCGCCATACGCCGGAGACCCGGCAGGTCCGGGGCCTGCGCACAGCGATAGCCGAAGGTCAGAGCAGCACCAGCCGACTTCCGCTGGAAGTAACACCCCCGACCGGTCAGCGGCTAGGCCCAGTAGCGGCGGGCGGTTATGGCGGGCTGGCGGGCGCGGCGCGAGGACGGCGAAGGGGCAGCGTCGGCGTCGGTGCGGGCCAGGGCGGTGATCCGGCAGGCCACGGCCTGACCGCTGCGGGCCAGAAGCGTCGGCCGCCGGTGCCGCGGGCCGCTGTTCCACTCGCGTCCGGACGCGGGCACGACGGCACGGCCCGTGTCGTCAGGCACCCAGGCTAATCCCATCCCCGCTCCCCCTGGCGCTCGGTCGCTGGGTAGCGAACTGAGCACGTTTAGTGATCCCCGAGAAGTGATCTTGGCATGTGGGGCGGCTGGGTGTCCAGGGTTTCGGCAGGTCGCGGAGGCGTGTCGGGCCGACCGTTAAACGAGGTGCGGCTCGGGTGGCTGATGATCCGCTTGATAGCTCCCGATTTGGGAGTCTATGGAAGGATGACCCTCATGAAGTTCGTGCTTCGCGTGCTGGTCGCGGCGGTCGCGCTGGGCGTGGCGACGTGGGCCGTGCCGGGCATCGAGCTGCACGCCAGCACGACGGTGAAGAAGATCCTCACGCTGATCGTGGTGGCGCTCATCGTCGGCGTGGTCAACGCGGTGATCAAGCCGATCGTGAAAACGGTGGGCTGCGTGTTCTACGTGCTGACGCTGGGCCTGATCGGGCTCGTGGTGAACGGCCTGCTGCTGTGGCTGAGCAGCTGGGTGGCGGGCAAGCTGCACCTGCCGTTCCACATCACGGGGTTCTGGCCGGCGTTCTGGGGCGCGATCATCGTCGGCGTGGTGGGCTGGCTGCTGAACCTGCTGGTGCACGACGACGACAAGGCCGACGCCCGCTAGCTCACCGCTACCTGGCTGAACGTCAGGAACGGGCCTACCCGGGGCCGGGTCTCCGGATTTACGATCATGGTCGTGGCGGAACCGAGGCAGGCACACCCGCGGAGCAGGCGGCTGACGGGCGGCGGCGCGCTCCTGGCCGCGGCGGCAACGGCGGTAGCGCTGGTCGGCGCTGCCTGGCACAGGCGTGCCGGCGCAGGCGGCGGCAACCCGGGCGACCGCAGTGGTGGCGACCACAGTACCGGCCACCGCAGCGAGCGAGCTCGCGACGCGGGTCGGCGGCGTGCGGGTGCATCCCTGCTCAAAGGGCTCGCGGCTGCTGTGCGGCGGCATCCGGGTGCCCCTGGACTACTCGTCAGGGGCGAGCCCGCGCATTCACATCGGCTTCCAGTGGCGGCCGGCCAGCGGCGGGCACGCGGCGGGTACCGTACTGGCGGTCGAGGGCGGCCCCGGTTACTCGTCGACGGGCTCGGGCTCGCTCTACCGGGCGATGCTGGGCCCGCTGCTGCGGACCCGCAACCTGCTGCTGGTGAACCTGCGCGGCACGGGCAACTCGACGCCGGTGAACTGCCCGGGCCTCGAGCACGCCGGGCCGAAGCAGTACGGTCCGCGGTTCAACCGCCTGGTGGCGGCCTGCGGCGCGCAGCTGAATCACACCTGGCGCTACCGGAACGGCCGCTTGAGGAATCACTGGGTGCACGCCTCCGACCTGTTCAGCACGGCGAACTCGGCTCGCGACGTGGCGGGCCTGGTGCGCGCGCTGCGGGTCGGGCGGGTGGACCTGTACGGCGACTCCTACGGCAGCTGGTTCAGCCAGGTCTTCGCGTCCCGTTACCCGAGGCTGCTGCGCTCGGTGACCCTGGACTCGACCTACCAGGTACTGGGCCTTGACCCGTGGTACACCACGACCGTGGTGACCGCGCGGCGGGCCTTCGACCAGGCCTGCGCCCGGTCGGCGCCGTGCGCGGCGGCCGCGGGCCGCCAGTCCTGGAGCCGGATCGCGCGGCTGGCCGGACGGCTGGCCCGCCACCCGGTGAGCGGCCAGAGCACGACGGAGAACGGCACCAGCGGCCGGGTCACGGTGACCGTGCTGACGCTGGTCAACCTGGTCAACAACGCGGGCTTCGACCCGGTGGTGTACCGGGACCTGGACGCCGCGGCCCGGGCGCTGCTGCGCCACGGCGATACGGCGCCGCTGCTGCGGCTGGCCGCGCTGTCGGTCGGCTTCGACGACACCAACGAGCCGCTGGACGGCTTCAGCGACGGCCTGTACTTCGCGGTCTCGTGCACCGACTACGTCCAGCTGTTCAGCCGCGACGCCCCGCCCGCGGTGCGGGCCCGGCAGTACGCGGCCGCGCTGCGGCGCGAGCCCCGGCGGACGTTCGCGCCGTTCAGTGTGACCCAGTGGACCGAACTGGACCAGTACACCGAGGCCTACAGCGCCTGCCTGAACTGGCCGGCCCGGGTACATCACGCTCCGCCGATCACCCGGCGGCCGCCGCTGGTGCCGGCCCGGCTGCCGGTGCTGATCCTGTCCGGCGGGCTGGACTCGCTGACCCCGCGGCTGGACGGCGCCACGCTGGTGGCCCGGCAGATGGGCCGGTCGGCCCGGCTGGTGACGCTGGCCAACCTGACCCACGTCACCGAGCAGGACGGCGACAACGCCTGCGCCGAGTCCATCTACCGGCGGTTCGTCGCCCGGCCGGGTGACCTGCGCCGGGAGAACACTTCCTGCGCCAGGCGGGTCGCCCCGGTGCACACGGTGGGCGCCTACCCGGAGCGGCTCGGCGGCGCGGTCCCGGCCCGGCCAGCGGCCGGCAACCGGGCCGGGCGGACGGCCCTGCGCGCGGCCACGGTGGGGCTGGCGGCGGTCGGTGACGAGATCAGCCGGTGGTCGCTGCTCGGCGGCGACGTCGACCGCGGCCTGCGCGGCGGCCGGGTGCGGTTCGCGGGCGGCGCCACGCTGCGCATCCGGCTGACCGGCGTGCGCTGGGTGACCAACGCGGTGGTTACCGGGACCGCGCGGTGGCGGCAGGCGTCGGGCTGGGTGACGGCGCGGCTGACCGTCCGCGTGGCGCACGGCGCCGTGGTGCGGCTGACCGCCCGGTGGCGGGTCTACGCCAGGCCCGGCCAGCGCGCGGTGATCAGCGGCTCGGCCGCCGGCGCCCGCCTGGCCGCGACCGCGCCGGCGCCCTGACCCGGCCCCCGAAGTTAGGTGAGCGTTAACCACCGCGTTCCTGCCTTGGGCGGCTACACCTCGCCGTATGGTGGGATCTCCAGAGGTCAGCGGATCGGTGCCGGTCGATGCCGATGTGCGGCACCGGCGGCCAGCCGCCCGGGACGCGCGCAGTAACACCTGGAGACTGCGGAGATGACGGTTCAGCAGCACGGTCCCGGGCCGGGTCCCGGGGCGACTGTGAGCTGGCCCGTCCGAACCGGGCCGGTACCCCCGGTCGCGACCTATTTCAGCGCCCGCCCGGAGACCGGCTTCGGCTCCGCGGCGGGGCTGGCACCCGATCAGCAGCGGCCGCTGATCCGCGGCGACGAGGCGGGCAGCTACATCCTGACCGGGCCCGCCGGGGCGGGTAAGACCCAGCTGGCCGCCGCTTACGCCAACACGCTGTGGCAGTCACAGGACATCGAGCTGCTGGTGTGGATCACCGCCTCCAGCCGCTCGGCGGTCATCAACGGCTACGCGCAGGCCTTCCGCCAGACCAGCGTGGCGCCCGGCGGCCCGCCGGGTCCCGGCCCGGCCGGGACCAGCTCGCAGGTGCCGGGCGCGGACATCACCGCCGCCCCCGGTCCGGCGGGCGGCTACGGCGGCGGCCAGGACCAGGAGGAAATGGCCCGCCAGTTCCTGCGCTGGCTGGCCGTCAGCACCCGGTCCTGGCTGGTGGTGCTGGACGACCTGGCCGAAGCCGCGGACCTGGCCGACGACCTGTGGCCGCGCGGCGCGATGGGCCGGACCGTGCTGACCACCCGGCTGCTGCCCGCGTCCATCTCGCCGCCGTCCCGGCACGCCAAGCTGGTCCAGGTCGGGCCGTACAGCCGGCGCGAGGCGCTGGCCTACCTGACCGCGCGGCTGTTCGAGGACACCGCCCAGCGCAACGGGGCGCTCGACCTGGCCGAGGTACTGGACCGGCTGCCGATCGCGCTCGCCCACGCGGCCGCGCTCATCGCGGACTGCCGGATCGACGGCCGGGACTATCAAACCCAGTACGACGAACGACGACGGGCCATGGGGCTGGGCTCGCACAGCACCCCGACGAGCATCGTCGCGGTCACCTGGTCACTGGCGCTGGAGCGCAGCGACCAGGTGCTGCCGTCGGCGCTGGCCCGGCCGGTGCTGGCCATGCTGGCGCTGCTGGACGCCAACGGCATCCCGGCCGGGGTGCTGACCAGCAAGGCGGCGCGGGAGTACGTCGGCAGCTACAGCGCGGACCGGGCCCCGGCCACCGACGAGCAGGTGCGCGGCGTGCTGACCGGGCTGGCCCAGGTGGGCCTGCTCACCATCGACCCGACCAGCGCGGCGCGGACCGTCTACCTGCACGCGCTGGTGCAGCAGAGCGTGCAGCAGGTGCTGCCGGTGGCGGTCCGCGACCAGGCGGCCGTCGCGACCGCGAACGCGCTCGCCCAGGCCTGGCCCGACCGCAACCCCGATCCGCACCTGGACCAGGCGCTGCGCGACTGCCTGACCGCCCTGACCCAGGCCGCGGGCGACGCGCTCTGGACGCCGGACGGTCACCCGGTCCTGCTGCGGGCCGGGCAGAGCCTGGACGCGGCCCGGCTGAAGGGGCCGGCGCTGGCCTACTGGCAGGCACTGGCCGAGCAGAGCGTGCGGGTGCAGGGCGAGGACAACCCGCAGACCTTGCAGTACATGCAGTACCTGGCCGCGGCCTACGAGGCCGCGGACCAGCTCGACATGGCCATGGACATGCTGGTCCGGTCGCTGGCTCACCTGGAGGAGGCGCTGGGTCCCGGCCACGCCGAGACGCTGACCGCGCACAGTCACCTGGGCAAGCTGTGCCTGTCGGCCGGCTGGCTCGACGAGGCGCTGCCGCACTTCGAGCGGGCGCTGGCCGGCCGCGAGTGGGTTCTGGGCCCGGACCACCCCGACACGCTGGCCTCGCGCAGCGACCTGGCCGGCGGCTACCGCGCGGTGGGCCGGCTCGACGACGCCATCACCGTCTACCGGCGGACGCTGACCGACCAGGAGCTGATCCTGGGCGAGGATCACCCGACCACCGTGGCCACCCGGGGCAGCCTGGCCGCCGCGCTCCAGGCGGCCGGGCGGGTGAAGGACGCCGTGCAGCTCTACAGCCAGACGCTGGCCGACCGGGAGCGGGCGCTCGGCCCGGACCACCCCGACACGATCACCGCGCGGGCCAGCCTGGCCTACGCCTACCGGTCCGCGGGCCGGATCAAGGAGGCCCTCCCGCTGTACGTCCGGACGGTGGCCGACCGGGAGCGGGTCCAGGGCCCCGACCACCCCGACACCATCACCGCGCGGGCCGTCCTGGCCGGGGCCTACTTCGCCGCGCGCAAGATCAGGGAGGCCCTCCCGCTCTACGAGCGGACGGTGGCCGACCGGGAGCGGGTCCAGGGCCCCGACCACCCCGACACGATCACCGCCCGCGGCAACCTGGCCTCCGCCTATCACTCGGCCGGCAAGCTGGTCGTCGCGACGCAGCTGTACGAGCGGACGCTGGCCGACTACGAGCGGGTGCTCGGGCCGCATCACGAGAACACGCTGACCTCGCGGGTCAACCTGGCCATGGCCTACTACGCGGCGCACCGCATGACCGACGCCGTCTCGCTGCTGCGGCACACGCTCAGCGACTGCGAGCGGGCGCTGCCGCCCGGTCACCCGCTGACCCAGTCGGTGCGCGAGAACCTGGAGGCGGCCACCCAGGGCTGACCCGGCCGGCCGCGTACTGTCGCCCGCGCCCGCGGGCAGCTACCCTGGAAGCATGCAACGACGTACCGGCTCGTGCTGGTGGTGGCCGCGCTAGGCGGCCGCCAGTCTTTGCTCATGCGACGGCTCGCCCCGAGGCGGCCGTCGTGCTCTGTAGCAAACACAATGTCTGCGGACCTGACCGCCTGCCCAGGGGTGCTGCCATCCCGAACCAGGAGGATGGTCATGTCCGACCCGACAGCTTCCAACGCGACAGCATCCGGCTCCCTGCTCGCCACCGAGCAGCGGAGCACTGACCTCGAGCTCGCCATCGCCGCCCGTCCGTCGGCGTTCCGCGTGCTCACCGGCGACCGGCCCACCGGCCCGCTGCATATCGGCCACTACTTCGGCACCCTGGAGAACCGGGTCCTGCTGCAGGACGCCGGCGTGGACCTGCTGGTCCTCATCGCCGACTACCAGGTGATGACCGACCGGACCATCACTGCCGGGCTGGCCGGCAACGTGCTCGGCCAGGTCGCCGACTACCTGGCCGTGGGCATCGACCCCGGCCGGGCGACGATCTTCGCGCACAGCCAGGTGGAGGCGCTGAACCAGCTGCTGCTGCCGTTCCTCAGCCTGGTCAGCGTGGCCGAGGTGGGGCGCAATCCCACGGTCAAGGACGAGATGGCCGCGGCCGGCTCGGCGGTCATCACGGCGCTGATGTTCAGCTACCCCGTGCACCAGGCGGCCGACATCCTGTTCTGCCACGCGAACGTGGTCCCGGTCGGCAAGGACCAGCTCCCGCACGTCGAACTGACCCGGTCGATCGCCCGCCGGTTCAACGACCGGTACAGCCCCGGCCGGCCCTACTTCCCCGAGCCGGAGGCGCTGCTCAGCGCCGCGCCGCTGCTGCTCGGCCTGGACGGCCGCAAGATGAGCAAGAGCCTGCGCAACACGGTGCCGATCCGGGCTACCGCCGATGAGAGCGCCACGCTGGTCGGCGCGGCCCGGACCGACGCCGAGCGGGTCATCAGCTACGAGCCGGAGCGTCGTCCAGAGGTGTCCAACCTGCTGCTCATCGCCGCGCTCTGCCGGGGTGTGGCACCGCGGGAACTGGCCGACGAGATCGGCGCCGGCGGATCGGCGGCCCTGAAGGCGGTGGTGACCGACGCCATCAACGACCGTTTCGCGGCGATCCGGCGCCGGCGGCAGGAGCTGGCCGGGGATGCGGGCCACCTGCGGGCCGTGCTGGCCGACGGCAACGAGCGAGCCAGCGTGATCGCGACCAGCACCATGAACACGGTCCGGGAGCTGATGCACACGAGGTACTAGCCGTGGCCTGGGGTCAGGTCAGCTCAGGTCAGCTCCGGGCCCGCGGCTTGGCGGCCCTGGGCGGCTTGGGTGCCTTCGGTGCCTTGGGCGGCAGCGACGCGACATAGGCCAGCGCCCGGTCGATCCAGGCGCTGGCCTGGCTGGCCGCCCAGTCGCCCGGCAGGGTCACGTAGCCCGACATCGGCCGCTCCGCGGGCCCGAACGGCCCGGCGCCCGGCACCGCGAGCAGCTCCAGCCGCTCCTCCTCGGGCAGCTTGACGCCGATGTCCGGGCCGAACAGGCCCATGAACATGTTGCCGTGCACGAACGCGCCCAGGTTCCCGAACATCGGCTTGACCTCGACGTCCGGCGCCTCGGGCACCAGCCCGGCGAAGCGCTCGCGGTCGGCCTCGGCTGGCTTGGGGATCTGCACCGGCAGCCACCTCCCCCATCGGTTCCCGCCCGGAGGCGGCCTGCCGCCGGGGCGTACCAGGCACGCTACCCCCAGGGTCGCCGCCCGGGGCCCGGACCGAGCTGGCGCAAACCCGAGGCGAATATTCCGCGCCTGTTATATGTGTCATGGCTTATACTAGTGGGAATGGCGACCACGTTCGAAGTCCTGGCCGAGCCCAGCCGGCGGGCGATCATGGACCTGCTGCTGGCGGGCGAGCGTCCGGTGGGCGAGCTGGTCAGCGAGCTGGACATGAGCCAGCCGGCGGTGTCCCGGCACCTGCGCGTGCTGCGCGAGGCCGGGCTGGTCCGGGTCCGCGTCGACGCGCAGCGCCGGCTGTACCGGATCGAGGCGGCGCCGCTGCGCGCGGTGGATGACTGGCTGGCTCCCTACCGGCGGCTGTGGGCCGCCCGGCTGGACGCGCTCGGCGGCCACCTGGACGCGATGGACGACGAGCGGACCGAGCAGACGAACGAGCAGACGACCAGGCAGATGACTGAGCAGACGGAGGAGAGCGGCCCATGACGCAGGACCAGTACAGCGAGTACGGCGAGCTGGATCGCTCGGGCGGGCGGGCCACGCTGCGATTCACCCGGCGGCTGGCGCACCCGCCGGCGAAGGTGTGGCGGGCGCTGACCGAGCCCGAGCACCTGGCGGCCTGGTTCCCGACCACGATCGACGGCGAGCGGGCCGCCGGGGCCAAGCTGAGCTTCGCGTTCCGGGACATGGACATGCCGGCCCTGGACGGCGAGATGCTGGTCTGCGATCCGCCATCGCTGCTGGAGCTGATCTGGAGCGACGAGCGGCTGCGGTTCGAGCTGACCCCCGACGGCGACGGGACGCTGCTGCGCTTCACGGCCAGCTTCGACGAGCTGGGCCGGGCGGCCAGGGACGGCGCGGGCTGGCACGCCTGCCTGGACCTGATGGCCTGCGATCTGAGCGGCCAGCCGGCCGCCTGGGGACCGTCGGAGCGGTGGCGGCAGGTGCACCCCGGATACGTGCAGCGGTTCGGGCCGGAGGCGGCGACGATCGGGCCGCCGCAGGAGTGGCAGGACGAGCACGGCCCGGCCGACTGACCGGCTGACTGACCAGGGGCCAGCCTGGCGTCAGGTCAGGCGGCGCTCGGTGGCCCACCTGGTGAGCTGGTGCCGGGTGGAGAGCTGGAGCTTGCGCAGCACCGAGGAGACGTGGGTCTCGACCGTCTTGACCGAGATGTACAGCTCCCTGGCGATCTCCTTGTAGGTGTAGCCGCGGGCGATCAGCCGCAGCACCTCGCGCTCGCGCGGGGTGAGCTGGTCCAGCTCGGGGTCGAAGGACGGCTGGCCGATGTCCTGCGGCGGCCCGGAGGCGAACGCGTCGAGCACGAACCCGGCCAGCCGGGGCGAGAACACCGCGTCGCCCGCGGCGATGCGGTGTACCGCGGCCACGAGCTCGGGGCCGGAGATGGTCTTGGTCACGTAGCCGCGGGCCCCGGCCCGGATCACCGCGATCACGTCCTCGGGGGCGTCGGAGGCCGACAGGGCGAGGAACAGGACCTGCGGATGCACCGGCTTGGTCGCGGCGACCACGGCCTGGCCGCCGCCGCCGGGCAGGTGCACGTCGAGCAGCACGACGTCGGGCAGCAGCTCGGCGATCGTCTCGATGGCGGGCTGCACGTCGTCGGCCTCGCCGACCACCTCGACTTCGTCACCCAGCTCGGACCGGACCCCGGACCGGAACAGCCCGTGGTCATCGACGATCACCACCCGTGGCCGAGGCCGGCCGCTGGGGCGCGGATCGCGGGGCGTCGCGGTTCCTGGCATGTTCACGTTTTAGCCGGCTCCCCGCTCGATCGGTTCTCGGCCGAGCGCGGCATGGTCAGCGACACCTCGGTGCCCTGGCCAGGGGCGCTGCGCACCCGCGCCGAGCCGCCGCGACGGCTCATCCGGCCGTGGATGGACTCGGCCAGCCCCTTGCGGTCGCTGGACACCGCGGCCGGGTCGAAGCCGCGGCCGCGGTCCCGGACAAAGACTGACACTTCCTCGGGCTCGACCTCGGCGAAGACGGACACGACGTCGGCGCCGGACCACTTCGCGGCGTTGACCGTGGCCTCGCGGGCCGCGGCCAGCATGGCGGCCAGGTCCTCATCCAGCTCGCAGTCGCCGACCGTGACCGCCTCCACGGCGATCCCGTGCTGGGCCTCCACGTCCTCCTGGATCAGCCGCACCCCGGCGGCGACCGTCGTGGCCGAGCCCAGCGAGCCCGGCGCCCGGCCGTCGAACAGCCAGGCCCGCAGCTCGCGCTCCTGCGCCCGGGCCAGCTGGACGACCTGCTGGGGGTCATGGGCGCGGAGCTGGATCAGGGCCAGCGTCTGGAGCACCGAGTCGTGCACCCGCGACGCCATGTCGGCCCGCTCCTCGGCCCGGACCCTGGCCTGGCGCTCCAGGACCAGGTCACGGGCGATGCGCAGCCACCAGGGTCCGAGGACCACCGCGATCGCCGCGATGACCACCAGCACCCCGGTCAGCACCTGCAACGGCGCGGTCTTGGGTGCCGTGGTCGTCAGCACGACGCCGAGCGCCAGCAGCACGAGGGCGATCATCACGCGAAGCGTGATGCGGAACTTGACCCGGCCCTCGGCCAGGCCGATCAGCGGCTCGGCGAAGTGCTGGATCATCTGCTGCTCGTCGGCGGAGGCATTTCGCCAGATCAGCACGACGCCGGCCACCGTGATGATCAGCGGGGTGGCCAGTGAGTCGAGCCAGCTGGCGCGCAGCGCGGGCGCGATGAGCAGCACCACGAACAGCAGCGAGACCAGGGCGCCGGCCAGGGTGATGCCCCGGCGGTCGGTCATGGCCTTGCTGGCGATGCTGGCGCTCTCCCCGGCCATCGGCAGCAGCAGCCAGGCGATGACGTAGGCCGCGGCGCCGAACCCGCTGGCCAGCGCGGCCAGCACGAACACGCAGCGCACCACCGTGACGTCCCAGCCCCGGCGCTCGGCCAGGCCCGCGGCCACGCCGCCGACCATCCGCTCCTGCCGGGCCCGGCGCAGCGGCCCGGCGCTCGGCAGCCTGCGCATCTGGCGGCGCTGCCGGCGCTGGCGGCGCCGGGACTCGTGGCCGGTCAGCCAGGGCAGCGGGCCCGGCGGCGGCTCGGGCGACGGCTGCGTCGCGGAGCCGGGATGTTCCTTCACCCACCCATCATCGCCCCCCGGCCGCCGTGCCGCTATCAGGGCAATCCCTGATAGGGGACCCCGGCCACCAGGGCCGGGCCAGGGAGGCTCCAGGGTCGTTCCCGATGGTCGCGGGCTTAGGGCGGGCGCAGGCTGGAGCCATGAACGACACCACCGCGAACCCAGCCACCGACACCCGACCCGAGCCCGAGCCCCAGCCCCACCACCAGTCCCAGTCCAGCCCGCTGACCCGTCCCGTCGAGGACCGGATGATCGCCGGCGTCTGCGCCGGGTTCGCCCGCTACCTGAACGTGGACGTCACGATCCTGCGCATCGTCCTGGCCGTGCTGACCGTCATGGGCGGCGCCGGGGTCCCGCTCTACATCGCCGCCTGGCTGCTGATCCCGGAGGAAGGCCACGAGCTGTCCATCGCGGCCGCCTTCATCCAGGGCCGGCAGACCCGGGCCCTGTGATCAAGGTCGCTGTGATCAAGGTTGCCCTGACAGGAGGTCATGTCACATGCCAGCGCCGTCCAGCCCGCCACCCGGCAGCGCAGACTCCCGCGCGAGCTACGCGAATCCGAACATGAGGATCTCCGACGCCGAGCGCACCGAGGTTGCCGACCGCCTGTCGCTGCACTACGGCGACGGGCGGCTGGACCAGGAGGAGTTCGACCGCCGCCTGCACCAGGCGATGAGCGCCGTCACCCAGGCCGACCTGAACGGCCTGTTCGCCGACCTGCCGGACGCCGACACCAAGGCCGGCGCGGCGGGCGCACCGCCGCCGCGCCGCGCCCAGGCCCCGACCGCACCGCCGGCCGGCCAGCTGGACCGGCGGCCGCCCCGGCGGCTGACCAGGCGGGCGATCGCCCTGGTGCTGATCATCTTGGTGGCGGCCTCCGTCGGCCACGCCATGGCCCACCTGGTGCCCTGGGTGCTGATCGCCGTCCTCGCCGTCGCCCTGCTCTGCGCCCGCCCCCGCAGGCGCAACTGACCTGGGGGCGTGCCCGTCGGGCGGGGCTACGATGTGGAAGCGATGAGCACCGCACCAGCACCGCCCGACGCCGCGGGCCTCCCCGCGGCCCAGACCGACACGGCCGTCATCCACACCGAGGGCCTGACCAAGGTCTACGCGGGCACCGACTTCGCCGCCGTCGACCAGCTCAACCTGGACGTCCAGGGGGGCGAGATCTTCGGCCTGCTCGGCCCCAACGGGGCCGGGAAGACCACCACCGCCGGCATGCTGACCACCCGGGTCGTCCCCACCTCCGGCCGGGCGTTCCTGGCCGGGGTGGACATCGCCGCCCACCCGGCCCTGGCCAAGCAGCTCAGCGGCATCGTCTCGCAGCAGAACACCCTCGACCGGCAGCTGACCGTCTGGGAGAACCTGTACTTCCACGGCCGGCTGTTCGGCATGGGGGCCAAGGCCTCCCGGCGCACCGCCGACGAGATGCTCGAGCGGTTCCAGCTGGCCAAGTGGGCCAAGGCGTCGGTCTACGCGCTGTCGGGCGGCATGGCCCAGCGGCTCATGGTGGCCAGGGCCATCTTCCACCGGCCCTCGGTGCTGTTCCTGGACGAGCCGACGGCGGGCCTGGACCCGCAGAGCCGCCTCGCGCTGTGGGACCTGCTGGGCGAGCTGCACGGCGACGGCCAGACGATCATGCTCACCACGCATTACATGGAAGAGGCCGACCAGCTCTGCGACCGGGTCGCCATCATGGACCACGGCAAGATCCTCGCGCTGGACACCCCGGCCGAGCTCAAGCGCAGCGTGGGCGCCGACACCGTGGTCACGATCAAGGCCAGCGGCGACACCGGACCGGCTGGGCGAGCTGCTCAGCCAGGACATCGAGGGCGTCACCCTGACCCGGCGCGTGGACGGCGGGCTCCAGCTGCACGTGCAGGGCAGCGACCGGCTGGTGCCGCGCATCGTGCTGGCCGCCGAGCGGGGCGGCTTCGACCTGGCCGACCTGTCGATCTCCGAGCCCAGCCTGGAGACCGTGTTCATCAACCTCACCGGGAAGGAGCTGCGCGACTGATGGCGACCTCCGTAAGCTCCCAGGCGCCGGCGGCGGCCCGGCGGATCGGCGGCGGCCCGACTCGCTCGGTGGCCGCGGCCAGCTGGACCGCCCTCGGCGCGCTCATGCTCCGCGACCTGGTCGTGCTGCGCAAGCACCTGTGGGAGTTCGTGCTGCGCACGCTCATCCAGCCGTTCCTGCTGTGCTTCGTGTTCCTCTACGTCTTCCCCAAGATCGGCCAGGGCATCGGCGGCGGCGGCAACCCCGCGGCTGAATCGGCCTTCGCCACCATCCTGGTCCCCGGCGTGGTCGGGATCTCGGTGATGTTCCAGGGCGTGCAGTCCATCGCCCTGGCCATGGCCCAGGAGTTCGGCTTCACCAGGGAGATCGAGGACCGGGTCCAGGCGCCCTGCCCGATCTGGCTGGTGGCCGTGGCCAAGGTGCTGTCCGGCGCGGCCCAGGGCGTGCTGTCGGCCATCATCGTGCTGCCGATCGCCTCGGTCGTGCACGCGCCGGGGGTGCACGCCCACCTGACCCTGCACTGGTGGCTGATCGTCACGTTCGTCCCGCTGGCCTGCGTGGCCATGGCCGGCCTGGGCCTGGTGCTCGGCACCAGCTTCGAGCCCAGGAACATCGGCCTGATGTTCGGGTTCATCATCTTGCCGATCACGTTCCTGGGCGGCACCTACTACTCCTGGACCAGGCTCGCCCCGGTCACCGTGGGCGGCTGGCACTGGCTGCAGACGGTCGTGCTGATCAACCCGCTGATCTACGTCAACGAGGGCATGCGGGCCGTGTTCACCACCGCGCCGCATATGCACCTGTACATCATCTATCCGGTCGTCCTGGCGTTCGGGGCCGTGTTCCTGGCCATCGGACTGCGCAACTTCCGGCGCCGCGTGCTCTCCTAGATTTCCACTAACAGAGGTGGCTCCCGCTCAGACCGCCTCGGGCACCTGGATCCGCACCGGGCGGGCCGCCGCCAGGGCCGTCTTGATGCTCTGGCCCACCGCGCGGGCCACCGGCGGCGGGAACGCGTTGCCGATCTGGCGGTAGGCCGCCGTCTTACGGCCCCAGAAGCGCCAGTCAGCCGGGAAGCCCTGGAGAGCGGCGGCCATGGGCAGCGTCAGCCGGGGCAGGTGGTGCAGCGGGGCCGCGGGCCCCGGCGCGGCGTCGGCCAGGCCCTTGCCGTCCACGTGCAGGGTCAGCCAGGCCGCGCGGGCCCGGGTCGGGCCCAGGTCGGGGCCGCCGTGCTTGCGGGAGCCGCCGACCAGCGTCGGGCCGATGCCGCTGGCCTGGCGGGCCCAGGCGTCGGCGCCCGGCCAGCCGTTCGCCGCCATCAGCTCACGCAGCGTCTCGCCCACGGTCGGCGGGGTCTTCATGGCCTGCGGCCACTCGAACTGGGCGTAGGCGTCCGGCCGCAGGGCGACCAGGATGAACCGCGGCCGCAGCTGGGGCACGCCGAAATCGCTGGCGCTCAGCACCTGCCAGTCCGCGGCGTAGCCGAGCTCGCTCAGCCGGCCGAGCACCTGCTCGCGGTAGCCCGCGAAGCGGGCCGTGGACAGGCCGCGCACGTTCTCCAGCATGACCGCGGCGGGCTCGCACTCCTCGACCAGCCGCAGCGCCTGCGGGAACAGGTCGCGCTCGTCATCGGCGCCCAGCTGCTTGCCCGCGATGGAGAACGGCGGGCAGGGCACCCCGCCGGCCAGCAGGTCGACGCCCCGGAAGGCGGTGCCCGCGAAGTGATGGACGTCACCCTGCTCGACCTTCCAGCCCGGCCGGTTGAGCCGCAGCGTCTCGCAGGCGTCGGGATCGATCTCCACCGCCGCCACGTGGGCGAAGCCCGCCTGCTCCAGACCCAGGGACTGACCGCCGGCGCCAGCGCAGATCTCCAGGCAGGTCAGCTCGGGCAAGGCAATCCCCTTCGGCGAGATGACGGGACCGGACCCGCACTTTACCGGTCACCATGATCAACTTCCACGACCGTCTCGCCCAACATGCGCTGAACCGGGCCGGCACCCGCTTCGTGTTACTGACGGTGAGCACCGTCGTGTCCATGGTGCTCTGACGCCTCGGCATCGGCTGGGATGCTCCGGATACTAGGAGTTACGATGACGCGACAGAAAGTCACCAACCGGACCGAGCTCCACCGACGGGCGGACTATTTCCGGAACCACGGCCTACCTGCCCGACATGCCGGTGCGCATGGCCGGCGCGCTGCTCGCGCTGGCCGTATCGGCCGTGCACGTAGCGGACCAGGGCAGCATCACCGCGCTCGCGTCACCCAGCTGGATCGGCTGGGGCTACCGGTTCATCGAGGTCGGCGGGGTCCTCACCGCGCTGGCCCTGCTCATCCCGTGGCAGTTGCTGCTGACCCGGTCGGCGGCGCTGTCGCGGCCACCCGTTCGCTCCGCCGCGGCCGCCCTGGGCTGGGCCGCCGCCGTGCTGCTCGGCGTCGGGCCGTTCATCGGGTACGTCGCCTCGCGGTCGGTCGGCGTCCCCGGCGACTCCGGCGACGTGGGGAACTGGGGCTACTGGGTGGGCACCGTCTCCCTGTTCGTCGAGGGCGCGCTGGTCGTGCTGAGCCTGACCGTGCTGGTCGCCATCTGGCAGAGCTCCCGGTCGGCCGCGGGGGCGCGGGCGCGCGCGTCGCAGACCCGCCTGGACATGGCCGGCCCGGCCGGCCAGGCCGCCGCCAGCGCCGACACCGACCTGCGCCGCTAGACCTGGGTGTTACCTCCGGACACCGATCCTGTGGTACCTGTCGAAGTGGCCGTCGCTCGTTCGTGTAGGGAGTGACAGCGGCCGGCGACGGGCCGGCCGCGTGACGGAAGGACCGGCCATGACGCGGTACCTGCTCAGCATCTACCAGCCCGACGGGCCCGTCCCGGAGCCCGAGGTGCTGGACCGCATCGGCCGCGACCTGCACGCGCTGAACGAGGAGATCAAGGCGGCCGGGTCGTGGGTCTTCACCGGCGGCCTGCACAGCCCGGGCTCGGCCACCGTGGTCCGGGAGCGGGCCGGGGACGTCATCATGACCGACGGGCCGTACCTGGAGGGCAAGGAGCACGTGGGCGGCCTGTGGATCGTGACCGCGCCCGACCTGGACGCCGCGCTCGGCTATGCGGCCGCCGCCACCAGGGCCACCGGGCTGCCCATCGAGGTCCGGCCGTTCCAGGATGCCCCCGAGCACTGAGCCGGGCGCGGGCGCCATCGGCATTCGCGAGATCGAGGGCGTGTTCCGCGCTGAGTACGGGCGCGCGGTCGCCGTCCTGACCCGCGTCTTCGGCAGCATCGACGTGGCCGAGGACGCGGTCCAGGAGGCGTTCGCCGCCGCCGTAGCCACCTGGCCGGCCGCCGGACGGCCGCCGGCCCCGGCGGGCTGGATCATCACCACCGCCCGCCGCCGGGCCATCGATCACCTGCGCCGCGAGGCCTCTCGTGACGACCGGCAGGCCCAGGCGGCGCTCATCCACGCCCGTGACGAGCCGGCCGGGCCGATGGGGGCGGACGGGGAGAGATGGGCGGGACCCGTGCCTGACGAGCGACTGCGGCTGATCTTCACCTGCTGCCACCCGGCCCTGGCCCGCGCGGCCCAGGTGGCCCTGACCCTGCGGCTGCTCGGCGGCCTGTCCACGGCGGAGATCGCCCACTCGTTCCTGGTCAGCGAGACGACCATGGCCCAGCGGCTGGTCCGGGCCAAGGCCAAGATCCGCGACGCGAACATCCCCTACCGGGTGCCCCGCGAGGCCGAGCTGCCCGACCGGCTGCGCCCGGTGCTCGCGGTCGTCTACCTCATCTTCAGCGAGGGCTACGCGGCCAGCTCCGGCGAGCAGCTGGTCCGCGATGACCTGTGCCGCGAGGCGATCCGGCTCGGGCGGCTGCTGGCCCAGCTCATGCCCGACGACCCGGAGGTGCAGGGGCTGCTCGCGCTCATGCTGCTCACCCAGGCCCGGCGCGGCGCGCGTACTACGGCGGACGGAGCGCTGGTCCCGCTGGCCGACCAGGACCGGAGCCGCTGGGACCCGGAGCTGATCCGCGAGGGGCACGCCATCGTCCGCGCCTGCCTGCGCCGCGGCCAGCCCGGCCCGTACCAGATCCAGGCCGCGATCAACGCGGTCCACACCGACGCCGCCACCGCCGGGGCCACCGACTGGGATCAGGTGGTGCGGCTCTACGACCAGCTGCTGGCTTTCGACCCGAGCCCGGTGGTGGCGCTGCACCGGGCCGTCGCGGTGGCCGAGACCGACGGGCCCGCCGTGGCCCTGGCCCTGGTCGACCGGCTCGACCTGGATGCCTACTACCTGCTGCACGCGGTCCGCGCCGAGCTCCTGCAGCGCCTGGGCCGACGCCGCGAGGCCGCCGCCGCCTACGCGGCGGCCATCGAGCGGACCGGCAACCAGCCCGAACGCGAGCACCTCACCCGGCGGCTGGCCGAGATCGGCTCAGTCGACTGACTCACGCCCGGCGACACCCGGCGGTCGTAGCCTGGCTGGCATAGCCGCGAGAAGGGACAAGCCATGGATCTGGGTCTAGGCGGGCGGGTCGCCATCGTCACCGGGGCCAGCAGGGGCATCGGGCTGGCCATCGTCCGGGCGCTCGCGGCCAGCGACGTCCGGGTCATCGCGGGCTCGCTGAAGACCTCCAGCGAGCTGGACGAGCTGGCCAGGGACGGCCAGGTGCGCATCGCCGAGCTGGACCTCAGCCAGCCCGACGCACCCGGCCGGCTCATCGCCCTGGCCGGCGACCAGATCGACATCCTGGTCAACAACGTCGGCAGTGCGCCCGCCCGCACCGGCGGCTTCCTGAGCATCACCGACGAGGACTGGCAGGCCACGCTGAACCTGAACCTGCTGGCCGCTGTCCGGGCCACCCGCGGGGCGCTGCCCGCCATGCAGGCCGCGGGCCGGGGCGCGATCGTCAGCATCTGCTCGGTCAACGCCCGGCTGCCCGACCCCGCCGTGCTCGACTACAGCGCGGCCAAGGCCGCCCTGGCCAGCTTCTCCAAGTCGCTGTCCAAGGAGGTCGGTCCCCAGGGCATCCGGGTGAACACGATCAGCCCCGGCCCGGTGGCCACCGACCTGTGGCTCGGGCAGAGCGGGGTGGCCCAGACCGTCAGCCGGGCCACCGGCGCCCGGCCCGAGGACGTGCAGCGCCAGGCCGCGCAGCAGATGGTCACCGGCCGGTTCACCCGCGCCGAGGAGGTGGCCGACCTGGCCCTGTTCCTGGCCAGCGACCGGGCGGCGAACATCACCGGCGCCGACTTCGTCATCGACGGCGGGCTCATCCCGACGCTGTAGGCGCGGGCTCGCCGAAGACCTCCGGTTAGCTACCCCCGCTTAGCTACCCCCGCCGGACTCCGGGCAACCAGGTTCCTCAGGGGAGCGGATCGGTGCGCAGGATGCTGTAGAGCACGCTGTCGCGCCAGGCCCCGTCCCGCCAGCCGACCCCGCGCATCACGCCTTCCCTGGTGAACCCGGCCTTCTCCAGGACCCGGCGCTCCCCGGCGTTGCTGACCTCCGTCACCGCCTCAATCCGGTGCACCGTGGTGTGCGCGAACAGGTAACGCACCAGCAGCCGGTGCGCCTCGGTCCCGTAGCCGTGGCCACGAGCGTCCGGCAGCAGCTCGATGCCCACCTCCCAGCAGTGCGCCCCCGGCGTCGTCTCGTGGCGGCGCCAGTTCACCCCGCCGAGCGGTTCGTCATCCCGGACGACCATCAGGATCCCGCCGTCCGGTCCGATGAGGCCGTTGTCGTCCCAGCCGCGCCGCAGCGACCGCAGGTCGTACCAGCCCGACCACTCGAACTCCCCGGTGATCTCGGGATCCTGGGTCAGCTGCTCTAAGACCGCCACGTCGTCCGCCGTCACCGGCCGCAGCAGCACTCGCTCGGTCATGCTCCGATCATGTCACGCAGCGTGAACGATCGTCTCGCTGGATAACCGGCTGGGAACGCCAGCCGCCAGCTTGTCAAACAATTGTTGTACACTTTTGCTATGAGCGTCGGGTTCCGTCCCACCGAAGAAGACCTCCGCGTTATCGAAGCCAACCGCCGTAAAGATGAAAAGACCAGCGACGTGATCCGCCGCGCGCTGCGACTGCTCGACCGCGAGGCATGGGAGGAGCGCGCCCGTGCCGACATGCACCGGCTAAGCACCGAAGACCTGTCCGCCGAGGCGGATGCCTGGGAGTTCGACGCCGACGGCAACATCCGGATCGTCGGCACAAATCTCACTGTTCCGGCGAGGTCGGCCGATCGAGCATGATCCGCGGAGCTGTCTACCCCGTAGATCTCGGCGATACCAAGCGTGGCCATGAGCAGCGGGGCCGACGCCTGGGGCTCGTCATCAGTCTCGAGCAGGACGACTGGTCTACGGTCACGATCGCCCCGACCTCGACTAGCGCGCAGGCGTCGGTGTTCCGGCCGGAAGTCGTCGTCGCCGGGCGAGACACCAAGATCTTGATCGATCAGATCCGGGCCATCGATGTCTCCTACGTCACCGGTGAACTCGTGGACTATCTCTCGCGGGATGACATGGCGCAGGTAGAACACAGCCTGTCGCGCTACTTCGGCCTGCTCCGCTGAGGGATCGGGCGGCCAGCATCGGCTCGCCGCCTGCCGCTGCGGTGCCGGGTTCAGCTGTGGACGTCGTCGCTGGCCGGCGGGTTGGGCTGGGACGGTTTGCCGCCGACGAAGTCTTCCCAGTCGGTCTGGAGAGGGGCCCAGCGCCGATCGAAGTCGGCGGCGCGGCGCGTTGCGCGTTCCAGGTGCCCGCCCCGGTAGCGATGTCGGGCCCAGATCGATGACGGGCGCGCGAGGCGCAGCGCGCCGATCACCCCGACGGGCGGCAGGAAGAGCCCGAACAGTGCCGTCCGGTACTTGCCTTTCAGTACGCAGATGAAGGCGAGCACGCCGTCGGCGATGAGGATCCCGGTCGCGGTGAGCCGCAGGGACAGCTCGATGTGGTCGACATCTTTCACGCCGAACGGGCTGAACCCGACGAGGGCCAGCCCGAGGCAGGCGGCCGTCAGGCTCACCGCCTCGACCGAAAGCTGGCCCTCGCCGCTCCAGTAGACGTCCTGCAGGTGCAGGATCAGCGCGAACTCATCCAGGACGAGCGACGTGCCGATGCCGACCGCCACCGCGGCGAACGAGCGCCAGCCGAGCGAGTCAGGGCCGCCGACCGCGGTGAAGGCTCCGATGATCAGCAGGATGATGCCGGGGACAGAGTGATGAATGTGCGTCCCGCTTGCCGTCACCTGGTTCCGGAATGGGCCGCGGCCGTCGCGAATCATGCGCGTGATCGTCCGGGTCAGCACAAACGTGACGACGAAGGCCAGGAAGCACAGCATCAGGGGCAGCTTGCCCGCCGCGATCACATCGCGGTGCCACCATGACGCCATGCCGCCACCCTAGAGGCCAGTCACACCGCGAGTTCCGGTCCTGTGACAAGGTCACCGATGTGAATACGGCCGGGGCGGATGATGTCGCACCAGACGCCGAAGGTGATGTCGTTCTTGCCGCGCAGCCGGGCCAGCGCATGCAGAACCCGAACGTCGGTGGCGCCTGAGTCCGGGTTCCGGGTAGTGACGACACAGCGCGGCACGGGAGCTATGACACGCAAGATGGCCTCGCCGATGGCCACCTTCTGGCCGCCCCAGCCGTGCTCGGCCCATGCCTCAGCGCCGGTCATCGTGATGGTCATGCGGAACCGGCGCGGGTCGGGAGCAGCACCGTTGCACTCCGGGGCGAGCGCTTTCAGCGACGCTTCGGACATCAGCGTCACGGGCTGGTCATCGTGACCGATGTGCTCTGGCTCCCGTCTGAACAGGCGCACCTCCCGGCCGAGGTAGCCAGACAGCGCCGCGCTGAGCGGCCCGGGAATGATCCACCCGGGTATCTCCCGCCCGTCGTACATCCTGGTGACTGCGCAAGCCCCGGGCTCGGGCGTGTCCTGGACGACACGGCCGTCCGGGAATCGCAACGCCAGGACGTCTCGCGCCCGGTCCCAGGCGGGCTCGATTTGCAGCAGCGCCGGGGTCCGGCCGGTCAGCAGCAGCTTGCCGTCCTCCCCGATGACCAGGAACTCACGATCACCTGTCACCCCGTGCTGCCCAAGCTGGATCTCGCTGGTGTCATGCAGCCGCATGCCCTTGACCGCCGCGATGGCCAGCTGGGAAACGGTGACCGGCACCGTCATGCCTCAAAGAGATCTGGATCGAAGTCCTGGGTTCCCTCGTCGGGCGTCCAGACAGCACCGAGGGGCATCAGATGCCGCCGTACATCTGGCCGTCGGCGCCGCGCACGGCAGCGCCCATCGTATGGACCCCGTATTCACCGTCGGTGTTGGCGTCGACGATCTGGCGCGCGAACTCGATTAGCTCCTGATCCTCAGAGGTGAGTTCCCGGCTCGGTATGTTCATGCGTGCCACGTTACTGACCGCCGCGGTGTGACATCCGCTGGCTGAACTCCGTCACCTCACTGTGGCTCTCCTTGCTGCTGTAGCTCTGTGAGGTAGTCATCCATCCGGTCCAGCCGCTCGCTCCACGCCTGCTCGTACTTGGCCAGCCACTCGTGGAACGGCTGAAGTTATCGACATATGTCAAGCCTGACCAGCTCTCCCGTCGGCACCGCTGACTGGGCGTCGTCTCTCTACTCTGTGGTACCGTGTAGTGGTACTCGGTAGTACCGAGTACCAGGAGGACCGAAGAGGACCCGCGATGGACGACCTGACAGAGATGCTGAAGGGCACGCTTGAGGGCTGCGTGCTGGAAATCATCGGCGGCGAGGAGACCTACGGGTACGCCGTCACGCGTCGGCTCAACGAACTCGGCTTCGCCGACGTCGTCGAGGGCACGGTTTACACCATCTTGCTGCGACTGGAGAAGAACGGGCTCGTCCAGGTGACGAAACGGCCATCGGGGATGGGTCCGCCGCGCAAGTTCTATGCGCTCAACGATGCGGGGCGGGAAGAACTCGCGACGTTCTGGGCGAAATGGGAGTACCTCTCATCACGGATCGACAAGCTCAGGGAGGGCGGGAGATGAAGCTCTGGGAGACCATGACAGGCAGCGATCTGACCCGGGAATGGAACGCGTTCGAAGCCCGGGCCGAGGCGTTGCCAGCCGACTACCGGGCGGCGTGGGGACAGGTTAAGGCTCACCTCTTCCCCTACGCGGGCTTCACGGGTCGCAACCTGATGCCGATTCTTGACGGCGCCCTGGGGCTGCTCGAAGAAACAGCGGCGGACGGGCAGAGCATTCACGAGGTGCTGGGGGATGACATCAAGGGCTTCTGCGCGGCGCTGGCCGGCGGAGAAGGGGCGCGGAGCTATCGCGACCGGTGGCGCGAGCAGCTGAACAGGAACGTCGCCAGGAAACTGGGCCAGCTAGGAGGCTGACGTGGGCATCCACGACATCATCGAGGGCAAGAGGCAGTGGCGTGCGCACATGGCGCGGGTCAAGGCGCTCCCGCCGGACTACCAGATCGTCTACAAGGAGATTCAGAGGTACCTCTTCAAGGTCGGGCCGGCCGACTTGGCTGACGGGCGCCTGCTCTCAGGGATTGTCGATTTCTTCCAGGAGGGCGTCGCGGCCGGCAAGGCAGTCCTGGAACTCATCGGCAGCGACGTCGCCGGCTTCTGCGACGACCTGGTGAAGGACTCGCGCACCTGCGGGGCAAAGGGGTGATCAGGCTGGGGCTGCCCGCGCGGTCCACGTGAAGCTGCCTGCCTCGGGCAGCTCACTGGCGACGGCCCGGGCGACTTGCTGGCCGAGTGCGTCGGCACCGCTGACGGGAAGGGCCGGGTCGACCCAGCCCTCGACTTCTACCCGCAGGGTCCGGCCGGTCCAGCGGGCACGCGCGTGCGCGTGGATGACGCCCGGCACCGACCCTGCGGCTGTCTCGGCGGAGGTGATGACGGCGGGGTCCACGCCGTCGGCGAGGCGATGCACGACGTCCTTGGTGACTTCATAGCCGACGTGGCAGATGAACAGGGTGACCGCGATGCCCGCGATCGGGTCGCCCAGCCGGAAGCCCAGCGCGACCGCGACCAGGCCGGCCAGGGCACCAGCGGAGGACAGCGCATCCAGCCAGGAATGCCGGGCATCGGCGACCAGCGTGGCGGAGTTGATGCGCCTGCCCACGACGAGCTTGTACCGGGCGACGACCTGATTCCCGACGATGCCCAGCACCGCACCGACAATGCCGAGCGTGACGTGACTGGTGGTCCCGTGGTCGGCAAGCTTGCGGACGCTCTCGTACCCGGCGAATGCCGCGCTGGCCCAGATGACGATGGCGATCCCGATCCCGGCGAGGTCCTCGGCCCGGTCCAGGCCGTAGGGGTATCGGTCGGTCGGTCCCTTGCGCGACAGCCGGAACCCCAGGAACACCACGGCGCTGGTGGAGACATCGGACAGGTTGTGGATCGCGTCGCCGAGCAGTCCGACCGAGCCGGTCACGATCGCGAGCAGCAGCTCCACGATGCCGGTCGCGGCCAGCCCGATCGCGCTGACGGCGATCGCCCGGTTGGCGTCCCGGCGTTCCTGCACGTCATCGCGCGTACTCGGCAGCGGAAAAGCAGCGGCCGGATCTCGCACGCCCGCGGTCTTATGCATGCCGCCAGCATGGCCAGGCATCCCCCATCGAGGCAAATGCAGGCGCCTGGGCAAGGTCGACCCGGCGTCGGCTGACGACGTGGTGCATGCGATCTGATCAGCCAGAATGACTCTCATCACTTGGCGTCGTCCTGCGCTCCTGAGCGGTGCCATACGGCCAGAATCCGGCCAGCCAGGGGCTGTGGTCACCGCTTCAGCGGGAGATCGCTGAGCGTTCCACCGCGCTCATTCTGCTGGTCGCTGTGTCAGCCGCGGGTCATGGAGCCTGCCGTAGCGGGTACATGAAGCGACGGACAGTAGCACCGAGTGAATGGAGCAGATATGAGTGCACCGACGGCTTACAGGCAGTCAGTCACCGTACCGCTGCCCTCGGACGACGATCTCCGCAACGTGATGGGCCACGACTACGACCCTGACACCACGCTCAATGTCATAAAGATGTTCGCCGGAGCTGAGGAATTTTATCCCGTGCTGATCGGTGACGTCCGGGCGATCTTCGGCACGTCGGACATAGACGACAAGCACCGCGAGATGATCATCTTGCGCGCCGCATCTATCCTCGACGTGCCGTACGAGTGGCAGGCTAACAGGGTCATGGCGTCCAACGCCGGATTGACCGACGCTGAGATCGAGGCCACCACAAGCGACGGACCCGTCTCCGGAGTAGCTCCGGACTATGTACTGATCTGCACCGCGACAGACGAAATGCTGCGTACCGGAACACTCACCGATAACACACTGAACACCATGCTTGACACATTTGGTCCCGTAGTGACCCGCAAGTACATCGTCACCATCTCCTGGTTCAGCATGCTCAGTCTGTTCCTGAACGCCACGCGTACGCCCCTAGAGACCACCGACAAGATCGGCAGCCGCACCAGCCCACTTGGCTAAATCAATGCTCGCTGGTCCAGGCAGAGCCTGACCGGCCAAGGTCACCGACGTCACCGTAAGGCGGCAGCGCCTGGGCCAGGCTGGCCGCAGCAGCCGGGCGGGGTTCCTAGCTGATCCCTGCCTGTCTGGCCGTCATCAGCTGTCAAGCCGGCGCCGGAAGCGGTAGTAGTCGTGTTCGACCAAATCTGGTCGCGCGAACAGCGGGTCGACGTAGGTGGCCCTCGTCTTGGGGATGCGCCGGAGCAGGAAGCCGAAACGCCGTGGGCGGGTTCCGTGGATTTCCGCCGTGGTACCGCCAGTGGTCCCTGAGCCGGCTGCGGCGGGCTGGGCGGGTTGGGCCCTCTCGGCTGCGCCGCGGCGCAGCCGTGCCTGCCCCCTGCGGCGGCCGTAGCCCGGAGCCGGGGGGCCCGGAGCTGTCTTAGCCTGTTCCGAGCCGCCCGTGGTGGCGTTAACAGCAGGCGGGGCGGCTGGCATGGCGCCTCCTCCAGGTATCGCGTTGTTTCTCGGCAGGCCGGCGGTTCTGATTGGCTCGGCCTAGCCTGGGATTCACGGCAGGTATCTACGATCAGCTGCGCGGGGTGGGTTTACTGCACGCAAGGGCTCACACAACGGCTCGCCGGGCATGGTCTCGCCGGGGCCGGCGCAGATGCGTCCCAGGGCCGCGTCATCATCGATCACGTTGTCTAGCGCCGCCAGCACATCGGCCATGCCCCGACCGACGGCTGCATCAGCGGCCTTCCTCTTGGTTCCGCCGCCGAAAGCATCGCGCAGCCACCTGATCATCGCTTCTTCCTTCGTCCGTAGAACCGGCCGAGGTTCTTGCGGGCCTTGGCGTAGCTCTGCCTTACTGATTCCGGGCTGACCCCCAACTCGCGGGCGATCTCGGTGGCGCCGAAGCCGTCGATGATCCACGCCATGACCTGGCGCTGTCTCGGCGGCAGTTCCTGCAGCGCCGCGAGCACCTGCCGGGCTTCTTCGGTCAGCTCCACCGCCAGCGCAGTCGACACCGGCACCGGCGCGTCCGGCAGCGTTGCATGCGGCGTCTGGCGGCGCGCAGCCTGCCGGGCAGCAGTCAGCTCGTTCACCGCCACCCGCCGGATCCATGCGCGCGGCACCCGGATCACATCCCAGCTCTCGAATGCCTTGACGAACGTCACCTGCGCGATCTCGGCGGCCTCATCGCCCCCTGCGCCGGTTGCCATCACGAACCTGATCAGCTTCGAGTGCTCGGCGCGGAAGAACTGGGCGAACTCGACGTTCCGCGGCCCGCCGGAGCCCACAGGCACAGCTCCCGCCTCAGGGCCGACCGTCACTGTCACCACTCTGCCTCCGCCTCCGCCCCGCGCGACCACTGCCAATGAAGCTGTCCCACCGGACGCGGCCGCACCTGCCCCGCGGCGCGCGCCTGGACGCCAGATACCAGCTGGGCCCGTCTGCCGCCCCGCGGCACACTCCGAGGCGCACACCGTGCAGCTCCAGGCTAGCCAACCGCGGCACGGCCACCCCGCCCGCGCAACTCACCCTGCCCCACGACACAGATCCTCCGCACAGATCGCATAAGCGACAGGTCCTCCCATGAGCGCCGGATTCGCGCCGCCTACCGCGGCGTTGCCTACTAGAGTGGCAAGCCGCCCCGAACGTGACCTCCCGCGCGAAATCTGCCACGAGAACGCCGCCGATCGTGTCACAAGCGCTCGCACCAGCACCGCGCGGCGTGAGGATGCTGTCTAAAGCCAGCGAGATACCGCGCGCTGTCGCACTCGTAGTGGCGACTGGTTATCAAGGCGCTGCGACCGGCGCGATTGGCTCCTGCTGGCTTAGTGGGCGGCCCCATAAGTTCGTCGAGGGTCCATCCATCAAGCGGCGGCGGTCTCATACCCGAGTTCCGTGGCGGGACGAGTGGGAGACTTCCAGCGTGCCGAGACGTATCTGGCTCGACCAGAAGGTCGACGCGCTCCTGGAGGAACTCTCTGCATCTGGCATGGACCTCGACCGGCAGCGTGCCGGTGAGCTGATCACCGATCGGGTCCACGCTGTAGCAGCCCTCATGCGGGTCACCGCGCCGACCGCCCGCAAGTACCTGGACGACGAGACAGTCAGGGACATGGCGCGGCGGATGCTGTTCGAGTTCGTCGCCGAGCAGCCAGGCGCCGACCTGCTGGAGGTGCCCAGGACCGTCCCGGTACCGCTTGGCCTTGTCGGGATCATCGTTGCCGCCCTGGCCGAGGCAATGCAGGTCCGGGCGGCGAACGAGCCCTCTGATCGCCTGGGCGGCGTGGTCGCCACCTACGGGCAGGTGCTGTCGGGACTCGGGCAGATCACTGCCGAGGCCGCGTCAGGCCAGGCCGGCAATCCGGCAACGGCCATGTTCCCGCCGGCGTTGCTGCGCCGTGCCGCCAGGTACATCAGCAACGCCGCCGACCTGGCCGCGAGTGGTGGCAACCTCCCGGACGGGGTCCCCGAGGCAGCACGCGGCGAGCTGGCCGCGGCCCTCCGCCGGGACGCCGACGCGCTGATCGCAGTCACCGCCACGGCGTGAAGGGCTGAGCCCACTCGTTCGGCTTCGCGATCTACTCCGCCGCCCGCGACCGCTACGAGGATTCCGTCACGTCACCGGGTTCTCCGCCGGTACCCCGCAGAGAGGCCCTCGACACCGCCTGAACCATCCGCATAGCCGGGCTCGGCCACGAGCCAGACGTGACCCCGAACTCAACCCCCGACGAACTTACGGGGTCACCCACTTAGTTACAGTGGCTGCCTAGGTCATTACCCAAAACATCCTCGACCGGCGCAGCACGTGGATCATGGCTAACCGGCATTTCGGGAAGATCGCCGAGTCTGGAAGCATGCCCCGCTGGCCGAGGTGCTGGAGCGAGAGCCTCCAGGCTGGGTACGCGGAGACGACCTGACGCTCGGGCAGGCCGGGGACATGCTGGGGGGATTGAACCCAAATCCCAATGCACGCTGACCAGCCACTTTGCCCTGTGACTCTTGCCTGCTCGGCAGCCCAGCGGGTCAGCGTCCGAAGAGGCCAGGCTTCCTGGTTTGTCTGAGAATCATGGCGGTCTGGATCGTGACCCCCGCGGCATGAACAGCGGTGCCCGTCTGGCCCGGCCTCAGCGTCCCGTTCTCGACTGCCTGCTCATCGCTGCACGCTGCCGGCCTCGATCCATCGGGCAGGGACGTGGTCGCCAGGCTACGGTGTCGCGATGAAGCTTCTCCTTACCGCTTCTGGTGTCAGGAATGCAAGCATGCTGGCGGCGCTGGTCGATCTTCTGGGCAAACCGATCGCCGAGGCCAGCGCCCTTTGCATCCCCACCGCAGGATACGGGGGCCCTGGCGGGGATCCGGAGGGCCCATGGCGTTTCATCAGCGGGCGGTCCCCTGATCCCATGACCGAGTTGGGGTGGAAGTCGGTAGGCGCTCTGGAGCTGACCTCCCTTCCCAGCATCGACAAGGACCGCTGGGTCTCCTGGGTCCGGGAGGCAGACGTTCTGCTGGTGAACGGCGGCGACGCGCTGTATTTGTGCCACTGGATGCGGGAGTCCGGACTGGCCGGCCTCCTCCCGTCGCTGCGCGACACGGTCTACATCGGGCTCAGTGCCGGGAGCATGGTGCTGACCCCCCGCATCGGTGAGAAGTTCGTCCGCTGGAAGCCGCCCACCGGTGGTGACAGCATGCTGGGAGTTGTCGCTTTCTCCATCTTCCCGCACCTCGACAGCCCGGACCGCCCGGACAGAACCATGGCCGAGGCGGAACGGTGGGCCGCCGGGATAAAGGGCCCGGCGTACGCCATCGACGATCAGACCGCTATCAAGGTGACCGGCGGCAGCGTTGAGGTCATCTCTGAGGGGCACTGGAAGCTGTTCAACCCGGCAGGATGAACGTCGACGTCTGCACCTCCCTCCCGATCACCACCGCGATGAGCCGTTTGGATCTGCGAATCGGTGTCAGCCTGCCCGGGCCGCTGCGGCGGGCGCGCCTCCCAAGGCCAGAGCCCGACGCGAGACGCGGGGACGGCATATCAGTCGGGGCTGGCCGCGCTCGACTGGTACCGGGGCGGTGAGTACGTGATCACCGACGAGACGGGCATCCCGGTGCATCCCGAGTGGTACTCCGACGAGTTCGGGCGGCTGCTCAGGCGGGCCGGGCTACGGCGGATCACTCTGCACGACTCGCGCCACACCACCCTGACGCTGATGGAGCACGCGGGCGTCCCGATCTCGATCGTTAGCAAGTGGGCCGGACACTACGACTCCGGCGTTCACGCAGAAGACCTACGTCCACGCGAGCGACGACGACCTGCACCAGGGCCGCGCGGCGCTGGCCAAGATCCACAAGATCGCTTAGCAGTTGTGAGAAAGTGCGAGACGCCCGGCCCCGGAAGCGACAGGGCCTCGCTCTCACTGGAGAACAAGACCCTGACCTGCGGCTGGGAGCGCGCTCGGAGGGACTCGAACAATTCTGATCGTAGTCAGAGCGGGAGTCAGCAGTGCGGATCGCCCGAGGTCAGGGTCCACAGGTGTCCAGACGCGGACGCCTGATCGGTGTCGTCTCAAGTTGTGAGACGCTGTGAGAGAGCGCGTCAGGGAGAGGGTGAGGTAGGGGGGCAGATGAAGGGGGAGAAGTGGGAGAACGGCAAGCGAGGAGAGATCGAAGCTGAAGCGAGAGGGGCGGGGGAGAGTGGATGACAGCGGTGGGGATAGCACGGGTGTAGGCAGCGGTGCAGGAGGCGGGGGTGAATGGGTAGTGAGCGGAACCGCGCGTACCGGTGCGCGGGGGAGCGCGGGGTAATGCAAGGTGAGCAGGTCGGGGGCGCAAGTTGAGGTGCGAGCGCGTGCAGCTAAGCCACGCGAAGACGGCGCAGACGGCAGAGGGGGCCGCACCGGAAAGAGCGGGTAGCGCGCGCACGCAGCGCGCGGGTGGACGGCGCGCGGCAGCGCGACGCAAGGGGCAGCGTGGCATAGCCGCGACGTGGGGTGGCCAGCGTGAGTGGGCGTCTGCGCGAACAGGCAGCGCGTCGGGTCTCCGGTGAGCTAGACGCGTCACGTGTAGTAGTACAGCGTCGACTGGGCCGATGGACACGGTACGGTGTGTTGGCGTGTAGCAGTCAGCGGTCGACGTAGGGCCGCGTGTAGAACGCTGGTAGCCAGCGGTACCGTGGCCGACGACCCCGTCAGCCGTGCAGGCGCGCGACGAAGGGGCCGGTGGGCGGCGTCGGCGTCGCACGTACGTGTACCGCGTAGCCGTGCAGGTGCGGGGGTAGGCCGACGTCCAGCGGTGTGCGCGTGGCCGGAGCGCACCCCGGCGGAGCAAGGGGACGGTGAAGGTACGCGCCGTCCGCGGTAGCGTCACCGGTCACGCGCGATGGACTGGGTGGCTGGCGCTGAGGCGGAACGGCATGGCGACCGGGAGGCCCACCACGGCCAGGACAGCCGGAGCCGACTGTCCTCCACGGAGCGCCAGCCCCCAGTAAAGGCTGCGGAGAAGAGAAGCGTCGACACGCGCGGCAGCACAGCTGGCCAACTGCGCTAAGCGCAGCTGGGCGACGACCGCGCCGGC
Source organism: uncultured Actinomycetota bacterium (assembly GCA_963822485.1). GTDB lineage: Bacteria > Actinomycetota > Actinomycetes > Streptosporangiales > Streptosporangiaceae > DASUBV01. The sequence continues at coordinate 253,842 of CAWGHW010000031.1, forward strand.
AGACCATGTCAGCGTCACGAGCGAGACAGGCGCTGACCTGCGCAGATGGACGCCAGACGACGGGCGAGCGAGCTAGCGACCGAGACGCGGACCGGCGCGCGGCCGCGTCGGCAGCCGCGCGGCACCAGGCGGAGCACGGCCGAAGCAGCGCAGCGCGCGCAGGTCCGCGTCGAGCCGGCCCGTCAACCAGGAGGTCGACCGACGCCGTAGCCGACGGCCGCCGCCCCTGCGCACAGTCTGTGGGGCCTGAACCGGCCCCCGACGGTCGCGCCGCGCGACGTCATGGACGGCCCCGCACCGACGGGCTAACGCGTCGCGTGATGAGCGTCGGTCGGCCGAGGGCTGGCGTCGTAGTGGGCTGGTGGAGCTACGAGAATCGGTGACCCTGCTGCAAATCGCCTTGGCTCGGCCTTGTGCAGGGAACGCCTCCCCTCGGCCGGGCCCTGCGTGTCATCCCGTGCAGGAGCGGACCCGATCAGCTCTGGGTGGTGCCAGCTCCTGGCGAGTAGACAGCGATGACCTCGGGACTTTGCCCCGGGGGACCGTAGATCCGAAGGTGCCCATCTCGACGTTCACGCTCGCCACCGCTGTAAACGTCGCCGTGGGGTTGCTGCCGTGATCACCTACCGCCTGATGCCTCCTGCATCGTGCTGGGGGATGCAGGGGGCGGCGTAGCTCCAGGATGACGGATCTGGCGGCGACCGCCGACGGTAGATGTGGTACGACGCGCGTCTGCATGGCGGCTAGTGGGAGCCGCCCGCCGAGGTAGAAGCCGCTGAGACTCAGGTAGAGTCTCAGCTTGGCCAGGCCCGGCCTGAGGCGGTGGGGGCCCGCCGTCCTGGGACCAGAGTGAAAGTGTCGGGCGCCGCACAGGTGGTGGCCTGCCATGCTAGAGAGGGGCAACGCGCTAAGGGGTGACGCGCCGATAACGCCCGAGATCGGCCGTCATCCCCGACGACTGGCGGGAGCCCGGAGCCGATGAGCGGGCAACCGACTGAGGGATCGTGGAGACGCGCGGCGAAGGCCCGAGGTTGACGTCACGTCCTTGAGCTGACCTGGCCCGGCCCCGGTGCGTGCGTCACTTCCGGCGAACGATGCCGCAGCGGGCTGGCTACGGCGGATCACTCTGCACGACTCGCGCCACACCACCCTGACGCTGATGGAGCACGCGGGCGTGCCGATCTCGATCGTCAGCAAGTGGGCTGGCCACTACGACTCCGCGTTCACGCAAAGACCTACGTCCACGCCAGCGACGACGACCTGCACCAGGGCCGCGCGGCGCTGGCCAAGATCCACAAGATCGCTTAGCAGTTGTGAGAAAGTGCGAGACGCCCGGCCCCTGGACAGCGAACAGGGCCTCGCTCTCACTGGAGAACAAGACCCTGACCTGCGGCTGCGGAGCGCGCTCGGAGGGACTCGAACCCCCAACCTTCTGATCCGTAGTCAGATGCTCTATCCGTTGAGCTACGAGCGCGGGATGCCCAGATAGTCTACGGCACCTGCGGAGCCGCCGTGCATCACCAGCGACACCGGCCCGTCCTGCTCCGGCGGCGTGTCCGTAACCGATGACCGCTCTGTCCGCTTCGCGAGTCGACGCCACAGGATAGATCGGAAACTGATACAAATGCCAGTCCAAAGATATCCCGGAGAGTTACCGAACGGATTCTCTGCGCCGAAGAAAGCCCGCGCATATCACTCCAGGAATCGATCGACTTGTGGTGGATCTCAGGTCCCGCCTATATAAGCGTGCCATCCTGTGCCGTCCCGTTCCATCGGCGCCACAGGCCTGTGAACTGCTGATACTCCATCTCTTATGACCGATATCCCTGATTCTTTAACTTCCCTTGACTTGGGGTGAATAAGCCGTTATGACTTATCTCGCCGGGACTGACGGGGACCGCATTAATTGCGCCGGATATTGCTTGTCGTTCCTGTCGCCATACGGAGGACAGATGGACGCAACGGGCGCGCCAGCGTTTGACGCACTGGCGGCGAAGGTTAGTGAGCTAGCAGAGGTCTGTACGCGGCTGAGCCGGGAGAACGCCACGCTCCGCCAGGAGGTCTCCCGGTTGTCCGCCGGGATGAGTCCGGCCGAGTCGGCCGCACCATCGAGTGCCGCTGGTGCTCGGACGAAGCTGGAGTTGCCGACCGCTGGTCCGACCCGGCCGCTGGCCGGCAAGCTCAGCCGCCGGATGATGGGCAAGGCCGTGGGTGCGGCGGCGGTGACCGCGATGGGCGCGGCGGCCCTGGTAGAGGCGGGTGCCCAGCCGGCGGCGGCCGCGGCGGCCGCTGCAGACGCTAACGGCAACGCCGTCAGCGCGGGCAACGTGACGAAGGGCGAGTCGCGGACGTCCGTGCTCTATGACGGTGCTTCGAGCTTCGCCGGGGTCGTCCTGCTCGGGAACGACTCGACCTACGACGGCGGCGAGGCCAACTTCCCGGCAGGCCTCGGTGGCTGGGCCGGCGCGGGATCGACGGCCGGCAAGGGCGGGGTGGCCAACGGGATTTACGGCTACACCGACAACGGCGGCGGCAACGGCGTGGTTGGCTACAACAGCAACGAGGTGTCCGGTTCCGGGGCGGGCGTGCTGGGCTTGGCCTTCGGTGCCAACGCCGCGGGGGTGAGGGGCAGTAACACTGCTGGGACGGCGGTCTCCGGCACCAGTAGCAGCACCGCGGGCGACGCTACGGCCATCATCGGCGTCATCTCCAGCACCTCACCTGGCGGGTTCTCCTCGGCGGTCCGGGGCCAGAACAACGGCACCGGCGGGCTCGGGATCGGGGTCTGGGCTTCACATGCCGGCTCGGGCTGGGGGGTGTACGCGACGAGCGATAGCGGCATCGGGGTTAACGCCACCGGTGGCAGTGGTACCGGGGTCAGCGCCAGCGGGCGCACCGGCCTGGTCGCCTCCGGGTCGGCGGTGGGCGTGTCAGCTAGCGGCGAGACGGTCGCGGTCGAGGCGCAGGGCCCGACCGCGATTCAGGCCGCAGGCTCGGGTAACGGCCAGGCCGTCAACGCGACCAACAACTCGGGCACGCTGGCCACGATCAAGGCAGTCAACTCGGGCACGAACTCGGGCATTCATGCGACGAGCAAGGGCCGAGGCGGGGTCTTCGGCGGCAATCTAGCCCAGATCCAGCTCTCCCCCGGATCCGGCGCGACCCACCCCAAGGGCGGCAGCCGGGGTGACCTGTACGCCGACAAGAACGGCCGTCTGTGGTTCTGCAAGAAGGGCGGCACCACCGCGACCTGGCACCAGATCGCCTAGGGAAAGACGCGATGTGGGCTGCCGCTCCGGTCGGGGCGGCAGCTCACATGGCCATGTCGACGAACCGGCTGTAGTGGCCCTGGAAGGCGACGGTCACCGTGGTCGTGGGGCCGTTGCGGTGCTTGGCCACGATGAAGTCGGCCTCGCCAGCCCGCGGCGACTCCCGCTCATAGGCATCCTCGCGGTGCAGCAGGATGACCATGTCGGAGTCCTGCTCGATGCTGTTGTGGGCAAAGATCCCGTCGGCGATGAAGTTATGCGTGCCCTTGACCGTGGCGTCATAGACCGGCTCCGGACCCAGCGCCTCGATGCTCACGATCCGATCCCAGTAGACATCGCTCGTGGCTACCTCTTCCAGCAGCGGCGACCCGAGCGCGCCGGTGTCGGTGTTGGGGTTGGCTGACCTGCCCTCGAGAGCGGCCAGCAGATCGCGGGCTGTCTCGCCCCGACGTCCGTGGACGCCGACGTCAGAGCAGAACCTGCGCATGCTCGGTCCGTCGGCGATGATCACGTGGTACGACGGGCGGTAGCCAGCCTTCTGGGTCGCCCGGATCCGCGCCACGATCCCCAGCCGCTCGAGCAGGAGCGCTACGCCGTCAGCCAGCTGCCGGGAGGCCGTGGCGTAATACGCCTTCGGGGTTGAGTTGCCGCTCGGGTTCCAGATACACCCGTCCGTCGCCCACAGATGCCGCAGGAACACCGCGATCTCGCGGTTGCTCGCAGAGTGCAGGACATCAGGGATCCGCTTCTGGTGGGACCGCAGGTCCTCGATGCCCAGCTCGCGGAACCAGGTGTGCAGCGGGTTGTGGCGGCCATGCGTGCACCGGTACGGGGCGGGCAGGTAGCTGTGCCACCACGTCTTCTGTGCCACCCGCCGGGGTGTGATATCGAACTCGGCAGCCGCGGCGCTCTCGACGAAGTCCAGGTTGGCTTCGTCGTTCGAGGTGTAGTGAACGGGCTGGCCGTGCAGGACGCAGCCGTCGCCGATGAGGTGGGCCAGCAAACCGAGGCGCCCCTCGGTCCAGCCCAGCCCGACGCTGATCGGCTCAGGAATATGCCGGGGTATCCCGATGCGGTCACCGACCCGGAGCTGATCCACCGGCCGCCACTCGGTGAACGTCAGGAAGGGATGGTTGCCGCTGGCCTTGACCTCGCGCCCAGATGCCAGCTTAAGGCGGTAGACCTCCTTGACCCCGGAGGGGAAGACGTTGGTGATCGGAGCGGCGACCAGGCGGCGCTGCTCATCAAGGGACCAGACGCTGATGCCATCGTGGCCGTGGTCGAGCAGCTCCCGGAAGGTGACCGGTGCACCGGTGTCGGCTCGCAGCAGGGTGGTGTCGGCGGTCAGGCATCCACTCTCGCGGAGGTCGGAGAGCATCGGCCTCTTGTCGGTGCGCTGCTCGGGACCACGGTTGAGCTGGGAGAGCGCGACGACCGGGACGTTCAGTTCCTTGGCCAGGAGCTTCAGTGACCGGGAGAGCTCGGAGACCTCCTGCTGGCGGTTCTCCACCCGCTTGGGCGAGCTCATCAGCTGCAAGTAGTCGATGATGACCAGCTTCAGCTCGTGCCGCTGCTTGAGGCGACGGCACTTGGCCCTGATCTCCATCATCGACATGTTCGGCGAGTCGTCGATGAACAGCGGGGCGTCGGCGACCTCGCTCATGCGGCGGGCCAGCCGGGTCCAGTCGTCGTCGCTGAGCTGGCCGGTCCGCATGTGGTGCAGCGCCACGCGGGCCTCGGCCGACAGCAGCCGCATGGTGATCTCGTTGCGGCTCATCTCCAGGCTGAAGATCACGCTCGTCTGGCCGGCGTGGACGGACGCGGCGCGCGCGAGGTCCAGGGCCAGGGTGGAGTTGTGGGTCGGGATCCAGGTCGGGCCGGCCAGGTAGGTGTGGTCAGCGCTGTCGACCTGCACGCAGCGTACGGGCACGCTGGGCACTGGGCGGACCTCGGTGATGAGCCGCCGGGCCGCCGCCGGGCCGCCGGCCAGGTCCTGCTGGGCCAGCTTGCGGGTAAGCCGGAAGACCTTGTCGGCGGGCGTGAAGCTGACCGCGTGGCGGGCCGTGCCCGAGCCAGGCCCGGACGGTGAGGTCTGCGTGGCCACGTAGCCCAGGCTGAGCGCGAGCTCCCTGACGTCACCCGCGAGCCTGCGACTGCGGGCAGCGAACTGGACCGCGCCGTTCCCGAGAATGCGGCCAGCCACGTCGAGCAGGCCCGCGAGCAGCGCTCGCCGCTGCGCCTCGGAAGCGCGGAGGTACCCGGCGGGGACGTGCCGGTCCTGCGCCAGGCCCAGCTCGGCCAGCACCGCCAGGGCCGCGGCGCGGTCCTGGACGCCTGCGGCCTCGATGGCCAGCATGAGCTCAGGGTCGGCGCCTGAGAACATCCGGCTCGCCTCGTCGCCCAGTAGCACGCCGAGGGCGTACGGGGGGAAGGGCAGGTCCCGGTCGGGCAGCTCGGCGGGCCGGGCCACGTCCACCGCGTGACCACCGATGCCAGGGACGGCGGCCAGCTGGGCGGTCGTCACGAGTCCCTGACTCGTGATCCACTGGTGTCCGCCATCGGCGACGATGACGGTGCCATCGCCAAATTCCACCTCGAAGCAGGGCCGTCCCGTCATGATCTCGGTGGCCGCCACCACGCGAGCCGGCCTGCCGTCGGCGCCGAGGAGCCAGTCTCCGGACCGGACCTCCGCCATCGTCGTCCACCCGCCGGGCGTCGGCAGGGGGGTGTCGAGAGCCAGCGCCTTACCGATGGCGGGGCGGGCGGCGATGACGATCATCTGGCCGGGATGCAGGCCGTTGGTGAGCGCGTCGAGGTCGGCGAACCCGGTCGGCACGCCGGTCAGCGTGCCGCCCCGGCTGCCGATGGCCTCGATCTCGTCCAGCGCGCCGGGCATGATCTCCGACAGCTGGGCGTAGTCCTCCGAGACCCGCCGGTCGGTGACGCCGTAGACCTCGGCCTCGGCCCGGTCCACCAGCTCGTCGGCGTCGCCGTCGCCGGAGTAGCCGAGCTGCACGATCCGGGTCCCGACCTCGACCAGGCGGCGCAGGATGGCCCGCTCCCTGACGATGCGGGCGTAGTAGCCGGCGTTGGCGGCGGTGGGCACGGAGGCGATGAGCGTGTGCAGGTAGGGTGCGCCGCCCATGCGGCCGATGTCGCCGCGCCGGGTCAGCTCGGCGGAGACGGTGACGGGATCGGCGGGCTCGCCGCGCCCGTACAGGTCGAGGATGACTTCATGAACGAGCTGGTGCGCGGGCCGGTAGTAGTCGGGGCCCTTGATGACGTCGAGGACGTCGGAGATGGCGTCCTTGGACAGCAGCATGCCGCCGAGCACGCACTGCTCGGCGGCGATGTCATGCGGAGGCGTGCGCTCGAACTCGCCGCCACCACCGTGCGGCACGATCTCCGCCACGCTCACCGGCGCACCTCCCCGTGCCATCCCGCCATTCCCCGCAGCCGCCCGGCAGGGATTTACGACCGTTCTATCGAACGGTTCGGACAGTCTCCCGCGCGACGCGCCGCGCGGCTAATCGCTCTGTGCACAGGGCTGTGGACAGCCTGTGCAGACACGCCGTAGACACTGTGCGCAGCATGGGGACATCGCTGTGGATATCGACGGGGATACTCCACCAGGAACGCGGCAGCCTGCGGAAATGCCCTCCACCCGCTGTGCAGAACAAAAACTTCGGCGAGCCGGGCCTCGGCCCGATGGCCCGAAGTTATCCACATTGGGAACTTAACGTCGAACGTCAGGTGTCAGGACTGAGGGCAGGTCAGGCGGGTCACCCGGATCTGCTGAAAAGACGGGCGGGCCGTGGCCGCACTCCCTAGGGTTCGAGTATGTGTTCGAATCCAGGCGAGCGTTCCGCTCCGCCTAGCGGGGGTACGGGGCAAAGAGATCTAGACCGGCTCGGCGAAGCGATCGATGAGCTGGCCGACGCGGCGCGGGCGGACGCCGCCGACGCGCAGGAGCTAGCCGGGCGGCTGGCCGAGGTCTGGGAGATGGTGGCGGAGCTCGACCCGGAGCTGGCCCGGAGGGCGGCCGGGTACGACCTTTAGCCGAGATCCCCGGCCCGGGCCAGGCGCCAGCGGGCCCGCGCATGAAACACGGGAGCCCGTCCGCGGCTAGCGGACGGGTTCCCGTGATCATGGAAACGGATGAGGCCGGGCCTGATCAGGCGGCGCTGACCTCGATGGTGAGGGTGGCGCTGACGTCGGGGTGGAGTCGCACCGAAACCTGGTGCGCCCCGACGGTCTTGATCGGGTTCCGGACCTCGATCTTGCGCTTGTCGAGCGCGGGTCCGCCGGCCTGCTTCACGGCCTCGACGATGTCGCCGGTCGAGATCGAGCCGAACAGCCGCCCGCCGCTGCCGGCGCGCGTCTGAAGCCGGACGATCATCGAGGCCAGCCGGGTCGCCGCCGCCTTGGCGTCGTCCAGGCTGCGGATCTCGCGCGCGGAGCGTCCCCGGGTGATCAGGTCGATCTGCTTCTGGGCGCCGCGCGTCCAGTGCATGGCCAGCCCGCGCGGAACCAGGTAGTTACGGCCGTAGCCGGGGGCCACGTCGACTACGTCGCCGGGCGCCCCGAGGCCGGAGACCTCCTGGGTCAGGATGAGCTTCATGGGCGTACCGCTCATCGGTCGCTACCTCCCCGGCCTCAGCGAGCCGTGCTCGTATAGGGCAGCAGCGCCATCTCGCGGGCGTTCTTGATCGCCGTGGCGACGTCGCGCTGGTGCTGCGTGCAGTTGCCGGAAACCCGCCGGGCACGGATCTTGCCGCGGTCGGAGATGAACTTCCGCAGGAGCCCGGTGTCCTTGTAGTCGACTCGGGTGATCTTCTCCTGGCAGAACAGGCAGACCTTCTTCTTGGGCTTGCGAACTGGTGGCTTGGCCATCGTGGTGCTCCTCAGCAGAGCCCCGCCAGCGGCGGGGATGGTCGGTTACTGAATAGGTACTGGACGTCCTGGACTAGAACGGCGGCTCGTCGGAGAAGGAGGCATCGCCACCGCCGCCGGCGTCGGATGCCCACGGGTCATCGCCGCGGCCGCCGCCGCCCCCGCTGTAGCCGCCGCCACCCTGACCGCCGCCGCCCTGACCGCCGCCCTGAGCCGCCGCCCTGGCCGCCGCCGCCGAAGCCGCCCGAGCCGCCGCCCGACCGACCGGACTTGGTGACCTTGGCCGACGCGTAGCGCAGCGAGGGGCCGACCTCGTCGACTTCGACCTCGACGACGGTGCGCTTCTCGCCTTCCTTGGTCTCGTAGGACCGCTGGCGCAGCCGGCCGGAGACGATCACCCGCATGCCGCGCTGGAGGCTCTCGGCCACGTTCTCCGCGGCCTGCCGCCAGACCGAGCAGTTCAGGAAGAGGGCGTCGCCGTCTTTCCACTCGTTGGTGTTCTTGTCCAGGTACCGGGGGGTGGAGGCAACAGCGAAGTTCGCCACCGCCTGGCCGGTCGGGGTATAGCGGAGCTCAGGATCACGGGTGAGGTTACCGATGATCGTGATCTGGGTGTCGCCTGCTGCCATCAGGGTGCTCCCGGTCGCTCGGGTTCAGTCAGGGGTGCCGGAGCCGCGGCTAGTGCGCGTCCGGCCGCAGGATCTTGGTCCGCAGGACCGCCTCGTTCAGGTTGAGCTGGCGGTCGAGTTCCTTGACCGCGTCCGGCTCAGCGGTCAGGTCGACGACGGTGTAGATGCCCTCGGCCTTCTTGTCGATCTCGTAGGCCAGCCGGCGCCGTCCCCAGACATCGACCTTGTCCACGGTGCCGCCCGCGGTGGTGACGACCTTAAGGAACTGGTCAAGTGACGGCTGGACGGTACGCTCCTCGAGCGAGGAATCGAGGATGATCATCATCTCGTAGCGACGCATGCGCTTTACTGCCTCCTCTGGACTTACGCGGTCACGGTCTTTCCGTGACAGGAGGGTCGCCCGCCGGAGCCCGCTATCATCACGTGCTGTAGCGGCCGGTCGCGGCTGGCTCAGCCTACCAGCCACCGCCGACAATCCCGTCCGCGCCGAAAATCCGCACGTCCGGCACCACGCGCGGGCCGGTCACCGGCCGGGTGGTTCCATTCTGGCGCCGACGGGAAGACACTGGGCACAGGCAAGTCAGGCGGGAACAACAGGTACTCGTCAAGGTGGTGGCGCTACAGATGCCCGAGGTCGCGAACACCCAGTCACACAGCCAGGATCTGCACCTCACCCTGAACAGCGACGGCCGGCGGCACCCGATACTCAACATCGCGGCCGTCTTCTCCTTCGCGGCCGGGATTGCGGCCTTCGCCTGCGGCCTGATCGTCGCGGCCCACACGGCGGCCACGGTCCTCGGCATCGCGGCCTTCGCCGTCGGCTTGCTGGTCCAGCTGAACTCCGCCACCAGGGAGCAGCGGGTCATTGCCGTGGCCGGGATAATCGCGGCATTTGTCGGGATGGCCCTGGGCATCGCGCACGGCGGCTTCTACTAGGAGCCAGCGCGGCGATCAGAGGGTCAGACGCCCGCGAGGCTGTCGGTCCTCACCACTAGGCTCGGCCTATGACCGTGATCGGAGCCCATCTCCATGAGGGCGATCCGCTGGAGCAGGCCCAGGCCCTGGGCGCGGACATCGTGCAGTTCTTCCTCGGTGATCCGCAGGGCTGGAAGGCCCCGGTGTTCCCCGGCGAGCCCGCCGAGGTCCGGACATCCTTCGAGGCCGCCGGGGTGGGCGCCTACATCCACGCCCCCTACGTCATCAACGTGGCCTCGCCCAACAACCGCATCCGCATCCCGAGCCGCAAGCTGCTGGAGCAGCAGCTCAAGGCGGCCGCGTCGATCGGCGCGCGCGGGCTGATCGTGCACGGCGGGCACGTGACCGCCGACGTCGACCCGGCCGAGGGCTACGACAGCTGGCGCAAGGCGATCGAGCGGATCGGGCGGCCGCTGCCGATGCTGATCGAGAACACCGCGGGCGGCGACGGCGCGATGGCCCGCAGCCTGGAGAACATCGCCCGGCTCTGGGAGGCGGTCAACTCCGCGGCGGACAGCGGCGGCGGTGAGGTCGGCTTCTGCCTGGACACCTGCCACGCGCACGCGGCCGGCGAGGACCTGGCCACCATCGTGGACCGGGTCAAGGCCATCACCGGCCGGATCGACCTGGTGCACTGCAACAACTCGCGCGATGAGTTCGGGTCGGGCCGCGACCGGCACGCGGGCCTGGAGTCGGGCCAGATCGACCCGGCGCTGATCCTGGACGTAGTCCGGGCGGCGGGCGCCCCGCTCATCTGCGAGACGCCCGACCCGGCTACCGACATGGCCTGGCTCCGCGCCCGGCTGTCCTGACGCGGCGCCCGACCGGGCCCCGGCGTCGACCCAGAACCTGCCGACGCTGGAACCCGCCGACGCTAGAACAATGAGGCCAGGAACACGGCCACGACCTTGACCAGCGTCGAGCCGTCCGAGACCTTCCTGGCCGGCGCCTCGTCGTACACCGCGTCGCCGTTGGCCACGGCGTTGCTCACGCCAGTGCTCGGCGTGGTGCTGGTGCACTGCTGGAACGGAGTCGGCGTGCATGTGGGCGACGGCGGGCTGGACGAGGTCGGCGGCGTTGAGGTCGTCGGCGGCGGGGACGACGAGCCACCCGGCAGGCAGGGTCGGAAGGGCGCCGGCGTGCACGTCGGCCCCGGGTGCGGTGGCGGCGAGGTCTTCGGGTTCGGCTTCTTGTGTTTCTTCGGCAGGTTGCCGACCTGGTTCCACTTCGCGTACCCGGTGTAATCGGGCGTCGGCAGCTGCGCGACCGGCAGGCTCGCGAACCTGCTCGTCATGAAGTTGGCCCAGATCTTCGCGGGCCAGGCTGCCGCCGTAGCCGCCGGTGGCGTATCGCCGATCTGCGGCAGGATGTCCAGCGTCTGGGAGCCGCGCTGCTGCTGCTGTCCTGCTTGTTGGTGAACAGCGTGACGCCCAGCGAGTACTGCGGGATCGCGCCGATGAACCAGGCGTCCTGCGCGGTCTGGGTCGTCCCGGTCTTGCCGACCACCGACGGCCCGGCCAGGCGGCGTCCGGGTAGGCGGTGCCCGCCCGGGACGTTGTCGAAGGACAGGGCGTAGTCCACGTCGGCGGCCTGGTCGGGCTGAGCACCCGGGTCGCGGCGACGCGCGGACGGTACCGTGCCCGTGGGGCTGACGATCTTCGAGACCACATGGGGCGTGTGGAAAACGCCGCCATCGGCCAGCGTGGCGAACATGCCCGCCTGCTCGACGGCGGTGAGCGTCGCTCTCGCCGAGCGCGATGGCCACCGAGCCCCTCGTGGAGAGCTTGCTGCGGTCGCCGAACTGGTCGTTCATCGCGGTCCAGTCGTTGCACGGTCGCGTAGTTGAAGGGATCCTGGCCGACGCCCAGGCTCTTGGCCATGTTGATGACGTTCTGCACGCCGGCCCGGTGCGCGAGATCCTCGAAGGCCGGGTCAGAGGAGATGGCGGCGGCCTTGGACACCGTCAGCGCCCCGCTGTTCTCGTTGGCCTCGTTGAACGGCAGGTAGGCCTGAATCTTGGTCTCGGCGGGACTCGGTGCCCGGCGCGGGGAGAGCGTCATCCGGTCGGCGATCGTCGTGCCTTCCGGGACCCAGATCGGCGAGAATCCGTTCAGCACGCTGGTCTGCACGTTCATGCCCTGCGACACGGCGGTGGCCAGGACGTAAGGCTTGAAGGAGGATCCGACCTGCTTCGGGTCCTCGGCCATGTTGATGTCGCAGAAGACCTTGGCGCAGTTCTTGGCCTCGTAACCGGGCCCGCCGTAGACGGCCAGGATGGCGCCGGTGCCCGGCTTGACCAGGACCGCTCCGACGTGCGCGTACCACGGCAGCGCCTTCCCGTCCTGGCGCATCTGGGTCTTGCCCTCGCGGACGGCGCGGGTGAGGCCGCTCATCATCGAGGAGCTGAACGTCGTGTGGATCTTCAGGCCGCCGTTGTCCAGCTTGCTCTGGCTCAGGTGGTAGGTGCTCTGAAGCTCCTGCTCCACCATGTTCATGAGGTAGCCGGTCGCGCCGTTCCAGGCGGTGGCGTAGTGGGGGTGCACCTTGGGGAAATTCTTGGGCCTCGTCGGGCACGACGTAATCCCGGCCGAGGTACAGCCCGACAGGCTCGTGAACTGAGCCAGCGGGATGTTGCCGTCCCGGTACATGTTGTAGAGCACGTACTGCCAGCGCGCGGCCAGGGCGGTGTACTCGGAGCCGGCGTTCGGGTCGGGGTTGAACAGGCCGGGCGCGTTGACCAGCGCGGCCAGCATCGCGGCCTGCGGGACGGTGAGCTTCGTGGCCGGCTCATTGAAGTAGGTCTCGGCGGCGGCACCGACGCCAGTGGCCTGCGGGCCGAACGGGACGGTGTTCAGGTAAGTGGTGATGATCCACGACTTGGACTTCAGGTGGGCGAGCTTGATCGCCACGATGACCTGCTTGAGCTTGTCGCTGAGCGTCTTGTCCGTGTTATCGCTGCTGGCGAAGCCGCTGTAGTAGTTCTTCACGAACTGCTCGGTCAGCGTGGATCCGCCCTGCGAGTAGGTACCGCCCTTGAGGTCCTCGTAGACGGCCCGCCCCAGCCCGGTGATGGAGATGCCGCCCTCGGTGTAGAACGAGCGGTCCTCGGCCGCGGTGATCGCCTGGTCCATGACCTTGGGAATCTGCGACGACTGAAGGATGACGTGGCTGACGCCATTGCCGGAGAACGACGCCACCAGCTTGCCGTCGCTGTAATACACGTTGGAGGGCTGGGACAGCGCTGCCGCCGCGACGGCGGTCGGCACTGCGATCGACTCGTAGGCGTACAGGAACGCCCCGACGACCATCAGGACAATAATCAGGCAGCCGGCGCCGAGCAGGCCGAAGACCTTCTTCCAGGTCCAGCGGCGCCACCAGTCACCGGACCGGAACCACTCGCCGAGGCTCCGGCGGCGGCGCGTTCCGTCCGGCCCGCCATCCCGGCCGCCGCCACGCCCGCCACGCCCGTGCCCGCCGCCGCGGGGACCGCGGTCCTGGCCCGGCTCGCCCGGGCCGCGCCGCGAGCGCGGCCCGCTCCGGCCGTAGCCCTCATCGCCGTATCCAACCGCCGTGCGTGACCCGCGACCGCCCCGTCCGTCCCGGTCCGCCCCGCCGGCCGGTCCGGCGCCGCGGCCGCCGCTGACGCCCAGCCGCTCTCTGATGTCCTGCGCGACCTGCCCGCTGGCGCGCTCGGGGCGGGCACCGCCGCGCGGAGGGCGGCCACCCGGCGCGCCGGGGCCGCCGCGGTAGCGGGGATCGGGGCGTGCCTGGTCCCGCGGGTCCTGCTCCCAGTCGGGGCGGCCCCGGCCGGAGGCGTGCCTGCTGCCGCTGCCAGCGTTGCCGCGCGGCTGAGAGTCGCGCGGCTGATAGTCGTCGGCGGAGCGCGGCCGACGGGCCGGCCCGTCGCCGCCTGAGCGCGGCGCCGGACGGTCCCGGTAGGAGTCGGCTGGGCCGCTGGGCCGCCCCCCGCCACGGCTGCCGCCGTAACCGGGGTCCTCGTAGGATGCCCCGCCACGGCCGCCGCCGGCACGGTCGGCTCCCCCGTAGCCAGCGCTGCCGTAGTCAGCACTCCGGTACCTGGCCCTGCCCGGATCCTTCCGGTACGGGCCGGGCACGTCTGGATTACTCACGCGTCCTCGCTCGTCGGGTAAGTCGGGGTAAGCGGTCTCGTGCGATCGGTTGACCCGCCGGACAACACGTTACCTGGCGGTACCTAACCATCCCGGCATATATGGTGACTCGCCCTCGCAGTCCCAGGTCACGGAGGTCGGGAAGCGGCGCGGCAACTCCGCCGGCTGCTACTCGCCGACTCGGGCTCGCCGACTCCGCCGGGTGGGCGGCTCGCCTGTCCCGAGCACATAGGACGACGCGAGGTGGTTCCACGCACAACTCTGACAGACCTCAACGACGTAGACCGTGAACTCTGCGTATTCCGCTGCCATTTCGGCTAGTTCTGGGCCCTGCTTGACGCGCCCTTCGTACCGTCCTAGCTCGTCGCCATAGACGTACGTCACGTGCGTGAGCTTGACCTTCCGGCAGATCGGGCACGCCACATCGGTCGGCTCGCCGTGGAACTTGGCCGCGCGGAGCAGATAGGGATGTGCGTCACACACATCGGTCACCGTCGTGCGACCGGAGAACACGGAGGCCAGCGTCGCACGCCTCGCCAGTCCGTAGTCCACCACCGATCGCCTCATGCCCGACAGGTTACGACGGATCCGCGCCCGCGCCGAGTCCTGGCCCGGAATCTGGTCCCTGACCTGCGATCCGACCCGGTGGCCACCTAGTGCCCCGCGGTGTCCGGCGGTGTCCGGCCAAGGGCAGGCTTGCACCCTGAGAACACTCCGCATATCGTTGCGATGTATCAACTCGATACATCTACTCGTCACAACAGCCGGGCGCCAGGGTAACCGCGGCGGCCCGGAACAGTCCAGCACGATCCGGGAGGTGCGGCGGGCATGAGCGGTCAGCGCTCTGGGGCACTCGAGCTCGCTGTTCTCGGCGCGCTGCACGAGACGCCGATGCACGGGTACGAGCTGCGCAAGCGGCTCAACTCGCTGCTCGGCGCGTTCCGCGCGTTCGGGTACGGATCTCTGTACCCGTGCTTGAAGGACCTGCTCGCCAGGGGCCTGATCGCCGACGACGTGGTCGACGGTCCGGCCAAGCCGCTGGCCGGGCGGCGGTCGAAGATCGTCTACCGGCTGACCGCCGAGGGCAAGGAGCGACTGGAGGACCTGCTCGGCCAGTCCGGGCCCGCCTCCTGGGAGGACGACGGCTTCGGCGTCCACTTCGCCTTCTTCGGCCTGACCCAGGCCGACATCAGGCTGCGAATCCTCGAGGGCCGCCGCAGCAGGCTCGAGGAACGACTCGAGGGATTCCGGGCCGCGGCGACCAGGACGCGGGAGCGGGTGGACAGCTACACCCTCGAACTGCAACGGCACGGGCTGGAGTCAGTGGAGCGCGAGGTCCGCTGGCTCAACGAGCTCATCGCCACGGAACGGCAGCAGGGCACCAACTCCGGCAGCGGCGCCGGGGATCACACATAAAGGCAGCGGACGAGCACACCAGGCCATTTTGCGCGGCCTGGCGTGGGATCGTCGCGCGGCACAGATAAGGAGCAATCCGCATGGGTTCGGTTCGGGTAGCCATCGTGGGCGTCGGGAACTGTGCCAGTTCCCTGGTCCAGGGCGTGCACTACTACAGGGACGCCGACCCGGCCAGCCGGGTGCCGGGCCTGATGCACGTCCAGTTCGGCCCCTACCACGTCCGCGACATCGAGTTCGTGGCCGCTTTCGACGTGGACGCCAAGAAGGTCGGCCGTGACCTGGCCGAGGCGATCGTGGCCAGCGAGAACAACACGATCAAGATCTGCGACGTGCCGCCCACCGGGATCACCGTGCAGCGCGGCCCGACCATGGACGGCCTCGGCGAGTACTACCAGGAGATCATCACCGAGTCCGACGAGGCACCCGCCGACGTGGTCGCGGCCCTGCGCGAGGCCCAGGTCGACGTGCTGGTGTCCTACCTGCCCGTCGGCTCTGAGGCAGCGGACCGCTTCTACGCCCAGTGCGCCATCGACGCCGGGGTGGCGTTCGTCAACGCGCTGCCGGTCTTCATCGCCTCCGACCCGGCCTGGGCCCAGAAGTTCACCGACGCCGGGCTGCCGATCGTCGGCGATGACATCAAGTCCCAGGTCGGCGCCACCATCACCCACCGGGTCATGGCCAAGCTGTTCGAGGACCGCGGCGTCGAGCTGCTGCGGACCTACCAGCTGAACTTCGGCGGCAACATGGACTTCATGAACATGCTGGAGCGCAAGCGCCTCCAGTCCAAGAAGATCTCCAAGACCCAGTCGGTGACCTCCCAGATCCCGCACGAGATGGCCAGGGCCGACGTGCACATCGGGCCGTCGGACCACGTGCCGTGGCTGGATGACCGCAAGTGGGCCTACGTCCGCCTGGAGGGCAGGTCCTTCGGCGACACCCCGCTGAACCTGGAGTACAAGCTCGAGGTCTGGGACTCGCCGAACTCCGCCGGCGTGATCATCGACGCCGTCCGCGCGGCCAAGATCGCCAAGGACCGCGGCATCGGCGGGCCGCTGCTGTCGGCCTCGTCCTACTTCATGAAGTCGCCGCCCGAGCAGTACAGCGACGACACCGCGCGCGACGCCGTGGACAAGTTCATCAGGGGCGAGGTGGACCGCTAGCCCGCGCACACCTGGGCCGCTCCGCCAACCAGCCCACTAGGCTGGCGGAGTGGCCCACGTGCTCGGCTGGCTCACCCGGTCGTCGTTTGTCTCCGACCTGCGTCAGGTCCTCCGCGAGCACAACTTCCGGCGGCTGTTCGCCACCCGGCTGGTGTCCCAGGCCGGCGACGGGATCTTCACCGCCGGGATCGGCACCTACGTCTTCTTCAACGCCACCACGTTCACCAGCCCCACCGCCGGGGCCGCGATCTTCACCGTCGTCTACCTGCCCTACTCGCTGATCGGGCCGTTCGCCGGGGTGTTCATCGACCGGTGGTCGCGGCGGCAGATCCTGTTCGTGTCGGCCCTGATCCGCTCGGTGCTGGTGGTGGCCACCGCGGCCCTGATGGCCGTGGGCACCCGCGGCGTGGCGCTCTACATCGCCGTCCTGCTGGTGCTCGGCGTGAACCGGTTCTTCCTGGCCTCGCTGTCGGCCGCGCTGCCGCACGTGGTGGCCCGCGACAAGCTGGTCATGGCCAACTCGGTCTCGCCCACGGCGGGCGGCATCATGGCCGCCATCGGCGGCATCCTGGCCCTGGGCCTGAACGCGGCCACCGGCGACACCGAGCGCGGCGCCGCCGTTACCCTGCTGGCCGCGGGCGCCTGCTACGTGATCGCCGGGCTGGTCGCCGCCACCATGGCCAGGGACCTGCTCGGACCCAGCCGCGAGGCCGGACGGGCGGCCGGCCAGTCTGGCAGGCGAGCTGCGACTCGTCGCCGCCGACCTGGCCCAGGGCGCCCGCTACGTACTGCGCCGCCGCGGGCCGGCCAGCGCCCTGGCCGTCACCGGCGCGGGCAGCCTCTTGTTCGGGATCCTGATCTTGATGTCCGTCCTGCTGTACCGGAACTACTTCTATGCTTCCAGCGCCCCGGCGGCCGAGGCGCACTACACGGTGCTGGTGACCCTGGCGGCGGTTGGCTACGGCTCCGCCGCGCTGATCATCCCCCGGTCACCCGGCGGCTGACCAAGCCGGCCACCATCGCGCTGCTGTTCGCGGCGGGCGCGGTGGTCACCGGCGTCCTCGGCGAGACCTTCGCCCAGGGGGCCTTCCTGGCCATCGGGTTCTGCCTGTACCTGATCCGGCAGGGCGTGGCCATCTGCGCGACCACGATCCTCCAGGAGGAGGTGGCCGACGCCTACCGCGGCCGGGTGTTCTCCTTCTACGACATGACGTTCAACGTCACCTACGTGCTCGGCGCGGCGCTCGCCGCGGGCTTCATGCCGGTGACCGGCCGGTCACCGGTGATTATCGGCGTGGTGGCCGCGGGCTACGCCGTCACGGCGGGCGGCTACTGGCTGCTCAGCCGTCACTCGGTGCCGGACGCGGGCGAGCCTGGCCCGGCCAGCCCTTCGCCCTCGCCCCAGCGCAGCAGTTCCTGAACGGCCCGGTCGCGGCCGAGCGGGCCGTGCTCCAGCCGCAGCTCGAGCAGGAACCGGCGGGCCTTCCCAACCAGCGGCCCCTGCTCGATCTTCAGGACCTCCATGATCTCGTCGCCGTTGAGGTCGGGGCGGATGGCGGCCAGCTCCTCCTGGGCGGCCAGCTCGGTGATCCGCGCCTCCAGGTCGTCGTAGGCGCGGGCCAGCCGCTGGGCCTTGGCCTGGTTGCGGGTCGTGCAGTCGGCCCGGGTCAGGGCGTGCAGCCGGTCCAGGAGCGGGCCCGCGTCGGTGACATACCGGCGGACGGCGGAGTCGGTCCACTCGCCGCCGCCGTAGCCGTGGAACCGCAGGTGCAGCTCGACCAGGCGGGAGACGTTGTCGACCACGTCGCGGGGGAAGCGCAGCGCGGTCAGCCGCTTGCGGGCCATCTTGGCCCCGACCACCTCGTGGTGGTGGAACGCCACCCGGTTGCCCGGCAGCCGGGACCTGGTCTTGGGCTTGCCGATGTCGTGCAGCAGCGCGGCCAGCCGCAGCACCAGGTCCTGGCGCAGGTCGTACCGGTCTTCCAGGGCGATGGCCTGGTCCAGCACGGTCAGCGAGTGCTGGTAGACGTCCTTGTGCCGGAAGTGCTCGTCGGTCTCCAGCCGCAGCGCCGGGATCTCCGGCAGCACCTGGTCGGCCACTCCGGTGTCGACCAGCATCCGGATCCCCGCGGCGGGGCCGCCCGGCAGCGGCGACAGGATCAGCTTGGTCAGCTCGGCCGATATCCGCTCGGCGGACACGATGGACAGCCGGGGGGCCAGCTTGCTCATGGCGGCCAGCAGCTCCGGGCGCGGGCTCAGGGCCAGCCGGGCCACGAACCGGGCCGCGCGCAGGATGCGCAGCGGGTCGGCGTCGAAGGACTCCTCGGGGCTCGCGGGCGTCCTCAGCACCCGGGCCCTGAGGTCGGCCAGGCCGCCAAAGGGGTCGACCAGGTCGTAGCCGGGCAGCCGGGCCGCCATCGCGTTCACGGTGAAGTCCCGCCGGGCCAGGTCATCCTCGAGCGAGGTCCCGTAGGTCACGTCGGGCTTGCGCGAGCCCCGCTCGTAGTGCTCGCTGCGGTAGGTCGTGATCTCGAAGTCGGTCCCGTCCTTGCGCAGCCCGACGGTGCCGAAGCCGATCCCGATGGTCCAGACCTGGTCGGCCCAGCCGCGGGTCATCTCGATCACCCGCTGGGGCGGCGCGTCGGTGGTCAGGTCGAGGTCATCGGGCCGCTGGCCCAGGAACACGTCGCGCACTGGGCCGCCGACCAGGGCCAGCTCATGACCATGGCGGGCAAACAGCTCACCGAGCTCGGCCGCGAGCGGAGATACGCTGGCAAGCAACGCGGCGGCTGCTTGCAGCTGCTGCTTGCTCATGGGCTGCTCGCTCATTGGCGCTGAATCAGGCACGGGCATTGAGGGTAGGTCCTGGGCACTAGCTGGCAATAGCCGGGGATGCTGGAGACGGTCATGCGGAACACTCGCCGGGCGCGGCGCGGCCATCAGCCACTACGCGCCAGACTGCCCGACACGCCCGGCGGGCGGCAATAGCATTTCGGCCATGCCTTCCGCGGTGAGACGGCGAGTGCTGCGACGGACCCCGGTGCCGGGGCCGCCGCTGACCCGGCTGCTCCTGGTCACCGGCCTGCTGGCCGGCGTGGCCCTGCCCACCCTGCTGCCCGGCGCCGCCAGCGCCGCGCGGGCGCCGCGCGGGCCGGTGGTGGCCATTACGTCGATGAGCCGGCCGTTCGCCTCCGTCAAGCAGAAGCTGGTCGTCCGCGGGATTGTGACAAACAGGACGCAGTCAGCGCTCAGCGGCGTGACCATACAGCTGATGTCCTCGGGCTCGCCCTTCTCGGCCCCGTCCCAGCTCCAGGGATTCGCGGCTGGCCGTGACCCGGCCGCGGTCGGGCCCGAGCCGCGGGCGCTGGACAAGCTCCGCGGCACCCTGGCCCCCGGCGTGACCGTGCACTGGACCGCCGTGCTGCCGGTGAACGAGGTCGGCATGGGCGTGTTCGGCGTCTACCCGCTGGCCGCCCAGGCCACCGACAGCCTGGGCGCCGTGCTCGGCACCAGCTGGTCGTTCCTGCCGTTCTGGCCGTCGGCCAAGAGCAAGCTGCGCCCGCAGCGCGACGACGTCGCCTGGATCTGGCCGCTGATCGACACGCCGGACCAGGGTCCGTGCCCCGATCTGCTGAACAACCACCTGGCGGCCAGCCTGGCCAGCGGCGGGCGACTGGCCCGGCTGCTCGCCGCAGGCGCCGGCCCGGCCGGGCAGGCAGCCAAGCTGACCTGGGCGATCGACCCCGCGCTGCTGTCCAGTGCCGCGACCATGGCGGGCGGGCCGCACAAGTCGCCTTACCGGGTCGGCGCGAAGCTGGGCTGCGGGCAGGCTAAGTCCTACGCCGCGAACAGCGCGGCCCGGAGCTGGCTGGCCCGGCTGAGCACAGCGGTCCAAGCCCAGCCCTCGTTTGTCACTCCCTATGCCGACGCGGATATTGCCGCGCTGATCCGCGCCAACCTGGGCGATGACCTCCATCAGGCGTTCGTGCACGGGCGTTCGGAGGCCAGGCAGATCCTCGGGCCCAAGGTCGCGCCGACCGGCGGCTCGGCCCGGCCGGGCCCGTCGAGCCTGATCAGCGCGGCGGCGTGGCCCGCCAACGGCATGGCCAGCTACGCGATGCTGGAGAACCTGGCCGCCGCGGACGGCATCAAGACCGTCGTGCTGAGCAGCACGGCCATGCCGCCGCGGGAGTCGCTGCTGTACACGCCCAGCGCCGTGACCCACACCCCCAACGGCGTGGGCGGCCAGATGCGGGTGCTGCTCGCGGACTCCAACCTCAGCCAGGTACTGGGCCAGGCCGGCGCGGCCAGGTCACCGGCGGCGCAGTTTTCTGTGAAGCAGTTCTTCCTGGCGCAGACGGCGATGATCGCCTCCCAGGCCCCGCAACTGTCGCGGGCCATCGTGGTGGCCCCGCCGCGCCGCTGGAATCCGCCGAAAGGCCTGGCCAGCGCGCTGCTCAGCGAGACCAACCACGCGCCCTGGCTGTCCCCGACCAGCGCGGGCAGCCTGGCCGCCGACCGGCACGCGCCGGGACAGGCGGCCCGGCAGCAGCCGGTCTACGAGGGCCGCAACCGGTTCAGCCGGTCCCTGACCAGCGCCATCAGTGCCGCTGACCGGGGCATCCAGCTGGTTCAGGGCCTGCGGGCGACGCCGAACCCGCGGCTCACCGCGGCCCTCGCCGGAGTCGAATCGTCGGCCTGGCGCAGCACCCGGCGCGGACGCCGTCCCCCCCGGGCCATCCTGCGCCGGATCAGCGCCTACGTGTCCCAGCAGGAAAACGGCGTGTCCATCATCGGGGATGGCCGGACGACGCTCGGCGGCCAGAAGGGCTCGGTACCCGTCTCCATCGACAACCGGCTCAGCTACGCCGTGCGGGTCCGGATCCGGCTGCACATCGACCAGCCTCCCGACCGCCAGTTCACCGTGCTCGGTGGCTCGGGCGTGCACATGGTCACCTCAGACGTCGCCGTGACCGGTCCGATCGAGGTCAAGCCGCAGAGCCTGGCCACGACTAAGCTCCAGGTCAAGGCGACGGGGGTGGGCACGACGCTGATCGAGATGCGACTGCTGACCGCCCACGGCCAGCCAGTGCCCGGCGCCCAGACCACCATGACGGTCAAGACCACTCACTTCGGCACGTTCGCGCTGGTCATTCTCGCGGCTGCCCTGGGCATATTCATGATTACCTCCGCGGGTCGCGCGGTCCGCCGGGGCCGCACTCCGGGAACCGACGGCGAGGACAGCGATGAGCCACAGGACCAGACCCCCGATCCGGATCTGGCCGGACAAGAAACCCAGGTCAGCGACGATGAACCGGCCCGATCTGGCGCGCGGGACGGCGAGCAGCCGGAAGAAGCAGATAACGTCGGTCATGACCGCGCCCGGTCCGATGCGGCCGGCACCGACCAACTTCTGACGGAGGACGCGGATGACTACGTCCGGGTCCCGGGCTGGGCATACCGGGGCTGACGGCTCCGACCCGGCTTCCGCGGACCAGGGCGGGACACGGGGACCGGGCCGACCTTACCCCAGCCGAGGCCGCCATTCGGCCGACCGCGGCGGACGGCCGCCGGATGATCCTGACTACGAGGACGACGTCTACCGCGACCTGTACCGGCAGCCGGACAGCCAGCCGCAGCACGACGGCTATGCGCGGAACGACGGCTATCCGCAGAACGGCAGCTACCAGGAGACCGAGCGCCAGCACGAGCGGCCCGGCGGCTACCGCGACGACGGCGGCTACCGCGAGGACGACAGGTACCGCGAGGACGACCGGTACCGGGGCCATCAGGGCGGCGACCGGTACCGCGACGATGACGCAGGCCGGTACCGCGACGATGAGGCGGACCGGCACCGCGACGATCCCGACGACGTCTACAACAGCCTGTACCGGCCCGAGGACCGGCCCCGGCAGCCGCGCGGCTCCTCGCCGCGCGATGGCCGGGCCAGCCGCGACGGGCGCGGCCGGCGCGGGCCCGAGGAGTACCCGCAGCAGGGCGCCTACCGCGAGACCGAGCACTACGACCAGCCCCGCGGGTACACGCGGACCGGCGGCCGCCCGCCGACCGGCAACTACGACGAGACCGACCTGCACCCGGCGGTTGAGCCCGGCGACCCCCCGCGCCGCGGCACCGTCCGCCGCTACGGCGCGGCCCGGCGAGACTCGACCGACCTGTTCCCGGCGGCCAGCCAGGCCGGCGCGGGCTGGATCGAGCCCGACTTCGCCACCGGCGAGATAGCCGCCGTCGAGGCAGGCTGGCAGGCCAACACCGGCCAGTGGACCGTGCCGGTGCGCCGGCCCGGGGCGGCGCGCCAGGCCCCGCCGACGGCCGAGACCGCGGGCCCGAGCATCACGCGCTCCAGCGGCGTCATGGCCATCGGGACCCTGGCCTCCCGGGGAACCGGCCTGCTCCGGACCCTGGTCCAGTCGTACGCGCTCGGCGCGGCCGCGCTGGCCAACGCCTACAACAACGCCAACACGCTGCCCAACGTGGTCTACAACCTCGTCATCGGCGGCATCCTGACCAGCGTCATCGTGCCGCTGCTGGTGGCCGCGGCCAGGCGCGACCGGGACCGCGGCGAGGCCTACGACCAGCGCATGTTCACCCTGGTCACGTTCGCGCTGCTAGCCCTGACGATCGTCGCGACGCTGCTCGCCGCGCCGCTGGTTGACCTGTACAAGGGGAAGCTGCCCCCGACCACAGTGCACCTGATGGTCATCCTGGCCTACTTCTTCATCCCGCAGATCTTCTTCTACGGGGTGAGCTCGCTGGCCGGCGCGATCCTCAACGCCCGGGGCAGCTTCGCCGCGCCCATGTGGACCCCGGTGATCAACAACATCGTGGTCATCGTGATCCTGCTGATGTTCGGGGTCTTTACCTCGACCAGCGGGGCGAACCTCACCGCCGGCGAGATAGGGCTGCTGGGGCTGGGCACCACTCTCGGCATCGTCGCTCAGTCGGTGGCGTTGTTTCCGGCCATGCGCCGGGTTGGCTTCCGATGGCGGCCGCGGACCGACTTCCGCCGCGAAGAGGTGTCGGAGATCGGCCGCATGGGTGGCTGGATGTTCGGCTACATCGCCGCCACTCAGGTCGCCTTCCTGGTCACCACGAGGGTCGCCAACACCGCCTCGCACGGCTTTGCCAGGCTACACCGCCTATACCTACGGCTGGCAGCTGTTCCAGATGCCCTACGCGGTCGTCGGGATCTCGGTCATCACCGCGCTGCTGCCCCGGATGAGCGCGCACGCCTCCGAAGGTGACCTGGACAGCGTGCGCGACGATTTCTCGACCGGGATCCGGCTGTCCTCGGTGATCGTGGTCCCGTGCTCGCTGGTACTGGCGGTGCTCGGGCCGGCCATTGGCGTCTTCCTCCTGGCCCACGGACGGACCAATGTGGCCGGCGGCCGTTACGAGGGCGTCGTGTTCGCCCTGTTCTGCCTGGGGCTCCTGCCGTACATGTTCTTCCAGCTCCAGCTGCGGGTGTTCTACGCGCTGCACGACAGCCGCACGCCGGCGCTCATCGGCGTGGCCACGATGATCACTAACATCACGGTGAACTACCTGGCGCTGGCCCTCCTGCCGGCCCGCGACGTGGTGGCCGGGCTGGGACTCGGATTCGGCCTGGCCAACCTGGTCGGCGCGATCGTCGCCGGGCGGATCCTCAGCCTGCGGCTGGGCGGGCTGAACGGCTCGGCCGTGACCCAGACCCTGGTCCGGATGCACGTCGCCACCATCCCGGCGGCCCTCTTCGCGCTGGCCGTCTCGGTCATGGCCGGCGCGGTGTTCGGGTCCGGGCACCTCGGCGCCTTCGTCACCCTCCTGGTGGGCGGCACGGGCGCCCTGCTGCTGTATATGTTGTTCGCCAGGGCATTCCACGTCCGCGAGCTGACGGACCTGACCCAGTCGGTGAGTCGTCGTTTCCGCCGCTGACCGGCGCGTGGCCGGGACTCCGGCCCGCGTTCAGACGTCTCCGAGCGGTAACGGTTTGCGTGGGTGCGGTTCGCAGACCTGCCAGGGGGGCTCCGGCCGCCTAGCATGTTGTCCAGCATCATTGTCTTATCTGGTCCTGTTGATCACTTACGGCCCGGGAGGGAGCCGAGGGTCGGGCCCTTGGACTGCGTATGAGCACGTTCATATCTGAACCGGGCACCAGGCTCGGCGGTCGCTACCGGCTTGAGGACAGAGTCGCCGCGGCGGCTGGCTGGGCAGCCTGGAAAGCGATCGACGAGACCCTCGCACGCGCCGTGACGGTGGTGACCTTCTCGGCCGGCTTCCCGCGGGTTCGCGAGGTGCTGACCGCGGCCAGGGCCGCGAGCCGGCTCACCGACGCCCGCCTGGCCCAGGTCTTCGACGTTGAGGACGACTGGGACAACGCCTACATCGTCATGGAGTGGGCCGCCGGCGAGACGCTTGGCGACATCATCGCCGCCGGACCGGTCGAACCGGTCGCCGGGGCCCGGATCATCGCCGAGGCCGCCGCGGCCCTGTCCGTCGCCCACGCGGCCGGGCTGGCCCACCTGTGCCTGACCCCGGAGTCGCTGCGCTGGACCTCAGGCGGCGGCGTCAAGGTCACCGGGATCGGGATCGACGCCGCGCTGTCCGGGACCACCGCGGAGAACCCGTCGCTGGCCGACACCCACGGGCTCGGGCGGCTGCTCTACGCGACCATGACCGGCATGTGGCCCGGCCCGGACTACCCGGCCCTGCCGTCCGCCCCGTTCACCGACGGCCACCCGCGCCGGCCGCGCCAGGTGCGGGCCGGGGTGCCCGCCGCCCTGGACGACGTGACCTGCCAGGCCATGCAGGTGCCGGGCCGCGACGGCTCGGTGCTGGCCACCCCCGGTCAGCTCGCGGGCGCGCTGGCCGCCGAGCTTCCGCCCGAGGAGGTTCCGCCGGCCGGTCCCGCGACCCGGCCAGGCGCAGCGGCCAGGGGCAGCGGCGGCGAGTACTGGTCGGATGGCGGCGCCCCGCCGACCCGGCAGGACTGGCGGGGTCCGCGCCAGCAGCGCCAACAGCGCCAGCCCCGGCAGCCGCGCCAGGGACGTGGTGGGTCGTCGCGGGTCCGGGTGGCCGTGATCGGCGTGCTGGCGCTGGTCGTGGTGATCGGCGTCGCCGCGGCCGCTCGCTCGTTCCTGCACAACGGCAACCCGTCCGCGCCAACCAACAACATCGGCCGACACCAGCACACCGGAACGACCAGCCAGACCACCGAGATCAGCCCCGTGGCCGCCCAGGGCTTCGACGCTCTCAACCCCGGCGACAGCGGGGACGAGAACACCAACCAGGCCGTAAACGTGATCAACCACCAGCCCGCGGGCTGGAGCTCCCAGCAGTACTTCAGCGCGGCGCTCGGCGGCCTGAAGGCGGGCACCGGCCTGATCCTGGACATGGGCCACACCGTCCGGCTCACCTCGGTAACGATCAGGTTCGGCTCCAGCGTCGGCGCGGACGTGCAGCTCAAGCTGGGCACCTCGGAGACCAGGAGCAAGACCAACCTGGACTCCATGCCCAACGTGGCCCAGAAGAACGACATCGGCGGTACCGTCACCTTCACCGTGACCAGCAAGGCCACCGGCCGGTACCTGGTCATCTGGTTCACCCGGATGCCGCCGGTGGGCGGCAAGTTCATGGCCCAGGTCTTCTCGGTCAGCGCCCGCGGCACGGTCGTGTCGGGCTAGCTGGCGGGCTAGCTGGCCATCCGGACGGCAGGAAGCGCGCTACGCGCGGACTCGGACAGGACGTGCGGACCGGTCGCGGCATGAGCGTGAGGGGAGGAGCGACGGAACGGCGTGATGCGGGCCCAGTCCGTCCAGCTCCTGCCGCCGAGCCCGACGGACCGTCCGACGCCGAGCTGCTGCGGCAGCACATCGCCGGTGACGCCGACGCGTTCGGCGAGCTCTTCCGGCGCCACAAGGACCGGCTCTGGGCCGTGGCGCTGCGCACGCTCGGCGACCCCGAGGAGGCCGCCGACGCCCTTCAGGACGCCATGATCTCGGCCTTCCGCCGCGCGTCGAGCTTCCGCGGCGACTCAGCCGTGACCACCTGGCTGCACCGGATCGTGGTCAACGCCTGCCTGGACCGGATGCGGCGCCGGGCGGCCCGGCCCGCCACCACCGGGTCCGACCAGCAGGCGCTGGATATCGCCGCCGTGGCCCGGGCGCTGCCCGACCCGTCCTCCGACAGCGACACCTCCCTGGACGTCATGGCCGCGCTGCGGATGCTGCCGCCCGACCAGCAGGCCGCGCTCGTGCTGGTGGACATGCTCGGGTACCCGGTGGCCGACGCCGCCGACGTGCTGGGCGTGTCGGTCGGCACGGTAAAGAGCCGGTGCTCGCGCGGCCGCGTCCGGCTGCTGCCCCACCTGGCCCATCTGCGAAGGAACCAATCCGCGCGGCCCCGCGTCCAACCTACTCAGGAGGGGGGTAGCGACCAGCCATGACACGACATGTCAGCACCGAGTACCTGGCCCGGTTCCGGGCGGGCGACCTGAGTCCGGCACGATCCCGGCGAGTCGCCGCCCACCTGCGCAATTGCGACCGGTGCCGGGAGACCAGCGATGCCCTGGCCCGGGTGCCGTCGCTGCTGGCCGCGGTCGAGGTGCCGCCGATGCCCGCGCACCTGGCCGCCCGGATCGAGACGGCGCTGGCCGCCGAGTCCGCCCACCGCGCGGCAGGCGCACCCAGCCCAGCCGCACCCAGCCCAGCCGGCGCACCCAGCGCACCCAAGCGGCCAGCCCGGCACTCCGGCGCGGGCGCGCGGCGCAGGCATCGCCGCCCGGTCATCCTGTCGGCCCCCGCCCTCCGCGTCCTGGCCGGGGTCGGGGCCGCCGTGGTCCTGGTCGGCGGCGGCGTGGAGCTGCTCAGCCACGCCACCGGCGCGAGCTCGAGCGCGGGCAGCAGTTCCGGGTCGGGCAGCGTACCGGCCGCCGGACGCCACGCGGCCGGCCAGGTGGCCCCTCCCCGCGCGACCTCTGGTGGCACCTTCAACGGCGCGAACGGGGGGATCCAGTACCAGCACGACGGCCGCACGAGCGTCATCACGCCGGTGCAGTCCGGCACGAGCTACCGGTCGGCCCGGCTGACCCAGCAGGTCAGCAGCGTCATCGTGGCGCACCGAGCCCAGTTCAGCTCGGCGGTCCCTGCCGCGACCCCCAACAGCCCCGCCATTACCCCGCCGCGCACGCTCAGCGGCTGCGTGAGCCGCATCGCGGACGGACGGACCGTGCTGCTGGTGGATGTCGCCAGGTTCGACCATAAGCCAGCCACGATCATCGTCACCGCCCGGCAGGGCGCGGTGGCCGCACAGGTCTGGGTCGTGGGCCCGGGCTGCTCGGCCAGTGCCCGCGACGTCGTCACGCACCGCGCGCTGCCGGGGCACTGAGGTCCGGGGCGGGTCCGCCAGATCGCGGGAATCTCCTGGCCCTAGGATCGGTTGACTCCGGTGCAATCGAGAGGGGCAGGGAGCAAGTGACCGAGATTCGGGATGTCATCATCATCGGATCGGGGCCCGCCGGCTACACGGCGGCCCTGTATGCGGCGCGTGGCAAGCTGAACCCTCTGCTGTTTGAGGGGTCAGTCACCTCGGGCGGCGCGCTGATGAACACCACAGAAGTGGAAAACTTCCCCGGCTTCCCCGACGGAGTTCTCGGGCCTGAGCTGATGGACAGCATCCGCAAGCAGGCCGAGCGGTTCGGGGCGGAGCTGCTGCCCGAGGACGTGACCGAGGTCGACCTGGCCGCCAACCCCAAGGTGATCAAGGCCGGCGAGGACACCTACCTGGCCAAGACGGTCATCATCGCCACCGGCTCGCGCTACCGCGAGCTGGACGTGCTGGGCGAGAAGCGGCTGTCCGGCCACGGCGTGTCCTGGTGTGCGACCTGTGACGGGTTCTTCTTCCGGGACACCGACATCGCCGTGATCGGCGGCGGTGACTCGGCCATGGAGGAAGCGACCTTCCTGACCCGGTTCGCCCGTTCGGTCACGATCGTGCACCGGCGGGACGCCCTGCGCGCATCCAAGATCATGCAGCAGCGGGCGATGTCCAACCCCAAGATCAAGTTTGCCTGGGACAGCGAGGTCGCTGAGGTCCTCGGCGACGACCGGGTGTCCGGGCTGAAGCTGCGCAACCTCAAGACCGGCGAGGAGAGCACTCTGCCGGTGACGGGAATGTTCGTGGCCATCGGTCATGACCCCCGCAGCGAGCTGTTCACCGGGCAGCTGCCGCTGAACCCCGAGGGTTACCTGCTGGTCGAGCACCCGTCGACGCGTACCGCGATCGACGGGGTCTTCGCCGCGGGTGATGTCGTCGACCACATCTACCGGCAGGCCGTGACCGCCGCCGGTACCGGCTGTGCCGCCGCGCTCGACGCGGAGCGGTGGCTGGCCGATCACGAGGACTAGTCCGCGCCAGCGCGTGCCGGGCCTGGCACGTACCAATGAGGAAGGAAGTCCTGAACGT
This sequence comes from uncultured Actinomycetota bacterium, assembly GCA_963822485.1. Taxonomy (GTDB): domain Bacteria; phylum Actinomycetota; class Actinomycetes; order Streptosporangiales; family Streptosporangiaceae; genus DASUBV01. Next base: position 282,773 of record CAWGHW010000031.1, read on the forward strand.
GGGCGCAACCAAGCCTGTGACCGACGCGAGCTTCGAGGCTGACGTCCTGCAGAGCGACAAGCCGGTCATCGTCGACTACTGGGCCGAGTGGTGCGGGCCGTGCCGCCAGGTCGGTCCCGTCCTCGAGGAGATCGCTGCCGCCAACGAGGACGTCGTTAGCGTCGTGAAGCTGAACGTGGACGACAACCCGCAGGTCACCCAGCGCTACGGGATCATGAACATCCCGACCATGAGCGTCTTCAAGAACGGCGAGGTCATCAAGGAGATCGTCGGCGCCAAGCCGAAGTCCAGGCTCGCCAGCGAGCTGCGGGAAGTCATCCCCGACCTCGCCTAAGTACTCGACAGACACCACGAGGGCCAGCACGTTACGTGCTGGCCCTCGCGCGCGCCTAGCCTGTTAATGAATTGATTAAAGCTGTGCCGTCACCGCCTTGACCTCGGTGTAGTTGTTCAGGACCTCGTGGCCCATCTCACGGCCCCAGCCCGACTGCTTGTAGCCGCCGAACGGCAGCGACGCGTCGAACACGTTGTAGCAGTTGATCCAGACCGTGCCGGCCCGGAGCTTCTTGGCCAGCGCGTGGGCCTTGGAGATGTCCCTGGTCCAGATGCCGGCGCCGAGCCCGTAGTCCGAGTCGTTGGCGACGGCGGCGATCTCGTCCAGGTCCTGGAACGGAGCCGCCACCACGACCGGGCCGAAGATCTCCTCGCGCACCACCCTCATGTCCGGGCGGGTGTTGGTGAGCACCGTGGGCTCGATGAAGTAGCCCCGGTCGCCGTAGCGGCCGCCGCCGGCCAGGGCGGTCGCACCGTCGGCAGCGCCCGACTCCAGGAACCCGCTGACCCGCCGGAACTGCTCGTCCGAGACCAGCGGGCCCATCTGCGTGCCCGCCTCCATGCCGGGTCCGAGCTTGATCGACTTGGCGATCTCGGCGACCCCGTCCACGACCTCATCGAACCGGCTCTGCTGCACGAACAGCCGCGAGCCGGCCACACAGCACTGGCCGTGGTTGAAGAAGATCGCGTTGGCGGCGCCCTCGACCGCGCCATCCTCGGCGTCGTCGAAAACGATGTTGGGGCTCTTGCCACCCAGCTCGAGGGTGAGCTTCTTGAGGTTTCCGGCCGCGGCCTGGACGATCAGCTTGCCGACTTCGGTCGAGCCCGTGAACGCCACCTTGTCTACGTCGTTGTGGGCCGCCAGGGCCGCGCCCGCCGTCTCGCCGAAGCCGGGCACCACGTTGACCACGCCCTCGGGCACGCCCGCCTCAGCGATCAGCTCAGCCAGCCGCAGCGCGGTCAGCGGAGTCTGCTCGGCCGGCTTGAGCACCACGGTGCACCCGGTCGCCAGCGCCGGGCCCAGCTTCCACGCCGCCATGAGCAGCGGGAAGTTCCACGGGATGATCTGGCCGACCACGCCGATGGGCTCGCGCAGCGTGTAGGAGTGGAAGTTCGCGCCCGGCATGTAGGGCACGGAGATGTTGATCGTGTTGCCCTCGATCTTGGTCGCCCAGCCGGCCATGTAGTGGAACAGGTCGGCGGCCAGCGGCACGTCCGCGGCCGCGGCGACCGCGACCGGCTTGCCGTTGTCGAGCGACTCGAGCTGGGCCAGCTCCTCGACGTGCTCCAGGATCAGGTCGCCGATGCGCCAGATGATGCGGCCGCGCTCCGACGGCGACATGCGGCTCCACGGGCCGGAGTCGAAGGCACGACGGGCGGCGGTCACCGCGCGGTTGATGTCCTCGACGTCGCCCTCGGCGATCCTGGCCAGCGTCTCGCCGGTGGCCGGGTTGGGCGTGTCGAAGGTCTTGCCTGAGGCGGCGTCGACCCACTGCCCGTTGATGAACAGCTGCCGCGGCGCGGCGATAAACGCCTCGACACGGTTGTCCAAGGTGACTGTCATTGCTGCTCCGTCCCCTTCGTCTTCGCAGCTCGGCGCGGGCCCGGGGCGGCAGGAGGCCACTCGCGACGGTACCGGGGCCAGCTGGCTTGGATCCTTGGTAGTCACAATGAGACTACGGACAGGGCACGGAAAACAAGGGGTCGCAGTTCAGGGATAGCACGAACGGAGCTCGGCTGACCAGGGTCAGCTGGCCGCCACCGCCACGGCCTCGTCCAGGAAACGCAGGGCGGCCGACACCGTCTCGTAGCGCCACAGGGCCAGTGTCCGGTCGAACCCGGTCGCGCTGGTGAGCTTGTCCTGCAGCGCGCTCGCGATGGGCACGAGCTGCTCGTGCTGGGCGGCCAGCAGCGACCGCGGGTCCTGGCCCGCCCGGTCCAGCAGGGCCAGCTTGACCATCAGCTCCGACCGCACGTCCCGGATATGGCCGACCGGACGGCCCAGCCAGTCCGCGGCCGCTTCCCGGCCCGTGACCGTCGCCTCGACCAGCGAGCGGACCGGCCCCAGGCTGGTCGGCTGCTCGCCGACGACCCGGACCAGGCCGAGGTCCTCAAGCCGCGGCAGCGCCCGGTAGATGACCGGCTTGGGCACCCGCCAGACCTGACCCAGGCTGCCCTGCTGGCTGAGCAGCCGGGCGATGGCGAAGCCGTGGGTCGCACCCTCGCAGGCCAGGCAGAGCACCAGCCACTCGGTCAGCGACAGCGCTGGCCAGGCCGGTCGGTTCCGAGCCGGGGCCGGGTCGTGTGCAGGCATCTTACGAGGTTATAGAGGATCGCCGGGCGATGGCGCGGAGGGTTTGCCACAGCCGCGGGGTTGACCGGAGCCCTGGGGTTGACCGGAGCCTGGGGTTGACCGGAGCACCGCGCCGCAACTGAGATGGGGGGCAGCGTCAGCCACAGCTCGTAACGGGAGGCCTCCATGCCGAAGATCGTGATCCTCACCGGTGACGCCGCCGAGTCCCTTGAGGTGATGTACCCCTACCAGCGCCTGCTCGAAGAGGGATACGAGGTCGACATAGCCGCGCCCTCGGTCAAGAAGCTCCAGTTCGTGGTGCATGACTTCGTCGACGGCTACGACACCTATACCGAGAAGGCCGGGTACACCTGGCCCGCGGACATCGCGTTCGCGGACGTGAACCCCGCCGACTACGTCGCCATGGTGATCCCTGGCGGCCGGGCCCCCGAGTACATCAGGAACGACCCCGACGTGCAGCGCATCGTTCGGCACTTCATGGAGGGCGAGTATCCGGTCGCCCAGCTCTGCCACGCCCCGCTGGTCCTGGCCGCCGCGGGCACCCTGTCCGGGCGCAAGACGGCCGCCTACCCGGCCCTGGCGCCGGATGTCGCCGCCGCGGGCGCGGAGTTCGTGGACAGCGCCGCGGTGGTCGACGGGCAGATGGTCTCGGCCCGCGCCTGGCCGGATCACCCGTCCTGGATGCGCGAGTTCGTCCGCATCCTGCGGGCCAAGGCGCCAGCCAGCTGACGGGCTTTTGCCCTTTACCTGCCGTTACCTGGAGCCGATCCGGCGGATCTCCTCCAGTGGGTACGGGGTCTGCCTGCTCTCCTGCCGGAGCTTGCGGAAGAAGTCCGCCATCACCACGGTGAGCGGCGCATGGCGGGCCAGGATGGCCGCGGCCGTCTCCGGAATTCCCGTGGGGCGCTCGCCGCGGGCGTAGGCGCGCACCTGCGCATCGCGGTCATCTCTCCTTGACCCATAAAGGGCGGTGACCAGCCAGTTCACCAGGTACGAGACGGAGTAGCAGCGGTCGTAGGTCCGATGGCGGCTGAAGAAGGCGATCTCCTCCTGCGACAGCTCGAACCGGGAGGAGATGGCCAGACCGTAGTCGGCGAAGAAGAGGCGCTGGCCGTCGGTCAGGATGTTCTCGAAGTGGGCGTCGAAGTGCAGGAGGCCGCGGCTGTTCATGAATGAGGTGCCAGCTTCGAGGTCCCGCTCCACCATGGCGCAGGCTCGGTCGGCGGCCTCGGCCCCGGCGTGCATCTGCTGGCCGAGCCACTGGTACAGATTCTGCGGGATGTACTCCAGGAACAGCACGACGCTCGCCGAGGACTGCTGGAGAGCCTCGATCCGGCGACGTACCTGCGGGCCGCCGCCCCAGTAGGCGACGGCCCGTTCGATGTCAGCCAGTTCCTCGGGCAGCGGCGTCGAGTCGGGCAGCACCCGCCAGTGGTGCATCAGGGGGAAGCTCTCGCATTCTCCCGCGAGGACCCAGTTCGTCGTCATGGTGTGCACGGCGAGCTCCCGCCAGGCCCCGAAGCCCGGCCCGCCGATGCCGTACTGACAGAAGACCGGCAGCGCGAACAGGTTCGTCGTGGACCGGACGTTGTCCGGGTGCCGCTCCGGATCGGTGAGCGGCACCCGCTTCACGAAGACCGGCGTTCCGGCCACCTCCAGCAGGGCCGACTTCCCGCCGAGGCCGGAACCGATCGGCTCGGCCTCCTCCACGAGCTCGTGCAGCGCGCGATCACTGCACAGGGCCAGTGATGTAGAGACGGCGCTATGGGCGATGAGACGCGCATCGCGGGACATGTCCGAGCATTTCACTGCCGCCTCCACCTGATCGCCTACGACCACTAATCATCTCGGAACGACTCGTCCCAGGCGCGCCCTCAGAATGTCAGTGGCTCTCGATACTATGAGCGAAACTGAATGCTTCGCCCTGGCAGGACTCGTACTGATTGACGGAGGTGACGCCGATGGAAGAGAGCGATGAGCAGCTGTTTGATCCGCGCACCCTCCTGATCGACGACGATCCCGGCGATTTCGATGAGCCGTGGCCGGGGTACCCGTTCAGTCCGGAGAACGCGCCGCCCGACGAAGACGACGTCGTTGCGGGGGTGACCGTGGACGGGGGCGGGTGAGGTCGATTCCGGCGGGGTTCTTGCATCGTGAGGGCGGGCGGCGGGGGTCGGGGTTCGCGGCGGGCGGGGTGCTGGACGGGCTGGCGCCGGGGCCGGTGCTGGCCGGGTTCGTCGCCGGCGCCGCCGGGGACGGGGCCGGTCTGGCGGGGCTGGGTGAGAGCGAGCTGATCGGCGTGCTGTGCGCCGCCGAGCGGATGGCGTCGTGGGCTGCGGCGCAGAAGGCCGAGGCGGTGATCACGCTGTGCCGCCGCCGCGCCGCGCAGGCCCGGGAGCGGCAGGACAAGCACCTGATCGAGCACGTCGCCGGGGAAGTCGCCGCCGCGCTGACCCTGACCGGGCGGGCCGCGTCGCGGCTGGTGGACATCTGCGGCTACCTGGAGCGGCTGCCGGAGGTCCGCGCCGCGCTGGCGGCCGGGGTGATTGACTGGGCCCGGGCGGTGGTGTTCGCCGATGAGCTCGCCGGCTGCGACGACGAGGCGGCGCGGAAGATCGCCCGCCGGGTGCTGCCCCGGGCCGGCGGGATGACGACCGGGCAGCTGCGCCGCGCTCTGCGCCGCGAGGCCGAGGCGCATGACCCGGACGCCGCGCGGCGGCGCCGGGAGCGGGGCCGCGGGCAGGCGGCGGTGCACCGGTGGGACGAGCCCTCGGGCAACAGCGCCCTGGCCGGCCGGGAGATGACCCCCGCCGACGCGACCGGCGCCTACGCCCGGCTCACCGCCCAGGCCCAGTGGCTGCGCGCGCGTGGCGCACCCGGCAGCCTGGACCAGCTCCGGGAGGCAGCGTTCGCCGCCGTGCTCAACGGCCGCGACATCACCACCCTCCTGCCCGCCAGCCCCCACAGCGCCGAGCCGACGCCGGACGCGGATGACCCGGGCCCTGACGGCACGCCCGACGCCAGCACGGCACCGCACCCGGCGCCGCCCGGCGGCCCGCCCGGCGGCCCGTCGATCACCGGGTCGGTGCACCTGACCATGCCCCTGTCAGCCTGGCTCTGGCTCACCGACCGGCCCGGCGAGATCGCCGGGAGCGGCACCGCCGACGCCGACACCTGCCGCGACCTCGCCACCCGCCTCGCCGCCCACCCCGCCACCAAGTGGTGCCTGACCCTCACCGACCCCGACGGCCGCGCCGCCGCCCACGCCTGCGCCCGCCACCCCCCACCCCGACCCGCCGGACCACCCGGCACCACCAAGATCAACCGGCCCGCCAAGCCCCACCGGGCCGCCGGGGTCCACGGCGTCGCCCGGGTCCACGGGCCCGCCAGGATCCACGGGCCCGATCCGGCCGAACGCGCCGCGCGGACCCACCGGACCAGCCGGCCCGATCACCGACTGGCTAGCAGACCTGCGGCCGGTGTACCTCGAGACCGGGACCTGCACCCACCAGCGCGAGGCCCCCGGCTACCGGCCGCCGCCCGCCCTGCGCCACCTGATCACCGTCCGCCAGCGCACCTGCGGCGAGCCGGGGTGCCTGCGCCCGGCCCAGAGATGCGACCTTGACCACACGATCCCCTACCACCAGGGCGGCCGCACCTGCGAATGCGACCTCGCCCCACTCTGCCGGCACGCCCACCGCGCCAAGCAGAGCTCCCGGCTGGCACCTCGACCAGCCCGAACCCGGCGTGCTGATCTGGACGCTGCCGAGCGGCCGGACCTACACCACCCGGCCCGACCCCTACCCGATCTAAGCCAGCCCGATCCAAGCCAGCCCGATCCAAGACAGCCCGATCCAAGACAGCCCCGCCCCGCCCAGGCCAGCCCGGCCCAGGCCAGCCAGGTCTAGGCCAGGCGCAGGTTCCGCTCCGGGGTCATGGAGCCGAGCAGTCGCTCAAGCGCGACCTCGACGTCCTCGCGCCAGGAGAGGGCGGTCTTGAGCTCGAGCCGCAGCCGCGGATAGCGGGCGTGCGGGCGGACGGTCTTGAAGCCGACGGCCAGCAGGTAGTCCGCGGGCACGATACAGGTCGGGGCGGACCACTTCAGGTCGCCGAACGCCTCGATGGCCCGGATGCCGCGCCGGGTCAGGTCCTTGGCCAGTCCCTGGACGAGCATGCGCCCGAGGCCGCCGCCGGTGAACTCCGACATCACGTGTGCGGTCATGAGCAAGACGGCGTCCGCGCTGACGGGACTGGTCGGGAAGGCGACCGACCGCGGGACGTACAGCGGCGGGGCGTACATCATGTGCCCGGCCGGGGCGCCGTCGACGTAGACAATCTTTCCGCAGCTGCCCCACTCGAGCAGGACGGAGGAGATCCAGGACTCCTTCTCCAGGCCGGGGTCACCCTCCTCGACCGCCTTGGCCTGGCCGACGGGGTCGAGTTCCCAGAAGACGCAGCGGCGGCATCTGGGCGTGAGGTCATCGAGATTGTCCAGCGTGATACTCGCAAGACGGCGCGACACGTGGCACCCCTGTGGTCGAACGCACTTGGCTGCTGCCCGGCAAAACCCGGCCAGGTCAGCGGCACCCGCCGCGACTGGCCACGCGGGACATCGTACCCAGCACGGGCCGGCCTGACTCGCATCGCCGGCCCGCTGCCCTCCGCTGAGCGCTCGCTAGGCTCAGCTCGTGACAAACCAGCAGCGTAAGAGTTTCGGCAGTGACAACCACTCCGGTGCCCACCCGCTCGTCCTCGACGCCATGGTGGCGGCCAATGCGGGTGACGTGACGTCCTACGGGGCCGACCCGCTGACGGAGCGGGTGACTAGACAGCTGTGCGATGCCTTCGGGGCGGCGGGGGCGTTCCTGGTCCTCGGCGGCACGGCGGCGAACGTACTGGGCATGAGCCTGATGCTCCAGCCGTTCGAGGCGGCCATCTGCGCCGAGTCGGCGCACGTGAATGACGACGAGTGCGGCGCGATGGAGCGCATCGTCGGCAGCAAGCTGCTGGCCGTGCCGACCGCGGATGGCAAGCTGACGCCAGACCTCATCGCTACCCGGCTGGCCGGGCGCGGCAAGCTGCGCCGGACCCAGCCCCGCGCCGTTGCGATCACTCAGGCCACCGAGATGGGCACCTGCTACTCGCTGGACGAGCTGCGCGCGATCGGGGAGTTCTGCCGGGCCGAGGATCTCCTGCTCTACATCGACGGCGCGCGGCTGGCTAACAGCGCCGCCTTCCTCGGCTGCACGCTGGCCGAGCTGAGCGAGTACGCGGACGTGCTCAGCTTCGGCGCCACCAAGAACGGGGCGGTGGGGACCGAGGCGCTGATCGTGCGGAACGCGGACCTGATGGCTGCCGCTCCGTACCACCGGATGCAGCTGCTGCAGGCGGCCTCGAAGCTGCGCTTCATGGCCGCCCAGTTCGACGCGCTGCTCACCGACGAGCTGTGGCGGAGCAACGCGCTCCAGGCCAACGCGATGGCGGCTCGGCTGGCGGACTCGGTGGCCGACGTGCCGGGGCTGCGGCTGGCTTACCCGGTGGAGGCCAACGCCGTGTTCGCGATCCTGCCGCAGGAGCAGGCGACCCGGCTGCAGGAGGACTGGAACTTCCACGTCTGGGCCGGGCTCAACGACCAGGAGAGAGTGGTCCGGTGGATGGTCTCGTTCGACACCAGCGAGGCCGACGTTGACGAGTTCGCGGTGGCCATCCGCGCGACCGCGGGGGCAGTAAGCCAGCCCGCACCCTGACCACGGCACGAGACAGCGGCCGGCCTTGTTTCACGTGAAACACGGCCGGCCGCTGTGGGCATTCAGGAGAGCGGCGGCGCCTAGCGGCCGACGCCGCGGCTCCGGGACTGAGTCAGCTCCGGCGCGATGCTCCCGACGATCCGCTCCAGATCATCGAGCGTCGCGAACTCGACCACGATCTTGCCCTTGCGCTGTCCCAGCTCGACCTTGACCCTCGTGTCGAACACATCCGAGAGCCGGTCGGCCAGGTCCTTGAGCGCGGGCGCTACGGGCGCCTTCCCGGTCCGCTTGCGGTCAGCCGCAGCAGCGGGCGTGCCCGCGGTGCCGAGCGCCACGATCTCCTCGACGGCACGCACCGACAATCCCTCGGCGACGATGCGGTGGGCCAGGTGCTCCTGGGTCGCGGCATCGGGCACCGACAGCAGGGCCCGCGCGTGCCCGGCACTCAGGACGCCGGCGGCGACTCGCTTCTGCACCGCCGCGGGGAGGTTCAGCAGCCGGATGGTGTTCGAGATGTGCGGCCGGGACCGGCCGATCTTGCGCGCCAGCTCGTCGTGGGTGGCCGAGAAGTCGTCCAGCAGCTGCTGGTAGGCGGCGGCCTCTTCGAGGGGGTTCAGCTGCTCGCGGTGCAGGTTCTCGATCAGCGCGTCCCGGAGCAGGTCGGTGTCCGAGGTCTCCCGGACGATGGCCGGGACCACATCGAGCCCGGCGAGCTGGCAGGCGCGCCAGCGCCGCTCGCCCATGACGATCTCGTACCGGCCGGTCTCGACCTTCCGGACCACGACCGGCTGGAGGAGTCCCACGATCTTGATGGACTCGGCCAGCTCGGCCAGCAGGTCCTCATCGAAGACCTGGCGGGGCTGCCGCGGGTTGGGGGTGACCGCGCCCACGGGGACTTCCTCGAAGTACGCGCCCGCCACCGCGGCGTACAACGGCTCATGCGGCTCAGCGCCGGCGTAGACCGGTCCCGGAGCCACGGAGGCCGGGGCTGTCGGGATCAGGGCCCCGAGCCCCTTGCCGAGCCCTCGCTTCGGTTGCGGCATCGTCTCTCCTCGCGTTGCCCGCGCCACGCCATGTGCATGCCGACCCGAATGCTGGCCTGACCCGGAACGCACCGCTACTCGGAACGCACCACCAGCCGCTGTCTGCGCGCTCTACCATCCTGCCAGCTACATGGAACGGAGCAACCACCATCGCGGCTAGCTGGCCGCGAGCTGCCCGTTCCGGAACGCGACTTCCCTGGCCGCCTCGAGGTAGGCCTGCGCCCCGCTGGAGCCGGGGTCGTAGGTCATCACGGACTGGCCGTAGCTGGGTGCCTCGGAGACCCGCACGCTGCGCGGGATGACCGATCGCAGCACCACATCGCCGAAGTGCTGCCGGACCTCGTCGGCGACCTGCGAGGCCAGCCGGGTCCGGCCGTCGTACATGGTCAGCAGGATCGTCGTCACGGCCACCTGCGGGTTGAGATGGCTGCGCACCAGCTCGATGGTGCGCAGCAACTGCTCCAGGCCCTCCAGCGCGTAGTACTCGCACTGGATCGGGATAAGCACCTCGGGCGCGGCCACGAGCGCGTTGACGGTAAGCAGGCCGAGCGACGGCGGGCAGTCGATGAGGATGTAGTCCAGGTCGTTCGCGTTGAACTGACCGACCGCCCGGGCCAGCCGGGACTCGCGCGCAACAAGCGGCACCAGCTCGATCTCGGCGCCCGCCAGGTCGATGGTCGCGGGAGCGCAGTACAGGTGCTTGAACCCCGCCACCCGGGAGATCACCGCGGCCAGGGGCTGGCCCTCGACGAGCACGTTGTACACCGAGCCGATCCCGGAGTGGTGATCGACGTCCAGCGCGGTGGACGCGTTCCCCTGGGGATCGAGGTCGACGACCAGCACCCGCGAGCCGTGCATGGCCAGGCTCGCGGCCAGGTTCACGGCAGTGGTGGTCTTGCCGACGCCGCCCTTCTGGTTGGCGACCGTCATGATGCGGCACGAACGCGGCCGCGGCCACTGCTGACCGCCGGAGCGCGCCACCACCGCAGCCTGCGCCGCCCTCGCGATCGGCGTGTCAGCCGACCCGCCCGGAATGGCCACCTCGTCCTCGCTCTCGCCCGGTTCGTCTTCTGAGTTGCCGTCGGTGGGCCGGGGTCTCGCCTTGATCGGCGCCGTGACCCTGGACACGGGTCCATCTGGGTACGGGTATCCGGGCACACCGCCGTGCGCCGGAACCTGCTGACTAGCCGTCGGCGCGACCGCGAATGCGGCTCGCGGCGCCGTCCTCGTGTCGGCGGCCGTCCGGCCGCCGACCACAGTTTCACGTGAAACACCGGACAGGACTTCACGTAGCCGGGCGGGCGGCGGCGGGGCACTAGCGCTCTGATCCGCGGGCTGGGCACCCGCCAGCGCCGCACCCGGCGACACCGCACCCGGCGGCGACGATGCAGCCACGCGCCGGCGCACGGGCCAGCCCAGGCCAGCGGCACCTGACGCCGCGCCATTTCCGTCTGCCCCATGCAGACCATTCCCAGCCGCCGGGCGGGCCGGAACGAAGCCGCCCATGACCGGGAGTCCATTCGGGTACGCCTGCGGCGGCCAGCCGAGACCGGCAGTGGCCACCATCATCCGCACTTCACCTCATCAGCCGTGTCGCCGCATCCAACCGCCAGCCGTAACCGGGGACGCGCCGCCATCTCCATCATCGGTCCGATTCCGCCCGATGGCACGCCGAACCGACGGCGAGCCCGCGCTTAGCTGTCATCCGGTCCGGCTTGCGACGGCCGTCCGGTTCTCGCGCCGCCCGATCGCCGCTTCGCCGCCGATCGAGCACCGCCCCGCGACCGCGAATTACGCCGCGATTGCGGGCCGCCCGGCCGCCGGGGAGCGACCAGCCTTACTACTGTGGCAGCCTCACCGAGCCTATCGCTACCGACCTGAAGAACAGCCACGTCCGTGAGGCCCAGACGACGCAGCGCCGGTGCCGCGGCGGCCACCTCAGCGCTGGCGCTGGCGCCCTTGATGGCCAGGATGGTGCCGCCGGGCCGGCACAGGCCGACCGCCCAGCCGGCCAGCCGGTCCAGCGGGGCCACGGCCCGGGCGGTGACGACGTCGGCCGAGATCTCGCCGGTCAGGTCCTCGGCCCGGCCGCGCACCACGCGGGCATTCGCCAGGCCAAGAGCGGTGAGGCACTCGTCCAGGAACGTGACCCGCCGGGCCATGGGCTCGATCAGGATGACCTCGGCCTCGGGTCGGAGGATGGCCAGCACGATCCCGGGCAGGCCCGCTCCGGAGCCGAGATCGGCCACCGTGCTTGCGTCCGGCACCAGCTCGGTTATCGCGGCGCAGTTGAGGAGGTGCCGGTCCCAGATCCGCCCGGCCTCGCCGGGTCCGATCAGCCCGCGCTCCACGCCCGGCCCGGCCAGCAGTGCCGCGTAACTCTCGGCCAGCGGCAGGGCATCGCCGAACACCTCGGCCGCGCCGGGCGGAGCGGCGATTGACACCGAATCTGCTGACCCCGAATCTGCTGACCCCGAGTCTGCTGACCCCGAGTCTGCTGACTGCGAATCTGCTGACCCGGAACCTGCTGACTGTGTATCCACTGATTTCACGCTCACTGACGACATTGCCCGCAGGCCCCGGCCCCATCGGGCCGTTCGCCTGCGGGCAACGCGCCTGCTAGTAGCTGGGTCAGCCCACCGGGAGCACGACGACGCGGCGGTCGGGCTCCTCGCCCTCCGACTCACTGCGCAGCCCGGCGGCCGCGACGGCGTCGTGCACGATCTTGCGCTCGAACGGGTTCATGGCCCACAGCCGCTTCGGCTCGCCGGTGCGCTTTACCTCGTCCGCGGCGTCCCGCCCGGTCTCGGCCAGCTCGGCCCGCCGCTTCTGCCGGTAGCCGCCGACATCGAGCATGATCCGGGTCCGGTTGCCGGTCTGCCGGTGCACCGCCAGCCGGGTTAGCTCCTGGAGGGCCTCCAGCACCTCGCCTCGCTGGCCGACCAGCTCGTCCAGGGTCGCACCGACCACGGAGACGAACGCCCGCTCGCCCTCCACGTCCATGTCGATGTCGCCGTCCAGGTCGGCCACGTCGAGCAGGCCCTCGATGTAGTCGGCGGCGATCTCGCTCTCCTGCTCAAGATCGGCGACGCTCGGCCTGCTCTCGTCGCGAGCATCGTCCGCGCTGGCCTCGCTGGCCTCGCTGGCCTCACCAATCTCGCCAGCCTCTACCTCGCCGACGTCGTCCGCGTCATCCTCGTCGGCGTCGTCCTCGTCCTCTCGCTCATCAGCGTCATCGACGTCGTCGACCTCGTCAACGTCGGCCTCGTCCAGCTCGACATCGCCGGCCGGGTCGGCAGAGATCTCGTCCGCCATAGCCTCCTGCTGACCAGGCACGCCCGCCTCCTCCTCAGCATCGGCCATCACGTCATCCCCTTGCCTCACGCCAGGGCCTCCTCAAGTCCGCGTACTCATGTACCGGTCACCTATAACCGGCAAGTCAGCTGTGCCCCCCGGTGTCCCCCCCGGCAAAGCTCCGCCGCCCGGCAACCCACTAGCCGGGCCGTGTCAGGCCACCAGCAGCGCTCGGCGGGACTAGCGCTTGCCCGAGCGCTTGCTGCGCGACTGACGCTGCTTCTGCTGCCTGACGAGCTTAACTTCCGCCGGCTCCGGCTGCTGCGGTTGCTCAGCTCGGCCCCGGCCCAGCCTGCGTTTCATCGCGCTGCCGCTGCCACCCGAGGTGCTACCCGAGCCGCCCGACCTGCCACCAGAGCCGCCGTCCGTGCTGCTACCCGCCCCGGGCTTGGCCCGGCTCGACCCGTTAGCCGACGGCCCAGTGCCGTTCTGGCCCGAGGAGCCGCCCGCCTTGGTGTCGGTCTTGGCCGTGGGCCCAGAGCCCTTCGCGGCCGAGCTCTTGACCACCGTGGTCTTGACGGTGGGCTTGTTCGGCGCCAGCGCCCGCGCGCCGACGGTGCCCGCGGCACCCGCGGTCGCCGCGACGGTGCCATCAGCCGACGGCGGGGTGTACGGGTAGCGCTTGAACAGCGCCCACTGCTGGATGAGCGTCCACACGTTGGTCGTGACCCAGTACAGGACCAGCCCGAACGGCCAGTACAGGCCGGTCAGCGCGAAGAACGGCATGATGTAGGCCATGTACTTCTGCGAGTTGCCCATCGGGTTATCCGGGCTCGCGGTGGGCATCATGCCGCGCTTCATGCTCTGCCGCACGGTCAGGAAGGTCGTCGCCATGCTGACGACCACCGCGAGGACGATCACGATCTTGGCGTGCAGCGGGACGTGCACGGTCCCGGTGAACAGGACCTTGTCCGCGATGCTGACGCCCAGGATCTTGGCCTGCTTGGCGCTCTGGACCATGGCGATGGGCAGGCCGTACTTCGGCGTCCCGCCGGTGTACTCGGCGATCGCCCGCAGCACGCTGAACAGGGAGAAGAACAGAGGCAGCTGGGCCACAACCGGGAGGCACCCCATCAGCGGGTTGACGCCCGCCTCCTGGTAGAGCTTCATCATTTCCTGGTTGAGCGTCTGCTTGTCGTTCTTGTACTTCTTGCGCAGCGCCGCCATCTGCGGCTGGAGCGAGGTCATGGCGCGGGTCGTGTGCATCTGCTTGATGAACAGCGGCACCATGACCAAGCGCATCAGGACCACGAGGATGATGATGGTCAGCGCCCACGTCCAGCCGCTGGAGGCGCCGAAGACGGGCTTCAGCACGTCGTAGATCCGGGTCAGCACCCAGCCCACGGCTTCATACAGGGCGTTCAGTGGGTTACCCACCTGCTAGCTCCCTTGCGCTCTGATCAGAAAACTCGTCTGGCTGGCCGGGCGATCGCCGCGGCCTCGCGGGCGGAACCGGATCAAGGCCCCCGGCGTGGAACGGGTGGCAGCGGCTGAGCCGCCGCACCGCCAGCCAGGCTCCGCGCAGGGCGCCATGCGCCTGCACTGCCTCGAGCGCATAGGCGCTGCACGAGGGGTAGAAGCGGCAGGACGGCGGCAGCAGCGGACTGACAAAGCCGCGGTAGCCGCGGATCGCCTGAACCAGCACCCAGCTCGGGATGGCCGCAATCGACCGCCTGCCCGGTGCCTGCTGATCGCCTGTAGTCGTCACCGACACAGCGCCCTATCCTGCCGCCGAAGAAGTGCTGCGATTACCAGGTCGAGTTCGGCGGCGAGATCCTCCTGGCGTGCCGTCGCGGCGCGAGGGTTAGCGCGCAACACAAGCAGGCTACCTCCAGGAAGGGACCGCAGATACGCACGGGCCAGGTGCCTGAGCCGACGACGGACCTTATTGCGCACTACCGCGGGGCCGACCCGGCGGCTGACGATGAAGCCAACCCGGGGAGATTCGTCGACCGATCGCACCAGCAGATGCCCGGAAACCAGCGGCTTACCGGCGCGACTGCCCTTCTCTACGACAGCCTCAAACTCCGCCCGGCGCCGCATCCTCGCCGCTGCGGGAAGCATCGGCCGTCACCACCCCGGACAAAGTTCGCAGGGTCAGTCAGAGTCAGTCAGACGCTGACGCGCGCGCGGCCCTTGCGCCGCCTGGCCGCCAGCACCGCGCGACCGGCCCGGGTGCGCATGCGCAGCCGGAAGCCATGCGTCTTGGCACGACGGCGATTGTTCGGCTGGAACGTGCGCTTACTCACCGGGACTCCAGGCTGCTGAGAGCTTGTCTACAAGGGAAAGCTGGTTACCTCGGACATCCAGCGTCACAGGAATCACAGGCATGAGGCCATGCGTCATCCGCGCCGGACTACCGGGCCAACAAACGCTACGCGCCCGGGCGGTGGCGGTCAAACTGACGCGGCAGCCGGGCTGCTGCGGGTCGGCGGATCCTCCTACCGGCTTGCCATCGGGGCCGCCCGCCGCCCACCATATGACCCTGCCCGTTTCCCAACGCGCCGGGAAAGGCAGCCCTAGGCTGTTGTGGATAGCGGTGCCGGTCGCGGGGAGGTGTCCGACCGCCGCGATCGCCGGCTCCGTCCTCGGGATGGCGCACGACCTGCATGAGCGCACCTCTGCAACGTGCACATGCTGTGGAAAAACCTGTTGATCAGATGTGGGGGCGCGAGGTGAGTTACTAGTGAGAGAAGACGACCTCGCAGCCGTATGGGCCCGGTCCCTGGACGATCTGGGTGACATGCAGATCGAGCCGCACCAGCGCGCCTGGCTCCAGCTCACCCGGCCGCTGGGCCTGGTCGAGAACACTGCGCTGATCGCCGCGCCGAATGACTTCGTCAAGGAGCAGCTCGAGACCCGGCTGCGAGCGCTGATCACCAATGCCCTGTCCCGCGAGCTGGAGCGCAGCATCCAGCTCGCGGTGACCGTGGACCCGGGCGCGGCGGCAGCCATGCCGGCGCCCGCGCGGCGGCCGTCGTCCGACGGCATGCCCGGCGGGCCCGACGGCGGCCTCGTCGACGGGCATCCGGACCGGGGCGAGGACCGGACCGGGGACCTGGCCACCGGGCTGGATGACGGACCGGGCACCCGGCCGCTGGGCCTGCTGCCGCCGACCCGGCCGAGCCCGGAGGCCGCGCCGAGCGGACCGCCGCTCGGCGGGCCGCATGCAACCGGGGCGAGCAACTCCCGCGGTATCGATGGCTCCGGCGAGCACAGATCCCCGTCCGGCCTGCCGCGCCCTGGCGGGAACGGCGGGTCGAGCGTGCCCCGCCCGGCCCAGGCCCGGCTGAACCCCAAGTACACCTTCGAGACGTTCGTCATCGGCTCCAGCAACCGGTTCGCCCACGCGGCCGCCGTCGCGGTCGCCGAGGCCCCGGCCAAGGCCTACAACCCGCTGTTCGTCTACGGCGACTCCGGGCTGGGCAAGACGCACCTGCTGCACGCCATCGGGCACTACGCGCAGAGCCTCTACCAGGGCCTGAAGGTCAGGTACGTGAGCTCGGAAGAGTTCACCAACGACTTCATCAACATGATCAGGGACGGCAAGCAGGACGGCTTCCGGCGCCGGTACCGCGACGTCGACGTGCTGCTGGTCGACGACATCCAGTTCCTGGAGAACAAGGAAGGAACTCAGGAAGAGTTCTTCCACACCTTTAACACCCTGCACAACGCGAGCAAGCAGATCGTGATCTCCAGCGACCGGGCGCCCAAGCGGCTGGTCACGCTGGAGGACCGGCTCCGCAGCCGCTTCGAGTGGGGCCTCCAGACCGATGTCCAGCCGCCCGAGCTCGAGACGCGCATCGCGATCCTCCGGAAGAAGGCGGTCACCGACCGGCTGAACGCCCCGCCCGAGGCGCTGGAGTACATCGCCAGCCGGATCTCCACCAACATCCGCGAGCTGGAGGGCGCGCTGATCCGGGTCACCGCGTTCGCCAGCCTCAACCGGCAGAGCGTCGACCTCCAGCTCGCCGAGTTCGTGCTCAAGGACCTCATCCCCGAGGCGCACGGCCCGGAGATCACCGCGGCCACGATCATGGGCCAGACGGCGTCGTACTTCGGCCTGTCCATCGACGACCTGTGCGGCACCTCGCGCTCACGGGTGCTGGTGACCGCCCGGCAGATCGCCATGTACCTATGCCGGGAGCTCACCGACCTGTCGCTGCCCAAGATCGGCCAGCAGTTCGGCGGCCGCGACCACACCACGGTCATGCACGCCGACCGCAAGATCCGCTCGCTGATGGCCGAGCGCCGGTCGATTTACAACCAGGTGACCGAGCTCACCAACCGGATCAAGCAGCAGGCTCTCTCCGGATGACGACGCAACCCATGAACTGCGGTTACTACTGTCCGCTTCCGATCGACTACAGAAATCGGTCGGATCGTGCATTCAGCGCACACAGGCTGTGGATGACGCTGTGGATGAGCTTGGGACAGGCGGCGGATAATTCCGCCCGTCCCGGGGGCAACTCCCGGGTGTCCTGCGGACGACGGGCCGGTGTCCACACCCCCGCCACCGGCCGACCCCGGGCTCAGGCCGTCCCTGTGCATGCCGGAAGCCGTCGTGACCTGGCCGGTTGCGAGTTGTCCCCGGGATCCACCGACCCTATGACGACTACGTTCATCTATCTATCAAGCAATCCACGTACCAAGCAGGCAAGCTCCTGCCCCGACACGGGAGGCAGCGTCAGGTGAAGATCGTCCTTGAACGCGACGTGCTGGCTGAGGCAGTGGCCTGGACCGCGCGAGCGCTACCCAGCCGGCCGACCGTGCCGGTGCTGGCCGGCATCCAGATGCGGGCCGGCACCGAGCTCACCTTCTCCAGCTTTGACTACGACGTATCGGCTCAGGCGACGGTGCCGGCCACCTCGGTGGACGAGGAAGGCTCGGCGCTGGTCTCCGGCCGCCTGCTGGCCGAGATCAGCCGCAGCCTGCCGGCCCGCCCGGTGACGATCGCCACCGACCCTGGCTCCGGCCGGGCCGTGCTCACCTGCGGCAGCGCCACGTTCAACCTGCTGACCATGCCGGAGGACGAGTACCCGTCGCTGCCGGAGATGCCGCCGGCCGCCGGATCCGTGGGCAGCGACGCGTTCGCCACCGCGGTCAGCCAGGCGGCGATCGCGGCGGGCCGCGATGACACGCTCCCCGCACTGACCGGGGTCCGGATCGAGATCGAGGGCGACACGCTCACGCTGATCTCGACCGACCGCTACCGGCTGGCGGTGCGGGAGCTGCGCTGGAACCCGCAGCGCCAGGACCAGTCCGCCGCGGTGCTGGTGCCCGCCCGGGCGCTGAGCGAGACGGCCCGGGCGCTGACCGCCGGGGCCGAGGTGTCCATCGCCCTGGCCCTGCCCGGCGATGAGAGCCAGGGCGGCGACGGCATGATCGGCTTCGAGGGCGCGGGCCGACGCACCACGACCCGGCTGCTGGGCGGCGAGTTCCCCCGCTACCAGGCCCTGCTGCCCACCAACCTCCAGGTCACCGCCGAGCTGTCCACCAGCACGCTGGCCGAGGCGGTCAAGCGGGTGGCGCTGGTGGCCGAGCGCAACACGGCGGTCCGGCTGACGTTCAGCGCCGGCCAGCTCATGCTGGAGGCCGGCACCGGCGACGAGGCCCAGGCCCAGGAGATCCTGGAGGCCAGCTTCGAGGGCGACGAGCTGTCGATCGCGTTCAACCCGCAGTACCTGCTCGACGGCCTGACCGCGATCGACTCGGACACCGCCCGGATCTCGTTCACCGAGCCCGGCAAGCCCGCCCTGATCACCGGCAAGCCGGGCCCGGACGGCGCCCCGGACTACCGGTACCTGCTGATGCCGATCCGCCTGGGCAGCTAGCCCTAGGCGCTAATCTCGGCGCTGTGTACCTGACCCGGCTGGCGCTGACCGACTTCCGGTGTTACGCGTCGGCCGACGTGCGGCTGGAGCCGGGAGTGGCCACGTTCACCGGCGCCAACGGCCAGGGCAAGACCAACCTGGTCGAGGCGGCCTGCTACGCGGCCACGTTCGCCAGCCACCGGGTGACCGCCGACGCGCCGCTGATCCGCCGCGGCGCGGACCGGGCGATCATCCGGGCCGCGATCACCGGCGGCGGCCGGGACAACCTGGTGGAGATCGAGGTCAACCCCGGCCGGGCCAACCGGGTCCGGCTGAACCGGGCGCCGGTCCCGCGGCCGCGCGAGGTGCTCGGCGTGCTGCGCTGCGTCCTGTTCGCGCCCGAGGACCTGGCCATCGTCAAGGGCGACCCGGACCAGCGGCGGCGGTACCTGGATGACCTGCTGGTCGCCACCCGGCCCCGGTACGCGGGCGTTCGGTCGGACTACGAGCGGGTGGTGCGGCAGCGGTCGGCGCTGCTGAAGTCGGCCCGGGCCAGGGGCGGCGGGGTGCCCCGCGGACTCGAGGTATGGGACGACCAGCTCGTCGCGGCCGGGGTGGAGCTCACCGCCGGGCGGCTGGAGCTGGTGCAGGCGATCCGCCCCCTGGTCGCCCGGGCCTACAGCGCCGTGTCCGGAGCGGCGGGCGATACCGGACTCCGGTACCGCCAGGTGTTGCGGAACGAAGGCGAGCCCGAGCTGGAACGGGAGAAGCTGGCCAACGACATGCGCGCGGCGCTCGCCGAAAGCCGCCGCGCCGAGCTGGAGCGGGCGGTATGCCTGGTCGGGCCGCACCGGGACGAGCTGGAGCTGAGCATCGGCGGGCTGCCCGCGCGCGGCTACGCCAGCCACGGGGAGTCCTGGTCGATGGCGCTGGCGCTGCGGCTGGCCGCCTTCGAGGTCCTGCGGGCCGACGGCGAGGATCCGGTGCTGATCCTGGACGACGTGTTCGCGGAGCTGGACGTCGGCCGCCGGGGCCGGCTGGCCGAGCTGGTGGCCGGGGCCGACCAGGTGCTGGTGACCGCGGCGGTGGGCGCGGATGTCCCGACAGAACTGTCCGGTCGGCGGTTCTCGGTGGCCGACGGGGTGATCACCGGTGAGTGAGGCCCGGCGTGACCAGCCCAGCCAGGATGCCGCTGACCGGTCCCGGCGGGCCCGCGAGGCCCTGGCCGCGGTCAAGGCTGACGCCCTGGCCAGGGGAAACTACCCCGCCCGGCCCGCCAGGACGCCGGGGTCCGAGTCGGCGGGGTCGGAGTCGCCGGGCCGCCGCGAGCGCCAGGAAGATCCGCTGGCGCTGACCTCGGCCATCAACGGCCTCGTCAGCGAGCAGGGCTGGGAGCTGGCCGCCGCCACCGGCGCGCTGTTCGGCCACTGGGCCCAGATCGTCGGCCCCGAGCTGGGCGACCACACCAAGCCGGAGTCCCTGGTCGACGGCGAGCTGACCGTGACGGCCGACTCCACCGCCTGGGCCACGCAATTGCGCCTGCTGGCCGGGCAGCTGGTCCACCGGCTGAACGTGGAGCTGGGCGACGGGGCCGTGCGGCGGGTCAAGGTGCGCGGTCCAGCCGGCGCTCAGCGTCGTCCCGGGGAATGGCGGGTGCGCGGCGGGCGGGGCCCCAGGGATACCTACGGGTAGCCACGCCGCGCGGACTCGTGGCTAACGGCTGAGCAAGGTGGTTCGCCCAGGTAAAATAAGGATGCGCACCTGGGCCGTCGCAGGGGGGAATCGCGTCAGCCCGGTGTCCGCCTGTTCCAGGAGGAGCTTCAGCTTTGTCGTATGACGCGCGTTCGATCACGGTTTTGGAGGGCCTAGAGGCTGTCCGCAGGCGCCCGGGGATGTACATCGGCTCTACCGGTGAGCGCGGACTGCACCATCTGGTCCAGGAGGTTGTCGACAACGCCGTTGATGAGGCGCTGGCAGGCTTCTGCGACCACATCGAGGTCACGCTGCTGGCCGACGGCGGCGTCCGCGTCGTCGACAACGGCCGCGGCATCCCCATCGACGAGCATCCGGTCGAGAAGCGGCCGGCCGTCGAGGTGGTCCTGACCACGCTGCACGCGGGCGGCAAGTTCGACAGCCAGTCCTACGCGGTCTCCGGCGGCCTGCACGGCGTCGGCGTCTCCGTGGTGAATGCGCTGTCCCGCCGCCTCGACGTCGAGATCCGCAAGGACGGTTATGTCTGGCGGCAGTCCTACGCCGTCAGCGAGCCGATGGGCCCGCTCCAGCGCGGTGAGCCCACGGACGAGACCGGCACGATCATCACGTTCTGGCCGGATCCGGACATCTTCGAGACGACCGAATGGTCGTTCGAGACGCTGTCCCGCCGGCTCCAGGAAATGGCCTTCCTCAACCGCGGCCTGGCCATCTCGCTGACCGACGAGCGGCCGGAGCACCGCAACGGCGAGCCGCACGTGGCCAGCTACATGTACGAGGGCGGCATCGCCGACTTCGTGCGCTACCTCAACGCCTCCAAGGACCCGGTCCACGAGTCGGTGATCGAGTTCGGCGACGAGGACGAGGGCATCGCGGCCGAGGTCGCGATGCAGTGGACCGGCGCGTTCTCCGAGTCCGTCCACACCTTCGCCAACACGATCAACACGGCCGAGGGCGGCACGCACGAGGAGGGCTTCCGGGCGGCGCTGACCAACATCGTCAACAACTATGCCCGCGAGCAGAAGCTGGTCCGCGAGAAGGAAGAGCGGCTCACCGGTGACGACGTCCGGGAGGGCCTGACGGCCATCATCCACGTCAAGTTGTCCGAGCCGCAGTTCGAGGGCCAGACCAAGACCAAGCTGGGCAACACCGAGGCCCGGTCGTTCGTCCAGCGGGTGTGCAACGACCACCTGCGGGCCTGGTTCGAGCGCAACCCCGGCGAGGCCAAGGCCGTGGTCATCAAGGCCTCGCAGGCGGCGCGGGCCCGGATCGCGGCCCGCCAGGCCCGTGACCTGACCCGCAAGGGCCTGATGACCGGCTCGGGCCTGCCCGGCAAGCTGTCGGACTGCCAGTCCACCGATCCCTCGCAGTGCGAGATCTACGTGGTCGAGGGCGACTCGGCCGGCGGCTCGGCCAAGGGCGGCCGGGACCCGCAGTACCAGGCCATCCTGCCCATCCGCGGCAAGATCCTGAACGTGGAGAAGGCCCGGATCGACCGGGTGCTCAAGAACAACGAGGTCCAGGCGCTGATCACCGCGCTGGGCACGGGCATCCACGACGACTTCGACATCAACAAGCTGCGCTACCACCGCATCATCCTGATGGCCGACGCCGACGTGGACGGTCAGCACATCGCCACGCTGCTGCTCACCCTGCTGTTCCGGTTCATGAAGCCGCTGATCAAGGCCGGCCACGTCTACCTGGCCCAGCCGCCGCTCTACAAGATCAAGTGGGAAGGCCGGAGCGCGCCGCCCGGCTATGCCTACTCCGACCGGGAGCGGGACTCGGTGATCGAGGCCGGCATCGCCGACGGGCGCCGCGACCCGCGGCCGCGCGACGGCATCCAGCGGTTCAAGGGCCTGGGCGAGATGAACGCCAGGGAACTGTGGGAGACCACCATGGACCCGGCCCGCCGCGTGCTGCGCCAGATCACCGTGGACGACGCGGCCCAGGCCGACGAGCTGTTCAGCGTCCTGATGGGCGAGGACGTGGAGGCTCGCCGCGCCTTCATCCAGCGCAACGCCAAGGATGTCCGTTTCCTGGACATCTAGGGGCGCGGCTGGCTGCCCGATTCCGGACATCCAGCTTGGATCTAGTAAGGGGATTGAACAGTGCCCGACGTGAGCACGCCTGACGCTCCCTCTGGGGGGCACCGGACCGAGCCGGTCGACATCCAGGTCGAGATGCAGCGCAGCTACATCGACTATGCGATGTCGGTGATCGTCGGACGAGCGCTGCCAGACGTCCGCGACGGCCTCAAGCCGGTGCACGTCCGCATCCTGTACGCGATGTACGACGGCGGGTTCCGGCCCGAGCGCGGGTACTCCAAGTGCGCCCGCGTCGTCGGGGACGTCATGGGCGTCTACCACCCGCACGGCGACAGCGCGATCTACGACGCGCTGGTCCGGATGGCCCAGCCGTGGGCCATGCGGCTGCCGCTCATCGACCCCCAGGGCAACTTCGGCTCCCGCGGCGACGACCCGCCCGCGGCCATGCGGTACACCGAGTGCCGCCTGGACCCGCTGGCCATGGAGATGCTGCGGGACATCGACAAGGACACCGTCGACTTCCGGCCCAACTACGACGGCCGGTCCGCCGAGCCCGTCGTGCTGCCCAGCCGGTTCCCCAACCTGCTGGTCAACGGCTCGGAGGGGATCGCGGTCGGCATGGCGACCAAGATCCCGCCGCACAACCTGCGCGAGGTGGCCGCCGGCGCGCAGTGGTACCTGGACAACTTCGAGGCCACCGACGAGGAGCTCCTTGACGCGCTCATGGAGCGCGTCAAGGGCCCCGACTTCCCCACCTCCGCCCAGATCGTCGGCCGCCGGGGCATCCGGGACGCCTACACCACCGGCCGCGGGTCGATCACCATGCGCGCCGTGGTCGAGGTGGAAGAGGACCGCAAGGGCCGGGCCAACCTGGTCGTCACCGAGCTGCCCTACCAGGTCAACCCGGAGAACGTGGCCAAGAAGGTCGCTGAGCTGGCCAAGGAGGGCCGGGTCACCGGCATCGCCGACGTCCGGGACGAGACCAGCGACCGGACCGGCCAGCGCCTGGTGATCGTGCTCAAGCGCGACGCCGTGGCCAAGGTGGTCCTGAACAACCTGTACAAGCACACCCAGCTTCAGGACACCTTCGGCGCGAACATGCTGGCCCTGGTCGACGGGGTGCCGCGGACCCTGCGGCTGGACCAGATGATCCGGTACTGGGTCGCGCACCAGATCGAGGTCATCGTCCGGCGCACCCGCTTCCTGCTGCGCAAGGCCCAGGAGCGGGCCCACATCCTGAGCGCGCTGCTCAAGGCCATCGACCAGATCGACGCCGTGATCGCGCTGATCCGGGCCAGCGAGTCGGCGGCCGCCGCCCAGCAGGGCCTGATGGGCCTGCTGGACATCGACGAGATCCAGGCCCGCGCCATCCTCGACATGCAGCTGCGCCGGCTGGCCGCCCTCGAGCGCCAGCAGCTCCTCGACGAGTACGAGGACCTGATGGCGCATATCAAGGACTACGAGGACATCCTCGCCTCGCCCGAGCGGCAGCGCCAGATAATCGGTACCGAGCTCGGCGAGATCGCGGCCAAGTTCGGCGACGACCGGCGGACCGAGATCATTGCCTACGACGGCGACATGTCCGTCGAGGACCTGATCGCCGAGGAGGACGTGGTCGTCACCATCACCCGAGGCGGCTACGCCAAGCGCACCCGGGTCGACCAGTACCGGGCCCAGCGCCGCGGCGGCAAGGGGGTGCGCGGCGCCCAGCTGCGGACCGACGACATCGTCGATCACTTCTTCGTCACCACGACCCACCACTGGATCTTGTTCTTCACCAACAAGGGCCGGGTGTACCGGGCCAAGTCCTACGAGCTGCCCGACGCCGCGCGGGACGCCCGCGGGCAGCACGTGGCCAACCTGCTGGCCTTCCAGCCCGACGAGCAGATCGCCCAGGTGCTGGCGCTGCGCGACTACACGGTCGCGCCGTACCTGGTCCTGGCCACCAGCTCCGGGCTGGTGAAGAAGTCGCGGCTGACCGACTTCGACTCCCCGCGCTCGGGCGGCATCATCGCCATCAACCTCATGCGTGAGGACGACGAGGTGATCGCCGCCGAGCTGATCTCGCCGGAGGAGGACCTCCTGCTGATCAGCAGGCACGCCCAGTCGATCAGGTTCCACGCCGACGACGAGGCACTGCGGCCCATGGGCCGGGCCACCTCGGGCGTGATCGGCATGCGGTTCACCGACGGCGATCAGCTGCTTGGCATGTACGTCGTCCGGGATGGCGCCGACGTGCTCGTCGCCACCGGCGGCGGGTACGCCAAGCGGACCCCCGTGGACCAGTACCCGGTCCAGGGCCGCGGCGGCCGCGGCGTGCTGACCGCCCGGATTGTGGACAATCGCGGCGAGCTGGTCGGCGCCCTGATGGTGCACCCCGAGGATGAGGTCTTCGCGATCACCTCGGCCGGCGGCGTCATCCGGACGTCAGCGGCGGAGATCAAGCAGTCCGGCCGGCAGACCATGGGCGTGCGCCTGGTGAACCTGGCCAGCGGACAGACCTTGGTGGCTATCGCCAGGAACGCGGAGACAAACGGTAACCTCGGCGGTGAGGACTCGGAGCAGGCCGAGGCCAGCACCGACCTTGCTAGCACTGACCTTGCTAGCGACGAGACTGCCAGCGATGACCCTGCCCCCGCGGTCGCGGGCGACGACGGTCAGGAGCCCGAGGCAGACTGATTCACCGTGTATTGTGCAGGTACGTGCTGTATCTAGGCATGTGTACACGGGGAACGTAAGGATCTGGTCACGTCTAGATTGCGTGACCCACAAGACGCAACGAACCACCGCATTCGGACGTCTTAACTAGTGTCACCGCAGAAGGCGGCAAGCAGAACCCACGTCCTGGGGATAACCTCAACTCAGGAATCGGTTCGGAGGAGGACGGGGTGGAGAACCGCTCGGACCCCCAGGGGTGGCTAACCGACGGCAGTCCCGGCGATTCCGGCTCGAAGCCGGAAGCCGATCAGGCCTCCGTGAAGACCGTTCCGCCGATGTTCGGAATGGGACCCGCGACGGCCGATGACTCGGCCGACTCGGAAACGGCCAGTCCGGCCGCCACGCCGGACGACGCGACGCCCGACTTCCCCGAGCGCAAGCCGTGGGACGCCCGGATCCCGGACACCCCGGCCGCGGGCAACGGGAGTTCCAAGCAGCAACGGCCCCGCCGCCCCGGTGGGCTGGCCGCCCTCACCGGCCAGCCAGTCCGCCGACACCGCTTCGGCCGACCGCTCGTCCAGCGGGCCCGGAGCGCCGCCAATCTCCGACCGATACTCCCCGGCGGACAGCTCGTTCGGCAGCGACAGTTCCTTCCGCAGCGAGAGCTCCTTTGGCTCCGACAGTTCTTTGGGCCCGGACACCGCATTCGGCGGCGGAACGGGCACCGCCCAGTTCCCCCGCCCCCTGACCAAGGGCAAGATCCGGCCCGCGCGGCCTGCTCGGCCCGGCAAGGCCCCGAGGAACCCGCAGAACGGCAGCCAGCGCTCGCCGTCGTCGGCCTTCCCGACCCAGGGCGCCGGGACCAGCCGCAAGGCCCAGCTGGCCGTCAGCCGCATCGAGCCGTGGTCAGTGATGAAGTTCAGCTTCATGATCTCGCTCGTTGGCTGGGTCATCCTGTTCGTCGCTGTGGCGATCATGTACTTCGTGGTCGAGAAGCTGGGCGTGTTCACGAGCATCGAGCACACCGTCGGCCTGGTCACCTCGACCAAGGGCAAGTCGGGTACCAACGCGGCCAGCTGGTTCGCCGCTTCCCGCGTCCTCGGCTACACGATGCTGGTCGGCGCGGTCAACGTGGTCCTGATCACCGCCCTGGCGACGATTGGCGCCGTGCTCTACAACCTGGTCACCCTGGTGGCCGGCGGTATCGAGGTCACCCTCAAGGAGGCCGAGTAACCGCCCGGTCCCGGTTTGCGG
Source organism: uncultured Actinomycetota bacterium (assembly GCA_963822485.1). Classification (GTDB taxonomy): domain Bacteria; phylum Actinomycetota; class Actinomycetes; order Streptosporangiales; family Streptosporangiaceae; genus DASUBV01. The sequence goes on from CAWGHW010000031.1 coordinate 309,047, forward strand.
TAACCTAACTCACCGTGCCGCTAAGCGGATCGGCACGCCTCGGGCCTGTAGCTCAGCTCGGTTAGAGCGCTTCCCTGATAAGGAAGAGGTCGATGGTTCAAGTCCATCCAGGCCCACACTGTCTGTCCAGTTAGCAGCCCTGTTCATCGCCCGGCCTGCTACTTTCCAAGATCTTTTGTCATCGACTTGTCATCAGGACTAGGCGGTCCTGGGTGACAGAAGTCAGGCCCTCACGACACCTTAGGCATCCTGACCGTGGCCTAGCTGGGCTGACGTGTCAGGCCGAGCATGATAAGTAGACTCGGTGACGAACAGCCCTCGTGGTAGTGAGGAGTTCACGTGACCGCGCACGCCGAAGACATGATTTTGGTCCCGCGAGCGGAGCTGGAGGCGCTCCGCGCCGAGAACCGGCGCCTGCGGCGTGAGGCCGGGGATCGTGAGGCTCTGATGCGTATCCGGTCGGACTCCGGGGAAGGCCGTACTTTCACTCGCGAGGACCTGGCGGAGGCCTGGGGAATCGGTGAGTGACCGGGTCCTTCGCTTACCAGACAGAACCTGGAACGAGCTTGAAGGACTGCCGCAACCACTTCGGAACGCCGCGCACAAGGCGATCTTCCATCTGCTCGAAGAGCCGGTCCCTGCGCTAGCCGCCCCTTTCCGGAGGTAGACCCGCTGCCAGGTGCATACCGCCTCCATCTTTCCATCGGACGGCTTGACGATCTGGTACACGGTCACCGAGAGCCCCGACGGGCAGATTGTCATCGTGGTTCAGTACGTCAAAGCCGACACGTGAAGGGAACCCGCAGATGACTCCGCTCGGCCGGAGGCCCCGTCCGCCGCTAGAAGCGATTGAGCAGGCCCTGACTGGCAGCATGGGACGGCAGCTCAGCTAAGCGGACTCCGCCAGCGGCCCGGTATCGACGACCAGCACGATCGACTTGTCATCGGGGAGCTGGACGGTGACCAGCGGCAGCCTGGCGGAGCGCCGTGAGCCCAGTGGGGAAGCCGCTGACTGGCCGGAGGAGGACTCGCCGATCCCGGCGAAGGCCAGCTTCCGGCGGCGGCGCCTACCGCCGGGCGGGAGCTGCTCGGCGAGTAGGTCGGCGGCGACCTTGTCCGGCTCTTCACAATCGGGGGTGTGGTCCCGTCGAGGTGCTCGGCGCGTCGGTGACCGGATAGGGGTCGAGGTCTCCCGAGGATGAAGGCTCCGCGGTTCAGGTGGTTTCGAGCTGCACGAGACAGAACGGGTGTCCGGCCGGGTCGGCGTAGACCCGGTAGGTTTCGTCCTCGAGCACGACACGTTCCCCGAGCGGGACCGCGCCCAGGGCGCGCACCCGCTGATCGGCGATCTCGAGGTCGTAGACCCGCACATCCAGGTGAAGCTGCTGCGGTGGCCCCTGGTCCGGCCAGCCGGGCGGGCGGTAATCGGCGATCTGCTGGAACACCAGGCGTCGTCGGCCGTCGGAGGCGTCCGCGATGTCGACCGAGTCGGCGTTCTCCTGCACCCGCTCCCAGCCGAGGACGGCCGCCCAGAACCGGGCGGAGATGTCGGCGTCCGGGCAGTCCACGACGATGTTCATCAGCTGGCCGACAGGGGTGTCCACCCGGTGATCGTAGTAGGTCTCAGGCTGGTTCGAGGGTTCCCGTGGCCGTTATCGGGCGCTTCACAATCGAGTGTGGTCCCCGTCGAGGTGCTCGGCGCGTCGGTACCGGACAGGGGTCGAGACTCCCGAGGACGAAGTGAACCAGCATGATGCGGGGCAGACCGTCGGCGCCAACAGAACTCAGGCGATGGCCTGGATGTAGAAGGCTGCGGACTGGCCCAGGTTGCACGGGGCTGGGTCGACCGGGACGGTTCCGCCGCTGACGATCAGCATGTCGCCTTCTCGTGCCACGATCTGCCCGTCCGGGTCGAGGATCTCCAGGGGATCGAGCCGTGCCCGGTAGCCCGGTGGCCAGAGCACGGCTTCGGGTTCGCCGCGATCGGTCAGCCAGACGCAGTAGGTGCCGTCGGCCGTGACGCCGCCATTGACCCGGCCGCCTGAGCGGGCCGCGAAGGCGGGCTGGTGGCCACCGGGGATGCGCATTGTCGGCCCCGCTGGAAGGTTGATGACTGGCCTGGTCGTCATCTGGCTGCCGCCTCCTGGGTGCCGGTATGGCGGCCGCGGGGCCGGAAGGCCTTGATGTTGCGGACGGCCTGGGCGGTGGTCCGCCGCATAGTGCGGGTGTCGTCGCCGCCCGGGTCGATGGTCATGGTGTCGTCGGCGACGTCGACGGTCGACGACCTGCCCGGCGTGGATCCGTGGCAGCTGATCTTCGTCACTTTCTACCTCCACCACAGCTTCCAGGACCACGTGCTGCCGCCAGACCGGACGGTGCCGACCGCGTCAGGTCCCGCCCCCATCGCACCGCCGAACAGCGCGGCCAGGACGGCAAGGATGATGGCCAGGCCGACCGGGGTGGCGCAGAAGAACTCGAACAAGCGCACGTGCATGCCGTGTGTGCAGGCGGCGCTGTAGGCCTGGCCGCCGGCGAACCAGTGCGCCAGCGTGCCGCAGGTGGCTATCCGCGGATCTGACCGGACCTGGCCGAACAGGGAGAACCCGCTGATGACCAGAGAGAGGGCCAGGAATGGCAGGCCGACCATGGCCGCCAGGCAACCGCACCCGTCGCTGTTCTTGCTCTTGCTCACTTACTTCTCTCCGATCGATGGGGTCAGCCAGCCGCCATCCGCGCTCCGCGGCTGCCGGGTGCCGCGTCCCGGAGATCCTCACCGCCATGACTTCTGTCGCGTTACGACATGAGACGTACCGGGGCAGTTGAAGGTTTACTGGCGCACACCGCAAGCCGCTGACAGCGGGATCACCTCATGCTGAGCCACCTGGAAACCGGCCGCCGGAAACGACCTGATCGTTGAGCACATCATCGAGTTCCGCGCGTGGCGCACGGACCTGGCCCGGCTCCTCGACGGCCTGGACGTATTTCTCATCGGCGTGCACTGCGACCTGGCAGAAATCGACCGCCGCGAGCGCGCCAGGGGAGACCGCCGCATCGGCGAAGGCCGCGCCCACGTGGAAACGGACCTGATCCACTCCCTCGGCCCCTACGACCTCGACATCGACACCACGCACGGGATCACCAGCGGACTGACCGAATCCGCGCTGGCCCGCATGGCAAGTCCGAGCCCCCCAGCGAGCCCTGCAGCTCACGGCGCCCGACTCGTGAGCAGCACCGGGCAGCCACGACACCACCGGCCGGTCGGACCCCGGATCAGCATCCAGTTCCGACCGGCCGGTGTGGGTTGATCAGGCCGCGAGGGCGCCGAGCCAGTTCTGCCACGCCTCGGTCTCGGTCGACGGGTCGCGGTCGTCGAAGTAGTGCGCGGTCGCGAAGACCATGTCGTTGTAGCCGTGGATCAGCATGTACATCGCGTCGTCGGTACGCATGCCCACGAAGCTCGGCGAGCTAGTGAACTCCACGGTGCCGTCGACCGGTTCGATCCCGGGCACGCTGAGCCGCGCCGGCTGACCGTCTGCCGCGTCCGCGCTGGCGCCGACCGCTGCCGTCATGGCCGCCCACGAGTCCTTGGTGATCGGCCCCGGCATGAACAGCGAGTTCTTCGCGGTGCGTGGTGCGAAGTGCTTCAGGTAGACGACGAGCTTGGTCATGTAGGCGTGGTCGCCGACGGACAGGCCGTTGTATTCGGCCTCCCAGTTCTCGCCAAGGAGACCACTGTGCACCACGTGCACCACCGTCCCGCCGCCGTCCCGCGACTCGATGAGCCACTCGAAGGCCATGAACGTGCCGTCCGGGTTCTTGTCCTCCTGCGTCGCGTAGCGGTGACCAGGTTCCCAGGCCGTGATGCTGGCCGTGGACACCTCGCCGAACATGCTGAACGTGCTGGTCTTGCTGGCGCTGTCGATTTCGGTGCGCCCCATGAGCCAGGAGTCGACTCCCGGCCCCGACGTGATCGCCTGCCACACCTGGTCCGGCGTGGCGTCGACGGTGAACTCTTCGCGGACCTCGAATGGATGCGTCATGACTGCTGCTGCTCCTCTGCTGGCGGGTCGGCGTCTTCGGTGATGCTCGGGTGCACCGCGACGATGAGGCGGTGCGGCCGACCAGTTTCGGTATGGTATTTACTGATAATTCCGGCGAGCGCGTCCGTGAGCTCACCCAAGAACGCGGCGCGGTCGGCTGGCCTGGCGAACCGCACTTCGGCATCGAGCCCGAACGTGGCGAGCGGCTTGCTGGCCCGCGCCGCCCCGTTGATGAGCGCGCCGGTCTCCCGCACGAGCCGCGCGGCGAGCGCGAGCAGCCAGCGTGCGGATAGCCGATCGGGCGACCGGGCTGGATCGGGCGCGACCGCGGCGAGCGCGGCCGGCGAGATCACGTAGGCCGCGGCGGAGGCCCGCACGACCCGCTCGGTCATGTTGCCCTTGCGACGCTCCTCGACCAACTCCACCAGACCGTGCTGCTCAAGCGTCTTGACGTGGTAGTTGACCTTCTGCCGAGCAAGCCCAAGCCGCGCCGCGAGTGTGGTCGCGGTGTGTGGCTCGGCCAACTCGGCGAGCATCCGTGACCGGATCGGATCGAGCGAGACCTCCGCGGCTGCGGCATCCTCGATCACTGCGACATCCTGCATGCCACAACCGTCTCACCGACAGTTCTTATTGTCAAGACAGTAAAAACTGTCGGTGAAAATTACCTCGTCAGACGAGTCGGGACCCCGCATTCACCGACGACCCGCGACCCTGATCCGGGTCATCGAGAGAGCTGATTACTCGGCTTGCTGGCCCGGCCATGACGGAGCTGGCCAGCGTACGGGCGAGTATCGCGTCCACCACCTGGTCGAGGGGCTGCCTGGCATCGATGGGGATGGCCCCGAACGCGCGCAAGCGGTCCTGTAGCGCGGGCAGCTTGTGACGCAGGTACTCGCGAGTGTCCCCTATGCGGCCCCAGTCGTGATAATCCTGGCGCGCATCCAGTCGTTCCAGCATGGTGGGCTCGTCGATCTCCAGCAGGAACACGTGAGTGAAGCGATCGGCCAGCTCTAGCTCATTGTCCGCACCGCCGCAGACGTACAGCGTCGCCGGTGCTGCGAAGGAGCGGATCAGCCCGTCCAGGCGGGCCGGATCCCATGCCCAGCCATGCCGGGCAAGCCAGGCCAAGTCCGGCTCGGCGGGCTCCTCCGCCACCACGTTGCCGGCATCGTCAACGAACCGCGCAAGCAACGGGTCGTCGTCGGTATCGATGACCGCCAGGCCTCGGCGGCCAAGCGCGGCGGCGATCGTCGACTTCCCGGCACCGGAACAGCCGGTGATCTGGACAGCGCAGGGCCCACTCATGACCGCCGGCGCGCTCGGATCTGGACCTGTTGCTGAGGTCCGGGCGACAGCCCGGTCCGGCGGCGGTACCAGCCGCGTCTTCGCCGGGGACTCGCCTACGGGGAATTCGAGAGCCTGCTGAATCAGGCTGCGCCTGCGCATGAGCCCACTGCGGTAGCCGTGCAGCGCATGAAACTCTCGGAGTGCCTCGCTCCAGGCTGCGGTCTTGGAGCCCGCGGTCTCGCAGTCGTTGATGTACTGCGCCAGCACCGCGCAGCGGGCTTCTGTCTGTCTCACGGCCTGGCCCGCCAGCGCATCCGCCTGGCGCAGCGCTTCCTCCTGCGTCATGTCGCTCACGCTCGAACGCTAACAGCTTGTGCCCCCGCCCCTTCAGGGTTGACAGAGCCAGAATATGGGGCAGACTACTGTTTGTGTCAATGACCCGAAGTGTAGAATGACCCGAAAGTGGTGTAAGCGCCAGCCGGCCGGGCCGCTCGAGGCAACTGCTCAGGCCCGATCTCGAAAGGAATCTCATGATCGCTCGCATCAACTCCGCGCAAACCTCGACCGACCAGCTTGCCGGTCTCATCGCGTTTTCCGAGGAGCGGTTCCCGGACGCCCGTGAAGCTCGCGGGTTCAAGGGCTTCTACCTGCTTGCTGACCGTCAGAGCGGCAAGATCGTGAGCATCTCCCTGTGGGACAGCGACGACGATCTGCGGCAGTTCGAGGCCCGAGGCGCCCAGATGCGCAAGGAGGCGAGTTCGGATCTGGGCATCGCGCCCACTCCTGTTGACACCTACGAGGTAGTGCTACAGGCCTGACCGGCCACGTACCATCCGTCGCCGGTCAACTGGCCGCCGCGGCGGCCAGTGAGCGAAGATCAACCCAATGAGCGCACCGACCAATCCGCCCCCGGGTCTCCGGGAGCGCAAGAAGATCAAGCTGCGCCGCGCCATCCAAGCCGCGGCGCTGCTGCTCTTCGAGACCCAGGGTTACGAGCACACCACCGTCGAGCAGATCGCCGAGGCCGCCGAGACCTCCACCACCACCTTCTACCGCTACTTCCCCACCAAGGAAGACGTCGTGCTCGACAACGACGCCTCCCCCCTCTTCGAAGCCACCGTCGCCACGCGACCCGCCGACGAGCCGCTGACCGCGACCTTCCGCGCCGCCATGGGCGCGGTCGTCGCCGCGGCCGAAGCCGACCGTGACCTGACCCTCGCCCGCATGCGGCTCGTCGCAACCGTCCCGGCCCTCGAAGCTCGTTACGCCGGCGATGAACGCAGGACCATCGACCTCCTGACCCGCCTGCTCGCCAGTCGCACCGGTCGCCCCGCCGACGATTACCAGCTCGAACTCATCGCCTTCGTGCTCGCCGCCGTCCTGTTCACGGCCTCCCGGCGATGGGTAGCCGAACAAGGGGCTACCCCGCTCGCCGGCCTGGTCGACCAGGCCATCACGACCATCGAACCGCTCCTGGCCGCGCTCGAAGACGAGCGGCCGGACTGAAGGGAGCGGCCGGACTGCCGCCCAGTTGCTCCTTGTGAGCGGGCCCGAAAACGGCTGGGATGGGCCCGGTCACCCGCCCTACGATCGGACGCATGCCGAGCTATGAGCCAGTAGACCTGTCCGCCGCATGCAACGCCGGCCTGGAGGTTCTTGGCCATGAGCCGGGCGATGTACCGCTCGGGAGGGTGGATCTGCGCGGCCTGCCGTTCCTGATCGGGTCGGAGCCGTCATCTGCGGAACGGTGCTTCCTGCTGCCCGGCGCCCCGGTGCGGGTCGGGATCGGCCGGGTGGCACGGCGGGTGATCGTCGCGCATCGGCTGCTAGAGCCGGGTGCGCCAGCCGGTCACGCTGTCGGGCGGATCGTCGCGGAGTATGTTTTCCACCTGGCCGGGGGCGAGGTCGTCACCGCGCCCATCCGGGAGCGGTTCGAGATCCAGGTGGTGCCGCCGGGCTGGGGTCGGCTGCCGTTCCTCGCCGTCACTGACACCAGCGACTACAACCTGCCGCGTTTCGCGGGCAGCTGGGGCGAGGCCGGGGCTCGCCTGGCGGAGCACGACATGGGATGGCCGCGGGGATACTTCCTGTGGTGCTGGGAGAATCCTCATCCGGAACGAGCGGTCGAACAGATCGAGTTCATCCCGCGCGGTTCTCGATTCATCGTTGCCGGCATCACGACCAGCGACCTGGATGAGTACCCGTTCGTCCGCGCGCCGGCGCGCCCGGTGCGGCTGGTGGCGAAGGAAGGGCGGAGCGGCGTCCTCGATATCGACGTGGACCGGGGTGTCGCGAGCTATCCGCAGCCGCTGCCCGGCGAGGACGACCGGGCCGGCTGGGGAGCGACCGACGGAGCGTCCGCGTATACGTCGATCGCCGCACTGCCGTCGGCCACCGTCGCGGTCCGCCAGGGCGGCGACGAACTCGGCCAGGTGCGCTGGGGCGACGTGGAACGTGACGGGCGGGCAGACACCGGCCAGGTCTCGCTTGAGCTGGTGGAAGGCGGCCGCAACTGGGTGCACGTCAGCGTCGTCGACGACGCGACCGGGCGGACGGTGCCGTGCCGGGTCCATTTCCGTTCGGCCGAGGGGATTCCCTACCAGCCGCACGGCCACCACAATCACGTCACGCAAAATCTCGGCAGCTGGCATTACGACGTTGGCGGTGATATCCGCCTGGGCCAGCGCAGCTACGCGTATATCGACGGCACCTGCCAGGGATGGCTGCCACGAGGCGACGTCGTCGTGGACGTCGCACGCGGGTTTGAATACGAACCGCTCCGGCAGACCGTGCGGATCGAGCGGGGTCAGCGAGACCTGACCCTGCGGATCAGTCGTGTCGCTGACATGGCCTCGGAAGGATGGTGGTCGGGCGACTCGCATGTGCACTTCCTCTCCACCCCGGGCGCTCAGCTCGAGCAGAGGGGCGAGGATCTGCGTGTCGTCAATTTGCTGCAGACGCAGTGGGGCGCGCTGTTCACCAATACCGAGGATTTTTCCGGTCGGCCCAGTGTCGTCGATGGCGGCGGCTACGTAACGTATGTCGGCCAGGAGAACCGGCAGCACGCGCTCGGTCACATGCTCCTGTGGGGCCTGAAAGAACCGGTCATGCCGTGGTGCAGCGACGGTCCCGACGAGGCCGAGCTCGGCGGCGCGCTGGACGCGACGATGAGCGACTGGGCCGACCGGACGCACGCCCAGGGCGGCACCGTTGTCGCCGCGCATTTCCCGAATCCGAATGGCGAGCCGGCCGTTCTCGTCGCGACCGGCCGGGCCGACGCCGTGGAGATGCTGGCCCATTCTGACGACGCGATGCTCGAGTATTACCGGTACCTGAACAGCGGCTACCGGCTGCCGCTCGTCGGCGGCACGGACAAGATGTCCAGCGCCGTGCCGGTCGGGCTCTACCGCACGTACGCGCGGCTGGACGAGGAGTTCAGTTATGAGGCCTGGTGCCGGGCGGTGCGCTCGGGTCGTACGTTCCTTTCGGGCGGGCCGCTGGTGACGCTCTCGGCCGACGGGTGCGAGCCGGGCGATACCGTCGGGCTTTCCGGGCCGGGAACGGTCAGTGTCCATGCCGCGGTGCGCAGCATTTTCCCGCTCCGTTCGCTCGAAGTCGTGCGCAACGGCGAGGTCGTCATGAGGACAGAAGCCAACGGCGGACGGCAGGCCGAGATCAGCGGGGAATTGCGGATCGACAGGAACTCGTGGATAGCCTGCCGAGCGTTCGGCGTCGACTATCACCTCGATGACTGGGGTCGCCGGGTTTTCGCCCATACCTCGCCGGTCTACGTCGCCTGCGGCGGCGACTGGACGATGACCGACCCCGAAGGCATCCGGTATATCCGGACGCTGGTCGAGGGGGCCCGCGAATACGTACGGCACACCGCGGTCCGCAGGTCCGACCAGTTCACCACCCACCATCACGGCGAGAATGACCACCTCGCCTGGCTGGAGCGGCCGTTCGCCGAGGCCCTGCGCGCGCTGGATGAGCGCGACCATGGGTGAGTAAATTTCTTCCGGCGGTGTGTCCTGTTCGGCCGCCGCCGATCGATGTGTAGATGAGGTCCGATAGCCGATTGGACAGGAGAGGGAGGGCGCCGTGCCGGATGAGGACAAGAAGCGAGCCGCGCAGCGAGCCCTGGTGGACAGCGTCCTGAACGGAGAGGGCAGGGCATCCGCGGAGCTGCGAGCGCGTGCCTTCAGCAACGCCAACGTTCCCCCGCCCTTGCAGGCGCTGATCGCCAAGGTCGCCACGCGGCCGGCACAGGTCACCGACGCGGACTTCGCTGCGGCCAAGGCATCCGGCTTCAGCGAGGACCAGCTCTTCGAGCTGGTGATATCCGCTGCGGTCGGCCAGTCCGCCCGGCTGTATGAAGCGGGACTGGCCGCCCTGGCGCAGGCAACCGCCAGCGAGGAGGCCCGGTAATGCGGCTGGACATCCTGAACCGCGGTTACCGGCCCGGGACCAAGTTGCTGTTCGCGGTCATCCGGGCGTTCTCCGGGCAGCCGGTGCCAGACGCCGCCAAGCTGGTCTTCTACCGGCCCGGCTTCTACGGCGCCCGGGCGAAGGAGTTCACCCACGAGGCGATGCGCGGGCCTTCCGCCTGGTCGGTAGCTGACCGCGAGCTGATGGCGGCCTTCGTGTCGAAGGTAAACGACAGCGCGTTCTGCGTCGGCGCGCACACCGCGACCGCCGGGCAGGCGTACCAGGACGGCGCGAAGGTTCAGGCGGTGCTGGCCGACCTGGAATCGGCCCCCGTCGAAGACGGGCTCCGGGCCACGCTGCGGATGCTCGGCCAGCTGACCCGGGCGGGAAAGGTGGGCGCCGACGACATGCGGGACGTGCTGGCCGCAGGTGTCTCACCCGGGCAGGTCGAGGACGCGCTGGCGGTCTGCGCCGCGTTCAACACGACCGACCGCCTCGCCGACGCCTTCGGCTTCGAGCTGCTCAGCCCGGAGGGCTTCGAGGCGGGAGCCAAGTACCTGCTCAAGCGGGGTTACCGATAGCACTGCCCCAGCGCCGGCTCGTGCGCGACGCTAGCGCCATGGACATCCGATCAGGTCGAGGATCTGCATGAGCCCACTGCCATCCAGGATGGCCGACCGGTGGCAGGATCGTGCCGAGCCTGGGCCGGGAGAGGCTCAGCTCTACTGGCATGTCCTGATGCGCGATCAGCCCCAGGCCTGTGCCCTCGCCGCAGTGGCCCGCCACCGCCTGAGCGGCTACAGCGGTCTGCACTTCGCCCCCGAGCGATGGCTGCACCTGAGCGTCCTGCGGGTCGGCCTGACCACCGAACTGGCCCACAGCGAGATCGAGGCCATGGTCGGCCAGGCCAGGCAGCTGCTCCAGCAGATACCGCCGGTCACCTTCACGCTCGGCCAGGTGCTCTACCACCCCGAGGCCATCACCCTGGGTGTCAGGCCAGGGGACGCCCTGGATGCCGTAGCTGTGGCCGTTCGCAAGGCAGCCACCAGCACGCTAACCCGGCCCGCGGATGTCACGACCCCGTTGTGGATTCCCCATGTGACGGTGGCTTACAGCACCGAGGACCAGCCGGCCGATCCGATCATCGCCGCGCTGGGCCGCGAGCTGCCGGAGTGCCCGGTCACGATCGACACGATCCACCTCATCGCCCAGCACGGCGCCGAGCGGGACTGGAACTGGCAGCCGCTGGCCAGGATCGCAATCGGCCCCTAGCCGAGTCCGGCTAATTTGCCTGAGACGGCAAAATTGCGGATCTCGGCAAGTTTTGCTAGCGTTCCGGCCATGGTCGACGTAGGGCTACGGGAGCGCAAGAAGCAGGCGACGCGGGCGGCTCTGGGCCTGGCGGCCTGGCGGCTGACCATCGAGCGCGGCTATGACAACGTCCGGGTGGAGGACATCGCGGAGGCGGCGGGCGTTTCCGTCCGCACGTTCAGCAACTACTTCACGAACAAGGGCCAGGCGCTGCTGTCGGTCGGCGAGGACCGCGGCCAGCGAATGGTGGCCGCGCTGCGCGCCCGGCCGCCGGGCGAGGACCTGTGGGAGGCGCTGGCGGCGGCCACCGCGGACCAGTTCACCGGGGGCGGCGAGGTGCCGCGCGACTACGCCAGCTCGGTCGACTACCCGGCGGAGCTGGCCGCCGCTCAGCGCCGGCTCAGCGCCGCCATCGAGGCCGCCCTGACCGTCGCCATCGCCGAGCGCACGGGCACGGACGCCGAGCGCGACCTCTACCCGCGGCTGGTGTCGGCGGTGACAGTCAGCGCGACCCAGACCGCCTTTGACTACTGGCGCCGGGCCGACGCCGAGCGCGGAGCCGACGCTCCGCCGGACGAGCCGTTCGCCAGCTTCCTGCGCCGGGTCCTGCGGCAAGTCGCCGCGGGACTGCCGGCCCCGCCCGCCTGACGCCGGAGACCGCCAGATGAGCCAGATGAGCCACATGGATGAGCCACATGGATGAGCCACATGGATGAGCCAATAAGCCGATGGATGAGACAGACGCCGACGTTGTCATCGTGGGCGCCGGCCCGGTCGGCCTGACGCTGGCCGCCGAACTGCGGCTGCACGGGGTCCGCGCCCTGGTCCTGGAGCGGCTGGCCGAGCCGACCGGCTTGTCCAAGGCCCTGGGGCTGATCGGCCGGTCGGTGGACACGCTGGACAGCCGCGGGCTGCTGGGCCGGTTCCATGCTCGCGGGGCGATGGCCTCGCCGAGCCTGCTGCACTTCTCGATGATCCCGCTGGACCCGGCGAAGGTCGACGGTCTCGGACTGCGCGGCGTCTTCATCCAGCAGGCGGTCACCGAGGAGGTGCTCGCCGGCATCGCGGCCGAGCGCGGGGTGCCGATCCTGCGCGGTCACGAGGTCGTAGCGCTCGACCAGGACGACGAGGGCGTTACCCTGCACGTCAGCGGCCCGGACGGGGACCGGCGGCTGCGGGCGGGATACGTGGTCGGGTGTGACGGCGGCTCGAGCGTGGTCCGCAAGCAGGCCGGGATCGGGTTCCCCGGCATTCCGCCCACCTTCCTGCTGCGCCTGGGCGACGTCACCCTCGCGGACGGGCTGACGCCGCAGGACATCCCGGGGCTGCGGGTGCCGCTGATCCCGCTCGGCGGCGGCTACTACCGCGTGATCGTCACCGAGCCCTACCCGGACGGCCTGGACCGGGATGCGCCGATGCCGCTGGACGAGCTGCGCGCCAGCATCCGCCGGGTCAACGGGGCGGACGTGCCGGTCAGCGGCGCACGCTGGCTGTCGAGGTTCACCGACTCCAGCCGCCTGGCCGACAGTTACCGGGCCGGCCGCGTGCTGCTGGCCGGCGACGCCGCGCACATCCACCTGCCGGCGGGCGGGCCGGGCCTGAACACGGGCCTGCTGGACGCGTTCAACCTGGGCTGGAAGCTCGCCGCGCAGCTGCAGGGCCGGGCGTCGCCGCGGCTGCTGGACACCTACAGCACGGAGCGCCGGGCCGAGGGGGAACGGGTGCTGCTGCACACCAGGGCCCAGGGCGCGCTGCTGGGCTTCGCCGACAACGAGCGCGTGACCGCGCTGCGTGAGGTGCTGCGTCAGCTACTCCAGTTCGAGGAGCCGGTGCGGCACCTGGTGAGCCTGATGTATGCGCTCGACACCCGCTACGACACGGCCTGCGAGCATCCGCTGGCCGGCCGCTGGATGCCCGGCCTGGCCCTGACCGCGGGTGCCCGCCGGGCGGCCGAGGGGGGCCGCGGGATGCTGATCGACTTGAGCGGCGATGACGGCAGCCGCCTGCGAGGAGACGGCTGGCCAGCCCGAGTGGACTACATACCCGTGGCAGGACCCGCGGCAGGCGACCGCCGCCGGGCGACACCGCTCCGGCGGCCGCCCTGCTGATCCGGCCCGACGGCTACGTAGCCTGGGCCGCCGCGCCGGACGACCTCGACCCTGACGGGCTGCGGCGTGCGCTCAGCACCTGGTTCGGAAGCTAGCATCGCGCCATGAGCCAGGACGCATCGAAGCTGTTCACCAGGCTTGCCCCGGTCCTGAACGTGAGTGACCTGGCGGCCGAGCGCGCCTTCTACGAGAAACTCGGCCTGCCCGTGATCTACCAGGGCCCGGAGTACCCGGACTTCATCGCCTTCGGCACCGATACGTTGCACTTCGGCATCCAGGCTGCGCCGGCCAGCAACGATCCGCCGGCCGTGCTCACCTGGCAGATCGGCGTCACCGACATCGACAGTGCCATAGCGCGATGCCGCTCTGCGGGAATTAACTACGAGCTCGAACAAAACGATCCGGCTCCCGGCTGGACCTACCGGCGCCTGCTGATTCGTACCCCTAGCGGCTACCGGCTGGCGCTCGAAGGCCCGAGCGAGTAACCGGCGACCTCGGGGTTCGTCACGGCCGGATCGTTAACTCGGGTCATCGAGGAACGCGTTCACCGTCGAGACGAACTGATCAGCGTCATCGAGCCACGGGTAATGGCCGGCACCGGATTGAATAACAAGGTGCCCGGCCGGGAACAGCTTCGCGCACTCGGCCAGCACGGCCGGGGGCCGGGACAAGTCGACGCCCCCGGCGAGCACCAGCACCGGGGCGCCGAACGTGGCCAGGGCGGCACGGGTGGCCGCCGGGTCGAACGCGCCCTCGGCGACGAACGCGCTGGCCGCGGCCTGGTTGGTCTGCTCCTCGTCGGCGGCCGCGTGCGCCTGGGCGGCGCTGTCCCAGCGGCCGTAGACGAACGGGGCGATGGCCGCCCAGTCGTCCTGGTCTCCGCGGCCGGCGCTGATCCGGTCGAAGGCGGCGACGGCGGCCGGGAACCAGGGCTCGTCCCGGCGCAGGTTCACGACCTCGCGTCGCGTCGCGTTGTCAGGCTCCAGGTCGACGGCCCGCCCGCTGGGGGTGATCAGGGCCAGCTTGTTGATGTGCTGTGGATAACGGGCCGCGTACTGCAGGGCGATGCTGGCGCCGGCCGAGTGGGCCAGCACGTCGATGCGGTCCAGGCCCAGCTGGGCTTGCAGGTCGGCGACGTCGTCGACCTGGCCGTCACAGCGGTAGCTGGCGGGATCATCAGGGATGGCCGACCGGCCGGTGCCGCGCAAGTCCAGCATGATCAGCCGCCGGTGGCCGGCGAGGCCGCCGAGATCACCAAGGTAGCCGCTGGCCCGCATCGGGCCGCCAGGCACGCACACCAGCGGAGCGCCGGTGCCCTGGACGTGATAGGCGAGCTGGGTCCCGTCAGCGGCGGTGAAGGTCGGCATGTCGGCGATGCTGACACCAGCCACGAGGCAGTCGCAACCGACTTAGCGGCGGGACTGGCGTCCGGAGATCGGGATTCAGGGGTATTCACGGGGTGGCGGGGAAGAAGTCGCTCATCACCGCGGCCTGGCCGTCGTTGGCGGTGAGCGGCTCGAGGCCCCAGGCGGCCTCGATGGTACGCAGCAGGGAGTAGTGGTTATAGGCCACGGCGGACGTGAACCCGGCGGGCACGCCGGACGCGATGACGAACGTGGCCACCTGGTTGCCGGGGGCGTTGTCGTCCTCGTCCCAGGTGATCACCAGCAGCGAGTTCTGCTCGGTCCAGGCGGGCGCGGCGAGCAGCGCGGGCACGGCGGTCGAGAGCCAGGTGTCGCCCTGGGCGACGGTGCCATCGTGCATGTCGTCGAGCATGTTCGGGGTGATCCAGCCGAAGGCCGGCGTGGTCGCCGCCGTGGCCAGGTCGGTGGCGAGCTGGCTGTACGGGACGACGTTGGCCAGCTGGGCCGGGTCGGTCCGGATGTTGTCGTAATAGATAAAGGGGTCGTGCTTCTGCATGTAGGGATAGGAGTCACCGACGAAGCCGGGCGAGGGCATGGACTCCATGTACGCGCGCCAGGTGCGCCCGGAGGCCGCGACGCGGTCGACGGCCAGGTTGGGCGCGGACTGGAAGCAGTCCGTGCAGTCGGTGGTGACGCCGTAGGTGTCGCCTCCGGTCAGCGCGAGGTAGTTGGGCAGGCTCGGATGGGCGACGGAGGTGTAGTTGGCGGCCACGCCGCACTTTGTCGCGAGCTGGTTGAGGTACGGGGCATCGGCGCTGCCGATGATCTCGTCGTAGCCGTGGTTCTCCATGATCACGACGAAGATGTGGTCGAAGGCGGGAATGGCCGGCGTCGGTGTCGTCACGCGCGTCACCCTACTGACGCGGGGTTACCAGCAGGTGGCCTACTGAGCCGACAACTGGCCGGGGTCGCTGGCGGTGAGGATCGCGGCGCGCAGCCGGGCGAGCGCGTCGTTCCTGGCCCCGGTCAGCGAGGGCTCGACGGTGTGCTGGGCGGCGCGGACCGCAATGCGCCGGGGCAGTTGCGCGATCACATCGGACAGGGCGTCGAGGATGACGGGATGGCGGCCCCACGAGCCGCCGAGGATGATCAGCTCGGGATCGGCCAGCGCGACGATGCCGGCCAGCACGCCGCCGACGGCTCGAGCCAGGGCCCGGCGGGTGGCGGTCGGCTGAGCCTCCGGGCCGCTGGCCGCCGCGAGGAGGCGGGGCACGTCGATCGCGGTGGACCGGGGGTGCCGCAGGCCCAGCTCGCCGAAGACCTCGATGAAGGGCATCGCCTGGCCGGCCGGACCGGTGGTGATGAGGTGGGACACCTCGCCCGCGAGTCCGGCGTGGCCGCGGCCGACCTGGCCGTCGCTGACCACGGCGCAGCCGAGGCCCTCGCCGAGGTACAGGTAGGCGAAGTCGGCCAGGGTGGCGCCGGGGACGCTGGCCTCGGTGCGGGCGGCCCAGTTGACGTCGTTGTCGACCGTGACCGGGCCGTGGACGAGCGGGGCGAGGATCGCCACCGGGTCAAGCTCGCCCAGCAGGAACGGCGCGTCCGGCAGCTGGATCAGCCGGCCGCTGGCCCGGTCCACGGGGTCGGCGGCGCTGACGACGGCCAGGCGCGGGGCGGGGGCCCCGGTGCCGTCGACGGCCTCGGCGACCGCGGCGCGCAGAGCCGGGCCGACCTGCTCGGGCCGCGCGGGGCGGACGATGCCGGCGGCGGCGCGGGAGACGGTGTCACCGTAGGCGCTGACGCACTCGGCGACGATGCCCTCGGGCGCGATGCTGACGGCCAGGGCCAGGCCGATGTCATCGGCCAGCGCGTAGTACGACCCGACCCGGCCGCGCCCGCGCCCGCCGGCGGTGCGCTCGCCGGTGTCCACGACCAGCCCGGCCTCGGTCAGCCGGCGCACGCTCTCACCGACGGTGGGCTTGGAGATCCCGGTCTCGGCGGCCAGCTCGGCCCGGGTCAGGCGGCGCTGGCGCAGGAGCGCGCCGAGCACGTGCTGGTCGGTCAGCGAGCGCAGCAGTTGCAGCGAGGGCTTGGCGGGATCCACGGCACGATTCTAGACAGGAGTCTTGCCTAGAAGGATCTGATGACTTACCGTTCTTCTAAGTAAGGAGACCTGTCCAGAAGGAGGCCGCCATGTCCGCCCGCTCGCCAGCCGAACTCGCTGCGCTGCCCGCGCTGCCGCACTGGGAGCAGCAGCCGCCGGACCTGCCGGACGCGATCAGCCAGGTCAAGACGGCCCTGCGGGCGCGCATCGCCGCCTCGGGCCGCACGGTCGAGCAGGTCATGGGGGTAGTGGAGCGGCAGCTCAGGGCCGACGTGGCGGAGATCGCGGCGGCCGGGGAGCGGGGCGAGACGGTCTGGCCGGTGATCAGTTACGCGGACATCGAGGCCGGGACAGTGCCGGCCGCGGCGCGGGACCTGCTGCGCCGACGAGGCTGCCTGGTCGTGCGCGGGCACTTCGACCGGGACCACGCCCTGGGCTGGGACCGGGACATCGTGCGCTACGTGGACGAGAACGGGTTCTTCGCCAGCTACCGCGGGCCGGGCGACGAGTTCTTCGCCAGCGTGGACTCGACGCCCGAGATCTACCCGGTCTACTGGTCCAGCGGCCCAGATGCAGGCCCGGCAGAGCGACCGGATGGCCTGGGTCCAGGCCTTCCTCAACAGCCTGTGGAAACACGACTCCGGCGGCGTGCGGTGGTTCGACCCGGGGCGCGATTCGCTGTATCCGGACCGGATTCGGCGGCGGCCGCCGGGCACCGACTCAGGCGGGCTCGGCGCCCACCTCGATCCGGGCTCGCTGGACCTGTGGATGACACGGTCGTACCAGAACGCGTTCCGGCACCTGTTCGACGGCAGCGTGGAGCAGTATGACCCCTGGGACGCGGCGCACCGCACGGCGGCCGCGCAGTACCCGGGCACGACGATGTGCTCGGCCTTCCGCACGTTCCAGGGCTGGACCGCGCTGTCGGACATGGCCCATGATCAGGGCGTCCTGCACACGGTCCCGATCGCGGGCGCGATGGCCTACCTGATGCTGCGCCCGCTGCTGGCCGACGTGCCGGACGACGACATGTGCGGCGTGACGGACAACCGGGCCTTCCCGGTCAGCGAGCAGTGGCACTCGCTGCTG
This sequence comes from uncultured Actinomycetota bacterium, assembly GCA_963822485.1. Lineage (GTDB taxonomy): Bacteria > Actinomycetota > Actinomycetes > Streptosporangiales > Streptosporangiaceae > DASUBV01. The sequence continues at coordinate 326,781 of CAWGHW010000031.1, forward strand.
CTGTCGGCGCTGACCGGCATCCCCGACGTGCAAGGCGGGCGACTCGGTCTGGTGGCACTGCGACATGATCCACAGCGTCGCGCCGGTCACGGACCAGCGGGGCTGGGGCAACGTCATGTACATCCCGGCCGCGCCCTGGTGCCCGCGCAACGAGCGCTACGCGGCCAGCGTCCGGGAGGCGCTGGCCACGGGCTCGAGCCCGGCGGACTTCCCGGCCGAGCACTACGAGCGAGACTGGACCGGGCGCTTTCAGACCACCGACCTGAACCAGACGGGCCGTCGCGGGCTCGGCCTGGGCGGAGCATGACCGGGCCGATCGAGACCGGCGGTACGCCGTCGGCGGAGCCGGTCGAGACCGGGCCGGGCACGGTGGACGACCTGCCCGCGATCGTGGACATCCTGAACTACGCGGCGGCGCACTCCAACGCCACGCTGGCCAGCGAGCCGATCACGGTGGCTGACCGGCGGGACTGGTTCGACCGGTTCTCGCTGACCGGGCCGTACCGGCTGGTCGTCGCCCGCCGCGGGCCACGGGTCATCGGGTATGCCGCCAGTCAGCCGTACCGGGAGCATGCGGGCTTCCGGGAGACGGTCGAGGTCAGCATCGCCATCGACGTGCGCGGCCGGGGCCAGGGCGTGGGCACCGCGCTCTATGGCACGCTGCTCGACTGGCTGGCCGACGCGCCGGTGCATGTGGTCCTGGCGGGCATCGTGCTCCCCAACGACGCCTCGGTGGCGCTGCACCGCAAGCTCGGCTTCACCGAGGTCGGCACGTTCCACGAGTACGCGCTCAAGAACGGCCAGTACCTGAGCTCGCTGTGGATGGAGCGCCGGCTCTGAGGACCTGACCTGGCCGGGGACGGCGGTCGATTCACGTGAAACCAGCCACCGGGGCTTTACATTGTTAGTCATCTGGCTAATACTTAGCTACATGGCTAATGAAACTGTCATCTGCACGTACCGGGTCCGGCCGGCGGCGGAGGACCGGTTTGTCGAGCTCCTGCGCCGGCACTGGGACACGCTGCACGAGCTCGGCTTCGTGACTGACGCCGAATCGGTGGTGTTCCGCGCGCTGGACGGTCCGCCAACCTTCGTCGAGATCTTCACCTGGGTCGAGGGCGGCTTCGACCGGGCCCATGAGCACCCCGACGTGCTCGCCATCTGGGAGCCGATGGACCCGCTGCTCGAGGAGCGCGACGGCCAGCCCAAGTGGGAGTTCCCCCACTTCGAGCGCGTAGCGCTCGGGGCGTGACCGGGACGCCGCGTGGGCTGGCCGAGCTCGACGCCTTCGACGCGGTGTTCGGCGCGCTCGCTCACCGGTCGCGGCGCACCATCTTGTCGGTGCTGCACGCCCGCGGCGGTGAGATGACGTCGGGCGCGATCGCGGCCCGGTTCGACTGCTCGTGGCCGACCACGACCCAGCACCTGAAGATCCTGGAGGAGGCCGGGCTGGTAACCATCCGGATGAATGGCCGCGAGCGCCTCTACCGGCTGGAGTCCGAGCGGCTGCGCTCGGTGGCCGGGTCCTGGCTCGGCCGGTTCGCCTGAGCGACGCCTCTAGCTATGCCGGCTGGCTAGTCCTGGCGGCGGGCCTGGTCCGCGGCGGCGCGGGCGCGCTCGGCCGACAGCTCACGCTCGGGGACATTGCTGGTCAGCTCGGCGGCCCGCTCGAACTCGGCCTGGGCCTCGGCGGGCCGGCCGAGCTTCATCAGCAGGTCCCCGCGCACGCTGGGCAGCAGGTGGTAGGCCCGCAGCGAGGGCACGGCGAGGAGCTCGTCGACCAGGTCCAGGCCGGCCTGCGGCCCGTGGGCCATCGACACGGCGACCGCCCGGTTCAGCTCGACGACCGGGGAGGGGGCCTGCTGGGCCAGCGCGGCGTACAGCTCGGCGATCCGGGTCCAGTCGGTCTCCTCGGCCCGGAACGCCCGCGCGTGGCAGGCGGCGATGGCCGCTTGCAGGGCGTAAGGGCCGGCCCAGCCGCCGAGCTGCTCGGCCCGGGCCAGGGCGGCCAGGCCGCGGTTGATCAGCAGCCGGTCCCAGCGCGCCCGGTCCTGATCGAGCAGCAGTACCGGCTCCCCGCCGGGTCCGGCGCGGGCCCGGAGCCGGGAGGCCTGGATCTCCATCAGGGCCAGCAGGCCGTGCACCTCGGGCTCGCCGGGGGCGATCCCGGCCAGCAGCCGGCCCAGCCGCAGCGCCTCCTGGCAGAGGGCGGGGCGCATCCAGTCGTCCCCGGCGGTGGCCGAGTAGCCCTCGTTGAAGATGAGGTAGATGACCTCGAGGACGGACGACAGCCGGGCGGGCCGCTCGGCCGGGCCCGGCACCTCGAACGGCACCCCGGCGCTGGCCAGCGCCTTCTTGGCCCGCACGATGCGCTGGGCGACGGTGGCCTCCGGCACCAGGTAGGCGCGGGCGATCTCGGCCGTGGTCAGGCCGCCGAGCAGCCGCAGGGTCAGCGCGACCCGGGCCTGGACGGGCAGCACCGGGTGGCAGGCGGTGAACACCAGCCGGAGCAGGTCGTCATCGATCTCGTCCGAGAAGGCGCGGTCGAAGTCGGGCGTCACGGCGTCGCCCTCGGCCTCCAGGGCCCGGCCGATCTGGGCGTACTTGCTGCGCAGCTCGCGGTTGCGGCGGAACAGATCGACCGCGCGCCGCTTGGCCACGGTCATCAGCCAGGCCCCGGGGTTGCGCGGGACGCCATCGCGCGGCCACTGCTCCAGGGCGGCGACCACGGCATCCTGAGCCAGTTCCTCGGCCAGGTCCAGGTCACCGGCGTAGCGGGCCAGCCCGGCGATGAGCCGGGCCGACTCCATGCGGATGACCGCCTCGACCGCGGTGTGCGCCTGCGAAGCCGTCACGACATGTCATCACACCACCGCCGGCCAGAGCGGAGCAAGCTGCCGGGGCGGAGCAAGCTGCCAGGGCGGAGCAAGCAGCCGGGGCGGAGCAAGCTGCCGGGGCGGGGCAAGGAACGGCAGGTCAGCGTCGGCCCGGCCGCCGGGACGACGCCGGCGGCCGGGCCGCGCTGGGCTAGTAGACCGGGCGGATGGTCGACTCGCCGTCGCCGGCGATGGCCAGGAACCGCTTGGTCCACTCGATGGCCTCGGCCTTGTCCCGGACCTCCATCAGGGCCCAGCCGCCGATGAGCTCCTTGGCCTCGGTGAACGGCCCGTCGACCACGGTGAACTTGTCGCCGGACTTGACCACCTTGCTGGCCTCGTTCACCGGGCCGAGGCCGCCGGTGGCCACCAGCACGCCGGCCTTGGTCGCCTCCTCGATGAACTTCCCCATCTCGGTCATGAGCTCCTGGCTGGGCGGCGGCACCGGAACTGAGGGGTCGCCCAGGGTGTACCCGAGAAAACGCATCATCCTGCTCCTTTACTCTGGCGGGGAACCGCGCTTTGCGGTCCTGCTGGCCATGCGTCGAACACGGCGGCGCCAGATCGACACCTGGCGACCCTGGTGAGAGAAAATTCTGGCCGGGCGCCCCGGATACCCTGGCCGCGGCCGGGGCGCCGGGCCGGAGCGCGAATAAGAGAAGGCTTAATCAGCGGTCGCCCGGAGACGGGAGCCAGCCTAGGGTCGTGGTGAGCGGGACTACCCGGTTAGCTGGACTACCCGGCGGAAAGGTACCTAGACATGAGCAGCGAGCCGAATGAGGCACTTGAGGTGCTCCGTGAGGTCTGGAGCGCCCAGGGCCAGGACAGCGCCTCGCTTGAGGACGACTGCGGCCCGGCCAAGAGCTGCAAGCGCATGACGGACGTGGGCTTTGACGGCATGGCAGGCCCGGACGGCGACCTGCGCGCGGCGTGGAAGGCCAAGCTGGAGCGAGAGGGCAAGCTGAACCCCGCCCAGGGCAGCGTCCGCGACCTGGTGCTCGGGCAGTCCAGCCCGAGTCGCTGACGCTGGATGGACCGTCCCCAGACCGTCGGACAGCTAGCCGGAATCCTGCGGCAGGGCGGTTACCTGGCCGACCGCGGCCTGGCCACCGCGCTGTTCGTCGGCCTGTCGCTCCAGCGCCCGATCCTGCTGGAGGGCGAGGTCGGGGTGGGCAAGACCGAGGTGGCCAAGGTGCTGGCCGCCGTGCTCGGCCGCCGGCTGATCCGCCTCCAGTGCTACGAGGGCATCGACACCAGCCAGGCGCTGTACGAGTGGGACTACGCCCGGCAGATGCTGGCCATCCGCGCGCTGTCCGAGCGGCAGGTGGCCGACGACGAGGCGGTGGACAAGCTGTTCGGCCCCCGGTACCTGCTGGAGCGGCCGCTGCTGGAGGCGGTCCGGGCCGGCGACCAGGCCGTGCTGCTGATCGACGAGATCGACCGGGCGGACGACGAGTTCGAGGCGTTCCTGCTGGAAGTGCTGTCGGACTTCCAGATCAGCATCCCGGAGATCGGCACGATCAAGGCCGAGACCGCGCCGCTGGTGGTGCTCACCTCGAACCGCACCCGCGAGCTGCACGATGCGCTCAAGCGCCGCTGCCTCTACCACTGGATCGGCTACCCGACCGCCGAGCGCGAGGTGGAGATCGTGCTGATCCGCGAGCCGGGGGTGTCGCAGACCCTGGCCCGCAAGGTGGTGGCGGCGGTCAACCGGCTGCGCGAGCTGGACCTGGCCAAGCCGCCGGGGGTGGCCGAGACGATCGACTGGGCCCGGACGCTGGACTTCCTCGGCGGCGATGACTTCACGGCGGCGGCCGCGGCGGACACGCTCGGCGCGGTGGTCAAGGAGCGCGACGACCTGGAGCTGGTCCGGGACAACCTGGAGGAGATCACCTCCGGTGGCTGAGGCGACCGCCGGGCGCGCGACGCGGGCGACGCGGGCGACGCGGACGCCGGGTTCGTCGGCGTGCTGGCGGGCTTCTCGCGCGAGCTGCGCGCGGCCGGGATGGCGGTGGGGACGGGCGACATCCTCACCTACTGCGCGGCCATGGAGCCGCTGGACCCGACCGACCTGATGGACCTGTACTGGGCGGGCCGGGCCACGCTGGTCCGCAAGCGCGACGACATCGCCGTCTACGACGAGGTGTTCCGGCGGTTCTTCCTCGGCGGGGCGGACCCGGTCCGCGAGCTGATCACCCTCAAGGCCAGGGTGGAGGCGGAGGCCGAGGCCATGCTGGCCGCCCCGGCCACCACCCCGGACCCCGAGGATGAGCGGGGTGAGCGGGAAGAGGCGGTCCTGGGCTGGATGGCGTCGGACGTGGAGGCGCTCCGGCGCAAGTCGTTCGCGGCCTGCACGCCCGAGGAACTGGCCGCGCTGCGGCGGATCATGACCCGGATCCGGCTGACCCCGCCCCGGCGGCGTACCCGGCGCACGATGCCCGCCCGCTCGGGACGCCAGCCCGACCTGCGCCGCATGGTCCGCGAGTCGCTGCGACTGCACGGGGACCCGGCCCAGCTGGCCTTCCGGCAGCGCCGGGTCAAGCTGCGGCCGGTGATCCTGATCCTGGACATCTCCGGCTCGATGGCCGACTACTCGCGCAACCTGCTGCAGTTCGCTTACGGCGCGCGGCGCGCGGCGGCCCGGGTCGAGGTGTTCTGCTTCGGGACCCGGCTCACCCGGGTGACCAAGGCGCTCCAGACCCGGCGGCCCGACGACGCGCTGGAGCGCGCGGCGCGGGCGGTGTTCGACTGGGAGGGCGGGACCAGGATCGGTGAGTCCCTCGACAGTTTCGTGCGGGACTGGGGCCGGCGCGGCCTGTGCCGGGGTGGCGTGGTGGTCATCTGCTCCGACGGCCTGGACCGCGGCGATCCGGCCGTGCTGGCGGCGGCCATGGAGCGGCTGTCCCGGCTGTGCCACACACTGGTGTGGATGAACCCCCACAAGGGCAGCGACCCGACCTTCCGGCCGAGCACGCTGGGGATGATGGCGGCCGCGCCGCACATCGACCGGCTGCTGTCCGGGCACGACCTGGACAGCCTGGAAGAACTGGCCGCCCTGCTGCCGACGCTGAGGTAGACGAGGAGTGTCTTGGTGAGATGGAGCGTGGGGATCGAGGCCGAGGGCGACCGGGTGCTGACCCGCGAGGAGGTCGTCGAGCTGGCCGACGCGGTCGCCGCCAGCTCCGGCATCGCCACCGGCATCGGCACCAGCCGCTACGGCGCTCAGCTCGTGGTGGAGGCGCCCAGCCGGGAGGCCGCGATCGAGAAGGCCACGGACGAGTTCACCCGCGCCGCCGCGACGGCCGGGCTGCCGCCGGCGCCGATCGTCCGCACCGAGGCCGTGAGCGAAGCCGAGGACATCGAGCCATGATCCGCCTCGGCGGCTACTGGGGGGGCCGGGGGGTGGCCCCCCGGGACGGCACAGCGCCATGATCCGCCTCGGCTCGCTGGCCGGGTACCCGTTCGAGGGGCCGCGGCTGCTGGGCGGCTGGACCGCCCCGGCGCTGGCGGCGGTGTACGTGATCATGTACAAGCCGGAGCCGGAGGCCAAGCCCGGCCGCCATGCGGTGATCTACGTCGGGCACGCCGACGACCTGTCGGCCGAGCGGTTCCCGTTCCAGCACGGCCGGGCGGCGTGCTGGATCCGCCGGGCGGGCTCGCGCTGGAAGGTCTACATCGCCACCTTCGAGGTGCCGGGCGGGACGCGCGCCCACCGGGAGCAGATCGCCCGCGAGCTGATCTCCATCTACCAGCCGCAGTGCAACGACGAGCGGTACAGCCAGGCCTGGAAGGACGAGTGGATCGGCGAGTACTCCGCGCCGACCACCGGCCCGGTCGCCCGCCGGGGCCCCGACGGCAGCGGAGGGTGACCGGGCCGGAAGCCTAGTCCCGCGGGGCGAAGCCGACCGCGTCGTGCAGGCGGGAGCGGCGGCGGCCCGAGGCCGGGCGGGCCACCGGCGGCTCAGCCGGCTCCTCGGCGCGCGGCGTGACGTCGGTGACGATCTCCTCGGCCATCCCGTACAGCAGCGGCAGGGCCCCGGCCACCACGCCGCCCGTCCGGTTGATGTGCTCCACGCCCGGCCGGATGACCCTGGCGTGGTCCACGATCGTGGCGACGATGCCGGACGCCGCCTCCAGGTTCCCGGCGATCCGGGTCAGCAGCGTGCCGACCCAGAACAGGAAGAACGCCAGGCCCGCCGCCAGCAGCACGATCTCGAGGACGGTCAGGACGACCAGCAGCGTCATGATTTCACCTTCCCTAGCACTCGGCCGAGGAACAGGTGGTGCTGCAGGCCCTCGGCCAGCACCGCCTCCACGCCGCCGGCGACCTGCGGGATGAGCGCCGCGTCCGCGGTGTTCTTCTCCGCGGCCTGGAGGGTGCCCCCGATGACCACCACCCGGCGGTCAATGATCTTCACCAGGTAGATCAGCAAGCTGAGCAGCGCCACCACGGCCAGGATGACCACGAGGCCGACGATCAGCGCGCTGACCCACAGGGTGTGCTCGGTGGCGTTCATCGCGATCGGTGTTTGCGACAGAGCCATGGCGTCAGCCTCCTAGCCGGGCGCGGCCGCGGGCCAGGCCGCCGATGATGATCGTGGCGTGCTCGATCGTCGTGCGCAGCGCGCCTAGCGGGGCGGTGTTGTGCACCGCCTCGGTCAGCGCGTCGTTGATCGGCACCGCTTCCTGGCCGATCGACCGGGCCAGCAGCAGGATCGGCACGACCAGCGCCACCACGACGAGCACGATGACGATGCCGATGATCCAGCCGATCCACCAGCCGGTGGTGCTGTAGTGGCCGGCCGCGGCCACCAGGTGATGGGCGGTTAGCTGTGCGTCAGTCATGGCGGCCTCAGACCTTCTCGCAGAAGTCGCGGACCGGCTTGAGGTTCGCGTTCACCGATGGGAGCACCACCGGCACGGTGGCCGTGCGCTGGGCGACGACGTGGACGCCTCCGTTGACCGCGGCGAGCGTCTGGCGCACGTGCCTGAGGTGGATGATGACCCGCAGCAGGCCGATCGCGGTGAACGCGATGATCAGCGCGGACACCACCAGGGTCATCCAGGCGGCTGCCGGCATGGCCGGACTCCCTTCGTCAGGGCCGATTGGCTCAGAGCCGAGTGGCTCAGCCGAGAAGCTTGGCCACGGAGCCCGCGTACCGCGTGGCCCCGACGGTGACTTCCTTGATCGTCTTATCGGTCGTGGCCAGCAGGTCCGGGACGCCGTCGAGCTCGCCGGCCAGCGCGACGCCGCCGGCCAGGATCTCGTCAGCGGCCCCGCGGATCCGCTCCACCGCGGCGAGCACGCGGTTGAGCAGCGCGATGACCACGGGCAGGATCACGACCAGCAGCACGACGTTGCCGATCCACCACAGCACCATGGCGGGCCCTCCTTTCCTCGAAAGCGCTGGTTGTCAGCCCTGGTTCGGCTGGTAGGGCAGGAAGAACCGGCGGAACACCCGGGTCAGGGCCATCCGCGCGGCCCGCAGGCCGAGGGCGAAGCCGCTGGCCGGGGCCGCCGTGGCCGCGGTGATGGACTCGCCCCGCTCCGCGGCGTCGATGGCCCGGGCCAGGTTGGCCGAGAAGTCGCGCATCAGCACGGTCGTGACGTCCGCGATCATGCCCCGGCCGTACTGGGCGGCGGCGCCGGACAGCTGGAGATCCTGGGCCACGCCGACCTTGGTGCCCTTCCCGGACCGGGTCAGCGTCGCGGTGACCACCATGGCGGCCTGGCCGCGGCCGCGGGCCTCGGCGCCGCTGGCGTCCACGACAAGTCGCTTGGCCGCCTCGTCCCGCTCGGTGATCTTCGCCTTGCCCGCGAACGAGAGCTTGACCGGCCCCATCCGGACCGCCACGGTGCCCTCGTAGGAGTCATCGCCCAGGTCGGTGGTCAGCTCGGTGCCGGGCAGGCAGGCGGCCACCTTGGGGATGTCGCCGAAGAACTCCCAGACCTTCTCGACCGGCTGCGCGACCTCGAAGTCATTCTTGATCAGCATCGGGACTCATTCCTCGCCTTGCTGGCGTAGGCGGCCGGATCCGCCTCGAACTCCCGGCGGCAGCCGGCCTGGCAGAAGTAATAGGTCACTCCGCCGTGCTCCAGCGGATACGAGCCCGGCCCGGCGTCCACCGTCATCCCGCACACCGGGTCCACGGCGGTCGGCGGAGCAGGCGCGGGCGCCGTCGTCGGCACCTCGCCCGCCGCCCGCACCTGGACCAGCTCGGCCAGGATGGCCACCGCGATCTCCTGGTGGGAGGTCGGCCCGAGGTCCAGGCCGGCCGGCACCCGGACCCGGTCCAGCTGGTCGCGCGGCACCCCGCGCTCGGCCAGGTAGCCCAGCACCGCCGCGCCGCGCTTGCGCGAGCCGACCAGGCCCAGGTAGGCGGGCCGGGCCGCGACCGCCTGGGCCACCGCCTCCTCGTCGCCGTGCCCCTGGGTGGCCACCACGACCATCGTCCGCTCGTCGGCGTCGGCCGCGGTGAAGTCGTCCCCGGCCACCAGCGTGGCCCGCCAGCCGACCGCCCTGGCCAGCTCGGCCAGGGTCTGGGCCATCGGCGAACGGCCCACGATGACCAGGCTGGGCGCGGGCACCACCGGCTCGATGTAGACCTCGAGGGCGCCCTCGCTCTGGCACGAGATCGGCACCACGGTCATCCCCTCGGGCACGGCCGCGCCGAACTGGTCGGGCGAGCCGAGCAGCAGCAGCCGCGCGGCGCCCTCGGCGATGACCTGGCGCGCCTCGCGGATGACCGTCGGCTCCGCGCACGCGCCGCCGATCCAGCCGCGCAGCTCCCCGGAGGCGGTGATGATCGCCCGCGAGCCCTGCTTGCTGGACGACGGCCCCTGCCGCCAGACCACCGTGGCCAGCGCGAACGCCTCGCCGCGCCGGGCCAGGTCGCTGGCCTCGGTCAGGACATCCCAGCTATCCACGACCATGGCTCCCGTCAGTCCGTCCGCACGGGCGGGGCGCCCGAGATGTCGCGGCGGTACTTGATCGCCTCCCAGACCCGGTCCGGCAGCAGCGGCATGTCGATGTTGCGCACGCCGGTGTCGGAGATCGCGTCCATGACCGCGTTGACGAACGCGGCCGGCCCGCCGACGGCCGCGCACTCCCCGATGCCCTTGGCGCCGATGGGATGGTGCGGGCAGGGGGTCACGACCTCGCTGTGCAGCTCGAAGCCGGGCGTCTCCCAGGCCGTGGGCAGCAGGTAGTCCATGTAGTTGGAGCCGACGCAGTTGCCCTCGGCGTCGAAGGTGATGAACTGCATGTTGGCCATGGCGTAGGCCTCGGTCAGCCCGCCCATGATCTGGCCCTCGACGATCATGGGGTTGATCCGGACCCCGCAGTCGTCCACCGCGACGATGTTGAGCACGTCCCACACCCCGGTCTCCGGGTCCACCTCGACGGTGACGAAGTAGGCCGCGAACGGCCAGGTCAGGTTGGGCGGGTCGTAGTAGGCGGTGTTCTCCAGGCCCGGCTCCATGCCGTCGGGCATGTTGCTGTAGGCGGCCATCGCGCACTCCTGGATGGTGACCCCGCGGTCCGGCGCGCTGCGCACGTAGAACCGGCCCAGCTCCCAGTCGACGTCCTCCTCGGACACCTCCAGCAGGTGCGCGGCCAGCTTGCGGGCCTTGGCCCGGATCTTGCGCGACACCATGGCCACCGCCGCCCCGGCCACCGGGGTGGACCGCGAGGCGTAGGTGCCCATGCCGAACGGGGCGGTGTCGGTGTCGCCCTCCTCGACCACGATGTCCTCGGCCGGGATGCCCAGCTCGTGGGCGACGATCTGGGCCCAGGTCGTCTCGTGGCCCTGGCCCTGGGTCTTGGCGCCGGTGCGGACGATGGCCTTGCCGGTCATGTGGATCTTGAGCTCGGCCGAGTCGAACATCTTGATGCCGAGGATGTCGTACTCCCGGCTGTTGCCCGCGCCCAGCGGCTCGGTCATCGTGGAGATGCCCAGGCCGAGCAGCCGGCCGTTCTTGCGGGCCTCGGCCTGCCGGAGCCGGAAGTCCTCGTAGCCGATGGCCTTGAGGCCCACGTCCAGGCACTTGGCGTACTGCCCGGAGTCGAGCAGGAACCCGAACGGCGTCCGGTGCGGGAACTGGTCGTCGCGCACGAAGTTCATCCGCCGGAACGCGGCCTGGTCGATGCCCAGGTCCTGGGCGGCCGCCTGGATCATCCGCTCCTGGAAGAACATCGCCTCGGTGACCCGGAACGAGCACCGGTAGGCGACCCCGCCGGGCGCCTTGTTGGTGTAGGTGCCGCGGGCCATGATGTGCCCGACCGGGATGTCGTAGGCCGCGAACGTCGAGTGCAGCAGGCCGATCTTGAACTTGCTCGGCTGGGCGTCGGCGAAGAACGCGCCGTGATCGGCGTCGGTCTTGATCCGGACGGCCAGGATCTTGCCGTCCTGGCGCAGCGCCATCTCGCCGTCCAGGTAGACGTCCCTGGCGAAGCCGGTCGAGATCAGGTTGCCCGACTTGTCCTCGATCCACTTGACCGGGCGCTCGAGCAGGATGGAAGCGAGGATCGAGCAGACGTAGCCGGGGTAGACCGGGACCTTGTTGCCGAACCCGCCGCCGATGTCCGGGGAGACGATCCGGATCATGTGCTCGGGCAGCTCGGCCACCAGCGCCACCGCGGCCCGGATGATGTGCGGGGCCTGGCTGGTCATGTAGACGGTCAGCTTCTCGGTGGCCCGGTTGAAGTCGGCGATCGACCCGCAGCACTCGATCGGCGACGGGTGCGAGCGCGGGTAGTGCAGCTGGAGCCGGGAGACCAGGTCGGCCTGCTCGAACGCGCGGTCGGTGCCCTCGCGGTCGCCGACCTCCCAGTTGTAGATGACGTTGTCGGGCTGGTTCTCCTTGTCGTCGCGGATCACCGGCGCGCCCGCGGCCAGCGCCTGCTCCGGGTTCACGATCGGCGGCAGCGGCTCGTACTCGACGTCGATCAGCTCGCAGGCGTCCTTGGCGATGTACGGGTCGTCCGCGATGACGCAGGCCACCTCCTGGCCCTGGAAGCGGACCTTGTCGGTGGCCAGCACGGCCTGGGTGTCGTAGGACAGCGTCGGCATCCAGGCCAGGTTCCGGGTCGCCATCATCTCCCCGGTCAGCACCAGGTGCACGCCGGGGATCTCCCAGGCCCGGCTGGCGTCGATGGAGGTGATCCGGGCGTGGGCCAGCGGGCTGCGCAGGATCTCCATGTGCAGCATGCCGGGCAGCGTGATGTCGTCGGTGTAGTTGCCCTTGCCGCGGATGAACCGGCTGTCCTCGACCCGCTTGCGGCTGGCGCCCAGGCCGCCGATCTTGATCTCGTCTAGTGCCTGCGACATGTTCTTAGCCCTCCGCTCGGAGCTTCTCAGCGGCCCAGAGCACCGACTTGACGATGTTCTGGTAGCCCGTGCAGCGGCACAGGTTCCCCGACAGCGCCCAGCGGATGTCCTCCTCGGACGGGTCCGGGTTCTCGTCCAGCAGCTGGCGGGCGGCCATCATCATGCCCGGCGTGCAGAACCCGCACTGGAGGCCGTGCTCCTGCCGGAAGCCCTCCTGGAGCGGGTGCAGCCCCCCCTCTCGCTGGCCGTGGCCAGCCCCTCCACCGTGGTGATCTCGTGCCCGTCCACCTGGACGGCCAGCATGGTGCAGGACTTGATGGCCCGGCCGTCCACCAGCACCGTGCAGGCACCGCAGTTTGTCGTATCGCAGCCCATGTGGGTACCGGTCAGCCCTAGCCCGCGGCGGATCAGGTGGGCCAGCAGCAGCCGGGGCTCCACCTCGGCGATCTTCTTCTTGCCGTTGATCGTGAACCGGATCCGGCGCAGCGGTACCTCGCCCGGCTCGGCGTCGCTGACGTCGTCATACACGGTCGTCATGTCGTACCGTCCCGCCTGCTCAGGCCGCCTGCTGCGCGACTGGCTCGATGTGGCCCAGGATGCGTTCGACGAACGTATGCACCATGTGCCGCTTGTACTCGGCGCTGCCCCGGTGATCGGTCTTGGGCTGGGCCGCCTCCGCGGCCAGCGTGGCCGCCTGCTCGATGCTCTCGGCGCTCAGCGGCCTGCCGGCCAGCGCGCCGGCCGCCCCGGCGGCCGAGATCGTGGCCCCGCCAACGCCGGTCAGGGCGATGCCCGCCCTGGTCACGACCTCGCCGGTGAGCTCCACGGCCACCGCGACCCCGACCGTGGCGAAGTCGCCGACCCGCCGCTCCAGCTTGAGGTAGCCGCCCGCCCGCGTCCCCGTGGCCGGCGGGATCACCGCCTCGACCGCCACCTCATCGAGTTCCAGCGCATTCTCGAACGGGCCGCTGACGAAGTCGCTGATCGGGATCCGCCGCCTGCCGCCGGGTCCCTGCGCGATCACGGCGCCGCCGAGCGCGGTCACCACCGAGGCCCAGTCGCCCTGGGGGTCGGCGTGACACAAGGAGCCGACCAGCGTGCCCCGGTTCCGGACCAGCGGGTCGGCGATCAGCGGCGCGGCCGCGGTCATCGTGGGCTGGCTGGCGCTCAGCAGGCTGGAGTGCTCCAGCGTGGCATGGCGGCACAGCGCGCCCACGTGCAGCGTGCCGTCGGCGTCCTGGCGGTGATAGTCCAGGCCGGGCACGTTGTTGATGTCGACGATCAGCTCCGGCGAGGCGAACCGCAGCTTCATCAGCGGGACCAGGCTCTGGCCGCCGGCCAGCACCTTCGCGTCGTCACCGCCCTCGTGCAGCAGCGCGATCGCCTCATCGAGCGACCGCGGCGCCTCATAGCGGAACCGAGACGGATACATCCGATCCCTCACTGTCCTTTCTGGGCCTGGTCGCCGGCCGGGGAGGGGCGGGACGCCTCGGGGTCCGGCACGGCCACCGGCAGCGACTCCTCCTCGGGGTCCGGACGCGGCTCCTGGTGCGGCGGCCACGGCCCCGACACGGGCTGCCCGGCGATCTTCAGGTAGTCCATCAGCTCAGGCCAGGCCCACACCGTGGGGCTCTTCCCGGTCTTCGGCGCGTGCTCGACAAGCTCGAACAGCCGCGGATTACCCTGGCTATGCCCGCTGGACTCGATCCGCATGCGCACGCTCCCGCTTCTGCCGGCGCCCGGCGGCACCAGACGCCGTTCTACGCGATACCAGCCATCTTTCGCCTGGTCACGCGCGCAGGCAACCGCCGAATAAGTGCTTGCTTAAGTGGCCAGGCCGGGATGGGTGCCGCGGGCGCTAATCACGCCCGGCGGCGGGCTAGCTCCAGATCGTCACGTAGACCGGCGGGCGGAACCGGGACGGCGGCACGCCGGCCGCCGGGGCGCGCATCAGCTGCATCGCCTCGGGGGTGCCCAGGAACCGCCGGAACGCGCTGGCGGCCGTGCTGCGGTGCTGGCGCTCCAGCAGCGTCACGTGCCAGCAGGAGTCCACCGGGGACCCGGTCAGCTCGACCCGCGACAGCTCACCCCGGCGCAGCTGCTGGGCGACCAGGTGCTCCACCGCCGGGGCCACGCCCGCGCCGTCCGCGGCGGCGGCCCAGGCCGCGGTCTGGTTGGGGAACACGCCGATCCGGTCGTCGGGGACCCCGACCCGGGCCAGCAGCTGCCCGGTGTCGCTGTCCGGGTCGGTGCCCGACGGGTCGACCAGCCAGCGCCACTGGCCGGGGCTGCCATGCGGGCGGCCGTGCGCGCCGGTCACCACCACCAGGCGGTACCGGAAGATCGGCTCGGTGACCACGGCCAGCGCCGGGTCGGTGCCCGGGCTGGAGCCCACCGCGACGTCGGCCAGCCGGTTGGCGACCAGGACGCCCATCTCCTTGGTCGCGGCCACGCCGGTGGACACCTCCACCGAGCCCGCGTACCGGCGGATGAACGCCTCGGTCAGCGGGCTGAGCACGAACTCCCCGATCGCCGAGGTGGCCACGACACGCAGCTGCTCGGGCGCGCCCTGCGCGGCCCGGACCGCGGCGTGGGCCTCGGCGCCGAGCACCACGATCTGCGAGGCGGTGGCCAGCAGCCGGGCCCCGCCCGCGGTCAGCGTCATCCCGCCCGGCCCCCGGCTGACCAGCTGGTCGCCCAGGTGCAGCCGCAGCGCCGACAGGGCCTGGGACACGGCGGGCTCGCTGACGCCGAGCGCGCTGGCGGCGGCGGTCACCGAGCCCAGCCGGGCGACCAGCACGAACGCGTTCAGCTGCGTGAGCGTCATGGCACTGTCGATTATCACCCACCTATAACCCAGCTAGCGCGGCCCCAGGACCGGGCAGAATATCGATGTCGCCCGCGTGCATCGGCTCCTGGCACCGCGAGCAGTGCAGGTCGACCTGGCTGATCTGGCCGCAGCCGCGGTGCCGGTACAGCACCGGCGGCCCGGCCTCGCCCGCGGTCCAGCGGTCGCCCCAGCGGACCATGACCATCAGCAGCTCGCACAGCTCCAGGCCCTTGGCGGTCAGCACGTACTCGAAGCGCGGCGGATGGCTGGAGTACTCCCGCCGGGCCAGGATGTCGTTGTCCGCCAGCCACTTCAGCCGCTCGGTGAGCACCTTGCGGGAGATGCCCAGGTCGGCCTGGAGCTGGTCAAAGCGGGCGATGCCCACCCACACGTCCCGCAGGATCAGCGGCGACCAGGGCTCGCCGATGACGTCCAGGGTCCGGGCGATGGAGCAGGCCATGTCGCCGAACTGAGTGCGCTGCATGACGAAAGACTACCTGAATGAGTTCCCTGAGGAAACTCACTGTGCTAGCGTCTCCCGTCATAAGTTCCCTTAAGGAACGCAACTGGAGGAGGAGCACTCGTGACCACCACCGCCAGCGACACCCACGCCCCCGCCCCGCTGCCGCAGGGCGATGTGCGGCTGCTGGGCACCGACCAGGCCCGCGAGCTGCTCCAGGCGGCCATCCCGGTCCGCCTGGCGTTCGTGACCGCCGACGGGACGCCGCGCATCGTCCCCAGCTGGTTCCACTGGACCGGCACCGAGGTCGTGATGGCCACCTACATCGCCGGCTCGGCCATCGGCGTCCGGCACCCGGCCGCCCGGGTGGCCGCGCTGCGGGCCAGGCCGCGCGTCGCGCTGACCATCGACACCGAGGACAACCCGCCTCGGGCCCTGAGCATCCGGGGCACGGCCGAGGTCACCGAGGTCGACGGCCTGGCGCCGGAGTACGTCGCGGCGGCCCGGCGCTACCTGGGCGAGGAGGCGGCGGCCGGGATGATCGCCGCCATGGATCAGCCCGGCACCCGGCAGGCCCGGATCAGCGTGCGGCCCGACTGGGTGGGCCTGATCGACTTCGTGACCCGGCGGCCCAGCGTCCTGGGCGGCGTGGCATGACCGCCGTATTCAGTGCCCTGGCCACCTCGGCCGACGGCTACATCACCGGGCCGGACCCGAGCCCGGAGCAGGCCCTGGGCACCGGCGGCGGACGGCTGTTCGACTGGTACTTCAACGGCGACCAGCCCAGCCGCCAGTTCGACGGATTCCGGCTCTTCGAGCCCAGCCGCGAGGTCTTCGACGCTGCTGCGGCCCGCGTCGGCGCCATCGTCATCGGCCGGACTACCTATGACCACTCCAATGGCTGGGATGGAGGCGGACCGCATCCGACCGCGCCACCGTTCGTCCTCTCCCATCGGCCACCGCCGGCCCGGCTGGCTGCTGCTGCGCAGGTGTTCGTCGACACCGGCATCGAGGACGCCATCGCTCAGGCCAGCCGGGCCGCGGGCGACCTGGATGTGGCGCTGATGGGCTCGGGCGTGATCAACGCGGCGCTGCGGGCCGGCCTGCTGGACGAGGTCACGATCCATCAGGTGCCGATCCTGCTGGGCGGCGGGACGCCGTTGTTCGGCGCGCTGCCCGCCGCCGTAGACCTGGACGTGGTCCGGGTGGTGGCCGCGCCGGGGGTCACCCACCTGACCTTCGCCGTCCGGCGGTGAGCCGCGCCGCTCGTACACTCGACTCGCGTGCTGAACATCGGGGAGGGACGCGTGCAGGTACCAGCACATGTCGAGTACGAGCGGGCGACCAGCGTCGAGCACGCGCTGAGCCTGCTGGCCAGGTTCGGCCCCGAGGCCCGCATCCTGGCCGGCGGGCACAGCCTGATCCCGATGATGAAGCTGCGGCTGGCCCAGCCCGAGACGCTCATCGACATCAACGACCTCAGCGAGCTGGCCCGGCTCGGCGTGGTCGACGGGCAGTTGCGGATCGGCGCCATGGTCCGCCACGCGCAGCTGCTCGACCACGCCGAGGCCGGCGAGTTGTTTGCCATACTGCACGATGCCGAGCGGGTCATCGCGGATCCGATCGTGCGCAACTGGGGCACCATCGGCGGCTCGGTGTGCCAGGCCGACCCGTCCGAGGACCTGTCGGCGACGTTCGCGGCCCTTCAGGCCACCATGGTCATCCGGGGCCCGGACGGTGAGCGGACCGTGCCGGCCAGGGACTTCCACACCGGGCCGTACGAGACGGTCGTCCGGCCGGGCGAGATCCTGACCGAGATCCGGGTCGCGCTGCAGCCGCGCGCCGGCTCCTACCGCCGGGGCAGCGCCTACCAGAAGGTCGGCCGCCGGGTCGGGGACTGGCCGGTGGGCGCGGCCGGGGCGGCGCTGTGGCTCAGCGACGGCGTCGTGGCCGAGGCCGGGATCGGCCTGTCCGCGGTCGGCGCGCGGCACTTCTCGGCCGTCGAGGCGGAGGATTACCTGCGCGGCGCGCCCGCCAGCGCGCAGACCTTCGCCCGGGCCGGCCAGCTCGCCGCGGAGCACTGCCGGCCCAGCTCCGACCAGCGCGGCCCGGCCGACTACAAGCGGCACCTGGCCTCCGAGCTCACCATCCGCGCCCTGGACCTGGCCCTGCGCCGGGCCCGGCGGCCGCTGATCCGGGAGCTAGCTGACATGGAGATCACGGTCACCGTGAACGGCACCGCCTGCCGGCGCGACATCGAGCCGCGGCTGCTGCTGATCCACTTCCTGCGCGATGAGCTGCGGCTCACCGGGTCGCACTGGGGCTGCGACACCTCCAACTGCGGCGCCTGCGTGGTCTGGCTGGACGAGATCCCGGTGAAGTCGTGCACCGTCCTGGCCGCGATGGCCGACGGCCACCGGGTGCGCACGGTGGAGGGGCTGGAGCAGCGGGGGCAGCTCGACCCGGTGCAGGAGGGCTTCGCTCAGTGCCACGGCCTGCAGTGCGGGTTCTGCACGCCGGGCATGATGATGACCGCGCGCTGGCTGCTCGACCATCACCCCGACCCGTCCGCGGAGCAGATCCGCGAGGCCATCTCGGGCCAGATCTGCCGGTGCACCGGCTACGAGAACATCGTTCGCTCGATCCAGTGGGCCAGCAAGCACCCGTCGGGCTCGGGCTCGGCGGCTGGCGCCGGAGAGGTGCCGTCATGACCGCCCCTAGTACCCCCGCGCCTGGTACCGCGCCGCCGCCCGGCAACGGTGCGTACGGACCCCTGCTCCGCAAGGAGGACGCGCGGTTCATCCGGGGCAAGGGCCGGTTCGTGGATGACATCCAGCTGCCGGGCATGCTGTACGGCGCGGTGCTGCGCAGCCCGCTGGCGCACGCCCGGATCGTGTCCGTGGACGCCGCCAACGCGCTGGCCCATCCCAAGGTCGAGGCGGTGATCACCGGCGAGACCCTGACCGAGCGCAACCTGGCCTGGATGCCGACCCTGTCCAGGGACGTGCAGGCCGTGCTGGCCACCGACAAGGTCCGCTACCAGGGCCAGGAGGTCGCGTTCGTGGTCGCCCAGGACCGCTACTCGGCCCGCGACGCCCTGGAGCTCATCAACGTCGAGTACGAGCCGCTGCCGCCCGATGGTCGACGCCCAGCGGGCGCTGGACCCCGGCGCCCCGGTGGTCCGCGACGACCTGCCCGGCAAGGCCGACAACCACATCTTCGACTGGGAGGCGGGCGACCAGGCCGCCACCGACGCCGCGTTCGCCGCCGCCGACGTCGTGGTGACCCAGGACATGCTCTACCCCCGCTCGCATCCCGCGCCGCTGGAGACCTGCGGCATAGTCGCCGACCTGGACGAGGTCAGCGGCAAGCTGACCCTGTGGTGCACCTCCCAGGCGCCGCACGCGCACCGCACCATGTACGCGCTGGTCGCCGGGGTGCCCGAGCACAAGATCCGGGTCGTGTCGCCCGACATCGGCGGCGGGTTCGGCAACAAGGTCCCGGTCTACCCCGGCTACCTGTGCGCCATCGTCGGCGCCATGGTGACCGGCAGGCCGGTCAAGTGGGTGGAGGACCGCTCCGAGAACCTGATGTCGACCACGTTCGCCCGCGACTTCCACATGCACGGCGAGATCGCCGCCACGAAGGACGGCAAGATCCTGGGCCTGCGCGCCCGGGTGCTGGCCGACCACGGCGCGTTCAACGCCACCGCCCAGCCGACCAAGTACCCGGCCGGGTTCTTCCACATCTTCACCGGCTCCTACGACCTGCCGGCCGCGCACTGCCAGGTCACCGCGGTGCACACCAACAAGGCGCCCGGCGGGGTGGCCTACTCGTGCTCGTTCCGCATCACCGAGGCGGTGTACCTGGTCGAGCGGATGGTCGACCTCCTCGCCCGTGAGCTGGACCTGGACCCGGCCGAGCTGCGGATGCGCAACCTGCTGCGCCCCGAGCAGTTCCCCTACACCGGCCCGACCGGCTGGGAGTACGACTCGGGCAACTACCCGCGGGCGCTGCGGCTGGCCATGGACATGGCGGGCTATGAGCAGCTCCGGGCCGAGCAGGCCGAGAAGCGGGCCCGCGGCGAGTACATGGGCATCGGCCTGAGCTTCTTCACCGAGGGCGTCGGCGCCGGGCCGCGGGAGCACATGGACATCCTCGGCCTGGGCATGGCCGACGGCGCCGACCTGCGCATCTACCCGACCGGCAAGGCCGTGCTGGCCATCTCGGTGCAGACCCAGGGCCAGGGCCACGAGACGACCTTTGCCCAGCTGGTGGCGGGCGAGCTGGGGCTGTCCCCGGACGACGTCGAGGTCGTGCACGGCGACACTGACGCGACCCCGTTCGGGCTGGGCACCTACGGCTCCCGCTCGACGCCGGTCTCCGGCGCGGCCACGGTCATGGTGGCGCGCAAGGTCCGGGAGCGGGCCCGCATCGTCGCGGCGGCCATGATGGAGGTGTCGGCCAGCGACCTGGACTGGGTGGACGGCCGCTGGCAGGTGCGCGGTGACCCGGAGCAGTCGGCCGGGATCGCCCAGATCGCCATGGCGGCGCACGGCTCGCTGGCGCTGCCCGAGGGCGTGGAGGGCCACCTCGACGCCGAGACCGTCTACAACCCGCCCAACCTCACGTTCCCGTTCGGGGCCTATATCTGCGTGACCGACGTCGACCCCGGCACCGGCGTGGTGAAGGTCCGCCGGTTCATCGCGGTGGACGACTGCGGGGTGCGGATCAACCCCATGATCGTCGAGGGTCAGGTGCACGGCGGCCTGGCCGACGGGGTGGGGATGGCGCTGATGCAGGTCATCGCCTTCGATGAGAACGGCAACTGCCTGGGCGGCTCGTTCATGGACTACCTGCTGCCGACCGCGCTGGAGTGCCCGTCCTGGGAGCTGGGCGAGACGGTGACCCCGTCGCCGCACCACCCGGTCGGCGCCAAGGGGGTCGGCGAGTCGGCCACCGTGGGCTCCCCGCCCGCCGTGGTCAACTCGGTGCTGGACGCCCTCGCGCCGTTCGGCGTGCGGCACGCGGACATGCCGCTCACCCCGGCCAGCGTGTGGTCGGCCATTCAGGGCCGGCCGCTCCGCACCGACCTGGCGGTCTCATGAGGTGCTGTCCTGCCCGATCATGGACGTATGGGGATCTATGAGTGAGCTTGCCGAGCAGCTGCCCGACGTGGCCGCGCTGCTCACCGCGCTGGACTCGGTCAGCTACCTGGCCGATGAGCCCCTCGGCACCGCGCTGTTCCTGGCCGCGCGGATGGGGCAGCCCATCCTGCTCGAGGGCGAGCCGGGGGTGGGCAAGACCGAGGCGGCCAAGGCCCTGGCCCGGGTGCTGGACACCCGGCTGATCCGGCTCCAGTGCTACGAGGGCCTGACCTCGGCCGAGGCCATGTACGAGTGGAACTATCCCCGCCAGCTGCTGGCCATCCGGCTGGCCGAGGCCCGCGGCGAGACGCCGCGCGAGTCCGACCTGTTCAGCGACGAGTTCCTGCTCGAGCGCCCGCTGCTGGCCGCCCTCGACCACCCCGGCCCCCGGCCCGCCGTGCTGCTGATCGACGAGGTCGACCGCGGCGACGACGAGTTCGAGGCGTTCTTGTTCGAGCTGCTGGCCGAGTCCGCCGTCACCATTCCCGAGCTGGGCACTCGAAGAGCCGCCTACCCGCCGATCGTCGTGCTCACCTCCAACCGCACCCGCGACCTGCACGACGCGCTGAAGCGCCGCTGCCTCTACCACTGGATCGACTACCCGGACACCAGCCGGGTGGCCGCGATCATCCGCCGCCGGGTGCCCGGCGCCAGCGTGTCGCTGACCGAGGAAGTGGCCCGGGGCGTGGCCCGGCTGCGCGACCTGGACCTGGCCAAGCCGCCGGGCGTGTCCGAGGCGATCAGCTGGGCCGGGGCCCTGCACATGCTCGGCGCCGTCGGCCTGGACGCCGCGGCCGCGGAGCGGACCGCGGGCGCGGTGCTCAAGTACGCCGAGGACTACCGGACCGTGCGAGAGGCCGGGTTCGCGGTCGTCGTCCCGGCTGGTGCCGATGGGCCGGGGGCTGCCGATGGGACCCGGGCTGCCGACGGGACCTGGGCTGCCGATGGGACCCGGCATGCCGATGGGGCTGACGGCTCGGGTGGTGATGGCTCGGGTGGCTGACGACCTGGCCGAGGTCAGCGCCCGCTTCGGCGCGACGCTGCGCCAGGCCGGGCTGCCCGTCGGCCCCGGCCGCTGCGAGCGGTTCGCCGCCGCCGTGACCGTCGCCCGGCCCGCCACCCTGCGCGCCCTGCACATGTGCGCGCTCGCCACGCTGGTGTCCAGCAAAGATCAGGCCGAGCTGCTGGAGGCCGTGTTCGTCCAGGTATTCGGGGCCCTCGACGGCCAGGCCAGCGCGGCCGACCGGCCCGGCAGCCAGCAGGCCCCTGGCCCGGCCCAGTCGTCCAGGGCCGCCGAGGACCTGCTGGCCCAGGCGGCCATGGCCGC
This sequence comes from uncultured Actinomycetota bacterium, assembly GCA_963822485.1. GTDB lineage: Bacteria > Actinomycetota > Actinomycetes > Streptosporangiales > Streptosporangiaceae > DASUBV01. The sequence continues at coordinate 348,751 of CAWGHW010000031.1, forward strand.
CCGGAACCACGCCGCCGGCGTGCTGGCCGCCACCGAGGAGCACGCTGATCAGGCGGCCGAGCAGGAGGTCGAGCACCCCTACCTCGGCAGCACCGTCGAGCGGCTCGCCGTGCAGGACTTCGCCGAGCTGACCGAGGCCGAGCTGGCTTCGCTGGCCAGCCTCATGCGCGGCATCACGCTGGCCGTCCCGCTGCGCCGCTCCCGCCGCGAGCGGCGCCGCCCCGGCGGCCCGCGCACCGACATGCGCGCCACCCTGCGGCAGGCCCGGCGCACCGGCGGCCACGCGTTCGCGCTCATCGGCCGGGCCCCGGCCCGCCGGCCGCGGCGCCTGGTCGTGCTCTGCGACATCTCCGGGTCCATGGAGCCCTACGCGCGGGCCATGATCCAGCTCCTGTACTGCGCCGCGGGCGGCGCCAGGGCCGAGGTGTTCAGCTTCGCCACCCGGCTGACCCGGCTCACCCCCGCCCTGTCCCGGTCACTGCCGGGCCCGGCGCTGGAGCGCGCCGGCCGGGCCGCCCCCGACTGGCTGGGCGGCACCAAGATCGGGGAAGCGCTGCGCGAGTTCAACGACTCCTACGGCCGCCGGGGCATGGCCCGCGGCGCGGTGGTGCTGATCGTGTCCGACGGCTGGGACACCGGCGACCCGGACCTGGTGCGCCGGGAGATGGAGCGGCTGTCGCTGGTGGCCTACCGCATCGTCTGGGTGAACCCGCGCACCAAGAGCGCCGGCTACCAGCCGCTGGCCGGGGGGATGGCGGCGGCCTGGCCGCATTGCGACGCGGTGGTCAGCGCCCACACGGTCCAGGCCCTGGACCAGCTCACCGCGGCCCTGGCCGATCCGCTGCGCCGCCGCGCCCCCGTCCGCCTGGGCCCAGCCTCGGTCTCGTCGCGCCCGGCCCCGGTCTCGTCGTAGCGACCGACAGCCCGAGGCGCCCGGACTGACTCCCGCACGTCACACCAGCCGAGCTCGCCCCGCTAACCCCGAGCGTGATGGCGTTTCGAAGCGATATCGGAGGGGTGGGTCAGCTGGACTCGATGCGGATGGTGGGCCAGCGGCGGCCCTTGCCGTCCTTGCGGCGCTTGCGCTTGACCTCGAGGCCGCCGAGTACGCAGGTGCCGCTGATCCGCAGCACCGGCGCGTCCGGCCGCCTCGACTCATCGCTGTCGCCGGCGATTTCGCGGCCGCCCAGCACGGCTGAGCCCGAGTCGATGACCCGCATCTCGGGCGGCACAGTGATCTCTACACCCCCGAGGACGCAGGTCACCGTCAGGTTGACCTCCTGGCCCGGCAGCACCGCCTCCCGGAAGTCAAGTTCGACGCCGCCCAGTACCGTGACGATGTCCATGACCGGCTCGACGTGCCAGACCCCCTTCCTGGTAGCGCCGCTCAAGATGGCCATGATGCGGTTCACCGGCCCCGACGGGGCCAGCGCGCCGGGCCGCGAGACCGGCGCCAGCGCGGTGCCGTGACCAGGCAGGTCGTCCAGCAGCGGCACGATGTCGGCGTGGGTCTTGGCGGCGTAGACCGCGTCCAGCCGCTCGGAGTGCTCATCGACGGTGAGCCGCCCCTCGGCCATGGCGTTGTTGAGCACCGTCGCGGCCTGGTCGCGGTCGGCGTCCGAGGCGCGAAGCCGGGAGTTCTCGCTGAAGCCCTGCGGGTCCATGCGGCCATTGTCGGGCATACGCCACCGGTGTTTCCAGCGCCGGGCCTGGCTAGCCCGGCCTGACCCGCGTCAGACTGGCGGGGCGCGGGCATCCATACGCCAGAAAATCCGTTGAACTGGGCGGGCGGGCAGCGTTTAGTGTCATGGGGCCGTCCGCCGGAGCGGCCCGAGGCCAGGTACGGCCGGCCGGCGAAGACGAAACGGGGAGCTGAGATGGGCCACGTCGAGGCGGCGCATCTCACCCATACGCTCCCGGACGGCCGGGTGCTGCTCGATGACGTCTCGTTCCGGGTCGGCGACGGCCTGGTCGCGGCGCTGGTCGGGCCGAACGGGGCCGGCAAGACCACCCTGATGCGCCTGGTGACCGGCGACCTCACGGCACAGTCCGGCACGATCAGCTCCAGCGGCGGCCTGGGTGTCATGCGGCAGTTCGTCGGCGGGATCCGCGACGACTCCACGGTCCGGGACCTGCTGCTGTCGGTATCGCCCCAGCGCGTGCGGGACGCCGCGGCGCGGCTCGACGAGATCGAGCTGCTGATGATGGAGCGCGACGACGAGCCGACCCAGATGCGGTACGCCCGTGCGCTGACCGAGTGGGGTGACGCCGGCGGCTACGACGCCGAGGTGCACTGGGACGCCTGCTGCGTCGCCGCCCTGGGGGTCAGCTACGACCACTGCCGGTGGCGCGAGGTGCGCACCCTGTCCGGCGGTGAGCAGAAGCGCCTGGTGCTCGAGTCGCTGCTGCGCGGCAAGGATGAGGTGCTGCTGCTCGACGAGCCCGACAACTACCTGGACGTGCCCGGAAAGATCTGGCTGGAGCAGCAGCTCGCCGCCACCTCCAAGACCGTCCTGCTGGTCAGCCACGACCGGGAGCTCCTCGCCGCCTGTGCCCAGCGGATCATCACGGTCGAGGACAGGAATGTCTGGGTGCACGGCGGCGGGTTCGCCACCTACGCGCAGGCCCGCCGCGAGCGCAACGACCGCCTGGACGAGCTGCGCCGGCGCTGGGACGAGGAACACGAGAAGCTCAAGCAGCTCGTGCGGATGTACCGGCAGAAAGCCGCCTATAACTCCGACATGGCCTCGCGGCTCCAGGCCGCCGTCACCCGGCTGCGCAAGTTCGAGGATGAGGGACCGCCCGAGCTGGCTGCCCAAGGAGCAGAACGTCCGGATGCGGCTGCGCGGCGGGCGCACCGGCAAGCGCGCCGTCATCTGCGAGCAACTGGAGCTGACCGGGCTGATGCACCCCTTCGACCTGGAGGTCTGGTACGGCGAGCGCGTCGCCGTGCTGGGCTCCAACGGCTCGGGGAAGTCGCACTTCCTGCGCCTGCTAGCCGGCGACCACGTCCGGCACCAGGGCGTGTCCCGGCTCGGGGCCAGGGTGGTGCCCGGCATGTTCGCGCAGACCCACGCGCGGCCGGATCTCGACCAGCGGACCCCGCTGGAGATCCTCATGACCGAGCACGCGCTGCTGATCAACGAGGCCATGTCCGCCCTGGCCCGATACGAGCTCCAGGTGTGCGCACGGCAGCCGTTCGGCAGCCTGTCCGGCGGCCAGCAGGCCCGGCTGCAGATCCTGCTGCTGGAGCTGGCCGGCTCCACGCTGCTGCTCCTGGACGAGCCGACCGACAACCTCGACCTGGCCAGCGCCGAGGCGCTGCAGGAGGGCCTGGAGTTCTACGAGGGGACCGTGCTGGCCGTCACGCATGACCGCTGGTTCGCCAAGTCGTTCGACCGCTTCGTGGTGTTCGGGTCAAGTGGCGAGGTGTATGAGGCGGCCGGGCCGGTCTGGGATGAGACTCGCGTGGAGCGGCAACGCTGACCGCTCGCCTTGCTAGGCTCAGGAGTCGCCCTCGCAGGCTGCGGATCGCATGGCCCGCTTCTGCTGGAGCCCAGATTCCTCAAGGAGTGCACACCGTGAAGAAACTGCTCGTTATCGCCCTGCTGGCCCTGAGCGCCTTCGCCGTCTGGCGGAAGGTGCAGGCGGACCGGGCCGAGCTTGACCTGTGGACCGAGGCCACCACCGCGGACGACTAGCCGCCGCGTGTCGCACTGTCGCCGACGGGGGCGGGGGTGAAGCACATGCCGGCGTACACGCTCGCGTGCTTCGGGCTGATCGGCACCACCATGGTGGACGACGGCACCCTGGAAAAGGCCTATGCCGAGGCCATCGCGACGCAGGGGGTCGTCACCGGCACCACGGCCTTCGCCAAGGGCATGGCGCGGGTGCACCGGGCCCGCGGCATGTCGTCCATCGACGTGCTGCGCGAGCTGTTCCCTGGCAACGAGGCCCGAGCCCAGGCCGCGCACCTGGCCTTCGAGCGATCCCTGAGCGGAGCCGTGCAGCGATCCGGCGTGCAGCCCGTGCCGGGGGCGGGCGAGGTGCTCGATGAGCTGGCCGGATCCGGGGTCCGCATCTGCGTGATGAGCTCCATCTCGCACCGCCAGCTCAGCGTCTTCCTGACCGCGCTCGGCTGGCAGGATCGCGTCGACCTGATCCTCGGCGCCGACGACGTGCCGCGCGGATGCCCCGCACCTGACCTGGTCCTCCAGGCCATGCTGAGCCTGGGCGTCGACGACGTGCGGGACACCGTAGTGGTCCAGTCCACCGACAGCGGCGTCCAGTCGCGGCCGTCGCGCCGGCGCCGGCCTGGTCGTCGCGGTGCTGACCGGGACCCATCCGGCCGCCCGGCTGCGCCAGGCCGGAGCGACCCATGTCCTGGCCAGCGTGGCCGACCTGCCCGCCATCCTGGCGGGCGCCGCGGATCCAGGGCTCGCGGCCTCTCACGTGACCGCGCCGCGCCAGGCTCCGGAGGACTCGGTGCCCGAGCCGGAGACCGAGGGCCGCGGCCTCGGCCGACCGGGCCCAGCAGGCCGTGCGTCAGGCCGGGCAGGCACTGTCGTAGCCAGGCCATGACCGGCTGCGCCGGTGTCTGGCGAAGGGCTGGTCCGGGTACGCTTGGACGGCACACCTTGGGGCTATAGCTCAGCTGGTTAGAGCACCTGCTTTGCAAGCAGGGGGTCTCCGGTTCGAATCCGGATAGCTCCACTAGGCAAAACGCCCCGGCCAAGATCGCTTGCCGGGGCGTTCGTGCCATTAATGTGCCATTAGCCGGTCTTGGCCAGCACCCCGGCGGCACCGTCGTCATCGTCGCGGCCTTGGTCGGTCTTCTGTGATCCGGTCGATCCGCTTGTCGAGCGCTTCAGCGATCGCCTGGTCGGCCTCGGCCGTGGCCGTGCTGGCTAGCTGCATCGCGAGACGCGACGCGCCGTCTGGCCGCAGTTGCGCGCCACTTGCGGATCGGCCGGGGGCGATTGCCCCAGGGCCGCGGCCGCAGGTGGGGCCACATGCCGGGCCAGCAGCCATCGTACACTCGAAGTGCAGGCCGGAGGATGCGCTGGTCGATCCACTTCTTCGCGTAGGCCTGGCGCTGTTGCGCGCCGCGGGTCGGCGCCAGCGCTCGGCCTCCGCCTTGGCAGGCCCGGCGAGCGCGCGCCGACCCGATACCGCAGCTCACTGCTTGACTAATAGGGCTCATCCGGCACGGACGCGAAGCGCTGCTCTCCCCGGCCTTTCGTCTGCAGGCCGGGCGGCGCGGTGCAGCAGGGCGGGCTACCCCAGTGGCGGAATCGTCGGCAGGCCCGGGCTGGCCGGGTTCAGGCCGCTACCGTCGCCGCGACCGGACAGCCAGGCCAGCATCGCGGCGGGCGGCCCGGTGACATCGACAGGCGGGCTGGTGCCGATGTGCAGCATGCCATGACCGGCGAGAGTCATGGGCGGCGCATCGTCGCGGCGGTCCATCAGGGCGGTCACCCCGGACAGCTCCGTGGCGACGAAATCGTCGGGCCAGTCGGCGGGCTGGTAGCCAGCGGCGAGGTCCACGTGATGGTATTCCAGTTCCCGGCGCAGGGCGGGAAGAACACCGCGGACTGGTCGGCTGCCTCCTACCAGCAAGATCGCAGGGGCGTCCCACAGCTGGCTTGGGTGCTCCCGGATTGCGGTCAGGCAATCCTGGATGGCACGCTCCAGGTCGGCGCGGATAACTCCCGCCGGGCGGCGGGCACCAGCGTCGATGGCTTCGGCGCGGGCTTGCTCGGACGGGTACTGCTGGCCGATGCGGCCAGCCTGGGCAGCCCGCAGCAGCCTAGTGCGCGAGTCGGCGCCCTGCGCGACATGGGTGAGTACATGCGCCCGGGTCCAGCCCGGCAGCGCCGATGCTTCGTGCAGGTCGTCGTCGGTCAGCGCCTGTGCGGTGCGCAGAAGGCGAGCCGCGCTGTCGGCGATCACAGCCCACTCGGGCGTATCTGCTCCAGTCACCCATGGAAAGGTATCGCGGGCGCGGCCGGGATGCTGATGGTGCGACTCCTTTGCTGCCTCCGGCGGGGCCTCAGGCTCAAGGATGGGACCGGGAAGTCAAGAACAGCTACCGTCAGTGTCTGGCTGAGGTGCGAGGATGAACCCCCCAAGGGAGTGCGCGTTCGCGCAAATACCGGAAGACCACGAGCACCAGGGCGACGAGAACATCAAGCGTCGCACGCGGCCGCAGATGACGTGCCCGTTGCGTCATTAATACCGGTCCGCTACGGTGCCGTGCGGAATGCCCGGCGCCCTAGGACCCAGGGGGTGCCGTTGTCCGGTCAGCCGAGGCGGATGGGGAGGGAGTCCAGGCCGTTCATCAGGCTGACGGGACGCCAGCGGAGTTCCGACGAGGGGACCGCGAGTGAGATTCGCGGGAAGCGGGCGAGCAGGGCACCGAGGGCGACCTCGGCCTCCATGCGGGCCAGGGGAGCGCCCAGGCAGTGGTGCACGCCGTGACCGAAGGCGACATGGCCGCTGGTATCGCGGCCGAGGTCCAGGCGGTCCGGGTCGGGGAACCGGGCCGGATCCCAGTCAGCCGAAGCGATCGCGGGGATAACCCACTCGCCCGCTGGGATCACCACGTCGCCGATCGGCACGTCCTCGATGGTGAACCGGTCGTTCGCGTGGTTCACCGGGCTGGTGAACCGGAGCAGCTCCTCGACGGCCGCCGGAAGCAGCGACGGGTCCTGCCGCAGCCGGGCCATCTCCTCGGGATGCGTTAGCAGCGCTAGGGTGCCGGAGGCGATCAGGTTGACGGTGGTGTCGAAGCCCGCCATGACCAGCAGGAAGGCCGCGGAAACCAGCTCGTTGCGGGTCAGCCCGTCCGCGGCGCCGTCAGCATTGGCGTTGTCGCTAGCGATGACGAGCTCCGATACCAGGTCGTCGCCGGGCTCGGCGCGCTTGGCGGCGATCAGCTCGGTGAAGTAGGCAGCCAGCTCCCGCTCCAACCGCCCGTGCTCCGTACGCTCGTCGTAGGCGTACACGGTGACCCGGACCCACTCGCGGTCCGCCAGTGGGACACCGAGCAGCTCGCAGATCACTGTGATCGGGAGCGGGCGGGCGTACTGGCCGAGCAGGTCGATGACGTCATCACCGCGCCTTGCCATCTCGTCCAGCAGGCTCGCGGCGATCTCCTCAGCACGCGGCCACAGCGCGGCCCGGCGCGATGCGAACGGCTTCTGCACCAGGCGGCGCAGCCGGGTGTGGTCAGGCGGGTCCGCGTGGAGCATGTGCGCGTAGACACCCGTCGCCTCACTCGGCCGGGACCGGCCGCCGCCCGGCCACCGGTGGACGTCCTTCGCCATCCTGGGGTCGGTCAGCACCGCCCGCACGTCCTCGTAGCGGGTGACCACCCAGGCCCGGCCGTAGGCCGGCATGCGCACCGGAGCGACCGGCCGGGACTCGCGCAGCCGCGCGAAGAACCCTTGCGGGTCCTGATAGTAGGAATCCTCATCTAGGGGTACCTGCTCTGCCGCGTCGGTCACGTTCCGCAGGCTACGGCTGCGAATTATGTAAACGCCACCGGGTTTTCGTGGGTTGAAGAGGTCGACAAGGAGGTCGGCTGATCATCGACTCGCGCGCCGGACTGCCGCTCGCACAAGAACTCCGCTACCTCAAACTGCCCGCCGGCCAGACATGGTCAGCACCCGGCGGCCTGTTCTCCTACCAGCTCTTCCGATCCGCCCAGTGGACCAACGCCACCCCGCCGACTCCCGGCAACTGAGCACCACATGCTCGGTGCGGCATGGTGATGGTCGCGTGACCGACGCGGCATCGTTCGGCCCCAGGCTTATCTGCGGTGGGATACTCCTCGGCGTGGAGTTGGACCTGGTCGTGAGCAGTTAGCCATACGTATTCGGAGTTGGTGGACGCGGCACTGCTGGCCCTCCACCGCGCCAACGGCACCGCCGTCCCTAGGTAGTGAGGAATGACGCGATGACCACCCCGGACGCCTTTCCCTTGGAGCCCACCCCGATCGGTGTGTCCGACGAGGTCCTGGATGACCTGCGCGCTCGTCTGGCTCTGACTCGTCCGCCGCTGGACGAGGGGAATGGGGACTGGTCCTACGGCGTGCCGGACAGCTATCTGCGCGGGCTGGTCGCCTACTGGCGGGACGGCTATGACTGGCGCCAGGCCGAGGCCGCGATCAACGCCTATGAGCACTACCAGGTGAGCGTCGCCGGTGTCCCGGTGCACTTCATGCGCAAGCCCGGCCGTGGCCCGCGGCCGATCCCGCTGATCCTCACGCACGGCTGGCCGTGGACGTTCTGGCACTGGTCGAAGGTGATCGACCCGCTCGCTGACCCGGCCGCGTTCGGCGGCGACCCCGCCGATGCGTTCGAGGTGATCGTGCCGTCCCTGCCCGGCTTCGGGTTCCCCGGCCCGCTCGCCGGCTTCCCGGACGTCAACTTCTGGAAGGTCGCCGACCTCTGGCACACCCTGATGACCGAGACCCTGGGATACCACAAGTACGCCGCCGGGGGCTGCGACATCGGCGGGCTCGTCTCCAGCCAGCTCGGCCACAAGTACGCCGGCGAGCTGTACGGCATCCACATCGGCTCCGGGCTGCCGCTCGATTTCTTCACCGGCCCCCGCGCCTGGGACCTCGCCCAGAAGGTCGCCCCTGCACCGACGACCAGCCCGCCGAGGTCCGCGCCCGCATCATCGAGCGGGACCGCCGCTCGGCGTCCCACCTCGCCGTGCACATGCTCGACGGCGCCACCCTGGCCCACGGGCTGAGCGACTCACCCGCCGGGCTGCTCGCCTGGCTGCTGGAACGCTGGAACGCCTGGAGCGACAACGGCGGCGACGTCGAGTCCGTGTTCACCAGGGACGACATGCTCACCCACGCCACGATCTACTGGGTGAACAACTCCATCGCCACCTCGATGCGGTACTACGCCAACGCCAACCGCTACCCCTGGGCCCCCGCCCACGACCGCACCCCGGTCGTGCAGGCCCCGGTCGGCCTCACCTTCGTCACCTACGAGAACCCGCCCGGCATCCACACCGCCGAAGAACGCGTCCGCGCGTTCACGACCAGCCCGCAGGCCAGACTGGTTCAACCACGTCAACGTCAGCGCCCACGACCACGGCGGCCACTTCATCCCCTGGGAGAACCCCGACGCCTGGGTCAGCGACCTGCGCCGCACCTTCCACGCCCGCAGACCCTGAACGCCATCAGGCGGGCTGCCACAGCTCGACCCGATTGCCCTCGGGATCCGTGACCCAGCCAAATCGACCAACGCCCTCCATGTCCTGCGTCTCGGCAGCCACGTCCGCTCCCTTGGCGCGCAATTGCGCGACCATCGCATCCAGGTCGCGGACCCGGAAATTGAGCATGGTCTGCTGGGCTCGGGACCCGAAGTAGTCGGTCTCGGACTCGAACGTCGCGAACACCGTCGGTCCGGCTTCCTGAAGCCACAGGCCGTTCTCGTCGGCGTCCAGCCCTAGGCAATCGCGATACCACGCGCCCAGGGCGGCCGGGTCGGCGGCCCGCATGAAGTATCCACCGATTCCAATCACACGTTCCATGCCGCAATCTTGCCAGGACAGCGGCCGGGCAGGCTGGCGCCACACCATCGCCCGCTGCATATCCCGGCCTGCTGAATGGTCAGGAATTAAGCGGACAACGACGTTGGCCATCTCCAGTGACTGGGTACCTGGTGGCCGAGGAGATGCTCGAAACGGCGCAGGTCGCTGGCAAGGCGCTCAGCGAGCCGGTCGCGGAGTTCGCGCGAGATCGCGGACTCGTCGACACGCGCTCGCCGAGTCGTCAGGAGTCGAGCCAGCCCGGTTCGTTGATCAGGTCGCCATCTCGGATCGAGCTTGACCTGGCGACGCGGTAGCCACTCGAGATCGTGCAGGCGCGGAACGGGCTTGTCAATCGAGCGATGGTCTCGATGCCGCTGGTCGAGGTCAACCGCGGTCGGATCGACGGCGAGGTGGTCAAACATCGCGGTCAGTGCCTCACGTGGCCGATCGCGGAGTACCTCGCTCGCGATCACCAGTACCTGGCTGCGGTCAAAGTAATCGAGAAACGTCGCCAGCTGGAAGCCGTACAGGCTCGGCCCGAGGTAACGGTCGTCGAGCAGGGCCACCTCCGCGCGGCGTCGCTCCCGGCCGGCTGACACTTGATGCATGTACATCGACTGCATGCGGGCGATGGGGTCGCGCACCACGTAGACGAGACGTGCCTCCGGAACGACCTGTGCCATCCGCTCAGGGACGCCGCGGTAGACGTGAGCCCACGTATAGGACGGAGAGCACTCTCCGACTGCGGTGGCCCTGCCGCCGCCGTCGAAGAGTGACTCGTACCAGCCACGGCCCCGGGCCCAGTTGTACTCAGCTACGAAGAAGTTCGGCTCGCCGAACCTCCCGCCGCGTCCAAGGAAGACGTCGGGATGCTCATCGAGGTAGTGACCAAGACTCACGGTCCCCGCCTTCATCGCCCCGATCACCACAAAAGTCGGCAGGGTCATCGCGTCGTCACCGCAATCGATGTCTTCCGATCGCTGCCAGAATCAGCGCCGGGTACACATTCTCTGCCAGGTAGATCCGGGGACGCGAAGAGTTTTCTCCTGGGTTGGCGCAAGGTGATTAGTCATCCAGGCGCCGGTCGATGCCCCGGCTACCGCAGCTCGCCGGGCAGCAAGCTGTAGATCACGCTGTCGCGGCGGGCTCCCTTGAAGGGCACGTGGGAACGAAGAAGACCCTCACGGGAAAACCCGCAGCGCTCGGCGACATGATGCGACGCCTTATTGTCAGGGCCGCAAGTCAGCTCCAGCCGGGCCAGTCCCAGCTCAGCAAATGCCCACCGCGCGAGCAAGCGGACCGCATCTGAGGCGGCCCCCCGACCGCGGGCCTCGGGGGCGAGCCAGTACCCGACCGCCGCACAGCCCTGATCCAGGCGAACCTCGGACAGGCCGACGCAGCCGAGCACCACATCCCGGTCGTCTGGCTCGACCAGCGCAAAGCTCAGCCCTTCGCCGCGCAAGCGGGCCTGCTCCTGCTTAGCGAAGAAGTCGCGCGCATCGGTCTCGGTATAGCGAGCAGTACGCCATGAGAACCGCTGCATCACCGGGTCACTGAACGCCAGCACAATGCCCGGCGCGTCGGCCTCGCGCCAAGGACGCAGCAGCACCACACCGCCAGCCAGTGGCGGTACGGGGAACCTAAGCTCGGCCATGTCGAGATGATCTCCCTTGACAGCAGGCGAGGCTATCGGATTCTGCCAGCGTCCAGCCGCTGCTCCCACAGGGCCCGGTACCGGACCAGCCATTCATCGACCTCGGCGAGCGGCTCGGCCGACGGCGGAATGCGATAGAACAAATCCCGTGACCAGCGAACCAGCCCGCATCCGCTCTTATCAGCCCGGGGACCTCGACGAGCTGTACCGCATCTGCCTGCAGACCGCGGACAACGGCCAGGATGCCACTTCGCTGTTCCGCGACCCCAGGCTGCCGGGACACGTGTACGCGGCGCCATATGCCATCTTCGAGCCGTCGCTTGCCTTCGTGGCCCAGGACTCAGCCGGTGTGGGCGGCTACATCGTGGCGGCGCTAGACAGCCAGGCCTTCGAGCAGCGCCTTGAGCGTGACTGGTGGCCGGAACTGCGCGCGAGTCACCCGGAACCGTCACAGGATCTGGCTGAGGGCTTGTCACCGCAGGAGCAGTTGGCGTTGCATGCCATCCATCACCCGTGGAGCGCGACGGACGACCTGGCCAGAGACTTCCCGTCGCACCTGCACATCAACCTCCTCCCGCGATTGCAAGGGCAGGGGATGGGGCGACAGCTGATCGCGACGGTGATCTCAGCCCTTCGTGACCAGTGTTCACCTGGTCTGCACCTGCACGTCAGCCTCGGCAACCCGCGGGCGGCCATGTTCTACCAGCAGCTGGGCTTCGCCGAGCTTCCGGCCGACGATGTGCGTGTCTTCAGCATGAGTCTCGCGCATCCAGCCGCGTAAACGGTTCCGGTCGGCTCAGGGGACCTTGCGGGGACGACGACAGGCTGGATGGGTGAACACGGCACTGCGGATGATCCGCGACGAACGAACTGATCGCCGGGCTGCCGACGCCGGGTGAAGCGTCAGCCCGGGAGATCCTCTGGTCGCTTCGCGGCCTTCTGGCCGTGCAGAAGGCCAGTGGACTGGCCGACCTCGATGAGGTACCCGTCCGGATCGCGCAGGTAGCAGCGGAGCTCCGCGCCGCGGTCGATTGGCGGCGTCACGAACTCCGCCCCCTTCGCCCGCCAGTCCTCGTAGCAGGCCTGAATGTCGGCGACCCTCAGGTTCAGGAAGATCGACGTAGTGTCGCCGGGCTGGTAGTCGACTACCGAGATATCTGGCTTGTCGGGAGTCGGCGGCCCGCCTGGGTTCATGATGATCCACGAATTGGCCAGCCTGACCGTGCATGGGTTCTCGTCCATGACCACGGTGCCGCCCAGGATGCGCGAGTAGAAGTCCCGCGACCGCGCGACCTTGCGGACGGTGATGAACATCGCCACCAGAATGCCCTCGGCCGGGCGCCGGGAAACCGTCGGCGCCGCTGCCGGACGCAGGTTCTGTCATGAGATCGCTCCCCTTCGGAGGCATCGGCGGAACGCTCGCGTATCAAGCGGGCGTGCTCGTTAACCCTTCCCTCAATGTGGCGCGGGCAGACGTCCATGGCCGGCCAGGCCGCGACTACCGGCGCTGCCCTTGAGGCGCATTCCAGGCGCCCCACATGCACCATCAGCCCCGGGGCTAGTCAGTCGGCGGACCGGACAGGCTTCGTATATCCGTCATCCGACCGATGTCTTGCCGTGCAACTTGCAAGAGAGTTGTCATGCAATCACCGGCGCGATCCAACAGTTTGATCGCATCTCCGCAGACTGGCCCCCTAGGGTGACCCCCCACCCGGCCAGATCGCGCCGGCCTAGCAAGGAAGCAAAGCATGGTTGCCATGACGTCCGCCCGCCTCGCCGTCCGACATCCCCGTCGCATCCCCCTCGCCGTAGGGCCGCGCGCAGCAGTCGAAGCCCGTGCCCAGGTCCGTGCGGCCATCTGTGCCTGGGATCTTGCGGTAGACGAGTCCGACGCGGTCCTGCTCACCAGCGAGCTGGTCACCAACGCGATCACCCATTCCTCGGGCGAGACCATGACCCTGGTCCTCACCTGCGACGAGCGGCAATTACGGGTGGACGTGCATGATTCGTCACCGTGCTTGCCGACGCCAGCGAACGTGCCCCCCGACGCCGAGGCCGGACGGGGCCTGATGCTGGTCGCCACGCTGGCCCAAGGCTGGGGTTTCTACCGAACACCCTGGGGCAAGGCGGTGTACTTCACGCTGCCGTTCCAGGTCCCATGTTGACGCGGGCATCAGGCGACTGCCCGAGGAGCGGTCGCCGCCATGCCCACACAAGCGTGAGCCCCCGGTGTAATGATCGATCGGTACCACACGCCCATCGATCGGTCATGCACGCCCCCGGCCGGGGGCTCACATCAACATCCCACACCATAGTCGTGAGCCCCCGGTGTGCTGGCCGATCGGTACCACACGCCCATCGATCGGTTGTACACGCCCCCGGCCGGGGGCTCACACCTACTCTCCCTTGCCCTCACTTCGATGAGGCGCTGCGCAGCGCCGCCTCGCGGGCGATGTCGATCCGCGAATGGACATCGAGCTTCTTGAGGATGTGGGAGACGTGGGTGGCCACAGTCCGGGGGGACAGGAACAGCCTGGCGGCGATCTCCGGGTTGGTCAGCCCCTTCTCCACGAGGGCGGCGACCTTGATCTCGGTGGGAGTCAGGCTGTCCCAGCCGCTCTGTGCCTGGCGGTGCTTGGTATGCGGGCCGCGGCGGATGCCGTGAGCGCGGAACCTGGCCTGGAGCCGGGCGACGTCGGCGGTGGCGCCCAGCGAGTTGTAGATCTCGACCGCCTGGGTGAACGCGGCCCGGGCCTGGTTCCGGTCGCCGCCGCCGACGAAGTTCTCGGCGGCGGCCTCCAGGGCCCTGGCCCGCAGCAGGGTCCGGCTGGCCTGCACCGTAACGGTCGGCCGCCTTGAGTAGCCGGGCGGCATCGTGGTCGACCAGGCCGGCGCAATACAGGCCGGTCGCCTGGCGGTGCGGGATTGACGACTCGGCGGCCAGCGCCGCGGCGTGCCCGGCCAGGTCCTTCGCGGTGTCCAGGTCGCCGATGCTCGTGGCCAGGCGGACAGCGTCGGGGAGCAGGTCCTCGATCTCCTCGAGTTCCTCGCTGTTGTCGGCGAATCCGGCGGTCAGCGCGGCCAGGGCCTCAGGCAGCTCGCTTGCGGTGCTCGCGGTCCAGGCTCCGGGCCAGGGCCAGCGGGCCGATCATCCGGTTCCCGATCCGCTCGGCGTGCGAGTCCGCGGCCGCCAGGTGCCGCCGGGCCGTGACGACGTCGCCGCGGTGGAATCGGATGGCGGCGGCGACCCCAAGGTCGCAGCACGCCGAGGCGGGCTCCTTGAGATCCTCGTGCAGTACCTCGACCTCGGCTAGCGCATCGTCCCAGTGCCCGGTGTCGAACAGCAGCTGGGCCAGCGCGCCGTGCGCCTGGGCAAGCCGGATCACGGTGCCGACCTGGTCGGCGAGGTCACGGGCCTGCCGGGCGGCGGCGAAGGCCTCCTGGTAGCGGTCCAGGTTGCCCAGCATGAGGGCCTTGTTGATCTGGAGCAGCAGTCGCAGGTCGGTCAGCGCGGAGTCGGTCTGGGTCACGCTCAGGGCCCGGTCGGACAGCTCGATCGCCTCATCGATCTGACCCTGCACGGCATTCACGATGGTCAGCACGTGCAAGGCCCAGCCCATGGCCCAGTTGTCGCCCGCCTCGGTCAGCGGCCTCGAGCGCGATGTGGCCCGGCCTGGCCGGCCTTCTCGACCTCGCCGATGAAAGCTGTGCGTCCGGGCGGCCAGCGTCAGCAGCCGGGCGCGATGCCGGGCCGAGATCCCGGGCGCGTCCAGGGCCCGGTCGAGCGTGGCCAGGAACTCGCCGGACCGGCCGGCCAGCATGCTGCACTGGGCCAGGGTCCAGTGCAGTTCGACGATGAGGTCGGGATCGGTCGCGTGCACCAGCGCGCTGCTGGCCACCTGCTCCGCCTCGGCCACGTCACCTACCCGGTAGAGCGCGTCGGCCAGACGGCCCACCAGGTTGTCGTAGTAGTCCGAGCCGGGCCGCGAGCTGGCCACGGCCCGGCGGAGCAGCTCGGCGGCGACGCGGGGTGCCTGGCCGATGAGCAACTCGGCCGTGCGGGCCAGCCAGCGCAGTATCCACTCGTCCATGGGCTCGACCGGCCCGCCGGAGCCGTCCACGGCCCAGAGCAGCTGGCGGGCCACCCGGTCGGCTGGGGCCCGGGCCTCGGCGAGCGCGCGCGCCCGCGTCACGGTGCCAGGCGGCTCGGACCGGCGCCGGTATCACGTCGTACAGCGCCGCGCGGATCAGCGGATGCCGGAACCCGAGGCCGTTGCCCGATTCGCCCAGTACGCCTGCGGCGCGGGCCCCGTCCACGGCCGGGATCAGGTCCGCCACGCTGCGGCCCAGCACGGCCGCCAGGTCGGATACGGCGAACTCCACGCCGAGCAGCGCCGCGGCCTGCAGCACCTCGCGCACCGGGCCGGACACGAAGTCGAGGCGGTCCGCGATGGCCGCCGACAGCGAGCTGGGCACGGGACCGCTGGTCAGCTCGGCGGCGCCGGCGGCCGTGACGGCCAGGCTGGAGCCGCGAGCTCAGCGCGGCGATCAGCTCGGTGACATACAGCGGGTTGCCGCCGCGTCATGGGCGAGGCGCATCAGTCGCTTATCGGGCGCGCCACCGGCGAGGGCCGCGACCAGCTCGGCGACGGCGGTTTCGGCAAGCCCCGTGAGCTGGAGCCGGCCGGCCTTGCCGACCATCCGCCGCAGCGCGACCAGGTCGTCGCGCTGCGGCACCGGCCGCATCGTCCCGATCAGCAGCAGCGGCATCTGCCGCACCAGCCGGGCCAGCCGGCCCCACAGCGTGACGCTGGCCTGATCCGCCCACTGGAGATCGTCGATGACCAGCATCGTTGGCTGGGTCGCGCACTGCTCGGCCACCAGCGCCAGCAGCTGCTCGGCCAGCGCGGCGGACACGTCCGTGCCACGATCGGCGGCCAGCTCACCGCGCAGCAGCCGGAGAATCGTGTTGCGGCGCGGATTGGCGGACGCTTCCCGGACCCGCAGCCCCTCGAGAAGGGGCAGCAGCGGCAGCGCCTGCCCGAGCTCGTCACCGGCGCCCCAGAACACCTCACACCCGGCGTCGGCGGCCTCGGCCGTGGCCGCCCGGACCAGCGAGGACTTGCCGATGCCCGGCTCGCCCTCGATCAGCAGCAGGCCACCCTGCCCGCTCGCCACCTCCTGAACGAGATCGGTCAGCACAGCCATCTCACTGACCCGACCGATCAGCGCCCCGGCGAGGGTACCGGCAGGCACGGAAAGCACGGAGCGTACTCTACTACCCTCACATTAAGGATACAAGGGAATCTTTCGGGCGGGGAGCATAACGGCTAAGGTGGCTTCTGATAATAATGCGTGTTGGCGCCCTGGGTGCCAAAAGTGAAAGTTGCCGAGATCTCCTTGCAGCGCATTGTGCGCGAAATTTCTCTCAGTATAAAAGCATCAATATTGCCTGCAAGGAATCGCGCCAGCTCTCGCATTAGCTGTCATTTTAAGGGCCCCAGAAAATTATCCTCATTCCATGTATGAATTGGCCGGATCGCCGGAAATAACTCGCCATGACATAGACACGCCGCAAGGCTCGTGGGGCCCTCGGCGTGTCTGCTGGCCTCGGGAAACGCCATGGAGGGAATCATGCGCACCGGGCGACCCATCTTATTCTCCGTAATCCTCGCGCTCGGCGCAGCCGGACGATCCTGGCCACCAGTCCTGCCATAGCATCGGCGGCCCCGCCCACGCGCCCGCCGCTCACGCGCACTCGTCATGTCGGTGGGCCCGAACGTTTACTATCACGCGTAAGGGAACGAGACCCTCCGCTATCGATTGCACAAATCCACGCCATCAGCTCCGCACTCGATTGCGCCGCCAGCTGTGTAATTCGTTAGCTGGGCCATGCGGTCAGTTCACCGGCCGAGGTGACTGGCCGCTAAGGACCCAGGATCTGCCTCGGTCACTGATCTAATTCCAGAGGCTCGCGAACCATCCGTCACTCGAACGGCTCTAGCTTCTCCAGGCAGATCCCGTCGCGTCAGTCGGCCCGCCTGTCACATCCGCCCGGTGCGGGGTGTCAAGGTGGTGACATCTGGCGACGAGGGAACTGAGATATGCCCGACAGTGACTGGCTGGCCGCCTCCTTCGAGGAGCACCGCCAGCATCTGCGTGCAGTCGCCTACCGGCTGCTCGGCTCGACGACTGACGCTGAGGACGCCGTCCAGGACACCTGGCTGCGGCTGACCAGCACGGACGCCAGCGAGGTCGACAACCTCGGCGCCTGGCTGACTACAGTCGTCGCGCGGGTCTCACTCAACATGCTCCGCGCCCGCAAGCACCGGCATGAAGAGCCGGTCGGGGATTCCTGGCCGGGCGTCGCGGAGATGGCGGCCCAGAGCGCTGCGGCCGCCGGACCCGGCGCGATCAGCCCGGAGCTGCCTGCCGATCCCGAGGACGAGGCCGTGCTCGCCGACTCGGTCGGGCTCGCCCTGCTCGTCGTACTGGACACGCTCACCCCGGCCGAGCGGCTCGCGTTCGTACTGCACGACATGTTTGCCATGCCGTTCGAAGAGGTGGCCGCGGTGCTCGGGCGCTCGCCGGAAGCGACCAGGCAGCTGGCCAGCCGGGCCCGGCGCCGGGTGCGCGGTGCGGCCAGCCCGGACCGGGCCGCCGATCTTGCCCGGCAGCGGGAGGTGGCTGCCGCGTTCCTCACCGCCGCACGCGGCGGCGACCTGTCCGCGCTCGTCGCGCTGCTGGACTCCGACGTGGTTCTGACCAGTGACACGGCTGCCTCCCCGGCCGGACGGCCGGCCGAGCTGCGCGGCGCGGAGGTGGTCGCCCGCGGGGCGGTCATGTCCTCGGCCAGGGCCGGGGAGTCCCAGCTGGCACTGGTGGACGGGACCGTCGGCATCGCGTTCGCTCCCGGCGGGCACCTCCAGGTGGTGCTGACCTTCGCCGTCAGTGCCGCGCGCCGGATCACCGCGATCAACGTGATCGCCGATCCAGACCGGCTGGAACGCCTACAGCTGGCTGTCCTGCCGGACGAACCCGGACTAACCCCGGACGGGACCTGACCGCCGGACATACCGTGACTCGGCCACTAGGCCATAGAATCCCGTTGGCGCTGACCTGGGGATGGCACATGGAAGGGCTGTGTGCCAAGTATGCCGGCCACGGCGACCGCCGCCCCGCGCGCCGAGGGGTGTGGCTGTATGAGTCGTGACCGGGTTCGCCATCTGGCCCGTGCCTACTGGGTGGACATCGCCTTGGCGGTCTTCATCCTGCTGAACCTGCTGGCCATGCGGGTCCTGCCGGAGTGGCAGACCGTCCCGTTCCTGATCATCTGGGTCAGCCTGACCCTGATCTACGGCTTCCGCCTGTGGCGCCTGGGCTCCACGATCGTCACCGTCGCCACCCTGACGCTGGCCACCGGCGGGCTGATCGGCTGGCAGGTGCTCCGCGGCGAGCAGGACGGGGACTACCTGGCCGAGGTACCCCTGCTGGCCATGATGTTTGTGGTCATGGTCTGGCACTCGCGGCGGCGGGCGGCCGCGATGGACGAGATCGAGCGCGTCTCCGAGCACAACCTCCGCCTGCTCGACCAGCAGCGCCAGTTCCTCCAGGACGCCTCGCACGAACTGCGCACGCCGATCACCATCGCTCTCGGCCACGCCGAATTCATCGAGAAGGCCGCCACCGACCAGGCCATCGCCAAGGATGCCCGGGTAGCCGTGGACGAGCTGCTCCGGCTGCGCCGGCTCACCAGCCGGCTGCTGCTCCTGGCCTCCACCGACAGCCCCGACTTCCTGCGCCCCGCCCCGGTCGACGTCGCCGATCTCATGCTCGAGACCCTGCACCGGTGGAGCCACACCCCCCGGCGGTGGTCCCTGGGCACCCTGGCCGAGGCCACCGTGGAGGCCGACGGCGACCGGCTGACGCTGGCTCTGGACGCGCTAGTCGAGAACGCCGTGTATCACACCGACCCGGACGGCCAGATTGAGCTGAGCGCCCGCCGGGAGGACGAGAGCGTCATCCTGGCCGTCTCCGACACCGGTCCTGGCATCCCAGCGGCCGAGGTCAGCCGGATCTTCGGCCGGTTCGCCCGCATCGACGTGGGCCGCAGCCGGGCGACCGGCGGGTTCGGCCTCGGGCTCGCGGTGGTGAAGGCGATCACCGAGGCGCACCAGGGCTCGGTGAATGTCCAGAGCACCATGGGCCAGGGCTCGGTGTTCGAGCTGCACCTGCCCGCGTCGCCCGCCTGGACTGGCTCGCGGCCGCACCCGGACCAGCGGGCCGTCTCCCGGTAGCGGCTGCGCCGACCAGTCCGGGTGCGTGGTCACCGCATCCGGATATTTCTCTCTAACAGGGTGGCCATCGCTGAATGCCCCTAGCAGCGCGCGGCCCTTCAGCCGTCACGGTCCCCCTCGGCGAGGTATCCCAGCAGTAGCGCTTCGTTCACGCAGCAGTTCAGCAGGTCGCCGAGATGCACACTCTCGTTCTCCGAATGGGCCTTGCTGTCGGGGTCATCAACGCCGGTCAGCAGCAGCGCCATCTCCGGATACGCCTCAGCCAGGGCCGCAACTAGAGGGAGGGAGCCGCCACTGCCGACCTCTACCGGTTCCCGACCCCAGGTATCAACACACGCTCGGCGAAATGCGTCGAAGGCCTGGCCGTCCGTCTTAATGCGATAGGGCTCACCTTGCCGGATCGGCGTAACCTCGGCCTTGGTTCCCCAGGGCGCGTGAAGCTCCAGGTGCGCCTTTAGGGCCTCGAAAGGCGCGCTGGGCATCATCGCCGGGTGCCAGGCGGGCGCTGATGCTAGCGCGTGCTACCGGCACGAGCTTATGCGATGAGTTGGTCACGGAAGGGGCGTCAATGCCCAGGACCGTGATGGCGGGGCGAGCCCACAGACGATGAGAGAGCGAGCCCTCGCCGATGAACTGCACATCGGGCCTCAGGCCAACCGTTTCCCTTAGTTCAGGCTCAGCTACCGCCACGGAATGTGGCAGGTCGGTATGCAGGCCCGCCACCGCTGCATTACCCGACGAATCATGGAGGGTGGCAATCAGGCGACACAATGCGGTCAGCGCATCAGGGACAGGTCCGCCGTACTTGCCGCTATGCACGGCATAGTCAAGCGTACGCACTTCTACCATGCAATCCACGAGACCGCGCAGTGACGTAATCAGCGCTGGCTCGCCGATGGCCCAATTCGAGCAGTCCGGGATAACGACCGTGTCGGCTCTGAGCAGGTTTCGGTACCTGCGCAAGAATTCAGGCAGGTGGGCTGAGCCGATTTCCTCCTCGCCCTCGATGAAGACCGCGAGGTTCAGCGGCGGCTTTCCCCGCCAAGCTTGCAGGGCCGCTACATGCACGGCAATCCCGGCCTTATCATCCGCGCTGCCGCGACCGAACAGTCGCCCGTCGCGTTCCGTGGGCTCGAACGGGCGCGATTTCCACAATTCCTGGAGGCCAGGAGGCTGGACATCATGGTGTGCGTAGAGCAGCACCTTCGGCGATCCCCCCGGCCCGTGAGCCGCGGCGTAAACCGCCGGATGGGCGCCTTCCACCTCGAGCAGCCGGACATCCTCGAACTTCGAGCGCCTCAGCCATGAGGCAGTCGCCAGAGCTGACTGGCGCACGCTGGACTCGTCATAGTCGACCGCGCTGACCGACGGTATGCGGACCAGCCGCTCAAGTTCTGCGCGGATGTCGCCGAACGCCGACTGAACCTTCGCCCGAGCCGCCTCCGGGCTTAGGTCAGCCACCAAGCCTCGGCCTTCCGCCGCCTGGACAGGCTGGTGGATGATCTCCCCGACGGTCGCCGCGGCCCGGCTTCGCCCATGAGTGGACTGGACCGCGAGCATGGCCGCAGAGCCGGGTTCGTGACCGGAATGGCATGAACCTACCGATGTCCTGAGCTTCCCCCACGCCCAGCACAATACGGAGATATCAGTTCACAGGCAATGGACCGGCGCCCCGGCTGGATCCACTCAGCCGGGGCGCCGCTAACTCCTAAACCGTGATCCTCGCGAGCACCTTCACGCGCGTGAGCCTCAGTGGTCTTGTTTCGTAAGGCCAGTCAATCTGGCATCAGGGCTAGTTAGCGCCAGCCGGCTCTAGATAGGTGCTCCGCTTGTCAATGGTGCAGACCAGGGCATCGCGCCTGGCGGTGCCGCCTGGCGGGCTGACCAACGCGGTAGTGCCGTGCTTATAAGTCTTGTCCTCAAAAATAAAAATATCGCCGGGATTCAGCTGTTGAGTGAGGATTGGCTTGGCGAGCACCTCGCCGTCTTCGGCGACGTCGTCCGGATGATAGAGGCTCGTCTCGGCCCCGTCGCCGATCCGATCAAGGATGTAAAGAATGACAAATTCTTCGTCGTCATGGTGCGGGGTCGTTACGACATTAGTGTAGGTGCGAAACAAATTAACCCCGAATGTCCCGTCAGTCTGTCGTCGCTCGGGCGGCACAAGCTGGAGGAGGCCGCCGATGAGTTCCTCGGCGTCGGGGTCCTTGAGGAGCAGAACACGCGAGTGATCGCGCTGGCCGTCGATGCCGGCCCGGTCGGTGATGGTAATCCGGTCGTAGGTCTCTAGGTCGAGGTCATCGGCGTTCCACCTATACCGTATGACGTCGCGGGCTCGCTCCCGGTCAGCGGGAAGGTCGCCGGGGTCGTGGTGCAGAGTCTCGGAGTTGTAGTACCGGAGGGTGAAGTTCTCTCGGTGCCCTGCCGGTAGTCCGATCGCCCGGTCGTTGGTCAGCGCGTAGCCCTGGCTGCGGAGGTCCTCCTGGACCTCTTCAAGGCTGCCCGCCAAACACCGGGATGAGTCATCAGACATGTCACTCGCAGATGAGGAGGATCTGGCTGTGGATAACTGTTCGATCTGGCTGTGGATAAGTGCGGAACGCCGCTAGGGTCGAAGGCGCCGACCCAAGGTGATAATGGAGGTACCTTACCGCCGCACGGTCCCGCCACACGGCGCAAGGCACAATTGGTACGAGAAATTTCCTTGGACTTCCAATTAGATTCCTAGTGCACCTGACCTGGAGCGATGGCGAATCCCGTCAACGCCTCCAAGGTTGCGAGGTGCAGCGCCAGGAGGGACTCGCGCTGCTAATAAGTTTAACGTCTGTACCTTTCCTTATGACGGCAGGGTGCCGCCGACCGCGTGGATGAGATCCCGCGACTTCGTCTCGCTCAGCGAGGACTCCATCAGGGCCTTGTGAGCGTCACGGTATTTACGGACCTGCGCAGGATCCGTCACGCTGATGTAGCCGGCGTGTGTCTCGATGTGGACGATGTCGGACTCGGCGGCCTCTTTGTATTCGAAATAGGCGTACATGCAGGTCATAGAAAACGTGGGCGGCGCGTCGAACGGCAGCACGCGCAGCTGGATGTTGGGCTTGGTCGAGTACTCGACTAGTTCGTCGAGCTGACGACGCATCACTTCGGGCGAGCCGACCATCTGGTGCAGGGTCGACTCGTGTGTCACCGCGACCAGTTCCAGCGGCTCTAGGCCTTCGCGGCTGACGAGTGCCTGCTGGCGCAGTCGCCGGACTTCCAGGAGCTGCTCGATCCGCTCCTCGGAGCGGCCTTCCATGTCGCGGAAGATCGCTGCGGCGTACTCCGGGAGCTGAAGCAGAGCCGGCAGGAAGGGGAGGGTGTACGTACGCGCGACGGCGGCGTCAGTCTCATAGGCCAGGTGGGTGTCCATCTGGCCTACGACCTCGTCGTCGAAGCTGGCCCACCAGCCGGGCTCCTGGGCATTCTTGGCCCACCGAGTCATTGATCTAGCCAGCGAGGTGCCCTGGATTTTGTAGTGGGCTATCAGGTCCCTGATGTCGCGCGGGTTCGGCTTGCCCTGGGCGTTCTCCAGCCGCGACAGCTTGCTCGTGGAGATCATCAGAGGCGTGGCCACGTCGTTGAGGCTCTGACCGGACTCCTCGCGCAGCCGCTTGAGGTTGGTGGCGATGGCGCGCCGAGGTCCGAGCGGGCCAGTGACCTTATCCGCCATGACCTGCTCCCGGCCCCCGGGAACGGCGCAGACCATGGGCAGCACTCCTTGGGAATCCCACCACGCAACGGTACTACTGGTCCGGGCGGCTTGCACGGCTGACCGGGCAGGAACTGCCGGGACTATTGGCCGGATCCCAACGTCTGGCTGGTGTGACGAGCGGGTCTGAAGTGGCTGATCAGGGCGGCGCGATGGTCAGGTATTTCGGACATGCCGCGCCGAGCTAGGCCGATCTGACCGTTTCAGAAGCTTGCGCCGTGGGAATCCCATCAGTGAAGTTGCACGGGCGGAGCGGAATATGACCAGGATGGGCGAACTCACAGGGCAAGTACCTAGCGCGGGCCAGGGGGCCCGGACCTTCCGTCTTGAGACGGGCCGCAGCTTCCTGGCTGGGGCCCGTTTTGCAACGGCGGCGCGCGCACCGCCGGATGGCCCAGAAATGGTTCGGGCCGATGGGTGGCTCCATCGGCCCGAATCACCAAACCAAACCACGCAAGATCGCGACCACGTCACCGGAGGGATCATCACGTGGAACTAACTCAGCTTATAACCCGGCCGGCAGGATCGGAAACCTCGGCATCGCACCGGACCCGATGGGCGCGGGAGGTGCATGCTCCATGATCGCAATCCTGGCCCTGGCCTGCTTCGTGACCGGATTCATCGTGGCCGTCCTGCTCCGGGAGGTCTCCGTGGCGGCACGGATCTCATGGGCGCAAGAGCGCATGCAGCGCAAGGTCCGTTACTGGATGGGCGAGGCCGCTCACGCCAGGAATGTGGCCGAGCAGCTCATCTACCAGCTGGCGGCGTGCACCGGTCGGGATCCGGAGCCGCCCGACTGGCCGCCGCTGGAGTCTGGCTAGTCCAGGGTCGCTAGACAAGGGGAAGGACGGGGAGTCATGCGAGTCGTCGATGTCATCGGAGCGCTAGTCATCATCTGTGGCGGCGGCGGAATCGGGGTGTTCCTGACCAACGCCTACCACGAGAGGATCGAGAATCAGCACCGAGCCTATGAGAAGGAGATGGCTGGGCATCGGGATCTGTACGCGGCGCTGGCCATGCGTAAGCGCCTCAGCCTGGGCAGCTCGTCGGAGGACGAAGAGAACCCGGTGTGGTAACGCAGGAGCTTCCTGCCGCGACATCCAGCCGCGACAGGAAGCTCTTTGCTTTCTGGCTCGCTATGGGACATCGCCGGGCTCCGGCGCGCTGACCGCAACGGCGGCCGGTCAGCCGCCTGGCGGCTGAGCTGCGGGCCCGGACTGGAGCAGGGCCAGCTGACGGCGTGCGTAAGAGGGCTCGGCGCGCCAGCCACTGGCTGCCTCCCAGGCCCGGACGGCCGCGCGGGCGGCGGCCAGCCGGACGGGTGGCAGAAAGCGGGCGGGCAGGTCACCGTCGGGCAGGTCGGCCAGGTCCAGGTCGGTGTAGTCGACGCGGGCCTCGTCCCAGTCCAGCAACCCGACCCCCGCGCTGGTCATGCGGATGTTGGCGGGGCCGGGGTCGCCGTGCACGACGGCCTGCGGCGTCCCGGCGAGCCGCTGCCAGGCCGCGCGGCAGGCGGCGACCGCGTCGGGCGGCATCGTCGACAGGTCGGCGTCCCCGCCGCGGTCGGCGGTGATCAGCTCGCGGGTCGAGGCGAAGCCGGGGCGCTGAGGCCAGCCGGCGGTGACGGCGTGCAGGCGCCGGAGCGCGGCGGCGACGGCCGGCCAGTCGCCGGGCCCGGGCGGGCGGCCGTCGAGCCAGGACAGCACGACGACGCCGTCGACGTGGCGGCGGCCGTCGCGGGCCGGGATGACGGCCGGGACGAGCAGGCCGTGGCGGGCCAGGTGGTCCAGGAGAGCAACCTCCCAGTCCAGGCTGGCGGCGGAGCGCGGAGAGCGCCGGGCGACCAGCCGCTCGGGGCCGCGCCGCAACTCGAGCACCGCGTTGCGGTTCCCGCCGCCCAGCGGTCCCAGCACCGTCACCGGCCCCCATGCGGCCAGTTCAGTGCGGCTAAGAGTCGGACGCTGATTCAATGTCCGCGGCCATCAGGTGACTGCCGGGCAGGATCAGATCCGCTGGTTCCGGCCTGCGGCCGGTGAGCATCCACTGGGCCAGGGCGGCGAGCTGGTAGCTGATCAGGGGCGGAACGGCGTCGCCGATGTGCCGGTACCGGTTGGCCAGCGTGCCGACGAACGTGTAGCTGGCTGGGAACCCCTGGAGGATGGCCATCTCGCGGACGGTGCACAGCCGGTCCTGCTCGGGGTGCGCGTAGCGGCCGTTGCCGATGTGCCCGCACTCGCGCTTGATGGTGACCGCGCACCGGTCCCACCACATGCGGCCATAGACGTCCGGGTGACTGCCCAGGTCACGCAGCCGGGCCCGGTGCTTCATGGCCGGGGTGAGCAGCCGGGCGGCATCGGGATGACCGAGCAGGTCGGCCCAGCCGCCGCCGTCGTGCGGGATCGCGGCCAGGCGCTCGCGGTTGACCGGAGAGCTGAACCTCGGCGACACGTGCATGGCATCGCCGGGGTCCGCCTGCCCGGCCGGGACCGGCGGCAGCTCCCAGATAGCGCGGCGCACGTGGGTCGCCTTCTGGCTGATCCGGTAGCCCGACCACAGGTCGGTCAGGCCGCGCAGGGTCAGCGGCGGCGCGACAGCCACGATCAGGGCCCGCTCGCGCTTTTGCGGCAGCCCGAACTGGTTCAGGAAATGCGTCTGGGCCGACACCTGATAGCCCAGCGCGGACAGGTCATCGAGCAGCGCGCGCAGGTGGCCGGAGAAGCGGCCCATGATCAGCTCGCGCGCGTTCTCCATGAGCACGATCCGCGGGCGCAGCAACTCGACGTAGCGGGGAATGCGGCCGACCAGGCTATTGCGGCTGTCGTCGCGCACGTGGTTGCGGGCCATGGTCCGGGAGAAGCCGGTGCAGGGCGGGCAGGCGCACAGCACGGTGATGTCGCGGCCGTCCAGGCCCATGGCCTGGCCCACCTCGGCCGGATCGGCCTCGGCCAGGTTGGCGCTGACCGGGCTGACCCCGATGTTCTCGGCGTAGGTCGCGTTGCAGCCGAGCGTGCCGTGCCCGGTGCTGGGCTTGCCGATCTGCGCGTCCGCGGCGCCCGCGATGACGAAGCCGGGATGGGCGTGGAACCCGTAGCTCATCCCGCCGGCGCCGGAGAACAGGTCGACGACGGTCCACGGCTCACGCGTGCCGGGCACGGTCACCTCCCGCCGCCCGTCCGGTACCCGGACCGACTGTAGCCCGGCCAAGATCCACATAACCGGCCGACACGCCGCCCGGGCGGCGGTCCCGGGCCGGGCGGCCGCCGCCGACCCTTCCTGGATTACTTGATGTGCAGCAGCGACTTGGCCTTGGCCCAGCTGAGCACGCGGTCGGTCGGGGCGGGGCCGCACACGCCGACCAGCAGCTCGGTCTCGCTGTCGCCGTAGGCCTTGCCCTTGGCCACGTGGCCGGCGCCCATGGCCAGCTCGGCCCGGCCGCCGCCGCAGGACCGCGACGTGCTGAACGTGCCCAGGATGTTGTCCCGGTGCCCCCAGCACCCGGACTTATTGGTCTTGGTGCAGTCGCCGTTGAAGCTGTTCGGCCCGTCGAAGTACATCCACCCGTAGTCGGCGCCCAGCGCGTTGTCCATGCCGCCCGCCCAGTTGCCGCCGATGCCGGCCGGGTGGCCGCCGCCGGGCAGCCGACTCGGGACCTGGCCCAGCGGCGGGTCGTCATCGGCGTTCGCCCCGGCCTGCGCGACCTTGTCGAGCGAATGCGTGAGCACCACCGCCGGGCGGAGCCCGCGCTCGATGCGCTCCAGGTTGACGGTGACGAACAGCTGGTCGTCGGGCCCGAGCTTCTCGTAAGCCGCCAGCGAGAAGGACATGCCGCCCATCTTCTCCAGCACCCGGCGCGCGTGGGTGATCGCCTTGAGGATCGTCGCGTTGCAGCGGCGTCCGTCCTGCCCGCCCGAGCAGTAGCCCAAGTCCAGGAACGCCGGGCTCGGGGCCAGGCTCTTCGAGGGGTTCTTGGGCGGCAAGATGCCCTTGTGCGCCACCGCGGGGGCCGTCGCGCTGGCCAGCGCGGGTCCGGGCCCGGCGAGCGCGGTTGCGGCCAGCGCGATCGTGCCGACGGTCATGGCTAGTCGCAGCGCGGGCATGGGTTCCTCCTCAGGGACCGGGCCTATCCGATGGCGGGGACATGCGGTTAAGCAGAGGCCGGGCAGCCCGGCCGGAACCGGGCGTAATCGTCTCACGGACCGGGTCGCTGGCGCCGTGATTCACCGTTCTAGGACCGTTACCTG
Source organism: uncultured Actinomycetota bacterium (assembly GCA_963822485.1). Taxonomy (GTDB): domain Bacteria; phylum Actinomycetota; class Actinomycetes; order Streptosporangiales; family Streptosporangiaceae; genus DASUBV01. The sequence continues at coordinate 376,249 of CAWGHW010000031.1, forward strand.
CGGGAATGGGCTCATCCGCGCGGTCTTCGCCGATCGCGTTCTGGCGCTGGGCTGTTGTGGCCGCGCTGGCGCGGGATTGCGGCGCTAGGCTCAGCCCAATGAACGGGGAGCCGACGGTGCCCGACGCCGACCAGGCTGGGAGTGACGAGGCCGAGACGGGTGATGCCGAACCCGGGGACAAGGCAGCGGAGGCGGGCGCGGCGCGCGGGTCCCGGCGGTCGGGCTGGCGCGAGCTTCCGGTCCTGCTGGTCGTCGCGCTGGTCGTGGCGCTGATCATCAAGACCTTCGTCGTCCAGGCGTTCTACATCCCCAGCGGGTCGATGGAGAACACGCTGCTGATCGGGGACAAGATCCTGGTTAACAAGCTCGTCTACGACGTCCGCGGCATCGAGCCCGGTGACATCGTGGTGTTCAACGGCGAGGGATCCTGGGACCCCACCGCGCCGCAGGGCCGCCCGTCCGGCAACCCGGTGACCAGGGCCTATGACGCCACGCTGCGCCCCCTGTTTCACTCCATCGCCGGGCTGTTCGGCACGCCCATCGGCCAGACCGACTACGTCAAGCGGGTCATCGGGGTGCCCGGCGACCACGTGGCCTGCTGCACCGCGCAGGGCCTGGTCACGGTGAACGGCGTGCCGCTGCACGAACGGTCTTACCTGTATCCGGGGAACGCCCCGTCGGGGATCCACTTCCACATCACCGTCCCGCCCGGCCGGATCTGGGTCATGGGCGACCACCGGGCGATCTCGGACGACTCCCGGCTGCACCGCTCCAGCCCCGGCGGCGGCACCATCCCGGAGAGCAAGGTGATCGGGCGGGCGTTCGTCATCGTGTGGCCGGCCAGCCAGTGGCGCTTTGTGCCGATCCCCGCCACGTTCGGCCAGCCCGGCATCAGCCGGGCGGCGTCCGCCGCCGGACCGGCGGCGCCGCGCGCGGCGGCCAGCCTGGCCGGGGCCACGATCGCCCCGGAGCCCTCGTTCCTGCCGCTGGCCGGCGGCCTGGCCTGCGCCGTCCCGCTGACCTGGCTCCAGCGGCGGGCCCGGCGCCGGCGGCGGGAACGGCGCCAGCCCGGCCGCGCCTGAGACCGCGGGGTCGCCGCGCTGCTACCCGGCGGCGGCCGGCCACCAGATGATCGTGGCGTCGTCGCTGGTCTTGGTACGGGGCCAGCGGGTGCCGTCGGCGTCGGCCGCCTCGGCCGCCCGGACTTCGGCGATCAGCGCGTGCGGGCCGCGGTCGCGGATGGTGCCCAGCAGCTCCGGCCAGCCGAGCAGGCCGTAGCGATCGGTGATCCGGGTCGCGCCGTCGCTGAGCAGGGCCAGGCCGCGCAGGCCGGCCAGGCCGATGATCCCGGTCCTGGCGTTCGCAGCGGCGGCGGGAGTCGCCCGGGCGGGCTGGTGGTCGTCGGTGATGATCTGCGGCGGCCGGCCGTCGCCGTAGTCGGCGGCGATGCTCGAGTCCGACAGGGCCAGGTAGCTGAACCCGCCGGGCTCGGCCCGCACCGCCGTCACGGTGGCGGCCGGGGTGGCCGGGTGGTCCAGGTCGCAGGTATCCGCGTGCCGGTCACGCACGTCCGCGATCGCGGCGGCCAGGGCGGCGGCCAGCCCGGTATCCGGCTCGCCCACCAGCGTGCCCAGCAGCGTGCTGCCCAGGGTGCGCGCGTACCAGGCCACCCCGTGCTGGCAGCCGGTCGGAGTGCCGCGCGGGATCGTGGTCGCGCCGTCCAGGAGCACGGCCGCCCCCGGCGCCACGGCGGAGAAGTCCTCGTTCGGCCAGCCCGGCGTCCCGGCCGCCGTGGCCAGCACGACCCGGGTGTCGGTCCTCTGGTAGTCGGTCCGGTCTCCCGGCATGCTTGCCCTCCCTGGTCGCCCCGTGCATCGGAGCGCTCGCCTCAGGAAGGATGTCAGCAGGCGCGGTGCGCGAGCGGCGATCCAGGGTGAGAAGCGCGACCTCGACACCAACCTTTCTTCCGACCTCAGCCTGCTGGCCAGCGCCGCGTCGGCCGGACGTGACCTGACCGTGTTCCCCGGGAGGAGCCAGGTTCGGCATCGCCTGGCGCCCCGGCCCGCTGGTCGTGGATATCCCCGGCTGACGGCCCTGCGGCGGTCCGTGCGGAATGCGAGTTTCCTGCTAATCAGAACGGCCAGCGCGGGCCGGCGAGCCCTATGCTCGTGCCAGCGCGGTTAGGGGGCCGCCGCCATTCACACGGGAACGGGACGGGCATGACAGCTGGCGGGTACGGGACGGCGTGGCCGAGCGATGCGGACCGCGCGAATGTGCAGGCGATCTTGAATCGCGCCTACGCCGAGGGCCGGCTCAGCCAGCCGGACTTCCAGGCCCGCGCCGCGCAGGTGGCGGGCGCGGAGACTTACGACCAGCTGTCGCAGCTTACGGCCGATCTAGGCGCTCCGCTGCCGCCGCCGGGCGCACCAGGGTGGGCAGCGCCGCCGCCGGGTGCACCAGGGTGGGGAGCGCCGCCGCCAGGTGCACCGGGCTGGGGAGCGCCGCCGCCGGGCTACGCCCCGATGCCCTATCCGGCCCGGCCCACCAATCAGCTCGCCATCGCGGCGCTGGTATGTGGCTGCGCCCAGCTGTTCTTCTGGGTCTTTACCGGAATCCCGGCCGTGATCCTGGGCCATATCGCCCGCCGCCAGATCCGCGAGACCGGCGAGAATGGCGACGGCATGGCGCTGACTGGGCTGATTCTCGGCTACGTGGGCATCGGCCTGAGCGTGATATTCGCCGTCATCTTCATTCTCATCGTCGTCGCCGCGGTGCACGACAACAACGCCATTAACAACTGCGGCCAGGCCGGCGTCAACTGCTAGCCAGTCCCCGTCAGGCGATCCGCTAGTCCTCGGGCTTGGGGCTGATCCGGGTGCCCAGGTCGGCGCCCTCGGCGATCTGGCGCATCACCCCGACGGCCGCGACGTCGAAGACGTGCATGGTCAGGCCCTGCTCATTGGCCAGCACGAACGCGCTGGTGTCCATCACCCGGATCCCCACGGCCAGCGCCTCGTCGTAGGTGAGCCGGGAGTAGCGCACGGCGTCAGGGTTGATCTTCGGGTCGCTGTCGTAGACCCCGTCGACGCCCCGCTTGGCCACCAGCAGCGCGTCGGCGTCCAGTTCCAGGGCGCGCTGGACGGCCGGATAGTCGGTCGTCACGTAGGGCTGGCCGATGCCCCCGGCCAGTAGCACGATGCGGCCCATGTCCAGGTGCCGCGCGGCGCGCAGGCGGATGAACGGCTCGGCCACGCTCTGGATGGGCACGGCGGTCATCACCCGGACGTCCGCCTCGGTCCTGGCGGTCAGCGCGCCGCGGAGCATCAGGGCGTTCATCACGGTGGCGAGCATGCCGATGTTGTCCGCCTCGGCCCGGCTGATGCCCCAGCCGTCGGCCATCCGGCCGCGGAAGTAGTTGCCGCCGCCGACCACCACGGCGACCTGCACGCCCAGGTCGGTGAGCGACAGCACTTCGGTGGCGACGCGGGCCAGGCTGTCAGGGTCGACGCCCCAGCCCGCCGTCCCGGCCAGCGCCTCGCCGCTGAGCTTCACGACGACCCTGCGGTATCTGGGCATGGCCCCGCTCCTCCCGATCGGACTGCGGCTTCCCCCGCGCCGAGGCTACCGCGCCGCCGGCACCGGGACGCGGCGCTCGGGGCCGCCCGGGCCCCCCATCCGAGGTCCGCGGGGTCAGGCGGAGCCGACGGCGGCCTTGTGCAGCCCGAGCGCCCGGGCCAGCACCCGGTCCCTGGCCCGCGTGGGCAGCCGGGACAGGATCCCGGCGATCCGGGCGTCGGCGTTGACCGCGTACCTGGCCCGGGGCCGGGGCGCCTCGATCGCGCGCAGCACGGCGTCGGCTACCGTCCGCGGCGGCGAGGTGCGCATGCTGCTCTGCGCGGTCGCGACGGCCGAGAGCTGGCGGCGGTACAGCGCGACCCGCTGCGGGTCGGCCGTCCGCAGGGCACCCTGGGCGGCGGCGTCGGCCTTGGCGAAGATCTCGGTGTCGATCGCGCCGGGCACGACGATCACCACCGCGATGCCCCATGGCGCCAGTTCCACCCGGGCGGCGGCGGACAGCGACTCCAGCGCCGCCTTGCTGGCGGAGATGGCACCGGCGTAGGGCACAGCGAGCCGGGCGGTGGGCGCGCTGATGTTGATCAGCCGGCCTCCGGCCGTGCGCAGCAGCGGCGCGAACGCCTTGGTGACGTGGGCCGGGCCAAGGACATTGACCGCGAACTGCCGTTCCATCTCGGGCCCGGGGATCAGCTCGACCGGCCCGCTGACGATGATGCCCGCGTTGTTGACTACGGCCCGCAGCCCGCGGCCGCCCTGCCGGTCGGCGATCTCGTCGGCGGCCGCCTGCACGCTCGGCGCGCTGGTGACGTCCAGCGGCACCGGCCGGACGCCGGGCGTAACCGCGTGCTGCTCGGTGTCGTGGTGCATCCCGGCGTAGACCAGGTAACCGCGCCCGGCCAGGGCCTGGGTGATCGCCGTGCCGATGCCCCCGGCGGCGCCGGTGACCAGGACCGCCGGGGTGTCAGCGGAGTCAGTCATCTGAACCTCACATGGATTAGTAGACATGAACGGAGTGACATGTAAGTCATACATGACGTAGTGTTCAGCACCCGGCTCGGACGTGTCAAGATGGCGGAAGGCGCCGCGGCGGGCGGCGCCGGGCCGGCGAGAGGAGGCCAGGGGCATGTCGCTGCGGTACGGCCTGCTGGGCCTGCTCGCGGAGGGCCCGGCCAGCGGGTACGACCTGACCCGGCGGTTCCAGGAGACGCTGGGCCCGGTGTGGCCCGCCCAGCATCCCCAGATCTACGCCGAGCTGGCCCGCCTGGCCGAGGCCGGGCTCATCGTGGTGGACAGTCATGGCCCGCGGGGTCGCAAGGCCTACCGCATCACCGACGCCGGGCTGGCCGAGGTCCGCCGCTGGCTGGCCGAGGACGACGTTGACCACACGCTGCGCATCGAGTCCCTGCTGCGCTCGGTGTTCTTCTGGCTGATGCCGCCGTCCGACCTGGACGCGCACCTGGCCCGCGAGGGGCAGTTCTTCCGTGAGCAGGCCGAGGTCTACCGGCGGCACGCCGCGGCCAAGGACCGCGGCGAGTACGGCAGCAGCCCGCAGACGCAGTCCATCCGGATCGCCGCCGAGGCCGGCATCCGGCTGTTCGAGGCCCTGGCCGACTGGACCGACTGGGCTCGCACGGCGCCGCCCGCGCCCGCGGCGTCAGAGCCGCCCGCGTCCGGCCAGGGAGCGCCCGGAGGCCAGGGCGACTAAGCGATTGACTCTCCTGTAACCGGAGACTTGAGGGTCGGTGCCATGACCGATCTAGACCTCATCGCTCAGGCCCCTGCCCGTCCGCCTACCCCCGCTCGCCGGCGCTCTCCGCTGCCCGTGCTCATGTGCGGCGTTTTCATGATCGTTCTCGACTTCTTCATCGTCAACGTGGCGCTGCCCTCCATCCAGGCCGAGCTGCACGCGGGCTCCAGCGCCGTCGAGTGGGTGGTGGCGGGGTACGGCCTGACCTGCGCCGTCCTGCTGATCGGCGCCGGCCGCCTGGGCGACCTGTACGGGCGGCGGCGGATGTTCTGCGCCGGGATGGCGCTGTTCGTGGTCGCCTCCGCAGCCTGCGGCCTGGCCCCGACCGCCGCCGTGCTGGTGGCGGCACGGCTGATCCAGGGCATCGGCGCCGCCCTGATCAGCCCGAACGTGCTCTCGATCATCGGCGTCTCCTACCCGGGCCCGGCCCGGGTCCGGGCCCTGACCATCTACGGCCTGGTGATGGGCCTGGCCGCCGCGGGCGGCCAGCTGATCGGCGGCGTCCTCATCCAGGCCGACGTCCTGCACCTGGGCTGGCGCACGGTCTTCCTGATCAACGTGCCGGTGGGCGTGGCCGCGCTCGCCTTCGCCCGGCGTCAGGTCACTGAGTCCACGGGTGACGCGGCGCAGCCCGGCGCCCGCCGGATCGGCCAGCTCGACCCGGGCGGCCTGCTGCTGGTGACCGCGGGCCTGACCGCCCTGGTGCTGCCGCTGGTCGAGGGCACCGCGCTGCACTGGCCGGCCTGGACCTGGGCCTGCTTCGGCGTGACCCCGGTGCTGCTCGGCGCGTTCGTGGCCCGCGAGCTGCGGCAGGCCCGGCGCGGCCGCCCGGTCCTGCTCGATCTCGGCCTGCTCCGCAGCCGCGGCCTCGGCGCCGGGCTGATCACGCAGCTGGCGTTCTGGTCCGGGCAGGCCTCCTACTTCCTGGTCCTGGCCCTGTACCTGCAATCCGGCCGGGGCCTCGACGCCCTCCAGGCCGGGCTGGTCTTCTCGATCCTGGCCGCCGCTTACCTGGTCACCTCGATGCGCGCGCCCGCGCTCACGCTCCGGTTCGGCCGCTCCCTGATCGCGGTCGGCGCGCTGACCCTGGCCGCCGGGCATGGCCTGGTGCTGCTGGCGGTCACGGCCGGCGGCGGCATCGGCTGGCTGGTGCCGGGCCTGCTGCTGGCCGGGGCGGGCATGGGCCTGACTATCACTCCGCTGACCACCACTGTCCTGGCCTACGCCCGCCCGGAGCGGGCCGGGGCCGTGTCCGGCGTCCTGTCCACCATGCAGCAGGTCGGCGGCTCCCTCGGCGTGGCCGTTACCGGCGTGATCTTCTTCGGCGCCCTGCACGGGGCGAGCGGCTACGCCCGCGGCCTCGAGCTGAGCCTGGCCCAGCTCGCCATCCTGCTGGTGGTCGTGGCCGGCCTGACCCGGCTGCTGCCGCGGCCGAAGGGATAGGAGAGCATCGTCAGCATGCAGGCGCGCATCGCGATCGGGGACTTCGCCCGGATGACCCACCTGAGCGTCAAGGCGCTGCGGCACTATCACGATGTCGGCTTGCTCCAGCCCGCCCAGGTGGACCCGTGGTCGGGGTACCGCTTCTACGAGCCCGGCCAGGTCCCCCTGGCGCAGGTCATCCGCCGGTTCCGGGACCTGGGCATGCCACTGGAGGAGGTCCGGGCCGTGCTGGAGGCTCCGGACGTGGCCGCACGCAACGACCTGATCGTGGCCCACCTGGAGCGGATGGAGTCCCAGCTCGCGCAGACCCAGGCGGTGGTGGCGTCGCTGCGGTCGCTGCTGGAGCGGCCGCCCGCGCCGGTCTCGGTCCAGTACCGGTCGGTGCCAGGGACCCGGGCCCTGGGCATCTCGGAAACAGTGTCCGCGGACGAGATCGATGCCTGGTGGGTCGCGGCCTTCACCGAGTTGTACGGCGCCGTCCGGACCGCGGGCCTGCGACCAGCCGGGCCTGGCCGGCACCCTGTACTCCGGTGACCTGTTCGAGTGGGAGCGCGGCGAGGTGACCGCGTTCGTCCCGGTGGCCGGGTCGGCCACCGGGGCCGGCCGGGCCGGGCTGGTGGAGGTGCCACCGGCCGAGCTGGCGATCGCGATGCACGAGGGGGGGTTCGCGGAGCTGGACCGGACCTACGGCGCACTCGGCACCTACGTGACCGAGCGGGAGCTTGGCGTCGACGGGCCGATCCGCGAGTACTACGTGGTCAGCCCGCTCGACACCGACGACGAGGCGCGGTACCGCACCGAGGTGGCCTGGCCGGTGTTCCAGACGGCCCAGCCCTAGCGCGATCGTTCAGGGAGCGGGCGCCGGGACGGGGATCGGAACGACGGTGACGAGCGATTCAAGGCCGCGGAAGTCTGAGGGATTGGTGGTGAACAGGGGGAGCTTGTTCGCGACCGCGATGCTCGCGATCATTAGGTCCGCCACGCGGCTGCGGGGCTTGCGGCCCATGGAGATCACCTCGGCGGCGATAACCCCGTACTGGCGGGCAGCCTCGACATCGAATGGCAGCGGGCTGAACGTAGCCTCGACTCGCTGCACTCGAAGGATCCGCCGGGCGCGTTCAGCAGCATCTGCGGCCGAGTGCACCCCTGCCGACAGTTCGGCGAGGCTGACTGTGCTGGTGACAAGCTCGGTGGGCAGCCGATGGGCAGCCAGCCGTTCCAGATAGATCAGGATGTTCGTGTCGCCGAGCCCGCGCTCGTAGCGGTGACTCACTCGTCGCCCCCAAGCCGCTGTGCGCGTTCGTAGGCGTCGAAATGGGCCTCATCGTCCGCATAGCGAGCCTGATCTGCGCGCAACTCATCGGCACTCATCGCAGGCAGGTCCTGGAACAAGGTAATGAGCTCATTGACCGGAACCGACTGGCGGCGCGCGGGGACCGGCTGGTGAACATAGGCATCGATGGCAGCGAGAGCGACTTGCTGCATGGAACGGTGTTCGGCCGCCGCCTTCTGCCGAAGCGCCTCCGTCTGCTCATCACTGAGCCTGAGCGTCATAGCCATGACCACATGATACCGTGTGGTATCACCATCGAACGCAGGGGCTGCCATCTGGTTCGGGGCCACCGCCAGCGCATTCCCCCGGTCGCCGTCTTTGTGTCATGCCGGACGGGATCACTGCCAGCCACGATTCGCGAAGCTCGCTTCGCGGGCTTCGCTGCGCGAGGTCAGGCCGGCGGGGTGATGGCCTGGGGGAAGTTGAACAGCTGGTGCGGGTCGTAGCGGCCCTTGATCCGGGACAGCCGGGCGTAGTTGGCGCCGTAGTAGGCCTGCCGCCAGTTGGTCAGGTCCGGGTCGACGTAGTTCTGGTAGGCCTGGCCGCTAGCGTGCGGGTGCACCGCGTTGTAGTACTGGCGGATCCACTGGTGCTGGTTGGCGATGCCGCGAGCGGAGCCGGGCGAGCGCCACTCGGTGTAGTACTGGGCCTGGAACAGGGCGTCACGGTGGACGAATGCGGTCGCGGCCGGATGTACCGCGTTGATCGCGCCGCCAAGCGCGTCGAAGGCGATGGAGCCCGAGGCGCCCCCCGCAGCGGCCACGCCCTGGAACCGCTCGATGCCGTTAAGCAGGGCGGTCAGGCCGGCCGAGTTGAGCTGGCGGGTGAAGATGTCGGACTTGGCGAAGAACGGCACCCGGCCCAGGTGCCCGCCCATGCCGGTGTGGCACTGCGGCACCGTCAGTCCGGAGCAGCCGGCCTCGACCAGCATGGCCTGGAGGAAGGAGTTCTCGCCTAGGAACGAGGAGCTAGGTCCGCTGCCGATCAGGCCGTAGAGCTTGTGGAGCTGAGCGGCGGCCTCGCTCACGCTGCCGATGTAGGTGCCGCCGACGCCGATCGTGGGCACGGTTCCGCCGGGCGCGGCCGACAGGTGCAGGTTGGACCACAGGGCGTTGGGGGCGTGCGGCGCCCACCGCTGCCAGCCGTCGACCACCCGCCGGGCCTGGGACCACGGCCAGCCCAGGAAGAACAGCACGAGGCTGCTGAGCCGGTGCGAGCGGAAGGTGAACGAGGTGGCGATGCCGAAGTTGCCGCCCCCGCCGCCCTGGCTGGCCCACAGCAGGTCGGAGTGGTTGTGCGAGTCGCAGTTGAGGATGTCGCCGTTGGCCGTGACGATCTGGACGGATTCGAGATTGTCACAGGTCAGGCCGTATTTACGGCCGAGCACGCCGACCCCGCCGCCGAGTGTGAGCCCGGCGATGCCGACGGTCGGGCAGGAGCCGCCGGGCACGGCCAGGCCGCGGCGGGCCAGCCTTGAGTAGAAGTCGATGAGGCCGAGACCGGTACCGACCTTGACGGTGCCGTTGCCGACGCCGTAGGAGTTCAGCCCGGTGACGTCCACGACCAGGCCACCGTTAACGCTGGACCAGCCCGCATAGCTGTGGCCGCCGGACCGGGCCCGGATGGGCAGGCGGAACCGGCTGGCGAAGGTCACGCAGGCGGCGACGTCGGCCGGCCTGGCGCAGTAGGCGACGCCGGTCGGCCGCAGCCTGTCGAACTGCGGAGAGAACAGCTGCTTGGCCTGGTTGTAGCCGCTCTGGCCGGGCCGGACCAGGTGATGGGTGGACAGCTGGTGTCGCAGTGCCTCCCAGTCGGCCGCCGTGGGTGGGGCATCCGGTCGGTGCAGCCAGGCGGCCCGGGTGCTGGCCATCGCGTCCAGGCTCGGCGCGGCGATGGCGCCGACGCCCGCGGCGCCGGCCAGCGCGAGGAAGCGGCGCCGGCCTGGGCCGGCGGGCCGGTCCGGGTCTGACGGGCCCGGGTCCGCCGGGACCGCGGCCGGTACGTCCGTGCCTGGGATTCGCTGGATGATTCGCTGGATGTGGTGCTTGTCCACGTCATCTCCCGATCGGCTGCCTGCCCGGGCTGATCGCCGCGGGCTACGTCTCCAGTGACGTACGAGCCCGGCGTCTGGTTGCGGGAGATTGTCGCGTCCGCACGCCATGGCCGGGAGTCACCTGGTGCGCCACGGATCCTGCCGGTGCGAGCGGGATACCCGGCGGGCAAGCGGGTAAAACACCGGCACTTATTCATTTCTCCGCCCTAACGGGCATTGGAAGACAGCGTGTAACAGCTTCTCGCGCCTTCTTTTCGTGAGCAGCGAGGGCTGCTAGCGTAATACCAAATATGGTTATGCCATATCGGGGGAATTAAATCATTCGCACGTCTCGTGCCGCGCACGTCTATTTTCTCGGGAACTGTGCGCGCTCCGCTATTTGCGCGGAGGAAGGGCTAATGGGCATTCGGGGGAAAAATCGATGCTCGGGATAGCCGGGTGAGCGCGCGGCGCCGCATGGGCCCGCCGCCCCGCATGCGCCCGGTACCGCCGGTCCGTCCGGAGCACGCCGGCCGGCTGCCGCTGTGGGAGCGGCTGGCCTTCGCGGTGGTGCTCGCCATCATGGTGGTCTTTGTCGTGGTGCTCACGATCTCCGCGGCCCGCGCCCACGAGCGGCGCCCCGGCGGCCCGGCCACCGGGGCGGCGGCGCAGCGGGGCCGCGCGGCCGGGACCGTGACGCCGGGACAGCCGGCCCAGGCCCTCGAGCGAGGGCGGCCGGGCCGGACGGCCCAGGCCGGCGGGTCGGGCGCGTCGCGCGGGTCGGGCGGGCCGGCGGGTCGGGCGCGTCGCGCGGGTCGGGCGGTCGGCGCGTCGCGCGGGCCGGCGGGTCGGGTCAGGCGGGTCGGGCGCATTACGCGCGAAGTGGGATCGCCGGCTGGCTGCGGCGCTGGCCCCGGTGCGGCATGCGCAGACCGGGGACCTGGCCGTGGGGGTCTCGGACCTCAGCACCGGCGTCACCGCCGTCTACGGGGCCGGCTCGGCTTCCACACCGCCAGCATCGTGAAGGTGGAGATCCTGGCTAGCCTGCTGCTCGCCGACCAGCGCGCCGCGACGCCGCTCAGCGACGCCGACGCGGACCTGGCCGCCCAGATGATCGAGACCAGCAGCGACGACGCGGCCTCGGACCTGTGGGCCGCCATCGGCGCGGGCGGCGGCCTGGCCAGCGCGGACGCGAGCCTGGGCCTGCGGCACACCACGCCGGGACCGGGCGGCTACTGGGGGCTGACCACCACCACCGCGGGCGATCAACTGCGGCTGCTGCGAGCCCTTACGACGCCGCATTCGCCGCTGGACGCGCGCTCGCGCGACTATGAGCTGGACCTGATGCGGAACGTCATCGCGGGCCAGAACTGGGGGGTGTCCGCGGCGGCGAGCCCCGGCAGCCTGCTGACGATCAAGGACGGCTGGCTGCCGGACCCATCCCTGTGGGTGGTCAACAGCATCGGCGTCGTGGACCACGACGGCCAGCGGCTGCTGATGGTCGTGCTGTCCAGCGGGCAGCCGACCGAGGCGGCCGGGATCGCCCAGGACCAGGCGGCGGCGCAGGCCGCGGCAGACGCCGTCACCGCCAGCCGCTGACGGCCAGGACCGGCCCGCGGGCGCTCATTGCCGCGAGCCGGTCCCGGCCAGCAAGTCAGGTGATTCAGGCGGGGATGACGATGGTGTTGAGGATCTTGTCGGCGAAGGTCTGGCGCTTGGCGTCCCACAGCGGGAACAGCCAGCCGACGTAGCAGGCCAGGCTGTCGAGGATGTGGCAGATGTCGCGGACGAACGCCATCAGCGGGCCGATCGGCTGACCGGTCTGCTCGCTGATGAGGCGCAGGTTGAGCGCGCGCTTGCCGAAGGACTGGCCCGTCGTGCCGCCGAGGTACCAGCGGTTGTAGCCGGTGTAGACGAGGCCCACGAGCAGGAACAGCAGGTAAACGGTCAGGCTGATGCTCACGCCGATCCAGGCCAGGATCGCGACGGGGACCACGTCGATCAGGTAGCCGCCCGCGCGCTGGCCCCAGTTGGCGTAAGGCACGGTGGCAGGCTGATTGGAATAGCCGGGGGGCTGGCTGGGGTAGCCGCCGGGCTGGTTGGGGTAGCCGCCGGGCGGCTGGTTGGGATAGCCGCCGGGGGGCTGGTTGGGGTAGCCGCCGGGCTGGTTGGGGTATCCGCCGGGGGGCTGGTTGGGATAGCCGCCAGGCTGATTGGAATAGCCGCCGGGCTGGTTGGGGTATCCGCCGGGCTCGTTGGGGTATCCGGGATAGTCGGTCACTGGAAGCCTTTCTGACATAAGGGACTGGCGGTCAGCTCAGGGACGAGGGGCCAGCCTTTACAGGAAGCCGAACCGGTGGAGCTGGAAGACCCAGCTGGCCGCCACGATGACCGCGACGATCCGGCTGGTGCGCTTGCGGGCCGCCGCCGACCAGCGGCGAGGTGGTCCCACCCGCCCGGTGGTCCGGGCGACCAGAAGGGGAGCCGTGGCGACCGCCAGCGCGCCGACCAGGTAGGCGAGCGGGCTGGTCCGTCCGGCGATGCCCCACTCGCCGTGCGTGAGCGCGACGGTGGCGGTGGTCAGGCCGCAGAACGGGCACGGCACGCCGGTCAGCGTGCGCAGCGGGCACGGGAGGCCCTGGCCCCCGGTGTGCGCCATGATGATGGGATAGACCGCACCCGCCATCCCGGCCGCGGCGCCGAACATCGTGATGTGCTCGGGTACCGAGTACATCCGCCGGACAATCACGCTGTCTCCCCGCTTAATCGAGCGATCCCCGATATCCGCCGATTACGGACTGAGCGCATCGTACGGGCTCGAGATGCCCTGGGCAGGCATTCTCGGTGGCTTCCTAGGCATAACTACGGCAGGCTGGCTCGCGAACACGCCGTGTCGCCGGAACCTTCGGAGTGCCGTTGCTCCTGACCATCGCCACTACTCACCAGCCCGCCACCGACCTTGGGTATCTGCTGCATAAGAACCCCGGCCGCCGGCATGAGGCCGAGCTGAGCTTCGGCACGGCGCACCTGTTCTATCCGGAGGCGACCGAGCAGCGGTGCTGCGCGGCGCTGCTGCTGGACGTCGACCCGGTCGGGCTGGTCCGCGGCGGTTCCGCCGCGGCCAGCCGGTTCGCGCTGGGCAGCTACGTGAACGACCGGCCGTACGCGGCGTCGTCGTTCCTGTGCGTGGCACTGGCCAAGCTGCTCGGCACCGCGATGAGCGGCCGGAGCAAGGAGCGGCCGGAGCTGGCCGCGCTGGCCATCCCGCTGGAGATCGGCGTGCCGGTGCTGCCCTGCCGCGGGGGCGAGTCGTTGCTGCGCCGCCTGTTCGAGCCGCTCGGATACTCGGTCACTGCCCGCGTGCTGCCGCTGGACCCTCCGACGCTGGGCGACAGCGACTACCTGACGGTGACGCTGGCGGGCACGGCCCGGCTGGCCGAGGTACTCCAGCACGTATCGGTGCTGCTGCCGGTGCTCGACGACGACAAGCACTACTTCGTCGGTAGCGACGAGGTCACCAAGCTGCTGCGGCGCGGCGGCCAGTGGCTGGCCGCGCACCCGGAGCGGGAGCTGATCGCGCGCCGTTACCTGCGCCACGACCGGCGGCTGACCAGGGAGGCGCTGGCCGCTCTGGTCGCCGACGAGGGCGGCGACCCGGACCGGGCCGACGCCGAGCAGGATGCCGCCGAGGAGGCCGCGGACACCCGGATCGGCCTGCACGACCAGCGGATCGCGGCGGTCACCGAGGCGGTCGCGGCCAGCGGTGCCCGGCGCGTGCTCGACCTGGGCTGCGGGTCGGGGAAGCTGATGACCGCGCTGCTCCGGCTGCCTCAGCTCGAGCAGGTCACCGGGCTGGACGTGTCGCACCGGGCACTTCAGGCCGCGGCGCGGCGGCTGCACCTGGACCGGCTCTCGCCGCGGGAGCGGGCTCGGGTGGAGCTGCTCAGCGGCTCGCTGACCTACCGCGACAGCCGGCTGGCCGGCTTCGACGCCGCGGTCTTGATGGAGGTGATCGAGCACATCGACCTGCCGCGGCTCGGGGCACTCGAGCGGTCGGTGTTCGGCTGGGCGCGTCCGGGCGCCGTGGTGGTGACCACGCCGAACGCGGAGTACAACGAGCTGTTTCCCGGCCTGGCCACGGGCCGGACCCGGCACCGGGATCACCGGTTCGAGTGGTCGCGGGCCCAGTTCGCCGACTGGGCCCGCGCCGTGTCCGCGCAGAATGACTACCGGGTCACGGTGTCCGGTATCGGCCCCGAGGACCCGCGGCTTGGCCACCCGACCCAGCTGGCGGTGTTCACCCGATGAGCCAGATAAAGATCCCGGAGCTATCGCTGGTCGTTCTCGTCGGCATCTCCGGCTCGGGCAAGTCGACGTTCGCCGCCCGGCACTTCCGGCCCACCGAGGTGATCTCCTCGGACTTCTGCCGGGCGCTGGTCAGCGACGACGAGAACGACCAGGCCGTCACGGCGGACGCCTTCGACGTGCTGAACTTCATCGCGGGCAAGCGGCTGGACGCGGGCCGCCTGACGGTCATCGACGCGACCAGCGTCCAGCCCGCGGCCCGGCAGTCACTGATCGCGCTGGCCAGGGCGCACCACGTGCTGGCCGTGGCGATCGTCCTGGACGTGCCCGAGCGCACCTGCGCGGAGCGCAACGCCACCCGCCAGGACCGCAGCTTCGGCGGCCACGTGCTCCGCCAGCAGCACGACCAGCTCCGCCGCAGCCTGCGCGGCCTGCGCCGCGAGGGGTTCCACCGGGTCTACGTGCTGGACGGAGAGGAGCAGATCGCCGCGGCGGCCATCGAGCGCGAGCCGCTGTGGAACGACCGGCGCGCCGAGCACGGCCCGTTCGACATCATCGGCGACGTGCACGGCTGCTACGACGAGCTGGCCGGGCTGCTGGAGAGGCTGGGCTACCAGGTCGCCGCCGACGGCGGCTCGGCGGCGCATCCCGAGGGCCGCACGGCGGTGTTCGTCGGCGACCTGGTCGACCGCGGGCCGGCCACGCCGGCCGTGCTCCGGCTGGTGATGGCGATGACCGCGGCCGGCACGGGCTTCTCGGTGTCCGGCAACCATGAGGCCAAGCTGGTCCGCGCGCTGCGCGGCCGGAACGTCACTGTGTCCCACGGCCTGGCCGAGAGCCTGGCCCAGCTGGCCGCGGAACCTCCGGAGTTCACCACCCGGGCCACGGCGTTCATGGACCAGCTGCTCGGCCACGTGGTGCTGGACGACGGCAAGCTGGTGGTGGCCCACGCCGGGCTGCCCGAGGCCATGCACGGCCGGGCGTCGGCCGCGGTGCGCTCCTTCGCGCTGTACGGAGACAGCACCGGGGAGACCGACGAGTTCGGCCTGCCGGTCCGGTACCCGTGGGCCCAGGACTACCGCGGCCGGGCCATGGTCGTCTACGGCCACACGCCGGTGCCGGCGGCCGAGTGGGTCAACGGCACCATCTGCCTGGACACCGGGTGCGTGTTCGGCGGGCGGCTGACGGCGCTGCGCTACCCGGAGCGGGAGATCGTCAGCGTGCCGGCCAGCCGGGTGTACTTCGAGCCGGTCCGCCCGCTGGCCGCACCAGCGGGCCAGGCCGCGGCCACGGGAGCCGCCGCCCGCGAGCCTGCCGAGCTGAGCATCGGCGACGTGACCGGCAAGCGGGTCATCGAGACCCGGGTGACGGGCGGCACCGTCATGGTCCGCGAGGAGAACGCTCTGGCCGCCCTGGAGGTGATGAGCCGGTTCGCCATCGACCCGCGCTGGCTGGTCTACCTGCCGCCCACCATGTCCCCGCCGGCCACCAGCCAGGCTGAGGGGCTGCTCGAGCACCCGAGCCAGGCCTTCGCCGCGTTCCGGACCGCAGGCGTGGCCGAGGTGGTCGCCCAGGAGAAGCACATGGGCTCCCGCGCGGTCGTCGTGGCCTGCGCCGACCGCGACGTCGCGGCCCGGCAGTTCGGCCCGCAGGCCGGTCCCGGCGTGATCTACACCCGCACCGGCCGCGCGTTCTTCGCCGACCCGGAGGTGGAGCGCGCGGTGCTCGACCGGGTCATCGCGGCCATCGGCGCGGCCGGGCTGTGGGCCGAGCTCGACACCGACTGGCTGGTCCTCGACTGCGAGCTGATGCCCTGGTCAGCCAAGGCGGGCGAGCTGCTGCGCGGCCAGTACGCCCCGGTCGCCGCGGCCGCGGCGACCGCGCTGGACGCGGCCCGCACGGCGCTGACCGCGGCGGGCGAGCGCGGCCTCGACGTGGCCGGCCTGCTGGCGCAGACCGAGCAGCGGCGGGTCCTGGCCGGCCGGTTCGCCGCCGCCTACCGCCGCTACTGCTGGCCGGTGGACTCGGTGGACGACCTCAGCCTGGCCCCGTTCCAGATCCTGGCCGGGGCGGGCGCGGTCCACGCGCTGCGCCCGCACCGCTGGCACCTGGACCAGGTCGGCCGCCTGGTGGCGGCCGACCCGGTCCTGCTGCGGCCGACCCGGTCGGTCGACGTCACGCTGGACGACCCGGCCAGCGTCGACGCGGCCACGGCCTGGTGGCAGGAGCTGACCGCGGCGGGCGGCGAGGGCATGGTGGTCAAGCCCGCCGGCGTGGTGCACCGCGGCCCGAAAGGGCTGGCCCCGCCGGGCATCAAGTGCCGCGGGCCCGAGTACCTGCGGATCATCTACGGGCCCGAGTACACGGCCGAGCGCAACCTGGCCCGGCTGCGGTCCCGCAACGTCAGCCACAAGCGGGCCCTCGCCGGGCGCGAATTCGCGCTGGGCATCGAGGCCCTCGAGCGGCTGGTCGCCGCGGAACCGCTGTACCGGGTGCACGAGTGCGTGTTCGGCGTGCTGGCGCTGGAAAGCGAGCCGGTCGACCCGCGCCTGTGAAGCGATCCGCCGGGCCGCCAGCGGCCCGGCGGATCGCGAACGGGAACGCACGGTCAGCGCCCCGGGGATCAGCGGGTACAGCGGCATCAGCGGGTATCAGCGGGTGTAGGCCTCCAGCAGGTGGCTGAACTCCCAGGGGCTCTGGGTGATGCCGGAGCAGGAGTTGCTGTCGATGGCGCCCGGGCAGCCGCCCTTGTCGCGCTGGATGGCCCAGATGGTGATCAGCGAGATGGGGTGGGTCTGGGCGTAGTACATGACGTCCTGCGCCTCGCTCAGGTAGGTCACCTCGGTCCGGCGCGGGAAGTCATCGATGCCGGGCAGCAGCGTGATGCCCTCCATGCGCCACAGCCGCCGCGCGGCCATGTGCGGGTACAGCCCGGCCAGCTGGGCGTGCACGCTGTTCAGGGCCGCGATGGCCTCGGTGCCCATGTCCGAGTCGTGCTGGGAGTTGTAGTAGTCGAAGGCCATGATGTTGACCGTCGTGATCTTGACGCCCGCGGCCAGCGCGCTGCGCAGCACGTGCAGGCAGTCGCTGGCCAGGCCGCCCGGCTCCACGCCGAGCGTGAAGTCGATCTGCACCTGCCGGTGGTGGCGGGCGGCCCAGCGCTGCAGCAGGGCGATCGCGGCGCTGCGCCGGGCGATGCCCGCCTTGTTGTCCTGCGACTTGGCCTCCACGTCCATGTCCAGCCGGGTCACGCCGTAGGTGGTGACCACCGACTCGTAGGCCTGGGCGATCTTGCTGACGCTGGAGCAGGAGTCGGCGATCTCGGTGCCGCCCTCGTCGGCGCTGTAGCCGCCGAACGACGGGATCACATCACCGCCGGCCGCGCGCAGCTGCCTGATCTGCGCGACGTACCGCCCGCCCGGCTGGATGAGCTGGTGCTTGGCGCCGTTCCAGGCCAGGGTGCAGGAGCCCTTCTTCAGGGTCTGGAGGAAGGCCAGCGTCAGGTAGCGGGACCCGGACTGCCGGGCTACCGCGGGGATGTTGTCCGAGGTCCAGGTCTCGAAGTAGGGCGCGTACAGGAAGGCCGGCAGCCGGCCCTGGTGGCTGGTGCCGGCGCTGGCGGCCGGCGTCCCGGACGCGAGCACGCCGGCCAGGACCGACCCGGCGAGCAGCGTGCCGGTGGCCGCGGTGGCCATGACTTTGCGGTGCCGAGCGAGCGAGGGTATCGGTGGGCGGGGGATTCTCATGCCGGCCTGCCTTCCGTGGGGGATACGCGGGGGGTAAGCGGATTATCAGCGAATATCAGCGGGTGAGGTACTGGCGGAGGATGTCGCGGATGGTGTTGAGGGTGTCGACCAGGGCATCGGTGGCCGCGAACAGCCCGGCCGCGTCGTCGTCATCGCGCGGGAGCTGAGCCTGCACCTCGCGCATGGGCGGGAGCGGGCCGGGCGGCCCCATCCGGCGCAGTGACTCGGCCAGCTGCGCCCCGGCCTGCCGGACCATCCCGCCCAGGCGATCCAGTGGCGGCTGGAGCGGGTCGGGGAGGCGGGCGGGGGGGTCGGGGAGGCGGGCGGGGGGATCGGGGAGCTGGGCGGGAGGGCCAGGGAGGCCGGTCGGGGGGGCGGGGAGGCGGGCCGGAGAGCTAGCGGGGCGGGCTGGCGGGCCGACCGGGGCGCGGGCTGGACGGCCTCCGCCTCTCGCAGCGCGGTGTGATGCGCGCCGACCGCGGCCTCCAGGGCCAGCGTGGTGATGGCCAGCCGGTGCCCGGCTGAGATCAGGGCCTGGCCCAGTTCCCTGGTCATCGGCGGCCGCTCGGGCTCGTCGGTCAGCCGGTCGGCCGAGGCGTCCGCGTCGAGCCGGGCCCGGCGCGCGGAGAGCTTGCTGGCCACCGCCTGGCGGGCCTCGTCGCTGCCCGGGTCCGACCAGGCGTGCAGCAGCAGCCCTGAGAACCGGCACTCGGTCAGGATCAGCCGGGCGAACTTCTCGCTGGCCGAGCAGCGCTCCCAGGTCGGCCACAGGATGTAGGCCAGCAGGGCCAGGGCCGCGCCGACCCCGGTCCCGATCAGCCGGTCGACCGCGGTCTGGTCGGCTGGCAGCCCCAGCAGCGCCAGCAGCACCACCACGTAATCGGTAAGAAAGATCGCGAAGAACAGATAGTTCACGGTCAGCACCGCGTACGCGCCGAGCAGCGACACGCCTAGCGCGGTGAGCAGCGCCCAGGTGCCGAAGTGCCCCAGCAAGACGGTGGCCACGCCGAGCCCGGCGCCGACCACGGTGCCGGCCTGCCCGCTGCAGGCCGCGGTACAGCGTCGAGCCATAGTCGGGCCGCAGCACGATCAGGACCGTCAGGGTGATCCAGTACCCGTGCGGCAGCGCCGCGGACTGGGCGATGACCTCGGCCACTCCGGCCACGATGGCCAGCCGCAGCGCGTGGCGGCCGGCCTCCGAGGAGATGCTGACGTTAGCCCGCAGGGTCAGCAGCAGGTCGCGGACGGGCAGCCGGGTCGTCGGCCGGGTGGCGGCCCGCCGGGACAGGCCGGGCTGGGCGTCGTTCAGCCGCTGGGCGATCCGGACCGCCGAGCGCAGCTGCCCGCGCAGCGACTCGTCCGCCCAGCTCCACGGGTGACCGTCGGCGGTCGAGTCCGGGCTGATCCGGGCCTCGGGCCGAGACGAGGTGCTCCTCGCGGTGCGACGGCCGCGCGCGGAGGGCCTCGGCGATCTCGCCCAGGACCCCGGCGCTGGCCGCGAGCACGGCCCGGCCCGCGCCGAGCGGGCGCCGGTCCCATGCCGCGCACCACGGCCAGCGTGGTCCGGATCCGCTCGGACTCCTCCATCAGGTCGACCAGGAACTGCTGGGCCACCGAGCGCATCAGCGGGTTCGGGTCGCGCAGCGCCTTGGTGCCGGGCAGCGTGTCCGCCATCGGCGGCTCCACGCCGCCGGCGGCCAGATCGGCCGCGTAACTGCTCAGCGTCGCGTAGCTGCCGGCCATTGCCGTGCGCTCCGCGCTGCCCAGGCTCAGCGCCCAGGACGACACCACCAGCGCCCCCTGCCACAGGCCGCCGGCCAGCACCAGGAGCGCCCGCAGTGCCGCGTCCGCCGGGCTGAGCGGCACGGCGCTGGCAATGAGCACTGCCACTGGCCACTGCGTGGTGACCACGATGGCGGTCGGCCCCAGCGCCGCGCAGACGCCGGCCACGTAGCACCACAGCATGATCACCGGCACCAGGGCCCAGGGCACGCCGAACGCCGCGGCACCGCCGATGAACGTCGAGATCGCCATGCCCGCCACGGCCAGGCTGACCAGCAGGACCCGGGTGCGGGTGACGCCCTGGAACGAGACCATCCCGGCCGGCACGGCGCCGAGCGCGGCAAAGGTGCCGTACTCGACGTGATGGGTGGCGAAGCCGATGATCAGCGGGGTCAGCACGCCGAAGGTGGCCCGCGCGGCCCGGCCCGGCGTGACGTTGCGCCAGCGAAACTGGCCCAGGTTCAGCCAGCCGCCCCGGCCAACCTCGGAGGCCAGGAACGACTGGCTGGCCCGCAGCTCAGCCTCGTACCGCCGCGCGGTCCGGCGGGCCGAGGTGAGGAGCCGGGACGCGGACACGGCGGGCGCGGCCTTGGACCCTCAGGCCGTCAGCACCGGGCGGTAGGCCGGCTGCCACATGAGGGCCCGGACCTGCTCGGTGACATCGTCGGCCAGCGGGACGGTGGCCACTCCGTCGGCGGCGGCGGCCCTGGCCACGGCGGTGGCCACGGCCAGCGAGGTATCGCGCAGCGCCTCCACCTGGGGCAGCAGCGGCGCCCCGGGGGTGGTGGTGTCCACCAGGTCGGCGACCGCGTAGGCGGCCGCGCTGAGCATCCCGTCGGTGACCCGCGAGGCGCGGGCGGCGATCACGCCGAGGCCCAGCCCCGGGAACACCAGGGCGTTGTTGGCCTGGCCGACCACGTACCGGGTCCCGTCGAAGTCGACCGGCCCGAACGGGCTGCCCGCCGCGACCAGGGCCCGGCCGTCCGTCCACCGGATCAGGTCGGCCGGCCGGGCTTCGGCCAGGCTGGTCGGGTTGGACATCGGCATGATCACCGGGCGGCTGGCGTGCCCGGCCATCTCGGTCACGATGGCCTCGGTGAACGCCCCGGTCCTGGCCGAGGTGCCGATGAGAATCGTCGGGTGCACGCGGCGCACCACCTCGGCCAGGCCGACGCCCCCCTCGCCCACCTCCCCGACCCTCCCCAGCTCGGGGTCGCGGGCCCAGTCCGCCGCGTCGGCCGGGTCGCGGGCGTACCGGCGCTGCTGCTCGCTCAGGCCGGGGTCGGTGGAGGTCAGCAGCCCGTGCCGGTCGATGGCCCAGAACCTGGCCCTGGCCTGCCCGGCCGACAGCCCGTCCGCCACCAGGGCGGCCGACAGCTGGTCGGCGATGCCGACGCCCGCGGTCCCGGCCCCGAAGATCACGATGCGGTGGTCGGACAGCTTGATCCCGGTGGCCCGGACCGCCGCGATGACGGCGGCCAGGTTGACCGCGCCGGTGCCCTGGATGTCGTCGTTGAAGGTCAGCATGCTGGCGCGGTAGCGCTCCAGCAGCCGCCGGGCGTTGCTGACCCCGATGTCCTCCCAGTGCAGCAGGGCCCGCGGGAACAGCCTGCGCACGGCGGTGACGAAGGCGTCCAGGAACGCGTCGTAGTCGGCCACCGGCACCCGGGGGTGGCGGTTCCCGATATACAGCGGGTCGTCCAGCAGGCTCTGCCGGTCCGTGCCGACATCCAGCATGACCGGGATGACCCGGTTCGGGTCGATGCCGCCCGCCGCGGTGTAGACGGCCAGCTTGCCGGCCGCGATGTTGATGCCGCCGACGCCCCAGTCCCCGATGCCCAGGATCGCCCCGGCGTCGGTGGCCACGATCAGGTCCACCTCGTTGGGGCCCAGGTCCGGCGCCAGGAGCGAGGTCTCGATCAGCTCTGGCCGGTCCACCGACAGGTAGACCCCGCGCGGCCGGCGGTACTCGTGGCTGTAGTTCTCGATGGCCTGGCCGACCGTGGGCGTGTAGATGATGGGCAGCATCTCGCTCAGGTGGCTGGCCAGCACCCGGTAGAACAGCACCTCGTTCCGGTCGCGCACCTCGGTGAGCAGCACGTTGCGGGCCAGGTCAGTGGTCTGCCGGCGGTACTGGGCATAGACCCTGGACTCCTGCTCGTCCAGCGTCATGTGACCGGCCGGGATCAGCCCCGTGACGCCCAGGCTGGCCCGCTCGGCGTCGCTGAATGCCGTGCCCTTGTTGATCCTGGGGTCGGCGAGTACCTGACGGTGGCGCAGTGTCGTACGCCACGCTCCGTCGCTGTCCACCCACACCGTCCGCATGACGAATCATTGTCCATGAGCCGCGGGCCGGCGGGCCAGCGGCTCCCCGCCGCTCCACAGCGCGCGGACGGCGTCGATGGTGTCGGCCTCCGCGGCCGTCTTGTCGTCGCGGTAGCGCAGCACCCTGGCGAACCGCAGGGTGACGCCGCCGGGATAGCGCGTGCTGGCCTGGATGCCGTCGAAGGCGATCTCCACCACCAGCTCGGGCCGGACCCGGACCACGCCGTGCGCCCGCGGCGCCGTTCCGGCCGACCCGGCGTCATCTCGCACCGGCGGGTCGGCCAGCTCCAGCAGCCGGGCGGTCTGCCACTCCAGCAGCGCGTCGGTGAGGCCCTTGAACGTCTTGCCGAGCATCACCATGTCCCCGGTGGCCGGGTCACGCGCGCCCAGGTGCAGGTTGGACAGCCAGCCATGGCGGCGGCCGTGCCCCCACTCCGCGGCCAGTACGACCAGGTCCAGGGTGTGCCGGGGCTTGACCTTGATCCAGTCGCCGCCACGGCGGCCCGCCCCGTACCCGGCGTCCAGCGACTTGACCACCACGCCCTCGTGGCCGCGGGCGATGGCGGCGTCGAAGAACGCCGTCGCCTCGGCCAGGTCGCTGGTCACGATCCGCGGGATGACCAGCTCGGCCGGGGCCACCGCAGTCAGCCGGCTCAGCCGCTCGCTGGCCGGCGCGTCGAGCAGGTCGGCGCCGTCCAGGTGCAGCAGGTCGAACAGGAACGCGGTGAGCGGGGTCTGCTCGCTCAGCCGGGCCACGTCGGCCTGACTGGCGGTGCGGGCCGAGGTGACCTGGAACAGGCGGGGCCGCCCGTCCGGGTACAGGGCCACGGCCTCGCCGTCGAGCACGGCGGCGCTGACCCGCAGCGAGCGCGCGGCGGCCACGATCTCGGGCACCCGGCTGGTGATGTCGTCCAGCGTCCGGGTGAACACCCGGACCTCGTCGCCGGCCCGGTGCACCTGGATCCGGATGCCGTCGATCTTCCACTCCACCGCCGCGGGCGAGATCCGCTCCAGCGCGGCCGCCAGCGTGGGCGCGGTGGCGGCGAGCATGGGCTGGAGCGGCCGTCCGACCTCGAGGGTGACGGCCAGCAGCGCCCGCTCGGCGGCCGCGGGGTCGTCCGCGGGCGCGCTCAGCGCGGCGACGGCGGCCTGGGCCAGCGAGCCGCCGACCTGGTGGGCGCGGCGCACGGCGGCCGCTGGCACCCCGGCCGCGGCGGCGATGGCCTCCGTCATGACCCCGCTCAGCGCGCCCTGGCGCAGGTCGCCGGCCAGCAGCCGGACCAGGAACTGCCGCTCGTCCTCGGTGGCCTGGGCCAGGAGCTGGCCCAGCAGCTGGCGCCGGTCGGCCTGCGAGCCGGGCCCGGTGAGCGCGCCGATGGCCCCGAAGGCCGCGTCGGCCTGGGCCAGCGTCAGCGCGGGGGCCGCGGCGGGCGGCGGCAGGCCGGCCGGCACGCCCTGGCCGACCGCCGTGCCGGGTCCGCCGGGTCGCCGGGGCTGCCGGGTGCCGGGTCCGCCGGGGGTGCCGGGGTCTGGCAGGGGTGCCGGGTCCGCCGGGTCCGCCGGGTCCGCCGGGGGTCCGCCGGGGCTGCCGGGGGTGCCGGGGGTGCCGGGGCCGGCGGGGGTGCCGGGGCCGGGGGGTCCGCCGGGACCGGCGGGGGTGCCGGGTCCGCCGGGCGGCCCGAGCAGGTCCACGATGGCGGCGTAGCCGACGCCGATCTGGCGCTGGGTCAGCTCACCGGACAGGAACGCGACCGCGATCGGGATCTCCCCGGCGGGGACCTCGCGGAGCAGCGCGGCGATCGCGGCCACCTTGGCCAGGCGGCCGGCCGACCCGCTCACCGCGGCTGACGTGCTCACGACCCGGTGCAGCAGCATGCAGTGATTGTCCCCGACAGATGCCGCCCGCACGGGGGCCGCATGCCGTCTCGCCGCAGATGAGTGATGAGACGCACTTGACCGCTATGTCCGCGAAGCGTTAGCTTCGCCGATCAGGGGTTAGGACAGGAGAGCGGACATGGCCTGGAGATGCCGGCGCGGCGGTCCGGGACACGGTCGCCGCGGTCAGGACGGCTGACGGGATGGCTGCCCACGCTCGGGCCAAGCCCCGCCCGGTCCTGCTGACCGGCGTCGGGGCGCTGCGCCGCGTCTGGCGTGGCTGGCAGCGCAGCCGGCCGTTCAGCGGCGCGCTCATCGCCATCGCCGGCGGCACGGAGATCATGCTGGTCAGCCTGTCGGACCACGGGCACAGCACGCGGGTCATCGTGCCGGTCGGCACGCTGATCGCGGGCGGCATCCTGGCCTGTGCGCTGCTGCTGCTGTTCGACCCGGCCCAGCGGTCGGTGTACGCCACGGCGGCCATCCTGCTGGGCGCCTCCGCGCTGACCACCTCCCACCTCGGCGGCTACCTGGGGGGCACGGTGCTGGCCGCGTCCGGCGGCGCGATGGCGTTCGCCTGGGTGCCGCGAGTGCCGGCCGGGCGGCGGGTGCGCGCTCCGATCCCCGGCTTCACGCTGATCCGCGGCGACGGCGGCCTGGGGCCGGACCCCGGCGGCCCGCGTCCCGGCCCCGGCGGTCGGCCCAGCCTGGCCGCCACCCGCCCGGACCTGGCCGTGATCCGGCCGGGACCGGCGACTCGCGGCGCGCACCGCTCCGGCCTCGGCTGACCCGGCCCGCTACAGCCAGCCCTTGCGCTGGGCGATCTGGACCGCCTCGGCCCGGTTGCGCGCACCGAGCTTCTGCATGGCAGCCGACAGGTGATTGCGCACGGTGCCCGGCGACAGGTGCAGCCGCCCGGCGATCTCGCTGATCGCGTCGTGCCCGGCCGCGGCGGTCAGCACGTCGGTCTCGCGGTTAGTCAGCGGGCTGTCGCCCTCGGCCAGCGCGGCCGCGGCCAGGGCCGGGTCCACGACCCGCTCGCCCTTGGCCACCCGCCGGATGGCCTCGGCCAGCTCGGCCGCGGGCGCGTCCTTGAGCAGGAAGCCGCTGGCCCCGGCGGTCATGGCCGCGCGCAGGTAGCCGGGCCGCCCGAAGGTGGTCACGATGACCACCTGGCCGGAGAACCCGTCCTGGTGCAGCTGCCGGGCGACCTCGATGCCGGTGCCGCCGGGCATCTCGATGTCCAGCACGGCCACGTCCGGGCGGTGCTTGCGGACCATCGCGATGGCCTCGTCGCCGGTGGCGGCCTGGGCCACCACCTCGATGTCGGGCTCCAGGCCGAGCAGCGCCACCAGGGCCTGGCGCACCATGGCCTGGTCCTCAGCGATCATGATGCGGACGGTCATCGGCTCAGTCGCAGCTCGGGAACGGGATGCTGACCCGCAGCTTGAAGCCATGCGGCCGGACCGGCCCGGCGGCCAGGTCCCCGCCCAGCTGGCGCACCCGCTCGCTCAGGCCGGCCAGGCCGGACCCGGTCCGCCGCAACCGGCCGTACCCCGGCTCCGCCGGGGCCGCGGTGGCCGGGTCGACGACCTGGGCCATGGTGGTGCTGGCCAGTGGCGGTGCTGGCCGTGGTGGTGCTGGCCGGGGCGGTGCGGCCGGGGCGGTGCGGGCGGGGACGGTGCGGGCCGGGGCGGCACCGCCGGCTGCGGCCACGGCGGATCCAGCCGGCGTGGGCACCGGCAGCAGGCTCCCTTGTTGCGGAAAATCGGTGTCTCGACCGCCGTCGTCGGTGATCTCGACCACCGCCAGGCCCCGGCCGGTCGTCACCGCGATGGTGGCGTGGCCAGCGCCGGCGTGCCGGACCACGTTGGTCACGCCCTCCCGGACCGTCCAGGCCAGCGCGGCGTCCACCTCGCCGGGGAGGCCGAGCTTCGTCGGCACGTCGATCCGCACCGAAACCCCGGCCGCGGTCAGCAACTGGCGGGCCGCGCCCAGCTCGGCGGCGAGGTCGGGCTGCCGGTAGCCGGCCACCGCCTCGCGGACATCGCTCAGCGACTGCCGGGCCACGGTCTCGAGCTCGACCAGCTCGCGCTCGGCGCGCTCGGCGTCGGTGGCCATCACCCGGCGGGACAGCTCGGCCTTCAGCGTGATCAGGGACAGGGTGTGACCAAGCAGGTCATGCAGGTCCCTGGCGATCCGCAGCCGCTCCTCGGCCACGGCCACCTTGGCCAGCTCGGCCCGGGTCTGGCGCAAGGTGGCGACCGTCTCCATCCGCTTGCCCGCCGTATAGGCCAGGAACGCGGCCAGCAGGGGCGTGATCAGCACGGAGGCCAGCACGCCCTGGTTCCAGGGCCGGTCGGCGGCGACGGCCAGGCCCGCGATGGTGCACAGGGCGGCGCCGGTCACGGCCGGCCAGACCGAGCGGGTGTACCGGCCGCAGACCGCAGCGGCGACCGTGAGCACGACGACCCAGTTGCTGGCGTTGCTGGTGGCGGCGTCCAGATTGCCGACCACGAACAGCGCGATGCCGAGCATCAGGGCCGCCGGCAGCCAGATCCATACCACCCGGCGGGCCTGCTCCGTGTCCCACCGGTACCCCCCGGAGAACACCCAGAACACCAGGATGGTGAACACGACCGTCCCCGCCAGCAGGAAGATGGTCACCGGGCTGGCGTAGCGCCAGGACCGCGTGAACAGGGGCCCGATCACGAAATAAGAGATAAAGGCCAGCAAGATGATCCGGCGGATGAGCTGGGCCCGCGGAGACGCATACGGGTCGCTGGCGCGCCAGTCCTCCTCGGCCCGGGGCACGTCGGTGGCGCGGGTGACGGCGCCGGCGGCCGGGACCGGCGCATGAGGGGGCTCGGGGTCGCGGCCGCGGCTGTTGCGGAGTCCGGTGAAGGCCGACATGCCTCTATATTGCCCCGGCTCGCGGAGCAGCGGGGTCGGCCGCAGCGTCATACAGCCAGGTTAAGGACCCGCGGGCGGGCTGCCTTGTGCCGAGCATCCGGGCCTGACCATGACGAATGTCACGGGCCGGCCGCGGCGTGATCCGCCGCGGCCGGCCCGCGCTGACTGTGACCGGGTTTGGACTGCCTGGTCAGGACTGCCTGGTCAGGACTGCTTGGACTCGCTGGAAGCCTCGGTGTCCGGCTGGCTGCCGTTGGCCTCGGCCAGGGTGGGCCCGTCGGCCGTGTCGGCCTCGGCCCGCATCTCGTCCGGGCCGCCGTCCTGGGTGTAGCCGAACTCGACTGGCTTGCGCCGCAGCAGCACCGCGGCGGCCGCGCTCGCCGCGGCAGCCACCAGCGTCACCGTGGTCAGCACGCCGGCCCAGCGACGGCGCCGCCGGGCCGGCTTGACCTCCAGCTTGCGGGCCGCGGTGATCATCGCATCCGAGATGGCGGGCGCGATGCTCTCCTGTACGGCCACGCCGGACCGCTCCAGGCGCGGGGCGGCCCAGGCTCGGGCGTCGTCCACGTGCGGCCGGGCCCAGGCGGCTACCTCCTCGGCCCGGGGCCGGGCCCAGGCGGCGGCATCCTCGGCACTCTGCCGGATGGCCGTGCCGGCGTTCTTGGCCAGCGGTCCGGCCTGCTGGGCGGCCTTGGGGATGGCGTTCTTCGCCGTCGGCACGGCCTGCTGTGCGGCCGCGACGGCGCGGTCCCGTACGCCGGCGCCGTTGCCGGCCGGGTTCTTACGGGTCATAAGTGACACGGAGACCTCCCGTAGCT
The DNA here is from genome assembly GCA_963822485.1 of uncultured Actinomycetota bacterium. Taxonomy (GTDB): domain Bacteria; phylum Actinomycetota; class Actinomycetes; order Streptosporangiales; family Streptosporangiaceae; genus DASUBV01. The sequence continues at coordinate 404,144 of CAWGHW010000031.1, forward strand.
CTGTCTGTTCGCTTCTCCCACTTCCCCAGGCAAGGCCGGTCAATCACGCGCCGTGCCCGGCTCCCAGCTTCCGGGGACGTGCAAGGATGCGGGTATGGCTACAACACTCACCGCATTGCTGCGGACAAATCACGGGGACGTCGTCGTGCGGCTGTTCCCCGATCACGCACCGAAGACGGTGCGGAACTTCGTCGAGCTGGCCGAGGGCACGCGCGAGTGGACGGACCCGCGTACCCGCCGCACGGACCGGGCCAAGCTCTACGACGGGACCGTCTTCCACCGGGTCATCCCGGACTTCATGATCCAGGGCGGCGACCCGCTGGGCACCGGAACCGGCGGTCCCGGCTACGAGTTCGGCGACGAGATCCACCCGGATCTTCAGTTCACCCGGCCGTACCTGCTGGCCATGGCCAACGCCGGGCCCGGCACCAACGGCTCGCAATTCTTCATCACGACGGGGCCGACGCCGTGGCTGAACGGCAAGCACACGATATTCGGCGAGGTAGTCTCGGGCTCGGAGGTCGTCGACGCCATCAGCCACGTCAAGACCGGCGGCGGCGACCGTCCGGCGGAAGACGTAGTGCTGGAGTCGGTCGAGATCACCGAGACCAACGACGGGCAGTAAGCAGGCCGGTAAGAAATGTCCACCCCGAGTAACCCCCCCGGCGCCGAGGACCAGGACCGAGCACCGGTCCAGGCCCCGCAGGCCGATACCGGCGTGCCTACCTGCTACCGGCATCCCGGTCGCGAGACTTATGTGTCCTGCGTGCGCTGCGGCCGTCCGGCCTGCCCGGACTGCCTGCGCTCGGCGGCCGTCGGCCAGCAGTGCGTCGAGTGCATCCGGCAGGGCAACCGCACCGTTCGGCGGCCGTCCGGGGCGTTCGGCGGCCGGGTGGCGACCTCCGGCGCGGTCCTCACCTGGTCCCTGGTCGCCCTCAACGTGATCTGCTACGTGGCCGAGCTAGTAGACCAGAGCACGATCATCAACGACGGAACCCTGGTTGGCCGGTTCCAGACCGGCCCGTTCAGCTACATCGGCGTGGCCGACGGGCAGTGGTACCGGCTCATCACCAACGCGTTCCTGCACGAGCCACCGGGTGACGGCATCGGCATCCTGCACATCCTGTTCAACATGTGGGCGCTGATCGTGGTCGGGCCGGCGCTGGAGCGCTGGCTGGGGCGGGTCCGGTTCCTGACCGTGTACCTGGTGAGCGCGCTAGGTGGCTCGGTGCTGTACTACCTGGTCGCGCCGCCGGGGATCCCGGCACTGGGCGCCTCGGGCGCCATCTTCGGGCTGTTCGGCGCGTGGTTCGTGCTGGCCCGCAAGCTGCGGCTGGATACCAGGCAGATCATCGGGCTGATCGTGATCAACCTGGCCATCTCGTTCATCGGAGGCCTCAACATCGCCTGGCAGGCGCACGTGGGCGGGCTGATCGCGGGGACGTTGCTCACGGCCGCCTTCGTGTACGCGCCACGGCAGAACCGCGCGCTCATCCAGGCGGCGGCCACGGTCGGGATGCTGGCCATCCTGATCGTCGGGGTGGTCATCAGGGACCAGCAGCTCGTGGGCTCGGTCCGGTTCTGACCCGAATCCTGTTGCGAGTAGGGGCCCGGCGCGGGTGCGCCGGGCCCCTAATTCGCGGTCAGTGCCGGGTCAGTGCCACCTGGTGGACAGCACGACGCCGCCGACCAGGGAGCCGAAGCCGATCACCAGGTTCCAGCTGCCCAGCGCGCTGATGGGCAGGCTGCCGCCGCTGACGTAGAAGACGGCGATCCAGGCCAGGCCGAGCAGCAGCAGGCCCAGCATGGTGGGTACCAGCCAGCGCGGGCTGACCTTGGACTTGGATGACCTGGCTGGCGGCGTGTAGACCGACTTGGTTCTGGTGCGGGACTTGGGCACGGTCTTCTCCTGCTCGGCTTGCTATCGACCCCGGCGCAGCACGCCGGCCGGCGGGCTGGTGGTGGGCGGCGGGGACGTGGACGGGGGCGGGGACGTGGAGGTAGGCGGGGACGTGGACGTGGGCGGCGATGACGACGCCCCGGCCTGGACGAAGATCGTGACGGTGGTGTTGGGCGCGACCACCTTGCCCGGCGTCGGACTGGTCGCGTACACCTGGCCAGGGCCGAAACCGGGGCTCGTGGCGGTACCCGTGGTCGTAGCCACCAGGAAGCCGTCATTCTCCAGCGTGGTCTTGGCCTGCGCCGCGGTCTCACCGATGACCTTGGGAATGGCCTTGCCCGGCCCGGCGACGACGATGGAGACCGAGCTGCGCGGGCCGACCATGGTCCCGCCCGGCGGGTTCTGCCTGAGCACCTGGCCCTGCGGCCTGAGGGATGGGACGGTGTTGATCACGACCGACAGGCCGGCCTGGGCCAGCTGGCTCTTGGCCTGAGCTACGTTCTCGCCCACGACCCGCGGCACCTTCACCTGGCCGACACCGCTGGAGACCACGATGTTGACCTTCGTGTTGGTGGCGGCGGACGACCCGCCCGGCGGGTTGGTCGAGATGACCAGGTTGCGCTTGACGGTCGAGGACTTCTGGTACTTGACCTTCCCGACCACCAGGTGGGCCTTGACGATCGCCGCCTCGGCCTTACTCAGGGTCTTGCCCTGCACGATCGGCACCGAGTTGCTGTTGCCGGTGCCCGAGACGAACTTGAACGCGTAGATCCCGCCGCCGATCAGCAGCAGGACGATCACGGCCACGAGCACCCACGGCCAGGCCCGGCGGCGGGGCGGCTCGCCGTAGTCCCCGGCCTGCTCCTCGCCATAGCGGTAGGGCGGGATCGCGGCCGTCGCGCCGGCCACCTGGGTGGCCGGGTTCATCCGCCGGGTGCCGCCGGCGTAGGTCTGGGTGTGCATCGGCGCCGCGATCCGGGCCCCGGACAGCGCGCGCTGGATGTCGTTGCGCATGTCGCCGGCCGTCTGGTACCGGTCGCCGGGGTCCTTCATCATGGCCTTGAGCACGATGGCGTCGGCCCAGTCCGGGACCTCGGGGTCGATACGGGACGGCGGGATCGGCTCCTCCCGCACGTGCTGGTAGGCGATGGCGACCGGCGAGTCACCGGTGAACGGCGGCCGGCCGACCAGCAGCTCGTACAGCAGGCAGCCGGCCGAGTACAGGTCGCTGCGGGCATCCACCCGCTCGCCCCTGGCCTGCTCCGGGGACAGGTACTGGGCGGTGCCGATGACCTGCGCGGTCTGGGTCATGGTGGCCTGGGCGTCACTGACCGCGCGGGCGATGCCGAAGTCCATCACCTTGACGTCGCCGGTGCGGGTCAGCATCACGTTGCCGGGCTTGATGTCCCGGTGCACGATGCCGTTGCGGTGGCTGTAGTCCAGGGCCCGGAGCACGCCGTCGGTGATCTCCGCCGCGCGCTCGGGCAGCAGGCGGCGGTCATCGCGGAGCAGGTCGCGCAGGGTGCGGCCGTCCACGTACTCCATGACGATGTACGGGACGGGCGTGTTGCCCATCATGTCCTCGCCGGTGTCGTAGACGGCGACGATGGACGGGTGGTTCAGGGACGCGGCGGACTGGGCCTCCCGGCGGAACCGGGCCTGGAAGGTCTGATCGCGGGCCAGGTCGTCGCGGAGGGTCTTCACCGCCACGATGCGGTCCAGACGGATATCGCGGGCCCGGAAGACCTCGGCCATGCCGCCACGCCCGACGATGCCGTCGAGCTCGTAGCGGCCGCCGAGCAGCCGTGGCTGGGTCATGTCTCGCACTTACGTTACCGTCCTGCGTGTCGAGGGCTAGGACCGCCCGCCATCATGACTTCCCCAGGAACGCCTGGATGACCTTGACGGCGATCGGCGCGGCGGCGGCCGCACCGAAACCACCGCCCCTCACGATGACGCCGACGGCTATCTTCGGGTCGTTGGCCGGTGCGAAGCAGGTGAAGACGGCGTCATCGGTATTGGTCGAGTTGTACGTCCCGTCTGGGCCGTGCCGGTCTTGCCGGCGATCAGGATGCCGCCCGTGACGTTCTGGTTGGCCGTCGCGTAGGCGGTGCCGGCCGGGTTCTGGGTGACCTGGATCATCATCTGCGCGCAGGTCAGCTGGCCACCGCCGAGTTCACCGGCTGGCTCAGCGGGGCCGGGGTGGCCGACTGGATCACTCGACTCGTCCGGCGCCTGGATCCGCTGCACCAGGTACGGCTTCATGAGCGTGCCGTGGTTGGCCACCGCGGCGGCGATCATGGCTTCCTGGAACGGCGTCACTTCGTCGTCGTACTGGCCGATGGCGGTGAAGGCCTCGAACGGCGGCGCGGTCCTCGGATGGGAGCCACGCTCTCGGCGACCGGCAGCGGGATCGTGAGGCTCGGGTTGTTGAACCCGTAGCGGTGGCGATACGTGTGCAGTGTGGCGCCGCCGAGCTTGATCCCGAGCCCGCCGAACGCGGTGTTACAGGACAGCCAGAAGGCCTGGATGATCGGCGGGTGGCCGTCGGCGCAGGGCCCGTTGTCGTCGTTGATCAGGAAGTGGCCGTTCTTGCAGCGACAGGTTGGTCGGCGCGGGGACCGTGGCTGTTCGGGTTCGCCGACCGTGCCGGTCGAGAACGCGGCGGAGCTGGTGATGATCTTGAAGGTCGAGCCGGGCGGGAACGTGACCTGGGTGGCCCGGCTCAGCAGTGGGTTGTTCTTGGCTGCGTTGTACCGCGCGCTGACCTTCGCCAGCGTCGCGGTGTCGAGCGTGGCGAAGGCGTTCGGGTTGAACGACGGGCTGGAGGCCATGGCCAGGATGGCGCCGGTGCTGGGGTTGATGGCCACCACGCCGCCTTCGTGCCCGCCGTCACTGAGCAGCGCCTGGTAGGCGGCCTTCTGGGCCTTCGGGCTGATGGTCAGCGACACGCTGGCGCCCTGCGTGGGCTTCCCGGTGATCAGGCTGATGAAGTTGTGCAGGCCCAGGCTGGAGGCGGTGCCGGTCAGGTACTTGTTCTCGGCCTCCTCGATGCCGGTCTTGCCGAACACCGAGTCGTAGCCGGTCACCGGGGCGTAAGTCGGCCCGTCCGGGTAGGACCGCTGGTACTTCCCGCCGCCGTTCTTGACCAGCCGGGACTCGGCGATGAGGACGTTCCCGCCGTCGCCGGTGGCGTAGATCGACCCGCGCTGGTACTGGAACTGCTGCGTTGAAGGTGCGGCTGTTCTCCGGCTCGCTGGCCAGCTCGAGGACTGGAAGGCCTGGACGTAGTTGATGTTGATCAGCAGCAGCACGAACATGACCAGGCAGGCCAGCGAGATGCGGAGCAGCGCGCGGTTCACTGGGCTCGCACCACCTGGGTCATGCCCTCGTCCTGGATCGGCTGTGGCGCTGGCTTGCGCGCGGTGTCGCTGATACGCATGAGCATCCCGATCAGCGCCCAGCTCGCGATCAGCGATGACCCGCCCTGGGACAGGAACGGGGTCGTGATGCCGGTCAGCGGGATCAGCCTGCTCACGCCGCCCACGATGATGAATATCTGCAGGGCCAGCACGAACGACAGGCCGCCAGCCAGCAGCTTGGCGAACGGGTCCTTGACCGCGATGGCCGCCCGCAGCCCGCGCTGGACCAGCAGGCCGAACAGGAGCAGCATCGCCATCAGGCCGGTCAGGCCGAGTTCCTCGCCGAAGGCCGACATGATGAAGTCGCTCTGGGCCAGCGGGGTAATGAACGGCTGGCCATGGCCGAGCCCGGTGCCGAAGATGCCGCCGAAGCCCAGCCCGTACAGGCCCTGCGCGAGCTGATAGGACTGCACGCAGTGGGCGCTGCCCGGCGGCGCAGTTCAGGTTGGCCAGCGTGAACGGGTGCAGCCACTCGGTGAACCGGGCGCCGACGTGGCTGAACAGGGTGCTGGCCAGGTAGGCGCCGCCTAGGAACAGCAGGAAGCCGATCAGCAGCCAGGACGTCCGCTGGGTCGCGATGTAGATCATCCCGACGAACAGGCCGAAGAACACGGCCGAGGTGCCGATGTCGGTCTCGAAGATCAGGATGAGCAGGCTGGCGCCCCAGGCGATCAGCACCGGGCCCAGGTCCCTGGCCCGCGGCAGGTCGATGCCGAGCACCCGCAGGCCGGCCAGGGCCAGCACGTCGCGCTTGGCGACCAGGTAGCCGGCGAAGAACACGGCCAGGGCCAGCTTGGCGAACTCGCCGGGCTGGATCTCGAATCCGCCGAGTATGATCCAGACCTTCGCGCCCTGGATGGCGCTCATGCTGGTGGGCAGCAGCGCCGGAATGGCCAGCAGGACCAGGCCGACCGCGCCCAGCGTGTAGGTGTAGCGCTGCAGGACCCGGGGCTGCTTGATGAACGCGAGCACCAGGATGAAGGCAACGATGCCGAGCGCGGACCACACCAGCTGGGTCGTGGCCGAGCTGGTGCTCAAGGTTATGAGCGGGCCACCCTGCGGGCCGGCAATGCCGTTACGGCCGGCCTCCTGAAGCCGCCAGATCATCACCACGCCCAGCCCGTTCAGCATCGCGGCCACCGGCAGCATCAGCGGGTCGGCCCACGGCGCGAGCCTGCGGACGGCCAGGTGGGCGACGAGCATGATGACCGCGAATCCGGCGACGTAGGTCAGCAGGCTGGGCGGGATCTTGTCGTTCAGCCCGAGCCCGGTCGCGGCGTAGGCGAAGCCCACCACCACGACCGCGAAGACGAGCATCAGCAGTTCGGTGTGGCGTCGGCCGCGGGGCATCGGGACCTCGCCGTCGGGGACGGCGGGTGACTCGAACGTGGCCCGCGAGCTGGTCACATCGCTCATACCGCTCACGCCGCCATCCCCGCTGTCACCGCCATCACCCGGACCCCTGGGCGGCGCAGTAAGACGGGACCGTGGGCTTGGGCGGGTACGGCTTCTTGCTGGGCGAGCTGCTGGGCTTGCTCGTCGGCTTGGACCTGCTGTTGCGGCTGGTCCTGGACGACTTGCTGGACTTCTTGTTCGCCGACGGCTTGGGTGAGGGCTTGGGCTTGTTCTTCTCCCAGGTCTGCACCGCGATGCCAGCCTGCTTGCAGGTGTAGGTCCGGCGGATGTTCAGCACCGTGTGCTGGGCCTCGGCCAGGCGTGCCCGAGGAGGTCGGGCAGCTGGAGCGGGCTGCCCTGGACGTGCGAGAGCGGGATCCCGGTCCGCTGGAAGATGCTCGACAGGTGCAATCCGGCCACGCTCTGGTCGATGCCGCGGTAGATGATGACCTGCTTGCCGTCGCTGGCCACGTAGTACTGGCTGCGGGTGATCTGCAGGGCGGCGTAGCCGCCGCCGACGATCAGCAGGACCAGTACGACCAGGATCGAGGTGACCACGGGCCAGCGCCGGCGGGGTGCGTCGGCCAGGTCGATCTCGTAGTCGTCGTCCCGCCGGTGATGGCCGTTGGCATGGCTGGGCGGCGGCGCCTCGGCGGGCCGGGCCGGCCGGATCTGCCCGACGCTGGTGTGCCCGAGACTGGCCTGCTGGGCACCGGCGCGCTGCGGGTCCTGGGTGAGCAGGTGGGCGCGCCCGGCCGGGCTGTCGCTCAGCGGCCGGGGCCGTCCGTCACCGGCGGCGGCCGCGCCGGCCAGCACCACGGCGTCGCTGGGCCCCACCGGGCCGGTCACGGTGTCCACCACGTCGGCGACGATGCAGGTGATGTTGTCCGGGCCGCCGCTGCGCAGCGCCAGGTCGATGAGGTGCAGGACGGCCTGTTCCGGGTCCGGGTAGGAGACCAGGGCCTTATGCAGTGTCTGCTCGGTGACCACGTCGGACAGCCCGTCCGAGCACAGCAGGTACCGGTCGCCCAGCATGGCCTCGCGCATCTGCAGGTCCGGCTCGGCGTCCGTGCTGGATTGCAGGGCCCGCACGACCAGCGACCGCTGCGGGTGGGTGGCCGCCGCCTCCGGGGTCAGCCGCCCCTCGTCGACCAGCGACTGCACCAGGGTGTGATCCCTGGTGATCTGGTAGAAGTCGCCGTCGCGCAGCATGTAGGCCCGGGAGTCGCCGATGTGGCAGAGCGCCACCTGGGACCCCGACCACAGCAGCGCGGTCAGCGTCGTGCCCATGCCCTCGGTCGAGGGGTCGGCCAGGCTCATCTCGTGCAGCGTCGAGTTGGCCGAGGCCACCGCGTCGGCCAGGGCCCGGAGCATCTCGCGGCTCTCGTGCAGGTTCTCCAGGTCGAGGGGGGCCAGCGCGGAGATCGCGACGGCGCTGGCCACCTCGCCTGCGGCATGCCCGCCCATGCCATCGGCGATGGCCAGGAGATTAGGCCCCGCGTACGCGGAGTCCTCGTTGCCCTCACGGAGCAGTCCGACGTCCGAGCGGAGCGCATAGTGCAGTGCGAGAGTCATCTGCGCAGCTCCAGAACCGTTTTGCCGATACGTATAGGCACGCCGACAGGCACCGGGGTGGGCCGGGTCACCTTCTGCCGGTCGAGATAGGTGCCGTTAGTGGAGCCGAGGTCTTCCACGAGCCACTGACCATCCTGCGGAAAGAGCCGGGCATGACGGGTGGAAGCGTAGTCATCTGTCAGCACCAGCGTGGCGTCATCCGCGCGACCGATGGTGATCTGAGCGTCAGAGAGGTCGATCGTCGTGCCGGCCAGGCCGCCGGCCGTCACCACCATCTGGTGCGGCGCGGTGCGGCTGACGCGGGCGCTGCTGCGCTTGGGCGGCGCCGGGGGCGGTGCGGCGGCGCGCGGCGCGCGGGCCTTGCGGGCCGCGCGGCGCCGCCGCGCGGGGCCGAACAGGTCCGTGCGGACCACGCCGACCGCGGCGATGACAAACAGCCACAAGACAGCCAGGAACGCAAGCTTGATAAGTGTGAGCGTCAGCGCGTTCATCGGGTCATGAGTCCTTGGCTGGCCTTAGCTGCCCTCTGGTTCGGGGGGCGCGGGGTGGGCGCCTGCGATCGTAGTCTTTAGTAGCTGGAGTCCCGCCGGAACACCAGCGTCGTGCGGCCCAGGGTGACCTGCGTGCCGTCGGCCAGGGTGATGCGCCGGATCGGCTGCCCGTTGACGAAAGTGCCATTGGTGGAGCCTAGGTCCACCAGCACGACTTCGCCGTCCTCCACGCGAAGCTCCGCGTGATGCCGGGACACGCCCGGATCCACCAGCCGCAGGTCACAGTCGGTGCCCCGGCCGAGGATCGTGATCGGGGCGGTCAGGTCGAAGGTCCGCTGGGTGCTGCCGTCCGGCCCGCGGTCCGGGCTGGACACCAGCAGCCTGGGCTTGCCGCTGAAGTTGCCCGGAGGCCGGGGCAGGTCGCTGGCCGGGCGGCGGATCTCGCCGTCCTCCACCGTGGTGCCCCTGATCACGCCGGACCGGATCCGGAACGTGCCCGTCGTCAGGTCGGGCACGCCCTCGAACCGCATCTGCACCGGTCCGACAAACGAGTAGCCCTGCTCCCTGGCGTACTCCCGAGCCAGCGTGGCCAGCTCGATGCCCAGGCTGTCGGCGTACACCGCAAGCCGCTCGTAGTCGCTGTCGGCCAGCTCGACCACGAAGTCATTAGGTACCAGGGTGCGGCCCTGTGCGACGATCGCCGCGCGGTCATCCATCTCCCGCTGGACCGCGCTGGCCACCTCGACCGGCTGGAGCTCGGACTTGAACGCCCGCGCGAAGGCACCCTCGACCATCCCCTCCAGGCGGTGCTCAAACCGCTGCAGGACTCCCACCGGTGGTACCTCCTCTCGCTACTCGCATCCGATCGTATAGGCGACATGGGAGCGCTTGCGGACGTGCTAACCTGACTGCTGCTTCCCGGGCGGGTGGCGGAACGGCAGACGCGCACGGTTCAGGTCCGTGTGTCCGAAAGGACGTGAGGGTTCAAATCCCTCCTCGCCCACATTTGCTCCTAGCTGTTCTCCTACCCTGGGCACGGCCCGCGCGCTGACGCTGGCCGAAGTTTACCGGTGCGAGCACCGCCATGGGCAGGGCAGAATCGATGCTGTGCCGGAACTTCCCGAGGTAGAGGCCCTGGCCGCCGACTTGCGCGAGCGCGGCGTGGGCCGCGTGATCGAGCGTGCCGACGTCGCGGAGTTCTCGGTCCTCAAGACGTATGACCCGCCGCTGGCCGCGCTGGCGGGCGCCACGATCACCTCGGCCGGCCGGCACGGCAAGTTCCTCGACCTGGGGGCCAGGCCCGCCGGCGGCGGGCCGGACCTGCACCTGATCGTGCACCTGGCCAGGGCCGGCTGGCTGCGCTGGCGGGAGGACCTGCCCACGGCGCCGCCGCGGCCGGGTAAGGGGCCGCTGGCGTTCCGGCTACGGTTTGATGACGGTTCCGGCTTCGACCTCACCGAGGCGGGCACGCGCAAGCGCCTGGCGGTGTATCTCGTCACGGATCCGGCCGCCGTGCCCGGCGTCGCGGCGCTGGGCCCCGACCCGCTGGACCCCGCGTTCACGGCGGAGACGCTGGCCGGCATCCTGGCCGGGCGCCGGACGCAGATCAAGGGCGTGCTGCGGGACCAGAAGCTGATCGGCGGCATCGGCAACGCCTACTCCGACGAGGTCCTCCACGCGGCGCGCATGTCGCCGTTCCGGCTGGCGTCCAGCCTGAGCGAGGAAGAGATCGCCGCGCTGTACGACGTCATCGTGACCACCCTCACCGAGGCGATCGCCCGGTCCGACGGCCTGGCCGCGGGCGACCTGAAGAAGGAGAAGAAGGCCGGCCTGCGGGTGCACGGGCGGGCCGGCGAGCAGTGCCCGGAGTGCGGCGACACCATCCGCGAGGTGTCCTTCGCCGACTCGGCCCTCCAGTACTGCGCGACCTGCCAGACCGGCGGCAAGCCCCTGGCCGATAGGCGCCTGAGCCGTTTGCTGAAGTAGGGCCTCCGCCCGGCTTCGAACCTGCATCCAGCGGCACTGGGCACCGGACCCCCAGCGGGCTGGTCCGGGAGGGAGGGGGCGGGTCAGAACATGACCTTGCTGAGCTTGTTCCAGGTGCCCATCGTGCAGCCGCCGTCGGCGATGGTCTTGCTGACGTGCTTGCCGTACCAGGTGCCGTAGAGGATGAACCGCGGCGCGTTGGCCAGGATCATCGGGCAGTTGGTGCCCGCGGCGGGCTGGGCGAAGGGGTTCTTGATCGCCAGCAGCGCCTGGCACGCGGCGTCGGCGTGCGGATGCGTGCCCCCGGCGGGGTCGCAGCTCAGCGTCCAGTGCTTGGTCGCCTTGCCCGTGGTGCTCAGCTCGGTCACGTGCAGGGAGACCTTGGGCTTGGCGGCGGCCCCGGTACCCGGGGCCGGAGTGGTACCGCACGCGGCGATGGCGGCGGTGCCCATGACGGCGATGAGGCTGTTGGCGGCGATGACCCGAAGACGCGGGCCTCGCACCCAGCTGCGTGTGGCTAGCTTCATGTCCACTTGGACGCGTGATCGGCGCGGCTGGTTCCGTTCCCTCGCGGTTCACCCGCCACAGAGGTCCGTCGACCCCCTCACGTCGCGTTTTCCCTGCCTGCGGGGCGGCTAGGTGGGAGCATGAGGCCGTGGGGATGAGGCTGACGGTGGGACGCAGAGACCGGAGGCCCAGTAGGCCTCCGGTGGACGCGACCGCTCGGGCGGTCCTCGAATGTGCCGCCGACGCCATCATCGCGGTCGGCGCCGACCGGACCGTCACCGTGTGGAATCCCGCCGCCGAGCGGCTGTTCGGCTGGAGCGCCGCTGAGGTCGTGGGCCTGGAGCCGCCGTTCATCCCCGAGGAGCTCACCGCCGAGCACAACGCGGTGCTGGAGCGCGTGGCCAGCGGCGGCCAGGTCTCGTTCGCGACCCGCCGGATCCGCAAGGACGGCGCGCTGCTGGACGTGCGCATCGACGCCAGCGCGCTGCTCGACCCGGCTGGCCGGCTGGCCGGCTGGGTGAGCATCTGCCACCAGACCAGGGACGAGGAGGCGGTCCGGCACTACATGGCCGAGCGGGCCCGGGTGGTGCGCCGGCTCGGCGACGTGGTGGCCGATATGAACGCCCAGCTCGACCTGGAGCCCGTGCTGGACCGGATCGCGGCCAGCCTGCGCGAGCTGACCAGGGCCGACGCGGGCGGGTTCGTGCTCATCGAGGAAGACCGGCTGCGCCTGGTCAGCCTGGACGGGCTGCCCGCGAGCCTGCGCGGGAGAACGGCCGACCTGGCCAGCAGCACCGTCGGCGAGCTCATGCGGTCCGGGAAGACGGTCCTGATGGCCACCGGTGAGTCGGGCCGGTTCGACGACCTGGTCTGGTCGGCGCTGCCCGGCCTGCACACCATCACGCTCAGCCTGTCGCACGTGGCCGGCCGCCCCTTCGGGGCCCTGTACGCGCTGTACAGCGGGCACAAGGTCGGCCACATCGACCTCGAGCTGCTCGAGCTGCTGGCCGGTCACGCCAGCGTGGCCCTGTCGAACGTGACCGCCTTCGAGGAGGTCGTCCGGCAGCGCGCGCACGAGCGGGCGGTCATCGACGGCAGCGCCGACGGCATCGCGGTGCTGGACGCGGCCGGCCTGGTCCGGCAGTGGAACCCGGCGGCGCACCTGCTGACCGGGGTCTCGCCGGAGGATGCGACCGGCAAGCCGCCGCCGTTCCCGCTGCCGGAGCCGGGCGCCAAGCTGACCTACCGGCTGCCCGGCGGCCGCTGGATCGACCTGCTGTGCACCGGCCTGGTCGGCCGGGAGGAGCTGGTGCTCGACTTCCGCGACATCACCGCGGCCAAGGAACTCGAGGAGGCCAAGGACCTGTTCCTGGCCACCACCAGCCACGAGCTGCGGACCCCGATCACGGTGGTCCAGGGTTTCGCGAGCACGCTGGCCAGCCGCTGGGACAAGCTGGCCGACGCCGACCGGCGCTCCGCCGTGCAGACGATCGCGGAGCGCGCTGGGTCACTGGCCAAGCTAGTCGAGCAACTGCTGCTGGGGTCCAGGGCCGGCGCCGACCAGCTCACGGTCAACAATGGCCCGTTTGACCTGGGCGGAGTGCTGCGCGGCGCGGCGACCGCGTTCCGCCCGCTGGCCGGCCAGCACACGCTGGAGGCCGACATTCCCGACGACCTGCCGGCGGCCTACGGCGATCCCATGGCCACCGACAGCATCATCGGCCAGCTGCTGGAGAACGCCTTCAAGTACTCGCCCCAGGGCGGGACGGTCACCGTGGCCGCACGCCGGTCCGGTGACCGGATCGAGGTCACGGTGGCGGACGAGGGCATCGGGATCCCGCCCGCCGATCTGGAGCGCGTGTTCGAGCGGTTCGTCCAGGGCGAGACCGGCGACCGTCGCCGGTTCGGCGGCATCGGCCTGGGCCTGTACATCGTCCGGCAGCTGGCCAGGGCTCAGGGCGGCGAGGTGGCGGCCGAGGGCCGTCCGTCCGGGGGCACGCTGATGCGGCTGCGGTTGCGGACGACCCCGCCCCCCGCCGGCGCGGTCCCGGGCTACTCAGCCGCGCGCCCGCCTAGCCCGCTCCCGGCTAGCCCGGTCCCGGCTAGCGCGCTCCCGGCGGGCGCGCTCCCGCCTAGGCCGGTCCCGGCCGATGCGGCCGCGGCTGATGCGGTCGCGGCCAACGGAACGCCGGGCCCGGCCGCGACCGATATCCCCGGGCCGGAAGAGGCCGTGGCCGCGGCGGCCCCCGCTTCGCAGGCCGCGGATGTGGAGTTCCCGCGCAGCGAGCCGGTCGGGGCGGCCGATTCGGTCAGCCCGAAGCCAGCGGGCGGCGGCGGTGCCGAGGTGGACGGCCTGCGCCTGCCCCGGCCGCGGCCAGCCAGCGACCCGCCTGGCGACGGCTGACCATCGCCAGGCGGCCTAGCCGCGCGAGCGGTCAGGTCTTGGCGGGGACGCGGTCTTTCGGCTGCCCGGCCAGCCGCTCCCTGGTCTCCGGGTCGCGCAGCACCGGGGCGCCACCGGACGCCTCGATGTACTGGTCGATGATGCCGACGACGTCGTCGCCCTGAGTCACGATCCGGCCGCGCTCCATCCAGATCACCCGGTTGCAGGTCAGCTCGACCTCTTCCAGGTTGTGCGCGACCAGGAACACCGTGCCCGCGTGGGCCCGCAGTTCCTCGATCCGGGCGTGGCTCTTGACCCGGAACTCGGCGTCGCCGGTGGCCAGCGCCTCGTCGACCAGCAGCACATCGTGGCTCTTGGACGCCGCGATGGCGAAGCGCAGCCGCGAGCCCATGCCCGAGGAGTAGGTCTTCATCGGCAGGTCGACGAAGTCCCCGACGCCGGAGAACTCCACGATCTGCGGGTACTTGTCCTTGGCCTCCTGCTTGGTCATGCCCATGGCCAGACAGCCCAGGATGACGTTGCGCTCGCCGGTCAGATCCTCCAGCAGCGCGGCGTTGACGCCCAGCAGCGCGGCCCCGCCGGCCGTGTAGACGTTGCCCTGCTCGGGCGGCAGCAGGCCGGCGATGGCCCGCAGCAGCGTCGACTTACCGGACCCGTTGCGGCCGATGATGCCGACCGCGTCGCCGCGATAGGCGACGAACGACATGCCGCGGATCGCGTGTACCTCGCGGATGGATCCCCTGGTCTTGCGGCCCAGCAACCGCAGCAGCGCCGTCGGGGCGGTGCCCTTGTCGCCGCCGCCCCCGAAGACGCGGTACACGATGTGCAGGTCGTCCACGACCACCATTGGCTCAGCCACGGCCGTACTTCGCCTCCGATCGCCAGAAGAACCAGAACCCGAGTATGAAAGCGGCCACCGCCCAGCCTACGGCGTAGTACCAGTAGTGACTGGGGTTGGCCACGAACGCGCAGTGCGCGCTGTCATACAGCTGAGCCTTGGTCGCCGTCGGAAGGTGGCCGGCTGTCTTCCACACGGTGCACAGCTGGGGATTGAAGGTGCCAGAGCCGGGCGCACTCTGCCGCTGGCTCACCAGCAGCGCGTTGCGGATCAGCGTGATGTACAGCGCGGCCGGGTTGAGCTGGAGCACCGCGACGAGCCAGTGGTGGGACCTGAAGCTGAGCGTCGCGATATTGAACAGCACGCCGGAGAGGTACATCCAGGTGCGCAGCAGGAACGGCAGCAGCTGGCTGAAGTCGTTGACCTGCGACCCGAGCCGGGCCACGAACAGGCCCATGCCCACGTTGAAGATGGTCTGCAGCAGCAGGGCCGGGATGGCCAGCAGCCAGTACCAGGTCAGCGGCTCGCCGGTGATCAGGATGATGATCGCCAGCACGGCCATCGACAGCAGCATCTGCTGGAGCTCGATGATCACGTAGGCCAGCGGCAGCGCCGCCCGGGGGAACTGCAGCGCCCGGATCAGCGGCAGGCTGTCGGTGATGACCGTGGAGGTCGAGATGAACGCGCGCTGGGTGAAGTTGAACACGAACACGCCGGTGACCAGGAACCCGAGGTAGTTCGGGATACCCCGGCTGACGTGCAGCAGCACGCCGAAGATCAGGAAGTAGACCCCGGCGTTCAGCAGCGGGGTCAGGATCTGCCAGGCCTGGCCCAGTCGCGCTTCGGTGTACATGGCGACGTTGCGGGCGGTCGCGAAGGCCAGCATGAAGCTGCGCCGACGCCACAGCTGCCGGATGTACTCCGGGATCGGGGGCCGCCGGGCGGCGGGCCACAGCCCGTGCTCATCGGCATAGACGGCCAGGTCCTCGGCGGGCAGGTCGGCCGTGAGCAGGTCGCCGTCCGGCAGGTTGTCGCCCTGCTGGAGCTGACCGGGCGCGCTCAGCCGCCCGTCGTCCCGCAGCTTGGCCCGGGCCGCCCTGGCGCCGGTGCGGGGCTTGGTGTCGTCACTCACGCCGCTGACCCTATGCGGTGGCCGGGCCAGCGGGGGTACGAACCTGAGTTGTAGGGAGCAACTGTCACGCGGCGACTGTACCATCGGCCCAGTTGTGCGGTACAACTGTGGTCGTGGTTAGCGAGTCCGTGAATGATGCGGAACTGGAGCGGCTGCTCACGCAGCTGCTCCGGGTGGTGAGCCCGGCCCTGGCCGGCGATTCCCGCCCGTCGTCCCGTGCGGCCGACGGTTCCGAGGCCAGCGGTCACCCGGCCGGGCCGGGCCTCAGTGATGCGCACGCGCAGTCCGGGGAAAACGGGGCCGGCAGGGGCGGCGGCGCCGACGGCAACGGCGGTGACCCGCGGTCCGGCGGGACCCTGGGGGACGATCCGGCGGTCGACGCGGTCTCCCCGTCCGAGGCCCGGGCGCTGATCGAGCTGGTCTCGGCCCGCGGCATCGCCCAGGGTGAGCTGGCCGGGTTGCTCGGGCTGGAGAAGAGCACAGTGAGCCGGCTCGCGGCCGGCCTGGAGCGCAAGGGCTGGGTCCGGCGCGGCCGGGATGAGGAAAACCAGCGCTACGTGCGGCTGTACCTGACCCCGGAGGGCCGGATAGTGGCCGCCCGGGTCTGGGCCGCCTGGCAGTCCCGGCAGGCCCGGATCCTGGGCGCGCTGTCGGCCGAGGAGCGGGCCGGCCTGTCTGCCGGACTGCGCGGCCTGGTCCGCGGCCTGGCCGCCGAGGGCCTGCTCGGCGAGGCGCCTGGCCGCGGTTAGTGTCCTGCGCTTAAACCCCATTTCGCCTCCTGTTTCGGCCAATCCTGACCGGCCCGGCTCGGGACTCGGTACCCACCGGAAACGTCGGCTGGCCAGGGCTTCCGGGGTCCGTGAGGCGAGTGAGACTCGGGTGGCGCGGCCCGGCGGGAAAGGCGGCCGGCCGCGCCGACTATGGCGCGTCGGACCGGTTTCGAGGCCGCGCTGGGGGGCATTCTGGGTCCCAGCGCTTTGTTTTCACGTCGTGGCCAAGGGTCAGCCACAGATGGCATCGGGTCGGATGCCAGGGAGGTGAGAGTGACGAGCGTCGTGCTGCTGCCGTCCACGCCAGCGAGCGTCGCTATTGCCCGTAAGCGGCTCGCCGCGGAACTGTCGGCCGCCGGTGTCTACGGGGAGGCCGCTTCTGACGCGGCGCTGGTGATCAGCGAGCTGGTCAGCAACTCCATCAAGCACGCCTGGCCGCTGCCGGGCGAGAAGGTGCGCGCGGCCTGGATGGTCGACCACGGATCGGTAGAGGTAGAGGTCAGCGACCGCGGCGGGCCCACGCGCCCGCGCCAGGACTACCCGCCGGTCTCCGCGCTAGGCGGCCGGGGCCTGGGCATCGTCGAGCGACTGTCCGACGACTGGGGCATCCGGGCCGACGAATCAGGCCAGACGGTCTGGGCCGTGCTTCCCGCTCCGGCACGCGATGCCGTGAACTCCCGAGGCGTCCCGCGCTGACTGGCTAGCCCGGCAGGCCGGATTGAGGCCTAACTGTCATGCGTAACCAGGCAGTGAACTGGTGATACTCCCATCCAGGGGTCGTCGCGCACCGAGTGCGGCGGTCGCTGCGGGGGGGATCGTGACGCATGTGCACGGGGTGGACAGCGAGGTCGGCAGGCTCCGGACCGTGCTGGTTCACCGGCCAGGGCTAGAGCTCAAGAGAATGACACCGCGCAGCCGGGACCGGCTGCTATTCGAGACACTGCCCTGGGCGTGCCGCGCGCAGGAGGAACACGACGCCTTCACTCAGGCCATGCGCGACCAGGGCGTCGAGGTGCTGTACGTCACCGAGCTGCTCCAGGACGCGCTGGAGTACCAGCCGGCCAGGGACGAGGCGATCGCCGCGGTGCTCGCCGACCGGCTGCTCGGCGACGAGCTCCGGGCTCAGGTGCACGAGCGGCTGGACGCGCTCGGGCCCGAGGAGCTAGCCCAGGTCCTGATCGCGGGGCTGACCCCGGAAGACCTGCCGGGCGGCCACGGGCTGGCCTTCCAGATGCTCGACCGGCATGACTTCGTGGTCGAGCCGCTGCCCAACCTGGTCTTCACCAGGGACTCCAGCTTCTGGGTGGGCGACCGGGTGGCGGTGGCCAGCCTGGCCGCGCCGCGCCGCCGCCGGGAGGCCGACCTGCTGGCGCTGATCTACGGGCACCACCCCCGCTTCGCCGGCCTCAAGCGGCTCTACGGGCCTGAGCTTGAGCAGGTCGACGGCGGAGACGTGCTGCTGCTGGCGCCGAGCGTGCTGGCCGTGGGCGTCGGGCAGCGAACCACCCCGGCCGGGGTGGAGCGGCTGGCCCGCCACGTGCTGGACGCGGGCCTGGCCCACACGGTGCTGGCCATCCCGGTGGACCAGCGCGGCGGGGCCGGCTACCTGGACACGCTGTGCACCGTCATCGACGCCGACACCGTGGTGATGCACCCGCGGGTGGCCTTCACGCTGACCACGCACATGATCACGCCGCGGCCGGACGGGATGCGGGTCAGCCGGCCGCAGCCGTTCCTGGAGGCGGCCGCGCAGGCCATCGGGATCGAGCGGCTCAACGTGATCGACACCGGCCTGGACCCGGTCTCGGGCCGCCGGAGCCAGTGGGATGACGGCAACAACGCGCTGGCCATCGGGCCGCGGGTGGCGGTGGTGCACGAGCGCAACACCGAGACCATCACCCGGCTGGAAGGCGCGGACGTACGGGTGATCCAGGTCCCTGGCAGCGAGCTGGCCAGCACCCGCGGCGGCCCGCGGTGCATGACCTGCCCGGTGGGACGCGATCCGGCCGCCGCGGCCAGGGACGACGCGGACCAGACGCCGGGCGAGCCGGCCGGCGTCCCGTACCGGGCTAGCATCCGGCTCAGCGACGGGAACCCCGTCTCGGGGCCGGCGTCACCGGTCCCGCAGCCGGAACTGGCCCCGGCCTGACCCGGCCTTCGGCCGGCCTCGGCTTACCGGCGGTTACGTGACCGGCGGCCGACGCGGAAGGCGAGGAACCCCACGCCGATGGCCACCAGGAACAGGAAGCCGTAGTAGAGCAGGTGGGCCACGGCGGTGATCAGCACCACCGCGATGACGAAGACCGCCAGGCCGATCAGGAGTGCGCGCAACATGCTTCCACGGTACGGCTAGTCGGCCGCTGGTGTCACCGCGGGCCGCCGGGGCTGGTCACGGGACTCTGTCACGGGACTACCTACGGTCGCCCAGGAACTCGATCAGCAGGCGGAAGGTCGGGCAGGGCCAGCGCCACATGCAGTTGCGGCAGCGCAGGACGGGATGGGCCGGGTCGCTGGTGGCCCCGCCGCCGTCCAGGGGCCGGTGCAGATCGGCCACCCGGCGGCCCAGCTCCGCGAACGCGAGCAGGTCATCGCGGGCCTGGCCCAGGAACATCAGGTCGCGCGCGTCGAACCGGGCCGTGACCGACACGAAGCCCTCGGCGTTCAGCAGCCGCGCGTAGTGCTCGCTGCTCTCCAGCCAGGACGTCGCACCGGCCGCGCGACGGCGGATCTCCTCCAGGTGCTGGTGCAGGTCGGCCAGCCGGCGGTCCGGCTCGGTCGCCGGCGGCCTGGCGGCAACCCGCTCCTGGGCCGCGCCCAGCAACCCGACCGGGACGGCGGGCACGGCTAACGGCGCCTGGCCGTTGCCGGCCCGGCCTGCCTGGTCTGAGTGGGTGCGCAAAATCCGGGCTCCGAGTCCATCGCGGCCTGTGCGGGGTATTCACCTGCGGGGTATTCACGTGCGGGGCATTCACGGGGTATCCATCAACAGCCTCGCGCAGAACCTTGTTCACTGTACGTGAATTCATGATGTGCGGACAGTGACCATCTAGGCGGCAGGCCGCGGGAGCCGGTAAAGTGCGCCCGTGGAGCTAAAGGTTACGACTCAGTCGCAAGGTGATCACGCGATCATGTCCGTCACCGGCGAGATCGACCTCTATACCGCGCCGAGGCTCCATTCCGAGCTGACGAGCGCGCTGGCGGCCAGCACGCCCGTGCAGCTGGTCGTGGACATGGCCGGAGTCGAGTTCTGCGACTCGACCGGGATGAACGTGCTGCTGGCCGCGCAGCGCCGGGCCCGCGAGGCGGGCGGTGATCTTTCGCTGGCCAGCCCGCGCCCGGCGATCAGGAAGGTCTTGCAGGTCACGGGGCTCGAGTCGGTCTTCACCGTGCTGGATAACCCAGCCTCGGTGGCCGGCCAGTAGCCGTCGCCCCTGGCACTAGGATCTCGAGCATGCCAGGGGATCTCGCCGTCATCATCCCAGCCTTCAACGAGGCCGAGCGGGTCGGTGCCACGGTCCAGGCCGCGGCGAGCCTGCCCGGAGCCGACCTAGTCGTGGTGGTGGATGACGGGTCCGCCGATGACACCGCCGCCGTGGCCGAGCGGGCGGGCGCCCACGTCGTGCGGCACGCCCGCAACCGCGGCAAGGCGGCGGCCCTGGAGACCGGGGCCGAGGCCGTCCGGCTACTGGAGTCGGCCGCACCCAACGGCGCCGCCGCCGGGTCCGAGGTCGGCGCGGCCGGAGCCGCCCCGCGCTACCTGCTGTTCCTGGACGCCGATCTGGGCGAGACCGCGGCGCAGGCCGGCCCGCTGGCCGAGCCGGTCCGGCGCGGGACAGCCGACATGACGATCGCCGTGTTCTCTGACCGGGTGCGGCGGGGCGGCTTCGGCATCGTGACCGCCACCGCCGGGGCCGGGATCGAGCGCGCGACGGGCTGGCGGCCCGCTCAGCCGGTCAACGGGCAGCGCTGCCTGACCAGGGCCGCGTTCGAGGCCGCGCTGCCGCTGGCCGGGGGCTGGGGCGTGGAGACCGGCCTGACCATCGACGTGCTGCGACGGGGCCTGCGGATCACTGAGGTGGAGGTGCCGCTCGCGCACCGGGCCACCGGCCAGGACTGGCGGTCCCAGGTACACCGGGCCCGCCAGCTCGCCGACATCACCCGCGCGCTCGCCGTCCGGGAGCCCGCCACCCAGCGCGGCAAACTGCGCGCCCGGCAGCAGGACCGGGCCCGCGCTCGGCGGCCTGGCTCAGCTAACGGCTCTGGCTAGGCGGCCTGGCTCTAGCTAGAGGTACGGGCCTGAGGCATGCGGGACCTGCTGGCTCTCGTCCTGGCCGCCGGGGGCGCCCGGCATGCCCGGTCCCATCGGCGGCACCATGCCCGGCGGCAGCGCCCGCCGCATCTGCTCGAGCTGGGCGCGCGCGGCCATCTGCTGGGCGAACAGCGTCGTCTGGATGCCGTGGAACAGGCCCTCCAGCCAGCCGACTAGCTGGGCCTGGGCCACCCTGAGCTCGGCCTCGCTGGGCACCGCGTCGTCGGCGAAGGGCAGCGAGAGCCGCTCCAGCTCCTGGACGAGCTCGGGTGCGAGGCCGTCCTCGAGCTCCTTGATCGAGCTCTGGTGGATCTCCTTGAGCCGGGCCCGGCTCTTCTCGTCCAGCGGCGCGGCCCGGACCTCCTCCAGGAGCTGGCGGATCATGCTGCCGACGCGCATCACCTTGGCCGGCTGCTCGACCATCTCGGTGACCGGGCGCTCCCGGCTCGCCTCAGCATCGGTCTCCACGGCGACGCCATCCGGGCCGACCACGACCACCCGGGGGTGCTCTTCGTCCGGCTGGCTCGTCTGGTCAGGATTCGTCTGGTCGCTCATAGCCCTAGTTTGTCGAGACCGCCGGCCGCCCCTGCGGGCGGGGGCCGGATTG
Source organism: uncultured Actinomycetota bacterium (assembly GCA_963822485.1). GTDB lineage: Bacteria > Actinomycetota > Actinomycetes > Streptosporangiales > Streptosporangiaceae > DASUBV01. Next base: position 425,480 of record CAWGHW010000031.1, read on the forward strand.
GCTCCGATACTATGCCCGGCTCACTACCTGCTCCGTGAGCCGACACATCGCTTGACGATATACCGGACTCCGATATAGTCGTGCCATGGACACCACGCCATGGCCACCGGGTCCGGCCGCCGGACCGGACGACGCCCTCGCCAGGGCCTGCTCGCCGCGCGAGCAGCGACAACGATGGATCGCCGCCGGAGTGGTGGTGATGGTGGTGCTGTCGGTGATCGCGGCCGTCATCGTCCTGGCCGACATGAACGGGGCCTCGGCCGCGGTCACCGGCGGGTGCGGTGGCGGCTGACCTGGCGGCCGGGCCGGCTGAGGTCACCAGGGGCGCCGCGGCCCGGTCCCGGCTCGTCCCAGCGGCCCGGGCGTGGCTGTGGGGCACGGTGGCCCTGACCGCGGGCGCGATCATCATCGCGATCGCGCTGGCGCCGCCCGCGACGGCCCCGGCCCGCGCGGCCCTGGCCTACCTGCTGTTCGCGGGCTCCTCGGCGCACGTGGCGTCGACCGCGTGGTTCTACACCGTGCCGCAGGTCCGCGGCTACATGGGCCAGCATCGTGCCCGCTACGTCTGGACCCCGCTCGCGCTGATCGCCGGGGCCGGCGCGATCGCCGCCGCGCTGCCGCCAGCCATCCTGAACTGGCTGCTGCTGCCCTATTTCGGCTGGCAGTTCTTCCACTACCAGAAGCAGAACCTGGGCCTCGCCTCGCTGGCCGCGGCCGCGCACCGGGTCACCGGCCTGCGGCCCGCCGAGCGGCGCGCCCTGCTGGCGGCCGGCCTGGCCGGGACGGCCGGGCTGCTGGCCCGGCCCCGGCTGCTCCAGCTGCGGGTCGACCCGCACCTGGCCGCCGCCTACCCGCTGGCCGCGGCCGCCTTCGCGGTCGCGGTCACGGCCGGGCTGGTCAGCCTGGCCCGGCGCCCGGCCGGCCAGCGCCCGCCCGGATTCTGCGTGACCTACGGCTGCGCGCTGGGCTTCACGCTGCCGGCCTTTATCTTCAGCTCGCCTTACGCGGCGGTGGCCGGGATGACGATTGCCCACGGCCTGCAGTACCTGCTGCTGATGGGCCTGGTCGCGTCCGGCGATCCGGGCCCCGGGCCAGGACCGGGGCGGTTCCTGCCGCTGGCCGCGCTGACCAGCATCGCCCTGGCCGGCGGGGCGATCCTGTCCGTGACGTCGGACCTCCAGGAGTCGGCCCCGCTGATCCGGTCGCTGTTCGGCTGCTTCCTGGGCGCCGTCATGGCCCACTTCGTGATCGATGCGGGGCTGTGGCGGCTCCGCGACCGATTTCCGCGGCTGTTCTTGGAATCCCGCGTGCCCTACCTGGTGCCCAGCCGTCGGCCGGCGAGCGCCAGTCCGGCTACCGATCCATCGGTAACCGATATACGATCGGAGCGTGCCTGACTCATCCAACTCCGCGCCCGCCCGCGGCGCCCCGAGCACGCCGCTGGGCGGGTTCGGCCGCTACGCGGGCCCGGCCACGCTCATCCTGTCCAGCCTGGCCGACGGGCCGAAGCACGGCTACGCGCTGACCAAGGACATCGAGGAGTTCGCCGGGCTCCGGCTGGCGCCGGGGACCCTGTACGAGGCGCTCAGCCGGCTGGAAGGCCAGGGCCTCATCGAGGCGCTCGAGAGCCAGGACCGGCGGCGGCCCTATCAGCTCACCGCCGCGGGCGCGGCGGCGCTGCGGGTCCACCTGGCCGACCAGCGGCGGGTGGCCGAGGTCGGGCTCGGGCGGCTGGCCCGCACCTGGGGCACGACGTGACCAGCACGGGCGGGGCGGCCGTCGATCCCGGCCCGGCCGTCGATACCGGCCCGGCGGCCCGGGTGGCCGCCCGGCTGCTGCGCTGGTACCCGGCCGCCTGGCGGGCCCGGTACGGCGAGGAGTTCACCGAGCTGCTGCTGGCCGAGTTCGCCGAGCGGCCGAGCAGCCGCCGGCGGACCGCCAACGTGATCCTGAGCGGGCTGCTCGCCCGGCTGGCCGGCCTCGGGCTGACCGGGTTCGGGCTCAGCGCGGCCGATCAGGCCCGGGCCAGCCTGGCCACGCTGGGCGGCGCGGCGGCAGCGTTCCTCACCTTCGGGCTGGCCATGCTGGCCCAGCTGGCCATCGGCTGGCAGTGGGCCATGCCGCACCACCCGGCCACCACCTCGGGCCTGGCCCTGATGGCCGCCGGGGCGGTGCTTCTGCTCGTGCTGGGACTGCTGGCCGCGGTGCCGGTCGCCTGGGGCACGGCCACCGTGCTGCTGCGCCGCGGGACCGGTCGCGGGCCGCGGCGCCGGCTGGCCGGGCCGGTGGCGTTCGTCCTGGCCGGCGGGACCGCGCTGGTGACGGGAGCCCATCACTTCCAGAACGCCTGGCCGGGCACCGGCGGGACAGCCGTGCACCGCGGCCTGGTGCCGGCCGGCGCGGCCGCGTTCAGCTGGGCCGGGACGCTGTCGGTCTCGTCCTACTGGGCCCACCCGGCCGCGCTCAACGCCTTCCCCGCGCCTGAACTGGCGTGGATGGTGCTGAGTCCGCTCGCCCTGCTCGGCGTCGTCGGCGGGATGGCGGCCATCGTGCGCAGGCAGCGGCCGTCGGCGCGGCTGCTCGGCTACCAGGCGCGCCTGGCCGCCGCCGCGGCGCTGGCCATGGCCTGCTTCCTGGCCGGCGCCGGGTGCTGGGTGTTCGGGCAGGGCTCGGGCCCGGCCGGGCTGTTCCATGCGGGGGCGGTCGACGTGGCCGGGCTGGGCGTGATGACGGTGGCGCTGGTGGCCGCCAGCCGGGCGGCGATCACGGCCCGGCGCGGCGCCGCGGCCCTGATCCTGGACTAGTCCGGACCGAGGCTCCTTTGTTAATGGGATGCGTCACGGCTGTCAGCAGAGCAGGCTCGACCTGTGGTGACGATCGACGACGTCCGGGCCGTGGCCCGGCAGTTGCCCCGCGCCTACGAGGTGCTGGTCCGGGACCGGGTCAAGTTCCGGGTCGGGCGGATCGTGTGGCTGGCCTTCTCCGCCGACGAGACGACCATGGGGTTCGCGTTCCCCAAGGAGGAGCGGGCCGCGCTGGTCGCCTCCGACCCGGCCAAGTTCCTGATGCCGGGCCAGGCTGACCTGCGGTGGAACTGGGCCGTCGTCCGCCTCAGCGCCATCGACCCGGAGGAGATGCACGAGCTCGTGCTGGACGCCTGGCGCCTGGTCGTGCCCAAGAGCGTGGCCGCGGCCTATCTCGGCCGGCCATGAATTGCTCCAGATCTGCCTTGCAAACCGTCATGTGGGTAAATAGCGCAGCGGGGCCCAGGTAACGTGCAGGTTGACCATGGCGCTGGCGGGCCTCAGGCCGGCCGCCCATTGGCGGGCTTTTAGAGTTGACCGAGCAATCTGGTCCGGCTAGCCCGGCTGATCTGGCTACTGACCCCAGGCCGGCCCCGGCGGCCCCGGCCAGCGGCGGAGGGATGACAATGGCGCTTCAGGAGCGGCAGGCGTCGGCCGAGCAAGCGGTGGAACTGCCGGAGCCGTGGCGATCCGCGGCCGTCACCGTGGTGCTGCCGACGTATAACGAGGCCGCGAACCTGCCCGTGATCGTGGCCGAGCTGCTCGGCCTGCCGCTGACCAACCTGCACATCCTGGTCGCCGACGACAATTCGCCTGACGGCACCGGGCGCATCGCCGACCGGCTCGTCGAGGAGTACGGCTCCGGCCGGATCACCGTCGTGCACCGCCAGGAGAAGCAGGGCCTCGGCCGCGCCTATGTGGACGGGATGACGCGCGCCATGGCCGCCGGCGCCGAGTTCGTGGTTCAGATGGACAGCGACCTGTCCCATGCGCCCATGTACGTGCCGCAGATGCTCGGCACCATGTTCGCCGCCGACGCCGACGTGGTGATCGGCTCCCGGTACGTGGCCGGGGCCAGCGTGGCCAGCGAGTGGGCCTGGCACCGCAAGGCCCTGTCCGGCTTCGCCAACAGCTACGTCCGCGTGCTGCTGCACCTGGGCATCCGCGACGTCACCGCCGGCTTCAAGCTCTGGCGCACCACCGCGCTGAAGACCATCGACGTGGGCAGCATCAAGAGCAACGGCTACAGCTTCCAGGTGGAGATGAACTACCGGACTGTCCGGCACGGCCTGAAGATCGTCGAGCTGCCCATCCACTTCGCGGACCGCCGCGAAGGGGAGAGCAAGATGAACATGCGCGTGCAGCTCGAGTCGGCCCTGATGCCCTTCCAGCTCCGCCGCCGGGCGCACTGACCCGCCGCTCCGGCGCGGGGGAAGCCGAGGAGTTGAGACCATGGACGGCTCGCCAGTGGCGGTAGCGGTGGTGGCCAGCCGCACCGAGGCCGACCTGATCGTCGGCCTGCTGGCCAGCAACGGCGTGCGCGCCGCTGTCTCGGCCGACGACGCCGGCGGCCAGGAGCCGCAGCTCCAGCTAGACGGCGTTCGCGTGCTGGTCGCCCCGGCCGACGAAGCCCTGGCCCGCCGCCTGGTCGCCGAGGCCCAGGCTGAGGCCGAGGACAGCTCCGAGTAGGCCGGAGCGGATGAAGTCGCACCAGATCGCGGTGGCTCCGGGCCCAGTTTCGGCGTGCCGGCCCGAGAAGGCGATCAGGCGCTTGTCGGGCGACCCGAGCACGTCGAACAGGGCGAGCTGGCCGTCCCTGGGGAACAGCTCATCGTCCCACTGAACGTGGTACAGGACCGGAGCCGTGATCCGCGCGGCCTCCCCGCGGAGGCGGTCCGTAGTGTCAGCGTCCGCATACATGCCGGGCGCCTGGCGCAGCCCGAACTTCCCGAAGACAGCACAGCGGAGACGGTCACCCAGCGTCGCGGCGAGCGGCACGCCAAACCGCGTCGCCATCGACAGGCCCACGTACCCGACCCTGGCCGTGTCCACGTCCGCGACCGAACCGACGGCGTCCAGGGTTTCCTGCCAGTCGCCGGTCATCCGGTCGATCACGACGTCGAGGCCCTCCGCCACCATTCGGGCCTGGTACACGGGGGCGCTGAGCGGCGCCGCGACCCGGTCGCCGTGATAAGGCCCGTCAATCGCCACGGCCGCGAGGCCTGCCGTGCCGCAGAACCAGCGGGCCAGCGAGAGCACGCGCTCGGATCGCTTGTGCCCGCTGCCCCCGTGACCGAGAAGGACCAGCGGAACCGCCGGTGCGGGCGCTGAGGGCAGCCAGAGCACGCCGGGGACGCTGCCTCCCGGCCGGTCCAGCTGGAACGGGTGCTCGATTATGCCATCGCCAGCAGCCTGTTCACCGACCCAGTGGAGCGTTCTCATAGCGCCATCTAAGCACCTCCCTGCCCGTCGGCCCGCGCCGGGAGCCATGACCAGGAGGGCGACGCTGACCTTGTATCGATCTACTACGCGCTGTAGGTTTCAGTCGTGCTTCTTCGCGTGCTGGCTGGCGCAGCGGCGGCCCTGCTGGTGGCGGGCTGTGCGCTGGTGCATTCTTCTTCCTCGGCGGGCGCATCAGAAGGGCTGGGGGCCGCGATCTTTCCCTCGGGCCAGCGGCCTGCGCTGCCTGCTGTAGCCGGTCGGACACTCACGGGCGGGAAGCTCCGCCTGGCCGCGGACCGCGGGCACGTCATCGTGCTGAACTTCTGGGGATCATGGTGCTCGGTGTGCCAGCAGGAAGCACCGGCGCTGGCGGTCGCCGCGCGGCAGTTCACGCCATCGGGCGTCCGCTTCGTGGGCGTTGACGTCGGGGACAACCCGGCCAGTGGCCGGGCCTACATGCAGGATCATGGGCTCCGCTATCCAAGCCTGAGCGACCCGGCCGACCACATCGCGGCCGAGTTCAACCGGCTCATCCCCGTCGCTGCTTTCCCCAGCACGCTGGTGATCTCGCCGGACGGCCGGATCGCCGGGCGGGTGCTCGGCGCGGCATCCGACCACGACCTCCGGCGCCTGATCAAAGCCGCTCTGTAGGCGGGCCGTCGGGCTGGCTAGGTCGTTCGCCGGTCAGCCCGGCCTGCACTTCAGCCAAGGTTGGCCCTGGCGATGCGCTGGTCGACCTCGATCGCGATCCGCTCGGCCACATCAGCGACGGGAAGGTCGGTCGAGTCGATCACGATGTCGGCCGCGGATTCCATCCACGAACGCGACTTCTCGTAGTCACGGATGTGATCGAGCCGCCACTGGCGAGCCCCGATTGGGATTTCGTCTGCTTCGATCCGCGCGGTGAGAGCCTCGGTGTCGACATGAAGGAGCACATGGAAGATATCCAGTGACCTCTTGCCGAAGCTCTGAGCTAGCTCGGTCCAGTAGGCCTCGCTCAGCACGGTCTGCGGTGCGACCAGATGCTGACCGGTGAAGGCAGCGATGCTCTCGGTGAAGACTGGGACCAGCTCGCGCCACGGCGGCAGATCCTGGAAGTCCGCGAAAGCATGATCTTTAAGAGCCGCCATCAGGATGTCACCGACCAGCTCAGGATCGAAGAGCCGGGCATGCTCCAGCCGCTCGGCCAGTCGATTCGCGGTCGTGGTCTTTCCCGCGCCGAACGTGCCATTAAGCCAGATGATCACCAGCGGGTTCCTTCCCATGCACCATCTGGGCTGGTGAGCGGAGGGTGTGGGATTCGAACCCACGGTGACGATCACTCGCCACAGCGGTTTTCAAGACCGCCGCCCTCGGCCACTAGGCGAACCCTCCGGCGCTAACGATAGCGGGATCTGGCGTGCCTCGGCGCGGCCCGCGGGCGGGCGAGACCCGCGGGTGAGCGGGGGAGCGCGGTGAGTAGGCTCGCCGGTGAAGGAGGTCGCATGCTCCCCCCGTTCGGCTGGTCGGCTGTGGTCACGCAGTGGCAGTTCGCCCCCGTTGTCACGGTGCTGGTGGCCCTGTTCGCCGGCCTGTACCTGTGGGGCGTCGTGCGGGTGGCCCGCCGTCATCCGCAGCGTCCGTGGCCGGGCTGGCGGACCGGCTTGTTCCTGGGCGGCCTGGCGGTCATCGTGATCGCCACCGAGAGCGGCATCGGGGCCTACGACGACGTGCTGTTCTGGGACCACATGGTGCAGCACCTGATGCTGATCATGGTCGCCCCGGCCCTGCTGATTTTCGGCCAGCCGATCACGCTGCTGATGCACGCGAGCAGGAACCCGCTGCACACCTGGACCAAGCGGGTGGTGCGCTCGAGGGTGGCCAGCTTCCTGACCTGGCCGGTGTTCGGCGTGATCGCCTACTCGGTGGCCGTGGCGGGGGCCCACCTGACCAGCCTGGCCAACACGGTGGAGCAGAACCAGACGCTGCACAACACCGAGCATGCGGTGTTCCTCATCATCGGGTACCTGTTCTTCCTGCCCATCCTGGGCACGGAGCCGATCCGCTGGCGGCTGTCCTACCCGGTCCGGTTCGTGACCCTGGTCCTGATCATGCCGGTGGACACCTTCACTGGCATCGTGCTGGGCAACGGCGGCCGGGGGTCGCCGGGCCTGCCCGTTGGCCCGCGCCCGGCCTGGGCCCCGAGCCCGATCGCTGACCTGCACGCGGGCGGCGCGGTGATGTGGGTGGCCGGGGACGGCCTGATGTTCGGGCTGATGATGCTGGTCTTCCTGATGTGGAGCATGGACGACCGGGCCGCGACCAGCGGGCATGGCTGGTTCGAGAGCGCCAGGAAGACCAGCCTGGCCAGCCTGGTCGCCTCGAATCAGGCCGCCGGGGCGCAGGCTCAGCCGGGCCTGGTCAGCGAGGCGAGCACGGAGGGCGCGGGGGCCGGGGTGACCAGCGCGCGCTGGTCGGACCGGGGCGGGGTGGACGACGACGAGCACCTGGCCGCTTATAACGCGTTCCTGGCCCGGCTGCACCAGGGGCCGGGCAACAGCCACCCGAGCTAGCGCCCGGGGCCGGCCCGCGAGCTGAAAATGTCATTTCGGGCGAGTCGGCGAATATCCGTAACCGGGGTGCTGAACCAGTCCGGGCGCGGCTCCGTGTTTACGGGTGGACCTGCCGATGGGGCACGACCAGCGGCAGATTCTGGCTCGCCGGGCTGTGCCAGGAACAAATGGCCCCGTTCCATGGCATAGCCCGGCGATGCATTTCGGGCGCTCTGCCCGCCAGCTTCCCGCCCGCCCCGTCGCCCCCGGCCCGCCCGCCCGCCGCAGGGCCACACCATGATCCCGTAGCGTTTGCGTCGTCAGGGCCCTCTAGTTCTCCGGGATGATGAAGCACCCTGGTTGCGGGCGACCGGAATGTCATTACCGGTCAGGCCAGATGGGCATCTGCGGGCTGCGCCCGCACGAGACTCCGGCCGCGCCGGTCGCCGCACCGCCGCACCGGCCGCCCCGGCCGCCCCGGTCGCCGCACCGATGGCCGCTGCGACACGCCGGTAGCGCTTTCTACGTCAATCTAGGGCGAACGCTAGATCGCGTCATAGGCTCCTATCGCGTGGACCCCGTGAGAAATCCCTACGCGCCGGGCGCGGGCCAGCGGCCGCCCGAGCTGGCCGGACGCGACCACGAGATCGCCCAGTTCGAGGTCGTCCTGGAGCGCATCGCGCGCGGCCGCCCGGAGCGCAGCATGGTGCTGACCGGGCTGCGGGGCGTCGGCAAGACCGTGCTGCTCAACACCTTCCGCTCGATGGCCATGCAGCGCCTGTGGGGAACGGGCAAGATCGAGGCCCGGCCCGAGCAGTCGATCCGGCGGCCGGTGGCCGGCGCGCTGCACATGGCGGTGCGCGAACTGGCCCCGCGGCACCGGGCGCCCGACCGGATCGACCATTTCCTGGGCGTGCTCAAGTCCTTCGCCGCGCGCGACGGGCGGGGGGCGAAGGGCTCGCCGGTGACCCAGCTCGGGATCGACGTCCCGGCGGTCCGGGGCCGGGCCGACTCGGGCGACCTCGAGATCGACCTGACCGAGTTGCTGACCGATGCCGCGTCGGTGGCGGCCGACCTGGGCGTGGGCATCGCCCTGTTCATCGACGAGATGCAGGACGTGCCCGCGCCCGACATCTCGGCGCTGTGCGCCTCCTGTCACGAGCTGTCCCAGAACAACGGCCCGCTGATCGTGGTCGGGGCCGGCCTGCCGCACCTGCCGTCGGTGCTGTCGGCCAGCAAGAGCTACTCCGAGCGGCTGTTCCGCTACGTCTCCATCGACCGGCTGGACCGGGAGTCGGCCGACGTGGCCGTGCTGGCCCCGGCCCGCCGGGAGGGCGCGGACTTCGAGCCGGACGCGCTGGACGCGCTCTACGCGGCGGCCGACGGCTACCCGTACTTCGTGCAGGCATACGGCAAGGTGACCTGGGATGTCGCGGCGGCCAGCCCGGTCACGGCCCGCGACGTCGGGGTGGCCGGCCCGGTGGCGGCCGGCGAGCTGGCGGTCGGCTTCTTCGGCAGCCGGTACGAGCGGGCCACCCCGGCCGAGCGGGAGTACATGCGGGCCATGGCGACGCTGGGCGACGACCCGGTGCAGACGGCCCAGGTGGCCGAGGAACTGGGCCGCAAGCCGTCCAGTGTGTCCCCGGCCAGGGACAGCCTGATCAAGAAGGGCCTGATCTACAGCTCGGAGCGCGGGCTGATCGCGTTCACGGTCCCGCACTTCGGCCGTTTCCTGCGCGCCCAGCCGACCTAGGGCAGTGCCGCCGGCCCGGGCCGGAGTCGTCCTCTGCCGGAGTATCAGGTTTTCTAGCGTCTGTTCTAGATATCAATAGAGAGCGGCAGATCGCTCCGTCGCCGGGTCCTCCTGGCCCGCCGGCAAGACCCGGCCCGCCACCCCGCGCGGGTCGGCCGGCCCGCTGCCCGGAGCCGGAAGTGCCTGGCGCCCGGCGCCCGGGCTGGCCGCGACCACGTGCCGCAGGAACGACGGCCCCCGCCACGGCGGCCGGGCCGGCGCCGACGGCCAGTTCAGGGCCAGCCCCGTGGTGGCGTCAATCAGCGCCACCCGGACCAGCGGCCGCCGCTGGCGCAGGAACACCCCGAACACCACCTCGGCCTCCCGGTCCCCGTACCGGCCGGGGAACACCAGGTACCGCCAGCACAGCTCGCGCCACATGTCCACGGGCAGGTCGGCCGTCAGCAGCCCGGCGTGCCGGCGCCACTGCTTGCTGCGCCGCAGCGCGGCCAGGGTCCGCTCGGCCGGGAGGACGCGGAGCTCGCAGGGCTCGGAGTAGCCCAGCCGGACCAGCGCCTCGCCCAGCTCCGGCGACAGGCAGGCGATCAGGACCAGCTCGGCGGCCAGCATCCCCAGCATCGTCACCGCCTGCCAGCCCGTCTGCGGCTGCTGCACTGGACGCAGGCCAAGTGTGCACAGCGCCGCGACCGCCAGCAGTGTCGGCCTGGTCAGCGTCCGCCAGTTCACCGGCGTCGTGCTCAGCTCCCCGAAGCACCCGCAGCCGATCTCCGGCCGGGCGGTCCGCAGTTCCAGCAGGGCGCAGGTGGCGACCAGGAACAGCACCGCGGTCCCCAGCCGGACGCAGGCCGCGGGGGTGGCCGAGCCGAACGTGCCGGCGGTCGCGATCAGCCCGATGCCCAGGCCCAGCTCCAGCCCGGACATGGCGATCGCCACCGGCCCGCGCAGCCGGACCGGGAACAGCGCCGTCGGGCCCAGCCCGGCGTCCAGCGAGCCCGCCCGGAACGCCCTGACCAGCTTGGTCGCGCACCCGCCCAGCAGCAGCGTGGCCAGCAGCGGGATCTGTACCTCCTGGGCCATCGTGAGGATCTGCATGGTCAGCGGCCAATCGAGATAGTGGCGTTGAAGCAGCCCTTGTCCAGCTCTCCGCCGAGGGCGATGAAGCTGGCCTGGGTCAGGTCGGCCACCCGGCCGCGCGGGGAGGTCCCGCACGTGACACAGCGGTCGTTGAATAGCCGGGCCACCGCGGCGCAGCCGGTGACCGGCAGCACGCAGGACGCGCCGTTGCAGTCGTTGCGGACCAGCAGCGCGCTGCCGACGGCCAGGTAGGGCATCCGGGCGTAGCCGCGCGGGTGACCGGCGATCGTGTCCTCGACGCAGCCGGTTTCCGGATCAAGCGCCGGGTAGTTCGCGCCCAGCACCCCCGGCGGCTCGCTCGTGGCCGGCTCGTGCCAGGTCGCCGAGCCGCTGATGGCGTCGGGCACGTGCCCGCTGATCAGCGCGGGCTCCGGCAGCCGGTCCGCCGGGTAGGCGGGCTGCGAGGTCGCCGGGATCAGGCCCTCCAGGTAGTCCCCGTGGCGCAGGCCGATGACGTCGATCAGGTAGCCGGGCTGGAGGGTGGGAAACCGGACCTGGATCCGGCCCGCCGCGCGGGCCGGGATCCGGACCGTCTGGCGGCGCCGGATCGCGCCCTCGTCGACGAGCATGTAATCGCGGCCCAGCTCGACGATCGTGCCGGTGACCCGGCCGATGTTGGCCCAGATCCGGTCGACCACGCCGCGCTGGGACGGGTGCAGCCGCAGCACGACCTGATCGCCCTGGTGGAGCCCGGTCGAGTCGGCCTGGCCGCCCCGCCAGGTCATCGCCTCGGCGGTCAGCGTGAAGCGCTGCTCCTGGCCCGGCCCGTCAGGATCGCCCATCACCAGCACATGCGGGCTGACGTCCAGCACCATGCCCGTCACCGCCCGGGGCAGCTGGGCCGGGTCCGGGAAGCGGGTCCCGCCCGGGCCGGCCCCCGCCCTGCCAGGCCCCTCGCCGTCCCGGCCTAACGGTCCCGGCTCGGGCGCGAGGTCCGGCGTCAGGCCGAACACCGCGTCCTTGAACAGCCGCCGGCGGGCCACCCGGGCCGCGTCGGCCATGCCGGTGGCGCCCGCGCAGCGGTCACAGCACCCGCGGTCCCCGCGAGCCTTCAGCATCTGCCCTCCCCGCGCTGACTCTCGCCGACGATGTCAGCCAGCCTTTGACAATGCGTAGCCATGTCGTCCCTCGTCAAGCGGTTCGTCACTTCTTGCTGCCTGACGGTCACACATATCCACCTTTCCGTCCTAGCCGAAAGTGGCACCCGACGGCCCGGTGGTCCGATCTGTGGTTATCCGTCCGGTGAGACTCGCCGTTACACGGGGTAGCTAACCGTGTGTTGCCTGTAATGGGTACCGTTAGTCTGTGAGCGTCGGGGGCGATCACTTGGCTGGTCAGGCATGCGCGAATACGGGCGGAGGCGCGCCGCGGGTCGCGGCATCCTCGCCTGCCCATCGAGACGAGTCAGGGGCTCTGACCAGCGCGGCGAGCCCCGGCGAGCCGAGCCCGGCTCCGAGCCAGCCCAGGCCAGGGCAGCTCGGGCAGGCGGGTCCCGCGCAGCCGCCGAGCCCGAGGAGCCCGGACATCCCGGCCGATCCCGGCGAAAGCGCCGAACCGGGCCGTCCGGACCAGCCCGCGGTCATCGACGATCCCGAGTTCCGGGATTACGTCACCGCTCGCGGCCGGGCCCTGCTGCGAACCGCCTACCTGCTGACCGGAAACCTGGCCGACGCCGAGGACCTCGTCCAGGCCGCGCTGGCCAAGACCTACCTGGCCTGGGACCGGATCGAGGACCGCGGCGCGCTGGACGGCTACGTGCGCCGGGCCATGGTCAACACCCATATCTCCTGGTGGCGACGCCGCCGGGTGCAGGAGTTCCCCACCGACGAGCTGCCCGACCGGGCCGTCGCCGACCACGCCGGGGACAGCGACCTCCAGGAGACCCTGCGCCGGGCCATCGACCGCCTGCCGCACCGGATGCGGGCCGCCGTGGTGCTGCGCTACTACGAGGACATGACCGAGGCCGAGGTCGCCGAGCGGCTCGGGGTCAGCCTGGGCACCGTCAAGAGCACCGTCTCCCGCGCCGTCGCCAAGCTCCGCATCGACGCCGAGCTGCTCGCTGACTGACCCGACCCCGCCCGCGTCGGCCGGGCCAGACCCCTGCTGACTAGACCAGGCTGAGCCGCTACCGTGACACTAGTCACAGCAGGGACGGTTTCGCGCGGCCAGTTCGGACGATTGCCGCCTGGCGCGCCGTCTGCCAGGAGGTTCGCCATGCGCGCCACGATGATGGATACGCCGCTGACCATTACCGCGCTGATGCGCTACGGGACGACGGACTACGGCGACCACGAGGTCATCACCGCCACGCCCGAGGGCATGCGCCGGCGCCCCTACCGCGAGATCGGCCGCCGCGCCGCCCGCCTGGCCGGCGCGCTGCGCAGCCTCGGCGTGACCGGCGACCAGCGCGTCGCCACCCTGATGTGGAACAACGCCGAGCACCTCGAGGCCTACCTGGCCATCCCCTCCATGGGTGCCGTCCTGCACACCCTCAACCTGCGCCTGGACCCCACGGTCATCGGCTACATCGCCGAGCACGCCGGGGATGAGGTCGTCATCGTCGACTCGACCCTGGTGCCCCTGCTGGCCACCGTGCTCCCGCACGCACCATCCATCAGACACATCGTGATCAGCGATCCAGAATCCCTAACAACGGCCGTCCGGCCCGGACCCGAGCTCGCCCGCGACGGCCGTCAGGTGCACTCCTACGAGGAGCTCCTGGCCGGCCAGCCGGACAGCTTCGACTGGCCCGAGGTGGACGAGCGGTCCGCCGCCGCGATGTGCTACACCAGCGGCACCACCGGCCGTCCCAAGGGCGTCGTCTACAGCCACCGCTCCATGCACCTGCACTCCATGGCCGTCGCCATGGGCAACGTGTTCGGGCTGTCCGACCGGGACAAGGTGCTGCCCGTGGTGCCCATGTTCCACGCCAACGCCTGGGGCCTGCCCTATGCCGCCGTCATGGCCGGCGCCGAGCTGCTCATGCCCGACCGGTTCCTGCAGCCCGCCCCGCTGGCCGCCATGATCGAGGCCGAGCGGCCCACGCTGGCCGGCGCCGTGCCCACCATCTGGAACGGCCTGCTCCAGCACGTCCGGGCCAGCGGCGGCGACCTCTCCTCGCTGCGGCTGGTGCCCTGCGGCGGGTCGGCGGTGCCGCACGCCCTGATCGAGGCCTACGAGAAGGAGCTGGGCGTCACCATCGTCCAGGCCTGGGGGATGACCGAGACCTCCCCGCTCGGCAGCGTGGCCCGTCCGCCCGCCGGGCTGCCCGACGACGAGGCCTGGCACTACCGCGACACCCAGGGCCGCCTCATGTGCCAGGTCGAGGGCCGCCTGGTCGGCGACGAAGGCACCGTGCTGCCCAACGACGGCGTGTCCGTCGGCGAGGTCGAGGTCCGCGGTCCCTGGGTCACCGGCAGCTATTACAAGGACGACGATCCCGGCAAGTTCAACAACGGCTGGCTGCGCACCGGCGACGTCGGCACCATCGACCCGCTCGGCTTCGTCACGCTGACCGACCGGGCCAAGGACGTGATCAAGTCCGGCGGCGAGTGGATCTCCTCCATGGAGCTGGAGAACGCGCTGATGGCCCACCCGCACGTCTCCGAGGCCGCCGTCATCGGCGTGCCCGACGACAAGTGGGGCGAGCGGCCGCTGGCCGCCGTGGTGCTGGCCGAGAACGCCGCGGTGAGCGCCGACGAGCTGCGCACCTTCCTGGCCGAGCGAGTGCCCCGCTGGCAGCTGCCCGAGCGCTGGTCGTTCATCGCCGAGGTGCCCAAGACCAGCGTCGGCAAGTTCGCCAAGACCACGATGCGCGAGGCCTACGCCCGCGGCGACTACCTGATCATCGAGGCTCGCTGAGCGGGCCGGTCCCGGCGGGGCAGGCGAACCGCCCGTCTGCTTTGCCGCCGCCGCCGCGGTACCGGTACCCTAGGCGCGACCCGCATGGGTTGTCGGGAGGCTTCGCCTAGTCCGGTCTATGGCGCCGCACTGCTAATGCGGTTTGGGTTCGCGCCCATCCGGGGTTCAAATCCCCGAGCCTCCGCCCACTGTGACCAAGGGCCCTGCACCGTCGGCGCAGGGCCCTTTGGCTGCCCGCCGCCGGCCGCTAGAAGCGATCAGTTGCCGGCTCCGGTCGGCTTCGTCCAGTACTCCTGAATCCGGGCGACTGCCTCGGCCTTACTCATCCTGCCAACCTCAGCATCGTCAAGGCCGAGGCGTGTGATGAGCAGATGTACTAGCTCGGCAGGAAGTGCCTCCGCAGGTACCTCGGGTTCCCCGCGGTCGGGCTTCACTTTGTCCTGCACGCAAGCCCAGAATTCAGCTTGTCCGACGTCAAGCTGGTCCCTGAGGATGTGGGTCCAGATCGACTTTCCGTAGGTGCTCCGATCTGGAGGATGGGAGATCCGGGTTCGAAGAATGCGCCCATCGTGAAGCTGGAGCTCATAGGTGACATGGTGCGTGCCCGTTCTGCCCTGAGCATCGCGGACGCGCATCCAGCCCTCTGTCGCGCAGAAGGCTTCGTGATCGCTGCGGGTCGGCGCTGGCCACGTCACCGTGCCGGACCCCTTAGCCACGCACGCAGCTGGTCGTCATCGCTCAGGCCGACGAGCTGGACGATTCCCCAGTTCTCGCTGTGATTCGGGGCGTGCTGGAGTCGATCGCGCCAGTCCTGAGCGTATTCGCGGATGGCATCGACTAGCTCGTCGATGGCTTCCTCGAAGGTGGCGCCGTCGGCGGCGACCGGCAAGCCAGGGACGAACGCGGACCAGCCGTTGCCCTCACCCTCGTGGACAACCTGCGCGGACGACGTCAAACAGGTGGCAAGGAAGTGCCGCAACCGGTCGGCGTCAATGACCGCGGCCCTGCTGGTATCGCGGCGGACGGTTACCAGCTGACCGCTCTCCGCGGCGTCGAGAACTTCCTTTAGATGAGCGCGGGCGTCGGTATAGCTGTCGTAATGAGCAGCAGGCATGGGTGAAGATCCCTCGGTGCTGGGCCTGGTGGCGGATCGCTTGGTGGTGTTCCGCCTCAGTTAAGCCGACGAGCCGACGTACGTCAAGTACGCAACGTACCTGAGGTGGCTGCTCGGGGGTAGGTGCGCCGTCCGAAATGGTGAGAAGGCGTGGTCTAAATAAATCCGTAAGGTCGCTAGCTGGAGTTACTGCGCCAAATGGGCCTCGTTGGTCTAGCCGCGGCGGTCATGCTGACAGGCATGAGCAGCCTCGCATCCCTGGCGGGACCGGCCGTAGCCCCTGGCTTCAACGCCACGCTGGACAGCACGGTCGCGATCATTATCCCGGTGCTGTTCCTGGCGCTCGGGGTCCAGCGGCACCTGTACCAGGACCTGCTGAAGGCCTACTACAACGCCGCCCGCGATCTCCGGCAGCGGGCCCGGCCCGGTACGCGGATGGTCCCGCCGCTGCTCATCACGGTCGCCACGGGTGCGATCACCACGTTCATCCTGGTGTACGGCACGGTCGGCGAGGTCGACGCGATCCTGGCCCTGTCGGACCGGCATCCGGTCGGCTCGCAGACGCCGGTCGTCGCCGCGGTCGGGCTGGCCATCGCCGTGGCGGCCGGCCCGGCCTCGGCGCTGCTGCGCGCCTACCTCAGCGCGATGCGGCTGCTCAGCCCGGCGGGCCTGCGGCGGCCGCGGTTCCGGGATCGCCCGGCCGACGGCCCGGACTTCGCCGACGGCCGCTCCGAAGGCATGCCCGAGGCGGAGATCGGCCTGATGGCCAGCGAGCCCAGCACGTTCTAGGCGGATGACGCGGTCATGCCGTGCGCAGTGCCTCGGTCGGGGACAGGCGGGCGGCTCGCATCGCCGGGTACAGGCCGGCAATGGCGCCGATGGCCAGGGCGGAACCGGCGCCGCCGTAGAGGGCCTCGCCCGGAATCTGCACCTGCCAGTGCTGGCTGAGGGCGTAGGCGGCGGTGGCGGCCGCGCCGACGATGGTGCCGGCCAGGCCGCCCAGGGCCGACAGGAGCACCGCCTCGGCCAGGAACTGCTCGGCGACGTGACGCCGGGTCGCGCCCAGCGCCCGGCGCAGGCCGATCTCGGAGCGGCGCTCGAGGACGGAGATGACCATGACGTTGGCGATGCCGACGCCGCCGACGAGCAGGGCGACGGCGCCGAGTCCGAGCAGCAGGCTGTTGTAGGCGCCCTTGGCGGCCACCTCGGCCTGGAGGAAGTCGGAGGGCTGGTTCCACTGCACGGTCGAGGGGTCGGCCGGTTCGACGGTGGCGGCCAGCACGGCAGCGACCGCGCCGACCTGGCTGGGCACGGTGCGCAGGTACAGCTCCGTGGGGTGGCCGTCGAAGGCGAAGTCCTGCTCGGCGATCGGGAAGCCGATGAAAGCCATGCTGTTGACCTGGCTGACCAGCGACACGGGCTTCAGGATGCCGACGACGGTGAACCAGTGGCCGCCGATCCACACCTGGGCCGGGTGGGCCAGGCTGGCGATGCCCAGCAGGCTGGCCGCTTCTGAGCCGAGGACGACCGCCGGATACCGGGCAGTGGCCGGGTTGAGGAACCTGCCGCGGGCCAGGGTGGCGCCCAGGGTCGCGGGCAGGGCGGCGTCGGCCGCGGTCACCGAGATGCCGCTGGTGTTGACGGCCGGGATGAACGGGCTACGGTACACGCTGACGCCGGCGATGCTGGCGGTCTGGGTCACGTGGGTGACCGGGCCGATGCGCGACACCATGCCGGCGGAGGTGGCGGGCAGCTCGGTCTGCTGGCCGAACGCGGTGCTGCCGGGCTGCACGGTCAGCAGGTTGCCCAGCCGGGCCAGCTCGCTGAGCAGGCCGGTCTTAGAGGACTGGGAGATGCCGAGCACGCCGACGATGGCGGCGATGCCGATGCTGATGCCCAGCGCGGACAGGGACGCCCGTACCCGTCGGCTGCGCAGTCCGAGGCTGCCGGCCCGCAGCAGGTCCCGGCCCGACAGCCGGGACCCGCCGGTGTCGGCGTCGGCGTCACGAGTCCGCCGTGGTGTCACGGAGGATCCTTCCGTCGCGGATCTCGATGCGCCGGCTCATGGCCGCGGCGACGTCGAGGTCGTGGGTGATGACCACGATGGTCGTGCCGTCGCGGTGCAGCTCGCGGAGCAGCTCCAGGATGGAGGCGCCGGTGACGGTGTCCAGGTTGCCGGTGGGCTCGTCGGCCATGACCAGGGCCGGGCGCCCGGCCAGGGCCCGGGCGATGGCGGTGCGCTGCTGCTCGCCGCCCGACAGCTGGCTGGGCCGGTGCCGCAGGCGGTGGCTGAGCCCGACCCGCTCGATGGCGGCCAGGGCCAGCCGGCGCCGATCGGCTAGCCGCCCGCCCCGGTAGAGGAGGCCGTCGGCGACGTTATCGAGCACGCTGAGGCCATCTAGCAAGAAGAACTGCTGGAACACGAAGCCCAGCCGCCGGGCCCGCAGGCCCGACAGCTGCTTGTCGGACATCGCCGAGGTGTCCTCGCCCGCGATGCGGACCACGCCGCGGGTGGGCCGCTCGAGGGTGCCCATCACGTGCAGCAGGGTGCTCTTGCCCGAGCCGGAAGGGCCGATGATGGCGACCAGCTCGCCGGGGCCGATCCGCAGGTCGACGCCGGCCAGGGCCGTGACCGGCGGGTCGCCGGGATACTCCCTGACCACGCCGGCCAGCTCCAGGACCGGTGCGGGCGACCGGCCCGGCCGAGCTGGGATCGGGAGCGGTGAGGGTCACGACGACGGCACCTGCACCCGGACGCCGGCGGTGATGCCGGACCCGCTGATCTGGACCAGGGTGCTGCTGTACAAACCGGTCGTGACCCCGACCAGATGACTGGTCCGGCCGGTCACCACCTCCACGCCGTACCCGCCGCCCTGCAGCGCCAGCAGCGCGTTCACCGGCACCGCCAGCACGTTGTCGGCCCGCTGCGAGGTGATGTTGACGTTCACCGGGGCCTGGTCCAGGCCCGCCCCCGGCGGGGTGCGGTCCAGGGTGATGGTGACCGTCACCGTCGGGGCGGAGTTGCTGCCGCCGCCGCTGGACGACGACGAGCAGGGCGACTGGCCAGCCGATCCGCCGCCGCTGGTGCTGGCGCCCGTACCGGTGCCGGTGCCACCGCCTCCCGGGCAGGTGGCCACGTCGCCGACCGTGTCTACGCGCCCGCCCACGGTGGAGGTGCCATCAGGCAGCACGACCGATACCGAGTCACCGGGCTTGACCAGGTACTCCTGCGTCACGGCCAGGTCGACGGTGACGACGGGCGTCGTGCCGGTGGCCGTCAGCACCGTGCCGCCCGCCGCCCCCGCCGCTGGCGCTCCCGCCGTCGCCGACAGACGCGCCGACCGACGGCGTCACCGACGTGACCCGGATCGGACCGGGCTCGAACACCACCTCGCCGAGCAGGATCTCGCCGGTCGCGGGCAGGCCGAGCGCCCGCTGCCAGCGTTCCGCCGCCGCGGCCGTCGCCGACGAGTAGTGGTCGCCCTGGGCCAGGCCGGCGCCGTAGCCGAGGGCGATCAGGTCGCGGGTCAGCTCGCCCACGTCAGCGCCGTCGGACATGCCGACGCGGAAGGAACGGTAGGCGGCAACCGAGCCGTACAGCAGCGGCACTGGCTCGTTGCTCACCGAGTACACGCGCTGGTCCTGCCGGATGACGGCACCCGGCTGCGGCAGCCAGGTGTAGGTCGTGCCCGGGTTGACCGCGGTCCCCTGCAGCGACGCCAGGGTGGCCTGGTCGCCCTGCAGCTTGGCCCGGTCGGCTCCGACCGCGGCCTGGTCCTGGTCATGGTCGAGCACCGCCGACGACTTGGCCGTGGCCAGCTGCTGCCGCGCCTGAGTCAACGTGGCCTGGTCCTGGCTGACCTGCTGCTCGTCCTGGCTGCACGCCGCCGAGGATGCTCCCGGCCCGGCGCAGTCCTTTTTCTCCTTGGCCTGGTCCGTGCTGAGGGCGGACCGGTCGGTGCGGACGTCGGACTGGTCCACCGCGATTGCCTGCCGGTTAGCGGCCGAGGTGTCGGACTCGATCCGCGTGGCCGCCGACAGGGCCTGCCGGTCCTGGGTCACGGCCTGCTGCGCCTGGGTGACCTGCGCGGGGTTGCCTGACGGAGCAGCGACGGTATACGACCCGTGATAGCCGATCGAGCCGCCGACCTGCACCGTGTTGGCCAGGTCGGTCCGCACCACCGGGGCGGTGCCCAGCGAGCCGCCGCCCGCTTGCGGCGACGCCGTGCTGCCGTTACCGCCGCCTGTCGCCAGGGCCACGCCGCCGCCCGCCGCCCCCCCGACCACGACCACGGCGGCGGCGACGAGCGCGACGCGTCGCTTGGCCGGCAGCACTGGCCGGGCCAGGAACTCAGCCACTGACGGAGCCGACGGCGATCAGGCCCACGCCGTTCCCGCCCGCCCCGCCCGCCACCTCGACGGCTCCCGCCGGGAGCGCCCCGCCGAAGCCGGACACGCCGGTCCTCCTCGCGCACACCTTGGCGGCGTTCTGGAAGATCGGGCTGCTCGGGCTCATGTCGCCTCCGGGATGAGCCGATATGCCGCCGTCGGCGGACGGGTCGGGAAAGTCGGAGATTCCGTTGGCCCGCATGCACTCGGAGAATCTCAGCCGCTGGCGCTGGGACGGCGGCGGCGGGAACGGCCTGCCGTTCCGCGACGCCGACTGGGCCGCGGCCAGGTACTTGATGCAGGCCTGGCCGCTGGTCGGGTTCTGTCCGCTGGGCAGCACGCCATTCCGGTCGCCGGCCGGAACGGTGATGTGAATCACATTACTGGTGTCGACCGTCGGGTCGGTCTGGTCCGGATCGCCGTGGCCGCGCATGCAGGCGGCCCACTGATCCAGCAGCCGGGTCGCGTTGCCCCGGGGCTGGCTAGTTGTGGCGCTGCCGCCGCCTTTGCCGCCGTTCTTCGCCAGGCTGGCGACGCCGCTGCGGTTCCCCGGGCTGGCGACGGGAGAGGTGCTGGCCCGGCCGCCGCACGCGGCCAGCGCGACGGCGGCCGCCGTGACCAGGACCGCGAGCCCGCCCGATTGCCGGTATGTGCCTGGCCTAGCTCGTGGCCCTGGTTTGCTGGCCGCGGGCCGCTGATAGTCGTTCATCGTGTGCTCCTCGCTCTAGGGCACGGGCAATTCGAGCGTCCGATGGCCAGCGTGCTCCGGGCCGTAGCCGCTGGCGCCGGTCAGGCGCTTGCACAGCGACCGACCCGGCGTCACCAGGCAGAGCTTCGCGGGCTTCGGGCCCGGTAGCTGTGACGCCAGCGGCACGAGGGCGCTGATCAGCGGGACCCGGCGGAATCCGGCCGGGATGGGCACGGTGAGCTGGGCCAGGTTCTGCGGGGTCGGCGGGAGCCAGGTGATGTCCGCGGTCAGCCGGGCGGCTGGCCTGCCGGGGGTCAGCCGGCCGGCCGCCGGCTCGCCCAGGGCATAGAAACCGGGCGCTGAGCGGATGACCAGGCGCACCGGCAGGTACGTGCCCGGGCTGACCCAGATGGTCTCGGAGATCGGGCTGCCCTGACGGCTCGTCAGCTTGACTGCCTCGGTCCCGTCGATGCGCTGCCGGCCGACCACGGCCAGGGCGCCGCAGGAAATCGCGGCGCGCAGCGACCGGGCCACGGTCGAAGGCTGCGAACTGGCCGAGAAGTTGATGCCCGGCAGCCCGGGCTGGAACAGCAACGGAAGTCCGGCGACCACCGGCCCGCAGTCGCGCCGGCCGGGTGCTCGGCTAGCTCCGTACGGGGCGCCCAGCCGGTGCTGGTGCGCCCAGGTCCGTGACGGGTAGCTGACCAGGGTGTAGAAAGCTCCGCTTGAGCCCTCGTCGTAGATCGGGCGCCCGGCCGGCGAGTTCCTGACCGAGCGCCACTGGTCGCCGTGAGACCACTCCTCGGCGGTGGTCGTGGTGGTCTGGCCGCCAACCGTGGAAGCGCTGCGGGTAATGATCATCATCTGCGCGATCGCGCCGGGGTCGGCGGCGCTCAGGGCGCTGTCGACGCGCTTCACCACGTAAGCGGTCGGCACAACCCGCTCCCCGATGCCGGTGTGCCCGGCATCAGGCAGCACGACCGCCACCACCGCGGCGCCCGCGGCGAGCGCCGCCGCCCCCGCCGCCCCCGAGCGCCGCGCCAAGCGCCAGCGTCGCCGCCGCGCGACCCGGCGAGACAGCCCGGCGGGCGCCCGCAGATCAGCGGTGAACCGCTCCATGCCCTGACGGAGCAGGTCCTCGACGTCGGTGTTCATTATCGCTTCCCATTCCGGCCGCACATGGCCGTCGTGTCGTTCCAGTCGTCGGCGAGGTCGCGCATCCGCGCCAGGCCGCGCGCGCCGGCCGACTTAACGGTGCCCACCGCGCAGCCCAGGACCGCCGCCGTCTCGGCGTCGGTCAGCTGCTCCCAGTACCGCAACACCAGTACGGCGCGCTGCCGCGCTGGCAGCTGCAACAGCAGCCGGACCAGGGCGTCACGCAGGTCTACCTCGCCGGTCGCGTCCCTCGCCGGTCGCGGGCCCGCTCGCAGCAGACGTTCCTTCTGCCGCCACCGGCCCGCACGCCGGTAGCCGTCGGTGGCCAGGTTGCACAGCGTCCGGCGCAGGTAGGGCTCGGGGTCCCCGTCGAACCGGCGCCACCGGCGCAGCAGCCGCTCGACTGCCGTCTGCAGCAGGTCCTCGCCAGCCTCCTTGCTGCCGGTGAGCAGCACGGCGGTGCGCAGCAGATGATCGGCGCGCTCGGCGAGGAAGCGCTCGAGCTCAGCTATGCTCCGATCGGCCGCCATCCGGGTCTCCCGCTAGGTCTGCTCTCTATTCGCAAACCAAGCACGAAGAACCCGCCGCCAGCGTTCCACCCGCCGCAAAAATCGCGCCTGCCCGATGGTTCAGGTCATCGGTGTCATGGGCCTGGGCGGCCTGGCTACCCTGCTTCATGCGCACGACCTGCCTGGCGCGGCCTCACGCGTCGCGGCTGCGGAACGCCGCCATCCCGCCGATCAGGGCCGCCGCCGCGTAGCCCGCTAGCACCGCGAACCCGCCCCAGGGCGAGAACATGTGCGACATGACCGGGTCGGCGGGATCGGGCCTGGTGGAGAAGATCTGGTTCCCGGCGTAGGCAGGCACCCACTTGTTGACGTCGTTCTGCCAGGCCTGCGGCAGCAAGGTCACCAGGAGCGGCGCGACGAGCAGCAGTGCGATCGACGCCGTGATCGCGCCGGCTGTATGCCGCAGCATCATCCCGATGCCGAACGCGAGCAGCCCGCACGCGGTCAGGAACAGCGCCCCCCCGACCACCGCGCGCAGCACGTTCGGCTGGCCCAGGGTCGCGTTGATGTGCTTGCCCGACATCAGCGCCTGGCCGAGGAAGAACGCCCCGAAGCAGGTCACCAGCCCGGTCGCGAAGGCCACTGCGCCGAACGCCACGGCCTTGGCCGCGAACACCACGCCGCGACGGGGCATCGCGGTCAGCGAGGTGCTGATCATCCCCGTCGAGTACTCGGAGGTGATCGTCAGCGCGCCCAGGGCCGCGATGACCAGCTGGCCGAGGTACAGGCCGTCGAGGCTGCGGTTAGTCGGGTCGAAGTCCGGGCCGCTCCCGTCGACGTTGTGGGCCGCGGCAAAGCTGCCCAGTGCGCCGATGGCGATGGTGATCACCACCAGGGCGAGCAGCGTCCAGTACGTCGAGCGGGTCGAGCGGATCTTGGTGAACTCCGAGCGCAGCGTGCCCCCGAACCCGGCCCGGCCGCTCGGCGCGGGCAGGGCAGCGGGCCGAACCGCCGCCGCGGTGCTGCCCGCCACGTCAGATACCGCCATCTCAGATACCGCTTCCTGTCAGGACTCCACCCTGCTTGCTCAGCACCGCCGGAGCCTGTGATGTGACGCGCCCGGGCATCGGCGCGTCAGCCGCGCCGAATGTCAGCCCGCCGGCCGACCCTCATGTGCCGGTTAGGGCTCTGGCGAGGTGGGCAGCGACGGGAGCGTAGATGCCAGGCATCAGGGTGGTGGCCTCGGCACGGGTCAGCCAGCGGGCCTCGGCGACCTCGTCGGCGGCTCCGGCCGCCACGTTCGTCGTGCCGGTCGGCGCGGCGGCCAGGTAGGTGATATCCGCGCCGGTCATCGGGTGGACGCGCTGGCCGAGCACGCCGGTGACGCGGATCGCGCAGCCGGTCTCCTCCCGGGCCTCGCGCACGGCGGCCTGGGCCGCAGTCTCGCCCGGCTCGACCTGCCCGCCAGGGAAGACCCAGGGTGGCCGGCCGTCGGCGCGCCGGACCGCCAGCACGCCGAGCGGCGACGTCACGACGGCCACGGCGACGGCACCCATGACCAGCAGTATCGCTAGGTCAGAGCCGCGTGCCGAAGCTCCGGGTCAGGTCCGGGTCAGGTCCGGGTCAGCGCCGTCGGGCGGCGGTCCGGTCACCGCGGCCGGAGCGGGGCTATCCGAACCGGGGCTATCCGAACCGGTGCTGTCCGGCGCCGGGCTGGCCGGGGGGACGGCGGCCTGCGTGGCCGCGACGTCGGCCTTGCGGTGGCGACGGGCGGTCCGGCGCAGCTGCATCATGCGCCCCGCGCCGGGGATGACCACGAGCAGGATGCCGAGGACGGCGGCGAGCAGTAGTGCCACGCCAAGCGGCAGGTGCCCGTGCGCACCGAAGTAGCCGATGTTGACCTGCTGGCCGTTCTCCAGGATGAACACCAGGAGCAGGAGCAGCACGACGGCGAACAGTGCGACGGCGACCCACGCCCCGCCGAGGCGGGTCCGCCTGATGACATGGTGTGCGGGCGGCGGAGCCGCGGAGCCGTGTGCGGGCGGCGGCGGCGCCGCGGAGCCCTGGTTGTCGGCGAGGCCGGTGCTCGCCGGGTCGGTAGTGGCGGTGGCCGGGACCTGGTCCGGGGAAGCCATGAGCCTCACCCCTCACGTTATGACTCGAGCAATGGGACCAGCCCGAGCTACCCCGTTACGCTCTGTTAAACCACGCCGACAGCCTCGCCGCCGCGAAACGCGCAGGTCAGGAGCTATCTGGGGTTGGCCAGGGGCATCAGCCCGACACGATGGTGAGCTTGGTCCAGCCGCCGAGGCAGATCTGGTCGCCATCGTGAAGCGGTGTCCGGACTCCGATGCTCAGATCCTGCTCGTTGAGCTTGGTGCCGTTGGCGGACCCGGGGTCGACGATGGCCCAGCTCCCGTCGGGCTGCGCCAGCAGCACGGCGTGCAGATGGGAGACGCCGGTGTCGGCGGGCGGGCCGGTCAGGTCGATCTCGGGCTGGAGGCCGCGGGAGACGCTGCGCCGCCCGATGCGCATCTCCGGGCCCGACAGCCGGAATCGCCGCTCGGGACAGTAGCCAGGGAACTCCAGCGCGGCCGCGTCGGGTCCGCCAGCGGCGACGACGGTGTCGAAGTAGTCGCGGTCGGCGGTCACCACGGCCGTCCACGCCGCGGCGGCGGCAGCGGCCGCGGCGTCGCCGCCGGGCCGGACGTCCGCGGCGGCGGCCGGACCAGCCGCCCCTGTTACCCCGGAACTAGTTACCTGGGAACTAGTAAGCCCAGAACTAGTGAGACTGGGACTAGCAGGGCCGGCACTAGCGGGGCCAGGACTAGCGGGGCCAGGACCAGCGGGGCCAGGACTAGCGGGGCCGGAGCTGGTCGGCCCCGGGCCGGCGCCGCCGGCGGGCGCGGCCGGGGTCGGTCCCGGGGCGGGCACGGAGGTGCTCAGCGGCCGGCCTGAGGCGAAGTCGAAGCCGCACGCCTCGCAGAACTGCCCGGTCCGGGCCGTGCCGCACTGGGGGCAGGGTCGAGCCGACCCGGCCGGGGCCGACGGCGTGGAGGGCGAAGGACGGAGTGGGGTGGACGACGCGGGCGCGGCGGCGGAGGCCGGTGCGGCCCCGCCGATGCGTATCCCGCAGTTGTCGCAGAAGTCGGAGCTGGCACTCTCGTGGCCGGCGGGACAGGTCGGCATGGCTGCCTCGCTTACTTCCGGGTCCGGACGGTCTTGGTTGACCTGGTGTCGAGCGCCATCTCGTCGGCGTCGTCGACCTTCTTCTTGAGCCGGACGGTGCCGGTCGCGGCGTCTACCACGTCCACCACCTTGGCCAGCAGCTTGGCGGTGCCCTCGTTGCCCGACTGCTCGGCCAGCGCCACGGCCCGGCCCAGCCGGGAGGTGGCGGTGTCCTCATCGCCGCGCTTGCGGGCCTCCAGGCCCTCCTGGATGACCTGGGCCAGCTCGGCCTGGCCGGTGTAGTGCGCGACATGCCCGTTGATCCGGGTGGACAGGGCCTCGTCGTCGGTCCACCGGGCCAGGACCAGGCCCTGGCCGAGCACCTGGGTGGTGCCGTCGGGAGCGGCGGCGACCAGGCTGATCCGGGCGGCGAGCATCTCCTGGCCGACGCCACCGGCGCTGACCTGCACGCTGACGTGGTAGTCGCGGCTCTCGCCGGCCCCCCAGGCGCCGGTCGGGTAGTCGCCGGCCTGCGCGCCGGTCGAGGTGCGCCGCCCGGTCAGGTCATCGACGGTGGGCGCGACCTGCTTGACGAAGCGCAGGGTGGCGTGCTGGGGCGTCCAGACGCGCAGCGCGACGTCAGCGACCTGCTTGCCCATGGCGCTGGCCATCATGGCCGCGAAGTCGGCGGCCAGGCCGGAGGGGTCGGGCACGATGTCGACGGTGCCCAGCAGGGCGGTGGAGATCCGGCGGATCTCGCTGACCTCCCAGTCGGTGCCGACGCCGCGGCAGTCACAGCTGAACACGCCTTCGCACAGGGCGATGGCCTGGTCGAGCTGGGCGGGGGTCTCGTGCTGGTTCTTGCCGTCGGTGAGCAGGATGGCGTGCCGCAGCGCGGCCTCGTCGGTCGTGAACATCTGGTGGGCCAGCCGCAGCCACTTCCCGATCGCGGTCCCGCCGCCGGGCCGCAGCCGGGCCACGGCCTTCTTGGCGTCATCCCTGGTCTGCTCGCTGGCGGCGACCAGGCTGCCGCCGGTGGGGAACACCGGGCGGGCGTCGTTGGTGCCCGCGATGACGGCGAACGCGACGCCGTCGCGGATGGCGTCGATGGCCGCGGCGGTGGCCGCACGAGCCTCGGAGATCTTGGTCTGCGGGGAGCTCATGGACCCGGAGCAGTCGATGATGATGATCTCGGCCGCGCTGGTGTCACTGACCGCCACGGTGTCCCCGGATGTCACGGTGACGATCGCGTTGACATCCTGGCCGCCATCGGGAAGGTACTCGTTCTGGAAGATCTCGATGGAGAAGTCAGGCTGGCTCATCGGGGGGCTCTCCTTGCGGCTGGGTCTGGCCGTCGCCGGCCTCTGGCTCGGGGGACCTGGCGGGCTTGGCGACGGGCTCGGGACGGATCGGCGGAAACGGGGCCAATACCACGGTCACGTTGTCATGGCCGCCCGCGTTCAGCGCGAACCTGACGAGGTCCGCGGCCGCGGCCAGCGGCTCGGTCCTGGCCCGGGGGAGGGCCAGGCTGGCCAGCTCCGCCGCACCGGGCTGGTAGTTCCACAGCCCGTCCGAGCAGAGCATCAGCACGCCAGGTCCCGGCGGCTGGAACGTCATGAGGTGCGGCGCGGCGTCCTCGGCATCCGCGCCCACCCAGCGGGTCACCACGTGAGCGTGCGGCGAGGCCATGGCGTCGGCCTCGGACAACTGCCCGGTCGCGACCATCTCCTCGGCCAGGGAATCGTCGGCGGTCAGCCGTCTGGGCGTGCCGTCCGGTCCGTCGGCCAGCCAGTAGGCGCGGCTGTCGCCGAGCCAGCACAAGGTGGCGGCTTCGCCGGTCAGCACGGCGGAGACGAACGTGGCCGAGGGCGAGCCACCGGGCCCCCCGGCCAGCCCGGCCACGGCCTTCTGCGCGGCGCTGATGGCCGCGGTGGACGCGTCGAGCAGGTCGGCGCCGGTGCGTGCCGCTGCCAGCAGCACCCGCATCGCGGCCTGGGCGGCCTGCAGCGAGGCCTCCGCGGGGTGGCTGGAGCTGGACACGCCGTCGCACACCACGGCCACGGCGACCGGGCCGTCGGTGTCCTGCACGGCGGCGATGGCCATGGCGTCCTCGTTCTGGTGGTGCCGCAGGCCGCGGTCGCTCACCCCGGCCAGCGTCCCGAGATCCAGCTCGATGTGATCCCGGCTGACCGGGACCCGGCGGCCGCACGACTCGCAGTAGCCGTCGGCGGTCACCGACGCGTCCGGGCAGGACGGGCACGGGCCGACGGGCCTGGACTGGTCGGTGGACGCGGCCGGGGCCAGCTCGGCCCGGCAGGCCTCGCAGAAGTTGTCATCCGGGCGGACGGACCGCCCGCACGAGGGGCAGCTGCGGTCGGCGCTCGCGCTCTGCGCGCCGGTCATGACCAGGTCCGCGGGCGGACGTCGTTGGCCAGGTCGACCAGCTCGATGCGGCGCCGCCGGTCAGGCGCCAGCCGGGCCAGGGCCCGGTAGCTGCGCTCGAGCCCGAACCGCAGGGAGCGCTCGCTCGGCTCGCAGCCGAGCAGCTCGCCGCCGGACAAGGTCACCCCGGAGGCGACGCTCTCCAGCGCGGCCCGCAGGACCTCGGCGGTGAGCTGCTCCTGAAGCGCGGTGTCCAGCTTGAGCCGCCCGATCCGGCCGCCGGCCGCCCGCAGGTCGTCGGCCGCGGCCTTGGTCTGGTCGCGCCGGGCCATGATCTGGATGCGCACCGCGGCCACCTGCGCGGCCAGGTGATGGGTGGAGGCATCGGGGACCGCGGTGAGCACCGCGACCGCGCCCGGCCCGTCGCCGGCCTGAAGCCGGGCCCTGGCCAGCCCGAACGCGGCGCTGACGTAGGAGTGGTCGACCGTCCACACGAGCTGGAAGTACCGGGCCGCCGCGGCGTGGTCCCCGGCGGCCTCGGCCGCATAGGCCAGGCCGAGCTTGGGGGCCAGCTCGCCGGGCAGCGCGTCATAGACCGCGTCGAACGCGGCCCTGGCCCCGGCCGGGTTGTCCGCGGCCAGGCTGCGCAGCCCGGTGTACCAGGCCACCCGCCAGTCGCCGGGATCGATGGCGGCCAGGTCGCCCAGCACTCGCTGCGCGCCGGCCAGGTCACCGGTGACGATCAGCTCGCGGATCAGGGCCAGGCGGGTCTCGGCCGAGTCGGCGGCGCCGGGCGGCACCCCGGCGCCCCCGGCGATGGCCTCGCTCAGCGCGGTGATCCGCTGGGCCGAGTCCAGGGTGCTCAGCGTGGCCAGGTAGCCGGCCGCGGGGTCGCCGCTGTCGACCTGCGGGATGGGCAGGCCGGCCACGATCTCGGCGGCCGGCGGCGCGGGGTGCGGGGACCCGGCACCGGCCTGGCCGTCCAGCATGGTGGCGGCGACGCCGATAGCCCGCAGCTCGGGACTGAACAGCGCGGAGAACGCGGGCCGGGGCTGCTGGTCGGCGACCGCGACGACCTCTCGCAGGACGCCGGTGAGCTGCTCGGCCATGTCGCTGGCCGACTCGAACCGGCGATCGGGGTCAGGGTCGGTGGACCGGCGCAGCGCTCGGTAGAAGGATTCCTGCTCGGCCAGCAGCGGGACGGCGGACGGGTCGGGCAGCCGGTGCTTGAACTCGGTCTGGTAGCCGGCGAACCGGAAGGTCATGACGGCCAGCGAGCGCCCGACCGTGTACAGGTCCGAGGCCGGTGACGGGCCGGCGTCGGAGATCTCCGGGGCCTGGTAGCCCTCGGTGCCGTAGATGGCGCCCTCGGGGTCGTCGATCCGCCGGACGCCGCCCATGTCGATGATCTTGAGCTGCTCTTCGGTCTGGATGACGTTGTCCGGCTTGAAGTCGCAGTACACCAGGCCGCGGTTGTGCAGGTAGCCGAGCGCGGGCAGCACCTCGATGGCGTAGGCCAGGGCCACTGGCAGCGGCAGCGACTCGCTGGTGACCCGCCGGTGCTCGAGCAGGATCTGGCGCAGCGACTGGCCGCCCACGTACTCCATGACGATGTAGCCGGCCGTCTCGCCGGTGCGCCGGTCGGCGTGCTGCACGAAGTTGTAGACGCCCACGATGGTGGGGTAGTCCACCTCGGCCAGGAACCGCCGCTCGGCCACCGCCGCCTCCTGGGCCGCGGCGTCCCCGGTGTTCAGCAGGCCCTTGAGCACCACCCAGCGCAGCCCGAGGTTGTGGTCCCTGGCCAGGTAGATCCAGCCCAGGCCGCCGTGGGCCAGGCAGCCCAGCACCTCGTACTGGCCCGCCACCATCTCGCCGGCCTGGAGCTTGGGGGTGAACGAGAACGGGCTGCCGCAGTGCGGGCAGAACCCCTCGGTGAGGCCGGGCTGCCCGTCCCGGCCGCGGCCGACCTGACGGTCGCAGGTCCCGCAGAAGCGCCGGCTCTCCGGTACCAGCGGGTCGGCCAGCACCGCGGAGGCCGGGTCGCGGGCCGGGACCGGCGGGACCTCCACCAGGCCCGCGCCCAGGTGCCCCCGGCCGCGCGAAGCCCGGCCGGACCGGGTAGTCCCGCTGCGGCTGCCGCCGGAGCGGGTGCCGGTCGACCCGGAGGCGCCCGAGGCACTGGTGTTTGACGCACTGGTGTTTGACGCACTGGTGTGTGATGCACTGCCGCCGCTGGCTGCGCCCAGGACGGGACCAGCGGACGTGGGCGGGCTGGCGGCCGGCGGGCTGGCCGCGGGGGACGGCGCGACCGCCATGCCGGTGACGGTGCAGTACCCGTCCTCGATGGTGCCGGTGCACCCGGGTTCCGGGCAGGGGATCGCTGCGCTCGCTGGGGTCGTCATGGCCGTTGTGCCCGTCTGCTGATGGTGAGTACTGCCTGCTGGTAACTGGTCACCGCGTCCGCGCCGGCCGCCAGGTCACAAGGGGCGGACCACAGCAGCTCGCGAGCCTGTCGCTCGAGGACGTCAAGCCCGGTGTCCTCGGCCGCCCCCAGACTGGCCGCCCTGGCCCGGTAGGCCTCGAGCAGTCCGCGCAGCTCGTTGCGCCGCTCCAGCAGCGCCAGGGCTTCGCGCTGGGCGTCGTGGCAGCTCTTCGCGGCCGCCGCGGCCTGCTGCTGAACCGCGTCCAGTTCGGCCGCCAGGCGCGCCCAGCGGCCCGCTGACTTGATCGCGTCCAGCCCGTCCAGCCGGCGGGCCAGCCCGGCCACCGGGGGCGGTGCGGGCACGGCCGCAGCGATCTTGGTCCGGACCTGCTCGCGGGTCGAGAGCGCGTCCTGGTAGGCGGCCCTGGCCGTGGTGACCGCCGCGGTGACGGTCGCGATCCGCCGGTCGGCGTCGTCGCGCAGCGCGGCCAGCCGGGCCGCCGCGGCCGCGACGGCGGCGGTCCGCTCGCGCAGCCGGTCCAGCTGGGTCACGTCGACCTGGCCGCGCCGCCACAGCGCCAGCGGGTCGGAGTTGAGCTGGTCGCGCAGCCGGGCCAGGTCGGTCTCGGCCTGACCCAGCGCCTGGCTGAGCGCCTCGTCAGCAATGCCGTCGGCCTGCCGCCGCGCCCCGGCCAGGGCCGTGGCGGCCTGCTGGAGCCGGTCGGCGGCCTCGTTCCAGACTGTCTCGGCCGCGGTGACTACGTCGGTGATGGTGGCGAACGCCTTCTTCATCTCCCGCACGGCCGCGGCCATGGTCACCGTCACGACGCCGCTGCCGGTGAGGTCACGCCGGGCCAGCGGCTGCACCGCCTGGGTCAGCCGCACCGACGACGCCGTGTTCAGCAGGCTCGAGATCTCGATCAGCCGGGCTGGCGAGGGCCGCCGGGAGCTGGCCAGCAGCTCGCCTGCCTTGTCCACCACCGCCGAGTACGCGCTGAAGGTCTCCCACAGCGCGGCCAGCGCGGTCGCGGCCACGTCCCAGCGCTGCCGGGACTCGCCGGTCAGGGTGGCGCCGGCCAGCAGCCGCTTGCCGAAGCTGTTGTCCAGGTCGAGCAGGTTGGCCTGGATAGTGTCGCGCTCCCGCGCCGCGGCCTCGACTCCCGCCACGGCCAGCTCTCTCGACGAGTAGACGACCACGGCTTACCGGTACTCGGCCAGGCGGCGGCTGAGCCCCCAGGCGCAGCCGGCCGCCATCAGCAGTGCCGCGACGATGACGCCCGCCTCGAGGCCGCCGAAGGCGTCCCGGCCCGCGGTCGCACTGCGGCTGAAAACTACCTGATCGGCCGCGATCGCCCGGCCCAGATCGCGCTCCAGGCTGCTGAATTCGGGCGCTGAGCTGCCCGGCGCCGACTGGACCACCAGCTGGGTCTCCTTGGCGTAGTTCGCGGCGAGATCAAGGCTATACAGGTGCTGGTTCACTCCGTACCACGTTCGCGCGTCCCGGCCCGCGGCCGCGACCCACCGCGCCCCCGGCTCGCCGCTTGACGAGGTGGCCGCCGTGGTCAGCAGCGTGCCAGGGCCGGGGCCCAGCTCGCCGCGCACCTTGGCGAAGTCCTGCTCGAACGAGGTGTCGCCGCTGCGCGAGATCAGGTTGAGCACCTCATCGCCGCGGGCCTGGCCGGCCGCGATGTCGGCCTGAGCCAGGGTCTCGGCCGGCGCCGAGCCGTGCCCCACGCCCTTGCTCAGGTCCGCGCGGGCCACGCCGAAGGCGGCTACCAGCCAGATTCCGCCGGCCGCCAGCACCACCGTCGCGCCCAGCAGCCCGTAGTTGACCATCCGGTGGGTCCGGCCCGACACCCAGCGCTGGGTTCGCA
Source organism: uncultured Actinomycetota bacterium (assembly GCA_963822485.1). GTDB lineage: Bacteria > Actinomycetota > Actinomycetes > Streptosporangiales > Streptosporangiaceae > DASUBV01. The sequence goes on from CAWGHW010000031.1 coordinate 457,706, forward strand.
GCAGCACGAAGCCGATCGCGACGGCCAGGATCAGCACGACCACGATCCACGGCAGGCCGGTGGCCTGAGCGCTGCTCGCGCTGAGCCGCGCGCTTTCCTGCGCGTAGACGCGGCGCGCGGCGGGCAGCAGCACCAGGTGCATCTCCTCCGAGGCGTCCTGCATGAACGAGGCGCCGGGGGACTGGTACTCGGCCTGGTTCCAGGTCTGAGCCCGGGCGACGTAGTCGGTGTAGACCGGCAGGCCGGCCGCGATGGCCGACAGGCTGGGGTCCTGCGACTGGGCGCCCGTCGCCTTGAGCGCGGCCAGGTCCGCGGCCGCGCCGGAGATGTCGGCGGCGTACCGCTGGCGGTTGGCCAGCGGCTCCTGCACGCCGGACAGGAAGGCCGTCGTGGCGGTGATGTCGGCGTCGGACAGGGACCGGTACATCTGCTGGGCGTCGAGGCTGAGCGGCTCGCTGGTGCCCACTACGTCGCTGGCCGCGGAGGCGTGCTGGCTGACCGTCCAGCCGGCCACCACGCCCCAGGCCAGGCAGCCCGTCACCAGTACGATCAGCAGCGTCCGCAGCCGGGCCGGCGCGCTTGCGGGGGCCGGGGGCCGCCTCGTCATGACCGTTGCCATGGCTAGTGAATCTCCGCAATCTGCGCGTTGGACAGCGCCACCAGCGAGGCGGGCAGGGGCTGGAATCCCGGGATGGACGGCGGCAGCGGCCCGGACCCGAAGTCGTCCAGGTACCGGGTGGACTGGCCGGCCGTGATCACCCAGTGCAGGAAGGCCCGCAGGTCGCGTGCCCTGGCCGCGGTGGGCTGCCTCGTGCTGACCACCGCGTACTCGTAGTTGACGATGGGGTAGCCCTGGGCGGCCGGGCCGTCGATCATCGAGATTGTCTCGTTCGGCGGCGTCGACGAAACGAAGGGCGACACCGCCGCGGGGATGGACGCGTCGCTGGGCAGCTCGTAGTTGCCCGCCCGGTTCTGCAACTGCGCCTCGCCCAGGCCCGTGGCCTGCTGGGCGTAGCTCAGCCCGACGTAGGCCAGGCAGCCGGGCAGCTGATGACAGGCGGCCACCATGGCCGGGTTTCCCGGCCGGCCCAGGCCCGGCCGCCCGGCGATGCTGGGCCAGTGCACCGAGGTGCCATACCCGTAGGCGTTGCTCCAGGCGGTGTCCTTGGCGGACAGGTAACTGGTGAACAGGAAAGTGTCACCGGAACTGTCCGATCGGTGCAGCGGCACTACGGGGGTGTCCGGCAGCCTTACCCGGGGGTTGAGGTCGCCGATTGCCGGATCGTTCCAGCGGGTGATCTGGCCCTGATACATCTCCGCGAGCACCTGGGCATCCAGCTTGAGGTGAGTGCCCGGGGAAAGGCCCGGAACATGGTAGTAGACCTGCTGGGCCGAGATGGCCAGCGGGATGTTCAGCAGGCGGGGATTCTGCACCAGGCTGCCGCTGGACAGATAGGCGTCCGACGCGCCAATATCGACCGTTCCCGCGGAGGCGCCGGCGATGCCCGCTCCCGAGCCGGTGGCCCCGGTGGGAATGGTCACCTGTGAATGCTGAGCGTGATAAGCGGTCGCCCAGGTCCGGAACAGGGGATAAAGGAGCGTGCTGCCCGTCTCGGAAAGGGTCTGCGGGCCAGGGCCCGGGCTCAGCGGGTACCCGCCGCGCGCGCTGGTGACCGCGGCGTGCGCCGGCCGCACGGCGGGGCTGGCGGAGCAGCCCGCGGCCAGCGCCAGCGGGAGCGCCGCGGCCGCGGCCGCCAGCATCCGGATCCTGGCCGTTGTGCCTGGTGGCACCCCCGATGAACGAGGGGCGCGAGATACCGCCAACCGGTGCTCCTTACCGTGCCTGCGCATCGTCGCGCACCCCGCAGATAGCCACCCGCGTATAGCCAAGAGCGCTGCCTGCCCTGCGCGCACACCTGCCATTACGTCCCCGAACATCGGCTCTCCTCGCGGGGCCGGCGTGGTCGGCGGCCGGCCATTGGCCAGTCCGCCGAGCCTCTCTATGCATAACGAGCGCAGGTTAGCGGCGGTATATCCCCAGCTGAACGTAACGTTATCGGAGGGTGGCTAAGAGGGGAACGATGCCCGGACAAGTCAGCCCAGAATCGGGCAGGCGCACGGGGCCATCCGGCCGGACCGGATCCCGCGGCGGGACCGGCTCATGCCGCCGGGCGGCATGATGCCGGCCGGCGGCCGCAGGAACTTCGGGGAAGGAAGACGCGACGAGCTAGAGCTCGTCGGAAGGCTCCTCATCCGCGCCGGCGGGAAAGAGGATCCCGCAGACGAGAAGGTATAGCTGCTCTGGATACGGAATATACGTCACGCGGTCCAATGCCTGGTTCTGCCCAGCCGATTCGACGATGAGCTCGCCGTATCCGAGAATCCGTCCGCCGAACGACCGCTGGAAGCTCATGTCAGTGACCTTTGACATCGGCATCATGGCCACCTTGCGGGTCAGCACGCCCGACGTGAGGATGAGCCGCTGGCTCGTAATCACGAAGTAATCGACGGCCCAGTTGATGGCCTTCCAGATGAGCCGCAGCAGAAGTACGGCCCAGGCGATCCACACGATCGCCAGCAGGAGGTGATTATGCCGGAACAGCGTGAAGCTCAGCAGGCCGGCTACCAGCAGGCCGGCCACCGCCTGGCTGCCGGCGGCCAGCAGGACCGCAGGGTGCTGCCGGACCGTTGCCACCTGCACCTCGCGCGGCAGCAGGTACTTGCTAACCGCCGCAGGCCCGGTGGACGACGCCTGTCGCATGGCTAGAGGTTACTGACAAACGTGGACAGGGAGTTGCCGGCCGAGCGAAGGCCCCGGAGGGCAGACTGCACGGCGTCGGAGGCACCGTGAGGGTTAGACACGAGGTAGTACACGATAAATATGACGATCGCCCATGTGATGACCTTCCTGAGCATCGCGCTCACCTCCTAGCTGCCGCTCGCAGTTCACCTTACGGCAAGTGATGTGAAACCCAGTCCAGCTGATGGGCTCAGCATAGCTCAGCCGAATTTACGAACCAATGTCTGCTTACCGAAAGGGATACCATACGTGATCTACGAGGCGTTCGCTCGCACACCACGCGGTCTGACGGGACCGGATCGGGGTGCCGTCGCGACGGGCCCCGCCGGGCCGTAGTGGCGGCCATGCCGAGGAATATGCCCGCCCGGCGGCGCAGGTATGCTCCCCGCCCGTCCCCGGCTTGCCCGGTAACGCGCAGTTAGCGAGCCGATGCAGAATGCTCGCACTGGAAGATCATGACACGCGGGCCAGGAGAATCTGACACCATTCCTTCCTGGAAGCCAGCCCGTGGGGTGAAGATGACCGAACTGACCAGCAGTGACTTCTGCGTCGTGGTGTACCGGGAAGACGACGTGTGGGAAGTCGGCATCCTGCCTGCCTCGCTCGCCGAGAACCTCGACGGGCTGATCCAGGCCCTGCGGCAGTATCCGGGCATCGGCGGGACCATCGGCCTGGCCGCGGTCGGTGACGACTTCTTCGTGGCCCTGCGGATGATCGGCACGGACGTGTCGGTCTTCCTGTCCGACCTGACCGCGGCGGTGGACTGGCCGCTGGCCGGGCAGGTGCTCGACTACCTGGACATCCCGGTGCCGGAGGACGAGGACCTGGACCAGGTCCTGCCGGCCGGGGACATGTCGATCTTCGCGGACCTGGGCGTGGACGAGATGGAGCTAGGGGCGCTGTCCGGCGACCTCGACCTGTTCCCGGATGAGGTCATCGCGAGCATCGCCCGCCGGATCGGCTTCGGCTCGGCCCTGGAGCGGGCGCTGGACGCCGCCATCCTGGGCGCCTGACCTGCGCCGCCGCGCGCCAGGTGGGCCGGCCGTGATGAACTGAGCCCGTGATGAGCGAGCGCAGGGCGGGCGGGCGCAAAGCGGTCTGGCGCAAGGCGGTCTGGCGCAAGGCGGGCTGGGCGCGCGACCGGCGGCGCCGGCGGTGACCGGGTACCTGGCCGGATATGAGCCGGCCATGCGGCTGGCCCTGGAACACGCCGCGGCCGGGCTCGCCGAGCAGTCCTCAGGCGCGGCGGAGGTGCCGGTGGGGGCCGTCGTGCTCGGCCCGGACGGCGCCGTCCTGGCCTCCGGACGTAACCGCCGCGAGGCCGACGCCGACCCGACCGCCCACGCCGAGATCATCGCCCTGCGGGCCGCGGGCCGCGCGACCGGAAGCTGGCGGCTGGAGGGCTGCACGCTGGTGGTCACCCTCGAGCCGTGCACCATGTGCGCGGGCGCGGTGCTGGCCGCCCGGCTGGGCCGGCTGGTCTACGGTGCGGCGGAGGCCAGGGCGGGCGCCGCGGGCTCGCTGTGGGACGTGCTGCACGACCGCCGGCTCGGCCCGCCGCCTGAGGTGATCACCGGAGTGCTAGCCGACGACTGCGCGGCCCTGCTGCGCGACTTCTTCGCCCGCCTGCGGGCCAGCTAACACAGCACGCTCCCGCTCAGGTAGGCTCATCCGCGGTGGAGTCGCCTAGTGGCCGAGGGCGCACGCCTCGAAAGCGTGTGAAGGGGCAACCCTTCCGTGGGTTCAAATCCCACCTCCACCGCCACGTCCACCGCCATCGCCGGCCCAGTTCCGAGGCCAGCACGGTCCGGCGAGCAGGACCAGGCGGGCACCGGGTCCGCCGCTCGCTCGTTGTGCGGATAATGCGCCCCGTCGGGGAGCGAGCCAGCCGCCTGACCGGAGAGTTGATTGCCTGAGCCGCAGAGCACGGAATTCTTCCTGATCCTGGTCGCGGTTTTCGGTGCCCTGGTCTGGTGGGTGATCGTCGCTAAGCAGCTCGTATTCCGGATCCTGGCCGCGTGCCTGGCATTCATCCCGGCCATGGCGTTTGGCGTCGCCGCGGTGAACAAGTACTACGACTACTACCAGACCTGGCACGCCGCGATCTCCGACCTGACCAACCAGGGCGTGCAGACGGCCAACGCGCCGAACGTCCCCAGCCGGCCCGGAACCAGGTTCGCCAGCCTGCTCGGCCAGACCGTTAACTCGGGGCTGGCGGCCCAGCAGGGTTTCACCCTCCAGCTGACGATGACCGGCGCCCGGACCCACCTGCGCCGCAGCGTCCTGGTCTACCTGCCGCCGCAGTACTTCCAGTCCGGCCTACCAGCGGTACCGGTTCCCGGTCATCGAGCTGATCCACGGCTTCCCCGGCGGCCCGCAGGACTGGATCACCCTGCTGACCGTGAACCTCACCCTCAACAGCCTGGTGAGCGAGGGCGCGGCCAAGCCGGCCGTGCTGGTCATGCCGGACGCGAACGGCGCGCGCGGGGTGTCCTTGCAGTGCCTGAACCAGTACCACGGCCCGCAGGACAACACCTTCCTGGCCAAGGACGTGCCCGACTACCTGAGCCGGCGACTGCGGGTGGAACCGCCGGGCCGCGGCTGGGGTATCGCCGGCTACTCCGAGGGCGGCTTCTGCGCGGCCAACTTCGGCCTCCAGCACGGCCGGATCTTCAGCTACGCGGGCGTCATGAGCGGTTACTTCAAGCCGTCCGACAACCAGCTCACCAGCCCGACCCGGATGGTCAGCGCGTTCCGCACCCGCAAGCAGGCGCTGCTCAACACGCCCATGCACGCGGTGCAGGCGCTGCCCGCCCGCCAGCACCTCGCCCAGTTCTGGATCGGCGTCGGCGGGGCCGACCGCAGTGACCTGCGCGCGGCCGAGGACTTCCAGCAGCTCTTGCTGCTCCGCGAGCCGGGCGTGCCGCTCAAGATCGTGACGACCGGCCGTCACACCATGTACACCTGGCGGATTCTGCTGCCGCCGATGCTGTCCTGGATGACGCCCCGGCTGGCCGCCGAGGCCGCGGCGGACACTGCCCGCGCGGCCAGGGAGCGCCGGAACACGGCGACGGCCGGGGGCCAGCCGCACAAGGCCACCAGCCGGAGCGGATCGGGGAAGCACCACCGCCGGGTTACCAAGCACCACGCAACGGCCACGAGACGCCACGCCTAGCGAGGGGCGGCACCCGGCGGTAACGGGCGACGGTACCGGGGCTGATCGCCCGGCTAGTCCAGCTCGAGGACGCGGACGTGCAGGACGGAGCGCTGGTGCAGCGCGGCGCGCAGCGCCCGGTGCAGCCCGTCCTCCAGGTAGAGCTCGCCGTGCCAGCGGATCACGTGCGGGAACAGGTCGCCGTAGAACGTCGAGTCCTCGGACAGGACGCTGCGCAGGTCAAGCACGTTCTTGGTGGTGATCAGCTGGTCCAGCCGGACGGCACGGGGCGGGATCTCGGCCCACTCCCGCGAGGTCCGGGCATGATCGGGATAGGGCCGCCCCTCCCCGACCAGCTTGAAAACCACAAGCCGAGTCTAGGTCAGGCGAGCGGGGCACCCGCCCTGTTTAACGGATGCCCGGACCCAGCCCCGCCCTTACCGGGCGCTGATCAGGACGCCGACCATGACCGCCGGCTCTTCGCCGCGGTTCTGCCAGTCGTGCGGCACGCCGGGCTGCTGGACGACCGAGTCGCCGGGTCCCAGCGTCACCTCCGCGTCCCCGACGACCAGCGTCACGTGCCCGCGCAGGATGGTGACGTAGTCGAGGGTGTCGGTGGCGTGCGCGTCCTGGAACTCGTCGTGCCCCGCGTCCAGATCCCCGTCCAGGTGCTCCGCGTCCAGGTGCCCCGCGTCCAGCGGCTCGGCCTCGGCCGCGGGCTCGCCGGTGGCCGGCGCGATCTCCACGATCCGGAAGCAGGCGCCGCCGGGCGGCGGCTCCAGCGCCCACTCACGGGTCGAGGCGTCCGCGGCGGTGGGCTGGAGCGGGCCCCGGTCGCTGACCCACAGCTCGGTGGTGGTGTAACGGCCGGCGTGGATGACGACCGGCGGCTCGCCCTGCCGGAGGATGGCCGGGCGGCCGCTGTCGTCATAACCGGTAACCACTCGGTTCATGGGCGGCCTACCAGTACTGGGTCGTCGCGCCGGAGCTGTTGACCACCGAGCCCACCATCTCCGGGCGCTCGAACACCGACTTGACCGCCACCCGGCCCGGCCCCTGGAGGGTCAGCCAGACCGACTTGGCCTGCCATTTGGCCGAGCTGAACCAGTAGGTGCCGTGCGGGTACTCGAAGTGCAGGTGCATCCGGACGGTCGGGTCCTTGTAGATCAGGCCACTGGGCTGGACCAGGATCCGCTCGCCGTGCTGCAGGTCGCGGATGAAGGTGTTGCCGGGCGCGTGCAGCAGCAGCAGGCCCGGCGCGCCGTGGGCGCTGAACCGGTCCATGGTCCGGCCGAGCGGGTAGTGGTACTCCTGGTCGTCGCCGTCCTGGGTAGCGAACCAGACGCGCGACGACTCCCACTGGTAGTTGACGTTCCCGGTGGCGACCAGGAAGTGGTGCTCGGTCACGTCCACGGCCTGGTTCGCCTGAAGCGGCACGACCAGCGTGTCGCCCGGGTGGTCGGCGCTGAACGCGATGTGGCCCGGGCCCCGCGCGGTCATCATGATCAGCGGCATCCCGGCCAGCACCCGGTTCCAGCCGCCCTTCATCTTCAGGGTGTCCAGGCGGACCTGCGGGTCGGTGTGCAGCAGCACGTGGTGGGAGAAGTAGACCCAGTCCTCGTCGTGCAGGTTCATCTCGGCCACCGGCACGTAGGTCCCGCTGATCTGGCACGTCGAGCGGTTGAAGCGGATGCGGGCCATGTCGCGGATCGGCGGCTGCTCGGCCCACCCCGAGTCGGACACCCGCTCCCTGACGTCCACCGCCGCACCGCAGTGCGGGCAGGTCGGGCCGCCGCCCTCGCTGGGGATGCGGCAGTACGGACAGGTGTAGCGGCCCTGGCCAGGCGGCTGTGTCATGATGCCCGCCTACTCGGAGCCGTGGTGGACGTACATGGACTGGATGCCCACCCGGCCGGGGCCGGTCATCTCGGCCAGGTACATGCCGTGGTGGGCCAGGCCGGTCCTGATGTTCTGCTTGATCGTGTTCATCGCCACCGACGAGTCCTTGTACAGGAACCCGCCGGGCTCGACGAGGATCTTCTCGTTCGGCTGCAGCGTCTTCTGGAAGACGTTGCCGTAGCCGTGCAGCAGCAGCAGGCCGGGCTCGTTGTGGGTGACGAACCGGTCCATGTACATGCCCTCGCCGCCGTGCAGCAGGTTGGCCATGCCCTTGACCCGGACGAACGAGTAGCTCAGCGAGTGCGTCCCGGCCAGGAACGCGTGCTCGCGCACATCCAGTTCCATGGACGGGTGCAGCGGCAGCACGACGACCTCGCCCGACGCGTCGCGGGACACGGCCACCCGGCCCGGCCCGTGCGCCACGCTCAGCACGTGCGGCATGCCGCCCAGCATGCGCTTCATGCCGCCGCCGGTGTTCATGGCCGACATCGGCACGTTCGGCTCTTTCCACAGCATCACGTGGTGCTCGAAGAACACCGCGTCGCCGTGCGCCAGCGCGAGCTCGGCCACCGGGACGATCTCGCCCTCGATCTGGCAGGTGGAGTTGGAGAAACGGAACTCCGTCATGTCCCGCAGGCGGGGCGCCTCGGCCCACCCGGAGTCGGAGACGAGATTCTTCTTGTCGAGCGGTGCGCCGCAGGTATTACAGCTGGTGCGCTGTGGCTCGTTCTGGGCTTTGCACCACTGGCACTCGATCCGGTCCATCCGGACAGGCCTTTCTGGTCGGGGGCCTTAAAGGGACACAGCGGGGGATATCGCAGCGGGGGTACGCATAATATGCGGGATGCTAGCGGACGCCCGTGCCGTAGCTCTCGGTAATGGAACCGCCGGTCAGGAGGCTGGCGGAGCGGTGGGGGTGCCGCACTCGGCGCAGAACTTCGAGGTGGCGCCGAGGCTGGCGTTGCAGTTGGTGCAGTGCTTCTGCGTCGGCGTGCCGCACTCGGCGCAGAACTTGGCTCCCACCGGGAGCTGGCTCTCGCAGTTCGCGCAGCTCATCGTCGCGGTCTGCGCCGCGGGCTGCTGCGGCGCCGGGGCCTGCGGCGGCGGGCTGCGGAGCCGCTGGCTGCTGGGCGTAGCCCTGGCCGCCGCCCGCGAAGCCAGGCGTGGGCGGAGGCGGCGGCGCGCCCTGGGCCGGTGGAGGCGCGGGCTGCATCATCTGGTTGGCGATGCCCATGCCGGCGCCGAAGAAGATCGGGCTCACCGCGCCGCCGCCCTGGGCCATGCCCTCGCCCGCGCCCTGGAGCGCCTCGGCCTGGGCCGCCTGGAGGAACCCGCCGGCCAGCCGGCTGTAGGCCGTGTCGCCGGCCAGCTTCTTCAGCCGCGCGTTGTCGTCGTCATCCAGGTTGATGTCGAGGTTGCCCAGGCGAGTGATGGACAGCCCGTAGTCGGCCAGCTCGTGGTTGGCCGCCTGCATGGCCGCGACCTCGATCTCCGGGCTGTGCATGGACAGCCCCAGGATCGGCCAGGCACCGGACATGAGCTGGGTGGTAACCGTGGTGCGGGTGGCCTTGAGCAGCTGCTGGGCGACCCAGGCGGTGACCGCGTCGTTGCTCGTCACGTCGACGGTCCCGACCAGGTTCAGGATCAGCTTGGGGGCGTCGATGACGCGCAGCGCGTACTCGCCGAAGGTCCGCAGGGTGACGATCAGCCCGCTCACCGGGTCCTGCACCTCGTCCAGGCGGCCGCCGAACCGGAAGCTCGGGAAGTCCCGGATGCCGACGAAGTACAGCTCGGCCTTGAAGGCGTTGCCGGCGCTGGCCCAGTCCACGAACATGCCCAGGAACGGCAGTTCCTTGGCGTCCAGCATGTGCTGGCCGCCCAGGAGGACCCCCATGATCTGGCCCTGGCTCATGAAGACCGCGACGGCGTCGGGCTCGACTATGGCCCGGGAGAACTTGCGGATGTTCTGGTCGGGCCACTTGTAGACGAGCTGGCCCTTCGAGCTGTCGGGCGCTGCGATGAACTCGCGCCGGGCCTCGTTGAGAATGCCCATGGAATCGCTCCTTGATGCCTGGAGTCTGCCCCTCGCCGCCATCGAGGGCGACTAACCGGATCATACTTCGCCGGCCGCCTCCCATCAGGGGTGATGACGGCCGCCCGGAAAACGCGACTCAGCCGAGACCCGGGCGAGACTCCGGACAGCGGCTCAGTGGCTGGTCTGGGCCGCCCGGTCCGGGGTCGCGGAACCCGCCGAGCGAGGCCCGCTGGCGCCCGCGCGGCGGGCGATGGCCCGGGCGGTCGGGCGGGCGGTGGTGTGCGTGCCGGCCACGAAACGCACCGACGGGCCGTTGCTGACCGCGGCCGGGCCGCCGGCGAAGTACAGGCCGGGGACCGAGCTCTCGTTGGCCCGGTTGAGCACCGGGTAGCCAGTCAGCCGGTCGATGCCCTGGAGCAGCTTCTCGGACATGAACGGCAGCCGGGCGATGTCGATGGGGAACCCCGTGCCCGCGATCACGTGGTCCACGTCCAGCGTGGAGAGCCTGGGGCCGTCAATGACCAGCCGCACGCCGCTGCCGCTGGCCGACGCCCCGCGCACCTGGTGCTCGGTCAGGACCTCGACCTTGCCCTCGATCCGCTCGCGCAGCCACCAGCCCCCCGCGGGCCCGAGCACCGTCCGGGCCTTGGTGGTCCGCATGTCCTTGGGCAGACGGCGGAAGGCCTGCGGGGTGTTCCAGAACGTGCACTTCCAGCCCTCGCAGAGCTTGCACACCGGCCGGCGGACGTGCCCGAGCAGGCTCAGCTGCTGCGGGTTGACATCCAGCCAGCTCACCGCCTTACGGCGCACCACGACCTGGACGTCGGCGCCGGTCTCGTGCAGCAGCGCCGCCGCCTCGAGCGCGGACTGGCCGCCGCCCAGCACCGCGACCCGGCGGCCGCGGAAGCGGTCCAGGTTGTTGTGCTCGGAGGTGTGCGTGACCAGGTCCTTCGGCATCCCGGCTAGCTCGCCGGGGAGCTGGGCGTACGGAATCACCCCGGTGGCCACCAGCACCTGCCGGGCGGTGATCGTGTCAGCGTCCTGGAATGACACCCGGAACCCGTCGGCGGCCGGGCTGATGTCGGTCACCGTGAGGTCCTCGACATCCGGCACCAGCTGCTCGGTCCACCAGTCGGCATAGGCCAGGAAGTGGGCCATGGTCAGCGGGCCGACCCGGTCGCTGTAGTCGAGCCCGTGCCGCTTGCTGTAGGTCGCCGGGTCGTAGCCCGGCTTCGGCGCCGCGATCTCGCAGGCGTAGGGCTCCGAGCGCATGATCATGCCGGCCGGCATGTGCGACTTCCAGGAGTCCATCGGCCGGCCCACGATGCGGTGGCTGACCCCGAGCGACCGCAGATGGGCCGAGGTGGACAGGCCATTCGCCCCGGCCCCGATGATCAGAACGTCTTCAGCTGACACGTTGTGCTCCCTCTCGCCCCGTTTCGGTCGCGGGCGGCTCCTGTCTCCCCCGCTGCTTGCGTATGGCCGCCAGGGAGACACGGAATTCCGCCGCGGCCGGTTTCATGTCGCGCCGGTCGACGCTGTCAATGTGCCGGGTCCGGAAGAACTCCGACCCGAAGATCCACAGTGCCCGGCTCCGGGACACGCTGTCGGGACGGCCGACCCGCCCGTAGTTGTCGCGCAGCCAGCGCATGTCGCCATGCAGCCAGCGGGTCCGGACGCCGGTCTTGTACCCCTCCACCCGGCCGACCTGCTGCCCGGTCGCCCACCGCCAGATCATCATCGGGAAATCGACGCCCGAGTGCACCGCGTTCTCGATCGTCCCGGCCAGCCGGGCGTTGATCTCCATCAGCAGCGGGCGGCCGTCCGCGTCGCGCCGGTACTCCACCTCGCAGACCCCCTCCAGGCCGATGGCCTGGACCAGCGCCACCGAGGAGGCATAAATGTCCTGGGGGATCGGGATGCTCTGCCGCATCACCGAGGCGCCGCCCAGGGGCGGGCTCGTGCGGTAGGCGGCGTGCGCGCAGGCGGCCCGGATCTCGCCATTGACGACGAACATCGACACGCCCTCGCGCAGTCCGCTGGCCCACTGCTGGGCCAGCACCCCGGCCCCGGCGGTCACGAACTTCTCGGTGAGCTCGGTGGCCTCCTGCTCGTTGACCACCTCGGTGGGATACAGCCGGTCCACCGAGCCGCGCATCCAGGAGGAGGTCGGCTTGAGCACGAACGGGTACGGGAACTCGGCCAGCAGGCCGGGCAGCTCCTCGACGCTGTCGATCCGCTTGGTCCTGGGGTAGGCGATGCCCAGGCGGCGGGCCACCTCCAGGGTCCGGTCCTTGTCGTTGGCGATCTCGAGGGCGGACTGCGGCGCCAGGGCCAGCACGCAGCCCAGCTCGGCCAGCTCGTCCCGCCAGGGCATCATCGCGCCGATGGCGCCATCGGCGGTGGGCAGCACGACGCGCGTCGGGTGCGCGCGCACGAAGTCGACCACCGCGGCCCCGAACGCCGGCACGTCGGTGATCAGGTTCGGCAGCACCACGGTGCGGGCGCAGTAACGGGAGGCGAACGACAGAACAGGCAGCGGCGGCCGGCATTCGGCGCTGCTCTCGCCCATGGCCACCCGCAGGCCGGCCCGTCCGAGGCTGCGGACGCTGGCCAGGCTCTGCCGACTGGCAGCGTCCAGGACCAGGATGTCGAAGCCCCCGGCCGGGGCCTGCCTGGTCTGGGGAACGCGGGCGGAGGACGAGGTCGCCGCCGGCGTTTCCGTCACCGGCATACCCGTTCTGTCGAAAGCATGGCAACAGCTTCGCGCATCTCATCGCCCTAAGGAGGCGTACAGGCAGATATAGGAGACTGGAGCGCAAATGCCGTGTAGCGCGGGAAGCGCCAGATTGAAACAGAATGTACGCCGAAATCCGCTGCCCCGCAGGCATTATCGCGACCCGCAGTCCCCGACTGATGGTCAGGCGGCGCCGGCTGACTGCCCCGGGCCGGGGGCCGGATCGTCCCGGCGGCTGAGCCCGGCGGCGATCCGGTCGGCCAGTTCGGCCAGTCCGAACGGCTTGGTCAGGTAGTCGCCGCCCAGGGCCAGCCCGGTCGCCCGGTCGGCGGCGGTGTCCCGGGCGGTCAGGAAAAGCACCGGCACCTGGCTGCCGTCCCGGCGCAGCCGCCGCAGCACCTCGAAGCCATCGGTGTCGGGCAGCGTCACGTCCAGCAGGATCAGGTCGAAGCGCTGGGCCCTGGCCAGCCGCAGCGCCTCGTCGCCGTCCTGCGCGGTGGTCACCTCATAGCCCATGAACCGCAGGGACGTGGCGACGGCCTCGCGGAGGAACGGCTCGTCATCGACCATCAGCAGCCTGCCCTGGCTGCGGGACAGGTCCACCACCGCCTCGCCCATCGCCGTGCTCCTTCACCCCGTGTATAACCCGTGTATAACCCGTGTTCAACCCGCCGATTACCCCGTGCGCTCTCCTCGATGGGACCACGTCAGACGGCCTGGCGGGTGTGGGCTGCGTGGGAGTTTCCTCTGAATCTGGCCGGCCCCGCCCGGGCTGGCCCCGGCGCGGGCGCGGCGCTCGCCCGGTCGGCCGGGCGGTGATCACCGCCTCGGTAGGCTCGCCCCGTGAAAGTCGTCCAGGTCGCGCAGCGCATCGCGGACGAGGTGCTGTTTCCCGCGGCGCTGGCCACCGAGGCCAGCGCTGTCGTGCCGCGCGAGCTGCTCGACGCCCTGGCCGGAGCCGGGCTGTACGGCCTGGCCGCGCCGGGAGAGCTCGGCGGCCTGGACGCCGACTTCGGCACCGTCTGCGCGGTCCTGGAGGCGCTGGCCAGCGGCTGCCTGACCACGGCGTTCGTGTGGATGCAGCACAACGGCCTGGTGCAGGCGCTGATGGCCGGCGACCGCCCGGAACTGGCCCGGACCTGGCTGCCGCCGCTGGCCAGCGGCGAGATCCGGGCTGGCCTGGCCCTGGGCGGCGCGCTGCCCCGGCCCACGCTGCGCGCGGAGCCCGACGGCCAGGGCTGGCGGCTGGACGGGGTATCGCCGTTCGTGTCCGGGTGGGGCCGGATCGACGTTGTCCACGCGGCGGCCAGGGCCGACGATGGCGAGATCGTCTGGCTGCTGGTCGACGCGGCCGAGGGGCCGTCGGTGCGCGCCGAGCGGCTCCGGCTGGCCGCGCTGGACGCTACGGCGACCGTCCGGCTTACCTTCGACCGGCTGCCGGTGCCCGCGCGCCGCGTGACCAGCAAGCACCCGGCCCCCGGCGAGACACCGCCGCAAGTGCTCCGTACGCACGCCGCGCTCGCCCTCGGCGTCGCGGCCCGGTGCTGCCGGATGCTGGCGCTGGAGGGGCCCGGCGTCATCGAGGAGGCGCGACCCTCCGGCGCTCCGGGATAACAGCCGGAGCGCGCTGGATGGCGAGCTGGCCGCGCTGCGGGCGGAGCTGGACCGGCTCGGCCCCGGCATCCTGGCCGCGCGGGCCGCGGCCGGGGAGCTCGCGCTGCGGGCCGCATCGGCGCTGATGACCACGGCGGGCAGCCGGTCGCTGCTGGTCACCGAGCATGGCCAGCGGCTGGCCAGGGAGGCGATGTTCGCGCTGGTCTACGCGCTGCGCCCCGGCTCGCGCGACGCGCTGCTGGCCCGGCTCGGCGCGACCGGGCCCGGCTAGGCACGGCGGCCGCGGTCAGGGACTTAGGCGACGAGGAGACAACATGGATCTGGGCCTGAACGGCAGCCGGGTACTGATCACCGGAGGCAGCCGGGGCATCGGCCTCGCGGTCGCCGAGGCGCTGGCCGCCGAGGGCGCGGCGGTCGGGCTGGTCGCCCGCGGCGCCGACGGCCTGGCCGCCGCCGCGGACCGGCTGGCCGGGCTGGGCGCCGCGACCGTGGCCACGGCCGTGGCCGACGTCACCGACACCGTCGCGCTGGGCCGGGCGGTGGACGAGATCGCCGGCGCCCTGAGCGGCCTGGATCACCTGGTGGCCAACGCGGGCGGCACCGTCGGCGGCGGCAACCTGACCAACTCCCAGCCCGGCGAGTTCACCGCGACGTTCGCGCTGAATGCCGGGCACGCCGCCGAGCTGATCCGGGCCGGCCTCAGCCACCTGCGGGCCGCGGGCGGGGGGTCGATCGTGCTCATCACCTCGATCACCGGCATGCGCCCGGCGCCGCGCACCGCCTACGCGGCGGCCAAGGCAGCCGAGATCCAGCTCGCCTCGGTCGCCGCCCAGGAGCTGGCCCCGGACGGGATCCGGGTGAACGCGGTCAGCCCGGGCTCGATCATGTTCCCCGGCAGCTCCTGGGAGACCTTCCAGCAGCAGAACCCCGAGCTGTTCGCCACGTTCGTCGACACCCAGTTCCCGTTCGGGCGGCTGGGCGACCCGAGCGAGGTGGCCGACGTGGTGACGTTCCTGCTGTCGCCGCGGGCGGCGTGGGTCACCGGCGCCAACGTGGTCGTCGACGGGGGCCAGCGGTACCCCAGCGCGCGCCGTGTTCAGCTGACCGCCCGGGCGTCCTTTGTTAATCGATGTCTTTCTCCCAGAGGTCGGCGCGGTGCGCGGCGACCAGGGCGCCGATCTGGGCCAGCACCTCGGCGGCGGGCCGGGCGTCGCGGCGGCGCCCGTCCCGCAGCCGCAGCGCCACCTGGCCGGCCGCGGCCTCCCTGGCCCCGATCACGGCCTGGTAGGGGACCAGCCGGGCGGCCCGGATCCGGGCGCCCAGGCTGCCGTGGCCCGGGTCGGACACCTGCGCCCGCAGCCCCTGATCGACGGCCCGCCGCCGGAGCGCCCCGGCCTGGTCCAGCTCGGCCGCGGACACCGGGAGGATGACCAGCTGGACCGGGGCCAGCCAGGCCGGGAACGCCCCGCCGTGCACGTCGATGAGGTGGGCGATGGCGCGCTCCATGCTGCCCACGACGCTGCGGTGCAGCATGACCGGGCGGTGCCGGGCCCCGTCCGGCCCGATGTAGCGCAGGTCGAACCGGGACGGCATATAGAAGTCGACCTGGATGGTCGACATGGTGGCCTCCCGGCCGGCCCCGTCGGCGACCTGCACGTCGATCTTCGGCCCGTAGAACGCCGCCTCCCCGGTGGCCCGTTCATAGGGCACGCGACTGGCCTCGAGCACGCTGGCGAGCAGGTCCGCCGCCCGGTGCCAGAGGTCCGGGTCGGCGACGTACTTGTCGCCCGCGCCGGGCAGCGACAACCGGTAGCGGGCCGGCTGGACGCCCAGCGCCGCGTACGCCGCGCGGATCATGTCCAGGGCGGCGCTGGCCTCGTCGGCGACCTGGTCCAGGCCGCAGAAGATGTGGGCGTCGTTCAGCTGCATCGCGCGGACCCTGGTCAGCCCGCCCAGCACGCCGGACAGCTCGGCCCGGTACTGGCCGCCGATCTCGGCCAGCCGCAGCGGCAGCTCCCGGTAGCTGCGGGCACGGGACCGGTAGATCAGCGCGTGGTGCGGGCACAGGCTGGGCCGCAGCACGATCTGCTCGCTGCCCAGGTGCATCGGCGGGTACATGTCATCGCGGTAGTGGGCCCAGTGCCCGGATATCTCGTACAGCTCGCGCTTGGCCAGCACCGGCGAGTACACGTGCTGGTAGCCCGCCCGCTGCTCGGCGGCCCGGATGTACTCCTCCAGGGTGTGCCGGACGATGGCGCCGTCGGGCAGCCAGTAGGGCAGCCCGGAGCCGATGAGCGGATCGGTGTCGAACAGGCCCAGCTCGCGGCCGAGCTTGTGGTGGTCGTACATCGTGATCTCCTCGCCAGGCAGTCGGGGGCGAGTGACCACAAGACGAAAGCCCCGGGGCGCTCGCCCCGGGGCTTTCGGTCAGACTCTGTCGCTAAGCTCTGTCGCTCAAAACAAGGGTCCGCGCGCCGGGACATCCTCCGGCGTCGTCGTCAGTCCTGCGCGCTTCATGACGTCAACGGTAACAGCCAGGCTGCCAGCGGTGCGCGCTCATTGGGGCCGGGCCTAGCCGCCGCTGGTCTGGAAGATCGGCCAGCCGATCTCGGTCCGCCAGGCCGCCGCGTCCGGAGTGTCCAGGCGGCTGGCCAGGTAGTACTCGCGGACGGGCCCGTCTACGCCCAGGGCGTGCCGGGTCACGTGGTCGGCCAGCGCGCCGTAGGCGCGGTCGACGTCATCGGGCGCGCCCTCGTGGACGATGACGGCCAGCTCGGCGGGCGGCACGACCAGCGCCTCGACCCGGCCGACGGGGCGGACCGCCCCGGCGCAGGGGATGAACACGGTGGCCCGGCCGCGCTCGTGGGCGAACAGGTCGGTGTCATAGATCCCGCCCGGCGGGCCGCCGGCCGCCACGTCCTGGGCCTCGATCGTGGCGCGTAGTTCGCCCATCGCACCCTGGTACCAGGCGCTGACGTCCGCCATGCTGACCACGGCGGTGATGGCCGCGGCCGGGGCCGGCGCCACGCTGCGGTGGCTGATGTCGGCGCGCACCGCCTCCTGCGGGTGGTCGAGCAGGTCACGCAGCGAGCCGACGGCCTGCTGAGTGCGGGCCAGGCCCTCCTCCAGCCGGTCCAGGTGGCCGGCGATGAGCCGGTTGCGGGTGGCGACGTCGGGCGCGGCCAGCACCCGCCGGATGTCCTCGATGGGCATGTCCAGGTCCCGGAACCGCTTGATCACCTGGGCGGTGGGGATCTGGTCGGGGGTGTACCGGCGGTGCCCGGTGAACTCGTCCACGTCGGCGGGCTCCAGCAGTTCCACGCGGTGGTAGTGCCGCAGGGTCTTGATGCTCATGTGCGTCGCCCGGGAGAAGTCCCCGATCGCCAGCGAAGAGGCCATGAGCCCAGTCTGGTACCTCCCCCAGGGGGAGGAGGAAGCCCCGGACGCGGTCCGCCTGCCGGGCGGGAGCCGGTCACTGGCACTGCCTGGCCAGGGCGTGGCTGGCCAGCAGGCGGGACACGTTGAACGCCAGGCCCCCATGCGAGCCCGGCGGCCGGGCGCAGATCGCGTGGCCCAGCTCGGCGGCCCGGGCCGGGCTCAGGTGGCGCAGCCCGGCCAGCAGCGCCGGCACCGCGTCCGGGCCCAGGCTGACGGCCTGGCCGACGTCGAGCGGCAGGCCGCGCTCGGCCCGGTGCAGGTTGGTCCGGGCCACGATGGCGGCCGGGTTGGCGGCGCCCCAGGCGGCGACGAAGACCAGCGCGGAGGCGATCACGGCGGCCGGGAAGTACCGTCGCGGCAGGCCGCGGCGCGGCAGCGTGGCGCCGAGCAGGACGAACACGATGCCGATCCAGACCGCGGCGACCAGGCAGGCCAGCCGCAGCATGGTCAGTCCGTACTGGGCCTCGTAGAGGTGCAGCCGCAGGATCGCCAGGATCACGACGCCGGTGGTCAGGGCCACGGTCAGCCCGGACGCCACCGCCAGCCCGGCCCGGGCCGGGCCGGCCAGGGCCCGCACGCCGAGCAGCACGATCAGCGTGATCGCGGCGCAGGCCAGCAGCTGGAAGAAGCCGCCGCGGGCGTACTGGGCGTAGGTCAGGCCGCCGGTGACCAGGATCCGGTGGCCCGCCCCGGACAGGGCCACGAACTGGGCGGCCACGAAGGCGGCGTAGAGCGCGCACAGGCCGCCCAGCACCACGGTGGCCTCGACCGCGCCCAGCGCCGGTGCCGCCGGGAGGGCCGGGCCGGCTCCTCGGCGCTGGCCGCCCGGATCAGCCCGAGCGTGGCCCAGGCCCCGAGGAGCACCAGCACCAGGTGCTGGAGGACGAGCGGCATGTCGAACCAGGACCGGAAGATCGGGTCGGCCGCGGCCAGCAGCCCGCCGACCACGAGCAGGACCGGGCCGCCGAGCAGCGCCCCGCGCGCCAGCGCGCCCGCCCGGTCGCGGATGGCCTCGCCGGCGGGCGGCTGGCCCCAGGGCCGGAACATGCCCGGCGCCAGGACCAGATGGCCGGCGACGAGCACGATCCGGGCCGCGAGGGCCGGGAAGGTGGCGGCGGCCCGGCCGTTGTCGCCGCCCAGCGAGGCACCCAGGACCAGCAGTCCGGCAACGGCCAGGCTGACCGGAACGGTCACCCAGGGGCTTGACCGGAGGGTGAGCAGGAGCGCGAGCAGTGGTCCAGCGCCGATCAGCAGCCGGCCGGTCCAGCCGCGGGCCCGACGGGAGCACACGACGGCGATGGCCACCAGGATGGCCAGCCCTGTTAGGGAAATTGAGGACGGTCCGCCGTGGACGGCGAGGTCGCAGCCGATACCGCCGGCGAGGGCTCCCGCGAGCACCCGGCGGTCCGCGCCGGCCCGCACGGCCAGGTAACGGCGGCGGGGCGGCCGGGGCCGGGCCGGACCAGGCGCCGCCGGCGGCCCGGCGGCGGGCGGATGCGGCACGGGGGGATGGGGCGCGCGGGGATAGGGCCCAGCGGGATGTGGTGCGGGCGGCGGGGGCGATGAGGGCAGGCTGGCGCCAGGCGAGGGCGGTTGCATGGGTGTCCTTCCCGAGTGATGCGGTGCGGACCGGCCGGGCGTCAGCCCGGAAGGTCGACGATGATGCGGCAGCCGGCGGGCTGTCGCGGCTCGGCCCGGATGGAGCCGCCGTGCAGCTCGACGATCGACCGCGCGATCGCGAGCCCGAGTCCCGCGCCGCCGGATCCGGGGCGCGGCCCGGTGTCCACCCGGTAAAAGCGGTCGAAGATGCGCTCCACGGCCTCGGCGGGCACGCCCGCGCCCTGGTCGAGGACCTCGATGCGGACCCCGCCGGGCCGGGCCGCCGCGGCCACCGTGACCTCGCCCGCCGCCGGGCTATGCCGGACGGCGTTGGTGAGCAGGTTGGTCAGCACCTCGTGGATTCGGTCCGGATCGCCCGTCATAAACAGATGGCCGTCGACCTGGGTGACGATCCGGACTTCGGAGTTGACCGGGCGGACCTCGGCCGCGGCGTCCTCGACGACGTCGCAGATTCCGAACTCATGCCGGTCGATCCGGATGGCGCCCGACTCGAACTGAGCCAGCTCCAGCAGCTGGTCGACCAGCCGGCCCAGCCGCTCGGTCCCCTTGAGCATGGTCGCGACGGCCTCGCCGTCCAGCACCTCGACGCCGTCGGCCAGGTTCTCCAGCCGGGCCCGCAGCGCGGCGACCGGGGTGCGCAGTTCGTGGCTGACGTTGGCCAGCAGTTCGCGGCGCTGCTGCTCGACCTCGTCCAGCCGGGCGGCCATGGTGTTGAACGACCGGGCCAGGCTGCCGACCTCGTCCTGGCCGGTGGCCCGGACCCGCTGGCGGTAGTCGCCGCTGGCCATGGCCTTGGTGGCCGCCACCATCTCCCGCAGCGGCGCGACCATGCCATGCGCCAGCAGCTGGATCATCACCAGCGAGACGATCAGGCCGCCGACGAACGCGTACCGGGTGTGCAGGCCGGCGTAGACGGAGGCGAAGATCGCCCCGACCGTCACCGCCACCGAGCCGACGACGACGAGCCCGAGCTTCACCTTGATCGAGCGGACCCAGTCCAGCGGCCGGTGGGCCAGGTGCGCCGTGGCCATCAGCGGCCCTGCCCGTCGGTGCCGGCGTACCCGACGCCGTGGACCGTGCGGATGACCTCGGGGCCGGCCTTCCGGCGCACCGCGCGCACGTGCGAGTCCACCGTGCGCGGCCCCGAGCCGTCCCGGTACCCCCACACCTCGGCCAGCAGCTCGGCCCGGGTGCGGACCACGCCCGGCGACAGCAGCAGGTAGACGAGCAGGTCGAACTCCGTGGCCGTCAGCCCGACCAGCTGGCCGTCCCGCCGGGCCCGCCGCCGCGACACGTCGACCTCGACCGCGCCCGCGCGCAGCACCTGGTCCGGGCCGCAGGAGAGGCGCTCGGCCCGGCGGAGCAGGGCCCGGACCCGCGCGGTCAGCTCCCGCATGCTGAACGGCTTGCACAGATAGTCATCCGCGCCCACCTCCAGGCCGACCACCAGGTCGGTCTCGGAGCCGCGCGCGGTGAGCATGATCACCGGCACCGGACGGTCCCGCTGGATCCGGCGGCACACCTCCAGGCCGTCGAAGCCGGGCAGCATCAGGTCGAGCACGACCAGGTCGGGCGGCGCGGCGGTGACGGTCTCGACGGCGCCCGGCCCGTCAGGCGCCACGGTCACGCAGTGGCCGTCGCTGCGCAGCCGGGCCGCGATCGCCGCCGCCAGCTCAGCCTCGTCCTCCACCACCACGATCCTGGCCATAGCCCTGAAAGTAGGGGATCAATGGTGCAGGTTTCGACCAGGTAGCTGTGAAGATGTCGTGCAGGGACGGCCCCGGCCCGGCTTCAGGTCGGCTGGCTCGTCGGGAGCATGGTGAGGCCACGGGCGTGCGCCTTCTCCCGGACGAGCTCGTCCAGCCGGGCCCAGGCCGGCGGGATTTCCGCCGTCTTCGACAGGACCAGCGCCATGGCCATCTTGTCCTCCAGCGGTGAGGCGGCCGAAACCTGATCCACATCCACCTGGTGGCGTTCCAGCTCCTCCCGGTGCCGCTCCCCGAAATCGACCAGCGTGTCGGCGATCTCGTCCAGCCGCGGGTCATCCGCGTCGTAGTCGAAGGCCTCGTGGTAGAGCCGGTACAGCTCCTGGAAGTCGGGGCTGGATAGCGCTTCCAGCTTCTCCCTGGCCCACTGGCGGGCCTCGTCCGGGTATCGGGCGGCCAGCAGGATCCAGCCGTCCCGCTCGATCTGGATCGCCTTCTGGTTGAGGTTCATCGCGGCGAACAGGTCGAACAGGTCGGCGATCTCGGCCGGCACGTAGAGCCGGTCGCCCGCGGCCAGCTGCGAGACGCGCCGCCGCTGCTCCTGGAGTTCCCTGATGCGCTGGGCGAGCGCCTTGTCGATCTGGGTCAGGGCGCCGGAGAACTCCTCCGGCCCGGCGCCCAGCACCTCCTCGATCCGGGCCAGCGGCACCCCCGCGTCGGCCAGGGCCTTGATCCGGATCAGGTCGATCACCGCGTTCGCGTCGTAGCGGCGGTACCCGGACACGTCCCGTTCCGGCTCCGGGATCAGGCCCCGCTGGTGGTAGTGCCGGATCGCGCGCACCGTGACCCCGACGTAGTCCGCGAGCTGGCCGATGGTGAGCAGCGCGGGCCCGGATGCGGGCTGATCGGGCCGATCGGGCTGGTAGCGGGCAAGGTCCGCGGTCGTCATCTTCGTCCTCCGGTCTAGCGGGCCGCGGGGCGGTTGAACCGGTTCCTGGCCCACACATATCCCACCACGCCCAGCCCGGCGCACCAGGCCAGCGCGATCAGGCCCTGGTACCCGATCGGGGTGCCGAGCAGGATGCCGCGCATCGCGTTGATGATGGGGGTGAACGGCTGGTACTCGGCGAACCAGCGCAGGCCGGGCGCCATCGAGTCGGGCGGGACGAACGCGCTGCCCAGGAAGGGCAGGAACACCAGGGGCGTAGGGGCGTTGCTGGCGCTCTCGGGGGTCCGGGCCCCGACCCCGAGCGCCACCGACACCCAGGTCACCGCCAGCGCGACGGCCACGGTCAGGCCGAGCGCCGCGAGCCAGCCGACCGGGCTGGCGTCGGGCCGGAAGCCCAGGCCCACGGCCAGGGCGGTGATCAGCGCCGCCGCGATCACGGACTGGATCACCGCGCCCAGCACATGGCCGGTCAGCACCGAGACGCGGGCGATGGCCATGGTGCGGAACCGGTTGATGATGCCCTCGGTCATGTCCATGCTGACCGACACCGCCGTGGCCACCGAGCCCGAGGTCAGCGCCAGGACCAGGATGCCCGGGGCCAGGAAGTTGATGTAGCCGCCGCGGGCAGCGTGCACGCCCGCGGACAGGGTGTCGCCGAAGACGAAGCGAAACAACAGCAGCATGAGGAGGGGCACCATCAGCACGCCGATGCTCATGCCGGGATAGCGCAGGGCGTGCAGCAGGTTGCGGCGCAGCATGGTGGCGGAGTCGCGGACGGCGTAGCTCTTGGCGTTCATCGTCTGGGTAGTCATCTTTGTTATTCCTGTTCTTTATCGCAGCGCGGTGACGGGGGTGCCGGTCAGGGCGAGGAACGCGTCGTCCAGGTCGGGGGTGTGCACCGTCAGCGCGCTGACCTCGATGGAGTGCGCGTCGAGCTGGTCCAGCACGGCCCGCAGCGACCCGACGCTGCCGTCGCTGCCGATGCGCAGCGGGAAGGACTCGCCGTCCTGCCGGGCCGCCGGGGCTTCCGGGCTGGCACCCGGCAGCGCGCTGGCGGCCGCGTCCCGCTCCGCGGCGCTGGGGAACTCCAGCCGGATGTGGCTGCCGGGGACCAGGCGCTTCAGTTCCTCGGGCGTGCCCTCGGCGACGATCCGCCCGTGATCCAGGACGGCGATCCGGTCCGCGAGCTCGTCTGCCTCCTCCAGGTACTGCGTGGTCAGGAAGATCGTGACCCCGCTGGCGACGAGGTCGCGGACGATCTGCCACATCCGGCGGCGGCCCCGCGGGTCCAGGCCCGTGGTCGGCTCGTCCAGGAACAGGATGCGCGGCCGGATCATCAGCGTCATCGCGATGTCGAGGCGGCGCTGCATGCCGCCCGAATAGGTGGCCGCGGGTTTGGCCGCCGCCTCGGTCAGCTCGAACTCTTCGAGGAGCTGCGCGGCCCGCTCGCGGCCCTCCGCGCGGCTGAGATGGCAGAGGTCCGCCATCAGCAGCATGTTCTCGCGGCCGGTGAGCAGCTTGTCCACGGCCGAGAACTGCCCGGTGACCCCGATCGCCGAGCGGACCGGGTCGGGCTCGGCCTGCACGTTATGGCCGGCCACCATCGCCTGGCCGCCGTTGGCCGGGATCAGCGTGGAGAGGATCTGGACCATGGTGGTCTTGCCGGCGCCGTTGGGGCCGAGCAGCGCGAAGGTGGTGCCTTCGGGGATGGTCAGGTCGATGCCGTCGAGGACGGTCTGGTCCCCGAAGGCCTTGCGCAGGCCGGTGATCTCGATGGCCGGGGGGCGGGGCTGGGGGCGGGTCTGGTGCGTCATGCCCACATGCTCGAACCTTGACGCTGGGTCAAGGTCAAGCTGTCATTTCAGGTGGCGGGTGGCGGGCGGGTGGCGGGGCCAGGACCCCGCGGTTGCCCGGGCCTTCCTTAGGCGCCGACGACCCCGTCGACGCCCTCGCGCAGGAAGTCCGCGTGCCCGTTGTGGCGGCCGTATTCGAGCAGCACGTGGATCATGACCATCCGCAGCGAGACTTCCTCGTCCCACCGGGGCTGATATCCGGCCAGGTCGAGCGACTCCGCGTCCCGCACGATGCGACGCGAGTTCTCCGCCTCGGCCTCCCAGGCGGCGAACGCTTCCTTGCCGCTCGCGACGCTGACGTCGTAAGCGGCCTGGAAGTCCATGGGCTGGTCCGACCAGACCATGGGTGCGCTGGGGTCGTCGAACACCCGGCGGAACCAGGCCCGTTCGACTTCCGCCAGGTGCCGGATCAGGGCCAGCAGCGACAGCGTGGATGGCGGGCTCGACTGCTGGCGCAGCTCGTCGTCGGTGAGGCCGTCACACTTCATGACGAGGGTGGCGCGCTGGTAGTCGAGGAAGGCCGCCAGCATCTCGCGCTCGGTCGCGAAGCTGGGCGGTCCGATGCGGTTGTCGGTGGTCATGAGCTGGGTCTCCTCCGTCGGGCCAGCTTGTCAGCCGGGCCTACTTGCCGGACGGAGGACCGTACCACTGGAGGGGCTGGCCAGTGACGCCGGCGATGCAGTCGAAGTCCCGGTCCCTGTGCAGCAGGGTCAGGCCACGGAGCTCGGCGGTCGCGGCCACGACGAGGTCCACCGGCCCGGCGCTCCGGTGCTGCCCGCGCTCGGTCAGTGCCTCCTGGACGTGCCACGCGCGGTCATGGGCGCGGTCGTCCACGGGCACCCATCCGAACAGCTCTCGCAGGTCCTCGATGCCCTGGGCCCGGTCCGCGGCCGAGCGGGCACTGTAGAAGAACTCAAGCTCGGTGATCGGGCAGGTCGCGATGAGCCCGGCCGCAGCGGCCTGATCCCAGCCGAATTGCTCGGCGTCGCCGCCGAGGAAGCGGGCCAGGGCGCTGGTGTCGATCAGGAACTGGGCCGCGTTCACCGGCGGTAGTTCGTCTTGTCCTCGAGCAGCTCCAAATCGAAGGCACCGTCGGTGGCGGCGGCGCGCAGCCGGGTGATAGCCAGCGCGCGGCGCCGGTTCTCCAGCACTTCGCGCAACGCGGTGTTGACGGTGTCTTTCTTCGTGCTCGTACCGAGGGCCTTGGCCACGTCGGCAACGAGTTCATCATCGAGATCAATCACGGTCCGAGCCACCATGCACCTCGCTTGATATCAAGTATCCAGATGATGATATCAGCCTGGGCACTGCATCGCCCACAACACGCTTTCCGAGTCTGCGGATGGGTGTTCGGGAGAGGTCAGCGCCGTCTGTAGCCTTGGCCGCGTGGCGCAGCGCGGAGGGAAGCGGCCAAGCCGATTCACTCAACGTTGCTACCGAGTCTAAGGAATCCGGCGCAGTCGCCGCGAAACCGTCTCGCTGTCGGATCGCTCACAACCGGTGTACTAGAAAGTCCTTGAGGGAAATCCGGGAGGCGGTGTCGGATCGGGGCGGAGGTGTTCGTAGCAGGTGTGAGCAGCCGCCCACGAGGAGCGCGCCGAACCACAGGAGATGATCCAAGATGCAGTACCTGGTTTCCGTGATCGACGACACCGCCGGCTTGGCCACCCCGTCCGAGATGGCTGCGATCGACGCGTTCAACGACCGGCTCGTGGCCGAGGGTCACTGGGTCTTCGCCGGCGGCCTCGGGTCGCCCAGCACGGCCACGGTCATCGACAGCCGGGGTGGCGAGGCGGTGTTCACCGACGGGCCCTTCCTGGAGTCGAAGGAGCACGTCGCCGGCTTCTGGGTCATCGAGGCCGCCGACCTCGACGTGGCGCTGAAGCTCGCCGCCGAGGGGTCGAAGCAGTGCAATCGGAAGGTCGAGGTGCGGCCGTTTCTGGGCGAGTGAGCCAGATCGACGTCCGGGCGGCGATTACGCGGGTCCACCACGAGGAGTGGGCGCGGGTGGTGGCTGGCCTGACCAGGCGTTTCGGTGACCTGGACATCGCCGAGGAAGCGGCGGCCGAGGCGTTCGCGACCGCCGTCGAGCGGTGGCCGGCCGACGGCATACCCCCGAACCCCGGCGCCTGGCTGACCACCACCGCCAACCGCAAGGCCATCGACCGGATCCGGCGCGAGAGCAAGCGCGACAACAAGCAGAAGGAGGCTCAGATGGCGTACGACGACGACCCGCCCGAGCCTCCCGGCGCCATCGACGACGAGCGGCTCCGGCTGATCTTCACCTGCTGTCACCCGGCGCTCGCGATGGATACCCGGGTGGCGCTGACGCTGCGGATGGTCGGCGGTCTGACCGTGCCCGAGATCTCCCGTGCCTTCCTGGTGCAGGAGACCGCCATGGGACGGCGGATCACCCGTGCGAAGGCCAAGATCAAGGCGGCTCGCATCCCATATCGCGTGCCCAGCGCAGAAGATCTCCCGGCCCGCGTCTCCGGCGTACTCGAAGTCCTGTACCTCGTCTTCAACGAGGGCTACCTGGCGACCGGCCCCGACACCGATCCCGTGCGTCACGACCTGACCGCCGAGGCGATCCGGCTCACTCGCCTGATCCGTGCCCTCATGCCCGAGGACGGTGAGGTCGCCGGACTGCTGGCGCTGATGCTCCTCATCGAGGCGCGCCGCACTGCCCGGGTTTCGGCGAGCGGCGAACTGGTCCGCCTCGACGAGCAGGACCGCGGGGCCTGGGACGTAGCGCTGGTCGCCGAGGGTCATCGGCTGGTGCGCGAGCGCCTGGCCGCCGGGATGGCTCCGGGTCGCTACCAGATCCTCGCGGCGATCAACGCCGTGCACACCTCCGCCCGCGACGTACGCGACACCGACTGGTCGCAGGTCGTTGCCCTCTACGATCAGTTCGTCCGCCTCGACCCCTCGCCGATCGTCGCCCTCAACCGGGCCATCGCGGTGGCCGAGCTTGACGGTCCGGAGGTAGGACTGGCGGCCATCGACCGTCTTGAGGACAAATTGGCCGGCTATCACGCCTACCATGCGACCCGCGCCGACCTGCTGCGCCGGCTGGGCCGCAGTCAGAAGTCGCGCGCGGCGTACGACAAGGCCATCGAGCTGGCGGGCAACACCGCCGAGATCGCCTACCTGACACGCCGCCGCGACCAGCTGGGATAGCGCCCGTCGACCGTACGTACCTGGGGAATCCCAACCAGGCCAGTCCCCTGCGGATGGTGCTGAACGCTGGCGACTGAGACTGAACCTGAGACTGTGCGCGAGGCGAGTATGCCGGGTATTGTGCCCGGCATGGTGATGTCGTGAGTGTTCCGCACGTCCTGCTGGCGCTGCTGTCCGAGGGACCCAAATACGGGCTGCAGCTGCGGGAAGAGTTCGAGGCCGGGACCGGTGAGGTGTGGCCGCTGAACGTGGGCCAGGTGTACAAGACACTGGGCCGCCTGGAACGCGACGGGCTGGCCGAATCCGAGGGCACGAGTCAGGACGGCCCGCAGAAGCGGTTCCGGATCACGCCGCGGGGCGCGGAGGCGCTGGCCGCATGGCTGCGCACCCCGCCGGACCTGACCTCTCCGCCGCGCGATGAGCTGGTGATGAAGGTGCTGGTAGCGGCACGGGTGCCCGGTACCGACGCGCATGAGGTGATCCAGGCCCACCGCCTGTACCTGCTGGAGCTGATGCAGCAGTGGACGCGACTGAAAGAGGGCGAGGCCAGGGACGATCTGGGCCTGGCACTGGTGGTGGATGCCGAGCTGTTCCGGCTGGACGCGGTGACGCGGTGGCTGGATGCCGCCGACGCGCGGCTGCGGCGGGCCGCAGCCACGCCGCCCCGGCCCGCGCCGGCCCCCGGCCCCGCTCCGGTTCCGCAGCTTCGCCGGCTGGGGATACGGCGGTGAGCCGCCCGGGACCGGGCGGAGGCGAGAGCGCGGTGACCGTGCTAGAGCTACGCGGCGTGTCCAAGACCTACGGCCAGGAGCCGGCCAGGGTACGTGCGCTGGACAGGGTGGACCTGTCGGTGCGGGCCGGGGAGATGGTGGCGGTGATGGGGCCCAGCGGGTCGGGCAAGTCCACGCTGCTGACCATCGCCGGGAGCCTGGAGGAACCCACCAGCGGTGACGTGCTGGTTTGCGGCATGGCGCTGGCGGGGATGTCGCGGGGCCGGCGGGCCCGGCTGCGGCGCCGGGTGATCGGGTACGTGTTCCAGGATTACAACCTGCTGCCGGGGCTGACCGCCGCCGAGAACACCTCGCTGCCACTCGAACTGGACGGCGTCGCGGTGCCGAAGGCGCGTGCGGCCGGGATGGCCGCGCTGGAAGCGCTCGGCGTGGCTGACCGGGCCGCCCGGTTCCCCGATCAGCTGTCCGGCGGCGAGCGGCAGCGGGTCGCCATCGCCCGGGCGATAGTAGGGGGGCGCCCTCTGCTGCTGGCCGATGAGCCATCTGGGGCGCTGGACTCGGTGCACGCGGACGAGGTGATGCGGCTGCTGCACGAGGCCTGCCAGCGGGGCGTGGCCGCGGTGGTCGTGACCCACGACGCGCAGCTGGCCGCCTGGGCCGACCGCGTGGTCGTCCTGCGCGACGGGCGAGTGGCCGGCCAGACCACCCGGCCGCCCGGCCCTGAATCCCTCCTCACACCGGAAGAAGCCCGGTGAGCATCGCGCTGCGGGAGTCCTCCGACCCGTCCGCGGATACGGGCGGCCTCGTCGCCCGCCGGGCGGTGGCCCGCTGGGGCTGGCGGCTGTTCCGCCGTGAGTGGCGCCAGCAGCTGCTGGTGTTCGGCCTGCTGACCGTGGCGGTGGCGGCCATGGTGACGGGCACCGCGGTGGCAGCGGCTGCTCCCGGCCAGCCGGGCGAGGCGACGTTCGGGACTGCTACAGCGATGATCACGCTGCCGGGTTCCGATCCGCGTCTTGCTGCCGACATCGCGGCCATCAGGCAGCGGCGCGGCGCGATTGATGTCATCGAGAGCGAGAACCTCAGCACCGGGACCACGCAGAACGTGCAGCTTCGGGCGGAGGATCCGCGGGCTCCGTTCGGTTCGCCGATGCTGGCCCTGGTCTCGGGGCGGTACCCGGCCGCGCCTGGCGAGGTGGCGCTGACCAGCGCTGTCGCGGCCCTTTACGGGGTGAACAGGGGCGGCGTGGTCCGGCTGGCGGGACGGTCCTGGCGGGTGACCGGAATCGTGCGGAACCCCAGCAACCTGCTGGATGAATTCGCGCTGGTCGGGCGCGGGCAGGTAACCGTCCCGGCGCAGGTGTCAATCCTGCTGGACGCCCGGCGGGGCAGCCTCCGGGGCCTGCCATCCGCGGCGTCCGTGTCTTACCCGGGCACCGGCGGTTCCGGCCTCAGCCCGGCGGTGATCGCGCTCGCGGCGTCTGTGCTTGGCCTGGTGTTCATCGGCCTGGTCGCGGTCGCCGGGTTCACGGTGCTGGCGCAGCGGCGGCTGCGCGCCCTCGGCATGCTCAGCTGCCTGGGTGCCACCGACCGTAACGTCCAGCTGGTCATGGTCGCCAATGGCGCCGCCGTCGGCGTGGCGGCCGTGATCGCCGGTGGGATCGTCGGCCTCGGCGCCTGGCTCGCGTATGTTCCGCACTTGCAGGCGGCCACTGGCCATGTGATCGACCCGCTGGGGCTGCCCTGGTGGGCGATCATCACCGGGATGGTGCTGGCGGTTGTGACCGCGATGCTGGCGGCACGCCAGCCAGCGCGCACGGTCGCGCGAGTTCCCGTGGTCGCCGCGCTATCGGGCCGTCCGCCGCGGCTGGAAGCCGTGCACCGGTCGGCGGCAGCGGGCCTGACCACGCTCGCCGTCGGGCTGGTCCTGCTGCTGTTCACCGGCGGCCGGAGCGGCGGGTCCCTGCCCGTAGGCCTGGCTGCCACGTCGGCGGGGATGTGCCTGCTTTCTGGCACCTGCGTGACGGCCCTGGCCGGGGCGGCGCGACCGCGGTCGCCGGTTGCGGTACGCATCGCGCTGCGCGACCTGGCCCGCTACCGGGCCCGCTCCGGTGCCGCGCTGGCGGCGGTGAGCTTCGCGGTGTTCCTGGCCATGCTGTTCATCCTGGGCGCAAGCTTCCGGTTCTCCCTGGCACTGCCCTGGACCGGGCAGAACCTCACCTCCAGCCAGCTCATCGTCTACACGAACGCACAGGGTGGCGCAGCGAACGCCGGGCCTGCCGGAGCGCTCCGCGCAGAGGTGACCGCGCTCGCGTCCCAGCTGCGCGCCCAGCCGGCGCTTGCCCTGTACACCGCAGTACCCGCCCACCAGGATCGGGGGCCGGAGGCTTCTGCCACGCTCGAGCAGCTTGGCACCGTGAGGAACAACTTCAGCGGCACCGTGTACGTGGCGACCCCGGCGCTGCTCGCCCGGTTCAGGATCAGGCAGAACGATGTCGGTGCCCGCACCGACATCCTGACCATGCGCCCGGGCCTGGCCTCGGAGCCGGACATGCAGTTGTGCTTCTTGCCCCCAGCCAGCGACTACATGTGCCCGGCGGCAGCGTCCGTGAACTTTCCGGCTATTCAGACGTTCAGCTCACTGCCCAGCGGGACTTCGGCGCCCAACACGGTCATCACCATGCACGCCGTCCAGGCCCTGCACGCGAAGATGACGCTGGCCGGATGGCTGGTGCAGACCCCGAAGCCGCTGACCCCGGTCCAGATCAGCTCGACACGTTCGGCGGTCGCGGGGTCAGGCGGGACGCTGGAGACCAAGTCCGGTGCAGCTCGGGCTCTCGCAGATCGCCAACGGGGCGACCGCCGCCGGGATCCTGATCGCGCTCGGCGTGCTCGCCATGTCAGTGGGCCTTATCCGCAGCGAGAGCGCCGGTGATCTGCGAACGCTGGCCGCCATCGGCGCGTCGGGGCTCACGCGCCGCGCGATCACCAGCGTGACCGCGGGCGCACTCGCGCTCCTCGGAGCCGTGGCTCGGCTCGGCGGTGGCCTTCGCCGCGGTCGTGGCCTGGGCTCCGGGCAGCCTCGCCGGCACCCTCGCCCAGGTGCCCTGGGTCGACGTGCTGCTGATCCTGGTCGGCCTGCCCGTGGCGGCGACCGTGGTCGGATGGCTGTTCGCGGGGCGCCAGCCACCGGCCATCTCGCGGCAGCCGCTGGAGTAAGCGAGCCCGCGCACAGGCGCTTGGAAGAACTCCGAGTTAGTGCTGGTCAGCGCCTGAGCGCTTGACGGCTGGGCGCTGGCGACGTTTCACCAGTTCAACGATGGCGGAGGATAAGAGATTCGAACTCTTGAGGGGTTGCCCCCAACACGCTTTCCAAGCGTGCGCCCTAGGCCACTAGGCGAATCCTCCGTCGGCAAGCCTACCGACTCGCGGCGGAGCCCTGGCCACAAACCCGGCTGCGGGTGGGAAAGCCCCGGATCCAGGGCCGCGACCACCCGGTCTGGCGGCCCCCGGCGAGGGCGGGTGGCGGGATAGCTGGCACCAGTGTCCCCGGGCCTCGCTAGACTGGCTGACAGACCCCTCGCACGGCGTTTATCCCGCCAACTCCCCCAGGGCCGGAAGGCAGCAAGGGTACGCGGGCTCTGACGGGTGTGCGGGGGGTCCTATTTTCCCCTCCCGGCGAGGATGAGTTCATGACAGGTGACGCCCCCAGTCCCGGTCAGAGTCCTGGCCCCGCGGCCGAGTCGCGGCAGGCGGCTCCGGCGGCGCCGCTGGCGCTGTACCGCAGGTATCGTCCGGCCAGCTTCGCGGAAGTCAAGGGCCAGGACCATGTCACCGAGCCGCTCCGCCAGGCGCTGCGCAGCGGCCGGGTCAACCACGCGTACCTGTTCAGCGGGCCGCGCGGGTGCGGCAAGACGTCCAGCGCCCGGATCCTGGCCCGGTCGCTGAACTGCGAGCAGGGGCCGACTCCGGATCCCTGCGGGGTGTGCGCCTCCTGCGTGGCGCTGGCCCCGGCCGGGCCGGGCAGCATCGACGTGATCGAGATCGACGCGGCCTCGCACGGCGGCGTGGACGACGCCAGGGACCTGCGGGAGCGGGCGTTCTACGCGCCGGTCTCGGGCCGGTTCAAGATCTACATCATCGACGAGGCGCACATGGTGACCAGGGAGGGCTTCAACGCCCTCCTCAAGCTGGTCGAGGAGCCGCCGCCGCACCTGAAGTTCGTGTTCGCGACAACGGAGCCGGAAAAGGTCATTCCGACCATCAGGTCACGGACTCACCACTACCCGTTCCGCCTGGTGCCGCCGGCGGTGCTGCGGGAGTTGCTGGAGGGGATCCTGGCCAGCGAGGGCGTCAGCTACGAGCCGACGGTGCTGCCGGTAGTGATCCGGGCCGGGGCGGGCTCGGTCCGGGACTCGCTGTCGGTGCTGGACCAGCTGATCGCGGGGTCGGACGAGTCCGGCCTGTCCTACGCCAGCGCGGTGGCGCTGCTGGGCTACACGGACGACCGGTTGCTGGACGAGGTGGTGCAGGCGTTCGCGGCGCAGAACGGCGCGGCAGTATTCGGGGCCATCGACCGGGTGGTGGAGGGCGGCCACGACCCGCGGCGGTTCGCGGCCGACCTGCTGGACCGGATGCGCGACCTGATCGTGCTGGCAGCGGTCCCCGATGCGGTGTCGACGGGCCTGCTGGACGTGCCGGCGGACCGGCTGGACGCGATGCGGGCTCAGGCGGAGGGGTTCGGGCAGGCGGAGCTGGCCCGGGCGGCGGAGATCATCAACGCGGGCCTGGTCGAGATGCGCGGGGCCACGTCACCGCGGCTGCTGCTGGAGCTTCTGAGCGCGCAGGTGCTGCTGCCGGCGGCCGGCCAGCGCGAGTCGGACCTGCGGGTCCGGCTGGAACGGCTGGAGCGGCGGCTGGAGTCGGGCGCCTCGCCGGGCGCCGGGTCGCTGGGCACCGCGTCGCCGGGCGCGGCTACGGCTCGGCCTGACCGGGCGGCGGACCCCGCCGCGACCGCCCAGCCACGGCCGGAGCCGCCCGCGGCGAGCGCGGATCGGGCGAGCGCGAGTCCGGCTGCTGAGTCTTCTGGGTCGCCAGGCGGACGTTCTGCCGGCCGCGGCCCGGCCAGCAGGCCCCCGGAGCGGCCGTCGGCCCCGCCTGGGTCCGGCGCGGCGGAGTGGGAGAGCGCCGCCACGGTTGCCACCAACGCGGCCGGGTCGGGACCTGCCGCTGCCGCCCCCGCCCCCGCGGCCGCGACACCCGCGCCGGGAGGCGGACTGGCCGACGCGGCGCAGCTTCGGGAGCGGTGGCCGGATGTGCTGGAGGCGGTCCGGCGCGAGCGCAAGGTGGCCTGGATCCTGCTCACCAACGCGACGGTGGAGTCCCTGACCGAGGGCGTGCTAACCGTGGAGTTCGCCCGGGAGGGCGACGCCAAGGGGTTCGCGAACAGCGGCCACGACCGGCTGCTGAGCGACGTGCTCCAGCAGATGTTCGGCATATCCCCGCAGGTGAGGGCCACGGCGAGGCCACCGGGCGGCGGTCCGGGCGGATCGCGCGGATCGGCGGGCCCCGGCGCGGGCGGTCCCGGGCCGGGCGGGTCGGGCGGACCCGGCGGTTCCGCGTCGGCCACGACCGGCGGAGCGGGCGGCCCGGCGGCCGGCGGCGCCCGTGGCGCGGCCAGCCAGAACAGTCCGAACGGCCCGAACGGTACGGCCGGGGCCAGGGAACCCGCCACCTCAGCCACCCCGGCCTCGGGCAACGGTGCCCCGGTAGCCTCCAGCGCCCCGGCGGCGCAAGCCGCCGGTGCTCAGTCAGCCCCCAGCGGCCCGGCCAGCTCCTGGGCGCCGGATCAGCCGCCGCCGTCGTGGGATGACCCGTCGGAGGCCTGGGATGACGGGCCCGAAGACGAAGACGAGAGTTACAGCGTGCCGGGACCGGCGGTCTCGGGCGACCTGAGGCCGGGACCGGCGGGCCTGGCCGGCACGCGGTCCGGCCCGGGCCAGCGACCGGAGCCCCGCGCGGCCGAGCGGCATCGACCTCATCGCCCGCGAGCTGGGCGGACGAATCGTCGAAGGGCTCGACGCCAGCGGCGATCCGCTGGCCTGATCCACGCCTCGCGCAACGGCGAGGCGAGCCACACCCAGCCCCCGGCCCGACACCGGGGCCGCCCGGATGCCGGAGCGGCACCCAGGCCGTAGGCTCGGAAACGACAGGGAACGCGCCGCCTGGGCCAGTGGCGCGGTCCGCAGCTAAGCGGTCACCCCCGCGAACCGAGGGTGCCAGTACGGTTTGGGGGCATCGTGGAGCCAGGCGGACAGCTGGACATGCAGCAACTGCTCGCAGCTGCGGCGGAGATGCAGAACCAGCTCATGAGCGCACAGCAGGAACTGGCCGACGCGACGGTCGAGGGCTCGGCCGGCGGCGGCCTGGTCAAGGCCGTCGTCAGCGGCCAGGGCGAGCTGCTGGATATCACCATCGAGCCGGAGGCCATCGACCCGTCCGACCTGGCGGAGACGGCGCAGACGCTGGCCGATCTCGTCCTGGCCGCGATCCGGGACGCCTCGCACGGGGCTGCCGACCTCCAGCAGGAGGCCATGGGGCCGCTGGCGGGCGGATTCGGCGGCGAGGGCGGCGGCGGCCTGCCGGGCATTCCCGGCCTGCCGGGCATGCCGGGAGCACCCGGACCGGGCACGCTGCCGGGCAGTGCGCTGCCCGGCGAGCAGTAGATCGGCGCGCTGGTGTACGAAGGTGTCGTCCAGGACCTCATCGACGAGCTGGGGCTGCTGCCGGGCGTCGGGCCCAAGGGCGCCCAGCGGATCGCGTTTCACCTGCTGGCCGCCGACCCGACCGACGTGCGCCGGCTCTCGGCGGTGCTGCTTGAGGTGATTGAGCGGGTCAAATTCTGCCGGATCTGCGGCAACGTGGCCGAAGCGGACGAGTGCCGGATCTGCCGGGACCAGCGGCGCGACCTCTCGCTGCTGTGCGTGGTCGAGGAACCTAAGGACGTCGCGGCGATTGAGAAGATTCGCGAGTTCCATGGTCGCTACCATGTCCTTGGCGGCGCGATCAGCCCCATCGACGGAGTCGGCCCTGATGACCTGCGCATCAAGGAACTGATGACCAGGCTCGCCGACGGCACTGTCACCGAGCTGATCCTCGCGACCGACCCCAATCTGGAGGGCGAGGCCACCGCGGCCTACCTGGCGCGGCTCATTAAGCCCATGGGGATCCGGGTGACCAGGCCGGCCAGCGGACTGCCGGTTGGCGGTGAACTTGAGTACGCCGATGAGGTGACTCTGGGGCGTGCCTTTGAGGGACGGAGGCTGCTGGATGTCTGACGGCGAGGAGTGGCGGCCGCTCGCCGACCGAATCGCGCAGCACGCCAGGGACTACCTCGACGGGGTGGCGGCCCTGGCCCGCGGCGAGGCCGGAGACGAGACCGTGCCGCTGCTCCTGCTCGAGGTGGCCCAGGTCATGCTGGCGGGCGCGCAGCTCGGCGCGAGCGAGGACGTGATCGCGGTCGGCAACCGGGAGCCTGACGTCGGGGCCGATCCGGACCTGGACGCGCTGCGTACCGGGCTGGCCGCGCGGCTGCCCAGCGACGACTACGCCGAGATCTTCGACCCGTACTCGGCCGACACCCGCGCGACTAGGTTCCGGCTGTCCGATGACCTGGCCGCGGTGGCGGCCGACCTGATCCACGGGCTCAAGCACTACGAGGCCGGCCGGGCCGCCGAGGCGCTGTGGTGGTGGCAGTTTTCCTACGTGAACCACTGGGGCACGCACGGCGGGGCGGCGCTGCGTGCGCTGCATTCGGTGGTGGCCCACGCCCGCCTGGACGTGACCGAGGGCGAGGCGGCGGCCAGCTAGGCGGACCCTGAGCCGCCCAGGCGGCAAGCTAGCTCGTCGCCTCCCCCGGGTAGACTCATCCTGCCCGCCGTCAGCGCAGCCTTGTCGGGACCTTTATCAGGTCCCTGAGTCGGACCCGGGAGGTGGAGAGCCCGCCGTGGCCCTCGTCGTCCAGAAGTACGGTGGATCCTCGGTCGCGGACGCGGACGGGATCAAGCGCGTCGCCCAGCGCATCGTGGCAACCCGCAAAGCAGGTCATTCCGTCGTGGTCGCGGTGTCGGCGATGGGGGACACCACCGACGACCTGCTACGACCTGGCCAGCCAGGTCAGCCCGGTACCGCCCGGCCGCGAGCTGGACATGCTGCTGACCGCCGGCGAGCGCATCTCGATGGCGCTGCTGGCCATGGCCATCGCCAACCTGGGCCTGGAGGCCCGGTCGTTCACCGGCTCGCAGGCGGGCGTCATCACCGACTCCACGCACGGCCGGGCCCGCATCATCGACGTCACGCCCGGCCGGATCCAGTCCGCGCTGGACGCGGGCGCGATCCCCATCGTGGCCGGGTTTCAGGGCGTCTCCCAGGACAGCAAGGACATCACCACGCTCGGCCGGGGCGGCACCGACACCACCGCCGTGGCGCTGGCCGCCGCGCTGCGGGCCGACGTGTGCGAGATCTACACCGACGTGGACGGCGTGTTCACCGCCGACCCGCGGATCGTGCCCACCGCCCGGCGGCTGCCCCGCATCGCCTACGAGGACATGCTGGAGATGGCCGCCTGCGGCTCGAAGGTGCTGATGGTGCGCTGCGTCGAGTACGCCCGCCGGTACGGCATCCCGATCCATGTCCGGTCCTCGTTCAGCAACCGGGAAGGCACCTGGGTCACCACCGCGGACCCGGACACGGTGTCTCAAGAGTCAAAGGAAACCTCGATGGAGCAGGCCATCATCTCCGGCGTGGCGCACGACACGAAGGAGGCGAAGATCACGGTCGTCGGCGTGCCCGACAAGGTCGGCGAGGCGGCCCGGATCTTCCGCGCGGTGGCCGATGCCTCGATCAACATCGACATGATCGTGCAGAACGTCTCGGCGGCCGCCACCGGGCGGACCGACATCTCGTTCACGCTGCCGCGCGCCGACGGCCAGGCGGCCATGACCACGCTGGGCGCGCTCCGCGACGAGATCGGCTTCGACTCCCTGCTCTACGACGACCGGATCGGCAAGATCTCGCTGGTCGGTGCGGGGATGCGGTCCAACCCCGGGGTCAGCGCCACGTTCTTCGGCGCGCTGGCCGAGGCGGGCGTCAACATCGAGATGATCTCCACGTCGGAGATACGGATCTCCGTCGTGGTCGACGAGAACGACGTCAGCGTCGCGGTCAACGCCACCCACGACGCATTCGAGCTGGGCGACGGCAGCGAGCAGGCCGTCGTGTACGGAGGGACCGGCAAATGAGCCCGCAGCGCAGCCCAGGGGGGACGACCCCCCTAGCCCCCCCGAACGGCCTGCCGGCGGCAAGGCAGCACCGCCCTGTTCTCGCCATCGTCGGCGCCACCGGCGCGGTCGGCACCGTGATGCGGGACATCGTGTCCACCAGGGACGACGTGTGGGGCGAGGTCCGCCTGATCGCCTCGGCCCGGTCCGCCGGGCGCACCCTGCGCGTCCGCGGCGAGGACGTCGTGGTCCAGGAGCTCAGCGCCGACGCCTTCGACGGCGTGGACCTGGCCATGTTCGACGTGCCCGACGAGGTGTCCGCGGACTGGGCGCC
This sequence comes from uncultured Actinomycetota bacterium, assembly GCA_963822485.1. Lineage (GTDB taxonomy): Bacteria > Actinomycetota > Actinomycetes > Streptosporangiales > Streptosporangiaceae > DASUBV01. The sequence goes on from CAWGHW010000031.1 coordinate 495,031, forward strand.
GGTGGCCGCCTCCCGCGGCGTCGTGGTGATCGACAAGTCCGGCGCGTTCCGGATGGACCCCGAGGTCCCGCTGGTGGTGCCCGAGGTCAACCCCGAGGCGGCCAGCAACCGCCCGCGCGGCATCATCGCCGTCCCCAACTGCACCACCCTGGCGGCGATCGTCGTGCTCGGGGCGCTGCACCGCGCCTACGGCCTGCGCGAGCTGATCGCCTCCTCCTACCAGGCCGCCTCCGGGTCCGGCAAGGCCGGCATCGACGTGCTCTATGACCAGCTCAGCCAGGTCGGCGGCCAGCGGAACCTGGGCCAGCGGGCGGGCGACGTGCGCGCCGCGGTCAGCGACCTGGGCCCGTTCCCGGCCCCGCTGGCCATGAACGTGGTGCCCTGGGCCGGCTCGCTGCGCGACGAGGGCTGGTCGTCAGAGGAGCTCAAGATCCGCAACGAGACCCGGAAGATCCTCGGCCTGCCCGACCTGCGGGTCTCGGCCACCTGCGTGCGGGTGCCGGTCCTGGTCGGCCACTCGCTGGCCCTGCACGCCGTGTTCGACACCGAGGTCACCCGCGCCGACGCGCAGCGGGTGCTCAGCGAGGCGCCGGGCGTGGTCCTGATCGACGACCCGGCCGCCGGGGAGTTCCCGACCCCGGCCGATATCGCGGGCACCGACCCGACCTGGGTCGGCCGGGTGCGGCAGAGCCAGGACGACCCGCGGGCGCTGGAGCTGTTCGTCTGCGGCGACAACCTGCGCAAGGGCGCCGCGCTGAACGCGGCCCAGATCGCCGAGCTGCTGGTACCCGAGTTCGCGGCCCGTGCGGCCAGCGCGCCTGCGTCCTGAGGGTCAGCCTTCGGGCACCAGGACAAAGTCAAAATGCACATCGAAAAACGGGCCCGGTACATCGAACCGCTCGATGTCCGCGCCTTCGGTGTTGCGGGTGAACTCGACCACCAGCCCGTCGCGGACGCCCCAGGCCGCGTCGGAGTCCAGGTACTGATCCCCGGCCACGAACAGGTGCGTGGTCATCGTCCGGTAGCCCGGCGCGCGCACCTGGGTGTGGATGTGGGCCGGCCGCATGGGGTGGCGGTTCATCGCCCGCAGTAGCTCACCGCCGGTGCCGTCCACCGGCACCGGGTAGCTGGACGGCCGGACCGTGCGCACCCAGTACCGCCCGTCGGCGTCGGCCGTCAGCAGCGCCCGCAGGTTGCCCGTGTCCTGCGCGTCGTCCTGCACGTCGTAGAAGCCGCGGTCGTCGGACTGCCAGACGTCGATCTGCGCGCCGGGCACCGGCTCGCCGTCGCAGTCCCGCACCTGCCCGTGCAGCACCGTCCAGTCGCCCCGGTCCCACTCGGGGCCGGTGGCGATGATCGCGCCGAGTTCGCGGGGCGGGGCCGGGTTGTGGAACGGGCCCTCCACGGTGGTCGGCGTCATCGAGTCCGGCCCGGTGTTGCTGAGCGCGTCCACCAGCGCCGACAGCCCGACCAGGTCGGACAGCAGGATGAACTCGTGCCGCTCCGGGGTGCAGAAGTCGCCCGTCCGGGCCAGGAAGTCCAGCCCGTAGCGCCATTCCTGCGGCGTAGGCCGGGTCTCGCGCACGAACGCGTGCAGGTGCCTGATCAGCGCGCTCAGCAGCTCGTTGACCCGGGCGCTGTCGCCCTGGATCTGTCCGAGCACCGCCTCGGTCAGCCGCTCGGTGTCGCCGAGCGCCTCGATGTCCGACATGGCAGATCCTTCCGCGCGGGCCGGGCACGCCGCAGTGGTGCCCGGTGCACAGGCTAGCCCGGCCGCTAGGCGTCGGCGGGCCTGCCCTTGGGCAGCGGCTGGTCCGGCTTGATCACGATCCCGGCCTCGCCCAGCACCCCCGCCATCGCTGCCCAGATCAGCGTGGTCAGGTACTCGACCACGTGCGGGCGGCTCATCGAGCGGCGGTTCATCCACCACTCGCCGGTGCTCTGTACCAGCCCGGTCAGCCCGTACCCCCACGGCTCGGCCGCGCCGGAGTCCAGGCCGTAGGCGCGCAGGTAGTCGCCGATCACCGCGGACAGGCTGGCGGCGATGAACTCCTTGTTGCGGTGCACCGGATCGGCGTCCGGGCCGCAGTAGGCGTCCGTCTGCCGGGCCAGCAGCCAGTACAGGTTCGGGTACTCGTCGATGACCGCGAAGTAGGCGCCGACCGCGTCCCTGATCCGGGCCAGCGCCGGGCCGTCCGAGCCGATGGCCGGCAGCAGCCGGTCCAGCAGCATGGCCGAGCTGAACTCGCCCAGCGCCTCGACCAGGGCCGCCTTGTCGGCGAAGTAGCGGTACAGCACCGGCTTGGTCACCCCGGCCTCGGCCGCCACCGCGTCCATCGGCAGTTCGGGGCCCTGAGCCGCGAGCACCCGCAGCGCCGCGGCCACGAACTCCTCGCGGCGCTGCGCCCGGTGCGCGCTCCACCGGTCCCGCCGCGCGTCCTGGGCCTCGGCCCCCCGCTTGACACTGCCGTCCATTGCGTTCATGCTACCAGAAGTAACTGTTACTCGAAGTTATAGTAACTGAGCCGGACCGTGCGGCCGAGGAGGAGACATGCGGCAGGCCGAGCTGACACCAGAAGACACCCAGAACCGCGAGCGCCCCGGCGGCGAACGCCCGGGCCGGGAAAGCCTGAGCCGCGAGCGCACCGCCGACCGGCTGCTGCGTTCCACAGCCGCCCGGTCCTACGACCCCGACCTCGATATCGACTGGTCCGCTCCGCTGGTCGCCGGCAAGAGCTTCCTGCTCGAGCACCGCTGCTCACTGTACGGGACGCCCGAATGGCAGCGGCTCAGCCCGGAGCAGCGGCTGGAGCTGAACAAGCACGAGCTGGCCAGCGTGGCCGGCTTCGGCATCTGGCTGGAGTGCATCCTGCTGCGGCTGCTGGCCAAGGTCGCCTACCAGGGCGACCCGGCCAGCCGGCACGTGCAGTACGCGCTGGCCGAGATGGCCGAGGAGTGCCGCCACTCGACGATGTTCGCCCGGATGATCGAGTGGCTCGGCACCCCCGTCTACAGCCCGCCCCCCTACGTGCACCGGCTCGGCGCCATGCTGCCTGTGCTGGCCCGCGGGCCGGCCATGTGGGGCGCGATCCTGCTCGGCGAGGAGGTCACCGACCGGATCCAGCGCGAGATGGTCGGCGACGAGTCGGTCCAGCCGCTGGTGCGCATGGTGAACCGGATCCACATCCTGGAAGAGGCCCGGCACATCGGCTTCGCCCGCGCCGAGCTGGCCCGTACCGCCGCGGGCCTGTCTCGCGCCGAGCGCGCCTACCACCGGGGCCTGCTGGCCCGCGTCGCCTACATCGTCGGCCGGAGCCTGGTCAGTCCGGAGGTCTACCGCTCGGTCGGCCTGGACCCGGCGGCCGGTCAGCGGGCCGCCCTGGCCAACCCGCATTTCCAGCAGACGCTGAGCTTCGGCGGCGAGAAGATCGTCGCGTTCCTGGACGAGCACGGCCTGATCGGCGGCCCGGGCGTCGTCCTGTGGCGCAAGTCCCTCCTGATGCCCCAGCGCCACGAGTGAATCCCGCTCGTGGCCGCGGCGCCCCGCCGCCCCCGCTCGCCCGCCGCCCCCGCCGCCGGCCGCCGGAGCCGCCGCCGCCCGCCGGACGATCTTGGTCCGGAGCCCTTCCAGCGACGTGGTTGTTGCTCTCACGCCGCTCAAGCGACGTCGTTGTTTCAACCACGTCGCTGCGCCGCGATGGCGGGGCTGGGCCGAGGCCAACGGCTGCGGCTGGCGTGGTGCTAGGGGTTGATGTGGCTGGTGGGATCAGCCGGAGCGAGCCGAAGCGCGCCGGAGTGGCCGGAGTGCTGAGCGGGCTGGAGTGCTGAGCCGGCTGGAGCTCTGGGCGGACTGGGGGTGCTGAGCGGGCTGGAGGCTGCCGGGTGGGCTAGATGCTGGAGCCGCCGTCGACGGAGACGATGCTGCCGGTCATGTAGGCCGCGCCGGGGCTGAGCAGGAAGTCGACCACGGCCGCGATCTCGCCGAGCTCGCCCACCCGGCCGGCCGGGATGTGGCTCAGGATCTCCGCCCTGGTCGGCTCATCGGCCAGGTAGCCGGCCGTCATCCGGGTCGGGAAGTAGCCCGGGCACAGGGCGGTCACGCTGACCCCGCTGGCGCTCAGCTCCAGCGCGAACGACTTGGCCATCATGGCCACCGCGGCCTTGCTGGTGTTGTAGTCGAGGAAGTTCGGCTCCGGCCGCAGGCCGCTGACCGACGCGTTGAACACGATCGCGCCCGGCCGGGCCAGGTGGCGCAGAGCCGCCCGGGCGACCAGGTAGGCGCCGATCACGTTGACGTCCAGCACCCGCCGGAACTGAGCCAGGTCAAGGTCGGCCGCCGGGAGTCCCTGGCCGTCGATGCCCGCGTTCACGAACACGCCGTCCAGCCCGCCCAGCTCGCCCGCGGCCCGGTCGAGCGCGGCGTCCACGGCGGCGGCGTCGGTCACGTCGCAGGCGCTGGCCCCGGCCAGGGTCAGCCGGCTGGCCACCCCGGCCACGGTGGCCTCGCTGGAGCCCAGGATCCACACCTGGTCGCCGGCCGCGCCCAGCCGCTCGGCGCAGGCCAGGCCGATCCCGCTGGTCCCGCCCGAGATGACGATGCGGCGCGGTTTCTGGCTCGTGCTCATCGAAGATCCCTGCTCATCGCTGGTCCTCCCGCTGGCGCTGCGCTTCTGGCTGGCACCGTCGGGCCAGCACGACGATGTCATCCGCGTTCTCGCGCAGCTCGGCCAGCGTGCGTACGCCACACAGCTGCATGGTGCGCCGGAGCTGGCCGGTCAGCAGCTCGACGGCCCGGCTCACGCCCAGCTCGCCGCCCGCGGCCAGGCCGTACAGGTAGGCCCGGCCGACCATGCACAGGTCGGCCCCGAAGGCCAGGGCGATCAGCGCGTCGGCGCCGTGGCGGATGCCCGAGTCGGCCACGATCGCGACGTCCGCACCGACCCGCTCGCGCACCGGGCGGATCAGCTCCACCGGGGCCACCGTCCGGTCGAGCTGGCGGCCGCCGTGGTTGGACAGGTGGATCCCGTCGGCCCCGGCCGCCACGGCCCGCGCGGCGTCGTCCGGCGACAGCGGTCCCTTGACCAGCAGCTTCCCCGGCCACCTTGATCGCAGCTCGGCCAGGTCGTCCCAGGTCAGGCCCGGATCAAACAGCTCGGACAGGTCGGCCAGCGTGGCCGGCCCGCCCTCCACCGCGGCGGCGATGTTGACGAAGCTGGGGGCCGCGTGGGTGACCATCTGCGTCCAGTAGCGGAAGTGGACGCCGATGTCGGCCAGCGTGGTGAGGGTCAGCGTAGGCGGGATCGTGAACCCGTTGCGGACATCGCGCAGCCGCTTGCCGGGCACGGCGGTGTCCAGGGTGACCTCCAGCGCCGACAGGCCGGCGACCGCCGCGCGCTCGACTATCGACCAGGTCAGGCCGCGGTCGCGCAGGATGTAGAGCTGGAACCACAGCCCGGGGTGGGGCGGGGCCTGGTGCGTCGCGGACGCGAAGTCCTCGATGGTGGTCGTGCCGACCGTGGACAGCACGTACGGCACGCCGTGCCGGGCGGCCGCCCGCGCCACCGCCACCTCGCCCGCCGGGTTGACGATGCCGGTGTAGCCGGTCGGGGCCAGGCCGATGGGCGAGCCGAAGTCGGCGCCCAGTACCCGGGTGGCCAGGCTGACGGTGCCGACGTCCCGGAGCATCCGGGGCGTGAACCGGTACCGGCGGAACGCGGCCCGGTTGGCGGCCAGGCTCACTTCCTCGTCGGCCGCGCCGTCCACGTAGTCGAACACCGACCGCGGCAGCACTCGGCGGGCCGCGGCGCGCAGGTCGTCGATGCTGTGGCAGTGCGAGAGCCGTCGCCGGACCGGGTCGGGCTCGATCGGCGCCATCCGGACGATCTGGCGGATCTCCTCCAGGTTCATGCGGGACTCACGGAATCAAGCAGACGTGACACGGGGTCCTCTCCGTTGACGGGCTCGCTGCCGGCCATGACCGTGCGGGCCAGGCCGAGATAGCGGATCGCGTCGGGGCGCGCGGGGGCCAGCAGGTTCGTGACCAGCAGCGGGCAGCAGGCCAGCGCGGCGCGCACCGTGGCCCGCCAGTCCGGCGGCAGCGCACCGCGGTCGGCCAGCTCGCGCAGCAGCGGTGCCCACACCAGCCCGGCGACCGAGTCGGCGATCTCCTGCCGCAGCGGCGGCAGGCCGGTGTCGTCGCTGACCTCGATCACCCCGTTCCCGATGCTGACCTCCACGCCGATCCGCCCGGCCGCCTCCCTGGGATGGTAGAGCCAGAACGGATGCGCGAACACGTTGTGGAACGTGGCCTTGACCGGCGCCAGCAGCGCCGGGAGGTCGGAGCCGGCGAACGCCGGGTCGAACAGCCGCAGCTCCGGACCGCCGGGCCGGGCCAGCACCCACACGTTGCCCTGGTGGTCGTCGCCGTGCGCGGTGACCACCGCGCCCCGGCCCAGCACGGCCGGATCGAGCCGCCGGGCCGCGTCGGCCGCGATCTCGCTCAGGGTCCGGGCGTACTCGACCCCGTTGATCACGAACCGGCGATCGGCCAGCCCGGCCCAGGCCGGGTCCCCGGTGTACCAGGCCTGGTACCGGCCGCCGGGGAACCGCCCGGCCGCGTCGGTCAGCCGCCGCCAGAACAGCTGATGGATGGCCGGGCTCGACCCGGGGTCCCCAAGGTCACCGGGCCGCAGCGTGCGTACCGCGACCTCGCCCGTCACCTGGTCCAGCGCCCGGCGGGCGGCGGCCAGCCCGGCCGGGAGCTGGCCGTCGCCCCGTCGCCCGTGGCCCCGTCGCCCGTGGCCCCGTTCCAGCTCGGCGCACACGTCGGCCATCCGCGGCTCGGTGCGCAGCTCGTACAGCGCGATCTGCCGCCCCGGCGCCCCGGCCACTCGCAGCGGCAGCTGCACGGGCAGCCCCGCGTCGGCCAGCAACTGGGCCCGGTAGTACTCGGTGACGTGCGCCTCCTCACCCTCTTCCGAGTGGAATTTGAAAAACTCGAGGTGGCCGTCGGCGAATCGGACCCGCCCGCTGACGGAGTTCAGGCTGTACTCGTCCAGGGTCAGCTCGACCGCCGCCACGGGCAGCCCGAACGCCTCGGTGATCAGGGCCGCCGCGGTGCCGGCCGCCTGGTCGAGGGCCCCGGCCTGCACCAGGGCCCGGATCCGCGCGCTCGGCAGCAGGCCGGTCACGGCACCCGGATGCGCACGGCGGCCTCGTGGGCGGGGAATCCCTCGTGCTGGGTGAACGCCGTGATGGACGGGGCCATCCGGGTCAGCGACCGCTGGTCGGCCCGCGCGACGGCGGTCCGCTTGCGGAACGCGTCGGCGGTGATGCCGCTGCTGACTACCGCGAAGCCGCTGGTCGGCAGGGAGGCCGGGCAGCCGATGATGAAGTTCGCGGCCGACACCGGGGTCCACTGGCCGACCAGGATCTCACCGGCGTTGGTGAGCCGGGCCAGCATGGCGTCCTCGTCCCGGACCGCGATCTGCATGTGCTCGGGCGCGTAGGCGTTGGCCACCTCGGCCGCCTGGGCCAGGTCACGGACCAGGATCGCGCCGCCGTTCACGCCGAGGGAGGTGGCGGCGTAACCGCGCCGGGGCTCGGGCAGCTCGGCGAGCTGCCGGGCCACCTCGGCCTGGGCCGCCGCGAACAGCGGCGCGCTGTCGGTGACCAGCACGCTGGAGGAGTCCGGGCCGTGCTCGGCCTCGTTCAGCAGGTCGGCGGCCAGCAGCCGGGGGTCGGCGCTGTCGTCGGCGACGATCAGGCTCTCGCTCGGTCCCAGCAGCATGGTCGTGACCGTGCCGTAGCGCTGCACCTCGACCTGGGCGCAGGCCACCGCCGGGCTGCCGGGGCCGACGATCTTGCGGACCCGCGGCACGGTCTCGGTGCCGAAGGCCAGGGCCGCGATGCCCGCCGGGCCGTTGGACCGGAACACCTGGGTCACGCCCAGCTCCTGGGCCACGACCAGCACGGCCGGGTCGACCTGGCCGTCGGAGCCGGGCACGGGCGGCACGATCACCGCGATCTGCGGCACCCCGGCCACGATGGCGGGCGTGGCCAGCTGGACCAGGACCGACGGGTAGGAGGCCTTGCCGCTGGGCACGAACAGCCCGGCGCTGGCGATGGGGGTCACCTTCTCGCCCACGGTCAGGCCGGGCTCGGACTCGAAGCTCCAGTCGCCCCTGGCCGTGATCTGCTCGTTGAACCGGCGGACGTGGTCGATGCCGTCGCGGATCGCGCTGAGCAGGGCGGGGCTCACCGTGGCCCGGGCGGCGGCGAACTCCTGCTCGGTGACCCGCAGCCCGGCCGGGTCGACCGCGCAGCCGTCAAAGGTCTTCAGCGCCCGGACCAGCGCCGCGTCGCCGTGCTCGCGCACGTCCTCGATCAGGGCGGCGATGTCCCGGCGCAGGCCGGGATCGAAGATCTTGTCCAGGCCGCGGGTGGTGGCGCGCTGGCGCTGGTCCGGGCTGAGCTCGTCCCAGCGGCCGATCAGCCGGATCGGCCCATCGGGGTCGGGGGTATCGGGCATGGTCATCTCCTTGCCTGCTCGCGTGTGGCGCCCGGCGCGGCCGGGTGGCTGAGGGCTCCGGCCCGGCTCAGCTCGCGCAGGACCGCGCGCAGGGCGGCCATCTGCGGGGCCCAGCCGATGCTGATCCGGACCCAGCCGGGCAGCCCGAGGTCGGCGCCGGGCCGGACGACCAGCCCGGAGGCGGCCAGCGGCGGTCCGACCAGGCCGGCCTCAAGCCGAGCCGTGATGAAGTTGGCCTGGCTGGCGTAGTGCTCCACGCCGAGGCGACCGAGCTCGTTTGCGAGTAGTGATCTTTGCTCCCGGACCCGGGCGACGGTCATGGCCTGCCAGGCGCCGGCCCGCGCACCGCCCTCGATGGCGGCCAGCGCGAGCGCGTTGACGCTGAACGGCGGCCGGGCCCTGGCCAGAACCTCGACCAGCTCCGGGGCGGCGAGCGCGTAGCCGACGCGCAGCCCGGCCAGCGCCCAGTCCTTGGACAGCGTGCGCTGCACGACCAGGTTGGGGTGCGCGGCCAGCAGCGCGCCGATGTCGGGCTGGCAGGGCGGGTCGGCGAACGCGCGGTAGGCCTCGTCCAGCACGACCAGGCAGTCGGCGGGCACCAGGCGGAGGAAGGCGGCCAGGTCGCTGGCGGACACGGCGGTGCCGGTGGGGTTGTGCGGTGACGGCAGCCAGACCACCGCGGCCTGCCGGGCGGCCGCCGCCATGGCGTCCAGGTCATGCGCGCCGTCGCGCAGCGGCACGCGGCTCAGGGTGGCCCCGGCCAGCAGGCTGGCCGTGGCGTCGATCTGGTAGGGCGGGTCGCCGAGCACGGCCACCCGGCCGGGGGCCAGGAACACGCTGGCCAGCAGGTAGCACAGCTCGTCGCTGCCGTTGGTGAGCAGGATGGCGGACGGCGGCAGGCCGGCCTGGGCGGCCAGCACGGCCCGGGCGCGGTACTCGTCGGGGTAATGACCGACGGTGCTGGCCGCGGCGGCCAGGGCGGCCCGGACCGCGGGGGCGGGGCCGAACGGGGACTCGTTGGACGACAGCTTGCCGGAGGCGGGCCCGGGGCCCGAGCGGCCTGGCCGGTAGGCCGGGATGTCCCGCAGCCGGGCCCGGGCCGCCGTGACCAGCGGCGTCGCGGCGGTCACGGCCGGATCAGCACCTTCCCCGACGACGGCGCGATGAGCAGCTCGCGGAGGCGGCCGGGCGCGTCCTCCAGCGATACGGCCTCGGTGACCACGGGCCGGTACCGGTCGGGGTCGCGGGCCAGGGCGGCCACGGCCTGGGGCAGCTCGCCGGCGAAGCCGATCGACCCGGTGATGGTGAGCTCCCGCTCGGCGATCTCGGCCGGAAGCAGCCGCGCCTGCTCGTGGCCGAGGGCTACGGCCAGCACGGTCCCGCCGTTCGCGGCCAGCGCCACGGCGTCGGCCAGCGAGCCGGGATAGCCGGCGGCGTCCACGACGAGCTGCGGCTTGCGGGCCGCGGGGCGGGCGGCGATCTCGTCGCGCGTGGCGACGGCGGCGCCGAGCGCGGCGGCCAGCTCGCGGCGGGGCCGGGCCGGCTCGATCACCGTGACCTCGGGCGGCGGCCCGCCGCCGTCGGTGAGCGCCAGGTGGACCAGGGCGCCGATCGGGCCGTAGCCGATGATCACGGCCCGCTCGGGGTGGCCGGGCACCCGGCCGACGGCGTGCCGGGCCACGGCCAGCGGCTCGGCCAGCACGGCCACGGCCGGCTCCAGGCTGGCCGGGCAGGGCACCACGCGGCTGGCCGGCAGGACCAGGTGCCCGGCGAACCCGCCGGGAAGCGCCTCGCCGACCCAGGCCAGCCGCTCGCAGCGGTTCGGGCCGGCGGCGCAGCCCGCGCAGTTCCCGCACGGCACCCGCGAGTCGATGACGACCAGGGTGCCGACGGGCAGCTCGCTGTCAGGGCAGTGCTCGCTGGCAAGGGCAGTGCTCGACCGTGCCGGCGACCTCGTGGCCCAGCGTGGCCGGCCAGTAGGAGACCCAGTCGCCGGTCCGCAGCACGTGCAGGTCCGAGCCGCAGACCCCGGCCCACTCGACCCGGACGAGCACCTCGCCCGGCTTCGGCTCGGGCAGCTCGCGCGGGCCGGTGCGCAGCGTCAGCTCGCGGTCCAGCAGCAGGGCGTGGGTCCTCATGACGGCCGCTCGGTCGGCTGACTGCTCGGCTGACGGGCCGGCTGACTGCTCAGCTGACGGGTCGGCTGGTCCGGCGCTTGCGGCCCGGGCCAGGCCCCGCCGAGCTGGGCGGACACCCGGCTGGCCGCGCCGACCAGCAGGCCGGCGATGACCGGCACGTCGGGGCCGCCGTGCAGCAGGTAGCTCACGCCGATGGCGCCGCAGCAGCCGCCGGCGCTGAACACCGGCGCGGCCACGCACTGGATCCCGCCCGCCGTGACGCCCTCGTCCACCGCGTAGCCGCGCTGCCGGATGGCCGGGAACTCGGCCGCGGTCAGCCGCGCGGGCTCGGGGGGCGGGTCGGCCCAGGCCAGCTGGGCCTGGCCCACGGCGGTGGTCCAGGCCGACAGCCGCGCGCCGAGCGAGCTGGCCAGCCGCACCCCGGTGCCGAGCGGATCCTGCTTGGCCAGGTAGACGACCTCGTCGCCCTCCAGCACGGCGAAGTGCGCGGTCATGCCCAGCCGCTCGGTCAGCGTCCGGAGCTCCGGGGTCACCGCGCCGACCGGGGTCACCGCGCGCAGGTAGGCCGTGCCGACCTCGAAGCTGCGCAGGCCCAGCGCGTAGGCCCCGGTCTCGTCCTGGCGGATGAAGTTCCTGGCCGCCAGCGCCCGCAGCAGGGCCAGGCAGCTCGACTTGGGGATGCTGAACTCCTTGGCGATCTGGGCCAGCCCGAGCGGGCGCTCGGTGGCGGCCAGCAGGTCCAGGATCTCCAGGGCCCGCAGGACCGATCGGCTGCCCGCGGCCGAGTCCGCGGGCTCGCCCTTAGCGACCGGCATTCGAGGTGAGTCCCTCCCGCGCTCCGCGCGCCCTGGCCCCGGTGCCGCGCACGGACAGCAGGTACAGCGGCACGGTCACCACCGCGCCGACGATCCACGCGATGTCGCCGTTGCCCAGGGCCCTGGCCGCCGGGCCCTCGAACACCAGGGTGTTCATGAACGGCACCTCGATGCCGAAGGCGATCAGGTAGACGATCATCGTCCGGATGTTGACCTTGCCGAAGGCGCCGTTCTTGGCGTAGAAGTCGGCGGTCCGGTAGTGGCCGTGCCGGAGCACGTAGTAGTCGGTCAGGTTGATGACGGACCAGGGAATCAGGATGTAGAGGATCACCGTCAGGTAATTCTCCAGGTTGGTCATGAAGGAGCCGGCGCCGGCCGTGGCCACCAGCGCGCCGAGCACGGCGATCACGAAGCAGACCACGATGCGCAGCCGGCGGGTGGAGCGCACCTTGTCGGAGACGTTGTTGGCGATCGACAGCGAGGTCATCATGCCGCCGTAGACGTTGGTCGAGTTGGGCGCGATCAGGCCGATCGCCATCAGGATGGCCAGCACGCCGCCGAGGGGGCCGCCCAGGTGCTTGATCTCCAGCAGCATGGACGGGCTCTTGGGCGCGAGCGCTCCGATGGCCGCGCCCAGGCCCATCAGCCAGACGCAGGAGATGACGGTGGCCAGGTAGGTGCGCCAGAAGACCTTCCTGACCGCGCTCTGCGGCAGGTACCGGGTGTAGTCCGACACGTAGGGGGCGTAGGTGATCTGGTAGGCGGCCACGATGGACATGCTGAGCAGGAAGTTGCCGAAGGTGAACTTGCCCGCCGACAGGCCGCCATGCGGCACGCCGTGCACGAACATGTAGATGGTCAGGCCCAGGAAGATCGCGATGAACAGCCAGGTCTGGTACTTGTTGTAGCGGTTGATGAAGTCGTAGCCGTAGATGGCCAGCAGCAGCATCGGGATGGTGAGGATGACCATCCAGCCGTTCAGCGACCAGCCGAACACGACCTGGAACCCCTGGCCGGCCAGCACGATGTCCACGGCCAGGAACGCGATGTACATGACCCAGGTGATGACCAGCGGCAGGATCGCGCCGTAATAGCCGAACTGGGCCCGGCTCTGGATCATCTGCGGCAGCCCGAGCTGCGGGCCCTGGGCGGCGTGGAAGGCCATGAACAGCGCGCCGAGCACGTTGCCGATGATGATCGACAGCAGCGTCCACCAGAAGCTCAGCCCGAGCGTGATCCCGACGAACCCGGTGACCAGGCTGAAGATCGTGGCGCTGATGCCGAACCACATGTAGAACACTTGCCGCGGCTGACCATGGCGCTCGTCCTCGGGGACGTGGTCGAAGCTGCGTTCCTCGATCGAGCTGAGCGCGCCTGCGGTGCTTCCGGTGTCGGACTTGACGCTCACGAGCGGCCTCCCTGCGCGTGCGGACCTGCTCCCGCCATACCTCGCGCCGCTGCGAGACGTTCATATATAAGCATGGCGTTTCTGAATATGAACGTAGTAGTACGCCGCGCCGGGTGATCTTGTCAAGAGCCGTCGAGCACCCTGCCGTCGAGCACCCTGCCGTCGAGCACCCTGCCGTCGAGCAGCCCGGCGAGGACGGCGATGCCGTCGCGGACGGCGCGCTCGCCGGTGTTGCCGAAGCCGAGGACGAGCTGGGCCGGGTCGAGCGCGCCCGTGGAGCGGAACGCGCTCATCCCGTACAGGCCGACCGACCGCTCCCTGGCCGCCGCGATGACCTCGGGCTCGGCGGCCGGGCCGGGCAGGTGCGCGACGGCGTGGAAGCCCGCCGCCAGCCCGCTCAGCCGGACCCGGGGCGCGTGCTCGGCCAGGGCGGTCACCAGCGCGTCGCGGCGGGCGGCGTAGACGGCCCGCATCCGGCGCAGGTGCCGGTCGTAGCGCCCGGACTCGATCATCGTGGCCAGCGCGAGCTGGTCCAGGCCCGGCGAGCCGCGGTCGCTGAGCCGCTTCTGCTCCGCGATCGTCGTGACCAGGGCGGGCGGGCAGACCATCCAGCCCAGCCGCACCGACGGGGCCAGTGATTTGCTGACCGTGCCCAGGGCGATGACCCGGTCGGCGGCGATGCCCTGGAGCGCGCCCACCGGCTCCCGGTCGTAGCGGAACTCGGCGTCGTAGTCATCCTCGATGATCGTGGCCTCGTGCTCGGCCGCCCAGGCGGCCAGCGCCAGCCGCCGCCGCGAGGACAGCACCACCCCGGTCGGCCACTGATGGGCCGGCGTGACGACCACCGCGCCGACGTCGGCGGCGGCGAGCGCGCCGACGTCGATGCCCTCCTCGTCCACCGGCACCGGGATGGCCTCGACGCCGGCGTAGGCGGCGGCCTGGGCGCTGGTGTCGGCGTAGCCGGGGTCCTCGAAGCCGACCCGGCGCACGCCCGTGTCGGCCAGCGTGCGCAGCGCGACGGCCAGCCCCTGGGCGAAGCCGGCGCAGATCACGATGTGCTCCGCGTCGGCCGCGGCGGCGCGGACCCGGCGCAGGTAAGCGGCCAGGACCTCGCGCAGCCGCAGGCTGCCGCGCGGGTCCTCGTAGCCGAATGAGGCCGTCGGCGCGGTCCGGGACGCCTCCCGCATGGCGCACAGCCAGTCCGCGCGGGGAAAGCTGGCCAGGTCGGGCAGGCCCAGCTCGAAGTCGGCCCGCAGCCGGCGCGGCGGGGCGGCCCGCGGCGGGGCGGCCGGCCGGACCTCGGCGCACGGCGCGACCCTGGTCGCCGAGCCGCCGTGCGCGGTCAGGTACCCCTCGGCCAGCAGCTGGGCGTAGCAGTCCTGGACCAGTCCTCGGGACAGGCCGAGCTCATGGGCCAGCAGCCGGGAGGACGGGAGCCGTTCGCCGGACTGGAGCCTGCCGCCGCGGATCGCGTCCCTGAGCTGGCCTTCGAGCTGGGATCGCAGCGGCTGCGCGGTCTCCCGGTCGAGGGACAGGGTCAGGCCGGGTCCCAAACCGGACCACTCAACTGTCATGGAATTGGAGCTTACCGATAGTCCGCTTGGGCCATAGCGTCAAAGCATGACGACGACGCTGACCTCCGCGACGGTGACCCCGGCGACCCCGACCCCGACGCCCGACCCCGGCGATCCCGACCCCGGCGATCCCGGCTCCGGCGGCCCCGGCTCCGGCGGGCGGCGGCCGGCCGCGGCTGGTGACCGGCCCGCTGCTGCTCCGGTTCGCCATCACCCTGGGCGCGTCGGTGAGCTTCTACCTGCTGCTGTCGGTGGTGCCGCTGTACGCCCGGCTGGCCGGGCCGGGCGGCGCCAACGGCGCGGCCGGGCTGGCCACCGGCGCGCTGATGTTCTCCACGGTGGCCGGCGAGCTGGTCACCCCGCGGCTGACCGCCCGGTTCGGCTACCGGCGCACGCTGGCCGCCGGGCTGATCCTGCTGGGCGCGCCCGCGCTGGCCCTGACCGCCTCGTCCACGCTGACGATGATCCTGGCCGTCTGCGTCGTCCGCGGCCTCGGGTTCGCCATCACCGTGGTCGCCGGGGGCGCGGTGACCGCGTCGCTGATCCCGGCCGAGCGGCGGGGCGAAGGGCTGGCCCTGGTCGGCGTGGTCTCCGGGGTGCCGGCACTGGCCGCGCTGCCGCTGGGCGTGTGGCTGGCCGGCCACCTGGGCTACGGGCCGGTGTTCGTGGCCGGGGCCATCGCCGCGCTGGCCGTGCTGCCCGCCCTGCCGGGCCTGCCCGACCGGCCGGCCGGCCACCCGGTCCGCCGCGCGGCCGGCCGCGCGGCGCGACGGGCGGCCCGGCGGCTGAGCCCGGCCCGCCCGGCCCTGGCCGGCGGCGGCGAGCGCCCGCTCGGCGTGCTGGCCGCGCTGCGCACCGCCGCCCTGCTCCGGCCCGCGCTCGTCTTCGCCGCGACCACCGTCGCGGCCGGGATCATCGTCACCTTCCTGCCGCTGGCCATGAGCCGCGGCGACAGCGGCGTCGCCGCGCTGGCCCTGTTCGCGCAGCCCGCCGCGGCCACCCTGACCCGCTGCCTGAGCGGCCGGTGGGGGGATCGGCGCGGGGCGGCCCGGCTGTTTGCGCCCGCCGTGGTCACCGCCGCCCTGGGCATGCTGATCATGGCCCTGACCAGCGTTCCGATCGCCGTGGTGGTCGGCAGCGTGATCTTCGGCGCCGGGTTCGGCGTGGCCCAGAACGCCAGCCTGAGCCTGATGTACGACCGGGTGCCCGCCTCCGGCTACGACGCGGTCAGCGCGCTGTGGAACCTGTCCTACGACGCGGGCATGGGCCTGGGTGCGGTCGGCTTCGGCCTGCTGGCCGGCGGCACCGGCTACCCCGTCGCCTTCGCCGTCACCGCCGCGGCCATGCTCATCGCCCTCATCCCGGCCCGCCGCGACCAGCGCGCCGCGCGTCCGGCTGCTGGCCGGGAGTGACCAGGCCGGTCTCGTAGGCCAGGACCACGACCTGAGCCCGGTCCCGCGCGCCGAGCTTGGTCATGATCCGGCTGACGTGGGTCTTGGCGGTCAGCGGGCTGAGGTACAGCCGGCCGGCGATCTCCTCGTTGGACAGCCCGGCGGCGACCAGCGTCATCACCTCCCGCTCCCGCGCCGTGAGGCCATCCAGGACCTCACGGCGCGGCCGCGCCTGCGTGGCCGGCCGCCGGGCGATGTCGGTGATCAGCCGCCGGGTCACGCTCGGCGACAGCAGCGCCTCGCCGCGGGCCACCACGCGCACCGCCTGGAGCAGCTCGGCGGGCTCGGCGTCCTTGACCAGGAACCCGCTGGCCCCGGCCCGGATGGCCTGGTAGACGTACTCGTCCGACTCGAACGTGGTCAAGATGATCACCTTGACCCCGGCCAGGTCGTCGTCGGCCGCGATGCGCCGGGTCGCCTCCAGCCCGTCCACGCCGGGCATCCGGATGTCCATCAGCACCACGTCGGCTCGCTCGCGGCGGGCCAGTTCGGCCGCCTCGGCGCCGTTCGCGGCCTCGCCGACCACCTGCAGGTCGTCGGCCGAGTCCAGCAGCACCCGGAAGCCGGCCCGGATCAGCGCCTGGTCGTCGGCCAGCAGCACCCGGATCACGGCGGCACGCCGTGGTCGACGTGCGCCGTCCCGGCCCCGTTCGCGGGGTCGGCCGGGGTCAGCTCGATCGCGGGCGAGGCCGGCCGGAAAGCGGGCCGCGACCCGGAAGCCGCCGCCGGGGCCCGGGCCGGCCTCCAGGGTCCCGCCCACCGAGGCGGCCCGTTCCCGCATGCCGATGAGCCCGTGGCCGGGGACCGGCCGCGCCGTGGCCATGAGGCCCCGGCCCGTGTCCGCGACCTCCACCCGCAGCCCGGCCTCGTCGTAGGCCAGGCCGACCGTGGCGGTGGCCGGGCCCGCGTGCCGGATCGCGTTGGTGAGCGACTCCTGGATGATCCGGTAGGCGGCGACGTCGACCTCCGAGGGCAGCGGCCGGGGCACTCCGGTGCGCCGCAGGCTGGTGGCCAGCCCGGCCTGGGAGGCGGTCGCGATCAGCGCGTCCACCTGGCCCAGCCCCGGCGCCGGCTGGGTCGGGTCGGCCTCGTCGGCCTGGCGCAGGACGTTGAGTATCGCGCGCAGCTCACGCAGGCCGTCCTTGCTGGCGGTCCTGATGATGCGCAGGGCCTCCCCGGCCGCCTCGGGCCGGTCCTTGAGCACGTGGCCGGCCACCCCCGCCTGCACGTTGATGGTGGCCATCGTGTGCGCCACCACGTCGTGCAGTTCCCGCGCGATCCGCAGCCGCTCCTCGTCCACCCGGCGGCGGGCCTCGTCCTGCGCCCTGGCGCTGATCGAGGCGATGTAGGCGCGGCGGTTGCTGGCCGCCAGGCCGGCGAACAGCGCCGCGACGACCAGCGCGGGCACCAGGATGAAGCCGCCTCCGGTCGGCCCGAACGGGCTGCCGATGGCGGTGCAGCCCAGCAGCACCCCGAGCGTGATCGCGGCGGCGGCGATCGCCTGGCGCGCGCTGACCGCGGCCACCGCGGTGTACAGGGCCGCGGTGGGCAGCAGCAGCGCCGAGCCGTTTACGAAGCCGAGCAGGGTGAAGACGCAGACCAGGACACCGGAGGCGGCCAGCACCGGCACCGGATAGCGCCGCCGCCAGGCCAGCACCAGGCCGGCCGCCACGATCAGCAGGAACGCGGCATCGGGGGTGTGCGGCACCGGATGGCCGCTGACGACCTTGTCGCTGACCCGCGTCGGGTGCGCCTCGCCGTAGGCGCCGGCGACGATGACCGCGGTCAGGACCACGGCCAGGACCGTGTCACGGACCGGCGAATCGCGCCAGCGCGGCCAGGCGGCCCAGACCCTGCTCACTCCCTCAGCGTAGGCAGCGCCGGCCGCGTCGTCGTCCTCTCGGCGGAGGCTGGCCGACTACTCCCGGCGGAGTACGAGTGACCCAGGGGCCCCTTGTTAATCATCTTGCTGGTAATTCAGTAGCCCGCGGCGCGGGGTGGCTGGGAGCCTGACGGTGTGGTCGATCGGTTGTTCGTCGAGCCCTGGCTGGCCGAGCTGTATGACCGGTGGAGTCCGGGGGAGCAGCGCGATGATTTCGCCTTCTACCTGCCGCTGGTGATGGCCGCGCCGCGCGTGCTGGATGTGGGCTGCGGCACCGGCGAGCTGCTGGGCATGGCCCGCCGGGCCGGGCACCGCGGGCGGCTGTGCGGGCTCGACCCGGCCGACGCGATGCTGGCCCAGGCCCGGCGGCGGGCGGACGCCGAGTGGGTGCTCGGCGACCTGGGCTCGGTTTCCTGGGCGCAGGAGTTCGACCTGGTCGTGATGAGCGGGCACGCCTTCCAGGTACTGCTCGGCGACGATGAGATCCGCTCGGCGCTGGCCGCGATCCGCCGGGCCCTGGTCCCCGGCGGCCGGTTCGCGTTCGAGACCCGCAACCCGCCCGCCCGCACCTGGGCGGGGTGGACGCCCGAGCATCCGGTCGAGGTGACCGGCCCGGCGGGCACGTTCCGCATGGAGCACCAGGTCGAGCTGCCCACCGGCGGAGAGTTCGTCTCGTTCACCACCACCTTCACCAGTCCGGGCTGGGACCGGCCCCAGACCAGCCGCAGCACGCTGCGCTTCCTGGACGCGGGTCCGCTGGCCGGGTTCCTGGCGGGCGCGGGGCTGGACATCACCGAGCAGTACGGCGACTGGGCCCGGCAGCCGCTGGCCGAGACCAGCCCGGAGATCATCACGATCGCGGCGCGCCCGCCCGGGTAGGCGTTCCGGGTCAGGGGGCCGGGCTGAGCTCTGACGTGCTGAGCCCTGACGGGCTGAGTTCTGACGGGCTGAGTTCTGGCGAGGTGAGGGCTGGCAGGCTGAGCTCTGGCGGGACGGCCGAGCGCAGCGCGGTGGTGATCGCGGCGACGGCCGGGTGACGGCCGGCCCCGCTCCGGTAGGCGATCTTGGTGCGCCGGCTCAGGCGCAGCCGGGTCAGCACGACGCCGGGCGGCAGATCGGCCAGGCCGAGTTGCGGCAGCAGGGCCACGCCCTGACCGGCGGCGACCAGCGTGAGCATGGTGCTGAAGTCGTCCACGCGATGCCGGGTGCGCGGCGTGAAGCCGGCCGCCTGGCAGGCCCGGACGGTCATCTGCTGGCACATCGTGCCCGGCGAGGCGGTGATCCACGGCCAGTCTCGCCACCGGCCGATCACCGCCGCGTCCGCCGCCTCGGGCCCGGCCGACGGGTCCTCGGGTGCGGGTGAGGCCAGGTACATGGCCTCGGTGCACAGGGCCGCGGTGGCCAGGCCGGGCTCGGGCCCGGCGGCCGCGAAGTCGTACTCGTGGATCAGCGCCACCTCAAGGTCGCCGGCCCGCAGCGCGTCGGCCACGTCGGCCGGGTCGATCTCCGAGATCATCGGCTCCAGGCCCGGGTGCTGGCGGGCCAGCGCGATCAGCGCGGCCGGGATTATCGTGCGCCCGGCGCTGGGAAAGGTGCCGATGCGCAGCGGGCCGGCCAGGCCCTGGCGCGCGCTGGCCAGCTCGGCGGCGGCCCGCTCCAGCTGCTCCAGCACCGTCTCGGCGTGCCGGACCAGGTTCCGGCCGGCCGGGGTGAGCACCACCCGCCGCCCGCTTCGCTCCAGCAGCGGCAGGCCGGCCTCCCGCTCCAGCGCGCTGAGCTGCTGCGAGACCGCCGACGGGGTGTAGGCCAGCGCCTCGGCTACGGCGGCGATCGTGCCCCGGTGGGCCAGTTCGCGCAGCAGGCGCAGGCGGCGCACGTCAAGCATTAGCTCAGCTTACGTTTTAGTGCAGGAACGCGAACTAGACCTGCACGATACGGCCGGGTCAGGCTGGCCGCATGGCTCACACAAGCTCCCCGCACGCAAACTCCCGGCAGGCAAGCTCCCTGCACGGCATCTTCGTCCCGCTGATCACCCCGTTCGACGCCGGCGGCCAGGTCGCCACCGGCGCGCTCGAAGACCTGGCCCGCGACGTGCTGGACGCGGGCGCGACCGGAGTCGTCGCGCTCGGCACCACGGCCGAGGCCGGCACCCTGGACGAGGCCGAGAAGCGCGCGGTGATCGAGGTGTGCGCCGGGGTCTGCGCGGTCCCGCGATGCGCACGCTGATCGTGGGGGCCGGGTCCAGCGACACCCGGGCCAGCGCGGCCGCGCTGGCCGCCCTGGCCCAGTGGCCGCAGATCAGCGCCGCTCTGGTGCCGGTGCCCTACTACACCCGGCCCGGCGAGGCCGGCGTGCTGGCCCACTTCACCCGGCTGGCCGCGCACAGCCCGGTGCCGCTGGTCGTGTACCACATCCCGTACCGCACGGCTCAGCCCCTCAGTGCCGCCGCGCTGCGCGAGCTGGGCCGGCTGCCGAACGTGGCCGGGATCAAGCTCGCCACCGGCGGGGTCGACGGCGAGGCGGTGGACCTGCTGGGCGACTGCCCGCCCGGCTTCGCCGTGCTGGCCGGGGACGACCTGTACCTCTCGCCGCTGCTGGCGCTCGGCGCGCCCGGCGGCATCCTGGCCTCGGCCCACCTGGCCACCCGGCACTTCACCGCGCTGGCCGCGGCCTGGTCGCAGGGCGACGCGGAAACCGCCCGCCCCCTGGGGCACGCCCTGGCCCGGCTCTCCGCCGCCGCCTTCGCCGAGCCCAACCCGACCGTGATCAAGGGTGCCCTGCACGCCCAGGGCCGGATCCCCACGCCCGACGTGCGCCTCCCCCTGCTGCCCGCCTGGCCCGACTCCGTGCACGCGGTGCTCGGGCGGCTGGCCGACCTCGGCGGGGACATCGAGCCCGGCGGCCGCCGCCTGGACCCGGTGAGTAGCCCGGTCTAAGCGAAAACCCGTTGCGGCCGGCGCCCTGGTCGCCCTTACCATGCCCCTCAATTAGCACCCCGCTGATTAGTCCCGCTGATTAGTCCCGCTGAATATCCAGGGAGCGGAAATGCGTGCAGCGCTCATGTCCATCGAGAAGTCCTATGTGACCTATCCGGAGGGCATGACCTATGCTGCGCAGGCTGCGCACCGCGCTATCCCTGAGGTACCTGAACGCCACTGACCCCACTCATTCTCGAAGGACTCGCGACGCCGACCGACCCGGCGTAGCGGTCACGTTCCTGCGCTGGACCGGCCTGCGGGCCGCGTGCCATCGCGGATTCGTGCTGGCCTCCGGCCTGTACTTCGTCGTCCACGACCACCTGACCGCTGCTCAGCTGCTCCTGCTCGGCACCGTCATGAGCCTGACGCTGGTGCTGTCGGACATCCCGGCCGGGGTCTGGTCCGACGCGTTCAGCCGCAAGTGGCCCCTGGTCATCGGGCACGGATTCCTCGCCGCCGGAATGATCATGACCGGGCTCGTGACCGCCTTTCCCCTGGTCATCGTCACCCAGGTGCTCTGGGCGCTCGGCTGGGCCTGTTCCATCGGGGCCGACGTCGCCTGGCTCACCGACGAGCTGTACCAGCCCGGCCGCATCGACCGGGTGCTGGCCGCGCGGGCCCGGCGGGACCTGGCTGGCGGCGCGGTCGGCATGATCGGCTTCGGCGTGCTGGCCTGGGCCGCCGGCCTCGCGACCGCCATCGTCGCCTCCGGCGCCGCCATGGCTCTGGTCGGGCTGTTCGTCGCCGTCCGGTTCCCCGAGGACAACTTCGTCCGCGCGTCCGGGCGGCCCTGGACCGCGTCGCTGGGCGTATTCAGGCGCGGCCTGAGCCTGGCCCGGCGTGATCGCGAGATCTGGCTGGTCTTCGCCGCCACGATGATCATCAACGCGGCGAGCATGACCACCCGGCTGTTTCCGCTCCAGCTGATCGACCTGGGGTTTCCCAGCGATCCAGTGCTCTGGTACACCGGGCTCAGCATCCTGGCCTCGGTCGTGGGCATGGCCGCCCTGCGGCTGGTCGAGGCGCGCATCGACGGCGTCGGGGTGGCCCGGCGCGCCTACGCGCTCGCCTGCTTGGTCGGGGTCATCGGCCTGATCCTGCTGGCCTGCGCGCCCAGTGCGCTCGTCGGCTCGGTCGGCGTGCTGCTGGCCAGCGGGATCGCCTACAACGTGACCCGCGCGGTCAGCGAGATCTGGGTGAACCGGCGGACCACCAGCGATGTCCGCGCCACCCTGCACTCGTTCTTGTCCCAGGCCGAATCGGTCGGGGAGATCATCGGCGGCATCGCCCTGGCCCTGGTGGCCCGCGCCGCCGGCGCTTCCGCCACGCTCATCACCGCGGCCGCGCTTGTCGCGCTGACCTGCCTGCTGGTCGCCTGCTCGCGTACCGACGGCCCGGCTCCGTCGGCTCGAGAGTGAGCCAGGTGCTCCCTGGCTACACGGTGACCGGGATGCTGCCGAACGCGAGCCCGCTCCGGGACCACGCCGGGGCGACGCGGCCAGGGTCAGGCAAGTCGATGGCGAGCACCGTCACTTCTCCCTTCAGGCCCTGATCGCGGGCCCAGGTGGTCAGGGCCTGGACCGTGCCGCCAAGGTGCTGCGCGCACAACTCCGTGCGCGTGCGTATCCAGCGGCGGCCCGCGACGGCTTCGAGACGGGCCTGGAAACAGGGCGCTCGGTCGCAGGCCTGGCCGGCCTGGCACAACGGAGCGGGATAAGCGGGCAGTAGTTCGGTCATGACAACTCCAGGATGAGCCGGTGAGGTGGTGAGCGGATCGCGCGCCAGGCTCCCGCATCGCCTGTGGCAAAGGGTGTGACACGGCCGCTGGCCTGCGATGACACGTGTCACGTCACCGGCTCGGTGGCACGACTGCTCACCGGGATGGCCCGATCGCCGGAATCTCCTACGCTCCGGCGTTCCACCCCGAGGCATCGGCCTGAGCCAGTCCGGCCCGGGGGCCGGCTGAGGGGATGGTGACCGTAACGGTCAGGCCGCCGTCCTCGCGGGGGCGGGCGGTGACGTTGCCGCCGTGGATCGCGGCGATGGAGGCGACGATGGCCAGGCCGAGCCCGGAGCCGTCATGGGAGGTGCGGTCACTGAGCCGCTGGAACGGCTGGAAGATGCGGCCGGCGTCGGCCGGGCTGATGACCGGACCGGTGTTGGCCACGGTCAGCTGGCTGCTGCCGGCGGTGGTGCCGGTGCTGATCCAGATGTCACCGGCGGCGTGGTTGTAGCGGGCCGCGTTGTCGACCAGGTTCGCGATGAGGCGTTCGGCCAGTACCGGGTCGCCGGATATGACGGCCGGCTCCAGCGTGGCGTGCGCCCGCCGGTCGCCCAGGCCGGCGGTGTCGAGGACGTCTTCGGCGGCCGTGGCCAGGTCGACTTGCTCGTGCACGGTGAGCCCGCGCTCGTTGCGCGCGAGGATGAGCAGCGCGCTGATGAGGTGCTCGGCGTGATCCACGGCGGCGCGGATGTCGGCCGCCATGGCGCGCATGTCACCGGGCGTGCTGGCGGGGTTGCCCAGCACGACGTCGACCGTCGCGCCCATGACAGCGAGCGGGGTGCGCAGTTCATGGGAGGCGTTGGCGATGAACCGCTGCTGGCTCTCGAACGCGGCCTGGAGCCGGCCGAGCATCTCGTCGAAGGTCTCGGCCAGTTCGCGGAGCTCGTCGCGGGGACCGGCCGGCGCGATCCGAGCCGACAGGTTGTGCTCGGAGGCGGCGCGCGCGGCGGCGGTGACCTGGTGCACCGGGCGCAGCGCCCTGCCGGAGAGGATCCAGCCGAGGATCGCGGCGAGGGCGATGACCACGGCCAGGGTGATCAGCGAGTACCGCAGCAGATGCGACAGGGTGAGGTCACGCTGCTGCTCGGCGCCCAGATGCTGGAGGTATGAGTTGCACTTGGCAATGAACCGCTTGCTGGGATGGGTGCGCAGCTTGGCGAGTTTGCACTGCGCCAGGACGCTGGACACAACGCTGCCGCCGGAAGACCTGGTGTCATTCCCATGGCCCTGCACCGGCGCGCCGAGCTGCGCCACCAGGGTGTAGCTGACCGCCACGACGATCGCCCCGCACAGCGCGAACAGGCCGGTATACAGCAGGGTCAGCCGGGTCCGGAGGGTCGCGGCTGGGTCCGGAGGGTCGGGCGCCGGCGGGTCACATCCGGTACCCCTTGCCCACCACGGTTTCGATGAGCGGCGGGTCGCCGAGTTTGCGCCGCAGCCGGGCCATCGTCACCGAGACGATGTTGCTGAACGGGTCGGCGTAGGCGTCCCATACGTGCTCCAGCAGTTCCTCCGCGCTGACCAGGGCGCCATCGGCGGCCAGCAGCGTCTCCAGGATGCCGAACTCCTTGCGGGTCAGCGACAGCGGGCGGCCGCCGCGGCTGGCGCGGTGCCGGGCCAGGTCCACGGCCAGGTCCCCGCGGCGCAGTACCGGCGGCACGGACGGCGCGCGGCGCGACAGCGCCCGCACGCGGGCGACGAGCTCGGCGAACGCGAACGGCTTGGGCAGGTAGTCATCCGCGCCCAGTTCCAGCCCGTCGACCCGGTCCTCGACGGCGGCGGCGGCGGTGAGCATGAGGATCCGCGGGCCGGAGCCGGCCACCGCCCCGCATACCCGGTCACCGTGCACGACCGGCAGGTCGCGGTCGAGCACGATCACGTCATAGGCCGTGTGCGCGACGGCCTCCAGTGCCGCCGCGCCGTCGTGCACGGCGTCGGCGGCCATCCCGGCCTGACGCAGCCCCTGGGTGATCCGCCCGGCCAGCGTCACATGGTCCTCGGCCACCAGCACCCGCATCCCCTCAGTATGGGCAGGCCGGCATGACATCGGTACAACATCGCATGTAGCGCTGCTGTCATCCGCCCGGGCGTAGAACTGCCGGCATGAAGCCAATCCCCATGCGGCCGGCAACGCGAACGGCGGCCACCATCATCACCACCATCGGCCTGGCCCTGCTGGCGGCGGCATGCGGCAGCAGCCCGTCATCCGCCGGTCTCCGGCGGCAGTCCGTCACCGAGGTACGGGAGCGACGCAGCGGCCTCCCAGCAAGTCGCCTTCGCCCGGTGCGTGCGCGCCCACGGCGTGCCGAACTTCCCCGACCCCGACAGCAGCGGAAAGTTCTCTAAGCAAGCGCTGCAGCAACTCGGGGTCAGCAAATCCCGGCTCCGGGCGGCCATGAACCCCTGCTCGCACCTGCTGCCAGCGGGCAGGCCCCGCTCACCGTGCAAGACCAGCAGGACTACCTGAAGGCCGCCTCCTGCATGCGCTCACACGGCATCGCCGAGCTTCCCCGACCCGACCTTCTCCGGCGGGAGAGTCAGCTTCCCGATGCCCACGCCGAGCATCGATGCCACGCTCACCGCGGTTCACCCGGGCCGCGGCAGATCTGCGAGAAGACACATCCCCGCAGGGCTCCCCTACAGCGCGTCAGGTGGCGGGTCGTGAGCCGGACGGTTTCGCGGGGCCGGGAAGCGGGCCAGCGGGCGGGGGCCCCGGCGGCCGGGGAGGCGACGAAATCGCGCCGGCGGCGCCGCCGGGGTGTCTGGGTGGCCGCGGGGCTGGTGGTGGTGCTGGCGGCCGGGGTGGTGTCGGCGTGGCGGGCGGGGGTGCTGTCCCCGGCCGCCGCGCCGGGGTCCGGGCCGCGGGGGGTGCCGCCGCCGGCGACGGCGGAGGTGATCCGGCGGGATCTGTCGGCGACTACGCCGGTAAGCGCGACGCTGGGCTACGCGGGCTCCTGGACGGTGCGGGGGCCGGGCAGCGGGACGCTGACGTGGCTGCCGTCGGCCGGGCAGGTGATCGGCCAGGGGCAGGTGCTGTACCGGGTGGACAACGGGTCGCCGGTGGTGCTGCTGCACGGCCGTGTTCCGGCGTGGCGGGCGCTGGGTGAGGGGATCACGGGCCAGGACGTGACCCAGCTCAACCACGACCTGGTGAGGCTCGGCTACGCCGGCCGGGCGGAGATCGTCGCGGCGGGGTGGGATTACTTCTCGTGGGAGACCGCGTACGGAGTGCAGCGGCTGGAGGAGCACCTGGGGGTGGCTTACCCGCCGGGGTCGCTGTCGCTGGGGCAGGTGGTATTCGAGCCGGCCGCGCTGCGGGTCGCCACCGTGACGGGGAGCCTGGGCGGCCCGGCGTCGGGACCAGTGCTGACTGCGACCTCGGGCCGGCACGTGGTGACGATCCCGCTGGATGCCTCCGATCAGTCGGAGGTGAAGGCGGGTGACCGGGTGACGGTGACGCTGCCGGACGGGACGACGACGCCGGGCGCGGTGTCCTCGGTCGGCAAGGTGGCGACCACGTCCGAATCGGGAGAGGGCCCGGCCACGACGATCCCGGTGCAGGTGACGCTGGCCGATCGGCGGGCGACGGAGAGCCTGGACCAGGCGCCGGTAACGGTGAACATCACCACCGCCAGCGTGAAGGACGCACTGGCGGTGCCGGTGTCCGCGCTGCTGGCTCAGTCTTCGGGGACGTATGTGGTGGAGGTCGTCAGTCCGGGGAACGCGCGGCGCTACGTGCCGGTGAGGCCAGGGATCTTCGACGACGCCTCGGGCCTGGTGCAGGTGGCCGGGGCGCTGGTCCCCGGCCAGCGCGTCGTGGTGGCGGCGTCGTGACCGCCGCGGAGGCGGCGCCGGCCCGCCGGGACGGGCCGGGCGCAGGACCGGTGCTAGAGCTGGAGCGGGTGTCGAAGGTGTACCCGGGACAGCCCCCGGTGCGGGCGCTGGATCAGGTGAACCTGGCGGTAGCGGCCGGAGAGCTGGCGGCGGTGGTCGGCCCGTCGGGATCGGGCAAGTCCACGCTGCTGCACCTGATGGGCACCCTGGACACGCCCACGGCCGGGAGCGTGCGCGTCACGGGCCTGGATGTGGCGCGCATGACCGACCGGCAGCTGGCCGGGCTGCGGGCGTCGCGGATCGGGTTCGTGTTCCAGCAGTTCTTCCTTGCCGAGCACCAGAGCGTCCTGGGCAACGTGGCCGACGGGCTGCTGTATGCCGGCATCGGCCGCGATGCGCGGCGGCGGCTCGCGGCGGCTGCGCTGGACCGGGTCGGGCTGGCTCACAAGGCCGCCGCCCGGCCGACTCAGCTATCGGGGGGCGAGCGGCAGCGGGTCGCGATCGCGCGGGCCGTGGCGGGCGCGCCGCCGGTGGTGCTGGCCGACGAGCCGACCGGGAACCTGGACTCGGCCACCGGCGCCGACATCCTGGCCCTGCTGGAAGAACTCAACCAGCACGGGACCACGGTCGTCATCATCACCCACGACCACGCGGTGGCCGCCCGGACGCGGCGGCGGATCGAGATGCTCGACGGGCACATCACCGCCGACACCACCCTCGTCCCGGCGGCCGCCGCGCACGAGGGAATCTCGTGACCACCACATCGCGGCGGTCGGCCGCCCCGGCTGCCCCGGCCGTGTCGCGGCTGCGGCCCGCCGACCTCGCCGCCCTGGCCAGCGTGGGGCTGCGGACCCGCAAGCTGCGCGCGACGCTGTCGGCGCTGGGCATCGCGATCGGCGTGGCCGCGATCGTCGCCGTCCTGGGCCTGGCCTCCTCCGCCAAGGCCGCGCTGGTGGCCGAGATCGCCCGCCTGGGCACCAACCTGCTGACCGTCACCAACGGGCAGACCCTGACCGGCGGTGTCGCCGAACTGCCAGAGGCCGCCCCCGCGATGATCGCCCGGCTGCCGGGGGTCACCGCGGTGCAGGACACCGGCACCGTCAGCGGCGTGAGCGTTTACAAGACCCCGCTCATCCCCGCCATCGAGACCGGCGCCATCGGCGTGGACGCCGCCACCCTGAACCTGCCTGCGGTGGCTGGCACCAGTCTCGCGCAGGGCCGGTTCCTGAACGCGGCGACCGCCCGGCAGCCGGTCGCGGTGCTCGGCGCCGCCGCCGCCCAGAGACTGGGCATCGACCGAATTCGGCCGGGGATGCGGATCTGGGTCGCCGGCCAGTGGTTCTACGTGACCGGCATCCTCAACAAGGACACCTATGCCCCTGAGCTTGACTCGGCGGTTCTGGTCGGCTTCCCGGCTGCGGAGAAGTACCTGCACTTCGACGGGCACCCGTCGGACATCTACGTCCGCACCACGCCGGACGACCAGGCCGTCACCACCACCGTCGACCACCTGCTCGGTGCGCAGGCCAGCCCGGAAACCCCCAGTGAGGTCGACGTGTCCCAGCCCTCGGCCGCGCTCACCGCCCAGGCCGACGCCAACGGCGCGCTCGACACCCTGTTCCTCGGACTGGGCGCGGTCGCGCTGCTGGTCGGCGCCATCGGGGTGGCCAACATCATGGTCATCTCGGTGCTGGAACGGCGCTCCGAGATCGGGCTGCGCCGCGCGCTGGGCGCCACCCGCGGCCAGATCCGCGCCCAGTTCCTGGCCGAGGCCATCTTGCTGTCCCTAGCCGGAGGCACCGCCGGAATCATCGTCGGCGCGGCCGCCACGGCCGCCTACGCTCACGCCAAAGGCTGGGCCATCCTCATCCCGCCCGAAGCCTGGGCCGGCGGCCTGGCCGCGGCGGTCATCATCGGCGCCGCCGCCGGGCTGCTGCCCGCCATCCGCGCCGCCCGCCTGTCCCCCACCCAGGCACTCTGGAGCGTCTGACCCCACAGGAGCGCACAGCCGCAGCGGGAGGCCCCGCGATGAGTTCCGGGCGCCTTGTCCGTCCAACCTCTCAACGGTGGCAGATGGAGTCCGCCACGGGACGGAGGAGTGTCATGAGCCCGCGAGTAGTCTCGGCCGCCGAGTGGCTGGCCGCGCGCAAGGAACTGCAGGCCTCCGAGGAGGAGGCCATGCGCGCCCTCGATGAGATCGCCGCCCGGCGCCGCGAGCTGCCAGCTGTGGCAGTCGAGAAGGACTACGTCTTCGAGGGCCCGGACGGCCAGGCCAGCCTGCTGGATCTCTTTGAGGGCCGGACGCAGCTCATCGTCCAGCACTTCATGTTCGACCCGTCCTGGGACGTCGGCTGCCCGGTCTGCTCATATCAGGCCGACAACATCGGTGACCTGGCTCACCTGCATTCGCGCAACACCACGTACGCGGCGGTATCCAGGACGCCGATCAGCAAGATCGAGCCCTTCCGGCAGCGAATGGGCTGGACCTTCCCGTGGTATTCGTCGCTGGGAAGCGACTTCAACTACGACTTCCACGTGACCAACGACGAGAGCATCGCGCCCGTCGAGTACAACTTCCGATCCGCGCAGGAGCTGGCCGACAGGGGCGAGGCCTGGGCTGCCCGTCCCGGCGAGCAGGGCGGCCTCAGCGTCTTCCTCCGGGACGGCGGCACCATCCTGCGTACCTGGTCCGGCTACGGCCGGGTCATTCAGCTGTTCTGCGCCACCGACCAGCTCCTTGACCTGACGCCGCTCGGCCGCCAGGACGAAACCGTCGAATTGCGCCACCACGACCAGTACAGCTGAGCACGCGGGAGGGCGGACCGGGCGGGTGTGCCGAACAGTCGGGCGCCGCGGGCCGGGACGGGCTCTCGCGGCTGCCGAGGCGGCCAGGCGGCGGCCCGGTGCCTGCTAAGCGGGCCTGGCGTCCGAGACGATGCCCGCGGCCTGCCGGGCCAGGGCCGCGGATTCCCGCTGGTCCGCCGCGACCTGCTGCCAGACGGCGGCTTCGGCGGGATCCTCGGCGCCGCGGGCCATGATGTCGGCGACCTGGGCGTTCAGTTCCTGAAGCTCCGCGCCGCGCTCGTACCTCACCACGATGTCGGAGCCGTCAGCCTCGGGTGCCGGGGGAGGCAGCGCGGAGAGGGCCTCGATCCGTGCGGTCAGCTCCCCGAGCTCGGCGACGTCGGCGACGAGCTCGGCAGGCGCGCCATCGCGGGCGGCCTGCTCGCGGGCCTTCTCGTACCAGCGCGCGGCCAGCGACACCACGCCGGCGTCCTGCGGGGGGTCACTCACTCCGGCTCCTCACCAGGGCGAGTCTGTCCGCTTCGGTTATGCCCGCTCGATAATGCACAGGTGCCACTCTACCTGCGCAGACGTGCCAATTCCGGGTAACGGATGGCCGGGAAGATCAACACCAGCCCGGAAACGATCAAGGATAGCGGGCAGCAGCCACCCGATTTTCCGCCCAGAACGGGCGTCACCACAGGGATACCAGGGGCTGAAACGCGGATGGTCGCGGTGGTTTCGCCCCTGAGCCGGGCAGGCCTTCAGCTTGTCCGGGCCGCGATCTGCCGGGCGAGCTTGACGGCCTGCTGCGGACTGCCCTCCCAGGGAAGACCGTGACCGGGCAGAACCCAGCGAGCCTTGACCGGCTCGATCTTCTCCAGCGAGGCCAGGGCCCGGTCGTGATCCTCGTTCAGGAACCGAGGGAGCAGTTGCGGCCCGGATTCGCCGTGGGACAGGCTGAGCGTCGCCAGCGTGTCGCCCACGATCAGGACTTCACGGTCGGCCAGGATCAGGGCCACGTTTCCGGCGGTGTGGCCAGGCGTGTGGATGACGCGGGGACGGCCCGGCACGTCCAGGACTTCTTGGTCGGCGAAACCCGACGCCTCGCCCACGGGTGCGGTCCGGGTCACGCCATTGCGCAGGTAGTGCCCCACCAGATGCAGTACCGGCGGCTTCCAGAGCGGGTACACGGGCGGCCTGAACCTGCGCATGGCCGCCGCCCGGTCATCGTGGTGCACGAGCACCGTCGCGCCCGCCTGCGTCCGGAGCCGTTCGGCATTACCCATATGGTCGGGGTGGAAATGGGTAAGCACGACGGCCTTGACGGATGACAGCGGAGCGTTCCGTGCGGCGAGGAACCCGGTCATCTGCGGCCAGTAGCCGGGCAGCCCCACGTCGATGAAGGTATAGGCGCCCGCGTCTTCAACCGCGTAGCAACCCAAGAGCGTCGTGCCGACCCGGAAGACTCCCGGGACGATCTCCTCGACCCAGGGCTGCCCGAGCCTGCCTGGCTGCGCGATTCGGATGTTATTCACTGAGGTCTCCTTTCCTGGCGTGCCCGGCGACCGTGCGGACGCAAGATTGGCGGCTGCAAGGCGGTCATTTCCGGGGACCTTCCTGCCCGCCGGGCGCGGCGTGCGCGAAGTCCCGGCTGCGGATAGCGGCCAGCGATACGACGCCTGCCACGAACGCGATGATCGCCGCGACCAGCAGGATGCGGTCCAGGCCGGCGGTGAAGGCGGCCCGGGTGATCGTTCCCACGACCTGCCTGGCGGGGGCGGGCAGCCGTGCGATCACGTTGCCGATCTGCCCGGACTGCACCGCGCCGGCGATCTCCGGTCCCCGGGTGGACAGGCCGGGGACCGCGGCCGTCCGGGTCAGCACCTCGTCTTTCACGTCGTTGGAGAACAGCGTCCCCAGCAGGGCGATGCCAGTGGCGATGCCGACCTGGCGGAAGGTGGAGTTGATGCCGGAGGCCATGCCGGCCTGCTGCGGTGGCACGACGCCGACGGCGGTGGAGGCCAGCGGCGGGTTTACCAGGCCGACCCCGACGCCGGCCACGATCATGCCCGGAATGAGGTGCGTCCAGGTCGAGCCCGCATTGAGCCCGCGCATCAGCAGCAGACTCACGCCGATGATGATCAGGCCGGGCCCGATCAGCAGCCGGACCGGCACCCGTGAGGAGAGTCTCCCGGCCACCGTGGCGCTCACCAGGATGGCGCCCGACAGGTACATCACCCGCACGCCGGTACCCAGCGGCGAGTAGCCCAGAATGTCCTGCAGGTACAGCACGAGGTAGAGCAGCATCGAGAAGATGGAGGCGCTGAGCCCGAACGCCGCCACCGAGCCGCCGCTGAAGGTCGGCAGCCTGAGCAGCCTCAGGTCGAACATCGGGTGCGCGCTGCGCCGCTCCACGATCAGGAAGACGGCGAGCAGCACCGCCGCCGCGGCGAGGTAGCCGAGCACGAGGCCGTCGGTGAACGACCGCTGGTTCGACTCGATCAGGCCGTAGACCAGGCTCGCCAGCGCAGCCGTGAAGATCACGAACCCGGCCCAGTCGGGCCTGGTGGCGCGTGGTGAGCGCGATTCCGCCACCCTCATCGTCGTGAGGACGACGGCCGCGATCCCGATCGGCACGTTCACGAAGAAGATCCACCGCCAGGACAGGCCGGAGGTCAGCGCGCCGCCGATCAGCGGGCCGATGGCGACCGCCAGGCCAGTCACCGCGCCCCACACCCCGAACGCGACGCCGCGGTCCTTGCCGCGGAAGGCATTGGCCAGCAACGCCAGCGACACCGCGAACATGATCGCCCCGCCGACCCCCTGCAAGCCGCGGGACAGCTGGAGCATCAGCGTGCTGGTGGCGAAGCCGCACAGCGCGGACGCGCCGGTGAACACCACCAGCCCGATCAGGTACAGCACGCGGCGGCCGTATATGTCCGCGAGGCTGCCCGCCGTGAGCAGGAACGACGCCAGGGTCAGCGCGTAAGCATCGACGACCCACTGCAGGTCCGCGAAGCTCGAGTGCAGGGCCCGCTGGATGTCCGGCAGGGCGACGTTCACGATCGTGATGTCCAGCAGCAGCATGAACGTGCCCAGGCACACCGCGACCAGCGTCCACCACTTGCTCCCGCGCTGACCACGATCCTCGCGGCCAGTCCCGGCCGCCCGGGACGGCTGTCCGATGTCTGGTGGTGTGGAAGGCATGACAATCTCCTAGGCTCAGGGCGCACCGAGCAAGTCACTATCCTCGCGGCGCGAGGCTGCGACCGAGTATCCGCAGCACTACTGCACATTGCGGATGCCTGTTGCGCGCCCATGTCCAGCGAAACCCCGACCGCGTACAGGAGCCCACCGACAGCGTGCTTGCCGCTCAGTCCCTCAGGTCGCAGCAGGTCACCCGGGCACTATGGCTGGTCTCAGTCTCGGTCGCGTTCGGCCTTGTGTCCGGGGCGGTCTCGGTGGTCACCGGCTTGCACGCGCACAGCCTCGGCGTCTTCGCCGTCGGGCTGGGTATTCTGGCCGACGTCACCGGGTCGGCCACGCTGATCTGGCGCTTCCGGGCCGAACGGGACCGACCCGGACACTGCGTCGCGGATGAATGGCGGGCCGCCGTCATTGTCGCCCTCGCCCTGGCCGTCGTCGCCGTGGTGCTAACAGCCGAGTCCGTCATCGCGCTGGCTACCGGCTCTCGGCCCGGCACCTCAGCCATCACCTTGATCGCAGCGGGAGTGTCCCTTGCCGTACTCACCCCGCTTGCCTATGCCAAGCAGCGCCTGGGCAGGCAGATGGGCAGCCGTGCGTTGCAAGGCGACGGCGCTCTTAGCGGCATCGGGGCAGCTACCAGCCTGCTGGCGCTCGCTGCTCTCGTGCTGAATGACACGCTGGGCTGGTGGTGGGCAGATCGAATCGCCGCCCTGATCGTCGCGGTCATCGCTGCCGTCGAAGCCTGGCGCACTGCGCCGCATCACGGGCCGCCCGCGCGCCGATGATCCCTTGCTTGCAGTCCCAGAGAGAAAGTCCAGGCGTCACTGACCTGGTAGAACACTGGTCGGGGTGACTGGATTTGAACCAGCGACCTCTTCGTCCCGAACGAAGCGCGCTGCCAAGCTGCGCCACACCCCGCCGACCGCGTTAGGAGTCTAGCGGATCCTGGGGACCAGTGTGAGCAGGGTTGCCTCCGGCCGGCAGCTGAACCGGACCGGGGCAAAGGGGGACGTGCCCAGCCCGGCCGAGACGTGCAGCCAGGCGTCGCCGTCGACCGGGTGATGGTGCAGGCCACTGGCCCTGGACCGGTCGATGCCGCAGTTGGTCACCAGCGCGCCGAAGCCCGGCAGGCAGAGCTGGCCGCCGTGGGTGTGGCCGGCCAGCAGCAGGTCGAACCCGTCGTTGGTGAACCGGTCGAGTATCTCGGGCTCGGGTGAGTGCAGGACGCCCAGGCGCAGGTCAGCCGACGGGTCGGCGGGACCGGCGATCTGGTCGTAGCGGTCCCGGTGGATGTGCGAGTCGTCCACCCCGGCCACCTCGATGTCCAGGTCGCCGACCTTGATCCGGCTGCGCTGGTTGTTGGCGTTCATCCAGCCGGCGGCCTCCAGGCTGTCGCCCAGCTCGGCCCAGGGCAGGTCGGGATGATGCCGCTTGTGGTCGCCCTGTGAGGTGCGCCACAGGTACCGGGCGGGGTTCTTGGGCACCGGGGAGTGCAGGTCGTTGGAGCCGTAGACGAACACGCCGGGCCGGTCCAGGAGCGGCCCGAGGGCGTCGAGCAGCGGCTGGACGGCGTCCTTGTGGGCGATGGAGTCGCCGGTGTTGACCACCAGGTCGGGCTCGAGAGCATCCAGGGACCGGATGAAGGACAGCAAGCGGTGCCGGCCGGGGGTCAGGTGGGCGTCCGAAATATGCAGAAGGCGCAGCGGGCTGGCGCCGGGCGGCAGCACGGGCACCTCAAGCTGGCGCAGGACAAACCAGTTGCGCTCGACGACGGCGCCGTATCCGATGCCGAGGGCGCCTGCGACAGCGGTGGCCCCGAGCAGGGTTCTTGCTCGCATCTTTTCATGGTGCCATGTCGCCCGGAGTGACCTGGTCGTCGCGCTCGAGCCGTTACCGGTTCGACGGCCGGGCGGCGGCCGGGCAGGATAGGCCTCATGCCGCTCAAGGACCGTCTCCGCGCCGACCTCACCACTGCGATGAAGGACCGCGACGAGGTCCGCACCAGGACCCTGCGCATGGCCCTGACCTCGGTCAGCAACGAGGAGGTGGCGGGAAAGGCGGCCCGCGAGCTGAGCGACGACGAGGTGCTCAAGATCCTGGCCAGGGAGGCCAAGCGGCGCCGGGAGGCGGCCACGGCATTCCAGGATGCGGGCCGGGACGAGCAGGCGGCGGCGGAGCGGGCCGAGGACGCGGTGCTGTCGGACTACCTGCCCGCCCAGCTCAGCGACGCCGAGGTCACCGACCTGGTGGCGGCGGCCATCACGGAGACGGGCGCCTCGGGGATGGCGGCCATGGGCCAGGTCATGAAGACGGTGACGCCGCGGGTCGCGGGGCGCGCCGAAGGCAGCCGCGTCGCGGCCGAGGTCCGCCGCCAGCTCGCTGGCTGAGGGGATCCCCGGCCGCTCCGGCTAGTCCGCGCAGGCCGCTCCCGAGGAGGCAGTGCTACTCGGAGCGGCACCAGGGTGGTCCAGCGCGGTCAGCCGGACAGGGCCTCGGTGACGAGTGCCTGCCAGGTCTGCGGCCCGACGATGCCGTCCACCCGGAAGCCCGGGATCTCGGCGGCCATGGCCCGCTGGAAGGCGCGGACGGCCCTCTCGGTCCGGCGGCCGTAGACGCCGTCGACGTTCAGGGTGTGCCCGTTCTTCCCGTTCCGGAAGTTGATCTGGTCCTGCACGGCGCGCACGGCGGGGCCCTTGCTGCCGTGCTTGACGGTGACCAGCAGCGCCCGCCAAGTCGCGGCGCCGACCACCCCGTCAGCGTGCAGCTTGCGGGCGCGCTGGAAGGCGACGACGGCCACCTTGGTGCCGTGCCCGAATACCCCGTCGACGGATAGCCGGGCCTTATGGGCGTTCAGCAGGTACTGGAGCGAGCGGACCGTGACCGGAGGCCAGGTGCCGTTGTGGCCCTGGCGCAGGACGGGCCAGGGCTGCAGGGCCCGGGTCGGGGCGCTGACCGCCCTGGGCATGGCGGCGGACGCGCTCACCACCGATGCCGCATTGGCCGGGATGACCATCCCGGTGCCGATCGCCGCCGTGAGCGTCCCGCCAGCAACGACCGCGCTGGCCAGGACTTGAGATAGGCGCTTCATGGAACCTCCAGAAAGACGTCTTGGCAGTATGCCTCTCTGGAGCGCGGAAATCACCAGCTGATACAGCGCGAGGCGTCACCGGCCTCGAGGCGGGACGCCGTCGCGATGGCCCTGCTAGAGTGGACACGCCAGAACGGCCCTGGCCGCCGCCACCGCGGTCCGGGTCCCCCGCCCCCTCCGTGACCGGGCCCCGGGCCACCGCCCCCTCCGCCGCCGCCGTGCTTCTTCGAGGGCGGCTTGGGCGAGTTGACGCCACTGCCCGCGGAGTAGAACGGGCTGGTCGAACGGGACGGGCACGAAGTTCTCGACCGGGCCGAGGTCGGCGTGCAGGAACGTGATCTGCCAGGTCGCTCCGGGGGCGTCGTCACCGAACATCTGCGTGCCGGAGCCGCTGCCGAAGGTGCCGCTGATGTCGCGGTAGTCGGCGTGCGCGCCGAGCATCGCGCCCCAGGTGAACTGGTTCAGCGGGTTGAACACCGACACGTAGCTGGCGAGCTGGGGGGTGTACCCGCCGAAGTCGGCGAAGTCGCCGGCGTTGCCGGTGCCGGTCTTGGCCGCGGCCGGGCGGCCGATGGCCCGGCTGGGGCTGGCCGCGGTGCCGGAGGTGATGACGCCCTGGAGGATGTGCGAGGCGGCGTCGGCGACCGCCGTGGAAAAGACCCGGTGGCAGGCGGCGGACTCGACGGGCAGCTTCGTGCCGCCCTGGGCCACGATCGACTGGATCGCGATCGGCTTGCAGTAGACGCCGCGCGAGGCCACGGTGGCGTAGGCGTCGGCCATGGTCATGGTCGACATGTAGGCGCCGGAGCCGAGGGTGAACGACGGGTTGTCGTCCGCGGGCTCCTGATAGTCGGTCTTGATCGGGTGATGCGGGTTACCGACCGCGGCGAACAGCGACTGGCCGGTGGCCCGGTGCGCGCCCATGCTGGCCGCGGTCTTGACCACGCTGCACAGGCCGACCTTCTGCTCGAGCTGGGCGTAGAAGATGTTGATGGACTGCGTGGTCCCGTTGTACAGGGTGAACGCCTCGGTGCCCTTGGTCGGGCCCTCGGCGTCCTGCAGATTCGGGTAGCTGGACTGCGCGCCCTTGCAGCTGAAGTACGGGCTGATGCTCTCGGGCGCGGTGATCTTCATGCTGAACCCGAACGGGAGGCCCTGCTTGAGCGCGGTGATCAGGGTGAAGACCTTGGCCGAGGAGCCCTGCTGGACGCCGGCCCCGCCGTCGTACCGGGAGTCGACGGCGTAGTCCACGGTGGTCGCGTTGGGACCGGTGCCGTAGCGGCGGTTCTCGGCGATGGCGCGGACCTTGCCGGTGCCGGGCTGGATCAGCACCTCGGCGTCGGCGTTGTGGCCGGGGTTGTACTGGCCGCCCCAGCCGGGCTCGACGTAGTTCACCGCGTGGGTGGCGGCGCGCTGGTCCTGGACGTTCAGCGTCGTGTAGATCTTCAGGCCGCCGGTGGTGTTGAGCTGGTTCCAGACCTTGGAGTAGAACTTGTCCACCCGCAGCTTGGCCAGCACGAAGTCACAGAAGAAGGCCTCGGGGGCGGCGCTCGCGCTGAGGCAGCCGGTCTGCAGCGGGATCGTCGAGGAGTGCAGGTTCAGCTTGGTACTCTCGGCCGCCGCGGCCTGCTGCTTGGTGATGTACTTGAGCTGGGCCATCCGGGCCAGCACCACGTTGCGCCGGTTGCGTGTCGTGGTGGGCTCGGTGAACGGGTCGTCGGCGGTGGGGTTCTCCACCATGCCGGCCAGCATCGCGGCCTCGGGCAGCGTCAGCTTGTGCGCGGTGGTGTTGAAGTAGCGCTCGGCGGCGACCTGGATGCCGTAGGCCGAGTTCTCGAAGTAGGCCACGTTGAGGTAGGAAGAGAGCAGCTGGCTCGGGCTCAGCTCGTGCTCGACGATGGCGGCCATCCGCAGCTCGCGGATCTTGCGCTCGGCGGTCGGGGCGGCGTCCGCGGCCGCGGCCTGGGCGTTGGGCGCGGTCAGCACCAGGGCGTTCTTGATGTACTGCTGGGCCAGGTCGGAGCCGCCCTGGACGTTCTTGTGCTCCAGGTCGTTGACCACGGCCCGCAGGGTGCCGCGCGGGTCGAGGGCGCCGTGCTGGTAGAACCGCGAGTCCTCGATCGCCACGATGGCGTTGCGCATCACCGGGGCGATGTAGGAGTAACTGACCGGGACCCGGTACTTGTGGTCCGGGTAGTAGTAGGCGATCAGCTTCCCGCGGGAGTTCAGGATCTCCGACCGCGTCGGTACCGTGCCCAGCTTCGGGACCTTGAGGTTCATGAAGGTATCGGAGGCGTCACGCACAGCTACGCCGAAGATGCCGGTGAACGGCACGAACATGGCGCCAACCAAGGCACCAGCAGCTACAGACAGGACCGCGATGCGGCCTACCGCGCTCGTGGCGATGCCGGCGCGGCGCCAGGGACTTTGCACCCGAACAGGCTACGCTGCCGTCGGCACAGTGTCGTCCATACGGCCGTCCGCCGTGCCGATTAACAGCTCGAATGCTGGCGCCGGGGGCCCTATGGGGCGGCAGCATCCGCTCTGGCTCCCGTGAACGGAATGACTAGTCGCTTCTGTCCGTATAGCCCTGATGGACTATGCGGAAATGGACCTGCCGGGGGCTAGCGCTCCGGCCTGGACTTCCGTAAGTTACTCTTCCGCGACCATCACTCACCGGGTCAAGCGCGCCTAGCGCCGATCCCGGACCGCGACTGAACGCCACCCGGCGTGATTAACCGCTGCGGGCGTGACGATCAGGAGGAGTTGGCACATGTGGATCACGGACTGGACTGCCCGCGCCGCGTGCAAGGGCACGGACCCGGACGAGCTCTTCGTTCAGGGGGCGGCGCAGAACCGGGCCAAGCTGATCTGCCGGGGCTGCACCGTCCGGACCGAGTGTCTCGCTGACGCCCTCGACAACCGGATCGAGTTCGGCGTGTGGGGCGGGATGACCGAGCGTGAGCGCCGCGCGCTGCTGCGCCGCCGCCCGGACGTCACGTCGTGGCGGGAACTGCTCGAGGACGCGCGGAACAAGTACGAGCGCACCGGCGAAGACGAGCTCGTCGCCAGCTGAACGCGTCCGTTCCGCCCGGCCGGGTCCGCCCGGCAGCGCAGACCCCCAAGCCGCGCTGTCCGGATCAGCTGGCAGTAAGAATCAGTTTTCCGATTAACAAAATCCGGCGATTGGCCGGTCGGCCCTTTAGGCGCCGAATGCCTGCCCGATGGCGCGCAGGCCCGCCAGATCATGTACATCCTCGGCCTGCGCCGGTATCTCGGCGACGGGCACGACGGGATGCGCGGCGGTGAAGTGCTCGGCCAGTCGTCGTTGCGCCGACACTTGCTGCATGCGCTCGGCGTGCAGCCGCAGCGCGGCCACGGCCAGCGGATGCTCCCCCGTGACCTGCAGCGTCTCGGCGGCGGACTGGCTGCCCGCGGCGGACAGCCGGGCGGCCGGCGAGCGCTGCACCCGGTTGAGCAGCAGCCCGGCCAGCGGCATCCGCTCCTGGGCCAGCCGCTCGACGAAGTAGGAGGCCTCGCGCAGCGCGTCCGGCTCGGGCGCCGCGACGACCAGGAACGCGGTTCCGGGCGCCCGGAGCAGCTGATAGGTGTAGTCGGCGCGCTCGCGGAAGCCGCCGAACATGGTGTCCAGCGCGGTCACGAACGTCTGCACGTCGCGCAGCACCTGGGCCCCGAGGATCTTGGTCAGCACGCCGGTGACCATGCCGAACCCGGCATTGAGCACGCGCAGATAGGCGCGGCCGCCGATCTTGGCCGGCGCGGTCAGCAGCCGCAGCAGCTTGCCGTCCAGGAACCGGGCCAGCCGCTGGGGGGCGTCGAGGAAATCCAGCGCCGAACGGCTGGGCGGGGTGTCGACGACGATCAGGTCCCATTCCTCGGCCCGGCGCAGCTGGCCGAGCTTCTCCATGGCCATGTACTCCTGCGTCCCGGCGAAGCTGGACGACAGGGACTGGTAAAAGGGGTTGGCCAGGATCTGCGCGGCCCGGTCCGGGTCGGCGTGGGCCTCGACGATCTCGTCGAAGGTCCGCTTCATGTCGAGCATCATGGCGTGCAGGCTGCCCTGGCCGTTTCCGTCACCGACGCCCTGGACCAGCCGGGGGGTGTTGTCCAGCGAGGTCAGGCCCATGGACTGGGCCAGGCGGCGGGCCGGGTCGACGGTCAGCACCACGACGTGCCGCCCGCGCTCGGCCGCGCGCACCCCGACGGCCGCGGCGGTGGTGGTCTTGCCGACCCCGCCCGAGCCGCAGCAGACGATGATCCGGGTCCGCCGGTCGTCGATCAGGCGGTCCATGTCCAGCGGCGGCGGCCCGGCCATCAGGCGGCCCCCTGGTCCCGCAGCGCGGCGGCCAGCCGGTACAGCCCGCCCAGGTCCACCCCGTCGCTGATCCAGGGCAGCTCGTAGCATGGCTGCCCGGGCTCATCCAGGCGGGCTCGCTGAAGTTCCTGGCCCAGGGCGGTCTTGGCGTCCGCGGCCAGTTCGTCGGAAAGGGCGGAGGCCAGACGGCGGCTGTCGTCCAGGCCGGCCGCCTTGAGCCCCAGGGCCAGCTCGCCGGTGTCCAGCCGGCCCTCGGCGGCGGCGCGGATCTGGTCCTCGGGCAGCGGGAGCGGCCGGGTCATGTTGATCATGATTCCGCCGATCTGGATGCCCCCGCCGGGCAGGCCGGCCAGCTCGGCGATGCCGTCGAGGGTCTCCTGCACCGGCATTTCCTCCAGGACCGTGACGAAATGCACAGCGGTATCGGGCGAGCGGATGACCCGCTGGACGGTGTCGGCGTGGCCGCGGATCGGCCCGACCCTGGCCAGGCCGGACACCTCGGAGGTGACGTTCAGGAACCGGCCGATGCGGCCGGTCGGCGGGGCGTCCATGACCACGGCGTCGTAGACCCTGGCGCCGGTCTTGCCGGAGGCCTTGCGGCGCACGGCCTCGGCGGCCTTGCCCGTGAGCAGGACGTCGCGCAGGCCCGGCGCGATCGTGGTGGCGAAGTCCATCACGCCGAGCTTGGCCAGCGCGGTCCCGGCGTGCCGCAGGTTGTAGAACATCTCCAGGTACTCGACCAGCGCGGACTCGGGATCGGCCACCAGCGCGAAGACGTCGCCGCCGGGCCGGGTTCCGGTCGCCGGGGCCACCGCGACCTTCCGCTCGGAGTAGGGCAGCGGCGGGACGTCGAACAACTGCGCGATGCCCTGGCGGCCCTCCACCTCCATGAGCAGCACCCGCTTGCCGCCTGAGGCGAGCGCCAGGGCCAGCGCCCCGGCGACCGTGGTCTTGCCGGTGCCGCCTTTCCCGGTCACGACGTGCAGCCGCACGCCGTCCCAGTCGGTGTCCCGTGTGCTCACGTCTGGAGGTTATCCGCGCCGGCGGCTATGCCCGTCCATGGATGGCGCTCGGCGCAGATGTCACTACGCTGATATAAGAGGCTCTCCGCTGAGCCGTGAAGGGGTGATCCGCCCATGGTG
Source organism: uncultured Actinomycetota bacterium (assembly GCA_963822485.1). Classification (GTDB taxonomy): domain Bacteria; phylum Actinomycetota; class Actinomycetes; order Streptosporangiales; family Streptosporangiaceae; genus DASUBV01. Next base: position 535,984 of record CAWGHW010000031.1, read on the forward strand.
GAAGCACTGATAACGATCCTGGTGGTTCTGGTGGTCGGCGGCGTGATCGCGGTCGGCCGGTCCGTCCGCATCGTGCAGCAGTACGAGCAGGGCATCATTTTCCGGTTCGGAAAGATTGTCGAGGCTCCGCGCACCGCCGGCCTGACCCTCATCCGCCCGTTCGGCGACCGCATGCAGAAGGTCAACATGCAGATCGTCGCCATGGCCGTGCCGGCCCAGGAGGGCATCACGAGGGACAACGTCAGCGTGCGGGTGGACGCGGTGGTCTACTTCCGGGTTGTCGACCCGATCAAGGCGACCATCAACGTCCAGAACTACCTGTACGCCATCTCCCAGCAGGCGCAGACTTCGCTGCGCTCCATCATCGGCCAGTCGGAGATGGACCAGCTGCTGGCCGAGCGCGACTCGGTGAACCGGGAGCTGCGCCGCATCATCGACGAGCCGACCGAGGGCCCCTGGGGCATCCGGGTCGAGCGCGTCGAGATCAAGGACGTCTCGCTGCCGGAAGGCATGAAGCGCTCCATGTCCCGCCAGGCGGAGGCCGAGCGCGAGCGGCGCGCCCGGATCATCACCGCCGACGGCGAGTACCAGGCGTCCAAGCGCCTGGCGGCGGCGGCCAACGTCATGGCCAGGGACCCGGCCGCGCTTCAGCTGCGACTGCTCCAGACGGTGGTCGAGGTGGCCGCCGAGCGCAACAGCACGCTGGTCATGCCGATTCCGGTCGAGCTGCTCAGGTTCTTCGACAAGTTCACCCCGTCGTCCGGCGGTGGCGAGGCGAAGTCGGCGGCGGACTCGGCATCGATGGCCGATTTCGGTGATGCGGTCGACCCGACCATCGCCGATGCGGTGGCCGAGGCCGAGGGCAACAAGCCGATCAGCGCCCCGGCCGCGGAGGCGCTCGAGATTCCCGAGGTGCCCGCCATACCCGAGCTGTCGGCCACCGAGAAGGGCGACATCGGCACGCTCAGCGAGGGCGCACCGCGCGTCGGCCAGCCGGCGACGTCCGCCCCCGACGAGGCGGGGAGCAACGGCGCCGGGGCCGCGGCCCCCGACCCGGCGGGCCAGCAGCCGGAGAAGTAGAAGTAGGGACGCGATTCCCCTCGCCGCGCGGGCTTCCACCCAGCTGCGCGGCGGGGGGCTCACCCCATTAGGGTTCGGCTATGGCCAAATGGGAGTACGCAACCGTCCCGCTGCTGGTGCACGCGACCAAGCAGATCCTCGATAACTGGGGCGACGATGGCTGGGAGCTGGTGGCCGTGATTCCGGGGCCGAATCCCGAGCAGCTCGTCGCTTACCTCAAGCGAGTAAAGGAATGAGCGAGGCCGGCGCGGGGCCGCAGGAGCGGCTCGCCGCGCTGGGCCTGGTGCTGCCGGAGGTGACGCCGCCGCTGGCGGCCTACGTTCCGGCCGTCCGCACCGGGTCCTACGTCTACACGGCCGGCCAGCTTCCGGTGGTGGACGGGCAGCTGATCGCCACGGGCAAGGTCGGGGCCGAGGTGGGTGCCTCCGAGGCCAGCGCGCTGGCCCGGATCTGCGCGCTGAACGCGCTGGCCGCCGCGGCCTCGGCGGCGGGCGGGCTGGCGGCCATCCGGCGCATCGTGAAGGTCACCGGCTACGTGGCCAGCGCGCCGGACTTCACCGGTCAGCCTCAGGTCATCAACGGGGCCAGCGAGCTGCTGCTCGAGGTGTTCGGGGAGGCCGGGCGGCACGCGCGCAGCGCAGTCGGGACGGCCGTCCTGCCGCTCGACGCCCCGGTGGAGGTCGACCTGGTCGTGGAAATAGCGGAGATCGCGGATTAGCGGCGGATAGCGGCGCGGACGGCGGACGGATAGCGGATGACCGGAGACAACGGCGAGTCGGCGGCGATCCCGTTCCTGGGCCGGCTGACCGACGGGGCCCAGGACGTCCTGGCCGGCCGTACCGCCCCCGCGGCCCCGCGCGACGCGGCGACCGTGATGCTGCTGCGCCCGGCGGGCGGCTCCGCGGGGGGTGATGGTGGCGGCATGGAGGTCTACATGCTGCGCCGCGAGCCGTCCATGGCCTTCGCACCGGGGGCCATGGTGTTCCCCGGCGGCTCGGTGGACGGCCGGGACGCCGACGAGGAAGTGGCCTGGGCAGGCCCGGACGAGGCCGCCTGGGGCGAGATCCTGGCCGCCCCGCCCGAGCTGGCCCGGGCGCTGGTCTGCGCGGCGGTCCGCGAGACGTTCGAGGAGTCCGGCGTGCTCCTCGCGGGCGAGTCGGCCGACTCGGTGGTGGCCGACACCACCAGCGAGGACTGGGAACGGGACCGTAACGCCCTGCTGGACCGCTCGCTGTCGCTGGCCGAGCTGCTGGCCGCCCGGCGGCTGGTGCTGCGCAGCGACCTGCTCCGGCCGTGGGCCCGGTGGATCACCCCGGTGGTGGAGCCGCGCCGGTACGACGCCCGGTTCTTCGCCGCCGCGCTGCCCGCGGGCCAGCGCACCAGGGACGTCAGCACCGAGGCGGCCGCCGTGACCTGGATCGAGCCAGCCGCGGCCATCGAGGCCGGCCAGCGCGGCGAGATACAGCTCTGGCCGCCCACCGCGGTGACGCTGGCCGAGCTGGCCGCCTGCGGCGACCTCGGCACCGCCCTGACCGGGCCGCGCGAGGTGGCCACGCGGATCCCCGAGGTGCTGGTCCGCGAGGGCGCCATCTGGCTGACCGTTCCCGGCGTCTCGGAGTACCCGATATGACCATCGACGGCTCGGGGACCGAGCGGGCCCGCTGCGTGCTGGCCCCGAACCCGTCGCCGATGACGCTGGACGGCACCAACACCTGGCTGATCGCCGAGCCGGGCTCGGCCACGGCGATCATCATCGACCCGGGGCCGCTGGACGAGGGTCACCTGCTCCGGGTCCGCGACGAGGTGGCCGGGGCGGGACGCCGGGTGGCGGTCATCGTGCTCACCCACCGGCACAGCGACCATTCGGCCGGGGCGGCCCGGCTGGCCGAGCTGACCGGTGCCCCGGTCCGGGCGGTGGACCCGGCGCAGCGGCTTGGCGATGAGGGCCTGGCCGCCGGCGACGTGCTGACCCAGGCCGGGTGCGAGCTGCGGGTGATGGCCACGCCCGGCCACACCGACGACTCGGTCTGCCTGGAGCTGCCCGCCGACGGCGCGGTGCTGACCGGGGACACGGTCCTCGGCCGCGGCACCACGGTGATCGCCAGGGACGGCAGCCTGGGTGACTACCTGGGCTCGCTGCGGCGGCTCCGGGCGCTGGCCGACCACACGGAGCTGCGGGCCCTGCTGCCGGGCCACGGCCCGATGCTGGCCCGGCCGGCCGAGGCGCTGGACTACTACCTGGCCCACCGGGCCCAGCGGCTGGATGAGATCCGGGCCGCGCTGGCGGCCGGGGACACCAGCCCGGGGCAGATCGTGGCCCGGGTCTACGCGGACGTAGACCCGGTGCTGTGGCCGCCGGCCGCCGAGTCGGTCCGGTCCCAGCTGACCTACCTGGCCGCCCAGGGCGAGGTGCCGCCCGGCGTGACCTGGTAGCCCGGCGCCGGTGCCGGGCGCCAGCGGCTAGCTGGCGCGCTTGCGCAGCCGGTCGGCGTCGACCAGCAGCACCGACTTGGCCGCCAGCTGGATCCAGCCGCGGGCCGCGAAGTCGGCCAGCGCCTTGTTCACCGTCTCCCGCGACGCGCCGACCAGCTGGGCCAGCTCCTCCTGGGTCAGGTCGTGGTTGACCTGCAGGCCGTTCTCCTGCTGGACGCCGAACCGGCTGCCCAGGTCCAGCAGCGCCTTGGCCACCCGGCCCGGCACGTCGGTGAAGACCAGGTCGGCCTTGATGTCGTTGATCCGGCGCAGTCGCTGGGCCAGCGCTCCCAGCATGTGCATGGCGACCTCGGGCCGGCCGGTCAGGAAGGCCCGCATGTCGTCGTGGGCCAGCCCGGCCAGCGTGGCCTCGGTGACCGCGGTGGCGCTGGCGGTGCGCGGGCTCGGGTCGAACAGCGACAGCTCGCCGAACATCTCGCCGGGGCCGTGCACGCTGAGCAGGTTCTCCCGCCCGTCGTGGGCGGCCCTGGTCAGCTTGACCTTGCCTTTCAGGATGATGTAGAGCTTGTCGCCGGCGTCGCCCTCGGAGAACAGCCGGTCCCCCCGCCCGATGTGGACGTTGGTCACGTCAGCCCGGAGCGCCCGCGCATCATTCTCGCCCAGCGCCTCGAACAGTGGCGCCTGACTGAGCACGTCGTCCTCGTGAGCCACGGTCTGTCCTCTCTGACCCTTCCGTCGTACTAGCTAGTGTTTCAGTCCTGGCTAGTGTTTCCCATCCATCCCATGAGTCTCACTCTGGGCCAGCCGATCGCGGCAGGCCTCAATCTCGGCGTTGGCGTCGCTCATGCCGACCCAGGTGGCCGGGACGACCTCCTTGCCGGGCTCGAGGGCCTTGTACACCTCGAAGAAGTGCTGGATCTCCAGCAGGTCGAAATCGGAGACGTCCGATATGTCCTTGAGGTGAGCCATGCGCGGGTCGGTGGACGCGACGCACAGCACCTTGTCGTCGGCGCCCTTCTCGTCCCGCATCCGGAACATGCCGATGGCCCGGCAGCGGATCAGGCAGCCGGGGAAGGTCGGCTCGTCGAGCAGCACCAGGGCGTCGAGCGGGTCGCCGTCGTCGGCCAGGGTGTCCTCGATGAAGCCGTAATCCGCTGGATACCGGGTCGAGGTGAACAGCATCCGGTCCAGCCGGATGCGCCCCGTCTCATGATCCATCTCATACTTGTTGCGCTGCCCCTTAGGGATCTCGATAACTACATCGAACTCCACGTTCGAGCCTCTCCGGGTCTGGATGATTAACTGCGTTGCCTTGATGAGTACTGCCTTGATGAGTTGTACCCGATCGGCGCCACTGCCCTGCGGCCGGGACGCCGCGTCCGCGAAGGGAATCCATCGGTGCGTCGGCCCGCCCCCCACCCACCTCCCCGGCCCTCGCCGATCCCCCTTCACCGCCTGGTCCTGGCCGCGGTCGCCCTGCTGTGCGTGTTCGTCATCGGGGCCGGGATCGCCGTCGCGCGATTGCTGCCCCGCAGGCTGGAGCTGTGGGACGTGACCCGGGTCGGCGCCGGGCGGGTGACCGCCCCGCAGGCCCCGCTGGGCGCGGCGAGCGGGTCCGCGGCGAAGGGGCCAGGGGAAGGGGGCGCGGCGACCGCGGCCGGGCTGACCGCGGCGCTCGCGCCGCTGCTGAGCTCGTCGTCGCTGGGCTCGCACGTCGGCATGGTGATCACCAGCCTGGCCACCGGCCAGGTCCTCTACGCGCGGCACGCCACCTCGGGGTTCGCCCCGGCGTCCACGACCAAGCTGGCCACGGCGGTGGCGGCGCTGCACGTGCTGGGCCCGGACACCCGGTTCAGCACCCGGGTCGTGCTGGCCACGAAGGGGGCAGGGGCGTCCGGTGGGAGTGCGGTGCCCCAGGTCATCCTGGTCGGCGGCGGCGACCCCACGCTGGCCGCGGGGCAGCCGCCCGCCGCCGACTACCCGCAGGACGCCACCCTCCGGGCGCTGGCGGCGCAGGCCGCCAGGGCGCTGCGGGCCCGCGGCACCGGCCGGATCCGGCTCGGGTATGACACGTCGCTGTACACCGGGCCGGGCCTGGCGCCGGGCTGGCCGCGCAGCTACGTCACCACCGGCAACGTGACCCCGATCAGCTCGCTGGAGGTCGATCAGGGCCGGCTGACCGCCGGCGGGGCGCCGCAGGACGCCGACGATCCGGGGAACACCATGCCGCGGACGTTCACCCCGGCCCCCGAGGCCGCGAGCGCGTTCGCGGGCTTCCTGGCCGCCGACGGCATCCGGGTGACCGGCGGCCCGGCGCCGCGGGCCGCGCCGGCCGGAGCGGCCACGCTGGGGCGGGTGTACTCGCCGCCGCTGGCCGAGATGGTCCAGCAGATGCTGCAGGAGAGCAACAACGTCATCGCCGAGAACCTGGCCCGGCACGTGGCCATCGCTACCGGCCAGCCCGCCTCGTTCAGCGGCGCGGCGGCAGCGGAGATGTCCGTGCTGCGGGGCCTGGGCGTGACCGGGGTCCACCTGGTGGACGGCAGCGGGCTCTCGCCGCGGGACCGGATCACCCCGACCGCCCTGGTCGCCATCATCGGGCGGGCGGCGGCCGCGGACCAGTCACGGCTGCGGGCCGCGATCACCGGCCTGCCGGTGGCGGGCTTCTCCGGGACGCTGGCCCCGGGCGGCAGCGTGTTCGCCGAGGCGGGCCGGGCCGCGCTGGGCCTGGTCCGGGCCAAGACGGGCAACCTGAACACGGTCGCGGCGCTGGCCGGCATCGCCTACGCCAGGAACGGCCAGCTGCTCTCCTTCGCCGTGATGGCCGACAAGCTCAAGATGGGCGCCCTGGACCAGGCCGGGGCCCAGATCGCCCGGGTGGCTACCGCCCTGGCCCGCTGTGGCTGCCGCGCCCGCTGAGCCCACTTCCCGGCTCGTCGCCTGGCGTCAGTGCAGCAAGCGCTGGCCAACCCACGTACGGTGGGGGGTGTGAGCAGCGCGCAGATGATCGACTGGAACGTGGCCACCGCGACGGGCGTGCGGTGGGTCAGGCCGGGCCCGCAGGTCACCATGGCCGAGGCCAGGAAGGTCGTCGCTGAGCTTCGCCGGCTGGCCGCCGAGGTGGCCGAGCCGGTGCGGGAGCTGACCGGCCTGCCCGGCAGCGACGATGACGGCCTGGTCGCGGTGGTGGACCGGCCCGGCTGGATCCGGGCCAACGTGGACGGGTTCCGCGTGGTGCTCGATCCGCTGGTGGACCACCTGTCCGAACGCGGCGGCACGCCGCCCGGCGGCGTCATCTCGGCCGTGGGCTCACGGGTCACCGGCATGCAGGCCGGCCTGATCCTGGCCTACCTGGCCGGCCGGGTGCTCGGCCAGTACGAGCTGTTCCTGCCGCCCGCCCCCGATGTCGCCGGGCGGGACGCCCCGCCCGGGCGGCTGACCCTGGTCGCGCCGAACATCGTGATGGTCGAGCGCGAGCTCGGGGTCAACACGAGCGACTTCCGCCGGTGGGTCTGCCTGCACGAGGAGACCCACCGCACCCAGTTCACCTCGGTGCCCTGGCTGCGGCCCTACGTGCAGCAGCAGATGACCGAGTTCCTGCTGGCCTCTGACCTGGACCCGGCCTCGATCCTGGACCGGCTGCGCGCGGCGGCCGACGCCGTCGCGGGCGCGGTGCGCGGGCAGGCCGACGATGACACCGCGGCCGCGAACGGCAGCCGGGGCGGCAGCCTCATCGAGGCCATCCAGAGCCCGCGGCAGCGGGAGATCCTGGAGCGGCTGACCGCGGTCATGACGCTGGTCGAGGGGCACGGCGACTACGTGATGGACGCCGTGGGGCCGAGCGTCGTCCCGTCGGTCGAGGACATCCGGGCCAAGTTCTCCGCCCGGCGCGGCTCGGGCAACCGGATCGAGCAGGCGCTGCGCCGGATCCTGGGCATCGATCTGAAGATGAAGCAGTACGAGCAGGGCTCGCGGTTCGTCAAGGCCGTGGTCAGCGAGGCGGGCATGCCGACCTTCAACAAGGTGTGGACCTCGCCCGAGACGCTGCCGACGATGGCCGAGATCACCAGCCCGCAGGCCTGGCTCGACCGGGTCGACGGCGGCCGCGCCGCCGCGAGCTGAGCCGCCGCGAGCGGGCCGCACCCGGGGAGCGCAGATGGGTCCGGATCCCAGCGTGGCGGCCGTACGGCTGGCCGTGCGCCGGGCGCTGACCGGGCCGCACGGGCTGGCCGCGGGTGACCTGATCCTGGTCGCCTGCTCCGGCGGCGCCGACTCGCTGGCCCTGGCGGCCGCGCTGGCCTTCGAGGCCCCCCGGCTGGGCCTGCCCGCGGGCGGGATCACCGTGGACCACGCGCTCCAGCCAGAGTCGGCCGCCCAGGCCAGCCGGGTCGTCGCGGTCCTGGCCAAGCTCGGCCTCGACCCCGTGCGCTCGGTCCGCGTGACCGTCGCCGGCCCGGGCGGGCCCGCGGCCTACCAGGGCCCCGAAGCGGCGGCCAGGACGGCCAGGTACACCGCGCTCGACCAGGCCGCGGCGGCCGAGGGGGCCGCGGCCGTGCTGCTCGGGCACACCCTGGACGACCAGGCCGAGACCGTGCTGCTCGGCCTGGCTCGCGGCTCCGGGGCGCGCTCGCTGGCCGGGATGGCCGAGCGCAGCGGCCGGTACCTGCGGCCGATGCTGGCCCTGCGCCGGGCCCAGACCCGCGCGGCCTGCGCGGCCCTGGGCCTGGAGCCGTGGGAGGACCCCCACAACGCCGACCCCGGCTACGCCAGGGTCCGGGTGCGCAGCCGCCTGCTTCCGGCCCTGGAAGCCGAGCTCGGGCCGGGCGTGGCCGAGGCGCTGGCCCGGACCGCGGGCCAGCTGCGGGCCGACGCTGACGTCCTGGACGAGCTGGCGGCCACGGCCGCCGGGCAGCTCGACGACGGCCAGCTGGGGCTGCCCGCCGCGGCCCTGGCCGCGCTGCCCGCGGCCATCCGCGGCCGGGTGCTGAGGGCCGCCGCGCTGGCCGCGGGCGCCCCGGCGGGCGCGCTCGCCCAGCGCCACGTCACCGAGATCGACGCCCTGATCACCGGCTGGCACGGGCAGCGCGGGATCGACCTGCCCGGCGGCGTTCGGTGCTGGCGGCGGTGTGGCAGGCTGCTGTTCGACGCGGTCGGCTCCGGCCGCGCGGAGCGCGGCCGGAGCCGACCCTGCTAGCAAACACCGCGCGGGATCCGGCGGGGCCGTGGGATCGGAGGAGCTAGGTGGACGCGACTGACATCGGGGCCGATCTCAAGGAGATCCTGATCACCCCCGAGCAGCTCCAGCAGCGCATCGCGGAGCTGGCGGCGCAGATCGACGCCGATTACGCTGACCGCGAACTCCTGCTGGTCGGCGTGCTCAAGGGCGCGGTCATGGTGATGGCCGACCTGGCCAGGGCCATCCACCTGCCGGTCGAGATGGACTGGATGGCGGTGTCCTCCTACGGGTCGGGGACGCAGTCCTCCGGAGTGGTCCGCATCCTCAAGGACCTCGACACCGACATCACCGGCCGGCACGTGCTGGTGGTGGAGGACATCATCGACTCCGGCCTGACCCTGTCCTGGCTGGTAGGGAACCTGGCCTCGCGCGGTCCCGCGTCGGTGCGGGTATGCGTGCTGCTGCGCAAGCCGACGGCGGCGCAGATAAAGGTCGATGTGGCTTACACCGGATTCGACATTGATGACGCCTTTGTCGTTGGTTACGGCCTGGACTACGCCGAGCGCTACCGCAACCTGCCGTTCGTCGGCACGCTGGCGCCGCAGGTCTACGGCGGCCATCCGGAGTAGTCGGACCCGGCTCCCACCAGGGGTTCCGGCGGCGCGTAGCCGGGCGGGAACACGTTGGGAGATGAAATACGTTCACGTGGGTAGGAGGCGTATCGGAAGCCGGCGGCACGCTGTTGGCTGCCGGGAGCCACCTGCGTGCCGGTTCCTCTCGGCCCGGTGTACCGTCGGTTATTCCCCGTTGCCGTCTGGCGGGAGAAGCTAGCTAGTTGAGGAAGCCAAGCGTGAACGCTGGAACGCAAGGCAGTTCCGCCGGTAGTCGGCGGGGCATGGGGCTCGTCAGGAGGGATCGGCCCGACACCAGCGGGGCCGTTCGTCGATGGATCTGAAGCGCATCTTCCGCGGATGGGTGCTCGCCATCCTCCTTGTTGTCATCGTGTTCCTGTTTGTCTTCCGGCTGGCCGGGTCGAGTCAGACCTACAGCCAGGCCAACACCTCCCAGGTGATCGCGAAGATCGAGAGCAACCAGGTCAAGAGCGCCATCCTGACCGACTCGAACCAGACGATCCAGATCACCACCAAGAATGGGCAGCATCTGGAGGCGGACTGGGTCGGCAACCAGGGCCAGCAGCTCGCCAGCCTGCTCCAGGGGCAGGTGGCCAAGGGCCAGCTGAGCAACTACAACGTCGTCGTGCCCAAGGGCAGCTCGTTCTGGACCCTGATCCTTGGCTGGCTCCCGTTCCTGGCCATCTTCCTGCTGTTCTTCGTCTTCCTGAACCAGATGCAGGGCGGCGGCTCCCGGGTGATGAACTTCGGCAAGTCCAAGGCCAAGCTCATCACCAAGGACACGCCCAAGACTTCGTTCTCCGACGTGGCCGGGGCCGACGAGGCCATCGAGGAACTCCAGGAGATCAAGGAGTTCCTGCAGAGCCCCGGCAAGTTCCAGGCCATCGGGGCCAAGATCCCCAAGGGCGTGCTGCTCTACGGCCCGCCCGGCACCGGCAAGACGCTGCTGGCCCGCGCGGTGGCCGGCGAGGCCGGAGTGCCCTTCTACTCGATCTCCGGCTCGGACTTCGTGGAGATGTTCGTCGGCGTCGGCGCGTCCCGGGTCCGTGACCTGTTCGAGCAGGCCAAGGCCAACGCGCCGGCCATCGTGTTCGTCGACGAGATCGACGCCGTCGGCCGGCACCGCGGCGCGGGCTTCGGCGGCGGCCATGACGAGCGCGAGCAGACCCTGAACCAGCTGCTGGTGGAGCTGGACGGCTTCGACACCAAGGGCGGCGTCATCGTGATCGCCGCGACCAACCGGCCCGACATCCTGGACCCGGCGCTGCTGCGGCCCGGCCGCTTCGACCGCCAGATCGTGGTCGCCCAGCCCGACCTGGCCGGGCGCAAGGGCATCCTGCGGGTGCACGCGCGCGGCAAGCCGTTCGCCCCGGACGTCGACCTCGACATGATCGCCAAGCGGACCCCCGGCTTCACCGGCGCGGACCTGGCCAACGTCATCAACGAGGGCGCGCTGCTCACCGCGCGGGAGAACAAGCACCAGGTCACGATGGCCGCGCTGGAAGAGGCCATCGACCGGGTCACCGCCGGCCCCAAGCGCAAGAGCGTGCTGCTGTCGGAGAAGGAGCGCAAGATCATCGCCTACCACGAGGGCGGTCACGCGCTCGTGGGGCACGCGCTGCCGCATGCCGACCCGGTGCACAAGATCACGATCATCCCGCGCGGCCGCGCCCTGGGCTACACCGCCTCGGCGCCATCGGAGGACAAGTTCCTGGTCAGCCGGGTGGAGATGATGGACCAGCTGGCCATGCTGCTCGGCGGCCGGACCGCGGAGGAGCTCGTCTTCCACGAGCCCACCACCGGCGCGGCCAACGACATCGAGAAGGCCAGCTCGATCGCCCGGGGCATGATCACCGAGTACGGCATGAGCGAGCGGCTGGGCGCCCGGCGCTTCGGCACCGGCGACGGCGAGCCGTTCCTGGGCCGGGAGATGTCGCACAGCCGGGACTACTCCGAGGAGATTGCCTCGGCCATTGACGATGAGGTCCGGCGGCTGATCGAGTCGGCGCACGACGAGGCCTGGGAGATCCTGGTCCAGTACCGCGACGTGCTGGACCACCTGGTGCTCCAGCTCATGGAGCACGAGACGCTGACCCGCACCCAGGTGCTCGAGATCTTCGCGCCGGTGCACAAGCGGCCCACCCGCGGCTCGTACACCGGGTACGGCAAGCGGCTGCCCTCGGACCGCCCGCCGGTGCTGACGCCCAAGGAGCTGGCCCTGATCGCCGCCTCGGACAGCAAGGAGCTGCCGACGTCCGGCAACGGCCAGGCCTCGCCCGGCCTGACCGACACGAAGGACTTCTCCGGCCCGTTCGGGACACCGCCGCCGAACCCGTTCGACCCGCCCTCCGGGGAACCGGGCGGTGACGGCGGGCCCGGCGGTACTCATTGACATCGGAAAGACAGCCGAGCTCGGAGATCGATCTGCCGCGCATTGAGCGCGCGGTCAGGGAGATCCTGCTCGCCATTGGCGAGGACCCGGAGCGGGATGGCCTGATCGACACTCCCGCCCGGGTCGCCCGCGCCTACGCCGAGCAGTTCGCCGGCCTGCGCCAGGGGCCCGAGGACGTGCTCACCACCGTCTTCGACGCCGAGTACGACGAGATGGTGCTGGTGCGCGACATCGAGCTTTACTCGACGTGCGAGCACCACCTGGTGCCATTCTTCGGTAACGCCCACGTCGGGTATATCCCGAACGTCAAGGGCCAGATCACCGGGCTGTCCAAGCTGGCCCGGCTAGTGGATGTCTACGCTCGCCGGCCGCAGGTCCAGGAACGTATGACCAGTCAGATCGCCGACGCTATGATGGCCGTCCTGGAGCCGCGCGGCGTTATCGTGGTTATAGAGGCGGAGCACCTGTGCATGTCCATGCGCGGGGTGCGCAAGCCGGGGGCCAAGACCGTCACGTCCGCAGTTCGCGGATCCTTCCTAGAGTCCGACAGCACACGGGCAGAGGCGATGAGCCTGCTCATGGACCGGCGTTGAGCTTACCTTCAGGCAGGTTCGAGGGTTTGCCCGCGTCTGGCCATGGCGATGACTACGCTGATGCCCCGTGAACAGGGGCTTGAGCACCTTGTCCGAGTTGACAAATAGAAGCGGGCTGATCATGGCTGAGCCCGGTGCCACTGACGGCAACCGCGAGCCTAAGCCCTCCCGGCCGGCCAGCGAGCGGGCGCCTGACCGGCGCCAGCAGCGGCGCTGGGTGCCGCGCACCGCGCGCCTGCTCAGCATGGTCGTCGGGCTTTTCTATATCGTCCAGGGCCTGCTGCCGGGTTTCTCCGAGCACCTGTCGTCCCGCTACCGGCTGCACCGGATCGCCGAGGTCACGCCGTTCGGGCTGGGCAGCCTGACCCGCGTCGCCGACATCATCATCGGCCTGGCGCTGGTGATGCTCTCCTACGGCCTGCGCAAGCGCAAGCGCCGGGCCTGGCAGGCGGTCACCGTCCTGCTGGCCATCAACGTGGTCATCCACGCGGTGGTCCAGCGGCCGCCGCGGACCCCGCACCTGATCTCCGAGTTCGTGGCCATCCTGGTGCTGGTCCTGCTGATCGCCTTCCGGAGCCAGTTCTACGCGGTCGGTGACGCCCGCAACCGGTGGCGCGCGCTGTGGGCGCTGGCCGTGCTGGCCGTCGCCGACATCATCATCGGCGTGTTCTACCTGTCGGTGGCCCACGGCCTGACCGGCCACTACACGCTGGGCCAGAAGGTCCAGTCGGCTGCCTTCAACCTGGTCGGCTTCTCTGGCCCGGTCCATTTCACCACCGAGACCAGGACCGATTTCTTCGCCTTCATCTCCGGTGCGCTCGGGCTGTTCACGCTGCTCGTCGTCGGCTACCTGTTCCTGCGGCCGGCCAACCCCACCGGGCGGCTGCGGCCGCCGGACGCGACGGCGATCCGCCAGCTGCTGGACAAGCACGGGGAACAGGACTCACTCGGCTACTTCGCGCTGCGCGACGACAAGAGCATCATCTGGTCGCCCACCGGCAAGTCCTGCATCGGCTACCGGGTGCAGTCGGGCGTCATGCTGGCCAGCGGCGACCCCCTCGGCGACTCGGAGGCCTGGCCGGGCGCGATCCACGCGTTCCTGGATGAGGCGGCCCGGCACGCCTGGGTGCCCGCCGTGATCGGCTGCGGCGAGCAGGGGGCCGAGGTCTGGTGCCGGGAGGGCGGCCTGACCGCCCTGGAGCTGGGCGACGAGGCCATCGTCAACGTGGCCGACTTCTCCATGCAAGGCCGCCAGATGCGCAACGTCCGGCAGATGGTCAAGCGGGTCTGCCGCCAGGGCTACGTAGCCGAGATCCGCCGGGTGGGCGACATCCCGCCCGACGAGATGCGCCGCCTGGCCCGGCAGGCCGAGCGCTGGCTGGGCGGCTCCACCGAGCGCGGCTTCTCCATGGCGCTGGGCCGGGTCGGCCGGGCTGACGACGACCGCTGCGTGGTGGCCACGGCCACCGAGGACGGGGTGCTCCGGGCGATCCTGCACTTCGTGCCCTGGGGCAGCGACGGGCTCTCCCTCGACCTGATGCGCCGCGACCGGTCCGCGTCGCCCGGCCTCAACGACTTCCTGATCGTGGAGGCCATCGCGCGCGGGCGCGGAGCTGGGGATCAAGCGCATCTCGCTCAACTTCGCGGTCTTCCGCGCGGCGCTGGAGCGGGGCGAGCGGATCGGCGCCGGCCCCGTGCTGCGGGCCTGGCGGCGGGTGCTGCTGTTCATGTCCCGGTGGTTCCAGATCGAGTCGCTGTACAAGTTCAACGCCAAGTTCTGCCCGCAGTGGGTGCCGCGGTTCCTGGTCTTCCCCATCACCAGGGACCTGCCCCGGATCGGCCTGGCCGCGATGGAGGCCGAGGCGTTCCTGGTCTGGCCGACGCTGAAGCCGCGGCGGATCGCCGCGAAGCTGGGCCTCGGGCGGCTGCGCCGCCGGCTGCGGCGGCGACCACGGGACGAGGGGCGCCGGCCGCGTCCCGCGGCCTAGCCCGCAGACCGTAGATTGGCCCCTATGACGCACGACGCGGGCCCGCGGGCCGCGCCGGGGCCGCTGCCGCCGGGTCGGCTGCCCGGGCTGCCCAGCGCGCCGCGCTGCCTGGTGATGGGCGTGGTCAACGTCACGCCTGACTCGTTCTCCGACGGGGGCAGCTGGCTGGACCCGGACGCGGCCGTGGCCCGCGGCCAGGTGCTGGCCGCCTCCGGCGCCGACCTCGTCGACGTGGGCGGCGAGTCCACCAGGCCAGGCGCGCAACGGATCCCGGCCGGGGAAGAGCTGCGGCGCGTCATGCCGGTGATCACCGGGCTGGTCACGGCGGGCATCTGCGTGAGCGTGGACACGATGCGGGCCGAGGTGGCTGAGCAGGCGCTGCGCGCGGGCGCGCGGATGGTCAATGACGTGAGCGGCGGACTGGCCGACCCGGACATGGTCGCGGTGATCGCCGCGGCCGGCGTGCCCTACGTGATCAACCACTGGCGCGGGCACAGCGCCGACATGTACGGCAAAGCCGTCTACGACGATGTTGTCGCCGATGTCCGGGCCGAGCTGAGCCTGCGCGTGCACGACGTGATCGCCGACGGGGTGGACCCCGGGCAGATCATCGTGGATCCGGGGCTGGGCTTCGCCAAGCTGGCCCGGCACAACTGGGCGCTGATCGCCAGCCTGCGCGACATCCCGGTCCTGGGCGAGCCCGGCTCGCCGTTCCCGCTGCTGTTCGCGGCCTCGCGCAAGCGGTTCATCGGCCGGCTCCTGGCCGGGCCCGACGGTGAGCCCCGGCCCTTCACCGAAAGTGACGACGCCACCGTCGCCCTGACCGCCCTGGCCGCGGCGGCCGGTGCCTGGTGCGTGCGGGTGCACGAGGTCCCGGCCAACGCGGACGCGGTACGGGTGGTGGCGCGCGTCCAGCAGGCCGAGCGCGACGAGGCCGCGGGGGGCGGTCGCCAGTGACCCTGGACCGGATCTCGCTGCTGGGGCTGCGGGCGTTCGGCCGCCACGGCGTGCTCGAGCACGAGGGCGCCATCGGCCAGGAGTTCATCATCGACGCCGTGCTCGGGGTGGACACCAGGGCGGCCGCGGCAGCCGACGACCTGACGCTGACGGTGGACTACGGGGCGCTGGCCGACCGGCTGGCCGCGATCGTCAGCGGACCGCCAGCGGCGCTGATCGAGACGCTGGCCGAGCGACTGGCCGCCGCCTGCCTGGAGGCGGCGGCGGTCCGCGAGGTCGAGATCACCGTGCACAAGCCGCACGCCCCGGTGACCCAGCTCGTCGCCGACATCACGGTGACCATCTCCCGGAGCCGCACGTGACCGTGCCGCACCCCCCTGGCCCTGCCGCGCCGCCAGCCGGCGGCCGGGCGGTCGTGCTCGCCCTGGGCACCAACCTGGGCGACCGGCTGGCCAATCTCCAGCGGGCGGTCGACCTGCTGTGCGCGGGCGACTTCCAGTGCGCCGCGGTCTCCGGCGTCTACGAGACCGCGCCGGTGGGCGGCCCGCCCCAGGACGACTACCTGAACGCGGTGCTGCTGGGCCGCTCGAGCCTGCCCGCCGCCGAGCTCCTGAGCCTGAGCCAGGCCGCCGAGGCGGCCCTGCACCGGGTCCGGGCGCAGCGCTGGGGGCCGCGCACGCTGGACGTGGACATCATCGCCTACGGCGACGAGATCAGCGCCGACCCGGCGCTGACCCTGCCTCACCCGCGGGCCCACGAGCGGGCGTTCGTGCTCGTTCCCTGGCTGGAGGCGGACCCGGACGCCGTGCTGCCCGGCCGCGGCCGGGTGGCCGACCTGGTGAGCGCGACCGGCACCGCGGGCATCCGCCGGGCCGAGGGCGCCGCCCTGACCCTCCCGCCGGCCAGCCCGCGAGAGCGGGCCAGATGAGCCCGACCCGGGCCGGCCCGCTGCTGGCCATCGCGGTGATCGCCGCCGTGGCGGCCTGGGTGGTCGTGCGGCAGAGCTTCGCCACCCTGCCGCCCCTGCCGTGGACCGCGGTGCCCGCGATGCTGCTGCTGGCCGTCGGCGAGGCCGTCGCCGGGCACAACCTGCGGGCCCGGCTGACCGGCCGCCGCGCCGGGAAGCCGCTGGAGCCCATCGCGGTGGCCCGGATGGCCGCGCTGGCCAAGGCCAGTTCGGCCGCGGCCGCGGCCCTGGGCGGCCTGGCCGCCGGGTTCGCCATCTACGTGACCGGGCTGCTGGACAAGGCGGTGCCGCGGCATGACGCCTACGCCGCGACGGCGACCGTGGCCGCGGCCATCGCGCTGCTCTCCGGGGCCCTCTACCTGGAGCGCTGCTGCCGGGCCCCCCGGCCGCCCGAGGACCAGGACCGCCCGTCGGGTGACCGTCAGGCCGACTGGCGGTGAACGGCGGCGCGCGGCCCGCACGCCGTGGTTATGCTGATCTACCCGTCCGGTACCGGGCAAGGACTGGAACGAGATGACCAACGCCGACCCTTCCGACCAGGCCCGTGAGCCTGAGCTGCGCCATCCCGCCGAGCTGGGCGTGGGCGTGGTCGGCGCGGGCCGGGTCGGTACCGCGCTGGCCGCCGCGCT
This sequence comes from uncultured Actinomycetota bacterium, assembly GCA_963822485.1. Classification (GTDB taxonomy): domain Bacteria; phylum Actinomycetota; class Actinomycetes; order Streptosporangiales; family Streptosporangiaceae; genus DASUBV01. The sequence continues at coordinate 552,831 of CAWGHW010000031.1, forward strand.
GATGCGGGCCGGGCACCGCATCGAGGCGGTGTCGGCGCTCTCCCAGGCCTCGCTGCGGCGGGTGGAGAATATCCTGCCCGGCACGCCGGTCCGGCCGCCCGAGGAGGTCGTGGCCAGCGCCGACCTGGTCCTGCTGACCGTGCCCGACGATGTCCTGCCCGGCCTGGTGGCCGGCCTGGCCGCCACCGGGGCGCAGCTGTCCGGCCGGATGCTGGCCCACGCCAGCGGCCGCCATGGGCTCGCGGTGCTGGAGCCCGCCGTGCGCCAGGGCGCGATGCCGCTGGCCCTCCACCCGGTGATGACCTTCACCGGGCGGCCCGACGACGTGGACCGGCTGGCCGGCATCTCGTTCGGGGTCACCGCCCCGGAGCCGCTGCTGCCGGTCGCGCAGGCGCTGGTGGTGGAGATGGGCGGCGAGCCGGTGGTGATCGCCGAGGAGGACCGCGACCTGTACCACGCCGCGCTGGCCGGGGCCGCGAACCACCTGGTCACGCTCGTCGTGCAGGCGTGCGACCTGCTGGCGGAGGCCGGGGTGGCCAACCCGCCGCGGATGCTCGGCCCGCTGCTCGGGGCGGCCCTGGACAACGCGCTGCGGCTGGGCGACGCGGCGCTGACCGGGCCGGTGGCCCGCGGCGACGCCGACACCGTGGCCGGCCACGTGGCCGCGCTGCGCGCCGCCGCGCCCGAGGCCCTGCCCGCCTACCTGGCGCTGGCCCGGCTCACCGCCGACCGCGCGCTGGCCACCGGGATGCTGGCGGCGCCGGACGCCCAGCGGCTGCTGGACGTGCTGGCCGGGGCGCCGCGGTGAGGCCGATGCTGGCCCGGACCAGGGTCGGCCTGGCCGCCGCGCGCGCCACCATGGCCTGCCCGGTGGTGCTGGTGCCGACGATGGGCGCGCTGCACAACGGGCACCGGGCGCTGCTGCGGCTGGCTCGCGAGCTGGCCGGCCAGGGCGATCAGGGCCGGCGGCAGCGTGCTGGTCTCGATCTTCGTCAACCCGCTCCAGTTCGGCCAGGGCGAGGACTTCGACCGCTACCCGCGGACCATCGAGCGGGACCTGGAGATCTGCGCCGAGGAGGGCGTCAGCGTGGTCTTCGCGCCGTCGCGGCGCGAGATGTACCCAGTCGAGCCGCAGGTCACCGTGGACCCCGGCCCGGCCGGCCGGCTGCTGGAAGGCGAGTTCCGGCCCGGCTTCTTCGGCGGCGTGCTCACCGTGGTGCTCAAGCTGTTCCAGCTGACCCGCCCGGACCTCGCGGTGTTCGGCGAGAAGGACGCGCAGCAGCTGGCCCTGATCCGGCACATGGTGGCCGACCTGGACCTCGGCCCGCGGATCGCCGGCGCGCCCATCCACCGCGACCCGGACGGCCTGGCCACCTCCAGCCGCAACGTGTACCTGTCGGAGTGGGAGCGGGCCTCGGCGCTGGCCCTGCCCAAGGCGCTCGCCGCGGGGGCCGCGGCGGCCGGCGGGGGCCCCAAGGCGGCGCTGGCCGCGGCCGCGATGCTGCTGGACGCGGCGAGCGCGAGCGACCCGCCGGTCGAGCTGGACTACCTGACCGTGGCCGACCCGGCCAGCTTCGTCGAGGCCGGCCCGGACTACACCGGACGGGCGCTGCTGCTCGTCGCGGCCAGGGTCGGCAGCACCCGGCTCATCGACAACACCTGGCTGACCTTTGGCCCGGAAACGGCCGCCGAGGCCGGCTCCCTGGAGAACCATGCTGCTCACGATTGACGTAGGGAACACCAACACCGTCCTGGGGATGTTCGACGGCGAGGAGGTCGTCGAGCACTGGCGGATCGCCACCGACCCGGTGCGCACCGCCGACGAGCTCGCGGTCATCCTGTCCGGCCTGCTCGGCCAGAGCGCCATGATCGACGAGCCGGACATCACCGGGATCGCGCTGTGCTGCACCGTGCCGTCCGTTCTGCATGAGATGCGGGAGATGAGCCGGCGGTACTACGGAGACGTCCCAGCGGTGATCGTGGAGCCGGGGGTCAAGACCGGCGTCCCGGTCCGCTACGACAACCCCAAGGAGGTGGGCAGCGACCGGATCACCAACGCGGCCGCGGCCGCCCACCTGTACGGCGGCCCGGCCATCGTGGTCGACTTCGGCACCTCCACGAACTTCGACGCGGTCAGCGAGCGCGGCGAGTTCGTCGGCGGGGCGCTGGCGCCGGGCATCGAGATCTCGGTTGACGCGCTGTCCCGCCGGGCCGCCCAGCTGCTCAAGGTGGAGCTGGCCCGGCCGGCCCGGGTGATCGGCAAGAGCACCGTCGAGGCGCTCCAGTCGGGGATCATCTTCGGCTTCGCCGGCCAGGTCCAGGGGATCGCCTCCCGGATGGCGGCCGAGCTGGCGCCCGAGAGCCCGGACTCGGTGACGATCATCGCCACCGGCGGGCTGGCGCCGCTGGTTATCGACGAGGTGAAGATCATCGATGCCTACGAGCCCTGGCTGACGCTGATCGGGCTGCGGCTCATCTACGAGCGGAACGTGACCCAGGTCCGCTGAGCGTCCTCGGCGCGGCATCCGGCCCGCCCGCATCGAGCGTTCCGGCCGCCGCAACCCGCCTGCTTCATGATCCCGTAGCGTTTGCGGCGTCAGAGCCCGCTAACTCTACGAGATCGTGAAGCAGCCTCCGCCAGGCATGGCTGGACAGCCAGCAGCTCGCCGACTGATAACAGCAAGAAACGTCGCCGTCGCCGCCGTCGGCGTCGGCCGCCCCCGCCCGCATCTCTGTTCGCCGGCGATCGGGCCGCGGGGCGGCGATGCTGGCGGGGCCGCACGCTGCCCGCACCGGTCCGACGGCTGATAACAGCAAGACAACGCCGGGCCGGGCCGGGGGTTATCGCGGTGACCGGCCGGCCGGCGGACCGGTAATCTCGGGCAGGTGACCGACGACGTCCAGGGCGACATCGACGCGCCCGAGCAGATGCAGGTGCGCCGGGCCAAGCTGGACCGGCTGCGCGCGGCGGGCATTGACCCGTACCCGGTGGGGTACCCGCGCACAGACACCATCGCCCGGGTGCGCGAGCGCCACCCCGACCTGCCGCCCGACGCCGCCACCGGCGACCGCGTGGGCGTGACGGGCCGGGTCGTGCTGAGCCGGATCGGCGGCAAGCTCTGCTTCGCCACCATCCGGGACGGCAGCGGCGACATCCAGGTGATGATCTCCCAGGAGCGGGTCGGCGCCGACTCGCTCGCCGCGTGGAAGCAGGACGTGGACCTCGGCGACCACATCGGCGTGACCGGCGAGGTGATCACCTCGCGCAGCGGCGAGCTGTCGGTGCTGGCCGACTCCTACGCCATCACGGCCAAGGCCCTGCGGCCGCTGCCGGACAAGCACCGGGGCCTCGGCGAGGAGGCCCGGGTCCGGCAGCGCTACCTCGACCTGATCACCAACCCGGAGGCCCGCAGGATGGCCGAGATCCGCGCCGCGGTGACCCGGTCGGTGCGGGAGGAACTGCACGCCCGCGGTTACCTCGAGGTCGAGACGCCGGTCCTCCAGACGCTGCACGGCGGCGCCAACGCCCGGCCGTTCGTGACCCACATGAACGCCTACGACATGGACCTGTACCTGCGCATCGCGCTGGAGCTGTACCTCAAGCGGCTGGTCGTGGGCGGGATCGAGAGGGTCTACGAGATCGGCCGCATCTTCCGCAACGAGGGCGCCGACTCCACCCACAACCCCGAGTTCACCATGCTCGAGGCCTACGAGGCCTACGGCGACTACAACACCATCGGGACGCTGACCAGGGAACTGCTCCAGGCCGCCGCGCGGGACGCGCTGGGCGGCACGGTCCTGCACCGGGCGGACGGGACGGAGATCGACATCGCCGGCGAGTGGCGCCAGGTCACCGTGCACGGGGCGCTGTCCGAGGCCCTCGGCGAGGAGGTCACCCCGGACACCGGCCTGGACGCCCTGCGCAAGCTGGCCGCCTCGGCCGGGGTCGAGCTCAAGCCCGACTGGGGCCCGGCCCAGGTCACGCTGGAGCTGTACGAGCACCTGGTCGAGTCGCGCACCGTGGAGCCGACCTTCTACCGCGACTTCCCGGTCGAGGTCTCGCCGCTGACCCGTCAGCACCGCGACGACCCGCGGCTGGCCGAGAAGTGGGACCTGGTCGCGTTCGGCACCGAGATCGGCACCGGCTACTCCGAGCTGGTGGACCCGCTGGAGGAGCGGGCCCGGCTGACCGCCCAGTCACTGCTGGCGGCGGGCGGGGACCCGGAGGCCATGCAGCTCGACGAGGACTTCCTGCGGGCGCTGGAGCACGGGATGCCGCCCAGCGGCGGCATGGGCATGGGCATCGACCGGATGCTGATCATGCTGACCGGCGCGGGCATCCGGGAGACGGTGCTGTTCCCGCTGGTCAAGCCCACCTGACCGGTCCGCGACGCTAGCCGCCCCGCCACCCTGGCACACGCACTCGCGCCCGGGTCAGCTGAGCTGACCCGGGCGCGAGTGGGCAGGGCGCAGGCGGTGCCTGACGGGGGGTTCAGGCGATCCGCACCGCGCCATCGTAATCGGCCCACAGCATGGCCTGGATCTGCACCTTCTGGCCGGTGGCCGGGGCGTCCAGGAACTCGCCGTTGCCCACGTAGATGCCCATGTGCTCCACGTTGGGGAAGAAGAACACCAGGTCACCGGGCTGCAGCTGGTCGCGCGCGACATGAACGCCGAGGTTCCAGATGTCGCCGGTGTAGTGCGGCAGGCTGATGCCGAGCTGGGCGTAGGCCCACACCACCAGGCCGGAGCAGTCAAACACGCTCGGCCCGGCCGCGCCCCACTGGTACCAGTCGCCGATCTTGGTCTCGGCCTTCCTGAGCGCCTGGGCCGGGATCGAGTTGCCGTGCACCGGAAGCACCGGGAAGTGGCCGGTGCGCTGGTAGACGCCCATGGCCTGCTTGAAGGCCGAGTCGTTGAGGACGTTCTCCTTGGTCTGCATCTGGGCGACCTTCTTGCGCATCGCCGACTGCAGCCGGACGGCCTTGGCCTCCTCCTGGAGGGCGGCCGCCCTGGCCCTGGCCGCGGCCGACCGGGCCGCGGACACCAGGTCGACCTTGTCGCCGGTCTCCTGCTGGAGCTGGAGCATGATCGACGCCTGGTCCAGGTACTGCTGCGGGTTGCTGGTCTGGAGCAGCGTCAGCGTCGGGTCGACGTTCCCGCTCATGTAGCCCTCGGCCGCGATCTGGCCCAGGGCGGCCTGGCCGGTCTTGAGCAGCTTGTCATCGCGGCGGGCGGTCTCGTTGGCGATCTTCACCTCGCGCCGCGCCTGCGTCAGCTGGATCTTGAGGGCGTCGTACTGCTCGTCGAGCACGCTGATCTGGTAGGAGAGCTTGTTGATCTCGGCCAGCGTGGCCTTCAGGCCGTGGGGGGCCGAGGCCGTTGTCGCGGGGGTCGCGCCGGCCATTCCGGCGGGCAGTAGCACGCCCGCCAGGGCTAGCGTTCCCGCCACGACTGTGGAGCGGGTCCAGAATGCGACCGGGTGCCGGCTCGGGCCGCGGCGGGGGGAACGGGAAGGCCGCGGGTCGTGCTGGTGATGCCTGCCATGTGGCAAGCGCTCCACGTGGAGTCTCCTCTCCTCGGCCGCCTACCGGGTTAGCTGACGGGTTCGGGCTGGAGGAGCCCTACGGCGGGCAGTCGCCGTGGTGACGGCGGCGGCCTGCCGATTCACCCCGGGGAACTTGGGTCCCCGGCTCCCCGTGACGCTCAGCGCGGCACGGGAACTCGGCGGGTCGTGGCAGCCAGCCCTGGATAGGGTCGGTTGCAACGGGGTAACAGCGATGGAGATTAATCCATCGCGGAGTGCCGGCGGAGCCAAAACGAGAAACTTTTTGCACCGCCGTAATGAGTGGCACCGGCGGTCAGTTAGCTGGCTCGTAGCCCGCTGTTCTGGCTGCCTGGCCTGCTGTACTGAGAGTTATTGCAGGTCAGGGGCTATTCTGGCGGCCCGGGAACCGAGCGTGATCTGCGCGTGATGTACGCGAATGGCCGCCTGACCTGCGGGTCAGAACAATTTGTACTTGTAAGGTAACGCAGCGTGTGGAAACGAATTGCGGGGTCTGAGGTTCCTTTGGGATGCTGTCCGAATCACGCCGGGGAGCCGCGCCAGGAGGCGCCGCAGTAGCCTCGGTCAGGTCGGCAGGCAGCGAGGTACTCACGGCTATGCAGTACGCGATCCGGCGGGCCCGGACGAAGGATGTGCGGGCAATCCGGGCCCTCATTGACGCCAACGCGGCGTCCGGGCGGCTGCTCGACAAGGCCACGGTGACCCTGTACGAGGACGTCCAGGAGTTCTGGGTGGCCTGCGGCCCCGATGACCGGGTCGTCGGCTGTGGTGCGCTGCACGTCATGTGGGAGGACCTGGCCGAGATCCGCACGATCGCGGTCGAGGACGGCCACCAAGGGCACGGCGTCGGGCACCTGCTGGTCGGCGAGCTGCTCGCCACGGCCCGGCAGCTGGGTGTCAGCCGGGTGTTCGTGCTCACCTTCGCGGTGCCGTTCTTCGCCCGCCACGGCTTCGAGGAGATCAAGGGCGAGGCGGCCACGCCCGAGGTGTACGCCGAGCTGCTGCGCTCCTACGACGAGGGCGTGGCCGAGTTCCTGGACCTGGACCGGGTGAAGCCGAACACGCTGGGCAACACCCGCATGCTGCTGCGGCTGACCGGCCCGCGATGACCCCTTGTTAGGGAGTAACGGGGTTCACAGCAAGCGCAGCTGGCGCTGCGCGGGCCGGCGCGGCCGGGCCGGGTCGGAGCGGCTGAGCAGGCCGGGGCCGATGGCGCGCAGGAACGGCGAGGGGCCCGCGTCCGCCGCCGAGCCGTGCCGGGTCCGGGTGGCGGCGTAGCTGAGCAGCAGCCGCGACCTGGCCCTGGTCATGCCGACGAACAGCAGCCGCCGTTCCTCGGCCTCGTCGGTGTCGGCCCAGGGCAGGTGCAGCGGCAGCAGGCCGTACTCGCAGCCGGCCAGGAACACCACCTCGAACTCCAGGCCCTTGGCCGCGTGCATGGTGAGCAGCGTGATGGCGTCGGCCCGCGGGTCCAGCGCGTCCACGGCGGCGCCCAGCGACACCTCGGTCAGGAACCGTTCCAGGTCCGCGCCGCAGCGGCGGGCCAGCGGCGCCAGCAGCTCGCCCGCGGCCCGGATGTCGACCGCGCCGGGGCCCGGGTGCCGGCCCGCGACGGTGGTCACGGCGGCGGCCAGCCGCTTCGCCACCTGGCTCGTAGCCTTCGCGGGGGCGGCGCGCAGCTCGGCGACGACCTCGGGGACGCCGGTGCGGCGCTGGAGCAGGTCGTGGGAGCCCTTGCGGAAGGTCAGGCCGGAGCGGGTCAGCGCCTGGCCGAGCACGGCCGACTGGGCGTCGGTGCGGTACAGCACCGCGATGTCGGCCAGGCTCAGCCCGGCGTGCCCGTGCCCGCTGGCCCGGCCGCTGTCCAGGGAGTGGAACGAGGAGCCGCCGAGCAGCTCGTCGATCGTGGCGCTGATCCAGGCCGCCTCGGCGTGCTCGTCGGCCGCCTCGTGCGCGGTGACCGGCGGGCCCTCCGCCACGGCCTGGAGCTCGCGGCCGGGCACCAGGGTGGCCGGGGCCACGGCGGCGGCCGCGGCGGCCACGATGGGCCGGCCGGACCGGTAGCTGACGCCAAGCTGGCGGGTCGCGGCGGCCGGGTAGTCCTGGCCGAACCGCAGGAAGAAGCCGACATCTCCGCCGCGAAAGCCGTAGATGGCCTGATCCGGGTCGCCGATGGCGGTCAGGCCCGCCCCGTCCCCGGCCAGCAGCCGCAGCAGCTCGTACTGGGCCGCGTCGATGTCCTGGTACTCATCGACGCTGATCATCGGCCAGCGCCGGCGCAGGCGCTCGGCGGCGTCCGGCTGCGCGCGCAGCAGGGCCACGGCGAGCTCGATGAGGCCGTCGAAGTCGACCAGGCCCCGCGCGGTCAGCTCCTTGACCAGGGACTCCCGCGCGGCCTGGTCGCCGGCGGCCGCGGCCAGCAGGTCCCGTCCGGCCTGGTCTGACCCGGCCAGGTCGGCGGCGACGGCGTGCATGGCCGCTTCGTCGGCCACCTGGAAGTCTGCTGGCAGCCCGGCCAGGGCGTGCAGCTCGCGCAGGATCAGCAGGCCCAGGCCGTGAAAGGTGGTGACGGTGACCCCGCCCGGGCCGGGCGCCGCGCCGTCAGCGGGTCGTTCATAATCGTGGAGGATTTGGGGCCACCGGCGACCCGGATCCACCATCTTGCCGGAGCCGGAGCCGGAGCCGGAGCCGGGGCCGGGGCCGGGGCTGGCGGCCGGGGCGGGAGTGGCTTGAGTGGCCGGGGTGGCCGGGGTGGCCGGGGTGGCGTAGATGGCGGCGGCCAGCCGGGACAGTGCCTCGAGGCGGGTGCGCATCTCCTCGGCGGCCCGCCGGGTGAAGGTGACGGCCAGGCAACTGCTGCCGGGCAGGCCGGACGCGGCCAGCTGATAGGCGATCCGGTAGGTCAGCGTCCGGGTCTTGCCCGTGCCGGGCCCGGCCACGATCATCAGCGGGCTGGCGGCCACCGCTGCGGCGCGCTGATCAGCGTCCAGCTGCTCCAGCAGCCCGGCGAAGGCCCCTAATGGCGCGGCCGCCGGTGCCTCCGCCCCGCCGTCGGCCTCCGGCTCAGCCCTGACCAGGGACTCGGGCGCGGTGCGCTGGTGCGGGACCGGCAGCGGGGCCCGGTCTGACTCGGAGACGTCGGGCGTGAGCGGCTCGGGGGTGACCGGCTCTGGCGTGAGCGGGTCGGGCGTGAGCGGCTCGGGGAGGAGCGGCCTGGCGGCCGGCAATTCGAGTTCGGCTAGGTCGAACAGCGTGGGCCCGGCGCCGATTTCGCCCGGCGCGAACAGGGCCACCTTGCCGTACTCCCCGTCGTAGCCCGCCTCGCGCACCACGGCGCCCCGGCGCAGCCGCGTCACCGCCTCGGCCAGCAGGCTCCCGCCGGCCCGCTCGATATCGCTCACCGGGACGTCGCACAGGATGCCCAGCTCCGGTCCGAGCGCGCCAACCAGGCGACTCACCTCGGCCGCGACTTTCTTACTCGCCGGGCCAGTGGCGACAATCTCGCCAACAATCTGCCGTAGCTGAACCAGGTTGGCAAAAGCCGGCGCATTGGGCGGCCGGTAGCCCGGTGGCCGGTCGGCAAGTTCAGCGACTCGATGCAGAACGCCGATGGTGAGGGGCTTTCCGCACACCGGGCAGATCCCGGCATGGTCGTTGCTGCGCGCCGGATCGAGGCGGATGCCGCACTTGCGATGTCCGTCTAGGTGATACTTCCCCTCTTCAGGAAAGAACTCGATCGTGCCCGCCAGCCCGGTGCCGGTGCGGAACGCATCAGCGATGGCAAAGTAGTCAAGATCACAGCTGAGCGTTGTGGCCTCGCGGCCGAGCATCGGCGGAGAATGTGCGTCCGAGTTACTTACTAGTTGGTAACGATCAAGGGATGAGCACATCCAGTTCATCGGCGGATCGGAGACTGAGGCCAGTCTCAATCGCGAATACCTGGTCGGCTAGATCGCCGTAGCAGTCGGCCACCAGATCGAAGCCGGATTTGGAGCCGAGGACCGCGAACCAGGGCGTCCACGCGTGCGCCGGCACCAGATAGCAGCCTGGTCCGCCGGCCAGCGTGATCTCCAGGAGGTTCCGGGAGTCCAGGCCCAGAATGGGACGGCCGTCCGAGGCCAGGTTGCCGATCTTGGCCAGCGCCTCGGTGATGCGGTCGGCGGCCTCGAATGTCGGGGCATAGATCAGGTGGTGCACTTTGCGGGTCCGGTCGCCGCCCCGGTAGATCGTGGATATCTCCGACGACAGCATGAATCGCACCTGGCCAGCGCAGTTCGGCGGCGACGTTCGCCGGAGCCGGGCCTCGAGCTCGGGCCGGAGCCTGAGCAACCCCGGCTCGGCCGGAATGAGCGATTCGCGTAGGTCGGCGGCCCAGGCGGGATGGGTGAAATCCCCGGTGCCGACCACGGTAATGCCCTTGCGCAGGGCCCACCAGGCGAGGTGCTCGATATCGCAGTCTTTGCTGCATGCGCGCGAGTACCGGGAGTGGATGTGCAGGTCGGCGTGGAACATGCCGTCGCTTTCCTGGGCGGGCTGGGGACGCCTGAGGCGGGCAGGCTCGGGAGCCGGGCCGCGCACCCGGCCGCGGACCTGGCTGGCGCATCGGGGGGACCGGGGATCCAGGCCAGGTCTGATCCTGCCACGCGCCGATCCCCGCCCACGCCGGGTTTTCTGGAGGCGAACCCGCCGCGGCGCGCTCGGGGCGGCCCGGCGGGCGCTGACCAGCGGCATGGTCGGACCTCTGACGCCGTCTGAGCAGCGTGCGCGGCCCGGCCGGGCCGCGGCGGCGCCCAGGGTGACTCGGGGCTCAGGTCGAGCGGCGGCGGCCACCCGGCCCGCGCCGGGTCCCCGGGGGTGCGGCAGAATGCGGGTAAGGCGGGCCGGTCGGCCGGGGCGGGACATGCCAGCCCGGCCGCGTGCTAGCGCGCCGGGCCGGTCCGGCTAGGTGAGATTTGCGATTGAACCCGGCAATCCGGTGCGTCGGAGGGAGCGTGACCCGGTGAAGTACGTATCGGTGCTCACCCCGCCACTGCTGGTATGTGCCGTATTCCTCATCGCGGTGATCGCGTTCCTGCGGCACGAGATGGGCGGCCGCCGCAAGGACTCTCAGGAACCTCCCGGGAACGAAATTCCCGACGACGATCCGATTCCGTGTCGCGATGGAGATACGCTGGACCAAGAGCACGACACATCAGATCTGACCGATGACAAATAGCCGGGTTGGCGATTACGGAGAGTAACTGCCGGTCTTGCCTTGTCGCGGGCTGACGGTCAAAGTAGGTATCTGGGAATTGTCAACCTCGTTGAACTTGGTATATCTTTACGAGCCAAAAGACTGCCCTACGGAAAGGCTGCCTGATGGCTCAGAAGACTGTGGTGACGGTGGTGTGTGACCTGAACCACGACGACGAGATCGAGGGAAGCGAGACAGTTTCGTTCGCCTTTGACGGTGCCACGTACGAGATCGACGTGTGCCCGAACCATGCCAAGGAACTGCATGACACGTTCAGCGGTTATGCGGAGCACTCGCGGCGGGTCAGCGGCGGCCGGCGCCGCAAGCCGCGCACCGGCCCTGGCCGGGAGCGCAGCTCGGAAATACGGGCCTGGGCCAAGCAGCGCGGCCACAAGGTAAGCGAGCGCGGCCGCATTCCCGCATCGATCATCACCGAATACGAGGCATCCCACTAACTCGGCAAGCCTGTCGGCTTCGCCGGAGTACTCCGGGCAGCAGGGCCATGATTGGCACCCGCCGCCCGCCCCCGATGACGTTGCGGGCTTGGCGCCGGCCAGTCACCGGTGCCCGGCGTGTAACCGGCCTCCTCGCCGCCACATAGGCGCGGCGGGACGGTGGCCAGGACAGCACGCCGCCCAGTCAGCCCGCAGCCCCGACAATCCCAGCGCGAAAAGTCCGATATGACCCGGCGCTAGCGCGCTCCGGCCGGCAGCCCGGCCAGCTGAGATTCATGACGACGGCCATGGCGCGATAACTATGCGTCTTATGTGAGTTGTGCCAACATTTGCCGGACTTCCGAAGTCCTTTTATCGCCGCGCGGCCGGGCCATCCGGCCCGCCAGCCCTCCCGCGGTACCCCCGGCGTACCGCCCGGCCCGGATCCGCCCCGGGCCGCCTGATCTCCCTGGCCGGCCGCCTACGGGCCGCCGGCCTGCCAGCAACAGCGCGTTCGCTCCGGGCGTAGCTGGGAACACAGGGGTCCTTGCCCTAGGTTGGACTGGGTGAACGCCTTACCGGCAGGGAACGTTTACGTGTGCGAAATACTGCGCGCGAGGCGGTGCCCTGCGCACGGGCTAGCATGCGGAAGGGATAGGGCATGATCGGTGCTTCCCCGACCGCCCTGTGAGGAGCGACGAGATGTTCGAGAGGTTTACCGACCGGGCGCGGCGGGTTGTGGTCCTGGCGCAGGAGGAAGCCAGGATGCTCAACCACAACTACATCGGTACCGAGCACATCCTGCTCGGCCTCATCCACGAGGGCGAGGGCGTCGCGGCCAAGGCACTTGAGTCGCTGGGGATCAGCCTGGAGGCGGTACGCCAGCAGGTTGAGGAGATCATCGGCCAGGGCCAGCAGGCGCCATCGGGTCACATCCCGTTCACGCCGCGGGCCAAGAAGGTGCTGGAGCTGTCGCTGCGCGAGGCGCTGCAGCTCGGCCACAACTACATCGGTACCGAGCACATCCTGCTCGGCCTGATCCGCGAGGGCGAGGGCGTGGCCGCTCAGGTCCTCGTGCGCCTGGGCGCGGACCTGAACCGGGTGCGCCAGCAGGTCATCCAGCTGCTGCACGGCTACCAGGGCAAGGAGCCGGCGGCAACCGGCGGGCCCGCGGAGAGCACGCCGTCCACGTCGCTGGTCCTTGATCAGTTCGGCCGCAACCTGACTGCGGCCGCCCGCGAGGGCAAGCTTGACCCGGTCATCGGCCGGGAGAAGGAAATTGAGCGTGTCATGCAGGTGCTCTCCCGGCGGACCAAGAACAACCCGGTCCTGGTCGGCGAGCCCGGCGTGGGCAAGACCGCCGTGGTCGAGGGCCTGGCGCAGAAGATCGTCAAGGGCGAGGTGCCCGAGACGCTCAAGGATAAGCAGCTGTACACGCTGGACCTCGGCGCGCTGGTGGCCGGCTCCCGGTACCGCGGCGACTTCGAGGAGCGGCTGAAGAAGGTCCTGAAGGAAATCAGGACCCGCGGTGACATCATCCTGTTCATCGACGAGATCCACACGCTGGTCGGCGCCGGTGCGGCCGAGGGCGCGATCGACGCGGCCTCGATCCTGAAGCCGATGCTGGCCCGCGGCGAGCTGCAGACCATCGGCGCGAGCACGCTGGATGAGTACCGCAAGCACCTGGAGAAGGACGCGGCGCTGGAGCGCCGGTTCCAGCCCATCCAGGTCGCCGAGCCCACGATCTCGCACACCATCGAGATCCTGAAGGGCCTGCGCGACCGGTACGAGGCGCACCACCGGGTGACCATCACCGACGACGCCCTGGTGGCGGCCGCGCAGCTGGCCGACCGCTACATCAGCGACCGGTTCCTGCCCGACAAGGCGATCGACCTGATCGACGAGGCGGGCTCGCGGATGCGGATCCGCCGGATGACCGCGCCGCCGGACCTGCGCGACTTCGACGAGAAGATCGCCGACGTGCGCCGCGACAAGGAGTCGGCCATCGACTCCCAGGACTTCGAGAAGGCGGCCGCGCTCCGGGACACCGAGAAGCAGCTGATCGAGAAGAAGGACGCCAGGGAGAAGGAGTGGAAGGCCGGCGACATGGACACGCCGGCCGAGGTGAACGAGGAGCTGATCGCGGAGGTGCTCGCGACGGCGACCGGGATCCCCGTCTTCAAGCTCACCGAGGAGGAGTCGCAGCGGCTGCTCCGCATGGAGGACGAGCTGCACCGCCGGGTCATCGGCCAGAACGACGCCATCAAGGCGCTGTCCCAGGCCATCCGGCGGACCAGGGCCGGCCTGAAGGACCCCAAGCGCCCGGGCGGATCGTTCATCTTCGCCGGGCCGTCGGGTGTCGGCAAGACCGAGCTGTCCAAGACCCTGGCCGAGTTCCTGTTCGGTGACGAGGACGCGCTCATCCAGCTGGACATGAGCGAGTACATGGAGAAGCACACCGTCTCGCGGCTGTTCGGCTCCCCGCCCGGCTACGTCGGGTACGAGGAAGGCGGGCAGCTGACCGAGAAGGTGCGGCGCAGGCCGTTCTCCGTCGTGCTGTTCGACGAGATCGAGAAGGCCCACCCGGACATCTTCAACTCGCTGCTCCAGATCCTGGAGGACGGTCGCCTGACCGACGCCCAGGGCCGGGTGGTGGACTTCAAGAACACCGTCATCATCATGACCACCAACCTGGGTACCAGGGACATCTCCAAGGGCGTGTCGGTGGGCTTCGGCACCTCCGGGGAGTCCCGCGGTTCCTACGACCGGATGAAGAGCAAGGTCGGCGAGGAGCTCAAGCAGCACTTCCGGCCCGAGTTCCTGAACCGCGTGGACGACATCATCGTCTTCCACCAGCTCAGCCGGGACGAGATCTTCCGGATCGTGGACCTGATGATCACCAAGGTCGACGAGCGCCTGAAGGACCGCGACATGGGCATCGAGCTCCGGCCGGCGGCCAAGGAGCTGCTGTCCGTCCGCGGCTACGACCCGGTGCTCGGCGCCCGGCCGCTGCGCCGGACCATCCAGCGGGAGATCGAGGATCACCTGTCGGAGAAGATCCTGTTCAGCGAGCTCAAGGCGGGCCAGATCGTGGTCGTCGACGCCGAGGGTGGCACCGGGCCGGAGGCCGTCTTCACGTTCAAGGGCATCCCCAAGCCCGAGGCGATTCCGGACGCTCCGCCCGCGGACATCGACACCAAGGCCGCGGCGACCGGGCCGGCGAGGGCGAGCGGGACGGGCGCGACGGACACCCGGCCGGCCGCCAGCTAGCCGGTCGCAGGACCCAGATAATCGAATAACGACAGCTGAGGGCAGCGGGCGTCACGCTCGCTGCCCCAGTGTTTTCTGGACAATGCCTGAGGGCAGCGAGCGTCAGCTCGCTGCCCTCAGTCGTATGTGGCCGGTGCCAGCTAGGCGTCGTCGCCGGGCAGGCCGATGGCACCATCGGCCCGGCGCGCGGCCAGCCCGTCGGCGATCAGCGCCGCCAGCGCCCGCCCCCGCTGGACCGGGTCCGGCCAGGCGGCATCGAGCGCTCCGGCCGGGACCGGCCCGGCCGCCGCGCGCAGCATGGCCAGCAGCCGGCCCCGGCACTCCCGGTCGCTGCCCGCGTAGCCGGGCTGGGTCCGCCGGGCCGGGGCGGCCGGCTGGCCCGCCTGCCGCCAGGCGCACTGGCCGGCGACCGGGCACGCCGCGCAGTCCGGGCGGGCCGCGGTGCAGACCAGCGCGCCGAGCTCCATCACCGCCACCGACCAGCGAGCGGCGACGCTGTCCTCGGCTGGCAGCAGCGCCTGCGCCAGCCGGCGCTCGGCCGCCGAGGTCGCGGCGGGCGGCAGCGCGATGCCGGTGACCAGCCGGCCCAGCACCCGCCGCACGTTGGTGTCCAGTACCGCGTGGCGCTGCCCGAAGGCGAAGCTGGCCACCGCCGCGGCGGTGTACGGGCCGATGCCCGGCAGCGTGGCCAGTACCTCGGCCGAATCCGGGACCTCGCCGCCGTGCTCGCTGACCAGCCGCTGGGCGATCGCGTGCAGCCGGATCGCCCGGCGCGGGTAGCCCAGCCGGTCCCACTGCCGGACCGCCTCGGCCGGGGTGCTGGCGGCCAGCGCCCCGGGCGTCGGCCACCGGGCCAGCCAGGCCGCGTAGGCGGGCAGCACCCGGGCCACCGGGGTCTGCTGAAGCATGATCTCGCTGACCAGGACCGCCCAGGGCGAGGTGCCCGGCCGCCGCCACGGCAGGTCACGGGCGCTGGCCTCGTACCAGTCCAGCACCGGCGCGGCGTAGGTGGATGTCATGACCGCCCGATCCTCGCACGACCCGGGCATCCACCGGTATCCGCGGCCCGACGGCGTTTCAGGCCCGGCCCGGCGGCCCGACTCTTGCATACTCAAAGCATGGGGATGAACACGTTCCGTTACCACAAGTGGCGTGAGCGGATCGAGGGAAATGCGCGGCCCGGCGGCGTCTGGCCGATCCGGCGCTGGTCTTTGCGGCACGGGGCGGACCGGGAGCGGAACCCGCTGGCGGCCATGTACTGGCGGCGACGGCTGGTGGCCCTGGCGCTCGGCCTGTCCGTCCTGGCCGTGATCGCCTGGGCCTTCAACGGCGCCATCGGCGGCGCGGCCCCGTCAGGCGGTCAGGCCGCGAGCGGGTCGGGCGCGGGTACGGGCTCAGGCGGCGCCGGATCCGGTTCAGGCGGCGCGGGGTCCGGTGCCGGGGCCGGTCAGCAGCAGGACCTGGGCGGCGGCGGGAGCGGCGGGCACGGCGCCGTTGCGGCCGGGGGAAGCTCAGCGTCGCCCCGGGCCACGCCGGGATCGGCCAGCAGCACGGGATCTGGCCCGAGCCAGCCCGGGGCCGCCGCCACCCCTGGCCCGTGCCCGCACGGCGCCGTGGTGCTGAGCCTGATCAACGCCCAGCCGACCTACGGGCCCGGCGAGCTGCCGCAGTTCACCGTGGATGTCGTCGGCACCGGCCGCCAGACCTGCAGTTTCAACGTCGGCGCCAGCCGCATCGCGCTGATCATCCGGTCCGGCTCGCAGCGGGTCTGGAGCTCGGCCGACTGCGTGCAGGGGGCCGGCGACCTGGTCACCGACCTGCAGCGCGGGGTGCCGACGGTGCTGCCCATCTCGTGGAACCGGCAGCCGTCCGCGCCGGGCTGCCGGGCCCAGTCCGCTCCGGTCCCGGCCGGCACCTACACCGCCACGGCCGCCGACGGCTGGCTGCAGAGCAACTCCGTCACCTTCCGCATCACCTGATCCCTGCGCCGCCCCCGGGCCTAGCTGTAGCGCTCGAGCAGGGAGGACTCGGCCAGGCGGGAGAGCTCCTCGCGCACGCCGCGGGCCTGGGAGCTGCCGACGCCGTCCACGCCCTGGAGGTCGGCCACGCTGGCCGCCAGGAGCTTCTGGAGGCCGCCGAAGCGGCCGATGAGGCCGTCGGCGGCGTAGCTGGGCAGCCTGGGTACCCGGGCCAGCAGCCGGTAGCCGTGCGGGCTCACCGGCGCATCGAGGCTCTCCGCGCCACCCAGGCCCAGCACGGTAGCCACCGCGCCGGCGTCGAGCAGCGCGTCGGCGCTCAGGCCGGCCAGCTCGGCCAGGGCGGCCGCGGTGGCGCAGTCCCGGTCCTCGGGCCGGGCGGGCACGTAGTCGGAGGCCAGCAGCCGCCGCTCCTCGCCGGTGCCGGCGACCAGCTCGTCGAGCTGGAGCACGAGCAGCCGCCCGTCGGTGCCCAGCTCGATCATGTAGCCCTCGATCTCGTCGGCGATCCGGCGGACCATCTCCATCCGCTGCGCGGCCGCCGTGACGTCCCTGACCGTCACCAGATCCTCGATCTCCAGCGCCGACAGCGCCCCGGTGACCTGGTCCAGCCGCAGCTTGTACCGCTCCAGCGTGGCCAGGGCCTGATGGGCACGGGACAGGATCGTCGTGGAGTCCTCGAGCTCGTAGCGGGCGCCGGCGGTGTACACGGCGATGATGCGCATGGACTTGCTGACCGAGATGACCGGGTAGCCGGTCTGCCGGGCCACGCGCTCAGCGGTGCGGTGCCGGGTGCCGGACTCGCCGGTCGGCAGCGTCGGGTCGGGGACCAGCTGGACGGCCGCGCGCAGGATGGTGCCGCCGGTCCGGTCCAGCACGATGGCGCCGTCCATCTTGGCCAGCTCGCGCAGCCGGGTGGCGGAGAACTCCACCTCAAGCTCGAACCCGCCCGAGCACAGCCCCTCGACCGTCTGGTCGTAGCCGACCAGGATCAGGGCGCCCGTGCTGCCCCGCAGGATCCGCTCCAGGCCTTCCCGCAGCGCGGTGCCCGGCGCCACCGCCGCGAGCGCGGCCCGCCGCTGCTCATCTCGCCCCGTGCTCACTGCGGACTCCCGGCCGCGAGGTTGGTCATTGCCTGCCAGTCTATCGGCGGGTGACGCGGCGTAAGGGCGTGCTTGGCTCATCCGCCGATCGCCACCGCGATCGCCGACCGGACGTCGGACGCCTCCTGCACCTCGATCGGCAGCCCGCCGCCGACCTCGGATCCGACCGGCACGATGGCGCGCCGGAATCCCAGGCGGTGGGCCTCGCTCAGCCGCTGGGCCGTCGCGGTCACCCGGCGGATCTCCCCGGCCAGGCCGACCTCGCCGATCGCCACCATGTCGCGGGGCACGCTGATGTCAGCCGTGGCGCTGGCCAGGGCTACCGCCAGGGCCAGGTCGATGGACGGCTCGGTCAGCCGGACCCCGCCGATGGTGGCGGCGTAAATGTCCTGCCGGCCGATCTCCACGCCGGTGCGCCGCCGCAGCACCGCTACCACCATGCCGACCCTGGACGAGTCCAGGCCCGAGGTTATCCAGCGGGTCGGCTCGGGCGCCTGGACGGTCCGGCCGAGCAGCGTCTGGACCTCAGCCACGAGCGGGCGGCGGCCCTCCATGGTCACGGTCACGCAGGTGCCCGGCACCGGCTCGTGGCGGGACAGGAACAGCCCGCTGGGGTCGGCCAGCTCGACCAGCCCGTGCTCGCCGAGCTCGAAGCAGCCGATCTCGTCGGTCGGCCCGAACCGGTTCTTGAGCGCCCGCACCATGCGCAGCTGGCCGCGGGAGTCCCCGTCGAAGCTGAGTACCACGTCGACCAGGTGCTCCAGCGTGCGCGGTCCGGCCACCGAGCCGTCCTTGGTCACGTGGCCGACCAGCACGGTGCTGAGCGTGCGCTGCTTGGCCAGCGCGGTCAGCGCCGCGGTGACCTCGCGCACCTGGGTGACCCCGCCCGGCACGCCCTCGACGCCCGCCGCGCTGATGGTCTGCACCGAGTCCACGATGAGCAGCCGCGGGTCGACGGCCTCGACGTGCGCCAGCAGCGCGGCGAAGTCGGTCTCCGCGGCCAGGAACAGGCTGTCGCTGATCGCGCCGATGCGGTCGGCGCGCTGGCGGACCTGGGCCGTCGATTCCTCGCCGGTCACGTAGAGCACGGGCCCGGACCGGGCCGCCAGCGCCCCGGCCTCCAGCAGCAGGGTCGACTTGCCCACGCCCGGCTCCCCGGCCAGCAGCACCACGCCGCCGGGGACCAGGCCGCCGCCCAGCACCCGGTCCAGCTCGCCCATCCCGGTGGGCCGGGCCCGGGCGGTGGCCGAGTCCACCTGGCCGATGGGCAGGGCCGGGGACCGGGGGGTCCCGGCCTCGAGCGGTACCCGGCCTAGTCCGGGGGCGGCCGTGGCCCGCCCGCTGGTCCGGGCCTCGGCCACGCTGCCCCACGCCTGGCACTCACCGCAGCGGCCCACCCACTTGGTGGTGCGCCAGCCACACTCGGAGCACGCGAACGTCACGGCAGTCGTTGACCTGGGCATGGCCGACACCGTAGCGGGCGCCGCCGACAGTGGTGTCGCGGGCGCGGCCGCGGGGCGGGCCGCGCGCCTGGCCCTGAGGCAGGGTGAGCCCGCATAAGCTGAGTTTGGTCGTTCCGGAGCACAGCAGCATCCGGACCAGAGGAGATGCGTTGCCCTACGTCGCCGCGCCAGCCGGGGCCCGGAAGTCGGGCATCCCGGTGGCCCTGTCAACCGCCTCGGTCTTCCCCGAGCGGGTGCCTGACGCGTTCCAGGCCGCCGCGCGGCTGGGCTACGACGGCATCGAGATCATGGTCACCACCGACCCGGTCAGCCAGGACGCCGCGGTGCTGGCCCGGCTGTCGGAGTATCACGGCGTCCCGGTGCTGGCCGTGCACGCGCCGAACCTGCTGGTGACCCAGCGGGTCTGGGGCCTGGACGCCTGGGGCAAGCTGGACCGGTCCCGGGAGATGGCGCAGGAGCTGGGGGCCAGGATCGTGGTCGTGCACCCCCCGTTCCGCTGGCAGCGGGAGTACGCCGCCAAGTTCGAGGCCGGGCTGACCCGCATGTCGCAGCAGAGCGGGGTCGCCTTCGCGGTGGAGAACCTGTACCCGCTGCGGCCCGGCAGCTCCGAGGTCACCGCCTACGCCCCGCACTGGAACCCGGTCGAGCTGGACTGCCCGCACGCCACCCTGGACGTCTCGCACGCCGCGGTGTCAGGCTCGGACGTGCAGGAGATGGCCGCCCTGCTCAGCGGCCGGCTGGCGCACGTGCACCTGGGCGACGGCAGCAAGCCGGGCCTGCCCGACGAGCACCTGGTGCCCGGCCGCGGCAATCAGCCGTGCGCCGAGCTGCTGGGCCAGCTTCGCGCCACCGGCTACGACGGAGCGGTGGTGCTCGAGGTCAACACGCGCAAGGCGGCCAGCCCCGGGCAGCGGCTGGCCGACCTGGCCGAGTCGCTCGACTTCGCCCGTGCCCACCTGGACGGCACCCCGCTCGCCGCGCGGGCGGGCGACGGCTCGATGGCCGCGGGCACGGCCAGCTAGCCAGCCCGGCCAGGATCTGGTCGGCTTGGATCTGGTCGGCCTGGATCCGTTCGGCTAGGCCTCCAGGATCAGCGTCACCGGACCGTCGTTGACCAGTCCCACCTGCATGTCGGCGCCGAACACGCCGGTCTGCACGTCGGCCCCGAGCGCCCGCAGGGCGGTGCTGAACGCCTCCACGAGCGGCTCGGCTACCGGGCCAGGGGCGGCGGCCTGCCAGCTCGGTCGACGGCCCTTGGCGGTGTCGGCATAAAGTGTGAACTGGCTGATCACCAGCAGTGGGGCGGACGTATCGGCGCAGGATTTCTCGCCGCGCAGGATGCGCAGGTGAAAGATCTTGCGCGCCAGTGCCGCGGCGGCGGAGGGGGTATCGGAATGGGTCACGCCGACCAGCACGACCAGGCCGGGCCGGGGCAGCCAGCTGACTACCGATCCGGCCACGGACACGCTCGCCTCGCTGGCCCGCTGAACAACGGCTCGCACGACACCGCATTCTCCCGGTCATGACCGCCGGCCGCACCCCCCGGCCGGCGGGCACCTGCGGGTCGGCCTGGAGGACACCGTGTCCTTCGCCCGCGGTCGCCCGGCGACCGGCAACACCGAACTGGTGACACGAGCGGCGACCCTGGCCGGGCTGGCACAGCGCCCGGCCATGTCGCCGAAGGAGGCAAGAAACATGCTGGGAGTGGCAATCCGTGGCTGACAGCCCGGTCCTGGCCGAGGTCATTCGGTCGGGCTTTCTCGAGTCGCGGCATCGCGGCGTAATCGCCGGGCTGCGCGCCGATGGCTCCACCGCGCTGTCCGCCGGCGCCGTGGACGAGCCGTTCTTCCCGCGGTCGTCCAACAAGCCGCTCCAGGCCGCCGGGATGCTGCGCTGCGGCCTGGACCTGAGCGGAGAACTGCTGGCGCTGGCCGCGGCCAGCCACTCAGGCGAGGACTTCCACGTGGCGGGTGTCCGGCGGATCCTGGCCGGCGCCGGGCTGACCGAGGACGCGCTGCAGTGCCCGCCCGGCCTGGCCATGGACGAGGACGCGCAGCGGGCCATGATCCTGGCCGGCGCCGAGCCCGACCGGATCCACTTCAACTGCTCGGGCAAGCACGCGGCCATGCTGGCCACCTGCGTGGCGGCCGGCTGGCCCACGCAGACCTACCGGGACCCGGAGCACCCGCTCCAGGTGGCCATCGCGGCGCGGGTATCGGAGCTGGCCGGGGAGCCGGTGGCGGCGATCGGCGTGGACGGCTGCGGCGCACCGCTGCTGGCCATCTCCGCGACTGGCCTGGCCCGCGCATTCCGCGCCCTGGTGCTGGCCGAGCCGGGCACCCCCGAGCGCCGGGTGGCCGACGCCATGCGGGCCTACCCGGCCTGGACGTCGGGCACGCACCGGCCCGAGCGCCAGCTCATGGAGGCGGTGCCCGGCCTGCTGATCAAGGCCGGCGCCGAGGGCGTGGACGCGTTTGCCCTGGCCGACGGCCGGGCCGCGGCGATCAAGATAGAGGACGGCAGCCAGCGGGCCCGGACGCCGATCACGGTGGCCGTGCTGGGCGAGCTCGGCGTCGCCCGGGTACCGGGGGCCGACCTGGCCACGCTGGCCGACCTGGCCACCGTCCCGGTCACCGGGGGCGGCCGCCTGGTCGGCGAGGTTCGCGCCACGCTCCCGGTCAGCACCGCGGTGTTAAGCCTGGTGCCCGCTAGCTAGGGCAAGCACCCCGCTTGCAAATGCAAGCGGGGCGTGTGACACTGGATCCATGGCCTCGGTCAATGTCACCACCATCGGCTCCTACATCCGAGAGCAGCGCGAGCAGGCCAAGATCTCGCTGCGCCAGCTGGCCCAGAACGCCGGGATCTCCAACCCGTACCTGAGCCAGATCGAGCGCGGCCTGCGGCGGCCGAGCGCCGACATCCTCCAGCAGATCGCCAAGGGGCTGCGGATCTCGGCCGAGGCGCTCTATGTCCAGGCCGGGTTCCTCGAGGACCGGCCGCCCGCCTCGATGGTCCGTGAGGCCATCCTGACCGATCCGGAGATCACCGAGCGGCAGCGCCAGATGCTGATCGAGATCTACGAGTCCTTCCGCCGGGAGACCGCGCTGGCCAGCGGCAAGACCGACGTCGACGACTCCGGCGAGCTCGTCGCGGCCGACGAGGCCGCGCTGAGCTGGCCCGAAGATGTCGGACCGGAGGCCCTGGAGGGCCTGCGCGGCCCGCGGGCCCTGGCCGCCGGCCCGGACGAGCCCGGCGAGCCGGGCGGCGATTCCCCCCATTCACCCGCCAGCGAGTAGCGTGACGCCGTGAGCTTTATCAACACGAGCCAGACTGCGGTCGGCTATTTCTTCTGGGCCCTGATGATCGCGGCCTTCGTGGTCGAGACCTGGGCCTTTGTTGATGCCATCCGGCATCCCGCCGCCGCGTACACCGCGGCCGGCAAGCAGACCAAGCAGATCTGGCTGATCATCCTGGGTGTCGCCTTCGTGATCGGCATCGGCGGCGCCGTCGGGCTGCTCAGCCTCATCAGCTTCCTGCCCATCCTGGCGTTCGTCGCGGCGGCCATCTACCTGGCCGACGTCCGGCCCAAGGTGCGGAGCCTGAAGGGCGGGTCCTCCTCGCAGCACCAGGGCCCGTACGGCCCCTGGTAGAGCCCGGCGGCCCGGCACCGCGCCTGCGCCGGGCGCTAGGCTCGGCGGATGAGCGAGACGCAGTGGCGGACCCACCGGCTAGAGCTTGACGACCAGACGCTCCGCGAGTGGGACGCGGTCGTACTCGACAGCGGCCCCGACGGGATCGTGCTGGACCGGTCGGCGTTCTATCCCGGCGGCGGCGGTCAGCCGCCGGACGAGGGCGTGCTGCTGTGGGGCGGCGTGCAGACCCGCATCGCCGGTGCCCGCAAGGGCGATGACCTGTACCTGATCCCGGCCGAGGGCGATCCCCTGCCGCCGCCCGGCACCACGGTCCGCGGCGCGGTCGAGGATGAGCGCCGGACCGCGCTGATGCGCACGCACTCCGGGCTGCACGTGCTGTGCGGCGTGGTCTTCCGGGACTACGGCGCGCTGGTGACCGGCGGCAACATGGAACCGCTGACCGCGCGCATGGACTTTGACCTGCCCGAGCTGCCCGCGGGCTTCCGGGACGCGGTGGAGGCCGCGTGCAACGCCGAGATCGGCAACGACCGGCGGATCGACGCCCGGGTGCTGCCGCGCGCGGACGCCTTCGCCATCCCGGACATCATCCGGACCGCGACCAACCTGGTTCCGCCCGAGGTGTCGGAGGTCCGGATCATCGACATCGTCGGCCTGGACCAGCAGGCCGACGGCGGCACCCACGTGGCCAGCACCGGCCACATCGGCAAGATCCAGGTCACCAAGATCGAGAACAAGGGCCGGGGCTTTCGCCGCCTGCGCATCCGGGTCGCCGACTAGGCGACCCGGATGCGCAGGGTCTGGCCCGGGACCGCAGTGCATCCGGGTCGCCGACTAGGCGACCCGGATGCGCAGGGTCTGGTCCCCGGACCTCAGTGCCTGATCGCGTAGGCGTGGATGAGGGTCTGGTCAGCGGTGCGCCCCCCGGCGTCCTGCGCGGTTACCCGCAGCGATGCGAAGCGCGCGCCCGGCCGGGTCGGGTTGGTGATCATCGCCACCCAGCGCCCGCCCCGCCGGCGGACGGGGACTACCTGCCAGGTGGAGCCGTCGTTGTAGGAGATCCGCAGGGTCACCCGGCGCAGGCGGGCCAGGTGCTGGGGGATGCCGTCGGGCTCGCCCGCCTGGCCGTCGACCGGCAGCAGCGTGATGGTCTGCCTGGCTCCCGCGCGAGCCTGGTCGCGAGAGTTCAGCGCCGTCCGGTAGAGGATCTCCAGGAATGGCTCAGCAGCGTAACTCGCGGTGCCGGCCGGCTTCCTGGACGTGAACGTCCAGACGTCATGCTGGCGGATGGCCAGGCCTGAGTACGGCACGTGCCGGGATGCGCTGACCACGGCCGTGTAGCGGGCCGCGTGCTGCGGCATGGTGACGTTGGCGGCGCCGGGCTGGTCGCTGGTGCCGATGATCTGGCCGGCGGCGCTGCGCACCGTGGTTGTTCCGGTCAGTCCGCCATCCGGGCCGAACCCGGACTCCGCGCCAGCCGAGCTGAGCAGCGGCATCAGCAACTCGAATGTCCCGTTGGGCAGCCGCACGTTGACGTCACCGCCCGGACCGGTCGGGGCCGAGAACCAGGAGCGGGCGTAACTGCGGCCGAGCACGAACCGGTCTCGCCGCGAGCTCAGGTCCAGCGTCGTGAACGCGCAGTTCGTGGTCGTCATGGCCGAGTCGGCGCCCCAGGTCACGCCGGGCGAGAAGTACTCGGTCCGGGTGGCCGGCAGCGCTCCTATCCCGGTGTAGAGCCCGAACGACAGCCCGCCCGGCCAGTCCGCGTAGCTGTGGCCGCCGGCGCAGGCCCGGCCCGCGGAGGCGTAGGTCGTCCGCACCCTGACCATGGCCCTGGTGATCACCCGGGCCGACGGATCACGCGGAATGCCGCCGGGCAGGGTGACCCCCACGTTGTAGATGTAGGGGCTGTCGTAGCGGGCCCCGTTCCTGGTCAGCCGGGCCTGGAGCCGGAAGGTGAGTCCGGGCGCCGGCCGGGCCGGGGTCACGTACACCGCCTCGCCCGTGATCGGGAACGCCGCCACCACCTGCTGAGCGCGGCCGATTTTCTGGTAGATGAGGGCCACGCCGCCCGCGGGCGCCGGCCGGGCCTGCGGGTTATCGGCGGTGACGCGGACCCGCTGGCCCTTTCGGGCATCCAGCGTCAGCGTGGTGCTCGCGGTCACCGCGACGTCCGGCAGGTAGATGGCGGTGAGGGACTTGGGACGGCCCGGTGTGGTCACGTAGGCCAGGACCGAGTACCGGCCCGCCGGGACCTCGCCCGCCGCGGTGCCGTTCCTGACCGTCCAGTTGTAATCGTCCGATCCGTTGAGCGCGGTCAGGATGGCGTAGGAGACGTCGGCATCGGCGGGCGCGCGGCCGTCGCGGTTGAGCACCTTGATCGTGACCGGGTGATCACTGCGGCTCGGCGCGCCGGCGGACCGGCGGCGCAGCGGCAGGCGCGGGCGGGCGACGGACGACCAGATGGACTCGGGGGTCAGCGGGGCGCGATCGGCGCGCCCGCCGGCCAGCGCGATCCCGGCGTATCCGTTCAGAAACCGCGGGACCGCGGGGATCGCGGTGACCGCGGGCGCGGGCGCCGTAGCAGCGGCGGCGCCGGCGGCGGGCACGACCGGCGGCAGCCCGGACAGGGCGGCGACGGGGACCGCGATGGCCGCCGCGGCCAGGCTCGTATTCCAGGTCAAGTCAGGTGCTCCTCGGGTAGCGGGTCAGATATCTAGCTCCTAACGTGTCCGCTTAACGACGATCATTTCTTCCCGCCCCGCCCGGGCGGCCCGGCGATCGCGGCCCCAGCGGGCCCGCTGAAATGCTGAGCTCCTCACGGACATGTGGCAGGTGTCGAAAGGAGCAGCCTTGCCAAGTCCGCCAGTCGCCGCTCAGGACGAGCGGCAGCGCCGCTTCGAGGCGGTATACGCGGCGCACCACGGCCCGATTCTGGGGTACGTGCTGCGCCGGACCAGCAATCCCGATGACGCCGCCGACGTCATCGCCGAGACCTTCCTGACCGCCTGGCGGCGGCTGGAAGACATGCCGTCCGATCCGCAGGCCCGGCTGTGGCTCTACGGGGTAGCCCGCCGCGTCCTGGCCAACCACCATCGCGGCCAGCGCCGCGCGGCCGCGCTGGCCACCCGGCTCCGCGCCGACCTGGCCGCCGCGTACCGGCCGCCGGAGTACTCCGGCGAGCTGGCGCTGATCGCGGCGACTTTCCGCGGCCTGCCCGCCGCCGACCGGGAACTGCTCGCCCTGAGCGCGTGGGAGGGGCTCGACCACGGCCAGATCGCGGTGGTCCTGGACTGCTCGCGTAACGCGGTGCGGATCCGGCTGCACCGGGCCAGGAAGCGCTTCGCCGCCGAGCTGGCCCGCAGCCAGGCCCGGTCGGCCCACCCCGGAGTCAGCGTCCCGAACGGAGACCTCGCATGAACCAGCTCAGCCGCATTTCCCCGGTGACCGACGCCGAAGCCGCCCGGCTGGTCCAGCCGGGCACCCTGGCCGACCTCGCGGCCGAGATCACCGCCACGTCCCGGCCGTCCGGACCGGGCCGCCACGGCCACGCCAGCGCCGCCGGCGACCGGCCGCGTCCGGGCCGGCGCCGCCGGGGCTGGCTTATCGGCGCGCCGCTGGCCGCCGGCCTGGCCGCCGCCGTGTTCGCCATCGCGTCCCTCGGCAGCCCGGCCCACCAGGCGGGCAAGAACCGGCCGACGGTCGCCACGAACCAGCATCCGGCGACCCAGGCGCAGGTGCTGTCGTTCGTCAGGCACGGCGGCTACATCATCGTGAAGGTGCGCAACCCGCTGGCCGACCCGGCCCGGTACAACGCCGAGTTCGCCGCCCACCACCTGCACATCCGGCTCAACCTGGTGTCGGCATCCCCGTCCCTGGTCGGGACGCTCGTCTACACCGGGCAGTCGCAGGGCAGCAGCCCGATCACCCCGATCACCGCCCGGGGCCGCTGCCACACCGGCGGGGGCGGCAGCGCCTGCCCGGTCGGCGTGCGGGTGCCCGTCGACTTCCACGGCAGCGCGGTGCTCACCTTCGGCCGCGCCGCCCGGCCGGGCGAGAAGTACGAGACCACGGCGTCGGCGTTCGCGCCGGGCGAGGTGATGCACGGCATGAGCGTCCAGGGTCAGACCGTGGCCCAGGTGCTCGCGGCGCTGCGGGCCCGCCACGTCACCGTGCCGCTGTTCAACACCATCAGGAAGAACCTCGGCGTGAACGTGCACCACGTCCCCGGCAACTGGTACGTCTACGACGCGACGCCCTGGGCCCCCGGCCAGGTCATGCTGTCCGTGGGCAAGACCAGGACCCAGCCCGCGGCTAAGGCGCCGGTCCAGAACGGGAACCAGCCTCAGCCGAGCCCGACGCCGGCGAGCTGAAGGTGGCCGGCGGCGGCTCAGAAGGGCATGAGCAGGACGGCGACCGGGACCGTGACCGCCAGCGCGGCCGCGGCGCCGACCAGGACCAGGGCCGCCGCCGGCAGGCTCGCCGCCGGCCGCAGCAGCCGGGTGACCCGCTGCGCGACCTCGCCCGCCAGCTCGGGCTCGCTGATGGCCAGCGCACCCGACGGGGCCCGGCAGCCCCCGGCCGCCCCGACCCGCAGCAGCGCGGTGGCCAGCTCGCGGGCCGGCAGCTGGCTGCGCGCCCGGTCGTCGGCGTGCATCTCGACCAGCAGCGCCACGGCCTGGTGCGCGGCCCTGGCCGCCTGGCACCAGCGGAAGGCGGACAGCAGGGCGATAAACGGGAGCAGCACCAGGTCGTGGCGCTCGCGTACGTGGGCGCGCTCGTGGGCCAGCACGGCGGCCAGCTCGGCGGAGTCCAGCAGGTCCAGGGTGCCCGCGCTGATCACGATGGCCGAGCGCAGCCCGGGCAGGCAGTAGGCCGCCGCGGCCGGGTAGTCCACGACCAGCGCCCCCGGCACCTTGGGGTCGCCGTGGGCCAGCAGGCTGAGCAGCATGCGCTGGCGCTGCCGGGCCCGCAGAACCGCGGCGGACGCCGCCATCAGCACGTAGACCAGGAGGGACAGCAGCATCAGGCCGGCGCCCAGGCAGACCAGCCGGGCCGCGGTGAGCGGGCTGACCGACGGCAGGGAGAGGCGTCCTTCAGTCAGCCGGGCCAGCAGGCTCAGCGCGCCATTAGCCACCGCCGAGCCCTGGCCCGCCGTGGCCAGGCCGATCAGGGTGCCCACCGTGGCCAGGCCCCAGCCGAGCCCGATGGCCTGCCACAGCACGATGGCCGCCGCGGGCGACCGGTGCGGCCAGCGCGCCCCGGCCAGCAGGACCGATGCCTGGACACAGCCCGCCGCCATCGCAGCCAGTACGAAAACGGCGGTCATGGCCGCTCAGCTCTTCGGGGGATCCTCACCGAGTGCCTCCAGGGCCGCCTGCAACGCGCGTGCCTCGGCGCCGGACACGCTCCGGACAAAGCGGGCCAGCGCGGCCTGACGGTCGCCCGTCTGGTCGAGCGCGCTGAGCATGAGCTCGGTGACATATGCCTCACGGCTCTCCGCGGCCCGGTAGCGCCAGGCCCGGCCGTCACGCTGCCGCCGGGCAAAGCCCTTCTTGGACAGCCGGTCCAGGACGGTCATGACCGTTGTGTGCGCTAGGTCCCGCTCAGTTAGCCGCCCGCTTACCTGCCGGACCGTCAGCGAGTCGGATGCCTCCCAAAGCACGTCCATGATCGCGCGTTCCAGCTCGCCTAGTCTATTCACCCAGCCACTTTAGCCTGGGCCGTATCAGCCGAACAGACCCGCCTGCGCCAGACTCAACCATGGACATCATCGCGATGCTCGGGGACATCACCGAGCAGGACGCCGACGCGGTGGTCAACGCCGCGAACTCCTCGCTGCTGGGCGGCGGCGGCGTCGACGGCGCCATCCACCGCCGCGGCGGCCCGGCCATCCTGGCCGCCTGCCGCGAGCTGCGCGCGGGCCCGTACGCCGGCGGCCTGCCCGCGGGCCAGGCCGTCGCCACCATCGCCGGCGAGCTGCCCGCCCGGTGGGTCATCCACACCGTGGGCCCGGTCTACTCGCGGCGCGAGGACCGCTCGGCCACGCTGGCTTCCTGCTTCACCGAGTCGCTCCGGGTGGCGGCCGAGATCGGCGCGCGGACCGTCGCCTTCCCGGCCGTGTCGACCGGCCTGTTCGGCTGGCCGGCGGACAACGCGGCCCAGATCGCGGTGGCCGCCGTGCGGGCCAGCGAGGCGGATGTGGATCAGGTCCGGTTCGTCCTGTTCAGTCCGGATGTCCTCGCCCGCTTCCAGGCGGCCATCGGCACCGCAACCGCGAGTTAGGCTGAATGACAGCGGGCGGGCGCGGCCGTCGCCAGCCCGCCCCAGGCCGGCCAGGCAACGGCGCCTGGCCTGACCAAGCAGGAGGACGATGATGTCCGTGCGAACCCCGCGGTTCCGGTCGGTGCTTGACTCCTTTACCCCCTACCGGCCGGGCCGCCAGCCCACGGCCACCGCCACGGGTGGCCGGTCGTTCAAGCTCTCCTCGAACGAGTCACCGTACGGGCCGCTGCCGTCGGTGGTCGGCGTCATCGCCGCCGCGGCCAGTGAGCTCAACCGGTATCCCGACCACGGGTCCGCGGAGCTCAGCGCCGAGATCGCGGCCCGGTTCGGCGTCCCGGCCGAGCACGTCGCGGTCGGCTGCGGGTCGGTCGGCCTGACCCAGCAGCTGCTGACCGCCACGGCCGAGCCGGGTGCCGAGGTGCTCTACGCCTGGCGCTCGTTCGAGGCCTATCCGCAGCTCACCGACCTGGCCGGGGGGACCTCGGTCCGGGTGGCGCTGCGCGACCAGGCCCACGACCTGGCCGCGATGGCCGGTGCCCTCACCGACCGGACCCGGATCGTGTTCGTCTGCAACCCCAACAACCCCACCGGGACCGTGGTCCACGCCGACGAGCTGACCTGGTTCCTGGACCAGGTGCCGGAGGACTGCCTGGTCGTGCTGGATGAGGCCTACCACGAGTACATCCGCGATCCGGACGTGCCGGACGGCCTCACGCTCTACGCGAGCCGGCCCAACGTGGCCGTGCTGCGCACCTTCTCCAAGGCCTACGGACTGGCCGCGCTCCGGGTCGGGTACCTGATCGGGTCCGAGCCGGTGGCCACCGCGGTGCGCAAGACCCAGCTCCCGTTCACCGTCAGCGCGGTGGCCCAGGCCGCGGCCATCGCCTCGCTGGCCGCCGAGGCCGAGCTGCTGGAGCGGGTCGAGACCGTGCTGAAGGAGCGCGGCCGGGTGCGCGACGAGCTGCTCGGCCAGGGCTGGACGGTCCCGCCGACCGAGGCCAACTTCGTCTGGCTGCCGCTCGGCCCCGACACCCTCGACTTCGCCGCGGCCAGCGACCAGGCCGGGGTGGCCGTGCGCCCGTACCCGCCGGACGGCGTCCGGGTCTCGATCGGCGAGCCCGAGGCCAACGATGCCTTCCTCGCCGTAGCCAGGGCCTGGCCCCGCCAGCACTAGACCCACGTACGCTGGGCCGGGGCCCACCAGAGCAGGGCAAGCCGACTGGAGGCAAGGTCAGCGTTGAAGGTGTACGTGATGCACGAGAACCCGGACTGGTTCGCGCCCATCGGGGCCGCGCTGTCCGACGCCGGGGTTCCGCATGAGCAGTGGCTGCTGGGCGAGGCGGTGCTCGACCTGGACGAGCCGCCTCCGGCCGGGGTGTTCTGGTCCCGGATGAGCGCGTCCTCGCATACCAGGGGCCACCCGTTCGCCAAGGACCAGACCCGCGGCGTGCTGGCCTGGCTGGCCGCGCACGGCCGCCGGGTGGTGAACGGCCGGCCCGCGCTGGAGCTGGAGATGAGCAAGGTCGACCAGCTCGTCGCGCTGCGCGCGGCCGGGTTTGACGTGCCGCGGACCGTCGCCGTGGCCGGGTCCGCCGAGCTGGCCGCGGCGGCCCGCAAGCTGCCCACCCCGTTCGTGAGCAAGCACAACCAGGGCGGCAAGGGCCTCGGCGTTCGGTTGTTTGTCAATCACGACGAATTCGACGACTACCTGGCGGGCCCGGAGTACGAGGCGCCGGTCGACGGGATCACCCTGCTCCAGGAGTACCTGGTGGCGGCGCGGCCCCGGATCACCAGGGCCGAGATCGTGGGCGGCGAGTTCATCTACGCGATCACGGCCGACACGGCTCGCGGCGGCTTCCAGCTCTGCCCGGCCGACGCCTGCGCGGTGCCGCCGCCGGGTGAGCCCGCGGGCGAGTCCCCGGCTGAGGAGCCGAGCCTGTTCGCGCTGCGCGAGGGCTTCGAGCACCCCATCACCGGCCGGTACGCCGAGTTCGCCGGGCGGCACGGGATCGAGATCGCGGGCTTCGAGTTCATCGAGACCGCCGACGGCCGCCTGGTCACCTACGACATCAACACCACCACGAACTACAACGCCGCCATCGAGGCGGCCGCCCCCCGCCCGGCCTGGCCGGCCGTGGCCCGCTACCTGAGCAAGCTGCTCGCCGCCTGACCTCGGAGGAACATGATGCGGTTCGGTTACTGGATGCCGATCTTCGGCGGCTGGCTGCGCAACGTCAGGGACGAGAGCATGCCCGTCGCCTGGCCGTACGTGCGCGACCTGGCGGCCGAGAGCGAGCAGCACGGGTTCGAGCTGAGCCTGATCGCTGAGCTGAACCTGAACGACATCAAGGGGCCCCGCGAGCCCTCCCTGGACTGCTGGACGCTGGCGCCCGCCGTGGCCGCGGTGACCAGCACGCTCGAGCTCATGCTCGCGGTCCGGCCCAACTACCACTCGCCCTCGCTCACCGCCAAGGCGCTGTCCACGCTGGACGTGATCGCGCCCGGCCGGGTCTCGCTGAACGTGGTGTCCTCCTGGTGGAAGGACGAGGCGGCCCAGTACGGCGCGCCGTTCGACGTGCACGACGCCCGCTACGCCCGCACCGGGGAGTGGCTGGACGTCGTGGGCCGGATGCTGCGCGAGGACACCGTGTCCCACGACGGGGCCCTGTACCACCTCGACAACGCCGTGCTCGAGCCCAAGCCCAGCCGCCTGCCGCCGGTCTACATGGGCGGCGAGTCGCCCAAGGCCAAGGAGGTCATCGCGGCCCAGGCCGACGCCTACGTCATGCACGGGGACGCCCCCGAGGTCATCGCGGCCAAGGTGGCCGACCTGAACGACCGCCGCGCGGCGGCCGGCCGGCCGCCGATGACCTTCGGCGTGTCCGGCTTCGTGATCTGCCGGGACACCGAGGCGCAGGCCCAGGCCGAGCTGGACCGCATTCTCAACGTGCGCTCCTCGCCCGAGGCCTACGCGTCCTACCAGGACTTCGTCCAGGGCTCGCAGCTGGAGTCGCAGGTCTCGCTGGAGGAGTACAGCGTGTCCAACCGCGGGCTGCGCAGCGGCCTCATCGGCACCCCGGACCAGATCATCGACCGCCTGCGGGCCTACGAGCAGGCGGGGGTCGGCCTGATGCTGCTCCAGTTCTCGCCCCAGCGCGAGGAGATGGCCCGCTTCGGCCGCGACGTCATCTCCGCCTGGGCTTAGCCCGGCTGGATCCCGGCGCCGGGATCCAGCGCCGGTCCGCGCCGGGTCCGCGCCGGGTCCGCGCCGGGCTCCCGGACGGGCTCAGCGTCATGGCTGGCCCTCTGGTGACGCTAGAGCAGCACCAGAGGGCCAACCATGACGTTAGGGGAGGCTCGGCCGGATTCCGGAGAAGGTAAAAGGCGTTTTCCGGTCCGCCGGAAGTGGAGTGGGTGGGCAGGCAGGGGCCCTGGGTACGGGCGGTCCTGGTGGGACTGGTGATCTCTGTGGGGTTCTGACGCGGGCCGGGCAAGCGGCCTGCTAGTGGGCCCTGGTGCGGGCGGGCCCGGTGCGGGTGGGCCCGGCGGGCGCCCGGTGCCTGGCTGGGGCCCGGTGCCGGCGGGGCCCGGTGCCGGCGGGCTAGCGGGAGTTGCGGGGGCCGAGCTTCTCGATGACCAGGCGGTAGGCCTGGCGGGGGCGGCCCGGCTGCGGGCTGCGGCTGGGCGGCAGCGGCCAGGCCAGGCCCTCCTCGACCAGGGTGGCCAGCAGCCGCCGGGCGGTGCGCGGCGTCACCGACAGCAGCCGCCCGGCCGTCTCGGCGTCCACGACCGGGGTGGTGCCCTCCTCGGACAGCTTCTCCGAGAGCCGGACCAGGGTGTCCAGCCCCCGGCCGGGCCGGGCGTTGCCGGGGGCCGGGCGCGGGCCGGGCACCAGGGGCTGAACGGTGCGCTCCCGTGACGGCCCGGGCGGCCGGGCCGTCACGGCCGGGCGGCCGAGCGCGGCCCTGGCCCGTGCCTCGGCCTCCAGCTCGGTCCGGCCCGCGCCGACGCCGACCTCGATGCCGATGCCCAGCTCGCTGCGGGCCCGCTCCACGAACGGCGGGCCGCCCACGCCGTCCACGGCCTGGGCCAGCGAGCCACGGGTGGTCACGACCAGGAAGCCGTGCTCGCTCATCGGGCTGACGGTGGCGTGGATGCGCTGGGCCTCCTGGACCAGGAACCGGTGCACGGTCAGCCGCAGCTCCTCGCGGGCCTGCCGGGGCGCCCCGCGCCGGACGGTGTCGCGAAGCGTGGGTACCTCCACGATCACCACGGCGAGCTGCGCGTTCTCCAGCCGCCGGAAGCTGGCCAGCAGGGTGGCGGTGCGCAGCGCCGACCGTACGGCGCTGCCGGTGGGCCGCAGCGGGAAGACCGGGATCTGGGCCGCGGCCAGCCGCCGGGCCACCGACTGGAGGCAGGTGAACGCGACGGTGGTCTGCTCTTGCTGGAACAGCCGCTCGTGGAACGAGGCGATCGTGGCCGCGCCGGAGACCTCCTCGCGGACGTGCACGCCGGAGGAGTCGATGCCCAGCTCGGCGAACGCGTCCTCGGCGTCGGCCTGGCTGAGCACGTCGATGCTGGACCGGGTGATGTCGCGGCCCTCCCGGCTGGCCCGCAGCAGGGCCGCGTACAGGGGGCTGCCGCTGAGCTGGATGTAGGTGGCGGGCACCGTGAGCACCCCGGCCCGCCGGGACAGCTCGTAGGGCACCCGGCTGGCGAACAGGCACGCGTCAACGGTGCTGCCCAGCCGGGCTACCTTCTCGGGCGCCTCCTGCTCGTCGCGGTAGGCCGCCGTGACCAGCCGCCGGGCCGCCGTCTCGCGGGCGACCGTCTCCCGATCGGGCGTCGGCCCGCCTACCAGCCCGGGCGTCAGGGGCAGGCCGGAGAGCATGATTCGCTCTACCAGCTCGTGGGGTCCCACGATGCCGATCGTCGGCTCGGCGCCGCCAGCCATTCGCGCCATTTCCCGCCTCATCCAAGGCCACCCGCTCCGCAGCCGCTGAGTTTCGCTACTTCATTTCGTAGCGCACAGAACTTGAATCCGGAAGAGCCAATTATCGGTGATACAAGGGCTTGAGCGAAACTCGACTCGATGTCCCGGGGCAGAAAATGTGAATGGCGCGGAATCTCCGCAGGCAGTCCCGCTGACCGCGGGCAGCATGGAACTGCCGTCCGCCGACGATAGTCAGCGAACGGCAGTTCCGGGCAGCGGCGGGGTCAGCCGACGATTTCCTCGGTGATGTCGGCCCCCAGGCTGGACAGGCGCGCGGCGATCGAGGCGTGGCCGCGGTCGATCAGGTAGCCGGGTGACACGGTGGTCTCGCCCTCGGCGGCCAGTCCGGCCAGGACCAGCGCGATCCCGGTGCGCAGCTCGTGTGCGATGACCTCGGTGCCGCGCAGCACGGACGGCCCGTGCACCAGGACGGCATTGCCCGCGACCTCGACCTTGGCGCCCATCTTGTTGAGCTCGCCGACCAGCATGTAGCGCCCGTCGAAGATGGTCTCGCGGATGTAGCTGGTGCCATCGGCCAGGCAGCTCAGCGCCATAATCGGCGATTGCAGGTCGGTGGCGAAACCGGGGTACGGGGCCGTGATCACGTTGATCGGGCGCAGCTGCTTGTCCCGCCGGACCTGGAGGATGGCGCCGTGCGTGGCGAACTCCACGCCCATCTGCTCGAGCTTCCAGCGCACCACGCCGAAATGCTCGAGGGAGGCGCCGACCAGGGTGATCTCGCCGCCGGTCACCGCGGCGGCCATGGCGAACACGGCCGCGTCGATACGGTCGGGCATGACGGTGTGCTCGACGGCGGTGAGCTCGCCGACGCCCTGCACGGTCACGAAGCCGGTGCCGCCGCCGCTGATCCGCGCGCCCATCTTGGTCAGGAACGCGATGACGTCGAGCACCTCGGGCTCGAGCGCGGTGTTGTCGATCACCGTGGTGCCGGGGGCCAGCGAGGCGGCCATGATCAGGTTCTCGGTGCCCGTGTGCGAGGGCGTGTCCAGGTACAGGTGCGCGCCGCGCAGGCGCCCGGCCTTGATGTGGATCTTGGTCTCTTGCTCGTCCACGATCGCGCCGAGCCGGGCGAACCCGCGGTAGTGGAAGTCCAGCAGCCGGCTGCCCAGGTTGCAGCCCCCGATGCCCTCGACGGTGGCCTCGCCCATGCGGTGCAGCAGCGCGGGCACGAACAGCACCGAGGCGCGGAACCGGCCCGCGATGTCGGCCGGCAGCACCGAGCTGGTCAGGTCAGAGGCGTCGATCACGAGCGTCCGCTCGGCCTCGTGGAACTTGCACACCGCGCCCACGGCCTGGGCCAGCTCGACCGCTCGCCGCACGTCCTCGATGACCGGCACGTTTCTCAGGACCGTGCGGCCTTTCTCGGCCAGCAGGGATGCCGCGATCATCTTGAGGGCGGCGTTCTTGGCTCCCTGCACGAAGACTGTCCCCTGAAGCGGGTTACCGCCGCGGACGCGATAGCGGGTCTCGGGACCGCTCGTCATCTGGCTGGAACTCCTGTCGCTCAGTTGCGCAGAATCTCTTGACCGGGTCAGCACGGACCCGCCTGCCGTGGCGGTCGGCCACCCAGACGATAGCTCGCCCGTCGCCTGGCCGCCTGCCTCACGTGTCGTCCAGTATTCCACCGCTTCTGCGCCTCCCAGACCACGAACACGGTGTTACGTAACGTATCGGAATGACTCCGAGGAGTAATAACCGGGGTCCTGTCAGTGTGTGTCCACCATCGCGGTGTCCGGTCCGCACTCAGCTGAGACGCAGCTGATCCCCGGCTGGTTCCCCCCAGATCCAGCCCGCTGCGTTCACATACCCGGCCGACGGCCCCGGACTCCGCGACCAGCCAAAATCATCTCCAGGACTGGCCGGTAATCAGCTCGTAGGCCTCGATGTAACGGGCCCTGGTGGCCTCGACGACGTCCGGCGGAATCTCCGGCGCGGGCGGGCGCCGGTCCCATCCGGTGGACACCGCCCAGTCGCGCACGAACTGCTTGTCCATGGCCGGCTGCGGCCGGCCGGGACGCCACTGGCTGGCCGGCCAGAACCGGGACGAGTCCGGGGTCAGCACCTCGTCGGCCAGCGTGATCGTGCCGTCCGGGGCGCGGCCGAACTCCAGCTTGGTGTCGGCGATGATCACCCCGCGATCGCGCGCGGTGCGCTGGCCGCGGCGGTACACGGCCAGCGTGAGCTCGCGCAGCTGGTCCGCCGTCTCGGCGCCAGCCTCCCGCGCGACCTCGTCGAAGCCGATGAACTCGTCGTGCTGGCCCAGCTCGGCCTTGGTGGTCGGGGTGAAGACCGGCTCGGGCAGCTCCGAGCCCTCGACCAGGCCGGGCGGCAGCGGGACGCCGGAGATGGAGCCGGACGCCCGGTAGGACTCCAGCCCCAGGCCGGCCAGGTAGCCGCGGGCGATGCACTCGACGCCGATCATGTCCAGCCGCCGGACCCGGATGGCCCGCCCGGCCCACTCCGGTGGCACCCGGGTGGCCGAGATCACGTGGTTGGGCACCAGGTCGCTGAGCCGCTCGAACCACCACAGCGACAGCTGGGTGAGGATGGCCCCGCGATCCGGGATCGGCGTCGGCAGCACCGCGTCGTAGACGCTGATCCGGTCGGAGGCCACCATGATCAGGTCGTCCCCGTCCGCGTACATGTCGCGGACCTTGCCCGAGTGCAGCAGCTGCACGATCCCGTCCCTTCCCTTCCGGCCCTAGCTGAGCTTGGCCAGGCGCTCGAATACCGGGCCGAGCCGCTCCACGTAGCGCTCGGGGCGGCACACCTCGTCCAGCCGGGCCTCATCCAGCGCCTGGCCCGCCTCGGCGGCGTGCTCGCGCAGGGTCTGGCGGAACGGCGTCCCGTCCCGCCAGGTCCGCATCGCGGCCGCCTGGACCAGCTCGTAGGCGTCCTCGCGGGACATCCCGGCCGCCACCAGCTCGAGCAGCACGGCCGAGGTGTAGATCAGGCCGTGGCTGGACTCCAGGTTGGCCCGCATCCGCGCCGGGTCCACCTGGAGCCCGCTGACCAGCCGGGTTGTCTCGGCCAGCAGGAAGTCGGTGGCGATGGCCGCGTCGGGCAGCGCCACCCGCTCGGTGGAGGAGTGTGAGATATCCCGCTCGTGCCACAGCGGTATGCCCTCGAGCACCGGGACGACCTGGGCCCGCACGACCCGGGCCAGCCCGGCGATGCGCTCCGAGCGGACCGGGTTGCGCTTGTGCGGCATGGCCGACGAGCCCTTCTGGCCCGACCCGAACGGCTCGGCCAGCTCGGCCACCTCGGTCCGCTGGCCGTGCCGCACCTCCAGCGCGATGGCCTCGCAGATCGTGGCGATCAGCGCCAGCACCCCGGTCCACTCGGCGATGCCGTCCCGGAGCACGACCTGGGTCGCCACGTCGGCGGGCCGCAGGCCGAGCTCGGCCATCACCTCGGTCTCGATGGCCGGGTCGATGTTGGAGTAGGTGCCGACCACGCCCGACAGCTTGCCCACCGCGACCGCCTCGCGGGCCCGGATCAGCCGGTCCCGGCAGCGGGCGATGGCGAACGCGAAGTCGGCCATCCGGTGCCCCCAGACGTCCGGCTCGGCGTGGATGCCGTGCGTCCGGCCCACCCGCAGCGTCGCCTGGTGCTCGAGCGCGTGCTCCCGGCTGGCGGCCAGCAGCTCGGCGCACTTGTCCAGCAGCAGGTCGCTGGCCTCGGTCAGCTGGAGGGCCAGGGCCGTGTCCAGGAGGTCGGACGAGGTCATGCCGAAGTGCACGTAGGCCGCCGCCTCGCGGGGCACGGTGTTGTCGGCCCAGGCGGACAGGAACGCGATGACGTCGTGGCCGGTCACCGCCTCCAGCGCGGCCACGGCCCCGGGCGTCGGCGGCGGTGCGGCGCGCACCGGCGGCACCGCGTCCGCGGGTACCGTGCCCGCCCTGGCGTGGGCGGCCAGGACCAGCACCTCGATCCGGCACCACAGCTCGAACTTGTGTGCCTCGCTCCAGACCTGGCCCATCTCGGGCAGCGTGTACCGTTCGATCACGCCTCTATCCTGCCGTACCCGAATCACGGCGCCGCTCGGCCGCCAGCATCGCGGCCAGGACCGCGACCAGCACGGCCAGCTGGGCGTCCAGCCCGGCGACCGCGCCGACTGCCGTGGTCACCAGCGCGGCGGCCGCCCCGGCCAGCCGGAGCGCCGTGCTGCCCGTGCCCAGCAGCCGCCGGATGGCCGCGTCGCCGGCCAGGAAGAGCGCCGCCCCGACGGCCAGGACCGCCGCCGCCCGCGGGTGCCCGGCCGTGGGGTGCGCCGAGCCCGCAATTGCCTCCTGCACGCCCGTCGCCATGGCGACCAGGCCGAGCAGCACCGGGACGTTGCCGTAGAACAGCGCGCTCAGGGCCAGCGCGGTGCGCTGGCCGCGGGGGGCCGCGCTGAGCGCACGTGCGGTCCGCTCCTCGTCGTCGCTGCCGAAGATGATCCACCACAGCGCGGCGGCCAGGGCCAGGCCGAGCACCGCGCTGAGGACCAGCCGGGCGCCGGTGCCGCCCAGCACGGCGGCGCCGATGCCGATGGCCGCCACCGACTCGCCCAGGGCCACGATGAGCAGCGCGCTGTGCCGTTCCGCCATGTGGTCGGGACGCAGCTCAAACAGGTTCCGCGGGTGCACGATCAGCGGCGAGCCGAGCTGGATGACCAGCGCGGCCACCCAGAGCGGGTAACGGGCCGGGCCGCCGGCCAGGCCCGCCACGATGATCAGCAGGGCCGAGCAGATGTTGAACGGCGCGACGCGGATGATGTTGGCGTTGACCCGGTAGTACAGGAACGCGTGGACCACGACGACCAGCAGGTAGCCCAGGCCGAGCGTGACCGCGTCGCCGCCGAACCCGCGCGGGATGGCCAGCCCGACGATCAGGAAGCCGGCCATGCCGGCCAGCAGCGAGAGCCGCTCGGTGGCGTGCACGGGCGGCCGGGTGTTGGTCAGCCAGGCGTACCCCTCGTACATCCACCACAGCAGGCCGAAGATGAGCAGGACCTGGACCACCGCGACCG
Source organism: uncultured Actinomycetota bacterium (assembly GCA_963822485.1). Classification (GTDB taxonomy): domain Bacteria; phylum Actinomycetota; class Actinomycetes; order Streptosporangiales; family Streptosporangiaceae; genus DASUBV01. The sequence continues at coordinate 591,839 of CAWGHW010000031.1, forward strand.
CGTTCAGGCCGTCGGCCAGCACGGCGGCCAGCTGGGTCAGCGTGAAGGCGAAGACCAGGTCAAAGAACAGCTCCAGCGTGCTGACCCGCAGCGGGCCCGGCGACCCGTCCGTACTGTCCGGCCCGGCGCCGGCCGCGTCCGGCCCGTCCGGCCCGCGCGGCCCGTCCGGGCCTGGCTCGGCCGCGGTCACGACCCCGCTGCGGCGATGTCCGTGCGGTACCAGCCGCCGCGCATCTTGATCATGGCGGCCGCCGCGTAGGCCGAGCCGCGGGCCCGGGCCACGTCGTCCCCGGCGGCCACCACGTTGAGCACCCGGCCGCCGCTGGACACCAGCGTGCCGTCGGCTCGCGTCGTCGTCCCGGCGTGCAGCACGTAGGCGCCGGCCTGGGCCGCGGCGTCGGCCAGGCCGTGGATCTCGTCCCCGCTATCGGGCTGGCCGGGGTAGCCCGCGGCGGCGATCACCACCGTCACCGCGGCGCCCGGCCGCCACTGGACCGGGCCCGCGCCCGCCAGGCCGCCGGTCGCCGCCGCGCGGAGCAGGCCGCCCAGCGGGGTGGCCAGCCGGTCCAGCACCACCTGGGTCTCCGGGTCGCCGAACCGGGCGTTGAACTCGACCACCCGAGGGCCGCGCGAGGTCAGGCTCAGGCCGGTGTAGAGCAGGCCGCTGTACGGGGTGCCCCGGCGGCTCAGCTCGGCCAGCGCCGGCTCTACCACCTGGCTCATGACCTCGCCGGTGAGGCCGGGCGGCGCCCAGGGCAGCGGGGCGTAGGCGCCCATGCCGCCGGTGTTCGGCCCGTTGTCACCGTCGTAGGCGCGCTTGAAGTCCTGGACCGGCAGCAGCGGGATCGCGGCCGCGCCGTCGGCCAGGGCGAACACCGACACCTCGGGCCCGTCGAGGAACTCCTCGATGACCACCGTCCCGCCGCCGGCAACGACCAGCCCGGCGTGCCGCAGCGCGGCCGCGCGGTCGTCGGTGACCACGACGCCCTTGCCGGCGGCCAGGCCGTCCGCCTTCACCACGTAGGGCGCGCCGAAGGCGTCCAGCGCCGCCGCGGCCTCGGCCTCGCTCTGGCACGTCCGGGCGGCGGCGGTGGGGATGCCCGCGGCGACCATGACCTGCTTGGCGAACGACTTGGACCCCTCGATCATCGCCGCGCCCTGGCCGGGCCCGAAGCAGTCGATGCCCGCGGCCCGGACCGCGTCGGCCACCCCGGCCACCAGCGGCGCCTCGGGACCGATCACGACCAGGTCAGCCCCGGTCCGCCGGGCCAGGGCGGTCACGGCGACCGGGTCGGCCGCGGTCACGGCGTGCCGCTCGGCCAGCTCGCCGATGCCCGGGTTGCCCGGCGCCGCGTGCAGCGCGGTCACCTCGGGATCGGCGCGCCAGGGCCCGGACGATGGCGTGCTCACGGCCGCCGCTGCCGACAACGAGAACTCGCACGGCGCCGAGCCTACCGGCCTGATCAGGGCCGGGCGGCGGTCAGGCGAGCGCTTCGAGCCGCTCGACCACCTGGGTCAGCGGGGCCGAGGCGTCGATCACCGCCGTGGCGGTGGCCCGCAGCCGCGGCTCCACCTCGGCCAGGTGCTCGAGGATCAGCGCTCGCTCCCGCGGGTGCTTCCCGTACGGGTTGGTGTCCCTGGCCGCGATCCGGGCCAGCATGACGCCGGCGGGCGCGGTCAGCAGGACCACCTGGTCGAAGAGCGGGTAGAACCGGCCCTGGTTGGTCTTGCACCCGGCCACGAACAGGTGGCCGTGCCGGTGGCCGGCCAGCAGGCCCTCGATGGCGTCCTCGCGCCAGATCCAGTCGGCCGACCCGTCGGGCCGGGTGACCCACCGGCTCCATTCGTCGGTGTCGGTGTCCACGACCCGGTGCCCGCGCTCGCCCAGCAGCCGCAGGGCCGACGACTTGCCGGTGCCCGACATGCCGGTGACCAGGATCCTGCCCATGGCCCGAGGTTACGGCCAGGCCGACCGGATCAGGCCAGCCGGATCAGGCAGGCCGACGGCGCCCGCGGCAGCGTCACCATCAGCCGGGCCTCGGCCGGCGCCCACTCGGCCTCGCGCCCCGGCCCTGGGCCGGGAACAGCACCTCGGGCGTGACCGCGGTGCCGGCCAGCCGGGGCACGGGCAGGGCGACAGTCTCGGGTCGGTCGCGGCCGGCCCGGCCGCGGCGCCAGGCCAGCACGTAGCTGGCCCGCGGCGCGTGCATGCCGAGGGCGATCAGGGAGTCTTCCCAGCCGGGCAGGCCCAGCGGCCAGAACGGCACGGCCCGGGCCAGGTCGGCGCGCAGGTCCTTGTAGACCGCCACGGCCTGGCCGACCAGGCCGAGCTGCCCCGGGCTCATCTGGTCCAGGTGCCCGGACAGGTGGATGCGCCCGAGCAGCGCACTGCACAGGGTGAACGCGATCTCGTCGTCGGTGAAGCCGGGCTGCGGGTAGGCCCAGACGGCGGCCTGCTCGGGCGCGATGGCGGCGGGCGCGGCGGCCGCGATGGCGGCGTACCGCAGGTAGTCCTGCTGGTCGCTGGTGGACTGCAGCTGGAGCCGGGACAGCATGGCGTAGTCCGCGCGCATGCCGCCGGACGCGCAGTTCTCGATGGTCAGGCCGGGGTGGCGGTCCAGCACCCGGTCGAGCCAGGCCAGGTGGGCCCGGTTGTGCTCCAGCAGCCCGGCGCCCGCGCTGCCGCCGCCGCTGTCGGTGCCGGGACCGCCGTTGATGTTGTAGTCCAGCTTGAGGTATCCCACCCCCAGGTCGCTGACCAGGAAGTCCACGACCTCGTCCAGGTGCTTGACCGCGGCCGGATGGCGCAGGTCCAGGTGATACCGGCCGTGCTCGACCACCTGCTCCCCGTCGCGCTGGAAGAACGCCTCGGCCGGGAGCTGCCCGGCGACCGGGCTGCGCACCCCGACGACCTCCGGCTCCAGCCACACGCCCGGCACCAGGCCGGCCGCCCTGATCCGGTCCAGCACCTCGCCCAGGCCGCCGGGAAACCGGGTCGTCGACGGCTTCCAGGCGCCGACGGCGTCCCACCAGCCCTCGCCGATCTCGGTGTACCAGCCGGAGTCGATGCAGAAGTACTCGGCGCCGACCGCCGCGGCGGCCTCGATCAGCGGCAGCAGCGCGGCGGTGGTCGGGTCGCCCTTGAGGGTGTTCATGTAGTCGTTGAAGATCACCGGGAGCTGGTCGTGATCGGGGTGCGGCCGCCGTCCGGCCCGCCGGGCCGCGGTCAGCGTCGCGACGGCGCCCTCGAAGCCCGCGTCGCTCACGGCGACGGTGACCGGCACGGTCGTGAAGCTGTCGCCAGGGGCCAGGGGCAGGCGCCAGTGATGCTCGGTGTCGGTGGGCCCGAGCAGGGCCAGGTAGCCGCGGCCGGCGAACTCGCCGACCTGCCAGTGCCAGCCGCCGTTGTGCTCGATCTGCCACGCGCAGGCGCGGCCGGTGCGCCGGTCGATGACCGCGCCCGTCGGCAGGTACATCCCCGAGGACCAGGTGCCCTGGCTGCTCAGGCCGATCCGCCCGCGCGGGCTGGCCCCGTGATGGGCGGCCAGGTTCAGGTCGGGCAGGGCGTCGCGCAGGGCCCGCCGCTCCCACCGCCCCTCGGCCAGCCAGTCGCTGCGCGCCCACATGAGATCGAGGTCGTCCAGCGAGCCAGGGCGGTCCGGCCCCGGCAAGCCGGCGATCAACAAGGAGGTCACCGACTGGACCGTGAGCTGCCGCTGGCCGGTGTTGCGCAGCCGGACCCAGGAGCGGAGCCCGCCGCCGGCCGACTGATAGCTGACCTCGGCGCGCAGCCCGGTGACGGGGTCCTCGAGATCGACCCGCAGCCGGCGGGCCGGGCCCGCCCCGGACTCGTCGTGACCCCGGTAGCGCAGCCGCTGCCCGACCACTGACTCGGCGTACCGGCTGCCGGACCAGGACCGTCCGGCGCCTGCGACCACGATGTCGACCAGCGGCAGGCCCGGACCGGGATGCGGGCCGGGGCCGGCTCAGCCGAGCCCCTAGTTTGTGATCCAAGGGTTTCTCCGGCCGCGGTTTCTCCGGCTCCGGCGCGGGCGGTCAGCCGGGTCAGCCGGGCCGTTCCGTCACTGGACACCTCGATCTCCAGGTCAACCAGGTCGTCGGTCCAGCTGATCCGCGTCTGCCCTCGGTCCATCCCGTCAGCCACCCGGGCCCTCCTCCGCAAAACCGATCATTGACAGCTATTGTGTGACCGGTCACAATCCTGGCATGGATGTGACCGGTCACACAACTAGCGGATCGCCCTCCGGCACGTCACGTGCCGCCAGCATCCGGGACGTGGCCGCCGCGGCCGGGGTGTCCTACCAGACCGTCTCGCGGGTGATCAACCAGAGCCCGCGGGTGAAGCAGTCGACCCGGCAGCTGGTCCTGGCCACCATCGAGGACCTCGGCTTCCGGCCCAACCGGGCGGCCCGGACGCTGGCCGGAGGCCCGATCGGGTCGGTGACCGTGCTGACCCCCAACACCACGCTGTTCGGCCAGGCCTCGCTGATCCAGGGGATCGAGGAGGCGGCCAGGGCGGCCGGGTTCGCGGTCGGCATCCGGGTGGTGGAGTCGGACGCGCCGCCGGAGGTGGCCAACGCCGTCGCCAGGGCCGTGGAGCCGGGCACCGCGCTCATCGTCATCGCCTTCGACCGGGCGGGCACGCTGGCCCTGGCCGCGGTCCCGCCGGGGGTGCCGATGGTGGCGGCGGTGGAGACGCCGGTCGGCGACGAGGGCGCGGGCCAGCCCTGGGTGTGGATGGACGACCGTGAGGCGGCCCGCCAGGCGACCCGGTTCCTGCTCGGGCTGGGCCACCAGACGGTGCACTACGTGGCCATCCCGTCCTCGACCGCGCACAGCCAGCGCACCGCGGGCTGGCAGCTGGCCCTGCGGGAGGCGGGCGTCGCGGCGCCCGAGCCGCTCCAGGGCGGCTGGAATCCGCGCTCGGGCTACGAGGCGGGCCGGGTGCTGGCCGCGGACCCGGCGGTAACCGCCGTGCTGTGCGGCAACGACGACCTGGCCGTCGGCGTGATCCGCGCCATGCACGAGGCGGGCCGGGCCATCCCGGACAGCGTCAGCGTGGTCGGGTTCGACGACACTCCGCACGCCGAGTTCCTCAGCCCGGCCCTGACCACGGTCCGGCTGGACTTCGTCGAACTGGGCCGGGAGTGCGTGCGGCGGCTGCGGCCGTTCGTCGATCCGGCCCTGGCCGCCGAGCCGCCGAGCCCCCGGCCCCAGCCCCAGCTCATCGTCCGGGAGAGCGCGGGGCCTGCCCCCGCCCCCGGCTAGCCCTGCCCACCGCCAGAGTGAAGGAGCACCTCGCGATGAACAACAGACCCCAGCAACCCACGCGCGCGGGCCGGACACGGACCGGCCGGGCGCGCAAGCCCGCCGCGCTGGTGGCCGCCGCCGCAGTGCTGGCCCTGGCCGGCTGCGGCGGCACGGCCGCCTCGACCCCGGCCAAGTCGACGAACGGGAAGGTCGTCGACATCACCTGGCAGACCATGTGGTCGGGGGCGACGCTCAAGCTGCTGAGCCAGATGACCACGGCGTTCAACCGCACCCACCCCGACATTCACGTCACCGAGTCCAACATCCCCAGCGCGACCGGGGACGCCAAGCTGCTGTCGGAGATCTCCGCGGGCGACCCGCCGGACGTGTTCACCGAGTGGAACCCGGTCCTGGGCGAGTACGCGGCCGACGGGTCCATCCAGGCGATGACCCCGTACCTGAAGGGCCAGTACGCGGGCCTGGAGAAGTGGGAGTACCCGATCGCGCGGGACGGCGGCCTGTATAAGGGCCAGCTTTACGCCATCCCGATGTCCATGAACTCGTGGGCGCTCTACTACAACAAGAGCATCCTGAAGGCGGCCGGGATCGCCAGCCCGCCCACGACCATGGCCCAGCTCTACGCCGACCAGGCCAAGGAGTGGAAGATCTCGGGCAGCAAGGTCCAGCAGATCGGCTACTACCCCGACTACAACGCGGGCTTCGAGTACTACGGCAGCTTCTTCGGCGCGGTCAACTGCTTCAGCTCGGCCAGCCAGTACGACTTCACGCACTGCAAGGGTGCCCAGGCCGAAGCTAAGTTCTTCGCCTCCTACGACAAGTACCCCTACTCGGACGTCGCCGCCCTGCAGACCGCCTACGGGGCCGTCGCGGGCGGGGATGACGACGCCTTCGTCGCGGGCAAGGAGGGCTTCAACATGGACGGGCCCTGGGAGGGGGCCCAGAACATCCCGGACACCAACCCCAAGATGGTGGGCAACTTCGGCGTCGAGGCGTTCCCCGGCACCGAGCCAGGGCCGAGCACGTTCGGGCAGGGCAACTACAACATCATCCCCAAGGGCGCCTCGGACCCCCAGGCCGCCTTCACGTTCATCGCCTGGCTGGCGGGCTATAACAACGTCGCCTTCACCTCGGCCATGGACCCCAAGGGCGGCTGGATGCCGGCCGGGCCGCAGATCGTGGCGGCGCCCGCCTATCAGAAGTGGCTGTCGGCCAACCCGTGGCTGAATATCTTCATCACGCAGATGTCGAGCCCGTACTCGGTGACCCCGGCGCTGACCACGCACGAGTCGGCGTTCGAGACCGCGGAAGGCCAGGCAACCGAGAACATCGCCGAGAAAACAATGTCGCCGTCGGCCGCGCTCGCCTACATCGACTCTCAGTCGAATAGCAGCACCGGCTAACGCGCTACGGCCGTGGCGAGGAACGACGTAGAGGTAAAGGTAGAGGTGCCCGTGAGAGCGCTAACACGCCGGGAATCCGGCTCACCCCCGACGGTGAAAAGGTCCCGGTCCCGTCAGTGGCGCCAGATCAGGATCGGGCTGCTGTTCGTGAGCCCGTGGCTCCTCGGCTTCGCCGGGTTCTACCTCTATCCGTTCCTCGCCACGCTGTACTACAGCTTCACCACCTTCACCGGAGTGGGGAATCCCAAGGTCATCGGGTTCGCGAATTACTTCGCGCTGTTCCACGACCACCTGTTCCGGACCGCGCTGTTCAATACCTTCTACTACACGCTGTTCGAGGTGCCGCTGTCCACCGTGGTGGCCATCGGGCTGGCGCTGCTGCTGAACATGAACGTCCGGGGCCGGGCCATCTACCGGACGCTGTTCTACGTCCCGTCGATCGTGCCCGTGGTCGCCTCGTCGCTGATCTTCGTCTGGATCTTCCAGCCGTCCTTCGGCGTGGTCAACTCGCTGCTGTCCGACGTGCACGTCTCGGGTCCGGCCTGGTTCTTCTCCATCGCCTGGTCCAAGCCGTCGTTCATCCTGCTGGGCCTGTGGGGCCTGGGCCAGCCGATGGTCATCTACCTGGCCGCGCTCCAGGGCGTGCCCAGGGAGATGTACGAGGTGGCCGCGCTGGAGGGCGCCTGCCCGATCCAGCGGCTCCGGTACGTGACGCTGCCGATGATCAGCCCGGTCATCTTGTTCAACGTCATCATGTCCCTGGTCCTGTCCATTCAGTACTTCACCCAGGCCCAGGTGATCGAGACGCCGGCGGGCAGCCCCGGCACCTCGACGATGTTCTTTGTCATTTACTACTACCAGCAGGCATTCCAGAACCTGCATCTCGGCTACGCCTCGGCGATGGCCTTCATGCTATTCATCCTCGTCCTGATCGTTACCGTGCTGCTCCTCAGGTCGTCATCCGGATGGGTTTATTATGAGAACGAACAGCAATAGGGCGGCCTAACCGAGATGGGAATCGCCGGGCCGCAGGTACGGCCGGATCAGCTACCGCGCACACTGGCCAGGCCGCCGGGGCCGCGCCGGACGCCGCGCAGGATGGGCGCCAGCGCGCTGAAGCACGTCGTGCTGATCGCGGTCGGGGCGATGTTCGCGCTGCCGCTGGTGTGGATGGTGCTCACCTCGTTCAAGTCCGCGGGACAGGCGCTCACGTTCCCGGTCGTCTGGTGGCCGCACCCGTTCCTGTGGAAGAACTACCCGCAGGTGCTGTCCTCGCTGCCGTTCGGCCGGTTCTTCCTGAACACCTTCGTCTACGCGGCCGTGACGATCGTGGGCGTCTGCATCTCCAGCAGCCTGGTCGCCTACGGCTTCTCCCGGCTGCGCTGGCGGGGCCGCAACACGCTGTTCTACGTCATGCTGATGACGCTGCTGCTGCCGTTCGTCTGCACGCTGATCCCGCTGTTCATCCTGTACAAGCACGTCGGCTGGATCGGCACCTACCTGCCGCTGGAGGTGCCGACGTTCTTCGGCAGCTCGGTGTTCAGCACGTTCCTGCTCCGGCAGTTCTTCATGACGATCCCGCAGTCGCTGTCCGACGCGGCGCGGCTGGACGGGGCGAGCGAGTTCTACATCTACAGCCGGATCGTGCTGCCGCTGGCCAAGCCGGCCATGGCCACGGTGATCTTGTTCCAGTTCATCTACTGCTGGAACGACTTCCTGGGCCCGCTCATCTACATCAGCAACCAGAACTCCTACCCGCTGTCGCTCGGCCTGGACCTGGTCCTGGGCGACTACACGACGAACTGGTCGTGGGTGATGGCGGCGGCGTCGGCGGCCACCATCCCGATCGTGATCCTGTTCTTCCTGACCCAGCGCACCTTCATCCAGGGCATCGCCCTGACCGGGAACAAGTGATGGCGGGCCAGGCCGGATCGCGGCCGCGCGGCATCTTCCGGCCGGGGGTCATGGCCGCCCTGGCCTCGCTGTTCAACCTCCTCGCCCTCAACCTGGTCCTGCTCATCGCCGCGCTGCCGGTGATCACGCTGCCGCTGGCCGTGAACGCGGCCAGCGTGGCCCTGGACCGGTGGCGCGCCGGCGGCGAGGAGCGGGTGGTCCGCGAGTTCTGGGCCGTGCTCAGGTCCCGGCCGCCGCTGCGGACCACGGTCGCGCTCGGGGTGCCGTTCGCGGCGATCGGGCTGGGCCTGGCTGAGGTCCGCTACTTCGCCCGCGGCGGCAGCCTCGAGGCCTACGCGGGCCTCGCCCTGGGCCTGGCCGCGCTGCTGATCACGCTGACCGCCCTGGGCTACCTGTTCCTGCTCGAGGGGCGCTACCCGCGGCTCGCCCTGGCCGAGCTGTGGTCGCTGTGCGCCCGGCTGGCGGTCCGGAACATCCTGGTCACCGGGCCGCTGTTCCTGGCCGAGCTGCTCGGCGCCGGGCTGCTGACCCTGATCGACACGCCGCTGCTGCTGCTCGGGCTGCCGGCCGGCCTGCTGGGCCTGATGCGGCTGACCGCGCTGCTCGGCCTGCGCCGCCAATCCCAGCGAGACATGAGAGCGGAGTGAGATAGATGGCCACGGTCAGCCTGGAGCGGATCACGAAGGTGTACGCCAACGGCTATGAGGCGGTCCGCGGGATCGACCTGACGATCGCCGACGGCGAGTTCATGGTGCTGGTGGGGCCGTCGGGCTGCGGCAAGACCACCGTGCTCCGGATGATCGCGGGCCTGGAGGACATCAGCGACGGCACGCTGCGCTTCGGCGACCGCGTCATCAACGACGTCGAGCCCAAGAAGCGCGACATCGCGATGGTGTTCCAGAACTACGCGCTGTACCCGCACATGACGGTGGCCGAGAACATCGGGCTACCGCTCAGGCTGCGCAAGCGCCCGCGCCGGGAGATCCGGGCCAAGGTGGATGAGGCCGCGCACATACTGGGGCTGACCGAGTGGATCGACCGCAAGCCCGGCCAGCTGTCCGGTGGCCAGCGGCAGCGGGTGGCCATGGGCCGGGCCATCGTCCGGGAGCCCGCGGTGTTCCTGATGGACGAGCCGCTGTCCAACCTGGACGCCAAGCTGCGCGTGCAGATGCGGGCCGAGGTCAGCCGCATCCAGCAGCGCCTGGGCGCGGCGACCCTCTACGTCACCCACGACCAGACCGAGGCGATGACCATGGGCAGCCGGGTCGCGGTCATGCGCAGCGGCCTGGTCGAGCAGTGCGACACGCCGCAGGCGCTCTACGACCGCCCGGCCAACCTGTTCGTCGCCGCGTTCATCGGCTCGCCGGCCATGAACCTCTACGAGGCGGCCGTGGGGGCGGACGCCCGGTCGCTGCGGGTCGGCAGCCAGGAGATCATCCTGCCCGAGGCGGTCGCGGCGGCCCGTCCGGCGCTGGCCGGCTACCGCGGCCAGAAGGTCATCGTCGGGCTGCGCCCCGAGCACCTGCCCGCGGCCAGCCCGGCGGCCGAGGCGGTCCTCGAGGGCGACGTCGACCTGGTCGAGGCGCTGGGCAGCGAGCTGCTCGTGCACTTCTCCATTGACGCCCAGCGGATCACCACCGAGGGCGCTACGGAGGAGGAAGAGCAGCTCACCACCCGCGGGGCCGGCGTGGCCAGGATCGACACGCGCACGCCTATGGCGCCGGGGCGGCGCGGCCGGTTCGCCGTCGACGTCGAGCGCATGCAGCTGTTCGACCCGCGGACCGAGCTGGCCATCTGGGACTGACGAGGGTCAGTCCATGGGCCTGAGCTGCAGCGTCTGATCCCGGCGCGGGCCGACGCCGACCGCGCTGATCGGCGCGCCGATCATCTCCTCCAGGGCACTCAGGTAGGCCCGGGCGTTGCGCGGCAGGTCGGCCAGGTCCTTGGCCCGGGAGATGTCCTCCCACCAGCCGTCCAGGTACTCATACACCGGGACGGCGTGATGGAAGTCGGTCTGCGTCATCGGCATCTCGTCCTGGCGGGTGCCGTTCACGTCGTAGGCCACGCAGACGGGCACCTTCTCCAGCCCGGACAGCACGTCCAGCTTGGTCACGAAGTAGTCGGTGATGCCGTTCACCCTGGTCGCGTACCGGCCGATGACGGCGTCGAACCAGCCGGTCCGGCGCGGCCGGCCGGTGGTGACGCCGTACTCGCCGCCCGTCTTGCGCAGCCACTCGCCCTGGGCGTCGTGCAGCTCGGTGGGGAACGGGCCGGCCCCCACCCGGGTGGTGTAGGCCTTCAGGATGCCGATGACCCGGGTGATCCGGGTCGGGCCCAGGCCGGAGCCGGCGCAGGCGCCGCCGGCGGTCGGCGAGGAGGAGGTCACGAACGGGTAGGTGCCGTGGTCCACGTCCAGCAGGGTGGCCTGGGCCCCCTCCAGCAGGATGGACTGACCCGCGTCCAGCGCCTGGTTCAGGATCAGGCCAGTGTCGGCCACGTAGCCGGCCAGCCGCTCGCCGTAACCGAGGTACTGCTCGGCCACCGCGCCCGCGTCGATCGTGCGCCGGTTGTAGACCTTGGTCAGGACCTGGTTCTTCTCCCGCAGGGCCAGGTCCAGCTTCTGGCGCAGGATGCCGGGGTCGAACAGGTCCTGGACGCGGATGCCCATCCGCGCCGCCTTGTCGGCATAGGTAGGGCCGATGCCACGCCCGGTGGTGCCGATCCGCGCATTGCCCAGGTGCCGCTCGGACACTTTGTCCAGCGCGATGTGGTGGGGCATGATCAGGTGCGCGCTGGCCGAGATCAGCAGGCGCTCGCAGGACACGCCGCGCTCGGCCAGCCCGTCGATCTCCTCGAGCAGCACGGCCGGATCGATGACGACGCCGTTGCCGATCACGGGGACGGCGCTGCGGGACAGCACGCCCGAGGGCAGCAGGTGGAGGGCATAGCTCTCCTCGCCGATGACCACGGTGTGCCCGGCGTTGTTGCCGCCCTGGTAGCGCACCACGTAGTCCATGCTGTCGCCGAGCAGGTCCGTGGCCTTGCCCTTGCCCTCGTCGCCCCACTGCGCGCCGACGATCACGATGGCGGGCATGTCACCCGGCCCCCTCCCTCATCAAAACGAAAGCCCCTGCCGGTTGCGGCGAAATCGACGCAAGCGCGGAGGGGCTCTTGCATGGGGATGCTACCGGAAGCCGACCGGACCGGCGCGGACCCGCGGCCGGCCTGTGGCCGACTTAGGGCCGACTTAGGGCAGGAGCCGGGCCGCCGCGGTGGCGCTGCTGTCGGCCAGGAACACCTGGCAGCGCTGGGCCTCGTCCTCCTCGCCGATGGCGTCGGCGGCGATGGCCAGGGCGGCCAGCGAGCGCAGGAAGCCCTGGTTGGGCTCGTGCTCCCAGGGCACGGGCCCGTGGCCCTTCCAGCCGGCCCGGCGCAGCTGGTCCAGTCCGCGGTGATAGCCGGTGCGGGCGAACGCGTAGGCCGTCACCGGGTCGCCCTTGTCCAGCGCGCGCTCGGCCAGCGTCGCCCAGGCGGCGCAGTAGGACGGGAACCGCCCGGCCACGCTGGCCGGGTCGGGCTCCGCCTCGAGGGCGGCCCGGGCTTCCTCGTGGGTGGGCAGCAGCGTGGGCGGGGGCTCGCCGAACAGGTTCTGATGGCTCATGATCGCCTCTACTCTTCTCAGCCGGTCTTCTCAGCCGAGCTGGGTGCCGGCCGACAGAAGGTCCTCGCAGGCCCGGACCACGCGGTCGGACATGCCCGCCTCGGCGGCCTTGCCCCAGGCGCGCGGGTCGTAGGCCTTCTTGTTGCCCACGTCGCCGTCGACCTTGAGCACGCCGTCATAGTTGGAGAACATGTGGCCGGCCACGGGGCGGGTGAACGCGTACTGGGTGTCGGTGTCCACGTTCATCTTCACCACGCCGTAGGAGATGGCCTCCCGGATGTCGGTCAGGTCCGAGCCGGAGCCGCCGTGGAAGACCAGGTCGAACGGCTTGTCGCGGCCGTACTTGGTGCCGACGGCCTCCTGGATCTCCTTCAGCACCGACGGCCGCAGCTTGACGTGGCCGGGCTTGTAGACGCCGTGCACGTTGCCGAAGGTGGCGGCCAGGATGTACCGGCCCTTCTCGCCCAGGCCCAGGGCACTGGCGGTGGCCAGCGCGTCCTCCGGGGTGGTGTACAGCTTCTCGTTCATCTCGCCGACCACGCCGTCTTCCTCACCGCCGACGACGCCGATCTCCATCTCCATGATGATGTGCGCGGCGGCGCACCGCTCCAGCAGTTCCGCGGCGATCTGGAGGTTCTCGGCCAGCGGCACGGCCGAGCCGTCCCACATGTGCGACTGGAACAGCGGCTCCTCGCCGCGGGCCACCCGCTCCGTGGATATCTGGACCAGCGGGCGCATGTAACCGTCCAGCTTGTCCTTGGGGCAGTGGTCGGTGTGCAGCGCGATCTGCACCGGGTACCTGGCCGCGACCACCCGGGCGAAGTGCGCCAGGGCGACCGCTCCGGTCACCATGTCCTTGACTCCCTGGCCGGACAGGTACTCGGCGCCGCCGGTGGAGACCTGGACGATCCCGTCGCTGCCCGCCTCGGCGAAACCGCGGATGGCCGCGTTCAGCGTCTGGCTGGACGTCACGTTGATCGACGGGTAGGCGAAGCCCTGTTCCTTCGCCCGGTCGAGCATCTGGGCGTAGACCTCTGGCGTCGCGATAGGCATGGCGACAGCTTCCTCTCCTGGCGATCTCTCCGGGCGGTTCGGTGCCGGGCCGGGCGGTTCGGTGCCGGGTTCCCCTGCCCAGTATCCCGGACTGGTAACCAGGCCTGCGCCGGCTACCCGAACTGGGCGGGCGGCGTTGTGGCGGGGGTCGCGGCGACGTTAGCCCAGGCCCAGATCGGCCAGCTCGTAGGCGGCCCGGTAGTCCAGGCCGCGCTCGGTGATCCGCGGCCGGGCGCCGCGCTCGACCAGCACCGCGACCCCCACGACCTGCGCCCCGGCCTCGATCAGGGCGTCCACCGCGGTGAGCACCGAGCCGCCCGTCGTGGAGGTGTCCTCCACGGCCAGCACCCGCCGGCCGGCCACGTCCGGCCCCTCGATCCGGCGTTGCAGGCCGTGCGCCTTCTCGGCCTTGCGCACGACGAAGGCGTCCAGCTTCCGGCCCTGGGCCGCGGCGGCGTGCATCATCGCGGTCGCGACGGGATCGGCGCCGAGCGTCAGCCCGCCCACCGCGTCGTAGGACAGGTCGGCCGTAGTGGCCAGCATGACCCGGCCGGCCAGCGGCGCCGCGCTGCCGTCCAGCAGCACCCGGCGCAAGTCCACGTACCAGTCGGCGCGCTGTCCGGAACTGAGGGTCACCGGGCCGCGCACCACGGCCCGTTCCTTGATCACATTGAGTAGCTCATCGCGGTCAGACACAGGATCTGAGCCTACCCGCAGCGGGGGTCGCGGGGCGGCGGCGGCCATGCGGCGGCGTTTCGGCGAGACCGGTCCGGAGCAGGCGAAATGTCCTGGCGGGCGGCCAGGATCCGACCTGGCGCGTAAGTCCGCGATCTGCGCTATCTGCCACAGCGGCCGCGATGCGCTGGTAACGTCACGCGTCAAGGGAAGGACGGTGTCGCGTGGATCGCTGCGCGCTGTTCGTGGATGCCGGTTATGCGCTGAGCGATGGCGCACTCGCCGTCCACGGGACACGCCATCGTGACTCGGTTTCCTGGGACTATGCGGGGCTGCTGAAGCTGCTCGCAGAGTTGGCCAGGGACCGTACTGGCCTGCCGGTGCTGCGCTGCTACTGGTATGAGGCGACGGTGGACAGCCGCCGGACCCCCGAACACGAGACGCTGGCCGACATCCCGGGCGTCAAGCTCCGGCTCGGCAAGGTACGCCCCGGCCGCCGCGAGGGCGTGGAGACCGAGATCCGCCGCGACCTCACCGCGCTGGCCAGGAACAAGGCCGTCACCGACGTGCTCATCGTGAGCGCGGAGGAGGACCTGTCCCAGGTCATCTCCGACGTGCAGGACCAGGGCATCAAGGTCGCCATCCTGCACATCTCCGGCGACGGCGACGAGACGGCGTCCCGCGCGCTCCGCCAGGAGTGCGACGACGTCATCGAGATCTCGGCCCAGCACCTGCGTCCCTACGTCGACCTGATCCCCGGCGCGGAGCCGGCCGCCCGCGACCATGACGCCAGCCGCTACGCCGCGGGCGCTGTCTCCGGAGGCGGTGTTTCCGGAAGCACTGTTTCGGGCGGTGCTGTTTCGGGCGGTGCTGTTTCGGCCGGTGCTGGCTCCGGCGGCACCCTTTCCGGCGGCTCGATCGGCGGCACGAGCGGCACGCCGCAGCGCCAGCCGGCAACGGCGGGCGCGGCCTCGTCGTCGCTGTACCCGGCGCCGGTGGCCGCCGACTACTCACGCGTCGGCCCGCCAGGCGGCTCGGCCCCGTCGGCGACCGAGCCCGGCCAGGGCTCAGGCGGCCACGGTGTCGGCGGCCAGGGTTCCGGCGGCCAGGGTTCCGGAAGCCCCATGGCGGGCAGTCCGGCCATGGCTAGCTCGGGCGGCTCGATGAACCCGGGCCTGGGCGGACCGGGCGGCGGCAATCCCGGTAGCGGCCCCGGAGACAACGGAGCGCGCGGCACCGGCACAAGCGGTCTGGGCTCCGGAAACATGGGCTCCGGAAACATGGGCGCGGGGAACATGGGCTCGCCGAACATGGGCGCTGGGAACATGGGTTCCGGCGGCCTGGGCTCGGGCGGAGCTGACGTCGGCCGCCAGGGCGCCGCGGCGGGCCTGTCGCGCCCCGATGACCAGTCGTCCCGGATGCCCGGGCACCAGCAGCAGTACCAGGGTTCGGACGGCATGCGCGGACCCGGCCCGCAGGGCCAGCTGAACTCGCCCGGCCAGCCCGGTCCGGGCCAGGGCGGCCTCCCTCAGGGCGGTATGCCGCAGCCCGGATGCCCCAGCGGCCGGTATGCCGCAGCCCGGTATGCCGCAGCCCGGCATGTCCCAGGGCGGCATGAGTGGCAACGGCCTCGGGGGCAACGGGCTGGGCCAGGGCACGCTGCCCCCCAGCGGGGCGCCGACCGGACCTCAGAGCGGCCTGCCGCTGGGCGGCCCCCAGAACGGGCCCGGCCGCGGCGGCCCGCCGTCCCAGGGCCCGGCCGACGCCGGGCACAACGGCACCTCCTCGCAGCCGAACCTCGGCGGCTACCCGCCGAATGGCCTGCCGGGCAACGGCATGCCGGGCAATGGCATGTCCGGCAACGGCATGCCCGGCAACGGACTCTCCCACCTCGGCCTGCCGCCGGGCGGGATGCCACAGAACGGACTACCGCAGAACGGCATGTCCGGCAACGGCATGTCCGGCAACGGGCTGCCGGGCGGGACGCAGCAGAACGGGTTCGGCCAGAACGGCCTGCCGGGCAACGGGATGCCCGGTAACGGGCTGCCGCAGAATGGCATGTCCCAGAACGGCCTGTCCAACGGGCTGCCGGGCAACGGGACTGCCGCCGCAGAACGGCCTGCCGCCGCAGAACGGCCTGCCCGGTAACGGGCTGCCGCCGAGCGGGTTCGGCCAGCACTCCCTGTCGTCGGGCTCCCCCGGCGAGCTGCCGCGCGGCGGCGGACTCGGGCAGCACGCCCAGAGCGGCCCGCCCCAGCACAGCCAGAGCGGCCCGCCGCAGAATGGCCTGCCGCCCGGCGGATCATCCGGCAGCGGCCCGGCCGCGCTGGAGCGTCCCGGCGCACTCGACCGGCCGCCTGCGCTGCCGCCGCCTCGCCAGCTGCCCGCCGGTCCCAGCGCGGGTCCGCAGTACCAGCCGGGTGTGAACTCGCCGTACGGCGGCCAGTCCCAGCCGCCGCCCGCGGCGCCGGGCCAGTACGGCGGTGGTTACGGGCCGACCGTCCCGCCGGGCCCGAGCTACCCCCCGGCGACATCCGGCCCCTACGACGTCCAGCACCTTCCTTCGTCGGGGCCGCCGTCGCTGTCGCAGCCGAACATGCCGCAGCCCATCGCCATCTCACTGGCCGACGCGGTACAGGCCGCGCACGCCGAGGGCTTTGGGTTCGGTGAGGCCGTGGCCAGGGACGCGCCCGCCCTGTGGCTGGAGGCGGTCCTGGCCAGGAAGCCGCGGATGCCCTCGGACCTCGAGGCGCGGCTGCTCCAGGGCTCGGCGCTGCCGATCGACTCGCTGCTGCACGACGAGGTCAGGCACGCGCTCCGGCGCGGATTCTGGGACGCCCTCGAGCGGTCCCGGCGCTAGATCGCACCGCGAGCAGTCGTTCACCCACCGGGTCGCCAGGCCCGCTACCCCCGGCACAGGTTCGCCCCAGTCACTGTCGGACCCGGATAATACGCTCGAATACATGAGCGAATCATTACCCCTCCCAGGACAGTCATCTCGGCGCGGCGAGCCCGGCCCGGCTCCTGAGGTGCCGCTCGAGCGCCTCGAGGCGCAGATCTGCGAGCTGGCCGGGCACCTGACTGCGGCGACCTGCCGGTTCCTGCTGCTGGTCGGTGACTTTGATGCGCGGCGGGGGTGGGAGTCGTGGGAGCTGCCGTCGTGTTCGGCGTGGCTGGCGTGGAAGTGCCAGCTGGCGCCGGGCACCGCCCGTGAGCAGGTCCGGGTCGCGCGGGCGCTGCGGGACCTGCCGGTGATCCGGTCCGGGTTCGCGGCGGGCCGGCTCTCATATGCGAAGGTGCGGGCGCTGACCCGGATCGCCACCCCGGCGACGGAGGAGGGCCTGGCCGAGCTGGCCGAGCCGATGACCGGGGGCCAGTTGGAGCGGTTCGTCCGCGCCCATCGCCAGGTGTCCCGCGATATCGGTCAGCGGGCCCGGGCGGCGCGGCGGGTGACCTGGCGGATCGATGACGAGGACGGGTCGCTGGCGATGACGGTCCGGCTGCCCGCGGTGGAGGGCCAGGTGCTGGTCCAGGCGCTGCGCGCCGCCGCGGGCGACCTGGACCACCCGCACCACAACAGCGATCAGGACGCCAGCCCCGCCAAGGTCGGCCAGCCCGGCGCCGGTTCCGCGGAAAGCCAGGCGAGCCCGGATGCGCCGACCCGGATGCGCCAGCCCGGATGCGAGCCCGGATGTACACAGCCCGGATGCGCATAGCGCGGATGCGCCCAGCCCGGCCGACGGGCCGGGCCGGTCCGCCGCCATCGCCGAGCGGCGGCCGGAACGAGCGGCGTTTCCGCGGAAACGCGCGCCGCCGGGTCGGCGGGGCCTGGCGGCGTTTCCGCGGAAACGCCGGCCGCCGAGCCGGGCGGCCTGCATGAGCCCGGCCCGGAGGCGGGCAGCCCGCAGGCGGCGGGCCTGGCTGATGCGCTGGCCCAGATCGCGGCTGATTACCTGGCCGGGAAGATCGCGGGCGCGGCTAACGCGGACCTCTACCAGGTCATCGTCCACGTCGGCCCCGAAGCCCTCACCGACCCCGGCCCCGCCACGGACGCTCCGGCCCCCTCCACGGAAACGCCCGCCGCCGGCCGCGCGCCGCCGAGGCGCCCGTGCCTGCGACGGACCGCGACCACCAGACCCCCGCCGCTCCCGCCGAAGCGCGCCCCGCCGCCCTGCCCGCCGCTGACCCGCCCCCGCCCGGCCACGCGCCCGCGCGCGGCCGGGACCACGGACCCGGCCACGACCATGACCAGACGCCCGCCGGCGCCTCCGCGGAAGCGCCCGCCGCCGGCGACCCCGCCGACCAAGCCGCGGACGCAGACGCGTGCCGCGCAGAGTGTCCGTACCGCCGGGTCGGGCACCCCGCCCACCCCCGCCGCTGCCACCTCGAAGACGGCCCCGCGATCAGCCCCGCCACCGCGCAGCGGATCGCCTGCGCCGCCACGGTCAGCTGGATGCTCCACGACCACGACGGCACCCTGCTCGACATCGGCCGCCGCCACCGCAAGCCCACCGCCGCGCAGCGCCGCGCCGTCCGCGAACGCGACCACTACCGGTGCGCATTTCCCGGCTGCGATTCCCGGCGCACCGACCTGCACCACATCCGCCACTGG
Organism: uncultured Actinomycetota bacterium; assembly: GCA_963822485.1. Taxonomy (GTDB): domain Bacteria; phylum Actinomycetota; class Actinomycetes; order Streptosporangiales; family Streptosporangiaceae; genus DASUBV01. Next base: position 610,446 of record CAWGHW010000031.1, read on the forward strand.
GCCCGCGGCGGGAAGACCAGCTACTGGAACCTCATCTCATTGTGCGAGGCGCACCACGTGATCGTGCACGAGGCCGGCTACCTCATCACCCTCACCGACGGCGGGACCTTCACCTTCACCCGGCCCGACGGCGTGGCCATGCCCGCCAGCCCCGCCCTGCCCGCCCCCACCGGGGATATCGCCGCCACCCACGACGCCGACATCACGCCCCAGACGATCAACGCCCCGGGCGACCGCCTCGACCTCCACCTCGCCATCTGGGCCGCCTTCGCCAACGCCCGCATCCTCCAAGAACGCGCCGAGCGCAGCGCCGACCGGTAACCGGGCGCATCACTTCCAGGCCAACGAGCTAGTGCCGTGGCAGATCACGTTTGCCTTGCGTGTCTTTTCCGTCGGCCCGTCCAGGTCAGAAGGTCATGGGGCACCAGGGTGCCGGTTCCCATGACATTGCGGTGGAGAGCGCCGCGAGGGAGCCTGGCGTCGCTTCGGTGATCAGGCCCGCGTTGGCCATGGCCTTAAGCCGTGTGCCGCCGAGGTACGCGGCGCCCACTGCCCAGACGGGCAGCACCACATCGGCCGGGGCGGTGGTCCGTTCGCAGGTGGCGCGGAACCCTGCGGGGGCGGCATCAGCCTCCGCGGCCAGCCTCCAGCGGCCGGCGTTTTGGGGGCACAGCTCGTCGGCGACCTCGATGACCACGTCGACCGGGCATGCGTAGTGCCGCTGCGCCAGGGCGCTGCCCACGTCTACCAGCCGGACCCACAGCCCATCGCTGACCACAGACCGGACCCGGCGCGGGTCGGCCAGCAGGTATAGCAGCGGGTCATCCACCGGGCGCATCCTGGCGTGGAATTCGCTGACCAGGTCCCGGCTGAGCAGGTTGTCCCAGAGCGCCGCGGTCGCTGCGGGGTCGGCCGTGATCGCCTCGCTGACCTCGAGGACACCCTCCGGCAAGCCTGCGTCTTCATCCCAGCGCTCCGTGGAGGTGAACACCGCATACCCCCGCGGCCCCGAGTCGTCCTCGGCCAGCACGCACCGTATCTGCCGGGATGGCTCGCCGTCGGAGTGCAGGTCGGTCAGCAGGCGGTCCCACCATGGCTCGGTGCGGGCATACAGGCCGGGCCGCTCGGCCAGCGCCAGGTCGTAGAGCTGAGCCAGCTCGGCCCTGACCGACAGCGGTTCGGCGATCCGCAGCCGCAGGCCGGGATCGGCCGGTGCGCCGGGCGCCAGAGTGCCCTCTCCGCGCTGCAGCCGGTAGGCGGCGTGCCAGGAGGCGCGCCCGTAGCCGTACCGCCCGTAGATGCCCGATTCGGAGGCAAACAGCACGGCCACCGCCTCGCCCCGCTCGCTCACATCGGCTAGCTGACGGCGCATCAGCGCGGACAGGATGCCCTGGCGGCGGTGCGAGGGAAGCACTGCAACCAGACTCACCCCGGCGACCGCGGCCATCGTGCCAGGCACCCGCATCTGGAAGCTGAACGCGCCCGTCCCGCCGACAATCGTGTCGCCGTCGAACGCGGCCAGGGTCCGGCCGAACTCCAGCCGGGCCAAGAAGTTGGCGCGGGCACGCTCGGACATCGGCGTGCCATGGGATGCGTGCTGGTCGACGGCGAGAAAGTCAGCGAGCTCGTCTTCGGCGACCTGGCGGATCGGGTAGGTGGCCATGTCCGCCTTCCTACCAAGCGGACACGATCACGCAAACTCCTTATCGCACGGGACTGCACCCTGGTTAACCGCATCAGAGCCCAGTTCACGACGCTGCGCTACTTCGCGCTCGACAGCACCGGGCACTAGTGCCCGGTCCGGTGATGGGTCGTGGAAATGGCTAGAATCGCCGGGATGCCAGGGCCGACCGCAGGAAGCGCCGCACCCGTGGGCAGGGCCCGCACACTCGCTCAGGTGTACCGGCACTTCGGCGAGGTCGACGCCGCCGGAACATCGCCGCTGTACGAGCGGATCGCCGTCGCCCTGAGTGAGTCGGACGAGGCGCTGCGGGCCATCGAGGCGGCGCCGGCGCGCAAGCGGCACCCCACGGTGATCCTCGCCGCGCTGCATGACCTGGCCCTCGCCGGGCGCGCCCCGGCGCTTGCCGCGGCCTATGCCGCTGCGGACGGCGACGCTGCCGCTAGCGCGGCGATCGACACGCTGGTGCGGATGACCGACTCGGTCGTGGCCATCGCCGTGCGCCGGCCGACGCGGTCCGACGAGACGGGACGCTGCGCGGTGCTGTATCCGGCGATTGCCGAGGCGGCGCGCCGGGTAGGCGCGAATGCGGTTGGGCTGATCGACGTGGGTTGTTCGGCTGGCCTCAATCTGAATGTCGATCGCGTTGGCATCACGTACAGCAACGGACAATCGCTGGGCGATCCGTCATCTCCGGTGCAGCTGTCGTCTTCGATCGTGGGGCACCGGCCTATCCCGACGCGGGCGATGCCCGAGGTGGTCGCCCGGGTCGGCGTCGACCTCGATCCGGTCGACGTGACCGACGCGGATGAGGCCCGATGGCTGCGCGCCTGCCTGTCGCCGGATCAGCCGGAGCGGGGCGCGAGGCTCGAAGCGGAGATGGCGCTGGCGGCGACGGCCCCGCCGCTGCTGCTGCGAGGTGACGCGGTCGAGGTGCTGCCTGACGCCTTCGCCTGTGTGCCCGCGGACGCCCTGCCTGTCGTCACCACGACGTGGGCGCTGTCGCGCTTCCCGCTCGAGAGCCGCCTGCGCTTCCTGCACCGCCTCGACGAGGCGGCGACCAGCCGGGCGGTGGCGTGGGTGTCAGCGGAGGGGGTCGGAGTCGCGCCGGCGATACCGACGCTCGGCGATCGCCGCGCCTCTGGCCACACCATCATCGGCCTGGCGGTGTTCGGCCAGTCGGCTCTGCGCACCGAGGCCGTTGGCCGCTGCTGGTCGCGGGGCCGCTTGCTGGCGTGGCTGGCAGGCTCCTGAATCCCTTATGGCATCGGCATCCTCGCGCGGTCACGAGTCCATTACTCCGGGCTTGTTCGCGTTGCAGCGCAACCATGGCTGGGTACCGTACGAGGGTGGGTGTACTGAGCCGTGAGCAGTTCGATGCGATCGAGTTTGACGCCGTGCGGAGCGGCGACCATGCGTCGGCTGCTGAGCTGATGAACCAGCTGGCTGCGACGGCGAAGGAGACGGCCGGGATGCCCCGGTCCGAGGCCTTCCTGCGGGCGGGCGAGCAGTATCTGCTGGCCGACGACCCGGCCGCCGCCGCTGGTGGTTTCCGCCGGGCGATGATGGACGGCGGGCCGGTGTTCGTGGACCCGCGCGTGCCACTCGCCCGCGCCCTGTTCCAGCTCGGCCGGCAAGCCGAGGCTCAGGCCCTGATCACCCGGCTCAAGGCCGAGGGCCCGAAGGACCCCCGGGTGTGCGACCTGGTCGCCGAGCTCCTGGTGGAGCGCGGCGACCTCGAGGGCGCGCTGGGGTGGGCGACGACGGGCGTGGAGATCTGCCTGAGCCGCGCGGCCGCGCCGGAGGCCGGGCCGGCGGCGGACGCCGAGTCGCCGGCGGCAGGCCAGGCCGGTGACAACGAGTCGGAGCTGCGGCTGCTGCTCAGCCTGCGCTACCGGATCCGCAATGACCTCGGCCTGCCCGAGGATCGCTACGACCACCTGCTCGACGAGAAGTAGCTCCGGCTTTGGGTTAGCTCGCCACCGCGGCCGTGCTGCGGCTGCGGTCGGAGCCCACGCTGAGCTTGTCCGTCTTCTCGTCCAGGTCCACGACCACGGTGTCGCCGTCGGCGATCTCGCCCGCCAGCAGTCCGCGAGCCAGCTGGTCGCCGATGGCCGACTGGATCAGCCGGCGCAGCGGCCGGGCCCCGTAGACCGGGTCGAACCCGGTCAGGGCCAGCCACTCCCTGGCCGCCGGGGTGACGGTCAGCGTCAGCCGCCGGTCGCTCAGCCGCCGGCCCAGCCTGGCCACCTGGAGGTCCACGATCTCGCTCAGCTCGTCGGTGGACAGCGCGTCGAACAGGATGATGTCATCCAGCCGGTTCAGGAACTCGGGCTTGAACGTGGACTGGACCACCGACATCACCGCGTCCCGCTTGGCCGACTCCGCCAGGTTGGGGTCCGCGATGAACTGGGAACCCAGGTTGGAGGTCAGGATCAGGATGGTGTTGCGGAAGTCGACCGTCCGGCCCTGCCCGTCGGTCAGCCGCCCGTCGTCGAGCACCTGAAGCAGGATGTCGAAGACCTCAGGATGGGCCTTCTCCACCTCGTCCAGCAGCACGACGCAGTACGGACGACGCCGGACCGCCTCGGTGAGCTGGCCGCCCTCCTCGTAGCCCACGTAGCCGGGCGGCGCGCCGACCAGCCGGGCTACCGAGTGGCGCTCGGAGTACTCGCTCATGTCGATGCGGATGATCGCCCGCTCATCGTCGAACAGGAACTCGGCCAGCGCCTTGGCCAGCTCGGTCTTGCCCACGCCGGTCGGCCCGAGGAACAGGAACGAGCCGGACGGGCGGTCGGGGTCGGCGATGCCGGCCCGTGACCGGCGCACCGCGTCGGACACGGCCTGCACGGCCTGCGCCTGTCCGACGAGCCGCCGGCCCAGCTCGGACTCCATCCGCAGCAGCTTGCCGGTCTCGCCCTCCAGCAGCAGGCCGGCCGGGATGCCGGTCCACGCCGCCACCACGTCGGCGACGTCGTCGGGGCCGACCTCCTCCTTCACCATGGGCTGCTCGGACAGGCCGCCCTGAGCCTCGTCTCCGGCCGCGGCGGTGGCGGCCGCGAGCTCGCGCTCCAGGGCCGGGATCTCGCCGTACATAATCCGGGACGCGGCCTCGAAGTCGGCGTCGCGCTGGGCCCGCTCGGTCTGGCCGCGGAGGTCGTCGAGCTGCTTCTTCAGCTCGCCCACCTTGTTCAGGCCCGCCTTCTCGCGGTTCCACCGTGCGACCAGCGCGGTGAGCTGCTCCTGCCGGTCGGCCAGATCGGCCCGCAGCCGCTCCAGGCGGTCCCGGCTGGCCTGGTCGTTCTCCCTGGCCAGCGCCATCTCTTCCATCTTCATGCGGTCGACGGCGCGCTGCAGCTCGTCGATCTCCACCGGCCGGGAGTCGATCTCCATCCGCAGCCGGGAGGCCGACTCGTCGATCAGGTCGATGGCCTTGTCGGGCAGGAACCGGGCGGTGATGTAGCGGTCGGACAGCCCGGCCGCGGCGACCAGGGCGGCGTCCGCGATCTGCACCTGGTGGTGCGCCTCGTACCGGCCCTTCAGGCCGCGCAGGATCGCGATGGTGTCCTCGACGGTGGGCTCGCCGATGAACACCTGCTGGAACCGGCGCTCCAGCGCCGGGTCCTTCTCGATCCGCTGGCGGTACTCATCCAGCGTGGTCGCGCCGACCATGCGCAGCTCGCCGCGGGCCAGCATGGGCTTGAGCATGTTCCCGGCGTCCATCGCGCCCTCGGCCGCGCCGGCCCCCACGACCGTGTGCAGCTCGTCGATGAACGTGATGACCTCGCCGTCACTGTCCTTGATCTCGTTCAGGACGGCCTTCAGCCGCTCCTCGAACTCGCCGCGGTACTTGGCCCCGGCGACCATCGCGCCCAGGTCCAGCGCCACCACGCGCTTGCCGCGCAGCGACTCCGGCACGTCGCCGGCCACGATGCGCTGGGCCAGGCCCTCGACGACGGCGGTCTTGCCGACGCCCGGCTCGCCAATCAGCACCGGATTGTTCTTGGTCCGGCGGGACAGCACCTGGATAACCCGGCGGATCTCGGCGTCCCGGCCGATGACCGGGTCCAGCCGGCCCTCACGGGCGCTCTGGGTCAGGTCGACGCCGTACTTCTCCAGCGCCTTGTACGTGCCCTCGGGGTCCTGCGAGGTGACCCGGGCGCTGCCGCGCACCTGCTCGAACGCGCCAAAGAGCTGGTCGGGCCCGGCGCCGGCATCGCGCAGCACCTTGGCCGCCTGGCCGCCGTCGGCGGCCAGGCCCACCAGCAGGTGCTCGGTGGAGATGTACTCGTCGGACATCTCCCTGGCGCGCTGGCCGGCGGTGTTGATGGCGGCCAGCAGCGGCCGCGAGGTCTCGGGCGCGCTAACCGTCGCGCCAGCGGCCTTGGGCAGCCGGGCCAGCTGCTCGCTGACGGTCTTGAGCACGGCGGCGGGGTCGGCCCCGACGGCGCGCAGCAACGGCGCGGCGGTGCCGCCCTCCTGGCCGATGAGCGCCGCCAGCAGGTGCAGTCCGTCAACGTTGGGGTTGCCGGCGGCGGTCGCGCGCTGCACCGCCTCAGACAGAGCCTCCTGGCTCTTGCGGGTCAGCTTGTCGTCCACAGTTGGTTCTCTTTCAGGTCAGTTGGGCTGGGTCAGGGTTGGCGAGGGAGTGGTCCCGTCGCTGGCGGCCGCGGCGTCGCGGACCGGGGTGCTGCCGGCCTGGCCGGCGCCACCGGACGGGCTGACGTCGCGGACCGGCACCAGGGCGCCGCCGCTGCGGCCCCGCAGCAGGGCAGCCAGCCGGGCGGCCACCGATCGCGTCGACTCAAGCTCGGCGCGCAGCTGGCTGATCTCCGTGCGAAGCTCCGCCATCCGGCGCAGGCTCTCCTGCTCCGCGAGCTCCAGCTCGAGGATGCGCTTGATCCCGAGCAGGTTCACGCCCTCGGCGGACAGCCGCTGGACCTCGCGCAGGATCAGGATGTCGCGCAGCGAGTAGCGCCGACCGCCGCCGGCCGTCCGGCCGGGGGAGACCAGCCCGAGCCGGTCATACGAGCGCAGGGTCTGCGGGTGCAGCCCGGACAGCTGTGCGGCCACCGAGATCACGTAGACAGGCGTGCTGTCGGATAGCTCGAATTCGCTGGTCATCTCATCTCCCCTCAGCTATCGGGCCGGTCAGGCCTTGGCCTGGCGCAGCAGCTCGTCGCGCGGATCGGGACCGGCGGTGACCTCACGGAAGGTCTCCAGGGCCTGCTTGGCCTTGTCGCCCAGGTCCTTGGGCACCTGCACGTTCACCGTCACCAGCAGGTCGCCCATGGTGCCGTCGGAGCGCCGGACGCCCTTGCCGCGCACCCGGAAGGTGCGGCCGTTCGGCGTCCCGGCCGGGATCCGCACGCTGACCGGCATGCCCCGGTGGGACGGGACCTTGATCTCGGCCCCCAGCGTCGCCTCCGGGAACGTAACCGGCACGGTCACGGTCAGGTTGTGGCCCGACCGGCCGAACACCGGGTGCGGGGAGACATGCACGCGCACGTACAGGTCGCCGGCGGGGCCGCCCCGCTCGCCCGGTGCCCCCTTGCCCTTGAGCTTGATCCGCTGGCCGTCGCCGACCCCGGCGGGGATGCGCGCCTGGATGGTGCGCGTGCTCATCGCCCGCCCGCTGCCCGAGCAGGCCGGGCACGGGTCGTCCACGACCAGGCCGCGGCCGCGGCAGGTCTTGCACGGCTCGGAGAACGCGAAGTTCCCCAGGTTGCGGCTGCCCTGCCCGGTGCCCTCGCAGGTCGGGCAGACCCGCGGCACCGTGCCGGCCTTGGCGCCGGTGCCCATGCACTCCTTGCACGGGCCCTCGCCGGCCAGCCGCAGCGCCACGGTGGTGCCGTCGATGGCGTCGCCGAAGTTCAGCGATGCCTCGGTCTCGACGTCAGCGCCGCGCCGCGGCCGCGCCTGCTGCTGCGTGCGGCCAGAACCGAAGACTCCGCCGAGAATGTCGCCCAGCCGGCCGCCCGTACTGCTGGTACTGCCACCACCGAACAGGTCGCCAAGGTCGAACCCGTACCCGCCGCCGGCGGTGCCGCCGGAGCCGGGCATGCGGACCCGCCCGCTGCCGAACATCGAGCGCGTCTCGTCGTACTCCTTGCGCCGCTTCTCGTCGGACAGGGTGTTGTAGGCCTCGGAGATCTCCTTGAAGCGCTCCTCGGCCTTCGAGTCGCCCTTGTTGGCGTCCGGGTGGTACTTGCGGGCCAGCTTGCGGTACGACTTCTTGATCTCGTCCGCGGACGCACCCTCGGCTACGCCGAGGGTCTTGTAGTAGTCCTTCTCGAGGAAGTCCTTGGTGCTCAACGGGCCTCTCTTAGGCGGTTCTGGTCAGCGGCCGGCGGAGCCGGAACTGTCCGGAGCGTCGTGCTCCTCGCCCGCGGACGGCTCGCCGTCCTCGGTAGATCCGGATCCATCGGAGGGTTCCGCCACGGCCACCCGGGCGGGCCGCACGATGCGGTCGCCCACCTTGTAGCCGGGCTGCAGGATCTGCACGCAGGTCGGCTCGGTGACCTCAGCGGAGTAGGAGTGCATGAGCGCGTCATGCAGTGTCGGGTCGAACGGGTCGCCGTTCTCGCCGTAGGCGGTCAGGCCCAGCTTGGTCACGGCGGACTCCAGCGACTCGGCGACGGACTTGAAGCCGCCGGTCAGCTCGCCGTGCTCGCGGGCCCGCCCGATGTCATCGAGGACCGGCAGCAGCTCACTGAGCACGTTGGCCAGGGCCTGCTCGCGGACCGCCATCCGGTCCCGCTCGACGCGCTTGCGGTAGTTGGCGTACTCGGCCGACAGCCGCTGGAGATCGGCGGTGCGCTCGGCGACCTGGGCCATAGCCTCGGCTACCGCCATGTCACCGCCACCCCCGCCAGCGGGGCCTGCGGGCTGGCCGGGCCGACCGGGGCCGCCGGGCGCGCCGGGAGCGCCCGGCGCGGCCGGGCCCTGGCCTGCGCCAGCACCGCCCTGGCCAGCACCGCCCTGGCCGGGGCCGCCCTGGCCAGGGCTGCCCGGACCCGGGCCGCCCTGGCCGGCCGGGCCGCCCGGCCGGGCCGTGGCGGAATGCCGCCCCGGCCTAGCCTGGCCCTGGCCCTGGCCGGGAACGTCCCGGACCTGGCCCGTCTGCGGGTCGATGCGCCTGCGGTCCCGGATCACCGGACCCTGGTGCTCGTCGTCAGAAGGCTTCATCAGGCCGCGCCGCCCTCCTGGTCACGCGGCTTCTCGTCCTCGACGATCTCGGCCTCGACGACCTCGTCGTCGTCCTCGGGCGCGGCCCCGCCGGCCTCGCGGGCCTCGCCGGCCTGCGCGCTGGCGGCCTGCGACTGCGCGTAGATCGCGCTGCCCATCTTCTGGCTCACCTGCGCCGCGTGCTCGGTCGCCGTCCTGATCGCCTCGGTGTCGGTGCCCTCGAGCGCCTTCTTCACGTCAGCGATCGCCGACTCCACCTCGGACTTCACGTCGTCGGGCACCTTGTCGGTGTTCTCGGACAGGAACTTCTCGGTGGTGTAGGCCAGCGTCTCCGCGCGGTTGCGAACCTCGGCCTCCTCGCGGCGCTGACGGTCCTCCTCCGCGTACTTCTCGGCGTCGGCCATCATCCGCTCGATGTCGTCCTTGCCCAGCGCCGAGCCGCCCGAGATGGTCACGGACTGCTGCTTGCCGGTGCCCAGGTCCTTCGCCGAGACGTTCACGATGCCGTTGGCGTCGATGTCGAAGGTGACCTCGATCTGCGGGATGCCGCGCGGCGATGGCGCCAGGCCAGCCAGCTCGAACATGCCCAGCTTCTTGTTGTACGCAGCGATCTCGCGCTCGCCCTGGAACACCTGGATCTGCACGGACGGCTGGTTGTCGTCGGCCGTGGTGAAGATCTCCGACCGCTTGGTCGGGATGGTGGTGTTGCGCTCGATCAGCTTGGTGAAGATGCCGCCCTTGGTCTCGATGCCCAGCGACAGCGGGGTCACGTCCAGCAGCAGGACGTCCTTGACCTCGCCCCTGAGCACGCCGGCCTGCAGGCACGCGCCCACGGCCACGACCTCGTCCGGGTTGACGCCCTTGTTCGGCTCCTTGCCGCCGGTCAGCTCCTTGACCAGGTCGACCACCGCGGGCATCCGGGTGGAGCCGCCGACCAGCACCACGTGCTGGATGTCGCTCAGCTTGACCCCGGCATCCTTGATCACCTGCTGGAACGGGCCCTTGCACCGGTCGAGCAGGTCAGCGGTCATCTTCTGGAACTCCGCGCGGGACAGCTTGGTGTCCAGGTGCAGCGGGCCCTGGTCGGAGTGGGTGATGTACGGCAGGTTGATCTGCGACTCGGTCGAGCTGGACAGCTCGATCTTGGTCTTCTCGGCGGTCTCCCGCAGCCGCTGCAGCGCCATCTTGTCCTTGGACAGGTCGATGCCGTAGCTGTTCTTGAAGTCCTGCACCAGCCAGTCCACGATGCGCTGGTCCCAGTCGTCGCCGCCCAGGTGGTTGTCACCGCTGGTGGCCTTGACCTCGACCACGCCCTCGCCGACCTCGAGCAGGGACACGTCGAAAGTGCCGCCGCCCAGGTCGAAGACCAGGATGGTGGCCTCGTTGTCCTTCTCCAGGTGGTACGCGAGCGCGGCGGACGTGGGCTCGTTGATGATGCGCAGGACGTTCAGGCCGGCGATGGTGCCCGCCTCCTTGGTGGCCTGCCGCTGCGCGTCGCTGAAGTACGCGGGCACCGTCACGACGGCGTCGGTGATCGTCTCACCGAGGTAGGCCTCCGCGTCCCGCTTCAGCTTCTGCAAGATGAAGGCGCTGATCTGCTGCGCCGTGAACTTCTTGCCGTCGATGGCGACCGTCCAGTCGGTACCCATCTGGCGCTTGACGGAGCGGATGGTCCGGTCAACGTTGGTCACCGCCTGCCGCTTGGCGACCTCGCCGACTAGCACCTCGCCGTTCTTCGCGAAGGCCACGACGGACGGCGTAGTCCGCGAACCCTCGGCGTTAGCGATAACTGAGGGCTCGCCGCCCTCGAGGACGGCGACAACGGAGTTGGTCGTCCCCAGGTCGATGCCTACCGCACGTGCCATGAGATCAGTCCTTGCTGTGGTTGTCCCCGGGCTGGGCGCCCGGCTGTCTGTAATGTTGAGCGTAGAGGGCTCAAGTTTGCCACGCTGTCGGAGCCCTGGCAAATGACTTGAGTCTGTTGGGCTCAACTTTGCCATGCGGAGGGATATTCCCCGCGGCCGAGGCTGTTATTCAATAACGATGTACTAAGGCCGTCAGGTGGTGACGGCCGCAGCGGCGGGGCGCAGGGTGAACACGTCCGGCGCCCCGTCCAGCACGCCGCCCGCCGGGTCGTCCTCGCCCTCGGCCCGCACGATGTCCCGGCCGGGCCGCAGGATGTCGGCCACCACCAGCCCGGCCAGCAGGGCCACCGTGCCGAACCGGGCCAGCACCGCGGCGAAGTACAGCCCGGTGCCGATCCCGCCCGGCGTGCCCGGCCCGGAGGCGGTGATCAGGTAGGCCCAGATGGCGAAGAAGTAGCCCACCTCGGCCGCCTGCCACAGCAGGTAGGACCACAGCCGGGGCCGGGCCAGCACCACCAGCGGCACCAGCCAGATGACGTACTGCGGCGACCAGACCTTATTAACCAGCAGGAACGCCGCCAGGATGAGGAAGAACAGCTGCGCCACCCGAGGCCGGCGCGGCGCGGCCAGGGCCAGCACCGCGATCAGCGCGGCGGCGACCACGAACAGCGCCAGGCTGAGCAGGTTCAGCTCGCTCAGGCTCAGGCCGCCCAGCACCGGCCAGTGCTCGGTCTCGAAGAAGTACCAGATCGAGCCCCAGTCGGCGCCCCGGGTCGAGTTGAGGCCGTAGAACCTCCCCCAGCCGGTGAAGTTCAGCACCGCGATCGGCACGTTGACGACCAGCCAGGCCACGGCCGCGCCCACCGCCGTCGCCCGGAAGTCCCGCAATCGGCCCGCCCGCAGGCACAGCAGGAACAGGGCGCCGAGCAAGACGATCGGGTAGAACTTGGTCGCGATGGCCAGCCCGAACAGCACGCCGGCCGTGGTCGGGCGGCGCACCGCCCAGGCCACCATGGCCAGCGCGGTGAGCGCCATCGCGATCATGTCCCAGTTGATGAACGAGCCGAGGATGAGGCCGGGCGACAGCGCGACGAGCAGCGCCGTCCAGCGCCGGGAGCGGCCGGCCAGGACGGCCGTGGCCAGGACCCCGATCACCGCGCAGATGGTCAGGCCGGCCACGGTCACGTCGAAGAACTCGCGGCCGCGGATCAGCGGGCTGCTGATCGGGTGCACCACCCAGGCCGCCGCCTGCATGGCCGCGCCGATGAGCACCGGGTACTCCACCGCGTGGTCGACGTAGGGGATCTGGCCGTGCCACAGGCCCTCGCCGAAGTACAGCGGGTAGATGTCGGTGTAGCAGTGGGCCTGAAACTGCTCGGCGCCGAAGTTCCAGGCGCCGGCCCGGCAGGCCGCCTTGTTCAGGAATCCCAGCGCGCTGCCGGCCAGGCTGGCGGTGACCAGGGCGGTCACCGAGCCCGCCAGGATGGCCAGCCGCCCGCCGCCGAGGACGGATCGCGCTGGCCTGCCGTGCGCCTCTGCGTCGGTCACCGCATGCTCCGTCATGCTCCGTCCCGGCCGGTCTGGATCCCGGGTCAGGTTATCGCAGCGGCCGGGCGGACATGGCCCGCCGGGCTCGGGCCGTAACCTCGCGGAAAGCACCAAGCTACTGATCAGTAATATGGTGCGGAAACCGGTCGGGTCTGCCGCCGCCGGACACATCGCAGCGGCAGATGGCGGGCGCGTACAGTACACCTACGCCGAACCTGGAGGTCGTCTTGGCGCTGCGGATCATCATCGGCCTGATCCTGACCGCGGTCGCGGCCGTCGTCGCCGGCCGCAGGCTCTGGTGGCTGTACCGGCTCGCGCGCACCGGCCAGCCGGCCCCCGAGCGCATCGAGGCGGTCCGGGCGCACCCCGGCCGGGACGCGGAGACTCAGGCCACCGAGGTCTTCGGTCAGCGCAAGCTGCTCAAGTGGACGGTGCCGGGCGTCGCCCACGCCCTCACGTTCTGGGGCTTCATCGTCCTGGTCCTCACCATCATCGAGGCCTACGGCGCCCTGTTCAGCAAGCACTTCGTCATCCCGCTGATCGGCACCTGGGCCTGGGTCGGTTTCGCTGAGGACCTGTTCGCCGTGGCGGTGCTGGTCGGCATCGCCACGTTCACCGTGATCAGGCTGCGCAACAGCCCCGAGCGCGAGGGCCGGGCGTCCCGGTTCTCCGGCTCGCACACCGGCGCGGCCTGGCTGGTCCTGGCCGGCATCTTCGGTGTCATCGCGACGCTGCTGCTGTACCGCGGCGCGCAGATCAACACCGGCGACTTCCCCTATCCGCGCGGCGCGTTCGCCTCGCAGCTCGTCGGCCACTGGCTGCACCCGCTGGGCCGGGGCGCCAACTCCGGGATCGAGACCGCGTTCATCCTGGCCCAGCTGGCGGTCATCCTGGGCTTCGGCGTCTTCGTCACCTACTCCAAGCACCTGCACATCGCCATCGCCCCGCTGAACGTGCTGTTCGCCCGCCGTCCGAACGGGCTCGGCGCGCTCCAGCCCATGCGGTCGGGCGGCCAGGTGCTGGACTTCGAGGAGGCCGACCCGGACAACGACATCTTCGGCCTGGGCAAGATCGAGGACCTGACCTGGAAGGGCCTGCTCGACCTGGGCACCTGCACGGAGTGCGGCCGCTGCCAGTCGCAGTGCCCGGCCTGGGCCACCGGCAAGCCGCTGTCGCCCAAGATGCTCATCCTGGACCTGCGCGATCACGCGTTCGCCAAGGCCCCGTACCTGCTGGCCGGGTCCGACGAGGCCAGGGAGGCACTGCCCGACTCGGTCAAGGCCGAGGCCGAGCGGCCGCTGGTGGGCGACGCGGCGGCGGGCGGCGTGATCGATCCCGACGTGCTGTGGTCGTGCACCAACTGCGGGGCCTGCGTCGAGGAGTGCCCGGTCGACATCGAGCACATCGACCACATCACCGGCCTGCGCCGCCACCAGGTGCTGATCGAGTCCGCCTTCCCTCAGGAGGCGGCCGGGATGCTGAAGAACCTGGAGAACAAGGGCAATCCCTGGGGCATGGGCGCGGACAAGCGGCTGGAGTGGATCTCCGAGCTGGACTTCGAGGTCCCGGTCGTGGACGGCAAGATCGGCGACGACACCGAGTACCTGTTCTGGGTCGGCTGCGCCGGCGCCCTGGAGGACCGGGCTAAGAAGACCACCAAGGCCATCGCCCAGCTCCTGCACACCGCCGGGGTCAGCTTCGCGGTGCTCGGCCCGGCCGAGACCTGCACCGGTGACCCGGCCCGCCGGATGGGCAACGAGTTCGTGTACAGCATGCTGGCCCAGCAGAACGTCGAGACGCTCAACGAGGCCGGAGCCCGCAAGATCGTCGCCTCCTGCCCGCACTGCTTCAACACCATCGCCAACGAGTACCCGCAGCTGGGCGGCAACTACGAGGTCATCCACCACACCCAGCTGCTGGCCCGGCTGGTCGCCGACGGCAAGCTGACCCCGGTCAACCCGATCGAGGAGAAGATCACCTACCACGACCCCTGCTTCCTGGGCCGTCACAACCGGGTGTTCACCCCGCCGCGGGAGATCATGGAGCGGGTGCCGGGCGTCCAGGCCCAGGAGATGCACCGGTGTAAGGAGCGCGGCTTCTGCTGCGGCGCGGGCGGGGCCCGGATGTGGATGGAAGAGCGGATCGGCAAGCGGATCAACACCGAGCGCATCGACGAGGCGCTGGGCACCGACCCGGACACCATCTCCACCGGCTGCCCGTACTGCATGGTCATGCTGGGCGACGCCATCGCGGCCAAGAAGAGCTCGGGCGAGGCCAAGGAGACGCTCGAGGTCATCGACGTGGCCCAGCTGCTGGTCCGCTCCGTCGCCACCGAGCCGCAGCCCGGCACTACCACCCCGGCCGGCCAGCCCGGCGCCGACCCGGCATCATGATCACGACCGGTTGACCCCGGTTTTCAGGGGTGAATCGGTCCTGATCACGGGGTCGCCGGCGGTGCGGGCGGGAAGCCAGACCCGGACCTTGGTGCCGCGGCCGGGCCAGGACTCCAGCGTGGCCCGGCCGCCATGGGCCCGGGCGATGGCCTGGACGATGGACAGGCCGAGCCCGCTGCCGCCGCTGCGCTCCGCGCCGGGCGAGGTGGCGACGTCCGCGCGCGGGCCAGCCGCCCGGCCGTCCCGGCCCGCGGCCCGGTGGAAGCGGTCGAAGGCCCGGGCCGCGTCCTGCGGCGACATGCCGGGCCCGGCGTCGGCCACCTCGATCAGCACGCCGCCAGTGATCGCGCCCAGGCGTACCGCGACGGCGGTGCTGACCGGCGTGTGCGCCCGCACGTTGCCCAGCAGGTTGGCCAGCACCTGGCGGATCCGCGGCTCGTCCACCACCGCGACCAGCCGCGGCGGCGCCTCCGCGCGCACCGGCCGGGCCGGCTCGACGGCCGCCGCGTCGGCGACCGCGTCCCTGACCACGCCGGCCAGGTCGGTCTCGGTCAGGTCCAGCGAGGACGTCCGGTCCAGCCGGGCCAGCTCGAGCAGCTCGGCGACCAGGGTGCTCATCCGGTCCGCCTCCTGCTCGATCCGGCGCATCGCGCTGGGCAGCTGGTCCGGCCCGAGCGCGCCCTGCCGGTACAGCTCGGCGTAGCCGCGGATGGTGGTCAGCGGGGTCCGCAGCTCGTGCGAGGCGTCCGCGGCGAACTCCCGGACCTTCTGCTCGGACCGCAGCCGCGCGCCGAACGCCTGCTGGATCCGGTCGAGCATGGTGTTGATGGCCGAGCCCAGCATCCCGACCTCGGTCTGGAGGTCGGCGTCGGGCATCCGCGCGGTCAGGTCACCCCGCGAGGTGATCTCGCTGGCGGTGCTGGCCATCTGGCCCAGCGGGTCCAGCCCGCGCGCGATCAGCCACTCGCCGCCCAGCGCCAGCAGCCCGATCAGGGCGCCGCCGGTGATCAGCTCGGCGATGATGAACCGCCACACCTTCGCGGTGGCCACGCTGGTGGGCTGGGCCACCACCAGCACCTGCTGCGGCTGCGCCGGGCCGGACCGGCTCACCACCCGGATCACCACGAGCAGCTGAAGCCCGCCGGGCGTGGTCAGCCTGAACGGCAGGCTGGTGTCGGACTTGCGGGACCTGGCCCGGCTGGTGAGGTCATGCTGCGCGATCAGGCCCCGCACCGCGGCCTCCAGCTGGGGCGTGGATTCCGCCCTGGTCAGCCGCTCGATGGTCGGCGTGCTCCGGGGAGCCGGGTCGCTGATCACCTCGACCGCCGGGTAGCTCTGGAGCCGGCTGGTGATGTCGGCGGGCTGATAGTCAGCCGCGGTGATCAGGTTGCCCTCGAACTGGCTGGTCACGTTCCGGGCCAGGATGACCGTGCTGACGATCCCGTTGATGACCAGGAACGCGGTCGTCACGCCAATCAGCACGACCAGCATCCGGGCGCGCAGCGACAGCCTGCGGGAACTGCTCATGCAGCGCTCATCCAGCGTTCATCCAGCGCCGGGCGGCCCGGCCTGCCCCCGGTGCCGGGGCCGGAAGCTGTAGCCCACCCCGCGCTGGGTGTAGATGACCGGCGGGCCCAGCGGGTCGAGCTTGCGGCGCAGGTAGCTCACGTAGGTCTCGACGATCTGCGACTCTCCCGAGTAGTCCCAGCCCCACACGTTCTCCAGCAGCTGGGCTCGGGTCAGCACCCGGCCCTCGTGCTTCATCAGGTAGGCCAGCAGGCGGAACTCGGTCGGCGACAGCTCGACCGGCACGCCCGCGCGGTGCACCGTCCACCGGTCTTCGTCCAGTTCCACGTCGCCGGCCCGCAGCGGCTCGCCGGACCGGCCCCGCTCGGGCTCCGGCGCCGATCTGGAGGCCCGGCGCAGCACCGCCCGCACCCTGGCCACCAGGGCCTCCACGGAGAACGGCTTGGTCACGTAGTCGTCGCCGCCGATGGCCAGGCCCGTCACGGTGTCCGAGGAGGTGTCGCGCGCGGTCAGGAAGATCACCGGCACCTCGTTGCCCGCCGCGCGCAGGCGGCGGCATACCTCGAACCCGTCCATGTCCGGCAGCATCACGTCAAGGACGATGAGATCCGGCTGGCTGGCCTCGGCCCGGCGCAGGGCTTCCTTGCCCGTGGCCGCGGTGGTCACCGAGCAACCGTGGAACTTGAGCGCGACCTGAACCAGCTCGCGGATGTTCGGCTCATCGTCGACGACGAGCACCTGGGGAATGCGGTCACTGTCAGTCATCGGATCTCGGGTCATTCTCCGTGAGCAGGCCAACACGGCGCGATGCGGTCAAACAGGCAGGGCCAGGCTGAGAGCGTACTCCCAGGTGAGCCGCTCTGGCTGGCTCCGCTGACGGTCTGGCCGCCGGGGTGACCCTCGGCCCGCCGCGATGACCACCGCGGCGGGCCGAGACCTAGTGACCGGCACCCGATCGGTGCTGGCTAGCTTCCGGGCCGGGCCCCGACGACGATGAGCCGGGCGTCATCCTGGCCACTGGCATGGGCGGCCGCCGTGGCCGGCGCGGCCCCGGCGGAGGGCGGGGCCGCGCCGGAGCTGAGTACGGCTTGGAGCGCTTGCTGCGTGGTCATGGCCGACAGGCTCAGGCCGGCCCGGCTCGCGCTGCCCGCCGCCCTGGCCCCATCCGCGCTGCCCGCCCCCGCGGCGCCGACGGCGACCAGCGTGGCACTACCCGCGATGAGCAGCGCGAACAGGGCTATGGCGAGGCCGCGGCCCGAGACCCGCCGGGCGCGTCGCGCGCCAGGATTCCTGCTTTCCACTCGCACGAGCATGTCGGCTCGGCTTGGGAGATCGTGCGGCCGAACCCGGGAACAGCCCGGGAAACCGCCGGGAACGCTCTCAGCGTCCCCACATCCGGCGTCGCCAGAGCTACATGCGCTCGGGGACCGGGATGCCCAGCAGGCCCAGGCCGGTCGTGAGGACGCGCAGCGTCAGCGCGGCCAGCGCGAGCCGGCTGTCCCGGATGGCCGGCTCGGCCGTCAGCACCGGGCAGTGCTCGTAGAAGGTGGTGAACGCGCTGGCCACGTCGAACAGGTAGCCGGCCAGCTTGTGCGGCTCGGCCGCGGCGGACACGTCGCCGAGCGCCCGGCTCAGGCCCAGCAGGCTCAGGGCCAGCGCCCGCTCGGCGGGCTCGGCCACGGCTACCGGGCCGGTCACGGCGGCCGGGTCGCGGCCGGCCTTGTGGAAGATCGACCGGATGCGGGCGGTCGCGTACTGCAGGTACGGGCCGGTGTTCCCGGTCAGCGCCAGCAGCCGGTCGAAGTCGAGCACGTAGCTGGAGTCCCTGGCCACCGACAGGTCGCCGTACTTCAGCGCGCCGACGCCTACCGACTCGGCGATCTGCTGGCGCAGCACGGGGTCGGCGTACCGGTCCCTGATGACCTCGCCGGCCCGGTCGACGGACTCGTCGATCAGGGTGGCCAGCTTGACCTGCTCGCCGCTGCGGGTCTGCAGCCGCCGGCCGCCAGGCCCGGTCATCAGGCCGATGACGGCGTGCTCGGCGCTGGCCTGGTCGGTCAGCCAGCCGGCCTGCCGGGCCACGGCGAAGACCAGCTCGAAGTGCTGGTGCTGCTCGGAGCCGACCACGTAGATGATGCGGTCGGCCTTCAGGTCCACGAGCCGGTACCTGATCGCCGCGGCGTCGGTGCTGGCGTAGCCGTAGCCGCCGTCGCTCTTGCGCAGCATCAGCGGCACGGGCCGGCCGTCCCGGCCGGAGAAGCCGGGCGGGAACGCGCACAGCGCACCGTCGCTGATGACGGCGATGCCCTTGTCCTCCAGCTCGCCGCTGACACTGGCCAGCACGGGGTTGTAGAAGCTCTCCGGGTCCATGTCGGCGTCGGTGAGCGTGATGTCGAGCCGGGCGTAGACGTCGCGCAGGTAGACCATGGAGTCGTCGACGAGCATCCGCCACAGCCGCATGGCCTGCTCGTCGCCGGCCTGCAGCTCGACCACCCGCTGCCGCGCCCGGTCGGCGAAGCTCGGCTCGGCGTCGAACTTGGCCCGCGCGGCCTGGTAGAAGGCGGTGATCTCGCCGGCCTCAAGCTCCTTGGCGGTGGCGAGCTCGCCGATGTCCAGCGCGTGCTCGATGAGCAGGCCGAACTGGGTGCCCCAGTCGCCGAGGTGCGCGGCGCGGATCACGGTGTGGCCGAGGTACTCGAGCACCCGCACGATGGCGTCGCCGACCACGGTCGGGCGCAGGTGCCCGGCGTGCAGCTCCTTGGCCACGTTGGGGCCGGAGTAGTCGACCACGACCCGCTGGGCCGGCTCGGCCAGCGGGACGCCCAGCCGCGGGTCGGCGAGCTGGCTGGCGGCCTGGCCGCCGATCCACTCGTCACGCAGCGTGATGTTGATGAAGCCGGGCCCGCTGACCTCAACCTTGGCGATCGGGCCGGCCTGCGCCGGGTCGGCCAGGCGCGCGGCGACGGCGGTGGCGATCTCCCGCGGCGGCCGGCCCAGCGCCTTGGCCAGCGGCAGGGCGGCGTTGGACTGGTAGTCAGCGAACTGCGAGGGCCGGATGATCGGGTCGGCGGTGGCGTACTGCTCGCCGAGCTCGGCCGCCAGCGCGTCCCGCACCAGCTGCGCGAGTGTGTCTTCCGGATCCGTCACCACTTCAGCTTATCGGCCCGGCGGCGCCCGGCCGATTGGATAAGGACGGGCGGCGCAGGAAGTGGCTGCTGCGCGGCGGGCCGAACCGCTGCCGGATCTTCTCGGTGATGCCGGCGCTGGACAGGTCGGCGGCCAGGCGGATGGCGGCGGCGGCGCCCCGGGCGCCGGCGGCACCGTGCGCGATGACCACGGTGCCCTCCATCCCCAGCAGGGCCGCTCCGCCGTAGGTCTCGGTGTCCAGCCGCTCGCTCAGCTCGCGCAGGCCGCGCCGCTGCAGCATGGCCCCGAGCCGGGCGGTCCGGGAGCTGGTAAGCGCCTCGCGCAGCTGCCGGGCGGCGAAGCTGGCCGTGCCCTCCAGCGTCTTCAGGGCCACGTTGCCGGTGAAGCCGTCGGTGACGACGATGTCGACCTTCCCGGTGAGCAGGTCGCCGCCCTCGACGTTGCCCGCGAAGTTGATCGGCAGCCCGCCGTGCGGCGGGTCGGCCTCGAGCAGCTCGTACGCGCGCCGGGCCAGCTTGTTGCCCTTGCCGGGCTCGGCGCCGATGGTCAGCAGCCCGACTCGCGGCTCGGCCAGGCCCCAGGCCACCTGGACGTAGGCCACGCCGAGCTGGGCGAACTGGACCAGCATCTCGGGCTTGGGGTCGGCGATCGCCCCCACGTCCAGCAGCAGCGTGGGCGCGGGCCGGGTGGGCAGCACCACGGCCAGCGCGGGCCGGGCCGCGCCCGGCAGCGGGCGCAGCCGCAGCCGGGCGGTGGCCACGATGGCGCCGGTCGACCCGGCCGACATGACGGCCGCGGCCTGGCCGCGGTGCACGAGCTGGCACGCGATGGCGATGCTGGACCGCGGCCGGCGCCAGCTGCCCAGCGCACCCTCCTCCATGCCGACCGACTCCTCGGCGGCCACCACCGCGATCAGGTCGGTGGCATCGTGGCGGGCCAGCAGCGGGCGCAGCAGGCCGGGGCGGCCGGTCAGGGCGACGCGGACCTGATGCTCGCGGACGGCGATGACCGCGCCCGCCACGATCTCCTCCGGGGCGTGATCGCCGCCCATCGCGTCCACCGCGATCAGCGGCGTGCGCCCGGCCGCGGGGCGCGGAACCGGGCCCAGCGCCTCGGCCGGGTGCGGCTCCTCGTCGGCGGCCTGCGGTCCGGCGGCCAGCGGCGCGAGGGCGGCGGAGGCGGGGCCCTGAGGTGCGGCACCGGGCGGTACCGCACCCGGCAGCGGCGCCTGGGCCGGCTGCGGCGGCGCGGCCGCCTTCGGAGCCTCCCGCATGCGGCCAAGCCTCTCATTCTCCGCGGCCGCCGCGGTGGCCGGTGCCCGACCCGGCCTGGCCGGGTATGGCCGGGAACCGCTAGCGTGCGGCTTGGCCTGCCCGCGCGCGCTTGAGTGATGACCAAACGGGAACCAGTGCGGTACCTGCCCGAAACAGGAGGTGGAAGGCGGCAACCAGAGGCCGCCGCGGATGCGTCAAAGGTTGGAGAGAGGAGGCCGTCATGAATGCGGACATATATTGCGATAAGCCGCGTCCGGGTCTCAATCTCCCGTGGGGCGTGCCGCAGCCCGGGTATAAATCCGGTGGGGGACATCGCACGGACAGGCAACTCTGGGCGTTCCTTGAGCGTTTTCAAACTGTGACCTATTTATATGGTCCTGGCTGAAGCAACCAGACGGTCAGGCGCGTCTCAGGGGACAGACCAGGGCTCAGCGGGGGATTTCTCCGCTGACGGCATCATCGGAGTCCGGATCCGGCGAGGTCGCCGGATCCCGAGGCGACCGGAAGGAGATGCATGACTGATCAGCAGATAGTGCCCACCGTTCCTGCGCAGGGCCGGAGGTTCCGCGCGTACTCGGCGAAGCACCTCGACGGCCTGACCGCCCGGGCCGGCCTGGACGAGGCCGAGCGGCTCGCGGTCCGCGCGGTGGCCACCGTGCTGCCCTTTCGCACGAATGACTACGTGCTGGAATCACTGATCGACTGGACCGCCGCCCCCGACGATCCGATCTACCGGCTCGTCTTCCCGCAGTCGGACATGCTGAGCCGGGAGGATGTCGGGCCGATCGCCGACCTGCTGGCCCGTGACGCACCGTCGCGCGAGGTCCAGGCGGCGGCGCACGCGGTGCGGATGCGGCTGAACCCGCATCCCGCCGGGCAGCTGGCCCTGAACATCCCGGCCGTCGGCGAGGAGCCGGTGCCGGGCGTGCAGCACAAGTACCCCGAGACGGTGCTGATCTTCCCCAAGCAGGGCCAGACCTGCCACGCGTACTGCACGTACTGCTTCCGCTGGGCGCAGTTCGTGGACGAGCCGGACCTGAAGATGGCCACCGACGACATGGCCGGCGTGGTCGGCTACCTGCGGGCGCATCCGGAGGTGACCAGCGTCCTGATCACCGGGGGTGACCCGATGATCATGGGATCGGTGGTCCTGCGCCGCTACGTCGAGCCGCTGCTGAACAGCGGGCTCGACCACCTCGAGTCGATCAGGATCGGCACCAAGTCGCTGGCCTACTGGCCGCAGCGGTTTGTCACCGATCCGGACGCCGACGACACCCTGCGCCTGTTCGAGGAGGTCGCGGCCACGGGCCGGAACCTCGCCCTGATGGCGCACTTCTCCCATCCGCGCGAGATGGAGCCAGCGCTGGTCGGGGAGGCCGTGAGCCGGATCCGCTCGGCCGGCGGGGTGATCCGCACCCAGGCCCCGCTGATCAGGACCATCAACGACGACGCCGGCACCTGGGCCACGATGTGGCGCACCCAGCTGCGGATGGGGATGGTGCCGTACTACATGTTCGTGGAGCGCGATACCGGCCCGCAGGGCTACTTCGCGGTCCCGCTGGCCCGCGGCGCCGAGATCTTCCGCGACGCCTACAGCAGCGTGTCGGGCCTGTGCCGGACCGTACGCGGGCCGTCCATGTCTGCCACCCCCGGCAAGGTCTGCGTCGACGGCGTGGCCGAGGTCGCGGGCGAGAAGGTCTTCGTGCTGCACATGATCCAGGCGCGGGACCCGTCGCTGGTGGGGCGGCCGTTCTTCGCCCGGTATGACCCGCGGGCCGTCTGGCTCTCTGACCTGGAGCCAGCGTTCGGGTCCCGGTTCCCGTTCGAGGAGCTGCCGACCGAGCCGCCGGGCTTGTGGGCGGAGGACCTGCTGCTAGCGGCCGACTAGGGCGCCGTGCTGGCCAGCCCCGTTCTGGCCAGGCCGGCCCCGGCCCGTTGGAATGGCACCGCGCTGGGCTAGCCAGGCTGGCTAGCCCAGCGCGGTTGAGGCCTCGGGTGCCTCGGGGACCTCCGTGCGCGGCCCGGCCGGGGCGTGCTGGCCGCGCCTGATCAGCAGGCAGCTGGCCGCGCCGATGAGCAGGATCCCGATCGGCGTGAGCATGGTCGGCCGCATGGCGTCGACGAAGCCGTGGCTGAAGATCTGGCCCGGCAGGCCGGTCAGCCGGTGCCCGGAACCCCCCTCCAGGCCGCTCCTGGCCGCGGCCTGGAATCCGCTGATGAGATGAGCCCTGGTCGCCGCGGGCAGCCCGACCGTGCGCTGGCGGGCCTGGCTGGTCAGCGCGTCCAGGAGCCGGTTCTGCAGGAGCGCGCCCACGCCGGCGGTGCCGATAACGCTGCCCACCTGGCGGGTGGTGTTGAACATGCCCGACGCGGCCCCGGCCATCCGCGGGCTGATGTCGCGCATGGCCACCGTGGTCATCGGCGCGAACGTGCAGCCCATGCCGATGCCCGCCACGAGCTGCGGGGCAAGGAAGTCGTACCAGGCCGAGGTGGGCTGCGCGATGAGCGCGAGCCAGCCCATGCCCACCGAGAAGCAGGCCAGCCCGGTGATCAGGATGTACTTGCCGCCGATGCGATCCGACAGCCGGCCAGCCACCGGGGCGATGAACATCGCGATGACCGAGGCCGGCGCCAGCGTCAGGCCTGCCTTGAGGGCCGAGAAGCCCAGCACCGACTGAAGATAGATCACGAACGGCAGGTAGATGCCGAGGATGCCGATGGAGATCGTGGCGGCCACGAAGTTCATCAGCGAGAAGTTCCGGTCGCGGAACAGCGAGAAGGGCACCAGCGGCTCAGCGTCCTGCTTGCGGGCCTGGACCCACAGGAACAGGCCCAGCAGCACGACCCCGACCGCCAGGATCAGCGGGATGGAGATGAACGAGACGACCTTGCCCCAGTCGTAGCGCTGCCCTTCGACCAGCCCGAAGCAGATGGCCAGCAGCGCGCCGCTGGCCAGCAGCACGCCGCCGATGTCGAAATAGTGCCGCTGCCCGGTGCGCAGGTCCGGGACCAGGACGACGGTCAGGATCAGCACCGCGGCGCCGACCGGGATGTTGATGAAGAAGATGTACCGCCAGTCGAAGGTGGTCACCAGCAGCCCGCCCAGCGTCGGGCCCGCGATGGTGGCCACGCCGGCCACCGCGCCCCAGACGCCGAACGCCGCGCCCCGCCGCTCGGGCGGGAACACCATGGTCAGGATGGCCAGGGTCTGCGGCATGAGCATGGCCGCGCCCAGGCCCTGCACGGCCCGGAACGCGACCAGCCAGCCCGCCCCTGGCGACAGGCCGCACGCGGCCGAGGCCAGGGTGAACACCACCACGCCGGCGAAGAACATCCGGCGCTGGCCCAGCAGGTCGCCCAGGCGTCCGGCGGTGATCAGCAGCACCGCGAGGACCAGCGCGTAGGCGTTGATCACCCACAGGACGTCGTCCAGCGAGGCATGCAGCCTGCTGATCATGTTGGGGATCGCGATATTCACGATCGTCAGGTCCAGCAAGGTCATGAAGAACCCGAGCGACACGACCAGCAGGACGGCCCAGGGATTACCGCGGTACCGCTTCACATCCGCCTCCGCGGCGACAGCCCCGCCGGGCCCCCGCCAGTTCCCGTTCATTCCTCTCCGGTCATCGTAGGGATGACCGACGACAATCCGATCCCTTTCGCGCCGGGTGTACCGCCCGGAATCCGCCGTTCCGCGACCAACCGAACCCCGTTCGGTCGGCATCGGCGGCGCCGCAGTATGCTCCCGCCCATGGAACTGAACGGAACCACCGCGATCGTCTCCGGCGGGGCCAGCGGCCTGGGCGAGGCGACCGTCAGGGAACTCGCAGCGGCTGGCGCCACCGTCGTGGTGGCCGACCTGAACGATGAGCGCGGCAAGGTAATCGCCGGCGAGATCGGCGGGATGTTCGCGCACACCGATGTCTCCGACGAGGACTCGGTCCAGCAGGCGGTCGCGGCCGCCGCGGCGACCAGCGCGCCCCTGCGGGTCGCGGTGAGCTGCGCGGGCATCGGCTGGGCGTCGCGAACCGTCGGCCGAGACGGCTCGCCGCACGACCTGGCCACTTACCGCAAGGTCATCGACGTCAACCTCATCGGCACCTTCAACCTGATGCGGATCGCCGCGGCGCAGATCGCCAGGACCGAGCCGGCCGACGCCGACGGCCAGCGCGGCGTGGTGATCAACACCGCGTCGATCGCCGGGATCGAGGGCCAGACCGGCCAGGTCGCCTACTCGGCGTCCAAGGGCGGGATCATCGGCATGACCGTCCCGGCGGCCAGGGACCTGGCCGCGATCGGGGTGCGGGTCAACACCGTCTGCCCCGGCATCATCGACACGCCGATCTACGGCAGCGGCCCGGACAGCGAGGCGTTCAAGGCCAAGCTGGCCGCCCCGGTGGTGTTCCCCAAGCGCATGGGGACGGCGGCCGAGTTCGCGATGCTGGTCAGGTCGCTGATCGAGAACGACTACATGAACGCCGAGACGATCCGCTTCGACGGCGGGATCAGGTTCCAGCCCAAGTAGCTTGCGGCACAAGTTGTTTGCGGCACGAGTAGTTTGCAGCACGAGTAGTTTGCAGCACTGTACAAGCCGAGGAGATCCGATGGCGGAGCCGGTCCTGACCGAGGTCAGCGACGGTGTCGGGGTGGTCACGATCAACCGCCCGGAGGCCCGGAACGCGGTCAACGGCGCGGTGGCGCGCGGCATCGCCGCCGCCGTGGACGAGCTGGACGGCCGGGCCGACGTGTCAGTGCTGGTGCTGACCGGCGCGGGCGGCACGTTCTGCGCCGGCATGGACCTCAAGGGGTTCCTGGCCGGGGACGCGCCGGTGGTCGAGGGCCGGGGTTTCGGCGGGATCGTGGAGCAGCCGCCGGCCAAGCCGCTGATCGCCGCCGTTGAGGGCTACGCGCTGGCCGGCGGGTTCGAGCTGGCCCTGGCCTGCGACCTGGTCGTGGCCAGCGAGACGGCCCGGTTCGGCCTGCCCGAGGTCCGGCGGGGCCTGGTGGCGGCCGCGGGCGGGCTGCTGCGGCTGCCCCGGCGGATCCCCTACCACCTGGCCATGGAGATCGCGCTGACCGGCGAGCACTACCCGGCGCAGCGGCTGGCCGCGGCCGGCCTGGTGAACCAGGTCGTGCCGGAGGGCGAGGCGCTGGCCAGCGCGAGGGAACTGGCCCGGCGGGTGGCGCTCGGCGCCCCGCTGGCCCTGGCGGCGACCAAGCGGGTCGTCGCGCAGGCCGCCGACTGGGCCAGCAGCGAGGCGTTCGCCCGCCAGGCGGAGATCATCAACCCGGTCTTCGGCTCGGCCGACGCGATGGAAGGCGCGCTGGCGTTCGCGGAAAAGCGTCCGCCGAGCTGGCGCGGCGAGTAAGGCCGGAGCAAATCCCGGCCGCAAGCCGACGTCAAACCTTCTAGGATCAGCCCTCAGGAAATAGGGGAGATACCTGGGGGATTAACTATGACAGTTCCGCGGATCAGCGTTGTTGTCCCTTTCTTCAACAACGAGGACCTGCTGGGGGACTGCCTGAAATCCATCGCCGCGCAGACTTTCGGCGACCTCGAGGTCATCATGGTCGACGACGGGTCGACCGACGGCAGCGCGGCCGTCGCGACGGCACAGGCCGCGGCCGACCCGCGGTTTACCCTGCTCCAGGTGCCTAATGGCGGCCCTGGCTACGCGCGCAACCGCGGCGTCGAGCGGGCCAGGGGAATGTACCTGGCGTTCGTGGACGCGGACGACGCCCTGCCGGCCCATGCCTACGCGCGCCTGCTGCACGTGCTGGAGAATTCGGGCTCGGACTTTGTCTCCGGCAACGTGCAGCGAATCGGCCCGCTCGGCATCACCCAGTCGGCGCTGCACGCCAAGGCCATCAAGTCCCGGAAAACCGGCACGCATATCAGCAAGACACCCGCGCTGTTCTATGACGTCTCGGTGTGGAACAAGCTGTTCCGCAAGTCGTTCTGGGATATGCACGGCCTGGTCTTTCCCGAGGGCATTGTCTGGGAGGACCTGCACCTGATCACCAGGGCCCACGTGCTGGCCAGGGCGGTGGACGTCATCACCGACCCGGTCTACTTCTGGCGGGAACGGGGCGCGGGCGCGCTGTCGATCACCCAGTCCCGCACCGACATCAGCAACTACACCGACCGGATCAACGTGCTGCTGTTCATCGACGCGTTCCTGCGGTCGCACAAGCCCGCCAGCATGGTCCGGGAGCACCAGCGCAAGGCGCTGGACAACGACGTCTGGCTGTACGTGGGCGAGCTGGGCCGGACCAGCCCGCGGTTCAACGCCGAGTTCATGAGGCTGACCAGGGCCTACCTGGCCCAGGTGGACAAGCGGGTGTTCCGCCGGCTGCCGTCGGGCCACCGGCTGGCCTACTACCTGATCCTGCACGACCGGCTGGACGAGCTGCTGGAGTTCGTCATGTGGACCACCGACCAGCCGATCAAGACCGTGCCGGTGGTCCGCGAGCGCAGGCGGCTGCGGGCCGACCTGCCGTTCCGCTCCGACGAGGACATGCCCGACCGGCTGTACAAGCCGCACTGGCGCGAGCTGAGCCCGTTCGTCCGGGTCGAGGGCGTCGAGTGGGCCGGGGACCGGCTGGTCATCTCCGGCCTCGCGTTCGTGCCGTCGGTGAGCATCGCCCGGCGCCGCAATACCTCCAAGATCGTGGTGCTGATGCCGCGCCGCCGGGGACGGCTGCCGGTCGTGGTGCCGGCGCGGTCCTCCGAGCACCCCAACGCGACCGCGCTGTCCGGGCAGGAGCGATACACCTACGACTGGGCCGGGTTCCGGTGCGAGATCAACCCCCGCTGGCTGCGGACCGGCGGCCGCTGGCGCCCTGGTGACTGGGACGCCTTCGTGCTGGTCCGCGGGGGCGGCGTGTGGCGCCCGTCGCGGCTGCACAGTCCGGCCGCCGGGGCCGCCGAGCGACCCGAGCCGCGCCAGGTCGCCCCCGGGGTCCGGCTCGGCGCGTACTGGTCCGGGCTCCAGCTGCGGGTGCAGGTCGAGCTGACCCCGGCGGTACTGAGCGGCGCCCGGCGCGACGGAGACGACCTGGTGGTCGAGGTGGACGTGACGCAGCCCGCCGACGTCGCAGCCCGCCGCGTCGCATTCCGCTGGGGAGGCCGAGGGCGGCGACCTGATCCTGCGCTCGCCCGGGGGGAGCTCGGAGCGGCGGATCGGCGCGACCCGCGAGCGGCTGGACGCCGCCACGGTGCGGCTGCGGGCCGCGATCAGCCACGCCGAGCTGCTCAGCGCGAAGTCCGCGTGGGACCTGTACGTCACCGGTCCCGGTGACCAGCGGATCAGGGTTGCCTTCCCCGGCGACCTGCCCGAGCACCAGCATCGGGCCGACGACAGGGATATACACAGGGAGATAGTCGTGGAGCGGACCAGGTACGGCCACGCCTCGATCGCGGTGCGCGGCGAGGTGCCGGTCATCGACGGCCACTGGTGGGCGCCCGACGGGCGGCTGACCCTGTCCGGCCGCTACGCGGACCTGGCCGGGGAGCCGTGCGAGGCGGTGCTGTCCCGGAAGGGCTCGACCGCGCGGCACGCGGTGCCCATGGCGCGAGACGGCGAGCGCTTCACGGTCACCATCGACGCGGCCGCCATGCCGGCCTTCGGCCGCCGGCTGCCGCTGCGCGACGGGCACTGGCTGGTCGGCGTGCGCCGGGCCGGGCGGGGCGACGAGCTGATCACCCCGGCCTACGAGCACGCCCGGCTGGCCGGGCTCAGGGACCGCCGGCTGACCTTCGGCCCCAAGTCCTACTGCTTCACCACGACCGGCTACGACACGCCGATCCTGATCGTCGCCCCGGCGCTGAAGCTCACCGAGCACGGCCGGGTTCAGCGCAAGGTGCTGCGCAGCCTGTACTACCCGGTGCAGCAGCGGCGGCCGCTGCGCGACGCCGTGCTGTTCATCAGCTGGAAGGGCAAGCAGTGCTCGGACAACCCGCGTGGCATCGCCGAGGAGCTGCGGCGGCGCGGCGACACCCGGGAGCACATCTGGGTGGTGAACGACTGGGCCATCCCGGTGCCCGACGGCGCCACCGCGGTGCTGGCCGGGACGGAGGACTACTACGAGGCCGTGGCCCGCTCGAGGTACCTGATCACCAACGACGACATGCAGGACTGGTACGTCAAGCGAGATGGTCAGCTCTACGTGCAGACCTGGCACGGCACACCGCTGAAGCGGATCGGCTTCGACGTGGCCCAGCCCCAGTTCATCAGCGGCACCAGGTACCTCGACCATCTGGCTCAGGACGTGGCCAAGTGGGATCTGCTGTTGTCACCCAACCCGTTCAGCACGCCGATCCTGCGCCGGGCGTTCCGCTACGAGGGCGAGATCGGCGAGACCGGTTACCCGCGCAACGACGTGCTGTGCGACGGCGATGCCGACCGCGTCGCGGCCCGGGTCCGGGCCACGCTCGGTATCCCAGACGGCAAGCGGGTGATCATGTACGCGCCCACCTGGCGGGACAACCAGTACTACGCCTCAGGCCGGTACCGCTTCGACTTCCGGCTCGACCTGGAGCAGGCCTGGCGGCGGCTCGGCGAGGACCACGTCATCCTGCTGCGCGGCCATCACCACATGGCCGACGACGTCCCGGCCGGGACCCGGCCCGGTTTCGTGATCAACGTGACGGACTATCCGGACATCTCCGAGCTGTTCCTGGCCACCGACGCGGTGATCACCGATTACTCGTCGGTGATGTTCGACTTCGCGCCGACTGGGCGGCCGATCCTGTTCTTCACCTATGACCTCGAGGAGTACCGCGACGACCTGCGCGGCTTCTACTTCGACCTGGAGGCCGAGGCACCGGGCCCGCTGCTGGCCACCTCGGCCGAGGTCATCGAGGCCATCGCGAACCTGGACACGGTGGCCGTCCAGTACCGCGAGGCCTACCAGAGGTTCGCGGCGCGGTTCTGCCCGCTGGACGACGGCAAGGCGGCGGCCCGGGCCTGCGACCGCATCTTCGGCGGCTAGCTCAGGCGGTGCCGGGGGTGATGATGGGGCCGATAGGGCCACGCGGGCCGGCCTTCTGCTTGGCCGGGGCCTTGAGCGGCTTCTTGGGCTCGGCGGGCTGCGGGCGGGGAGCCTCCGAGCGCACGGGCTGCGGGGCGCGGTCGGCCAGCGCCTCGCGCAGGCGGCCGCGCGCCCGGTGCAGCCGGGACATCACGGTCCCGACCGGGGTGCCCATCATCTCGGCGATCTCCTTGTACGGGTAGCCCTCCACGTCGGCCAGGTAGACGGTCATCCGGAAGGACTCCGGCAGGTCCAGCAGGGCCTGCATGATCTCCGTGTCGGGCAGCCGGTCCATGGCCTCGGCCTCGGCCGACCGGGCCTGGAGCGACCAGGGGTTCGCGTCGGCCTGCCAGTCTCGCTCGAGGTCGCCGCCCAGCTCCTGAACCGGCTCGCGGCGGCGCTTGCGGTAGCCGTTGATGAAGGTGTTGGCCAGGATCCGGTTGAGCCAGGCGCGCAGGTTGGTGCCCGGCTTGAACTGGTGGAACGCCGCGTAGGCCTTGGCTGAGGTCTCCTGCACCAGGTCCTCGGCGTCGGAGGCGTTCCTGGTCATCCGCAGTGCGGCCGGGTACAGCCTGCGCAGGTGCGGCAGGACATCCTCCTCGAACTGCGCATGCAGGTCGGGCTCCTGACCCATCGGACTCATCCCCGTTCCCGGCTCACAGGCTCTGCGGGCCGCCCACTTCGCTGGCCCTTCACCTTATAGACGTCCTGCGACGCCGCCAGGATCGTCCCCCGGGGAACAAATCTTTGCGAATTCGCTGCCGTCCACACGTTCTACTGTCGGTGAGCTGACTGATGGTTTGCTGAAGGCGCGCTCAGATCCAGCTGTGGAACCACATGCGGGAGAACCAGGAGCTGTAGGGGATGATCCGGGCGGCGAGGATGGGATAGAGGTAGGCCAGGTTGAGCAGGACGGCGAGGAGGTAGGTGCCGGCGGTGACGGCGCCGGTGGCGCGGCGGGCGGGGCTGGCGTGGCGGGGGCCGATGATGAGGCCGAGGCTGAGGGTGATGGCGATGATGAGGTAGGGCTCGAAGGCGATGGCGTAGTAGTAGAACTCGGTGCGCTGGTCGTGGAGGTAGAACCAGATCCAGGGGAGCCAGCCGGCGGCGGTGGCGAGGAGGAGGGCGCCGGTGCGCCAGTCGCGGCGCATGAGCCACCAGGCGAGGCAGAAGGTCAGGGCGGCTAGGGCGCCCCACCAGATCAGCGGGGTGCCGATAGCCAGCACCTCCTGCTCGGTGGACCCGGTCGCGCCGCAGTGCCCGGACGGCAGGCAGGCCGAGTAGAAGGAGATCGGCCGGGCCAGCACCAGCCAGCCCAGCGGATTGGACTTGTAGGTCTGGGTGGAGTTCAGCCCCAGGCCGAACTGGAGCATCCAGTGGTTGTACTGCAGCCAGGCGGTGAAGGTGCCGGTGGGCTTGTGGTTCGGGCTGAACGCGGCGCCGTTGCGGTCGTAGCCGTAGGGG
This sequence comes from uncultured Actinomycetota bacterium, assembly GCA_963822485.1. GTDB lineage: Bacteria > Actinomycetota > Actinomycetes > Streptosporangiales > Streptosporangiaceae > DASUBV01. The sequence continues at coordinate 641,566 of CAWGHW010000031.1, forward strand.
GTGGCGAACCAGCCGGTCCACGAGGCGGTGTAGACGGCGGCGGGGATGACCGCGAACCAGGCGGGCAGCCATTTCGCGTCGGAGCGGAGCACGCCGGCGAGGCGGTCGGTGTAGCCGGCGGCGCGGCGGGCGCCGAGGTCCCAGGCGATCACCAGGGCGGCGAACGCGGCGATGAACCAGATGCCGTTCCACTTGCAGGCGACCGCGGCGCCCAGGCACGCCCCGGCGCCGACCAGGGGCCAGCGGATGCCCAGCTTCGGCCCGCCGCCGGGCAGCGCGCCGGCGCCGGGCCCGCCGGGGCCGGGTTCGCCGCCGCCGGCGGCGCAGGGCCGCGGCGGCGAGGCGGCCGCGGGTGCGGTCACGGTCGATGACCAGCAGCCCGAACGCGGCCAGCACCCAGAACATGACGAAGATGTCCAGGATCGCGGTGCGGGACAGCACCAGCTCCAGGCCATCCAGCGCCATCAGCAGCCCGGCGACGCAGCCCAGCAGGGTCGAGCGGGTCATCCGGCGCACGATCCGGGCCAGCAGCAGGATCGACAGCGTGCCCACCAGCGCCACCGCGAACCGCCACCCGAACGGGGTCAGCCCGAACAGCCACTCCCCGACCGCGATCATCATCTTCCCCAGCGGCGGATGCGCCACCAGCTCCGCCTGCGTCCCGGCCAGGATGTGGGTGCTGCCGTGCACCAGCAGCTGGTTGGCGTTCTTGACGTGGTTGATCTCCACGCCGTGCTGCAGGATGGCCCACGCGTCGCCGACGTAGTAGGTCTCGTCGAACACGACCGCCTTCGGCGCGCTGAGGTCGTCGAAGCGCAGGAACGCGCCAAACAGCGTCACCAGCAGCGGCCCGGCCCACCCCCAGGCCACGCTGCCCGGCATCGGCGGCACCAGCCGCTCCCGCAGCCCGGGCGCGCGCGTCGCCTCGCTGGCCTGACCAGCCCGCTCGCGCGGCCGCGCCGCACCGGCCCGCCGGGCCGCCGCGGCCTGGCCGGGGCCGTGGCTGATCTCGTCTGACTGGCCCGGCGCAGTCTCATGTGCCGTCATCGCCTGCCATCGTATGGCGGCCGGACTCGGAGCTGCGTCAGGATAGGCCGCATGGACGTGGATCGTCACATAGTCGCGCTGGAGGCGGAGGGCCGCCTCCTGGCCGAGGCCGCTGACCGGGCCGGGCTGGCCGCCGCCGTGCCGTCCTGCCCGCCCTGGCAGGTCGGCGACCTGCTCCGGCATCAGGGCTACGTGCACCGGTGGGCGGCGGCCTACGTCGAGCGTGCCGATCCGGGCCGAGGCGCCCGAGCTGACCGAGGCCGAGCAGCTCGCGGGCGGGGCGGCCGACGACCGCCTGCTGGACTGGTTCCGTGACGGCCATGGCGCCCTGGTCGCGACCCTGCGCGCGGCCGACCCTGGCGTGGGCAGCTGGACGTTCCTCGACGCGCCGTCGCCGCTGGCCTTCTGGGCCCGCCGCCAGGCCCACGAGACCGCCATCCACCGGGCCGACGCGCAGCTCGCGGCGGGCCAGGCGCCCGGCTACCAGGCGGACTTCGCCGCCGACGGCGTCGACGAGCTGATCATGGGGTTCTTCGCCCGCGGCGGCGCCGAGACCAAGCCGGACCGTGAGCCAGCGCCGGATCACACCCGGATCGCACGCTGCTCATCCGGGCCACGGACGCCGGCCAGGAATGGCGGGCCGAGCTCGGCGCCGACGGCGGCCGGGTGGCGCGGGTCAGCCGCGGCGCCGGGCCGGCCGCCTGCGTGCTGGAGGGGCCCGCGTCCGGCCTGTACCTGCTGCTGTGGAACCGGTCCGAGGCCGCCGCGGCGGGGGTCAGCGTGAGCGGCGACGAGGACCTGGCCGCGGCCTGGCGGACCGGGATCCACGTGCGGTGGTAATGGCGATCCGGGCTCGGGTCATCCTCCCCTAGGCTGGGCGGCATGTCTGCGACCAGCCGTCCTATCCTTGCCGCTCCTGCCTGGCCCTACGCCAACGGCCCGCGCCACATCGGGCACGTGTCGGGGTTCGGCCTGCCCTGCGACATGTTCGCCCGGTATCAGCGCATGGCCGGGAACGCGGTGCTGATGGTCAGCGGCACCGACGAGCACGGCACGCCCATCCAGGTCCAGGCGGACGCCGAGGGCGTGACCGCGCGCGAGCTGGCCGACCGCTACAACCGGGTCATCGCCGAGGACCTGACCGGCCTGGACATGTCCTATGACCTGTTCACCAGGACCACCACCCGCAATCACTACTCGGTGGTGCAGGACCTGTTTGCCGGGCTGTACGCGAACGGCTACATCTTCCCGCGCAAGACCATCGGCGCCGTCTCGCCTTCCACCGGCCGGACGCTGCCCGACCGGTACATCGAGGGCACCTGCCCCATCTGCGGCTTCGACGGCGCCCGCGGCGACCAGTGCGACAACTGCGGCAACCAGCTCGACCCGGCCGACCTGATCAACCCGCGCTCGAGGATCAACGGCGAGACGCCCGCGTTCGTGGAGACGGAGCAGTTCTTCCTGGATCTGCCGGCGTTCGCCGACACGCTCGGTACCTGGCTGCAGAGTAAGAGCGGCCAGTGGCGGCCCAACGTGCTCAAGTTCTCCCTCAACCTGCTGGGCGACCTCCAGCCCCGGGCCATCACCCGTGACCTGGACTGGGGCGTCCCGATCCCGCTCGACGGCTGGCGGGACCGCCCGGACAAGCGGATCTACGTCTGGTTCGACGCCGTGATCGGATACCTGTCGGCGTCGATCGAGTGGGCCCGGCGCACCGGCGACCCGGACGCCTGGCGGCAGTGGTGGCAGAGCCCCGACGCCGAGTCCTACTACTTCATGGGCAAGGACAACATCGTCTTCCACTCCGAGATCTGGCCCGCCATGCTGCTGGGCTACAGCGGCCGCGGCGCCAGGGGCGGCCAGCCAGGACCGCTCGGCGAGCTGAACCTGCCCTCGGAGGTGGTGTCCAGCGAGTACCTGACCATGGAGGGCCGCAAGTTCTCCTCCTCCCGCTCGGTCGTCATCTACGTCCGTGACTTCCTGGCCCGGTACAACGTGGACGCGCTGCGCTACTACGTGGCGGTAGCCGGGCCGGAGACCCAGGACACCGACTTCACCTGGAACGAGTTCATCCGGCGCAACAACGACGAGCTGGTGGCCAACTGGGGCAACCTGGTCAACCGCTGCGTGTCGTTCGCGGCCCGCAACATCGGGTCGATCCCCGAGCCCGGCGCGCTGACCGACGCCGACGCGGCCATCCTGGAGCACTCGCGGGCGGCGTTCGGCCGGGTCGGCGAGCCCTTGTCCCGGTCGCGGTTCAAGGCGGCGATCACCGAGGCCATGCGCACGCTGGCGGAGGCCAACAAGTACCTGTCCGACCAGGCGCCGTGGAAGCTGCGCGAGTCCGACCCCGAGCGGATGCGGACGATCCTGCACGTGGCCCTGCAGCTGGTCAGCGACGGCAAGACGCTGATGACCCCGTTCCTGCCGGAGTCGTCGCAGCGGGTCTACGAGATGCTCGGCGGCCGCGGGACATGGTCGGGCATGCCCCGGATCGAGGAGGTCAGCGAGGCGGGCGGGCCGGACTACCCGGTGGTCACCGGCGACTACCGCACGGACGCGACGTGGGCCTCCGAGCCGATCCGGCCCGGCACGCCGCTGACCACGCCGGTACCGCTGTTCAGCAAGCTGGACCCGTCGGTGGCCGACGAGGAGCTGGCCCGCCTGGAGGCCAAGTGAGCGAGCCCGAGGGGCCGCCCGCGGGGGATCGAGATCAGTACGGGCGGCCGCCCGCAGCCGACCCCGAGCCGCTGCCGGGTACCGCGTTCGACGGCCATTGCCATCTGGACCTGCTGCCGGGCCCGCTGACCGGCGTGCTGGCCCGGGCGGCGGCGGCCGGCATCAACCGGGTGATCACGGTGGGGTGCGACCTCCCGTCGTCCTACTGGGCGGTGGCCTGCGCCGCCGACCACCCCGGCGTCTGCGCGGCCGTCGCCATCCACCCGAACGAGACCAGCCGGGTCGCCGCCACCCCGGCCGAGCGTGACGCCGTGCTGGCCGAGATCGCCGAGCTGGCCGCGGAGCCACGGGTCCTGGCGGTCGGCGAGACGGGCCTGGACTACTACTGGGACGACGCCCCGGCCAAGCTCCAGCAGGAGTGGTTCCGGGCCCACATCGCCATCGCCAAGCAGGCCGGCAAGCCGCTCATGATCCACGACCGGGACGCGCACGCGGACGTGCTCGACATCCTGGCCGCCGAGGGCGCGCCCGAGCAGGTGATCTTTCACTGCTACTCCGGTGACGCGGCCATGGCCGCGCGCTGCGCCGAGGCCGGCTACGTGCTGAGCTTCGCGGGCACGCTGACGTTCGCCAACGCATCGCAGCTGCGCGAGGCGGCCGCGGTGATCCCGGCCGAGCTGGTCCTGGTGGAGACCGACGCGCCGTTCCTGACCCCGGTGCCCAACCGCGGCAAGTCGAACTCGCCGGCTCAGGTCGCGCACACGCTGCGCGCACTGGCGACCATCAAGGAGCTGGACGTGGCCGAGCTGTGCGCGATCATCGAGGCCAACGGGGAGCGGGTCTTCGGCCCCTGGCCGCCGGCCGCCCCGGCGCCGCGGTCGGCCTAGCCATGGCCGAGCTGGCGGCCCGCGACCTGCTCGGCCCGACCGAGATCCGGGAGCTGGCCGCGCGGCTGGCCCTCCACCCGGCCCGGCACCTGGGCCAGAATTTCGTCGTCGACGCCGGGACCGTCACCCGGATCGCGGCCCAGGCCCGGCTGACCTCCGGCGACGTGGTGCTCGAGGTCGGGCCGGGGTTCGGGTCGCTGACGCTGCCGCTGCTGGCCGAGGCCGCGCGCGCGGGGGACGGCCGGGTGCTGGCCGTGGAGATCGACCCGGTCCTGGCCGCCGAGCTGCCGGTGACGGTGGCCGCCCGCGCACCGGGGCTGGCGCCCCGGCTGACCGTCGTGCGCGCCGACGCGGCCCGGGTCACCGAGCTGCCCGGGGATCCGCCCACCGCCCTGGTGGCCAACCTGCCCTACAACGTCGCGGTGCCGGTGGTGCTGCACCTGCTGGCCACGTTCGGGTCGCTGCGCCGCGGCCTGGTGATGGTCCAGGCCGAGGTGGCGGACCGGATGAGCGCGCCGCCGGGCAGCCGCGTCTACGGCGTTCCTTCGGCCAAGCTGGCCTGGTACGCCGACGTCCGCCGGGCGGGCTCGGTGCCCAGGGGGGTGTTCTGGCCGGTGCCGCGGGTGGACTCGGGGCTGGTCGCGTTCACGGTCCGCGAGCCGCCCGCCGGCCGCAGCGCCGCGGACCGGGAGCAGGTCTTCGCGGTCATCGACGCGGCGTTCTCGCAGCGGCGCAAGACGCTGCGGGCCGCCCTGGCCGGCTGGGCCGGGTCGGCGGCCCTGGCCGAGCGGGCGCTGCGCGCCGCGGGCATCGACCCGGGCCTGCGTGGCGAGGCGCTGGGCATCGACGAGTTCGCGCGCATCGCCGCGGCCCGGCCGACTGAGTGATCGGGAAGGATTGCCGTGGGCGAGTTCGAGGTCGTGACCAGCAGTGCCCGTCCGGACCTGAACGAGGAGGTCCGCGCGGCCTTCCGCGGCGAGTGGCCGGAGTTCATCTTCCACGATCCCCTCGCGGGCGAGTACCTCGACCGGGTCGAGGCGTTCTTCCCCGAGTTCGACGTCCTGGTCCTGGAAGACGGGGCGGTGGTGGCCGGCGGCTGGGGCGTGGCGCTGCGCTGGGACCCGGCCAGCGGAGCGCCGGCCGACGGGTATGACGGCGCCCTGGTGGCCTCCGTCACCGGTCACGAGGCCGCGGTGCCGCCGGACACGCTGTCGGTCATGGCCGCCGCGGTCAAGGCGGGCCACCGGGGCCAGGGCCTGGCCGGGCGGGTGCTGACCGCGCTGCGCGAGCGGGCCGTCGCGGCCGGCCTGAGCCGGGTGATCGCCCCGGTCCGGCCGACCCTCAAGGCCCGCTACCCGCTGACGCCCATGGCCGAGTTCGCCGCCTGGAGCCGCGACGGCCAGCACCTCGACCCCTGGATCCGCACCCACCAGCGGCTCGGGGCGACGATCCTGGGGCCCGCCCCGAACTCCATGATCATCACCGGGACCGTCGCCGAGTGGGAGGAGTGGGCCGAGATGGCCTTCCCGCAGACCGGCCGCTACGTGGTGCCCGCGGCCCTCGACCTGGTCGAGATCGACGTCGAGCGCGACCAGGGCGTCTACCGCGAGACCAACCTGTGGATGCGGCACGTCTAGACCGTGATCTTGGCCCGGCGGCCCGCGGCAGAAGGCAGGGTCAGCGCGGCCGCCGCGGTGGCCAGCAGCATGATGGCGCAGGTCAGCAGCGACAGCCGCAGCCCGGTCAGGAACGTGGCCGGGTGCGCGGGGTGCGCGACCAGCGCGCCGAACACCGCGACGGCCAGCGCGCTGCCGGCCTGGCGGGCCGAGTTGAACACCCCGCCCGCCAGCCCGGCCCGCTCGGGTGCGACCCCGGCCAGCATGGCCGCGGTGACCGACGGGACCGCGAAGCCCAGCCCGACCCCCAGCGGCACCAGCAGCAGGGCAAACAACGGCCGGCCCAGGCCGGTCCCGGTCGCGGCCAGCAGGCCGAGCAGGCCCAGCGCGCAGATCACCTGGCCGGTCACGATCGGCATCCGGGGGCCGTACCGGCCGGCCGCCCGCGCCGACGCCACGTTGGCCGCCGCGACCAGGCCCGACATGGGCAGGAACATCAGCCCCGCGCCCAGCGGGGACAGCCCGAGCAGATCCTGGAAGTACAGGCCCAGCACGAACACCAGCCCGTAGAACGCGGCGTTGACGGTGAACCCGGTCACCAGGCTGATCACCGTCGGCCGGGACCGGAACAGGCCGAAGGGCACCATGGGATCGGCCGCCCGCCGCTCGGCGGCCACGAAGGCCCCGGCGGCGGCCACCGCGATCAGCAGGCTGAGCAGCGTCGCGGGACGGCCGAACCCGGCCGAGCCACCCTCGATCACCCCGAACGTCAGCGCGCCCAGGGCCAGCGCGGCGGTCAGCTGGCCGGGCAGGTCGAGCGCGGCCGGGCGACGGGCCGAGCGCGGAACGCGGGCCAGCAGGACCAGGATCACCGCGCCCGCCGGCAGGTTCAGGAAGAAGATGGCCCGCCAGCTCACCAGGCTGGTCAGCACGCCGCCCGCCACCGGGCCGGCGGCAGCGGCCACGGCCCCGCCCGCCGTCCACAGCGCGATGGCCCTGGCCCTGGCCAGCGGGTCGCCGAACGCCTGCCGGACCAGGGCCAGGGAGGCCGGCAGCATCAGCGCCGCGGCGCTGCCCTGGACCACCCGGGCCGCGATCAGCAGGCCCAGGCTGGGCGCCAGGCCGCAGGCCATGGAGGCCAGGGTGAAGACGGTCAGCCCGGCCGCGAACGCCCGGCTGGCCCCGAACCGGTCCGAGCACGCCCCGGCTGACAGCAGCAGGGCCGCGAACAGCAGCGTGTAACCGTCGACGATCCACTGCAAGGCGGCCGTGCTGCCGCCCAGGCCGTGCTCGATGTCGGGCAGCGCCACGTTCACGGCCAGCGCGTCCAGCGCGATCATGAAGAAGCCGAGCATGGCCGCGCCGAGCACCAGCCGGGGGGATGGGCCGACGGACCGCCGGGCCGGGCTGCGCCGGGGCCTGGTCCGGGCGGGCGCGGGGGCTGCGTTGCCGATCACCTGGAGGTCCTTTCCGCGGGCTTTTGCCGTGTGGATCCCAGCCTGGCCGCGACGGCCGATCGGCGGCAGACCGCGCTTCTCCCGGGTGCACTCGCCGGGGTGCACTGGCCGGGGTGCACTGCGCCCGGGTGTGGCACGGCCCCTTAAGGCGTGCCATCCGGCCAGAGTCCGCTGGCAGACTGGATGTCATGAGCGAGACCGAGCTGGGCAAGTTCCTGCGCGCCCGGCGCGGCCAGTCCAGTCCCGGCGAGCTGGGCCTGCCCGCGGGCACCGGGCGCCGCCGCACGCCGGGCCTGCGGCGCGAGGAGCTGGCCGCCCTGGCCGGGGTGAGCATCGACTACTACACCCGCCTGGAGCGCGGCAAGGAGACCCGGCCGAGCCCGGCCGTGATCGACGCGCTGGCCAGCGCGCTGCGGCTGGACGAGGAGGAGCACGCCTTCCTGCGGGAGCTCGCCGTCCAGGCGGCCCGCCGGGCCCCCGAGCCGCGTCCCATGCCCTCACGGGCCGTCCGGCCCAGCGTCCGCCTGCTGCTGGAGTCGGTCCGGCCGTGCCCGGCCTACGTCTACGGGCGCACCAACGACGTGCTGGCCGCGAACCTGGGTGGCCTGCGGCTGCTGCACGGGATGAGCGACTGGCCGCCCCGGCAGCGCAACACGATCCGCTACACGTTCCTGCACCCGACGGCCCGCGACCTGTGGCCGGACTGGGAGCAGAAGGCCAGGGCCTGCGTGGGCCACCTGCGCGCGGTGGCCGGCACCGATCCCGACGCCCCGGACCTGGCCGCCCTGATCGGTGAGCTGATGGTGAAGAGCCCGGACTTCGGCCGGATGTGGGAGCGCTATGACGTCCGCACGGTCGGTCCGGGCCAGAAGACGTTCCGGCATCCGGTGGTCGGCACGATGACGCTCGCCCACGAGGTGCTGCAGATCAACGGGACCAGCGGCCAGCGGGCCACCATCTACCTGGCCGAGCCCGGCACCCCCGACCACGACAAGATGCAGCTGCTGGACCTGGCCGGCTTCGCCGACGCCGGCCCCGGGCCTGGCGCCCTGATGGGCGAGGAAGCCCACCAGGACAGGTAGGGGCGGGCCAGCACGGGGCCGGCTGTTAAGTTCGCGGCTGTGGCCAGACCTGCTGGGCGACGCGCAGGAAGTTGCCGCCCAGGATCCCCGCGATCGCGGACTCCGGATAGCCGAGGCCGGCCAGCTCGGCTTCCAGCGGGACGAGCTGCTCCGGCGGGAAGAAGTCCGCGCGGCCCCATCTGCGGTAGCTCTCAGGGAAGATCTCCGGGTTGGTGGCCAGCTCGCGGTTGAGGTCCTCGTTATCGAACACGTAGTCGGTGCCGATCCCGACGTGCTCGGGGCCGACTAGCTGGACTGCGTAGTCGATGTGCCGGGCCATGGTCGGCACGCTGATGTCGTTGGCACCCAGGAAGATGCCGACGCCGTTGATCCCGATGACCCCGCCGGTCGCGGCGCAGGCCCGCGCCTGATCGTCACGGATGTTGCGCTCGTGGTCCCACAGCGGCCCGCATCGAGGAGTGGCTGAAGATCACCGGGCTGGTCGACCGCTCGATCGTGTCCATCGAGGTCCGGTAGCCGCAGTGCGACACGTCGACCAGCATGCCAACCCGGTTCATCTCGTCGACCACCGCCCGGCCGAAGTCGGTCAGCCCGGTGTCGTCGGGAGCGTGGCAGCCGAACCCGGCGAGGTTCTCCCCGTTATACGTGAGCAGCATCGACCGCACGCCCAGGTCGTAGTAGGCCTGGACCATGGCGACCTCGCCGCCGAGCGGGTTGGTGTCCTCCAGGTCAAAGCCGACCGCAAGGCGGCCTGACTGCTGAGCGTCGAGTACGTCGGCGATCGTCGTCGCGAGCACGAACTCGTCCGCGCGCAGCCGGACCTGGCGGCGCCACGAGCTGAGCACCCGCATGGTCGCGTCGATGTCATGCGGGGCGTAGCCGACGTTGACCGACAGGTAGCTGACGCCGATGTCGAGATAACGGCGCAGCGGTCCGATGTCACAGCCGGCCTCGAGCGGCAGACAGCAGTGCTGCTCCCACGCGAACCCGGTGCGCAGCCGCGCCGCCGGCTCCGTGGCCTCGGCGGCGGTCACGTTCCGAGCCTCGTCGCCTGCCGGGATGCGGCCGACCCGGTCGCCCCGCCACCATCGCGCATCAGGTCGGCGATCTTCTCGCCGACCAGGACGGCACTCAGGTGCGTGTTGGCGCTCGGCACCCACGGGAAGATGCTGGCGTCGGCTACGCGCAGCCCGTCGACTCCGAGCACGCGGCCCTGCTCGTCGACCACCGAGCCGGGGTCTGATGCCGCTCCCATCCGGCAGCTGCCGCTGATGTGGGCCGCGTCGTAGAGGCTGTCCAGCACGTAGCGGGTCAGCTCGGCCTGCGTCACGTCCCGGTCGAGCAGCGGGAGCCCTTCCGTCTCGCCGGGGGCCGGAGCCAGCCTGGCCGAGACGATCACCCCGGCCATCGCCGGCTGCCGGCTCAGCTCCACGATGTGCGCGATCATCGCGAGCATCCGGCTGAGGTCCTGCGGATCGGACAGCAGATTCTGCTCGATCACGGGGTGGTCGCGGGGGTCGGTCGACGCCAGCCGGATCTGGCCCCGCGAGAGGGTGCGGTTCAGCCAGCCGAAGATCTCGCACTCGTCCGGTGCGTCGGCGTGGCTGAGCAGGCACAGCATTCCGTCGGCGGGCTCGGCGGTCAGGCCGAGGCCGAAGCGCACGCAGTACCGGCTGTGCCGGGTGCCGGGCAGCTGGCCGTGGGCGCCGCGGCGCAGCCGTACAACGAGGCTAACGAGCGGGTGATCCTGCAGCCCGGCCCCGGCCGGGCGGTCCGCCAGCACCTCGATGCCGAGCCCGCGCAGGTCCGCGGCAGGCCCGACGCCGGAGCGCAGCAGGATTGCCGGGCTGTGCACCGCGCCTGCACACAGGACGACGGTGCCCGCCCGGTATTCCTGCAGCGTGTCACCGGCCAGGGCGGTGACACCTACGGCGCGACCGTGCTCCACGAGCACCCGGTCGACGACGGTGTCGCCCTGGATCGTCAGGTTGGGCCGGTCACGGGCCGGCTCCAGGTAGGCGTCGTTGGTGGAGAAGCGCCGCCCGTCCCGGCCGTTGAACGCATACGGTGACAGCCCGTAGGTGCGCGGCGCGTTGTGATCGGGCGCCCACGGGTGCCCCATCGCGAGGGCGGACTCCCGGAACGCCTCGTCGACCGGCAGGAAGTCTGCTCCGGCCGGCCTCGATATCGGGATCGGGCCTGCGTCCCCGTGGTAATCGGCGGCACCGAAGTCGAAGTCGGTCTCCATGCGCCGCAGCTGCGGCAGCACCTCGTCGAACGACCACCCTCGCGCGCCGGCCGCGGCCCAGCCGTCCAGATCCTCGACGGTGGGCCGGATCGCGAACAGGCCGTTGACGGCCGAGCTTCCGCCAGCCCCGCGACCCCGTAGCAGGAACGTCGGCGGCTGGACCCCGGTTCTCCGGCTCATGAGCGCCGAGTGGTGGTACGGCGACATCTTCGCGTCCGGCGGCGGCGGATAGTCTTCGCCGTCCAGCGGATAGGGGTCGATGCTGGCGACCTCCGCCGGAGTCTGCGCGGACCGGTAGTCCGGGCCGTGCTCCAGCAGCAGCACACTGCGGGCGGCGTCCTGCGACAAGCGGGCGGCCAGGGTCGCGCCCGCGGATCCGGCACCCACGATGATGACGTCAAACTCTTTCGCTGCCATGCTCACGCTCCCTGCGGCTGCGCTGGCTCTCCGTTGACCTCCGCGAGGTCCACCGCGGTCTCGGCGGCCTGAGCCAGCCAGGCCTCGTCCGAACTCGGAATGGAGTCGACCAGCTTCCGGGTGTACCAGTGCTGCGGGTTGTCGAGGACCTCACTGGTGCTGCCCTGCTCGACGACCTCGCCCTGGCGCAGCACGTAGACCCGCTCGGCGACCTGCCGCACGACAGCCAGGTCGTGGGTAATGAACAGGTAGCTGACGCCGAGCTCGCGGCGTACCTCGGTGAGCAGGTTGAGGATCTGGGCCTGCACCGAGACGTCCAGCGCGGATACCGGCTCGTCGCACACGATCAGGCGCGGGCGCACCGCCAGCGCCCTGGCCACCGCGACCCGCTGGCGCTCGCCGCCCGACAGCGCGACGGGCTTGCGCTCGGCGTACCGGGCGGGCAGGCCTACGCGCTCGAGCAGCTCGCCGACGGCCTTACGCACGTCGCGGACCTGATCGTCGGGGGCCGTGAGCGCCTCGGCCAGGGTAGAACCGACGGTGCGGACCGGGTTCAGCGTCGAATACGGATCCTGGAACACCATCTGCACGGTCCGGCGCAGCCGCCGCCGGTCGGCGCTGCTGAGCTTCTCCACCTGGCCGCTGTCCATGCCGTTGACGATGACGGTTCCGCCGGTGGGCGTCTCCAGCCCGACCAGGCAGCGGCCCAGCGTTGTCTTGCCGGAGCCGGACTCGCCGACCAGGCCGACCGCCTCGTCCGCGCCGATCTCGAGCGAGACGCCCTTGAGCGCGGCGACCCGCCGCCCCGACTGACCCGAGGCGCCGAACACCTTTTCCAGGTCGCGCACCACCACGACCGCGCCCGCCTGGCCGGCCTCGGCCTCGAGCGCGGCCTCCTGCTCGTGGTCGAGCCGGGCGGCCACCGACTCGGCCCTGGCCTCCTGCATCAGCGGCTCTATCTCGGCCACCCGGATGCAGGCTGACCAGCGGCCCGGGGCCAGCTCCAGCAGCGGGGGCGCCTCCAGCGTGCAAGCCTGCGCCCGCCACTGGCACCGGGGCGCGAACGCACAGGAGCTCTCGACCTGGGCCGGTGACGGCACCGAGCCGGGGATCGCCGCCATATGCGACAGCCTGCGGTCCACGGGCGGATCGGATAGCAGCAGGCCGAGGGTGTAGGGGTGCATCGGCTTGGCTTCCATCGGCTCGGCGGCCGCGGTCTCGAGCACCGATCCGGCGTACAGCACGAGCACCCGGTCGCACAGCGCGAACGCGACGCGCAGGTCGTGGGTGATCATGATGAGGCCCATTCCCCTGGTGCGCTGCACCTCGCGCAGCCGGGCCAGGATCTCCCGCTGCGTCGTCACGTCGAGCGCGGTGGACGGCTCGTCGGCGATCAGTACCTGGGGGTCACGAGCGATCGCCGCGGCGATGCCCACCCGCTGCCGCATGCCGCCGGACAGCTCGAAGGGGTAGGCGTCGGCGACCGCCGGATCGGTGATGCCGACCTCGGCCAGCCGCCGGATCGCCTCGGCCCGGCGGGCCGCGCGGCTGAGCGACCGGCCGCGCTCGTCGGTGATCAGCTCGACTATCTGCGCGCCACAGCGCATCAGCGGGTTGAGCATGGTGAACGGGTCCTGGAAGATCATCGCGATCTCGGCCCCGCGGATCTGGCGCAGCTGGCGCTCGGGCATCGTCAGGATGTTGCGGCCGCGATAGTCGACCTCGCCCTCGGCGTGCACGCCGGCCGGCAGCAAGCCAATCAGCGCCTTGGCCGTCAGGGACTTGCCACTGCCGGACTCCCCGACGATGCCGAGCGTCTCGCCCGGCGCCAGGCTGAAGTCGGAGCCGACGGTGATAGCCCGCTCGACGCCCTGGAGCCGGCTGGAGATACGCAGCCCGCTGACCGTCAGGAGCGGGGAGCTATCGGCCGCCGGAGCGGCCGGCCCGGGCTGGGTCATCGGGCGCGCCCCCGGTCCGAGAGCCGCTCATATATCCAGTCACCGATCAGGTTCATGCTGACCGCGGTCAGCACGAGCGCGATGGCCGGGCCGAGGCAGGCCAAGGCGTTGCTCTGGATGAGGGAGAGGTTCTGGGCCAGCATGCCTCCCCAGTCCGGCGTGTTCAGCGGTACGCCAAGCCCGAGGAAGGACAGGCCGGAGAGCGCGACCAGGCTGAAGGCGAAGTTCAGGAACGTATTGGCCATGACCAGCGGCAGCAGGTTCGGCCAGATATGGCGGAGCATCACGCGCCGGGACGAGATCCCGAGGTTGACGGCCGCCTCGACATAGGGCATGTTCCGTTGCTGCAGAGCGGCCCCGCGCACGATCCGCGCGTCGATGGGGAAGGTCAGGACGACCAGGACCGCCACCGCGACGTAGTAGCCGCCGCCAACGACGCCAACGACGACGATGGCGATCAGCAGGCCGGGCAGGGCCCAGACCAGGTCGGTCAGGCGCATGATGAAGTAGTCGACCCGGCCGCCGAGATAGCCGGCGAGCAGGCCGAGCGCGTTCCCGATGATCAGCGCTCCGACCGCGATCAGGGCGGGCCCGATCACCGCGGCCCTGGCGCCGACGATGATCCGGGACAGCACGTCGCGCCCGAAGTCGTCGGTACCCAGCAGGTGATGCACCGACGGCCCCTGGGTCGCCACGATCAGGTTCTGCGCGTTAGCGCCGAACGGCGCGATCAGCGATCCGAAGATCGCGCAGACGACGACCAGGGTCACGATCAAGATCGACAAGGCGATGAGCAGCGCGGGCCGCCGCCGGCCATGCTTGCCCGGGGTGACGAGTACGCCCGCATCCGGGGCGGTGATGACGGTCATTGGGCGTCCTGTCCGGCCGTGATCCGCGGATCAATGAACAGGTAACAGAGGTCGATCAGGAAGTTGGCGGCGATCAGGATGGCCGCCGCGAGCAGCGTGAAGCCCTGGACGACCGGAACATCCTTGGCCTCCACCGAGGTGATCAGCAGCGAGCCGATGCCCGGCAGCGCGAACACCTGCTCGACGAGCACGGCGCCGGTCAGCACGACGCCGAGGATCAGGCCGCCGGCGGTGATGATCGGCCCGAGCGCGTTGCGCAGCGCGTACCGGGTGATGACCCGCACCGGCCCGACGCCGCGGGCCTGGGCGAACGCGATGTAATCCTGCTCCAGTACGGTGATCATCGCGGCCCTGGTGAGCTTCACGATCAGCGCCATCACGCCGAAGGCCAGCGCGAACGCCGGAAGCGTCAGGTGCCAGAGCCGGTCCGCGAACCCGGTACCCGGCCCGTAGACGGGAAACCACCCGGCGTCGATGGCCAGCAGGTACAGCAGGAAGATGCCGCTGACGAAGGCCGGCACGCTGACGCCGAGCAGGCTGAGCCCGACGATGGCCCGGTCGGCGACGCTGCGGGTGCGCATCGCCGCCACGACCCCGGCCGGAACGCCGAAGACCACGGAAAGCAGGAAGGCGTAGACGCCCAGGAAGATGGTCAGGCCGATCCGGCTGCCGATCAGCGACGTGACCGTCTGCCCGGTCTGGATCGAGACGCCGAGGTTCAGGTGCACCACGCCCTTGAGCCAGAGCAGGTACTGCACGATGAACGAGTCGTTCAGGTGGTACTTCGCCGCCAGCGCGGCGATGCTGGCCGGGCTGGCCGGGTGCGTGCCGAGCAGCACCTGGATCGCATTCCCCGGGGCGAGGTAGAGCAGCCCGAAGACCAGGAATGAGATCAGCACCAGCAAGACCACCAGCGCCAGGATGCGGCGGAGCAGGAAGACTGAGACCTGTCGTGCGCGCATGCCGCCTCCGGTTAGGCGCCGCTCAGAAGCAGCTGCGGCCGGCTGCTGCGCTGAGGTCGGCCCGAACGGGAAATTGGTCCTGAAATGCAGCCAGCTATCTCATGTGCAGGAAGTTATCACCGGCCCTCCGGACCGGGCATTAGGCAGCTGACGGAAGATGACGGTAGGTCTTGCTCCTGTGGTTGAAGGATCGCGGGCGACCATCACCGGCCGCCTGGACGGCCGGTGTAGCTGGGGAAGCGGAACGGACGCAGCGCCGGGGGCGGCGTCCCGGTGCGGACGAACTCGGCCATGTGCGCGCCGGTGACGGCGGCGAGCGTGATCCCCAGCGTCGAGTGGCCAGTCGCGAGGAACGCGTTGCCGGTACCGGGCACGCGGTCGAGCACGGGCAGCCCGTCCGGGCACAGCGGCCGCATCCCGGTCCATTCCTCACCGACGTCGGTCCAGTCCGCGGCCGGGAAAAAGGACCGGGCGGCCCGCACGAGCGAGGCGATGCGCCGCTGGTCGAGCCGACTGTTCAGGCCGGAGAACTCGATCGTCCCGGCCAGCCGCAGCCGGCCGGCCAGCGGAGTCGCGCCGACCCGGGTCTCGACGAGGTACATCGGCGCCTCCGGCAGCTGCGGGCAGCCGACCGAGACGCTGTACCCTTTCCCGGCGGTCATCGGCAGCCGGGCGCCGAGCTTGCGTGTGACCGGCACCGAGAGGGCGCCCGCCGCGATGACCACGCTGCCGGCCGGGATCTCGTCCTCGCCGTCACCGGCCCGGACGGCGACGACCTGGCCGCCGCGGACGACGAAGTCCCGCACCGCCTCGCCGGTCCGGATGGTGCCGCCACGGCTGATGATCACAGCGGCCAGGGCGGCGGTCAGCTGGCGCGGGTCCAGGTGGCCATCCGTCCCGACGAAGATCCCGCCCGCCACCCAGGGCCCGATGACGGGCTGCCGGTCCCGGCACTCGCGTCCCCGACAGCCTGGTGATCTCGGCCGCGATGCCGTGCCCAGACAGCCGCCTGAGCTCGGCCAGCTCCGTGTCAAGCTCGGCTTCCGAGTGCGCTATGAACAGCAGCCCGCGGCGTTCCAGGTTCACCGCCAGGCCATCGGCGCGCATCTGGTCGTAGTACCGGAACGCGTCCCGCGACAGCAGCGCCGTGGCGGCCAGCCCGCGTTCGTTGCTGGCCCTGGTGCAGTGCCGCAGGAAGCTCAGGCCCCACAGCGCGAAGCTCGGGTCGGCCTGCGGCCGGAGCCACAGCGGGCTGTCCGGCTTGCCGATGGAGCCCAGCGCGGTACGCAGCGCGGCCGGGCCGGGAATCGGTGCCGATAGTGACGGCGAGACCCAGCCGGCGTTGCCCCACGACGCTCCGTCGCCGACCGGGCCGGCGTCCAGCACCGTCACCTCGCGGCCGGCCTGCTGCAGAAAGTACGCGCAGCACAGCCCCACCGCGCCCGCGCCGACGATGACTACCCGCTCGGCCATGACGCGGCCCGTCAGGCCGGCATGTGCTGCTCGAACCAGCCCAGCGTGCGGGCACACTGGTCGATCAGCGCCGGGAACTTGCGGACGCCGTGACCCTCGCCCGGGTAGATGGCCAGGGCCGATTCGACACCGCACTCGCGCAGCGCGTTGTGGAACTCGACCGCCTGGCCCGGCGGCGTGCACCGGTCCAGCGCGCCGGTGGTCTGCAGCGTGGGGGTGGTGACCTGGTCAGCGAAGAACAGCGGGCTGCGATCGGGGAACCGGCCGGTGCGGGCGCGCGGCTCGTCGGCCAGGAAGAGGGCGTCGAAGAACGGGATGTTGGATGTGTGGTGCTGGGAATACCAGTTCGTCGACGGGGCCATCGGCACGGCGGCGGCGAACCGCTGGTCCTGGGTGATCAGCCAGGCGGACATGAACCCGCCGTAGGACCCGCCGGTCACCCCGATCCGGGCCGGGTCAGCGATGCCGGCCTGGACGAGCGCGTCGATGCCGGCCAGGTAGTCGTCGGTGTCGGCGCCGCCCATGTCGCCCAGCACGGCCCGGGCGAAGTCCTGGCCGCGGCCGCTGCTGCCGCGGGGGTTGGGGTGCAGCACGGCGTAGCCGCGGCTGACCAGCAGGGGGGTGTAGACGTAGCCCATGGCCCAGCGGTCCCGGTAGGCCCACACCGGGCCGCCGTGCACCAGCACGATCAGCGGATGGGGGCCGGGCGTGCCGGGGACGCACAGCAGTCCCTCGATCTGAAGGCCGTCCGGGGCCGGCCAGCGGACCGGCTCGATCGTGCCGGCCACGCTGCTGACATAGTCCGCGCCCGGGTGCCGCAGCGACGCCACCTGCGCCGGCGCGCCGTCGCCGACGAACGCGAGCTCGGGGTAGCGGGTGTAGCCCTGCAGCACGACCGCGGCCGATCCGTCGGCCAGGAAGCGGCCCTGGGGGTAGCGGTCACCGCAGGTCAGGGTGGCGCTGGTCCAGGTCTCCCCGGCCTTCCCGGCAGCAACGTCGTAGATCCCGGCGACCGTGGTCAGCCCCCGCAGCCCGAAATACCCCAGCCGCTGCTCGTCGATCCACTGGATCCAGGTGACGTCGACCCCGGCGGTGTCCACCACCGTGCCCTCGCCGGGCCCGGTCGCGATGTGCAGGTCCCCGGCCACGACCCAGCGGTCCGAGCACGTCGCCGTCACGAATGCCCACCGCTCCCCGGACGGGGTGGCCGCAGGCCAGCCCAGCTGCTGCTCAGGCGTCTGCAGTAGCTCGGCCGCTCCGGTAGCGACCTCGATGCGGTGCAGCTGCGCGGTGTACCAGGCCCCTTCGCCGGGGTCGGGGCTGGTGACCAGCAGCAGCGCCGCCGGGCCCGCCCAGGCGCCTTCCCACACGTTCGTCCCCGCCGCGTTGACCTGCCGGGCCGTACCCGTGCCGGTCTCCACCACCCAGGCCGACCGCCACTGATCAGCGGCCGGGCCGGCGTAGGCGTCGGGCAGCCAGTCCGGCAGGTCATCGCCGGCCCGCGCGGTCGTCCCGGACCCCTCGCCGCCGGACATGTCCGCGCCGTGCCCGGCTACGCCCAGCAGGATGTGCCGGCCGTCGGGCGAGAACTGCAGGTACTCGATCGTGCCCGGGACCGTGTCCGGTGCCGTGTCCGTCCCGGCGGCCAGGTCCCGGATCCGCAGCTGGAAGTCGCCGGCCTGGCCCGCGTCGCTCAGGTAGGCCAGCCGGGTCCCGTCCGGGGAGTACCGCGGGTAGCGCTGCTCACCGGGGCCCTCGGTCACGACCGTGATCGTGCCCGCCTCAGCCAGGCAGACCCGGCTAGTGCCGTGCCCGGCCAGCTCGGTGAAGATCGTCCCGGTAAACGCGATCGCCGCGCCGTCGGGCCGCGGATCAGGATCCGCCGCCGCGCTGGGACGGCCGAAAGCCGGCTCGTGCAGGCTCCGGAAATGCGCTTCGACCGCGGCGTACACCTCCGTAGCGCGCAGGTCACGCTGGCCGAAATCGATGGTCATGACGGCAGCCGCCAATCTCTGAGCACGAGTCCCGCTCGAGACCCGAACCCTGCTCGAGCCTCAACCCGACTCTAGATACCGGGCTGGCTGAGGGCTTCCGACTCGGGTGGCAAAGAGGCACTATGGATTGCACAGTTGTCGAATGCTCCGTGTGAGGCTTGTGTGCAAGAAGAGCTGCGGGCAGTATGCGAGGGTCTTGCCGCGCGCCTGCAGCGAGCCGTAGCCATCGATGATCCCGGCATGCACCTGCTGGTCCACACCGCCCATCACGAGGAACACGACCAGGTCGACCAGACCCGGATCACGTCCGTCCTGACCATGCAGATCCCCGCCGATGTGCTGGAGTACGTCCTGAAGGCCGGCATCGCCGCGGCCGACGGGCCGGTGCGGGTGCCGGCCTGGCCCGACCGCGGCGTGCTGAGCCGGGTCGCCGTCCCGGTGCGCTGCGGCGGACGGCTGTTCGGCTATCTGTGGCTGATCGACGAGGACCACACCCTCACTGGCGAGGAGCTGCTGATGGCCGCGGATGCCGCCGCGGCCGCGGGCCAGATCATGCACCGCGAGCTGCTGCTCGGCGATCTGCGCCGCAGCCGCGAGCAGGCCCTGCTGCGCGACCTGGTATCCGAGGACGCCAGCGTGCGCTCGCACGCGGCGGCCGAGCTCACCGCGACCGGCCGCCTGCCGGCCTCCTGGCACGTGGTCGTGCTGGCGGTCCGGGTCGCGGCCGAGGTACTGGATCGCAACGCCGACGCGGCGACCGAGCTGGACCTGGCCCTCCAGCGGCTGGTACGACAGCTGATGCCGATGGAAGCCATCGCCGTGACCAGGTCCGGCGGTCATGGCCTGCTGCTCGCGGCCACGCCCCGCCCGCCGACGCTGGAAATCCTGCGCGGCCACGCCAGCCGGCTGTGCGCCGACCTGGCCCGGATCGCGCCGACCGCGCAGGCCGTCCGGGTCGGCATCGGGCCCGTGGTCGGCGGGCTGGAAGCGGCACACAGCTCGTGCGCGCTGGCCGACGTGAGCCTGCGAGTCGCCGAGGCCGTGTCTGGCTTCGGCCAGGTCGTGTGCTACGACCAGCTCGGCATCTACGGGCTGCTGGTACACCTGCCGCTGGACAGCCTGCCGCCCGACGCGGTGCCGGTCGGCCTGCGGCAGCTGATGCAGAAGGACACCGCCGGTCACCTGGTCGACACGCTCGAGATCTACCTGGACTCGGCGGGCGACGCCCGGGCCAGCGCGGCCCGGCTGAACGTGCACCGGACGAGCCTGTACTACCGGCTGTCCCGGATCGAGCTGGTCACCGGCATGGACCTCGCTAGCGGCAGCGACCGGCTGTCGCTGCACCTCGGCCTCAAGCTGGCCCGGCTGCTGCACCTGCTGCCGGACATCTCGCCGGCGGCATTAGCGCACGGGGGCGCGGCCTGACCGCCGACGGCCGGTCACCCGGCCACGACCAGATCCCGGGCTGATGCGCTCAGCCGGTCGGCCGCTCCGGCGGTGATAGCGATCGTGTCCTCGATGCGCACGCCGAATTCGCCCGCCAGGTAGATGCCGGGCTCGACGGTGATGACCATCCCCGGTTCCAGCACCATCAGGTTGCCCGCCACCACGGAGGGTGGCTCATGGACCTCCAGGCCCAGGCCATGCCCGGTCCTGGTGAAGAACGCGGGCCCGTAGCCCGCGTCCGTGATCGTGTCCCGGCAGGCCTGATCCACATCGTGGGTGGTCGCGCCGGGCACCGCGGCGGCCACGCCGGCCGCCTGGGCCGCGCGGACGATCGCGAAAACCTCGGCGTACTTGCCGGCCGGCTCGCCGAGCGACAGCTGGCGGGTGATGTCGGCGAAGTACTGCCGGTGCGTCACGGCGATGTCAAGCAGGACATTCCCGTGCCGGCGTCAGAGCCCGCTCGCCGGCCAGGTGATGCGGGATCGCGGAGTTGGCCTCGAACTGCACCAGCGCGTAGTCGAGCGTCTCGGCTCCCCGCCCGAGCAGCTCGGTCTTGATGAGGCGTTCCAGGTCCCGCTCGGTCAGCCCGGGGCTGAGCGCGCCCGCGGCCGCCTCGATCGCCTGCTCGATGATCGCGGCCGTGGTCCTGATCGCCTCGATCTCCTCCGGCCCCTTGACCAGGCGGTACCGGGGCAGGCTGGTGGTAAGCAGCCGCTGTGAGGCAGCTCCGGCCACGCCGAACAGCAGCCGCGTGAACAGGTAGGGCATGCCGTCGTCCACGGCCAGCGAGCCGAGGCCGGGGCCGCCGACCTGCTGCCAGGCCAGGGCCAGGGTGCGCTCCGGTCCCTCCAGGTCGGACCAGCCGAAGACCAGGGCGTCCGGGGCGCTGGCCGTCATCTCCTCGACGTCGAAGTTGGGCAGCACGACGGCGACGGCCTCGGCGGTCACCAGGAGCAGGCACAGCCGCTCATTGGCGACCGGCGCGAAGCTGCACACGTAGCGCCAGTTCGCGGACGGGTACATCACGACGCAGTCCAGTCCCGCCGCTGCCATCTGACTGCGCAGGTCTGCTATCCGGTCTGCCTTCACGGGTGGCTCTCCTTCCGCCCTCGCGGATCGCGGCGGGTTAGTGCCTGGCGTCAGCCCATGACGGTGCCGCTGGACGCGGTGTTGACCCGGCGCTTCCGGGAGAAGGTGCCGAGGTTCACCGATACTTCGCAGTACTGCCCGCGGTACCGCACCGGGTCCGTGTCGTGGTCGTGGCCATTCTCGACGGCATCGATGATCGCGGCCATGAACCGTCCGGACAGCGGCGCGTTCTTGAACTGGTTGCCGCTGGTGCCCATCGCCACGTAGTAGCCGTCCAGCGCGGTCCGGTCGTAGACCGGCGTCCAGTCGCTGGCCACGTCGTAGACGCCGGTGAGGCCGCGCGGCGTGCTGGGAATCCGCAACCCGGGTAGCCGCCGCGCGGCGCGGGTGAGCTGGGCCTGGTAGATCGAGACGGTGGGATTCGGGGCGGCGTCCTCGGGCTTGTCCAGCCACTGGAGCGGGTCGCATTCGGGCTCGGTCCCGCCGACCAGCAAGCCGTCGCCCGGCGTCCCGCGCATGTACGTGCCGAGGTCCAGGTCCGCGATCACCGGGCCGGGCCGGTCATCGTCGTTGTAGCCGGGCGGGGCCGGGACCTGGTGGACCTCCTGGCGCATCGGCCGCACCACGATCGTGAAGTCGTCCCCGACCCCGGCGACCCGGTTCAGGCCGGATGACCAGGGACCGGCGACGTTGACGACGACGGGTGCGGCCAGGACCGTTCCGTCGGCCAGGTCCAGGCCGCTCACCCGCCCGTGAGCCTGGCGCACGCCGGTGACGTGGCTGCGGAACCGGAACGTGACGCCGCGGCGGCGAGCCGCGGCGGCCAGGTTCATAGCGGCCAGCTGCGGGTCGTCGACAAAGCCCCCGTCGGGGTTGTAGAACGCGCCGAGCTGGCCTTCCGGATCGGCCCAGAACGCCTCGTCCTCGAGCCGCTTCGGCGGCCAGAACCGGCCGGGATCGATTCCCGGTACCCGGGTCGCCAGCGTAGCCGCGTCCCAGTCCTCGTACCGGACGCCGATCTCGTCAAACATGTCCAGCACGCGCTTCTTCGGCACTATCGGCACGTCCAGCATGACGACGCCGGTCTGCTGGAGCCGGGCGAGCGGGCCCGCGTCGGCCGCGTGCTCCAGGTGATCGGCCCAGTGCAGCCAGTGCTGCCCGGCTTCCCAGGCCGCGGCGATACCGTCCACGGTCGAGTAGTTGAACCGGACGATCGTGCTGGAGGCGCTGGTGGAGCCCTGGCCAGGGCCCGGCAGCATGTCGACCACCACCACCCGGCGACCCGTCTTGGCTAGCTCCAAGGCGGTCGACGCGCCGATCACACCCGCACCGACCACCAGGGCGTCCGCAGTCTCTGTCACACAGCCACGATCATTGGGCGGGTCAGGCCGGCACCACCGACAGGTGTCGGAGCATTCCGGGGATGTTTTCGACATTGCGTCCGGTGACTACCCGACCTGCGGTCATTAGCGTGCTGATCGTAGAGTCAGCCGCGAGATTTTCCGGGAAGGGGCGGCCATGACCGCTGATTGCACGTGAGCCTCGCCGACCAGCCCGCCGAGCAGGCCGCGGCGGGCGAGCCACCACGCGGCCCCATCTCGCCCCGGCTGACCAGCACGACCAGGATCACGCACAACCTGCGCGTGCCGATGCGCGACGGCGTGGAACTCGCGGTGGACCTCCTGCGGCCCGAGCTGCCCGGTCCGCTGCCCGTGGTATTGCTGCGGACCTGCTACGACAAGACCCTGGCCCGGTCCGAGGTCTACGAGAAGCTGGCCCAGCGCGGCTACATCATCGCGTTCGCCGACTCCCGCGGCCGGTTCAACTCCGACGGCAGGTTCCGGCCCTACTTCGACGAGGCGGACGACGGCTACGACACGGTCGAGTGGATCGCGGCCCAGGACTGGTGCGACGGCAACGTCGGCATGACCGGAGGCTCCTACGTCGGCCAGACGCAGTGGTACGCCGCGTCTCGCCGGCCGCCACACCTGAAGGCGATCGTGCCGTTCGTCTCGCCGCCGAGCACCATGTGGCGCAACGAGCCGATCTTCGGCGGCTGCTTCCTGCTACCGGTGACGGAGTGGGCCCTCGGCATGGGCCAGCGGTCCTGGCAGGTGCCCGAGTTCATGAACCTGTTCTCCGAGCAGCAGGACTACTACGACGCGCTGCCGCTGTCGTCGGTGCCGGAGCGGGCCGGGGCGAGCTGGACCTGGTGGAACGACTGGATGGAGCACCCGGTCTACGACGACTTCTGGCGGCAGGGCGCCTACGACAACCACGCGCAGATGGACGTCGCGGCGCTGAACATCACCGGCTGGTGGGACATGAACTTCCCCGGCGGCCCGGACAACTTCGAGCAGATGCAGGCGAGCTCGGCGGCCGCCCATCAGAAGCTGATCATCGGGCCGTGGCCGCACTGGGTGAACCGGTGGCGCAAGCTGTCCGGCGTGGACTTCGGCGACCACGCGCTCATCGAGCTCGACGACTACGTGACCCGGTTCTTCGACCGCTACCTCAAGGGGCGGGCCAACGGGATCGAGGGCGAGAAGCCCGTGAACGTGTTCGTGATCGGGGCCAATCAGTGGTGGGCCGAGGACAGCTGGCCGCTGCCCGGCACCGAGCACGTGCCGTTCTACTTCCACTCCCGCGGCCACGCCAACAGCCTGCGCGGGGACGGCGCCTTGTCCCCCGAGCCGCCGGGCGACGAGCCGACCGACCGGTACCGCTACGACCCGGCTAGCCCGACCCGGGTGCTGTGGAACCTGCGCGAGGGCCCGGTCGACGACCGGCTCGCGACGATCGGTGACGACTGCCTGTGCTACACCACCGAGCCGCTGACCGAGCCGCTGGACGTTGTCGGCTGGGTGACGTGCCGGCTGTACGCCTCCTCATCCGCGCGCGACACCGACTGGCACGCGCGGCTGGTCGACGTGCACCCGGACGGCAGCGCCCACCTGATCTGCAAGGGCTGCCTGCGGGCCCGCTTCCGGGAGTCGTTCGAGTCGCCGGTCCTGCTCCCCCCGGGCACGCCGGTGCCGTTCGAGTTCACCATGGACGCCTGCGGCGTACGGTTCCTGCCCGGCCACCGGATCCGGGTCGAGATCACCAGCTCGTGGTTCACCCAGTACGACCGCAACACCAACTCCGGCGCGGAGAACTTCTTCACCGACGCCACGATCGTGGTCGCCGATCAGGAGGTACACCACCGCAGCGGGATGGCGTCCTGCGTGGTGCTGCCGGTCATCCGCGGCCACGCCGACCCGGACGGCGGCTGATGGCCGGGCCGGCGCCCGACGCATTCGCGTTCGCCTCCCCGTGGGGGCAGCCGCTGGCCGGCAAGACAGCGCTGGTCACCGGCGCCGGCCGGGGCATCGGCCGCGGCGTGGCGCAGGAGCTGGCCGCCGCGGGAGCCCGGGTGATCGCGGCCGACCTCGATCTCGATACGGCCCGCCAGACCGCGGCCGGCCTGGGCGCCGCCGCGGCCGCGGCCCGGCCCGTGGACGTCGCCGATCCCGGCTCAGTCGAGCAGCTGGTCCGGTCGGTCAGCCAGTCAGGCGAGCGGATCGACATCCTCGCCAACGTGGCCGGCGTGATCAGCCTGGCGCCGGTCACCGACCTCGCGGTCGCAGACTGGGATCGCGTGATGAACGTCAACGCGCGCGGGACGTTCCTGGTGTCGCGGGCGGTGCTGCCCGGCATGATGGAGGCGGGCGCGGGCGCGATCATCAACATCTCGTCCGCCGCCGGGAAGGACGGCACGGCCGGCAGCGCACACTACTCGTCATCGAAGTTCGCGGTCATCGGCTTCACCCAGTCGCTGGCCAAGGAGGTCGCGCAGTTCGGCATCCGCGTCAATGCGGTCTGCCCGGGCGTGGTGCCCACCCAGATGATCGCCGACGTCGGCACGGCCTGGCAGATGTCGACCGAGCAGATGGTGCGTGACTGGCAGCTCATCAAGCGGCCCCAGGAAGCGCGGGAGATCGGCGCGGCCGTGGTCTTCCTGACGATCATGACGTCGATGACGGGTCAGTCGATCAACGTCGACGGGGGCTCGATCTTCCACTGACCGCGGCGAGGGGAATCTGATGGGGCGACTGGACGGCCGGACGGCGCTGGTCACCGGCGGCGCGTCCGGCCTGGGCAAGGCGATCGCGGCCCGGCTGGCCGCCGAGGGCGCGCGGGTCGTCATCTCCGACCGGCAGCGGGAACTCGGCGATCAGGCCGCGGCCGACCTCGGGGCCGTGTTCGTGTACCAGGACGTCACCAGCGAGGACCAGTGGCCAGTGGTGCTGCGGAAGGCCAGCGAGCGGGCCGGTCCGGTCAGCATCCTGGTCAACAACGCCGGCATCGCCGGCGCGGCCGATCGCGTCACCCCGGAGGACACCCGGTTCACCGACTGGAAGCAGATCTTCTCGGTCAACGTGGACAGCGTCTTCCTCGGCTGCCGCGCCGGAGTCGCGGCGATGCGGCATACCGGTGGCGGCTCGATCGTCAACATGTCCTCGATTGCCGCGCTGCTGGCCACGCCCGACTCGACCGCCTACGGAGCGGCCAAGGCCGCGGTCCGGCAGCTGACCAAGTCCGTCGCACAGCACTGCGCCCAGGAGCGGCTGGATATCCGGTGCAACTCCGTGCACCCTGGCGAGGTCTCCACACCGCTCTGGAATCGCTACATTGAGCAGACAGCCCAGGTGCAGGGGGTGCCGGCCGAGCAGCTCGTGCGCGAGGCGAGGGCGAGGGTCCCGCTCGGGGACATGCCGCAGCCCGAGGACATCGCGGCCGGCGTAGCGTTCTTGTGCTCAGGCGACGCCCGCTTCATCACCGGCTCGGAGCTGATCATCGACGGCGGGCTCATTCACTGCGAGACGTTCAGCCCGCCGCCCGGCTGAGGGGCCGCGGCCGCGAGCGCCTGCGCCACCTGATCCGTCACGTAGCGCAGGCCGTCCGCGCTGCCCGGCAGGGCATCCAGGAGGCCGAAGAAGCCGTGCATCTGCCCGGCGAAGCGGCGGTGCTCGACCGGAACGCCCGCCTGGATCAGCCGCATCGCGTACAGCTCGCCCTCATCCCGCAGTACGTCATGCTCGGCGGTCAGGATCACGGCGGGCGGCACGCCGGTCAGGAACACCGCCTGCAGCGGCGAGGCGTCCGGGTGGACGCGCGCGGACGGCTCCGGCGCGTAGTGGTCCCAGAACCAGATCATCGCGTCGCGGTCCAGCAGCAGCTGGTTGACCGGGTCGGTATAGGACAGGCCGTCAGTGTCATAGTCGGTGACCGGGCAGATGAGCACCTGCAGCAGCACGGCCGGGCCATCCTGCTCAGCGGACCGCCGCGCCATCACCGCGGCGAGGTTGCCGCCCGCGTTCTCCCCGGCCACGATCAGCGGCACCGGCTCGCCGGCGATGTCCCCCGCCAGGTCACCCGCGTGCGCGGCCGCCCAGCGCAGGGCCGCCCAGGCGTCCTCGACGGCCGTGGGATAGCGGAACTCCGGCGCCAGCCGGTAGCCGGGGCAGATGACCGCACAGCCGGTCCGGGCCGCCAGTGCCCCGGCCACCGGTTCGCACTCATCCAGGTCGCCGAGCACCCAGCCGCCGCGATGATAGAAGACGATGAGGGCCCGCGGCTTGCCCTCGGGCAGCAGAACGCGGACCGGGATGGATCCGCCGGCGACCGGTACCAGCACGTCGGCGATCGGTCCAGCGTGCCGCTGGCGGCCGCGGGCCGCCGCGCGATCGAGCTGACGGGCCTGCGCGACCGTCAGCTCCGGCACTCGCGGGCGGCCGGCCGACTGCGCGATCAGGGCGGCCGTGGCCTCATCCAGCGCCATGACCAGATCCAGCGCCATGACCAGCCTGCTGCCCGGCCGGCGCAGGCACCGGGCCGCCGATCGCGAACCCCGGGTACCCGTCGGCCGCGATTTGCTCGCAC
Source organism: uncultured Actinomycetota bacterium (assembly GCA_963822485.1). Classification (GTDB taxonomy): domain Bacteria; phylum Actinomycetota; class Actinomycetes; order Streptosporangiales; family Streptosporangiaceae; genus DASUBV01. Next base: position 668,715 of record CAWGHW010000031.1, read on the forward strand.
CTGCGCCGGTACACGCCGAGGCCGCCGATGTAGGGCAGGAACACCCGGGGCTTGCCGGGGATGTTGGCGCCCATGTACCAGCTATCAGCCGTGGGGTAGAGCGTCGCGGCGGCGACCTCCTGTACGTGCGCGGTCCACTCGTCGGCCGCCCCCGGCGTGGCCTCGATCGTGTCGTGACCGTGCGCGCGCAGGTAGCCGAGCAGGTCCGCGACCCACTCGACATGCTGCTCGATGGCGACCGGCACGTTCGTGACGACGCCAGGGCTGCCCGGCCCGGTGAGGGTGAAGAGGTTGGGGAAGCGCGGGACCATCAGTCCGAGGTAGGTGCGCGGGCCGCCGGCCCAGGCGTCCTCCAGGCGGTCGCCGTCACGGCCCGCGACGCCGAGCCGCACGACGGATCCGGTGAGCGCGTCGAAGCCGGTGGCATACACGATGACGTCGAGCGGGTGCTCGGCCGAGCGGGTCCTGATTCCGCGCGGCGTGATCTGCTCGATCGGGTCGGCGCGCAAGTCGACCAGGCTGACATTGGGCCGGTTGTAGGTCTCGTAGTAGTCCGATCCGACCGGGACGCGCTTGGTTCCCCACGCGTGCGTGCGCGGCATCAGCTTGTCGGCCACAGCCGGGTCGTCGACGATCTGCCCGATCTTCGCCCGGACAAAGTCCGCGATGACGGCGTTGGCTTCCGGGCTGGTGACCGCGTCGGTGAACGTCCCGTCCAGGAACCAGATGCCGCCGCGGCGCCAGGCCTCCTCGCACACGGCCGCCCGTTCCGCCGCCGACATCTCCAGCGCCGACCGGACCGGCGACGGGATGGGGATGCCGCCAGCGGTGATCTTGGTGCGGCGCCTGATCTCCTGGTAGTTGGCCTTCCAGAGGGCAACCATGCGCGGATCGAGCCGCTCCTGCCGGGCCGGCGTGACGAACTGCGCGCTGCGCTGGAAGACCGTGACCGACCGCGCCTGCCGGGCCAGCTCCGGCAGCACCTGCACGCCCGAGGACCCGGTGCCGATCAGCCCGACGCGCCTGCCCGCGAGCGGCACCGGTTCCCGTGGCCAGCTCGCGGTCGAGTACTGCTGGCCGGCGAAGTCCCCGGCCCCGTCGAACTGCGGCCGGTTCGCCGCCGACAGCGCCCCGGTGGCGGTGATGACGTAGCGCGCGGTCACGGTCAGCAGCTCGCCCGCCCCGACCGTCCACTGGCCGGCCGGGGCGTCGTAGCGGACGCTGTCCACCCGGGCGCCGAAGGTGAAGTCCTTCAGCAGGTCCAGGCGGTCAGCCACGGTCTGCAGGTAGCGCAGGATCACTGGCTGGGTCGGGTACCGCTCCTCCAGCGGCCACTCCTGCTCGAAGCTCCGGCAGGAAGGAGAAGGAGTAGTACATCGACTCGGAGTCGCACCGCGCACCGGGATACCGGTTCCAGTACCAGGTACCGCCGACTCCGTCACCCGCCTCCAGGCCGAGCACCCGGAATCCGGCTTCGCGCAGCCGGTACACCATGTAGAGCCCGGCGAAGCCCGCCCCGATCACCACCGCGTCGTAGTCGGGGGCTGCTCCGGTCTTGGACGGCATGAAGACATTGTTCGGCAGACCCCGGCACCCTGGCGCTGGACAGCAGTAGCAAAGCGGGGCCCGATTCTCCCACTTGGGTAGCGTGCTGAGCCGACCGACGCGGACGTACTGTTTCGGAACGCGCAGAAAGGGCGGTAGTTACGCACGCGCGCTGAGTAAGGGATGTGAACTGACATATGACTAGTGACACTCCATCCTCCGAGCCACTGCGCCCGGACCGCCGTCAGTTGCTCCGCGGGCTGGGCCTCGGCACCGCTGCGCTCGCGTTTCCCGGTGTGCTCGCCGCGTGCGGCGGCTCCAGCGGCTCAGGCGGGTCGGCCGGCCCGAGCGGGTCATCGGCCCCGCAGAAGGTGTCAGGCGCGGACATCTCGAGCCTGACCTGGGCGGTGGCGGCCTCCACCATCGTCGGCCTGGACATCGCCTCCGCCTTCGAGTCCAACGCTCAGATCGTCCAGATCTGCGGGCTGGAGGGCCTGCTCGCGGTGTCGGACCAGCTAGCCCTCACTCCGCTGCTGGCGACGAGCTGGAAGTACGACGCGGCGGGACTGAACTACGTGTTTCAGATCCGGTCGGGCGTGAAGTTCTGGGACGGAACGCCGATGACGGTGGACGATGTCGTCTACTCGCTGACCCGGCACATCGACCCGAAGGTGTCGTCCCAGATCGCCGGCTACTTCGCCAACGTCGGATCGTTCGTGAAGACCGGCGCCAGCGAGATGACCATCAAGCTGAAGAAGGCCGATCCGCTGGTCGCCAACGCCATGGTCTTCGCGCCGATCCTGTCCAAGGCCTTCGTGACGAAGTTCGGCTCCGGGCTGGGCTCGCCGGGCAGCGGACCGCGCATCATGGGGACCGGGCCGTATCAGATCACCTCGTACCCGAACAGCACCTCCGCCACGGTCGATCGGTTCGACGGCTACTGGGGCGCCAAGCCGAAGGTCAAGACCTGCACGTTCAGCTGCATCTCGGACACCCAGACGCTGCAGCTCGCGGTGCAGTCAGGTCAGGCCGCCGGCACCTTCACCGTGCCGGTCCAGGACTCGGCGGCGTGGGACAAGATCAGCACGATCAAGACGTACTCCGCCCCCGGCATGTACATCTGCGCGCTGTCGTTCGACACCAGCGCGCCGCCGTTCAACGACCTGCACGTCCGCAAGGCGATCGCGTACGCGGCCGACCGGAGCGGCTACGTCCGCGCGTTCCTGGACGGCAACGGCACCCCCGCCGACTGCGTCGTGCCGCCGCAGCAGTGGGGCTCGGTGCTGCCGCAGTCGCAGGTCGCCAGCCTCTACCGGAAGCTGCCGTCCTACCCGTTCAGCCTGGCCAACGCCAAGAAGGAACTGGCTCAGTCGGCTTACCCGCACGGCTTCACCACCAACAACGTCCTGGTTCCGAACAACTCGCCCGCCGTGGTCAAGGCGATGGAGAGCCTCAGCACGACGGTCAAGCAGCTCGGCATCAACATGCCGATCCAGCAGGTCCCGACGAACGACTGGCTGGCCAACCTGTACGGGCACAAGAAGCTCGGCCTGGTCTGCCTGCTGTTCCTGCCGGACTACGCCGACCCGGCCGACTACATGAACCTGATCTACCCGAGCGCGAACGCGGTCAAGAACAACTTCAACCTGGCCAACTTCAAGGATCCGCAGATCGACAAGCTGCTGCAGGGCGCTAATTCCGCGACCACGAGCGCACAGCGGGCGCAGGACCTGTCGAAGGTACTGACGATCTCGCAGCAGCAGCTGCCGTACTACGGCTTGTTCTGGCAGAACGACGTCATGGCTATTCAGGATAAGTACGTCTACCGGGGATTCACCGGCCTGTATTACAACCAGAACTGGCTGACCCGCGTCTACTCGGCGAGCTGACGACGGCCGCGGACCCGGCCGGCCGCAGCGCGCACCAGGCGCAGCGGGCGGAGCAGCGGGCGGCGCAGTTCCGGGCGGCCGAGTGGACCGGGAGCGGATTCGCGGTGCGCAGCGTCCCGCTCGCGCCGCCGGGCCCCGGCGAGGTACAGGTCCGCGTGTCGGCCTGCAGCGTGTGCCTGACCGAGGTGCACTTCACCGACGGCTACTACGACGAGCTCGATGCGCCGGCCCGCCTCGGCCACGAGTACTGCGGAGTCGTGGCCGCAGCCGGCCCGGCCGTGACCAGCCTGGCCGAGGGCAGCCTGGTGGCCGGGTTCGACGCGTTCGGCGGCTTCGGTGAGGTCGTCACGGCGGCGGCGGAGCGGTTCGTGCCGCTGCCGGCCGGCCTGCCGGCCGACCGCGGCTGCCTGCTGGAACCGGTGAGCTGCTGCGTCTACGCGGTCCGCCGGGGTGCGGTGCCCGCGGGCGCTACCGTGCTGGTTACCGGCGCCGGCAGCAACGGCCTGATGATCGCCGCGGTGGCCCGGAAGGCCGGCGCGGGCCGGGTGATCGTGTCCGAGCCCGACGCGCGACGGCGCGGTCTGGCCCTGGCCCTCGGGGCGGATGAGGCCCTTGACCCGGCCGGCGGGCCGCTGACCGAGGCGCTCCGTGACGAGGTCATCAGCGTCGCGTTTGAGTCCGCGGGCAGCCCGGCCGCGCTCCAGGACTGCCTGGACGTGGTGGCCGGCGACGGCCGGGTGGTCATGTTCGGCGTGCACCGGGACACCGCGATGCTACGGCTGCCGCTCTACGGCTTTCATTTCCGGAACCTGTCCCTGATCGGCAGCTTCGGCGCCGACCGCGCGGCCGCCGGGCAGGCCGCCGGGCTGCTCCCCGAGCTCGACCTTGAATCGCTGATCTCGCACCGGTTCGGGCTGGATGAGATCACCGCGGCTTTTGAGGCCGCGCGGTCAGCCGCGGGGCTCAAGGTGATTGTTTATCCGGACCGCCCGGCGACCACCGGGTAATCCGTCCGGATACGCGCGTCTGTCAGAGCCCGCCGCCCCTCGGCACGCTCGCGCCGTAGCACGCGCGCAGGTAGCTCAGGAACGACTGGGTGAAGCCCGTCATGTGCGTATCGCTGGGCAGGACCCTGGCGGTGAAGTCCAGCCCGGCGTAGTCGCTGAGGTAAAGCCGGTCGATCAGGCGGGCGAACTGGATCCCGAGGTCGCGGTAGATGTGCGACCGGCCGGTTATCTCCAGCTCGTTGACGGTCAGGTGCAGCTGCACGTGGTCAAAATCCTCGCCGCGGTCAGCGATGTCCGCCTCCAGCCGGAAGACCTGGCTGTCCGGGCTGAGTACGCCGGGGCTGCCCGCGCCATACCGCTGGAACATCGGGCTGCGCCGCATCAGCGCGTACATGGCGAAGAGGCCTCCGTAGGAGTACCCGAAGAGCCCGGAGCCCTCCGGCCGGACCCGGTACCGCTCGTCGATCACCGGCCGGAGCTCGTCCTCCAGGAAGGCCAGGAACTGCGCGGCCCGCCCTTCACGGATCGAGCGAAGGTACTCGTCGTGCTCCTGCTGCGTCCAGCCCGCCGTCTCGGCGTCGGCCGCCACGGCGGCGATCATGCTGGGCGGGGCGGGCTCGTTGGCCGGGACCAGGTCCCGGTTGCGCAGCGTCAGCCAGTCCGCAGCCTTCTCCGGGGGATAGCCGACGGTTACCTGCAGGTATGGCTGGAACGCGCTGATCAGGTCAAAGGCGGTGTGCTCGGCGTACGGCGCCAGCATGGCCGCCGCGACATTGCCATCGGTCACGTAGATCGCCGGGAACCGGCTGACGTCACCACGGTCGTAGTCCACCGGCCTGGTCACCCAGATGGCCAACCGGTCGCCAACGTGCTGCGAGTCCAACTCGAAGTAATCGGTCCTGGGCAGCGTGACAGACAGCGGGGGCGGCACTGCGGGCATCGTGATCCTCCTAGCCAGGCGAGGTGAACTTGACCACCCGGCCGCCTTGCACGACCAGGGCCACCCGGTCCCGGTCGGCGAACTGCCCGGGCTCGCTGAGCGGATCACCGGCGAAGCCGGCGATATCCGCGATCTTCCCGGTCTCGACCGTGCCGAGGTCGTCGCCGAGACCGATGATGTCGGCGTTGATCCGGGTCGCCGATTCCAGCGCGCGCATCGGGGTCTCGACCTTGGCCCGGTGCAGCAGCTCCCGGCCACGATCGTGCTGGTCCGGGCCGAGCAGGTCGGAGCCGAGGCCAACCCGCACGCCGGCCTCCCTGGCGGCCAGCACGGCCTCCCGCCCCGACTTCGCGAAGTGCGACAGCCGGGTGGCATAGCTCGGTGCCAGGCCCATGGAGGCCGGGTCCGCGACCAGCTGCTCCATGATCGACAAGGTCGGCACCAGCGCCACGCCGTGCTCGCTCATCAGCGCCGCGGTTTTCTCGTCGATCTGCGAGCCGTGCTCGACGCACCGCACGCCGGCCTGGACCGCAGCCCGGATGCCCGCGTTGTTGTGCGCGTGCACGGTCACGTAGGTGCCCTTGGCGCTGGCCTCCTCGACCGCGACGGCGATCTCGGCCACGGTGAACTGGGTGTCGCTCGGTGACTGGGTCGAGATCGCGACGACGGCGCCGGTGACCAGCAGCTTCACGAACGAGGCGCCGCGGCGGAATCCCTCCCGGACGTTCTTGCGCAGTTCGTCCGGGCCGTCCGACAGCAGAGCCCACGCGACCAGGCCGGGGATCGCGTGCTGATCCCACAGGTGGGTCGGCTCCCACTCGGCGCCCATCTGGCCGCCGCCGCCGGTCTGGCTGTGCACCGGGCCGCACTGCAGGATCCGCGGACCGGGCATCTTGCCGGCGGCAATGACGTCGGCCAGCCCGCGGTCGATCCCGCCGGTGTCGCGCACCGTGGTGAAGCCGCCCGCCAGCGTCTGCGCGCAGTTGCGGAACATGTCCGCGGCCATCTCGGCGACCGAGACGTCATAGCGCAGGCTGGGGTCGAACGGGGCACAGGCCATGTGCACGTGGGCGTCGATCAGGCCCGGCGTCAGCGTCAGGCCGCTGCAGTCGACCACCTCGGCCTCGGCGGGCCGGGTGCCGCCGATCCGGGTGATGCGGCCCGACTCCGCGAGGATGCCGGGGTTGGGGACCGGATCACGGCCGGTGCCGTCGGCGAGCGTCCCGCCGTCCAGCCACAGCGCTCGCGGGGCCGGGGGCTGGGCCGGGACGATGTCAGTCTGGGTCACGCCACCCGATTCTGCGGGCTCGGCCCGGGCGGCACAACGGACAGAGAGCGAAGAATGGCGGCCGGAAGTTCGGCATCCGGACGAAGGGCCGGCCCCGCGCAGCGGCCCGCCGGGCCGAGTGGACAGCCGTCGCACAGCGGGCGGTATTTCTGCCACTTCTGTCGCGTGCGGGCAGGTCGGCGCCGGTCATACGCTGTCGGCACGCGCTGCTGGCGGAAGAGGAGCAGGACGGCAGATGACCTCAGGCGACCGATGACCGCGGTCAGCCCGGCCGAGCGAGCCGGGAGCTCGCCGGCGCCGCTCGCCGACGTAGCCCCGGACCTGGCCGCCGTTCTGGCCGGGACGCGCCCCGCCACCCTTGCCTGGGAGCCCGGCGCGATCGGCCGGGAGACAGTCTTCGTGCCGATGCGCGACGGAACCCGGCTCGCCACCGACGTGTACCGGCCGCCGGCCGGCCGGGCGCCGGCCATCGCGCTGCGCACGCCGTACGGCCGCGCGACGATGGCCGCCACGTTCCTCTCCCTGGCCCAGGCCGGCTACGCGGTAGTCGCGCAGGACTGCCGCGGCACCGGGGACAGCGAGCCGGACCGGTGGGATTGCTACGTGTACGAGCGCGAGGACAGCCTCGACTTCGTCAGCTGGGTGACCGGGCAGGAGTGGTATGCCGGATTCCTCGGCGCTATGGGCGGGTCCTATGTGGGCGGCACCCAGTGGTGCATGGCGATGCACCCGCAGATGACCGCCATCGCGCCCGAGGTCGCCGGGCTGGGCGTGGCGGCGCCCCCCGGCGCGCGGTTCCACATGCTCGCGAACGCCTACTCCCGGACCGTCGGCAGGGGCGCGAGCAAAGCGCCGATCGACATGTACGAGATGGAACACCGCATGCTGCCCGAGACCCTGGCCACCGGGTACTTCAACGACCCGATGCTCACGCCGCTGGCCTCCGGCCTGATCGACCGCTACCCGGGGCTGGCCGCGATGCGGCCGGGCGACGGCCGGCGCTGGCTCTGGGAGCAGTACTGCCAGGCCGGCAACGATGAGCGGGCCGCGATCATCCGGCTCGCGCTCGGCGTGCAGGACATCACGATCAGCGACATCGAGCGGCTGGACGCGGTGTTCCCGCACACAGTGCACATGGATGCGCACCTCCTGCCGGCCACCAGCGCGGCCGAGCTGTGCGCGGCGGTGCGCGCGCCCGCGTTCATGATCACCGGCTGGTATGACTGGTGCCTCGACGACGCGCTGCGCACCTGGGAGCTCATCGCCGCGCACGGCCGGGACGAGGTCCGCGCGAACAGCCGGCTGCTGATCACGCCGTCGGCGCACAATATGCCGGGTTACCACGAGGGACACGAGAGCCATCCCGAGCTCGACCGGATCTACCGCGGCGACCCGGCGCTGCTGCTGTACTGGCACGACGCGGTGCGGACCGGGTCAGTCGCGGCGCTGCCGGCCGTGACGTACTACCTGATGGGCGCGAATCAGTGGTGCGCGGCCAGCGAGTGGCCGCCGGCCCGGGCCCGCCGGCGCGAGGTCTACTTCGGGGCGGCCGGGACACTCAGCTGGGACACGGCGCCGGACTGGTGGGAGCCCGACCGCTATACCTATGACCCGCAGGACCCGACGCCCACGGTCGGCGGCAGCATCCTGTCCAGCGTCTATCCGCCCGGCAGCGTCGACGTGACCGAGCTGCAGCTCCGCTCCGACGTGCTGACGTTCACATCCGGACCGCTGGAGCAGGATCTCGATGTGGCCGGGCCACTCGCGGTCGTCCTTTACGCCAGCTCGACCGCCGTGGACACCGACTTCGTCGCCCGGCTCTCCGACGTGTTCCCCGACGGCCGGGCGATCCAGTTGCAGACCGGCATCGTGCGCGGGCGTTACCGGGACACCGAGGGCGATCCGGCGCCGCTGGAGCCGGGCATGATCTACCGCCTGGAGATCGGCATGGCGGCCACCGCGAACAGGTTCGCCGCCGGGCACCGGCTGCGGGTCGACATCTGCTCGGCGGACTTCCCCAAGCTGGAGCGCAACGCCAACCGCGGCGGCCAGCCCGGCCCGCCCGCGCGCGCCGTCCAGACCATCTTCCACGGCTCGGCGTACCCGTCGCACCTGGTCGTGTACGTCATCTGATCCGCCCGCCCGCCTGGCAGAGCAGGCCCACAGCGAAGGAAGAAAGTCATGGCAGCGGCTGAAGACGGTATCCAGCAGGACTTCTTCCCGCCGACGTCGCTGGAGAAGTCGGTCCGCGACCTGGGCGCCGACGCGGTCCGGTACCGCGTCGACTACGTCATGCTGCCGATGCGCGACGGCGTGCGGCTGGCGACGGTGATCATCCGGCCGAGGGCCGAGGGCACGTACCCGACCATGATGATCCGGACGCCGTACCCGGAGACCTCGATCAACGACATGTTCAAGCCGATGTACCGGGCGCAGTTCGAGAACGACTACGTCGTCATCGTGCAGAACGAGCGCGGTACCGAGTGGTCCGAAGGCGACTTCGGGTTCCTGACCAAGACCACCTCGGACGCCAGGGACACCCTGGACTGGGTCAGCGCGCAGGACTGGTCCAACGGGAAGGTCGGCCTGCACGGCTGCTCCTCCACCGCGGAGAACCAGCTCCGGCTCGGCGCCATCGGGCACCCGGCGCTGGCCGCGTGCGTCCCGATGAGCTCGGGCTCGGCGATCGGTGACGTGCCGGGCGTGGCCGGCTCCCAGGGCAGCTTCTATCGCGGCGGCGTGCCGATGCTGAAGACCTGGGCGCTGTGGCACGCACCCTACGGGGTGCGGCTCCGGCCGAAACTGCCGGCCGAGGCCGAGGGCGACGAGCTGGCCCGCACCTTCCGTCGGTACTCGGTCAGCGTGCCCGACTTCCGGGTGCCCGAGTACGCCAGCGCGCTGGACAAGGCGACGCTGGAGGCGCCGAGCGGGCACGTGCTGCGGCGCATGGGCTCACCGCTCAGCGGCTTCGAGACCTACATGGCCGAGGGTCCCGCCGGACCGTCCTGGCAGACCGTCGACCTGATCGACGCCAGCTTTACCGGTGCCACCCCGTCGATCAACATCAACGGCTGGATGGACATTGGCGCGTTCGAGACAGTCAAGCTCTTCGAGTTCCAGCAGCACCATCCTGATCAGTACCTGATCATGGCGCCCACGTCGCACTGCAAGATGCTCGTGACCGCGCCGGACGCCAAGCTCGGCGACCGGCCGGTGGGTGACAGCAGGTTCCCCTACGACGAGATCATGATCTCCTGGTTCGACCGGTTCCTGGCGGGCAAGCCGGATGCCTGGAAGCCGATGCCGAAGGTGCAGGTGTTCCTCCTCGGCGCGGCGACGTGGCTGACCGGCGAGTCCTGGCCGCTGCCCGAGACCGAGTCGCGCACGCTGTACCTGACCAGCGGCGGGTCGGCGAACACGCTATGGGGCGACGGCACGCTGAAGCCGGCCGCCGGGCCGGCCGGGACCGACGAGTTCATCGCCGACCCGCACAACCCGGTGCCGTCGCTCGGCGGCGACCTGGCGATGAACTCGCCCGTCTGCCTCGACCAGCGCGCGGTCGAGTGCCGGGCCGACGTGCTCGTCTACAGCACGCCGGCGCTGACCGAGCCGATCACGATCGCCGGCGACGTCAGCGCCGTGCTCTACGTCTCCGCCGATGTCGAGGACGCCGACATCTTCGTCAAGCTGCTGGACGTCTATCCCGACGGCACCGCGTACAACCTGGCCGACAGCGCCCTGCGGCTGCGGTACCGGGGCGGCCTGGACAAGCCGGAGAAGCTGGTGCCCGGCGAGATCGTCCGGGTTGAGGTCACCGGCATCACGACGGCCAGCTACTTCGCGGCCGGGCATCAGGTGCGGATCGAGGTGGCCGGCTCCAACTTCCCGCTCTATGACCGCAACTGGCACGCCGGGGAGCGCAATGACCTCGCGAGCGATGGCCCGGTGGCGCACATCACCGTGCACCACGGCGAGGGCAGCGAGTCGGCGCTGGTCTACCGGGCATACACCGGCGAGGTCACGGCGGACACGCCGATGGCCAAGCTCCGGGCCGGGGGTTAAGTTCGCGGATATCGCCCGTCGGCCGGCGCCTGACCAGTCACGAACAGGTCGTACAGATCCTCGGCCACCCGCTCGATGGCGTCCCGGCCCTCCAGGTCGTCGAGCAGGTCGGCGTCGATGGCGCTCGCGCCCAGGGCCGCGCCGAGCAGGTTGCCGCAGATCGCGGCGGTGCTGTCGCTGTCGCCGCCGTGGTTGGCGGCCAGCAGGATGGCCGGCCGGAAGGCCGCCGCGGGCAGCGCGCAGTAGACCGCCATGGCCAGCGCCTCATCCGCGACCCAGCCCTGGCCCAGGGCGATCAGCGTCTCCCGATGGCCGGGCCGGGCCGCGGCCTGCCGTACCGCCTCGGCCAGCGCCGCGCGCACCGGCTCGCCGCCCGCGACCGAGTCCAGGCGGCGCACCGCGCTGGCCACGGCCTGGGCCAGCTGCTGGCCCCTGGCGACCTCGCTCACGATCAGCGCGAAGGCGCCGGCGGCCAGGTACCCGCTCGGGTGCCCGTGGGTCAGCGCCGCGGCCGCACAGCCGACCGCGAAAGGGTCCGCGGCCACCAGGCCCGCGGGCGCCACCCGCATCACGCCGCCGCAGCCCTTGCTGGCGTTGACCGGCTGCCCCGCGGATCCCGGCCGCGCGCCCTGAAGCGCGCTGGTGCAGGTCACGCCGGGGCTGCGGCTGTGGTACAGGAAGCCCTGGCCGATCAGCCAGCCATCGGGACAATCCGGCGGCCCGGCGTCGTACTGCGTGGACAGCCAGCGCTGATAGGCCTGCCAGATGGCACCGGTGGCGTCCGCCTCGGCCCCGCCGGCCAGCCGCGCGCGGATCAGCCCCTCGGCCGTGAACAGCGTCATCTGGGTGTCGTCCGTGATCGCGCCGACCCGGCCGTAGGCGGTGACGTAGCCGGTCACGCCGCCGGGGCCGAATCGGTCCTGGATCCCCGCCAGCGACAGGAACTCGATGCCGGCCCCGATGGCGTCGCCCACGGCCCCGCCGAGCAGGCAGCCACGGAACACCGAGCGCAGGTCACCGCCAGTCGGCACGACCAGCCTCTCCTCTCAGACCAGCGAGTGCAGCGGGTTGGTCGCGTCGTTCGCCTGCCGGACGAGTGGAGAGCCCATGACCGAACATTAGCCATTGAAGCCGTCGCCAGCCGATCCGACAGCTACCCGTCCCCCAGCGTGCACGCGCTGTTCACGCGGCACCAGCCCGGCCCGGACCGCGCGCCGGGCTGACCAGGGCCAGGCCCGCGCGGACGATACGATCAACTGGTCGTGACCCCTTTGCACTCTGCCCCGCCGGCCGTCACCGTCCGTGTGCCGGCGAAGGTGAACCTCCAGCTAGCTGTCGGCCCGGCGCGGCCCGACGGCTATCACGGCGTGGTCACCGTCTACCAGGCCCTGTCGCTGTTCGACGAGGTGACGGTGTGGGCCGCCGAGCGGAACAAGATCGTGGTAACCGGCGAGGACGCGGACGCCGTGCCCACCGGCCCGGCCAACCTGGCCAGCCAGGCGGTCACCGCGCTGGCCAGGGCCACGGGCCGGCGCGGGCGCGAGCGGAGCGCGGTGCGGATCGAGATCCGCAAGCGCATCCCGATGGCCGCCGGGCTGGCCGGGGGCAGCGCGGACGCGGCCGCGACCCTGGTGGCCTGCAACGAGCTGTGGCGCACCGGCCTGAGCCAGAACGACCTGTGCGAGGTCGCGGCCGGCCTGGGCAGCGACGTGCCGTTCGCGCTGATCGGCGGGACCGCCGTGGGCCGCGGCCGGGGCGAGCAGCTGACCGCGGCGCTGGTGGCCGGGACCTACCACTGGGCGCTGGCCTTCGCCGCCGGCGGCCTGTCCACTCCCGAGGTGTACGCGACCTACGACCGGCTGCGGGCGAGCCGGGCCGCCGGCGGCGGTGACGGCACGGTCCGCCCCCCGGCGTTCGACCCGGAGCTGAGCGGCCCGCTGATGACCGCGCTGCGGTCCGGCGACCCGGCCGCGGTCGGCCCGGCGCTGGTCAACGACCTCCAGCCGGCCGCGATCACGCTGCGCCCGGAGCTGCGGCGCGCGCTGACCGAGGGCCGCGAGCACGGGGCGGTCGGCGCGATCGTGTCCGGATCCGGCCCGACCTGCGCGTTCCTGGCCAAGGACGCCCGCCACGCCAGGGACCTGGCCGTCTCGCTGACCGGCGCCGGGATCTGCCGGGGCGTGGCCGTGGCGAGCGGGCCGGTGCCGGGCGCCGTGGTCGTCGCGGCGGGAGAGCTGGCGTGAACCTGGTCAACCTGGAGCAGGCCAGCAAGGCCTACGGCGAGCGGCCGCTGCTGGACCGGGTGTCGCTCGGGGTGACAGCCGGGGACCGGATCGGCGTAGTCGGCCGCAACGGCACCGGCAAGACCACGCTGCTGGGCGCGCTCGCGGGCACCATCGACCTGGACTCCGGCCGCTCGACGCGGACCAGGGGCATCACGGTGGGCACCCTGGCCCAGTCCCAGCAGCTATCCGGGCGGGTCCGGGACGTGGTGTTCGGCGCGCTGCCCGAGCACGAGTGGGCGGCCGACCCGCGCAGCCGCTCGGTCATCGGGGCGCTGCTGTCGGACGTGGACCTGGATGGCGAGCTCGCCCGCCTGTCGGGCGGCGAGCGCCGCCGCACCATGCTGGCCGCGGTGCTGCGCGCCTCCGACGACCTGCTGCTGCTGGACGAGCCCACTAACCACCTGGACATCGAGGCCATCAGCTGGCTCGCGGGTTACCTGCGTGAGTTCGGCCGGAGCTACGTGGTGGTGACCCACGACCGGTGGTTCCTGGACGCGGTCTGCGAGCGGACCTGGGAGCTGGCCGACGGCCAGGTCCACGCCTACGAGGGCGGCTACTCGGCCTACGTGCTGGCCAGGGCCGAGCGGGCCCGGCTGGCCGAGGCGGCGGACGTCCGGCGGCGCAACCTGCTGCGCAAGGAGCTGGCCTGGCTGCGGCGCGGGCCGCCGGCCCGGACGAGCAAGCCGAAGTTCCGCATCGCCGCCGCCACGGCGCTGATCGCCGACGAGCCGCCGCCGCGCGACGGCGTGGAGCTGACCCGGCTGGCCGCGACCCGGCTGGGCAAGACGGTCATCGAGCTGGAGGACGTCACGGTGCGGGCCGGTCAGCGCACGCTGCTGGACGACGTCACATGGCAGCTCGGGCCGGGTGACCGGATCGGCGTGGTGGGCGTCAACGGCAGCGGCAAGACCACCCTGCTGCGAGTGATGGCGGACGCGCTGCCGCTCGCCCGGGCCCCGGAGGAGCACCCGGCCGCCATCGGCCTGCACGCCTGGGGCCGGATGATCCGCGGCAGCACGGTGCGACTGGGCTACCTGACCCAGGAGCCGGTGCCGGTGGACCCGTCGCTGCGGGTCCTGGAGGCGGCCGAGCAGATTCGCGGCTCGGTGCAGATCGGCAAGGGCGAGCTGTCCGCGAGCCAGCTGCTGGAGCGGCTGGGACTGGGCGGCGACCGGCAGTGGACACCGGTGGGCGAGCTGTCTGGCGGGGAGCGGCGGCGGCTCCAGCTGCTGCTCATCCTGCTGGCCGAGCCCAACGTGCTGCTGCTGGACGAGCCGACCAACGACCTGGACATCGAGACGCTGACCGAGCTGGAGGACCTGCTGGACTCCTGGGCCGGCTCGGTGCTGGCGGTCAGCCACGACCGCTACTTCCTGGAGCGGATCACCGATCACGTGGTCGCGCTGGTCGACGGCCAGGTGGCCTTCCTGCCCGGCGGCGTGGACGAGTACCTGGAGCGGCGCGCCGGGGCGGCCGAGCGGCCGGGGCGGCCGGCCAGGCCCGCGGTATCCGCCAGGCCCTCGGCGTCCGCCAGGCCCTCGGTGTCCGCCGCGGCCCTCGGTGTCCGCCGGGCGTCCGCGGCCTCAGCAACCGCCGGTTCCGCGGCGCCCGCCGCCGGGTCGGCGGCGCGGCAGCGGGCGGGCCAGAAGGAACTGGCCCGGCTGGAGCGCCAGATCAGCAAGCTGACCAGCACCGAGGCCAGCCTCAGCGCGGACCTGGCCCGCAGCGCCACCGACTACGAGCGGCTGGTCGAGCTCGGCGTGGAGCTGAAGGCGGCCCAGGAGGAGCGGGCCGCGCTGGAGGACCGCTGGCTGACCCTGGCCGAGGAACTGGCCGGCTGAATCCAGACCGTCGGGCTCAGCGGTCGTCGGCGAGCAGGAACGCCAGCGCGATGATGGCGTAGCCGGTGTCGTTGGCGTGCTCGTTCGGACCGCGAGGCGCGTGGGCGCAGGCCCAGGTCAGCTGGCAGATGGTGGCCACGTTGCGCGGGACCCGGCCAATCCCGGGCAGCCGCACGTGGTCGGTGAAGTCGGCGCTGTGGAAGGCGGCGAACACGTTGGCCACCCGGACGTGATAATGCCGGAACGCGCCGACCAGCAGGCTGTTGTAGCCGTCCACCAGCCGCTCGGTGAGCACGGCGATCTCCTTGCCGGGCTTGCCGTCAAACCAGCCCGCCAGCTCGGGCACGTAGTAGTTCATGCCGATGATCCGCACCTTACGGCCGCCCGCGGCCCGCAGCCCGCGCAGGATCTTGTTCAGGTCGTTGACCGTCTGCCGGACCCGGGACCGCATGCAGACGCCGATGTGGCTCAGCGGCGCGCCCAGGATGCAGGAGTTAGGGTCATTGGCGCCGATGTCGAGGGTGACCAGCGCGATCTCGCGGCGGTGCGTGCGCAGGAACTGCTCGGCCTGGGCCAGCTGCGAGCCGGCCCGGTAGTGGCAGATGCCGCCCCTGATCATCGTGTAGGAGGTCTCGCCGGAACACCCCAGCTTGACCAGGCGCAGCCCCGGCGAGTCACGGTGCAGCACCGTGTAGACCCGATCCGGGTAGCCGCCGCCGGTGGGCAGGCTGCTCCCGGCGGCATCCGGCTGCACGCCCTGGGCCAGCGAGTCGCCGAGCGACACGTAGTAGCGGGGCGCCACCGCCACCGCGTCCCCCGGACGCACCGAATGGTCCGCGGCGGTGCGCGGGCCCGAGCCCGGCGACGAACCCGAGCAGCCCGCGGCCAGTACCCCGAGCGCACAGATCGCGGCCGCCACGCGGACAGTAACGCGGACGGGAACGAAGCGGCGCAACGGCTACTGACCTCCCGTTGTCGGGCCGGACTACTCGCCTTCCAACTCATTCGAGTCTAGGCGCGGCCCGCCGGGGGCGTCGAATGGCGCGAGCAGCACCCGCAGCAGCGTGGCGAGTTCTTCCTGCTGAGCGGCGTCGAGTCCGGTCAGCAGGCGGCGCTCGCGGTCCAGCAGCCCGTCCAGCGCGGCGTCGGCGACCCGCTTGCCGCGCTCGGTGAGCGTCACCAGCACGCCCCGCTTGTCCTGCTGGTCGCGATGCCGGCTGACCAGCCCGTCCGCGGCCAGGCGGTCGATCCGGTTGGTCATCGTGCCCGAGGTGACCAGCGTCGCGTGCAGCAGCGCGCCGGGGCTGAGCTGATAGGGCGGCCCCTGCCGGCGCAGCGCGGACAGCACGTCGAACTCCCACGGCTCCAGGCCCTGAGCGGCGAACGCGGCCCGCCGGGCCCGGTCCAGGTGCCGGGCCAGCCGGGACAGGCGGCTCAGCACCTGAAGCGGCGAGACGTCGAGGTCGGGCCGCTCCTGGTGCCACTGCGCCACCAGGTCGTCGACCTCGTCGCGGTCAGCCTGCGCCATGCGGTGCAGCATATCTCTTGACATCGAGACTTCCGCGCACATAGACAAGGGTAGGTATCTTGATGTCAAGAGAAACGGCGAGGTCGTCATGTGGGATCCCGGTCAGTACCTGCGCTTCGGCGACGAGCGCTCGCGTCCGTTCTTCGAGCTCACCGCGCAGATCCAGGCCGGGCAGCCCGGGCTGGTCGTGGACCTGGGCTGCGGCCCCGGCCAGCTCACCGCCGAGCTGGCCCGCCGCTGGCCGGGCGCCGAGGTCCGCGGCCTGGACTCCTCGGCCGAGATGATCGCCGCGGCCAGCCGGCTCGACGCCGCGGGCTCCGGGCTCAGCTTCGGCCTGGCCGACCTGCGGGACTGGCGGCCCGAGCGGCCGGTCGACGTGATTGTCTCCAACGCGGTGCTCCAGTGGGTCCCCGGTCATGAGGCCCTGCTGCCCGGCTGGGTTCAGGCCCTCAGTCCCGGGGGCTGGCTGGCGTTTCAGGTCCCGGCCAACTTCGGCGCGCCGAGCCATGTGATCATGCGCGAGCTGGCCGGGTCCGGCCGCTGGCGTCCGCTGCTCGCGGACGTCGCGCTGAACCGGCAGTCGGCCGACCCGGCCGCGTACGTGGACCTGCTCAGCGGGGCTGGCTGCGTGGTGAACGCGTGGGAGACGACCTACCTGCATGTCCTGCCGGGGCCCGATCCGGTGCTGGAGTGGTACAAGGGCTCCGGCCTGCGGCCGGTACTCGCGGCGCTGGCGCCGGACCAGGCGGCCGCCTTCCTGGCCGAGTACGGGGCCCGGCTGCACGAGGCCTACCCGCGCCGTCCCTACGGGACCGTGCTGCCGTTCCGGCGGGTGTTCGTGGTCGCCCAGCGGACCGGCTAGCTAGCTTCCCGGAGCTGGCCTCCGGCTAGCTTCCCGGAGCTGGCCTCAGGGCATCTCGCGCAGGCGCGCCCGGGCCTCGGGCGAGATGCGCGGCTTGGGGTCGAGCTGCGACAGCCCGTTCCAGGCCAGGTTCACCAGGTGCGCCGCCACCTCCTCGAGGTTGGGCTTGCGCGCGTCCAGCCACCACATGCCGGTGAAGGCGACCATGCCCACGAGCATCTGCGCGTAGACCGGGGCCAGCTTGGGGTCGTAGCCGCGCTCGCGGAGCACGTCGCCGAGTATGTACTCGACCTGGCTGGCGATGTCGCTGATGAGGCTGGCGAAGGTGCCCGAGCCCGAGGTGGGATTGGAGTCCCGGACCAGGATGCGGAAGCCGTCGGCGTTCTCCTGGATGTAGCGCAGCAGGGTGACCGCGGCGACCTCGAACTTGGGCATGGTGTCCTCGCCCTCGAGCAGCCGGGTCGCCATTTCCACGAACCGGCTGACCTCGCGGTCCACCACCACCGCGTACAGGCCTTCCTTGCCCCCGAAGTGCTCGTAGACGACGGGCTTGGAAACGCCGGCCTTGGCGGCGATCTCCTCGATGGAGGTGCCGTCAAGGCCCCGTTCGGCGAATAGCCGCCGGCCGATGTCGAGCAGTTGCTCGCGGCGTTCCTTGCCTGTCATGCGCTTTCGGCCACTGCCACTCGGTTGGCTTGTCACTCGTCCATCATGGTCGCGGCGTCCTCAGTCGGCGAATTCGCCGTTGGCCCCGGCCGTGGTCCTGGCGCTGGGCCGGGCCATGGCACCGAGCTTGCGCGTCCCGCCGGTGTACTTCGCGGTCAGCCGGTCGGTGTCCGGCCAGCGCACGTCGTAGGCCCAGCCCAGCCGCTCGCAGAACCAGATGAGCCGGGCGGCAATGTCGATCTGGCCCTTGAGCGCGCCGTGCCGCGCGCAGGTCGGGTCGGCGTGGTGCAGGTTGTGCCAGGACTCGCCGAAGGACAGGATCGCCAGCCAGTTGACGTTCCGCGACTTGTCCCTGACCTCGAACTCCTCCCGGCCGAACGTGTGGCAGATGGAGTTGATCGACCAGGTGATGTGGTGCAGGAACGAGATCCGGACCAGGCTGCCCCAGAAGAACGCGGTCAGCGCGCCCGCCCAGGACATCGACCACAGCCCGCCGATCAGGGCCGGCGCCAGCAGCGAGATAACGACCAGCAGGGTAAAGCTCTCGGAGACCCGGCGGATCCTCCGGTCGGCCAGCAGGTCGGGGCAGAACTTCTCCTGCGAGGTGTGGCTGCTCTTGAACATCCAGCCCATGTGGGCGAAGGCCAGGCCCTTGGTCAGCGCGCGCCAGTCAGTGCCGAAGCGCCAGGGCGAGTGCGGGTCCCCCTCGCGATCGGAGTACTTGTGGTGGCGGCGGTGGTCGGCGACCCAGGTCAGCACCGGGCCCTCGATGGCCAGGGAGCCGGCGATGGCCAGGGCCACGCGCAGCCCCGTGGCGGCCTTGAACGAGCCGTGGGTGAAGTAACGGTGAAAGCCCATGCTGATGCCCAGCCCCGAGATCAGGTAGAACACCACGGCGATCACGATGTCGTGCCAGCCCAGGCCCCAGCCCCAGGCCAGCGGGATGGCGGCGATGAGGGCCAGCATCGGGATCACGACGAACAGGGCGACCAGCAGGCGCTCGCCGCCGCCGACCGGCTTGGGATCCAGGTCGGGAACCGGTCCGGTCCGGGGTGGCGCGGTGGCCGTGGCGCTGGTCGCTGGGTTGTCGGCGGTCGTGGTCATAGCGTCCTCGCTTCGCACCAGACGTCGCTAGCTGCGGCGCTTCCTTGCGGTCGCCGGAGCAAGGGCGATGAAGAATACGCTTACGTAACCGTAGGCTACGCGACCGTAGGTTGCGCAAGGGTCAAGTGAATATTCTTGGATATTGAGGTGAAGATCACACGGGCGTTACGGAAGATTCGGTCAGTCAGGCAGGTATCGCCGTAAAGCCTTCGGATCGTCCTGCGGGTCGACGGGCGGTGGCATCCTCAAAATTGATAACTGTTAGTGATCACACTCATACCCATCGTGATCCAGGCGGCACCGCGGCGAGCGGCCGGCGGGCCAGCGGCCGGGCCGCTGGCCGGGCGGGAGAGCCGTCCTGGTCGGTAGAGTAAGCACGCACGCCGTTCCCGGGTCGTCCAGTGGCAGGACTTCCGGTTTTGGTCCGGACAACCGAGGTTCGAATCCTCGCCCGGGAGCACCTGACGACATCTAGCCCACTGTCCCCGCTCCCGACCTCCCGACCTGGCGGTATTCTGCCAAGGTCGGGGGCGTTGACTGACGGGGCCGCCGTGATCCAGCCCGCGGTGCGGTCAGCAGCGCGGGTGCCCGTGATGACACAGAGCCTGTGACGACACCGAGGAGCAGAGCCGAGTGAGCATGACTGGTCCGGCCGCTGTCATCGTCCTCGCGGCTGGCGAGGGCACGCGGATGAAGAGCAGCACCCCCAAGGTCCTCAACGAGGTGTGCGGCCGGACCATGCTGGGGCACGCCGTGGCCGCGGCCCGCGAGCTGCGGCCCGCGCAGCTCATCGCGGTCATCAGCGAGGCCAGCGGCCCGGTGGCCAGCTACCTCGCCGAGTACGCGCCGGACGTGCAGCGCGTGGTGCAGGCCCGCCGGGGCGGGACGGGCCACGCGGTGCGCACCGTCCTGGACACCCTCGGCGTGATCGGCGGGACCGTGGTGGTCACCTACGGCGACACGCCGCTGCTGCGCGGCCGGACGCTGGCCGGGCTGGTCGCCGCGCACGAGGCCGCCGGGGCAGCGGTGACCGCGCTGGTGGCCAGGGCGCAGGATCCGGCGGGCTACGGCCGGATCGTCCGCGGTCCCGACGGCGCGTTCGAGGCCGTGGTCGAGCACGCCGACGCCACCGACGAGCAGCGGGCCATCGACGAGATCAACACCGGCATGTATGCCTTTGACGGCAGCCTGCTCGCCGACGCGCTCAAGCGGGTGTCTACGGACAACGCCAAGGGCGAGGAGTACCTGACCGACGTGCTCGCCATCCTGAGCGCGGACGGCTTCGGGGTCGGCACTGTCTGGTGCGAGGACTTCGGCGAGATCCTGGGCGTCAACGACCAGGTTCAGCTGGCCGCGGCCCGCCGGGTGATGAACGACCGGCTGCTCGGCTCGTGGATGGGCAGCGGGGTCACGATCATCGACCCGGCCAGCACCTGGGTCGACGTCGGCGTGATGCTGGAGCCCGGCGCTCAGATCGGTCCCTCCACCCAGCTCGAGGGCGATACCAAGATCGGCGCGGGGGCGCGGATTGGTCCCGGCTGCCTGGTCCGCGACAGCGTCATCGCGGCCGAGGCCATCGTGATCCAGTCGGTGTGCGAGTGGGCGGTGGTCGGGCCGGGCGCCATCGTGGGGCCGTTCGCTCACCTCACTGCGGGGGACCGGATTGAGGCCAGTACGCAGGTGCCGCCGGCGGCGACGGTGCCCGGTACGGGCGAAGGTGCCAGGTAAGGGAGCGCAGGACAGATGACCGGACTCACCCTGGCCAGCGAGAAGAAGATGATGCTCTTCGCGGGCCGGGCCTTTCCCGAGCTCAGTGAGGAGATCGCCGGCTGCCTGGGCATCGAGCCGACTCCGTCCCGCCTGTACGACTTCTCCAACGGCGAGATCTTCGTCCGGTACCTGGCGTCGGTCCGCGGCTGCGACGCCTTCGTGGTCCAGAGCCACACCGCGCCCATCAACCAGTGGATCATGGAGCACCTGATCATGGTCGACGCGCTCAAGCGAGCGTCGGCCAAGCGGATCACGGTGGTGGCGCCGTTCTTCGGCTACGCCAGGCAGGACAAGAAGAGCCGCGGCCGCGAGCCGATCTCGGCCCGGCTGATGGCCGACCTGTTCCTCACCGCCGGGGCCGACCGGCTGATGGCCGTCGACCTGCACACGGCCCAGATCCAGGGCTTCTTCGACGGGCCGGTCGACCACCTGTTCGCGCTGCCCATCCTGGCCTCTTACCTGGAGGCCAAGCTGGACGTCTCGAACGTCACCGTGGTGGCGCCGGACGCCGGCCGGGTGCGCGTCTGCGAGCGCTGGACCGACCGGCTGGGCTGCCCGCTGGCCATCATCCACAAGCGCCGTGACCCCGACGTGGCCAATCAGGTCAGGATGCTCGAGGTCGTCGGCCACGTCGCCGGGCGCACCTGCATCGTCGTGGACGACATGATCGACACGGGCGCCACCATCGCCAACGCCGCCGAGACGCTGTTCGAGCAGGGCGCGGCGCAGGTGATCGTGACCGCCACCCACGGCGTATTCTCCGGGCCCGCCGTGGACCTGCTGAAGAACTCGCGGGTCAGCGAGGTCATCGTGACCAACACGCTGCCGATCAGCAACGAGAAGCGGTTCGACAAGCTCACCGTGCTGTCGATCGCCCCGCTGCTGGCCAGGGCCATCACCGAGGTGTTCAGCGACGGCTCGGTCACGAGCCTGTTCGACGGCCACGTCTGAGGTCGCGCCCCAGTTCGGCTAGACTTGCGCAACGTCTTTCCCCTCGCCGCGCATCGGCGCTCTGGGGGTTCCGGGGGGTAGCCCCCTGGGTCAACACAGTTCAAGGAGTCGTCACCGTGCCCGAGGT
The DNA here is from genome assembly GCA_963822485.1 of uncultured Actinomycetota bacterium. Lineage (GTDB taxonomy): Bacteria > Actinomycetota > Actinomycetes > Streptosporangiales > Streptosporangiaceae > DASUBV01. The sequence continues at coordinate 690,580 of CAWGHW010000031.1, forward strand.
ACACATCGCGGCCGAGCCGCGCACCGAATTCGGCAAGGGCCCGGCCCGCCGCGAGCGGCGCGCCGGAAAGGTACCGGCCGTGCTCTACGGGCACGGCAGCGACCCGCGTCACATCACGCTGCCCGGCCACGACGTGCTGCTGGCGCTGCGCACCGCCAACGTGCTGATCCGGCTGGACGGCCTGGCCGGCGGCAGCGCGCTGGCGCTGCCCAAGGCCGTGCAGCGCGACCCGATCCAGGGCACGGTCGAGCACGTCGACCTGATCCTGGTCCGCCAGGGCGAGAAGGTCACCGTCGAGATCCCGATCAACGTGACCGGCGAAGTGGCCCCCGACGGACTGCTCGACCAGCAGCTGGTGCAGATCTCGCTGGAAGCCGAGGCGACCAACATCCCGCCCGGCATCGACATCAGCGTCGAGGGCATGGGCATCGGCGACGCCGTGCACGCCGGCGACCTGGAGCTGCCGACGGGCAGCTCGCTGGCGGTCGAGCCCGAGATCCTGGTGCTGCACGTGATCGCCGCGCCGACCGCCGCGCAGATCGAGGCCGATCTGGGCGAGGGCGCCGAGGCCGCCGAGGTCACCGTGCCGGAGGGCGCCGAGGCCCCGCCCGCACCGCCTGCCGAGTCCGAGGGCGAGTAGCCCTGCAGGCCGGGCGGCCGCAAAGCCGCCCGGCCGGCCTGGTTATACTGCTAGGTGGATGAGGCATGGCGCAGGAGCGCTGGCTGATCGTCGGCCTGGGCAACCCCGGCTCGCAGTACGCGGGCAACCGGCACAACATCGGGTTCATGGTGGCCGACGAGCTGGCCGCACGGCTGAACAACGCGCAGGGCGCGAAGTTCAAGCGCGACCGGTCACGGGCCCAGGTCGCCACGGGCGTGCTCGGGGGCACGCCGGTCACCCTGGCCAAGCCGCAGGGCTACATGAACCTGTCCGGCGGCCCGGTGAACGCGCTGCGCGGGTTCTACAAGATCCCGCCCGACCACATCGTGGTCATTCACGACGAGCTTGACCTGCCGTTCGAGACCATCCGGCTCAAGACCGGCGGTGGCGACAACGGCCACAACGGCCTGCGATCGATCACCTCGTCGCTGGGCACCAGGGACTACCACCGCGTCCGGGTCGGCATCGGGCGGCCGCCGGGGCGGATGGACCCCGCCGACTTCGTGCTGCGTGACTTCGCCCCGCCCGAGCGGGCGGAGGTGCCCCTGCTGGTGGACCGGGCCGCCGACATGATCGAGGCCCTGCTGGCCCGCGGCGTGGCCGCGGCCCAGAACGACTACCACTAGAACTTCCCGGCCCGGGCTTCGCGGCCCAGATCTCCGGCCCGGCCGTTGCCCGACAGCGACGGGTGTCACACACGCTGTCACACTGTCCGACTTATCTGGCTTCCGTAAGAAAATAGATGCCGAGTCACGGAAAGACTGTCAACCACTCCATTTAGCGGCGCGTCTTGTCTACGTTGGGTCGGGGGCATCGCCACTGCGGGACCGGGCCTGGCACTGCGGGTGGGAGGCGGGGTCCGCGATCAGTCGGATCACGGCAGTCAGTGGGGTTGGGGAGAGGGGCGCGGTGGCTGGTCAACCAGCTTTCGGCGAGCGCTGGCCCTCAGATCGGGTCATAGCGCGACTTAGCGCCCAGAGTTCCGTGTCCTGGACGAATGGTTATCTGCGCCAGGCCGTCTGTGCCGATCTGATCTGCGGGTTCACGGCCGGCTTGCTGGCCTTTGAAGTTCGCTTTCAGAATGAATCGTCCGGAACTGGGCCTTATGTCTTGTTCAGCATTGCGCTGCCCGTGCTGTGGGTGATCGCGGTAGCGCTGGCCGGGGGGTACGACTCACGCTTCATCGGGGTGGGCACCGACGAGTTCCGCAAGGTGCTCAACGCCGGGGTATGCCTGACCGCCTGCGTGGCGATCGCGTCGTACGCGACCAAGACCGACGTGGCCCGCGGCTACGTGGTCATCGCCCTGCCGTCGCTGACGGCGCTGGACCTGATCGGGCGGCTCACGCTGCGTAAGCGGCTGCACAAGCTGCGAACGCTCGGCAGCTGCATGCGCAAGGTCGTCGTGGTCGGGCACGCGGACGTGGTCGCCAACCTGGCCTCCATGCTGCGCGGCGAGACCTATCACGGCCTGTCCGTGGTGGCCGCCTGCGTGACCGGGCCGGTGCAGCAGGCCGAGGTCATGTCCGTGCCGGTGATCGCCGGCCTGGACCGGGTGGCCGACGTGGTCCAGCGCTACGAGGCGGACACGGTGGCCGTGCTGTCCTGCCCGGAGATGAGCGGGGCCGGACTGCGCGACCTGGCCTGGGAGCTGGAGAAGACCGGTACCGACCTGTGCGTGGCGCCGGCGCTGCTGGACGTGGCCGGGCCGCGGACCACGATCAGGCCGGTGGCCGGGCTGCCGCTGCTGCACATGGACCATCCGGAGTTCACCGGGCTGCGGCGGCTGATCAAGGCGGCGTTCGACCGGGCCATGGCGCTGGCCGCGCTGCTGCTGCTGTCGCCGCTGTTCATCCTCATCTGCTCGATCATCCGGCTGTCCGACGGCGGCCCCGCGTTCTTCCGGCAGACCAGGGTCGGCCGGGACGGCCGGGCGTTCATGGTGTTCAAGTTCCGCACCATGGTCGTCGACGCCGAGTCACGCAAGTCCCAGCTGATCTCGCTCAACGAGAGCGACGGGGTGCTGTTCAAGATGCGCCGCGATCCGCGGGTCACCCGGGCGGGCGCGTGGCTGCGCCGCTGGTCGCTGGATGAGCTGCCGCAGCTGATCAACGTGCTGATCGGGGACATGTCGATGGTCGGCCCGCGCCCCGCGCTGCCGCAGGAGGCGGCGCTGTACGGCGACCACGTCCGCCGCCGGCTGGCCGTCAAGCCGGGCATCACCGGGCTGTGGCAGGTCAACGGGCGCTCGGACCTGACCTGGGACGAGTCGGTCCGCCTCGACCTGCGCTACGTGGAGAACTGGTCGTTCATGCTGGACCTGCAGATCCTGTGGAAGACCTGGTCAGCGGTCTTCCACGGATCCGGCGCCTACTGAGGCGCCAGGCGTGGGTAGCCGCGTCCGGCTAGCCGACTGGGTAGCCGTCTGGAGAGCAGCGTCCGGGTAGCGTGTCCGGATAGCAGGGGGAGTAGCGATAGCCTGGCTCGACCGGGCCGCGTAGCGGTTATTGTGCTAAGCCGGTCCTATTCCCTTGTTGTCTATCTGGAGCTGCTCTGATGACCTCAGACGATGAGCTGGCCCGTGATCTTGCCGTCGCGGCAGGCGAGCGGCTGCTGGCCATCCGGTCAGAGCCGGTCGGCGACCCGGCCGGCCTGCGGGCCGCGGGTGACCGCCAGTCCCACGTGTTCCTCGCCGCCGAGCTGGCCCGGCAGCGGCCCGGCGACGCGGTGCTGTCTGAGGAGGGCCAGGACGACCCGGCCCGGCTGTCGGCGCGCCGAGTCTGGATCGTGGACCCGCTGGATGGCACCAGGGAGTTCGGCGAGCCCGGCCGCACGGACTGGGCGGTGCACGTCGCGCTCTGGGCCGACGGCGAGCTCACCGCCGGCGCCGTCGCCCTGCCGGCCCAGGGCCGGGTGCTGAGCACGGCCGAGCCGGTCAAGGTGCCGGAGCCGCCCGCCGGCCCGATCAGGCTGCTGGTCAGCCGGTCACGGCCGCCGCAGTTCGTCCAGGACCTGGCCGAGCGGCTCGGCGCCGTCCTGGTCCCCATGGGCTCGGCCGGGGCCAAGGCCGCGGCGGTCATCGCCGGCGAGGCCGACGCGTACGTGCACAGCGGCGGCCAGTACGAGTGGGACTCGGCCGCGCCGGTGGCCGTGGCCAGGTCCGCGGGCCTGCACACCTCGCGCATCGATGGCTCGAAGCTGGCCTACAACCAGGCCTCACCCTCGCTTCCGGATATCCTGATCTGCCGGGCCGCGATCGCGCCGCTGCTGCTGGAGACCATCGGCAGCCTGGTGACGGCCGCGGCGTCCGGCCAGCCCGTGTCCACTTCCACCCCGGAGCCGCACTGATGGCACCCCCGCGCACTGACTACCTGCTGTCCCAGCTCGACGTGCTTGAGGCCGAGTCCATCCACATCATGCGGGAGGTGGCCGCCGAGTTCGAGCGGCCGGGGCTGCTGTTCTCCGGCGGCAAGGACTCCATCGTGATGCTGGCCCTGGCCGAGCGGGCCTTCGCGCCGGCCCGGATCCCGTTCCCGATCATGCACGTGGACACCGGGCACAACTTCGCCGAGGTGCTGGAGTTCCGCGACCGGCGGGCCGCGGAGGCGGGCGCCCGGCTGATCGTGGCCTCGGTCCAGGACTCCATTGACGCCGGCCGGGTGGTCGAGGAGACCGGCCGCTGGGCCAGCCGCAACCGGCTCCAGACCACCACGCTGCTGGACGCCATCGCCGAGAACCGCTTCGACGCGGTCTTCGGCGGGGCCCGCCGGGACGAGGAGAAGGCCAGGGCCAAGGAGCGGGTGTTCTCGTTCCGCGACGAGTTCGGCCAGTGGGACCCCAAGAACCAGCGGCCCGAGCTGTGGAACCTGTACAACACCCGGATCAACCGCGGCGAGCACATCCGGGTGTTCCCGATCTCCAACTGGACCGAGCTGGACATCTGGCACTACCTCGAGCGGGAGCAGCTGGAGATCCCGTCGATCTACTTCTCCCACCAGCGGCGGGTCTTCGAGCGGGACGGCATCCTGATCGCCGACAACGAGTTCGTGACCAGGGGCGAGGAGGAGACCGTCTTCGAGGCCCGGGTCCGGTACCGGACGGTCGGCGACATGACCTGCACCGGCGCGGTGGCGTCCACGGCGGTCACCATCCCTGAGGTGATCGACGAGATCTCGGCGACCAGGATCACCGAGCGCGGCCAGACCAGGGCCGACGACCGGACCAGCGAGGCCGCGATGGAAGACCGCAAGCGAGAGGGTTACTTCTAATGACGGGCACGCAGGCACCCGACAGTCAGGCCAGCACCGGGCAGGCCAGCACGGGCAGGCCAGCGCCGGTCCGGCCGACGGCCGCCACATGGACATCCTGCGGCTGGCCACGGCGGGCTCGGTGGACGACGGCAAGAGCACGCTGATCGGCCGGCTGCTGTACGACTCCAAGGCGATCTTCGAGGATCAGCTGGCCGCGGTCGAGCGGACCAGCCGCGAGCGCGGCGAGGAGTACACCAACCTGGCCCTGCTCACCGATGGCCTGCGCGCCGAGCGCGAGCAGGGCATCACGATCGACGTGGCCTACCGGTACTTCGCCACCCCGCGGCGCAAGTTCATCATCGCCGACACCCCCGGCCACATCCAGTACACGCGCAACATGGTCACCGGGGCCTCGACGGCCGACCTGGCCATCGTGCTCGTGGACGCCCGCAACGGCCTGACCGAGCAGAGCCGCCGGCACGCGTTCCTGGCCACCCTGCTGCACGTGCCGCACCTGGTGCTGGCGGTCAACAAGATGGACCTGGTCGACTACAGCGCCCAGGTGTTCGATCAGATCGTCGAGGAGTTCACCGCGTTCGCGGCCAAGCTGGAGATCGGCGACCTCACGTTCATCCCGATCTCGGCCCTGCACGGCGACAATGTCGTGCAGCGCTCGGCCAACATGCCGTGGTACGACGGGCCCTCGCTGCTGCACCACCTGGAGCACGTGCACATCGCGTCCGACCGGAACCTCATCGACGTCCGGTTCCCCGTGCAGTACGTGATCCGGCCGCACCAGGCCACCGACCCGGAACTGCACGATTACCGGGGCTACGCCGGCCAGGTGGCCGGCGGAGTGCTCAAGCCCGGCGACGAGATCATGCACCTGCCGTCGGGCCTGACCACCACGATCAAGCGGATCGACACCGCTGCCGGGCCGGTCACCGAGGCATTCTCGCCGATGTCGATCACCCTGCTGATCGACGACGACCTGGACGTCTCGCGCGGCGACATGTTCTGCCGGCCGCACAACCAGCCGCTGGTCACCCAGGACATCGAGGCGATGGTCTGCTGGATGAGCGAGATCAGGCCGCTGACCGCGCAGAGCCGGCTGATCGTCAAGCACACGACCAGGACGGTCAAGGCCATCGTCCGGGATCTGCAGTACCGGCTGGACGTGAATACGCTGCACCGGGACGACGCCGCGACCAGCCTGAGCCTGAATGAGATTGGCCGGGTAACGCTGCGGCTGACCCAGCCGGTGTTCTGCGATCCGTACACCCGTAATCGGATGACCGGCGGCCTGATCCTGATTGATGAGGCATCCAACTCGACGGTGGCCGCGGCCATGATTACTGACAACTAAGGCCGGGGCGCGGCCGTTGGCCGAAATCCACGGGTACCCCTCACCTATTTAGTCGATCGAGTGAGTGGGTTTTAGGGCCACGCACATTTCTGACCTGCGGTCTCGCGATGCGCTGTCACGCGCTGGACTCGTCCGATGACCTGTGGTATCCAGGAATCACTATTAGTAGTTATCTAGCATTTGCCTGCCCTTAATACGCCTGCGTGGCATAATTACCCGTCTTGGTGACCGTTCGTGACCGACTTGATCTGATTGGCGGCATCTATGCTGCGTAGCTGGCGCCTGTGGGGCGGTACTGCGACAACCGCACTGGCGCTGGCCGCCGGCCTGCTCGGGGCCGGGCCCTCGAGCGCGGCCACGACGTCGGCCGGGCCCGTCTCGCCCGTCCCGCAGACCCAGACTCCGCACCTGATCTCGACCGGCCCGCTGGCCCAGATCCGCCAGCTCGTACAGTGCGGCAGCACCATGTACGCGGTCGGCAGCTTCACTCAGATCAAGCGGAACAGCACCACCTATACCCGTGACAACGTCTTCAGTTTCAGCGCGACGTCGCCATTCAAGGTGACCTCGTGGGCGCCCGACGTCAACGGCGTAGTGAACTCGATCACATTTAACAGCGGCAACTGCGCTGACGCCTACATCGGCGGAAAGTTCTCGGCGATCGGCGGCACGACGGTTAAGGACATCGCCGAGATCAGTACCAGCACCGGCAGCGTGATCACCGCCTTCGGGCACACCGCGTCGGGTCAGGTCGAGACGCTGGCCAGTTACCAGGGCCACGTTATCGCCGGCGGCTATTTCACCTCGATCAACGGCAGCGCCGCGGACCCCTACCTGGCCAGCCTGGACAAGACCAGTGGCAAGGATGACGGCTTTATCCGCCTGAACATCTCGGGGAACTACAACTACCCGGGCGTGGCCGCCAACGGAACCAGGGTCTACAACCAGGCGCTGAACCACACGGGCCGCCAGGACCTGATCATGGGCGACTTCACCTCGGCGGGCGGGCAGCCCCGGCAGCAGATCTTCATGCTGGACCTGACCACCCGGCCGACGGCCACGGTCACCGGCTGGACCTCCCCGGAGTTCGACGGCAGCCAGGGCGAGCAGCAGCCCGGCGACACCACGGGCTATCCCTACCAGTGCGCCACCGCCGAGCCGTTCTACATCCAGGCCGCGGCCTGGTCCCCGGACGGCTCGACCATCTACATCGGCGACACCGGCTACCACCCGAACAACTGGCCGGTGGGCGCGACCCCGCGCAACGGCCTGTGCGACGCGGCCGCGGCGTTCCCGGCCACGCTGCCGGGCGGCAGCTACGGCCCGGTCATGTCGGAGTGGGTCAACTACACCGGCTGCGACTCCATCTACGCGGCGGCCGCCGACGCCAGCGCGGCTTACTTCGGAGGGCACGAACGGTACTCGGACAATGGCCAGGACTGCGATGCCATCGGACCCCCGCCCGCGCTGCCCGCCCCGGGTATGGAGGGGCTGGTGCCGAGCAGCGGCGCACTGATGACCAACTCGGCCGGGACCGCCGGGCTGTACTCGCGCGGCAAGGGGCTCGGTGCCGATGACATGCTCGTGACCAGCGCGGGCCTGTGGATCGCCAGCGACAACGACGACGGCGCCCAGATGTGCGGCGGGGTCTACGGCCTGTCCGGCATCTGCTTCCTGCCCGATCCGGGCCAGTAGGGCCGGGCCATCATCGTGCAGACCAGTGACCTGCGCCGGGTGATCTACCTCGGCGGCCTCGGCCGGAGCGGCAGCACGCTGCTGGAGCGGCTGATCGGCGAGCTGCCGGGGGTGTGCTCGGCCGGCGAGGTCGTGCACATGTGGCAGCGCGGCATCGTCGAGGGCGAGCGCTGCGGCTGCGGGCAGCCCTTCGGGGACTGCGAGTTCTGGTGCGAGGTGGGCCAGGACGCGTTCGGCGGCTGGGAGGCGGTGGACGTCAACCGCATCGCGCAACTCCGGCACGAGGTGGACCGGACCCGGTGCATCCCGGTCGTGGCCGCCTCCGCGCTGCATCCCGCGATCCGGGCCACCATCGACGAGTACGTGGCGCACTACGTGCGCGTCTACTCCTCCATCGCCAGGGTCAGCGGCTGCCAGACCATCGTGGACTCGAGCAAGCACGCCTCGCTGGCGTTCTGCCTGCGCCGTCAGCCGGGCCTGGACCTGCGGGTCATCCACGTGGTGCGGGACAGCCGCGCCGTCGCCTATTCGTGGACCAGGCGGGTCAGCCGCCCGGACTCGGCGGCGGCGAGCTACATGACGACGTACTCGCCGGCCAGGGCGGCCGGGCACTGGAACGTGCAGAACCAGGCGCTCCAGCTGCTGGCCAGGACCGGCACCCCGACGCTGCGGGTCCGCTACGAGGACCTGGTCACCGCGCCGGCGGCCACGCTGAGCCGGATCGCGGCGTTCGCGGGCCTGCCCTCGGGCGGCCCGGCGCTGCGGTTCCTGAGCTCCGATCAGGCCGGCCCGTGGGCCGACCTGCGCGCGGCGCACACGGCGTCGGGCAACCCGATGCGGTTCCTGACCGGCCGGGTCGACATCCGCGGTGATGACCGCTGGCGGTCGGCCATGCCCGCCTCCCAGCGCCGCACGGTCACCGCGCTGACCTTCCCGCTGCTCGCGCACTACGGCTACGCCGGGCGCGTCGCATGACGGTGCCGTCCAGGGGGGACACAGCGCGCCGGAGCATGTGGCCGTCCGTCGGTGTAGTGCTGCCCACCCGCGACCGGCCGGCCGAGCTTAAGGCGGCGCTGGACAGCGTCCTGGCCCAGGACTACCAGGGCCCGGTCGAGGCCGTGGTGGTGCACGACCGCAGCCAGCCCGACCAGGTGCTGGCCGGCGACCGGGTCCGGGTGGTGGCCAACGCGCGCACCCCTGGCCTGGCCGGGGCGCGCAACACCGGCATCCTGGCCCTGGACACCGACCTGGTCGCGTTCTGCGACGACGACGATGACTGGCTGCCGGGCAAGCTGACCGCCCAGGTCGAGGCGCTCCGGGCGCGGCCGGGAGCGGAGTTCGCCAGCTGCGGCATCCTGGTCGACAGCGGCGGGCGGCTGTCGCCCCGGCTGGCCGGGCAGGACGAGGTCGGCCACGCCGACCTGCTGCGCTCGCGCATGGTGATGGTGCACTCCTCCACGTTCCTGGCCCGCCGCGACGCGCTGCTGGACGGCATCGGGCTGCTGGAGGAGGCCATCCCCGGCGGCCAGAACGAGGACTGGGACCTGGCCCTGCGCGCCGCCCGCCGGGCGCCGATCGCGGAGGTGGACCAGCCCCTGGTGCGGGTGCGCTGGAGCGGCACCTCGTACTTCGACCAGCAGTGGGAGACCAAGGCCCAGTCGCTGATCTGGATGCTGGAGCGGCACCCGGACCTGACCGAGTGCCGGGTCGGCGCGGCCCGGGTCTACGGTCAGCTCGCCTTCGCCTACGCCTGCCTGGGCCGCCGCCGCGAGGTCGCCCGGTGGAGCGCCAGGGCGCTGCGCGGCAACTGGCACGAGCGCCGGGTGGTCGTGGCGGCGGCGGTCGCCACCGGGCTGGTCTCGGGCGAGACGATCCTGCGGCTCCTGCACGCCCGCGGGCACGGGATCTGACCGTGGCGGCGGTGCGGGAATCAGCCGTCGGCCGCGGGCGCGCCCCGCTGGCCGGGATGGAGCTGGACCGGATGACCGAGGCGGAGGTCGTCGCGGCCGTCCTCGAGGCGCTGGACCAGCGCCGGGGCGGCTGGGTGGCCACGCCCAACGTGGACATCTGCCGCGCGGCCCGGCATGACCCCCAGCTGGCCGCGGTCATGGCCAGCGCGTCGCTGAGCGTGCCGGACGGCATGCCCCTGATCTGGGCCACCCGGCTGCGCGGCGACAAGCTGCCCGAGCGGATCACCGGCGCGTCGCTGATCTTCTCGCTGAGCGAGGCGGCCGCGGCCAGCGGCCGGTCGGTCTATTACCTCGGCGGCCTGCCGGGCGTGCCGGAGCAGGCGGCGGCCCGGCTCGGCGCCCGCTACCCGGGGCTGCTGGTGGCCGGCACCGACTCGCCGCCGTTCGGCTTCGACACCACCGCGGAGGGCGTCGCGGCGGTGCGGGCCAAGCTGGAGGCGGCCGCGCCGGACATCGTGTTCGTGGGCCTGGGCTTCCCCAAGCAGGAGAAGCTGATCACTGCGCTCGCCCCTGGCCTGCCCCGGTCGTGGTTCCTGGCCTGCGGGGCGGCTATACCGTTCGCGGCGCAGGCGCTGCCCCGGGCCCCGGTGTGGATGCAGCACAGCGGCCTGGAGTGGGCGTTCCGGCTGCTCAGCGAGCCGCGTCGGCTGGCCCGTCGCTACCTGATCGACGACCTGCCGTTCGCCGCCCGCCTGCTGGCCTCGTGCGCGCTGCAGCGGCTGCGCCCGCACGTCGGCACCGGTCACGAGGCCAAGCACCGCTCGCTCCGGCACCACTGGCTCCGGCACCACTGACCGGCACCACTGGCCCGGTACCACTGACCGGCCCGGAGCGGGCTCAGCGGCGCCAGCTCGGGACCCAGCCCAGCCAGCCGGTCAGCCGCTCGTCATATGGCGCGAAGTGCTCGGTCAGGGCCGCGCGCACGGGGTCGGGCAGCGCCGAGCGCGGTCGCGCGTTGTGCCGCTCGAACTCGGGATACTCGCCGCGGCGCAGGCCCAGGAAGTCCAGCACCCCGTCGTAGGCGGCCTCCGGCTTGACGAAGAAGTCACCGCTGTCGACCACGTGAATCCGGTCCCGCCCGACCAGGCCCGCCAGCCGCTCGAGCTGCTCGATGTACTGGCCGCGCGCGGTGTAGGCATGATGCTGGTGGCTGAAGCTGAGGTAGCCGGGCTCGGCCGCGATCCGCTCGGCCTCGCCGGCCAGGCGGCTGGCCTCGAGCTCCAGGGCCCGCTCGAACGGCTCGGTCTCGAAGCCCCTGGCCCGCTCGTGGGCCCAGGCCGAGTAGGCCCGTTCGACCGGGTCCCGCACCAGGACCAGGAGTTTCACGGCGGGCAGGTCGGCGGCGATCCGGCCCGCCGCGAGCGGGTGGAACAGGTAATAGGGGCTCGACTCGAAGGTGACCGCTGTTTGCGATGCGGGTGTGGCTCGCGCGGCGCGCGCGGTCAGCGGAAAATGCGCGCGATACCAGCCCAGCGGATGGCTGTAGTTCAGGTCGAAATAGTGCACGCCCTTGTGCAGGACCGCCTTGACCACGGCGGGATGCTGGCTGAGCGTCCGGTACATGGAGGTCGTGCCGCAGCGCTGCGCGCCGACGATGAGGAACGCGGGCAGCAGCCGGGCCCGGCTGGTCAGCCGCCCGGCCGTCACCGAGACGGCGTGCGCGGCGCGCCGGGCGGGCGGCGAGACGGAGACGGTCCTCACGCGGCCATCACCCCGCTATCACCAGGCCCACCCGAACGCACCGGTCCGGCCCGCGGTCAGGGCCGGTATCAGCCACCGGCCGGGGGCGCCCAGCCGGGCGCCGGCCTCGGCCTGGCGATCGGCCAGGTAGCGGGCGGACAGCTCGGCCAGGTACAGCAGCGCGGTGAGCCGGGCCGGGGCCGCGCCGACCTCCAGCGGGGCGAGCAGGTCCGGGGCTCGCTCGACGAGCCCGGCGGCGGCCAGGGCCGGGTCGGCGCGCGCCGTCACCACGTCGGACTGGAGCTGGTAGTGCAGCGCGTCGAAGCCGACCGGCACCCCGCCGGCGAACCGCTCCCAGTCCCACAGCAGCAGGCCGCCGGAGGTGCAGGCCATGTTCCAGGGGGTCCAGTCGCCGTGCCAGGCGCCGAGGGCCAGCTCGCGCTGGCCGTGCTGGCGGGCCAGCTCGGTCAGCTCGGCGTCCAGGGCGGCCCGGTCGGCGCTGGCGGGCGCGGCGGCCAGGCGATCGGTGAGCCCGCGCAGGTAGCGGCCGCCGGCCAGCGGCTCGGCGGGCAGCCGGGCCAGGCCGGCCACCTCGGCCATGGCCCTGGTGAGCTGGCCGTCGCCCAGCGGGCGGCGGGCCCGTGGCGGCCAGACGGGCAGCGCGCTCAGGATCAGCACGTCCAGGCCCTGCCAGCGGCCCAGGTGCCGGACCCGCGGCGCGGTCACCGTGGCGAGCCGGGCCGCCTCGACCTGGTCCAGCGCTGCTCGCTCGGCCTGAACCAGCCGGCTGGTCAGCGGGGTGATGCCCACCTTGGCGTAGGCGACCGTGCGGCCGCCGGGGGTGAGCAGCTGGAGCACCGGCTTGCGGTTGGCCCGCGCGGCGCCCAGGTGCAGGCTCAGCAGCACCTCGCCGCCGAGCTGGCCGCTCAGGTAGGCCTCGAGGGTGGGCGCGCCTGCCGGGACGCGGATCCGCAGCCGGTCGCGCAGCAGCACCGGCCCGGCCCCGCTGGCCAGGGCCAGCCCCAGGGCCCGGCGGCCGAGCCTGGCCCGCACCGAGCCCGGCTCGCCGTACCGGCGTACCGCCGCCGCCCCGGCCCGCCGGCCAGCCGGCACCAGCAGCCGCGGGTCGCGCAGGCTGGGCAGCACGAACAGGCCCCCGGCCCCGCCGCGGGACGGCACGACAGTGGCGGGCGGCGGCCAGAGCAGGCCGCATACCTGGTCGAGGAACCTGGCCCGGTCGCTGGCGGCGGCCACGGCAGCGCTGGTCGTCACGGATGAGGCCGGAGGCGGGGCTGGAAGAACTGCTCGCCGAGCAGGCGGCTGAACGCGGTCAGGGCCTGCTGGTGGTCGCCCAGCCAGTAGGAGAACGGATGGCCCTGGCTGTTGCTGCCGTTGGCGTCGAAGTAGGCCATAGCCCGGATCTGCCGGTCGGACCGGGCCAGCTGCGCGGCCGCCGCCAGCCAGCCGGGCCACTGGCCAGGCTGCCCGTTGACACCGAACTCGCCGAGGATGACCGGCTTGCCGGTGTGCTGGGCCCAGGACAGGAACGGCGCGGCCGCCGCCTTCAGGGACTGGGCGGGCGAGTTGGCGTAGACGTCGGCGCAGACCCAGTCGACCTCGGAGTTGCCGGGGTAGAAGGCCTGGGCCCGGCCGAGCTGGAAGCCGTACCCGGTGGGGCACCAGACCCAGCTGGCATTGGTCGCGCCGGCCTGGGTGAAGATCTTCCTGATGTGATCCCAGGCGGCGATGTAATCGGCGGGCCCGTGAATCGTCCATTGCAGATTGGGCCGGTCCATCTCGTGCCGGAATTCCAGCAGAATGGGCCGGTGCAGCGCCTTGATCTGCTCGGCGCGGGCCCTGATCAGCGCGTCATCACGGCCGGCGATGATCGCCTTGGTGTTAGGCGAGCCGCCCCAGGTCAGCAGCAGCACCTTGCCGTTGTCCACCACGTACTGGTCCAGGGTGTCGGGGAACGGCTTCTGCCACTGGCTGTACACGTGGACCAGCCGCAGCGAGCGGCCGGTCTGGGCCTGGAAGGACTGCACGGCACCGATGAACCCGCTGGTCGTGTCGGTCTCCGGCTGCACGTAGGCGCCCAGGTAGACACCGTGCCTGGGCACGAGCGCGAGGTCGGCGTCACGGAACCGCACGACCGGGGAGGCCGTCGGGGACGGCGCGACCGCGGTGGCCGGCTGCTTATGGGGCGGCGCGGGATTGTGGTGAGTCAGCGCGCCGCGGATGAGCAGGACGGCGGCTACGCCGACGGCCGCGACGGCAATGACGACCGTCAGCCGGACAATCCGGTGGCTGGTACGTGGAATTACAGTCAATGCCCGGCTGACTCCCCTCGTGTGCAGATCACTATAAGGGCTGTCTGAACCGGATACGGCAGGAAATGAACCCCGGCCGTCGCCTCTGGCCGGCACGTCGGCCGGCCGGGGAGCGCGGTGCTGGCCCGGGCGCGGGCTGGGCCGGTCCTCCGGTCCGGCGACGGGCGGGCCGCCGGGCTCGGGCGGCCCGACGGGCTCGGGTGGCGCGGGGCCGGGGCCCGGGCCAGATCCCGGCCGGCGGCGCGGGATGCCGGGCAGCAGGGCCAGCTGCAGGGGCCCGCGCAGCAGCCACAGGCCGGCCGCCAGGACGACACAGCCGGCCGCGGCGCCCAGGGCCGAGACCCACACTTGCCGGCCGACGAGATAGTGCGCCCCGAGCGGGATGAGCCCGAAGCTGATCGTGGTCAGCGCGCAGGCGGCCAGCGTGCCCCGGCCGAACGGGTGCACCTTGACCACGCTGGCCACCTGAGCCAGCGGGACCAGGTTGGTGATCACGATGGCCGCGGCCCAGCCGATGGCCGCTCCGGTGATCCCGTACCGGGGGATCAGCGCCAGGTCCAGGCCGACGTTGGTGCCCACGGCGGCCAGGGCGTTGAGCAGGCTCCAGCTGGTCCGGCCGGTCGTGGTCAGCACCATGTCCACCTGGCCGCAGCCGGTGGCGATCAGCATGGTCAGGCCGAGGATCACCATGACCGTGGACCCGGCCTGGTAGGAGTGCCCGAACACGGCCAGCACCGTGGGGCCGTCGACCGCGGCGAGCAGGTACAGGGGCCAGGTCAAGATGATCAGCCAGGCCGTCGTGACCTGGTAGACCGCGCCCGCACCGCGCCGGTCGCCGATGGCGAACAGGTGAGTGAACTGCGGCTGGGCGGCCATGCTGAGCGCCGCGTTGCCCAGCTGCCCGACGACCAGGAACCGGGTCGCCGCGGTGTAGACGGCCGCCTCCACCGGGCCCTTCAGGATCCCGACCAGCACGATGTCCAGGCGCTGGATGGTCATCTGCGCGATGGTGGCCAGGGCGCGGGGCGCGTTGAACTTCCAGAACCCGGACAGGCCGGGCCCGGCCCGGCCGCCCGCGGGCCGCTCCCGCAGCTGCGAGCGCTCGGTGTCCTGCACGGCGGCCAGCCGGTGGGCGCGCTGCCGCACCCGGTGGAACCAGACCCAGGCCAGCACGCTGGCCGGCACGTACGGCAGCGCCCACAGCGGCGCGAGCAGGGCCGCGGTGCCGGTCAGCGCGGCGATCCCGACGCCGAGCAGCTGGAGGCCGGACCGGCCGATCCGGTCCACGACCACCGTGGGGCTCATGTCGCGGTAGCCGCGGCTGGCCCCCAGGTAGGTATCGAGGAGCGCCGCGAACGGCAGCGTCAGGGCCAGCCCGCGCAGCGCGGTGGCTACGGCCGCGGGCGAGGCGCCGGTGCCCAGGCGGCCGCCGAGCAGCAGCCGGGCCAGCGGCTCGGCGAAGACCAGCATGGCCGTGGCCGCGATGACCGAGGTGATCGTGACCGGGATGACCGCGGCGCGCAGCAGCGACGGGATCCGGCCACGGGAGCGCTGCGACCGGAACTGGGCGATGAAGTAGATCAGGCCGTTGTAGGCGCCGAGGTTGGAGACGGTCTCGATGATCAGGAACAGCGAGGTCGCGGCGAAGAACGCCCCGGCCACCGAGCGGCTGAAGACCCGGGTCACCGCGATCGTGACCCCCAGCGTCGCGGCCGCCGACAGGGCCGCGCCGGCCAGGTTGAGCGTGCCGCCTCTGGCCACGGCGCCGAGCCCGGCCCGGTCCTCCGGTTCCTGGCCGCCCCCGCCGTTAGGCGACCGGACGGGCAGCATCGCGCTGCTTCCGGAGGATCGGGGCGGCGTCTGCCCTGGACGGCCGGGCGGTGTCGTTGCGCCACAGCATCGCGTAGGCGAGCATCGTGAGGCCCAGCGGCGCGCCCACCGCGTCGTAGCTGAGCATGTACACGAAGCCGAGCAGCAGGACCACGCTGCCCGCGATGCCGTAGGGCGAGCGGTCGCGTCTGAAGCGCCAGACCCCGTAGCCGAAGAACCCGATGTACAGGGCCGTGCCGGCGAACCCGTCGCAGACCAGCAGCAGCCAGAGCTGCCCCGTGCTGCCGACCTCCTGCTGGCCGCAGTTCTTGCACTTGGAGGTGGGCCCGACCGCGATGGACTTGGCGCTGCCCTGCTGCTGCCGGGTGTCGCCGTAGCCGAGGATCGGGGAGGCCGCGGCGTCCCGCACGGCCAGCACGTCCAGGGTGGAGCGCAGGTTATCGCTGTTCTTGTGCGACGTCAGCCGCCCGTTGACGATGCTGTTCAGCGGCGTGGCCAGCACCAGGATGCCGACCAGCGCCAGCGCCGCGCAGACCCCGGCCAGCATGGCCACCCGGCCCCGTGCGGCCAGCCGCACGGCCAGGTAGGCGACGGCCAGCCCGGCGCCGATCCAGGCGGTCCGGTTCAGCGAGTACAGCAGCGGCAGGATGCACAGCGCGGTGGTAGCGCCGGCGATCAGCCGCTGCCGCCGGCTGCCGCCGGCCCACCACGCGGCCAGCAGCCACGGCACCGTGATGGTGAGGCAGTCGCCCCAGGTGTTGGTGTAGTCGAAGGGCGCCTTGGGCCGGCCCTTGGCCTCGCCGAGCACGTTCTGGACCTGGGCCAGGCCAGGGTGCATGGAGGCCTGGATGAACGTGTTGCTCTGCACGGACTTGGGCAGCACCAGGAGCGCCGGCGAGCTGAACTGAAGGTGCGGCGCCGCCATCGCGGCCAGCCCGCCGATGGTGGCGAAGACGGCGATGAGGCCGAGCAGCCAGCCCAGCCGGCGCCGGGGCAGCTCGGTCTCGGTGAGGTTGCCGACGTACAGCAGCAGCACGGTCAGGCCGACATAGGTCAGCGACCGGTCGGCGTAGGACAGGATCCGGTGGGACACCGGGCTGACGACGGTGCCCGGCGCGGTCAGGCTCAGCACCATGATCCCGGCCCCGGCGGCGACGAGGAACAGCAGCCAGATGCCGAAGCCGGGCGGGGCGACGATCCGCCGGGTGCCGTGGGCCGCCCAGGCGGCCATCCGGAACGCCATCGGGATGGCCAGCAGGATCCACATGAAGTCGGCCAGCCCCAGCAGCCACCACAGCGGGTAGCCGGCCAGCAGGGCCGTCACCGGCCAGGCCGGGTTCCGGGCCAGGATGCCCTGGCGCGCGGTGGCGCCCGGCTGCCGCCACCGTCGCATCCGCGCCTGGCTGCCGAGCCAGGCTGGCTCGGCGCTCACGAAGGCAGCGGGCTGCTGCCGGCGGGCATGGGTCAGCCCTCCGAGATCTTGTCCGGCGGCTCGGGCCAGGGGATCACGTCATCGCCGCGGGCCGCCCGGGCGTTGGTCGCCACCGGCGCGGACCGGGACCCCGGCGGGAGGGAGTCGCTCTGGTGCGAGCCCGAGGACCGCGAGCCCGCGGGGCGTGACCCCGGCGAGCGCGAGCCTGAGCCTGACGGCCGCGTGCCGGGCGGCTTCGGGTCGGTGAAGGGGGCAGACGATGCGGGCGAGGCGGGCGGGGCCGTCGGCTGGGATCCCGATGACGCGGCTCCCTGAGCCTTGGATCCCTTCACCTTCGAGGCCAGGTCGGCCCGGGGCTCGGGCCGGGGCTCGGGCCGCTGGCGCGGCGTGGCCGGGCGGCTCAGCGAGCTGACCTCGGGCAGCGGCCGGGCGGGCTGGCCGGTCGGCGCCGGGAGCACCACGGCGCCCAGCACCGAGGTGCGCAGCCGGTCCAGGCGCTGGAGGCAGTCGGCGGCACCCGGCCGGGTGGACAGCGAGGTCTCCACCGCCATCAGGGCCGCGTCGGCGAACTCGGCCAGTGCGAAGGCGGTGGAGTCCTCGCCGACCGACTGGACCTCGACGATCACGTAGCGGTAATCCCGGCGCAGCTCGCTCAGCAGCCGGCGGCTGGCCTCGTACTGGAGGTTGGCCAGCCCGCCGGAGCCATCCAGGCCCGGCGTGATCACTTGCAGCTCCGGCACCTCGGGCGACTGCTGCGCGACCTCGGCCACCGTGGCGCTGCCCGACAGCACCTCGGCCAGGCCGCGGTCGCTGGCCACCCCGGCGAGCTGGGGGGTTACGGTGCCGTGCGGATCCGCGCACACGATCAGCACCCGGGACCGGGTCCGGGCCAGCGTGGCGGCCAGGTTGGCGGCCAGCACGCTGCAGCCGGGGCCCGCCGAGGTGCCCGCGACGAAGACCACGTGGCTGCCCTCGCCCAGCGAGGCGGCCACGTACTGGCCCAGCTCGGTGAACGACTGGCCGGTCCGGGACCGCGGCAGGGCCAGGGCCGGCTGCATGCGCGAGGTGCCGGCGGCCAGGTCGACCAGGACCGGCAGGTCCAGGAAGCGCTCGACGTCACGGGCCGAGTGGATGCGGCGGTCGCGGAAGTCGAGCGCGAAGGCGGCCAGCAGGCCGAGCAGCAGCCCGGCCAGCAGCCCGCTGGGCAGCACCAGCAGCGTGCGCGGGCTGCTCGGCGCGGCGGGCGGCGTGGCCGGCGTGACGATCTGGCCGACCAGGGTGCTGCCCGGCAGGTTCAGGTCCTGCAGGAACGGGACCAGCTTGGCGTTGTCCGACTCCGCCGCCGCGAGCTGCGTCTGAGCCTGGGTCAGGGCCAGACCCAGTCTGACGTGCGCCGTGGTCGGGCGCCCCTTGAGGCCGTTGAGCTTGGCCTTGAGCACGGCCACCCGGCTGGTGAGCGTGGTGATCCGCCGGTTCTCCGCGGACACCTCGCTGGAGATGCCGTTGGCCACCGCGGCGCGGCGCTGGCTCAGGTAGGCCTTGCCGACCGCATTGGCGCACGCCGCCGCGTCGTGCGCGGTGGGCATGCCGCACTTCACCTGGAGGAACGTGGTGTTGGGCGGCACCGCGACGGTGACGTCCTTGCTCAGCGCCTGGGCCGAGACGCCGTCGTGCAGGGTCCTGGCCGCGATCGCGGAGACCTCGGTGGACGTGGCCACCTGCGCCTCGTTGTCCATGTTGACGTTGCCGCCGGTGCGGCCGGAGACGGAGTTGGCGTTGTTGGGCAGCGCCGTGACCTCGATCAGCACCGAGGCCGAGTAGGTCTTGGGCGCGACCTTGGCGTAGGCGGCGCCGGCGCCGGCCCCGATCACCACCAGGAGCACCACGATCCACCAGCGGCGGCGCAGCACGCCCAGGTAATCGGCCAGCTCCATGGAGTCCGGTCGGGCTGAGGCGGCCATCCGAGCCATGCGGGGTGCAGCTCCTCACCTGCCACGCTGGGCCCCAGCGCGAGGGGAACCGCCGTGGTCACAGCTTGTCGTCCTGAGTTAACCAGTAGCACAGCATAGGTTCTATTTCGGTAACAAGGCGTCAGATCAGCGTCCTTAGCCCGGTTCCAGGGGCAGAGATTACCTTCGGGCGGTATCTCACGCCCTGACCGGGGCCGGACCAGGTCACGAAGTCGGAAATAGCCCCCGTGCCCAGGTAAACCACCAGACAGGCCGTGGCGTCTCACTAGTGCACGCAGGGGCCTGGTTTGGTGCAACGACGTTAGCTGCAAGGACGGATCTACTGCGCGCGTCCCGGTTCGGCAGGGCGCTGCGGTCATCAATGAGTGGGGGGCGGTCACACTGACTGGAGTGGTTGCTGCCGGTTGCCAGGCGGGCAGTCGGCAGACACCGATAAGCACCGGGGGCGCGGCTTGCTGGCCAGCCGCCCGGGCCATGCCGGCAGCCTGCTTTGGCTAGCTACGGGACCGCCACGATCGCCGGCCGGGATGCCGGCGTCCTGGATATCGCCCAGCTGGTGCGCCAGGCCGCCGAAGGGGATCGGTGGGCGTGGGAGCGCCTGGTGGACCAGTACGCCCGGATCATCTGGGCGGTCACGCGGGACTTCAAGCTGGCCGAGAGCGACGCCGCCGACGTCTTCCAGGCCACCTGGCTGCGGCTGTTCGAGCACATCGACCGGCTGGAGTACCCGGCTCGCGTCGGCTCGTGGCTGATGGTCACGGCGCGCCGCGAGTGCCTGCGCAACCTGGCTGCCCGCAAGCGGGTGGTCCTGGTCCACGACGACGGTGCGCTGGGCGACGTGGTGGCGCACGACCCGGAGGTCGACGAGCGCCTGCTGGCCCACGAGCGCGCTGAGCATGTCCGCGAGGCCATCTCGCACCTGCCGTGGCAGTGGCAGCAGCTGGTCAGGCTGCTCATGGCCGACCCGCAGCCCTCCTACGCCGAGATCTCCGACCAGCTCGGCCTGCCGATCGGGAGCATCGGCCCGACCCGCGGGCGCTGCCTGGCCCGGCTACGAGTGCTGCTCCAGGCTTCGTGATGCGAGTGTCTCGGCGCTCACCCAGCGGCCGCCCCCGGCCTCTACTTCCGGATAGGCGGCCCGGACCTCGGGCAGCAGGTCGGCCAGGAACAGCACCACCGCGGCGGGCCGGTCGGCGGCCAGCCGGCCAGGGTCGACGATCGGAATGTCGGTCCCCGGCATCCGCCGGCCCTGCTTGGCCGCCGACGCGTCCACGACCGCGGTCAGCAGAGTGCGATCCACTCGCGCCCACCGCAGCAGCGCGACCGCACGGGAGGCGGCGCCGTAGCCCAGCGCCGGCCGCCCCGCGGCGCGCTGGGCCTCCAGGAACTCACGCAGGCCCGCGGCCCGCTCGCGGACGTCGCGGGCCAGGCGGCCCACCACGTCCGGGTCGCCCGTGCCCTCGCTCAGGTCCTCGGCCAGCAGCGCCCGGACGGAAGGCTCTGGCCCGGTGCCCGGCTCGCCGTCCCGGCTGGCCGCGAGCAGGACGGTTCCCCCGTAGAGCTCGAACTGCCACGCCGTGCGCGGGGTGAAGCCATGATCGGCGAGCATCCTGGTCAGCGCGGTGACCGAGTAATAGGCGTAGTGCCCATGGCGCAGCGCGTTCCACTGCCCGCCGCGCAGGATCGCGGCCAGGGAGTGGAACTGCAGAAGCAGCACGCCGCCCGGGGCTACCCGCGCCGTCCGCTCGGCCAGGGCCGCGTGCTGGTCGGCGGCGTGCATCAGGCCGAAGCAGTCGAGCACCACCTCGGCGGCCTCGCCATCGGCGGCGGTGGTGATGCCGCGGCGGCCGAGGTCCCCCAGCCACGAGCCGCCGTGCGGACTGCCGTACTCGGCGACCCGGCCGCCGGCGGGGAGCAGCCCGGCAGCGGCGATCCGCGCTACGGCGTCGGCGGCCTGGGCGATCAGCGCGGCCGGCTCGGTCCCGGCCGGCTCCTCGGGCAGGGTGGGGTCGGCCACCAGCTGAGCCAGGCCGCACGCCGAGCACAGCCACATCTGGAGCGGGTACTCGGGGTCCGGGCCGGGGTCGGCGGCGCCGGGAAAATAGTCAGACGCGGGCTGCCGGCCGAGGTCAAGCACCACCGAGCCGGCCCGTGCCCGGCAGGCCCGGCACGCCAGGCCGTCGGTCCCCGTCTCGCCCACCCGCGCATTATGTCAGGATCCGATCTGAGGGGGGCTATGTCGTCAGTTCACGCATGCCGGTTGTGCGGTGAGCCACTATCCCGCACGTTCGTCGACCTGGGGATGTCACCGCTCTGCGAGAGTTATATCCCGGCCGAGCGGCTCGACGAGCCGGAGACCTTTTACCCGCTGCACGTCCGCCTGTGCGCGTCGTGCCTGCTGGTGCAGCTCCCGGCATATGTAAGTGGCGAGCAGATTTTTTCCCACTATGCCTACTTCTCGTCGTATTCGGACTCCTGGGTCGCGCACGCGAAACGCTACGCCGACGCGATGATCGACCGGCTCGGCCTGAACCCGGGCAGCCTGGTGACCGAGGTGGCCAGCAACGATGGCTACCTGCTCCAGCACTTCGCGGCCCGGCAGATCCCGGTGCTCGGGGTGGAGCCGGCCGCGAACGTGGCCGACGCCGCCCGTGCCCGCGGCATCCGCACGCAGACCCAGTTCCTGGGCCCGGTCACCGGGCCGCAGATCGCCGCGCGGTACGGGCAGGCGGACCTGGTGGCCGGCAACAACGTCTTCGCCCACGTCCCCGACATCCGGGGCTTCGCGGCCGGGCTGCGGGCGCTGGTGAAGGACACCGGGCTGGTCACGCTGGAGTTCCCGCACCTGCTCCGGCTCATCGAGCGGCGCCAGTACGACACCATTTACCACGAGCATTTCTCCTACCTGTCCCTGCTGACCTCGTCCCGCGCGCTGGCCACGGCCGGGCTCCGGGTGGTCGACGTCGACGAGCTGGACACCCATGGCGGATCGCTGCGGGTGCACGCCCGGCCGGAGGAGAACGCCGGCGAGCCGAGCAGCCGGGTCAAGGCCGTGCTGGCGCAGGAGGAGGCGGCCGGGCTGCACGAGGCGGCCGGGCACGACGGCTTCGCCGTCGCGGTGCGGAAGATCCGGACCGATCTGCTCGGGTTCTTGCTCCAGGCCGCCCGCGAGGGCGCCACGGTGGCCGGCTACGGCGCGCCCGGCAAGGGAAACACGCTGCTCAATCACTGCGGCGTCCGGTCGGACCTGCTGTCCTACACCGTCGACCGCAACCCGGTGAAGCAGGGGATGTTCCTGCCGGGGACGCACATCCCGATCTACGCGCCCGAGCGCCTGGCCCAGACGCGGCCCGACTACGTGCTCGTGCTGCCGTGGAACCTGCGCGAGGAGATCAGCGAGCAGCTGGACTACGTCCGCTCCTGGGGCGGCCGGCTGGTCTTCCCCATCCCGGCCCTGGAAATCGTGTAGGGGGAAGGCGCATGAAAGTCGTTCTGTTCTGCGGTGGTCTCGGCATGCGGATGCGTGACGGGGTCACCAGCGGGCCCAAGCCGATGGCCATGGTCGGCGAGCGGCCGCTGCTGTGGCACGTAATGCGTTATTACGCCCATTACGGGCACACCGAGTTCATTCTCTGCCTGGGCTACGGCGCCTCGCACGTCAAGGATTTCTTCCTGAGCTACGACGAGACCCGGTCCAATGATTTCGTGCTCGAGAATGGCGCGCGCGAGATCAAGCTCTTCAGCACGGATATCTCGGACTGGAAGATAACGTTCGTCGATACCGGGCTGTACTCGGCGATCGGGGAGCGGCTGCGCCGGGTCCGCCAGTTCGTCGAGGACGACCCGGTCTTCCTGGCCAACTACGCGGACGTGCTCACGGACGCGGCGCTGCCGGACATGATCGAGCGGTTTGAGGCCAGCGACGCGGTGGCCGGCCTGCTGGCCGTGCCGCCGCAGTCCTCGCACCATGTGGTGGAGATCGACGACGGCGGGCTCATCACGCAGGTCACCCCGATGCGGGACCTGCGCCAGTGGGAGAACGGCGGCTACTTCGTCCTCCGGCCGGAGATCTTCGACTACCTGGACGAGGGCGAGGACCTGGTCGAGCACGCGATCATGCGGCTGGTCGAGCGGCGGCGCGTGCTGGCCTACCCGTACCAGGGCTACTGGTCGCCCGGCCGACACCGTCAAGGAGCGTGCCCAGCTCGATGAGCTGTATCAGCGCGGCAACTGCCCGTGGATGATCTGGGACCCGGACCGGTCCGGCGCGGCCGCCGCCCGCTACGACCCGCTGCTGGCGACGGGGCGCTCCGGCCTCCCCGGCGTGGCCGGGTGACCCGCGCGTGAACCCGCTCCAGCTGACGGCGCCCGCCGGCCGCCCGCTGTCGGTCCTGGCGATCGGCGCGCACCCCGACGACATCGAGATCGGGTCCGGCGGGACGCTGCTGAGCCTGGCCGGACGCCCCGGCGGCCTGCGGGCCCGCTACGTCGTACTGACCGGGACGGCGGACCGCCAGCTCGAGGCCCGGGCCGCCGCGCAGGCCTTCCTGCCCGGGGCCGAGCTGGAGGTGGACCTGCTCGACCTGCCGGAGGGGCGGCTGCCCGCGGCCTGGGGCGCGGCCAAGGAGGCCCTCGAGCGCGTGGCCGGATCCTGGTCGCCGGACCTGATCCTGGCCCCGTCGCGCGACGACGCGCATCAGGATCACCGGGTGATCGGCGAGATCCTGCCCACCGTGTTCCGGGATCACCTGTGCCTGTCCTACGAGATCCCCAAGTGGGACGGTGACCTGGGCCGGCCCTCGATGTACGTGCCGCTGTCGGCGGAGGCCGCGCGGCGCAAGGTGGAGCTGCTGCACAAGTGCTTCCCCTCGCAGCACGGCCGGGAC
Organism: uncultured Actinomycetota bacterium; assembly: GCA_963822485.1. GTDB lineage: Bacteria > Actinomycetota > Actinomycetes > Streptosporangiales > Streptosporangiaceae > DASUBV01. Next base: position 714,649 of record CAWGHW010000031.1, read on the forward strand.
TGGTGGGACGACGACGTCTTCCTCGGCCTGGCCCGGCTGCGCGGCATGGAGTGCCGCGCGCCGTACGCCGAGGCCTTTACCTGCACCAAATCCGTGTTCGTGCCTGCATGAATCCGTCATCGTGCCGCCGGGCAGGCTGCCCGGCGCGGACTCTGAGCGAAGTGGGGCCACCATGACCGTCTACGTTGACCCGGACCTGCCCGCCGACGGGCTGCGGCAGGCGATTTACGAGGGGAACCTCGTGATCCTGACCCGCCTCACGGCGGTCAGCGATTTCGTGGACTACACCAGGGAGCAGCTCGCCGAGCTCTTCGAGCCGCATGACCCGGAATTCGCCCACGAGCATTTCGACAAGGCGGAGATGGCCCGGATGCTGGGCGCCTGGAAGCCCAGGTTCATTCACTCCGAGACGTCGAAGAAGCTGGTCTGCGAGATCATCAAGGAGGCCGGGCTGCCGGCCGAGGGTACGCACTACGACGTCCCGAAGCCGCGCACGTCATTCCCGGCCGGGCACCTCACTACCGGAGTGGCCTTCGCGTTCCCGTGGCACCGGGACGTCTGGTACAGCGCGCCGGCTCAGCAGCTCAACTGGTGGCTGCCGATCTTCGCCGCGCGGCCGGACAATTCCATGAGCTTTGACCTGGGCAGCTTCGGCCAGGCCGTGCCCAACAGCTCGGCGGGCTTCGACTACTACGAGAACAACGCCGGCCGCCTCACCACCGCCGCCCAGGTGGACAAGGAGCGGCAGGCCCGGCCGGGGGCGCTGGACCACCAGCCCGCCGGCGACCTGGTCGTGCTGCCGTCACCCGGCGCGGTCCTGCTGTTCTCCGGCGCGCAGCTGCACCGCTCGATCCCCAACGCCTCGGGCCGGGCCCGGTACAGCGTGGACTTCCGCACCGTGGACACCGGCGACCTGCTGGCCGGGCGCGGCGCGGCGCTGGCCGACGCGTACTGCACCGGGACCGCGATCCGCGACTTCCGCAACGTCGCTGACGGCAGCGCCTACCCCGAGCAGACCGTCCAGGATCTGTTCGGCGCCCCGCCGCCCGGCGCCATGCTGGTCTTCAGCCCGCCACAGACCTCTTGAGATGACATTTGCGTGGGTAGTATCAAATGCGGGCCGTCCCGGTCCTGTGAATGGCGGGCCTTACTGCTGGGCTGGCGGCGACACCATGAGATCTTGGGGGACTGGCGATGCGGGGCGCGGATGATCGCGGCCGGGAGAGTGACGGGGCAAGCCCGCCGTCGGCCGCACTCCCGGCTTCGCTGAGCCGTTGACGGCCGAAGCTGCTCGCCGAAGTCTGTCCCTGCCCGGCCGGGGACTGGTCACCATGCCCTGGCGGCTGGCCCGCCAGGCCGCCAAGCGCATCACCTGGGGCCTGGCCGATCAGGGGATGTCCAGCATTACCAACTTCGCCGTCAGCATCTACATCGCCAAGACGCTGGGTGCGGTGCAGTACGGCGCGTTCGGCCTGGCCTATGTGACCTACTCGTTCTGCCTGAACGCCTCGCGGGGCCTGTCCACCGACCCGCTGCTGGTGCGGTTCAGCGGCACCGACGTGCCCACCTGGCGGCGGGCCGTGGCCGACTGCACCGGGACGGCCGCGCTCACCGGCCTGGTCACCGGGGCGGGCGTGATGCTGGCGGCCCTGGTGCTGCATGGGTCCGCCCGGATGGCCTTCCTCGCACTTGGCCTAACGCTGCCCGCGCTGATGCTGCAGGACAGCTGGCGGTACTCGTTCTTCGCGCTCGGCAAGGGCGCCCGCGCCTTCCTGAACGACACCATCTGGGCCGTGACGCTGATCCCGACGCTCGTGCTGCTCAACGCCAGCGGCCACGCCAGCGTGTTCTGGTTCGTCTTCGCCTGGGGCATGGGCGGGGCGGTCGGCGCCGCGGTCGGGCCGCTCCAGGCGCGGGTGATGCCCCGGCTGTTCGGCGGCTGGCGATGGATCAGGCAGCACCGCGAGCTCGGGCTGCGCTACCTGCTCGAGGGAACCTCCAACAGCGCGTCCACCCAGCTGCGCAACTACGGCGTCGGCATCATCCTGGGCCTGGCCGCGGTCGGCTACGTGCAGGCGGCCACCACGCTGATGGGCCCGTTCATGGTCATCTTCCTCGGGATGGGCCTGGTCACGCTGCCCGAGGCGGCCCGGGTGCTGCGCCGCTCGCCGCGGCATCTGACCCTGTTCTGCCTGGCCGTCAGCGTCGGGCTGTCCCTGCTGGCGATCGCCTGGACGGTGGCGCTGCTGGTGGCGCTGCCCCGCGGGCTCGGCCACCTGGCGCTGGGCGCGATCTGGCGGCCGACCTACCCGCTGGTGCTGCCGCTGGCCATCTCCATCCTGGGCGGCTGCATGAGCGCGGGCGCCGGGGCGGGCCTGCACGCGCTGGGGGCGGCCAAGCGGAGCCTGCGCGCGATGGTCCAGGCCTCGGCCCTGTTCCTGGTCGCTGGCCTGGCCGGGGCGGTCACCGACGGTACGGTCGGCACCATGCGCGGCGCGGCGTTCGCGGGCTGCGCCGGCGCGCTGATGTTCTGGTGGCAGCTGCGCGGGGCACTGCGCGAGCACGCGTCCGTGCCCGAGGGGAACTGGTTCTGGCCGGGCCGCACCGGAAGGCACCGCGGCAGTCTCGCTAGCTCAGGCGACGCCGCTTCAGGCGACGCCGCTTCAGCTGGCACCGCTTCAGCCGGCACCGAGACGATGGCTGAGGCGATAGCGGCTGAGGCGGCGTGGGCGAGTCCCGGACTGGCCGAGCTGGATGCGGCGGAGCTGGAGCCGGCGGAGCGGCCTATGGCGGCGCGGTCGGCGGGGCGGTCAGCTGACGGGCCGCCGGCCGAGGGGCCTGCGGTGGGAAGGACGCAGTCCGAGCGCCGCTCGGCCGAGCGTGAGTCGGCGGACGAGCCTGCGGTGGGGCGGGTGCATACCGGCCTGCCGATGGACGAGACCATGCCGATGGAGCGACCTGTCCTGGGCAGGCCGTTGTCCGACCAGCGTCCGGCTGATGGCGCCTCGGCGGAGCGGCCCGCGCCGGCGAGGCCGCAGGCGGACCGGCGCCCGGCCGAGGGCCGCCCCGTGGAGCGGCCTGCGGCGGCTGGGGCACGCTCCGATGGGGCGCGATCCGATGGGAGCCCGGCGGAGGGCACGCGGGTGGAGCGGCCGCCGTCCGAGCGGCGTCCGGCCGATGATGTGCCGACGGCCAGGCCCCAGGCTGACGGGCGCCCGGCCGAGGGTCGGCCGGCGGACCGCCCTTCGCCGGCTGGGTCTCGGCCCGACTGGCGGCCCGCTGAGGGTGTACGGGCCGAGCGGCCGTCCGAGCGGCGTCCGGCTGATGGCGGGCCGGCGGACCGGCCTCCGGCGGCGGAGCGGCCGCAGCCGCGCTGGATCCCGGCTGAGGACGGGCTGGCGGCCCGTAGTTCGCCGGCTGGGTCTCGGCCCGACTGGCGGCCGGATGAGGGTGCGCGGCCGGGGCGGCCGCCTGAGCCGCGGCCGGTGGATGGGCCGGCGGACCGGCCTCCGGCGGCGGGGCGGCCGCAGCCGCGGTGGATTCCGGCTGAGGGTGCGCCGGCGGAGCGGCCTGCGTCTGAGCGGCGTCCGGTGGATGGCGGGCCGGCGGACCGGCCTCCGGCGGCGGGGCGGCCGCAGCCGCGGTGGATTCCGGCTGAGGGTGCGCCGGCGGAGCGGCCTGCGTCTGAGCGGCGTCCGGTGGATGCGGGCCGGCGGACCGGCCTCCGGCAGGGCGGCCGCAGCCGCGCTGGATCCCGGCTGACGGTGCGCCGGCGGAGCGGTCTTCGTCTGAGCGGCGTCCGGTGGATGCCGGGTCGGCGGAGCGGCCCCCGGCGGCGGAGCGGCCGCAGCCACGCTGGATCCCGGCTGACGGTGCGCCGGCGGAGCGGTCTTCGTCTGAGCGGCGCCCGGCCGATGGTGGGTCGGCGGATCGGTCTGCGGCGGGGCGGCCGCAGCCGCGGTGGATCCCGGCTGAGGGTGCGCCGGCGGAGCGGTCTTCGTCTGAGCGGCGTCCGGTAGATGGCGGGTCGGCGGAGCGGCCCCCGGCGGCGGAGCGGCCTGCGGCTGAGCGGCGTCCGGTGGATGGCGGGCCGGCGGAGCGGTCTGCGGCGGGGCGGCCGCAGCCACGGTGGATCCCGGCCGAGGGTGCGCCGGCGCAGCGGCCTCCAGCTGAGCGGCGCCCGGTGGATGGTGGGCCGGTCGATCGGTCTGCGGCGGGGCGGCCGCAGCCACGGTGGATCCCGGCTGAGGGTGCACCGGTAGAGCGGCCTCCAGCTGAGCCGCGTCCGGTGGATGGCGGGCCGGCGGAGCGGCCTGTGGCGGCGCGGTCGCAGTCGGACCCGCGGTCGGTGGATAGTGCCCCGGTGGAGCGGCCTGTGTCCGAGCGGCCTGGGTCCGAGCGGCCTGGGTCCGAGCGGCCTGGGTCCGAGCGGCCTGGGTCCGAGCAGCGTGCGGCTGATGGCCGGGAGCGGTCGCGCTCCGAGCGGCGGCTGGCCGAGGCGCTGGCGGCGGACCGGCCGGCGGCCGAGCCCGTGCCAGAGGCGGACTGGGAGGCGGCGGACGCCGCACCGCGCGGCTCGGTCCGGCCCAAGGGCGGTCTGGCGGCGGCGGTGGAGCGGGAATCAGCGCGGGAGTCGGGGCGGAAGGGGAAGTCTTAGCGTGCGGTGCCCCGAGCGGCGGGAATTCGTGCCGGTTCCTCGTATCAGGCGTCCGGCGCGGGCGCTCACGTAGGTATGACGCGCAACAACGGCGGAGCCGAGGGTGCCCGGCCGCTGATCATCGCGACGATCCTGCGCGAGGAAGGCACCACCGGCGTGCAGACGCACGTCCGTCAGCTGCGTCGCTACCTGCGGGACTGCGGCACCGAAACCGAGGGCACTGAAACCGAGGGCACCGGGCCCGAGGGCACCGAGGCCGAGCTGGTGACGCCGTTCTCCTGGGGTGGGCCGGTCACCAAGGGGGTCTTCGGCCTGCGCCTGGCGCTGGAGCGGGTCAGCCAGCCGGCGAGCGTCGTCTGGTACCGGTACTGGCACGAGGTGTTCCTGCGCCAGGCGCTGCGCCGGCGCCTGGCCGCGGCCGGCGACTGCGTCGTCTACGCCCAGTGCCCGCTGTCCGCGCGGGCGGCCCTGCGCGCCCGGCGCGGCCCGCACCAGCGGGTGGTCATGGCGGTGCACTTCCGGATCTCCCAGGCCGACGAGTGGGCCGACAAGGGGGAGATCAGCCACGACGGCGCCGTGTTCCGAAGCATCCGGCGGCTGGAGCGGCAGGTGATCCCGCGGGCCGACGGCCTGGTCTACGTCTCCCGGTGGGCGCGGAACGCGCTGCTGCAGTGGCTGCCGCAGGCCGCGGCGGTGCCGGACGCGGTCATCGACAACTTCGTCACGCCGTATACCCCGCATACCGCGTATACCCCGCACCAGGCCGAGACGGTCGGCGAGCCGGTCGGGGACCTGGTCACCACCGGCGGCCTGGAGCCGGTGAAGAACCACCGCTTCCTGCTCGAGGTGCTGGCCCGGGCCCGGCAGGCGGGCCACTCCCTCACCCTCGACATGTTCGGCGAGGGGCCGCTGCGGCCGGAGCTCGAGCGGCAGGCCCGCGAGCTGGGCCTGGCCGGCCAGGTGCGGTTCCGCGGCTTCCGCCGTGACCTGCGTGACTTCCTGCCCGGCTACCGGGCCTATGTGCACGCCTCGTACTCGGAGTCGTCATCGCTGGCGATCATCGAGGCGATGGCGGCCGGCCTGCCGATCGTGGCCGGCAACATCGGGCCCATCGCCGAGCTGTGCGACGACGGCGCCGAGGCCCGGTTCTGGCCGCTGGATGACCCGGAGCGCGCCGCGGCCATCCTGGTCAGGCTCCTCGACAGCGAGCCCGACCGGCTAGCGGCGGCCAGCGCCGCGACGGCCCGGTTCCACCGCGACTTCGACGCGGACCTTATCGCTCCCCGGCTGCGGTCGTTCCTGATGGAGACGGCACCGCCGGCCTCCGAAGAGGTGCTGGTCCGCCGCTGAACAGCAGCTCCGACAGGCGGGCGAACTGCTGGTCGAGCAGCCGCGCGTTGGCCGCCGTGCGCTCGGCCATGACCGCCCGCAGCTGAGCTGACCGGCGCTCGGCCTCGGTGAACTGCTCGATGAGCCGGCCGACGTCCAGGGTATTGGCCGACTGGACGAACTCGGCCTGCCCCATGTCCTCCATCAGCGAGATGTTCTTGGCCGCGTAGCCCAGCGAGATGGTGGGCTTGCCGAGCTTCAGCGCGCACATCACGTTGTGAAAGCGCGTGGCCACCACGGTGCCGACCCCGTACATGCCCCTGGTCAGGTCGGCGAACGAGGTGACCGGCTCGGCCACGACCCAGTCCGGGCCCAGGTCAGGCCGGTAGGCCCGCAGGTCGGTCACGATGTCGTCCACCATGCTGGCGTCGCAGGTGTCCCCGACCAGCAGCCGGATGCGGCGGCCGCCGTCGACCAGCCACCGCGCGAAGGCCTGCATGTTCCGCACGTAGGAGGCGTGCACGCCGTCGGCCTGCTCGCGGTCGTCGTTGGTGCCGTAGTACTCCATCACGCCCATGCCCACCAGCTGCGGGTCGCCGGGGTCGTAGGGCGGAGCGGGCAGGGCGAACACCAGGTCGGGATACACCGGGTCGGCGGACACGTCCAGACCGCGCTGGCGCATGGCCTCCCTGGACCTGGTGTCGCGATAGGAGCGGTAGAAGGCGAGCCGGGCGGCCATGTCGAACAGCCACCGGGTGGCCCGCTGGCTGATGAGGTTCGCCCCGACGCTGACCAGCGCGACCTTGGTGCCGAACAGCTTTCCGGAGGCGCTGAGCAGGAACATCGCGTACGGGGTCTCCCACGGCCGGATCGGCAGGCTGGCCTCCAGCACTCCCATGCCGGGCACGATGACCACGTCGTGGCGGCGCACCCAGGTCGCGGTCCGGACCGCGTCGGCGCCCTTGCCCAGCACCTTGAGCCCGGCGGCCAGCGGGCCGGGCGCGCGCTGCTCGAGCGGATGGTGCCAGTGCAGGGGGGTGGCCTCGATGCCGTACTCGCGGCGGAGCCGGTCCGGGCCCGGGCACATGGCGTCCACGATGGCGTCGGGATGGTCGGCCCGCAGGTAGTTGAGTACGGCTTGCATCGAGGCGTCGTTGCCGATGTTGCCCGCGCCCAGCAGCCCGAACAGCCCGACCCGCGCCGGACCAGGCCGGCGGCGGCCGCGCGGACCGGACTTCATGAAGGGCGGCTCTCGCGGCCCGCCACGACCGCGTCGACCGAGATGACCGGCGGCGCGGCCGCGGTCAGCACCGCGGACGTCCGGCCCGCCGCGGCCTGGCGTCCGCGCAGCGCCCGGCCCGCCACGACCTGGATCCGGCCCGTGGTCCACTCGGCCAGGCAGCGGTAGCACTCGCGCTTGTCCGCGGCCGACAGCGGCGAGCGGCGGATCGCGGCGACGTACCCCCAGACGTACTCGGTGTACAGGCGCACGGCCGGGTGGCGCAGCGGATCGCGCCGGCGCGGGTCCAGGTTGGCGCACCAGCCGCGCACGGTGGGGTAGGCGTGCTGGGGCCGGTCGGCGTGGTCCCGCCGGAAGTACAGCCACCGGGGCGTCTGATGGAACGGCCCGTGCAGCGCGATCTCGGTCATCAGGGTCCGGTCCGAGTGGTAGTAGCTGTCCTGCGGGGCGACCCGGCGCAGGACCTCAGACCGGATGACACCGTACTGGTCATCGGCCCGGATGAGGCCGAAGTCGTCCTCCCCGTTGCCGTAGAGCATGCTGCGGAAGCGCTCCGGCGTGTGCCGGGAATCGGTGGCCAGCGGGTACTCCATAGCCTGGGTGACGGTGCCCTGGCTGTCCACGGCCGCGGTCCAGGAATGGGCCAGCACCACGTCCGGATGCTCGTCGAGCGCCTCGACGCAGCTCTCGATCAGGTCGCGGGCGTACAGGTCGTCGGCCGCCGCCCACTTGAACAGCTCGCCGCGCGACTGCTCGAACACGAAGGTGTGATTGGGCGCGGCGCCGATGTTGCTCGGCTGGCGCAGGTAGCGAATCCGCGAGTCCTGCTGCTGGTAGTGCCGGCATATCTCGGCGGTGCCGTCGGTGGAGGCGTTGTCCGAGATGATCAGCTCGAATTCGGCATAGCTCTGGCCCAGCAGCGCGTCGAGCGACTCGGCCAGGTAGTCCTGGCCGTTGTAGACCGGAAGACCGATGCTCAGCCTGGGTACCGCGGCCATGGCCGATCATCTCCTGCTGGTTTCAGGTAGCCGTGATCACCCGCGATGAGGACCCTCATCTCCCACCCCGCGATCACTGGACACTGGCTGTGGGCAGGACGGCACGGCCCTGCTGGTTAGGCACTGCTGGCTCATAAGAACTGCGGCGCCGGGGTCCTGATACCGGACGGGCGTACCATTTCGCCCTGGCCATAGCAGCCCGCCCAAACGCGACTAACTGCGGTCACGCTATCACCGTACGCAAGCATCTCACCGGTTCCTTCCCGTATCCTGGCAATGGCGGTCATTTCTTCGTATCAGCACCGCCCGCCCGGTGCTCATATATCTGACAGGCGCTGTGTGTCTGGTGGGCGTGCCTGACCGGCGGGTTGTGGTCGGCACGGGGTGCGGAGGCGAGGGGGAAGATGGACCTGCGCAGACTGGTGCAGGCGATGCGGCGCTACCGGATCATCGTGGCCGCCGTCGCCGTCCTTGGCCTCGCCGTCGGCGTTGGCTACACGTTCGCCAAGCCGCCCACGCAGACCAGCCGCGCGCTGGTCTGGCTGCCGTCGACCAAGAACGTGCAGACGAACGTGCTGATCGCGGAGAGCACCCCCGTGCTGGAGGGCGCCGCGCTCACCCTCAAGCCGCACATGTCGCTGGCCACCATCCGCAAGCAGGTGCAGATCGGCAACCTGACCGGCAACATCCTGTCGATCAGCGCGTCGGCGAGCACCGCCGACGGCGCGGAGGACATGGCCAACGCGGTGGCCACCAGCTATCTGACCTACATCTCGCAGCCGAACAGTCCGGGCGGCCGGATGTTCGGGAAGCCGGTGCAGAGCGCGACGACCGCTACCGGCGCCGCGCTGCCGGTCCGGCTGGGCATGCTCGGGGGCCTCGGGCTGCTGGCGGGCCTGCTGGGCGGGATCCTCATTGCCCTGGGCGTCAGCCGCGGCGATCGCCGGCTGCGCGAGCGCGATGAGATCGCCGACGCCCTCGGGGTCCCGGTGCTCGCCGCCGTGCCCGTCTGGCACCCGGCCGACGCGGCGGCCTGGACCAAGCTGCTCCAGGCCTATGAGCCCTCGGTGCTGCACGCGTGGAACCTGCGCAAGGCCCTGCGCTACCTGGGCCTGACCGACTTCCGCGCCCCGGACAGCGCCAGCACCTCGCTGTCGGTGGTCTCGATCGCCGGCGACCGCGGGGCGCTCGCCCTCGGCCCCCAGCTGGCCGTGTTCACCGCGTCACTGGGCATCCCGACGCTGCTGGTCGTCGGCGCGAACACCGAGGCCGGGGCCATCGCCACGCTGGCTGCCGCGTGCGCCGCGAGCCCCGAGGTCGTGCCCAACCTGCGGGTTGGCGTGCGCGATGAGGACAGCAGCCGGTCGCGGGCCGCGCTGAAGATCGTCGTCGCGGTGCTGGATGACCAGGCGCCGCGGATGGTCCCCGGTCCGCGCACCGCGGCCACCATCCTGGCCGTCTCGGCCGGCGCGGCCAACGCCGAGCAGCTGGCCAGGGTCGCGGTCGGCGCGGCCAGCGCGGGCCGGGACATCGTCGGCATCCTGGTCGCCGACCCGGACCCGACTGACCACACCACGGGCCGGCTGCCGCAGCGGACCCGGATGGCCCGGCGCAGCCGGCCGACCCGCCTGTCCGGTACCGCGACAAAGTCCGCCCGGTGAGCCTGCCGCGTCTGGACAGCGCCCTCCGCGACCGGCCCTGGGCGTACGACGACTACCCGCCGGTTGAGGACGAGTCGGTCGCCGACCCCACGGCCGGCCTGGCCAGCCTCGGGTACATCGCGACGGCGATCCGGCGGCGCCTGGCCCTGGTCGCCGCGGCCGCCCTGATCGGGCTGTTCGTCGGCACCGCCGGGTACGTGCTTGCCCCGCCCGCCTTCCAGGCCGAGATCTCGCTGTATCTGTCGACTGCTCCCGGCCAGAATCCCGGCCAGGCGATGGGGACCGACGTCACGCTGGCCCAGGCGCACTCGGTGGACGCGGCCGTGGTGCGCAAGCTGGGCCTGGCCGAAAGCCCCAGCCAGCTGCTGGCCAGCTACACGGTGACGGCCGAGACCAACGAGGTCATGCTGATCATGACCAGGGCTCCGTCCAGCGCCGAGGCGATGCGCGAGGCCACCGCCGTGGCGACGGAGTTCCTGAGGTTCCGTGCCAACCAGGCGGCCACCGAGCAGCAGGCCGAGCTGGCCACCCTCAACCAGCAGATCACCCAGGAGAAGCAGCAGGTCGCGGCCACCACCCGCCAGCTCACCGCGGCCATCGCGGAGCCGGTGTCGGCGGCCCGAACGGCCGAGCTGGCCCGGCTGCGCCCGCTGAGCCGCCGGGAGCAGCTGGCCCTGGCCGGCCTGCAGCAGACGGCCACGGGCTACCCGGTCACCACCGCCCAGCAGGTCGCCGGGAGCGGGGTGCTGGACGCGGCGGCGGCGATTCCCCGCTCGCGGTTGCGGACGCCGGCGGAGTATGTGGGTGGCGGGCTGGTCGGGGGCCTGGTCCTGGGGGCGGGGTTCGTGGTGGTGGGGGCGCTGGTGTCGGACCGGCTGCGGCGCCGCGATGATGTGTCGCGGGCGCTGGGGGCGCCGGTGGGGATGAGCGTGGGGCGGGTGCGGGCCGGGGGCCGGGTGTGGCGTCCCGGATTGCGGGTGGTGCGCGGCCGGCCGGTCGTGCGGGCCGGGGCGTACCTCGGGGGGCTGGTGCCGGGGTCGGGGTCGGGTCCGTCGGGGCTGGCCGTGGTGCCGGTGGGTGGTGATCGCGCGGCGGCGGCTGTGGTGGTGGCGGCGGCGCTGGCGCGGGCGCGTGAGGGCGCGCAGGTGATCGTGGCGGACTTGTGCGCGGGGGCGCCGGCGGCGCGGCTGCTGGGGGTGCGGGGTCCGGGGGTGAAGATGGCCAGCGGCCAGGAGGGTCAGCTGGCGGTGGTGGTGCCCGAGCCGGGGGAGATCGCGCCGGCCGGCCCGGCGGTGCGGCCGGGTCCGGGGGTGCGGCTGGTGCTGGCCCGGGAGGTGTACCAGGCGGCGGATGTGCTGCTGGTGCTGGTGCCGCTGGATCCGCTGGGCGGTAGCGAGCATCTGGCCAGCTGGGCGGGGCGTGCGGTGGCGGTGGTGTCGGCGGGGGAGACGTCGGCGACGCGGATCAACGCGGTGGGCGAGCTGATCCGGCTGGCCGGGGTGACCCAGCTGCCCGCGGTCCTGCTCGGCGCCGACAGGAACGACGAGACGGTCGGGGCCACGCTGCTGGCCGTCCAGCGGCCGCCGGCCCGGCCGGACCCGGCGCGCTCCGGACCGGATCGCCCCGGCTCCGACCAGCGGGCGCCGGCGAACCGCGAGGCGGGGGCCACGGCCCGATGAGCGTGACCACGACCACCGTGCGGCCGCGTAAGCCACCGGCGCCCGCCGAGGTCGCGGCGGCCCGTGAGCGCGCGACGCGCCGCCGGGTCGGCATCATCTGGGCCCTGCTGATCCTGAACGTGCTGACCTTCTACCCCAAGACCTGGAGCGGTCAGCCGCTGCTGATCCCGATCCCGTCGGCCGTCGGCAAGCTGATGACCCAGGGCTCGCTGCCGCTGGCGCTGCTGCTGGCCCTGACCGTGAACCGCCGGCTCACCATCCGCCCCAACGTGTACATGTGCCTGGTCAGCCTGATCGCCGTCGAGGCCATCGTGACCAGCATGGAAGCCGGGCACATCGGCACCATCTACCGCACCTTCCGGCTGCTCATGTTCGTCATCACGCTCTGGCTGCTGACGCCGTTCTGGGGCCGGCGCGATCTGCTGCTGGTCCGCTGCCACCTGGTCGCTACCTTCTTCGTGCTCAGCACCGTGCTGCTGGGACTCGTCGTGGCCCCCAGTACCGCGATCTCTCAGGGCCGGCTGGCCGGCACGCTGTGGCCCACTCCGCCTCCGCAGGTGGCCGAGTTCGCCGCGGTGACCTCGGGGCTGGTGATCGTGCTGTGGCTGGGCGGCGTGCTGCGCGGGCGCATCGCCCTGTGCGTCGTGCCGGTCACGATCACGATCTTGCTGCTGACCCACACCAGGACCGCCCTGGTCGCGATGACGGCCGGGCTGCTGGTGGGCGGCATGAGCCTGTTCGCGGCCCGGGCCCGGGTGCGCCGGGGGTTCGCCGTCGCCGGGGTAGTGGTCTCGGTCGTGGCCATAACGCTGTCCGGCCTGGTCACCACCTGGCTGGCCCGCGGCGAGGGGACGCATCAGCTCACCGAGCTGACCGGCCGGACCAACGTGTGGACCCAGGTGGTCACGATCCCGCGGGACCGGATGCAGACCTGGTTCGGCTTCGGCCTGTCCAACAAGTCGTTCAACGGGCTGCCCATCGACAGCAACTGGCTGGCCACTTACCTGGACCAGGGCATGTTCGGGATCGTCATCTCGGCGTCGATCCTGGTGTTCCTGCTGATCAACGCCTTCTTCCGGCCGCGCGGCGTGCAGCGGGCCCTGGCCCTGTTCCTGGTCACCTACTGCCTGGTCGCCTCCTTCACCGAGACCGGGTTCAGCGACGCCTCGACGTACCTGCTGGAGATCACCCTGGCCGCGTCCCTCCTCGTGCCGTCGGTCGGGGAGAAGTCGTCGGTATGAAGATCATGATCGTGCACAACCGGTACCGCTCCACCGCGCCGAGCGGCGAGAACCGGGTCGTCGACACCGAGGCCGGGGCGCTGGCCGCGCTCGGGCACGAGGTCGTCCGGTTCGAGCGTCACAGCGATGACATCGAGACCTGGTCGCGGGCCAGGAAGGCGGCGCTGCCCGGCCGGGTGGTGTGGAGCGCCGAGGCGCACCGCGACCTGGCCGCCCGGCTGCGCGAGGACCGGCCCGACGTGGTGCACGTGCACAACACGTTCCCGCTCCTCAGCCCGGCCGTCCTGCACGCGTGCCGGGACGCGAGGGTGCCGGTCGTGGCCACCATCCACAACTACAAGCTGGCCTGCGCCAGCGGTGACTTCTTCCGGGACGGCGCGGTGTGCCACGACTGCGCGGGGCGGCTGCCCGGCCCGGCCATCCGGCACGGCTGCTACCGCGGCTCGCGGGCGGCCACCGCCCCGGTGGCGCTGGCCATGACCGCGCACCGCCGGGGCTGGCGGTCGCTGATCTCGGCCTACATCTTCATCTCGGCCGCCCAGCGCGACCTGCTCACCGGGCTGCGGCTGGATCCGGACCGGGTCTTCGTCCGGCACAACCTCATCCCGCCCCGTGCCGGGCTGGCCGCGGTCACCGAGCCAGGATCGACCGAGCCAGGACCCGCCGAGCCAGGACGCGCCGAGCCAGCCGCCGACCCGGTGGTCGTCTACGCCGGGCGGCTGGACGAGGCCAAGGGCGTGCGGCTGCTGATGGCCGGCTGGGACCACTACCGGGCCGCGGCCGGGGACCCGGGCCTGCGGCTGCTGATCGTGGGCGCGGGACCGCTCGACAACGAGGTGGCGGCCTGGGCCGCGAGCCGGCCGTCGGTCGAGCTGGCCGGGCAGGTCGACGCACGCACCTGCGCCCGGCTCATGTCCGGAGCCCGCGCGGTGCTGCTCCCGTCGGCCTGGGAAGAGACCTTCGGCCTGGTCGTGGTCGAGGCCATGGCCCTGGGCGTGCCGCCCGTCGCCACCGCCCACGGCTCGTTCACCGAGCTGATCACCGACGGCGTCGACGGCGTGCTGTTCCGGCCCGGTGACCCGGCCGCGCTGGGCCAGGCCGTCGCCGATGTCGCGGCGAAGCCGGCCCGCTACGCGACCTACGGTCGCCAGGCCCGCGAGACCTACGCCAAGCGCTTCGACCCGGAGCGGAACCTGGACCAGCTCATCGAGATCTATCGGTACGCGATCGATCACCGAGTATTAGGGGCCCCGGATGCATGATCACCCAGGAGATAGCTGTGCACGAGCACCCGGACGCCTCCGGGACGGGGTCAGAAACCAGTTCCGCCCCGAATGGGGTCCGCTACTATAAAAGGGATTTCTGGAGCCGGGAGAATCTTAATTACGCGCAGCCGCACTTCCGGCTGGAGAAGGCGGCCCGGGTTGTCAACCGGATGGCGGGAGGAAACAGATGCGACCTGCTCGACGTGGGGTGTGGTCCGGCCACCCTGGGCCGGCTGGTCGATGAGAACATCAGCTACCACGGCATCGACATTGCCATTCACGAGCCGGCGCCGTACCTCGTCGAGGCGGACTTCCTCGAGACGCCGATCAGCTTTCACGGCCGGAAGTTCGACATCGTGGTGGCCCAGGGAATCTTCGAGTACGTCGGGACATTCCTGGCCGGCAAGCTCGCCGAGATCAGCGACCTGCTCGCCGACGGCGGGAAGTTTCTCGCTTCCTACGTCAACTTTCACCATCGGCAGCCGCTGATCTACGACCCGTACAGCAACGTCCAGCCGCTCCGGGACTTCCGCGGCAGCCTAGCCTCCCACTTCCGCGTCCACCGTTACTTCGCCACCTCGCACAACTGGAAGCACAGTGAGCCAAGCCGGGCCCTCCTGCGGGCCGCGCAGATGCCGCTGCGGCTGAACGTCCCCCTGGTCAGCCGGGTGCTGGCGGTCGAGTACTTCTTCATCTGCTCGAGCAAGAAAGGGGCCTGAAGACCAGGCCATGAGACTCGTAGACCTGCCGCACGACAGCGGCCCGCGGCGGATTCCGCGCGGCGGCGCCCTGGCCGTCGTCATCGCCGTCCTGGCGCTCGCCATCGGCGGCCTGACCTGGCTGACGCTGGGCGGGCGAGCCGCGCCGCGGTCGCGGCCGGCCAGCAGCGCGCTAGCCCGGGTCCAGCTGCCGGGACACGTCCGCGTGTGCGGCCAGCCCGCGATCCTGGGCGGCGGGCCGGCCCGGCCCCCGCGCGGGGCGGTCGTCGTCCGGGCGGGCGACAACAGCGGGGTGAACTGGACCCTGGCCAACACCACCTACTGGTTCGCTCCCGGCCAGCACACGCTGCGCCGCGGGGCCTACACCCAGATCGACCCGGGACCGAACGACACGTTCGTCGGCGCGCCGGGTGCGGTGCTCGACGGCCAGCACCGCAACTACTACGCCTTCGCCGGTGACTCTGCGCGCGTGACGATCAGCTACCTGACGATCGAGAACTTCGGCACGCCCGGCGGCAACATGAACCAGGGCGTGGTCAACCACAACTCGGCCAGGGGCTGGACGGTTGAGCACTCGACGGTCAAGGACAACGCGGGCGCGGGGGTCATGCTCGGCAGCCGTAACCGGCTGGTCTATGACTGCCTGGAGGACAACCAGCAGTACGGCTTCAACGCCTACTCGACGGGCGGGCCCGCCCACCTGGTGCTCACCGACAACGAGATCACGGGCAACGACACCTGGAACTGGGAGGTCCGCGACCCCGGCTGCGGCTGCACCGGCGGCGGGAAGTTCTGGGACGTGAACGGCGCCGTCGTCACCGACAACTGGATCCACGGGAACCACAGCGAGGGCCTGTGGGCGGACACCGACAACCGCGGCTTCGACATCTCCGGCAACTACATCGCCGACAACTACGACGTCGGCCTGATCTACGAGATCAGCTACAACGCGCGGATCGCCAACAACGTCTTCATCCGCAACGGCGTGGGCGGCGGCCCGAAGAACAATGGCTTCCCGACTAGTGCCATTTACATATCGGAGTCCGGCTCCGACAGCCAGGTCCCCGGGCCCTACGGTCACACCTTTGCCATTACGGGTAACACCTTCATCAACAACTGGGGCGGGGTCATCCTCTGGGAGAACTCGAACCGGTTCTGCAATTCGCCGGCCAACACCAGCACCGACTCCTGCACGCTGGTGAACCCGCGCAAGGTGAGCCTGCGCTCCTGCAATCGCTCGAACATCGTCCGGTCGCCTTTCTACAGCGAGTGCCGGTGGAAGACCCAGAACGTGTCAGTCGAGCACAACTTCTTCTACTTCAGCCCGGCCGCCATCGGAGCCAAGTGCGTGCTCTCGCAGACCTGCGGGTACCAGGGCGTGTTCTCCGAGTTCGGGACCTATCCGCACTGGAGCCCGTACCGGGGCACGACGGTCGAGAACCACATCACGTTCGACCAGGACAACCACTTCGCCTTCAACCGGTACTACGGCCCGTGGCATTTCATGGCCCTCCAGCTCGGTGACGCGGTGACCTGGAATGCCTGGCAGGACAGCCCTTACCGGCAGGACGCCGGCAGCTCCCTGGACCCGAACGGCTAGCCGCCCCG
This sequence comes from uncultured Actinomycetota bacterium, assembly GCA_963822485.1. GTDB lineage: Bacteria > Actinomycetota > Actinomycetes > Streptosporangiales > Streptosporangiaceae > DASUBV01. The sequence goes on from CAWGHW010000031.1 coordinate 731,046, forward strand.
CTATACGCCCCGCTAAACGCCTTCGACGGCGTGCAGGCCCGGCCCGGCGTCCTCGGGCGCCGGGCCGGTGGTGAAGCCGATGCTCTCGTCGTTCTTGTCCGCGCCGAGCAGGACCGCGGGCAGCTGGGTCACGTCGGCCAGCCGGATCAGCTCGCCGACCGCGTTGATCCGCGTCGCCGACGCCTCCCCCGCCGACACCACCGCCACCGCACGCCCGGACCAGCTGGCCAGGTGCAGGCTGCCCGACGACGGATCCAGCGGCACCAGCGCCAGCAGCACATCCGCCGCCTGGTAGACCTCGCGGGCCAGCACCAGGCGTACCCCCGCACCTGGCCGTACCGCCGGGCCGGCCGGGGCGATCTCCCCGGGCTCGGGCACCACCACCGCCAGCTGGCCCTCCTGGCCGCTGGCCATCTTCACCCCCGGGCCCCGGACTCCGAGCAGCCGTGCCGCCGGCGCTCCGGCGCACAGGTCGGCCACGATCACCTGCGCACCCTCACGGGCCCGCGCCAGCGCCGCCGCCACCACCACAGCCGCCGCCGCGCGATCATCGCCCACCGGTACCACGGCCAGCCCCGACGGATCCGACCCCGAGTCCTGGACCAGCCCGCTCACATACTCCCCGGCCCGGGCTACCGCCCGGCTGCGGACCAGCCGCATCCCCGGACGCCACACCCGGCCTCCGGCCCGCACTCGTCCCACGCTCATCCCCACCGGCGCCCCCAGCGCCCGCGACACATCATCGCGGCGCCGCAGCCGGTCCGACACCAGCGCCCCGATCATCACGAACCCCGCCCCCAGGACGAGCCCCGCGACCAGGCCCCCGCCGACATACTCCACCGGCGTGCGGAGGTGAGAACGCGGAATAGCGGTGGCGGGATTCAGGATCCCGCTCCCGGAAATCTGCTGGCTGTTGCTGACCTGGTTGGCCACCTGGTTGGCCGTCGTGGACTGCTGGAGCCCGGTCAGCGCGAGGTCCTCGCGGCGCTTGAGCGCCTGCAGCTTGGTGAGCTGGGCCTGCCGGGCCGCGGACCTGGGCTCCGCGGTCACCGTCGCGATCTGGCTGGTGGTCGTGGCCTCCTGGGCCCGCTGCGCGGCGAGCTGCTGGTCGAGGGAGTGCAGGACGGCCTGGTTCTGGCTCTGAACCTGGGCCGCGCGGAACTTGAGGTACTCGGTGGCCAGCGCGGCGGCGGTCCGCACGGCCATGGCGGACGAGTGGGCGCTAACGGTGATCGTCAGCACCCGGCCGGTGATCGGGGTCGCCGTGTAGCTGCCCAGGAAGCTCGGGATGCTCTCGGTCAGGCCCAGCTTTTTTACCACCGCTCCGGCGACCGCATGGGTCTGAGCCAGGGCGACCTGGGTCTCCATGGCGTCGAGCGCGTCCTGGCCGGGGTTCTGGGTCAGGATGACCGACACCGTGGCCTTGTAGGTGGGCGGCTTGACCGTGAGCAGGCCCGCGCCCAGGAACAGCCCGACCACCCCGGAGATGCACACGGCCACCGCGCGGCGGCGCACCGCGGCGGTGAGGAACTGCCAGCCGGCCGGGCCGGGCGGCGGCTCAACCGCGGAGTCCTCGTCGGCCACCGGGTAGTCGTCGTACTCCCACCCGCGGTCGGCCATCCCGGCGTCGATGCGGGCCAGGGGGCCAGGGTCCTCGTCGGAGCGGCGGTCCGGAGGCTCGGGTGAGCCAGGCGGGCCTGGCTCGTGGCTCATCCGCCCTCCTCGGGAGTCTTGCGGTGTCGCTCCACCGGAACCTCGGAGTCGACTCATCATATGGCTCATCTGCTTCCGGGCAGGTCACGCGATTGACTGAGCCCGGCAAACTCGAGCCGGGTCACGAATGGCTGGCCGGCCGCGGACCGCCCCTCACCGAGGAGCGTGATCGCGGGCACGCGGTGACCCAGGCCACCGGAGTACCAGCCCAGGATGGGGTCCGCCTCGCCGCGGTGCAGGCTCCACCGCAGCCCGCCCGGCAGCTCCAGCGCGGCCGTGCCCGGCGTGGCCGAGTCCGGCCAGCGCAGCCGCGCCCTGGTGCCGTCCAGCTCGGCCTCGACCTCGGGGCCGAGGTGAAAGGCCAGGCGCAGGTCGTGGGCCTGGTCCACCTCGTCGGTGATCTCGACGGCGCCGGCCGTCCGGTCCAGCCGGACGCGGCGGCGGTGCCGGGCCGGCGGGTCCAGCGACAGGTAGCCGTCGTGCTCCGCGGTCCACGCGGCGGTACCGCCGGTGTCGAGCACCTCGGTCTCCCTGGCCTGCGCGTGCCGCAGCCACAGGAACGGGCCGCCCTCGGCGGACTGGCTCTGGCCGTCCAGCTCCACGGTGTTGTGACCGATGGTGGACCGGAAGTAGGACCGCCACGCGGGCTCACCGTGGTAGCAGTAGGTGCCGGGGTCGGCCAGTATGTCGACGCCGCCGTACCTGAGCTCCACCGACAGCGCGTCGGCGTGCGCGTGCGCGGCGATGCTGAGGAAGCCGTGCGGGCCGCCGTCGCACCGGCACCAGATCTCCGGTGTCTGCGCGGCACTGGTCCGCAGCAGGGTGATCCCGGCGTCGGCGAACCGGTCCGGGCGCTGCGGCGGGCGGCCAGGGACGTCCCGCGGCCCGCCGGCCAGCGCGCCGGCCAGCGTGCTGCCCGCGTCGGCCGTGACCGCGGGCCACCAGTCCAGCCGGCCAAGCAGGGCGTCGCCCAGCGCCAGCAGCGATGGCCACCGGTTCGGCACCGGGGGGTCGAGCACCAGCGCGCAGCCGTCGTCGCCGTCACCCTGGCGGGGCGGCCGCAGCCGCTGGTCGAGCAGGGCCGCGGCGCTGTCGGTCATCGCGGCCAGGCGCCGCCAGGTGGCCGCGCTCAGCGGATGCCCGGCCGCCTGCGCCTCGGCCGCCGCGACCAGCCCGAGCTCGGCCACGAAGCACTGATAGCCCGAGGCCAGCTCCCGGCCGATGCCGGACGGGAACGTGTTGTGGTCCAGTTCCTGCTCCAGCAGCCGCGCGGCCGCGCGCCGCCAGCGCTCGCTCTCGGGGTACCAGGGGAACGCGCAGGCCGCGACGAGCTGGCCCGCGGCCTCGGCGATCACGTGGTTGTTGGCCGACGAGCCGCGGCTGCGGAAGCCGGCCAGGTACTGCTGGTGCCAGCGGATCTGCGCCACGGCCAGCTCGCTGTGGTCGAACAGCGCGGTGACCGGCGGCCAGTCGTTCAGCAGCCGGCGGATCCAGGCGAAGCTGATCAGGCGGATGCCGATCTCGATGCCGCTGGTCCAGTGCACCCCGGACAGGAACGGGTTGTCCTGCCACCACGAGCGCAGCTGGGCCGCCACGCGCTCGGCGTAGGCCTCGTCGCGGGTCAGGTACCAGGCCGTGGCCAGCAGCGTGAGGTGGTGCAGCCGGGAGATCTCCCAGACCTGCTTGATGTTGCCGGTCTGCTCCTGCGAGCGGTGGTTGATCCGGAAGGCGTACTTGCCGGCCGGGGCCCGCCGTCCGGTGACCGGGTCGGCGAACCAGTCGGGCTGCACCAGGTCGGTGCGGGCCACGCCCAGGACCTCCCACTCACCGCGCATCAGCCGGTCGGCGGCCTTGAGCACCGCCTCGGCGGCGGCCGCGGGCACGGCGTCGGCCGCCTGCGGGGGCAGCACCGCGGCGAACGACCGGGCGCCCGCCGGCCGGGCCGAGCCCGGCCGGGTTGAGGCCGCGGGGGCCTGCCCCGGCTGGACCTGCCGGCGCGACCAGGCCAGCTGGACCGCCTGGTCCCTGGCCCGCCAGGCCACCTCGGCCGGGGACATGCGGGCGGCCCGCCGGACGTACCAGTCCAGCCGGGAGCTGCTCAGCACGCTCACACTTGCTCCGGGGTACCGCTGGCCAGGCTGTCGGCCACCGCGATGGTGGCCTTGGTCGTCGCCACCAGGGAGGCCAGCTCGATGGGCATGGGCGCGCCGGACCGGACCGCCGCCACGAACCGCTCGAGCTGGTGCCGCTGGCCCTTGTCCTGGCCGCCGCGGGCCTTGGTGGTGCTGCGCTTGCGGCCGGACCACACCGCGGCCTCGCGGAAGTTGTCCAGCCGGGCACTGCGCCCGCCGGCCGCCGCGTCCAGGGTCTCCTTGGGGAAGCGCGAGTTGCCGACGGTGACGTAGCTGATCGTGGCGGTCGAGCCGCTCGCGAAGCGCACCGTGGCCTGGAGGTCGTCCCGCTCGGGCCCGGACACGGCGTAGACCTGCTCGGGCAGGCTGTCCGCCCACCAGCTCAGCGTGTCGATGAAGTGGCCGCCCTCGCCGGTGAACCGGGACCCCTCCAGCTCCTCGTTGGTGTACCAGCTGTCGGCGTCCAGCCGGCCCGCGCTGACCAGGTAGCGGGCCACGCCGCGGCCCGGATCGCCGAACTGCGAGCGCATCTGGGTCAGCAGCGGGGCGAACCGCCGGTTGAACCCGACCATGATCCGGTCGTTGCCGGTCTCCGCGACGACGTCCATGATCTGCTCGACCTCGTCGCGGGTCAGCGCCAGCGGCTTCTCCACGAACACCGCCTTGCCGGTGCGCAGCGCGCGGCAGACCATGCTGGCGTGGGTGTGGTGGCGCGTCACGATGAAGATCGCGTCCAGCGAGTCGTCCTCGAGCACGGCGTCCGCGCTGGTCGACGCGGTCGTGAAGCCGAACCGCCGCTGGGCGTTGGCCGCCGAGAGCGACCGGGTGGTCGCGACGTGGGCCAGGCTGACGGCGCTGGACTTGGCCAGGTGCGGCAGCAGCATCGAGGTGGCGTAGTTGCCGGCGCCGATGAAGCCGACGGCGACCTGGCCGGTGGAGGCCTTCGGCGCCGGAGTCCCCGTGGCCGAGACCACGCGGCTGGAGGAGCGGGGCTGGGCGTCCGGGGCCCGTTTGGGATAACTCAGCAGCACACCGACCGCGCTCAGCGTGCCCTGGGCCAGATCGTCGTAGACCTTGGTCGCGTCATCCAGGGGGAACACCCCGGAGATGAGCGACTCCACCTCAATGTCCTTGCCGGCCAGCAGGTCCAGGAAGCACTCCAGGTTGCGGCGCTCGGTCCAGCGCACGTAGCCCGCCGGGTAGTCGATGCCCTCCAGCTCGTAGCGGTCGTCGTAGCGGCCCGGCCCGTAGGACCGGGAGAACCGGACGTCCAGCTCCTTGTCGTAGTAGGCGTTCCAGGGCAGGTCCAGGCGGGTCTTGCCGACGTCCACGACCGTGGCCCGGTCGCGGGCCAGCCTGGCCGCCGTCTCGACCGGCCCGTTGGAGGCGCCGCCCGCGGTGATCAGCACGTGGTCGGCGCCGCGCCCGCTGGTCATCTCGGCCAGCGCCTCGCCGACGGCGGCCACGCCGTCGGCGTCCGGGGCGGCGCAGCGGACCGCGCCCGCCTTCTCGGCCAGCTGGCAGCGCTCGGCGATCATGTCCAGGCCGACCACGCGGACCCCGGCCGCGATCAGCAGCCGCACGGTGAGCTGGCCGACCAGGCCCAGCCCGATGACCAGGGCCGTGTCGCCCAGGCTGACCTCGGCCCGGCGCACCCCCTGCATGGCGATGGCGCCGACGGTGGAGAACGCGGCGTGCTCCGGCGAGACGTCGCGCGGCACGGGGACGCACATGTTGACCGGGACCCAGTTGAACTCGGCGTGCAGCGCGTACTCGTTGCCCGCCGCCGCGACCAGCTGGCCGACCTGGAACTCCGTGGCGCCCTGGCCCACCTCGACGACCACGCCGCACAGCGAGTAGCCCAGCGGGGTGTAGGAGTCGAGCCGGCTCATGGCCTTCTTGTAGGTGGCCACCGCGCCCTGCTGGGTGACCGAGTCCATGAGCTTGCGCACCTGGTCCGGGCGGGCCCTGGCCATGCCGACCATCGACATCTTGGCCTCGGTCACCTTCATCATCTCGGTGCCGGTCGAGATCAGCGAGAACAGGGACTGCACCAGGACGCCGCCGGCCCGGCAGACGGGGGCCGGGACGTCCAGGACGGTGAGCTCCCCGGACTTGTAGTTCTGGGCTATCTGCTTCATCAGGTCCTCTGGTCAGGTGTTCGGTGCGACGGCCCGCTGCTTCCCCGGCTGGCCTCGCGTTATGCGGCCACGCCCGCTGACTGAGCGTGGCGGTACCACAGCTCCAGCGTGAGCAGCTGCCAGATCTGCTTGGAACGGTCCTCGCGGCCGGCCTGGTCGTCGGCGATCAGGCGGGTCAGCGCTTCCCGGCGCAGCACGCCGGCCCCGTGAGCTCGCCGCGCACCAGCACGTCCTGGATCATCTCGTGCAGGTCGCCGCGCACCCACGAGCGCAGCGGGGCGCTGAACGAGGCCTTGGGCCGGTGCACGATCTCCTGCGGCAGCCAGCGCTCGGCGGCCTGCTTGAGCGCCACCTTGCCCTGCCGCCGCCGGATCTTGTCCGCGCCCGTGAACGAGAACGCCGCCCTGGCCACCACCGGGTCGACGAACGGGACGCGCACCTCGACCGAGGCCGCCATGCTGGACCGGTCAGTGTAGGAGAGGTTGAGGCCGGGCAGGAACAGCCGCGCGTCGGCCAGGCACATCCGGTTCACCTGGTCCGGCAGCGCGTTGTCGGTGTAGATCGCGGCGTGCTCGCCGATGATCTCGTCGACGTAGTGGCCGAGGTCCGGGCTGATCAGCCCGGCCAGCTCGGCGCCGTCGTAGAGGGTGTAGCTGCGGCGGAACCGCGGCTCCTCGGGCAGCTCGGCGAAGGTCAGGAAGCGCTTGGCCCAGCGCACGGTGCGCAGCCCGCGGCCGCCCAGGCTGACCGGCAGCGCGCCGACGCCGGCCCGCACGGCGGCGCGGGGCAGGCCGGGCATCCTGGAGTAGTTGCTGGCCAGCTGGCAGGCCAGGTGCTTGCGGTAGCCGCCGAACAGCTCGTCGGCGCCCATCCCTGACAGCACCACCTTGACCCCGCGGTCGCGGGCCGCCTCGCACATGAGCACGGTGTTGATCGCGGCCGGGTCGCCGATCGGCTCGTCCAGCACGTCCACGATCCGGGGCAGCATGCTGACCACGTCCGGCGAGATCTCGATCTCGTGCAGCTTGATGCCGAACTGGGCCGCGACCTTCCGCGCGTAGACCGCGTCGTCGGGCATGGCCTCGAGCTTCTGGTCCTCGGGCCGGAACGCGATGGTGTAGGCGTCGATGCCCTGATCGGCCTGGTGGGCCAGCACGGTGATGATGCTGGAGTCCAGGCCCCCGGACAGGAAGCTGGACACCGGCACGTCGGCGACCATGTGCGCGGTGACCGAGTCCTGGATCACCTGGGCCAGGTCGGCCTGCGGCCCGGCGGCGGCCTCCGCGGCCACGTCCGCGATCCGCCAGTAGTGCTCGATCGTGTGCCGGCCGTCGGGGCGGAACCGGGCCCAGGAACCGCCGGGCAGCTTGTGCACGCCCTGGATGGCGCAGCGCTCCTCCGGGATCCAGTAGTAGAGCATCGAGGCGACCAGGGCGCCCGGCTCCATCCGCAGCTCCGAGCCCGTCGCGGAGACAAGTGCCTTCAATTCGGAGGCGAACACAACGCCGTCGCCGCGCTGGCGGTAGTACAGCGGCTTGATGCCGAACGGGTCACGGGCCAGGATCAGGTCGCCGCTGGCCTGGTCGAGCAGCGCGAACGCGAACATCCCGCGGAACCGGGGCAGCGCGGCGGGTCCCCAGCAGCGCCAGGCCTCCAGCACCACCTCGGTGTCCGACTTGGTGGTGAAGGTCACGCCGCGGGCGATCAGCTCGTCGCGCAGGGCCCGGTAGTTGTACAGCTCGCCGTTGTAGATCAGCGTCATGCCGTGCTTGACCAGCGGCTGGTCGGCCGAGGCGGACAGGTCGATGATCGACAGCCGGAGGTGGCCGAGCTGGACCGACACCCGGTCGTCGGTGTGCGCCCAGACCCCGGTCGCGTCCGGGCCGCGGTGGGCCATCCGGTCGACCATGATGTCGACCAGCTTGCGCCCGTCGGCCTGCTGGTAGCAGCCTGCGATCCCGCACATGTCAGCTACTGGCCGGGGCGGCGGAGTGCAGCGCCGCCCGGCGGTCGGTGGTGAGGCTGTCGTAGACGTCCACGTAAGCCTTCTTCTGGTGGCTCCAGGCCAGTTCCTGCTCGACCCGGACGCGGCCCAGGCGGCCGAGCTTGCGGCGCCGGGGCTCGTCGTCCATGAGGTCGGCCAGGGCCACCGCGTAGTCGTGAATGTTGTTGGGCCGCACGTACACGGCGGCGTCCCCGGTGGACACGCGCGTCTCCCGCAGGTCGAAGGCCAGCACCGGCAGCTCGAACGCCATGTACTCCATCGACTTGTTCATCGTGGACACGTCGTTGAGCGGGTTCTTGGGGTCGGGCGACAGGCCCACGTCGGCGGTGGACATCACCCGGGTCACCAGCTCGTCCGGGGCCCGGCCGGTGAACTCCACGTAACCGCCCAGGTTCAGCTTGTCCCGCAGCGCGACCAGCTCGGTGAAGCTGTCGCCCGAGCCCATCAGGGTGATGCTGATGTCCTCGCGGTGCAGCTGGTGGACCAGGATGTCGGCGGCCAGCACCACGATGTCCACCCCGTCCTGGGGCCCCATCACGCCGATGTAGGCGGCCAGGTACCTGCGGCCGCGGCGCAGGTCCTCCTCGGCCGGGCCGCGGCGCAGCCGGTCGGGGTCGGGCCCGGTGCGGACCACGGTCACGTCGGCCGGCGCCTTGCCACTGCGGTGGATGGCGATGTCGCGGTAGGAGTCGTTGGTGGAGATCACGTGGTCGGCGGTCCGGTGCGTGGCGCGCTCCAGGGCCCGCAGCCCGCGGTAGGGCAGGCTCGGGCCCTCGGGGAAGCGCGACTGGTACAGCTCGGGGCACAGGTCGTGGTGGTCGAACACGAACTTGGTGCCGTCCATGGCCCGCAGCAGCTTCGCGATCGGCCAGAAGATGTCCGGCGGGTTGCAGGCCTGCATGACCTTGAACTTGCCGCGCCGCCGGGCCTTGCGCGCCGTCCAGGCCGTGGCCACGAACGAGTAGACGTACTCGGCGATGAAGCTGACCTTGCTGCCGCCGGGCGCGTAGGGCTTGTACTTATACAGCTCGACGGTGTCGATGACCTGGAAGGCCGGGTCGCCATCCCCCTTGGGGCAGACCACGGCGACCTGGTAGCCCGCCGCCACGAGCGCCTGGCACTCCAGCCAGACGCGCCGGTCGAACGGCACCGGCAGGTTCTGGACGATGATCAGGACGCGGCTCACCGCCCGGTCTCCGTCCGGCCGCGCCCCGCTGCCGCCTCCCGGGCGGCATCACCCCGGCCCAGCACTGTTATCTTCATCGCCCCACCCCTGGTTACGGCTCGTACGCAAGAAACCCCGTAGCCATATGAGAGGCCAGCCCCCCGCCGTGATACGACAAAGCGCATGATCGTGAGCCAAGTTCCGCGCATCGCGGGCGCCCTGCTGTTCACGCCGGCGCCGCACGCGGACGAACGGGGTTTTTTCAGCCGTACTTTCGACGCCGAGGCGGCCAGGGGGGCCGGGCTCGATCCGGCCGCGTTCGTCCAGGACAGCCTGTCCCGCTCGGCCCGGGGCGTGGTGCGCGGCATGCATGTCCGCTCGGCGCCGGGCGAGGCCAAGCTGGTGCGCTGCTCCTACGGCACGATCTTCGACGTCATCGTGGACCTGCGCCCGGCCTCGCCGACCTACCGCGACTGGGCCAGCTTCGAGCTCCGGGATGGCGAGCAGGTCTCGCTGTACGTGCCCGCTGGGTGCGCGCACGGGTTCCAGGCCCTGACCGGGCCGGCCGACGTGGCCTACCGCATCGACCGGCCGCACGACCCGGCCCAGGACGTGTCGATCGCGTTCGACGATCCGGAGCTGGCCATTCCGTGGCCGCTCCCGGTCACGCTGATGTCCGACCGGGACCGGGCCGCCCTGTCGCTCGCGGCGGCGGAGGCTCGTCTGGCTGAGCGGGCGAAATGTCCGTAAATATCCGCGTTTGCAGTATATGCGGATAGACGATCATATTGTTCGTTATAATCCTGTGATGCGCCATCGGCGGCCCGCGCGGGCCGCCGGCTAATGCCGAGGTGTTCACGTGGTATTTGGCGCTTTTTCTCGCAAACGCGCTGGCTGGCGACGATGCCTACTGTAACGTACCGTGCGCCGGGCTGATCCGAGTGACCGTGCCCCCAGGCATCCGATCCGAAAGGCAATACAGATGCTGAAACGCACCCTGGTACTGCTCGCTGCGGCCATGGTGGCGCTGACAATGTCCGCCACGGCGGCATTCGCGGCTATCCCGGCGCACCCGAAATTTAAATCCAGCGCCAAAGAAGCTACCTGGCATAACAGCAACTTCATGTTCCAGAACGACATGTGGAGCTGCCCGCAGGCCGCCTGCGGCAGCCAGACGATATGGGCGGACGGGCCTAACAACTGGGGCGCCGAGGCGAACATGGCGAACGGGAATACGGCCGTTCTGACCTACCCCGACATTGCCCGGATCTTTAACAACCCGCGCGTGTCGAGCTTCAAGCTGATCCGCAACGGGTTCACCGAGTCGATGCCGAGGACCAAGGGCGTGAGCGCCGAGGCCGCTGACGATGTGTGGCTGGACAACTACAAAATCGAGATGATGATGTGGGTGGACAACACCGGCCGTTCGCTGGCCGGCAGCACTCACCTCGGCTCGGCCGTCATCTACGGCCAGCACATCGGCGTCTACCGGTACGGCAGCTCCGAGTACATCTTCAATCTGCCCGGCCATGAGACGTCCGGCGAGACGCACATTCTGTCCGGCATTCGCTGGCTGCAGAACCACGGCTACGCGCCGTCCAATGCGACGGTGACCAACGTGCAGTTCGGCTGGGAGATCGCCAGCACCGGCGGGAAGTCCGTGGACTTCCACGTGAGCAAGTTCTGGCTGCACACCAGCAGGAACTAGCGGAACCGGCAGGCCCGAGCAGGGCCTGACAGGCGTTAGCGTCGGGGCGGCCCGTGTATCAGCGGAGCCGCCCCGACGCTCGTGTAGGGGGCGGCGGTCCCGGGCGGGCTCCGCTGACACACGGAGCAGCACCGGCGCCAGCCGGTCGGGCTGGCCCACCTACGAGCGCTTGGAGTACCGGATGAGGGTCCTGGTTGCCGGAGACCGCGGCTACATCGGAGCCGTGCTCCTGCCCTTCCTGCGGGCGGCCGGGCACCAGGCCGACGGGCTGGACGTCGGCTTGTATGAGGGGTGCGACCTGGGCCCCGCGCCCGAGGACCTGACCGGCCGGCCGCCGGCCGACATGCGCGACACCCAGGCGAGCCAGCTATCCGGCTACGACGCCGTGATCTGCCTGGCCGCCCTGTCCAACGACCCGCTGGGCGACCTGAACCGGGACGCCACGTTCTCGGTGAACCTGGACGGCACCCTGAACCTGGCCCGCGCGGCCAGGCAGGCCGGCGTGCCCCGCTTCCTGTTCTCCTCCTCGTGCAGCCTGTACGGCGCGGCCGGCTCGGCCGGGGTGGCCGAGGACGGGGACATGTTCCCGGTCACGCCCTACGGCGAGACCAAGGTCGTGGCCGAGCGCGAGCTGGCGCTGCTGGCCGACGATTCCTTCAGCCCGGCCTACCTGCGCAACGCCACCGCCTACGGCGTCTCGCCGCGGCTGCGGCTGGACATCGTGGCCAACAACCTCACCGCGGTCGCCATGACCACCGGCGAGGTCAAGATGCAGAGCGACGGGTCGCCCTGGCGGCCGATGGTGCACATCGAGGACATCAGCCGCGCGTTCCTGGCCATGCTCGAGGCGCCCCGCGAGCTGATCCACAACGAGGCGTTCAACGTCGGCCGCACCGAGGACAACGTGCAGATCCGGGAGATCGCGGAGATGGTCCGCGAGGCGGTGCCCGGCTCCCGGGTGTCGTTCGCCGAGGGCGCCGGGCCGGACATCCGCAACTACCGGGTCGACTTCGCCAAGCTGCACACGACCTTCCCCGACCTGAAGATGCGCTGGACCGTCCGGGACGGGATCGACGAGCTGGCCGCCGCCTACGCCCGGTACGGCCTGACCTACGAGGACTTCGTGTCCTCGCGCTACGTGCGGCTGCGGCGGATCCGCGAGCTGCTCGAGGCCGGCCTGGTCGACGAGATGCTGCGCCGGCAGACGGACGAGCAGTTCGGCTGACCAGTTCGGCTGACCAGTCGGCTGACCGGTCACGTATCGTGCCTCCAGGCCCGCCCACGGCTGGCCTCCCACGGCTGCCCGCCCAGGCTAAGGAGACACGTGACCAGCTTCACGGACGTTAGCGCGTTCGCGTCGATTCCCCGGCTGACCTCACTGCGGCTGTCGCCCGACGGAAGCTGGCTGGCCGCCGGCGTCCAGACCGCGGCCGGCGAGCCGCGCAAGTACGTGACGAGCATCTGGCGGCTCGACACCGCGCCCGACCGGGCCCCGGTCCGGCTGACCCGCGGCGCCGAGGGCGAGGGCAGCCCGCGGTTCCTGCCCGACGGCTCGCTGGTGTTCGCGGCCCGGCGGCCCGCCGCGCCGGCCGGGCGTGGCGGCGGCCCGGCGCCCGTGGACAAGGCGGCCCTGTGGCTGCTGCCCGCGGCCGGCGGCGAGGCCCGCCGGATCGCCGCGCCGCCGGGCGGCGTGCTGGCCGTGGCGACGGCCGCGAACGCCCCGGTCCTGGCCTGCATGGCCGCGGTCCTGCCCGGCGCGGCCACGGCCAGCGACGACGCCGCGCTGCGCCAGGCGCGCACCGACGCCGGGGTGAGCGCGATCCTGCACGAGGGCGGCCGCATCCGGTACTGGGACCACGACCTCGGCCCCGACCGGCCGCGGCTGCTGACCGCGCCGGTCCCGGCCGGCGAGGCCGCCGACCCGGCGGACCTGCCCGAGCCGCGTGACCTGACTCCGGACGCGGGCCGGGCGCTCGACGACCAGGAGTTCGAGCTGACGCCGGACGGGTCGGCCGTGGTCACGAGCTGGATCACCGAGGAGGCCGGGGGCGACTGGCACATCGAGGTCGTCGCCGTGGACACGGCCGCGGGCACGGCTCTGGGCACGGGTCCGGGCACGGCCGCGGGCACGGCTCTGGGCACGGGTCCGGGCCCGGGTCCGGGCCGCCGCCGGGTCCTGATCACGGCGCCCGACGCCGACTTCGAGGCGCCGCGGGTCTCCCCGGACGGCGCCCTGGTCCTGGCCCTGCGGTCCGAGCACGACACCTACGACCGGCCCGGCGACGTCACGCTGGTCACCGCGCCGCTGGCCGCGGGCTCCGGTCCCGCGGGCTCCCGCGCTGCGGACTCTGCCGCTGCGGGGTCCGGCGCTGCGGGTCCGGCGCTGCCGGCTCTGGCCCCGGCCAGCCGGCCGGGCCGCGCGACCTGCTGCCGGGCTTCGACCGCCGGCCGGAAGAGGCGGTCTGGGCGCCGGACTCGCGCTCGGTCTACTTCACCGCCGACGATCAGGGGCGGCGGCCCGTGTTCCGGGCCAGCCTGGACGGCGGCGAGGTGGTCAGGCTCACCGCTGACGACGGCGCCTACGAGCAGCTCTGCCCGTCACCCGACGGCCGCTACCTGTACGCCCTGCGCAGCGCCATCGACGCCCCGGCCGCGCCCGTCCGGCTCGCGGTCAGCGGGCCGGAAACCGCCGGGCCGGCGGAGCTGGCCAGCCCGGCCGGGACGCTGACCGTGCCCGGCCGGCTGGACGAGGTGACCGCCACCGCCGCCGACGGCACCACCATCCGCGGCTGGCTGGTGCTGCCGGAGGAGGCCTCGCCCGAGGCGCCCGCGCCGCTGCTGCTGTGGGTCCACGGCGGCCCGGTGTCCAGCTGGAATGCCTGGTCCTGGCGGTGGAACCCGTGGCTCATGGCGGCCCGCGGCTACGCGGTGCTGCTGCCCGACCCGGCGCTGTCCACCGGGTACGGCCAGCACATGATCCAGCGCGGCCACGGCACCTGGGGCGACGCCCCCTACACCGACGTCATGGCCATCACCGACGCCGTGGTCAAGCGGCCCGACATCGACCCGGGCCGCACGGCCATGATGGGCGGCTCGTTCGGCGGCTACATGGCCAACTGGATCGCCGGGCACACCGACCGGTTCACCGCGATCGTCAGCCACGCCGGGCTCTGGGCGCTGGACCAGATGCTGGCCACCACCGACTGGCCCGCCTACTGGCGGCGCACCTTCGGCGATCCCCTCACCCAGCCGGACCGCTACCTGGCCGGCTCCCCGCACCGGCACGCGGCCGACATCCGCACGCCGATGCTGATCATCCACGGGGACAAGGACTACCGGGTGCCGGTCGGCGAGGCCCTGCGGCTGTGGGCCGATCTGGCCCGCCTGGGCAAGCCCGCGAAATTCCTCTATTTCCCGGACGAGAATCACTGGATACTCAAGCCCGGCGACGTGCCGGTCTGGTACGAGACGGTATTCGCGTTCCTGGCCGAGCACGTGCTCGGCCAGGCGTGGAAACAGCCGGAACTGCTCTGAACCTCTGAACCGCTGAAACGCTGAACGCGCGCCGGACGCCCCTGACGGGTCCGGCGCCGGCGTTATCGCCGCTTACGCGACCGGGCCGGGGAAACCGCGGAACAGCTGCGAGTCGGGAATGACGCCCCCGGTCAGCGTGTTCTCGGTCTCCACCTTGATCTGGTTGGTGGGGTGCGCCGTGCCCGGATCCACGGTGACCACCTCGGGGTGGCTGAAGCTGGCGCTGGCCCCGTCGATCAGCGGCACGTACCCGTGCTGGGTGTTGTTCGAGTCCACGATGAACAGCGTGCCCTCGTAGACGCCGCACTGCTGCAGGGTCACGTTCTCGCCGCTGAAGATGGTGCCCGAAGTGCCCGCGCACAGGTCGGTCTCGTTGCCGTAGGGCGTCCAGTTGAGCTCCAGCACCTGGCTGCTCGCGTAGTGGATGCAGGCCACCGAGGTCGACGCCAGCTCGGTCCCGCAGAACTGGCTGACCGTGCCGTCGGCGGCCAGCGTGAAGTCCTCGTTCGGGTGGCTGTTGCTCGCGAACTTCAGGTTCAGCTTCTGCCCGGCCCGGCCGCCGACGCCCGTGTCGCCGGGCACGTAGGCGTTCAGGATGGTGTGGTGGCCGAGGACCCGGCTGAAGATGTCGATGCACTGGGCACCGCAGGCCGGAGTGGCGTTGGGCTTGGCCGCCACCGCGGCCTGAGCCGCGGTGGCCCCGAACGCCAGCAGGGATGAAGCCGCCGCCAGCGCGATGATCGTCTTGCGCATGTTCTCTCCCTCGGAATGAGCCGGGGCTAATCCCGGCTGTGCACCTTTCTCGCCTGAATAGGGCCTAATATTGAGTAATTCAGCTATTCGGGCCACGTCACGTGATGTCCTACGTATCGGGAGACGTGTCGCTCACCAGGCCGGTTTACCTGAATCAAAAAGATCTGGCGTGGCGGCAATTAATATAAACACATGTCATAAAGAAGCGGGGCAGTTCGCGATGATGGAGGATTTTGGGTTGCCTGGCCGCCCAAAGTCCTCCCCGCGATGAACCCCGTGGGCTGGCTGACGGCCGGGCTGGTCCTGGCGCGCCGGGCGGCCGGCGGCTGTGCCAGGCTTTCGGCATGACTCGAGCGCAGCTGGACCGCAAGCCTGCCGAGGTCTCGGCGATGTTCGACAAGGTCGCCGATCGCTATGACCTGCTGAACGACGTCCTGTCCATGGGCCAGGACCGGTACTGGCGCGGCATGGTGGCGCGGGCCGTGGGCGCCAGGCCCGGCGAGCTGGTCCTCGACCTGGCGGCCGGCACCGGCACCTCGTCGCGCACCTTTACCCGGGCCGGCGCCCGCTGCGTGGCCTGTGACTTCTCCCTGGGCATGCTGCGGGTCGGCGCCCGGCAGCCCGCCCCGTCGGTGCGCTTCGTGGCCGGGGACGCGCTGGACCTGCCCTTCGCCGACGGGGCGTTCGACGCGGTGACGATCTCGTTCGGGCTGCGCAACGTGGCCGACACCGGGGTGGCCCTGGCCGAGATGCGGCGGGTTACCCGGCCGGGCGGCCGCCTGGTGGTGTGCGAGTTCAGCCACCTGCGGCCCGCCGCCCTGGACGCGCTCTACGGCGGGTACCTGTCCCGCGCCCTGCCCGTCGTGGCCCGGCGGCTGTCGGGTAACGCGGAGGCTTATGACTACCTGGCCGAGTCGATCAGGGACTGGCCGGCCCAGCGCGAGCTGGCCGACCAGATCGCCGCGGCCGGCTGGTCAGGCGTGCGCTGGCTCAACCTCTCCCTGGGTGTAGTCGCCCTCCACCTGGCCCGCCGCCCGGCTACCTAACCCCGGCCGCCTACGCGAGGCGCCCTCACGGGATCCGCCTCACGGGATCCGCCTCACGGGGGCCGCCTCACGGGGGCCGCCTCACCCCGGCACCAGCCCGGCCACCGACTCGGGCGCCAGCCCCGGCAGCACTAACCCGGCCGCCGACTCGGGCGCCAGCCCCGGCAGGCACCAACCCGGCCGCCGACTCGGGCGCCAGCCCCGGCAGGCACCAACCCGGCCATCAACTCGGGCGCCAGCCCCGCCCACCACCAATCTGGGGCGGGCCAACCCTAGGCGCGGTTGGGCGCGGCCGGATGGGAGTCCCGCTGGTCACACTGGCCTCGTGCCGCCCACTGGTCGCGCTGGGCCTGGTATGGGAGGAGCCGGATTGTGGTTTCGGGTGGCGCCGGAATGGCGGCCACCATGATCTGGACCGCTCTGCCGCAGGATCCTGCGGCAGAACGGTCGTGATGATGGGCTGCTGTGATCTGGCCAGCCGGATGACGACTTGCGGGCCGCCGGAACGTGCTGCATGCCTCGTATGCCCAGCAGGGCGAGCGGGATACCTGGTCGGCGTGGGCGGCAGCGGCCTGGCCGCCCGAAGCGCCCGGCGAAGGCCCGGGGTCGCCCGGAGCATGGCGCATGGTGACGGACTAGACTACGACCGACAGCCTTGTGAAGCCGTTCACAAGACGCGGTGTGTAGCACAGCTTGGACGGGTCAGTGACCGAGCAAGATCCCTCCGTCGGCACGCCGGACTTGCCCCCACGCGATGGCAGCGGGTCCCCGGCGCACGCCCGCGGCGGGCAAGACAGCGGCGGGCAAGACAGCGGCGGACACAGCATTGGCGGGCACAGCAGCGCCGATGCAGCCGACGTCATCGTCGTCGGCGCCGGCCCCGCCGGGTCGGCGGTGGCCTATTACCTGGCGACGGCAGGGCTGGACGTGCTGGTGCTGGAGAAGAGCCGGTTCCCGCGCGAGAAGGTCTGCGGCGACGGGCTTACCCCGCGCGCGGCCAAGGCCCTGGCCAGCATGGGCGTGCCAACGCCGGAGAGCGACGGCTGGCTGCACAACAAGGGGCTGCGGATCATCGGCGGCGGTGGCCGCATCGAGGTGGACTGGCCCGACCTGTCCAGCTACCCGGGCTACGGCATGGTGCGCACCCGGCTGGACTTCGACCAGATCCTGGCCCGGCACGCCACGAAGGCGGGTGCCCGGGTAATCGAGGGCATGAACGTCACCGGCCCGGTGCTGGACGACCGCACCGGCCGCATCATCGGCGTCACGGCCCAGGACACGGCCGGGGGCAAGGATGCTCCAGAACAGAAGTTCTCTGGCCGGCTCGTCGTCGCGGCCGACGGCAACTCCTCGCGGCTGTCGGTGGCCATGGACCTGCGCAAGCGGGATGACCGGCCGATGGGCGTGGCGGTGCGCACCTACTACACCAGCCCCCGGCACGACGACGACTACCTCGAGGCATGGCTGGACCTGTGGGACGGCGACTCGCTGCTGCCCGGCTACGGCTGGATCTTCGGGATGGGCGACGGGACGAGCAACGTGGGCCTCGGCCTGCTCAACACCTCGGCCTCGTTCCAGAACATCGACTACCGGGCCCTGCTGCGGCGCTGGCTGGCCGCCATGCCGGCCGAGTGGGGCTTCACCGAGGAGAACCGGACCGCGCCGGTGCGCGGCGCCGCGCTGCCGATGGGCTTCAACCGGACCCCGCACTACACCAGGGGCCTGCTGCTGGCCGGCGACTCGGGCGGGATGGTCAACCCGTTCAACGGCGAGGGCATCGCCTACGCGCTGGAGTCCGGCGAGACGGCGGCCAGGGTCATCATCCAGGCCCTGGCCCGGCCCACCGAGGCCAGCGCCGAGCGGGTTCTCGCGGGTTATCCGGGGATTCTCCAGGACAGCTACGGTGGGTACTACACGCTCGGCCGGGTCTTCGTCGAACTGATCGGCAAGCCGTCGTTCATGCGGTTCGCGACCAGGCACGGCGTAAAGCGCCCGGCAGTGATGCGATTGTCGATGAAGCTGCTTGGCAACCTGACCGAGACCCGTGGCGGCGATGCGGTGGATCGCCTGATTAACGCGGTGTCTAAGATGACGCCGGCAGCGTAGCCGGAACATGCGGACCTCCAGGGCACAGCGCCCCGGCAGTCAGACAAGGAGGTGAAAGGGCGATGAGTCACTATCTGCCGATCCTGATCCTCGGCCTGCTGGCCGCCTTCTTCGCCGTCTTCTCGCTGATCATGGGCAGCCTGTCCGGGCCGAAGCGGTGGAACCGGGCCAAGCTCGAGGCCTATGAATGCGGTATCGAGCCGACCAAGCAGCCCAGCGGCATGCGGTTCCCGGTCAAGTACTACCTGACGGCGATGCTCTTCATCATCTTCGACATCGAGATCATCTTCCTGTACCCCTGGGCGGTCTACTTCGACCGGCTCGGGGTGTTCGGGCTGGTCGAGATGGTCACCTTTATCGCGACGGTGCTGGTCGCCTACGTCTACGTATGGCGGCGCGGCGGCCTGGAGTGGGACTAAGACATGGGACTGGAAGAGAAGCTCCCCAGCGGGGTGCTGCTGACCACGGTCGAGAAGGTGGCCGGCTACGCGCGCAAGGTCTCGGTCTGGCCGGCGACCTTCGGCCTGGCCTGCTGCGCGATGGAGCTGTTCTCGACCGGCGGCCCGCGTCACGACCTGGCCCGGTTCGGGATGGAGCGGGCCTCTAACACCCCGCGCCAGGCCGACCTGATGATCGTGGCCGGGCGGGTGAGCCAGAAGATGGCGCCGGTGCTGCGGCAGATCTACGACCAGATGAGCGAGCCCAAGTGGGTGATCTCGATGGGCGTCTGCGCCTCCAGCGGCGGCATGTTCAACAACTACGCCATCGTGCAGGGCGTGGACCACATCGTGCCGGTGGACATCTACCTGCCGGGCTGCCCGCCGCGGCCGGAGATGCTGCTGGACTCGATCGTCAAGCTGCACGACAAGATCCAGAACATGAAGCTGGGCGTCAACCGCGAGCGCCAGATCGACGAGCTCGAGCAGGCCCGGCTGCGGCGGCTGCCGCTGCTGACCGGCGTGCCTGGCGCAGGCGGGCTGGGCGCCCAGGCGGGTGGCTCGCTGGGCGCAAGCGGGCTGGGTGAGCACGAGCCAGGAGATCACTAGTGACCACACCAGGCAGCGGCCAGGACCAGTCCAGTCAGGACCAGGCCGCCCCGGACGAGGCGGCGCTGGCAGGCCGGGAACGGCTGGCCGAGCAGGTCAAGCGGACCGGGATGTTCGGCACGGAGACCACCGGTGACACCTCCGGTTACGGCGGCCTGCAGGTCCGGCGCCCCCTGCCGCTGCCCTCGGAGCGGCCCTACGGGTCCTACTTCGACGAGCTGGCCGACGCTCTCGGCGGCGCGCTCGAGCAGTCGGGCAGCAGCTTCGGCGACGCGATCGAGCGGGTCTCTACCGAGTTCGGCGAGCTGACCTTCTACGTGCGCCGCGAGAAGCTGATCGACGTCGCGGCCCGGCTGCGGGACGAGCCCACGCTGGCCTTCGAGCTGTGCCTGGGCGTGTCCGGCGTGCACTACCCGGCCGACACCGGGCGCGAGCTCCACGCGGTCTACGCCCTGCTGTCGATCCGGCACAACCGGCGGATCCGGCTGGAGGTCAGCGTGCCCGACGCCGACCCGCACATCCCCTCGCTCATGTACCTGTACCCGACCTGTGACTGGCACGAGCGGGAGACCTGGGACTTCTTCGGCATCGTCTTCGACGGCCACCGGGCCCTGACCAGGATCGAGATGCCGGACGACTGGAAGGGACACCCGCAGCGGAAGGACTATCCGCTGGGCGGCATCCCGGTGGAGTACCGCGGCGCGACCATTCCGCCGCCAGATGAGCGGAGGGCATACGAATGACCGCTCCAAGCGATTACGACGCGCAGGCCGAGGACGACGCCGAGGAAGGTCGCGTCTATACCGTCGCCGGCGAGGACTGGGACGAGGTCGTCGAGGCAGCCAGAGACGCCGCCCGCAACGGCGAGGAGCAGCTCGTCGTCAACATGGGCCCCCAGCACCCGTCCACGCACGGGGTGCTGCGGCTGGTCCTCACGCTGGACGGCGAGACGGTGAAGGAGCTGCGGGCGGTCATCGGCTACCTGCACACCGGCATCGAGAAGAACATGGAGTTCCGCACCTGGACGCAGGGCAGCACGTTCTGCACCCGGATGGACTACCTGTCCCCGCTGTTCAACGAGGCCGTCTACTGCCTGGGCGTGGAGAAGCTGCTCGGCATCACCGACCAGATCCCCGAGAAGGCCACCATCATCCGGGTGCTGATGATGGAGCTGAACCGGATCTCCTCGCACATGATGTCGGTCGGCAGCTTCGGCCTGGAGCTGGGCGCGACCACCGTGGCCCTGTACTGCCTGCGCGAGCGGGAGAAGACGCTCGACCTGTTCGAGCTGATCACCGGCCTGCGGATGAACCACGCGTTCATCCGGCCCGGAGGGGTGGTCCAGGACCTGCCCGCGGGCGCGCTGGAGCGGATCCGCGAGTACCTGGCCATCATGCCGCACCAGCTCAGCGAGATCCGGTCGCTGATGGACGCGGCCCCGGCCTACCTGGCCCGGACCAAGGACGTCGCCTACCTCGACCTCGCGGGCTGCATGTCACTGGGCGTCACCGGCCCGGTCCTGCGGGCCGCCGGCCTGCCCTGGGACCTGCGCAAGAGCCAGCCCTACTGCGGCTACGAGACCTACGAGTTCGACGTGCCCACCCGGACCACCTGCGACGTGTACGGCCGGTACATCATCCGGATGGACGAGTGCGACCAGTCGCTGCGGATCATCGAGCAGTGCCTGGACCGGCTCTCGGGCTCGCGGCCGGCCCACGATCCGGTGATGATCCAGAACGCTAAGATCGGCTGGCCCGCCCAGCTGGCCCTGGGCCCGGACGGGATGGGCAACTCGCCCGACCACATCGCGCACATCATGAGCCAGTCCATGGAGGCGCTCATCCACCACTTCAAGCTGGTCACCGAGGGCTTCCGGGTCCCGGCCGGCCAGGTCTACGAGATTGTCGAGTCGCCGCGCGGCGAGCTCGGCGCCCACGTGGTCAGCGACGGCGGCACCCGGCCCTACCGGGTCCACTTCCGCGACCCGTCGTTCACCAACTTGCAGTCGCTGTCCGCCATGTGCGAAGGCGGCATGGTCGCCGACGTGATCGCCGCCGTGGCCAGCATCGATCCCGTGTTGGGAGGCGTGGACAGGTAATGGCGCTGACGCAGGAGGCGCGCGCCCGGCTGGAACCGGACGCCGCGCGGATCATCGGCCGCTACCCCAGGACGCGGTCGGCCCTGCTGCCGCTGCTGCACCTGGTGCAGGCCGAGGAGGGCTTCGTCTCCGAGGACGGCATCGAGTTCTGCGCCGAGCAGCTCGGGCTGGCCCGCGCCGAGGTCACCGCGGTGGTCTCCTTCTACACCATGTACAAGCGGCGGCCGCCGGGCGAGTTCCACGTCGGCGTGTGCACGAACTCGCTGTGCGCGGTGATGGGCGGGGACGCCATCTTCGCCGACCTCAAGCAGCACCTGGACGTCGGCAACGACGAGACCACCACCGACGGCAAGGTCAGCCTGGAGCACCTGGAGTGCAACGCGGCCTGCGACTACGCGCCGGTCGTGATGGTGAACTGGGAGTTCTTCGACAACATGACCCCGCAGTCGGCCAGGGACCTGGTCGACGGGCTGCGCTCGGGCGCCGACGTGAAGCCGACCCGCGGCGCGCCGCGGCTGTGCACCTGGAAGCAGGCCTCGCGGATCCTGGCCGGCTTCCCCGACGACCAGGCCGCCGAGGGCCACACGGCCGGCGCTGCCAGCCTGGCCGGCCTGCGGGTGGCCAGGGAGCAGGGCTGGACTCCTGATGATGGAGGGCAATCGTGACCACCATGGTGCCGACCGCGACGGTCGGCTTGCCGGCCCGGGCGGACGGCAGGGGGGCTCCGGGGGGCTTCGCCCCTCGGTCCGGGGGTCCGGGGGTTATCCCCCGGGCTAACACGAAAGGGCAGTCGTGACCACGGTCCTTACTCCTGAGCTCACCGCCTACTGGGACGAGGCTGACTCGTTCACGCTGGAGGCCTACCGGCGCGACGGCGGCTACCAGGCCCTGCCCAGCGCACTGGCCCTGGAGCCCGACCAGCTCATCCAGACGCTCAAGGACTCGGTGCTGCGCGGCCGGGGCGGCGCGGGCTTCCCCACCGGGCTCAAGTGGGGCTTCATCCCCCAGGGCGACGGCAAGCCGCACTACCTGGTGGTCAACGCCGACGAGTCCGAGCCGGGCGCCTGCAAGGACATGCCCACGCTGCTCAACAACCCCCAGGCCCTCATCGAGGGCATGGTCATCGCCGCCTACGCCATTCGGGCCAATCTGGCCTTCATCTACGTGCGCGGCGAGGTGCTGCACGTCATCCGGCGGCTGCACAACGCCGTCGCCGAGGCCAGAGCGGCTGGCTACCTGGGCACCGACATCCTGGGCTCCGGGTTCGACCTGGACATCGTGGTGCACGCCGGCGCGGGCGCCTACATCTGCGGCGAGGAGACCGCGCTGCTGGACTCGCTCGAGGGTTTCCGGGGCCAGCCCCGGCTCAAGCCCCCGTTCCCCGCGGTGGCGGGCCTGTACGCCTGCCCCACGGTGGTCAACAACGTCGAGTCAATCGCCACCGTGCCTTACATCGTCAAGCACGGGGCGCAGGACTTCGCGGCCATGGGCACGGAGCGGTCCAAGGGCTTCGGGATCTTCTCGCTGTCCGGGCACGTCACCCGGCCGGGCCAGTACGAGGCCCCGCTCGGCACCACGCTGCGCGAACTGCTGGGGCTGGCCGGCGGGATCCGGGCCGGGCACCGGCTGAAGTTCTGGACCCCGGGCGGCTCGTCCACGCCGCTGTTCACCGACGAGCAACTGGACGTGCCGCTGGACTACGAGTCGGTGGCCAAGGCCGGCTCCATGCTGGGCACCCGGTCGGTTCAGCTGTTCGACGAGACCACCTGCGTGGTCCGGGTGGTGCTGCGCTGGATCGAGTTCTACGAGCACGAGTCGTGCGGCAAGTGCACGCCCTGCCGGGAGGGCAGCTTCTGGGTGGTGCAGCTCATGCAGCGGCTGGAGCGCGGCGAGGGCTCCGAGGCCGAGCTGGAGAAGCTGCTGGACATCTGCAGCAACATCACCGGCCGGGCGTTCTGCGCCCTGGGCGACTCGATCGAGGCCCCGGTCAAGTCGTCGATCAAGTACTTCCGGGACGAGTACCTGGAGCACCAGCGGCAGGGCGGCTGTCCCTTCGACCCGGCCGCCTCCACCTTGTTCGCGATGGAGTCCGTCTGATGACCGTACAGGCGAGCGAGAACACGGGCGGCGAGGTTGCCCGGCAGGCCGGCGGCGTGACCGTCACGATCGACGGTTTCGAGATCACCGTGCCCAAGGGCACCCTGGTGATCCGCGCGGCCGAGCAGCTCGGCATCCAGATCCCGAGGTTCTGCGACCACCCGCTGCTCGACCCGATCGGCGCCTGCCGCCAGTGCCTGGTGCAGATCGAGGGCCAGCCCAAGCCGCCGGCCTCCTGCACCACGGTCTGCACCGACGGCATGGTCGTGCACACCCAGCTCACCTCGCCAGTGGCGGAGAAGGCCCAGCGCGGCATGATGGAGCTGCTGCTGGTCAACCACCCGCTCGACTGCCCCATGTGCGACAAGGGCGGCGAGTGTCCGCTCCAGAACCAGGCCATGTCCACCGGCCAGGGCGAGACGCGCTTCGACGGTGCCAAGCGCACCTTCCCCAAGCCCATCGCGCTGTCGGCCCAGGTGCTGCTGGACCGTGAGCGGTGCATCCAGTGCGCCCGGTGCACCAGGTTCGCCGAGCAGGTCCCGGGCGACCCGCTGATCGAGCTGCTCGACCGCGGCCCGCACGAGCAGGTCGGCGTGGCCGAGGGCGTGCCGTTCGACTCCTACTTCTCCGGCAACACGGTCCAGATCTGCCCGGTCGGCGCGCTCACCGGCGCCTCGTACCGGTTCCGGGCCCGGCCGTTCGACCTGGTGTCCACGCCGAGCGTCTGCGAGCACTGCGCGGCGGGCTGCCGGCAGCGCACCGACCACCGCCGCGGCGCGGTGACCCGGCGGCTGGCGGGCAACGAACCCGAGGTCAACGAGGAGTGGAACTGCGACAAGGGCCGGTGGGCCTTTACCTACGCCACTCAGCCCGACCGCCTGGTCTCGCCGCTGGTCCGGGACGCCTCCGGGGTCCTGGTGCCGGCCTCCTGGCCGGAGGCCGTGTCGATCGCGGCCCGCGGCCTGGCCGAGGCCAGGGGGAGGACGGGCGTGCTGACCGGCGGCCGGCTGACGCTGGAGGACGCCTACGCCTACGCCAAGTTCGCGCGGGTCGCGCTCGGCAGCAACGACATTGACATGCGTGCCCGGCCGCACTCGGCCGAGGAGACGCGCTTCCTCACCGACCACGTGGCCGGGCGCGGCGGGGTCAGCTACACAAGCCTCCAGCAGGCCCCCGCGGTCCTGCTGGCCGGGTTCGAGCCCGAGGACGAGTCGCCGATCGTGTTCCTGCGGCTGCGCAAGGCGGTCCGGGCCGGCACGCTGACCGTGTACTCCATGGCCGCGCTGGCCAGCAAGGGCCTGGACAAGCTGTCCGGCGTCCTGCTGCCCACCGTCCCCGGCCGCGAGGCCGTCGTCCTGGACGCCATGGGCGCCACCGCCGACTCCGACGACACCATGGAGGGCGCCGGCGCGGGCGCGGCCCGCGCGCTGCGCCAGCCGGGCGCGGTCATCCTGGCCGGCGAGCGGCTGGCCGAGGTGCCGGGCGCGCTGTCGGCGGTGGTCCGGCTGGCCGAGCGCACGGGGGCCAGCCTGGCCTGGATCCCGCGGCGCGCGGGCGAGCGCGGTGCCATCGAGGCGGGCGCGCTGCCCAGCCTGCTGCCGGGCGGCCGCGCCGTCATGGACCCGGCCGCGCGGGCCGAGGTGGCCAGGGCCTGGGGCGTCAGCTCGCTGCCCGCCCTGCCCGGCCGCGACACCGGGGAGATCCTGGACGCCGCCGCGACCGGACAGCTGTCGGCCCTGGTCGTCGCCGGAGTGGACCCGGCCGACCTGCCCGACCCGGCCGCCGCGCTGGCCGCGCTGGAGGCGGCCAGCTTCGTGGTCAGCCTGGAGCTGCGGGTCAGCGCGGTCACCGACCGGGCCGACGTGGTGTTCCCGGTCGCCGCGGTGGCCGAGAAGGCGGGCACGTTCGTGAACTGGGAGGGCCGGCCGGGGACCTTCGGGCCCGCGCTCCGGGTCCCCGCGGTCCGGTCCGACCTCCAGATCCTGGCCGCCCTGGCCGACGAGATGGACGTGCACCTGGGCCTGCCCGACGACGTCACGGCCCGCCGCGAGTACAGCGCCCTGCGCCGCACCACGCCCGCCGAGACGGCCAGCCCGGCGGCGTGGGCCACCTCCGGCGGCCGGCACGCCGCGTCGTCGGCGGGGGCGGGTCAGGCGCTGCTGGCCACCTGGAATAGTCTGCTCGACGGCGGTCGCATGCAGGACGGCGAGCCGAACCTGGCGGGCACGGCGCGGCCCACCGTCGCCCGGATGTCGGCCGCGACCGCGGCCGAGGCGGGCGTGGCCGTGAACGGCAAGGTCACCGTGGCCACCGGCCGCGGAACCGTCACCGTCCCCGTGGAGACCGCCGACATGCCGGACCGGGTCGTCTGGCTGCCGACGAACTCCGCGGGCTGCCCCGTCCGGCGTGAGCTCGGCGCCGGGCACGGCACCCTAGTCACGTTGAGGAGCGCGGAATGACAGTCCTGGCCGTGTCAGCCAGCGCGGCTACCGCCAGTACGGCTCCCGCCAGCACGATTCTGGCCAGCGCGGCGGGCACCGGCCACGGCCCCACGCTCGCGGACTTCGGGCTCGACCCGTGGTGGCTGATCCTGCTCAAGGTCATCGTGATCTTCGTGTTCCTGGTGGTGGCCACGCTGCTGGCCATCTGGGCCGAGCGGAAGGTCATCGGCCGGATGCAGAACCGGTACGGCCCCAACCGGGCCGGCAAGTTCGGCCTGCTTCAGTCGCTGATGGACGGCATCAAGCTGGCGCTGATGGAGGACATCATCCCCCGCGGCGTGGACAAGGTGCTGTTCGTGATGGCCCCGGCGGTGGCCGCGATTCCCGCGTTCATCAGCCTGGCCATCATCCCGTTCGGCCCCGAGGTCTCGATCGCGGGCCACCACACCCCGCTCCAGCTCACCGACCTGCCCGTGGCCGTGCTGCTGGTACTGGCCATGAGCTCGATGGCCGTCTACGGGATCGTGCTGGCCGGATGGTCATCGAACTCGCCCTACTCGCTGCTCGGCGCGCTGCGCTCGTCGGCCCAGGTGATCAGCTACGAGATCGCCATGGGCCTGTCGTTCGTGCCGGTCTTCCTGTACGCGGGGTCCCTGTCCACCAGCCAGATCGTCCAGTCCCAGGCCAACGGCGGCGAGTTCCACCTGTTCGGGGCCATCCTGCACTACCCGTCCTGGTTCGCGATCTTGCTGCTGCCGTCGTTCCTGATTTACATCATCACCATGGTCGGCGAGACCAACCGGCTCCCGTTCGACCTGCCCGAGGGCGAGGGCGAGCTGGTCGCCGGGTTCCACACCGAGTACTCGTCGCTGAAATTCGCGCTGTTCTACCTGGCCGAGTACATCAACATGGTGACGGTCTCGGCGCTGGCGATCACGCTGTTCCTGGGCGGCTGGCGAGCCCCGTGGCCGATCAGCGTCTGGTCGGGCGCGAACTCCGGCTGGTACCCGCTGCTGTGGTTCCTGGGCAAGCTGGTCGTGTTCATCTTCTGCTTCTTCTGGCTGCGCGGGTCGCTGCCCCGCATCCGCTACGACCAGCTCATGAAGCTGGGCTGGAAGGTGCTGATCCCGACCGCGCTGGCCTGGACGCTGATCATCGCGACGCTGCGCGTCTGGCGGCGCCAGGGCGGCAGCACCCCGGTATACATCGTGGCCGGCCTGATCGTGGTCGCGCTGCTGGCGCTCTGGCTCGGCTGGGAGGCATCGGCTCAGCGGTCGGCCAGGGCGGATGAGGCCGAGGAGGAGAGCGTGGCCGAGAACGAGCGCGAGCACGGGCCCGCGTTCCCGGTCCCGCCCCTGGACCTGCCCCACTACCACGGCGTCGGCCCGGGCGTCAGCGGCCTGAGCGTCGGGGCGCCCGCCGCGGGCCCCGACGACTCCAGCACGACGAAGGAGGTAACCGGTGCCTAGCTTCCTGGACCCGGTTAAGGGGTTCGGCACCACCTTCAAGACGATGTTCCAGAAGGTGGACACCGTCCAGTACCCGGAGGAGAAGAAGCCGACCGCGCCCCGGTTCCACGGCCGTCACCAGCTCAACCGCTGGCCGGACGGGCTGGAGAAGTGCATCGGCTGCGAGCTGTGCGCCTGGGCCTGCCCGGCGGACGCGATCTACGTGGAAGGCGCCGACAACACGCCGGAGGAGCGATACTCGCCCGGCGAGCGGTACGGCCGCGTCTATCAGATCAACTACCTGCGCTGCATCCTGTGCGGGCTGTGCATCGAGGCGTGCCCGACCCGGGCGCTGACCATGACCAACGAGTACGAGCTGGCCGACGACAGCCGGGAAGCCCTGATCTGGACCAAGGAGCAGCTCGTCGCCCCGCTCCAGCCGGACATGGAGGCGCCACCGCACCCCATGCGGCTGGGGGAGAACGAAGAGGACTACTACCGGCTCGGCGCCATGCTGGCCTCTGCTGTCGAGGCAGATACAGCTGAGGCAGCCACAGCTGAGGCTCGGCCGGATGATCACCAGTCGGGAGCTTCACAGTGACTCATCCCATCGTGATCGCGGCGCCCGCCGCGACCACGACCAGAGAACTGGCGTTCTGGATCCTGGCCATCCTGTCGGTGAGCGCGGGGCTGGGCATGGTGCTCGCTCGCCGGGCGGTGCACTGCGCCGTCCTGCTGGCGGTCGTGATGCTCTCGCTCGCGGTGCTCTACGCCATGCTGGGCGCGCCGTTCCTGGCCTTTGTCCAGGTCATCGTCTACACCGGCGCGGTCCTGATGCTGTTCCTGTTCGTGCTCATGATCGTCGGCATCAGCGCGGCCGACTCGATCATCGAGACGATCAAGGGACAGCGGCTGGCCGCCGGGCTGGCCGGGATCGGCCTGCTGGTCCTGCTGGCCCTGGTCATCGGTAACGCGGTGGTCGGCCCGGCCGCCCCCGACAGCGCCAAGTTCGGGTCCGGCAACGTGACCGGCATCGCCGCGCTGCTCTTCACCCGGTACGTGTTCCCGTTCGAAGTCACCAGCGCCCTGCTGATCACGGCCGCGCTCGGCGCCATGGTGCTGGCCCACCGCGAGCGGACCAGCCCCAAGCCGACGCAGAAATCGCTGTCCCGCCAGCGGATCGCCAGCGGCCAGCCGACCCCGCTGCCGGGCCCCGGCACTTACGCCCGGCACAACGCGGTGGACATGCCCGCGCTGCTGCCCGACGGCACGACGTCTGACCTGTCGGTCAGCGAGGTCATCACGGGCCCCAGGCCCGAGGGACGCGCCCTGGTGGCCCCGGATGAGGCCACCGCGCCTGATCCGGACCCGGATCAGGTGAAGGTCGGCGGCCCGGCCGACCGCGACCGCGGTGAGGGAGGCGAGGCGTGATGGTCAGTCCCGCCCACTTCGTGGCCCTCGCGGTGATCCTGTTCGTGATCGGCGCCGTCGGCGTGCTGGTACGCCGCAACGCGATCGTGGTGTTCATGTGCGTGGAGCTCATGCTCAACGCGTGCAACCTGGCGTTCGTGGCCTTCGCGCGGGAGCACGGCGCCCTCGACGGGCAGGTAATAGCGTTCTTCGTCATGGTCGTGGCGGCGGCGGAAGTGGTCGTCGGCCTGGCCATCCTGACTTCCATCTTCCGCGCTCGCCGGTCGGCCTCGGTCGACGAGGCGAACCTGATGAAGTACTGACTACGGAGCGACCTTGACTACCATGCACGCGACGGGGGTGTCGAGCGCGGCCTGGCTGCTGCTGGCCCTGCCGCTGGCGGGCGCTGTGATCCTGCTGCTCGGCGGCAAGCGCACCAACTCATGGGGACACCTCGTCGGCGTGGCCATGCCGGTCCTGGCGTTCTGCTACGGCGTAGTGGCGTTCTTCAGCATGCTCAGCTACCCGGCGGGCGCCCAGCGCAGCCGGGACCTGCACCTGTTCCAGTGGATCTCGGTCGGGCACTTCAACGTCAGCATCGGCCTGCTGCTCGACCCGCTGTCGATCTGCTTCGTGCTGCTGATCACCGGCGTCGGCTCGCTGATCCACATCTTCGCCGTCGGGTACATGGCGAGCGACCCGGAACGCCGCCGGTTCTTCGGCTACATGAACCTGTTCCTGGCCGCGATGCTGCTGCTGGTGCTGGCCGACAACTACCTGGCCCTGTATGCCGGCTGGGAGGGCGTGGGCCTGGCCTCGTACCTGCTGATCGGGTTCTGGCAGTTCAAGAACTCGGCGGCCGTCGCCGCCAAGAAGGCCTTCATCGCCAACCGGGTCGGGGACGTCGGCCTGTCGCTGGCGATCATGCTGATGTTTACCGAGTTCGGCAAGGTCACCTTCACCGGAGTGTTCGATGCCCGGCACGGGGCCAGCAGCGGGGTGGTCACCGCGATCTGCCTGCTGCTGCTGCTCGGGGCGTGCGGCAAGTCGGCCCAGCTGCCGCTGCAGTCCTGGCTGCTGGACGCGATGGAGGGCCCGACCCCGGTATCGGCCCTGATCCACGCGGCCACCATGGTCACCGCGGGCGTCTACCTCATCGTCCGCTCCGGCCCGCTGTTCAACCTGTCGCCGGACGCCCGGCTGGTGGTCACGATCGTGGGCGCGGCGACGCTGCTGTGGGGCGCGATCATCGGGTGCGCCAAGGACGACATCAAGAAGGCGCTGGCCGGGTCGACCATGAGCCAGATCGGCTACATGATGCTGGCCGCCGGGCTCGGGCCGATCGGCTACGTGTTCGCGATCGCGCACCTGCTCGCGCACGGCTTCTTCAAGGCCGGGCTGTTCCTCGGCGCGGGCTCGGTCAAGCACGAGATGGACGACGAGGTGGACATGCGGCGCTTCGGCGCCCTGTGGCGGGTCATGCCGGTCACCTTCGTCACCTTCATGCTCGGTTACCTGGCCATCATCGGGGTCCCGCCGTTCTCCGGGTTCTTCACCAAGGACTCGATCATCGACGCGGCCTTCGACAAGGGCGGCACCTCCGGGGACATCATCGGCTGGTGCGCCATCGTGGGCGCGGCCATCACCGCGTTCTACATGAGCCGGGTCATGTTCATGACCTTCGCGGGCGAGAAGCGCTGGGACGAGAAGGTGCACCCGCACGAGGCGCCGCCGGTCATGACCATCCCGATGATCCTGCTGGCCATCGGCTCGGTCGTGTCGGGCGGCTTCCTGATCGTCAACTCCCGGCTGCTGAACTTCCTGCGCCCGGTGACCGGCGGGCCGGCCGCCTCGCACGCCATCTTCAGCGTGTACGGGTGGATCACCCTGGCCCTGGTCGTGGTGGGCTTCGGCGTCGCCTGGGCCATCTACGGGCGGCGGGAGATCCCGGTGACCGCGCCGGCCGGCAGCCCGGTCACGGTGGCGGCGCGCAAGGACCTGTACGGCGACGCCATTAACGAGTCCCTCCTGATGCGGCCGGGCCAGTGGCTGACCCGGCTGTCGGTGTACTTCGATAACCGGGGCGTGGACGGCCTGGTCAACACCGTGGCCGCCACCTTCGGCGGGAGCTCGGGCCGGCTGCGGCGGGTGCAGTCCGGGTTTGTCCGGTCGTACGCGCTGTCCATGTTCGTCGGAGCGGTGCTGCTCGTGGGCGCCCTCCTCCTGGTCAGGCTCTAGAGCTGGTGAGGCTGCGGATCCCATGAGCAATTTCCCCTGGCTGACCGTCACGGGCGCGATCCCGCTGGCGGGCGCGGTCGTGATCTCGCTGCTGCCCGGCCGGTCCGCGCCTGGCGCCGACGCGGACCGGCGCGCGCGGGACAAGCTAGTCAAGATCATCGCGCTGGTGTTCAGCCTCGCGACGCTGGCCGTCTCGGTCGCCATGGCGACACAGTTCAAGACCAGCAGCACCCAGCAGTTCCAGTTCTCGCAGGTGTACTCCTGGATCCCCGACTTCGGCGTGCACTACGCCGTCGGCGTGGACGGGATCGCGCTGGTGCTGATCGTGATGTCCACGATCTTGATGCCGGTCGTGGTGCTGGCCTCCTGGAACGACGCCGAGGGCGCGACCGGGCCGGTCGGGGCGCCCGCGCCGCAGCGCAGCGTCAAGACCTACTTCGCGCTGATGCTGGTCCTGGAGACCATGATGATCGGCGTGTTCGCGGCCACCGACGTGTTCCTGTTCTACGTCTTCTTCGAGGCCATGCTGATCCCGATGTACTTCATGATCGGCAGCTACGGGGTCGGCCAGCGGCAGTACGCGGCGGTCAAGTTCCTGCTCTACAGCCTGCTCGGCGGGCTGCTCATGCTGGTCGCGGTCATCGCGCTGTACGTCCAGTCAATGCACAATGGGCACGGCGGCACGTTCCTGTTCACCTCCCTGGAGCACCTGGCGCTCAGCCCGACGGCCAGCAAGTGGCTGTTCCTGGGCTTCTTCGTCGGCTTCGCGATCAAGGCCCCGCTGTGGCCGTTCCACACCTGGCTGCCGGACGCGGCCGCGTCCGCCCAGCCCGGCGCCGCGGTGCTGCTGGTCGGCGTGCTGGACAAGGTCGGCACGTTCGGGATGATCCGGTACTGCCTGGACCTGTTCCCGTCGGCCTCGCACTACTTCACCCCGCTGGTCATCGTCTTGTCGGTGGTCGGCGTCCTGTACGGGGCGATCGTGGCCATCGGGCAGCGCGACCTGAAACGGCTGATCGCCTACACCTCGATCTCGCACATGGGCCTGATGACCCTGGGCATCTTCGTGATGACCAGCCAGGGCCAGTCCGGCTCGGTGCTGTACATGGTCAACCACGGCTTCGCCACCGGCGCCCTGTTCCTGATCGCCGGCTTCATGATCGTCCGGCGCCGCTCTCAGCTCATCGCCGACTACGGCGGCGTGCAGAAGGTCGCGCCGGTGCTGGCCGGGCTGTTCCTCATCGCCGGCCTGGCCGGCCTGTCGCTGCCCGGCCTGTCCACCTTCGTGAGCGAGTTCCTCGTGCTGGTCGGCACCTTCACCAAGTACGAGGCGGCCGCCGTGCTGGCCACCATCGGGATCATCCTGGCCGCCATCTACATCCTGTGGATGTACCAGCGCACCATGACCGGGCCGGTGCGCGATGAGGTGGCCGGCATGCCGGACCTCAAGGCCCGCGAGCTATGGGCGGTCGGGCCGCTGATCGCGCTGATCATCGCGCTCGGCGTCTACCCGCAGCCGGTCCTGAAGATCATCAACCCGGCCGTGAACCACACGCTCGTCCAGGTGCATTCCAAGGACCCGGCCCCGACCGCCGTGACGACGGGGTCTGGCCAGCATGCGTTCGGGAAGGAACTCAAGCCGTGACCGGGACCCTAGCCGCGGCGGCGCCGACCATCACCGCGCCGAGCATCGAGTGGGGCCAGCTGTCGCCCATCTGGCTGGTCTTCGTGGCCGCGCTGGCCGGCGTGCTGGTCGAGGCGTTCGCGCCGCGCGCGTGGCGGCGGCCGCTGCACATCGTGCTGACGCTGGGCAGCCTGGCCGGCGCGTTCGTGCTGGCCGTGGTGATCGCCGCCAACAGCCCCATCTTCGCCCACGGCAACCCGGGGCACATCGCCGCCGTGGGCGCGGTGGCCGTCGACCGGCCCACCTTGTTCCTCCAGGCCACGATCCTGGTGCTGGCCTTCGTCAGCGTGCTGCTGATCGCTGAGTCGTCGCACGAGGTGAGCTCGTTCACCGGCCAGGCCGCCGCGGTCCCCGGCAGCCCCGAGGAGCGCGAGGGCCTGCTGGCCGGGCTGACCCACACCGAGGTCTACCCGCTGACCCTGTTCGCGGTGGGCGGCATGCTGCTGTTCCCGGCCGCCAACGACCTGCTGACCATGTTCGTCGCGCTTGAGGTGCTGTCGCTGCCGCTGTACCTGCTGTGCGCGCTGGCCCGCCGCCGCCGGCTGCTCTCCCAGGAGGCAGCCATGAAGTACTTCCTGCTCGGCGCGTTCTCCTCGGCCTTCTTCCTGTTCGGCATCGCCATGCTCTACGGCTACTCCGGCTCGGTGCGGCTGTCGGCGATCGCCACGGCCGCCCAGGTGGGCACCGCCTCGGCCACGCTGCTGTACGCGGGCATCGCGCTGACCGGCATCGGCCTGCTGTTCAAGATCGGGGCCGTGCCGTTCCAGAGCTGGAAGCCCGACGTCTACCAGGGCGCCCCCACGCCGGTGACCGCGCTGATGGCCTCGTGCACGCTGGTCTCGGCGTTCGGTGCCCTGCTGCGCGTGTTCTACGTCGCCTTCGGCCAGCTGACCTGGGACTGGCGGCCGGCCATGTGGGGCGTGGCCATCCTCACCATGCTGGTCGGCTCGATCATCGCCATCACCCAGACCGACGTGAAGCGGCTGCTGGCCTACTCCTCCATCGCCCAGGCCGGCTACATCCTCACCGGCGTGGTGGCCGCCAACTCCGCCGGGCTTTCGGGCAGCCTGTTCTACCTGGCCGCCTACGGGTTCGCCACGGTCGGCGCCTTCGCCATCGTCACGCTGGTCCGGGACCAGGCCGGCGAGGCGGCGCACCTGTCTCGCTGGGCGGGCCTGGGCAAGCGCTCGCCGCTGGTGGCCGGGGTGTTCGCGCTGTTCCTGATCGCCTTCGCCGGTATCCCGCTGACCAGCGGGTTCAGCGGTAAGTTCGCCGTGTTCCGCGCGGCCATCCAGGGCGGAGCGCTGCCGCTGGTCATCATCGGCGTCATCGCCAGCGCCATCCTCGCCTTCCCCTACGTCCGGGTGATCGTGCTGATGTTCTTCAGCGAGCCCGCCGCGGACGCCCCCGACGTGGTGCGCCCCAGCGCCTTCACCGGCCTCTCGGTCGCCATCGGAGCGGTGGCCACGGTGGTGCTGGGCATCATCCCGCAGCCCCTGCTCAGCCTCGCCAACCATGCGGCCAGCCAGCTCTTCGTGCGCTAGCCCCGCCGTGCGACGAGCCGGGGGTGTCCGGCCACTCTCGCGCGGGCATAACTGTGCTGCCCAGCGGGCGACCCCCGATCCCGCGCCGCCTGCCTGCGGCATAAGGAGGGCCGGCATATCTTGGGGATGGCCAGCTTCCAGTGCTGGCGATGCCGGCCGGCCGACGAGGGAGCCTGAGTGATCACCGCTGGAGTAGAGCTGAACGACGCGGCGCTGGCGGCTGACATCACCGCCGGGCTGAAACAGGTCGAGGAAGGGCTTCAGGTCGCCGCGCGCGCCGAGCATGAGGTGCTGACCGAGGCCTCGGCCCACCTCATCGAGGCGGGCGGCAAGCGGCTGCGGCCCATGCTGGTGCTGATGGCGGCCCAGTTCGGCAATCCGCACGATAAGCGGGTAATCCCGGCCGCCGTGGCCGTCGAGCTGACCCACCTGGCCACCCTGTACCACGACGACGTCATGGACGAGGCGGACGTCCGGCGCGGCACGCCCAGCGCGAACTCGCGCTGGAACAACACCATCGCCATCCTGACCGGCGACTTCCTGTTCGCCCGGGCCTCCCAGATCCTGGCCGACCTGGGCTCGGAGGCGATCCGGATCCAGGCCCAGACGTTCAGCCGGCTGGTCACCGGGCAGGTGGCCGAGACCGTGGGCCCGGCGCCCGGCACCGATCCGTTCGAGCACTACCTCGGCGTCATTACCGAGAAGACCGCTTCGCTGATCGCGACCGCCGGCCGGTTCGGCGCCATGTTCTCCGGCGCGCCCGCGAGCGTGGCCACCCGGATGGCGACGGCCTGCGCCGCGCTGGGGGTGGCGTTCCAGCTCTCCGACGACATCCTGGACGTGTCCAGCGACCGGGCCCAGTCCGGCAAGACGCCCGGCACCGACCTGCGCGAGGGCATCAGGACGCTGCCGATGCTGCACGCGCTGCGCTCGGGCGGCGCCCGCGACGCCCGCCTGATCGAGCTGCTCAGGCAGGAGAA
This sequence comes from uncultured Actinomycetota bacterium, assembly GCA_963822485.1. GTDB lineage: Bacteria > Actinomycetota > Actinomycetes > Streptosporangiales > Streptosporangiaceae > DASUBV01. The sequence goes on from CAWGHW010000031.1 coordinate 766,335, forward strand.
GATCACCGACCCAGCGCAGCACAGCGAGGCGCTCAGCCTGCTCCGCGAGCACCCGGCCATGGAACTGGCCCGCCAGGACCTCCGCCGCTGGGCCGAGGTGGCCAGGGACGAGATCCGCGGCCTGCCCCAGCTCCCGGCCCGTGACGCATTCGAGACCATCTGCGAGTTCGTTGTGGAGCGCAGCGGGTAGGCAGGTCGGCACGGGCAGGCCCGGGCCGGGCCTGACGTGACGGGGGGATGGGGATTGGCGCGTATTCGGGGCAAACTGCTCAGGCTCGGCTTCGGCGGCGCGCTGCTGGGCCTGGCCGCGTGCGGCGGCTCGGCGACGCACATGGCGTCGGGCACGGGCGGGACGGCCGGGACAGCGGGGCGCAGCACCGACCAGCTGGTCGCGCAGATGAAGGCGGCCGTCGCGAACGCGGCCAGCATGCACCTGGCCGGGCGGGTCGCCACCAGCGGCAAGGCCACCGCGCTGGACCTCGATGTGCTGCGGGCCGGCGGCATTTCCGGATCCATCACCCAGAACGGCGTCCCGCTGGAGCTGATCGGTGCCGCCGGGAAGGTCTACGTCAAGGCCACCCCGGCATTCCTGCGCGAGCTACGGGCCTCGGCCGGGATCTGCAACCTGATGTGCGGCAAGTACGTGCAGATGTCCGGCGCGGCCGGGAGCCAGCTGGACGGCAGCCTGAACATGGCCAGCCTGACCCGGGCCTTCGTCACCGGGCTGCCCAGGGAGACCCGGGCCGGGACCACGACGGTGGCCGGGCAGCAGGCCGTGGTGCTGCACGGCTCCGACGGCTCCACTCTGGACGTCGCCGCCCACGGCACGCCGTACCCGCTGCGGGTCATCGCGCCGGCCGGGCACCACGAGACCCTGACCTTCTCCCAGTGGAATCGGGTGGCCACCCCGACCGCGCCGCCGGCCAGCAAGGTCATCAACCTGAGCCAGCTGAAAGCGGGCAGCAGTTAGCATCTAATCGATGACAACATCTGGGCGCATTGCGAACGACGGCACGGCCGGCGAAAGCCGCCCGCCCGCGCGCAGCGATTTCGTGCAGTCGCTCGACCGCGGGCTGGCCGTGATCCGCGCCTTCGGCCCCGACCGCGAGCGGCTGAGCCTCAGCGAGGTCGCCAGGGCCACCAACCTGACCAGGGCCGCCGCCCGGCGGTTCCTGCTCACCCTGGTCAGCCTGGGCTACGTGCGCAGCGACGGCCGGGAATTCTCGCTCCGGCCACGGGTGCTCGAGCTGGGCTACGCCTACCTGTCCGGGCTCGCGCTGCCCGACGTGGCCGCGCCGCACATGGAGGAACTGGTCGCCCGGCTGCACGAGTCGTGCTCGATCTCGGTGCTGGACGGCCAGCACGTGGTGTACGTGGTCCGGGTGCCGACCAAGCGGATCATGACGGTGGCGATCTCGGTCGGCACCCGGTTCCCCGCCTACGCCACCTCCATGGGGCGGGTGCTGCTGGCCGCGCTGCCGCCCGACGAGCTAGAGCGCTACCTGGCCGAGGCCAAGCTGGAGCCGCTGACCGACCGCACGGTGACCGACGCCGACCGGCTGCGCGAGCTGCTGGCCGAGGTGGCCGAGCAGGGCTACGCGATCGTCGACCAGGAGCTGGAGGAGGGGCTGCGGGCCGTCGCCGCGCCCATCCGCGGCGCCCCCGACGTCGGCATGGCCGCGATCAACGTGTCCGCGCATGCCGCCCGGGTCAGCATGGACGCGCTGCGCGAGCACATCCTGCCCGCCCTGCTGGAGACGGCCGGCCAGATCGAGGCCGACCTCCGCGCCCAGGGCACCAGCTAGCCCTTCCCGCCGCCGCCAGCCCGCTGACCTGCATTATCGCCGCCGCGCCGGCGTTCGCTGGCGGCATTGACCGCGTTCGCCCGCGACCGGTACTTCCGCATTGGCGCGCATTCCGAACAGTGTTGACAGTCGCGGATTCCGCGTGGTTAAGTTCTACAGTGCGTATGCTCGTACGCTAAGCGAACATCGCCCCCCCATGCCCCCCCATCGGAATGGCAGCGGTGACCTGAATTCCTGCGCTGAGCGGGGCGGTCGGTGATGCGCGCGCTGACCTAGAGGAGACGGAATGGACCGTCAGGACGCGGATCACCCCGCTGCTCACTCCGCGCATAGATCCGCGGATAACTCAGTGGGTCACTCAATGCTGCCCGATCATCCGATTGGGCGGCGTTCTTTGCTCAAGGGCGCCGGCGCCGGCGCGCTGGCCGTGGGCGCCGGGGGATTCCTGGCCGCCTGCGGTTCTAACGGTATTAAGGGTGCGGGCGGGTCCTCGGCCACCGGGACCATCAATATCGGTTTCATAACGCCGCTCACCGGCGCGCTGGCCGGATTCGCGTCCGGCGACCAGTTCGTGCTCAGCCAGATCAAGGCCACCTCCGCCTACAAGAACGGCTTCAAGGTCGGCGGCAAGAAGTACAAGATCGAGATCACGGTCAAGGACAGCCAGTCCAGCCCGACCCGGGCCGGCCAGGTCGCCCAGGAGCTCGCGCTCCAGAGCAAGGTGGACCTGATCCTGACCACATCGACCCCCGAGACGACCAACCCGGTCGCGGCCCAGTGCGAGAAGCAGGGCACGCCGTGCCTGTCGACGGTGGTCCCGTGGGAATCGTGGTACGCCGGCCTGGGCGGCGACCCGCTCAAGCCGACTCAGACCTTCAAGTACTGCACGATGTTCTTCTTCGGGCTGAAGGAATTCCTCGGCACCTTCTCGCCGATGTGGAAGCGCATCCCCACCAATAAGGTCGTCGGCTGCCAGTACCCGAACGACTCCGACGGCAATGCCTTCCGTGACGGCTTCGAGCCGCTGATCAAGTCGATCGACTACAAGGTGGTCGACGGCGGCGCCTACGCCGACGGAACAACCGACTTCACCTCGATGATCACGATGTTCAAGAACAAGAAAGCGGAGATCTTCAGCAACTGCCCGCTGCCGCCGGACTTCAACACGTTCTGGAAGCAGGCCTCGCAGCAGGGCTGGAAGCCCAAGCTGGCCACCGTGGCCAAGGTGCTGCTGTTCCCCGACGACACCAAGGCCCTCGGCGGCCTGGTCAACAACATCGCCACCGACTCGTGGTGGGGCCCGTACATGCCCTACAACTCCTCGCTGAGCGGCGTCTCGGCCTCCGCCCTGGCCAGCGCCTACCAGCAGACCACCGGCAACGAGTGGGTGCAGTCGATCGGCTCGTCCTACGCCCTGTTCGAGGTGGCCAAGGAGGCCTTCGGCGCGGTCAGCGACCCGCACGACAAGGCCGAGGTGGCCGACGCGCTGCACAAGGTGAGCTACAGCGGCATGTGCGGGGCGATCAACTTCGCGGGCGGCCCGGCGCCGGGCGTCGGCATCATCCCGCCGGTCGGCGTGCAGTGGAAGAAGTCGACCGGTAAGTACCCGTTCGAGATGATGGTGGTGGACAACTCCCTCAACCCGAACGTCAAGGTCCAGGCGCCGCTGGAGCCGACGAATGCCTGATGGCACGCATGACTGATGGTGCTGGCCGGGAGGCGACCCTGCTGGAGCTCGACGAGATCTCCAAGAGCTTCGGCAGGGTCGTTGTCGCGGACCGGCTGTCGCTGCGGGTAGCCGAGGGCGAGATGGTCGGCATCGTCGGCCCCAACGGCGCCGGCAAGACCAGCCTGTTCAGCCTGATCTCGGGTGACCTGGAGCCGGACTCCGGCCAGGTCCGGCTCGGCGGGGCCGTCATCACCCGGAAGAGTGCCGCGGCCCGGTGCCGGCTCGGCATCGGGCGCACCTACCAGGTGCCGCGGCCGTTCGGGGCCATGACGGTCTTCGAGAACGTGCTCGTGGCCGTGCAGCAGGGCGGCGGCCTGCGACGCCGGGCCAGCTATGCTCGCGCCGCGGCCATCCTCGGCCAGACCGGGCTGGCCGCCGAGGCCAACAGCCCGGCCGAGCGGCTGGGCCTGCTCCAGCGCAAGCGGCTGGAGCTGGCCAGGGCGCTGGCCACCAGTCCCCGGCTGCTGCTGCTGGACGAGGTGGCCGGCGGCCTGACCGACCCCGAGGTGGCCCAGCTCGTGGAAATCGTGCTGGCCATCCGCGATGAGGGCGTGGCCATCATCTGGATCGAGCACGTCGTGCGCGCGCTCACCGCCGCCGTCGGGCGCCTGCTGTGCCTGGCCGGCGGGGTCTTCGTGGGCGACGGCGCCCCGGCCGAGGTGCTGGCGCTGCCCGCCGTGCGCGAGGTGTTCCTCGGCACCCTGGTGACCACCTCCCCGGCCAGCCCGCCGGCGGATCAGGGCAGGAGAGGACATGACGGCGCTGCCCAGGGGGGACGACCCACCTGACCCCACCGCGCCGGCCAGCGACGGACGACCACTGCTCGAGGTCCGTGACCTCACCGTGCACCACGGCCAGCTGCGCGCCCTGAACCAGGTCAGCCTGACCATCGGCGCGGGCGAGGTGCAGGCCATGATCGGCGCCAACGGCGCCGGCAAGTCCACCCTGCTGCGAACCATCTCCGGGCTCAAGGCCGCCACCTCCGGGACGATCACCTTCGACGGTGCCGACGTCGGGCGGCTGCGGGCCGAGCGGCGGGTCGCGGCAGGCATCGTCATGGTGCCCGAGGGCCGCCGGCTGTTCCCCTCCCTGACCGTCGAGGAGAACCTCCAGGTCGGCGCCTCGTACGCCCGGCCCGGCCCGTGGTCCATGGAGCGCGTCTACGAGCTGTTCAGCTGGATGCCCCAGCGCCGGCGGCAGCTCGCCTCGCAGCTGTCCGGCGGCGAGCAGCAGGCCGTGGCCATCAGCCGGGCGCTGGTGGCCAACCCCCGCCTGCTGCTGCTCGACGAGCTGTCCCTGGGCCTGGCCCCCGTGGTGGTGGCCCGGATCTACGACACGCTGCCGGAGCTGCTCGCCTCCGGCGTCACGGTGCTGCTCGTCGAGCAGGACGTCAGCCAGGCCCTGCGGGTCGCCTCCCGGGTGCACTGCCTGCTCGAAGGGCGCATCACCTTGCAGGGCGAGCCGTCCAGGCTCACCCCGGCCGCCATCGAGGAGGCCTATTTCGGGTTGAGCAACGGCGGGCCGGTAACCTCGCCGAGTTCTTCGGGAGCCGCCGAATGATCTGGGTCAACGACATCGTCCAGGGGGTCTTGCTCGGCGGCCTGTACGCCTTGTTTGCCTGCGGCCTGTCGCTTTTGTTCGGTGTCATGAAGGTGATCAACCTGGCTCATGGCGACCTGGCCATCCTCGCCGGGTACCTCGCCGTGGGTGTCATCGCTGTCACCCACATCCCCGCCGTCTGGTCGTTCGTCATCGTCGTGCCGCTGTTCGCGGCCCTGGGCTACCTGGCCCAGCGCACGCTGATCCAGGCCAGCCTCAACCGGGGCGTGCTGACCACGCTGCTGGTCACCTTCGGCCTGTCGGTGGTCATCGAGAACGCCCTCCAGCAGTTCTTCTCCGCCAACAGTCACTCGCTGGGCATCGGCTCGCTGGTCTCCGACTCGTTCGGCATCGGCTCGCAGATCACGATCGCCTACCTCGACCTGGTCATCTTCCTCGTCGCCGTCATCGTCCTGCTCGGCCTCCAGTACTTTCTGTCCTCGTCCAGGCAAGGCCGCCTCATCCGGGCCGTGGCCGACGACCGCGAGGCGGCCCAGCTGGCCGGGGCCGACTACCGGCACGTGTTCGGCATCGCCGCCGCGATCGCGTTCGCGACCGTCGCCCTGGCCGGGATCGCCTACGGCATGTACACCTCGTTCGACCCGACCAGCGGGACGACCGCGCTGCTGCTGCTGTTCGCCTTCGAGGCCGTCGTCATCGGCGGGCTCGGCTCCCTGTGGGGCACCCTGGCCGGCGGCATCCTGCTCGGCGTCGTCCAGCAGCTTGGCGCGCAGATCAACTCCAACGACCAGGTCCTGGCCGGGCAGCTGCTGTTCCTGCTCGTCCTCCTGGTCCGCCCCCAGGGCATCACGAGCAGGCGGAGGACGGCATGAGCGCGGAGACTGAGGCACCGCCCGTGGCCGTGGCGCCGGTTCGGGTCACCCGGTCGCGGCGCTCCACGGTCTGGGCCGGCATCGGGGCCGTGGTGGTCATCGCCGTCCTGGCCTACCTGCCCTACCAGGTCTACTCCGGGACCACCAGCCTGATGGTCAACTTCTTCATCCTGCTGATCATGGCCAGCATGTGGAACCTGCTGGCCGGCTACGCCGGGCTCGTCTCCGTCGGACAGCAGGCCTTCATCGGCCTCGGCTCGTACTTCGTGCTCATCGCCGGCCTGCACAACCTCGACCCGTTTCTCGGCCTGCCCATCGCCGCCCTCGGCTGCGGTGTCGCCGGGCTCGTCGTCTGGTGGCTGCTCTCCCGGCTGCGCACCGGCTACTTCGCCATCGCCACCTGGGTCATCGCCTCCATCTGCTACCTGATCGTGATCAGGTTCCCGACCCTGGGCGGCGGTACCGGCGAGCCGCTCACCGGCCTGCCCAACGTCAGCGCCACGCTGCTCGACGCCTACATTTACTGGGTCGCCCTCGGCGTGACCGTGATCATGCTCATCACCGTGTACGCGCTGCTCCGCGGCCGGCTCGGGCTCGTCCTCACCGCCCTGCGCGATGACGAGACCGGCGCGCGCAGTGTCGGAGTCCGGGTGTCCAGAGCCCAGCTGCTCGTCTTTGTCGTAGCCGCCGTCGGGTGTGGCGCGGCCGGCGGCCTGGAGCTCATCAGCCAGCCGTTCGTGCAGCCCACCGCCGCCTTCTCCGTGCAGTGGACCGCCGAGATGATCTTCGCCTGCCTGATCGGCGGGATCGGCACCATTGAGGGGCCGATCGTCGGCACCATCGTGTTCTTCGTCCTCCAGCAGTGGCTGTCCAACTACGGGACCTGGTACTTCATCGTCCTTGGCGCGGTCGCCATCGCCGTGGCCATCTGGGCCCCGCGCGGCCTGTGGGGGCTGTTCTCCGAGCGGTTCCACGTCCGGCTGTTCCCGGTCGGCTACTGGCTCTGGCCCGCCGATCAGCGGGCCCGGCCCGGACTGGCCCGGCTGCCGTTCGCCCGCCGGGGCGGCCGCGACTCCGGCACCTAGCTCTCGGGCGGCCCGGCCTGCCCAGCCGGCCGGGCCGTCCGTGCGGGCTGTCCGTCCGGGCCGTTCCCCGTGCGGGAACACCGGCCAGGGAAGTCTTGTTGCCCGCAATGCGGGATTCCGGGTGATGCCGGGCAGGTCTGCCCGGCCCCCGGACCGCTCACGCATGCATGGCAAGGAGGGCAGCCGTGAGCATATTCGGTTTCCACAAGACTCGGATGGTCGCTGCCGACCAGGCGCTGCCGGGCCGGACGGCCCAGCTGCCGGTCCCCGAGGTGCACGAGGTCCTCGGGACGCCGCTGCGACCCCCCTACCCGGCCGGGACGCAGGTCGCCGAGTTCGCCCTGGGCTGCTTCTGGGGCGCCGAGAAGAACTTCTGGTCGACCCCCGGCGTCGTCTCCACCTCCGTCGGGTACGAGGCCGGGTTCACCCCCAACCCCACCTACCAGGAGGTCTGCTCCGGCCGGACCGGGCACGCCGAGACCGTGCGGGTGGTCTACGACCCCAGCGTCGTGACCTATGGCGAGCTGCTGCGGGTGTTCTGGGAGTCGCACAACCCGACTCAGGGCATGCGCCAGGGCAACGACATCGGCACCCAGTACCGTTCGGCGATCTTCTACCACTCGCCCTCGCAGCAGGCCGAGGCCGAGGCGTCGCTGGCCGCTTACCAGCGCCGGCTGAGCGAGGCGGGCTACGGGGAGATCAGCACCGAGGTGGCCCCGGCGTCGGAGTTCTTCTTCGCCGAGGACTACCACCAGCAGTATCTTTCAAGCGGTAAAAACCCTCACGGGTACTGCCCCGACCACGGCACCGGGGTGTCCTGCCCGGTTGGCGTAGTCAAGGCAAGCGGTCCTGCTGAGTCGGCCAGGGCGGAGGGCTGAGCCTGGCTGGCGGTTCCCGCCCCTAGCTCGCTTCGCAGCGGGCCGCAGTGCCGTCTATCGGCAAGACCGCGGCTCGCTGTTGGTCGTTGCTGGGCCATCTCAACCTGTCGCAGTCGATAGCTCCTTGGCGCAGACAGCCATCTGGGCAGCATCACCGGTCGCTAGAAGGCTAACGTCAGCCCGAATATCCGCCAGGCTGTCGATGGACTCCGTGGTTTGGGCTACCACCTGATACCGGCTGAGACTCGGATACCGGGCAAACGGCCCGAGAACTACCTGCGCATCATGGACCCGGAGTACTCCACTCACGGCATCGGTTACCTGACACCTAGGAACTTCTCGTTCACTCGGGGCTCAGACCGAGAGCGGCTTAGCCGTCGGTCTGGGGCCAGGGCCCTTACGAGCGAGGTCGCCTTCTCCCACGTGGAGAGTGTAAAGCCAGGGCTCGAAGCTGCTTCGATGCTGAAGGCGTGACCCTGATCCACTGACACATGGAAAAAAACGACGGCCCCTTGCGGGGCCGTCAGGCCGGTCCAGCGGACCGGCGGGGTTACAGACAGTATAACCAGAGCCCGTCAGAGTATGTTCCGAGGAGCGGCATGGCCACCGTCATCGCCTACGTGGACGGTTTCAACCTCTACCACGGGCTCCATCAAGCGTACGGACGCCGGTACCTCTGGCTCGACCTCCAGCACCTGGTGCAGCGTGTGCGGCCTCATGACCAGATCCTGGCCGTGCGGTACTTCACGGCAGAGGTGAGAGATGATCCCGACGGGCTGGCTCGGCAGCGTGCATACCTGGCCGCGCTCAAGGCTTACAGCCCCGCGGTCGAGGTCGTTCTCGGTCGTTACCAGACCAAGACAATGACCTGCCGCCGATGTGGCGGCACATGGACTAGCTACGAGGAGAAGGAGACTGACGTCAACATCGCGGTCTCGCTTGTTGCTGATGCCGCGGCGTCCGCCTCCGAGATCGCCCTGATCGTTTCCGCGGACAGCGACCTATGCCCGGCGATCCGGACAGCGCGGTCTCTCAACCCGAGACGGGGGATGATCGCTGCCTTCCCGCCCCGTCGCAGCTCGTTCGAGATCCGTTCGCTCATCCGCAGGCCCTTCACGCTCGCCGCCGCTGACATACGCAACTCGCTTCTGCCAGAGGTTGTCGCAGACCCGGCCAGCGGTCTCACCCACAAACGCCCTGACAAGTGGCGCTAACTGTCGGCATCCACGGCCGCTAGACCGTAAAGCCTGCTGGACTAACGCAGGCGTAACGTCGGACAGGCACCGCTACCACCAGCAGTACCTCGCAGACACCAAGAACCCGTACGGCTACTGCCCGGACCATGGCACTGGTGTCTCTTGCCCGATCAGCGTGGTCAAGGCCAGCGGTGCGGCTGAGTCCATCACGGCGGAGGGCTGAGCCGATCGGCGGTTCTCGCCGGTAGCTTCTCAGGTGGCGGGTCTCAGGGTCGCGTAACTGCGGCTCTGCGGCCCGCTGTTTAGTGTCGTGGCTGAGGAGAGTGCCTCGGTCGGGCCGAGGTCCTCGATAATCTGTACAGATTACTGTATAGTTCTTTCATGGCTGTCCTACAGAACCCGCGTGAGCTAAGTGTCACTGAAGCTACGCACCGAGGCGTGGCGGGTCTAGTCGCTGATGCGGAGGGGGGCTCGGATCTGGTGGTGACGCGGCGGCATAGCCCTGTCGCCGCCGTCGTGAGCATGGGGCGGCTTGCCGAGCTGGAGGAAGCGGCTGCAGACCTGCGCGACCTGGCGCTGGTCCTCGCGCGTGCAGTAACCGACAGCGGCAGGCGCACATCGCTGGACGATGTTCTTGAGGCATTCGGGCAGACGAGGGAGTCACTGGACGCGCTGCCGGACGATGAGTAGCTGATGACCGAGATCACTTTCACGGATGCCGCGATAGACGACCTCCGGAAGATCGGCCCGAGCGCGGTGCCGAGAGTGCTGAAGAAGATCTTGTTACTACTAGACTCCCCCAGCGCCGGATACCCGCTGGGCGGTGACTTGACTGGGTTTCGCAAGCTCGTCGCTGGCCGCAATACCTGGAGGATCGTTTATCGCCTCGTTGATGACAAGACCATCGAGGTTTGCGAGGTCTGGGCGGTTGGCGCACGGGCGGATGCTGAGGTCTACGCCGAGGCGACCGCGCGAGTTCGCGACGCTGCGGGTCAGCGCACCGAGTTCCGGGCCCTTGCCGACGTCATTGAGCGGCTCGGCCGGCTCGCCGGTGACGTGGCCGTACCAGCCTCAGCAGCGCCCGAGCCTGTCCCGGACTGGCTGGCCAGGCGGCTGATTCACACGGTCGGCATGGCTCCGCAGGACGTAGCCGCATTGAGCCTGGAAGAGGCTGTCGACCGCTGGGGAAGCTTCATGTCGAAGAGTGGGTAAAGCCAAGACGAGCGGGATCTTAGTGGCCACATTTTTGTGATACATTAGCGGCATGGTAGCGGATGCGCATGCTGTTGGCCTGCGGGACCTGCGGCACCACACGAGTGAAGTGCTTGCGCGGGTACGCCATGGCGAGACGATCGACGTGACGGAGCATGGTCGGCTGATCGCCCGTATCGTGCCCGTAGGAGACCGCGAGCCGACCCCGGTTCTGGCCCGCCTGGTCGAGGCAGGGCGGGCAACTCTCGCCCAGCGCCCCGGTTACCGGCCAAGGATGCGTCCTGGTGACGGCACCGATCGGCTCTCGGAGGCACTCGCGGAACTGCGCGACGAGGAACGCTGGTGAGCCTCTACTATGCCGATACCTCGGCAGTGATCAAGCTACTTGCGGAAGAGAGCCACTCCCGAGCCTTCGCAGCTTTCTACGACGCGCATGCGGATACCGAGTGGGTCAGTTCGGCGTTGCTCCGGATCGAGGTAACGAGGGCGGTGACCCGCGCCATGCCCGCGCTATTGCCTGATGCCCGTGACTTGCTGTCCGCTTTCTCCTACATTGCGATCGACAACGACATCGTGGAAGGTGCCATGAACGAGCCCGATCGGGGGCTGCGTTCCCGCGACGCGATTCACCTGGCCACCGCGCGCATCCTGGGCGATGAGCTCAGCGTCATCGTCAGTTACGACGACCGCCTGCTGAAGGCGGCAGCGGATGCTGGCCTCGGCACGGCGTCTCCCCGCGACTGATCGGCGCGCACCAAGAACCCGTACCTCTCGCGCCGGTCGGCGATGAGCCGTCAGCTGGAACCGTCCGGTACCTTTCCCAGAGCCGCCCCTCGCCGGTACGCTCAAGTCGTCGGATACCGGCGCTCACCTGGACACATGACCTCGAACAGGTCGCGCTAGCTGGCGCCGGGGCCGCATTGCGGTCATCATTGACGTGCGGATTCAGGCCTTCTTATGGCGTCACTTCAGGCCTGATACTGCGTCGGAATTCCGGACGGGATTCCTCGCAATCTTGCCCGGCCGGGAGCCGTGCCTTCCATAACCACGGGCAGGTGAGCCGGCCCAATCAAAGCGAGGAGCATCCGATGCCGCAAGCGCCGGCCCGGCGGGACGCCAGCGAGTCATCGGCTGTTGCCACACTCGTCACCCTGCATCATCGGCGGCGCGGTTGGGCCTGGGTGGGGGTAGGCAGCCTGATTGGCCTGGTGGTGTACGCCGGGATCGACGTAAGTCTCTTCGAGAACCTCACCGGAACGGCGGAAATCCTCAGCGCAATCCCCGTCTTTGTGCTGCTTGCTCTATTTCTGGCCGGGCTGGTTGTCGTAGTCGCGGATACATCACGCATTCACCGCGCCGACGCGGGCGTCCGCGTCACGGCGAAGACCAGCGTCTCGCATTACCCGATCTATGCTCACGCCCATCGCTATCCGCCGCGCCATCATGGCAGCTGGGTGTTCGCTATCGTCATGCTCGTCGGGATGACTAGTATCGCCGTATTTCTCCTGCCCGCCCAAGTGAACGCCTGGGGATATGTGGTCGGCGCGGAGAGCCAGGACACCTTCAACCCGGTGTCATATGGCGAGTCCTGCACTGGCATCCCCCGTAGCGGTGGCTGCCACCCGGTGACCGAGGGCTACCTTTCCAGAACCGGCGCGCGCGTCAACTGGGGTGGCATGGTGCCACTGGCCCAGCCGTTCCGGGTCCGCGACCCGCTCTGGCCCTGGGGCACCGGTCGGGCTCTCACCAGCGACGACGGCTCGGCGATCGCGTCGATCATCGGGGGCCTGTTCTTCGATGGAGTAGCGCTAGTGCTCCTGTATGCCCTCGTCGTGATAGTGCGCGGCACGGAGTCGAGGCAAAGGCAGCGAATGGTCGTGCCTGCTGGCGCGCACCCGGGCCGAGCCCGCCCGGCGCATCATCGCGATCGCGGTCACCAGGGAAGCGACGTTCATCACCGTGCACGCCGCAGGCGAGGCAGGCGCTGACGATTGCGCCGGAGGATGGCGGCCGGTCGCACGGAACTCGCATGGTGTTCGCGCGGAGGGCTGAGGTCGCTTAGCTTGGATGCGGACATGCTGAGCGACAGGGCGGGGCCGAGCGCTGGGACCGGGCGGCGGCGGAAGGTGGCCGCGCGGACGCGGCTGGACTTCTGGTTCGACGCGGTCCTGCTGCTGGGCTACACGCTGGCCTACAGCTACGGCTTCACCGGGATCGCGATCCACGAGTGGCTGGGCATCGGGCTCGGGCTGGCGCTGCTGCTGCACCTGACGCTGCACTGGGACTGGGTCCTCCGCGAGACCGGGAAGCTGCTGAGCCCGCGCGGCCACGACAAGCTCATCTGGGTGGTCAACCTGGCCCTGCTGATCGCGATGACGCTGTGCGTGGCGTCGGGCATCGTGATCTCGCGGGTGGCGCTGCCGCAGCTCGGCATCTACACGCTGGGCGGGCCGTTCTGGGAGCGGCTGCACATCTTGTCGGCGGAGGTGACGCTGGGGCTGGTCCCGGTGCACGTGGCGCTGCGCTGGCGGTGGATCGTCAGGGTCGGGCGGCGGCTGCTGGCGTGGCGCCCGGCGCGACGGCCAGAATCCGCTCGGCCAGAATCCGCTCGGCCAGATCCCGACCGGCCAGAGCCCCGGCGGCCGGGATGAGGTTCCTGCGGCACCTGGGCGCGGCGACGGCGGTGGTGGGGATCGTCGTAGTCCTCGGGCTGGCCTGGGCCCACTTCGGGCCGCAGACGCTGGCGCCGGGCCCGCAGATCGGATTCCGGCAGGAGATCGTCACCGGGCCGGGCGTTGGTGACTCCGCGCGGGACGGCAGTGGCGGGACACGGAATGCGCGGCGGCGGAAAATCCGGACCCGGGGTAATCCGGATCGGCCCGAACGGGCCGACAGTGATCCGGGCCAGGCCATTTGATCTCGGGCTGGGATCCATGTTCCAGTCGGTGAATCTGCCGGTCCTTCGGCATACCGTGATTATTGAGGCGGGTGTGACTGCGGCGGTAGTGCTCCTTGATGTGCTGCGCCGCAGGTCACGGCGGGCATGGCGGGCGGCCCAGCTGGCGGCCGAGACGTACCGGCCGGACGACGAGCCGTAATCCATAACAGATCCAAAATGGATAAGCAAGGTCTTGTCGTCGCATTTACTCGCAAGTAACCTACTCGGCAGTAGCAATCCCTGAGTACGTGGCCTAGTCGGGCGCGCCGGGTTAGCCGAATTGGCGCACGACCATTACCTAAATGGTCGCGCGCGGCTCTGGCGGCCTATTTTGGCCTGCGTGGAAAGGAGCCGCTGAGCATCCTGAATGGTCAACCGCATGCAGCAGAGCACATCGAGCCAAGGAGGAACAGATCAGCATGCGCACGCGTATAACCCAGGTCCTGTTAGCCGGGGCCGCTGCCGCCACGGCGGCCCTCGCCCTCTCCGCCGCTCCCGCCTCCGCCGTCACCGCGACCTTCACGGTCTCACCGGGCGGCAGCATCACGGGCACGGCAGGCACCACGACCCTCAAGGACACCACCACCGGCAACTCGCTCACCTGCTCGTCCGCTAAGGCGACGGGCTCGCTGAAGTCCGGCAGCGGGCTGTCGGGCACGGGTATCGGTTCGATCACCGGCACGACATTCACGACCTGCAAGGGCCCGCTCGGCCTGACCTTCACGGTCACCCAGTCGGGAACCTGGAGCGTGAACCTCACCAGCAACAGCGGCGCCGTCAGCACGGGCTTCGTCAGCAGCGTGAAGGCGAGCCTGTCCGGACCGGACTGCTCGGCCACGGTCACCGGCTCGGCGGACGCGAGCTACTCGAACACTACCGGCGTGCTGACGTTCAAGTCGGTCGCTGGGTCTGGTCACACGCTGACGGTCTCGGGCGTTAGCGGATGCCTGGGCCTGATCAACAACGGTGACACGTCGACCTTCAGCGGCGCCTTCACCATCAGTCCCGCTCAGACGATTACCTAGCCCTGGCGGCATCCGCCGGATTAGCTCGCGCCGCCCGCCTCCAGGCCCCCAGCCCTGGGGCCGGGCGGCGCGGCACCGGCCGGGCGCTACCCCCAGCGCCCGCCACCTCGGCCCGCGCACCCCGCGCACCCCGCGCACCCCGCCACCCGCAGATCCTGCTTCCATCGGTCCGTAAACGGAGAGGCGAACACCATGTGGTCCCTAGCAAGCCCGCAGCTGCGGCGCGCCCGCGGCGCACCCCGCGGCGCGTCCTGACGGTCCTCGCCATGACTGGCCTGCTGGCCGCGGCCGGCGGCATCACGAGCGCCGCCTCGGCGTCGACGAAGCCGCTCATGGTCAAGTACAAGGTGACGGGCAGCACGCTCATCAAGTCCGTCGGCGCCAACGTGAAGCTCGGCCCCGGCACGCTCAACTCGACGGTCAACCTCACCACGCTGAAGCTGACCGCGGACCTCTCGCTGCCCTCGGCGACGATCACGTTCAAGGAGTTCGGCATCGTCCCGGTCACCGCGACGGCCAACCTCGTCCAGGTCGGCAAGACCACGGGCCAGATCAACGTCAACACCGGCGCGGTCAAGACGCAGTCCAAGATCACCTTGCAGCTGACATCCCTGTTCATATCCGGGCTGGCCATCCCGGTGCCCAAGACCTGCCAGAGCGCGACGCCGGCCCAGGTTGACCTGGCCAGCCTGAAAGGGTTCAGCGTGGTCAAGGGCGGCAACCTGGCCGGCACCTACACGATCCCGCCGGTGGCCAACTGCGGGGAGCTGACGCCCCTGCTGAACGTGATCTTCCCCGGGCCGGGCAACACGATCAAGCTGAAGCTCGGCGCGGCCAAGGTCGTCAGCTAGCCAGGGTCGTCAGCTAGCCAGGGTCGTCAGCTAGCCGTCATCAGCTAGCGGCGGTCAGGCGCACCACTGGCGGCTGCATATCTTCTTCGGCACGCTGACGACCACGTTGTTGGCGGTCGAGGAGATCGACGTGGCCCCGCTGAGGATGAGCACCGGCCTGAGCGTGGTGCGGTCAGTCCCGTCCCCGACCTGCCCGACATGACTGGCGCCCCAGGCGTAGACGTTGCCGTCGGTGGAGACCGCATAGGAAGTGGCCGACCCGGTGGCCAGGCTCTGATAAGTGACGCCGGCCGGCGGGCGGATCAGGGTCGGGGATGGCCGCATGCCGCGCTTGCCGTTGCCGAGCTGCCCGGCCCAGTTGTCGCCCCAGGCTCGCAGGGTGCCGTCGGACAGCATGACCAGCGTGGCGCCGTTGCCCCACAGCGACCCGCCCTGGGCGACCTGCACGACGGGCTCGGACAGCTTGACCTTGACCGGGACGTCGGACGCCTGGTTGACCTTGCCGTCACCGAGCTGGCCGTCGGCGTCATAACCCCAGTCGTAGTAGTCGCCGTTGGCCAGCAGCGCGCCGGAGTTGGCGAACGAGGCGGCCAGGGCGATGACCGTCTTGCCCTGGAGCCTGGCCACCGGGATCGGCCGGGTGGTACCGCGCCTGCTGCCGGTGCCGAGGTCGCCGGAGACGTTCTGCCCGCAGGCGTAGACGGTGCCCTCGGCGTCGTACAGAGCATGGTTGCTGGCTCCGGCCAGCGCGGTGACGTGAGCGAACGGGAGCGCGACGGGCGTGTCGTGCGCCTTCCGGTCGCCCAGGCACAGCTGGCCGCCGCCGTTATGGCCCCAGCCCCAGACGTGGCCCCGGGTGTCCACGGCCAGGCCGGTGTCGTACGGCATGACGTCGGTCGGGATCGACGCGATGCGGACGCCGGCCGGGAAGCGCACCCGCACCGGCGTGGTAAAGGAGTTCTTCCGCTTGCCGTCACCGAGCTGGCCCTGAGTGCCCAGGCCCCAGGCGTACAGGCGCCCGTCGGTCAGCAGCGCGTATTGCGTGGAGTTGGAGCTGCCCACCTGGGCGATAATGCCGGGCAGGGTCACGCTGACGGGCGACTTCTGCGTGCCGAAGTTGCCTTTGCGGCCGCCGAAAAAAGAACCCCAGTGCTCGGCGACCGAGGTAACTGGCCGCGAGTCGGCAATCTTCTTCACCTGCTGCGCCTGCGCCGACCCGCAGGCGACCATGAGGACCGCGATGGCGGCCGCGGCGGCCGCCCTCGGCGCGATCGGTAGTGACTTTCGCACCGCCGACCGCGGCGCCGTTCCCGTCAGATTCATGGGGGCACCATAGTAGGACTTGCGGGGAAACACGGATTCGACGGCCCGGCTGTCCGGTCCGGGCCAGGTCGTCGCGGTCGGCTGGCTGGCGCGCCCGGCGCCGCGCCCGCGGGCTGGTGGCGGCCGGTTCGAGGCTCCGGGAGCCTGAGTGATCGCCCCGGGAACCCCGGGTTGTGGCTGGGAAATCCCGGCGGTAATTGTTAACTAGTTGACATCAACTATCAAACCTCCTTTTGAAACCATTGCGTTGCGGGGCTGGCCGTCGCTATCGTCCCGATGGGTCCGCTGACAAGCGAGATCTTCGGTGCTAAATGCACGAAGGAGGCCAGACTATGAGAGCTGCCCGATGGTGGGCACTGACTGGGTCGGGTGCGCTAGTCGTATCCGTCATGGCGGCGGTGGTTCCCACCGCCGCATCGGCCAGCCCGACCCCGGACCGCGTAGCGCTGCGCGGCTCGCTGACGCCTGCTGTGGAGCGCTCGCACCCGGCCGGAAAGGTCGCGGGGACGAGCTCGGTGAGCTTTGACCTCGTCATGTCGCTTCGGAACGCGTCGGGCGCGCAGAATCTCGTCCGCGAGGTTTCGAGCCCCGGCTCGAAGCTGTTCCACCATTACCTGAGCGATGCCAAGTGGGAGTCGCGGTTCGGGCCGACGAAGGGCGAGG
The DNA here is from genome assembly GCA_963822485.1 of uncultured Actinomycetota bacterium. Lineage (GTDB taxonomy): Bacteria > Actinomycetota > Actinomycetes > Streptosporangiales > Streptosporangiaceae > DASUBV01. The sequence goes on from CAWGHW010000031.1 coordinate 783,472, forward strand.
TCGCCAGGGCCGAGTCGTGGCTCCGTTCCCAGGGCATCACGATCGTGTCCGTGCCCAAGGACCGCCTGGTCGTCGAGGCCCGTGGCACGGTGAGCCGCGTGGAGAAGGCGTTCGGCACCAAGCTCGGCATGTTCAAGGTGAACGGGCACCAGGTCCGGCTGGCCAAAAGCGCGATTACCGTGCCGTCCTCGATGGCCGGCACGGTGGCGGGCACGGTGGGCGTCAACCAGTACGTGGCCACGACCAGCCTGACCACCAAGCTCGCCGCGCCGAAGGGCGTCAAGGCGAAGGCCGCCCAGGAGCCGCCGCCGCCCGCGGGCTTCCGCAACCCCCAGCCGTGCTCGAGCTACTGGGGCCAGAAGACCGACACCGCGGACTCCGGCAAGCTCTACGCGCCGTACACCAGCCCGCTGCCGTATGACATCTGCGGCTACAAGCCGGCCCAGCTGCGCGGTGGCTACGGCCTGAACCCGGCCGTGAACAAGGGTGACAACGGCTCCGGCGTGGGCATCGCCATCGTCGACGCCTACGACTCGCCGACCCTGCTGAAGGACGCGCAGCGGTACTTCAAGATGAACGACCCGGCCCACCCGCTGACCTCGTCGCAGTTCTTCAACGACGAGCCCGCATCGGTGGGCAACGAGGCCGAGTGCGGCGCCAGCGGCTGGTTCGCCGAGCAGGCCCTGGACGTCGAGTCCTCGCACTCCATGGCACCCGGGGCGGACATCCTGTTCGTCGGGGCCCAGGACTGCCTGGACAGCAGCCTGCTGGCCGCGCTGAACACCGCGGTGACCAGCGGCGCGTCGGTGGTCAGTGACTCGTGGGGGGACGTCGCCGGTGACCTGCTGGTCGACGCCGCCACGAAGACCGCCTTCGACAACACTCTCATGCTGGCCGACGCCACCGGCGTCAGCGTGCTGTTCTCCACCGGCGACGACGGCGACAACTTCGCCGACTTCGGCCTGACGGCGCCGGACTACCCGCCGAGCAGCCCGTTCGACACCGCCGTCGGCGGCACCACGCTGGAGGTCAACAAGAACAACGCCCGCCAGGCCGAGTACGGATGGTCCACGGCCAAGCAGACGATGTGCGCCTCCAGCACCAAGAACTGCGGCACCGCCACCACCCCGGCCAGCTCGCTGGCCTGGCAGGCCGGCGATGGCGCGGGCACCAGCTACACCTACACCCAGCCCTTCTACCAGGCCGGGGTCGTCCCATCAGACCTCGCCCTGCGCAACGAGAACCTGTTCGGGCCGACGCCGCTGCGGGTCGTCCCGGACATGTCCATGGACGCTGACGCGCAGAGCGGCATGCTCATCGGCCTGACTCAGACGTTCCCCAGCGGCACCTTCTACGACCAGTTCAAGGAGGGCGGCACCAGCCTGGCCTCCCCGCTGCTGGCCGGCGTGACCGCGGACGCGGACCAGGCGGCGGGTCAGTCGCTTGGCTTCCTCAACCCGGTGCTGTACAAGGCCGACAAGCAGACCCCGTCGGTGTTCAACGACATCCTGGCCCCGACCAGCCCGAACTCGACGGCCGTGATCCGCGTGGACTACGCGAACTCGGTCAACTCGAGCGGTGGTTTCCTCGTGAGCCTGCGGGCGATCGACTACCAGGGCCCGGAAACCTTCTGTGACGGGACGGGCAACTGCGCGACCCGGCCGGTGACCGTCTCGCCAGGACCAGGCTTTGACGGCCTGACCGGGCTGGGCACGGTCGGCAGCAAGTTCCTGTACTACCTGTCGAAGTTCTGATCTAGGCCCCGGCGGGCGGGGGCGGCCAGTCCAGGCGCCCCCGCCCGGCGACGGCAGCACGACCAGGGGCCCAGCGGCGGTACCTCACCGGCGCTGGGCCCCTTTGTTATTGCTGGGGGTTGTGACCGGGCGGGGCTGGCAGGCGTCAGTCCTTGCCGTTACCGTTCCCGTTCCCATCGCCCTGGCCGTGCCCGTTATCGCCGTGGCCGTGGCCGTTGGAGTGCCGACCGGAGGCGCGGGCCACGGTCAGCGTGATGAATATGTCCGGCCGGACCAGCCCGGTGGGGCGGATGCTCAGCACGGTGCCGGCCGGTACCTCGAAGTCCGGCTCCCGCACGAGGCGAACTCGCAAGCCGAGCGCGCGCAGGCCGCGCGCGACTACGCGCACGGGGTGCCCGGCCAGCTGAGGGCTGACCCGGACCAGGCCGGCGCTGGCGCTGTGGGTCGGCCGCGGGCTGCCGGATGACGCCGACGGGCGCCCGCCGTGCGAGCCGCTGAACAGCCAGATGGCCAGCGCGGCGATCAGCACGACCGCGGCCAGCGCGGCGGCCACCAGGCCGCGGGGGCCCAGGGGAACCTGGCGCGGCGGGGGCGGCCGGGTCGGCGGCAGCGACCCGGGCGGGAGCGTCTCCGGGCCGCCTCCGGCGGGCTCGGCGTAGGCCAGGGTGTCGCCGGGCCGGACCGGGCCAGGGCTGGCATGCCGGCCCGAGTAGCGGCTTGGCCCGGGCGGCCCGAAGCGGCTGGGCCGGGCGTCGGCGACGGCCTGGCTGCCCGGCCAGGCCGGGGGCGAGTCGGCGGCGCCGGGGCGGCTGGACCGCGCGGCTGCGTTCGTGGCCAGCGGGTCGGCGAGGGCTCGGGTCGAGCCGCTGGCCAGGACGCTGGGCGGCCTGCCGATGACGGGGCTGCCGCCGAAGACGGGGCTGTCGCCGGTGTCGGCCAGGAGCCGGGGCTGATGGGCTGAGGGAGCGTCGGCCGGGGGCGCTTCGGCCGCGCTGACGGGCGCGGCCAGCGGACTGGGCGCCCAGGTGCCGAGCGGGTCGGCCGGATCAAAGACGGGCTCGGCGGCTGGCGCCGGGGCCGGGGCCGGGCGCGGGATCGGCGCGGCGGCGGGGTCCGGGGCGGGCAGGGAGTCGCGGATCTGGGCGGCCCGGTCGGCGACCTGGCCCGCGTCGGCCGGCCGGGCCGCCGGGTCCTTGCTGGTCAGCTCCTGCACGAGCGCGGCCACCTGGGGCGGGATGGTGGCCGGGAGCGGCGGCAGCGGACGGTGCCGGTGGGCGGTGGCCACCTCGAGCGGCACGCCGGTGAACGGGGCCGTGCCGGTCAGGCACTCGAACGCGACGATGCCCAGGGAGTACAGGTCGCTGGCGGAGGTGGCCGAGGCACCCATGGCCCGTTCGGGGGCCAGGTAGGCCGGCGTGCCGACGAGCAGCCCGGTCCGGGTCAGCGGCGCGGACCCGGCGGCATAGGCGATCCCGAAGTCGGTGATCTTGACCTGGCCGGCCGGGGTCAGCAGCAGGTTGGCCGGCTTGATGTCGCGGTGGATGAGGCCGGCCCGGTGGGCCGCCTGGAGGCCCGCGGCGGTCTGGGCGACCATGTCCATGGCGCGGGCCGGATCCAGCGGGCCGTCGGCCAGCACCGTGGCCAGCGACGGGCCCTCGACCAGCTCCATGACCAGGAACGGCGGGTCGTCGGGGTCGCTCTCGGCGTAGTCGTAGATCTGCGCGATGCCCGGATGCGACAGCGCGCCGGCGTGCCGGGCCTCGGCGCGGAACCGGGCCCTGGCCTGGTCGTCGAGGACGTACTCTTCGCGGAGCAGCTTGACCGCGACGGCCCGGTCCAGCACGGTGTCCACCGCGCGCCAGACCTCGCCGACGCCGCCCGCGGCGATCCAGCTGTCCAGCCGGTACCGGTCGGACAGCTGGTACTGGCCGTCGGGCGGGAACCTGGATCTTGGCATAGCACGGCCGAGGTTACCGGCCGAGCGGCGACCCTTAGACCCGCTTTGCGAAAGCAGTCCCTCACTGTCTGTGCGACAGCGGCCGCTGGGGGATCAGCGGCACTGTGAGACGGGGACAGCGTTGTCATCGCGGACGGAACGGGCCGGGGCCGGGCTGGCTGGCCGGGTCCGAAGGACGGTGGCGGCCACGATGAGGGCAGCGGCGCTGAGCCCGGCGCCGACCGCGAACGCGAGCCGGTAACCGCTGGTCAGCGCGATCGCGACGGCCACGTCCTGGTGGCGCAGCTGGGCGGTGTGGCTGGCGGCCAGCGTGGACAGCAGGGCCACGCCCACCGCCGCGCCGATCTGCTGGGTGGTGTTGAACAGCCCCGACACCACCCCGGCATCGGCCGGAGTGGAGGCCGACATGCCCAGCGTGGCCAGCATCGGCAGGGTCAGCCCGCCGCCCAGGCCGAAGATCACCAGGGCGGGCAGCAGGTGAGCGCCGTAGCCACCGGTGACGGGGACCTGAGTGAGCAGCACGAGGGCCGCGACGACCAGGGCCAGGCCGGCCAGCAGCACCGCGCGCTCGCCGAAGCGCGCCGCCAGCCGGGCCGCCAGCCCGAGCGACACGGCCCCGATGACCAGCGCGGCGGGCAGGATGCCCAGGCCGGCCTCCGCCGGGGTGTAGCCGAGCACCCGCTGCAGGTACAGCGCGATCAGCACCTGGAAGCCGAACGCGGCCGCGATGACCAGGGCCTGGGCCAGGTTGGCCCCGGAGACGGCGCGGGAGCGGAAAACGGTCAGCCGCAGCAGCGGCCGGGCCGCGGTGGCCTGGCGGACAACGAACGCGCCGAGCAGCACGACGGCCGTAGCGGCGAACCCGAGCGTGCGGGCCGAGCCCCAGCCGTCCTGGGCCGTACCGACCAGCGCGTAGCTGCCCGCCATCAGGCCGGCCGTGACCAGCGCCGCGCCCAGCGCGTCGGCCCCCTCGGCCAGCCCGGCGCCCCGGTCGGCGGGCAGGTCTGCGGGTAGCAGCCGCAGTCCGCAGGCGATGGCGGCGGCGCCGATGGGCAGGTTGACGAAGAAGATCCAGTGCCAGCTGATGGCCTGGGTCAGCACGCCGCCGAGCACCAGGCCGATGGAGGCGCCGGCCGCCCCGACGAAGCTGAACGCGGCCAGGGCCCGGACCCGGTCGCGCTGCTCGGTGTACAGGCCGACGATCATGCCCAGGCTGACCGCGGAGACCATGGCGGCCCCGGCGCCCTGCACGAGCCGGGCCGCGACCAGGAACTGCGGGCCGGCGGCCAGGCCGCAGGCCAGCGACGCCGCGGTGAACACGACCAGGCCGGACAGGAACATGCGGCGGCGGCCGATCAGGTCGCCCAGGCGGCCGGCCAGCAGCAGCAGGCCGCCGAAGGCGAGCATGTAGGCGTTCATCACCCAGGTCAGGCTGGGCGCGGAGAAGTGCAGGTCACGCTGGATGGACGGCAGCGCGACGGTGACGATCGTGCCGTCCAGGATCACCATCAGGGTGGCGGCGCACAGTACCGCCAGCGCGAGACCGCGCGAGTCGCGAGGCCTCGCGAGACGGACGGGCAACGGGACCAGCCATCGGGCACCTCCAGGTGCGCGGGGGTTATGGCTAGTACCGTAACAGATGATCCCGTAGTAGACAATCTTCAACGGACCTACTTGCGGCCTGCTTGGGGCCTACTTGCGGGCCTCCCGCCGGCGGCGCACCGGCTGCTCGCACTCCACCGGGGTGGCCAGATGGCCGTCGGCCAGCCGGGTGAGCGCGCTGGTCAGCACGTCCCGCTCGGCCTCGGGCAGGGCCTGGAGCACGTCGTCGTGCACCCGGTCGACGATCTGCGCCCCGGCGGCGGCGACGCGCTTGCCGTCCTCGGTCACCACCACGATCCGGGCCCGCCGGTCGGCGGGCGAGGGCCGCCGCTCGGCCAGGCCATCGGCCTCCAGCTCGTCCATGGTCACCACCATCGTGGTCTTGTCCACGTCGGCCAGCCTGGCCAGCTCAATCTGGGTCAGCTCGCCCCCGAGGGCATGGTTGAGCACGCAGTAGCCGCGCGGCGTCATGCCGATCTCGGCCAGGGCGGCCGTCATCCGGGTACTCAGCACCCAGCTCGTGTGCGCGAGCAGGAAGCTGAGATCGGGGGCTGTGCGGGACTGAGGGGCTGTGCGGGACTGAGTTGCGGTGCTCATGCACCGAGCATAACCGAGATAGTTTGTCAGTTGGATTATCTACTAGCTGACCAAACTGGGCCGGCCTGGCCACGCGGAACAGGACATAGCCATAGGTCAGGCCGGTGGCCAGCGGATTGCGAGCGAGCCAGCCGCGGGCCACCTCGGCCGGAAGCTCGATGTGCAGGACGGCGGCCAGGTCGGCGCGGGTGGCGAAGCTCAGCTCGGACCGGACCTCGTGCGCGGGTCGCGCCGCGGGCCCGCCACCAGTCGTCCACCTCCGCGGCGACCTGGCCCGGCGGCCGGGTCATCCCGGCCGCCAGCAGCGCGGAGAACTCGCCCCAGCGGTAGTCGTTGTCCACCGCGATGAGCTGGCCGCCGGGCCGCAGCACGCGCATGGCCTCGGTCAGCCCGGCGTCGGTGCCCGGCGGGAAGAAGTAGGCGAACCGGGCGTGCATCACGTCGGCGCAGCCGCCGGGCAGCCCGGTGTGCTCGGCCGACCCGGCTCGCACCTCCACCGCCGGCTGCCCGGGACCCGCCAGTTCGGCCGCGGCCCGCTCGGCCCGGGCGCGCAGGCCGGCCGCCGGCTCGACGCCGATGACCCGGCCGGCCTGCTCGGCGTACCTGGCCAGCCAGAATCCGGTGCCGCAGCCCAGGTCGACGACGGTCTTCCCGGCCCATGGCGCCAGCCGCCACAGCGCGTCGAGCACGTGGCCGGCCTGGTCCAGGGCCCGGTTCTCGGTCTCGTAGACCCGCGGGTGCCCGGTGATGTTCGGCGCGTACCGCCAGTCGGGAAAGGCCGCAGCCGTCAAAACGCCGCCAGGTTCCAGTTGAGGTACTTGCAGGCCCCCTGGATGGTGGCGATCCCGTAGGACATGCTCGGGTTGTCGCTGGTCAGCATCGCGATCTGATAGGTGATGCCGGGCCCGGTGAAGGCCCCGATGCTGTTGATGTTCCACTGCACGGGGTAGGGCAGCCAGCCGTTCTTGACGTGCACGGTCACCTTGCCCGGCGCGCCCGCGGGCACGCCCCAGCGCTGGCCCGCCTCGACGTGGGCCATCAGGTACAGCACGTACCGGCGCGACGGGGTGCTGAGCACCCGCCCGCGGCTGGTCAGCAGCTTGAGCAGGGTCACCTCGTCGCGGGCGGTGATCAGGGTCAGGCCCCAGGCGTCGTCGTTGAGCACGGTGTGCGTCATCCTGGCCCGGTCCAGGAATCGCTGCATGCCGCGGATGCCGGCCTGGTTCCACAGCGCGGTGGCCGCGTCGTTGTCGGACTCAGTGATCATCTGCCAGGCCAGGGTGTGCTGCCGGGCGCTCAGGTGGCCGACCCCGCCCTCCTTGAGCAGCACCGCGCTGATGATCGTGGCCTTGATCACGCTGGCCGCGTAGAAGTGCGCGCCCGCGTCGAGCGAGCAGGTCAGGCCCAGCTTGGCGTCGGCCGCGGCCAGTCCGATCTCGCCTCGCCGGCCGCGCAGTGCGCCGGTGATCCGGCGGGACAGCCGGGCCGCCAGCTTCGGGTGTGCCTTCGATACGCAGATCTGCGCGCTGGCTGCGGCCGTGCTGGCCGAGCTGGTGCTGGCCGTGCTGGTGCTGGCCGCGCTGGTGCTGGCCAGGGCGGGGGCCGCGGGCGCGGCGGCCAGCCCCGCCGCCGCGCCCGCCGCCATCACGCCCGCTACCGCCAGTGCGGAAATCCTCCGATAGTGTCTGCCGCCCATGTTGTGCTCCTTCGCGACCCTGGCCCGCGTACGGGCACGGCTGCATCAGGAGTGAGACGGCTGAACTTGATCTTCGGTTGACGGCGGATTCCTTCCCGGTCAGGCCGGGCTGCCGCCCCGGCCCGCGCCGCCGCGGAACCGGGACACGCCCACGATCACGGCCGGGTCGCCCAGCGTGGCCAGCCCGTGCCGGAACTCGCTGGCCATCGCGTCGTCGTGGCTCAGCGACATGCCGTCCAGCGCCGAGGCGCGGTCGCTGCGCAGGCAGGTCTGCGGCAGCCCGGCGATCTCGCGGGCCAGCTGCTCGGCCGCCTTGCGCACGGTGCCCGCCGGGACGACCCGGTTGACCAGGCCCATCTCGTGCGCCTCGGTCGCGGGTACGGCCCGGCCGGTCAGGATCAGGTCCAGCGCCCGGCCCAGGCCCACGACCTCCGGCAGCCGCACCGTGCCGCCGTCGATCAGCGGGACGCCCCAGCGGCGGCAGAAGACGCCGAAGACCGCGTCCTCCTCGGCCACCCGCAGGTCGCACCACAGGGCCAGCTCCAGGCCGCCGGCCACCGCGTGGCCAGCGACCGCCGCGATGACCGGCTTGCTCAGCCGCATCCGGGTCGGGCCCATGGGGCCCGGCCCGTCCGGCTCGGTGCGGTTGCCCCGCGGCGTGCCGACCGCCTTGAGGTCAGCGCCCGCGCAGAACGTGCCGCCGGCGCCGAACAGCACCGCGACCGCCGCGTCCTGGTCCGCCTCGAAGTCGGCGAACGCCTCGGCCAGCGCGTCGGCGGTCGGCCCGTCAACCGCGTTACGGACTTCGGGCCGGTTCAGGATGACAGTGGTCACCGGCCCGGACCGGTCGACCTGGACGCTCGGCGACATCCCCCGCTCGCCGTGCGCTAGCTGACTTGCCAGGTGTCGCTGCCCGCCAGCAGCGCCGCCAGGTCGCCGTCGCCCTGCTGCTCGCGCGCCGCCTCGATCTGCGCCGACATGAGCTCGTCGTAGCTGGCCCGCGGGACCTGCCGGAACACCCCGATGGGGGCGTGGGCGAAGCCCGAGTCGTCCAGCCGCGACAGCGCGAACGCGTAGGAGGGGTCGGGGGCGTGCGCGTCGTGCGTGAGCAGCGTCGACTCATCCGCGTCGGCGGCCGGCACGGTCTCCAGGGACCCGTAGCGGCCGAACCGCAGCGCCTGGCTGCCATCGGCTCCAAAACGCACTGGTTCCCCGTGCTCCAGCCTGATGAGGTGCTCGTCCCTGGCGCCGGGCGAGGTGACCGGGGCGAACGCGTCATCGTTGAAGATGGGGCAGTTCTGGTAGATCTCCACGAACGCGGCGCCCTTGTGGTCGGCCGCCGCCCGCAGCACGCTGGTCAGGTGCTTGCGGTCGGAGTCAACCGTCCGGGCCACGAAGCTGGCCTCGGCTCCGAGCGCCAGCGAGACCGGGTTGAACGGCGTGTCCAGCGAGCCGAACGGCGTCGACTTGGTCACCTTGCCCTGCTCGGAGGTCGGCGAGTACTGGCCCTTGGTCAGCCCGTAGATCCGGTTGTTGAACAGCAGGATCTTGATGTTGACGTTGCGGCGCAGGGCGTGGATCAGGTGATTGCCGCCGATGGACAGCGCGTCGCCGTCGCCGGTGATCACCCACACCGACAGGTCCGGCCGGGACGAGGCCAGGCCGGTCGCGATGGCCGGCGCCCGCCCGTGGATCGAGTGCATGCCGTAGCTGTTCACGTAGTACGGCAGCCGGGACGAGCAGCCGATGCCCGAGATCATGACCAGGTTCTCCCTGGGGATCTCCAGCTCGGGCAGGAACGACTGGAAGGCGGCCAGGATCGCGTAGTCCCCGCAGCCGGGGCACCAGCGCACCTCCTGGTCGGACTTGAACTCCTTGGCCGACTGCTTGTCGTCGGCCTTGGGCACCAGCGTCAGGGAGGCCAGCCGGTGCGGCCCGGCCGCGAACTCCTCGGCGCCCGGTCCATGCCGGCTGGCAGCATCGCCGTTGGGAGGCTGCCCGGGGTTAGTCATTTTCGATCACATCCTGGATAACGGCGGCCAGCTCGGCGGCGCGGAACGGCAGGCCGCGGACCCGGTTGTAGGAGATGACATCGGTCAGGAAGCGGGCCCGCAGCAGCAGGGCGAGCTGGCCCAGGTTGATCTCGGGGACCAGGACCTTGTCGTAGGCCGCGAGCACGTCGCCGAGATTGGCCGGGAACGGCGACAGGTGCCGCAGGTGGGCCTGGGCGACCTTGCCGCCCGCGAGCCGGACCCGGCGCGCCGCGGCGCCGATGGAGCCGAAGGTCGAGCCCCAGCCCAGCACCAGCACCCGCGCGTCGCCGTCCGGGTCGTCCACCGCCAGCGGGCCGATGTCGGCCGCGATGCCGTCGATCTTGGCCTGCCGCAGCCGGACCATCCGGTCGTGGTTGTCCGGGTCGTAGGAGATCGTGCCGCTCACGTCGGCCTTCTCAATGCCGCCGATCCGGTGCTCCAGGCCCGGCGTGCCGGGGACGGCCCACGGCCGGGCCAGCGTCACCGGATCGCGCTGGAAGGGCAGGAAGTCCTCCGCGCCCGCGCCGGAGGGCGGGGTCGCGAACGAGAACTCGTCCCGCAGCCGGGGCAGCCCGCCGACATCCGGGATGCGCCACGGTTCCGACCCGTTGGCCAGGTAGCCGTCGGACAGGATGATCACCGGCGTCCGGTACTTGACCGCGATGCGCACCGCCTCGATCGCGGTGTCGAAGCAGTCGGAGGGGGTCGAGGGAGCGAGGATCGCCACCGGCGACTCCCCGTTGCGGCCGTACAAGGCCATCAGCAGGTCGGCCTGCTCCGTCTTGGTCGGCATGCCCGTGGACGGCCCGGCCCGCTGGATGTCGCAGATGATCAGCGGCAGCTCCACCGAGCAGGCCAGGCCGATCGTCTCCGCCTTGAGGCACATGCCGGGGCCCGAGGTCGTGGTCACGCCCAGGCCGCCGCCGAACGACGCGCCCAGGGCCGCGCCCACGCCGGCGATCTCGTCCTCGGCCTGGAATGTGCGCACTCCGAACCGCTTGAGCTTGGACAGCTCGTGCAGCACGTCCGAGGCCGGGGTGATCGGGTAGGCGCCCAGGAACAGCGGCAGCTGCGACCGGCGGGAGGCCGCTACCAGGCCGTAGGCCAGCGCCGCGTTGCCGGTGATGTTCCGGTACTTGCCGGGGGCCTGCGTGGCCGGCTTGACCTCGTACTGGACCGAGAACGCCTCAGTTGTCTCGCCGTAGTTCCAGCCCGCCTGGAAGGCCGCCTTGTTGGCCGCCATGATCGTCGGCTTGGTCGCGAACTTGGACTCCAGGAACCGCATCGTGCCCTCGACCGGCCGGTTGTACAGCCAGGACAGCAAGCCGAGCGCGAACATGTTCTTGGCCCGCTCGGCGTCCTTGCGGGTCATGTCGAACTGCTCCAGCGCCTTCACCGTGACCGAGGTGATGGGGATGGCGTGCACCTGGTAGGCCCCCAGCGAGCCGTCGTCCAGCGGGCTGGCCTCATAGCCCACCTTGGTCAGGTTGCGCTTGGTGAACTCGTCGGTGTTGGCGATGATGTCCGCCCCGCGCGGCACGTCGTTCAGGTTCGCCTTGAGCGCCGCCGGGTTCATCGCCACCAGCACGTCCGGCGCGTCCCCGGGGGTCAGGATGTCGTGGTCGGCGAAGTGGAGCTGGAAGCTGGACACCCCGGGCAGCGTGCCGGCCGGGGCGCGGATCTCCGCCGGGAAGTTGGGCAGCGTGGACAGGTCATTGCCGAACGCTGCCGTCTCCTGGGTAAATCGGTCACCCGCTAGCTGCATGCCGTCGCCAGAGTCCCCGGCGAACCTGATGATGACGCGGTCGAGTTTCTGGACCTGTTTGGTCACAGTGCCTGAGGCCTCCTCCACGCGCCGAGGCCGTGTAACGGGGAACGCGGTGACGGCGTGCGTCCTATAGGCGACGCCCCGCTGTCCGGTTGGGCCGGGGCGATGTTAGCGTCGCCCCCGTGCGAGGGCGTCGGTATGTGCAAGCCCCGCGGGGGGCCTTTTATGCCATGTACGAGCGCCGGGGCGCTCAGGTTCAGCCACGGGTCATTCTACCGGTCCGGGTGGCGGCGCGGCCTTAAGCCGCCATTGAGCCAGGCAGCAGTTGAACTTGACCCGCTCATCGGCCAGACCTGGCGCCCAGGCGGGTTTACGTAGTCGTCGGCGTGTTGTTACTGAGCGTGTCAACCTGATCGCGGCGTGGCGCGTCATAATCGCGTAGTCCCGCAGTGACTGAACGTGCTTCGTCGGGGCAGGCCGACGGAGCGGGACAATACGAGCCGGCTCGGGGAGCGTGCTTCTCCCGGTGCCGAATGAGGAGGCCGCAGCTAGATGACTGACCCCGCGCAGATTCAGGCGACCGGCCCGGTCGCCGTGCCCACGCCGTCCTGCGTCCGGCCCCGGAGGGGAGCCGGGGACCTGCCCGCCGAGCGGGCCGTCGGCGAAACGGCGGCGGGGGAGCACCCGGCGGGGTCACGGCGTTCGGCGGCCCGCGAGCTGCTGGACAGCGCGCTGGCCGGCATCCGCCTGAGCTGCCGGGACCGCCAGTTCGTCAGCCGCCTGCTGCACTGGGACAAGCGCAACGCCGAGTCCGTCGCCTCCCTGCTGGCCCGGGCCCGGCAGGCCGGGCGCGAGGAGGCCGGGCTGACCGCGCGGCAGCGGGAGCTCATCATCTCCGCGCTCGGCGACGCCGCCGAGTACCGGGCCTCCGGCGCGGCCGGCACCGGGTGCTGGGACTGCGAGATGATCCCCGGCGGCCGGTGCGCCAGCCACGCCAGGGACAACGACCAGGCCCGCAGCTACGCCGAGCTGGCCGCGTTGCTGTCCGGCTGCCCTACCCAGGCTGAGCTGGCCCGCCCGATGGTGATCGCCGGCTACCGCCACCGCACCCCAGTCGCCTCCTAGCTGGCCTGGCCTGGCCCGCGGGCGGGCTCACGGCTGATCATGGGGTGGTGCGTATGAGAACCTGCTGCCCATGAGCAGCCCGCCGTCCCCCATCTCACCCGCCCCGCGTCCCGGGCCCCTGGCCGGGCTGCTGGTCGCCGACTTCTCGCGGATTCTGGCCGGGCCTTACTGCACCATGCTGCTGGCCGACCTCGGCGCCGACGTGATCAAGGTGGAGAGCCCTGGCGGCGACGACACGCGGCGCTGGCAGCCCCCCGTCACCGCCGACGGCGTGTCCACCTATTACCTGGCCATCAACCGGAACAAGCGCTCGGTCGTGCTCGACCTGCGTGACCAGGCCGACCGCGCCGCCGCCGTCGAACTGGCCCGGCGGGCCGACATCTTCGTCGAGAACTTCAAGCCCGGCGGGCTGGTCAAGTTCGGGCTCGACTACGACGCCGTCAGCGCCGCCAACCCCGGCATCATCTACGCCTCCATCACCGGTTTCGGGGCCGGCGCCGGGAAGGACCTGCCCGGCTACGACCTCATCGTGCAGGCCGTCTCCGGCCTGATGAGCCTGACCGGCGATGCCGACGGGCCGCCCTACCGGGCCGGCGTCGCCCTGTTCGACGTCATGGCCGGCCTGCACACCACCATCGCCATCCTCGCCGCCCTGAACCACCGCACCGCCACCGGCCAGGGCCAGCACGTCGAGGCCAGCCTGCTCGCCTCGGCCATGTCCGGCCTGGTCAACCAGGCCAGCGCCGTCGCCGCGGCCGGCGTCGTGCCCATGCGGATGGGCAACGCCCACCCCAGCCTGTTCCCCTACGAGTCGCTGCCCACCGCCGACGGCGAGATCGTCATCGCGGCCGGGAACGACACCCAGTTCCGGCGGCTGTGCGAGGTGCTCGGCGCGCCCGAGCTAGCCGACGACCCCCGGTTCGACATCAACGAGAAGCGCACCGTGAACCGCGCCGAGCTGTGGCCGCTGCTCACCGAGCGGCTCGCCACCCAGACCTCGGCCGAGTGGTTCACCCGGCTGAACCGCGTCGGCGTCCCCTGCGGCCCCATCAATACCGTTGACGCCGGGATTGCCCTGGCCCGCGACATCGGCCTCGAGCCGGTCGTCATGGCCGGTGACGGAGTTACGAGCAGGCCCACCATCAGGCATCCCGTCCAGTTTTCCGTTACCAAGCCGAGCTACCCCCTGCCGCCGCCCGCGCTCGATGAGCACGGCGCCGAGATCCGGGCCTGGCTGTCAGCGCCCGACCCCGGCCGGTAGGTTTCGGTCATCCCAGCTGATTTCCCGATCGAGCCGAGTATCTGGAGCCGTCATGGCCACGGTCGCTGCGGTAATCGCGTCCACTCACCATCCCTTCTACTACCGGGCCAGTACCGCCACGGGCAGCGACCGGCCGCCCTTCGCTGACGAGTGGCAGGCCAAGATCGAGGCCTTCCGCGCGACCCTGGAGCGGGCCCGGCCCGACCTGCTGGTCATGGTCGGCAGCGACCACTTCCACCAGCTCTGGCTCGACAACATGCCGCAGTTCCTCGTCGGCAAGGCACCGTTCTACAACGCCAACTTCTACAACGAGGAGCGCGAGTTCGGCCTGCCCCGGATGCTGCTGCGCGGCGACGAGGAGCTGTCCGCTTACCTGCTGCGCCAGGGCATCGACGCCGGGTTCGACCTCGCGTTCAGCAACGAGCTGCGGGTTGACCACAGCATCACGTGCCCCATCATCACGCTGAGGCCCCAGGCTGACCTGCCCATCGTGCCCGTCTACACCAACATCTTCGCCCCGCCCATGCCCCAGCCCGCCCGGTTCGTCCAGCTCGGCCAGGCCATCCGGGCCATGGTCGAGGCCTGGCCCAGCGACAAGCGGGTCGCCATCATCGGCACCGGCCACCTGTCCCTCGAGCTCGGCGGTCCCCGCCAGTTCGGCCCGCACGGCCCCGATCCCGAGTTCGACCGCAAGGCCGTCGAGTGGATCGCCACCGGCGACCTCAAGTCCGCGCTGGCCGAGGTCAGCCTGGACAGCCTGTGGCAGCCCGGCAACGCCACCCATGGCTTCATGGATTTCATGCTCATGATGGGCGTGGCCGGTGAGGACGTCACCGCCGACTACGTCGACTCGCTCGACCTGTTCCACACCATGGAGGCCTACTTCACCTGGTACCCAGCAGCGGCAGGCGGGACGGTGGCGTCATGAGCAAGTATCTGATTAACAAGTTCATCTTTACCGTGGACCGCGACCCCGACCTGGTCGAACGCTACCGGGCCGATCCCGCGGGCACCGTGGCCTGGTGGGAGGCTGAGCAGGCGGGCCTCATCCTCAACTGCCCCGGGCCCGAGCGCAGCACCTGGCTGGCCTTCGATGAGGCTGAGCGCAAGGCCCTGACCACGCACGACTACGTCGCGTTGCTCGAGATGGGGGCGCACAACTTCCTGGTGCTGACCCTGTTCATCGCCCTGTTCGAGCGAGACTATTCCGAGCCGCTCGGCTTCCAGCTCGAGTTCGCGGCGCGGCTCAGCCACTGGAGCCTGCCGTACCCCGATATCGCGACCTGAGCTACCGGAAGTTGACGCTACCGGTAGTTGACGAACTGGAGCGCGAAGTCGAAGTCCTTGCCCCGGAGGATCGACATCACGTCCTGGAGGTCGTCCTTCTTCTTCGAGGAGACCCGCAGCTCTTCGCCCTGGACCTGGGCCTTGATGCCCTTGCCGCCCTCGTCCCGGATGATCTTGGCGATCTTCTTGGCGTCGTCCTGGGAGATGCCCTCCTTGAGGCTGACGCCCAGCCGGTACTCCTTGCCGGACAGCTTCGGCTCCTCAGCGTCCAGGACCTTCAGCGAGACCTGGCGCCTGACCAGCTTGTCCTTGAAGACGTCTAGCACGGCGTTCGCGCGTTCCTCGCTGTTGGCCTTGATCTCGACGGCCTGGTTGCCCGACCACGCGATGGACGCGCCCACGCCCCGGAAGTCGAACCGGGTGCCGATCTCCTTGGCCGCCTGGTTCAGGGCGTTGTCGACTTCCTGGTGATTGATCTTCGAGACGATGTCGAAGGAGGATTCCGCTGCCACGGCACCAGGTTAGCGCGGTAAGGCCGTGGCCCGTGGGGGATGCGGGCGCGGGCGGGCGGGATGTCGTGATCTGCTCGGGCTGGTGATCCTCATGGTGAACCACGGGCAGACTTCCGCTATCCTTCTCTGAGCCCGTCCTCCACCGGACGGCGAGGCAGGTTGCCCGAGTGGCCAAAGGGAGCGGTCTGTAAAACCGTCGGCTCAGCCTACGTTGGTTCGAACCCAACACCTGCCACCACCAGCGAAAACGGCCCCTGGCCTGCGTGTATCGCGGCTTGCGGGCCGCTGCTTTTGGCCTGACCGAGGTCCCGCTGAGTCTATGAGAGTCCGGCTGAGTCCAGCTGTGCACGGACATATAGCGGACAGCGTCCGGGGCCGGACCGGCGCCCGGCGAGCCCCTTGTTCCCCGGTTGCGCTGGTCATCCGGGGGATCGTCGGCGGGTCTGCCAGCCTGAGGAATGATCATTGATGGCACTTGTTCCGGTCCGCGCATAGCCCGCAGAGTCCGTCGGCGAGCCGCGGGACCGGATCTCGCGGCAGACTAAGCGGCGCTGCCGCCGACCCGGGGTGCTCCGTGATGATCACCGCTTCGCGGGCGGGCACCTGCCGCGGAAGCGACGTGGTGGCTGACACAAGATCAGGTTTTGCTGAGAAGCAAGACCCCCGCCGATTCACAGCGAACTCGTCATCCCACCAGGTCACCAGCGGCTGACTGGACACCTTCGCTGAGAGCCGACGGCGGCGCGGGTGCCGACGACGTATCAGCGACAGGCCGGAGGCGGGCGAGCACGTCGCGGCGGCCGCGGACGGTCAGCCCGATCTTGGTGGCCAGGTCGATGTCGATCACGCCGGTGAGCAGCCCCAGGATGGCGCGGGGCGGGCCGTCCAGGACAAGGTCGGGGTCGGCGGCGCAGCCGATCCGGGTGCGGACCTGCCCTCCGCCGACCTCCATGACGGCTTGCTCGCCTGATGCGACCAGCTGGATGACCGCCGGCGGGGCGTCGGGGTCGGCATCAGTGGTGAACCACGCTGGGGCGTAGGCGAGCCAGCGTGCCTGGAACGCGTCGGCGGGCCGCTCGACAGCCATGTATTGCAGTCCCCAGAGCCCGAGCGCCTTCAGTACCGGTTCCAGCGCTCAGGCCGTTCTCGGTCAGGGTGTAGAGGATGGTGGCGACGGGCGGCGGCGCGTGCTCGCGGCTGATCAGCCCGGCGTCCTCGAGCTCCTTCAGGCGGGTCGACAGCAGGTTGGCGGCGATGCCGGGCAGCCCGTTCTTCAGGTCAGTGAACCGGCATGGGCCCTGCAGCAGCAGCTCACGGACAATCAGCAGCGTCCAGCGATCCCCGACGACGTCGAGAGCCCGGGCGATCGAGCAGTACTGGCCATAGCTCCGCATGTCCTAAGCCTACCTCACGTTCAGTTTAGTTTCAAAATATAGTAGTTGAGAAATTCTATCAGCTAGGCATAATCTTCAACCATGACTCGCACACCTTCGAAACCGCTCGTCCTCGTCGCCTTGCTCATGGCGTCGTTCGTGATCAATCTCGACACCACCCTGGTCAACGTGGCGCTGCCGACGCTGACCCGCGAACTGGGCGCGACGACCGCACAGTTGCAGTGGGTGGTGGACGCCTACAACCTGGTCTTCGCCGCGCTCCTGCTGACCTCCGGGAGCCTGTCCGACCGCTTCGGCCGCAAGGGCATGCTGATGGCCGGGCTGCTGGTGTTCGGCCTCGCCAGCTTCGCCGGCGGGTATGCCACGTCCCCGGCCGGGCTGATCGCCGCGCGGGCCGTCATGGGACTCGGGGCGGCGATGACGTTCCCTGCCACGCTGTCGCTGCTGACCGGCGTGTTCACCAGCCGCAAGGAGCGGGCAATGTCCATCGGCCTGTGGGGAGCCACGGGCGGGATGGCCATCGCCCTCGGGCCGATCGTGGGCGGCTTCCTGCTCGAGCACTACAGCTGGTCGAGCGTCTTCTACACGCTCGGGCCGGTGTCGCTGGCCGTCATCGCCCTGGTCGCGCTGTTCGTCCCCGGCTCGAAGAACCCGGTGCCGCACGGCCTGGACTTCCTGGGCCTGGTCCTGTCCGGCGGCTTCATGGGGCTGCTGGTCTACACCATCATCGAGGCTCCGGGCCGGGGCTGGACATCGACGGCGTCGCTGCTCGGGTTCGCCGGCGCCGCTGTCCTGCTGATCGCATTCATCATCGGCGAGCGCCGCACCCGCCAGCCGATGCTCGACGTGCGGTTGTTCGCGAACATGCGCTTCAGCGCCGCCAGCGCCTCCGTTACCGTCTCGTTCTTCACGCTGTTCGGCTTCATCTTCCTGATGACCCAGAATTTCCAGTTCGTCCGGACCTACAGCCCGCTGTCCACCGGCGTGCACCTCCTGCCCGTCGCGATCTCCGTCGCCGTCGGATCGACCGTCGGCACCCGGCTCGCGGTCCGCCTCGGCACCAAGGCCATCGTCACCGCCGGGATGGCCCTGGTGGCGATCTTCTACTTCTGGGTCGCCAGCGACGTCACGCCCACATTGGGCTACGGGGTGATCGCCATCCAGATGGTTGTCTACGGCCTGGGCCTGGGCCTGACTTCCGCGCCCGCGACCGAGTCGATCATGGGGGCCGTCGCGGCCGACCAGGCCGGCGTCGGCTCCGCCGTGAACGACTCGACCCGCCTGCTCGGCGGCACCCTCGGCGTGGCCGTCCTCGGCAGCGTCTACGCCTCGCTGTACGGCTCGCGGCTCACCACGTCCCTTCCCGCGACGTTGCCGCACACCCTGACGAACCTCGTCCGCCAGTCGGTCGGGGCAGCGTTCGGTGTCTCCGGCCACCTCGCCGCTCACGGCCAGAGCGCCGCGGCCGACGCCGTCCGCCAGGCCGCCATCAGCGCCTTCGATCACGGCCTCAGCGTCGGGTGCGTCGTCGCCGGAGCCGTCGCTGTCGCCGGCGCGCTGCTCGCGGGCGCCTTCCTGCCCGCCCAGCCCCCGCAGATGCCCGAACCTGAACACCACCTAGCCGAACTGACTGCTACCACAGGCGATGGAAAGGACCTCGTGCGATGACCTACGAGGAAACGGCTGTCGGCCAGACGATCGACCGGCTCCTGAGCGAACATCCAGACCTGGACAACTCGGCCGGCCGTGCGCTGGACAACCTCGACCAGTTCCACGCCGGCGGCGCCGACGCGGTTGACCTGCTCATCGGCGGCCTCGCGCTCGCCGAGGGCGACCATGTCCTGGACATCGGCTCCGGATTCGGCGGCCCAGCGCGGCAGATCGCCCGCCGCACCGGCAACCGTGTCCTCGGCGTTGACATCACCGCGGCCTACGTCGACCTCGCCCGCGACCTGAGCGCCAGGGCCGGATTGCGCGACCTCGTCCATTTCCGGGTGGGCGACATCGCCGAGTTCGAGCCCGACCCGCTGTTCCAGGCCGCGATCACGATGCATGTTCAGATGAACGTCCAGGACAAGACCGCCTGGTTCGCGCACATCGCCCGTTGCCTCGCCCCCGGCGCCCGCCTGGCCATCTGGGAGGTCTGCCAGCCGGGTCAGGCCGACCTGCCCTGGCCGATGCCGTGGTCACTCGATGGCACCGACAGCTTCGTCGTCACCGCCGACTCACTACGTGCCTCGATCGGGCAGGCCGGCTTCACCGCCACCGAGTGGACGAACGAAACGGCCTGGGTCAAAGCCTGGACTGCCAAGACCTTCGCGGACGGCCTGCCCGCCGGGCCGGCGCTGCCGATGCTCCTCGACGACGGCTACACCCGAGTCCTCAACTACGTCGCCGCACTCAGCGACGGCTCCCTCGAGGTCTGGCGAGGGTCGTTCACCAGGGACGCCGGCTAACTCACCCGCCGAAGGCAGTCGCCCCGGCAGCCGTATCACCGCGCAGACAAGAAAGCGACGCAGCGAACAGTAAGGAGATTCCCACATGCCAGCTCGGAGTGCCACCGACAGCACCGCGCCGACGAACGACCTGCACGTCGAAACCCCCCAGGGCAGCATCTTCGTCCGCCAGGTGCCCGGCGAGGATCCGCCGGGGCAGTGTTGCGTTGGCCGATTCCAGCGGGCGGGAGACTGATGCGATGACGTAGCCGCGCGCCTCCTCAGCGTTTGCTGGCTTCCGGTTTCCGCGGGAGGCGATCGCGGTCGCGGTCCGCTGGTACCTGCGGTACGGCCTGTCGTACCGGGATGTCGAGGAGCTGCTGGCTGACCGCGGCGTCAAGGTGGACCACGTCACCGTGTGCCGATGGGTCCAGCGGTTCACTCCCGAGTTCATCGAGGCGGCGCGGCTGGCCCGGCATGCGCCCGGTGACCGGTGGTTTGCTGATGAGACATACGTGAAGGTCGCTGGCCGGTGGACCTACCTCTACCGGGCGATTGACCAGCACGGCCAGGTCATCGACGTGCTGCTATCCGAACGCCGTGACCTGGCCGCCGCCCGGCGTTTCTTCATCCGCGCGCTGCGCGCGGGCACGATGCCGACCGAGGTCACTACTGACCGGGCCGCTGCTTATCCGCGGGCCCTGGACGAGCTGATCCCCTCGGCCCTGCATGCCGTCGAGCGGGACGCGAACAACCCGATCGAGACTGATCACGGAAGGCTGAAAGCGCGGCTGCGGCCGATGCGCGGCCTTAAGCGCCACCGGTCCGCGCGGATCATCTCTGCCGGGCACGCGTTCGTGCAGAACCTCGGCCGCGGTCATTACGAGCTTGCCACCGGCGTCTCTGCCCGCCACCGGATCCCCGCAGTCTTCGACCAGCTCGCCATGGCCATCTGATCAGTCGGGCCATCGGTCTCATCGCGCCCTGTCGTGCACACCGATCGGCCAACTCGATGCTGTGGCGAGCGCCTGAGCCCGAGATCTTCCCGCTGTGCGAGGCGAACGGCATCTCGCAGATTGTCTGGTCACCCCTTGCTCCGGGCCTGCTGACCGGCAAGTACCAGCCCGGCCAGGCGTATCCGGCCGACGCGCGCTTCTCCAACGACAAGATGAACGTGTCGATGCACCTCATCGCCAACGACGAGACGATCGCCGGCGCACAACGGTTGCGCCCCATCGCCGACGCGGCCGGCCTGACCATGCCGGCGATGGCGATCGCCTGGGTGCTGCGGCGTCCCGAGCTCGCATCCGCCATCACCGGCGCTTCCCGGCCCGAGCAGGTGCGCGCCGACGCCGCCAGCGTCGGCACCCAGCTCACCGGCGACGTCCTGGACGCGATCGATGTCACGCTCGACGGCGTTGCCGTCACCGCTCCGACGCTTGCCGTGTTCGCCAAGGAGGGTGTTCGGCACCGCTGACGCCTGCCCTGCCAGGCCGTTCCGCTGATCGATGTCGTCGTCGAACATGCCGGTGATGCCGTCCGTCCCACGCTGGCGAGCGCCGCCCGCCCGACCCCCCGATCGCGAAGAGAGGTAAACATGCCCGTTATTCGTCTCGGCTACGTACACGTCCGCGTCACAGACCTCACTCGAGCCCGTCAGCCTTACCAGGAGACTCTCGGCATGGACGCCGTCCACGAGGAGTGCGGCCGCGTCTACCTCAAGTCGTTGGACGAGGACAATCGGCAAGGAAGTGGACTATGACAGATCCGAATCCGAAAGCAGCGCGGGTTGCCGTCATCACCGGCGGCTCGGGGGGTATCGGCGGTGCAGCGGCGGTCCGGCTGGCCACTGTTCCTCGAAGGAAAGAGCAAGGAACTTATCAACCAGATTGCGTCCGCGAACCCATTCGGACGGCTCGGCGTCCGGGACGACATAGCTGAGGTCATCGCCTTCCTGGCCCGGTGATCATGGCCGGTGGGTGAATGGTCAGGTACTTCGCGTGAACGGCGGGATGGCCTAAAGCGCGGATCACGCAATTCACAAAACGTAGGAGCCAACGATGTCATCAGTTTTGATCACCGGAGCAGCCAGCGGGATTGGCAACCTCACGGCGATCCAGCTCGCTCGCGCTGGACACCAGGTGTTCGCCTCGATGCGCGATCCCGACGGCCACAACAAGGAACATGCGGCCGCCTTGCGCAAACTCGGCGACGACGAAGGCGCGTTCGCACGCATGGTGGAGCTCGACGTCACATCCGAGGACTCGTGCGAGCGGGCGGTCGCAACGGTGATTGAGCAGGTCCAGCACCTGGACGTCGTCATGCACAACGCCGGCCATCTCTACCTCGGGTACGTGGAGGCATTCACCCGGCGGACATCCAGGCGCTCTTCGACATTAATGTCATTGGTCCGAGCGGCCTGGGTTGGCAGAAAGTCGCCGGGGTTTGGACTGGACCTTCGGTGGACCTGTTGCTGACCTTCGGCGTACGTGGCAGGCTGCGCTCGCCGTTGAGCCATCTATTCGGTTCTTTATTGGGTTTCTGCCAACCAGGTAATGGGTGTTTACCCAGGTCAGCCAGAGTGCATGGAGTCAGACAAACGAGACATAGCCCGGTAGCTCTCTGAGAGCAACGCTGCCGCCCAGGCCCCTCTCCTGTACTGGGGACCCGGTACTACTCCGGTCTGCGCCGACCTCTCGGCGAACGGCCGTTGCGGCTGCCAGCCCTAGGGCGAGTTAGCATAAGAACTGCGTTTTGATTGGCAACGTCACTTTCTGTCCGATATATCTGGCGCGAAGTCGGAGGTGATCCCGGTGCACCCGGTCTTAAGACAGCCCCAGCCCGGGGCGTCACGGAGCCGGAAGGCGACCGTATGAGCAAGACCGACAAGACCCGGCCCTGGTGGGTGCGGATCGCCGACGCGCCGATGGTGACCTGTGCGCCCGTGCATGATCACCGGTTCGGGCCGTGCACGCTGCGGGACGAAATCACCGCCGTCAGCGCGTCCGTGAGCTATCGCACAAGCGGCTGTTACTGGCGCGCAACCAACGATTACGTGTTCGAAGGCGGTGTCAGCGGGGGCCGGGAGTTGTCCTGGTTCCGGCGTGAAGAGCGCCGCCGCAACCGCCGCCAGGCACGCCGCGAGCTACGCGCCTACCGCGGCGAAGGCTGAATGCGGAAGCCTGGATATCCGTCCCCGGCGATGACCTGCTCAGCGTCCGGTGCGCAGCCCATGACGGCGACGTGCTCTCCGACGACGAGCTTTCGGCATCACTCTCATGCTCTTCCTGTCCGTGCACGAGACCACCCTGTGCTTCGAGGAGGTCACCGCGACCAGGCAAACAGGCCGCAGGCCATCGCCGCGAACCGCGGGGCGCGGCGTGACCGGCGGCATGAGGCGACCGATACGCCAGTGCGAGAATCCCTGCGGACATGATGACGAGGATCCCGCGGACATGACGATCAGTCCCGCTACCTCGACGGCGATAGCGGCGGGGCTGCCGGAGAGGTCGGAGATCCACTCGTTCAGCCAGGCAAGGCCGATACCGATGGCTTCGATGGTGGCCGCTTTAGCTCCCAAGGTGCGCTCGCTACCTGCCGCGTTTACGCTTGGACCGGCTGGCCTTGCCAGCTCGCTGAACGCGCTGCACCTTCGGCTCGCCGCCTGCGAGGCGTTCCTTACGGCTGAGCTGGAGCAGCCGCTCGGCAGCCGCCGAGCGTTCGGTGAAGTCGGCTGGGCGGCGCGCCATGGCGCGCGCAGCCTCGAAATGCGCTCGGGCTCCGTCAAGATCGCCGAGGGCTTCCAGCGCGTCGCCCGCGTTGATCCTGACCCAGAAATCGTCCGCCCAGGCCGCCAGGTTCGCCGCGATCTGCGCCTGCGCGTCGCCGCCGTGACCGGCCTGCGCGAGCGCAATCGCGAGATCGGCATCTATGACCGCCTGCAACTCCGGCGCAACGCGGCCCAGGGCTTCGGCCACCAACTTGGCTTCGGCTGCGAGGCCCGCCCGACCCAGCTCGAGGATGAGGTTAAGCAGCCAGTCCGGGATGCCGGGCGCGTACTCTGGATCCTCACCAAGCGCGACGCCCAGGTCGCCGGCGCGGCCCTCGAACCAGCTGGCCGCCTCAACGGCCAGCCGTGCCCGCTCGGCGAGATCAGCAGGCTCCGGCACGACGTACATGGCCTGGTCGGCTCCGGCCAGGCTCGTTGCCAGCCCGTTCGGCAGATGCGGCCGTTCTCGCCGGATGGTCGCGCCAACCAGCGCCTGCCAGCCGTCTGGGTTGCTGCTTTCGGCGTGCCTGAGGCGCTCCCCGATGACGGCGCCAGCCTGGCTGACGTGGGGCACGCACATCGACCTCTGTGCCTGCGACAGGTCCGCGGGGAAGCCGAATCGCCTCCCCTCGCACGCGGGGCAGCCCATCAGGCCCGGCGACAAGGCCTCAAGCTCCACCGGTGACCGGTCGAGATCGACCAGCCCGAAGGCGTGCTGGACCACGTCTTGGATAGCGCCGAGGCCGATGGGCTCCCACGACGGCGGGTCAGCGGCGATGACGCCTTGGCCCAGCGCGGCTCCGGCCGGCAAGTTGCCGAGCAGGTCAGGTGCACAGTGCTCGAGGACGAGCGCCGGGTAACAGCCAGCCATTAGCTCCTGCTCGTACTCAGCTGCGGTAGCCACGGCGCTGCCGGCGATCGCAGTGAGCGTGGCGGAAATCGGCTCATGACGCGCCGCGGCCAGGTCGATGAGCCGCCAGATGGGCACGTAGACCGCAATCTCCAGGCCGAGCGAGCCGGCATTCACGGCCGCGAACCGGTCCGGCCTGGGCGCCTTCGTCTCCAGCGGATCCCAGGTGAGCACGAACAGCCGGAGCGCTTCGGCGATCCTGGCTTCAGTCGTCGGCAGCCTGCTCCAGGTGACGCTGAGCTTCCAGCAGTTGCTTGTCGGTCACCGGCGCTGCAGAAAGTAGCTGCCCGACCTTAGCCGGCAGTCTGGCGAGCGCTTCGCCGCTGAGCTCGGTCACGGATGCGACAATACGCCCGGCACCCAGGCTGAACATCTCGACCCGATGCTGCGACTCTCAGTCGAACTAGCCCGCGTTTGCTAGCTGCGGCGTGAACTGGGGGATTCGTCTCGGTGGCCTGGATAGGCTTTCCTGGTGGCGGAGTTGAGCAAGGCAGAGCTTGCGGCGATGGCCCAGGAGGCCACGGTCGACGCCCACGATGAAGACGAGCAGGCGATGGGTTTCCACTCGATGATCGTCGACAGTCTTGAGGTGCCGTTCCGGACCAGCGTCCTGGGCGTGGAGGTTACCGTTCAGGATATTGACCTTGCCGGTGACAACAGCATCCTGGCGGTCTGCGTTCGTGGCGCGGCCAGCCAGCCGGTCCGGCTGGTGGATCTTCCGCTGCCGGATCCGCCGCCTGCTGGGGGGGAATGGATCGAAGCCTATCGGCACTGGTTGGGCTGAGTGCCATGGCAACGTCCCCGAGCGCGCTTCCGCCGGAGGTCCGCGCTTGGGTTGAGGCGCGCAAGCGTTACCGCCTGTCGCATGCGCAGGTGCAGATGGGTCGTGAACTCGGCATGAACCCACGAAAGCTCGGCAAGCTCGCTAATCACCGGCAAGAACCCTGGAAGGCGCCTTTGCCCCAGTTCATCGAGCACCTATACCTAAAGCGGTTCGGTCGGGAACGGCCTCAAGTCGTGAAGCCCGCCGAGGAGTGGGCGCGGTCGGCCGCTGCACGCAAGGCGATGCCGGGTGCTGCCGTGCCAGGCGCCCGCCGACAGGGCTGAGTGCAGGAGGCTTGCATGGTCGATCTGGTCGGGCTGAAGGTGCCCAACGCGATGCGGGCGGTCGTTGAGGAGATCGTTGGCGTTACCGAAGCCGTGTGCCTGGCCGTCCTGGACGAGGAGTATGCCGATCTTGCCCGGCAGATGGTGGCGAAGCTGGCGCGAAAGTGGCCCTCGCCGCTGACGGCAGGCCGCCGGGTCACGTGGGCGGCGGGGGTCGTGTACGCGCTCGGCCAGGCCAACTTCCTGTTTGACCCGGCGAGCCAGCCGCGCGTGACGGCGGACCAACTCAGTGAGGCGTTCGGCGTGGCCAAGAACACCATGGCGGCCAAGGCCAGGCAGGTCCGGGATCTGTTGCGAATCAGTCCCTTGTCCATCGAGTTCCAGCGGGCCGATGTGGTCGCGCAGAACCCGATGGTCTGGATCATTTCGGTCAACGGGCTTGCCGTGGACGCGCGGTATGTTCCCCTAGACATTCAGGAGGAGGCATTCGACTGCGGGCTCATTCCCTACATACCGGCGCTAGGCCCAGATGGCACAGCGGCCCGTGCAGAGGCACGGATGCCGGAGGCGGCCAGGGGCGCCGCGGTGCCGCCGGAGCAGCACGATTTGCTGGAGCATTGCGCCGAGCTGAAACGTCAGCTCGTCGAGTTCTGTCTGCGTCGATTTTCCCGGCAATTCGATGAGGCGGCGCGCGAGAGCGCCGACGGCGTAGTCCCCGATGAAAGTGAGTCCGTCAACCTCATTGACCATTTCATGTTGCAGCAGCCACTGGTCGACGGCCGCACGGTCGTCGAGGTTTTCGTCTCCGAGCATCCCCAACTCACCGACGCCGACTGCCGGATACTGCTGGGATGGCGTGCGGTGGTCGAGGGAATCTTCGAGATCCGCCAGCGGATCAGCATGGCGGTTGTCGCTGCGAACTTGGTTGATGGCAGGACTTACCAGATCCGCGCCACCGCGGGACCCGCTGCGCTGGCGGTGATGCGGCCTGGCTGCTTCATGACCGCCCGGGTAGTCCCTCTTGGCAGTGACTGGATGCTCACCGGGGCACAGCGGCTATACCCTCCCTCTGAGCGTGAGGCGATGCTTCATCTGGCTGCAGAACAGGCGACCGATCATCCGCGGCGAGCCGCCCGCCACCAGTAAGGTGCAGCTCGGTCACCGGCGAGGCTATGTCTTGAGCTTCCTTGGCTCTCCTGGGGGCCCGGTGCTGTCCGGGCAGCGCCGGATGGTTGCGGGTGGTCGTGGTTGAGGAGTAGCTGAGCAGTGTTCAGCGATAACCGGGAGCCTTCAAACCCGCAGGTAGGAATCCGGTTTGCCAGTTAGGCGGGTGCGTTCTGTAAAACCGTCGGCTCGGCCTACGTTGGTTCGAGCCCAACACCTGCCACCACCAGCGAAAACAGCGCGTCACCGGGGATTTCCCGGCCTCGCGGGCTGTTGCTAGACGCCAGGTCGGCGTCCCGCCACGTCCCTATGAGTCCTGCTGTTTCCGGCTGTCCACGGACATATAGCGGACGGCGTCCGGGCCGGGCGCCTGCAGCGATGGGGACTGGATCCCCCCGTGTGGGTCCTCGCCTTCAGGTGACGAGCGGCTGTACATCATCCGGGACGCAGCCGACTGGAACAGCGTCCTGGGCTGGCTGATGCAGCAGGCCCTGCCCGAGTACGTGCCCGCCGTGCGCCGGGCGCGCGCTCTCCGCACTCGCCGACCCCGAGCTGCAGACCGCCGGCGAGATGGCTGCCCGGCAGGCCCTGGACAAGCTGGAGATTCACTACGTCGCAGAGAAACTGCCCCTGGAGCAAGATCTGGATGAGGCCCGTTAGCGGGCCAAGCCATTGCGGTACAGGCTGCTATACGGCACTGGCGCCCGCTTGTCCGTGTGGCTACATGAAGAAGCGTTAGTCGTAAGGCACGGGCGGCAGGTTCTCGTGCTTGATAACGCATGATTGTCGGGTGACCCAGCAGGATTCAGCGCGCGCCTCGTGGGACGCGCTCAAAGCGCCCTGGCGCGTCGCAATCGAGATGGCCTGGCAGTCGTATCGCGAGGGGGGCGTCGCGGTCGGCGCGGTGCTGGCCGACGCCGCCGGCTTTGTCATCGGCCAAGGCGCGCAACCAGCGGTTCGCGGGCCGGACCAGGGGCCTGCTCGCGCACGCGGAGATGGAAGCGCTCGCCGCGCTCCCGCCGGACAAGGACCGTGCATGCGACGGCGTTCTGTACACCACACTCTCTCCCTGTCCGATGTGCCTCGGCGCCATCGTCGTGGCCCGTGTCGGCGACGTGCATCTCGGAGCGGTCGACCCGACCTGGCTCGGAATCGAGAGGCTTCCCGATCTCAATGATGAGGTGCAACGCCGCTGGCCGCAGATCCACGGCCCGCTTTCCGGGCCGGTCGGCGCGTGGCTGGCGATTGCGCCCTGCCTTGGCACCAGCGGGGCACTGCTGCGGGCCACAGAACGCACCGCACCGCGCGATGTTGCTCTGGCCCGCGCCGTGAACAGCCGCTACGAGGAGTCAGCGCACCTGCCTGGTACTGCCGAACAAGCGCTGGAAGACGCCTGGGATCTCCTCACCGACTCGACCAGGTAACCGATCGGCGGCACCCCGACAGAACCCCTTGTGCGGGAGACGGCGGCCCGGCGGCCCGGGGGCAGGGCTAGGCACGGCTTGCCCCGCGGGTGATGGCCGCCAGGAAGGTGAGCGCGTCGCGGGTGGCTGCGACGTCGTGGGTGCGAATGTAGTCGGCGCCCTGCCAGGCGGCGAAGATCTCCGCGGCGAGCGTCGCCGGCCCGGACCGGGTGACATCCTTGCCGGTGAGCGCGCGGAGGAAGGACTTGCGTGATGGTGATACCAGGACGGGCACGCCGAAGGCAGCCTTCAGCTCCCGGATCCCGGCCAGGGCCGCCAGCGAGGGCCCGGGGGTGCTACCCAGGAAGTAGCCCAGCCCGGGGTCGATGATGACCCGGTCCCTGCCGATGCCGGCGGACTCCAGGGCGGCCAGCCGCCGGGCGAAGAAGCGGCAGATCCCGTCCCAGACCGTCGCCGGCTCGGTCACCACCCGGGTGGCGGCCCCGGCTGCCTGCACGGCGTGCATGACGACCAGCCTGCACTGCGATGCCGCCAGGAGCGGGTACAAGCCCGGGTCGCCGAACCCATGGATGTCGTTGAGGCAGGCCGCTCCGGCGGAGATGGCGAATCTGAGGGTCTCCGGCCGGAACGAGTCCACCGAGACGGGAATCCCGTCCGCGGCGAGCTGCTCCAGGACAGGGGCAAGCCGGCGCTGTTCCTCCGCGGCCAGGACCGGTGCAGAGTCCGGGTGGCTGGCGGCGGGGCCCAGCTCGATGATGTCGGCGCCGTCAGCCCGCAGCCTGCAGGCGTGCGCGACCGCGGCTGCGGGGTCGAGGTAGCAGCCGCCGTCGGAAAACGAGTCCTCGGTGATGTTGACGATCCCGACGATGCGGGGGTTTCCAGCCGGAAGCAGCGGGCCGGGCGGCGCGGTTCCGGGATGTGAGCTGCTCATGTGCGTGCTCCTGCAGACGGCATCACATGCTCGCCCAGGCGCACGGCAACCCGGACATCAGCCCGGAAGGCCGCTCCCCGGTGGTGCTCCACCCGAACGCCAGTCACGGCCTGGCACCACCATACGGTGCGGCCTGGCCTGCCGCCACCGGGCGAAGCCGCGTTCTCCCTTGCCAGCCAACTGCTACAAAGGACCCGGCTCCTGAACTGCCGGCCTGGCGATGGCATTCAAGCTCCTCCAGGCCGCCCAAACCGCTGGCGCGCGGTCAGCGCACCCGAACTCGTCGCGCTCGTCCGCGCCGGTGCACGCTTCGGCAACGGCAAGCTCCTCGAACAGGCCCGGCGAATCAGGAGGCGATACCCACACCGGTCGTCGGGCGTTCCCCCAAAGGGAACAGCGGCGGCGGCACTGCGCTGCTGTATCGTGCCGCAGACGCGCCTTGACACTGCCCGGATCCGGGCGCCACGTCGGGTGAACGACTCGGTTTTCTCGGCACTCCGCTGTATCGCTGCCTGGCGCTGGAGCCTGGCCCGGGGTGCGCGGTGAGCTAGCGCCTCAGTTCCTATCGCACGTCGGTGAGCTCGCCGTCTCGGAAGACGACGGGCTCCGGGCGCCGGGACTGATGTATTCGGCTGGGCGCTTGGCTAGCGACGAGGCCAAGGACAGGTGGCGCTGTCGTGGTTGTTCTGCACCTCGGCGGCCAGTGCCGCGCAGGTCCGAGCGGCCCTCAGTACTGGCGTGGCCGGTAGATGTCGGAGCGGTGTTCAATGGCGATGACGTCGACCCGCAGGTCGTCATCGTTGATGCGGTAGATAATGCGATAGTCGCCGCGGCGGGCGCTATGCAGTCCCTGGAGTCCGAGTTTGAGCGGCTTGCCGACCCGGTACGGGCTGGCAGCCAGGGATCCGTACAGGAACTCCACTGCTGCGGTCGCGGCCTTCTCGGGCAACCGGGTGAGTGCCCGGCGGGCCGGGGCAGTCCAGGCGATGGCGTAGTCGTCCGCGCTCACCGGTCAGCGATCAGGCGCAGCGCGTCGTCCTTGCTCAACTCCGGGGTGCTGCCGGTGCCGAGTTCGTCGAGGGCCTCGTGGATGTCGGCGAGGAGGGCTGCGCTATCCATGACGTCGAGGGTCTCTTCCAGGGACTCCAGGTCTTCGACGCTGATGACAACGGCGGCCGGGTGGCCGTGCTTGGTGATCACGACGCGTCCGTGCTCGCGCTCCAGGCGGTCTACTACCTCCGAAAGCCGGTTCTTGACATCGGCGAGGGGCATCTGCTCGGCCATCGACATAGCCAGAAGTATAGCTACTTCTTTCAGGGCTTTCTACCGGCCGGCATGTTTGTGATCGAGTTCGCAGTCCCGCCAACCTTCGAGCAGCCTGCCATGTTCGCCGCCTTTGCCTTGCCTGCCAGCCTGTAGCCACTGCCGGGTGACGCCAGCTTCCGCCGCGGAGTCGAAAAGGTCCGCTGGGTCACGAACCCGCGTCGCCGACGATGCGGCGGGCGGCGACCGCGTTGAGGTCGCCTAGCTGCTGGGGGGTGAGGCGGTAGCCGGGGCGATACCAGCGGGCGACGTCGAGGCAGAGTGAGAGTACGGCGGTGGCGGCGGCGCCGGCGTCGGGGATGTCGAAGTCGCGCGAGGCGATGCCGTCCGCGATGACTTGGCGGACGATCTGGCCGACTTCCCGCTGCTTGACGGATATGTCAGCCAGGTGCGCCGGGCTGAGCGCGCCGGTCTGGTACAGGACGACGTGGGCGACCTGGCTGTTGTAGGTGGTCCAGAGGGTGAGGACGCGGACCAGGCCCGCGAGCCGGTCGGCGGGTGAGCCGGGGCGGCTCGCTTCGGTTCCGGCGATCTCGATGGTGAAGTCGAGCGCCGATGCGGTGATCTGGTGCAGGACTTCTTCCTTGGAGCGGAAGTAGACGTAGAGCGCGGCCGGGCTCAGCCCCGCCTGGGCGGCGATGTCCCTGGTGGTGGTGGCGTGAAAGCCGCGTTCGGCGAAGGCTGTAGCCGCGGCAAGCAGGATGCGCCGGGGACCCGCGGCGAAGTGGTAACGCCCGAACAGGCGCTCAAGGCCACCAGCCGTGCCCTCGGCGGCCAGAGAAGCAGCATCGATCCCCGCCTCGGCCTGCGGTGCTGCCTCGTTGGTCACGGCGCGACTTCCTTCCTGGTTTCGAACGGTATCGGATGCGCGGATTGGGCTCTAGCCGACAGGCGGCACCCGGCGTAGCTTACTAAGCAAGCGCTTAGTAACCTACGCGCACCTCCTCGCCCCGCAAAGGAGCCAGTTATGCCGTCCGCCACCGAATCCGGAATCCGCCGCCCGCGCCGGCGGGCCGCCATGGCCGTGCTGACCGCCGGATCCTGCCTCACCCTGACCGCGTTAGCAGCGTCGAGTGCCAGCGCCGTGACCGCACCCTCCAGCGGCTGCGCCGCGGTGAACATCATTACGGCGCGCGCCTCCACGGAGGCAGCAGGAGAAGGCATCACCGGCAGTCTGGTAACCCAGATCATCAACAGCAGCACGCAGACGGTCAGCCACGAAGCGGTCGTCTACCCGGCGACGCTGACGAACTACACCAGCAGCGAGAGCCAGGGCGTGACCAACGCCGAGCAGGAGCTGGCCACGGCCGTGCAGAACTGCCCGAACCAGAAGGAGGTCCTGCTCGGGTATTCCCAGGGTGCGCAAGTCTCCATGGACGTCATCGCCGGGAACTCCGAGGTAGGCGGAAGCGTAGCGCCGGTCAGCACCTCGATCAGCAGCCACGTCGTCGCCATCGCGAACTTCGGCGACCCAGGCCACGTCGTGAACCAGCCTTGGGACCTGGGCACCGCCCGGCTCAACGGACTGTTCCCGCGCGGCACGGCCCAGCTCCAGCGGCTGTCCGGGTTCGGCGGCAGCAGCAGGATCGCTTCCTGGTGTGATTCCGGCGACCCGTACTGCGCCTCGGGAGCCAGCCTCACCGTCCACCTGACCTACCTCAACCGATACCAGAACGCGGCCGCCAGTTTTGTCCTGGGCAAGATCGGCGGCTGACCTCCCCAGATCCGCCGGAACGCTGCCGGGCCGCGGCACTCGCGGTCCGGCAGCCGGATGAGCGGGCAGCCTGGCCAGCGCGGTGTCGTTTCCTGGCCAGCCCCCTGGTGATGAACGATTTCGACCGCGCCCGGCCTGACGAGTGCCAGCGGACCTCAAGGCGACCTCCGGCGCTCCCCGCGCCGGGCTGTGCCTTGGGAGGCCCGCCCAGCGCGCCCGCGCCGTTCCACCGATAGGCAGCATTGATCTGAACTGGGCGGGGAGAGTCGCCAGCCGTTTAACAATTGCCCCGGCGAACGGCAACGGTGGCATCCTGGCCCATGACTTCAATACGAATGCGTCGTGGCAGCTCAGTGCGCCTGACCTGGAACCGGGTCCGTGGCCAGCCGTTGACGCCCAGGTGAAATGCCGCGCCGCAGGGTCAGTTCCCCTCCCCCAGGTTGCGCGGCAGGACTAGTGCCCGCAGCGTGGGCGTCGCCGCGATGGCCGCCGCGCCGACCAGTGTGGCCAGACCGATGTACTGGCTAGAAGAACCCTCCCAGTCGGGCTTGCTCAGCACCTGAACGTTCAGGATCGGGATGGCAGCAGCCAGGATGACCGCCGCGCAGAGAGCGAAGGGCCGGAAGAAATAACCCTTCTTGGACATGCCTCCGGTCGCCGTGTGCAACAGCCAGGCCCAGATGAATCCGCCGAACGCCGCAAGTGCGCTGAACGCCCAGACGAGCTTGATGTTCTGGTACTGGATGTGGACGCGCACGGGCACCTTCCCGCCCTCCGCCATCGAGGTATCCAGGGAAACCGCCCCGGAGTAAACCCCGGCGCCGGGAGGCGGCCCGTGGTGGGGCGCGACCACCACCGATACGGTCACGTTAGTCCCGTTATCGCCGACCTGGGCCCAGCTCAGCAGCTGGCTTGCCTGCAGCGTCGCTCCATCGCTGCGGGTGAACGTGGTCGGCGTCATCGGCAGGATGCTTCCGGCGCACAGGCTTCCTTTCAGGATGGTCAGCGGTTCCGTTTGTCCCACCTCCCGGTCCCCGTTCCGCCCGATGAGAATGTTCATGACGGCACCTGCGCCTGCGGCCGGGCTCACCTTCACGGGCGGCTGGGCTGTGGCCGCCGGGCAGGTGACCGACGAGGGCGGCAGCTTGAGGCTCGTGGTATCGAATGATCCGGAGGGCGGCCTGACGAAGTAGAAAAATGCGGTGAAGAACGAAACGACCAGGAAGATAAACGTGAAGGCGATAACCGCCTTGTAGTTATCGGTGCTGAACAGTCGCCGCGGCAGGCTTTTGAACCATTCCCCCACATTACGCCGCGGCGGCGGCTCCTTCGGCGCGCGTCCAGAAATCGTGACGAGCGTGTCCGTGACCAAGTTTCCAAAGTCCTTGATCAGCTGCCGGAGCTGGACTTCAAAATCATCTGGCGGCGCGGCTTCAGCGGCAGCTGCCTCGTGCGAATGATCCGGTGCGCTCATGCTTTACCCTCCCCGGGGACAGCTGAGGCTCCCTCCTCAGCTACAAAAAATGACGCATAGCGCCGTCTCGGGGATGACACAGGGGCAAGTGCCGCAGCCTTTTCTCGCCGAATCGCGCCGGCGGGTGACCGGAGTCCGCCAGCTGCGGGTCAGTGCCGCCCGCAGGCAGGCGGAGCTGAGCGCTGCGAAGGGACGGCCGGAGCGCGCCCGCATCCGCGCGGCACTGCGGAAAGACACGTTCCGGCTGGAGTTCCTGGAAGGTATCCGCCAACGACAGCCGCGGACATGTGCTCGGAGTGCATCAGGCCGGCCCGCCGGCATCATCCGGGCTCCACCTACGGCAACGCGGGACAAGTCAGCGGCCCTTGCCCAGGTCAGGCTCGCAACCTCCTGATGAACCTCGTGGACAACGCCGACGGGCTGAAGTTCCTGGTCCGCGATCGTGACACCAACTGGCCAGGATCCAGGTCGTGGTGCTCTGGCCGGCGCCGTAGACATCCGTTCTGCCAGGGCGAGATCTGGCGCGACGTCGATGAGTTCCGTGGATGTCCCGCGTCTGACTCTTGTAAGCACGCTAGCGATGTCTCTGGTACGGAGGGTGAATACTATGACCGCCCCTCGGATCGCGATCTACGGCGCCAACGGCCATACCGGGCGCCTGGTGGCCGCCGAGCTTCTCGCGAGAGGCCAGGACATCGTCGTGGCTGGCCGCAACGCCGACGCGCTGCACGCAATGGCGGGAAGCCTCGCCTCGCCGGCGCACGTCACGACCCACGTCGCCGCGCTCGACGACGCGGCTGCGCTGCGCGAGCTCGCGGAGAACGCGAACGTACTGATCCATTGCGCAGGTCCCTTCGCGGTGACCGGGCCGCCCGTGGCGTCCGCCGCCGCGGCGGCAGGCTGTCACTACGTCGACCACGCCGTCGAGCCGCATCACGTGCGGTTCCTGTTCGACGAGTTCCGGGAGTCCGCGCACCGCAGCGGCGCGATCATGATCCCGCAGGCCAGCTTCTACGGCGGAATCCCCGATCTGCTCACCGCCACGGTGACCGAGGGCATGACGGACATCGACCGGGTCATCATCGGCTATTCGGTCAGCGGCTGGCGGATGACCCCTGCCGCGAAGCGCACCGCGGAACTCCTCATCACCGAGATCGACCGGGTCACGTTCACGGGTGGCACGCACCATGTGGGTCCCGGGGAGGTCCGCAACACGGTATTCCCGTTCCCTCCGCCGCTGGGCCCGCGCACGATGATCGCGCCCTTCCCGATGGGCGAGATCGTCACCATCCCGCGGCACGTCACCGCGCGCAGCGTGGAGGCCCAGCTGACCGCGACAACCTTTGCCGAGGAGCAGGTGTTCACCAGCGAGGATGTCGATGACGCGACGCGGGCGCAGAGCACTTTCGTGATCGCGGTGCAGGCCGCCGGGCTCGCCGGCGGCGGCCGGACCGGCCATCTGAGCGGACACGACATCTGGCGGGCCGGGGTGCTGCTGTCGGTGGAGGCGGCCCTGCGCCTGGTCCGCGGTCAGGGCCCGGCCGAGGGCGGTGTATTCAGCACCGCCGAGGCGTTCCCCGCCGCATCCATGCTGCAGGACCTGGACACGCTCGGTGCCTTCTCATTTCACGGCGTGATCGAATCGGCCGCGAAGCAGGAGACGAAATGACGGCGATGGCAACGGAGCCGGTGCTGGTAACGGGCGCCGCGGGCGGCCAGCAGGGGTCGACGGGCCTGCTCGTCACGCGGCTCCTGCTGGAGCGAGGCCAGGCGGTGCGGGCGTTCGTGCACCGCGACGATGAGCGGGCGGCCCGCCTGCGGACGCTGGGGGCGGAGGTAGTTACCGGCGACCTGCGCGAGATCACCTCGGTGCTGCCGGCCGTGCGCGGGGTGCGGCGGGCGTTCTTCACTTACCAGGTAACCAGCGGCCTGCTCGATGCCGTCGGCGTTTTCGCCGCCGCGGCCCGGCAGGAGGGCCTGGAACGGGTCGTGGAGGTGTCGCAGCTGGCCGCATCGGCGGATGCTCCCACTCCTCGGATGCGGCAGCACTGGGTGGCGGAGCAGGTCTTCGACTGGGCCGGCATCGGCGCGGTGCATCTGCGAGCGGCGGTCTTCTTCGAGAACCTGGCTGTCCTTGCCGCGTTCCGCGGCGGTGGCGAGCTGGCGATTCCGCTGGGACCGGCCAGCACGGTGATCCCGCTGGTGGCGGCCGCCGACGTGGCCCGCGTGGCGGTGGGCATGCTTACCGCCAGCGGGGACATCGACCCGGTCTGCCGGCTGACCGGCGAGATCCTGACTGTCGGCGAGACGGCGAGTACCCTCGGGATCCCCTATGCGGACATCGATCCCGCGGAATGGCACCGCTGGGCACTAGGCAAATACGGTGATCCGCACACGGTCGAGCACCTGTCCAGGCTCTGGGAAATATTCCGGATCGTTGGATCGCATCACGAGCTTTACCAGGTCACTCAGGCGATCGAGCAGATCGGCGGGCATCCGCCGCTGACCCTCCGCGAGTTCGTCGACGCGTCGTGATGGCCCGGTGCGGGATCCCCGCCATGGATCGCAAGCCACAGCGCGATCAGCGAAGCGACGTCCAATTCACGGTCGTCAAACACAGATGCTGTGGTCGGAGGTACTGGCTGGTTCATTGGCCTGCCTTTCATTTTGTTCGTGCACATGGCGGTTTAGTGGCCGTGCAGTGGGATGAGCGAGAACGGAGACAACCCCGAGCCTGCTGCCGTGACATCGTCAGGTTAATAGAAGATTGGAGGGTACTTACGGTCCGCCCGCCAATAGTGATCCTATCCAGAAAGGTTGCAAACCTTTCCTGCATCCTTTTAATCACGGTCCATCGGTCTTGAACGATCGGAAGATCGACATGGACCCGGACTGGAAGGAGGGCTCCGTCACGTAGACGGTGCCGGTGCGCGGGTTCACTTCGACTCCGGTCGGCTGAGAGCCAACGGCCTGCTCGCGCGCGGCTGTACGGCAGCCGCTAGTGACTATCGCGTTGCACCGTGCGCCGTCTAGTACGGTGACCGAGGCGCTGGCGAAGTCGGCGACGTAGACGATGCCGGTGCGCGTGTCCACGGTGACCGCCGAGGGCGCTATGCCGGTGGGCAGGACAGGGAAGTGCCGGTGGCAGCCGGTGGTATGGGTACCGTTGCAGGTCGCGGCGTCGATCACCGATACCGTCCCGGGCGAGTCGCCGTTGGCGTTGTTGGTCACGTAGACGGTGCGGGTCCGGTCATCGACGGCCACGCCGATCGGGACCACCCCGACCTTCGCGGTCGCGGAAAGGCGGCTGCAGCCGGCGTGGCTGGTCGCGTTGCAGGTCGCGCCGTTGATCACCGCGACCGTATTACCGGCAGTGCTCGGCCCGTAGATCGTGTCGGTCGCCTGGCTTACCGCGAGAACGAACGTGCCGCCCCCGACCTTGACCACGCCGGGGTGCTGCCCGCAGCCGGCGGTGTCGGTGGCGTTGCAGGTCGCGGCGTTAACGACGGCCACCCGGTTGCTGTTGTTCGCGCCGTAGGGCACGTAGAGCGTCCCGGTAGCCCGGTCCAGGACCGGCGGACCGGGTCCGGTTCCGATCGTGATCACCGGGGGCGTGGCAGCGCAGTCGGCGGTGTCGGTAGCGTTGCATGTTGCGGTATTGATCACTGAGACCGTGTTCGAGTACGGGTCGGCGGCGTACAGCGTGTGGGTGGCGGCATCGACCGCTCCTACGTTCGCCTGCGGGTGGGCCATCGGGATCTCGGCGACCGGGGTGCACCCGGCCAGGTCCGCCGCGCTGCAGGCGGCGCCGTTGATCACGTCGATGTCCGGCGTGTTCTGGTTGCCGCCGTAGATGGTGTCGGTGGCCGGGTCGACGGATATCAGGAACTCGCTGTCCGGCACGCTGGCCGCCGGGCGGCGGCAGCCGGTGGTGTCGGTGGCGTTGCAGCGGCTGATGCTCGTCACCGACAGGATGCTCGCCCCCCCTACGTTCACCATGTACGCGGAGCCGGTCCGGGGGATCAGCGCGAAGCTGTTCGGGAACGAGTTGAATCCGGGGCCCCGATCGGGCGTGGCCTGCTGGCTGGGCGGCCTGGTGCGGCACCCGGATATCACGGTGCCGCGACAGGTCCTGGTGTCGATCGCCGACAGCGTGTCATCGCCTCCGTTGACCGTGAACACCGTGTGCAGCCCCTGGTCGGCGGCGACGAACTGAGCACCCGCGCCGGTCGTCACCGCAGGCGGGGTGCGGCCGCATCCGGCCCTCGTGCGGGCGTTGCACCGGGCGCCGTTGATCACCGAGACCGTTCCGTCGTTGTTGCTCGGGACGTACACGGTGTCGCTGGCCTGGTCGACGGCGATCCCGAACGGGCCGCCGCCCACCGTGACGGTCGGCGGGACCCGGCTG
This sequence comes from uncultured Actinomycetota bacterium, assembly GCA_963822485.1. Lineage (GTDB taxonomy): Bacteria > Actinomycetota > Actinomycetes > Streptosporangiales > Streptosporangiaceae > DASUBV01. Next base: position 821,117 of record CAWGHW010000031.1, read on the forward strand.
CAGCCGCGGCCGGTGTGCCCGTTGCAGGCGGCCCCGTCGATCACCGACACGGTGTCGCCATTTCCCGACGTGCCGGCGTTCGCCGCGTAGACGGTCCCGGTCGCGGCGTCGACGTCGAGCCAGGTCGGGCCGGCCTTGTCTGTCACGGTCCGAGCCGGGCGCGAGCATCCGGTGGTCCTGCGGCCATTACACCTGGCCGCGTTGATCACCGAGACGCTGCCCCCGCCCAGGTTGGCCACATACAGCGTGCGCGTCGCCGGGTTGACGGCCGCAGCGACCGGGAACTTGCCGACCTTGACCGTCGCCACAGGCCGGGCACAGCCGCGGGTGACCCGGGCGTTGCACCGGGCGCCGTTCAGCACCGACACAGTGTTGCTGGTGCCGTTGACGACATAGATGGTGTCGGTCCGCTTGTCGATGGCAGCCGCGAGCGGGCTGCTGCCGACCCTGGCCCTGGCCACCACCTGGCAATCCGAAACGACCTTCGTGTTGCACTTCGCGGCATTGATCACGTCCACGAAATGGCCGGGCGTATTTAGATTACAAGCGCTTTCAGTGCACTGAATCGGCACATAGACGGTATCCGTCTCCGGGTCGGCGACTGGGGCGCCCGGGCTGCCGCCCAGCACGACCGACGCGCCTCGGCGGACCGGCCTGGCCTGAGCCGCATTGCCCACACGAGCCAGCGCCCCCTGCCCGGCACGGCCCGGCCGGGCCGACTCGGCCCGCAGCGCTCCGAACCGCAGCGCCCCGATCCGCAGCGCCCCGATCCGCGCAGCAGCCGCGTCCGGCGCAATCGGACCAGGCACCGCCGCAACCGATCCGGACGCGACCGTACCGCCCATTACGGCAAGGCAAGCTGCCACGCAGCTCGTCACCGCCAGCACCGCAGCCAACCGGGAACCTGGCGGCCTCCGCGAGAGCCAGATCCAGCGGTTTCCGGCGTTGCGAGTCTCTGTTCGTCCCGATGCGCTAGCACCGCCGATTGCCGATTTGTGACTGGGCATGGTGGGCTTCCAAGGTTGCCGGACGCTGTTACCGGGAGTCTTAGTCCCGAGACCTCACAGAAACCTCACAGGGCTGCTGAGGGCGCTGCTGTCAGCGCTATCCGCCGGTGCCTGGGCGTGCTTGACTGTGCTCGGGAGCTGGGAAGTGATCGACTATCGCCTTCTGGGGCCGCTCGAAGTGGCGGTCAATGGGCATGCCGTTGACATTGGGGGCCTGAAGCAGCGGGCCTTGCTGGCGATCCTGCTGCTCCACGCGAACCAGCCGGTCCATCGTGATGTGCTCATTGACCAGCTATGGGCCGGGGATCCTCCTGCGGGCGCCGGACATGCCGTGGAGGTGTATGTCTGGCGGCTGCGCAAGGCGCTGGAGTCGGCGGCCGGTGGTCAGGGCGTGCTGACGCGGCCGGGCGCTTATCTCCTTGAGGCCGCGGAGGAGCAGGTTGACGTGGCGCGGTTCGAGCGGCTGGCGGACGCCGGGCGGCGCGCGCTGGTGGTGAGAGGATCATGGCCGCGCCGCAGCTGATCTTGGCCAGGCGCTGGCATTGTGGCGCGGCTCGCTGCTCGCCGATTTCAGGTCTGAGCCGTTCGCGCAGGCCGAGATCGCCCGGCTGGAGGAACTGCGGGCGGGGGTGGTCGAGGATCGGATCGAGGCGGATCTCGCGCTCGGACGTCACGCGTCCCTGGTCGGTGAGCTGGAGGCGCTCGTTGCCGTGCAGCCTCTGCGCGAGCGGCTGCACCAGCAGCTGATGATCACGCTGTACCGCTGCGGGCGGCAGGCCGATGCCCTGGCCGTTTACCAGAAGGCTCGGCGGATGCTGATGGCGGACCTCGGGGTCGAACCGGGCGAGCCGCTGCGGCGGCTCCAGCGAGCGATCCTGGAGCAGGATTCCTCGCTCGAGCCGCCGCCGAGTACCAGGCCTAGTCAGGCGTTAAACCTGGTGGACGGGAGCAGGCCCGGACATCCGGCTGCGGGGACTGCTCGCGCGGTTAACGCGGCGGAGCGAGGCAGTTCTCGCCGATCGGCCTGGATCGGAGGGAAGGGTCTGCTTGCTGTCGCCGGGACGCTGATGGTGGCGATTGCGCTGCTCGTGGTCGTGGCTGGCCGTATGCCGCCCCATCTGGCCGCGGGTCCGAACACCATCGGCGTAATCGATGGCGGACGGGTCGGCCTCAGCGCGGTCGTGACCGGGGTCGGGCGGCCGAATGGGATCGTCGCCGGCGCCGGCGCCGTCTGGATCACCGATAGCGCGGATGACCTCCTGCTCCGGATCGACTCGACCGGTCAGGTCATCGACCGCATCCCGGTCGGCCGCGGACCAGGCGGCCTCGTCGGTCGCCGACGGCGAGGTCTGGGTTGCCAATCAGCTCGACGGCACCGTTTCCGAGGTCAATCCTGGCGCCGGAACGCAAGTCGCGGTAATCACGGTCGGGATCGGCCCGACCGCAGATCGCGTCCGGATACGGATCTGTCTGGGTCGCCAACGTGACCAGCGACACGCTGTCCAGGATTAACGCAGCCACCGGTGAGGTGGTGTCGACCATTCATCTGGACAGCGCGCCTGCCGGCATCGCAGTCGGCGCAGGTGCGGTCTGGGTTGCCAGCCAGGAGACCGGCGAGCTGCTGCGCGTCGATCCAGGTGACGACCGGCCGTCGCAGGCGATCGCGATCGGGCATGGCCCGGACGGCCTGGCCGTCGGCGCGGGCAGTATCTGGGCCGCTGACAGCGGCGGCACAGTCACGCGGTTCGATCCGCGGACCGGCAAGGTGCAGACGATCCGAGTGGGCGGGGCGCCCGCCGGAGTCGCCTACGCCAGCGGCGCGGTCTGGGTCGCGAACAGCGTCAGCGGGACCGTGTCCAGGATCGATCCAGCGACGGGCGCGATGCAGGTCGTCCATCTTGGTAACGAGCCGACGGATCTCGCCGCAGCCGGCAACCACGTGTGGGCAACGGTGCTTCCGTCGCTCGCGAGCCACCGCGGCGGCACGCTCACGGCTCATCGCCCAGCTGCCGCCGGACGAGGGGGCCCGGCCGCCGACTGACCCGGCAGTCGCGTATTACACCTGGGCATGGCAGATGCTGAGCATGACCAACGATGGGCTCATCGGCTACCGGCGGGTCGCTGGCCTGGCTGGCGACCAGCTCGTCCCCGACCTCGCCACGGCGCTGCCCGCGCCGGCCGACGGCGGCAGGACCTATACCTTCCGGCTCCGCGCGGGCATCAGGTACTCAACGGGAGTGCTGGTCCGGCCGGAGGACTTCCGCCGGGCCATCGAACGGGTTTTCATGATCGACAAGCGAGACTCGTCCATTCCGGCCTTCTACGCCGGAATCATCGGCGCCAGCCGGTGCGAGCGAAATCGCAGCCCGTGCAACCTCGCCCGTGGGATCATCGCCGACGACGCGAGCGATACGATCACCTTCCACCTCGCCGCACCCGACCCGGAGTTCCTCTACAAGCTGGCGTTCCCGTGGGCCTACGCAGTCCCCGGCGGCACGCCGGACCACGAGATCAGCGCCGCGCAGCTACCTGCCACCGGTCCCTACATGACGAAGTCCCTGATGCCAGGGCACACCTGGACCCTGGTCAGAAACCCGCGGTTCCGACCGTGGTCGCAGCAGGCACAACCCGGCGGCTACCCGGACCGGATCATCCTCCGGCTTGACGTCGCGCCTGGCCGGGCGGTCGCCGATGTCGAGCACGGCCGGGCCGACGTCCTGCTGTCCCCGCCACCGGATCGCATCGGCCAGCTCGCCACGCACTACACGAGCCAGCTGCACAGCGGCCCGTCTCGAGGCAACCATCGCGCTCACGCTGAATACCCGCAGTGCGCCCTTCGACAAGCTTGCCGCCCGGATGGCCGTTAACGACGCGATCGACAGGAACACAGTGGTCGCGCTCAACGGCGGACCGCTCGCAGTGCAGGCCACCTGCCAGATCCTGCCGCTGGCCATGCCTGGCTACCGCCCGTACTGCCCTTACACGATCAAGCCGGACCAAGGCGGCGCCTGGACCGCGCCCAATCTCGCGCTGGCGGAGCGACTCGTCCGGGCTTCCGGAACCCGTGGCGACCGCGTGACGGTGCTGTACAGCAGCGAAAGTACGTCCTTTCCCTCCCCTGCGACCGGGCACTACGTCGTGTCAGTCCTCGATCAGATCGGGTACCGGGCCTCGCTGCGAACGGTCGGCCCGGAGAACTACTTCGGGGTGCTAGGCAACTCTCGCGACCGGCCGCAGATCGGCTTTTTCTCCTGGTACCAGGACTATCCGGCGCCATCTGACTTCATCGACCCGCTCTTCACCTGCGCCTCATTCCTCCCGGGCAATCCGAACAACATCAACGATGCGGAGTTCTGCGATCCGCGGATCGACGCCGAGGCTCAACGGGCCCTAATGCTCGGGCCAGCCAATCCGTCGGCGGCCGCCGGTCGCTGGGCCGCTATCGACAGGGAACTCGTCGATCAGGCTCCATGGGTGCCGCTGTACAACCCGCGCGACCTGAACGTTTTGTCTGCACGCGTCGGCAACTACCAGTTCAACCCGTACTTCGACCTGCTCATCGACCAGCTCTGGGTCCGTTAAAGCAGGCGCGGCCTTGCGAAGTCGGCTCTGGCCGCGGCTGGCGTGCTCGCCGGACTTTGCGCAGGTCCGCGCGCCAGGCGTGGCTCCTTTCCTGCGGTTGACCGTCCTTCGCTGACTGGTTCACATGCGAACAGCTAGCCGTGTTCAAGGCGGTCGGCCGTCTTGGCGGGGCCTGGGAATTCAGCCCGTCTTCGACTACATCGAGGGCTGGTACAAAACCCGCCGGCTCCATTCCTCGCTCGGCTATCTCAGTCCCGCCGAATACGAGTCAATCCACCACAGCGCCGCTCGACAGGCGGCATGATCAACTCAACGAACATGTCTGCCAAAGCGGGTCAAGTCCATGTTCAGAAAGAGGCAGGACCGCTTGAGCCCACCGCGTTAACGGTTAGTGCACGTCCCGGGAATTGATCAGTTCGACGCCCATGTCGGCGAAGTCGCTGGTGTTACGAGTGGCAACAGCCATGCCGCGGGACGCGGCCACTGCGGCGATCATGGCATCGACCGGCTTGCTGACCTCGCGGCCGATCCCCCTTCTGGCTGCCATGATCGTGGCCAGCACGCGGGCGGCCTGCTCGTCGTAGCTGTGGCTGCGTTCCCGGGCTCGGGCGAAGCTCGCCCGGCGGCACCGATGCCACCTCGTCCAGCCACCAGGACACGAAATCCTCGTCGGCCGCGAGGGCCTCTTCCAGGATGACGCGAGCCTCGGCCTCTACTGACCGGCCATGCGCAGCCGCGCGGCGGCGCAGTGCCGGCTTCAACGACTCCGGCAGGTTCCGGATCAGCAAGCTGTCGCTCATAGATAGCAGTGATATCACTTGGTTTCGGGCGGGCTGCTGCAAATCTCGCTCGGCGCTTGCCAGGCAGCCGCATAGTGGGGCTGTGGCTCTGCTCGGCGGGATCCTCGCCGACGCGCCGATGGTGGCCGCTTGGTATCGGGGATCCATAACGCGCGCGACATTAACTAGGCCGCCTTTCCCGCCTTTCCCGCCTTTCCCGGCGGCCCGCCCCTGAGAAGTGCGTCAGTGCAGGTGACGCGCTGGAGGAGCGGTTACGCAGGCCGTCGGCTGTGTCCTGTGGGCCATGCGTGCCCATTCCCGGTGCAGAACTCGTACGCTTTCGCCGGGAATGGGATGCGTACGCCCGGCATGCGGGCTTAGCGCCCGCGTGCGGCCAGCGGATCGCCGTAATCCGTGGCTGCCTCGCTGGAACGCTTTTCTGGAGGGTGCTTCGCGCCTTCTTTCGCCTGCGGCTCGTGTCCTTTCGTTTCTCCGCGTGATGTGGTGAGCTGGTCAGCGCGCGCCTGCGCTGCGTGCCTGGGCGGCGGCGTCGGCGGGGGCGCCCGTGAAGGGCTCGCCGTGGCCGGGCAGCAGCAGGCCGGCGTTGATGGCGTCGAGTGCCGTCAGGGAGGCGAGGGCCGCGCGGCTGTCGTGAGTGAATGCGCGCGAGGCGACGGCAGGCCCGCGGTAGCCGGTGATGCCGTCGTAGGTGACCAGTGCGTCGCCGGTGAACAGGAGCCCGCGGTCGGCGAAGAGGTAGCCGACGCTGCCGGGGGTATGGCCCGGCAGCGTGACCACGCGCGGGCTGCCGGGCACGTCCGGCAGCAGCCGGTCACCGTCCATGGTCCGCGGGTCGGTGACCTTTGAGCCCGTGAAGCCTCCCATCCGGCCGATGTACGCGATCGTGCGCAGCGTCGCGGGTCGGCGGATGAGGTAGGGGAGCAGCGAGCTTTCGGGCCTGGCCTGTCGGCTTGCGACGCGCGCGCCCCCGGCGAGCCCGGCGGCGTCACGCTCATGCACCCACACGTCGGCCCCGGCCTGCCGGACGGCGGCCGCGACCCCCGTGTGGTCGGGGTGCGCGTGGGTCAGCAGGACCGCGCGGATGTCGCCGAGCGAGCGGCCGGCGGCTTCCAGGTGCGACCGAAGCTGCGGAAGGTGCCCAGGCAGCCCGCCGTCGACCAGCACGAGGCCGCCGGGGTCCTCCAGGAGGTAGAAGTTGATCTCTGCGTCACCGAGCCGGGTGACGCCCGGGGCAGGCGACGGCGCCGCCGCCGCCCGATGGGAGACAGTACTGGGCATGGCATCCTCCAGGTGAACGTCGGCGGGCGCCGGTGACTGCAATTAGATACATGCTACTGTAACGAATTCTGGAGGCACGCTATGCCCGCACCCAGGCCCTACGACGCCAGCAGTCGGCGCGAGAGCGCCGCCCGCAACCGCGCCGCGGTCCTGGCGGCCTGCCGCGAGCTGCTGTTCCGCGACGGCTACCACCGCATGACGGTGCGCTCGGTGGCCGGGCAGGCCGGGGTGTCGCCTGAGACGGTCTACAAGGCCTTCGGCGGCAAGGCCGGGCTGATGAAGGCGCTGTGGGACGTGACGCTCGCAGGCGACGACCAGCCAGTGGCCATTGCGGACCGCCCGCAAATGCAGGAGGTACGGTCCGCCGCCGATCCAGCGGAGAAGCTGCGCCGGTGGGCCGGGTTCGTCCGCGGCGCCAACCAGCGGCTGGCGCCCCTGTACGGCCTGCTCGCCCAAGCCGGCCCCGAGGTCACCCAGATGCTCGCCACGACCCAGCAGGAACGGCTGGCCGGCGTCCGCGCGCTCGTCGCTCACCTGGCCGACTCGGGCCTGCTCGCGGCCGGGCGTGACCCGGCAACGACCGCCGACGCCTGCTGGGCGCTGACCGGGCCGAGGCTGTTCCTCGACCTGACCACGGACCGCGGCTGGCAACCCGGCCTGTACGAGGACTGGCTGACCCGCATGCTCACCGCGAACCTCCTCACAGACGCCAGCCACGCGTCGGCGTCCAGCCAGAAGGACGCCACATGACAGCTACACGCCGCCATGCGAGCGGCCAGTTCGATTGTGAACGGCAGTGGTCGACCCGTCAGCGGTCGGTGTCGTGCAGAGGCCGCCGGGCAGCGGGGCGCGGTCAGCCGCGCGGTCACACGCGATAAACCCGTGGCGACGTCGGTGGTCATCGCGCGATAGTGGCCGACGTGGAGGAGGTCAAGGTCGTCGTCGCCCACAACGAGCGCGCGACCCTGCGCGTCGGCGACGTGTTCGTGAAAATCGACTCTGATCAGACGCGCACCGACGTCGAGGTCGAGGCGATGGCCATGGCGCCGATCCCGACTCCGGAGGTGCTGTGGCGCAAGCCGCCCGTACTCGCGCTCGCCGCCCTCCCGGGGACGGCACTGGGCCGCCTCGGCGAGCCGTCGACATCATCGCCGGCGGCGTGGGCCGCGGCGGGTGCCGCCGCACGGATGCTGCACGACGCGCCGCTGCCGCCATGGCCCGGTCAAAGCCTCGACGAGATCGCATCGGAGCTCGACGGCGAATGCGAGTGGCTCGTCACGAACGACGTCCTTCCCGCCGACCTGGTCACGCGCAACCGGCAGGTTGCCGAGGATGCGCTCCGGCCGTGGACACCGGTGTTCACGCACGGCGACCTTCAGGTCACCCACGTGTTCGTCGACGGTGACGAGATCACCGGCGTGATCGACTGGTCCGAGGCGAGCCAGGGCGATGCCCTGTTCGACCTCGCCATCCTGACCCTCGGACACGAGGAGCACCTTGACGACGTCATCGCCGGCTACGGCACCGACGTCGACCTCGACCTCGACGTGATCCGCGCGTGGTGGTCCCTGCGAAGCCTGCAGGCGGCCCGCTGGCTGATCGAGCACGGCTTCGACCCATCCACGCCAGGCTGCGAGTTCGACGTGCTGAGATCCCGGCTGTGAGGCTGCGCGACCCCACGGCCACGAATGCCGTTCTGCCGCATCGACCGGGCCATCTTCTGAAGCGCGTTGTCTTCCGGACCGACGAGGTAATGGCCCTCGAAGCTCCCGGGCAGCCGGTCGGCGACATCGGAACCCGGCGCACGACTCGAGTCGAAGATGCGCCTCAGCCGAGGGCCATCAACACTGCCCGGCAGGCGCACATTTACGACAAACTCTTCCATATGCCGCGCCATACGTGCTCCCTAACTGGCTCGCCACCAGGCCGTAGCAACCAGGCGCGACCTGCATTGTCAGTCAACTGCAGCCACTTAATCTCACACGTTACCCCCGCAATTCTTATTGCCTCCTTTGGCTTTAGAGGGCTCCAGCTAGCCTCCTTAGGCCAATCGCTGCTGGGCAGGACGGCTCTAGGAACGAATTCCGGTGTCACTTCAAGCGGCGTTCCTTTCACGCCCTCCTCCACGCCGGGCGCTGTTCTATACAGCCACGTAACGTGTACGTGGTACTTAACCTTCCTTACTTGGACAGGCAGCACGCTGCTATTACGTATGACGATCCCATGGGTAATTGCGCCCTGATCATCCCATGATGCCTGGCCCCATACGCCAATAAGATTGATCTGAGAGCGATCCCTCTCTCGGCGATCCCTGAAAAAGATGGCATAGGCCAAGACGAGGGACAGACCCCCAAACCATTCAGGAACACTGCCCCAATCCCAACTGAATCCGCTTTTGTGCAACATGTTGCGCAACGATAACAGGAAGAGGCTCGCGATACACCCTTGCTCGACGGTGTTACCGGGCTCATCGCAATCGAGGGTGTAGTCGGGATCTGAATCCGTCGGCTTCGAGCAACGAGCGTGCGATGTAATTCGTCAGGTTCCGGAATCCGAGGGCGCTGCCGCGGAGGTGTTGAGCGCCCATCGCAGCGCGCGACGCGACAGCTTCGCCCGCGGCGCGTACCCGCCTTGCGGCGTCGACCTGCAGCTGATCCTGGTCGGACCTCGGCCGGTCGGAGTACCAAAAAAGTCTTCCTGGGAGGCCGGGCCGACTCCGGCCGCAAAGACTTTGGTCCGGCCCCGCCCAGGCTCACTTCAGAGCGCTCAGATTGCTACAGCCGACATCACCTTGCGGTCGGGTCACCCACGCCGGGGCGGGCTATCGCTGCGCCGGATGATGACAGGCGCAACATCGACAGTGGCGCGGAGCATTTCGTGTGCGTCACGCCTGCCGTTATCACCGGCCGCCGCCTCCGCCGCCGCTAGGCGGACGCTGTCCGCGCATCGCCAGCCGGACGAACGTGCCCGGGGTTCTGCTGAGCCGCTGGCGGTCAAGGTCGGCTGGGTTACTGCGCCTCGGTCGCGTGCGGCGCGCCCGGAGTGGCCGGAGCGGGCACCATGCCGTCGCTCGTCATGTCGGCTGCCGGTTCGGCCAGCCGGTAGGCGACCTCGCCGTGCTCGCCGAGATCGAGGCCACCCTGCTCTTCCCCGGGACTCACCCGCAGCCCTACGGTGCGGTCAGTGACCCACAGGATGATCCAGGTCATCACGAACGGATAGGCGATCCCGACGACGGCCAGCACCGCCTGGCGGCCGAGCTGGGTCCAGCCCCCAGCCTCGCCGGCAGCGTTCACGGCGAGGCTGGCGAACACGCCGGTGAGCACAACCCCGATCGCGCCCCCGACCATGTGCACGCCGACCACGTCGAGGGAGTCGTCGTAGTGGAATATGTCCTTCAGGTGGACGGCGCCGTAGCAGAGCAGCCCGGCCGCGGCGCCGATGATGATCGCTGCCCACGGCTGCACGTAACCCGACGCCGGGGTGATCGCGGCCAGGCCGGCGACGGCGCCGGAAGCGATGCCCACGCCCGATGGCTTGCGGCGGCGCCACCACTCGACGCCCATCCAGACGAGCATCGCGGTGCACGCGCCTAGCTGGGTGTTCACCAGCGCATAGCCGGCGACCTGCCCGGCGGACAGCGCGCTGCCCGCGTTGAAGCCGAACCAGCCGAACCACAAGATCCCGGCGCCGAGCAGCACCATCGGCACGTTGTGCGGCCGCTCCAGCGGGTGGCTTCGCCTCAGGTAGATGGCAGTGGCGAGGGCCGCCGCCCCGGCTAGCTCATGGACGACCGAGCCTCCGGCGAAGTCGATCGCGTGCAGGCCGCCCGAGCCGAGAAACCCCCCGCCCCACTCGGCGTGCGCGAACGGGCTGTAGACGATCAGGGACCACAGGCCGATGAAGACCAGGTAGCCGCGGAAGCGCATCCGCTCGCAGAACGCCCCGGCGATGAGCGCCGGGGTGATGACGGCGAACATCATCTGGAACGCCATGTACACCAGCGACGGAATCGTGGGTGCATAGGCGTTCGGCGTGCCGTTGACGCCACGCAGCAGCACGTTCTGCAGGCTGCCGATCACCCCCCCGTGATCAGCGCCGAACGCCAGCGAGTACCCAGCGACTACCCACAGCAAGCTGACCACACCGATCGCCACGAAGGACTGGACCATCGTCGCGATCACGTTCTTCGCGCCTACCAGCCCTCCGTAAAACAGCGCCAGTCCCGGCATCATGAAGAACACCAGCGCCGTCGAGGTCAGCACCCAGGCGGTGTCACCAGCATTGACGTGCATGCCAACCTCCAATGACGGCGGCGCCTTTGCCCCGGCATTCCCATGATCACCGTAGCGGGTAGACCGGGAAGGCGACCAGTCCTTGGTGCATGCGGGCCGAAGTGCAGTCTGCGGCGCGAGGTCCTGGCTGAGGAACCAGCCGCTCCCGGGGGAATTGTTGATCCCCCGATCTGCTGGCATTAGCGTCGCTACCAGGGATCAGATACGCGCGGACCTGGGAAGGGGCTCGTTGATGCTGCTGGACCGCCGGGTTGAGCGCGGGCATATTGACCGCGTCCTTGCGGCGGCCCGTGAGGGTCTGAGCGGGGTGCTGGTGCTGCGGGGGGAACCGGGCATCGGCAAGACAGCCCTGCTCGACTATGCGGCGGAGGCTGCCGCGGACCTGCGGGTGGTGCGGCTGGCCGGGATTGAGTCGGAGATGGAGCTGGGTTTCTCCTCGCTTCATCAGGCTCTGTTGCCGTTCCTCGGCGGTCTCGAGGGCCTACCGGCGCCGCAGGGCGCTGCCCTGGGCTCGGCGTTCGGGTTGCGTGACGGCGGCCTGCCCGACCGGCTGCTGGTGGGCCTGGCGTCGTTGAGCCTGCTGGCTGCGGCCGCTTCCGATAGGCCGCTCCTGTGCGTGGTGGATGACGCGCAATGGCTGGATCGGGAATCGGCGGCGGTTCTGGCGTTCGTGGCACGGCGGCTTCTCGCTGACCGCATCGCGATGATCTTTGCTGTGCGGGAGCCTTCCGGGCGTCCGGTCTCGCTCGACGGACTGCCGGACGTGCAGCTGCGGGGCCTGCCGGCGGTGGAAGCGCAGGAGCTGCTCTCGTCCGCCGCCGGCGGCGGGATCGATGGGCTGGTTGCCGCCCGGATAATCGCCGAGACCGCCGGGAACCCGCTGGGCCTTATCGAGCTGGGTGGTGACCTGTCCTCGGGCCAGCTGGACGGGCAGGTGCCGCTGCCGGATCCGCTTCCGCTCGGCCCGCGGCTGGAAGCCCGGTTCCTCGGGCAGGTCCGCCGCCTTCCGGCCGATACCCAGCTTCTGCTGCTGTGTGTTGCCGCTGACGCGACTGGTGATGCGGAACTGCTGTGGCGGGCCGCAGATCACCTGGGCATTCCTGCCGGTGCGGCGGCTGCTGCCGAAGAGCAGGATCTTGTGGCCTTCAGGACGCCGGTGCGGTTCCGTCATCCCCTGATCCGCTCGGCGCTTTACCACGGCGCGCCCGTGCATGACCGGCGGCGGGTGCATGCGGCTCTGGCCGAGGCCACCGATCCCGTTATCGATGGTGACCGGCGGGCGTGGCACCGTGCCGCCGCCACCGCTGGCCGCGACGAAGTGGTTGCCGCCGGGCTTGAGCGCGTCGCTGGCCGGGCGGGACGCCGCGGGGGCTACGCCGCTGCGGGTGCTTTCCTGGCCCGGGCTGCGGCGCTGACCCCCGATACCCGGCAGCGGGTACGGCGGCTCCTCGCCGCCGCCCAGGATGAGTGCACCGCAGGAAACCCTGGGAAGGCTCGGGTGCTGCTGGAAGATGCGGCACCCGATCTTGACGGCCCCCACGAGCGGGGGCTGGCGAAGCGAGTCGAGGGAGACATCTGGCTGGCCGAGGACCAGCCGGGTAAAGCGGCGCCGATACTGCTCGCGGCGGCCGATGAGCTCGCGGGCGTTGACCGTAGCCTGGCGCGCGATGCTCTCATGGACGCGCTGACCGCGGCCGGGATCACCAGGCGCTTTTCCGCTCCCGGGGCCGACGCTCGCGCCGTCGCCCGCGCCGTGCGTGCCCTCCCGGCCCGGCGGGGCGCGTCCCCGACGGCCCGCGATTTGCTCCTCGACGCCTACGCCGCGTATCTCCTGGACGGCCCGGCCGCCGCGGCGTCCCTGATACGGCAGGCCCAGGCTGCCCTCGACCGGGACGAAGCCAGCGCGTCCGTCCCGTTCAGCTATCTCCGCATTGCCTCCTGGATGGCCGGTGCTACCTGGGATGACAACCGGGCGCACGCAATAGCCCGCCGGGGAGTGGAGCAGGCCCGTCAGCAAGGAGCGACGACTCCGCTAGCGATGCTGCTCGTCCTGCTCGGCGAGTCCTGCCTGCTCGCGGGGGAGATCGGCGCCGCGCGGGACGCCTTTGCGGAGCGCCGCGAGATCAAGTCAGCTGCGGCCGACTTCTGCCGGACCGGCGAGGTTGTCGTGCTGGCCTGGCGAGGCGAGGAACGCGCCGCCCGGTCTCTGGCCGCGGTCATCACGGAGGATGCGACGCGGCGGCAGCACGGCTGGAGGCTGGTCTGGGTCGAATACGCGCTCGGCGTGCTGGAGCTGGCCCTCGGCCATTACCGCGACGCGTTGGACAGCTTGACGCATGATGACGAGGAGAATCCTGTGCTGGCCGCGCTGGCGTGGCCAGACCTGATCGAGGCCGCGGTGCGCTGCGGCGAAACGCAGCTCGCCAGCCAGATGCTTGACCGGCTCGCGCAGCGTTCCGGCGGCAGCACCTCCGGTCCGTCGGTCGGCTTGCTCGCCCGGTCGCGGGCGCTGCTCGCTGACGGCCACGACGCCGAGCGCCTCTATCTCCAGGCCATAGATCAGCTGAGTGGCTGCCGCGGGCCGGCCCACCGTGCCCGGGCCTGCTTGCTGTACGGGGAGTGGCTGCGGCGGGAAAACCGGGTCAGCGACGCCCGGCGGCAGCTGCAGATCGCCTGGGAGTCGTTCAGTGAGATCGGGGCCAGGGCATTCGCCGAGCGGGCTCGCCGGGAACTGGCTGCCACCGGCGCATCGGCCAGCAGATCGGCAGCTGAACGGCCGTCGCAGCTCACCCCGCAGGAGGAGACCGTTGCACGCCTGGCGGCCGCAGGCGCCACGAACACGGAGATCGCCGCGGAGCTGTTCATCAGCCCGAGCACCGTCGATTACCACCTGCGCAAGGTGTTCCGGAAGTTCGGCATTGCGTCGCGGCGGCAGCTGCACCGCATGCAACTGGAAGGCGTGTGAAAGCGGCCTGACGCCCCGCTAGCCGGCCGGCCGGAGCGCTCCCCGCCGCGCCGGATTCGCGCCGGCACTCAGCACCACGAAGCCGCTGAGCGTAGGCGACTACGAGCCGCACGGTTCGCGGACTACGCGCTTTGCGGGACTCGGGGACGGCACCAACGCCCGGAGTATGGCAGTCAGCTACCCAGGCCGGCGAGCCGATGGATCACCCGCCAGGGACGCTGCACGTCGTCAGCCCACCGACACCTGGGCCAATCCGGTCCTGAAGGAGCGATTCGATGAAATTTTCCCATGCTGCGCGGCTAACCAGGCTGCGCGTCGGCCTGCTGGCCGCCGTCCTGGCGGTCGCTGGCCTGTTCGCCGCCACCGCCCAGATTGCCTCCGCCAGCCCCAGCCGGGCCGCCGCCGGGCCCAAGCCCACGATCGTGCTGGAGCATGGCGCGTGGGCCGATTCCGGCAGCTGGAACGCTGTGGTCCAGCGCCTGCAGCATGACGGGTACAAGGTATACGCCCCGCCCGACCCGCTGCAGGGCCTGAAGTACGACACCGCGACCCTGAAGGACTTCCTCACCACCATCCCCGGCCCCATCGTCCTGGTCGGGCACTCCTACGGGGGGATGGTCATCACCAACGCGGCTACGGGCAACAAGAACGTCAAGGCTCTCGTGTACGACGACGCGTTCATCCCGGCCAAGGGCGACACGGCCGGGAGCCTGAGCGGCGCACGGCCAGGGTCCTGTCTCGCCGTCGCGAACCCCGCGACAGTGTTCAACTTCGTGCCGTTCCCCGGCGCGCCCAAGGGCGTCGTTGACGCATATGTCAAGCCGAGCGTGTTCCCCGGCTGCTTCGCCAATGGCCTTCCGGCGAGTGAAGGCGCGGTCCTGGCGGCGACCCAGCGGCCGCTCGCGACCAGCGTGCTGACCGACAAGTCTGGCGTCCCGGCCTGGAAGACCATCCCGTCCTGGGCCGTGGTCGGCACCGCTGACCACGTCATCCCGCCGGCCGAGCAGCTGTTCATGGCCAAGCGGGCAGGCGCGCACATCACGGAGGTGCACGCGCCGCACCTGTCGATGATCTCCAACCCGGGGGTCGTGACCAGGACCATCATCGCCGCCGCTCGGGCCACCGGCTGACCGCAACCGGAGCCCGACGGCACCCGCCGCCGACATCGGCTAGCTGCCACCTATCCCCACCTGCTTCAGCCCTCCGTTAAGCCTTCGCAGAAAGGAATGTCATGACCGCACCGCGCACGCCCGTCGTTTTCATCCACGGACTGTGGCTGCACGCCACCAGCTGGACCCCGTGGCTGGAGCTGTTCACCCAGGCCGGCTGACGACCCCATCGCCCCCGGCTGGCCCGGCGAGCCCGACACGACCGAGCAGGCCAGGCAGCAACCAGAGCTAGTAGCGGACACCAGCATCGACGACGTCACCGCTCACTACACCAAGATCATCGACTCCCTCGACGCCAGCCCGGTCATCATCGGGCACTCCTTCGGCGGCCTGATCGCCGAGAAGCTGCTCGGCCAGGGCATCGGCGCCGCCGCCGTCGCCATCGACCCCGCGCAGATCAAGGGCGTCCTTCCGCTGCCGCTGGCCCAGCTCCGTGCCGCCCTGCCGGCCCTGGGCAACCCGGCGAATCTGCACAAGGCCGTGTCCCTCACCCAGAAGGAGTTCAAGTTCGGCTTCGGCAACGCGCTGTCGGAGGATGAGTCCGCCGAGCTGTTCCGCAAGTGGGCGATTCCCGCTCCGGCCCGCCCGCTGTTCCAGGCCGCGGCGGCCAACTTCGCGTTCCACTCAGAGGCGAAGGTTGACACCGGCAACCAGTCCCGCGGTCCGCTGCTGCTCATCTCCGGTGCCGAGGACCATACTGTCCCGGACGTGGTCACCCGCTCGACCCTGAAGCAGTACCGGCACTCAACTGCCGTGACCGAGCTGAAGCAGTTTGAGCATCGCGGTCACTCCCTGACCATCGACAGCGGCTGGAAAGAGGTCGCCACAGCCGTCCTGCAGTGGCTGCCAGCGCACGGAGCCTGACCAAGCGGGCGAGCGTACCGACAGTGGTGTACGCGCCAGGACCACGGCTGACAGCACCTTGGTCGCCGCCGGGTCCCCCGGATCCGGCGGATCCGGGGGACCCGGCCGTGGGCGGGCCAGTTGTGTCATGAGTCGGCGATGCTGCTGAGGAGCGCCGTGGCGCGGGCGATTACCGCGCGGTCCTCGGCGCTGAGGGCCCGCAGTCGCTCGTCGAGCCAGGCGTTGCGCTGTGCCCGGGTGGCGCTGGCGAGCTCGTCGCCTTCTGCGGTGGCGCTGAACAGTACCTTGCGGCGGTCGTCCGGGTCGGGGGTGCGGACGGCGTAGCCGGCCGCGGTGAGGCGGTTCACCGTCTGGCTCATGGAGGCGGGGGAAACCCGGTCGTGCTCGCTGAGCTCGGTCAGGGTCTGCGGGCCGCGCTTGTGGAGGCGGGTGAGCACGGCGAGTGCCGCGTCTCCGAGGCTGCCCTCTGGGCGTTCGCTGCGGAAGCGGCGGTAGAGGCGTCCGACCGCGGAGCGTACCTGGCCGCCGAGGTCGGCCCCTTCGACCTCGGCGGGCCGCTCTTCAGTTGCATCCTTCTCCATAGATCCTTAGTATACCTAAGGGAGTCTTTCGTATACCTAAACAATGAGCGTGGGTTCCGCGCTCACTGCGCAGCGCTCCTGTCGCGAGACACGTGGCAAGCCGGAGAAGTGATGAGTAGTCAGCCAAGCAGACCGCCGCGGACAGCCGGGCCTCGCTCCTGCGAGGCCGGCCAGTACCGGCGGGTGGCACTGACGAACACGACGATGGCCGTGTTCATGTCGAGCCTGGACGGGTCCATCGTCCTGATCGCCCTGCCGGCGATCTTCAACGGCATTCACCTTGATCCGCTGGCGCCGGCGAACATCGCCTACCTGCTGTGGATGATCATGGGCTACCGGCTCGTGCAGGCGGTGTTCGTGGTGAACCTCGGCCGGCTGGGAGACATGCTGGGCCGGGTCAGGATCTACAACCTGGGCTTCGTGGTGTTCACGGTCGCCTCGATCCTGCTGTCGCTGGATCCCTTCACCGGCTCGCACGCGGCGCTGTGGCTGATCGGCTGGCGCTTCCTGCAGGCGTTCGGCGGCTCGATGCTCTCGGCGAACTCGGCCGCGATCCTGACCGACGCCTTCCCGCGGGAGCGGCGCGGGTTCGCCCTGGGCGTGAACCAGGTCGCGGGGCTCGCCGGGCAGTTCATCGGTCTGACCGCCGGCGGGCTGCTGGCGGCGTGGGACTGGCGGGCGGTCTTCTGGGTCAACGTGCCGGTCGGCATCGCGGGGACCCTGTGGGCGTACTTCCGGCTGCGGGACAACGGGGCGCGGAATCCGGCGCGGATCGACTGGTGGGGCAACGTCACCTTCGCGGTCGGCCTGAGCGCGATCCTCGTCGCAGTCACCTACGGGATCCAGTCGCACGACGGCCACACGATGGGCTGGACGAGCCCGGCGGTGATCGCGGGCCTCGCCGGCGGCGCGGCCCTGCTGGCCGTGTTCGCGGTGATCGAGCGGAGAGTCGCAGAGCCGCTGTTCCAGCTGCGCCTGCTGCGGATCAGGGCGTTCACGGCCGGCAACCTCACCGGGTTCACCGCCCGGCTCGCGTATGGCGGCCTGCAGTTCGTGCTGGTCATATGGCTGCAGGGCATCTGGCTGCCGTTGCACGGCTATGACTACAGCCAGACGCCGTTCTGGGCGGGCATCTTCCTGCTGCCGCTGACGGCCGGGTTCTTCGTCGCGGGCCCGCTGTCCGGCGCCCTGTCCGACCGGTTCGGAGCGCGCTGGTTCGCCTCCGGCGGCATGCTCCTGTTCGCCCTGAGCTTCGTCGGCCTCCTGGTGCTGCCGGTGAACTTCCCGTACGTGGCGTTCGCTCTGCTGATCGCGCTGAACGGGGTGGGGATCGGGATGTACAGCTCGCCGAACTCCTCCTCGGTCATGTCGAGCGTCCCGGCCGAGTACCGCGGGGTCGCCTCCGGGATGCGGGCCACCTTCCAGAACTCCGGCACCTCGCTGTCGATCGGGGTGTTCTTCTCCCTGATGATCGCGGGCCTGGCCAGCGCCCTGCCGCGGGCCCTCACCAGCGGTCTCGCCCAGCACGGCGTCACTCATCAGGTCGCCGCGCGGATCGGCGGCCTCCCGCCGGTCTCGTCCCTGTTCGCGGCCATGCTCGGCGTGAACCCCGTGCACCACCTGCTGTCGCAGCACGGGGCGCTGTCGTCGCTGACGCCGGCCAACCGGGACGTGCTCACCGGGCGGGAGTTCTTCCCGAACCTCATCTCCGGCCCGTTCCACAACGGCCTGGTCCTCGTCTTCGCCGTCTCCGCGGCCCTCGGCGTGATCGCCGCCATCGTGTCCCTCATGCGCGGCAGCAGCAAGCCGCCGGCCGAGACCGGGGCTGCCGTGACTCCGGCCGCCGAAGTCCCGGTCCTGACCCCGTCCGCCGCTCATATCCCCCAGGAGCAGAATCCATGCCGCTGACCACCCTCGACTCCGCGCCCGCCCTCGTCGTCATCGATCTGCAGAAGGGAATCGTCTCCGACACGGTTGCGCACGTCGTGCCCTACGCGGCGGCCCTGGCCAAGGCCTTCCGCGAGCAGGACCTCCCCGTCATGCTGGTCAACGTCACCGGGCGCGCCCCCGGCCGCACCGACGCCGGCCGCACCGACGCCTGCCGCACCGACGCCGGCCGCACCGACGCCGGCGGCCATGTCAGCACCGGCGCGCTGCCCGCGGGCTGGGCCGACATCATCGACGAGCTCGAGCGGCAGCCCGGCGACCACCTCATCACCAAGCGGCGCCGCAGCGCCTTCCACGACACCGGCCTCGACACCCTGCTGCGCGACCTCAGCGTCAGCCAGGTCGTGCTGGCCGGCGTCTCCACCAGCGCCGGAGTCGAGTCCACCGCGCGCTCCGCCCACGACCACGGCTACCACGTCGTGCTCGCCACGGACGCGATGGCCGACCCCGATCCCGACTCTCACCGGCACAGCCTCGAGCGCGTCTTCCCCAAGCTCGGCGAGACCGCGACCAGCGCCGAGATCATCAGCTTTCTTGGTCAAGACCGCAGGCCGGGCCGCCCTGACCACGCCGCCCGCCGACCGTAGCCCCGGACCGGCGGTAGCCAGGCTCACCGGCAGAACCAGGCTCACCGGCAGAAGGAGACAGAGTCATGCCCGCAAATCCCCTGGGCGTCGCACTGCGCAACCGGCGCGTCGGCCACCACACCCTCGTCTGGGCCCGCCCCGACCTGCGGGCGCCGGAGAACTTCACCCTGACCAGTCCCGCCTTCGACCACGGGGCGTCCATCCCGGAAAGGCACCGCGGCAGGCTGCTGCGCGCGAACATCTCACCCGCCCTCAACTGGACGCAGCCGCCGGCCGGCACCGTTGAGCTCGTTCTCATCGTGCAAGACCCCGACGTCCCGTTCGGGAAGCCCGCCACCCACGCGCTCACGCTGGGCATCGACCCCTCGCTCACCGGCGTCCCCGAGAACGCCCTCACCAACCCCAGCCCTGTCCCGGGGATCCGGCACGGGAAAGGCACGCTCGGGCGGCGCGGCTGGGCCGGGCCCATGCCGCCACGGTCACACGGACCCCACGCCTACGTCTTCCAGCTTTTTGCCCTCGACCAGGCCCCCAGCCTGCCAGCCAGCTTCGCCCTCAATGAGGTGATCACCGCCATCGCCGGCCATGCCATCGGTCGCGCCCGGCTGGACGGGACATACGAAACCCGCTAGCACCAATAACAACGTGGCCGGGCGAGGCGGTCGCAACGGCCCGGACGGCCGGCGCCGCCGAGGCCCCGTTGCCGCACCTTCCGTATCTGGTCAGGCCGTATCTGGTCAGGCGACCTGGCCCGCAGAAATGAATTGACAGGCAGAGCCGGCAGGAGACACCATGTACGAGATACATGTACATGGTAAAGGTATTCCGTATATGACCTTGGCGCAGGGGCTTCCAGTCCCGTGGACGGAGATCGATGGGTATCGATGGGTACTGAGTCTGAGTCTGGGGCCGGTCACCTGGACCCGCTGGCGAACCTGGGGATCAGGGCACGGTGGTCCTGGCGCCGGGTGGAGCGACGAGCGGTGGCCGATCATGAGCAGTGGCTCGCTGCGAATCTGCGACGTCTGGCGGCGGCCAGGGTTTCTGTGGTCTGGGCGGCGGAAAGCGCAGCCGGTCAGGCGACGGCCAGGACGGCCGGGATCGTCCGCCTGAGGCACCGGGGCTGGCAGCTGCTGCTAGCCGGAGTGGCCTCCGGCCCCCGCGCAGAGCTGGAGCGCGCCGGCCGGCTGGGACGGCTCCGTCTCGACGCCGCCGGCCGCTACGGCAGGTTCTGGTGGATCGAGATCGTCAGCGACGGCGCCGCCCGCGGCGAGAAGGTGGTCCTGCTGGGCTCCCACCTGCGGCTGACCCCCGCGGGCGGAGGCCATGGCTGGGCCGCGGCACCTCGACCAGCCGGGCACCTGGGCGTATCGGCCGCTCGCTGACCGACAAGGCCGGCGGTCAAGCCCTCGTCTCAGCCGCTAGTGGTAGCTTGCGATTGTGCTGGCGGGGCTGCTCGAAACGACGTGACGACTCTTCGGATCGACTTGCCTGGCGGGTGGTCCTGGCCGGAGAGCTCGCCGGGCTGCCGGAACCGCGGTGCGATCTGAACGGTGCCGCACCGGATCCGTAAGGTTTCCGGTAACAGCGAAAACCGCACGCCGTCAGGCGGCGGCCCGACTGATATCGAAACGGAGACAGACGATGAGCCTGACGATCGGCGACACTGCCCCGGACTTCACCGCCGTGACCACCGAAGGCCCGATTAGCTTCCACGACTGGATCGGCGATTCCTGGGCCGTGCTCTTCTCGCACCCGAAGGACTTCACGCCGATCTGCACGACCGAGCTCGGCTACATGGCCTCCATCAAGTCGGAGTTCGACCGTCGCGGTGTGAAGATCATGGCGCTGTCAGTCGACCCGGTGGACAAGCACGCCGCCTGGGCCGCGGACATCGAGGAGACTCAGGGCACCGCCCCGAACTACCCGATGATCGGTGACGCCGACTTCACCATCTCCAAGGCCTACGGGATGCTGGGCGCTGACGTCAGCGGCGACCCGGCCGACCGCACCGCAGCCGACAACCAGACCGTGCGCAGCGTCTTCGTGATCGGCCCGGACAAGAAGATCAAGATGATCATGCTCTACCCGATGACGACTGGCCGCAATTTCGACGAGATCCTGCGGGTGATCGACTCCTTGCAGCTGACCGCCCAGCACAAGGTCGCCACGCCAGCGAACTGGAAGCAGGGTGAGGACGTCGTGATCGCCGGCTCGGTGTCTAACGACCAGGCCAAGGAGATCTTCGGCAGCTGGACCGAGCCCAAGCCCTACATCAGGATCGTCCCCCAGCCGTCATGAGCCGACCGCATCTGGCCAAGACCGCCAGCAACCACTAGGACGAAGCGCGGGGGGCATGCGAATTCTCGTGCTCGGCGCCGGCTTCGGTGGCCTGGAGCTGACCACCCGGCTGTCGGACGAGCTAGGCGATGCGGTCGACATCGTGCTGATCGACAAAGCCGACGGATTCGTGTTCGGCTTCTCCAAGCTCGACGTGATGTTCGGCCGCACCACGGCGGAGGCGGTCCGGCATTCGTACCGTGACCTGGTCAAGCCGGGTGTCCGGTTCGTCCAGGCCACGATCGCGTCGATCGACCCGGTAGGGCGCCGCGTCGAGACCGACGCCGGCGCGTTCGAGGCCGACGTGATGGTGGTGGCCCTGGGCGCCGACCTCGACCCGGCGGCGACGCCGGGGCTGGTCGGGGCCGGCCGTGAGTTTTATACCGTCGACGGCGCCTTCGCCAGCCGCGACGTGCTGGAATCGTTCGGTGGCGGACGGGTTATCGTCGGTGTCACCTCGACGCCGTTCAAGTGCCCGCCCGCCCCGAGCGAGACCGCGCTGATGCTGCACGACTACCTCGTCGAGCGAGGTCTGCGCGCGGCCAGCCAGATCTCGCTGGTCATGCCGCTCGGCGTCCCGATCCCGCCCTCGCCCGCGGCATCGCAGGCGCTGCTGGCGGCATTCGCGGAGCGGGGAATCAGCTGGCACCCGGAGCGGCTGGTGCGCGGCCTGGACCCGCAGCGCCGGGTGGCGATCCTCGCCGACGGCGAGGAGATGCCCTTCGACCTGTTCCTTGGCGTGCCCGTCCACCGGGTGCCCGAGGTGGTGGCAGAGTCCGGGATGTGCGTCGACGGATGGATCCCGGTCGATCCGCTCACCCTCGAAACGGCGTATCCCGACGTCTACGCGGTGGGCGACGTGACCAGCGTCGGCACGCCCAAGGCGGGAGTCTTCTCCGAGCGGCAGGCGGCTGTCGTAGCCGGTCAGCTGATCGCCCGGCACGGACAGGCCGGCGCGGCGTCGACGTACGACGGCAAGGGAATCTGCTACATCGAGTTCGGTCACGACCGGGTTGCCCGCGTCGAGGTCACGTTCGTCAGCGGACAGCGCCCGAACGGACAGTTCGACGAGCCATCCGACCTGCTGCTGGCCGACAAGGCTGAGTTCGGGACCAGCCGCATACGGCGCTGGTTCGACCGTGACTGGACCAGCTACTGAACCCTGCGTCCTACTGAGCCCTGCGTCCTGCTGAGCCCTGCGTCCCGCTCGTCGAGCACGGTGAACCTCCGCTGCGACCGCGGCCGGCCGTAGATCACACCCGCCATCCAGAACAGCAGCCTGGCCGGGATGCTGTAGTCGAAGCGGGGCGCGCGCAGCGTCTGGGCGCGGGCCCTGCGCAGGTCGGCGCCGGGCGCCGCTGCGCCCGGCCCACTCCGGAATTGGCGTGATCATGAACGCGCTAGATCGGGGCATAATGACCCTCGGCAGCCGGACCTCGCGTGGCGGTGCGCCCTGCGGCGGTGTCGGCCATTCCGGGAGGATCTGTGCCGGGAGAGACGGAGTACTGCCTGCTGGGGCCGTTGGTGGTGCGCTGCGCCGGGGCGATGGTGCCGGTCCCGCCGGGAAAGCAGCGGGCGCTGCTGGCGGCCCTGCTGCTGCGCGCCGGGCAGCGGGTGGACGTTGCGGAGCTCACCGAGGCGCTATGGGGATCGGAGCCACCGCCTTCAGCACGGGCGAGCTTGCAGAATTACGTGAGGCGGCTGCGGCAGGCGCTGGTGAACGGCGGCGGCCCGACAGTCGTGACCCAGCCGGGCGGATACCTGATCCGGGTCGGTCCGGGTGAGCTGGATGTGGAGCGGTTCGAGTCATTAGTGGCCGCGGGCCGGGCGGCGGCGCGGGCGGGGGCGTGGGCGGAGGCCGCGGGTGAGCTGGCGGCGGGGCTGGCGCTGTGGCGGGGGGAGCCGCTGGCGGATGTGCCGTCGGATGCGCTGGCGGCGCGGGAGGTACCGCGGCTGGCCGAGCTGCGGCTGCTGGCGGCGGAGGCGCGGATTGACGCGGACCTGCACCTGGGCCGGCAGGCCGAGGTAATCGCCGAGCTGCGGCAGCTGACCGCCGCGTATCCGCTGCGAGAGCGGCTGCAGGCGTTACTGATGACCGCGCTGTACCGGGACGGGCAGCAGGCCGGGGCGCTGGCCGCCTACCATGACGCCCGCAGCGTGCTGGTCGGTGAGCTCGGCGTCGAGCCCGGCCCGGAGCTCCGGCGGGTTCAGCAGCAGGTCCTGGCTGGTGGCCCGGTCCTGTCTGACGAGACGGGTCAAGCTCCGACTGGGCGGGAAGCCGGCCAGGTAACTGGCCAGGTAACACAGCCGGTGCTGGGGGTGCGGTGCTCGCTGCCGCCGGACACGGCGGGGTTCACCGGCCGGGACGGCGAGCTGGACCGCATCACCGCCGCGGTGCCCGGGGCGGCGGGAAATGGCGGGGTGGTGGCGATCCGCGCGATTGACGGAATGCCGGGTGTAGGGAAGACGGCGCTGGCCGTGCATGCCGCTTACCTGCTGCGGGACCGGTTCCCGGACCGGCAGCTGTTTATCGACCTGCGTGCACACACCCCTGGCCGGGACCCGCTGGCCCCGGAGGCGGCGCTGGCCGCCCTGCTGGCCGCGGCGGGAGCGGACCCCCGGTTCCTGCCGGAGGATCTGGAGGGCCGGGCGGTGATGTGGCGGGACCGGATGGCGGGGCAGCGGGCCCTCCTGGTGCTCGACAATGCGGCCAGCAGCGCGCAGGTCACCCCGCTGCTGCCGGGCGGGGACAGCTGCCTGGTGCTGATCTCCAGCCGCCGGCACCTCGCTGACCTGCCCGGTGCGGTCGTCCCGGTCATGCTGGAGACCCTGCCACCGGACCGGGCCCGGGAGATGTTCGTGCGGCTGGCCCCTCGCGCCGCAGGCGGCCCGGCCGCGCTGGTCGCGGAACTGGCCGGGCTGGCGGGGTTCCTCCCGCTGGCGATCTCCCTGCTGGCCCGCGTCTACAACCGGCACCCCTCCTGGTCGCTGGCAGACCTGGCCGCCGAGACGAGGGCGCGCCTGCTCACCCTCACCGCCGAGAATCACAGCGTC
Source organism: uncultured Actinomycetota bacterium (assembly GCA_963822485.1). GTDB lineage: Bacteria > Actinomycetota > Actinomycetes > Streptosporangiales > Streptosporangiaceae > DASUBV01. Next base: position 845,586 of record CAWGHW010000031.1, read on the forward strand.
GCCGCCGCGTTCGAGGTGTCCTGGCGGCACCTGGCCGCGGGCCACCAGGACTTCTTCCGCCGCCTGGGCCTGCACCCCGGGACGGCGATCGATGCCCACGCTGCGGCCGCCCTGGCCGGCATTCCGCTGGGCGACGCAGCCAGGCTGCTGGACGGCCTGCACGGCGAGGGCCTGCTGACCGAGACCGGCTACCGCCGGTACGGCATGCACGACCTGATCCGCCGTTACGCCACCGACCGCGCCGCCGCCGGCCAGGCCGCCGACCGCGACCAGGCCGTGGGACGGCTGCTGGACTACTACCAGCACGCCGCTGCCCTCGCCGGGGCGCTGATAGCCCGCCAGGACCCCAGCCGCCTCGCCCCGGTCCCGCCCGCGGTACGGCCGGCCGCGGTTCCCGACCTGTCCGACCGGGCCCGGGCGCTGTCGTGGATGCGGGCCGAGCGCGCCAGCCTGCTCGCCTGCCTCGACTACGCCGCCCGGGCCGGCCAGCACGCCCGGCTGGTCGCCCTCACCGCCGGCACGGGCGCGCTGCTGCGCCACGACGGCCCCTGGACCAGCGCCATCACCCGCCACGCCGCCGCCGTGAGCGCCGCGCGGTACCTCGGCGACCGGCCCGGCCACGCCCGCGCCCTCCACCACCTCGGGATCGCCCGGCGGCTAACCGGGGATTTGGCCGGCGCGGCAGCCGCTCTGGAAGAGGCCCTGGGCATCTTCGGTGACCTTGGTGACCGGCACGGCCAGGCCGGCGCCCTCCACGACCTCGGCGTCGTGCGTTATTCGACCAGTGACAATCCGGGTGCGGCCGCGGTGCTGGAAGAGGCCCTGGGCATCTTCGGTGACCTCGGTGACCGGCACGGCCAAGCCCACGCCTTGCGCATCCTGGGGGACGTCCGGCGGATGGGCGGAGATTATCCGGGTGCGGCCCGGGCGCTGGAGGAGGCGCTGGGCATCTTCGGTGACCTTGGTGACCGGCACGGCCAGGCCGGTGTCCTTGGCTACCTGGGGGACGTCCGGCGGATGAGCGGAGATTATCCGGGTGCGGCCCCGGCGCTGGAGGAGGCGCTGGGTATCTTCGGTGACCTCGGTGACCGGCCAGGCCAGGCCAGTGTCCTGCTCAGCCTGGGGGCCACGCGGCAGGCGACGGGGGATAGTCCGGGCGCCGCCCGGGCACTGGAGGACGCGCTGGGCATCTACCGCGATCTCGGCAGCCGACTCGGCCACGCTATCGCCCTCGGGTATCTGGGGCCCGTCCGGCGGGAGACCGGAGATTATCCGGGTGCGGCCCGGGTGCTGGGGGAGGCGCTGGGCATCTTCCGCGACCTCGGCGACCGAGGCGCTCAGGCGGAGGTGCAGAACGAGACAGGTGCGCTGCACCATGCTCGCGGTGACCCCGGCCGGGCCAGGGACTGTTACCAGCAGGCCCTGGACCTGGCCCGTGAGATCGGCGGCTCCTGGTCTGAGGCCCATGCGCTGGCCGGCCTGGGCCGCTGCGCCCTGGCCACCGGTGACACCGTCGGCGCGGCGTCCGGCCTGCGGCAGGCACGGGAGATCTTCGAGCGGATCGGCGCCGCGGAGGCCGTCGGCATCGCCGCCGAGCTGGACGCCCTCACCCGGACCGGCCTCGCGGGCACCGAAAACCCGCTGCACGTCCCCCGGCGGCCAGTCAGTACCCGCTGACCGGGCCGCCCGTTCCCTCAGGGACAGGTCACGTATTGTCCTGGAAGGTTGCCTCGTATCCGCCGGCCGACAACCCGGCGATGGCGGGACTGGTGCCGCTCCCCATTCCGGCGGTGGTGTTGGCCTGCGAGCCGGAGGAGTCCCGTAGCCAGAGCTGGTGGGCGTTGGACTGGAACCCCACCTCAAAGCCGCCGCCCTCCACCCCGGCGATGGCCGGGCTGGTGCCCGGGTCCATCCCGGCGGTGGTGTTGGCCTGCGAGCCGAAGTAGTCCCGCAGCCACAGCTGGTGGGCGTTGGACTGGAATGCCACCTCATAACCGCCGCCCCATAGTCCGGCAATGGCCGGGCTGGAGCCGGAATCCATTCCGGCGGTCGTGTTGGCCTGCGAGCCGGAGGAGTTCCGCAGCCAGAGCTGGTGGGCGTTGGACTGGAACGCCACCTCGTAGCCACCGCCCGACATCGCCGCGATAGACGGGCTGGTGCCGCTCGCCATTCCGGCGGTGGTGCTGGCCTGCGAGCCGGAGGAGTCCCGTAGCCAGAGCTGGTGGGCGTTCGACTGGAACGCTACCTCAAAGCCGCCGCCCTCCAGCCCGGCGATGGCCGGGCTCGAGCCCGCATCCATCCCGGCGGTGGTATTGGCCTGCGAGCCGGAGGAGTCACGCAGCCACAGGCTGCCGCCGATGGACTGGAACGCTACCTCGTAGCCGCCGCCCGACAGCGCCGTGATGGCCGGGCTGGTGCCCGCCATCATCCCGGCGGTGGTGTTGACCTGGGAGCCGGAGGAGTTGCGCAGCCACAGGGTCCCGGTGTTGCCCTGGAACGCTACCTCGTAGCCGCCGCCCGACAGCGCCGTGATGGCCGGGCTGGTGCCCGCCATCATCCCGGCGGTGGTGTTGACCTGCGAACCGCTGGCATCGCGCAGCCACAGGTTCCCGCCCGAGCCCCCCGACGAACCCGGCGGGGCGACGAAGACCCACTGTTCGCCCGCAGCGTCCTCAACATTCGACGCCCATGGCCCGGGGCTCACATTGTCGTATTCAACGACCTTGATGTTGTCGCCCGATGTGAAGTCGCCGTTGACAACGTTGATCGTGCCGTTGGAGTTCACTGCGGTGACGATGCCGACGTGAGCGCCGTCCTTTTCGAGCTCGGTGGTCGTCTGGGTGTCGCCGGCTGGGTAGAGAACCATGGCGTCACCGACTGCGGCGTTCGTCCCGTCGACTGGCATGGATTCGCCCTGCTGCAGGCCCCAGGTGTAGAACGTTGACGACAGCGGGGTAATGGTGGCGATATCGGTAGTTATCCCAGCTGCCTTCCAGACATACTTGGCGAAGTCTGAGCACCATTGCTCGCTGTGGTTCTGGATGCCGAATTTTGGATCCGTTCCACAACCTGAGTCGGGAGCGGACGGATTCTCGAGGGCGGTGAACGGATTGCAATCGAAGTTGAAGTTAGTCGACGCCGGAGTGTCCGATACTCCGTCCTCGCTCGTGGCGATAGTCGCGATTTCAGAAGGGATGCTGAGGGGGCCCGCGGCCGGCGGACCAGTCCGGCTCGGACGCGATGCGGCGGCCGGGCAGCGGCCGAGCTTCCAGAGCCCGCGGACTGACGACGGAATCCGGGTGTCGCAGCTGAGCGGCCCCCGGCCTAGTCCGGCCATCTTCCAGGCCTGGCCGGACGATCTGGTGAGCAGCGCGCTCGCGCCACCATCCTGGAGCCCGATCCGGACGTTCATGGGAGCCTTGAGTGACGGCTGGACGCTTATCACCGCCCAGTCCGCGCCGGTCCGTGTCACTCGCGCGCTATACACCGAAATCGGCCTGATCCGGGCGACGTCGGAGACCGGGAGGTGCCGGAACGCGGCGTAGACCTTGCGGAAGTCCAGCCGCGTCGCCGCGCTCACGGCGAGCTTGACAGCAGTAGGCGCGGGTCTGGTGCTCGCACCCGCAGGTTGCGCCATCAGGCCGATCCCTGATCCCGCCATCCCCCCTATGACCAGGATGGCGGCGGCAGATTGGCGTAAGGATCTCACTACTATCATTCTCCTCAGCACTGGTTCTGATCACCGTGATGCAGATACTGCGTGGCGAACGACAGACCGTTAGCGCTGATGCCCAGGGCACCCGCTATCTGCTGCGTTTCCGGGCAGTTATACATGTCGAGCGCGACGTGAGGTAGCTGGCCCAGGGGGAATTGAGCGCCGCTGACCGTCGCCTGTGCCTGAGTGAAAGTCGCGGCCGCGTCCGCGAGATACGGGAGCTTGCCGTTCCCTTGCCTGGGGCGCTCATATATCCATTCCGCGTGACCGTCATTGCTCCACGATCCCGGGGTCTGGTAGTCCGCGTTGAAATTACGGGTGACGTCCCAGATGTGGAACTTCGGGCCGGCGGTGGTGTACGTCACGTGAGCTCCGACCGAGTCGCCGCCGAAGACAGCGCCGTCCTTGATGACCTCGCTCTGCTGGGGGAATACCTCGATCCAGAGGTAGTAATGCTGGGTACCGTTGAGCCAGTCCGACTCGGAGCCGGCCTGCATCAGCGGGAACTGCGAGCTGTCGCCCAGCCCGATTCCGACCCACGACGACGAGTAGTCATTGGTGCCGCTCACCCCGGACGCGAAGGGCAGCGTCCAGTCGGCCTCAACGTCGGAGTAGGTGTTGTTGTGGACGACGTTGCCCGTCCAGTTCTGGCTGTCCGACGCCTGGGTCTGGCCGGCCGGCCTGGCGCGGACGGCGCTGGCCGGGAGACTGCTGCCGCGCCGGCCGCCCGGGTGCAGGCCGGCGCACGAGCTGCGGGTCGCCGCGGGGCTGGCGACGAACCGCTTCCACTGGGCGTACGCCCTGGCGTCGCTCAGGGCGGGCCGCAGCGGGTAGTTGTTCGCGTTGAGCTCGGCGGCGGTAGCTCTCAGCGGGCTGAAACCGCGGGCCGGAGTCGTGCTGATGGACCAGACATCGTGGCCGCAGTAGGTTCGGGAGATCCTCGGGGCGAGCGTGTCCGGGTTCCGGGCACCCGCCGACGCGGGGACGGCGCTCACCATGGTGGCGGCCGAGAGCGCGGTCAGGCTGGCCAGGATGATGCCCAGGCTGAAGCGAGTACTTCGCATGCATGTCCCTTCCGAAGCCACCTCGTGCATCAGGTCGCGGCGCTCCCGGGAACGACAATGGCCTCCGAGGGGCACCTGCACCGAGCGTTACGCAGGCCGGTAACACCCCGCTAACACGGCGCTAGCACCACCGGCGATCACCCGGGACCTCACCGCTCGTGGTCGGGTCCCGTTCAGCTGGCGCCGTGAGTCACCAGGCCGGCCAGGAGCGGCGCCAGGTGAACGGGCGCGGCGAGCACTCCGCTGCGGTGATCCGGGCCGGGCAGCGGCCGCACGACGGCCCCGGCCTCGGTGGCGATCAGCGCGCCGGCCGCCCAGTCCCACGGGTTGAGGTCGTCCTCGTAGAAGGCATCCAGCTCGCCGCTGCCGACCGCGGCCAGGTCCAGCGCCGCCGAGCCGCTGCGGCGGATGTCCGCGACCCTCGGCAGCAGCCGGGTGAGGATGGCGGCCTGGCGCTCGCGGCCGGCGCTGGTGTAAGAGAAGCCGGTCCCGACCAGCGCGGTAGACAGCGACGTGCTGTCGCGCAGTCGGAGCCGGCGGTCACCGAGCCAGCTGCCCTGGCCGCGGATCGCGGTGTAGGTCCGGCCGGACGCTGGTGCGTGCACGGCGGCGACCGCGGTTCCCCGGTCGTCGCTGGCCGCGATGCTCACGGCCCAGTCATCGCGGCCGTACAGGTAGTTCACGGTGCCGTCGAGCGGGTCGATCAGCCACTGCCAGCCAGTCCGGCTGTCCCGGTTCAGGTCCTCCTCGCCGAGCAGGCCGTCGCCGGTGTACGCCGCGCTCAGCTGGGTCGCGATGATCTGCTGGGCGGCGACGTCGGCGCGGGTGACTGGGTCAGTGGCGCTGCTTTTCGTGGCCGTCGCGCCGTGCGCCATGACGTCGGCGCGGAGCCGGAGCAGCGCATGGCCGGCCGCGATCGCCGCGTCGCGGGCCACCTCCAGGCGCGCGACCTCCTGGCTGGCACTCACGCTGGCCGTTGTTCCTCGCTGGTGCTGGTCGCATGCGCCCCGATGACGTCGGTGCCAGCCGCGGCGATCTCGCGGAGCGTGGCGTTGCCGGCCGGGGCGTCGGTGACGAGTGCGTCCACGGCGGACAGCGGCGCCACTGTGGCGAAGGCGATCCGGCCTAGCTTGCTGCTGTCGGCCAGCACGATCGTGCGGCGGGCCGCGGCGATGGCGGCGCGCTTGACCCGGGCGTCGTCCGGGTTGTACTCGGTGAGCCCGGGCGTCGCGCAGATGCCCGCGACGCCGATGAAGGCGAGATCGCAGTTCATCGCCGTGAAGGCGTCCTCGGCCATTCCGCCGGTCAGGCTGAGCTCGCCCTGCCGGACCTGCCCGCCGGTGACGACGACGCGGATATCCGGGTCGTTGCCCAGTTCCACGGCGACCGGCAGCGCCGGAGTCACCACCGTGACCCCGCGCCTGCCGTGCAGCGCCCTGGCCAGCTCGAGGGTGGTCGTGCCCACATCGACGATGATGGTGTCCCCGTCGTTGACCAGGCGGGCCGCCGCCGCGCCGATGGCCGCCTTGGCATCCGCCGCCGTGGTCGCGCGGATGGCGAACGGCGGCTCGTAGGACCGGCTGGTCACCGAGATGGCGCCGCCTCGCACCCGCCGCGCCAGGCCCTCACCCTCCAGGGACTCCACGTCACGCCTGATCGTCATCTCGGAGACGCCGAACTCCTCGGCCAGCTCAGCGAAGCCGACCTCGCCGAGCGCCGTGAGACGGCGCAGGACCGCCTGCCGACGCTGTGATGGGAGCACGACCACACTGTAATCTTCTGTGATGGATTCACGCAAACTTCACATCAGATGTGAAGAATCCTGAGAGAAGTGTTTACAAGTCACAAGCCCTGTCATAGTCTCGCCCCACTAGACGACTGGAGTCCGCAGTGTCCCGTTTTCGCGCCATCTTCCCTGCCGCCGCCAAGCCGCTGATCGCGATGGCGCACGTGCCGGCCCTGCCCGGCACGCCGCTGTACGACGCGGCCGCCGGCCTGAACGGCGCGGTGGCCAGCGTCCGCCGCGACGTCGAGGTGCTGCTCGGCGCCGGGTTCGACGCGGTGATGTTCTGCAACGAGAACGACCGGCCCTACCAGCTTCAGGCCGGGCTGGAGAGCGCGGCCGCGATGACCAGGGTCGTCACCGAGTGCCGGCCGGAGGGGGTGCCGTTCGGCGTCGACTTCCTGTGGGACGCGCGCTGCGCCCTGGCGGTGGCGGCGGCCACCGGCGCCGCGTTCATCCGGGAGGTCGCCACCGGCGTCTGGGAATCCGACATGGGCCTGTTCTCCCCTGACGCGGCGCACCTGCTGCGGGAGCGTCGCAGGCTCGATGCCGGCAGCATCGCGATCTGCATGAACATCACGCCGGAGTTCGCCTCCGGCATCGGCCGCCGCGACCCCGCCGAGGTGGCCGCCTCGACCACGGTCTCCAGCCTGGCCGACGTGATCCTCGTATCCGGGAAGATGGCCGGCGCCGAGCCGGACGTGGGCACGATCGCCGCGATCCGCGAGGCCGTGGATCCGGCGGTGCCGGTGCTGCTCAACACCGGCGCCAGGGCGGAGACCATCGAGGAGTACCTGAAGTTCGCGGACGGCTGCATCGTCGGCAGCTCGCTGAAGGTCGACGGCTACACCTGGAACCCGGTGGACCCGCAGCGGGCCAAGCGGTTCGTCGACGCGGCTCGCCAGGCCTGACATGTCCTCCCTGGTCCTCGGCATCGACGTCGGCTCGACCAGCACCAAGGTCGTGCTGGCGGAGCCGTCGTCCGAGGTGCTGGCGCAGGCCTCGGCGCCGGTGGAACTGTCGTCCCCGCACCCCGGCTGGGCGCAGGCCGATCCGGCGCAATGGTGGCGCAACGTCTGCTCGCTGGTGCCGCAGGTGCTCGGCTCGGGCGGGGGTGCCGAGGACATCGCCGCCGTCGCCTGCACGGGGATGGTGCCCGCGGTCATCCCGGTGGACGAGACCGGCGCCGCGCTGCGGCGCGCCATCCTGCAGAACGACGCGCGGGCCACCGCGCAGATCCGCTCGCTTGCCGACCTGCTCGCGGGCGTGGACCTGGTCGCGGTCACCGGCTCGGCACTCACCCAGCAGTCGGTGGCACCCACGCTGGCCTGGCTGGCCGAGCACGAGCCGGATGTATGGGCGCGGACCAGCCACGTGCTCGGTTCCTACGACTGGCTTGCGGTCGCGCTCGGCGCCGCGCCGCACGTGGAGCAGAACTGGGCGCTGGAAAGCGGCCTGTTCGCGCTGGCTGGCTTCGCGCCGATAGACCAGGTACTGCGCGCCGCGAGGATCTCCGCTGACCTGCTGCCGCCGGTCGTGCTCCCCGGCACCGTCATTGGCTCCGTGTCCGCCGCCGCGGCGGCCGTGACCGGGCTGCGGGCCGGGACGCCGATCGTGGCTGGCGGCGCCGATCACGTGCTCAGCGCTTATGCCGCCGGGCTGGCTAGCCCCGGCGACTGGCTGGTGAAGCTGGGCGGCGCCGGCGACATCCTGGCCGTCACCGATCATGTGCTCACCGATCCGCGGCTGTACCTCGACGCCCACCCCCAGCCGGGGCTCTGGCTGCCGAACGGGTGCATGGCGACGAGCGGCAGCCTGATCCGCTGGTTTCAGTCCGTCACCGGGGACGCGCCGGTCGCGGACCTGGAAGCCGGCGCGCTCGGGTCCGAGCCGGCCTCGCTGGTGTGCCTGCCGTACTTCCTCGGAGAGAAGTCTCCGCTGCACGACCCCGACCTGCGCGGTGCCTTCCTCGGCCTGCACCTCGGCCATACCCGCGGCGACCTGTACCGGGCGATCCTCGAGGCGATCGGGTACGGGTTCCGGCAGCACACGGAGATCCTGGCCGAGCGAGGGGTCCGGCTGGAGATGGCCCGGGTGAGCAACGGCGGCAGCAGATCGCGGGTGTGGAAGCAGATACTCGCCGACGTGCTGGGCGTGCCGCTGTACCCGGTACTCGACCATCCCGGCGCGGCCCTGGGCGCCGCGCTGGCGGCGGCGGTAGGCGCCGGACTGCTCGGCGACTGGGCCGACGCGGCGCCGACTCTGGCCAGCTCGGTCAAGGGCCGCCCGGTCGAGCCGAATTCCGCGCTGGCGGACCGGTATGCCGAGGCCTATCAGATCTACCGGGACGCCGGCGACGTGCTGACCAGCGTCTCGCACCGTCTCGCGAGGAGGAGCAGATGAGCGTCGCCGTCGTCACGGGAGCTGGTTCCGGCATCGGCCGGGCCATCGCGTCCGGCCTGGCCGGACGCGGTTTCGACGTGGTGGTTACCGACCTGAACCTGGATGCCGCGGGGGAGACGGCGGCCGCGTTCGGCGGCGAGGCCATGGGGCTGGACGTCACCGACCCGGAGGCATCGGCCGCGGTCGCGGAAGCGGTCGCGGACCGCCACGGTGGCCTCGACGTGTGGGTGTCCAACGCCGGCATCTCGAAGATGCAGCGGTTCCTTGATGTCAGCCCCGCCGATCTGCGGCAGACGCTGGCCGTCAACCTGGAAGGCATCTTCTTCTGCGGTCAGGCCGCCGCCCGCGTCATGGCCGCCCGGTCCATCCGCGGCACCATCGTCAACCTCGCTTCCATGGCGGGCAAGCAGGGCCGGGTGCCGTTCCTGGCTGACTACGTGGCCTCCAAGTTCGGCGTGGTCGGGCTGACCCAGGCGATGGCGTTCGAGCTCGCGCCGTACGGCATCACCGTCAACTCGGTGTGTCCCGGCTACGTGGCCACCCCCATGCAGGACCGCGAGCTTGGCTGGGAGGCCGCGCTGCGCGGGGTTTCGCCGGATGAAGTCCGGCAGCTGTGGATCGCCGACACTCCGCTCGGCCGGCTGGAGAGCCCGGAAGACGTCGCCCGCGTGGTGGCGTTCCTGGCCGGGCCGGACGCGCGGTTCATCACTGGTGAGGCGCTCGCCGTCAACGGCGGCGCCTTCATGGACTAACGCCCGCTCCCTCGCCCCCTTAAGGAGCCCGCATGGACATCGTGGAAGCCGGCGCCGCGGCGCCGGCCAGCGCGGAGGCCGACCTCGCTCAGTTCGGCTACCCGCAGCAGTTGCACCGCTCGATCGGCTCGTATACCTCGTTCGCGCTCGCCTTCTCGATGATCTCCGTCACGACCACCGTCTTCACCCTGTTCGCGCAGCCGTTCCAGAGCCTGGGCGGCATCGCCATCTGGCTGTGGCTTCCGGTGGGGGCCGGGGTGCTGCTGATCACGCTTGTCTACGGTCATCTCGCGGCGCGCCTGCCGGTCACCGGGTACGCCTACCAGTGGGCCAGCCGCATCGTGTCCCCGCATTACGGCTGGTTCACCGGCTGGAACGCGATGCTCTGCACGCTCGTCGGATCGGCGGGCATCTCGGTCGCGCTGGCGTCGGTGTTCGCACCGGACCTCTGGGCCAATCCCACGCACTGGGACGTGGCGCTGCTCGCGGTGGTCGCGATCGTGGTGGCGATGACCATCAACATGATGAGCATCAGGGCCGCCGGGCTGGTCAACAACGCCGGCGCGTCGGCGGAGCTGTTCGGGACCATCGGATGCACCATCGCCCTGGGCATCGGCCTGTTCTTCTTCCACCACGTGCAGGGACCGCACGTCCTGGTCCAGCGGGGATCAAGCAACGGCAGCGGGCTCGGGTTCGACACCATCGGCCTGGCGCTGCTGCTGCCCATCTGGACGCTGGCCGGGTGGGAAGGCTCGGCCGACCTGGCCGAGGAGACCACCGACCCGCGCCGGATCGCGCCGCGGGCCATGCTCAGGGCCGTCTCGATCTCGGGCGCCGTGGCATTCGTCATCTACGCCGTGTTCGCGATGGCGATCCCCGGATCGATCGCCCACGCCGTCAACGGCCCCGGTAACCCCATGGTCGGGATCTTCTCTGACCATTTCGGCGGGTTCGCCGCTGACCTGCTGCAAGTCATCGCGTTCATCGCCATGCTGTCCTGCCTGCTGGCCAACATCGCGTGCGCCACCCGGACCAGCTTCTCGCTGGCCCGTGACCGGATGCTGCCGTTCTCGCGCATCTGGAGCAGCGTCAACCCGCGCACCGCGACCCCCGTCTACACGATCATCGCCGTCGCGATCTTCGCGATCATCGTCAACCTGCTATCCGGCGGGTTCGTGACCAACGTGCTCAGCGTGGTCAACGTCGCCCTGTACGTCACCTACGGCTCGACCGCGCTGGCCGTGCTGATCGCGCACCGCCGGGGAAGCATCCCGGATGCCCCCGCGGGTTACTTCGGCCTCGGCCGCTGGCTCGTGCCGATCTCGGTGACCTGCGTGGTGTTCAGCGTCGCCGTTATCGTCTTCATGATCGGCCCCGCCTCGAGCCACGTCGTGCTGCTCTACGCCGCCTGCTTCGAAGCCGCCGGCGTCGTGTGGTACTTCGCCGCCGTGCGCGGCCGCCTGCGGCGCGGCGAAGCGGGCCCGGCCCTGGCCGCCCGCCGGGCCAGCGAGCAAGGCGGCGTGAGCGCCTGACGCGGTCGCCTGATCAGGCCGGCCGGCTCACGGCCGGCCTGATCAGGTAGCGCTGCACCGACGGGGCGACGGCGGCCACCACGTCGCTGGCCGGCAGCGAGGCCAGCGGCTCCAGCCGCAGGATGTACCGGCACAAGGTCAGGCCCAGCAGTTGCGTCGCGATGAACGAGCCGCGCTCGGCCGCGTCCTGCTCGCCCAGCGCCGCGATCGGCGCGGTGATCAGCTGCCCGAGCGTGGCCTGCAGCCGGGCGGCCACCGCCTCGCTGGTCACCGCGGCCCGCAGCAGCAGCATCAGCTCATCGCGGGTGGCGGCGTCCTCCCACCGGTCCACGAACGTCCGGACCAGCACCTCACCGCGCTGCCGGGCCGGAACCGCGAGCAGGTCCGGCGCCGTCAGGTTGGCCGTGGCCGCGGCGGTGAACAGCCCGGCCTTGGACCCGAAGTAGCGCATCACCATCGAGGCGTCAACCCCGGCCTCGGCCGCCACCCCGCGGATCGTGGTCTGCTCGTATCCCCGCGCCGCGAACGCCGACCGGGCCGCCTCCAGGATGGCCCGCCGCGTGCCCTCGGACCGGGGCCCGCCGGTCCCGAGCGCCGCCGCACCGTCCGCCGCGCCGTCCGCCGCACCTTCAGCCGGTCCGGCCGCGGTACTGGTCTTCGCCATCACAAGGTCGCCCACGGGCTCACCCTACCGGTCCGCCACCTTGTATGACAACGCTCGTTGGCCAACGACTGTTGACATTCGGGCCAGCCCGGCCTACTGTTAAAGCCAACAGCCGTTGGCAAACTAGGAGGACGCCCGCAGTGGGCAGGCGAGCAGATCACGCACGCAGGCATCAGGCCCGGTTCCGGCCGCACGCGGGGTTCATCCTGGCCAGTTCCGGTTTCGCGGCCCTGCTGGTCGCCCTGCTCCTCAGCGCCTTCCACGCCCCGGCCCCGCACGATCTTCCCGTGGGCATCGCCGCGCCGGCGGCCGTCACCGGGCAGGTCGAGGACGCCCTCCGGGCCGGCGCGCAGGGCGAGTTCGACCTGCACGCCTACGGCAGCCCGGCCCGCCTGCGGGCCGCGATCGAGCACCGCGAGGTCGAGGGCGGGGTGATGGCCTCTCGCGCGGCCTGCGGCTGCTGATCGCCCAGGCCGGAGGCACCGGTCCGGCCCAGGCCCTGACCCGCGCGTTCGGCACCCTGGCCGCCCGGTCCGGCCGGCCGCTCACGGTCACCGACGTGGTCCCGCCGCTGCCCGGTGACACCGAGGCCCTGTCGCCCTTCTTTATCATCCTGGGCGTCCTGTTCCCCAGCCTGGCCGTCGGCTCATCCTCGGCCCTGGTGTTCCGCCGGGCGCGTCCGGCCTGGAGCGTGGCCGCGCCCGCCGCCGCCGCCGTCGCGATCGGCGCGATCGTCGCCGGCATCGGCGATGGCGTGTCCGGCCTGGGCCACTACGCCGTGATCGCAGCCATCACCGCGCTGTTCTCGCTGGCCGTCTCAGCCCCGACCGCGGTCCTGTGCCGCCTCTGGCCGCCACTGATGTCGGTGGCGGTGCTGGTGTTCATGGCGCTCGGCCTCCCGGCCAGCGGCGGGCCCGCCAACCTGGCCCGCTTCACCGCGGCGCCGCTGCGCTTCCTGCACCCCGCGCTCCCGCTCGGCGCCGCTGCCGATGCCGTCCGCGGCGCGGTCTACTTCGACGGCTACGGCACCGCCGGCCCGACCTGGGTGCTGGCGGCCTGGGCCATCATAGGCGTCGCGGCCCTGGCCCTGACGGTCACGCTGCGGCGTCCGGCGGCCGCGCGACCCCTCTCGTCGCCGCCCGGCACCATGAGCCCGGCCCGCGCCCTGGCCAACGGCCACGCGCGGCCCGGCGCCAGCCACGCAGCTGTCCCCGATCACTTCGCCCGCCAGCTCGCGCTGTCAGCAGTCACCGAGCCCGGCCTGGCCGCGGGGCCGCCGCCAGGAACCACCGCCCGCCGGCACCTCACGACCTCGGCGGAACACGCGCCAGGCACCCTCGAGCCGGACACGATCGTCATCGGCTTCGACAATTCCGGGCCCGCCCGGCGCGCGCTTGCCCGGGCCGTGGACCTGGCGGCCACGCGCCAGGTCTCCCTGCACGTCGTCTACGCCGACCACGCCATCATCGACAGCGACATGTCCGGCTTCGCCTACGCCGAGATGACCGCCACACGGGATCAGGAGGCGGCCGCCGTCGAGCAGGCTGCCGCGCAGATCATCGCCGCCGCCGGCCGCGGCTACACCTTCCGGCACACCTTCGAGCGCCTGGAGAGCGCGCCCGCCGACGCCATCCTGGCCGCCGCCAGTACCCGGGCTGCGGCAGTCCCCGGCAGCGGCCCGCTCATCGTGGTCGGCCGCTCCGGACACGCCGCCCATCAGGTCCTCGGGTCCGTGCCAGTCCGGCTCCTGCACCACTCCCCGTACCCGGTACTGACCATCCCGTAAGCCAGAAGGATGAACAAATGGCGCCGCGCCGCATCTCGCATGGCGGCCACCGTTAGCTCAAGTCAGGCCCCCGGGATCACCGTGAATGTCCCGCGGCTTTCGCGACGCCCAGCGCCGTGGTCAGCGCTGACCCGCCGGCCCGGCGGCGCGCGAAGTGCACCGTGAGCAGCTCGTCGAACTCCCTGGCCGGCAGCGGGTGGGAGAAGAAGTAGCCCTGCGCGATCTGGCAGCCGAGCGTCTGCAGCCCGGTCACCTGGGCCAGGGTCTCGACGCCCTCGGCCACCGCCGATATGCCGATGGCGTTGGCGATCTCGATGACGGCGCGGACGATCGCCAGGTCGACGCCGCTCTCGGCTACGCCCCGGACAAAGGCCCGGTCCACCTTCACCTCGTGCACCGGAAACTGCTTGAGGTAGGCCAGCGAGGAGTGGCCGGTGCCGAAGTCGTCGATGGCCAGGCGCACGCCGAGACCGCAGAGCTTCTTCATGATGTCCCGCGCGCCGGCCAGATCGTCCATGACCATGGACTCGGTGATCTCGAACATCAGCGATGCGGGCGGCAGGCCGCTGGCGTCCAGGGCCGCGGTCACCTGGGCCAGCAGGCCGCTCTCCTGGAACTGGCGCGGCGAGAGGTTGACGCTGACCGGCAGTTCCACGCCCAGGCGGTCCCTGACCGAGCGCATCTGGCGGCAGGCATGCTCCAGCACGAACCGGCCGATCGGCAGGATCAGCCCGCTCTCCTCGGCTATCGGGATGAAGGTCATCGGGCCGATCAGGCCGTTGGTGGGATGACGCCACCGCACGAGCGCCTCCGCGCCCACGATGTGCTTTCCGTCCAGTGAGTAGAACGGCTGGTAATGCACCTCGAGCTCGCCTCGCTCGAGGCCCTTGCGCAGGTCGGCCTCGATCTGGAGCCGCTCGGCGGACCTGGTTCCCATCGAGACCTGGTCGAACACCCGGTAGACCCCGCCCCCGCCCCTGGCCTTCGCCTCATACATGGCCACGTCGGCATCGCGCAGCACGTCATCGGTCGTCTTGCCGGGCTCGGTCATGGCGATGCCGACGGACACGGTGGCGACCATCTCGTAGCCGCCCGACAGCTCCAGGGGCCGTTCGACCGCGGCGCAGATGCGCTGCGCCGCGCTGACCGCCTCATCCTGGCCCGCCACGTCTTCCAGCAGCATCACGAACTCGTCGCCGCCGAACCGCGCGATCAGGTCGCCGCCCCGCACCACGCTCTTCATCCGGCTGGCGATGGCGACGAGGAACTCGTCCCCGGTCACGTGCCCCAGGCTGTCGTTGATGCTCTTGAACCGGTCCACGTCGACGAAGATCAGCGCGTGGGTCTGGCCGTCCAGGGCGGACCGCTGCAGGGCCTGATCGAGCCGGTCCACCAGCAGCCTGCGATTGGCCAGGCCGGTCAGGTCGTCGTAGCAGGCGTAGTGGTGCAGCTCGTCCTCGAACGCCTTGCGCTCGGTGATGTCGCGGAAGGTGATCACCGCCCCCGACGGCCGTCCGTTCGCTCATGACGGTGCCGCCCGCCGCGCCGCCCGCCGGCGACAGGACCGGCGACACGGTGTAGGCCACCGGGATGTCCGCCCCGTTCCGGCCGCGGAACCGGCCGTCATCCTGGCGGATGGTGCCGCGGGTCCGCATCGCCTCGCGGGCCGGCCAGAGCAGGTAGTCGGGCGCCGCGACGGCCCGGTCCGGCGCCTGATCGCCGATGACGCCGAGCGGTGGCAGGTCGATGAGGGCGGCGGCCGCCGGGTTGACGAAGGTGAGGGTCCCGTCCGCGGCGATGGCACAGACGCCTTCCCCGATGTTGAGCGTGATCGAGGAGAGCCGTTCGCGCTCGATGCGGACCTGCTGGTACAGCTCAGCGTTGCTGAGGGCGCCGGTGCCCACCGCGGCCAGGGCGCGCAGCAGCCCGCGGTCAGTGTCGTCGAAGGGCTCGTCGCGCCGCCGGCCAGCCGCGGTCAGCCAGTGGGGCTGGCCGGCGATGGTCATGGCCGCGGCCGGCTCGCCGGCGGACGGGGCCGACCGCGTCACGGCCGCCTCCGGACTGCGCAGGAGCCGGCGGACCGACTCCAGGATGGTGTCGAGCACCGGCTGCTGCCGAAGCTGCCGGTTGGCCTCCAGCGTGACCTGGTACAGCCCTTCCATCCGGGCCCGGTCATACAGCGCCGCGTACCTGGCTCCGATCAGCCAGCGGCCGAGAATCAGGCCCGGAACCACCAGCGCGATCGCCCAGACGTGGGCTCGGATGGCCAGCGCCAGCACCAGGCCGGCGATCACTCCCGCACCCGCCAGCGTGATCTGGATCCGCAGATCGCTGGTGAATTCCTCCCAGGTCATGCCCATCGAGGCCATCAGGCCGGTCACCAGGGCGGTATTGACGATCTCGAATACGGCCACGCCCGCGGCGATCGCGGCGGCCTGGGCCAGGCCGATCGAACCCGACGGCGCGGCCAGGCCGCGGCTCACGGCCAGCCCCAGCCCGGCCGCCGTCAGCACCTGGCCGCTGTTGAAGGCCGACTTCACCAGCGGGCGACGGCGGACCGCCTGAGCCACGGTCGTCGCCAGCGCCATGGTGCCCAGCGTGAGGACCGGCGGCACGAGCAGGGCGAGGATGACGAAGAAGCACTCGTCCACATGGGCCGCCTCCGACTCGCCCCCGCGGAACACGACCAGCGGCCACAGCCAGCTGGCCAGCAGCAGCACGCCCATGGCCCCGGCCACGGCCCAGTGGCTGCCGCGGACCGGCCCGAACGACGGTGCGCGCAGGCCGGCCACGATCAGCGTGCCGGCGCCTCCGGCGATGGAGACGGCCACGATCGCCCTGGCTGGACCGGGTAACGTCCTCACCTGGCTAGGCGGCGCACGCCGCTAGTTCCATTCCGACGCGGTCCAGCCGCCGCTGGCCCAGGCGGCGCCGTCCCAGCCCGAGCCGGCCCACGCGGAGCCGTCCCAGGCCGAGCCGTCCCAGGCTGAGCCGTTCCAGGCGGCGCCGTTCCAGCCGCCGTTGTTCCAGGCCCGGCTGGTCCAGGCATAGCCGTTCCAGGCCGGGCCATTCCACGCGCTGCCGGGCCACCCCGGCCCGCTCCCGGAAGCCTGCGGCCACGAGACACCCGACCAGAGATTCCGGTTCCAGGTGTCGACCGGACTACCCGCCGGGGACAGCGAGACCGTCGCGCCGGGCAGCGCCGGCAGCAGGCCGAACGCGGACTGCCGGAGGTTCATGGGACCGGCGCTGGCCGCGGCGTACGCGTCTAGGGCCCCGTGCCCGTCCACGAAGGGATTGCCGACCGGCCCGGGATCGGTCGTGCCCAGCAGCCGGGCCTTGAGCTGGTCCGGCGTGAGGCCGGGATTGTCCGCCAGCACGAGGGCGGCCGCGCCGCTGGCAATGGCCGAGCTGAACGAGGTGCCGGAGCCGACGAAGTTGCCCGAGCCGATGCGGGCCGAGGGGTTCTCGTCGTAGATCGTCGAGCCGGGCGCGGCCAGGCTGACGACCGAGCGGCCCGAGGTGACCAGGTCAGGCTTGACCCAGCCATCGATCAGCGTGGGCCCGGCGCTGCTGAAGCTGGTCATCTCGTCGTCCCCGGTGACCGGCTGGGCCAGGTCGTCCAGGGCGCCGACCGTGATCACCAGCGGGTCGTCGCCGGGCGACAGGATGGTGCCGTTGACGGGCCCGGCATTGCCGGCCGAGGCCACGACCGCGATGCCCGAGTTCCAGGCCGCCTCGACGGCCAGGTCCAGCGGGTTGATGGCGGTGGACTCGAACGGCCGGAAGCCCAGGGACATGTTGAGGACACCGATGTGGTCGGCGAGCCGGTTCTGGATGGCCCACTGCAAGCCCAGGATCAGCCGCACGAGGTCGGTCGTGCCGTCCGCGCCGGCCACCTTGATCGACACCAGGTCCGCGCCCGGCGCCTCGCCCTGGTACTGCCCGTCCGACGAGGTGCCGTCGCCGGCGATCAGGCTGGCCACGAAGGTGCCGTGGCCGTAGTCGTCCTGGAAGGGATCGTTCTCGCCGGTGAGGTCCACCCCGCCGATCAGGCGCCCGGCGAAGTCGGGCAGCCGGTCGATGCCGGTATCGAGCACGGCCACGGTGACGCCCTGACCGGTGTCGCCGGCCGAGGCCAGCTGGGTGGCGCCGGTCTGCTGCAGGAACTCGTCGGACGGCGCGTGCGGGCCAGTCGACTCCACGGTCGACTGGACGCTGACGGAGACGTCCGGGGTAACGGTGATCCCCGGCAGCGCGTCCAGCGCCGGGGCGAGCGCGGCCGGGATCGACGCCTCGACCCCGTCGATGATCTGGAACCTGGTCAGCACGGTGCCCAGGACGTCCAGCACCGCGGCCACTGGGCTCAGCAGCCCGGTGGAGGTGACGATGACGGTCTCGGTACTGCTGGCCGACGCCGCCGGGACGCCGACCATGGTGGTGCCGGCTAATGCGGTGGCGACGAGAATCGCGGCGGCGGCCAGCCGCCCCCTGTTCCGCGCGGCAAGCGACGTTCCGCGGCCGGTTCTCGTTCCGGCCGGCCCAGCTAGCCTCATCCGCCAGCCCTCCCCTGGGTACCCAGCAAAATCGAGCCCACCATACGCCGCACTTTGCATCCTGAAACATGAATTTCGCCAAGATCTCATGACCTCGGCGGAATAAAATTCGTTATCCTGGCGAAGTCGCGCCAAAGCTGCTCGCCGCACCATCGAAAGCGGTGCCCCGGTGTTAGCCCGCGCGTCCGTTATGAGCAAATGCGTAATGCGCGGGAATGACCATCGCGTACCGGTGCCAGCGATGGACCGCCTGCTCAGCGGGCAGGTCGCGCGACGGCCTAGGAGACCGGGCCCATCGAGTTCGCCGCACCGTATTTGACCCGTGGTCGATTCACGTCGATTTCGGAGTTCGCCAGAACCCGGCGTTCGGCGGAATCATCGTGAGCGTCGGCCGCGTTTGCCGGATTAGTTCCTGTTCGTCAATGATCGCGACGGCGAGTCCTTTGTACGAGATGCGCCTTTTCTGCCTCGGCCAAGTGGCCGGGACCGCGCTCAGCCCTGGCCGCGCTGTTCGGGTGTTGTTAGTCATCAATATGTTGATACGATGTAAGGTGTGAATACAGTTGCGCTGGTCACCGGGGCCACCCAGGGTCTGGGCCTCGCGCTGGCCGAAGGGCTGGCGGCCCGCCTCCAGCCAGGGGACCTGGTCTATCTGACCGGTCGCTCGCGCGACCGCCTGACGGCGGCCGCCGCCGGCCTGGCGCCGGGAGCCGCCGAGGTGCGAACCGAGCTGCTCGACGTCGGCGATACCGCGTGCGTCGAGCGGGTGGCCGGGGAGCTCGCCCGGCGTCACGGCGGCATCGACATCGTCTTCTCCAATGCCTACCGGCGGGTGCAGCCCGGCGACGATCCGGCCGAGGTCATCGCCGACTACGTCAATACCAACAACCTCGGCAACCACCCGCATCCTGCGGGCGTTCGGACCCCTGGTCCGGGACGGCGGCCGGCTGATCGTCGTGGCGAGCACGATGGGAACGCTGCACTACCTCGCCCCGGTCCTGCACGACCGCTTCGACGCCGGGGCCTCGCTCGATGATGTGGACGCGGTGGTGTGCCGGTGGCGGGACGGCGTGCGTGACGGGTCGGCTCTGGCCGAGGCGTGGCCGGCATTCATCAACATCCCGTCCAAGGTCGGGCAGGTCGCTGCGGTGCGGAGCCTCGCTCGCCAGCGCCGTCATGATGATGAGCGCCGCGGGATCTTCCTCGCCGCGGTGTGCCCGGGAATGATCGACACCGCGGCCTCGCGGGCGTGGTACGACATGAGCCGCGCGCAGACGCCCGCCCAGGCCGCTGGTCCGCTGCTCGACCTCGTGGCCGGCCCGGCTCCGGCGGGCGAGCTGTACGGAGAACTGGTTCGCTTCGGGGAGCGGCTGCCGTGGTCCGCCGCCGCAGCGTCCGCGGCGGGACCGCGATCGCGGCCGGCGCGGTGAGCCCCGGCATGCCGGGCCGGCCGTCCGGGGCACGGTGGGGAATGACTCTCAAGCGGGCCGAGCAGAGCATGCTACGGGCCAAGGCAGCCGCGCTGAAGCCGGCCGGGCTCACGCTGGCCCAGTACGTCGCGCTCGACGCGCTCGACGCGGAGCCGGGCATCACGGCGGCGTCGCTGGCCCGGGCCTGCCTCGTGACCCCGCAGGCCATGATGGTCGTCCTCAGGGCAATGGATGAGCAGGGCCTGATCGCGCGCTCACCCCATCCCCGGCACCCGAACGTGCTGGAGTTGCGCCTCACCGATGTCGGCCGGGAAGCGCTGCACAACGCCCGGCTACTTGTGGCGCCGGTCGAGCAGCGCGTCGACGAGGCGATCACGGACGAGGACGCGATGGTCCTGGTCGAGTTGCTGACGCGCGTCATCGCCGCGACCGACCGGGACGAGGACGCTCGGGGACGCTAGGGAAAGACCACCTCTATGTCCAGGCCGCCCCGCGGGCGCGGGCTGGCGATGACGGCGGCGGTGTGGGCGTCGGCGATGGCGCGGACGATGGCCAGGCCCAGGCCGTGTCCCTGGCCGTAGCGGACCCGCTGGATGCCGAGCTGCCGGAACGGCTGGAACAGGTACTCCACCGCGTCGGGCGGAATGAGCGTGCCGGTGTTGCCGACGGTGATGGCGGCGCCCTCGTCGGTCAGGGCGGTGGTGATCTCGGCCTGGCCGCCGGGCAGGTTGTGCCGGATGGCGTTGTCGATCAGGTTGACGATCAGGCTTTCGGCCAGGCTCGGATCGCCGGTGGCCGGAGCCGGGGCGAGCGCGGTGCTGAGGCGGATCCCGTGGCGCTCGGCTTCAGGCTGACGGGCCTGCACCACTCTGCGGGTGATGTCGGCCAGGTCCAGGGGCTGCGGCCGGGCCAGCCCGCGCTGGCTGCTGGCCAGGGTGAGCAGCGCCGCGATGAGGCTCTCCTGCTGGTCGCTGAGCTCCACGAGCTCCTCGCAGGTGGCCCGCAGGGTGTCCACGGTGGGCTCCGGGTCGGCGATGGCGACCTGGAGGAGGGCCCGCCCGGCGCTGAGCGGGGTCCGCAGCTCGTGGGAGGCGTTGGCGATGAAGTGGCGCTGGGAGTCGAACGACGCTTCCAGCCGGGCGAACAGGTCGTTGAGGGTCGCCCCGAGCTCGGCGAACTCATCTCCCCGGCCGCGCAGGCTCAGGCGCTGGTGCAGGTTGCTGGCGGAGATGTCCCGTGCGGAGCTGATGATCCCGCGCAGGGGCTGGACGAACCGGCCGGAGATCAGCCAGCCGAGGGCGAGGGAGAACGCGGCCATGATGGCCACGGCGGCCGCCGCGGCCCGGAACGCGTCGGAGAACACGAAGGCCGAGAGGATGCCGGTGGTATGCCCGGCGCTGCCCGCGCCCGGCTGGCCCGGCGCCGGGGTCCAGGACCGGTGCTGGAGCAGCCCCGGCGCGATCAGGTACGTGACGCCGAGCAGGGTGATGCCCGAGGTGCAGATGAGGGCCGCGTACAGCAGCGTCATCCGGGCCCGCAGGGTGGGCCGGCGCCAGCCAGGCCGGGCAGTCAGGGGCAGCACCATCAGTGTTCTCCGATCCGGTACCCGCCCTCGCGGACGGTGTGAATGACGGGCGGGTCGCCGAGCTTGGCCCGCAGCCGGTGCACGGTCTGCTTGACCGCGGTGGTGAAGGGGTCGGCCGCCTCGTCCCAGACCCGTTCGAGCAGTTCCTCGGCGGAGACGACCCGGCCCGTGCCAGCCAGCAGGTACTCCAGGACGGCGAGTTCCTTGGCGCTGAGAGCCAGTCGCTGCCCGGCCCTGGACGCGGTGCGGCTGGCCGGGTCGAGCTTGATGTCAGCGTGCTCGAGGACCGGGGGCAGGGGCGTGGCGGCGCGGCGGCCGAGGGCCCGCACGCGGGCGGTGAGCTCGGGAAAGTCGAACGGCTTGGCCAGGTAGTCGTCGGCGCCCATGCCCAGCCCTTCCACCCGGTCGCTGAGGCGGCCGGCGGCAGTGAGCATCAGGATCCGGCTCGGTGACCGGTCGGCGGCCATCCGGCGGCAGACCTCGTCGCCGGGCACGCCGGGCAGGTCACGGTCCAGCACCACGACGTCGTAGCGGGTCAGGGCCAGGTGACTGAGCGCCTCGCCGCCGTCGTGGACGACGTCGACGGCCATGCCCTCCCGGCGCAGCCCGGTCACGATGGCCCGGGCCATGGGCTCGTAATCCTCCACGACTAGCACGCGCATGACCGGCCATGTTCCTTTCCGCGACAGCTGACCTGCAGGTTCAGGATGCCAGGGCGCCGGTCTCAGCCAGGTATCAGCCGCTAGCACCGTGCTGAGACCGGCCGCCGCGTAGAACCAGCTTCCGAAGCGGCATCCCCCATGAGATCCGCCCTAGAGATGAGGACACGGCTATGAGCGATGCGACCATCGAGGTCGCCGGGCTGCGCAAACGGTTCGGCTCGACCCTCGCGCTGGACGGGATGACGTTCCGCGTCTCGCCCGGCCAGGTCACCGGTTTCGTCGGGCCCAACGGGGCCGGGAAGTCCACCACGATGCGGGTCATCCTGGGCCTGGACGCCCCCGACGCGGGCCACGCGCTGATCGGCGGCCGCCCCTATCGGGGCCTGCGACGCCCGCTCACCCAGGTGGGCGCGTTGCTCGACGCGGCCGCGCTGCAGCCGAGCCGGACCGGCCGCAACCACCTGCTGTGGCTGGCTCACTCCCAGGGCCTGGGCCCGCGCCGGGTCGACGAGGTAATCGCGCGCAGCGGCCTGCAGAAGGCGGCCCGGCGCAAGGCGGGGGGCTACTCGCTGGGCATGCGGCAGCGGCTCGGGATCGCCGCCGCGTTGCTCGGCAACCCGCCGGTACTGATGCTCGACGAGCCGTTCAACGGCATGGACCCCGAGGGCATCGTCTGGATGCGCGGCTTCCTGGCCTCGCTGGCCCGCCAGGGCCGGGCGGTGCTGGTGTCCAGCCACCTGATGAGCGAGCTCCAGGAGAGCGCCGACCACGTGGTGATCGTCGGTCGCGGCCGGGTCATCGCCGACACCAGCGTCGCGGACCTGATCGCGTCCACCTCCGCCGACCGGGTCACGGTGCGGACCGCGGCCCGCTGGGACGCGGCGAACGCGCTCGGCAACGCCGGGGCGACGGTGGCCGACGCCGGCGGCGGCATCCTCACCGTCTCGGGACTGCCCGCGGAGCGGATCGTGGCCGTGCTGGCTGCGGGCCAGGTGCCGTTCTCCGAGGTGACGGCGCACCGGGCGTCGCTGGAGGAGGCCTACATGGAGCTGACCCAGGACGCCGTCGAGTACCGCGCCGAGCCGGCCGGGGAGGCGGCGCGATGACCGCCCTTGAGCTGGCCCCGCCCGAGCCGTCGGCGTCGCCCGGCCGCGATGACCGCGACCGCTTCGGGTACCTGCTGCGGGCCGAGTGGATCAAGTTCCGGACGGTCCGCGGCTGGCTCATCGCTACCATCGCCGCGCTGCTGCTCACGCTGCTGCTCGGCCTGTTCACCGCCATCAACAGCCAGGAGGGCTGCGTCGGCGGCCCCTGCCACTACGTCATCCCGACCGGGCCCGGCGGCGAGGCCGTCACCGACACCTATTACTTCGTCCACCGCCCGCTCGCCGCGGACGGCAGCATCACCGTCCGGGTGACCTCGCTGACCGGCGTGATCGAGTCGGGCCTGACCCCGCAGGGACCGGCCCGCACGACGCCCGGCCTCCAGGCGTGGGCGAAGGCCGGTCTCATCGTCACGGCCGGGACCCGCCAGGGGTCGGCCTACGCGGCGGTCATGGTCACCGGCCGCCATGGCACCCGGATGCAGTGGAATTACACCGGCGACCAGGCCGGGCTGACGGGCCGCGTCGCCGCGGCGGCACCGCGCTGGCTGCGGCTGACCCGGTCCGGGGACACCCTGACCGGCTATGACTCCGCCGACGGCAGCCGGTGGACGAAGATCAGCTCGGTGCGCCTGCCCCGGCTGGCGCCGACCGTCCAGGCCGGGCTGTTCGTCACCTCGCCGAGTTATGCCAGGCAGGTCAGCCAGCAGATCTCGGGCGGATCCGGAACCAGTGACCCCACCGATGCCACCGCCACCTTCGACCAGGTCAGCCTGGCGGGCGGCCGGCCCGGCACCGGGTGGCAGGGCACCTTCGTCGGCGGCGGCCGCAGCTCCACGTACCTGACCGGGTCCGAGTCCGGTTACCGGCAGGCGGACGGCACCTTCAGCGTCACCGGCTCCGGCGACATCGCGCCGGGCGCCGCCGGCGGCGCGTCCATCGGCGGGAACCTCGCGGGCGTGTTCATCGGGCTGATCGCGGTGGTCGTGGTGGGTGCGCTGTTCATCACCGCCGAGTACCGGCGGGACCTGATCCGCCTGACTCTGGCCGCGAGTCCCCGGCGCGGCCGGGTCCTGGCCGCCAAGGCCCTCGTCCTCGGCGCCGTCACCTTCGCCGCCGGGCTGGCCGGCACCGCCGGGACGGTGCTGCTCGGCAACCCGCTGACGCGGGCGAGCGGCTCGCCGATCTATCCGGCGTCAGCGTTCACCGAGGTGCGCGTGATCGCCGGGGGCGCGGCCCTGTTCGCCGTCGCCGCGGTCCTCGCGCTCGGCGTCGGTGCCCTGCTGCGGCACGGCGCCGGGGCGGTCACCGTGGTCATCACCGCGATCATCCTGCCCTACCTGATCACCGTCGCCTTTCCCGTCCTGCCCACCGGCGCCGCGGACTGGGTGCTGCGGGTCACCCCGGCCGCCGGCTTCGCCATCCAGCAGGCCATCCCGCAGTATCCGCAGGTGGACGGCCACTACACGCCGTTCGGCGGCTACTACCCGCTGGCGCCGTGGGCCGGGTTCGCCGTGCTCTGCGGATACGCGCTGCTCGCCCTGGCCCTGGCCGCGATTCCTGCTGCGCCGGAGGGACGCGTGACTGGCCTGACCACGCCGCCCGCCGTCGCCATGATCGATGCGCTGCACGCCGAGTGGACCAAGCTGCGCACCCTGGCCAGCACCGGCTGGCTGCTGCTCGGCGCCGCGGCGCTGACCGTCACGGTCAGTGCCGCGGCGGCCGCGGCCGCCAGTTGCCCGGCGGGGGGCTGCCCCGAGGACCCGGCCAAGATCAGCCTGACCGGCGTCTACCTCGGCCAGGCGGTGGTCGCGGTGCTGGCCGTCATGGCCGTCAGCGGCGAGTACGGCACGGGCATGATCCGCCTCACCCTGGCCGCGATGCCCCGGCGGGTCACCGTGCTGGCGGCCAAGGCCGCCGTCCTGACCGGACTGGTGCTGGTCACCGGGACCCTCGCCGTCCTTCCCTCGCTGCTGGCCGGGCGGCTCATCCTGCCCGGCCACGGCATCGGGCCGGCCCACGGCTACCCGGCCCTGTCCCTCGGCGACGGGCCAGTGCTCCGCGCCGCCCTCGGCTCGGTTCTCTACCTCGCGCTGATCGCCCTGCTCAGCGTCGGTGCCGCCGCCGCGCTCCGCGATGCGGCGGCCGCCATCGCAGTGGTGCTCGGCCTGCTCTACCTGTTCCCGATCATCGGCGCGGTGGCCGGCCGCCCGGACCTGGCCCGGCACATCGAGCAGATCGGGCCCATGACCGCCGGCCTGGCCATCCAGGCCACCACCGGCCTGAACAACCTGCCCATCAGCCCCTGGGCAGGGCCTCGGCGTGCTCGCTGCCTGGGCCGCGGGCGCCCTGCTGCTCGGCGGCCTGCTGCTCCGCCTGCGGGACGCCTGACGGCGCCCGGGAGCCATCCCGCTGGCCGCCTAGCGTGCCGTGGCCTCCAGGGCCGCGCCGATGACCTCCAGGCCCTGCTTCGAGCCGGTCCGCGGGCTCGTAGGCCAGGCCGAGCCGGACAACGTGCGCGCTGTCGCCAAACCAGGGACCGGGCGCGACCAGCACTCGCTGCTCGGCCAGGTACGCGTGGAAGCGGTCGATCTCCTCGGGCCCGAAGGCGCCCGGTTCGAGGCGCAGGCAGCAGAACCCGCCGGCCTGGGGTGGCAGCCACCCCAGGCCACTGCGTCCCTTGATCCAGCGCTCGACGATGCCGCGCGCCCCGGCCAGCACCGCGCCTCGTGCGGCCAGCACCCGGTCGGCCTGGCTGAGCAGCCGGGCGGCGAGGAACTCGTCCAGGGAGCCGCAGGACAGCGACGTGTTGAACCGGGCCAGCCGGAGCTGTTCGCAGAGCCCGGGCTCGGGGACGGTCAGCCAGCCAATGCGCAGGCCGGGCGCCCCGTAGGCCTTGGACATCGAGCCGCAGGTGAGCAGGCGCGGCGAGCGCCCGGCGAAGCTGGCGGCCGGGGGCGCGCCGCCGTAGGTGGCCTCCCGGAAGGTCTCGTCGATCAGCAGCAGGGCCTCGGGGCAGGTGCGGGACATGGCCGCGAGCATCCGCTCGACCTCGTCCTCGGTGAGCGGCACGCCGGAGGGGTTCTGCGGCGAGGCGAAGATGACCAGCTGGGTGCGCGGCGAGAGCCGGCGGGCGAAGGCGTCCAGGTCGACCCGGTAGCCGTCCTCGAACCGCGCGAGCACGGTCACCACCGGCGCGCCGATACCGCGCAGCGTGCTGAGCGTCGGCGGATAGCCGGGCTGGCCGAGCACGACCTCGCCGTCGCCGCACAGCAGCGAGACCAGGAACAGCGCCGCCGCCGCGCCGGCCGTGATCAGCACCTGACCGTCGGGGATGCCGTGCCGCGCGGCGACCAGGGCGCGCAGCTCTGGATCCCCGGTCGAGGTGCCGTAACCGAGCCGCACCCCGCGTACCCCCGCCAGGCCGTCGGGGCCGAGCTCGTCGGGGCCGAGCAACTCCGCCACGGTCAGGTCGGCGCCCATGCTCTCGCCCAGGTTGTACCGGGGCGTCTGGTCGATCAGGGCCGTGATCGGGCTGGCCGGGAACTCTCTCATCCGGCCATGCTCGCCGGGCCCGGCTGGCGATCCCAGGGCCAATGCCGGAGAATTGGTCTGCGTATGAAGCCAATCGAGCTAGTTGACCGCCTGGGCCGCTGGTCGTCGGGCCGGGGACCGCTGCCGCTGCTGCTGGCGGCGCGGCTGCGGCGGCTGATCGACGAGGGCGAGCTGCCGCCCGGCGAGCCGCTGCCGCCGGACCGGGCGCTGGCCACCGCGCTGTCGGTCGGG
Source organism: uncultured Actinomycetota bacterium (assembly GCA_963822485.1). Lineage (GTDB taxonomy): Bacteria > Actinomycetota > Actinomycetes > Streptosporangiales > Streptosporangiaceae > DASUBV01. Next base: position 872,407 of record CAWGHW010000031.1, read on the forward strand.
CGCAGCACCGCGGTCGCGGCCTATGACCTGCTGGCCCAGGAGGGGCGGATCGTCCGGCGGCAGGGCAGCGGCACCCGGGTGGCGGGCGCTGACCGCCCAGACCCGGCCGCCGGCCCGGCCGACCCGCGGCCGACGACCAGCGCGCCGATGTTCCTGCACCTGCTGGAGCCGCCGGACGGGGTGATCCCGCTGGCCTGTGCCGCGCCGGACCGGCCGCCGCCGGAGGTGGCGCAGGCCTACGCGCGCATCGTGCCGGTCCTGGCCGCAACGGCCGGTGACATCGGCTACTACCCGGCGGGCCACCCGGCGCTGCGGGCCGCGATCGCCGACCGCTATGCGCGCCAGGGCATCCGCACCGGCCCGGAGCGGATCCTGGTCACCGCCGGCGGCCAGCAGGCGCTGTCGCTGCTGGCCTCGGCGCTGCTCGCGCCGGGGGACCGGGCGCTGGTGGAGGCGCCGACCTACCCCGGCGTGCTGGAGACGTTCCGCGAGCTGGCGGTCGTGCCTCAGGCGCTGCCGGTCGGGCTGGACGGCCTGGCCACGGCGGCCCGCGGTCGGCGCGTCGCGCTGGCCTACGTCATCTCGACATTCCACAACCCGACCGGCGCGGTGCTGCCCGGGCCGGCCCGGCGGACGCTGGCCCGCGAGGCGCAGGCCGCGGGCATCCCGCTGATCGACGACGAGGTGCTCAGCGACCTGGCCTTCCCCGGCGTGCCGACCCCGCCGCCCCTGGCCGCCTACGCCGACAGCGTGATCTCGGTCGGATCGATCAGCAAGAGCGTCTGGGGCGGCCTGCGCATCGGCTGGGTCCGCGCGCCCGAGCCGCTGATCGCCCGGCTGGCCCGGCTCAATGCCGTGCACGACCTGGGGCACAACGTCCCCGGCCAGCTGGCCGCGGCCGAGCTGGTGCCGCAGGTCGAGGCCCTGGCCGGCCGCCTGGCCCCGCAGCGGCAGGCCCGCCACGATCACCTGCTCGCGCTGCTGGCCGGGCACCTGCCCGGCTGGGCGGCGGCGCCGGTGACGGGCGGGCAGACGCTGTGGGTGCGCCTGCCCGCCGGCGACGGGACCTCGTTCGCCCAGACGGCGCTGCGGCACGGGATCGCCGTGCTGCCCGGCGCCGGGCTGGACGTCTCCGGGCCGGGCGCTGACCGCTACCTGCGGCTGCACTTCGTCGCGTCGCACGACGACCTGACCGAGGCGGTCCGGCGGCTGGCCGGGGCCTGGCAGTCCTACCAGCCCCCGGCCAGCCGCCCGCCGGCCGCCCGGCCGAGTCGGCTGCCCGCGATCTCGGTGTAGTGCAGCGGGTCAGGCAGCGTCAGGGGATGGCGACGGCCTTCCAGGCTGCCCCGGCGTTCGCCGTCTTCATCAGGCCCTTGCCGTAGCCGATGGCCGGGCCGCCGCTGAAGTGGATCAGGTAGCCGGTGCTGGCCGAGACGTAGGCCAGGTCCCGGACGTCCAGGCCACCGTCGAACAGCGTCGTCGCCTTCCAGGCCTTCCCGCCGTTGACCGACCGGTACAGGTAGGTGGCGCCGCTGGCCGCCGTCAGCGTGATCACCCGCGGGTGACCGGGCGGCAGGGCCAGCAGGCCGGTCTCGCCGGGCTCGGCCAGCTCGCCGGCCAGGCGGAAGGTGCGCCCGCCGTTGCTGGAGGTGAAGACCTTCTTGAAGCTGGAGCCCGGCAGCGGGAAGCCCAGGTTGGAACACGCCAGCGCGACATCAGACGCGGACGCCGCCGCCACCGCGGTCGCGTCCACGGCGTCGGACGGGCAGGTGAACGACAGCTTCGACCAGTGCCGGCCGCTGTCGGTCGACCGCCACAGCTTCGGCGCGATGCCCGCCCACACCGAGTGGCCGGACACCGTCAGCGCGGCGGCCGGAGCGACCTTGCTGACCAGCGTCCACTTGCCGCTGCCCACCTCGCTGCGGTACAGCCGGGCCGCGTTGAGGCTGCCGTCGACCGGTTCCGCCGAAGCGAGCACCACGCCGTCCGACGCGGCCAGCGCGACCACCGCTCGCCCGGCCGCGCCGGGCAGCGACACCCGGTGCCAGTGCCGGCCGCCGTCGGTGGTGGCCCACAGGCCGGGGCCGAACAGCCAGCCGTCGCTGGCGCTGGAGAACCGGACCGTGCTCACCGCGGACAGCGGGGTGCCGCTGAACGGCGGGACCAGCGAGGCGGCGGGCGCGGGCACCTTGGTCCAGGTCTTCCCGCCGTTGACGGTCTTCTCCAGCCGGGCCGGGCAGGGCAGCTCGCCGCAGCCGCGGGTGCCGAGCACGAACCCGGTCCGCGCCGAGACGAAGCTGGCCGAGTCGGCCTCGAAGCCCTTGGGGGGCGGCGGGCCTCCGCCCGCGGGCTGGGCCGCGGCGGTACCCGCGTCCAGCGCGAGCAGCAGTACCGGGAGGGCGGCGAGCGCCATGGCTCGCGTGAATGACAGGTTCATGGTCGAGTCCCTCTTTCCTCGCGGTCACATGGCTCGCTCGGAGCACGTCATGTCACCTCCCTGCTATGACGCCCCAGGGGCCTCGCTGGTTGGAATCTCCCGGCGGCCGTGCCGGGCGGCCACGGCGCGGGCCGTCGCGGCCAGCCGGGCCCGCAGTTCCGGCGGGCCCAGCACCTCGATGTCGGGCCCGAGCAGGAGGAACTCGCGGCAGGCGTGCTCGACCGACTCGATGGGCACGACGCCGCGCCGCCACCCGTCCGGGCCGGCGGCGCCGGACTGGGCCAGCGCCCGCGCGACCGGCCGGGACAGCCAGGACTCCGCGCCCGGCGCCACCCGGATCAGCGCGTCGCCGCCGTGCAGCCGCGCGTGGAAGTCGGCCTGGTAGGCCTGCCAGTACCCGGCCAGGTGGAAGCTGTCCGGGACCCGGCACTCCTCCTCCAGCACGGTCAGCGCCAGGACCTGGTCGATCCGGTAGGTCCGCGGTCCCGGCCCGGCCACCAGGTACCAGCGTCCCGCCTTGAGCACCAGCCCGTAGGGTTCCAGCCGGCGGTCCACGTCGGTGGGCGCCTTCCAGCGCCGGTACCGCACCGCCAGCACCCGGCCGCGCCAGACCGCGTCGGCCACCGCGGGCAGGAACGGCACCTCGTCCGGCTGGGCGTACCAGCCGGGGGCGTCGAGGTGGAAGCGCTCCTGCACCCGCTCGATCTGCTCGCCCAGCTCGCGGGGCAGCGCGGCGAGCACCTTGAGCTGCGCCGCCGCGAGCACCGAGCCGAACCCGAGCTCGGCCGCCGGGCCGGGCAGCCCGGACAGGAACAGCGCCTGGGCCTCGTCCGCGCTGAGCCCGGTCAGCCGGGTCCGGTACCCGTGCAGGAGCTGGTAGCCGCCGTGGTGCCCGGCGTCCCCGTACATCGGGATGCCCGCCGCGTGCAGCGACTCGATATCCCGGTATACCGTGCGCACCGAGACCTCCAGCGTCTCGGCTAGCTCGGCCGCGGTCAGCCGCCCCCGGGCCTGCAACAGCAGCAGGATGGACACCAGCCGGCTCGCGCGCATGGTCCGATTCTGCCCAACTCCACTGACAGAAGGTGTCAGGGGAGTCGTCTTAATGTGCCGCCATGGCCTTCAACGAGAAGCTACTGACCGCCCTGCCGCCCATCGAGGTGGCCGGGCGGAGCATCAAGCGCTACCACGTCACCCCCGACCCGGCCGGCATCGAGCCCGAGGTGACCCGGGCCGCCTACGCCGTCCTGCCCGAGCTGCTCCCCGAGCCCGATGGCACGCCGCCCGCCGCGTTCGCCGTCGTGCACCGCAGCGCCGGCGACGGGTCGGCCTACGTGAACGCCTACTCCTGGGTCTGGGACAACGTGCTGCACATGCGCGGCGCGGCCGCCGCCCAGCCCGCCCTCGACTGCCCGGACGACGACCCGACGCACTTCATGGTGCTGGACCGGCGCTGGATCGGCTGCGTGTGGGAGCTGGCGCCGCTGGCCCACGAGCGCGACGCGTGGGTGCGGCACATGCTCGCCGGTGAGAAGCCCGACCTGGACGCGTACCTGGCCGACTACCTGCCCGACGGCACGACGGGAGACCACCGGTGACCACCCCGCCAACCACCCCGCCAACCACCCAGCCGATCAGCCCGCCGGCGACCCCGCCGGCCACCCAGCCGGCCGGCGCCGCCCGCGACCCCCGGCACGACTTCGACTTCCTGCACGGCACCTGGCGGATCGGCCACCGCCGGCTGAAGGAGCGGCTGACCGGGTGCCAGGAGTGGGAGGAGTTCAGCACCGACCTGCGCTGCTACCCCATCCTGGGCGGCGCCGGCAACATCGACGAGGGCGCGTTCCCGAGCCGCGGCTATCACGCCATGTCGCTGCGGCTGTACGACGAGCACGAGCAGGCCTGGTCCATCTTCTGGGTCACCAGCCTCAGCGCCGCCATCGACCCGCCCGTGATCGGCCGCTTCGGCGCCGACGGCACCGGGGAGTTCCTCGGCCCCGACACCCACAACGGCATACCGGTCCTGGTCCGCTACCTCTGGTCGGCGATCACCCCGGCCTCGGTTCGCTGGGAACAGGCGCTCTCCACTGACGAGGGCAAGACCTGGGAGATTAACTGGGTTATGAACCTGACCCGGACCTAGTAGCTGGCCGCGCCCTGCCGCCGGTCGCTGCCGCCGGTCCCGCCGCCGGTCCCTGCCGCCGGTCGCTGCCGCCGCGCCGATCAGGGCCGCCCGGCGCCGGGCACCGAGACTGGCACCATCAGGATCTGCCCGGCGCGCGGCCCGTCGGACAGCCGCTTGAGGTTGTCGGTGGGGCTGTCCGCCTTCCGCCACTCGGCGGTCAGGATGAACAGCGTCCGCCGGTCCGGGCCGCCGAGCATCACCGCGAACGGGGCCCGGTCCTCCTCCAGCTCCACCTGCTGGAGAACCTCGCCGCCCTCAGCCACCCGGGCGACCGAGAACCCGCCCGTGGAGACCCACACCGCGCCCTCGGCGTCGAGGGCGATGCCGTCTGGCCCCAGCCCTTCGGCGAACACCCGCCGGCCCGAGAGGCCGCCGTCCGGGTCGATGTCGAACGCGGTCAGCCGCCGGCGAACGACTCGGAGATGATCAGCGTCCGGTCATCCGGCGTGATGACCATGCCGTTGGGGAACTGGATGTCGTCCGCGACCTGGCGCAGCCGGCCGTCGGGCGTGATCAGCTTGATGAAGCCCGGCTTGGGCGTCTCGCCGCCGGCGAAGTCGAAGTCCGCGCCGTTGACGTAGACGTAGCCGCGCCGGTCCACGACGATCTCGTTGGCCCCCTGATCGGCGAGGGCGGTCATCGACCCGTCGGGCTGCTGGGCGCGCACCTGGTCGCCGGTCATCAGCAGCCGGCCGTCGGGCCGCCAGGCGATCGAGTACCCGAACGAGCGGTCCGCGCGGACCGGCATGACCTCGGCCCGGCCGTCCAGGCCGACGGCCACGACCTGCCGCTCGATCCAGTTGCAGAACCACAGCCGGCCCTCGTGCCACCGGGGTGATTCGGGTATGCCGAGTCCGCTCAGCAGGACTTCTGGCTCACTCATGACGCCTCCTTGTGTCGCTTCACCCCCTACACGAACGAGGGCGGGCCAGATCGACACGGGAGAGCGGCCGGCGAGTCAGCCGACGGTGAGGTCGTCGGAGCGGCCGGCGGCCAGGCGTGACCACTGCGCGGTCGGCCGCCCGTCGAGGCGGAACTGGTCCCCGTTGGTCCTGAACGGCTGCGGCCAGCCCTCGGGCGAGTCCTCCCAGGACTCCTGGCGGCCGTAGACGGTCATGTCCAGCAGCCCGTAGCTGGGGGTCATCACCTCACCGGCCCGGCCGCTGCTCCAGTAGGTCTCGAACACCTGCCCGCCGTCGCGCAGGTAGCACACCTGCATGCCGAACCACCGTCCGGCCAGCAGCGCGTCGGCCGACTCCCGCGCCGAGTACCAGGGCATCTCGTAGCCCATGAAGTTCCGGTAGGCCGCGCTCTCGGGGTAGGCGCCCTGGCTGAACGTGGCGAAGGTGACGTCCCGCGAGTGCAGGTAGGACAGCTCGCTGATCTGGCCGTTGAAGAACGTGCAGCCCTCGCACTGACCTTCGGCGGGCTGGCCGTCGTGCCACATGTGGTAGTAGACGATGAGCTGGCGGCGGCCCTCGAACACCTCGATCAGCGGGACCGGGCCGTGCTCGCCGATCAGCGGGATCGAGGGGTCGACCTCGACCATCGGCAGCCGCCGCCGGGCGGCGGCGATGGCGTCGCCCTCGCGGGTGTGCGCCTTCTCCCGGACCAGCAGGTCGTCCAGCTGCGCCTGCCAGCGCGCCCGGTCCACCACCGGAGGCCGCGCGGCGGCGTGGTCGATCTCGCCGGTGCCCACCTTGTTAATCATGATCTTCTCCATCCGCTCGGGCGCAGGTGCCATCCGCGTACTGAGACGGCGGCAGGTCGCGGATCTAATCGCCCGCGGGCGAAGTACCCGGGATGCTGCGGCGGGCCGGCCAGTTCGGCTGGCGGAACCTGGGCGATTCGGATAGGAATATCCCTGGAAATAGCTGACGGTCGTAGTCGCCGTCGTTTCGGGGCCAGAGCGGGGGTTGGCGCGTGCGGGGCTGGGGGCGGCCAGGGGTACTAGCGGCGGTCGCGTTCCTGGGTCTGCTGGTGGCACCGGCCGCGGCGGCCAGCGCGGCTACCGCGCGACCATCGGCCGGCGCGTCCGGGGAACCGCACTTCAACGTGGGAGCGCCGCATTCGCCGCGGCTGCTGCGCGAGCTGGCCGGGCCGCGCGGCGTGTCCAGCCGCGGCGCGCGGGCGGGCGCGGTGCCGACGGGACCGCCGGGCGCGGTGCGGGGCGTGGACGTGGCCGCCTTCCAGCACCCGGTGACCAAGGCGCATCCCAAGGGAACGCCCATCGACTGGTCCCGGGTCGTCGCTGACGGGATCAGGTTCGCCGCCGTCAAGGCGACCGAGGGCAACTACTACGCCAACCCCTTTTACGCCGGCGACCTGGCCGGCGCCAGCGCCGCGGGCCTGCCGGTGCTGGGGTACGCGTTCGCCAACCCGAAGTCCGGGAACGGCACCGCGGCCGGCCAGGCGCAGTACCTGGTCAGCCACGCCGGGACGGTGGGCGGCCGGACGCCGCCGCTGATGCTGGACATCGAGTACAACCCCTACCAGGGCGGGGAGTGCTACGGCCTGTCCAAGGCCGCGATGGTGAGCTGGCTGACGAGCTTCGACGCCGAGGCCCGCAAGCTCACCGGTCAGGTCCCGGTCCTGTACACCACCTGGGACTGGTGGCACCGGTGCACGGGCGACAGCGCGGCCTTCCGCGCCAGCCTGCTGTGGGTGGCCTCCTACACCACGGCCGCCCGTCCGGCGATGCCGAAGGGCTGGGGCAACTGGGCGCTGTGGCAGTACACCAGCACCGCCACCGTGCCGGGCATCGACTCGGCCGGTCACACCGACCTGGACGCCCTGAACCTGATCGCGCCGGGCCCGCAGGAGACCGCGATCGGCATGTCGGTGTCGGTCCCGGTGAGCCAGGCCGTCACCGGGGCGGCAGCCGGGCTGGGCTACACGGCGGCCGGGCTGCCGGCCGGACTGGCCGTCAATCCCGGCGGGGTGGTCGCGGGCACGCCGACGATGACCGACGCCGCCCAGGCCAGCACCGTCACCGCGACCGCCGAGGGCCAGGTGCTCGGGTCCATCGGCGTCACCTGGGAGGTGGGCGGCGCCCTCAGCGTGACCCCGCCCGCCAGCCAGCAGACCGCGGCCGGGAACCCGGTGCTGCTCACCGTCCCGCCCGCGTCGGTGCCCGCGGGCCAGACCGCGTCGTACACCGCCACCGGCCTGCCGCCCGGCCTGACCATCAGCGCCGCCGGGCAGATCGCCGGCTGGCCCGGCCGCCCCGGCAGCTATCACGTCACCGTCATCGCGGCCGACCGCCTGAAGGACATGGGTGAGGCCTCGTTCACCTGGACGGTCACGCCCGTGGCCGACCACGGCCGCGCCGGGCCGGTCAGGTCGCAGGTGCGCCGGCGGTGCCTGAACGACCCCGGCGAGACCGCGAAGACCGGGACCAGGATCGGCGTCGTGTCCTGCGACGGGCGCGACGCCCAGCGCTGGGCCCTGGCCCAGGACGGCACTTTGCGCATCCGCGGCCGCTGCCTGTCGGTCATCGGCTCGGCCGGTCCCGGCGCCGTCGCCGACCTGGGGCAGTGCTCGGGCGCGGCCCGCCAGCAGTGGACCGTCAGGACCGCCGGCGAGCTGGCCAACGCAGCGGCGGGCCTGTGCCTGACCGCGCCCAAGCCCGGGCACGGCACGGCCGCCCGGATCGAGGCCTGCACGAGCTCGGCCAGCCAGCAGTGGCTGCTGCCGCCCGGCCCCGTCGTCTCCCAGATCCCCGGCGGCTGCCTGGACGACCCCGGCAACCGCACCGCGCGCCACACCGCGATCCAGGTCTGGCCGTGCGCCGGCGACGCGGCCCAGAACTGGACCGCCTTGCCCGACCGCGCGGTCCAGATCCACGGCCGGTGCCTTCAGGCCCGCCCGGCCGGCGCGGCCAGCGGCCGCCCGGTGGAGCTGGACCCCTGCACCGGCGGCGCGGCCCAGCGCTGGACTATCAGCCCGGGCGGTACGGGCATGCAGCTGCGCAACCCGTCGTCGGGCCGGTGCCTGACGGACACCGCCCCGGCCGCGGGCAGCTTCGCCACCCACCCGCCCGCGGTGACCGGCCCCTGCGGCGCCAGCCGCACCGCCACCAGCTGGCAGTTCCGCTAATCCCGGATCCGCCGAACTAGCTGCTCATGCCAGGCGCTGCTACGGGAATGCCCACCGAGTGGGCAATGTCGAACATGCGCTTGTCATAGGTCACCAAGTAGGCGAGCGCGTCGCCGATGGCCTGGGCACTCGCGACGTGTATGGCGTCGAGCGTCCGGATGCCGCCGGGCAGATTCCCGGCCGCGTCCCGGATCTCGTCGGTGACCAGGATCTCCGTGAAGCTGGCCAGGAGATCCTGCATCGCGGTGGGGTAACTGCCGACCCGGTCGAGCGTGCGCACTGTCTCGATGAAGCCGATCGTGGAAGTCCCCATGGGCATCTCGGGTGACTGGGCCAGGAACCCGCGGAGTTCCCCGGCATATGGGCGGCCGGTCACCAAGGTCACCAGGGCCGAGGCGTCCAGGTAGATCACCGGTCGTCTGCCTCCCGCTCGGCGAGGAGAATCTCCAGCGGTGATGCGTCCTCGGGCACGGTGAAGGTGGGGATCTGGTCGAGGTCCTTGGTTGTCGCCGGCTTCATCCTGATGACTCCCCGGGCGATGAGGGGGGCATACCGGCCGAGGATCCCCGATCCGGGCACCACAATGGCGATGGTCTTGCCGTGACGGGTCACCTCGATGGCCTCGCCGCGCTCGACACGAGCGAAGACGGCGCTGGGGTTGTAGGAGAACTCCCGGACTGATACACCGCTCATTCGCCCTCGCTCCCATCGTTGTACCTGCAACGAGAACATTGTACCTACAGCGGCCAGACTCCCGCCCCGTCAGGCGACCGCCAGCACGGTAAGCAATCGGGTCGTAGAGCCGGTGCCGCCCCCGCCGATCCCGCCCGCCGCGGCCAACCCCGCGGCCCCCGCCACTAGCGGGCCGGAGACGCCAGCCCCGCGGCGTTTCCGCGGAAACGTTCGACGCATGTGCGTGACACACTTGCGCAATACGCTTCCGCGGCCAGACAAGCATCCGCCGCTACATGAGCCCCGGATGATGGCAACCAACATCGTCGGCCAGGGGAACCAGTCGTTAGCGGGTGGCGGGCGGGTCATTCGCCCGCGACGGGCGGGCTTGGCTCCATGAGATGCGGGGCGCCCTGCGGGCGGCGCTGCTGATACCAGGTGAGGAGCATCGTGGCCCCGATTACCAGCCAGGCGATGAAATAGACCATGGTGACCAGGGAGAGAATTGCCTCGATCGGCTTACTGTCGGCGGGGGTGGGGTCGCCGATCGCCAGAACGACCGCGATCAGGGCGGGCGTGATCAGCCCCCATGCACACCACGCGACGGCCTGGTCCGCGGGCGGCCGGGGCCGCACGCGGGCGGGCTTGGGCCTCGGCCGGGCCCTGGTCATCCTGGCGGGGAGGTCGGCGGTGAGGTCGGCCAGCTCGGCGAGCGTCCGTGCGGCGAGCGCCTGGCCCGTCCGCCGGTCCAGTTCCTGGCTGGTGAGCCTGCCCTGAGCGAACGCGGTCGTGAGCGTGTCGAGGACGTGGTCGAGGTCGTCGTCGGAGGCCAGGAGGGAACCGGGCGGCTGAGCCGGTGAAAGGGCGTCCGGGCCGCCGCCGCGGCGGCTGGTGCCCGGTGATCTGCGGGCGAGTGCCCCGCCAAGGACCCCGAGCCAGGCGCCGAGGAACGGCGCGACCAGAAGCGCGGTCAGCGGCGTCTGGCCCGCCTGGCCGACACTGATCTCGGCCAGGTACTCGTGCCGGAGGCCCGGCGGGATCACAGTCCGGTCCGGATCGCAGGTCTCGCAGCCACCATGGCTGGTATAGCTGCTGCTTTGCAGCGGCACGTGGTGCGGGAGCAGCGCGATCGTGACCGAGGTGAGCGCCGCCAGCAGGAGGGCCGCCGCCGCCGTGGCGCAGCTCGCGGCCACGCAGGCCTGAAGGACCGGTCCCAGGGCCGCCGGCCGCGAGTCTCGCGCGGACCTTCGCGCGGCCAGGAACCCGGTCACCAGGGGCAGCGCCGCGGCCAGCCACCACCAGCCCAGTGACGGGCCGTTGGGGTCGATGGTGACGCCGAAGGGGGCGAGCGCGTACAGCACGCCGCCGGTGACCGCGCCGAGCCCGATGGCGATCGGCACGGTCCAGCGGGTGAGCCGCACGCGCTGGGAGGTCAGGATGAGCAGCCCGGCCACGTAGCTGGCGATGATGAGCAGCAGCAGGATCTCCATGACCCAGATGCCGGGAACGACCACAAAGTAGGCGCCGAGCTTGCTGCCCAGACGGTCCTTCACGGTCTTGGCGGCGATCAGCGCGAGCACTAGTGCGTAACCGCCGATCCGTGCCGTGCGCGGCCCCCAGCCGGATCGAGCCGGCCCGAAGTAGCGGCGGACCACCGCGGGCAGTACGGCTAGCAGGACTACGGTGACCACGACGTACATCTGGTTCAGGGGTACGGCGGAGTCCGATGAGCTGCCGGCCCAGCCGACCCGCACCAGGGCCGCGGCGCCGGCGGCGAAGGCCAGCACCGGCGCGACTCGCATCAAGACCTCCCGTGCCACCAGCCACAGCCCGCCGGCTACCCACCCCACGCGGCCGGCCGGGTCCGGGATCTCGCCCGCCTCGGCCAGCAGGGCCTCGGCCCAGTCGCGGCGGCCCGCCGGGAGCAGCCGGGCCGAGCGCCCCAGCAGCCCGGCGAGCACCCTCGTGAAGCGGTCCATCACGCGCCCTCTCCCGCTATCCGGCGTCGGCTCGCAGGTCGTGCGGGTGCCGTACGCGGCTGCTTCAGCGGTGCCTGTTCGGCCAGCGCCGCCCGGGCTGTGGCCAGCCCTTCCGAGCTGAGCCGGTACAGGTGCCGTCGCGGCCGTCCGGCGGGCTGCCCGTCCTCCCAGCACGCCTCGACGAGGCCCCGCTCGGCCAGCCGGATCAGGATCGGGTACAGCGTCCCCGACCTCAGCCCGGTCTGCGTGGCCAGCAGGTAGCCGTGCCGCCAGGTGGCCGGGTCCGCCTCCAGCGAGGCGAGCACCGACAGTGTCTGAGCGGAAAATCCGGAACGACGAGCCATGATCCAAACTCTACCTAGATAGACCATCGCGGTCACCGTTATAGGAGAAACTCTCAGGGCCCGCCGGCCTCCGCCGCTAGCGGGGGCAATCAGAGGCTTCAGCGGGCGGTCAGGAATCGAGCCGCACGATAGACCGACCGGGCACGTAGGTCAGGCTGACCCGCTGGCCGACCTTATAGTCACGGAGACTGTGCCGCACGGGGACCGTGGATCTGTACAGATACCCGTCGCGCTGGTATTCGACCTTAGCCCAGGGGCCGCCGCCGCCCAGGCCGTCGTCGCTCCGGCCCAGCTCCAGGATCCGCCCGGCCGACGAGGTTCCGAGCGTTCTCAGCAGCCGTTCCCGCCGGTTATGGGCAATGGCCACGGGGATCAGGATGATCAATGGCGACCCGATGATCGCCACGATGGCCCAGGACATCGAGTTGGCCACCTCCCACCCGCCGGCCGCATTCCCGGCGGTATTGAGCCGCAAGCTCATTTTCCCACATTCCGAGCGGGTGGCGACAGAGCGACGAAAGGTCAGGATCGGGGCGGCCGCCGACGACTGGCCGCCATCCTGAGCGCGAACGCTGGCGCGCTGTTCGGCCTGCGCGGCTAGCCGTCCCCCGCCGCCCGGCGGTCCATTGACACACTGAAACGGGGTTCTAGTCTTGGGCTAGGGTCTGGCTACCACCGGAGGCAACGCATGGCCTTCCCGCCTGGGAGCCCGGTTATCGACACGATGATCGGCTTCCCGCACGAGGGGTTCGCGCAGTACGACTTCATCCGCAGGCAGACCAGGGACCGCTCGTCGCGGGAGGAGATGGAGTTCCCCGTCGAGTACATCTTCAAGGGCGTGCCCAAGGACCTGCCGACCGACGATCCCATCGCGGTGACCCTGGGCGAGATGGACAAGTACGGGATCGAGCGCGGGCTGATCGGCGTGGCCGACGAGACCTCGCGGGCCGCGCTCAAGGCCCACCCGGACCGCTTCATCCCGTCCGGCGCGGTGCCCGACCCGAACGACGTCACCGGCAGCGTGCGCGCCATCCGGCGGGAGTTCGAGGCGTACGGCATCCGCGCCACCTCAGTGTTTCCCTCGGGCACGTTCCCGCAGGTCCCCATCGACGATCCGAAGATGTACCCGATCTACCAGACCTGCGTGGACCTGGGCATTCCCATCTTCGTGTGCGCCGGCGTCCCGGGTCCGCGACTGAAGTTCGCCCCCCAGGAAGTGGCCCGGATCGACACCGTGATGTACGACTTCCCTGAGCTGGTCTTCGTCACCCGGCACGGCTGCGAGCCCTGGGAGGCGCTGGCGGTCAAGCTGATGCTCAAGTGGCCGAACCTGTACTACTCGACCTCGGCCTTCGCGCCCCGGCACTATCCGCAGGCGATCATCAACTACGCCAACACCCGCGGCGCCGACAAGATCATCTACGCCGGCTACTTTCCCATGGGCCTGTCCCTGGAGCGCATCTTCCGCGATCTGCCCGGCGTGCCGTTCAAGGACGAGGTCTGGCCCAGGTTCCTGCACGAGAACGCCCGCCGCGTGCTCAAGCTGGACGCCCCGTAAATGGGCATCGCGCTCACCGAGGATCAGGTCGCGCTGGCCGAGTCCGTGGCCAAGTTCGCCGCCCGGCACGCCCCCACGTCGGCCACCCGCCTGGAGTTCGAGAACCTGGCCCGGGGCAGCCGGCCCGCCTGGTGGGACGCCCTGCGCCAGCAGGGCCTGCTGGCGCTGCACCTGCCCGGTCGCGTGGGCGGCGACGACGCCGGGCTGCCCGAGCTGGCCGTGGCGGTCGAGGAGGCGGGCCGGGGCTTGCTGCCGGGGCCGTTCCTGCCCACCGTGCTGGCCAGCGCGGTGGTGGCCCGGCTGGCCGCGGGCCCGGCCCACGACGGCCTGCTGGCCCGGTTCGCCGACGGCGCCACCGGGGCCTGCGCCACCACGCCGGACGGCCTGACCGCCCGGCGGCCAGGGGGAGGCCGCGCGGCCGGGACGGGCTGGCTAGTCAGCGGGACCACCGTGCCGGTCCTCGGCGCACTGTCGGCCCAGGTGGCGGTGCTCGGTGCGGCAGTTCTTGATGCGGCAGGCCCTGGTGCGGCAGGCCCCGGCGCTCCTGGCGGCAGCGTCTGGTTCACCGTGGCCGGGGATCAGCTGGCCGCCCTGCGGCGAGACCGCCGCGACGGCGTCGACGTGACCCGCGACCTCGGGGTGCTGGTGCTGGACGACCTGCTGATCGACGACGAGCAGGTGCTGCGCGGCGGCGAGGAGACGGTGCGCGCCGTCGCGGCCGCGCTGTTCGGGGCCGAGGCGGCCGGGCTGGCCCGATGGTGCCAGGAGACCGGCCTGGCCTACGCCAAGGTGCGTGAGCAGTTCGGCCAGACCATCGGCTCGTTCCAGGCCATCAAGCACAAGTGCGCCCGGCTGTTCGCCGAGCTGGAGCTGATGACCGCCAGCGCCTGGGACGCCGCGGTGGCGGCCGGGCAGGACGAGGACCAGTTCGCGCTGGCGGCGGCCTGCGCCGGCGTGCTGAGCCTGACCGGCGCCGTGGACCTGGCCCTGGAGACGATCACGCTGCTGGGCGGCATCGGCTACACCTGGGAGCACGACGTCCACCTGTACTGGCGCCGGGCCATCAGCCTGGCCAGCCTGCTCGGGCCCGCCCGCCGGCGCGACCAGCGGCTCGGCGAGCTGGCCCGGACCACGACCCGGCGGGCGCAGGTGCGGCTGAGCAGCGAGCCGGACGGCCTGCGCGCGGAGATCGCGGCGCTGCTGGCCGAGGCCGTCGCGCTGGCGCCCGGCGAGCGCCAGGCCTTCCTGGCCGGCCACGGGCTGGTCGCGCCGCATTATCCGCGCCCCTACGGCCGGGGCGCCGACGCCACGGCCCAGGTGGTGATCGCGCAAGAGTTCACCAGGGCCGGGCTGGACATGATCTCGACCACGGTCGGGGAGTGGGCACTGCCGACCATCCTGGCCCACGGCACCGACGCCCAGCGCGACCGGTTCGTGCTGCCCACGCTGCGCGGCGAGCTCGCCTGGTGCCAGTTCTTCAGCGAGCCGGGCGCCGGCTCCGACCTGGCCTCGCTGGCCACCCGGGCCGAGCCGGTCGAAGGGGGCTGGCTGCTCAACGGGCAGAAGGTATGGACCTCCGGCGCACGCGAGGCGGACTGGGGCATCTGCCTGGCCCGGACCGACCCGGTCGCGCCCAAGCATCACGGGCTGAGCTACTTCCTGGTCGACACCCGCTCGCCCGGCCTGGAGATCCGGCCGCTGCGCGAGGCGAACGGCGGCTACCTGTTCAACGAGGTGTTCTTCACCGACGTGTTCGTGCCCGGCGAACTGCTCGTTGGCCAGCCCGGCGACGGCTGGCGGCTGGCCCGGACCACCCTGGGCAGCGAGCGGGTCAGCATGGGTACCGGGCTTTCCGGTCATCCGCCCCGCATCGCCGACCTGGCCCGGGCGGCCGGCGTCGGCGACGACCCGGCCGTGCTGGCCGACCTGGCCCGGCTGGTCGCCCGGCAGGCCGCGCAGGAGGCCCTCGGCGCCCGCGCCCTGATTCGCCGCCTGTCCGGCCTCCAGCCGGGCGCAGAAGGCAGCGTGCTGAAGCTGACCGCGGCGGCCAGCGCGCTGGACGTCTCGCGCACCGTGCTCGGCTGGCACGGGCCCGAGGCCGCGGCCGACGGCGGGCCGGGCGGCGCGGCCGCGCAGAAGTACCTGTCCGTCCCGGCCATGCTGCTCGGCGGCGGGACGGCCGAGATCCAGCTCAACGTGATCGGCGAGCGTGTGCTGGGCCTGCCGCGTAGTACTACGTAGCAAGGAGTAGTACGGGTTACCCTCAGCAGGGAGCATGCCATGGTGCTGAACAGCAAGGGCCAGGTGACGATCCCGGCTCAACTGCGCGAGAAACACGGCCTGCACGCGGGTGACGAGGTTGAGGTTATCGAGGAAGATGGCGTGCTGGTCATCACGCGCGTCGAGGGGAGCCTGAGCCGGGGCCAGCGCCGGGCCCGGCGGCTGCGCAACACAGCCTCCAGCCGCGACGTGGCGGGCATGAGCACCGACGAGATCATGGCGCTGCTGCGGGCCTATTAGCCAGCCACGGTCTCGCGATGGGGTGACGGGCGTGGCTGGGCGAGAAAAGGGTCCCCGCCTCACCAGCCACACCGACCGGCTCGATCATCTCCGCGGTGCCCTCGGCACGTCAGCGGAATAGCTCGTGGTTCTCGTGCAGGAAGGCCTCGAGGGTCCGCGGCTCATGGCCGGCGAGATCGCGCACGTGGTCGTGACGCGCTCGTTCTCGCCGGCCAGGATCGCCCACTCCCGGGTGACCAGCAGCTCAGCCTGCCCGGCGGGCACGCCGGCCCGGGTGAGCCTGCGGACCAGCTCGAAGGCGTCGGTAGTGCGGAACGTCACCGTCTCGCCGAGCTCGGCGGACAGCACCTCCAGGGCCTCGGGCCAGCTCACCAGCCGCGGCCCGGTGAGGTCGTGGTGCTGGCCCCAGGTGGCCGGGTCAGCCAGGACGCGGACCGCGACGTCGGCGACGTCGCGGTAGTCGCTGAGGGCGACCCGGCCGGTGTCGGCCAGCCCGGTCCAGGTCCGGGTGGCCTTGATCTCGGGGGCGGCCGCCAGCATGGACGCCGAGAAGATGGCGGGCCGGATGGTGGCGTAGGGGATCCCGGCCACCTGGGCGGCGAAGTCGATGCTCCAGTGGCCGCGCTGGTTGATGCCGAGCGAGTCGGGCCCGGCGTTCAGCACCGACAGCCGGACGAGCTGGCGCAGGTCCGGGACGGACGCGGCGGCCTGGATCGCGATCCGCTGCAAGCTGGCCTCGAGCCCGACGGAGCCCAGGGCGACGAACGCCGTGTCGGCGCCATTGAGCCCGGCAGCGACTGCCGCGGGATCGTCGAGCTGGGCCGCGACGACCTCCAGCCGGGGAGCCTCGCCGAACAGGCGGCGGGCCTTGCCGGGGTCGCGCACCAGCACGCGCACGGCCTGGCCGGCGTCGAGGAGGCGCTGGACGACGGCGCTGCCGGTGCGGCCGGTGGCGCCAATGACGGTGGTGATCATGTCTTGTGGCCTCCAGTGATAGCTGGCTTTCAGATGACAAGCTAACTCAGGTCGAGCTAGACTTTCAATATGCAAGCCAAAACTGGCGGCCCGGCCAGCCCGACGCCGGGGGGACACGAGAGCCGGGGGTGCCCCATCGGCCGGGCCGGCTGGCTGCTCGGCGATCGCTGGGTCCTGCTGATCCTGCGCGAGGCCACCGTGGGGGTGCGCCGGTTCGATGAGTTCCGCGAGCGCCTGGGGATCGCGGACAACATCCTGGCCGACCGCCTGCGGCGGCTGACCGAGCATGGCGTCCTGGTCAAGGTGCCCTACCACGACGGACGGCGGCAGCGACAGGAGTACCGGCTGACCCAGGCCGGCGCCGACCTGGCGCCGATGCTGCGCGCGCTGGCCGACTGGGGCCACCGGTACACCCAGGGCGCGGCGCCCAACTCGCCGCTGACCAGCGTGCACGCCGGCTGCGGCGGCGAGATCCGCGCGGATGGGACCTGCGCCGTCTGCGGTGCGACCGTCACCAGGGACGAGGAGGCCTGGATCCCGACCTGGCGCTCCGATGAGCCCGTCCCGCTGGCCCGGCCGTGGCCGGACCCGCCGCCCGCCTAGACCCGGCCCACCTAGACCCCGCCCGGCTAGATACCGCCCGGCGGGCTACTTCAGCCGCGGCGACACCGGGTGCCGGTAGAAGCTCGGCGTCTGGTTGAAGTCCTCGTAGTAGCGGTGGAAGACGGGGGCCGCCGACTCGGCGTGGTGGTCGGCGATCGTGACCCCGTCGGCGGTGAACGAGTGCAGGACGGCCAGGTTGAGCTCGGTCATGGCCTTGTCCTTCCACAGCGTCTGGTCGCTGGCCGTGGACAGGCCCATGTGCTCGGCGATCACCGGGAGCTGGTCGCAGCGCGCGGTGTCGCCCAGGTCGCGCGAGCCCACCTCGGTGCACATGTGCCAGCCGTTGAACGGCACCGCCGGGTAGCAGACGCCGCCGATGTCCAGGTACATATCGCTGATCACCGGGACCGCGTACCAGCGCAGGCCCAGGTCGGTGAACCAGCCGAAGTCCGGGTGCCTGATGCTGACCTCCAGCACCGCGTCGCCGGGCAGCTCGTGCCGGGTGATCTGGCCGCCAGGCTCGGCCACCAGCAACGGCAGGATGTCGAACGGGCCCGCCGGGCGGCCGCCCGGCCAGCCGGCCTCGCAGGCCAGCCGGGTCAGCTCGGCGTTCACCGGGTCCCCGGTGACGGAGCCGTCGGCGGCCGGGTAGCAGGCGTAGCGGACCAGCTGGGGACTGACGATCCGCGGGCCGGGCCGGCCCGGCGCGTCGGGCGCGAAGATGGTGATCAGCGGCCGGATCCGGCCGCCGTTGGTCGCCTCGCGCAGGTGCGCGACGGACTCGGCCGCGATGTCCGGCGCCGCGGTCACCTCGCGGCGGTCACGCACCCGCAGGCTCCGCCAGTACAGCCGTCCGATACTGCCCGAGCTGTTGCGCCAGGCCACCTGGGCCCCGAATTCCAGCTCGGCGGCGGTGTGGCGGTAGGTCCCCGTGCACTCGATCTCCCGCCGCACCTGCCACAGCCGCCGGTCGGGCGGCCCGGCGCGCGTCTGGCTGTGGAACATGGTGATGAACCGCTCGGCGCTGACCAGCAGGCTGTCCAGGGCGAAGCGGTCATCCACGGCCAGCGACCGCCCGGCGGACAGCATCCGCAGATCGGCGGCGAAGCTGGCGGTGAGGTCGTCGTCATCGTCCGCCACCGGGCAGGCCAGGAAAACGTAGTCGGACGCGGACCGGCCTTGGTTCAGGCCCATGGCGACTCCCCGGGGTCAGGACGGGCTGGGCGGCTCTGCTCTCAGCCTGGTCGTGCCGGGTTGCACTCGCCTTGACGCCTGGCTTGCCGCCCAGCTCACATGCCGGGGATGCCAGAAGGAATCTCAGGAGGAGATGCGCAGGCCGTAGGACGGGTCGAGGGTGTCGATCCGGATCCGCGCCGCCTCCGCCTCGGGCACCCCGAGCCGGTCGAAGATGTCGAGCGCCTGGCGGAAGACGATCCGCGCCGCGTCGGGCCGCTGGGTGCTGAGCGTGCACTCGGCGATGCCCTCGAGGATCTTGCCCTCCTCGTAGGCGTCGCCGAGCTCCCGGACCAGGCTGAGCGCGATCCGGTAGTGCTCGGCCCCCTGCTCGTACCGGCCGGACCCGCGGTGGATGTCGGCGATCCGGCGCAGTGCGACTAGCCGCAAGGCCAGGTTCCCGGTCTCCTCGGCGATCTGCTGCGCCTTCTCGTGATGAACAAGCGCCTCTTCATAACACGCTGCGCTCTGGTAGATGGCGCCGATGTCATTGAGCACGTCGGCCTCATCGGGCAGGTCGCCGATCTCACGGTATATCGCCAGCGCCTGCCGGCAGTGCACGAGGCCTTCTTCGTAGCTGCCTTTGTAGTGGTAGACACTGCCGATGTTGTGATGCAGGATCGCCTGGTTCTGCTTCCCGCCTATCTCCGTGAATATCTGCAGCGACTGCCCGTAGGCCTTGAGCGCGTCCCGGTGATATCCGCAATACAGGTGAACCCGCCCGAGGTTGTTAAGCGCCTTGGCCTCACCGCGCCGGTCGCCGGCGGCGCGGTACAGCTCGACCGCTTTCTTAAGGTGGTCGAGGGCCTCGGAACCGCGGCCCAGATGCCAGCAGGCAATTCCGGCGTGGCCCAGCGCACCGGCCACCCCGAGCCGGTCCCCGGCCTCCTCGTAGAGAGTCTGGGCCTCGTGGAAATAGGCCAGGGCCTCACGGGAGCGGGCCACGCGCTGGTGGGCCATGCCGATCCGGTCGACGGCCTTGGCCTCCCCGCCCCGGTCGGACAGCGACCGGTAGATTCCGGCCGCCTCCTCGGCGGGCGGACGGGAGGCATCGTGCCGGCCGAGCTGCTGGTAAACCGCGCTCAGGTCCAGCGACGCCAGGGCGATCCGGGCCGGGTCGGCCAGGTCGCGGGCGGCCTTGAGGGCCAGGCTGTGGGCTGAGATGGCGTCATCCCAGCACGCCTTGACCTCCAGGAACTCGGCCAGCAGGTGGGTCAGGTCGGCGCACTTGCGCTTCCAGTCGAACTGCCCCGCGTGCCGGGCGGCCTGCAAGATGTTCCGCCACTCCGCCTCCAGCCAGGCGGTCGCGTCCTCGCGGCGGCCCAGAGCCTCCTGGGCCCGTGCGGTCGCATCCAGGTAGTAGTCGAGCAGCCGGCCGACGGCCTGGCGCTGCGCGGCCTCGGAATCGTCGCGGGCGGCCCGCACCGCGGCGTAGCCCCGGATGAGGTCGTGGAACCGGTACCGGTCGTCGGGGGCCCTGGCCAGCAGGTGATGATCCAGCAGGGTGGTCAGGGCCTTCTCCGCCTCGGCCAGGGTGGCGCCGCTCAGCGCGGCCGCGGCCGGCGGGCCGAAGCTCGCGCACGGGCTGACCCCTAGCCGCCGGAAGAACCGCTGGTGGTCCGGCTCCAGCGCGGCGTAGGACAGGTCAAAGGCCGAGACGACCTCCGGGCTGGCCGCGCCCTTGCCGCCCAGCCGGGTCGGGGACTGCGACAGCTCGTCGATCAGGTCGCCGAGCCGCAGCGCCGGGTCATGGGCGGCCCGTGCGGCGGTGAGCTGGACGGCCAGCGGCAGCCGCCCGCATAGGTCCGCTACCGTCGCGACCTGGTCGGTGTCGCTGGCCCGGTCGTCGCTCGCGTCCCGCCGGAACAGCGCGATGGCGTCGTCGCGGGACAGCACGTCCAGGGTCAGCGTGCGGGCGTTGCCCAGGCCGAGCAGCCGCCGCCGGGTGGTGACCAGGATCAGGCTCTGGCCGGCTACCGGCAGCAGCGGGCGGATCTGGTCATGCTGCGCCACGTCGTCGAGGATCACCACGGCCTGGCGGCGGCTGAGCTGAGCCCGCCACATCGCGACGCGGTCGCCGAGCAGGTCCGGTATCTGGAGTGCCGGCACGGCCAGCATGCGCAGCAGGCGGTGCAGTGCCTCGGCCGCGTCGAGCGAGGGGCTGGCGGTGTCGTGTGCATGCAGGTTGAGGTAGAGCCGCCCGTCCGGGTACTCCTCGCTGAGCTGCCGGGCGGCGTGCACGGCCAGCGCGGTCTTGCCCACGCCCGGCATGCCCTCGACGACGACGACCTGCGGGCCGGGGCCGGGCGCCCCCAGGAGCTGAGCCAGTTCCTGGTCCCGGCCGACGAACTGCGCCGTCTCGGGCGGCAGGGTGTCGGCCGGCTGCGTGTCGGCCGGCGCTGCCCGGACGGGCCGCTGGACGGCCGCGTTCACGGCCAGCGCGGGGTCCCGGCCCAGGATGCGCTGGTGCAGCTCGGACAGCGCCGGCCCGGGCTCGGTGCCCTGCTCCTCGACCAGCCGGTGCCGGGTGTCCCGGTACAGGCTCAGGGCATCACCCGGCCGGCCGCTGCGGTACAGGGCGGTCATCTGGTGGCTGATGAACGTCTCGTCCAGCGAGTACTGGGCCAGCAGGTGGTGCAGCTCACCGACTAGGTCGGCGTGCCGGCCCAGCTCCAGCTCGCACTCGACCCGCTCCAGGAGCGCGGCCCGGCGCTCTTCCTCCAGGCTGTCGCGCATCCGCTCGACCCAGTCACCGCGGATCCCGGTCAGCGCCTGGCCGTGCCACAGCCCGTCCGCCTCGCGGAGCAACTCGGCCGCGCCGGCGTGGTCGCCGCTGGCCGCCAGCGAGTCCGCCTGCCGGCGCAGCCGGCGGAACTGGTGCACGTCGATGGCGTCGGGATCGACCTGAAGCACGTAGCCCCTGGTGCGTCCTATCAGCTGCACCTGGTCGCCGACCGCCTGACGCAGCGACACCCGCAGCCGGGCGATGTAGACCGAGAGGCTTTCCCTGGCCTTCGGCGGCGGCTGGGTGTCCCAGAGCCGGCCGATTAAAGTCTCGGCCGGCACGATCGTGCGCGGCGCCAGCAGGAGTACGGCCAGCGCACAGCGGAGCCGGGCCGAGCCGAGGTCATGGGGCTGACCGGCCGACCACAGCTCAATCGGTCCGAGCGTCCGGAATTCCATGATCGCCTAGCATCGTTTGCCGCTCGCAGACGAGTCGCCGCTGATATGTGATTGGGATTCGCAGGTCCAGCCTGTCGGTTTAATACCCCTTGCAGGCACTTCCACGCGTATTCTAACTCCGAAATGAGGAACGGAAAAGAATTCACATTCCATTAAAAGGTGGCGCGCATTCTTGCGGTGCAAGTTGCAGTTTCGGGCTTGCGGGTCCGGGCCTTACCTGGCCAGGAATGCGGGCCGACTCGGTGTATACGCAGCGTGGCCGAGGCTGCTGGGGCCATTGAGCGGCCAGTAGTCCAGCGCGGCTCCAGGGGCGGAAGTCGTCAGTGATGCGGCCGTTGCCTAAGTGAGCCGAGGGAATATATTCGCATAACAGCGCGCGGTCGCCGCTATTCGCGGTTCCCCGCGTCACTCATCGAGCCCGGTTCCGCTCGAGCCCGTGCGGCCGGGGCCGGCGGTCCCGACGAGGCGATCCCGGTGATTCCGGGATCGCTCGTGGCCTGCGCCGAAGCCGGGTATATAACCCGGTCTCTATTCTGCGATCGATTGCATTCGGGGATGGTGCTATCGATCATCACGGGTATGACTGACCCGGTTTTTCCGTGGATCGATCCAAATGCCACACCACGAGATGGATAGTGGTGTACTTTCTCTGCGGGGCGTGTAGAAGACTCTGCTATCTCTATGTAGCGAGAGGATCTTGCTGTGAAGATTCGTCAGTGGTCGCTGCCCGTAATCACCCGGGCTGGTCGGCCAGTTCGCAATTCGCCCCGCAATTCATCGGCTCGCGTCCGCGCGGCGCGTGGCGTTATCATCGTGGCTCTCGCCATCATCGGCCTCACCGCCGTCGCCGCCATATCGTCATTCCACGGCGCCGCGAGCCACGATGCCATTAAAGCCGGTACTCTTTCCGTCCTGAAATCGCACGGGACGGGTTCCGCCATCATCATGCCCTGGATGTGGTAATCCAGGACTCTCCTTCCGCGTAGTGGCCTTCGGCTAGTCGGGTGCCGGGTGGTCAGCGTGGATTCCGGGGCCTAGCCGTCTGCCGCGGGCGACGGCCAGGCCAGTCACCGGGCGTTCCCAGGGCGGGCGGCTTGCTGGGGCCCCAGCTAGAAAGCTGGCGGACTCTCCGGCGGGCTGCCCGCGACGGGCGCGCTTCCAGAACTGGATAAGGCGTGACCGCCTCGATGGCTGGTGCGGCGCCAGGTGTAGCGCGAGCTAGCCTGGTATCGGCCCGAGGAGGTGGTCATGAGCAGCCGAGCCCGCCCGCTAGCCCGCCTGGCGCGGCTGCTGCTGGGCCGGAACGAGCTGCGGCGGTCGTCGGACCGCATCGAGGGATGCGTCATCGCGGTGCTGCTGGCGGCCTTCCTGACCGCCACGGTCACGGCCGGGATCCTGGCCGTGCGTACCTATCAGTCCCAGCGTGCCGCCAGCGACCGGCTGCGGCCGACCGTCGCGGTGCTGTCCCAGCCAGGACCGGACGTCAGCGCCGTCCTCGTCCCCACCGCCACGACGCGGGCCAGCTGGAAGCTGCCCAACGGGGGCAGGCGCACCGGCCTGCTCAGCACCCTGACCGCTCCGGATATCTCCTACGCCCCGGCCGGGGCGTCGGTGCCGGTCTGGCTCGACCGTTCTGGCCAGCCGCTGGTGGCCCCGCCGGGTCCGGTCGACATGATCCTCAATGCGTTGTTTGTCGCCATCTGCGTCATCGTGGCCGCGGCGGTGCTGCTGACCGTCTGCTACGGCGTGTGCCGCGTGATCCTGGAGCGGCATCGCCTGGCCCAGTGGGAGTCGGCCTGGTCCGCCGTCGGTCCGCAGTGGACCCGGCGCCGCTGATCCCGCGCTGAGCCCCCAGTCAGCTCCCGGGCCGAGCCCGGGGTCAGCTCCCGCGCCGAGGCCCCAGTCAGCCCAAGCCTCCTTGTTATGACAGCTTTTCTTGTTACCTCTGTCATAACTGTAGAGTCCGCCCATGGCTACGACAGCGGAACTTGCCTTCGCCGATCGCGCCGGGAGCTTCTATGCCCGCGAGTACGGCTTCCCGCCGGTGACCGGCCGGCTGCTGGGGTACCTGATCGTCTGCGACCCGGCCCAGCAGACCATCGCCGACCTGGCCGAGGCGCTGCTGGCCAGCCGCAGCGCCATCACCGGGGCGGTCAAGTCGCTGGAGGGCTATCACGCGGTGCGGCGCACCCGCGCCGCCGGCGACCGGGTGGACCGGATCAGCATCGACCCGGCGGCCGGGCTCGCGCCTAAAGGCTTCGACGCCGCCCTCTACCGAGAGCAGGCCGAGCTGGCCCGCGAGGCGCTGGACCTGCTGTCCCCGGACGCGCCGGCGGCCCGCCGGGCCGTGCTG
The DNA here is from genome assembly GCA_963822485.1 of uncultured Actinomycetota bacterium. GTDB lineage: Bacteria > Actinomycetota > Actinomycetes > Streptosporangiales > Streptosporangiaceae > DASUBV01. The sequence continues at coordinate 896,547 of CAWGHW010000031.1, forward strand.
GAGGAGGCGGCGGCCTTCTACGACTTCCTGGCCCGGCGGCTGCCCGAGGTGCTCGAGGAGTGGCGGGAACACCAGAATCTGAGATAACACAAATTTGTGTTATCTCAGTTATAGCTGTAGAGTCAGCCGTATGATGACAAGCATGGCGCCTCCGCTCGGGGCGCGCTACGACGTGGGCGGGCGGCGGCTCTGGCTGCACCGCTCGGGCTCCGGCGGGCCGGCCGTGGTGTTCCTGGCCGGCGCCAGCGCCGTCGGGCTGGACTACCTGAACGTGCACCGCCAGACGGCCGGGCTCACCACCTCGGTCCTCTACGACCGCGGCGGCACCGGCTGGAGCGACCCGGCCGACCTGCCGCGCACCGCCGCGCAGGTCGCGACCGAGCTGCGGGACGTGCTCCGGGCCGTCGGCGTGCCCGGTCCGTACCTGCTGGTCCCGCACTCCATCGGCGGCGCGTACGCTCGCCGCTTCGCGCAGCTGTTCCCCGGCGAGGTGGCCGGCCTGGTCTACCTGGATGCCTTCTACGAGCAGACCGACGCCTACCTGCCCGAGCGCCTGCACCTGGCCCGGGTGCGCCAGCCCCAGCCGGGGCCGGTCCAGCTCCGGCTGATGCGCCCGTTCGCCCGCCGCCTGTACCGGGGGATGCTCGCGGACTGGCCCGAGCCGGTCCGCGGGATCCTCATCGACCGGCACCTGTCCCCGCAGTGGTGGCAGGTCGGCGTGCGCGAGCGGAGCAACATGGCCGAGCTGGCCGGCGAGCTCCAGCGGGGCGGGGAGCTGCCCGACGTGCCATCGATCGCGCTGGCCGCGCTGGGCATCGATCCCGGCCTGCGCCTGCTGCTGTCCGGCCGGGCCCTGCGCGCGATGACCGACGGCAAGCGCCGCCTGTACCAGGCGCTGGCCGCTTCGGTCTCGCGCGGCGAGTACCGCGCCCTGGCCGACGCCCGGCACAGCACCATCACCGTGGACCGCCCCGACGCGGTCATGGACGCGATCCGTGACGTGCTCGGCTGGATATCGGCGTGATGCGGGCCCGCCGCGGACGCGGAACGCCCGGCAACGCCGGCCCGCCCCGGAGGGGGCGGCACGGCGGTGCCGGGCGTGACCAGCGGGGCTAGAAGTGCGGCGACGCTGAGGTGATGTCGTAGTGCGAGCCCCAGTACCACTGGGTCGCGCTGGCCCCGGGCACGATGTGCGGAGAGCCCGTGGGGTCGGCGATCCACCAGTGGATGTGGGACTGCATCCACGACGGCAGCGTGGCGACCGCCGCCTTGACGGCCGGCCACTCCGAGATCATCGTGTAGAGCCGGGCCACGCCCGTGCGGTGCTGGCTCAGCCGGTGGAAGGCCCAGGTCGCGGCCACCGACGGCGTCGCGTCACCCGGCTCCACGTCCAGGACCGAGGCGGCGTAGTCCGATCCGGTGGTGTCGATCCACATGACTGACCTGCGCCCGGCCACCTCGGCGGGGGAAGCCGCGTAGTTGCCGGTGGCGTAGGTGGCGACCGTGTGGTGGGCCGGGATCTGGTTCGGCGTCACCGAGTCATAGATCTGGAACGGCCTGGCCAGCTGGGCGGGCTTCCTCCACCCGGCCGCAGCCGGGTGCCCGGCCGGCCGGTGCTTAACCGGGGCCGGGTGCTTGGCCGGGGCCTGGTGCCGGGGCGCGGTCGGCTTGGCCGGGGCGTGCTTGGGCGCCGGGTGCCTGACCACGGCGGTCTTGGTCACCGCCTTGGCCGCGACGTGCCTGGTCGCGGGCTGGTGCTTGGCCGGGGCCGGGTGCTTCGGCGCGGGGGCGGCCTGGTGCTCGGGCCGAGCGGCCAGCCGGGCGCTGACGGCCGGGTGGCGCGGCAGGCCCGCGGGGGACGGGTGCCCGGACTGGGTCAGGCCCGAGGCCGGGGTGTAGAACGCGTCCGCGGCGTGGGCAGCCGAACTGGCCGCGACCGGGTGGGCGGTCAGGTCCAGGTGGCTGGCCGCGCCGATGCTGGCGGTGGGGCCGAAGGCCGCGCCGAGGGACACGCCCGTCACCGCCGCCGCGGTCAGGGCGGCGGCCCCGGTGGTCAGGGGCTTTTGTGTAGCAGAACGATAGGTATTGCTGATCAGAGACAGCGTGTTAGCCAGAGCGGGATGCAAGGCATACCTTGGGGGTTGGGGCGCGGGGGAAAGCGCTCAGTTCTCACCCAGGACACTGCCGGCGCATGGCTGCGGCAGGGGTGCACGGATGTGACACGGGTCAGGGCGGCGCGTTGCTTCGGGGGCAACCATCAACTGCACCTGGGTGCTTCGGACTTGCTTCGACATAAGAACCCGAAAAACCGCCTGGCTATGCCCGGTAAACCAAATAAGAAACTATGACCCGGATCACAGGGCCGCATCCTGCCCGTATTTGAACGCAATATCTGGGTTTATTACCTGCGAGTAACCTGGGCCGGGGCGAGGCGGGCATGGTCACCCCGTATGGCCTGTATCTCCAGGTCAGGACGCTACGATCGATGCCGCGGATAGATGAAATATCGCTTTTACGATGCTCGGCGAAGAACATCCGGAAACCTGCCGCAGGCGGCGCGGCCGACTTCAATGCAGCCGGCCGCGGACGGTTGCGCCTTCCCCGTGGCACGCGGGTCACGACTCAGGAAAGCCCACGGCCGGTCACAAGTTCCGGTACGGAGTTATTCCCGGCCGCGTGGAATTCCCGGAGTTAGCCGAAGGCTTAGCGAGCGCGATACCCGGCGTCTCCTGAATGCCAGCCGAAAGCATCAGGCAAGGATTGTTCAGCGCCTGGCGGGCTGAGCACGGCCGCCGGACACGACCCGGATCAGCCCGCCCGTGGCCGCGCTGATCTCGGTCACCGAGCCGCCAGGACCGGGGTAGCCGGCGCTGGCCACCCAGACATGGCCGCCGTCCACGGCCACCGACTGGGGGTCGCCGACCCGGTAGCGCGGACTCGAGATAACCCGGATCAGCGCCCCGGTCCGGGCGCTGATCTCCGCGACCGCCCCGTGCGGCCCGCCGCCGTCCGACCCCTTGGCGCCGGCGTTCATCGCCACCCAGGCCGTGTCGCCGGCCGCGGCGATGGCCATGGGCAGGCTGGGCAGCGACCGGGTCACGTGCGTCAGTGCGCCGGTCGTGGCGCTGATCTCGGTGACCGAGTTGCCGCCGCGGCCGCTCGGGTTGCCGGCCGAGCTGCCGACCCAGACCCGCCCGCCGCCCACGGCGACCGGGTCGGTCGTGCCGAACTGATAGCGCGGTCCCTGGAGGCTGCGGATCAGCCCGCCCGTCGTGGCGCTGATCTCGGTGACCGAGGCGCCGCCGCCGGGGACCCAGACCCGGCCGCCGGCCGCGGCCACGCCGTTCAGCGTCTCGAACCGGTACGGCACGCCCTGGATGACCCGGATCAGCCCGCCAGTGGCCGCACTGAGCTCGGTGACCAGGTCGCTGCCGTCGCTGGCCACCCAGACCCGGCCGCCGGCCACGGCCAGCCCGGTGGGCACGTTCAGCTGGTCGCCGGGCGCCGAGATGACCCGGATCAGCCCGCCGCTGGCCGCGCTGAGCTGGGTGACCGTGTTGTTGTTGCCGTTGGCCACCCAGACGCTGGCCTGGTTGGCGGCGATGGCGTCGGGGCCGCTGATCCGGTACCGGCGGCCGGAGATGACCCGGATCAGCGCCCCGGTCCCGGAGTTCAGCTCGTAAACGGCGCTGGCCGCCTGGTCAGCCACCCAGACCCGGTTCCCGGCGGCGGCGATGGCGGCGGGCGCCCGGAAGCCCCACCGCGCGGCGCCGAGCCCGCTGACCAGGCCGGCGTCGTCCTGCCGGGCCGGTGTCTGGGCGGCCGGAGCCGCCTGCTGCGCGCAGCCCGCGATGGCCGCGATCGCGGCCAGCGCGACCACCCCCGCGCGCCCGGGCCGTACGCCACTGCTGCGCCGCTGCCGCCGTCTCATCGTGACCCCGCCTCTCCGTCCGGAGCGGATCCTGCGTCGACTACTTCGACGCAGGACAGCCACCTGACGGTTGCCGGGGCGACCAGGGACTTTAGCGGCGGCCCGTGTTCACGGCGATGCCGAAGATCCCGATCCGGTCATCGGACGGGCAGATGATGGTCTCGTAGCCCGGGTGGCGCCGGGCGAACGTGGCGAAGCCGTTGTGGGCCCCGATGTCGTCCACCAGCATGACCCCGCCCGGTGACATGACCGAGCCGGCCTGCTCCATCTCGAACAGCGTGTTCTTGGCCGTGTGCAGGCTGTCGTGAATGAACATCTCCACGTGCCCCACCTCGGGGACCAGCGGTGGCATCCGCTGCCGGCTGGATCCCTCCAGGTAGGACCATCGCGGGCGGCAGTCGTCGGTGACGGCCACGCCAGTGTCCACGTGCAGCCGGTGGTCGAACGGGTGCGGCAGGTCGATGCTCCACAGGTGGCCGCGGTCGTTCTGGCTCAGCGCCTCCAGCACGATCCGGCTGGTCACGCCGTGCGCGACGCCGGTCTCGATGACCACCTCGGGCTGGCGGTGCACGGCCGTGCACCACACCGCGCGGCTCAGGAAGCTCTCCGCGTCGCTGTACCAGCCGTAGGTACGCCGGCCGGTGCCGATCCCGTTCTTCTCCAGCCGGCGGGCGATATCGGTCATGATCTCGTCCAGCCGCTCGTGCTGCGGGCACGGCCAGGGCGCCCCGAGCAGGTCATGCAGGTGCTCGTCCCAGGCCTCGTCGACATCGCCGGGTCCGTACTGCTCGCTGCCGTGCCGCTGGCGGTATTCGCCGGGCAGCGCCCGGCCGACGGTGACCGGGTCGCGCGCGAATGAACCCATTAGGCGAGCGATCTTCATCGGACGCGACTGGCGCCACTTTTCCCCCGAAGCCATACCAACAGGGTAGTAGACCGTTGAACTTCGCGAAGTGAACCGGAGCTGCAACCGGGATTATAGGAGTACGCCAGCGGCTATCAGCGGGCTCGTCGCGCCACCGTCGGCAGCGCTCCGACGTGGGAGAACCTGCCCCGGTAATGTTCTGTTCAGCTGAGATCCCCAGGCAATTCACCGTGCACTCGCCCTAATTCAGATGGTGAATTAAGGCGATTTGAGCCCCCTTCCGGGCGTGACCGGGCTTAGCTCGGAGCGAGCCGGAATGCTCCGCCCGGGCCGGCCCGGCGCGGCGGCCGCGGCGGCTGCGCCGGGCCGGCCGCGGCAATTTCCAGATGTCTGGAAGCTGGCCGGGATCCGTTGACTCGCGCGCGCGGGGCACGCATTCTCGTCCTCTGACGACATCGGCCGCCCCGTCGGGGCGGGCAGATCAGGATGGTGCGATGACCAAGAGCAGGGATGCGGGCCGCCGGCCGCCGGTGGCGCCGCGCAGCCGCAGGCGCTGGGCCGTGGCGGGCGGCATCGTCGCCTGCTGGGCCGTGCTGCTCATCGTGACCGGTTCCGCCATCGGGGCCGCCGTGCTGCTCGCGGTGCTCGCCGCGATCGGGGTGATCGGCGTGATGGGGCTGCGCGCGCTGGGGATCACCAGGGAGCACCCGTGGGTGCAGCAGCTCGGCTCCCGGCCCTGGCGCGACGGCCAGGAGGTGCTCCAGGTCGCGCTGCGGCACCTGCCCGAGGTGTTCGTGGTCACGCCGAGCGGCTCGCTGCTCGCGCCCAGCATCATCGAGCTTCAGCTCAACCCCGATGACCTCCGCTCGCTGCTCGAGCGGATGGACCTGGACCTGGTGACCAGCAGCGCGGCCCAGGTATACGAGGAGCAGGTCGCCGCGCACTCGGCCCGGTTCTCCCGGCCCGGCCCGCCGCAGGTGCAGGTCACGGCCAGCTCGTCGCTGCCGCCCGGCCGCTACCGGCTGCGCCAGGGCCAGCCCCTGAACGTCGGCCAGCGGGAACTCGCCTACGCCGCGAGCCCGGCCCCGGCCGCAGCCCCGGTCTACGACACCCCGCGGTCCGGTTACGCCGGCCCTCGCGACGAGTACGCCCGCGACGACTACGCCGGGCCCGTCTACCCCAGCTTCTCGCCCCACGACGGGCACACTCGCTCCGAGGCCGAGCCCTCGCTGGCCCGCAGCGAGCCGACCGCCGTCGAGCAGAGCAAGCCGCGTATCCCGCGTATACCGACCCTGCGGCTGGTGACCGGCGACTCGATGGCGCAGACCACGACGTCCGGCGCCGTGGCCGGCCGGGGCGAGGTGGAGCTGGCGCTGCCGCAGGTGCCGACGGTGTCGCGGGAGCACGCCCGGTTCACGTTCGCCAGCGGCCAGTGGTGGATCACCAACCTGGGCCGCAACGGGCTCACCATCAACGGCGTGCCGCTGGCGGGCGAGCGACCGCTGAGCACCGGCGACCTGATCCGCTGGGGATCGCGCCCGGACGCGCTCCAGTCCTGGGTCGAGGTCAGCTGAGACCGGTCCGCCCGGCTCCGGCGGCGGGTATTTTGAGAGGCGATGGGCCAGCTCTACCTCTGGTCGGCCGCGCGCGGTGAGTGGGTGCGCTGCCCCCGTGACGAGATCACCTGGCTGGACCGGGACGCCCTCAGCGGCGGCAAGGACCTGGCCCTGCACCGGGCGCCGCGCTGCGCGGGCCTGCGCTACGTGCACCACCGCTGGGAGCTGTTCAGCCGGGACTCCACGCACCGGGTGTTCCTGGCCCGCTTCGACAAGCCCCCCGGCGACGCGCCGCTCAGCGTCGAGGCCGTGCGACGCACCGCCCAGGAGGCTCAGCTCGTGCTGCCGGTGGCCGCCGCCCGCTACGAGGCGCTGGCCATCCCGCTGGACGAGGGCGACTGGGTGGTCAGCATCGGCACCTGGATCGTCCGGATGCGGCTGGAGGCCTCCTCCCGGCCGCGGCCCCATCCCGACGGCCCGGCCGGCCAGGGCCTGCCCACCCAGGCCGGGGCGGCCACCGCCGCGCTCGACGCGGGCGCGTCCGGCCGGCGCCCCGCCCCGCCTCGCCCCGACGCGGTGCCGCGGGTGCGCGCCTACCTCGAGCGCAACGCCACCGCGCGGATGGCGCTGGCCTTTTACTACCAGGAGTACATCCTCGGGCTGCCCGCCCCGCAGACCGTGCCCATGATGGACGTGGTCATCGGGCTGAACCTGAGCGGTGAGGGCGCGGTGTCCGACCTGAAGAAGCTGCTCCAGGGGCTGATCTGGTCCGAGCGCGGCCACGCCCGCGACCTGGCCGACTTCCTGCTCGCCAGCGCACTGCTCTCGCCGGCCGACCTGGACCAGGCCCGGCAGGCCGTGGCCGACAACGAGCGCCGCGGCGTCTGCGACCTGGCCCGCAAGCGCCTCCAGTACCGGCCCCGGCAGGCGTAGCATGCTGCTGAGCGAGCAGCATCCGGAGGCGAACATGGCCTTTCTCGGTGGACCCCGGAGAAGAGTGTCGTCCTATGGTCCCCAGCCGATCCGGCTGAATGACCCGCCGCCGGGACCACCGCCTCGCCCTAAGAAGAACAAGAAGAAGCCAGCGCACCAGGCCCGCACGGGGCCACTGTCGGCCACCAACCTGACTCGCGCCGCAGCGGTGATCATGGGCCTGGCCGTGGTCGTCGTGGTCATCCTGGTCGTCCTCACGCTGGCCATGCGGCACTAGAGCGGGCGCCTGGCGGCACACAGGCCGAAGCGGACCCCGGTCAGCTCCTCCGACACCGCCCACAGCCGGGCCTGGTCCGCCACCTCGCGGGACCGGGCGCTCGACGGGACCACGACCGGGTAGCCCGTGTCGTACCGCCGCCGCGGCCCGTAGAACTCCCCGCTCTGGGCCCGCGGGTCGGCCGCGGCCCGCAGCGCCGGCAGCGCGCCCATCCGGACGCTCTGCGCGAACCAGAAGTTGACCGCCCGCAGCCGGGGGCTGATCAGCGCCTGGTTCAGCCGGGACCGGGTCCGGAACAGGTCGGTGGCGACGACGCCGGGGTGGGCGCCGAGCGCGCTTACCGGCGCCCCGGCCGCGCGCAGGCGCCGGTCCAGCTCGTAGGTGAACAGCAGGTTGGCCAGCTTGGACTGGAAGTAGGCCGTGTCCGGCTGGTAGCCGTGCTCGGACTGGAGGTCGTCGAAGTTCATCACGCCCTCCCAGTGGCCCTGGCTGCTCATGGTCACCACCCGCGAGCCCGGGGTGGCCAGCAGCCGGTCCAGGACCAGCCCGGTGAGCGCGAAGTGGCCGAGGTGGTTGGTGGCCAGGGTCAGCTCGAACCCGTCCTCGGTCCGCTCGTAGGGCGGCTCCATCACCCCCGCGTTGTTGATCAGCAGGTCCAGGCGCGGGTACCGGGCGCTGATCTGCGCGGCTGCCGTGCGCACCGAGGCCTGGCGGGCCAGGTCCAGGCCGACGACCTCCAGCCGGGCGGCCGGGTTCCGGGCCCGGATCTGCCCGGCCGCCCGCTCGGCCTTGCCGGCGTTGCGGCAGGCCAGGACGACCAGCGCGCCATGGTCGGCCAGCACCCTGGCGATCTCCAGCCCGATGCCGGCGCTGGCCCCGGTCACCACGGCCGTGCGACCGGTCAGGTCGCCAGTGTCGTCCGCCTTCCACCGGCGGGACCCGGCCGCCGGTGCCTTCATAGCTGCCACCTCGCACCACCCTGTTAATCTTAATTATTTTCAGATTAACTGATAGCCGCTAAGATAGCGGTCGCACGCTACGCCAGGCAAGCCCCGGGCTGAATCGGTCTTTGCCGGTATGAACGAGACTCGGTGCGTAGCCTCGTTGCCATGGATGCCCGTCGGTGGATCGTGGGTCTGCCCGTTCTAGCGCTGGCCGGCGCGCTGCTGAGCGCGTGCAGCAGCCCGGCGCCGCCGCAGCCCACGGCCAGCCGCTACCTCGCGGACTGGGCCAGGCGGGACTGGGCCGGGATGCGCCGCCTGGTCGCCTCCCCGCCGGCCGACTTCGCCGCGGTCAACGCGGCGGCGCTGACCGACCTGGGCGTCCGGCAGGCCAGCTACAAGGCCGGGCGGCTGAAGGCCAGCGGAACCACGGCCGCCGAGCCGGTGACCCAGCGCCTGGCCATCGCCGGCATCGGCACGGTAACGATCAAGACGGTGCTGCGGCTGGTCCAGCGGTCCGGGAACTGGCAGGTGAGCTGGACCCCGGCCGCCATCGCGCCGCAGCTCAAGCCGGGCGGCCGGCTGGCGCTCCAGACAACCTGGCCCGCGCGGGCGGCGATCCTGGGCGCGGGCGGGGCGTCGCTGACCACCCAGGCGCCGCAGGTGACCGTCGGCGTCGAGGGCCAGCGGGTCAAGCACGCCGCCTCGCTGGCCCGCACGCTGATCGCCTCGGGCGCGCCGGCGTCGCAGGTGAAGGCCGCCCTGACCGCGGCCAAGGCCAAGCCGGCCTGGTTCGAGCCGGTGTTCACGATCAGCCAGGCCCGGTACCGCAAGCTGAAGCCGACGCTGTACCCGATCCCCGGCACGGTCTTCCAGAACACCAGCGCGCGGACCGCCGTCACCCCCGGCCTCGCCGCGCACCTGGTCGGCAGCGTCGGCCCGGTCACCGCCCAGGAACTGCGTACCCTGGGCGCGCCGTACACCGCGGCCAGCAGCGTTGGCCAGACCGGGCTTGAGCAGGCCTACGAGCGGCAGCTAGCCGGGTCGCCGGGCGCCGCGGTGACCGTGCTGCGCGCGAACGGGACGGTCCAGGCCACCATCGCCCGGATCGCGGCCAGGCCGGGCCGGCCAGTCCGCACGACCATCGAGCCGCGGGTGCAGCGGGCCGCGGAGACGGCCCTGTCCAACCTGCGACAAGAACGCGGCGCTGGTCGCCGTGAACGCCACCACCGGCTCGGTACTGGCCTCGGTCAGCGTGCCCGCCGCCAACTCGTTCGACCAGGCGCTGGCCGGCGAGTTCCCGCCCGGCTCGTCGTTCAAGGTGATCACCTCGACCGCGCTGATCGGCCACGGGCTCACCCCGGCGTCGGCGGCCAGCTGCCCGCCCGGCATCACCGTGGACGGCGAGCGCTTCCACAACGCCGAGGGCACGGCCCCGGTCAGCGACCTGCTGCACGCCTTCGCCGAGTCGTGCAACACCGCGTTCATCGGGCTGGCCGTCCGCCACCTCACCGCGGCCGACTTCCCGCGCACCGCCGCCGAGTACGGGCTCGGCTCCGACCCGCGGATGGGCGTGCCCGCGTTCGGCGGCCAGGTGCCCCGGCCCGGCAACGAGGCTGACCTGGCCGCCACCACTATCGGCCAGGCCCGGGTGCTCGTCTCGCCGCTGGCCATGGCCATGGTCGCGGCCGGGGTCGACACCGGGACCGTGCGCGCGCCCCGGCTGGTCGACGGCGCCCCGGACGACCAGGCACCGACGCACCCGCTGCCCCGGACGGTCGTCACCGACCTGCACCGGATGATGGCCCAGGTCGTCGCGACCGGGACCGCGGCCGGGCGCGGGCTGCCACCGGGCACCTACGCCAAGACCGGCACGGCCCAGTACGGCTCCGGCCACCCGCTGCCCACCGATGCCTGGCTGATCGGCTTCAACGGCAACATCGCGTTCGCGATGGTGGTCCACGACGGCGGCGAGGGCGGCCCCACCGACGGCCCGGTCGTGGCCCGGTTCCTGAAGCTTCTGCACCAGGGCTGAATGCCAGCGCCCGGTCTTAGGGGATCGCCGCCGTTCCGTACCGCTACACGGTCGGCGCGGCCGCCGGAAATAGGCGGAGTTAGCGGCACCGTTCTGTTCTTTTGCAACTCGCATTTTGCATTTCTCATCGGCGGCCGACGCGCAGTTAGGCGGCCGCCGATGATCTCATGCGATCCGGGAAGCACGCTGCGTGCTCAACCCGCTATAGTGACCTCGATTCGTTCGAGAACGGAGTACGCATGGCCCAGAAGGTTGAGACCGTCTTCATCGACGATCTCGATGGGAGCGAGGCAGAAAGTACGGTCCGCTTCGGGCTGGACGGCAGCGACTATGAGATCGACCTGAATGCCGCGCACGCCAGCGAGCTACGGAATGCACTGGAGAAGTACATCGGGGCTGGCCGCAAGCTCAACGGCACCGCTCGGCGCGCAGGTCGCGGTAGCGCCCGCAAGAGCCCGAACACCGGTCCGAACCCCTCCGAGGTACGTGAGTGGGCCAAGAGCCAGGGCATCGAGGTCAAAGACCGCGGTCGTGTCCCGGCCGAATTGGTGGTGAAGTTCAAGGCCGCCGCAGACGCATAGCGGCTCTGGCGACCCTGGCCGTCGATAACCGGTTCCTGCGCTTCCATACCGTCGGCACGCCGGCGGTTGTGTTTGCTCCAGACCCCGGAAGCGACGGCCATTCGCTTTAGCGGGCTTCCCCGCTAACTAGCAAATTTCTATCCAGCGCAGGTGGCCGTTCACGACCGCCGCCGTCCGGGTCGCCCCGTCCGGGTCGCGCAGCCTTAGCGCCGCGCCAGGCCTGGCCGGCGCCGGGCGCGGGTCCGGATCAGGCGAATCCTCGATGGACAGCCACCACATCGGCCCGGCCTCGCCCGCCGACAAGATGGCGTTATCAAAGGCCTTCCGGCGCGACGACGGAACATGCAGCCGGGTCGCCGAGTGAAACACCACCCGCGGCCGGCCGGCGGGCAGCGCCGCGGCCAGGCCCGGCAGCACGTCGATCGCGTCGCCCCGGTGAATGACCGGCGGGTCCGCCGCGACGAGCGCCAGGGCGGCCGACAGCAAGGCCCGCTGATCCTGGTTCTCCGGCCACACCAGCGCCTCCAGCCAGCGCCGCGCCTCCGGATTCCCGGCATCCACCGGATCCAGGTCCACGCCGGTCACGCTGGCGACCGGCGGCAAGGCATCCAGGTCCGGCAGCGGGCCGGGGCCCAAGTGCTCCGCGGTGAGCTGGACCGGCGAAGTCGGGTCGCCGAACCGGCGGCCGCCGACCCGGTACCCGTAGCGGTCGAAGCGGAGGATCAGGCCCGCGCTCGCCCCCACCTCGATCACGTCGACCGGGCCGGCCACGTCCGCGGCGATCAGGCTCAGCCCGAGCCGAAGTCCCAGCGCCCGCTGCACCTGGTTCGTCTGCACCAGCCGGGTGCTGATGATCTCGGTGAGCTCAGCCTCGTAAGCCGCGCAGAACGACACCAGGGCCGGCCCGGCCTGCGCCGGCGGCCGCGCATCCGGCCCGGCCACTGACGGGTAGAACTCGGCCAGCGGATGGTCGGCCCCGCCCAGCAGCAGCTGGTGGACCGCTCCGAAGAACAGGAACGTCGGGTACTGGCCCGGCCGGCCGCGTGCGGCCAGGTCCAGCAGCCGGTCATCTCCGGCTACGACCGGGCTCAGCGCGCAGTACAGGGGCGAGGCCGCGAACTCCGACTGGCCCGCGAACGCGCGGCGCAGCTCCGCGCGGCTGAGCACGACGTCAGGCGGGCTGCTCGGCTTGCAGTTGCCTGACGACCGTCAGCGCGTCGCTGACGTGCCCGCCGATGTTGGTCATCGAGTTGAAGACGTGCCGGACCGTGCCGGTGCGGTCGATCACGTAGGTCACCCGGCCAGGCACCACGCCGAGCACCGACGGGACGCCGTAGCTCTTGCGCACCTGGCCGCCGGCGTCACTGAGCAGGGTGAACGGCAGCTTGTGCTGGCCGGCGAAGGCCGCGTGCTTATCGGCGGAGTCCGAGCTGACCCCGATCACCTCGGCGCCGGCGTCGGTAAAGACTTCGTGGCTGTCCCGGAAGGCACAGGCTTCGGCCGTGCAGCCGCGGGTGTTGTCCTTCGGGTAGAAGTACAGGACGACGACCCGCTCGCCGAGCCGGTCTGAGAGCCGGACCTGATCGCCGGACTGCGACGGAAGCGCGAAGTCGGGCGCCTTGTCCCCGACCTGAACACCACGTGCCATGGACTGCCTGCCTTCTGCCGGGGCCCCGCGGCGATTCTAGCCCGCCGGTGATCTGGGTTAACGCGGGCTCAGGGGCCGTTGCTAGATCGGGTAGGGGTCGGGGCGGGTGGTGTACTGGCGGCCGCTGGGGAGGGTCCAGATCATGACGCCGGGTTCGGGCTGGTCGAGGTGCCAGCCGGGGGCTTGCTTGGCGCGGTGGGCGTGGCGGCAGAGTGGGGCGAGGTCGCATTCGCAGGTGCGGCCGCCCTGGTGGTAGGGGATCGTGTGGTCGAGGTCGCATCTGTGGGCCGGGCGCAGGCAGCCCGGCTCGCCGCAGGTGCGCTGGCGGATGGTGATGAGGTGGCGCAGGGCGGGCGGCGGCCGGTAGCCGGGGGCCTCGCGGGGGTGGGTGCAGGTCCCGGTCTGGAGGTACACCGGCCGCAGGTCTGCTAGCCAGTCGGTGATCGGGCCGGCTGGGTCCGGTGGGTCCGCGCGGCGCGTTCGGCCGGATCGGGCCCGTGGATCCTGGCGGGCCCGTGGACCCGGGCGACGCCGTGGACCCCGGCGGGCCGGTGGGGCCGGGCGGGCCGGTTGATCTTGGCGGTCCGGGTGGTCCGGCGGGTCGGGGTGGGGGGTGGCGGGCGCAGGCGTGGGCGACGGCGCGGCCGTCGGGGTCGGTGAGGGTCAGGCACCACTTGGTGGCGGGGTGGGCGGCGAGGCGGCTGGCCAGGTCGCGGCACGTGTCCGCGTCGGCGGTGCCGGACTCCGGCGATCTCGCCGGGCCGGTCGGTCAGCCACAGCCAGGCCGACAGGGGCATGGTCAGGTGCACGCTGCCGGTGATCGACGGCCCGCCGGGCGGCTGCCGCCGGTGCGGTGCCGCGCTGGCGTCGGCCGTGCCGTCAGGGCCCGGGTCACCTGCGGCGCCGCCAGGGTCGGGGCCGCCAGGGCGCGGCGCCGGGGCCGGGGCCGGGGTCGGTCCTGGCGGGCAGGAGGGTGGTGATGTCGCGGCCGTTGAGGACGGCGGCGAGGACGGCCTCGCGGAGCTGGTCGATGGTGCCGGCGGCGCCGCGGGCCTGGAGCCATCTGGCCTGGGCGGTGAGGCGGGCGTCGGCGCCGGTGGCGTCGGCGGGGGTCATCTCCCGGGCGGCCAGGGCGCTGTTGCCCGAGGGCTCCTCCCACCGGTGCACGGCGGCGTTGGCGCGGCCCCGCTCCCGGCGGCGCCGCGCCGCGTCCGGGTCATCGGCCTCGATCTCGCGGCGCAGCGCGCGGCGCAGCTGGGCGGTGGTCATCTCCCCGGCGCGCGGGCAGCACCCGGCGGGTGATCTTCCGCGCCGCCTCGTCGTCGCAGCCGGCGAGCTCGTCGGCGAACACCACCGCCCGGGCCCAGTCGATCACCCCGGCCGCCAGCGCGGCGCGGACCTCGGGGAGGCGCTCGAGGTAGCCGCAGATGTCCACCAGCCGCGACGCGGCCCGCCCGGTCAGGGTCAGCGCGGCGGCGACTTCCCCGGCGACGTGCTCGATCAGGTGCTTGTTCTGCCGCTCCCGGGCCTGCGCGGCGCGGCGGCGGCACAGCGTGATCACCGCCTCGGCCTTCTGCGCCGCGGCCCACGACGCCATCCGCTCGGCGGCGCACAGGAAGCCGATCAGCTCGCTCTCACCCAGCCCCGCCAGACCGGCCCCGTCCCCGGCGGCGTCGCGCGACGAACCCGGCCAGCACCGGCCCCGGCACCAGCCCGTCCAGCACCCCGCCCGCCGCGAACCCCGACCCCCGCCGCCCGCCCTCACGATGCAAGAACCCCGCCGGAATCGACTCACCCGCACCCGTCCACGGCACCCCCGCAACAGCGTCGTCTTCGTCGGGCGGCGCGTTCTCCGGACTGAACGGGTACCCCGGCCACGGCTCATCGAAATCGCCGGGATCGTCGTCGACCAGGAGGGTGCGCGGATCGAACGGCTCATCGTCGAACGAGCTGTCGTCTTCGCGGCAGTTGCCGGGCGGCTTTCCTGGCATCCGCGCCACCTCCGTCCGCGCTGAGGAGTTCGCCTGAGCTGGAAGGACCTTTGTTATAGCTAATATTATCGAACGACTACGACAGTTCTCCATCTATTATCGAACGGAGAGACTAGGCCGGGATGCTCAGCCGCCTGCGGTGACCAGCGCTTCGTCGCCGATGGCGGTTCGGACTCGCAGCCTGGCCTGGTGCAGGCGGCTCTTAAAAGCGGCCTGGCCGACGCCGGCGATCTCGGCCGCCTCCTCGGTGGACAGTCCCTCGACGTCGCGCAACACGATCGCGGTGCGCAGCGGCGGCGGCAGCTCGGCCAGCGCGCGGGCCAGGGCCTGGCGCAGCTCGCTGGCCTCGGCCTGCCGGGCGGGCTCGAGCGCGGGCGCGTCAGGGAGCTGGAGTTCCTCGGGGCCGAGGGACAGGCCCGGGGGGCGCCGGGACCGCTTGTCCAGGGCGCGATTGGCCTCGTTCACGGCGATGCGGTAGAGCCAGGTGAAGTAGCTGGACCGGCCCTGGAAGCGGGAGATGCCCTGCCAGGCGCGCAGCATGACCTCCTGGGCCACGTCCTCGGCCTCGGCGCGGTCGCCGAGCAGGCGCAGCAGGAGCATGTACAGCCGGTCGGCGTAGGCGGCCGAGAGCTGCTCGAAAGCGCCCACGTCGCCGGCCTTGGCCCTGGCTAGCAGGGCGGCCTCGGTATTCGTGGCGCTGGGGTCGGCGAGGTCCGCGGCCACGGCCGAGCCAGCGCGATCGGACCCCGGGTCGGACCCCGGGCCTGAGCCCGGGGCCGCGGGCGGTGCGGCGCGTCGGCCGCGCCGCGATGGCATCACGCGGTCGGGCCGGCGGCCGCGGCCGGCCGGACGCGGTCAAAGATGGTGGCGGGCGCGCGCACGCCCGCCAGCCCGTCGAGCCCCTGAACCGCGTACAGGAGCGCGCGCATGGCGCGGATGCCGCGCCCGCAGTCCGCACAGTCCCGCGCGTGGCGGTCCAGGCGACGGCGGGCGCGGGGCGTCAGGTCTCCCTCGACGTAGTGCGAGAGATGCCGTTGCGACCACTGATGGTCAGCGATGAAGTTGCCCATCACGCCTCCCGAACCGGGCTGTCGCAGCCACGGTAGCGGGCCAGTGGTCCGCCGGTCAGCCGGCGTCCTGCTCGGCGGGCTCGAAGGCCAGCGAGCAGGAGTTGATGCAGTACCGGTCGCCCGTGGGGGACGGCCCGTCGTTGAAGACGTGCCCCAGGTGACCGCCACAGCGACGGCAGACGACCTCGGTGCGGTGCATGAACAGGGTGTTGTCGGGCCGCAGCTCGACCGCCTCGGCGACCGCGGGCTCGGTGAAGCTGGGCCACCCGGTGCCGGAGTCGAACTTGGCGTCCGAGCGGAACAGCTGGCTGCCACAGCCGGCGCACCGGTAGTAGCCGTCCTCATGGTTGTGGACGTACTCACCGGTAAAGGGGTGCTCGGTGTGCGCCTGACGCAGCACGCTGTACTGCATCGGGGTCAGCTCCTCGCGCCACTGCTCGTCCGGCTTGGCGACATCGCGGACGGTGGTCTCGGTGCTGACGCGGGCCTTGCGCATCGGTTGGTTCCTCTCTCTTGGTCCTACAACTGATTAGACCCGCGTCCGGTCCAAACGATTTTTCTGGGCTGGCGGGAGCTGGGCTGGCGGGAGCTGGGCTGGCGGGGAGTCGGCGGGGCGGTGGCCCGGCTTCGACGACGGGGGCCGGTGCCTCGGATCGCCCTTTTAGCCTGATCCTATAAACCGTTATTTCCGGGCGAATGCCGCAGCATAGAGTGGGCTGTCTGTGCAAAATCGATTGCAAGGCGGCAAAATTCGGCGCATCCTTGGATACATGCACGAACAGCTCGCAGTGGTGCTTCACCACACGGGTGGCGCGGGCGGTCTCCTTCCATATCTGGTTGTGTTCGTGATCGGTGCGATCGTGGGGCGGCTATGGGGAAGAAGGGCCGGGCTAAGGCATCTGGGGGAAGCAGAGTTCCGCACACGCTGGGCTAACGTCCAGCGGCTGCGGCGCTGGTAACAGGGGCGGCATCAGCTCGCTCCAGTGACCGAATTTCCGTTGTTAAGACGGAAAACGTCGTCGTCCATTCGGCTATCGATGCGCGGGGCGCGGCAGTGCGGCGCGTGAGCGCGCTCACCATCACTACCGTGCCCCCGCCATTCCGGCCCCGGCGGCGAAATGGCGCACTTCGCGCGGCGCTCTAGCTTCGTGCGCGATGCGGACAAGCGCCGAGGATTTCTTCACCGCGAGCCGAAATAGCTAACGAGGGTCCTTTAGGCGGCCGGCCTCAGGACGCGCCCGCGGTCTGCAACTCGATCATGTTGAGGCTGGTGCCCCGGCCGTCCTCGCGCAGGAGCAGCAGCGCGGTGATGACCGTCGCGATCATCAGCCCGGCGCTGACTGCGAATCCGGCCCGGAAGCCGCCGGTCAGCGCGGCGGTGGCCGCGGTGTGCCCGGCGGCCAGTGCGTGGGCGGCCTGGAGGGTGACGACCGTGGAGATGACGGCCAGGCCGAGCGCGCCGCCGAGCTGGCGGCTGACGTTGAGCAGGGCCGAGGCGATGCCGCTGCGCTCGGCGGGCACGCCGGACATGGCCGCCACCGAGGTCGGGATGAGCACCAGCCCGGCTCCGAGGCCGACGATGACCTCGGGGACGATCAGGTTGGTGAGCAGTTGCCCGGACACCGGCAGCCGGGCCAGCAGGAACATGCCGCCGAACGCGACCAGCGACCCGGCCGCCGTGGTGAACCGGACGCCGATCCGCGACACCACCGCCGGTCCGGCCCCGGCCGAGACGAGGATGGACAGGCCGAGCGGGATGTAGGCCAGGCCGGTGCGCAGCGCCGAGTAGCCGAGTACCTGCTGCTGGTAGAGCGTGGTCGAGTAGAACATCGCGAAGATCGCGCTGCTCAGCAGGGCGGAGACCAGGTTGGAGCCGGCCACCGAGCGGTTCCGCCACAGGGCCAGCGGCATCAGCGGGTCGCGGGCCGTGAAGCGCTCGTGCGCGAGGAAGCCGGCCAGCAGGATGGCCGCCCCGGCCAGCAGCGCGATGGTGCGGGCCGAGCCCCACGGATGCGTCTGCGTCTGCACGATGGCGTAGGCCAGCAGGCTGGCCGCCCCGGTGGCGGTCAGCGCCCCGATGAGGTCGAACCGGCGGCCCGCCCCACTCAGCCGTCCGGCTGGCCGGTCCGTCGGCAGGTAGCGCAGCGCGGCGGCGATGACCACCGCGCCGACCGGGATGTTGATGAAGAAGATCCACCGCCAGCCGGCGGCCGAGACCAGCAGCCCGCCCGCGATCAGGCCGAGCGTGCCCGCCACCGCGGAGACGCCGCCCCAGACCGCGAAGGCCCGGTTGCGGGCAGGCCCGGCCGGGAAGACGGAGCTCAGCATGGCCAGGGTCATGGGGACCACGAACGCGGCGCCCAGCCCCTCGGCGGCCCTGGTGATGATCATGACGGTCTCGTTCGGGGCCAGCGCCGAGGCCAGTGAGGCGGCAGTGAACAGGGCCGTCCCGGCCAGCAGCACGCGGCGGCGGCCGAGCAGGTCCCCGGCCCGGCCGGCCAGCAGCAGGAACCCGCCGAACGGGACCATGTAGGCGTTCACCATCCAGGCCAGGCCGCCCTCGGAGAAGTGCAGGGCCGTCCGGATGGTCGGCATCGCCACGTTGACCACGGTGACGTCGATGGTGTCCAGCAGCGCGGCCAGGCAGAGCACGACCAGCGCGATGACGTGCCGCCGCGTCCAGGCGAACGCGGCCGGCGGAGCGGGTGAAGCCATGAGAATCCTCCTACTGATCGCTCAGTAAGTGTGATCCTATGAACTTACTGAGCGATCAGCAAGGGGGGTCAGCCGGTCGTCTGGGCCAGGGCCTCCCGCCAGGCCGCCACGTCCACGAAGTGGTTGTCGAAGCGCTCCTGGCTGTCCAGGATCTCCTGCGGGCTGGCCTGGCCCTTGATGACCCGGTCGGCGAGCCGGAAGTACCCGAAGCGGTCCAGCGCGGCGGGCGCGAACGTGATCAGCACGTCGGCCCCGGTGTCCGGCGCCGCCGCGAACGCGTGCGGCATCAGCCGCGGCACGGCCAGGAAGTCGCCCTCGGCCAGGGCGATCACCTGGTCCCCGGCCAGGGCCCGCAGCGCGCCGCCCAGGACGAAGAAGATCTCGGCCGAGTCGCGGTGGTAGTGCGGCGGCGGGCCGCCGGCGCCGGGGCCGAGCCGGGTCCGGCTGGCGCTGACGGCGCCGTCGGTAGTGGCGAAGTCGGCGAGCAGGGTGATCCGGGACGGCCCGCCGCCGAGCTCCTCGGCGTCCGCGGCCCGGACCAGGGCTGGTGCAGTCATCAGTGCCTCCTCTAACTAGTTCGTCTTCTGATAGTACGACGACGAATTATTTTTTCTCAAACTAGACTCGGTTTCGTGGCGAGCGGCACGGAGGAACGGGATCAGGCCCCGCGGGATCAGATGGACCTGATCCTGGCGCAGTGGCGCCGAGAGCGACCCGACCTCGACCTGTCGCCGATCGGGGTGTTCGGGCGGATCGGCCAGCTGGCCGGGCTGCTCGGGCCGCCGGTGGAGGCGGTGCTGGCCCGGCACGGGCTCGGCGCGGGCGAGTTCGACGTGCTGACGGCGCTGCGCCGGGCCGGGGCGCCGTGCAAGCCCTCGCAGCTCTCGGACCTGCTGATGATGTCGCGGGCCGGGATGACCTCCCGGCTGGACCGGCTGGAGCGGGCGGGCTGGATCGAGCGCCGCCTGGACCCGGCGGACCGCCGCAGCCTGCGCATCACGCTGACCGACACCGGCCGGGCGCTGATCGACACCACGCTGACCGAGCACGCGGCGACCCTGGCCGCTCTGATCGCGCCGCTGGACGACGGCGAGGTCACGGCGCTGGAGAACGGGCTGCGGCGGCTGATCCTGGCCCTTGACCGCTAGGCATTCTCACTGATGAGAACGGCCTTGGTGCTGGGCTCCAGGGCCCGGAAGACGTGCGGGACGTCGGCCGGGTAGGCGGTGTAGTCGCCCGGCCCGAGCTCGAACGGCTCGTCGGCCAGGCCGACCAGGGCCCGGCCGGTGCTGAGCACCACGTGCTCGACCACGCCGGGCAGGTGCGGCTCGGAGGTGCGCTGGCGGCCGGGCTCGGCGGCGATGAAGTAGATGTCCCGCCGCGCTCCCGGCGGGCAGGCGGCCAGCAGGGTGGCCCGGTACTCGGCCTGGGCCGAGGACACGGCCGGCCCCTCGCCGGCCCGGATCAGCTGGGGCCGGGGCGCGGGCGGGTCGACCAGCCGGGAGAACGGCGCGTCCAGCGCGATGCACAGCGCCCACAGGGTCTCCAGGCTGGGGTTGCCGATGCCCGCCTCGAGCTGGGACAGCGTGGACTTGGACAGGCCGGCCTGCCGGGCGATCTCGCTCAGGCTCAGGCCAGTGCGGCGGCGCTCGCGGCGCAGCGAGGCCGCGATCACCTCCATGGAGGCCCGGGCGTGCGCGTCTGGTGTGGTCATCGGTTCGCTCCATCGTCCATGCGTTCGCCTTGACGAACGCCTGGGGTTCGTTTCACTATAACGTCCATGCGTTCGATGTGGAGAACACTGGATCGCGACGTGATCCGCGGCATCGCGGTCATCTGCCTGTCCGTGGCGGTCATCGGCGTCTCCTACGGCGCGGTCGCGGTGACCTCGGGGTTCCCGATCTGGGTGCCAGTGGCGACGGCGGTGCTGGTGCTGGCGGGCTCGTCGGAGTTCCTGTTCGTCGGCATCATCGCGGCGGGTGGCAGCCCGGTGGCAGCGGTGCTGGCCGGGCTGCTGGTCAACGCGCGGCACATCACCTACGGGCTGACCGTCTCCGACGTGGTCGGCTCGGGCTGGCGCCGGCTGGCCGGGACGCACCTGATGAACGACGAGAGCGTGGTCCTGGCCCTGGCCCAGCGGGATCCGGCCGGCCGCCGGGCCGCCTACTGGCTCTGCGGCGCCGGGGTCCTGCTCTGCTGGCCGGCGGGCGCTCTGGCCGGGGCGCTGGCCGGGGGCGCGCTGAGCAACCCGGACGCGCTGGGCCTGGACGCGATGTTCCCGGCCGCGATCCTGGCCCTGATCCTCCCGGCGCTGCGGAAACCCGGCTCGCGGTACGCCGCGATCGCGGGGGCGGCCATCGCGCTGGCCGCCGCGCCGTTCCTGCCGCCGGGGCTGCCCGAGTTGCTGGCGCTGGGCGGCCTGGCGCTCACCGTGCGACGGCGGGTGACGGCATGACCGGCGACACGATCGGCCTGATCGTGGCCATCGCGGCCCTGGCCGGCGGGACGTTCGCGATCCGGCTGGCCGGCCCGGTGCTGCGGGCCAGGATCGAGTTCTCGCCCCGGATGGTGGCGCTGCTGGAGACCGCCGCGGTGGTGGTGCTGGCCGCGCTGGTCGCGATCACCGCGCTGACCTCCGGGCACGGCTTCGCCGGGGTGGCCCGGCCGGCCGGGGTGGTGACGGGCGGGGTGCTCGCGGCCCGCGGGGCGCCGTTCTTCGTGGTCGTGCTGGCGGCGGCCGCCTGCACGGCACTGCTGCACTGGCTGCATATCCCCTGAATGGCAGGACGGCGGCCGCCCGCGCGTTTGTATTGTCGAAGGCGTCACTGGGAGGCAACCGATGAGCGTACTGGGCTGGGGCATCTTCGTCCTGGCGGTGGCGATCTCGCTGAGCGTGCACGAGGCCGGGCACTTCCTGACCGCCAAGGCGTTCGGGATGAAGGCGACGCGGTTCTTCATCGGCATCGGGCCGACGGTGTGGTCGATGCGGCGCGGCGAGACCGAGTACGGCGTCAAGGCGATCCCGTTCGGCGCCTTCGTCAAGGTGGTCGGGATGACGTCGCTGGACGAGGTGGACCCGGCCGACGAGCCGCGCTCCATGCGCCGCCAGCCGCGCTGGCAGCGCGCGGTGGTGATGGCCGGCGGCTCGGTCATGCAGTTCGTGCTGGCCTTCGCGCTGCTGGCGGGCCTGGCCCTGGGCGTCGGCCTGGAGAACGACAACACCGCCCAGCTCGGGGCGATCGGCGCCTGCGTGCCGGCCAGCACCAGGGCGCTGGACCACGGGACCTGCGCCGCGCACGCCGCGGCCTCGCCGGCCGAGGCGGCCGGGCTGCAGGCCGGGGACCAGGTCGTGGCGTTTGACGGCCGCGCGGTGCACACCTGGACCCAGCTGAGCCGGGCCATCCAGCGGGCCCCGGCTGGCCGCGCGGTGCCGATCCAGGTGCTGCGCGGCGGCCGGCGGGTGACCCTGCACGCGGTGCTGGCCACCGTCGCGGGGCGGTCCGGCGCCTACCTGGGCGTCTCGCCGGCGGCGGTGTTCCAGACCGTCGGCCCGGCCGGCGCGGCCGAGTACGCGGGCCGGACGTTCGGAGGGATCCTGGCCGGCTCGGCCCGGGTGGTGGAGTCCATTCCGGCGGCCATTCCTGACCTGTTCTCGGCCAACCGGGCCCACACGGCCGGCGGCCAGCTGACCAGCCTGGTCGGCGCGGGCGAGGTGACCAGCTCGGTGGTCTCCGCTCACGTGGGCTGGCAGCTCAAGACGGCCTACGTGCTGCTGATCATCGCCTCGCTGAACATCTTCCTGGGCGCGTTCAACCTGCTGCCGCTGCTCCCGCTGGACGGCGGCCACCTGATCGTCATCGGCTTCGAGCGGCTGCGCGCGTGGCTGGCCCGGCTGCGCGGCCGGGCCGACCCCGGCCTGGCCGACCTGAGCCGGCTGGTCCCGGTCAGCCTGGCCGTCTTCGCGGTCCTGGTGGCGTTCAGCCTGGTGCTGATCCTGGCCGACATCGTCAACCCGGTGGGCGCCGGCCTGTAGGGCCCGCTTTGCGGGCTTACTGGCCGCTTCCACCCTGGACGCGCCCCGGCTGACCCGTGGTTTCCCGCTGCGCTGTCGGCGGGCGGTGCCATGCTGGGAATTACCGCGGGGCCGCGGGCCAGGGGCGGCGGCTGGGCTCCGCTACGTCAGCTACGGGAGGGAACACGATGCTCACCACCAATTACGTGCCCGGTGCACCCAACTGGGTGGACCTGGCCACTCCGGATGTCGACGCGGCCGTGGCCTTCTACGGGCCGGTCTTCGGCTGGGAGTTCCAGTCCGCCGGCCCGGACGCGGGCGGCTACGGCATGTTCACGACGGGCGGCAAGACGGTCGGGGCGGTCGGCCCCATGGGCGAGCCGGGCGCGGCGCCGGCCTGGACGCTGTACTTCAACACCCCGGACGCCGACGCCGCGGCCGACGCGGTCACCAAGGCCGGCGGCACGGTCCGCGCCGCGCCCATGGACGTGTTCACGGCCGGGCGGATGGCCCAGTTCGCCGACCCGTCGGGCGCGAACTTCGCGGTCTGGCAGCCGGGGGACACCAAGGGCCTGGACGCGGTCACCGACCCGAACACGCTGTGCTGGACCGAGCTGCACACGACCGACCCGGCCGGGGCCAAGGCGTTCTACCAGTCGGTGTTCGGCTGGTCCAGCCAGGACATGCCGATGGGCAACTTCACCTACACGGTCGTCTGCCCGGTCGGTGGCGGCCAGGAGACCAGCCAGGGCGGGATCATGGGGCTGGTGCCCGAGATGGCCGCGGGCGGCAGCCGGTGGCTGCCGTACTTCGAGGTGACCGACCCCGACGCCGTGGTGGCCAGGGTGACCGAGCACGGCGGCACGGTGATCGCGCCGGCCATGGACCTGGAGGGCGTGGGCCGGATGGCGGCGTTCGTCGACCCGGCGGGCGCGATGTTCTCGGTGATCAAGAGCGTCCCGGCGTCCTAGGCCTTCCGCGCCGGGGTCTTCCGCACCGGGGAGCGCCGTCGGGCTGGTCGGCGTGGTGCCTGCTCGCGAGAGCACCACCACGTCGACCGGCCGCCGACCACGCTGTGGCGCATCTCGGCCCCGCAGCGCGGGCACCGGCCGCCCGGATGGCGGGCCGAGATCACGTCGCCGGTGTGCGCGCCGCCGCTGGCGATGGCCGTCTCCAGGGTGGCCCGCAGCGCGGCGTAGAGCCGCTCGACCTCGGCGGTGGTCAGCGTGTCCACCGGAGCGCTCGGCGACAGCCTGGCCTGCCAGAGCGCCTCGTCGGCCAGCAGGTTCCCCACCCCGGAGATCCTGGACTGGTCCAGCAGCCGCGCCTTGACCGCGATCCGGCCCTTCGTGATCAGCTCGCGGAACTCCTCCCGGCTGACCGTCAGCGCGTCCGGGCCCAGCGCGCCGATGTCCGGGTCGAGCCGGACCCGCCCCAGCCGGCGCGGGTCGGACAGCACCATTCGCCCGCCGTCGGCGAACTCCAGCGAGAACCGCTCCCACTTGGCGTTGCGCGGCCAGGTCCCCTGCCAGTGCGGCTCGCCGCCCTCGGCCTGCTGGCCGCCGGTGATCACGATGATGCTGCCGCTCATGCCCAGGTGGATGCCCAGGTCCGGGCCGGGCGCCGGCGAGCCGTCCGCGCCGGAGGTCTCCAGCCACATCGTCTTGCCGCGCCGGTGCGCCGCGGTCAGCGACCGTCCGGTCAGTGCCGCCTTGATCTGGCCCGGCGCGTGCGGCCGGGAGACGAACGTGTCGGTGTCGTTGACGTCCACGATGCGCCGGTGCAGCGCCTGATCGGCGATCAGCCGGCGTGCGGTCTCAACCTCGGGAAGCTCGGGCACTCCCCAGTTGTACTCGCGGCTAGCGCTTGCGGCCCACGCCACCCCACATCGTGGACGGAATGCCCCGGTCGGCCGGCGAGTCAGGCCGCCACTCGGGGATCCGGACCACGCCCGGATCGGCCAGGTCCAGACCGTCGAAGAACCGGGTGACCTCGGCCCGGCTGCGCAGCGCGACCCGCTGGACCATCAGCCGGTTGAGCCGCTTGGCCAGCTCGCGCATGGACGCCGCGTCGATGTCGCTGGCCGGGTGCGACACCACCAGGTAGCTGCCACTCGGCACCGCGTCCAGCAGCTCGGCCACGATGTCGCCCGGCCGCTCCTCGTCCATGACGAACTGGAGCACCGCCATCAGCACGATCGCCACCGGCAGGCCGAGGTCCAGCGTCCGCGCCGCCGCGGTGAGGATCTGGCCGGGCTCGCGCAGGTCCGCGTCCAGGTAGTCGGTGGCTCCCTCCGGGCTGCTGGTGAGCAGGGACCGGGCGTGGGCCAGCACGATCGGGTCGTGGTCGGCGTAGACCACCCGGCTGTCCGCGGCGATGGCCTGAGCGACCTCGTGGGTGTTGTTATTCACCGGGATGCCGGTGCCGATGTCGAGGAACTGCCGGATGCCCTGGCCGGCCAGCCACCGCACCGTCCGGGCCAGGAAGGCCCGGTTGGCCCTGGCCGACAGGGCCAGGTCCGGGTAGGCGGCCATGGCCTGCTGGGCCGCCTGGCGGTCGGCGGGGTAGTTCGTCGTCCCGCCCAGCCAGTAGTTGTAGACCCGCGCGATGTGGGCAACGCTGGTGTCGATGGCCGGCGGGCCGCCATTTCCTGCGCCTGCCGAGCCCGAGTCTCCCGACATTCCCGCACCCTCCTGGCATTAGTGTCCTTTAGCCTACAGAACACCGTAAGACTCGCCAGCGTTACTGCCCGGCCGGCCGAGATCCCGGAATGGCCGCGCGCGGATGCCGGATACTGTCCTACGGCCCGGAACGGAGGACCGCATGGCACAGGCTGGGACAGCGCGTGACAGGACAGCGCCCGACAGGACAGCGCCCGATGAGCTGGTCGAGATCTTCACTGATGGCGCGTGCTCGCCCAACCCCGGCCCCGGCGGCTGGGGCGCCATCCTGCGCTACGGCCCTCATACCAGGGAGATCCACGGCAGCGACCCGGCCACCACCAACAACCGCATGGAGATGACCGCCGCCATTCAGGGCCTGGAGAGCCTGACCCGGCCCTCCAGCGTGCACGTGTACACCGACAGCCAGTACCTGCGCCAGGGCATCACCAAGTGGCTGGCCGGCTGGAAGCGCAATGGCTGGGTGACCACCGACAAGAAGCCGGTCAAGAACGCCGACCTGTGGCGGCGCCTGGACACGGCCGCCGAGCCGCACGACGTGCAGTGGTTCTGGGTCAAGGGCCACGCCGGTCACCCCGAGAACGAGCGGGCCGACGCGCTGGCCGTCCAGGGGTCGGAGGAGGCCCGGCAGGGCCGTCTCTAGGGGCGGGCGCGGGCGGCGGACGGGCGCTGACCCGGCGCGGCTGACTGCGCGGTGACGTGCTCGGGTGCGGTCGGCCTGGTCCGGGTCACCGCGAGCACGCCGCACAGGACCAGGACGGCCCCGGCGTACTGGATCAGGGTCGGCCGCTGATCCAGGATCACGGCGGCCAGCACCAGCGCGGCGGCGGGCTGGACCAGCAGCAGCAGGGACGACACGGCGGCGGGCAGCCGGGGCAGCGACGAGGTGATCAGCAGCCAGCCGATGGTCTGCACCAGCAGGGCCAGGAGCAGCAGCCAGCCCAGGGCGGACCAGGAGACGGCGAGCCGCAGGCCGCCGAACGCCAGGCCGAACAGCACGGTGCCGACCGCGGCCCCGGCGGTGGCGTCAAAGACCTGGCCGGCCACGTGCCGGGTCGGGCCCGCCGACTGCCGCAGGATCAGCAGGAAGCCCGCGTAGGCGAGGTTGGCCGCGATCGCGTAGCCGAGCCCGGCCGCGGGGTGCTCTCCGGTGCCGCCGCCCCCGGCCAGCCCCGATACCAGCACCACGCCGAGCAAGCACCACCGGCAGCATGAGCAGGTAGCGCCGGTCCGGGCGCTCGCGCAGCACGACCCAGGCCAGCCCCGCGACGAACGGCACGTACACGCTGCCGATGACGGTGGCCACCCCGGCCCCGACGTCGGCGATGGTGTGGTTGAACAGCACCAGGTCCACGGCCAGCAGCAGGCCCGCCAGCACCGCGCTGCCGCGCCGGGCCCACGGGCGCGGCCCGCGGCGGCGCTGCTCGATCCAGGCCAGCACGGCCAGCACCGGCAGGGCCAGCACGCAGCGGTAGAAGGCGGTCGGGACCGGACCGGCGTCCCCCAGGGTGACCAGGATGGCCATCGGGGAGATGCAGGCCGCGCCGAGGGCCGCCGCGCCGGCCGACCGGGTCCGGTGGCCAGCCTTCGCCACTAGCTGAGCGTGGCGCCGACGTGCTCGCGGACCTCCTGGATGGCCCAGTTATTGCCGTCGGGATCGGCGAAGAAGACGTACTTGCCGCCGTCGCGCGGGTCCAGGACCTGCACATCGGAGACGGGCACGCCGTTGGCGGCCAGCTGGGCGCGGGCCGCCTCGATGTCGCTGACCACGAGCTGGAGGCTGGCCGAGGCCCCGAAGTCGGTGCCGGCCGCGACGACCTTGGGCCCGATGACCAGCGAGCACCCCGACCCCGGCGGGGTCATGTGCACCACCCGCATGGCCGGGGTGGGCTGAGTGTCGGCATCCAGGCGGAAGCCCAGCTGGCCGACGTAGAAGCTCTTGGCCCGCTCGACGTCGGTGACCGGCACGACGACTACTTCCAGTTTCCAGTCCATCTCCCCAGCCTAGGGATGTCCGGGCCGCCGTGGCCGCCACTCGGGCCGGCTGACTCTTCCGGCGACTCGCGGCAAATGCCGGAATAATCAGCCATTCTGGGCGCCATATAAGATCACCGGCTACGGATCAGGCCGGGATAGTTACTGATCCGTCCGGCGAAATGGAGTTTAATAGAGACGTGCTAACGGGGGATCTCACGGGCCGGATGATGACCGGTAACGGCATGCGCAAACTTCGGCGGCTGGCCGCGCTCTCGGCAATCGCGTTAATCGTCACGGGCTGCTCTCGCTTTGGCGAGGCGGGCAGCCCCGCCAGCCCGGCCCGGCCGGCGGCCAGGGCCCGGTCGCAGCCGGCGGCGCATCCCCGGCCCGCGGTGGCGTCGAGCACCTCGGTGCCATCCAGCAGTACCCCGCCGGCCACGCCGGCGCCGTCCCGGCGGGCCCGGCCGGCCCGGTCCCCGTTCGCCAGCCCTGGCCTGCGGTCGTTCCTGGCCGGCCGGTCCGGCGACGTGACCGCGGCCGTGTATGACGTTCGCGCCCGCCGCATCTGGGTGCTGCACCCGGGCGTCCGCGAGTACACGGCCAGCATCGTGAAAGTCGAGATCATGGGCACGGCGCTGCAAGAAGCGCAGCAGGCGGGGCAGAGCCTGCCGCCTGCGGAGCAGGGCCTGATGCCCTCGATGATCGAGAACAGCGACAACGACTCGGCGACGGCGCTGCTGCGCGATGTAGGCGGCCCGAGCGCCGTGGCCCGGTTCGACCGGTCGGCGGGCATGACCGACACGCAGCCGTCCACCCTGGCCCTCATCCCCGGCACCCCGTGGCCCGGCTGGGGCCTGACCACGACCACCGCGCTGGACGAGGCCGTCCTGGTGTCGCGGTTCGCCTACCCGAACGGGGTGCTGTCCAGTGTCTCCCGCCAGTACGGCCTGTCCCTGATGGAAAACATCGAGTCCGACCAGAGCTGGGGCGTGTCCGGTGGTGTTCCGCCGGGCACCAGAATCGCGCTCAAGAACGGCTGGCTCCCGCTCGGACCGTCGAACTGGCAGATCGACAGCATCGGCTGGATTGACGGGCACGGACGCAATTACGTGCTCGCCGTACTCACCGCCGACAATCCGAGCGAGGCTTACGGCATCGACACGATCGAGGGCATTGCGAGCTACATTTACCGGTCCCGTGGTTAGTCGCGGTTAGATGCTGCTGACGGTCAGCTGAGGCAGGCTGTACTCGCTGGCGATCGGATTCCACAGGCTCAGGAAGTCATCCTTGTAGGTCACGGCCTGGCCGTCCGCGGCCTGCGCGGCGGCCTGGCTGCCCGACTGGCAGCTCGACGACTCCATCTGGTTGGCGTAGTTCAGGTAGTCCTGGTCGGCCACGAGCGAGTAGTGCAGCGCCTGGATCAGGTCGGCCTTGACCTGCGTCCCGTTGGGCAGGTCGTTCATCTGCGTGCTCTGGGCCTGGTCGTACTCGTTTTGCCGCTGGCTCTCGACGGACTGGATCTCCGAGATGTCGCTGGCGATGTCCCCGCAGGCCGAGACGTCATTGACCGCGTTGTTCAGCCCGGCGGCGCTGCCACTGCCGGAGCTCAGCAGGCTGCTGACCGTGCTGGCCTGGGCGCTCGCCGCCGGGTCCGGGGCGGCCGTGGCCGGGGTCACCGAGGGCGAGGCCGCCGGCAGCGGCGCCGTCGAGGACGCGCTAGGCGAGGGCGAGGTGGCGGCGGACGACCGGGGTGCGGTTGCGGTGGAGGCGGAAGTCCGGCGTCCGACCTCGTTGGCCTGCCCGGCGTGGTTGCCGTGACCGACCAGCACGACTGCCACCACCGCCGCGGCGGCCACGGCGGCGACCGCGCCGATGACGCCGACGATCAGGCCGCGCGAGCGCGGCGGCCGGGGCGCCTGCGGCGGCCAGCCGGTCCCGCCTGGGCCTATGGATCCGACTGGGCCGGGGCCGCCTGGGCCCATGGATCCGACTGGGCCGGATGGCGCCATCGTGGCCTGCTGTTGCCAGCCGGCCGCTACGGCCGCCGCGGGCGCCGCGGGCGCCACGTTCGGCCCGCTGGGCGGCTGGGCGTAGTACGGGACGAAGCCCGCGCCGGGCCCTGGCCCTGGCACCGCCGCCGCCAGCTCGGTGAACGGGTGAACCGGCGCGGCCGGGGCTGGCCCGCCGATGCCTGGGCCGCCGAGGCCCGGTCCGCCTGGAAGGCTGCGGGGCAGCTCGGGCGCGCCGGGCACCAGGCCCAGGGCCCGCCCCAGGTTGATCGCGAACTGGGCGCAGCTGCCGTAGCGCTCGGACGGCTGCTTGGCCATGGCCGCGGCCAGCACGCCGTTGGCCGCGGGCGGCAGCTCGCGGCGCTGGGCGGTGAGGGCCGGCGGCGGCTCGGTGATGTGCGCGCGCACCAGGGCCAGGCCCTGCGACTTGCTGAACGGCGGAACGCCGCTGAGCAGCTCGTAGGCGGCACAGCCGAGCGAGTAGAGGTCGGTGCGGCCGTCCACGTCGCTGCCGTCGATCTGCTCCGGCGCGATGTAGTCCAGGGTGCCGACGAACTGTCCGGTCATGGTCAGGCTGCTGGCGGCCAGTGACTGCTTGCTGATCCCGAAGTCGGACAGGTAGACGTGCTGGGCCTCGTCGCCGGCCGGGCCGCTCCCGCCCGGCCCGGTGCTGCCGGGGCGGCGGTCCAGGAGCATGTTGGCCGGCTTGACGTCGCGGTGGATCAGGCCGTGGGCGTGCGCGGCGTCGAGCGCCGAGGCGACCTGGCTGATGATGCTCCAGGCCCGGGCCGGGGGCAGCGGGCCGCCCTGCTCCAGCAGCTTCCGGACGTCGCCGCCCTGCACGTAGCGCATGGCGATGAACAAGGAGCCGCCGACGTCGCCGGCCTCGTAGATCGGGATGATGTTGGGGTGGTCAACGGCGGCGGCCGAGCGCGACTCGCGGATGAACCGCTGCCGGAAGCCGGGGTCGGCCGTTAAGGCGGGCGCCAGCAGCTTGAGCGCCACGTGGCGGTCCAGGCGCTCGTCACGGGCACGGTAGACGACGGCCATTCCGCCTTCGCCGATCTGCTCTTCCAGCAGGTACCCGGCGATGGCCTGCGCCGACGCGGCGCCGGCGGCGGCCGCGGGGACCGACGGCGCGGCGGCCGACGGCGCGGCAGCCGGCTTCTTGCGGGGCGGCGTCGGCTTCCTGGCCGGCTTCCCGGCGGTTTGGCTACGCGACCCGGCGGGCTTGCGCGGGGTCCGCCTGGGCTGCTCGGCCGCTGGCTGGTTCTCGCTGGCCGACGCGTTCTCGCCGGGCGTCTGATCGCTCATGCCGCCCACCCCGAGTCACGACACCCGCGCCGCTCAAAGCGCACCAAATTGGCGGATGATTTGATGGAAAACTGGCTCGAGGCCACCCCGCCCCGGCCAAGCGCATGCTTCGTCATTAAGCCCCCCCGGCTCGGCTAAGCATCACAATTATGGTCCAATGAATAACTGACGCGCCAGACCCGAATCTGGTGTACGCCCTGGGCATGGGCAGTTTGGCCGCCAGGGCCGTCCCGGAATGTTCCGGGGAAGGAACTGGTGTCCATGAGACGTCTGTTTACGATCGTTACCGCTGGGACTGTGGCGGGCCTCCTGTGCGCTGGCGCCATGGCCGGCACCGCGGTCGCCGCCAATACCAGGGCCAGCGGTCACGTCACGCAGCCGGGCGGCCCGATCGTCAGGACCTCGGTGGCGGGCAACAGCGGCCTCCCCACGATCAGCGAGAACTGGTCGGGCTACGCCGCCACCTCGGCCAGGAAGTTCACCTACGTGCACAGCACGTTCGTCCAGCCCAAGATCACCTGCCCGGGCGTCAAGAACCAGTGGACCTCGAACTGGGTCGGCCTGGACGGCTTCGCCGACCAGACGGTGGAGCAGGACGGCACCTTCGCCATGTGCGGCGGAACGAACAGCAAGACGCCGGTCTACGAGGCGTGGTACGAGCTGTTCCCGGCCAACTCGGTGAACGTGTTCGCGGTGCACGCGGGCGACAAGATGGACATCGCGGTGCGCTTCGCGAGCGGCAAGTTCACGCTCACCGTCGCCGACCTCACCTCGGGCAAGAAGGTCACCCACAGCGCGAAATGCGCCACCTGCCTGCGGACCTCGGCCGAGTGGATCATCGAGCGGCCCGCCCTGTGCGACAACTCGGGCGTCAGCTGTTTCCTGACCGAGCTGGCCGACTACCACACGGCGACGATGGGCGCCAGCCAGGCTCAGGTCGCCGGCGGGGCGGTCAGCGGCCTGGCCAAGTTCGCCAATATCCCGATCTTCATGATTGACCCGCTGAAGGCCGGCGGATTCATCTCGCTGGACGGGGTGGGCCCGCTGGCGAGCTCGGGCTCGGCTTTCACCGCGACCTGGCAGCGGTCGGGTACCACGACGCCCATAACGCTCGGCCCAAACAGCTGAGCAGCTAGAACGCTTCGTAAAAACGGCCCGTGGCCCGCGTCGGCGGGCCACGGCCGTCCATTTTTGCGCACCCCCGCTGAACCCCTTCGCGTGGCCGGCCGTGCTAACAGTGGCCGGGCCAGCGTGGTCCCGGCCGCGTTGCCACACGACGAAGGGATCCGTCATGCGCGACGTACCACCCAGTGAGGCCGGGCAGCCCAGCACGGACCGCCCGCGGGGCGCCCGGAGGTGGCCGTACGCCCTCACCGTGTTCATGGCGACGGCCGGGCTGGTGGCCGTCGGGGGACCGGCCGGAGCCGTGTCGGCGCCGGCCACCGCCCTGACCAACAGTTTCGCCCAGACCAACCTGATCGCTAACAAGGCTTCGTTCGGCGCCAAGCTCGTCGACAAGCACCTCACCAACGCCTGGGGCCTGGCGGCCGGTCCGACGACGCCGGTCTGGGTCTCGGACAACAACTCGGGCTTCGCCTCGGTGTACGGCGGCGGCGTCAACGGCAGCAAGGTCACGCTGGACCTGACCGTGCCGGTGCCGGGCGGCAACCCCACCGGACAGGTGTTCAACTCCGACTCGAGCGCCTTCCACGTCGCCGGGGGCCTCGCGGCGGACTTCATCGTGGCCACGGACTCGACCGGGTCCAAGCAGTCGCCAGGCCAGATCGAGGCCTGGAACGGCGGGGCCAAGTTCGTGGTCGAGGACAGCCCCAAGGGCGGCGCGGGCGGCAAGACGCCGGCCAAGGCCGTGTTCAAGGGCCTGGCCGAGGCGACCACGCCGAAGGCGGGCCCGGAGCTGTTCGCCGCGGACGTGGCCAACGCCAGGGTCGACGTCTTCAGCAGCAGCTTCAAGCTGATGAAGACGCCGGGCGAGTTCCGCGACCCGAAGCTCCCCAAGGGCTACGCGCCGTTCGGCATCCAGGAGCTGGGCGGCAAGATCTACGTCGCCTACGGCAAGCAGAACAAGCAGAAGACCGACGTGATCCAGAGCGCCGGCCTGGGCGTCGTGGACGTCTACAACGTCAACGGCAAGCTGCTGCACCACCTGGTCAGCAACGGCGCCAAGAGTCCGCTGGACGCTCCGTGGGGCCTGGCCATCGCCCCCAAGGGATTCGGTCCGTTCTCCGGTGACCTGCTGGTCGGGAACCTGGGAAATGGCTGGATCAACGCGTTCAACGCCACCACGGGCAAGTACCTGGGCGCGCTCAACACCACCAAGGGCACCCCGATCGCGATCTCCGGCCTGTGGGGAATCGAGGTCGGCAACTCGGCGTTCGGCGGGTCGAAGTCCCTGGTATTCAGCGCGGGTCCGAATGCCTACAACAACGGCGTCGTCGGCATCCTCACCCCGAAGGCGGGCTCCGGCGGCGGTGGCTGGAGTCCCCACCGCTAACCGCTAGCGCACTGCGGCCATCAGGTCCGGGGCAGCCCCGGCGCGACCTCCACCGCGCCGGGGCTGCTCAGGCCGGGGCTGCTCAGCATGCGGGTGGCCCGGCCGGCCGGGCAGACCACGCTGATGATGATGTCCGCCTCCGGCGGCCCGTAGGGCACGAACCCGAGCACTCCCGCCCGGCCGCGCGGGGCCTTGATCAGCCACTGCGCCCGCCTGGTGGCCGGGCTGAACCACAGCAGCGAGTCGGACCCGGCACAGGGTGATTCCTGGTTGACCAGCAGCCGCGAGCCGCGGGTGCTCGCGATCCAGTTGATCCTGGCCGAGCCGGGCACCTTGACGGCCCGGAGTACTCCGTTCGGGCGCTGCCGGAAGATCAGCACGCTGCCGGTGCTGCTAGCGGCCTGGAGGTAGAGGCCGCCCGACGTCCTCCAGGCGTTGATGTCACCAGGATCGGGACTGTGCGGGCCGTGCTGCGCGGTCAGCGGCCGGGGCCGGGCCCCGCTCGCGGGCACCAGCCACAGCCGGTCGCGGCGCGCCCCCCGCGCGACGCAGGTGGCCAGGATGGTCCCCGAGTTCCACCACCGCGTGGGGCGGCACCCGGACGAACCGGTGCGCGGTACCGGCAGCCTGCGGATGACGCCGCCGTTGGTGCTGACCAGCTGGAGGCCGGTGGCGCCGGCCACCGCGATCGTCGCGCCCGACGTGGAGTACACGGCCGTGCCGTCACGGGGGCCGGAGGCCAGCACCTTCACGAGCCGGCCGGTCAAGCTGAGCCGCACCAGCTGGGTGCCACCGTGGACCGGCCGGGAGGCCAGCAGGCCCTGCCCAGCGGGCCGGGTATAGCTGATGGTGAAGGGGGACACCTGCGCGGGCAGGCGGATGGGGCTGGCCCGGCCGGTGGCCAGGGTCAGCTGCTCCACCCGGCCGCTTTGCAGGTTGAACAGCAGGGCCCGGGTCTTGTCGCCGGACCAGTCGGTCACGTAGGACGGGCTCTTGGTGGCGGCCGACCGGCGGAGCAGGTAGCGGTGGCCGGCCGGGCTGATGAGGTACAGCGTCACGGGCGCGGCCTTGGCCTGGCCGGGGTCGGCGAACCGGCCGGGCCAGTACTGGGCCAGCGCCCAGCCGGGTCCTACCCGCCGCCACGGCACGGCTGAGCGCGGGCTGACGTGAGTCGCGGCAATATGGCCTGGGCGCGGGTGGCCGACCGGCGGCGCTGGCCGCAGGCGAAATGCCGGCGGTAACCGCGGTCAGAGATAGGGCCGCCGCGGCGATAAGTACCTTGTTAGGGATATTTCCAGGCCTGCGCAGCATCGTGTCCGGGCCCCTCCGGCAGCGGCATGCCGGTTATATCCGGCTTGCCGGACACGATGCCAGAGGGATCGGACAGCGGCTAGTCCGCGGTGGTGATCGGCAGGCCGGCCGGCGCGGCGCGGTCCCAGTCGTCGTCCACGTGCACCACCCGCCGGCCGGCGCGGTCCAGGAGCGAGGCGCCGATGGAGGCCCGGAAGCCGCTGGCGCAGTGCACCCAGACCTCACCCGCCGGGACCTCGGCGGCCCGCCGCTCCAGCTCCCAGAACGGGATGTGCACCGCGCCGGGCAGGTGGCCGGCGCGCCACTCGTCGGGGCGGCGCACGTCCAGCACGACCCGGCCGGCCGTGGGCCACCCGGCCGCGAGCGCGGGGAAGTCGCGGACGTCGTAGCGGCCCATCCGGCCGTCGGCCAGGTCGCCGGTCGGGCCCGCGGCCGCCCCGGCCAGCTGGTCGACGCCGATGCGGACGAGCTGGCGGCAGGCGTCGGCGACCTGGCCGGAGTGGTCGCCGATCAGGGTCAGCGGCTGGCCCCACGGCATGGTCCAGCCGAGGTAGGTGGCGAACGGGTCGCCGAGCTCGACGGAGATGGTCCCGCTGATGTGGCCCGCCGCGAACGCGCGCCGCTGGCGCAGGTCGACCACCCACTCGCCCGCGTCGATGCGGCGGCGCAGCTCGGCCGGGTCGGCCCGGCGCGGGGTGGTCAGGTCGGGGGCGGCGGGGCCGCTGCGGTTGGCCGGGCCCATGTGCGCGTAGTAGCGCGGGTAGGCGGTCAGGCCGGCCATCAGGCCCTTCACGAACTCGTCCTCGTCGCTGGTCAGCGCGAGGTTGGACCGGCGCTGCGCGCCGATGGTGGACGCGCCGCCAGTGGTCGGCGTGGCCGAGCAGAAGCTGCCGAAGCCATGCGTGGGGTAGACCGCGACCTGGTCGGGGAGCTCGGCGGCCAGCCGCCGCACCGACCGGTACTGGGCCCTGGTCAGCGGCTCGGTGTCGGCCGGGCTGATCAGGTCGGTGCGGCCCACCGCGCCGAACAGCATGGAGCCGCCGGTGAAGACGGCGACCGGGCCGTCGCTGGCGTCGCTGGGCCCGCAGGAGCTGAGCACGTAGGACAGGTGGCCCGGCGTGTGCCCGGGCGTGGCCACGACCCGCACGACCAGGTCGCCGGCGCCGATCTCGTCCCCGTCAGCGACGGCCGTGCGGTCGAAGCCGACCTCCTCGTTGCCCGCCACCACGTAGGCCGCCCCGGCGGCGCGGGCCAGGGCCAGGCCGCCGGTCACGTAGTCGTTGTGGATGTGGGTCTCGAGCACGTGAGTGATCGTGACCCCGGCCCCGTCGGCGACGGCGCGCACCCGGTCGATGTCCCGCTGCGGGTCGACCACGATGGCGGCCGTGCCGTCGTGGGCCAGGTAGCTGCGATCGCCGAGCCCCGTTGTCTCGATGGTCACGACCTCGTACATCGGTGTCCCCTCCCCGGCGCCGCGACGCTGCGACGCTAGATTCCGAATGTACGCTCGGCCGGGGTCCCGGCCGAGTAGCTCGTTCCTGGCTGGCGGCGCAGTCGGCCAGGGGAAAGAGATGGTGCAGCTAGGGGTCAGGCCGCGTGGGTCTCGAACCAGACCGAGCCGAGGTCATGACCTGAGGTCAGGCGTACATCGGCATCTAGCGCGGCAGCCAGGCGCCGCAGCAGGGCCACCGTGGGCTCGGTGCCGCCCTCCTCGATGCACTCGATCTCGTCGACGGACATGCCCGCCCGCTCAGCCAGATCGGAGACGCTCAGACCGAGGGCGATCCGACAGTCGTACAGAGCCTTACCGAAGGCCAGCGCTTCGCGGATCGCGATGCGCTCGGGGTCGTCGGCGGCAATCTCGGAGCGCACCCAGCGGGTGTGCATATCGGTCATCACACTCGCCTTTCGTAGCTTGATCCTGTCGGCACATTCCCGGCGAAGCCGCTAGTCCTGGGCTGGCCAGCGCGCGGTGCAGGAAGTCGACCTGGAGGAGCAGCAGGTTCTCGGCGACCTCTTCCTGCGAGGCCATGTGGGTGACCCCGGACAGCGGCAGCACCGTGTGCGGCCGCCCGGCGGCCAGCAAGGCCGAGGACATGCGCAGGGTGTGGGCCACCACGACGTTGTCGTCGGCCAGGCCGTGAATGAGCATCAGCGGGCGCTCCAGCTTGGGCGCGTCCGCGATGATCGAGTTGTGCTCGTAGGCCTCGGGGTGCTCGTCGGGGTGGCCGAGGTAGCGCTCGTTGTAGAAGGTGTCGTACAGCCGCAGGTCGGTGACCGGCGCGCCGGCCACGCCGGCGTGGAAGACGTCGGGACGGCGCAGCACGGCCAGCGCGGCCAGGTAGCCGCCGTGTGACCAGCCGCGGATGCCGACCCGGGACAGGTCCAGGTCGGGGTTGGCGGCCGCGGCCGCCTCCAGCGCCGCCACCTGGTCCTCGACGTTGGGGGTGGCCTCGTCGTAGTGGATGCTGCGGTCCCAGGCCGGGCCGCGGCCGGGGGTGCCGCGGCCGTCGGCGATGAGCACGGCGAAGCCCTGGTCGGCGAACCACTGCGAGCTGAGGTAGGCGTTGCGGGAGGCGACGACCATCTGGGCGGCCGGCCCGCCGTAGGGGTCGCACAGCACGGGCAGCCGCGCCGAGCCGGGCACGTGGCCGCGCGGCAGCACCAGGGCGCACGGCAGCCGGTGCGGGCCGGCCTCGAAGAACGTCACTTCGGGGGTGAGCACGGGGGTGTCGGCCAGGGACGGGATCTCGGCGGCGGGCTCGCCGCCTTGGTGCACACGCACTCGCGGGCCGAACCAGTCCAGGGACCGCGACGTCAGGACGGTCAGGTCGCCGCCCCGCGTCGCCTGGTGGACGCCGGGCTCGGGGCTGACTCGGGTCACCCCGGCCGGGCTGGCGGCGTAGACGTGGAGCTGGGCCGGGTCGGCCACGTGGGCGCTGACCAGCACGTCGTCGCCTACGTCGAGCACCTGGCGCACGTTCAGCTCGGGGCCGGTCACGGGCGTGTCCCCGATCAGCAGGCGATACGCGCCGTCGCGGACCGCCACCCGGACCAGTTCGCCGGAGCTGGTCCAGGCCGGGGTGCCGGGCACCACGTCGACCCAGTCGGGGTCGGTGTCCTGCGCCACCACGCTGACGCTGCCGTCGTCGGCCACGGCCAGCACTCGCATGGTCTGCTGGTCGCGGCTGGACACCCGGAGCAGCGCGGGCCCGGCGGCCGACCAGTGGGCGGAGATCAGGTAGGGCGAGTCGGCCGCGTCCCAGGCGACGGGGGTGTGCCCGCCGTCCAGGCCGGCCAGCACGACGCTGACGATGGCGTTGTCGGTGCCGGCCTGCGGGTAGGCGACGACCGTGGGCGGCCGCTCGGGGTTGGCCGGGTCGGAAATATGCCAGCGCATGACGGGGGTGGTGTCGACCCGGGCGACGAGCAGCCGCTGCCCGTCGGGCGACCACCAGAACCCGCGGGTTCGGTACATCTCCTCGGCGGCCACGAACTCGGCCAGGCCGTAGGTCACGTTCTGCGCCTCGGGCGTGGCCAGGGCCTGGTCGCCGGTGCCGTCGATGCCGATGACGTGCAGCGCCCCGCCGGTCACGTAGCCGACCCGGGCCCCGGTCGGGTCGGGGTGCGGGTCGAGCACCGGGCCGGCCGCCGGCAGCTCACGCACGGCCCCGCCGGTGCCGTCGGCAAGGTCGGCATGGTCGGTGAGGTCGGCCACGAACAGCCGCCCGGACAGGGCGAAGACCGCGATCCGCACCGCGTCGTCAGTGGCGAACGCGACCACGCCGCGGCCGCCCTGGCGAGTGCGCTCGCGGCGGGCCCGCTCCTCGGGTGTCAGCGTCTCGGCCTGGCCAGCCAGCAGCACCTGCGGGTCGACGACGAGCCGCTCGGCCCCAGAGCCGGTATCCCGCACCCACAGGCAGGTCACCGGGTCGGTGCCGGACTGCGAGCGCAGGAACGCGATGCGGCTGCCGTCCGGGGCGATGGCGAACTCGCGCGGCACTCCGAGCGAGAACCGCTGGGTGCGGGCGAGCTGGCGCGGGAAGCTGATCGGGGGAGTGGTCATGACCCGATCCTGCCACTACCGGCCCGGGCCAGTTTCGTGCAGGACCACGGCCTCGCTGGCCGCCCTGGACTCGTACTCGTCCGGGGTGACCCGCCAGGTGGCCGGGCATCCGCTGGTCCCGCACTCGCAGGCGAACGGGTACGACGGCAGGGCGACCAGGCCGGCGTCCCGCGCCCACCGCCGCCCCTGGCGGACGGCAGCGACGTTCTCGTGGCGGCGCTGGCCGCTCAGCGCCGCGCCCGCGGCCAGCCGGGGGGCGGCCCGGAGCGCGGGGCCGAGCGCGGCCTCGATGGCCACCGCGATGGCTGGCCAGTCCGGGGCCGCGGGCACCTCGATGACCGGCCGTCCGGCCTGCGTCGCGGCCCGGCGAGTGCGCGCGGCCAGGATGGCGTCGCGGCGCAGCACCGCCTCGGCGCGGATCCGGCTGGCGGCGGGCCGGCCCGCGAGCGTTTCTTCCCTGGCCAGGCGCTCCTGCCGGGCCAGCCGGGTCCGCACGGGATCGGGCACCAGCCAGACGCCGCCACCATCCGGCAGCCGTGCGGCGAGATCCGGCGTGAGCTGCGGGCCCTCGACGAGCGCGGGCACCGGGCCCAGATCGCGGGCGGCGATGTCGGCCAGCACCAGGTCCAGCCGGGCCCGGCTGACGGCCTCGAAGGCGTCCGCGGCCGCTTCGGGCCCGCGGGCCAGCTCGTCGTCCAGCGACCCTCGCGCCGGGAGCCGGGCCTGGTGGTCGTAGGACCACAGGTCGAGCGGGTGCAGCGGGAGGTCCCTGGTCCGGGACAGGAGCCAGGCCAGGGTGGACTTGCCCGCCCCCGGCGCGCCGCCGATCCACAGCATCGGCGGCCATCGGTCATCATCGGCCACGGTCCTGAATCGTAGGCGCCTTCGCGTCCTGGGCGCGGAACCCCGGCAGCGCCAGCCAGGTCACGCCGACCGCGGCTACGCAGGCCAGGCCGCCCGACCACAGGGCGAACCGCGGCGTGGCCAGGCCGGCGACGGCACCAGCGCGCAACTGGCCCGCGGACGGCCCGAGGCCGTAGCTCAGCACCTCCACGCCCGCCAGCCGGCCGCGCAGCGCGTCGGGGATGGTCTGGTTCCACAGGGTGTCGCGGAAGGTGGCACTCAGCATGTCGGCAGCGCCGCCGGCGACCAGGAACGCCAGCGCCACGCCGAGGTCGGGGGCCAGGCCGAGCCCGACCGCCGTGAGCCCCCAGGCCGCCGCGGCCAGGGCGATGGCCCGGCCGTAGCGGTGCACCCGGCGGATCCACCCGCTGGTCACGGCGGCCAGCGCGGCCCCGGCGGCCTGAGCCGAGAACATCAGCCCGGTGGCCCAGCTCGCGTGCAGCCCGGCGGCGAGGAACGGGAACAGCGAGTTGGGGTAGGCCAGCAGCATGGCGGCCAGATCGGCCAGGTAGGAGCCCAGCAGGTCGGGGCGGCCGCGCGCGTAGCGCAGCCCGGCCAGGATGCCGCTCAGGCCGGGCGGGTCGGGCTGCTCCGGGTCGGCCGGCCGCGGGGGCAGCGGGCGCAGCCGCAGCAGCAGCGCCACCGAGACCAGGAAGCTGACCGCGTCGAGCCCGTAGGCGACAGCCGGTCCCGGCCCGGCGGCCAGCACGCCGCCGAGCGCGGGCCCGGCGATCGCGCCGGTGCTGGCGCCGAGGGACAGCAGGGCCGACCCGGCCGCCAGCCGGCCGGCGGGCAGCAGCCGCGGCACGGCCGCGTCCAGCGAGGGCCGCTGGAGGGCGGCCAGCGCCATGGTGACCGCGGCGCAGGCGTACAGCGGCCAGAGCAACGGCCGGGGCGCCGCGGCGTTCACGGTCAGTGCCACCGCGGTCAGGCCCAGCCCGGCCTCGGTCCAGACGGCCAGCCGACGGCGGTCGAGCCGGTCGGCGAGCACCCCGCCGTACAGGCCGAAGATGACCAGCGGCACGACCTCGGCCGCGCCGAGCAGGCCGACCAGGACCGGGGAGCCGGTGAGCTGCCGGGCCTGGACCAGCAGCGCGACCTGCGCGACCTGGGTGCCGAGCAGGGTCACGGTCCGGCTGGACCACAGCAGGCGGAACTGCGCGTGCTCGCGCAGCGGGGACAGATCAAGAGGGAGAGCGGGGAGAGCGGGGAGAGCGGGGAGAGCGGAATCGCATGTGCGCCGTGCCTTTGCTCGAAGCGACCGGGGAGCAGGGCAGGGCAGATGGCGTCAGTCGGCCCGGCCACGCAGGCAGGAATCAGGCGCTAGACAAGGAGCATCGCTAACAAAGGGGCTCCCGGTCGGCCGGGCTTATCTGCGCGCCACCTACCGGTGGCTCGAGCCCGACCTTCGGCCCCGTGCCGCAGCCGCGGTCAGCCCGTCGCCATTGCGGCGCCGGGAACCAGGCGAGCTGCGAGTCACGGTCGGCACCTTGGCACTGTACCTCGGCGGCTCTGTACCTCGGCGGCACTGTACCTCGGCGGCGCTGTACCTCGGCCGGGCGTTAATTGGGTTGCCCGGCTAACGGGCCGCTGCTGGGCTGAGCGGTATGGCGACCATCACCGAGATCACCGAGCAGGACCGGGCGGCGTTCCGCGAGCGGGGCTTCGTCGTCATCCCTGGCGTGCTGGACGACCCGCGGCTGGCGGCGGCCAGGGAACTGGCCGCGGCGCTGCTGGCGGCCGAGCCGCCGGGGGCCGAGCTGACCGGGCCGTACTTCCTGTGGCCGAGGTTCGGGTCGGCCGGCCATCGGCTGCTCGACCTCTACCGGGAGAGCGGGATCGGGCGGCTGGCCGCCGGGCTGCTGCGGCCGGACCTGCCGGTGCGGGAGCCGGACTTCGCGCAGCTGGCCACGACCATCCCGCCGTGGCCGCACCGGCCGGGCGGCCCGCACGTGGACGGCCTGACCCCGCCGGCCCCCGACGGGCGGCCGGGCACGTTCTCGCTGCTGGCCGGGATCTGGCTGACCGACCAGACCGGGCCGGACCAGGGGAACCTGTGGATCTGGCCGGGTACGCACCTGCGGTTCGGCGCCTACCTGGCCGAGCGCGGCGCGGACGCGCTCGGCCGGGTCGAGGAGATGAGGCCCGGCCCGTACCCGGACGTTGAGCTGGGCGAGCCGGTGCAGGCGACGGGACCGGCGGGGAGCGTGCTGCTGGCGCACTACCTGCTGGCGCACAACATCGGCGGGCACGACGGTCCCGCGGCGGCCGGCCTACGTCAGACGGTCTACTACCGGCTCGAGGCGCACGGCCACCGGGAGCGCTGGCGCGAGGCGGTCACCAGCCCGCTCCTGGAGTTCGCCTAGCGGCGTCCCGGCGTTTGACGCAACTAGTTGGTTGCCATAGTGTGGCAATCGAATGGTTGCTACTTGTTGGAGGAGACCATGGCTGAGCACGCGTTCGCCAGTACCAAGATGAAGCCGCCGCCGATCGTCTCGGCCCGGGAGTGGCAGGCCGAGCTCGACCGCCTCCTGGTCAGGGAGAAGGAGCTGACCAGGGCCAGGGACGCGATGGCCGCGCAGCGCCGCCGGATGCCGTGGACGGAGGTGGACAAGGCCAAGGCCTACCGGTTCGAGGGGCCCGATGGCTCGGCCAGCCTGGCCGACCTGTTCGACGGCCGCCGCCAGCTCATCGTCTACCGCGCGTTCTTCGAGCCCGGCGTGTTCGGCTGGCCCGACCACGCCTGCCGCGGCTGCTCGCTGGTGGCCGATCAGGTCGCCGACGTCGCGCACCTCAACGCCAGGGACACCACGCTGGTCTTCGCCTCGCGCGCGCCGCAGCCGGACATCGCCCGGGTGAAGCAGCGGATGGGCTGGACGATGCCCTGGTACACGATGACCGACGACTTCGACGCCGACTTCGGGGTCGACGAGTGGCACGGCACGAACGCGTTCATCCGCGACGGCGACCGGGTGTTCCGCACCTACTTCGTCAGCGTCCGGGGCGACGAGGCGATGGGGAGCACCTGGAGCTACCTCGACATCACCGCGCTCGGCCGCCAGGAGGAGTGGGAGGACTCGCCCGAGGGCTACCCGCAGACCCAGCCGTATGGGTGGTGGAACTGGCACGACGAGTACAGCGCCGCCGAGCTGGCCGAGGGCTGGGCCGACCAGCTCAGCGGCGCGGGCTTCGAGGTCCAGCCGGACCCGGCGGAGTAGCGGACTGCCCGACGCGCCGGGCGGGCTATCGCTTGCGCATCGCCGGTATCATGTGTGCGATGCGCACGAATATCTCGACACCCCTGGCCGTTCCCCCGAAGGTGGCGCCCGGCGGGCTGACGGGCGGCGGCCCCGCGCTGTTCCGGCTGGTCAGGTTCTGGTCCCGGCGGTGGGCGGCGGACGCCGCGCGGCAGGTGCAGCGGGGCGCCGGTGATGCCGCGCACGTCGGCCACGTCCTCGTGCTCGAGGCCATCGACGCCGCCGCCGGTGCAGCCTCCGCCAATGCCCGGGGCCTGGGCTCCGCGGCCGCTATCGCTGACGTCGCCGTCCAGCTCGGCCTGGACCGGTCCAATGCCAGCCGGATGCTGGCCAGCGCGGTCGCCGCTGGCCTGGTCACCAAGACCACGCACCCCGGCGACGCCCGCCGCACCGAGCTGGCCATCACGCCACCGGGCCGGGACCTGCTGGCCGCGGCCCGCGCCTGGCAGGACCAGGTGTTCGCCCGGCTCGTGGCCGACTGGCCCGCGGCCGACGCCCGCCGGCTGGCGGGCTACCTCCAGCGCCTGGCCGCACAGTCCACCGAAGCCCCGGGAGGCCGCCCATGACGATCATCCTGAACCACACCATCGTGCCCGTCGCCGACGCGCAGCGGGGCGC
Source organism: uncultured Actinomycetota bacterium (assembly GCA_963822485.1). Lineage (GTDB taxonomy): Bacteria > Actinomycetota > Actinomycetes > Streptosporangiales > Streptosporangiaceae > DASUBV01. The sequence continues at coordinate 939,750 of CAWGHW010000031.1, forward strand.
CCAGTTCCTGGCCGACCTGCTGGGCCTGCCGGTGAGCCCGCCCGCCGGGCCGTTCGTGCCCGTGCGCATCAACGACGACCTGACCTTCGACTTCGACGCGCGCCTCGGCGCCCGGGCCGGTCACTACGCCTTCCTGGTCGACGACGCCACCTTCGACCGCGCGCTCGGCCTGGCCGAGGGCTCGGACCTGGCCTGGGGGTCCGCGCCGCGCCTGGCCGACCGGCAGATCAACCATCTCGGCGGCGGCCGCGGCGTGTACATCCGCGACCCCGACGGCATCGCCTACGAGTTCTTCACCGCGGTGCCCTGAGGCGGAGCCGGGCCGGGTCCTAGCATGAGGGACCGTGGACATAACCCAGCTGATCCTCGATGACCATCACGAGCAGCGGCGGCTGTTCTCCATCCTGGAGCAGATCGACCGGTCCGACACGGGCACGCTGGGCGCCCTGTGGGCGCGGATGGCGGTGTTCCTGGAGCTGCACGCCGCCGCCGAGGAGGAGATCTTCTATCCGCAGCTGCTGCGGGTGGGCTCGACCGGGGCCGAGCCGGAGACCCTCGACGCCATCCACGACCACAACGACATCCGCGACGCCATCCTCGCGGTGCCCGGCGACGAGGTCGGCAGCAGCCCGTGGTACGCCGCCGTCGCCGCGGTGAACGTGGCCAACGGGGATCACATGGCCGAGGAGGAGCGCGAGGGCCTGACCGACTTCCGGCGCCTGGCCAGCCTCCAGCTCCGGCACGACCTGGCCGTGGCCTTCACCGCCTTCGAGGCCCGGCACTACGCCGGCGTGCCCGTGGTGGACAAGGACCCGGCCGCCTACGTGCGGACCGCCGAGCAGCAGGTCGCGGCCGGCTCGCTCGGCATCGGCAGCCTCAAGCGCCGCTGACCGTCGCTGGCCGTCGCTGGCCGTCGCTGGCCCGTCGCTGACCGGGGCCGATCCGGGCTGACCTGACGCTTCCTTTGCCATCAGTACACCTGCTGGCCTGCCTGCATTCGATTGCAGATCAGCGGCCGGGAGTACGACTGGTCCATTACGGTCATCCGCAAACCGGAAGGGGCCACATGGCAACGACCACCGGCCGCGTAGCGAAAATCCTGGGCGCGGCAACCGCGGTCTCGGCGAGCTTCCTGATCGCCGGGGCTACGGCCGCCACGGCCGCACCCGCTCACCCCGCGTATCCCGCGCATCCCGCTCACCCCGGGCGCCACGGGGCGCCGCAGTTCCGGGTGCGGCAGATCCTCAACGGCATGAAGCTGCGGCACAGCTACGTCCCGGCGGGCAGCAGCACGCGCAAGTCCGAGGCCCTGTCCAGCCCGGATGACATCACCGTCCTGGGCCATCACCTCTTCACCGCGTTCCAGAACGGCGTCGGCCCGCAGGGCCAGGCCAGCCCCGACGGCAACACGCTGAGCACGGTGGTGGAGTTCACCGCCGGCGGCCACGTCGTCCGGCAGTGGGACATCAAGGGCAAGTGCGACGGCATCACCGCCGACACCGGCCGCCAGCTGCTGATCGCCACGGTCAACGAGGACGCGAACTCCAGCGTGTACACGATCACGCCCGGCGCGGCGGCCGCGGCGCAGGTCCAGCACTATCGCTACAACAAGCCGCTGCCGAGCAAGGGCGGCACCGACGCCATCTCCGTGTCCCACGGTCAGGTGCTGATCAGCGCCTCGGCGCCCGGCACGACCGGCAAGGCGGCCCCGCAGCCGAGCTACCCGGCCGTGTACTCGGCGACCTTCGACCGGGCCAGCCACGTGGCGACGGTCCGGCCGCTGTTCTTTGACGAGTCCCGCGCCACCGTGGCCAACCTCGGCCCCGACTTCGGCCGGGTGGTCCGGCTGGCCCTGACCGACCCCGACTCGAACGAGATCGTCCCGGCCTCCGCGCCCCGGTTCGCCGGCGACTTCATGCTGACCAGCCAGGGCGACAAGGAGCAGATCTTCGTTCAGCGCGGGCGCGGCCACGCGCCGCGGCTGACCGTGCTGCGCCTGTCCCAGTCCGTCGATGACACGGCGTGGGCCCGCAGCCCGCACGGGCGGCTGTACGGCTCCGACACCAGCGGCGACACCATCGACGTGATCACCGGGCGGTTCCCGGCCCACTCGATCTTCGTCGCGGTCACGCCCTGCGATGCCGCCAACGCCCCGGCCACCTGCCCGGGCCCCGGCTTCCCGCCGAACTACCTGGGCTCGCTGAACCCGCGGACCGGCCACATCAGCCGGGTCCGGCACAGCGGCCCGGCGTTCGAGCCGCAGGGCATGGTGTTCATCAGCCCCGGCTGGGTGGTCACCCCCGGCTGATCCGCGCCAGCGCGCGGAGGCCGGGCCCCAGCGGGGCCCGGCCTCCGCCGTCAGCGCTTGCGGGCGACGCCCCCGACGATCGACAGCACGTCGCTGGGGTTGATCACCGACTGCTCGTCGGGGCGCCAGTTCCACACCTCGGTCACCCCCGGCTCGATCAGCTCGAAGTCGCCGAAGAACTCAGCGACCTCAGCCCGGCTCCGGACCGGGCCCAGCTGCCTGCCGTAGGTCTGGCCGAGCATCCGCCCCTCGTCGGACAGCGGCTCGCTCCCCACTGCGTGCTCCGGGTTGATCTCCGCGTGCGAGATGACCAGGTAGCTGCCCGGGGCCAGCGCGTCGCGCAGCCGGGCCACGGCCGCGGCCGGGCCCTGCTCCTCGGGAATGAAGTGCAAGATGGCCACCAGCAGCAGCGCGACCGGCTGGTCAAGATCGATGAGCTCGTGCAGCCGCGGGCTGGTGAGGATCTCCTCCGGCCGCAGCAGGTCGCCCTGGACGACCGTCGTCTGCCGGTCCTCGGCCAGCAGCGCCCGCGCGTGGCTGACCACCACGGCGTCGTTGTCCGCGTACACCACGTGCGCCTCGGGATTGGCCCGCTGCGCGACCTGGTGCACGTTGTCCTGGGTGGGCAGCCCGGTGCCGATGTCGAGGAACTGCCGGATGCCCGCCTCGGCGCAGAAACGCGTAGCCCGGATCAGGAACCGCCGGTTCTCCAGCGCCAGCGAGCGCATCTGCGGGACGGCGCGCAGCGCCAGCGCGGCCGCCTCCCGGTCGGCCGCGAAGTTGTCCTTCCCGCCCAGCATGTAGTCATAGACCCGGGCCAGGTTGGGCACCGACACATCAATGCCTGATGGGACGGTGTCAGGTTCGGTCACGCTCGTCCTCTCGCTGTCCCCACGGCCAGCGGCCAATACGACATCAGGTTATAAGACCAGATCCAGGCCTTTTCTCGCGCGGTGTTAAACCAAAAGGCGGATCGCTAACAAGAGGCCGGTTCTGCCGACGCCGCTCAGCCGCCGGGGCCCAGCACCGGCGGCAGCCCGAAGACGCCCAGCAGGCTGGCGTCGTTGAACGACACGACATGGCTGATGAGCGGCCCGGACACGGTGATCACCTGGATCGCGTGGGCCTGGTAGACGCCGTCGCGGTCGCGCAGGTAGGCAGCCAGGGCGAGCTGGCCGTTGGCCGCGACCGGCCGCATCCGGAACCGGCCCGGCTCGGTGAGGACCAGGTCGGCCAGGAACCGCCCGATGGCGCCGCGGCCGGCGAACCAGGCCGGCTGCGGCGGCATCTCGAACCCGGCGTCGGCCCGCAGCAGCCGCAGCAGGCCGGCCACGTCCGCGGTCTCGAACGCCGCGGCGTACCGGTCGAGCAGCACCCGCTCCTGGCCGGGATCCGGCTCGCGGATCTCGCTCTCGGCCGGGACGGCCTCGCCGAGCTGGGCCCGGGCCCGCTGCAGCAGGCTGTTCACCGCCACCGTGGTCACGCCCAGCAGGTCGGCCACCTCGGCCGCCCGCCAGCCCAGCACGTCGCGCAGGATCAGCACCGCCCGCTGCCGGCCAGGCAGGTACTGGAGCGCGGCGACCAGGGCCAGCCGCATGCTCTGCCGGGACACGGCCACCTGAGCCGGGTCGGCGGGCACGGCCGCGAACAGGGCGTCGGGGATCGGCTCCAGCCAGCCGGCCTCGGGGTGCTCCGCGCTCAGCGGCGTGCCCGGCTCGGCCGGGGCGCCCAGGCCCGAGGGCAGCGGCCGGCGGCGGCGGGTCTCGATGGCCCGCAGGCAGGCGTTGGTGGCGATCCGGTACAGCCAGGTGCGCAGCGAAGACCGGCCCTCGAACTGGCCGTAGGAGCGCCAGGCCCGGACCATCGTCTCCTGCACCTGGTCCTCGGCGTCATGCACCGAGCCGAGCATCCGGTAGCAGTGCGCGAGCAGCTCGGTCCGGAACGGCTCGGTCAGGCGCGCGAACTCCTCGGCGGTCATGGAATCACTGACGGCGGTCACACCAGTACTGACACCGCCCGGTCCCGGAACTCATCGGCCCGGTGAGTCTGGTGCCCGGCGCGGATCTACCCGGGTAACAGCACGAGACGACAGCGAAGGAGCTTCCGATGTCTACTGAGCCGCTCTCCGGAACTACCGCCCTGGTCACCGGGGCCAGCCGGGGCCTGGGCCGCGGCATCGCCGTCGCCCTGGCCGATGCGGGCGCGCAGGTCGTCGGCGTGGCCAGGGACGCGGCGCGGCTGGCCGAACTGCGCGAGCAGCTCGGTGACCGGCTCACCCCGGTCGCCGCCGACGCGGCCGACCCGGTGGTGGCCGGCCACCTCATCGACGTCTACCAGCCCGGCGTGCTGGTGCTGGCGGCCGGGGCAGCGCCGCTGTCCCGCCCGCTGCACCAGCACACCTGGCAGACGTTCAGCCGCAACTGGGAGGTCGACGTGCAGCAGGTCTTCCACTGGACCAGGGAGGCGCTGCTGCGCCCGCTGCCGCCCGGCAGCACGGTGATCGCCATGTCCAGCGGGGCCGCGCGGCGCGGCTCGCCGCTGTCCGGCGGCTACGCCGGGGCCAAGGCCACCGTCGCCTTCATCAGCGCCTACGCCGCCGCGGAGGCCGAGCGAGCCGGGCTGGGCATCCGGTTCGCCGCCGTGCTCCCGCAGCTCACCCCGGCCACCGACCTGGGCGCGGCCGCGGTGGCCGCCTACGCGCGGCGGGCGGGCGCCGACCTGGACAGCTACATCCGCGACCTGGGCCCGGTGGTCACCCCGGAGATCGCCGGCCAGGCGATCACCGGCCTGATCGTCGACTCCGGCAACGACAAGCGCTCCTACCTGCTCACCGCGGCCGGCCTGAGCCCGCTGGACTGAGGGTCTTCTCGAACCAGTGGTGGGCGTAGGGCTCGGGGCTGAACGCGGCCACCTCGCGGTACCCGGCCGCCCGGTACAGGCCGATGGCCTCGGTCAGGGCCCGGTTGGTCTCCAGCCGCAGGGCCGTCACCCCCCGGGCGGCGGCCCGGGCCTCGACCTCGTCCAGCAGCCGCCGGCCCAGGCCGAGGCCGCGGGCCTCGGGCGCCACCCACATCCGCTTGATCTCGGCGGGCTGGCCGTCGTGGAACTTGAGCGCGGCACAGCCCGCGGGCTGGCCGTGCAGGCGGGCGACCAGCAGCACGCCCGCCGGCGGGGTCAGCTCGTCGTCCTGCGCCGGGATGCTCTGCGCGGGGTCGAACCCGCTCTCGAACCGGCGGGCTAGCTCGCTGAAGTAGGCCCGCACGCAGAACCGGGCGTCGGGGTGCCGCGGGTCGCAGACCGCGACCCGGACGGCGGAGGCCAGCAGCAGCCGCTCCACGTCGGCCATCGCGGCGATGAGCCGGCCGCGCTGGCCCGTGCTGAGCGGCGCGAGCAGGTCGGCGGCGGCCTCGTCGGAGCGCCGGTCAAGCTCCGCCCGCTCGGCCAGCCCGGCGCCGGTCAGGCGGGCCGTGCGCACGCGCCGGTCGGCCGGGCTGGCCTCGACCTCGACCAGCCCGTCGCCCTCCAGGGCCCGCAGCAGCCGGCTCAGGTGCCCCGAGTCCAGGTCCAGCCGGGCCCGCAGGCGCCGGATGTCGCTGCCGTCCGGGCCGATCTCCCACAGCACCCGGGCCTGCCCGAGCGGGCGGTCGCGGGCCAGGAACTCCTCGCTCAGCGCGCCGGCCCGCTGCGTGACCGTCCGGTTGAACCGCCTGACCTGAGTGATCATGTCCGCGTCCATCCCGTGCATACCTCTGACTCTAGTCAGGCAATCGGGATGCCGGAAGATCGACTGTGAGTCATCAGCCCAGGTCAATTCCGGGTCTCGTACACCCTTGTTGCCGGCCTGCGCGAAAGTTCACGATTAGGCCATGTATTCGGCGGACGAAATGGCGGGAACAGAACTAATGTGAGGCGCTGGTGACGGTTGCGACGCGACCGTGCCGAACGTGGACGAGCGGGGGCGGCCAGGGCAGGCGGTCCCGGCTCAGCGGTACGTAATGGGGCCACTCACTGCGACTGGTACGAGGAGATTCCGGGCAATGAAGCGCAAGATTCTCGGGGGCATCGTGGCGGCGGGCCTGCTGGCCGGACTGCTGCCTGCGCTGGCGGCTACCCAGGCCGTGGGCTCCATCGTCCCTGGCGGCGGGGGCCATCTGAAGATGTGCCAGGCCGGACAGCACATCCACATCGACGGCCCGTGGGGCGGCTACATCCTCAAGAACAACGACTTCCTCCCTCATTCCGCGCCGATCTGCATCACCCACTACCGCAACGGCCCCGACTTCGCGGTGACGGCCTCGCGCGCCCGCACCTACGGCCCTGAGTCCGACGCCTACCCGAACCTGTTCGCCGGGTGCTCGTATGACAACTGCTCGCACGGCTCGGGCCTGCCCGCACGGGTGTTCCGCATGAAGCACCCGTGGGTGTCCTACTTCGCCAAGCTCCAGCCCAAGGGCAAGTGGGACGCCAACATCGACATGTGGCTGAGCCGCCGCGAGCAGAAGACCGGCATCGTCACCGGCGCCGAGGTCATGATCTGGCCGAACGCCCACGGGTTCGGCAAGCCGGCGGGCAACATCCGGGTCGATGGCCGCCGCTGGCACCTGGTCTACTGGCGGACCCGGTCGCTGACCGACCCGAAGATCACCTGGCCGCTGATCATCTTCCGGGCGGCGCCCGGCCGGGGCGACGTCCGTCACCTGGCGCTGCTGCCGTTCTTCCGGGTGCTCAAGCGCCTGCACCTGATCCACCAGGGCTACTGGCTCGACTCGCTGCACGCCGGGTTCGAGATCTGGGCCGGCGGCAAGGGCATGAAACTCCAGTGGTTCCGCCTGGGCGGCGTCCGGTAACCAACTTTCCCGAGCAATATGGGGGACGTAGTGCTTAATTCGGCACCCATGATGCGATACGTTTCTTTTTTGCGCGATATACCCGCGTAGCTGCGTCGTCGTCGAGGTTGGTGCAGGCACCGGTGGAGTCGGAGTCACAGGTTTCCGGGGACGGCAGGCCCAGGCTGCCGCGGCGGCGCGAGCCTAACCTGGCTGGCCTGGCCACGTTCACCCTGGATGCCGCGGGCCGGGTGGCGACCTGGTCGCTGACCGCCACGCGGGTGTTCGGCCACCCCGTGGGCGCGGTGGCCGGCCGGCACGTGTGCGACGTGCTGCTGACCAGCCCCGGCCAGCGCCAGCTCGCCGACCAGGCCCTGGCCGAGGTCGCGGCTGGCCGGGTGTGGACCGCGACGCTGCCCTTAGAGAGCGGCCCCATCGCACTGCGCTGCGAGCCGCTCGTCGGCGCTGGCCCCGGCGCGCTGGTCATCGCGCAGGTCGCGGCGCAGCAGCCCGACCCTGGCTGGCTCAGCGAGGCGGCGGCCCGGATCGGCACGACGCTGGACCTCAGCACCACGGCCAATGAGGCGGTGGACGTGGCCGTGCCGGGGTTCGCCGACGCGGCCGCCATCTTCGTGGCCGAGCGGCTGCTGGTGGCCGACGAGTTCGCCTCGCCGCGCGCCGGGCACGGGGCGGTGCTCCGGCGGCTGGCGGCGCGGCTGTCCGGCCATCCCGCGGCGGTGACCGAGGACCTGCTGCGGCCCGGCGAGGTCCTGGTCTTCGCCGAGGGCTCGCCGTCCTACCGGGCCATGACAACCAGCACCCCGATGCTGTTCGACCAGCTGGACGACGAGACCGCCGAGCGGATCGCCCGCCATCCCGGCGGCGAGGACCTGGTGGGCAGCTTCACCTCGTTCCTGGCCGTGCCGCTGGTCGCCCGCGGGGCGGTGCTGGGCTGTGCCACGTTCGGCCGGGCGTCCAGCAGCTCGCCGTTCGGCCCGGCCGACATCGCCGCTGCCGGCGAGCTGGCCTCACGGGCCGCGGTGTGCATCGACAACGCCCGGCTGTATGACCGGGAGCGGCGGACCGCGCAGGCCCTCCAGCGGGGCATGCTGCCCGGCCAGCCCGACGTGCCGGCGACCATGGAGGTCGCCCGCTGCTACATCGGGGTCGGGGGCAGCGTGGTCGGCGGCGACTGGCACGACATCGTCACGCTGCCCAGCGGCAAGGCCGTCCTGGTGGTCGGCGACGCCATGGGCCACGGCCCGGAGGCCGCCGCGGTCATGGTCCAGCTGCGCACCGCCGCGCACACGCTGGCCGACGTGGAGCTGGCTCCCGAGCGGGTGCTGGCCCGGCTGGACCGGATGGCGGCCGGGCTGATCTCCCCGTTCGCGACCTGCATCTATACCGTCATCGACCCGGCCACCAGCTCGTGCGTGACCGCGCAGGCCGGGCACCTGCCCCCGGTGCTGGTGCTGGCCGACGGCGAGACCCAGGTGCTGGAGCTGCCGCCGGGCCTCCCGCTGGGCCTGGGCGCCGAGACGTTCGAGTCCACCCGGATCAGCCTGCCGCCGGGCGCCACCCTGGCCCTGTACACCGACGGGCTGGTCGAGAGCCGGGCTCAGCCGCTGGACGACGGGCTGGAGGCGCTGCAGAAGGCGCTGCGCACCGCCCTGGCTGACCCGGCCGTGCCGCTGGAGGACGCCTGCGAGGCGGTCACCAAGGCCCTGCGCCAGCACGGCGAGGACGACATCACCCTGGTCCTGGCCCGGATCCGCCAGTAGGCCCACGGAGGGCGCCCCATCAGCCACACCCGCGCCGAGCTTCCTGAGCAGTGACATCGACCGCCTGGGTGTCCCTTGGGCAGCAACCGAGGGGAAACGCCGATGCGATACGGGATGAACCCGCACCAGTCCGCCTCGATCGTCGCGGGTCACGGCCCGCGAGTGATCAACGGGGAACCGTCGATGATCAACTATCTCGACGCGCTGAACGCTTTCGAACTCGTTCGTGAAGCCGACGCCGCCACGGGCAAGCCTGCGGCCGCATCGTTCAAGCACGTCTCGCCCGCCGGGGCGGCACTCGCCGGAGCCGTCGACGCGACGGCGGCACGAGTCTGGCGAGCGGACGAAGCCGAGGACGGGGGCCTGCTGTCGGCATACATCCGGGCTCGCGACGCGGACCCGAAGTCGTCGTTCGGAGACGTCGTCGCGCTCTCGCGGCCGATAGGCCCGGCCACCGCGGAGTTCCTGCGCACAGTCATCTGCGACGCCGTCATAGCGCCGGGATTCGAGCCGGGCACGGTGGGGGTTCTCGCGGCGAAGCGCGGCGGCGGGTTCCTCGTTCTCGAAGCCGACCCCGGGCGAGTGCCGCCTGCCAGTGAACGACGCGACGTCCTGGGTGTCACCATCGAGCAGGATCGTGACATCGTGCCGGTCGCCACCGTGCTGCCAGACGACGGCACCCTCGATGAGACAACCCGAACCGACGCGCTACTCGGGCTGGTGACCTTGCGCTACACCCAGTCCAACTCGGTGGCCCTCGTTCGCGGCGGAGCCGCCATCGGGATCGGCGCCGGGCAGCAGAACCGTGTTGACTGCGTCCGGCTGGCGGGCGCTAAGGCGCGGACCTGGTGGCTGCGCAGGCACCCGCTCGTCGATGACCTGCACTCCGCCGGCGGCATGGGCCGGCAGGACCGTCTCAACTGGCAGATCAGATTCGCCGGCCAGGAGATGACCATGGCGCAGCTGGAAGAATTTGAGTCCCTGTTCGGCGCTGAGGCACGCAGCCACTACGACAATGCGACCTGGAGGCGCGAGTGGATCGCCAACCTCAGCGGTGTCACCATGACCTCTGATGGCTATCTGCCTTTCCGCGACAACGTAGAGCACGCCGCAGCCGCGGGCGTCACCACAATCGTCGAACCCGGAGGGTCAACCCGCACGAGCGAAGTCGCCGACAGCGCGGCCGCGCACAGCATCGCCCACGTTCAAACCGGCCTCCGCCTGTTCCATCACTGAGAAGCAGCCGACGGCAGCCGGTTAGGCCGGCAGGGTCCAGTGCTCCGAGGCCTCGCTCTTGCAGCCCGACACCTGGAGCCTGGACCCTGGCTTGGCCGCGGCGCTCGGGAGGGCCAGGCACAGCCCGGAGTACGGGCTGATCAGCTGGCCGCCCGTGGTGGCATGCCACTGCTGGGCGCGGGTGCCGTTGCACGTGTACAGGTCGACCGCGGTGCCGCTCTTGGTGCCGCTGTTGCGCACGTCCATGCACCGGCCGTTGACCCGCAGCGTCCCGTCCGGCGCCACCGTCCAGCGCTGAGCCGAGCCGCCGTTGCAGGCCGAGGCCTCAACCGGCGTGCCGTTCTTGGTCCGCCCGCCGGTGTCGTTCACGCACAGCGCCGCGGTCTCGGCCGAGACCAGGGCCCCGGCGCGCGGGTTGGCCGAGACCGGCAGCGCCCACTGCTCGGCCTTCTGCGTGCCGCAGGAGAGCAGCGAGAGCGCCGTGCCGGGCTTGGTGGACGCGCCAGGGATATCCAGGCACTTGCCGGCCTGGGGGTTGTACAGGGTGCCGCTGCGGACCGTCCACTGCTGGGCGCGGCTGCCGTTGCAGGTGAACAGGTCAGCCGGCGTGCCGTTCTTGGTGCCGCCATTGTGCACGTCCAGGCACTTGCCCAGTGCGCGCACCGTGCCGTCGGTGCCCCGCGTCCACTGCTCAGCCCCGGTGCCGTTGCAGGTCCAGGTGCCTACCGTGCTCGTCTTCCTGGAGACCGGGAACCTGACGTTCAGGCACAGGCTGGATGACAGGCCGGAGGTCACCGGCCCGACCGCGGGCTGCGGCGGGGCCACCACGTTGCCCCCGTAGGACGGCGGGGCCTGCGACGGGGCGGACGCCCAGCTGGTGTTCGCGGTGGTACCCAGGGTGTAGCTCAGCGTGCCGCCGGTGCTGGTGATCCCGGCGGGCGCGTAGGCGTCATTCCAGGCGCCGCCGTTCCAGGTGACCGACTGCACGTAGGGGGCATTGGTGGCCGCGCCGTTGCCGTCGATGGTCAGCGTGCTGCCCGACGGCAGAGTGATCACGGCCTGGGAGAACAGCGGCGAGCCCAGGGCCAGCGTCGAGGTGCCGGGCGTCATCGGGTACATGCCCAGGGCCGCCCAGATGTACCAGGCGCTCATCGTGCCCAGGTCGTCGTTGCCGTCGGCCAGGCCGCCCGGGCTGTCGGCCCAGATCCGGTCCTGGACATTCCGCACGGTCTGCTGGGTCTTCCAGGGCTGCCCGATGTAGTCGTACTCCCAGGGCAGCTCGATGCTGGGCTCGTTGCCCACGTAGGCGTAGCCGTTGGCGTTCTTGTAGCTGCTCAGCACGGTGTTGAGGTAGGTGGCGAACGCGGCGTCGCCGCCCTTGGCCGCGGCCAGCCCGGCGACGTTGAACGGGACCATCCCGGTGTAGATCCACGAGTCGCCCTCGACGAAGCCATGCGCGGCCACGAGCGGCGCGCTGGCCGGGCTGAAGTTGCCCGCGAACGTGCCGTTGGCCTCCCGCGGCTGATCGAACCCGCTGTTCGGGTTCAGCATGTTCCACCAGTCCTGGGCCCGGTCCGCGAACTGGTGCTGGTCGGCCGAGTTGCCCAGCGCGCCGGCGAACGCTGACAGCGCGAAGTCGGCCGTGTTGTACTCCAGGGAGCTGGACACCGGGCCGTAGAAGTTGCAGCAGCCGTAGCTGCCGTTCTCCGGCAGGTAGCCGGGCCGGGCCAGGTAGTGGCCGCCGGGCCGGATCTTGCTGCTCTTGGTGGCGTCGTGGACCATGGCGGTCAGCGCCTCGCCAGTATTGAAGTTCCGCACCCCGAAGGCGTAGTAGTCGGCCAGGATCGCGTCGGCCGGGTCGCCGACCATGATGTAGGCCTCGCTGTTGTCCTCGATCCACTTGGGCAGCCGGCCGCTCTGGTGGTAGACGTCCACCATCGACTGGGCCACGTCCCCGGCCACCGACGGATCCAGCAGCGCCTCGAGCTGGGCCTGGGTCCGGTAGATGTCCCAGCCGGACAGGTTGGTGTAGTAGGCCCCGTGCCGCGGGTCCACCGTGTGGACGTGGCCGTCCACGCCCATGTAGTGGCCGTTCACGTCGCTGAACACGCTGGGGAACAGCAGCGCGTGGTACAGGGCGGTGTAGAAGATCTGCTGCTGCGCGCTGGTGCCGCCGGTGACCTGGATCTTGTTAAGCTGCGCGTTCCAGGCCGCGGTGGCCTTGTTCTGGATGGTGGCGAAGTTCCAGGCCGGGTTCTCCCTGGTCAGGTTCTGCCGCGCGTCGGCGGACGAGACGTACGAGACCCCGACCTTGGCCAGCAGCGGCTTGCCGCGCTTGGTGGTGAAGGTCACGTAGGCCCCGACCGGGCCGCGCAGCGCCGGGGCCACCCCGCCTTGCTGTCCGCCGGGCAGGGGCCCGTGGTAGGTGGGGCGGTTGGGCCCCTCAGGGGCGCTCGAGGAGGTGTGGTGCGCGGCCGCCGGCCCGGTGGCGTGGACCTGCAGGTTCCTGGCCCCGCGCCGCAGGACCCCGCCCCGGAACGTCCCGCTGCCGTGGAACTTCTGGTTGAACCGCATGTCGAAGTACAGGGTGTAGTGGTTACCGGAGAAGCAGAAGTCGCCAGTGCTGATCGCGCCCTGGACCTCGTCCTTGCTCAGCACCTTGAAGCTGGTCCGGCTGTCGCCCTTCTGGCTGGAGTCCAGCTTGAAGACCAGGTTGGACCGGGCCCCGGTGGGGAAGCCGAAGCTGCCCATCCCGGTCCGGGTGGTCGCGGTGAGCTGGGTGTTGACCCCGTTGCCCAGCGCTACCTTGTAGAAGCCCGCGTCGGCCGACTCGCCGGAGTGCCTGAACCCCACGGTGGCCGAGGTGTGCACCTTGCCGACCGTCGGCAGCACCGCCACGTCGGTCTCCGCCTTGCAGCCCACCCCGGCCAGGTGAGTCAGGGCGAAGCCGGTGATCCGGCCGTCGGAGTACTTGTAGCCCCCGCCGTCCGGATTCGAGGTCGTGTCCGGACTCCACTGCACCATCCCGAACGGGACGTCGGGCCCGGGGAAGTCGTCGGCGTTGTTGGTCGTGCCGATGAACGGGTTGACCAGCGCGGCCGGGTTGGTGACCTGGGCGGCCCCCGCCGTCGCGGCGTTATGCGCTGCGGTGTTCCGGGCCGCGGCCAGTCCTGGCACGAGGACCGAGCCCATCAGGGCGGCGACGGCGGTGATCCCGGTAGTGATGCTGAGCGCGGTGAGCTGGCCCCGTCGGGGGCGCGCGAAACGGGGCATCAGGGTCGGGCTCCTCGGGCGAGTGCCCGGCGGTCACGGACCCGCGCCGCCGGTGTCATGGCGCTTCCGCGGCCTGACGTTATCATCCCAAACTGCGGATTAGATATTGAATGTTGCCGACAGCCGCATGTAGATAGCTATTTCGGGCGACGGTCTCCTACGGGCTTTTTCCGCTAGGCGGGCTTGCGCCCGACGCCGACCAGGCCCCAGTGCCGGCCAGGGTCGCGGGGCACGTCGGCCGGGGAGTCCGGCCGCCACCGCGATAGGTAGACCAGGCCCGGCTCGACGAGCTCGAAGCCGTCGAACAAGCAGCGCGATCTCCTCCCGCGAGCGGAGCTGAACCTGGGTGGCCACGCTGAGGTTGTAGACCTTCTCGGTGGCCTGGGCCACCTCGGGCCTGGCCTCGTTGGTGCCGTGGCACAGCACCAGATAGCTGCCGGGGGCCAGCGCGTCGCGCAGCGTGGCCACCAGCTGGCCGGGGTCGTCGGCATCGGCGATGAAGTGCAGGACGGCGACGAGCAGTAAGCCGACCGGCTGGCTGAAGTCGATCAGGCCGCGGGTGCCGGGGTGGCCCAGGATCTTCTCCGGGTCGCGCAGGTCGGCGTTGATGATCGCCGCGTTGTCGTTGCCGGCCAGGATGGTCTTGCTGTGCGCGACGGCCACCGGGTCGATGTCGGCGTAGGCGACCCGGGCGCCGGGGTCGGCCTGCTGGGCCACCTCGTGCACGTTGCCCTGGGTCGGGATGCCCGAGCCGATGTCCAGGAACTGGCGGATGCCCGCCTGGCTCAGGAACCGCACGGCCCGGCCCAGGAACGCACGGTTGGCCCGGGCGGCCTCGCGCGCGTTGGGCTCGACCGCCGCCAGGGCCCGGCCTGCGTCCTGGTCGGCCAGGAAATTGTGGCTGCCGCCCAGCAGGTAGTCATACACCCGGGCCACGTTGGCCCGCCGGGTGTCGACCCCCGCGGGCGCCCAGCTGGGCCGGTCGGTCATACCCCAGGGTAACTTGGCCGGCCCCGGTCTGACCCGGGTCGGCGGCCCGGATCACGGACCGTAATTATTTCGGGAAATCGACCCTATTGTCTTGACACGGTTGCCCGAAAGGTCTGATCTCGGGGGTGGGATGTATCGGCCGACTCCTTAGGTGATCATGATGATGCGACGGCGGTCCCTGGTGGTTCACGCATGGCTGGCGGGTGCCGCCGCGGCGGCGATGGTTGCGCTCACATTGCCCGCCGCGGCCGCCCGGGCGGCTCCGGCGGCTCCGGCGAGCGCGGGCGCGGCGCAGACGGCCAGCGTGGTCAGCACGGGCCGTCAGCCCGGCCCGCCCGCCACTGCGTCGGGGAGTGACGCCTCCTGCCCGCCCGCCTCGGTCGCCGGGGCCGGCTCGGGGACCATCGGCGCGCCCGCCGACGTGCACGCGATCGGCGGCCAGTCCTCGGCCACCGTCGTGTGGTGCCCGCCGGCCTCCGGTGCCAGCTCGGTGGTCAGCTACACCGTCACCTCGTCGGGCGGCCAGAGCGTCACGGCCAAGGTGCCCAACGACTGGGCCATCATCGACGGCCTCAGCAACGGGACCAGCTACAGCTTCACGGTCACGGCCAACACCGCCGGTGGCTCCGGTCCGGCCGCCACCTCCGGCAGCGTCACCCCGGCCCAGATCCCGGCCCCCCGGCACGTGCTGCTGGGCCAGCCGCGGCAGGTCACCTACGACCAGTACTCGGTCCTCATCGGCGGCCAGCGGGCGTTCATCACCGCCGGGGAGTTCGACCCGTGGCGGACGCCGTCGCCCTCGCTGTGGCTGGATGACCTCCAGAAGATGAAGGCCGACGGCTACGACGCCGTCACCGTCTACTTCGACTGGGACTACACCTCGCCCTCGCCCGGCGTGTACGACTTCGGCGGCGTCCGGGACATGAACGAGTTCCTGAACATGGCCCAGCTCGCCGGGCTGTACGTCATCGCCAGGCCGGGCCCCTACATCAACGCCGAGACCGACGGCGGCGGCATCCCGTCGTGGGTCCTGACCAGCCCGAACGGCTACCGCAGCGACACCCAGCCGTACCTGTCGGCCGCGCTCCAGTGGTCTTCGGAGATCGACGCCGTCATCGCCGCGCACCAGATCACCAAGGGCGGCGACGTGATCTTGTATCAGATCGAGAACGAGTACACCGGCAAGTCGGCGGCCGACGTGCAGTACATGGCCGACCTGGAGCAGCAGGCCACCTCGGACGGCATCGACGTGCCGTTCACCTTCAACCAGTGCTGCGGCGCGGACACCTTCACCTCGGGCACCGGCGCGGTGAACATCAGCGGCCAGGACAACTACCCGCTCGGCTTCAACTGCTCGAACACCTCCAGCTTCGGCCAGCCCTACGGTTACCCCTCCTATTCCGGCGAGCCCATCTTCCTGCCCGAGTACCAGGGCGGCTCGTTCGACGGCTGGGGCGGCTCGGGCTACGCCAACTGCTACGCCATGACCGGGCCGGACTTCGAGAACGTCTACTACAAGAACAACATCGCCCAGGGCGCGACCATGCAGAGCAACTACATGGGCGTGGGCGGCACCAACTGGGGGTGGCTGCCCGACCCGGACGTCTACACCTCCTACGACTACGGCTCGGCGATCAGCGAGACCGGGGAGATCGGCACGCCCGCCGACCCGAACGACATCGCCGGGTCCAAGTTCGGCGAGAACAAGCTGATCAACGACTTCGAGACCTCGGTGGCGCCGCTGGCCCAGACCCAGGCCGGGGCCGCCCCGACGGCGTCCAGCCCGGCCGTGGCCACCATGGCCCGGGTCAACCCGTCTGACGGGGCCGAGTTCTTCTACCTGCGCCAGGCCGACGCCACCTCCACGGCCACGGTGAGCACCGCGCTCGACAACGTCAACCTGGACGAGGCGGCCGGCTACACCTACGACGACGTCGATCCGGCCCTGCAGTACTCGGGCACCTGGACGCACGCCGGGCCGAGCGCCGGCTATACCACCGGCGACTACGACTCGACCGAGTCGTGGAGCCAGCAGGCCGGGGCCAGCATGACGGTCAGCTTCACCGGCACCGCCGTGCAGTGGATCGGGGCCAAGAACAACAACGGCGGCATCGCCGACGTGTACGTCGACGGCAGCCAGGTCGGCACCGTCGACACCTACAGCCCGGCGGGCAAGCTGTTCCAGCAGGTGCTGTTCAGCGACACCGGGCTGTCGCCGGGCAGCCACACCCTCCAGATCGTGGTGTCGGGCCAGCAGAACCCGGCGTCCTCGGCGGACACGGTGGTCGTCGACGCCATCAACGTGCCCACCGCGAGTGCGCTGGCCGACTTCTTCCCGGCCATCCCGCAGCAGTCCGGCACCTCGATCAGCCTGGACGGCCGCGACGCCCGGCTGCTCACCGCGAACTACAGCTTCGGCGGCGGCGAGCAGCTCGTGTACTCCACCTCCGAGCTGACCACGCAGGCAACCATGGGCGGGCAGGCCGTGGCCCTGTTCGACGACCCGGCGGGCACCGACGGGGAGACGGTGTTCCAGTACTCCGGCCAGCCGACCGCGACCGTGCTGTCCGGGTCGGTGCAGAGCACCTGGGACTCCGCCCGCGACCAGCTCCGGCTGGACTATCGCCTGGGCGGCCTGGCCGAGGTCGAGATCACCGGCGGCGGCGCCCCGCCCATGCTGGTGCTGCTGGCCGACACCGCCACCGCCGAGGACTTCTGGCCCGAGACCACGCCGGCCGGGTCCGCGCTGGTCCAGGGCGGCTACCTGGTCCGCACCGCCACCGTGCACGGCTCGACGCTGGCGCTGACCGGCGACACCACCAGCGCCGGCCCCCTGACGGCCTGGGCGCCGTCGGGGGTCAGCCACGTGACCTGGAACGGCCAGCCCGTCGCCACCACCGCCGGCGGCGACGGCTCGCTCCAGGGCCGGGTGCCCGGCCCGGCCCCGGTCAGCCTGCCCGCGCTGACCGGCTGGAAGTTCAGCTCGGAGACCCCCGAGGCCCAGCCGGGCTTCGACGACAGCTCCTGGACCCTGGCCGACCACCCGGTCTCCAACGCCAGCTCGCCGTCCACGCCGGTGCTCTACGCCTCGGACTACGGCTACGACCACGGGTTCGTCTGGTACCGGGGCCACTTCACGGCCACCGGGAACGAGACCGGGGTCACGCTCAGCGCCGACGGCATCGCGCCCACCGGGGCCTACTCGGTCTGGCTGAACGGGGCGTTCCTCGGCTCGAGCACGGCCGCCGGGCCGACCTCGGCCACGTTCAGCTTCCCGGCCGGGGCGGTGCGGGCCGGGAAGGACAACGTGATCGCGGTGCTGGTGGAGAACACCGGCAACCCCGAGGGGCCGTCCGGCGAGAAGGTCGGCCTGTACAGTCGACTACGTCCTCAACAGCGCGAGCCCGGGCGGCTCGCCGGCGCCGGTCACCTGGCGGCTGATGGGCGATCCCGGCGGTACCACGCTCCAGGACCCGGCCCGCGGCGTGATGAACCCGGCCGGGCTCTACGGCGCCGACAACGGCTGGGACCTGCCCGGCTACCCGGACCAGGACTGGCAGGACGTGACGCTGCCCGACAGCTGGCCGGCGCGCGGCGTGCCGCCGGGCATCGGCTGGTACCGGACCAGCTTCTCGCTCCGCTTGCCGCCGCAGAGCTATGTCCCGGTCGATGTGCAGGTCGGCGGGCCGGGCCCCGGCGCGGGCACCGCTGACTACCGCGCGTTCATCTACGTGAACGGCTGGCTGATCGGCCGCTACGTGAACAACGTGGGCCCGCAGCACCAGTTCTACGTGCCCGCCGGGATCCTGAACGACCACGGGCCCAACACCCTGGCCATCGCGGTCTGGGGCCTGGACGGCGCCAGCGGCGGCCTGCCCCAGGTGAGCCTGGTCGCCGCGGGCAACCAGGCCGGCGGGGTGCCGGTGGCGCCGGTGTTCAGCCCCGGCTACTCGCCCGCGGTCTACGGCCCGCCGTCAGCTCCGCAGCCGACGCTGGCCGCGATCTCCTCCTCGGCGCTGGCCGACGGCCCGTTCACGGTCCAGGCCACGCTGCGCAACCCCACCAGCCGTCCGCTGCCCGGCGCGTCGCTGTCGCTGAGCGCGCCCGCGGGCTGGACGGTCACCCCGTCCGGGGCCACCTCGCCGGGCACGGTCGCGCCCGGCCGGTCGGCGACCCAGTCGTTCCAGGTCACCCCGCCCGCCTCCGGGCTGTCGCCCGGCGTGGTCAACCTGCTGGCCATGGCCAGCTACGGCGGCGGGGGCGGGGGCGGCGGCCAGCAGACGCTGATCAACTCGGCGCAGGTCCAGGTCCCGGCGTCCAGCCTGGCCTCGACGTTCAATAACACCGGCATCACCGACAACGCCAACCCGAACCCGTCGGCCAGCTTCATCGGCTTCGACGGCATCGGGACCAGCTACTCGGCCGAGGGCCTGGCCGCCGACAGCCTGACGCCCGGCGCCTCGGTCAGCGCCGGCGGGCTGACGTTCACCTGGCCGAACGTCGCCGCGGCCCAGCCCGACAACACCATGGCGCAGGGCCAGACCATCGCCATCTCCGGCTCGGGCACCAGCCTGGGCTTCCTGACCGCGGCGAACAACTCACCCGAGTCGGGCACCGGCACGATCTACTACACCGACGGCAGCACGCAGACGTTCACGCTGTCGGTGGGCAACTTCTGGTATGCCGCTAACCAGAACGGGAACCCGGACAACGTCCAGGTGGCCGGGGTCAACTACGCCAACTACCCGACCGGCTCTTCGGGTCACGAGGTGTACCTGTTCGAGCAGTCGGTGCCGCTGGCCGCGGGCAAGACCGTCGAGGCGGTCACGCTGCCGTCCCTGGGCAGCGTGGCCGGCGACAACGCGGCCCTGCACATCTTCGCCATGACTGTTGAGCTGGCTTCGCCGGCCAACAGTGCCGTTCAAGGGGACGAGTGGCTAACCGCAGGGGGGACGACTGGCTAGCCGGGCTTGCGGGCCAGCCACAGCGTGGTGGTGTAGGGCACGACCATCTGGCCGTCGGGGAACCGCTGGCCGATGATCGCGGCCAGCCGGGCGAGCAGGTCTTCCCTGGCCGCCGGGGCCAGCTCGATGACGTAGGACTTGCTGCGGTCGTCGGTGATCCAGTCACCGATGGCCACCTGCCTGGTCCACCGGACCGTGGCCGAGCCGCCCGGCGTCAGCAAGCCGGCGCTGCTCCTGGTAATACTGCTGTGGCTCCAGTCCGGGCTCAGGTGCTGAAGGAAGTAACTGGGGCAGCTGGCGGCCAGCGCGCTCTGGTAGGCGTCCCACCACTGCTCGCCGGGGGTGGCCTGGTTCCACCACGCCGCCCACCAGCCGCCCGGCCGCAGTACCCGGGCCATCTCGGCCGGGGCGCGCTCCTGGTCGAGCCAGTGCCAGGACTGGGCGAAGCTGACCAGGTCGGCCCGGCCCGGCCGCACGGGCAGGCGGTTCCCGTCGGCCTGCACGCAGGCCGACCCCGGGCTGCGGGCCAGCGCCCGGCGCAGCATCTGCTCGCCCAGGTCCAGCGAGACCACCCGTGCGCCGCGGGCAGCTAGCTGCCGGGAGGCGATCCCGGTGCCGGCCCCGCAGTCCAGCACCAGGCGCCCGGCCAGCGGCCCGACCCTGGCCTCGAGCTCGGCGTAGAGCTCGTCTGGGTAGGACGGCCGCGCGGCATCGTATTCCGCCGCGGCGGCGTCGAACAGTGAGCCGCTCCTGGCCTCCGGGCCGCTCATGCACGCGGCGGGATGCTGTCGCCGATGTCCAGGACCGGAGCGTCGGCCTCCACGGTGCCGGGGTACTTCAGGCCCAGGCCGGTGTTCAGGATCAGCACCTCCTCGGTGCCGTCCAGCCAGCCGCTGGCCCGCAGATGGCGCACGGCGGTCAGGCAGGCCGCGCCCTCCGGGCACAGGAACTCCCCGTCCAGCCGGGCGCACTCGCGCAGGTCGGCCAGGAGGTCGGCGTCCTCGACGGCGAGGGCGGTGCCGCCGGTGTCGGTCAGCGCGTCCAGGATGAGGGTGTCCCCGAGCGGCTTGGGCACGGTGATGCCGAAGGCCACGGTCTTGGCGTCCGGCCACGGCTGGCACGTGCGCTCGCCGCGCTCGTGGGCGACAACGACCGGGGCGCAGCCGCTGGCCTGGACCGCAACGAGCTTCGGGAGCGGTGAGCCAGGAAGCCACCCTAGTTCTAGCATCTCTTGGAGGGCTTTGTAGATGCCGATGAGGCCGACTCCGCCGCCGGTGGGGTAGACGATCACGTCCGGCAGGCGCCAGCCCAGCTGCTCGGCGATCTCGTAGCCCATGGTCTTCTTGCCCTCGATGCGGTAGGGCTCCTTGAGCGTCGAGACGTCCATGAACGCGCCGCCGGAGGCGCGGACCGCCTCGCCCACGATCCGGCCCGCGTCGCTGATCAGGCCCCGGACCAGGTACAAGTCGGCCCCGGCGGCCACGCACTCGTTGCGGGTGATCAGCGGGGCGTCCAGCGGCATGGCGATCAGGCTGCGCAGCCCGGCCCGCGCGGCGTAGGCCGACCACGCGGCGCCGGCGTTGCCGTTGGTGGGCATGGCCACGCCGCGCACCCCGAGCTCGGCGGCGCGGGACACGCCCACGGCCGCGCCCCTGGCCTTGAACGTGCCGGTGGGGATGAGCCCCTCGTCCTTCATCACCAGCCGCGGCACCCCGGCGGCGGCGCCGAACCGGGGCAGCGGCACCAGCGGGGTCATGCCCTCGCCCATGGACACCACGCGGTCGCGATCGCGGACCGGCAGCAGCTCGTGGTAGCGCCACAGGGACGGGGCCCGCGCGGTCAGGTCGGCGCGGTCCAGCCCGGCGGCCGCGGCCGCCAGGTCGTAGCGGGCCAGCAGCGGCGAGCCGCACGAGCACAGGCCGTTGAGCTGATCGGCGTCGTAGCGCAGCTGGCAGCGCGGGCAGTCGAGGTGAGTCAGGTAACTGAAGGGCACCGCAGCACCCTAGCCGGGACTCCGAAGCAGCAGATCGACAACCCTGGACGTCTTCCATGTCGTCCTAAAGGTGGAGCAAGCGGGCAAGCGCAAGGCCGACTGGCCGACCTGGCCGACGGGCGCAAGCGGACGGGAGGCGCGGATGGGCGGACGGCACGGCCGGCTGCGGGGACGGTTCTGGCGATGGGCGCGGCGCGGGGCCGCGGCGGCAGGGGTGCTCGTGTTACTGCTGGTGGGGGCCGTCGTCTTCGAGTACGAGCGGACGCCCATCCCGACCGGGGTGTCCGCGGCGGCGCTGGCCCAGTCGTCCGAGGTCTACTTCAGCGACGGGGCGCTGGTCGGCACGTTCAGCTCGGGCATCAACCGCCAGGCGCTGACGCCGTCGCAGATCCCGCCGGTGCTGCGGGAGGCGGTGGTGGCCGCGGAGGACCGGCACTTCTATACCGAGGGCGGCATCTCACTGACCGGGCTGGCCCGCTCGGCCTACGAGGACCTGTTCGGCAGCGGCGGGCTCCAGGGCGGATCTACGATCACCGAGCAGTTCGTCAAGAACTACTACGCCAGCATCGGGCCCGCGCGGACCCTCGGCGTCAAGGCCAGGGAGATCATCGTCTCGGTCAAGCTGGCCCGCACCCGGTCCAAGAACTGGATCCTGACCCAGTACCTGAACACCGTGTACCTGGGCGCGGACGCCTACGGCGTGGGCGCGGCCGCGCGGACCTACTTCAACGAGCCCGCCTCCCGGCTGGACCTGGCCCAGGCGGCCATGCTCGCCGCGATGATCAACCAGCCGGGCTACTTCCTGCCCGACTCAGGCGCCGGGGCGCCCTACCGGGCGCTGGTCGCGCGCTGGCACTACGTGCTGACCAACCTGACCCGCGACGGCGCGATCAGCCGGCGCACGGCCGCCGCGCAGCGGTTCCCGCGGGTGGCCGCGCACCCCGCCGATGCCAGCTGGGACGGCTACCGGGGCTACCTCATGCAGATGGTGGAGCAGGAGCTGGAGTCCAGCTACGGCCTGTCCGCTCAGCAGGTCTTCACCGGCGGACTGCACATCACCACGACGTTCAGCCAGTCGATGATGAACAGCCTGTACGGGCTGATCCGGGCCGATCGCCTGCGGACCACGGCCGGCCGGACCAGGCGGCAGGCCGCCGACCAGATCGGCGCGGTCGTGGAGCGGCCGGGCACCGGGGCCATCGTGGCCATCTACGGCGGCCCCGGCTACGGCGTCCGGCACTGCACGGCGCGGCACTGTCAGTACAACCTGGCCGAGGCCCCGAACGAGGTCGGCAGCGGGATCCAGCCCTACCTGCTGGCCGCGGCGGTGCGCCGTGGTCTGGGTACCCCGGCCGGGAAGCACCTGCCCGCCGCGCCGTCGAGCGCCCTGTCGGCCCGGCTGATAAAGTCCCTGGCCGGCCAGGCCCAGGACGACCCGGCATTCCCGGTCCCGCGAGCGCTCGCGCCTGTCGTGGTGAGCACGGCGCGGGCGCTTGGCGTCGGCCAGGACCCGTTCACGCTGGGCGGCAGCGACCTGAGCGGGCTGCGCGGCCTGCTGAGCCGCCCCGGCCGCCTGAGCCGCCGGGGCCAGCCGGCGCCCGCCGAGCAGGCCCGCCTGACCGCCGTGGAGCAGGCCGGGGCGCTGGCCACGCTGGCCGACGGCGGCGTGTACCACGCCCCGCACGTCATCGCCCGGCTGGTCCAGGGCGGCACGGCGATCCCGCTGCGGGTCGCCCGGCACCGGGTGCTCAGTCCCGGCCAGGAGGTCGCCGTGGCCGGGCTGCTGTCCATCGGCGACCCGATGTTCGAGAGCGCGGCCGGCGGCATGGCCGGCGCCACGGTCGGCCCCACCATCGGCCCCACGGTTGGCGGCACCCTCAGCGCGGCGATCTTGGTGCCGGGCAACTTCGGCGCCGGCGCGGGGGCGCCGTACTGGTTCAGCGGGGCCGGGCCGGGCTACTCGATGTCGGTCGGGCTGTTCGCCGGACCCCAGGCTGGCTCGCTGCTGCCCGCGACGATCTGGAAGACCTTCCAGGCCCGGACGGCTGGTCCTCCCGGCCTGCCGCCCGCGGCGGTGCCGGGCTGATGACGTGCGCTGGCGGGGCTAGCCGCGCTGGTCGAGCACGTCCAGGTTGCGGAAGGTCGCCGGGCCGTCGGCCAGTTCCGCCATGTGGGCGGCCAGGGCCTTGGTCTCCGGCAGCCCGGAATTCTCCATCGCGGACTCGTAGGAATCGAAGAACACGATGGACAGATAGCGGCCCGGATGGTCTCGGTCCTGGGTGATCACCCGCCGCCGGACGGTGTTCTTGCCCGCGGTGGCCTGCTCCCAGGCCTCCACGGCGGCGCGAGTGCCGTCGATATCGGTCGTGGTGAACTCGATAACCTGCACGAACCCCATGGTGGTTCCCCCGTCTGCTGGTCGGATCCGCAGAGAACCCAGCCCAGCGCGGCGGCATGGCACCGCGGCGGATAACCGATGTAACCCGTGTGGAGCGGCGCGCAGCCGCCTAGGGATGGCGGAAGCCCCAGTTCAGCAGCCGGGTGGCCATGACGAACCGGGAGAAGGCGCTGTCGGTCGGATTGGCGTGCAGGACCACCCCGATCAGGGTCCGCGAGCCGCGCCGGGCCTCGAACAGCAGGCAGTCACCCGCCGCCTTGGTCGAGCCGGTCTTGATGCCCAGCGTGCCGCGGTAGCTCGACAGCAGCAGGTTGGTGGTCGTCCAGGAGTAGCGGTGGTGATGCCGGGCCCAGCCGTGCACCAGGTAGCTGTGCTGGCTAACGATCTCCCGGAATAGCCGGTATTTCATCGCCGCCTCGCCCAGCTTGATCAGATCGGCCGGCGACGAATAGGTCGAGTGCTCAGTCGGGAACGGCATGCCGTCAAAGCTAGAGAAATGGGTCGACCCGAGATCCAGGGTCGTGGCCATGGCGTTCATCTTCCCGATGAACGCGGCCCGGCCGGGGCCGTAGGCCGTGGCCAGCAGGTAGGCGGCGTCGCAGCCGGACGGGACCAGCATCGCCTCCAGCAGCTGGCGCGCGGTCAGCACGTCCCCCCGGACCAGGCCCGCGCTGCTGGCGCCGTCGCGGCGCACGTACCGGATCGCGGCCCTGGTCACGGTGATCTTCCGGTTCAGGTCGCCCGCCTGGAGGACGACCAGCGCGGTCATGACCTTGGCGAGGCTGCCGATGGGCCGCGGCGCGTGCAGCTTCTTGCTCCACAGCCGGGTGCCGGTGCTGGCGTTGACCAGCTCGGCGCCCCAGGCGCGGATGTCCGACGGCACGCTGACCCGCAGGCTCGAGGCGGACGCGGGCCCGGCGGCGGCCGGGACGGCCGGGACCGCCAGCACGGCGGCCGCCACGGCCACGGCTCCGGCGGCCAGCCGGAGGCCGGCGCGATGACCTCTCATTGTGGTGAGCACGGCCGTTATCCAATCAGCGACCGCCGGGATCGTGCGCGCAATCTCTGAAACTAAAGCCAAATATCCGGTGGAATTCTTGTATCACAAGCACCACGGGTATATACCCTTATCAATTTCATCGCGACTGTCTGCGGGGTTACCATCCCTTTGGTGCTGCGGTGGAGTCCGGCGAAGGGGGTCTGGGCGTGAGCGGACTGGGCGTGAGCGAGGACACCGATGTCGTGGTGGTCGGCGCGGGGCTGGCCGGGCTGACGGCGGCCCGCGACCTGGCCGCGCTGGGCCACTCGGTGATCGTGCTCGAGGCCCGCGACCGGGTCGGCGGGCGGGTGGTCAGCTGGCCGGCCGGCGACGGCCAGGTGGCCGAGATGGGCGGCCAGTACGCCGGGCCCACCCAGGACGCGATCCTGGCCCTGGCCGCCGAGCTGGACGTGGCCACCTTCCCGACCTACGACGACGGCGCCAAGGTGCTGCACTTCAACGGCCGCCGCGGCACCTACCGCGGCGACGTCCCGCGGATCAGCCCGCTCGTCCTGGCTGACGTGGCCCGGGCCCAGGTCCGCCTGGAGTTGCTGGCCCGGCGGGTGCCCACCGCCGCGCCCTGGTCGGCGCCCCGTGCTCGCCGCTGGGACAGCGAGACGTTCGAGACCTGGCTGCGCCGCAACGCCGCCAGCCGCTCCGCCCGGACCCTGCTGGCCCTGGCCGCCGAGGCCGTGTTCGCCGCCGAGCCCGGCGATCTGTCGCTGCTGCACGTGCTGTTCTACGCCCACGCGGCGGGCTCGTTCCAGCACCTCATCGCCACCTCCGGCGGCGCGCAGCAGGACCGGTTCGTCGGCGGCTCCGGGCTGATCCCCGAGCGCCTCGCGGCCCGCCTCAGCGACGGCGTGGTCCGCCTCGGCCAGCCCGTGCTGCGCATCGCCAGCGCCGCCGGCCGGGTCACTACCTCCACCCCGACGGCCGAGTTCACCAGCCGCCGGGTGATCGTGTCCGTCCCGCCGGGGCTGGCCGGCCGCATCGACTACGAGCCCGCCCTGCCCACCGCCCGGGACCAGCTCACCCAGCGCGCCCCCATGGGCTCGGTCATCAAGTGCCAGGTGCTCTACGACGAGCCGTTCTGGCGCGCGGACGGGCTGAGCGGCCAGGCCCTGGGCGACGGCGAGGGCTCGCGCGTGGTCTTCGACAACTCCCCGCCCGAGGGATCGCCCGGCATGCTGCTCGCCTTCGTCGAGGGCGACGAGGCCCGCCGCCTGGGCCGGGCCAGCGCCGCCGTCCGCCGCGAGGCCGTGCTCGGCTCGCTGACCCGCTACTTCGGCCCCCGGGCGGCGTCGCCCGCTGACTACTTCGAGCTGGACTGGCAGCAGGAGCGGTGGAGCGGCGGCTGCTACGGGACCCTGTTCGGGCCGAACGTGTGGACCAGGTACGGGGCGGCGCTCCGCGAGCCGGCCGGGCTCATCCACTGGGCCGGCACCGAGACGGCCACGGCCTGGTGCGGCTACATGGACGGCGCGGTCCGCTCCGGCGAGCGCGCCGCCACCGAAGTGCACACCGCCCTGTCTGAGCCCGCCAAGCTCGCCTAGCCGCCCCGGCGCGCCCACCGCCCCACGCTCGTGGGCCGGATCGCTGGCCGCACCGCGCTCTGCACGCGCCCCGTGGTCCCCGCCCGCCCCGGTGATCCCGCCAGCCTCGCTCGGGGCTTGGCCAGATCGGGCTTATTGTCCGGCCGTAATGGCGGCATTAGTGATCATGCGGACTTTTCAGTCATAGTGACTGAAAAGTCCGCGTGATCATGAACTGGGGCCAGCGCCTGGATCCGGGCGGCGCGGGACTAACCCTGGGGCGCTCGCGCTGCACTATGGGGTGTGGAGTGCGTGCGGGTGGTGCGGCCGGATGACGAGCTGGTCCGGGCCGCGCTGGGCGGCGACAAGGATGCCTTCGCCGAGCTGATCACCCGGCACTGGGCCACCGCCGTGGCCCTGGCGACCCGGCTGCTCGGATCGGCCGACCTGGCCAGGGACGCGGCCCAGGAGGCCAGCATCACGGCCCTGACCGGGCTGGGCCGGCTGCGCGACCCGGAGCGGTTCGGGCCCTGGTACTGCGGGATCGCGCTGAACGTGGCCCGCCGCTGGCGGCGCCAGTTGCGCGCCGAGCCCGCCGCCGTGCTGCCCGACCGGGCGTCGACCGAGCTCAGCCCGGCCGAGCGCGCCGAGCTGACCGAGCTCGCGCTGGAGGTCCGCGCGGCCGTGGCCCAGCTCGCGGACGGCCAGCGCCAGGCCGTGCTGCTGTTTTACCTGCAAGGGCTGACTCATCGTGAGGTCGCCGCCGAGCTGGCGATCTCGGTGGGCGCGGTCAAGGCCCGGCTGCACCAGGCCCGCGCCGCGCTCACGCCCAGCCTGGCCCCGCTGATCGAGGAGGAGACCGTGACCGCTACCAGCAGCCCCGCTACCAGCAGCCCCGCCTGGATAGACGTAGTCGTGACCGAGGTCTGCATGGCCCAGCCAGCCGGCCGGCAGACCAGCGAGACCGAGGCCAGCGGAACCCAGGCCAGCGGAACCGAGACCAGCGGAACCGAGGCCAGCGGAACCGAGACCAGCGGAGCCCAGGCCAGCCGAGCCGAGACCAGCTCGCAGCACGTCATGGTGCTGGCCGAGCGCGACGGCGAGCGGCGGATGCCGGTCTGGGTTGGCCCGGCCGAGGCCGGCGCGCTGGCCCTCAGCCTCGAGGCCCAGGAGACGCCGCGCCCGCTGACCTACCAGATGGCCGCGCGGCTGCTGGAGGCCGCCGGGTCGAACGTGGCCGAGGTGCGCATCACCCGGCTCACCGAGGGGATCTTCTATGCCGTGATCATCGTCGACGGCCCGGCCGGCCGCCACGAGATCGACGCCCGGCCCAGCGACGCGGTGAACCTCGCCGTGCTGACCGGCGCGCCGATCAGGGTGGACAGCGCCCTGCTCGACGACCCCGACGCCCGGAGCGCCGCGGACCGCCGGCAGTGGCAGCGGCTTCCGGTCCGCACGGCGGAGGTCGCGGCGCAGGCCCGCCGGCAGATGTTCTGGCCGCGCTAGGGAGCGCAGCTGACGCGGTCGCGCGGGCTCACGACGGCGGGCCCGGCGGCCGCAGCGGCGCGACCGGGGCCAGGCGGACCGGCGGGCGGAAGGCGGCCAGCGGGTTGGTGACCACCAGGGCCTGGGCCGCGAACCGGTAGAGCGTGGCGGGCCGCCCGCCCAGCGGGGTGGACCGGGCCTCGGCGGTCGTCGGCTCGATGACGCCGCGCCGGGTCAGGATCCGCTGCAAGTTGGTCGCGGACACCGGATGGCCGAGCGTGGCGGCGTAGATGGCGCGCAGCTGGGCGATGGTGAAGGCCTCCGGGGCCAGCGCGAAGCCGATGTTGGTGTAGGACAGCTTGGCCCGCAGCCGCTCGGTGGCCGAGCCGACGATCGAGCCGTGGTCGAACGCGGTGGGCGGCAGGTCGTTGACGGCGTGCCAGGCGGTGTCGCCGGGCACCTCCGGCTCGATGCCGGTCCGCACCAGGGCCAGGTAGGCGGTGCCGAGCACCCGGCCGCGCGGGTCGCGGGCCGGATCACTGCGGGTCTCGAGCTGCTCCATGTGCGCGATGTCGGTGAGGTCCACCTTGGCCGCCAGGTGCCGCCCCAGGGAGGTGCCCAGGCGCTCGGCCGGGGCCAGCGGTCCGCCGGGCAGCGCCCACTGGGTCGCGAACGGCGGCTCGGCCCGCTGCCAGAGCAGGACGCTGAGCCCGCGGTGGCGCACCTGAAGCACGACCGCGAGCACCTCATGACGGAACAGCCCGTCCTGGAAGCCGGCGGCCGGCGGCGGCTGATCTCCTGGCACGACGGCATGATACTCTGTCGTCTTCGTGGTTTTAGCCTGTAAGGCGAAAACCGAACGAGGGACCGAGGAGCGGCCAATGAGCAGCACCGCAGCGGAATACGACCTGACCGAAGCGGACTCGGATAGCTGGGCGGCGGAGGTGAGGCGGCTGGCCGCCGAGCGCGACGCCGTGATCCTGGCCCACAACTACCAGGCCCCGCTGATCCAGGACGTGGCCGATCACGTGGGTGACTCGCTGGCCCTGTCCCGGCTGGCCGCGGCCAGCACCGCGAGCACGATCGTCTTCGCCGGGGTGTACTTCATGGCCGAGACGGCCAAGATCCTGGCCCCGGACCGGACGGTGCTGATCCCGGACCCGCGGGCGGGCTGCTCGCTGGCCGACAGCATCACCGCCGCCGAGGTGCGGGCCTGGAAGGCCGAGCACCCGGGCGCGGCCGTGGTGGCGTACGTGAACACCAGCGCCGAGGTCAAGGCCGAGGCGGACGTCTGCTGTACCTCGGCCAACGCGGTGGAGATCGTGGCCGCGCTGCCCGAGGACCGGGAGGTCCTGTTCCTGCCCGACCAGTTCCTCGGCGCGCACGTCCGCCGGACCACGGGCCGGGAGAACATCCTCATCTGGCTGGGCGAGTGCCACGTGCACGCGGGCATCAGCCCGGCCGACCTGCGCGACAAGGCGGCGGCCGAGCCGGACGCCGAGCTGTTCATCCACCCGGAGTGCGGCTGCTCCACGGCGGCGCTGTGGCAGGCGGGCGCCGGTGACCTGCCGCCGGACCGGACCAGGGTGCTGTCCACCGGCGGCATGCTGGCCGCGGCCCGCGAGACCTCGGCCACGGCGGTGCTGGTGGCCACGGAGACCGGCATGCTGCACCAGCTGCGCCAGGCCAACCCGGCCGTGCGCTGGGAGCCGGTGAACCCCAGCGCCGTGTGCCGGTACATGAAGATGAACACGCCCGCGGCGCTGCTGCGCTGCCTGCGCGACGGGGTGACCGAGGTCCAGGTGGACCCGGACGTGGCCGAGCGGGCCCGCCGGGCCGTGGCGGCGATGATCGAGGTCGGCGCGCCGTCGGCGGCCGGCGAATGAGCGCGCCGCTAATTCGCCGTCTGCCGGCGGTCCGGCCCGTCTGGGAGCGGTCGGCCGAGGTCGTCGTGGTGGGCTCCGGCGCGGCCGGGATCAGCGCGGCGCTGGCCGCCGCGAGCCACGGCCGGCGGGTGCTGCTGATCAGCAAGGAAGAACTGGGCGGCGGCGCGACGCCGCTGGCTCAGGGCGGCCTGGCCGCGGCCATCGGCCCCGGCGACGACGCGGGCCAGCACCAGCGGGACACGCTGGCCGCCGGGGCGGGGCTGTGCGAGCCGGCCGCGGTGGCCGCGCTAGCCGCGCAGGCGCCGGCCGAGATCGCCCGGCTGACCCGGCTCGGCGCGCGGCTGGAGGCCAGCCCGCTGCACCTGGAGGGCGGCCACAGCCGACCCCGGGTCGTGCACGCCGGCGGAGACGCGGCGGGCGCGGAGGTGCACCGCACGCTGCTCGCCGCCCTGCTGGCCAGCCCGGTCGAGATCCTCACCGGCGGCGTCGCCCTGGACGCGCTCGCCGACGAGCGCGGCACGGTCGGCGGACTGCTGGTCGGGCTGGTCGAGGCGGACGGCCGGACGCTGCGGCCGGGCATCGTGACCGCGCGGGCCGTGGTCCTGTCCACCGGCGGCTTCGGTCAGGTCTTCGCGACGACGACCAGCCCGGCCGGGCTGACCGGCGACGGCCTGGCGCTGGCCGCGCGGGCCGGGGCCGAGCTGTGCGACGTGGAGTTTGTCCAATTTCACCCGACCGTGCTCTGGCAGGAAGCGGCGAGCGGCCAGTGCCCGCTGATCACCGAGGCCCTGCGGGGCGCGGGCGCGGTGCTGATAGACGCGGCCGGCCGGCCGGTGATGGCGGGCGTGCATCCGCTCGGCGACCTGGCCCCGCGGGACGTGGTGTCGGCCGCGATGCGGCAGCGGATGGACCGCGGCGACGGCCCGGCCGATCACCTGTGGCTGGACGCCACCGGCCTGGGCCGCCGCGTGGAGACCGAGTTCCCGACCGTGACCGCGCGGTGCCGGGAGCGGGGCATCGACCCGGTCACCGAGCCCATCCCGGTCGCGCCGGGGGCGCACTACTCGTGCGGCGGGATCCGGGCCGGCCTGGACGGCCGGACCAGCGTGCCCGGCCTGCTGGCGATCGGCGAGGCGGCCAGCACGGGCGTGCACGGGGCCAACCGTCTGGCGTCCAACTCGCTGACCGAGTCGCTGATCGCCGGCCGGCGCGCGGGTGCTCTTCTGGGTCAGAAACTGCCTCGGTCCACCGGCGGGCTCCAGGCGCCAGCGCCCGGTGCCGGGGCCAGCCCGGCCGACCGGGCGGCCCTGGCCTCGGCCATGTCCCGCCACGCCGGGGTGGTCCGCGACCGGGCCGGGCTGGCGCGGCTGCTGGACACGCTGGCCCAGGCCCCGCCCGGGGACGGTGAACTGACCCGGCCCATGGTGGAGGCCACCAGCCTGCACGCGGTGTCCACGCTGGTCGCCGTGGCGGCGCTGGCCCGCGCGGAGAGCCGGGGCTGCCACCGGTGGGCCGCCGGCCCGCCGTCTGCGACGATCGCGCCGAGCACACGGTGCTGCGCGTGCAGGGCGCGTCCGGCACGGTCTCGGTCAGCACGGTCTCGGTCGGCACGGTCCCGGTCGGGGCTGTCTCGGTCGGGGCTGTCCCGGTCGGCCCAGCGCTGGCCGGCAGGCCCGCGGACGCCGTGCTGACCGGAGTGGGCGGTGCCGCATGACGCTGCACGCATCGGTCCGTCAGGAACTGGCCGCGGCCGGCCTCGAGCCGGGGGACACCGAGCGCGCGGTCCGCGCGGCCCTCGACGAGGACCTGCTCTACGGGCCGGACCACACCACCGCCGCCACCGCGCCCGCCGGGGCCAGGGCCGTGGCGGGCGTGGTCGCCCGCCAGCCGGGGGTGCTGGCCGGGCTGCCAGTGGCGCTGGCCGTGCTGGACGCGGCCGGCGTGGACACCGGCGGCGCGCAGGTCCGCTGCCGCGACGGCGCCCCGGTCAGCCCCGGGACCGAGGTGCTGCGGATCCAGGCGCCGCTGCGCGAGCTGCTGGGCGCCGAGCGGACGCTGCTCAACTTCCTGACCCACCTGTCGGGGATCGCCACGGTCACCAGGGCCTGGGTGGACGAGCTGGCCGGGACCGGCTGCGTGGTCCGCGACACCCGCAAGACCACGCCGGGCCTGCGCCAGCTGGAGAAGTACGCCGTCCGCTGCGGCGGGGGCGCCAACCACCGGATGGGCCTGGGCGACGCGGCGCTCATCAAGGACAACCACGTGGCCGCGGCCGGCGGGGTAGGCGCCGCGATCCGGGCGGTCCGCGCGGCCGCGCCGGGCCTGCCGCTGGAGGTCGAGTGCGACGACCTGGACCAGGTCCGCGAGGCGCTGGCCACCGGGGCGGGGCTCATTCTGCTCGACAACATGAGCCTGCCTGACCTGCGGACCGCGGTCGACCTGGCCGGCGCGTACCCGGGGACGAAGCTGGAGGCGAGCGGCGGCCTGCGGCTAGCCTCGGCCCGTGCGGTGGCGCAGACCGGGGTCGACTTCATCGCCGTCGGCGCGCTGACCCACTCCAGCCCGGCCCTGGACCTCGGCCTGGACCTGGTCTCGGCGGAGCAGGCGGGCGGGCGGCCCCACTAGGCTGGCCCGCTGGATCACCTGAGCCTTCGCGGAAACGGAGTCGTCCATGCCCGCTCACGAAGCCGGCGCGCTGCACAGCCCCGGCTACGGGGGAGTCGCCACGGTGCCGGCGTGGCTGCGCCCGCCCGCCGACGCCAACGAGCTGCTGCCGCAGCTCTGGGCCAGCACGGTCCGCCGCAACGCGGCCGGCTCCCTCGAGGTCGGCGGGGTGGACGTGCGCGAGCTGGCCGATCGGTTCGGCACGCCCGCGTTCGTGCTCGACGAGGCGGACTTCCGGGGCCGGGCGGTCGCCTTCCGCGACGCGTTCGCGAAGGCGTTCCGCGAGCTGGGCAGCGCCGCCGACGTCTACTACGCGGGCAAGGCGTTCCTGTGCACCGAAGTGGCCCGCTGGATCGCCGCCGACGGCCTGCACCTGGACACCTGCTCGGGCGGCGAGCTGGCGGTGGCGCTGCGCGGCGGCGTCGCGCCCGAGCGGATCGCCCTGCACGGCAACAACAAGTCGGACGCCGAGATCGACCGGGCGCTCCGGGCCGGGATCGGGCGGATCGTCATCGACTCGCTGTCCGAGATCGACCGGCTGGCCGGGGCCGCCGGGCGGCTGGGCGTCCGGGCCCCGGTGCTGATCCGGGTCACGGTCGGGGTCGAGGCGCACACCCACGAGTACATCGCGACCGCGCACGAGGACCAGAAGTTCGGCATCTCGCTGGCCGCGGGCGCGGCGGCCGAGGCGGTGCGGCGCGCGCTGGCCCGGCCCGAGCTTGAGCTGCGCGGGCTGCACGCGCACATCGGCTCGCAGATCTTCGACACCGGGGGCTTCGAGGTGGCCGTGCGGCGGCTGCTCGGCCTGCACGCGCAGGTGGTCCGCGAGCACGGCGTGGCGCTGCCCGAGCTGGGCCTGGGCGGCGGCTTCGGCATCGCCTACACCAGCGAGCACGACCCGCTGCCGCCCGCGGCGCTGGCCGGCTCGCTGGCCGAGATCGTCGGCCAGGAGTGCCGGGCCCTGGGCGTGGCGGTGCCCCGGGTATGCGTGGAGCCGGGCCGGGCCATCGCCGGGCCGAGCACCTTCACGCTGTACCGGGCCGGCACGATCAAGGACGTGCTGCTGGAGCACGGCATGGTCCGCCGCTACGTCGCGGTGGACGGCGGGATGAGCGACAACATCCGCACCCCGCTGTACGACGCGGACTACTCCTGCACGCTGGCCTCGCGCGAGTCACTGGCCGAGCCGGTGCTGACCCGGGTGGTGGGCCGGCACTGCGAGAGCGGCGACATCGTGGTCAAGGACGAGTTCATGCCCTCCGACCTGGGCCGCGGCGACCTGCTGGCCGTGCCGGGGACCGGCGCCTACTGCCGGAGCATGGCCAGCCAGTACAACCACGTGCCGCGGCCGCCGGTCATCGCGGTCCGCGACGGGGCGGCCCGGCCGATCGTCCGCCGCGAGACCGAGGAGGACCTGCTCGCGCTCGATGTGGTCGAGCCGGACGGGCCCTAGCGGCGCGGGGTGAACTCGAAGCCGTGCGGGACGGCGCCGCCGGTGTAGTAGACGCCGACGATCTGGCCGCTGTCATTGCCGCACTGCGGCACGGTCCCCTCGGTGGCGGCGGGATCGCTCAGCGTGCGGTAGGCGCCGCGCTGGTAGCTGAACCCGGTTGGCCGTGACGACCGGCCGCGCCGCCAGTAGTTCCCGACGACCAGGCCGGTGTGCTTGGAGATGCACTGCGGGGCGGTGCCCTTGCCGCGAGCCGAGACCGCGCCCGGCACCGCGATCGGGCTGAACACGCCGCCCGCGTCCAGGAAGCCGCCCAGCCCGCCGCGACGGCTGGTGTAGCCGCCCGCGATCGTGCCGTTGTCCGCGACGCCGCTGGCCCAGGTGCCTCGGCTGCCGGGCGGGTAGCGCACGGTCGTGAACCGCCCGCGGCGCAGCACGAAGCCGCGCTCGCCATGCCGGCCGGTGTGGTAGTAGCCGGCCACCACGCCGGAGTCGTTGATGTCGACCGCGACGGTTCCCTCGCCGGACCGGCGCCCGGCTCCCGGCGCATCGACCGGGATGAAATGGCCGCCGCGGTCCACGAAGGCGTGGTCCACCCCGGAGGCGCTCAGGTAGTAGCCGACCAGCACGCCACGGGAGTTGGCACCGAGCACGCAGCCGCGCAGCTGGCTGCGGTGGCCCGCGGCGGGATCGGTGACCGCGGTGAACCGGCCGCCGCGATCGGTGAAGCCCCGCGTGGGTCCGGTGGCCGGCTGGTAGCAGCCGACGATCATCCCCGAGTCGGTGACGTCCTCGGGCGTGGTCTGCACCGCGTGCGGCACGGAGATCGTCCGGTAACGGCCGCGGGCCGGCGGCGGCGCCGGGCTGCTTCCCCGCTCGCCGCCGGGGCCGCCGCTCGCCGGGCCCCTTTGGCCCGCGGTCAAGGCAGGCCCGGACGGGAGGCGTGCGGGGACAGTCCGCGGCGCCGACTGCGCGACGGCGGCCGGGGCGGACGCGAGCGCGCCGGCCGCGGCCAGCAGCGCGATCACGATTATGGAGATCTTCACGCCCCGCCTCCGCTTCGCCGCGACTTACCCCGTTTCGTCCCGACGCTAGCCGGGGCAAGGGACCAGGTCAACGACGGGCCAGTGAACGCTGGGCGGGCGCCAGCAGGCCAATCGTCTCGGGCCACCGCGCGATCCGGCCGGCAAAAGGCCAGGGTGAAATCCGTCGTTAAGCGCGTCAATAGGCGAATGGCGGGCGGGCCGCCAGGTATTTGGCCAGGGCGGCCCGGGCCACGGCGTTCCCGCTCGGACCGGGAATGGCGCCGCGTGTTCGAGCCAGCAGGCCAGTCAGCGCCTGGCTGGCCGGCGTCCCTGGCCGGGTGCCCCGATGGGGGTCAGGGCTTGGCTAAGCTCCCCACGATGTTGGTCAGGCTGTCCCGCACCGCTTGCGTCAGCGGGTCGCCTGGCGGCAGGCTCCGCTCGCAGCGCGCGTAGGTGTCGCGCAGCAGCGTCGTCGCGTCGGTCAGCCGGCCCGCCGCGTAGTAGGCGTGGGCCAGGCTCGCGCTGCGGGCCAGGGTTTCCGGATGATCGGCGCCGAGCGCCCGCTCGTAGCCGGTCCGGGCCTGCTCGAAGAGCTGAAGCGCGGAGGCCATGCGGCCGGCCGTGTGGTAGGCGGCGCCCAGGTTGGCCCGGGCCGCGATGGTGTCCAGGTCGTCTGAGCCCAGCGACCGCTCGGTGTCGGCCAGCACCTTCTTGTACTGCGCGATGGCCTCCTTGACTCGGTCCGCGGCCAGGTAGGCGTCGGCCAGGTGCTGGCGCGTCCGGGTGGTGTCCGGGTGCTGGGCGCCCTGGATGCGCTCCCGGCTGGCCAGCGTGCGGCGGCCGATGAGGATGGCATCGTCGAACTGGCCCGCGCTGCGGTAGGCGTCGGCCAGCTCATCCTGGGTGGCCAGGGTGTCCAGGTGGTCGGGCCCGCAGACCCGCCCGTAGTCGTCGGCCGCGGTGTCCAGCACGGTGATCGCGTCGCCGATCTGGCCCGCGGCGGCCAGGGCATGGCCCAGGTCCAGCCGCCCCGCGATGGTGCTGGGGTGGTCGGGCCCGAGCCCGTGGACCCGCTTGGCCAGGATCCACTGACACCACGGCACGGCCTCGGCCGACCGCGCCGCGGTCAGGTAGGCGGCGGCCAGGTGCTCGCCGGCGACCAGCGTGTCGGCGTGGCCCGAGCCGAGCACCCGGTCGCTGACCGTGGCCAGGTCCCGCCAGTAGTCCACGGCCGGCCCGGTCAGCCGCGCGCTGTCCAGGCTCTGCCCGGCGCGCAGCAGCAGCGGATGACAGCCTCCCGCCCACAGCAGGTCACCCGCGACCCGCTGGAGGTTGGCGGCGGACGAGCGCAGCTCGCCAGGCAGCCACTCCCGCTGGTCCCCGGCGGGCCAGGCTTCCAGCAGCGCGTCCGCGGCCGCCCGCACCGTCCGGTCCAGCATCGCGTCGGGCATCGCGGCCCGGACCGCTGCCTGGACCGGCGCGCTCATCCGCACCACCGGCTGCGCGCCGCTCATGTCCAGCGCGAGCAGGCCCGCCCGCTCCATGACGCGCAGCCCGGTCCGGACCCGCTCGGGGTCGGCCGGGGGCTGGCCGGGCCCGCCCGCCACGTAGCCGCGCGCGGCCGCCGTGGTGAACACCGCGGCCGGCGTCCCGAGCCCGTCCAGCAGCGCGGCCAGGGCCAGCGCCGACTGCGCGGTGCCGTCGGGCGAGAGCCGGTCGGCCTGTTCCACGCTGAACGTCCAGGTAACCGCGGCGGCCGACGGCTCGCCCCCACCCGCCTCCCCGGCCCGCCCCATGGCGTCGGTCAGCTGCTCACGGCGGCGCACGAAGTAGTCGCGGTAGTCGCGGCAGGACAGCGCCGAGCTGGCGATCACCGCACTGGCCTGGGCCAGCGCCAGCGGCTCGCAGCCCAGGTCCTTGACCAGGTCGATGGCTCCGATGCGCTGGTCAGGGTCGGCGGTTAGCCGACCCATCAGGTAGCTGAGCGCCTCGCGCGGGCTGAACACCCCGACCGGCAGCAGCTGGGTCCCTGGCTGACCGGTCAGCACCGCGGGATCCCCGGTGGTGACCAGCACCCGCCCCGCCCCGCCCTCCGGCCAGAGCGCCGTCGACGTCGGCCCCGTCGGCCAGCCCGTCGAGCACCACCAGCCACGGCCGCTTGGTCTCGGCCAGCCAGCCCAGGAAGCGGGCCGCCACGGCCTCCGCGTCGCCGGGCAGGTCGCCGCCCATCGCTTGGTCGGCGGCGGCCAGGTAGCCCGACAGCACCGACGCCCGGCTGGTCGCGGTGATCCACACCAGCAGGTCCACCTCGCGGCCCTGCCACAGCGACTCGGCGAAACCCGCCGCGAGCTGCGTCTTCCCGCACGACGCCAGCCAGTCCCGCGACCCGCTGCCGGCCGGCCGGGCCGGCACCAGGGCCACCGCGGTCCCCGGCAGCAGCGCCGCGCCCAGGCTGGGCGCCGTCTCCAGCCGCGCGGTAAAGCCGTCGGCGGCCGCGGGCAGCCCCCCCGACTGGACCGGCCACCCGGCGTCGTCGGCGCGCGGCTCCGGCATCGGCGGCGGCGGGGGTGGCGGCGCCGACGTACCAGCCGGCACTCCTCTGTGCATCGTGTACAACCGTCCTTCTCGCTAGGTGCGGCGAACGTAGTCGCCTACACCTCGGTGACCGGAGCTGGCCGGGGGCCTGAGCCGCCGCCCTTGGGCCGGTTGGCCAGGACATGCTCGACCAGCGTAATCAGCACCTGCTTCACCGACCCGACCTGGCGGGCGTCGCACAGCACCGTCGGCACGCGCGGATCGAGGTCCAGCGCGATCCGCACCTCCTCGGGGTCGTAGCGGATCGCGTCGTCGAAGCAGTTGATGGCCACCACGAACGGGAGCTCGCGCTTCTCGAAGTAGTCCACCGAGGGAAAGCAGTCGCTCAGCCGGCGGGTGTCGGCCAGCACCACGGCGCCCAGCGCGCCGTAGGCCAGCTCGTCCCACATGAACCAGAACCGCTCCTGGCCCGGCGTGCCGAACAGGTACAGCACCAGCCGGCTGCCGATGGTGATCCGGCCGAAGTCCATCGCGACCGTGGTCGACGTCTTCCTGTCCACGCCGTTCAGGTCGTCAAAGGCGATGCTCGCGCTGGTCAGCGGCTCCTCGGTGCGCAGCGGCCGGACCTCGCTGATCGCTCCGACCAGCGTCGTCTTGCCCGCCCCGAAGCCGCCCGCGACCAGGATCTTGAACAGAGACTGCGGGCTTTCGGCGGTGCCTTCAGAGGGCACGGAGCCCATGCAGTACCTCCTTGAGCAGGTCGGCGCTGGGCTGCTCGTCGGCGCGTCGCTGCGGCAGCACGGAGATCCGGCCCTGCTGGGTGAGGTCGGCAAGCAGCACCCGGACGACGCCCAGCGGCAGCCCGGTGTCCGCCGCCACGTCGGCCACCGTGACCGGCCGCTCGCACAAAGTCATGATCCGGCGATGCTCCGGGCTCAGTCCGGCCGCCTCGTCAGCCCCTCCGCGCCGGTGCGTGACCACCACCACGGCGATGAGGTCCAGCACCTCGCCGTCGGCCGGCTCGGTCCGGCCGCCGGTGACCGCGTAGGGGCGAACGACCGGGCCGGAGTCCCGGTCGATCCACTTGTCGTCCGCGCCCATAACGGAACTCAGTCCACCGCGCCCTGGGCGGCCGGGAAAGCGCGAGTGGGACACCAGGTGCGGCCCGGCGCGCTTCACCAGCATCGCCATCTCGTAGGCGACCACGCCGGCGTCGGCGTTCGCGGGCGCGAGCACGGCCAGGCAACTGCCGTGGCCGGCCGCGGTGACGAACAGCAGCGCGTGCTGCAACTCGATGATGCTCTGCCGTACCTCACCCGCCCCGAAGTGCTCCCCGGCCCCCCTGGCCAGGCTCTGCAAGCCCGCGGCCAGCGCGGACAGGTGCTCGGCGTTCTCGCGGCCCATTTCCTGGGTGGCCGCGATCACCAGCCCGTCGCGGGAGAGGATCACGGCTTTCCGGAAGTCCTCTACGCGGTTAGCGAGGTCGTCAAGCAGCCAGTTCAGGTCTCGGTCTGGCCCGGCCACGCCCTGCTCATTCATCAGCCATCCTCGCTCAGCGGCTCCTCGGAGTCTTGTCGTCTCGCCGCCCGCATGCTAGTCGCGGGCGGCGAGTCGGTCGGGCCCGGCGAGCCCGGTTCAGCCTCCCCGGCTGGGCCCGGTGTGCCGGCTGGATCATCACTCGCGCGCCCGCGCCGCCAGCCGCTCTGCAGCGACGAAGCGAGGTTACGCGCGTGTTCGGGGGCCGGGATGTCCTCCGGCGGCAGCCCGGACCCGGCGTCGGCGTGGCGGCCGGGGGCCAGCGTGCTCTCCCGCAGGTGCGGTGACAGGCTCGCCTGGCGGGTGCGCCGTGGCAGCCCGTGGTAGCGGCCCTCGTCGCCGGCCTGCGGCTGGTCGCCGCCCGCCTCGGACCGGGAAGTCCGGCGGAAGACGTCGCTGCCGCTGCTGCCCGGCCGGGCCGGGTCCGGCGCGGCCGGGCCAGGGCCAGCGGCCGGGCTGCCGGGCCCGGGGGTGCCAGCGCCGGGCAGGTCCAGGCGCGGCCGCCCCGCCGGCGGAGCAGCGGCCGCGGTCCAGCGGGCGGCGGTGCGGCGGGCGGCGGGCCGGGGGGCGGCGGCCGCGGGCGGCGCGGCGGCTCCGCTCCGGCCGGGATCGGGAAACCCGGGCTCCGAAACAGGGGTCGTCGGGGGCGCGGCCGGGCCGGCCCCGCCGGTGGCCGACCGGGTCGCGGAACGGCGGGTGGGCAGCGGAGGCGACTGGCCAGGCACGGTCGCCGGGCGATCCGCGGGTCCGCCGGGGAACAGGTCGCCGGCCGCGCGACCGCCGCCTGGCGGCCCGGACAGCGAGCCATTGCTGAACGTCGGGGCCAGCCGGTCGTCCGCCGCCGGGGCCTGGTGGCGTCCCGTCACCCCCAGGGACTCGCTGCCGTGCAGGTCCAGTCCGGCCGGGCGGCTCGCCAGCTCGGCCTCGGGACCGTCGGCCGGGAACCCGTCCAGCAGCGCTCCCGGCGGCGGGACCACGATGCCGCTGGGCATCAGCACGATCGCCGTGGTGCCGCCGTACGGAGAGGTCCGCAGCGACACCCGCACGCCGTGGCGGGCGGCCAGCTTGCCGCCCACGAACAGGCCCAGCCGGTCGGCGTTGGCCAGGTCGAAGTCGGGCGGGCTGGCCAGCTGGCGGTTGATCTCCGCGAGCTGCTCGGGCTCCACGCCCAGCCCCCGGTCGTCGATCTCCACCGCGAAGCCGTTGGCCACCCGGCCGGCCCGGACCTCCACCCGGGTGCCGGACGGGGAGAACAGCGTGGCGTTCTCGATGAGCTCGGCCAGCAGGTGGATCATGTCGGCCACCGCGGCGCCGGTGACCGAGTCCTCGGAGCGGGTCAGCACGCTGACCCGCTTGTAGTCCTCGACCTCCGCCATCGCGCCGCGGATCACGTCAATGACCGGCACCGGCTCGCGCCAGGCCCGGCCGGGTGCCGCTCCGGACAGGATGGCCAGGCTCTCGGCGTGCCGGCGCATCCGGGTAGTCAGGTGGTCCAGCGAGAACAGGTCGGCCAGCGCGGCCGGGTCCGACGCCTTCTGCTCCAGCGCGTCGATGAGCCGCAGCTGGCGCTGCAGCAGCGACTGGTTGCGCCGGGCCATGCTGACGAAGACCTCCCGCAGGCCGTTGCGCAGGCTGGCCTCGCTCGACGCCGCGGCCGCGGCCGCGCTCTGCAGGCCGATCATTGCCGCCCCGGCGCTGGCCACCTCCGCGGTGGCCCGGCGGGGGGCATCCGGGACCGGGCTCAGCGCCGCCGGCGCCCCGCCGCGCTCCCGGACGGGCAACTGGCCCGCCGGCTGGGCGGTCAGCCGCTGCGCCGTCACGGCCAGCCCGGCGACATCCCGCGCGAGCCGCCGCGCGAACGACGCGGTCAGCGCGACGATGGCGATGATGACGAGCGTGCCGACGGCCGCCGCCGAGATCCCGATGAGCCCCTTGTGCTGGGCCAGGTAACCGTGGCCGGTCATCGCGCTGCCGGCCACCAGGCCGGCGCAGGCTAGCCAGAGCACGACCAGAACCGCCGCCGGCGCCACGACCGTCACGACAAAGGCGGAGCGGATGGAGCGGCGCCCCGCGTCGGGCCGGTTCTGGCTTGCCGTGCTGGATAGGCCCACGTGCTCACTCCTGGATCGATCCCTGCACGGAATCAGGTTGCTGCTGGCCGAGCCGACCGGTACCGCCATCGCCAGTGCACTATCTTCCGCTATTGGGCACCAATTTTCGTCATGCTTGGAAAAAAAGCCCCGGCGATATGACACCCTATCTGGCCTCGCAATGCCGCTGACCACGTCCGCAGCCCAGTACCGGGGGCCGGCCCGCCGCTCATATAACGGGCAGCGAGTTACCACCATGGCGGGATTTTTCTGGTTTCGGGCGCGCGCTCGCTGGTATTCGGTCGGACGGTTATCGGGACAGCGCCCGGCTGAGTGCCGGCGCCACCTCGGCCAGCCTGGTGACCGGCTGGCACAGGCCGCCGCCGCGCCGGGCCAGCGCCGCCCCGGCGGCCGCCGCCTGCGTGCTGGGCCGGGGGCAGAGCACGTGCAGCCGGTCGATGCCGGCCAGCGCCGCCGCCGGATCGCCGCCGGTGGTCGGCAGGCAGTCCGAGAGCAGGATCGTGACCCGCTCGCCGGCGTCCGCCCCGGCCAGCTGCCCGGCCGCCGCGCGCAGGGCGCCCGGCCAGGTCGGTCAGCCCGTGCCCGCGCAGCCCGACCAGCGCGCCGACCAGCTTCCTGGGCCGGCCGGGCGGACGCGCGGGCCTGGAGCACGGTGACCTCGCGGCCGAAGGCCAGGACGGCGGGCTCCAGCCGGTGGTCCGCGGCCAGTACCACGCCGGCCGCGGCCACCGCGGCGATGGCGACGCCGTGGCCGGACATCGAGCCGCTGGTGTCGATGAGCAGGCACAGCGCCCGCTGCCTGGCCCGCCAGGTGGTGGTGACCAGGTCCTCAGGCGGCGGCGGCCAGGCGCCGGGCAGCCGGGCCAGGGTGCGGTCCAGGTCCAGGTCCCCGTCCGCGCGCCGGCCCGGCTGCAGCCGGCGGGTGCCGCGGGCGGGCCGCCGCCCGCCGCGCCCAGCTCCACGAAGACGCGGGCCGCCAGCCGCCGCGCCGCCGCGCGCAGTTCCCGGTCGGTGGCCACGGCCAGGTCGGCCAGCAGCGCCACCGCGGCATCGGGGTCCTCGGCCAGCAGCGCGCGCAGCGCGCCGGAGTCCAGCGCGCCCGCCTCGGGCGAGACGTCGCGCAGCGCGGCGTGCCGGGCGGCCAGCTCGGCCCGGCCGATGCTGGCCGGGCCGGGCCGGGCAGCGCGGTCGCGGCGCAGCCGGGAGGCCGACACCGTCCTGCCGCCCGACGGCCCGGCCCGCGCAGGCCCGGCCTCCGGGCCGTCAGCTTTTCCCCGGCCGTCCCCGGCGGCGCTGTCTGCGGCGGTGCCCTCTCCGGTAGCACTGTCCGTGGCGGTGCTGGCCGGTCCGGCGTGGTCTTCGTCCGCGGCGGACTCGTCCGGGTCCCCGGTCCCGTCCAGCCCGCCGCCGGGCGTGCCTAGCCCCGGCCAGTCCGACCAGACCCGGGCCAGCAGCTCGTCGATGACCGACTCCGGGCTGCGGTCGCAGCCGTCGGCGATCCTGATCCGGCCGGACAGCGCCGCGTAGGCCGCGTCGCGCGCCGTGTCCAGGGTCAGGCCGCGCTCGCCGCGCAGCCGGCCCAGCCCGGCCAGCAGCAGCACCAGGTCGATCGCGCCCCGCACCGAGGCCCCCATGCGCACGTCGGGGTGCTCGCGGGTGGTCCGGGTCAGGGCCACGGCGAACGCCGCCACCGGTCCGTGCTCGCCGGTCACGGCCGCGGTGATCTCCCGCTCGGCGGCCGCGTCCTGGTAGCCGAGCACCACCCGGCAGATCCGGTCCGCGATGGCCTGGCTGACCCGGGCCGTGCCGACGGCGTCGAACGGGTTCATGGCCGCGATCAGCCGGAAGCCGGGGCCGGCCGCCACCAGGCCCAGCCGCGGCACCGCGATCTCGCCCTCGGCCAGCACCGTGATCAGGACGTTGAGCGTCTCCTCGGGGATCCGGTTGAACTCCTCCAGGTACAGCAGGGCGCCGCTGCGCATCGCCGTGAGCAGCGGCCCGTCGGTGAAGCTGGCCGCGGCGTAGCCCTCGGCCAGCACCTGGGCCGGATCGTGCTGGCCGACCAGCCGGGCGGGCGTCAGCTCCGCGTTGCCCTCGACGAAGACCAGGTCCTGGCCGGTGTCGCGGGCGATCTCGCGCAGCAGCGTGGACTTGCCGGTGCCCGGCGGGCCCTCGATCACCACGTGCCGGCCGGCGGCCA
Organism: uncultured Actinomycetota bacterium; assembly: GCA_963822485.1. Classification (GTDB taxonomy): domain Bacteria; phylum Actinomycetota; class Actinomycetes; order Streptosporangiales; family Streptosporangiaceae; genus DASUBV01. The sequence continues at coordinate 982,985 of CAWGHW010000031.1, forward strand.
GCGCCACCGTGAGCACCTCGCGCTCCCGGCGCAGCCCGACGACCGCCGTCCAGGGCCGCGGCGCGGCGGTCACCGCGGCGTCATCGGCGAGTTCCGGGGCCCGCCCGGCCCGTCAGGCGCCGGCGTACCGGATGACACCGCGGATGTTCTTGCCGTCCAGCAGGTCCTGGTAGCCCTGGTTGACCTGGTCCAGGGTGTAGGTCGAGGTGATCAGCTCGTCCAGCTTCAGGTCGCCCGACTGGTACAGCTCGACCATCCGCGGGATGTCGTGGAACGGGTCGCCCGAGCCGAACAGGCTGCCCTGGATGCGCTTCTCGAACAGGGTCAGGATGGCCCCGGACAGCTCGATGGTCGTCTTAGCCGGGTCGGCCAGGCCGGTGACCACCACCGTGCCGCCCTTGCGGATCGCGTTGAACGCGCTGGTCACCACCTCGGAGGTGACCACGCCCACGGTTACGATCGCCTTGTCCGCGCCCACCCCGCGGGTGAGCTGGCTGATCAGCTCCTGGGCCTGCTCGGCCGTCTCGCAGCTGTGCGTGGCACCCAGCTGCTCGGCCGCCTCGCGCTTGTTGGCCAGCGGGTCGATGGCCACCACGTTGCGGGCCCCGGCCAGCGCCGCGCCCTGCACCGCGTTGATGCCGATGCCGCCGATGCCGTAGATCGCGATCGTGTCACCCGGCTCGGTGGCGGCGGCGTGCACCGCGGAGCCGAATCCGGTCGGCACCCCGCAGCCGATCAGCACCACCTTGTCCAGCGGCAGGTCGTCGTCGACCTTGATGGCCGAGTTCTCGGAGATCACCGCGCGCTCGGAGAACGTGCCGAGCATGCACATCCCGCCGATATCGGCGCCGTTCTCGTGGAACCGGTAGGTGCCGTCGGGCAGGCTGCCGTCCAGGATCGTGGCGCCCATGTCGCACAGGTTGGACTTGCCGGTGGAGCACCACCGGCAGTGGCCGCAGACCGGCAGGAACGAGCAGATCACGTGGTCGCCGGGCTTGAGCCGGGTCACGCCGGCCCCGACCTCCTCGATGATTCCGGCCCCCTCGTGGCCGCCGACGATGGGGAAGCGGGGCACGAGATCACCCTGCCGCAGGTGCTCGTCGGAGTGGCACAGTCCCGCCGCTACGTAGCGGATCAGGACCTCTCCCGCCTTTGGTGCATCCAGGTCAAGCTCGGTGATCTCGAAGTCCTGACCTGTCCCGCGCAGAACCGCTGCCTTGGTCTTCATGACGTCACCATAGATCTGCCCCGTCGCCACGGACTAGACCCCGGCCGGCGATGCCGGAGGTCCGGGCCGTCGGCGCCGGCTGATAACAAGGGACCATGGCCGACAACCAGTCCGAAGCCGAGTCCGAGCTGCGGCAGGAGGCGGAGCAGTCCCTGCGCGCGCTGGCCGGGCCCGGTGCCCGGCTGCGCGAGGACCAGTGGCGCGCCATCCGGGCGCTGGTCAGCGACCGGCGCCGGGCCCTGGTCGTGCAGCGCACCGGATGGGGAAAGTCGGCGGTCTACTTCACCGCCACCGCCCTGCTGCGGGCCCGCGGCGCCGGGCCCTCGGTGATCGTGTCCCCGCTGATCGCGCTGATGCGCAACCAGATCGAGGCCGCCCAGCGGGCCGGCATCAAGGCCCGCACCGTGAACTCCGCCAACACCGACGACTGGGACCAGGTCTACGCCGAGATCGCCGCCGGCGCCGTCGACGTCCTGCTGGTCAGCCCGGAGCGGCTGAACAACCCCAGCTTCCGCGACCTGGTGCTGCCCCGGCTCATCGCGGCCACCGGGATGCTGGTCGTGGACGAGGCGCACTGCATCTCGGACTGGGGGCATGACTTCCGGCCCGACTACCGGCGGCTGGCCACGCTGCTGGCCGAGCTGCCGCCGGACATCCCCGTCCTGGCCACCACGGCGACGGCCAATGCCAGAGTGGCGCGCGACGTCGCCGAGCAGCTCGAGGCCGGATCGGCCGGCCCGGCCCTGGTGCTGCGCGGCGACCTGGACCGGGAGAGCCTGCACCTGGCCGTGGTGCGGCTGGCCGGGGCGCAGCAGCGGCTGGCCTGGCTGGCCGAGCACCTGGACGAGCTGGACGGCTCGGGCATCATCTACACGCTGACCGTCGCGGGCGCCCGTGAAGTAGCCGAGTTCCTGCGCGACCGCGGCCACCTGGTCACCTCCTACACCGGCCAGGACGACCACGCTCAGCGCGAGGCGGCCGAGGCCGCCCTGCTCGGGAATCAGGTCAAGGCGCTGGTGGCCACCAGCGCGCTGGGCATGGGCTTCGACAAGCCCGACCTGGGCTTCATCGTGCACCTGGGCGCCCCGCAGTCGCCCATCGCCTACTACCAGCAGATCGGCCGGGCCGGCCGGGGCGTGGACCGGGCCGACGTCATCGCGCTGCCCGGCCGCGAGGACGCCGACATCTGGGCCTACTTCGCCTCGCTCGCGTTCCCGTCCGAGCCGGTCGTCCGGGCCACGCTGGCCGTCCTGGCCGACGCGGGCCGGCCGCTGTCCACCGCCGCGCTGGAGACCAGGATCGACCTGACCCGCAGCCGGCTCGAGATGATGCTCAAGGTGCTCGACGTGGACGGCGCGGTCCGCCGGGTCAGCGGCGGCTGGACCGCGACCGGCCGGGACTGGGCCTACGACGCCGACCGCTACCAGCGGGTCGCCGCCGAGCGGGCCAGGGAGCAGCAGGCCATGCTCGGCTACCTCGACACCGGGGCCTGCCGCATGGAGTACCTGCGCCGCGAGCTGGACGACCCGCGGGCCGCGCCCTGCGGGCGGTGCGACAACTGCACCGGCCGGCCCTGGCCCGCCACCGTGTCCGACGCCGGCTCCCGGGCGGCCGGGGACCGGCTGCTCCGGCCCGGCACCGAGGTAGCGCCCCGGCTGATGTGGCCGACGGGCATGCGCGAGCTCGGGATCGACCTGTCCGGCCGGATCCCGCCCGCGGCCCAGGCCCAGCCGGGCCGGGTCGTGGCCCGGCTGACCGACCTCGGCTGGGGTCCCCGGCTGCGCGCGCTGCTGGCCCCGCCGGCCGCCGACGGCCCGGTCCCGGCCGACCTGGTCGACGCCGTGGTCAAGGTCCTGGCCGCCTGGGACTGGGCCGAGCGCCCGGCCGCCGTGGTCGCCCTCCCGTCGCGGTCTCGCCCGGAGCTGGTCGCCAGCCTGGCCAGCCAGATCTCGGCTATCGGACGCCTGCCCCAGGCCGGGGCGCTCGACTACGCGGCCGGCCTGCCGGCCGCCGAGCCCGGGCAGCACAACAGCGCCCAGCGCCTGCGGGCGGTCTGGCAGGAGCTGATCGTGCCCGAGCCGGTGGCCAAGGCCGCGGCCGCCGCCGGCGGCCCGGTTCTGCTGGTGGACGACCGCATCGAGACCGGCTGGACCATGACCGTGGCCGCCAAGCTGCTCCGTGACGCCGGAGTCCCGGCCGTGCTCCCGCTCGCCCTGGCCAGCTCGGGCTGACCGCCCGAAGATCCCTAGCCCCTGGCGCGGGTATGGGCGGGGGTCTTGTGCTTGGTGGCGGTAATGCCCGGCGGCTTGTGCTGGGTGATCCTCGGGGTGATCTTCGGGGTGATCTTCTTCTGGCCGGCCTTTTCCTGCCGGTCTTCTGGCCCAGCTTGTGGTCGCGGGCCCGGCGCTCCTTGGCCAGCTCCTCCGCGTGCCGGCGGGCCCTGGCCGGCGCGGAGTTGTAGTAGGCGTCGTCCGCGGCCAGGCCGCGCGTCATCCACTGGAGCATGGACGGCAGCAGCAGGCGCCAGGTGAGCATGGTGTGCCCCGCGTTGGGGACCAGCCTGAGCGTCACGCTGGGCTGGCGGAGCTGGAGCAGCTCGCTGAAGTTCTGCGCGGCGTGCACGTCCGGCGCGTCGCCGTCGCCCGCGCCGAGCCAGAACTGCGGGATGGGCCGGCCGAGCGGCAGCGACCGCAGCAGGTCGATCGGGGTGTTCGCCCGGTCCTGCTTCTTGCTGGCGAACGCGCTGACCCGCCGGGGCGGGTTGATCAGCTGGTTGAGGTCAGGCCGGAAGTACCCGCTGAGCACGCCCGCGTCGTTGAAGATCGAGCCGTGCTGCAAGCCCAGGTTGGCGGCGCAGAAGCCGCCCTCGGAGTACCCGGCGATGCCCCAGCCGGCGCCCAGCGGCTGGACCCGCAGGTGGTGGCGGATGTAGCTGGGCAGGTCCTTGGCCAGGTAGGTGTCGTCCTGCGGGCCCCGATGCTGGTTCAGGCACTGGAGCGAGATCCCGCGGCCGCCGTTGGCGTCCGGCATGACCAGGACGGCCGGGTCGGCCTTGTGCTCGCTGATCAAGGTGTCCAGAATCGTATTGACGCCGAGCACGGTAATCCAGTCCTGGGGCTGTCCGGGGAAACCGTGCAGTAGCTCGATCACCGGAAAACGGTATTTCTGATAAGAACCGGGCTGGAAATACTGCGGCGGCAGGAATACGTAGACCGACCGGGTAATGTGACTGACCCGGCCGTGGATCCGCAGGTGCAGCGTAAGGCCGTATTGGCGGGCAATGGCCAGATCAAAGTGCCCGAGGGAGGCGCTGGTGGTATGCGGGCCGCCGGCGATCGACACCGAGGTGGCCGGGACTCCCCGGCTGGTGAGATCGGACCAGGCGGCGCCCCAGGTCGGGTAGTAGTCGTAATACTTGTTCACGGTCGCGATGCCGAATGTCATCGCCGATGCGAACGCCAGAAGGGCCGCCAGAATGCGCAGGACCAGGTGCTTGGTCACGAGCATCCACCAGAGCAGGCCGATGAAGACCACCATCAGCAACACGAAGAACAACGTGCTCTGTGGTTCAAGCATTCATGACTCCGATGGCCTCCTGGGCTCTCCCGCCTATGCCGCAATGCATAACGGCTGGAACTGGGACTGAGTGCCCCTTTGCCGTCCCGGCGGGGATAGCTTTACCTCACCACGGGTTTTAGCCTATGCATCGCGGGGCGATGGCGGTGCGATGCGCACCGGTCCAATCACGGAGAGTAGTGGAGAGCTACCGCGGCGGGCTACTGCTGCGGGTGGTCGATATCCACCGAAGGCAGGTCCTTGACCTGCTCCTTCGTGATGTTCAGCGTGATGCCCTCGTCACTCCTCTTCACGCTGCCGATGGGGATGGCCACGTCCTTGCGTCCCCACAGGTGGCCTTCCTGGAGCAGCACGTGGGTGACGTGGTGGCTGCGCGGGTCGATGACCAGGCCCTGGACGCGGCCGATGGGACCGTCGGTGGCGTAGACGGGGTCGCCGCGGCGGACGGACACTTCGCCCGGCGGCACGGCGTCCTCGGTGATGACCGACGACCCAGCCACGCCGGTGCCGACGCCCAAGCCCTCGCCGCCGCCCAGGCCGTAGTAGGGCCAGGTCAGTACCTCGCCGGGGCCGTAGGCCGAGTAGCCGCCCAGCTCCGGCGAAAAGTGGGACTCCTCGGCCGAGTCCAGCTGACCGAACTCGGCGCGCGTGCACCGCAGCCGGACCTCGTGCGGGCCGCCCTCGACCAGGTCGAGCGGGACCAGCCGGCTCAGCCCGCGCGGGTGCTTCGGCTCCACCACGAGGTGGGTGACGGCCTCCGCCACCGGGTTGACGACCACCCGGGTGACCTGGCCGCACGGTCCGTCGCTACAGGTAGCGTCGGCTCCGATGACAAACTCTGCCGGTTGCGCCATCGCGTCTCCCGTGCCTGCTGAGTAGGTCCGGCCAGGTGCTGCCCGCCCCCTGGCCGGCTGGTTGCCTCTGGTCGCTGGCATACCCGGACATCGGGGACCTGGCACCTCGCCGCGGCCTCGGCTCCCGGTGCCCGGTCCGGAACCTGGCCCGGCGCCGGCCACGGGGGCGGATAAGTCCTATCATCGGGCCATGCCGGCGTCTGGTTACCTAGCGCTACGGCCGGCCGGCAATGCGCCCGCCGGGCCTGCCCGGACAATGGTGGCGGCGGTCATCGCCCGGACCACCTCGGTCATCCGCGGCCTGGTACTGGCCTACATCGTCGCCCAGGTGCTGATCTGGTCCCCGTTCTACGCCGCCCGCCCGGCCCGGCTGGCCGGGCCCGCCGTGGCCGCGGCCTGCTGCGCCGTGGCCGTGGTCTACCTGCGCCGCCGGCGGCCGGGCTGGCCGCTGATCGTCGCGGACTCCGCGATCCACGTGGCCCTGGCCCTGGGCGCGGATTGGTGCGTGCCGCCGGCCATGCGCGGTGACACCTCCAACTGGCTCTACATCGCGGTGGCCAGCCAGGTCCTGGTACCCGCGTGGTTCGCCCCGACCGGCCTGTTCGTGCCGCTGGTGCTGGCCTCGGGTGCCTCTTACTGGGCCGCCGCGGCGGACCTGGCCGGCCCGGCGGGCGCGGCCGGCCGCTCCCCGGCCGCGGGCGCCGCGGTGCTGCTGGCCACCGCCGCCGTGGCCTGGGTCGGCCTGCGGCTGATGGCCCGCCGGGCCGGTGCCGCGGACGCCGCGCTGGACCTGGCCGACCGGGAGGCGGGGGCCGAGTTCGTGACCCTGACCCGGAGCACCGAGCGGCGCGAGCACGACCGGCTGCTGCATGACACCGTGCTGAACACGCTGACGGCGCTGGCCCGCGGCGGCGACAGCGCGGCGGGCGAGGTGCGAGCCCGGTGCCGCCACGACGTGACGCTGATGGAGTACGCGCTGCGGGACACCGGTGCGGCCGACGAGGAGGCCCTGGGCCCGTGCGGCGGGCTGTTGATCGGCATCGAGGCCGTCGCGGCCGAGTTGCGCGACCGCGGGCTGACCGTGCACGTGGAGGTGCCCGGCCGGGTGCCCGCGCTGGCGGGCGGCGGCGGCCCGCTCAGCGAGGACTGGCCCGAGGTCCCGGTGCCCGTGGCCGCGGCCCTGGCCCACGCGGTCCGCGAGGCGCTGGCCAACGTGGCCAGCCACGCCGGCACCGGGGAGGCCTGGGTCGGGCTGCGGCTGGGCGCGGCGGCGGGGCTGGAGCCGGGCGGACTCGAGGTAACCATCCGCGACGACGGGGCCGGGTTCGACCCGGCGCGCACCGACCCGGCCCGGCTCGGGGTGCGCCGGTCGATCATCGAGCGGGTGGCCGACTGGGGCGGCACGACCTCGGTCCGGTCCGCCCCTGGCCGGGGCACAGTGGTAACGATGAGCTGGCTCGCGTCAGCTGTTGCGGATCCTGGTCTGACCCTCGCCGGGACACCGGACGAGTCAGTGGACGCGGCATGGTGAGCCGCGACGCGGTCCTGCGCGACACCTACGAGTCCGGCCTGCCGCGCGCGATCGCGGTGGTGGCCGCCATCTGGCAGCTCACGGTGCTGTTCCAGGTGCTGGCCTACCTGCCCGACTTCCGGCAGCACGCGGTCGTGGTGGGGGTGTGGCTCGGCCTGCTGGCCGCCGCGGTCTGGCTGGTGCCGCGGGCCTGGGCCGGCGGCCTGTCCGCGCGCGAGGGCGCGGCCGCGGTGGCGATCGCGATCCTGGCCGTCGCGCTGGTGGGCTGGGAACGGCGAGTGCACGGCGCCCCTGGCTCGGTGGACTGGTCGGTGGTCGGCAGCGGCTGGCTGCTGGCGCTGGTCGCGCTGAGCCGCCCGGCCTGGCTGTGGGTGTCGGGGGCGCTGGGCGTGTTCGCGGTGCACACGGTGATGATCGTGCGGGTACTGGGCACCAGCCCGCTGGTGCTGGCCCGGCTGACGGCGACGGCGTACTCGCTGGTGGTGATCCTGGTCGTGTTCTCGGCGCTGCGGCCGACGGCCGCCTCCTACGCCGGCATCGCCGGGCGCCGGGCCGCGCTGCAGAGCCGGGCCAGGGCCGAGCACGCGGCGGCGGCCGCGGTCCAGCAGGACCGGCGCGACCGGCTGGCCCTCCTCGAGGCGGAGGCGCTGCCGCTGCTGCGGGCGGTGGCCGACGGCTCGCTGGACCCGGCCGACCCCGGCGTGCGAGAGCGCTGTGCCCGGCATGCGGCCGCGCTGCGGCGCGCGCTGGCCGGCCGGGCGCCGCAGGCCGCGGGGCTGCTGGCCGAGTTGCAGCCCGCGCTGAGCGCGGCGCAGGCACGCGGGCTGCCGCTGGAGATCCAGGTGCTGGGTGATCCCGGGCAGCCCGGCCGGGCGGTGGCCGACGCGACCCTGGCCGCGGTGGACGGCATGTTCCAGGCCCTGCCGCCGCATCCGGTCACGCTCACCGTGCTGGCCTCCGAGGACGACGTCGAGCTGTACGTGGCCTTCGCGCACCCGCCGCGCGGGACGCCGGAGGTGTCGGGGCTGACCGGCTCGGTGCCCGCCGCGGCGGGCTGGCGGGCCGCGGTGGATGTTGACGAGACGGGTGCGGGCTGCCTCGAGGTCCGCTGGCGGAAGCAGGAGGCCGCGTGAGCACGGGCGGGCCGGCGGGGGACACCGCGGGGAACGCCGGGGGGAACGCGAGGGACACCGCGGGGGATACAGCGAACCAGATCATCAGTGTGGCGGCGGTGGACGATCACCCGATCGTCCTGGACGGCATCGCGAACTGGATCACGGGCGCGGACGCGGCGGGCACGGTCCGGGTGGTGGCCACCGCGGCCAGCGTCGACGCGCTGCTGGCCGGTCCGGGCCGGGACGCGGACGTGGTGCTGCTCGACCTGGACCTGCAAGACGGGACGACGGTGGAGGACAACGTGGCCGCCATCCTGGCGGCCGGCCCGGCCGTCCTGGTGCTGGCCGCCTCGGACCGGCCGGTGTCGGTCCGCGCGGCCATCCGGGCCGGGGCGCTGGGCTACGTGCTCAAGAGCGAGGAGGCCGGGCAGGTCCGGCAGGCCATCGCGACGGTGGCGGCCGGCCGGGACTGGATCTCGCCGCGGCTGGCCTATATCTTCGCCACCGACGACGCGCCGGACCGGCCCGCGCTGAGCCCGCAGGAGGCCCGCGCGCTGCGACTTTACGCGACCGGCATGCCGATGAAGTCCGTCGCCCGGCGGATGATGATCGGCGAAGAGACCGTGAAGCAGTATGTCGGGCGGGTAAGAGAAAAGTACTCCAGGGCCGGCCGGGCTGCGCCAACTAAAATGGAGTTGTACTATCGAGCCGTCGAGGACGGATATCTCCCGCCTCCCCCTCCCCCCAAGCCGCGGAATCCCCCCTCCCGGTGACAGGGCACGGGAGATACCCGCCCTCGACTCAGCGTTCTACGCGACACAACAGTACGGCGTGGCGCGAGCCCGCGTCATGACCCCTTCGCCGGGGTCAGCAGCAGGGGGGACGCACCTTCCCTTCGCCCGAATAGCACGAATTAGGCGTGCTTGAACGGTTCCCGGGAAAGTGTGGTCCGTGCAATTGCATGCGGCCGCAAAAATGGACTGGGTCAGCTGGCAATGGCCACGTGCTTGTGCACGCTGTCCCGGTCGCCGACCAGGCCCAGAATGCAGCCGGCGAGATCGGCGCGGGAAATGGTGTACTCGCGGGGCAGGTTGCGGTCGATCGCGGTGCGGTAGGTGCCGGCGGCGGCCTTGTCGGTCAGCCGGGGCGGCCGCATGATCGTCCAGTCCAGGCCGCTGCTGCGGACCTCGTCCTCGGCGCGGCGCATGTCGGCGCACACGTGCCGCAGCTGGGTCCGCCGCACCAGGGGCTTGACCAGGCGCAGGAACGGGTCATCGCCGACATCGGTGACGACCGAGCCGCTGACGACGATGAGCCGCCGCGCGCCTGCGGCGTGCATGGCCGCGATGATGGCGGCGGCGGAGTCCTGGCTGACCGTGGTGGGGCCGGAGCCGTGCGGCCCGATGGCGGACAGCACGGCGTCGGCACCGGCCACGGCCGGGCCGATCGCGGCGGGGTCCATCACGTCGGCGGTGATGACCTCCAGCCGTGGCAGCTCGGTCGTGGACTGGCCGGCCAGGCGAGCCGGGTCGCGGACCACGGCCGTGACCCGGTGCCCGGCCGCGAGAGCCTCCCGGAGCAGGCACGCGCCGGTGCCGCCGGTGGCGCCAAAGACGGTGATGTTCATGACTCGCCTCTCTGCTTATCCAGGGCCCGATTTGATCCGGAGCCCGGTGCGGGTCAGGCCGTCGCGCCAGCCCAGCGCGGCTGACGGGCGTAGGCCGGGCGCCACACGGCCCGGTACAGCAGGCGGACCGGTGGCGGCAGCAGGCCCAGCAGCCGCCGGGTGGTGTCGGCGGGCGCCTCGTCGAGCATCCACGGGAAGAACTCGGCCGCGCCTCGCAGGCCCTGACTGCGTCCGGCCCGCCGCCCGAACGCCGCCCAGCCCGCCGCGCCGAGGTGGTCCGCGATGAGCGGCAGCGCCTCGTCTTCCTCGTGCGCCATGTGGCCGGTCAGGACGTCCGCCAGCGCGGCGGCGCTCGCGGTCGCCGTCAGGCCGGTCCCGTGGCCGGCCCCGGCACCGTGGCCCGCCGCCAGGGCCGAGTCGACCTGGGCCAGCAGCGGGTCGATGCGGGCGTGCTCGGCTTCCATCGCGTCCAGCACCGCGATCTGCGCCGGGTCGGTTACCTGCCGCCGCAGCGCGGGCCACAGCGCGACGTCCTCGGCGGTGTGGTGGAGGTGCAACTGGTTCTTGAACGTGGCCCAGCCGGCCCGCACCGCCGGGTCGGCCGTCCGGCCCGAACGCACCGCCTCGGTCAGCCGGCTGAGGTCGCGGTCGAAGGCGTCGTGCGCGGCGTACATCACGGTGAAGTCGACCCGGCCCGGTGCGGGGCGGGCCCGGGTCGCGAAGTCGCGGCGGCTCTGCGTGGTCATCGGAGCTCTCCTTAGCGCCGGAGCGCTGCTAGGGTGGATCTGCATCTCATATAATACGGAGACCATATCATATGGATTCAACAGTACCCCGTGATCAGGCCGGGGGGCGGCGCCGACGGCGGCTGAGCCAGGACGTCAAGGCCTCCCTGCGGGACGTGAGCATCCAGCTCGCGCTGCTCAACCACCAGGTCGGCGGGCAGGTGGACCTCAAGGCCACCGACCTGGAGTGCCTGGACCTGATCAGCCGCCTCGGGCCACTCAGCCCGAGCGCGCTGGCCCGCCGGGCCGGGCTGCACCCGGCCACGCTGACCGGCATCCTGGACCGGCTGGAGCGCGGCGGCTGGATCTCCCGCGACCGCGATCCGGCCGACCGGCGCGGCGTGCTGCTGCACGTCGAGCGGGGCCGGGGGGCTGAGCTGCTCGGGCTCTACGCGGGCATGAACTCGGCCATGGACGAGATCTGCTCCGGGTACCGCGAGGAGGACCTGGAGGTCGTCGCCGACTTCCTGCGCCGCACCGCCGACGCGGGCCGGGTGGCCGCCGACGAGCTGGCCGGGCCCTGAGCTGGCGGGGCAGGCGGCGGGAGTGGCTCAGCCCGGGCCGGCAGCCACGATGAGGCGGTCGAAGTCGGGGGCGAACGCGGCCGGGTTGGCGAACTCGATCGTGTTCGCGCCGGCCTGGAGGGCCAGCGGCACGGTCATGGTCCCCACCGCGCTGAAGCTGCCGGTCGGGGTGAACGACAGCGTCTGAGCGGTGCCGCCGTTCACGCTGACCGTGGCCTGGCGGCCGGCGGCCGAGCCGTCGCAGTAGGCGATGGTCACGTCGTAGGTGCCGGCGCTGGGCACGGTCACCGAGTTGAACGTCAGCGTGCCGCCCTCGCCCACGAAGCCGACCTTGGCGCCGCCCGAGCACGTGGTGCAGGCCTGCACCACGGCGCCCCCGGCCAGCGTGTTCGCCGCCGCCTCGGCCTCAAAGGCGCTGGCCGGCGGCGGTGCCGCCGCGGTCGCGGTGACGGTCAGCCCGTTGAACACCACCTGGCCGGGCGACCCGGCGGCGTGCGAGGTCACGAACAGGCCGGCGTCCTGATTGGCGTTCTGGCCTGGCACGGTGGCCGTGCCCACGGTCAGCCAGTCCGCGCCGTCGTAGGAGTAGTAGCCGGTGTAGCTGTCACCATTCCTGACCAGCTCCAGGTAGACCGGCAGGCTCTCGGGGACCGTGCCATTGGCCGGGGTGACCGAGTTGATGCTGTCGCCGCCGTTGGAGTCCCACTCCAGCTGGATGCCGCCCGAGGGCGACTCGAACAGGACCACACCCTCGGGCGAGGTCCCGGACCCGGTCATGTCGTTTCGGACGATGATCCCGGCTTTGCCGAAGCCGGTCATGTTCTGCTGCGAGGTCACCTCGGTCTCGATGGTGGCCGTGGTCCCGGCCGCGCCGGGCTGGTAGATGGCGCTGTAGGCGTCGGCATCGGTCCACAGGTCGGCGCCGGCGCCGGAGATCCCGAACTGCTGCCCGGACTGCGCGAACGCCGCCGGCGCGTCGGTCGCCGAGGAGTAGGTCCGGTACGGGGCCTGCACCGGCGGGCTGACCGTGACCGGCAGGCTCTGCGACACCTGCTGCGGCAGCAGTCCGTACCAGCGGTAGGCGGCGGTGCCGGTGAGCGTGCCCGGCTGGAACAGCGAGGTCGGCGGGGGCGCGGTCACGGCGAACGTGGCCTGCGCGGTCTGCCCCGCGCCCACCGAGGCGAACGAGGCGGGCGAGGAGGCGGTGACCGTCCAGCCTGACGGCGCGGGCAGCGTCAGCCGGACGTCGCGGACCGGCTGTACGCCGTTGTCGGTGAAGGTCTCGGTGATGGTGGCGGGCTGGCCGCCGGTCAGCGTGGCGGGCCCGGTCAGCGCGACCGTGGTCGCGGGCGGCGCCAGGCCGGGGGCCCGGGTGGGCCGGATCCGGAACAGGGCCACGCCGTGCGCGGGCACGTCGGCCGCGATCGTGGACCCGCTCTCGGTGACCCGGTGCGTCCACAGGTTGTCCAGCCGGTAGGCGCTGGCCGCGGGCAGCCCGATGGCGGACGCCGTGGTGGACACCACCTCGGGACTGCCGCTGACGTTAAACAGGCCGGCCACCACGTCGCCGCTGGCCTCGGTCTTGGCGAACACCTGCTCGGTAGCGGTGTTCACGATCCGCGACGCGTCGATGGCATCCTGGTCCACCGAGATCACGGCCCGGTTCTTCAGGTAGCTCAGGTCGAGCGGGTCCAGGTGGGTCAGGTCGGTGCCGAGGATCAGCGGCGAGGCGGCCAGCGACCACAGGCTCATCTGGGTCTGCCGCTCGTCGGGGGTCAGCCCGTCGTTGCTGCCGTTGCCCAGTTCCAGCGAGTCGTAGTCGTTGAACGCGCCCGGGCCGCCGTAGGGCTGCCACTGCGCCACCTGATTGAACCGGGACTCCACGCTGGCCCAGTCGGTCAGCGGGTAGCTGGTCCCGCTGGCCTCGCAGCCGTAGCACTCGATGTCGCCGCCGGTCCGCCAGCCGTTGGAGTACTGGGCCCAGGTCGACGCGTCGGCGATGTTCAGGCTGTTGGACAGCTCCAGGTGGATCGGCCGGCCGGTCTGCGCCAGGGCCTGCGACCAGGCCTGCACGTCGGGGATGTCAAACGACCCGACGCCGTCCAGCTTGACGTAGTCCACGCCCCAGGAGGCGAACTCGTCGGCCCACGAGTTGATGAACGCCTGCGCGCCGGGCTTGCTGTAGTCGATGCCCTGCATGCCGCCGCAGTTGTAGTTGTTCTCCTGGGCCCCGTCGGCGATCTGGGCCGCGGTGTCGGAGGTGCCCTGGATCGGCGTGTTCTGGGCCACCGCCTGGTCGGAGATGCCCGGCGTGACGTAGAGCCCGAACTTCAGCCCCAGGTGGTGCACGTAGCTGGCGACGACCTGGATGCCGTTGGCCGAGCCGCTGGGCGGGAACTTGGTCGCGTCGGTGACCCACCGGCCGTACTGATCCACGTTGGGGCCCTGGCTGCCGGGGCACTGGTACCAGAAGTCGTCCAGGTTGACGTAGTCGAACCCCGCCTTGGCCAGCCCGCTGGTCTTCATGGCCAGCGCCTGGGCCTCGATGTCGGCGGCGGTGGGATCGTGCCGGATGAAGCTCCAGCTGCTCCAGCCCAGGGCGGGTGTGCGCCCGACGCCGTTGGCCTCCTGCGTCCGGGCCGCCTCCTGGGTCCTGGCCGCCTGCTGGGTCCTGGCGGGCGCCGCCGCGGCGGGCGGGGCCGTGGTCACCGCGGCGAACGCCGCTAACGGGAGTCATGGCCAGCAGCGCCGCCAGCCCGCTGAGCAGTCGCTTCATGGGGGGCCCTCCGGCTTCAGCTGATCGTGACCGCGAAGATGTGCAATGACGGGCTGCCCGAGGTCACGCCCCCGCTGACGTCGGGCAGGACGATCCGGGCCACCGGCTGCCCCGCCTGGAGCGGGACCGAGGTGTCGTAGACGCACACCGGCAGCGAGTTCTGGCCGCTGGCCCGGTTCCGGTAGGGCATGTACAGGGCCACGCCCGCGCCCGTGGCCGCGCAGCTGCCGTGCCAGTCCGGCACGCTGAGCGTGAAGGACTGCGTCGAGCCGTCGGCGTAGACCACCTGGCCAGTGCCGCTGGCCGGGCCGTACCCCGCGGTGAGCAGGAACGACAGCGTGCTGCCCGACCCGCTCAGGTCAAACGACTGGCCGCTGGCCACCACGTTGTCGTTGTCGCCCGACGCCACGCCGGGCCAGGTGAACGACGCCCCGCCCGCGGTCACCGTCCCGCCCGGCGTGGCCCCGGCGGCGGCCAGCGCCTGGGCCGAGAAGCTTGAGCCCGCGCCGTCCAGGTTGCCGATCGTTGTGTCGCTGTCATCGGTGATGCCGACGTTGTCGAACGCGGTCTCCAGCGACGGCGCGGGAATGCTCACCGTCCCGCTAGCCTGCGCGGCCTGCTCCTGCCCGGCCTCGGTGAACACCGCCGTGGCGAACAGCTGCGCGCCCGCGGTGGCGCCGGCGGGCACCGTCACCGACCAGGTCTGGGTGGCCGACCCGCCCGCCGCGATGTTGCCCGCGCTCACCGGGGACGCCGGGCCGACCTGGTACCCGTTGCTGGCCGTCAGGTACAGCCGCGCTCCGCTGAGTGCGACGGCGCAGCCGTTGGTCAGCGTCGTGGTCACCTGCAGCGTCGAGCCCGGCTGGCTGGAGCTGGCCGCCGGCGAGACGGCCAGCGCCGCCCCGGCGCACGCGGGATTGACGCCACTAACAATGGTCGTGTCGGCGGCTGCCCCCGGACCCGTGACGTTGTCCGCCGTGATCTGGAAGGTGTACGGCGTCCCGGCCGTCAGGCCGCCCAGCGTGGTGAAGATGTTGCGGCTGCTGGTGGCCCAGTTGACCGTGTGCCCGGTGACCGTGACCGGGCGCAGCCCTGGTGCGCTGATCGTGTACCCGATGACCGGCGTGCCGCCCTCGGATGCGGGCGGGTCCCAGTGCAGGCTGACGTTGCTCCCGTCGGCGTAGGCAGTGAACCCGGTGGGCGCGCCGGGCGCGGAGCCCAGGCTGGCCCGCGGGGTCACCGGCCCGGCCGGCAGCGACGGCGCGCTGCTGCCCAGCGCGTTGCGCGCGGTCACCGTGAACGTGTAGGCCGTGCCGCTGGCCAGTCCTGGCACGATCGCGTAGCCGACCCGCGCGAACTCCCGCTCGGAGACCGTCACCCGCGCCCCGCCCGGCGAGGCGGTGACGGTGTAGCTGGTCACCGGCGCGCCGTGGTCGGTGAAGGACCGGGTTCCAGCCGACGTACGCGCTGGCGTCGGCGCCGAAGGCGGCGGCCTGGTCCGGGGCGTCGGGCACCGAAGGCGCGCCGAACGACTCGGCCAGGATGTGCCGGTAGGCGGGCTGGAGGCCGGCGCTGGCCAGGATCTGCCGCGGCACCTGGGCCAGGCTCGAGATGATGTGGTTGCCGGTCTCGGTCACGTTGTGCGAGGTCGAGTCGGGATCGCCCTGCTGCCAGTAGTTACCCTCGATGTCCAGCGGGTCGTCGCCGGTGGCGCCGGCCGTGTAGTCGGTGTGCCGGGAGCCCCAGTCGTTCTCGTTGCCGAACTCCACGTTGCCGGTGATCGTCTCGAACGTGGAGCCGTTGTCGCTGTAGATGGCGTGGCCCTCGTCCAGGGCGTCCAGGATGACGTTGCCAGTGACGTGCTCCCCGGTGGCCAGCGAGCTGCCGGTGATGCCCTGGGTGTAGATCGCCCCGCCGTCGGCCAGGTCCTGCATGGTGTCAGTGATCAGGTTGTCAGAGACGGTGTTGTGGTTGGAGTAGTTGGGGGTGGCCGGCTGGTCGATCTTGTCCGGCCAGCCGCCCCAGCCGAGCGAGATGCCGGTGTAGGCGGTGTGGTCGATCTGGTTGTGCGTGATCGTGGTGCCCTGCGCGTAGCCGACGTCGATGGCCACGCCGCCGTGGAACTCCACCGGCAGGCTGTACAGGTGGTTGTCGGCCACCTGGATGCCGCCGGTGGCGTCGGCCGGGCCGCCGGCTCGGGGCATGTCGACTCCGCCGATCTCCAGCCCGTTGCCGGAGATGTCGGTGAAGGTGCTGCCCTGCACGACGTCGTCCTGCGAGCCGTCGCCGAGCTGCAGCCCGGCCGCGCCTAGATGGACGAACGCGTCGCCGAGGAACTGGATGCCCGGTGTCGTAGGAGAAGCTCAGGTTGCCCGGCTCCTGGGTCCAGTCACCGTAGGGGCAGGTGCCGCCGGAAATGAACTGGCACAGGCCCTGGGTGGCGTAGCCGTCGGATCCGGTGATCGTGTAGTTGGCCTGGATCTCGGAGAATCCCTCGGGCGTGCTCGGCGCGAGCCACGTCGCGTAGGAGAACTGGATGCCGGAGAACACGATGTTGTGCACCGGCGCGGCCGCGGTGCCAGCGCCCTGGACCAGGGTCTGGAGTACCGGCGCCTCAACGTCGGCGGTGCGCAGGTTCTCGCCGGGCCGGGGGATGTAGTAGATCGTCCCGGCCGCGGAGTCCAGGTACCACTGGCCGGGCTGGGTCAGCTCCTCATAGGCGTTCTCCGCATAGACCGGGGATCTCGCCGTTGCCCAGGCTCTGCGGCCCGACCAGCTCCACCGTCCGGCCGGAGCCGTCGGTGCGCAGCACCCGGTCGTTGGAGTTGTTCCAGCACGGCTGGGCCATGGTGATCGTGGTCCCGGAGATCGAGGCCACCGGGCAGCGCGGCTCGGTCCAGGCGCCCTGCCCGCCGGTCTCCAGCGACCAGTACCCGGCCCCGCCCGGATAGCCGAACTCGATGTCAGACGGGTTGCGCCAGCTGTCCATGGCGTCCGAGCTGCGCGGTGTAGCCGGGCCGACGTCGGGGTCAGCGTGACCGGCAGCGGCCCGGCCGCACGCTGGGCCCGGATCCCGTTCACGTACAGCTGCCGGGTCTGCAGGCCGGCCGGTGCCGGGGCGGACCAGATGCCGCGGGCCGGGTCGCTGAGGTGCCAGCCGGTGATCTGCTCGCCGCCGGAAGACGACCGGCCGGGCGCCCGGCGCGGCGGCCCAGATCACGTTGTAGCCGTTGCTGCCCGAGTCGCCGGCGTTCAGGGTGAGCGGCTGGCCGAGGCGGTAGGTACCGGACAACCGCTCAATCCGTGTATATCCCGCGTATATCCCGGTCCATGGCCCGGACCAGCTGCTGGGCGCGAGCCAGCGTGCGCACCGCCTGGCTGGGGCTGGTGCCGGGGCTGGCGTCATTGCCGTGCGGGGAGACGTAGAGCGTTGTGCCCGTGCCCGAGCCCGCGGCCGTGGAAGCCGCGGCCGTGGAAGCCGAGTAGGCCCCGGCCGCCAGGACCAGCGCGGCTAAGGCGGTGACAGAAAGCAGGCGAGCATGGCGCAGGCGGGCGGGGCGCAGGCGAGACGGGCGCATAACAGCCTTTCGGGGACGCCGTGCTGGGAGCCTAACATCCGACGTATCGGTTCGGACGCTAGGCCGGGAAGACAACGATGTCAATGCCCAAACTGGTACAGAGC
Source organism: uncultured Actinomycetota bacterium (assembly GCA_963822485.1). GTDB lineage: Bacteria > Actinomycetota > Actinomycetes > Streptosporangiales > Streptosporangiaceae > DASUBV01. The sequence continues at coordinate 1,000,683 of CAWGHW010000031.1, forward strand.
GGCATGTAAGAGAATTTGTGCGAGCCAGGTATTTTTTGGGAGCTAATACATCAGATCTATGCTTCCTGGCCGCCCGCGACGGCGAGCCGAGCAGGCCTGCTGCATCACCAGCTGCACCGCCGTGTCGTCGCCGGCCAGCGGCCGCCAGGTGATGCCCCTGCGGCAGTCCCGGCGCCCTTGCCCCGGTTCCGCGCCAGAGTCTAGACTGTCTATCGTTTTAATAGGAAAAGGCAACCGCGCCCTCGGTGATCCGTTGCGGACGCGCCCCGGAGGTGGAAAGACCTGCCGACAACATCGACGAGGAGGCCTCATGCCGGAGCTGTTCTGCCGCAGCCTCCTGGCCCTCTCTGGCACCGAGACCAACCCCTGGAGCGTGCTTGATGATGACCACCGACCTGAGGACGAGCCCTGCCGCTTCGCCGACTGGGTGCCTGACGTCAGCAGCAGCCTGGTGACCAGCACCATCGAGCAGCGCATCGACTGGTCCTACGACTACAACCGCGGCCGGCGCACGGACCCGGTCCTGACGGGCGCCCGATGAGCCCGGCCACGACGGTCGCGGCCCGGCCGGAGGGCCCGGCACCCGCCCGGCGCCGATCGCCTCCGGGGCGGCCGCGATCGAGGCCGCGCGCCGCTACGCCGACTCCATCGCCCCCGGCGTGATCGACCGCGACCGGGCCGGCCAGGTGCCCGCGGCCGAGCTGGCCGCCTTCGACGCCAGCGGGCTGCCGGGCATCACCGTCCCGCGCGAGCTGGGCGGGGCCGACGTCTCTCCGGTGGTGCTGGCCGAGGTCATCCGGACCATCGCGGCCGTGGACCCGGCCATCGCCCAGGTCCCGCAGGCGCATTACCTGTTCGTGGACGTGCTGTCGGTCTGGGGCTCGGCCGGCCAGCAGCGCCGCCTGCTCGGCGACGTGCTGGGCGGCGCCCGATTCGGGAACGGCCTGGCCGAGCGGGGCGGGCAGCACGCCCAGGACCTCAAGACCCGGCTGCACGCCGACCCGGACGGCAGGCTGCGGCTGACCGGCCGCAAGTACTACTGCACCGGCTCGATCACCGCCCGCTGGATCGGGGTCAGCGCGCTGGACGACGCCGGGCACCTGGTACTGGCGTTCGTGGAGCGCGCCGCCCGCGGCGTGCATGTGGACGACGACTGGAACGTCATGGGCCAGCGGGCCACGGTCAGCGGCACGACCACGTTCGAGGACGTGTCCGTCGACCCCGGCCTGGTCGTGCCCTACGAGCAGGCGTTCGCCGGGCCCCAGCAGCTCGGTGCCCGGTCTCAGCTCGTGCACGCCGCCATCGAGGTCGGCATCGCCGGCGGCGCACTGCGCGACGCGGGCGAGTTCGTCACCACCCGGGCCCGGCCGTTCTTCGAGGCCGTGCGCGGCGGCTTCGCGCAGGCCGCGGCGCAGGATCCGCACACCATCCGGCACTACGGCCAGCTGGCCACCAAGGTGGCGGCGGCCGAGGCGCTGCTGGCGTCGGCAGCCGCCACGCTGGAGGAAGTGACCCGCTTCCCGCGGGACGCCGCGCAGGCCGCCCGCGGCTCCATTGCCGTGGCCCGGGCCAAGGCGTTCGCCAGCGACGTCGCCGTCGAGGTGGCCAGCGACCTGTTCGCGCTCACCGGGGCCAGCGCCGCCGACGAGCGGCATGACCTCAGCCGCCACTGGCGCAACGCCCGTACCCACGCCAGCCACGACCCCGTCCCCTGGAAGTACCACCACGTCGGGAACTACCTGCTCAATAAGGCCGTCCCTCCGAACCACGGGCAGATCTGAGATGACTGTTACTGACTCCGGCACCGTGCAGACCCGGGCTGCCACCCCCCGGACCCCCCAGCAAGAAAGCGCCGACCTCACCGCCGCCGACTTCCGTCACGCCATCGGCCACTTCGCCACCGGGGTCACCGTGGTGACCTCCGTCGGGCCCGACGGCGAGCCCGTGGGCACCACGGCCAACGCCGTCAGCTCGCTGTCCCTGGACCCGCCGCTGATCCTGGTCTGCTTCGACCGGGCCAGCGTCACGCTGGACGCGATCGCCGCGCACGGCGCGTTCGCGGTCAACGTGCTCGCCGCCCGCCAGCAGCACCTGTCGGCCAACTTCGCCCGGCGCGGCCTGGCCGCGGCCTGGGACGGCGTGCGGCACCGGCCCGGCCTGACGGGCAGCCCCCGGCTGGATGGCGTGCTGGCCTCGCTGGAGTGCACCGTCGAGCACCGGCTGGACGGCGGTGACCATGAGATCGTGGTCGGCCGGGTACACGAGGTGGAGACCGGCGGCGCCGGCGGCGCCCCGCTGCTGTTCTGGCGCGGCTCCTACGCCTCGCTTGAGGTCGCCTAGTCCCTGGAGGAAGTGCTCGTGACCAGCTTGCAGATCGTCACCGTCGTCGGGAACCCGCGTCCCGGCTCGCGCACCCACAGCCTGGCCCGCACCCTGGCCGGGGAACTGGCCAGGACCTGGCCGGGGCCGGCGTCAGCGACGTGGACCTGGCCGTGCTCGGCCCGCGGGTGCTCGACCAGGCCGACGAGGCCGCGACCGCCGCCGTCAAGGAGGTGCTCGCCGCGGACGTGCTGGTCATCGCCAGCCCGACCTACAAGGCCACCTACTCCGGCCTGCTCAAGGCGTTCCTGGACCGCCTCGGCACCGGGAGCCTGGCCGGCAAGACCGCGGTCCCCATCCTGCTCGGCGGCGCGCCCAACCACCTGCTCGCCGTGGACGTGCACTTCACACCCCTTTTGCTCGAACTAGGGGCCGCGGTGCCGGCTCGTGGCCTGTTCGTGCTGGAGTCGGAGGTGCCGGACTTCGGCGGCTTCGCGGCCGAGTGGGCGGCGTCGCACGCACCCGCGCTCGCGGCCGGGGTCGCGCCTGCGGCGAGCTGACTCCCGGCCCGCCCGCCGGCGGTAGGCTGTGCCGGATCGAGCGGGCGCCCGCCGCCGCCGGGTCGGCGGACCGGCAGGTGCCGCCAGCCGGCGAGGAGGGTGAGGTCATGGGCAGGCCGCTGCTTGGCTCGCAGGCGCTGTCGAGCAGCCTGTTCGCCGACGCGTCCAACTTCGAGCAGCGCTTCGTCGAGAGCTATGACCAGGTCAAGACGATCGTCAGCGCGCTCAAGACCCTGCGGATGCGGGTGGTGCTGACCAGCGGCTCGTTCGACATCATCCACGAGGGCCACTCCATGTACCTGGAGGCGGCGCGCGGCTTCGGCGACTTCCTGATCGTCGGCCTGGACAGCGACGACAAGATCCAGACGCGCAAGGGCCCGGGCCGCCCGGCCGTGCCCCAGATGGAGCGGCTGCGCATGGTGACCCACCAGCGCGGCGTGGGCCTGGTGACCCTCAAGGGCGTGCAGCATCCCCGCTGGGCACTGATCAAGGCCGTCGAGCCGGACGTGCTGGTCGCCACCGCCGACACCTACACCCCGGCCGAGATCGCCGAGCTGGAGGCCCGCTACTGCGGCCGCGTCGAGGTCCTGGAGCGGATGGCCACGGTCAGCACCTCGGCCCGGCTGCGCCGGATCCAGCTCGGCATCCCCGAGCCGGACGCCGAGCCCGACGCCGCCAGGGCTGACGCCGCCGAGGCTGAGGCCGCCGAGGTTCAGGACGCCGGGCCCGGCAGCGGAGACGAGCTGGCCCGGGCCGGATACACGGGCCGTCCGGGAAAGTGAAGCAGCTTCTCCTCTACCTGCCCGTCATCCATCGCGGTTACCAGGCCCTGCTCGACCGGCACGCCGACGCGGCCGTGCTGCTGCTCGGCCCCGGCTTCCGGGCCGAGTTCCCCAGCCTGGGCAAGGACATCCGGGCCCTGCCGGCCGACCAGGCCGCGCGGTACCTGCGCGCGGCCTGCCCCGGCCGCGAGGTGCGCGTCGTGGAGCCCGCCGACCTGCCCGCCGCGGTCACCGGGGACCCGCTGGTGCTGCCCGACGAGGAGATCATGCGCGCCCTGGCCGCCCGGCACGACCTCGGCCGCGACCGCACCCTGGTCTTCGAGCCCACGTTCCTGCGCTGGGACCGGGAGTGGAGCCGGGCCCAGCGCCCGGCCCGCTTCGACGGCCAGATCGCGGCCGGCGACCTGCCGCGCCGGGCTGATCGCCCGCGCCCGGCAGCTGGCCGGCCGTAGCTCGGACTGGTGGCGCCAGGTCGGCGCGATCGCGGTCCGCGGCCCGGACCTGCTCGGCTACGCCTGGAACCACCACCACCCGACCGAGTACTCGCCCTACGTCGACGGCGACCCGCGGGACAGCTTCAGCCGCGGGGTCCGCGCCGACCTGAGCACCGCCATCCACGCCGAGGCGGCCATCGTGGCCGCCGCGGCGCGGGACGGCGTCTCGCTGCGCGGCGCCGACCTGTACGTGACCACGTTCCCCTGCCCGGCCTGCGCCCGGCTGATCGCCGAGGCCGGCCTGGGCCGGTGCTTCTTCGCGGGCCCGTACTCGGTGCTCGACGGCGAGGACGTGCTGCGCGCCGCCGGCGTCGAGCTGTTCTGGGTCGATACGACGGAGCCCAAGTGACCCGGACCGGGCCGCCGCGTTTCCGCGGAAACGTCTTGCGCAGTGCGTCACGCACGTGTGTAGAACGCTTTCGCGGAAACGCCGCCGACCCCGCTAGATGCTCGCCGTGGTCCACCTCTTGCCGGTCCAGTGCTGGAGCAGTGGCCGGTTGGCGGTGCAGTTGACCGTGTAGGGCTTGGCGCAGTAGGAGCCGACGGCCCAGGCGTCCTGGCGCGAGATCGCGGCTACCTGCCAGAGGTCGGTGCTCCCGCGCACGCCAGGGGTGGGACTGGGCACGCGGGACCAGGTCTTGCCGTTCCAGTGGATGAGGACGGTGTCGCCCGCGGGCGAGCCGACGGCCCACACGTCGTCCGGCGAGGTCACGGCGCCGCTCTCGAGCGCGCCATTAGGCACCAGCCGGGCCGGCGAGCTGGCCGTGGCCCATCGCGAGCCGGTCCAGCGCAGCGCGACCGCCGTGAACGTGTCCCCTCCGTTGAACGTGCGCCCGAAGGCCCAGGGGTCGCGGGCCGAGGTCGCCGCGACCGCGAACAGGCCGAGTCCGGGTGTCGCCGGCAGCTTCTGCGACGACCAGGCTTTGCCGTTCCAGTGCACCATCACCGCGCCGCTAGGGCAGGCCCCGTTGGTGGTGCAGATCAGGCCGTCCGCCCAGGCGTTATCCGGCGAGACCGCGGTCACGTCCTCAAGCTGCTCGCTTTGGCCCACCATGGGGCTCGCGGACTTCGACCAGTCGGCGCCATTCCAGTGCAGGATCAGCGGAGAGCAGGTCTGGCTGGCCTTGCTGCACGCCTGGCCGACGGCCCAGGCGTCGCGCGCCGAGGTGGCGGTGACGCTGGACAGCAGGTCCGTGCGCCCGGGCACATTCGGGCTGGCCCGTCGTGACCAGGCTTTGCCATTCCAGTGCAGGATCAGCGTGTCCCCGGTCGTTCCGACCAGCCAGGCGTTGTCCGGCGAGGTGGCGGCGATAGTCGACACGCTGCCGCCGTGCAGCAGCCGGCTGGGGACGGGGATCTGGTTCCAGGTACGGCCGTTCCCGTGCCAGACCAGCGGTGCGCTCGTGGTGTCGTTCTGCCCGAGCACCCAGATGTCGGTGGCCGAGACGGTCTGGATCTGATGCAGTTCCTCGTTGGCGGCCGTCGCCGGTGCCCGGCCGGCGTGGGCCGGCGCGGCGCTCGCGGCCGGCCCCACGGCCAGCAGTGCGGCCGCGGCGACTGCGCTGGCGGCGGCCGCCAGCGAGCGGCGGCGGGCCCGGATGGTGGTGACTAACGCGTGCCGTTCCCCGTGCATGTGGTACTCCCCGTGGTGATCTTCGTGATCTTCCGGGCAATTTGCCCGTCATGCGCTAAGACGCCGAAGGCACCATCAGGTTGCGGGGGATTTGCCGGGTCAGCCGTTACGGGTCGGCGGGCGGGAGCTGAAGCGCATGCGGACGGGGACCTCGGGCTCGACGTCGGGGTCGCCGACCAGGACGTGGGCGTGCACGTGGCGGATGGTGGCGCCGCTGTAGCGGCAGTCACCGTTGCGGACGCCGAGGCCGTAGTAGGTGAGCTCGTAGCGATCGCGGACCCAGCCCAGGGCGGTCCAGAAGTCGGCCCTGGCCGCCTCGTCCAGGTCCAGGAGGTCCCCGACATGCTGATGCGGCACGAGCAGCAGGTGCAGCGCGGTGCCCTGATAGGGGAACTCGTTCGGGGTGATGGTCCAGTGGCTGGTCTCCCGCAGCACGCGCTGCCGGCCGTGCTCGGCCAGGCCGTCCGGGCAGAACAGGCACAGGCCGCGCGCCTCGAGCTGCTCCATGTCGGCCAGCTGCTCGGCGGTGCGGTGGTTCTCCATGCAGTAGAAGCTCACGGCAGGTCCCGTCGGTAGTCCAGGAAGGAGTAGCCGCCGTCCGGCCCGGGCCGGTCCTCGCGGGCGGTGAGCGTGAAGCCGTCCAGCCAGCCGGGCGGCATGGCGGTGTCGCCGTCAACGTCGCGGTGCAGCCGGGTCAGGTAGACCCGGTCGACCTGCGGCAGCACCTGCTCGTAGACCGACGCGCCGCCGATCACGAAGATCTCGTCCGCCGGGTCCGCCAGGTCCGCGGTGGCCGGGGGACCCGGCGGGGCGGCGGCCGCGCGGGCGGTGTTCAGCGCGGCGTCCAGCGAGGTGGTCCAGACCACGTCGGCGCCGACCTGGCCCGCCGTCCGCGAGCTGACCACGATCGAGGTCCGCTCGGGCAGCGGCCGGCCCAGCCGGGTCAGGATGGACTCGTGGGTGACCCGGCCGACCACCACCGGGTGGCCGACCGTCAGCCGCTTGAACCGGCGCAGGTCCTCGGGCAGGTACCAGGGCAGCGTGCCGCCGGCCCCGATGACGTCGTTGCGGGCCGCGGCCACGATCAGCGAGGTGATCACCGGGATAGTCACGGGTGTAGTCGCGGGTGTATTCACGGGGCGACCGGGATGCCGCCGATGAACGGGTGCGGCTCGTAGTCGGCGATGTCGAAGTGCTCGGCGCGGAAGTCGTGGATGTCGGTGACCTGCTGGCCCGCCTCGTTCAGGAACACCGTCGGCAGCCGGCGCTCCTCGCGCCCGAGCATCGCCTTGACGTGCTCGAGCTGGTCGGCGTAGATGTGCGCGTCGGAGATCGTGTGGTAGTAGGCCGCGGCCTCGATCCCGGTGAGCTGCTCCAGCATCAGCAGCAGCGCCGCGTACTGCACCATGTTGGACGGCACGCCCACCGGCACGTCCCCGGACCGCTGGAACATGTGCAGGTGCAGGCCGCCGCCCAGGACGCGCACGTGCACCCAGCCGTGGCAGGGCGAGATCGTGGTCTGCGGGGTCTTGCCGGCCCCCCGGACCTGGTACTGGGGAATCCAGGGCGAGACGAAGTGCGTCCGGTCGGCGGGCAGCTCGGTGAGCTGCTCGACCAGGTGCTGGAACTGGTCGAACTCGCCGCCGTCCACGGTCGGGAAGCGGCGGAACGCGCCGCCGTAGGAGCCGGGGCCCAGGTGGCCCGGCGGCAGTCCGCGCGCGGAGGTCTTGGCCTCCGTGGCCCAGGGATCCCACCAGTCGCAGCCGAAGGCGGCCAGCTCCTCCAGCGTGGTCGCGCCGTTGATGAACGCGCACAGCTCGCCGATGGGCTTGCGCCAGAACGACCTGAGGCTGCGCTCGGTGATGACGGGGAAGCCGTTGGCCAGCTCGAAGCGCATGGTCTGCTGCATCAGGGTCAGCGCCTCGGGCCCCTGACGGGTGGGCACCGCGATCCCGTCGGCCACGATGCGGTCCAGCATCTGCCGGTACTGCGAGTCGGGCACGCGCTGGTCATAGGGCCGGTAACGCATGGGCAGCCTCCGTGGCGAAGCGGAACACCAGCTTGCCAGACCCCGCCGACACATCCCGGCCGGAGGGCCAGGCGGGCCCCCCGGCCCGGCCCGCCTGCCCGGGGCGGCTAGGGCCGCGCCTCGTAGACGACGTTGACCGGGGTCTGCGCGACCTGGCGCCAGCGGCCGAAGCCCGCGTCCTGCACGATGGCGCGGACGGCGTCCTCGCCGGCGTGATTGCCCAGGGCGGTCGAGCCGTGCTGGGCCATGGCCGAGGGCAGGCAGATGGCCAGCGAGGCGGCCATGAAGAACCGGCCGATGGGGTTGAAGTTCTCCTCCAGCCGGCCGCTCATCGCGGGCTCGACCAGCATCCAGGTGCCGTCGTCGGCCAGCGCGTGCCTGATCCGCCGGGCCACGCCCGCCGGGTCGCCCATGTCGTGCAGGCAGTCGAAGCAGGTGATCAGGTCGAAGCCGGTGCCCAGGAAGTTGGTCCCGCCCGCCACCTCGAAGCTCACCCGGTCGCTGACCCCGGCGTTGGCCGCGGCCTTCTCGGCGGCCTCGATGGACGGGCCGTGGTAGTCGATCCCGGTGAAGGTGGAGTGCGGGAACGCGCTCGCCATCATGATCGTCGAGTACCCGTAGCCGCAGCCGATGTCGGCCACCCGCGCGCCGGCCTGGAGCTTGCCGGTCACGCCGTCGAGCGCCGGCAGCCAGGCGTCCACGATGCTCTGCCGGTAGCCGGGCCGGAACAGCCGCGCGGTGCCGCGGTACAGCGGGTCGGTGTGCTCGTCCCAGCCCACGCCGCCGCCCACCCGGAACGCGTTGACCAGCCCGTCCTCGCTCGCGTACAGCGAGCGCAGCACCGGGAACACCCCGGCCAGGAACGCCGGGCTGTTCTCGTCGGCCAGCACCATGGCGTGCTCGTCCGGCAGCGTGAACGTCCGGCGGTCCGGGTCGTACTCGACGTAGCCGAGCCCGGCCTGGACGGCCAGCCACTCCTCCAGGTACCGCTCGACCAGGCCGGTCTTGCTGGCCAGGTCGGCGGCGGTCATCGGCCCGGCGCTGGCCATGGCCGCGTACAGGCCCAGCCGGTCGCCCACGGCCACCGCGATCCCGCCGGCCGCCGCGGCCGCGTCGCCGGCCATCTTCATCAGGAAATCGGTCACCCGCTGCTCGTCCATCCCGCGCTCCCCCCTTTGGCGCTCGGTCCGCTCGCGGCCCGGGCGCGGGAGCACAACCCGCCCGCGGGCATGCGGCGGCTGACTGCGCGGGAGACGCAGGATGCTCACCCCAGCATGTCCGGGTCGGCGCCGCGTGTGAGGTGTGTGTGACTGAAGTGGAGAAAGCGCCGCCAGGGACCTGGCGCCCGGCCGACGTGAGGGTCAGCGGCGGACCACGGAACAACGTCGTTGTTGCTCTCACGTCGTCAGAGCGACGTGAGAGCAACAACCACGACGTAGAGCCCGGGTCAGGACTCAGCCCGGGTCAGGACTCAGCCCAGGTCAGGACTTCTTCTCGGCGTGGCCGCCGAACTCGGATCGCAGGGCGGACAGGATCTTGTCGCCGAACTCGCCGTTGCCGCGGGACTGGAACCGCTCGTAGAGCGAGGCCGCGATGACCGGCGTGGGCACGCCGGTGTCAATGCCCGCGATCACCGTCCACCGGCCCTCGCCGGAGTCAGAGACCTTGCCCGCGAAGTCGTCCAGCTTGGGCGAGCGGGCGAACGCGTCCGCGGTCAGGTCCATCAGCCAGGAGCCCACCACCGAGCCGCGCCGCCACACCTCGGCGACCTCGCCCACGTCGATGTTGTACTGGTAGGCCTCGGGGTCACGCAGCGGCGTGGTCTCGGCGTCGGCATCCTGCATGTGCTCGCCGGCGTCGGCGTGCTCGATGATGTTCAGGCCCTCCGCGATCGCCGACATCATGCCGTACTCGATCCCGTTATGGACCATCTTGACGAAGTGGCCGGCGCCGCTCGGCCCGCAGTGCAGGTAGCCCTGCGGCGCGGTGCCGGCCTTGGTCCGGCCCGGCGTGGGCTCGGCGCTGCCCTCGCCCGGCGCGATGGACTTCCAGATCGGGTCGAGGTGCTCGACCGGCTCGTTCTCGCCGCCGATCATCAGGCAGTAGCCGCGGTCCAGGCCCCACACGCCGCCGCTGGTGCCGCAGTCGATGAAGTGGATGCCGCGGGTGATCAGGTGCTTGGCCCGGGCGATGTCGTCGCGGTAGTAGGAGTTGCCGCCGTCGATGACCATGTCGCCCGCGTCCAGCAGCGGCACCAGCTGGTCCAGGGTCGGCTGGACGACCGCCGCCGGCAGCATGATCCACAGCGCCCGGGGCTTGTCCAGCTTGGCCACGAAATCAGCCAGGCTGGAGGCGCCCGTCGCGCCCTCACCCTCGAGCTGGCTGACCACCTTGGGGCTGCGGTCGTAGGCCACGCAGTGGTGGCCGTCGCGCATGAGGCGCCGGACGAGGTTGGAGCCCATCCGGCCCAGGCCGATCATTCCCAGCTGCATCGGCTTGTCTGTTGGCATCTGCTTGCCTCTCGGTCTGTCCCGGCTCCTAGGAGCCGGCCTTGAGCGAACGGTAACGGCGGATGAGCGCGTTGGTGGAGGAGTCGTGGGCGAGCTGCGGCTCCCCGGCGCTCTCCAGCTCGGGGACGATCTGCTGGGCGAGCACCTTGCCGAGTTCTACCCCCCACTGGTCAAACGAGTCGATGTCCCAGATGACGCCCTGGGTAAAGACGCTCTGCTCGTAGAGCGCGATCAGCGAGCCCAGCAGCCGCGGGGTGAGGATCCGGGCCAGCAGCACGTTGGTCGGCCGGTTGCCTTCCATGACCCGGTGCGGCACCACCCGCTCCGGGGTGCCCTCGGCCCGTACCTGCTCCTCGGTCTTGCCGAAGGCCAGGGCCTGGGCCTGGGCGAACACGTTGGAGGACAGGATGTCGTGGTGGTCGCCCAGCGGATTCAGCGTCTGCGCGAACCCGATGAGGTCCACCGGGATCAGCTTGGTGCCCTGGTGGATGAGCTGGTAGAAGCTGTGCTGCCCGTTGGTGCCCGGTTCGCCCCAGAAGACCGCTCCGGTCTGGTAGTCGACGTGGCGGCCGTCCAGGGTGACGTGCTTGCCGTTGGACTCCATGGTGAGCTGCTGCAGGTAGGCGGGGAACCGCTTGAGGTACTGCTCGTAGGGCATGACGCCGTAGGTCTGGGCGTCGAAGAAGTCGCCGTACCAGACGGCCAGCATGCCCATCAGCACGGGCAGGTTGGCCTCCAGCGGCGCGGTCCTGAAGTGCTCGTCCATGGCGTGGAAGCCGGCCAGCAGCTCGCCGAACTGGTCCGGGCCGATGGCCAGCATGGTGGACAGGCCGATCGCGGAGTCCATCGAGTACCGGCCGCCGACCCAGTCCCAGAACCCGAACATGTTCGCGGTGTCGATGCCGAACTCGGCCACCCGCTCGGCATTGGTGGACACGGCCACGAAGTGCCGGGCCACCGCGGCCTCGTCGCCGAGCGCGCCGACGATCCAGTCCCTGGCTGACCGCGCGTTGGTCAGCGTCTCCAGCGTGCCGAAGGTCTTGGAAGAAATGATGAACAAGGTCTCGTCAGCGGCCAGGTCCCTCGTCGCCTCGACGAAGTCGGTGGAGTCGACATTCGAGACGAACCGGAAGTTCAGGTCTCGCCGCGAGTAGTGCCGCAGCGCCTCGTAGGCCATCACCGGGCCGAGGTCGGAGCCGCCGATGCCGACGTTGATGATGTTCCGGATCGGCTTGCCGGTGTAGCCGGTCCACTTGCCGGACCTTACGCGCTCCGCGAAATCCCGCATCCGGTCCAGCACCTCGTGGACCTGGGCCACGACGTCCTCGCCGTCCACCACCAGCGAGACGTCGCGCGGCATGCGCAGCGCGACGTGCAGCACGGCCCGGTCCTCGGAAACGTTGATGTGCTCGCCGCGGAACATGGCGTCCCGGCGCTCGGGCACGCCGCACTCCCTGGCCAGGTCGATCAGCAGCGACATCGTCTCGTCGGTGACGCGGTTCTTCGAATAGTCCAGGTAGATGTCCTCGGCCTGGGCCGTCAGCCGCTCGCCGCGGCTGGGATCGTCGGCGAACAGGTCGCGCAGATGCCGGTCGGCGATCTGCGCGTGGTGCCGCTCCAGTGCCTGCCACGCCGAGCGCTGCCGGAGGGGAGTCCCTGGCATGTCGCCTCCTATGTCTATGTGCAGGTAGTTATGTCTGCTGCGCCGGTGCGCATAACGGTGCCGCGTGCTAGGTCCCATCAGATCGTTCCACGCGGCCCGGCGGGGCCGAAGGCGGGTCGCCGCGCTGGGCCGGGGGCTGGCTCGGGGGCGGCCAAGATACTGGACGCGTTACTTACGATGTGAACATGTGCCGGCTCTGCTGCCGACTTAAAGGGGATGTGGAGTACTCATGCCTGTGACGACGCCCGACTCTCCGCGTACGGCGATCGTGACAGTCGACGATGACCCTGGCGTCTCCCGCGCGGTGGCGCGGGATCTGCGCCGCAAGTACGGGCAGGAGCACCGGATCGTCCGGGCCGAGTCCGGCGACGCGGCGCTGGAGGCGTTGCGGGAGATGCGGCTGCGCGGCGACCAGGTCGCGGTGATCCTGGCCGACTACCGGATGCCGCAGATGAACGGGATCGAGTTCCTCGAGCGGGCGATGGACCTGTACCCGGGCGCGCGGCGGGCGCTGCTGACCGCCTACGCGGACACCAACGCCGCCATTGACGCCATCAACGTGGTCGACGTCGACAACTACCTGCTCAAGCCCTGGGACCCGCCCGAGGAGAAGCTGTACCCGGCGGTGGACGCGCTGCTGGACGCGTGGCGGGACTCGGACTACCGCACCGTGCCCGAGACCAAGGTCATCGGCCACCGCTGGTCGGCGCGGTCCTCGGAGGTCCGCGAGTTCCTGGCCCGCAACCAGGTGCCCTACCGCTGGTACACCACCGACGATCCGGCCGGCCAGCGGCTGGCCGAGGTGGCCTGCGCCAAGCTGGACGGGGTGCCCGCGGCCGTAGAGGGTGAGGCCGCGGTGGACGTCAGCCGGCTGGGCCTGCCCATCGTGATCACGCCCGACGGCGAGGTGCTGGCCGAGCCGTCCGACGCCGAGCTGGCCGCCCGGGTCGGGCTGGCCACCACCCCGTCGCGGGAGTTCTATGACCTCGTCGTGGTCGGGGGTGGCCCGGCCGGGCTGGGGGCGGCGGTATACGGCGCCTCCGAGGGACTGCGCACCGTTCTTGTGGAGCGAACAGCGACCGGTGGCCAGGCCGGCCAGAGCTCCCGGATCGAGAACTACCTCGGTTTTCCTGACGGGGTGTCCGGCGCCCAGCTGACGGGGCGGGCCCGGCTCCAGGCGACCAAGTTCGGCGCCGAGGTGCTGACCACCCGCGACGTGATCAGTCTTGACGTGGCCGGCTCGGGGCGCACGGTGCGGTTCTCCGACGGGTCCGAGATCGGCGCGCACACCGTCATCCTGGCCACCGGCGTCACCTACCGGCAGCTGGCCGCGCCGGGGATCGCCGAGCTGACCGGCAGCGGGGTGTACTACGGCTCCGCGCTCACCGAGGCCAACGCCTGCGCCGGCTGCGATGTCTACATCGTCGGCGGGGCCAACTCGGCCGGCCAGGCCGCCGTCTACCTGTCCCGGCACGCCAAGTCGGTGACCATCCTGGTGCGCGGCCCGTCCCTGCAGAAGTCGATGTCCTACTACCTCATCCAGCAGATTGAGGGCATCCCGAACATCTCGGTGCGCAGCTGCACCGAGGTTGTCGGGGCGGAGGGCGACGGGCACCTGGAGCGGCTCACGCTGCGCGACAGCACCAACGGCGCCGCCCAGACGGTGGACGCGCAGTTCCTGTTCGTGTTCATCGGCGCGGCGCCGCTGACCGACTGGCTGGACGGCGTGGTGGACCGCGATCGGCGGGGCTTCGTGCTGGCCGGGCCGGACCTGGCCGCCGCCGGGGAGCGGCCCGCGGGCTGGGAGCTGGAGCGGCCGCCCTATCACCTGGAGACCAGCGTCCCCGGCGTGTTCGTGGCCGGCGATGCCCGTGCGGAGTCCGCCAAGCGGGTCGCCTCAGCGGTCGGCGAGGGCGCCATGGCCGTCATGCTCGTGCACCGGTACCTGGAGAAGATATGAGCAAGTTGTGCAGTGCTGACGAGCTACGCGGGCTGTTCCTGTTCGAGAAGCTCACCGACGACCAGCTGAACTGGCTGTGCCGCGAGGGCCGCGTCGAGCTGATCGACAGCGGCCCGGTGTACAGCGAGGGCGAGTCCGCGACCTGCTTCTACGTGCTGCTCGAGGGCGAGGTCGTGCTGACGCGGCAGGTCGGCGCGGACAATGTCGAGGTCAACCGGACCAGCGACAGAGGCGTGTACGGCGGCGCGTTCATGGCCTATCTCGGCGACCGGATCCCGCAGGCCTACAACAACTCCATGCGGGTCCTCCAGCCGTCACGGTTCTTCGTGCTGGACGCGGACAAGTTCGCCGCGCTCATGCGCGACTGGTTCCCGATGGCCGTGCACCTGCTGGAGGGCCTGTTCTTCGGGACCAAGAACGCCCAGCAGGCGATCGGCCAGCGGGAGCGGCTGCTGGCCCTGGGGTCGCTGACCGCCGGCCTGGCCCACGAGCTGAACAACCCGGCCGCCGCGGCCGTGCGGGCCACCGCCGCGCTGCGCGAGCGGGTCGCCGGCATGCGCAACAAGCTGGGCTACCTGGCGGCCGGCGGCTATGACCGCTCGGCCCTGGAGGCCCTGGTCGGGCTGCAGAACGAAGCCGCCGAGCGGGTCTCCAAGGCCAAGTCGACCACGCTGGGCCCGCTGGAGGCCTCCGACGCCGAGGACGTCACCGCGGACTGGCTGGACGGGCACGGCGTCACGCGGGGCTGGGAGCTGGCCCCGGTGTTCGTGCAGGGCGGCATGGACGCCTCCTGGCTGGATCACGTCGAGACCACGCTGGCCGACGTGGTGCCCGCCGACGCCCGGCCCGCGGCCCTGGACAGCTCGCTGCGCTGGCTGGCCTACACCGTCGAGTCCGAGCTGCTGATGAACGAGATCGAGGACTCGGCCAGCCGGGTCTCGGCTCTGGTCGGCGCGGCCAAGCAGTACTCGCAGATGGACCGGGCCCCCTATCAGGTCGTGGACGTGCACGACCTGCTGGACAGCACGCTGGTCATGCTCGCGGCCAAGATCGGCCCCGATATCACCATCGTCAAGGACTACGACCGCACGCTGCCGGAGATCCCGGCCTACCCCGGCGAGCTGAACCAGGTCTGGACCAACCTGATCGACAACGCGGTTTCCGCGATGCACGGCGCGGGCACGCTCACCATCCGGACGGCGCGGGACGACGATTTCCTGCTCGTCGAGATCGGTGACACCGGCCCCGGCGTGCCGCCCGACATCAGGGACCGCATCTTCGAGCCGTTCTTCACGACCAAGCCGGTCGGCGAGGGAACCGGCCTGGGACTGGATATTTCGTGGCGGATCGTCGTGAACACCCATCATGGGGACCTGCGGGTCGAGTCCGCGCCCGGAGACACGAGGTTCCGGGTGCGGCTGCCGCTGACCGCCCCGGCGGCTGACGCCGCCCCGGCCCAACCAGAAAGGGATGCCGTATGAGCGAGGTAGCCGGGATCGACCCGTCCGTCGCCCCGAGCGGGACTGGCTGCGTGGAGTGCGACGCGGCGGGCGGCTGGTGGGTGCACCTGCGCCGGTGTGCCCAGTGCGGGCACATCGGCTGCTGCGACACCTCGCCGTCCCAGCACGCCAGCGCGCACGCGGCCCAGACCGGTCATCCGGTCATCCGCAGCTTCGAGCCGGGCGAGGCCTGGTTCTGGGACTTCAAGACCAACGAGATGTACGAGGCCGGCCCGCAGCTGGCCCCGCCGGAGCACCACCCGGTCAGCCAGCCCGTGCCCGGCCCGGCCGGCCGGGTCCCGCGGGACTGGCAGGCTCACATCCACTAGCCCCGGCCCGGACCGAGGGGAGGCACACCGGCATGCCGATCATCTCGCCCGGCTTCAAGGGCCGCCCGGCGGCCCGGCGGCGAGAAGCTGCCGCCCGGCCAGTACCTGGTCACCGACTTCCCGGTGCTGTCCGCCGGGCCCACGCCGCGGGTGGACACCGCCAAGTGGGAGCTGCGGGTCAGGACCGAGAAGGGCCAGGTGACCTCCTGGGACTGGGCCGCGTTCCAGCGGCTGCCCAGCGAGGACGTCACCGTCGACCTGCACTGCGTGACCAAGTGGTCCAAGTTCGGCACGCGCTGGCGCGGCGTCTCGGTGGACACGCTGCTGGCCGACGTGGAGACCTCGGCCGAGTACGCGCTGGCCCGGTCCTACGGCGGGTACACGACTAACCTGCCGCTCGCCGACCTGCTGGGCGGGAAGGCCTGGATCGCCTACCGCTACGACGGCCAGGCGCTGGCGCCCGAGCACGGCGGCCCGGCCCGGCTGCTGGTCCCGCACCTGTACCTGTGGAAGTCGGCCAAGTGGGTGAACGGCATCGACCTGATGGACACCGACGAGCCGGGGTTCTGGGAGCAGCTGGGCTACAACAACTACGGTGACCCGTGGCGCGAGCAGCGGTACTGGGGCGACTGACCTGGCTGGTCGGCACCGTCGCGGCGCTGCGCGACGAGACGCCGACCGCCCGGACCATCGCGCTGGACGTGCCCGGCTGGCGGGGCCACTCGGCCGGCCAGCACGTGGACATCCGGCTGACTGCTGAGGACGGGTACTCGGCCGAGCGGTCGTACTCCATCGCGTCAGCGCCGGACGGCCAGCGGCTCGAGCTGACCATCCAGCGGCTGGACGACGGCGAGGTCTCGCCGTACCTGTCCGAGGTGCTCAAGGTCGGCGATCCGCTGGAGCTGCGCGGGCCGATCGGCGGCTGGTTCGTCTGGGACCCCGACCAGCGAGCGCCGGTGCTGCTGGTCGCGGGCGGCAGCGGCATCGTCCCGCTGATGTCGATGATCCGGGCCCGGGCGCAGGACGGCAGCACGGTGCCGTTCCGGCTGGTGTACTCGGTCCGCAGCCCGGAGCAGATCATCTACGGCGCCGAGCTGGCCGAGCGCGCCGCCGCGGGCGACGGGTTCAGCCTGACCTACGTTTACACCCGGACGGCGCCGCCCGGCGCGGACCGCCCGGCCGGGCGGATCACCGCCGGCGTGCTGGCCGAGGCGGGCTGGCCGGCGCGGCAGGGGCCCGCGGTCTTTGTCTGCGGCCCGACCGGCTACGTGGAGGCCGTGGCCGGGCTGCTGACCGGCGCGGGCCACGACCCCGGCCGGATCAAGACCGAGCGCTTCGGCCCGACGGGCAGCTGATCAAGGGGGAGGCTCTGCAGTGACGGGACATCTAGACGGGAACGTGCTTGGCGGAGCCCTCGGCGAGCTGTTCGCCGTCGACGTCACGACGGCCCTCGGCCAGTGCGCCACGTGCGGCGACCGCAGCGTCATCGCCCGGGCCATGGTGTACCCGGATGGCCCCGGCTTCGTCGCCCGCTGCTCGGTCTGCGGCGAGGTCATCCTCCGGGTCGTCCGCGGCGCCGACCGGGCCTGGCTCGACCTGCGCGGGATCAGCTGCCTGGAGCTGACGATGCCCGGCTAGGACGCTGGTGATCGTCACCACCAGCAGCACGCCGCCGACCACGGCCAGCGACACCCCGGTGCCGATCACCGGCACCGGGACCGGTCCCACCGCGTGCACGCCCGACTCGTGCAGGGCCTCGGCGACGAGCTTGACGCCGATGAAGCCGAGGATGACGGCCAGCCCGGCCGACAGGTGGGCCAGCCGCCGCAGCAGGCCGCCGATGAGGAAGTACAGGTGGCGCAGGCCGAGCAGGGCGAACACGTTGGCCGTGAAGACCAGGTAGGGGTCGCGGGTCAGCCCGAAGATGGCCGGGATGGAGTCGAACGCGAACGCCAGGTCGGTGGCGGCGATCGCGATGATCAGCAGCAGCATGGGCGTCGCCATCCGGCGGCCGCGGACCCTGGTCAGCAGCCGCGCGCCGTCGCCGTCCGGCGCCACCGGAACCAGCCGCCGGACCGTGCGCATGACCAGCCCGTCGGCCGGCCGGGCGGCGGCGTCCGGCGCCTGATGGCCGCTGACGGCCAGCCGGATCGCCGTGCCGATCAGCAGCGCCCCGAACAGGTACAGGATCCAGCCGAACCGGCTGATCGCCGAGGCGCCCGCCGCGATGAACACCCCCCGCAGCATCAGCGCCATGACCACGCCGAGCAGCAGGACCCGGCTGTGCAGTCCCTTCGGCACCGCCGAGCTGCCGATGAGCAGCACGAAGATGAACAGGTTGTCCAGGGACAGGCTGTACTCCGTCAGCCAGCCCGCGAAGAACTGGCTGGCCGCCGCCGGGTGCCCGAGCCACGCGATGGACAGGCCGAACAGCACCGCGAGCGCGACGACGGCCGCGGTCCACAGCGCCGCCTCGCGCATGGTGACCTCGCGCCGGCCCCGGCGGACGGCGGCCAGCAGGTCGACGCCGACGGCCAGGACCAGGCCGCCGATGGTCACGGCCCAGATCCAGAAGGGGACGCCTAGCGTGCCCATAACCGGGACGGAAAGTCAGCGGTGTCGTCAGCGGCGGAATCGGTGGTGGCGTCGTCGTCGGCGGCGCGCTGTCGCAGCGCGCCCAGCTGGGCGGCGCGGGCCAGGTCGGCGGGGGTCAGGACCCCCGCGAGCTGGCCTTCCGGGCCCAGCACCAGCGCGTGGCCGGCGGTGTGCACGGCGGCCGGGACCGCGGGCCAGCCGGACATCCGGCCGATCAGGCTGGTCAGCGGCTCGTCCGGGGTGGTGGTCACCAGGTGCGCCCGCGGGGTGGCGACGTCGCGCAGCCGCAGGTCGTCCTGGCGCCCGGCCGGGACCGCGGCGAGCTGGCTGAGGGTGAGGAGCCCGCTGGGCCGGCCGTCGAAGTCATGCAGCGGGAAGACCGCCGCGGTCGATCCGGCCGGAGCCCGGTCGCGGCGGGCCGCGGCGGTCTTCCCGCCGAGGCCCTGGGCGTCCAGGAAGTCGGCCACGGTCGGCCAGGACGGCTGACTCTCCGGCGCCGCGGGTCCCTCGGGAACGATGTCGCTGACCCGCAGCCCGGCCAGCGCGGTGGCGACCAGGCTGCGGCGGACCTGGGCCCGCGAGGAGGCGAAGGCCAGCACGCCGATCAGCGCCAGCCACAGCCCGGCGAGATAGCCCGGCCCGGCGAAGAGGGTGAGCCCGGCGGCGACCAGCACCGCGCCGGTGACCTGGCCGGCTCGCGCCGTGACGAGGTCGGCTTTGGCCGGACTGCCCGTGCGCGCCCACGTAAGCGCTCGGACAATCCGGCCGCCGTCCGGCCCCGTGCCAGGAAGAAGACTGAGCACCCCGAGGGCGGCGTTGGCCACCGCCGTGTACCCGAGGATGAGCATGGGCAGCCGGTCGATGCCCAGCACGGCCAGCCCGGCCGCGCTGCCGCCCGCCAGGACGGCCAGCGCGAGGCTGGCGGCGGGACCGGCGAGGGCCACTCGCCACTGAGCGCGCGGGCCGGGCAGCTCGGCCCCGCCGTGCTGCGCCGGGCCGAAGAAGCCGACCGTGATGTCCCTGGCCGGGGCCCCGTGGCGGCGGGCCACCAGGATGTGCCCGGCCTCGTGGATGACCACGCTGCCGACCAGCAGGATGGCCACCGCGACCCCCGCGGCCAGGTAGGCGGCCGAGCCTCGGCCGGGCGCGGTGCCCGCCAGGCTCAGCCCGCTGACCAGCGCGGCGAACGCCGCCAGGAGGTAACCGCCACCCGTCATCCGGACTCTCCCGCCCTGGCCGGCGCCAGCCGGCGCGGGGGGGATAGGGGGGTCGCCCCCCCTGGACGGCACCGTCCCGGTCGTGCGCCCGTCTCGGTTGGCCCGGCCGGGGTCGTGACCCCCGCTGGGCCCGGACGCATGATCGGGTGTCCGCGTCTGGGTCACGGTCGTCCTCCTGCGCCTGCGGCGCGACTGGTCGTTCCTGGCCGCCGGTGCGGCTCGCCGTTCTGGCGACACTTATAGTCTTACTTGCCGAGCCCATGACGTCAGTGGTGGTTACCGGCCAGTAGAGGGGCATCTTCTTGCCGGGACTCGGCAATAAGGCCGAGGAAGGGGTGACGGCAATCGTGAGCACGCCAGGCGACCAGGTGGATCTCGCCGCCATCACCAGGGCGGCCAGCCGCGAGGCGGGCGGCGTCCCGCCCGACCTGCTCGGTGATTTCCTGGCCGCGGTACACGCCGCCGCGCTCACCGGCCGGCGTCTCACGGCGGCCGAGCTGACCGGGCACGGCCGGTCGGGCGAGCGGGCCGCGGAGAGCGGCGTCGCCCTGCGGGGCCTGGTCGACCTGTACCTGTCGGCGGCCTGGCGGCTGTGGCGGGAGCTGCCGGACCCGGGCGGGGCGGTGGCCACCAGGGCGGCCGGGCTGGCCGTGCTGCGCGCCGCGGACGACGCCGTGGCCGCCGCGGCCGAGGGCTTCGAGCGGGCCCACCTATCGGTCGCTCGCCGCCAGGAGGCCGATCGGATCGAGTTCCTCGACGACCTGCTCGGCGGCCGCGGCAACCTGCCCGAGCTGGTGGCCCGCGGGGCGGGCTTCGGGCTCCGGCTGGCCGGGCCGCATCAGGTCGTGCTGGTCGCCGGGTCGGCCGGCGCCCGCTACGGCGGCCCGCAGGGGCTGGCCGTGGAGCGGCTGGTGGCCAACGCCGTGGCCCCCGCGCCGTCGCTCGCCATGGCCAGGGGCGGCCGGCTGGTCGCGGTGATCGGCGTGACCACCGGGGACGAGGCCGCCCGGCTGGCGGACGCGCTGGCCAGCGAGCTGTCCCAGGGGGCGGATGACGCGGGCGGCGACGTCGCGGCGTCCGCCGGAGGAGACGGCGGCGCCGCCGGGGCGGAGGCCGATCTCGACGCGGGCGAACCCGGCCGGCCCCGGCGGGCCTGGCGGGTGGGCCTGGGGCGCGCCTACGCCGGGACCGGTCGGCGTGCTGCGGTCCTACGACGAGGCCATGGATGCGCTGGACGTGGCCGAGCGGCTGCACCTGGCCGATCCGGTGGTCAACGCCGCCGACCTGCTCATGTACCGGGTCATCCTGCGCGACCGGGCCGCGCTGGCCGACCTGGTCGGCGCGCTGCTCATGCCGCTGAGCGAAGCCAGGGACGGCGCCGGGCCGCTGCTGGACACGCTGGAGGCCTACTTCGCCAGCGGCCAGGTGGCGGTGCAGGCGGCCCAGCGGCTGAATCTGTCGGTGCGCGCCGTCACCTACCGGCTGGCCCGGGTCAGGGACCTGACCGGCCAGGACCCGGCCCGCCCGGCCGACGCGCTGGCCCTCCAGGTGGCGGTCATCGGTGCCCGGCTGCTGGACTGGCCCGCCACCCCGCTGGAGGCCGACCCCCGCTGACGAGGCCCGCTACTGCCGATCCGGCCGGTCAGTCGATGTCGAACTCGTTGCCCTCAGGGCCGCCGACGTTTCCGCGGAGACGTGCCGCGCATGTGCGTGACACACTTGCGCCAGACGTCTCCGCGGAAACGCGACGCGGCTCAGCCCCTGGTGAAGGACTTGAGGACCTCGACGGTGCTCGGGATCGCGGAGCTGGACAGCACCTCGTCCTTGACCGGGCCGACGCCGGGCGCCACCCACGTCTTGATCGTCGTGTTCACCCTGATGCCCTCCACCTTCTCGGTCATGGTCTCCTCGATGACCTGGGCGCGGTAGGTGCCGGCCGGAACGGTGACGCTCTGCGTTCCGGCGCCTCTGACCACCACGTGGGCGGCGACCCGAAGTCGATGGCCCACGATCGAGGTCGCGAACACCAGCGTGGAGTGCAGCGGCTGGCCGGACGCGAGCTGGGCCCGGCTCGGCCAGACGATCCCGCCCGAGATCAGCCGGACCTTCTCGGAGCTGAACTCGCTGAACGGGATGGTGATGGAACCGTCGGAGCGGAAGATGTAGGTGAAGCTCGTCGGCGTCACGGTCCCGGCCCCGAGGTGGTCGATGACCTCCATCCGCACCCGATGGCCCCCCGCGACCGGCACCACGCTGGTCACCTTGTTGGTGGTGGTGCCATGGCTGAGGGCTCCGACCTTGGTCTCGTAGACCCAGGTGTTGCCCACCGCCAGCGGGAAGTCCGCGGCCAGGCTGGTGCCCGAGCCCCCGCCCGCGCTTCCGCCCGAACCCGAGCCCTGACCGCCGCCTGAGCTCGCGGCGGGGCTCGCCGACGAGGTGGTGCCGGCCGATGCCGTCGAGCCGGACGAGCCCGAGGCGGATGACGAGCCCTTGCAGCCGGCCAGCGTGAGGCCGGTGATCGCCAGCAGCGTGGCCATGGTGACGGCGCGGCGGGCCAGGCCGCCGTCCGGAGTGAGGTGATATCGGGTCATTGTCGTGTCCTTGCTCCTGAGATGGGGATGAGAAGACCGCTCGCTAGCCCGGTGGCAGGGCTGGCTGCGCGGTCAGCGCTGGCATCGGCACCGACTGCAGCCACACCGGCCCCGGCCCGGAAAGTACCGCGAAATGGTGCGTATCATGACCAAAGTAACGATTCGCCATGCCCGGCACGCGGGTGAGCTGAAAGGCGACCGAGGCCGCGAACATGCCGACGTGCCCGGGATGAGCACGCAGCGACTCGCCCGCGGCCAGCTCGAACCGGACGGTCTCGCCGGCCAGCTCGATCCACGCCCGGCCGGTGCCGGCCACCCGGTGCAGCCCGAACCCGCCCGGTCCGGCGTAGATGCCGGTCGAGAAGGACTGGCGGAAGCCGGACCGGATCTGGATGCCCGCCGTCCCGGCCAGGAAGCCGTGCCGGTGGACCAGGTACTCGGTGCCGGGGCTGATGTCCACGCCCAGGATCCGGCCCGGCTGCTTGCAGGCGAAGGCGATCGTCCCGGCGCTGCCCTTGGCGGTGAACCGGCTGAGCGACAGCGCATCCTCGGGACCGGGAGCGCCGGACGGGACCGCCGCCATCTGGATGGAGTCGGTCATCCAGGAGAACTCGCCCGCCTCGGCCACGACGCTCTCGCCGGGGTCGAGTGAGATCGACAGCACCGGGGCGATGGTCCCGGCCAGCCGGTCCTCCACGGCGGCTCCTTCCCCGGATCGGCCAAGCGCGGCCGTGCGGCCACTAGGAATGTGTACGCCGACGGCGCCGCGGGCCGAATCCCGGCAACCATGTACTCCGGCCAGGTGAGGAATGGCGCGGACCGGCCCGGAACCGCTCATTGCGTCTCGTGCCGGGACCGGGGCGGGCCGGGTGCGGCCGGGCGGCCGGCCGAAGTTATAACATCGGCCCGGCCGGACCTGGTGCAGTGCGTCAGTGTGTCAGTGCCTCAGTCCGCCGAGCTCGAGCTGGCCAGGCCGCGGGCGATGGCGTAACGCGCCGCCTCGACCCGCCCGCCGACGCCGAGCTTGCGGTAGATCGTGGCCAGGTGCCGCTCGACGGTGGCCGGGCTCAGGAACAGCTCCGCGGCGATGTCCTTGTTGGACAGGCCCGTGGCCAGCAGCCGCAGCACCTCGGCCTGGCGCGCGGTCAGGCCATCGGGAAGCGCGCCGCCCGCGGTCTCGCCCAGGTCGGCCAGCGCCGCCCGCACCTCGGCCTGGCGCTGCGGGCTGCCGATCCCCTCGGCCACCGCCTCGGCGGCGCGCAGCTGCCGCACCGCCTCCTCGCCGCGCCCGAGCCGGGCCAGCGACCGGGCCAGGCCGATCATGGCCTCCACGGCGTCGTGCGGGTGCCCGGCGTCCTGGTGGGCCGCGATGGCCGCCTGGTAGTGCGCGGCGGCCTGATCCCAGCGGCGCCGCTGCGCGGCCAGGTTCCCCTGGTTGCACCGGAGCGTGCCGATGAGCTGGGGATTGCCCACCGCCTCGGCCAGCTCGCCCGCCTCTCCGAGCGCCCGGCTGGCGGCCTCCCACTGGCCCGCCTTGAGCAGCACGTCGGCCAGGTTGGCCAGCCCGATGGCGATGGACTGCGGCTCGCCGAGCTGCCGCTTGATGACCAGGGTCTGCTCGAACAGCTCACGGGCCCGGGCCAGGTCGCCCTCGTCCATGGCCAGCAGGGCCAGGTTGTTGGTGGCGGCGGAGACACCGCGCCGGTCGCCCAGCTTCTCCCGCAGGCCGGCCGCGGCCTGGAGGCTGCGCCGCGCCGCGGCATGGTCGCCCAGATAGCGCTGGGCCGACCCGAGCACGGTCGCGGCGAAGGCCATGGGCTCAGTCAGGCCGAGCCGCTCGAACTCGCGCATGGCCACCCGGGCCTGGCGCACCGCCGCGCCGTAGTCGCTGTTCTCGGCGGCCAGCACGGCGGCGGCGCAGAACGCCCGGCCGGTCAGCTCGTCGCCGGCCGCCTGCTCCCGGGGCAGGAGCCGGCCCAGCCAGGCCCGCCCGGCGGCTACCCGGCCACTGGCCAGCCACCACCGCCACAGCGCGGCCGAGATATCCAGGCCGAGCGAGGACTCGGGGTGCTCGGCGGCCCACAGCAGGGCCACGTCGATGTCCGGCGCCGCGGCGTCCAGCCGGGCCAGCCAGCCGGCCGAGTCGGGGCCGGTCAGGCCGGCCTCGCTGGCCCGGGCCAGCGCGGCGAAGTGCTCGGCGTGCCGGCGCCGCACCAGCGCCGCGTCCCCGGAGTCGTCCAGCCGGGTCGCCGCGAACGTGCGCATGGTCTCCAGCATGGCGAACCGGTTGTGCTCGCCGCCCCGGCTGACGACCAGCCACGAGGAGTCGACCAGGCCCCGGACGGCCCCGGCCAGGCCGGGCGCGGTAGCGCCGGGTTCCGGGCTGACCGCCGCCGCGTCGGCCAGCGTGAACGGCCCGGCGAACACGCTCAGCGCGGGCACCAGCCGCTGCTCGGCCGGCCCGAGCAGGTCATGGCTGGCCCGGATGACGTCGGCCAGCCGGCGGCCGCGCGACTGGCCCCCCTCGCCCGGGCCGGACGCCGCGTCCTGGTCGAGCAGCACGGCCCGCTGCTGGAGGATCTCGGGCACCGACAGGGTGCCGACCCAGCCCGCGATCAGCTCGATCGCCAGCGGCAGGCCGTCCAGCCTGCGGCACAGCTCGCCGATGACGTGCGGGGCCACCTCGGCGCCGGTGAAGCCGGGCAGCCGGTCGGCGGCCCTGGCGATGAACAGCCGCACCGCGTCCGAGGCCGCGATGTCCGACACGCCGGCCGCGGCCGACGGGCAGTCCAGGGGCGGCACCGTCCAGCACACCTCACCGGGCACGCCGAGCAGGACCCGGCTGGTCACCACGATCCGCAGCCCGTCGGCCCCGGCGAGCAGCGCGGTGACCAGCGCGGCCACCTCGTCGCGCAGGTGCTCGGCGCCGTCGAGCACCAGCAGCCGGGGCGCGCTGACCAGCGCGGCCGCCACCGAGTCCAGCAGCGGTACCTGCGGCTGGTCGTGCACGTGCAGGCTGGAGGCGACCGCGGTGGCCAGCGACTGCGGCTGGCGCACGGGCTCCAGGGGGACGAACGTGACGTCGGCCGCATCCTCGCCGAGCTGGCGGATGGCCTCGACGGCCAGCCGGGTCTTCCCGGCCCCGCCGGGGCCGATGAGGCTGGTGAGCCGCGAGTCGCGCAGCAGCGCGGTGAGCTCGGCCAGCTCGCGCTCCCGGCCGATGAACGCGGACTGGGCCGACGGCAGCGCGCCGGACCGGCGGGCCGGGGCGGCCGAGCGCGCCTCCAGCTCGGCCAGGCCGCGCAGCGCGCTGTCCGACATCCGGGTGCGCCCGGATTCCCACCGGTTGACGGTCGCGAATGACACGCCGAGCTGGCGCGCGAGCTGCTCCTGGCTCAGCGCCAGCGACGCGCGCAGGCCGCGCAGCCGGGCCGCGGGCGAGTCGGCTGGCTCGGGCGGCTGGCCACTCACATCAGCTAAGGCTAGGGCCGCAGGCCGGGCATGTCCCCGGTCATGAGATCTCACACGAATCCCACCTGAGTTTCTGTTATGCGCCGCGCATACCGGCGGTCTCCGATATGCAGGGGAGCGGAAAAGTTCTGAACATGAGGTGCGATGCGAACCATCCGAGCCGACGGGCCCGGCGTGGACATGGTCATCGCCGCGCAGCGCGGTGACCGGACGGCCCTGGAGACCTTGCTAGGCCAGTACCTGCCGCTGCTGTACAACATCATCGGCCGGGCGCTGAACGGCCACGCCGATACCGACGACGTCGTGCAGGAGACCATGCTGCGGGCCGTACGCGGCCTGCCCGAGCTGCGCGATCCCGGCGCTTTCCGGTCCTGGCTGGTGGCGGTGGCCGTGCGCCAGGTCCGCGACCACGTGACCGCGCGCAAGGTGCCGGTGGCCCGCGACCCGGTCCCCGAGGTGGCCGACCCCGACGCCGACTTCGTGGACCTGACGATCCTGCGGCTCGGCCTGTCCGGGCAGCGCCGCGAGGCGGCTGAGGCCACCCGCTGGCTGGACCTCGAGGACCGCGAGGTGCTGGCGCTGTGGTGGCAGGAAGCGGCCGGCGCGCTGGACCGGGACGCGGTCGCGTCCGGCCTGGGCATGTCGCCGGCCCACACCGCGGTGCGGATCAGCCGGATGAAGGAGCGGCTGACCACCGCCCGGCTGGTGGTCCGGGCGCTGCGGGCCCGGCCGCCGTGCTCCGCGCTGGCCTCGGTGACCACGGGCTGGGACGCCACGCCGAGCCCGCTGTGGCGCAAGCGCGTCGCCCGGCACGCCCGCGAGTGCCCGCGCTGCCAGGCCCAGCTCACCGGCATGGTGCCCGCGGAGTCGCTGCTGGCCGGGCTGCCGCTGCTGCCCGCGCCGCTGGTCGCGGCGCGGCTGCTGGCCTCGGCCGCTCCGGCCGGCCGGGCTCCCCGGCCGCCGCGCGG
The DNA here is from genome assembly GCA_963822485.1 of uncultured Actinomycetota bacterium. Lineage (GTDB taxonomy): Bacteria > Actinomycetota > Actinomycetes > Streptosporangiales > Streptosporangiaceae > DASUBV01. The sequence continues at coordinate 1,027,303 of CAWGHW010000031.1, forward strand.
GCGCCTGGGCCAAGGCCGGCGCGGTCCCCGGCGCGGCCTGCGGCATGCCTCCTCGGCCCGCCACCTGAAGGCGCTGCCCAAGGCGGCCGCCTACGCGCAGCCCAAGCTCGTGGTGGCCGCCGTCGCCGCGACCACCTGCGTGGCGGCCGGGACGGTCGCGGCGGTCAAGGTCTACGCGGCCCCGGCCGCGCACGTCGCCGCCCGCCCCGCGCCAGCCGTTCACAAGCCGCTCACCCACCCCGTGGTCGCCGTCACGAGCGCGACGCCGACCCACCCGCCGCGGCACCACCACCGGCCTAAGCAGCCCAAGCCGACCCCTAAGCCGACGCCCCCGCCGGTCCGGGTCACCAGCACGGCCAAGGGGGTGAGCGCCTGGAGCTTTCCCGGCGTGACCAGGGCCCTGGCTTTGTCCGGCGCCTCGTGGTACTACACCTGGTCGGCCGGCCCCGGCGTCAGCGCCCCCAGCGGCGTCAGCTTCGTGCCCATGATCTGGGGCGCGGCCAACGTCACCAGCGCGACGCTGGCCCAGGTCCGCGGCGAGGGGCACATCCTGCTCGGCTTCAACGAGCCCGACCTGGCCAGCCAGTCCAACCTCACCGTCAGCAAGGCGCTGAGCCTGTGGCCGAAGCTGATGGCGACCGGCATGACGCTGGGCAGCCCGGCCGTGGCCGACGACGCCGCCACCCCCGGCAGCTGGCTGGCCCGCTTCATGAGCGGCGCCCATGCCCGCGGCTACCGGGTCAACTTCATCACCGTGCACTGGTACGGAGGCGACTTCGCCACCGCCGCGGCGGTCAGCCAGCTCAAGAGCTACCTCCAGGCCATCTACGCCCGGTACCACCTGCCGATCTGGCTGACCGAGTTCGGGCTGGCCAACTTCGGCGGTTCCCCGGCCTTTCCCAGCGCGGCCCAGCAGGCCGCGTTCCTCACCGCCGCGACCACGATGCTGGGCAAGCTGGGCTACATCCAGCGCTACGCCTGGTTCGCGCTGCCGGTGTCCTCAGGCGACGGCACGCTGGGCCTGTTCTCCAGCGGGCCGGTGGCCACGCCGGTCGGCCGCGCCTTCGAAGCGGCCGGCGGGTAGCCGGACCCACGGAGCAGTTCGGATCGTCCGTGCCACATAGACCAGACGACCCGAACCACTCAGAGGGGCGGCGCGCGATGTGGTTACTGCGGGGCTAGCCGCCCTGGCCGGGCTTGATGTGGACCCGGCAGCGCAATGGCGGCGGAGCGAGGCAGCGCCGGATGACCCCGCCCGGCGAGACCCGGACCTTGCAGTGTCGCCACAGCCGCGGGGGCGGGGCCGGGCAGCAGCGCACCGTGACCGGGCCGCCGTGGCGAACCAGGACCGGGGCCGGGCAGCAGCCCGCCACGACCCAGCGGCCATGACGCGGCGGCACCGGGGCCACGCAGCACCTCACGGTGACCGAGAAGCCAGGCCGGCGCATGATCGTCGGACAGCACCGGCCGCGTTCCCGGCCGCCGCCCCTGGCCGGAATCCGGATCTCGCAGACCCGGCCGCCCCGGCTGGCCTGGCTGGCGTGCGTGGCCGCATGGCCGGCCGCGGCCGGGGCCGCGCTGGCCGGGCCGGCCGTGGTGAGCAGGCCCGCCCCGACGGCGATGCCGAGGCCGGCGCTGAGGACGGCTGCCTGCCGCAGCCGCAGCCGCAATTCGCGGCGCAGGTTAGTGAGCATTCAATTTCCTTTCCGTCGATTAACGCCGTAAGGAAACTTAGGCGGCGGCGCTGAAATACCTGAGGGAAGAATGCAAGAGTTGAATGTGAGTTAGCGTTCGCATGAAATTCACATCTATAACAAAAGTTCTTTTCAGCTGGCCACCGTAACGGCAGGTCAGCGGCCCGGCCTGGGTCAGCGGGGCAGAATGCCCGGATTCAGCGTGCCGGCCGGGTCAAATGCATTCCGTATCCGGGCGAAAAGCGCCAGCTCGGCCGGCGAGCGGGCCAGGTCCAGCCAGCGGCCCTTGAGCACGCCGATGCCGTGCTCGGCCGAGATCGACCCGCCCAGCGCGGCCACCAGGCCCAGGACGGCGTCCTCGTGGCGGCCGTCGGCCGGGGCCGCGGGCACCAGGTTGACCTGGACGTTGCCGTCCGCGACATGGCCGTAGATGATGACCGTCGCGCCGGGGTCGACCGCGGTGATCACGCCGGTCACCTCGCTGGCCAGCGTCACCCACTGGCCGGCGGGCACGGCCACGTCGAGCTTGATCGGCACGCCCACGAACCCGGCCGCCTCCGGGCTGCGCTCCCGGTAGGCCCACAGCGCGGCCCGGTCGGCGGGCTCGGTGGCCACCGCCGCGGGCCGGTCGCCGATGAGCTCGGCCAGGTCGTCGAGCGCGCCCGGCCCGTCCGCCTCGAGCAGCAGGTAGGCCGGCGCGCCAGCCGATGCTGCCTCGAGAACCAGCGGCGGGTCGAAGGCCGGCGGCCGCAGGCCCGTGTACCGGATGAGGATGTCCAGGCCGTCGCGGGTGAGGAACTCGGCCGACAGCAGCCCGGGCACCGCGACCAGCGCCCGCCGGGCCAGCTCGTGCACCTCGGCCAGCCCGCCCAGGGCGGTGAGCGTGGTGACCGGGTCGCGCGGTCGCGGCACCAGCTGGAGGCGGGCGCGGGTGATGACCGCCAGCGTGCCTTCCGACCCTGCCAGCAGACCCGGATAGTTATAGCCGGTGTTGTCCTTGACCAGCCCGGACAGGTGCGAGACGACCGTGCCGTCGGACAGTACCGCCTCGACCCCGCGCACCTGGGAGCGCATCGGGCCGTAGCGCAGGACCCGCAGCCCGCCGGCGTTGGTGGCGATGGCGCCGCCGACTGTCGCGCTGTCCCGGCTGGCGATCAGGATGCCGAGGTCCAGGTCGGGATGGGCGGCGCCGACCCGGGCCAGCGTGACCCCGGCCGACGCGGTGACCTGGCGGGCGTCGAGGTCGACCGGGCTCAGCTCGGTCAGCCGGGCCAGGCTGAGTACCACCTCGCCGTGCAGCGGGACGCCGCCGCCGACCAGCCCGGTATTGCCGCCCTGGGGCACCACCGCGAGGCCGGCCCGGGTGCAGCAGGCCAGCACGGCGGCGACCTGCTCGGTGTCGGCCGGCCGGACCACGGCCGCGGCCCGGCCCTGGAAGCGGCCGGTCCAGTCGACGGCGAACCCGGCGGTCGCGTCGCCGGTCAGGACGTGCGGGCCGCCGACGATGCCGGCCAGCTCGGCCTGGATCGAGGCAGTCAGTTCCGCTGGCACGAGCTGCGTGTCGCCTTTCCCGGAGGTGTCAGGGTCCGCCGTATCAAACCCTTAGGGAGCGTCGCACGCCCGCATGGCCCGCGTGAAGGCCTCGCCCCGCTCGCGGTAGTTGCGGAAGACCCCGAAGCTCGGCGCGGCGGGGGACAGCAGCACGATCCCGTCCGGCCGGGCCCAGTCGAAGCCGGCCTGCACGGCCGCGTCGAGGTCGGCGCACGGCAGCACGGCCAGCCCGGCCAGCCCGCCGTCCGGGCCGGGTGCTGGTCCGCCCGGTGCTGGTCCGCCCGCGCCGTTGGCCAGCAGGGACTCGATGGCGGCCTGGATGCGCGGGCCGCTGTCGGGCAGCGTCAGCACCAGCGTGGGCGCCGGGCCCGCCCGGCCGGCCAGCCCGGCCGCCAGCGGGGCGTAGTCGATGCCGCGGTCGTGGCCGCCGGCGATCAGCGCCACCCGCCGGCCGGGGAAGGCGTCCATGGCCGCGAGGGTGGGCAGCACGTTGGTGGACAGGCTGTCGTCCACGAACAGCACCCCGTCCACCGTGCCGACCGGCTGGAGCCGGTGGCTGAGGTGCTCGAAGCCACCGGCGGCGGCGCGCAGCGCGGCGGCGTCGCGGGCCTGGGGCACGCCCAGCGCGTCCAGGCAGGCCCGGGCGATCAGCGCGTTGCGCCGGTTGTGCGTGCCGAGCAGGCCCAGCGGCGTCATCCAGTCGGCGCCCGGGTCATCGGCCGCGTGAATCCAGGTCACCCGCGGGCCGAGCAGGCCGGCCCGCTCCCGCAGCAGGTCGCTGTCCCCGTTGGCGATGGTCAGCTCCGCGCCGGGCTGCGAGCACACCGACAGCTTGTCCCGGTAGTAGGTCTCCACGCCGCCGTGCCAGTCCAGGTGGTCGGGGTGCAGCGAGGTGACCGCGACGACCGGCGGTGAGCAGGGCAGGTCGGTGGCCTGGTAGCTGGAGGTCTCGATGACCCAGTAGTCGTAGGCCGCGCCGTCCACCCGCGGGTCCCAGGGCGGGGTGCCGATGTTGCCGCCGATCAGGCAGGAGTAGCCCAGCCGGGTGAGCAGGTGCCCGGTGATGGCGGTGGTGCTGCTCTTGCCCTTGGTGCCGGTCACGCACAGCACCCGGTCGCGGTCCGCCTCCTGGAGCCACAGGCCCAGGCCGCCCGCCACCGGGATGCCGCGCTCCTCCAGTTCGGCCACCTCGGGCCGGTAGCGGCTGATGCCGGGCGACTTCACCACCACGTCGCAGTGCCTCAGCGCGGCCAGGCCGCTGCTGGCGGTGGCGAACACCTGGAGGCCGTCCACGTCGCCGGGCGGCGGCCGGTCGTCCACCAGCACCGGCTCCACGCCCAGCGTGCGCAGCCGGGCCAGGCTCGCGGCGCCCTCGACGCCGAGGCCCCAGACGCCGACGCGGGCGCCGCGCAGGTCAGACCAGCAGATCTTGGGGCGCATAGCTATCCGGGATGAAGTGATCGCTCATGGGCAGCAGCAGCTTGGCCGCGTCGGGCAGGTCGGGGGTCTGGGCCACCTCGGCCGCCAGTTCCTGGAGCAGCGGGGTGCCGGCCCGGTCTGGCCGCTGCGCGGCGAGCAGCGCGGCGGCCCGGCACTCGCCGATCTCGCCGACGCACTCGAACGGCTTGCTGTCGGGCAGCGTGCCCAGCAGCGCGCGGAACTTCGGGGCCAGGGACTGCGCCGGGTCGGGGTCGGCCAGCGGCTCCTGGCCGCCGAAGATGGCGCTGAGCTCCTCGGCGGGCAGGAACGGGGCCAGGATCAGGTCGATGAAGCAGCACTTGTCGCAGCGGCCGCACCAGTGGTCGAGCCGCTTGGACTCGTCCAGGTGGAAGGCCCGGTTGCAGCTGCGGAACGTGCCGTGGTACTCGGTCAGCCCGGCGAACCGCAGCGCGACCCACAGCTCGCTGAACGGGCGCAGGAAGGAGAAGTAGCTGACCCCGCTGACCCTGCTGCCTCCGCTGACCCCGCTGTCTCCGCCGCCGAGCGCCATGGCCAGCACCTCGCGGAAGGCGCCCTCGAAGGTCATGCTCTTGGAGAACTGGTGGTTGACCGGCCGGCCGTCCGCCTCCAGCGTCGGGATCGACGCCGACCACTCGTTCGACATCACCACGGCGTCGCGGCCGGCCAGCACCGCGGCCATGACCGCGATGGCGGACAGGATCCCGGTCACCGGGACGTGCCCGTTCAGGAAGCCCAGCTCCGCCGAGCGCAGTAGCTGCGGGTCGATCTCGCGGCCCGCCCGCACGATGGGCAGCCCGGTCACCGCGGCCGGCGCCTCGATGGCCTCGAACCGGCTGCCGGGCCGGCTCATGATGAACAGCGCCGCGTCGGCCCGGCGCCGGACGTGCTCGACGGTGACGATGGAGTCGATCCCGCCGCCGAACGGGACCAGCGGCCGGGTCGGTGCCGCGGGCCGCGGGTCGGCGGGCCGCCCGGCGGGGAGTTCCGGCTCGGGGCGGCTCGGGCCCTCGATCCGCAGCCCGGACAGGTCCAGTCCGTTGCGGTAGGCGAACTCGCCCAGGCCGTCGAGGTAGAACGAGCGCAGGAACCGGCGCTCGGTGTCGGTGACCGCGGTGGTGCCGAGGTCGATGACCGGCGGCGCGGCGGTCTTGTAGTAGGAGACGCCGGCCAGCAGGAAGACCAGCCGGGCCGCCTGCCCGGCGGCCGGGTCGTCCCAGCGGCCGCCGGGGTCGAACGTGACCTTCTCCTCGAACTGCCGGTCGCCCAGCGAGTACCGGCACGACAGCAGGCCCCGTTCGGGGTCCAGCTGCCAGGACTCGTAGCGGAACGGCGCCGGGGTTATCTGCGGGATTATCTGCGGGGCGGTCATCCGCGCGTCTCCTCGCCCGGCGTCGGCCGCTGGTCGGTGTGCGTGAGGCGGGCCACGAGCGCGAACCTACCGCACGGACGAGCGGTCCGGTCGCTGAAGAACAGCCCGGGTCCCTGGCCGCCGGGATCCGGCCCGGTCGGTACCGCCGCGACGTGGATCTGGCCGTCTGGCACGCCCGCCTGCGCGAGCTGCCGGCGGTTGGCCGCCCACAGGTCGAGCAGCCACCGCCCGGTGCCGTCCGGCCGCAGGATGGTGCCGGTGCCCGGCCCGGTGCCGCCGCCGGCGTCATGGTCGCCGCCGCCGCCCCCGACGGCCTCGGCCGCGGGGCCGAAGTAACGCCGCACCTCGGTCGCCACGTCCTCGCCCACCTGGTAGCGGTCCGGGCCGATGGCGGGCCCGATGCCGGCCAGCACGCGCTCCGGCCGGGCGCCGAGGCCGGCCATGGCGGTCAGCGTGGCCGGCCCGATCCCGGCCACGGTGCCGCGCCAGCCCGCGTGCACGCAGGCCAGCACCCGGGCGGCCGGGTCGTACAGGACGACGGGCACGCAGTCCCCGACCAGGATGGCCAGCACGACCCCCGGATCGGCGGTGACCAGCGCGTCGGTGTCCGGGACGGCATCGTCCAGGCTCAGCGTGCCCCGGCCCCGGTCGGCCGCCGTCACCACCTGGGCCCGGCTGCTGTGGACCTGGCGCGCGAACACGAAGTCGGCCAGTCCGGCGCCCGCCGCGGCGGCCGTCCGGCGCCGGTTCTCCAGCACGGCGCCCGGCTCGTCGTGCACGCTGAGGCTGAGGTTCAGCGACTCATACGGGCCCGCCGACACGCCGCCGCCCCTGGTGGTCACCATGACCTGGGCGCCGAGGCCCTCGAACGCCGGCCAGGCCAGCACCTCCAGGCCGCCCTGGGGGCGGATCTCGCAGCTCGCCGTCACCGGTGCGGTCATGCCCGGATCCTAGTAGCCAGCGCGGCCTCACTCGGCCACCTACACACCTGACCCCGAGAGCCCCGCCCGCCCCACGACCCATCGCTGGCCCCGGGGCTGCGTCATAGCCGGGGCGGCGTGATACATAGTCGCTTTTATGGTGACCCGCGTCTGGCAGCGCTACGGGCGACTGCGCATCTACGTAACAGTCGGCGACTTAGAGGTGGGCTGGAGCGAACCGCGTACCGGACGGTTCGTGCTCGCCCGGCCCGACCTGGAGCAGACATTCTGGGCCGAGGTCGAGGCCGAATGCCAGCGGCTGAGGCTGGACGGGCGGCTAGGCCCGGACGCGCCGGACCAGCGGCGGGCGGCTGGAGAGCCAGCGGACACGCATGGGGTGGTGCGTGACCCGGCCTGGGACGACCTGGCCACCAACAAGCCAGGGGCGGCGGCCAGCGCCCGCGCGCGGGAACTGCGCCGGGAGCATCCGCTGCTGACCACGGCCGCGGACCTGATCGGGATGCGGACCGAGGCCCGGGCCTTCGCCATCGGGGCCAGGGGCGAGCGGACCGTCGGGCGCAAGTTAGACCGCTGGGCCGGCCGCCATGACTGGCAAGTCCTGCACGCGGTTCCCGTGGGAAGCCGTGGCGCCGACATCGACCACGTGATCATCGGGCCGTTCGGCGTCGTGACCATTAACACCAAGATCACTGGCACCACCGTCTGGGTCGGGGAGCACGGCATGATGGTCGGCGGAACCAGGGTGGACTACGTGCGGAAGTCGCGATCCGAGGCGGCCCGCGCCCGCCGGCTGCTCGGCCGGGCGCTGGGTGGCCAGGTGCCGGTTCAGTCGGTCATCGTCTTCGTCGGCGCCCGGCGCTTCTCGATTGCGGCGGGCGGGCCGGCCGATGTGGCCGTCCTGCCCTCGGCGCGCGCCCTGTACCGCTGGCTGCGCCGGCAGTCGACGGTCCTCGACGCCCGCCAGGCCGAAGCGATCTACCAGGCCGCCCGCCGCCCGGCTACCTGGCAGCCATCCGGCAGCTGAAAGGACCCCGGCAGGCTCGGCCGGGGAGTGGACAGTCAGTGAAACCTGGGCGACGCCGGTCGCAGATGAGGGATCAGCATCCTAGTCTGGGAGGGTAAGTCCGATTTAGCGGCCACGGCCGGGAGCGGGCCAGGAAGCAGGGACCATGAGCCGCCGCGCGAAGATCGTCTGCACGCTCGGGCCCGCCTCGTCGAGTCCCGGGCAGATCGCTGCCCTGGTGGCGGCGGGCCTGGACGTGGCCCGGCTGAACATGAGCCACGGCACCCAGGAGGGCCACCTCAAGGTCTACCGCGCGGTGCGAGCCGCGTCCGACGCGGCCGGCCGCAGCGTCGGCGTACTCGTCGACCTGCAGGGCCCGAAGATCCGCCTGGGCACCTTCGCGGCCGGCCCGGTGCGCCTGAAGGCGGGCCAGCTGTTCACGATCACGGGCGACGACGTGCCCGGCGACGATGCCCTGGCCTCGACCACCTTTCCCGGCCTGGCCGATGACGTCAGCCCCGGTGACCAGATCCTGGTCGACGACGGCCGGGTGGTACTCGAGGTGCTGACCGCGCGGGGCGGCCGGGTGCGGACCAGGGTCCTGGTCGGCGGCGAAGTCTCCGATCACAAGGGCCTGAACGTGCCCGCGGTCCGGCTCAGCGTGCCGGCCCTCAGCGCCAAGGACGAGCAGGACCTGCGCTGGGCGCTGGGGCTGCGGGCGGACCTGATCGCCCTGTCGTTCGTGCAGAGCCCGGCCGACGCCGCGCCGGTCCGCAAGATCATGGATGAGGTGGGCGCGCCATTGCCGCTCATCGCCAAGATCGAGAAGCCTCAGGCGGTGCAGGCGCTGCCGGAGGTGCTCGATGCCTTCGACGGGCTGATGGTGGCCCGCGGCGACCTGGGCGTGGAGTTGCCGCTCGAGCAGGTGCCGATGGTGCAGAAGCGCGCGATTGACCTGGCCAGGGACAAGGCGCGGCCGGTCATCGTGGCCACGCAGATGCTGGAGTCGATGATCTCGGCGCCCCGGCCGACCAGGGCGGAGACCTCGGACGTGGCCAACGCGGTGCTGGACGGGGCGGACGCGCTGATGCTGTCGGCCGAGACGAGCGTGGGCCAGTACCCGGCGGAGGCGGTGGCCACCATGGCCAGGATCATCGAGGCGGCGGAACGGGAGTGGCTGCACGCCGAGCCGTCGCTGAGCCGGGTGCCCACCACCACCGGCGGCGCGATCGCGCGGGCGGCGGCCGAGGTCGGCGCGGTGGTCGGGGCCACGGCCCTGGTCGCCTTCACGATCTCGGGGGAGACCGCCCGGCGGCTGGCCCGGTACCGGTCGCCGATCCCGCTGCTGGCCTTCACCCCGCAGCCGGCCATCCGCAGCCAGCTGGCGCTGACCTGGGGCGTGGAGACGTTCATCGTGCCCCCGGCGCGGCACACCGACGAGATGGTCCGGCAGGTGGAGTCGGCGCTGCTGGACATCGGGCGCGGCCAGAAGGGCGACAAGGTGGTCATCGTCGCGGGCAGCCCGCCCGGCACCCCGGGCCGGACCAACGCCCTGCGCGTGCACCGCATCGGCGACGCGATCGCTTCCGGGCTGTAACCGGGCTAAGACGCGGGACGGCGGTGCAGCCGGTCCGACCATCGCTCGGCGCGGCGGTCGGCCAGGATCTGGCGGACCACGTTGCGGCCGGGGATGCCGGTCACGCCGCCGCCGCCGTGGGTGGCCGAGCCCGCCTGGTAGAGCCCGCGGACCGGGGTGCGCAGGTCGGCGTAGCCAGCCGCCGGCCGGGCGTGGAACATCTGGCCCAGGCTCAGCTCGCCGTGGAAGATGTTGCCGCCGACCAGGCCGTACTCCTGCTGCATCTGGTGCGGGCCGATGACCTGCCGGTGCAGCACCGAGTCGGTGAAGCCGGGGGCCACGGTCTCCATCCGGGCGATCACCCGGTCGGCGTAGGCGGCCAGCGCGGCCTCGTCGGGCTGGTCGGCGTAGGTGTGCGGCACCCACTGGGTGAACATCGACATGACGTGCTTCCCGGCCGGGGCCAGCGAGTCGTCGAAGACGCTGGGGATGCAGATGTCCGCGAACGGGACCGCCGACGGCCGCCCGGCGACCGCGTCCTGGAAGGCGTTCTCGACGTCGTCCAGGCTCTCGGCCAGCACGATCGTCCCGCCGTGCACCTGCGGGTCGAACTCGGGATGGCTGGCGAAGACCGGCAGCCGGTCCAGCGCGAGGTTGATCTTCACCGTGCCGGACCGGGTCTGCCAGCCGCGGATGTCCTCGACGAAGTCGGCGGGCAGGTCGCGCTCGTCGACGAGCCGCAGGAACGAGATGGCGGGGTGGGCCGTGGTGATCACGATCGGCGCGGCGATCTCCTCGCCGCTGGCCAGCCGCACGCCGGTCACCCGGCCGCCGGAGGTCGTGATCTGGGCCACCTCCGCGCCGGTGCGCACCTCGGCGCCGAACGACCGGGCCGACGCGGCCAGGGCCGCCGTCACGCCGCCCATCCCGCCGCGCGGGAAGCCCCACGCGCCGGCCTGGCCGCCGGTGTCGCCGATGTGGTGGTGCAGCATCACGTAGGCGGTGCCCGCCGACCGCGGGCCGGCCCAGGTCCCGATCACCCCGGACACCGACAGCAGCCCGCGCATGGCGTCGCTGGAGAAGTACCGGTCGATGAGGTCGGCGATGCTGCCGGTCAGCAGCCGGGTGACGTCGACGGCGCCCCTGGTGTCGAGCTTGCGCAGGTGGCGCAGCAGCAGGCCCTGGCGCCATAGGTCGGCCGGGCGGCGCGAGCCGAGCCGGGGCGGGATCTCCTCCAGCATCGGGCCGAGCACCGCGCCCAGGCTGGCCAGGTGCGCCTCATAGTCCTCGTAGCGGTCGGCATCGCGGGCCGAGAACTTGGCGATCTCGGCGTGCCGCTGCGCCGGGTCGTCGGGCAGCCGCAGGTAGCGGCCGTCCCCGCGCGGCGCGAAGTAGGGTCCCTGCGGGAAGACGTGATACCCGTGACGGCCCAGTTGCAGATCCCGGACCAGATCGGGGGGCAGCAGCGAGACGACGTAGGACAGCGAGGTCACGGTGAAATCCGGCCCGAACGGCTGCTCGCTCACCGCGGCGCCGCCCACGATGTCACGTCGCTCGCACACCAGGGTGCTCAGCCCGCCGCGGGCCAGGTAGGCGGCGGCGACCAGGCCGTTGTGCCCCCCGCCGACCACGATCACGTCACGGCTCGCTGCCATCAGCGCTCCTCCCGTCGATCTGCCTGCTCCGCTCGCCGGCCACGCTCGCCGGCCCGCCGCGCGCCGTTGGTAACGCATCGGTCCTGCCGTTCGCTCCCTGGAGCATAGGCGGGTGCCAGGCGGGCCGGAAGCGCCGAGGTGGCGGGCCTGACCCCCGACTGTGGGTCTGTCTAGCCGGAATCGCGCGGTGGAAGATGAATGGACGTTCATGCGGAACTTAGGGACGAAGAAGGTCAATTGGTGACTCGCGGTCAATTTGAGGCCGGGCCGCCCGGCTGGGCCCGTCCGCCCACGCGAGCACTGGAACGGCAGCGGACCAAGCGCGACAAGATCATCGGTGTCGCGATGGAGCAGTTCGCCGCCAGCGGCTACGAGGGCGCGCGGGTCGAGGCGATCGCGGCCGGCGCCGGGGTGTCCAAGGGCGCTGTCTTCTCTTATTTCACTAACAAGGCCGGGCTCTTCCTGGCCGCCTACCAGAGCGCGGCGCAGTCGTTCAGCCAGTACCTGGAGGCGCCCGCCGAAGTGCTCGAGCGCGGGTTCTTCGCCGTGATCAGCTACTGGCTCGACAACACGCCGCACATGATCGGCGAGGACTGGATCCCCTACCAGGTCACCTTGCTCGGCAACTACTGCTCCGACCTCCAGCTCAAGCACTGGATCAACCAGTACCTGGTGCGCGAGGACCCCTACGGGACGCGGGCGTTCGTGCGGTTCGGCATCGACCGGGGCGAGGTGCGGACCGACCTGGACCCGGACCTGGTGGTGACGGTGGTGGGCTGGCTGATGGACCGCTGCCAGGACGCCATGCTGACCGAGGAACTCGATCCCGGGCTGTTCGGCTCGGTCACCGAGCCGGCGGACTCCCGCGAGCTGCGGATCCGCCAGTTCGTCGAGATGCTGCGCGGGGCCGTCGGCCCCCCGTGACTCCCGGCCGGCGGCGACTGCCGGCGCGACCGTGCTACCGGGCCGTCGGCGCGCCGCCGGCCAGGGCCAGGATCGCGGCCGGATCGGCGTTCCCGCCGCTGACCACGATGGCCAGCGGTCCGTCCAGGTCACCGAGCCGCCCGGCCAGCGCCGCCCCGGTGCCCACCGCGCCGCCGCCCTCGGCGATCAGCCGGTGGGTGCTCAGCAGGAACACCATGGCCGCGGCGATCTCCGCCTCGGTGACCAGCACGTGCTCATCCACGAACTCCCGGACCACGGCCATCGACCAGCGGTTGTCCAGCCCGATGCCGCCGCCCAGCACCTCGGCCAGCGTGTCAACGTAGGGCACGTCCACCGGGTGGCCCGCGCGCAGGCTGGCCACCATCGCGGCCGCGTTCTGCGCCGAGGCGCCGATGACCCGGACCGGCGCCGGGCCGCCCTTGAGCGCGATGCCCAGGCCGCCGATCAGCCCGCCGCCGGACACCGCGGCCACGACGGCGGCCAGGCCAGGGACCTGCTCGGCCAGCTCAAGGCCGATGGTGCCCTGCCCGGCGATCACGTCGGGGTCGTCGAACGGGTGCACGAGACTCAGCCCGCGCTCGCGCTCGATCCGCTGGGCCACCTCGACCGCGTCGTCGTAGGTCGGCCCCTCGACGATCGCCTCGGCGCCGCTGTCCCGGATGGAGCGCAGCTTCACCGCGTCGACGGTCTCGGGCACGCAGATCGTGGCCGGGATCCCGAGCCGCCCGGCGATGTAGGCCACCGCCGCGCCGTGGTTGCCTCCCGAGCAGGCGATCACGCCGCCGCGGCGCTGGTCCGGCGACAGGGCCAGGATCTTGCTGGCGGCGCCGCGGACCTTGAACGAGCCGGGCGGCTGGAGGCTCTCCAGCTTGAGCCAGACCGGTACGCCGAGGCGGTCCGACAGCTCGGGGGAGCGGATCACCGGGCTCGGGTCCACCAGCCCGCCGATCCGGTCCCTGGCCCGCTGCACGTCGGCGTAGCTGACGCCGGCCGTCGCACTGGTCATCTCGGCCTGCCTCCGGTCCGGCAGGCTCGGGGCCCGTCCCGGCACGGGACAGGCAGGCCCGCACGGCTCGCTAGCCTAGGGGACCGCTTGGCCCGGGAGACCGCCGGCCGGTTGCCGCATCGCGGGATCGGCGTCCGCCATTGCCTGTGGCTGGGTCATTTCGCCCGTAGCCTGAGCTTTGGCCCGTGGATCATGCTTTGATTCCCTGGTGGGCCCGTCCTACTCTTGACTGACTGATAGTCGCCTTAGCCCACGGTTAACCGCGCCCCGGCCAATCCCGCGCCGTGGTCACCCCAGGCCCGCGGCTTGAGCCGAGTGGTAACTACTTACTAATAGGTAAAATTTTTGTCATCCACAGGGACAAGGTTGTCAAGGATCACCTGAAGCAGGGGGACACTGTGGTAGTGGCTGCCGATCAAAAGACAGCGGGGACGCCGGCCCGGATCCTGGACATCGCCGAGCGACTGGTGCAGATCCGGGGCTTCAACGGCTTCAGCTACGCCGACGTGGCGGCCGAACTGCAGATCACCACCGCGGCCCTGCACTACCACTTCACCGGCAAGCCTCAGCTCGGCCTGGCCCTCATCGACCGGTACGCGGTCCGGTTCGGCGCGGCGCTGGGCGACCTGGATGCCCGCTGCGACTCGGCGGCGGGCCGGCTGCGCGGCTACGTCGGGCTGTACCGGGCCGTGCTGCTCGACGGCCGCATGTGCCTGTGCGGGATGCTGGCCGCCGAGTACCACACCCTGCCGGGCGGGATGCGGGACTCGGTGCTGCGGTTCTTCGACGAGAACGAGCAGTGGCTCGAGAGCGTGCTGACCCAGGGCGCCGCCGACCACAGCCTGCGCTTCTCCGGCTCCGCGCGCGAGGCCGCCCGGCTGATCCTGGCCAGCCTGGAGGGCGCGCTGCTCATCGCCCGGTCCTTCGAGGACACAGGTCGCTTCGAGTCCGCCGCCACTAGCCTGCTGGCCGGCCTGATCGCTCCCGCCCCGGCTGACTAACGGTCCTCGGCCGCGCCGGCTGACCAGGCCCGCCACCCCGGACTGGCCTGGTGAGACAATCGGCCGCAATAACCTCAGCCCGGGTCAGCCAGGTACTCGGGTCAACCAGGCAAAGGGCACCGCTCATGGCCGACTTGTCACTGCTGCCGCCGTCCGCCGTCGCCGACGGCGACGACGTGCGCATCGCCGGCGTCTCGCTGCGCGAGCTGGCCCAGGAGTTCGGGACCCCGGCGTACGTGCTGGACGAGGACTACCTGCGGGCCCGGGCGCGGGAGTACGTCAGCTCGTTCACCAGCCGGCATCCGCGCAGCCGGATCTGCTTCGCGGCCAAGGCGTTCCCGTCCGCGTCGGTCATCCAGATCTTCGCCGAGGAGGGCCTGGGCTGTGACGTGGTCGGGGCGGGCGAGCTGCGCCTGGCCCTGGCCGCCGGCATCGATCCCGCCAAGATCGTCATGCACGGCAACGCCAAGTCCGACGACGACATCCGGGCCGCCCTGGACGCGCGCATCGGCTACATCGTGGTCGACGGGTTCGACGACATCGACCGCATCTCGCGGCTGGCTCGCACCCGCACCCCGGTGCTGCTGCGGACCAGCCCTGGCATCGACTCGGCCACCCACGAGGCGCTGGCCACCGGCGGCGCCGGCTCCAAGTTCGGCGTGCCCGTGGACCAGGTGCCGGCCGCGATCGAGCGCATGCGCGACGATCCGCTGATCGACCTCCAGGGCCTGCACGCGCATATCGGCTCGCAGATCCTCGACCTGGCCCAGTTCGAGGCCGAGGTCGCCGCGCTGGCCACCCTGGGCTCCAGTGCTAGCCCGGGGGGACGACCCTCCGGAGCCCCCCCGTTTGGCGTCTACGACTTCGGTGGCGGCCTGGGCGTGCGCTACGTACCGCAGGACGCGGCGCCGGGCATCGACCAGTACGCCGCCCGGCTGGTCGCGGCCGCCCGGCGGCACCTGGGCGAGGACATCGAGATCCTGGTCGAGCCGGGCCGTTCGCTGGTCGCCCCGGCCGGACTGACCCTGTACCGGGTCGTGACCAGGAAGCAGTCCGGGCGGCTGCACGTCGCCGTCGACGGCGGTATGGGCGACAACCTGGAGCACTCGCTCTACGGGCAGCGGTTCACCCCGCTGGTCGTCGGCCGGTGGGACGAGCCGGCCGTCGTGGCCGACCTGGTCGGGCGGCACTGCGAGGAAGGCGACGTGATCAGCCGGGACGTCACGCTGGCCAGCCCGCAGATCGGCGACCTGATCGCCGTCCCGGTCACTGGTGCCTACTGCTTCACCATGAGCAACAACTACAACGCGAACCTCCGCCCGCCAGTGGTGCTGTGCGCCGGCGGCGTGGCCCGGCTGGCCGTGCGCCGCGAGACCACTGACGACCTGATGGCCCGCGAGGTCCTGGTCCGCGCCACCCCGCCGGTCCCGGCCAGCCGCTGACCGCCCTGGCCACGGGCGGTGTGGGCCGGTGCGAGCTCAGCCCACGGCCTCGCACGCCCCTGCAGCACCGTCGGCCCCCGCGATCCCGGCCCGCCCTGGCCACGGGCGGTGTGGGCCGGTGCGAGCTCAGCCCGCGGCCTCGCACGCCCCTGCAGCACCGTCGGCCCCCGTGATCCCGCCCGTCTCGCCAAGGACCCGTCCAGATCTCGCCTTACTGGCCCGCCGAAATCCAGGGTTCATGAGCACGCGGACTTTTCAGTCATAGTGACTGAAAAGTCCGCGCGATCATGAATGGGTAGCCTCCCGGGCGCGTCCGTTGGTGGGCGGCGAGTTACCTGGCGCAACGACAACGTCGCCAGGCTGTTGGCAGCGGGACATCCATGATCGGGCGTGCCGACCACTCACCAGGAGGCGTGGTCGTGGCGGGAGACGGCCTGACGGGCGGACTCGAACGTGGCCCACAGCTCGTCCCAGACCCTGGCCCGGCTCTCGTCCGGCTCGGCGACCGCGCCGGACGACGGGAACGCGTCCGGCGGCCACTGGCCGTCGCTGGCCCTGGCCGCCAGCAGTGCGGCGCCGCGCGCCGAGTAGTCCGTGGCATCGTCGGGCGGCATCGAGACCAGGCGCCGGCTCGCGTCGGCCAGGTCGGCGCGGAACCGCTGGTCGGCGGCGCTGCCGCCCGCGACGGCCAGCGTCCGGCCGAAGCCGCCGGTCTCGTCGAGGACGGCCAGGCACCGGCGGCTCTCCAGCACGATGCCGTTGACCAGGCCGCGGGCCAGGTGCTGTCGGCCGTGGCCCAGGTGCAGGCCGACCACGGCGCCGTGCAGCCGGGGATCCCACAGCGCGCCCTGCTCGCCGGGGCTCAGGTAGGGCAGCACCACCGGCGCCAGAGCCGGGTCGAGGCCGGCCGCCAGGGCGACCAGCCCGGCCGCGTCCAGCTCGCCGCCGAGCAGTCCGGCCAGCCAGGTGACCGCGCTCCCGGTGGCCAGCAGGTCCATCTCCAGGCCCCAGCGGCCGGGCTCGGCCAGCGGCGTGACCAGGAACCGGTGCCACGGGTCGAGCACCAGCTCGCCGGACACGCCCATGATCACGTTGCTGGTGCCCGCCACGTAGGCCACCTGGCCGGGGTCACGGACGCCCAGGCCCAGCGCGCCCAGCACCGAGTCGGCGGCGCCGAGCCCGACCGGGATCGGGCCGCAGCCCAGCCGCCCGGCCAGCTCCGGCCGCAGCGGGCGGCTCGCGGTCGAGGGCAGCACCGGCGGCAGGGCCGGGAGCCCGGCGGCGCCCTCGGCGCCCTCGGCCGCGTCCGCCGCCGCCGCGCGCACCGCCTCGTTCCAGCGGCCGGTCTCCAGCTCATAGCAGCCGAACCCGGTGGCCGTGCTGGGATCGGTGGCCAGCTCCCCGGTCAGCCAGCCGAACAGGTAGTCCTTGGCCGACGCGATCGTGGCCGTGGCCGCGGCCCGGGCGGGATCGGCGGCGGCCAGCCCGGCGTACATCGGCAGCAGGTACCGCCCGTCCACCCACTGGCCGGTCAGCCGGTACAGGGCGTCGGCGCCGCAGCCCTCGCGCAGCTCGTCGCCGCGCGCGTCGGCCCGGCTGTCCTGCCAGGTGATGGCGGGCCCGGTCGGCTCGCCGCGGCGGCCGACGGTGACCAGGGTGGGGATCATCCCGGACAGCCCGATGCCCCGCCAGCGCCGGGCCGGGACCGCGGCGGCGAGCTGGCTGGTCACCTGCTCCACGGCCCGCAGCCAGTCGCCGGGGTCCTGCTCGCAGGCCCCGGCGCCCGGGTGCGCGGTCGGGTAGCCGGCGCTGGCCCGCGCGGCCACGGCGCCCGCGGCGGTCAGGGCCACGCCCTTGAGCCCCGAGGTGCCCAGGTCCAGGCCGATCCAGGCCCCCTCGGCGCTCATGCCGGCGTCGGCCCGGCCAGCTCTTCCTCGATCAGGTCACCGTGGCTGGTCGTCGGGTCGGTATAGAAGCTGGACCGGCCGACCCGCTGGGCGACGAACGAGAGGATCAGCCCGAGCAGCGCCAGCCCGAACCCGAACGCGATCTCCACCCCGTTGAGCGACCCGGTGGCCAGCGAGTAGATGATCACGAACGCCATGAACGCGGCGCCCAGTCCGGGCAGCACGCCGCCGAGGAAGAAGGTGGATGCGCTGCGCATGATCGTGCGGCGGTAGTACCAGACCGCGGTGCCGGCGGTCAGCAGGTAGAAGATGGCCGCCATCAGGCCGAGGGTACTCACGATGTCGCCCAGCGCCTGGCCGATCGGGCCGATGAGGGTGGAGGCCCACAGGAACACCACGTTCAGCAGCCCGAGCAGGATGGTGGCGTTCCACGGCGTGTGGTGCTTGCTGCTCACGGCCCCGAAAAAGCGCGGGAACACCCGGTCGCGGCCCATGGCGAAGGAGATCCGGGAGGAGCTGACGATCGCCGCCTGGAGCGAGGCCAGCGTGCCGCCCAGGACGGCCACGATCATGACCTGCTTCCAGAAGCCGCCGCCCAGCAGCTGGCCGACGTAGGCCAGGATGTTGGCCGCGTGATTCTGCAGCACGTGGCTGGGGGCCACGCCCTGGAAGGCCATGATGACCACCGCGTACAGGACGAACAGGATCACCACGCTGGTGACCGCGGCCGGGCCCGCCTTGCGGCCCTCGGTCTCCTCGCCCACGTACGCCGCAGTGTCCCAGCCCGAGTACAGGAAGATGGCCAGCAGCACCCCGGAGATCAGGGCCTTGAACCCGCCCGCGCCGCTCAGCGTGAACCAGGAGCTGGCCAGGTGGACGGTGTGGTGCAGGTGGTGGCCGTAGATGGCCACGATGGCCGCGACGGTGAAGCCGACCAGCAGCCCGTACTCGAAGATCGCCCAGCCCCACTGGAACCGGGCCGACAGCTTGACGCCGAGCGCCGCGACCACCAGCACGATCAGGTCGAACGCCGTGCCGACCGCCGCGACCGCGTAGGAATTGTTGGCCGCCGAGTTGCTGAAGAAGCTCAGCATGTAGCTGCCGAGCGGGATCGTCAGGCTGGTTGTGCCGACCGTGTAGTACATCAGCATGATCCAGCCGGCGAAGAACCCGGCGTGCGGGTTGAGCGCCCGGCCGACCCAGGAGTAGGTGGCCCCCGCGCTCGGCTGCCAGGCGTTGAGCCGCTGGTAGCCCAGGGCGATGCCGAGCATCGGGATGAAGCAGATCAGCAGCGGCAGGAAGCTGGCGTAGCCCACGGTGGCCAGCAGCGCGGCCAGCGTGACCGCGATGCTCTGCGTGGGCCCGGAGCTGGCCAGCGCCATGATGACGACGTCGCCCGCCTTGAGCGCGCCGGCCCGCAGGCCGCGGTCATGCTGGCCGGACGGCGGTCCGGCGGTCGACTCCTGGCCGCTGCTGACTGGCGTGGACATGGCGCGTCTCCTTCTCGCTCGGAGGACTCCTCCGCACTCAGAAGACATACTGTGTATGTCAAGTAGGTGCTGACACGATAGAGGCGCGACCCGGTCGAGCGCAATGGGGCATGATGGCAGCTTTACTGCTAATTGCGCAGGTCCCTGCGGCAGATTGACGCAGCCTTCTGACGCCACCGCCTTCTGGGCAGCCGCGATGCGCATGGAGCTGGCTTGGGGGGTCGGCGGGGGCCGGTGACGCGGGCGGGCTGGCGGGGGGTTAGCGCAGTGGCCGGGCAGCCCGCGCGCGGGGCGGGGCGGACCGGCGCTCCGGCAGGGCGCGGAGGTCCCAGTCCTGGAAGCCGGGAGTCGGCAGCAGGTGCCGCGCGGTGCTCCCGGAGATGGCGAACGCGAACTCGGTGGCCGGGTAGAGCTGCTCGAAGCAGTCGAACGGGGTACCCGACTTGTCCATGCTCAGCCCGCGGATCCGCACCACCTGGGTGCGCGGCGGGATGGTCAGCAGCCGGCGTTCCTCCGGGCTCGGCAGCACCACCTCGAGGTACTGCTCCTCGTACTCGTCCTCCAGGCCGCACTCGGCGGCCAGCAGGTCGTACAGCGAGCCGTCCAGCCGGCTCACCTGCTGGTCCAGGTCGGGCGCGAGGGCCACCGGGATGATCGAGGTCTCCACCACGGCGGGCTGGCCGTCGATCATCCGCAGCCGCCGCAGCCGCCAGACGTGCGCGTCGGCGCGGATGTGCAGGGCCCGGGCCACGTCGGGCGAGGGCAGGCCGCGGAGCATCTCCAGTACCCGGGTGGCGAGGGTCTGGCCGGGCTCATCGCCCTCGCCGCCCAGCGTGGTCAGCAGGCTGCCGGCCCTAGTCGGCTCGGTCACGATCCGCGGCCGGGCCAGGAAGGTGCCCAGCCCCTGGTGGCGGCGGACCTTGCCGGCCCGCTCGAGCTCATCCAGGGCCCGGCGCACGGTGATCAGGCTGACGCCGACGCTGGCCGCCAGCTCGGCGTAGGTGGGCAGCATGTCGCCGGGGACCAGGCCGCGCTCGGCGACCAGCCCCTCGACGTAGTCCACGACCTGCTCGTACAGCAGCCCCGACCCGGGCTTGCCCTGGCCGGCCGCGGGCCGGGCTGTCCGGCTGGGCCGGGTGCCGCCAAGATCGAGGACCATAGCGAATTAACCCTAGCCGCCCCGGCTGATCACGGCGAACGCTTCCTGCGCCGCGTTCAGCATGAGGGCGACGTCCTCGCTGGTGTGCACGAGCGACAGGAACAGGTTCTCGTACTGGCTGGGGTGGAACAGCACGCCGCGCAGCAGCATCTCCTGCCACCACCGGGTGAACATGGCCTCGTCGGCGTACCGCTCGGCCTCCCGCCAGTTGCGGATGGGCCGCTCGCTGAACCAGATCTGGAACACCGTGCCGAGACCCTCCACGATCACCGGCAGCCCGGCGTCCGCGGCCAGCTTGCGCAGCCCGCTCATCAGCGACTCGCCGAGCGCGCGCTGGCGCTCGAACAGGCCGGGCTCGGCCAGCGCGTCCATGGTCGCGCTGACCGCGGCGCACGCGATCGTGTTGGCGTTGTAGGTGCCGGAGTGCGAATAGCGGCCTTCGGCGATCATGGACATGGCCTCGTGCGACCCGCCGATGGCGGCGACGGGGAAGCCGCCGCCCAGGCCCTTGGCCATGGTGGTCAGGTCCGGGGTCACGCCGAAGAACTCCTGGGCGCCGCCCCGCGCGAACCGGAAGCCGGTGATCACCTCGTCGAAGATGAGCAGCGCGCCGTGCCGCCGGGTCTGCTCGCGCAGCAGTTCCAGGTAGCCGGGCTCGGGCAGGATGCACCCGGTGTTGAACACCGCGGGCTCGGTGATGACCGCGGCCACCTGGTCGCCGCGCTCTTCCATGACCGCGATGAAGCTCTCGGGGTCATTCCAGGTCAGCACGATGAGCGTATCGGCGAGCTCGGCCGGGACGCCGGGACCGGACGGCACCGGGCGCGGCATGCGCGCCGGGCCGGCCAGCTCGGGGTCGACGTGGTTGCTCCAGTAGATGGTGTCCTGCCAGCCGTGGTAGTGGCCCTCGAAGCGGATGATCAGCCGGCGGCCGGTGTGCGCGCGGGCCAGCCGGAGGGCCGTGCCGACCACCTCACTGCCGGAGTTGGAGAACCGGACCAGGTCGACGCCGGGCACGGCCTCGGTGACCTTGCGGGCCGCCTCGATCTCCAGCTCGTAGGGCAGGCCGAAGCAGGTGCCCAGGTCGGTCACGGCCCGGGTCACGGCCCGGGTGACCGCCGGGTGCCGGTGGCCCAGGATCATCGGGCCCAGGCCGAGCAGGTAGTCGATGTACTCGTGGCCGTCCACGTCGCGCAGCCGCGACCCGGTGCCCTCGGCCATGAACGGCGGATAGGGCTTCCAGCCGAACTTGACGGTCCTGGCGCTGCTGCCCGCCCCGCCGGGGATGTACCGGCTGGCTTCGGCGAACAACTCGCCGGACCGCTCCGCCCAGAGCCGGTATCGCTCGTCGAAGGATCGCTCGTCTTGCGTATGCGCAGCCAAGGCCGGCGGCTCCCATCTCGCTTGCTAGTGACACCGCCTAGGACGATACCTAGCATACTGTGTATATTCAATAGCGGCTCGGCGGCCGTGATCGCGACCGGTCCGGCTGGTCCCCGTGCCGTCGTCCGGCCGGGGCTCGCCAGCCCAGATTGCGGGTAAATTACCAGCCTGTTTCGGGGCAATGACGATCCCGTGAGGGCTTGACAAGCTTTCCGCGCCGGTTCCAAGATGTCCATACTCTGTATGCAAAGAGGCTCTGTATGTAAAGGCACTCTGTATGCGAAGAGGCAGGCAGAGTCGCCGCCGCGCAGCTCCCACCCGTGCTCAGTTCTCAGGGGTTCCGATGCCGAAGCATGCCAGCCGCCGTGACTTCCTCAAGCGAGCCGGGCTGCTGAGCCTGGCGGTGCCCGGCGCGGCCGTCGGGCTGGACGCGTGCGCCAACGTGGCCACCAGCGCCAAGGCGTCCACGATCCGGGTTGGCTGGACCATCGAGCCGGACACCATGAACCCGATGACCAGCTACAGCACCGAGGCGGTGGAGGTGCTCCAGCTCGTCTACGACTACCTGATCGGGACCAGCCTGGCGCTCAAGTCCGAGCCGGGCCTGGCCACCTCCTGGGCCTACAGCGCGGACGGCAAGACGATCACCTACCGGCTGCGCTCGGCCACCTGGCACGACGGCAAGCCGTTCACCTCGGCCGACGTCAAGTTCACCTTCGAGCTGATCAAGTCGAAGCAGCTCAGCCAGTACGCCCAGTGGGTCACCCAGCTGGCGTCGGTGGACACTCCGGACGATCACACCGTGGCGCTGCACTTCACCCAGCCCCAGGCGTTCAATCCCGGGCTGGCGGTGCCGATCCTGCCCCAGCACATCTGGGCGGGCATGTCGGCCTCGGACATCCAGAAGTTCGCCAACGCCCACCCGGTCGGCACCGGGCCCTACAAGTTCGTGAACTGGAAGCACGGCCAGTCCATCGAGGTCGCCCGCAACGACGGCTTCTGGGGGGCCAAGCCCGCGGCGCAGAAGATCACCTGGATCCTGTTCCAGAACGAGGACATCATGGCGCAGAGCCTGCGCACCGGCGCCGTGGACATCTGCCCGGAGATCCCGCCGACCATCTGGGACGGCCTGTCGGGCGCGCCGAAGGTCAAGACGGTGTCGATGGAGTCGTGCTCGTTCCACCACATCGGCATCAACGTCTCCGACAACCCGAAGTCCGGCGGCAACCCGCTGCTCAAGGACCGGGCCATCCGGCTGGCCCTGAGCTATGCCGTGGACCGCCAGCAGCTGGTCAACGTGGCGCTGGCCGGGCACGGCGAGCCCGGCAGCACGATCCTGCCCAGCGGCCTGGGCGACTGGCACCTGGACATCCCGGCCGAGCAGCAGTACAACGCCAACCCGGCCAAGGCCCGCGAGCTGCTGGACGCGGCCGGCTACCTGGCCCGCGGCGGCAGCGTGCGGTCCGACAAGCATGGCAACAAGCTCAGCTTCCGGCTCATCGCGATCGAGTCGACCTCGGTCGACGTGGCGGCGGCTCAGATCTTCCGCGACGCCTGCGCCAAGGTCGGCATCGAGCTGACCCTGACCACCCTGGACGCCAACTCGCTCGGCTCCACGGTCTACAACGCCAAGGCGCCGAACTGGGACATCTTCGTCTGGGGCTGGGACTCGGGCGTCTACGACCCCGACTACATGCTCGGCGTCCCGCTGTGCAACCAGATCGGCTCGAACAACGACGTGTACTACTGCAACCGCCACTACGACGAGCTCTACAACGACCAGGCCACCCAGCTCGACCGGGACAAGCGGCTGGCCCAGGTCCACGAGGCCCAGCAGTACTACTACGACGACGCGGCCTACATCATCATGTGGTACCAGGCCAAGCTCCAGGGCTACCGGACCGATACCTGGAAGGGCTGGACCCCGACGCGCGGCGGGATGATCCTGAACTTCACCAGGGACAACTACCTCAGGGTCACGCCGGTCTAGGCGGCTCACGCGACGTGTCCCGCCTCCGCTACCTGGCCCGCAAGATCCTCGGGCTGATCATCACCTTGTTCTGCGTGGTGACGTTCAACTTCGCGCTGTTCCACCTGCTGCCCGGCAACCCGGTCCGGCTGCTGGCCCGCTCCGGGCACCTGACCCCGCAGGCGGTGGCCGACATCACCCGGGTCTACGGGCTCAACCACCCGGTCCCGGTGCAGTACCTCATCTACCTCAAGGACATGCTGCACGGCCAGCTCGGCATCTCTTACACCTACCGGATCCCGGTCGCCCAGCTGCTGGGCCAGTACCTCGGCAACACGGTGCTGCTGCTGGCCGCGGCCACCATCCTGACCATCGTGCTGGGCGTCCTGGTCGGCGTGGTGGCAGCCAACCGCCGCGGCGGCAGCGTGGACTCGCTGACCGTGACCTCCTCGGTCGTCGGCTGGGCGCTGCCCACGTTCTGGACCGGCCTGATCCTGGCCTTCCTGCTCGGGGTCTGGCTGCACGCCTTCCCGATCTTCGGCATGGAGACCCCCAACGCCGTCTACACCTCCGGCTTCCAGCGGATCGAGGACATCGCCGCCCACCTGTTCCTGCCCACGCTGACCCTGGTCGTGGTCAACATCGCGCAGTTCGTGCTGGTCGCGCGGGCGTCGGTGATCGAGGTGCTGGCCGACGACTTCATGCTCACCGCCACGGCCAAGGGGCTGCCGCCGCGCCGGGTGCTGTGGCGGCACGCGGTGCGCAACGCGCTGCTGCCCGTCGTCACCTCCTCGGCGCTGCTGGTCGGCCTGGTGGTCAGCGGCGCCATCGAGGTGGAGACCGTCTTCTCCTGGCCCGGCATGGGCCTGCTGGTCTACAACGCGGTGCTCAACCGCGACTACCCGGTGATCGAGGCCGCGTTCCTGGTCTTCGCCGTCGTGGTGCTGATCGTCAACTTCATCAGCGACCTGCTCTACCAGGCGCTGGATCCGAGAGTGCGGAGCGCCTGATGGCAGTACCGGGAATCCCTGGCCTGGCTGAGCCGGAGGCGCCGGCCGGGCCCGTCATCACTGCCGAGGGCCTGCGCGAGCCCGAGCTGCGCCGGGTCTGGCGGCACCTGCGGAGCGACCGGATGGGCCGGACCGGCCTCGCGCTGTTCGTCCTGGTCCTGATCATGACCATCGCCGGGCCGCTGCTCTTCCCGTTCAACGCGGCCCAGGTCAGCAACGCTTCTGGCGCCCTGCTGCGGCCGCCGTCGGGGGCCCACTGGCTGGGCACCGACGAGCTGGGCCGGGACGTGTTCCGGGAGTTCCTGGCCGGGGCGCACGTGTCGCTCATCGTCGGCCTGGCCGCCACCGCGATCTCGATGGTCCTCGGGGCCGGCATCGGCGTGACGGCCGGCTATTTCGGCCGGGCGGCCGACACGGTCCTGATGCGGATCACCGACTTCTTCCTGGTCCTGCCGCAGCTCCCGCTGGTCATCGCGCTGGCCGCGCTGTTCGGGCAGAACCTGGGCATCATCATCCTGGTCATCGGGATGACCGGGTGGCCGACCACGGCCCGGATCGTGCGCTCGCAGACCCTGTCGCTGCGCGAGCGGCAGTTCATCACCAGGGTCCGCTCGCTGGGCGCGTCCAACCTGCGCATCCTGCGGCGGCACATCCTGCCCAACGTGATGCCGCTGATCTTCGCCAACACGGTGCTGGTCATCGGCAGCGCCATCCTGGCCGAGGCCACCCTGTCGTTCCTGGGCCTGGGCGACCCGGTGCAGATCTCCTGGGGGACCATGCTGCACTTCGCCTTCGAGTCGGGCGCCATCGGGCGCAGCGCCTGGTGGTACTTCGTGCCGCCTGGCGTGGGCATCGTGATCGTCGTGCTCGCCTTCACCCTGACCGGCCACGCCGTCGATGAGGCGCTCAACCCCCGGCTGCGAGGCTCGCGGTGAGCCTGCTGGAGATCGAGGACCTGCGGGTCGCCTACGCCACGCCGCGCGGGCCGGTCGTCGCGGTCGACGGGGCCAGCCTTCGCGTGGACACCGGCCAGGTACTGGGCCTGGCCGGGGAGTCGGGCTGCGGCAAGACGACGCTGGCCCTGTCCATCCCCCGGCTGCTGAGCCGGGAGGCGACGGTGACGGGCTCGGTCACCTTCGACGGCGCCGACGTGCTGGCCATGACCGACGAGCAGCTGCGCGCCGTGCGCTGGCGCCGGATCGCGGTCATCTTCCAGGGCGCGATGAACTCGCTGAACCCGGTGCACAGCATCGGCGACCAGATCACCGAGCCGATCCGCGTCCACGAGCCGGGCACGTCGGCGGCGCAGGCCCGGCAGCGGGCCGCCGAGCTGCTGGACAGCGTCGGCATCGACCCCGGCCGGGCCCGCAGCTACCCGCACGAGCTGTCCGGCGGGATGCGCCAGCGGGTGCTGATCGCCATGGCCCTGGCCTGCCGCCCGTCGCTGATCGTGGCCGACGAGCCGATCACCGCGCTGGACGTGATGACCCAGGCCCAGATCCTGGAGCTGCTGCGCAGCCTGACCGACCGGCTGGAGCTGTCCATGATCCTGATCTCGCACGACCTGTCGGTCATCGCCGAGGTGTGCGACTCGGTCAACGTGATGTACGCGGGGAAGATCGTCGAGACCGGGCCGACCTCGGCCATCTTCGGCCCGGCGGGCGCGCCCGGCCCGGCCCACCCCTACACCGCGCGGCTGCGGCACGCCTTCCCGGACATCCGCCGCGAGCGCGCGTTCGTCGAGGCCATCCCTGGCTACCCGCCCGACCTGCACGACCCGCTGCCGGGCTGCCGGTTCGCGCCCCGGTGCACCATCGCCATCGACCGCTGCACGACCGCCGAGCCCAGCCTGCTCGAGGTCGGCCCGGTCCACCACGCCGCCTGCCACCGCTCGGACCTGGTACTGGCCGGACACGATCCGGGCACCGTGGCCGACCAGACCGTAACCCATGACGCCGTAACCCATGACGCCGTGAGCCAGGACGCCGTGGGCCAGGACACCGTGGGCCAGGACACCGCGGGCGGGCCGTCATGACCGCCGAGGTGACCGCGGCGGGCACCGGCCCG
This sequence comes from uncultured Actinomycetota bacterium, assembly GCA_963822485.1. Lineage (GTDB taxonomy): Bacteria > Actinomycetota > Actinomycetes > Streptosporangiales > Streptosporangiaceae > DASUBV01. Next base: position 1,053,932 of record CAWGHW010000031.1, read on the forward strand.
GCGGCCGCCGGGCCGGACGCGGCCGGACCGCTGCTGGAGCTCGACCAGCTCGTGGTGTCCTACCGGGCCCGGCGCGGCCCACGGGACCGGCGGCTGATCCGGGCCGTGGACGGGGTCAGCTTGTCGGTCGGCACCGGCGAGATCGTGGCCCTGGTCGGGGAGTCCGGGTGCGGCAAGACCTCGATCGTCCGGGCCGTGGCCCGGCTCGAGGACGTAGGCGGCGGCCGGGTGCTGTTCCGCGGCCAGGACGTCGCCCACGTCCGCGGGCCTGCCCTGCGCCAGCTCCGGCGCGAGATCCAGGTCGTGTTCCAGGATCCGTTCGAGTCGCTGGACCCCCGGCTGACGGTCTATGACACCGTGGCCGAGTCGCTGCTCATCCACCGCCTGGGCGCCACCGCCGCGGCCCGCCGGGACCTGGTGCACGACGCGCTGGAGCAGGTCGGGCTGCATCCGGCGGCGCAGATCGCCCGCCGCTACCCGCACCAGCTCTCGGGCGGGCAGCGGCAGCGGCTGGTCATCGCCGGCGCCATGGTGTTCGGCCCGGACCTGCTGATCGCGGACGAGCCGGTGTCGATGCTCGACGTGTCGCTGCGGGCGGGCATCCTGCGGCTGATGCTCGACCTGCGGGCCGAACGGGGCGTGTCGATCCTGTTCGTGACCCATGACCTGTCCCTGGCCTGGCTCATCGCCGACCGGATCGCGGTGGTCTACCTGGGCCGGATCGTGGAGCTGGGCCGGGCCGACGAGGTCATCCAGGCCCCGCTGCACCCCTACACCCGGGCGCTGGTGTCGGTCATCCCGGTGCCCGAGGCGGGCGCGGCCAGGGAGCGCATCCTGCTGCGCGGCGAGGCCCCGTCGGCCAGCCGCATCCCGCCCGGCTGCCGGTTCCACCCGCGCTGCCCGCTGTACCAGCGCCTGGGCCGACCCGACCAGTGCACCACGCAGGACCCCGCCCTGGTCAGCGCCGACCTGGCCAGCACCGATCTGACCAGCACCGATCTGGCCAGCACCGCCCTGGTCGGCACCGGCCTGACCGGCACCGGCCTGACCGGCACCGTCCAGGCCGATCTGGCCCGCACCGGTCCAGCCGACACCGTTGGGGGCCACGCCGTGGCCTGCCACTTCGCGAAGGAGATGCCCGGATGACCGTTAGCCCGCAGCAGGCCGTTGACCTGCTCAGCGACATGGTGCGCATCGAGTCGGTGACCCCCTGGCTGATCCCCACCGGCTCCGGTGAGGGGGCCCTGGCCCGGTTCATCGCCCGGCGGCTGGAGGGCACCGGGGCCGAGATCGACATCGTGGAGGTGGAGCCGGGACGGCCGAACGTGCTGGCCCGGCTGCGCGGCACCGGCGGCGGCCCGACGCTGTGCATCAACGCCCACACCGACACCGTCGGGTTCGCCAACTGGCCCGGCGAGGCGCTGGTCCCGCGGCTGGACGGGGACCTGCTCTACGGGCTGGGCGTGGCCGACGACAAGTCCGGCGTCGCGGCCGGCATCCTGGCGCTGGAGGCGCTGGCCCGGTCGGGCACCCGGCTGCGCGGCGACCTGCTGCTGGCCTGCGTGGCCGACGAGGAGGGGGTGTCGATCGGCTCGGAGCACCTGGCCGCGCACAGCGCCGGCATCGACGCGGCCATCGTCATCGAGCCCCAGCCGACCGAGGACCTGGTCGTCGAGCACCAGGGATTCGGGTGGATCGACATCGTCACCCACGGGGTGGCCGCGCACGGCTGCGTGCCCGAGATCGGCGTGGACGCCATCGTGCACATGGGCGAGGTGATCACCCGGCTGCACCGCCTCGACGTCGAGGCCTACGTGCCTACCGCATCCCGGATGAGCGGCCGGACCGTCTTCCACACCGGGACCATCAGCGGCGGCACCGACTACGCCACCTACCCCAACCGGGCGGTGCTCGGCATCGAGATCGGCACGCAGCCCGGCGAGCACCTGAGCGACCGGGTGGCCGAGATCGAGGCCATCTTCGCCGACATCGCCGCCACCGAGCCGACGTTCAAGGGCGAGGTCGTCGTCCGGCTCGACCGTGACCCGTTCCAGGCCGAGGGCCACGAGCAGCTGCAGTCCGTGGTGGCCGCGGCCATGACCGACGTGCTCGGTCACGCGCCCAAGGTGACCGGCATGAACGGCTGGACCGACGCCGCTCTCATGCAGGCGGCCGGCATCCCCACCGTGCTCATCGGCGCGACCGGCGGCAACTACCACGCGCCCGGCGAGTGGGTCTCGGTCAGCGAGTTCATCAGGCTATGCGCGATCGTGGAGCAGGCGGCGGTGAGCTTCCTTGCCTGAGCTCACCGGGACCGGGGCGGCCGGCCTGGCCGCCAGCGCGCTGGACGACGCGCTGTATTACCTGCGCCACGACTGCGAGCCGTGCGCGCAGCGTTACTTCGACCGGGCCCGCGCGCACGGCGCGACGGAGGGGCAGATCGCCGCGGTGCTCGCCGCCGCGGCCCGCCCGGCGAGGGATGACCAGGACGCCTGAGCCGGGTGGAGGCCCAGCCGGGTGGAGGGCCAGGGTTCAGGTGTCGAAGACCCCCAGCGCCGTCAGCAGCACCAGGGCCACGGTGGCCACCGCGCATACCCCGTGCACGATGACGACCGTGACCGGGAAGTTGCGCTCGGGCGGCACCGACGGGCCTTCGGCGGCCACGGCCTCGCCGCCCGCCCCGCCGTGGGCGACCCGCAGGCGCACCGGTGCCGGAGTGGACCGGTACACGGCCAGCCAGCGCACGGCCATGGTCAGGCCGAGCACGGCGACGCCGCCCAGGATGATCACGGCGGCCCAGGCCAGCCGGTCGTCGTCGAAGACCAGGTAGCCCGTCCAGGTCAGCAGGCCGGCCACCGCGAGCAGGGCATGCCCGCCGAGCACCGGAATCGGCAGCCGGGTGGCCGCGGCCCGCTGGAAGTCGCGGTCATACTCGATCAGCCAGACCGCGAGCAGGTACAGCCCCGCGCCCGCGGTGGTAAGCCAGGCAATCAGCGCGATAAGCCCCATATAGCCCCCTGCGGCTCAATGTAGCGGACGGTCGCAGCACGTGAGAGAACTCTCATAAACACGCAGACGAGGCGATCCGGGTTCAGCCGGCGGCGACCCGGGCGGCCCGGGGCTGCGTGCCACAATGCGCTCATGCTCTCCGCGCTCCCGACCTTCGTACTTGGCGGTGGCGGCGTGCTGGGCGCGACCCAGGTGGGGATGGTCCGTGCGCTGCTGGAATCCGGGCGCCGTCCGGCGCTGGTGCTGGGCACCAGCGTCGGCGCGCTGAACGGCGCGGCCATCGCGGCCGACCCGTCGCCGGCGGGCGTGGACGCGCTGGCCGGGATCTGGAAATCGCTGTCCGAGGCCGGGCTGTTCAACGGGTCGCTGCTGGCCCAGGCCAGCACGCTGGCCCGGCACCGGACCCACCTGCACTCGGCGGAGCCGCTGCGCCGGCTGATGGCCAGCCATCTGCCCAAGCTCATCGAGGACCTGCCGGTGCCCTTCCAGTGCGTGGCGGCCAGCGTCGAGCAGGCCGCGGCGCACTGGTTCAGCTCGGGGTCGCTGGCCGACGCGGTGCTGGCCTCCTGCGCGGTGCCAGGTCTGCTGCCCCCGGTGGAGATCGACGGCGAGCATTTCCTGGACGGCGGCCTGGTGCACTCGATCCCGGTGGGCCGGGCCCTCGCGCTCGGCGCGACGGAGATCTACGTTCTGCATGTGGGACGGATCGAGAAGCCGCTCAGCCCGCCCCGCGCGCCCTGGGACGTGGCCCTGGTCGCGTTCGAGATCGCCCGCCGGCACCGGTTCGTGGAGGAGATGGCCACCGTGCCGGAGACCGTCCGGGTGCACGTACTGCCCAGTGGCGAGGAGAGCACGCCGCTGGTCTCCATGCGGTACCGCAGCGCCGCCAACGTCTCGGCCCGGATCGAGCGCGGCTACGTGGCCGCCGCCGAGTACCTGGCCGGGCTGCCGGACCCCCCGTGAGACCGCCGCCGGCCGGCGTGCGCCGGGCCGTGCTCGACCCGCTCTGGATCCCCGTCGCGGTCGCGCTGGCCGTGCTCCTGCTGGCCGTGGCCGCGGTCGGCGGGCTGGCCTGGCCGGTGACCCGGCGGCGCCGAGTGCCCCGGCTGGCGCTGCTCGGCGCCCTGTACCTGCTGCTGGACGCGATCATGCTGGTGGCGTGCGCGGGGCTCTGGCTGCGGCACCCGGTCCCGGCCGCGCGCGACGACGACCGCTGGCAGGACGCGCACCTGGGCCTGCTGCGGTGGACCTTAGCCACGCTGCGGTCCGCCGCGACCACGCTGCTCGGCTTCACGATGACGGTCGAGGAACCGCCCGGCCCGCCCGGCCTGGCCGGCCTGGACGGTGGCCCGCTGCTGGTCCTGGCCCGGCACGCCGGGCCAGGCGACTCGTTCGCGCTGGTCGAGCTGCTCCTGACCCGGTACGGCCGGCGGCCGCGGATCGTCCTGAAGGAAGACCTGCTGTGGGATCCGGGGCTCGATGTCCTGCTCAGCCGGCTCTCGGCCTGCTTCCTGCCCGCGCAGGCCGGCGACGGCGAGGAACTCGCGGCCCGGGTGGCCGGCCTGGCCCGACGGCTGCGCGGCCGCGACGCGATGCTGATCTTCCCCGAGGGCCGCAACTGGACGCCGCGCCGGTACCGGCGCGCCCTCAGCCGGCTCCTCTACCGGGCGGACTGGGGGGTGGCGGCCCAGGCTGCCCGCAATCCGTACGTGCTGCCGCCCCGGCCGGCCGGAGTGCTGGCCAGCCTGGCCGCCCGGCCCGACCTGGACGTCGTGGTGGTGGCCCACACCGGGCTGGATGACCTGGTCAGTCCGGCGCTGGTGTGGCGGGCCCTGCCGCTGACCGGACGCCCGATGACGGTGCGCTGGTGGCGCGAGCCGGCCGGTGAGATGCCCGCGGACCCGGCCGGGCAGTTCCACTGGCTGCAGGTGCAGTGGGCGATCGTCGACTCGTGGATCGAGTCCCGCAAGGCCCAGGCGGCGGCGGCGGCGGCGGCGGGGAGCCCGGCCGCCGCGGACCCGGACGACGACGGGCAGGGCGCCGGGCTGCTGGGCTCGCCGGGCTGACCGCGCGCTTGCGCGGGCCCGGCGATGTTTAACCCGCCTCGCGCGGGAATGGGGCAATCCTCGCGTGCCGGTACCGACGGGACGCAACGTAACAGCGGGGGTGCGGATGGGAACCCGGACCGGGCTGGCGCTGGCCGTCATCGGAGCGATCACGGCGTTCGTCGCGCACGGGCTGCTCCAGCTGGCGGGAATCGCGCTCATCGCGGCGGCAGCTGCGGGGCTCTGGCTGCGGCGGCGGCCCGGCTGGACACGGCACCGGGCCCGCGCCATCGGAGGCTGGCTGACGACCGCGCCGGACGAGGCGGCCGACGGCCGGCGGGTGCCGCTCGAGGACATGCTCCAGGCGCCGCCAGACGGCATCCCGGCCGGGCGTGAGTCAACTCCGCCCGACTGCTGATACGCCATTCACCTGGGGCGATGCCGCCGCACGAGGCCGGTCCGTTTATTCTCCGGCGGGCCAGGTACATAGCGGCGCAGAAGTCCATCAAAGGGCTGACACTCCCACGCGAGGGAGAGCCCGATCGGAGAGGTTAGATATGCGCATCCTGAGTGTGGTGCTGGTTATCTGGCTGATTATCGGGGCCATCGCGGGCGCCCAGCGGCACTACTACACGGCCGCCCACGCGAGCTGCGCGGGAGCGAGCACGATCGTCGTGACAGTGCTGGCCGGCCCGCTGAACTACGCGGGTGCCAACCCGAAGGTCAAGTGCCCCCGGCCCAGCAAGTAGTGCCGAGTCAGTAGCTCAGCCAGAAGATAGCCCAGGCAGATAGCCCTAGGACCTAGCCCGGGACCTAGCTGGCCGCCGGCGCCGCGACGCCGAGCTCGGCCAGCAGGTCCTGGGAGTAGGCAATCCGTCCGGTGAGAGACCGGGGCGCGCGGTGACACAGCTGCAGCGCCGCCTCGGCCATCACCGACGGCGGCTCGGAATCCGGGTTATCCGCCGTCGTGATGTGGTGGAAGAGCGTTCCCGGGGTCGGCACGACCTGGCTCGGGGACAGGGCGTTGACCGCGACGTTGTCGGCGTAAAGCTCGGCGGCCAGCCCGGTCGACAGCCGTTCCAGGGCGGCCTTGCACATCCCGTAGACCGTGCTGCCGCTGGCCGCCCAGCCGCCGGGCGGCAGGCTGGGGTGGCGCGCCGCGATCGAGGAGATGTTCAGGATCCAGCCCTCGCCGCGGGCCCGCATTCCCGGCGCGACCAGGGTGGCCAGGTGAAACGGCGCCTCGACCAGGACGTTCAGCATCAGCTGGTACCGGCGCGGGGTGAAGTCCTCGACCCGGGCGAAGTAGCTGACAGCCGCGTTGCTGACCAGGATGTCGGGCGGGCCGAGCCGCTCGCGGGCCTGCGCGATCAGGCGCTCCCGGTCCTCCGGCCTGGACAGGTCGGCCGGAACGGCGATCGCGGTCCCGCCCGCGGCCAGGATCTGCTCGGTGGTCTCGCCGATCGTGCCCGAAAGCGGCGACTGGCCAGGGTCGGTGGTGCGGGCCGTGACGACGACCCCGGCCCCGGCCGCCGCGAACCGCCGGGCGATCTGCGCGCCGATGCCGCGGCTGGCCCCGGTCACGACGGCCACTTTCCCATCCAGCTCAGCCACGGCGGCCACCCTCCAAGACGGACTAGAACGCGTTCTAGCTCATTGGAGGCACCCCGCGCACGGCTGTCAAGCGCTCCCGGCGCGGGATCTGGTCAGCCGCCCTGACGCTCGCCTCGGCCCGGCTCCCCGGACCGTGCCGGCTCCCGGATCGTGCCTGCTCGCCGGATCGTGCCTGCTCGCCGGACCGTGCCTGCTCGCCGGGCTCGTCCCGGCTGGCGGCCTGGTCATCGGCGGAGATCCGCTCGCCCGCGCCGGCCTGATGCTCGTCGGCGGCCCCGCTGGCCAGGGTGCTCTCGGCGCGGGCGCTGTCCGGCAAGGTGGCGCCCGGGCCGGCCTGTCCCGCGATGGCCCGGCCAGGCTCCCCCGGACGGCGGACGTCGGGGTGCGCATTGGCCCAGTAGACCGCGCCGATCCAGCCGAACAAGACGACGACGACGGGAACGATCAGGAAGATGTAGTCGACTCCGGACGTGATGACCTGGGGCGTGTGCATCGGGCCCACCTCCTTCCATGGAGGTCATACCCGGTGCCGCCGGATTCCTACAGTTCAGTCCCGATCTCAGTCCCGGTCCGGATGGCGGCAGCGGGCTAGGGCAGTTTCCAGTCGACCGGGTCGGCGCCCTGGTCCTCGAGCAGGCGGCTGGCCCGGCTGAACGGGCGGGAGCCGAAAAAGCCGCGGTCGGCCGAGTTCGGGCTCGGGTGGGCCGACTCGATGAGCGGGACGCCGTCGAGCAGCGGGGCCAGGTTGCGCGCGTCCCGGCCCCACAAGATGGCGACCAGCGGGCCGCCGCGCGCGGCCAGCGCCCGGATGGCCTGCTCGGTGACCTCCTCCCAGCCCAGGCCGCGGTGCGAGCCGATCTTGCCGGGCTGGACGGTGAGGACCCGGTTGAGCAGCATCACGCCGCGCTCGGTCCACGGGCTCAGGTCGCCGTTCGACGGCCGGGGGTAGCCCAGGTCGTCGGTGTACTCGCGGAAGATGTTGGCCAGGCTGGCGGGCAGGCGGCGGACCTCGGGCGCGACGGAGAAGCTGAGCCCGACCGGGTGGCCGGGGGTCGGATAGGGATCCTGGCCGACGATCAGCACCCGGATGTCGGCCAGCGGCTGGCGGAACGCCCGCAGCACGTTCTCCCCGGCCGGGAGGTAGCCGCGGCCGGCCGTGTTCTCCGCGCGGAGGAACTCGCCCATCCGCTTGATGCGCGGGGCGACCGGCTCCAGGGCAGCCGCCCAGTCCGGCGCCATGATCTCTGCGAGCGGGCGATCGGCCATGACAGCTGACTCTATCCGCCGCCGCCCGGCTGAGTGGCCGGCATCATCAGGCACCCGCCGCACGGATCGGCCGGGCCGGCCAATCGGCGGATATCCGGGCACGGCCGACATCGGCGTGCCAGGATGCCAGCGTGCGACGGCTTCGATTGCAGCCCGCCCGGCTGGTGCTCGCCGGGGCGGCGGTGGCCGCGCTGGCCGCCGTCGGCCTGGCCCAGGGCGGCGCTGCCCCGGCCGCGGCCGGCCCGGACGGTACTGGCCCCGGCGGTGCTGGCCGGACGGCGCGGCCAGGACAGCGGCGCGGTCCGCCTGACGATGGCCGTGCCCGCGCCCCCGGTCGCCCCGGCGGTGTCGGTCACCCCGGCCGGGACCACGGTGCCCGGCGCCGCCAACTGCCCGCTGTTCCCGGCCAGTAACGTGTGGAACACCGACATCTCCCGGCTGCCGGTCGACTCGCACAGCGCCGCCTGGCTGGCCAGCATGGACGCCGGCCGCACCGACCTGCACCCCGACTTCGGGCCCGATCCGGGCGGTTACCCGTACGGCATCCCGGACCGGATCGTGACCAGCCGGCACCGGCTGGTCCGGATCAAGTTCACCTACGCGCCGCAGAGCAACCGCGGGCCCTATCCGTTCGGCCCGGACACCCCCATCGAGGGCGGCCGGAACGCCGGCGGCGACCGCCACGCCATCATGGTCAACTCCCGGACCTGCACGCTCTATGAGCTGTGGGAAGCCCGCTACAAGGCGGGCGGCTCCACGGCCGGCTCGGGCGCGATCTGGCACCTCAGGTCGAACGCGCTGCGGCCCGCCGGGTGGACCTCGGCCGACGCCGCGGGCCTGCCGATCCTGCCCGGCCTGCTGAACTTCGCCCAGGTCCAGGCGGCCGTCCGGCACGGCCGGCCGATCACCCACGCGATCCGCTTCACCGCCCAGCGGACCCGGTCGGCCTACATCTGGCCGGCCCGGCACGAGGCGGGGTCGGGCTCAAGCCCCGGCCTGCCCCCGATGGGCGCCCGGTTCCGGCTGCGGGCCAGCTTCCCGGTCGGCCGGTTCTGCGCCAGCCGGCGCAACCGGTACTGCCGGGACGCCAAGGCCATCCTGGTGGAAATGCAGCACTACGGGCTGATCCTGGCCGACAACGGCAGCAACTGGTTCTTCCAGGGCAGCGCCTTCCCGCAGTGGCCCGACGGGCTCGTCGCCCTGCTCAAGCGGATCCCGGCCAGGGCGTTCCAGGCGGTCAACGAGTCCTGCCTGATGGTGCACCGCAACTCCGGTCAGGCCAGGGCCCGGCCAGGATGCCCGATCGGCTGAGCCGCTCCGTCGCCGGTAGCTAGGCTCTCATTACCCTGAGTGACAACGGGGGTCCCCGCTTGCCGCTGCTTGCCGCTGCTCGCCTTGCGACGCTGGAGGTTCCTGATGAGCCTGCCCAGGACTATCCCCGACTCGGTGCTCTTCACCACCTACAACGTGCTGGACCTGTTCCTCAGCGGCTCGGCCGAGAGCGCCGAGCACTACCAGCAGGTGGTGAAGTCGATCCGCGAGCTCAGCTGCGACGTGCTCGCGGTGCAGGAGATCCGCGGCTCGGACGACGAGGTGGTGGGCGGCCGGCTTCGCCAGCTGGCCGACGACGTGGGCATGCGCTGCCTGGTCACCCCGGTCGGCGGCGACGCCGATGCGCGCCTGCCCGCGGTGGCCATGGGCCCGCGCGGATTCCACTGCGGGCTGATGTGGCGAGGCGAGATCGAGCCGGTACCCGGCTCGCTGCGGACCCTGGGCCGGGGCCATTTCTGGCACTCGCTGGCCGTCGTCACCCTGGATGTCGGCGGGCGCCGGGTGCGGCACGCGGCGTTCCACGCCACGCCGTTCGGGCGGCGGCTGCGCGCGGACCAGAACGAGCGGCTGGTGGCCATGCTGACCGGCCCGGCGGACAGTCTTCCGGTACTGGTCGGCGCCGACTGGAACACCGAGTCGGCGGACCGCGTGTTCGACCAGATGGCGGGCCGCTGGGTGCTGTACGAGCCGCGCGATCCGTACCAGGGCGTGCCGTGGTTCGCCGACCTGATCTACCAGTGCGACTGGGACTACGACGAGAACGGGCAACGGCGGTACTGGGCCGACCGGCGGCCCGGCGACGTGCTGTGGGCGGGCGGCCTGCACGACGCGGCGGCGGTGCTGCACGCGCCCTGGCAGCCGACGGCCGGCCACTATCCCGGCGACCGGTACGGCGAGGCCGGGATCGCCCGGCGGATCGACGCCATCCGGGTCAGCCCGCACCTACTCGGCGCGCTGCGCGCCTACCACGTGACCGACACCGAGCTGACCCGGCAGGCATCCGACCACCTGCCGGTCACCCTGGAGTACGACCCGGCCGCGGTCGCCGATCACACCCCCAGCTCAGCGTCATGGCTGGCCCTCTGATGACGATGGAGCAGCAGCAGAGGGCCAGCCATGACGTTTCCGCCTGGCCCCGGCGGGGTCAGGCCGGGGTGAGCACCGGGCTCAGCTCGGCGGCCGCGGCCGCGCCGGCCTGCCGGACCGCGCCGCGGCGGCGCAGCTCGGGCAGCACGCCCTCGCCGAACCAGTACGCCTCCTCCAGGTGCGGGTAGCCGGAGAAGATGAACTCCTCGATGCCCAGCGCGGCGTACTCCTCGATCCGGTCGGCCACCTGCTCGTGGCTGCCGACCAGCGCCGTGCCCGCGCCGCCGCGGACCAGCCCGATCCCGGCCCACAGGTTGGGGTAGATCTCCAGGCCGTCCGCGCCGCCGCCGGTCCGGTAGCCCTCGTGCAGCTCGCGCATCCGGCGCTGGCCGACCGACTCCGACCTGGCCAGGGCCTGCTGGGACCGGGCGATCTCGGACGGCGCGATCGAGTCCAGCATCCGCGCGGCCTCGGCCCAGGCGTCCTTGGCCGTGTCGCGGGTGATGACATGCAGCCGGATGCCGAACCGCAGCGTCCGGCCCGCCTCCTGGGCCAGGCCGCGCATCCAGGCGATCTTCTCCGCCACCTGGGCCGGGGGCTCGCCCCACGTCAGGTAGACGTCCACGTACCGGGCCGCGACCGGCCCGGCCGCCGGCGAGGACCCGCCGAAGTAGACCTGCGGGATGGGCTCCGGCGGAGCCATCACCGTGGCCCCGCTGACCTCGTAGTACTTGCCGGTGAAGTCATACGGCGTGCCGCTCCACGCGCCGCGGACGACGTCCAGGAACTCGCCGGTCCTGGCGTAGCGCTCGTCGTGCGAGAGGTGATCGCCGAACCGGCGCTGCTCGGCGGACTCGCCGCCGGTGACCACGTTGAGCAGCAGCCGCCCGTGCGAGATCCGCTGGTAGGTGGCGGCCATCTGGGCGGACAGGGTGGGTGAGGTGTAGCCGGGCCGGAAGGCGACCAGGTACTTCAGCCGCTGGGTCTCGCGGAGGAGCGCCGCGGTGACCAGCCAGGCGTCCTCGCACCAGGTGCCGGTCGGGGTCAGCACCCCGGTGAAGCCGAGCTGCTCGGCCGACCTGGCCACCTGGGCCAGGTACTCGATGTCCGGCGGCCGGGTCGCCGACCAGGCGCTGCCGTGGTCGCCGGGCCCGTGCGCGCCGCCGGCCGAGCCGGTGACCGGGACCTGGTCGTTGAGGGGGACACTGTGCCCGCGTCCGACGATGGCCCGGCCGTCGCCGGAGGTGGGCAGGAACCAGTGGAACACCAGGCTCATGAGGAACTCCCGGCAGTGCTGTTGAAGGTGGTCACGGCGAAGTTGGCGAAGTCCACGTGGCCGGGGATCAGGCCCGCGGCGGTGAACACGTTGGCGATGGCCTGCTGAGTGCTGATCACGCTGCTGCTGATGGGCACGGTCACCGCCGTGTCGTCGGCCGTGGCCTTGGCCATGATGCTGAGCGGCAGCCCGGTGGCCTTGGACCAGGTCTGGGCCCAGGCCGACTGGTGGGTGTTGGCCCAGGCGTGGGCCTGCGCGATCAGCTTGAGGTAGTCGCGGATGGCGGCCGCCTTGGCCGGGTTGGCCAGCGCGGCCCGCGAGGCCACCTCGAAGGAGTATGTCTTGCCGATCGGCGCCCCGCTGACCAGTACCTTTGCGCCGTGCTGCCCTTCGGCCTGCTCGATGAACGGGCTCCAGACATCCCAGGCGTCCACCTGGCCCGAGGCGAAGGCGGCCGCCGCCTGGGCCGGCTGGAGGTTCACGATCGTGACGTCCTTGGTCGTCAGCCCGGCCTGCTTGAGCACGTCCACCAGGTGATAGTTGGACGAGCTGCCCTCGGCCACGGCGATCTTCTTGCCGCGCAGCTGGGCCACCGAGTGCAGGGACGAGCCCTTGGGCACCAGCAGCGCGGTGGCAGCCGGGTTGCCGACGGTGGCGGCGACGACGGCGATCTTCTCGCCGCCGGCGGCGGCGAAGATCGGCGGGGCGTCGCCGACCGCGCCGATGTCGACCGACCCGGCGCCCATGGCCTGGAGCATCGGCGGGCCGGAGGTGAAGTCCGACCAGCTCACCTTGAACGGCAGCTTGTTAATCAGCCCGGCGGCGGTCAGCAGCGCCTGGGCGCCCGAGCCGGCCTGGTCGCCGACGTGCAGCGTCACGTTGGACAGGCTCGCGGTGCTGGCCGAGGAGGTGCCGGACGCGCTGGCGGCGGCCGAGCCTGAGCCGCCCGCGGCGGTGGTGCTGGAACTCGAGGAGCAGGCCGCGGCCAGCGCCCCGGCGGCGAGCACGGCCGCGGTCAGCGGCAGCAGGCGCGCGCGGGATCCGGGCCGGTTCTTCCGTGCCTGAGCGGCGACGGGACCTCTGTTCATCATCTAGTTCCTTCCATGGGGACGCCGAGCTCGGCCAGCAGGTCGGCCCGGGCGGTGATCAGGTCGGGCAGGTCTCGGTCGCGGGGGCGCGGCGCGTCGACCTGGTAGGAGTAGCCGATGCGCCCGTCGGTCAGCACGAGCACGCGGTCGGCCAGGGCCAGCGCCTCATCCACGTCGTGGGTGACCAGCAGCACCGCGGGCTGGTGCAGTTCCCATAGCCCCAGGACCAGCCGGTGCATGGCGATCCTGGTCAGCGCGTCCAGCGCGCTGAACGGCTCGTCGAGCAGCAGCAGCCGAGGCTCGCGGACCAGCGCCCTGGCCAGCGAGGCCCGCTGGGCCTCGCCGCCGGACAGGGTGAGCGGCCAGGCACCCGCCCGCTCGGTCAGCCCGACCTCGGCCAGCGCCGCGGCGGCCGCCGACTTCGGGTCGCCGCCGCGCAGGCCCAGGCTGATGTTCGCGCTCACCCGCTTCCACGGCACCAGCCGCGGCTCCTGGAACGCCACCGCCGTGGGGCCGCTGACCCGCACCTCGCCGGTGACCTCGCGGTCCAGCCCGGCCAGGGCCCGCAGCAGCGTGGACTTGCCCGAGCCGCTGCGGCCGATCAGCGCGATGAACTCGCCCGGCACGATGTCCAGGTCGAGGTCGTCGAGGACCTTGCGCCCGCCGAAGGAGCGGGACAGGCCGCGAACCTGGGCGACCTCGGCGGGTGTCGCTACGCTACGAAGCTGCGGCGCCATGACAGAGCCCTCCTCTCCACCAGCCGGACGACCGCGTCGGTGAGCAGGCCGAGCACGCAGTACACGAGCAGCGCCACGAAGATCACGTCGTTGCGGCTGAACTGGGTGGCCTGGCTGATCATGTAGCCGAGGCCGGCGTTCGCGTTGAACTGCTCGGCCACCACCAGGGCCAGCCAGCCCACGCCCAGGCTCTGCCGCAGGCCGACGAGCACCTGGGGCAGCGCGCCCGGCAGCACGATCTGGGTCAGCAGCTCGCGGCGGGACAGGTGCAGCACCCGGCCCAGCTCGGCCAGCTTGGCATCCACGTTCCTGATGCCGGAGAACGTGTTCAGGTACAGCGGGATCGCGACCCCGATCGAGATCAGCAAGATCTTGGGCAGCTCGCCGATGCCGAACCAGACGATGAACACCGGGATCAGGCCGAACAGCGGCAGCGTCCGCAGCATCTGCATGAGCGGGTCCACCGCGTTCTCGCCCAGGCGGCTGAGCCCGGCGCTGACGGCGAGCACGATCGCGACGATGGCCCCGCAGGCGAACCCCACCGCCACCCGCTCCAGCGAGATCAGCATGTTGCCCTGGAGCGTGCCGTAGGCCGCCGAGCTGGTGGTGACCAGCGAGACCGCGGTGCTCCAGACCTCGGTCGGCGGCGGCAGCTTGTCCGCCGAGACCAGGCCCGCCGAGCTGACGAACTGCCAGCCGGCCAGCACGATGACCGGGCTGATCAGCCGTGGCAGCGCCTTGCTGTGCAGCAGCCGGCGGCCCAGGCCACCGCGAGCGGCAGCGGACGGTGCGGCGGCCTGCGGGGTCGTGACCGCGGCATCAGCGGCCGCGGGCGGGCCGGCCGTCTGTTCGGTCGTGAGCGCCAGGGCGCGGGATCCGGGCACGCGAGAACCTCATTCGTGACGGGGGGGATACACGGGGCGAGACGAGGACGGGCCGCGAGGAAGCGGCGGCGGTCAGGGGGCTGGGCGTCGCCGGCTGAGTCCGCCGGGAGCGGGCCAGTGCCGCGGCACCTCGCGCCGGCCAGCTGGCGGAGGCCCGGCTCAGGACGGGAGACCGTGGGCTGCGGAGGGCTCATGACACCATCTTGGAACTAATTCCCTATAAAGTCAATTGGGAAGATTGTCATTGATCACCCTCGCCTCGCCCGGGGGCCAGCTCGCGGCGGAGATACCCGTCTGGGGTATACATGGACGGGAACGGGACGTCGTCGAGGCGGACGGAGGGCAGCTGCGCTCATGGCGGCCATCGGGCACGCACTGCTGATCACGGGGTCGATGGCCTGGGAGATCACCTGGGCGCTGATCCTCGGCTTCGGGCTGTCCGCCATCGTGCAGGCCCTGGTGTCCAAGCAGGCCGTGGTCCGGCTGCTCGGCAATGACCGGCCCCGGACGCTCACCGTGGCCGCGGGCCTGGGGGCCGCGTCCTCGTCGTGCTCCTACGCCGCGGTCGCGCTGGCCCGGTCCCTGTTCAGCAAGGGCGCGAGCTTCACCGCGGCGATGGCGTTCGAGATCGCCTCCACCAACCTGGTGGTGGAACTCGGGGTGATCCTGGCCCTGCTGCTCGGGTGGCAGTTCACGGCGGCCGAGTTTGTCGGCGGACCGTTCATGATTATCTTTGTCGCCCTTGCGTTCCGGGTGTTCCTGCGCCAGCGGCTGCTCACCGACGCCCGGGCTCAGTCCGAGCGCGGGCTGGCCGGATCCATGGAGGGGCACGCGGCCATGGACATGTCGGTGCGCGCCCGCGGCTCGCTGCTGCGCCGGCTGCTGTCGGGCGAGGGGTTCACGTCGGTGTCGCACGTGTTCGTGATGGAGTGGGCGGCCATCCTGCGCGACCTGGTGATCGGCCTGCTCATCGCGGGCGCCATCGCGGCCTGGGTGCCGCCGGACTTCTGGCGGGCGTTCTTCATCACCGGGCACCCGGTGGCCGCGGCGATCTGGGGGCCGCTGGTGGGCCCGGTGGTGGCCATGCTCAGCTTCGTCTGCTCGATCGGCAACGTGCCGCTGGCCGCGGTGCTGTGGAAGGACGGGCTGAGCTTCGGCGGCGTGACCGCGTTCATCTTCGCCGACCTGCTGATCCTGCCGATCCTGAACATCTACCGGAAGTACTACGGGCTGCGGATGGCGGCGTTCGTGCTGGTGGTGTTCTACGCCGCCATGGCCGGGGCCGGCTACCTGGTGGAGGCGATCTTCAGCCTGCTGGGCATCGTCCCGGCCCGGACCGGCGTGACAATCCCGGACAGCGGGGTGTCCTGGAACTACACGACGTGGCTGAACATCGTCTTCCTGCTGCTGGCCGCGGCCCTGGTCGTCCGGTTCCTGCGGACCGGCGGCGGGCCCATGCTGCGCATGATGGGCGGTACCCCCGCCAGCTCACCGGACCACTCCGCGCACGACCCCCACGACCACGCCACCCACCCCGCCTAGTGCGGGCCGCGCTGGTCTTGCCACAGCGCGGTGCGGGCCGAGATGTAGTGGTCGAAGTCCTCGGGGCTGTGCTGGAGGGCCAGCAGCGGCGAGGTACTCACCTGGGCCAGCGGCACCGGCAGGTGCGACACCATCTCGGCCTGGAGCTGCTGCAGGTGCGACACGTGCCCGGCGGCCGGGTTGGCCCCGCCGGACACCGGGGCGGTGACCCCGGCCAGCGGGTCGTCGGTGCGCGGCGTGGTCAGCGTCAGCACGTCGCCCACGTCCTGCGCCGCCGCGTCGCGGGCGGTCAGCGCGGGCAGCGCCCAGCGCGTCTCCACCGTCTTGAGCACCGACGTGTGGTCGAGCGGCATGTCGCCCGGCGGCCGGAACACCGTGCCCGCCTCGATCAGCGGGGACACCAGCACCGCCGGGACCCGGACCCCGAACCGGGTGAAGTCGAAGCCGTACTCGCCGACCGTGGCGTCCGGGGGGATGGCGCCCGAGGGCGGCGCCACGTGGTCGTAGCAGCCGCCGTGCTCGTCGTAGGTGATGATCAGCAGGGTCTGGTCCCAGGCCGGGCCGCCGCGCAGCGCCTCGTAGACCTGCTGGATGAGCTGCTCGCCCAGGGAGACGTCGTAGTTGGGGTGCTGGCTGTTGCCCGTCGAGCTCCAGCTCGGCTCCATGAACGAGTACGCGGCCAGCGTGCCCGCGGCCGCGTCGGCCTGGAAGTCCTTGAACTTGCCGATGTTCGTGTCCGGCGCCTTGACCGTGTCCGGGAAGTCGAGCCGGGTCAGCGGCGACGAGGTGTAGCCGTAGATCTTCCAGCTCAGGTTGTGGTCGGTCATCAGGCCGAAGATGCTCGGCACCGTGAACGACTTGGTGGCGTCGTCCATGTGCCCCTGGCTGGTCGCCGCGCAGGCGAACGCCCGGTTCGGCATCGTCTCGGTCGGCACCGAGGCGTACCAGTGGTCGCAGACGGCGAAGCCCCTGGCCAGCCCGGACAGGATGGGCAGCGCGGCGGGCGGGAAGATGCCCATGATGTTGGTCGCCACGGTGCCGGCGTCGATGCCGTAATGGTTGGCCGTGTCGTAGGCGATGGCCGAGGCGAAGTTGGTGACGAAGCCGGTGTTGGTGGCCGTCGGCGGGGTGGGCGCCTTGGTGGACCCGAACAGCTGCTGGTTGGTGTTGACGTAGCCCTCGCCGGGGTCGGCCCCGGGCATGAAGTACGCGCCGGGCTGCGTCACGTCGATCTGGTAGACGGTCACCGGCTTGCCGGTCGAGTCCGGGTTCGACTCGGTCCCGGTCAGGCCCTCGAATGGCTGCCCGGTCGGGCTCACGTTGCCGGAATCCGCGTAGAGAAATCCCAGCATGTGGTCAAATGACCGGTTTTCGAGCATCAGGTGAACGATGTGCTGAATGGAGCCCAGCTGATTCGGCATGCTCATTCTTTTACCGGGACCGCCCGCCGCTGGCCAGCCAGTCGGCCCAGATAGACGCGGATAGGAGTAACTATTCACGGGCCGCTGATACTCGTCGGCTCCGGCTCAGGGCAGCGATATGCTCCAGCAGTGGAAAACCAGGCCGAGCTCATCATCCAGCTGCCCCGCGACAGCTCCGTCGACGTGCACCTGCGCGAGGAGCCGCCGGCCAGCCTGACCGACCGCCGGGTGGTGCTCGAGCACCTGTCCGCGGGCCCCGACGGCACGCTGACGCCCCCGGAGGCGGGCGAGATCCTGCTCACCGTGCCGTCCCCGGAGGCGCTGCGCCGCAATCCCGACTACGTGCTCGAGGTGGTCACCGCGGCCGAGGAGGACGGCGGCCCGCTGGTGCTGCTGGTCGAGGGGGCCGAGTACCTGCGCGACGACGAGATCGCCCCGGTGCTGGACGCCGCGGCGGCCACCAAGCGCGTGCTGATCCTGCGCATCCTCGAGGGCGTCTAGGCCCCAGAACGCCAGCGGCCGGGCCCGCGGGCGGGCCCGGCCGCTTCTGCTCCAAACACAGCGGCCCGGTCCGCCGGGCGGGCCGGGCCGCTTCTGCTCCAAACACAGCGGCCCGGTCCGCCGACTCACGTCGGCGGACCGGGCCGCTGCTTTCTGGCCTAGCTACCTCAGGCGGCCACGGCCGCGGGGGAGTTGGCGGGCTCGAGGGCCCGGCTGAGCACCTCGCGGACATCGCTGACCGCGTGGATCTCCAGCGCCTCCCGCACGTTCTCGGGCACGTCCTCCAGGTCGGGCTCATTCCGCTTGGGGATGAGCACCGTGGTGATCCCGGCCCGGTGGGCGGCGAGCAGCTTCTGCTTCACCCCGCCGATCGGGAGCACCCGGCCGGTCAGTGACACCTCACCGGTCATCGCCACGTCCGACCGGACCAGCCGGCCCGACAGCAGCGAGGCCAGCGCGGTCGTCATCGTGACCCCGGCGCTGGGCCCGTCCTTGGGCACCGCGCCCGCGGGCACGTGGATGTGCACGCCGCGATCCTTCAGGTCAGCCACCGGGAGCTCCAGCTCCGCGCCGTGCGACCGCAGGTAGGACAGCGCGATCTGCGCCGACTCCTTCATCACGTCGCCGAGCTGTCCGGTCAGCGTGACGCCGGTCGGGCCCGTCTCCGGGTCGGCCAGCGAGGCCTCGATGAACAGCACGTCGCCGCCGGTCCCGGTCACCGCCAGGCCCGTGGCCACGCCCGGCAGCGCGGTCCGCTCGGCCGACTCCGGCGTGTGCCGGGGGTGGCCCAGGTACCCGTGCAGGTCGGCCTCGTCCACCGTGACCGGCAGCGTGGCCGCGCCGGTCGCCAGCTGCGCCGCGATCTTCCGCAGCACCTTGCCGACGGTCCGCTCCAGCGACCGCACCCCCGCCTCGCGGGTGTACTCCGCGGCCAGCTGGTGCAGCGCGGCGTCGGTCACGTCGACGTCGCCGGCCTCCAGGCCGGCCCGGTCCAGCTGCCGGGGCAGCAGATGGTCGCGGGCGATGATGACCTTCTCGTCCTCGGTGTAGCCGTCCAGCGTGATGAGCTCCATCCGGTCCAGCAGCGGGCCGGGGATGGACTCGAGCGCGTTCGCCGTGGCGATGAACAGCACGTCGGACAGGTCCAGCTCGACCTCGAGGTAGTGGTCGCGGAACGTGTGGTTCTGCGCCGGGTCCAGCACCTCGAGCAGGGCGGCCGTGGGGTCGCCGCGGTAGTCGGCGCCCAGCTTGTCCACCTCGTCCAGCAGGATCACCGGGTTCAGCGAGCCGGCCTCGCGGACGGCCCGGACGATGCGGCCCGGCAGCGCGCCGACGTAGGTGCGCCGGTGACCGCGGATCTCCGCCTCGTCCCGGACGCCGCCCAGCGCGACCCGGGCGAACTTGCGGCCCATGGCGCGGGCCACCGACTCACCCAGCGAGGTCTTGCCGACGCCGGGAGGACCAGCCAGCGCCAGCACGGCACCGCTGCGCCGCCCGCCGACCAGGGTCAGGCCCTTGTCCGCGCGCCGCTTGCGCACGGCCAGGTACTCGACGATCCGCTCCTTGACGTCGTCCAGGCCCGCGTGGTCGGCGTCCAGCACCGCACGCGCCGCCGTGACGTCGTAGGCGTCATCGGTGGTGGTGTTCCACGGGATCTCCAGGACGGTGTCCAGCCAGGTCCGGATCCAGCCCGCCTCGGGCGACTGGTCGGAGCCCCGCTCCAGCTTGGCCGCCTCCTTGAGCGCGGCCTCGCGCACCTTCTCGGGCAGGTCCGCGGCCTCGATCCGGGCCCGGTAGTCCTCCTCCTCGGAGGCGGGCTCGCCGTCCAGGCCGGCCAGCTCCTTGCGGATGGCCGCGAGCTGCTGGCGCAGCAGGAACTCGCGCTGCTGCTTCTCCATGCCCTCGCGGACGTCGTTCTGGATCGTCTCGGCCACGTCCAGCTCAGCGAGCTGGTCGCGCGCCCAGCCGGCCAGCAGCTCAAGCCGCTGCTCCGGGTCGATGGTCTCCAGCAGCTGGTGGCGCTGCTCGAGTGAGAGGTAGCTGGCGTAGCCGGCGCTGTCGGCCAGCGCCGACGGGTCGGTGATCCGCTGCAGGGCGTCGACGACCTGCCAGGCGCCGCGCTTCTGCAGGATGGACACGGCCACGGTGCGGTACTCGCGGGCCAGCTCGTGGGCGCGCTCGGAGGCCGGCGGCTCGTCGACCACGGTCCCCTCCACCCACAGGGCCGCGCCGGGGCCAACGGTCCCGGAGCCGATCCGGACCCGGGAAACGCCGCGGATCACCGCGGCGGGCTCACCGCTGGGCAGCCGTCCGACCTGCTCGATGGCAGCCAGGGTGCCCACGGGGGAGTACTTGCCATTCAGCCGCGGGACTAGCAGCAGCTGGGGCTTGGTTTCAGAGGAGTCGGGGGCCGACGCGGCCAGCCGTGCCGCCTCGATGGCCGCTCGGACCTCCGTGCCGGAGGTGTCCACCGGGACCACCATGGTAGGCAGCACGATGGTGTCGTCCAGCGGCAGCACCGGCAGCGAGAGGGTTTCGGGCATCGCGCTCACTTCCTGCGTCGCGTTTACTTAATTACACCGCTTCTAAGCGGATGGGGCCTCCTTTTGTTCCCAGCTGGTTTCGCGGTCAGCGGACACCGATGTTTACCCTGATAAACCCCGAAATTACTAACAAGGTTCGACGGCCTGGCGGCGGCTCCCCGACTGGGCGAGGGGAGCCGCCGGCCGCAAACGCGGCCCTAGCCGGGGCCGTCGGAGGCGAGCTGGAGGCGAGCTGGGTGCGGAGCCGCCGGCTACTTGACCGAGCCCGCGGTGAGCCCGCCCACCACGCGCCGCTCGATCAGCGCGAACAGGATCAGCACCGGGATGGTGGCCACCACCGAGGCGCCGAACAGGTGCTGCCAGTCCACCGTGTACTGGCCGATGAAGGAGTCCAGGCGGACGGTCAGCGGGGTCACGTCATTGCTGGTCGTCAGCGTGAGCGCGGCGATGAACTCATTCCAGGCCGCGATGAACGTGAAGATCAGCGCGGTCACCACGCCGGGCATGGCCAGCGGCAGCGTGACCCGGCGCAGCGTGCCCAGCCGGCCGCTGCCGTCGACCATGGCCGCCTCCTCGATCTCCACCGGGATCGAGGCGAAGTAGGCGCTGAGGATCCACACCGCGAAGGCCAGGTTGAAGCCCGCGTTGACCAGGATCAGCGACCACACCGTGTCGAGCAGGTGGAAGCTCAGGAACTCCTTGTAGATGCCGACGATCAGCGCGGTCGGCTGGAGGATCTGGGTGGCCAGCACGATGATCAGGAACACGCGCCGCCCCCGGAACCGGTGCCGCGCGGTGTAGTAGGCCGCGGGCATGGCCACCAGGGCGACCAGCACCGTGGCGCCCAGCGCCACCTCCAGGCTGACCCGCAGGCTGGTGGTGATCCCGAACGCCGAGCCCCACATGTTGGTGAGATTGGACCAGGCGAAGTGGTGGGGCAGGTAGTTGGGCGCCAGCAGCTCGCGCTGCGGCCGCAGCGCCGTGATCACCATCTCCAGGTAGGGCAGCAGGAAGATGATCGCGATGAGGTAGGCCGCGGCCGCGACGAGCGCGGTCCGGGCTCGCGGCAGGCGGCCGCGGGCCGCGCGGCGGGCGGCCGCCGGGCGCGCGGCCGGGCGGGGGGTGAGGGTTCCGGCCGTCATGTCAGCTCGCCTCCTGCTTGCCCCAGTTGCTGATCCGCAGGTAGATGAGCACGATCACGATGATCAGCGTGAAGTTGACGATGGACATGGCGGCGGCCTGGCCGACGAAGCTCTCCTTGAGGTTGTACATGAACACCGTGGTCGTGTTGGTCTCGTAGCCGGGACCGCCGCGGGTCATCTCCCAGATGATCGGGAAGGAGTTGAAGACGTTCATCAGGTTGATGACCGCCGCGACGATGAACGCCGGCCGCAGCAGCGGCAGGGTGATCGCCCGGTAGCTGCGCCACCGGGTCGCGCCGTCGATCCGGGCCGCCTCGAACAGGTCGCCGGGGATGGCCTGGAGCCCGGCCAGCAGCGTGTAGGTGGTGAACGGCAGCGACACGAACACCGCCACGCCGATCATCCAGGCCATCGCGCTGTCCGGCCGGCCCAGCCACGAGGCCTGGTTGGACTCCAGGTGGGGCAGCAGGCCGAGCTGGTGCAGGAACACGTTGATCACGCCGTTGCCGGGCTGCAGCATCCAGCGGAAGATCAGCGCGGTCATCATCACCGACGCCGCCCACGGCGCGATCAGGGCCCAGCGGACCACCCGCCGGCCGGGGAAGCGCTGGTTGAACAGCTGAGCCAGGCCGAGCGACAGCACCATGGTGATGGCCACCACCGAGACCACCCAGACCACGGTGCGGACCAGGATGCCGGGCAGGTTCGGGTTGTGGAACAGCGTGGTGTAGTTGCCCCCGCCGGCCGACCCGATCGTCACGCCGATGGGCGTGATGTTCTCGGTGGAGGTCTGGATCAGCGTCACCACCGGCCACAGCACCACCACGCCGATCAGGATCAGCGCCGGACCGAGCCAGATCAGCGGCTCCAGCCGCCGGATCGGGCCCCGGCCGGCCCGCCGTGACCCCGGCCCCGGCCGGGGCCGGAGCCTGGCCGGCGGCTGGCCTGCCGTGGCCGCTTGCCCGTCGTCTCCGCGGCCGCGACGTCCGACACGCCGCCTCAGCTGCTGCCGTTGACGGCGGTCTGCTGGATGGCGGCCAGGATCTTCGCGGGGTTGCCCGTGATGGCCTGGCCGATCGTGGTCTGGATCTGGTCCTGCACCGTGGTCCAGTTGGCCAGCGAGGGGTAGTTCACCGACTCCGGGATGTTCTTGAGGAACGCCGCGAACATCGGGTTGCGGCCCATCACCTGGGCGGCGCTGTTCGTGGCCGGCAGCAGGTCGTACTCGTTGTCGAACTGGAGCTGGTACTTGTCCTGGTAGGCGAAGTCCAGGAACTTCCTGATCGCCGCCTTGTGGCCGCCGGTGTTGAAAGCCACGATGTCGTCGTGCACGCCCAGTGTGGACTGGAGCGGGCCGGCCTTGCCCGGCACGTCGGCGGTGGCGTAGTCGGCCGCCTTGAGCGTGCCCGCGGCCTGGATGATCGGGATCACGGCCGGGGAACCGAGCACCATGCCGATCTTGCCCGCCGCGAACTGGGCCCAGACGTCCTTGCGGTCGGTCGTGCCGGGGCTGGGCTGGGTGTCGCCCGCCTTTACCATGCTGGCCATGAACTTCAGCGTGGCCACGTTCTGCGCGCTGTCGATGTCGTACTTGCCCGCGCTGTTCAGGTAGCCGCCGCCGTTGCCCAGGAACCACAGCAGCGACTCGGCCTGCGCCTCCTCGCTGCCCAGCGGCATGCCGTAGCCGATGTCGCCCTTCTTCTTGATCGCGGCCGCGTCCGACTTGAGCTGGGCCCAGGTCTGCGGCGGCGCGGAGATCCCGGCCGCGGCGAAGATCTTCTTGTTGTAGTACAGCGCCCTGGTGCTGGTCGTGAACGGGATGCCGTAGTCAGTGCCCTGGTACTGGCCGTCCTTGAGGAACGTCGGGATCAGGTTCTTCATGACGCTCGGCGACAGCACCTGGGCGTCGGGGTAGAGCAGGTGGCTCTGCGCGAACTGCGGCGCGGCGTCGCCCTCGAGGATGTCGGGGAACTGCTTGTTCTGGACCAGGGTCTGCACCTTGTTCGGGAAGTCGGTCCAGTCCACCGTCTGCACGTTGACGGTGATGCCCGGGTTGGCCTTGTGGAAGGCGGCCGCGATGGCGTCCCAGTACTTGGAGGTGCTGTTGGCCGGACCAGTGCCGTAGTCGGCGCCGAAGAAGTTCAGCGTGGTCGAGCTCGACGAACCACCGCTCGACGAAGATCCGCAGCCAGTCAGGACCGAGATCGCCGCTAGCGCCGCCGCGCCGGTCGCGATGCCCAGCCGCGCCTGCCCTGGCCCCATAGGCAGCCGTCGCCTCATCTGATCTTCTCCTCGCCGTGAAGGCGGCGCCCAGATGCCCGGCGCGCGCCGTTTTTGTCGGTTCTGCGAACCCGGTTCCACGGGAGTTAACACCCCGTGCCACGGCGGATCTAGAGGGTGAGCTGAATTTTTACGAAAGTTTCCTGTCTGTATCTCAAGGGTAAGTTCTGCCAACAAACCAGGGTAAAACGTGTGCTTCCTGGGGTAACTGAGTCGGGGCCACCCAAGATCGTGCCGGCTGGCCTGGCTGCCGGTGTCGGCTGCCGGTGCTGGTCGGCGGACAGTCCGGGTCGGGCCCAGTGGTCCAGCGACGTGGTTGTTGCGCTCATGTCGCTGGTACGACGTGGTTGTTGCGCCCACGTCGCTGCGGCCTGCGGTCAGCCCATGGGGTAGCGGCGGAGGCCGACCGCGTACTCGACCTCGGCGGCCAGGCCGATGTAGCCGGCCGCGTTGCGCAGGAACTCGTCCGGGTCGAAGTCGCCGCCCAGCCCCTCGATGTAGGCGCGGTGCTCGCGCAGCGAGGCGATGCCGGCCTCGATGGTGTCGGTCACGTCCACGAAGTGCGTCGGGTTGCCGACGGCGCTGACGTAGGCGTCGCGGATGGTGTCGCACCTGGGGCCGGCCTTGGGAAAGACCCACTCGTTGGCCGCGTCGCGGCAGGCGTCCAGCACCGCCAGCCCCACGGCCCGGTGGTCGGAGTGGTTGACCGGGCCCTCTTCGCCCCAGGTCAGGTCGAAGCTCATGGTGATCACGACCTCGGGCCGCAGCCGCCGGAACGCGGCGGCCAGGTCGCGGCGCAGCGGGAGGCCATACTCCACGACGCCGTCGACGTGGTCGAGGAACTGCACGTCGGTGACCCCGACCAGCGCGGCGCCGCGCATCTCCTCCTCGACCCGCAGCGGCCCGACCTCGGCCGGGTTCATGCCCGCGATGCCGGCCTCGCCCCTGGTGGCCAGCAGGTAGGCGACCTGCTTGCCCTGGCCGGTCCAGCGGGCCACGGCCGCGGCGGCGCCGTACTCCAGGTCATCGGGATGGGCGACGACGGCGACGGCCCGGTCCCAGTCCTCGGGCATGGGCTTCAACCCTGGCACGGCTACCTCCGGCGCGGTCGTGGGCGGTGCTGCCTGACGCGGTGCTATCTGACGGTGCTGTGTGACGGTGCTATGTGACGGTGCTATCTGACGGTGCTGCCTGAAGCGTAGCCACGGCAGCAGGGCGGGGGCACGGGGACCCGGCGTAGGCTGCGGCCCGTGTCTTCCGCCGACGCCGTGTCTTCCGCCGACGCCGGGCCCGCTGCCGAGGCTGGCCTGCCGCTGGTCGCCGCGACCAGGTACGTCACGCCGCTGCGCGAGGGCGGGTCGCTTCCGGCCATCATGGAGGCCGACGACCTGGGCACCTACGTGGTCAAGTTCCGCGGCGCCGGGCAGGGGCCCAAGGCGCTGGTGGCCGAGGTGATCAGCGGCCGGCTGGCCCGGGGCTGCGGGCTGGCGGCGCCCGACCTGGTGGCGGTGGAACTGGATCCGGCCCTGGCTCCCGGCGAGCCTGACCAGGAGATCCAGGACCTGCTGCGGGCCAGCGCCGGGCTCAACCTGGGCGTGGACTTCCTGCCCGGCGCACTCGACTTCGACGCGGCCCGGCCGGTGGTGGACGGGGCGCTGGCCGGGCGGATCCTGTGGTTCGACGCGCTGGTGAGCAACGCGGACCGGTCCTGGCGCAACCCGAACATGCTGCTCTGGCACGGCGTGCTGTACCTGATCGACCACGGGGCCACGCTGACCTTCCAGCACCGCTGGGAGACGGCCGCGGCGGCGCGGACCCGGCCCTACGACGCCGCCGACCACGCGCTGATCGGCTGCGAGCCGCTGGTGGACGAGGCCGACCGGGAGCTGGCGGGCCTGGTCACCCCGGCCCTGGTCGAGGAGGCGGTGGCCGCGGTGCCGGACGCCTGGCTGCTGCCGGAGCCGGGCTTCGACTCGCCGCAGGCGCTGCGCCCGGCCTACGCGGCGGAGATCCTCGGCCGCCTGGAGGCGCGCCCGGCCTGGCTGCCCGGGCTGCGCGAGGCGGCGGCGCGCGGCGTCGGCGGCCGCCAGCCCGCGCGGCGCGGCGGCCCGGCCTGGCTGCGCCGCCCGGCGAGCGGCAGCGGCCGCGAGGGCGAGAGCCGGTCATGACTGTGCCGTCCAGGGGGGACGACCCCCCTATCCCCCCCGCGCCGCCTGGCGGTGGCAAGATCGGGGAGGTCTTCGAGTACGCCGTGCTGCGGGTGATCCCCCGGGTGGACCGCGGTGAGGCGATGAACGCGGGCGTCCTGCTGTACTGCCGTCCGCTGCGCTACCTGGGCGCGCGGATCGCCCTGGACGCCGGCCTGCTGCTGGCCCTGGACCCGGCCGCGGACGTGCCCGGCGTCGAGCGGGCCCTGGCCGCGGCCGCGGCCGTGTGCGACGGCACCGGCCAGGACGCCGGCGCCGGCCGGCCAGGAGGACATCGGCCGCCGGTTCCGCTGGCTGACCGCGCCGCGCAGCACGGTGGTCCAGGCGGGCCCGGTGCACACCGGGCTGACCCGCGATCCGGAGACGGAGATCGACCGGCTGCTTCGGGAACTCGTGCTGCGACCTCGGTAAGCTGTGACCGCTCGAAGAGGGCCGAGGCGCTCAGGGCGAACCAGACGATGAGCACCTGGCGAGGGGAAGCACTCCAGTGCGGGCGACGAGAGAACACGCAGCGCTCAAGGTGGCGCTCCTGGGCTGCGGATCTGTAGGGTCCGCCGTCTACCGCCTGCTCACCGAGCAGTCTGCCGACCTGGCCGCACGGGCGGGCGCGGCGCTGGAGGTGGTCGGTGTCGCGGTGCGCGACACCAGCCGGGCCCGGCTGGTCCCGGTACCGTCCAGCCTGCTGACCACCGACGCCGCCGCGCTGGTGACCCGGCCCGACGTGGACATCGTCATCGAGCTCATCGGCGGCATCGAGCCGGCCCGCTCGCTGCTGCTCACCGCGCTGAACTCGGGCAAGTCGGTAGTCACGGGCAACAAGGCGCTGCTGGCCAACGACCGCGCGCTGCTGCATGAGGCGGCCCAGCGCGGCGGGGCTGACCTCTACTATGAGGCCGCCGTCGCGGGCGCGATCCCGCTGCTGCGGCCGCTGCGCGAGTCGCTGGTCGGCGATCAGGTGCGCCGGGTGCTGGGCATCGTCAACGGCACGACCAATTACATCCTGGACCGGATGGACACCTCCGGCGCCGACTTCGGCACGGCGCTGGCCGAGGCCCAGGCGCTCGGCTACGCCGAGGAGGACCCGACCGCCGACGTGGCGGGCTACGACGCGGCGGCCAAGACCGCCATCCTGGCCAGCATCGCGTTCCACACCAAGGTCACCGCCGACGACGTGTACCGGGACGGCATCACCAGGGTCACCCCGGCCGACATCGCCAGCGCCAAGGCGCTGGGCTGCGTGGTCAAGCTGCTGGCCATCTGCGAGCGCTGCAACGGCGGGGTGTCGGCCCGGGTGCATCCGGCGATGATCCCGCGGGTGCACCCGCTGGCCGCCGTGCACGAGGCCTACAACGCGGTGTTCGTGGAGGCCGAGTCGGCCGGGCGGCTGATGTTCTACGGCGCCGGCGCCGGGGGCCGGCCCACGGCCAGCGCGGTCCTCGGCGACATCGTCACCGTGGTCCGCAACCGGCTGGCCGGGCTGCGCGGGCCGGACGCCTCCACCTACGCGGAGCTGCCGCTGGTGCCCATCGGCGACGCGATGACCCGCTACTACGTGCAGCTGGACGTGGCCGACCGGCCCGGCGTGCTGGCCCCGATCGCGGACGCGTTCGCCCAGCAGGGCGTGTCGATCAAGGCCATGCGCCAGGAGGGCCGCGGCGACGAGGCCAACCTGATGATCGTCACGCACACGGCCAGGGAGGATGCGCTGGCCAAGACGGTGGCCGCGCTCAGCGCCATGCCCGCGGTGCGCGCCGTGGACAGCGTGATGCGCGTCGAGGGGGAGGACGAGGAATGAGCCCGGTGACCGCCGCCCAGAGCGCGACCGCCCCGGCCGGTGGCGGTCTCGCCGCCCGGCCGTGGCGCGGCGTGATCGAGGAGTACCGCGCCAGCCTGCCGGTCACCGAGGACACCCCGGTGGTCACGCTGGCCGAGGGCGGCACGCCGCTGCTGCCCGCGCCGACGCTGTCGGCCCGCACGGGGTGCGACGTCTACCTCAAGATCGAGGGGGCCAACCCCACCGGCTCGTTCAAGGACCGCGGCATGACGGTCGCGGTCAGCCTGGCCGCCGGCCGCGGCGCCAAGACCGTCATCTGCGCCTCCACCGGCAACACCAGCGCCAGCGCGGCCGCCTACGCCGCGCGGGCCGGCCTGGGCTGCGCGGTGCTGGTCCCGGCGGGCAAGATCGCACTGGGCAAGCTGGCCCAGGCGCTGGTCTACGGAGCCCGGCTGCTCCAGGTGGACGGCAACTTCGACGACTGCCTGGAGCTGGTGCGCAAGCTGGCCATCGACTACCCGGTGGCCCTGGTCAACTCGGTGAACACCGAACGGCTGCACGGCCAGAAGACGGCCGCGTTCGAGATCGTGGACGTGCTCGGCGACGCCCCGGACGTGCACTGCCTGCCGGTCGGCAACGCCGGCAACATCGCCGCCTACTGGATGGGCTACCAGGAGCGGCAGGCCGACGGCCGGGCCAGCAAGACCCCGCGCATGTGCGGCTTCCAGGCCAGCGGCGCGGCGCCGATCGTGAACGGCGCGCCGGTGCTCAGCCCGGTCACGGTGGCCACCGCGATCAGGATCGGCAACCCCGCGTCCTGGCGGCTGGCCGAGGCGGCCAGGGACGAGTCGGGCGGGCTGATCGACGCGGTGACCGACGAGCAGATCCTGTCCGCCTACCGGCTGCTGGCCAGGGAAGAGGGCGTGTTCGGCGAGCCGGCCTCGGCGGCCGGCGTGGCCGGGCTGCTCCAGGCCAGGGCGAACGGCCAGGTGCCGGCGGGCGCCGTGGTGGTGTGCACGATCACCGGGCACGGCCTCAAGGACCCGGACAACGCGGTGTCCGGCCACCCGGTCCCCGAGACGATCCCGGTCGACGCGGGCGCCGCGGCCGCCGCCCTGGGTCTCGCGTGAGCTTGTTCGCGACCGGGCCGGTGACCGTCCGCGTCCCGGCGACCAGCGCCAACCTGGGTCCCGGCTTTGACTCCTTCGGCCTGGCGCTGGGCCTGTACGACGTCGTGACCGTGCGGGTGACGGCCGAGGGCCTGGCCATCGAGGTCACCGGCGCTGGCGCGGACACCGCGGGCGCGGGCGAGCAGCACCTGGTGATCCGGGCCATGCGCACCGCGTTCGCCCACCTCGGTGTCCAGCCGCCGGGGCTGGCGCTGTCCTGCGCCAACGCCATCCCGCAGGGCTTCGGGCTCGGCTCGTCGGCGGGGGCCATCGTGGCCGGGCTGCTGGCCGCCCGGGCGCTGGCCGGAGCCGAGGGCCAGGCCGCGCTGACCGACGAGGACATCCTGCGCCTGGCCACCCGGATGGAGGGTCACCCGGACAACGTGGCCGCCTGCCTGGCCGGCGGCCTGACCATCGCCTGGGACCCGGGTTCTGGTTCACCGCAGGGCCCGGGGGCCGGGGCCGCCCAGGGAGCGAGGGTCGCGCGGCTGACCCCGCTGCCCGGCATCGGGGCCGTGCTCTGCGTGCCCGGCACTCCGGTGCTGACCAGCGCGGCCCGGGCCGTGCTGCCGCCCGAGGTGCCGCACGCCGCCGCGGCGGCCAACTCGGCCAGGGCCGCGCTGCTGGTGGCCGCGCTCACCGGCCGTCCCGAACTGCTGATGGACGCCACCGAGGACTTCCTGCACCAGCGCTACCGGGCGGCGGCGATGCCGGCCACCGCGACCCTGATCGACGCGCTGCGCGCGGCCGGGGTCCCCGCGGTGGTGTCCGGGGCCGGCCCGTCGGTCCTGGCCTTCGTCCGCGAAGGCGCCGGCCCCAAGCCCGGTGACGTGACCGCCATCGCCGGCCCGGACTGGCAGGTCCAGACCCTGGCCGTGGACACCGACGGCGCCACTGTCCGTCCGGCCTAAGTCTGCGCAAATGCGTGACGCATCTGCGCGAAACGCTTCCGCGGAAGCGCGGGCTGGGCGTCCAGCCGATGACCGCGTTGAGTGATAATCCGTCTAGACAAGACTAGACAGAGTGGGGAGGTACTCGATGACGTCACTGAGTCCGGGCCATTGGCAGATCCAGGACGCCAAGCAGCGCTTCAGCGAGATGATCCGCGCGGTGGCGAGCGAGGGGCCGCAGGTCATCACCCGGCACGGGGAGGATGTCGCGGTAGTGGTGGACATCGGCGAGTACCGCAGGCTGACCCGGCCCTCGGTGGACCTGGCGGACATCCTGCTCGGCGGTCCTAAGCTCGATGACGGCGCTGATGTCTTCGCGGAGATCGAGGCCGAGCGCAAGGCCGATTTCGGACGTGCGGTCGATCTTGAGGCCGGTACGTGACGTACTTGCTCGACACCAACGTGCTGTCGGAGACGCGCAAGCGCCAGCCGGCGGCGGGCGTAGTCGAATGGATCGCGGCTACGCCGGACGAGCAGCTGCACGTCTCGGTGCTGACGCTAGGTGAGATCGAGCAGGGGATCGCGAGAGTCCGGGGCCGGGGTGATCGCCAGCAGGCATCCGCCCTTGAACGCTGGCTCCAGGATGTGGAGGCTGGGTTCGAGGACCGAGTCCTCCCGGTCACCCTCCCGGTCGCCGCTGCCTGGGGCCGTCAGCAGTACGCCCAGCCCCTTCCGGTGATTGACGCGCTCATCGCGGCGACGGCGCGGGTGCACTACATGACCGTGGTCACCCGCAACGTCAAGGACTTCGAGCTGGCCGGAGTCCAGGTACTCAACCCCTTCACTGACCGCTGAGCCGGGAGCGGCTTCAGCCGGACGGACGGGCCAGGCCGCAGTCGCCGCACAGGGCGCCGCCGGGCAGGCGGTAGTACAGGCAGCAGGAGCGGCGGCGGAAGCTCAGGCCGTCGCCGGTCACGCCTAGCTGGCCGGTGTCCGCCAGCCGGCCGTGCGCCAGCAGGGCGGCGGCCAGTGCCGTGGCCCGATCGCGCAGCCCCGGCCGGGCCCGGACCAGCACGCCCAGCGCGCCCGCCAGCGCCGAGGCGGCGTTGCCCCACAGCAGGCCGTCGGCGACCTCGTCGGCCAGGGCCAGGGCCAGGGGCTCCAGGTGTCCCGTGACGACGACCCGGTAGCTCAGCTCGGCCAGCGCGGCCAGGTCGGCGGCCCGCCAGCCGGTCGGGCCGGGGCAGGGCCAGGTCCAGCGGGACGCGGCCTCCTGGTCGCGGATCTGGAGGCGGACCAGGTCGGGCACGACCCCGGCGAGCAGGCCGCTGCGCCAGCACCGGGGACCAGAGCCGGGCCGCGTAGCTCTGCTGCGCGATCGAGGCCGCCACGCGTGGCTCGGCCTCGGGGAGCCGGTCCTGCGCCCCGGCCAGGAAGCCGTCCGGGTAGAACGCGCGTGGCCGGCCGCCAGCCGGGACCGGCGGCGTCGGTGCCCAGCGCGAAGAACGGCCGATGGCGGCCGCGGCGGTCAGCGCGTGGGCCACCTCGGCCGGATGGGCTGGCTCGCTGATCATGACCCCATTCGTCGGGGAAGATAGCTGAGGAGCCGGTACCAGGGAGGCGCCAGTGACTGCGAACCAGCGGGACCAGCCGGAGCAGCCAGCCAAGGCCAGGAAGGTTAGCCCCGATGAGGCGGTCCGGATCCTGGCCGAGCGTGATCCGGTGATCGCCGGGCTGTTCGACGAGTTCGGCGTGCCGGAGTTCCACATACCGCGGGACGGCAACTTCCCGGCCCTGGTCCGGTCGGTGACCTACCAGCAGCTGGCCGGGGCCGCGGCCCGGGCCATCCACGGCCGGCTGACCACCGCCCTGGGCGACGTCACGCCTGAGCGGATGATGGCGCTGACACCCGAGGAACTGCGCGCGGCCGGCCTGTCCGGCCGCAAGGCCGAGTCGCTGCGCGACCTGGCCGGCAAGGTGCTGGACGGCACCATCGAGCTGGACTCGCGGCGGCTGGCGCAGGCAGAGCGACGAGGACATCGTGGCCCGGCTGAGCACGGTCAAGGGCATCGGCAAGTGGTCGGCCGAGATGTTCCTGATGTTCCAGCTCCGGCGCCTGGACGTCTGGCCCACGGGCGACCTGGGCGTGCGCAAAGGCTACGGGCTGGCCTGGGGGATCCCGACGCCCACGCCCAAGCAGCTGGACGCCCTGGGTGAGCCTTATCACCCCTACCGGACGGTGGTGGCCTGGTTCTGCTGGCGGGCGGCCGAGCGCGCCACGGGCGCCGCGTCGCGCCGTGACGCGCCGTGACCGCCTGACGCGCCGTGACCGCCTGACCGGTCAGGCCCGCCGGTAGCCGGCCGCCGCCTCGATCACGGCCCCGGTGGCCAGCAGCAGTTCCTCGCTGCCCGGCGGGCCGATGAGCTGCAGGCCGGCCGGCAGCCCGTGGCTGCTGGGCACCGACAGGGTGAGCGCGGGCAGCCCGGCCAGGTTGATGGGCGCGGTGCACCGGGTGTGCCCGCCCACCTCCGGGTCGGCCACCTTGGCCGGGAAGATGGCCACGGCCGCCATGACCAGCAGGTCGGCCTGGCCGAAGAGCTGATCGAACCGGGCCTGCCAGGTGCGCTGGTAGGCCCGGGCGGGCTCGACCTGCTCGCTGGTGACCGCGGCGGCCTCGATGAGCCGATCACGGACCAGGGCGCCCAGCTTGGCCCGGCTGACCGGGTCGGCGAGCAGGCGGCCGTGGCAGCCGATGACCTCGGCGTCCATGATCGAGTAGACGGCCTTGAGTGAGTCGGTCCAGCCGGGCAGGTCCAGCTCGGTGACACCGATCCCGGCCCGGGTCAGGGCCTGGTCCACGGCCGCGTCGATGACCGGGTCGACGTCGGTCCCCTCGGGCCGCAGCCGCCCGAGCCGGGTGGCCGGGCCAGCGGCCATCGCGAAGCCCGGCTCCAGCAGGGCCATCCCGGTCTCCAGGCCGGCCACGGTGGTGGCCAGCGGGCCGACGGTGTCCAGGCTCGGTGACAGCGGCCACACCCCGGTGAGCGGGATGCGGC
This sequence comes from uncultured Actinomycetota bacterium, assembly GCA_963822485.1. GTDB lineage: Bacteria > Actinomycetota > Actinomycetes > Streptosporangiales > Streptosporangiaceae > DASUBV01. The sequence goes on from CAWGHW010000031.1 coordinate 1,086,795, forward strand.
CGTGCGTGGTCTTCAGCCCGGCGATGCCGCAGTAGGCGGCCGGGACGCGGATCGACCCGCCGGTGTCCGAGCCGTAGGCCACGTCGGCGTCGCCGCTGGCCACGGCGACCGCCGACCCGCTGGACGAGCCGCCCGGCAGCAGCGCGGGGTCGACCGGGTTCACTGGCGTGCCGTAGTGCTCGTTGCGGCCCGAGGCGCCGAAGGCCAGCTCGTTGAGGTTGGTCTTGCCCACGATCACGGCGCCGGCCGCGCGGGCGCCAGCCAGGCAGGGGGCATCGGCCGCGGCGGGCTCGGCCTGGTCCGCGACGGCGCGGCTGCCTGCGGTGGTCGGCACGCCCTCGATGTCGATGAGGTCCTTGACGGCCAGGCGCAGCCCGCGACCGTCGGCATCCAGGCGGGTGATGTAAGTGGTCATACGGCCAAGTTAACGGCCGGGAAACGAAAGGGCGCGCGGAAACACGACCGCCTTTGTTAGTGATCCAGGGCCGGACCGGGTGCCTACCGGAACGCGGCTGTGACCGGGGCCAGGCGCCGGACTTCGTCGGGTCCGGCCAGGTCAGGCAGGGCGACGAAGACGGTCCCGACGCCGCGCTGGGCCAGCAGCCGGTAGCGATCGATGTGATCGCGGGGCGAGCCGGCGTGGTGCCGGGCGGCGAACGTGGCCGCGGCCACCCGGCCGCGCAGCCGCTCGACCAGGTCGGCCGCGTGCTCGCGGTCGGTGCCGACCACCGGGATGTCGAGCACGGTCACCTGCAGGCTGGCCGGATCGCGGCCGGCCTGGGCGCAGTGCTCGCGCAGCACGGCCAGCTTGCGGTCCAGGGTGGGCAGGTCGGCCGCGGGCAGGTTGCAGCCGTCGCCCAGGCGGGCCGCGATGGCCAGGGTACGGCGTTCGCCGGAACCGCCGACGATGATCGGGATGTCGCTGACCGGTCGCGGATAACACGTCGTCTCGGGCAGCTCGACGTGCTCGCCGTGATAGGCCTTGGTGCCCGGCTGCCACAGCGCGCGCATCGTCTCGATGGTCCGCTCGAGCTGGTCCAGGCGCTGCCCGGCGGGCGGGAACGGCAGGCCGAACGCGGCGTGCTCCCGGTCCCACCAGCCCGCGCCGAGCCCGCAGAAGGCCCGGCCGCCGGTCAGCACGTCGAGGGTGGCGGCGGTCTTGGCCAGCACGCCGGCCGCGTGGAACGTCACCGGGCTGACCAGCGTGCCCAGCCGCAGGCCGGTGTCCAGCCCGGCCAGCAGGCCGAGCGTGACCCAGGGCTCGGGTATGGGCTCCCAGGCCCGCCCGACCTGCGGAATCTGGATCAGGTGGTCCATCAGCGCCAGGCCCGCGAACCCGGCTTCGCTGGCCGCCGCGCCGACCGAGCGCAGCCACCCGGCCGGGTCCTCCCCCCATCGAAAACTGGACACGTGCAGGATGAAGCTCAGTTCCGCCGCCGGCTCCTGGCCGGGCTGGCTCGCGGAGGTCGTGCGGGCGGGCGTGTGCGCGGGCTCGAGCCGGGCCGGGCCGGCCTCGACCACGACGTCCCAGTCCTCGGCGGCCAGCTCGGCCGCCGCGGCCCGCACCCGGCGGAGCTGCGCGTCCAGCACGGCGGCCGGGACGGCCACGGCGCGGGCCCGGTTGCGCTCGCGGCACAGCCCGGGGTCGGTGTCGAACAGCACGGCCACGGCGGGCAGGCCCGAGCGGCGGGCCTGGTCGAGGTAGCCGCGGCGGCGTTCGGGATCCAGGCCCAGGGTGTCGATGACGGTGGCCAGGCCGCGGCGGGTGCGCGCGGCCACGATCTGATCGAGCAGCGAGAAGGCGTCGGCCGAGGCGTCCAGGTCACGTTCGCCGCTGCCGACCACGGCCCTGAGCCGGTCGGAGGACACCACCTCGGTGGCCCGGTAGTGCGCGGCGGCCCAGGCTGACTTGCCGGAGCCGGACGCGCCGACCAGCACGACGAGCGCGGGATCGGGGATGCGCCGCGGCTCGGCCGGGTCGGCGGCGTCGGTGTCCACGGTCACCAGGGTGACAGAGCCCCGGCGGGCGTGGCGGGGGCCGGGCTGGTTCAGTCCTGGCCGGGAGCGAACTGTTCCTGGACGGGCGGGACGGGGCTGGGCCGCCGCGGCGCGGGCGGGGCGGGGGCCTCGGTCAGCTGCCTGAGTATGTCGGTGCGCAGGGTTCCGACGTGGATGCCGGCCACCTTGAGCGCCTCGACGGCACCGGAGTCGGGCTGCTCGATGATGCTGAGCAGCAGGTGCCCGGAGGAGACGTGGTCGTGGCGGAACCGGTGGGCGGTGCGCAGGGCCAGGTCGAGGGCACGGCGGGCGTTCCTGGTCAGCCGCAGGTCCAGCGGGGCTCCCGGACCGTGCGGCGCGGGCTCGCCGGGCGGGGCCTCAGCGGCGAGCGTGACCTCAGGGGGTAGCCCGGCCTCCGGGGCTGGTGCGGTGCCGGTGTCGGCGGCGGCGGTGTCGGCGGCCGTCTCGGGGGCGTTGGCGGTGTCGGCGGCGGCCAGCCGCGCGGCCTCCACCTGCGGCACGGCGGCCCGCACCTCTTCGGGATCCGCCTGGACCGCCTCCAGCACGTCGGTGGCATCGCCCGGCTTGTCCATCAGGCCGAGCAGCAGGTGCTCGGTGCGGATCTCCCGGCTGCCGGCCCGGGCGGCTTCCTCACGGGCCTTGGCGATGGCCGCCCGCGCGTCCTGGTCGAATCGCTCGAACATCAACTGCTCCGTTCGCCCGCCGTGCTGTCACGCGGTTCCCGAGCTGTCACCAGGCGGTGGCTGGCTCGCCCCGCCGAGACGCCGACGGCGCCCGAGCAGTTGCCAGATGATAGCTCCGGCGGCCGGGTCCTCAGGCCCGCTCGCGGCCGTTCCCGGCCGGGCGCGGGCGGGTTCGGGCGGCTTGTCGGAACCGTCCGGGGCCAGGTGGGCGACGGGCGGGCGGGGCTATCGTGGGCTGGTGTCCGCGCTGGAGATCACCTCGCGAATTCAGGTCCGCGCCGACCCGCAGCGGGTCTGGGCGCTGGCGATGGACTGGTCCCGGCAGCACGAGTGGGTGCCCGCCACCGTGGTGCGGGGCGGCACCGGCGTCGGCGCTCAGGTGGTGGCCAGGACCGGCGTCGGGCCGGCCGGGTTCACCGACACCATGGTCATCACCGAGTGGGAGCCGCCGCGGCGCTGCGTGGTCCAGCACACCGGGCGGGTGGTGCGCGGTCGCGGCGTGTTCGAGGTCGTGCCGCACGGCGAGGTCAGCGAGTTCCGCTGGACCGAGCTGATCGACCTGCCGGTGCCCGACTCGGTGCGGCCCGCGGCCACGGTGATCGGCCGGTGGACCGTGGTGCCGCTGACCAGGCTGGGCCTGGACTACGCGCTGCGCCGCTTTGCCCGCCTGGTCTGACCGGGCGCTGGTACGACTAAGAGATGCGGACCGAGCCCGGCCCCGACGCGTCCGACGCCGCCGACCTGCGCGACCGGCTGCGGCACGTCTACTGGATCGGCGGCGGCAGCGGGGCAGGCAAGTCGACCATCGCCCGGCGCCTGGCCGCGCGGCACGACCTGGACGTGTACGCCACCGACGACGTGATGGCGGACCATGGCCGCCGCATCGTGCCCGGCGAGGCCCCGTTCCTGGCCGAGTTCGCGGCGATGGACATGGACCAGCGCTGGGTGCACCGGTCGCCGCCGACCATGCTGGAGACGTTCCACTGGTACCGCGGCGAGGGCTTCGGGCTGATCGTGGAGGACCTGCTGCGGCGGCCGGCCGGGCCGGGTGTGATCGCCGAGGGCTTCCGGCTGCTGCCGCGCCTGGTGGCGCCGTTGCTGGCCGAGCCCCGGCAGGCCGTCTGGCTGCTGCCCACGTCCGGCTTCCGGCGGGCCTCGTTCGAGCGCCGGGGCTCGCTGTGGGAGATCGCGAACAAGACCAGCGACCCGGACCGGGCCCTGCGCAACCTGCTGGAGCGCGACGGGCTGTTCACCGAGCGCCTGGGCGCGGAGGCCAGGGACCTCGGGCTGCCGGTCATCGAGGTCGACGGCGCGCTCACCGAGGCGGGCCTCATGGCGCGGGTGGCCGACGCGTTCGGGCTCTGACCACGGGTGCCCGGGGAGCCCGGTGCCGGCCTGCGGCATGATCGCGGCATGACCAGAGCAGCGGACCTCGGGCTGACCATCGGCACCCTGCCCAGCGGCCCCACCGGGTCGGTCCTCGATGTGCCCGGTGTGGGGGTGGGCCACGCCACCGTCTGGCGTGACGAGCCGCCGCCACCGGCCGGGCGGGGCATCGCCCGGACCGGCGTCACCGTCCTCGACCTGGGTGGCAACCTGTTCCGCCGCCCCGTGCCGGCCGGCGGCGCGGTGCTCAACGGGGCCGGCGAGTGCACCGGGTTCCTGGCCGCCGGCGAGTGGGGCCTGGCCGAGACCCCGGTGTTCCTGACCTCGACCATGCAGGTCGGCCGGGTCTACGACGCGGCGTGCGAGCTGCTCATGGAGGAGGACGCCGGCATCGGGGTGGACGACGTGATCATCCCGATCGTGGCCGAGTGCGACGACAGCTTCCTGTCTGACAGCAGGCGCATGCAGGTCACGACGGCCGACGTGCGGGCCGCGCTGGACGGGGCCCGGGCCAGCGCCGGCGGCGCGGCGCCGTTCGAGGGCGCGGTCGGGGCGGGCACGGGGATGACCTGCCTGGGCTACAAGGGCGGCATCGGCACCGCCTCCCGGCTGGTCGAGTCGGACGGCCGGCGGTTCGCGGTGGGTGTCCTGCTGCTGTCCAATTTCGGTGACCGCGACCGGCTGACCGTGGACGGCGTCCCGGCCGGCCGCCTGCTCCCGGCCCCCGGCGGGCCTGACGCCGAGGTGGCGCCGCCGGCGGGGTCGTGCATCGTGATCGCGGTGACCGATGCGCCGCTGGATTCGGCGGGATGCGCGCGGCTGGCCCGGCGGGCCGGACTCGGCCTGGCCCGGACGGGCTCGACGGCCAGGCATGGCAGCGGCGAGATCTTCCTGGGCCTGGCCACCGGGCTGCGCGCGCCGCGCGGTCAGGCCGCGCCCGCTGCGCCGCTGGCGGGCCGCGAGCTGGACCCGCTTTTCGCCGCCGTGGTCGAGGCCACCGAGGAGGCCGTGCTGAACAGCCTGCTCGCCGCCGTCACCGTCGGCGGCCGCGACGGCCACACCTCGTACGCGCTGCCGCACGCGCAGCTAGTCGACCTGCTCCGCGCGGCCGGCCGGATCTAGACCAGCCTCGCCCGCGGCAGCCCCGCTGGCCTCTCTAGCCACGTCGGCCCCAAGCCCCGCACCCGGAAGCAGCCCCTCGGGGGGCTGTTTCATGATCCCGTAGCGTTTGCGGGGTCGGAGCCCGCTAAAACTACGGGATCATGAAGCAGCCAGATTCCGGGTAGGCGGGCCAGATCGACTGTTCATGATCGTGGGATCTGGGTCACGAGTGGCCCCTAATCCTCCACGTTGATGGAGGCGAGAGGTCCATCCCGGGGCCTCCGCGGGTACCACGCTGCGGCGCGGGACCCGCACGGCTTCCTTGACGCAGGCAACTGGCTGGGTCGCCTTGCCTCGCTGGCCTGCGACGACGTTGTCGCTGGGCGCGTGCCGAGCACGCGCAGGCCGACGGCTGACCTGGCTTCGCGGGCGAGTTGTCTGGAGGCGACCGGGCGGACCGCCGACCGGTCACGCCGACCGATCGGTTTGGAACCTAAAGAACCTGTGTACCTCAACCAGCCGCGCAAGGGAAGACAGGATCTCCAGCTTTTTGCCCATCATCCCGGAGAAACTACTAACTGACGGCTGTCCGGCAACAAGATCAGTCTGGCTGCGGGCCCCTGGGGGCCGTTGTCGCGCTGGCGGCCGCGCGGGGCATTCCGCTGCGAGGTGGGGATACGTAAGCTTGCCTGCGTGTCGGCGGAAACCATGAGCTTTACCGAGAACGATGAGCGCCGGGCGCTGCGAGCGGCGGCGGCGGAACTGGGCCGCCGGTACGGCTACGAGTACTACATCACCCAGGCGCGCAACGGCGGGAAGCTGACCGAGCTGTGGCGCGAGGCGGGCAAGCTGGGGTTCCTCGGGGTGAACCTGCCCGAGCGCTACGGCGGGGGCGGCGCCGGGCTGTACGAGCTGTCGATCGTGCTGGAGGAGCTGGCCGCGGCGGGCTGCGGGCTGCTGATGATGGTGGTGTCGCCGGCGATCTGCGGCACGATCATCGCCCGGTTCGGCACCGACGCGCAGCAACAGCACTGGCTGCCGAGCCTGGCCAGCGGGTCGGCGATCATGGCGTTCGGGATCACCGAGCCGGACGCGGGGTCCAACTCGCACCGGCTGACCACGGTGGCCGAGCGGGACGGCGACCAGTGGGTGCTGTCGGGCCGCAAGGTGTTCATCTCCGGCGTGGACGAGGCCGACGCGGTGATGATCGTGGGCCGGACCGCCGACTCCCGGACCGGTCGGCTGCGCCCGGCGCTGTTCGCGGTGCCGACGGACGCCAAGGGCTTCACGTTCCGGCCGGTGGAGATGGAGCTGATCAGCCCGGAGCAGCAGTTCCTGCTGTTCCTGGACGAGGTCAGGCTGCCGGCCGACGCGCTGGTAGGAGAGCCGGACGCGGGGCTGATGCAGCTGTTCGCCGGGCTCAACCCGGAGCGGATCATGGCGTCGGCCATGGCCATCGGCACGGGCCGCTACGCGCTGGACAAGGCGGTGAACTACGTCCGCGAGCGCACGGTCTGGGACGTGCCGATCGGGGCGCACCAGGGCATCGCGCACCCGCTGGCCCAGATCAAGATCGAGCTGGAGCTGGCCCGGCTGATGATGCAGAAGGCGGCCACGCTCCAGGATAGGAGTGCGGACGTCGGCGCGGACCAGGCGGCGGGCGAGGCGGCCAACATGGCCAAGTACGCGGCGGCCGAGGCTAGCGTCCGGGCCGTGGACCAGGCCGTGCAGTCGCTGGGAGGCAACGGCCTGACCAAGGAGTACGGCGTGGCCTCGCTGCTGGCGCTGAGCCGGACGACGCGCATCGCGCCGGTCAGCCGGGAGATGATCCTCAACTTCGTGGCGCAGAACTCGCTCGGGCTGCCCAAGTCCTACTGAACGGGAAACGTTGATGACCGACGCGCTCGTGGCCTACTCGGCCGACCGGGGCATCGCGCGGATCGCGCTGGACTCGCCGCGCAACCGCAACGCGCTGTCGGCGGCGCTGATGACGCAGCTCGAGGAGGCGCTGGCCGCCGCGGCGACCGACGACGGCGTCCGGGCGGTGGAGCTGACCCACACCGGGTCGACGTTCTGCGCCGGGGCCGACCTGACCGAGGCGCGGGCGGGCGGGATGGCCCAGGGCACCGCGCGGCTGATGGGACTGCTGCGGCAGATCATCGCGCTGCCCAAGCCGGTGGTGGCCAGCATCGACGGGCATGTCCGCGCGGGCGGCATGGGGCTGGTCGGCGCCTGCGACATCGCCCTGGCCGGGCCCGCGTCCACGTTCGCGTTCTCTGAGGTGCGGCTGGGCCTGGCCCCGGCGATCATCTCGCTGACCACGCTGCCGCGGCTGTCACCCCGCGCGGCCGGCCGGTACTACCTGACCGGGGAAACGTTCGACGCGCCGGCCGCGGCCAGCATGGGCCTGATCACCGAGGCGGTCGCGGACATCGACGCGGGCACGCTGGCGGTGCTGGACACGCTGCGCAAGGCCTCGCCGCAGGGGCTGGCCGAGACCAAGCCGCTGCTGACCGCCGGGCTGCTGGCCCGGTTCGAGGCCGACGGCGAGGCGCTGGTCGCGCAGTCGGCCCGGCTGTTCGGCTCCGCCGAGGCGGCCGAGGGCATGGCGGCGTTCCTGGCCAAGCGGCCGCCGGCCTGGGCGGTCTGACGGACCTGGCTAGCCCGCCAGCATGCCGGCGCGGACCAGGTCGGCGCGGACCAGGTCGGCGAGATGAAGCAGCTTGTTCGAGCCGCCGCTGACCGTGACCTTGACGTGCGGCGACGAGCTGGCGAAGTGGGTCTTGTCCCCGTTGTACTGGGCCAGCCACTTGGCGGTCACGTAGGCCGTGAACAGCCCGCTGAAGTCACCCTCCGAGTTGGTCTTGGGCTTGCTGCTGAACGCGTAGGCGGCGCCGTGGTAGATGAACATGATCACGACCTTGCGCCCGGCGTACGGCGTCCACGAGCCGGAGTCCGACGAGGACTTGGAGTGCCGCGTGGTGGCAGCGCGCCAGAGGCGGCCCGAGATGGTGATGGCGCCCTTGGCGTGCACGTGGCGCGGGGAGACCTTGAAGTCCGTGATCCTGGTGTCCTCGCGCCACAGGTGCCGGACCTTGCTGACCGACACCCGCAGGGTCTGGGTGCCGGCGAAGCGCAGCCGGTAGTAGGCGTTCTGGTCCGGGGCGTTGACGGAGATGGTCCACAGCGGCGACCGGTCCGGGCAGTAGGGCACGCCGTAGGTGGGCTCGATGGCGATGAGCTGCTTCCACCGGCCCTTGGCGCTGTGCCCGTACTCCAGCGCGATGGGCGAGTTCACCGGCGTGTGGGAGCGGCCAGGCGACGTGTCGAGCAGGCACGTCTTGACGGTCAGCACGCCGGAGGCGCTGAGCTCGATGCTGGTCCGCTTGAACCCGGTGGTCTGGTGCACGGCCAGCGTCCGGGTCACCAGCGCCTTGCCGAGCAGGCCGGTCCCGCCGGCGGTGACGGCCCAGGTCCCGGTGGCGGTCTGCCGGGGGATGCGGGCCCGGAACTCGCCGGCCGCGTTGGTCTTCGTGGTGATCTTCTTCTGACCGGGCGGGGACAGCCGGGCGATGGTGACCGTGGTGCTCGGCAGCGGCTTGAGTGTCTTGGCCGACTGGTAGTACTTGACCGTGCCGGTCATCTCGTCGGTGTGCCCGTACTCGATGGCGTCCTGAGAGAACTTGGCCGCCAGCCGGATCGGGCGTAGGCGAGTCGGTGATCGCCACTACGGACGACTGAGCACCCGCCATGCTGGAAGTGCCCGGGATGGAGGAGTAGTAGTTGTCCGGCTGCGGCTTCATCGAGAGCAGGAAGTCGCCGTTGCCGTCAGTGGTGACGGGATAGGAGCCGCTCGGATTGGACTCGGTCACCGGGCCGCCGACGATCTGGAGCGGCTGATCCGCGTAGGGCTCCATCGAAGTCGTGCCGGGCTGGACCTCGGTGGCATGACCGGAGAACTTCACGGTCTGCTGGGTGTAGCTGATCGCCGACGGTGTCGCCTGCAGCGTCACGAACGGCTGGATCAGGAACGGAAAGGTGCCCCCGCTCAGGCCGGTCTGCTGCCCGCTGTCGTCGGTCGCGTCCACGGTGGCGGTATAGGTCCCTGGGGCCAGGTCCGCGGTTGTGATGGGGTTCTGGAGCGGAAGCTGCCAGATTTCCTCGTCACCGCTCCCTCCGATCAGGGCAAAGCCGGTGACGTCCCAGACGTCGGTGCTGCCCTTAAGCAAATGCACCGTCATCGAGTCTGGGCTGATAGGAGTCGGGGACGTCGTGGTCACCGTCATCAGGCCAGCGTTGCCCGTCGGCGGGGCTGGGCTGGAGACGCTGACGATCGTGATGTCGCCGCTGTCCGCGCTGGCGGCAGGCGTGAAGGCCAGAGCGCTGACCGCGGTGGCGGCAGCCACGGCAAGAGCGCATGCGGGCATAGAGCACAGACGCACGGAATCTCCCGAAACGGGACACAAGCACAGCGGGGTTAAGCCGCACCAGCATAAATGGCCGACCGGCGAACGCGCCGCCTTGTTGCGCATCTGTCACCGCAATTACATGCTCAGGCCGCCTCGTAGGATAAGCAGCATGACCGAATCCGCCGCGAGCCACTTTCCGGTGACTACCGCGCTCGAACTGACCGGCATGACCGTCCAGCAGGATCTCGGCCTCGCCTTCGGGCTGGTGGTCCGGAGCATGGGCCTGGCCAAGTCGGTCGGTGCCGGGTTCAAGGCCCTGCGCCAGGGCGAGGTCACGCAGTACACCGCGCTGCTGGAAGACAGCCGCAGGCACGCCATTGACCGGCTGATCGAGAATGCCCGGCTGCTGGGCGCGAACGCCGTGGTGGCCATGCGGTTCGATTCCTCGGAACTGGGCCAGCAACTCACCGAGATCGTGGCCTACGGCACGGCGGTGGTGGTCGAGCCGGCGGCGCGGTAGCGGTGGCGGGCGGACCGCGGAGTCAGGCGGGCGAGGCCGACCGGGAGCGGGTCATCGGCCTGCTGCGCGAGCACTACGCGCAGGGCCGGCTGGACGCGGCGGAACTGGCCCGGCGGGTGGGCATCGCGCTGGCGGCGGAGTTCACCGACGAGGTGGCCTCGGCCCTCGGGGACCTGCCCGAGCTGATCCCGCCCGGGCCGGCCCGGCGGCCGCGGCGGCGCGGCCACGGCCAGGCGGCGGCGCCGGGCCCGGGCTGGGTGCCGACCCAGGAGCGGTTCCGCGACCCGACCTCCAAGGTGATCATGCGGGTCTGGCTCGATCCGGCCGATCAGACGCGGCACTACGTCCCGGAGCCCGACGGCTGACGACTGGCGGCTTGCGGCTGATTCGGCTGATGTTTGGCGGCTTTGCGGCTGATGACTGGCGGCTGGCGGGCCGCCGGTTCGAGAGTCCGCGGGAGCGGATCGACCGGGCCGGTCAGATCCGCCGCTGAATTTGAAGCCCGGTAGCTGACCGCGGCTAGTGCGCCGGTCAGCGGGGGCTCGACGGCATAGTTTGCGAGTATCCCAGCAGAGTCGGGCAAATACGTCCATTGACATCACGGACCGACCGTGATGACCTTCTGATGACATCGTTGTCATCGGCGCTGCCAGTAGTGCGGGGGGATGCTGCACGCCCGGAGACAGAGGAAGGCTGATGAGAGGCAAGCTCACCCCGCACCGCGTCTGGCGCCTGCCGGCGGCCATGGCGCTCGGCATCGCATCCATAGCCGCCCTGACCTTAACGGCCGTCGTTCCGGCGTCGGCTACCCCGCGACCCGGCTCCGCGACTACGGCCGCGCCCCGGACCGGTCACCTGCCCAAGGCCGGCGCCGTGCACAAGCTGCGCCACGTGCGCTCCGCGCGGTGCACCATCACGACGTCAGGCCACCTCACCCACTGCGCGGCCAAGCTGCCGGTCTCGGCGCTGCCGGGCGGCGCCAAGGACCACGCCAAGATCACCTCGCCGGTCACGAACCCGGCCAAGATGGTGGACACCCGCACCTGGACGTCGGGCGGCGGGAACACGTTCCCCGGCGCCGACGTGCCGTTCGGCATGGTCCAGTGGAGCCCGGACACCATGCCCAACAACAACGCCGGCGGCGGCTACAGCTACGGCGACTCAGAACTCTGGGGCTACAGCCTCACCCACATCTCCGGGCCGGGCTGCGGCGCGGCCGGTGACGTGCCGATCCTGCCCATGACCGGCGGGCTGCCCAGCGGCGACCCGGCTCAGTCCATGACCTCGTTCACGAACACCGGCGAGGTCGCGCAGGCGGGCTACTACTCGGCCGAGAGCAACCTGCCGAACACCATCACCTCGGACTTCGCCGAGACCACGCACAGCGCGATGGGTCAGTTCACGTTCCCCAAGACGACCCAGGCCGACTTCCTGGTCAAGCTGATGGCCAGCCAGAACGGTGACTCGGCGACCAGCGCCACGATCGTCGGCAACGACGAGATCCAGGGCTCGGTGACCAGCGGCGGCTTCTGCGGCGAAGGCGTCAACGACGGCCAGGTCCAGCTGTACACCGTCCACTTCGACATTGTCTTCAACCACCCGTTCACTGCCTCGCAGATCATCACGGAGTCGGGCCAGACCGACCCCGACTCGGTCTTCCTGACTTTCAACACCACCTCCAGCCCGGTCATCGACGCCAAGGTCGGCATCTCCTACGTGAGCACGGCCAACGCCAAGCAGAACTGGCAGACCGAGAACCCCGGCTGGAACTTCGGCGCGGTCAAGAACGCCGCCCAGGCGGACTGGAACAAGCTGCTGGGCCGGATCCAGGTCTCGGGCGGCAGCTATGCCCAGACCCAGGAGTTCTACAGCCTGCTGTACAAGGACTTCCTGCAGCCCAACATCACCAGCGACGTCAACGGCCAGTTCATGGGCGCGGACGTGAAGGTGCACACGCTGGCCAGCGGACAGGCCAACCAGTACGGGATCTTCTCCGGCTGGGACATCTACCACTCGCTGTCCCAACTCCAGGCCATGCTGGATCCGAGGGCGGCCAGCGACATGTCGCAGTCGCTGGTCAACTACTACGCCGAGGACGGCCTGCTCCAGCAGTGGGGCTACCTGAACCTGAACAACTACGTGATGGTCGGGGATCCGTCGGACTCGATCATCGCCGACTCCTACGCGTTCGGGGCCCGGCAGTTCCACACCCGCGATGCCCTGGCCGACATGGTCAAGCAGGCCACGACGGTCAACGACGTGCGACCGGGGGAGGCGCTGGAACAGAAGTACGGCTACCTGCCCGAGGACGGCAGCTATGGCTGCTGCGATCCGCACGGCCAGGTGCCGACCCTGCTGGAGTACGACACCGAGGACTTCGCCACGGCCCAGATGGCCAGGTCGCTGGGGGATACCACCGACGCGACGATGCTCCAGAACCGGGCTAACAACTGGGTCAACGTCTTCGACAGCGCCAGCGACCTGCTCAACCCGCGGGACGAGAACGGCGCGTTCGTCACCGGCATCAGCCCCACCACCACCTCGCACTACGTCGAGGGCGACGCCTACGAGTACCTGTTTAACGTGCCCAACGACTACGCCGGGCTGTTCTCGCTGCTCGGCGGCAACGCCAAGGTGGTACCGGAGCTGCAGCAGTACCTGTCGGAGCCCGATGGCTTCAACATGTTCGCCCAGCTCACCAACGAGTTCGACTTCGGCGAGCAGAACGCCCTGGACTACGCGGGCGACCCGGCCGGCACCCAGCAGGCGGTCAACAACATCCGCAACGGCATGTACCTGCCGGGACCGAGCGGCCTGGCCAACAACGATGACCTGGGCGCCAACAGCTCGACGTTCATCTGGGAGATGCTGGGCATGTACCCGGAGAACTCCGGCAGCAACGAGCTGGTGTTCGCCAGCCCCGGCTTCCCGCACGTGGCCATCCACCTGCCCCGGGGCACCACGATCACCAGCAACGCCCCCGGCGCCTCGCCGACCCGCTTCTACGTGGACTCGCTGCGGCTCAACGGGGCCAAGTACAGCAAGCTCCACGCGAAGTTCTCCACCCTGGCCCGCGGCGCCACGCTGGACTGGACGCTGGGCACCTCGCCCACCTCCTGGGGCAGCGCGCCGCAGGACGCCCCGGCGTCCTACGGCCCGGTGTTCGCGGACACCGCCTCGATCAGCCCGTCGAGTCTGGACATCCAGCCCGGCGCGACGGCCACGGCCACGCTGTCGGTGTCCTCGCTGACCGGCAGCTCGCAGTCGGTGAGCTGGACGGCCAACCCGTCCTCCGGCGTCACGGTGAGCCCGGCCAGCGGCACGCTGTCGGTCGGCGCCAGCGGCACGGCCACGGTACCCATCCAGGTCACCGGCGGCACGACCGACGGGGCCTACACGGTCACGATCGACCTGACCAGCAGCGCCGGGAAGATCATCCCGCTGCAGCTGGCCGTGATCGTGGCCAAGCCGGGCGACCTGTCGCCGTACTACAACGTCACGGGCATCAGCAGTGACGGCGACGGCGGGACGGCCAACTACGACGGCGACGGGTTCAGCTACTCCCAGCAGGCGCTGGCGGCGGCGGGCCTGACCCCCGGCGGCACCGTCACCTCGGGCGGGCTGACCTACACCTGGCCCAGCGTGCCCGCCGGGCAGCCGGACGCGGTCTACGCCGGCGGCCAGACCATCCCGGTCAGCACCCCGTCCGGGGCGAGCAGCCTCGGGTTCCTGGGCAGCGCCACCAACGCCGCCTCGACCGGGGCGTTCGGCACGGTCACCGTCAACTACACCGATGGCACGTCGTCGACGGCGACGCTCGGCATGAGCGACTGGACGCTCAACGCCAACGCGTCGAGCCCCAGCTTCGGCAACGTGATCGTCGCCACCACCCCGTACCGCAACTTCGACGGAGGCATGCAGTCGGTCAACACCTACATATTCGCCCAGTCGATCCCGATCGACAGCTCCAAGACGGTGGCCAGCATCACGCTGCCGTCCAGCACCACTAACGGGTCGATCGGCATCTTCGACATCTCGGCCGGCTAGCCCACCCCCGCCCGGCTAGCCGGCCGGGCAGACTGGAGGGGAGGCCGGTTCCCAGCACCGGCCTTCCCTCCCTTAACTTGCGGGAACCTAGGCCCCGGCCTGGCGCGTCTCAACCTTGTTGCTGCGACACGGAAGGCTGGCATGACGGGCAACCACCGGGTCCGCCCGACCATGAAAGACGTGGCCGGCCGCGCCGGCGTGGCGCTGAAGACGGTCTCGCGCGTGGTCAACGGCGAGCCGGGCGTCCGGCCGCAGGTGGTCGACCGGGTGCACAGCGCCATCGCCGAGCTGGGCTACCGCCGCAACGACGGCGCCCGGCTGCTGCGCAAGGGCCAGACCGCCTCGGTGGGCCTGGTGCTGGAGGACATCGGCGACCCGTTCTACTCGACGCTGTCGCGGGCCGTCGAGGACGTGGCCCACCAGCACGAGTCGCTGCTGCTCACCGGCTCCAGCGACGAGGACCCCGAGCGCGAGCGGGAGCTGACGCTGGCCTTCTGCGCCCGCCGGGTCGACGGGCTGATCATCATCCCGGCCTCGGAGAACCACGCCTACCTGCTGCCGGAGATGGCGGCGGGTCTCGCGGCGGTGTTCGTGGACCGGCCGCCCGGCCTGATCGAGGCGGACACCGTGCTCAGCGACAACCGCCGCGGGGCGCGCGAGGGCGTGGCCCACCTGCTCGGCGGGGGCCACCGGCGGATCGGCTACCTCGGCGACGCGCCGCAGATCTACACCGCGGCCCGCCGCCACGAGGGCTACCTGGCCGCCATGGCCGCCGCGGGCCAGCCGGTCGACCCGTCCTGGGTCACCATGACCCCGCTCGACCGGGAGACCGTCGCCCGTGCGCTGGGCCGGATGACCGGCGGACCCGCCCCGGTCACCGCGCTGTTCTGCGGCAACAACCGGGCCACCGCGCTGGCCCTGCGCGAGCTGCGGACGTCCGGGCGGCGGCTGGCCCTGGTCGGGTTCGACGACTTCGAGCTGGCCGACCTGGTGACCCCGGCGACCACCGTGGTCGCGCAGGACACGGCGGGGCTGGGCCGCATCGCGGCGGAACTCCTGTTTCACCGGCTGGCCGGGGACCGCGACCCGGTCCGCCGGATCGAGCTGCCGACCCGGCTGATTGTCCGGGGATCGGGCGAGATACCGCCCCGCATATAAACGCATATAACCCGCATATAAACTAACCGGAATGGTCATTACTGCCATCCCGTCCGAGTCCGATAGGGCAGCGTATTACTCGCCGGCGTGGATTAAGGTTACCCGGCGGTATAAAACTGGTGGTGTCGATCGGTCGATTGCCAGCAGGTCACCCGGGTTGCCTCTACTTTCACGAATGCAGGAAAGGAACATAGGCGGCCCGGCGCTAGGCGGCCCGGCGGGGGCGGTGCGCCGGGAACGACACCACCTGCTGGAACGTGGGCCGGTTCTGCCACGGCAGGTCGGGCTGGCCGACGATGCCGAGGGCCTGGAAGGCGATCGCGTCGTACTCGGGCATCGTCACCTTGGCCGCCACGGTGGCGGCGTCGGCCGTCCACGAGGCCACCTTGGTCGACCCCTGGTTGGCCTTGACCATGGCGCGGTAGGTGGCGGCCAGCGCGGCGTCCAGCGCCGGGAGGCAGTGCCGCAGCCCGCTTGCTCCGCACAGCCGGGTGGTCACCGCGGCGCCGAAGGGCTGAGCCACCTTGCGGCCGGCGAACTGGCCCAGGGCCTTGACCAGGTAGCCCTCCCAGCCACCGTCGTAGGCGCTGCCCAGGTGACCGCCGTTGTTATTCGGATCGTTGACGAAGCCCATGGGGAAGACACGGAAACCCTGCGGGCCGACGCCACCCGCCGCGAACAGCGGGCTGAAGATGGCCCTGGTCAGCGTCGGCGTGAGCTGGTCCATGATCGCCACCGCGGCAGCCTGCCGGTACTGGCGGCTGCGCGGTGTGGCCAGGATCCGGTGGGCGCCGTCGGCATGCCAGGTCGCCAGCGCGGCCAGCATCCTCGCCACCCCGGCTGGCTCGGCGTGACCGCGGACCGCGCTGAGCAGCGCGGGCAGGACGGTGAGGCCGTCCAGGTCCTGGGTGGCCGCGGTCTCCATGGCCTGGACCAGGTCGGCCCGGGTGATCTTCCCGTGGTGCAGCGCGAACTGATGGCGGATCTGGGTGGTCAGCATCTGCACCCGGTACACCGGGCCGTACCCGTACTCGCCGTCGGACGCCGAGAACCGCGGGGCGGGCTTGTTGTTCCAGCTGTCGAAGAAGCCCTGCGGCGGGTCGATCTCGTGGACGTGCTGGTCACTGGGCAGGAACCCGCGCCACTCCGACCCGCCGGTGCCCCAGGTGGGCAGGTTGGGATCGACGAACTTCGGCCGCACCGGGTCCAGGCCGCTGACGTAGTAGGCGATGTTCTTGCTGTCGATGTAGAACCAGTTGAAGGTGAAGTCGATCTTGCTGGCCCCGGCCATCCAGGACCGCGCGCTGTGGGTCAGCGCCGGGCTCGCCGAAGTGCAGGAAGCCGATCACCGAGTCCACGTCGTGGCGGTAGGTGGAGCGCTGGCTGACCACGGCTACCGGCCGGCCGTGCCGGGCCGTGGTCCAGCCCTGGACCACGCCGTGCACGGTCAGGTGGATCTGGTGGACCGGGCCCTTGCCGTCGCCGAACTTCTCGTTCACCATCGGGACGCACTTGCCGCGGTAGCGGTAGAAGGTGCCGTTGGCCGGCACCCGGCCGCCGCGGGGATTGCAGATCAGCTCCAGGCGCTGGTCGGTCAGGTCGCTGCCCGACGACGTGGCCGACCAGGCGTAATCCTCGCCGCGGCCCAGCTCCACGAAGCCGGTGCCGGGGAAGGAGGCCCCCTCGGCGTCGTAGCCGGGCGCGTGCAGGTCCTCCTGCATCAAGATGCCCGGCGCGAAGTAGGACACCTGCGGGCCGAAGACCGCCAGGGGGTGCCCGTCGGCCGAGTGGCTGGCCGCCACCACCAGGGCGTTGCTCATCTGGGCCGGCAGCCGCAGCAGGCCCTCGATGACCGACCGGGCGGCCGGGCTGAGCGAGATCTTGGAGCAGCCCTTGGTCAGGTCCGCGGGCGTGCCGGTGAGCGGCGCGCCGGGGTGATCGGGCAGCGCGATGCTGGCCGGGCTGACCCGGCCGGGGATCTCGTAGGGGAACGACTTGTCCACCACGGTCGTCGGCGCGGCCGGGTCGTTCTGCTCCTTGAACTCGGTGAACGCGGTGGCGGCCGCCGCGGACGCCGAGCTGGCCCTGGAGGTAGCGGAGCAGGGCCGCGTTGCCGGTCTCGCCGCCCCCGCCGTCACCGAAGATGCCGCCGATGAGGCTGGACACCGCGACGACGTCGGCCGCCGTCCACGGCCTGGGCTTGCCGAGCAGCGTGTACTCGGCGGGCATGAGCGCCGGGGTCTTCCTGGCCCGGGCGATGTAGGCGTTGATGCCGGCGACATAGCTGCGGATCATGCTCAGGGCCAGCCGGCCCTGGGCGCCGTACTCGGCCGGCAGCCGGTTGACCTGGGCATTCGCCTGCGCGGGAGTGTACGGGGCCAGCAGCAGCTCGTCGTGGTCCATCTGCTCGTCGGCGCATGACGGCCCGAGGAACGAGGTCAGCGTCCCGGCCCCGTAGTGCCGCAGCACGTCCATCAGGAACAGCCGGTCCTGGGCCTGGGCATAGCCGGCCCCGAAGGCCATGGCCGGATCGGTGGCCCCGTAGACGTGCGGGATGTCGTGCCGGTCGCGGTAGATCACCACGGGCACCGACGCCGAGGGGTGCTCGGTCGCGGCGACCTGCCCGCGCGGGATGCCGAACGACTCGTCGAGGTAGTAGCGGCTCAGCGTGGCGTCGGTCAGCGACTTGGCCCCGAACACCAGGCTGGCGTAGGGCGCGAGCTCGTCCTGGCTGTTGGCCGGGCGCTTCCCGGTGCGCTCGAAGCGCCTGAGCTGGACCAGGTTGACCAGGCCGTTCTCCCCGGCGGGCAGGATGTCCATGGCCTGGCCATGGGCGTAGTCATGGGCCTGGTAGGTGGGCGGCGGTGAGTAGGCGCCGGCCGCGTCCCGCGCGGGCTGGCTCGTGGTGGCCAGGGCCGGAGACCCCGCCAGTGCTAAGGCCGCCGCGGCGGTGACCGCGACGGCCGACCAGAAA
Source organism: uncultured Actinomycetota bacterium (assembly GCA_963822485.1). Lineage (GTDB taxonomy): Bacteria > Actinomycetota > Actinomycetes > Streptosporangiales > Streptosporangiaceae > DASUBV01. Next base: position 1,105,092 of record CAWGHW010000031.1, read on the forward strand.
CGTCTGCTCTGCCCGCTCTTGCGCATGCCTCGGATCTTAACTGCCCGGGCCGGTCGCGGAAATAGATCAGTTAGCGGCAATGCCGGGACCGCGCCGGAACATCGCGCCGGAACGCCGCCACGGATAATTCCCCGGCCATTCGGCTGACGGTCACCACGGGCTGCCTTTGCGGCTATAGCCTACTGGCCGGTAGCCGGCGCGCCGAATCCATTACTCCTCTCCCCTCGCATTAGGAGTACTAATGGCCATTCTTCGACGTCCCGCCGTTGTATTGGTCGCCGGGGCGACCCTGGCCGCGACAATCGGCCTCAGCCCCGGGGCCCGGCGTAGTGCGCGGCATGCTGGTCGCGCAGCACGTTCTTCTGGATCTTGCCGGTCGAGGTCCGGGGCAGCTCGGCCGCGACGATGACCGCCTTGGGCACCTTGTACCCGTCCAGCCGCTCCCGGAGCGCGGCGATCAGGGCCGGCGCCTCGATGGTCTCGCCCGGCCGGGGGACCACTACGGCGGTGATGGCCTCGCTCCACCGCTCGTGCGGCAGGCCGATGACCACCGCCTCGGCCACCCGCGGCTCGGCCGCGTAGATGGCCTTCTCCACATCGATGGACGCCACGTTCTCGCCGCCGGTCTTGATCACGTCCTTGGACCGGTCGGCGAACCAGAGCACGCCGTCCTCGCCGAACCGGCCCACGTCCCCGGAATGGAACCAGCCGCGGGAGAACGCGGTCGCGGTGGCGTCGGGGTTGTCGAGGTACTCGGTCATGGTGCTGGGCCCGCGGTAGACGATCTCGCCCTGCTCCCCCTGGGGCAGCAGCTCGCCGTCCGGGCCCATGATCGCGACCTGGACGCCGGTGAGCGGCGTGCCCACCGCGCCAATGTGCGAGAGCTGGTGCTCGGGCCGGAACAGCGTGGTGCACGGGCTCATCTCGGTCTGGCCGAACAGCAGCGCGAAGTCGCAGCCGAAGCCGTCCAGGCAGCGCCGGATCAGCGCGTCGGGCATCGGCGCCATGGCGTACACCGCGCGCCGCAGGCTGGCCAGGTCGTGCCCGCCGAAGCCGGGATGGTCGAGCATGGCCCGGTACATCATCGGCAGGCCGAACACCTGGGTGATGTGCTGCTCCTCGATCAGGGTCAGCAGCACCTCCGGGTCGAAGCCGCGCAGCACGTAGATCGTCGCCCCGACCGTGATGGCCGGGGTGCAGAACGCGTTGAGCTGCGCGGTATGGAACATCGGCATCATGGCCGCGAACCGGTCGGCGCTGCTCCACTGCGAGTCCAGCGCGGCCGACATCGACTCCAGGTAGATGGCGGCGTGCGAGGCGACCACGCCCTTGGGGAACGAGGTGGTGCCGGAGGTGTACAGGTAGCTGAGCGGATCCCGGTCCTCGACCAGCGCCTCGAACGGGGCGCCGTCGGCGCTGGCCAGCTCGTCCAGCGTGGCCCAGGTCCGGTCGGCGGGCTCGGCCTCGTAGCCGGCGCCGCCCGGCAGCGTTCCGGGGGCCAGCGTGCCCGGCGCCACGAACACGTCCGCCACGTCGGACACCTTGGCCACCGCGTCCCGCAGGACCGGGAGGAGCTGGGCCTCGATGACCAGGCCGCGCGAGCCCGAATGGCCGAGCACGTAGGCCACCTCGTCCGGGCGCCAGCCCAGGTTGACCGGCACGCAGACCAGCCCCAGCCGGGCGCAGGCGTAGTACACGGCCAGGAACTCGGCGCTGTTGCCCGAGGCCAGCGCGAGGGCGTCACCGCGCGCGTAGCCCCGGGCAGCCAGGCCGCGGGCCAGCCGGCTGACCCAGGCGTCCAGCTCCGCGTAGCTCCAGCGGCGCGGGCCGTCGACCACGGCGGTCTGGGCCGGCCGCGCGGCCGCGGCCCTGGTCAGCGAGTCCGCGACGTTGATGCGCTGGATGAGGTTACGCGCCAGCTCCGGATCCACTCTGCCCCTCCCCAGGGTCAGGCCGGCCGGGCTGGCCGGTCAGGCTAGGACCGCCGGGTGGCGACGAACACCGGGATCCGGCGCTCCGTCCTTTCCTGGTACTCAGCGTACGGCGGATAGGCGGCCACAGCCCGGGTCCACCACTGCGCCCGTTCGTCACCCTCGGGCAGCTCGCGGACCGTCGCGTCGAACGGCTCCGGCCCGTCCTGGATCGTGATCGCGTCCGGGTCGGCCTTCAGGTTGTAGTACCAGACCGGGTGCTTGGGCGCCCCGCCCTGGGACGCGACCAGCAGGTACTCGCCGCCGTGCTCCACCCGCATCAGCGGCGTCTTGCGGATCTTGCCGCTCTTGTTGCCCCGGCTGGTCACGATGATCACCGGGAGGCCGGTGTCGCTCAGCGTGTTGGCGCGCTGGCCGCCGGACGCCTCGTACTCGGTGACCTGGTCGCGGACCCACTGCGAGCTGCTCGGCTCGTACTCTCCCTCAAGGCTCATAGAGGACACCTTACGGGTGGCCGAGCAGCGTATCGCGGTGTGCCCAGGCCAGGCGCAGGAGCGCCGCGCCGGCCACCTGCATGGGCTCCTGACGGGTGAGCCGGTCGACCTGGTCAGCGCGCAGCGGCAGGCCGGCCGCCCGGCCCGTGCCGTCCTCGAACTCCACCCGATGACCCTCGGCATTGGCGGTGACCAGCCGCCCGAACATCTCGTCGAAAACCTTCGCCTCGAACACAGCTACGGTAAGCATGTCAGCCACGAAGGTGAGCGGGTCTATGCCCAGGCCCAGCCAGTACACCCGCAGGTCACCTCGCGCGCGAGCCCGGCCCAGGACCCGGCTGAACTCCCAGGCGGCATAGTCGATGGGCTGGTCGCCGCTGCCGTAATCCTCGGTGGTACCCAGCAGCTCCTCGCTGAGCTCGCGGACGATGGACCGCCACAGATCGAAGTCGTTGGCCTCGTTCCAGGCCGCGTCGTGCGAGGGCTGGAACATGCCGACCGGCATGACCTGGTACAGGCCGCCGCCGCTGGCCACCTTGGCCGGATCCCGCCAGTGCAGCAGGAACTCGGCGGCGCCGGCGGCCCGGTCGTAGCGGATCGTCAGCGTGCTGACGGCGCTCATGACCGGGCGGCGCCCCAGGTCGGTAGGGTCGCCCAGGGCCCGGCGGAACGGCATGCCCGCCGCCCGGTCGTCGCCGGCCTCCCGGTCGCCGTCGGCTGGCTGGCCGCTGCCCGCCGGATGGGCGGCGCCCGCCGGATGGGCGGCGGCGAACTCGTGCGCCGCCGCCTCGCAGGTGTCGATGAGGTCGAAGTAGCGGCCGCGGCCGAAGGTGAGCTCGGGCCCGGCCGGGCCGGACTCGACCTCGAGCAGGCGGTAGCAGGCCCGGTTCTCGAACAGGCCCGGCCGCGCAAGGTCGCCGACCGCGTCGGAGTAGCGCGGATAACAGACCCGCCCGTCGCGCAGCGGCCGCACCGCGCGCAGTTCCGGCGCGGCGCCGTCGAACGCGGCCGGGGCCCCGCCCCCCGACGCCAGCCCCGGCGACCAGCGCAGCCGGACCTGATCGAGCGGGACGGGCCGGTCCGGTATCCAGGCCGGCCGGGCCAGCAGGCCCGTGCCGGGGACGAACCACCCGGCCGGGAAGTCCTGGCGGGCCAGCCCGGTGAGCCGGTGCCGGCTGGCGTTCAGGTAGCCGCGCGTGCGCAGCCACTCGGCCTGGCTGGCCGCGGGGCTGGCGTCCAGGGCGGGGGACCCGGCGGAGGACCCGGCTGGGGGCCCGCCCGCGCTGTCAGCAGGCACGCTGGAGTAGCAGCGCGTTGATCGTCGCGCCCCATTCGTAGCCGATCTGGTACGGCCAGGACCGCAGCCGCAGGGGCGAGGTCATCGCGTAGATCCGCCCGCGGTAGCAGCGGCTCAGCCGGATCCTGGCCGGCGTCTCCTGCGGCGCCATGGCGACCACGGCCACGGACTGCCAGTGGTACCTCGCGGCCAGCCGGCCGGCGTACTCGACCTCGCCCCTGGTCGTCGGCGGACTGGGATGGAAGCAGATCACCCGCACCCCCGGGATCGGCCGCGGGCACGGCGTGTTGTCCCGCGAGGCCGGCGTGCCCTGCGAGATGGCCAGGTACGACGCCCGGTGCGCCCGCATCAGCCGCAGCGCGGTGGGCAGCCGGTAGCCGGGGCCGTCCAGCACCACGATGGCGTCCACATGCGCGGGCATGCCGGTGGCCGGCCAGACGAATAGCCGCGCGGTCAGGCCGGCGAACGCCAGCACGAGGACAATGAGGGCGGCCGCGACTCGGCGCCAGCGGCGGCGACGGCGATCCGGGCGCGCCACGGCCTGGCCGGAGCGGTCCGGACTATCTTGCTTCAGCAACTGCCCCCCTGGCCGGATGCCGCCTGCCCAGCCCATTCGTCGCTCGGGCCTGGCGTCAGACTATGCAATGACCACAAGCCAATGACCACAAGCCAATGACCACGAGCGAAGGAGCGGCGCGATGGCCGAGGTGATCAGCAGCGCGGCGAACCCGCTGATCAAGCGGGTCCGGCTGCTGGCCGACCGCAAGCACCGGCGGCGCGAGGGCGCGTTCGTGGTCCAGGGCATCCAGCCGGTCTGGCAGGCGGTCGAGGCCGGCGCCGACATCGAGACGCTGATCGTGGCGCCCGACCTGCTCCGCCCGGCCGCCGCCGCGGCCATGGTCGCCGAGCAGGAACAGCAGGGCACGCGCGTGGCCCGGCTGGCCGCGGACCTGTTCACCCGGATCGCCGACCGGGACGGGCCGGCCGGGCTGGCCGCCATCGTCCGGGCCCGGCCCGTCCCGCTGGCCGGGCTGACGGCGGACGCGGGGTCGGTGTTCGTGGCGCTGCATGAGGTCGGGAACCCCGGCAACCTCGGCACGATCATCCGCACGGCCAGCGCCGCCGGCGCCTCAGGCGTGATCCTCATCGGCCCGGCCGCCGACCCCTACGACCCGGCCGCGGTGAAGGCCAGCATGGGCGCGCTGTTCGACGTGCCGGTGGCCCGGGCGGCCGCCGGCGCCGAGTTCCTGGCCTGGGCGGCGGCCCAGCGGGTGACGGTACTGGCGGCGGCCCTCGGCGGCGAGCGCACCTGCTGGGAGGCCGAGTTCGGGCCGCCGCTGGCCATCCTGCTCGGCAGCGAGGGCGAGGGCCTGCCGGCCGGCCTGCTGGACGGCATCGACCCGGCCGCGGGCCAGCGGGTGCGCATCCCGATGGTCGGCACGGCCGAGTCGCTCAACCTGGCCGTCGCCGCCGGGATCCTGCTCTATGAGGTCCGCCGCCGGACCGGCCTGCCGGCTCCCGGCCCGGCCGCCGCCCCTGGACCAGCCGGGACGTAGCGGTAATGATCAGGTCTACGGCGGTCGAAGCGCGAGCAGAAATGAGCGGTAGATGAGCGGATTCAAGGCGGATGCGGACCCGGCCGAGGTCGGGCTGGACACCGGCCGGCTGGAGCGGCTGGACCGGCACTTCGCCCGGTACGTGGACCAGGGCCGGCTGCCGGGCTGGCTGATCGCGGTGAGCCGGCGCGGCCGGGTCGCGCACGTGTCCGCCTACGGCTCCAGGGACGTCGAGGCCGGCCTGCCGGTCGAGAGCGACACCCTGTGGCGGATCTACTCGATGTCCAAGCCGGTTACCTCGGTCGCCGCCATGATCCTCTACGAGGAGGGCGGCTTCGAGCTGACCGACCCGGTCAGCCGGTACATCCCCGCGTTCGCCGACGTCCGGGTGTTCTCCGGCGGCTCTGACGTCAAGCCGCTGACCGTCCCGGCCGCCGAGCCGATCCGGATCTGGCACCTGCTGACCCACACCTCGGGCCTGACCTACGGGTTCCTGCGGGTACACCCGGTTGACGCGATCTACCGGGCCGCGGGCTTTGAGTGGGGGTCACCGCGGGAGCTGGACCTGGCCGGCTGCTGCGAGGCCTGGGCCGGCCTGCCGCTGCTGTTCGAGCCGGGCACCGAGTGGAACTACTCGGTGTCCACCGACGTGCTCGGCCGCCTGGTGGAGGTGGTGTCCGGCCAGAGCCTGGACCAGTTCCTGGCCGAGCGGGTGCTCGGGCCGCTGGGCATGACCGACACGGCCTTCTGGGCCGACGCCGACCGGGCGCCCCGGCTAGGGCCGCTGTACACGCCGGGCCCGGCCCCGGACCACCAGGCCGTGCGCATGGACGCCTTCGGCAAGGCGGCCTACCAGTCACCGCGGTTCCTGAGCGGCGGGGGCGGCCTGGTGTCCTCGGCCGCCGACTACCACCGCTTCACCCAGATGCTGCTGGACCGGCCGGACAGCCCGGCGGGCGAGCTGGACGGCGTCCGGCTGCTGAGCCCGCGGACCGTGGCCTACATGACCCGCAACCACCTGCCCGGCGGGGCCGACCTGGAGTCGTTCGGGCGGCCGTTGTTTGCCGAAGCGCCCCTGCGGGGCAGTGGCTTCGGACTCGGGTTCGCCGTGGTCCTCGACCCGGCCGCGGCTAAGACGCTGACCTCGGCCGGAGAGTTCTCCTGGGGCGGCGCGGCCAGCACGGTCTTCTACGTGGACCCGGCCGAGCAGCTGACGGTGACCTTCTTCACCCAGCTGCTGCCGTCCAGCGCCTACCCGATCCGGACCCAGCTGCGTCAGCTCGTCCAGCAGGCGCTGGTGGACTAGCGGCCTGACTAGCGCGGGCCGGAGCCTAGCGCGGCGCTGAGCCTAGCCGGGGGCTGAGGCTAGCGGGGGCTGAGGCTAGCGGGGGGCTGAGCCGCGCCGGTGGCTGCCCGGCCGGGATGGCGCCGGCGTCGGTGTCGGCGTCGGCTCGGCCTCGGCCTTGGCGGGCCCGGAGTAGCTGGCCCGGTCGTCCTGCCCGCCCAGCCCGGCCGGGTCGGCGGCGGCGCTGGCCTCGGCGGCCGCCTTCTCCTTGCGGAACTCGCGCAGCCGCAGCAGGATCAGGCCGACCAGCGGCACGATGACGAACAGGGCCAGCACGTAGCCGCCCAGCGACATGTAGTGGCTGACCCTGTTCCAGGCGCTGCCGACGCCGTAGCCGATGCTGGCCAGCACCGCGGCCCAGATGACCGTGCCGATCAGGTTGAACACGGCGAACGGCCCGGCCGGCACCTCGATCAGCCCGGAGACCAGGCCGGCGAAGGCCCGTACCAGCGGAATCAGCCGGGCCACCGTGACGGTCCAGGCGCCGCGCCCGGCGAAGAAGCGCTCGGCCCGGTCCAGGTCGCGCTGGGTGAGCAGCACGTACTTGCCGAACCGGTCCACGGCCGGACGGCCGCCCCGGCGGCCGATCGCGTAGGACGTGAACGACCCGGCGAACTCGGCCAGCGTCCCGATGACGATCACCAGGACGAGGTTGAGGTGGCCCTGGTAGGCCAGGACGCCGGCGAAGCCGAAGGTGATCTCCGACGAGATCGGGATGCTGCACGCCTCGACAAACGCGAACACGATGAGCGCAAGATAGCCCGCTTGCGACAGGAACGACTCCATGGTCAATGTTTCTACAGCACATCGGGGTGTGGCCTGGCCCGCAGCACCGGAAATTCGCCCGCGAGATGTGGCCGTGAACGGCCGCTGCCCTGGTCCCAGGGGGCGGGGACCAGGGCAGCGTTTCCGTGCTGCCCGGGCGGACGGGGGCCCAGTCCGGGCAGCGAGCGCTGGGCGGAGCCCAGCGCGCGCTCGACGCGCTCAGAACATGTGCCGGGTGATGGAGGACACCACCTGGGCGGCCTGCGCCTCCCACTTCGCGTAGGCGTAGGGGAAGCCCGAGTTCTGGACGGCCTGTGCGTTCTCCCACAGCGGCTGCCTGGCCCAGGCCGGGTCGGCCTGCTGGTGGCCGTGCAGCGCGTTCAGGAACGCGTCCGCCGCGTAGGCGGGGTTCGTGATCTGCGTCGGGCTGCCCCAGCCGGCCGACGGCCGCTGCTGGAACAGGCCCTCGGAGTCACGGTCGCCGTAGGAGATGTTCTCCAGCGTGGACTCCTGCATGGCCGTGGCCACGGCGATCACCGCCGCGCGCAGGCCCATGTGCCTGGTCAGGGCCTGGCGCACGATGGTCGTGGCGTTGGCCATCCGGCTCGTGGTCATGGGCATGTACGCCTGCGGGCCGCTCACCGAGAACGGGTGAACCCGGTCCGCGGCGGGCAGCGCGCCCGGCCGCGCCTTCGGGAAGGTCTGGCGGGCCACCATGTTCTGGATCTGCTGCCAGGTGGTCGGCCGCTTGGTGCGCTTGACCACGTGCACGCGGGCCGGCTTGGCCGGTGCGTGGTGCGCGGCCGGCTTGGCGGCATGGTGGACGGCTGTGACGTGCCGTCCGGCAGCGTGAGCGGCGCCGGCGTGCACCGTGGCGGGGTGCACGGCGGCGGGGTGCGTGGCGGCGGGGTGCGCGACGGCCGAGCGGTCCAGGGCCTCTAGCGGCTGGAGGGGGTCAGCCGCCTGGTCGGTGTCCCGAGCGGCCCAGAACTGGCCGCCGAGGTTGTCGCTCAGCTGAGCGTGGCTAGCCGGGGAGGCGGCCTGCGGCCGCGCGGACCCGGCCGTCGAGGCCAAGGCCGGGGCGGCCGTGGCCGCCACGCTGGAGGCGATGCCGGCGCCCGCCACCGCGAGGGCGGTGCCGGTGAAGGCCAGCGACTTGCCGTGGCCCGTGAAGAAGCCGGTCAGGCCGGGCACGCCGCGATGAGCGATGTCGGTCAGAGCGGTGCGGAACAAGGATCTCCTTCGCTGTACTGCCCTCGCCGCCCGGCGGGTGGGGGCCAGCCGGGGGTGAGCCGCCAATCGTTTGCAGGCGCGCTCGAGCACGCTAAGCGCGTGCGTCGCAGGTTCAGGGCGGGCCGTCAGCCGGACAGCGGGGGCGCTGTCGCTGCGGCCGCAGGCACGGAAACCGGTCGGCCACTCATACGTCACTCATACGCTTCGTAATCACGGCCGCGGTCCCCGGCGAGGGTCGGATGTATAACCACCAGGTCAGCGGCTATCTTCCATCTATGACTTAAGTCACTATGCGTAACTGTCGGGAATAATCCGACTCCATCTCGTTACCGCTTAGTAACTCATCGTTCCAAACACGATCGGGCCGACCCGCATTCCCGCCCGGCGTCAGGCCGCTAGCGGCGCCGGGCGGCCAGGCACGCGAACGGGCCGTTCACGTCGCTCTTACGACGTGAACGGCCCGTTCACGATGCTGCGGCGGGGTGCCGTCCGTGGCCCCGGTCAGGCAGCCGACCAGTTGTTGGGGTCGGGATGGCTCAGCGGCGCGCGGCCCGTGACCGCCGGGAGCGCCGACGGGCTGACGAACTTGCTGCCGCTCGGGCCCGCCTCGACGGCCTCGTGCAGGGCGCTGCCCTTGAGGTACTTCTGCCAGGTCAGGAACCACTGAGTCCAGCCGTTGTCCCACTGGCCGGCCCGCGGGCTGCCGGTCACGGTCACCGGATCGCCGGGGAACTCCATCTTGTAGTAGGCCTGGGCGTCGGCCGGCGCCATGTTCACGCAGCCGTGGCTGACGTTGGTGAAGCCCTGCTCGCCCACCGACCAGTACGCGTCGTGCAGGTAGTCGCCGCTCCAGGTGAACCGGACCGACCACGGCACCTCCAGCTTGTAGCCGGGGCCCTTCATCAGCACCGGGTTGCCCTTGTCGATGGTGAGGTAGGTGCCGTTCGGGGTGTTGTCGCCCGGCCGGCCGGTGCTGATCGGCCAGCGCCGGTAGAGCTGGCCGTTCCGGTACAGGCTCATGTGGTGGGTCGCCGTGCTGGCCACCACGATCAGCGAGCGCCCGATGCTGAATGACTGGGTCAGCGTGTGGTTGCCGTAGACGCCGGGCGAGAACTCCACGCCGTCCAGGTGCCCGGTGAAGGTGACCTGGGTGTGCGCGGGCCAGTACTCGCGGGGCCGGAAGTTGAGCGTCGAGTCGCCGTCCCAGGACCAGGCCCCCACGACCGGCTTGGACGAGGTGATCTGGAGCGACCGCTCGACCGCCGCCTTGTTGGTGACCGGGTGGCTGAACGTCAGCATGATCGGCATGCCCACGCCGTAGCTCTGGTGGTAACCCTCGAAGATCATGACCTGGGCCGTGCTGGCGGGCTTGAGCGTGCTGAACGAGCTGGTCGTGGTGACCGGCTTGCCGCCCTCCTCGGCCGCGGTGGCGCTGACCGTGTAGCTGGTCGAGACGGCCAGCGTCCACTTGCTGTGCCAGGTCGTGCCGGCCGCGTTCATGGTGCCGCTCACCGGGTCCCCGGCCGCCCGCACCGTCACGTGCGTGAGCTTGCCGTGGTCGGCCGTGACCGTGATGCCCTGGCCCGGCTGCACGTCCTTGCTGCCGTCCGTCGGCGTGATCGTGACCAGCTTGGGGGCCGCGGACTTGCTGGCCTTCGGGCCGCCGGAATGGCTGGCGCCGCCGCTGGCCGTGCTGCCGGTACCGCCGGAGCAGGCCGCGGCCAGCAGCCCGGCCACGGCGCAGATCGTGATCGCGGCCAGCCGTCTGCGCGGCCCGCCGCGGCGGGCCGGGGCGGTTGTCGCTGGCGGGGTACTCACGGGGGGCCTCCCAGGGATGACGCTGACGGCGGGGCCGGCCGGGGACCGGCTTCGTCGGGCTCGCCCGGAGAGACGCACGGTGCAGGAGCGTGGCCTTCCGGTGCGCGGCTGCCCTGTAAGCGTATGCGGGCCTGACGATGCGGACGACCCGTTCCTGGTCGGACTCGCCCGGCTACACCCCCGCGTACCAGGCCGAATGCCGAGGCTAGCGCGACAATAACAATGGCCGTCAGGGGCACGAAGTCGCCCAGCCGGTCGAACAGGGTCCGGGCCGAGGCCGGCGGGAGCCGCAGCGTCACCAGGACCACGCCGCGCTGTGCGCCGCCCTTCCAGGCCAGCAGCCGGCCGCGGGCGTCGAAGGCCGCCGAGTCGCCCGTCAGCGCCGCCTGGACCACCGGCCGGCCCGTCTCCGCCGCCCGCAGCGCGCTGAGCGAGGCGTGCTGGGCCAGCGCCCAGCTGCCCTGGAACGTCGCGTCCGACGTCTGGTAGATGATCACCTGCGCCCCGTGGTCCGCGTCGTAGCGCGACATGTCGGGAAACGCCGACTCAAAGCAGATCAGCACGCCGATCGGCAGCCGCCGCCCGCCGCGCAGCGTCGCGTGCAGCACGTGCGCGCCGTTGCCTGCCACCATGTTCTCCGCCGCGGCCCGGCTGATCGAGGTCAGCCAGCCCAGCTGCGACCGGAACGGGATGTACTCGCCGAACGGCACCAGCCGGCTCTTGACGTACTCGCCGTCAATGCCGTTGCCGCCGATCAGCACCGCCACCTTGCTGTGCTCGCCCGCCGGGCTGACCGCGTCCTGACTGGCCAGGACCTGCGCCCCGATCGAGGCCGACAGAGCCTGGAGGCGCAGTCGCAGCGCCGGGTAGCTGTCCAGGTCGTAGCCGACGCTGCTCTCCCCCCAGACGACCAGGCCGGCCCGGCGGCCCGGTCCCGCCGTCAGCCGCTCGCTGGCCGCGATCTGCTGGTTCCGTGTCGCGTAGCCACCCGGCTGCACCAGCGCGATGGTCACCTTCCTGGCCACCGGGCTCGGCGCCGTCAGCGCGAACGCGACCGGCCCGGCCCCCACCGCCACCAGCGCCGCCGCGCAGCCGATCAGGCGCGGCGTCAGGGCCCGGGCCAGGATCACGACCGCCACGCCGGTGTTCGCCACGACCAGCGCGAACGTCACCAGCCAGACGCCGCCCACCGCGGCCAGGGCCAGGACCGCCGGGTGCTGCCACTGGCTCACCCCCAGTACCGCCCACGGGCCGCCGATGGCCTGCCAGGACCGCAGCCACTCCGTTGTCAGCCAGGCGCTCGGCACCAGCGCCACCGCCGCCGCCGCCCGGGCCGGGGTCACTGGCGGCCGCAGCGTCGCCCGCGCGGCCAGCCCGACCCCGCTCCACAGGAAGCCGATCACGAGCGCGACCAGCAGCAGGCCCGGGCCCAGGTTCGGCGCCAGCCAGTACATGGTGGCCAGCACGTAGCCCGCCCCGAACCACCAGCCGCGCGTGAACGCCTCGCGCCGCGTCGGCGCGACCGCCATCAGCACCAGCCCGGGCACGAGCCCGAACCAGGCCAGGAACCCGATGTTCGCGTCCGGGAACGCGAGCACCAGCAGCGCCCCGGCCAGCAGCGCGGCCCACCGGGCGGGCTGCCGCAGGCTGCGTCCACCGCCGCCGTCGCCCCGCCCCCTGGTCAGCCCCCGTGCGGCCAGCACCAGTGCCCGACCCGCCAGTCCCAGGCTCGCTAGTCTCAGGGTCGCTAGTCGCAGGGTCACTAGTCCCCAGCGCACTAGTCACCCGTGCACGCGTTGCCTGGGAACTAGTCACCGTGCCCGCGTTGCCGGGAACTAGTCCTGGGGACTGTCCGCCGGAACTAGTGCCTGGGGTGTCGTCCGGGCCCGCCTGACCGTCCACGGCCTTATTCTGCGGCGGTCCGGCGGCGGCGGGCTAGCGCGGCCCCGGCCAGCACCCCGCCGATCACCCAGGCCAGGGCGGCGATGGCCGAACCGGTCAGGATGACCTCGGGCCAGCCGCCGAGCCGGTCGGCCAGCGTGGTGACGGTGCGCAGCGGCACTCTGGCCTCGACGCTGGCGGGCCGCCACAGCGTGGTGCGGGCGAGCAGGTTGCCGTTGGGCGCGATGATGGCGCTCACGCCGGTGGTGGAGGCCACGACCACGGCCCGGTCATGCTCGACGGCGCGAACGCGGGCCATGGCCAGCTGCTGGAGGGTCTCGCCGGTCTGGCCGTCCAGCTCGAAGTCGGCGTCGTTGGTCTGCACGGTCAGCAGGTTCGCGCCCGCCGCGACCTCGGAGGACACCAGGCCGTCGAAGCCGACCTCGTAGCAGATCACGTCGCCCAGCCGGATCTTGCCGATGTGGAACACGACGGCCTTGTGGCCGGGGGTGAAGTTGACGGGCTGGAGTGAGGGCAGCGAGGTGAACGTGTCCAGCAGGCTCCGGAACGGGATGACCTCGCCGAACGGGACGAGCTGGCGCTTGATGTAGGCGCCGGCCGGGCCGTGGTGCGGCAGCCAGAGCAGGCCGGCGTTGCGGACCGGGTTCTGCAGCACGGCGCCGACGAGCACGGGCCGGTCGATCCGGTTCACCGCGCTGGAGATCAGCGAGTAGATGAACGGGTTCAGCCGCGGGTCCTGGTCGGTGGAGTTCTCCGGCCAGATGACGAGATTGGGCGCGGGCTCGTGCCCGGCCTGGATCCTGGACGCCAGGCGCAGCGTGACGTCGGCGTGGTTGGTTGTCACGGTGTCTTCGCGCAGCAGGTCGGGCAGGTTCCGGGCGTGCGGCACGTTGCCCTGGATGGCGGCGACCTCGGCGGTGGGCGTACCGGGCGCCGCGCCGTCCACCGGCAGCAGCGCGCCGGCCACGGCCACGCCGGCCGCCACGATCAGGCCGGCCAGCGGAACGGCCCGGCGGCGCAGCGCGCCGCGGCTGGTGACGGCGCGGCTGGTGACGGCGCGGCCGGCGATGGCGCCGCCCGTCGAGCCGAGGATCAGCCAGGCCAGGCAGGCCCCGGTCAGCGCGAGCAGGAAGGTCAGCAGGTACGGGCCGCCCACGGCCACCCAGTTGACGGTCGGCGCGCCCGCCTGGCTCATGGTCAGCCGGCCCCACGGGAAGCCGCCGAACGGCCACCGGTCGCGCAGCGACTCGGCCGCCACCCACCACACGCCCACGGCGAGCGGCCAGGGACGAAGCCGGAGCAGCAGCCGCTGGCCGAGGGCCAGCACGGCGAACAGCACGGTGTCGGCGCCCGCCAGCCCGGCCCAGGCGTACCAGGCGACGTTCACCACCCAGGACAGCAGCGGGACGAAGTACGCCAGCCCGAAGATCAGGCCGACCAGGAAGGAACCGCGCAGGCTCCGCTGCCAGAGGGCCACTGCCAGCAGGGCGGGCCCGACCACGGCCAGGGGCCAGATGCCGACCGGAGGGAAGGCGGCGGCCAGGCCGAGGCCGCCGGCCAGGGCGACCACCAGGGCCTGCCAGGTGCGCAGGCCGTCGCGCAGCACCGACCGGGCGCCGCCGCTGGGCTTCGCCCCGAGCCGCGTCGGCCAGCCCAGCGTCACGCTGGCTAGCTCGAAGCACGCTTCCTCGGCAGCACGATTTCCCTCCCAGGTGGGCGAACATCCAGGCGAACATCCAGTTGTGGCGAGCGTAGCCCGGCGCCATGGCCGCCCGAGCCAGCATGACTGCCGGACTCGTCCGGCTGTGTCGGATCCGCAACGAACGTGTGTTGATCGTGGGATTGCGACTATCCACAGTGATATGGTCGTCACTGTCTGTGCGAGTAGCTGTCCGGTTTTCTTTCAGGTTGCCGCGAGGTCGGACTGTTGATCAAGATTCGGTACTCAGAACTGCCAGCCGGTTTACATGTTCGGGTTGAGGCGCACGGCCGCAGCACCGTCATCTATCTTCTGCCCGGCCTGACCCTGGCCCAGCGCCGGGCGGCGCTGGTGCGGGCCCGCCGCAGCGCGGGCATGGGCTACGGGCCCCGGCTGCCCGTGGTCGGCGTCGCCGCCGCGGTGACCCGCGACCGCATCGGGGCGACGTTACGCAACGGCACCGCCGCGTTCCGGGCTCACCCGATCCTGCTGCTGCCGATGGTCGTGGTGCTCAGCGCCGCGATGGTCTACATCATGACCTCGGCGGTGACGATCACGATCCACTCGCCGCAGAGCGCGTCGGTGCCCGGGCTGACGCTGGGGCAGGGGGCGCATCACGGCTCGCGGGGCCAGGGCGGCTTTCACATCGGGGTGGGCAGCGAGGTCGCGCCGAGCCCCTCGGTCAGCAGCAGCCCGGAACCGGGCCGGCCGACCCGGTCCGGACGGCCGACCCGGTCGCCAGGGCCGACGCGCTCGTCGAGCGCCAGCCCAACGCCGGGTACCTCGTCGCCGACGTCGTCCTCGCCCAGCCCGCCCGGCTCGAGCCCGCCCGCGCCAGGCACGTCGCCGCCGGTGTCGCCGACCCCGTCGCCCTCCTCCAGCGGGACGTGCGTGGACGTCGGCCCGCTCGGGATCTGCCTGCACCTGTAACCGGGTGAGCCCCGGCCCGTGCCGCAAGGGCGTTCAAGACGGGCCGGCCGAGCGGGCGGCAGACTGACCCTCGGCGCGCGCCCCGTGCATACCCCGTGCATACCCTGGCGCGCGCGGAGGGAGTACAGCGTGAGCCGGCGTGGCTGGTTGATGTTCGCGGCGATGAGCGTCATCTGGGGCATCCCCTACCTGCTCATCAAGGTCGCCGTGGGCGGCGTGCCCGTCCGGTGCTGGTCCTGTGCCGGGTGGGCATCGGCGCCGCCCTGCTGCTGCCCGATCGCGATCCGCCGGCGCCAGCTCGGCCAGCTGCTGCCGCACTGGCGCTGGCTGGCCCTGTTCGCCATCGTTGAGATCGTCGTCCCCTGGCTGCTGCTGTCCGAGGCCGAGACCCGGCTGTCCAGCTCGATGAGCGGGCTGCTGATCGCCTCGGTGCCGATCCTGGTCGCGGTGCTGTCCCGGCTGACCGGCGGGGCCGACCGGCTCACGCCCGTGCGCTGGGCGGGCCTGCTCGTGGGCCTGGCCGGGGTGGGCCTGCTGATCGGGCCGGGCACGCCCAGCGGTGACCTCGGCTCGGTCGGCGAGGTGCTGCTGGTGGCGCTGTGCTACGCCACCGGGCCGCTGATCGCCAGCCGCCAGCTGGCCGAGCTGCCGCCGCTGGCCATGACCGCGGCCTGCCTGGTCTTCGCGTCGGTGATCTACGCGCCGCTGGCCGCGGTGACCTGGCCCAGCACGGTTCCGTCCGGCAAGGTGCTAGCCGCGCTGGCCGGGCTGGCGGTCATCTGTACGGCGCTGGCGTTTGTCATCTTCTTTGCCCTGATCGCCGAGGTGGGCCCGGCCCGGGCCAGCGTGATCACCTACATCAACCCGGCTATCGCCGTCACCGGCGGCGTCTGGCTGCTCGGGGAGCCGCTGACGGCGGCCATGGTGGTGGCGTTCGCGCTGATCCTGGGCGGCTCGGTGCTGGCCACCAGGCCCGGCCAGCGCGAGACCCGGCGGCCAGGCCAGGAGGCCGGCGAGAGCGGCGCCGAGGGCGAGGGTCAGCCGGGCCTAACTGAGCTGCCCCGGGGAGGCGGCCCGGCTAGACTCGCGCCGTGATTGACCTCAAGACTGCCCGGCAGGAACCCGATCGGTACCGGGCCGCGCTCGCCAGGCGCGGCGCGGCGGAAGACTTCGACGCGCTGCTAGCCGCCGACGCTAGCTGGCGCTCGCACACCGAGCGGGCCGAGGCGCTGCGCGCCGCGCAGAAGAGGTCGTCCAAGGGCCGGCCACCGAGCCCGGAGCAGATCGAGGTACTGCGCGAGCTCAAGGAGGAGCTGGCCGCGGCCGAGGCCGAGCAGGCCACGGCCGCGCGGGAGCGTGACGAGCTGCTGAACCGGATCCCGAACCTGCCCGACCCCACCGCCGCCGACGGCATGGACGAGGAAGACGCGCAGCTCGTACGGACCTGGGGCGAGCTGCCCAGCTTCGACTTCGAGCCGCGCGACTCCACCGAGCTGGGCTCGCCGCGCGGCTGGATCGACATGGCCAGGGGCGCCCGGCTGTCCGGCTCCCGGTTCGCCTACCGGATCGGCGACGTCGCGCTGACCGAGATGGCCCTGTACCGGTTCGTCATCGACAAGCTGACCCGCAAGGGCTTCCTGCTCGTGCTGCCGCCGGTGCTGGCCAGCGAGCGGGCCATGTACGGCACCGGCTTCCTGCCTACCGAGGAGTCGAACCTCTACCACCTGGAGAAAGACGACCTCTACCTGACCGGCACCTCCGAGGTGGCGCTGGCCGGGATCCACGCCGAGGAGCGGCTGGAGGAGAGCGAGCTGCCCGCCAGGTACGTGGCGTTCACGACCAACTTCCGGCGCGAGGCCGGGGCGGCGGGCAAGGACACCAAGGGCATGTTCCGGGTGCACCAGTTCGACAAGGTCGAGATGTTCGTCTACTGCCTGCCCGAGCAGTCCCAGGAGTTCCACGACGAGCTGCTCTCCTACGAGGAGGAGATCGCCCAGGAGCTGGGCATGCCCTACCGGGTCATGAACATCTCCGTCGGCGACCTCGGCGCGCCCGCGGCCAAGAAGTACGACATCGAGGCCTGGTTCCCGGTCCAGCAGCGCTACCGGGAGATCACCTCCTGCTCGAACACCACCGACTACCAGGCCCGGCGGCTCAACATCCGGTTCCGCCGCGACGGCAAGCTGGAGTTCCCGCACACCCTCAACGGCACCGGGGCGACCGCGCGGGCGCTTCTGTCGATCATGGAGAACTTCCAGGACGCCCGCGGCACGGTCGTCGTCCCCGAGGTGCTGCGCCCGTTCGGCGCCCCGGCCACCATGGGGACGCCGCCCGAGGCCTGACCTAGCCCTCGACCCGGGTCAGCAGCGCCGGGCCGTCGGGCACGCCCAGGCCGGTGCACGCGTCCCAGCCCGGACCCGCGCTGTAGGCGCCGTTGTTGCCGGCCGTGATGTCGCGCAGGCCCGGCACCGGCTGGCCCGGCGTGATCCCGGCGTAGAGGATCTCCTGGATCAGCCCGAAGTCGTGGCCCGCGGCCTGGGCCAGGCGGCAGGTCAGCGCGGCCCAGAGCGGGGCCACGGCGCTGGTCCCGCCGACCACCGTGGACTGGCCGTCGATCAGCACCTGGTAGCCGGTGCCCGGGTCGGCGTTCCCGGCCACGTCGGGCACGCCGCGGCCCGTGCCGCCGCTGGCCAGCGCGGGTACCCCGGCGCTGGCCTGCCAGGACGGCTGCGGGAAGGTGTCGCTGACCCCGCCGCCGCCCGAGCCGCCCTGGGCGCCGTCGTTCCAGACGGTCTCCGAGCTGACGGCGCCGGTCTGGGCGTCGATCTGGAGGCTGGTGCCGCCGCAGGCCAGCGCGTGCGGGCTGGAGGCCGGGAAGTCGGCGTGCGAGCTGCCGCCCGAGACGCCGTCGCTGCTGCCGTTGTCACCGGCCGCCACGCAGACCGTGACGCCCAGCGCCGCCCCGTCGGCGATGGCCTGGTCCAGGCTGGTGCGCGACTGCGCGGTCCACGAGTCCTCCGACTGGCCCCAGCTGATGCTGACCGCCGTGGGCGTCGGGGTGGCGTGCACGGCGGTGGTCACGGCGTCGATGAAGCCCTGGTCGGTGTTGGGCGCGAAGTAGACCAGCTGGGTCGCGCCGGGCGCCACCGATCCGGCCACCTCGATGTCCAGCAGGACCTCGCCGTCGGCACCGTTCGGGTCCTGGCCCGCGACGTTCTGGCCGCCGTCCACGCTGACCGCGGTGACCGACGGCGGCGTGATGCCCAGCCCGCCGAAATAGCTGGTCAGGTCGCTGTCGCCGAAGCCGCCGCCCAGCTCGATGATCGAGATGTGCTGCCCGGTGCCGTCAGTGCCCGCCGGGAACTGGTAGGCCGCGGCGACCTGGAGCGGGGTATAGGAGACCGCCGCGGCCGCGGCGGCGGCCTGGCGGCGGATCTGCGGCCGGGCCTGGGGGCGGTCGTCCAGGCCGAGCACGGCCACCACGATGCCGTCCAGCTCGGCCGGGATCTGCAGGCCGCCGGTCCGGTACCGGTGCGTGACCGTCCCGCTCGGGCCCTGGCTGGTGACCAGGCTGAGGTCGGTCCCGAACACCTCGGACAGCGCGTTCACCGTCCCGCTCAGGACCATCCGGCGGGCGGCTGGATCGCGGCTGACGACCTCGATGCCCGCGCCGGGGCTGGCCAGGATCTCCGCGACCAGCGCCTGGTCAGCGGGGTCGGAGCCGAACTGCTGACGCAGGTCGTCGCGGGAGATCCGGGCCGGGGTGCCAGCCGCGGTGCGGGGCAGCTCGGCCATCCGCCGGGTCAGCAGCGTGATCTCGATCCGCTCGGTGCCATCCAGCGGCCCGGCCGGCTCGAACTCGGCCAGCGGCGCGCGCTCGCTGCCGGTCAGCGGCACAAAAGATGCGTCAGTCATGATCCCAGTCCCTCCCGCTGCCCAGCGGTGCACTGGTGCGGATCGGCGCCCGATAATGGATGATCATCATTATTCCGGCCCCGAGCCCGCTGCCGGACGGTTACGCCGCATAGCGCCACGCCTGCGGAACGCGGATCAGGACTCCGGCTCGGTGACGTCGGCGACCGTGGCGCCAAGCGCCTTGATGAGGTCGCCGGCCGCCGCCGCGACCGCCACGCCGTGCTCGCCCGCACCCAGGGTGATCTGGCGGCCGAGGATCCGCTCGTCGGCCACCACCGGCCAGGCCACCGTGGACCCGAGCGGAGTGATGGTGCCGCGCTCGTAGCCCGTCACCTCCCTGGCCGTCGCCGCGTCGGGCATCGACAGCCGGCTGACCCCCAGGAGGGCGCGCAGCTTGGGCCAGGAGATCGTGCGGTCGCCGGGGACCAGGACGAACAGGAAGTCGTCCGGGCCGCGCCGCACGACCATGGTCTTCACCACGTCGGCGGGCGGCACGCCGCGGGCCTGAGCCGCCTCGGCCAGGCTGCGCACCGGGCCGTGCCTGATCACGCGATGCTCGACGCCGGCGGCCTCCGCCGCGGCCAGGGCCGGATTGATCACGCTCCAGTATCGGCCCCGCGCCGGGCCGGACGCACTACAGATCGCACCCGCCCCAGCAGCGCAGGTTCCTTTAATTCCGAAACGAACGGTCTACCTACGGTCCGCGCATGGTGGTACCCGGACGCCCGAGCCGCGGCCCGGCGCCGTCGCTGACCTGGGCCGACGTGGCAGCGTAACCAGCACTGTGAGCGACGGAATATTGCCTGCGACCGGCGTGCTCAATATTCTGTACTCAGTGTTTAGAAATTCGAAAGGAGTCGGGTGACTGCGACACCGACGACCAGGCGGCCCGGCACCGGCCGCGGCAGCCTGCTGCGCCGTCCGAGCCGCGAGGCCGGGCTGAACGTCGTGATCCTCACCATGGCCGTGGCCTGCGGGCTGACCGTGGCCAACCTCTACTACCCGCAGCCGCTGCTGGCGCTCGTCGCGCACGGCTTCGGCGTGAGCCAGGGCACCGCCGCCATCGTGGTGACGGTCACCCAGCTCGGCTACGCGGCGGGCCTGGCGTTCCTGGTCCCGCTCGGCGACATGCTGGAGAACCGCAAGCTGGCCTGCCGGACCCTGCTCGTCACCGCGGCCGCCCTGGCGGTAGCCGCGTTCACGCCCGACTTCACGCTGTTCCTGGTGGTGTCGGTGTTCATCGGCGTGACCTCGGTCGTGGTGCAGATCCTGGTCCCGTTCGCCGCCCACCTCGCGCCCCCGGCCCAGCGCGGCAAGTACGTCGGCCGGGTCATGAGCGGCCTGCTGCTGGGCATCCTGCTAGCCCGGTCGGTGGCCAGCGTCACCGCGGCCGCCTGGGGCTGGCGGTCGATCTACATCATCTCCGCCGTGGCCATGCTGGCCCTGTCGGCCGTGCTGTGGCGGGTACTGCCCGTGCGCCGGCCCGAGCCGGGCGTGCGCTACGGCGGCCTGCTGCGCTCGGCCCTGCGGCTGGTCGCCACCGAGCCGGTGCTGCGCCGCCGGTCCGCGTCCCAGGCGCTGATGTTCGGGGCGTTCAGCGCCTTCTGGACCTCGATCGCCTATGAGCTGATCGACGCCCATCACCTGTCACAGCTCCAGATCGCGCTGTTCGCTCTGGTCGGCGCGGCCGGCGCGGTGGCGGCGGTGGTCGCCGGGGCGCTCGGTGACCGCGGCTACGGCCGGGCCCTGCGGGGGCTGACGACCGTGCTCGCGGCGGCCGCGCTCGTCCTGGCCGGGCTCGGGCAGGGCAGCGTTATCCTGCTGGCGTGCGCCGCCGTGCTGCTGGATCTCGCCGCGCAGAGCCACCAGGTGCTCAGCCAGCGGGACATCTACGCGCTCAGCGAGGACGCCCGCGCCCGTATCAACACCGTGTACATGACCTCGGCGTTCGTGGGCGGCTCGATCGCCTCCGGGCTGTCGGGCTGGCTGCACGACGTGTACGGGTGGACTGGCGTGACGGTGTTCGGCACCATCCTGCCCCTGCTGGCCGGCGGCATCTGGATCTATGACCGCCTCCGCCCGCCCGCTCATCCCGAGCCGGCCGCCATCACCGCGCCCGTGCCGAGCCCGGCGGATGCTGTCGCCGGGCCCGCTCCGGACAGCGCCGGAGCGGCCGGGCCCGCGACGGCCCAGTTCGAGGCCGACAGATCTGAGGCGGACAGGTCCGGGGCCCCGGATCTGGACGGCGAGCGGGTCCGCCGATGCGCCTAGCCGGACTGCGCCCGGCCGGAGTGCGCCAAGCCGGACTGCGCCCGGCCGGAGAGCGCCCGGCCGGAGAGCGCCCGGCCGGAGAGCGCCCGGCCGGAGAGGGCCCAGTTGGACTGCGCCCGGCCGGAGGCTGACGTGACCGGGGCCGAGCCCGCCGTACGCAGGCCGCGTGGCCGCCCGCGGAGTGAGACGGCCCGGCAGGCCATCCTGGCCGCCGCGGGCGACCTGATGCTCAGCGGCGGCATGGCCGCGGCCACGATGGACGCCATCGCGGCCCAGGCCGGGGTCAGCAAGGCCACGATCTACAAGTGGTGGCCATCGCGCGGCGCCGTGGCCCTGGACGGCTTCCTGGACCGGGTCGCCGGCACGCTGGCCATTCCCGAGGGCGCCTCCGCGCAGGCGGCGCTGACCTGGCAGATCGCCGCGCTGATCCGGCTGTTCCGGGACACCGCGGCCGGCCCGCTGATGCGGGCCCTGGTGGCACAGGCCCAGTCCGACCCCGACATCGCCCGGTCGCTGCGCGAGCGCTGGCTGGCCCCGCGCCGCGCGGTGTCCATGGACATCATGCGCTCCGGCATCGAGCGCGGCGAGATCCGACCGGACATCGACTACGAGGCAGTGATGGACGAGCTGTTCGCGCCGGTGTACCACCGCCTGTTCTTCGGCCACGCCCAGCTCGACGAGGACCTGGCCGCCACCATGGTGGCCCAGCTCTTCCGGGGCATCGCCCCCGCCTAGCGGCGCTTTGTGGCCGGCCGGATTGTGTCCCGTGGCCGGGCCGCTGGCAAGTGGTCCCGCGGCATCGCCCGCCCCAGCAGCCGCGTCAGCCCCGACTGCCTCGCTCGCCTCGCGACCGGCCCGCCCCAATCCCGGCTTACCGCGTGCCCCTTATCCGGGCCGCCATGATGGTGACCGGGTTTCCGCGGGATGCTGCGGAAACCCGGTCACGATCATGGGCATCCAGGAGCCGCTGGCCGGTGGAAGCGGACTGGCGGGTTGCCGGCGGGGCGGGCGCGGCGGGTGGTGCCCAGGAGACGGCTGGGAGGAGACGGCTGGGACCTGGCGTCGTCGACGAGGCCGCCCGACGGCGCCCTCGGCCTGCACTAGCAGCGGCGCTGACCAGTTAGTGGGTCAGCCGGGCCAGGGCCAGTGGTGGTGGTGCCGGCCGGGCCACGGCCAGGGCCAGTGGTGGCCGGGACCCGGCCAGCCCGGCGGAGGCGAGCCAGGCCAGGGCCAGTGCCGGTGCGGATCGCGCGGCCAGCCGCTGCGCGGTCTCGGGTCGTGGCGGGCGGGTCCCGGCTGTCGGCCGCCTGGGTCCTTGCTGCGACGGGTGGTCTTCGTGGTGGTGGCGGCGTGCGGTGGGCGGCGGCACTCGATGGTGCCGCCCGACTCGGCGCTGGCGGGCGACGAGCCGCCGGTGACCGTGACCCGCACGGGCTGGCCGCAAGCGGACGAGCCGGTGACCCGCACAGCGAGCTGACCGTCGGCCTGGGTCGCGGCGGCGATGGCCGGGTGGGTGCAGGACGCGCCGCCGGACGACGGCTGGCAGTCCCAGCCGTTGCCGCCGGGCGGCCCGAGGGCGTCGTGCGAACCGGGCACGCCGGGCAGAAAGTAGGAGCCGGGGACGGCGGGCGGGCCGTACCAGCCGGTCAGCAACTCGGATCCGGACGGCAGTGCCACGCTGACGTTCAGGTCCGCGGTGGCCGCAGGCCCGCCGTTGGCGATGCCGAAGTTCACCACAGCGATGTCGCCCCCGCCGCCCGGGCCGAACACGCTGATCTGGGCCGTGACTCGCGCCGAGGGCAGGGCGGGCTGGCTCGGGGCGGGCTGGCTCGGGGCGGGCTGGCTGGGGCGGGCTGGCTGGGGCCGGCTGGCTCGGGGCTCGGCTGGCTCAGGGTCGGCTTGGGCCTGGGCCGCGGGCGAGGCGACGGGGCGCTGGCGGACGGCGCTGGCCGGGGCGTGCTGGTGGGCGGGGCCGACCTCGGCGGTGCCGTCGTGGGCGGCGACCTGGTGGGCGGCGGGCTGCTGACGGGGGGCGGGCCGGTGGTCGGCGCGGTGGTTGTGGGGTGCGGGGCGGCCGAGGCGGTGGCGCTGGGCCCGGTGCGCGGCGGTGAGCCGCTGGGCGGTGACCCGCTGGGCGTGCCGGTGCCGGGTCGATGGCTCGTGCCGCCGGCCGGGTGACTGGTCGCGGGGGCGGCGTGGGTCAGCCCTGGGCGGGAGGCGGTCGGCCCGGGGGCACCCGCCGCCGAGGCGGGCCCGGCGGCCGGGCTGAGGGTCAGCAGGTAGCCGGCGATGCCGATGAGAGCCAGCACTACGGCGGCCCCGGCCAGGGTTACCGCCAGCCTCGGGGAACCGCCGCGCAGCCGGGCCACGAGCCTGCTCCCGGCGGCGGTGGCCGCACCAGCACCGGCCGCGCGAGCACCAACTGGGTGAGCACCAACTGGGCGGGCACCGGCCGCGCGGGCACCGGCCGCGCGGGCACCGGCCGCGCGGGCGCCGGCCGCGCTAACGCCGGCCGCGCGAGCAGCCGGCCGGGCCAACGCCGGCCGGGCCAACGCCGGCCGGGCCGGGCCGGGCGGCCAGGTAGGCGGCCGTTGCTTCACCGAGGAAGATCGGGGCGACATCCCGGCCCAGCGCCGTGCGCACCGCGGCGGCTAGCGCCGGGGCATCGGCGGCCGCACTGGCCCGTGACCCGGCACCAGCCTGTGACGCCGCGTCGGCCTGGTCGGTCGAGCTGGCCCGTGACGCGGCCCCGGCCTGGCCGGCCGCGTCGGCACCGGCGGCAGCAGCGGCAGCCGCAGCGGCTTTCCGGCCGCGTCGGCCGGCTGGCCGGCCCTGGGCGGCGGCCAGGCCAGTCTGCTCGGCCAGGCCAGTGGGCTCGGCCTGGCCGGCGGCGGACTGGAGCTGGCGGTACTCGCGGTCCAGGCCGTCGCGGGCCTGGTCGGCGAGGGCGGGCACTTCGGCGGCGGGCAGGCCGACCAGCGGGGCGATCTGCGCGGGCGTGTCCAGCTCCACGTCGGCGTGCCACAGCACGGCCTGCCAGCGTTCCGGCAGGGCCAGGAACGCGGCCGCGACCGGCGGCGGCCCGGCCACGCCGGGTTCCGGGTTCGCAGCGGCCGGACCGGGTTCTGCGATGCCCGGCGAGGACGAACCGAGGCCAGTTGCCGGTAGTTGTCTTGCCATTCCGGCCAGCAGGTAGGGACGGAAAGCGTCGCTGGGGCCGCCGCCGCGGGTGATGTCCTCGAGTACCTGGCTAAAGGCACCGGCCACGAGCGCATCGGCGGCGTCCGGGCCGTCGGTGAGCAGCCCGGCCAGGCGGCGGGCGGCCGCCTCGTGCCGGGCGCGCAGCACCGCGAACGGGCCGGGATCACCGGACCGGATCGCGTTGAGCAGCGCGGCGTCGCTGCCGGGCACGCTCACGCCGGATGGCTCGTCCACTACCTAACGTCCGCTCCCCGCTCGCCCATGACGTTTCCCCCCAGAATGGCCAGTCCAGCATCATTCCGTACCCGGCCGGGTAGCGGGCGTATTTCCCTTATATCGCGGTGTGTCGTGAACCGGGCCGCCTGGGCTCCCGTATCAGCAGTGAAGTACGCCGTGAGGGCGGGCTAGCCGGAGGAGTCATGAGCACTGCCACTGACCGCCGTCACGACGACACCTCGAACGCGCCACGGACCGCCGGTCGGCCGGACCGGGCGCTGACCAGTATCGGCGGGCGTATGGGCGGGCGTATCGGCGGGCGGCGGCTCTACGTGCCGACCGTGGTCATCGCCGCCGCGGCGGCCTGGCTGGGCTGGCAGGGCTGGCTCGAGCTCAGCGAGTTCGGCGTGGCCCGGTCCATCGACGCGGGCCGGTTCCAGCTGGCCGGCCCGGCGGTGCTCGGGTTCGTGCTCGTGGTGTTCCTGATCGAGCAGGCGTTCCCGGCCGTGCGGCGACCGCTGCTGGCTCGCGGGCACGTGGTGGACATGTGCTACCTGCTGAGCTACGCGCTGGCCGTGGTGCCGCTGGTCGTGCTCATCGACTCGGGGTTCTCCAGAGAGCTGGCCCGGCACGCCACCTGGCTGGTGATCGCGCCGCTGCCCGGCGTGCCCCGGTGGCTGTTCGTGGCCCTGGCCGTGCTGGCCATCGACTTCGTGGACTGGCTCGCCCATCTGGGCAATCACCTGGTCACCTCGCTGTGGCGGCTGCACGCGGTGCACCACTCACAGGAGGAACTGAGCATCCTGACCACGTTCCGGGCCCACCCGCTGGTCCACGTCAGCTTCCTGATCTCGGCCATCCCGATCCTGGCCATCAGCTCCAACGCGGCCACCCCGGCGGTGGTGCTGACCATCTACGCGTGCCTGGGCGCGCTGCCGCACGCCAACGTGCGCTGGTCCTACGGCCCGGTGGGCCGGGTGATGATCAGCCCGGCCTATCACCGGATTCACCACGCGGCGGCGGGGCGCATCGACATCAACCTCGGCACGGTCTTCACCGTCTGGGACGTGCTGTCCCGCCGGGCGGTGTTCCCGCAGGCCGGCGAGGCGGCCTGCCACACCGGGCTGTCGGGCCGGCCGGTGCCGGTCGAGCAGGCCGTCGGGCGGGCGGCCGTCGCCCGCACCTTCCTGACTCAGTGGGCCGAGCCCTTCGCCGCAACCAGAGAGGCGCGCAGCCAGTGACTGTGACGCGCGAAAAGACCGCCGTGACCTCGGGCCGGGCCGCCATCTGGGCGCTGGCCGTGGCCGACGCCGGGCTGCTGATCGCCTCCGGGGCGATTCACCTGCACCTGTGGGACATCGCCTACCGCCATGTCGCGACGCTGGGGCCGCTGTTCCTGGTCCAGGCGTGCTCGGCCCTGGTCATCGGGCTCGCGGTGCTGCTCACCCGGCACATCCTGGCCGTGGCGGCGGGCCTGGCGCTGTGCGCGGGGACGATCCTCGGCTTCATCCTGGCCCGCACGGTCGGCATCTTCGGCTTCAAGCTCACCTTCTCGTCCGGCCTGGCCAACCTGGTGCTGGTCATCGAGATCGTGGCCATCATCGCGCTGGCCATCACCGGCGCCCTGCTCCTGCGCCGCCGCGGATCCGCGGCCAGGTAAGCCGGCAGCCGGCCCGCACGAGGGAGCGGGCCGGCTGTTGCGGCTGTGACGCAGAGCGGCGGCGGGGCGGCCGGGTCCAGGCCCCGGCCGCCCCGCCGCCGCTTAGCTGCTAGCTCACCTCCTCCTTTACCAGGGACCACCTGGCGGAGACGCACTCGAGACTGGCGCCGGGGCCGAGGTAGTCGGCTTCGGCGCGGTCGACGTCGTCGGCGTGGCTGACATGGTCGGCGTGGCTGACATGGTCGGCGTCGCACTCATCGTCGGCGTCGCGGACATGCTCGGCGACGGCATCCCGCCGCCGTGACCGAACGGCGACCAGACGAAGCCGTCGGTGTTGCCCGCGGTGTCGGTGTAGAAGCCGACCAGCTCACCGAAGTCGTTGATGCCGTTGATCAAGGTCGTGCCCACGCCCATCGGGTCACTGACGGTCCGGAACCCGGTGAACGGGGACCAGGTGAACCCGAACGACTTGGCGTTGTTGCCGGAGCCCATCATGTAGGTGCCGGCCACCTCCCGCCAGTCGTTGACGCCGAAGGCCTGGGTCGAGGAGGCGCCGGGGAAGGCCAGCCGGAAGAAGCGGCCGTGCGCGGTCTTCAGGAACCCGAAGGTCGTGCCGCCGTGCACCGAGTAGAACCCGGCCACGTCGCCACGATTGTTGATCGCGGCGGCGGTCACGCTGGTGCTCTTGGCCAGGTTCCTGATGCCGGGCAGCAGCACGCGGCGGAACTGGTGGGTCAGGATGCTGTACTCGTAGCCGCGGCTGGCGCCCTGGCCGTTGTTGTAGAAGCCGACCGCCACGTCCCGGTCGTTGACGCCGAGCAGCTGGTCGGTAGCCGGCTTCGCGTTGTTCAGCGTCGGGTAGTTGGCGTTGTGGAAACGCCCGTGCCGGGTGTAGAAGCCGAAGTTGTCGTTCGTCTGGCTGGCCGTGTTCTGGCCCGACCAGAAGCCGACGCTGACATTACGGTCGTTGAGCCCGGTGACCTGGGTCTGCACCGCGCCGGGGAAGTTCTCGCTGCTGAACATCAGGCCCTGGCCGGACTGGCGGAGCAGGTAGCCCTTGTTCGGGTGGCCTGCGGCGCCCGAGCCGAAGTACCCGGCGACGATGTTGTTGTTGTTGATTCCCAGGAGCTGGTTGAACGTGGGGTCGCCCTGGTTGTTGATGGTGGTGAACGAACCGCGGACCATGCCGGGCTGGTCGCCGAGGGAGTCGCCCGCACGGCGGGACATGCCCGGCCACATCTGCCAGTGGCCCATGTGGCCCATGCCCTCGTGGCTGGAGTTGGACGACAGGCTGATCTTGGCCGGCCCGCTCAGGGCGTGAATGACGATCACGCCTCCGGCGACGGTCGCCACTCCGAGCGCCACCGCCATCATGCGGCGGCTCGTTCCGGGGCCGCGCTCAAATATGCGCTTCCCCTGATGCCTCGCGCTCACTAGATCCCCTTCCCATGCATTTCGATACGTCGCTCTCGGGTCCGCTCCCCAAGCTGGGCATCACGACATGGTGATCCACGAAGGTGTGGAGAAGTACTCACGGGAATGACATTAGTGGCGGTAGTCGTCAAACCTAGCCTGGTCCCGCGCCTGGTCCGCGGTTTGTAAGATTTGCCAAACGGGCCCCGGCCGTCGCATTCCGCGGCTTCGGCCAGTGCGGTAAGCACACCGTAATCTCTGGCCATTGACGGGGATAGCCCCGTCTGATAGCGATTCCTGCCCGAGGCTAATGACCCGTGGTCACGGAACTCGCTGGCCTGATATTACCGGGGCGAATTCCGTGATCATGAAAAGAGGCAAGAAAAAGGCGGGCGGCCCCTCCGCTCGGGGCCGCCCGCCATGGGCTGAGCGCTGGTCCCTGGGCCTACCGGCCGGTGATGCTCCGGGCGATGGCCAGGACCTGGTCGATGGGTACCGCGTAGCCCCTCGTCTGCAGGCCGCTCCCGGCGCCGGCTACGTCGATGCCGACGACCTGCCCCGAGAGGTTGACCAGCGGGCCGCCGGTCTCCTGGCCAGGCCGAACCTGCGAGGTGGTCTCCATCAGCCCAGTCAGAGGGCGCCCGCGGACGGTCGCGGTCGCGTTCATGCGGCTGATGTTCCCCACGGACAGCGTCATCGTCTTGGGCCTGCCGTTGTTGCCGATAGTGGTCTCGGCCAGGCCGACGGCGAAGCCGCGCGAGTTCCCGACGTTGACGGGGTGGAACGCACGGCCGCCCTGGATCTGGAGCAGCGCGATATCGTCGGCCGCGTCCGAGCCGATCAGGCGCGCGGAGTAGGCCCTATTGGATAGCAGCATCCGCACGGTGGCCTGATGGGCACTCCCGAGGTCACTGGCGCTGGTCACGACGATTCCGGACGGAGTGATGATCTCGCCGAGCCCGCCGGTAGCACCGCTGGCCGAGGTAAGGCGCACAAGGCCGGGAGCCGTGACGGCCAGGATATTGGCCTGGTTATCGGCGCCGGTCCCTTCCTCGTCCTCGACGAATGTGGCGTTGTCCCGCGGCGGTGCGGGAATCGCCGCTCGAGGGCCCTGAGACGCCGAGGATTCCGGTCGCCCCGGCGACGATGCCGAAGCCGCCGGCCAGGATCAGTACCGCCGCCGCGGCGTAGGCGGCCAGCCGACCGCGCCGGGCCGGGCCGGGCTCGGCTTCGGCGGCGGGAGCCTCCGGTGCCGGAGTCGAACCGTGATTCTCAGCGGTCTCAGCGGTCGCGGCGGTCGCGCTACCCGGCGCGGCCTCCGCAGTCTCGTTCTCTGCGTTGTCAAGCATGGTCGTCGCTCCTAGCTTGGGCATCGCTAGCTGTGCACAAGCGAGCGCCCCGTGCTCGATGGTCCCGAGAGAGCCTGAGGCCACCGAGCACGGGGCGCATTCCTGATTGCGCTGCCGTACTGCCTTACATCCCGGACGGGTCCATGATCCGGTGGTGGCGGCCCCGGCCGATCCGCTGGCCGGAGCCCGGCATCGGCATCGCGGTGCCGGCGCCGCCGGTCGCGTTCTGCTGCCCGGTGTTGAACGTCGCGGCCGTGGCCACGCCATTCCCGTCCAGGGTGACGGTCACCGGGTTCTGGAGCCCGAAGTTCTGGCAGTTGAGGTTGGTGAAGGACATGTTGAGCCGGTTGGCCAGGAAGGTGAGCAGGTTATTGCCCACGGCCGGCACCGGCGAGGTGTCCGTGGCCAGCAGCGTCTGGTCGGCGCTGAGGAACGGAGTCTGGAGGTTGACCATGTTCTGGCAGAACGCCTGCGGGCTGCTGCTCGTGTTCGTCGCCGCGTCCACCGGGGGCTGGCCGATCTCGGACCGGTACAGGTTCGTCTTCGCGACGCTCTCGGCGTTGTTGACCAGCACCATCTCGTCGTTCTCCGGCACGTAGGCGACCGGCGCGGCCTGCTTGCTGGCCTGGAGCTCGTCCAGGGCCTGCGAGGTGCTCATGGTGCCGGCCTGGCTCAGGTCCGGCGCCTCGAACGGCGTGCAGCCCATCGTCGGGTCCATGAAGAAGTCCAGCAGCGCGTTGTCGCTGCCGTTGACCGCCGTGGTCGCTCCCGCCAGCGCGCCTTGGTTGGCCGCGTTGAACTGCGCGGTCTGGCCGGACGCGGTGACCAGGTACTTGGTGGTCACGTTGTCGCTCGGGTCCTGGTCGACCACGCCGAAGCTGCGCGTGCTCAGGCAGGCCGTACCGGTCTTGGGGGACGTGCCGAGCGCCGGGATCTTGACCAGGCCCCTGGCCGCATCGCGGCTGGCGGTCTGGAAGAAGTTGACGCCGTTGCAGAACGACACCTGGCCGAAGATCGAGCCGTTCAGGCCGTCGATGCAGCGACCCTGCTGAAGCGCGTTCGCGGTGGCGCCCACCATCGTCAGGTCGGTGCCGTTGAATCCGACGTCGACAGTGACGATAGCCCCGCGTGGCAAGGTCGGTACCACGGGAGCCGCGGCCGGGGTGGTGCCCTGGGTGATCACCAGTGGCTCATACACCGACAATGCTCCGGTCCGCGGATTCAGGATCGTTGCCTGGACGAACGCGCCGAGGTTCGCGAAGTTGGCCATCGTGCAGCCGGAGGCCTGCGGCGTCATCCCGCCCGTGCCGGTCAGCTGCCACGGAGTAGACAGGCCGGTCGCGCTCAGCGGGTTGGCGGGCACGACGATGTTGCAGTTCACGTTGGCCACTGCCACCGGGGCCGTGGTCGAGGCGGTCGGGCACGGCGTGGCCGAGGCCGTCGCGGTGGTGCTGGCCGTCGCGGCTGGCGGTCGTGGAGCGGCCGTGGTCGCGGTGGCGGTAGGAGCGGCCGTGGTGGTGGCCGGTTGGTGCGGCCGTCGTGCCGGTGGTGGCCGTCGGGGCCGCCGTGCTGGTGGTGCCCGTGCCGGTGGTCGTGGCGGGGACCGCCGTGGTGCCCGCGCCGGTGGTCGTGCCAGTGCTGGCTGTGCTGGTCGGAATGGCTGTGCTGGTCGCTGCCACGCTAGGCGTGGCCGTCGCCGCCGGGCTGGTCGTCGTGGTCCCCACGGTGGACGACGTGGCCGGCGAAGACGAGAGGCAGGCGCTCGCGACGTTCGCTGTGTTGAGCGCGGTCCCGGAGTGCGAGGGATAGAGCATCCCCACGACGACGCCGAGTACCGCGACCATGAGCCCGGCTACCGCCCCGATGCGCGCCCGAGGGTGTTCTTCCATGTATTGGCGCGCGAGGCCCTTTCGATAAGACCGGGCGACTCTTCGATAAGACATAGCAACATCTCTCTCTCTGGGCCGCTCCCAGAAGGCCACAGTAGCCCTAGAAGTTAACCGGAGATACCGAATCGAGATAATTTTTACTTTATCCTGTTTGTCCTGATATTGTCGGATAATTGAGACGCGACGTGGGCGAGCTCGAGTAGAAGACTCTGACCTGGGAAGTATGTGCGACGACGGCGGGTCGCGGAGACTGGGATTGGAGCGGCCAGTGTTTCGCCCGTATAGCAGATAATGGCATCGGGCGGAAGCGATTCTCTAACCGGTCATACTTTAGTAATAAGTTACGTAGATCCCGTGTAGAAGAATACAGGGAAACCGGCGCCATGGGTGGTCAATGAAAGCGATGGTGCCGATGCCGGGATGCGCGTTGCGCCTCGGCCGCGTGGCCCCGCCGGTCCGGTGACGTGGCCAGATGGCGGCTGCGGCGGGCCTGCCGTGCGGGGGCCGAGGCCCGGCGCAGCGCGAGCGCGTAGCTCGCCGCCGAGGCGGCGAACAGCACCCCGGTAACCGCCAGCCATCGGCCCAGATAAGGGCTCGTGACCAGGCCGCTGGCCCGATGGTAGGTGCGCGCCGACAGCCCGAGGATGAGCGGGAACCAGACCAGCAGGAGCAGCATCGAAAAGGCGGCGGGCACCCGTACGTAGTTGATGACCGGCGGGCCGACCGGGCCGGTGTGGGCTGAGCCGGTGTGGGCTGGAGCCGGAGTGGGCTGGACCGGAGTGGGCTGGACCGGAGCTGGCTGGACCAGAGCTGGACTGGTGCGGGCCCGCGCTGGCCGGGCCTGAGTGCCCCGGGCTGGGCCCGCCTGGGCTGGAGTCGCTGGCGGGGGCGGGTCGGGGGTCGTAGATCCTCGTTTGGGAGAAAGGAATGTTCGGGGAGCCAGGGCTGGAGACGGCGGGGCTGGAGACCGCGGGGCCTGGCGGCCCGGCCGCGCCGACGTCGCGGCGGCCCGGCCGGCCCGGCAGCAGCCGACGCAGGGACAGGTCGGCCAGCGAGTACAGCGGGAACAACAGCAGGTCGTGGCCGACGATGGCGACCGCGAACCACAGCGCGAAGCCGCGCCACTGCCCGGCCGCGACCACGCCGCGGACGGCGTAGCCGGCCAGCGCGAAGGCGGCGAGCAGGGCCAGCAGGTGCAGTGGCCGGGCCCCGTACCAGCGGCGGACCCAGCCCGCCAGGCGCCGCATGCCGGCGCCCCAGCCCGTCACCCTGGCGCCTCGGCCCTTCACCTTGGCGGCCTGGCCCTTCAGGCCTGGCGCCTCGGCCCCGCGCCCGGCGGCCTGGCCCTTCAGGCCGGCGGCTCGGCCCCGCGCCCGGGCGGCCTGGCCCTTCAGCCCGGCGGCCTGGCCCCGCGCCCGGCGGCCTGGTCCTTCAGCCCGGCGACCCGGCCCCGCGCCCCGGCGGCCTGGTCCGTCAGGCCGGTTCGGCGAAGATGATCTTGGTGACCCACTTGGTGTTGTGCACGCCCGGCGCGGCCGGGACGATCACCCGCGCGGGATAGCCGTGGTCGCGGGACAGGTCGGCGCCGTTGACGCGCAGGGCCAGCAGGGCCCGCGGGTCGCTCACCTGGGCCCCGGACAGGCTCGCGGCCTTGAACGAGCCCCGGCGCTCCAGCGACTCGACCCGCGCGCCGGCGGCTTCGCTGACGCCGGCCAGCCGGGCCAGGTCGGCCAGCCGCACCCCGGACCAGATGGCCGACGCGGACCAGCCCTCGACGCAGGCGATCGGCAGCACGGCT
Source organism: uncultured Actinomycetota bacterium (assembly GCA_963822485.1). Lineage (GTDB taxonomy): Bacteria > Actinomycetota > Actinomycetes > Streptosporangiales > Streptosporangiaceae > DASUBV01. Next base: position 1,137,774 of record CAWGHW010000031.1, read on the forward strand.
GAGTGCTGCGGGAGCGCGGCTACCTGGGCGCGGGTCAGGGACACCCGCCGGACGCCCTCCAGGACCAGCCGGTAGGCGGAGCCGACGTCGGCGTCGGTCAGGCCGATGTCGGCCGCCGTCCGGTTCACCGGGAGCGTGCCGGGCCGGGCGGCGGACAGGCCGCGGGGCGCGAACAGCGCGGTCCGCCGCGTCCAGCCGCCGATCGACTGGCCGACCATCAGCGCGGCCAGCAAGACGGAGCCGCCGCCGACCACGGCCAGCAGCCCGCGCCGCGAGATGGTCGGCGAGGCTGGGTGAGCGGCCCGCAGGCCGGCCGGGTCCGGCGCCTCGGGACGGGTCCGCGCCAGCGGGGTCCGCAGCTCCCGGGTCAGGCTGCGGGAGCGCAGCCCGGCCAGCATCCGCGGGAACTTGAGGATCACGTGGATCACCAGGCCCGCGATGAACACCCAGGCGCCGTAGAGATGCGCCGTATAGAAGGAGAACGGGAAGGCGTAGAAGTTCTGGATGTCCATGATCCCGGTGGCGAACTCGAACAGCACGCCGCCGACGACCATGATCAGGCTGATCCGCTCCAGCAGGTGGGCCGGCGAGCGCACCGGCGGCCAGGAGAACAGCCGGGGCAGCACCGACCACAGCTTGGCCAGCACCACCGGGACCAGGGCGACGCCGAGCGTGACGTGGATGCCCTGGTTCACCCGGTACAGCCAGGCCGGGCCGGTGGGCCAGGAGAACAGGTAGAACCGCAGCAGCCCCGCGCCGGGGGTCTCGTCGTTGCCGGGCAGCCGGGGATCGTAGGCCGCGTAGGACAGCAGGCCCGTCACGGCCATCACGCTCAGCCCGCCCAGCAGCACCAGGCCGAGCACCGAGGTCAGCCACTGGCCGCGCAGCGGGCTGCGCCAGAATCCAGGGCGGAACGGGCCGGGCGGGGTGGGCAGGCGTGGCCGGCTCGGCTCCGGGCCCGGCTGGCGCGGCGGGCTCGGCTGCCGTGGCGGGGCCGGCCCGCGCGGGTGGCTCATGGCAGTGGCTCATGGGAGGGCGGCAACGGGCACCATCGCGGCTGGCTCCCGGCGGGCCTCGGCACTGGCCGGCCGCCCCGGCATAGCCCGCAGCGCGATGGCGAACCGGCTCCGCGGCGCCTGGCCGGCGACCGCGGTGGCGTCCGCCGCCGTGTCCACGTCGAGCAGGGTCCGCATCCAGTGCACCCGCAGGCCGGCCCGGGCCAGCCGGGACAGCTGCTCGGCCCCGGTATGGGCGGTGGACATGGGCACGCCGAGCACCAGGTCGGGGTCGGGGCGGCGCAGCCCGAGCAGCCAGAAGCCGCCGTCGTCGGCCGGCCCGAAGGCGGCGTCCGCGGTGTCGTCGGCCAGCGGGCGCAGCGCGGATTCGAGCAGGTCCGGCGTGACCTGAGGGGTGTCCATACCGATCAGCACGATGGGCACCGGCAGGTCCGCGTAGACCTGGCTCAGCGCGGCGGCGATCCGCTCGTCCAGTCCGCGCCCGCGCTGCGGGATGACCTCGAAGCTGTCGGGCAGCCAGTCACCGGGCGCGCCGTCGAGCGCGATCACGTGCCGCCGCGCCGGCACGCTGGCCGCGGCCAGCAGGGTGTCGGTCAGCGCGGCCTCGGCCAGCTTCGCCGCCTGGGCCGGGGTGAAGTCGGGCGTCAGCCGGGTCTTCACCCGGCCGGGCACGGGCTCCTTGGCGATGACGACCACCTGGCCGGGCAGCCCGCGCGTGCCGCGCACCTGGATCATGCCGCGAGCACCCGGCGCATGTCGCGGACGGTCCGCAGCGTGCCGCCGACGGTGCCGGTGACCTTGGACCGGCCGGTGCGCGGGCGGTAGGGCACGTCGAGCTCGGCGATGTGCCAGCCGGCCTCGGCCGCCCGGACGACCATCTCCAGGGGGTAGCCGAACCGGCGGTCGGTGATGCCCAGCTCGATCAGCGCGGCGCGGCGGGCGGCGCGCATCGGGCCGAGGTCGTGCAGTCGCACGCCGGTCCGGCGGCGGACGGCGTCGGCGATGGCCAGGTTGCCCAGCCGGGCGTGCAGCGGCCAGGCGCCGCGCCCGGACGGGCGGCGGGCCCCGAGCACCAGGTCGGCCAAGCCGCCGCGGACCTGGGCGGTCACCAGCGGCAGGTCGGCGGGATCCAGCGATCCGTCGGCGTCCATGATGCAGACCAGCTCGCTGGTCGCGGCGAGCAGCCCGCCGTGGCAGGCGGCGCCGAAGCCGCGCTGGGGGACGGTCACGACCACGGCCCCGTGCCGCGCGGCCACCTCGGCCGAGCCGTCGTCGGAGCCGTTGTCGGCGACGATCGCGCGGTAGCCGGGCGGCATCCGGTCCAGCACCCATGGCAGGGCGGCGGCCTCGTTGAGGCAGGGAAGTATGACGTCGGTCAGCATGACCGGCACGATAATGCCGGCATAGCGTGATAGACCCTTACGGAGATGTGACGGAGCGTCCCCGCTGGCTCCCGGGAGCGGGGTCGGCGTGGTTCGGTACCGGCATGCGCATCCTCATCACCGGCGCGGCCGGGTTCATCGGCTCGCACATCGCGGACGCGGCGCTGGCCGCCGGGCACGACGTCCGCGGCCTGGACAGCCTGGCCCCGGCCGTGCACGACGGGCGGCCGGACTACTGGCCCGCCGATGCCCGCCTGCTGACCGGCGACATCCGGGACCCGCAGGTCGCCGAGCAGGCGGTCGACGGCGTGGACGCCGTCTGCCATCAGGCCGCGCTGGTCGGCCTGGGCAAGGACCTGTCCGACCTGCCGGGCTACTGCGACGTCAACGTCACCGGCACCGCGGTGCTGCTGGAGGCCATGGGGCGGCGGCAGGTGCCGCGCCTGGTGCTGGCCTCGTCGATGGTGGTCTACGGCGAGGGCCGCTACGACTGCCCGGATCACGGCCGGGTGCGCCCGCCTGCCCGCGCCGTGGCCGACCTGGAGCAGGGCCGCTTCGAGCCGCGCTGCCCGCGCTGCGGCTCGGACCTGTGCACCGCGCCGGTGACCGAGTCGGCCCCGCTGGACCCGCGCAACGTCTACGCGGTGAGCAAGGTGGCTCAGGAGCAACTAGCCGGGGTGTGGGCGGCGATGACCGGCGGCAGCGCGGTGGCGCTGCGCTACCACAACGTGTACGGACCGCGGATGCCGCGAGACACCCCGTACTCCGGCGTGGCCGCTATCTTCCGGTCGGCGCTGGAAACGGGCCGGGCACCGCGGGTGACCGAGGACGGCGCCCAGCGCCGGGACTTCGTGCACGTGGCGGACGTCGCGGCGGCCAACATGGCCGCGCTGACCGTGGCCGGGCCGCCGGCCCGCCTGCGGGCCTACAACGTGGCCAGCGGTGAGCCGCACACCGTGGGCGAGATGGCCCGGGCGCTGGCCGGCGCCTTCGGCGGGCCGGCCCCGGAGATCACCGGCGAGTTCCGGCTGGGCGATGTCCGGCACGTGGTTGCGTCGCCCGAGCTGGCCGCGGCCGAGCTGGGGTTCCGCGGGCAGATCGGGTTCGGCCACGGCATGGCCGAGTTCGCGCGGGCACCACTGCGCAACCCGGCCCTGGTCCCGCAGCTCATCGGATCCGCGCGCTGACCGCCCAGCTCGGCCTGACGGGCTAATTCGCCCGGTCGGCCAGCAGCGCCCACAGGAAGTCAGCGCCGAACCGGCGGGCCTGCTCGTCCTGCGCCTGCATCTGGCGCAGCACGCGGACGGTGAACGGCGGCGCGTCCCACAGCGCCCGCAGGCGGTCCTCGGTGTACCCCAGGCCGCCGCCGAGGCTGGCTCGCTGGTACACCTGCGGGTCGGTGTAGCCGCTGCCGCCCTCGGGCCGGAAGCACACCAGGCCGAACCGGCCGCCCGGCCGCAGCGCCCTGGTCACCAGCTCGACGTAGTCCCGGCGGCGGTGCGGGGCGAGATGGTGGAAGCAGCCCGAGTCATAGACCAGGTCGTAGGACCCTTCGGTGAGCTGCGCGTCGAAGATGGAGCAGCACTGGAAGGTCACCGAGCCGGCGGCGGGCCGGGCCCGCTCCCTGGCCCGCTCGATGGCCTGCGCGGAGAAGTCGACGGCGTCCACGTCGCAGCCCAGGCCGGCCAGGTAGGCGGCGTTGCGCCCGTGGCCGCAGCCCAGCTCGAGCACCCGGCCGGGGGTGATCAGGCCCGTCTCGAGCCACTCGGCCAGGTTCTCGTCGGGCGCGTCGGTGAAGAACGGGATGGGCCGGGTGTGGTCGACGTGGAAATCGTCCCAGCGGTCCGCGCCCTCCTCCGTCAGCAGGGCGTCGAGCATGCCGAGCACGTCGTTACTGGTGTAGATGAACCGGTCGTCGGGCATCCGCCATTTCTACCCGATCAGGCGAGTATCCCGGCCCGGCGCGAGTCAGCGCCGCGGCCGCGGCGGCCGCCGTCGGCGTGCCGCTGCGCCCCGTTGCGATCGGTCGGCGGCACGCCGGCGCCCGCCCCCGAACCGGCGGCCAGCGGGAGCCGGATCATGAACTGGCAGCCGGGGCCGGCGTTGCGCACGCCGATCTGCCCGGAGTGCGCCTCGATGATGCCCCGGGCGATGCTCAGCCCCAGGCCGGCGCCCTCGGACGGGCCCGGCGTGCGGGCAGTCTCGCCGCGGAAGGCCACGTCGAAGACCCGGGGCAGGTGCTCCTCGGGGATCCCGCCGCAGGAGTCGGAGACGCAGACGGTGGCCATGCCGGAGTCCTCGTTGCCCTGGACCTCGATAGAGCCGTCGGACGGCGTGTGCCGGACCGCGTTGGTGACCAGGTTGCGCAGCGCGCGCCCCACCTCGGCGGTGTCCACCATGAGCGGGCGGCAGGCCGCCCACGACCCGTGCAGCCGCACGCCCTTGGCCCGGGCCAGCGGCTCGGCGCTGGTCAGCGCCTCGCCGATCAGCTCGCCCAGGCTGACCGGGCGGCGCGACAGCCGCAGCGCCCCGGCGTGGATGCGCGACAGCTCAAACAGGTCGTCGATCATCAGCGTGAGGCGGTCGGTCTCCTTGCGGATCTGGGCGTGGTAGGTCCCCACGGTGTACGGGTCGGCGACCACGCCGTCCTCCAGCGCCTCGGCCATGGCCCGCAGGCCGGCCAGCGGCGCGCGCAGGTCGTGGCTGACCCAGGCGACCAGCTCGCGGCGGCTGGTCTCCAGCGCGCGCTCGCGGTCCCTGGCCTCGGCCAGCCGGCCGTGGGCACGGTCCAGCGCGTCCGACAGCCCGGCCAGCTCGGCGGGCAGCACGGCGTCAGGCCGGTGGAAGGAGCCGCTGCGGCCCACCTCCTGCACCGCGCCGAGCAGCAGCCGGCTCGCCGCCCCGATGCGCCGGCCCACCACCAGGGCCACGGCGAAGCCCGCGATGCCGGAGATGACCACGACGGCCATCACCAGGTCCAGGTCGCCCTGGGAGATGAACATCTCCTTGGCGATCAGCAGGAAGCCGGTCACCGTAGCCACGACCGTCACGGCGGCGACCACGGCCAGGTTGGTGGCGACCGAGCGGGCCGCGAGCAGCCGCACGCCGATCAGCCCGGCGGCCGAGGACACGAACGCGACGCCGGCCACGGTGTAGCTGACCGTCCACAGATCGGACCAGGTCATGCGTCACCCGGCTCATACCGGTAGCCGACGCCCCAGACGGTGACGATGCGCCGGGGCATGGTCGGGTTGGGCTCGAGTTTCTCGCGTAGCCGGCGTACGTGCACGGTGACCGTCGAGGTGTCGCCGAACGACCAGTTCCAGACCTGGTCCAGCAGCTCCTCGCGGGTGAACGCCTGCCGCGGGTGGCGCATCAGGAAGATCAGCAGGTCATACTCGCGCGAGGTCAGCGACAGCAGCGTCGGGCCCAGCCGGGCCTCGTGCGCGCCCAGGTTCACCGTCAGGTCGCCGTCGGTCAGCACGCCCAGCGGCGGCGCGCCCGCCAGGCCGCTGCCCCGGGCCCGGCGCAGCACCGAGCGGACCCGCATGGTGAGCTCGCGCGGGCTGAACGGCTTGGTGACGTAGTCGTCGGCCCCGGTCTCGAAGCCCACCACCTTGTCGGTCTCCTCGCCGAGCGCGGTCAGCATCACGACCGGGATCGGCCACTGCTCGCGCAGCCGGCGGCACACCTCCAGCCCGCTGATGCCGGGCAGCATCAGGTCGAGCACCACCAGGTCCGGCGGCTCCTCCTCGACCCGGCGCAGCGCCGCGTAGCCATCGCTCACGCACTCCACCTGGTGGCCGTCCCGGCACAGGTACCGTCCGACCACGTCGGACAAGGTCGCGTCGTCGTCCACGACCATGATCCGCCCCGGCGGGTCCGGGTTACTGAGCATGGGCTACCTCGCTATCCCGATCCTGGTCGCGGGCTATCTCGCCGCCCACGGTCCCACCGTAACCGGATGGATCATCGCAAACGGGCATCTGCGCAGATGTCATGGGTTCGTAAGGGTCCCCTGGTCAAGGCCGCCGCTACGCTGTCGGCCTCGTGGGCGGGCCAGGTCCGGGCCGTCGTGGGCGTCGCAGAGGGAAAGCAGGGACATCGCATGATCGGCGAACTCTACGAGCAGGCCCTGACGGGCAGCACCGTGCCGGAGATCGAGCACGCGGACGGCACCGCCAGTCCGCTGCCGGTGCACCGCTGGCTGCACGCGGCTCCCGGCGACGACTCGGTGCTGGACCGGTGCGCCGGGCCGACCCTGGATGTCGGGGCCGGACCGGGCCGGCTGACCGTCGCGCTGGCCGAGCGCGGCATCCCCGCGCTGGCCATCGACATCACGCCCTACGCCGTCGCGCTGGCCCGGTCATCGGGGGCGCTGGCCCTCCAGCGCGACGTGTTCGGCCGCCTGCCAGGGACCGGGCGCTGGGAGACCGTGCTGCTGGCCGACGGCAACATCGGCATCGGCGGTGACCCGGCGGCGCTGCTGCGCCGGGCCAGGGACCTGCTCGCGCCGCACGGCGCGGTGGTGGCCGAGGCCGGCCCGCCCGGCCTGGAGACCCGCTGCGAGCAGGTCCGGCTGCGCAACGCGGACGGCTCGGGCCCGTGGTTTCCGTGGGCCTGGGTCGGCGCCGACCAGCTCGGTGCCCTGGCCGCCGCGGCGGGACTGCGGGCCGCCGAGCACTGGGACTGCGCGGGCCGCTGGTTCGCCCGGCTGAGCCGGGTCGACGCCGTCGAGCCGGCTTGAAGACTTCCTCGTTTTCGTCGCCTGTGCAGATGCCCGAGTAGGGGTTCTGGCCAGCGGCTACACGATCCTCAGCAGCGTGAGCATGAGTCAGGCCCGGCCGGACTCGAACCGGCACGGGGTGGTCCCGGCTGAGGGAGTCGAACCCCCATCCTTGGTTTAGGAAACCAGCATCTTGTCCGTTAGACCAAGCCGGGAAAGCCGTCCTGAACCGGTCGCAGCAGACCCAGCTTGGCGTGGAGGCGAGGCCGTGTGCACGCGCCACTTCTTGCGCGCTCTCGGCAGGAGTCGAACCTGCTACCTGCGGGTTCGGAACCCGCTGTGCCATCCGTTGCACCACGAGAGCCTGCGTGCGCCGGGATGGGATCGAACCACCGATTGCCCGAAGGCGGCGACTTTACAGGCCGCTGCATTACCGCTCTGCCACCGACGCGAGCTGGGGAGGATGGCGGGACTTGAACCCAGCTTGTTCCAGGTTCACAACCTGGCGCTTCGACCCTTCGGCCTCATCCTCAGTACGCGATGCTGGGATCGAACCAGCGGCCTCCCCGGTGTGGGCGGGGCGCTCTGCACCCTGAGCTAATCGCGCGCGTCCCGAGCAGGACTCGAACCTGCGGTCTCCTGATTCGTCTAGGCAACGGCCAGGGCGGCATACTTGCCGTCGAGGACGAGGCTGACGCGGCCGGCGACTGCCTCGATCGGAATCAGGTACATGGCGTTCGGCGCAATGATGAAGAACAGGTCTACCTCATCTGGGCTGTATGGCTTCTGCCGACGCACGCCCTTGCCGGCGGTCACGTAGGCCATCTGACGGATGGCGACTGCATACCGGCCCGTCTGGTGGTCGACCGCCTTGGTCGTCTTCACCTGCACGCGCTTAAGCCCCTCGTCTGACTCGACGATCAGATCGTAAGAGGCGGGTTCCAGCGGCACCGAGGCGTTGTAGCCCCTGTCGAGGAACCATTTGGCGGCCGTGCACAGACCGCTGCGGTGATCGGCCGCCGTTGCTTGGCTGAACGGCAAAGACGGTGGCGGCAGCGGGACGAAGCTCCGCTTGTAGGCAAAGTGCGAAGTATCCAAACCAAGCCGCACAGCCACGGCCTTTACGGCCTGAGTACCGCCCCCAGGAGCCTTCCCCAGCGCCCGCATGACCTGCGACCAGCAGGAGGCTCCAGCCACGGCGGCGGCTAGCTGCTCATCGGTATACGTGCGAATGTTTGCCATTTCAACATGCTATCTCCGGAATAGACCGTTGTCGTGCCATTCGAGCCCGCGTACCCCTGACAGGAGTCGAACCTGCACAAACCCAGGTCCGTAACCTGGTGCACTATCCGTTGTGCTACAGGGGTCGGCTGCGCCCGGTAGTCAGGTGTCCTTATCCGCTGGACCACCGGGACCTAGTACCCGCACCTGGAGCCGAACCAGGGCCTCTGCCGTGTCGAGACAGTGCTCTACCGCTGAGCTATACGGGCTTGGCGATGCCTACCGGATTCGAACCGGCACCTCCCACCGTGACAGGGTGGAGCACTAGCCAGTTGTGCTAAGGCACCTGGGCTCTCGCGTCAGGATTCGAACCTGAATAGCCGGATTAACAGTCCGGCGTCCTGCCGTTGGACGACACGAGATTGGTAGCGGGGAAGGGAGTTGAACCCTCATCGCCTGGGTTATGAGCCCAGCATGTTTCCGTTACACCACCCCGCGGCAGCCCCACCGGGACTCGAACCCGCAGATGACGCGGCTTGAAAGGCCGCCAACTCTATCCATTTCGTCCACTGCGCCGTACTCCGCACGGGGCTCGAACCCGTAGTCCGCGTTCTCCGATTGCGCCAGCGACGCGTGCCGCCAGGAGGTCTCGAACCCCCGCAGTCCAGATTAAAAGTCTGGTGCCCGGCCGGTCGGGCGCTAGCGGCGTAGCGCGGGTCGGATTCGAACCGACGTGCCTCCGGTTATGAGCCGGGCGCTTGATACCAGCTCAGCTACCGCGCCATAGTTGGCCACCTCGGGATCGAACCGAGCGATACCTGTTCATCAGACAGGCCCCGTCAACCAGCTGGGTCGTGGCCATCGAGCGGAAGGCGGAGGGCTCGAACCCAGACGGTTACCGCCCCACCCGGTTTCCAACCGGGGGCCAGCATCCCGCTGGCTTCACCTTCCAGGGCGGAGGGCGGACTACTCGAAAGCCACGCCTTGCGACGCGCATCCGCTAGCAACGGAGCCCGGCTCGCCTGTCCGGTTCACCCTCCTTGCGTACCGACCCAGGGACTCGAACCCTGAACCTCCACGGTCTGAGCGTGGCGCCTCTTACCAGTTGGGCTAGATCGGCATGGAGCGGATGACCGGCCTTGAACCGGCGCCGGCACCTTGGCAAGGTGCTGTGCAACCTCTACACCACATCCGCATGCTTGAACTCGCGGGACCGTCCATCGCGAACGCCGCCGGCCGACTCGACGGCCGCAAGGCAGTTGTCGATCTGAACGCGGCGACGCTCGCCTATGTGCGGTCGAAGGAGTGTGACCAGCTTGACCGACTCGGCCAGCGCCGAGATCTGCCAGAAGAAGGTGTCCTTGCGGTGGGGCTTCTGGCGAGGGCGCTCGATGATCCGACCCAGGCCGACGATGTCCCTGACGCGCTCCACATCTCGATCTGTCATGTGGACCGCCACCTTGACGCGGATCCGCGCCCGCTGGGTAGCCGTCGCCGGAACGCGCTGAAGGATGAACGCTCCTTCGCCTTCCAGCACGTACCCGGCTGATCCAAGGTCAGGCCGCTTGGCCATCAGCGCACCGCCCATCGTGAGCCCTTCCCCAGGATCGAACTGGGAGAGCTGCCCGTACAAGGAGCTGCCGGCCACCAGGCCGAAGGGCCACGGTGCTCCCGGTGCGCCTCGAACGCACGCTGGCCAGCCCTTCAGACTGGTGCCTCTGCCGTTGGGCTACGAGAGCATGGAGCCTCTCCGCGGTGTCGAACCGCGCAAGCCACCCGTACGAAGGACGACCGGACGCCTGCCCGAGAGGCATGGCTGCCGGGCAAGGACTCGAACCTCGATTCGCGGCTTCAGAGGCCGCTGTCCTGCCATTAGACGACCCGGCATTGAGCACGGGCGGCGGGAGTCGGACCCGCACCGGGGCGAGGTTTGTGCTCGTCGCCTCCGCCTTTGGATTATGCCCGCGTGCGCCGCCAGGGACTCGAACCCTGTTCGCCGGAGTAAGAGTCCGGAACATAGCCATACATGCTCGCGGCACGTGAAGCGGATGCCATGCCACCCCGGTCTGGATGGGAGGACACGAACCTACGGTTTCCTGCTCCCGAAGCAGGCGCCTTACCGCTCGGCTACACCCAGTCGCGTGGAGATGGCAGGAATCGAACCCGCTACGGCAACGCTTGCAGGGCGCGCCCGCTACCTTTAGCTGTCATCCCCATGCGCCGGCAGGACGGCGCCTGCCGGCTGATGCTCACGCTATTGAGGAGTCAATGTTCAGGCACCTTCACCCCGAAGGGTGGTGCTCGCACGGGTGGAAGGAATTGAACCTTCTCTACCGGCTTTGGAGACCAGCGGCGTAACCGTCCGCTACACCCGTATGTATCTGTCGCCAAATAAAAACCGCCCGCCGGGACGTTTCCCTGCGAGCGGCTTCCGGCTACTGTCCCTCTTATCCGGAAGCCTCCGCGCACAGGATCATGCCAGGCTGATATGACCGCTTGGCGTGCGCGCTCTGTCGCCTGGTGCTGGATGACCACGTATTCATGAAACCAATGGTACGTAGTCCCGAGAGCAGGGGCAAGTAAATAAAAATAGGTCGTCGCGCCGCCCGCAAGAAAGCCGGGCCACGTCCCGGTCCAACGGGGAAGGAGGCCCGCAGGGTGCAGGTCAGGCCGCATGTCCTGTATTAACGAATGCTTACGGGGCGGCCGAGCCGGTGTCGCGGGGCCGGGACGGCTGGCAGCGTTAGGTCGGTGAGCGAACGGATCCGGGTTGCCGGAGCGGCCTTGGCGGTGGCGGCGCTGGCCGCCATCATCCTGCTCAGCGTCCGCCACTACGCCGGGCTGGCCCCGTTCCAGCCACTGGCACTGAACGTGGGACTGTGGCCGGTGTTCGTGGTCGGCGCTTGGCTCGTGCTGCGGGTCCGGGCCCGGCGCGCGGTCCCGCTGATCCTGCTGGGCGGCATCGCGATCCAGCTCGCCGCGCTGGCCGGCCCGTCGCTGGGCAGCACCGACCTGTATCGCTACATCTGGGACGGCCGGGTGCAGGCGGCGGGCATCGACCCCTACCGCTACGCGCCGGGCGCGCGGCAGCTCGTCAGCCTGCGCGACCCTTACCTGTGGCCGCGCGACGGCCAGTACTGCGTGGGCTACAACGGGCCGACCTCCCGGTTGAGCCAGGTCGCAGCGCCGCCCCCAGGCCGTCCGCCGTCTGCCCTCGAGCCCGGCTGCACGCGGATCAACCTGCCCAGCGTGCACACCATCTACCCACCGGTGGCCGAGGCCTACTTCACCGCGGTGGACGAGTTGTCGCCGGCCAGTGCCGGCTCGCTGCCGATCCAGGCCGCCGGGGCGCTGTGCGCCATCGCCACCAGCTTCCTGCTGGTCACCGGACTGCGGCGGCTGGGCCGCGATCCGCGGCTGGCCGTGCTCTGGGCCTGGTGCCCGGTCGTCGGCTTTCAGGCGGGCAACGGCGCGCACATCGACGTGCTGGCCGCGTTCCTGACCGTGGCCGCCCTGCTGATCCTGGCCCGGCCGGGCGGCCGGCTGCGCACGGCCAGCGGCGGCCTGCTGCTCGGCCTGGCCATCGCGACCAAGATCACCCCAATCCTGGCCGGGCCTGCGGTGCTGCGCCGACGGCCGGTGACGGTGATCGCGGCTGCCGCCGGGGCGACCGGCGTGGTGTACCTGCCGCACCTGCTCGCGGTGGGCCATCGGGTGATCGGGTTCCTGCCCGAGTACCTGACCTCCGACGGCTACACCAACGGCCACCGCTTCCAGTTGCTCGGACTGCTCGTGCCGGGCAAGTGGGCCACCCTGGCTGCAGTGGCCGTCCTGGCCGTGGTCGGCCTGGCCGTGCTGCGCCGGGCGGACCCCGACCGGCCGTGGCGCGGCGCGTTGGTGATGACGGGCGCGGCGCTGGCCGTCGCCACCCCGTCGCTGCTCTGGTACTCGATGGTCCTCGTCGCCCTGGTCGCGCTGGACGGGCGGGCCGAGTGGCTGGCGCTGGCCGCGGCCAGGTACTTCACGCCCACCCACCCGCTGCCGCACGTCCGGCTGGCCGACGCGGCCGTCCTTGGTTATGGCGCCGCGGTTCTGATCATCTTCGTGGCCTGGCTGGTCCGCCGGGCCAGGCACGCAGCGGCACCGGAGGTGCAGGCGCCCGAGGTGCTGGCGCCGGAGTTGCTGGCGGTCCAGGTTATGGCGGCGGAGGCGATCCGCGCGCCCGTCCCGCGGCCTGCCGGGCCCGAGGTCAGCCAGGTGCCGCCGTCGGCATCGGCGACAGTCCGCACCTAGCCGAAGCTAGTTCGGCTGATGTCCCTGCGCCGGGGGGATCACGCCGAGGTCGCCCGCGGTCGGGCCGATGACGATGACCGCCGGGTTGCTGATCATGGGTGCCTTGTCCGGGTGGGCCAGCTCGGCCAGCGTGCCGCGGTGCACCCGCTGCCGGGCGGTGCCGGCCCGCTCGACGCAGGCGGCCGGAGTGGTCTCCGCCCGGCCGCAGGCGATCAGGTACGCCGCGATGACCCGCAGGTTGCGCACCGCCATCAGCAGGACCAGGGTGTCCGGCCCGGCGGCCAGCGCGGGCCAGTTCACCCGGCTGTCCGGATGCTCGGGCGGGAGGTGCCCGGAGACCACGCAGAATGACTGGCCGAGCTCGCGGTGGGTGAGCGGGATCCCGGCCAGGGCGGGCGCGGCGGTCGCGCTGGACAGCCCGGGGATCACCGTGCAGGGGATGCCGGAGGCGGCGCAGGCGACGGCCTCCTCGCCGCCCCGGCCGAACACGAACGGGTCGCCGCCCTTGAGCCGGGCCACGCGCCGGCCGGCGCGGGCGTGCTCGACCAGCAGGCGGTTGATCTGATCCTGGCTGAGCTGCTGGACGCCGGGGGCCTTGCCGGCGTCGATGAGCAGCACGCCGGGCCGCAGTTCGCCGATCAGGCCGGGATCGGCCAGCCGGTCGGCGACGACCACGTCGGCGGCGTGGAGCGCGCGCCAGCCGCGCACCGTAATAAGGTCAGGCCCGCCCGGGCCCGCGCCGATCAGTGTCACCGTCCCGGTAATCTCGCCGCCTGACGTGGCCGGCGACGCGGGACGCGGGACGGCCAGCGGCGGGGCGGCCAGCGGCGGAGCGGCCAGCGGCGGCGCGGTTAGGGGCGGCGCGGTCAGAGGCGGCGCGGCTGCCGTCGCGGACGCGAACGCCTCAACGATCCGCTCGTGGTGCTCCGGGCCGGTGACGGCGATCCGCAGCCATTCCGGGCCCAGGCCGGGGAAGGTGTCGCCGCGCCGGACCGCGATGCCTTGATCGCGCAGCCGCTGCCGGACGACCGCGGCGTCGGCCACCCGCAGCAGCAGGAACGGCGCCTGCCCGCCCGGCGCGACCGTGACTCCGGGCAGCGCGCCCAGGGCCCGGGCCAGGGCTGGCCGCGACCCGGCCAGCCGCGCCGCCTGCTCATCGGCCCAGCGCACGGCGTCGGGCTGGCTGCATGTTTCCAGGGCGGTCAGGGCCAGGCTGTTCACCGGCCAGTGCGGCTGGGCGCGCCGGAGCGCGGCCAGCGTGTCCGGGTCACCGAGCACGTAGCCGACCCGGAGCCCGGCCAGCCCCCAGGTCTTGGTCAGGCTGCGGACCACCAGCAGCCCGGGCAGGTCGCGCCGGGTGCTGAGGCTGGCCGGCTCGCCCGGCACGGCATCGGCGAACGCCTCGTCCACGACCAGGGTCCGGCCGGGCCGGGCCAGCCGCTCCAGCACCTCGGGCGAGTGCAGTACGCCGGTGGGGTTGGTCGGGTTACCGAGGACCACCAGGTCCGCCTCGTCCGGAACCGCCTCGGCGGTCAGCGTGAACGGCGCGGGGAGCAGCACCCGCGTGACCTCGTGCCCGGCCTGGCGCAGGGCGGCCTCCGGCTCGGTGTACGAGGGGTGCACGCAGGCGGCCCGGTGCGGCCACAGGGCGGTGGCGATGAGCGTGAACGCCTCGTCGGCGCCGTTGGTGAGCAGCACCTCGTCGATCGGCCGGCCGTGCCGGGCCGCCACGGCGGCGCTAGCGTCTTGCTGGCGCGGATAGGCGGCCAGGCCGTCGACCGCCGCATACAGCCTGGCCCGCAGCCAGTCCGGCGGACGCGGCAGCCGGACGTTCACCGCCAGGTTCAGCTGGCCGGGGTGGCCAGGACCCAGGTCGTCGTCGCCGTGATGGTGCAGATCGCCGTCGCCGGCGGGCGGCCGCGTGGTCATGGGGACTCACCGCGTGCGTCGCGTGTGTCAGGTGCGGTCCGTGTTGCGGGTGTGGCGCTGGCGGCGGTGGCCGCGGTCTCTGCCGTTTGGCCCGCAACGTCGTGGTTGTTGCTCCCACGTCGTTCTAGCGACGTGGGAGCAACAACCACGACGTTCGGCAGCGCGGCGGGCGCGGGGCGCGCGGGGCTGGTGTGATCGGGGGTGCGCGTGGGCGGAGCTTGACCTGGCGGGGTGGGCGCCGGGCTGGTGGCGTTCGGCGTGGGCGGGACTGGGTGCGTCGGCGCCGAGGGGCGCGAGCGCGTCGTGTCGCGGGCGGCGGCCCGTGTGGCGGGTGTGACTCCCATGGTGGTGCCCGTCGGGCCCGTGCCCGAGCAGGCAGCATGATCGTTGGAACTTTGGTGCTGCTCTAGCGTCACCAGAGGCCCACCCATGACGTTCGGCAGCGGGGCGAGCGCGGCCGACGCGGGGGGCATGGGGCTGGTGTGAGCGGGGGTACGCGTGGGAGGGGCTTGAGCCGGCGAGGCGGGCGCCGGGTTGACGGCGTTCGGCGTGGGCGGGGCGGTGGCAGGCTGGGTGCGCGCCAAGGGGCGGGAGCGCGTCGCGTCGCAGGCGGCGGTGCGCGCGCCCGGAGACGGGGTGTCGCAGGCGGCGGCACGTGGGCCCGGAGACGGGGTGTCGCAGGCGGCGGCACGTGGGCCCGGAGACGGGGTGTCGCAGGCGGCGGCACGTGGGCCCGGAGACGGGGTGTCGCAGGCGGCGGCACGTGGGCCCGGAGACGGGGTGTCGCAGGCGGCGGCACGTGGGCCCGGAGACGGGGTGTCGCAGGCGGCGGCACGTGGGCCCGGAGACGGGGTGTCGCAGGCGGCGGCACCTGGGACCTGGGGCGCTGCATCGCGGGCGGCCTGGGCGGCGGCAAGCAGGCGCGGGGCCGCGGCGCGCAGGCCGGCCCAGTGCACATGCAGGTAGGACGCCAGCAGCCGGTCGGTGGCCCAGCCCTGGACCCGGCCGTCGGTGAGCCGCCAGGCGGGGGTGGCGTCGCTGGCGGGCTCGCTGACGGTGCGGTGGAACTCGTGCGCGCGGATGGTCGTCCCGGCGGCGGCCAGCGGGCTGGACGTGACCGCCACCGCCTCGCGGTAGCCGAGCGTGAGCTTGCCGGTCATGCGGGCCGAGGCGGGCAGCACGCCGCACTGTGGATGGCCGTCCAGGTCAGCGCCGAGCCAGAGCAGGCCGGCGCACTCGGCGACCACCGGCATTCCGGCGGCGGCGCGCTGGCGGACCTCGGCCCGGAGGGAGGCGTTGGCGGACAGCTCGGCCGCGTAGACCTCGGGGAAGCCGCCGCCGGCGATGAGCGCATCGCAGCCGGCGGGCAGGTGCTCGTCCGCCATCGGGTCGAACTCGACTACCTCAGCACCGGCCGCCTCCAGCAGCTCGCGGTGCTCCGCGTAGCCGAACGTGAAAGCACGCCCGGCCGCCACGGCAATGCGGAGCGGGACGGGTCCGAGGGGAAGGAGAGGTCGGTGCGCTTCATGCGGCGCGAGGGAGTCGGTCAGCGCGGGGAGGCCGGGTGGTGCGGGAAAGCCACGTGACGCAAGGAGGCCGGGTGGTGCGGGGTCGGATGGGCCGGCTGGTCCCGGCGAGGCGACGGGTTGCGCCGGGGCGACGGGTTGCGCCGGGGCTGCGGCGTCGCGAGGGGACCAGGGGGGTGTGGTCAGGTCGGGGGCCGAACGGGCGATCGACAGCAGGCGGTCCAGGTCCAGGTGGCGGGTGACCAGCTCGCGGAGCCGGGGCAGCCAGTCGCGGACCTGGGCGGCGCGCTCGGCGGCGGGGACCAGGCCGAGGTGGCGGGACGGGGCGTGCAGCTCGGCCTGGGTTGGCAGCGCGCCGAGCACCGGGACGCCGAGGTCGGTGAGCGCCTCGCGCAGGATCTCTTCGTGCCGCGGGGTGGACACGCGGTTCAGCACGACGCCGGCGACCCGGACACGGGGGTCGAAGCTGGCGAAGCCGTGCACGGTGGCGGCGATGGAGCGGCCGGCGCTGGCGGCGCTGACGACGAGCACGATGGGGGCGGCCAGCAGCCGGGCGACGTGCGCGGTACTGGCGAAACCGGAGCTGGCGAAACCGGGCTGGCGAAGTCGGCCCGGCCGATCGCGCCGTCGAACAGGCCCATGACGCCCTCGATCACGCTCACGTCGGCCGGGCCGCAGCCGTGCCGGAACAGCGGCGCGATCAGGTCCTCGCCGACCAGGAACGGGTCCAGGTTGCGGCCGGGCGATCCGGTCGCGGCGGCGTGGTAGCCGGGGTCGATGTAGTCGGGGCCGACCTTGTGCGCGGACACCCGCAGGCCGCGAGCACCGAGCGCGGCCATCAGGCCGGTGGCCACAGTGGTCTTGCCGTCGCCCGAGCGGGTGCCGGCGATGACCAGGCGCGGGTGGCTCACCACTCGATGCCCGCCTGGCCCTTGCGGCCGGCGTCCATGGGGTGCTTGACCTTGGTCATGTTGGTCACCAGGTCGGCGGCCTCGATCAGCGCAGGATGGGCCCGGCGGCCGGTGATGACGACGTGCTGGGTGCCGGGCCGGCCGGCGAGCACGGTGAGGACCTCGTCGACGTCGAGAGTGCCGTTGCTGACCGGGTAGGTGAACTCGTCCAGGATGAGCAGGCGGTAGGTCACGGCGGCCAGGTCGCGCTTGACCTGCTCCCAGCCGGCCTGGGCGGCGCGCTGGTGATCCTCGGGCTGGGTGCGCAGCCAGGACCAGCCCTCGCCCATCTTGTGCCAGGTGACGCTGCCGCCCTCGCCGGTGCTCTGGTGCACGGTGCCGAGGGCGCGCAGCGCGGTCTCCTCGCCGACCTTCCACTTGGGGCTCTTGGTGAACTGGAACACGCCGATGGGCCAGCCGGCCGCCCAGGCGCGCAGGGCCAGGCCGAAGGCGGCGGTGGACTTGCCCTTGCCGTCGCCGGTGTGCACGGCCAGCAGCGGCTGGGTGCGGCGCTGCCGGGTGGTCAGCCCGTCGTCGGGCAGCGCGGTGACCTGACCTTGTGGCATCAGGCGGCCTCCTTGGCGCGGATGATGGCGGCCAGCACGTGGGCGGCGTCGTCCCGGCGGCCGGGACTGGCGGAGGCCAGGCCGGCCACCGTGGCCAGCTCGGCGCCGAGGTCGCCGGCGATCAGCCCGGCCAGGCCGAGGCGGACCGGGCCCTCCTCGGCGTCGACCACCACGCTGGACACCCCGGCCAGCCGCCGGGCGGACTGCCGGGCCCGGTCCAGGGCGTCGCGCGCGCCGGTGGCCCGGCCGTCGGTGACGATGACCAGCAGCGGCCGCCGGGCCGGCTCGCGCCAGTGCTCACGGCGGATCAGCTCGGCGACGGCGTCCAGCCCGGCGGCGAGCGGGGTCTGGCCGCCGACCGGCAGGCGGTTCAGCCGCCGCGAGGCCAGCTCCACCGACCTGGTCGGCGGCACGACGACCGTGGCCTCGCGGCCCCGGAAGGTGAGCAGCGCCACCCGGTCGCGGCGCCGGTAGGAGTCGCGCAGCAGCGATAGCGCCACGGCGGTGACGGTGGCACTGCGCCGCCGGGCGGCCATCGAGCCGGAGGTGTCGAGCAGCAAGATAACAAGGTTCGACTCGCGGCCCCGGCGCCGCCAGCGGCGCAGGTCGGCCGCGGTGACCTGGAACGGCTGGCCGGGCCGGGCCAGGGCGGCGGCGCGGACGGTGGCGGTCAGGTCGGGGCGGCTCGGGTCGGTGACGGCGCCCGCGGGCCGGCCGCCGGGGCCCTGGGACCGGGACCGCCGTCCGCCGGACGCGCGGCCGACCCCGGTCGCCTCCAGGTGGCGCAGGCTGAACGCCGCCCCCGGCGCGAGCGTGAGCGCGGACTGGCCGAGGCCCGGACCCGGCCCGCCCTCGGACGTGCCCTCTGAGGGCGGCGAGGCTGGACGGGAGGACATGCTTTCCGAGGACGGTGGGAGATCCGAGCTTGATGAGGACGTCGAGTCATCTGAGAGTGGTGGGGTCTCCGATGACGGTGGGGCCTCCGATGGCAGTGGGCCTTCTGGGGGCGCTGAGCCTGGCGAGCCGTCCGGCCCTGAGCCGTCCGGCCCCGAGCTGTCCGGCCCGAGCCGTCCGGCCCGAGCCGTCCGGCCCCGAGCCGTCCGGCCCGGAGCCGTCTGGCCCCGAGTCGTCCGGCCCCGGATCGTCGGCAGACCCGAACGCCTCGTCCAGCTGCGCGTCGTCCAGCCCCGGATCGTCGAACGGCCCGCGACGGCGCCGGTGCGGCAGCGCCAGCCGGGCCGCCGTCTTCACGTCCGCCACGGTCACCGTGGACCGCCCGGCCCAGGCCGCGTGCGCGATCGCCGCGCGGGCGGTGACCAGGTCACCGCGCAGCCCGTCGACGCCCAGCGCCGCGCAGGCCCTGGTGATCCGCAGCAGCTCACTGTCGGCCAGCTCGACCCCGCCCGCCAGCGCGCGAGCCGCGGCGATGCGGCTGGTCAGCTCGTGACCGGCCGCGTCGTGCGCCGCGGTGCTGACGGCCGGGTCCCGGTCGTGGCGCAGCCGGGCCCGCACGGCGTCGGCCCGGCGACGCGGGTCGGCGCTGGCCACCACCGGCACGCACAGCCCGAACCGGTCCAGCAGCTGCGGGCGCAGCTCGCCCTCCTCCGGGTTCATCGTCCCGACGAGCAGGAACTGGCTGGCGTGCCGCAGCGAGATGCCCTCGCGCTCCACCGTCGTGGTGCCCGTGGCGGCCGCGTCGAGCATCACGTCGACCAGGTGGTCGGGCAGCAGGTTGATCTCGTCCACGTACAGCACACCGCGGTGAGCCTGGGCCAGCAGGCCGGGCACGAACGCCTCGGCGGTGGGCGCGCCGGCCAGCACCCGGGGCACGTCCAGGCTGCCGGTGACCCGGTCGTCGGTGGCGCCCAGCGGCAGCTCCACCAGCCGGGCCGGCCGGTGCCCGGCGGCCGCGCCGGGCGGGTGCGGGCCGTCCGGGCAGCCCGGGTCGGGCGCGGCGGGGTCGCAGGAGAACCGGCACTTGGCCACGACGCTGAGGCCCGGCAGGATGCCGGTCAGCGCCCGGACCAGGGTGGTCTTGGCCGTGCCCTTCTCCCCGGTCAGCAGCACGCCGCCGAGGCCGGGGTCGACCGCGCCGAGCAGCAGCGCCAGCCGCGCGTCGTCCTGCCCGACCACCGCCGAGAACGGCAAGCCGCTCACGAGCCCTCCTCCAGCTGGCCCTCGACCTCCAGGTAGGCATCCCGGAGCTGATCCAGCGTGGCCGCCGAAGGATCGGCCCACAGGCCCCGGTCGGCCGCCTCGAGCAGCCGCTCGGTGATCGACCGCAGGGCCCAGGGGTTGCTCGTCTCCAGGAACTTGCGGGTCTCCGGGTCCAGCACGTAGCTGGCCGAGAGCTGCTCGTACATCCAGTCCGTGACCACCCCGGTGGTGGCGTCCCAGCCGAACAGGTAGTCCACCGTGGCGGCCAGCTCGAACGCGCCCTTGTAGCCGTGCCGCTTCATGGCCTCGATCCAGCGCGGGTTGACCACGCGGGACCGGAACACGCGGGCCGACTCCTGCGTCAGGCTGCGGGTGCGGACGTGCTCGGGCCGGGTGCTGTCGCCCACGTAGGCGGCGGGCGCGGTGCCGGTCAGCGCGCGGACGGTGGCCACCATGCCGCCGTGGTACTGGTAGTAGTCGTCGGAGTCGGCGATGTCGTGCTCGCGGGTGTCGGTGTTCTTGACCGCCACCGCGATCCGCCGGTAAGCGGCCTCCATGTCGTCCCGCGCGGCCCGGCCGTCCAGGCCGCGGCCGTAGGCGTGGCCGCCCCACATCGCGTAGACCTCGGCCAGGTCGGCGTCGTCGCGCCAGGACCGGCTGTCCATCAGCGGCAGCAGGCCGGCGCCGTAGGAGCCCGGCCGGGACCCGAAGATCCGGCTGGTCGCGCGGCGCAGGTCGGCGTGGCGCTCCAGGTCGGCCAGCACGGCGGCGCGCAGCAGGTTGTCGGCCGGGTCCTCGTCCAGGCCGGCCACCAGCGTCACGGCGTCGTCGAGCAGCGTCACCACGTGCGGGAACGCGTCGCGGAAGAACCCGCTGATCCGCACGACCACGTCGATCCGGGGCCGGCCCAGCTCGGCCAGCCCGATCACCTCCAGGCCGGTGACCCGGCGGCTGGCCTCATCCCAGGTCGGCCGGACCCCGAGCAGGGCCAGCACCTCGGCCACGTCGTCCCCGGCCGTGCGCATGGCGGCGGTGCCCCAGACCGACAGCCCGACCGAGGTCGGCCACTGGCCGGTGTCCTCGCGGTACCGGGCCAGCAGCGACTCGGCCAGCTGCTGGCCGGTCTCCCAGGCCAGCCGGGAGGGCACCGCCTTGGGGTCCACGGCGTAGAAGTTGCGGCCGGTGGGCAGCACGTTGATCAGCCCGCGCAGCGGCGACCCGCTGGGGCCGGCCGGCACGTGACCGCCGTCCAGCGCGTGCAGCACGGCGTCGAGCTCGCCGGTGGTGGCGGCCAGCCGGGGGATCAGCTCCCGGACCGCGAAGGTGAGTACCCGTGCCACCGGCTCGCGCGCATCGGCCAGCTCCGGGTCGGCCAGGACGGCATCGACTACTGCGGGTACCGCGTCGGCGGCCCAGCGCTCGTTTTCCATCTCCTCGATGAGCCGCCGGGCGATGGCCTCGATGCGGTCAAGCTGCGACCGGCCGCCCTGCCCGTCCTCGGTCAGGCCGAGCGCCTCGCGCAGTCCCGGCAGCGCGGCCGTGGCGCCGGACCAGAGCTGGCGGGCCTGGAGCATGGCCAGGACCAGGCCGACCCGGGCCTGGCCCTCGGGCGCGGCCCCGAGGACGTGCAGGCCGTCACGGATCTGGGCGTCCTTGACCTCGCACAGCCAGCCGTCCACGTGCAGGACGAAGTCGTCGAATTCTTCCGCCTGCGGGCGGGAGTCCAGGCCGAGGTCGTGGTCCAGCCGGGCGGCCTGGATGAGCGTCCAGATCTGGGCCCGGATGGCGGGCAGCTTGGCCGGGTCGAGCGCCGCGATGCTGGCGTGCTCGTCCAGCAGCTGCTCCAGCCGGGCCAGGTCGCCGTAGGTCTCCGCCCGGGTCATCGGCGGGACCAGGTGGCCGACGATGGTGGCGTGGGCGCGGCGCTTGGCCTGGGTGCCCTCGCCGGGGTCGTTGATCAGGAACGGGTAGATCAGCGGCAGGCTGCCCAGGGCCGCGTCGGCGGCGCACTCGGCGGACATGCCGAGGTTCTTGCCGGGCAGCCACTCCAGGGTGCCGTGCTTGCCCAGGTGGACCACGGCGTGCGCGCCGAAGCCGAGCTCCAGCCACCGGTAGGCGGCCAGGTAATGGTGGCTGGGCGGCAGCTCGGGGTCGTGGTAGATGGCGATCGGGTTCTCCCCGAACCCGCGCGGCGGCTGGACCAGCAGCACGACGTGACCGGCGGTCAGCGCGGCCAGCACGAGCTCGCCGTCGGGGTCGCGGGACCGGTCCACGTACAGCTCGCCGGGCGGCGGGCCCCAGGCGCTGGTCACCTTGTCCCGCAGGCCGGCGGGCAGCTCGGCGAACCACGCCCGGTACTGGGCGGCCGGGATCCTGACCTGCGCCTCGGACAGCTGCTGGTCGGTCAGCCAGTCCGGGTCCTGGCCGCCCGCGGCGATCACGGCGTGGATCAGCGCGTCGCCGTCGGCGGGCTCGACGCCGGGCAGCGCGCCGGGGCCGGTCAGCGGGCCGATGTCGTAGCCCCGTGCGAGCATGGCTCGCAGCAGGGCCACGGCACTGGCCGGGGTGTCGAGGCCGACGGCGTTGCCGATCCGCGCGTGCTTGGTCGGATAGGAGGACAGCACGAGCGCCACCCGGCGCTGCGCGGGCGGGACATGCCGCAGCCGGGCCAGGGCTACGGCGGTGCCGGCGACCCTGGCCGCCCGCTCGGGATCGGCGACGTAGCGCGACAGCCCGTCGGCGTCGGTCTCCTTGAACGAGAACGGCACGCTGATCAGCCGGCCGTCGAACTCCGGGATCGCTACCTGGGTCGCCGCGTCCAGCGGGCTCACGCCGGCGTCGGCGGACGCCCACTGCTGGCGGGGCGCGGTCAGGCACAGCGCCTGCACGATGGGCACGTCCAGCGCGGCGATGGCCCCGGTGTCCCAGGCTTCGTCGTCCCCCCCGGCCTGGGCCAGCGCCGGGCTGACGCCGCCGGCCGCGAGCACGGTGACGATCAGCGCGTCGGCCTGGCCGAGCACGTCGAGCAGTCCGGGCTCGGCGGAGCGGAGGCTGGCGCACCAGACCGGCAGCGGCCGGGCGCCCTGGTCGGCGACGGCCTCGCACAGCCGGTCGATGAAGCCGGTGTTCCCGGCCAGCTCGTGGGCCCGGTAGTAGATGATCCCCACGGTGGGCTCTGGCTCGGCCGGTGCTGGCCGGGCCGGCCGCTCGTCGGCCCACGGCCGCAGGCCCCAGGCCGGCGCCGGGCGGGGCGCGGCGAAGCCGCTGCCGCCCAGCAGCACGGTGTCGGTCAGGAAGCGGGCCAGCTCCCGCAGGTTGTCCGTGCCGCCGTGGGCCAGGTAGTCGTGCGCCTGGGCGGCCACCCCGGCGGGCACCGTGGACAGCGTCATCAGCGCGGCGTCGGGCAGGAACTCGCCGCCGACCACCACCACCGGCCGCGGCTGATCGCGCAGCGCGGCCAGGCCCTCGCGCCAGGCCTGCTCGCCGCCCAGCAGCCGGACCACTACCACGTCGCTCCCGTCCAGCAGCGCGGGCAGCCCGTCGAGGTCCAGCCGGATCGGGTTGGCCAGCCGGTAGGGCGCGCCGCTGGACCGGGCCGCCAGCAGGTCGGTGTCCGAGGTGGACAGCAGCGCCACCGTGCCGGTCAGGCGCTCGGCGGCCAGGCGCTCGGCGTCAGGACGGTCGTGGGCCACACGGTCTTGCGCCACCCGGTCTTGCGCCACCCGGTCTTGGGCCACAGCGAGCCTCCTCGGGGTCCGCGCCCCGGGTCGTCGGTCACGACAGCCGGAGTTTCCTGGCTCCCGGATCGGCGCTCGCCCCGGTCTTCCCGCCCTGGCTGGGCCGTGACCATTGCGGGGTCTGCTCCCCGGTGACAGTGGCGGGACCGCGCCGGATTCTCACCGGTCTTCCTCGCTGGCTGTCGTGTGGTGCTGCTGACTCTCGCCTACCCCGCGCGGGTCGTCAAGTCGCCCGGCCAGGTGCGGCGCGCGTTGACGAGCCCAGCGCGCCCCCTCTAGGGTCAGTGCCGCCTTGACGGTGACCCGAGGGAGGTTGCGTGCCGCCGCCTCCGGCGTCTGACGCCTGTCCTGGCCTGCTGGCCCTGCACCCGGCCAGGGACGGGCACGTGGCCCGCATCCGGCTGCCCGGCGGGTACGTGACCGGCCCGCGCTGGCGGGCCCTGGCTGGCCTGGCCCGCGACTTCGGTGACGGCCACCTCGACCTCACCTCGCGCGGGAACGTGCAGCTGCGCGGCCTGCGCCCCGGCGACGCCGCCGAACTGGCCCAGCGCGCGGCCGATGCCGGCCTGCTGCCGTCGGTCGCCCACGACCGGGCCCGCAACATCATGGCCAGTCCGCTGGCCGGCCTGGCCGGGCATCCGCCGCTGCGGCCGCTCGTTCGCGCGCTGGACGGCGTGCTGCTGCGCGATGCGGAGCTCGCGGCGCTGCCGGGCCGGTTCTTGTTCTCGCTCGACGACGGCACCGGCGGGGCCGGCCTGGCCGCCTGCGACGTCGGCCTGCTGCTGGCCGGGGACGCCGTGGAGCTGGTGATCGCCGGGCGGCTCGCCGGCGTGCGCGCCGGGCGCCGGTCCGGGGCGACGAACACGGTCGTCGAGGTCGTCGGGGTCGTCGGGGTCGTCGCCGCGGCGGCCAGGGCGGCCATCGCGCGGGGCGTGGGCCGCGACATCAGCCGCGTCGCCGATCTCCCGGACGGCGGGGCATCGGTGGCCGCGGCGCTCGGCGGCGCCCTCGGGGCGCCGGCGGCCGGCGCTGACCGTCGCCTGCCGCTCGGCCCCGCCGGATCCGCAGCCGGAAGCCCAGAAAGATCATCCCTAACAATGGTCGCGGGCGCCCGCCTCGGCCGGCTGACCGTCGGCCAGGTCGGGCTGATCGCGGACCTGCTCCGGCCCGGTGACGTGATCAGGCTGGGCCTAGCGGGCCGGATCGTCATCCCGCTCGCGGCCGGGCCGGCATCGGCGCTGTCCGCCGCTGGAGCCGCCGGAGCCGACGGAGCCGATGGAGCCGGCGGAGCCGATGGAGCCGGACGGAGCCGGCGGAGCCGATGGACGAGCGAGCCGGCGGAGCCGATGGAGCCGGCGGAGCCCGCGGTGAGCAGGCCTGGCCGGCCGGGCTGGCCAAGCCCGGCTGGCCGGGCCCGGGCCCGGCTGGCCGAGGCCGGGCTGCTGGTGGCCGGGGACGACCCGCTGGCCGACGTCACGGCGTGCAGCGGCACGGCGTGCCACCGCGCCGTCGCCGATGTGCGGGCCGCGGCCGGGCCGCTGGCCGGGCACGCCAGGACGCACTGGGCCGGCTGCGCCCGGCAGTGCGGCCTGCCCCCGGACGCCGAGCCGGTCATCGCCGTCGACGCCGACCGTTACCTGATCCCCGGCGAGGTCAGGCCCCGGCTGCTGGCCACCGTGGCCGGTGCGCCGTGAGCGGAGCAGGTGACAGCGGCCCCGGCGCGCTGTCCTACGAGCAGGACGGGGCGGCGATCTACCGCCGGTCCTTCGCCATGATCCGGGCCGAGGCCGACCTGAGCGCGGTCCCGGCCGATCTGGAGGCCGTCGCCGTCCGGATGATCCACGCCTGCGGGATGACCGACCTGCCCGTCGACCTGGCCTGGTCGGACGGTGTCGGCACGGCCGGGCGGGCCGCGCTGGCCGCGGGCGGCCCGGTGCTGTGCGACTCGGCCATGGTGGCGGCCGGGATCACCCGGTCCCGGCTGCCCGCCGCTAACCAGGTCATCTGCACGCTGACCGACCCGCGGGTCCCGGAGCTGGC
Source organism: uncultured Actinomycetota bacterium (assembly GCA_963822485.1). Classification (GTDB taxonomy): domain Bacteria; phylum Actinomycetota; class Actinomycetes; order Streptosporangiales; family Streptosporangiaceae; genus DASUBV01. The sequence goes on from CAWGHW010000031.1 coordinate 1,163,317, forward strand.
CGCCCGGCTCGGCACCACGCGCTCGGCGGCCGCGGTCGAACTGTGGCGCGGCCACCTCGACGACGCCGTGGTGGCCGTGGGCAACGCCCCGACCGCGCTGTTCCGGCTGCTGGAGATCCTGGCCGCGGCGGGCGGGCCCCGGCCCGCGGCCGTGATCGGCGTGCCGGTCGGGTTCGTCGGCGCGGCCGAGTCCAAGGCTGCGCTGGCCGCCAGTTCGGTGCCGCACCTGGTCGTCCGGGGCCGCCGGGGCGGGTCGGCCATGGCGTCGGCGGCCGTCAACGCGCTCGCCGGGAAGCCAGAATGACCGCCCCCGCGGCCGGCTGGCTGACCGGCGTGGGCGTCGGGCCCGGCGACCCCGACCTGCTCACCGTGCGGGCCACCCGGATCATCGCCGCGGCCGACGTCATCGCCTACCACTGCGCCGCGCACGGGCGCAGCATCGCCAGGGCCGCGGCGGCGCCGTACCTGCGGAACCAGCTCGAAGAGGTCCTGCGCTACCCGGTCACCACCGAGGGCACGGCCCATCCGGGCGGCTACGCCGGGGCGCTGGCCGACTTCTACGCCGAGGCCACCGAGCGGCTGGCCGCGCACCTGACCGCCGGGCGGGACGTGGTCGTGCTGTGCGAGGGCGACCCGGCGTTCTACGGCTCCTATCAGCACTTGCACACCCGGCTGAGCGACCGGTTCGCCGCGTCCATCGTGCCGGGCATCTCCTCGGTGTCGGCCGCCGCGGCCGCGATAGGCGTGCCGCTGGTGCAGCACGAGGAGACGCTGACCGTGCTGCCGGGGACGCTGCCCGACGACGCGCTGCGCGCCCGGCTGGCCGGGGCCGACGCGGTGGCCGTGCTCAAGCTCGGCCGCACCTTCGACCGGGTGCGGGCCGCGCTGGACGACACCGGGCTGCTGGCCCGGGCCCGGTACGTGGAGCGCGCGGGCACCGAGGACCAGCGCGTCGAGCCGCTGGCCGACGTGGACCCGGCCAGCGTCCCGTACATGTCGCTGGCCCTGGTCCCTGGCCGCGGCCGGCGCGCGCGGCCCGAGGACGGGACCGAGGCCGGGTCCGCCCCGGCCCCTGAGCCGGGCGGGCGGGTCACCGTGGTGGGCCTCGGGCCGGGTGACGTGGCCTGGCTGACGCCCGAAACCGAGGCGGCGGTGGCCGCCGCCACCGACCTGGTCGGCTACCGGCCTTACCTGGCCCGGATACCCGAGCGGCCCGGCCAGCAGCGGCACGCCTCGGGCAACACCGTGGAGGCGCGCCGCGCCGCGCTGGCGCTCGACCTGGCCGCCGCCGGCCGCCGGGTGGCGGTCATCTCCTCCGGCGACCCCGGCGTGTTCGCGATGGCCTCGGCCGTGCTCGAGCAGGTCGCGGCCGAGCCGGACCGCTGGGCCGAGGTGCCGGTGACGGTGCTGCCCGGCGTGACCGCCGCTCAGGCCGTGGCGGCCAGGGCCGGGGCGCCGCTCGGGCACGACTACTGCGTGATCAGCCTGTCGGACCGGCTCAAGCCCTGGGCGGTCATCGCCGACCGGGTGGCCAAGGCCGCCGCCGCCGACCTCGTGCTGGCCTTCTACAACCCGGCCTCGCGCAGGCGGACCTGGCAGCTCGCGGCCGTGCGTGACCTGCTGCTTGAGCACCGCGACCCGCAGACCCCGGTGGTGCTCGGCCGCTCGGTCGGCCGCCCCGGCGAGGAGCTGACCGTGACCTGCCTGGCCAAGCTGGACCCGGCCCAGGTGGATATGTCCACGCTGGTCATCGTGGGGTCCAGCCAGACGCGGGTGCACGACCGGCCGGGCGGCCCGGTCGTTTTCACGCCCCGGCACTATGGCGCGGACGAGACGGACCCGTCGCGGCCCGGTTAGGGTCGTCTGATGCTGACCCGCTGGCAGGGCCTGACCGGCGCGGTAGTGGTCACGCTGGGCACCGTCGCGCTGGTCCTCCTGGACCTCACCGACCCTGGGGTCCGCCTGTGGTGGCTGAGCCACGCGCTGACCACCGACACGATCTCGGGCATGCTCGTCGTGCTGCTGACCGTGCTGGTCGTGGACCAGGTCGTCCGGCGCCGGCAGATCCTGGACCGGGCCAGGGCCATCTCCGCCCAGGCGGGCATCGTGGGCGCTCAGGCCAGCCGGTCGGTCCAGGCCGTGAACGCCGTGCTGAGCGGCTCGGGCGACCGCGAAGCGGCCGGCGGCGCGTTCCGGACCTACATGATGATGCTGATGCTCGCCGCGCCGGTGCTGATCGACGCCAAGGTCTCGCGCGACTTCCTCGAACAGGCCCAGCGACTCGGTGGCGAGATGGGACACGCGCTGGCCGTCATGGACCGGGCCTCCGACGGGACGCCGCCGTCCACCAAGCGGCTCGACGCCGCGGTGAAGCAGCTGAAGGCGGCGGCGGTTCCGCTGATGGCTCAGCTGACGCCGCAGGAGCGGGCGGTCGTGATGGGGGACGATGCGAGCTGATCGCGATCACGCCTCATCCGGCGCGACGTGGCCGTCGCCGCAGACCTCCGCGAGCCAGCGGGCGGCCTGGTCCGGGGTCGAGCGGAGCGGCACATCGGGGCGGTCCGGGCGGCGGACCATGACCACGGGCAGGCCGAGTTCCCTGGCCGCGTCGAGCTTGCCCGCCGTCAGCGGCCCGCCGCTGTTCTTGGTCACCAGCACCTCAATCCGGTGCTCGGCCATCAGCGCGCGCTCGGCGGCCGCGTCGTAGGGCCCGCGGGCCAGGATGACCTGGCCGTCCGCCGGAAGCGGCTCGTCCGGCGGGTCCACGCAGCGGATCAGGAACCAGGCCTGATCGACGGCCGCGAACGCGGCCAGGCCCTGCCGGCCGGTGGTCAGGAACACCCGGCGGCCGAGGGCAGGCAGCAGCGCGGCGGCGTCCGGCAGCGAGTCGACCTCGTGCCAGCGGTCGTCGGGGCCCGCGGTCCACGGTTCGCGGGCCAGGCCGAGCAGCGGCACCCCGGTGGCGGCGCAGGCAGCGGCGGCGTTGGCGCTGATGGTGCGCGCGAACGGGTGGGTGGCGTCGACCACCGCGTCCACCCGCTGGTCGCGCAGCCAGCGGCCAGGCCGTCGGCCCCGCCGAAGCCGCCGATCCGGACCTCGCCCGGCGGCAGCACGGGGTCGCGCACCCGCCCGGCCAGCGAGGAGACGACGCGCAGCTCCGGCGAGCCGGCCAGCAGCCCGGCCAGGTCACGGGCCTCGCGGGTGCCGCCGAGGATCAGGATGGTGGCCGCAGTCACGGGGTTCACGAGATTCGCCGGGTTCACGGGTTCGCGGGGCGGCGGAGCAGGTAGCTGTCCATGATCCAGCCGTGCTGCTCGCGGCCCGCGGCCCGCGCGGCCGCGATCTCCTGGCCGGCCTCCGCGGCGTCCCCCTCGACCAGGATCTCGTCGGGAGTGCCCACGTACGCGCCCCAGTAGATCCGCGCGCCGCCGGTGTCGATGCCGTCGAACGCGCCGCCCGCGTCCAGCATCACCACCACGTCGTCGGCGTTGTCCGGGAAGCCCTCGGCCAGCAGCCGGCCGGTGGTGATGTGCAGCGGCCGGCCGGTCCGGGTCAGGCTGATCTTGTGCCGGGCGGCCAGCGCCTGGATGCTGCTGATGCCCGGGATGACCTGGAGCTCGAAGGCCACCGTGCCGCGCGCGCGAACCTCGTCGAGCACGTGCAGGGTGCTGTCGTAGATGGCCGGATCGCCCCAGGCCAGGAACGCGCCGTGCTGGTCCTCGCCCAGCTCGTCGGCGATCAGCCGCTCGTAGCTGTCGGCGCGCCGGCTGCGCCAGTCATCGACGGCCGCCCGGTAGGCGGCGGCCTCCCGGTCGCGCGGCGTCTCGGCCGCGGTCACCACCCGGTAGCCGGGGCGGGTGATGTAGCGCTCGCAGATCTCCCGGCGCAGGTCGGTGAGCTCCCGTTTCTGGTCGCCCTTGTCCACCATGAACACCACGTCGACGGTGTTCAGCGTGCTGATGGCCTGCACCGTGATGTGCTCAGGGTCGCCCGCCCCGATGCCGACAACGGAGATCTTCCTCACTGCGCGTCGCCCTTCGCCCGGTCTCCCGCTCGGCCTCTTTCCCGCTCGGCAGAGTACAGGTGGCTGTCGCGGAACGAGCTGTCCCGCAGGACCCGGCCGACCACGATGATCGCGGTGCGGCGGATGCCCCGCTCGTGCACCCGGGCGGCCAGCTGGCCCAGGTCGCAGCGCAGCACCTCCTCGTCGGGCCAGCTGGCCCGGGCCACGACCGCGGCCGGGCAGTCCGCGCCGTAATGGGGCAGCAGGTCCGCGGCCACCCGGTCGATGTTCTGCACCGACAGGTGCAGGACCAGGGTGCAGCCGGTGGCGGCCAGCGCGGCCAGGTCCTCGCCGGGCGGCATGGGCGTGGCCCTGGCCGCGGTGCGGGTCAGCACCACGGTCTGGCCCACGCCGGGCAGGGTCAGCTCCTGGCCCAGCGCCGCGGCAGCCGCGGCGAACGCGGGCACGCCGGGCACCACCTGCCACGGCACCCCGGCGGCGTCCAGCCGCCGCCCCTGCTCGGCCACCGCGCTGAAGATGGACGGGTCGCCGCTGTGCAGCCGGACCACGTCCTGGCCGGCCTGGTGCGCGGCGACCAGCTCGGCGGTGATGGCGTCCAGGTTCAGCTCGGCCGTGTCGACCAGCCGGGCGCCGGGGCGAGCGCCCTCCAGCACCTCGGCCGGGACCAGGCTGCCCGCGTACAGCACCACCGGCGCGGCCGCGATCAGCCGCTGGGCCCGCACCGTGAGCAGGTCGGCCGCGCCGGGACCGGCGCCCACGAAGTAGACGGTCACGGCCGCGTCACCTGCCACTGACTCACCGGCAGCGCGGGCCGCCAGGTGGTGAAGCCGCCCAGCGGCTCCAGGTAACTGAGGTCGGCCCGGACCAGCTGGCCGCCCTCGGCGCGCTGCCAGCGGTGCAGCACCGCCTCGGACTCCACGGTCACCGCGTGGGCCACCAGCCGGCCGCCCGGCCGCAGCCGCTCCCAGCACGTCTCCAGCAGCCCGTCGGCGGTCAGGCCGCCGCCCACGAAGACGGCGTCCGGCGCCGGCAGGCCGGCCAGGGCGGCCGGGGCCGGCCCGGTGACCACCTCCAGGCCCGGCACGCCCAGCGCGGCCGCGTTGCGCCGGACCCGCTCGGCCCGGTCGGGCCGGGCCTCCACCGCGACCGCGCGGGCCAGCGGCTCGGCGCGCAGCCACTCGATGCCCACGCTGCCGCTGCCCGCGCCCACGTCCCAGAGCAGCTCGCCGGGCCCCGGCCGCAGCGCGGCCAGGGCCAGCACCCGCAGCTCCCGCCGGGTCAGCTGGCCGTCGGTCTCGAACGCGGCGTCGGGCAGGCCGGGCAGCCGTCCCGCGGCGCGGGCCCCGGCGTCGGCCCGCGGCCGGACGCCCACCACGCACAGGTCGGCGAAGCCGCGGCCAGCCGCCAAGAGGCCAGCCGCCGAGCTGGCCAGGGCCGGCGCCGAGCTGGCCAGGTCGCCCGCTCGCACCGGGCCGACGACACGCTCGGCCGGGCCGCCCAGCCGCTCCAGCACGGTGAGCTCGCTGTCGCCCCAGCCGTGCTCCGCCAGCAGTCCTGCCACCTGGCCCGGGGTCTGGCCGTCGCGGCACAGCAGCACCACCCGGCCGCCCGGCCGCAGCGCCGCCAGCGCGGCCTCCGGTGGCCGCGCCACGAGCGAGACCACCTCCGTCTCGTGCTCCGGCCAGCCCAGCCGGGCGCAGGCCAGCGCGACCGACGACACGCCGGGGATGACCCGCAGCCGCCCCGGTCCGAGCCGCCGGGCCAGCGTCGCCCCGATGCCGTGCAGCATCGGGTCCCCGCTGGCCAGCAGGCACAGCCCCGGGTGGTCGGTGACCAGCTGGTCCAGGTGCTCCAGCAGCGGTGCCGGCAGCGGCTCGCGGCGCGCCTCCAGCCCGGCGGGCAGCAGGCCGAGCTGCCGCGCGCTGCCCACGATCAGGCGGGCCCTGGTCAGCGCGGCGCGGGCCGCGGCGCCCAGGCCGTCCCAGCCGTCCTCGCCGATCCCGACCACCGTGACGACACTCTGGCCAGCGTCGTCGATGCCTTCGCCCATAGGGCGGCCAGCATGCCACATCGCCTGCGCCGCCGGCGGTCGGCCGCCACGCCGCCCCCCATATCCTCTGGAGTTCAGCTTCCGGTGGTAGAAAGAGGCGTGCTCGGTCTACCCGATGACATCCAGGCCTGCCTCTTCGACCTCGACGGCGTGCTGACCAAGACCGCGGCGGTGCACGCCGCGGCCTGGAAGCAGATGTTCGATGACTTCCTGCGCAAGACCGCCGATACCACCGGGGCGCGGTTCACCCCGTTCGACATCCATGACGACTACGACGAGTACGTCGACGGCAAGCCGCGCGAGGACGGGGTCCGGGACTTCCTGGCCTCGCGCGGCATCACCCTGCCCGAGGGCACGCCCGACGACCCGCCGGCCGCCGAGACCATCTACGGCCTGGGCAACCGCAAGAACCAGCTGCTGCTCAAGCAGATCAGCGAGCACGGCGTCGAGGTGTACGACGGCTCGGTCAGGTACCTGGAGGCGGTCCAGAAGGCCGGGCTGCACCGGGCCGTGGTGTCCTCCAGCGCCAACACCAGGCAGGTGCTCGAGGTGACCGGGCTGGCCCACTTCTTCGAGCTCCGGGTGGACGGGGTGACGATCGCCGAGCAGCACCTGCACGGCAAGCCCGCCCCCGACACCTACCTGTACGCGGCGCGCGAGCTCGGCGTCGAGCCCGCCCGCGCGGCCGTGTTCGAGGACGCGCTGTCCGGGGTGGCCTCCGGGCACGCGGGCCACTTCGGCTACGTGGTCGGGGTGGACCGGGTCGGGCAGGCCCAGGCGCTGGCCGAGCACGGGGCCAGCCGGGTCGTCGAGGACCTGGCCGAGCTGCTGGACGACGACGGTCAGGACGCAAGCGGACTGGGCGCAAGCGGGCCGGGCGCAAGCGGGCCGGGCGCAAGCGGGCCGGGCGGCAGCCGGTGATCCCGCACCCGGCCTTCGAGACCCACCCCTGGATGCTGCGCGAGAACCACCTGGACCGGGACCGGCTGGCCCAGACCGAGTCGGTCTTCGCGCTGGGCAACGGCCACATCGGGGTGCGCGCCAACCTGGACGAGGGCGAGCCGCACGGGCTGCCCGGCACCTACCTGAACGGGTTCTACGAGGCCCGGCCGCTGCCCTACGCCGAGGCCGGCTACGGCTACCCGGAAGCCGGGCAGACCGTGGTGAACGTGACCAACGGCAAGATCATCCGGCTGCTGGTCGACGACGAGCTATTCGACCTGCGCTACGGGCGGCTGCTGCACCACGAGCGGACGCTGGACTTCCGCACCGGGCTGCTGCGCCGCGAGGTGGACTGGCACTCGCCCGGTCACCGCCGGGTCCGGGTGCGAAGCACGCGGATGGTGTCCCTGGTCCAGCGGGCCGTCATGGCCATCGAGTACGAGGTCGAGGTGCTGGACGCGCCGGCCAGGGTGGTCGTGCAGTCCGAGCTGGTGGCCAACGAGCAGATCCCCCTGACCAGCAAGGACCCGCGGGTGGCGGCGGCGCTGGAGGCGCCGCTGGAGCCCGCGGAGCACCGGGCGATGGGTGTCCAGGGCTACCTGGCTCACCGGACCCGGCGCAGCGGGCTGCGGCTGGCCGCGGCGATGACGCACGTCTGCGACGCGCCGAAGCCGTGGGAGACCGAGACGGAGTCCTACGAGGACTCGGCCCGGGTTACGGTCATCGCCGAGCTCAAGCCGGGCGAGAAGGTGCGGCTGGTCAAGCTGGTCGCCTACGGCTGGTCGGCCGAGCGGTCCATCCCGGCGCTGCGCGACCAGGTGGCCGCCGCGCTGGCCGCGGCCGGGCACACCGGCTGGGACGGGATGCTGGCCGAGCAGAAGCAGTACCTGGACGAGTTCTGGGCCCACGCCGACGTGCACGTGGACGGCGACCCGGAGATCCAGCAGGCGGTCCGGTTCGGGGTGTTCCAGATCCTCCAGGCCGGCGCGCGGGCCGAGGGCCGGGCCATCCCGGCCAAGGGCCTGACCGGCCCGGGCTACGACGGCCACGCGTTCTGGGACACCGAGAGCTACGTGCTGCCGGTGCTGACCTACACGCTGCCCACGGCGGCCGCGGACGCGATCCGCTGGCGGCACTCGATCCTGCCCCAGGCGTGCGAGCGGGCTAAGCAGCTCGGGCTGAAGGGCGCGGCGTTCCCGTGGCGGACCATCGCGGGCGAGGAGTGCTCGGCCTACTGGCCGGCCGGCACCGCGGCGTTCCACGTGACCGCCGACGTCGCCGACGCGGTGGCCCGGTTCCAGCTGGTCGCCGGGTCCCCGGACTACGCCCGGCGGTTCGTGATCGAGATGCTGGTCGAGACGGCCCGGCTGTGGGCCTCGCTCGGCTACTTCGACGCCAACGGCGAGTTCCGGATCGACGGCGTGACCGGGCCGGACGAGTACAGCGCCATCGCGGACAACAACGTCTACACCAACCTGATGGCCAAGCGGAACCTGCTCGCGGCGGTGGCGGTGCTCCAGGGCTCGGACGCGGACCGGTCGGACTGGCCCGACGTGGACGACGACGAGCTGGAGACCTGGCAGCGCGCCGCCGACCACATGCGGCTGCCCTACGACGAGCGGCTGGACGTGCACCCGCAGGCCGACGACTTCACCAGCCACGCGGTCTGGGACTTCGACGGCACCACGCCGGACCAGTACCCGCTGCTGCTGAACTTCCCGTACTTCGACCTGTACCGCAAGCAGGTGGTCAAGCAGGCCGACCTGGTCATGGCGCTGTTCCGGGCGAGCCACGAGTTCACCGCCGAGCAGAAGCAGCGCGACTTCGAGTACTACGAGCGGCTGACCGTCCGCGACTCCTCGCTGTCGGCGTGCGTGCAGGGCATCATCGCGGCCGAGACCGGGCACCTGGACCTGGCCTACGACTACTGGGGCGAGGCCGCCCTGATGGACCTCGACGACCTGGAGCACAACACCGGCGACGGCCTGCACATCGCGTCGCTGGCCGGGGCCTGGCTGGTGGCGGTGTGCGGGTTCGGCGGGCTGCGCGACACGATGGACAGCATGCCGTCGTTCTCGCCGCGGCTGCCCGGCGCGCTGAAGTCGCTGACCTTCAACCTGCTCTGGCAGGGCACGCACCTGAACGTGGCGATCAGCCCCGGTGAGGCCCGCTACACCTGCAACGGCCAGTCCCACCTGGACCTGCTGCACTACGGCGAGCAGGTCCGGGTCGGGCCCGGCGGTACGCAGATCCGCGAGATCCCGGAGCAGGCGCAGCGGACCCGGCCGCGCCAGCCGCCCGGCCGCGAGCCGGCCCAGCGCGCCCGGGCCGAAGACTCGTCCTGAGCGAAGCGGCTGGCCCACCAGCCCCTGGTCAGCTGTGGCGGATGACCAGGACCGGGCAGGGGGCGGTGGTGACGCAGTGCATGCTGACCGAGCCGAGGAGCATGCCGGCGAACGCGCCGCGGCCCTTGCTGCCCACCACCAGCAGGTCGGCCTCCTGCGCTTCGGAGACCAGCGCGCTGGCCGAATGGCCGTAGGCCAGCCGGGTCTGCACATAGTCCGGCGGGGCGCCGGAGTAGACCGCCGACAGCGCGTCGTCGAGCTGATCTTGCAGCTCCTGCTCGACGTGGCTGGTAACCGCCTGGGGCGTCCGGCCCGCCGGACCCGGGCCTACCGCGGCCGGGTAGTGCCAGGCGCGCACGGCGCGGATGGTCGCCCCGCTGGCCTCGGCGTACCGGGCCGCCCAGCGCAGGGCCTCGATGGATTCCGCCGAGCCGTCGACCCCGACCACCACCAGTTCGCCCGCCATCTGTCCCCCGATCATCTGGCCGCTGCGGCCATCCTGGCATCAGCCGGGCCGGGCCGGGCACTCCGCCGCGCGCTATTCGGCGGTATGTGCGGGTTGCGCTTGCGGGGGAAGCAGCAGCGGGCCCCGTGCGGTGCCGTGCGCGGTGCGCAGGGCGACGGTGAGCCAGGCCGCGACCAGCCCGGCGTACCAGACCGCGGCGGCCACCCGGAGGACCACCGAGCCGGTCTGCACGGCCAGCGTGGTGGTCGCGGTGACGCAGGTGCCGACCGGGAACGTGAACGACCACCAGCGGCACCCAGATCGGGAAGATCCCGGAGCAGGCGCGGCGCGCCCGTCCACGCCAGCCATCCGGCCGCAAGCCCGCCCACGGGGATTGCTTCCATGCTCTTGTCAGGCGAGGTCGGCCATGCCATTGTCGCCCTATGGGGCCCACCGCGAGCGCTCGGTTGAGGTAGCGCTGCTAGAAAGGGAAGACGATGCGGGGAAAAATTAAATCTGCCGTAGGATTGCTCGCTGTTTTAGCTTTAGCTATCGGCGCATCTGTAGCTCCCGCCAGCGCGGCGGTATCAGTTCACCCGCGTGCCTTCGCTGAAGGCACTCTCTGCGACAGCATGTTCGGCACGTGCATGAACGGTTACGACGGGTCTGAAGGTGTCGTAAAGACCTTCGACCGGGATCCTGACGACGGTCAGCTAATGGCGGTGGTCTCTACCAGCGAATGTGGTTCTGGAACGGTCAGCGAAAGCTGCCCGTTCACTGAGGGCTCCGGCCTTAATTCTTTTTACAGTGGTGCCGCAATCGTCAGGCTGCAGAATTTTACGAATAAGATGTTCTACCGCTGGGACAACAGCGGTCAAGTACTAGAGGACGCCTCGGGAACCGGCGAACTCTGGGTTCAGTTCGACCAATTCGCCAACGCCGGTGGACTGCTCATCAACGTCGCGGCATCCGATAACCATTTCACCGACGGGGGCCTGCCTGACGTCGCCGCCTTCGCGGACTCCACCGGTAACGGTCATCCCCTCGCTATTGTCTACGCAGCTGAGAGCAAGAATCCGTCGGGAAGCGACGCATGGATTAACGAGGGCACCTGAGATCGGGTGACGACGCCCATGCGACGACCTGGCCGCCGGCGGGGTGGCACGGGACCTGATCGCGCAGATCCTGGCCCGGCGGGCCAGGGCGCGCTGGGCGACCGGGTGACCGCCGGCTGGCGGCCAGGCCGGGTACGGCCGGCTACAGGCTCAGGTCCACGATGACCGGGGCGTGGTCGCTGGGGCCCTTGCCCTTGCGCGCCTCCCGGTCCACCCAGGCATCGGACACCGCGCCGGCCAGCGCCGCGTTCGCGTACACCAGGTCGATGCGCATGCCCATGCCCTTGTGGAACGAGCCCGCCCGGTAGTCCCAGTACGTGAACGGGTGCGGGCCCTTGGCGATCCGCGGGATCACGTCGGTCAGCCCGGTCTCGCGCAGCCGGGCCAGGGCGTCGCGCTCGGGCGGGGTCACGTGGGTGGAGCCGACGAACGCGGCCGGGTCCCAGACGTCATCGGTGTTCGGGGCCACGTTGAAGTCGCCCATCACGGCGAACGGGACGCTGCCCGCCGCGTCGGCGGCGACCGCGTCGTGCAGCGCGGCCAGCCAGCGCAGCTTGTACTGGTAGTGCGGGTCGTCGGGCGTGCGCCCGTTGGGCACGTAGACCGACCGGACCCGGACCGGGCCGCAGGTGGCGGCGATGGTGCGGGCCTCCAGCGTCTGCGGGTCGGGGTAGCCGGGGTCGCCGGGCAGGCCGCGCTCGACGTGCTCCAGGCCGACGCGGGACAGCACCGCGACGCCGTTCCAGCGACCCTCGCCGTGCTCGGCGATGGCGTAACCGAGCCCGGTGACCTCGTCGCCGGGGAACGCGCCCTCGGCGACCTTCGTCTCCTGGAGGCAGACCACGTCGGGGGCGGCCTCCTTGAGCCACTCGACCAGCCGGGGCAGGCGGGCGAGCACCGAGTTCACGTTCCAGGTCGCGATGCGCATGGGCCTATCTCATCAGCCCCGGACGGGTTCGCGGGCCGCCCGGGGCAAGATCTGGCCGACAATGGGCGAACTGGGGGAATTACTTTGTTATTGCCGATTTTTCCTTTCGCGGGCCGGCCGGCGGTCGTGATGCTCCATCATGTGGCGAGTGAATCGACGGGTGGATGCGGCCGTGCCCACGGGCCGGGCTCCCCAGCCCGCCGGTCCCGATCTGACGGCGGTGCTGGACGCGGCGCAGCGCGGCGATCCGGACGCGTTCCGGGTGCTGTACCGCGATACGCAGCCGCGGGTGCTGCGCTACCTGCACGCATTAGTGGGCGGCGACGCGGAGGACGTGGCGTCGGAGACCTGGCTCCAGGTCACCCGGGACCTGGCCGACTTCACCGGCGACGCGGATGGCTTCCGCGGCTGGGTGACCACGATCGCGCGGCACCGGGCCGTCGACCACCAGCGGTACCGGGGCCGCCGGCTGGCCACGCCGGTGCCGGCCGAGGACCTGGCCTTCCTGGCCGCCGGCGACGACACGGCGGCGCTGGCCCTGGACGCGGTGGCCACGGACGCGGCGGTCGGGCTGATCGCCACTCTGCCGCCGGACCAGGCCGAGGCGGTGCTGCTGCGGGTGGTCGTCGGGCTGGACGCGCAGGCCGCGGCGGCGGTGCTGGGCAAGCGGCCGGGCGCGGTGCGGATGGCGGCCCACCGGGGCCTGCGCACGCTGGCCCGGCGCCTGGAGCAGGCCGGCGACGGCGCGCCGCTGGCCGTGCCGCCGCGCCGGGAGCAGCTCAGGGAGTGATCGACAGTAATCGGCAGGAAGGTGTGACACGGGCGCGGGAGACGACGCTGGAGGAAGTGAGATGAGCACACGCCACCCCCGGAGGATCAGCCGGAGAGCCGCCGAGCAGCTGCTCGGCGGCCACGGCGGCCCCGACGCGGAGCACGACCGGCTCGCCGGCGTGCTGGCCGCGGCCGCCGCCCCGGCTCGCGAGAGCGAGCTGGGCGGCGAGCAGGCGGCGGTGGCGGCATTTGAAGCCCATCATCTCGTCTCCGCAACCACCTCCCGGAGAGGACAGATGATCAAGTCCCCGCTTGCCAAACTCCTCACGGCCAAGGTCATCGCGGCGTCGGTGGCCGTTTTCGCCACCGGCGGCGTCGCGCTGGCCGCCAGCACCGGTGCCCTGACCGGCTCGGGCTCTAGCCCCGGGTCGGGCTCGGCCAGCCTGTCGTCCGGCCCGGCCAGTGTCTCGGCCTCGGCCTCCGTCGGTGGCCCTGGCTCGCACTCGGCCCCGGCCAGCACGGCCCCGTCGGCCTCGGCCTCGGCGTCGGCGTCGGGCCCGGCGAATCCCGTGCCCGTCCCCGGCACCGCCGCCGGCCTGTGCCGCGCCCTGGCCGCCGAGGTCAGCCGGGGGGTCAGCGGCACCGCTGGCCTGGAGCGGGCGCTGGCCAGCCCGGTCCTGGCCCGGCTGGCCGGCCGCAGTGAGTTCTCGTCCCTGGTCACCACCGTCCAGGGCGCGACCAGCGTGCCCGACTACTGCGCGCTCCTGCTCCGGCTGCCGGCCCTGCCGCAGCCGGCGGACCTGGCCCAGCTGCCAGCGAGCGTGCTGTCCGCCACCCTGGCCCAGCTCCCCGCCGGGACGCTGGCCCAGGTGCTCACCGAGCTGCCGGGCCCGGCACTGGCGCAGGTCCTCACGGCCCTGTCGCCGTCAGCACTGGCCCAGGTGCTGACCGCACTGCCGGGCCCGGCGCTGGCCCAGGTCCTGACCGCCCTGCCCGCGACGCCGCTGTCTCAGGTGCTCACCGGGCTGCCGACGCCGGTCCTGGTCCAGGTGCTGACGGCCCTGCCCGCCTCGGGCCTGGGCCAGGTGCTGACCACCCTGCCGGTGCACGGGCTGACCCAGGTGGTGACCCGGCTGCCCGCCGGGGCGCTCACCCACCTGCTGGCCAGGCTGCCGACCGCGGTGGCCACGAAGATCCTGTCCCGGCTGCCGGTCGGGCTGCTGGGCAAGCTGCCCAGCGGCCTGCTGTCCCGCCTGGGTCTTTCCGGGCTGTCCGGGCTGTAGCCCGCGTCGGCGGGTCCTTGAGGACCCGCGCTTCACCGCGCCCCGGGCGGGGCGGTCGGCCTCAGGGACGACCGCCCCGCCCTCGGGCGCCCCGCACCACCTCAGCGTCATTGCTTTCGAAAGAGGATTCATGATTCAGACGCGGATAGCCCGCATGCGCAGCCTGGCCATGCCGACGGCGTTTCGCCGCCGGTCGATCCTGTTCGCCGCGGAGGTGGCGAACAAGGCAGTGGCGCGCAAGGTGGTCTGGGTGTACGCGGTCGCCGCCGGCCTGGACCGCGAGCGGCTGGCCGGCCTGGCCGGGGTGGGCGGCGAGCCGGTGCGCACCATCGCCGAGGCCGACATCCACGCGGTGGTCGGCTCGGTGGATGCCGCTGCCTTCGGCGAGAGCTCCATCGCGAGCATGCTCGGCGACCTGGCCGACATCGAGCCCATCGGCCGCGCGCACCACGAGGTGGTGGCGACCATCGCGGCCGATAGCCCGGTGGTGCCGCTGCGGCTGGCCACCATCTACCCCGACGACGAGACGGTCAGCGCGCTGCTGGCCGAGCACCACGCCGAGCTCACCGAGCTGCTGGAGTCGCTGCGCGGCACCCAGGAGTGGGGCGTCCAGGTGTACCTGCGGCCCGCGGTGGGCGCGGCCGTCCCGGCGGGCGTCACGGTCGGCGGGGACGGCGGCGGGTCGACAGGGCCGCACCAGCCCTGGCTGGAGGCCGAGGCCAGCGCCAACCAGGTCGACCGGGTGCTCAGCGACATCGCGATCGTGTCCCGGCGCCAGCCCGCCCCCTACCTGCGGCCGGGCTCGGTCTGCGGCTGGATGGTGCTCAACGGCATCTACCTGCTCGACGCCGACCGGGCCGCCGAGTTCTCCTCGATGGCGCGGCAGTTCGCCGCCGAGCACGGCACGCTGCGGGTGGAGATCACCGGCCCGTGGCCGCCCTACTCGTTCGTCGACCGGGACGACGTCTGACCTGCGCGGCGCCCGGGCGGGCGGCCGGGCGGGGCGAGCCGGGCGGCCTTACCGGCCGCCGCCGTTGACCGGGGGCAGCCAGCGCTCCATGCAGGACAGCAGCTCGTCGGTGTCCACGGGCTTGGTGACGTAGTCGCTGGCCCCGGCGGCCAGGCTCTTGGCCCGGTCGCCCTGCATGGCGCGCGCGGTCACCGCGATCACCGGCAGGCTGGCGAACTGCGGCATCTCCCGGATGGCGGCCGTGGTGGCGTAGCCGTCCATCTCGGGCATCATCACGTCCATCAGCACGAGGTCGATGTCCTGGCGGGACCGCAGCACCTCGATGCCCTGGCGGCCGCTCGGCGCGTGGATGACGTGCAGCCCGTAGAGCTCCAGGATGCTGGTGATCGCGAACGCGTTGCGCAGGTCGTCGTCCACGATCAGGACCTTGCGGCCCCGGACCCGGTCGTGCGAGCCGGGCTTGGCCGGCGGCGTGAGCGGCGCCGCCGAGTACCGGGTCGGTCGCGGTGGCAGGCCACGGGGCCGGCTCGCGGCGGCGCTCGCCGCCGGCGGCGCGAGCGGGGCGGCCCCTCCGTTGCCGCTCAGGTGGCCGTTGCCGAAGCTGCGCGGGGCCAGCGGCGCCGGGGCGGGCGGAGGCGCAGCCAGCGGCAGGTAGATGGTGAAGGTGCTGCCGCTGCCCGGCTGGCTCCGCGCGGTGATCAGGCCGCCCAGCATCTCGGCCACCTCGCGGCTGATGGCCAGCCCCAGGCCCGTGCCGCCGTAGCGGCGGCTGGTGGTCCCGTCGCCCTGCTGGAACGCCTCGAAGATGGTCTTGAGGCTGTCGTCGGAGATGCCGATCCCGGTGTCGGTAACCGAGAACGTGATCGCGGGCTCGTCGTCGGGGTCCTGCGGGACGGCCCGCTGGATCTGGACCATGACCTCGCCGCGCTCAGTGAACTTGACCGCGTTGGACAGCAGGTTGTGCAGCACCTGGCGCAGCCGCTGCCGGTCGGTGACCAGCTCCGCCGGGACGTCCGGGTCCACCGTGACCGAGAAGCTCAGCCGCTTGTCGGCGGCCAGCGGCTCGAAGACCGACCGCAGGTCCTCGACCAGCGACCCGAGCGCGAACTCCTCGGGGTGGACGTCCAGCTTGCCGGCCTCCACCCGGGACAGGTCCAGGATGTCGTTGATCAGCAGCAGCAGGTCGGACCCGGACGAGTGGATGACGTTGGCGTACTCGACCTGCTTGGGCGTCAGGTTCTGGGCCGGGTTCTGGGCCAGCAGCCGGGCCAGGATGAGCAGGCTGTTCAGCGGGGTGCGCAGCTCGTGCGAGACGTTGGCCAGGAACTGGGACTTGTACCGGGAGGCCTGGTCCAGCTGCCGGGCCCGTTCCTCGATCTCCTGCCGGGCCTGCTCGATCTCGATGTTCTTGATCTCGATGTCGCGCTTCTGGCTGGCCAGCTGGGCCGCCTTGTCCTCCAGCTCGGCGTTGGAGCTCTGCAGCTCCTCCTGGCGGACCTGGAGCTCGCCGGTGCGGGACTGGAGCTCGCCGGCCAGGCGCTGCGACTCCTGCAGCAGGTCGGCGGTCCGCGAGTTGGCGATGATGGTGTTCACGCTGACGCCGATGGTCTCCATCAGCTGTTCCAGGAAGTCCTGGTGCACCTGGGTGAAGAGGCTGAACGAGCCCGCCTCGATGACCCCGAGCACCTGGCCCTCGAACACGATCGGCAGCACGATCAGGTTGACCGGCGCGGCGTCGCCCAGGCCGGAGGAGATCCGCACGTAGTCGGGCGGGGCGTCGGTGACGACGATCGGCTGGCGGGTCTTGGCCACCTGGCCGATCAGTGACTGGCCCAGCCGGAACTGGCTGGGCGCCGCTATGTCGGCCCGCAGCCCGTAGCCCGCGATCAGCCGCAGGACCCGGCCGTCATCGCTGTCGTCGGCGATGAAGAACGTGCCGTGCTGCGCGCCGACCAGCGGGATCAGCTCGTTCATGATCAGCTCGGCGACGGTCTCCAGGTCGCGCTGGCCCTGGAACAGGCCGGCGAACCGGGCCAGGTTGGTCTTGAGCCAGTACTGCTCCTGGTTGGCCTTGGTCGTCTCGCGCAGCGACTGGACCATGGCGTTGATGTTGTCCTTGAGCTCGGCGACCTCGCCCTCGGCCTCGACGCTGATGGAGCGGGTCAGGTCGCCGGTGGCCACGGCGCTGGTCACCTGCGCGATGGCCCGCACCTGGCGGGTCAGGTTGCCGGCCAGCTCGTTGACGTTCTCGGTCAGCCGCTTCCAGGTGCCGGACACGCCCTCGACCTCGGCCTGGCCGCCCAGGCGGCCCTTGCTGCCGACCTCCCGCGCCACCCGGGTGACCTCGGCCGCGAACGAGGACAGCTGGTCGACCATCGTGTTGATCGTGGTCTTCAGCTCGAGGATCTCGCCGCGGGCGTCGACGTCGATCTTCTTGGACAGGTCGCCCTGGGCGACCGCCGTCGTGACCAGGGCGATGTTGCGGACCTGGCTGGTCAGGTTGCCCGCCATGAAGTTCACCGAGTCGGTGAGGTCGCGCCAGGTGCCGCCGACGCCGGGCACCTGGGCCTGGCCGCCCAGGCGGCCCTCCGTGCCGACCTCCCTGGCCACCCTGGTCACCTCGTCGGCGAACGCCGAGAGCTGGTCGACCATCGTGTTGATGGTGCCCTTCAGGGACAGCATCTCGCCCTTGACGTCGACGGTGATCTTCTGGCTCAGGTCGCCCCGGTAAACCGCGGTGGCGATCTGCGAGATGTCCCTGACCTGCCCGGTGAGGTTGTCGGCCATGGCGTTGACCGAGTCGGTGAGGTCCTTCCAGGTCCCCGCCACGCCGGGGACGCGGGCCTGGCCGCCCAGCTTGCCCTCGGTGCCGACCTCGAGCGCCACCCTGGTCACCTCGGAGGTGAACAGCGCGAGCTGGTCGGTCATGCTGTTGAACACCGTGGCGATCTCATCCATGAGCGGATCGCCGGTGTGCGGCAGGCGGGTACTGAAGTCCCCGCCACGTACCGCGGTCAGGCCGTCCAGCAGCTGCTGAAGCCGCGGTTCGGCGGGCTGGCCAGCCGCGAGGTGGGCGGTTGCCATGACAGACTCCTCATGCCGTCCGGCGGCGTGGGGCGACGAGTACGTCACCGTGCGTTCTAGGACAGACCGATGCTCCCACGCTAGGCGATGGGGTAAAACTAGCCGGGAGAGCACAGGCTCGTGACCGCTAACGCGGCATCCGGTGGCCTCGGCGCCCTGAGTCGCTCCCCAGGAAGGCCTACCTTGACCGCAGCCAGTGGTGCTGAGTTCCTCCGGCTGAGCGCGCTCATCGCCCGGCAGCGGCGTGAGCTGGACCGGCTGGCGGCCCAGGCCGCCGCCCGTTCCGCGGTGGACCTGGCCCGCGGCGTGCTGATGGAGCGCCTGCACTGCTCCGCCGCGCAGGCCCAGGAGCAGCTCGCTGGCCCTGTCCAGCGACTCGGGGACGAGCATTCTCGAGCTGGCGGCGCAGATCACCGGCGAGGTCATGCCGGCGGTGCTGGGGGAGGCGGCCGCGGCCGAGGCGGGCCTGCCCCGCGCCGCCGCGGCCAGGGTCGCACTGGCCAGTGCCGCCGCCGAGCTCGCTACGGACCGGGCTGGCGTCGCCGCCGCCGTGCTGGAAGAGGCCCTGGCACCCGCCGGCGCCGCCGCCGTGGCCCTCTGGCTGACCGAGCCGGACGGCGGCCTGGAGCTGGCCGGTGAGGCCGGGTTCGGGGCCCGCGAGGCCAGCCGGTGGCGCAGGATTCATCCCGATATGGACGGGGTCGCGCAGCGGGCGGCCCGCGGCGGCCTGGACACCTGGTGGCCCGGCGGCCCGCCGCCGGGCGAGACCGAGCCCCTGATCGGCCCCTGGCCGGGCGGCGCACGGGCCGTGCTGCCGCTGCCCGCGCTGCCCGGCGCGGGCGCGGGCGCCGGCGTGGCGCTGGGCGCCATGGAGGTGTGCTGGTCCGAGCCGCTGGCCGAGTTCTCCCGCCCGCTGCGGCGCCAGCTGGTCACGCTGGCCGAGGTCTGCGCCCAGGCCCTGGGCACCCGGCTGGCCCACGGTCCGCTGGCCGCCGACGAGCGCGCGTCCTGGGCCCTCGGGCTGCTCGACAGCCTGCCGGGGTCGGCGCTGTTCGCGACGGCCATCCGGGACGACGCGGGCGCCGTGACCGACTTCAGCATCCGCTACCTCAGCACCGGGTTCCGCGACCCCGCGGGCCGGCCGCCCGGCGAGCTGGCCGGGCGGCCGCTGCTGGAGGTCTATCCCGCCGCCGCGCTGCCCGGCGGCCTGTACGACCGCGCCGCGGCGGTCCTGGCCAGCGGGCAGCCGCAGAGCGTCCCCGGCGAGGTGATCACCGCCGCGGTCGGCGACGCGGTGGTGACGCCCGTCATGGACGTCCGGATCTCCCGGCTCTACCAGGGCGTGGTCATCGCCTGGCGGCGCGCCGACGAGGTCGAGCGGCTGACCACGCTGCTCGAGCAGGCCCAGCGGCTCGGCAAGATCGGCGGCTGGGAGGAGAACCTGGTCACCGGCGACGTGGTGTGGACCGAGCCGACCTTCGCCCTGTTCGGGCGGCGGCACGACGCCCCGGTCCCGGTGGCCGAGCTGGCGGCGCACGTCCCGGCCGACGACGTGCCCGCCGTGGCCGGCTTCCGCGACGCGCTGCTGCACGAGAAGCGGGAGACCGCCGCCGCGTTCCGCATCATCCGCGCCGACGACCAGAGCGTGCGCCAGATCCGCGCCTTTGCCGAGCCCGTGACCGACCCGGCCGGCACCCTGGTCGCGGTGCGCGGCGCCTACCAGGACGTGTCGGCCGACTACCACACCCAGGTCGCCTTCGCCGCGACCAGGGACCGGCTCGCCGACACCGAGGAGCGCGCCGAGGAGGACCGCCGGCTGGCCCTGCGGCTGCAGCGCGCCATCACCCCGCGGTCGGCCCGGCCCGTGGAGACCCCCGGCCTGGACGTCGCGGCCCGGTACCGCCCCGCCGGGCAGGGCAACCTGGTCAGCGGCGACTGGTACGACACCGTGGCGCTGCCCACCGGCAAGGTCCTGCTGGTCGTCGGGGACATCGCCGGGCACGGCATCGACGCCGTCACCGGGATGGTCGCCCTGCGCAACTGCCTGCGCGGCCTGGCCATTACCGGCGCGGGCCCCGCGACGCTGCTGAGCTGGCTGAACCGCATCGCCTGTTACCTCACCGAGGGCATCATCGGCACGGCCGTCTGCGGGCTGTTCGAGCCCGCCGACCGGACCCTGCACTGGGCCAGGGCCGGCCACCTGCCGCCCATCCTGGTCAGGGACGGCGTGCCGCGGCACCTGGACCTGCCGCAGGGCGTGCTGCTGGGGGCCGACCCGGACGCCGACTACGAGGAGGCGACCACGGCCCTGCGCCCCGGTGACACGCTGGCGCTGTTCACCGACGGCCTGGTCGAGCGGCGCGACGAGTCCATCGACGACTCCCTGACCTCGCTGCTGGCCTTCGCCGCCGACCCCGCCGGGGACATCGCCAGCTTCGCCGACCACCTGCTCGGCCACGCGCGCTCCGACACCAGCGACGACGCCTGCCTGGTCGCCGTCCGCGTCCGCTGACCGAGCCGCCTTTCCCACATCCGGGCCCTGAACCGGGCCGGCCACCTGCGCGCCGCGATCGCGTTCGACACCAGTTATGCCCACGGCAACTCGAACTGGGCTTTCACCCAGTACGACAATGCCCTGCTCGCGGTCATCGCGATTAACCAGCACGCCTTTAACGCGGCCATCACCGCCGGCCAGCACGGCGTGCATGGCTGGACCGGCCTGATCCCGGCCGCGGCCGTCATGGTGATCCTCGCCCTGCTGGTCGTCGGCGTCCTGCCCCGCCTGGCCGAGTACCGCGAGTAGGCCTGCCCGCGCCCCCGCCCTTACCCGTGTTTCGACCCGGCCGGAATGTCATCCACCATGATCGCGACCGATTTTCCGCGGAATTCTGTGGCAGATCGGTCGTGATCATTCGCCTATTCGTGCGCCGGGCGGGTGGCGACGGCGCGGGCGGTGAGGAGCTCGTAGGCGACGTGGGCGGCGGCGATGCCGGTGATCTGGGCGTGGTCGTAGGCCGGGGCCACCTCGACCACGTCCGCGCCGACCAGGTTCAGCCGGGCGAACGAGCGCAGCGTGGCCAGCAGCTCGCGGCTCGACAGGCCCCCCGCCTCGGGGGTGCCGGTGCCCGGCGCGTGCGCCGGGTCGAGCACGTCGATGTCCACCGAGACGTAGACCGGGCGGTCGCCGACCCGGTCGCGGATGCGCTCGACCATGCCCGGCCACGCCCAGGTGCTCGACCTCGGGCGCGGACACGATCTGGAAGCCCAGCTCGGTGTCCTGGGTGAGGTCGGCGGCGCTGTACAGCGGGCCGCGAATGCCCAGGTGCAGGCAGCCGGACTGGTCCAGCAGGCCCTCCTCGGCGGCCCGGCGGAACGGGGTCCCGTGCGTGTACGCGGCACCGAAGTAGGTGTCCCAGGTGTCCAGGTGGGCATCGAAGTGGACCACGGCGACCGGGCCGTGCCGCGCGGCCTGGGCCCGCAGCATGGGCAGCGCGATGGTGTGGTCGCCGCCGAGGGTGAGCACGAACGGCGACCGCTCGAGCAGGTCCCTGGCCCCGTGCTCGATGGCGGTGATGGCCTCGTCGATGCTGAACGGGTTGACCGCCAGGTCCCCGGCGTCGGCCACCTGGAGGTCGGCGAACGGGGAGGCGGCCAGGGCCGGGTTGTAGGGCCGCAGCAGCCGCGAGGACTCGCGGATGTGCGAGGGACCGAACCGGGCGCCGGGGCGGTAGCTGACGCCGCTGTCGAAGGGCACGCCGAGCACGGCGGCGTCCAGGCGGCTGACCTCGGCGGCGCGCGGCAGGCGGGCGAAGGTGGCCTCGCCCGCGTACCGCGGTATCACGGTGGCGTCGACCTGTCCGACGACGTCGCCCACTACAACCCGGGGTACGGGTTCGGTCACAGTTGCTCTCCCGCGGCCACGTCGATCACCCGCAGTTCGCGCTCGCTGGCCTCGATGGCGGACTGCTCGGCGGCCACGTCCAGCGACCGCGACAGCAGCAGGTATACCAGGCCGGACACGGCCAGGCCGATGAGCCAGGAGTAGTCCACGCCGTTGGTGACGTGGCCGGGGAACCAGCCGGTGTAGGTGAAGCCGCCGATGGAGGGCAGCACCATGAACGGGATCTCGGCGGCGAAGCCGGCGAAGTAGGCGGTCAGGCCGCGCCAGCCCCAGGCGCCGTAGACGCCGTCGGGGCGGAAGATGTCGGTGATGGCGTAGTGCCCGTGCCGGACGAAGAAGAAGTCGACCAGGTTGAGCGCCGTCCACGGGACGAGCAGGTACAGCATCAGGGTCAGCGAGTTGAGCACCGCGGACACGGCGCTGGTGGAGATGCCGGCCCCGATGGCGTACCACAGGATGGCCAGGCCGACGATGGTCAGCACCCGCCAGGCCCGGCTGGTCGTGATCTTGCGGAACGAGTCGATCCCGGTCAGCACGGTGAGCATGCCGCCGTAGGCGTTCATGCCCATGGTGGCCAGCAGGGCGGTGGCCGACAGGACGGCGGTGATCGAGCCGAGCGGGGCGGCCACCTTGTCCCCGGCGACCTGGAGCCCGACCAGGCCGTCGGTGGCGCCCAGCCGGGTGGCCAGCCACGCGCCCATCGCGATCAGCCAGACGGCCGAGCCGGAGGCGCCGAAGAACACGGCGGTGATGATGCCGCGCGGCGAGGTGTCCCGCGGCATGTACCGCGAGTAGTCCGAGACGTAGGGCGCGTAGGTGATGTTGTACGCGGCCGCGACCGAGAACTGGGCCATGAACGCGGCGAACACGAAACTGCCCGGGTGGTGCGGCGCGGTGCCCCCGGCGTGCCCGACCAGGATCGCGACCGAGATGATCGCATAGCAGGGGAGCGAGATGACCAGCAGGAAGCGGAACACCCGGTGCACCCAGTCGTAGCCGAAGATGGCCAGCAGCGCGGCCAGCACGGCGGTGACGATGGCCACCAGGCCGGCGTTCCAGCCGAAGGCGCCGTGCAGGCCGGTGCTCATCAGCACCTGGTCGGCCACGTTGAACGCCATGTAGGTGAACAGCACGGCGAACAGGGCTACGACCACGCCGCGGTAGCCCAGCTGGGCCCGGGTCTGGATCATCTGGGGCAGCCCGAACACCGGGCCCTGGGTGGCGTGGAAGGCCATGAACAGGGTGCCGGCGCAGATGCCCAGCGTGCCGGCCAGGATCGAGTAACCCAGCGAGAGGCCCAGGGACGGGCCGACGAAGCCGATGGGGATGGTGAAGTACTGGAAGTTGCCGAGGAACCACAGCATGGACTGCTGCCAGGTCTTGCCGTGTCGTTCCGGATCGGGAATCCAGTCGATGGAGTGCACCTCGACCTGGCCGAGCAGGCCGCCGCCCTCAGTCGTCTCGATCGCCGTGCCGGTCCCAGACTGTGCAGCCATGTCGTCTCCCGGGGTCAGCGGAGTCACGGCAATGATCACCACATGTTTCCTGGCTGTCAACCCTTGTTTCATGACAGTTCTGGGCATGTCATAGAGTCCGAGGCGGGATTCGGCGGGCGGAGGAGGACCGGTGCCCGGGGCCAGTAACGGCGGTCACCAGCCAGCGGCGATCGGGGCCCAGCTGCGCGCGGCGCGGCTGGCGGCCCGCAAGAGCATGGCCGAGGTGGCCGAGCAGAGCGGGCTGACCAAGGGATTCGTGTCCAAGCTGGAGCGCGACCTGGCCAACGTGTCGGTGGCCTCGCTGATCCGGCTGTGCGACACGCTGGAGATCTCGGTCGGCTCCCTGTTCCAGGCCAGCCGGGGCGAGGTGGTCCGGCGCGGCGCCTACCCGCCGATCAACTTCGGCGGCAGCAGGATGCGCGAGTACCTGCTGACGCCGTCCGGCGAGAAGCGGGTGCAGGCCCTGCTCAGCGACATCGAGCCGGGCGGCGGCAGCGGCGAGGAGGCGTACTCGCTGCCGGCCGACGTGGAGTTCGTGTTCGTGCTGGCCGGGCAGCTGCACCTGGTGGTGGCCGGGGAGCCGGTCACGCTGGAGGAGGGCGACGCCTACACGTTCCCGGCCAGCACGGAGCACACGTTCCGGGTGCTGCCGGAGGCCGGCCCGGCCCGGGTGCTGTGGGTGTTCTCGCCGGCGCTGCCCGACACGGGCCTGCCGCGGGCGCTGCGCGAGCCCGACTAACGCCCTGGTCTGCACGACCCTAGATCAACTGGTTCTTGACGGTATCTCCTCAACGTCCTTATGGTCTGCGCATAAGACCATTTTGGGGACGGCCGGCTAGCGGTCCCCGGCGCACAGGAAACTGTGGAGGCTGAGGATGACAGCCACCGGCAGCGACGCGTCTCGCAGCGACGCATCCGCGCGGACCTCCGCTCGGGCAGCCTGAACATGGGCCGCCTGATCTTCATCGGCCTGGCCTACTTCTCCCTGGTCCCGGCCCTCTACCTGAACATGGGCTTCATGGAGACCGACGCGGGCGGTCCCATCATGCCGTTCATGTTCATCGTGATCACCCTGGCGGTGATCGCGACGGCGGTGAGCTTCGCGGTGATGAGCGGCCGCGGCCTCGGCCGGCAGCAGCTACACCTGGGTCTGGGAATGGACCTCGCCCACCCTCGGCCTGTGGCTGGGCTGGATCATGATCACGACGTACTTGGTGGTGTCGGCGCTGTACCCGCTGTCATCGTCATCGGCGTCATGAACGACTCCAACATCGAGCTGTCCTCGGCCATCATCGGCACGCTGATGATCCTGGAGACAGCGTTCGTGGCCGTACTGGCGGTGATCATCGTGGCCCGCGGCGGGGCGCTGGGACACTTGAGCAGCGAGCCGTTCGACCGCAGCCGCGGCCACGGCAGGCTTCTCCGGGATCTAGCTCGGCATCATGTTCGCGTTCCTGTCCATCGCCGGGGTGGACAGCATCGCGCCGGTGGCCGAGGAGTCGCACACGCCGCGGCGGCTGATCCCGCTGGCCACCATGGCGATGACGCTGCTGGCCGGGGCGTTCTGGACGCTGAGCTCGTACAGCTTCGCGATCGCGCGTGCCGGTCTGGGAGGTGGCCCACTACGTGCAGCCAGGGCCAGATCACGCCGATGCCTGCCCATCGCCCAGCACTACATCGGCGGGTTCGCGGTCCTGGTCGCGATCGCCGGCTTCACCGCCACGATCGCCAGCTTCGGCGCCCGGCCTGTACGCGGCCAGCCGGCGCGTAGCGGTGTCACGGGAGGGCTTCGCGCCGAAGTTCTTCGCCAGCTGCATCGCCGGTTCTCCACGCCGTGGCGGGCCGAGGTGGCGGCGCTGGTCTTCTCGCTGGTTGCGCTGCTGCTCTTGTCCTGGTGGCAGGGCGGCATCGGCGAGCGCGTACGCCTACGTGGGCGAGGTGTTCGTGTGCTTCGTGCTGGTGCCTACATCTACGCCAAGCGTGGCGAACATCTTCTACCACCTGCGGGTGGTGCGGCGATGAGTTCAACATCTGGCTGAACCTGGTCATCCCGGTCGTCGGGATCGGCATCGACGCCTACATCCTCTACAAGTCGTTCTTCGTGTCACGAGACTGGGACTGCCGTTCAAGACCGGCAGCAGCATCGTCTGGTTCTCGCTGGCCTGGGCGGCCATCGGGGTGATCTGGGCGGTGCGCTGGGCATGAAGCGGCCGCTGGCCACGCTCACGCTGACCGAGCAGGAGGGCACGGCATGGACGGCGCGATGACGGAGGGCTACGTCGAGGTCCCCGGCGGCCGGGTCTGGTACGCGATCGCCGGCGCCGGCGCGCCGGGGATCCCGCTGCTGTGCCTGCACGGCGGCCCCGGCATCCCGCACGACTACCTGGAGCCGCTGGCTGACCTGGCCGACGAGCGGCCGGTGATCTTCTACGACCAGCTCGGCTGCGGCAAGTCCGCGGGCCCGGACGACCC
This sequence comes from uncultured Actinomycetota bacterium, assembly GCA_963822485.1. Taxonomy (GTDB): domain Bacteria; phylum Actinomycetota; class Actinomycetes; order Streptosporangiales; family Streptosporangiaceae; genus DASUBV01. Next base: position 1,189,143 of record CAWGHW010000031.1, read on the forward strand.
GGCGCTGTGGACCATGGACCGGGCGGTGCAGGAGGTGGCCGCGGTACGCGCCGGCCTGTCGCTGGACCGGATGCACCTGTTCGGCAACTCCTGGGGCGGCTGGCTGGCCATGGAGTACCTGCTGCGCGACCCGGAGCCGCCGTGCAGCGTGATCATCTCCAGCGCGACGGCCAGCGTCGAGGAGTGGATCGAGGACGCGGCCCAGCTCCGGTCCGAGCTGCCCGCCGAACAGCGGGCCGTGCTGGACGGGCACGAGCAGGGCGGCTGGCTGGGCTGCCCGGAGTACGTGGCCGTGATCGCCGCCTACTACCAGCGGCACGTCTGCCGGGCCTAGCCCTGGCCGGCCTGCGTGGAGCAGGCCTTCGCCGGCATGAACGCCACCATCTACGAGGCCATGTGGGGGGTCAGCGAGTTCGGCCCGGTGACCGGGGTGCTGCGGGACTTCGATGTCCGCGGGAGGCTGGGCCAGATCGCGGTGCCGGCCCTGGTCACGGCGGGGCGCTACGACGAGGCCCGGCCGGACCGGATGCGGGCCGTGGCCGACGAGCTCCAGCACGCCGAGCTGGCCATCTTCGAGAACAGCTCGCACATGGCGTTCGTGGAGGAGCGGCCGGCGTACGTGGAGCGGGTCCGCGGCTTCCTGCGGCGGCCGGACGCGACGCTGCCGGTCAGCGCCTGACCCGCCCCGGCGACCTGGCTCTGGCTCGCCGGGCCCGCAGACCGGAAGATAGCTCCATGACGACTCCCTGCCTTCAGCAACTCGACCGCCCAGCGGCTCGAGCCGATCACCACCGGTGCGCAGCCGGAGGTGGTCGGGCCGCACCTGGCCGAGGTGCTGTATGACCCGCGCTGGCGGGACTGCCAGGTCGCGCTGATCTCCGGCGGCAAGTCCAACCTCACCTACCGGGTGGCCAGCGACGCCGGCGAGGTGGTGCTGCGCCGCCCGCCGCTGGGGCACGTGCTGCCGACCGCGCACGACATGGCGCGCGAGTACCGGGTGCAGTCGGCCCTGGCCGGGTCCGGCGTGCCGGTGCCGCGCACCCTCTACCTGGCCGGCGCCGACAGCGTGCTCGGCGCGCCGTTCTACCTCATGGAGCGGGTCGTCGGGCACGTCTGCCGGGACGCGCTGCCGGCTCGCTACGCGGACTCACGGGACGAGCGCGCGGCCATCGGCGACGCCCTGGTCGCCACGCTGGCCCGGCTGCACGTGATCGACCCGGCCCAGGCCGGCCTGGCCGACTTCGGCCGCCCCGAGGGCTTCCTGGAGCGGCAGCTGCGCCGCTGGTCCCGGCAGTGGGACAGCTCCAAGACCGGCGACCTGCCCGCCCTGGACGCGCTGCGCGACGAGCTGGCCGGCGCGCTCCCGCCGCCCCGCCCGGCGGCCATCGTGCACGGTGACTTCCGCCTCGACAACACGATGCTGCACCCGACCCGGCCCGGCCAGATCGTGGCCGTGCTGGACTGGGAGCTGAGCACGCTCGGCGACCCCCTGGCCGACCTGGGCACCACGCTGGCCTACTGGGGCCAGGCCGACGACGACGAGGTGCTGTCGGCGGCGCGGATCATGCCGCCGATCACCGCCTCCGCGCCCGGCTTCCCGGCCCGGCGCGCGGTCGTCGAGCGCTACGCGGAGCTGACCGGCTTCGACGTGACCGGGATCGGCTGGTACCAGGCGTTCGCGTTCTTCAAGCTGGCCGTGATCTGCCAGGGCATCGCGGCGCGCGCGGCGGGCGGGGCCATGCTCGGCCCGGGGTTCGACGACGCTCAGGACATGGTCGAGCCGCTGGTCCGGGCGGGCCAGCACGTGCTCGACGGCCACGCCAGATGACGCCCAGCCGAGCGAACAGACGGCACCGGCTGGCCTGGTGGGCCGCGGGCACGGCAACGGTGCTGGTGCTCTGCTCGCCGATGACGGCGGTCGCGGCCCCGGCCGCTCAGGCCAGCCGGTCGGACGCCGCACATACCCATCCTGAACAGGCCGCGGCCCTGTCCGCCCAGCCGCCCCAGAACCCGGCCTTGTCCGGGGTATGGTGCTCCGGCGCCGACCACTGCCTGGCCGTCGGCGGCGACGCGCAGTCCGCCCCGGTCTCGCAGGCGTGGAACGGCCGGGCCTGGGACTACCTGAAGACCCCGGCGGCCGGCATCAGCTTCACCGGCGTCTCCTGCCGGTCCGCGACCCGCTGCATGGCGGTCGGCCTGGGCCGGGTGACCGACCTGTGGAACGGCACGACCTGGCAGGTGCTGCCCAGCCATGACATCGCCCGGCTGTACAGCGTCTCCTGCCCCGGCCAGGAACCTGTGCATCGCGGTCGGCGCCATGAACTACGCCCACGGGATCACCGGCGCCATGGTCTGGCACGGCAAGTCCTGGCGGGCGATGAGCGTGCCCAAGCCGCCCGAGGCCACGTCCGCCAACCTGGTCAGCGTCGCGTGCGCCAGCGCGATCCGCTGCATGGCCGTGGGCAGCTACGGCAACGGGCACTTCACGCGGTCCATGGCGGCGGCCTGGAACGGGACCAGCTGGCGGCTCACCTCGGTGCCCGCCGGCGACGAGATGACCAGCGTCGCCTGCCCGGCCGCCGGGGACTGCGTCGCGGTCGGCAGCGGCCTGCATGCCCTGGCCGTGGCCGAGCAGTGGAACGGCAGCGCCTGGACGCTGGCGGCCACGCCCGCCGGTGTCACCGCGCTCAGCGCCGTCACCTGCACCAGCACCACGTTCTGCCTGGCGGTCAACGGCGCGGCCGCCCTGAGCTGGAACGGCCGCGGCTGGTCGGCCCGGCCCGCCCCGGTCAGCATCGGCGGGCTCGGGGCCGTCTGGTGCGGCAGCCCGCGGGACTGCATGGCCGTGGGGAACGGCGGGCCTGGCAGCAGCCTGGCCGAGCAGTGGAACGGCACCGCCTGGCGGGCACTGCGCACCAACCGGGTCGACGACCTCGGCGGCGTGTCGTGCCCCAGGGCCGCCGACTGCACCGCGGTCGGCTCCCGGGTCAGCCCGGCCGACCAGGGCCAGACGCTGGCCGAGCGCTGGAACGGCCGGGCCTGGTCGGACCAGGCCACGCCCGCGCAGCAGGCCGGGCTCGACTCGGTGTCCTGCCCGACGCTGACCTTCTGCATGGCCGTCGGCAACACTCCTGGCCTGGTCGGCATGGCCCAGCGGTGGAACGGCCACCGCTGGTCGGCGGTCAGCGTGCCCGGTCTCGGCTACGGCAACCTGCTGTACAGCGTGTCCTGCACCAGCGCCACGAGCTGCGTGGCCACCGGCCGCCAGGATCTCGCCGTGGTCTGGAACGGCACGACCTGGACGGTTCACGACGGGCCGGTCACCGGCTACAGCGCGTGGTTCAACTCCATCTCCTGCTCCTCGCGGCAGAACTGCGTGGCTGTCGGCTACGAATACCTGGACGGCTGCACGAGCTGTAATCAGTGCGCCCAGTGCAACGGCAACGCGCTGACCGAGCTGTGGAACGGCAAGGCCTGGAACGCCGATGTCTTGACCCCTGGCACCGAGCTGACCGGCGTCTCGTGCCCCGCCACGTCGTTCTGCATGGCGGTCGACAGCACCGGCGCGCTGACCCTGGAGCACAAGACCTGGCACCAGCAGAAGATCAGCGCGCACGGCGCTCTCAGCGACATCTCCTGCTCCAGCGCGACCAGCTGCATGGCGGTCGGCAGCTACCCGGTCGGGGGCACCGGGGAGCTGGTCAGCGTGGCCGAGCTCTGGAACGGCAAGATCTGGCGCGCGGTGCGGCAGGCCGGTCCGGGCGGCGATCTGAGCACCGTGTCCTGCACCAGGGCCGACTGGTGCGTGGCCGTCGGCTCGGCCTCCGGCCAGACCGTGGCCCAGGCCTGGAACGGCACCCGCTGGACGCTGCTGAAGACGCCGAACCCGTGATCAGGAGCTGACGCCGGGCGCCGAGGAGGACGCGGCCGCCTCCTCGTGCCGCGGCGCCCGGCGGGGCGCCACGATTACCGGGCAGCTGGACCGGCGCAGCACCCGCATGGTGACGCTGCCCAGCAGCCGGGTGGCCAGCTCGCCGCGGCGCGGCCGGCCCAGCACGATCAGGTCCGCCTCGAACTCCGCGGCCTCGCTGAGGATGGCCTCGGCGATCCGGTCCACGATCGCGTAGCGCACCTCCCCGCCCGCCGCGATGCCCGCCATGCGCAGGTCGAAGGTGGCCGCCTCGGCCACGAACGCGGCCTCGTTCCCGGTCTCCCGGCTGTACCAGGAGTAGCCCGACAGCTCGCGCTCGCGCAGGTGCAGCACCTGGACCTGGGTCACGCCCTCGGTGGCCAGATGCCGGACCAGATTCAGCGCGGGGTTGCTGTCGTCAAACGTGTGTACGGCGACCAGGATCCGGTTGAACATCCCGGCTCACCTGCCCTCCGGGTCAGCCGCCCGACTCCTCGCGGCGGCGCATGATTCCATCATCGCGCTGCCATTACCCACGAGCCCGCCCTCGATGCGCTTGGATTCTGTTAGGAAATGGCGCGCCCGGCCCTATCGGGCCGGTACCAGCTCCAGCTCGGCCTCGCCGCTCAGCCGGCGGCGCACGGTGGAGGTCACGGCGCCCTCGATGACCCGGCGCATGCCGGTCGCGGAACGGTCGTCCATGACCACGTAGCGGACCTTCCGCGCCCGCGCCACCTTGGCGATGGTCCGGCCCGCGCTGCGGGTGGCCGCGATCTGGCCGTCCGCGGTGCAGCCCTTCCGCTCCAGGGCGCTGATGGCCCGCTGCACGATCGTCATCTGCTGGTCGCGCTCGCGCGGCGTCGGCAGCAGGCCCGGGCTGGGCAGCCCGAACGACGAGCCGTACACCTTGAGGATCGACAGCACGGCGACCGGCTGGCCCGCCGCGAGCTCCCGCGCGCGGCGGATGGCCTCGTTGCTGAACGCATCCCCGGAGGAGGCGAGCAGCACGCCGGCCGGCGTCGTCGGCTGGCTGTCCCACCGGCGTCGCCCGAACAGCATGCCGTCGGCCGCCCTACCGTACGATCGGCGGCTCGCCCGCCGACTCCGGGTCGACCGCCGCCCCGTCCGGCGCCGCGGCGGGCGGGGCCGGATCGCCACTCAGCGGGCCGGCCGCGGCCACCGCCACCATCGGGGCCGTGAGCTTGCCCGCGGCCGCCAGTCGCCGGTCCTGCCAGGCCCGCCACCAGTACAGCGGCGCGTACAGCGCGACGATCAGCAGCCCGAGCAGGTACAGCCAGGGGCCCTGGCCGGGGCCGACCACGATGTTGGGCGAGTTCCAGCCGCCATAGAAGTAGATGACGGTCCAGACCACGAAGATAGCCAGCGCGCCCCACTTGGCCACGGTCGGCAGCCGGAACGGCCGCTCCACGTCCGGGCGAAGGTGCCGGTAGACGAAGTAGCCGCCGAAGGCGAGCGTGCACGACAGCAGGTAGCCGCCGTTGGAGATGATGTAGATACGCACGGGCGAGCCGAGCAGGACCAGGATCGCCGAGCAGATCACGTTGAAGATCATCGCGTTAGCCGGCACGGCGTGCCGGTTCTTACGCTCGAACCAGCGCGGCAGCAGACCGTCCTCGGCCGCCTGGTACAGCGAGCGGCCGCAGCCCATGATCGCGTTCAGCACCGAGAGGGCCAGGGCGAGGATCAGCGGGATGCCGATGAACCACTTCTCCCAGTTCCCCGCCCCGAAGATGTGGTCGGTGTAGGTCAGGTACAGCGTCAGCGGGTCGATGCTGGTGAGCACCAGGCCGAGGACCGCGACGAACATCAGCGGCGTCAGGATGTAGATGAACGCCCCGAAGATGCCCTCGGCGGTGAGCGCGATCTTGGCGTCCCTGGCGCCGCCGCGGCACTCGCCGACGTAGCACGCGGCGGCCTCCATGGCGATCACGTTCCAGAGGATCGGGAAGAACCACGCCGCGATGAACGTGACGCTGACGTGGACGCCCGGCGGCGTGTGGAAGCCGGCGATGTTGTGCCAGTGGATCGAGCTGGGCTTGAAGAACGGCAGGAAGATCATCAGCGTGATCGGGATCATCGACAGCACGCCGAGCACGGTGGCGAACGCGGCGCCGAGCCTGATCCCGAAGTAGGCCGGAATGAAGATCAGCACGAGCAGGGCGAAGCAGATGGCGATGATCGTGATGCCGATCGGGGTGCCCCAGGTGGTGCCGACCGGGTCGATGGTGTGGCCGGGGCTGAAGTTGAACAGCACCGCCAGGTACGACGCGGTCAGGATCACGTTGATCGGGGCGACGGGGAACCAGCCCAGCCAGTAGGCCCAGCCCGACACCCCGCCGATGTGTCGCGCCGTCTTCTCGCCGGTCAGCGGCTTGAACGACTCGGTCGCGAACGAGGGGATGCCGCCGGTCCGGTCGGGCCACATCGTGGCCAGCTCGGCCAGGCACAGGCACAGGAAGGCGCCGGCGATCGTCATCACGCCGATGAGGATGATCCCGAGCGCGCCGGTGCCCTGCACCACGTAGGGCGCGATGCCGGTGACCAGGATCGTCCCGGCCAGGCCGATGACAAAGGCACCCCACCAGTTGGTGCCCTTGACCAGGCCCTTCTCGGGAAGGGATGCGTTAACCGAGGCCATGGCCCCTCCAGCAGGTCTTGAAACCAGCAGGTCTAGAAGAGCGTCAGGTAGCGGTCGACTTCCCAGCCGCTCACCGTCGAGTGCCAGGCGCGGAACTCGTCCCGCTTGATCTGCGCGTAGTAGTCGATGTAGTCGCCGTTGGGGGTCTTGCCGAGCGCCTCGCGCAGCACGTCGTCGGTCACCAGCTCGTCGGCGGCGTGCAGCAGGGTCGGCGGCAGGGCCCGGATGCCGCGGGCCGCGACCGCCTCGGGCGCCATCGTGTGCAGGTTGTCGCGGTTCGGCTCGCCGGGGTCCAGGCCGCGGTCGATGCCGTCCAGCCCGGCGGCCAGCTGCACCGCCAGGGCCAGGTAGGGGTTGGCGGCGCCGTCGCAGCCCCGGTTCTCGACCCGGCCGCCCTCGGGCACCCGCAGCATCTGGGTGCGGTTGTTGCCGCCGTAGGTCGCGTAGGCCGGCGCCCAGGTGGCGCCGGACTGCGGCGCGCCGACCCCGAAGCGCTTGTAGGAGTTGACGGTCGGGCAGGTGACGGCGGCCATGGCCGGGGCGTGCGCGATGAGCCCGCCGATGTAGTGGTAGGCCAGCTGGGACAGGCCGAGCCCGCGGGCGTCGGCGGGATCGGCGAACAGCTCGGCGCCGGTCTCCGCGTCCCAGAGGCTGGAGTGCAGGTGCAGGCCCGAGCCGGTCAGGTTGCCGAACGGCTTGGGCATGAAGGTGGCCGCCATGCCCGCCCGGTGGGCCAGCATGTGGACCATGTACCGGAAGAAGATCAGGCGGTCGGCCGAGGTCAGCGCGTCGGCGTAGCGGAAGTTCTGCTCGAACTGGCCGTTGGCGTCCTCGTGGTCGTTGGCGTAGTTGGCCCAGCCGAGCTGGTTCATGTACTTCGACACCGTGGTCAGGTGGTCATACATCCGGCTCAGGCCCTTGGCGTCGTAGCAGGGCGCCTCGGCCTGGTCCAGCGGGTCGGCCATCTCGATGCCAGCAGGCCCGCGGCGGACCAGGAAGTACTCCGCCTCGCAGCCGGCGTTGTAGATCAGGCCGCGCTCGTGGACCTTCTCCAGCACCCGCTTGAGGATCAGCCGCGGGGTGTAGGGCCACGGCTCGCCCTCGACGTGGATGTCGCACTGGACCACGGCCAGGCCCGGCTGCCACGGCGCCAGCGCGTACGAGTCGGGGTCCGGCACCGCGATCATGTCGGGGTCGGCGGGCGTCTGCCCCATAGGCCCGGCCGCGAAGCCGGCGAAGCCCGCTCCGCCGCCGGTCAGGACGTCGAGCGCCTCGATCGGGATCATCTTCGCGCACGGCTTTCCGTGCATGTCGACGAACATGGCGAAGATGAACTCAACACCGTCGGACTCTGCTCGCGCCCGAAGGTGAGCCTCAAGGTCGGACATGTACACACTCCGTGGTGCTCGTAGTGGCCACTGGGAAGCAGAGGTAAGCGGAGTGAACAATGTTTAATTTGACGAGACGATACGCCGAGGGTACGCCGGACTAGTGCCCTTGTGAAGATCTCCGTGCATAGGCCCTGAGATTTAACATCTGCGACACAGCGTCCGCCGCCGTGACGTGCGGAACGGGCGGAACGCGCGGCACGGGCCGGGTTACCAGGCGCCCTTGGGGTGGCCGGGGATCCAGTCGGTGCCGGCGATGGGGACCTGGGCCATGGCGGCCGCCTCGACCGTCAGCGCGACCAGGTCGTTGGGCTCCAGGTTGTGCACGCTGGACTTGCCGCAGGCGCGGGCCAGCGCCGCGATCTCCATGGCCATGTTCTTGAGGTAGTTGGCGACCCACTGGGTGCCCCGGTCGAGGTCCAGCCGCCGTTCCAGCACCGGATCCTGGGTGGTCACGCCCACCGGGCACCGGCCGGTATGGCAGTGGTGGCAGTACCCCGCCTCGGTGCCCAGCGCGCGGTAGCCGGCCGACGCGTCGTGCTCGGCGCCGTCCTGCCAGTAGGTGGGGCTGTTGCAGCCCAGGGCGATCAGCGGGGCCACGCCCAGCGAGACCGCGTCGGCGCCCAGCGCCAGCGCCTTGGCCGCGTCGGCGCCGTTGCGGATGCCGCCGGAGACGACGAGCTGGACCGTGTCCTCCATGCCGATCTCGCGCAGCGCCTCGGCGGCCAGCCGGACCGCGGCCAGCGTCGGGATGCCGGTGTGCTCGATGAAGAAGTCCTGGGTAGCCGCGGTGCCGCCCTGCATCCCGTCGACCACGACCACGTCGGCGCCGGCCTCCACGGCCAGCTTGACGTCCATGGGCACCCGGGTGGCGCCGAACTTCACGTAGATCGGCTTCTCCCAGCCGGTCGCCTCGCGCAGTTCCTCGATCTTGATCCGCAGGTCGTCGGGCCCGACCCAGTCCGGGTGCCGGGAGGCGGACCGCTGGTCGATGCCGGGCGGCAGGGTCCGCATCCGGGCCACCCGCTCGGTCACCTTCTGGCCCAGCAGCATGCCGCCGCCGCCGGGCTTGGCCCCCTGGCCGATGACGATCTCGATGGCGTCGGCCTGGCGCAGGTCGTCTGGGTTGAACCCGTAGCGCGAGGGCAGGCACTGGTACACCAGCAGCCGGGAGGCCGCCCGCTCCTCGGGGGTCATGCCGCCGTCGCCGGTGGTGGTGGACGTGCCGGCCGCCGTCGCGGCCTGGCCCAGGGCGGCCTTGGCCGTGGCCGACAGCGCGCCGAAGCTCATGCCGGCGATGGTGACCGGGATGTCCAGCCGGATGGGCTTGGACGCGAACCGGCCGCCCAGCACCGTGGTCATGTCGCACTTCTCCCGGTAGCCCTCCAGCGGGTACCGGGTCAGCGAGGCGGTCAGGAACAGCAGGTCATCGAAGGACGGCACGGCGCGCTTGGCGCCCCAGCCGCGGATCTCGTAGTGCCCCTCGGCCGCGGTGCGCTGGATCTGCGCGATGACCTCGGGCGGGAAGATGTGGCTGCGCCGGCGCGCGTCGAACGGCTCGCTGCGGGTCTCGTCCATCAGTACTTCTGGTCCTTCAGGGCGTCGAAGTTGTAGAGCGTGCGGGCCGAGGCCACCCGGGTGACGTTCTCCGGCTCGATGTGGTCGAAGCCGCTCAGCTTGGCCAGGTCCTTCACGACCTGGACGTCGGCGTCGGTGAGCTCCTCGACCCGGGCGTCGGAGCCGAGCGAGGCGACCTTCCCGCCGACGTAGATGACCGCCTCGTAGAGCGAGTCGCCCAGGGCGTTCCCGGCGTCGCCGCCGATGAGCATGATCCCGGCCTGGGCCATGAACCCGCTCATGTGACCGACGTCGCCGGCCACCACGATCGTGCCGCCCTTGAGCGAGATCCCGGCCCGTGACGAGGCGTCACCCTCGATGATGATCGTCCCGCCGTGGCTGGACGAGCCCGCGCATTCCGACGCGTTGCCCTGCACCCGGACCGACCCGCTCATCAGGTTCTCGCCCACCGACCAGCCGACGAACCCGCCGACCACGATGTCGGGACCCTGGCTGAGGCCGCCGATGAAGTAGCCCGCGTTCCCGGCGATGTCGATGCGCACCCGGTTGGTCAGGCCGACCGCGAGGTTGTGCCGGCCGCGCGGCTCGATGATCCGCGCGCAGCCGCCGTCGGGCAGCGCGGCCAGCGCGGTGTTGATCTCGCGGGTGCTGAGCTCCGCGCAGCTCAGCGTGACGGGCTCCGAAATCACCGGCTCCATAGGTGGATCTCCTCCGGCATCGGCTCGAAGACCTCGGCGCCGGTGATGCCGGGCAGCCCGGCCAGCGCGTGGTACTCCGAGGCCATGGCGACGTAGTCGCTGGTCTCGGCGATGACGGCCGGCTTGCAGGCGAACGAGTCGCGGACCACCGCGAACTGGGTCCTGGTCGTCACCAGCAGCGTGAAGAAGCCGTCCATCTCCTTGAACACCGTCTTGAGCGCGTCCTCCAGGCCGTCCCCGGCGGCCATCCGGCTGGCGATCAGCCGGGCCGCGACCTCGGAGTCGTTGTCGGTGTCGCAGGACACGCCCGCGCGGGCCAGCCGGCGGCGGACCGTGGCGTAGTTGGAGAACGAGCCGTTGTGCACCAGGGCCAGGTCGGCGGCGGGGGCGAAGGGGTGCGAGTGCGCGGTCGTCACGGCCGACTCGGTAGCCATCCGGGTGTGGCCTGCGCCCTGGTAGCCGCCCCAGCCGGGGATGCCGTAGCGGGCGCAGATGTCGGCCGGGGCGCCGACGTCCTTGACCAGCACCATCGACTGGCCCCACCCGGCCACCGAGACCTGCGGCGCGGCCAGCCGGAGCGCCCCGAGCAGCAGCGCCTCGTCGGCGGGCGAGGTGAAGACGGCGAGGTCGGCGCCGAGCTGGCGGACCCGGATGTCGCTGGCGGTCTCGGTGGCCAGCCGCTTGCCGAGCAGTTCCCAGTCCAGGGGACCGTCCGAGCGCAGCGAGTAGCGCAGGACCGGCTGCGGCCGGGCCGGCCAGTGCTGCCGGATCGGGGGTCAGAGTAGACGGCGATGCCGGCCGAGTCCGGGCCCCTGGTCGTCATCGCCTCCAGCATCTGGGTGAGCAGCTCGCCGAGACGTGGCTGGAGATCGGGGTTCTTGAGGTGGAGTCCGATGATTCCGCACATCTCTCGCCCACGCTCCTCCCAGTGTTTATGCACAAGGGACAACGTTTCACTAGAAGGTGATTGTCATCCGGCGATCCGCCCCACGTCAACCATTCGGGGGCCCGGTGGCGGGCGTGGCCCCTCGGCTGAGCACGGGCGGGACCGGCGGGCTGGCCCTGGCCGGGCGGGCGGGGCCGCGGCCTGTTTATCAATATGCTCCCCGTCGCACTGACAGTGAACTGCGACCGCGCCGTACTAACCTGGGTCCGTGGCGCGCATCCTGGATCTCGCCGGGCAGGCCGGACTGCCTCCGCTCGCGGACGCGGCCGATGCCGGGAACGGCGCGGCGCACAGCGACCTCGAGGAGGCGCTGGGCGCGGCCATCGCGCAGCGGGTCCGCGAGTTCCGGCTCCAGCTTGGCTGGACGGTCGGCCAGCTGGCCGCGCAGAGCGGCATGTCCAAGGGCATGCTGTCCAAGATCGAGAACGCCCAGGCCTCGCCGAGCCTGGCCACCCTGGCCCGGTTGTCGGAGGCCCTCCAGGTCCCGGTCACCGCGTTCTTCCGCGGGCTGAACGAGGAGCAGGACGTCCTGTACGTGCGGGCGGGCAAGGGCCTGGACATCGAGCACAAGGGCTCGGGGGAGGGCCGCCGCTACGAGTCGCTCGGGATCATGCGTGCGCCCAACAACACGCTGGAGCCGGTGCGGGTGACCCTGACCGAGCGCAGCGACACGTTCCCGCTCTACCAGCACGCCGGCACCGAGCTGATCTACATGCTGTCCGGCCGGATGGAGTACGGCTACGGCAGCTCCCGGTACGTGCTGGAGTCGGGCGACGCGCTCCAGTTCGTGGGCGGCGTGCCGCACGGCCCGGCCGCGCTGGTCGAGCTGCCGATCCAGTTCCTGTCGATCAAGTCGATCACGCCCTCGACCTGACGGTATAAGTGTCCACTGGCAGTGGACATAGTTTCATAAGGCGTTTTATGCTGGCGATGCGCCCGCCGGCCGCGGCGGTCCCGACGCATGGGAGGCCGCCGTGCCCAGACCGCCTCGGTACTCGGCACTGGCCCTGCTGCGCCACGGCGTGTCCGGCCGCCAGTGGCCGCGGGCCTGGGCCGACGAGCCGATGCGCGGCAGCTACGACGTGGTCATCATCGGCGGCGGGGTGCACGGCCTGGCCGCCGCCTACTACCTCGCGGTCAACCACGGGATCACCAACGTCGCCGTGCTGGACAAGGGCTACATCGGCGGCGGCGGCTCCGGCCGCAGCACGGCGATCCTGCGCTCCAACTACCTGACCCCCGAGGGAGTCCGGTTCTACGACCGGTCGATGCAGCTGTACCGCACGCTGGCCGCGGACCTGGACTACAACGTGATGTTCTCCCGGCGCGGGCACCTCACGCTGGCCCACAACGACTCCTCGCTGCGGACCATGCGCTGGCGGGCCGAGGTCAACCAGCTGCAGGGCGTCGACTCCGAGGTCATCGACCCGGCCGAGATCAAGCGGCTGGTGCCGTACCTGGACACCTCGGCGCGCACGCGGTACCCGATCCTCGGCGCGCTCTACCATCCGCCGGGCGGGATCATCCGGCACGACGCGGTGGTCTGGGGCTACGCCAGGGGCGCCTCCGCCCGCGGCGTGCACATTCATCAGGGCACTGAGGTCACCGGCATCGACGTGGCCGGCGGCCGGGTACGCGGCGTCCGTACCACCCGCGGCGACATCGCTACCCCGATCGTCCTCAACGCCACGGCGGGCTGGTCGACCCTGGTGGCCGCGCTGGCCGGGGTGCGGCTGCCCATCCAGACGTTCCCGCTCCAGGCCGCGGTCACCGAGCCGGTCCGGCCGTTCCTGGACGCGGTGGTGGTGTCGGGCACCCTGCACGTGTACGTGAGCCAGACCGACCGCGGCGAGCTGGTGTTCGGCGCCAGCGTGGACCCGTTCGCGGCCTACTCGACCCGCGGCTCGCTGGAGTTCGCCGAGGGGCTGGCCACCCACATCGTCGAGCTGATGCCCGCGCTGTCGAAGATGCGCCTGCTGCGCCAGTGGGGCGGCCTGTGCGACATGACCCCGGACTTCTCGCCGATCATGGGCGGCACCGAGGTGGACGGCTTCTACGTGGACGTGGGCTGGGGGACCTACGGGTTCAAGGCGGGCCCGGTGTCCGGGGAGGCCATGGCGCAGTGCCTGGCCACCGGCACCCCGCCCGAGATCATCCAGACGTTCGGGCTCAGCCGGTTCACCGACGGCAGCCTGGTCGGCGAGAAGGGTGCGGCCGCGGTCGGCCACTGAGCTGGGAGGGGCTGCTTGTCATGATGCTCATCCGCTGTCCGTGGTGCGGACCGCGGGGCGCGACGGAGTTCCACTACTCCGGCGAGGCCACGCCGCGGCCCGACCCGGCGTCGGCCACGCCACGGGAGTGGCGCGAGTACCTGTACTTCCCGGCCAACCCGCTCGGACTGGTCACCGAGACCTGGTACCACCGGATGGGCTGCCGCCGGTTCTTCACCCTCGAGCGGGACACCGCCACCAACGCCTCGCGCACGCTGGACGAGGGCCCCCGATGAGCGGGCCGCAGGCCCGGCGGCTGGGCGTCCAGCCCGGCGAGGAGATCGACCGGGAGACCTCGTTCACGTTCCGCTTCAACGGCCGCGAGGTCCCGGCCTTCGCCGGCGACACCATCGCCTCGGCGCTGCTGGCCACCGGCCAGCGGGTGCTGTCGCGCAGCTACAAGTACCACCGGCCGCGCGGCGTGCTGACGGCCAGCTACCTCGATCCGGGCTGCTTCTTCCAGGTCGGCGACGAGCCCAACGTGCGCGGCGGGCACCGGCTGGCCGAGCCCGGCATGGACGTGCACTCCCAGAACACCTGGCCCTCGCTGGCCTTCGACGTCAAGGCGGCCAACCAGCTCGCGGGCCGGTTCCTGGGCCCCGGCTTCTACTACAAGACGTTCATCCGGCCGCAGCGGCTGTGGCCGGCCTACGAGCGCGTGCTCCAGCGGTTCGTGCACGCCGGGCACGTCTCGCCGGACACGCCCCGGGTGGCGGTGGACAAGCGCTACGCCCATCCCGACGTGCTGGTGGCCGGCGGCGGCCCGGCCGGCCTGACCGCCGCGATCGCGGCCGCCAGGGCCGGGGCGCGGGTGATGCTGGTCGAGGAGGAGCACCGGCTCGGCGGCCACCTGCGCTGGGGCGGCGCTGCCGAGCTGGCCGCGCTGGCCGGGCTGCGCGATGAGGTCGCGGCCGCGCCGGGCATCGAGGTGCTGACCAACTCGGTGGTGGCCGGGCGCTACGACGACAACTGGACCGCCGTGGTGCGGCGGGGCGGGCCGGGCGATCCGAGCACTGATCGCCGAGCAGCTGATCAAGGCCAGGGCCGGGGTGCTGGTCGTCGCGCCGGGCCTGATCGAGCGGCCGTACGTGTTCCAGGGCAACGACGTGCCCGGCGTCATGCTCTCGACCGCGGTCCGGCGGCTGATCCGGCTGCACGCGGTCCGGCCGGGGGAGCGGGCGGTGGTGCTGACCGCCAACGCCGACGGCGACGCCGCCGTGACCGACCTGCGCGAGGCCGGAGTGCAGATCGCCCGGGTGGTCGACGCCAGGACCGGCGGCGACCTGGTCCGGGTCGCGCGGCCACCGCGGCGTGCAGGCCGTCGAGCTGGCCGACGGCTCCACGGCGGAGTGCGACCTGGTCGTGACCGCGGTGGGCTGGACCGCGCCGACCTCGCTGCTCAACATGGCCGGGGACCAGCCCGGCTACAACGCCAGGGCGGCCCGGTTCTTCCCCGGCGCGCTGCCGCCCGGCGTGCTGGCGACCGGCGGCCTGGCCGGCGACGGCGGCCTGGACGAGCTGACCGCGCACGCCGCGGCGGTGGGCCGCGAGGCGGCCCGGCGCGCGCTGCGGCTGCGCCGGGACCGGCAGGCCGCGCTGCCCGCTGGCCCGGTCGCTGCAGGCGAGACCAGGGATGAGCCGGTGGTGATCCCCGAGCTGCCCGTCGACGAGCACCCCGAGCTGTTCCGGGCCAGCACCCACGGCATCGTGGACTTCTGCGAGGACGTGTCCTCGAAGGACCTCATCGGCGCGGTCCGCGAGGGCTACGACTCCATCGAGCTGGCCAAGCGGTACACCACCGCCACCATGGGCCCGACCCAGGGCAAGCTCGAGCTGGTCAACGCGGTCGCGATCGCCGCCGAGGCCACCGGGGCCACCATCGCGGAGACCGGGACCACGACCTGGCGGCCGCCGTACGCGCCGGTCACGCTGGGGGCGCTGGCCGGGCGCCCGCTGGAGCCGGTCCGTTACTCCCCGATGCAGCCCTGGCACGAGGCGCACGGCGCGCGGCCGCTGGTGTCCGGGGCCTGGATCCGGCCCGACCATTACGGCGACCCGCAGGCCGAGGCCCGCAACGTACGGACCAGCGTCGGCATCATCGACGTCACCCCGATCGGCAAGCTCGACCTGCGCGGCCCCGACGTGCCCCGGCTGCTCAACCTGGTCTACGTGAACAAGTGGTCCAAGCTCGGCCTCGGCCGGGTCCGGTACGGGGTCATGTGCACCGAGGACGGGGTGGTGTTCGACGACGGGGTCACCGGCCGCCTGGGCCCCGAGCACTACCTGATGAGCACCACGTCCAGCGGTGCCGCCGCGGTGTGGGAGTGGCTGGAGAACTGGCTGCAGACCGCGCACCCGGACTGGCAGGTGCACGTCACGCCGGTGACCACCGCCTACGCCAGCATGAACGTGGCCGGCCCGGCGTCGCGGGACCTGCTGGCCCGGGTCACCGAGGGGGTGGACCTGGCCAACGAGGCCTTCCCCTACATGGAGGTCCGCACCGGCCGGGTGGCCGGGGTGGACGACTGCGTGCTGTGGCGGATCGGCTTCACCGGCGAGCTCAGCTACGAGCTGCACGTCCCGGCGGCCTACGGGCTGCACGTCTGGGAGACGCTGCTGGACCGCGGCCGCGACCTGGGCATCGCGGCGTTCGGGGTCGAGGCCCAGCGCATCCTGCGGCTGGAGAAGGGGCACCTGATCGTCGGCCAGGACACCGACGGGCTGACCCGCGGTTACAGCGCCGGGCTGGACTGGGCCATCAAGCTCGACAAGGACGACTTCGTCGGCAAGCCCGAGCTGGCCTGGCAGCACAGTGCCGCCAGCAACAGTGCCGCCAGCAACGGTGCCGGGAATAGCCCGGCCGACCCGCGGCTGGTCGGCCTGCACCCCGAGGACGGCGCCGTCGTGCCGCCGGAGGCCAGCCAGATCGTGGACGGCTCGCGCATCGTGGGCCGGGTCACCTCCAGCCGGATGTCACCGACCCTGGGCCGGTCGATCTGCCTGGCCCAGGTCGAGGCGCCGCTGGCCGCCCCGGGTACCCGGGTCACCGTACGGCTGCCCGGCGGGGCGCTGATCGCCGCCCGGGTGACCGAGCACCTCGCTCACGTCGATCCCGAAGGGAGCCGGATGCGTGTCTGAGCATCTCGTGTCTGAGCATCTCGCGTCGGAGTATCCCGTGCGGGCCCGGAGCCCGATCCCGGTCACCGGCCCGGTACACATCGAGGCCGGCTGGGAGGTCAGCGCGGCGCGCAGCGACGCCCCGCTGACCCTCACCGACTGCACCCCGCTGGCCAAGGTGCACCTGCGGGCCCCGTGGAACGGGGCCATGGCCAAGGCGCTGGGCGTGCCGTTCGGCCGGGCCGTCCGGGACGGCGCCGGGCTGATGGCCGGGTCCGGCCCCGGAGAGTGGCTGGTGCTGGCCCCGGCCGGCACGGCCCGCGCGGTGGCCAGCCGCCTGGAGCGGACCGCGGCCGAGTCCGCGCCCGAGGAGTTCGTCAGCGTCATCGACCTCACCCACGGCCGGGCCCTGGTCCGGGTCACCGGACCGCACGCGGCCGACCTGCTGGCCCGGCTGTGCCCCATCGACCTGGCCGACGACATGACCCCGGACGGGTCGGCGCTGCGCTCGTCGGTCGCGGGCGTGGCCACCGACCTCATCCGGAACGACCAGCCCGCCGGTCCGTCCTACCTGCTGCACTGCGAGCGCTCGTCGGGCCGCTACCTGCATGACTCGCTGCTGGCCGCCGGGGAGTCGCTGGGCATCGGCGTCGACGGCTTCGCCGGCCACGGCCTCGGCGAGTCAGGCGCCCTCGGCGGGTAAGGCGGCCTCGGCGGGTAAGGAGGCACGGCCCCGGCGGCGGCTGAGTAGCGTCACCCCGGACCCGAGCAGCAGCACCAGCACGCCATAGGCGCCCAGCGGCGCGGCCGCGGCCGCGCCGAACGCGGCCGCCGCGATCCCGGCCGCGACGGCGAAGTCGCGCATGGCCACCGGCAGCAGGATGGCCGTGGCCCGGCCGCCCGGCAGGCCCGTGGCGAGCACCCGGCCGAGCACCGCGGAGCCCGCGATGTAGACCACGAGCGCGGCGATCACCCAGGTGTAGGCGGCGTCCAGCCGGATCTGGCTGGCCACCTGCCACAGCAGGCACAGCAGCGCCAGCACGGTGACCAGGCGGATCAGGGCATCCAGCCGGGTGCCGGGGGACCAGACGGCCCGCAGCGCCACCCCCGCGGCCAGCGGCAGCGCCACCACCACGGCCAGGTTGCCCAGCAGCCCGGCCGACGACACCGACGCATGGGTGCCCAGCAGGGACAGGATCGGCCCGGCGCCGAGCACGGTGATGATCGTGGACGCCACCAGGAGCACCGCGCACACCGCCGCCTCGCCGCCGGCGATCACGCACAGCGCGACGGTGGCCACCTCGGCGGGCGCGACGCCGACGGCCTGCATGCCCGCCCGCAGCTGCTCGCTGCCGATGAGCTGGCTGGTGCCCCAGGCCAGTACGGGCAGGGTCACGGTGCTGACCAGCAGGACCACCGCGATCCGCCGCCAGGCCCTGGCCGCCGCGGCCAGGTCGGCCAGCCGCAGCGACAGGCCGGTGGCGAAGACCAGCACGGCCAGCGCGGAGTCGATGCCGTTCGCGGCCGACACCGCGCGCCCCGGCCCGGGCGCGGCCACGCCGGCCGCGGCGGCCACCAGCACCAGGATCAGCAGGAACCGCTCCGACGCGTCGGCCACCGCGGGCAGAGCAGGCGGTGCGGGTCCCGATTCGCGTACCCCGCCCACGCCGCCTCCTGCCCGAGCACCAGATCGCCCGCTATCTGCGGTCGAGGTAAGGCAAAGGTAGCGGTCCCGCGGAGCGTGGACCGGGTTCTGCGGGACGACCGGGTGATAGCTACCTATTGTTTGGGATGTTTGCCCGATTGTTCATCCCGAGTGAAGGAGACCGCATGCGGCTGCGCCAGACCGGCTTCATCAAGCGCCTGCTCGTCCTCGGTGTCGCGGTGGCGGCGCCGGCGGCCCTGGTCGCGGGGCTGCTCCTGCCCGGCGCCGCGAGCGCCAGCGGGACGCACGCCCGCGTCAGCGCCACCCGGGTGCGGGACTACGTGACGTTCTACGGGTACGTCGACAACTCCCCGCCGGGCGGGGCCATCGCCCACCCCTGCATCCACCACCGCGCCGGCGGCGTGGGCACCTGGCGTGACCCGGTGACGTTCGCCGAGCCGAACGACCTGCACGGGCCGTGGTGCCAGAAGATCTACGTGCCGTTCCTGAAGAAGTACTTCATCCACGAGGACCAGTGCGACCCGTGCGGCGGGGTGAACCGCGACCACGTGGACCTGTGGATGGGCGGCGACCATAACTCGACCCACAACCCGGAGAAGCGCGCGCTGCTGGCCTGCGAGGACAAGTGGACCAAGCACGCGCGGGTCATCCTGCACCCGCCGTCCAGCGAGCCGGTGGACCGCAAGGCCCTGTTCACGCCGCCGACGCGCTGCCACGGCGGTACCGGAGACTGATGAGAGCCGGTGCGGCGGCGCTGACCTGGGTCAGCGCCGCCGCCCGGTTAACTGGTCCGGTCCTGGTCAGGAGGCCAGGGCCCTGGCCTGCGCCAGGACCCGGTCACCGGCCCGGATGAGGGCCGCGGCCCGGCCCGGGTTCAGCGTCCGGCCGTCGAAGGCCGCGCCCAGCAGCAGGGCGTGCATCCGCGCCGCGACCGCGTCGCGCTGCCGGCCGAGCCGGGCCAGCTGGCCCTCGATCCTGATGTAGGTCCGGTCACGGGCCGAGCGGCTGGCCAGCGCCCTGGTCGAGGCGGTCAGCGTGGCCAGCCCGAACGACCCGACCGGGGCCTCGAGCTGGGTGTAGAGCTGGCCGAGCCGGGTCAGCTCGGCGCGGTGGCGGCGCATTCCGGCGGGCAGCGCCGACGGCCGGAAGACCTCGCCCAGCACGCGGCCGTCGGGGGTGTAGTCGTCGCGCAGCCGCAGCAGCGCCATCATCGTGGGCTGGATGCTGGTGTGGTCGGACCAGACCGAGTTGTCCACGCCGCGGTGCGCGACGCCGGGCCCGACCAGGCCCAGCCAGGTGGTGGTGATCTGCGGGGCCGCCGTGCCGTGGTTCCAGGCATCGGTGCCCGCGGGCTCGGTGAAGCAGGTCTTGCCGCAGCTGGCCGAGCCGCTCGACAGCCAGAAGTTGTCGTTGCCGAACAGCACGAAGGACGGGGTGCGCCGGGGATCCCCGGTCACCATGTGCAGGATCTTCAGCTCGACGGGGTCGGCCAGGTACCGGGTCAGCGGCTGGGTCTTCCCGGTGACCAGGTCCGTGCCGCGCAGCCGGGCCGTGGCCCGCTCCATGGCCCGGACCGGGGTGGTGGCGCCGCCGGGCTGGCCGTGCACGTAGATGGCGGGCGCGGAATCAGCCTCCACGTCAAACGGGGTGTGGATGCCCTTCCTGGCCAGCAGCGCGGTCAGGTTGCCGTTGATCTCGCCGATCTTCTGGTAATGGCAGGCGACTTTGACGCCGTCGCAGCCGGCCGGGGTGGGCGCGC
This sequence comes from uncultured Actinomycetota bacterium, assembly GCA_963822485.1. Lineage (GTDB taxonomy): Bacteria > Actinomycetota > Actinomycetes > Streptosporangiales > Streptosporangiaceae > DASUBV01. The sequence continues at coordinate 1,209,134 of CAWGHW010000031.1, forward strand.
TGCCGACGAAATGGTCGCCCTCGTCGGCGGTGATCACGAACAGCGTGTTGGCCCTGGTGATGCCGTGCGCGGCCAGCGCACTGAAGAACTGGCCGAACGCGGTGTTGTACTCATGCAGCTGCCGCTCGTAGCCGGGCTGACCGGGGCCGAACGGCGTGCCGGCGGTGGATGAGTCGTGCAGGTCGCTGAGGTAGGTGTCGGTGACCGGCACGCCGTGCAGCTGCATGTCCAGGGTGTAGGCCAGCCCGTTGGTCGCGGTCATGCCGTCGTAGCCGGGGAACCCGGCCTGGCCGAAGGAGTCCTTGATGACCGTGCCGCCGAGGCTGCGCACCGGCCCGGACGGGCTGATCACCGGCTGGATGAACTTGTTCCCGTACAGGGCGTGGTAGCCGTGGTAGCCGCCGGGCTCGCCGGGCAGCACGTCGGGCCGTGACCCGCGGGCGCAGGCCACCGCGGCACGGGCGCAGTGCACGGCCAGGCCCATGAAGTCCGCGGTCGCCTGGGCCTGGCCCTTGGCGCTGGGGTTCTCGGCCTCCTTGGCCTCGGGGGAGTTCGCCCCGTACACGTGCGGCACGTCCGGCAGGGTGTTCTCCAGCTCGGTGTCGGCCCCGGCCACGGTGCCGAAGTTGCAGCCCGCGCGGGTGTAGGGCACCCACGGGGCGGGCGCGTTGCGGCCGCTGGCGCCGACCAGCGTGGGGGTGTGGTCGCCGACCGGCCGGGCGGCCAGGCCGGTGTCGTAGTCCACGATCGGATCGGTCCAGTAGGCGAATGACCCGGCCGTGTCGGTGACCCCGTCCGGCTTGTAGTAGTTGTACTCGTTGGCGATGGGCATGCCCTGGTCACTGCCGTACAGGCCGGACTCCGAGGTGACGATGTCGTCCGCGGTGTGGGCGATCAGCGGGGTGTGCTCGTGGCTGATCAGCGTGCCGTGGCCGGTGATGAACCTGAGCAGGTTCGGCATCTGCTCGAGGTCGCTGGGCACGTTCGGGTCATCCCGGCGGAAGTGCACGTTGTCGAACTGGATGTAGATGACGTGGCGGATCGAGTGATCGGGCCCGAGGGCGCAGCCGGCCGGGCGGCCGCGGTGGTGGCGGTGGTGGTGTCGCGGTGGTGGTGGTCGCGGTGGCGGTGGTCGTCGCGGTGGCTGCGGTGGCTGAGAATCCGACGGTCAGTGCTCCGGCCGCCAGTACGGCGAGCGCCCGAGCATGAGATCTGCCCTTCATGCCATCCCCTTAGGTGACTTTTACACTGCTGTAGTAGGGAGCATGCCGCCGACAGCAAACCATTGCCTGGCGAGAACCGCATGAACGAGCCGTGGCGGACCGGTGAACCGCAGTCCCGGTCTGCGTAATGGCGCTGGTCTAAGGGCGACGGCGTGAAAGCGCTACCGGGCAGCGGCGAATAGAGGTAGGGGACCTCAGCGCCGGAAGGTAGTGACATGACGGAAAGATCCCGGTGACGACTGGGCCGCCCGGCGTCCGCCAGGAGGAGGCGCACGTGCCCGAGGCGGGACAGCGCGCCTGCGAGGACGCCAGGGACATCGAGCTTTCGCTGGCCGAGCCGGACCGGTTCGGCGTGATCTTTGACCGCTACTACGCCGAGATCCACGGCTACGCCGCACGGCGACTGGGCCGCGACGCCGCCGACGACATCGCCGCCGACACGTTCCTGACCGCGTTCCGCCAGCGATGGCGGTTCGACGCGGGCCGGGGCATCGTGCGGGCCTGGCTCTACGGCATCGCGACCAACTACATCGGCCGGTACCAGCGCCACGAGGTCCGCGAGCTGCGGGCCCTGGGCCGGACTCCGGCCGCCGTGGCCGACGAGAGCCACGCGGACCTGGTCGCCGACCGGGTGACCGCCGGGGCGCTGCACCGCCAGCTGGCCGGGGCGCTGGCGGAGCTGTCCCGCGGTGACCGCGAGGTGCTGCTGCTCATCGCGCTGGGCGGGCTCAGCCACGCGGAGGTGGCCACGGCCCTCGGCATCCCGTACGGAACGGTCGGCTCCCGGCTGAGCCGGGCCCGCCGGAAGCTGCGCGACGGCCTGGCGGTCGCCCGGACTGTGACCTGATCGGAGAGGACAGCAAACGATGGACGAACTTCAGCTCCTCAGCGAGCTGCTACCGCCGGCGCCGCCGCCCAGCCCGGAGGCCATCGCCACGGCGCGGGCCCGGCTGACGGTCGGGCCGTCACCGGCGCGACCCAGGCTGGTCCGGGCCGGGACCGGCCGGGGTCGGCCGCGCGGATGGGTGCTCGCCGCTACGGCCGCGGGCGTCGCGGCCGCGCTGGCGGCGGTCACGCTGACCGCCGGGGGGACCTCGGCGCCCGCGGCCCGGCTCAGCGTCTTCCGGCTGCCGCCCGGCGCCGTCGGCACCGGGCCGGGCACGGCCGCAGACGCCCGGCGGATCCTGCTCACCGCGGCCACGACCGTGGCCCGCGGTGGCCCGACGGCCAGCGGCCGGTACTGGGTGTCGCCTGCGGTGGCCGGCAACTTCATCCCGGTCGGCCACGGCGACGACCACTACCTGATCCTGGAGAAGAGCATCAACGACCAGTACATGGCCACCAAGTTCCGTGCATGGAGCCCGCAGGTCGTCCAGCAGCTGGGCGTCCAGCTGGCCTCGCCGGCTGACCGGGCCGCCTGGCAGCGCGCGGGCTCGCCTACTACCTGGCATGTCGACCAGGAGTACGGCCTGGATACGCCGCAGGGGCCGTCCATGGAGAACCTGTTCGCCGTCAAGGCCGGACGCGACCCGCTGCCGTTCGACATGGGCGCCACGTCGACCAACAAGCCCTTCGTGATCGGCAACTCGGTTCTGTCCGCGCGCCAGCTGCTGGCTCTGCCCGCCTCGCCCGGCCCGCTCCGGCGGCTGCTGCTCGGCGGCGGCGACGGGGGCTGGCCCGGAGGCGACAGCTCCTACCTCTTCCAGACCGTGCCCATGGCCCTGGACCTGCCCGTCACCCCCGCCGTCAGGGCGGCGCTGTACCGGCTGCTGGCCTCGCTGCCAGGGGTGCGCAGCGCGGGCCAGGTCCGCGACGTGGCTGGCCAGCTCGGCCAGGCCGTCACCCTGACCGGCCGGTACGCGCCGTGCGGGCACTACTCGCTCGGGCGGTTCGTGCAGACGGGCACGCGGTGGCTGACCGGGACTACCCGGCAGGGCAAGCACATCCGGATGAAGGAGCCAATCGGGCACCAGGTCGGGGGGTGGATGTTCTCCTCCTGCGTGGTCCAGCAGCGCCTGGTCATCAATCCGGCCAAAGGCCTGCCGATGGCCCAGGAACTCCGGTACGTCAAGCTGCCGGCCGGCCACGCCTGGTCCGCGCCGGGCGGCCTCTTCTCGTACGAGATCTTCGGGACGCCGCACTGGACCAGCGCCCTGCCGCACCGCAGCCCCACCGGCCGATGACGGAGGGACGAGAGTTCATGAGACAGGGACGACCCGGCCGGGCGATCCCGGCCCTGGCCGCCGGGCTGACCGCGCTTGTGCTGTCCACCGGCCTGGCCGCGGGTGCCCCAGCCCTCGGGTCCGTGGCCGCCGGGCGCCCGGCCGCGGGGCGCTCGGCCGCGGGGCCCCGGCTCCGGCTCATCGTGGCCCAGCACCGGATCGACATACCGAGGTACGGCAAGCAGGTTGTGGTCGACCCCGGCATCTGGGTCGGCGCCCTGGAGCGCGCGCTGCGGATCGACGCGGGCCGGGTCAGCTACACCAGGCCGGTGACGATCCGCCAGGTCATCACGACCGCGTCGGGAGCGACCCGGACGAGGCGGATGCCGGACTGGATGAACGCCGGTTCTGGCCGGCTCCGCGACTTCGGCCGGGTGACGGTGCGCAACTCCCACGGCCGGGTGGTCGGCTCCCACACCTTCAACTTCTGCCCGGATAGCAACTACCCGGAGCGGGCCGGGCCGGGCAGCGCCGCGAAGTCGATCTTCCCCTCCGGGTGCTACCAGGAGTTGTTCCAGCTCGGCATGGTGTCGGGCATTGCCAGGGGCTGGGCCGTGGATCCGGCCTTGCAGAGCTTCCAGGGCCAGTCGCCGTTCGTCTTCAAGCTCCCGCTCGGCACCTATCACGTGAGCGAGACCATCCAGCCCGGCTACGCCCGGTTCTTCGGCATCCCGGCCAGGGACACCACGGCCACGGTGATCGGGCACGTGGTGAAGGGCACGCCAGGCGGCTTCCGCCCGGCCTGGCGCCGCCCGGCCCCGGCCCGGGCGCTGCCGTCGCTGCCGCGTGAGGTGCCGCTGCTGCGGCACGTGCCCGCGGACGCGCTGCCCGACCTAGTGCCGCTGCCGTCGTGGGACATCAGCACCTCCCACGTGAACAAGACCAAGCAGGACTTCCTCGACTTCGGTGCCACCGTGTGGGTCGGCGGCCACTCGCCACTGGACGTGGAAGGCTTCCGTCGGCCCGGCTCGACGGTCATGAAGGCCTACCAGTACTACTGGCACGACGGGCACATCGTGGGCCGCACCCCGGCGGGCACCATGTTCTTCGACAACCAGAAGGGCCACCACCACTGGCACTTCCAGCAGTTCGCCAAGTACGTGCTGCTCAACGCCAGCAAGAAGGTCGCCGTCCGCAGCGAGAAGGTCGGCTTCTGTATCGGCCCCACCGACGCCATCGACCTGACCTTGCCGCACGCCGACTGGAACCCGCCGCTCATCGGGCTGGCCAGCCTGTGCGGCCAGCCGACGGCGCTATGGGTGCAGGAGTACATGCCGATCGGCTGGGGCGACACCTACAGTCAGTTCAAGGCCGGGCAGGCCTTCAACATCACCCACCTGGCCGACGGCACCTACTACATCGAGATCATCGCCAACCCCGAGCACCTGCTCCACGAGGTCACCCGGGCCAACGACGTCTCGCTGCGCAAGGTCATCATCACCGGCCCCGCCGGGCACCGGCACGTCCGCGTGCCCGCCTGGCACGGCATCGACCCCGAGGGCTGAGCCGCCCCGGCCGCGCGCCCGGCCGGGCGGGCGGCTAGGACGTTTCATAACGGCAGGGCTGCGACTTTTTGGTCGCGGTGGTGTGTACCGGCCGGGTGAGCGCCAGTGACTGGGAATAGCTGCCTCGCCCTCGCTGATGTGTTCGTCTGGGTCGTCAGAATGTCAGAGGCGGGCGCTACTGTTATCGAAGACGACAAACAGACGCCGCTACGCGGAGGAGGTGATCCAGGTGCCAGCTCCCGCCACCACGGATCACGACTCCCGCCGCCCGGGGCTGGCCTGGTCGCATGAGCTGGACCTGGCGCAGTTGCTGGCCGCGGTCGGCGCCGCCCAGCTCGGCGCGGCCGGTGACGAGACTGCCGCTGCCGAGGAGGCCGCCGCGGCCGATGCGGCGGCGGAGGCGGGTGCCGCCGCGTGATCTGACCGGAGTGGTCGCGGATCAGCTGCCTCCTGGTCCGGCGCTGGCCGCGTGCCTGTCCGGCGCCGACCCCGCGGCGCTGTCGGAATGGGACCTGCCGGGTGTCGCCTCGGCGTTCCGCCGGCTGGCCGCGTGGGCGCAGGCCGGGGAGCTCGCCGCGGTCGCGGAGATGGCCTCGCGCACCGCCGCCCGTGATGACCACGTCCGCGTCGACGCCGACGGCCGCCCCGAGCAGGTCACTCCCGCGGCGGGGTCGACGGTGGGCCTGGAGCTGGTCATGTCCCACCCGGCGGCGATGGCCTGGACCGGCCTCGGGGTGACGCTGCGGTGGCGGCTCGCCGCCACCTGGGCCGCGCTGTCCGCCGGGACCATCGACCTGTACCGGGCGCGCCTCATCGCCGAGGCGACCAGCCCGCTGGATGATGACACCGCCCGCGCCGTCGAATCCGCAGGTGCTGCCGAAGGCCGGGCGGGCAGACCAGCGGGCAGCTGCGGGTGGCGCTGCGCCGCGCGGTGATCGCCGCTGACCCGGAGGGCGCGGAGCAGCGCCGCCGGGAGGCGCAGCGGCACGCGAAGGTGAGCTTGTACCCGGATCCGGAGGGCACGGCGACGCTGGCGGCGACGCGGCTGCCGGGAGTCCACGCGGCGGCGGGGATGGCCCGGCTGACCGCGATCGCGCGGGCGATGAAGTCGGCCGGGATGGGCGGCGGCCTGGACTTCCTGCGCTCGGTCGCGCTGATCGGCCTGCTGCTGGGCACCCTGCCCCTGGTCCCCCCGCCCGCCGGTGACCCCGGCCCGCCCGGTCCCACCGACCCCGACCCTGACGCAGGCGGCCCCACCGACCCTGGCGACAGCGGGCCCGGCCCCGGCGACCCTGAGCGGCTCGGGCGGCCCCGGCCCCGGCGGCCCTGACTCCGCGGCCGGCGCCCCTGCCACGCCGACCACCCCGGCCCTGAGCCCGGCGATCCTGGCCTGGGCGGCTCCGGCCACTCCTGCCCCGGCGGCGATGAGGGCGCCGCGGACGACGACCGCGCCCCGCGGCCGGACGAGCCGATGCCGCCCGACCCCGGTCCGCCCGACCCCGGTCCGCCCGACCCCGGTCCGCCCGACGATCCTGGCGACGCTGAGTACCTCGACGATGAGGACTTCGACGATGGCCCCTTCGCCCCCGGCCCGCCGGGCGCCTGGCCGCCACTGCCCGCCACCGCCGCCCAGATCCCCCCGTTCCTCGGCCAGCCACCACCTGGCCACCCGCCCCCCGCCAGTCACTCACCCCCCGCAAGCCGCCCGCCACCCAGCCGCCCCCCGCCTCGCGGCCTGCCCGCCCGGCCGCCGCCGGGCCTGCTGGACCTGGTCATCTCCTGGCGCGCCCTCAACGGCGACCCCGCCGGCCCGGCCACCCTGAGCCGCATCGGCCCCATCACCGGCGGGCAGGCCCGGCTGCTCGCCCTCACCGCCGCCGCTGACCCGCACGCCCGCTGGCAGGTCATCCTCACCGACCCCGACGGCTACGCCATCGCCACCGAGACCATCCGCCGCCGCCACCGGCGCGGCCGGGCCGGCCGGCCCGCCGGGGTCACCGGCCAGGTCACCGTCACCATCCCCGCCGCCGTCCTGGACCAGCTCGCCGACACCCAGCCCCCCGGCCCCGCACCCGCCGGCACCACCGGCACGGCACAGCCCGGCACGACCGGGATCCGGGCCGCGGTGCTGCGCGCCGCCCGCCGCGCCCAGGCCCGCGCCCAGCGGCAGGCCGCCGCGGACGCCGCCGCGCCCGGCGGCTGCGCCCACACCACCGCCACCCCCGCCTACCGGCCCACCACCAAGATCCGCGACCACGTCACCGCCCGGGACCAGACCTGCCGCCACCCCCGCTGCCGCCAGCCCGCCCGCCACACCGACCTCGACCACACCACCCCCTGGCATAAGGGCGGACCCACCTGCCAGTGCAACCTCGGCGGCTACTGCCGCACCCATCACCAGATCAAGCAACTCCCCGGCTGGACCCTCACCCAGCCCAAGCCGGGCCACTTCCAGCTCACCACCCCAGCCGGGCGGACCTACATCACCACGCCCGACCCCTATCCCGCCTGACCCCAGCTGGGGGATCGCGATCAACCACTGGCTGCCCCACCGCTTGCGAAACGTGCTCTAGTCGAGGCCGTCGCGGTCGGCCCAGGCCAGCAGGGTGTCGATGGAGTAGGCGGTGTCGTCGATGCCCCGGTGCAGGTCGCCGAGCCGGGCGAAGCGGGCGGGCACGGTGGCGATGGTGAACTCCCGCGGCTCCACGTCGTCGATCTCGTCCCAGGCCACCGGCGTGGACACGGTCGCCTCGGGCACGCCGCGCACCGAGTAGGCGCTGGCGATGGTGTGGTCCCTGGTGTTCTGGTTGTAGTCCACGAACAGCTTGGCCGGGTCGCGGTCCTTGCGCCACCAGGTGGTGGTCACCTCGTCCGGCGCACGGCGCTCGACCTCCCTGGCGAACGCGTGCGCGGCCCGGCGCAGCTCGGCGAAGCTCCACCGCGGCTCGATCCGCACGTACACGTGCAGGCCATGGCCCCCGGAGGTCTTGGGCCAGCCGACGGCGCCCAGCTCGTCCAGCAGCTCGTGCACGGTGCGGGCCACCCGGCGCACGGTGCCGAACCCGCACTGCGGCATGGGGTCCAGGTCGATGCGCCATTCATCGGGCCGCTCGGTGTCGGCGCGGCGGGAGTTCCACGGGTGGAACTCCACGGTGGACATCTGCACCGCCCACACCACGCTGGCCAGCTCGGTCACGCACAGCTCGTCGGCGTGCCGGCCGTACCGCGGGAAGTCGACGCGGACCGTCTCCAGCCAGTCGGGCGCGCCGGCCGGGATCCGCTTCTGGTGCACCTTCTCCCCGGCCACCCCGGACGGGAAGCGGTGCATCATGCAGGGCCGCTCGCGCAGCGCGCGGACGATCCCGTCGCCGACCGACAGGTAGTAGTTCACCAGGTCAAGCTTGGTCTCCCCGCGGGCCGGGAAGTACACCCGGTCCGGGTTCGTGATCCGCACCACCCGGCCCCCGACCTCGACCTCCGCCGCTGCGCTCATACCCAGAAGCTAGCCGCTCGCGGCGGCGCGCGGCCCGGCAGGCGGGCCCGGAGCGGCCCGGAGCGGCCCGGAGCCGGCCTCATCATGGAGCCCGGCCGGACAGGAATATGCGGCAATGCCGCTGGCGGCGGGCAAGACCGTGGCCTCGGTGACCCTGCCGACCAACTTCAACCTGCATGTGTTCGCGATCGCCACGGGAGGCTGATGCTCGCCGTATGGCAGCCTGGTGGATGTGGCTGACTCATTCGCGGTCCGGTTCGCCGCGGTCCGGGCCCGCTTCGGGCCGCTGACCTGGGGCCTGGACCCGTCCGGCGAGCTGCTGGACCGCTGGGGGCTCGGCGACAGCGCCGACGGCCTGGACCGGTTCGCCGACCTCATGCTGGAGGCCGTGACCGGCACCGTCGGGCTGATCAAGCCCCAGTCGGCGTTCTACGAGCGGCACGGCTGGCGGGGCATCCGGACGCTTCAGCGGCTGATCGCCGGCGCCCGCGCCGCCGGGCTGCTGGTGGTGCTCGACGTCAAGCGCGGCGATGTCGGCAGCACGAACGCTGCCTACGCCGAGGCGTACCTCGGCGCCGGGGCGCCGCTCGAGGCCGACGCCGTGACCGTGCATCCGTACCTGGGGCTGGACGCCATGGACGCGTTCGTGTCCCGCGCCCACCAGGCCGGCGGCTGCCTGCTGGTGGTGACCCGGTCCTCCAACCCGGAGGGCCGGGCCGTGCAGGCCGCGCGCGGCGCGGACGGGCTGGCCGTGGAGGACGGTCTGCTGCGCCGGATCGGGGCGCTCAACGCGGCCCTGGCGCCGGGCGAGATCGGGCCGGTGGGCGCGGTCATCGGCGCGCCACCGCTGGAGCCGCCGCTGGAGCCGCCGCTGGGCCTGCGGGCCGCGAACGCGCTGTTCCTGGCGCCGGGGCTGGGTGCCCAGGGGGCCGGTCCCGCGGACGTGGGCCGGACGTTCGCGGCCTGCCCGGACCGGGTCATGCCCAGCGCGTCCCGGTCGCTCCTGGCCGCGGGCCCGGACCTGGGCCCGCTGCGGCAGGCGGCCGCGGCCCTGGCCGCCGAGGTCCGCGCCGCCCTGGGCTGAGACTGAGCTGCCCGCACGATGCACTCGGCGAGGCATCGCGCGGGCAGCCCGCATAACACTGTGGCTAGTGCCGCAGCGACTCCGCTCGAGCGAGCAGAGTTTTTGCTGATGGGTGTCCCTGGGCCAGGTGGGCGATGTCGCTCACCAGTGCCCCGAGGTCCGGCGTGCCCCATCCGGTGGCCGCGTCCCAGCCCGGCGTCGCGTTGTAGCCGGGCACGCCGTCCAGGCCGTTGTTGCCGGCCGTGACGTCGTGGTATCCGATGCCCGCGTGACCGAGCGCGTACAGGTAGGGGTTGAGCAGCCCGACCGGGTGGTGGGCCAGCTGGTCAACGTCGGCCACCAGCCCGGCCCAGTCCGGCGAGCCTTCGCTGGTGCCGCCGATGCCGTAGTAGCCCGCCTTGCTGGCGCCGAGGAAGGACAGGTAGATCAGGACCGGCGAATTGGGGTCGGCGTTCCAGGAGATGTCCGGGATACCGCGGTGATTGCCCAGCAGCTTCTGGTCGGAGGCGGGCAGGAACCGCTGGTAGAACGGCTCGCGGAAGAACTGGCTGATGCCGCCGCCAGTGGCGCCGCCGTCAGAGTTCCACACCGTCTCGGACTGGTAGTTGCCGTGGGTGTCAGCGGTCAGGGTGGTGCCGCCGACCGCGGTGACCAGCGGCGAGGAGGCCGGGAAGTTCACCGTCGGGAACGGGTAGATCTTGCCGGCCACATCGACATTCGCCGTGCCCGCGTCACCCGTGGAGGCCAGCACGGTCACGCCCATCCGGGCCGCGCGGGCGTAGGTCGCCTCGAAGCTGCGGAACACCCGCTTGCCCGCCCTGGTGAACAGCGTGTTCTCGGTGGCGCCCCAGCTCTGCGAGATGACCTGGCCCAGGCGGTGGTTCAGCGCGAAGTTCTCCAGCGCGTTGAACTGCGGCAGGCCCTGGACGCCCTCGGTCTCGTCGACCGGGCTGGTCAGCAGGACGATGCTCGCGCGCGGCGCCATGGCGTGCGCCCACTCGACGTCCAGCGTGGTCTCGGCGGCCCAGTTGGGCTGGTCCGGGAACTTGGTGGGGTTGTAGGGCACGGTGCCCAGCGGGGCCAGGATCCGGAACGACGGCGGCGCGGGCAGCCCGTAGCCGGCGTCGAAGGTGGCTAGGTCCGAGGTGATCGTGGGGCTGCCGTAGGAGTCGACGATCACGATCGTCTGGCCCTTGCCCTGGTCGCCGCGGGCCAGCAGCTTGTCCACGCCATAGGCGCGGCGGATCTCCTGGGGGCTGTAGCAGGGCTGGCTGGTCTGGGCCCGGCATTGCGCGTCGGTCGGCGGCTTCGCGCTCACGAAGGCCGCCCTGGCGCCGTTCGGCAGGGCGAGCCGCCCGAGCGCGCCTGTGTGCGCCGACCGCAGGCTGCGCGCCGCGCCGGTGGCCGTCGCCGGGCCCGCTGCTCCTAACGTCAGCGCCAGCAGGAACGCCGTTCCTGACGCTGCCGCCACCGCTTGTCTTACCCGCATGTTGCCCTCCCGAGGAAGATCAAGTGCTGATCGAACGCGAACCTACTAGCAATTCGGGGCCATGGCGAGGGTCACCAGAATGTCCCAAGAACTGGTCGCGACGCGCTCAGGCGATGATGGCGGCATGGCATGGTCGACGGCGTTCACGGAACTGTTCTCGGTGCGGTACCCCATCGCCCTGGCGCCGATGGGGGGCACGGCGGGCGGGGCGCTCACGGCGGCGGTCTCGAACGGCGGTGGCCTGGGGCTGCTGGGCGGCGGTGGCGGGGACCTGGCCTGGCTGGAACGGGAGCTGCCCATCGTGGCCGAGGGCACCAGCGCGCCGTGGGGCGTCGGCTTCCAGAGCTGGGCCGTCGACCTGGGCACGCTCGAGCGGGCGCTGAGCCTGCGCCCGCGCGCGGTGATGCTGTCCTTCGGCGACCCGACCCCGTTCACCCCGGCCGTCCGCGCGGCCGGCGCGACGCTGATCTTGCAGGTCACCGACCTGGAGGAGGCCCGGCAGGCGGTGGACCTGGGCGCGGACGTGATCGTCGCCCAGGGCACCGAGAGCGGCGGTCACGGCGGCCAGCGCGGCTGGGCGACGCTCCCGTTCGTGCCGGTGGTAGCCGACCTGGCCGGGCCGATCCCGGTGCTGGCCGCGGGCGGCATCGCGGACGGGCGGGGCGTGGCGGCGGCCCTGGCCCTGGGCGCCGCCGGGGCGCTCATCGGGACCCGGTTCCAGGCCACCGCCGAGTCGCTGGCCGATGCCGAGGTCAAGAAGGCCATCGTGGCGGGCCGCGGCGAGGACACCGAGCGCAACCGGGTGCTGGACATCGCCCGCGGCTCGCGGTGGCCGTCGCGGTACCCGGCCCGGACCCTGGGCCACCCGCTCCTGGACCAGTGGCGGGACCGGGAGGACGAGCTGGCCGCGGACCCGCACGCGCGGCAGGCCTACCGGGAGGGCGTGGCGAGCGGCGAGCTGCCCGCGGAGATTGTCTGGGCCGGCCAGGCCGCCGAGCTGATCGCCGACCTGCCGTCCGCCGAGGACCTGGTCGCGGAGCTGGCCGCGCAGGCCGAGACGGCGCTGGCCCGGGCCGCGCGGACCCTGGTCGCCGCCGACCGAGACGGTCTCAGCTCCGGTCCGCGATCATGACGGCCGTATCCAGCTCCCGGAGCTGACCGCGGACCCGGTCGGCGTCCGGATGGCCGAGGTCATCCAGGATCGCGAGCGCCTCGGCCCAGGCCGCGCGAGCCTCGGCCGGGTCGCCGGCGGCCCGGCGGGTGTCGCCGAGGTGGCCGAGCGTCTCGGCCAGGCCCAGGCGGCTGCCGATCTCGCGGTCAATCCTGATCGCCCGCTGGTAGCAGGCCGTGGCGTCCGCGTGGTTGCCGAGCTGCTGGTGGGCATACCCGAGGCTGTCCAGCGTGCTGGCCGTCGCCTCCTGGTTGCCGAGCTCCTGGAACAGGTCGAGGGCCTGGGTGCAGTAGCTGAGCGCCTGCTGCTGATTCCCGAGCACCGCGTGGAACCAGCCGACCGAGTTGAGGGCCAGCGCCCGGCCCGACCGGTCGCCGATCGCCGTGTACGACTTGAGCGCCTGCTCGGCCTGGTCGAGGGCCTCGCCGTAGCGACCCTCCCAGTTCAGGATGTTGGCCATCGCGTTGCGGGCGTAGGCCTGTCCGGCGTGGTCCCCGTGCTCGGCGTGGATGCTCAGCGCCCGCCCCAGATGGGCATAGGCATCCTCGTAGCCGCCGAGCCTGGCGCTGGCGAAGCCGAATCGCTCGTGGACGGAGGCCTGGGCCGCCCGGTCGCCCAGCCGCTGCGTGGCGTCCAGGGCCATCTGCTCGATGACCACCCAGTCGTGCCAGCGGCTGCGCATGTCCAGGAACCGGGACAGTGCCCAGGCGATCTGCCACACGTGGGTATCGAAGCCGGCCTCCAGCGCCCATCCGGCGGCGGCCATCAGTACCCAGTACTCGGCCTCGAACCAGGCCAGGGCCTGCCCGGCGTCATCGATGGGCTCCGGCTCCGCGCCGGGCCGGAGCGCGGGCAGCGTGACCGGCCTGCGGGTGGGGTGCAGCCGGAGCGCCGCCGAGTTGGCCGTGTACAGGTAATGATCAAGCACCCGGTCGGCGGCGGCGTGCCGCTCGGCCTCGCTGTCGGCCGACCGGGTCAGCTCGGCGGCGTAGGCACGCAGCAGGTCGTGGCAGGAAAACCGGCCCGGAGCGGGCTCGGCCAGCAGGTGGGCCCTGGTCAGCTCGGCGAGGCTGCGGCGGGCGTGGTCCGGCGGCAGGCCCGCCAGGCTGGCCGCGGCCGCGGCGCTGATGTCTGGCCCGGCATGCAGCCCCAGCAGCCGGAACAGCCGCGCCGCGGCGGCGTCGAGCTGCTGATAGGACCAGGACATGACGGCGCGGACATTCGCGGCCGAGTGCCCGGCGTCCAGCGCGTCCAGCGGTCCGCGAGCATCGCGCAGGTCAGCGGTCAGGGCCGCCAGTGACAGACCGGGCTGGCTGGCGGTGCGAGCGGCGGCGATGCTCAGCGCCAGGGGCAGCTGCGCGCAAAGCTTGACCAGGTCATCCGCGGCGCCGGGATCCTCGGCGAGGCGTGCCGGGCCCAGGCGGCGGGCCAGCAGTTCCTGTGCCTCGGCGTCGCCGAGCACATCCAGGGTGAGCGGGAGCGCGCCCTCCACGGCGACCAGGCTGGTGAGCTGCCTGCGGCTGGTCACGATCACCAGGCAGCCCGGCCCGGCCGGCAGCAGCGGGCGGACCTGGTCGACGTCTCGCGCGTTGTCCAGCAGCACCAGCATCCGCCGGCCGGCCAGCAGGCTGCGGTACAAGCCCGCCTGCGCGTCCAGGCCGGCCGGGATCCGGGCCGCCGGTACGGCCAGGGCGTCCAGGAAGAGCCGGACCGCCTCGGCCGCAGGCATGGGCGGCCCGGCCGGATCAAAGCCGCGCAGGTTCACGTACAGCTGCCCGTCCGGGAACCGGGCGGCGGACTGGTGCGCGAAGTGCAGGGCCAGCGTGGTCTTGCCGACCCCGGCCGTCCCGGCGATGACCGCGATGACGGTCGTGTGGCTCGCCTCGTCGGCCAGCGCGGCGAGCGTCCCGAGCGCCTCGGCGCGGCCCGTGAAGTGCCGCGTCGCCACCGGCAGGAGCCGGGGGATCACCTCCTCCCGCGCGGCGCCCGCGGCGTGGGGCTCCGGGACGGGAAGATCCGGGCCGGCCGGGCTGAGCGTCGCCGGCGTGGCCGGTGACGACCCGTCCGCCGTGATCAGGAGCTCGCCGTCGGCGGCCAGGATGCGCTGGTGCATGAGCCTGAGCTCGGGACCGGGATCGAGGCCAAGCTCGTCGGCCAGGATGCGTCGCGCGTCCTGGTAGGCGGCGAGGGCGTCGGCCTGCCGGCCGTTGCGGTACAGGCCCAGCATCAGCTGCGCGTGGAACTGCTCCTGCAGCGGGTGCGCCTTGACCAGCTGGCGCAGTTCCGCCACCACCTCACCGGGCCGGCCCAGGTGCAGATCGCAGTCGATCCGCGCGACCAGCGCCTGGAGCCGCTGGTCCTCGATCGGGGGGATCTCTCGGTCGTGCAGCAGCCGTGAGGGCACGTCGGCGAGGGGCTCGCCGCGCCACAATCCGAGCGCCTCGCGCAGCAGGTCGGCGGCGAGCGTCCAGGTGCCGGCGTCGGCGGCCGCGCGGCCGCGCGCGGCGAGCACGCTGAACTCGCGGACATCAAGCTGGCTGTCGTCCGCCCGGAGCAGGTAGCCGGGCGGCCGCGTCTCGATCAGGTCCGCGCCCCGCGGGCCGAGCGTCGAGCGCAGCCGCTGAACCCCGCTGTGCAGCGCCCCGCGCGCCCCGCTCGGCGGCTGGCCCTCCCACAGCGTCTCGGCCAGGTCGTCCAGGCTGACCACCCGCCCGGCGCTCAGCAGCAGCGCCGCCAGCAGCACGCGCTGCTGCGGTGCCGAGACGGGCACCTGTCGCGTGCCGTCACGGACTACCAGCGGACCCAGCAGCCCGAAGTCCACGCCCAGAACCTCTTCCCGGCCAGCTGCGTTCCCGGCCATCTGCGCGCTGTGGTGACGGCACCAGCGGATCGCGGCCGTACCGCGGGCACGACCGCAGCGTACCTGTCCCGGTGAGCCATCAGTGAGCGATGGCTGTCGTTCTGACGGTATCTCGTGAGCCTTTTATGGCATTGTGACCGATGCCGTTCCCGCTCAGCCGGTGAGGTCGCCGCTGTCGCGGCTTCGCGCTTTCAGCCGAACGGAGGGCTTCGCGCGGCAATGACCGTCCCTGGGACCGACACGCTTCGCGGGTCATCCGCTGCCTACGCCCGCCAGGAGCTCTGGTCTTCCGCTGAATTCGCGTTCTCGCCTGGCCAGGACCGGCCAGGGGCGCGGGACTGGCCGCTGTGCAGCCACCTTGAACTGCCAGCACGGCCCGAGTCCGCGCGGTCCGCGCGGCTGCACACCAGGAACATCCTGCGCCAGTGGGACCTGGAGGCCCTCGCCGACACGGTCGAGCTGCTGGTCTCCGAGCTGGTCACCAACGCGGTACGCGCAGCGGCCCTGATAACACCTCAGCCGGGCGAGACCGAGCCGGCATCGGGCGCGCCGCCGATCCGCTTCTGGCTGACGTCGGACCGGGCCGGCGTCCTGATCCAGGTGTGGGACGGTGACTTCAATCATCCCGTCTGCCAGGACGAGGGCCTGGAGGCCGAAGGCCGGCCGCGGGCTGCTGCTCGTCGAGACCCTCAGCGCCCAGTGGGGCTGCTGCGCGGCCGACGGGCAGGCCGGGAAGGTCGTCTGGGCGCTGGTACGGGAGTAATCGCGGGACAGAGCGTTAGTGCCCGCGCCCGCGCGGGCAGGCCCCCACCATGACGGAGCGCGAACAGCGGGTGGCCATCATCACCGGCGGCTCTCAGGGCATCGGCGCGGGCCTGGTGGCCGGGTACCGCGGCCAGGGCTGGGCCGTGGTGGCCAACTCGCTCAAGATCCAGCCGTCCGATGACCCGGACGTGCTCACGGTGGCCGGGGACGTGGCCGATCGCGCCACCGCCGAGCAGATCGTCAGCCAGGCGCTCGGCCGCTTCGGGCGGATCGACACCCTGGTCAACAACGCCGGCATATTCCTCTCCAAGCCGTTCACCGATTACACCGACGCCGACTACGCGCTGATGACCAGCGTCAACCTGGCCGGGTTCTTCTCGATGACCCAGCGCGTCATCCCCGAGCTGCTCAAGGGCGGCGGCGGCCACATCGTCAACATCAGCGCCACCGTCGCCGACTACGCGGACTCCGAGTCGCCCTCGGTGCTGGCCGCGCTGACCAAGGGCGGCCTGGCCGCGGCGACCCGGTCGCTGGCCATCGAGTACGCCCGGCGCGGGATCCGGTGCAACGCCGTCTCGCCCGGCATCATCCAGACGCCGATGCACCCGCCGGAAAGCTACGAGGGGCTGGGCGACCGGCTGCCCCTCGGCCGGGTGGGCCAGGTCAGCGACGTCGTCGGCGCCATCCTGTTCCTGGAGGCGTCCTCGTACATCACCGGCGAGGTCGTGCACGTCGACGGGGGCCAGATCGCCGGCCACTAGGCCGCCTGGCCGGCGGCCTAGTGGCGGTGGTGCTCAGCCGGTGCTGATGGCGGTGTCGTCGATGACGAACGAGGTCTGCTTGGTGAAGTCCTCGCTGCCGGTGAACTTCAGCGTGATCGCCTGCCCGGCGTAGGCCGCCAGGCTGTAGGTGTGCTGGGCGTACCCGGTGTTGTGGCTGAGGTTGGAGAACGTGGCCAGGGTGCCGAGCACGGTGCCCGAGCTGTTCAGGACCTGCACCGTCAGGGTGTCGTAGGCGGTGGTCGTGGTGGTCTCGGCGGTGTCGATGTGCAGCCAGAAGCCGAGCTGGTAGGTGCTGCACCCGCTCGGCAGGGTGACGGCCTGCGACAGGGTGTCCGTGGTGGTGGTGCCGTAACCGTCCAGCCAGGCGTCCCAGGACCCGCTATGCGCCGGCTCCTTGGTGCTGTCGCTGATCACGCCCGAGGAGGCCGTCCACGGGGCCGCCGTCCCGGTCTCGAAACCGGGGTTGCCGAGCAGCTGGCCCGGGGTGCAGCCGCCGGCGGCCGCGCTGACCGTCCAGCCGAAGCTGGCGCTGCCGCTGGCCCCGGTGCCGTCCTTGGCGGTGACCGTCACCGTGGAAGTGGCCGCGGTGGTCGGCGTGCCGGAGATCAGGCCGGTCGAGGAGCTGATCGACAGCCCGGCGGGCAGCCCGGTGGCGCTGTAGGTGAGTGCCTGGCCCGACGCCGAGTCGCTGGCCTTGACCTGCAGGCTGGCGGCGGCGCCGACGGTCCCGGTCTGGCTGCCGGGATTGGTGACCGTCACCGTGCCACTGGTCGTCTGGCCGAAGTCGGCGTTGAAGGTCGACTCAACACCGCTGAGGACCGCGGGGTCGCTGATGATGAGGCCCAGCTCCCGGTTGTCGTTCAGCGAGTTGTCGGAGAAGTTCTCCGAGCCGAGGAACACCTTCGCCGTCGACGTCCCGTAGTCCGCCACGATCGCCTTGGCGTGGATGTAGAAGCCATTGGGGTCGGAGTAGCCGACGACCTTGCCGCCGGCCGCGGTGACCTCGTTGAGCTCCGAGGTGTAGGACGACGGGTCCTCGACTACCACCCGGACCGTCACGCCGCGGTTCTCGGCCGCCACGATCGCGTTGACGATCGCGGTGTCGCTGAACTCCTCCTGCTCGATGTCGAGGCTGTGCTGCGCCCCGTTGATCAGCGCCAGCAGGTGCGACTGCGAGTCGGTCGGCGACCACACCAGGTCGTCCCCGTCGGACGGGGTGATCGACGTCTTGGCGTAGTCGGCGTTGAACACCGCGACGATCGCGGCCACGTCGGCCTGGCCGGTGTCGAACACCCCGTAGTCACGCGAGGTGGAGTAATAGGTGGTGTCCAGGTTGCCGGTGCTGATGTAGGACTCGTCGTTGTCGACCGTGATGGTCTTCTGGTGGGTATAGGTGAACGCCGTGGAAGACCAGGTGACGCCGACTCCGCCGGCCTGCAGCGTGTTGAACGCGGTCTGGTTGACGGACTTCTGCGCGCCGTCGAGAATGACCCGGACATTGACCCCGGCCTTCTCGCGATTCACCAGGTCATTTTCCACCGTGGTGTCGCGCAGCTCGTACATGGTCATGTCGATGGAGCTGGTAGCCGAGCTGATGAAGCTGTAGATGGCGCTTTCGCCTTGGTCCGGGAGAATTAACAGCGAGTAGTCACTGGCGGCGCTGGCTGAGCCGCTGGTCACGAGCCCGCCAGCGACAGCGATCACGCCTGTCGCGAGCGCGAGCGAGGCGAGCAGGGCGAGCGGGATACGGCGCATGCCGGTGCGGGGCATACCGACCTCCTGGGCGGTAGTGAAAGGTAGGAAATGCAGGCCGCCCTGAACCTATATCGACGCCGCGAAACGCGATAGCCCTGCGAGTTGACGCGGCGGTGAACTTTCCGCCGGGGTATTCCGGCATGCGTAACAAGAGTCCCTCGCGTATACGGGAATTATGCGGAGTGCACATTTCATCCATTAGCACAAACTGGCCTCGGCCGTCCGGGCCGGTCACGACTGAGAACCGGGCCCGCCCCTCTCGCCGGTCAGCGGCCGGGATGGCACTGGCCGCCTCGAGCCGGGAAGGCGCGCCCGGCCTCGGAGCAGCCCTCGCGATACATCGCGCTGTCCCGGCGGCTGGGTGCCGGCCGGGCTGGTCGGCGCCGGCAAGGAACTTCTGACTTCAGGAATAGCCCGGGCCTGTGCCGTGCTGTCGCCAAGGCTGGCTTGTTGCCAATGCGAGGCCGCAAGACACCGCATACCGGTCCTTTACGGCGCTGTCCGCCCGCTGATCCGGGGCAGGCAACCCGCTGAAGGATCACCAGCGCCTCGTTCTGGCAGCCCGAGTCCGATGTGGCTGACGGAGGCGCCATGACCCAGCTTGCGCGTCCAGACCTCGCGCGCGGCCGATCAGGACAAGATGACGTACGCCCTGGCCCGGTTTCAGCGGCCGCTGAACCGGCCCCGGCCGATCGGCCGGGGCTTCTGCTGGCCGGCGGACCAGTCCCTGGCTGGGCGGTAGGCACAGCCTTGCTGACGCCCGTGCTCCTGGTCGGGGGCTGGCTGATCGCCGGCGCGCTTCAGCCGGCCTCTTACAGCCCGATGCGGCAGACCATGAGCGCGCTCGCTGGCCAGACGGGAACCGACCGCTGGGTCATGACCGCGGCCCTGGTCCTGGTGGGCGGCTGTCAGATCGCCACCGGCGGGGGCCTGGCTGGCGTTCGCCTGCCTGCCCGCCTCCTGCTGATCCTGACTGGCCTGTCCACTCTCGGCATCGCCGCCTCCCCGGAACCGGCCACCGGCCCGACCGCGCGGCACCTCGCCTTCGCGGTGAGCTGCGTCGTCGCGACGGCGGTCTGGCCGGTACTCGTCGCCCGGCGCGGGCCTGAGAGATCGTGGATCCTGGGTGTCTACGGCTGCGCGGTGGTGACCGTCGTCTTTGCCGGGTTGTCGTGCTGGCTCCTGATCGAGGCCCGGTCCGGCGGCGGTGACCTCGGCATGGTCGAGCGGCTGACGTCCGCGGCTCAGGGCCTGTTTCCGCTGGTCGTCGCGCTCGCCTTGCGGCGGACCGGACGGACGCAGGCAGCCAGCGACAACGCCGTCAGGAGCGTTTCAGACACTGGCGGGCAATTAGCCGATAGGCCAGGGAACAGCCCTTAGCCGCCTATCTCACTGGCGGCCGGCTCATCGCCGGCCATGCGACGGTGCTGTCCGAGCCGGTCGGGGGTGGGCCAGCGGACGGCGCTGGCCCAGCCGGCGCGCTCGAACACCCGGATGAGCGAGGCGGACAGGTCGACCTGGCCGGGGTCGACGCCGTGCCGGGCGCAGGCCGGGTCGGAGTGGTGCATGTTGTGCCAGCTCTCGCCGAGCGACGGGAGGGCCAGCGGCCACAGGTTGGTGGCCCGGTCGTGGCGGCGGGTGGTGAAGGGCCGGTTGCCGAGCAGGTGGCACAGCGAGTTGACGCTCCAGGTGACGTGCTGGAGCAGGAAGACGCGGACCAGGCCGGCCCAGATCAGCGCCAGCAGCGCGCCGCGGGCGCCGCCGATCAGCCAGCCGGCGGCGAACGGGAGGGCCAGCGACACCGCGCACAGCGCCGGAAAGGCGTTCGACACCACGCGCAGGGACCGGTCGGCCAGCAGGTCGGGCGCGTAGCGCTCCCGGGACGTCGGGTCATGGCCGAACAGCCACCCGACGTGGGCGTGCGCGACACCGCGCAGCAGCCCGGCCGGGCCGGTCCCGTACTGGTAGGGCGAGTGGGGGTCGCCCGGCCGGTCGGGAAAGGCGTGGTGGCGCCGGTGGGTGGCGACCCAGCCGATCACATCGCCCTGGAAGCTCATCGATCCCGCGACCGCCAGGGCCACCCGGAGCGCCGGCCGGGCGGTGAAGCTCCGGTGAGTCAGGCACCGGTGGAAGCCCACCGTCACCCCGAACCCGGTCAGCAGGTAAAACAGCACCACCAGCCCCAGGTCAGCGAAGCCGACGCCGCGGCCCCACAGCAGCACCGCCGCCGCGACCAGCCCCACGAACGGGCCGACCACTATCGCCGCGATCACCGTCAGCTGTATGGCCCGCTGCAACGGGGGCCGGGCAGGCACATCAAGAGCCGGAAACGAACCAGCGCCGTCATAAGGGGCTGGCGCCACGTCTGTGATCATCACTCGCCTCGCGATCCAGTAATTGCAGCGAGGCGACCTCAAGACCGGCGCGTGGTCTGGACGTGATCGGGAACTCGTTCAGGCTGCCTGAACAGATACCCCACACCATATGCGCTGCCAGGCATGGCGGCTAACCTGGGACAAGACAACTTTCCGGCTCCCCGCCGCGGGCCTTCCCTTCCGCCTAGCGCGGCAGGGTCCGGGGCAGCCCGAAGCGGGGGAACAGGCTGTTCTCGCCGAACCGCGTGATCGCGGAGATCCTGCTGCCAGCCAGCGTGAGCACGATGAGGCCATGGGCGTCCCTGACCGGCGCGGGCGGGTCCGTGCGGTAGTAGCCGAACGCGGGCTGATGGTTGGCGCGAGCAGGTACCAGCCGGGCCACCTGGGTCTTCCACTGGGGCCGGGTCTGGAAGAACTCGGCGATCGCGGCCTGGCCCTGGTACTCCAGGGGCTCGGGTGGCATGGTCAGCCGCGCGTCCCCGGTGAGCAGGGCCACGAGGCGCTCGGTGTCGGCGGCCTCGAACGCGTCCGCGAACCGGCTGGTGAGCTCGCGCTCCCGGGCCGATCGCGGCGCGGGAGCGCTGTCGCGGCCCGCAGGAAGCTGGGCGGCGAGCGTGGCGCGGGCCCGCCGCAAGGCGCTGTTCACCGACACCTCGCTGACGGCGAGCATGTCGGCGGCCTGCGCCGCGGGGTAGCCGAGCACGTCGCGCAGCACCAGGACGGCGCGCTGCCGGGGCGGCAGGCGCTGCAGCCCGGTCACGAACGCCAGTGTCACCGCTTCCCTGGTCTCGTAGCGTGCTTCCGGGCCGGGCGCGGTGTCGGGCAGGTCATCGAGCAGCGCGTCCGGGTAGGGCTGCAGCCACAGCGGCTCCGTCCGGCGGGTGGGCTCCGGAGGCGGGGCAGACCACTGGAACACGGCCGCGGCCACCGGGCGGCGGCCGGCGTCGCGCAGCGCGTTCAGGCACCGGTTGGTCGCGATCTTGTACAGCCAGGAGCGCACCGAGGCGCGTTCCTCAAACTGGCCGAGCCCGCGCCAGGCGGCCAGCAGCGTTTCCTGCAGCGTGTCCTCGGCGTCCTGCACTGAGCCGAGGATCCGGTAGCAGTGCAGCTGCAGCTCGCGCCGGTAGGGGTCAGTGAGCTCGCGGAACGCCTCTCCGTCGCCCGCCCGGGCGCGGGCCAGCGCCGTCGTGGTCACGATCACATCCTCGCACCGCCTCACTCTTCGCCAGGTCCTGAACGTCCTCAACGTAACGACACCAGCCGGGCCGGAAACTGACCGGTCAATTCGCGGCTGCCTCCGGTGTCTCAATCAGCAGCAAGCAATAAACGCTGACCTTGGAGGACACGTGATTACCGCGAGCAAGCAGGACGCCGTGACCCGCGCCCAGGGCTGGGCCCTGGCGCTGGCGTCGGTGGCATCGTTCATGGTGGTACTGGACCTGCTGGTCGTCGCGACTGCGCTGAACACGATCCGCCGCGACCTCGGCGCCTCGATCGGGCAGCTGGAGTGGACGGTCAACGCCTACACCCTGACCTTCGCAGTGCTGCTGATGACCGCAGCCGCCGTGGGCGACAGGTTCGGCAGGCGGCGGGTCTTCGCCATCGGCCTGGGCGTGTTCGCAGCGGGCTCGGCGGCGTGCGCACTCGCGCCCGGGGCCGGCCCGCTGATCGCGGCGCGCACGGTGCAGGGCGTTGGCGCGGCGATGGTCTTGCCGCTGGCGCTGGCGCTGCTGAACGCGGCCGTTCCGCCACAGCGCCGTGGCTGGGCGATGGGGATCTTCGGCTCGGTGACCGCCCTGGCGACAGTGGTGGGGCCAGTGCTGGGCGGCGCGATCACCCAGGGCATCGCCTGGCAGTGGATCTTCTGGCTGAACGTGCCGATCGGCCTGCTCACCATCCCCCTGGCGCTGCGCCGCCTGGAGGAGAGTTACGGGCCGCGCGCTGCCCTGGACCTGCCCGGCATGGCGCTGGGCACCAGCGCGGCGCTCGGACTGGTCTGGGGCCTCGTGCGCGGCGGGTCGGCCGGCTGGGCTAGCCCCGAGGTCGCCGGGACGCTCGCGGCGGGCGCGGTGCTGGCGGTGGCGTTCGCTGGCTGGGAACTGCGGGCCCGCGCGCCGATGCTGCCGATGCGGTTGTTCGCCATCCGGGGCTTCTCCGCGGGCAACGCCGTGGCCTTCCTCCAGGGCGCGTCGATCACCGGGGCGGTGTTCTTCATGGCCCAGTTCCAGCAGGTCGGGCTCGGCCAGGATCCGCTCGGCGCCGGGCTGCGGCTGCTGCCCTGGGGCGTGGCACCGTTCCTGATCGCACCGAGGGCGGGGAAGCTGGCCGACCGGATCGGCGACCGGCCGCTGATCGTCTCCGGGATGCTGCTGCAGGCCGCCGGGCTCGCGTGGATCGCCGTCATCGCCGCCCCCGGGCTGGCCTACCCGGCGATGCTCGCGCCGATGATGATCTCCGGCGCCGGGCTCGGCCTGGCCATTCCCGCGGTCACCAAGGCCGTGGTCGGCTCGGTCCCGCGCGGCGACATCGGCAAGGCGTCGGGCAGCTTCAGCATGATGCGACAGCTGGGCGCCGCGTTCGGCGTCGCGATCCTGGCCGCCGTGTTCGCCTCGGCCGGCGGCTACACCTCGGCGGCCGCGTTCAGCGACGGGTTCGCGCCCGCCATCGCGGCCGCGGCCGGCCTGGCGGTGGCCGGAGCGCTCGCCGGGCTGACCCTGCCACGCCCGCCAGGCCGGGCCCAGGACGCGCAAGCCGGGCAGGCGGCAACGGCAGGCCAAGCCAGTACCGCCGATGCCGTAGCACCCAGGCGCTGAAGACAGGTGCACGTTGGGTGTTTTTTTGGTGACGGTGGGTAAGGGAAATCGGGTCGGGAACAAACGGGTCGGGAACATCAGCGGACCGATCGTGGCCCGTCCACGGGGGATATTGCGATGGACGCTCGCGGCTGGCTGAGGTCGTGGCCGGTCTACCGTCAGCTTGCGCTGGGCGACAAGCTCGGGCTCGGCGCGGCAGTCAAGAGCAAGCGCTCTCAGCGGCTCACACCCAGGGTCGCCACCGCCGACAAGGTGGTCAAGTCGGTCTGCCCGTACTGCGCGGTTGGCTGCGGTCAGCAGGTCTACGTCCAGAACAGCAAGGTCACCCAGATCGAGGGCGACCCGGACTCGCCGGTCAGCCGCGGCCGGCTGATGCCCCAAGGGCTCAGCAAGCTTGCAGCTGACGACCGGCGACGCCCGCGAGTACCGGGTGCGGTACCGGCGGCCGTACGGCACGCAGTGGGAGGACCTGGACCTCGACACGGCGATGGACATGATCGCCGACCGGGTCATCGCGGCGCGCCGGGCAGGCTGGCAGGAGCAGGTGGACGGAGCCCGGACCCGGCGGACGCTCGGCTTTGCCAGCCTGGGCGGCGCGACGCTGGACAACGAGGAAAACTACCTGATCAAGAAGCTGTTCACCGCGCTCGGCGCTATCCAGGTCGAGAACCAGGCCCGGATATGACACTCCGCCACCGTCCCCGGTCTGGGGACTAGCTTCGGGCGCGGCGGAGCCACCAATCCGCCGCGTGACCTCATTCACTCCGACTGCATCCTCATCGAAGGCTCCAACATGGCCGAGTGCCATCCGGTCGCCTTCCAGTGGGTGATGGAGGCCAAGGCCCGAGGCGCCGCGGTGATCCATGTCGACCCGCGGTTCACCCGCACCAGCGCTGTCGCGGACGTCCACGTGCCGATCAGGGCCGGGGCCGACATTGCGTTCGTCGGTGGCCTGATCAACTACGTGCTGCAGAGCGAGCGGTACTTCCGTGATTACGTTGTCGCGTACACCAACGCGGCCACGATCCTGACCGAGGAGTTCGCCGACACCGAGGATCTGGACGGGGTGTTCTCCGGCCTGAACACCGAGGAGCGGTATTACGACTTCGACACCTGGCGTTACCAGGGCGGGGAAGTCAAGCCCGCCAGCGGCGAGCACGCCGATCCCGATACTCAGGACGCGAATGGCGGCGGCAGCCGCCAGGCCATCCGCGGGAACCTGCGCCGGGCCGGACGCGGCGAGGCGCACGGCTCTGGCGGCGCGGCCGCCAACCCCAGCCCCGACACCGACGAGACGCTGCAGCACCCCCGCTGCGTATTCCAGGTACTGAAGCGGCACTTCGCCCGGTACACGCCCGAAGTCGTCGAGCAGGTCGCGGGGATACCGCCGGACCAGTTCGCCAGGGTATGCCGCCTCGTCACCGAGAACTCGGGCCGCGACCGGACCACGGCGTTCGTGTACAGCCTGGGCTGGACCCAGCACACCGTCGGCGTCCAGTACATCCGCACGGCCGCGATCCTGCAGGCCCTGCTCGGCAACATGGGCCGTCCCGGCGGCGGGATCATCGCCCTGCGCGGGCACGCCTCCATCCAGGGCTCGACCGACATCCCGACGCTGTTTGACCTCCTGCCCGGCTACCTGCCGATGCCGTATGCCGACGGGAACGACGACCTTGACGCCTACGTCAAAGCCGAGTCCGTGCAGAACGGGTTCTGGGCTAACACCCGCGAGTACCTGGTCAGCCTGCTGAAAGCCTGGTGGGGCGAGGCGGCGACCGAAGGCAACGACTTCTGCTACGACTACCTGCCGCGGCTGACTGGCAGCCACAGCACTTACGACACGGTCGTCGCCCAGATCGACGGGATCTGCCAGGGATACTTCCTGTTCGGGCAGAACCCTGCGGTCGGGTCCGCCAATGCCCGGATGCAACGCAAAGGCATGGCCAGCCTTGACTGGCTGGTGGTCCGGGACCTGGTGATGATCGAGAGCGCCACCTGGTGGAAAGACGGGCCAGAAACGCAGACCGGTGAGATGCGCACCGAGGACATCGGCACCGAGGTCTTCTTCCTGCCCGTCGCCGCGCACACCGAGAAATCCGGCAGCTTCACCAATACCCAGCGGCTGCTGCAGTGGCACCACCAGGCCGTCGAGCCAGCCGGTGATGCCCGCAGCGACCTGCAGTTCATCTACGATCTCGGCCGCCGCATCCGGGCCAAGCTGGCCGCCTCGACCAGCGAGGCCGACCGGCCGGTGCTCGACCTAACCTGGGACTACCCGACCACGGGGCCGCATGCTGACCCGGATGCGGACGCGGTCCTGGCCGAGATCAACGGCTGGGGCCCGGACCGGCAGCCGCTGTCGGCCTACACCCAGCTGGCCGCCGACGGTTCCACAGCGTGCGGCTGCTGGATCTACTGCGGTGTGCGGGCCAGCGGAGTCAACCAAGCCGCCCGCCGCAAGCCGGCCGGCGAGCAGAGCTGGGTGGCGCCCGACTGGGGCTGGGCCTGGCCCGCCAACCGCCGGGTCCTGTACAACCGCGCGTCGGCCGATCCCGACGGCCAGCCGTGGAGTGACCGCAAGGCGCTGGTCTGGTGGGACGCCGAGGAGGGTAAGTGGGCTGGGCCGGACGTGCCGGACTTCGTGGCCGACCGGCCCCCGTCATACCGGCCGCCCGAAGGGGCCACCGGCGTGGCGGCGATCTCGGGTGCCGCCCCGTTCATCATGCAGGCCGACGGCAAGGCCTGGCTGTTCGCCCCGGCCGGGCTGGTCGACGGCCCGCTGCCCGCGCACTACGAGCCACAGGAATCCCCGTTCCGCAACCTGATATACGGCCAGCAGCACAACCCGGTGAGGCAGCTAATCCGCGACCCGGAGGACCGCTTCCAGCCCAGCGGCGATGAGCCGGGCTCGGCCGTTTTCCCGTACGTGACAACTACGTACCGGCTGACTGAGCACCACACCGCTGGCGGCATGTCCCGGTTCCTGCCCTACCTTTCAGAACTGCAGCCCGCCTTTTTCTGCGAGGTCTCGCCGCAGCTCGCTGCCGAGCGCGGCCTCCAGCACCTCGGCTGGGCGACGATCATCACGGCCCGCGCGGCGATCGAGGCCCGCGTGCTGGTTACTGAGCGCATCCGGCCGCTGCAGGTCCAGGGCCGGACCCTGCATCAGGTCGGGCTGCCCTGGCACTGGGGCCCGAACGGCTACACCACCGGGGACGCCGCCAACGAGCTGGCTCACCTGTCGCTCGACCCGAATGTGCACATCC
This sequence comes from uncultured Actinomycetota bacterium, assembly GCA_963822485.1. Taxonomy (GTDB): domain Bacteria; phylum Actinomycetota; class Actinomycetes; order Streptosporangiales; family Streptosporangiaceae; genus DASUBV01. The sequence continues at coordinate 1,235,937 of CAWGHW010000031.1, forward strand.
AGGAGGTCAAGGCCATGGCCTGCGATGTCCGGGCCGGCCGGCGGCCGCGAGGGCCGGCCCTGCGCGACCTCGTCCGGACCTACCAGGAGCGGGCCGGCATCACCGACGAGACCGGGACGGAGATGTGAGATGGATGCCGTACCTGCCGAAACCATGAAGGCCCAGCCTGAGCCAGGAACGATGCTGCTCGGCGATCTCGGCCTGGACCCGGCCGCGCTGGCCGGCTACTCCGACCACCCTCCCCGGATGGGATTCTTCACCGACACCTCGGTGTGCATCGGCTGCAAGGCCTGCGAGGTTGCCTGCAAGGAATGGAACGCCGTGCCGGAAGACGGGCTCCTGCTGACTGGGATGTCCTACGACAACACCGAGGGCCTGGGTGCCTCAACCTGGCGGCACGTGGAGTTCATCGAGCAAACGATCCCCGTCGGCGTCGATGGCGGCGACGGCGTGCGGTGGCTGATGGCCAGCAACGTGTGCAAGCACTGCACCGAGGCGGCCTGCCTGGATGTCTGCCCGACCGGCGCGCTGATGCGCACCGAGTTCGGCACGGTGGTGGTCCAGGACGACATCTGCAACGGGTGCGGCTACTGCGTGTCGGCGTGCCCGTTCGGCGTGATCGACAGGCGCCAGTCAGACGGCGGGCGCGCACAAGTGCACCTTGTGTTACGACCGGCTGGGTGACGGCCTGACGCCGGCCTGCGCGAAGGCCTGTCCGACGGAGTCCATCCAGTTCGGCCCGCTTGACGAGCTGCGCGAACGCGCACACCAGCGGGTGGACGACCTGCATGATGCTGGCCAGCCCGAGGCACAGCTGTACGGCGCGGACCCGGCCGATGGCATCGGCGGTGCCGGCGCCATGTTCCTGCTGCTTGACGAGCCAGAGGTCTACGGCCTGCCACCGGACCCGGTGGTCACGACCCGCGATCTGCCCCGCATGTGGCGGCACGCGGCCGCCGCCGCGGCCAGCCTGGCCGGCTTGGTCGCGGTCGCCTGCACGGCAGGCCGGAAATGACCCCCGACACGGGCCGCCGACGGCGCGGTGGCGGCGGCAAGCACAGCGGCGGAAAGCGCAGCGGCGAGAAGGCGATGGTGCCGAAGGCCGAGTTCAGGTCGTATTACGGCCGGCCGGTGCTCAAGGAAACGGTCTGGGGACCGGACATCCCCAGCTACCTGTTCCTCGGCGGGCTGGCCGGCGCCTCGTCGGTACTTGCCGCGGGCGCGGACCTCACCGGCCGCCAGGAGCTGGCCCGGGCCGCGAAGTGCGGGGCCGCCGGGGCAATCAGCCTGTCGATGGTCGCGCTGGTTCACGACCTCGGCCGCCCGGGGAGGTTCATCAACATGCTCCGGGTCCTCAAGGTGACCTCGCCGATGAGCGTCGGCACGTGGATACTGTCGGGCTACACCCCGGTGGCCCTGGCCGCTGCCGTGTCCGCCGTGACGCGAAAGCTGCCGCGGGCGGGCCGGGCCGCCACCCTCGCTGCCGCCACGCTCGGCGGGCCGGTCGCGTCCTACACCTCGGTCCTGCTCAGCGATACCGCCGCTCCCGCCTGGCACGACGCGCACCGCGAGCTGCCGTTCGTCTTCATCGGGTCCGCCGCCACGGCCGCGGGCGGCCTCGGCATGCTCGCCGTCCGGCCGGAACAGGGCGGCCAGGCGGCCCGGCTGGCCGTGCTGGGAGCCGCCAGCGAGACCATCGCCAAGCGGCTGATGATGCGCCGCCTGGGCGCCGAGGCCGAGCCCTACCAGCGAGGGCGGCCGCGGCAGCTCATGGCCGCGGCCGACGTGCTGCTGGCGGCCGGGGTCGCCGGCACGGTGCTGGCTAGAGGCAGCCGGGTGGCCGCGCGGGTGGCCGCGCCGGTGGCTGGCGCGGCGATGATGGCGGCCTCGGCGCTGACGCGCTTTGGCATCTTCGAGGCCGGCCGGGCCTCGGCCCGCGACCCCAAGTACACCGTCGGGCCGCAACGCGAGCGCCTCCAGGCCAGGCACGACCGGACCTGACGTGACCCGCGTTCCCGGCACGGTGGCTTAGCCGGCTGGCGGTGCTAGTCGTCGGCCCCGATGACCTGGAACTTCTGGTTGACGAAGATGTGGTGGGGCCAGTTGACGCCGATGTAGTGGACCTCGTACTGGCCGTTGCCCAGCTTCACCACCCGGTCGACGATGCCGCCCGGGTAAGCGGCCAGCGCGGCCTCGGCCGCCGTGTTCGCGGCCGTCCCGCTCATGATCGTTCCTGACCCTTGCCTGTAGTCGGCGGGGATCTGGCCGACCTGCTGGGAGGAGCGCTGCTGGCCTTTGCTGAAGCCGGCCACCTGTCCTCCCGGGCTCGAGGTGCTGCTGCGGGGCGGCTGCACGATGACCTCGGTGGCGGTAATGGTCGTGCTGTCCGTTGTGCCCATTATCACGACGGGTTCACCGGTGGTAATTGCTGTGGCTGAGGCAGGACTCGTGCCCTTCTCGTAGGTGGTGGAGGATGCCTCCTTGATGGTCACCTTCTGGCCGGTCGAGGTTGTTAGCGTGAAACCGTAGGAGGAGACGCTGCTGATCGTGCCGGATGATCCTCCGGCGGCTGGCGCGGAGCGGGCACTGGAGCCCCCGCCGGATCGGAGGCCGCCAGGCGGGCTGCTGCTGGCGGCCGTGGTCGAAGCGCTGCTGGAGGTGGCGGTGACGATTCCGTAGGAACCTCCTGCGAACGCAACGGCTGCGGCTGTGGCCGCGATGATTCTGGTGCGCGTGCCGGAAAACAATGGCTACTCCCGTCGCTGCAGTTAACCGAGCTGGCCTTGCGATCTGGTTGCGGTGACCGGCAGAGTTTCTGGCTGCGCTGGTCGGGTTTCCCAGGTCGATGCAGTGTTCGGGGTCGTAGCCACTCAGGACGAGGCGAGATCGAGCGCGGGGTTCCAGATGACCTCCCAGAGGTGGCCGTCGGGATCTTGGAAGTATCCCGAGTAGATGCCCCAGGGCCGGTCGTGAGGTGGGTCGGTGACGGTTGCTCCGGCCGCCCGGGCCTGTGCGATGACCTCGTCGACCTCGGGCCGGCTGGCCACCACATGCCCGATGCTGAACTCGCCGGGCTTCGCCGCGGTCAGGGGGACCAGGGCGTCTTTGGCCAGCTCGGAGCGCGGATATATCGACAGCATGAGCCCGCCGTCGAGGTGGAACACCGCCGTGGTCCCGTCGGGAACAGCCTGGTTCCCTGTGAACTCGGTACCGATCAGCCCTTCGGTCTGGAAGCCCAGCCCGTCGCGGTAGAACGCCAGGGCGCGGTCGAGGTCAGCTACCGCGAGGGTGATGACATGGATGCGCGGCTTCATGGTCGGTTCCTCATTGTCTGGCCGGTGTTGCTGCAGTCAATGATCGGTGCGCGAGGCTAGCGGGGTCTTGAATGAAACGGACATGCATCCGGGGCGGGAAGGAGCATGCGGATGTCAGGAAGAGTCGAGGGCAAGGTTGCCTTCATCACCGGCGCGGGGCGGGGCCAGGGGCGCAGCCATGCGATCCGCCTGGCCGAGGAGGGCGCCGACATCATTGCCGTCGACGTCCTTGAGGACTATCCGACGGTCCGCTACGCGATGTCCGGCCGGGCCGAACTCGACGAGACCGTCCGCGCTGTCGAGGCGCTCGGCCGCAGGATCGTGGCGGCCAAAGCCGACGTGCGCGACGCCGCGACGCTCAGGGCGGCCCTCGACGCCGGCGTGGCAGAGCTGGGCCGGCTGGATATCGTCTGCGCCAACGCCGGGATCTACACCGTGCAGTCGTGGGACCAGGTCAGCCAGGAGGTGTGGCAAGACACCATCGACACGAACCTGACCGGGGTCTGGAACACCATGGTCGTGGCGATCCCTCACCTCATGGCCGCCGGTGGCGGGTCGATCATCGCCACCAGCTCCACGGCTGGCCTCAAGGGCATGCCCTTCCTCGCCCCTTACGTTGCGGCTAAGCACGCCGTGGTCGGCATCTGCCGGTCGCTGGCCAACGAGCTCGGCGCCCATCACATCCGGGTCAACACGGTGCACCCAGCCGGTGTCGATACCCCGATGGTCGCCGGCCTGGAGACCCTCGAGCCGTTCATCAGCCGAAGTCCCGAACTGGGCGGCATCTTCATGAACGGCCTGCCCGTCGAGGCGCTCGACCCGCGCGATGTCAGCAACGCGGTGCTGTGGCTCGCCTCTGAGGAGGCACGCTACGTGACCGGCGCTGCCCTGACGGTAGACGCCGGTAACACCATCCGATGACGGGCGAGGCCCTGGAGTTGCCGTTCGTGCACGCCGCCCACCCATTCCCAGCCGTGCGCGGCCGATGGGCCGATCCGCGGGTCGCTGGGAACATGGGCGTCACGCAAGGCGTGCACGTACGCCCGATCCTGGTCGATCCGCGGGTGTACCTGATCAGCTCCGCCGATGGACCCGTGGCCGGGGACGAGGACGTCGGCGTCGCCCGCCACGCCCTCGATCAGCCGCAGCGCGGCGAGGTAGTCCTCGATCGGGTCAGCGGTGTCGTCCAGGTCAAGCATCGGAATCAGGACATCAGAAAGCATGTCGCCGGCGACGAGAACCCCGCGTTCCTCGATCAGCAGCGCCGCATGGCCCGCGGCATGCGCCTGATGCTCGATAATCCGGACTTGAGGGCCATCCCAGGGAATCCGCGCAGTTTCGGCGGGCAGGCCGGTAATGAGGCCAAACAGGTCCCACGATATTTGCTCGACGATGTCCGGCGGTATCCACCCGGCGATGCTGTCCTTCCAGTGCGGACCCGACAGCTGATCTCGGATAGCAGCCGCGCAGCGGGCTGTGCCGTAACGGGGCGCCGAGCCGAAGGTGGCGTGCCAGAGCACGTGATCCCAATGAGGATGCGTCGAGAAGCCCGCTGCAACGGTCTGACCCGCATCGGACAGGTCGTTCGCCAGGCAGGCCATCTCGGAGCCGTATATCCCGGCATCGATGAGCAACACGCCAGCCTGGCCGGGCACGACAACGGTGTTGCTCTGGCAGAACTCGCTCTGGTGGATCAGCACACCCTCCGCGACCTGCCTCAGCATGGTGACCCCTTCCGCTTGTGGTTGGCAACCGCTCGTCGATTGGGGCACTCGTCAGGAGACCGCGGCCTTCACCAGTTCGACAACTTTCTGTTCCACTGCGGGGCTCCACTTCTGCAGCGCGAACGACACGGGCCACAGGTCCCCGTCGTCGAGGTTCGCAGCGTCCTGGAACTCCAGTGTCGAGTACCGGGTGTTGAACTTGCCCGAGTTCTTGAAGCTGACGACGACCTTGCCTTCCGCGTTGGCGTAGGCGGGCATCCCGTACCAGGTCTTCGGCAGCAACTCGGGGGCGTTCGCGCTCACCGTCGCGTGGACGCGCTCAGCGACCACACGATCTTCCAGGGCCATCTTCGCGATCGACTCGAGCGCCGCCTGCAGACCGTCGGCCTTCTTGGCGCCCTGCCTGCCCTCAGCGCGCAGTTCTCCCGCGCGCTGCTTCATCGCGGCACGCTCTGCAGCAGTGAAGCCGCCGGACCCGGCCTGGGAACTCTTCGCGGGCATGACACCTTCCCCTCGATCCTCATAGGCCGCGCGATACCGGCCAGTTGAACGAAGGCTAGGCCCGCCGCGGCTGCTAGTGCTTCTCGATTCGTGATCGATGCGGTGACCCGCTGCCGACGCCCCGCAACTCACCGACCCATTACGCTAGAGGACGCGATGAACAGCAGCAGGCAGCTCAGCCTACTCACGGCAGCGGCAGCAGCAGCCGCCGTCGGAGGAGTTGGATTAGTCATCGCTGCCGCGGGCCCGACAACCGCGATCCCAGCCCCGTCGGCAGCCCCGTCGGCAGCCCGGTCGGCAGTCGCGTCGGTGACCCTCAAGATAACTACGCGGACGTCAGGCGCGTTCGACGGAATCGGCGCCATTGTCGGAGGCGGCGGTAATGCCCGGCTCGTCGCCGACTATCCTCCCTCGGTCCGCGACCAGATCTACGACTACCTGTTCCGCCCCGGCTACGGCGCAGCGCTGCAGATGCTCAAGCTGGAGATCGGTGCCGGCACCTACAGCTCCGACGGCGCCGAGCCCAGCGTCGAGCCCGCTCCCGGCCAGGTCAACTGCGACGTCGGCTACGAATGGCAGGTCGCCCAGGCTGCCGTCCAGCGCAATCCGTCCATCCAGCTGTACGCCCTGCAGTGGGGCGCGCCCGGCTGGGTCGGCAAGGATATCTGGACACAGGCCGATGTCGGTTATGTCATTACCTGGCTCAAGTGCGCCCGCCAGCATCACCTGCACATTGCCTATATCGGCGGATGGAACGAGCATGGCCCCGGCCTTAACGCCGGCCGCCGCTGGGTGCTAAGCCTCCGCCGTGCGATGGACGCGAACGGGTTCCGAAGCGTCCGGTACGTCGCCGCCGACGCCTTCCTGACCAAAACGTCCGGCTCCGGCCCGGAGCTCAGCGACATGATGCGCCGCTACCCCGCCTACCGCAACGCGGTCAGCGTCCTCGGCTACCACGACAACTGCCGCGTTCGCTGCTCCGGCCCGCCGCACACGTTCGGCAAGCCCGTCTGGGAGTCCGAGCTGGGCGACCTCGCCGCCGCTGACGGCGATCTGCTGGCCAGCGCCATCAATCGCTCCTGGATCACCGCCAGGACCAGCGGCATCCTCGAATGGCCCGCCGTCAACGCCATCCCGCCCGACCTGCCCTACCAGAACCAAGGTCTGGTCATCGCCGACTGGCCGTGGTCCGGCTACTACAAGGTCGCGCCGCTCGCCTGGGTCACCGCGCACACCACCCAGTTCACCGGGCCCGGCTGGCACTACGCCCGGGATGGCTCCCGGCTCCTCCCGGCCGGCGGCAGCGTCGTCACTTACGAGCATGGCCGTGACTGGTCCGCCGTCGCCGAGACGGCCAGCGCGACCCGGCCGCAGCAGCTCACCCTCCGGGTCGCCCGGCCGCTCAGATCCGCCACCGTCCATGTGTGGGGCAGCGACCTGCGTCACCACCGGTACCTGATCCGGCTCGCCGACCGGCACGGTCCCGCGGTCACGCTGACCCTCCGGCCCGGCTGGCTGTACACGCTGACCACGACCACCGGGCAGCGCCCGCGTGTCGCCGGGCCGCGGGGCGCGCCATCACCGGCGCCACTTCCGTATGCGGCCGCACGGGACTCAGCCGACCTGCCGTCGCGACTGGCTCCCATCCAGGGCTCGTTCAGCTACGACCCGACCGGCCAGTGGTTCACTCAGGACTCCGACCGCGAGCCCGTCCTGTCGCACATACCAAGGGCCGTGTGGAACCACCCGTACGCATTCGTCGGCGACGACTCATGGACTGACTACACGATCAGCACCGACGTCATGTTCACCGCGACGGACCAGTCCGCCGGGGTGCTCGGCCGCTGCCACTGGCCGGAGAACTTGCGACTACCCGGCAAACCTAGTGACCCGGCGCTGACGTGCTATCAGCTCACCGCCTCCGCCGACGGCAACTGGCAGCTCGCCCGGATCACTCCCGCCGCGACGGTCGACGTTCTCGCCTCCGGGACCTATCCCGCCCCGCAGGCCGGAACCTGGACAGCCGTGCAGCTCGCGATGAGAGGATCTGCCCTGACCGCATCGGTGGGCGGCTCCCAGGTCGCCCGGGTGTCTGACTCGTCTCTCACCCACGGCCCGGCCGGCATCACCGACAGTACCTGGAGCAAAGTCGGGTACCGGTCGCTCTCCGCTGCCTGGAACCCCTCGCGGAGAGAGGCCCGCCTGGTGTCTCACGCGCTTCCCCGGGGCCTCGCAGGATAGCGCGCAAGACGCAGGCCGCCTCGGACGGCGGCACAGCCCAGGTTGCGGTATTTCCCCGCTGCGGCGCCGCGCCGGCCATGATCGGGACCAGCGCGGGGAGCCGCGCGGAGCAGGCACGAGGGCCCGGAGGACTTAGTGACGTTCACAGCCAGCCATCTGATGCTGGATCTGTCCGCTCTCCCGTTCCATTCAGCGGAGCTCAACGCCGATTTCCGGCTGGGCGCGGGAAATGACGGGAAGCCACTGCTGCTGCTGAGCCCGGCCGCGGATGCCGCCGCGCCATCCCCGCACGAGAGGTTCGCGGTGTACATGGAACTGTCGGGCGATGACGGCACGGCCGCAGGGAAACTCGGCCAGCTCGTAGTGACCGGCGAGCGGGTTATCGGGATGATGACGCGGGGATCGGCGGGCGGGACCAAGCTGGACGATTCCGCCGGCTGCGTCTACGCGTTCGCGGCCAACCGGGATGATCTTCGCCCGGCCGAGGCGGAGACCAACCGGAAGGGTAGCCCGACCAAGGCGCTGATCCGGTCCCGGGACGGCCAGTACCCGGGATTCACCCTGCGCGTCACGTCGGTGGTGGGAACCCTGGACGACCGCGGGCACCTGGTCTACCAGCCGTCGCTGGCGGATCTGCTGGTCTCACTGAGCTGACCGGGCGCGGCGAGGACTTCCGCAGCCGCCGGGGACGCGCACCGCGAACCGGAACGTCGCGGTCAGATCCGGCTGGTCAAAGCACCAGAACACCTCCGCCCCGCAGTCCGGCTAGCAGGACGCCATTACGTGACTCGCGCCGTCAGCCGGATCAGTGAACCGGCTCAGCCCTCGCCCTCTTGCGAGTACCCGGCCTCGGTCTCCACCACCAGGACCGCCTGATCGCCGTCGTCGGCCAGGCTCAGCCGGGGTCGGCCGTCTTTCGGCGGCGGCAGGCTCACCCCGTCGAGCGTCCACGCTGCGCACACCCCGCGTGCGCAGCTCAGCGAACGTGCTAACGTCCGGCCGCAGCCACCGGGAACCGGATCTCGGTCCTGATGGGCGTCGGCTGCCTTCACCGCGCATAACATCCATTCTGGATACAGCTGAAAGTGCACCTGCCGATCACCAACGACAAGGTTGTCGACGGCTCTGGCGCGCAAGACCTCCGGCCATTTCTGTAGCCGAGGGTGACGCCAGGCCTCGAGTCAGGCAAGCCTGCAGATTGCCTATTGCCAGCGGGTGACTGTCGTGCCATCGCGGCGCAAGCTCGAGCGCAGGTGTTCCGCTTCTGCGGACGTGCTGGCCAGGCCCTGGCTCTGGTCGCCGTGGCCAGGTTCGAGCTGACACACGGTCAGCCTGGGCTGACACGCTAGGTATTCATTTTGTCGGTGGCGTACCTCATGCTGAATCCAAAATGGCCCTCGCGCCCGCTACCTGGGAGGACGCTACCGTGAGCTCTCACGCATCAGATCTTCGCGTACAGCTGACATGGCAACGTCAGGCTCATGCGCTCCTCGGCCGGCTGCTCGAAATGGCAGTAGAACAACGATTGCCCCCCATCCTCTGGACGATCCACGCAGGCGAGCCGGGGCCTGGACTAACCGGGCACGGCCCGGCGGATGAGCAAGATCCGGTATTCCAGGCTTGGCATGCTGCCATCGTTGCGATTGCTGGTCCGGAGCACCCAGACCACGGGCAGCCTGGAAGTGATCGTGCGTTCTACTACTGGGGTGAGATCAGGGGTGTCGCGTTGATGCTCGACGCCGACCGCCCGAGGACGCACTTGCAGCCCGGCGATATGCATTAAGTGACGGCCCACCCAAGCCCAACCGGCACCAAGGCCACGGGTCATGTACCTGGCGGCGGCGTGGCACGGCGGCCTGCCTGCTGTAGTCGCATGTCTGAACCAGCACCGTGACGCCCCGTCGCTCGTCAGGTCACCAACGATGTTCTCCCCGCAGCGGCCAGAGTCACATCGATGCGAGTGGCGAGACAACGGCCTGGTCGCTCGAATGAAGATCAAAGTTACGCTGAAAGTAACTTACATCTCGCGTGCTGGGGACGTTGAGGATGATCAAAATAACGTCTAGTGTTAGTTTCATGCGATCCCGGCTGTCCAGCACGCTGTACGGACTTGCGTCCAGACACGGGGGCTACTTCACGACGCGTGAGGCGGCGCAGGCGGGTTTGAGTAACCGTCAACTGTCGTACCACAGCAGCTCTGGGGAGCTTGAGCGGGTCGCCCATGGCGTCTACCGGCTAGTGAATTACCCGGAGCATCCGTACGGCGACATGATCGTCGCGACTCTGTGGGCAGGTCCGACCAGCGCCATCAGCCACGAGAGTGCTCTGGCGGTCTACGGACTTGCCGCAGCGATGCCTCAGGTCATTCACCTCTCCGCCCCCCAGTCCTTTACCGGCAGTCGCGCAGGCGTGCGGATTCATCACGAGGACCTGGAACCTGGTGAGGTGCGCCTATGGGACGATGTGCCGGTAACAACGATCGAACGCACGCTGACCGACCTCTCGCGCAGCGCTGACCCGTCTTTGCTCCGTGAAGCAACTCGTGAGTCCTTGGAGCAAGGACTCACGACACGAATACGACTCGCCAGGGCCGTGGACCGTCAGCCGGATCGCGCGCATATGCGTCGGATGCTCGGGGTGAAGCTGCCATCACCGCGGGAATCCGCATGACTGGGCAAAGGTACGCCACGCCCGCCGCGATGCGGACCGCCCTTGAGCAGCGTCTACGGGAACGACACAACTCCACCGGACTGCCACTCGACCGCCTGCGCAAGGAAGTTGCTCTGCAGCGACTGCTGGCCCGCATCGCTGCTGTGGCGCCCCCAGACAGCTGGGCACTCAAGGGCGGAATGGCGATGATCGCAAGGGTGGACCACCGGGCGAGGGCGACGGCTGACGCAGACGCGACATGGCGGGCCGCCGAGAGTGAACTACTCGATGTGCTTGACCGCGCCAGCACGCTGGACCTCGGTGATCATTTTGAGTTCCTGATCGGGCAGGGCCGGAGAATTCAAGGGGAAGGTCCTGAAGGTGGCTTTCGATATCCGATCTCTGCCCGGCTCGCCAGCAGGGTATTCGAGAACCTTCGTATCGACGTCAACATCGTCCCGGAAGACCCGCGCCCGGTCGAGGAAATACAGCTTCGGAATCTGCTCGACTTCGCTGATATCCCGGCCGTGATAGTGCCAGCCATCAGCTCGCAACAGCAACTCGCTGAGAAGCTTCACGCCTACACGCGCAGCTACGGCCAGCAGGAGAACGGCCGGGCTAAGGATCTCTACGACATGCTGATAATAGCGCAGGAACTCCCGCTTCCTGATCTGATGGAGCTCGCTGCTGCATGTCGGCAGACGTTCAGCCTGCGCGAGACCGGATGGCCGCCAACTCTCGGGCCTCCTCCTGAGTCCTGGGCTGCAGCATGGCAGGGATTCGTTGACGATTACGCAATCCAGTTTGACGGCCTGGACAATGCCTACGACGCCCTGTCGGATTTCTGGCTGCCCGTCTTCGCTGAAGACGAACCAGCCGCAACATGGCATGCCGATACCTGGGCCTGGGCCTGAGGGCTAGCGGAGGATCCCTGCGCCGCTGGATGGCGGGGACGGTGTAACTTCCCAGCGCTGAGCGCCGTCGGGATTGCCCGGCACGCCGGTGGCAAGATCCTGGGCCTTGTGAGCCGCATACCACGTTGGTCCGGCCAGTCCGTAATGGTCCACGGCGGACCTCGGCGACATGGCCGCGGACCAGGGTGGTCCGGTCCGGGCCAAAACGTGGATCGCTATTCGGCAACGAGATCCCTGCGCCTGCGCAGCAGGCCTGGGCCACGAGAGTGCCCGGCATCCGGTCTCGCGTATCCTGAACGTTCGCCGCATGTAGCAGCGGACCATAGATCAGCGCAGCGGTGAGTTCCGCGCTCTGACCGCAGCTCCTCGCGATCTCATAGCTCGGCCGTTCGCCTGCTGGCCAGAATGGCGGATAGGTGTGAAGCTTCAGCAGTGCTGTGCGAGTAACGGCAGCTGGTCGGTGCAAGCCTGGCGGCGGGGTTGCTAGTGCATATTCAGGTGGATGACGCCGACGTCGGATAGTCCGTTGAGGGCGAGCTGGACGGCGAGCGCGGCGAGGAGGAAGCCGAATACTTTCTCGGTGATCAGCATCCGGCTTTGATCCATGTGGTTGCTGACGTGTACGGCCCAGCGGAAGGTGGCGACGTCCAGGGCGAAGATGAGGATGAGGATGCCGACGGTGACGGCGAAGACCGAGATGGAGGCGGCTTCCGCGGAGGCGGTGACCAGGACGACGATCCCGGCCGGGTTGAGCAGGTAGGGCACGGCCAGGGGGAAGACGGCGAGCTGCATCGGGTCCTGGTCGCGGGGCTGCTGGTGGCCGCCGCTGTTGCTGTCTGGCTGGCTGAGCACCATGGTGACGGCGATGATGAGCAGGATGATGCCGCTGGCGATGCCGAGCGCGCCGGGGGAGAAGTGCAGCAGCCGGGTCAGCAGGCCGCCCAGGACCAGCAGGAGCACCGAGACTATGGCGGCGGTGGTGAGCATCTTGCGCACGACGCGCTGCTGAGTGTCGTGCGGCATTCCGCTGGTGGCCTCGAGGAACGGGACCAGCGCGATTTTCGGGCCGACGCCGATCAGGAGCAGCAGGAAGGTGTCGATGACGAAGGTGGCGTCGAGCTTGTCGAGTTCCATTCCGGTCGGCCCCTGGCGTGGTCAGATCCGGTGGGCGCGGGAAGGCAGGCGCATGCCGCGCAGCACGTCGGGGTCCAGCCGGGTCAGGGCGTCGCCCGCGGCCAGCTTGTAGCCGTAGGTGTAGGTCGGGGTGTTGTAAGCCATCCGGACCACGTCCTCGACGGTTGCCTCGTTGTGGAGCATGGCCTGCCCGGTGCCGGCGACCTCGGCCGCGGTCTCGCAGATCACGTGGACGCCCAGCAGCACCCCGGTGCGGCTGTGGAAGATCAGCTTGAGCAGGCCGTCCTGCCCGGCGATGACGCCGCGCGGGATGGTGCCGAGCTCGCAGCGCCCGATCTCATACGGGATGCCGTCGGCGGCGCAGTCCTCCTCGCTTTTCCCGGCGCGGGCCACCTCGGGCAGCCCGTAGATCGCGGCGGCGGGTATCTGGTCGACGTGCGCGGAGAAGTCGAGGCCCAGGGCGCCGCACACGGCCTGGCGGCCCTGGTCGGCAGCGATCGAGGCGAGGGACGGCCCGATCACGTCGCCGGCGGCGAATACCCACGGGCAGCTGGTCCGCAGCTGGGCGTCGACGATGATCCGGCCGCGAGCGTCGACCTCGACGCCCGCTTTGTCCAGGCCCAGGCCCGAGGTGGTGACGCTGCGCCCGGCGGCGAACAGCAGCGCGTCGTGCCGCAGCTCCCGGCCGTCGCTCAGCTTCACGGCCAGGTCCTCGCCGTCCCGGCGCGCCGAGACCATGCCGGTGCCCAGGATCACCTGGTTGCCGCGGGCGCGAACGACCTGCTCGAGCCGCCGGGAGATCTCGGCGTCCATCATCGTGGCCAGCCGCGGCGCGGCGTCCAGGATGGTGATCGGGATGCCCAGGGCGGAGAAGATGGTGGCGTACTCGATCCCGATCGCGCCGCCTCCGATGATCAGCAGGTCCCGGGCCATTCCCGTGGCCTTCGCCGTGAGCGTCTCGGAGTCAGCCACGCGCGGATCGTCGAACGGGATGCCGGCCGGGCGCAGCGGCCTGGACCCGGTCGCGACGATCACCTGCTCAGCCCGCAGCCGCGTCTGCGTGCCGTCGTCGGCACTGGCGACCACGACGTGATCGGCGTCCAGCCGCGCCTCGCCGTGGATCAGGTGCACGCCCCGCTCGCGGATCCGGTCCACCGTGGCCTGCCGGAGCTGTTCGCTGACCTCCCGCGCGCGGGCCCGGATGGCCGGGTAGGCCACCTCCGGCGGCGCGGACAGGGCGACCCCGTAGATCTTCTCCTTCTCGAACGAGCTGAAGTAGACCGCGGCCTCCCGGAAGGTCTTGGTCGGCGCGCCGCCGCTGGTCACCACTGTGCCGCCGGCCACGTCCCGCTCGACCAGCGCCACCGAGTAACCCAGGATCCCGCCGAGCTCGGCCGCCGTCTCGCCGGCCGGGCCCGCACCGATGATCACCACGTCAAAGTCGCTCGCGCCACCCTGTGAGGGCATAACTGATCTCCATCCACCCCGGCCGCGCCCTTGGGGTGATCATTTCCGCTGCCAAGCCGGAGAGCCTCACCCCGCCGGGATGATTCCGGTCCCATGTGGCCGCGCCCATCCGCCCGCGCCCGTGTATCTCACCCGGTGCAGGTGGTCTGCTGCCGGCCTGGGTGAGCGCACGATGGGCCGGTGGCGGCGCCTGAGGATCCGGTGGCCTTGCTGCGCAGCCGGAGCTACCTGCAGCTGCTGGCGCTGGCAGCGTTGCTGGGCGTGCCGGTCTCGGCGGCCGCCTACGGCTTCCTGGCCCTGGTGACCTATCTGCAGAACGAGATCTTCACGCACCTTCCGCACGGGCTCGGCTTCTCCGCCGAGCCGTTGTGGTGGCCGGTGCCGGTCCTCGCCGTCGGCGGCGTTCTGGCTGGGCTGGCCATCAGGTACCTGCCCGGCCGGGGCGGCCCGTCCCCGGCCGACGACTTCAAACTCCACCCCCCTCCCCAGCCGCGGCAGCTCGCCGGCGTCGTCCTGGCCGCCCTGGCGACACTGTGCTTCGGCGCCGTGCTCGGGCCTGAGATGCCGCTGATCGCCGTGGGCGGCGGGCTGGCGGTCCTGGCCATGCGCCTGGCGCGGCAGCCGGTGCCGAAACAGGCCGCCTCGGTCCTGGCCGCCACCGGCAGCTTCGCGGCGGTCAGCACGCTACTGGGCTCGCCTCTGCTGGGCGCGTTCTTGCTCATGGAGGCCTCCGGCCTGGGCGGCCCGACGCTCGGCCTCGTTCTCGTGCCGGGGCTGCTGGCGTCCGGTATCGGCTCCCTCATCTTTATCGGCCTGGACAGCCTGACCGGCCTGGGCACGTTCTCGCTGGCGATCCCGGGTCTGCCGCACTTCGCCCGGCCCGATGTGGCCGAGTTCGGCTGGGCGATAGTGATCGGGCTGGCGGCGGCTCTGCTCGGCCGGGGCATCAGGTGGCTGGGCAGCTCCCTGAAGCCCTATGCCGACCGGTCCGCGTTGCTGATCGTCCCGCTGGCCGGGATCACGGTCGGGGCGCTCGCTTACGCGTTCGCCCAGTGGACCGGCAAGCCGACCTCCGACGTGCTGTTCTCCGGCGAGTCCCAGCTCGGCCCGCTCATCACCCACGCCGCCAGCTATGGCGCGGGAGCCCTCGTACTCTTGCTGGCCTGTAAGGGACTGGCCTACGGGCTATCGCTGGGCAGCTTCCGCGGCGGACCGGTGTTCCCCGGCATGTTCCTCGGCGCGGCCGGCGGCGCCGCGATATCCCACCTGCCGGGCCTGCCGCTGGTGCCCGCGGTCGCCATGGGCATGGGCGCGATGTCGGTGGTGATGCTGACGCTGCCGCTGACCTCTGTCCTGCTCGCCACCCTGTTGCTGGCCTCCGACGGCCTGGCGGTCACGCCGCTGGTCATCGTGGCGGTCGTCGTCGCGTACGTGGCGCACGCGCGGCTCGTACCCGAGCCCGCCGCGCAACCCGACGTCCCCGGACCCCGCCCGTCGGGATTCCCGGGCTGAGCAGACCCCGCAAGCTGCTCGTCATCGTCCTGGCCACGCCGGGAAGGTCCATGCGCGACCTAGCCGGAGGGCTCCGGGATCATCCTTGCCGGGTGATGCGTTACCCGCCTGCGGCGCTCGACCATACCAGGCATCAGGAGACTGCGGCAGATGACGGCGACGCGCGTATCGGCCTCGGCAGTGACCAGCGCCCGGGCACGATGACGGCCGGTGAGCATGCGCGGCGTCATGATCGGAAACGGGGGCCAGATGCCAGCCAGGAGCGCCACGCCTCCCAGCGTCGATGAGCGCAGAACCAGAGGGCTGCAGGCCCGGAACCGCACGCCTGCGTCAAGTCACTCAGGGTGGGTACCCGCGGCGGACCGCCCGGACCCGGTCGCCCTGCTCGACCAGCAAAACAAATCCCGCGATGCGGATCTGGTGCCGGTGCGGCATGGCCGGATGATGGTCTCCCCGTTCACCTTCTACCGTGGCGCGGCCAAGGTCATGGCGGCCGACCTCACGGACACCCCGGTGGCCGGCCTGGACGCCCAGCTGTGCGGGGACGCGCACCTGTCCAACTTCGGCGCCTTCGCCTCGCCGGAGCGGACCCTGCTGTTCGACCTGAACGACTTCGACGAGACATTGCCGGGGCCGTTTGAGTACGACGTGAAGCGGATGGCGGCCAGCTTCATGATCGCGGGCCGCAACAACGGATTCTCCCCGGCCGACGCCGAGGCGGCGACCCTCGCGTCAGTAGCGGCCTACCGGGAGGCGATGGCTGATTTCGCGCAGATGGGCACGATGGACATCTGGTACTCCCATCTGTCCGAAGACGAGCTGAGGAGCTCGATCCGCAGCACCGTCGCGGATGTGCGGAAAGGGGCGAAAGGGAAGAAGAGCAAGAAGAAGACCGCAAAAACGGCCGTTAAGGCGGGAAAGCGGGCAGCCAGGACGGCCGAGAAGGCCCACACCAGGGACAGCCTGCAGGCGCTGTCCAAGCTGGGCGAGGTCGTCGACGGGCGCTACCGGATCGTCAGCCAGCCGCCGGTCGTCGTCCCGGCGCGTGACCTGGCCGCTATGTACGGCCTGTCGGCCGACGACCTGAACCAGGTGATCAGCGAGCAGTTCCGCGCCTACCGGGCCACCCTGCCCGACGACCTGCGACAGCTGCTGGAGCATTTCCAGATCGTGGACATGGCGCGCAAGGTCGTCGGCGTCGGCAGCGTCGGCACCCGGGCGTTTATCGTCTTGCTACAAGGACGCGACGAGCATGACCCGCTGTTCCTACAGGTCAAGGAGGCGACAGCCTCGGTGCTGGAGGCGCACCTGCACAAGAGCCGCTACCGTCAGCACGGGGAGCGCGTGGTGCAGGGACAGCGGCTGATGCAGGCCGCCAGCGACATTTACCTGGGCTGGACCAGGGGAGCGCAGGCGGACCGGTTCTATTACTGGCGCCAGCTGCGCGACATGAAAGGCTCGGCCCTGGTCGAGTCGATGGCACCGCTCGCGCTCACGTTCTACGCGCGAACTTGCGGCTGGACCCTCGCCCGGGCCCATGCCCGGTCCGGCGACCCGATCGCCATCACCGAGTACCTGGGCAAGAGCGACGCGTTCGACCGGTCGGTCACCGACTTCTCGCGATGCTACGCCGACCAGAACGAGCGCGACTTCGAGAGCTTCACGCAGGCAGTCCGATCCGGACGGCTCCCGGCACAAGAAGGCATCTGATAATTCCAGCTGAGTGGACGATAGTCGTTGACCCGGCACTCACCCGATCCTGCTGGCCAGGATCGGGCCGAAGGAGGCCGGCTGATCCTGCCGTTGACCTCGCGGTTTGGGTGGAGCTGAGGGGATTTGAACCCCTGACCCCCTCGATGCGAAGGGGTTCAGGCCCTCGGGCTACCGGCAGCGGCGTGGCCGCAAGCAGAGCTTTTGCGCCAGCAAGGGCTACGGGCGCCTTCTCGCTCGCCGCGGCCAGCCTGACCGACGCCAGAGAAGTCGGGCCGGCAATCGCCGACGTGTTGCTCGTCGCAACCGCCTTGCTCGGCGGCCGGGGGTTGCCGTGGTGCTCGAGATGGTTACTTGGGTGTCGCCTCAGGGTTGTTCGTCGAGGAACTTCGCTGCGGCGGCGGGATCCATGATGTTGGACCAGATCTGCTCTTCCAGGGCGACCGCTCGCTCGGGCATTGCGTAGTCCGACATCCACGCATCGAGCTGGCAGCCGGGTACGAGGCTGAGAACGGTGGCAACCAGGCGTCGAGCGACCGATCCGATGATCCGGATCGCGACGTAGGTTTCGTGGCCCTGGTCTGCGAGAACCTGGACACCCAGTGCCGCGCCATCGAGCATGGCGGCGTGCTCTCGACCGTCGAGCAGCGACTGGCGTACCAGGTCATGGACGATTGCTCTCAGTCGACGTTCGGCACGAACTGCCGCCTCGGCGCGCCACCGCAACTCGTCGTCGTGACCGGGCAGCAGGTAGGCGGTGTGGGTGGCGCTGGCCAGCGGTGGTGTGTGCTCGGCGTTGTAGCGTGCCCTCGCAGCCTGGGCGCGGGCGGCCAGCGCCGCGTAGAAATCGTCGGGTGAGCCCTCCTCGCGGTGCCCGGCCGCCACCAGCCAAGGCTGATCAGCATCGACCCAGACTGCACCGCGCCACCGCTGGACCTTTACTTTCAACAACACCTGGTCGTCAATCGAGCTGATCCGCTCCTGCGGTGTCTGGTCATCAGCGAAGCGCTCGGTCGCCTTCTCCAGTAATGGGTGGGAGACCTCATCCAGCGGTGTATTGGCACGGGGGACGGGAAGCCCGAGATCCTCGCGGAGGCAGCGCAGCGTGGGACGGGCCCGCTCCGCCATGTCAGTCGTCCTCCTCGACGCCGCCGACCGAGTCCAGCTCCGCGCGGGTCATCCCGGCCAGCATCGCCACGCGCGACGCTCGGCTGCCGTCAAGCTCGCTCAGCAGCTCGCGCATCCCGGCCTGCATCTCCTCCCGGCGCGCGTCCAGATAGAAGGCGACCGCGGCCTCGACAAGATCCTTCTTGCTCATGCGCAGATAGTGCGCGCCGCTGGTGATCAGCCGGTCGCCCTCAGGGGAGACCTTGACCGCAGTCTGCCGGGGTGTGCTCTCCGTCGTGGCCATCGCCGCTTCCCCACTCGTCAGCCGCTCGCATTCTGGTGCCTCCAGTACCTCCAGTGTAGTAGGAGGAGCCGGTGTCCAAATGACCTGGCCGGGGACAAGTCCCAGCGGCCGAAACAGCACTCGCCTGCTGGCTGCCGATCAAGCCCGGCCTGAGCCCCCACGGCCTCAGGCACAGCCACAAGACGTGGATGGCCGAGGATGGCATCCCGGAGATCCTCGCCGAGCAGCGCCTGGGTCACGAGGTACCCGGCATGCGCGGCCCGTACGCCCACGCCTC
Organism: uncultured Actinomycetota bacterium; assembly: GCA_963822485.1. Taxonomy (GTDB): domain Bacteria; phylum Actinomycetota; class Actinomycetes; order Streptosporangiales; family Streptosporangiaceae; genus DASUBV01. The sequence goes on from CAWGHW010000031.1 coordinate 1,254,791, forward strand.
GGACCGCATGCGCGACGAGCTCAAGGCCACCTTCCAGGCCCGCTGGGAGGACTCCCTGCGGGCTCGCGCGGCCATCGCCCCGCACTCGCCCGTCCCGCTGCTCGGCAAACTTCTGAGCCGCAACGGCCCCGGTGGCACCCGAAGCGACGATCCGCGACCTCCCGGCACGGGGAGGCAGGGAGAAGATGATCTCCAAATTCCTCCCAGATAGGCCAAAGGTCCCATCCAAAACGTAGGATGAGACCTGTACGACGAGCTTCTGACCTGGCCAGACACCACAGCCATTGGGTGGAGCTGAGGGGATTTGAACCCCTGACCCCCTCGATGCGAACGAAGCATTCAGGAGTTCATACGGGTGGCGGTCAGGATCAACTTAGGTGGCCGGGTGGCGGCAGGTGCCACGACGTGCGCGGTATCCGCCACGGCGGGCAGAGACGTCAAGGGCCGCAACTAACGGTAGTGTCGGCTGCTGGCTTATGTCGGCGGGTCGCGCAGAGTGAGCAGATGGCGGTCTCGCAGGACATCTGCGGCAAACAGATCGCCGAATAGGAATGTCTGTCGAGCCAATAGCCATTTGAGAGTCCGGCAGCGCAGAACATCTGTTATGGGTCGGTGATGTCGGGTTGCTGGCCGTCAGGGTTACCGAGTGCGGTGAGCGTGTCCGGGCCAACTGGCATGCCGTTGGACCGGGCCCGTGGCGAGCCGATGTCGTAACCGTCTCAGAGGACGGCCTGGTCCTGGCGGCGGGTCGCTGCCAGCTGGGATGGGTGGGGCGGGGGTCGTGCCGGATCGTGGCCCGGGACGCGCTGACGGCGGGCTTGCTGTCGTCTCGCGCACATGGTCATGGTCCTGGCCGGGTGCCGGGCCTGCGGGTACCACCCCCGCGGTCGCCTTATCTGGTCTGGTTCACGGCGAACCCCTGGGAGTGACCGCGGCGGTCGGTGTAGAACCCGCCGGCCGCGCAGCTGCCCGCCGGGGCGCACGACACCGCGCTGACGTCGACGCCCCCGCCGGTGTTCAGGGCCCCCAGGCCGGGCACCTCGATCGCCTTGCCCCAGCGGCCGTTCCGCTCGCTGGCCACGAACCCCTGGTAGTTACCGGAGCTGTCCGAGTAGTACCCGGCGGCCGCGCAGTTGCCCGGCGAGGCGCACGACACCGGCCCGACCGCGGCGTCGCCCGGCCGCCGGCCTGTTCAGGGCCGCCAGGCCGGGCACCTCGATCGCCTGGCCCCAGCGGCCGTTCCGCTCGCGGCCACGAACCCTGCCGGCCGTGAGCGGCGAGTAGTCCCCGCCGGCCGCGCAGCTGCCCGCCGAAGCGCACGACACCGAGTCGACCGCGGCGTTCTCGCCGGTTCAGGGCCGCCAGGCCGGGCACCGCGATCGCCTGGCCCCAGACGCCGTTCCGCTCGCTGGCCACGAACCCCTGCTCGCTGCCGCCGCGGTCCGTGTAGTACCCGCCGGCCACGCAGCTGCCCGCCGAGCCGCACGACACCGAGTCGACCTCGGCGTCCCCGCCCGTGTTCAGCGCCGCCAGGCCGGGCACCTCGATCGCCTGGCCCCAGACGCCGTCCCGCTCGACGGCCACGAACCCCTGCTGATGGCCGTCCCCGCCCTTGTAGTACCCGCCAGCCGCGCAGTTGCCCGCCGAGCCGCACGACACCGAGGCGACGAAGACGCTCCCCGCCCTTGTTCAGCGCCCCCAGGCCGGGCACCTCGATCGCCTGGCCCCAGACGCCGTTCCGCTCGACGACCACGAACCCCTGCCCATGACGGTGGCGGTCCCGGTAGCGCCCGCCGGCCGCGCAGCTGCCCGCCGAGCCGCACGACACCGACAAGACATAGGCGTCCCCGCCCGTGTTCAGCGCCTCCAGGCCGGGCACCTCGATCGCCTTGCCCCAGCGGCCGTGCCGCTCGGCGGCCACGAACCCCTGCCCATGACCGTGGCGGTCCGTGTAGCCCCCGGCGGCCGCGCAGTTGCCCGCCGAGCCGCACGACACCGAGCTGACGCTGGCGTTCCCGCCCGTGTTCAGGGCCCCCAGGCCGGGCACCTCGATCGCCTTGCCCCAGCGGCCGTGCCGCTCGGCGGCCACGAACCCCTGCCCATGACCGTGGCGGTCCGCATACCCCCCGGCGGCCGCGCAGCTGCCCGCCGAGCCGCACGACACCGAGAAGACGTTGGCGCCCCCGCCCGCGTACAGAGCCCCCAGCGCCGGGCACCTCGATCGCCCGGTCCCAGGAACCAGCCACCGCTCCCGCCCGCGCGGCGCAGCCCGCCGCCGCGGCCGTCAGCGTGCCTGCTGCCACGGCGCCGGCAATGATGACTGTCATTCCAGCCCGATAAGACCGTCGTCCCATTCCGGCGCTCCCCTGCGCGTCCTTCGCTCAGATGGTTGACGCAGGAGCACCCGGCCCGGTTGACACACGCCCGCGGCCAGCTGGGACTCCCCACGCCCGCGATCGCTGACGCTACGAGCCCCATGCTGCGCCCCGCGCCCGCCCGGTCACCGGCTGCCGGCTGCGCGACGATCGCGGCGATTACCTCGGGGTAGTCGTGTCCGTCGGACATAAGACGATTGAACAGCAGGACCGCCTTGACGGGTGCCGCGCCATGCCCCGCTCCCGGGGGGCGGAGGGCCTCACGGCGCGTGTTCAGCCAGCGGCTCGCCAAAGTCAAGAGCCGCGTGGCGGGATGGCGGGGGGCTGTGTGGCGGGGCGGTAGCCCTCTGTCGCTGGCTGGTCCGGGCGCGCACTATGGACGGGTAGCGGCGCTGTGAGTGCGCGGGCCCGGCCCGGCCCGGGTGCCTGGCCCCGGGGAGCCGGGAGTGCCAGGCGGTGCCGCGTGCCAGCGGAGGGTTCGGGGGCCGGGAAGGAAGGATCGTGCGATGCGAGGGTATCTGCTGGTGGCGGCGGTTACGGCCGCGGCTGCGCTGACCGGGTTAGTGCCGGCTGACGGCGTCCGGGCCGGCGCGGCCGCCCCGGGCACGCGGGCGGTGCCGGGCACGCAGCTGTGGGTGGCGCGTTTCCCGGCCGGCGGGCAGGAGCTGTCCAGCGCGATGGTGGTGAGTCCTGACGGCCGCAGGGTGTTCGTCACCGGTGTGGGCTGGGGCGGCCGGGTGACCGGCGATGACTCTGAGACGGCGGCGTACAGCGCTGCCACGGGCAGGCGGCTGTGGTTCAGCCGCTACCGCGGCCCGGGCAGACTGGCCGAGGAGCCCTCCGCGGTGGCGGTGAGCCCGGGCGGGGGCACCGTGTTCGTCACCGGGGACAGCCACGGCCCGTCAGGTGCCAGTGACTACGCCACGGTGGCCTACAGCGCCGCCACCGGCAGGCGGCTGTGGGTCAGCCGCTACAAGGGTCCCGTGAACGGGCCCGGCGGCGCCTCCGCGGTGGCGGCGAGCCCGGGCGGGGGCATCGTGTTCGTGACCGGGCTGAGCCCGGGCCGCGGAAACGGCTTCGTCTATGACTACGCCACGGTCGCCTACAGCGCCGCCGCCGGCAGGCAGCTGTGGGTCAGGCGCTACAGCGGCCCCGTGAAGGGGCCCGACATCGCCACCGCGGTCGCGGTGAGCCCGGGCGGCGGCACCGTGTTCGTGACCGGGGGGAGCCCGGTCCGGGGAAACGGCACCGAGGACTACGCCACGGTCGCCTACGACGCCGCCACCGGCCGGCAGCTGTGGGTCAGGCGCTACAGCGGCCCCGTGAAGGGACCCGACGCCGCCACCGCGGTGGCGGTGAGCCCGGGCGGGGCCGCGGTGTTCGTGACCGGGCGGAGCCGGGGCCGGGGAAACGGCATCGAGGACTACGCCACGGTCGCCTACGACGCCGCCACGGGCCGGCAGCTGTGGGCCAGCCGCTACCAGAACGGCGGGGCTGCCTCGCTGGCGGTGAGCCCGGGCGGGGCCACGGTGTACGTGACCGGGACCGGCGAGGGCTACGCGACGGTCGCCTACAGCGCCGCCACCGGGAGGCAGCTGTGGGCCCGCCGCTATCACGGCGGGTACCAGGCCTCCTCGGTGGCGGTGAGCCCGGGCGGGGCCACGGTGTACGTGACCGGGAGCGGCACCGCCAGCGGCTATGCGACGGTCGCCTACAGCGCCGCGGCCGGCCGGCAGCTGTGGGCCCGCCGCTACAACGCCCCCGTGACGAACAGCGCCGCCTGCTGCGTAGCCGTGAGCCCCGCCGGGACCACGGTGTACGTGACCGGGTGGACCGAGACCCGGACGAGCTACGACTACGCCACCATCGCCTACCGCGGCTGAGGCGCCGGCGCTCCCGGGGCTGGCGCAGCGCCTGACCGCTCCGCCTGCAGGCCAGCGATCACGGTCCCTGACCCGCAGCCCCGGGCAGGCAAGCGGCCCGGTCACGGCCCCGGCGGACCAGCGCAGGCACGTCCCTGACGCCGGCCGGGAACCGGCCGATCCCGCCGCGCCGCGCGCCGAAGCGCCCAGCAGCAGCCTGCCGGTTCCAGGGCCGGAGAAAAAGAACAACCTCGATGCCACGACCGACCGGATCCTCACGCATCTCGAGCGGCCAGCCGCGCACCGACGGGAAGACTCCCCCGCGCGCTGGCGAAGCGGTCGCTTCTGATGCCGGTGATCACGAGCCATATCAGCCAATTCGGCGCTCCTAAAGGCGGTCATCTCCCACGGGAACCATGACGCCAGATCGGCGGCGCTGGGTGCGTCTCGCAAGGCTAGAGCCAGTTACTCGTCGTCACGGAGATGCAGCATCGCCGCGGACGCGATCGCTGGGGTGTGCACCCAGGGCGCAGGTCAGGCTCCCGGGCTGAGGAAGGTTACCGAGACCCTGGCCGCCTTGGCCGCTGCTGCCCGGCGCCGGAGTGAACGTCATCGTGCCGGTGCCGCCGCAGGGCACGACCATGCCGGTGGTGACCGGCAGCGTTTCGTAGTATCCGGTCAGCGTGCCGATCGGCCTGGTGACCGTCTTTCCCTTCATGATCCAGCTCAGGGTCACCTGGATCTTCCTGGCCCGGGTGCCGGTGAAACCGGCCGACCGAGGAGCCGGAGGCGCCACCAGGATCGCCTCGGCGCTCTGGCCGGCCATGGGGTGGCCGGTCGTCGCCGGTCCCGCGCACGCCACCTCGATCTGCGACTCCTGGGCCGTGCCGAAGACCAGGCCGGCGAGGAACTGGCGTGGCCCGACCGGGACGGGATCGCGGGCCGGGCTCGCCAGGGCCGATACCGCCGGGACGGCAGCGACCGCCAGCGCGGCTGCTGCAAGGGTGCGGCTAGCGAATGTCCGGAGCATCAGTGGCCTCCTTCGGGCTTGCGGGATAACCACTTCTAGCTCCTGCGGGCCGGTCCCGCCACCCCCGGCAGGTGACCAGCTGATGACTGGCCGCGATCCGGCATGCAGCCCGGGCGGCAGGCTTAGCCGTGCCCGGTGAACCCATCAAGCGGCGGACATCCGGCCCGCGCCCAGCCGGCGACGAGCCTGCGATCGCCGGGTCATGCGCGGGCGGGAGAGCGTGCCGATCCCCTGGTTCGGGGTGCGATGCCGCATCCGCAAGGCTCGATCACGATGCCTGAGCAGAATCCGTGACCGTCGTGCTGCGAGATCGCCGATTCTTCGCATACTCAGATTGAGCCGATCTTGATGCCATCAGCACGCAGATCATCCGGTTCGGCGTGCCGACGACGTACCGTTCATGCGCAAACGGCTCCGGAGGCCGTCGCTATCGGCCTGACCCGCTGCGACAGCCAGATCGGCATCGGTCCCGGCGAATTCCGCACCGACCTGCCGCCAGGGCAGCCGGCTCGTGCCAGGCCGCCCGCGGAATCCGGCCAGGCGCTGACGCCGGCGCTGAAGGCGGGAGGCCGCCGCCGGAACCGCTGGAGCGGCGGGCGGTGTCGGGGTGACCAGGCGTTTATGCTTTCATGTCGGGCCGGCCGGACTCATCAGCCAGGTACTGCGCGTACCAGTCCGGCCAGTCCGGGTCATCATGGCCGATGTGGTTCGCATGTTTGTCGTGTGCTGCGGCTGCACGGCGTAGCGCGTCAGCCAGGGCGCCCACCGAGCCGTATGCCGCCAGCACAGAGGTCGTCCGGCCCGGGAGGCGGGTGGTGACCTCCTGGACCAGCCAGTTATTGCCCTCCGGGTCGTTGAACGAGACGTATGAGCCGAAGCTCTTACGGCCCGGTGCCGGGCCGGGGACGCGCCTGGCGCCATCCAGGTGGAAGACCCCGCTGACTTCCGCGCCGCGCCCGTACAGCTCGGCCCGGGCCGCGTCGATGTCGTCTACCACCAGGTCCTGCCCCGGTGGGATTCGGTTGCTGAAGAACGCCGAGCATGCCGACCCGGGCGGGGTCGCCTGAACCGTCCGCGTGCCATCCTCGTGGCGGGAATCGAAGTCCGTCCGCCACCCCAGTCCCTGATAGAAACCCTTGGCGCGGTCCATGTCAGCGACCGGTATTCTCACGACCTCGAGCCTGTAGTCCACGGCCCTGCTCCTCTCCATGTGCCAGCTGAGGCCTGCCTGCCGCCACGGCGCCTGAGGCACCAGCCTCGGCCGACAATGCGCGGCGGGCGAGTACAGGAAGCGCCGCAGCCCCATTCGCCGCGCTCCTCGCACCACTCCGGGCGGGAAAAGGATGGCCCGCCGCCTGATCACCAGCGCAGCCAGGGCTGCGGGCGCTGTCACATGCCGGCTGCGCCGCTGGTCGTCAGATCGCCGTTGAGGCCGTTCGGGTAGAACCCGCCAGAGCTGGCCTGCCCAGGCGTGAGGTAGACGATGTTGAGTATGTCGCCGGGGGCGCGGCCGAAGGCAATGCCATGCTCGTCGTCGGGCACGATGTTGGCCTCCCCGTTCACGGTGATGCCCTGATCGATGTGCCTATTGCCGTTGAGGCCGTCGCGCGCCTTCGAGATCGCATTCGCGTCATCGGCGCCGCCCCGTTCGAACAGCACGGTACGGACGGTCGCGGCGTGGTAGGCCTCCACGGCAAGAATGCCGGCCGCGGCATCCAGGTAAGTCTTGTTATCGATGAGCGGGGCGGCTCCCTTGAACGCGGTCACGCCGACGTCCTCGAACAGGAACGCGCCGCGCAGGAAGTTGTCCTCGCTGGCGAATACGTCGAAGGTCTCGCCTGACTTGATCAGGCCAGCCGCCATCGCCGCGTCGGTGAAGCTCTGCTGCATGTCGATGGCCGGCTGGCTGACGGCCGACGAGCCCAGCGCCGTGCGGAAGAAAGCTACATGCTCGTGCTCGTCGCGAGCGATCTCCTTGGCGAACTGCTTGATCGAGTTGCTCCCGAACATCACCTGCTTGCCGCCGTTCACTTCACCGTGCTGCCCGGTGCCGGTAGTCATCTCGTCGGGGAGCCCGTGCCCGTTCACGGCGTAGGAGTAGAAATTCGCCTCCAGGTACTCCAGGTTCAGCGCGAAGTTAAGAATCGCGCTGTCGGAAATCCTGGCTTCGTCACTATGCCGGCTGAATATCGACGGGGTAGCCATCGACCTGGCCAGGCTGGCGCCGACCAGTCCCAGTCCCGCCGCGGCCGCGCTCCGCATGAATACCGACCGGTCCGCCGCATTTTCGGCGCTTCGGCGGATCAACTCGTTTACATACCTCTTCCCGAACATCCGTGTTCCCTCCCGCGTTGGCCCCCACCATGGGAGCAAGGAGCTGACTGACAGACGGCGGGCAGATTCACCGCTGTTCGCGCATCCCAGGACACGGCACCACGAAAACCCGGCGTCCCCGCCGTTCCCCCGCTCCGGACCGCGACCAGCGACGCCGACCGCGACCGACACAACGAGCGTAACAAAGCAGTAACGCGCGCCCCCGGCGTGGGTGCCATCGCCACGCAGGTGGCCGCGAACCATCCAGCTATCCGGCTGGGCGACTGTGGGCGAGGATCGCCAGAGTCCGCCTCCGCCGTAACTGCCAAGGCCTCATGGTAACTAGCGTGACGGCCCTGGATCGCTTTCGCAGTGCGACATCACCAGGCCGCGCAGGCCGCCGCCCGCGGCCTGATGAGTCCACAAGGCGACCTGGAACACCGGCCGCGGGCCGGGCCGCGATGGGATAGCCGGGCAGGGAGTGCTAGCGTCTTGTCCGTTAAGCAGTCGGCGCGGGGGCGCCTGCCGAGAGCCGCTCTTCGCGGCTCACCTGCCTGGCCAGCCGGGACCACGCGATCTGGTTTCCGCAGCTTGGTCCGGTGCCGGGACAGCCATCCGCGACGGGGCACGCGGGATGCCGCGCAGGCAACCGGCATGGTGCACAGGCAGTGGGGGTGCCCGGTGACCACTTCGGAACAGCAAGCCCGGCCAGTCCAGGTCCGAACGCCGCCCGGCTATCGCAAGGGGTCGCTGCTCGCGGACTGGCTCTCGTCTACCGACCACAAGATCATCGGCCACCTGTACCTGATCACGTCGTTCGGGTTCTTCCTGGTCGGCGGCATCATGGCGATGATCATGCGGGCGCAGCTCATGGGCCCGAACAACCACATCGTGTCCGACCAGGTGTACAACGAGCTGTTCACCATGCACGGCACGATCATGCTGCTGCTGTTCGCCACCCCCCTGTTCGTCGGGTTCGCGAACGAGATCATGCCGCTGCAGATCGGCGCGCCGGACGTGGCGTTCCCCCGGCTCAACCTGCTGAGCTACTACTTCTTCCTGTTCGGCGGCCTGATCCTGCTGGCCAGCTTCCTGACCCCGGGCGGGTCGGCCGCGTTCGGCTGGTACGCCTACTCGCCGCTGACCAGCGCGCAGTACTCGCCGGGCCTCGGCAGCGACATGTGGATCATGGGCCTGGTGCTGGCCGGCCTGGGCACGATCCTGGGCGGCGTCAACTTCGTCACCACGATCTGCTGCATGCGCGCGCCGGGCATGACCATGTTCCGGATGCCCATCTTCACCTGGAACGTCCTGGTCACCAGTCTGATGGTGCTGATCGCGTTCCCGGTGCTGACCGCGGCGCTGCTGGTCCTGGAGATCGACCGCAAGCTCGGCGCGCAGGTGTTCGCGGCCAACAGCGGCGGCGCGATCTTGTGGCAGCACCTGTTCTGGTTCTTCGGCCATCCCGAGGTCTACATCGTGGCCATCCCGTTCTTCGGCATCGCCACCGAGATCCTGCCCGTCTTCTCCCGCAAGCCGCTGTTCGGCTATAAGGGCATGGTCGGCGCGACCATCGCCATCGCCGGCCTGTCCATGACCGTCTGGGCGCACCACATGTTCACCAGCGGTGCGGTCCTGCTGCCGTTCTTCTCGCTCATGACCTTCCTGATCGCGGTGCCGACCGGGATCAAGTTCTTCAACTGGGTCGGCACGATCTGGCGAGGAGCGCTGACGTTCGAGCCGGCGATGCTCTTCGCCCTGGGCTTCCTGGTCGTGTTCCTGTTCGGCGGCCTGACCGGCATCATCCTGGCCTCGCCGCCGCTGGACTTCGCGGTCAGCGACTCCTACTTCGTCGTCGCGCACTTCCACTACGTGCTGTTCGGCACGGTGGTGTTCACCATGTTCGGCGGGTTCTACTTCTGGTGGCCCAAGTGGACCGGCAAGAAGCTCAACGCCACCATGGGCAAGTGGCACTTCTGGTCGGTGTTCTTCGGGTTCAACGGCACGTTCCTGGTCCAGCACTGGCTGGGCGTCATGGGCATGCCGCGCCGCATCGCGAACTACCCGTACCTTCCGCACCTGGCCACGACGCTGAACGACATCTCCTCGATCTCGGCGTTCGTCCTGGGCGCGGGCACGTTCATCTTCTTGTACAACATCTACTGGACGCACAAGAACGCCGAGCAGGTCACGGCCGACGACCCGTGGGGCTTCGCCAACTCGCTGGAGTGGGCGACCTCCTGCCCGCCGCCGCGGCACAACTTCACCTCGATCCCGCGGATCCGCTCCGAGCGGCCGGCGTTCGACCTGCATTACCCGCACATCCAGTCCGGTCGGCCTCGTGTTCGCGTTGCGTCGGGCTCAACTTCCCCACCGGACGGCTAATTCGCCTCAGTCCGACGAACATGAACGGGAGACCCTGATGTCCGAGTCCTACTCACTCCCCACCGAACCCGAAGGCATGGCCGCGGCGCTGCGTGAGCGATTTAACTCCGGCAAGGTCAGCGCGATGATGACCATGTACGAGCCGGAGGCCGTGCTCATCGCGAAAGACGGGCGAACCGTGACTGACCACACCGAGATCGCTGCCGAACTCGAGCGCGATCTCAGCCTCGGCCTGCCGCTGGAGGCCAAGGCGCGCCATGTGTTCGTTGCCGGCGATATCGCCCAGATCGTGCTGGACTGGTCAATTGATGGCGCAGGTCCCGACGGCGAGCACGTGCACCTCAGAGGCTCGGCAAGCGACGTCGTGCGCCGCGGCGCGGATGGATTCTGGCGGTATGTGATCGACAACAATCAAGGGACGGCGGTGCGACAGCCCGCCTGACACGTGTGCGCCACGGCGACCCCCTCGGCGATGGACCCGCTCTTCAGCGTGGCGTCGAGGAGGGGTCGCCGTACTAATCAGGAAAATCGGGCGGACATGGCTGAGTAGGCTCCTGACCCGGGGATCTTTGGGCTCTGGCGGGAGGTTGCTGGTGCTCGCTACGGTGTTCACCGACGAGGAGCTGGAGAGCCTGCGGCGGTTCCCGGAGGTCGGCCGGGAGGAGCTGTCCGGTGCTTCACCTCTGACCCCGCCGGACAGTCCGTTCATCGACCGGGGCCGGGGCGGGAGGGCCGGCGGACCGGCTCGGGCTCGCCGTTGTGGTGTGCACGCTGCCGTGGCTAGGTCCGTGCCGGACGACGGGGCCTCGGCCCCGCCGGCGGCCCTGGCACCTCTGGCCGAACAGCCGCGGGTATCCCTGCCGACGCGCAAACCCTGGGTCGCTCGTGGCGGACGCGGAGGTCACCCTTGAGGCGTCACCCCGGCCGTGGCATCCAGGCGAGGACTGATACAGAGAGGCGCCCAGATGAAAGCCATCGTGGTGACAGATGAGGCCGCGGGAACGGCCGGGATGAGACTGGTGGAGCGGCCCGAGCCGGAACCGGCGATAAACGAGGTCGTTGTTCAGGTTCATGCGTCGGGGTTCACGTCGGGTGAGCTGACGTGGCCCTCGACCTGGACTGACCGCCTCGGCGGTGCCCGAACACCGTCGATTCCCGGGCAGGAGCTGGCCGGAGTGGTCACCGCTCTCGGCTATGGCACGACGGGGCTGTCTGTGGGACAGCGGGTGTTCGGCCTCACGGACTCCTATCGCGGCGGCGGGCTGGCGGAGTATGCGGCGATTGAGACGCGCAACCTCGCGCCGCTGCCGGGCGACGTCGACTTCACGGCGGGCGCGAGCCTGCCGATGCCGGGCCTGACCGCGTGGCAGGGACTGTTCGACCACGGCCGTCTTCAGGCCGGGCAGAGCGTCCTCGTGCACGGCGCGGCCGGGTCAGTCGGGTCGATGGTGACGCAGCTCGCACGTGAGGCTGGCGCCCATGTCATCGGCACTGGACGCGCCGCCGACCGTCAGAAGGCGCTCGACTTCGGCGCGATGGAGTTCGTCGACCTCGACAACGACGCGCTGGAAGAGGTCGGCGGCGTCGACCTGGTTTTCGATGTCATCGGCGGAGACATCCAGCAGCGGTCCGCAGGCATGATCCGGGCCGGAGGAATGCTGGTGACGATCGCCGGCCCGCCCGAGGCGCGGCCCGTGGACGGCCTGGCCATCGACTTTGTTGTCCTGCCCGATCGTGCCCAGCTGGGTGAGATCGTCCGGCGGGTGCGGGAGGGACGGCTGCGGACGAACATCGGCAACGTCGCGGCCCTCGACGACGCCGTCGCGGCCCTCAACCCGACCGGGCGGATCAGCGGGCAGACGATCATCCGTGTTCGTCCGTGAGCGACACGCGCTCATCAATGCACCAAAGAGACAAATGACCGAGGAGACAATTCCATTGAAAGCGATCGTCGTGACGGACCAGGCTGCGGGAGCGGCCGGGATGACGCTGGTGCAGCGGCCCGAGCCGCCGGCAGCGATAAACGACGTCGTCGTTGAGGTTCATGCGTCGGGATTCGTCCCGACTGAGCTGGCGTGGCCCTCGACCTGGACTGATCGCCTCGGCCATGACCGAACACCGTCGATCCCCGGGCACGAGCTGGCCGGAGTGGTCACCGCCCTCGGCTATGGCACGACGGGGCTGTCAGTGGGACAGCGGGTGTTCGGCCTCACGGACTGGCATCGCGACGGCACCCTGGCGGAGTATGTCGCCGTCGAGGCACGCAACCTCGCGCCGCTGCCGGGCGACGTCGACTTCACGGCGGGGGCGAGCCTGCCGATTTCGGGTCTGACCGCGTGGCAGGGACTGTTCGACCACGGCCGTCTTCAGGCCGGGCAGAGCGTCCTCGTGCACGGCGCGGCCGGCGCAGTCGGGACGATGGTGACGCAGCTCGCACGTGAGTTCGGCGCGTATGTCATCGGCACCGGACGCGCCGCCGACCGTCAGAAGGCGCTCGACTTCGGCGCGATGGAGTTCGTCGACCTCGACAACGACGCGCTGGAAGAGGTCGGCGGCGTCGACCTGGTTTTCGATGTCATCGGCGGAGACATCCAGCAGCGGTCCGCGGGTTTGGTTCGCGCCGGGGGAACGCTGGTGTCCGTCGTCGGCCCGCCGGAGGCGCGGCCCGCCGACGGCCTGGCGGTCGATTTCGTTGTCGAGTCCGATCGTGCCCAGCTGGGTGAGGTCGTGCAGCGGGTGCGGGACGGACGGCTGCAGACGAGCATCGGCAACGTCGCGGCCCTCGACGACGCCGTCGCGGCCCTCAACCCGACCGAGCGACGCAAGGGGAAGACGATCATCAGCGTTCGTCCGTGAGGACTCGGGGACAGCGACCGGTCCGGCCCTCCTCGTGGATCAGCGCCAGTCACGTGGCGAGGCGCCCGCGGTCGCCGTAGTCGGCTCATGGGCCAGCCCAGCCGAGCGCGGCGCCTGGCTGCGGAATTCCCCTGCCGCCGCGAATTTCCGGAATGCGGAGATGACCGGCTGCTGCTGGTCCGGTGGCAGGGTCCCGAGCAGCCGGGCCAGACCAGCGCGGCGTCGCTGGGTCACCTGGTTACCAGGTCCCCGCCGGACGCGGTCAGCGCGATCCGGACCGCGCGCCGGTCACTGGACTGCCGGTGGCGGCGCGCCAGGCCGTTGCGGACCAGCCGGTCGCACACGCGGATCGCCGTCGAAGCGTTCACCGCCAGCGCCCCGGGCCAGATCCGCAAGTCCCTTGCGGACGTCAGGCAGCCAGTACTACCAGCGACCGCACCGGGGCAGCGTCACGCGCTGATCGCCGCCCTCGACCCCTCTGCGCACCGAACTGAGCCGTACCCGACCGCTCATTACACTGACGTCATCGATGATGCCCGGTCGGCAGGATAGCTCCGCTCCGGCTGCGGGGGCGCTGAGCCGGCTGCGGCTGGCGTCTAGGTCCGCTGGTTATCTGCCGGGAATGCGGGTAGCTAGCTCCTGTCGCCGCGTCGCCTGCAAAGGGGGGCATGAGCTACGCCCGGCAGATGCTGGGCAGCTACCCGCTCGGCGTCGGGCTGGATGGCGATGTGGATGTGCTGGCTGCGGCGATCGACGCGCTCGGCGGCTGTGTCCAGGCCTGCGTCACCGATACCGATGCCGACCTGAGCGAGTCGCACCTGGCCGATATGGTCGCGTGCATCCGGCTGTGCCAGAACTGAGTGGATGTCTGCACGGCTACCGCCGGGGTCCTGAGCCGCCCGGCCATGCGGGACGCCCAGGTCATCAGGCCGCAGCTTGAGGCCTGTGTGGCCATCTGCAAGAGCTGCGGTCACGAGTGCGAGCGACACGCCGCGATGCACGAGCACTGCCGGGTCTGCGCCGAGGCCTGCCGACACTGCGAACATGCCTGCCGGGACCTCCTGAACGCCGTGCGCTAGGAAGTCGGCCCTCTGGGGGCGCCGTCGCCCGCGTGGATCAGTGCTCCTGGGCGGTCGTCCGGGGCGCGGCGGCACGCGGCTGGCCGCATCGAGGGCAGCGTGCTCACCATCGTGAAAGACCCGGCTTGCCCGAAGGTGGCAGGCGATGGCACATTCCGGGCACTCAACGGGGGCCGTCAGCACTGCATGGCAGCTCCAGTCTCAACACAGGAAGGCTACCAGGAGTCGAATCCCTCGGAAGCCGGCTGAGCACAACCGAAGCTCGGCATCGCCGAAGCGTGGACGAGCCCCGGATAATTACCGTTGCGGAGTGATCGCCCTCTCCAGGGTTCTCAGCTTTTGCGACCAGCTCTGCAGTATGCCGCGGCCGGCATAGGGGCGCATGGACTGTCAGCCCGAACGGAGAGACCGCCGCGCAGAATGACCAGGTCGGCGCGGTTCAATGGAGTCATCATTCAACTACAAGCCGCTCCGAACGGCGGAGACTTGCGCGCCTTGGAAGGGATGACTGGTCACGGAGCTCGTCCGCGTCGCCAGTGAAGGACGGTGCTCTTCCGCGTGCTTTTGTGGGCGCCGACGAAGTCTGCTGTTCAGCCAGGATGAGTGAAGATCGAGGGGCAGCGGCCGGTAGGCCTGCGGGGAAAGAGCAGGGAACTTACGTGCCTGGGCCCGGGCGGAGAGGGAGCGGCCGGACTCTGACCCGTTCGGGCGTCAAGGTGGCGATAGCGCCTGCGAGGAGCAGTTCGGTGAGCTGGCCGGGAAGGGCGGCGAGCAGCAGTGCGGCGAGCGCTGCCGACGGCAGGGCGTCTACTTCGCGCACCAGGATGAGCGACGGCCGGATGTCTCCGGAGGAGAACAGGAGCTGCACGAAATCGTGATCACCGGAGATCAGTACCTGATCCTGGTCGCGGGCCCGGTCTAGGATCACCTGGTCGTCGGTACTTGTGAGGCCGATCTCGCCGACGTGGACCGCATCGTGCCCGGCTGCCTTCAGGTGAGGGCAGACCCGGTAGGAGACGTTCTCATCGAGCAGGAACCTCATGCCGGGCGGGAGACGGGCAGGTGGTACTCCCGCACCGAGAACGCGGCGTAGGCGGTCGCCTGCTGGATGTCAGCCGCCTCGATAAACGGGAAGTCAGCCTGGATCTGCTCCAGCGTCCAGCCGGCGCCGACCAGGTTCAGCAGGTGCTCGACTGTGAAGCGGTGTCCGCGGATGCATGGCTGACCGCCCATCTTGCCGGGCTCAATGGTGATGCGATCCAGGCGTTCCATGCCGCCAATGTACAACCAGGCATACAGAAGCGCCGAGACCCCAACGAGATGCTCTGCCCACCCTGGGCGCCTGTCGCCGCGACGTCCCGGCTGAATCCGGCCCCCGCCGAACTGCTGCCCGGGCATGCCGTCATCCCGCTCGGGGACGCGATATATCAGCCATGCCTGCCCAGTGCGGGTGACATCTGGGTGACAAATGATCTTCAAAGCTATGCCACCCGCTCTGATCATGGCTCTGACCTGCGGTTTGGGTGGAGCTGAGGGGATTTGAACCCCTGACCCCCTCGATGCGAACGAGGTGCGCTACCGGACTGCGCCACAGCCCCAAGACCGGACGCCAGCGTAGCAAATCTGCCGACCACTCCGCGCATCAGAACGCCGGGCCCGGGCTGGTCAGTCGCCGACGGCCCGCATGGTGGCGTCGGCGTACTGATCGTAGAGCTGGTCGTTGAGGCGGGCGGAGATGTCGATGACCTGGGCGCTGGGCTGCGGGGTGCGGGCCGCCCAGGACTGGCGGGCCTCGTCCCTGGCCTGCGCCTGAGCTTGCGCGCGCTGGCGGGCGGCAAGAGTCTGGGCCGTCCGCCAGCGCGCGCTCTCGGCATCGGCGAGGGCAGCCTCGCGCAGGAGGAGGAGATACATGCCGAGCATTACAGCGGGTGGGACGCAGACCCACCCCGAGGTGAGCTTGAGCACGGTGCACGAGGCAGCCGCGACGGCGAGCAGGACGAGAGTGGTGAGCAGCTTGCGGCGAGCCTGGAGAACCTTGGCCCGGCTCAGGGTCGGCTGGGACGAGTCCGCGGCCGACGGGTGGGCGCTGGCGGGCGCTGGGAGGGCCTCGGGCGCGGGCTGGTCGGTGACCGCGGGGATCGGCGCGGTGTCGGGCTCGGGCTGATCTTCCTCGGCGTCGGGCTGGCCCTGGTGTTCTCCTGCCTGGGCATCGCCGGGGGCGTCGGCATCGGTGACGGGCGCGGCGTGCGACCGGCGGAGCCACCGGGGCACGAGCATGAACGCCCAGATGGCGACGATGGCGAGGTAGAGAATGGCGCTGCTCACGGGTCCGCCTCACGGTGGCGGGCATGCCACACCAGCGACGGCTGTCCCGTGGTGCGGGGCCGGTCGGCGGGCGTGGTCACGTCACGCACGGTAGGGGGCGTGGCGGTGCTTGACGAGCACTGCGGACGGTGTGTCGCGAGATAGTAAAGCTACGGGGCTGGTATTCAGGTGGGCAACGGCTTTTGCGGGGTTCGCGGCGCGGTCCGTTGCCTGCCGCGGCTCGCGAGATATATCTTGTCTGCGTGAGCACCTCATCGTTGACTCCGGAGGAACTCCGCGCGGCCGCGGAGGTACACACCGAGCTGGGGCCCGGCTACAGCGACGCGGTGGTGGACTCGTTCCTGGAGAAGGTCGGCCGGGAGATCGATGCCCGGGTGGACGCTCGCCTGGCCGGGGCATATCCGGGCCGCCGTCCGCCAGCGCCGCGGCAGCCGCGCGACAACACGTTCGCGCTGGCGGTCATCTCGATGGCGCTGGGCATCCCGATGACGGCGATCGTGCTCCAGGTGGGGCGGAACCCGCCGGGATTCTGGGGGCTCCTCGTGGTCTGGGTGGCGATCGTGGCGATCAATGCCGGGAACGCGGTGCACAACCGGGCCCGGGCTCGGGGCTAATAGCCGTTCGCTTAGCCGTTCGCTCGGCCGGTAGCCGTTCGCCCGCGCGCCTGGGTGGGCGGGCGGGTCAGGACGATCCGGCCCGTGAGCGGGAGGCCTGGACGGCGCTGCGCCAGCGGGCCAGCAGGCCGCCGTGCACGTCCTCGACCGTGAGGGCGTAGCAGATGTGATCCCGCCAGGCGCCGTCGATGTGCAGGCTGCGCCGGCGGATGCCTTCCTCGCGGAAGCCAAGCTTCTCCACGACGCGGCGGCTGGCGACGTTCTCGGGCCGGATAGTGGCCTCGACGCGGTGCAGGCCGACGCCGAAGAAACAGTGGTCCATGGCCATGGCCAGCGCGGTCGGGATGACGCCCTGGCCGGCGAACGCCTCGTCAACCCAGTAGCCGACCTGGGCGGACCGGGCCGAGCCCCAGACGATGCCGCCGACGGTGAGCTGGCCGGCGAACTTGCCGCCGTAGGTCACCACCCAGGGCAGGGTCATGCCCTGCCGGGCCTCGCGGCGCATGGTCCTGGCCATGGCGACGTAGGGGCCCAGGGTGGTCCGGTACAGAGGGGTCTCGGGGTTGGTGGGCTCCCAGGGCCGCAGCCAGGCGGCGTTGCGGACCCGGGCATCGCGCCAGGCGCTGGCATCTTTGACCCTGATCGGACGCAGGCTGACGCTCGCGGTCAGGAGGCCGGCCTCGGTCAGGGTGACCGGCCAGCCGCGCATACGTCCCACGAAACCCATCATCGCGTGACCATCGGTCACGGCGCCATCCGCTCCGCGAACCAATCTGTACGGGAATCGGCGAGGGCCATTCGTGGCCTGTTCATCCGCTGGCCGCCGGGCGGGGGTGGTCGCCGCCCCGGATCTGGTCGACGGCGTGCTGGAGGACCTGGCCGAGTACGGCCATGCCGTCGCGCACGCCGCCGGCGGAGCCGGGCAGGTTGACGATGAGCGTGGACCCGGCCTGGCCGGCCACGCCGCGGGACAGGGCGGCGGCGGGCACGCCGGAGGCGACGCCGACGGCCCGGATGGCCTCGGCGAGACCGGGGATCTCGCGGTCGATGAGCATCCGGGTCATCTCGGGGGTGGCGTCGGTCGGCGTGAGGCCGGTCCCGCCGGTGGTGACGACCACGTCATAGCCGGCGTTCAGGGCGTCCTGCAGAGCTATTTCCACGGCGCTGCCGTCGGGGATGACCAGCGGGCCGCTGACCTCGCAGCCGGCTTCGCGGAGCAGGTCGGCCAGCACCGGGCCGGATTTGTCGGGATAGACCCCGGCGGCGGCGCGGTTGCTGACCGTGATGGCCAGAGCCCGGATCACTGGGCCCGCCCGGCCTCGGATCGGCGCCAGATGCCGGTCTTGCCGCCGGTCTTCTCCTCGACCCGGATGTCGGTGACGACGGCGGCGGGATCGACGGCCTTGATCATGTCGATGAGCGCGAGCGCGCTGGCCGCGACGGCGGTCAGCGCCTCCATCTCGACCCCGGTCCGGTCGGCGGTCCTGGTCACGGCGGTGATGCTGACGCCGTCGTCGCCGACCTCCAGGTCGACGGCGACGGAGTGCAGGCCGATGGGGTGACACAGCGGGATCAGCTCGGGGGTGCGCTTGGCGCCCTGGATGCCGGCGATCCGGGCGACGGCCAGGGCGTCGCCCTTGGGCAGGCTGCCCTCCCGGAGGGCGGCTACCGCGGCGGGTGAGATCAGCACCCGGCCGGTGGCGGTGGCGGTTCGCGCGGTGACGTCCTTGCCGGACACGTCGACCATCCGGGCCTGCCCGGCGGCGTCGAGGTGGGTCAGCTCGTTCACAGGTCCACCCCCATGGTGGGCAGCTCCAGGACATGGACCTGGTCGCCGGCGGCCAGTGCGGTGACGGTCTCGGGCACCACGATGAGGGCATTGGCCTTGGCCAGCGAGGCCAGCTGGTGCGAGGCCTGGCCGGAGACCGGGGTGACCTGACCGGTCTGGCGGTCCAGGATTCCGCGCAGGAACGACCTCTTGTTCAGCGGCGAGCGAGCCGCGGCGGTAAGGGCGGCCGTGCCGGTACCCATTTGTTTGGGATGAAGGTTTTGAAGTGCGGCAATAGCCGGATTCACGAACAACCAGAAGGAAACGTAGGCGCTGACCGGATTCCCTGGCAGCGTGAAGATGGGAGTGTCCTCGCCGACAATGCCGAAGCCCTGCGGCATTCCGGGCTGCATGGCGACCTGGCGGAAACCCACGGTGCCGAGCTTGGACAGTGCGGCCTTGACGACATCGTGCTCGGCGCCCATGCTCACGCCGCCGCTGGTGACCAGCAGGTCGGCCTCGGTCAGCGCGTCCTGGACGGCGGCCAGCACGGCGCCGGTGTCGTCGCGGACCACCGGGTAGCGGGTGGCCTCGCAGCCGGCCTGGCGCGCGGCGGCGGCCAGCATGACGCTGTTGGACTCCCAGATCTGGCCGGGCTCGAGCGGCTGTCCCGGCTCGATCAGCTCGTCGCCAGTGGAGATGACGGTCACCCGGGGGCGGGGGCGGGCCTGCACGCTGCCGAGCCCGGCGGTGGCGAGCAGGCCGAGCTGCACGGGCCCGATCCGGGAACCGGCGGGCAGCAGCAGGTCGCCGGGCACGGCGTCGCCGCCGCGCCGCCGGATCGAGGAGCCGGCGGACACGGCCTCGCGCACGGTGACACGCTCGGTGTCCCCGTCGGTCAGCTCGACAGGCACGACGGCGTCGGCCCCGCCGGGCATGGCGGCGCCGGTCATGATCCGGATGCAGGTGCCGGGCGTCAGCTCGCGGCTGCTGGTGTCGCCGGCCGCGATCTCGCCGTCCACGGGCAGCTTGACCGGCGTGCCGGCGCTGGCCCCGGCCACGTCACGGGCCAGCACGGCGTAGCCGTCCATGGCCGAGTTGTCGAACGCGGGCAGCGGCCACTGGGCGGTGACGTCGCCGGCCAGGACCGCGCCGTAGGCGTCGGCCAGGGCCAGCTCGCGCGCCGGCAGCGGCTGGACGGCGGCCGCGATTTCGGCCAGGTACTGATCAACCGAGTCCATCGCGACCTGCTACTCCAGGCCGGCCAGGTAGCCGCGCAGCCAGGGCACGAACTCCGGGGCGATGTCGGGCCGCTCACAGGCGAACTGGACCTGGGTGCGCAGGTAGTCCAGCTTGTTGCCGGTGTCGTAGCGGCGGCCGCTGAACAGCACGCCGTGCACGCCGCCGCCCCCGTCGTGGCCCTCGTCGCGGTCGGTCCTGGCCAGCGTGCGCAGCGCGTCGGTGAGCTGGATCTCGCCGCCCCGGCCCGGCGGGGTCTCCCGGAGCACGTCGAAGATGGCCGAGTCGCAGATGTAGCGGCCGATGACGATCCAGTTCGACGGGGCGTCGCCCACGCTGGGCTTCTCGACCAGGTCGGTGACCGCGACGACGTCCGCTTCGTCGGTCGGCTTGAAGGCCACCACCCCGTAGGACGACACCTGCTCGGGCTCCACCTCCATCAGCGCCACGACGCTGCCGCCGTAGCGCTGGCGGACGTCGATCATCCGGCGCAGCAGGTGGTCCTCGGGATGGATGAAGTCGTCGCCGAGCAGCACGGCAAACGGCACGTCGCCCACGTGGTCGGCCGCGCACAGCACGGCGTGCCCCAGCCCGCGGGCCTCGCCCTGGCGGACATAGTGGACGGCGGCCAGGTCGGTGGAGGCCCGGACCTTGGCCAGCCCGGCTTCGTCACCCTTGGCGGCGAGCGCGGCCTCCAGCTCGGTATTGCGGTCGAAATAATCCTCGATTGACCGTTTGCCCCGGCCTGTTACCAAAAGCACATTGTCGATGCCAGCGGTGACCGCCTCTTCGACGACATAGTGGATGGCCGGAGTATCTATGACGGGCAGCATCTCTTTAGGCGTTGCCTTGGTCGCCGGCAGGAACCTGGTTCCCATGCCTGCGACGGGAATGACCGCTTTGGTTACTGCTGGTGAATGAGCCATGCTGAGAACCTTAGCTATCGAGCTGGGAGGGCACGTGCACGGCATGGGCGGTGACGACGAGTCGGCTTCCGGGCGGCCAGTTGGCCAGGCCGGTCAGTCGGCGGGCCTGGCGCCCGAACTGCCGTCTGAACTGGCGGCCAGGAAAGCAGAACTGCGCCTCAGGGTACTGGGCGCCCGCCGTCGGCTTATCCCCGCCGAGCGGGCCCTGGCTGGCCGCCAGCTCCGCGACGCCATCCTGGAGGACCCGCAGGCGCAGATGGCGGGCGTCGTGGCCGCCTACGTATCGGTCGGCAGCGAGCCCGACACCAGGGCACTTATCTTCGCGCTCTGGAAACGGGGCACCTATGTGCTGCTTCCGCTGCTGCGCCCGGATCAGGACCTGGACTGGGCCTCCTATGAGGGCCCTGACTCGCTAGTCGAGGGCCCTCGCGGGCTGGTCGAGCCGACCGAGCCCCCGCGCGGGGTCGAAGCCATCACCAGCGCGGACCTGGTGCTGGTGCCGGCCCTGGCCGCCGACCGCGTGGGCAACCGGCTCGGCCGGGGCGGCGGGTCCTACGACCGGGCCCTGGCCAGGGTCGGCCCGGCCGTGCCCACCATTGCCTTGCTGTATGAGGACGAGCTGATGGACGATATCCCGGCCGGGCCGCAGGATCAGCGGATCCGGGCCGTCGCCCAGCCCGCCGAAGGAATCATCAGGCTGGCCTAGCCGTTGCTACCATCTAGCAGTTGAGCGCGGCGAGTGCTAACGCCGCAGAGGGAGGACACAGTGCCGACGTACCAGTACGCCTGCACCGACTGCGGTGACCGGACCGAGGTCGTCCAGAAGTTCACGGACGACGCGCTGTCGGTGTGCACGACGTGCGGCGGCAAGCTTCGGAAGGTCTTCTCGCCGGTCGGCATCGTTTTCAAGGGGTCGGGCTTCTACCGCACGGACAGCCGCAACGGCTCGACGGTGCCCGCCGCCGACGGCGCGAAGGAGAAGGACAAGTCCCGCAACGGGTCGGACAGCTCGTCGAAGTCGGGCGATTCGCCGGCCAGCAAGAGCGGCTCGGAGTCGTCGAGCTCGTCGAGTTCCTCGAGCGGGAAGAGCGGGGAGTCGACGAGCAGCTCGTCGGGTTCCTCGTCCTCGTCTTCATCGTCGGGCTCGAAGGTCGCCTGACCCGTCGTGGCGGAGCCGGCCAGCATCGGCGTTATCGGCGGGACCGGGTTCTACGAGTTCCTGGACGACGCCGAGGAAGTATCCGTCGAGACCCCGTTCGGCCGTCCCAGCGACCCGCTGGTCATCGGCGAGGTGGCCGGGCGGCGGGTGGCGTTCGTGCCCCGGCACGGGCGGGACCACCGCTTTCCCCCGCACCGCATCCCCTATCGAGCCAACCTGTGGGCCCTGCGATCCGTTGGCGTCCGGCAGGTGCTCGCGCCGAGCGCAGTCGGGTCGCTGACGGCTGCCCTGGGCCCTGGCGCTCTGGTGGTGCCTGACCAGGTCGTGGACCGGACCCGAAGCCGGGCCAGCACGTTCTACGACGAGGGCGGGGCGGTCCACGTCCAGTTCGCCGACCCGTACTGCCCGGTGGGGCGCTCGGTGGCGGTTTCCGCGGCCCGGTCCGCCGGATGGGACCCGGCTCCGGACGGCACGCTGGTGATCATCGAGGGTCCGCGCTTCTCCTCGCGGGCCGAGTCTCGCTGGTACGCCCATCAGGGCTGGACCATCATCGGCATGACGGGCCAGCCGGAGGCGGTGCTGGCCCGTGAGCTGGCGCTCTGCTACACGCCGGTGTGCCTGGTCACCGACACCGATGCCGGGGTCGAGGAGGGCGAGGGCGTCACCCAGGACGAGGTGTTCGCCATCTTCGCGGCTAACGTGACCCGGCTGCGGGAGCTGCTGATCCAGGTCATTGGCGGGCTGCCCGCTTCGCGGGAGTGCCCTTGCCCGCATGCGCTGGATGGCCTGAAGCTGCCGATCCAGCTGCCCTGATGGGGGCCTGGGCTGTCCGGGCTGGGCTGTCCGGGCTGGGCTGTCTGGGGTCTTAGTCGAGGTCGCCGTGCTCGATGCGGGCCAGGCGGCGCTCGCGGACCAGCAGGTCGAACTCGTGCTCCACGGCCACGCTGCCCGGCGCCATCGCCGCGAATACGCCGGTCATGTCGCGCATGCTGACCATGCCCACGATCTCGCCACCGTCCATCACCGGAAGGTGCCGGATCCAGCGCGCCGCCATCTCCCTGGCGGCGTCCTGAAGCTGGGTGTCCGGGTGGACCGAGAAGACCTCGGTCGTCATGGCCTCGTCCACCTTGCTCTGGTCCGGGTCGGCGCCCAGTGCGACGGCCCGCAGCAGGTCGCGCTCGGTGATGATCCCGGCCAGCCGGCCTTTGTCGGTCACCAGCAGGGAGCCCGTCTGCTCGCGCCACATCCGCGCGGCGGCCGCCCGCAGGCTGTCCGCGCGTGACTCCGTGACCGTGGCCGGGGTCATGACATCCCTCACCTGCACCGCGCCGCTCCCGTTCGTGCTGCCGTCTGGGGATGGCTCCTACCCTACGGGCAGGTGCTTGCGGGCCTGCTGGGCGTGGGGCGGTGGGCTGGGCTGGATGTCGGCGATCGTGGCCCGGGCGAGTTCCGGCTACGCTTAGTCCGGCCGGGAGATCCCGGTTCGTCAGCCCCGATAGCTCAGCGGATAGAGCAACTGCCTCCTAAGCAGTAGGTCGCGCGTTCGAGTCGCGCTCGGGGCGCTCGGGAACTATCAGGTCAGAGGCCTGGCGGTGTGACTGGCCGGGTCTCAGCGAAGATCGTTTGACCGTCATCTGACCGTCGTGGTGGACGCGGATCCTCGGCGAAGATCGTCAGGGATCAGCTCGAAACGGCACGGGAGTTGGCGTGCCTGCCGCCGTCTGTTGAACAGGTTCGCGCGGCATCCGGCCTGCCCCGGCCGGCAGCCACCTGCCTGTCGAGGATGGCTGCAAGTCATGAGGAATGTGTTTGAACTCGAAAACTGCACTCATAACCCAGAGGTCGCAGTTCAAATCCTGCCCCGCTACCATGAAGTAGCAGGTCAGAGGCCCGGTCGCCGGAGACGGCGGTCAGGCATTGATCGTTGTGGCAGCAGGATGGCAGCAGGATCAGCCTGCATCGACGGGCAGACGACGGTCCGGATCGGCATGGATCGGCAATCTGACGGACCTGATTCCGATTTGTTCTGCCTCCCGGATCTGGATCTTGCTTGGCGAGAATCGCCGGGAATGACCGTGAGTTATTGACGAGCGGCAGCAGCGACAACGACACCGAAACGCCACCATCGGCGCTTTGGGGGCCACACGCGTCTGCCGTCTGGATGCGACACGTGGCGACCCATCCGAGCCTGGTCTCCGTCTGATCCATGATCGGCTGGGCTGGGCGCCCTTGGGTGCGCCGATATGCGGGGCCAAGACCGCGGCTCGGACGCCCCTCGCCGACGCTTGAGGGCTGGGGCACGCGACGGTTCGGACGGGCACGCGAGACCTGGGACGCGAGATACTTGAGGGCGTGCGTGTGGGGATCGTCCATCATCTCGGCTGGGCCGTGGCTGTCAGTGCGTCGGTCGGCCATGAAGTCGTGGATCGTCGGCGGATCGAGCTGATCGAACCCGGTATGCCGATGGCACCGATCGAGCACGAAGCCAGGGCTCTCGACGGCGACGCCGCTGCGAGGATGGTCGCGGAGGTCCGGGCCTCGGCGCTGCGGGCAACGTCGGCGTCGCTAGAGCAGCTCGCTGCCTCGCTGGCCGAGCCGATTGTCTCGATATCGCTGCGCGCCTGGCCGCTTGACTTCCCGGACGACATCGTCGTCCAGCGCCGCCCGCCGTATGAGTCGCGGGCCGACTCGGTCATGTACTGCCAGGTCCTGTCGGAGTGTGCTCACGTGCGCGGCTGGGCGGTTCACCTCTTCGACGCGAAGGCCGTCGAGGCGCAGGCGGCCAGGATCCTCGGTGCGCGAGCCGGCGACGTGCTCCACGGACCGCGGGCAACGCTGGGACCGCCGTGGACCAAAGACCATCGGATCGCGCTCGCCGCCACGATCGTGGCCAGGTGACGGACATGCCGGGCGGAGCGCCTGGGAAGCTGCGTGCACAAGCAGCGGCTGACTGTGATCGTGAGAACGCGTATCGCCAGCGCGGACACCCCTAGCAGCGACGCGCCTGAGTGGCAGCGGAGGGCGACCATAACGAGTGAGCAACTTGTGGGCTGTGAGCGCGCGCATCGCTGCGGATCTGGGCAGTCCACAGGTCCTAGCCGATCGCCGTCCGAGGGACTCAGATCAGATTGCTCTGGCGCCAGTCCGCTGCGCAGGGATGGCCAACGCAACAAGACCGGAGCGCTCGATCAGGGCCAGGCAACTATGTGCGAGGGGCTCCTGGCGGCAAAATGGAAGCCTGGCGTCAGGAAGGTTGCGGAGCCATGCGAGCAAGGAGGGCCGCCGTAGTGGCTGTCCTCGTGGCCGCAGCGTCGATCACCGTGGCGGTAGTGATTCATCGCCAGGTCATCCTGTGCTCCTACCTCGGCGGCCAACCCCCGCCGCCGTGCTCGCGACCGACCGACTATCCGCTGGACCTCCGGCTCGGCATCGTGGCTGGCGGCCTGGTCGCCGCAGCACTCATCATGGCGATAAGCCGCCTGGCTAGAAAACGTCGCAAGACTAGGACATCTGCGCTCATCATGGTCTCGAACGACACCGACCTGCTGTCGATGTCGCCGTGGCGCGGCACGCCGATCATCGAGCCGCCAGCCTGCGCGGCCAAGGTCGACGCCAGGCGGCGGCATGCACGGCGACGCCGGTAGCCCGAGCCGCAACGGCGAAGACGCAGCCCCCGGTCAGGACCAGCTCAGCTGCTGTCCAGCAGTGGCGGCGGTACGCGGCGCGGCTGGTCGCGGTCAGCACGGAGGGGCCTGGCCTGCTGCACATCCCGGGCGCTGGCGGAGACGGCCTCTCCCAGCTGGGCCAGCCAGGCCAGATGACCCTGCACCGCCTGGCGGCCTGCCGCGGTGAGCCGGAACCACGTGCGGGGCCGTCGGCCGACCGCGCCCTTGCGGACTTCCACGTACCCGGCGTCCTCGAGCACGCGGGACTGCTTCGACAGCACCGAGTCGCTGATCCCGGCCGCGTCACGCAGCGCGGCGAACTCGACCCAGTCCGCGCCAGCCGCCAGCAGCCCGCAGATCGACAACCGGGTGATCGGGTGAATGAGCGGGTCCGGCCTGGCGGTCACGCCGCCCCTCCGCCGGCTCGCAGGTCCTGGCGGATCCCCCGCACAAGGACCTGCTGGGCGGCCACCTCCGCTGCGACCGCGAGGGCCGCGACTACGATCGCGGCCACCAGCAGGCCGCGGCGGATCAGGAAGGTCTCGATCCCGAGGGCGGCGACGCTCACCACGAACATGGCGATTCCTGCGGGACGGCCCGGGCGATAGTAGAAGAGGCCGTCTCGCAGCGCGCGCAGGGGCCGGGTGCCCGCCTTTATGCCGGTGGCCCGGGTCAGGCCCCACTGCAGCAGGCAGCACACCGCCACTGCCGGGACCAGGATGAGCCAGGTGCTAACCGCCCTGGGAGAAGAGAAAGACCGCGAGCTGAAGGGGCCCGCGAAGAACAGCGCCCACACGATGGCGAAACCGGGCAGGTACCACCACGGCGGCCGCATCCGGTCCGCCAGCCGGCCCCGCTGCACCCGCAGCTGCTCCAGCGCTGCCGGGTCTCCCGCCACATCGCCCACTGAGGCTCCTCCGTCATGTACTTTCCGTTGAGAAAGTACATGACAGGTCCGCCCGTCGGCAAGCCGTGTCCGGTCGGCGGCCGCGCGAGCCGGCCGTGACGCGGCCAGTGGCCTCAGGTGGCCGCTTGGCGGTACCTCAGGGCTGTAATTCGATACTTTGTGCCGCAGGATTCGGCGGACAACCATTCACGGCATGGTCCGTAAACGGACCCGGTGGGGTTCTTGCCAGAATGGTCGTGCCAGTCATAGAATGATCCAGATTCGGTGTTTTCGCAGGTCACTATTCATAACGCAACGAAGGAGGCTGGAGATTGCAATTCTGGCGCCGTAAGCACGTCCTGCCGCGTTACATCGGTGGGGTCGCTGGCGTAATGGGCGGAGCGCTCGCTCTCACGGCCTGGCTGGCGGCACCCGCCGGCGCGGCCATCGGGAACCTCGGGCCGGGAAGCAGCGGCACCCAGGTCAAGATCTGGCAGCAGGACCTTAACTTCTTCATCGGCATGCAAAACACATGTCACCCCACGCTGACCGTCGATGGGCAGTACGGGACGGCGACGACGAACGCAACGAAATGCTTCCAGAGCCTGGAAGGCGACAGCGTCGACGGTATTGAGGGCCCGATGACGCGCAGCTCGATGTGCAGCTACCTGAAACCGCGCTCTCCCGCTCTCTACCCGGAGACCTGCTCGTAACCAAAGGCGTGACAACGGCGACGACCGCTGCTGGCGATGGCACATTGTCGCCAGTCGAGGTCCAGCCAATCAGTCACAAGCGGATAATCCCCAATTTGGCACGCTGACGGCAAGCCGGATATCGCATCATTGATGCCAGCGCAAAGACTTGCCGCCCCATGATTAGTCCGGTCCCCGGCGTCCAGGCCATCTCTCCTGGCGCCGGGGGCGGCGTGCCCGTCAGGGATTCGCGCCTCTGAGGAAGATGGGAGAGGACCAGGACCGGTACCTGGCTGACCGTCTTCATCTGCATGGACCATTTCGGCTCCGCCGAAGATCGATTATTGCCTGATGTCGCAGGTAGCATGAGCTTGTGATGAGGCGGTACTGGTCGTGATGAAGGCGCACAGGGTTGGCGGCGTGGGCTGGTGGCTGTCGGTTCTGTGGGTGGGCCTTGGAGCTGCCGGAGGCGGCTACGCCTTTTTCTTGTCCACACAGCGGCTCGCGGTCAACACCCGGCTTCCTGCCTGGGTTGGAGAGCCCGGTGTGATCATCGGCGTGGGCACGCTGGCAGCGGTGGCATGGCTCGTGCTGACAATTCCGGTACTGGTTAGCGGGCTCATTCGGCTCCGCGGCTGGAGGCCGCGCAAGAGGCTCCGGGCAGCCATGTGGGGCGGTGCGTGGGTTGTCGGCCTGGTGCTCATGTACCTGGTCTCGGACTGGCAGGCCTCCCCGCCAGCGATCGATACATGTGGGAAATTCGGGTGCGCCCTCAGCGGTTACGGACCTTCATTGGTGAGCTGGCGTGAGCTGGCCGTCTGTGCCGCGTTCCTGGCCCTCGGAGCCGTGATGACCCTAATAATGGTCGGGTCAGCTCAGCCGGAGCACTGAACGCCGAGTAGGCCGCCAGGGCTGTCTGGCTGGTGGCCGTTCTAGCTGTCTTTATGGCGATTACCGCGCTGGGGGTCATCCTGGCCAGGGCGATGTTCGGGCACTTCCCGATCAGCGGGTTCATCCCGCATGTGGCAATCTTCTCCGCCTGGCTGTGCATCGTAGCCTGCGGTATCGCACGGCGACGCCAGTAACGCAGTCGACCTGGCCGCGACCCATTCCACGCTGTCGGCGGTAGGATCTCCGGTCTGATGCGGGTTCCTGCGGAGGGTCGTGCGGATGACGGTCAGGTTCCCGGCAATTGAGCCGTACGACCGCGGAATGCTCGATGTAGGTGACGGGCACCGGGTGTACTGGGAGACGTGCGGGAATCCGGATGGCCGGCCAGCGATCTACCTGCACGGTGGCCCTGGCTCAGGCTCCACGCCGGGCGCGCGGCGTTACTTCGACCCGGATGCCTACCGAGTCGTGCTCTTTGACCAGCGCGGATCGGGACGTAGCCGGCCGCTGGCCAGTGAGCCCGATGCCGATCTGAGCACCAACACCACCGCCCACCTGATCGCGGACATCGAGCGGTTGCGTCGGCTGCACGGGATCGACCGGTGGACGGTCCTGGGTATCTCCTGGGGAAGCACCCTCGGACTGGCCTACGCCCAGGCACACCCCCAGCAGGTCACTGCGCTGGTCCTGGCTGCCGTGGGTACCGACTCCCGCCGCGAGGTCGAATGGCTGACTCGCGATGTCGGCCGCATCTTCCCGCGAGAGTGGGACAGGTTCGCTGCCGCCGTCCCGGACACACTGCGGCACATGCCGCTGGTCGACGCCTATGCCACGCTGCTCTTCGACCCGGACGCTGCCGTACGGGAGCGCGCGGCGCGGGAGTGGTGTGCCTGGGAAGACGCACACATCTCACTCGCGCCCGGCCATACGCCCAGTGAGCGCTACGAGAACCCGGAATTCCGCCTGCGGTTCGCGCGGCTGGTCACGCACTACTGGCGGCACGCCGCCTTCCTCCAGGACGGCCAGCTCCTCCGGAACGCAGCAACGCTGAACGGCATCCCCGGCATCCTCATCCACGGTCGCTACGACGTCAGCAGCCCTCTCGAGACTGCCTGGCAGCTGTCCAGAAATTGGTCGACTAGCCAGCTCCAGGTTATCGACGACGAAGGCCACGGAGGCGGCGACAAGTTCACCGCCGCAGTCACGGGCGCCCTCACGCATTTTGCGGCGACGTAGGCGGCGTCTCGAATCCGCGCCGACGGCCAGGGTCACCGGCGATCCGCGTACAGCGACAGCTGCTGGTCCATGATGGGGACATGAGGCGACTGTCGGTCATAGGCGTGCCGAGCAGCGCGGGCAGTTACGCTGCGGGGCAGGATCAGGCACCTGCGGCTCTGCGTGACGCCGGGCTTATCCAGGCGCTGAGCGACGCCGGGCTTCTGGTCCGCGATCACGGGGATCTGCCGGAGCAGATCTGGCGGCCGGACCGGGCGCGGCCATTCGCGCAGAACGCTGGCCAGGTAACGGCCTGCCTGCAGGAGCTTGCGGACCGGCTCGGCCCGCTGCTCGCCGATGGTGACACCGTCCTGGTCCTGGGCGGCAATTGCACGATCGCCCTGGCCGCCATGGCGGGGCTGCAGCGGCTGAACGCCGGGCCGCCGGGCCTGCTGTACGTGGATCGTCATTTCGACCTCAACACGCCGCAGAGCACTACCGACGGAGCGCTGGACTGGATGGGCCTGGCTCATGCGTTCGCCCTCCCCGGCACCGTCGACGCCGTCACCGAGGCATTCGGGCGCCGGCCGCTGCTGCAGCCCGCACAGGTTGCGTTCCTGGGCGTCGATGCCAGCTGGGCTACGGCATGGGAACGCGAGCAGGCCGATCGCCTCGGCCTGCAGGTGACCTCCAGCACGTTGCTGACAGCAGACCCGCCGGGCAGCGCCATTGCAGCGCTCGGCGTTCTGCCTTCCGGGCCGCTCGCCGTGCACATCGATGTCGATGTCCTCGACTTCACCGATGCGCCACTTGCCGAGAGCACCGACGGGCGTAACAGCGGCCCCACGCTGGACCAGCTGGCCCAGGCGCTGCTACCGGCAGCGGGCGATCCACGGCTGCGGGTGCTGTCGATCGGCGAGCTGAATCCGACCCGCAGCGCGGGAGAACCCGACGCCATCCCGCGCTTCGTCCGCATGCTGGCCGCAACCCTCAGCGTCACCGCCGCCAGCAGCAATTGATCGGCACAGCAGGCCCGGCAAGCACAGCAGGCTCGGCAAGCACAGCAGGCTCGGCAAACCGGTGGCGGGGCCCGTTCAGCTGAAAAGGACCGAAATACTCTCGCGGCGCGCGATTCTGTGGATCGCCTCACCGAACAGCCCGGCCACGGAAACCATCTCGATCTTCGAGGGCAGCTTGACGGGCTGCGTCTCGACGCTGTCGGTCATGAACAGCATCTCGATGGGGCTGTCATCCAGTCGCTGGATGGCTGGTCCGGCCAGCAGGCCATGGGTCACCGCGGCGTGGACCGAGGTCGCACCACGCTCGACCAGGACGCGGGCAGTATCGGCGAGCGTGCCAGCCGAGATAGTGAAATCGTCAACAATCAGTGCCGTGCGGCCCTCGACAGAGCCGATCAGTTCGACTACCTCGGCGGACTCCGAGTGATCTGTCCGCTGCTTGTCGGCGATGGCCAGCGGCGCGCGGAGCCGGCGGGACCACTGGCGGGCTTTCTTGACGAACCCCGCGTCGGGTGCGACGACCACGAGGTTGCCGAGAGCCTTCGCCTCGACGGCATCGCAGAGCACCGGCATGGCATAGAGATCATCGACCGGCACCTTGAAGAAGCCCTGAACCTGAGGTGCGTGAAGATCGAGCGTGACCACTCGGTCGACGCCAGCGGCCTCGATGGCGTCGGCGCAGACACGAGCCCGGATCGATACTCTCGGCTCGTCCTTCTTGTCCCCTTTGGCGTAGCTGAAGTAGGGGATGACGGCGGTGACCGACTGGGCGCTGGCGCGCTTGAGCGCGTCGATCCAGAACAGCAGCTCCATGAAGTTGTCGTTGGCAGGGAACGCCGTGCCCTGGACGAGGAAGACGTCGCGGCCTCGCACGTTCTCGAGTACCCGCACGAACAGGTTGCCCTCGGAGAAGCGCAGCGTCTCGCTTGCTCCCAGCGGGCAGTCGAGGTAGTCGGCTATGGCCAGCCCGAGCCGCCGGCTGGCGGAGCCCGCCAGGAGGATGAAGTCGTCCACATCTCGAAACGCTACCTCCCGTGTTCGGCCAGCGGCGCAGGGACGCCTCGGCCGAGCATGGACGGCGAATGAGCTGCTCTGTCATGCTCTTGATATGCGGCGAATGCTGGCCATACTAGATCCAGCCTTGCCATTCCTGGCTTTCCTGGCGGTGCTCTACGGCGGCCGGTCGCTGCTCGGTTTGCGTATCCCGCCCCACCTGGCCATTGCCACCGTGGTCGCGTTCGCGGCGCTGCTGCTGGCCGCTTTTATCACGGGAATGGTCGTGCATGAGCTTGGTCATGCCCTTGCCGTCCGGCTGATCGGCCAGCGCGTGGACCGCATTGAGCTGGGCGGCAGGCTCGCGCGCGTGACCTTCAGCCTGGGCGCGGTCCAGATCTCTATCGGCCTGGGGCTGGGCGGGTCAGTTACCTACGCCAGCCACCGGGCCTCCGTAGCGCGCCGGGCGGTGGTCGTGGCAACCGGCCCGGTCGCCGACATCCTCGTCGCGCCCTGCTGCCTATTGCTTCCCCTGCCCCACTGGGAGGCCTCCTACCTCGCCCTCTGCGTGCTGGCAACGGCGGTGCAGGATCTCGCGCCCGCCCATACCGCCATCGGCGGTTCGACCGACGGGTACAAGCTCTCGCGGATCCCGGCGGAACTGCGGGCGGCGGCGCAAGTGCGCAAGCTGCTGGCCGACCCGTGCTGGTGGGAACGGCCGGACGCCCCCGGGATCCTGATCGACGGGTTCCGGCTGGACGTGCCCGAGGCCGAGGACTGCCTGCGTGAGCTGGGCCGCAAACCCAGCGAATTGCTGCGCGTGTTCACGAAGCCCTGGGCGCCCCCTGACCGGCCCGAGCCTGACGTGACGCACCTCGTCCACGTCTTGTCGTGGAAGGTTCTGCGATCTGGCGACCCGCCCGCCGAAGCGGTCGACCTGGCCGCCGGCCGCCTCGAATGGGTGATCGACCATCTCGACCAGGAGCATCCGGACAAGCGCACGCCCCGGCACGGGATGCAGAGCGCGCTTGCACTCGCGCGGCTGCGGCAGCGGCGGCCGCAGGAGGTCCAGCGGCTGTGCGCCGACGCCCTGGCGGCCGACCTCGACCCCGACGACCGGGCCACCGTGCTGGCGCTGGTGGCTATGGCCAGGCACGCGCTGCTGCTGTCCGGGCGCCAGCAGCTAGACGAGGCGCTCGCGCTCGACCCGAACGCTGATCTGGTCGGCGAGGCCGTGCGATTCCTCGACGGAGGCTGGGACACCGCGCTCGCGGCCCACGATCAGACGCTGTCCGGCCCAGCCGCCTCAGGTCCATTTGGGAGGGCCTAAACGGTCTTTCGGCCCATCCTTAGAGGCTCACGTGGACGGTCTCGGATGCACCATAGGTAGTGATGGAAGCGTCAGTCCGAGCTTTGCGGTGGCGCCGGAGGCGTTATGCGCTGTCGGCGCGCGTCTGGCGTGTCCGGTACGGGCGGCAGTTCCGGTGGGCGATCGCGCTGCCGGGCAGGGCGGCGGCTGGGCGGCTGGGTGTCCCTGTTCCTGCGCGGGACGCCCGGCTGGCGTGGCGCGTGCGCCTGGTGCTGTGGGCGGCGCTCGCGGCGGCGGGCGGGCTGGTCCTGGGCTGGGTCGGCATCGCGCCCGGTCTGACCGCGGCGATCGCGGCGGAACTGGCCTTCAGCTACCGCTGGTCGGCCAGCGCCTGGCTGCGGTCCCGGCGGCACGGGGGGCCGGACCCCGGAGACCCGGCCGGGGTGCGCGAGCCGCGCCGGCCGCGCCCGTCAGGCGGCGCCGGAGCGATGGAGCTGCCGGGCGACCCGGTACCGCCGGGGCTGAGCTGAGCGCCAGCCGGGCCGGGAACGCGCATCAGGCTGGTGGTCCGGGACGAGGTGCCTTCTCGCCGTGGACGTCGGTGTACTCCGCCGCGAGCCAGGGGCCCAGGTCGTCGATGAGCATGCGGAGGACGGCCGGGTCGGGCGAGGGGACGCGGCCGGCGGTGGCGGCGGCGCGCATCTGCCCGGCGCGTTCGGGGTAGTAGCGGGCGAACAAGTCGGCGGCCTGGCTGAGGTCACTGGTCCAGCCGCCCCAGCGGGGCATGACCAGGGTGAATCCGGTGCGGACGAGCCGGCGGGCGATGACCCGGCTGAGCGCCTGGCGGTCGGCGTCGGTCACGGCTTCGGCGAACTTGGCCCGCCAGTCTGGCAGGACCAGGCCGAGGTCGCCGTTGGTCTCGCGGGCGAGCAGCTCGGTGGGGCGGTAGCGGGGCAGCTGCCGGGCCAGGTCGGGGCCGAGCAGCGGGGTGCACAGGCACGCGACGAAGAAGCCGAGGTCGAAGCGCTCTAGGTCGCTGAGCAGCGTCCGCACGCTGAACAGCAGGATGCCGACGCCGTTGACCTGCGGGAACGAGCCGTCGAGCGCGGCCTCGACGGCCTTGGCCTCGGTGCGGTCGGCGCTCGGCGGGCTCGTCATGCAGGGCGAGCACCAGGTCGAGGTCCGAACGGCCGGCCCGGGCCGTGCCACGCGGGATGCTGCCGTACAGGTAGGCGCTGTGCAGCCGGGTGCCGAACGTCTGGGTGATCCGCGCGCGGACAGCCTCGACGACGGGGGCGAACGCGGCGGGCACCCGGTCCAGGGCGCCCTCGCGGGCGATCGTCCCGTCGTCGTCCAGTCCTCGATCGTCCATGGGCCTACTGTGCCGCCTGGCGCGGGGCCCGGCCGCACCGGGACACGCGGTGCCGACCGCCGGGAGTCAGTAACCTCTTCCAGGTGCATACCGTGATTCATGCCGAGCGTCTTGACCTTTGCCCCATGTCGCTGGTCATGATGCGGGCGATCCGGGGCGGTAACTGGCCCGGAGTGGGACGCCTGCTGGGTACCGACATCCCTCCCGAGTGGCGTGAGGCTGACTGGCAATGGCTCGACCACCGAGTGGCCAGGGCCGAGGCCGACCTGGCCGAAATGCCGTGGGCGCCGCACGCACTGCTGCTGCGACAGGCCCCGGAGCCCGGCCGAGGGCGTGTCGTGGTCGGCGACGCGGGTTTTCACGGACAGCCCGACGAGAATGGCCGGGTCGAGGTCGGCTACATGGTGCTCAGCCCGTATCGCCGGCAGGGACTGGCCGAGGAGGCGGTCGGCGCGCTGCTGGCCTGGGCCGTGGCCGAGCAGGGCGTCACGCGGTTCCAGGCCTGCATCAGCCCGGACAACATCCCGTCGCTGAACCTGATCCGCAAAGTGGGATTCGGAGAGGCCGGCCACCAGTTCCACGAGAGCCGGGGCCAGGAGCTGATCTTCCACCTCGACCGGACGCCGGGGTAACTATGGACGCCGGGGTAACTACGAAGGAGGACCATGAGCGACGTCGCCGCGTTCAGGACCATCTCGCCGACCATCCTGGCCGACGTGCTGAGCCGCGAGCAGGTCATGAACATCGGCATCCGGCCGCTGTGGTCGTCGATGCCGCGCGTCGCCGGGCCGGCGTTCACGGTGCGCTGCCCGCCGGGCGACAACCTCATGCTGCACGCGGCCATCTACCGCGCCGAGCCGGGCTCGGTCATCGTCGTCGAGTCGGGTGACGTGGATTACGCCGTGGCCGGGGGCAACGTCTGCGCCGTCGCCCAGCGCCGGGGGATCGCGGCGTTCGTGATCGACGGGGTGATCAGGGACCTGGGCGAGGTGCGTGAGCTCGGCTTCCCGGTCTTCGCCCGCGGCGTCATCCCCTTCCCCGGGGCCAAGGCGCAGGTCCAGCCGCTCAACGGCCAGGTGTGGTGCGGCGGCGTCAGCGTCAGCGGCGGCGACATGGTGGTGGCCGACGAAGAGGGCATCGTGGTCACCCCGGCCGGCCGCCAGGAGCAGGTGCTGCGCGACGCCCAGGCCAGGCAGGCCAGGGAGGCCGATGAGTCGATCGACGCCTGGGAGCAGGCCCACCGCGCCCGCGTCGACCAGATCCTGCACGACAACGGCTTCCAGGATCAGGCGGACTAGGGCGGCCGGGTGGTCGCGAGGAGAGGCGATGCGGCGGATCGGGGTGGCGGAACGGCGGGCCCGGCTGGGCCTGCGGCACCGGCTGGCGGCCGGCGCCCGGGCCGGCGGGAGCAGCGCCGACGGCCCGGCCGAGGTGGCCCGCTCGCTGGTGGCAGTGCACAGCACGGACCCGTCCTCGGCCTACCTCGGCCTGCTGACCCGGATGGACGGCGGCGACATCCCGGCGGTCGGGCGGGCGCTCTACGAGGACCGGAGCCTGATCCGGCTGCTGGGCATGCGCCGCACGGTCTTCGTCACCGCGCTGGACATCGCCCCGGTGATCCAGGCCGCGTGCTCCACGGCGGTCGCGGCACGCGAGCGGCGCAAGCTCGTGAGCTGGCTGGCCGAGGCCGAGGTGGCGCAGGACGCGGACGGCTGGCTGGCGGAGGTGGAACAGGCGGCGCTGACCGCCCTGACCAAGCGCGGTGAGGCGACGGCGAGCGAGCTGGCCGAGGACGACGAGCGGCTGCGGACCCAGATCGTGCTGTCGCGCGGCAAGAGCTACGAGGGCCGGGTCAACGTGTCCAGCCGGGTGCTGCTGGTGCTCGCGGCCCAGGGCCAGGTGGTGCGGGGCCGGCCGCTCGGCTCCTGGACCTCGCACCAGTACCGCTGGTCGCCGCTGACCCGCTGGTGCCCGCAGGGCCTGCCCGAGTGGGCCGTGGAGGCGGCGGAGGTGGAGCTGGCGAGCCGCTGGCTGCGGGCCTACGGCCCGGCCATGGCGGAGGACCTGCGCTGGTGGGCGGGCTGGACCAAGACGCAGGTCCGGCGGGCGCTGGCCGGGCTGGAGCTGGTCGAGGTGGACCTGGACGGCGCTGCGGGCCTGGTGCTGGCCGACGACCTGGAGCCGCCCCCGGCGCCGCCGGAGCCGTGGGCCGCGCTGCTGCCGGGCCTGGACTCGACGCCGATGGGCTGGCAGCAGCGGGAGTGGTTCCTGGGCCAGCACGGGCCCCGGCTGTTCGACGGGAACGGCAACGTGGGCCCGACGCTGTGGTGGGACGGCCGGATCGTGGGCGGCTGGGCCCAGGACCGGGACGGCGAGATCGTCTGCCGGTTCCTGGAGGACGCGGGCGCCGACGCGGTGGCCGCCGCGGACGCGGCGGCGCGGCGGCTGGCGGGCCTGCTCGGGGGCACCCGGCTGGCCGTCAGGACCCGCGGCCCGACCTGGCTGGAGAGCGAGCTGGCCGGCGGTCAGCCAGCTCCGCCCCTGGATTAGCGCCTGGCGCCACTGCCTGCTGGAACAGCCTGATCCGGCTCGGGGCGGACCGAGGCGGCGCCCGCCGGGCGGGCGTCCGCCGGGCGGACGTCCTCGCAGGCGGGCAGGCTCAGCGTGATGCACAGCCCCTGGGGCGAGTTGAGCGCGGCCTCGACGCCGCCGTGGTGCGCGGCGGCGGTCGCGGCCACGATGGCCAGGCCGAGCCCGGTTCCGGGGTCGGTGCGGGCCTCCCCGCGGTAGAACCGGTCGAAGATCCGGGGCAGTTCGCCGGCCGGAACGCCGGGGCCGTTGTCGCCGACGTGGACGGTGATGGTGTCGCCGCGCAGCCCCGCGGTGACCGTGGCCGAGGTGCCGGCCGGGGTGTGGGCGTGCACGTTGGCCAGCAGGTTGTCCACGGCCCGGCGCAGCAGCTCCTCATCGCCGGTCACCTCGAGGCCGTCGGCGATGTCGGCCCGCCAGTGGTGGCGCGGGCTGGCCGCCTGGGCCCGGTCGGCGCAGCGGGTGACCAGGGCGCTGAGGTCGACCGGATCCTGCTGCTGGCCGGGCGGCTGGTCCAGGCGGGCCAGCCGGAGCATGTCGTCGACCAGCGCGCCCATCCGCTGGGCCTCCAGCGTGATCCGGCGCATGGCCTCGTCCACCTGGGGCCGGCTGGGCAGGGCGCCCTGCTGGTAGAGCTCGGCGTTGGCGCGCAGCGAGGCCAGCGGGTTGCGCAGCTCGTGGCTGGCGTCGGCGAAGAACTGGCGGGTCAGCTCCTGGCTGGCCTCGCGCTCCTGGACCGAGGCCTCGATACGGGCCAGCATCCCGTTCAGGGCCGCGCCGAGCCGGCCGACCTCGGTCTGCGGGTCCTGCGGGCTGACCCGGCCGGTGAGGTCGCCGGCGCTGATCCGGTCGGCCTGGGTCGCCATGGTCTCGATGGGGCGCACGCCGCGGCGCACGAGCCAGGCCACGCCCAGCGCGGCCACCAGGGCGGCGGCGGCCGAGCCGATGGCCACGATGAGCTGAAGCTGATCGACGGTCTGGTTGACGTTGGCCAGGCTGGTGGTGGCGACCAGGGTGCCGTCAGCCACCTTCATGGTGCGTATCCGGAGCTGAGCCTGGCCGTTGTCGCTGGCCACCGTCTGCGCGCTCTGGGTATAGGTCAGGCTGCGCAGGTCGCCGGGCACGCGCGGCTGGAGGTCGGGGTTGCCGCGCAGCAGCTGAGCTCTGGCCTGCCCGCCGGGAGTGATGTACTCGGTATAGAACTGATCCAGGACCGGCACCACGACGAAGCGCGGCCCGACCAGCGTGATGCTCGGCCCGACCCGCACTGCCGCGGCGCCGTGCACCTTCCTGGCCCTGGCCACTGCCTGGCTGACCGCCTTCCGCCGCGCCTTCGCCAGCCGCACCTGGCTGGGCGTCGCCGTGGGGAGCGGGCCCCCGCGCACCCACTGAGTGATGCCCACGGTCGCGTTCACGGTGAACGGCCGGTACTGCTTGAGCACGTTCTCGAGCTGCGTGTCGGTCTGGCTGAGCAGGTACCGGCGCAGGGCGGTCACCGCGGCGACGTCGAAGATGGCCAGCGCGAGGATCACGACGGCCAGCACGCCGGCCAGGACCCTGGTCCGCAGCTGCGTCCGCCGCAGTCGCGCCGGGGTCGGCAGCACCCGGCTGAGGCTAAGAGTCATCGCTGCCCGCCTGCCCTTCCAGATCAGGCAGGCGCAGGCTGTAGCCCACCGCCCGCTGGGTATGGATCACGTCCGGCCCGTACCTGGCCAGCTTGCGCCGCACGTAGGCCACGTAAGTCGAGACGACGGTGCTGGAGCCGCCAAAGTCGTAATCCCACACGTGATCCAGTATCTGCGGCCTGGTGAGCACCCGGCCCGGGTTGAGCATCAGGTAGCGCAGCAGGCGGAACTCGGTCGGGGAGAGGTCGACCAGGTTTCCGTCCCGGCGGACCTCGTAGCTGTCCTGGTCCAGCTCGATGTCGGCGAAGGTGAGCACCGGGCCGGCCGGGTCGCTGGCGCGGGTACGGCGCAGCACGGTGCGGATCCGGGCGGCCAGTTCCTCCAGGCCGAAGGGCTTGGTCAGGTAGTCGTCGCCGCCCAGGGTGAGCCCGGTGACCTTGTCGGCCTGGGTGTCACGGGCGGTGAGGAAGATCACCGGCACCCGGCTGCCGTCCCGGCGCAGCCGCCGCACGACGTCGAAGCCGTCCGTGCCGGGCAGCATCACGTCTAGGACGAGCAGGTCGAACGGGCGGTCCCTGGCCAGCCGCAGCGCGTCGGTGCCGGTCTGCGCGGTGGTCACGGCGAAGCCCAGGAACCGCAGCGACGCGGCCACGGCGTCGCGCAGGAATGGCTCGTCGTCGACCACCAGGAGTTCCCCGTGGTCGGGCAGCCCGGGCACCCCCAGCTCGCTCATAGCCGCCCTTTCCGCTTGCCGCCCCGCGCCGCCTTCTGGTGACCTCGCAGGTCATCCGACCACGCTAGCCGGAATTCCCGGTGTGGCTTGCATGCGAGTTTCGTGTGAACCTCGTCCGCGGACAACCCGACGCCGTATATTCACGCACAACTGACACGCAATCCGCGCAGTGCCTGGAGGGCGGGCATTCATGCTGGTACGCGGCCCGGCCACCTCGGGCAATGGTCGCGCGGCGGGCGGGGCATCCAGGGGGACCGCCGCGCGACCCTTACCATCTCGCGGCGCAATGCCCGGCGCTGGCTGACATCGGAGGCTGAGCGTGACAGCGGTGGACCCGGCGTTGGAAAGCGGGCGGCGGCCCTATAACCGGATGCGCCGCCGGCGGATCATCGCGCTGGCCATCGTGGTGTTCGTGGTGATCGCCGTGGTCGGTGCCGTGCTGCTGACCTTGACCATCAAGTCGCCGGCCCAGCAGGCGGCGGAGACTAAGGCGCCGACTGCGACCCAGCTCACCACGCCCGTGGTACGGACGGTGCTGAGCACCGCGGTGCTGGGCCAGGCGGTCGTGGACCCGCCCCGCGAGGTCAGCCCGTCGGACATCGGCACCAGCGCGGGCGGCTCGCCGGGCGAGAACGTCCAGCAGATCGTGACCAAGATCTTCCACGGCACCGGCAGCTACGTCGGCGAGGGCCAGGTCATCCTGGAGGTGGCCGAGCGGCCGTTCTTCGCACTCGCCGGGACGGTGCCCGCCTACCGGAACCTGGTCCCCGGCGAGACCGGCCAGGACGTGATCCAGCTCCAGGAGGACCTGGAGACGCTGGGCTACGGGGTCGGCGGCGACACCCTCGGGGTGTACGGCGCGGGCACCTCGGCCGCGGTCACCGCGTTCTACGACGCCATCGGCTACTCGGTGCCGAAGATCAGCACCGGCCCGAAGGCCGACCGGGGGGCGATGGTCCCGCTGGGCGAGTACACGTTCGTGCCCCGGATGCCGGCCCGGATCGTCAGCCTCAGCGCGACGGTGGGCCAGGCGGTCAAGGGCGGCGCCCTGACCCTGGCCGAGGGCAGCCCGGTGCTCGCGGGCCAGCTCAGCCCGAGCAACGCCAGGGAGGTCCGGCCGGGCATGCGGGTGCTCATCACCGAGCCGGGCACCGGGGCCACCGTGCCCGGCCGGGTCGTCTCGGTGTCCCGCGAGACCGCCAGCAAGGCCTCCATCTCCGGCGGCCTGTACGTGGCCATGAGGGTCCGGACGCGCCGGCCGCTGCCGCTGTCCCTGGTCGGCCAGGACGTCTCGATGACGATCGCCGCGGCACGCACCCCCGGCCCGGTGCTGGCGGTGCCGGAGGCGGCGATCTTCGCGGGCGCCGACGGCCAGACTTATGTCTCCAAGCTGGCCGGCGGCCACCTGGTCCGGGTCGCGGTGCGGGTCGGGATGTCGGGCACCGGGCTGGTCCAGGTCACGCCTGGCGAAGCCGGGCGCGCTGACCCCCGGCGAGCAGGTGGTCACGGGCCAGAACTACGCGGGCAGCGCGCCGGTCGGCCGTCCCGTGGTCGGCCGGTCCGGCCCCGGCGGCCGGAGCTTCAAGGTCATCGGGCCGGTCGGGGGCGGCGGATGACGACCGCGGAGATGACGGCCGTGGCCGAGGCCGACGCGCCGGTCATCGAGCTGGCCGCGGCCGGCTACACCTACCCCGGCCCGCCGCCGGTCCGCGCGCTCAAGCCGGCCGACCTGGTCATCGAGCGCGGCGAGCACGTGGCCATCATGGGCCCGTCGGGGTCGGGCAAGTCGACGCTGCTGAACCTGCTCGGCCTGCTCGACCGGCCCACGGAGGGCCGCCTGCGGATCGACGGCATCGACCTGGGCCGGGCCCCGGAGCGGGACCGGGCGGCGGTGCGGGCGCGGCGGATCGGGTTCGTGTTCCAGTCCTTCCACCTGCTCCCGCACCGGTCGGCGGTGGAGAACGTGATGCTGGCCCAGGTCTACGCGGACATGCCCCGGCGCCGTCGCTACCGCGCGGCCATGACGGCGCTGGCCGAGGTGGGCCTGGACAGCCGGGCCCAGGCGCTGCCGACGGCGCTGTCGGGCGGCGAGCGGCAGCGGGTGGCCATCGCCAGGGCGCTGGTCAACCGGCCGTCGCTGCTGCTGTGCGACGAGCCGACGGGCAACCTGGACACCGCGGCCACCACGGAGCTGACCGACCTGCTGGGCTCGCTGCACGCCCAGGGCGCCACCCTGGTGGTGATCACGCACAACCCGGCCGTGGCCGCCCTCGCGCAGCGGCAGATCAGCATCCGCGACGGCTGGCTGTCGGAGCGGAGCGGTGCGGCGCAGCTTGTTAGGGAGCCGGAAAACACCAGCGATAACAGGGGTTCACGTGCTGACTCACCCGGGTAGCCGCAGGCGACCGGTCTCGGCCCCGTCCCGGCTGCGCCTGCGGGACCTGGGCAGCGAGGCGCTAGCGGGCCTGCTCCAGCGGCCAGCGCGCGCGGCGCTGACGGTGGTCGGCACCATCCTGGGCATCGGCGGGTTCGTGGCCATCGTGGGGCTGGCGCAGACCGCGGCCGGGCAGATCGGCAAGGACTTCAACGTCCAGGACGCGACCCAGGTGACGATCAACGACAGCGGCGCGACCAAGGCGACGGTGCCCACGCTGGACTTCCCGAAGGACGCCGACGCCAGGGTGGACCGGATCCACGGGGTGATCGCGGCCGGGGTGTCGTGGCCGGTCAGCTTCAGCAAGGCGGCGGTGAGCGCGCTGCCGGACGGGACCAAGCTGGGCCTGCCGGTCACGGCGGCCAGCCCGGGGGCGCTGACGGCCAGCGGGGCCAAGGTGAACGCGGGCGTGCTGTTCAACCAGTTCCACGAGGCCAGGGCGCAGAACGTGGCGGTGCTGGGGGCCACGGCGGCGTCCCAGCTGGGCATCTCGAACCTGGCCAGCGAGCCGGCCATCTTCATCGACGGGCAGCCGTTCACAGTGGTCGGCATCCTGGCCAGCGACGCGCGGCTGCCCCAGCTCAACCTGGGCGTGACGGTGCCGGAAAGCACGGCGCTGAGCCTGTGGGGCAAGCCGAAGTCCTCCGGCGTGGCCCAGATGCTGATCCACACCCGGCTGGGCGCGGCCCAGGTGGTGGCGGCTCAGGTGCCGATCGCGCTCCAGCCGGGCAACCCCAAGCTGCTGTCGGCGTCGGCCCCGGCCAACCCGACCGGGCTGCGGCACTCGGTGACGGCCAGCCTGAACAGCGTGTTCCTGGCCCTGGCCGGGATCGCGCTGTTCATCGGCGCGGTGGGCATCGCGAACACCACGCTGGTGGCGGTGCTGGAGCGGTCGGGCGAGATCGGGCTGCGCCGGGCGCTGGGGGCCCGGCCGCGGCACATCGCCATCCAGTTCCTGGCCGAGTCGACGGCGCTGGGGCTGTTCGGCGGCCTGGTCGGCGCCTGCGCGGGCCTGATCGCCACCATCGTGGTCACGGTCTACCAGCACTGGACGGCGGTGCTCGACCCGCGCATCGTCATCGCCGCCCCGCTCGTCGGGGCGGTCATCGGGCTGCTGGCCGGCCTGTACCCGGCCTTGCGCGCGAGCAGTATCGAGCCGGCCGATGCGCTCCGGCGCTGACCGGGCCGCGGCCGGGGCGGCAGGCCCGGCCGCGGCGGCTGGGCTGGCCGGGCTGGGCGGTCCGGGCCGGGGCGTGCGCGGCGGCGGCGGGCTGCCTGCTGGCGGCGTGCTCCTCGCCGGCCAAGCCGGGCGCGAGCAGCTCGTCGGGCCCGCCGGGCCTGTCGGGACCGTCGAGGGCTCTCCGGGCGGCCCGGGGCGAGGTGAGCGTGGCCGGGCCGGGCGGCGGCGGGGTGGTGTTCTCGGTCGGCGGCCCCGGCGGCGGCTTCGTGGCCCTGCCCGGGTCCGCCGGCTCGGGCGGCCGTCCCAAGATCACCGTGGGGCCGATCCCGGCGGCCGACTCCAACCGGGTCATCAACCTGCCGCTGGGCACCTACGCGGACGTGGCGTTCTCCCAGCAGACGGTGCTGTCCGAGGCGGCCACGCTGCTGACCCAGAAGTGCATGGCCAGCCGCGGCTTCGTGTACACCGCCCAGGCCACGCCGGCCCAGGTCCAGACGCTGGTGCAGCAGGCGGAGTACCAGTTCGGGGTGAACAGCGCGACCGACGCCGCCACCTACGGCTACGGGCAGCCCAAATCCTCGAGCCCGCAGGGCGGTCCGGCGTTCCTGGGCGGCTTCGCCTTCGGTGACCTGCTCAAGCAGCCCCGCGCCTGGGTCGCCGCGCTGCTCGGCTCCGCGCCGGGCGAGCGGATCGGCTCCCATCAGCCCGAGGGGTGCCTGGCCGAGGCCAGCAACGAGCTCTACGGCAGCAGCGGGCAGCTGTCCGACCCGGTCCCGGAGATCGCCCTCCAGTCCGCCACCTGGACCCAGAGCGACCCGCGGGTCGAGGCGGTGGACGCGCTGTGGTCCCGGTGCATGGCGGTGCGCGGCTACACGTACAACAGCCCGCAGCAGGCGGCCGGCGCGCACTGGCCGTCCAAGCCCACGCCGAAAGAGACGGCCACGGCGGAGGCCGACGTGGCCTGCAAGCAGGCGGTCAACCTGGACAACACCTGGCTGGCCGTGGAAGCGGCCTACCAGGCGGCGCTGATCGGCCAGGACCTGACCACGCTGGCCAACCTCCAGGGCAGCTTCGCCAAGATGCTGAACCAGGCCGAGGCGCTGCTGAGCCTGCCTTCGCTGCCGACCCTGAACCTGCCCGGCCGCCCGGGCCGGTTCGTCGGCGGCCCGGTCCCGGTCCCGGTCCAGGTCCATCCCGTCGGCTGAGCTGAGGTAGAGCTGAGGTAGAAAGGCCTGATGCGGCGCTTTCACGAGATCGCCCCCGGCGTGCTGGTGGCCACGGCCGGGCTGTACACCACGACCAGCACGGTGGTGACCGGCGCCGACGGCGGCTGCCTGGTCATCGACCCGGCGGTCTCGGTCAGCGACGTGGCCGGGCTGGCCGCCCGGCTGGCCGGGACCGGGCTGCGGCCGCGGGCGGGCTTTGCCACCCATCCGCACTGGGATCACGTGCTGTGGCACGGCGACCTGGGCGAGGTGCCCCGTTACGCCACGCCGACCGCGGTGGCCACGGCGCAGCGGCGGCGCGGGGAGCTGATCAGCGACACCGACGCCGAGGCGCCGGGCCACGACCCGCGACTGCTCGGCCGCCTGGTGCCGCTGCCCGAGGACCGCATCCCGTGGGACGGCCCGGCCGCCCAGGTGATCGCGCACGACGGCCACGCGCCCGGGCACGGGGCGGTGTTCCTGCCCGACACCGGGGTGCTGGTGGCGGGCGACATGCTCTCCGACATCGAGATCCCGCTGCTGGACGTGACCGGGGCCGACCCGCTGGGCGACTACCGGGCGGGGCTGGAGCGGCTGGCGGCGCTGGAGGGGATGCACGGGGTGCGCTGGCTGGTGCCGGGGCACGGCTCGGTGGGCGACGCGGGGGAGTTCCGGCGCCGGGTGGAGGCCGACCTCCGGTATCTGGAGCAGCTGGCGGGGGGCGAGCCGTTCGAGGATCCGCGCTGTAACCAGGACTGGCTGCGGGAAGAGTACGAGGCGCAGCGGCGGGTGGTGGCTGGCTGACCGGCGCCCGGCCTGGTCTGTGCCTGGCCTGACGCGGTCGAGCCCCGCCCTGTCACGCGCCGCCGTGTCGCGCCGGCCTGTCGTGCGTCGGCTGGCCGCGCCCGGCCTCGTC
The DNA here is from genome assembly GCA_963822485.1 of uncultured Actinomycetota bacterium. Taxonomy (GTDB): domain Bacteria; phylum Actinomycetota; class Actinomycetes; order Streptosporangiales; family Streptosporangiaceae; genus DASUBV01. The sequence continues at coordinate 1,299,446 of CAWGHW010000031.1, forward strand.
GGAGTTGCGGCGGGCCGGAATCCCAGATCCGGGTGGCCCGATGGTGCAGACGGTGATCACGACCGACATGCCGCAACAATCTGCGGCAAATCGGCCACGATCATGGTGGGCGGCATTTCGGCGGTGCCGGAATGTGGCATATGGCTGGACACGCCGGAGGGCGGCAGGGCGGTGGCCCGGCTGGGTGCTGAGCAGTTGTGGCCAATGAGGCTGGTGGGGCTAATGGGATTAATGAGGCTGATGTGTCGACGGCGACCCGGCGCTTAACGCGCGGCGGTCAGCATGCGGCGGTCAGCATGCGGCGGTCAGCGGTCAGCATGCGGCGGTCAGCGCGCGGCGGTCAGCGCGGCGGTCAGCGCGCGGCGGTCAGCGGGCGGCGGTTAGCGGGCGGCGGCGGGGCTGGCGCCGAGGGCGCGGCCGGCCTGGTCGGCCAGCGTGACGGCGACCAGGCGGGCCTGGAGCGACGGCCGGGTGTCCGGCCGGGCCTTGAGCATGAACCGGCCGTAGTAGCGCCCGTTGCCGAACGTCCGCAGCTCGATCTCCTCCAGCGGCAGGCCAGCAGCGTCCACGTCCCACGGGATCCGGCCCGCGGTGATGCTGCCGTCCGGCTCCAGGCGCGGCGGATGACCGAGCAGCGCCCCGTACTCGAAGCGGGCCGACTCCAGCCCCAGCAATCCGACTAGCTGATCGTTGATGTAGTCGACGATCGCCGCCGGAGACCGCGCCGCCGCGCTCATCGCCGCCGCCTCGTGGATCAGCGTCAGGTAGCTCGCGTCGGTGATCGTGACCACCTTGAGGTGCCGGGCCCTGGCCGCGAGCTGGGCCACGGCCAGGCCGGTGAGCAGCAGCAGGATCGCGGTGGTGAGATCAGCCGAGCCGCGGATGGTGAATCGGTAGTAGGGCACGGTGAAGAAGAAGTCGAACCACGCCACGGCCGACAGCGCGGCCACGATCCCGGCCACCCGGCTGCCGATGGCCGAGACGCCGACGACCACCACGACCAGCAGCAGGGCCACGTTGGTGTTCGACCAGCTCGAGCGGAACGGCACCAGGATGGCCGCGGCGGCCAGCGGCAGCAGCAGGCCGGCCACGATGGCGAGCCGGTTCCTGGTCAGGTAGCGGGTCATCGGTCACCTCCCGTCGCCCGTGGCCCCGGCGTGCCCTGCTCAGGAGCCTAGGCCGCGCCTGACCAGGGGCGAAAGGACGCACACGGATCCCTAACGGGCCATCGGCTCCCTAACGGGCCATCGGCGCGGGCCGCAGGCCCGTGGCCAGGTCGCGCTGGCCGCGCAGCGGGGACAGGTACAGCCACAGTCCCGATGAGCAGCCGCCGATCACCGCCAGCCACAAGGTGGCGTGCACGCCGATCGCCGTGCCCAGCGCCCCGCCGACGAGGCCGCCCAGCGGCAGCGTGCCCCAGTTGATCCAGCGCTGGGCCGCGCTGACCCGGCCGCGCAGCTCCGGCGGGCAGGTCGCCTGCTGGTAGCTGACCAGCGCGATGCTGCACAGCGTGGCGCTGAACGTCCAGGAGATCCAGCCGGCCGCGAACAGCAGCACCCACCAGCCCGGCCCGGCCAGCGGGATCAGCACCCCCGGCAGCGCGAACACCGTCATCGACACCCAGGCGATACGGGCCGAGCCGATCCGCCGGATGAGCGGCCGGGCCGCTACCCCGGCGGCCACGCCGCCCACCGCGCCCAGGGCCAGCAGCACGCCGACGTAGGCCGGCCGCAGGTGCAGGGTCCGGATCAGGAACAGCGGGCCCAGCGTCTCCACCATGATCACGAAGAAGTTGGCCGTGCCGTTCCAGGCCGCGGCGTGGCGCAGGATCGGGTCACGCAGCACGTAGCGCAGCCCGGCGCCGACCTCGGCCCGGAATCCGGCCCCGAATCCCGCCCGGCCCGGCTCGCGGCCGGTGTCCCCGGCCCGGCGCGTCCTGGGCTCCCGGATCCCGATGGCCAGCAGGCAGGCGGCCGAGACCGCGAACGACAGCGCGTCGCTGCCCATGGCCAGCGCCGCGCCCGCGAGCCCGACCAGCAGCGCGCCCAGGCCCGGCCCGGCGACCTGGGCCAGCGACTGCGTCGCGGCGAGCTTGCCGTTCCCGTCCATGAGCTGCTCGGGCGCGAGCAGCGCGGGCAGGTAACTGGTGTAGGCGACCAGGAAGAACACATCGAGGACGCTCGTGGCCAGCGCCACCACATACAGCTGGCCCAGCGACAGCACCCCGGCCGCGTAGGCCAGCGGCACCGACCCGATCACGACGAGCTGGGCCGCGTCGGAGACCAGCATCAGCGTCCGCTTGGCCACCCGGTCGGCCACCACCCCGGCCGGCAGGGAGACCAGCAGGTAGGCGCTCGTGGCGGTGGCCGACAGCAGGCCGACCTGGAGGGTGGTGGCGTGCAGCAGGACGATGGCGACCAGCGGCAGCGCCAGTATGGTGACCTGCGAGCCCGCCTGGCTGACCGTCTGCCCGCCCCACAGCAGCAGGAAATCGCGGTGACGCCACAGCGTCGCGCGGGCTGGCGAGGGCATAAGTCGGACACTAGCCGACTGGGGTGGTGACGACGATGGTGCGCCTGCGGCGCGTATACGAGGAACCCTCGCCCGAGGACGGTGTCCGGGTGCTGGTGGACCGGCTGTGGCCGCGCGGGCTGACCAAGGAGAAGGCGGCCCTGGACGAGTGGGTCAAGGACATCGCGCCGTCGACCGAGCTGCGCCGCTGGTACGGGCATGACCCGGCCCGGTTCGAGGAGTTCCGGCGGCGCTACGAGCAGGAACTGGCCGAGCCCGGGCCGGCCAAGGCGCTGGCCGGGCTGCGCGAGACGGCCGGCCGGCAGACCATCACCCTGCTCACCGCGACCAGGGACATCGACCACAGCGAGGCGGCCGTGCTGGCCAGCCTGCTGGGCGGCGCCAGCGCCTGACCGCGCCGGCGCGGGCCGCCGCGCCCGGGCGGGCCGGCGAGGGCGCGTACCGGGCCATCAGCGGCCCGACGACCTCGTCGGCCAGGACGCCGCGCAGCCGCCGCTGGGTCGCCTCGAAGTCCCCCACCGGGGGCGGATTCGGGTAGCGGCGCCGGGTCAGGTCCAGGTAGCAGCGCTGGTTCAGCTCGATCTGGACCGCGTCCACGCGGGGCTCGGCCGCGAAGCGGCGCACCGTCCAGCCGCCGGGATAGCGGGTGTTGCGCAGCACGCTCAGCCCGCCGCCGGCCAGCGCCCCGGACAGCAGCGTCATGGCCTCCGGCCGGGCGGTCACGCCGTGCCGGTCGCCCAGGATCACGTCGCCGTCCACCTCCTTGCCGAAGCTGTGCAGGTCCAGCAGCAGCACCCGCGGGAACCGCTCGAGCAGCCGCGCGATGACGGCGTCCAGCGCCTGGTGGAACGGCGCGTGGGCCAGGCCGACCCGGTGGCTGACCTCGTCCGGGGTCAGCTCGCGCCGGTAGACCGCCCGCCCGCTGGGCATCTGCGCGGCCACCACGGTGGACCGGAAGCTGCCGTGCCCGGTGGCCGGGTCGCGGTTCACGTCGGCCACGAACCGGCTGAACGTGGTGGTGATCGTGGTGACGCCCAGCTCGGGCAGGAACGCGTACAGCTCGGTGGTCAGCCAGTCCGACCACAGCACATCCGGGCGGACGGCCAGGGTGCCCGCCAGCTCGGCCGGGTAGTCCCGGCCGCCGTGCGGCAGGCAGGCCACGACCGGCGCGGGCAGCCCGGCCGGCTCGAGTACTGCCACGCCCCGCAACCCGGTCACACCGTCGATGCTAGGCCGTGCCCGCGAGCCTGCCAGCCCGCGAGCACGGCCTCATCAGCCGGGGATCAGCCGAAGAACAGCCAAAGATCAGCCGAAGTCGGCGGCCAGCTTGGCGAAGTTGGGCGTGCCCAGCCCGGTGCTGGCGTTGAACAGGCTGCCCTTGGTGCCGGAGTAATACAGGTTGTCGTTGCCCGTGCCGGTCTGGTCCAGCGGGGTGAACGGCGAGCTGCTCTGGGCCGCGAACCGGTAGATCGACGGGTTCCAGAACCCGACCCGGTGGCCCACCGCGGAGTCGATCACCGCCGTGGTCCCGGCCAGCTGCGGCGCCACGAAGCTCGTACCGCCCCAGCCGATCTCCAGCGGGCTGCCCTGGAAGCCGGTGAAGTACTCCTCGTAGCCGGTGTACGGGTCGGCGTCGGCCGACAGGTCAGGCACCGCCCGGCCCTTGCCGGTCCCGGTGGTCACCGCGGGCTTGGCCGTGAAGTTCCACTTCGTCGGCAGGCTCACGCCGTCCTTCTTGACGAAGCCGGTCGGGGTCAGGTACTTCACCGCGCTGAACTTGTGCACGTTCAGCCAGTGCGTCTGGTAGAACGGCGCGCTCTCGACGGTGCTGAAGCCGCCGCCCCCGCCGGCGATGTTCTGCTCCACGAACGACTTCTCGGAGTCGGCGCCGAGCTTCTTCCAGGACGGCCACAGCCAGTCCCAGCCCCAGGCCCGCTCGCTGCCGATCACCGGGCTGATCCCGGCGGCCACCGGGATGGTGCCGGGCAGCGTGGTCCCGCCCGCGTCGGTGGTGTAGGGGCTGGTGCCGGGCTCGTCCACCGACAGGTTGGTGGACTCCTGGTCGCCGAAGGCGTCGTAGGCGCCGTCGTCACCGGCCGCGATGAACGAGCTCTGGCCCTGGGCGGCCAGCTCGAGGAAGATCTCGCTGAACGCCCGGGCGTAGGTCGCGGACTCCTTGCGGGCCGCCGCGTTGAAGTCGATGAAGGTCTCCGAGTCGCCCCAGCTGGACGACACCGCGCTGGCCTGGTCCTGGCTGGCCGCCGTGGCGAACCCGTCGATGAACCCGCCGTCGGTGTTGGGGGCCTGGTAGACGTCGATGCCCGCGTCCGGGGCCAGGGCGCCGGACTGCTCGACATCCAGCGTGGTCTCGCCCGAGCCCGCGTTCAGGCTGACCTTGCCCGCGCCGCCGTCCACGTTGTCCAGCTTGATCCGGTTCGCCTTGGTCTTGATGTTGAGCGTGGTGGACCAGAAGTGCGTCGCGTCCGAGGTCCGCATGCTGGCCAGCGTGACGATGCCGATGGTCTGGCCCTGGCCCAGGTGACCCGCCTGAGTCAGCGGGGTCAGGTGGTAGCGGCTGGCGAAGTCGGCCGGCGTCAGGTTGCCCTTCTGGGTGGCGGCCAGGTGCGAAGCGGCGGGGCGCACGCTGTGCGGCAGCGCCGGGGTGTGCACGGCGTTGCTGATGGCGGCCGGGTAGCTGGTCAGGCCCAGTACCGAGAGCACGAACTTGCCCAGGCCGGTCGGCAGCGTCGTGGGCTGCGCGGTCCCGGCGAACGTGGCCGCCGGGCGGCCGAGGTGGCCGCGGCTGGCCGGCACGGCGCCCAGCTTGAACTCGTTCTGGTGGACGCTCAGCGCCTTGTTGTAGTCGGCCACGGTGCCCGTGGTGGACAGGTCGAGGTCATCGGCCAGCACGTGGCACGTGATGCCGTTCTTCTTCAGGTACTTCACCAGCGCGTTGATGTTGGCGCTGGTCTGACCGTAGGTCTTCGCGAACTGGCTCACGGTCAGGTAGTGGCTGATCCCGCCGCCGGCCACCTGCGCCTCGAGCGAGCCCAGGTTCCGCGCGTTGAGGATGAAGGAGACCTGCTCCTTCTTGGCCGCCGCGGCCTGGCCGACCACCTGGGCGTGCTGCAGCGCCGCGGCGCCGATGCCCTGCGGCACGGCCACCCGGCCGGGGGCGGGCGAGCGCGTCGTGGTGGGGCGCGTGGCGGCGACCGCCGACCCGGCGCCGAGCAGGAGCAGCGCACCGGCGGTGCCGATGGCCACGAGGGCGGCGGGCTGGCGTCGGCCAGCCGTCGCGATTGACTTCAAGACGAATCCTCTCTGCTTCCTGGGTCGCTCGCCTGCGGCTCGCTCCCGGAGTTCCGGCCGACCGTCTGCCCGGTTTTGGGCACACAGGTGGTGTCTGGCCCGCGTGGCGCTCTGACCGCCGCCGCATGCGTGATAGGCCGCGAAAATGCACATTAGCGAATTCGACGGACCCGGGCGCAAGACTCAATGAGTTACGCTTCGATCACTTTTAGTGACGGCAGGTCGCCGATTCAGCTAAGGGCGAACGCCAGGCCGATGGCAGGCGCCCGTTTGCGGTCAGCCGAAACGAGTGGCCAGAGCCCGGAACATCCGGGGGGCGGCGCCGTGCAGCCAGGCCGGGAACTTCATCCAGCCCGGCACGTAGACGACATCCCGGCCGTACTGGGCCGCCGAGACGATGGCCCGCGCGACCCGCTCGGCCGGGATCGGGGTCGGGGTCCTACGGCCGTAGGGCCGGCCGCGCCGGTCGAAGAACGGCGTGTCGACCACGCCCGGCACCACCACCGAGACCCCGACGCCCCGCCCGCTCATCTCGTAGGACAGGCTCTCGGCGAAGCAGGCCAGCCCGGCCTTGGCCGCCGCGTAGACGGCCTCGTCGCGGCCGCCGGTGGCCCCGGCGATGGACGACACGAAGACCAGGTGCCCGGTCCCGTACTTGGCCATGTCCGGCACCAGCAGCCGGGCCAGGTGAATCGGGGCGAGCAGGTTCACCGTGATGAGCTCGCTGGCCTTGGCTGCGGTCAGGTCCCCGATTTCCCCGGCCCAGCCGACGCCCGCGCTGCTGACCAGCAGGTCCACCCGGCCCGCCTCGGCCCTGGCCGCGGCGGCCAGTTCCTCGGGCCCGTCGGGCGCGGCCAGGTCGACGCACAGCGGGATGGCGCCGGACTGGCGGGCCACGTCACGCAGCCGGGGCAGGTTGCGGCCGGCCACCAGCGGGCAGGCTCCCGCTTCCGCCAGGGCACGAGCCGTTGCCGCGCCAATGCCCGACGATCCTCCGGTGATGAGCGCGACAGCGCCGGCAAGCCGCATTGGGCTTCACTCTCGCGCACGCCCGCCCCCGCCGCAAGGACCGCTGACCAGCAGCGAGTTGGGTCAGGTGCGCGCCTGCGCGGGCACTGAGGCCCCGGCGCCCGCCCCCGCACCGGACCAGCAGCGCACAATGTCGCGCATGGACAGCAGCCCGGCCACTTCGGCGCCGTCGATGACGACCAGGTGCCGGAAATTCCCGGCCACCATGGCCGCGGCGGCCTGCTCCAGGGTCCACTCCGGCGCGGCCAGCACGAGGTGGTCGCTTCGGTGGGCGGCGACCAGTTCGGCATCCGGATCCAGGCCCGCGCCGACGGCGTTCAGCACGTCGCGCTCGGTCAGGATCCCGATGCCGGAGTATTCCGGATCGGTCACGAGGGCGGCACCGACGCGCCGGGCCGACATCATCCGCGACGCCTCGCGCAGCGTGTGCGCCGGGCCGATGGTCAGGACGATCTGGGTCATCCCGTCCCGTACATTCATGCGGGGTCGCTCCTTTCGTGGCGGTGGCGTGGCTGGCGTCGCTGACAGCTTGTGCGTTTGTGACAACGGATCTGTCCAGCATCCGACTTTGCCCGCCGCAGGGCAAGACCTCAGACGTTCTTAGAACGGGAGCTGGCCGGCGCCCGGCGAGAGCAGCCGGAGCACCTGCTCGTGCAGCAGCCCGTTGGTGCAGACGGCACTGCCGCCCGACGGGGTGGGCTTGCCGGTCAGGTCGGTGAACACCCCGCCGGCCTCCTCCACGATGACCTGGAGCGCGGCCAGGTCCCAGAGCTTGACGTCGGTCTCGGCGGAGATGTCGACCGCGCCTTCAGCGACCAGCATGTGCGACCAGAAGTCCCCGTAGGCACGGGATCGCCACGTGGACCGGACCAGGCCCAGGAAGTCGTCCATCCGCCCCTCGTCCTGCCAGGTGGACAGGCTCGAGTAGGAGATCGACGCGTCGGCCAGGCTGGCCACCTGGGAGACCTGGCAGTTGGTGGCCTTGGTCAGGCTGCGCCCGGTCCAGGCCCGGCCGCCCCTGGCCGCCCACCAGCGGCGGCCCAGCGCCGGGGCGGTCACCACGCCCACGGTGACCTCGCCGTCGACCATCAGGCCGATCAGCGTGGCCCAGACCGGGACACCGCGGACAAAGTTCTTGGTGCCGTCGATGGGGTCGATCACCCAGCACCGCTGGCTGGAGCCGGTCTGGCCGAACTCCTCGCCGAGCATCGCGTCCCGTGGCCGGCCCCGGCGCAGCATGTTGCGCAGCGCCTCCTCGGTGGCCAGGTCGGCGTCGGTGACCGGGGTCAGGTCGGGCTTGGCGTCGACCCGGAGGTCGAGCGCGCGGAACCGGCGCATGGTGATGTCGTCCGCGGCGTCGGCCAGCACGTGCGCGAACGGCAAGTCATCGCCAAAACCGCTCATCGCGCGAAACGGTACCGTCTTTCGGGCCGCCGTGGCCACGCCGGGCCTGGCTCGGCGTGCCCCCGCCGGCCTGGCCGCGGCCCCGGGCGAGGCCCGCCAGCTCAGCCGGCGTCGGCGGGCTCCAGGCCCTCCCGGCTGCGCAGCAGCCGCCGCAGCGAGTCCAGCCGGGCCGTCGCGCCGTGCTCGGCCGCCCACTGGTCGAGTCCGCAGCCTTCCTCCAGGTGACTGCACCCTGGCTGGCACGCCGCCGCGCCCTCGGCCAGGTCGGGGAAGGCCCGGAGCACGTTGGCGGCGGAGATGTGCCCGAGCCCGAAGCTGCGCAGCCCCGGCGTGTCGATCAGCCATCCCTGTGTGGGGTTGGCTGGGGGGTCCGGGGGGTGGCCCCCCGGGTCGGCAGAGCCGGAACCGCTCGGCAGCCGCAGCGCCAGCGCCGAGGAGGAGGTGTGGCGGCCGCGCCCGGTGACCGCGTTGACCTCCCCGATGGCCCGGTCGGCCGCCGGGACCAGCGCATTGAACAGCGTTGACTTGCCCACCCCCGACTGGCCGACGAGCACGCTGACCCGGCCCGTGACCAGCTCGCGTAGCCCGTCCAGCCGCTCGTCGGTCAGCGGCCGGCCCAGCACGATATGGCGGACGCCCAGCGGATCGTAGGCGGCCAGGATCTCCTCCGGCCCGGCCAGGTCGGACTTGGTCAGGCAGAGCAGCGGCTCCAGGCCCGCGTCGTAGGCCGCGACCAGGAACCGGTCGATCAGGCGGGGCCGCGGCGGCGGGTCGGCCAGCGCGCAGACGATCATCAGCTGGTCGGCGTTGGCCACGATGACCCGCTCGACCGGGTCGGTGTCATCGGCCGAGCGGCGCAGCGCCGAGGTCCGCGGCTGGACCCGGACCACCCGGGCCAGCGTGTCGTGACCGCCCGACACGTCCCCGATCAGGCTGACCCGGTCGCCGACCACGATCGACCCGCGGCCCAGCTCGCGGGCCTTCATCGCGGTGACCTCACGGTCGCCGATCCAGGTCCGGTACCGGCCGCGGTCCACCGCCGCCACGAACCCCTCTGACGCCTCCTCGTGGGCGGGCCGCCGTCTGGTACGCGGCCGCGAGCCCTTGCCCGGCCGGACCCGGACATCGTCCTCGTCGAGGCCGTGCCCGGCCGCCGGCTCAGGGCCGCTGCTCCAGCATCTGACCCCACAGCTCGCGAAAGCTGGGGAAGGTCTTGGCCACCGTGGCCGCATTGCGGATCAGGACGCCGGGCACCACCAGGCCCAGCACCGCGGCCGCCATCACCAGCCGGTGGTCGTTATGGCTGTCGAAGCTGGCCCCGTCCGACCGCAGCGGCCGCGGCCGGATGTGCAGGCCGTCGGGGAGTTCCGTGACGTCGCCGCCGAACTTGCCGATCTCGCTCACCAGCGCGGCCAGCCGGTCACATTCGTGCGTGCGCATGTGCCCGATGCCGGTGAACGTGGACGGCGAGTCGGCCAGCGCCGCCAGCGCCACCAGCGGCGGCGCCAGCTCGTTGATGTCGCCCAGGTCGGCGGTGATGCCATGGATCGCCCCGCTGCCCGCGACCCGCATGCCGTCGCTAGTGGCCTGAGCGGTCGCGCCCATCCGGGTCACGACGTCCAGGATCTGCGCGGATGCCTGCAGGCCGGCCTGCGGCCAGCCCGCGAAGGTCACCTCGCCCCCGGTGGCCACCGCCGCGGCCAGGAACGGCCCGGCATTGGACAGGTCGGGCTCGATGTCGATCACACCGGGCGACAGGGCACCGGGATGTACCCGCCATACATCATTAACAGACGGTGGCCCGGTCTCGACGTCAGCGCCCGCCGCCCGCAGCATGGCGACGGTCATGGCGATGTGCGGGGCCGACGGGACTCGCGGCCCCGCGTGCCTGATCTCGGCCCCCTTGTCGTACCGGGGGGCGGCCAGCAGCAGCCCGGACACCAGCTGGGAGGACCCCGAGGCGTCCAGGGTGACCGTGCCGCCGGGCATCCGGCCCTGGCCGCGCACGGTGAACGGCACGGCCCGCCGGCCGTCGTCGTCGATCCGGGCGCCCAGCTCCTCCAGGGCGGTCAGCAGCGGCCCGACCGGGCGCTGCGCCGCCCGGGGGTCGCCCCGGAATGCCACGTCAGCCCGGGCCAGCGCGGCCGCGGGCGGCATGAACCTGATCACGGTCCCGGCGTTGCCCACGTCCACGGTCGTGGCGCTGTCCCGCCAGCCCGGCGTCACCAGCCAGTCGTCGCCCCGTGGATCGCCCTCGGCGCTGACCGTCGCGCCCAGCGCGCCGATCGCCCCGGCCATCAGGTCGGTGTCCCTGGCCCGCAGCGGGCGGCCGATCCGGGTCGGCCCGTGCGCCAGCGCGGCCAGGACCAGGGCGCGGTTGGTGATCGACTTGGACCCGGGCAGCTCCAGCCGGGCCGAAATGGCCCCCGGCGCGGTCGGCGCGGCCCAGTCAGGACCGAGATCCCGGTCATCGGCTTGCTGCACACCTGACATGGTGTGAGCGTACTGGCTCGCCGGCGACGCGCAGGTAGCCAGTTGCGGCCGCGGAGATGAACCCAGGTTTGGCGGGCAGTGAACCGGGCTATGTATGCGCAGATCTGAGCTTCCCCCGTCAGCGCGGCTGGTGCCGTGTCGGTATTTGGTGACAAGGTGAGGACATGTGTGGTCGGTACGCGTCCGCGCGCAAGCGCATTGAGCTCCTCGAGGAGTTCAGTGTCGAGCGCGACCGGACCACGCAGCCGCTGGCGCCCGACTACAACGTGGCGCCCACCAAGTCCGTCTATGCCGTGCTCACCCGCGACGGCAAGGATGCGCGGGATGCGCGGGATGGCCGGGATGGCGGCGACGACGAGCGGCCGGCGCCGTCCCGCCAGCTGCGGGTGGTCCGCTGGGGCCTGGTGCCCTCCTGGGCCAAGGACGTCTCCATCGGCAGCCGCCTGATCAACGCGCGATCCGAGACCGTGGCCGAGAAGCCGGCCTTCCGGCGCGCGTTCGCCCGGCGGCGCTGCCTGCTGCCCGCCGACGGCTACTACGAGTGGATGGTGCTGGGCGCCGCCGAGGCCTCCGACCGGCCGGGCAAGAAGGCCAAGCAGCCGTACTTCATCCACCGGGCCGACGGCGGACCGCTGGCCTTCGCCGGGCTCTATGAGCTGTGGCGGGACCGGTCGGTGCCCGACGAGGACCCGGCCGCCTGGCTCTGGTCGGCCACCATCATCACCACCACGGCGCCCGACGAGCTAGGCGAGATCCACGACCGGATGCCGATGGTGATCCCGCCCGATAGCTGGGCTGACTGGCTGGATCCGGCCAACACCGACGTGGCCGACCTGAGAGCGCTGCTGGCGCCCGCGATGGCCAGCGGGCTGGCCACCTACCCGGTGTCCACCGAGGTGAACTCGGTACGGAACAACGGCCCGCAGCTACTCGACCAGATCGAAGTCGACCAGGTGATCAACCAATGATCAACTGGGTGGCGCCGTTACGTTCGCCGCCATCGGGGTCGCCGGTGTCACTGGGGGCGCCTGAGCCGAGGGTGCGCGGCTCGGGCGCCGGTCAGGCGCCCGCGGCCGAGAGCGGGACCGGGGCCACCCTGCCGTAGCACCGCCTAACCAGCCAGCGCGCAGTTTCCACGATGCCGCGCTGGCCAGATCCGGATTTCTAGAGGAGGAGGTGGGACCACTTGGATACCACCACCGCGCGCAAGCGCCTGGAGCAGACTCGCGACGAGCTCGACCGGTCGATCATGGTGCTTCAGGGGGACCGGCCGCTGGAGGAGCGGTCGGCGGAGTACCCGCAGGACCCGGCCAACGCCGGCTCGAACCTGTCCGAGACCGAGCGGGTCGAGGCCGTGCTCTCGGTGGCCAAGCAGCAGCTGGCCGAGGTGCTCGACGCGCTGAACCGGATCGAGGCCGGGACCTACGGCACCTGCACGGACTGCGGCAAGATGGTGCCCGAGGGGCGTCTGGAGGCCAAGCCAGAGGCCGCCCGGTGCGTGGCCTGCCAGGGCAAGCGGGACCGGATGCGCCGCTGAGAAACAAAAAAATCGCGGGCCGCCGGCTCGTCAGAAATACTGGGGCACAGTGACGGAATGAAGCTGGGCGGGGTTGTGTTGCAGCGGGCGTGCCACTCGCAAGTTCTACTTCACGCGATGACGCTCCCGCGGTGGTCGCCCGGAGCCAGGTAGCGGCCGGCCATGTATCCTCCCGCCGAGGTGGCTGGCCGGCCTTCGTGCCCCAGCCTTCAACCGCGGAGGGGGTGGGTCCGGTTACGGAGACACTCGAACAGCGCAGTGAGCGCTTCGAGCACGACGTGATGCCGTACCTGGATCAGCTGTATGCGGCCGGGATGCGGATGACCCGCAACCCCGCCGATGCCGAGGACCTGGTGCAGGAGACCTTCGCGAAGGCTTACGCGTCCTTCCACCAGTTCCAGGAGGGCACGAACCTCAAGGCATGGCTGTTCCGGATCCTCACCAATACGTTCATCAACTCCTACCGCAAGCGCCAGCGCGAGCCGCAGCGCTCCGGGACGGAGGAGATCGAGGACTGGCAGCTAGCCCGGGCCGCGTCCCATACCTCGGGCGGCCTCAAGTCGGCCGAGTCAGAGGCGCTTGAGCGGCTCCCGGACTCCGATATCAAGCGCGCGCTCCAGGCGCTTCCCGAGGAATTCCGGATCGCGGTGTACCTGGCGGATGTCGAGGGATTCGCCTACAAGGAGATCGCCGAGATCATGGGCACGCCGATCGGGACCGTCATGTCACGGCTGCATCGCGGCCGTCGGCAGCTGCGCGACATGCTCCAGGATTACGCCGCCGATCGGGGGCTGGTGTCCGCGCCGGCCGCGGCCGAGCCGTCATCGCCCGACCTGCCGGGGAAGGACGCGTCATGAGCTGCGGGAAGCCGCACGAGGTACCGTGCAGCGAAGTTCTCGCCCGGGTCTACTCCTACCTGGACGGCGAAATTGACGAGCACTCCTACGGGGAGATCCGCGAGCACCTGGACGAGTGCGGGCCGTGCCTGCGCGAGTTCGGCCTCGAGGAGGTCGTCAAGAAGCTCGTGCACAAGTGCTGCGGGCAGGAGACGGTCCCGGGCGAGCTGCGGACCAAGGTGCTGACCAGGATCGCGGTGGTCCGGGCCGAGCTCGAGGTGACCGAGGTAACCGAGGTAACTCAGATCACCGAGGTCACCGAGGCGCGGGGCGAATAGCCCCCCGGCCTCCGATCACACTCCCGGCCCTCATTAGCCGGCGGCGATCCGGTTTTTCACGTATGCCGGATTCGCCGTCACTGCGCGCAACAGTGTGTCACTCTCAGCACGCGAGTGATCACGGTTTGCTCATATTCTGACGGAGCCCTACGCGAATCTTGTCTATCGCGTTACTGTAAGTGGCGGCGGTGGCGGGACCTGTGGGCCGCATGAGGCTGTGCCGCATCGGACCAGCCGCAGGGGGATCGCCCGCGAGTACGAGCACTTCAGAGCGTGAGGGGGTCCGCGCAAGCCATGGTTTCGCGCGTTGCCTGGCTCTATACCGCGCTGGTCGTCGGCTCGGCGGCCGCGCTGACGGCGGTCACGCCGCTGCACATTTACCATCGGGGCTTCTGGGTCAGTCTGATCATCCTCCAGTTACTGTTCCTGATCTGCGACTGCCCGCCCGCCCCGCTGGCGTCCCGGCAGTCGGCCTGGTCACCCAGCTCGGCCGCCACCCTGGCCGGGGTGGTGCTGCTCGGGCCGGTCGGAGCGGCGCTGGTCGGCGCGGTGTCCGTGCTGAGCCTGCGGCGCCAGCCACGGCTGGCCGGCCGCCTGTTCAACGGCGGCATGTACGCACTGGCCGGATACCTGGCCGGCCAGGCCTTCGCGTACATGTACCCCCAGTACCGGTTCGGCCCGCCGCACGGTAACGATTTCCCCACCATCCTGGTGCCGTTCGCGGCCGCCGCGGTGGTGCACGTGCTGGTCAACCTGCTGCTGATGTGGGGGGTGCTGCGGGTCAGCCGGGGCCGCGGCCAGGCTGGCGGCCAGCAGCTGGCCATGGAGTCCAGCCTGCCGCTGCTGCTGGTTTCCGACCTGGGCTTCGCCGCGCTCGGGCTGGTCGTCGCCGCGCTGTTCGCCGTGATGTTCGGCGGGGTGGCGGCGCTGCTGGTCCTGGTGCCGCTGTTCGTGGCCCGGTGGGCGATGGGCCAGTTCGCCGAGCAGCAGCGGGCCTACGCGGCCACCATGGCCGCGCTGTGCCAGGCGGTGGAGACCAAGGACTTCTACACCCGCGGCCACAGTGAGCGGGTCTCGCGCGGCTCCGGCATGATCGCCCGCCAGATCGGGATGCGGCCCGACCGCGCCGAGGCGCTGGTCTTCGCGGGCATGCTGCACGATGTCGGGAAGCTGGGCGTGCCGACCAAGGTGCTCCAGAAGGCCGGGCCGCTGACCGAGGAGGAGTACGCGGCCATCCAGCTGCACCCGATGCGCGGCCTGGAGATCGTCCGGGAGATCGGCTTCCTGAACGAGGCGCTGGCCGGCATCATGCACCATCACGAGCGGATCGACGGCCGCGGCTACCCGATGGGCTTCGCCGGCGACGAGATCCCCGAGTTCGCCCGGATCATCGGGGTGGCCGACGCGTTCGACTCGATCACCTCGACCCGCTCCTACCGCAAGGCGCGCACCGTCGCCCAGGGCGTCGAGGAGCTGCGCAAGGGCGCGGGCTCGCAGTTCGATCCGGCCATCGTGGCCGCGTTCATCGCCGCCCTCGGGCGGGATGGCTGGAAGCTGGGCGAGTCGGCGGACGCCCCGCCGGCCGGCCTGATCACGGCCCAGGACCACGACGACCCGACCGCGCCGCTGCGGGTCATCGAGACCACCTGACCGGACTGGCCTATGACGACGACGACACGCCAGCCGGTCGAGCGATGGTCATCCTGGCAGACCCTCGACTCGGGCCGCCTGCTGCTGCTCGCGGTGTCGGGAATGCTGGTCCTGGCCGCGCTGGCCACCGCCCTGACCTTTCCGCAGCACTCGCTGCTGACCGCGGTGGCGTTCGGGCTCTTCATCGCGTTCGGCGAGCTGCTGCGGCTGGCGCTGCCCGGCGGCCGGGAGGCCGCGCCCATCGCCATGGTGGGCGGCCTGGCCTACGCCTTGCTGCTTGGACCTGAAGGGCAGCCACATCCCGAGCCCGCATTCGCCCCTCGAGGTCATCGCGGTGGCCGCCATCGGCATGGCCGTCGGGGCGCTGCCGCACGTCGCGGCGGGACGGCCGCTGGGGCTGACCGGCATGTGCACCCGGCTGGTCACCCTGGCCTGCGTGGCGTTCATCTTCCGCCCGCTGGCCAGCCGCCACTTCATCTACGACGACGGGCACTGGCCGCTGGCCCTGTCGGTGATGGTGGTGCTGGTCGCGCTGGGCTGGGTCATCGAGATCCTGATCAGCGCGCTGATCAGGGCCGACGACGTGGGGGCCAGGTTCTCGGTGGCGCTGTGGGACGAGATGCGCGTCCAGTGGCCGCTGGGCGCGGCGGTGGCCGCCTCGGCGATCATCACGGTGTTCTCGGCTCAGGTGATGGGCCTGGTCGTGCTGGCCGTCTTCACCGGCCCGCTGCTGGTGACCCAGATCGCCTTCCGCCGGTACGCCGGCATCCGGGCCACGTACCTGCAGACGGTCCGCTCCCTGGCCCGGGTCACCGAGGTCGGCGGCTACGTCGAGAGCGGTCACTCCCGCCGGGTGGCCAAGCTGGCCGTGTCGGTCGGCCGGGAGCTGGGCATGGCCGAGCCGGACCTGCTGAACCTGGAGTACGCGGCGCTCATGCACGACATCGGGCAGCTCTCGCTGCTCGAGCCCATTCCCGGCGGGGCCACGGTGCTGGTCTCGGCGGTGAACCAGAACCGGATCGCCGAGCTGGGCGCCGAGGTCATCCGGCAGGCCGGCGTGCTGGACCGGGTCGCCGAGCTGGTCCGCTGCCAGAGCTGGCCCAGCCACGGGCACGATCCGGAGCCGCCCATCGGCAGCCGGATCATCCGGGCCGCCAACGCCTTCGACGACCTGGTCGGCGGCTCGGTGGACCGGGACCGCACCGCGGCCGCCCTGGAGCGGCTGCGCATGGACACGGCCGCCGAGTACGACGCCGGCGTCGTCGAGGCGCTCACCGAGGTCGCCGGACGGCGGCTGGCCAGCAGGCTGTAGGGCTCTGCGGGTTTCGCTGGGGGGTTCGGGGGGTGGTCCCCCGGGTCAACCGCCGCGATAAGCTGCCGGGCGTGCTCTCGTCGGTCCTGATCGCCAATCGTGGCGAGATAGCGCTCCGGGTCATCAGGACGGCCAGGGCGCTCGGCATCCGCTCGATCGCCGTCTACTCCGAGGCCGACGCCGACCTGCCGTTCGCCCGCGCGGCCGACGAGGCCGTGCTCATCGGGCCCCCGCCGCCCGCCCGCAGCTACCTCGACGCGGCGGCCGTGCTGGCCGCGGCCAGGGCGACCGGCGCGGCGGCCATCCATCCCGGCTACGGCTTCCTGGCCGAGAACGCCGCCTTCGCCGCCGCCGTCCTCGACGCCGGGCTGACCTGGGTCGGCCCGCCGCCCGCGGCGATCGAGCAGATGGGCGACAAGATCAACGCCAGGAACCTGATGGCCGACGCGGGTGTCCCGGTGTCCGAGGGCAGCCGGGAGCCGGTCGCGGATGCGGACGCCGCGCTGGCCGAGGCCGAGCGGATCGGCTACCCGGTCATGATCAAGGCCGCGGCCGGCGGCGGCGGGATCGGCATGAGCGCCGCCGCCGATCCCGGGCAGCTGCGGGCCGGCTTCGAGACCGCGCGGTCGCGGGCCGAGCGGTTCTTCGGCAGCCCGGCCATCCTGCTGGAGCGCTTCCTGACCTCGGCCCGCCACGTCGAGGTGCAGATACTCGGTCTCGCCGACGGCCGGGTCCTGGCCCTGGGCGAGCGCGACTGCTCAGTGCAGCGCCGCCACCAGAAGGTGGCCGAGGAAACCCCGTCGCCCGGCGTGCGACCCGAACTGCGGGCGCGGATGCTGGCGGCGGCGGTCCGGGCCGGAGAAGCGGTGGGCTACCGCGGCGCCGGGACCGTCGAGTTCCTCGTCGATGAGCCCGCGCAGGAGTTCGTGTTCCTGGAGATGAACACCAGGCTCCAGGTCGAGCACCCGATCACCGAGCTGGTCACCGGCATTGACCTCGTTGAACAGCAGTTTATGATCGCCGAAGGCAGCGGCCCGAGCTTCGATCCAGCGGTGCTGGCCAGCACCGGCCACGCCATCGAACTGCGCGTGTACGCGGAAGATCCTCAGCGGTTCCTGCCCAGCCCCGGCGCGATCGAGGTCTGGCAGGAGCCAGCGGGCCCCGGCGTCCGGGTCGACGCGGGCTACACGGCGGGCAACACGGTGACCCCGTTCTATGATCCGCTGCTGGCCAAGCTCTGCGTGCACGGCGCCGACCGGGCGCAGGCGCTGGAGCGGGCCAGGACGGCCGTCGCCGGCTTCCGGATCACGGGGCTGAAGACCAACCTGCCGTTCCACTCCGAGCTGCTGGCCTCCAGCGAGTTCACCAGCGGCGAGTACGACACGTCGGTGATCGCCCGGATGCGGGCCGGCGAGTGAGCCCGAGAACGACAACGAGGAGGCGCTCGTGACCGAGGTCCGCGCGGAGATGGTGGCCAATGTCTGGAAGGTAGTGGCCTCGGCCGGGGACACGGTGGCCGACGGCGACACCCTGGTCATCCTCGAGTCGATGAAGATGGAGATCCCGGTGCTGGCCGAGACCGCGGGCACGCTGTCCACCCTGGCCGTGGCCGAGGGCGACGTGGTCCAGGAGGGCGACCTCATCGCGGTGATCGAGTGAGCGTGCTCGAGGGCCTGGCCACCGGGGCGCGCGCCACCCTGCGCATCGCGGTCACCGAGGCTGACACGGCCGTGGCCGCGGGGAGCGGGGACGTGCCCGTGCTGGCCACACCGCGGCTGCTGGCCCTGGCCGAGGCCGCCTGCGTGGCCGCCATCGCCCCCCGGATGACGCCCAGCCTGACGTCAGTCGGGACCGCGGCCCGGCTGGAGCACCGGCAGGCCAGCCCGGTCGGCGCCGAGCTGGACATCGAGGCCGAGCTGACGGAGATCAACGGGTCCCGGCTGGTGTTCGTGTTCATCGCCCGGCCCGCCGATGGCTCCGATCAGGTCATCGGCGCCGGCACGCTGGAGCGGGTCGTGGTCGACCGGGAGCGCTTCCTGGCCCGAGCCGCGGGCCGGTGACCGGGCCGGTGACTCAGACCCCGGTCGTGGACCGCGGGTAGGCGATCTTCGGGTCGGTGATCACGTTCACCAGGTAGGGCACCCCGGCCGCGAACGCGCGCCGCAGCGCCGGCCCGATCCCGGCGGCCTCAGTGACCAGCTCACCGGCCCCGCCCAGGGCGGCCACCACCTGGTCATACCGGCAGCCTGGCTGGAGCTCGGCGGCCACGTCGTAGCCGTACAGGGCCTGCATGGGGTGCTTCTCCAGGCCCCAGATGCCGTTGTTGCCGCAGACGATCACCACGGGCAGCTTGTGCCGGACCAGGGTGTCCGCGTCCATCAGCGAGAACCCGGCCGCCCCGTCGCCCAGCAGCAGCACCACCTGGCTGGACGGCCGGGCGATCCGGGCCGCGATCGCGTAGCCCAGCCCGGTGCCCAGGCAGCCGTAGGGGCCGGGGTCTAGCCAGCCGCCGGGCTGGCGCGGCTCGATGTACTTGCCGGCGTAGCTGACGAAGTCGCCGCCGTCGCCGATGATCACCGCGTCGTCGTCCAGCAGGCCGCCCAGCTCGCCGTAGATCCGCATCGGGTGGATGGGGCTGGCCTCGCTGTGCAGCAGGTCGGCATCGGCGGCGATCGCCTGCGCGCTGGCCGCCTGCAGCTCGGGCAGCCAGTCCCTGGTCCAGGGGCTCGACTGGCTGGCCGTGGCGGCCAGGCCGGCGAAGAACGCCGAGAGGTCGCCGGCGGCCGCGGCGGCCAGCTCGCGGTGGGTGGCGAGCTGGCTGGCGGCATCGGCGATGTGGACCACCTGGGCGGCGGGCGCACCGTCGCGGCCGCCGAACTCGCCGTAGCCCAGCCGGAAGTCCAGCGGCGTCCCGGCCACCAGCACCAGGTCGGCGCCGCCGAAGGCGGCCGACCGGGCCCTGGTGACCAGCAGCTCGTGCCCGGCGGGCAGGATGCCCCGGCCCTGGCCGTTGGCGATCACCGGCAGCCGCAGTTCCTCGGCCGCGGCGCGGGCCGCCTCGGCGGCGCCGTCCAGCCAGACGTCGGAGCCCAGGACCAGCACCGGCCGGCTGGAGCGGGCCAGCAGCGCGGCGATCTCGGCGATGGCACCGGGGTCGGGCACGTCCTCCGGGCCCGGGGCGGCCGCCCCGGCCGGCGCGTGCGGGGCGGACGGCACCTCGGCCGTGCCGAACAGCGCCTCCAGCGCCATGTCCAGGAACACCGGGCCCCGATGCCGGGCCCTGGCCAGCCGGAACGCGCTGTCGACGGACCCGGTGATCCCGGCCGTGGCGTGCTCGGTGAAGGCCCGCTTGGTGATCGGGCCGAGCAGCACGGGGTGGTCGAACTCCTGGAGGCTGCCCGAGCCCCAGCGGTAGTCGGGCGCCCGGCCGGCCAGCACGACGACGGGGGAGCCGTTGAAGTGCGCGGTGGTGATGGCGCTCATGCCGTTGGTCACGCCCGGTCCGGCGGTGAGCACCGCGAGGCCGGGGGTCCGGGTCAGCCGGGCCGTGGCCTCGGCCGCGAACACCGCCGTCTGCTCGTGCCGGACGTCCAGGATCCGCATGGGCGGCTCGGCCCGCACCGCGCCGTCGTAGAGCGGGAAGACATGCCCGCCCGACAGAGTGAACATCGTCTGGACGCCGTGCGCGCGGGCCGCGGCGACCGCGTGGTCGCCCCCATGCTCGCTCATCATGTGCCTCCCGGTCAGATGGGATGAGCGCGACGTTACCAGCAGGTAGCCTCGGGCCGTGGCCGAGGGATATACGGGATGCGATGATGAATGATGCCTACCCTGAGTGCCCTGGCTCGGCGGGCGCGGCTGTCCGCTTCCGACGTCGACTGGCTGCACGGGCTGGTCTCTGACTGGCAGCTCCTGGCCGACCTGTCCTTCGCCGATCTGGTGCTCTGGGCCCGGCTGCCGGACGAGAGCTGGATGGTACTGGCCCAGATGCGGCCCACGACCGGCCCCACCGCCTTTCCCGACGACATCGTCGGCTCGGTCCGGCCGTCCAGGGAGCGCCCGTTCCTGGAGGCGGCCCGCCGCGACTGCCGGATCTGCCGGGAAGGCGACCCGGAGTGGAGCCGCGGCGTCCCGGTGCGGCACGAGACCATCCCGGTCGTCAACAGCGGCCGGGTCATCGCGGTCATCGAGCGGTCCACCAACCTCAGCTCGGCCCGCACCCCCAGCCGCCTGGACATCGCGTACCTGAAGGCCGCCGACGACCTGGCCCAGATGGTGGCCGCCGGGCTGTTCCCCGCGCCGGGGGAGGAGCCGGTGCTGGTGCGCTCGCCGCGGGTCGGGGACGGCCTGCTGCGGCTGAGTCGCTCGGGCAAGGTCACCTACGCCAGCCCGAACGCGCTATCGGCCTACCGCCGGCTCGGCCTCACCGCCGACCTGGCGGGCAAGGAGCTCGGCCCGCTCACGGCGGCGCTGTGTGCCTCGGGCCAGCCGCACGATGACTCGCTCATGCTGACGGCCAGCGGCAAGGCGCACATGGAGACCGAGATCGACGCGAACGGCTCGGTGGTCCAGCTGCGCACCATCCCGCTGGTGGTGAACGGCGCCCGGTCCGGGGCGCTGATCCTGCTGCGGGACGTGACCGAGCTCCGGCACCGGGAACGCGAGCTGCTGACCAAGGACGCCACCATCCGGGAGATCCACCACCGGGTCAAGAACAACCTCCAGACCGTGGCCGCGCTCCTGCGGCTCCAGGCCCGGCGGCTGAGCGCGCCCGAGGCCAGGGTGGCCCTGGAGGAGGCGGTGCGCCGGGTCGGGTCGATCGCGATCGTGCACGAGACCCTGTCGCACGCGCCCGAGGAGTTCGTGGACTTCGACGACATCGCCGGGCGGGTGGCCATGATGGCCGGCGAGGTGTCGGCCCTCGAGGCGCGGGTCACCCCCAGCCTGCGCGGCAAGTTCGGGATGCTGCCCGCGTCCATCGCGACGCCGCTGGCCCTGGTGCTCACCGAGCTGCTCCAGAACGCGCTCCAGCACGGCCTCAGCCGATCGTGCGCCGACACCGGGGTACTGGACGGGGCGGCGGCCGGCACGCTGCTGATGACGGCCCACCGTGAGGCGAACAAGCTGACGGTGTCGGTGGCCGACAATGGCGCCGGCCTGCCGGAGGATTTTGACCTGGAGCAAACCGCGAGCCTGGGCTTGCAGATCGTGCGGACCCTGGTCGTGGCCGAGCTGGGTGGTCGGCTGGATATCGGTCCGCACGACGGCGGCGGCACGCTGGTCCGGGTGGAACTGCCGATCGAGTCCTCAGCGTCCCACCGGGAACCCCGGCCCGGCCCGGGCCGACTGGGGCCGGGCGCGGGCATCACTCAGTTACGTGACGCCCGCGGAAGAGGATGAGCCCGCTGAGTGATGACGTCAGTTATGCGTGGGCCCTGGCCCGGATACGCGCGCCGCGACGCTTCTGCGCCCGCCGCTCGTCCTCGCTCATGCCGCCCCAGACCCCGGCGTCCTGGCCACTTTCCAGTGCCCACTGCAGACAGGAGTCCATCACGGAGCAGCGCCTGCACACTTGCTTGGCCTCGTCGATCTGGAGCAGCGCAGGACCGGTGTTGCCAATGGGGAAGAACAGCTCCGGATCTTCATCACGGCACAGGGCGTGGTGACGCCAGTCCATGAGGTCCACTCCTCCTGAGCGCGGTGTCGGAACCCGCCGCCCTCGGTCTCGCTTGTGAATGATTTCACGAGCTATGTTGTATGTCGGGAATGTACCGATATTCCCGATCTTGTTTCGCTTCCGAATCGCGGAGCTTTTTGCTCCGTTAGCTCCCCTGCGAGGCGACGGGCCGGAACGTTAAGGCCGTCCGGCATCGCGCGCGCTATCGCACCGTTCGCCAGGAGCGTTACAACCCTCTCAAGGTCGACGATCAACCGCAAGAGTCTTGAGCAAAGGTTCTGGCGGATTTCGGTGTCAGATGAGTCACATCGCACGCGATGGCGCGCCTGCCCGGCTTGGCCAGGCCAAAAGTAGTCCCAAGCTACTCCGGTTGCCCCGCCGTTGGCGGCCATTGCGGGGATATCGGGGAATTCCCCGAGTGGCCCGGTTGATCACCTGAGAGTAGTTACATCACGACCCGTATCGCATGCGGTACGGCGCGGAATGTGACCCGCTCGCGCTCGCCGACGTATTCACCATCGATCTGAAAGGCCACCGGCCGGTCGGCCTCCAGCGTGAGCTCGTCCAGATCGTGGCGGACGATCAGGGCCCGGCCGCGGGGCGGCTCGGTGCGCGGGGTCAGCATCTGCCGCAGCGTCCGCAGCGTGCTGGCCGTCGACAGGGTCCGCATCCCGAACACGTCCAGGCCCGAGTCGAAGCTGGCCTGCGGGTTGGTGCGGACCGCCCGCCGGCCCAGGTAGGTCCACGGGCTGGTGTTGGACACGGTGCACCAGAACAGCGGACCGTCCCGGTCCCCGCCCGACTGCTCCAGCATCACGCTCGGATGCCGCCGGTCGGTCAGCTTGTAGAACTGGCGCATCGCCATCCGCAGGTACAGGGCCGGGCTGACCGACCGGCCGTGGGCCCGCCGGCCCTCGACCGCCCGCACCACCTCGGCGTCGATGCCCAGGCCGGAGTTGAACGCGAAGTACCGGTCGTCGGCCAGGCCCAGCCCGACGCTGCGGCACCGGTGCGCGTTCAGCGCGTCGACCACCTGGCCGGCGGCGTCGACGGGATCCGCCGGCAGGCCCAGGGACCGGGCGAACACGTTGGCGTTGCCGCCCGGCAGCGGGGCCAGCGCGGGCGCCCGCCCGTTGTGCTCCGCCTGGCCGCCCTGGCTGCCTGCACCGGCTTGGCTGCCTGCACCGTCTTGGCTGCCCGCGCCGTGGCTCGCCTGGCCGTCTGCGGCCACCTGGGTGCCGCGCAGCAGGCCGTTCACCGCCTCGTTGACCGTCCCGTCCCCGCCCAGGGTCAGGACCAGGCCGTATCCCTCCGCGGCCGCACCGCTGGCCAGGGTGGTGGCGTGCCCCCGGTAGCGTGTCTCCACGATGTCAAGCTCGACGGCGGATGCCAGGGCGCGGGCGATAACATCTCGGCGTAGCCGGGTCGTGGAGGTGGCGTGTGGGTTCACGATCAAGAGCGCGCGCACGGGCTAAGGCTAGCGAGGCATCGGGCCCTCCCAGCCAGAAGGAGGTCCCGGCGGTCCCGGGCGTGGCGGAATCGCCGCGCCCGCCGACCATGTCCGTAGCTGTCGTGGTCGAGGCCCTGGAGGCCGTGCTGGTGCTGGCCGCGGCCGTGCTGGCCGGCGTCGCCACCAGCGAGGGCCACTCCTATCAGCTCTCCAGCGGCATCGCGATCACCATCATCGGCGTCGCCACGGCGGCCGGGCTCGGCCTGGTTTCCGCCGGGCTGCGGCACGCGCGCCGGTGGACCAGGACCCCCGCCCTGCTGACTCAGCTGTTCGTCGGCATCGTGGGGATCTACCTGGTCCAGGGCGGCCGGTACAACTGGGGCGTGCCCGCGCTCGTGCTCGCCGTGGCCGGATTCGTGAGCCTGCTGGCCCCGCCGAGCACCCGGGCGCTCACCGCGGGGCTGCCGCAGCCCGCGGGCCGGCGCCGCCGGGACTAGCCGGCCTACTCGTCGCTAGTCAGGCCCTCGCGCAGCTGCGCCAGCGTCTTGGCCAGCAGCCGGGACACGTGCATCTGGGAGATCCCCAGCTCGGTGGCGATCTGGGACTGCGTCATGTTCCCGAAGAACCGCAGCAGCAGGATGCGCTTCTCGCGCGGCGGCAGCCGCTCCAGCAGTGGCTTGAGCGACTCCCGGTACTCCACGCCCTCCAGCGCGTCGTCCACCATGCCCAGCGACTCGGCCACCGCGGGCGCGTCCTCGTCACCGGAGTCGGGGGCGTCCAGCGAGACGGTCGAGTAGGCGTTGGCTGACTCCAGGCCCTCCAGGACGTCTTCCTCGCTCATCTGGAGGTGGGCCGCGAGTTCGGCCACGGTCGGCGCCCGGCCCAGCCGCTGGGCCAGGTCGCCGATGGCCTTGGTCAGGGCCAGCTTCAGCTCCTGAAGGCGGCGCGGCACCCGGACCGCCCAGCCCTTGTCCCGGAAATGGCGCTTGATCTCGCCGACAATGGTCGGCGTGGCGTAGGTGGAGAACTCGACGCCGCGCTCCAGGTCGAACCGGTCGATGGACTTGATCAGGCCGATGGTCGCCACCTGAGTCAGGTCGTCGAGCCATTCGCCCCGGTTTCGGAACCGGCGCGCGAGGTACTCCACCAGCGGCAGGTGCAGCTCCACCAGCTCGCCCCGGATGCGCAGCCGCTCGGCGTCGCCCGGCGGGAGCCCGGCGAGCCGCTCGAACAGCTCCCGCGCGTGGGTGCGCTCCCTGCTCCCGTGCTGGATCCTCGGCGTCTCGGCGAGCGCTTCCGGCTGCTCAGCCAATTCCTCGCTGCGCAGCCCCGGATCGAGCTCCGCGGCGCCCGCGAATTCGAGCACGGCCGGGTCCGAGCTGTCCGGCTCGTCAGCGGCCGCCAGCCCCCCCGGCACGGCGGTCGGCATAGCGTCGAACTCCTCGGTCAAAGCGATCTCTGTCTCCCCCGTCACGCTGACCCCGATACCCGGCGACTCTTGCGCATGACGATCGTGAGCTGGTCACCGGGGCCCGCGAACGCGTCCACGGTCCCGGCGAGCGCGGTCAGCACCATCCAGGCGAAGGTGTCGCTGGCGGGCGGCTCAGGCGTCAGGCTCGGCACCGATACCGAGATCGTCATCTCCTCGCGGCCGAGCGCGAAATTGCACTCCAGGGCGCTGCCGGGGATGGCCTGGCTGAGCAGCATGGCGCAGGCTTCGTCGACCGCGATGCGCAGGTCCTCGATCTCGTCGAGGGTGAAGTCAAGCCGGGCAGCAAGGCCGGCCGTGGCCGTCCGCAGCACCGACAGGTAGGCACCCTCGGCGGGCATGCGGACCGTCACCTGGTCCTGCGGGACGGCCAGTCCCGCCGTCGCTGCCGCCGTGGTTGTCGTCTTCTCGGTCACGTCTGCCCTCCACACACCGACCGGACACGATGCCTGCGGCGGGCGCAGGTGCCGGCTCCTGTCTGCAACCTACAGTCACACAGCGACTGCATCCGACACGGCGCGCGGTAGGCACGCCAACCGCGCTGCGGCCCCCCGCGCCGCCCGCCCGCGCCTCCCCAGTGAGCGCGGGCGCCCGGTCGGCCGGGTGCCTGGCAGGGCCAGGCGACCCGGCGGCCGGGTACCGACCAGGCCGGTCAGGCCTGCTTGGTCTCCCAGAAGATCTTGCTGATCTCCTCGATCTTGCCCAGCAGCGCGTCGGCCTTGGCCACGTCCGTGCTGCCCTTGGTGCCAGCCGCCCCCGCGGCCTTGGTGGCCTCGTTGAACAGCTGGTTAAGCTGCGGGTACTTCTCGAAGTGCGGGGGCTTGAAGTAGTCGGTCCACAGCACCCACAGGTGGTGCTTGACCAGGTCCGAGCGCTCTTCCTTGATCTGGATGGCCCGGGCCCGGAACTCCGGGTCGGAGTTCGCCTGGTACTTCTCGCAGATGCCCTTCACCGACTCGGCCTCGATGCGGGCCTGAGCCGGGTCGTAGACCCCGCAAGGGAGGTCACAGTGTGCGTGCGCCGTGGTGCGCGGCTCGAGGAGACGTGCGAGCAGCCTCATTGATCTCCTTCTCTCATGTCCGATCATTGATTCTGGAATCTGACAGTACAACGCACCGTGGATTGCCCACTCGGGAGGGATGCATGCGCTGGCCGCTGGCCCGGATAGCCGTCGCCGAGCGGTCGATGGAGCCCGCCTTCCGGCACGGGGACTGGCTGCTCGTCTGGCGCGGCCTGCGCCCGGCCCGGCCGCTGACGGTAAGGCCCGGGCAGGTGGTCATCGCCGAGCATCCGGACCGGGCCGGGTTCCTGCTGGTCAAGCGGGCGGTCCGGCCGCAGGATGGCGGCTGGTGGCTGGAATCGGACAACCACGGCGTACCGGCCGTGGACAGCCGCCGGTTCGGGCCGGTGCGCCCGGACCAGATCCAGGGCCGGGTCCTGCTGCGCTACCGTCGCGGCCGGCTGGCCGGCTGACACGGCTGTGGGTTCTGCCCGGTTGCCCGGGCAGGCCCCGCCGGGTTTTCGCCTGAGACGGCCGTGGGGCCTGCCCAGTTGCCGGGCAGGCCCCGCCGGGTTTTCGGCTGACACGGCCGTGGGGCCTGCCCAGTTGCCCGGGCAGGCCCCACGGATGAAGCGGGCAGTCGGAGAATCAGGCCGGGTTGGCCTCGCCCAGTGCCTTCGCCTCTTCTTCGCCGCCAGCCTGCCGCTCGACCAGGTCCATCATCTCCTGGCGTGACAGCCGGACCGCCTGGGCCCAGAAGAAGATCAGCAGCGCGAAGACGGCGACGATCCCCATGTCCCACCAGAACGGGATCCTGTTCGTGGCGCTGCAGCTCGCGCCGGGACCCGCCGCGCCTGAGCTGCAGTAGCGGCCCTGCCAGGAGATGATGCCCATGCCGATCAGGAACACCGGCAGCCACTGCGCCGACTTCCAGTCCAGCGGCGGCCGCTCCTTGTCGTAGAGCATCCACGATCCGATGATGACGTAGCCGACCACGACGCAGAGGCCCAGCTTCCAGACCGTGTCAAAGCCTGAGAAGTAGATGATCTCGCAAGCGAAGATGAACGCCAGCGGGGCCAGCCAGACCGCGCCGGGCATCCGGTAAGGCCGCGGTGCGTCCGGCACCTGCTTACGGAAGGCGCTCAGGGCCAGCGGTGCGCCGGCGTACATCAGCACTGATGCCGAGGTGACCAGGCCGACCAGCGACTTCCAGCTCGGGAACGGGAGCAGGAACAGCAGGCCCAGCAGGAACGCCGCGATCAGGCTGAACCACGGCACGCCGTTCTTGTCGGTCCAGCGGAACGGGGTCGGGAAGTAGCGGTTCCGGGCCAGGCCGTAGCCGATGCGCGAGGTCGAGGTCTGGTACATCAGGCCGGTGCCGAACGGCGAGACGAACGCGTCGACGCGCAGGAGGTTAGCCAGCCAGGCGAACCCGACGACGCCGGCCAGGCCAGCGAACGGCCCGATGACGATGGGGTTGGTGGGCGACAGCCCCAGCCAGCCCTTGGGCCCGCTGATCTCCGAGGTCGGGATGGCTCCGATGAACACGACCTGGAGCAGGATGTAGATCACGATGGCCAGCGCGATGGCGATGATGATCGCCCGGGGCAGGTTCTTCTGCGGGTTCTTGATCTCGCCCGCTAGCTGGTCGGCCTGTTCGAAGCCGAGATAGGCGAAGACAATGCCCGCGGTAGGCATCGCGCCGAAGACGCTTTGCAGCCCGTAGGGCATGAACCCGCCGCCGGCGCCGAAGTTCTTGCTCTTGAACTGCGTGAACAGCACGATGATGGCCAGCACGGGGATGGCCACCTTCCATACCGTGATCACGCTGTTGACCCGGTTGAACAGGCGCATGGCCAGGAAGTTGATGGCCGTGAAGATGGCCAGCAGGATGATCGTGAAGACGAAGCCCAGCCCGGTGGTGACCTTCGTTGTCGGGTTGTAGATGTTGATGTTGTGCCCGGTGAACCAGTACTGGCCGTACTGCATCACCGCGAAGCACTCGATTGGCGCCACGCACACAGCCTGGAGCCACGAGAAGAAGCCGAACGAGGCGCCCGCGACGCTGCCGAAGGCGAAGTGCGGGAACCTAGCCGTGCCGCCCGACACCGGGTACATGCCGCCCAGCTCCGCATGCACCAGTGCGAGGACAATGACGATGACGCCGGCGATCGCCCAGGAGAGCAAGGCGGCGGTCCCGACTGCCTGGGCCGCGAACAGCGAGCCGAACAGCCAGCCGGAGCCGATGAGCGATGTCTCGGACGACCAGATGGCTCCGACGAGCCCCATATCTCGCTTGAGGCCGACATCAGTTGGTCTCACAGCGGTAGCCGCTACAGACTCTGCTGCCATGATCGAACCTTCTTTCGGGTCCGCATACGTGGGCGCATACGTAGGCCATACGCCCGATTAGTAGGGCCATGGTAATGATCAGTTCGTGTGATGAGAAGAACTCACCAGGCGTCATTTCGGTAACACACATCACCGCGGGGTCTTGGTGACACGGCCGTCTCTGTGTCGCGCAGCAAGATATAAGCCCAGGTCAGCACAATGCCGCCTGGGTTTACCGTTACGGGTAGATGGTTCTAGATGACGCCGACGTCACGTAACAGGAAAATAACGTGGCAATTGCCTGGTTCGTCAGCTCGCCGCCGTATCAGCATGACGCGCGTCCGCCGACCGGTCCTGGGCACGGATCGTCGTGACGTTTGCCCGGCTCGCGCTGTGCTCCGTGCAGTACCGCCGGGACCGGCCCGGGCTGGCGTCGATGAACACTCGCTCGCACGCCGCGATGGAGCAGGTACCCAGCCGGGACAGGCCGAACTGCGAGACCGCCAGGGACAGGCCGATGACCGCGCCCGCCGCGTACCGGTCCACCACCGAGCCCGCCTGGGCCAGGTGGACGTGCCAGCGCTGGTCGTCGTGACTGACGAGTTCGGGCTGGATCGGGCTGCGAACGAGCAATGAGTTGAGCCGGTCGACCGCGTCGCGGTCGCGGCCTGTGGCAGCGGCGGTAAAGATCGCGCTCAGCTCGGTGCGCAGAACGCGCAGCGCGTCAAGATCAAAGGACGTAACCGGACCGGACAAGTGGGGATGATCAGATACCAGCATGCCAAAGGCATCCGTGGTACCGAGCGGGTCGGGAACGCTGTTTGCCCGGAAGGCAGTATTGACGAGGCGAACCGCCAGCTCGGCATAGGACGTGAGGTTCACTCCGGTCCTTACCGGTTGGGGGGAATTCAGATGGCCGCTTCCCGCAGATGAGTATGGCACAGTTAGCCTGCCCTGGTCCGCCGATCGGATAGGTCCGGCGCGCTGACTCCCCCTTGCGCCCGGCCTCCGGCCGACACGTTAGGGTCCACAGCATGTTCGCAGTCACCGCCGCCCGCCAGGACGCCAGCGACCCGCTCTCCGGCCTCGAACTGGGCGAGCACGCCGACCCCGCTCCGCCCGAGGGCTGGACCACGGTCACCGTCAGGGCGGCGGCGCTCAACCACCACGACGTCTGGTCGCTGCGCGGCGTCGGCCTGCCTGCCGACCGGCTGCCGATGATCCTCGGCTGCGACGCCGCCGGCGTCGACGAGGACGGCCGCGACGTAGTCGTGCACGCCGTGATCGGCGACCCGGCCGTCGCGGGCGGCGACGAGACCCTCGACCCCCGCCGCTCGTTGCTGTCCGAGCGGCACGACGGCACGTTCGCCGAGCGGCTCGCCGTGCCGCGGCGCAACCTCGTGCCCAAGCCCGCCGCGCTGACCTTCGAGCAGGCCGCCTGCCTGCCGACCGCCTACCTGACCGCGTACCGCATGCTGTTCGACCGCGCCGGGCTCGAGCCCGGCGCGACCATACTCGTCCAGGGCGCCGGCGGCGGCGTCGCCACCGCGCTGATCCTGCTCGGCCGCGCCGCTGGCTTCCGCGTCTGGGCCACCAGCCGCAGCGAGGCCAAGCGGGCCCGCGCCCTGGAACTGGGCGCCGACCAGGCATTCGAGTCCGGCGCGCGGCTGCCCGAGCGGGTCGACGCCGTCATGGAAACGGTGGGCGAGGCCACCTGGGCCCACTCCCTGCGCTCCCTCAAGCCCGGCGGCACCATCGTCGTCTGCGGCGCGACCAGCGGCGCGATGCCGCCCGCCGACCTGAACCGGATCTTCTTCCTGCAACTCTCGGTGGTGGGGTCGACGATGGGCAGCAGGGACCAACTCGCCCGGCTGACCACGTTCCTGGAGCAGACCGGGGTGCGGCCGGTCATCGACCGCACCCTGCCCCTGACTCAGGCCCGCGACGGCTTCGCGGCCCTGATCGACGGCGACATCTTCGGCAAGGTCGTCTTCACCCTCTAACCGGCAGGCCAGGCCCCAGGTAACAGGCAGGCCAGGCCCCAGCGCCCGCGACCGCCCCCGCTCGTCCCGGGCTCCCCGTTTATGATCGCGCGGAGTTTTCAGTGACTATGACTGAAAAGTCCGGGTGATAGTGAACCCCGGATTACGGCGGGACGGTAAGCCGGGATCTGGTCGGCCCTTGGCGAGACGGGCGGGATCACGGGGGCAGGCGGTGCCCGAGGGGCGTGCGAGGTCGTGGGCTGAGCTCGCACCGGCCAACCCCGACTCGTGGGTGTCCCGTTGGTAACGGCCCCGACTGAACAAACGGCCCCGCGTTACCAATGGGACACCCACAACCGATCATGAAGCCGACATGGGGCCAGGGCTGCCTGCGGTGACCGCGGGGCGGTGGGACCCCGCGCGGCGGCCGTGCGGGCTCTGGGCGTGGGCGGCCGTGCAGGCTTTGCTCGCGGCCGCGTTCAGAGCTCCGGCCGCGGCCGACGGCCCGGGCGCGGCCGACGGCCCGGGGTGGCCGGGGTGGCCGGGGCGGCCGAGGCGGCCGAGGCGGCCGGGGCAGGCTACTCGGCGGGCGGCCTGGGGGTGTCGTCGGCGGCCGAGTCGTCCGCGGCGCTGTCGTCAGGTCGCTGATCGGCCGGGGTGCGCTTGGCCTCGCTGGGCTTCCGCTGGCGAGCGCCGGCCGCGGCGTCGCTAACGCCGGTGTGGCTGGCCGCGGTGTCGCTAACGCTGCTGTCGCTGGCCGGGGTGTGGCTGGCTGCGGTGTCGCTAACGCTGCTGTCGCTAACCCCGGTGTCGCTAACGCTGCTGTCGCTGGCCGGGGTGTGGCTGGTCGCGGTGTCGCTAACGCTGCTGTCGCTGGCCGCCGAGTCGCTAACCCCGGTGTCGCTAACCCCGGTGTCGTCGGCGGGCGCGTGGTCGGCGGGAGACTCGTCGCCGGGATCGGATCGGGGTCGGTGCCGGGGTCGCCGGTGAAGACCTCGTCGCGGATCCGGGCCAGGGTGTCGGCCAGGATGTCGCGCAGGTCGCCCAGGGCTCCTTCGCGAATGTCGTCGGCATGACCGGCCGCGGAGCGCAGCTCGCGGGCGAAGTCGGAGGCCAGGCGCTCCAGCCCGCCCGGCATGCCGCCGGCCAGGTCCTGCCAGCCGCCCCAGCCGCCGCCCGGCCGTCCGCCGCCCGCCCGGCCACCGGGGCCACCGGGGCCACGGCGCTCGCCGCGGTCGCTCCAGGCCTGCCAGCCGGCGGCCCGGTCGGCCCAGCCGCTCCAGTCGTCGCTGGAACCGCTGCCCCGCCCGGCCCCGGCTCGGCGGCCGCCGCCCTGGTCTGCGCGGCCGCGGCCGGAGCCGGTCTCGCCGCGGCCCGGGCCACTCTGGTCGCGACCGCCCTGGCCGCCGGCGGAGGCACTCCGGCCCGCACCGCGGCGGGGGGTCCGGAAGGTGTCGCGGATCTCGTCCCGCGCGCGGCGGGCCTCGTCCCTGATCCGGGCGGCGTCGTCGGACCGGTCCCGTCGGCGCTGCTCGTCGCGTGCGGCGGTGTCCCGCTCGTCGGTGCCTGGCTTACCGGCATCGGGCTCGTCGGCATCGGGACCGCGCTGATCGGTCTCAGGCTGGTCCTCGCCGGCGACCGGCGTCCTCGCGGCGACCTGCGCCGTCGCGATGGCCCGCGTCCTCACGGCGACCGGCGTCGCCGCGATGGCCCGCCCCCTCGCGATAGCCCGCGCCCTCGCGGCGGTCGGTGTCGTCGGGTCCCTCGCCGCCCCGGCGGCGGGCCGGGTCGCCTTCGCGGCGGAAGTCCCTGGCCGCCCAGGTGATCTCCTCGCGCAGGCTGCGAACGGTGTCCCGGACGTCTTCGGATACCTCGCGCGCGATGTCGCGCACCGACTCGGTAAGTTCCTCTTCCAGCTCGGCCAGGTCGTCGAGCCGGGCCTGGATCTCCTCGCGGCCCTTGTCGGTGATCCGGTAGACCTTGCGGCCCTCGACCTCGTCGTGGGTGACCAGGCCGTCTTCCTCGAGCCGGGCGAGCCGCGGGTAGATGGTGCCGGGCGAGGGCGAGTACACGCCCATGAACCGGTCCTGGAGCAGGCGGATGACCTCGTAGCCGTGCCGCGGCGCCTCATCGAGCAGCTTCAGCAGGTACAGCCGGAGCCTGCCGTGCCGAAAGATGGGGCTCACCGTGCATCACCTGTTCCGTCGGGGCCTGGCGCGGGCCGGGAAGGGCGTCCCGTCACTGAGCATGACATCGCGGCTCCCTCCTGCGCATAGCCTGCGCGTGAGCGCCGTCGCCTAACGGCGGCGCCCGGCTATCCGTCTAGACGCTATCTACCTAGATACGTTATGTCGCGTCGGCCAAAAGTCAAGATGTATCGCGTCTGGCGACGTTCACATCAGCCTACTCGCCATCGCCCGGTGCCCCGTGCCCGGACGGGCACCAGGCACCAGGCGACAGCGCGAGCTACTCGTCGTCGTCGAAGTCGTCGTCGAGCCGGGCCAGCCAGCTGGCCAGGCGGTCCACGGCGCCCTCGGCCTCGGGGTGGTCATCGACGAACTCGCGCAGCCGCTCGGCCAGCCAGGAGAGGGAGACCTCCTCCTGGCCGCGCCGGTCGGCGAGTTCCTCGATGCCGCGGTCGGTGAAGTACACCGCTGGGCTCAGCCGCTGAGGCCCAGGGCGGCGTCGACGAGCTGGGCGTGCTCGGCGGCGTGCGCCTTGGCCGAGCCGGCGGCGGGCGCCGAGCTGGGCGGCAGCGAGATCAGGCCGAGGGGCCGGCCGATGACGCTGGGCAGCTTGAGGCCCATGTACGGCCAGCCGCCCATGTTGGCCGGCTCCTCCTGGGACCACACGATCTCGGCGTCGGCGGGGTACCGGGACAGCTCGGCCGCGATCTCGGCGGCGGGCAGCGGGTAGAGCCGCTCGACGCGGACGATCGCGACGTTGCCCAGCCCGGCGGCGCGCCGCCGCTCGGCGAGGTCGTAGTAGAACTTGCCGGTGCACAGCAGCACGCGCCGGACGGCGGTCGCGTCGAGCGGGCCGCTGCCCCTGGGCGCCTGGCCGTCGAACCCGGTGGTGCCCAGGGCCGGGTCGCCGAGCACGGGCCGGAACGAGCCGGAGGTGAACTCGGCCGCGGCGGAGGTCGCGGTCTTGAGCCGCAGCATGGACTTGGGCGTGAACACGATCAGCGGCTTGACCCGGCCGGACAGGGCCTGCCAGCGCAGCAGGTGGAAGTAGCTGGCCGGGGTGCTGGGCATGGCCACGGTCATGTTGTCCTGCGCGCACAGCGACAGGAACCGCTCGATCCGGGCCGACGAGTGGTCAGGGCCCTGGCCCTCGTAGCCGTGCGGCAGCAGCAGCACGACGCCGGAGCGCTGGCCCCACTTCTGCTCGCCGGAGCTGATGAACTCGTCCACCACGGTCTGCGCGCCGTTGATGAAGTCGCCGAACTGCGCCTCCCAGCAGACCAGCGCGTCCGGCCGGGCCACGGAGTAGCCGTACTCGAAGCCGACGGCGGCGAACTCCGACAGCAGCGAGTCGTAGACGTGGAACTTGGCGCTCGGCCCGTTGAACCGGCGCAGCGGGGTGTACTCCTCGCCGGTGTGCCGGTCGACCAGGACGGCGTGCCGCTGGCCGAAGGTGCCGCGCCGGGAGTCCTGGCCGATGAGGCGGACGGCGTGGCCATCGATCAGCACCGAGCCGAAGGCGAGCAGCTCGCCGGTGGCCCAGTCGATCTCGTCCTGCTCGACCATGGCCGCGCGGCGCTGGAGCTGGGGCAGCAGCCGCGGGTGCGGCGTGAAGCCCTGCGGCATGTCGAGCTGGGACCCGATGATCGCCTTGATGGCCTCGGCCGGTATGGCGGTCGGCACGGCGGCGTGGTCGGCGGGCGCCTCGCTGACGGCGGGCCTGGTCACGGCGCCGGGATCAGGGGGCTGGCCGACCGTGTCCCTGGTCTCGGTGAAGGCGCGCTCGAGCTCGGACTGGTAGGCCCGCAGGGCCTGCTCGGCCTCCTCCATGGTGATGTCGCCCCGGCCGATCAGCGACTCCGTGTAGAGCTTGCGGGTGGAGCGCTTGGCGTCGATCAGGTCGTACATGAGCGGCTGGGTGAACGAGGGGTTGTCCGCCTCGTTGTGGCCGCGCCTGCGGTAGCAGATCATGTCGATGACGACGTCCTTGGCGAAGGCCTGCCGGTAGGCGAAGGCCAGCCGGCCGACCCGGACCACGGCCTCGGGGTCGTCGCCGTTCACGTGGAAGATCGGTGCCTGGATCGCCCGGGCCACGTCGGTGGAGTACACGCTGGACCGGGATGACTCGGGCGCGGTGGTGAAGCCGACCTGGTTGTTGACCACGATGTGCACGGTGCCGCCGGTGCGGTAGCCGCGCAGCTGGGACAGCTCCAGGGTCTCGGCGACGACGCCCTGGCCGGCGAACGCGGCGTCCCCGTGGATGAGCAGCGGCAGCACGGTGAAGCCACCGGAGTCGCCCATGTCCAGCACGTCCTGCTTGGCCCGGACGACGCCCTCGAGCACGGGGTCGACGGCCTCCAGGTGGCTGGGGTTGGCCACCAGCGAGGTACGGATCTCGCGGTCGGGGCCGGCGTGGTAGGTGCCCTCGGCGCCGAGGTGGTACTTCACGTCACCGGAGCCATGGGTGGTGGCCGGGTCCAGGTTGCCCTCGAACTCGTTGAAGATCTGGTTGTAGGACTTGCCCACGATGTTGGCCAGCACGTTGAGCCGGCCGCGGTGGGCCATGCCGAGGACGGCCTCGTCCAGGTGGGCGCGGGCGGCCTCGGTGAGCACGGCGTCCAGCAGCGGGATCAGCGACTCGGCGCCCTCCAGGGAGAACCGGCGCTGGCCGACGAACTTGGTCTGCAGGAACATCTCGAACGCCTCGGCCACGTTCAGCCGGGACAGGATGCGCAGCTGCTCGTCCTTGCCGGCCCGGTCGTGCGGCCGCTCGACCCGCTCCTGGATCCAGGCCCGCTCCTGCGGGTTCTGGATGTGCATGTACTCGATGCCGACCGTGCGGCAGTAGGAGTCCCGCAGCACGCCGAGGATATTGCGGAGCTGCATCCGCGGCTGGCCGCCGAAGCCGCCGGTGGCGAACTCCCGCTCCAGGTCCCACAGGGTCAGGCCGTGCTGGTTGATGTCCAGGTCGGGGTGCTTGCGCTGGCGGTACTCCAGCGGGTCGGTGTCGGCCATCAGGTGACCGCGGACCCGGTAGGCGTGGATCAGCTCGTGCACCCGCGCGGACTTGGTGATGTCGTCCTCGTGGCCGGCCGGGATGTCCTGCACCCAGCGGACCGGCTCGTACGGGATCCGCAGCGCCTCGAAGATCTCGTCGTAGAAGCCGTCCTCGCCCAGCAGCAGCTGGTGGACCACCCGCAGGAAGTCACCGGACTGGGCGCCCTGGATGATCCGGTGGTCGTAGGTCGAGGTGAGCGTGACGGTCTTGCTGATGGCCATCCGGGCGATGGTCTCGGCCGAGGCGCCCTGGTAGGCGGCGGGGTACTCCATCGCGCCCACGCCGACGATGCAGCCCTGGCCCGGCATCAGGCGGGGCACCGAGTGCTCGGTGCCGATGGTGCCCGGGTTGGTCAGGCTGATCGTGGTGCCGGCGAAGTCGTCGACGGTCAGCTTGCCGTTGCGCGCCTTGCGGACCACGTCCTCGTAGGCGACCCAGAACTGCCGGAAGTCCATGGTCTGGGCGGCCTTGATGTTGGGCACCAGGAGCTGGCGGGACCCGTCGGCCTTGCGGATGTCGATGGCCAGGCCCAGGTTGACGTCGCCGGGCTGGATCAGCACCGGCTTGCCGTCTTCCTCGGTGAAGGCGTTGTTCATCTCCGGCGTGGCCGCCAGCGCGCGGAGGATGGCGTAGCCGATGAGGTGGGTGAACGAGACCTTGCCGCCGCGGCCCCGGCTGAGGTGGTTGTTGATCACGATGCGGTTGTCGACCAGCAGCTTGGCCGGGATGGCCCGGACGCTGGTCGCGGTCGGCATGGACAGGCTGGCGGCCATGTTGGCGGCGGTGCGCGCCGCCGCTCCGCGCAGCCGGACCTCGGTGCCACGGACCTGCGGCTCGGGCGGCGCCGCGGCGGGCGCGGGCTGCGCCGGGGCCTGGCCGGCCGGCGGCTGCGGGGCGGGGGGAGCCGGGGCCGGCGGGGCGGGCGCGGTGCGCGGCGCGGCGGGCTCGGCGGGCCGGCCGGGCCGGGTCTCGGCGGGCCGCCCGGGCCGGATCAGGGTGCCAGGGCCAGCGGCGGCGTCGGTCGGCTGCGGCTGGTAGTCGGCGAAGAAGTTCCACCACGCCCGGTCCACCGAGCTGGGATCCGCCTGGTATCTCTGGTACAGCTCATCCACGAGCCACTGATTGGGCCCGAAATCGGTGCCGCTAGCGCCCGGCGATCCGCCCGGCCTCTGCGGTCCGTCGGGCTCTTGCGTTCCGGTCCGGTCAGCTAGCTGCACGTTGAGATCCGCTGAACCACGCGGAGACCCAGAAGGCACGGCGGACATCGCCCTCTTCCGAAGCTGGAATTTCCTGTCGATTGCCCCGCACTCAAGGTTACCCGCCATCCACAGGTGTAAGCCGCAGCAGGACCGGGTATGCCTGATGGCTCGGTTACGGCAGCCTACGCCGACAGCCGGTCCCGGCCGTGTGGTTCCAGCCAGCTGACGTACGGGCCCTTGGGCACGATCCGGGACGGATTGATCCACTCCTGCGTCTGGTAGTAATGCCGCTTGATCTGCACGAAGTCGGTGGTGTCGCCGAAGCCGGGGGTCTGGTAGAGATCCCTGGCGTAGCCCCACAGGTGCGGGTAATCGGCCAGCCGGTGCAGATTGCACTTGAAGTGGATGTAGTACACGGCGTCGAACCGGGCCAGCGTGGGGAACAGCCGGATGTCAGCCTCGGATAGCTGGCTGCCGAGCAGGAACCGGCGCCGCCCCAGCCGTTCCTCCAGCGCGTCCAGCGTGGTGAACAGGGCGTCGAACGCCTCCTCGTAGGCGGCCTGGGTGGTGGCCAGGCCCGCCTTGTAGACCCCGCTGGACACCGTGTGGTGGATCAGCGCCCCGAGCGCGTCGATCTCCTGGCGCAGGCTCACCGGATACAGGTCCGGGGCGCCGGGCCGGTGGAAGCCGGGGAACTCGGTCTCCAGCATCACGCTGATCTGCGGGAAGTCGTTGGTCACGATCCGCTGGGTGTGGGTGTCCCACAGCAGCGGGACCGTGCAGCGGCCGGCGTACTCGCGGTCGGTGGCCAGGTACAGCTCGGCCAGCCAGGTGGCGCCGGTGACCGGGTCACGGCCGCCGGCGGAGTCGGGGAACCGCCAGCCCCGCTCGCCGGGGATCGGGTCGGTCAGGGTCAGCCCGACAACGCGCTCCAGGCCGAGCAGCCGCCGGGCGATCAGCGCGCGGTGCGACCACGGGTCGGCCAGTGAGGCGTAGAGCTGATAGCGGCCGGACTCGGCCATGAAGCCGCTCGAGCCATCCCAGCTGATGCGTCCCTTGAACGCCGCGTGCTGGCGGCCGAATCCGCCGGTCACGGGACTGCCCGGGGCCGGTGGCGAGCCGGCGTGCAATCCTCGCCCCCTTCCCGTCCCGGATAGGTGGACGTCGGAAGATGTCCTACTAGATGCCGCCATACCCGCGCAAGGGGCCCGGTAGCGTTCCCCGCACGGGTGACATGGCGTAACGCCCGTGGGAAAGGACGTCAGTTGAGTTCCCTAGTGAGCGGGCTCACGCACCTCAGCGGCTGGCTCGCCTACGGCGTGGTGGGCCTGCTGGTCTTCGGCGAGACCGCGTTCTTCCTCGGCTTCGTGCTGCCCGGCGAGACCGCGGTGGTGCTGGGCGGGGTGCTGGCCAGCCGGGGCCACATCCAGCTCTGGCTGCTGATCCTGGTCGTGGTCGTGACCGCGGTGACCGGCCCGCTGGTCGGCTACGAGATCGGGCGGCGGATGGGGGACCGCATCTTCGCGGGCCGGCTGATGGCCCGCATCCCCGGCGGGGTGGACCGGGCCCGTACCGTGCTGCGCGAGCGGGGCGGGCTCGGCGTGCTGGTGGGCCGGTTCGTGGCCATCCTGCGGGCGCTGATGCCGGCCGCCGCGGGCGCGGCCCAGGTGCCCTACCGGACCTTCGTGGCCTACAACCTGATCGGCGGCGTGATCTGGGGCGCGGGCTACAGCCTGCTCGGCTACCTGGCCGGGTCGGCGTACACGGTCATCGAGCGCCGCGTCGGCGCCGGGCTGGCCATCGCGGTCGCGGCGCTGGTGGTTGCCGCGCTGGTCGGCCTGGGCCGTGCGCCGGCACCGCCGCGAGCGCACCCCGCCGGACGCGCCCGGCACCGAACCGCCCCAGGCCAGTTAGCCTGCCGAGTACGACCAATATGACAAACAGCCAGCTCGGCCCGGGGCACTGGTCAGCCCGCAGCCACCGCCGCCCGCGGCGCGCCGAACACGTCATCGCGGCGGTTGCTCAGGCACGGCAGCACTGACCGGACCTGCGCCGTCATGGCCGGGTCCGCGTCGCCGACCATGACCCCCTCGGCCGAGCCCAGGTCCATCCGGACCGTGCCCATGGGATCGACCAGCATGCTGCGGCCGATCCCGGTGGGCGCGGCCGTGGGCTTCTCGGCCGGGTCCGGCACCTGCCCGGCCGCCGCGACCCAGATGGTGTTCTCGATCGCCCTGGCCCGGACCAGCGTGACCCAGTGCTCCTCCTTGAACAACCCGGCCGCCCAGGCCGCCGGCAGCACCAGCAGGTCGGCCCCGTCGGCGGCCAGCGCCCGGGCCAGCTCGGGGAATCGCACGTCGTAACAGGTCAGGAAGCCGACCCGCAGGCCGGCCAGGTCGGCCAGCACCGGCTCGCCGCCGGGGGCCACGCTGTCGGACTCGCGCTGGCCGAGCGCGTCGAACAGGTGGATCTTGCGGTAGGCGGCGGCCAGCCGGCCGTCGGTGTCGTAGGCCACGGTGGTGTTGAACACCCGCCCGTCGTCGGCCGGCTCGAAGACCCCGGCCACGATGGCCACTCCGGCCCGGCGGGCGGCCCGGGCCAGGCCGGCGCCGAACGGCCCGTCCAGGGGCTGAGCCGCCTGCCGCAGGTCGGCGCTGAACCGGGCTTGCATGCCCTCGGGGAACACCGCGAGCTGGGCGCCCTGGGCCGCGGCGCTGGTGACGGCGGCCTCGACCCGGGCGAGGTTGGCTGAGGGAGCGGAGCTGACCGGCAGCTGGCACAGGGCGACTCGCATGGGGGCAGCGTAACCCGCCGCTGCCCCCGCGCTATCAGCCGACCAGATGCCGCAGGTCCAGCTGATCGTCCAGGCTCGGGTCCGCCGGACGATACGCTGGACGACCATTGTTAGCGATGAATTCCTGGCTCCCGGTCCAGGTCGGGTCGCCGGGGAAGGCACCGGCCGCGAAGCCGCCGGCTCGGGTGCTGCGGGCGGCCCCCGGCCGCTCGGTCAGCGCGTCGCCGTGGAAGCCCAGCATGCGCCGGGCCGCTGCCTGCATCGGCCCGGCCGGCCGGTAGCTCAGGCTGTGCGCGCCGTCCTCGCGCAGGCTGGCGATGCTCACCAGCACCAGGCAGACCACCGGTACGAAGACCGCTACGGCCGCGACGGCTAGCAGGATGATGATCACTTCTACCTCCCGTGCGGTGGCGGCATCGACCGGTACGGGGCCCTCCCGCCGACAGGCCATGTGTCCTACCATTCGATCTGATGCTGCCATCCATCGGACTCATACCAATGAGTGGAGTGTTTGAAACCGGGGGAATGGGTATCATCTACCTATCCTGATGGTGAGCATCATGGGTATCAGCGGTCGCCGGGGACCGGGCCAGGAAGCGCAGCGAGCAGGGAGTAGCCGGCGTGCCTCACGCGAAGTACCAGCAGATCGCCGATCGGCTCCGCGAGCAGATCACCAGCGGGGCCCTCGCCCCGGAGGAGCGGCTGCCCAGCGAGCCTGACCTCGTGCGGCAGTTCGACGCGTCACGCAACACGGTCCGGCTGGCCCTGGCGCTGCTGACCAATCAGGGCCTGGTGGTGACCCGGCAGGGGCTGGGCACGTTCGTGCAGGCCCCGCCCAAGCCGTTCACCGCGCTGCTGTCGCGGGGGAACGGGCCGCCCAGCGGCATTCACGCGTCGCTGGCGCACCCGGTGCTCGGGCCCGACCCGGCCACGCCGGAGACGGTGCGGGTGCTGGTCGAGACGGTCCAGGCCACGGCGAGCGTGGCCGAGAAGCTGGCCATCGAGCCCGGCGCGCCGGTGATCGTCCGGCGGTCCTCGCAGCACATGGAGGACGTGCCCTGGCTGATGATCAACTCCTACTTCCCGATGGACCTGGTCCGCGACACGCCGCTGGCCCAGCCGGGGACGATCCCGGCGGGCACCTTCGCGGTGCTGGCCGACCTGGGCCACGAGCAGATCGGGTTCGTGGACGAGATCGCCGCGCGGATGCCCGACACCAGGGAATTCGACTTCTTCCGCCTGACCACGGGCACGCCGGTGATCGTGGTGCACCGGACGTCCTACAGCGTCGAGCGCCCGATCCGGCTGACCCGCTACATCTACCGGAGCGACCGGGTCCAGCTGGCCCACGTCCAGGGCAGCGTGCCGGACGGGTACCGCACGGAGGCGACCGCGACGGGCTGAGGCGCGACAGCCAGCCTCAGGTGAAACAGCCGGGGCTCAGGAGAAGACGCCTGCGGCTACCGCGATGCCGACCAGGATCAGCAACGCGCCGCCCAGCCGGTCGCCGAGCTTGTCGCCGCGCGGGCCGGGCCGCTGGCGGGTCCACTGGCCCACGCGCGCGCCGATCTCCAGGCCGGCCAGCGACATGGCCACGCTCACCGAGCCGATGACCAGCGCGCTGAGCAGGATCCCGGTCTGGTAGGTGCCCAGCGCGAAGCCGATGACCAGGTTGTCCAGGCTGAGCGCCAGCCCGCTGAGCAGCAGCCGGACCAGGCCCAGCTCGCCCGGATGCGCCGCCGCGGCCGGCTCACGGGGCTCGCCCCGACGACGGACGCGGATCGGGCCGATCAGGCCGACGAGGCCCACGCCGACCAGGAGCGCGCCGCCGATCCACCGGCTGGTCTGGCCGATCTGGGTGGCCACGTGCTCGCCGATGAGCAGCCCGACCACGGGCATGCCGGCCTCGAACGCGCCGAACACCAGGCCGACCCGCCAGCGGGTCCTGGCGTCCACGCCGGACACGCCGAGGCCCACCGCGGCGACGAGGTTCGACACCCCGACGGCGGCGGCCACGAGCAGCAGCGCCAGCATGCCGGGCCCCGGCTATCCCGCCAGCCGGGCAAGCTCGGGCACGAAGTCCGCGGCGTTGACCGTGCCCGCCCCGGTGACCAGGTCATAGCCAGGCCGGGCCGGGAAGCCCTGGATGGTCACGGCCTTGCCGTCGCTGCTGCCGGTGACCGTGTTGGTGCCCGAGGTGACGTCGACCAGGCCGGGGTCACGGGCGGCCACCATCTTGTAGATGGCCGGGTTGATCAGCCCGAGCGCGTGCCCGGCGACCTGGTCGGCCATCGCCACCACGCCCGCGAACAGCGGCGTGGCCAGGCTGGTGCCGCAGATGGTCTGCCAGTGGCTGGGCCCGGCGCCGGGGTAGCTGGCGTAGATGGCCACCGAGCTCGCGCACGAGGCGTCCATGGAGATGTCGGGGATGGCCCGGGCGCCGGCCGCCAGCCCCCGCACGCTGTCCTGGTAGGCCGGGCGGGCGAACACCGCCGACCGGCCGCCGCCGCTGTCGCTCCAGGCCACGTCGGGGTGCAGCCGCAGGCCGGCCCGGCTCAGGTGCAGCTGCGTGCCGCCGACCGCGGTGACCAGCGGGTCGGTGGCCGGCCACTCCACCACCCGCCGGTCATACAGGCTCTTCATGTTGTAGGTCTCGCCCGAGGCCCCGTTGTCGCCGCTGGCCGCCAGCACCGTGACCCGGTCCCGGTCGGCCAGCTGGTAGGCGCCGCGCAGGGCCTTCAGCTGGGCCGGGGACCTGAACGTCTCCTCGGTCGCGCCGAAGCTCTGGCTGATCACCTGGCCCAGATGGTGGCTCAGCACGTACTTCTCGGCCGTGACGATCTGCGGGAAGCCGGTCCGGCCCTCGTTCTCGGCCGTCGGCGTCTCGACCAGCACGATGCTGGCGGCCGGGGCCATCGCGTGCGCCCACTCCACGTCCAGCGTGGTCTCCGATGCCCAGCCGGTGCGGCCGCTGGTCGGCCGGTAGCGCGGCACCCGCCCGGCCGGCTGGATGACCCGCAGCGAGGCGGGCGCGCGCAGCCCGAACGCGGTGTCGAACGCCGCCAGGTCGCGGGCGATCGTCGGCGACCCGAACGAGTCCACGACCACGATCGTCTGGTGCGCGCCGTCGATGCCCTGCCGCCGCAGCGGGCCGACGTTATAGACCCGCTCGATCTGCGCCGGGACCAGGCCCGCCACCGGCTGGCCGATCGAGGACGGGTCCGGCCCGCCGGGCGGCGACGAGCTGGCCGCGTGATGACCGGCGTGGCGGTCGGCGGACGTCCCGCTGACCGCGGTCGAGCACCCAGCTATGCCGCCCGCTATGCCTCCCGCCAGCGCCAGGGCGCCGGCCACCGCCGCCGCCGTCGCCCTACGGCTCCGGCCCATGCACACTCCTTTAAAGATCTCCGCAACAAGCAAATGCCGCCCGCCTGGCCCTTATTCCACCAGCCTGAGCGCCGCCTTCGGGCAGGAACCGACCGCGTGCCGGACGCGGTCGGCCAGCTCGGCGGGGATCTCGGCGACGAGGATGTGCAGGTTGTCCTCGTCATCCACCTCAAAGACCTCGGGTACCAGGCCCGCGCAGACCGCATTGGCCTCGCAGGCGTCGCGGTCGACCTCTACCCGCACCGTGAACCTCCCTCGCCGCGGCGGAGCCGTGTTTCCTGGAGCCGTGCTGTTCCCGGAGTAGAGCATGCCCCCGGC
Organism: uncultured Actinomycetota bacterium; assembly: GCA_963822485.1. Classification (GTDB taxonomy): domain Bacteria; phylum Actinomycetota; class Actinomycetes; order Streptosporangiales; family Streptosporangiaceae; genus DASUBV01. Next base: position 1,342,757 of record CAWGHW010000031.1, read on the forward strand.
TCGCGCGGCAAGGCGGCCGGGGCCACACTGGATCCCCATGACGACACACCCCGTCGCGCAGCCCGCGGCGCGTCCCGCCGCGCATGCCGCGGCGCGTCCCGCCGTGGTGCTTCCGGAGCCGATCAGGCTGGCCGCCGAGGCGGCCAGGGGCTTCATGCCGCCGGACGAGGGCCAGGCCCTGTTCGAGACGGCCGCGGCCTACTCGCGGGTCGGCCCGGTCGCCGAGATCGGCACCTACTGCGGCAAGTCCACCATCTACCTGGCCGCCGCGGTCCGCGACGCCGGCCAGCGGGTGGTGACCGTGGACCACCACCACGGCTCGGAGGAGAACCAGCCCGGCTGGGAGTACCACGACACCGACCTGGTCGACCCGGCCACCGGCCGCCTGGACACCCTGCCGCACTTCCGGGCCACGCTGGCCGCGACCGGGCTCGAGGAGCAGGTGATCGCGATTGTCGGCCGGTCGGCGGAGGTGGCCGCGCTGTGGCGGGCGCCGCTGGGCATGCTGTTCATTGACGGCGGCCACACCGACACGGCGGCCGTCGCCGACTACGAGGGCTGGGCCCCGCACGTGGCCATCGGCGGAGCGCTGGCCATCCACGACGTGTTCCCCGACCCGGCCGACGGCGGCCAGGCGCCGTACCGCATCTTCGAGCGCGCGGTGGGCTCGGGCGCGTTCACGCCGGTGCGCGTACAGGGCAGCCTACGAGTGCTTGAGCGGACGGCTGAGGGGATCGGCTGAGCGACAGTCGCAGGCCGCGCCGCTGGCCGGCGTGGTCGCAGTGGTCAGCGCGGCCCCGTCGCTGATGTTTGCGGCGGTGATGTTTCGCGGCCGTGATGTTTGCGGCACTGATGTTTGCGGCACCGATGTTTGCGGCACTGACGTCGGCGAAGATGCCCGCGCCGCCGGTCGCGCCGGACAGCGCGTCGGCGGCCAGGACGACCGCGGCCGCCGTCCAGCTGCTCTGCTCGTTGGGGAAGTGGGCCTGGTTGGCGAACTGCCAGCCGGTCCAGTAGCCGCCGCCGGGGTCGCGCAGGTGCTGGATCTGCTCCAGCAGGTCCAGGGCCTGGGCCTGGTCGCCGAGCACGTCCAGCGCGATGGCCAGCTCGCAGGTCTCCGCCCCGGTCACCCAGGGCTGGTCGCTCACGCAGCGCACGCCCAGGCCCGGCACCACGAACGTGTCCCAGCCGCGGGTCAGCCGGTCGATCCCGGCCGCGCCGCGCAGCGGGCCGCCGAGCACCGGGTAGTACCAGTCCATCGCGAACCGGCTCTTGTCCGCGAACGCGTACTCGTGGCAGGCCACCGCGTGGCCGAGCTGGTCGGCGGCCAGCTCCCAGTCGGGCTGGCCCTCGCCGAGGTGGTCGCCCAGCGCGATCGCGCAGCGCAGCCCCTGGTACATGCTCGCGCAGCCGGTCAGCAGCGCGTAGTCATCGGCGGTGCCGTCGCCGCGGCGGCGCCAGATTATCTCGCCGCCGGGCGCCTGGAGGCCGAGCGCGAAGTCGATGCCCCCCCGTACTAAAGGCCACATCCGCGCCGCGAACGCCGCGTCCCCGGTGACCAGGAACTCGTGCCAGACGCCGACCGCCGGGTAGACCGCGTGGTTGCTCTCCGCGGCCAGGTCGGGCACGCTGCCGTCGGCCGTCTGCACGGGCCACGAACCGTCGGGCCGCTGCGTGGCGGCCAGCCAGGCGTAGGCCCGCCGCGCGGGCCCGCGCAGCCCGCAGGCCGACAGCGCCATGGCGCACTCGACGTGGTTCCAGGCGTCCACGTGCCCGTCTGGCCAGCCGATGGAGCCGTCCGCCTGCTGCGCGGCGGCGATGCTCTGACCAGTAGCGATCAGCTGGTCCGCGGTCAGGATCCCGGCGACCTCCGGTACCCAGTCGGCCGGTCGTTCATGCCCCCGCATAAACCTCCTTAGTGCCAGCCCCGGGGGGAACCCCCGTTCCCCCGGGCTTCGTTGCGTACACAACCAGGCTCTTGCCGATGACCGGGTTCAGGGCGCGGTCGGCGAGCTGGGTGAGCTTGGGGTGCTGCATGATGTCCCAGACCAGCAGGCGGTGGTAGGCCTGGGCCAGCGGGTGCTGGTCGCGGTGCACGCCCACCGCGCACTTCAGCCACCAGTACGGCGAGTGCAGCGCGTGAGCGTGGTGATGCCCGCCGACGTCCAGGCCGGCCGCGGTCAGCTTGATCTCCAGCTCGCGAAGCGTGAAGATGCGCACGTGCCCGCCGGGCACGTTGTGGTAGTCGTCGGACAGCCGCCAGCAGATCCGCTCCGGCAGCCACGCGGGCACGGTGATCGCCGCGACGCCGCCCGGCGCCAGCACCCGCCTGATCTCGCGCAGCGCCGCCTGGTCGGCCGGGATGTGCTCGAGCACCTCGGCCGCGATGACCACGTCGAAGCTGCCGTCCGGGAACGGCATCCGGGTCGCGTCGCCGTCCGTGCAGGTGGCCTGGCCCTCCGGCGGGATCTCCCCGGCCTCGTCCATGGCCGCGACCATCGCGCTGACCGACTTCAGCTCGGCCAGGTCGGTGTCCAGCGCGACCACGTGCGCGCCCCGGCGCAGCGACTCGAACGCGTGCCGTCCGGCCCCGCAGCCCAGGTCCAGCACCTTGGTGCCCGGCCCGACCGGCAGGCGGCCGAAGTCAACCGTCAGCACGGTGGTCCTGGCGGGCCTGGTCCTGGCGGGCCTGGTCCGGGCGGGCCTGGTCCGGGCGGCCTGTGCCGGCTAGGTCCTGGCCGGCCTGGTGGCGGGCGATGGCCTGGCGGTACTCGGCGACCGTGGCCCTGGCCACCGCGGCCCAGGTGAACCGCTCCTGGACCCGGTGCAGCGCGGCCGCCGACAGCCGCTCCCGCTCGGCGGGCGAGTCGTGCAGCAGCCGCAGCGCGGCGGCCAGTTCCTCGGCGTCGCCCGGGCTGACCAGCATCGCGGCGTCGCCGACCACCTCCGGCAGCGCCCCGGTACGGCTGGCGATCAGCGGCGTGCCCGAGGCCATGTGCTCCACCGCTGGCAGCGAGAAGCCCTCGTACAGCGACGGGACCACGGCGATCTCCGCGCTCGCGATCAGCTCGGCCAGCTCATTGTCACTGATGCCACTGACAAACTGGACTCGGTCGCCCAGCGCCAGCTCGCCCACCAGCCGGTCGGTCGGGCCGCCGGGGGTGGCCTTGCCGACCAGGGTCAGCACCGCGTCTCGCTCCGTCGTGAGCTTGGCGAAGGCGCGCAGCAGCGTGGCCACGCCCTTCACCGGTGAGTCCGCGCTGGCCACCGCGACCACCCGGCCGGGCACCCGCGGCGCGGGCCGGGGATGGAACAGCCGGGGGTCCACGCCGAGCGGGATCACCCGGACCTGGTCGGCCGGGACCCGGAAGTCACGCAGGATGTCCGCGCGCGAGGACTGCGAGCCGGTCAGCACCGGGCCCACCCGGCGGGCCACCCGGCCCTGCATGCGCACGAACGAGTACCAGCGCCGCTTGGACAGCCGGGTGATCGAGAACTGGGTCAGGCCCCTGGCCGCCTCCAGCTCGATCCGCCGGTCCACGCTGATCGGGTGATGGATGCTGGTCACCAGCGGCAGGCCGAGCTTGCGCAGCCCGAGCAGCCCGTAGGCCAGCACCTGGTTGTCGTGCACCACGTCGAAGTCGGCCCGCCGCTCGCGCAGCGCCCGCAGCGCCCGCAGGCTGAACGTCAGCGGCTCGGGGAACGCGCCGGTCCACATCATGCTGACCTCGAGCGCGTCGATCCAGTCGCGGTACTCGCTCAGCCCCGGGGTGCGGAAGGGGTTCTCGTCCGCGTACAGGTCCAGGCTCGGCAGCGTGCGCAGCCGCGGTCCCGGCTCCAGGTCGGGATAGGGCTGGCCGGAGAACACCTCAACGTCGTGGCCGAGCGCGGCCAGCTCGCGGGACACATGCCGGATATAGATGCCCTGGCCGCCGCAATGCGGCTTGCTGCGATAGGACAGCAGGGCTACGCGCAGCGGCCGGTCCGGGTCAGCCGGGGTGCCCTGATCGTGGAATGGAGCCGTGCTCACGCCGGTCTGCGCCTCCTCGTCCGCCGCTGGCGCCCGACCCGGCGCGTCCGCGTGACCCCCTAGGCAGCGAACATTACCAGGGAGTACCTTGCGTTTCCTGACGCCCCAGCCGTTATCGCGAACGTGCCGCCGAGCAGCGCTGTCGGTAAGCTCCCGCATCGAAGGCTGGCTGGCTCCAGGCCCGCCACGATGACCGGAGGCTCCGCTGACACGACGCGCGCTGATCACCGGGATCACCGGTCAGGATGGGTCCTACCTGGCCGAGCACCTGGTGGCTCAGGGATATGAGGTGTGGGGCCTGGTCCGGGGCCAGGCCAACCCGCGGGTCCGCCAGCTGCGCCAGGTGCTGGGCGACGTCAGGCTGGTCCGCGGCGACCTGCTCGATCAGGGCAGCCTCATCTCGGCCGTCGAGCGGGTCCAGCCCGACGAGGTCTACAACCTGGCCGCCATCTCGTACGTGCCGATGTCCTGGCAGCAGGCCGAGCTGACCGGCGAGGTCACCGGCCTGGGCGTGCTGCGGGTGCTGGAGGCGATCCGGGTGTGCAGCGGGATCAGCGCCTCACGCAGCCCGGGGCGCGGCCAGATCCGCTTCTACCAGGCCTCCTCCTCGGAGATGTTCGGCCAGGTCCGGGAGTCGCCGCAGACCGAGGCCACGTCCTTCCACCCGCGCAGCCCCTACGGGGTGGGTAAGGCGTACGGGCACTTCCTGACCCAGAACTACCGTGAGTCCTACGGGATGTTCGCCGCCTCCGGCATCTTGTTCAACCACGAGTCGCCGCGCCGCGGCGCGGAATTCGTGACCCGCAAGGTGTCGCTCGGCGTGGCCAAGATCAAGCTCGGCTACGAGCGCCAGCTCCGGCTGGGCAACCTGGGCGCGAGCCGGGACTGGGGCTTCGCGGGCGACTACGTGCGCGCCATGTACCTCATGCTGGCCGCCGGCGAGCCGACCGACTACGTGATCGGCACCGGCGTCACCCACTCGGTGGAGGAGCTGGTCAGCCTGGCGTTCGAGGTCGCCGGGCTGGACTGGCACGACCACGTGGTGACCGACGCGGCGTTCATCCGGCCCGCCGAGGTGGACCGGCTGTGCGCCGATCCGGCCAAGGCCAGGGAGGAACTGGGCTGGGAGCCCAAGATCGGCTTTGAGGAGCTGATCAGCATGATGGTCGAGGCGGACCTGAAGCTGCTGTCCACTTCCGACCACCACGCCGAGGACTCGTTCGGGCCCGACCCCTGGTAGGCCCAGGCGTTCGCGGGCTTAGCGTCTGGCGAGCGCGCCGACCAGGGTGCCGACGCCGTAGGTGAGGCTGGCGGCCGCGCCGGCCAGCAGCAGCTGGCGCAAGGCGCCGCGCAGGAACGGCCGCGCCGTGACCCGGGCCACCAGCCCGCCGCCCGCGAAGGCGGCGACCCCCGCGAAAATCACCGTGGCCAGCAGGGAGCCGAATCCGAGCAGGTAAGGCAGCAGCGGGATCAGGGCGCCGATGGCGAATGTGACCAGCGAGACCGCGGCCGCGGTCACCGGCGACGGAAGCTCCCGGTGGTCCACGCCCAGCTCTTCGCGTACGTGGACGGCGAGCGCCTCCTCCGGGCGCGCGGACACCTGCATGGCGACCTTGGCCGCCAGGTCGGCATCGACGCCGCGGCTGACGAACACGTCGGCGAGTTCCCGCTGCTCGGACTCCGGGTGTAGCCGGAGCTCGGTCCGCTCCTTGCTGACCTCCGCCGCCACCAGCTCGTTCTGAGACGACACCGAGACGTACTCACCCGTGGCCATCGAGAACGCGCCGGCGGCGAGCCCGGCCAGGCCCGTCAGGACCAGGGCCTGGTGCGTACCGCCGCCACCGCCGACTCCGGCGATCAGCGAGACGTTGGTGACCAGCCCGTCCATCGCGCCGAATACGGCCGGCCGGAGCCAGCCGCCGGACACATCCCGGTGCTGGTGGCCGTGTTCCTCGCCGGAGGTATCGGTCGCAGCAGTCATGAATCGCAATCCTGGAGTCTGCCCCGGGAGCTGATTACCGCCCGGGCGCGGCAAGGGCAGAGAAGTAACCCTCGCGGAGACCAGCTAACCTGCCTCAGGTCCCCATTATTCCGCACGCTGCCGGGGCGGCGCGGTCCCGGTCGGTCAGCCCAGGGCCTGGGCGGGCCTGGTGGGAAGGCCAGCCGCCTTCCAGGCCTGGAACCCGCCGTCCAGGTCGGTGACCTCGGACAGGCCGATGCGCCGCAGCGAGGTGGCCGCCAGCGACGACGCATACCCCTGTGAGCACATCACGATGGTGCGGATGTCCGGCCTGGCCAGCGCCGGGATCCTGGCCTCGCTGCGCGGATCAAGCCGCCATTCTATGACATTCCTGCTGATAATGATGGCCCCCGGCACCTCGCCTTCCACGATCCGCTGCTCCAGCGGGCGGATGTCGACGAGAACCGCGCCGTCGGTCATCGCCGCGAGCGCGGCCTCCGGGCGCAGGCGCGTCAGCCCGCTGCGCGCCTCGGCCAGCAGTTCATCTATGCCGGGTGCGCCGGCGGGCAGCGCGTCAGAGGTCATCGCAGACGCGGTGGCCCTGGCGAGCGCGGTGTCCGCGCCGCCGCGGCCGCGGGCGCCCTCCGGGCCGTCGATCGCCACCGTTTCCCTGGCGATCAGGCCGTAGTCGGTCGACGAGTAGTACGTCATCGCCGACAGCGGCGGCGAGTAGGCATGAATGCTGGTCGCGGAAGCCTCACCGCCGTGCGCGACATCGTGCACGTGGCCGGGCCCGAAAGCCACCGCCTCGCCGAGCGCCAGCCGCCTGCGGGCCAGCCGCCGGCCGCTCGGGACGCGGTACTGCTCCAGCAGGCTGCCGTCGGCTACCGCGAACGAGCCCGAAGAACCGCCGTGGTCGTGCCAGTCGGTGTCCTGGCCGCGCTCCCAGGCCAGCAGCCAGACGTCACACGAGTTCGACCGGTGCAGCGGCAGGTACCAGCGCACGTCGGGGTCGCGCACGACCAGGTCGGCCCACAGCTCGCGCCGGGCCGACAGCTCGACCGTGATCGCCCGCAGCTGGGCCGGGGACAGCCGCCCGCTGTGCGGCGCCAGGTGCCGCATCGTGTCGACGATCGCCTGCTGCCGCTCGGGACTGACGCCCCAGCCCGGCTTGAGCCCGCTGTCCCCCCGCCCGGGGCGGCCGTGGTTCCCTGAACCAAGGCTCTCGGCGTCAGCTCCGCCCGGCCCAACGGTGGCGACAGACACTCGACCTCCTGCTCGAACTCCTGGGGTTACAGCAGCATTATGCACCTGATCTGGCCGTATGCCGCCGCTGGTAACCGGGCCTTCACGCGATCCAGGAGGCTTCCGCGAGGCGCTCGATGTCCTCCCCGAACTGCCGGTCGGACGTGATGGGATCGATCAGGCCGGACAGGATCGCGACCAGGCCCTGGCCGGGGCCCGGCTGGGTTCCGTGGCCGCCCGGCTGGGCTCCCTGGCCGCCCGCCAGGCCGGCCAGCGTCGCGGCCTGATAGGCCGTCAGCAGCTCGCAGCTGGTGACCAGGCGGGCGTGCCGCAGTGCCGTGCGCAGGGCCTCGGCGGCGGCCCAGGCGAACGACTGCACGTCCTCCTGACCGTTCGAGGTCTCGATCGTCCCGATCGCCGACGGCATCGCCAGCCGTCGGATGGCATGCACCTCGCCGGCAGCACGCTTGTGCACGGCGACCAGGCCGGCATCTGGCCCCGGTCGCGGGGCCAGTTGGGCGGGCAAGCCGGTGACCCGCGTGTCGAGCAGCCGGTGTATCCGGGCGGCGCTGACCTCCGCCGCGTGAGCCAGTGTCGCAGTCAGGTGATCACAGTGCGTAGCCAGATCGATTCCGTCGAAGCCGGCCGTCCCGACGAATCGTCCGTCCAGGAACGCGGGTGAATCCGTGACGCCGTCCAGTGCGCGCTCGACCGCGGCCGCCAGGGCACTGGTGGCTCGCACCACCTGGGCCAGCACCGGCCCGACCACGCGGAACGACACGGGGGCCTGCAGCATCCGCGGCGGCCGCCCTGGCCACGCCCCGAGCGTCGCCCGCAGCCGGGCGAGCACGCGGCCCTGCACGTCATCGCCGCGGGCGCAGGCGGCCTGGTACGGGTCGGCCGGGGCCCCGATGGAGGCGATGGACAGGGCCGCGGCGGCCTCCATCATGGCCAGCACAGTCGCGGCCTCGGCGGCGCCGAGCAGGCTCAGCGCCGTCGCGCCCGGCACCCCCCCGATCAGCGCGACCCCCTCTTTGGGGCCGAGCGCGAGCTCGGTCAGCCCGTGCTCGGCCAGAACCGGGGCGGCCGGTACCGCGTCCGGCGGCACCGGAGCAGTCCCGTGAGCATCGCCGTGCACCAGGACGCGCCCCAGCCCCACCAGCGGCCCGAACGCGTGCGCGAGCTGGACGATCTCGCCCGCGCTGCCTGCGGCCTGCGCCGGGACGGCCGGCACGATGCCCGCGGCCAGGAAGTCCGCCAGCCGCTGGCACACCTGCGCCGACACTCCCGCGTCGCCCGACAGGAAGGTCCTCAGCCGGACCGCGAACAGCGCGCGGACGTCGCTGGCAGGCAGCCACGGCGGGCCGCCAGCCGCCCGGGCCAGCATCAGGTTGCGCTGGTGCCCGGCTTGCTCCGCCTCGGTCAGGGCCACGTTGCTGAGCGCGCCCATGCCGGTGTTGACCCCGTACACCGGCTGCCCTTCGGCGAGCCTTCGCCGCGCCGCCGTGCAGCTGGCCTGGACCTTCCTGAGCAGCTCCGGGCCGATCTCGACCGACTGGCCCGCGGCGACCTGCCGGATCAGGGCGGCATCCAGGTCGGCGGCCGCCGTAATCGGGTGCAGGTCAGGCATGGGTTATCGGTACCGCAGCATCGTGCCGATGTCAGCCCGCTGCGCTTTCTCCAGGATCAGCTGGCCGACCGCGATATCCAGGATGGCCAGGCCCCGGTGCCACAGCAGGATCCGCTCATCGGGCCGTTCCCGGCCCGGCCGCAGGCCGGCCACGATCTGGCCCAGCTCCGCGTGGAGCGAATCAGCCGACAGCCGCCCGCTGTCGACGTGCGGGCGGAGCGCGCCCAGCCGTCCCGACTGAGACTCGGCCCAGTCGTCGACCACGACTTTGTCCATGACGTCGAGCAGATCGGGCTCGACGGCGCTGATCGTCCCGTACGGGACGACGAACGCGCCGGGCCGGACCAGGCTGGTGCGCAGCAGCGGCTCCGGCCGGGTCAGCCGCGACGCCTCGACCAGGATGTCCGCCCCGTCGAAGGCCTCGTCGGCGGTAGCGGTGACCCGGACCGGCGTGTCGGTGACCTTCGCCAGTTCCTGCGCGAACGCCTCGCGCGACTCGGGCCGACGGCTGGTGACGCGGATCTCGTCGAGGTCGAACCCGGCGTCGAGCAGGACCACGTTCCAGAACGCGGTGCCCCGCGCGCCGACGTGCCCGAGTATCCGGGCATCACGCCGAGCCAGGTAGCGCGCTCCCACGGCCGTCATGGCGCCGGTCCGGCTCGCGGTGATCATGGTGGCATCCATGATCGAGAGCGGGATCCCGGTGCCGGGGTCATACAGCGTCAGCAGCCCGAGCTCACTGGGCAGCCCCCGGGCATAGTTGGCCACGAAGTCGCCCACGACCTTGACGCCGCTGACTCCGTCGACGCCCGCCCCGGGCAGGTGCCCGCGGAGCACGTTGAAATGCCCGGCGCCGCCGTTCTCGGGCATCAGGTGGACCCGCGGCTCGACCAGAGCGAGGCCCCGGCCATGAGCCAGGACTGCTGCCTCGACGGCGTTCACGATCTCGTCGCTGGTCAGGCTCAGGCGGTCGATATCGGGCCCGGAGAGAAACCGGACCCACAGGCCCGCATCGTCGCTGGGACTCAACTGCCGGCTGCCTTCTCCCTCTCCTGCGCCGCTCTCGGCCGCCGCGGCGGGCGCAGGCTCAGCTCTTCGCCGCGTTGTAGAGGAAAATGTGGCCGATCGCGGTCGGATAGACACCGGTCACGTTCTTCGCCGACGCCGTGAGGTAGTTGTAGAAGTAGCCGAAGATGATCGGCGTCTGCTCGAGCAGCAGGGTCTCGATCTGCCCGGCGATCTTCCGCTGGCTGGTCAGGTCGACGGTCCCGACATACTGCTGGGACAGCTTGTCGTACTGGGAGTTGCTGAAGTGTGCCGCGTTCCAGGGACCCGTGCCCTTCTTGGCGTTGCTCGTCTGCAGCGGCGCCGTCAGGAACACGTTCGGCACGCTGCGGTGCCCGTAGTCGACCAGGCTCATCGTGGCGTCCAGCCAGTCGGAGTTCCCGAAGGTGGCCTTGCCGTAGTAGATCGACGAGGCCTCCATCTTCACGTTGATATCGACGCCGATCGACTTGGCCGCCTGCGCGACGATCTGCGCGTACGCCGAGATTTCCTGGACGTCGTTGCCGATCAGCTGGGTCTTGAATCCGCTGCTGTGACCGGCGGCCGACAGCAGTGACTTGGCCTTGGAGAGATCCTTGGCCCGCTGCGCGATGCTGGTGTTGGTCGACGGGAACACCGGGGCGAACGGGCTGTCGTTGCCCAGGTCCGCGAAGCCCTTGAACAGAGCCTGGACGATCGCGGGCCGGTCCAGCGTCAGGGCGATGGCCTGGCGCACCCGCGGATCGGTGAATGGCGCCTGGTCGCAGCGCATCGACAGCTCGCGGTGCGCGCTGGACTTGAGCTTGATGACGTTATAACCGCCGTTAAGCAGCTGCTCTCCGCCGGTGACGGAGAACTGCCCGACCACGTCGATGGTGCCGCCGGTGAGGGCCAGGATCGACGGCGTCTGAGTGTCGTAGAAGGTGAACTCCGTCGCCGCGGGCAGGGCCTTCTTGCCCCAGTAGCTGTCGTTGCGGGTGAAGCTGGCGCCCTGCTTAGGCGTGTAGGACTTGAGCACGAACGGCCCGGTGCCGATGAACGAGCCCTGCCACTTGGCGGGGTCGTAGCCCTTGGGCAGGATGATCATGTTGTAGTTGTCGGACGACGTCAGGTACGGGAAGTTACCGTTCGGCGCCTCGAGGTGGAAGGCAACGGTGAACTCGTCGACCTTGCGGACGCCGTCTGGCGTCAGCACTCCGGCGAACGCGGACAGGGCCGCCGGGGTGTTCTTGGGGTTGGTCTGCAGCTGATAGGTGTAGACCACATCATCGGCGGTCAGCGGGTGACCGTCGTGGAACTTGACGCCCTGGCGGATCTTGAACGTCCAGATATCGGCGGTGGAGTTAGACGACCAGCTGGTGGCCAGCACCGGGTGCAGGGTCAGGGTCTGGGTGGACAGGCACAGGTACTCGCCGGTCTGCCCGAGCATGTCCAGGCCGCCCTGGTCGGCGACGGTCACCGGGTTGATGGCCCCCGATGGCGTGATGATCCCGGCCTTGATCGTCGCACCGGCCTTGCCCGCCCCGGCTGGCGAGGAGCTCGACGTGGACGGGCTGCCGCTCGACCCGCAGGCGGCCAGTACCCCGCCGACTACGGGTGCCGACAGCCCGACGAGAGCACCCTTCCGGACGAAGTCCCGCCGGGACAGGCGCCCGGCCGCGAACTCGTCGATAACGTGATTGCCGACCTCGGTCTGGCCGGCCCGCAGCCGGTCAAGCCGGTCGTTTCTTGCGTTCATCGCCGGTCCTCCTCGGACACCTGTCCGGACCGCAGGGGCAGCCCGTTCGAATGGAGCAACAAGTTAGGCGCAGGGTCGGACATTGTCACGGCACCGGCCCGATCTGCTGCATGCTTGTTAGCTGATCGATAGGAATATGGCAGCGCATCTGGTGCCCTGGCTCGACCTCGGCCAGCGGCGGCTCGGTCGACTCGCAGATGCCGCTGGACAGCCGCCGCGGGCAGCGGGTGTGGAAGACGCAGCCGCTGGGCGGACTGGCCGCGGACGGAATCTCGCCGGCCAGCCTGATCCGCTCCGGATGCTCGCCGTCCAGCCTCGGCACCGCGGACAGCAGCGCCTCAGTGTAGGGATGGTGCGGACCGGCGAATACTCGCTCGGCCGGGCCGACCTCCATCAGGCGGCCCAGGTAGAGCACGGCGATGCGGTCGGACAGGTAGCGCACCAGGGCCAGGTCGTGCGAGATGAACAGGTAAGTTACCTGCTCTTTGGCCTGCAGGTCGACCAGCAGGTTGAGGATCGCGGCCTGGACGGACACATCCAGGGCCGAGGTGGGCTCGTCGCACACCACGATCCGCGGTCCGCCGCCGAACGCGCGCGCGATGGCGACCCGCTGCTTGAGCCCGCCCGACAGCTGACTCGGCCGCAGGCCAAGCTGCCGGTTCTCCATCCGGACGGAGCGGACCAGATCGGCCAGCCGGTCTCGCAGCGCGCTGCCGGACAGGCCGGCCAGCTTGACCAGCGGGCGCGTGATCAGCTGCCGCACGGTGTGGCGGCGGTTCAGCGCGGAGTCGGGGTTCTGGAAAACGATCTGCAGGGCCTTGAGCTGCTCGCGGCCGCGCTGGCTGACCAGGGGCGCGAGCGGCTGGCCGTCGAGTTCGACCAGCGAGCCCTGGTCCGGCGGGATCAGGCCCAGCAGCACCCGCGCGAGCGTCGTCTTGCCGCTGCCTGACTCGCCGACCAGGCCGAGCGTCTCGCCGCGCTGCAACTCCAGGTCGACCCCGGCCAGCGCCTGCACCTGCTCGTCGCGCCCGGCGAACGTCTTGGAGACGCCCTGCAGCCGGACGACGGGGTCAGCCTCGGCCTCCCGCACGGTCGGCAGGCTGATGTCGACGGGAGTCGACCTCGGCAGCTCGGCCGCGATGTCGTGCCGGTAGCAGCGCGAGCTGCGGCCCGGCCCGGTGGGGAAGGGCGGCGGTTCCGCCTGGCGGCACCGGTCCTCGGCGATGGCGCAGCGCGGAGCGAAGATGCATCCGCTCATGATCTGGCCGGGCGGCGGCAGGAAACCAGGGATCGTGTCGAGCCTGCCGTGGTCCTTACGCTGGCCGGCCCTCGGGATGCAGCGCAGCAGGCCGACGGTGTAGGGGTGCCGCGGCTCGTCGAATAGCTGGCGGGCGGGACCCTCCTCGACCAGTTCGCCTGCGTACAGGACGCCCACCCGATCGCACATCTTGGTGATCACGGCGAGGTTATGGCTGATGAACAGGACCGAGGTACTGAGTTCCGCGCGGAGCCCGGCCACCAGGTCGAGGACCTCGGCCTCGACCGTCGCGTCCAGCGCGGTCGTGGGCTCGTCCAGGATCAGCAGCGAGGGTTCCGCGGCGATGGCCATGGCGATCACCACCCGCTGGGCCATGCCGCCCGACAGCTGATGCGGGTACCGGTCCATGACCCGGCGCGGATCAGCGATCTGCACCTTGCTCAGCATGGCCTCGGTCCGGCTCATCGCCTCGTCCCGGCTGGCTCCGGCGATCTCGTAGACCTCGGCCACCTGCCGGCCCACCCGCATCGAGGGGTTCAGGGCCTTACCCGGCTCCTGGTAGACCATGGACACGGTGCGGGCCCGCAGCCTGCGCAGCGCCGCCGCGCCCATGTGCAGCGGATCCTGCCCGGTGATGCTGATGGAGCCGGAGCTGACCCGGCCGTTTCGCGGCAGGTACCTGGTCAGCGCGAGCGCGACGGTGGACTTGCCCGACCCGGACTCGCCGACCAGCCCGTAGGACTCGTTCCGGCCGATCTGGAAGGAGACGTCACGCAGCGCCAGCCGGTCGTGGCCGCGCACGGTATAGGTGACGTCCAGATGGTCCACGCTGACCGCGGCCTGGGGGAGGTCGGGAGCGCCCGGAGCGGCCGTCGTGTCTGTCTCCGTCATCCGGCGAGCACCTGCTCAATCGAATCGGCCACCAGCCCGATCGCCACGATGAGGGAGGCGATGGCCAGGGCGGGGAACAGCGTCTCCCACCAGTAGCCGGCCCCGATCACCCCGTAGTTGGCGTAGATGTCCGAGCCCCAGTTCGGGGTGGCCACGTTGACGCCGAAGCCGAGGAAGGCGAGCGTGGCGACGGTGAAGATCGCGTACCCGAGCCGGACCGTGAACTCGACCAGGATGGTGGGGGCGACGTTGGGCAGGATCTCGGCTACCATCACCCGGCCAGATCGCTCGCCGAGCAGCCGGGCGGACGACAGGTAGTCCAGCTGGCTCTCGACCAGGACCGCCGACCGGACTGTACGGGCGATCAGCGGCGTAAAGATGAACCCGATCACGATTACCTGCGTGGTCGCTGACGATCCGATCGCGACGATGAACAGGAAGATCACGATGACGGCCGGCAGCGCGAGCACCGCCTCGACCAGCCGGCTGATCACGATGTCCAGGACTCCGCCCAGGTAGCCCATCGCCAGGCCGAGGGCAGTGCCGAGGACGGTGCCCAGGATGGTAGCCAGCACGGAGACGATCAGGATCGTCCTGGCGCCCACGACGACCCGCGACAGCACATCACGGCCGATCTGGTCAGTGCCGAACCAGTGCGCGCCCGACGGCGGCTTGTTGGTCAGCAGCAACTGCTGAGCGAGCGGGTTGTGGGGCGCGATCGCGTTGCCGAAGAGCGCGCAGACGATCCAGAACAGCAGGATCGCCAGACCCACCACGAAGGTCGGGCGGCGCAGCAGCAGCCGCCACGCCGGCAGGTCACGCTCGCTCACGTTCGCGGCCAGCACCAGCCCGGCCGGCCCGGAGGCCGCCTCGCTCACTTGATCACCCCCGTCCGCAACCGCGGGTTCAGCATGATGGTGAGCACGTCGGCAATGATGGTCGCCACCATGTACACCACGCCGATGGTCAGCACGCCGGCCTCGAGCATGGGGAAATCCTTGGACGTCGCGGCGCTGTAGATGAGCCGGCCGATGCCCGGGTAATTGAACAGCGTCTCCACGATGACCAGGCCGCCGATCAGGTAGCCGGTCTGGGTCGCGATCACGGTGATGGTGGGCAGCAGCGAATTGCGCAAGACGTGCCGCCGCACCACCACGCTGCGCCGCAGGCCCTTGAGTGTCGCCGTGCGCGTGTAGTCCGACTCCAGGGCCTCGATCGTGCCGACCCGCGCCATCCGGGCGATGTACCCGAACAGCACGAAGACCAGCGGGATCACGGGAAGTATCAGGTACCGGAGCTGGGTCAGGAACGAGGCGCCCGACCCCGCCGACGCCGTGACCGGCAGCACCTTGAGCTCCACGCCGAAAACGACGATGACCACGATGCCCGACACGAACTCGGGCACGGTGGCCGCGGACAGCCCGGTGATCGAGATGATCCGGTCCAGCGGCCGCCCGACATTCAGCGCGGCGATCACGCCGCCGAGAATGCCCAGCGGGATGATCACGATCAGCGCGAGCGCGCCGAGCTTGGCCGAGTTCACCAGGGCGGCCTGAAGAAACGGCTCCACCGCGGACCGGTACTGGTAGGAAGTGCCCATGTTGCCGTGCAGCAGCCCGGTGATCCAGGACCAGTACTGGGTGACCAGCGGCCGGTCCACCCCCAGCTGGTGATCGAGCGCTGCTACCGACTTGGCCGAAGCCAGGTGGCCGAGGATCGCGCGGCCGGGGTCGCCCGGCAGTACCTGGCCCGCGAAGAAAATCAGCACGCTGAGGATTACCAGCGTCAGGATCGCCAGGCCGATGCGTCTCAGGAGGAAGCTCGCCACGCGGACCCCCTTGGCGAAAGTAGACACAACCGCGCGGAATTATCGAATCGGGGAAGCTTATTGTCGATCCGGGCAGTGCGCAATTCGGCTGCCGCGCCGAGGCTCCCCTCGCCGCCGACGGGCAGGTCGCGGGCCCGGTTCTGCGCGGCGCGGGCTACTGTCGGCGCCATGCGGGCAAACCTAGCCAAGATTCCCTCTCGCTGCACCTGTTCAGGTGTCAGTAACCTGCGATTCGGCGTCGCCCCGAGGGAGAACGTGCGTCCATGAGCCTCAGCAAGGCGGCCAGCGGCTCGTGAAGATCACGGCCATCCGGCTCGACCGGCTGCGGCTCGCCCTGGACCCGCCGTTCCGCGCGGCCTGGGACCCCCGGCCGCGCGGGCACTTCGATGCCACCCTGGTCCGGGTCGAGACCGACGCCGGGATCACCGGACACGGCTCGGGTGACACCATGGACGGTTTCGGTGGCCATGAACAATGGTTCATCGGCCAGGATCCGCTCCGCATCGCCCGGCACGTCCGGGTCATCGAGACGATCGGCTTTCACGCCGGGCGGTACTGGCCGCTGGAAGCGGCGCTCTGGGACATCATCGGCCAGGTCTGCGGTCAGCCGGTCGCCACGCTGTTCGGCGGCGCGCTCAGCCGGCTGCCCGCGTACGCGTCGTTTGGCGAGCTCAAGAGCCCCGCGCAGCGGGCCGAGACGGTGCTGGCGGCGCAGGAGGCGGGCTTTCGCGCGGTCAAGATCCGGATCGCGCGCGGCGATGTCGCCCCAGGCCTGGCCGCCGTGCGAGCCGCGCGCGAGGCGGCCGGTGACGATCTGGCGATCATGGTGGACCTGAACCAGTGGTGGCGGATGGCCGGCGACGTGTCGGCAGCACTGGATGTCGCCGGTGTCCGGCGGATCGCCGCTGAGCTGACCGAGCTGGGCGTCTACTGGATCGAGGAGCCACTGCCCGCAGCCGACCTGGCCGGGATGCGTGCGCTGCGCGAGCAGGTCGGCATCCGGGTGGCCGGCGGGGAGATGGCCCGCACCATGCCGGAGCTCCTCGACGCGCTGGCGGCCGACGCGCTCGACGTGTTCCAGCCCGATGTCGTGCTCGCCGTGGGCATGCTGCGCGCCCGGACCCTGGCCGAGCTGGTCATGGCCGGCAATCGCTGGTTCACTCCGCACACCTGGACCAACGGACTTGGCCTGCTGGCCAACCTGCACGTGGTTGCGGGCGTCGGGGGCGGGCCTTACGTGGAATTTCCCTACGACCCGCCGGGCTGGACCGAGCAGCGGCGGGACTTCTTCCTGGCTGAGCCCGTCCGCATCGATGCCGACGGCTGCCTGAACGTGCCGGCCCGGCCGGGCCTGGGGGCCGACATTGACGAGGCCGCCGTCTCCCGGTGGACAGTGAGCTGACCCGCGATCGCAGCCCGGGGTCGAGCAGCCAGCCGGGCTAAGGCCCCTGGTTGACACAATGGATGATGAGCATGTCGCGGTCCTCGACCGATCCCGTTCGAGAAGGAGCTGGCCAATGACCGATGCGCGCACCGGGGGCCACGGCACGGCCGGGCCCCGGCCGGTCCGTGCCCCTCGCGGGACCACCCTGAGCTGCAAGGGCTGGCCGCAGGAAGCGGCCATGCGGATGCTGATGAACAACCTCGACCCCGAGGTCGCCGAGCACCCCGACCAGCTCATCGTCTACGGCGGCTCGGGCCGGGCGGCGCGCAGCTGGGACGCCTTCGACGCCATCGTGGGCTCACTGCGGGACCTGGAGGGCGACGAGACCCTGCTGGTCCAGTCGGGCAAGCCGGTCGGCGTGTTCCGCACCCACGAATGGGCGCCGCGGGTGCTCATCGCCAACTCCAACCTCGTGCCCCAGTGGGCCAGCTGGGAGGAGTTCCGCCGCCTGGAGGCCGCCGGGCTGACCATGTACGGGCAGATGACCGCCGGGTCCTGGATCTACATCGGCACCCAGGGCATCCTGCAGGGCACCTACGAGACCTTCGCCGCCGTCGCCGCCAAGCGGTTCGGCGGCACGCTGGCCGGGACCATCACGCTGACCGCCGGCCTGGGCGGGATGGGCGGCGCCCAGCCGCTCGCCGTCACCATGAACGGCGGCGTCGCGCTGTGCGTGGACTGCGACCAGTCCCGGATCACCCGCCGCATCGAGCACGGCTACCTCGATGTCCAGGCCGACGACACCGACGACGCCATCGCGCGGGCCACCGCGGCCGCGCAGGCCGGCCAGCCGCTGTCCATCGGGCTGCTCGGCAACGCGGCCGAGATCGTCCCGCAGCTACTGCGGATGGACGCGCCCATCAACGTGGTCACCGACCAGACCTCGGCCCACGATCCGCTGAGCTACCTGCCCAGGGGCGTCGCCTTCGAGGACATGGCCGCGCTGCGCGCCGAGGACCCGGGCGGCTTCACCCGCCGCGCCCGCGAGTCCATGGCCGAGCACGTCGCGGCCATGGTCGGCTTCCAGGACGCCGGGGCCGAGGTGTTCGACTACGGCAACTCCATCCGCGGCGAGGCCGAGCTGGCCGGGTACGACCGGGCCTTCGCCTTCCCCGGCTTCGTGCCCGCCTACATCCGGCCGCTGTTCTGCGAGGGCCGGGGCCCGTTCCGGTGGGCCGCCCTGTCCGGCGAGCCGTCCGACATCGCCGCGACCGACAAGGCCATCCTCGACCTGTTCCCCGAGAACGAGGCCCTGGCCAGGTGGATCCGGATGGCCCAGGAGAAGGTCCAGTTCCAGGGCCTGCCCGCGCGGATCTGCTGGCTCGGCTACGGCGAGCGGCACCTGGCCGGGGAGCGCTTCAACGAGCTCGTCCGCCAGGGCGACGTCGCCGCGCCGATCGTGCTCGGCCGCGACCACCTGGACTGCGGCTCCGTCGCCTCGCCCTACCGGGAGACCGAGTCCATGGCCGACGGCTCCGACGCGATCGCTGACTGGCCGCTGCTCAACGCGCTGGTCAACACCTCGTCCGGGGCCTCCTGGGTGAGCATCCACCACGGCGGCGGCGTCGGCATCGGGCGCTCCATCCACGCCGGGCAGGTCTGCGTGGCCGACGGCACCGACCTGGCCAGCCAGAAACTGGAGCGGGTCCTGACCAACGACCCCGGCATGGGCGTGATCAGGCACGCCGACGCCGGCTACGACCGCGCTCACGAGGTCGCCACCGAGCGCGGCGTCCGCATCCCCATGTCCGACACCCAGTCCGGCACCCAGCCGGCCTCCTGACGGTGCCGCAAAGGTAGAAGTGCACTTCGAAGAAGTACGTTTCTATATCGGAGGGCACCGTGGAGTTTGAGGAGTTGTGGGAGTCGCTGCTGCCCCTCGGGCAGGATGCGGGCACCGGGGGCTACCGCCGATACTCCTGGACCGACGCGGAGACCTCCTGCCGCGGCTGGTTCGCGAAGTCCGCGACGGCGCTCGGGCTGCGGACGGACTGTGATCGCAACGGCAACCTGTGGGCCTGGTGGGGCCGGCCCGGTCCCGGCGCCATCGCCACCGGCAGCCACCTGGACTCGGTACCCGACGGCGGCGCGTTCGACGGCCCGCTCGGGGTGGTATCGGCCTTCGCCGCCATCGGCCAGCTGCGTCAGCAGGGATTCCGGCCGGCCCGGCCGGTGGCGGTGGCGGCGTTCACCGAGGAGGAAGGCGCCCGCTTCGGCGTGGCCTGCCTGGGCAGCCGCCTGCTGACCGGCGTCGTGGACCCGGACGAGGCCCGCGCGCTGACCGACTCCGACGGGGTGAGCCTGGCCGAGGCCATGCGCGCGGCAGGCCGGGACCCGGTTCTGCTCGGCCCGGACGAGGAGCTGCTGGCCAGCCTGGACGTCTACCTGGAGCTGCACATCGAGCAGGGCCGTGCGCTGGCTGACCTGGACGCGCCGGTAGGCATCGCCGAGGGGATCTGGCCGCACGGGCGGTGGCGGCTGGAGTTCACCGGCCGGGCCGACCACGCCGGGACGACCCGGCTGGCCGACCGGCACGACCCGATGCTGCCCTACGCGACGATGGTGCTGGCCGCGCGGGACGCGGCCGCCGGGCACAGCGCGCTGGCCACGGTCAGCAAGGTGGTGGCCGAGCCGGGCGGCGCGAACGGGATCAGCTCGGCGGTCCGGGCGTGGCTCGACGCCCGTGCGCCGGACGAGGCCACGCTGGGCCTGCTGGTGGACGACGTCAGCGCGGCGGCGCGGGCCGCGGCGGAGCGCCACGGAGTCGGCTTCGGCATCCGGCGCGAGTCGGTGACGCCGCTGGTCTCGTTCGACCCGGGCCTGCGGGGCCGGCTGTCCGAAGTGCTCGGCCCGGGCACGCCGGTGCTGCCGACGGGGGCGGGGCACGACGCCGGGGTGCTGGCGGCCCGGCTGCCCACGGCCATGCTGTTCGTGCGCAACCCGACCGGGGTCTCGCACTCGCCCGCGGAGTTTGCCGACCCGGCCGACTGCCAGGCGGGCGTGGCCGCCCTGGCGGCGGTGCTCGCCGACCTGGCCTCCGGCTAGCGAGCCCGGCTGGCTGTCCTGGCTGGCCGCCCCGCCTGGCTGCCCGGGGCTAGGGCGCGGGCGGCGGGCCGAAGGCCCAGGTCGCCGCGTGGCCGGCCGCGTCCAGCGTCACGGCGCCGGTCGACTCGGAGACGATCACGATCAGCCGCCGGTAGCTCCCGGCGTAGCCCGGCGCGGCGGGTATCCCGGCGAAGCTGCCGGACAGGTAGCAGACGGCCACCGGCGCGGCCGCGGCCGGGGAGGACAGCGGGTAGGCCGCGCGGACGGACGGGGTCCGCGCCTCCCGCCAGGCCCGCACCGTGCCCGCGGTGTCCTGGTAGGAGCGGGTCACCGCGGCGGCCCCCCAGGTCCGGGCCGCGCGCTGGCAGGCGGCGGCAGAGGCCCGGGTCGAGGCCGCGGGCCTGGTGCCGGGGTTCGCCGGACGGCCCGGAGCGGGCGCCCGGGCGGGCGACGGGCCGGATGCGGGTGGCGACGCTCGGGGCGGTGGCCCGGCACGCCACGTTCTCGCCGGAGACCACGTGGGTGACGCTGACGATCCGCTCGCACAGCGGGGAGGTGGCCGGGGCCACGGTCCTGGTGCCCGACCAGGGGTGCCATACGCTGCCGAAGCCGTTGCTGTACTTGAGCAGGGTCATCGAGTAGGCCGGCACCTTGGTCGCCGACGCGTACGACTCCAGGCCGGCCTGCCCGAAGCTGGAGCTCAGGTTGTCCACGATGGTGGCGTACCGCTTGGCGCCGATGTTGAACGTGAACGACTTCCCGCTGGGCGTGTTCGTGCCGTGAATCCAGAACCGGTGGCTGCCATCGGTCGAGGTGACCTTGGTCCACTGCGGGAACCAGGTGCCGTTCGAGCCGAAGCCGGCGTACCAGTACTGGTAGCCCTGGCACTGGTGGCCGGTGCCCAGCTCCAGCCAGTTGCCCGCCTCATCGCCGATCCACTCGGTCTGGTAGGCCGGCGTGCCGTGGAACTTCACCTTGCAGCCGGTCGAGCCCGCGATGTGCAGGGCCTCATCCGGGCGGGTCACCGAGAGCGAGGAGACGACGCCGGACAGGTGGATCTCGAAGACGCTGTAGCCGTGGAACGCGATGGCCGGCGCGGCCGCCCCGGCGGGCGGGGTCACGCTGCCGAGCAGGGCCGCGGCCAGCAGGCCGGCGGCCGAGATCAGTGCGGCCGGGCGGCGCGGGCGCCGGAGCAGCCTGGCCGGGCGACGAAAGGCGAGCATTGCGCCGTGCCTCCAGCTATGCGGCAGATGATCCCAGCAGGATGGTACTCCGCCGGTCTGCGGGGCCGCAGGGGGTCGTGGCCGCGGCCGGGCCGATGCGGCATGATGCCGGGGACAGCAGGGAGGGGACAGCAGGGAGCGGTGATCATGCCACCGGATGGACCACAGCTCGCCCGGCGGGCCTGGCACGCCGAGCTGGCCTGGCTGGGGTCGGGCGTCGAGTCGGACGTGCTCATCGAGGCGGTCGGTGACCGGTTCACCGCCGTCACGCCGGGCACGCCGGCCGGGGACGTCCCCGCGGGCACCACGCGGCTGGCCGGGCTGACCCTGCCGGGCCTGGCCAACGCGCACTCGCACGCCTTCCACCGTGCGCTGCGCGGGATCACCCAGGCCGGACGGGGCACGTTCTGGACCTGGCGCGAGCGGATGTACCAGGTGGCGGCCCGCCTCGACCCCGACCTCTACCTGAGCCTGGCCACGGCGGTCTACGCGGAGATGGCCCTGGCCGGGATCACCTGCGTGGGCGAGTTCCACTACCTGCACCACGACACCGGCGGCACGCCGTACGCCGACCCCAATGAGATGGGCCGCACCCTGATCGAGGCCGCGGGCCGGGCGGGCCTGCGGATCTGCCTGCTGGACACCTGCTACCTGTCCGGCGGCCTCGGCCCGGACGGCCGCGCGCTGCCGCTGGCCGGCGCTCAGGTGCGCTTCGGCGACGGCGACGCGCAGGCCTGGGCGGCCAGGGCCGGCGGGCTGGCCGCGAGCCTGCCGGACGAGACGGCGGCCGTGGTCGGCGCCGCCATCCACTCGGTGCGCGCCGTCCCGCGCGATCAGCTCGGGCCGGTCATCGCCTGGGCCCGCGACCGGGCCGCGCCGCTGCACGCCCACCTGTCCGAGCAGCGGGCCGAGAACCAGGCCTGCCTGGCCGCCTACCACCGCACCCCGGCCGAAGTGCTGGAGGAGGCCGGCGCACTCGGCCCGCGCACCAGCCTGGTGCACGCCACCCACCTGTGGCCCGCCGACGTGGCCCGGCTGGGCCGCAGCCGCAGCCACGCGTGCTTCTGCCCGACCACCGAGGCCGACCTGGCCGACGGCATCGGCCCGGCCCGCGCGCTGCTCACCGCGGGCAGCCCGCTCACCCTGGGCAGCGACAGCCAGGCCATCATCGACCTGTTCGAGGAGGCGCGCCGGGTCGAGCTCGGCGAGCGGCTGGCCACCCAGGAGCGCGGCCACTTCACCGCGGCCGAGCTGGCCCGGGCCGCGACCAGCGCCGGGCACGCCAGCCTGGGCTGGCCGGACGCCGGGCAGATCGCGCGCGGCGCCCTGGCCGACCTGGTGACCGTCGGGCTGGACTCGCCCCGGACCGCCGGGGCGGCGCCCGGCACCGTCCTGGAGTCGGTCATCTTCGGCGCCTCCGCCGCCGACGTGCGCGGCGTGGTGGCCGGCGGCCGGGAGATCGTGCGCGACGGCCGCCACCTGCTGGTCCCCGACGTCCCGGCCGCCCTGGCCTCGGCGGTGCGCCGGGTACTGCCCGCTGAGACGGGGATGCCGGACGTCCAGCCCTGATCTGGCGCCAGGAGCAGACAGCCTCGCCGCGATCGTGATCGCTGACCGGGATCGCGAGCGGAACCAGTGATCTAACTGGATTCCCGGCTCGATGAGGCTAGGTACTCGAAGAGGCCAGGTAGCGGCGCACCGCGGCGCCGGCCCGGTCAGCGTCGCCGGTGGCCAGCAGGTCGAGCAGCGCGCCCCGCAGCACGGCCAGGGCCAGGGTCCGCTCGGCCGCGCCGTCGGCGCTGTCGCGGCGCGCGGCGGGCTGGGCCGCCGCCAGCACGGCCAGCCAGTCCGTGACGGTCGCGGCCGCGAAGCCCGCCCACGGGCCGTCCGGCTCGGTCAGGCTCCGGCCGTAGCCCTCCACCCACAGCTTCAGCAGGCCTCGGTGGGCATCGGCCGCCAGCCAGGCCCAGATCTCGGTGATCACCTCGGCCAGCCCCGCCCCGCGGACCTGGTCGAGCAGTTCCAGCTCGTCGGTCCGGGCCCGGGCCAGCAGGGCCCGGATCAGCTCGTCCTTGCTGCCGAACAGGTACAGCAGCACCCGCGGGCTGGACCCGACGGCCTTGGCCAGCGGCCGCAGCGACAGCTCGGCCCAGCCGTGCTCGACGGTGTACCGGTAGGCCAGCTCCAGCAGCTCGGCCTGCCGGGCCGACCCCGCGGGCTCGGTTGCGCTCGGTCCGGTCATGGTGGTTACTATGGCACGACTGAAACGATCGTTTCAGTAGGTCGACTCGGAGCGGAGGCACGATGACCGGCGAGCACGAGGTCCGCATCCGCCGGCTGGACCAGCCGGGAGACCTGGGCTGGGTGGTGATGGCGCACGGCGAGGTGTACGCGGCCGAGTTCGGCTGGGACACCAGCTTCGAGGCGCTGGTGGCCCGGATCGTGGCCGACTACGCCGGCGACGCCGGCGACCACGACCCGCGGCGCGAGCAGGCCTGGATCGCCGAGGTCGACGGCCAGCGGGCGGGCTGCATCTTCTGCGTCGCGGCCGACGCGGACACCGCGCAGCTGCGCATCCTGCTCGTGCACCCCGACGCCAGGGGCCACGGCCTCGGCCATGACCTGGTCCAGACCTGCCTGGAGTTCGCGCGGCAGGCCGGGTACGCGCGCATGCGGCTGTGGACCAACGACGTGCTGGTCGCGGCGCGCCGCATCTACCTGAAGCACGGCTTCGTCCTGACCGGGGAAGAGCCGCACCACAGCTTCGGCGTCGACCTCGTCGGCCAGGTCTACGAGGCCGACCTGTAGCTACCCTGGGCAGTCAGCTCGCCGGGCGTGTCCTCGGGGTCGGCGACGTACTGCTCCGGCCGGGTCTCGTCGGTTCCCTCGCGCAGCTTGAGCGCCCGGAACACCCAGGTCGCCGCGACGGCCACGAGCAAGTTGAGCACGAACGCGGTGACGGCGATATAGGCGGTGTGGCCGAGGACGGGCACGACCGCCGTCGACGCGCCGAAGTGGGTGCCCGGCTCGCCCGCCGCCGGCTGGTTGTAGGCCACGATCGTGCCCCACACCATCGCCGCCGCCCAGCCGGCCAGCAGCGCCCACCGGTGGAACCACCGGGTGTACAGGCCGGCCACGATCGACGGGAAGGTCTGGAGGATCCAGATGCCGCCGAGCAGCTGGAGGTTGATGGAGAAGGTCTTGCTCAGCGCGAGCACGAACACCAGCCCGCCCGCCTTGACGACCAGCGACGCCAGTTGCGCGACCCTGGTCTCGTGCGCCGGGCTGGCGTCGCGGCGGAAGAACTCCCGGTAGATGTTGCGGGTGAACAGGTTGGCCGCGGCGATGGACATGATGGCCGCGGGCACCAGCGCCCCGATGACGATCGCCGCGAAGCCGATGCCGGCGAACCAGCTCGGGAAGATGTGCTCGAACAGCAGCGGCACCGAGAGCTGGGCGTTGCCGTTGGCCGCCTTGACCCCGGCGGTCACGGCGGGGTCGGCCAGCGCCATGTACCCGAGCAGCGCGACCAGGCCGAGCACCAGCGAGTAGGCGGGCAGGATGGCCATGTTCCGGCGGATCACGTCGCGCCGCTTAGTGGCCAGCACCCCGGTGATGGCGTGCGGGTACATGAACAGGGCCAGCGCCGACCCGAGGGCCAGCGTGGCGTAGGCCCACTCCCCGGCGGGCGGGGTGACCAGCGCGCCGAACGGCTTGCCGGTCTTGGGGTTGGTCGAGGCCAGGTGGGTCGACGCGACGCCGAAGATGTGCGACCAGCCGCCCAGCCGGGTCGGGATGTACAGGACCGCCACGATGACGGCGACGTAGACCAGCGCGTCCTTGATGAACGCGGTCAGCGCCGGGGCGCGCAGGCCGGACACGAAGGTGTAGGCGGCCAGCACCACGAACGCGATCAGCAGCGGCAGGTCCTTCAGGAACGAGTTCGAGCTGACGCCCACGCCCATGACCGTGAGCACGGCCTGGATGCCGACCAGCTGGAGCGCGATGTAGGGCATCGTGGCCAGGATCCCGGTGGCGGCGACGGCCAGGGCCAGGCCGCGCGAGCCGTAGCGGCCGCGGACGAAGTCGGCGGGCGTGACGTAGCCGTGCTCGCGGCACACCGACCACAGGCGGGGCGCGAACACGAACACGATCGGGAACACCATGATCGTGTACGGGACGGCGAAGAACCCCGCCGCGCCCACCCCGTACACCAGCGCGGGCACCGCGATGAAGGTGTAGGCGGTGTACAGGTCGCCGCCGAGCAGGAACCAGCTCACGAACGTGCCGAAGCTGCGGCCGCCCAGGCCCCACTCGTCCAGGTGCAGCAGGCTCTCCGCCCGGCGCCACCGGGCGGCCGCGAAGCCGACCAGCGTGACCAGGACGAAGGCCACCACCAGGATGGTGAACGAGACAGCGTTAACGTTGCTCATCGCGCCGCCCCTCCGTCTGGCTGCCCCGGCCAGTCCGCCGGACTAGCAGGTAGCAGGCGAAGGACAGGATCGCGACCAGCGGTATCCACAGCAGCTGGTACCAGTAGAAGAACGGGAACGCGCCCGCCTTCGGGGTGGACCGGGCGTAGATCGGCACGATCAGCGTGCCGGCCACGCCGATGGCCAATAAGACGCCGACGATGGTCCAGGTGACAGGACTGCCGCGGCCAGGCCGGGTGGGCTGAGTCATCGCATCCTCCAGATGCGTCGGACCCGCTCCCACGACCAAGAGGTACATATCCGATAATGACGCCGCAATTGCCCGGATGCAATGGGTTGCAGTGACCGGCTGGTGTCGGCACGTGACAGGATGCGCGAGTGAGTGTCTTGATCACTAACATTGGCGAACTAGTCACGAACTCGGCCCCAGCGCTCCATGACGCCGCGCTGGTCATCGAGGACGCTGCGGTGGCCTGGACCGGCCCGGCCGCCCGCGCCCCGGCCGCCGATGAGATGGTGAACGCCGCCGGCCGGGCTGTCCTGCCCGGCTTCGTGGACTCTCACGCCCACCTGGTCTTCGCGGGCGAGCGCGGCGCCGAGTTCGCCGCGCGGATGGCGGGCCAGCCCTACCGGGCGGGCGGCATCCGCAGCACGGTCGCCGCGACCAGGGCGGCCAGCGACCAGGAGCTACGCGCGAACCTGGCCCGCCTGGCCGCCGAACTGCTGGCCCAGGGCACCACCACGTTCGAGTGCAAGTCCGGCTACGGCCTCACCGTCGCCGACGAGTCCCGCAGCCTGGCCCTGGCCGCCGAGTTCACCCCCGAGGTCACCTACCTCGGCGCCCATGTGGTCCCCCCCGAGTTCGACGCCGACCCGGCCGGGTACGTCGAGCTGGTCTGCGGGCCCATGCTCACCGCGTGCGCACCTCACGCCCGCTGGGTAGACGTCTTCTGCGAACGCGGCGCGTTCGACGCCAGCCAGGCCCGCGCCGTGCTCGCCGCGGGCCAGGCCGCGGGCCTGCTCCCGCGAGTCCACGCCAACCAGCTCGGACCCGGGCCCGGGGTGCAGGTCGCGGTCGAGGCCGGGGCCGCCTCGGCGGATCACTGCACGTTCCTGACCGACGCCGACGTGGACGCGCTGGCCTCGTCGGACACGGTGGCCACGCTGCTGCCCGGCGTCGAGTTCTCCACCCGCCAGCCCTATCCCGACGCGCGGCGCCTGCTGGAGTCCGGCGCCACCGTCGCCATCGCCACCGACTGCAATCCCGGCTCCTGCTTCACCTCGAGCATGCCCTTCTGCATTGCGCTGGCCGTCCGCGAGATGCGGATGACCACCGAGGAAGCCGTGCGGGCGGCGACGGCAGGCGGCGCAGCGGCACTCCGCCGCTCGGACGTCGGCCACCTGGGCGTCGGTGCGCGCGCGGACCTGATCATGCTGGACGCGCCCTCCCACGCCTACCTGGCCTACCGGCCCGGAGTCCCCCTCATCCACTCCGTCTGGCAGTCCGGAGCCCTCGCGCAACAGTAGAGGTAGACCTACCCCCTCGTAGGTGTCAGCCCATAGCACCCCCCGGCCCAGGTACGGCACGCTGAGAGCGCAGGTAATGACAGCGGACAGCACCCGGAGGCCGGCATGGCACAGCGTGGGCGACTCGCGGATCTCGGCTGGGCCGCCGGCCTGGTGGCCATCGCCCTGGCCATCGCGCTGATCCGGATCCCGCATAGCCAGTACTTCCTGTGGCAGCTGCCCCTGGCCACGCTGGTGCCCGCGCTGGTGGTGGCGTGGGCCTGGCCGTCGGTGACGCGGCGGGTGGTGCCGGCCGCCCTGGTCGCGCTGGGGCTGTTCGGGTTCGTGATGCTCGACAATGCCAGCGCCTGGGAGCTGTCGGCCGGCGGGATGTACCAGTTCCTGTGGGTCGGGATGCACCCGGTGCAGAGCTTGCTGGTGGTGCTGGTGCTGGCGTACGTGCTGCTGGTGCTCGGCGGCTGGCTGGCCTGGCGGACGACGGACCGCAGCTCCGAGCTGGGCCGCCTCGTGTTCGGCCGGCTGGCCGAGCCCGAGCGGCCCCGGCAGCTCTGGGCGTTCCTGCTCGTCCCGGTGGTGCTGATGGCGGGCGAGCTGTTCTTCTCCAGGGCCTGGTTCAGGGGCGGGCCGGTCGGGGTCGTGCTCAGCATCGCGGTGCTGCTGGGCACGCACTGGCTGGTGACCCGGCGGCCCGAGCTGGCGGCGCGGATGGCCATCCTGGGGCTGATCGTGGTCGGGATTGGCGGGGCCGCGGCGGCCGTGGTGACGGCCCGGTCGGGGGTGCCGGTGACCTTCGCCGTCACGCCGGGGAAGCCGCCCGTGCCGCAGCCGTCGTTCCAGCCACAGTCGAGACTCGTCATTGACGGGCTCGTGGCCCTCAACGCGGGCGACGGCGCCGGGAAGAACATCTCGAATCCGCTGGCGCTGCTGCAGGGGCTGGCGTTCGCCGGGTTCGGGGTGGTCCTGACCCCGGTGGCCTTCCCCGGCGTACGGCGGTTCGTGGGCATGTCCACGGACGGGGAGCTGACCAGGCGGGTGCAGCGGCTGACCGAGAGCCGGGCGGTGGTGGTGGACACGGCCGCGGCGGACCTGCGGCGGCTGGAGCGGGACCTGCACGACGGGGCGCAGGCCCGGCTGGTGGCGCTGGGGATGAACCTGCGGGCGGCGGAGAAGCTGATCCCGGTCAGCCCGGAGGCGGCCGTCGCCCTGGTGGCGGAGGCGCGGGAGGCCTCGGCCCGGGCCCTCACCGAGCTGCGCGAGCTGGTCCGCGGCGTGCATCCTCCGGTGCTGGCCGACCGCGGGCTGGGTGACGCGCTCCGGGCGCTGGCCCTGGACACCCCGATGAAGATCAAGGCGGAGATCGACCTGCCGGACCGGCTGCCCGCGCCCATCGAGACCGCTTGTTACTTCGCCGTCGCCGAGGTGCTGACCAACGCGGTCAAGCACTCGGGGGCGCGCCAGGGGCAGGTCTGGGCGTCGCACCGCGATGACGTGCTGCGGATCACGGTGACCGACTTCGGGGTGGGCGGGGCGGACCCGGCCCGCGGCACGGGGCTGGCGGGCGTCGAGAGGCGGCTCGCGGCGTTCGATGGCATCGTGGCGGTGAGCAGCCCGGTCGGCGGACCGACCATGGTGGTCATGGAGGTGCCGTGCGCGTCGTCATCGCCGAGGACCAGTTCCTGCTGAGGGACGGGCTGGCGCGGCTGCTGGACGCGCACGGGTTCGAGATCGCCGCCGCGGTGGACAGCGCGCCCGCCCTGCTGGAGGCCCTGCTGGAGTTCCGGCCCGACGTCTCGGTCGTGGACGTGCGGCTGCCGCCCACGTTCACCGACGACGGGCTGCGCGCCGCGCTGGCGGCCAGGGCCCGGGTGCCGGGCCTGCCGGTGCTGGTGCTGTCGCAGTACGTGGAGCAGCTCTACGCGGCCGAGCTGCTGGCCGACCAGGCGGGCGGCGTGGGCTACCTGCTCAAGGACCGGGTGTTCACCGACGACCAGTTCGTCGACGCGGTGCGCGCGGTCGCGGCGGGCGGCACGATGATGGACGCCGAGGTCGTGGGCAAGCTGCTGGGGCGGCGCGGGGCGGACGGGCCGATGGGCCTGCTGTCACCACGGGAGCGCGAGGTGCTGGAGCTGATGGCCGAGGGCCGGTCCAACAGCGCGATCGCGCAGCGGTTGTTTGTCACGGAGAAGGCCGTCAGCAAGCACAGCACCAGCATCTTCACCAAGCTCGGCCTGACGGCCTCGGACGACGACAACCGCCGGGTGCTGGCGGTGCTGGCCTACCTGAATTCCTGACCGGTCGGGGTCAGCCCACGGCCGGGGTCAGGCCGCGGTCAGCCCAGCGACGGGTAGCCGCCGCGGAAGCGGACCAGCGGGGCGCCGTCCGGCGCGATGTACGGGACGGCCAGCACCCCGGCCACCAGCAGCAGGTGATCGCCGGCCGGGACCCGCTGCCGGACCTGGCACTCCAGGGCGGCCAGGCCGTCGTCGGCGATCAGCGCCCCGGACGCCGCGCCGCGATGGTGCGCGACCCCGTCGAGCAGCAGCCGCGCCCCCGGCCGCCCGGACGCGGCGAACCGGCCCGCGAGCTGGCGCTGCCCGGCCGAGAGCAGCGTGACGGCGAAGGTGTCCAGCCGGCCGAGCACCTCCGCGGGATAGGAGCTGGCGATCAGCGAGACCAGGACCAGCGGGGGCTGGGTGGACACCGGGCAGAACGCGCTGACCGTGGTCCCGATGTCATCCCGCCCGTCGGCCACGGTCAGCAGGGTGACGCCCGCCGCCCAGGCCCCGATGGCATCGGCGAACGGGCCATCGATGTGGCCCGGCGCCATTTGTTGCTGAGTCATTCGAATGTCCAGTTACCGGGGAGCGTCAGCGGTCCGTACGACGCCAGCCCGGCGCGGGCCGCGAGCCGCCAGGCCGGGCCCCAGCCGTCGGCCAGCAGGCTGGCCGCCGCGGCGCCGTGGCTCTCGCTGGATCCGGCCGGGCGGAGCCGGTCGACCGGGCTGACCCGCGGGTAGACGCGCAGCGGCGCCCGCTCGGGCAGCCCGGCCCGGCGGCGGGCGATGGCGGCCGCCTCGTCCAGCCCGCCCAGCTCGTCGACCAGGCCGTTGGCCAGGGCGTCAGCGCCGGTCCAGACCCGGCCCCTGGCCAGTTCGTGCACCCGCTCGGGGGTCATCCGGCGGCCCTGCGCCACCTTGCCGGTGAAATCGGCGTAGATGTGGTCCAGGTGCTCGCTGATCAGCGCCCACTCGTCCTCGGTGAACGGCCTGAGCTGGGAGAACATCGCCGCGTGGGCGCCCTGGATGATCGAGTCGCTGCTCACCCCGGCCCGGCCGAGGGCCTCGCCGAGCACCGCCTTGCCCTCCAGCACGCCGATCGAGCCGGTGATCGTGCCGGGCTGGGCCACGATGACGTCGGCGGCCATGGCGATGTAGTAACCGCCGGAGGCGGCCACGTCGCTCATCGAGACCACCACCGGCTTGCCCGCCGCGCGGGCCCGGACGACCTCGCGCCAGATGGTGTCCGAGGCGACGTAGGAGCCGCCGGGGCTGTTCACCCGCAGCACGATGGCCCTGGCCTGGTCGTCGGCGGTGGCGGTGCGGAGGGCGGCGGAGATGGTGTCCGAGCCCATGGCGCCGCCCGACAGCGGGCCGCGGCCGCTGCGGCCGCGCCGGATCGGGCCGGTCGCGTAGATCAGCGCCAGGCCGGCCTCGCGGGAGACCGGCAGCTTGCGGGCCCGCTCGGCCAGGGCCCGGCTGCGCTGGTAGCGGCGTCAGGTAGAGCAGGGTCGCACCCTCGCCGGCCTGCTGGCGAATGCTGGTGTAGACCTCGTCGCGGTAGCCGAGCGTGTCGACCAGGCCGGCGTCCAGGGCCTGGCTGGCCAGGAACGGGCCGCGGTCGATGAGCTCGCCCACCTGCCCGGGGTCCAGGCCGCGGCGCTCGGCGATCGCGCTGGCCAGCTGCTCGGTGACCGAGGCGGTCATCCGCTCGGTCTCCTCCCTGGCCGGGGCGGAGAAGCCGTGCTCGGTGAGCTGCTCGGCGGCGCTCTTGTACTCGTGCCGCTTGCCGACCTGGAAGTCGGCGCCGAGCTTGTCGAGCGCGCCGCGCAGGAAGATCCGCTCCACGGCGATGCCGGTCAGCCCGAGGTCACCGGAGGGCTGCAGGCAGATGGTGTCGAACGCGGTGGCCAGGTAGTAGGCCACGTTGGCGGCGGAGAACTCGCCGAACGACTCGGCCCAGGCCACCGTCACCTTGCCCGCCTCGGCGAACTCGCGGACGGCCTGGCGCAGCTCCTGGACGATGCCCAGGCCGATGGGCCGGCCGCCCACCTTGACCACCAGGGCCCGGACCCGGCTGTCGCGGCTCGCCCGGCGCAGCCCGTCCAGCACGTCGGCCAGGACCAGCCGGTGCCGGGCCATGACGGCCGACACCGGATCGGAGGGCCGGGTCTCGGTCAGGCCGTCGCTCAGGTCGAGTTCGAGGATCAGCGGCGCGGTCCGCTGCTGGCGCAGCCGGGTCAGGGCGGCGGCGATCATCTGGTCTGGCATGGGTTCAGGCTATCGTCGGCCTCGATGGCTAGTCGCGATGGCAACGGGTGGGTCCGCTGTTCCCTGGGACACCGGCACTGGGGCAAGTTCGGCGCGGCCGGGCTGCTGGCCTATGCCGGCGAGCCCGATGAGACCCAGATCCTGCTCCAGCGCCGGGTGGCGTGGAGTCACTACGGCGGCACGTGGGGGCTGCCGGGCGGCGCGGCCGACAGCCACGAGACCCCCGTCGAAGCGGCGCTGCGGGAGGCCGCCGAGGAGTGCGGCGTCCCGCCCGACGCGGTCGTGGTCCACGGGATCTACACCGACGACCACGGCGGCTGGGCCTACCACACCGTCTTCGCCAGGGCCGCGGCCCCGTTCGCGGCCTACCCGGCCAGCGAGGAGACCGACGACGTCGACTGGGTCCCGGCCGACCGGGCGGCCGAGCTGGACCTGCATCCAGGGCTGGCCGCGCACTGGGCCGAGCTGCGGGCCGGGCTGCTGCCGCTGACGGTCATCGTGGACGCGGCCAACGTGGTCGGCTCGCGGCCGGACGGCTGGTGGCGGGACCGGGCCGGGGCGGCCCGGCGGCTGGTTTCGGGGGTGACCGCGCTGGCCGGGGCCGGGGTGACGGGCGTGCCCGGCCGGGCTGGGGCTGCCGAGCCCGGCTCGCTGGCTGCCCGACTACGTGGTCGTGCTCGAAGGCCAGGCCAAAGCCGCCGTTCCCGAGGGTTCCGGACTGGATGGGGCGGCTGGTGCGCTGGGCTAGGCGCTGGGCTGGACGGAGCCGGGACCGGCGGATGCGGGTGGTGGGCGCGCCTGGTTCTGGCGATGACACGATCGCCGAGCTGGCCGGCGAGCTGCCCGGCCGCCGGCTGGTCGTCACCGCCGACCGCGAGCTGCGGGGCCGCTGCGAGGCGGCCGGGGCCCTGGTCACCGGCCCCCGCTGGCTGACCGAGCGGCTGGACGGCTGACGTGCCGGTTCCATCCCGGGCCTTCCCGATCGGGCGGTCGGTGACCATCGCCCAGCTCACCGAGGACCCGCATCCCGTGCTGGCCCGGCTCCAGGCCCGCGAGCCGGTCTCCTGGCTCCCGGCCCTCGGCGGCTGGCTGGTGACCCGGCGCGACCTCGTCGAGCAGGTGCTGCGCGACCCCGACGGCTTCACCGTCGACGACCCGCGGTTCACCACCGCCCGGGTCGTCGGGCCCAGCATGCTGTCCCTGGACGGGACCGAGCACCGGCGGCACCGCGACCCCTTCGCCCACGCCCTGCGGCGCGGCGACATCAGCGCCGACCTGGCCGCGTTCACCGCCAGCGAGGCCGGCCGGCTGGTGGCCGCGCTGGCCGGAGCCGACACTTCCGGGCCTGGAGCTGGCCGGGCTGAGCTGCGGCGCGGGCTGGCCGGGCCGCTGGCCGTGGCCGTCATGAAGGAAGTGCTCGGCCTGGCCGACACCGACCCGGCCGTCCTGCTGACCTGGTACGACGCGATCGTGGCCGGCGTCTCCGCCCTGACCGCCGCGAACGCCCCGGCCGACGGCGGATCCGTGGTCAGCCGGGCCACGTCGCCCGTCGCCCCGCCACCCCCCGCTGGCACCAGCGCCGAGGTGCCCGAGGCCGCCGTCGCCGCCTTCGCCGAGCTGCGCGCCTCCCTGGTCGCCGCCATCGAGCGGCCCGGGGCGTCATCGCTGCTGGCCGTGGCCGCCCAGACCGCCGGCCTGGCCGTCGGCGAGGTCGTGTCCAACGCCGCCGTCATGCTGTTCGGCGGCATCGAGACCACCGAGGGCATGATCTGCAACGCCGTCCGGCACCTGCTCACCAGCCCCGATCAGGCCAGTGACCTGGACGCCGACCGGTCCCTGCTGGACGGCGCCATGGACGAGTCGCTCCGGCTGGAGCCCGCCGCCGCCGTCGTGGACCGGTACGCCACCGCGAGCGCCCGGCTGGGGGAGGCGGACATCTCCGGCGGCGACCTGGTCGTCGTCTCGCTGGCCGGGGCCAACCGGGATCCGGGCGTGTTCCCGGCGCCGGACCGGTTCGACATCCGGCGGCCGAACGCGCGGCAGAACCTGGGCTTCGCGCTGGGCCCGCACTTCTGCGTCGGCGCTCAGCTGGCCCGGATGGAGACCCGCGCCGCGATCACGACGCTGCTGGACCGCCTGCCGGGGCTGCGCCTGGACCCGGAGCAACTCGCCGCCCCACGCGGCCTGGTGTTCCGCAAGCCGCCTGCCCTGCACGTCCGCTGGAACGCATCGGCCACCTAGCGCTTCTCCGCGTTTCCGCGGAAACGTGCCGAGCACTTGCGTGACGCACTTGCGGGAGACGTTTCCGCGGAAACGCGAGCCCGGGCCCTGGCCATCGGCCCATCCAGGAGCCCTGGCCGCCCCGGCCGGGGCCACGATGTGTCAGGGAGCCGCGCTCGGATATCGGAGCTCATCAATCGGGAATTGGTTGATTATGGCTCTTCGGCGGTCCGGGATGGGCCAATCTGATATGTTCTTCGGCTATGAGGCGGCCGCCAATCCTTCCCCTAGGCGCTGCTGTTGCCGCTGTAGCGCTGACCGCCTCGCCGGGAATCGCGGCGGCGAATCCGGTGGAAAAGCACGGCGACAGCGGATTAGTATCCTTCCCGCTCCTCGCCTTGCGTGCAGGCGGCGGCCACGCCGTCGCCGACAGCCATTACTCGCATTCTTCCCATAGCAGTCATTCATCCCATAGCTCGCACCAATCCCATTACTCGGGCTCGCATAATTCGCACGCCTCGCATCTCTCCCACTCGTCGCATTTCTCCTCGAGTCCGGGATCGCCCACCCCGTCGCCGACGCCGACCGTCACATCGAGTTCGTCGGCGCCGCCCGCCGCGCACCGCCATCACCGGCGCCACCACAAGCGGCCACACCACCATGCGCACGCGGTCGCGTCTACCTCGGCCAGCGCGAGCGCGAGTTCATCGCCGACGCCCACAACGTCGAGCCCCATCACCTCGATTAACACCCATACTGCGGCTGACGACTACGGGCTCGCGGAGGGCCTCGGCGTAGTGGTCATCGTGGTCGGCGGCGTCACCTACATCCTGATCCGCCGCCGCCGGCGGCCGCAGCGGTGAGCGGCTATGTCATCGGATGCTGAAGACGTTCAGATCGCCTTTGACCAGGCCACTACGGAGCTGGACGCCCTGCAGCGAGCCGCCTACGCCGTGGCGGACCAGATGACGGTCGAAATCAGAGCGACTGGTACCGAGTACCTCTGCTCTCTGTTCGGCCGGGGACCAGATGCTGACCCGCAAGATCTCAAGCACCGCATCAGAAGCGAGGTCATCGACCAGACACTGCGGTTGCGTATCGGCCGCGAGACCGAGCCGCTGCGGAACTTGATCTTCGCGCTGGCGTTCTCGCGTACCGGCCTGGCTGACGATGACCCGGCAGATGCGCACCCGGCCGGACCCGGCCGGGACGGTGAGGACCAGCCCGGATGAGAATGCGCCTGGAGCAGCGAGCGTCGCACGTGGCGCCGGCGGGCTGGCAGCTGCTGCCCATGCGGTTCCATCGCCTGGACGCCGACAGCATTCTGGTCACCAACCTGGTCGGCGAGCATCTGTTCGTAACGGAGACCCAGCTGCTTTCCGTAGTGGACGGGACATGCGCCGATCAGGACCTGCTCGCCCGACTCCGCGCGAAGCACCTCATCCAGCTGCCGGGCGAGCGGCTGCCCGCGGAACTGCTGGCCATAAAGATCCGCACCCGGCTGCGTCGCCTTCCCGACTCGACCGGCCTGCACATCTTCGTAGTGACTCTCCGGTGCGAGCACACGTGCCGGTACTGCCAGGTCTCGCGCCAGTCATCGGCCAAAAGCGAGTTCGACATGAGCGAGGCAACCGCGCAGCGGGCACTGCGGCTCGCGTTTCGCTCACCGTCGCCGCACCTGAAGATCGAATTCCAGGGCGGCGAGCCGCTGCTTAATTTCGCGATGGTGCGGTGGATCGTACGTGAAGCACGCCGAATGAACGCCGAGTACGGCAAGAACCTCGCCTTTGTCATCGCCACCAACCTGGCGCTGCTGGATGACGACATCCTGCGATTTTGCGCCGAGGAGGATATTTACTTCTCCACTTCCATCGACGGGCCGTCTGACCTGCATAACGGCAACCGCCGGCGACCGGGGCAAGATAGCTGGCAGCGCACGGTGGTCGGGATCCGGGCGGTGCAGGAGGCGCTCGGCCCCGACCGGGTAAGCGCCCTGATGACCACCACCGAGGCGAGCCTGGACCGGCCCGAGGAGATCATCGACACGTATGCCAATCTCGGACTGCGCCATGTATTCCTGCGGCCCATCTCGCCCTATGGCTTCGCGCTGCGCCGACGCGCGGGAGCCGGCTACGACGTAGCGCGATGGCTGGAGTTCTACGAGGCGGGGCTCGACCACGTCATCGACCTGAACCGGCGTGGACTGCCGATGGTCGAGAACTACGCGGCCATCGTGGCCAAGAAGATGTTCACGAATGACGATCCGGGATATGTCGACCTGACCTCGCCGGCCGGGATCGGCCTCGGGGCGCTCGTCTACAACTACGACGGTGACGTCTACGCCTCGGACGAGGGCCGGATGCTGGCCGAGATGAACGATCACACGTTCCGGCTCGGGAACGTCGCGGACAGCTCCTACGCCGACATCATGCTCTCCGACAAGCTGCTTGATCCGCTCGAAGAGTCGTTCACGCTGAGCGTTCCCATGTGCAGCACGTGTGCGTTCGAGCCCTACTGCGGGGCCGACCCGGTCTTCCACCACGCAACGATGAACGATGCCGTCGGTCACAAGGCCCTGTCGGCCTTCTGCCAGCGCAACATGGGCGTATTTGAGGCCATCTTGAGGCGAGCCCGCGACGATGCCTTCGCCCGTGACCTCCTCTGGCGCTGGGGCCAGCGGTGATACCACTATCCGGCCGAACTAAGCCGAGCGGGCTGACCAGCCCTCTGCACCCGGACCTCTGGCGCGTAGGCGCGCCCGGTGACCCGCCCGCCAGCCAGCCGGTGGCCTGCCTCGTGCCCGATCGCGACGCGATGGACGGCATCGTAGTGCCTGGTCACCAGCTCTACCTGACTCATGCCTCGGGAGCCGCCCTGCCGGGCCCGGCGCTTCAGCTGCCGACCGCCCTGCGGCATCTAGTACCCGGCGACATCATCGGCGTGACGAGCGACGGGAGCCGGGTGAGCGTCCTGTGGAAGAGCACCGCCACCCATAACAGCCTGCTGCTCACTGAGCAGTGCGACAACTACTGCCTGATGTGCTCGCAGCCGCCGAAGGAGCGCGACGACGCCTGGCTGTTCGAGCGGGCCAAGGGGATCATCAGCCTGCTGCCCGCGGGGCCGCACGAGTTAGGCCTCACCGGGGGTGAGCCGTCCTTGCATGGCGATGCCCTGATCGACCTGCTTGAGCACTGCCGGGACGTCGCGCCGCAGTTGCGGTTGCACCTGCTGTCCAACGGCCGACGATTTGCTGACAGTGCCTTCAGCCGCCGTTACGCCAGCGTGGGCCTGGGCGACATCATGGTCGGCATTCCGGTATACGCGGCCGAAGCCGGGCGGCACGACTTCATCGTGCAGGCGGCCGGGGCGTTCGATGACACCATTCGCGGCATACTCAACCTGGCCGCGCTGGGCCAGTGCGTCGAGATCCGCATCGTCGTGCAGCGTCATACGGTGCCGGTTCTCGCCGAGCTGGCCGAGTTCATCACCCGGAACCTGCCTTTTGTCGATCAGGTCGCCCTGATGGGCCTTGAGATGACCGGGCTAGCCCGGCCGAACGCGGCCGAGGTCTGGATCGATCCGGCCGACTACCAGCCCGAACTAGTCGAGGCCGCCCGCCGGCTGACCGGTGCCGGCATCGTCACCAAGATCTACAACCACCAGCTATGCGTCCTCGACGCCGAGCTGTGGCCGCTCGCGGTGCGCTCGATCAGCGACTGGAAGAACGACTATCTGGATGCCTGCCGGGACTGCGCGGCTAAGGAGGCCTGCGGTGGGGTCTTCACCACCAGCGGTCGCCGGGTCAGCGCGCACCTGCGGCCGCTCACGCTGACCGAACTGTGATAGCCGGGGCGCTGCGGTTCCGGTTCGCTGACGACGAGGTCATCGCCGGGGCTGGTTCCACGGTGCTGGTGCCTGCGGGAGTGGCGCATACGTTCGGGAACGCCGGGCCTGAGTCCTCGCGGTACATCATCATCCTGCCCGCCCGGCTGGATGAGATGATCAGCTTGCTGCACGAGGCCGGCCAGGCGGAGCACGCGGCTATCT
The DNA here is from genome assembly GCA_963822485.1 of uncultured Actinomycetota bacterium. GTDB lineage: Bacteria > Actinomycetota > Actinomycetes > Streptosporangiales > Streptosporangiaceae > DASUBV01. Next base: position 1,380,866 of record CAWGHW010000031.1, read on the forward strand.
ACCGCAGGTATGAGTCGGAGCTCCTGGAATGAGCAGGCGGCTGCTGTTAGAGCACGCCTACGGCGGCCAGGATGATGATCAGGACCACGGCGGCCAGCAGCAGGCCGACGACCAGGCGGCCCGTCGTCTGCTTGCGCCCGGTCCAGGCCTCGGTGCGTGACCCGGCCAGAAGCGGGGCGCCGCCCGCGGCTCCGGCCGTCGGCTGAGAGTGGCCGCGATGGCCGTGACTGGCGCCGTGGCTGCGGGCCCCCGTTCCGCCATGTCCGTGCCCGCCGTGCCCGCCAAAGCCCCCGCCGCCGTGGCCACCGCCACCGCCGGCCCCGCCGCCGCCTCCGTGCATGGCTGCCTCCGCATCCCCGATATTCACGGCCCGCTCCCATCATGCGGCCTTTACCCCGGATTAGCCATATATCGGCGGCTCGCCATGAGGGATGCGGTGCTAGGCGACCTGGATGGATCTTTTGGCCAGCCCCAGCCAGTAGCCGGTGATCGTGCTGACCGGGGCCGGGCTCTGCGTGGTGCCCAGGGTGACGAACAGCGGGGCGTAGTGCTCGCCGGTGGGCAGCGCGTACCGGACGGCGGGCGCGCCGCGCAGGCCGGCCAGGGCCTCCACGTCGCCCGAGTCCAGCGCCTGGGCGGCCCAGTTGTCGAACTCGGCCGACCAGGCGGGCGGCGGCGCGTTGAACCGGAAGTCGCGCAGGAACGGCAGCCCGTGGGTGAGGAAGCCGCTGCCGATGATCAGGATGCCCTCGTCGCGCAGCGGCTCCAGCGCGGCCCCGATGCGCAGCAGCCGGTCCGGCTCCAGGCTGGGCATGGAGATCTGGAGCACCGGGATGTCGGCCTCCGGGTACATGACCGTGAGCGGCACGTAGGCGCCGTGGTCCAGACCGCGGTCGGGCTGGTCGGCCACGGTCTCCAGGCCGGACAGCAGGGCGCGGATCCGGGCGGCCAGGCTGGGTGCGCCGGGGGCGGGATAGGTGGCGCGGTAGTAGCGGTCGGGGAACCCGTAGAAGTCGTAGACCAGGGGGGCCGCGTCGATCGTGGCGGCGATGGTCAGCGGGGCCTGCTCCCAGTGGGCGGACACGACGAGGATGGCGGCGGGGCGCGGCAGCGCCCGGGCCCACGCCTCTAGCTGGACTACCCACAGCGGGTCGTCGACCAGCGGCGGCGCGCCGTGACCCATATACAGGGCTGGCATCCGGCCCGGCGATGATCGCCGCGGTGGCCAGCCGCGTCACGTGCTGCGGCGGCGTCGTCCGGCACCGGCTCATGATCTGGGGCCTGACCGCGGAGTTCCTCGTCCATTTTGTGCTCCCCGTTCCCGCGTTCCCCCTGTCATTCGGACGGTAACGCAGTCTAGCCCGGCAGCGGCCAGACTGATCGTCGAGCGGGAGGCGCGAGTCGTCTGGTCAGGTCAGGCGTCGGCGGGCAGCAGCGTGAACGCCGGGGCGCTGAGCGGCCTGACCGCGCGGAAGTGCCGCTCGTCGAAAGTCAGCAGCCGGGTGGTCCGGTAGCGGTCGGCCAGCACGATGATCGAGGCATCGGCCAGCCCCAGCTTCAGGTCGGCGTAGCGCTCGGCGACCTCGGCCGCGCGGCCGGTATCAGCCCGGCCGAAGCTGGCCAGCTCGTAGACGCCTCCGGCTACCTCCTGGAGCAGCTGGGCTCGGCCTTGACGCCGGCCCGGGTCAGCAGCAGGTAGTCCAGCTCGGCCAGCACGAAAGGCGACAGGATGACCGGGCCTGGGTCGGCCTCAAAGGCGGCACGGGCCTGCCGATGTCGGCGGGCGTCGACTCCGAACGCGGCGATCAGGCCGCTGGTGTCGGCGATGATCATGCGTCACCGAACCCGTCGGCCAGGATCTCGTCCACTGTCGGGCAGGTCGGGGTCGCCGAAGTGGATGCTGCCGAGCAGCTGGGAACGGGGCGCGGGCAGCAGCTGCGCGAGCCACTGCTCAAGTGCGCTGCGGATGATGTGCGCCTCTGACTCACCCGATACCTGAGAGGCCTGGGCCGGGAGGCAGCGCAGGGGGCGAACGGGGGAGGATGGCGGGATGCGGGTCGTCGTGGTGTCCGATACGCACGCGCCGCGGCGGTGGAAGTCGTGTCCGCCTGCGGTCGCGGCGCACCTGCGCGGGGCGGACCTGATCCTGCATGCCGGCGACGTGTGCACGGCCGCGGTGCTCGACGAGCTGAGCGGCTACGCCCCGGTCCGGGCGGTGCTGGGCAACAACGACGGGCCTGACGTGGCGGCCTGGGGCGCACCGCCGGAACTGGAGCTGGACCTGGACGGCCTGCCGACCGCCATGATCCACGACAGCGGGGCCAGGACCGGGCGGCTGCTGCGGATGCGCCGCCGGTTTCCCGCCGTGCGCCTGGTGGTGTTCGGTCACTCGCACATCCCGCTGTCCGAGGCCGACGGTCAGGTACGGATCTTCAACCCGGGCTCGCCGACAGACCGGCGCGCCCAGCCGCAGGGCACGATCGGCGTGCTGCGGATCGAGGACGGGCAGCTCGTCTCGGCGGGCATCTTCCCGGTGACCTAGCTTCCGCGGTGGCCCAGCTTCCCGGTGACCCAGCTTCCCCGGGACCTAGGGGGTCGCGGGCTCGGGGGCGAACCAGAGGGCACCCAGCGGCGGGATGGAGATCTCGGCCGAGGCGGGCATGCCGTGCCAGGGCTCGGGGACGGCCTGCACGCCGCCCAGGTTGCCCACGCCGCTGCCGCCGTAGGTGGCGGCGTCGGTGTTGATCAGCTCCCGCCACCGGCCGGCCCGCGGCAGGCCGATCCGGTAGCCGTGGTGCGGCGCGCCGGAGAAGTTGATCACGCAGGCCAGGATGTCGTCACCGCCGGGCGCGGCCCCGCTGGTACCCGAGGCCGCCGGGCCGGCGGCCTCGGGGCCGTTCAGGTCCCCGGCTAGCCGGACGAACGACAGGACGTTGCCGACGGTGTCGTTGGCGTCGATCCAGCTGAAGCCCTCGGGCCGGGCGTCCTGCCGCCACAGCGCGGGCTGCCGGGCGTAGACCTGGTTCAGGTCGGTGACCAGCCGCTGCACGCCCTGGTGCGAGGGGTAGTCGAGCAGGTGCCACTGGAGCCCGGTATCGGCCGACCACTCGTCCCCGTGTCCGAACTCGCCACCCATGAACAACAGCTGCTTGCCGGGGTGGGCCCACATGTAGGCCAGCAGCGAGCGCAGGCCGGCGAACTGCCGCCACTCGTCGCCGGCCATCTTGCGCAGCAGCGAGCCCTTGCCGTGCACCACCTCGTCGTGCGACAGCGGCAGCACGTAGTTCTCGCTGTAGGCGTAGATCATCGAGAACGTGATCTGGTCGTGGTGGAAGCCGCGGTGCACCGGGTCACGGGCCAGGTAGGCCAGCGTGTCGTGCATCCAGCCCATGTTCCACTTGAGCCCGAAGCCGAGGCCCCCCAGGTGCACCGGCCTGGTCACGCCGGGCCAGGCGGTGGACTCCTCGGCGACCATGGCGACGCCGGGGTGCAGCCGGTAGCAGGTGGCGTTGACCTCGCGCAGGAACGCCACGGCGTCGAGGTTCTCCCGGCCGCCGAGCGAGTTGGGGGCCCACTCGCCGTCGCGGCGGGAGTAGTCGAGGTAGAGCATCGAGGCGACGGCGTCCACCCGCAGCCCGTCGGCGTGGAACTCGTCCAGCCAGTAGACGGCGTTAGCGACCAGGAAGTTGCGCACCTCGTGGCGGCCGTAGTCGAAGATCAGCGTGCCCCAGTCGGGGTGCTCGCCGCGCCGCGGGTCGGGGTGCTCGTACAGCGGGGTGCCGTCGAACCGGGCCAGGGCCCAGGTGTCGCGCGGGAAGTGCGCGGGCACCCAGTCCAGCAGCACGCCGATCCCGGCCTGGTGCAGCCGGTCGACCAGGTACCTGAAGTCGTCGGGGGAGCCGAACCGGGACGTGGGCGCGTAGTAGGAGGTGACCTGGTAGCCCCAGGACCCGCCGAACGGGTGCTCGGCCACGGGCAGGAACTCCACGTGGGTGAAGCCCAGGCTGGTGACGTAGTCGGTGAGCTGGTCGGCGAGCTCGCGGTAGGACAGGCCGGGCCGCCACGACCCGAGGTGCACCTCGTAGATGCTCATCGGGCTGGTCAGCACGTCCCGCTCGGCCCGGTCGGCGAGCCACTCGCCGTCGCCCCACTCGTAGGCCGACTCGAAGATCACCGAGGCGGTGGCGGGCGGCTGCTCGGCGAGGGCGGCCATGGGGTCGGCCTTGGCCCGCCAGATCCCGTCGGGTCCGCAGACCTCGAACTTGTACCGCTCCCCGGCGCCGACGCCGGGCACGAGCAGCTCCCAGATGCCGGAGGCACCCAGCGACCGCATGGGGTGTGCCCGCCCGTCCCAGTGGTTGAAGTCGCCGATGACCCGTACGCCGCGAGCGTTCGGGGCCCAGACCGCGAACGCGGTGCCGGCCTGGCCGCGGACGTGCGCGCCGAGCACCCGCCACAGCTCCTCGTGCCGCCCCTCGGCGATCAGGTACATGTCCATCTCGCCCAGGGTCGGCAGGTGCCGGTAGGCGTCGTCGCCGATGGTCTCCGGGCCGTCGGCGTAGGTGACCGCGAGCCGGTAGTCGGGCACCTCGCCGTTGCCCGCATCCGCCTCCGCAGCCGGCAGCCGGGCGGAGAACACGCCCTCGTACACGTGGCTCATGGGCACCCGGCGGCCGTCGGGCAGCACGACCGCCACCGACTGGGCCAGCGGGCGCAGCGCGCGGATGGTGACCCCGTCGGCGCCCGGATGGGCGCCGAGCACGGAGTGCGGGTCGTGGTGCACCCCGGCCACGATGGCGTCGATGGTCTCCCGGCTCACCGGGTCGGCCTGGCTGATGGCATTCATGGCTCAGGCCGCGGCGATGTAGTCGAGCGGGATCGACAGCCACGTGGGCCGATGGCTGGCCTCGTATAGCACTTCGTAGACCGCCTTCTCGAGCGTCAGGGCGCGCAGCAGGACCGAGTTACCTTCCGGGTCCAGGCCGCCCGCGCGTGCGTATCCAGCACAGAATGCCTGCTGGCATTCTTCTACCCAGCCTGCGGCCGGGCCGCGCAGTTGCTGGGCATCGGGGTGGGCCATGAGCTGATGGCGCGCGGCGTAGTCGAACGAGCGCAGCATGCCCGCGACGTCGCGCAGCGGTGAGTATGGTGCCGTGCGCTCAGCCAGCGGGACCAGCGGCTCGCCCTCGAAGTCCAGGGCCACCCAGCCGTCCTCGGTGCGCATCACCTGGCCCAGGTGGTAGTCGCCGTGGATCCGCTGCACGGTCACCGGCGCGGTGAGCCGGCTGAGGTCGGCGTAGCTGGCCCGGACCTTGGCGGCGTACGGGGCCAGGAAGGGCACCAGCCGGGCGGCGTGGTCCAGCTTCGCGGTGAGCTGCCCGGCCAGGCCGTCCAGCTGGGCCTTGGTCAGGACTTCACGGCCGAACGCGGTGGCCAGGTCGGCGTGCAGCTCGGCGGTGGCCCGCCCGAGCTGGTGCGCCTCCTCGGCGAAGCTCGGGCCGGGGTGGCCGGGCCCGCCCCGCGGCACCGGGGCCATCAGGTACTCACGGCCGTAGTCGCCGTGCAGGGCCGACAGCCGGCCGATGCTGGCGGCGGCCAGGGACCAGCCGTCGCTGGCCCGGGCCAGGAACCGGGACAGCACGGCGAGCAGGACGGGCTCGCCAGCCAGGCCGGTCGCGATCCAGCCGTAGGGCGGGGCCACGTGCACCGAGCCCAGCCGGGCCAGGGCGCCAGCCACCTCGAGGTCGGGGTTGGCGCCGGGGAACAGCCGGCGCAGGACCTTGAGGATCGCGGCGTCGCCGTAGACCACGCTGGTGTTGCTCTGCTCGGCGGCGATGACCCGGTCGCCGGGCCAGGCGCCGAACGAGACGCCGGGCTCGCGCGCGAAGACCAGGTCGCCGGCCTGGCGCTGCTCGGCGATGCCGGTCAGCAGGTAGCGGCTCAGCTCCGGGTCGTGCAGGGCGTCATAGGCGGTCCGCCCGTCGGGCAGCCGTCCGATGACCGCATGCCGGAGCGTCTCGGGGACCTCGGCGCGCACCCCCAGCAGCAGCTGGTAGCGGGCCGCCTGGTCGTCCTGGCCGACGGTAAGGATGAGGTGCCGCAGCTCCGGATCGCCCGCGACCAGCGTGGTGTCCGTGGTGATCGCCAGGCCGGCCAGCGGCCCGTCCTTGCCCGAGTACCAGCGCTGAGCGGGCAGCCAGGCCGCCAGCAGCTCGGGGAGAGCCGCAGGGCCGACGGTCATCACGATGTTCGCTCCCTTCCCCGGAGTCCCGATCAAGTAGTACTCCCCGAGGAATCAGCGGCGAATCATCACGATCCGGCGCAGATACGCCCATCGGCTAGTCACTCCCCCGCCGGCGAAGCCTAGCGGGGGGATAGCAGGCCGCTTACTTGCCCACGATCAGGATGCCGGTCATGAAGGTATGGATCGTGCAGTAGAAGGGGTACATGCCGGCCTTGGCCGGGGCGCTGACCGTCTTGGTCTGGCCGGGACCGACATCACCGGTGCTGAACACGTTCTTGTCCTTGGGCGACGGCCCGGCGGTCAGGGTGTGGGTGACCGAGTCCTCGTTGGTGACCTCGATGCGCTCACCGGGCTGCACGTCGGGATTGGCCGGAGTGAACTTGAAGTTCTTGATCGTGATCTTGACGACCGGCCCGCCGCCGCCCGTCGCCGTGGTGCCGCCGGACGACGATCCGCTGCTCGCCGTGCCGACGGAGACGGCCAGCACCACCAGGGCCGCCACCGCGGCCGCGGCGAGCGCGCCCGAGGTGCCGCCGGGCACGCCGGAGCGCAGGCGGGCCACCCGGTCACCCAGCGGGTTCCCGGCGGGCAAGCTGGCCAGCGCGGTGTAGCCGAGCACCGCGAACGTGGCCACCTCGAGCAGGCCCGCGACCAGGCCCGCCGTGGTGCGCACCTCCTGGAATCCGAACAGCCCCACCCACAGGGACAGCAGGTAGCCGCCCAGGGTGGAGAACGCGAATCCAGCCCCCGCCGCGTCGGTCAGCGGGCGGCGCACCAGCGGCACCGCCACGGCCAGCAGGAACGCGGCGATGATCTGGAGCAGGAACAGCCACCCGATGGTCGGGATGTGGCGGTACCCGGTCAGGTACAGATCCAGGTGGATGCCGCCGGTGGCGGCCAGCAGGCCAGCCCCGGCCACGCGCATCGTATTCAGCAGCCTCATGCCTGTAGTCACGCCCTGTCGGGGTCTATGGTTCAGTCCTCCTGGCTACTGGCCCGGGGTTTACTGCCCTGGCGGCGGCTGAAGGACGAACCAGTAGAAACCGTGGCCCGGCAGCGTCAGCAGGTAGCTGAGCTCCCCGATGGGCGGGAAGGTCACGCCGCCCATGCACTCCACGGGCGTGGACCCCCGGAACCGGCTCAGGTCCAGCTCCACTGGCTGCGGGAACCGCGACAGGTTGTTCACGCACAGGATCCGGTCGGGTTCCTGCTCCGAGTCGGCCTGATTCTCCCGGACGAAGGCCAGCACGCTCGGGTTGGACGAGCCCAGCTCGTCGTAACTGCCGAGCGCGAAGACCGGGTGGCGCTTGCGGATCTCGATCATCCGCCGGGTCCAGTGCAGCAGCGAGCCGGGGCTGCGCTCCTGGGCCTCCACGTTCAGCGCCTGGAACCCGTAGATCGGGTCCATCAGCACCGGGAGGTACAGCCGGGCCGGGTCGGTGCGGGAGAAGCCCGCATTGCGGTCGGGCGTCCACTGCATGGGGGTGCGGACGCCGTCCCGGTCGCCGAGCCAGATGTTGTCCCCCATCCCGATCTCGTCGCCGTAGTAGAGCACCGGGGAGCCGGGCAGTGACAGCAGCAGCGCGGTGAACAGCTCCAGCTGGTTGCGGTCGTTATCGAGCAGCGGCGCCAGCCGGCGACGGATCCCGATGTTGGCCTTCATCCGGGGGTCGCGCGCGTACTCGGCGTACATGTAGTCGCGCTCGTCGTCGGTGACCATCTCAAGGGTCAGCTCGTCGTGGTTGCGCAGGAAGATGCCCCACTGGCAGCCCGAGGGGATGGGCGGGGTCTGGGCCATGATCTCCGAGATCGGGTACCGCTGCTCCCGGCGGACGGCCATGAAGATCCGGGGCATCAGCGGGAAGTGGAACGCCATGTGGCACTCGTCACCGCCCACGCCGGGGTCGCCGAAGTACTCCACCACGTCGGCCGGCCACTGGTTCGCCTCGGCCAGCAGCACCCGGTCGGGGTAGAGGCGGTCGATCTCGGCCCGGACGCGCCTGAGGTACTCGTGCGTCTCCTTGAGGTTCTCGCAGTTGGTGCCCTCGCGCTCGTACAGGTAGGGCACCGCGTCCAGCCGGAACCCGTCGATGCCCAGGTCCAGCCAGAACCGCAGCACCTCCAGGATGGCGTCCTGGACGTGCGGGTTCTCGTAGTTCAGGTCGGGCTGGTGGGAGAAGAAGCGGTGCCAGTAGTACTGGCCCCGGACCTGGTCGTAGGTCCAGTTGGACTGCTCGGTGTCCACGAAGATGATGCGGGCGTCGGCGTAGCGGTCGTCGGTGTCCGACCAGACGTAGAAGTCACCGAACGGCCCGTCGGGGTCCTCGCGGGAGGCCTGGAACCAGGGGTGCTGGTCGCTGGTGTGGTTGATGACCAGGTCGGCGATGACCCGGATGCCGCGCTCGTGGGCCGCCTCGACCAGCTCGACGAAGTCCGCGATCGTGCCGTAGTCGGGCAGGATCTGGGTGAAGTCGGAGATGTCGTAGCCGCCGTCGCGCAGCGGCGAGGAGTAGATCGGCAGCAGCCAGATGCAGTCGATGCCCAGCCATTGCAGGTAGTCCAGCCGCGAGGTCAGGCCGCGCAGGTCGCCGGTGCCGTCGCCGTTCTGGTCCTGGAACCCGCGGATCAGCACCTCGTAGAAGACGGCCCGCTTGTACCACTGCGGATCGCGCGGCGTCTCGAACGTGAACGAGTCGGGGACGGGCTCGGAGGGCACGGCGCCTGAGCCGGCCCGGAACTCGGGCAGCGCTGACCCGAGCTCTCCATCGTGCGTGGGCTGCATCACGCAATACTCCTGCTTGCCTTGGTGGTGACTGCTAACAGTGTCCTATGTGCCGGCCCGCAGGCGGCGCGATGTGACGCTTTGTCCACGCCGTAGCGTGACGGTGATCCTGTTACGCGCCCGTTATGACTTACGCCGGGGCGATCGGGACAGTAAATATATGCGCGGGAGCGACGGCCGGGTCCAGCCGTACGTAGTTCGCCTGACCCCACCGGTATTGCGCACCGGTGAGCTCGTCGGTGACCGGAAAGCCGGCGCTCAGCTCTCCGGCATCTAGCCCGAGCGCCGCGCCGTCCAGCCAGATCGTGGCTTCCCGCGGCTGGTTGGGATCGAGGTTTACCACGACAATTACGGTATCCGCGGACGGGCCTGCAGGCGAGCTCTGCGGGAGAGTCTTGGAGAAGCACAGGATCTCCGGCCGGTCGGGATAGTGGAAGCGCACGTTCCGCAGCTGGTGCAGGGCCGGGTGGGCGCGCCTGATGGCGTTGAGCCGGCCCAGGAGCGGGCCGATGGTGGTGCCGAGCTGGCGGGCCCGCTCCCAGTCCCTGGGCCGGTAGGCGTACTTCTCCGAGTCCAGGTACTCCTCGCTGCCCGGCACCAGGGGCACGTTCTCGCCGAGCTCGAAGCCCGAGTAGACGCCCCAGGACGGGGACAGCATGGCGGCCAGCACCGCGCGGACCCGGAACGCGGACAGGCCGGCGTGCTGGAGGTAGGAGCTGAGGATGTCGGGCGTATTGACGAAGAAGTTCGGCCGCATATAGGCCGACGCCGGGCCGGCCAGCTCACCCAGGTAATCGGCGATCTCGCCGGCGCCGTTGCGCCAGGTGAAATAGGTATACGACTGGTGGAAGCCGATCGCGGCCAGGGCGGCCATCACGGCCGGCCGGGTAAAGGCCTCGGCCAGGAAGATCACGTCCGGATCGGTGCTGGCCACCTCGGTCAGCAGCCGCTCCCAGAAGCGCAGCGGCTTGGTGTGCGGATTGTCGACCCGGAAAATCCGGACCCCGTGGTCCATCCAGTGCCGGACGATCCGCAGGACCTCGGCGTAAATGCCCTCCGGGTCGTTATCGAAGTTTAGCGGGTAAATGTCCTGGTATTTCTTGGGCGGGTTCTCGGCGTACGCGATCGTCCCGTCGGCCCTGGTGGTGAACCACTCCGGGTGCTCGGTAACCCAGGGGTGGTCGGGCGCGGTCTGCAGCGCCAGGTCCATCGCCACCTCCAGGCCCAGCTCCCCGGCCCTGGCCACGAACGCGTCGAAGTCGGCCAGGGTGCCCAGATCGGGGTGGATGGCGTCATGCCCGCCGTCGGCCGAGCCGATGGCCCACGGCGAGCCGGGGTCGCCGGGCCCGGCGGCCAGCGCGTTGTTGGCGCCCTTGCGCTTGACCCGGCCGATGGGGTGCACGGGCGGCACGTAGACCACGTCGAAGTTCATGTCGGCGATGGCATCCAGCCGGGCCGCGGCCGTCCGGAGGGTCCCCGACACCGACGGCCGGCGCCGGGCCGGGTCCACCTTGGCCCCCTCCGAGCGGGGGAAGAACTCATACCAGGCGCCGTACAGGGCCCGCTCCCGGTGCACGATCAGGCGCTGGAAGGGCGAGCGGGTCAGCAGGTCGCGCAGCGGGAACTGGCCCAGGATCTCGGCCACGTGCGGCGCGCTGGCCGCGGCCAGCCGGTCCATCGGCGCGACCTGCGCGTCGGCCAGCCGGGCGGCCAGCTCGGCCAGCGTGGTCTTGGCCTCCTGAGCGGCCTTGACCTCGGCCGGGGAGGCGTCGCGGGCCACCCGGATGGCGCCGGTCACCCGGCCCAGCAGCGCCACCCCCTCGGCGAACATCAGCTCCACGTCCTGGCCGATGGGCACCTTGATGCCGGCGTCGTGGTACCAGTGCGCGATCGGGTCGCCCCACGCCTCCACCCGGAACCGCCAGAGCCCCTCACAGGTCGCAGCGACCCAGGCGCCGTAGCGGTCGGTGCCCGCGGCCAGCTCGCGCATGATCACCGGGGGATGACTGCGGCCTTCTGGATCGCGCAGGACCACGCCCGCGCCGAGCATCTCGTGTCCCTCGCGGATCACGGTCGCGGTGACCTCGAACAGCTCGCCAGGGACGGCCTTGGCCGGGTAGCGCCCGCCGTACACGAGGGGCTGCACATCAAGGATGGGGATTCTGCCGATCACAGGTGGAAAGCTACCCGCAGCGGGCCGGGCAAAGCGGCCGCGATGCCAGGAAGTCCGTAGCCGTAAGGATTGTGGACGCCCAGCGCCCGCCCCGTGCCCGCCCGGCGCGGTCCGCCTTGGCCGGGCCGATGGCCGCCCTCGGTTCACGGTCACCATCGATTGCGGTTAGGGTCACTGCACGTGAGAGCCATCCGCCGATTTACGATCAACCCCGCGCTGCCCGAGCAGCTGGCCCCGCTGCGTGGCCTGATGCTGAACCTGCGCTGGTCCTGGCACACGGAGACCAGCGAGGTCTTCGCGGCCATCGACCCGGCCGCCTGGGAGCGGGCCGGAGGCGACCCGGTGGCCCTGCTGGCCCAGGTGCCGCAGGAGCGGCTGGCCCGGCTGGCCAGCGACAGGAAGTTCCTGCGCCGGCTCAGCGACGCCAGCGACGACCTGCGTGACTACCTGACCAGCCCGCGCTGGTACCAGAGCGCAAGCGGGCGGGGCGCAAGCGGGCGGGGCGCAAGCGGGCGGGGTGCGGACGGGCAGCTGGCCGACGCGCCCGCGGCGGTGGCCTACTTCTCGCCCGAGTTCGGCGTCACCGCGGCGCTGCCGCAGTACTCCGGCGGGCTCGGCATCCTGGCCGGCGACCACCTGAAGGCCGCCAGCGACCTGGGCGTGCCGCTGATCGGCGTGGGCCTGCTGTACCGGCACGGGTACTTCACTCAGTCGCTGTCGGCCGAGGGCTGGCAGGTCGAGCGCTACCCGGCCAGTGACCCCAACGGGCTGCCGCTGACGCAGCTGCGCGACGCCAGCGGGTCGCCCGCGCGGATCTGGGTCGCGCTGGCCGACGGCGCGGCCCTGGCTGCGCAGGTGTGGATCGCCCAGGTAGGGCGGGTCCCGCTGCTGCTGCTCGACTCCTACGTGGAGGAGAACGAGCCGGCCATGCGCGAGGTCACCGACCGGCTCTACGGCGGCGGCTCCGAGCACCGGCTGAGCCAGGAACTACTGCTGGGCATCGGCGGCGTCCGGGCGGTCCGGGCCTACTGCGCGGCCACCGGGCACCCCGAGCCCGACGTGTTCCACACCAACGAGGGCCACGCCGGCTTCCTGGGCGTGGAGCGGATCCGGGAGTACGTAGAGCGGGGCCTGGGCTTCGACGAGGCCCTGGAGATGTGCCGGGCCGGCACCGTGTTCACCACCCACACCCCGGTCCCGGCCGGGATCGACCGGTTCCCCGTCGAGCTGGTCGCCCGGCAGTTCAGCGGCCAGGCCGCGGAGGCGGCGCTGCCGGTGGACCGGGTGGTCGCGCTCGGCGCCGAGACCTACCCCGGCGGCGACCCGGCCGTGTTCAACATGGCCGTCATGGGCATGCGCCTGGCCCAGCGGGTGAACGGGGTGAGCAAGCTGCACGGCCAGGTCAGCCGGGAGATGTTCACCGGCCTGTGGCCCGGCTTCGACACCGCGGACGTGCCGATCGGCTCGGTCACCAACGGCGTGCACGGGCCGACCTGGGTCGCGCCCGAGATCATGAGCCTCGCGCACGGCAGCCAGCCCGCGCCGGGCGACCTCGGCGACGACGCGGCCGCCTGGGACCGGGTGGCGGCCGACTCCGGCCAGGTCTGGGAGCTGAGGCGGCTGCTGCGGGCCCGGCTGATCGCCCAGGCGCGGCACCGGCTGCGCGCCTCCTGGCGGCAGCGCGGCGCCTCGGATGCCGAGCTCATCTGGATCGACAGCGTGCTCGACGAGAACGTGCTCACCATCGGCTTCGCCCGCCGGGTGCCGTCCTACAAGCGGCTGACACTCATGCTGCACGACCCGGTGCGGCTGGCCGAGCTGCTGCTGGACCCGGACCGTCCGGTGCAGATCGTGATCGCGGGCAAGGCTCACCCGGCCGACGAGGGCGGCAAGCTGCTCATCCAGCAGATGGTCAAGTTCGCCGACGACCCGCGGGTCCGGCACCGGATCGTGTTCCTGCCCGACTACGACATGGCGATGGCCCGGTCGCTGGTCCAGGGCTGCGACATCTGGCTCAACAACCCGCTGCGCCCGCTGGAGGCGTGCGGCACCTCGGGCATGAAGGCGGCGCTGAACGGCGGCCTCAACCTGTCGGTGCTGGACGGCTGGTGGGACGAGTGGTTCGACGGGGCCGACGGCTGGGCCATCCCCTCGGCCGACGGCGTGAGCGACCCGGCCCGGCGCGACGAGCTCGAGGCGGCGGCCCTGTACGACCTGCTCGGCCAGTCGGTGGCGCCGTTGTTCTACGACCACGGCCCGGACGGCCAGCCGCGCCGGTGGCTGGAGATGGTCGCGCATACCCTGCGCACGCTCGGGCCGCTGGCCCAGGCCACCCGGATGGTCCGCGAGTACGTCACGGAGCTGTACGTGCCCGCCGCGCGCTCCTCGGCCGCCCTGGCGTCGGGCAAGGCCGCCGACGCTAACCCGGGCGCCAGCGTGCCCGCGAGCGGCTCCGCCGACGGCTTCGGCGGCGCCCGCGAGCTGGCTGCCTGGAAGCAGCGCGTGCGGGCCGCCTGGCCCGGCGTGCGGGTCGAGCACGTGGAGGCCGACGACGGCGACCTGACCCCCGGCGGCCGGCTGACCATCCGCGCCAGTGTCGCGCTCGGCGAGCTGAGCCCGGACGATGTCACCGTGGAGGTGGTCTTCGGCCGGGCGGGCGACGCCGACGAGATCATCAGCCCGGTCTGCCGGCCGCTGACCCTGGACACGGGCTCGGGCCCGGCGGAGGGCGTGTCGCGGTACGTCGGCTACGCCGAGCTGGGCGAGCCAGGCCCGTTCGGCTACACGGTGCGGGTGCTGCCCAGCAACCCGCTGCTGCCGAATCCGACCGAGCTCGGCCTGGTCGCCGTGCCGGCCGCGGCCGCGGGAATGGTCAACGGCGACCTGCGCTAGCGCACCTCACGCCGGAACGGAACGCCAGGCGCGGACACCGTGGGTATGGTGTCCGCGCCGTTCTGCGATTCCAGAGGGTTTGGCCTAGGTGACCCAGCGCGCGACTTAGCTGCGACCTTGCGTGTCCAAGTTGGCACGCTCCGCGAGTAAACCGCCGGACTACACCCGGCGTCCTCCTTGCAACGGCCATTCGGCGGCGCGGTCAGATTTTCTGCCCTTCCGCATAGTAAGGCCAGCAAAACTGAGGGGGATGTGACATCCTGTGATAGGGCGTGCTCGTTCAGTAACGCTCACGATCGTCACGTTCTGTTAGGCAGCCATTACCCCGAGTGCGAGAGGACTTGCTCGTGAGAAGCCAGATAAAGCCGGACAACCGCCTGCTCACCCCGGCCGAGGTGGCCGCGATGCTGCGCGTTGACCCCAAGACCGTCACCCGGTGGGCCCGCGGCGGGAAGCTGTCCTCGATCCGTACCCCCGGCGGGCACCGCCGCTACAGCGAGAGCGAGGTCCGGGGCTTCCTGAACAGCTGGCAGGGGGTCTCCCTGCCGCGTGCCGCCGGCGAGTGAAATGCCATTCCGATGCCTGCCCCGGCAGTCCGGGAGTCCACCGGGGCAGGTATCGGCCTGGCCGCCGGGCCCGGGCGTGACGGCGCCTAAGGCGCTCCGGCCCGCAGGCCCAGGGTCATGACGAGCTGAGCCAGGAGCTCACGGGCCTGGTCGCCGTCCAGCGACCGGATCCGCTCCAGCACCTGCTCGGTGCCGCTGCCCCGGACCTCCAGCGCCTGCGCCGCGTCCGCGCGGCCCGCGGCCCGCAGCTCGTCCGGGCTCACCCCGGCCACGGCGGCCATCCGGGCCAGCGTCGCGGCCGGCCCGCGCACCAGGGCGTAGACGCCGGGCCTGACCACCTGGTAACCGCCGCTGATCTGCCGCCACCGGCCCTCGCTGATCCCGGCCCGGCGCGCGGCCTGCCGCGCCGACATCCCCCCTCGGCGCAGCGCCGAGGTGATCAGGGCCCCCCAGGGCGGCGGATCCGGGCGCTGCGACATAAGGCTAGCTTCGCACGAACTTCGCACCCCTGTCTAGCGGCATCTGTCCGCTTTGTCACGTCACTGAGCAGGCATTTTAGCCTTACGTCCGGACCTGGGACACGAACGCCGACTTCGGGCTAGGTCGTTGCCCTTCGCAGCTACGGGCAGTAGGTTGGCTTTCGGAAGCTCGACCACTTATCGGTGGTCTGTCCTAGGGGGGACACTTATGGGAGTCATGCTCGTGCTGGACACGCCGCGGCCAGCCAGGCCGCGGCGCCGCGGCCATCACACCCGGACGCCGGAGGATCAGGCCTGCCTGGACGCCTTCGCCGCGTTCCTGCGCTACGACCCGTCCGGCGCTGGCCGCTGCCTGTCCAGGCTCGAGCCGGCGGTGCTGGCCGAGCGGCTCCGCCCGGCCGTGCAGGCCCTGGCCGACGCCGTGGACTCGGCCCTCGCGGACACCTAGTCCGCCGTGCCGCAGGCGCCACCGGCTGCGTAGGATCATGCCTGCGCACGGAGGTGGTGCATGGGCGAGTTCGTACGAGTGGAGACCGAGCCGGCCGGCCGGGCTATCGCGACCATCCGGCTGGACCGGCCGCCGATGAACGCGCTGAACTCCGTGGTTCAGGCCGAGATCGCGGCCGCCGCGGCCGAGCTGTCCGCCGACCCGGAGGTCCGGGCGGTGATCGTGTACGGCGGCGAGAAGGTGTTCGCGGCCGGGGCCGACATCAAGGAGATGGCGGACGCCAGCTACGGCCAGATGGCCGCGGACACCCGGCGGCTCCAGGACTCCTTCACGGCCGTGGCCCGGATCGCCAAGCCGGTCATCGCCGCGATCACCGGCTACGCGCTCGGCGGCGGCCTGGAGCTAGCGCTGTGCGCCGACTTCCGGGTCGCCGGGGCGGGCGCCAGGGTCGGCCAGCCGGAGATCCTGCTCGGGCTGATCCCCGGCGCGGGCGGCACCCAGCGGCTGCCCCGGCTGATCGGCCCGGCCCGGGCCAAGGACATCGTGTTCACCGGCCGGTTCGTCGGCGCCGAGGAGGCGCTGGCCATCGGCCTGGTCGACCAGGTGGTGCCGGACGGCGAGGTCTACGCGGCCGCGGTCAAGCTGGCCGAGCGGTTCGCGACCGGCCCGGCGGTGGCGCTGCGGGCTGCCAAGCAGGCCATCGACGAGGGCCTGGAGGCCGACCTGGACACCGGCCTGGAGATCGAGCGGCTTCAGTTCGCCGGGCTGTTCGCCACCGAGGACGCCAGGACCGGCATGCGCAGCTTCGTCGAGAACGGCCCGGGAAAGGCTCGCTTTGCCGGCCGGTGAGCTCGGCGCGGGCGGCCCGGGCGACGGCGACGGCCTGTCCCTGGACATGCTGATGGCCGCGCTGCGCGCGGACAGCACCGACGTGGCCATCTACGCCCAGGTGCTGACCGAGTCGCTGGGCGAGGCGCTGCCGGCCGGCACCGTGTCGGTGGACCGGGAGCGGTCGGTGTCGGACCGGATGCGCGGCCGGCCGGGCACTGTGTCCAAGGTCACAGTGCGCCTGGGCGACCGGGTCATGTCCCTGGGCTTGCAGCGCGGCGCGCCGGCCGCCGAGATCTGCCGCGAGGTACGCGGGGTCGTCCTGTCCCGCCAGCCGGTTCCGGTCGGCCAGTGGATAGCTGAGCTGGCCCGTGCGCTGATGGAACAGGCCGACCAGAACGCGGCCACGGCCCAGGCGCTGCGCCGCCTGGTGGCCGGGGCCGACCGCCAGGGGAACCCGTGACCAGCCAGGGAAACCCGTGACCAGCCGCCCGTCGGCCGCAAGATTTTGCCGGGTATTGTCCAGGGCAATCGCCAACTTAGGGCCAATCCTGCTCCTCATCGCGGCCGTGCGTCCGTAGGCTGTTGAGCCATGAGCGTGCAGGAGGAGCGCATACCCGAGGCTCTCGGGCCGTATCGCCTGCGCCAGCGACTGGGTGAGGGCGGCATGGGCGTCGTCTACCTGGCCAGCGATCCGGACCAGCAGCTGGTCGCGGTCAAGGTCCTGCGCCGGGGGGTGCCGGGCGAGGCGACGTCGCGGCGGCGGCTGGCCCGCGAGTTCGAGACCATGCGCCGGGTGCACAGCCCGTTCGTGGCCCAGGTCATCGACGCCGACGTGGAGAGCACGCCGCCCTACATCGTGACCAGGTACGTGCCCGGCCGCACGCTGGAGGACCAGGTCACCAAGGACGGCCCGCTGTCCGGGCCGGGCCTGCTGCGGCTGGCCCGCGGCCTGGCCAGCGCGCTCACCGCCGTGCACGCCGCCGGCGTGGTGCACCGCGACCTCAAGCCGGCCAACGTGATGATCGTCGAGGGCGAGCCGGTCGTGATCGACTTCGGCATCGCCCAGGCGCCCGACTCGACCCGGCTGACCATGACCGGCATGTTCATGGGCACCCCCGGCTACCTGGCGCCCGAGGTCATCGAGGGCAGCCCCAGCGGCCCGGCCGCCGACGTGCACTCCTGGGCCGCCACCCTGGCCTTCGCCGCCACCGGCCGGCCGCCGTTCGGCACCGGGTCGTTCGAGACGATCTTCTACCGGATCATTAACGGGCAGCCTGACCTGGCCGCCATGCCCGCCCCGCTGATGCCGATGGTGCTGCACGCCCTGGCCCGCGACCCGGCCCGCCGGCCGTCGGCCGCCGAGCTGGCCGACCGGGCCGGGTGCCTGGACCCGGCCGCGCTGCGGCCCTCCGAGGCCCCCACGATCCCGCCCCGCCCCGGGCTATCCGGCCCGGCCGGGGCCGGCGCCACGATGGGCGACGTGTCGGCCCGCCCGGTGCTGGCCGGGATGGCGGGCGGGGCGGCCGCGGCCGCGCTGCCCGCGGTCCGCCCGGCGCCGCCGGCCCCGCTGCCCGCGACGGGCTGGTCCAGCGGGACCAGCCCGTTCGCCGCCCGGCCGGCCGACGACTTCGCCGACCTGCTGCCGCCGGTGAGCTACCGGCATCCGCTGGCCCAGCCCGGGCTGGGCCAGCCGGGCGTGGCCGAGCCCGGCTCGGCCCCGCCGTGGAGCCAGCCGTCCGCCAGCCCGGCGGACGGCCGCGGCCGCTCCGCCGCCCGGCCCCGCTCGTCCCGGCCGGTGCTGGTGCTCGCGGTCGTCGTCGCGCTGGTGGCCGTGGCCGTGCTGCTGCCGGTGGCGGGGACGGTGGCGGTCCTGCTGTTCCTGGCCCTGCTGCGGTCGGTCGACGTGAGCGGTTCCTGGCTGGGGCGGCGGCGCTCCCGGCAGGGCGCCAGCGCCGCCGATCCCATCGCCTTCCTGGCCTACCTGCCGTTCGCCGCCCTGCGGTCGGTGCTCGGCGTGCTGCTGAGCCTGCCCCTGGGCCTGCTGGTGGCCGCGGCCGCGGCGGCGGCCACCTACGTGGTCCTGCCCGGCCACCCGCTGGCCCGGGCGGGCTCCTACGCGGCCGGGGCCCTGATCGCCTGCTGCGCGCTGGCGCCCGGGTCAGGCCGCTCCCGCAAGCCGCTGAGCACGTTCTTCGGCGCGATCACCACGACCGCGCCGAGTGCGGTCCTGGTGTCCGTCGGCGTCATCGCCCTGGGCGTGGCCGCGGCGGCCGCGGCGCTGTCGATGCCGCCCGCGTTCTGGCCGGTCCACCACGTCAGCCTGAGCCTGACGCACCTGCCGTTCGTGTCCGGCCTGCTGCACCACTTCAGCTTGTCCCGGCTAGCCACCCGGCTGGGGCTCTAGGTCCCGGCACGCCGCCCGGCCCGAGGTCGGCGGGCCCGTGGTCCGCGGGCGCCGGCTCGGCGGCCAGCGACTCGGCCGGGCTGGGCTCGGCCGGCGACGGCACCTCGCCGGGGGCGGGCTGCAGAGGACCCGGCGGCGGCATCTCGGCCAGGGGCAGCGGGCGGACCAGCCCCAGTGCCACCACCTCGTTGGCCAGCCGGACCCGCCGGTTGACCCCCTCGGCGATGCGGAACTTCTGGTACAGCCGCAGCAGGTGCTGCTTCACCGCGGCCTCGGTGACCACCAGGTCGACGGCGATCTCCCGTGCCGTGGCCGGGGCCACGAACGCCGCGTCCGACAGGGCGGGGCGGCACAGCGACGTGACCACGTCCAGCTCCCGCCGGGTCAGCTCAGGCGCGGCGGGCCGGCGCAGTTCCGCGTCGGCGCACAGGTCCTCGACGGCCAGGCCGCCGACCCGGCAGCGGGCCGAGCCGAAGGTGACCACGTCGCCGTCGGCCAGCAGCCGGCGGGCGACCAGGCGCCCGTTCACCCGGGTGCCGTTACGCGATAACCCCATGTCGGTGACGTACACGTAGGGCCCGCGGCAGACAATCTCGGCGTGCAGCATGGAGACGCTCGGATCGGCCAGCTGGACGTCCACGAACCGGCCGCGGCCGACCGTCGTCACATCCTGGCGCAACGGGATGGTGGCCCCGCTCTCCTCGATCCGGATGTAGGGGCACTCCATGACCGTTTCTCCCGCCTGTCGCTAACGCCACCGATATGTCACTTCTGAGCTACCCCGCCGGTCCCGCGTTCTACCCTGCCGGACGCATCAAGTACGGCCGGTACACTGCCGGAGCGAGTCGTCCGGGAGGTATACGCGGGAGGAAACATATGGCGGAAAAGCCGTCCAGAGGGCTGGCCGACGTCGTCGCCGCCTCGACCGCGCTGAGCGACATCGACGGCCGCGCCGGGCGACTGTCCTATCGCGGCTATGACATCCACCAGCTGGCCGGGTCGGATGCGTGCGGGTCGGATAGCGGGGCGGCGACGTTCGAGGAGATCGCCTACCTGCTCCAGCGGGGCGCCCCGCCCAGCCGCGATGAACTGGCCGGATACCGCGAGGAACTCACCGCGGCCCGCTCCGTCGGCGCGCTGGCCGCGGCCAGCCTCCCGGCGGTCGCACGGGCCCAGGGGCCGATGGCCGCGCTGCGCAGCCTGGTCTCGCTGGCCGCCGCCGACGACCCCGACGCGGACTCCAACGAGCCGGGCCCGAACCGGCGCAAGGCGGCCCGGCTGACCGCCCAGCAGCCGATCCTGATCGCGGCGTTCGAGGCCGCCCGCACCAGCCGGCCCGCGCCGCCGGCCGATCCGGGCCTCGGCCTGGCCGCCAACTTCCTGCTCCAGGTGACCGGGCGCCCGCCCGGCCCGCGCGCGGCCGAGATCTTCGACACCTGCCTGGTGCTGCACGCCGACCACACCATGAACGCCTCCACGTTCGCCGCGCGGGTGTGCGCGGCCACGCTGGCCGACATGCACTCGGCCGTGGTCGCGGCGCTCGGCACGCTCAGCGGCCCGCTGCACGGCGGGGCCAACGAGCAGGTCATGCGCGGGCTCGAGGCGATCAGGGCGAGCGCCGCCGGGGACCCGGCCGACGCGGTGAGCGACCAGGTGGCCCGGCGGCTGCGCCGCGGCGAGAAGATCATGGGCTTCGGGCACCGGGTCTACAAGACCGAGGACCCCCGCGCGACCCACCTGCGGCGGATGTCGGAGGAACTGGCCCGCGACGGCGACGACACCTACTACCGGATGTCGCGGCGGATGGAGGAGGTCGTGCTGGCCGAGAAGGGCCTGTACCCCAACGTCGACTTCTACGCCGCCACCGTCTACCACTACCTCGGCATCCCGACCGACCTGTTCACGCCGGTGTTCTCGGCTTCCCGGATGGCCGGCTGGACCGCGCACGTCATCGAGCAGCACGCCGACAACCGGCTGATCCGGCCCGACAGCGAGTACATCGGCGAGCACGACCTGACCTGGATCCCCCTGGACCAGCGGTGAGGCACTCCAGCCGGGACCAGCGCCCGGACCGGTCCCGGTTCCAGCAGGTGCCCTACTGGCTGGCGTTGTGCGGAATCGCACTGGGCCTGCTGTGGATCCGCAGCGGCGAGCGGGATGTGCGGGGCGGTACGTTGGTGATTGCAGGCGTGCTACTGGCGGCGGCCGTGGCCAGGCTGGGATTGCCGGACAGGCGGGCGGGCATGCTCGGCTCGCGGCGGCGGATCCTGGACGTGGCGGCGTTCGCCGTGCTCGGTGTCGGCCTGCTGGTCGCGGGACTGGTCTTCCCGGCCCGAACCTGACCACCCGAACCTGACCAGGGGACAGCCGACCAGAAGACTGAGTTGATGAAAGACAAGGGGCGCGACCAGCCCGAGTTATCCGCCATCGCGAAGGCGCCATGGCAGGCAGGTGGAAGGAAAGCAGCGGCATGTCCAAGATCAAGGTGGCCAATCCCGTCGTCGAGCTCGACGGCGACGAGATGACGAGGATTATCTGGCAGTTCATCAAGGACCAGCTGATCCTGCCCTACCTGGATATCGACCTGAAGTACTACGACCTCTCGATCCAGCAGCGGGACGCCACCGATGACCAGATCACGGTGGACGCGGCCAACGCCATCAAGCGCTACGGCGTGGGCGTCAAGTGCGCCACGATCACGCCGGACGAGGACCGGGTGACCGAGTTCGGGCTGAAGAAGATGTGGCGGTCGCCGAACGGCACCATCCGCAACATCCTGGGCGGCGTCGTCTTCCGCGAGCCGATCGTGGTGTCCAGCATCCCGCGGTTCGTGCCCGGCTGGACCCAGCCCATCATCATCGGCCGCCACGCCCACGGCGACCAGTACAAGGCCACCGACTTCGTGGTCCCCGGCCCCGGCCAGGTGCGCATGACCTACACGCCGTCCGGCGATGGCCAGCCCCTGGACCTGGAGGTGGCCAACTTCGCCGGCGGCGGCGTGGCCATGGGCATGTACAACTTCGACGACTCGATCCGCGATTTCGCCCGCGCCACCATGCGGTACTCGCTGGACCGGCGCTACCCGCTGTACCTGTCGACCAAGAACACGATCCTCAAGGCCTACGACGGCCGGTTCAAGGACATCTTCGCCGAGGTCTTCGAGTCCGAGTTCAAGGCCGAGTTCGAGGCGGCCGGGGTCACCTACGAGCACCGGCTCATCGACGACATGGTGGCCCAGGTCATCAAGGGCAACGGCGGCATCGTCTGGGCCTGCAAGAACTACGACGGCGACGTGGAGTCCGACATCGTGGCCCAGGGCTTCGGCTCGCTCGGCCTGATGACCAGCGTGCTGATGACCCCGGACGGGCGGACCGTGGAGGCCGAGGCCGCGCACGGCACCGTCACCCGGCACTACCGCCAGCACCAGCAGGGCAAGCCCACCTCGACCAACCCGATCGCCTCGATCTTCGCGTGGACCAGGGGCCTGGCGCACCGCGGCAAGCTGGACGGGACCCCCGAGGTCACCGCGTTCGCCGACACTCTCGAGCGGGTGTGCGTGGACACCGTGGTCAGCGGCAAGATGACCAAGGACCTGGCGCTGCTGGTGGGCGGCGACGCCCCGTTCCTGACCACCGAGCAGTTCCTGGCCGCGCTGGATGACAACCTGCGCGCGGCGCTCGCCTAGCTCTGCCCGCCCGGGGCCGGACCCCCAGCACTCTGCCTGCCCGGGGGACCCCCCGGACCCCCCAGCGAAACCCATTGGGACAAACAAGAGGAGATCTGCGGATGGCCCGCTCAGGCAAGGTAACGGTCGTCGGCGCTGGATTCTACGGGTCGACCACGGCGCAGCGGCTGGCCGAGTACGACGTATTCGACGAGGTCGTGCTGACCGACATCGTCGAGGGCCGGCCCGAGGGGCTGGCCCTGGACATGAACCAGTCCCGGCCCGTCGAGGGGTTCGAGACCAAGGTGACCGGCCAGACCACCGGCCCGGCCGGCGAGGGCTACGAGGCCATCGCCGGGTCGGACGTGGTGGTCATCACCGCCGGCCTGCCGCGCAAGCCCGGCATGAGCCGGATGGACCTGATCGGCGTGAACGCCAAGATCGTCCGGTCGGTCACCGAGCAGGTCGTCAAGCACGCGCCCGAGGCCGTGCTGATCGTGGTGTCCAACCCGCTGGACGAGATGACCGCGCTGGCCGCGAAGGTCTCGGGCTTCCCGGCCAGCCGGGTCATGGGCCAGGCCGGGCATGCTGGACACCGCCCGGTTCAGCTACTTCGTGGCCGAGAAGCTGGGCGTCCCGGTCGGCTCGGTGCAGACCCTGACCCTGGGCTCGCACGGGGACACCATGGTCCCGGTGCCGTCGGCCTGCCTGGTCGACGGCAAGCCGCTGTCCGACCTGCTGTCGGACGCGGACATCGCCGAGCTGGTGGACCGGACCCGTAACGGCGGCGGCGAGATCGTCGGCCTGCTCAAGACCGGTTCGGCGTACTATGCCCCGTCCGCGGCGGCGGCCCGGATGGCCCGCGCCGTGGCCGAGGACTCCGGCGCGATCATGCCGGTGTGCGCCTGGGTGGATGGCCAGTACGGGATCTCGGGCGTGTACCTCGGCGTGGAGGCCGAGATCGGCCGGGCCGGAATCCGCCGGGTGGTCGAGCGGGACCTGACCGAAGCCGAGCTGTCCGCGCTGCGCACCGCGGCCGAGGCAGTCCGGGCCAAGCAAGCCGACGTAGCCAGCCTCTGAGCGGACGCAGCCTCTGCGCGAACGGCCGGCCTGGGCCTGGAGAACGCCATCGGCAGGCCGCCGGAGACGGCCTGCCTGGGCCTGGAGAACGCCATCGGCAGGCCGCCGGAGACGGCCTGCCTGGGCCTGAGAACGCCATCGGCAGGCCGTCGGAGACGGCCTGCCGATGAATAGTCGGTCGGCCGTTGGGCAGGACCGGGCAAAGAGCGAGCCCGGAATAGGTCTGTTACAGAAGTCAAGTATCGTCGTGCGGCTAGCGCACACGTAGCATGGCACTGATCTGACGGCTTGCACCCCGCGGTCGGCTGGTGAAGGGCTCATGCGCATGAAATGGATGGGCCGCCGCACGCATGCGGACGGCGGCCGCGGCCCCCGGACGCGCCGAGACGGCCGTCCGCGGCGGTCGCTGGCCTTCGTCATAACCGCATGGGTCTCGGGCGTCATGGCCGCGGTCCTGGTCGCCGGCGCCCTGGTCGCCTATTTCGAGAACCGCGCGATCTGGGGCAGCATCCACCACGAGGCGATCACGGGGCTGGGCAAGCGGCCGCCCAAGTACGCCACCAGCGCGATGAACATCCTGGTCTTCGGGTCGGACAGCCGGGCCGGGCTGACCCGGCGCGAGCAGCTCGTCCTGCACGTGGGACGGACCGGCTGCGGCTGCTCGGACACGATCATGGTGGTGCACATTTCGCCCGGGCGGCACCGGGTCACCGTGCTGAACCTGCCCCGCGACCTGATGGTGCCGATGTACGGGTGCCCGGCGACGGCCGGAAAGCAGGGCGAGCAGGAGGACGCGGCCGGGGTCGTCCAGATTAACCAGACGCTGGCCCTGGGCGGCCCGTCGTGCCTGTGGAAAACCGTGGAGCACCTGACCGGGATCCGTATCGACCACTTCATCCAGCTGGAGTTCGACGGCGTCGTGAAGGTGGTCAACGACGTGGGCGGGGTCAACGTCTGCGTGCCGGCGACCATCCATGACCCCAACTCCGGCCTCAACATCAAGGCCGGCGTGCACCACATCTTCGGGCTGCGGTTCCTGGAGTTCTGGCGGGCCAGGGAGACCGTCGCCGACGGCTCGGACCTCAAGCGCATTCAGCGCGACGACCTGCTGCTGGCCGAGGTGCTGCGCGGGGTCGTGCACAAGGGCCTGCTGCAGAGCCCGACGCGGCTGCTGCCGATCGTGGAGGACGCCGCGCACGCGATCTACGCCACGGACGCGGGCATGACCGAGACCGACATGTTCCATATCGCCGAGAGCTTCCGCGGCCTGATCACCAAGGACGTGCAGTTCATCGAGGCCCCGACCCAGGTCTATCCGCCGCAGCCGGCCCAGGTGGAGCTGGTCCAGCCCGCGGATCACCGGCTGTTCTCGGCCCTCGCGCACGACGTCGCGCTGCCCAGCAAGGTCAGCGGTCCCGCAGCCCACGAGCGGCGGCCATCCGGTGCTGGACACGGTCAGCCCGCAGGACGTGCACGTCACGGTGCTGAACGGCACCACCGTGGCCCAGCTGGCCACCACTACCGCGGCCGGCCTGACCGCCCGCGGCTTCTCGGTCATCGGCACGCCCGGCGACGCCGGCGTCTCGGACTACACCAGCTCGCTCATCGAGTACTCCTCGGCCGCCGACCTGCCCGCGGCCAGGACCCTGGCCACCCAGCTGACCAACGTGCGGCTGCGCCAGGTGCCCGGCATCACGCCGGGCACGGTCACGCTCATCCTCGGCTCGACGTTCAGCACGCTGGCCGCGCACTCGACCACCGCGACCCCGTCCGGCTCGCCGTCACCGTCGTCGTCCAAGTCCCCGTCAGTGGGCAGCCTGGCCAAGAGCTTCGGCGGGATCACCGGCTACGCGAACTGCAAGCGGGACAAGCGGGCCTTCGAGCCCTAAGCGGCCAGCCCGCCTGGTCAGCCGCCCTGGTCACCCACCTGGTCGGCCAGCCTGGTCAGCCAGCCTGAGCTAGCCGGCGCAGGGCCAGCTCGGCGTAGATGGAGATCCCGTCGGCCACGATGGAGTCGTCGAAGACCGCCTCGGCGGAGTGGTTGAACGGCGCCGTGGCCGGGTCGGCGTCCGGCGGGCAGGCGCCGAGCATGATGAACGCGCCGGGCACCTCCTCGAGCACGAACGAGAAGTCCTCCGACCCCGTCACCGGGAACGGCGTCGGGAAGAACCGTCCCTCGCCGAGGGTCTCGCCGACCGTCCGCTCGGCGAAGGCCAGCTCGGTCGGGTCGTTGACGGTGACCGGGTAGCCCGCCACGAACTCGGCCGTGGCGCTGAGCCCGTGCGCCGAGGCCACCTCCCGGATCAGCCGGGACGAGGCGTCCTTGACCGCGTCCCGCGCCGCCGCCGAGAACGACCGGACCGTGGCGGAGAACCGGGCGTCATCCGGGATCACGTTGTCCGCCGTGCCCGCGTGGAAGCTGCCGACGGTGATCACGACCGGGTCGAACACGTCGAACTTCCTGGTCACCAGCGTCTGCAGGGCGGTCACGATCTCGCAGGCGACCGGGATCGGGTCGGCGCTGCGGTGCGGCTGGGAGGCGTGCCCGCCCCGGCCCCGGACGGTCACCTCCAGCGTGTCGGCGGCCGCCATCATCGGGCCGGGGCGGCCGGTCCACAGCCCCAGCGGCAGCATGCCCGAGGCCACGTGCATCCCGTAGGCCGCCACCGGGCGGTCCCCGGCGGCGTCGAGCACGCCCTCCTCGATCATCTGCCGGGCGCCGCCGAAGCCCTCCTCGCCGGGCTGGAACATGAAGATCACGGTGCCGGGCAGCTCGGCCCGGCGGGCGGACAGCAGCCGGGCCGCGCCGGCCAGCATGGCCGTGTGCAGGTCGTGGCCGCAGGCGTGCATGACGCCGGGCACCTGCGAGGCGTACGGCACGCCGGTGCGCTCGGTCACCGGCAGGGCGTCCATGTCGCCGCGCAGCAGCACGACCGGGCCCCCGCTGTTGGCAACACCGCTGTTGGCAACACCGCTGTGCCCGGCTGCCGCACCAGGCCCGGAGCCGCGACCGCCCCGCAGCACCGCGGTGACCGAGGTCAGCGACCGGCCGCGGGTGATCTCCAGCGGCAGCCCGTCCAGGGCGGCCAGCACCTTCTCCTGGGTCCGGGGCAGGTCGGTCCCGATCTCGGGATCGGCGTGGATCGCCCGGCGCAGCTCGGTGATCTCCGGCGCGATCGCCACCGCATCGTCATGAACTCCGCCCACGTCCTGGCTCCCTCGCCTGCGACCCGCCCGCCCATCCGGGCATTCTGCCTGGATCGTAACGCCCGCTGCGGCCACGCCGCCCGGCAGGCTCGCTGTGTTGTCCGGCGAGCCGGCGCGGCCCCCACCCGCCGCCCGACCCAGTCCAAGGGCGCCGCCTTCCCTCGTCGCTCCTTCGCTCCTTCGTCGCTCCTTCGCTCCTCAGTCCAGGCGGCGCCGCGCCGCGCCGTCTCGCTGGGAGGTCCCGGGCTGCGTAGACTAACCCGATACCGTTCGGGGCTACGGCCCGCCGGGGCGGATGGCGGGCCGCCATCGCGCTGGCCGAGAACTGAGGTCTGGAGACGTGAAAAGCGTCGGCTGGGGCATTCTTCTGGTCCTGGTCGTAATTCTCATCGGTGGCTTCTTCGCGGGCGCGGAGATGGCCCTGGTATCACTGCGTGAGGGCCAGGTCCGGGCCCTGAGCAGGATGGGCAAGCGAGGCCAGCGGGCAGCCCGGCTGGCCCAGGACCCCAACCGGTTCCTGTCCTCAGTCCAGATCGGCGTGACGCTGGCCACCCTGCTGTCCGGGGCCTTCGGCGCCGACCTGCTGGCCGGCAAGCTCAAGACGCCGCTGTCCCGGCTGATGCCGCCCGACGTAGCCACGGTGGTCTCGCTCGTCATCGTCACGCTGGTGATCTCGTTCTTCACCCTGATCTTCGGCGAGCTGGCCCCCAAGCGGCTGGCCCTGCAGCGGTCCGAGCGGGTGTCAGTGGCGGCCGCCCCGGTCCTGGACCGGCTCGCCCGGGTGGCCACGCCCGTGGTCTGGCTGCTGTCCCGGTGCACCAACCTGGTCGTCCGGCTGGTCGGCGGCGACCCCCTGGCCGGGCGCGGGGTGATGACCGACGAGGAGCTGCGCGACCTGGTCGAGGGCAACCAGGCGCTCAGTGCCGACGAGCGGCACATCGTGGGCGAGGTCTTCGACGCCGGGAAGCGGCAGATCCGCGAGGTGCTCGTGCCCCGGACGGAGGTCGAGTTCCTGCCCGCGGTCATGCCGCTGACCGAGGCGGCCGCGATCGCGGTGCACGCCCGGTACTCCCGGTTCCCGGTGTACCAGGAGTCCTACGACGACGTGATCGGCTTCGTTCACGCCCGCGACCTGCTGGGCGCGGGCGAGGACGGCGACGAGGTGCGCCGGGTGGGCGAGGTCTGCCGGCCGGTGAAGATGCTGCCGACCAGCAAGACCGTTTTGTCCGCGCTGTCGGAGATGCGCCGCGACCGGGCCCACCTGGCCATCGTGGTGGACGAGTACGGCGGCACCGCGGGCATCGTCACCCTGGAGGACCTGGTCGAGGAGCTGATCGGGGACATTCAGGACGAGTACGACGTGGACGAGAGCCGGCCCCGGCAGCTGCACGGCGGCGAGCTTGAGGTGGACGGGCTGCTCAACCTGGACGAGTTCGCCGAGCTGACCGGGATCGATCTGCCCGAGGGTCCTTACGAGACAGTGGCGGGCTACCTGCTCGCCGCGCTGGGCCACCTGCCGGGCGAGGGCGAGTCGGCGGAGGTGCTCGGGCGCCGGCTGACGGTGACCGAGCTCGATGGCCGCCGGATCTCCCGTGTCCGGGTCAGCGCGGTCCGCCCGGCCGCCCCGGCCGGGGCGGCGCCGGCCGACGCGGCCAGGGAATCCTCGACCAGGGAAGCGACCAGGGAATCGCCGACCAGGCCGACCGGGGGAGCGGCCCACTAAACTGGGCCGGTGACGAGCGATATCGGTCCCGGATCGGGTCCAGAGCCTGGTCCCGTCCTGGTGGTGGACTTCGGGGCCCAGTACGCGCAGCTGATCGCCCGCCGAGTTCGCGAGTGCCAGGTGTACTCGCAGATCGTGCCGAGCACGATGAGCACGGCCGAGATGCTGGCCCTGCGGCCCTGCGCCATCATCTTGTCCGGGGGCCCGTCCTCGGTCTACGCCCCTGGCGCGCCGCCCGCGCCCGCGGGCCTGCTCGAGGCGGGTGTGCCGGTGCTGGGCATCTGCTACGGCTTCCAGCTCATGATGGCGGGCCTGGGCGGCGAGGTGGCCCGCACCGGGGGCGGCGAGTACGGCGCCACCACGCTCGAGGTCACCGAGCCCGGCGTGCTCCTCGACGGGCTGCCCGCCACCCAGCAGGTGTGGATGTCACACGGGGACGGCTGCACGGTCGCGCCGCCCGGCTTCGCGGTGACCGCGCGGACCCCGGCCGCCGCGGTGGCCGCCGCCGAGGACCCCGGCCGGGGCCTGTACGGGGTCCAGTACCACCCCGAGGTCCTGCATACCGAGCACGGCCAGGCCGTGCTGCGCCGGTTCCTGGCCGTGGCGGGCTGCGCCCCGACCTGGACCATGCGCGGCGTCATCGAGGAGCAGACCGAGCGCATCCGGGCCCAGGTCGGCTCGGCCCACGCCATCTGCGGGCTGTCCGGCGGGGTGGACTCGGCGGTGGCCGCCGCGCTCGTCCAGCAGGCCATCGGCCACCAGCTCACCTGCGTCTTCGTCGACCACGGGCTGCTGCGTACCGGCGAGGCCGAGCAGGTCGAGAAGGACTTCGTGGCCGCCACGGGGGTCGACCTCAAGGTCGTCGACGCCGCCCCGGTGTTCCTGGCCGCGCTGGCCGGGGTGACCGACCCGGAGCAGAAGCGCAAGATCATCGGGCGCGAGTTCATCCGGGCCTTCGAGCAGGCCGCGCGGGAGATCGCCGGCGCGGAGGGGTCGGTCAGGTTCCTGGTCCAGGGCACGCTGTACCCCGACGTGGTGGAGTCGGGCGGCGGCACGGGGACGGCCAGCATCAAGTCCCACCACAATGTCGGCGGCCTGCCTGACGACCTCCAGTTCGAGCTGGTCGAGCCGCTGCGCACGCTGTTCAAGGACGAGGTCCGCCAGGTCGGCGCCGAGCTGGGGCTGCCGCCCGAGATCGTCTTTCGGCAGCCGTTCCCCGGCCCCGGCCTGGCCATCAGGATCGTCGGCGAGGTCACCGCCGAGCGGCTGCGGATCGTCCGCGCCGCCGACGCGATCGCCCGGCAGGAACTGTCCGCGGCCGGGCTGGACCGGCAGATCTGGCAGTGCCCGGTGGTGCTGCTGGCCGACGTCCGCTCGGTCGGCGTGCAGGGGGACGGCCGCAGCTACGGCTACCCCGTCGTGCTGCGGCCGGTGACCAGCGAGGATGCGATGACGGCCGACTGGGCCCGGCTGCCGGACCAGGTGCTGGCCACCATCTCCACCCGGATCACCAACGAGGTGGCCGAGGTCAACCGGGTCGTGCTCGACATCACCAGCAAGCCGCCCGCCACCATCGAGTGGGAGTGACCCTGGCTCAGGTCACCGGGGGCAGCTCGGTGGGCAGATCGTCGTAGGCCTTGTCCGTCGCGATCCGCCGCAGCCGGTCCATGGCCTCCCACACGTCGGTGAAGCTGGTGGTGATCGGCGCCGGGCCGAGCCGGAGCCGGTCGGGCGTCCGGTAGTCGCCCACCACCTTCTCGCGGATCAGCGCCTGGCTGATCCGCAGCGCCTCGGGGTGGCGCAGGGTGACGTGCCCGCCGCGCCGGGTGTCCTCGCGCGGTGAGGCCAGGGCGAAGTCCAGCGACGTCAGCCACTCATCGGCCAGCCCGATCAGGTAGCCGGTCAGCGCCAGGCTCTTGGCCCGCAGCCGGTCCATGCCCACCTCGCCGAGCAGCCGGGCCCCCTCCTCGACCGCCACCGTGCCGATGACCTGCGGCGTGCCGGTCGCGAACGCGTCGATGCCCGGTGCCGGATCGTAGCTCGGGCCCATGGCGAACTGCTCGCGCTGGCCGAACCAGCCCCAGATGGGCTGGCGGAGCCGGTTCTGGTGCTCCTGGCGCACGTACACGAACGCCGGGGAGCCGGGGCCGGCGTTGACGTACTTGTAGGTGCACCCCACGGCCAGGTCGGCGCCCGCGGCGTCCAGCTCGACCGGCACCGAGCCCACCGAGTGACACAGATCCCACAGCACCAGGGCGCCCGCCTCGTGCACCAGGCGCGACAGGGCGGCCATGTCGGCCAGGGCGCCGCTGCGGTAGGCCACGTGGGACAGGCTGACCAGCGCGACGCGATCGTCCAGCGCACGCGACAGTGTTAGTCGATCTATGCCGTTATCCATGTCGGTGCGGATCATCCGGAGCTCGCAGCCGCGCTGGGCGGCCACCCCTTCCAGGACATAACGGTCGGTCGGGAAGTTGTCGTCGTCGGTGATGATCACGTCGCGGCCGGGCCGGGCGTCCAGCGCGGCGAGCGCCAGCTTGTACAGGTTCACCGTGGTGCTGTCGCAGACCAGGACCTGGCCGGGGGCCGCGCCCAGCAGGTGCTCGGCGAGCATGTCGCCGGCCTGGCGGGGCAGCCCCACCCAGTGCGGCCACGAGCGCACCAGGCCGACGCCCCAGTCCTGGTCCACCACCTCGGCGATGCGCGCCTGCGTGCGCACGGGCAGCGGGCCGAGCGAGTTGCCGTCCAGGTAGATCAGCGCCGGATCGTCGTGTACGAAGCGGTCGCGGAACTGCACCAGCTCATCGTCCGCATCCAGTGCTTCCGCATATGACCGATCTGCCGGAAAAGCTGTCACGAGTACCACCCTAACTCCAGGCTTCTGGACTGAGCCGGTACCCGGTCCGGCGCTCAGCTAACTGACAGGCGGCAAACAGCCGCCGCGCGGCGGGCGGCCAGCCATGGAGGTGGCTTTCAGCTTGGCCTCGGACCACTCGCAGGTAGCCGGTGTTGACTGGGAGCTGGCGGGGCCGGCCAGCGTGCGGAGGGATTACATGACCGACGGACACGACAACCGCGGTGCCGACGCACCCGGCTATCCTCCCGTGTCTGCCCTCCTGCGTCGCCTCCCGTCGGCTGGCACCCCGGCTGGCCGCCGCCCCCCACCTGGGGTTACCCGCCAGGCTGGGAGCCCCCAGCCGAGCCCCCCCGGCGCCGCCCCCGGCGGGTGGCCGCGCTGCTGGCGGCGGTGGTCCTGGTCGGCGGCGCCGCGGGTGCCGGGATCGGGCACCTGGTCTGGGCCTCGTCGTCCTCGGTCACCGCCACTGCCCGCAACAACCCGCCCGCCAGCCGGGGCAACCCCGGCACCGGCAACTCGCCCGGCGGCGGCTACAACTTCCCGTTCGGCCCCGGCGGCTCCTCCGGCAACGGCACGCCCGGCAGCGGCAGCTCCGGGCGGCCCGGCACCAGCCGCGAGGGCGCCGGCGGGCCGTCGGACGTCAAGGGCATCGCGGCCAAGATCACCCCGGCCCTGGTCGACGTCAACACCACGTTCAACTACCAGGGCGCGGCCGGGGCCGGGACCGGCATCGTGCTCACCGCCAACGGCGAGATACTGACCAACAACCACGTTGTCGACGGCGCCACCAGCATCAGCGTCACCGACCTCGGCAACGGCCGGCACTACAGCGCCAGCGTGGTCGGCTACGACCCCGTCCACGACATGGCCGTGCTCCAGCTCAGGAACGCCTCCGGCCTCAAGACCGCCAGCCTCGGCGGCCCGGCGGACACCAAGGTCGGCCAGCCCGTCGTGGCCGTGGGCAACGCGGGCGGCAAGGGCGGCACCCCGACCAGCACCGGCGGGTCCATCACCGCGCTCGGCCAGTCCATCGCGCCCGTCGACGAGCTCGACGGCACCACGGAGCACCTGCACGGGCTCATCCAGGTCAACGCCGACGTCGAGTCCGGCGACTCCGGCGGCTCGCTGGTCGACAGCTCCGGCCGGGTCATCGGCATGGACACCGCCGCCGAGCAGGGGTTCTCCATGCAGGCCTCGGCCTCCCGCGGCTACGCCATCCCGATCAGCCAGGCCCTGGCCACCGCGCGGGCCATCGAGGCCGGCCAGGGCTCGGCCGACATCCACGTCGGCGCCGCGGCCTTCCTCGGCGTGCTGATCTCCAGCGGCCAGCAGGGCTCGGGTCAGGGTCAGGGGCAGGGTCAGGGTTCCGGGGCCAAGGGCGCCACGGTGGTCCGCGTCGTGCCAGGCGGCCCGGTGGCCAAGGCCGGCCTGGTCGGCGGTGACGTGATCACCTCGCTGGACGGCCACAGCGTGACATCGCCGGCCGCGCTGTCCCGGCTGATGATTACCTACCACCCCGGCGACCACGTGCGGATCGGCTGGCTCAGCGCGGCCGGCCAGGCCCACACCAGCACCGTCACCCTGGTCAGCGGCCCGCCCGCGTAGGCGCGGCGCCTCCGCCTGAATGTCCCGCTGGTAGCGCTCGGGGGTTACCAGCGGGACATTTACGGGTCCGGCTCGGTCCCCGCTCCGCCAGACGGGCCCTGACCATGATCACAACCGATAGACCGCAGATTTGAGGCTGTCGGCCAACTGCCGGACGCGAGGCTCGCCTCGCCAGCCTCGCCCGCCAGCCCGCCAGCCCGCCAGCCCGCCAGCCCGCCAGCCCGCCCGAGGGGTCCCGACCGGGTTCTCGGCGGCACGTTGACCGGGGCGAGCGACTGGCGGTCGGTGGCCGGCCAATCCGCCCGCCCGGCCGCGCCCGTCGGGCCCGTGCGACGAGCCGTCGGCCCACCCGCCACATACCCACCGCCGGTAACACTGGCTGCGGCCGGCGTCGGACAGGCGCCCGGTGCCGGGGCCGGGAACGTCATGGTTGGCCCTCTGGTGCTCCTAGAGCAGCACCAGAGGGCCAACCATGACGCTGGCACGGGCCGGATCGGGGCGCTGGAGGCGAGGGCGGGCGGCGGAGCGGGCTCCGCGGGGTTGGGCCGGCTCACCTGCTGTCACACAGTCACCGCCAGCAGCAGCCGCCCCAAACGACGGCGGGCGGGGCGGGCGGGCAGCGTCGTGGTTGTTGCTCTCAAGTCGTTGTAGCGACGTGGTTGCTGCAGCCACGTCGCTGGGCGGGGGGGGTCGCCAAGGAAAGCGGGCTGCGGCGGGGTGGCGACGGCGCCCGCCTGAGCTAGCGGGCCGGGCTGCTAGCTCAGGCGGCGCCAGCGGCGCAAGCTGGCGGGCGGGCTGCTAGCGGCGGCGGCGCAAGCTGGCGGGCGGGCTGCTAGCGGCGGCGGCGCAAGCGGGCGGGCGGGCTGCTAGCGGCGGCGGCGCCAGCGGCGGAGGCCGAGGGCGATGACCGCGACGGCGGCCACCCCGGCCGCGACGGGCAGGGCCCGCTTGAGCACCGGGAAGCCGGCCACGCTGAGCAGGTCGATAGCGTCGTCGTCGGCCTGCCACGAGGGCTCGGGGCGGGGCGCCGGGACGGTGCGCAGCGCCGGCGCCTCGGGGGCCTCGGCGGCTTCGGGGGCTTCGGTCCGGCCGGGGAACGCGGCGGCCGGCCGTTCGGCGCCGTTGGCGCTGGCCGGGGCCTCGCTGAGGGCCAGGCCGCGGTCAGCGAGCCGCTGCCGGATCTCCTCGACCGAGGCCGGGCCGATGTTCTCGATGTCGAGGAGCTGCTGAGGGGTCCGGGCGATGAGGTCGCCGACGGTGTGGACGCCCTCGCGGCGCAGGCTGTTGTAGGCCCGCAGGGGCAGGTTCAGCTCCTCGATGGGCAGCGCGAGCTGATTCCCGGCGCCGGCGGGTGCCGCTGCCGCGGGTGCCGCTGCCGCGGGTGCCGCTGCCTCGGCCGGGCCAGAGGCCGCGACCGTCTCGGCGGATGTCGCCGTGGCGCTCGGCGTAGCCTCGGCCGGCGCCGTAGCGGCCGGAGCCGTCCCGGTGGCCGCGGGGGCGGGCTCGGCGGCCGCCGCCGGGGCACCGGAATCGCCGGCGGCGATCATCTTGGCCAGGTTGTCGGCGAAGATGCCGATGAGCTTGCCGCTGACCTCGTTCATCACGCCCCGCCCGAACTGGGCCGGCTTGCCGGTCACGTTCAGGTTGGTGAGCACGGTGACGTGCGTCTGGTCGCCGTCGCCGGTCAGCTCGGAGCGGACCGACGCCGAGGCGGTGCCCGCGCCGCGGGTCTCCTTGCCGGACGCCTCCAGGGTCACCACGCCGGCTTCCCGGTTGCGCTCGGTGAAGGAGGCCTTGCCGGCGTAGGTCATGGAAATGGGGCCGACCTTGACCTTGATCTTGCCGGTGATGTCATCCCCGTCGACCGAGTCGAGGGTGGCGCCCGGCATGCAGGGCGCCACCCGCTTCACGTCGAGCAGCACATCCCACGCCCGGTCAAGCGGAACCGGAACGGTGAATGAGTGCTTGAGCTCCATCTGTCATACTCCTGCCGCCGCTGCTAGGGCCCGGCCGGTCAGGACCCGCGCGAGGTGACGCCGGTAATCGGGCGCCCCGTGCAGGTCGGCCGGTGGCTGCGTTCCCTCGTCCGCGACAGCCGCAGCGGCCGCGATGGCCGCGGCGCTGGCGTCGGCTCCGGAGACGGCCGACTCGGCGGCAGCAGCCCGGACCGGCACTGCCCCCATGTTGGTCAGCCCGATCCTGGCCTCAGCCACCTGGCCGTTGGCGCGCCTCGCCAGCGCAGCGACGCCGACCGTGGCCCACGCCTGCGCGGTTCGATGGAACTTCTCGTAACGATAGCCCCATCCCTGGCCGAGCTTTGGCACCCGCACCCCAGTGAGGATCTCTCCGGGCTCCAGCGCGGTGGTCAGGTAGTCGACGAAGAAGTCGCCGGCCGCGACTTCCCGCTGACCGCCGGGGCCCCGGACGACCAGCATGCCGTCCAGTGCGAGGACGACGGCCGGCAGGTCGCCGGCCGGGTCGCCATGGGCGAGCGAGCCGCCGAGGGTGCCGCGGTGGCGGACGGCCGGGTCAGCGACCGTGGCGGTGGCCTGCGCCAGCAGCCCGCAGTGCTCGCGGACGAGCGGGTCGTGGACGACCTGGTAATGCGTGGTCCGGGCGCCAATCAGCAGGGCGTCGCCGACGTCGGTGATTCCCGTCAGCTCATCGATGGCCCCGATGTCCACGAGCAGTTCGGGGTAGGCCAGCCGCAGCCGCAGCAGTGGCATCAGGGACTGGCCGCCCGCGATGATCTTGGCGTCGTCACCGCCGTCGGCGAGGGCGCTGACCGCCTCATCCAGCGACGCGGGCCGGACGTAGTCGAAGCTGGCCGGGATCATGCCGTTTCTCCGCTCGGGTCGGTGATTCCGGACTCAATGTGCTGCGGGCTGTTGCCCTGGGTCAGGTCGGCCTGGCGAGCCTGGTGCTGGGCCGCCTCGTCCTGCGGGGCGCCGCGGGCGGTCTCGATGGCCCGCCAGACGCGCTCGGGCGTGCACGGCATGGTCACGTCACGGACGCCGAGCGGCCGCAGCGCGTCCACGATGGCGTTCACGACGGCGGGCGTGGACGCGATCGTGCCCGCCTCGCCGACGCCCTTGACGCCGAGCCGGTTGCTGGCCGGGCTCTCGGTCCGGCCGGTCACGTAGGACGGCAGGTCGGAGGCCGACGGGATCAGGTAGTCGGCCAGCGTGGTCGTCACCAGGTTGCCGTCGTCGTCGTACACGCCCTCCTCGTACAGCGCCTGCCCGATGCCCTGGGCGATGCCGCCGTGCACCTGGCCCTCGACGATCAGCGGGTTCACCACCACGCCGACGTCATCCACGGCCACGTAGGAGCGGATCTTGACCATGCCGGTCTCGGTGTCCACCTCGGTGGCGCACAGGTGAGTGCCGTGCGGGAACGAGAAGTTGTCCGGGTCGTAGGTGGCGTCGGAGTCCAGCGACGGCTCGACGCCCTCGGGCAGGTCGTGCGCGGCGAAGGTGGCGAGCGCGATCTCCTGGATGGTCTTGGTCGCCCCGGTGCCGGCCCGCGAGCGGAACACCCCGTCGGAGAACTCCACGTACTGCGGCGGCGACTCCAGCATGGCCGACGCGATGATCTTGGCCTTCTCGATGACCTTGTCGCAGGCTGCGACCACGGCCAGGCCGCCGACGGCCAGCGAGCGCGAGCCGTAGGTGTCCATGCCCTTGGGCGCGACCTGGGTGTCGCCGTGCAGCACCCGGATGTCCTCGAACGGCACGCCGAGCTGGTCGGCCACGATCTGGCTCCACGCCGTCTCGTGTCCCTGGCCGTGCGCGCTCGAGCCGGTGACCACCTCCACCTTGCCGGTCGGCAGCATCCGGATGGCGGCGTGCTCCCAGCCGCCCGCGCCGTAGGACAGCGAGCCCAGCACCCGCGACGGGGCCAGGCCGCACATCTCGGTGAACGTGGAGATGCCGATGCCGAGCCGGACGGTATCCCCGCGGGCGTTGCGCTCAGCCTGCTCGCGGCGCAGGGCGTCGTAGTCGAACAGCTCCCTGGCCTTGGCCGTCGCCGCCTCGTAGTTGCCCGAGTCGTAGGTCAGGCCGGCGATGGTAGTGAACGGGAACTCCTCGTGCTTGATCCAGTTGCGCTCGCGCAGCTCCAGCGGCTCGATGCCCATCTCGGCGGCGAGATCGTCCATGATCCGCTCGATGCCGAAGGTGGCCTCGGGCAGGCCCGCGCCGCGGTAGGCGTCGGTGGGCATCTTGGTGGTGAACACCCCGGTGCAGCGGAAGGAGTACGCGTCCATCTTGTAGATGGAGTTGAACATGAACGCGCCGAGCAGCGGGACGCCGGGCGTGACCAGCATCAGGTAGGCGCCCATGTCAGCGAGCAGGTCGACGGACAGGCCGCGGATCCGGCCGTCGCGGTCGGCGGCGATCCTGATCCGCTGCCACTGGTCGCGGCCGTGATGCACGGCCATGTTGCCCTCGCTGCGCGACTCGGTCCACTTGACCGGCCGCCCGAGCCTGCGCGCGATCAGCAGGACCAGCTCCTCCTCGGCGGTGACCTGGAGCTTGGACCCGAACCCGCCGCCGACGTCGGGCGCGATCACCCGCAGGTTCTGCTCCGGGATGCCGGTGATCGCGGCCAGCAGGAACCGCAGCACGTGCGGGATCTGGGTCGACGACCAGATCGTGTACTCGTCGCCGATCGGCTGGCACACCACCGCGCGGGGCTCCATGGCGCACGGGATCAGCCGCTGCTGCCGGTAGTTGCGCTCCAGCACCACGGGCGCGTCGCGGAACGCGGCGTCCAGGTCGCCGTTGGCGAAGACCCACTCGTAGCTCTTGTTGCCCGCCTCGTGCACCTGGGGCGAGTCCTCGTCCAGCGCGGTCCTGATGTCCAGCACCGGCGACAGCGGCTCGTAGTCGACGTCGATGGCGGAGACGGCATCGGCGGCGGCGTACCGGGAGCGGGCCACGACGGCGGCCACGATCTCACCCACGTAGCGGACCTCGTCGGTGGCCATCGCCGGGTGGGCCGGGATCACGATGTCCTCGGTCACCGGCCAGGCACAGGGCAGGCTGCCCTGCTCCTGCGCGAAGTCGGCGCCCGAGAACGCGGCCACCACGCCGGGCAGCTGGCGGGCCGCGCTGACGTCGACGCTGTTGATCTTCGCGTGGGCGAACGGGCTGCGCAGGAAGGCCACGTGCAGGTGACCGGGCAGGGTGATGTTGTCGGTCCACATGGTCTGGCCGGTGATCAGCCGGGCGTCTTCCTTGCGGAGCCGCGCCGCGCCGATCTGGGCGGTCGGCCTCTCCTGCGTCGTGGTCATGACTGGACTCCTGCCTGCGCGGCGCGCCGCACGGCGCGGACGATGTTCTCGTAGCCGGTGCAGCGGCAGAGGTTGCCCTCCAGGCCCTCGCGGATCTCCGCATCGGTCGGGTGCGGGTTGTCGCGGAGCAGGTCGGCCGCGGCGATGATCATCCCCGGCGTGCAGTAACCGCACTGGAGGGCGTGCTCCTCGTGAAAGGCGCGCTGGAGGGGGTGCAGTTCCGCGTTCGCCGCGGCGCCATTCCCGGAGATCCCCTCAATTGTCGTGATATCGGAGCCATCGGCCTGAACGGCGAGCACCGAGCAGCTCTTGACCGAGACCCCGTCCATGAGGACGGTGCACGCACCACAGTTAGAGGTATCGCAGCCGATCGGAGTACCGGTTTTCCCTACGGATTCCCGCAGGTAGTGGACCAGTAGCAGCCGAGGCTCGACCTGATCGACGTAACTGACCCCGTCGACCGTTACGTTTATTCGCGTCATGCACTGACTCCTGTCCGGACACGGCAGATACGCCTGAGGTCCAACCTAGGCCGGCCCAGGGTGGCCGCACCAGACATGACGCGGTAGGTACCTTAGTGACTACCAGCGCACATACGAGTCAGCCGAAACGGCCGTTCACGTAATCGGCGGTGCGCGGGTCGTTGGGCTCCTCGAACAACTGCTGCGTCGGGCCAGACTCGACAATGTGCCCCGGCGTCTTGTCCGTGGCCAGGAAGAACGCGCATTTCTGCGAGACCCGCTGAGCCTGCTGCATGTTGTGGGTGACGATGACGATCGTCACCTGACTCTGGATCTCGGCGATGGTGTCCTCGACCCGGCGGGTGGAGGTCGGGTCCAGGGCCGAGCACGGCTCGTCCATGAGCAGCACCTTCGGCGCGACGGCCAGCGACCGGGCGATGCACAGCCGCTGCTGCTGGCCGCCGGACAGCGACCCGCCGGGCGTCCGCAGCCGCCGGTAGACCTCGTTCCACAGGCCGGCCCGGCGCAGGCTGGTCTCGACCACCTCGTCCTTGTTGGCGACCTTGATGCCCGCCAGCTTGAGCCCGCTAGCCACGTTGTCGTAGATGGACATGGCCGGGAACGGGTTCGGCTTCTGGAACACCATGCCGATCCGCTTGCGGACGTCGGTCGGCCGGTTCCCCCGGTCGTAGATGTCGTCGCCGTCGAGCATGACCTGGCCGCCCAGCTCGGCGCCCTTGATCATCTCGTGCATCCGGTTGAGGATCCGCAGGAAGGTGGACTTCCCGCAGCCCGACGGCCCGATCAGCGCGGTGACCGTGCCCGGCTCCATGTCCAGCGACACCCGCTCCAGCACCTTGTGGTCGCCGAACCAGGCCGATACGTTGCGCGCCTCCAGCCGGGACAACGGCCCGCCCGCCGGGGCGCCGCCGGGCGCGGCCTCCATGACCATGGTCTCCCGGCCCGGCTCGGGCCGCGGCTGCCGGAACAGCTCGTCAAAGCCCTCGTCCAGGGGCTCCTCGCTCATCTGAACTCCATCTCGCTCCGGCAGCGCGCCGGCGGCATCAGTAGCCACGCCATCAGTAGACACGGCATTAGTAGACATTGGGCAGCAGCGCGGCCAGGCTCGTGTACAGGTTCCACAGCACGATCAGCACCAGCGGCGCGGCCGCGAGGTAGGTCGGCCAGGGCTTCCAGCGCGCCACGGCCACGGTGGCGCCGACCGACACGATGGCCAGGGCCAGCCCCCACAGCAGCGTGTCCGCCAGGGTGCCGCTGTCTCCGCTGAGCGGGGTCTCGTCGGAGTAGATCGCGGGCAGGCCGCCGGGCTCGGGCTTGACCTGCGAGACCAGGTCCGCATCCACGTAGCTGTAGTAGGTGGGCACGGCGGCCGAGCCGGAGGTCAGCAGGACCAGGCGGTTCGGGTACGGGTCCTCGACCTGGCGGCTGCTGCTGCCGAAGGCCACGACCTCATAGCTGGACACGCCCTGGCCTGTGGTGACTCTGATGATCTCTCCCTTGCGCAGCGCGTCCAGGCGGGCGAATGGCGCACCGAAGGTGGCCTTCCGGCCGTAGATCTCCGCCACCCCGCCCTGGCCGGGCAGCGGGCCGCTGCGGACCAGCCCGGGTCCGAGGGTGAGGTCCTCGGGGCTGGTCCCGTACACCACGATCATGTCCTTGATGCCGATGCCGGGGATGTTCATGATCGCCATCGGCGTGCCCTGGGCGGTGGGGCACATCGCGGAGCTGGTCGCGCTGGCCACCGCGTTGGGGTTGCACAGGACCGTGGGGCCGGTCGGGGCGATGGCGGCCGCCAGCTGGCCGGCCAGGGTCTTGTACATGACGTTCTGGGAACGGGCCTCCTGAACCGACGACAGCCCGTACAGATAGGCGGCGAAGCCGAGCAGGAAGATGCCCAGCAGGCTCAGGCCCGTGCCCACGGCGCGCAGGGTCTGGGTGCGCTGGTCGGGCGGCGGCGCGGGCGCGGCCGGCCCGGGGCCGGCGCCTGGGGCGGCGCGGGCGCTGGCGCCGCGGCGGCCGGTTCCGGGTCCGGGGCCAGGACCGGAGCTGGCGGAGGCGCGGCCGGCGGGGGCACGGTCGGCGGGGGCACGGCGCGCCCCCCGGCGCCGTCGACGGTGGTCATGCGCCCGCCAGGATTATCAGCGGGGTGGTCACTGGGACGCCCGCAGCTTGCGCCGGCGCAGCCAGATCCCGAGCGCCGGCGGCGCGACGATCGCGATGATGATGGCGATCGCGGTCATGACTCCCAGCGGGGCCCGGCCGGAGGAGTCGCTGGCCACGTTCACCACCTGTCCGGCAACGCTGCCTCCGGACCCGCCGGTGGCAGTGGCCGGGCCGGTGGTCGAGGTCCCGACCGGCCCGGTGCCGGTGCTCGAGGTGGCCGACGAGCTCGGGTTGGGGGTGGAGCCGCCCGTGCCGCCGCCGGTTGACTTGGCCTTGCCGTTGACCACGGTGCAGTTGAGCGGCGCGCCGAGCTTGTCGCACGGGGACGGGTACGGGGCGTTGAGGAGGATCGTCAGCTGGCCGCTGGAGTTGATGGTCGGGTTCGCGCAGCCGGCCAGCGTGCTGGGGTTCGGGCCGGCGATGTGCCCCGGGATCTTGCCGGACTGCAGCAGCCCGCCCTGGACCAGGTTCTTCGGCAGGGGCGAGTAGCCCAGCGGCGCGACCTGTCGCTGTCCGCCGCACAGGAAGAAGTCGATGAACGTGCTCAGTGTCTTGCCCTTGGCGTCGCTGAACGTCGGCGGCACCTTGGTGCCGAGCTTGGGCACGATCAGGTAGCTGTAGCTGGACAGCGGATAGGACCGCTTGTCGGTGAAGGTGTAGACGCTGTCCAGGTTCTGCTGGAGGAAGTTGACGCTGTGCGGGTCCTCGACGATCTGCGCCTTGGTCAGCGCGACGGCCACGTTGGAGGCGCTGGGCAGCACGTAGTAGCCGGCCGGGTTCAGCACCTTGACCACCGGGTACTTCGAGTTGAGCGCGTAGGCGTACTCGTCGTAGCCGATGGCGCCGTTGGCGTAGCTCGAGGTGATGTAGGTGGCGACGTTGTTGGAGCCGTTCTCGGCCTTGACGTTGCCCCAGCCTGAGGTCGGGTAGAACTCGGTCTGGCCGCAGCCGGAGCTGACCCGTCCGTGGGTGACCTTGGAGCAGAACGCGTCCCACTGCGACGGGAACAGGTGCGACATCCAGCGGGTCAGGAAGTAGGTCGCGCCCGAGCCGTCAGACCGGACCACCGGCGTGATCGGGATGCTCGGCAGCTGGGCCCCGTAGTCCTTGGTGATTTGCTTGTCGTCCCAGTTAGTGATCTGGCCGGTGAAGATCTCCATGATCGTTTTGGGGGACAGCCGCATGTTGGTGATCTGCTTGCCGCCCACGTCCAGGTGATACATGAACGCCGTCCCGCCGGCGGTGTCCGGAATGTAGGAGTAGCCGTAGGCGAAGGGGATTTCGCTGCCGGTGCCGGCCAGCCGGTCGTGGCCGTCGCGGAATGGCGGGTCGGAGGCGGCGAAGTCGTCCTGGCCCTGGATGAAGTCCTGGCGGCCCTGCGCCGAGCCATCGGGGTTGAAGTTCACCGTGATGCCCTGGGACTGCACGTCCTGCGACCACTGGTCTAGCGCGACCTCGCTCCAGGAGGAGCCCGAGCCGTTGATCGTCACGTAGTTGCCCGCGTTCTCGACGCTGGTCGCGCCGGCCACGGTCGGGAACAGGCTCAGGGTCGCCGCGGCCAGGGCCGCGCCGATCGCCGTGAGCCTGCGCGGATACCACCTATGGCCGGTCACGGCTTTCTCCTCCACAGTTGGCCCGTGTGGTAATAGCGCCGCAGGCGGGCGGCGATGGCCCCGGAGCTCGGGGCCAGCAGCGAGGACGCCCCGCCGAGTGCGGCCAGGCCGCCGATGATCAGGATGCCGGGCAGGGCATACCGCAGGAACCCCGCGGTCTGCGGGTCGCGGACCGCAACCGTGTTGATCTTCTGGCCGACCTTGGGGAACGACACGCTCGAGGACGGCGACGCGGACACCGAGGAGGCCGGGCTCGGCGAGACCGACGAGCTGGGGCTGGTTGAGCTGGGACTCGGGCTGGGGCTCTTCGTGGCGCCGGTCTGGTCCTGGACCGCCGTCGCCGCCGTCAGCGTCTCGGCCCGCAGCTTGGGAGTCAGCGGCAGGTAGCCGGTCGGCAGCGTGCCCGGTGCGGTGCCCTCCTGCTGGGCGGGACCGGCCACGAAGCGCAGCCACCGCGAGATCGCGTCCGCCTTGGCGTGGGACAGGCCGCTGGTCGGCACCATGGCGTAGATGACCATGGTCAGCGGGTACTCGGCCGGGTTCTTGCTCGTCGTGCCGACTTCCTGGGTGATCTTGTTTCCGTCGTCCACCATGGAGTTCACGGCCGCGGCCATCGACCTCTGCGTCGGCGTGACGTAGCGGCCGGCCGGGTTGAGAATCGCCGCGGACGGGATTAGGAACGCCGAGGTGTCGGCGTAGTCCAGCACCCCGAACAGCACCCGGTTGCCGGGCGTCTCCTGGGTCAGGCGGCAGTAGCTGAGCGGCTGGTTGACGCTGCCGCACTCCTGCTTGCGGTAACCGGTGCCCGGCGGCCAGGCCTCCACCATGTCCGAGACGCCCAGCGACAGCGGGAAGATCGGCGAGTAGGCGTGCTGGGTCTGGG
Organism: uncultured Actinomycetota bacterium; assembly: GCA_963822485.1. GTDB lineage: Bacteria > Actinomycetota > Actinomycetes > Streptosporangiales > Streptosporangiaceae > DASUBV01. The sequence continues at coordinate 1,424,258 of CAWGHW010000031.1, forward strand.
GCGAGGGATCCTGCGGGACGAAGGCGTCCGTCGGGTACTTCACGTTGGCGTAGTAGGAGTTGACGCGCATGCCCCAGCGGTCCGGCACGGCGGCCAGGAACTGGCTGGCCTCCTTGTTGGCGGCGATCCAGCGCGTCACCATGTAGGTCATGTCGCTGGGGCCCGACTGCACGATCGGCACGTTATTCGGGCTGGTCGCGTTGCCGAGCGGCGTGTTCTCCACCGAGATGCCGGGGTTCAGCTTGGTGAACTCCCGGTCCACCAGGATGTCGTCGGGGTTCCCGTCCACGCCCGCGTCGCAGTTGGGCGACGGTGTCGGGGTGCAGGCCACCGAGGACAGGTTGTAGGACGTGGTCAGCAGCTTGGCCACCAGCCGGGGATCCAGCTTGAGGCGGGTGAAGGGGTCGCCGGTGTTGGCGTTGTCCACCCAGTAGCCGACCGAGACCGCCGAGATGCTCACCGGGGCATAGGTGTACTTGTGGTGCGGGCCGGTCAGCGTGGCGGCGGGCCTGGTGGTCAGGGCGATGTCCCCCTCGCCGGACTGGACGGCCTGGACGGCCGCGGGCTCGGGCAGCGCCGAGCCGTACTGGACGAACAGCGGGTCCGCGGTCTCGCACAGCCCGGTGTCCCACTGCTGCATGGCCCGCTGGGCCATCGGCGAGCCGAGCACGGTGAACGCGGGCGACTTGAACTTGCAGTTGGCCGGCGAGGGCGCGAAGTGCAGCGGGACGACGATGCGCGACTTCCACGAGCACTGCGGCGCGCCCGGCGTGGCCGGGCCGAACGCGACGCCGGCCGTGGCGGTGTTGCCGTTGAAGATGGGGTCCTGCAGGTGATTGGTGCAGCTGAACGGCGCGCGGACGATGTCGCCGCCCTGGATCGGGATGACCGCCAGCGAGCACGCGTGGGCCGGGCTGCAGCCCAGCCACTGATTCTGCAGCTCGGTCAGCATCGGGATGTCGGCCACCCCGATGCCCTTGGCCGTGGTCGTCGAGTAGACCGCGTTGTAGGGCCCGAACTGGTTCTCGCCGCCCTGGGTGCCGCTGCGCCCGGCGACGCCGAAGCACTGGTCCTCGAACTTCGGATGGGCGACGCGGCACTCGGCGACCACCACCGGGTAATCGGTGTTGGTGCTGCTGTAGGGCAGGGTCCCGGCGGTGGTCGGCGTGAAGTGCTTCCAGGAGACCTGGATGGTCTGCTCGACCAGGTTCCTGGTCTGGCTCACCGTGACGCTGCTGCGGTCTTTGTACAGCTTGGCCGCACCGGTGCTGATGCTGATGGTGTTCGGGTTGACCATGCGCGGGCCGCGGACGGTGACGCGGCCCCCGGATCCGCCGGAATGGCTGGGCGTAACCGCCAGTGATGCAGGGGCTGCGGGGAGCAGTACCAGTCCGACAGCCACGGATGCGACGCCGGACAGGGCCAGAAGTCGGCGCGGCCAGGGCGTGTTACGAATGGCGAGGCGAGGCATCGGCTTTCCTAGCTGGGCTATCGAAACAATGGTATGTGCGGATCAGGTGCAGTACTGCGGCAGGTGCGTCGCGGCCGGGTGCTCACGTCCGCACCGCCGCTCGGGCGATCTTGCGCCGCTGGCGCCGGTTCATCTCGCCGGGCGCGGAGCCGCCAATGACCCGGGCGGCGGTGAACAGGCCGAGCACCAGGACGACCAGGACGAAGGCTCCGCCGAAGCCCCGTTGCAGGTCAGCGTGAATCTGCGCCTCGTTGTGCGCATAGTTCCAGATGAACAGCGGGAGGTTGATCTGCGGTCCGCTGAAGGGGTTCCAGTTCATGGTCTTGGTGAAGCCGGCGGTGAACAGTACCGCGGCGGTCTCGCCGATCCCCCTGGCCATGGCCAGCACGACCGCGGTCGCCAGCCCGGACCGGGCGGTGGGCAGGATCACGTTCCACACCGTTCGCCACTGGCTCGCGCCCAGCGCCAGCGAGGCCTCCCGAAGCGTGCCGGGCACCAGCCTGATCACCACCTCGGAGGCCCGGGTGATGATCGGCATCATGGTCACGCTCAGCGCCAGGGCGGCCATGATCCCGGAATGCACGAAGTGCAGGGTGAGGATGAACAGCACGTAGATGAACAGGCCCGCGATGAGGTCGGGCAGGGCGGTCATGGCCTCGACGATGGTCCGGACTGGCCGGGCCAGCGGGCCGCCCACCTCGGCCAGGAACAGCGCGGCGGCCACGCCGAGCGGCATCGAGAAGAAGGTGGCCAGGCCGATCTGCTCCAGCGTGCCGACGATGGCGTGCAGGCAGCCACCGACACCAAGCGGGAGCGAGGGCCCGGAGTTGGCCATGCTCTGGGTCAGGAAGCTGAGGTGGCTGACCGCGGCCGCGCCCTCGGTCAGGGTGTAGATCACGATCGCCGCCACGATGGCCAGTGCCAGCGCGCCGCCGGTTCCGAAGCCGATCGCCGTCACCCGGTTGACGGCCTCCTGGCGGTCCCACTGCATCGCGGCCATCACGCCGTAGAAGCCCAGGAAGACCAGGTACCAGGCCACCCAGAAGCCGAGCACGCCGCTGAGCGGCAGGACGCGCTCGAAGAGCACCCAGGTGAGCGCCAGGGCGGCGAGGGCCGCGCCGAGGATCGTGGCCGCGCCGTCGCCGGACACCGCCGCGATGTGCACCCGGACGTCTGGCGCGGGCGCTGCGGCTACCGCCATCGTGAGATCCCGTTCTCGGTCATGGGTCAGTCTGCCTCGGTGGCGGCGCCCGAGCGTGACCGGCTGATCACGAGCGCCGCGAGCGTGTTGATGACCAGCGTCAGCAGGAACAGCGTCAGCGCGGCCGCCAGCAGGTAGTCGATCCCGAGCGGGGAGTACGACCCCAGGTTGTTGGCGATCGTGGTCGTGATCGAGTTGCCGCCCCCTTCCAGCACGTGGTAGCTGAACAACTCGGTGGGCGGACTGAGGATGAACGAGACGGCGATCGTCTCGCCGAGCGCCCGGCCGAGGCCGAGCATGCTCGCGCCGATGACCCCGCCCCGGCCGAAGGGCAGGACCACGGTCCTGACCATGCCCCAGCGCGTCGCGCCGAGCGCGTACGCGGCCTCCCGCTCGCCCTGCGGCGCCTGCGAGAACACCTGGCGGGACAGCGAGGCGATGATCGGGATCACCATCATCGACACGACCAGGCCGGCGATGAACTCCGAGCCCACGAAGTTGGACTGGGTGTAGGTCTGCCGGAAGTGCAGGAACGGGATGAAGCCCAGGTGGTGAGCCAGCCAGGTGTCGGTCCCGATGATCTTCGGCATCAGGTAGATCAAGCCCCACAGGGCGAAGGCGATGCTCGGGATCGCCGCGAGCAGGTCGATGACCGCGATGAGCGGGCGGCGCAGTCGCGGCGGCGCGTACTCCGAGATATACAGCGCCGAGGCCAGCCCGGCCGGAAATGCGAAGACCAGCGCGATCAGCGCGATCATCACCGAGTCCGGCAGCAGCGCGGCTACGCCGAACTGCTTTTCCGGATAGAGCAGCGTTGAGAAGGTGAAGAACCTCAGCCCCTCCTGGCGCCAGGCGGGCAGCGACCGGATGACCAGGAAGACCAGGATCATGGCCGTGATCACCAGCACGGTGATGCCCGCCGCGCGCAGGATGCCACGGAAGACCTGATCGCCCAGTGACTGCCGGGCCACGATCCGTCGCGGCGAATCCTCGTCCGGTGGCACGGTCGAGTTAGTAGTCAGCGCGACCGACATGATCGCTTGCCTCCCCGTGCTCCCTCGGCTGCGCCTGGCTCAGCGACGCCCGTCCCTGGCGAATTCATACTGATCTGCAAGGTTGAACATATGGGGCTGAGTAAGTGAATAAAAGCCGAACAGATCCGCTATAGACCGTAGTGATATCGAGTGTCCGGAGACCAGGCGGGCGTGACGCCGGGAGCCTCCGCTCCCAGCGCCACGCCGGCCCCCGCTGATCTGTGGCGTATTAGCCGCAGGACGGGTCGGGCAGGAAGCCGTAGTCCTTGACCAGGCTCGGGTTCTTGCAGACCAGGCCCTTGGTGCCGATGAACTGCTCCAGGTAGGCCGGGATGCTGTCCTTGGTCTTGGCCGTGCGGACCACGTCGTAGAGGGTCCGGATGAAGATGGAGCTGAAGTGGGAGTTCAGGATGGCCTTGGCACCCGTGCCGCTCACCGGCTTGGTGCCGTTGATGCCGTTCAGCTTGAGCACGCCGTTGTCAGCGCAGCCGAACGCGTTCTGGCCCTTCTTGGGCTTGCAGGTGACGCCCTTGACCGCGGTGCAGGACTTGTTCACGCAGGCGGCCGAGTGATAGGCCTGCGCGATCCAGTCGCCGGTCGAGAACGGGATGATCTCGTTAGCGGCGTTCTTGCCCGTGAAGATCGAGTTGGTGCCCTCGTTCTCCTCCAGGGTGGTCGGCTCGCTCACGCACTTGCCGGGCGTCGTGACGCCGATGGCGGTCAGGAAGAAGGTGACGGTGCCAGCGCCGGCCTGGGCCAGCAGCGGGTGGATGGTGGCGCTGCTCTTGCCGCCGACCTGGTTCCACTTGGTAGCGGTGCAGGTGTAGATCTCGGCCAGTTCCTTGGTGGTCAGGTTGGCCGGGGCGTTGCTGCCCTTGGGCGTCTTGGGGTTCTTGGTGACCGAGGCATAGGTGACGCTGTCGAAGGCGAAGGGGATGAACGACAGGCCCGCTGGGTCGGTGGACTTCTCGGCCCGCGATGAGCGGGCGAAGTCGATGCAGTAGTGCGAGCCGATCTTGATGTTGGCGGCCAGCGAGGTGATCCCCGGGGACGCTCCGTTGGGCCGGACGATCGGCGCGCAGCCCTTCTTGGTCGCGATGTTGTTGTCGACCCCGGCCGAGTTGAGCGCATCCCAGGTATAGAGCTGCGTCTTCTTCGGGTTGGCCTTGTCCCAGTTCGTCGCCAGGGCGTCGAACAGGTTCTGCTGGGTCTGGGCGCCTACCGACACGACCGAGCCGGGCGCCGGGGTGACGCCCTTGGGCGGGTCGGCCAGGGCCGGTCCCGCGGACAGGGCAGTCACGGTGGCCACCGCGGCCGCCCCCGTCACCAGCTTGCTGAGCATGCGCATGTTTTCCGCTCCTCCTGCATACGCCACGTGCTGCATACGCCACGTGAATCCCAGGATAATAATAGGAAAACTAGGATTTACGCTAGATCGAATCGGGGAGCGCGGGCCAGGGCCCTGACATACGAGAACGCGGCGCCGGGGGGAGGAGTCCCCCCGGGCACCGCGTCCGGCTGGCTGGGTCAGGCTGGCTGGGTCCGGCTGGCTGGGTCAGGCCATGGTCAGCTGCCGCAGGATGGATCGGCCAGGAAGCCGTAGTCCTTGACCAGGGCCTTGTTGGTGCAGAACAGGCCCTTGGCGCCGATGAACTGCTCCAGGTAGGCCGGGATGCTGTCCTTGGTCTTGGCCGTGCGCACCACGTTGAACAGGGTGCGGATGAAGATGGAGCTGAAGCGGGGGTTAAGGGTGGCGCTGGTGCCCTTGCCGGTCACCGGGCTGGTGCCGTTGATGTCGTTGAGCTTGAGCACGCCGTTGGAGTCGCAGCCGAAGGTGTTCTGGCCCTTCTTGGGCTTGCAGGTGACGCCCTTGACGGGGGTGCAGGTCTTGTTCAGGCAGGCGGCCGAGTGGTAGGCCTGCGCGATCCAGTCGCCGGCCGAGAACGGGATGATCTCGTTAGCGGCGTTCTTGCCGGTGAAGATCGGGTCGACGCCCTGGTTCTCCTCCAGCGTGGTCGGCTCGTCGACGCACGTGCCTGGCGTGGTCACGCCGATCGCGGCCAGGAAGAACGAGACGGTGCCCGACCCGGTCTGGGCCAGCAGGGGGTGGATGGTGGCGCTGCTCTTGCCGCCGACCTGGTTCCACTTGGTGGCGGTGCAGGTGTAGATCTTCTGCAGCTGCTTGGTGGTCAGGTTGGCCGGGGCGTTGCTGCCCTTGGGCGTCTTGGGGTTCTTGGTCACCGAGGCGTAGGTCACGCTGTCGAAGGCCAGCGGGATGAACGACAGGCCGGTCGGGTCGGTGGACTTCTCGGCCCTGGACGAGCGGGCGAAGTCGATGCAGTAGTGCGAGCCGATCTTGATGTTGGCGGCCAGCGAGGTGATGCCCGGCGAGGAGCCGTTGGGCCGGAGGGTCTTCGCGCAGCCCTTCTTGGTCGTGATGTTCCCGTCCACGCCGAGCGCGTTGGCCGCATCCCAGGTGTACAGCTGGGTCTTCTTCGGGTGGGCCTTGTCCCAGGTCGCCGCGAGCGCGTCCGACAGGTACTGGGTGGTCTGGGCCCCGACCGAGACGACCGAGCTGGGCGCTGGGGAGACACCGTTCGGCGGGTCGGCCAGGGCCGGTCCCGCGGACAGGGCCGTCACGGTGGCCACCGCGGCCGCCCCCGTGACCAGCTTGGTGAGCATGCGCATGTTCCGCTCCTCCTGCGTACGCAGCACGCGTTACCGCACGGTGCGGGCATCCGCACCGGTCAGCCTGATGGCCGACTGGCTCAGCTTTCCCTGGAGGCGCGCCCGCAACAAGGAGTGATCACAAGAACACTCCAGGGCAGGCCAGAGAATCTTACTTTAAAGGTAGGAAAACTATCTTTTATATTACCTACTCATCCGGTAGGATTCGGCCTCCTCGTCGCCTCTCGGCCTCCGGCGCAGAAAGACGGCGCAAAAAAACGTGGTGCCGGGGGGTGAACCCCCGGCACCACGTGCCGATCAGCGATCCGCGGTCACCCAGTGGATAACCCGTTAGGTAACCCGCGGATCAGCGCGCTGCTATCAGCCGCAGCTCGCGGTGGGCTCGTAGCCATAGGCCTGGATGACCGACTTCTCCTTGGACGAGCAGAAGAAGCCCTTGGCACCGAAGAAGGTGTCGAGGTAGGCCGGGATGCCGTCCTTGGTCTTGGCTGTCCGGACCACGTCAAACAGGGTGCGGATGAAGATCGAGGTGTAGTGCGGGTTGAGAACGGCCTTGGCGCCGGTCCCGTTGATCGGGGCGGTCTTGTTGATGTCGTTGACCTTCAGCACGCCGTTGATGTCACAGCCGAACTTGTTCTGGCCCTTCTTGGGCGTCTGGCACTCGGTGAACACGCCGGACTTGTCAGTCCCGCACTTGGTGGTCTTGCACTTCGCGGAGTGGAAGGCCTGGGCCAGCCACTTGCCCGCCGAGAACGGGACGATCTCGTCCTTGGCGTTCTTGCTGGCGTAGATGGGGTCGACGCCCTCGTTCTCCTCCAGCGTGTTGGGCTCGTTCACGCACTTGCCGGGCGTGGTCACGTTGATGTCAGCGAGGAACGTGGCCAGGGTGCCCGAGCCGGGCTGCGGCAGGAGCGGGCGGATCGTGTCCTTGCTCTTGCCGCCGACCTGGGTCCACTTGGTGACCGTGCAGGTGTAGATCTCGGTCAGCTGGTGGGTGCTCAGGTTGGTCGGGGCATTGCTGCCCTTGGCCAGCGAGGCGTAGGAGATGTTGTCCAGCGCCAGCGGGATGAACGACAGGCCCGCCGGGTCGGTCGACTTCTCAGACCGCGACGAGCGCGCGAAGTCGAGGCAGAAGTGGCTCTTGGACTTGGGGTCCTTGATGTTGGCGGCCAGCGCGGCGATGCCCGCCGACGAGCCATTCGGCCGCGGGGCTGCGACGCAGCCCGCCTTGGTGGCGATGTTGCCGGCCGTGGTCGCGGCGGCGTTCTCCAGCGCGTCCCAGCTGAAGATGTGGGTGCCCGTCTTGTGCGCGGCGTTGTAGTTAAGGGTCAGCTGGTCGAGCAGGGACTCAGTGGTGTTCGACCCGACGCCGACAACGTCGGTCGCCTTGGGGGTCGTGCCCGACGGCGGGTCGGCCATGGCCACCCCCGCGGTCAGGGTCGTCACGGTGGCAATGACAGCCGCCCCCGTGATCAGCTTGCCGAGCATGCGCATATTCCGCTCCTCCTGCAGACGAAAGCGCGTGGAACCTGTCGGCCCGGGGGGCCAACGCGCTCAGCTTCCCGTGGTCACGACTTGGCCACAAGGGAACGGGAAATGAGGTCTGCCTTAACCGTTGGCGTCGAAGGGATGAAGCCGCAGGCAGGAGTTTTATTCACGGGCCCGGACCGGCCGCGCGGTCATTCGGGCACCGCGGCCCGGCAGCGCGATCACGCAGGTCATCGCCGCTGCGCCCACAGCTTAATTTCGATACGGCGAGCGACGAATAGCTTACCCAGGGGCGATGTCCCGACTATTTCCGAAGCATTTCCACTCTATTCCTAGAGCGTTACTAGGAATAGAGTGGGGAAACCGGCCCCTGAATGCGCAGCTGAGATCGACGGCCAAGGTTAAATTAAGATGAATAAATAACAAACGTGCGTGACGGAATGGTGTACGGGAGCTTAACGCGTTGCTCAGCCGGTCTGGATCACCAGGAAGGCCTCGGCCAGCCGGCCCTCGGGCAGCCCGCCCTGCTCGGCGAGCCGGGTGGTCATGCCGAGCAGCCGCTCCTGTAGCTGGTCAAAGTCGGCGATCTGGCTGGCGTGCGCGCGCAGCGCGGCCGCCTTGCGCGGGAACGTGTCGGTGATGTCGACGTAGTGCGACGGCTCCGGGCTGGCGGAGATCCAGACCTCGCGGACCGTCCACGGCTCCAGCTTCTCCTCGGCCAGCAGCTCGGGGAAGGCGAACTGGTTGCGGGAGTCGGGGTAGACCGCGTCCAGCGCGGCCGAGCCCACGGCGCGATGGTCGGGGTGGCTGGTGCCGATCCTGGTGTAGTTACGCTCCGCGGACGGGCAGACCACCCGGTCGGGCCGGACCATGCGGATGACCCGGCTCAGGTCCTTGCGCAGCTCGAGCGTGGCCTCCACCCGGCCGTCCGGGTAGCCGAGGAACGTCAGCTCGCTGACGCCCACCTGCTTGGCCGCGGCGGTCTGCTCGGCCTGGCGCAGCCGGCCCATGTCCGCTCGGGAGATCGACGGGTCGCTGCCGCCGGCGTCGCCGTTGGTCACGATGCAGTACCGGACGTCGATCCCGGCGTCGGTCCACTGGGCGATGGTCCCGGCGGCCCCGAAGTCGACATCGTCGGGGTGGGCGACGATGACCAGGATGCGGGCGACGTCAGCGTTATCAAGCATTTGTTAATCGTATTGGTTGTGCGTGGGCCTCCCGCGCCGGGCATCAGCGCGGCGCGGGAGACGCCTACCTCAGTCCAGGGCGGACATGACGTGCTTGACGCGGGTGTAGTCCTCGAAGCCGTACATGGACAGGTCCTTGCCGTAGCCCGACTGCTTGAAGCCGCCGTGCGGCATCTCGGCCACCAGCGGGATGTGGGTGTTGATCCACACGCAGCCGAAGTCCAGCCGGCGCGACACCCGCATGGCGCGGCCGTGGTCGGCGGTCCAGACCGAGGAGGCCAGGCCGTACTCGGTGCCGTTGGCCCAGCGCACCGCTTCGTCCTCGTCGCTGAACTGCTGCACGGTGATGACGGGGCCGAACACCTCGTTCTGGATGATCTCGTCGTCCTGCTCGAGGCCGTCGACCACGCTGGCCTCGAAGAAGTAGCCGCGGTCGCCGGCCTGCCGCCCGCCGGTCAGCAGCCGGGCGTGGTCGGGCAGCCGCTGGATGAACCCGGAGACGCGCTCCAGCTGGTTAGCGTTGTTCAGCGGCCCGAAGTCGGCGTCGGCCACGTCCGGGCCGGCCACGGTCTGGCCCTTGGCCTGCTCGACCAGGGCCTCGACGAAGTCGCTGTGCACGCCGGGCGCGGTCATCACCCGGGTGGCGGCGGTGCAGTCCTGCCCGGCGTTGAAGTAGCCGGCGATCGCGATGGCCTCGGCTGCCTTGGCCGGGTCGGCGTCGTCGAAGATGACCACCGGCGCCTTGCCGCCCAGCTCCAGGTGGACCCGCTTGAGGTTGTCGGCCGCCGCCCTGGCTACCTCCTTGCCCGCGCGGACGCTGCCGGTGATCGACACCATCTGCGGGGTCGGGTGCGCGACCAGCGCCCGGCCGGTGTCCCGGTCGCCGCAGATCACGTTGAACACGCCGGCCGGCAGGTGCTTGCTCATCAGCTCGGCCATGAACAGCGTGGAGGCGGGCGTGGTGTCAGACGGCTTGAGCACCATGGTGTTGCCCGCGGCCAGGGCCGGGGCCCACTTCCACACCGCCATCATCATCGGGTAGTTCCACGGCGTCACCGCCGCGCAGACGCCGATCGGCTCCCGGCGGACGAACGAGGTGAAGCCGGACATGTACTCGCCCGCGGAGCGGCCCTCCAGCATCCGGGCCGCGCCGGCGAAGAACCGGATCTGGTCGGCCATCGGCGGGATTTCCTCGGACAGGGTCAGCGCCTTGGGCTTGCCCGTGTTCCTGGACTCGGTCTCGACGAGCTGCTCGGCGTTGGCCTCGAACTCGTCGGCGATCCTCAGCAGGGCCAGGCTGCGCTCGGCCGGGGTCGCGTCCCGCCAGCCCGGAAAGGCATCGGCGGCCGCGGCGAAGGCGCCGTCCACCTCCTCCGGGCCCGAGATCGGCGCGGTCGCGTAGGCCTCGCCCGTGCTCGGGTCGATGACCTCGGACTTCTTGTCGTACGAGAGGTCCGTCCAGTGGCCGCCGATGAAGTTGCGCAAGTCTTCCACCGCAAAGCTCCTTTGTTATTGCTGAGGGGTGCGCTCCTCGCACGCCCATGGCGATCCGTAGTCGGTGAGCAGGTCGAGGAAGGGCTCGGGGGGCAGTGCCTCGGGGCCGAGCACGCCCGTCCCGGCCCAGGCGCCGGAGTCGATCAGCTCGAGCGCGACCACCGGGTTGACCGCGGTCTGCCAGACCACCGCCTGCGACCCGTACTCGGCCATGGACCAGGCGTTGTCGACCACGTGGTGCAGGTAGACCTCGCGCGGGCGGCCGTCGGTGCCGGTGCCGGTGACCCAGGTGCCCGCGCAGGTGAGCCCGGTCATCGCGTCGCCGAGGGTGGCCGGGTCGGGCAGGCAGGCGGCCACCACGTCGCGCGGCGACACCTGGGCGCCGCCCACGCTGACCGGGCTGACCGAGTCCAGGCCGAGCTTGTGCAGGGTCTCCAGGACGCCAATGAACTCGGCGCCGAGGCCGTACTTGAAGGTGACCCGCTTCGACGGCACCCAGCGCGGGATCAGCAGCACTTCCTCGTGCTCTACGTTCACGCACTCCACCGGGCCGATCCCGGCCGGGAAGGTGAACGTCTCGGGCTCGCTGAACGGCGGGGTGGTGTACCAGCCCCGCTCGGCCTCCCAGATGACCGGCGGGTTCAGGCACTCCTCGATCGTGGTCCAGATGGAGAAGGTGGGCGCGAAATCGTAGCCCGCCACTTCGAGGTTCGCGCCGTCCCGCACGCCGATCTCGTTGATCTCGCTGAACAAGCGGTCGGCGGCGTACCGGGCGAACACGTCGGACAGGCCCGGTTCCACGCCGATCCCGGCCAGCGCGAGCTTCCCGGCCTGCTCCCACTGGTCAGACTGGGCGAACTGATCGTCGCCGAGCTTGACACCGGTCTGGCTGTAGGGCGCCTCGGGGTCGGGGTGCGACAGCGACATGGCCATGTCCAGGTAGTTCACGCGGGCCGCCAGCGCCGCGCGGAACAGGGGCATGACAAATCGCGGGTCGGTGGCATTCATTAGCACATCACAGGAGTGCTGATCCAGTAGGGCCGCCGTCGCCTGCTCGTCGCGGGCGTCGAGCTGGACGGCAGTGTAGGAGTCCCTGGCCGCCGCCGCGCGCTGCGCGCGGGCCAGGTCGTAGTCCGCGATGACCAGCTCGGCAAAGGGCCGACGTGCGGCGATGCGGGCAAAAGCGGTACCCACCCCGCCGGCTCCGACAAGGAGTATGCGCATAGCGCTGATCCTAGACCCGCACCCAGCCGCGTAGCCCTGCTCGAACCAACGGGACCAGTCGCGATACCTACCCGTTACAACTGAAATCGTTGATCAGAGCGGGATTAAGTGCTAGAACCGTAGAACTTGGGTATGCGATCCGTCGCGCCCGCGTACCCGTCCAGTGTCCGCCCGCCGAGATGCTGGGCCAGGCGGTGCCCAGCACGGGCACCGGTTATTTCGGGAGGGGCGAGTCATGGCCGCTACTCAGCCACAGGTACAGCTGGAGCAGGCGACGGAGAAGGGCCTCAAATCCGGTGCTATCGGGCTGATCTCCAGCACCGTGATCGCCACCGCGTCGGTCGCTCCCGCCTACAGCCTCGCGGCCACCCTGGGCTTCATCGTCGTGGCGGTCGGGCTCAAGTCGCCCATCATCGCGATCCTGGCCTTCGTGCCGATGATCCTGACCTCGATCGGCTACAGCGAGCTGAACAAGGCCGACCCGGACTGCGGCACCACGTTCACCTGGAGCCACCAGGGCCTTCAGTCCCAGCCGTGGGCTGGGCGGGCGGCTGGGCCATCGTGGCCGCCGACGTCCTGGTGATGGCCAGCCTGGCCCAGGTCGCCGGGCAGTACATCTTCCTGCTGTTCAACGCCAACGGCATCGGGCACAACCCGGCCAGCGGCTGGGTGCTGCTGGTCGGGCATCCTCTGGATCGTCGTCGATGACCTACATCTGCTACCGCGGCATCGAGGTCTCGGCCAACTTCCAGAAGGCCCTGCTGGGCATCGAGATCGTCATGCTGCTGGTGCTGTCCGTCACCGCGCTGGTCCGGGTCGGGCACCGGGAACCACCCGGCGGCCTCGATAACTCCGAGCTGGTCCTGGCTCGACCCGTTCGGCATCTCGTTCAGCGCGTTCGCCTCCGGGCTGATCCTGATGGTGTTCATCTACTGGGGCTGGGACACCGCGCTGTCGGTCAACGAGGAGACCAAGGACCCGGCCAAGACGCCGGGCCGGGCGGCCATGCTGTCCACGCTGGTCCTGGTCGTGACCTACGGAATCGTGATCTTCGCGTGCGCAGTCGTTCGCGGGCATCGGCACCCATGGGCATCGGCCTGGCCAACGCGAATAACGCCAGTGACGTGCTGTCAGTGCTGGGCGGCGCGGTCTTCGGCACCGGCGCGTTCGGCAGCGTCCTGTCCCACCTGCTGATCCTCATGGTGCTGTCCTCGGCGGCCGCCTCGACCCAGACCACGATCCTGCCGACCGCGCGGACCACGCTGTCGATGGCCACCTACAAGGCACTGCCGGCCTCGTTCGCCAAGATGCACCCCCGGCACCTGACCCCGACGGTGTCCACGCTGGTCATGGGCGGCATCTCGATCCTGTTCTACGCCGGCATCAACTTCATCTCGCACGGCAACGTCATCGCCGACGCGGTCACCAGCTGCGGCATCTTCATCGCCACCTACTACGGGCTGACCGGGTTCGCCTGCGCCTGGTACTACCGGCGGAACCTGACCAGCAGCGCGCGCAACCTGTGGATGCAGGGCATCCTGCCGGTGCTCGGCGGGCTGATCCTGTGGTTCCTGGGCGGCTGGAGCCTGTGGCTGGACTATGACGTCGCCACGCAGAACGACTACACGATGTGGACTGTGCCGGGCATTCACTGGCAGATCGGCGGCGTGTTCGTGATCGTGTTCATAAGCTCGCTGCTGGGCGCGATCCTGTTCGTGTACCTGCGGTTCGCCCAGCCGGCCTTCTTCAAGGGCCGGACGCTCACCCGGTCCACGCCCACGCTCGTGCCGGACGAGTAGGCCAGATCCCCTGAGGCATCTCCCGGCAACTGGGTATTACGCTCAGTAGTCGGGGGACTTCCGGGGGGAATCTGGCATGGCGACTACTGATCCGACGCGCGTTCAGGAAGAGCAGGTAGACAAGGGCCTCAAATCGGGGGCCCTGGGGCTGGTTTCCACCACGATCATCGCCACCGCGTCGGTGGCGCCCGCCTACAGCATCGCCGCGACGCTGGTCTTCGTCGTCGTGGCGGTCGGGCTGCAGTCGCCGATCGTCGCGGTCCTGGCCTTCGTGCCGATGCTGCTCACCTCGATCGGCTACAGCGAGCTGAACAAGGCCGATCCGGACTGCGGGACCACCTTCACCTGGGCCACCCGCGCCTTCGGCCCGCGGACCGGCTGGGCCGGCGGCTGGGCCATCGTGGCCGCCGACATCCTGGTCATGGCCAGCCTGGCCCAGGTGGCCGGGCAGTACGGCTTCCTGCTGTTCAACGCCAACGGAATCGGGTCCAATCCGACCAGCGGCTGGGTGCTGCTGGTCGGCGTGCTGTGGATCGTGGTCATGACCTACATCTGCTACCGCGGCATCGAGGTCTCGGCCAACTTCCAGAAGGTCCTGCTCGGTATCGAGCTGGTCATGCTGACGGTGCTGTCGATCACCGCGCTGGTCAAGGTGGGCAGCGGCACGGCGCCGGCGGGTCACCTGACCCCCGCCTGGTCCTGGTTCAACCCGTTCCATATCACCAACTTCAGCGCGTTCGCCAGCGGCATCATCCTGATGGTGTTCATCTACTGGGGCTGGGATACCGGGGTGGCCGTCAACGAGGAGACCAAGAACCCCGAGAAGACCCCGGGCCGCGCGGCGATCCTGTCGACGTTCATCCTGCTGGTCACCTACGTGCTGGTCATCCTGTCCATGCAGTCCTTCGCCGGGACCAAGACCACCGGCAACGGCCTGGGCAACGTCGCGAACGCGGGCGACGTGCTGTCGGTCCAGGGCAAGCTGATCTTCGGCGGCGGCGCTGGGCTCGTGGTTCTACCACCTGCTGCTGCTGATGGTGCTGTCCTCCGCCGCGGCGTCCACCCAGACGACGATCCTGCCCACGGCCCGGACCACGCTGTCCATGGCCGTCTACAAGGCGATCCCCAAGTCGTTCGCGAAGATCCACCCGAAGTACCTGACGCCCACGGTGTCGACCGTCGTGATGGGCCTGATCTCCATCGCGTTCTACGTGGCGGTGAACTTCGTGTCGAACGGCATCGGCGTGATCGGCGACGCGGTGATCGCGATCGGCCTGTACATCGCGTTCTACTACGGGCTGACCGGCTTCGCCTGCGCCTGGTACTACCGGCGGAATCTGCTGTCCAGCACCCGCAACCTGTTCATGCAGGGCATCTTCCCGGTGGCCGGCGCCCTGATGCTGTGGTTCCTCGGGGGCTGGAGCATTTGGCTGGACTACGACGTGGCCACGGCGAACGACTTCACGTTCTGGACCGTGCCGGGCATCCACTGGCAGATCGGCGGCGCGTTCGTCATCGCGGTGGGGGCCGCGCTGGCCGGCGTCCTGTTCTTCCTGTACCAGCGGTACACCGCCCCGGCGTTCTTCAAGAAGGAGACACTGACCCGGTCCACGCCGACCCTGGTCCCGGACGAGTAGTCCGGCCTGCTGCCGTGCCGCCGCCGGCTGTCGGCGGTAGCGCCTAGGCTGATCGGGTGACCGCCACCGCCGTTGATTCCGATGCTCTTCTCGAGGGCCTGAACCCGCAGCAGCGAGCCGCCGTCCTCCACGAGGGCGGCCCGCTGCTCATCGTGGCCGGGGCGGGCTCGGGCAAGACCCGGGTGCTGACTCACCGGATCGCCTACCTGCTGGCCCACCGGCAGGTGCACCCCCGCCAGATCCTCGCGATCACGTTCACCAACAAGGCGGCCGGGGAGATGGCGGCCCGCGCGGCGGCGCTGACCGGCGCCAGCAGCCGGGCGATGTGGCTGATGACCTTCCACTCGGCCTGCGTGCGGATCCTGCGCCGGGAGGCCGACCGGTTCGGCTACCCGTCCTCGTTCTCCATCTACGACCAGGCCGACTCTCAGCGGCTGATGGCCCTGGTCTGCCGCGAGCTGGAGCTGGACGCCAAGCGCCACCCGCCCAAGGCCATGCTGAACCAGGTCTCCGACCTCAAGAACGAGCTCATCGACTACGAGACGGCCGCGGCCAAGGCGTCGGGCTACCGGGAGAAGGCCCTGGCCCAGGCCTACGGCGAGTACCAGCGCCGGCTGGTGGCCGCGGGCGCCATGGACTTCGACGACCTGATCATGGTCACGGTTAACCTGCTGCAGGCGTTCCCCGAGGTAGCCGCCGAGTACCGCAAGCGGTTCCGGCACGTCATGGTGGACGAGTACCAGGACACCAACCACGCGCAGTACGTGCTGGTCCGCGAGCTGGCCGGGCAGGACCCCATGCCGGTCAGCGACGAGGAGACCATCCCGCCCGCCGAGCTGGTCGTGGTGGGCGATGCCGACCAGTCCATCTACGCATTCCGCGGCGCCACGATCAGGAACATCGAGGAGTTCGAGCGGGATTTCGCAGGGGCGCGGGTCATCCTGCTGGAGCAGAACTACCGGTCCACCCAGAACATCCTGGCCGCGGCCAACGCCGTGGTCTCGCGCAACCCCGGCCGGGTGCCCAAGAACCTGTGGTCCGACGCGGGCGACGGCCCCCCGATCACCGGCTACGTGGCCGACAGCGAGCACGACGAGGCGGCCTTCGTGGCCGAGGAGGTCGACCGGCTGGCCGACGAGCACCAGGCCACCGCCGGCCAGGTGGCGGTGTTCTACCGGACCAACGCGCAGTCCCGCGTGTTCGAGGAGGTCTTCATCCGGACCGGGCTGCCGTACAAGGTGGTCGGCGGCATCCGGTTCTACGAGCGGCGGGAGATCCGGGACCTGCTCGGCTACCTGCGGCTGATCGCCAACCCCGAGGACGAGGTGTCGCTGCGCCGGGTGCTCAACACCCCGCGCCGCGGGATCGGCGACCGGGCCGAGGAGTACGTGGCCGCGTTCGCCCAGCGACAGCGGATCTCCTTCGCCCGGGCGCTGGCCCGGCCCGACGACGTGCCCGGCCTGGCCTCGCGCTCGGCCCGGGCCATCGAGGGCTTCAACCAGCTGATCGGCGGGCTGCGGGCGGCGTCGCAGGCGGGCAGCCCGGTCGGCGACCTGACCGAGGCGGTGCTGGACCAGACCGGCTACGTGGCCGAGCTCCAGGCCTCCACCGATCTCCAGGACGAGAGCCGGATCGAGAACCTGAACGAGCTGGTGTCGGTGGCGCGCGAGTTCGACGCCCGGCAGTTCGGCGGCCGGCAGGTCGAGGCCGGTGACCCGATAGCCGGGTACGCTGGCCGACTTCCTGGAGCAGGTCTCGCTGGTCGCCGACGCCGACCAGATCCCCGAGGGCGCGGAGCACGGCGGCATGGTCACGCTGATGACCCTGCACACGGCCAAGGGCCTGGAGTTCCCCGTGGTGTTCCTGACCGGGCTGGAGGAGAACGTCTTCCCGCACGAGCGCTCCGTCGGCGACGACCGCGAGCTGGCCGAGGAGCGCCGGCTGGCCTACGTCGGGATCACCCGCGCCGAGCAGCGGCTGTACCTGACCAGGGCGGTGTCGAGGGCCTGGTTCGGCCGCCCGGCCTACCACAAGCAGTCCCGGTTCCTGTCCGAGGTGCCGGAGCGGCTCGTCGAGTGGCGGCGGTCCGAGGCAGTGGCCGCGGCGCCGGCCTCCGAGCGGCTGGCCCGGCGGCCCGGCGTGCAGGCGCTGGGCAACCGGAAGGTGCCCTCGCTCCAGCCCGGCGACCGGGTCAACCACGACTCCTACGGCCTGGGCACGGTGCTGTCGGTGGAGGGCCGGGGCGACGATCCCGAGGCCAAGATCGACTTCGGGGGGGACTACGGGATCAAGCACCTGGTCCTGCGCTACGCCCCGATCGAGAAGCTGTAGCTGAGCGAGCCGGCCGGGCGGATCGAAGTGCCGGGGGCGGCGGCCGAGACGGTGCGGGATGCCGGCGACCGGCCGGGCCTGGAAACTTCGGTGGTCTAGGGAGCCAGATACGCTGCGAGTCAGCGGGCCCGGCCAGCGGGGCCCGGCGCGAGAGGCACGTTTGATGAGCAGTATCCGGGTCGTGATCGCCAAGCCTGGCCTCGACGGCCATGATCGGGGAGCCAAGGTCGTGGCCCGCGCGTTGCGCGACGCCGGGGTGGAGGTCATCTACACCGGGCTGCACCAGACCCCGGAGCAGATCGTCGCCGCCGCGCTTCAGGAGGACGCCGACGCCATCGGCCTGTCGGTGCTGTCGGGCGCTCACATGACCCAGTTCCGGCGGGTGCTGGAACTGCTGAAGGAGCGTGACGCCGCCGACATCGTGGTATTCGGCGGCGGGATCATCCCCGAAGCCGACATCACGGAGCTGAAGCAGCTCGGAGTGGCGGCGATCTTCACGCCTGGCGCCCCGACAACCGAGATAGTGGACTGGGTCCGGTCGACGCTGGCCGACGGCGAGGCGAGCGATCGGGCGCAGAACGTGAGTTCCGAGCCCTGACCCATATGGGCCTGGCCGGGCGGGCGGGACTAGGCTGCCTGCCGCAGCCAGGCCAGTAAAACCCAGTCAGACAGCACTCCCTCAGACAGCAGCACTCCCTCAAACAGCACTGCCGAGCATGAAGGACGGCCCCGAGTGGACTTGTTCGAGTACCAGGCGAAGGATCTCTTCGCTTCCTACGGCGTTCCGATCCAGGAGGGCAAGGTCGCCGGGACACCGGCGGAGGCCCGTGCCATCGCCGCCGAGTTCATCGCGGCCGGCAAGCCGGGCGTCGTGATCAAGGCCCAGGTCAAGACCGGCGGGCGTGGCAAGGCCGGCGGGGTGAAGCTGGCCGGCGACCCCGATGAGGCCCAGGCCAAGGCGGAGAAGATCCTCGGCATGGACATCAAGGGCCACACCGTGCACTCGGTGCTGGTCGCCGAGGACATCGACATCGCGCAGGAGTACTACCTGTCCTTCCTGCTCGACCGGTCCGACCGGACCTTCCTGGCCATGTGCTCGGTGGAGGGCGGCGTCGAGATCGAGGAAGTGGCCCGGACCAACCCGCAGGCGCTGGCCAAGATCCCGGTCAGCCCGCTGGCCGGCGTGGACGCGGCCAAGGCGGCCGAGATCGTGGCCGCGGGCCGGCTGCCGGAGGAGGCGCGGGCCGGGGCGGCCGCGCTGGCCGAGCGGATGTGGGCGGTGTTCACCGACGAGGACGCCACCCTGGTCGAGGTCAACCCGCTGGTGCTGACCGGCGACGGCCGGGTCATCGCGCTGGACGCCAAGGTCACCCTGGACGACAACGCGGCGTTCCGGCAGAACTTCGACCAGTTCGCCGACCCGACCGCGGTCGACCCGCTGGAGGCCAGGGCCAAGGCCAAGCACCTCAACTACGTGAAGCTGGAGGGCGAGGTCGGCATCATCGGCAACGGCGCCGGCCTGGTGATGTCCACCCTCGACGTGGTGGCCTACGCCGGCGAGGAGTTCGGCGGGGTCCGGCCGGCCAACTTCCTCGACATCGGCGGTGGCGCCTCCGCGGAGGTGATGGCTAACGGCCTGGACATCGTGCTGTCCGACCCGTCGGTGCGCAGCGTGCTCGTCAACGTGTTCGGCGGCATCACCGCCTGCGACGCGGTGGCCAACGGCATCGTGTCCGCGATCGGCCTGCTGGCCGACCGCGGCGAGCCGGTCCGCTTGCCGATCGTGGTCCGGCTGGACGGCAACAACGCCGCCGAGGGCCGCCGGATCCTGGACGAGGCCGGGATCGCCGTGGTGGAACAGGTAGCGACGATGGATGACGCGGCGCGGCGCGCCGCTGAGCTGGCCGCTGCGGCCGCGACGGGAGCATGACATGGCGATCTTCCTGACCGGCGACAGCCGGATCATCGTTCAGGGCATCACCGGCTCGGAGGGCCGCCGGCACGGGGCGCGCATGATCGCGGCCGGCGCCCAGGTGGTCGGTGGCACCAACCCCCGCAAGGCGGGCCAGTCCATCGAGCTGGGCGGCACGCAGGTACCGGTGTTCGGGACCGTGGCCGAGGCCATGGCGGCCACGGGCGCCGACGTCTCGGTGGTGTTCGTGCCCCCGGCCGGGACCAAGGCCGCGGTCATGGAGGCCATCGACGCCCGGATGCCCCTGGTCATCGTGATCACCGAGGGCGTCCCGGTGCACGACACGGCCGTGTTCTGGGCCTACGCGGGCGCGGCGGGCAACGCCACCCGCATCGTCGGCCCGAACTGCCCCGGCGTGGCCTCGCCCGGCAAGTCCAACGCCGGGATCATCCCGGCCGACATCACCAGCGAGGGCCGGATCGGGCTGGTGTCCAAGTCGGGCACGCTGACCTACCAGATGATGTACGAGCTGCGTGACATCGGTTTCTCCACCGCGGTGGGCATCGGCGGCGACCCGATCATCGGCACCACGCACATCGACTGCCTCCAGGCTTTCCAGGAGGATCCGGAGACCGACGCGATCGTGATGATCGGCGAGATCGGCGGCGACGCCGAGGAGCGCGCGGCGGCGTTCGTCGAGCGCAACGTGACCAAGCCGGTGGTCGCCTACGTGGCCGGGTTCACCGCCCCCGAGGGCAAGACCATGGGCCACGCGGGCGCGATCATCTCCGGCTCGGCGGGTACCGCCCAGGCCAAGAAGGAAGCCCTGGAGAAGGTGGGCGTCCGCGTCGGCCGCACCCCCAGCGAGACCGCCCAGCTCGTCCGCGACGCCATGCGGTCCGCCTGAGCGGTCTATTCTGAGCGGTCCCGTCTGAGCGGGCGCCGCTCATGCAGGCGATCCGCGCGGCGCGCCTCCGCGCGACACGGGGGGCGACTTGCGAGGCTTGGGTGGTGACGACCTCAGCCACCCGCGCCAGTAGCGCCGGGACCTCTCCCGCGTCGCCCGGCAGCGCGCGCCCGCTGATCGCCACCGGCGCGATCGCCGCGGTCGCCGCGGCCCTGGCCGGCCTGGCCCTGCTGATCCTGATCGTGCTGATCGGCTGGATCGCCGCGCCGCACGCCGGCGTCGGGCTCACCGGCGTGCTGCGCACGGCCGCCTTGCTCTGGCTGATCGGGCATCACGTCGGGTTCGCGCTGCACGGGGCCGGGCGGATCGGCATGCTGCCGCTCGGCCTGGTGCTGCTGCCCGGCGCCCTGCTGTGGCGGGCGGGCCGCTGGGTGGTCCGCGCGGGCGGCGTCAGCCGGCTCCGGCACGTGGGCTACGCCGCCCTGGCCCTGGCCATGCCCTACGGCCTGATCGCCGGCGCGCTCGCGCTGGCCAGCCGGTCGGCGCAGGAGGCACCGTCGGCACCGCAGGCGGTGATCTGCGGGTTCCTGCTGGCCCTGGTGGCGGGCGGGCTCGGCGGGGCCCGGGCGCTGGCGCCCTGGGCCCAGCTCACCCGGCTGCTGCCCGACCGGCCCCGCTCGGTGATCATCGGCATGATCGGGGCGCTGGGCTTGCTGACGGTCGGCGGCGCCCTGCTCGGCGCGGTGTCGCTGGGCACCCACCTGGGCGAGTTCGCCACCCTCAGCCGCAGCCTGGAGCCGGGTGCCATCGGCTCGGTGCTGCTGCTGGTCACCCAGCTCGCCTACCTGCCCAACGCCATCCTGTGGGCCATCGCCTACACGCTCGGTCCCGGCTTCGCGTTCGGCGCCGGCACCATGGTGACGCCGACCGGGGCGGCGCTGGGCCAGCTGCCGGCGTTCCCGCTGCTGGCCGCGCTGCCGCCCGGCACGCACGCCACCCCGGCCTGGCTGACGTTCATCGTGCTGGTGCTGCCCTACGTGGCCGGCTGCGCCGCCGGGCTGCTGCTGGTCCGGGCGGCGCCCACGCCCGCGCTGGAGGCGGCGCCGCTGTGGGGGCTGGCCTGCGGCGCGGCCGCCGGCGGCGTGCTGGGCATCCTGGCCGCGTTCTCGGGCGGGCCGCTGGGTAACGGCCGCCTGGCCGCCGTGGGGCCGTCGGGCTGGCAGGTCGGTGCGGTGGCGGCGCTGGAGATCGGCATCGCCAGCGCGGTCACCGCGGGCGTGGCCAACTGGCTGCGCATGGGCGGCCGGGCCAGCGTGTCCGCCGCCGCTAGTGGCCGCGACCTGCCCTGGCGGCTGCCCCGGCCGCGGCCCACCGGGGAGGACACCGACAGCGGTCACACCATCTACGTGGATCCCTGGGCCGGGGACGAGGCCAGCAGGCCGGAGCCCACGCCGCGGGGACCGGCCGAGTTCTAGCCGTTAGGCGGGTTTCAGCCGTTCTGGTGGAAGCGTGATTCCATCTCGTGCAGCAGCTGGCGGGTGCAGGTCTGCTGGGCCGCGGTGCCGTGGGCGTTGTTCAGGCACTGCTCGTAGTTCGTGAGCTGCTTGGCGAAGACCAGCCCGACCAGCGCCAGCAAGGCCAGCACGATCGAGACCGCGCCCAGGATGATCGCGGCTATCGAGCCGCGCGGCCGCATGGTCTCCTCGAGCCGGGCCCGGCGGGCGGCGGAGATCCCGAGCACCAGCGCGGCCAGGCCGACGACCAGCGCGAACGTGATGAGGTAGCCGACGTGGCTGACCTCGTTGGCCGCCGATAGCGCGAGCAGGCTCAGCAGCCCGAAGATCATCGCCGCGGCGGCCCGGTGCCGTAGCTCCCGGCGTGGCTGCTCCGTCGGCCGCTGGGCGCGGGCCGGCGCGTTCGGGACCGACGGCGGCGGCTGCCAGCCTGGTGGGGGCTGCCAGCCCGGCGGGGGCTGCCAGCCTGGTGGGGGCTGCCAGCCCGGCGGGGCTTGCCAGGCGCCCGGCGAGGGCGGCGGGCCCGGTGGCGGGGGTGGCGGCATGCCAGGCGGCGGGGACGTCGGAGACATCGGGGACGACGGAGGCGCCTGGGGCGGCACCGCGGGCTCCTCGGGGAAGAACAGCCGGGGCAGACCGGGCAGCGTTCCAGCGGCGGGCTCGGTGCCGGTCGCGGAAGACGGCGGCGTCTGGTCGGCGGACAGCTTGGGTTCCTTCCCTGGCGCGATGCGCCAACGGCTCACCCAGAACTATCTCACACCGGTCAGACGCCTAGCGGAGCGCGGCAAGCTGGTCGGCGTGCCGGGGGAGATGGAAGGTTCCCACCCCGGTGACCAGGTCCTCAAGCGACCACGGCTCGTCCACCACGAGCTGCTCGCCGGACACGATCAGCACCGGGACCAGCACCGCGCCGTCGCCTGGCGACAGCGCACGGGCGGTGGCCGCGAGGATCTCGCCGCGCTGCTCGACCAGGCCAGCCAGCCCGGCCAGATCGCGCGCGTCGGCGATGATCCGGGCCAGGTTCACCACGTCCAGCGAGGGCCGGTTGTCGTAGCCCGGCCGTTCGCCCGCCGCCACCCGCAGCGCCACGCTGGCAATGGCGGTGTCGGCGCAGGCAACGTGCGCGAGCACCTGCTCGGCGGTCCACTCGCCGGGCGGCGGCGGCCCGAAGCCGCCCGTCCGGGCCAGCGCCGCGAGCTCCCGGTGGCCCTCATCCAGCTTGGCCGTGTCCATATATCCCCCTAATCGGTGTGATCCGGGCTGGTACCCGGCGATGCTGACGTGAAGTAGAACCGCTGGCGAGGCTGGCGCTCACCAGCGGGAAACGGCGTCCATCTCGCGCATGCCCTCGGCCAGCGCCGCCGCGTGCCCGGGCTCGGGATAGTGGAAGACCATGAACACGAAGCCGGGCTCCGGCCGCTGGGTCATCCGGCATCCGTCCCGTGCCGGTAGAGGATCTCCCGCCAGGGCCGGATCGACCAGCTCGCCACCACCTTGTTGAGGATGAACGGGTCCCCGGCCACGAACTCCTCGGCCGCCTCCCGCGAGGCGAACACCGACATGGTGTCCCCGTTGACCGGCTCCAGCAGCACCCCGACCAGGAGCAGGTCGCCGCGCTCGTGGAACGCCATCAGCCGGGCATAGTGCGCCGGATAGTGCCGCTGAGCCAGCGGCTGGAAGTCCGGGACGCTCTGGTAGCTGAGCACGTACTTGCCGGGCGGCGGCTCCGCCGGAGCGGCCCGGGCCGCGGGCGCGGCGGCGCTCTGCGACTCGGCCGCGTCGGCGAACAGGTGCAGCGCCGTGCCCCAGCCGTCGCGAACGCCGTCGGCCAGGTCGGGGCCGGCCTTCAGGTGACGCTCGAACTCATCGTGCACCAGGGTGAGCCTGGTCTGCCCGCCCAGTGCCGCGAAGCTGACCGTCACCCGCGAGGCATTGTCCACCTCGGGCTCATAGCTCCAGGTGCCGTCCACCTGCCAGGCCAGCACCAGCCGCGCCGGCGGCTCCCAGGCCAGTACCTGGCCCCAGTCGCACTCGCTGCCGTCGGCGCCGCGGTCGAAGCAGCGGCCGCCGACCCAGGGCTCGATGATCGAGCGGTCCACCGGGAAGGAGGCGATCGTGTGGTTCTTCGGCCACCACCGGCCGAAGCCGTCAGTGAAGACGCGGAAGGCCCGTTCGATCGGCGCGTTGACGATCACCTCGTGACGGACCGAGGCGATGACCGCCGGCTGGCTGGTCCCGGCCTGGCTGGCCCTGGGGGAGCGATCGGCGTTCATGCCTGACTGCCCTCCTCGTTCTCCTGGTCGATGGCCGCCGCGTAGGCGGCGAGCCCGTCCCGCCACATGATGTCGAGGTAATCGCGCAACGCAACCAGCCCCTCCCGCCGTGCGACGTAGACGCGCCTGGTGCCGTGCGGGGTGGCCGTGACCAGCCCCGCGGTGGCGAGCACCTTCAGGTGCTGCGACACCGCCGGCCTGGTTACCGGGAGCAGCTCGGCCAGCTGGCCCACGCTCATCGGCCCGCGAGTGAGCTGCTCCCACACCGCGCGCCGCGTCGGGTCGGCCAGTGCCTCGAGCACCGCGCCAGCGTTAGCTCGCACTTACCGTTAGTATCAGCTTACGGATGCGCTCGTCAAGGACCCCGGGATGGCTCGGCACGCGCGCGGGCAGTTGCGTGCCCGCCGCCGGCTAGCCGGCTGAGCAGGAGCGGCATGCCACGGGTCAGCGCGAACTGGAACTGCCCTCGCCCTCTACGAGCGTCATGCCGCACGAAACGGTTAACCGGTGAAGCCCTAGCCGGTCGGGTAGGGGCACACTGGGCTTGCATGATGCGCAGCCCAGCCCGGGGCGGGGCAGGAGGAGAGCAGGACTGTGACATCGGCTGTGACCCAGTACACGACGCGTCTGCTCACGCCCGATACCTGGGATGACTTCGCCGCACTGGTTGCGGCGAACAACGGTGTCTGGGGTGGCTGCTGGTGCATCGGCTTTCATCCCGAGGGCATCGGCAAGGACAGCACCGCGGCGGGCAACCGAGAGGCCAAGCTCGCTCACGTGAACAACGGCACCATCCACCAGATGCTCGTCTATCGTGACGGTCGCTGCGTGGGCTGGTGTCAGTACGGACCACCGGCTGAGGTGGCGACCATCAAGAACCACAAGGCCTATGAAAAGGGCCTAGCCGAGTTGCCGGACTGGCGGATCGGCTGCTTGTTCACCGGCTCCGGATCCCGCCGCCAAGGCGTGGCGCGGGCCGGAGTTGCCGGGGTGCTGGCCGCGATAGCACATGCTGGCGGAGGCCTGGTCGAGGCGTACCCCGAGCAGGTGGCTGGACGCGACCCGCAACGTGGCGCCTACCTGCATACCGGGCCAGAGAGCCTGTTTGAAGAGTTCGGATTCGTCCGCGATCGTCGCATCGCCAAGTGGCGCTGGGTCATGCGTCGGCGCATCTCCGCCTAGAAGTGCCTCGTCAGGTCCGGGACGATTAGTTCCGGACGGCCGCGTCGTCTGTCCTGACAAACATCATGACAGCGGCCCGCTACGGCCGCGGTCAGGCCGCTCTACCTGAGACCAGGGAGTTCTGAGATGCGCAAGCTGATAGCCCGCGTGTTCGACTACTCGCTCGACGGCCTGATCGCCACCGAGGGCACCGAGTTCTTCCAGTTCTGCCGCGACCTGCCGGACGATCCCGCGGAAGACGCCAGTGGGCGCGAGTTTTATGCGAGCGCGGACGTGCACATCATGGGCCGGGCTGCCTACCAGAGCATGGCCAGCTACTTCCCGACCGCCACCGACGATCCCAACGCCGGCCCCCTCAACGCCGCACGCAAGGTGGTGTTCTCCCGCACGCTCAAAGTCGCCGACTGGGCCAACACCACCATCGCCAGCGGCGATCTCGGCCAGGAGGTCGACAAGCTCCGCCGAGGCGGCGACGGTTACATCGTCGTCAGCGGCGGCATCAGCTTCTGGCGTTCGCTCGCGCGGCTCGACCTGATCGACGAGTACCGCGTGACCCTGGTCCCTTACCTGGCGGGCGAGGGCACCCGCTTGTTCGAGGACGTCGGCAAGTCCCGTTCGCTCGACCTGCTATCCACCACCGCCTTCAGCAACGGACTCCAGCTCGACTACCGGCGGCGCCGCTAACCAAGCGCAGCTCGGACGTGGAGGAGATCGTCGGCCGTGCTGTCCTGGCACCTAGTTAAGCTGAGACTCAGCTGCGTCGAGGCCGACAAGGCCGCTGTCGGCGACGCCCACTTTTCGCCGACCGGCGAGCAGGAAACCTGCCGGGTACAGAGGGTAAAGCCGAGGTCACATGCAATCCCAGCCAGATGCGCGCCTGGTCGTGCTGGTGTCCGGGTCGGGCAGCAACTTGCAGGCCCTGCTCGACGCCACCGCTGACGAGGCGTTCGGAGCGCGGGTGGTGGCCGTCGGCGCCGACCGGGACGGCATCGCCGCGCTCGACCGCGCCCGGGCCGCCGGGGTGCCCACCTTCGTGCTGCGGGTCAAGGACTTCCCCGACCGCGCCGCCTGGGACCGGGCCCTGGCCGGCGCCTGCGCCGAGTTCGCGCCCGACCTCGTGGTCCTGGCCGGGTTCATGAAGCTGGTCGGCCCCGAGTTCCTCCGTCAGTTCGGCGGGCGGCTGATCAACACCCACCCCGCGTTGCTACCGTCGTTTCCCGGCATGCATGCCGTGCGAGACGCCCTTGACCACGGGGTCCGGCTGTCGGGATGCACCATTTTCCTGGTCGACGAGGGGACCGACACCGGCCCGGTCATCGCCCAGGTCGCCGTGCCCGTGCGGGATGATGACGATGAGACGCTCCTGCACGAGCGGATCAAGCAGGCCGAGCGGGTGCTGCTGGTAGACACCGTGGGCCGGATGGTCCGCGAGGGCTGGTCCATGACGGGCCGGAAGGTGAGGATCGGGCCTTGACGAAGGTGGCCATCAACCGCGCGCTGATCAGCGTCTACGACAAGGCCGGGCTGGCCGAGCTGGCTACCGCGCTGCACCAGGCCGGGGTGGAGATCGTGTCCACCGGGAGCACCGCGGCCGCCATCTCCGGCGCCGGGGTCCCGGTGACGCCGGTTGACCAGCTCACCGGCTTCCCGGAGTGCCTGGATGGCCGGGTCAAGACCCTGCACCCCGCGGTCCACGCTGGCCTGCTGGCCGACCTGAGCCAGCCGTCTCACCGTGCGCAGCTGGATGAGCTGGGCATCGCGCCGTTCGACCTGCTGGTGTCGAACCTGTACCCGTTCGAGCAGACCGTGGCCAGCGGGGCCAGCCCGCAGGAGTGCGTGGAGCAGATCGACATCGGCGGGCCGGCCATGGTCCGCGCCGCGGCCAAGAACCACGCCACGGTGGCGGTGATCACCAGCCCGGACATGTATCCGGACGTGATGGCGGCCGTGGCCGAGGGCGGATTCACGCTCGGGCAGCGCCAGCGGCTGGCGGCCAGGGCCTACGCGCACACCGCGGCCTACGATGCCGCGGTCGCGTCCTGGTTCGCGTCCGCCTACGCGCCCGACGAGGTGGCCGCGGACAGCGGCTGGCCCGCGGTGACGGCGGCGCTGTGGACCCGGCGGGACGTGCTGCGCTACGGCGAGAACCCGCACCAGCGCGCCGCGCTCTACATCCGCGGCGAGGACGCCGCCCAGCGCGGTGCGGCCAACGGCCCGGGCATCGCCACCGCCGAGGTACTGCACGGCAAGGCCATGTCCTACAACAACTACGTCGACGCCGACGCGGCCCGCCGCGCGGCCTTCGACTTCGCCGAGCCCTGCGTGGCGATCATGAAGCACGCCAACCCGTGCGGCATCGCGGTGGCCGCCGACCTGGTGGCGGCGCACCGGCTGGCCAACGAGTGCGACCCGGCCTCGGCGTTCGGCGGCGTGATCGCGGCCAACGGCGTGGTCACCGAGGCGCTCGCGGCCCAGATCGCGGACATCTTCACCGAGGTGATCATCGCCCCGGACTTCGAGCCCGCCGCGCTGGACATCCTGACCAGGAAGAAAAACCAGCGGCTGCTGCGCTGCCCGCCGCCGTCGGCCCGGCCCGCGATCGAGTCCAGGCCGATCAGCGGCGGCCTGCTGATGCAGACCGCCGACCAGGTGGCCGAGCCCGGCGACGACCCGGCGAACTGGCAGCTCGCGTCCGGCGAGCCGGCCAGTGCCGGGGCGCTGGCCGACCTGGCCTTCGCCTGGAAGGCCTGCCGCAGCGTCAAGTCCAACGCGATCCTGCTCGCGTCCGGCCGGGCCAGCGTCGGCATTGGCATGGGCCAGGTCAGCCGGGTCGACGCGGCCCGGCTGGCGGTCATGCGGGCGGGCGCGCGGGCGGCCGGGTCCGTGGCGGCCAGCGACGCCTACTTCCCGTTCCCCGACGGCTTCGAGGTGCTGGCCCAGGCCGGCGTCCGGGCCGTGGTCGAGCCCGGCGGGTCAGTGCGCGACGGGCTCGTGGTCGAGGCGGCCCAGGCCGCCGGGGTGACCCTGTACTTCACCGGCGTCCGGCACTTCTACCACTGACCCTCTACCGCAGACCTCTACCGCAGACCCTGCGGCCGCTGAGCAGCCCGGCCCCTCAGGGCGCGAAGCCGGCCGTGCTCTGCTGGAGCACCCAGCCGTTGCCGTCCGGGTCGGTGAACGTCTTCCACCGGCCCCACGGCGCCTCCTGGATCTTGTCCTCGGCGAACACCACGCCGCGACCGGACAGCTCCTCCAGGGTCTGCTCCAGGTCCTCGCAGCCCAGCACCGTGCCGGTGAGCGAGCCGGGCGCCATGGACTCGAACCAGGTCACCAGCGTGACAGCGGTCCCGCCGCCGGGCGGCCGCAGCATGACCCAGCGCATGTCGCCGCCCCCGAACGAGGTGTCCATCTCCGGCGTGAAGCCGAGCGCGTCGGCGTAAAACTGCTTGGCCCGGTCCTGGTCGCTGACCGGGACCGAGATGACCTCCAGGCTGCGGACTGCCATTCGGCTGGCTCCCTTTGTTAATGATTCGGATTTATATTCGACCTTGATAAGTTCGCGGCATGCCGCCAGCGGCGGATGATGCCCAGGTAGGCGCGCCAGCCCTCGGCGCAGCGCACGGACGCGGGCCCCGTCGAGGCCCCGGCCTGCTGGTCCAGCCAGGCCGGCAGGCGCTGACCGAGCAGCCGCGGGTAGCCGCCGGCCAGGATGCGGCGGGTGAGCTGGCCGCCCAGGCCGTGGAAGCCGACCTGGTGCAGGCGCAGCCGGGTCCGGTCCGTCCCGGCGGCCTCCAGCGTGAACGTGACCGTGGTGTCGATGCTGCCGCCCGCCCAGGACCAGACCATCCGGGCCGGCGGGTCCAGCTCCAGCACCCGGCAGCGGACAATCCCGTCGAAGCCCGGCGCGGGCCTGGTCCGGAGCGTGAACTCATGCCCCACCTCGGGCACGAAGTCGTTCGGCATCAGCCACGCCGCGAGGGCCTCACTGGAGGTCAGCGCGGCCCAGACCCGCTCGGGCGGATAGGGGTACTCCACCGTCGCGTCGATGTCCGCCTTCATGCCCCCTCCAGGTAGTCGCCGAGCGCGGCCAGCCGCTCGTGCCAGAACCGCTCCAGCTCGTCGAGCCAGTCCCGCAGCTCGGTCAGCGCCGCCGGGCGCAGCCGGTAGCGCCGGTACCGCCCATCCTGCCGGGCCGTGACCAGCCCCGCGTCCCGCAGCACGCGCAGGTGCTGCGAGACCGCCGCCTGGCTGATGTCCAGCCCGGCCATCAGCTCGGTGACCGTGTGGTCGCCGGCGGCCAGCTCCTCCAGCAGGTGGCGCCGGCTCGAGTCCGCCAGCGCCGCGAACCGGTCCGCGCTCCCGGCGCCGGCCACCGGCGCCGTCGCCTTGCGCGGCCGCCCCGGCCGGGCCGCCCCGGGCCGTGAGCCCGCCGGCCGGGCCCCCCTGGGCCTGCTCACATCCGGCGATAGGCTCACGCGCTCCAGTCTCATTAGTTTCAACTAATGTGTCAAGCGGTCCGCGTCCCGTCCCTATCCCGGTGTTGCCCGGGCCACCCCCTGCGGGCGGGCCGGGCAGGCCCGCGCAGCCGGTGGCCTGCGGCATCGGGCACAATGGCGCCCGATGACTGCGAAGATTCTCGACGGCAAGGCCACGGCCGCCGCCATCCGCGAGGACCTGACCGTCCGGGTCGCCAAGCTGGCCGAGGCCGGGCTGACCCCCGGCCTGGGCACGATCCTGGTCGGCGACGACCCCGGCAGCCGGTCCTACGTCAACGGCAAGCACCGCGACTGCGCCCAGGTCGGCATCCTCAGCATCCGCCGTGAGCTGCCCGCCGACGCCAGCCAGCAGCAGGTCGAGCAGGCCGTGGCCGAGCTGAATGCCGACCCCGCCTGCACCGGCTACATCGTGCAGCTGCCGCTGCCCGCGGGCCTCAGCGCCCAGCGCGTCCTGGAGCTCATCGACCCGGCCAAGGACGCCGACGGCCTGCACCCCATGAACCTGGGGCGGCTCGTGCTCGGCGAGCCCGGGCCGCTGCCCTGCACCCCGCGCGGCATCGTCGAGCTGCTGCGCCGCTTCGACGTCCCCATCGCCGGGGCCGAGGTGACCGTGGTCGGCCGCGGGATTACCGTCGGCCGGTCGCTGGGCTTGCTGCTCACCCGGCGCAGCGAGAACGCCACCGTGACCCTCTGTCACACCGGCACCAGAGACCTGGCTGCCCACACCCGGGCGGCCGACATTGTCGTCGTCGCGGCCGGCCGCCCTGGCCTGCTGACCGCCGACATGGTCGCGCCCGGCGCGGCCGTGCTCGACGTGGGCATCAGCCGCACCGAGGCGGGCCTGGTCGGGGACGTCGACCCGGCCGTGGCCGAGGTGGCCGGCTACCTGGCGCCGATGCCCGGTGGCGTCGGGCCCATGACCCGGGCCATGCTGCTGGCCAACGTGGTCGAGGCGGCTGAGGCCGCCCAGGCCTCCAGCTAGGCCTGGCCGGGGCCACGGCAGACGTGGCCAGTACACTGGCTACTAGCCAGTAACATTGCGTTCGGCTAGGTCGGCCCGGCACCCGGGTGCCGGACCGGCCTAGCTCGTTTGGCAGGCTTACGCGCACAGCAGAGTCCGCAGAGGGAGGTCGGCCGCCGATCATGAACATCGTCGTCTGTGTCAAGCAGGTCCCCGACACCTATACCGAGCGGACGCTCCGGCCCGCGGACAGCACGCTGGACCGCGAGGCCGCGGACGGGCTGATCAACGAGCTCGATGAGTACGCGATCGAGGAGGGCCTGCGCCTCACCGAGGCCAACGGCGGCGAGGTCACGATCCTGTCCGTCGGTCCCGAGCGCGCCGCCGAGTCGATCCGCAAGGCGCTGTCCATGGGCGCGGACAAGGCCGTCCACGTCAGCGACGAGGGGCTGCACGGCTCCGACGCCCTGGTCACCTCCGAGGTCATCGCCAAGGTGCTCGGCCGCATCGGGTTCGACCTGGTCATCCTGGGCTCCGAGTCGACCGACGCCCGGATGGGCGTGATGGCGGCCATGCTCGCCGAGCGACTGGGCGTCCCGCAGCTGTCGTACGCCAGCAAGGTCGAGGTCGACGGCACCACGATCAGCATCAACCGCCAGGCCGACTACGGCTACGACACCGTCGAGGGCAGCCTGCCCGCCGTGGTGAGCGTGGTCGAGAAGATCAACGAGCCGCGCTACCCGTCGTTCAAGGGGATCATGGCGGCCAAGAAGAAGCCGGTGGAGACGCTCACCCTGGCCGACCTGGAGCTGGACGCCGCCCAGGCCGGCCTGGCCGCCAGCGGCACCGAGGTCATCGACTTCGCCAAGCGGCCGCCCCGGCAGGCCGGCACGATCGTGACCGATGAGGGCGACGGCGGCGTCAAGGCGGCTGAGTTCCTCGCCTCGCGCAAGTTCATCTGAGCGGAAGGACCCCCGTACATGGCTGAGATCCTGGTCCTCGTCGAGCACGATGGCGAGACGGTCAAGAAGGTCACCGGCGAGCTGCTGACGGCGGCCCGCGCTTACGGCGAGGCTTCCGCGGTGTGGGCCGGCTCCGGGGCGGAGGGCGGCCGGGCCCGGCTGGCCGAGTTCGGGGCCGCGAAGGTCTACGTCGCCGACGACAAGGACCTCGACGATTACGTCGTGGCGCCCAAGGCCGAGCTGCTGGCCCAGCTGGTCTCGCAGGAGTCGCCCGCCGCCGTGCTGGTGGCGGCCACCGCCGAGGGCCGCGAGATCGCCGCCCGGCTGGCGGTCAAGACCGGCTCGGGCATCCTCACCGACGTCACCGCGCTCGGCGATGACCTGGTCGGCGAGCAGTCCATCTTCGGCGGCGGCATCACCGTGCACGCCAAGGTCCGCGCCGGCACGCCCATCATCGCCGTCCGGCCCAACTCCGTCGCCGCCCAGCCCGCCGAGGGCCCCGCCGAGGTGGTGCCCGTCGCCATCACCGTCAGCGATGCGGCCAAGGGGGCGCGCATTACCGGTCGCGTCGAGCAGGAGCGCGGCGAGCGCCCCGAGCTCACCGAGGCCGCCATCGTCGTCTCCGGTGGCCGCGGCGTCGGCGCGGGCGAGAACTTCGCCCTGATCGAGAAGCTGGCCGACTCCCTCGGCGCCGCGGTCGGCGCCTCCCGCGCCGCCACCGACGCCGGCTGGTACCCGCACCAGTTCCAGGTCGGCCAGACCGGCAAGACCGTGTCCCCGCAGCTGTACATGGCCTGCGGTATCTCCGGCGCCATCCAGCACCGGGCCGGCATGCAGACCGCCAAGACGATCATGGTCATCAACAAGGACCCCGAGGCGCCGATCTTCGAGCTCGCCGACTTCGGCGTCGTGGGTGACCTGTTCAAGGTCGTCCCGCAGCTCACCGAGGAGATCGAGAAGCGCGCTCAGAGCTGACGTCATTGCCGCGTCACGCCAGCCGGGCCCGGGACCAGCGTTCCGCCCCGGCCGGCCTGATCAGCGGCGACGCCAGATCGCGGCTACCCTTGTCACATCATGGCAAATTCTGACGGCGTGACCGTCTCCGGCGGCCTCGTGTACCTCGACCATGCCGCCACCAGCGTCATGCGGCCCGAGGCCCTGGCCGCCATGACCGAGGAGCTCAGCCAGCTCGGCAACCCCTCCTCTCTCCACAACGCCGGCCGCCGCGCGCGCCGCGTCGTCGAGGAGGCCAGGGAGCAGCTGGCCGAGATCTACGGCGCCCGGCCCAGCGAGGTCGTGTTCACCAGCGGCGGCACCGAGGCCGACAACCTGGCCATTAAGGGCCTGTTCTGGGCCCGCCGCGAAGCCGCCCCCGGCCGGCGCCGCGTGCTCGTCCCCGAGACCGAGCACCACGCCGTGCTCGACAGCGTGCACTGGCTCGCCAAGCACGAGGGCGCCGACCCCGACTGGCTGCCCGTCGAGCCCACCGGCCGGGTGAGTCCCGGCGAGCTGCGCGCCGTCATCGAGCACGGCGAGCCCGACACTGTCGCGCTGATCAGCGTCATGTGGGCCAACAACGAGGTCGGCACCATCCAGCCCGTCGCCGAGCTGGCCCAGATCGCCCGCGAGTACCGGATCCCGTTCCACTCCGACGCCGTCCAGGCCGCTGGCCAGCTCCACGTCGACCTCGCCGCCAGCGGCGCCACCGCCCTGACCATCACCGCCCACAAGATCGGCGGCCCCGTCGGCGTCGGCGCCCTGCTGCTGGCCAAGGGCATCGACCCCGTGCCCGTCCTGCACGGCGGCGGCCAGGAGCGCGACGTCCGCTCCGGGACCCTTGACGCCCCGGCCATCCGCGCCTTCGCCGTGGCCGCCGACCTGGCCGCCCAGCGCCGCGCCGACGAGGCCAAGCGCCTCGCCGCCCTCCGCGATGACCTGATCGCGCAGGTCACGGCCGCCGTCCCCGACGCCGTGCTCAACGGCGCCCCGCCCGGCCCCGACCGCCTGCCCGGCAATGCCCACTTCTCGTTCCCCGGCTGCGAGGGCGACGCCCTGCTCATGCTCCTGGACGCCAGGGGCATCGCCTGCTCCACCGGCTCCGCCTGCACCGCCGGCGTCGCCCAGCCCAGCCACGTCCTGCTCGCCATGGGCGCCGACGAGGGCCGCGCCCGCGGTTCCCTGCGGTTCTCCCTCGGCCATTCCACCACCCAGGCCGACATCGACGCCCTCGGCGCCGTCATCGGCGAGGCCGTCGAACGCTCCCGCCGCGCCAGCGCCGCGCGCTGACCGCCCGCTGACCACAGCGTCAGCCGCATACCCTGAGAAGGCCATGACCACCCCGCTGCGCTCCCTGCGCGTACTGGCCGCCATGTCCGGCGGCGTCGACTCCGCCGTGGCCGCTGCCCGTGCCGCCGAGGCCGGTCACGACGTCACCGGCGTGCACCTGGCCCTGTCCAGCAACCCCCAGTCCTACCGAACCGGCGCCCGCGGCTGCTGCACCCTCGAGGACGCCCGCGACGCCCGCCGCGCCGCCGACGTCATCGGCATCCCGTTCTACGTATGGGACATGGCCGAGCGCTTCCACGACGACGTCGTCCGCGACTTCGTCGACGAGTACGCCCGCGGCAACACCCCCAACCCCTGCCTGCGCTGCAACGAGAAGATCAAGTTCGCCGCCGTGCTCGACCGGGCCGTCGCTCTCGGCTTCGACGCCGTCTGCACCGGCCACTACGCCCGTCTTGACCCGCTGCCGCCCGCCCCCGGCCCGCGCCGCCTGATCCGCAGCGTGGACCCCGGCAAGGACCAGTCCTACGTGCTGGCCGTCCTGACCAGCCAGCAGCTCGAGCGGGCCATGTTCCCGCTCGGCGACTCCACCAAGGAGCAGGTCCGCCAGGAGGCCGCCCGGCGCGGCCTGGCCGTGGCCGAGAAGCCCGACAGCCACGACGTGTGCTTCATCGCCGACGGCGACACCAGGAACTTCCTGCGCGGCCAGCTCGGCGCCGCGCCCGGCCGCATCGTCGATGCCTCCGGGGCGGTCGTGGGCGCCCACGACGGGAGCTACGGCTTCACGGTGGGCCAGCGCAAGGGACTGGGTCTTGGCCGGCCTTCTGCCGATGGGCGGCCCCGCTACGTGCTCGACATCGAGCCCGTATCCAACACGGTGACCGTGGGCTCCGCCGAGGACCTGGACGTCCTGGAGATCGAGGCCAGCAGCCCGGTGTGGTCGGGCTGCGATGTCCTGCCGGCCCGCTCGACTGCCTGGTCCAGCTCCGCGCCCACGGCGAGCCCCAGCCCGCCACCTGCGAGCTGGACTCCGAGACCGGGATGCTGCGCATCCGCCTGCACCGCCCGGCCCGCGGCATCGCCAGGGGCCAGGCTGCCGTCATCTACGACGGGGAAACCGTCCTGGGCAGCGCCACGATCTCGCAGGCGCGCTCAGCACGCGGACTCCCGCTCACTGCGAGCGGGAGCCCTGGCTGACATCAGCGTGGGTCGTAGTGCTCGTAGCGATAATGCAGCGATGGGCGACCGTGACGCTTGGCCATATGACCTCCTTCCTGCCACCGTGCGAGTTCTCCGGCTAAGCATCACGGCGGGCTCTCCGGCTAAGCATCACGGCGCCAGGCCAGCTGAGGTTCTCACAAAAGCCCACTATGTGCTTTGAAAGCACCATCGCTGATCGCTTCGAAGATCGCAACTGCCCTAGCTGATGCCTCGCCTCGGGCCGCAAATCCTTGTGATGACGACCGGCCGCTGACCTGGGCAGATGTGATAGCGCTCGCCAGAGTGCCAATAATAATTGCGGAAGGAAAGGTTCTGTCGCATGCCCGTAAGGATCGGCGCGGGCGATAGCCAGGGCGCGATATCCGGCGCTGAGTGGCGCGGGTTGCGGAGATTCCGTCCGCAATTTGTTATATTCTATGGCGAACTTCTTCAAAATACGCTTATACCAACTTTTTGGAAATATCTCTAGCACTGCAACTATGAGCGCAGGTGCACCAAGGATCATAGCGGTCTTGGTTGTGCTCATGTGGCTCGCCAGCCACCCGTCAGCAACCGAGGCGATGGGCTTGCTTCCCGCCCAGGCGACGGCCCACAAGGCCATGACTTGCGTGGCGTTCTGCGGTCCGGCCTGCTGAAGGAGCAGTGTCTGGGCTGACGCTCCAGTCAGAAGCCCAGCTACGCCAGCCGCAACGGCCGCCGCGATACTCACCCAGAGACTGACGCCGGCGGCGAAGATCACGACCGAGATTGCCAGTACGGCCAAGGGGATGGCCGTGCGTCGGGCGGTGGATGGTCGGCTCCGCTGGACTAGCGCGCCGAGGACTGTACCCAGGCCCAGCGCGGACAGGAAGTAGGCCGGCAGCTGGCTGGTCACATGCATCTTGTGCGCGATTGACGGTCCGAGAACCAATACGGGATCGTCCGCGACCGTGACGGCAGCGACCATGGTCAGCAGCAGCAGGATCCGCGGCCGCCGGATGGCAATATGCACGCCCGACCAGGCTCGTTCTGGTTTAGCCTGGCGGGTCATGCGAGGGTAGACGAGAAATATGACAATCGTAAATACGAGGAAGGAAATCGCATTGAGCGCGAAGGCCCAGCCCGCGCCGATGTTTGCCAGTACGACCAGGTAGAGAACTGGGGCTAGGGTCCGGCCGCCGTTGTAGGAAACCGAGTTCATAGTCAGCGCGGCCTTCGTATCCTCCTTCGGCACCAGCGCTGACACCATCGTGTTTTGCACCGGAAGCGCGAACGTCATAGCCAGCCCGGTCCCGATCGCTCCGACGACAAGCTCTGATTCCGTGAGCCGCGCCGCGAGTATCAGGATGGCCATGATGCTGGCGACCGCGAACGACAGGGCCTGAGTGCTTATAAGGACTCTTTTCCTGCCGATGAAGTTAGCCAGGTTTCCGGCCCATGGGCCGATAATGAGAAACCCGGAAAACTGGGCGCAAGTGATGAGGCCGACCGCGAAGACGGAGTGGGTGATCTTGTAGGCAAGCAACAACTGCGCCGTGTTCTGAACCCAGGTCCCCAGGTTGGAGACCAGGCTACCGGCGAAGTACATTCGGAACTGACTGTGCCGCAAGACGCGCCAGGAACCCCACCGCCCGCTGGGTACGGACTTCTCGGCTCGTGGTCCGCGCGAGTCGGCGGTCGGCGTCCGCTCGTCGGACGCTGGCGAGTCAGAGGGGGCCAACCCGGCGTCCCTCCGACATGTGGTGGTCGCGTTTCCCTGAGTCAATGGTTAGAAAACCTTGTCTACGGCAATAGAAAGTTATGGGCTGGCAAAAACTGCAGTAACGCAGAGAACTCCGGCCAGAGTCGCGGGTACCTGCGCGAGGATCGTGTTGTTCAGTTGTTCTCCCCAGCACTTACCCGGTCACTCGCCGTCCGGAGCCTTAGCCAGATCCAGGCTTTTGGCTACCCGGTACATTGCCAACATTGAACACAAACTGGTTCCTGTCGACGGGGAAGATGGTCACCGTCAGCCGCAGCGGCACTTGGCCTTCCTCGTAGCCCGTCCGCCGTGTCTCGTAGACCGCGACGCTGCCATCGTCTGGCAAGTCGAAGAACGTGGTCTCAGGACTCTCGGGCGCACGCACCCTGAGCTCATCGCGGAAACCTACTTGCTTGATCCCGACTTTCTCTTCGAGGTACCGGACTGTCCCATCCGGAATGTCCTTAGCCTCGATGAGCAGGCTGGCGCCGCGGGCGACCAGACTCATGGGGTAAAAGGTGGTTTGCAGCGACCAGGGCCGGTCATCTATGAAGCGCTGCTGGTGCCGACTGAGCACGGTGGCGCCCTTGCTCAGTCCCAGTTCGTCGGCCACCAGCGCGGTATCCGCCTGCTGGATCTCGATGCGCGGCTCCGATACCCTCGCCTGCCTCTTGGTGGCCGCGACCTCCGACGCGTACGTCGCGCCCTCGCCACCGAAGCCGTTCGTGGTATCGAGACGGATGACGAACGGGTCGATCCGCACCACAAAGGTGCCCTGACCGGGCTTGGTCTCGATCAGGCGACGAGTGACCAGCCACCTGATCGCGTCGCGGATGGTGTTGCGCGACGCGCCGTACCGCTTGCCGAGCTCTCCTTCGGAGGGCAGGGGCATGGCATCGCCCTCTGGAGTGGTACCTCCGAGCTCCCTCGCTTCGATCTTCTTCTGCAAGTCGTCGGCGATCTTGCGGTACAAGGGATCGGGCATCTCGCCTCCAAGCGTCCCGGCGACCACCCCGGTTGCGCACGTCTCTGGACTGGTCGCCCTGTACCAAAGGTTGGTATGGCTCCAATTGCTGGTCTAGTAGGTCTGATCCTAGCAGTACTTGCCTCTGACTGGCGTGAAGTGGCGAGCCAGTCGCGCGGTTTCGTGCGACGTCGTTAGGGAGCGGCCAGCCATCCACTGGCAGGGACCTGGCCGGCGGTCATGACGAACTCGTTCCGGTCAGCCGGGTAGGTCGTGATTGTGACCAGGAACGGCTCGCCAGTCTGCGCGTAGCCCGTTCGCGTGATCTGGACGATGGCGATGCGCCCGTCATCGGGCAATCCGAAGAACATCGACTCCGCTGCGTCTGGAGCCCGGACGATGAACCTGTCGCGCCAGCCGGCTTCCTTGATGCCGAGGGCTTGCTCGACGTAGGCGACGACGCCTTCAGGGATGTCCACGGCCTGGATGAGCATTGACGCGCCCTGCTCGGCCAGGCGCATCGGGTAGTACGAGGTCTGGAGCGACCAGGGCGTGCCGTCAATGAAACGCTGCTGGTGGCGGCTCAGGAGGCTGGTTTCTTCTGGAACCCTCAGTTCCCAGGCCACCGGACCGGTTGCTCGCTGGATCTCTACCCGTGGAGTCGAGACCGAGGGTCTCCTGCTCGGGGGCGCCGACCTCGGATGCGTAGGTGGCGGTCTCAGCATTCGGCCCTGCTCCGATCTCGGAGGACAGGCGCGTGACAAACGGGTCAGGCTGTCGGGCAACGAAGGTTCCCTTGCCCGCCCTGGTCACGACCAGGCCACGGGTGGCCAGCCACTTGACGGCGTCGCGGACCGTGTTCCGGGACGCATTGTAGGTTTCGCGCAGCTCAAGTTCGGTGGGTAGGGCCACGTCCCCGCTGCCTAGTTCACCTGACTCGATCTTCTGGCGCAGGTCTTCGGCGATCTGCCGCCACATCGGATCGGGCATCCGGCCGCCTTTCCCAGGACCCAGCTATACCAACGGGTGGGCTTAATGGTCAGGCTAGAACTATCCCTTCAGCCTGGCCGGTACAGATAGCTGGGACATATGCCTTGTGTTGGATCTTGACTGCTGTCAGCATGAAAATCAGTACCAAACGTTGGTATGGCTCCAACGGATGGGTTGATGGGTCTGATACTAGCAGTCCTTGCGCATGGGTCGGCAAGGACATGCCCAATCAGGCTCGCACCTAACCGATTGGGTTCTACCACAAAACGGCGCAAAAACCGCCGAAGGGAGCAAAACGGAACCAAGACCAGCCGCCGGCCGGGTTTGAAAGGGGATCAGCCATGGCAGCAGCTATCGAGGCGATCGTGTTCGCCGGAGCCGCAGGGTTCGCGGTCATCGTCGTCGCCACCATCCTGGTAATCATCGGGGTCCGTCAGGAGGAGTACTTCCTGAACGGCGACGTGGACGAGAACGGACGCCGGACGTTCGAGGACCGGGAGCCGCCCACGGTCCTGGCCCTGCTGGCCCGGCGGATACTCCGCGCCAACTTCCAGCCGATGCCCGACAAGCTGCCGCGGCGGCTGGAGGACCCCGACGACGAGCCGCCGTGGTACGAGCGGCCGCCGGTTGGTCCCAGAGCCCGCTGATGCCCAGGTCCCGCCGCGAGGGCCGTGCCGCACCGTCGCTGGGGCGCGGTGCGGCACGGCCGGCGACTGGCTAGCCCGCCTCGGCCGCAGATGGCGGCGCGGCGGTCGGCTCTTCTGGCGGAAGTTTGCCCACCGTCATGACGAACTGGTTGCGGTCGGCCGGATACGTAGTGACCGTGACCCGCAATGGACGGCCGTCCTCGTCGTAGCCGGTCCGGATGATCTCGAAGACGCTGATGCGCCCGTCGTCGGGCAAGCTGAAGAAGATGGACTCGGTGGTGTCGGGCCCACGGACGGTGAACCGGTCGCGCCAGCCAACCTGCCTGAGGCCGAGCGCT
Source organism: uncultured Actinomycetota bacterium (assembly GCA_963822485.1). Classification (GTDB taxonomy): domain Bacteria; phylum Actinomycetota; class Actinomycetes; order Streptosporangiales; family Streptosporangiaceae; genus DASUBV01. The sequence continues at coordinate 1,464,182 of CAWGHW010000031.1, forward strand.
TGCCCGATGTAGGCGACGACGCCTTCCTGGATGTCATCGGCCTGGATCAGGCGGGTAGCGCCTCTCTCGATAAATTCCATCGGATAGAACGAGGTCTGGAGCGACCATGGAAGGTCGTCGATGAACCGTTCCTGATGCCGGCTGATGACACTAGTGCCCTCGGCCAGTCGCAGTTCGCTCGCCACGAGGGTGCTCGCGCGCTGGATCTCGATCCGAGGTGACGTGACAACAGGCTTTCGGCTTCTGGCGGTGATCTCAGAGAGGTACGCGGTTTCCTCCGCGTCGGGCCCGGCTCCGAAACCTGTCGAGAGGGTGGTCACGAAGGGATCGATCTTCTGGACCACAAACGTGCCGCGGCCCGGCCTGGTGATCACTAGGCCGCGAGTGACCAGCCACTTGACCGCATCGCGGACCGTGTGCCTTGAGGCGTCGTAGGTGTCTCGGAGTTCAAGCTCGGTGGGGAGAGGCTTCCCGCCGCTGCCCAACCCGCCGGCTTCGATCTTGACGCGCAGGTCCTCGGCGATCTGCCGCCACATCGGCTCAGCCATCACCCTACCTCCCGCACGAACCCAGACATCCCAACGGATGGGTCAGATAGGTCGACTAGAACCGTACCTGGGTCGGACGGCCCAGAGCGGCCATCGGAGGACCTAGGTGCGGCGCGGCCATCGGATTCAGGCGACTGTCAGCGGGCGACATTAAGATCAGCAGCGTGCAAGACACCAGCCCCGTGCAGGCCAGCGGCAGTCAGGCCAGTGAAGTTCCGGCGTTCCCCTGGCCGGTCGGGAGCGCCACCGGGGTCGGATCCATGCCGGGCGCCGACCCGCAGGAGGCCTGCGCGGTGGTTATGGGCGAGTTGCCCGACTTCCCTTTCCTGCCGGAACTCCCCGGCCGCGGGGTCGGTGCCGACATGATCGGCCGGACGGCGGCGCTGCTGGTGGACCTGCCGGTGGAGACGACGCCGCGGGGCTGGAAGTTCGCGACGCATCCCGGAAAAGACCAGCGGCGGGCGGCATCGTTCCTCAGCTTTGACCTGGATGCGCTCCAGGTGGCGGCCGACGGATATAGCGGTGCGCTGAAGATCTCGGTCTGCGGGCCGCTGACGCTGGCCGCCCGGATCGAGCTGAGCCGGACCCAGAATCCGGCCCTGGCCGACGAGGGGGCGCTGGCCGACCTGACGGCCTCGCTGGCCGAGGGCGTGGCGGCGCTGGTGCGGCAGGTGGGCGAGCGGGTGCCGGCGGCGACGGTGCTGCTCCAGGTGGACGAGCCGTCGCTGCTGGCGGTGCTGGCCGGGCGGATCCGGACGGCCAGCGGGCTGAACGTCGTCCGGGCGCTGGACGAGACCGTGGCCAGCGCGACGCTGCGCGCGGTGCTGGAGGCCGCGGGGGCCTACACGGTGGTGCACTGCTGTGCGGCGGGCCTCCCGTTCCTCTTCATCCGGGATACGGGCGCGCGGGCGGTGAGCTTCGACCTGGAGCTGGTGGGCCGGGGGGACGAGGACGCGGTGGCGGAGGTGGCCGAGAGCGGGCTGGGGCTGCTGGTGGGGGCGGTGCCGACGGCGGTCGACAGCCAGGCGGCGCCGCGCCCGCCGCGGGACACGGCGGAGGCGGTGGTGACGTTGTGGCGGCGGATGACGCTGGACCCGAGCCGGCTGGCGGAGCAGGTGGTGGTCACGCCGGCCTGCGGCCTGGCCGGGCTGTCCCCGGAGGACGCCCGCGCGACGCTCGAGCACTGCCGGGAGGCGGCGCGGATCGTGCCCGAGATGATCGTGGAGGGGGAGGCTCAGTGAGCGAGCGGGGAACACAGTGAGCGAGCCAGAAGCGGCGGTTACCGAGCAGGAGGTCCCGGAGCTGGCCGACCCGAGCCCGGAGGTTCAGCACCGGCATGCGGAGCTGTCGGACGACCTGAACATGCACCTCTACCGCTACCACGTGCTCGACTCGCCGCTGATCTCAGACGCGGAATACGACCAGATGATGCGGGAGCTGCGCGACATCGAGGAGCGGTTCCCGCAGCTGCGGACGCCGGACTCGGCCTCGCAGAAGGTCGGCGGGACGATCTCGACGGACTTCGCCGCGGTGGACCACCTCCAGCGGCTGCTGAGCCTGGACAACGCGTTCTCGGCCGAGGAGCTGGACGCCTGGGCGGCGCGGGCGGAGCGGCTCGGCGGGGCGGGACCCTACCTGTGCGAGCTGAAGATCGACGGGCTGGCGATCGCGCTGGTCTACCGGAACGGGCGGCTGGTCCGGGCGGCGACCCGCGGCGACGGCGTGACGGGCGAGGACGTGACGCCGAACATCAAGACGATCGCGGTGGTGCCGGACCGGCTCTCGGGGTCGGGCTGGCCGGAGACGATCGAGGTCCGCGGCGAGGTCTTCCTGCCGGTGGCGGCGTTCCAGGAGCTGAACGAGCGGCTGACCAGCGACGGCAAGGCGGCATTCGCCAACCCGCGGAACTCGGCGGCCGGGTCGCTGCGCCAGAAGGATCCGCGGATCACGGCCAGCCGGGCGCTGAGCATGCTGGTGCACGGGCTCTACGTGCCGGGCGGCTCGCCTGAGGCCGGCATGCCCGCCCCCGGGGACGCGGGGGCGGAGGCGGTGCCGGAGGCACCGGACACCCAGTCGGGCTGGTACGCCCGGCTGGCCGAGTGGGGCCTGCCGGTGAGCGATCAGTTCAAGGTGGTCGGCGACCTGGACGCGGTGCGCGAGTACGTCAGTCACTTCGCGGAGCACCGCCACGATACGACGTATGAGATCGACGGCGTGGTGGTCAAGATCGACCGCCTGGACCTCCAGCGTCAGCTCGGGGCGACGAGCCGGGCACCGCGCTGGGCCATCGCCTACAAGTACCCGCCCGAGGAGGTCACGACCCGGCTGCTGGACATCGACGTGAACGTGGGCCGCACGGGCCGGGTCACGCCCTTCGCGATCATGGAGCCGGTCAAGGTCAGCGGGTCGACGGTGGACCGGGCCACGCTGCACAACGCTGACGAGGTGACCCGCAAGGGCGTGCTGATCGGCGACATGGTGATCCTGCGCAAGGCCGGCGACGTGATCCCCGAGGTGGTGGGCCCGGTCGCGGACCTGCGCACGGGCGCGGAACACGCCTTCGAGTTCCCGACCCGCTGCCCGTCCTGCCAGACTCCGCTGGCCAGGGACGAGGGCGAGGTCGACTGGCGCTGCCCGAACACGGTGTCCTGCCCGGCCCAGCTGCGGGAGCGGCTGTTCCACCTGGCCGGGCGCGGCGCCCTGGACATCGAGGTGCTCGGCTACGAGGCGGCGGTGGCGCTGCTGGACTCGGGCCTGGTCACCGACGAGGGCGACCTGTTCGCGATCACGGAGGAGTCGCTGACGACGGCCCCGTTGTTCGTGAATAAGCAGGGCGCGCTGACGGTCAACGCGGTCAAGCTGCTGCAGAACCTCGAGGACGCCCGCCGGCGGCCGCTGTGGCGGATCCTGGTCGCGCTGTCGATCCGGCACGTGGGGCCGACCGCGGCGCGGGCTCTGGCGGCGGCGTTCGGCTCGGTCGACGCGATCGCCCGGGCGTCGACCGAGGAACTGACGGCGGTAGCCGACGTGGGCCCGACGATCGCGCGGTCACTGCAGGACTGGTTCGCGGTGGACTGGCACGCCGCGATCGTGGACAAATGGCGCGCGGCCGGGGTGCAGCTGGCCCAGGAGGGCTGGGTCCCGCCGGCTCCGCCGGAAGCCCTGCTGCTGGCCGGCGTGACCGTGGTGCTGACCGGCACGCTGGCCAGCCGCACCCGCGACGAGGCAGCCGATGCGATCCGGGCGCTCGGCGGCAAGGTCTCCTCGTCGGTATCGAAGAAGACCCGGTTCGTGGTCGCGGGCGAGGAGGCCGGGTCAAAGCTGGACAAGGCGGCGGCCCTGGGCGTGCCGGTACTAGACGAGACGGGCCTCGGCGTGTTGCTCTCAGATGGTGTGGAAGCGGCGGCGGCGACCGCGATTCAGCAGGAGGACAGCTGACCGGGCGGCCCGCCGGGTGGCGCGGGATGACCCGAGGGAGGGCCAGCGGCGATTATTGTAGCCAGGCGACTACGGAGAGACATGTAGTAACGGATAGTATGCAATCGGCTTCGAGAAGTTCGCTTGCCGCCGTAGGCTTGCGGACGAAGGACATTCGCGGCGCAATCGGTTGCAGCACCGCAGTTGGCAACACCGCAGTTGGCAGCGCTGGAGCTGGCAAGACTGCAACTTGCAGCGACGAAGTATGCGGCACGGCAGTGTGCGGCAGTGAGGTTCGCCTATGAAGGATCCGAACGACACGAGGGACATCGACCCCCGGGTCGGCTCGCCGCTGTGGATTCACCTGATGACGGTGACCGCGGTGGGCACGGTTGCCTTCAGCCTGGCCATGTTCCACCTGCACGGCGTCTTCACCCCGCACGGCCTGATCAGCCAGCCGGTGTTCTGGCTGCTCGCGGTGCTGATCGTGGTCGGCGAGATCTGGCCCATCATCACCCCCGGGCGGACCGGCCAGGATTCCCCGGTCGCCTCGGTGACCTTCAGCTTCGCGGTCCTTATCTTCTGGGGGCTCCCGGTCGCCCTGCTCCTGCGGGCGGCGTCCACGCTGGTCGTGGGCCTGGCCGAGCGCAAGGCCCTGAAGCGCTCCGCCTTCAACGCGGCCCAGGTGACGCTGAGCCTGACGGCGGCGGGCCTGGTCATGATGGCGTTTAACGTGCACGCCAGCCCGGCGAAGCCCTGGGATCCGGAGGGGCCCCACCTGTATGTGGTGGTGCCGGCCGCCCTGGCCTACTTCGCGGTGAAGTTCCTGCTGGTTACCTCGGCCGTCGCCCTGCATGAGCGCACGCCGCTGCTCAAGACGCTGCGCGCCGCGCTGCCCTATCAGGCCTTCGTCAACCTGGTCCTGCTGGCCACCGCGCCACTGGTCGCGGTGGTCATGAGCGTGCACTCGGCGCTCCTGGTGCTGCTGTTCGCGTTCCCGCTGGCGGCCATCTACGTCAACGCGGCCATGTCGGTGCAGCGCGAGCACCAGGCCCATCATGACGAGCTGACCGGACTGGCCAACCGCAAGCTGCTGATCCGCCGGGTCAACGACGCGCTGGCCCAGGCGGCCAGGTCGCAGACCACGGTCGGCTTCCTGCTGCTGGACCTGGACCGGTTCAAGGAGGTCAACGACACCCTCGGGCACCCGGTCGGCGACCGGCTGCTGCGCTTCGTGGCCCAGCGGCTGACCCACAGCGTGCGGCCGGGCGACATGGTGGCCCGGCTCGGCGGCGATGAGTTCGCGGTGCTGCTGCCGTCGGTGAAGGAGGCCAGCGGGGCCCGCGAGGTGGCGGCGCGGCTGCGGGCCGCGGTGTCTGAGCCGATCCGGATGGACGGGATGTCGTTCGACATCGAGGCCAGCGTCGGCATCGCGCTGTACCCGGGCGACGCCACGGGCTTCGAGCAGCTGCTTCAGCATGCCGACGTGGCCATGTACCTGGCCAAGGAGCGCCGCAGTGGCGTGGAGCGGTACGTGGCCGACTCCGACCGCAACTCCCCGGCCCGGCTGGCGCTGCTGGGTGACCTGCGCCGGGGCCTGGACCGCGGCGAGCTGGCCCTGCACTACCAGCCCAAGGTCTACCTGTCCGACCAGCGCACGGCGGGCATGGAGGCGCTGGTCCGCTGGCAGCATCCGGTGCGCGGGCTGATGAGCCCGGAGGAGTTCATCCCGCTCATCGAGCAGTCCTACCTGATGCGCGAGCTGACCGCCTGCGTCATCGACATGGCGCTGGGCCAGGCCGCGCTGTGGTGGCAGGCCGGGATCTGCGTGCAGGTCTCGCTGAACGTGGCCGCGCGCGACGTGCTCGACAACGGGCTGGCTGACATCATCGGCCGCAGTCTCAGCCAGCATGGCCTGCCCGCCGAGGCACTGCTGCTGGAGATCGACGAGCGGGTGCTGACCAGCGAGCCGGCCCACGCGGTGGCGACCGCGGAGATGCTGGCGGCGCTCGGGGTGTCGCTCAGCCTGGATGACTTCGGCACGGGCTACTCCTCCCTGGTGCGGCTCAAGCGGCTGCCGGTCAGCGAGGTCAAGATCGACTCGTCGTTCGTGGGCCGGCTGCTGCACTCGGCCGACGACCAGGTGATCGTGAAGTCGATCGTGGAGCTGGTCAGCGCCCTGGGCATCCGGTCGGTCGCCGAGGGCGTGGAGTCCGCCGACGTCGCGACGGCGCTGACCGCCATGGGCTGCGACGCGGCCCAGGGCTGGTACTTCAGTAAGCCGCTCAGCGCGGTCTCGGCCACGGCCTGGCTGGCCGAGCGGGCCGGCCCGGCCGTGGAGCTGCCGTCGCGCGAGGCCATCGCCCCGGCGACCGCGGGCAAGCCCGCCACCACGACCGCGACCCCGCCGACCGGCTGGTTAGCCCGCCCCGGCGCCCAGGCTGTGCTGGCCCAGGGGGACAACCCCCTGCAACCCCCAGGCAGGGTGGTCGCCCCCCGGACCCCCCCGTAATGCGGTCGGCTGTTACCTAGAGCAGCCCCTAGGATTGCCCCTATGCCTATTACCCGTGACGAGGTAGCGCACCTGGCCGAGCTGTCCCGGCTGGCCCTGACCGAGGCTGAACTCGAGCACTTCGCCGAGCAGCTGGACGTCATCATCTCCTCTGTCGCGCGGGTCCAGGAGGTCGCCGCCGACGGGATACCCCCGATGACCCACGCGGTCCCGGTGGTCAACGTCTTCCGGGACGACGTCGAGGTGCCGTGCCTGACCCAGGAGGCCGTGCTCTCCCAGGCCCCGGCGGCCGAGCAGGGCCGGTTCCGGGTACCGCGGATCCTGTCGGAGGACTGAGATGAGCGAGCTGACCGCGATGACCGCGGCTGAGCTGGCCGCTGCCATAGCGGCCGGAGAAGTGACCGCGCAGGAAGTCACCCAGGCGCACCTGGACCGGATCGCGGCCGTGGAGCCGCAGGTCCACGCGTTCCTGCAGGTGGGCACCGACCAGGCGCTGGCCGCGGCCCGCGCCGTGGACGCCAAGCGCGCCGCGGGTGCGCCGCTCGGCCCGCTGGCCGGGGTGCCGCTGGCCCTCAAGGACGTGTTCACGACCACTGACCTGCCGACCACGGCCGGGTCCCGCATCCTCGAAGGCTGGCAGCCGCCCTACGACGCCACCGTGACCAGGCGCCTGCGCGAGGCGGGCGTGATCGTGCTGGGCAAGACGAACTTGGACGAGTTCGCGATGGGCTCCTCCACCGAGAACTCGGCGTTCGGCCCGTCGCACAACCCCTGGGACCTCAGCCGGGTGCCCGGCGGCTCGTCGGGCGGCTCGGCCGCGGCCGTGACCGCCTACGAGGCGCCGCTGGGCATGGGCACCGACACGGGCGGATCGATCCGCCAGCCGGCCGCCGTCTGCGGGATCGTCGGCGTCAAGCCGACCTACGGCGGATCGTCCCGGTACGGGCTGATCGCGTTCGCCTCGTCCCTGGACACGCCGGGCCCGCTGGCCCGCACCGTGCTGGACGCGGCCCTGCTGCACGAGGCCATCTCCGGTCACGACCCGTGCGACTCCACGTCGGTGGACGCGCCGGTGCCGCCGGTGGTGGCCGCCGCCCGGCACGCCGACGTGGCCGGACTGCGGATCGGCGTGGTGACCGAGCTCAGCGGAGACGGCTATCAGGCCGGCGTGCTGGCCAGGTTCGGCGAGGCCGTGGAACTGCTTGAGTCGCTGGGGGCCAAGGTCGTCGAGGTCTCGTGCCCGCACTTCGGCTACGCGCTGCCGGCCTACTACCTCATCGCGCCCAGCGAGTGCTCGTCCAACCTGGCCCGGTTCGACGCCATGCGCTATGGCCTGCGGGTCGGCGACGACGGCACCCGCAGCGCCGAGGAGGTCATGTCGCTGACCCGGGCGGCCGGGTTCGGGCCCGAGGTCAAGCGGCGGATCATGCTCGGCACGTACGCGCTGTCCAGCGGCTACTACGACGCTTACTACGGCAAGGCGCAGCAGGTCCGCACGCTGATCTGCCGCGACTTCGACGCGGCCTTCGAGCAGGTGGACGTGCTGGTCTCGCCGACCACCCCGACCACCGCGTTCCCGATCGGCGAGCGGGCCGACGACCCGATGGCCATGTACCTGGCCGACCTGTGCACGATCCCGTCCGACCTGGCCGGCAACGCGGCGCTGTCCGTGCCGTGCGGGCTGGCCCCCGAAGACGGGCTGCCGGTCGGCCTCCAGATCATGGCGCCGGCCCTCGGCGACGACCGGCTCTACCGGGTGGCGGCCGCGGTCGAGGCCGCGCTGGAGGATCGCTGGGGCGGCCCGCTGCTGGCCCAGGCGAAGGGACTGGATGCGGCCGGAGGAGTCGGGCGATGACTGAGCTAGCCACCACGCTGGTCCCCTACGACGAGGCCCTGGCCCGGTACGAGCCGGTGATCGGCCTGGAGACGCACGTCGAGCTGGGCACGACGACCAAGATGTTCTGCGGCTGCCGCACCGTCTTCGGGGCCGAGCCCAACTCCGAGGTCTGCCCGGTCTGCCTGGGCCTGCCCGGCTCGCTGCCGGTGGCCAACCGCGCGGCGATCGAGTACACCATCCGCATCGGCCTGGCCCTGAACTGCTCCATCGCGTCCTGGTGCCGGTTTGCCCGGAAGAACTACTTCTACCCGGACATGCCCAAGGACTTCCAGATCTCGCAGTATGACGAGCCGCTGTGCACCGACGGCTGGCTCGACATCATCGTGGAGGACCGGCCGATCCGGATCGGCATCGAGCGGGTCCACCTCGAGGAGGACACCGGCAAGTCGCTGCACGTCGGCGGGGCCACCGGCCGGATCCACGGGGCCGACTACTCGCTGGTCGACTACAACCGGGCCGGCATCCCGCTGGTCGAGGTGGTCACCAAGCCGGTGCCCGGCACCGGGGCGCTGGCCCCGGAGATCGGCCGGGCCTACGTCACCGAGCTGCGCGAGCTGCTCCGCTCGCTGGGCGTCTCGGACGTGCGGATGGAGGAGGGCTCGCTGCGCTGTGACGTGAACACCTCCATCGCGCCGGCCGGCTCCGCGCAGTGGGGGACCCGGACCGAGACCAAGAACGTCAACTCGCTGCGCTCGGTGGAGCGCGCGATCCGGTTCGAGATCCAGCGGCAGGCCGGCGTCCTCGACGCGGGCGGCCGCATCGTGCAGGAGACCCGGCACTTCCACGAGGAAAGCGGCACGACCACCGCCGGGCGCAGCAAGGAAGAGGCCCAGGACTACCGGTACTTCCCCGAGCCCGACCTGGTGCCCGTGGCCCCGTCGCCTGAGTGGGTGGCCGAGCTGAAGGCCGCGCTGCCCGAGCTGCCCGCCGCCCGCCGAGCCCGGCTCCAGGCCGAGTGGGGCCTGACCGACCTGGACATGGCCGCGCTGGGGAACGCCGGGGCGCTGGAGCTGGTCGAGCAGACCGTCGCGGCCGGGGCATCAGCGGCCGATGCGCGCAAGTGGTGGCTCGGCGAGCTGGCCCGGCGGGCCAACGAGCAGGGCACCGACGTCGCCGCGCTCGCGGTCACGCCGGCCCAGGTGGCCAGGGTCGCCGAGCTGGTGGCCTCAGGAACCCTCAACGACAAACTGGCTCGGCAGGTCCTCGACCTGGTGCTCGCCGGCGAAGGCGATCCGGACGAGATCATTGCGGCGCGTGGGCTGGTGGTGGTCAGCGACGACGGTGCGCTCACCGCGGTCGTGGACGAGGTCATCGCGGCCAGCCCGGACATCGTGGCCAAGATCCGCGACGGCAAGACGGCGGCCGCCGGGGCGCTGGTCGGCGCGGTCATGAAGGCCACCCGCGGCCAGGCCGACGCCACTCGCGCCCGCGAGCTGATCCTGGAGCGCATCGCCGCCTCCTGACCGCCGGCCTGGTACGCCCGGGACCCGTGTGACTCCTGCGGCGGCCGGTGGCCAACCCCCCGGCCGCCCGAACGTCATGGTTGGCCCTCTGGTGCTGCTACAGCAGCACCAGAGGGCCAACCATGACGCTGGCCGAGGTCCACGGCTTGCGCGGGCGGGTAACATGAGCAACATGAACTTCGTTTTGTGCACCGAGATGATGCCCCGCTAGCGGGGACACTCGACGCTGCCAGAACGACGCAACGAGGCCCCGGCCTAGCGCCACGGGGGCCTCGTTTCTTTATGCCTACGCGGCTCTGGCCGGGCTACTAGCCGCCAGGAGGCTGCGATGACCACATCGCGCGTGTATCTCAGTACCACGATTCCGTACGTCAACTCCAAGGCCCATCTCGGGCACGCGCTCGAGCTGGTCCAGGCCGACGTGCTGGCCCGGCACCACCGGCGCATCGGCGATGAGGTCAGGCTCCAGAGCGGGACCGATGACAACTCGCTGAAGAACGTGCTCGCCGCGCAGGCGGCCGGGTACAGCACCCAGGAGCTGGTCGCGGCGAACGGCCGGGCGTTCGCCGAGCTGAGCGGGCCGCTCGCGCTGTCCTATGACGACTTCATCCACACCAGCACCGACCCGCGGCACCGGCCGGGCGCGGAGCGGCTCTGGCAGGCCTGCGCGGCCCGCGGTGACCTGTACCGCAAGGACTATCAGGGGCTGTACTGCGTGGGCTGCGAGCAGTTCTACCGGCCGGCCGAGCTGACCGACGGGCGCTGCCCCGAGCACGGCACGCTGCCCGAGCTGGTCGCCGAGCGGAACTGGTTCTTCCGGCTGTCCCGCTACGGCCAGCAGCTTGAGGAGCTGATCGGCTCCGGCCAGCTGCGGATCGAGCCCGCCGCGCGGCGCAACGAGGTGCTGGCCTTCATCCGCGCGGGCCTGGAGGACATCAGCGTGTCGCGCTCGGTCAGCCGGGCCCGCGGGTGGGGGATTCCGGTACCCGGCGATTCCGGGCAGGTGATCTACGTATGGTTCGACGCGCTCAGCAACTACATCAGCGCGCTGGGCTACGGCACCGGCTCCGACGACTACCGGCACTGGTGGACCGAGGCCGACCGGCGCATCCACCTGGTCGGCAAGGGCGTGGTCCGGTTCCACGCGGTCTACTGGCCGGCCATCCTGCTGTCGGCCGGGGAGCCGCTGCCGACCGAGATCGCCGTCCACGACTACCTGACCGCCGGCGGCCGCAAGATCAGCAAGTCCGGGGGCAGCCCGGCCTGGCTGATCCGGTAGAGCTGGTGGGGCGGTATGGCACCGACGCGGTGCGGTGGTGGCTGCTGCGGGAGGTGCCGCGGGTGGGCGACGCCGACTTCACGGCGGAGCGGCTGGTGGAGCGGGCCAACCAGGACCTGGCCAACGGCCTGGGCAACCTGGTCAGCCGGGTGACCTCGCTGGTGCGCAGTCGCGACCAGCAGGCCGCTCCCGGGCAGGCGGACGTGGCCAGTCCGGCGGACGGGGCCGGCCGAGGCCACAGCCGGCGAGCCCGGCAGACGTGGCCGGCCAGGCACGGGCGGCCGGCCAGGCCCAGGCGGCCAGGCCGGCGGACGTGGCCTGGCTGGAGCCGCCGCCAGCGGCCGAGGCCGCCGCCAGCCTGGGCGGCGCCATCGAGGCTGCTCCCGGGCTGGTCCGGGCCGCGCTGGAGGACTATGACTTCCGGGCGGCCATCGCGGCGATCTGGGCGATCGTGGACCGGGCCAACCGGTACGCCGAGCTCAGCGAGCCGTGGCGGCTGGCCAGGCTGGCCCGGGCGGGCGATGCGGCCGCGGCGGCCTGGCGTGACCTGGCGCTGAGCAGGCTGCTCGATGCCTGCCGGGCGCTGGCCGGCGCGCTTGCGCCCTTTGTACCGGAACTGGCGGCTAGCATTGGCCTTGCCTGCGGCGGATCCGACGGGGTGGTCCCCCCACCACGACCGCTGTTTCCGCGGCTGGCCGTGGAGCACACTGCACCGCTCCACACTGCACCGCTCCACACTGTGCTTCAAAACACTGTGCTTCAAAACACTGTGCTTCAAAACACTGTGCTTCAAACTGCGCTGCTCCACGCTGCGCCCCAAACGGTGCCCCCAGCCGGGGAGCACCGCACCACTGGGCCCGCGCCGGGACCGGGCTCGATAAGGCCGCCGAGGCCGACCGCGAGCGGCCGCTCGCGCGTGTGAACAACAGTGTTCACTGACCTCAGCATTAACTCGATACTCGCAAGTTGTCTCCGCGCGGACGCCCTTCCTCAATCGAAGCGTGACCTCCAGCACTTAGAGTTAAGGGGTATCGCTGATTGCGAGATCGCGTTCGAGCCCAGGGCGGCTTCAGGTTCGCCTGGTATGACGGGATGGACGTTTCTGGCGATGGTGTTTCGCAGCGCTCAATGAGGAGCGGCGGGCACAGTTATGGCGCGGGGCAGGCGGTCAGGGCTGTCCGCCGGAATCCCGCGCCCGGCTTTCTGGCAGGCCGATGAGGAGGCTGGGTGTGCGCTGAGTCAGCCGGTGACGCGCGATGAGCCTGGCCGCCTCCATCTGGACGGCCATCGGCTCACTCGCGGGTGCTGGCGCGGTCGCGGCGCTGGTGGGCGGCCGCCCGCCACCCGACGCTGACCGGCGGGCCCGGCGGTGGCTGGCGATCGCGGCGCTGCTGTGGGGCGGCGCGTTCATCGCCAGGGACCTGGCCGGCGGGCCGGTCGGCGCGGCGGTGCCGCTGACCCCGGCGGGACTGCTCACCCTGGCCGCGCTGCCGCCGCTGGTGATCGGCATCGCGGTGCTCGCCTCACCCCGGCCGGTGCGCGGGCTGGCCGCGTTCGTGCAGGCCAGGCTGGCCCGGGCGGGCGTGCACTCGGTGGCCGACGCCTGCCTGCTGGTGGTCTCGGTGTTCCTCATCGCCTGGATCACGGTGCTGGCGGGCGCGTACACGACGGCCGACGTCGGCGCGGGCACCTTCACCCTGGACCTCATCCACCCGCTGGCCGACGTGGCGGTGCTGGCGGGCGTGCTCCCGTTCGCGGCCCGTGCGGGCTGGCGGGGGCTCATCCCCTGCGGGGCGCTGCTGCTCACGACGGCCGGTGACTTCCTGGCCGTGGGGGCCCGCGCGAACAACCTGTACCCCGGCTGGGCGGCGCAGCTGGCCTGGCTGCTGGGCGTGTGCGTGCTGGGCGCGATCCCGGCGGCGCTGGCCCGGCTGGCCGAGACCGACCGGGGCCGCCGGGACGAGCTGCCCGAGTCCTGGCTGCCGTCCTACGCGGCCATCGGCGCCGCTACCGTGGCCTTGCTGGCCACGCTGATCCGGTCGCTGGCGGGCAGCCCGATCCAGCCGGTGATCGTCGTCGCGGTCACGGCGATCGTGCTGGCGCTGGTGGCCCGCCTGGTCGGGCTGTTCCGGCACGAGGCCGCGGCCTCGGCGCTGTCCAGGGAGGCGAGCCGCCAGTTCAGCGAGCTGGCCGACCGGACCAGCGACGCGGTGCTGGTCTGCGATCGCGACGGCACGATCGAGTACGCGAGCCCGGCGGTGGTGAACTTCGGCTACTCGCCCGACCAGCTCACGGGGACCTCGCTGGCCGAGCTGGTCCACCCGGAGGACCGGGCCAGCGGCACCAGGGTAGCGCTGGGCGCGGGCGACGGCTCCTCAGGGCTGGCGCGGTTCGCCTGCCGGGTGCGCGCGGCTGACAGCACCTGGCGGCACGTGGAGTCGACGATCTCCCGGTACTCCGAGCCGGGGGCGCCGGACCGGCTGCTGGTGACGGCGCGGGACGTGAGCGACGCGGTGGCGCTGCGCAAGCGGGTCACCCACCTGACCTTCCACGACGGCGTCACCGGGCTGCCGAACCGGGCCTACCTGGAGGAGCGGACCAAGGAACTGCTCACCGCGGCGGCCGGGTCCGGGTCGCCGGTGGCGGCCATCTTCCTGGACCTGGACGGCTTCACCGCCGTCAACGACACGGTCGGGCACGGCGCGGGCGACCTGCTGCTGGCCCAGGCTGCGCGGCGGCTGCGCGCCGCCGTGCCTTCGCCGGAGATGGTCGCCCGGTGGGGCGGAGATGAATTCGCCGTTCTTATCGCCGATGCCACAAGTTCGCAGGAAGTTATCGATATTGCCGAACGTCTGGCCGTAGGAATTGCCGCCGAGCCATTCGGGGTCGCGGATCGCGATATTCCGCTGACGGCCAGCGTCGGGGTCGCGCTTTCCGCGCCGGACGGGACCGGGCACCTGCTGCGCAACGCCGATGTGGCCATGTCGCGGGCCAAGGAGGCGGGGGGCGGGCGCGTCGAGGTGTTCGCCGCGCACATGCACGCGGCGGCGGTGCGCCGCCTGGAGCTGTCCGCGGAGCTGCGGCGGGCCATCACCGACGGATCCCTGGGCATCGAGTACCAGCCGCTGGTGGAGCTGGCCACCTCCCGGGTCACCGGGGTGGAGGCGCTGATCCGGTGGTCGCCGGCCGGGAAGCCGGTGCCGCCGGGCGAGTTCCTGGGCGTGGCCGAGGACTCCGGTCTGATCGTGCCGCTGGGTGACTGGGTGCTGCGCGAGGCGTGTGCCCAGGTGGCGGCCTGGCGGGCGTCGGGCTGGGAGATCGGGCTGTCGGTCAACTTCTCACTGCGCCAGGTCAGCGCGGCCCGGTTCGCCGAGTCGGTGCTGGCGGCCCTGGAGGCCAGCGGGCTGCCGGAGGACGCGCTGACCCTGGAGGTCACCGAGCACGTCCTGGTCGAGGGGCCGGCCCGATGGTGGACGGCCTGGCCCAGCTTCGGCAGCGCGGCATCCGGCTGGCCATCGACGACTTCGGCACCGGCTACGCATCCCTGGCCTACCTGCGCGAGCTGCCGGTCGACATCATCAAGATCGACCCCTCGTTCGTGGCCGGGCTCGGCACCGACGGGACGCTGGCCCTGCTGACCAGGACCATCGTCCAGGTCGGTCACGACCTGGGCATCGAGGTCGTGGCCGAGGGCATCGAGCGCCCCGAGCAGCTCGAGCTGCTGCGGGCCATGGGCTGCGGCCTGGGCCAGGGCTACCTGGTGGCCCGCCCGATGGCCGCACGCGGCATCGAGGCGCTGGCGGCCGCGGGCGAGCCCGGGGCCGGGGCGGCGGGCGGGGCGGCCGACGAGGACGAGGCTGACGGCCACGACACCGGCCGCCAGCCCGGGCCGCCTGCCGGCCGGGACCGGACGGGCGGTGCGGGCGCCATGGACCCTACGGGCCCGGCTGGCGCCACGGGCCCGGCTGAGCCGTCCGGCGCTTCCCGCGATGCCCCGGCGGCCGCGCCAGCCACCTGACGTCCATGGCATAGTCGGTGCGGTAATGCCCGGCTGACCGGACCTGCGGAGGACCCGTGCCCCGACCGATCGTCCTGGTGGCCGAGCAGCTCTCGCCGGCCGGGCTGGCTCAGCTCGACTCGGGCTTCGAGGTGCGCCATACCGACGGCGGCGACCGGGCCCAGCTGCTGCCCGCGCTGGCCGAGGCCGAGGCAGTGATCGTGCGCAGCGCCACCACCATCGACGCCGAGGCGCTGGCCTGCGCGCCGCGGCTGCGCGTCGTCGCCCGGGCCGGGGTGGGGCTGGACAACGTGGATGTGGAGGCCGCGACCAGGGCCGGGGTCATGGTCGTCAACGCGCCCACCTCCAACATCCTCAGCGCGGCCGAGCACGCCGTGGCACTGCTGCTGGCGCTGGCCCGCAACGTCCCGCAGGCGATGGCCTCGCTCAAGGGCGGGCAGTGGCAGCGGGCCAGGTTCACCGGCGTGGAGCTGCACGGCAAGGTGGCCGGGATCCTGGGGCTGGGCAAGATCGGCGTGCTGGTGGCCGAGCGGCTGGCCGCGTTCGGCATGACGGTGATCGCCTACGACCCGTACGTGGCCGCGGCCAGGGCCGGGCAGCTGGGCGTGCGCCTGGTCACCCTGCCCGAGCTGCTGGCCGAGGCCGACTTCATCAGCGTCCACCTGCCCCGGACCGCCGAGACCACCGGCCTGCTGGGCGACCGGGAGCTGCGCCAGGTCAAGCCCGAGGTCCGGATCGTCAACGCGGCCCGCGGCGGGATCGTGGACGAGGCCGCGCTGGCCAGCGCGATCAGCGAGGGCCGGGTCGCCGGGGCGGCACTGGACGTCTACGCCACCGAGCCGCCCGCCGACAGCCCGCTGCTGCGGATGGATCGCGTCGTCGTCACGCCGCACCTGGGCGCGAGCACGGCCGAGGCGCAGGAGCGGGCCGGGATCGACGTGGCCCGGTCGGTGAAGCTGGCGCTGGCCGGGGAGTTCGTGCCCGACGCGGTCAACGTGCAGGGCGGGGCCGTGGCCGACGACATCAAGCCGGGCCTGCCGCTGGCCGAGCAGCTCGGCCGCATCTTCGCCGCGCTGGCCGGCGGGGTGGCCGCCCGGGTCGAGGTCGAGGTCCAGGGCGAGATCGCCGCGCTGGACGTCAGCGTCCTGCAGCTCGCGGCGATGAAGGGCATCTTCGTCGACTCCGTGGCGGACCCGGTCACCTACGTGAACGCGCCGCTGGTGGCCAAGGACCGCGGCGTCGAGGTCAGCCTGGTCACCACTCCCGAGTGCGCGGACTGGCGGAACCTGATCCGGCTGCGCGGCACGCTGCCCGACGGCCAGGTCGTCTCGGTCGGCGGCACGCTGACCGGCCTGCGCCAGTCGCCCAAGATCGTCGAGATCAACGGCTTCGACACGGAGCTGGCCCCGGCCAGCCACATGATCTTCCTGAGCTACACCGACCGGCCGGGCATCGTCGGCATCGTCGGGCACATCCTCGGCGGCCAGCAGATCAACATCGCCGGCATGCAGGTCTGCCGGGATGCCCGCGGCGGCGAGGCGCTGATCGCGCTGACCGTGGACAGCGCGGTACCCGCGGACGTGGTGGACGAAATCGCCCGGGCCATCGGCGCCACCGCGGCCAGGGTCGCTGACCTGCACGAGGAGTTACGCGCGGCGCCCTGGGCAAGATCTGGCCGGGCACCGGGGGAGCGGATAGCTGGTTAGCCTGGACGAGTAGGCGAGTGCCGCAATGGCGCGGTGCCCGCGGCACGGAAGGACCAACGATGACGGCTGGCGCCAGCCCCGAGATCTCGTTCGCCGTTCACCCCGCCCCCGACCCAGTGCCCAGCGCCCGCCGGGCTGAGCTGCTTGAGGCACCCGGCTTCGGCCGGGTCTTCACCGACCACATGATCACGCTGCGCTGGACGGCGGAGCGCGGCTGGCACGACGGCCGCCTGCAGGCCTACGGCCCGCTCCGGCTCGAGCCGGCCACCTCGGTGTTCCACTACGCCCAGGAGATCTTCGAGGGCCTCAAGGCCTACCGCCAGCAGAGCGGGCCGATCGTGGCGTTCCGGCCGTTCGCCAACGCGGCCCGGTTCCGCCACTCGGCGCAGCGGCTGGCCATGCCCGAGCTGCCCGAGGACGCCTTCGTCCGGGCCATCGAGCTGCTGGTCAGCCAGGACCGGGCCTGGGTGCCCACCGCCGCCGAGCACAGCCTGTACCTGCGCCCGTTCATGATCGCGACCGACCCGAGCCTGGGGGTCAGCAAGCCGTCATCGTCCTACCTGCTGGTCGTCATCGCCGCCCCGGCCGGGCCGTACTTCAGCGGCGGCGTGCGCCCGGTGTCGGTCTGGCTGGCCGACAACTACAGCCGCGCGGCCCCGGGCGGCACCGGCGCGGCCAAGGCGGGCGGCAACTACGCCGCGGGCTTCGCCGCCCAGCGCGAGGCGCTGGAGCACGGCTGCGACCAGGTCGTCTGGCTGGACGCCGTCGAGCACCGCTGGGTGGAGGAGATGGGCGGCATGAACATGTTCTTCGTGCACGGCGAGGGGTCCCGGGCCCGCATCACCACCCCGCCGCTAACCGGCACGCTGCTGCCCGGCATCACGCGGGACGCGCTGCTCACGCTGGCCCCGGACCTGGGCATCCCGGCCGCCGAGGAGCCGATCTCGGTGGCGGAGTGGCGCGACGGCTGCCGGGACGGCGAGATCACCGAGGTGTTCGCGTGCGGCACGGCCGCGGTGGTCACCCCGGTCGGGACCATCCGGAGCTCATCGGGCGGCTGGACCGTGGGTCAGGGCGGCAGCGCCGCGACCGGCCCAGGGCCGGTGACCGCGCGACTGCGCAACACCCTGATGGGCATCCAGTTTGGCCAGCTGCCGGACCCGTACGGCTGGATACACAAGATCTGCTGAGGACGACCTTTGTTAATCGATATCCGCGCCGTCGGCGATGACCGCTGATACCTCCCGGGCCCGGGCGTCCTCCTCGGCGGCGAAGCGCTCGGCGTCCAGCTTCTCGGCGATCTCCTCGTCGGCGCGCATCAGCACCTCCAGGTCGGCCTTGGCCGCGTCCAGCACGCCCATGTCCGCGTAGGCCTGCTGGAGGCGGTCGCTCCACAGCCCGATGTCGCGCACGCACGGCACCAGCCGGCTGAACAGCAGCGACGTGAAGGTCCGGCTGTACTCGGAGTCGTCGGTCATCTCGCGGGCCTCGGCGACGGGAATCCCGAAGTTGGTCCAGATGTCGTCGCCGCGGATCCGGTCCTTCATCAGGTAGCAGCCCTCGATCACGAAGTCCTCGCGCTCGCGCAGCTCGGCCGAGCTGAGCTCGCCGTAGTAGTCGCGCAGCGCCATGCGGCCGAACGCGACGTGCCGGGCCTCGTCCTGCATGACGTAGGCCAGGATCTGCCGGGGCAGCGGCTTGGTGGTGAAGTCGCGCAGCACGCCGAACGCGGCCAGCGCCAGGCCCTCGATCAGCACCTGCATGCCCAGGTAGGGCATGTCCCAGCGGGAGTCGCTGAGGGTGTCGTTGAGCAGCGCCTGGAGTTCGCCGTTGATCGGGTAGACCAGGCCGACCTTCTCGTGCAGGAAGCGGGCGTACAGCTCGGCGTGCCGGGCCTCGTCCATGGTCTGGGTGGCGGCGTAGAACTTGGCGTCCAGGTCGGGGACCGACTCCACGATCCGGGCCGCGCAGATCATCGCGCCCTGCTCGCCGTGCAGGAACTGGGAGAACTGCCAGGCCGCGTTGTGGCGGCGCAGCTCGGCGATGTTGGCGGGGCCGAGCTTGTCCCACCACTTGGTGCCGTAGATGGCCATGGTGTTGTCGGGCAGGCCGAGGACGTCGTGCGGGTCGACCTCCAGGCCCCAGTCGATCCGCCGGACGGCGTCCCACTGCTTGTCCTTGCCCTTCTGGTACAGGGCCAGCAGCCGTTCCCGGTTCTCGTCGTACTCCCAGTTGAACCGGGATTCCCCGGCCATGGGGACCTGCCAGCCGGACTCGGCCGGGGCGCTGGTGTAGAGGTCACGAGTGGGCATCTCAGCCTCCTGCGTACGTACGGTGTACGTGACTCCTTCCGAGACAAGCACGTACGGCGTACGTATGTCAATGACCGCGAGGGCCGGCCGGTCAGCTGGTGCGCTCTTCCCGGCGGGGTCAGTGCGCGGGAGCGGCGGGCAGCAGCGCGGCGATGGCGTGCACCAGCAGGTCGAGCCCGAACTCGAAATCGCCATCCGGGTCCCGGCGGCTGAGCTCGGCGGCCAGGCTGGTCATCTGCGGGAACTCGGCTGGGTCCGGGGAGGTGGCCTGCACCGTCGCCCCGATGACGGAGCCGTCATCGTCGCGCAGGCCGGGCGTGACGCCCACTTCGCGCAGCAGCGAGCCCATGATGAACGCGATGAACGCGCGCACGATCAGCACCGCCTCGTTCCCGCCGCAGCCCGCCTCGCGCAGCGTGGCCAGCGCGTTCTCGATCGGGCGCAGGCCGGTCAGGGACGCGGTCGGGCGGCTGACCACCAGCATCGTGGAGCGCGGGTACTTGCGGGCGATGGCGCGGAACGCGCGGGCCTGGGCCCGCACCTGCTCCTCCCAGCTGGCGCCGGGCATGGCGGTGAACTCGATGCCGGAGATGACCCGCTCGGCCACGTCATCCAGCAGCGCGGCCTTGCTGGGCACGTGGTTGTAGAGCGACATCACGCCGCAGTCCAGCAGCGCGGCGATGCGGCGCATGGAGACGGCCTCCACGCCCTCCCGCTCGATGAGGTCCACGGCGGCCGAGATGATCCGCGCCCGGCTGAGTTGCATGCCTTCACCGTACGCGCGGCCGGGCCGGGGTGCCGTTCGCCGTCGGTGCTCCCGCCCTCGTACGGTAGGGCCATGGATGACAAGGAGATCATGGGGCACATCGACGAGCTGATCAGCACCGAGCACCAGCTGCGCAGCAAGCTGGCCGCCGGGGAGCTGTCGACTGAGGAAGAGCACGCGCAGCTGCGGTCGGTCGAGGAGGCCCTCGACCAGTGCTGGGACCTGCTCCGTCAGCGGCGGGCCCGGCGTGAGTACGGCGATGACCCTTCGGGGGCCGTCTCGCGGCCGGCCGGCGAGGTGGAGGGGTACTTGCAGTAGGCCAGATCCGGCAGTTAGGCCAGAGCCGGCAGTAGGCCAGAGCCGGCGGCAGGCCAGGCTGGTCCGAGGTCATGCGTCCCAGGTCACGCGTCCCAGGTCAGGGTCTCAGGTCACGGGCACGGCGCCACAGGCTGCGGCCGTTGTCGTCTCTATAGAGCACTAATAGCACCTAGAGCATCTAGAGCAGATAGACGACTTGTAGCACTGCCGGTAAGCTGTGGCCATGACGTCAACGGAAGGCGAGTTGATCGGCCGGGCGCGCGACATGATCGCCGCCCGGATCACCGCGGATCATCCCGGCTGGCAGGCCGGCCACGACCTGTACGGCTGGCATGCCTGGCGGCTCGACGACGGGCATACGGTCCGCGCCACCGGGCCGGACGGCCTGCGGGCCATGATCGGCACCGCACCGCCGTTCGTGAGCTGGTCAGTGATCGGCGAGATCCGCCGCGCTTACCCCCACTGGCACATCTGGCGGGACCCTACCGGGTGGTGGCACGCCCGGCGGCGCGGCAACTTCCGCGAGGAGCACCGCCCTGGCGCGCCCCTGTACGCGGTGCACGAGCCCGCCGCCGTCTTACTGCGCCGGCGGCTCGCTCAGCAGGAAGACCTGGACCAGGCGGAGGACTGAGCGCCGCGCCTTTGTAGGCTCCCGCCATGCGCATTGCAAGGTTTGCGGTCGGCGGCGAGGCCCGCTACGGGGTAGTGGCGAGCGCCGGGGTCCCGGCCGAAGGGTCCGAGATAGCCGAGCTAGCCGGTCATCCGCTCGGCGCCATGGGGTCCATCCGGCTCACCGGCACCCGCTACTCGCTGGCCGATGTCCGGCTGCTGGCCCCCATCGTGCCCGGCAAGGTCGTGGCGATCGGCAAGAATTATGCCGCGCACGCGCGGGAGATGGGGGGCGAGGCTCCCGACGAGCCGGTGATCTTCCTCAAGCCCTCCACCTCCGTCATCGGCCCCGCCGACCCGATCATCCGGCCGGTGGGCCTGTCCCAGCGGGTCGACTTCGAGGGCGAGCTGGCGGTGGTGATCGGCAAGATCGCCCGGAACCTGCCGGCCGAGCGGGCCATGGATGCGGTCTTCGGCTACACCTGCGCCAACGACGTGACCGCCCGCGACCTCCAGGCCAAGGACGGCCAGTGGGCCCGGGCCAAGGGCTTCGACACCTTCTGCCCGCTCGGGCCCTGGATCGAGACCGAGCTGGACCCGGCCGACCTGGAGATCACCACCACGGTGAACGGCGAGAAGCGCCAGAACTCGCGCACCTCGCTGCTCCTGCACGATGTCCCGGCGCTGATCAGCTACGTCACCGCGGTCATGACCCTGCTGCCGGGCGACATCCTGCTTACCGGGACGCCCGACGGGGTCGGGCCCCTGGAGCGGGGAGACGAGGTGTCGGTCACGATCCAGGACATCGGGACGCTGACCAACCGGGTGACCGACAGCTCCTGACGATCGGCCTCGGGAGCGCCTGCCGGGGGCTCCTGACCGCCGCCCCGGCCCGGATGAGCGGAACGCTTTGGCCCCCGCCTCCCGGTTCGGCTACACTGCTCAGGCGCGCTTGGCACTGAAGGTGCGCTCCCATGGGGTATGGGGTAATTGGCAGCCCGGCAGGTTCTGGCCCTGTTAGTCTAGGTTCGAGTCCTGGTACCCCAGCCAGTTTGCTGGCCAGCGCGGACGCCCACAACGGGCGTCCGCGCTTTCTGCTTTCCGGCCGGGGTGCTTGCGCGCGGTGTGCTGGCCGGCGGTGTGCTGGCGGACGATCAGATCCAGCGCCGCCGGGTCGAACGGCCGCGGCTGCGCCCGTGCCCGCGCTCCATTCCGGTGACCCGCAGGATCAGCAGGATCACGATCGCGCCGATGATCGAGCCGATGATGCCTGAAGCATGGAAATGGTGGACCTCGATGCCGTCACCCTCCACCAGTCGCTGGAGGAAGCCGCCGACGAAGGATCCGACGATCCCGAGCAGGATCGTCCCGAGGATGCCGATGTTGTCACGACCCGGCACGAGCAGCCGAGCGATCAGGCCCGCGATGAGGCCTATGACAATCAGGACAATGATGAATGCCAACATGTAGGGCTAGGTACCAGGATTTGCCGAGATTAATCAGGGGTGAGCTCGGGCCGGGCGCCGGCGCCCGGCGAGATGGGTGCTCGCGGCTGGTTTGGCGGCCCTGTGGATGGTGCGCTAACCTTGCATCGCGACTGGGGGAGGCAGGACCCGGGTTCGGGCCTCGCTGTTCCGGTCGTTCTTCGTGCGGCTTGCGCCACCAGCCCTGCTGGCCCGGCCTGGCGCACGAGGAGAGTGTTTCCTGGCCCCGTCGTCTAGTGGCCCAGGACGCCGCCCTCTCAAGGCGGTAGCGCCGGTTCAAATCCGGTCGGGGCTACACATGCAGTTGCAGGTCAGGGGCCTGATCGCCGGGAACGGCGGTCGGGCCTTGATCATTTGCCCGTCATTTGTCCGTGAGTTCTGACGTCAGCGAGCGGTGGCAGCTGGCATCGAATGTCAGCGGTTGATACGCCGGCCTGGCGGGAGCGCTGTTCGTGTGAACTTCTCGGGCTGCCGCGTCGGCGCCGCGCCCTGGCCGCGCTCATCGGCTCAGCCGAAGCCGACCGGATCTGGACCGAACGCCGCAGCACCATCACCGGAACCTGACCCTCGCCCTTCGCCCTCGCGGGGCGGTCTAACGGATCGGGAGTAGGTCCAGCCCCGAGAGCATGAGCGCGCGGCCCGGCCGGGGCTAGGTGAGAGAATGGCAGGTATGAGCCCTGTATCGCGCGGATTCCACCGCAGGCGTCAGGACCCGGGGGAGAACGCGGGCCGGATCCCGCCGGGCCAGTACCTGACCAAGGACTTCCCGGTCCTGTCCGCTGGGCCGACGCCGCACACGGCCCTGGACCGGTGGAGCTTCTCCGTCGGCCGGGACGGCCGGCAGAAAACCTGGAGCTGGGACGAGTTCCAGGCCCTGCCAAGCCAGGACGTGACCGTCGACATCCACTGCGTCACCAAATGGTCCAAGCTGGACACATCCTGGCAGGGCGTGTCGGTGGACACGCTGCTGGACCTGGCCGGGCACGACGGCCCGTTCGCGATGGCCCACTGTGACGGGGGGTATACGACGAACCTGCCGGTGGAAGACCTCACCGGCGGCAAGGCCTGGGTGGCTTACGCCTATGACGGGCGGCCGCTGGAGCCCGAGCACGGCGGCCCGGCGCGGCTGCTCGTCCCGCACCTGTACTTCTGGAAGAGCGCGAAGTGGGTGCGCAGCCTGGAGCTGCGCGACACCAACGATCCCGGCTTCTGGGAAAACTACGGCTACCACATCTACGGAGACCCATGGCGGGAACAGCGCTACGCAGGCGACTGACCTGGCAGGTCGCGAAGGTCGGCGCGGTTTCCGACGAGACCGCGTCGGTGCGGACGATCATGCTCGACGTGCCCGACTGGCCTGGCCACCAGGCGGGCCAGCACCTGGACATCCGGCTGACCGACGAGGACGGGTACGTCGCCGAGCGGTCCTACTCGATCGCCTCGGCGCCGGGCGAGGGTGTCGCGATCACTGTGGAGCGGCTGGATGACGGGGAGGTCTCGCCGTACCTCACTGATGAGCTCCGGGTCGGCGACGACCTGGAGCTGCGCGGGCCGATCGGCGGCTACTTCACCTGGGAGCCCGAGGACGGCGGCCCGCTCCTGCTGCTGGCCGGCGGCTCGGGAGTGGTGCCGCTGCGGTCCATCCTGCGGTACCGCGAGCGCACCGGCAGTGCCGTCCCGGTTCGGCTGCTGTACTCGTCGCGGACGCTGGACGACGTGATCTACCGGGCTGAGCTCGACCAGCCCGCCGCCGGAGTCGAGGTGATCCACACGCTGACCCGCCATCAGCCACCGGGCTGGGCCGGCTACGCGCGGCGAGTCGACATGGCCCTGCTGGGCGAGGTGGCATGGCCGGCCGCCGAGATGCCGCTCGCCTACGCCTGCGGGCCGACCAGTTTTGTGGAGGCGGTTTCGCAGGCCCTGGTGCAGTCCGGCTATCCGCCGGAGCGGGTAAAGACCGAGCGATTTGGCGCGACGGGAGGATCCTGATGGAAGCAGTCGACGGGAACGCCATCGGCGGTCTGCTGCACAAGGTCTTCGGGACCGAGATGACCGCTGCCGCCAGCGTCTGCGGGAACTGCGGCGATGCCCGGCCAGTCGCCGAGCTCGCGGTATACGTGCAAGCGCCCGGCACGGTCGTCCGCTGCCCGACCTGCGACAACGTGCTCATGGTCTTCGTCACGATCCATGACCGGACCTGCGTCGACCTCATGGGCCTGGCTGTCCTCGGCTGACACCTGCTGAGCCTGCTGTCGCGGGCGGTGCATGGGCGCCGGGGGAGCGTGGCTCATGGTGAGGTTCCGTAGACGGTGCCGCTCACAGCAGGCCCGCACCCCTGGGAGGACCGCGTGGATAAGCCAGTGTCTGATTCCCTCGAGAGGCATTTCCGGTCCATCTTCCCCGCGGGGACGTTCACGCGGGTGGACGTTCTGGGGTACGGCGACGATCCGGACGTGGAGCCAGGGGAGACCGCGATCCGGGCATTCGTGGACCGGGCCAGCCACCTGGCCGAGGGCTTTGAGGACGACGAGAAAGTCCTGCAGGCGTTCGAGCAGGCCCACCGCCAGAAGACTAAGAAGCTGGATCAGGCCGGGCTGCTGCCGTCTGTCGCGTGGGTCCATTTCATTCCGGACACACTGGCGCGGCGGGCCCAGCGCGGCGCCCTGTACGGCTTCCCGAGCATGCTCCACGGGCTGCGTACTGACGCAGCGGATGAGGTAGAGGGGTCCGCCGTCGTGCGGGCCTCGCTGGGCCCTGCCGATCTGGCGATGGTGGACGATCTCATTACTGCGGGTATCGCGTCCAGCCGGGCGGAGGTCATGCGGTGGGCCATTAGCCGCATCCGCGAAGACCCTGCCTACGCTCAGATCCAAGAGCGGGCGTGAAAGACCGGCGAACCAGGCACGCAGTTCCACCCGACCCTGTCATCGGCCTTGCGGGCCATCAACTGCGTGGCCTCGGGCGGGCAGGTCGAGGGCGAGGTCATGCACGGATTTGAGGGTGTCGGGGTGATCGTGGCCGAGGACGTGGCGGCGGCGCTCCAGTGTGTCCTGGTCCAGGTCGCGGGCGGCCTGCGCCTCGCCAAGCGCGCGCAGGTCGGCGGCCAGGTTGCTCGCGGATTTGAGGGTGTCGGGGTGATCGCGGCCGAGGACGTGGCGGCGCCGCTCCAGTGTGTCCTGGTCCAGGTCGCGGGCCGCCCGTGCTTCGCCCAGCATTCGCAGATCCATGGCTAGGTTGTGGGCGGAGTTCAGGGTGTCGGGGTGATCGTGGCCGAGGACGTGGCGGCGGCGCTCCAGTGTGTCCTGGTCCAGGTCGCGGGCGGCCTGCGCCTCGCCAAGCGCGCGCAGGTCGGCGGCCAGGTTGCTCGCGGAGCGCAGTGTGCTGAGGTGATCCCGGCCCTGCGAGCGGCGATAGCGGCCCAGGGTGTGGTGGTCCAGGTCGCGGGCCGCCTGCGCGTCGCCCAGCATTCGCAGATCCATGGCTAGGTTGTGGGCGGAGTTCAGGGTGTCGGGGTGGTCTTCACCGAAGACGCTGCGATGGCGCTCCAGTGTGTCCCGGTTCAGGTCGCGGGATTCGGCGTAGCGGCCCAGTTCCCAGAGCGCCCAGGCGAGATAGTGCGCGGCCATCAGCGTGTGCTGATGGTCCGCGCCAAGCCGGTCGCGCCACTGCTGCCGCAGATCGCTTATGAGATCCCGCGCGGTACGGGCATCGCCGCGCTCGATCAGGTACCAGCACGCGCGGCGAACTAGCTCGCGCAGTGCCGGGTTACCGGTGGCGGCCAGATCGGCGGCTAGCACGTGCGGCATCAGCTGCGCCCACTGGGTCCAGGTACCGGGATCGGGCGGGTCGCCAGGATCGCTGGCCGCCAGGATCGCCTCGGTGCACCGGCGCGTGGCGGCGGCGCGGGCCGGGGTGAGCCGGTCGCGGAGGATGGCCTGGGTGAGCCGGTGCATCTGCAGCCCGCGGTGATCGACGCGAGCCAGCGACTGTCTGGACACGTTGGCCAGGGTCTGCCGCCAGGCCAGCGGGTCGGCAGCCCGCGCCGCAAGCTCGGCAGGCAACACGTCGACGGCGCCGGTGAACAGGTACTCAGGAGTCGGCTCCGGGGCCAGGAATGCGCACAAGCTGGCCAGCTCCGCGGCGGCTGGGTCGTAGCCGGACAGCCGGTCTGCTATCAAAGCGGTGGCGGCCGCCAGCGACCGCGGGTAGGAGCCCGGCGCGCCCTGGTCAAGCAGCTGCCCGGCCCGCGTCTGCAGCAGGTCCAGGTACTGACTCGCCAGCGTGCCGGTGTCGGCGATGAACCCGGCGGTCTGGGCGATGGCCAGCGGCAGGTCGCCGAGCTCGGTGGCGAGCTGGTTCGCGTCGGTCTCGGTGAGCCGGGGCACCCGGCGCCGCAGGAGCTCGATCGATTCGGCCCGGGTGAGCACGTCTACCTCGATCGGCGTGGCGACCTCATCCCAGCCATGCTGGCGGGACGTGATCAGCGCGTGCCCGCCGCCCCCCGGCAGCCATGGCGCGACATCCGCGGGCGCCTGCGCATTGTCGAAGATCAGCAGCCATCGGTCACGCTGCCGCAGCTCGGCCAGCACCGCGGTCCGCGCCGTCTCGGTCCCGGATCCGGCCGGAACGCATCCGAGCACCAGCCCGAGGCCTACGACCTGGTCCCCGATCAGCCCTTCTTGCTCGGCGTCGATCCACCAGGTCAGGTCATAGCTTGAAGCGAAACGGTGCGCGTACTC
Source organism: uncultured Actinomycetota bacterium (assembly GCA_963822485.1). Lineage (GTDB taxonomy): Bacteria > Actinomycetota > Actinomycetes > Streptosporangiales > Streptosporangiaceae > DASUBV01. Next base: position 1,491,250 of record CAWGHW010000031.1, read on the forward strand.
GGCCGCGAGCTGGGTCTTGCCCACGCCGCCCATCCCGTACAGCGCCTGCACGACCGCCGCGCGCCCGGTCTGCAGCCTCGCTTGTACCGCGGCCAGCAGATCGTCGCGGCCAGTGAAGGCCGGATTACGGGCCGGGATGTTCCACACCTGGGGCGTCGTCTCGGCCGGTCGCCGCCCGGAGCCTCGCAGGACGGCCAGCGCGTCCGTGCGCCCGCGGGCGGCCGCCACGAACAACGCTGCCGCCGGCTCAGTCATGCCCAGCGCCCTGGCCAGCAGCAGCGCGGTGTGCTTGCGGGCGGTGCGGTGGATACCGCGCTCCAGGTCACTGACCGCCCGCAAGGAAAGGCCCGCTGCCTCGGCCAACTCCTCCTGCGTCAGCTTCGCCTCGCCCCGAAGTCGCCGCAGCAGCCCGGCAAAAGAAAGGGAACCCCGCGTACCCTGCTCCTGCTCCGTCAAGGCCCACGCCCTTCGCAAGCCGACAGACTGCGCCTCGCCACCACCGCTGAGGTAGAGCACGCTGCGCCAACAATACGTCGGACCTGCGCTGTGCGTCATCATGTGGGCGTTCAGGTGGGCGGCTGGGTATGGTGCATGATCCCGCTGCCCGCGAGCCTGGGACCAGAAGCGGCGAAGGGGCCACCATGTCCTTCCGCTAAGCCAACGTGCAGTTTTCGTAGGGTTCGTAACCCTTTGGCGTAAGGATGGTTCCCTGTCATGAGCAAGAGATCTGCGTCGTACTTCCTTAGAGTGCTCAGCGTGCTGGTGGCGCCTCTCGTCCTGGCAGGCCTGACCGCCTCATCGGGGAGTGCGGCTACCGCGACGACCCCGACATTCTTCGGGGCCAGGCTGACCAGCCAGAGCCAGCCCTCTAACGCCGAGAACGGCCAGTCGTGCGATGAGAACGGCGGGATCCCGCACGGTTCCGCCTGCACCTGGGTGGCCATCACCGCATTCGAGAACGGCAGTCATTTCACGGCCCCGAGGACGGGAACCGTCCGGCACGTGAAGCTGGTGTCGTGCGTGCGGGGAAAGTTCCGGCTCCAGCTGGCCAGGGCCAGCCGCAGTGCCCGCACGGCCAAGATCGTGGCCAGTGGCCCGGAGATCAGCTACGCCGGCCAGAGTCCGTGCGGGGGGGCCAGCGGCGACCACTACGTCGTCCAGAGCTTCCGGGTCAAGCTGCATGTCGCCAAGGGTGACTACATCGCCATCAAGGCAGCATCCACCGGAACGCTGTCGTGCTCGGGCGGCGACGGCTTCCTCCTGTACGCCCCGCCGCTGCGCGTGGGTGGTCCGCTCAGGAAGTCACACTCGGGGGCCAGCTGCGACCTCCTGGTCCAGCTCAGCTACAGGTAGGCGACGGGCAGCAGCTTTCCTCGGCCCCGGTGCCGCACTGGGGCTGGGGCGTCGCCCTGCCCTACCAGCCCTGACCCACCCCGGACCCTGTCCTTTTGCTAGCGGCGCGGCGCAGCACAGATTAGTTTGGCGGCGTGCCGTCGTCTGCATACCGGCAAACTGTGGCAGGTGCGGCCACGGCCGAGGCGGAGGGAGCGGGCATGAGCAGCGTGCGGGTGCTGGCGGGGACGCGCAAGGGCGCGTTCGTGCTGACCGCGGACGGCAAGCGGGACCAGTGGGAGGTCGCCGGGCCGTTCTTCGCGGGCTGGGAGATCTACCACGTGAAAGGCTCCCCGGCCGACCCGGACCGGCTGTGGGCGTCGCAGTCCAGCGGCTGGTCCGGGCAGGTCATCCAGCGGTCAGACGACGGCGGGCAGACCTGGGAGGCGGTGGGTAACCGGTTTGCCTACGACGGCACGCCCGGTACCCACCAGTGGTACGACGGGACGCCGCACCCGTGGGAATTCGCGCGGGTGTGGCACCTGGAGCCGTCCCTGTATGACCCGGACACGGTCTATGCCGGGGTGGAGGACGCCGGGCTGTTCCGGTCGGCGGACGGCGGCCAGACGTGGGCCGAGCTGCCCGCGCTGCGCGAGCACAAGTCGGGGCCGTCGTGGCAGCCAGGCGCGGGCGGCATGTGCCTGCACACGCTGCTGCTCGACCGCTCATCCCCGGGCCGGATGTTCGCGGCGATCTCCGCGGCAGGCGCGTTCCGGTCCGATGACGGCGGGGAGAGCTGGCGGCCGGTCAACCGGGGCCTGATGTCGGAGGGGATACCCGACCCGGACTCCGAGGTGGGCCACTGCGTGCACCGGCTGGCGATGCACCCGTCCCGGCCCGGGGTGCTGTTCATGCAGAAGCACTGGGACGTCATGCGCAGCGACAACGGCGGCGAGTCCTGGCGGGAGATCTCCGGGAACCTGCCCTCAGACTTCGGGTTCCCCATCGACGTGCACGCCCACGAGCCTGACACCGTTTACGTGGTCCCGATCACCAGCGACACCGAGCACTTCCCGCCGGACGGGAAGCTGCGGGTCTACCGCAGCCGGACTGGCGGGGATGAGTGGGAGCCGCTGACCGAGGGCCTGCCGCAGGAGCACTGCTACGTCAACGTGCTGCGCGACGCGATGGCCGTGGACTCGCTGGACGACTGCGGCGTCTACTTCGGCACTACCGGCGGACAGGTGTATGCCTCGGCGGACTCCGGTGACAGCTGGGCGCCGATCGTCCGGGATCTCCCGGCGGTGCTGTCGGTCGAGGTCCAGACGCTGTCATGATCCGAGTCGTGCTGCCCGCGCACCTGCGGACCCTGGCCCGCGTCGATGGCGAGGTACGCCTGGATGTCGCCGACCCGGTGACGCAGCGGTCGGTGCTGGACGCGCTGGAGGAGCGTTACCCCGTACTGCGCGGCACCATCCGCGGCCATGACAGCGGCCCCCGGCGCGCGTTTATCCGGTTCTTCGCCTGCGAGCAGGACCTGTCCCACGACGCGCCCGATGATCCGCTGCCCGATGCTGTCGCCGCCGGGACCGAGCCCTATCTCGTCGTCGGCGCCATGGCGGGCGGGTAGGAGCGCTGTTCAGGCAGGCTGCCTTCGCCCGTACGCTGACGGGCACCAGACGATCGGATGGTGCGGGACGGTGGATGTGACCTCGTGCTAGCGGACTCCTTCGGCCGGGTCGCCACTGATCTGCGGGTGTCGGTGACCGACCGGTGCAACCTGCGGTGTACCTACTGCATGCCCGCCGAGGGCCTGGACTGGCTGCCCGGCCCGGCGCTGCTCACCGACGACGAGGTAGCCCGGCTGATCTGCGTCGCGGTCCGGCGGCTGGGCATCACCGAGGTCCGGTTCACCGGCGGCGAGCCGCTGATCCGCCGGGGCCTGCCCGCGATCATCGCCGCGACCGCGGAACTGGACCCGCGGCCGGAGATCTCGCTCACCACCAACGGCATCGGGCTCGCCCGGCTGGCCGGGCCGCTGGCCGCCGCCGGGCTGGACCGGCTGAACGTGTCGCTGGATACCTTGTCCCGCGAGACGTTCGTGAGGCTGGCCCGGCGTGACCGGCTGGCCGACGTGCTGGCCGGGCTGAGCGCCGCGGCCGACGCGGGACTGGCCCCGGTCAAGGTGAATGCCGTGCTCATGCGCGGCATCAACGACCACGAGGCCGCCGCGCTGCTGAGATTCTGCCTGGACCGCGGCTACCAGCTCCGGTTCATCGAGCAGATGCCGCTGGACGCCCAGCACGGCTGGCGCCGAGCCGACATGGTCACCGCCGATGAGATCCTCACGGCCCTGTCAGCCCAGTTCACCCTTACCCCCGACGACGTCGGCGCCAGAGGATCAGCGCCTGCCGAGACCTTCCAGGTCGACGGCGGCCCGGACCGCGTGGGGATCATCGGGTCCGTGACCCGGCCGTTCTGCGGAACCTGCGACCGGGTCCGGCTGACCGCCGACGGCCAGGTCCGCAACTGCCTGTTCGCCGCGACCGAAACCGACCTGCGCGCGTCGCTGCGATCGGGAGCCAGCGACGACCAGCTCGCCGGGCTCTGGCGCACCGCTGTGGCCGCCAAGCTGCCGGGCCACGGGATCAACGACTCCGGTTTCCTGCAGCCTGCCCGCCCCATGTCTGCCATCGGCGGCTAAGCCGCCATCGTCATCTGCCGCCAGACCAGGTCAGTCACGGCCGCCAGCGTCCCGCTAGTCCAGCGGGGTCATGGCGGTCAGGAACCGCATGGTGGCGTCCATCGCCTGATGCCGCCACACAGCGAGGGTGTGCTCGAACCCGGCGGTGTCGCGGACCCGGTCGCTGACCGCGGCGGCGATGGGGGCGAACTGCATCCGCTGGGCCAGCAGCAGCGGCTGCGGGTCGGCTCCGGCGCGGTCCAGCAGCGCGAGCTTGATCATCAGCTCCGAGCGCACGTCGCGGGCGTGCTCGACCGGGGTGCCCAGCCACTGCGCGGCGGCCCGCCGCCCGGCCGGGGTCGCCTTCAGCAGCGAGCGGACCGGGCCATAGGCGGAATGCTCTTCCCCGGCGGCGCGGATCAGCCCGAGTTTCTCCAGGCGCGCGATCGCCCGGTAGATCACCGGCTTGGGCACCCGCCAGGTCCGGCCCAGGTCACCGCCGGCACCCAGCAGCGCCGCGATCGCGAACCCGTGGGTGGGCTGCTCGCAGATCACGCCCAGCACCAGCCACTCCGATAGCGCCAGCCGCCGCGTCTCCTGCTGTGACACCCTCCCAGCCTAGGCAGGACACCGGCCCCCGGCATGCGGAAATATCCGGGATGCCCCGGTCACGCCAGGCCGGCCCACAGGTAGCGGGCGCCGATGGCCAGGACCAGGACGCCGACGACCCGGCGGATCAGCGCGTCGGGGAGCCGGGACTGGATCCGGGCTCCGGTGTAGCCGCCCGCCAGCCCCCCGGCGCCCAGGGCGATCCCGGTTGCCCAGGCCGGGGCCACTGATCCGGGCTGGTGCACCGACAAGATCGTGAACGTGACGACTCCCGCCACCGAGGTCAGGAACGTGGACCCCAGCGCCGCCGGGGCCACCACCGCGGGCGGGCGCCCCGAGGCGATCAGCACCGGCGCGAGGATCGACCCGCCGCCGATGCCGTAGATCCCCCCGGCGCACCCCACCGCCGCCGCCAGGACCACCAGCACCGGCGCCGGGATGCCCCGGCCGGGCCGGTCCGCATCACGCGGCCGGGGCGCTCGCGACAGCGCCAGCCACGCACCCAGCGGGGTCAGCACCGCGGCGACGACCAGATCGAAGACCCGGGCGCCGGGCAGCAGCTCCACCCGGATCACCGACCCCCCGACCACACCGGGCAGCGTCCCCGCGACCAGCAGCACCGCCAGGCGTCCCCCGGTCTGCCCCTGCCGCCAGTACCGGTACAGCGCCCCCGGCGTCGCCACCACGTTGTACAGCAGGTTCGTCGGCGTCACCGCCGGGCTCGGCGTCCCCAGCACGCTGACCTGAAACGGCAGCAGCAGCACCGCTCCGGAGATCCCCGCCGGGGTCGCCAGCACAGCGATGACGTAGGCGGCGACCAGCGCCACCACCTCAGTCCACCCAGCCCCCAGCATCGGCACACAGTAGCGATGATCTACCTGGAGAACGCGGCAATGACCGGCTAATTGCGCCAGGCATCGCAGGGCAGCACGGTCACTGTCCGGCGGTGACGACGGGATCGCGCGGACGGCCGCGCGGGTGCAGCCGGTCCATGGCGAACAGGCCGTGCAGCAACTGGACGGCGACCGAGCCCTCGCCCACCGCCGAGGCCACGCGCTTGGCTGAGCCGTGCCGGACATCTCCGACCGCGAGCACCCCCGGCATGCTCGACTCCAGCAGGAACGGCCTGCGGGCCAGCGGCCAGGACCGGCTGGCGGGCAGGTCCGTCCCGGTCAGGACGAAGCCCCGCTCGTCTCGCTCGATCCCGGGCGGAAGCCAGCCCGTGTGCGGGTGGCCGCCGATCATGAGGAACAGGGCGTCGGCCGGGACTGTCTGCTCTGTCCCGTCCCTCTGGTCGCGGAGCACGAGGCGCTCCAGCCACCCGTCGCCACCACCGCCGGTGATCTGCGTCCCGAGCCGGACGTTCAGCTTCGGCGCCGCCTCCACCTCGCGCACCAGGTAATGCGACATCCCCTCGGCCAGCGATCCGGCCCGCACGACCAGCGTGACGCTGCGCGCGTACCGGGCCAGGTGCAGCGCGGCCTGCCCGGCCGAGTTCGCCCCGCCCAGGACATAAACATCCCGGCCGGTCATCGCCGGTGCCTCAGACGCCGGACCGCCGTAGTAGACCCCCGCGCCGTTCAGCTCCTCGATCTGCGGTATGTCCAGGCGGCGGTAGCTGACCCCAGTCGCCAGGACCACCGCGCGGGTCCGCACCCGGCCGCCGCCCGACAGCGAGACGAAGAGCCCATCGTCCTCCCGCTGCAGGCCGGTCGCTTCCTGCATGAACGCGAAGTTCGCGCCGAACACCCACGCCTGCTCATACGCCTGCTGGGCCAGCCTGCGGCCGCTGACTCCCCTCGGGAACCCGAGGTAGTTGCGGATCAGCGGGCTCAGCGTCGCCTGCCCGCCGAGCGCGCCCTCGTCGACTACCAGGGTGCTGAATCCCTCCGACGCCCCGTACACCGCGGCCGACAGCCCGGCCGGCCCGGCACCGACGATCACCAGGTCGAACTGCATCCGCTCGGGGTGTACCGGCGATCCCGCCGCCCGCGCGAGATCGGCGTTACTCGGATCGCTCAGGAACCTGCCATCAGGAAGCGCGACGACCGGGAACTTCACCCCCTCGCCCGCCGCCGCCACCAGGGCCCGCCCGTCCGCGGAATCCGCCAGGCAGAAGGTGTGCGGCAGCGCGCATCGCCCCAGCACGTTACGCAGCTCATAAGCCCGGCCCGACCACGACTCCCCGACCACCCGGATCGTGTACGGGGACGACCGCCTCGCCTCCGCCCACTCGGCCAGCAACCCGGTGATCGCCTGGTGGAACAGCTCATCTGGCGATCCCGACGGCCTGATCACGTAGTGGTCGATCCAGCCACGGGCGATAGCCTCGAAGATCGTCTCCCCGGTCGCCCGGTCCCCGACATGACCCCACGGCATCAGCAGCCCGCGCCGAGCCTGCGGGTGCAGCCGCCGTGCGCTGTCCAGCAGCTCGGTCCCGCTCATCCCCGCCAGATCCTGACCGGCAAGCACCAAGGCAACCGGTTCGCCCTGCGCGGCGAATCCCTCCAGCCGGGCCAGCGCCTCCGCCGGGGACCGGAGGCACACGACCTGGTAATGCCGCGCATACCGGTCCTGGAGCTCCACCTCCACGTCGCGCAGGGCTCCGGCATCTTCATCAACGGCGACTAGCACAGGTCCAGGCATCTATTCCCCCGCAAATCGGCCGCGGCAAACCACCGCGCGGCCCGCGCTAGCCGCCAGCTCACGCGGCAGGGGCCATCCAGCACAGTTCCGAGACCGTGTGTAGGCGGGGTGGAACGAGTGTGGAAGTCTGATGACCGACACGGCAACGACCTGCCGTTCATCTGCCTAGAGCAGGCAGGTGACATGGCCAGGCCGGCTATGCGCCGGTGCTCTCGCTATAGGTGAGATCAGAGCCTGCGCAGTGCCTGATCGACGTATCCGGGACAATCGGGCGATGACGAGCTAATTGCACCAGGCAGCCCATAGCAGCTACCCGGCCCTGGCCGCCGCGCAGGAACTGTAGCTAGCACCCACACGACCGTCCCGCCCAGGCCCGCCATCCCTCCATTACCGCCCAGCCAGCGATGCCGAGCGCGACCAGGCCGTCGAGCCACCAGGCGCCGAGCACGGCGTTGGCGGCTAGCCCGGCGAACACGGCCATCGCGAGGTAGGCGCACAGCAGATTCTGCGTTCCCTCCCCCGCCGTGGCGGACGAGCCGAGCCGGGCGCCGATGCGCCGTTTGGCCACGCCCAGAGCAGGCTCAAGCGCCGCCGTGCCCGCAGTGAGGACCAGGCCGACGATGCTGGTCTCGGCCCGGTCACCCACTACCAGTGCATGGATCGCCTCGACGGCGATGTACGGGGCGAGCAGGAAGAAGCTGACTGCCACGAGTTGCTGCGCGCGCCGCTCGGAGGTCGCGCTGGCCAGCCGGGTGCCGGTGAACCGCCAGATGACGATGACCGACGCGATGGCCTCGATGCCGCTGTCCAGGCCGAACCCCAGCAGCGCCACCGACCCGGCCGCGATGGCCGCGCCGATGGCCACGCCGCCCTCGAGGCCCATCCAGGCCAGCGTGAGCCACGACAGCCGCCGGGCCAGCCGGGCTAGCCGCAGCCACTCCGCGGACACCGCCACCGGCCCGGTGAACTCGCACTGGCCGGCGCACGCGAACTCGCGGCCGTCATCGGCAGTAGCCGGCCGGGCGGGATGCGGGAAGGTCATGGGGTCTCGATGTGCTCCAGGACGGTGTAGTACTCCCACGCCACCCCGTCCGGGTCATGCGCCCAGATCTTGTCCTGCCGGGCATAGCAGCACACGGCGCCAGGCTCGGCCTCGACAGCCAGGCCCTCAGCTGCCAGCCCCGCCCGCGCCTCGGCGACGTTGACCGACAGCTGAACGCGGGACATCGGGCCACCCCCCATGAGTCAGGTCATGTCACGGCAGGTGCCGGGCAGTTCCAGGCCCGCCAGGATCCGCAGCGCCTCGGTCAGCCGCTGATCGGAAAGCTCGTAACGGACCCGGCGGCCCTGCGCGGTCGTGGTCACCAGCCCGCACTCCCGCAGGCAGCTCAGATGGTTGGACAGGTTCGCCCGGCTGGTCCCGAACTCCCCGGCCATCTCCGCCGGGTACCCCGGACCGCCGGTCAGATGCACCAGCACCCGGCGGCGCGTCGGATCGGCCAGCGCGGTCCCAACGCGGGCCAGCGTCCCCAGGTCCACCATCTGAGATACAGTCACGACTGAACTATACAGGCGATGCTGTATCGACGAAAGGGCGGCAGCGCAGATCACGTCACGCCCGCATCGGGACCGCGCGCAGATACCGGCGACCGGGACGCCGACCGCGACAGGGCCGTGAGCCGTCTGGTGTAGTCGGCGCGGCCGCCCGGGTGCGCCGCGGTGGTTGCGGCGGGTGATCAGCCGGGGGAAACTGGCCCTGAGGCGGCAGCAGAGCACATTTTCAATGCCTGGAGGCCGCGTCGACATGCTGTACCTGTCTCTCCTGGGGGAGCAGGCCATCAGCGATGGCGGAGCAAGCCTGCGGGCTCACTCCTCACGCACCGCGGCCCTGGTCGCGTTCCTGGTCGCCCACGCCGGCTCGCCGCAGGCCCGGCAGCGCATCGCCGGGGTGTTCTGGCCGGAGTCGACCGATGCGCAGGCGCTGACGAACCTGCGCCGCGAGCTGCATTACCTGCGCCAGGTCCTGAGCGGTGAGCCGTCGCTGGTCGTGACGCCCCGGGACCTGTGCTGGCGCGACACCGACACCTGCCGGGTCGACCTGCGCATCTTCGACATCGAGCGGGAGGCGGCCGTCAAGGCCGCCGCGGCCGGGAACGACGCGGAGGTCCTGGCCCACGGCGCCGCGGCCCTGGCCCAGTACAAGGGTGACCTGCTGCCCGGCCAGTACGAGGACTGGCTGCTCGAGGCCCGGTCGGAGCTCGACCGCCAGTGCGCCGACCTGTGCGACCTGCTCGCCGGGGCTCGGGCGCGGGCCGGGGACCTGGCCGGGGCGGCGGCCGCCGCCCGCCGCCGGATTCAGCTCCAGCCGCTGGAGGAGGCCGGGTACGGCACGCTGATGCTCCTCCAGGCCGACCTGGGCGACCGGGCCGGGGCGGTCAGCACCTACCACCACTGCGCCTCGGTCCTCGAACGCGAGCTGGGCGTCCAGCCCGGCCCGGCGACACGGCAGGCGTTCCAGCGGCTGATGGCCGACGGGGAGCCGTCCGGCGCCCGCCGCCCGGAGCGCCAGGCCGCTGCGGCTCGCTCCGGGCGGGCCGCCGCCCAGCTCGTGGGCCGGTCCCGCGAGCTGGCCGCGCTCCAGGACGCGTGGCGGGCGGCCGCCGCAGGCCGGCCCGGCCTGGCGCTGGTCAGCGGCGGCGCGGGCGTCGGCAAGACGCGCATCGTGGCCGAGATCTCGGCGCTGGCCCAGCTGCACGGCGCCGTGGTGGCCAGCAGCCAGTGCTTCGGGACCTCCGGGCGGCTGGCCCTGGCGCCGGTCGCGGACTGGTTGCGCAGCCCGTCCGTCCGGGGCGCCTCGGCGGGGCTGGACCCGGCCTGGAAGGCGGAGGTGAGCCGCCTCATGCCAGCCGGGGGACGCGGGGAGCGCGGCGCCGACGCGCGGGCCATGGCGGATGCCTGGCAGCGTCACCGGTTCTTCGAGGGCCTGGCCCGGGCGCTCATCGCCGTGGGCCGGCCGCTGCTGCTGGTCCTGGACAACTTGCAGTGGTGCGACCTGGAGACGCTGGCGTTCGTCACCTTCCTGCTCGGGCTGGCCCCGGACACCCCGGTCCTGGTGGCCGGCACGCTCCGCGATGACCTCCCCGATGAGGACCGCGAGCTCGCTGACTGGACGGTCCGGATGCGGGCCACCGGGCGGCTGACCGAGCTGTCCGTCGGGCCGCTCGAGGCGGCGCAGACGGCGCGGCTGGCCGAGGCTGTCTCGGAGGCCGCTGGCGGCGGACGACGCCAGCCTGCTTCAGGCCACGACG
>CAWGHW010000032.1:0-99504 GCA_963822485.1 uncultured Actinomycetota bacterium
TGAATATCTTCGTGAAGTCGAGCGGCGACTGGCTGATCTCCGAGCACTGCGGCAGGCCGCTGGCACTGCCGCCGCACGCCTGGTCCCGGTCCACCGACCAGAACGCCAGCCGGCCCAGGTGGTTCTGCTCCGCGAAGCTGACCAGCGTCTGCGCGTTGGCCTCGGTGAACACCTCGGCCGAGTCGTCGTTCTGGCCGATCATCGGGGTCACGCCGATGTTGGCGTAGGTCATGCTCGGCCACAGGGTCTGCGCGAAGGCCAGGGTGTCCTGGGCGGCCGAGACCGCGTCGGCGCCCATGTTGGGGCTGCGGAGTGTCCCAGGTGCCGTAGTAGTCCATGGTCATGACGTTGATGATGTCGATCCGGGTGCCGTTGGACTTGGCCGCCTGCAGGAAGGCCTGGCCGTTGTTGTCCGGCCCGTTGGGGTTGACCGGGATGGTGACCGAGACGACCAGGCTGGGGTTGGCCGCCTCCAGCGCGTTGATGGCCTGGAACCGCAGGTTGTTCTGCGCGGTGTAGGCGATCTCCGCGCCCTCGATGTCGAAGTCGATGTGAGTCACGTGCAGCGTGTTGATGACCGACTGGTAGGCGGCGGTGAGCTGGCTGAGGCTCGAGCAGGAGTCGGCCAGCTCGACGCCGGACTCGCCGCCGAAGGACACGATCGGCTGGGCCCCGTCGGCCTCGGCGGTGGTGATCTCCGAGGTGACCGTGGGGTCGTTAGTGACCGGCAGGGTGTCGCCCCAGATCGGCGTGCAGCCGCTGGCGATGACGAACGCGGCGCTGAACGCCTTGAGCCCGGCCTGGGTGGCCGCCTGGTTCAGCATCGGCTCCTGGTTGTTGGTCATGTCGGCGTAGGGCGCGACCGTGTAGCTCCCGCTGCCGGCGCCCCCGCCCCCTCCGCCGCCCGAGGACGAGGTGGTGCCGGTGACCGCGCCGGACCTGGCCGACTCGCCGGCGGCGTTGTAGGCCGTGACCGCGAACGAGTAGCTGGTCGAGGCGGCCAGTCCGGTGATGGTGGCCGAGGTCGCCGACGTGGTCGACGCCAGCGAGCCGTTCTGGTAGACGTGGTAGCCAGTCACGGTCCCGCCCGGCGCGGTCCAGGACAGCGACACCGACGAGGCGGTGCTGCCGGTGACCGTGAGCCCGGCGGGCGCCGCGGGCGCGGTCCCGCCTCCGCCACCGCCGCCGCTCCCGCCGGGGCCGGTCAGCGACAGGTCGTCGGCGTAGTAGGTGCCCTCGCCGTACCAGCCGTGCACGTAGATGGTCACGCTGGTGGTGGACGCCCCGGTGCTGAACGAGGTGGACAGCTGCTGCCAGCCCGGCGCCGACGCGGTCCAGTTGTCGGTGTCCGAGGACCCGGTGCCCGAGTCGCCGATGAACACGTAGTCGCCCTGGACCCAGCCGGTCAGCGTGTACGACGAGGATGGCTGCACGCTGACCGACTGGGAGCACTGGGCGTCATCGGAGCCGCTGGCCGCGCCGGCCAGGGCGTACGAGCCGGAGTGGACCGGGCTGGTGGTGACGCCGTCGGTGGCCGAGCAGGTCCAGCCGGACAGGGTCCCGGTCTCGAAGCCGGGATTGGCCAGCAGGTTGGTGGCGGCGGAGGCCGGCCCCGCGGTGAGCGCTAAGCCGCAGATCAGCAGCGCGGCGGCGGGGACGCCTAGGAGCCTGAGCGGGCGGGAGTGCTTCATGCGTACTCCAGGGACAGGGGAGCCAGTGCATCCGAAACTAATAAGAAACTTTCTTATTAGATAATCCGGATTTTACGCCCGCGGACAAGCTCGTCAAGGGACTTCGCCCCGCCGCCGCCCCGCCGCCGCCCGGCCACCGCCCGGCCGCCGCCCCGCGCCGCCACCCCCGACACACCCCGTTCAGGCTCCCGCGCTAGTACGTTGACTGATAGATTGGCAGGCGTACTAGGTATACCCGGAGATACGCGGGAGGGTGAGTGGAAACTGACGTCCTGCGCCGCGCGGGCGACGCCTCGGTCCTGATCCTGACCAGCCTCGCCGACGGCCCCAAGCACGGCTACGCCCTGATCCAGGACATCAAGGGCTTCGCCGGCCTCGAGCTGGGGCCGGGCACACTGTACGGGGCGCTCGACCGGCTGGAGCGGCTGGGCCTGATCGAGGCGCTGCCCGCCGAGGACCGGCGGCATCCCTACCGGATCACCGCGCCAGGAGTGGTGGCGCTGCGCGCCCACCTCGACTCGCTGGAACGGGTCAGCGCCGTCGGCCGGCTGCGGCTGCGCATGGGGGGCATCTGATGGCCGGGCCGCGGCCCGACCGCCTGGTGACGGCGGTGCTGCGCTGCTACCCGGCCCGCTGGCGCCGGCGGCACGGCGACGAGGCGGCCGAGCTGGCCGCGCTGCTGATGCGCGACGGCACCCCGGCCCGCGCCATCGCCTGGAACTACCTGACCGGCGCGGCCCGCGCCCAGCTGGCCTCGCCCCCGGCCCGGCGGGTGGGCGCGGCGGCGGGTGTCCTGCTGGTCGCGGCGGGCTGCCTGGGCGTGCCGCTGGCCTTGACCTCCTCGCCCCCGGCGGGCGCGGCCAGCCTGCCCCGGCACCCGGCCGCCGGGGCCGCCCGCGACCGGGCGCGCCGGGCGCGTAGGCTCGACGCGATGCTGCGGTCCGGATGTCTGGTCGGCGAGCCCGCGGCGCGGGCCCGCACTGAGCTGCGGGCCGCACACGTCCGGGTCAGGTGGCACGGCACCGGGTTCGTGACCGCGGCCAGGACCGACGGCCCGGCCGTTATCTCGATCCTCCTCAGTCCGCGCAGGCCGGCCGGGCATGACCGAGCCTGCTGACCGCGGCGGCCCCGCCGGTGAGCCCGGCGGCCGCGCGCCAGGCCGCCACGCATCCGACGCCCCGACGTCACCCGACACCCAGCCAGCCGACGCCCAGCCAGCGGACGCCCAGGCTTCCGGCAGCACCTCGCCCCCGCCGCGGTCCAGGCGCCGCCGGCGCCGGGTCCTGACCGAGTGGGTCATCGCGCTGGCCTTCGCCGTCGTGCTGGCCACCGGGCTGCGGGCGTTCGTGTTCGAGGTGTTCTTCGTTCCCACCACCTCCATGGTCCCCACCCTGGCCGCCTACGACCGGATCCTGGTCCAGAAGGCCTTCTTCAGCTGGCACGACGTGCGCCAGGGCGACATCCTGGTGTTCCGGTCCCCGCCGGGGGAGGCGTCCAGGTGCGGCGGCCCGCCCGACCCCGACCTGGTCAAGCGGGTCATCGCGCTGCCCGGCCAGACGATCTACTCCCAGGGCAACAGCGTGTACGTGGACGGCCGCAAGCTGGCCGAGCCCTACCTGCCCCGCTACGACCCGCTCGGCCCGCCCATCCCGCACGCCACCGCCAGCTCGCCATTCCGGGTCCCGGCGGGCGACTTCTACATGATGGGCGACAACCGGGCCATCTCCTGCGACAGCCGCTACTGGGGTCCGATCAAGGGCACCAGCATCGTGGGCCGGGTCATCGTGCTCATCTGGCGCAACGGGCACCCCGACCTCCGCTTCTTCTGACCGGCGGCGGAGTTTCTGACCGGCGGCGCAGTCTTCCGGCTGGCCACCTGGCTCGGGTACGCTGCTGGCCCAGACGCACGAAGATCATTATTAGTCGCGACATGACCTCATCGGGCACCGTCGTCCGGCGACCGTCGTCGTGACGGGGGGAGGCATCGTGCCGGACTCGCTGCTGTCGGACTCGCTGCTGTCGGACTCGCCGCTGGCGCTGATCGATCACCATGTGCACGGGGTCGTGGCCGGCCCGCTGGACGGGCCGGGCATCGAGTCCCTGCTGACCGAGTCGGTGCTGCCCGCGCCGCCGGGCACCACCGCGTGGGACACCCCGCTCGGCTTCGCCGTCCGCCGCTGGTGCGCCCCGGTGCTGGACCTTGAGCCGTCCGCCCCGGCCGCCGACTACCTGGCCCGGCGCACCGAGCTGGGCCCGGCCGAGGTGAACCGCCGGTTCCTGACCGCCTCGCAGGTGACGGCGTGGCTGGTCGACACCGGCTACCAGAGCGACGAGGTGATGACCCCGGAGGAACTGGAGGCGGCCAGCGGCACCCCGGCCAGGGAGGTCGTCCGCCTGGAGGCGCTGGCCGAGCGCGTCGCCCGCGGCGGCGGTGACGCGGCCGGGTTCGCCGACGCGTACGAGTCCGCGCTGGCCACGGCCACCACCGCCGCGGTCGGCCTCAAGTCCATCGCCGCCTACCGCTACGGGCTGGACTTCGAGGCAGCCGAGCCGACCGCGGCCGAGGTCCGGGACGCGGCCGGGCGCTACCTGGCCGCGCTGGCCGCCGACCCGACGGCCCGGATCGAGGACCCGGTGCTGATCCGCCAGCTCATCTGGGCCGGCGTGCGCACCGGCCTGCCGCTGCAGTTCCACGTCGGCATGGGCGACACGGATGCGCGGCTGCACCGCGTCGATCCCGGCCTGATGCATGAGTTCCTGCTCGCCACCCAGCACTCGGGCACGGCGATCATGCTGCTGCACTGCTACCCGTATCACCGCCAGGCGGCCGTCTTGTCCAACATCTTCCCGCACGTCTACATGGACGTCGGCGAGGCACTCAACCACGTCGGCGCCCGGTCGGCCGCCATCCTGGCCGAGGCGCTCGAGGTGGTTCCGTTCAGCAAGATGCTGTACTCCTCGGACGCCTTCGGCCTGGCCGAGCTGCACTACCTGGGCGCCACCGGGTTCCGCCGGGACCTGGCCAAGGTCATCGGCACGTTCGTGGCCGACGGCGCCTGGTCAGCGGCCGATGGTGAGCACGTGGCCGAGCTCATCGGCTCCGGCAACAGCCGCCGGGTGTACCGGCTGGACTCCCGCGGGCTGGCCGGGCAGTGATCGGCCCGGACCAAGCGCAGGACCTGTACGCCGCCCTCAGCGAGGGCATCGCCCGCGAGCTCGATGACGCCATCGCGCTGCGCCGCGAGCTGCACGCCGCCGCCGACCTGTCCGGGGCCGAGCAGCCCACCGCCGCCCGCGTCGCGGCCGCGCTCGGCGAGCCGGACGCGCCAGTGGTGGCGAAGACCGGCCGCGTGATCCGCATCGGCCCGGCCGACGGCCCGGCGGTCGCGGTCCGCGCCGAGCTCGACGCGCTGCCGATCACCGAGCAGACCGGCGTGCCGTGGGCCTCGCGGACCACCGCCATGCACGCCTGCGGGCACGACGTGCACATGGCCGCGCTGACCGCGCTGGGCCGTGCCGCGCGCGCCCTCGGGCCGGACCTGCCGACCGCGCTGCTGGCCCTGCTCCAGCCCCGCGAGGAGACCTTCCCGTCCGGGGCCAGGGACATCATGACCACCGGCGCGCTGGCCTCGCACCAGCCGCTGGCCGTCATCGGCGTGCACCTCCAGCACTACCTGCCGCCGGGCACCGTCGGAGCCGCCGCGGGCACCGTCAACGCCTCCTCGGACGAGTTCGAGATCACCGTGACCGGCCGCGGCGGCCACGCCGGCTACCCCCACCTGGCCGTCAACCCGGTGCCCGCGCTGTGCGCCGCCGTGGTCGCGCTCCAGCAGGTCACCAGCCGGTACGCCGACCCCACCCACGCCGTCGTGGCCTCGGTCGGCGCCATCGAGGGCGGCCAGGCCCATAACGTCATCCCGGAGACGGCACGGGCCCTCGGCTCGCTGCGCGCCCTGGACCCGGCCGACCGGCCCCGGCTGCAGGAGGCCGTGCGCGAGATCGTCACGCACACCTGCCGGGGCTACGGCTGCGAGGGCCAGGTCACCATCACCGAGGGCGAGCCCGCGCTGGTCAACGACCCGGCGCTGGCCGCCGCAAGCTGGCCGTGGGCCCGCCGGGCGGGCTTCGCCATCGACGACGCCTTCCGCTCATGCGGCGCAGACGACTTCTCCTATTACCTAACAACGGCCCCCACCCTCATGCTCTTCGTCGGCACCCACGACGACATCACCCTGCACAACGCGCATTTCCTGCCGCCGGACGAGGCTGTCGGCGAGGTCGCCGGCGCCATGCTGGCCGGCTACCTGGCCGCCCTAACCCGCTTACCCGCCCCCGGCCCGGCTCCGCTCCTCGGCCCGGCTCCGCCCCTCACCCGCGCCCCGGTCTCGCTCCCGTTTCTGATAACAGCAAGAAGCGTCGTGCGGGGACTCGGTCTGGCCCTGCTGTCCAGCCAGGCGGCTGCCCCGCCAGGCCCACAAGCACCACCCGCACCGCATCCGCTTCGGGCAGAACGTCGTGGTTGTTGCTCTCACGTCGTTCCAGCGACGTGGGAGCAGCAACCACGACGCTGCGCGCTACCGTGCTCCGCCCCGGCTCTTCGCCCGGACGCCGCCCCGGCTCGTCATTGGACTGATAACAGCAAGAAGCGGCCCGCGGCGAGTCGCTCCGGGACAGCCATAGGCGCTGAGCCAGGCTCAGGCGTGGGCGCCGTCGGGGTGGGGGACGTAGGGCGCCTCGAGGCGGGCCCGCTGGCTGTCGGTCAGGTCCAGCTCCAGGGCGGCGACCGCGTCGGTCAGGTGCCCGGGGCGGGTCGCCCCGATGATGGGCGCGGTCACGCCCGGGCCGGCCGAGCAGCCAGGCCAGCGCGACCTGAGCCGGCGGCCGGGACAGCTGGGCGGCGACGGCCGCGACGGCGTCGGCCACCTCGTAGTCGGCCGCCCGGTACTGGTGCTGATCTTCCCGGGCGCGGGCGGTGTTCCGCGCGCCGCCGGGCTGGCGCTTGCCGGCCAGCAGGCCGCGGGCCAGCGGGCTGTAGGGCAGCAGCCCGACGCCCTGGTCGTTGCACAGCGGGATCATCTCCCGCTCGTCGTCCCGGTTGGCCAGGTTGTAGCGGTTCTGCATGGACACGAACGCCGTCCCGCCCGCTAGCCGCGCGGTGTGCTGGGCCTTGGCGAACTGCCAGGCGCGCATGGTCGACGCGCCCAGGTAGCGGACCTTGCCCGCGCGGACCACGTCGTGCAGCGCGGCCATGGTCTCGGCGATGGGCGTCCGGGAGTCCCAGCGGTGGACCTGGTACAGGTCCACGTAGTCGGTGCCCAGGCGGCGCAGCGAGGCGTCGATGGCGGCCAGGATGTGGGCGCGGGACAGGCCCTGGTCGCCCCGCCCGGGCCCGGTCGGGTAGTAGACCTTGGTGGCCAGGACGTAGTCCTCGCGACGGGCGAACAGCTTGCTCAGCAGCCGCCCGGTGATCTCCTCGCTCACGCCGCCGGAGTACATGTCGGCGGTGTCGAAGAAGTTGATGCCCAGCTCCGCGGCCTGGCGGACGATGAGCTCGGCCTGGTCCTCGCGCAGCGCCCAGCTCTGGGCGGCCGGGTCGCCGTAGCTCATCATGCCCAGGCCGATTCGCGAGACGTGCAGGCCGCAGTCGCCGACGGGCGCGTACGCCATGGTGGTCATCTGTTAGGGAGCTGCTTTCTGGTCGGCCGGGCGGCGGTCGCCCGGGCTCTTGTGCAGCGCGACCCCGGCCACCACCAGCGCGATGCCGGCCAGGTCGCGGACGGTCGGCACCTGGCGGAGCACCAGCGCGCCGATCAGCGTGGCGAACATGGGCAGCAGCGCCAGCATCAGCGCAAACGTGGCGCGCGGCAGCCGGGCCATGGCCAGCTGGTCGGTTACGTAGGGGATCACCGAGGAGCACACGCCGACTCCGATGCCCCACAGCAGCCAGCCGGGATGGGTGAAGGCGGGCAGCGCGCCGGGCAGGCCGACCGGGGTGGCGATGACCGCGGCCACCAGCATGGCCGCGCCGAGCTGGTCGATCCCGCTCAGCAGGCCCCGGCTCGTTGCGGCGGGCGTGGCGGGCGCGGCTGGCCCGGCTGATCCCGTAGGCCCGGCCGGGCCGGCGGGGCGGTTGGCGATGCGGTGGCCGAGCAGGACGTAGAGCATGAAGCCCAGGCAGTTGGCGAAGGCGAACGCGAACCCGGCCGGCTCGCCCGCCAGCCGGATGGCGGTGAGCGTGGCCACGCCGCCCACCGCCAGGGCCAGGGCCAGCAGGTTGCGCCGGGTCCGCGCCCCGGCCGCGGCCAGCACCACGGTGCCCAGGAACTCGATGGCGCCCACGGTGGCCAGCGGCAGCCGGTCGATGGCCAGGTAGAACAGCGAGTTCATGGCCGCGAGCACCGCGCCCAGGCCGAGCAGCACCCAGCGCTGGCCGGGGGTCAGCGCGCGCAGCAGCCGCCACGGCCGGCGCCAGGCCGCGAACACCACCGCCGCGCTGGCGATCCGCAGCCAGGCCACGCCGAGCACGCTGACGTGGGCGAACAGCAGCACCGCGAACGACGGGCCGAGGTAGTGGAAGATCGCGCTGACCAGGAAGTAGGACGTCGGCGGCAGCCGGTCCAGCACGGAGGCGGATGAGGCCGGCCGGGCGCTGGTGCCGGCTCTGCTGGTCAGGTCGGAACTAGTCACGTCAGTAAATTCTTGTAGGCTTCTGACCAGGAGTGAATGGCTAACCAAAGGAAGATTGACCATGGTGCCTTCAGATCAACGGGATTCTGGCCTTGCTGCCTTTAGCCATTCCTCCGACTTGCTGGACGACGTCAACCGGGCGGTGCTCGCCGAGCTGCACGCCAATCCGCGGATCAGCATGTCGGCGCTGGGACGGCGGGTCGGCATGTCGGCGCCCGCGGTGACCGAGCGGGTGCAGCGCCTGGAGCGCGCCGGGGTGATCCGCGGCTACCGGCTGGACGTCGACCCGGCCGCGCTCGGCCTGCCGGTCACCGCGTTCACCCGGGTCCGGCCCGCTCCCGGCCAGCTGCCCAAGGTGGCCGAGCTGGCCCGCAAGCTGAGCCACGTCAGCGAGTGCTACCGGATGACCGGCGAGGACTGCTTCCTGGTCAAGATGCACGCGGCCACCGTGCCCGAGCTGGAGGACGTGCTGGACCAGTTCCTGCTCTACGGCCAGACGGTCAGCTCGATCGTGGTCTCCACCCCGGTGCCGCAGCGCCCCCTCCCGCTGCCCGGCCCGGACCGGCCGGCCTAGCTAGCGCTGGAGCCGCACGTCCAGGGCGTCGCGGATGGCCTCGCCGATCATGTTGAAGGCCAGCACCGTGATGATCAGGATGATCGCGGGCGGGTAGACCAGCCACCAGTAGCCGTCGAACAGGTAGTTCAGCCCGTCGGACAGCATGCCGCCCCAGTCGGCGTGCGGCGGCGGCAGGCCGAGGCCGAGGAAGCTCAGGGCCGAGAGCATCAGGATGGCGTCGGCCACGGTGAACGTGGCGTTCACGATGATCACGCCGATGGCGTTGGGCACCAGGTGGCGGGACAGGATGCGCCACCTGGTGCTGCCGATCATGCGGGCCGCCTGCACGTACTCGCGGGTGCGCAGGACCAGCACCTCGCCGCGGACCAGCCGGGAGATCGTCAGCCAGGACAGCACCGACAGCAGCAAGATGATCAGCAGCAGGTTCGGCGTGAACAGGTTGACCAGGATCAGCAGCAGCACCAGGCTCGGGATGGCCAGGAACGTGTCGACCACGCGCATCATGACCGCGTCGAGGAAGCCGCCGGCGAACCCGGCGATGGCCCCGTAGAGAGTGCCGACCACGGTGCTGACCACGGCCACCGAGAAGCCAAGCTCCAGCGAGGACCGGCCGCCGGCCATCAGCCGGCCGAGCACGTTGTAGCCGGAAGCGTCGGTGCCCAGCGGATAGGCGCCGCTGGGCGGCAGCGTGGCCAGGTTCAGCCGCACCGTGACCTGGTTGGTGTGGTACAGCAGCGGCCCCGCGAAACAGAACAGCGTGAGCGCGATGACCAGGCCGAGGCCGATCCGGGCCTGCCGGTTACGCACGAACGCGACCAGCGCGAGCCGCGTGGCGCCGCCCGGCGCGGGCATCTCCTCCGCCGGGCCGGCCGTGGCGGCCGGGGCCGGCGGCGCGGCGCCCGGCCCGGTGAGGTCAGGTACTGCCATGGCGGATCCGCGGGTCGAGCACTCCGTAGGCGAGGTCGGCGGCCAGGTTGCCGATCACCGTGGCCACGCCGACGATCAGCGTGGAGCCGAGCAGCACCGGGAAGTCCTGGGTGGTCGCGGCGTGGAAGAACAGCAGGCCCATGCCGGGGTAGTTGAAGACCTCCTCGGCGATCACCGCGCCGGACACGATGGCGGGCAGCGACAGGCCGACCATGGTGACGATGGGCAGCAGCGAGTTGCGCAGCACGTGCCGGCTCAGCACCAGCCGCTCGGGCAGGCCCTTGGCCCTGGCCACCCGGATGTAGTCCTGGGCCAGCACCTCGATGGCCGACGAGCGCATGTACCGGCTGTAGCTGGCCACGCTGACCAGGGCCAGCGTCACCACCGGCAGCACCAGCGCCCGCGGGTCGGCCAGGATGCCGACTGCCGACGTGGCCTGCGGCGCCGACGGCGGCAGCAGGTGGAACTCCACGCTGAACACCGCGATCAGCAAGATGGCGAAGAAGAAGTCCGGCATCGAGTACAGCGTGAACGAGGCGCCGGTGAGCAGGTGGTCGGCGACTCCGTTGCGCCGGACGGCCTGGTAGATGCCCATGGGCAGCGCGATGGCCAGGGCCAGCACCGTGGACAGCCCGAGCAGCACGGCGTCGCGGGGGAGTCGCTGGGCGATCAGCGTGGACACCGGCTGCTGCATGGAGTACGAGGTGCCGAAGTTGCCGTGCGCGACCTGGCCCACGTAGCTGATGAACTGCCGGTACAGCGGCTGGTCCAGCCCGTAGGTGTGGTTGAAGATGGCGATCCGGCTGGCCGAGGCGCGGATCCCGAGCGTCGCACGGGCCGCGCTGCCCGGCTCCAGATGGATCATGATGAACGTGAGGACCATGACGCCGATCACGACCACGGCGGCCTGGCCCACCCGGCGGGCGAAATACCAGGTCACTTGGTGTAGTACCAGGCCTCGGGGTTGAGGCTGCCGGAGAACGGGTTGAGCGGCGCGTAGTTGGCCAGGTTGCTCTTGTACACCTGGAGGTAGTCGGCGATCGGCAGCCACAGCCACGGCAGCTGGCGGGCCGCGTAGTCCTCGTAGGTGAATAGCGCCCGGGTGCTCGACCCGTACTCGGTCGCGTTGATCAGCTTGTCCATCTCCGGGTTCGAGTACCCGCCCTGGTTGTTGGGGGCGCCCGTGCCGAAGAGGCCGGTGCCGGTCGGGTACAGCGAGTACGGGTCGTAGCCGTAGTCCACCAGCTGCCAGCCGCACGTGGACGCCGGGTGCCTGGCCGCGGTGCACACGCCGACCGTGCCGACCAGCGTGTTGAACGGCTCCGACTTGAGGTTCAGCTTCACCCCGGCCTGGGCCTCCGAGGACTGGATCGCCGCCTCCTGCTCGTCGGTGGCGGCCGTGCCCGACGAGTAGGTGAGCTGGAAGGCCAGCGGCTCGCCGGAGGTGATGCCGGCCCCGCAGTCCGACGGCCCGGAGCCCGGCCGCTGGCAGGTCGAGGTGCCGTTCGGTACCACCTTCCAGCCGTGCGCCTTGAGCAGCGCGGCGGCCGTGGACGGCGAGTACGGGTACGGCCCGCCGGAGTGCTCCAGCGGCGACGCCCACGGCGGGAAGGCCTGGATGGGCACCGGCCCGTTGCCGGGGTCGGCGTAGCCGGAGTAGACCTTGGCCACGATCTGCGGCCGGTTGATCAGGTCCTCCAGCGCCTGGCGCACGTACAGCGGCCGCAGCAGCGGCCCGACCTGCGCGTTGTAGAAGTTGGGCACGATCTCGGCCACGCCGGGGGTGTGCAGCGTGGCCAGTGAGTACCCCTCCGAGCGCAGCACGCCGGCCTGCCGGACGTCGTTGAGCGGCAGCGCGCCCACGTCCAGGCTGCCGCCCGAGCGCAGCGCGTCCAGCTCGGCGGTGTCGGAGGTGAACTGCTCGTTGATCACCTTGGCCAGGATGGGCTTGTCCGGCCCGGAGTAGTGCTTGTTCGGCACGTAGCTGTAGGTGCCGTTGCTCTCGAACGACGACAGCGCCCACGGCCCGTCGATCACCTTCCACAGCGGGTTGGTGGCGAACGTGCTGGTCTGGCTGCCCTCCTTCTGCAGGAAGCTGTAGACCGCCTTGGCCCCGGACTTCGTCTGGTCGTAGTTGCCCACCTTGCCGCTGGCCGAGGTCTTGTCCCAGGCGTGCTGGGGCAGCAGCGGCACCAGGGTGAGCACGTCGTCGGTGAAGAACGAGGGGTTATAGGACCGGGTCAGGTGCAGGACCACGGTGTGCGCGTCCGGCGTGACCACGCTGCTCACGTCGGCCGGGAACAGGCCCGGCGTGTAGTCGATCCAGTTCGGCAGGTTGTAGCGCAGCAGGTTGTAGACGAACGTGAAGTCCCGGCTGGTGAGCGGCTGGCCGTCGGACCAGTTCCAGTGCTTCAGGCCGATGGTGACGGTCTTGTCGCCGTCGGACCAGGTCATGGAGGTGAACAGGCTCTCCTGCGGGTTCACCACCGACTTGGCTCCGTCGCCGGCGTACACCAGCACCGGCCACATCGGGTTGTCCAGGTTCACGTTGTAGCCGTCGGTGTTGGTCGCCGGGGATAGCGGGAAGATCAGGTTCGGCGTCGCCGCGACCCAGGCCACGGTCACCGTCCCGCCGTGCTCCTTGGCCCCCCTGGGCTGGCCCGAGCCGCCGCTGCCGATCGAGCTGGTAGTGCCCGAGCAGGCGGCCAGGGTCACCGCCGCGGTCAGCGCGGCCGCCGTGGTCAGTAGGCGATGGATACTCCGCATGCGTGGCCTCTCCTTTGAGTCCCGCCGACGACATTTCCGATCAACCATACCGACTAACAAGACTTCACCTTCCGGGAGGGTGTGATCAAGTTATGCACAGTATGCGACGATTCGGGAGATACATCCATCATGCCTGATCACACCCCATTAGTCCGGTCGCGCCGGGCGCGGGGAACGGCCGCCGCTAGGGCCTCGCCAGGGGCGTCGCCAGGGCGTCGCTAGGGCAGGGTCCAGGACTGGTTGGCGGCGCCGGTGCAGCTCCAGATCTGGACCTGGGTGCCGGGGGTGGTGGAGAAGCCGGTGTCGTCCAGGCACTTCCCGGACTGCGGGTTGACCAGGGCGCCGCCGGCCTGGGGCAGCCAGGCCTGGGCGCCGCTGCCGCTGCAGGTATCCAGGTCGACCAGGGTGCCGTTGGCGGTGCCGCCGCCGGTCACGTCCAGGCACTTGCCGAGCGCCTGGAGGGTGCCGTCGGCCTCGGTGGTCCAGCTCTGCGCGCTGGTGCTGTTGCAGGTGTAGACCTGAACGGGCGTGCCGTCGGCGCTGCTGGCGCCGCGCACGTCCAGGCACAGGCCCTGGTAGCCGGTGACGGCGCCGGTGCTGGTGGTGGTGGTGCCGGACGCCGGCACCCAGGACTGGTTGGCGCCGCCGCCGCAGCTCCAGATCTGCACCTGGGTGCCGGGGGTGGTGGACAGGCCGGTGTCGTCCAGGCACTTGCCCGACTGCGGGTTGAGCAGCGCGCCATCGGACTGGGGCTGCCAGACCTGGGCGCCGGTGCCGTTGCAGGTGTACAGGTCGACCAGGGTGCCGTTGGCGGTACCGCCGCCGGCCACGTCCAGGCACTTGCCGTCGGCGTGCACGGTGCCGTTGGGCAGCTCGGTCCACTGCTGCCCGTCGGTGCCGTTGCAGGTGTAGATGTCGACCTTGGTGCCGTCGGTGTTGCTGTCGCTGGCCAGGTCCAGGCACAGGCCCTGGTAGCCGACCAGCGGGGTGGTGGCGATGCCCGCGCCGGCCGGGGCCACGGTCCAGGTGAACGAGGTGCTGGCCAGGGCGCCGTTGCCATCGGTCGCCGTGACCGTCACCGTGGAGGTCCCGGCGGTGGTCGGCGTCCCGGTGATGGTGCCGTTGTTAGAGATGGAAATCCCGGTCGGCAGTCCGGTGGCGGAGAAGCTCAGCGTCTGGCCGGAGGTGGCGTCGTTCGCGGTGACCGGCACGCTCACGGCGGTCCCGGCGACCTCCTCCTGGGCTCCGGGGCTGGTGATCGTGACCGGCTGGCCGAGCTGGGCCGAGGCCACCGCCAGCGTGCCGGTCAGCGGCAGGCTGGCGTCGGAGTCGCCGACCGCGATGCCGTAGCTCCCGGTGCTGGTGGCCCAGGCGTTGCCGGAGGAGTTCCAGTACTGCAGGTTGCGCTGGGTGAGCTGGAAGTGGACGGTGGCGGCGGCGCCGGGCTGGAGGCTGACCCGGCTGAAGCCCTCGAGCTGGCGCGGCGGCTCGCCGGAGGCGGCCGGGTCGGTGACGTACAGCTGGGCCACGTCGGCGCCCGCGCGCGAGCCGGTGTTGGTCACGGTGGCCGACACGGTGGCCGCGCCCCCGGCGGTCAGCGAGCCGACCTGGAGGTTGCTGAACTTGAAGCTGGTGTAGGACAGGCCGAAGCCGAACGGGAACAGCGGGGTCAGGCCCTGGGAGTCGTACCAGCGGTAGCCGACGTCGACGCCCTCGGAGTACTGCACGGTGCCGTTCTGGCCGGGCCACTGGGCGGTGGTGCTGGCCGGCACCTGGGCCAGCGACTGCGGGAACGTCACCGGCAGGTGGCCGGACGGGTCGGCCGTCCCGAACAGCACCGCCCCGATGGCCGCGCCGTCCTCCTGGCCGGGGTACCAGGCCTCCAGCACGCCGGCCACCGACGACAGCCACGGCATGGTGACCGCGGAGCCGGAGTTCAGCACCACGATGGTGTGCGGGTTGGCCGCCGCGACCGCGGCGATCAGGTTGTTGTCCGCGCTGGACAGGCCGATGCCGGACAGGTCGCTGCCCTCGGACTCGTCGTTGCTGACGAAGACCACGGCGACGCTGGACGACGCGGCCAGGGCGGCGGCCGAGCTGTCGGATGACCCGTCGTTGAAGCTGACGGTCACCCCGCTGGGCGCGGCGGCGGTGATGCCCTGCAGCGGGGTGATGGTCCCGCTGGAGTTCACCCCCGCGCTGCCTCCGCCCGCGGTCAGCGGACTCGACGAGGCGTCCGCGCCGATGACGGCGACCGAGCTGTCGGACTCCGGCAGCGGCAGGACACCGCCGTTGTTCTTCAGCAAGACGGTGCCCTCCTCGGCCAGCTGGAGCGCGTCGGAGTCGTGCGCGGCGCTGGTGGCCGTCTGCGCGGGCGAGCCGGACGGCGGCTCGTCGAACAGGCCGTAGGCGAACATCTGGGTGAGCACGGGGGAGACCAGCGAGTTGAGCGTGGCGGTGCTGACCGAGCCGGAGGACACCGCGCTGGCCAGCGCGCTGCCGTAGAAGCCGTCGCTGCCGGGCATGTCCATGTTCAGGCCCGCGTTGGCCGAGGCCGCGGTGGCGTGGGTGGCGCCCCAGTCGCTGGTCACGAAGCCGGTGTAGCCGAACTGCTGGCGCAGCACCGTGCTCAGCAGGTTCGGGTTCTGGCAGGCGAAGGTGCCGTTGACGGTGCTGTACGAGCACATCACCGAGGACGCCGCGCCCTGCTGGGTGGCGTACTGGAACGCGGGCAGGTAGATCTCCTGCTCGGCGCGGGTGCTGACCACCGCGTCGTCGGAGGAGGTGTTGCGGTTGGTCTCCTGGTTGTACACCGCGAAGTGCTTGACCTGGGCCATCACCCCGGTGGACTGGACGCCGCGGATGTCGGCCGCGCCCATGGTCCCGTTCAGGTACGGATCCTCGCCGACCGACTCGAAGGCCCGGCCCCAGCGCGGGTCACGCACGATGTTGATGGTCGGCCCGAGGTCGATGGTGGTGCCCTTGGCGGCCTGCTCGGACCCGATCACCTGGCCGTAGAGCTGCTCGGCCGAGGTGTCCCAGGTCGCGGCGACGTCGACCGGAGCGGGCAGCTGGGTCACGTTGCTCATCCCGTCGCCGACCCCGGCCGGGCCGTCCTCCAGGTTGATCGCCGGGATGCACAGCGACCCGATGGCCGGGATCAGGCCGACGTAGCTGGACCCGGATGCCCCGGTCAGCAGGTCGACCTTCTGGGTGGTGGTCATCCGCGCCATCAGCTGGCTGACGCGCTGGCTGATCGGGGCGCTGGAGCCGACCCACGGACACCCGGTGGCCGCCGCGCTCGCGGGCTGCGCGGGCCCGGCCACGCCGGCCAGCGACGCCGCGCTGAGCAGCACGGCCGCGGTGGTGATGGTCGCTAATGAGGGCAGCCGGAAGCGGCGCATGGTGTCTCCTGGGACAGGCCGGACAGCGAGGGCGGGCGGGGGCGGGGCCGAGATGGTGGCTCCCGCACAAGATAAATTCGGATTAATCGGCCGACTAGATGCCTGGCCGGAAACAATCTGTTAAAACGCGGTCACGGTAATTGGCCGGCCCGGCCCGGGCGAACGGGAGCGTGATGGCGAACCGGACGGCGCTGCTGGCCGCGCTGGGCGCCGACAACTTCGGGTCGGGCCTGTTCCTGCCGCTGGTGCTGGTCTACGTGATCCGGGACGTCGGGCTGCCGGTCGGCACGGCCGGGTCGGTGATCGCCGTCGGCACGCTGGCCGGGCTGTGCATGCCGCCGGTGGCGGGCCGCTTCGTGGACCGGATCGGGCCGCGGCCGGTGGTGATCGCGGCCGAGGTGATCCAGGCCGCCGGGGCGCTCGTCTACCTGGCCGCGCGGGACGCCGGTGCCGGGGCGGGGCCGGGGGCGGCGGTGCTGGTGGTGCTGGTGGCGGCCGCGCTGCTCGGCGGGGGACAGCAGCTGTTCTACAGCTCGCTGTTCGCCCTGCTGGCCGATGTGGCCGGCGACCAGCCGCGGGACCGCCCGTTCACGGTCGCCTCGATGGTCCGCGCGGCCTGCTTCGGGCTCGGCGGGCTGGCCGCGGCCGGGCTGCTCAGCCTGGCCGGGCCGGCGGCCTACCCGGTGGCGGTGCTGGTGGACGCCGGGAGCTTCCTGGTCTGCGCGGCGCTGCTGGCCGGGCTGGTGCGCACGCCGCGGCCCAGGCCGATGGTGGCCGTGCCGGAGGCTGATCGCCGCGGGGGAGCGGCGGTTTCGCCCGGGGGAGCGGCGGCTGCTGGCCGACCGGCCGTACCTGGCGCTGATCGGGGTCACCGGCCTGATCGCGCTGACCTCGGACTTCTTCCTGGTCGGCCTGCCGGTGTACGTGCTCGACCGGCTGCACGGGCCGCTCTGGCTGCCCGGCACGATGCTGGCCCTGTCCACCGCCATCACCGCGGCCGGCGGCACGGTGGCGCTGCGGTTGACCCGGCGCTGGTCCCGGATCGCGGCCATGCGGCTCGGCGCGGCCTGCTACGCCGCCTGGTGCGCGGCCGGCCTGGCCGCCCTGCTGCTGCCGCCCGGCTGGCGGCCCGCCGAACTGCTCGCGGCGACGCTGCTGGCGGCCGTCGGCGGGCTGTTGTTCGTGCGGGCCAACGCGCTGGCCGAGGCGGCCGCGCCGGGTCCGGCCCGGGGCCGGTACCTGGCCGGGTTCCAGTACGCCTACACGGTCGCAGGCGTGGTCGCACCCGCGCTGGTCGCGCTGTTCTCGGTGGCCACCTGGCTGCCGTGGCTGCTGGTCGCGGCCAGCGCCATCCTGGCCGTCGCGCTCCTGCGGCCGCTGGCCGCCCGGCTCCCGGCCCACGCCGTTCACCCCGCGCCCGCCCGGCCCCGGCCCTCCGAGGCCGCTTAGCCCGTGCCGCCCGCCCCGAACGTCACAGCCTGACCACGCCGCGCGGGGCCAGGGGCATCGAGCGCAGCCGCACGCCGCAGGCCCGGAAGATGGCGTTGCCGATGGCCGGCGCGACCGCGATCATCGGCGTCTCGCCGCCGCCCGCCGACGGCTCGTCCGGCCGGTCCAGCAGCACCACCTCTACCTGCGGCAGGTCGGCCAGCCGGGGCACCCGGTAGCCCTCCAGCGAGGCGTTCAGGATCCGGCCGCCGCGGAAGTCGATGGCCTCGAACAGCGCTCCGCCCAGGGCCATCATGACCGCCCCCTCGACCTGGTTGACCAGGCCGTCGGGATACACCACCGCGCCGCAGTCCACCGCCGTGACCAGGCGCAGTACCGTCAGCGTGCCGTCGGCCGCCACGCGCACCCTGGCCGCCGTCGCCACCCGGCCGCCCTTCTCCATGCCCAGCGCGATCCCCGTCGCCTCGGCACTAGTCCCCCGGCACCAGTGACCCCGGCACCAGGCACCCCGGCGCTAGTCACCCCGGCGCCAGCCGCCCAGCCGATGTGCTCCGCCGCCGCGCGCAGCACCGCCGCCAGCCGCTCGTCGTCCAGGTGCCGCAGCCGGTACTCGACCGGGTCCGCGCCCACCGCCGCCGCCAGCTCGTCCAGGTGCGACTCGCGGGCGAAGTTGTTCGCCGTCGCGGCCAGCGCCCGGTAGGACCCCTGGGCCAGCGGCGACACCGACGGCTCGAACGTCAGCCGCTGGTGCGGGATCCGGTACGGCGGCGCGATGCCCACGGCGCCCGCGTTGATGTTCGTGAACGCCCAGCCCGTCAGCGCACCGTCGGCCGCCGCCGCGCTCTGGACCTCCACGAACGCCGCCGGCCGCAGGTAGGAGCCCTGGAACTCCTCCGGCCTGGTCCACTGCACGCGCACCGGGCCGCCCGTGGCCCGGGCCAGCCGGGCCGCCTCCAGCGCCACCACGCTGCCGTGCTTGCCGCCGAAGCCGCCGCCGTAGTCCGGCACCACCACCTGGACCAGTTCCTCGGCCAGCCCCAGCGCGGCGGCCAGCTCGCCGCGGGCCCGGAACGGCGTCGAGGTGCCGGTCCACACGGTCACCCCGCCGTCGTCGCGCCACTGGGCCAGCGCCGACCGGGGCTCCATGGGCACGTGCGCGATGAACGCGGCGCGAGTACTGGGCGTCCAGCCGGACCGGCCCGGCGCGCAGCGCCGACGCCACGTCGCCGCGCTCCTGCTGCGAGCGGCCGAACAGCCCGTCACCGTCCTTCGGGTGCTCCCGCAGCCACGACTCCAGGCTGGCGGGGGTGACCGGCTCCGGCTCCTCCCAGGCCGGGAGCGACCAGCGCGCCTCGATCTTGTCCCGCGCCCGCGCAGCTGTTAGCGAGTCCGGTGCGACGACGCCGACGAACGATCCGTCGCGGACCACCGTCACGCCCGCGACCGCGCTCGCCGCGGTGGTGTCCGCGCTCACCAGCTCGGCTCCGTGCGACGGCGGCCGCAGCACCGCGCCGTGCCGCATGCCGGGCAGGCGCAGGTCGGCCGGGAACTGCTTGGTGCCGGTCACCGCGGTGGCCGAGCCGAGCGCGGCGCCGGCCCGCCCGGCCGGGTGACCGGCCGGGTGCCCGGCCCGCGCCCGGCCACCCGCCAGTCGGCGGCCCTGGTCACCGCGGCGTCGGCCGGCACCCGCTCGACCCGGCGCTGGCCGGCGACCAGCTCGCCGTAGCTCACGCTGGGCGCGCCGTCGGGCCCGGCGATCAGCCCGTTGCCCGAGGTCAGCCGCTCGGTGGCGAGCCCGAACCGGTCCGCCGCCGCCTCCATCAGCAGCCGGCGCGCGCCCGCGGCCGCGGCCCGCAGCGGCGGCGTCGCGTAGGGCATCGCCCGGCTGCCGAAGGTGCCCAGGTCAAAGGGCGATGTGCTGGTGTCGCCCATGGCGATGGTGACCGAGCCCACCGGCACGGTCAGCTCCTCGGCGACCAGCATGGCCAGCGCCGTCCGGGTGCCCTGCCCGCACTCCACCTTGCCCGTGAACGCGGTGACCGCGCCGTCCGCGCCCACGTGCACCCAGGCGTCGCTGGGCCCGCCGGCCGGCGGCCCGCCTCGGCCAGGCCGTCGCTGGTCACCACGGCCAGGAGGCCATCCGCCATGGCCGCCGCGAATGACTCAGGCCGCTCCCTGGCCAGATCCCACGGATGATCGATAACGGCCGGGTCCGCGGCGCGCGCCGGGGACACATCCCCGTCGGGCACCGGCTGCCACTGCTCGGGGTCGTCCAGGAGCTCCGCCGCGCGGTGTACCGCTCGCTGGATCCGCGGGTAGGTGCAGCAGCGGCAGACGTTGGTCAGCTCGGCCGCGATCCGCTCGTCGCTGGGGTGCGGGACCCGGGCCAGCAGCGCCGCCGTGGCGGTCAGCCAGCCCGGCGTGCAGTAGCCGCACTGCATCGCGCCGCACTCCAGCCAGGCCTGCTGCACCGGGTGCAGGTAGCCGTCCTGCGCCAGGCCCTCCGCGGTGGTGACCCGCTGCCCGGCCGCCTCCCGGACCGGGGTCTGGCAGGCCGGGACGGCCCGGCGGCCGATCAGCACCGTGCAGGCCCGGCACTCGCCCTCGCCGCAGCCGAACTTCGGCCCGGTGATGCCGAGCTGGTCCCGCAGCGCCGACAGCAGCGTGCTGTCGTCGTCCTCAACCTCGCGCGGGACGTCGTTGACGATGATCGTGACCGGCATGGGCTCCTCGTCCGGCTTCGTCTGCTTGTCCGACAGCCAGGCTAG
Organism: uncultured Actinomycetota bacterium; assembly: GCA_963822485.1. Classification (GTDB taxonomy): domain Bacteria; phylum Actinomycetota; class Actinomycetes; order Streptosporangiales; family Streptosporangiaceae; genus DASUBV01. Next base: position 20,270 of record CAWGHW010000032.1, read on the forward strand.
CCGGGGCACAGATCAGGCCGGATCCTGGCCCTGTCCGCTAAGGGCGTAGACCGGTCACCTCGGCCTGGAGGCATATTTTCTGGCCGGGTAGCGTATGCAGGAGTATGAGCAAACAGCCGGCGTCGCCGCCGCCAGGGGACCGCCCCACCAAACCCGCTCCGCCGCCGCCGCCGAGCTGGCGGTACTGGCTGTGGCCCCTGGCCCTCCTGGCGACCATTGTGCTGTACATCTTCCTGCCGGCGATTCACGCGCCGTCGCCGGTCAACCTGAACTTCTCCCAGTTTGAGTCCCGCGCCGCCGCGCACCAGATCAAGACGGCCAACATCCAGAACAGCGCCAACGGCTCGAACACGGTAGCGACCGGTGACCTGACCAACGGCAAGACCTACACCACCGTCATCCCCGGTCAGCCCACCACGGCGCTGAACAACCAGCTCAAAGCGGACGGCCTGAACCCCAACTACTCGCCGCCCAGCTCGGGCCTGGGCTCGGTCCTGCTGTCGCTGCTCGTGCTGATCCTGCCCCTGCTGCTGATCTTCTGGGTGTTCCGGCGGATGGCTAAGGCCGCCGGCGGCGGCGCGGGCGGGCTGCAGGGCGTGCTGGGCGTGGGCCGGTCGCGGGCCAAGGTGTTCGACGCCGAGCGCCCGAGCACCAAGTTCTCCGACGTAGCGGGCTATGCGGGGGTGAAGGAGGAAATCGGCGAGGTGGTCGACTTCCTGCGCAACACCCAGCGCTACCAGCGGGCCGGGGCCGTCGCTCCGCGCGGCGCGCTGATGATCGGCCCGCCCGGAACCGGCAAGACCCTGCTGGCCCGGGCCGTGGCCGGTGAGGCCTCGGTGCCGTTCTTCTCGGTGGCCGGGCTCCAGCTTCGTCGAGCTGTTCGTCGGCGTCGGCGCCGCGCGGGTGCGCGACCTGTTCGCCGAGGCGCGCAAGCGGGCGCCCGCGATCATCTTCATCGACGAGATCGACGCCATCGGCCAGCGCCGGGCCGGCTCGGGCGCGGCGGTGTCCAACGACGAGCGCGAGCAGACCCTGAACCAGCTGCTGTCCGAGATGGACGGGTTTGACGTCACTCAGGGCATCGTCGTGCTCGCCGCCACGAACCGGCCCGAGGTGCTCGACCCCGCGCTGCTGCGGCCGGGCCGCTTCGACCGGCAGATCACGATCCCGCTGCCCACGCTGCCCGAGCGGGCGGCCATCCTGGCCGTGCACTCCAAGGACAAGCACCTCGCCCCGGACGTGGACCTGAACGTGGTGGCCAGGGGCACGCCCGGCTTCTCCGGCGCCGACCTGGCCAACCTGGCCAACGAGGCCGCGATCTTCGCCGTCCGGGGCAACCGCGAGGTCATCACCGCCGAGGACTTCGACGACGCCAGGGACCGGATCCTGCTCGGCCGCCGCGAGGGCTCCAACGTGCTGCTGCCCGAGGAGAAGCACTCGGTGGCGGTGCACGAGGCCGGGCACGCCCTGGTCGCCGCGCTGTCCGACAACGCGGACCCGGTGTCCAAGGTGACGATCCTGCCCGCCGGGCAGGCCCTGGGCGTCACCCAGCAGCTGCCCCTGGTCGAGCGGCACCTGTACGGCGAGGACTACCTGCACGACTCGCTGGCCGTCCGGCTGGGCGGCCGGGCCGCCGAGCTGGTCGAGCTGGGGCAGGGCTCGACCGGGGCGGCCAACGACCTGGCCGGGGCCACGGACCTGGCCACCAAGATGGTGCGTGAGTTCGGGCTGTCGGCCGAGCTGGGCCCGGTCGGCTATCCCGAGGGCGGCTCGGTGTTCCTGGGCGGCGGCGGGCAGGCCATGTCCAGCCGGCCGTTCGCCGAGGCCACCCAGGCCGCCATCGACCGGGAGGTGGCCCGGCTGCTGCGCGAGGCCGAGGAGAACGCCATCGGCAAGATCCGCTCGCACCGGGCCGAGCTGGACCAGCTGGTCAGCCTGCTGCTGGAGCGCGAGACCGTGGACGGCTCCGAGGTGTACCGGATCGTGGGCCGGACGGTGCCCGAGCGCCGGGAGGAGATGACGGTCGCGCCGCGCGCCGTCGCCTCGGCCGACGCGCGCAGCGAGGGGTAGCAGCGACGGCTGGCCGGGACGGGCAGCCGCCCCCGTAGAGTACGGAGCCATGCCGCTGCTCGTCCTGTCTGACGCCGACGTCCGCCAGCTGCTCAGCTACCCCGACTGCGTAACCGTGGTGCGGGCCGCGCTGGCCGGCCTGGCGCAGGGCCGGGCCGGCCAGCCGCTGCGGTCGCTGGCCCGGCTGGCCGGCGCGCCGGGGCTGCTGGGCCTGATGCCGGCTTACCTGGCCGCGGGCCTGGAGTCGGAGCCGGGCCCGGAGTCGGCGTCGGAGTCGGATGAGGGGGCCTACGGCCTCAAGGTCATCACCATCAACCCGGCCAACGCCGGCCGGGGGCTGGATACCCACCTGGGCACGGTCATGGTGTTCGACGGCCAGACCGGCGAGCCGCGGGCGCTGCTGAACGGCTCCGCGGTGACCGAGATCCGCACCGCGGCCGTGTCCGTGCTGGCCACCGACGTGCTGGCCCGCCCCGGCGCGGCCGACCTGGCCGTGATCGGCACCGGGGTCCAGGCCCGCGCGCACATCCTGGCCTTCAGCCAGACCCGCCCCCTGGACCGGATCCGGGTGGCCGGGCGCAGCCAGGCCCGGGCCATCGACCTGGCGGCCGACCTCCGCCCGCAGGTCAGCGCCGACATCATCGGCTGCGGCTCGGTGGCGGAGGCGGTGGCCGGGGCCGACATCATCGTCACCGTCACCAGCTCGGCCCAGCCCGTGCTGGAGCGCGGCTGGATCTCCGCCGGGGCGCACATCAACGCCGTGGGGGCCTACCATCCCGCCGCGCGCGAGCTGGACGGGGCCACCGTGGCGGCGGCGGCCTTGTTCGCGGACAGCCGGGAGTCACTGGAGGCCGAGTCGGGTGACTTCCTGATGGCCGTGGCCGAGGGGCTGGTCGGGGCCAGCCACCTGCGGGCGGAGCTGGGCCAGGTGCTGACCGGCGCGGCGCCGGGGCGTTCGAGCGAGGACGAGATCACGCTGTTCGAGTCGCTGGGGCTCGGGGTGGAGGACCTGGCGGCGGCGCAGTACGCCTGCCGCCAGGCGGTCGCCGCCGGCGCCGGCCAGTGGGTCACCTTCTGAGCCGACCTCGTCCGACGACGCCGCCCGCTCCGGCCTGCCCCGTCTGCCCAGCCGCCCCGGCCTCGGCCGCCTCGGCCTCGCCCCGCGCTCGCCCCCTCCCGGGCCCGCCCCGTCTGCCCAGCCGCCCCGGCCCGCCCCGGGCCGCCGCCCCGGCCCGCCCCGCCGCCCCGGCCGCCCCCGGCCGCCCCCGGCCGCCCCCGGCCGCCCCCGGCCGCCCCGGCCGCCCCGGGCCGCCCGGCCGCCGCCAACGTCTCGTTGGCCTCAGCGTTCCCTTCTGTCCCACGTATTCGGGGGAGTGGCGTGGCCGGTGGCGGGTGTTTCATGATCCCGTAGCGTTTGCGGCGCCTGGGCCCTCTAACTCTCCGAGTTAATGGAGCACCCTGTTTGCGGCGGCCGGAATGGCGTTTCCGGGGGGGCCCGTATGAGCTCACTGCGGGGTGGCTTCATGAGCGTGGTGGATTTGGGCCACCGGTGGCCCAAATCCACCACGATGATGAACGCCGGGGCTGGTGGGGGCGGCGAGCACCGTGCGGGGCGGGAGTGTCGGGCGGGGCGGATAGCGTGGGCTCGTGACAGCTCGGTGGAACGCGGACCAGGTGCTCGCGCTGGCTCCGGACCCCACATCGCAGCAGGCCGCGGCGCGGCTCGCGGGCAGTTCCCGGTGGTCGCAGACCGGTGCGGCGGGCGATGTGGTCTGGGGGCTGTGCGGCGGCTCGGGGCAGCATCCGTACCAGACGATCGCCGACCTGTCGGGCCCGGCGTACAAGTGCTCGTGCCCGTCGCGGAAGTTCCCCTGCAAGCACGCGCTGGCCCTGCTGCTGCGCTGGGCCGGGGGCACGGTGCCGGAGGCGGCCCGCCCGGCCGACTTCGCCGAGTCCTGGGTCACCGCCCGGCGGGCCAGGGCAGCGGTGGCGGCCCCGGCCCGGAGCGGCCCGCGCGACGAGAAGGCGGCGGCCCGGCGGGCCGAGCAGCGCGAGTCGCGGGTGGCGGCGGGCCTGGCCGAGCTGGAGACCTGGCTGCGCGATCAGGTACGCGCGGGCCTGTCCGCGACCAGCGGCGGCTACCGGCACGCGGAGCGGGTGGCCGCCCGCATGGTGGACGCGCAGGCGCCGGGCGTGGCCGGGGTGCTGCGCGGCCTGGGCGGCATCGCCAGCTCGGGGGACGGGTGGCCGGACCGCCTGCTCGGCGCCTACGCCCAGCTGCACCTGCTGATCCGGGCCCACGACCAGCTCGACGCGCTGCCGCCCGGCCTGGCCGCGGTGGTGCGCGCGCACGTCGGCTATCCGACCGCCCGGCAGGAGGTGCTGGCCGGGTCGGGGGTGGCCGACCGGTGGCTGGTGGTCGGCGTGCGGGACATGCTGGACGCCGCCGTCCCGGTGCGGCGGATCCTGCTGCGCGGCCGGGACACGGCCCGGTTCGGGCTGCTGCTCATCTTCGACCCGCGCGGCTCGTTCACCGGAGACCCGGACGGCTGGCTGGTGCCGGGCCTGGAGCTGGACGCGGACCTGCACTTCTACTCCGGCCAGCCGGGGCTGCGGGCGCTGGTGGGGGAGCGGCGGCACGAGCCCGAGCCGGCCCGTGCGCCGGATGGGGCCGGGGACATCGCCGGGCTGCTGGACGACTGGGCCGGGGCGCTGGCGGGCGACCCGTGGCTGGGCAGCTGGCCGGTCCTGGTGTCGGGCACGCCGGTGCCGGCCGACGGCGGCTGGCGGTTCGCGGACCGGTCGGGCCTGCTGGTGCCGCTGGTCACGGCGGGGATCGACTACATGCTCCTGCTGGCCATCTCGGGCGGCGCGCCGGTCACGCTGGCCGGGGAGTGGAGCCCGGAGGGCCTGCGGCCGCTGACCGCCTGGCACGGCCACCAGGCGGTGCGGCTATGAGGGGGGCAGGGCAGGCGGGCGGAGCGCCGGCGACGGCGGCAGGGGACGCGGGCCGGGCCCGGAGGCCAGCGAGCCGGGAGGCACCGTGACGGGCGCGGCGGGCTACGAGGACCTGGTCACGGCGGCCACGGTCGGCCTGGACCGGCGCCCGCTGCCGGTCGAGGCGCTGGCCGGGCCGGCCGGGGCGCACGCGGGCGTGCTGGACGCCGGTGATCCGGTGGCCGCGTTCCTGGACGCCGCGGCGCTGCTGTTCTCGGCCCGCCGCGCGGGCCCGGTCCCGGCCACCGCGGACGGCGGCCCGGCCGGGCTCACCCCGGCCGCGCCGGACACCGCGCCGGAGCTCAACGCGAGGGCCGCGGCCGTGCTGGGCTACGTGCTGCGCGGCGGCGACCCGGACCTGCTGGCTGACCTGCTGACGGCAGCGGCCGGGGCCGGGTTCCGGGCCCCGGCGCCGATGCTGCCCGGGCTGCTCGACGCCGCGGCCCGGCACCGGGCGCTGCGCGAGCCGGTCACCGCGGTCCTCGGTGCCCGCGGCCGCTGGCTGGCCGCGTTCCACCCGGACTGGCAGCGGGTGGCCGACACCGCGACGGCCGCCGCGCGCCCCGAGCTGGACCTCGACGACGAGTCGGTGTGGCTGACCGGCCGCCGGGCCGAGCGGCGGGACTGGCTGGCCGCCCTGCGCGCCGCGGGATCCGGCGGCGGCGCGGGACCGGCTGGCCGCGGGCTGGGCCAGGGAGACCGGCGACGACCGGGCCGGCCTGCTGGGCGTGCTGGCCGCGGGCCTGTCGGCCGCCGACGAGCCGTTCCTGGAGGCGGCGCTGGACGACCGTAAGCAGTCGGTCCGCGAGGCCGCGGCCCGGCTGCTGGGCACGCTCGGCGAGTCGGACTTCACCCGCCGGGCCATCGCCAGGGGCACGGCGACGCTGGCGCTGGACCGGCCGGGCCCGCGGCCCGCGCTGATCGTCAGCCTGCCCGAGTCCGCTGACGCGGCCGCGGCCAGGGACGGCATCAGCGCGACCCGGCCCTCGCAGGCGGTCGGCACCCGGGCCTGGCTGCTGACCCAGTTCGTCGCGGCGGTGCCGCTGGCCGAGTGGACGAGCCGGCTCGGCCTCAGCCCGGCCGAGCTGGTCCGGCTGCCGGTCTCCGGCGGGTTCCGGGCCGACGTGCACGCGGGCTGGCGGCTGGCCGCCGTGGCCCAGCATGACGACGGCTGGGCCGCGGCGCTGCTGCTGGCCCGGCACGACGCCGTGGAGGGCCGGCCGCCGGAGACCTGGCCGGGCCCGGCCGAGCTGGCCGCGGTGCTGCCGCCCGCGGGCCAGCTGGCCCACGCGGAGCGGTTCCTGGCCGACCACGGGCCAGGTCCGGCGGCCGTCGCGGTACTGGCCGCGGTGCCGGGTCCGTGGACCGAGAGCCTGTCCGACGCCGTACTGGAGCAGCTGGCCCGCGGCATCCGGGAGACCGGCCGGCCGCGCCGGGTCAGTGGGCTGCTGACGCCCGCCGCGCGCAAGCTGCCGGTGGCCGGCCTTCGGGACTACGCGGCCGTGCTGCGCGCCCTGGCCCACGAGTGCTCGCCGGACAGCGAGCTGTTTCCGCGGCTGCGCCGGGCCGCCGACACCATTGACCGCCGCCGCCTCTTCCTACAGGAGCTGACGTGACCACTAGCCAGGACAACGGCGTTCGCGAGCCCGCTGCCGCCGAGCCCGCTGCCGCCGAGCCCACTGCCGCCGAGCCCGTGGCCGCCGAGCCCGTGGCCGCCGCGCCCGTGACGGCACCGGGCCCGGCCGTGCTGCGCCCGCACGCCGAGCAGGCCGACGCCGCCGAGCTGGCCGCCCTGATCGCGGCCGACGAGCGGCCGCGCCCGCCGTCGTGGCGGCTGTCCCCCGAGGCCGTCGTCACCTACCTGCTCGGCGGCACGCTGCGCACCGGGCAGGTGATCAGCCCCAAGTACATCGGGCCGCGGCGGCTCATCGAGATCGCCGTGGCCACGCTGGCCACCGACCGGGCGCTGCTGCTGCTCGGCCTGCCCGGCACGGCCAAGACCTGGGTCTCCGAGCACCTGTCCGCCGCCATCTCCGGCGACTCCACGCTGCTGGTCCAGGGCACCTCCGGCACCGCGGAAGAGGCCATCAGGTACGGCTGGAACTACGCGCGGCTGCTGGCCGAGGGTCCCAGCATGGCGGCGCTGGTCCGCTCGCCGGTCATGACCGCCATGGCCGCGGGCAGCATCGCCCGCATCGAGGAGCTGACCCGCATCCCGTCCGACGTGCAGGACGCCCTGATCACCATCCTGTCCGAGAAGACGCTGCCCGTGCCCGAGCTGGGCACCGAGGTGCAGGCGGCCAAGGGCTTCAACGTCATCGCCACCGCCAACGACCGGGACCGCGGCGTCAATGACCTGTCCTCCGCGCTGCGCCGGCGGTTCAACACCGTCGTGCTGCCGCTGCCCGCCACCGAGCAGGAGGAGATCGACATCGTCGTGCGGCGGGTCGAGTCCCTGGGCCGGGCGCTCGACCTGCCGCCGGTTCCGTCGGCGCTGGAGGAGATCCGCCGGGTGGTCACGGTGTTCCGCGAGCTGCGGGCCGGGGCCACGGCCGACGGCCGGACCCGGCTCAAGTCGCCCTCGGGGACCATGTCGCCGGCCGAGGCCATCTCGGTGATCACCGGCGGGATGGCGCTGGCCGCGCACTTCGGCGACGGCGTGCTGCGCCCGGCCGACGTGGCGGCCGGCATCGTCGGCTCGATCATCAAGGACCCCGTCACCGACGCGACGGTGTGGACCGAGTACCTGGAGGCCGTCGTCCGCGAGCGCCGGGACTGGGGCGACTTCTACCGGGCCTGCCGCGAGGTCAGCGGGTGACCGTCGCCGCCGAGGAGGCCGTCGACCGGCCAGCGGCCGTCGCCGGGCCCGCCGCCGTCGCCCAGCCTGCCGTCGCCGAGCCGGCCGTCGGCCGAGCCGCGGCCGTCGCTCAGCCCGCCGTCGCCGGCCGGGCCCGGGCGCGGGCGGGCCCGGACCGGGTCGCGGTGCTGGGCATCCGGCACCACGGGCCGGGCTCGGCCCGGTCGGTGGTGGCCGAGCTGGACCGGATCCGCCCGGACATCGTGCTGATCGAGGGGCCGGCCGACGCCGACCCGCTGCTGGCCCTGACCGCGGACCCGGGCATGAGCCCGCCGGTGGCGTTGCTGGCCTACGTGGCCGGGGCACCGCGGATCTCCGCGTTCTGGCCATTCGCGGTGTTCTCGCCGGAATGGCAGGCGCTGCGCTGGGCCGCCGAGCACCAGGTCCCGGTGCGCTTCTGCGACCTGCCCGCGTCCATGATCCTGGCCGACCGCGACGACGAAGAAGCCGACGCCGCCACCGACACCGATAACGAGGCCGACAGCGGCACCGACGCCGACAGCGGCACCGACGCAGATGCTAGTCACCAAGGAACTAGTTCCAAGGAAACTAGTTACGAGGGAACTAGTGCGGTCGGGACCAGCGATGCCGAGCCAGCGGTCGGCGAGCTGCGACCTGGCGACGTCGAGCAGCCTGGCGACACCGAGCGACCTGGGCACGCCGAGCAGGCGGCCGTGGCGCTGCGGGAGGACCCCATCGCGCTGCTGGCCGGCGCGGCCGGGTACGACGACCCCGAGCGCTGGTGGGACGACGTCATCGAGTCGCGGATGGACGGGCAGCCGCCGTTCGCCGCGCTGACCGAGGCCATGGCCGAGCTGCGGGCCCGGCCGCCGGCCGCGCCGCGGAAGCGGCAGCAGCAAGAGGACCGCCGCGAGGCCCACATGCGCCAGGTGCTGCGCGCCGCCGTCCGGCAGACCGACGGGATGGTCGCCGTGGTCTGCGGCGCCTGGCACGCCCCGGCGCTGGCGGGCAAGCTCCCGCCCGCCTCGGCCGACGCCGCGCTGCTGCGCGGCGCGGCCAAGCGCAAGACCACGCTGACCTGGGTGCCGTGGACCCACTCCCGGCTGGCGGCGGCGTCCGGCTACGGCGCGGGGGTGACCTCGCCGGGCTGGTACCACCACCTGTTCACCGCCCCGGACCACGTGGTGACCCGGTGGCTGATCCAGGTGGCGGGGGTGCTGCGCCGCCGCGACCTGCCGGTCTCCTCGGCGCACGTGATCGAGGCGGTCCGGCTGGCCGAGGCGCTGGCCGCGCTGCGCGGCCGGCCGCTGGCCGGGCTGGCCGAGGTCAGCGAGGCGACCTGGTCGGTGCTGTGCGGCGGCGACGAGGTGGCGGCCGACTTCGTGACCCGCGACCTGGTGGTCGGCGAGCGGCTGGGCCAGATCCCGGACGGCGCCCAGGCGGTGCCGCTGGAGGCGGACCTGCGGGCCCGGGCGAAGACGCTGAAGCTGCGGATCGATCCGCTGGACAAGACGGTCGGGCTGGACCTGCGCAAGGAGTTCGACCGGGACCGGTCGGTGCTGCTGCACCGGCTGCGGATCCTGGACATCGGCTGGGGGTCGATCACCGACGACCCCGTGCGCTCCACGGGGACGTTCCGCGAGACCTGGGTGCTGCGCTGGCGGCCCGAGCTGGCGGTCTCGATCATCGACGCGGCGCTGTGGGGCACCACGGTGGCCGCGGCGGCCAGCGCGAAGATCACCGACGCGGCCCGCCGGGCCAGCGACCTGGTGGCGGTGACGGCCGCGGTGGAGGGCACGCTCCTGGCCGACCTGCCGGACGCGCTGCCCGAGGTGCTGCGGGCGCTGGACGAGAAGGCGGCCCTGGACCAGGACGTGGCCCACCTGATGGCGGCGCTGCCCGCGCTGGTGCGGGCGCTGCGCTACGGCGACGTGCGGGGCACGGACACGGCGGCGCTGGCCGAGGTGGCCCGGGCGCTGATCGTGCGGATCTGCGCCGGGCTGCCGGCCGCGGTGGGCGGGCTGGCCGATGACGCGGCCACGGCGCTGCGCGGCCGGCTGGACGCGGTGCACGCGGCCGTCTCACTGCATGCCCAGACCGAGGCGGGCCGGCTGGCCCGCGACCGCTGGCTCGCGGTGCTGACCGGGCTGACCGGCCGGCGGGACGTGCACGGGCTGCTGGCCGGGCGGATCGTGCGCCTGCTGGTGGACAGCCAGGCGCTGCCCCGGGAAGAGGCGTCCCGGCGGTTCGCGGCCCACCTGTCGGTGGGTCCCAGCGCGGCGGACAAGGCGGCCTGGGCCGAGGGCTTCCTGGCCGGCAGCGGCCTGCTGCTGGTGCACGACCGCGACCTGCTCACGGTGCTGGACGGCTGGGTCGCCGGCCTCAGCGAGCAGGAGTTCCTGGACGTGCTGCCGCTGCTGCGCCGCACGCTGGCCGGATTCTCGCCCCCGGAGCGGACCAACCTCGCCGCCGCCGTGCGCCAGCTCGGCACCGGCGGGCCCGCGCCCGGCCGAGCGGAGCCGGTGGACGCCGAGCGCGCCGCGGGCGTGCTGCGCACCGTCGCGGCCATCCTGGGCGGCCCGCGATGACCGGCCCGGCCGAGCCCGGCCCGGATCAGCCCGGCCCGGACCAGCCCGGCCCGGACCACCGCGTGGGCGACGATGAGCGGCTGCGGCGGTGGCGGCTGCTGCTCGGCTCGGCCGCCGCCCAGGCCATGGAGGGCGAGGACGGGGCCCGCCTGACCCAGGCCGACCAGGCGGTGGACGCGGCCCTGGCCGCGCTCTATGACCAGGACGGCGACGCGGCAGGCCGGCGCAGCCGGCCGCGGTCGGCCGGCCTGGGCGCGTCGGCGCCGTCGGTGGCCCGCTGGCTGGGCGACATCCGCACCTACTTCCCGTCCAGCGTGGTCCAGGTCATGCAGCGCGACGCCATCGACCGGCTGCACCTGCGCGAGCTGCTGCTTGAGCCGGAGATGCTGGCCTCGGTCCAGGCCGACGTGCACCTGGTCGGCACGCTGCTCAGCCTCAACGCGGTGATGCCGGAGTCGACCAAGGAGACGGCCCGCCAGGTGGTCCGGGGCGTGGTCGAGGAGATCGAGCGGCGGATCCGGCGCGCCACCCAGGCCGCGGTCACCGGGGCGGTCAGCCGGGCCACCCGGACCCGCCGCCCGCGGCCGCGGGACATCGACTGGAACAAGACCATCGCCGCCAACCTGTCCCGCTACCAGCCCGAGTACAAGACGGTGATCCCCGAGCGGCTCATCGGCTACGGCCGCCGGCAGCAGGTGGTGGCCAGGGACATCATCCTGGCCATCGACCAGTCTGGCTCGATGGCGTCCTCGGTGGTCTACGCGTCGGTGTTCGGCGCCGTGCTGGCCTCCATCCGCGCGGTCCGCACCTCGCTGGTCGTGTTCGACACCGCCGTGGTCGACCTGACCGAGAAGCTGGCCGACCCGGTCGAGGTGCTGTTCGGCGCCCAGCTCGGCGGCGGCACCGACATCAACCAGGCCCTCGCCTACGCCCAGACGCTGATCACCCGGCCGCGGGACACCGTCTTCGTGCTCATCTCGGACCTGTTCGAGGGCGGCGACGAGGAACAGATGCTGGCCAGGGTGGCCGCCATGAAGGCGGCCGGCGTCCAGGTGGTGGCGCTGCTGGCGCTGTCCGACGACGGCGCGCCCGCCTATGACTCGGGCAACGCGGCGGCGCTGGCCGAGCTGGACGTGCCCGCGTTCGCCTGCACCCCGGACGCGTTCCCCGACCTGCTGGCGGTGGCCATCACCGGCGGCGACATCGGTGCCTGGGCCCAGCGCGCGGAGCTGGCCCGCCGCTAGCGGGATATTCGCGAAACGGCCCTGGCCTCAGGCCGCGCGGTCCCGGAAGGTGCGGCGGAACTCGTGCGGGGTGACGCCATTGATCCGGGCGAAGTGCGTGCGCAGCACCTGGGCCGACCGCAGGCCGCAGGCCTCCGCGATCCGGTCCACGGTGTCATCGGTGTTCTCCAGCAGGTCCTGGGCCCGGCGCACCCGCTCGGCGCACAGCCACTGCAGCGGCGTGGTCCCGGTCATCTCACGGAATCGCCGGGCGAAGGTCCGCGGGCTCATCAGCGCCTGCCGGGCCAGGTCGTCTACCGTGAGCGGCAGTTCCAGGTGCTCCCTGGCCCAGTCCAGGCAGGGCCCGAGGCTCGGCGCGGCGGCGGGCAGCGGCTGCTCGATGTACTGGGCCTGCCCGCCGTCCCGGTGCGGCGGGATGACCAGCCGCCGGGCCAGCGCGTTCGCGATCCGGGTGCCGTGGTCGCGGCGGACGATGTGCAGGCACAGGTCAAGTCCCGCCGCCGACCCGGCCGAGGTGAGGATCTGGCCGTCGTCGGTGTAGAGCACGTTGGGCTCGACCTTGACCGCCGGCCAGCGCCGGGCCAGCTCGGCGGCGTGCATCCAGTGGGTGGCCGCCGGGCGTCCGTCGAGCAGCCCGGCCGCGGCGAGGGTGAAGGCGCCGGTGCAGATCGAGGCGATCCTGGCGCCCCGGCTGGCCGCGGCCCGCAGCGCCGCCAGCAGCTCCGGCGGCGGTTCGTCCTGGACGCTGGCGCAGGCCGGGACGATCACCGTGTCCGCCTCGATGAGCTCGGTCAGCCCGGCCGTGCCGTCGAACAGCAGGCCCTCGGCCGTGCGAACCGGGCCGTCCTGGGCCGCGCACAGCCGCACCTCATACCACCAGGGCACGGGGAAGTCCTGCCGGCTGCCGCCGAAGACCTCGCAGGCAGCCGCCAGCTCGAACATCGGCAGGCCCGGCGTGACGGCAATCGCGACACGGTGCATGGCAGAATTCTACTCGCGGTTGTCATTTCTGCCACTGGTGGCCTGCGGGCTGGGGCGCAGATGATGCAGGTATGCCTGACCTCACTGCACGAGACCTCCGCCGGGCGCTGAGCTGGATCGCCCTGGGCGTGGTGTACGTGGTGTGGGGATCGACCTACCTGGCTATCCGCGTCGGGGTCGGCCACCTGCCGCCGCTGCTGATGGCAGGCACCCGCTACGTCATCGCGGGCGCCCTGCTCTACCCGGTCGCGCTCCGCGTGGCAGCCGGCCGTCGCGGCAGCGGCCAGGGCAGGCGCCGGGTCCGGCCCGGTGCTCAGGCGTGGCTGGCCGGCGCCGTTGTCGGCGTGCTGCTGCTGTTCGCGGGCAACGGTGGCGTGTCGGTCGCGGAGACGAGGCTGCCCTCGGGCTTCGCTGCCGTGCTCGTGGCGACGGTCCCGCTGTGGGTCATCGTCTTCGCCCGGTTCGTGCAGGGGGAGCCAGTCAGCGTGAAGTCCGCTGCCGCCCTGGCCGTGGGGCTGAGCGGCGTGGCGGTCCTGGTTGGCGGTGCGACAGCGACCGGACACGCCATCGACGTGATCATCCTGCTCGGCGCGGCGGCCGCCTGGGGACTGGGATCAGTGCTGAGCCACCGGCTCGCCCTGCCGGCCCACGCCATGCTCGCCGCGGCCATCGAGATGCTCGCCGGCGGGGTGATCCTGCTGGCCGTGGCCGCCGCCACCGGGGAGTTCTCCCGCGTGCACTGGGCCTCGGTTCCCGCGACATCCTGGATCGCGCTGGCCTACCTGATCGGCCCAGGCTCGATCATCGCCTTCACCGCCTACGGCTATGCCCTGGCCCACCTGCCCGTGACCACCGTGTCCACCTACGCTTACGTCAACCCGGTGGTCGCGGTCCTGGCCGGGATCGCGTTCCTGGGCGAGCAGTTCACCTGGCGCGAGGGAGTGGGCGCTGCCCTCGTCCTGGGCTCGGTGGCCATCACCCTGCGCCGGTCACCCCGTGACACGCAGCGGCCGGCCGGTGACATGCCGCACGCAGCCGAGGTCACCGACGACCTATCGCGGCCAGGCCTCCGGGCCCGGTCATGATCAGGACCGATTCACCCCCCGCGATCGACGGTCAAACGGTCACGATCACCGATAGCCGCCCGGCAGCCGGGTGATAACAGCAAGAAGCGGCCCGCAGGCGACCAGGCCCCGGCGATGGCCGGCGGGTGTAGGCTGCCTGACATGCGCGTGCAGCACCTAGCTGGCTGGTGGCGCCGCCGGTAGGCGGTGCCAGGATTCGCGCGACCCCAGCAGATCCCGACGGCGACCGCCCGGCAGCAGGCGGCCGCTGATTCGTGCCGTCCGGCCGGGCCCAGAAACTGACGAGGCCGACAATGGACTCAGGCGAGACGACCTACCGTACCGGCGGCGGGGTCACGGTGACCCGCACCGCGGCCTCCTTCGACCCGGCGCTGCTGGAGGAGCTCACCCAGCAGGTCGAGGCCGTCCCCGGCGGCGTGCTCAGCTCCGGCATGGAGTACCCGGGCCGGTACAGCCGCTGGCACATGGGCTACGTCGACCCGCCCGTGGAGATCGTGGCCCGCGGCCGGACCGTCACCGCGCGGGCCCGCAACGACCGGGGCCGGGTGCTGCTGCCGGTCATCGCGGCGGCGCTGGCCCGGACTGGCGAGGTCACGTCGGGGGACGGCCAGTGCGAGGTGACGGTGACCGACCCCGGCGGGACGTTCACCGAGGAGGAGCGCAGCCGCCGCCCGTCGGTCTTCTCCGCGCTGCGCGAGATCATCGCCGACCTGGCCGGGCCCGATCCGAACCTCGGCCTGTACGGGGCGTTCGGCTACGACCTGGCCTTCCAGTTCGAGCCGGTCCGGCCCCGCATCCGGCGTGAGGAGGCCCAGCGGGACCTGGTCCTGCACCTGCCCGACCGGGTCTGGGTGCTGGACCGCAAGCGGGAGACGGCGCTGTGCTACTCCTACGACTTCGAGACTGCGGCCGGATCGACCCGGGGCCTGGCCCGGTCGGCCGGGCCAGGGGAGTCCGGCGCGGCGCATAACAATGATCCCGAACAAGGTCTTGTTAGTGCTCACGCTCTTCCGGACGACCCGGTTCCCGGGGCTTACGCGCAGGTGGTGGCCCAGGCCCGGGAGCGATTTGCCTGCGGTGACCTGTTCGAGGTGGTGCCGAGCCACGTCTTTCACGCGCCGTGTGCGTCGCCGGCGGCGTTCTTCGAGCGGCTGCAGCTGCGCAACCCGGCCCCGTACGAGTTCTTCCTCAACCTCGGCGCGGGGGAGTACCTGGTCGGCGCGTCGCCGGAGATGTACGTCCGGGTCACCGGCGACCGGGTGGAGACCTGCCCCATCGCCGGGACGATCGCCCGCGGCGACGACCCGCTCGGCGACGCGGAGGCCATCCGGGCGCTGCTGGCCTCGCCCAAGGAGGAGTCCGAGCTGACGATGTGCACGGACGTGGACCGCAACGACAAGTCGCGGATCTGCGTGCCGGGCAGCATCAAGGTGATCGGCCGCCGCCAGATCGAGCTGTACAGCCGGCTCATCCACACCGTGGACCACATCGAGGGCCGGCTGCGGCCGGAGTTCGACGCGCTGGACGCGTTCCTGACCCACATGTGGGCGGTGACGGTCACCGGGGCGCCGAAGGCCTGGGCCATGCAGTTCATCGAGGACCACGAGGCGGACCAGCGGCGCTGGTACGGCGGCGCGGTCGGCATGATCGGCTTCGACGGCGGCATGAACACCGGCCTCACGCTGCGCACGGCGCACATCCGCGACGGGGTGGCGGCGGTCCGGACCGGGGCGACGCTGCTGTTCGACTCCGACCCGCAGGCCGAGGAGCAGGAGACCCGGCTCAAGGCCAGGGCGCTGCTGGAGACGCTGGCCGAGGCGGGCCGGCCGGACGCGGTCCCGGCCGGGCCGGCCGGGGCCGGGGACATCGGGGCGGCGGGCCTGGCCGGGGCGGACGCGCTGCCGGGGGCCGGGCTCGGGGTGCTGCTGGTCGACTGCCAGGACTCGTTCGTGCACACGCTGGCGGGCTACTTCCGCGAGCTGGGGGCCGAGGTGACGACGCTGCGGGCCGGGTTCGACCCGGTGCTGCTCGACCAGTACGCGCCGGACCTGGTGGTGCTGTCGCCGGGGCCGGGGCGGCCCGCCGACTTCGGCTGCGACAAGCTGCTGGCCGCGATCGACGAGCGGGGGCTGCCGGTGTTCGGGGTCTGCCTGGGGCTCCAGGCGCTGGTCGAGCACGCGGGCGGCACGCTGGGCCTGCTGGACACCCCGGCGCACGGCAAGCCGGGCCAGGTCCAGGTGCTGGGCGGGTCGCTGCTGGCCGGGCTGCCCGCGGAGTTCGCGGCGGGCCGCTACCACTCGCTGCATGCCCGGCCCGAGCAGGTCACCGGCGGGTTCACGGTCACCGCGGTCACCCCGGACGGGGTGGTGATGGCCATCGAGGACACCGCCCGCGGCCGCTGGGGGGTGCAGTTCCACCCGGAGTCGATCCTGACCGCGTCGGGCCGGGCCGGGCACCAGGTGATCGGCAACGTGCTGCGGCTGTGCCGGGCTCGGGCGGACGGCTAGCTGCCGCGCGGCGCGCCGAGCCCGGCGTGACCGGGTCGGCTGCTACCTGACGAACCGCAGGTGCCGGGCGAAGCCCAGCAGCGTGGCCCGCCACTGATGGCTGGAGTAGACGACGTAGAAGCGCTTGCCCGCCCGCCAGGTCAGGACCAGGACGGCGGCCTTGGCGCGGCACGAGGGCAGGCCGCGCGAGCCGCAGAACCCGTACATCCGGGCGCGGTGGCCCTGAACCCGGAAGCGGCCCAGGAAGCGGGCCGCGCCGAAGTTGCTGCACGCGCTGCCGGAGTTGTTCTGGTCCAGGGCCAGGAACTTCTGGCCGGCGCCCCACTCGGCGTAGACGTCGCGCTTGCGGCGCTGGCCCGCGGCGTCGCACGGGCCGACGAGGATGGCGTTCTTGCGGACCAGGCCGTACGTGCGGGCCGGGACCTTGAGGCGGAACCCGGCCGCGCGCTGGGCCCGCCGCCAGCTGTGGTACCGGGCGGTCGGGTCCTTCGACGCCGGGTCCTTGGACCTGGTCGCGGACCTGGTCGCCGTGTGGGCGGTGGCGTGCCCGGCCGGCGCCGCCGAGGCGAACGCCGGAGCCGCGGTGAGCGTGATGAGGCCCGTCAGGCTGGCGGCGAGGATGCCATGGGCAGCGTGCCTGCTGTTCCCGAACATCGAAGTCCCCTTTCCTGAACGACGACGATTCCGCACCGGAACCGTTTCGTGTTCCGTCACTGTGGTCACTGGTTTCCCAGGACCACCGTTGTCTAACTTAACGTGGCGATCCGATTACGTCTGGTGGTTAATGGAGTCAGGCCCGATGCGGCGCGGTGGGCGCACGGGGCGCGTGCCCGGTATGCGGACAACGGCCGGGCATGGGCAGGCCGGGGCCGGGTATACGCGGACCGCTAGGGTTCTGCCCAGTTTCCGACGGAAATGGCCAGGAGAAAGGTGGGCGTCATGCCCGACATGAGCTACCCCGCACCCAGCGGCGCCACGAGCGGTGCTACGAGCGGCGTCGTGCCCGGCTACCTGGCGGTTCCCGCGGGCAGCGGACCCTGGCCCGGCGTGGTCATCATTCACGAGATATTCGGCGTGAACGACGACATTCGCCATAAGGCCGATGAAATGGCCGGGCACGGTTACCTGGCCCTGGCGCCGGACCTGTACCGGGGCGAATCCTGGCTGCGCTGCGTGCGGGCCATTTTCCGGCAGCTGCGCGCGGGCAGCGGGCCGGCCTTCCAGGCACTGGACGCGGCCCGCGGGTTCCTGGCCGGGCGGGCGGACTGCACGGGCAAGACCGGGGTCATCGGGTTCTGCATGGGCGGCGGCTTCGCGCTGCTGTGCGCGCCGCGGGACGGCTTCGCGGCGGCGTCGGTGAACTACGGCGAGGTGCCCAAGGACGCCGAGAGCGTGCTGGCGGGCGCCTGCCCGATCGTGGCCAGCTTCGGCGGCCGGGACAAGGGGCCGGCCAAGGAGTTCCCGGAGCGGCTGGAGCGGGCGCTGGTCGTGCTCGACGTGCCGCACGACGTCAAGATGTACCCGGGCTCGGGCCACCGGTTCATGTCCGAGGCCTCAGGGGTCGGCGCGGTGCTGGCCAAGATCACCGGGATGAGCTACGAGCCGCACGACGCGGCGGACTCCTGGGCGCGGATCTACGCCTTCTTCGGCCAGTACCTGGGCTCTTCGGTGAGCTAGAGCCCGGGCGGGAAGCCCGGCCGGGCGAACTTGGCCGACAGCGAGGTCAGGGTGTCGGCGGGCGGCGCCGCGGCGGCCGTGCTGGGCAGGGCCTGGTCGTCGGGGAGCGGATCGTGGTGGATCTGCTCCGGCGGCACGTGCGCGGCCAGCAGCAGCGTGGTCTGCCGGACCATGGCCTCGGGGCCGCAGATGAAGGCCTCGGAGTTCTCGAACAGGCCGTGCGCGCGGACCACGTCCGGCAGCATGCCGCTGATCCAGGCCGGGCCGGTCCGGCCGGTCAGCTCGTCGGACAGCACGGGGATGACCTGGAGACCGGGGCAGGCGGTCTGGAGCCGCTGGAGGTCGGGCAGGTCGTACAGGTCCCGCTGGCGCCGGGCGCCGGCGAACAGGGTGATCCGCCGGGGCTGGCCGGCGCCGTGGCCCAGCCGCCCCAGGGCCACCTCCTCGATGAGGGCCTTGAGCGGGGCGAGCCCGGTCCCGCCGGCCACGCAGAGCAGGTCGCGGCCGGGATCGCCGAGCGGTACCTCGCCGGGCCTGCCCTCGCCGAGCCGGCCATCGCTGAGCCCGCCATCACTGAGCCCGCCATCACTGAGCCAGCCCTCGCGGGGCCCGGCGAGGCTGGTGCTGGCGACGCTGGTGCCGGGCCGGATCTCGCCCGGCCGGGCGGTGCCGGGCAGGAGCATCTCGCCCCGGGCCGGGCCGAGCAGCACCGTGTCGCCGACGACGGCGTGCCGCACCAGCGTGGTGCTGACCATGCCGCCGGGCACCGCCCGCACGTGCAGGTCGATCAGGCCGCTGGACCGGGGCGCGTTGGCGATGGAGTAGGCCCGCCAGACCCGCGGCCAGCGCGTGACCTGGAGAGTCAGGTACTGGCCGGGCCGGTAAGGGAAGGTCCGGTCGGGCCGGATGGTCACCACGGCCACGCTGTCGCCCCGCTGGTCGTGCCCGACGATTTCCCCGACCCACCACGGAGGGTGATTCCTGGCCTCCGCTGCGGCTGCCGAACGCATCGTGCGCGCTGCATAGGCCAGCGCACCCTGCCACGCGGCGTCGGTTTCGGGGGTCCAGTCGGCGCCGTTAAAGTGAGCCGCGGTGGCGAGCAATGCGATGAAGAAGGCGTGATAGTGCCGGTCCTTCACGCCGTATTTGCGATGATCGCGTCCTAGCTGGGCCAGATATGCCCCGGACTCCTCCGGGCTATCCAGGCTCCACACCAGCTTCGCCAGCCCGGCGAAGAGCCGGTCGCGCATCTGGCTCATGCCCATCGGGAACATTCCGCGTGTTTCCGGACTGACGGTGAAAAGGTGCGAGTAGAAGTATTCCATTGCCAGCGCGGCATTGGACATGACGCGCTGGAATGATTCTTTCACCAGGTAAGCGTCGAAGCCGGTGCCTGAGACAGACTCATCTGTCTCGCCCTGAGCGGGGGCGATGCTGTCCATGCTGGCCGCCGACGGCCGGGTCAGGCCGTCCAGTGCGTCCGCCGCCGCCCCGGTCCGGCGACGGTACCCGTCCTGGGTAAACATGACCCGGTCCGGCGGGCTGGCATCCCGCTGGCGCTTGAAGATCCCAAGGCGAGACTGTCCACCGTGGTTGTCCGCGCCGTACTCGGGAACCCCCCCATCAAGCGCTATTGCCACATGATGAGTCTCGCACTAACACCTGATGCATACAACCTATTTGAGCCAAACAAGATGTAGGAGTACGCAGCGTAGTGGAATTTCGTTCGGAACGTCGGATAACGTAATGGTAACAGCGCGATAGAAATGAGTACCGGCGGTCAATTAGTAAACCCTGACTGAACGTGCATTCAGGGTTATTGCACGTGCGTGGTGCAATGCCGTCAACTACTCAGAGTGATTACCCATGGTGTCCGGCGGCCGCTCGGCGGCCCGGGCGGCACCGGTCCCGGGTCCCGGCGGCCGTGCCTCGGGTACGGCGGCCGCCGGAGTCCTAGGATTGCCCGGTGACGTCATCGGGATATCTGACCTTTCCGCATGTGCACGGCGACCTGATCGCGTTCGTCTCCGAGGACGATGTCTGGCTGGGGCAGGCGGACGGGGGCCGCGCCTGGCGGCTGTCCGCCGATCAGGCCCTGGCCAGCCGGCCGCGGCTGTCCCGTGACGGCACGCAGGTCGCCTGGACCGGAACCCAGCGCGACACCGCCGAGGTCTTCCTGTCATCGGCCGAGGGCGGGCTCGGCCGCCAGCTCACGTTCTGGGGCGACGCCCGGACCGAGGCGTGCGGCTGGACGCCGGCGGGCGAGGTGCTGGCCATCAGCGCCGCCGGCCAGCCGTTCACCCACTTCACCTGGGCCTACGCCATCGATCCCGAGGCGGCCGCGCGGCCGCCTGGCGACGTCAGGCTGCCCTACGGGCCGGTGGCTGACCTGGCCGTGGAGTCGGCCGGGGTGGCCCTGCTGACCGGCGCCATGCACCGCGATCCGGCGTACTGGAAGCGCTACCGCGGCGGCACCGCGGGCCGCCTGTGGGTGCGTGCGGCGAGTCACGGGACGGCCCCCGCTGCCGATGCGGCGGCCGGGGCGGGTGCGGCGCCGGGCGGGGCGGGCGCGGGCCCGGCGGCGCCGGCCGGCGGACCGGGCCCGGCGTTCCGGCGGCTGCTGGCCGGGCTCGAGGGTCAGCTGGCGTGCCCGATGCTGATCGGCGGACGGCTGGTCTTCCTGTCCGATCACGAGGGCACCGGGAACCTGTACTCGTGCGCGCTGGACGGCACCGGGCTGCGCCGGCACACCGATCACGACGGCGACTACGCCCGCCAGGCAAGTACAGACGGTGAACGGATCGTGTACAGCTGCGGCGGCGTCATCTGGCTGCTGGACGGCCTGGACGCCGAGCCGCGGCCGGTCGAGCTGCGGCTCGGGTCGGTCCCGGCGGGCCGGACGCCGCGGCTGATCTCCGCCGACGATCACGTCGGCAGCCTGTCGGTTGACGCCACGGGCCGGGCCAGCGCGGTCGAGGTCCGCGGCACCGTGCACTGGCTGACCCACCGCGACGGCCCGGCGCTCGCGCTGTCGGTCACGCCCGGCACGGCCAGGGCCCGGCTGCCCGAGGTGCTGGGCCGCGACGGCCAGGTGGTCTGGGTCACCGACGCCGACGGCGAGGACGCGCTCGAGGTCGCCAGCCCGGCGGCCGACGGCGCGCCGCAGCCCCCGCGCCGGCTCGCCTCCGGGGCCATCGGCCAGGTGGCCAGCCTGGCCGCCGCGCCGGACGGCACCAAGGTGGCCGTGGCCGCCCGCGACGGCCAGCTGCGCGTGGTCGAGGTGGCCTCCGGCGCGGTCAGCGAGCTGGCCGCCTCGGACAACGGCGAGGTCACCGGCCTGGCCTGGTCCACCGACTCGGCCTGGCTGGCCTGGTCGCACCCGGACTCCCAGCCGCTGCGCCGGCTGCGGCTGGCCCGGGTCGCCGACGGCGCGCCGGCCCGGGTGACCGACGTCACCGACGGGCGGTTCACCGACACCGAGCCGGTGTTCACCATCGACGGGAAGTACCTGGCGTTCCTGTCCAAGCGCAGCTTCGACCCGGTCTACGACGCGCACTTCTTCGACCTGGCCTTCCCGTTCGGCGCCCGGCCGTACCTGATCCCGCTGGCCGCGGCCACGCTGTCCCCGTTCGGCCCGCAGCCGGGCGGCCGGAGCATCGGCGACTCCGACGACGAGGCCGACGACAGCGCTGGCAGCGGCGACGGCGGTGGGAGCGACGGCGGCAGCGGTAGCGACGGCAGCGTCAGCGACGGCGACGGCAAGGCGGACGGGGGCGGCAAGGCCGATGGGGGCGGCAAGGCCGATGGGGGCGGCAAGGGCCGCAAGGCCCCGGCCCCGGTGGCCGTCGACCTCGCGGGCCTGGCCGACCGGATCGCCGCGCTGCCGGTGCCCGAGTCCCGGTACTCCTCGCTGCACGCGGTCAAGGGCGGCCTGGCCTGGCTGTGCGAGCCGCTGACCGGCGCGCTGGGCGAGGGCGGCGCCCGGCCGGGGGACAGCGGCCCGCGGCCCGCCCTCCAGCGGTTCGACTTCGCCCGGCAGTCGGTCACCGTGCTGGAGGAGGACGTCGACTGGTTCGAGGCCAGCGGCGACGGCACCCGGCTGGTGGTCAGCGACGACGACAGCCTGGCCGTGCTGCCCGCCGACCACAAGGCCGACTCCGACAACCCCGACGACCGGGTCAGCGTGGACGCCTCGCGGGCCCGGTTCCTGGCCGACCCCGCCGCGCTGTGGCAGCACGCGTTCGCCGAGGCCGGGCGGCTCGTCCGGCACGACTTCTGGGTCCCGGACCTGGCCGGCGTGGACTGGGACGCCGTGCTGGCCCAGTACCGGCCGCGGCTGGACCAGGTGGCCAGCTCCGAGGAGTTCGCCGACGTCCTCTACGAGACCCTGGGCGAGCTGGGCACCTCCCACGCCTACGTCATCTCGGCCCCGCGCGACGGCGGGGCCGCCGCCAGCACCGCGGTCGGCCTGCTCGGCGCCGACCTGGAGCGCGACGGCGAGGGCAACTGGGTCGTGCGCCGGATCGTCCCCGGCGAGTCGTCCGACCCGCGGGCCCGGTCGCCGCTGAGCGCACCCGGCGTCCAGGTCCGGCCGGGCGACCGGCTGCTGGCCGTCGACGGCCGCCCGGTAGCGGGCGACGGCCCCGGCCCGCTGCTGGCCGGCTCGGCGGGCAAGCCCGTCGAGCTGACCGTGACCAGCCCGGACACCGGCACCACCCGGCGCGTCGTGGTCGTGCCGCTGGCCAGCGAGCGGCGGCTGCGCTACCAGGACTGGGTGGCCAGCCGGCGGGCCCTGGTCCGCGAGCTTGGCCACGGCCGGATCGGCTACCTGCACGTGCCGGACATGGTCAGCGAGGGCTGGGCCGACTTCCACCGCGACCTGCGCGCCGAGATGACCCTCGACGGGCTCATCGTCGACGCGCGCGGCAACCGCGGCGGGCACACCTCCCAGCTGGTGATCGAGAAGCTGGCCCGGCGGGTCATCGCCTGGGAGATGCCCAGGAGCCTGCGCCCGATGTCCTATCCCGATCGACGCCCCGCGCGGGCCCGTGGTGGCGCTGGCCGACGAGTTCGCCGGCTCGGACGGCGACATCGTCACCAAGGCCATTCGCACGCTCGGGCTGGGCCCGGTCGTCGGCACCCGGACCTGGGGCGGCGTGATCGGCATCGACGGCTTCCACGAGCTGGTCGACGGCACCCGGGTGACGGTGCCGCGGTACGCGTTCTGGATGGAGGGCAGCGGCTGGGGCGTCGAGAACTACGGCGTCGACCCCGACGTCGAGGTGCTCATCACCCCCGACGACTGGGCCGCCGGCCGCGACGCCCAGCTCGAGACCGCGGTCCGCCTGGCCACCGAGGCGCTGGCCGCCACCCCGGCCGCGGCCCCGCCCACCCTGGCCGACCGCCCCTCCAAGCGCCGCCCGCCCCTCCCGCCCCGCCCGTCCGCCAGCTAACCCCCGCCTCGCTAGCCTGGGGCGCTTCCGCCCGGCCGGCGTTATGGATGTCCCGTTGCCTACCCTCACAGGTAGGCAACGGGACATCCACGAATTGCACCCCAGCGCGGACGTGTCTTCTGAGGCGCGCGTGACACCGGGGCCTGGTGTGGCGGTCCGGTGGCGGCACCCGTGGCACCAGCCCGCGGCGCCGCCCGGCGCCAGCCCGGC
Source organism: uncultured Actinomycetota bacterium (assembly GCA_963822485.1). Taxonomy (GTDB): domain Bacteria; phylum Actinomycetota; class Actinomycetes; order Streptosporangiales; family Streptosporangiaceae; genus DASUBV01. The sequence goes on from CAWGHW010000032.1 coordinate 43,900, forward strand.
TCCACCCCGGCCACCCCGCGCCGCCCAGCCGTCTCCCTTGTGGGTGTCCCGTTGGGTACACCCGCGTGTACCCAACGGGACACCCACGACCGCCGGGCCCGGACACGGCGTGGCCCCACGGTGCGAGTGTGGCAGATGCGACTCAAGTGACTGAAGTGACTCGCGGCGGACATGGCTCGCGGCGGACATGGCTGGCGGCGGGCGTGACCGGGCGGCGGGCGTGGCGGGCGGCGGGCGTGACTGGCGGCGGGCGTGGCGGGCGGCGGGCGTGACCGGCGGCGGGCGCGCTGGCGGGCGGGCCAGGGCGGGCGCTGCTGGGTGCGGCCTGGGGCTAGATGGGGGAGTTGTAGCCGCTCAGCCAGTGGATCTTCAGCCAGAGGACGGCCGAGGACCAGGCGCCCGTGACCTCCAGCAGGCCCACCACGATCAGCAGCACGCCGCCGATCTGGGTGATCAGGCGCCCGTGCCGGCGGGCGAAGCCGAACAGGCTGGCTCCCGCGCTGGAACGCGAACGCCACGATCAGGAACGGGATGCCCAGTCCCAGGCAGTAGACGAAGACCAGCAGGGCCGCGCGGGTCGTCGAGCCCGTGCCGACGCCCAGGGCCAGGACGGCGCTGAGCGTAGGCCCGATGCAGGGCGTCCAGCTCAGGCCGAACAGCACGCCGAGCAGGGGCGCGCCGGCCAGGCCCGCCTGGGGCCGGAACTGGGGCTTGAAGATCCGCCCGCTGAACGAGAACCGGTCGAAGGCGCCGAGGAACATCAGGCCGAGCAGGATGACCAGGCCGCCGAGGATCTGGCTGAGGCCCTTCTGATGCACCGCCAGCGCCTCGCCGAGGCTGCCCAGCGCGAGGCCGACCAGCATGTACACGATCGAGAAGCCGAACACGAACAGCAGCGTGCCCAGCATGACCCGGCCACGGGGCGGGAGCGGGGCCGCGACGACCGCGGCGGCGGTGGTCGTGGTCGCGACCGCGCCGGCACCGGCGCCCGAGCCGCCGCCGGGCCCGGATGGCGGCGGGTCCCCTTTGTTAGTGCTATCGGGTTTGACGGCAGTTCCCGACATGCCGGTGAGGTAAGAGAGGTAGCCGGGCACCAGCGGCAGGCAGCAGGGTGACAGGAAGGTGACCGCGCCGGCCGCGGCCGCGACGGGCATGGCCAGCAGCAGCGGCCCTGAGTCCACCAGCTGCCCGATGCCGCCGAACACGCGTGCCTCCCTCTCACTCCGGAGTAACCCGGAACATGCTCAACCTACCGGTGGGCGCCCGTCCGGCGCCCACCGGGCGGCCATCCCGGTCCGTCGCGGCGGCCGTCGCGGCCGGTCATCGCGGCCGGTCATCGCGGCCGGGCGCGGGCACCTGCCACACTGACCCCATGGCAACCACACGCAGATCGCCACGGGGCCAGGGCGGCTCGGCAGGCGGCTCGGCGGGCTCGATCCTGAGCATCGGGTCCAGCGGGTCGATCCTGTCGATCGGGTCGGCGGGCTCCATCCTGTCCATCGGGTCGGCGGGCTCGATCCTGTCGATCGGCTCGGTCGGCTCGGTGGCGTGCCTGATGAGCGCGGGCTCGGCGGCCAGCGTGGGGTCGGTGCTCTGCGCCCTGTCCCGCTGGTCGGTCCTGGCCTGGCGGTCATCAGGCACGGTCGGACGTCGGCCCAGCGGGCTTATCCCTTCGCGGCGGCGGTGAACACGGGCAGGTAGCCGCCGGACTGGCCGGAGGCGGTCGGGTGGTAGGACTCGCCGATGTCCAGGAAGTTCACCGAGTGCAGCCAGGAGCCGGAGTCACAGATCTGGTGGCCGGCGAACTGGGACTGCACGTCGGCGAACACGTCGCCGTAGCGGGCGGCGGCGGCCTGGACGGCACTGTCCAGCTCGCTGGCGCCCTGGTTGAGCGCGGTGCGGTCGGTGGTGCTCAGCCCGATGCACGAGCTGGACTTGGACAGGTCATACAGCTGCGGGTAGTCGAGCACGACGACCCTGGCGCTGGGGGCATCGGCCTTGATGTCGCCCAGCACGCTGTTCAGCTCGCCGGGCAGCTGGGTGGCGACCTCGCTCTCGGAGTTGTCCACGGCGCTCACGCAGCTGCTGGTGGATTCCAGCACGCAGGTCTCCATGACCGAGGAGAAGCCCACGTCGTTGCCGCCGACGGTGATGGAGACCAGCGAGGTGCCGCTGTTCAGCGCGCCGAGCTGGCTGCTGATGACCGAGCTGGTGGTGGCGCCGGAGCAGGTCTCGTTGACGAAGCTGGCCGGGGCGTTGGCGTTGGCCCACAGCTGGGGGTAGGCGTTGGGGCTCTGGTCGCAGGAGCCGCTGGAGCTGGTGTAGTTCCCGGCGCCGACGCCGGAGGAGTAGGAGTCGCCGAGGGCGACGTAGCTGACCGTGCTCTGGGCGCTGGCCGCCGGGGCGGCGGCCAGCAGCCCGAGCGCGGCGGCGGCGAGAGTTCCGGCGGCGATGAACAGGCGCGAGTGACGGACATGGCGGGGGCGACGTACATGGCGGGGGCGAGACGGCACCGGCTCCTCCTTGGGCGGGGCACGACGAGGTTTACTCATCAGTAACTCCGTCCGGATAACCGGTCAATAGGGGTGTATCGGATGGCCGCGCCGCCGGCTACAGTCCGGCGAAGGCGTCCTCCAGCACTGACAGGCCCTCGTTGAGCAGTGCCTCGCCGATGACCAGCGGCGGCAGGAAGCGCAGCACGTTGCCGAACGTCCCGCAGGTCAGCACGAGCAGGCCCGCGTTGTGGCAGGCCCTGGCCACCTGCCCGGCGGCCGCCGCGTTCGGCTGGAGCGTGCCCGGCTCGACCAGCTCGATGGCGACCATCGCGCCGCGGCCGCGCACGTCGCCGATGACCGGCGCGGACTCGGCTAGCTTGCGCAGCCGGGGCAGCATGATGTCGCCGATCCGGCGGGCCGCGGCGGGCAGGTCCTCCTTGGCCATGGTCTCGATGGCGCCCAGCGCCGCGGCGCAGGCCACCGGGTTGCCGCCGAAGGTGCCGCCCAGGCCGCCGGGGTGCACCGCGTCCATCAGGTCGGCCCGGCCGGTCACGCCGGCCAGCGGCAGCCCGCCCGCGATGCCCTTGGCCGTGGTGACCAGGTCCGGGATCACGCCTTCGTGATCGACCGCGAACCAGTCGCCGGTCCGGCAGAACCCGGACTGGATCTCGTCGGCCACGAACACGATCCCGTGCTGGCGGCAGAACTCGGCCAGCCCCGGCAGGAAGCCGTCCGGCGGCACGATGAAGCCGCCCTCGCCCTGGATGGGCTCGATGACCACCGCGGCCACGTTCTCCTCGCCCACCTGGGTGTGGATCAGGCCGGTGATCACGTCCAGCGCGTCGGCCTGGCAGGCGGCCGGGCCGCCGGGCCAGCGGAACGGGTAGGCCATCGGCACCCGGTAGACCTCTCCGGCAAACGGCCCGAACCCGTCCTTGTAGGGCATGTTCTTCGCGGTCATGGCCATGGTCAGGTTGGTGCGGCCGTGGTAGGCGTGGTCGAAGGTCACCACCGCGTCGCGGCCGGTCGCCCGGCGGGCGATCTTGACCGCGTTCTCCACCGCCTCGGCGCCGGAGTTGAACAGCGCCGAGCGCTTGTCGTGGTCACCGGGAGTGAGCCGGTTCAGCTCCTCGCAGACCTCCACGTAGCCCTGGTACGGGGCGACCATGAAGCACGTGTGGGTGAACGCCGAGACCTGCTCGATCACCCGGTTGACGACCAGCTCAGCGCTGTTGCCGACCGAGGTGACCGCGATCCCGGAGCCGAAGTCGATCAGCGAGTTGCCGTCCACGTCCACGACGATCCCGCCGCCCGCGGCCGTGACGAAGATGGGGAGCACGTGGCTCAGCCCGCGCGCGACGCTGAGCTGCGCGGCGCTCCATGAGCTCGCGGGAGGCCGGACCCGGGATCTCCGTGACGAGGTGACGCTGCTGCGGCACTGACGGGCCGCCGGGAAGGGTGGGATTCATGCTCATAGGCAGACACTATCCCTGGCCAGCGCCCGGCGGCAGGGGGGTCTGACCGGGCGTATCGTGGCCCGAAGGGCAAGTCAGCGGGTGGCCGGCTGGTGGCTGAGAGTGGTCGTGAGCCAGCCCGGCGAGGGTCGGCGGGGGGTCTGCGTGCACGACCGCGAGATGACTGACGGGGAACCGCCGTCGCGCACGGCCGAGGGCCTGCGCGAGATGCTGGACTGGGCGGTGACTCAGAGCCCGGTCCACGTGGCCCTGCTCGGCACCGACCTGCGCCAGCTTCGGCTCAACACGGCCATGTGCCGGGTGCTCGGCCTGCCCGACGAGGCCGCCGGGCTGGGCCTGCGGCTGACCGACCACCGGCCCAACTCCGATGCCGAAGCCTGCCTGACCTGCGCCCGGCAGGTGATCCAGACCGGGGAGCCGGGCCTGTGGCGCGGCTCCGAGCCGTCCGACGCGGGCCGGGTCCGGGCCTGGGAGGCCACCTTGTCGCCGGTCAAGGACCAGGCCGGCCAGGTGGTCGGGGTGCTGGTCATCTCGACGGACGTGACCGAGCAGTCCCTGGCCAGGGAGCGGCTGGCGCTGCTCAACGAGGCCAGCATCCGGATCGGCAGCACCCTGGACCTGACCACCACCGCCCGCGAGCTCATCGACATCGCCGTGCCCCGGCTGGCCGACTTCGCCATGATCGACATCCTGGACTCGGTGCTGCGCGGCGACGAGCCGGCGCCGGGCCCGGTCAGCGGCACCGCGGCGCTGCGCCGGATGGCCTGCGGCTCGGTCCTGGCGGGCGCGCCCGAGGCGGTGGCCCGGCCGGGGCAGCTCTCCTCGTTCACCGAGGGCTCCCCGATGGCGGACTGCCTGGCCACCGGCCGGTCGGTGAGCTACTCCGACACCGAGAACGGGGTCGCCCGGTGGGCCAGGCCCGACCGGGCCCGCCAGGCCAGCGCCCGGGCCTTCCGGTTCCACTCGATGATGATGGTGCCGGTGCGCGCCCGCGGCATCACGCTCGGGCTGGCCATGTTCGTGCGGCACCAGCGGGCCGAGCCGTTCCAGGACGACGACCTGGTGCTGGCCGAGGAGATCGTGGCCCGCGCCGCCGTCTGCATCGACAACGCCCGCCGCTACACCCGCGAGCACGCCACCGCGCTCACCCTCCAGAACAGCCTGCTCCAGCGGCGCCAGCCCGACCAGCGGGCGGTCGAGGTGGCCACCCGCTACCTGCCCGCGCACTCCGGGGTGGCCGTGGGCGGCGACTGGTTCGACGTGATCCGGCTGTCCGGCAGCCGGGTCGGCCTGGTCGTCGGCGACGTGGTCGGGCACGGGGTGCACGCCGCCGCCACCATGGGCCGGCTGCGCACCGCCGTGCGCACCCTGGCCGACGTCGACCTGGAGCCCGAGGAACTGCTGACCAGGCTCGACGACGTGGTCACCCGGCTGGCCGACGAGGAAGAGCTGGCCACGGACGGCAGGGCCTCCGACCTCAGCGCGACCTGCCTGTACGCGGTCTACGACCCGGTGTCCCGGTGCTGCACGCTGGCCAGGGCCGGGCACCCGGTGCCCGCCATCGTGGGCCCCGACGGCACGGCCGAGTTCATGGACCTGCCCGCCGGGCCGCCGCTCGGCCTGGGCGGGCTGCCGTTCGAGGAGACCGAGATCCAGCTGCCGGAGGGCAGCCTGCTGGTGCTGTACACCGACGGCCTTATCGAGTCGCGGCAGCGCGACATCGACACGGGCCTGAACGCCATGCGCAAGGTGCTGGGTGACGTGCACGCGGGGTCTGACGGGCTGCGTGATGGGCTGCTGCCTGGCGGGCCGTCGGGCGGGCCGTCGGGCGGGCCGTCGGGTGGGCCGTCGCACGCCGCTCCGGCGCTGGACACCATCTGCGACTGCCTGGTCGACGCGCTGCTGCCCGAGCAGGCCGGGGACGACGCCGCGCTGCTGGTGGCCAGGACCCGCGCCCTGGCCGCCGACCGGATCGTCTGCTGGGACCTGCCCGCCGAGCCCGCGGTGGTGGCCGAGGCCAGGGCCGCGACCGTCCGCCAGCTCTCCGCCTGGGGCCTGGACGAGCTGGCCTTCATCACCGAGCTGCTGGTCAGCGAGCTGGTCACCAACGCCATCCGGCACGCCCAGTCGCCCATCCAGCTCCGGCTGATCCTGGACGGCGTGCTGTCCTGCGAGGTCTCCGACGGCGGCAGCACCGCCCCGCACCTGCGCCGGGCTGACCGCTACGACGAGGGCGGCCGCGGGCTGATGCTGGTCGCCCAGCTGGCCGAGCGCTGGGGCACCCGGCACACCAGGACCGGCAAGACGATCTGGGCCCAGCAGCCGCTCCCGCGCCCCGTCAGCCGTTAAAGCTTCATCCCTAACAAAGGCTGGTCAGGGCCGGAACCAGCGCTGCCCGCGACGGCCGGCACAGGGCTGGACGGTCAGCGTGGTGCCGGGCGGAGCAGGCGAGCCCGGCGCGGTCAGGCATAGCCGGGCGCCGGCGTTGGTCAGCGCGAACTCCGTCCCGGGCCGCCAGTCCTGGAAGCTGCTGCCGGTGCAGCTCGCCACGCTGACCGGCCCCGGCCTGGCCGTGCCGGCCGGTGCTGGCGGCACTGGCGGTGCTGGCGGTGCTGGCGGTCAGGCAGAGTCCGCTGCTGGTCCGCAGCTGCTGGCCGGACAGCGTCCACTCCTCGTTGGGCGAGCCCAGCCCGCAGCGGGCCAGCCAGGTCCAGGCGCCGGGCCGGTCGGTCACGTACTCCGCGCACAGCCCGGTCACCGCGCTGGGCAGCGCCCCCTGGCGCAGGACGCTGACCGCGCGCGCCGCGGCCGCCAGGTAGCGCTGGTAATGGCCGGTCAGGTACGCCGTCCACGGGCGCAGGTCCGTCCCGTACCCGGCCACCACCCGGTAAGCGGCCTGGCCGTTGCACCGGCCCTGGTAGGCGCAGGTGTCACTGACCCCGGTCCGGCTCTGGCCGCCCACCTGCCAGGCGCCCCGGAAGAACGAGTCGCCGCCGTGCTGGCGGCCGCCCCGGGTGCTGGCCCGGGCCGTCGGCTGAGTGGTCGGCCGGCCGGTCGGCTGGCTCGTCGGCCGCGTAGTCGGCTGGGCGGCCGGGCTCGGTGCAGGCCCGCCGGGTGCTGTTGTTGTAGCAGGCCGCCGGGTCGCAGCCGGTCTCGGCCAGGGCCACCGCGACCGCCGTGGTCAGCCGGCCGTGGCCCAGGCTGGTATTCGGGAACCCGGCCTTGGCCGCCCACGCCGCGCACCGCCGGGCCGCCGTCGCGAGCTGGCTGGTGCTCAGCCGGACCGGCAGCGCGTTCGGGATCACGCCCGGCCGGGCCGGCTTCGGGTGCACGACCGCGGGGCTGAGCGCGGGCCGGGCCACCGAGCGGCTCGGCGCACCTAGCGCGCTGACCAGGAAGAACGCCGCGAACAGCGCGACGGCCACGATCAGGCTGCGGATCAACAAGCAACTCCCTCTGGGCACGAGCTGGCCGTGAGCCCGTCCTCGCCGCCCAGACCACTCACTAACATGCCCGCTCGAGCCAGCTCGTTGGGGCTGGTCTTGGCAAAGATCACGCCAGGCCGGGGGCCGCCCGGCCCCGATGGGTTAGGCCGGGCACTCGCGGTAACAATGGGGATTCAGACGATGACCCTGAGCAATACCATCACCGTCGGGGGCGGATGTGGCAACAGAGTGGCAACCCACCCCGGCGCCGGGCGACGAGGTCCCGGCGCCGGAGCAGCCGAGCGTGCCCCAGCAGCCAGCCCCGCCCTCATCCCGGGCGCCGCACGCGCCCGGCGTTCCGCAGCAAGCGGGGGAGCGGCCGGCTGGGAGAGCGGCCGGCGGGGGAGCGGTCGGAGGCGGAGCGGTCGGAGGCGGAGCGGGCCGATGCCTACGAGCCGAGCCCGCCGCCGTCCTACAGCCCGGCCGAGGAGCCGCCCGCGCGGCGGCTGGCCAGCCACCCGGTGGTCGGCTTCATCCCGTGGATCCTGTTCTGGGTCATCGGCGGCGGGTCCACCTGGGAGACCGCCACGATCGCCGCGCTGATCGCGGCCCTGCTGGTGATGGCGCTGAGCCTGGACCTCCAGCCCCTGGTGGCCTGGTCGACCGCCCAGCCCGGGCCGGTACCGGCTGTGTCGGCGGCGTCGGCCCAGCCCGGGTCGGCCCGGCGCCCGTCCCGGTTCCGGGCCCAGGTCAGCCACATCAAGCTGCTCGACGTGGCCACCGTGGTGTTCTTCGCCGCGCTGACCATCGCCGCCATCGTGACCAGCCGGCCCGACGTGTCCGAGCTGGACAAGTACTCGCAGGCCATCTCCAGCGGCGCGCTGGGCATCATCGCGCTGGGGTCCATCGTCTTCGGCCACCCGTTCACCGTGGACTACGCCAAGGAGGAGGCGCCCCCCGAGACCTGGCACACGGCCGCGTTCAAGCGCATCAACCTGGTCCTGACCTCCGTCTGGACCGTCGTGTTCCTGGTCTGCGGCGCCCTCGGGCTGATCGCCCAGACGGTCGGCCCCAAGGGCCTGCGTGACTGGCTGAACTGGTACATCCCGATCGTGCTGATCTTCATCGCGTTCCGGTTCACCAAGTGGTACCCGGAGCAGGTCAGGCAGCAGCGACTGCAGTCGGCCCAGGGGCGGGCGCCCGGCCGCTGAGCTGGGTCCCGGCCGCTGAGCTGGGTCCCGGCCGCTGAGCTGGAGTCCTGGCGCTGAGCCGCGGCCTGGCGCTGAGCCGGGCCTGGAGCGGAGCCCGGAGCCCGTCAGCGCCGCGCCCTCCGGTGGTGCCGGTGGTGGTGATGATGGCGGAAGTGCAGGAAGTGGTCGGGCCATTCCTGCCACTCGGCGGACGGGAACCCGGCGTTGATCCGGGTCCAGTCGTAGCCGTTGCGGTCCGAGCCGATGTGCTGCTGGGAGATGAGGATGTACCGGCCCCGCGGCCCGACCTTCTCCACCACGGCGACGTGGCCCTCGGGGCCCATGCCCGGAGCGCCGCCGTTCCACTCGGCCACCGCGCCCACCGACGGGACGTGGTTCACCACCACCCCGTGCTCGGCCGCCGCCGAGGCCCACTGGCCGGCGTTGCCGAGCAGGTACCGCGGCCGCCGGGCGCGGAACACCCGGGCCTCGACGTAGGCCACGTAGTTGGTGCACTCGTTGCCCGCGGTCATCCGCCAGTACGAGGCGCCGGAGTGCCCGGGGTAGCCGTGGTCACTGTGACCGCGCGCCGCGCACCCGGAGTAGCCCGAGCAGATGACCACCGACGCACGGCTGGCGCCCGGCTGCGCCGTGGCGTGAGACCCGGCAGACGAGCCTGCGGCGTGAGACCCGGCGTACGAGCCGGCGTGAGGCCTGGCGTGCGCCATGGTTTGCGAGTCGGCGTGCAGGCCGGCGTGTGATCCGGCCAGCATCGGCAGCACGGCCGCGACGGCCAGCATCGCCGGGGCCCGGATCAGGCCGGGTAAGACACTTTTCCCGCGCGCATCTGACATGACAGTCCTCCTCGATCCGGCCGAACGGCCAGCGGGTGACGGAAGGCGCCTGTGCGTTGTCGACCCGACCACTATGGCCGCCGCGGTGCCCGCCGGCCATGAAATCAGCTACGCCACGCCGGCCAATCCAGTCACCCGTAGTAACCGAAACACGTAAATCTCGGGCCAGAAATCTCGGCCCGAGTGATCTGAGCAGGGTGGGGCCGTGTGGATGTCCCGTTGCCTACCTCGCGAGGTAGGCAACGGGACATCCACGACGCGATCCGGGCGGGGTGGGCGAGGTGGGCGTGGTGGGTGTGCCCCGTTGGGTGCGACGGGCTGGCATATGTCGGGCGGTACCCGACGGGGCACCCACGCGCAATCTGGGCGGAGCAAGGGCTGAGGTCGATCTTCCCGGCTAGAAGCGGCCGTGATAACAGCAAGAAGCCTCGGCCGTGCTGATAACAGCAAGAAGCGTGGCATCCGGGAAGGCTCTCCCCGCTGGGCGAGAGACCTGGCGATGAGCGGCATCATGGGGGCGTGGCAGATCCAGGACGGGACGGGCTGTTCTCGGCGCTGTTTGACCGGGGCGGGACTGGGCCCGGCGACCAGGAGTGGCTGCAGGCGATGCTCGACGCCGAGGCGGCCCTGGCTCGCGCGCTCGAGTCGGCGGGCCAGGCCCCGCCCGGCGCCGGGGCGGCCGTGACCGCGGCGGCGCGGGCCGCCGACTTCGACGCGGGCGAGATCGGCCGCCAGGCGGCGCTCACCGGCAACCCGGTGCCCGCGCTGGTCCGGGCCCTGAGCGCCCGGGTCGAGCCCGGTGTCCGGGCCGCGGTGCACGCGGGCGCGACCAGCCAGGACATCGTCGACACGGCGATGATGCTGCTGGCCCGGCGGGCGTTGCGGGTCATCGAGGGCGACCTGGCCGCGGCGGCCGGGGCGGCGGCGGCCCTGGCCCGCCAGCACGCCGGCACCGTGATGGCCGGGCGGACGCTGCTCCAGCAGGCGGTGCCGGTCACGTTCGGGCTGGTGGCGGCGGGCTGGCTGACCGCCATCGATGAGGCGCGGCTGCGGCTGGCTGAGGTCGGGAGCGGACGGCTGGCGGCCCAGTTCGGCGGTGCGGCGGGCACGCTGGCGTCGCTGGGGGAGGCCGGGCCGGCGGTGGCGGCGGCGTTCGCGGCCGAGGTCGGGCTGGCCCAGCCGGTGCTGCCCTGGCACACCGACCGGCTCCGGCTGGTCGAGCTGGCCGCGGCACTGGCCGGAGCCTGCGCGGCGACGGGCAAGGTGGCCAGGGACGTGACGCTGCTGGCCCAGTCGGAGGTGGCCGAGGTGGCCGAGGGCGACGCCGGCGGCCAGGCGGGCGGCTCGTCGGCGATGCCGCACAAGCGCAACCCGGTGGCCGCCGTGCTCGTCCTGGGCAGCACCCGGCGGGCGCCGTACCTGCTGGCCAGCCTCACCGCGGCCGCCGAGCACGAGCACCAGCGCGCGGCCGGGGCCTGGCACGCCGAGTGGGAGCCGCTGGCCGACCTGCTCCGGCTGACCGGGTCGGCCGCGGCCTGGGCGGCGGCCATGCTGTCCGGCCTGCGGGTGGACGCGGCCCGGATGCGGGCCAACCTGGACGCCGCGCGCGGCCTGCCGATGGCCGAGCACGTCACCGCCGTGCTGGCCCCGGCGCTGGGCCGGCTCGCCGCTCACGACCTGATCGCGCAGGCCAGCCGGGTCGCGGCGGGGTCGGGGCGGGCGCTGGGCGAGGTGCTGCTGGACACCCCGGAGTTCGCCGAGCCCATCGCCGCGGCCGGGATCAGCCCGGACCAGGTCCGGCAGGCGCTGGAGCCCGCGGACTATCTTGGCGCCGCCAGCGCCTTCGTGACCGCTGCGCTCGACGCCCATGCCGAGCGGGAGTCCCGCTGCGATCAGGACCGTGAGTGATCGAGCCACGATCTGCGAGCCGCCCAGCTCGGTCCGCCACCCGCCCAGCGCGGTCAGCGAGCCGCCCAGCCCGGCCCGCATCCAGCTCGGTGTACGAGCCGCGAGGTCGGTCCGCGACCTGCCCAGCTCGGACTGCGAGCCACCCAGCTCGGTCCGCGAAGCGCCCAACCCTGATAACAGCAAGAAGCGACGACAGGAGCCACCACGATGAGCGACCCTGGCCCGGCGCAGCCGGACGCCGACGGACCTCGGGCCACGCCCGGCGCGCAAACCGACACCGCGCGGCGGGAGCAGGGCATGCGGGTGCGGCGGGAGGTGCTCGGCGACGTCCACGTGGACCGGGCCATCGCCCGGACCACCGAGTTCACGGCCCCGTTCCAGGACCTGATCACCCGGTACGCGTGGGGCGAGATCTGGTCCCGGCCCGGCCTGAGCCGGCCCGAGCGGAGCATGATCACGCTGACCGCGCTGGCCGCGCTGGGCCGCGAGGGCGAACTGGCCATGCACGTCCGGGCCGCATTGCGCAACGGGCTCAGCCCGGAGCAGATCGGCGAGGTACTGCTTCAGGTAGGCATCTACGCGGGCGTGCCCGCGGCCAACAGCGCCTTCGCCGTGGCCCAGCAAGTGCTGGCTGAGCTGGGCGCCGAGGACGGCCCCGCCCCGGTGTAGCAGGCCGGCCGGCCACGGCGGCGTCGCCGGCCAGCACGGCGCCGTAGGCCGCTTGCCGCGGGCAAGACTTCGTAGTCCGCACAGGTGTGCACTTTGCGGCCAGAACCCGATATCGTTTCGGTAAACGGCCAGCGAGAAGGTGGGTGAGGGGTGGCGGAGATCGTGTCACTGGCCACGGCTGTGGAGCGCACGATCCACGATGGTGACACCGTCGCGATGGAGGGGTTCACGCACCTGATCCCGCACGCGGCCGGACGCGAGGTGATGAGGCAGCGGCTGCGGGACCTGACCCTGGTCCGGATGACCCCGGACGTGATCTACGACCAGCTCATCGGGGCTGGCTGCGCGAGCAAGCTGGTCTTCTCCTGGGGCGGCAATCCCGGCGTGGGCTCCCTGCACCGGTTCCGCGACGCGATCGAGAACTCCTGGCCGGTGCCGCTGGACATCGAGGAGCACAGCCACGCCGGCATGGCCAACCGGTACGCGGCCGGGGCGGCGGGGCTGCCGTTCGCGGTGCTGCGCGGCTACCGCGGCACCGGGCTGGCCGGCCTGACCGAGAACATCAGCGAGATCACCTGCCCGTTCACCGGGGAGCGGCTGACCGCGGTGGCGGCGCTGACTCCCGATGTGGCGGTGGTCCACGCGCAGCGCGCCGACCGGGCCGGGAACGTCCAGCTCTGGGGCATCACCGGCGTGCAGAAGGAGGTTGTGCTGGCGTCGCGGCGCTCGGTGGTCACCGTGGAGGAGATCGTCGACGAGCTTGACCCGCGGCCGGGCGCCGTGGTGCTGCCCGCCTGGACGGTCAGCTACGTGGCGCTGGCCCCAGGCGGCGCCCATCCTTCGTACGCGCTGGACTACTCGGTCCGCGACAACGACTTCTACGTGGCCTGGGACGCCATCAGCCGGGACCGGGAGACGTTCACCGCCTGGCTCGAGGCCGAGGTGTTCGGGTCCGCCGCCGACCGGGCCGGGGCCTCGCGGTGAGCCCGGACTACTCCCGCGACGAGATGATGACCATCACCGCCGCGCGGACCCTGCGCGACGGCATGACCTGCTTCGTCGGCATCGGCCTGCCCAGCGAGGCGGCCAACCTGGCCCGCGCCACCCACGCTCCCGGCCTGGTGCTGATCTACGAGTCGGGCACCATCGGGGCCAAGCCCGGCGCGCTGCCGCTGTCCATCGGCGACGGCATCCTGGCTCAGACGGCCGACGCCGTGGTCAGCGTGCCAGAGATCTTCAACTACTGGATCCAGCCCGGCCGGATCGACCTCGGGTTCCTGGGCGCGGCCCAGATCGACAAGTTCGGCAACATCAACACCACGGTCATCGGCGACTACGCCAAGCCCAAGGTGCGGCTGCCCGGCGCCGGCGGCGCCCCCGAGATCGCCGCGTCGTGCCGGGAGGTGACCGTGGTGCTGCGGCAGAACCTCCGGGCGTTCGTGGAGCGGGTCGACTTCATTACCTCGGTCGGATTCGGCGACGGGCCCGGCGCCCGCCAGCGCCTGGGCCTGACCGGCGCCGGGCCGCAGCGGATCATCACTGACCTCGGCGTGCTCGAGCCAGACCCGGCGACCTGCGTGTTTGTGCTAACGGGGGTATATCCCGGAGTGTCGGTGGCGGACGTGAAGAGCAAGACAGGCTGGAACCTGGAGGTCTCGGCGCGGCTCGCGGAGATCCCCGCCCCCGGCCCCGGCGAGCTCAGCGCGCTGCGGGCGCTGGTTGCTGCGGAACCTGCGACCGAAGGAGCGAGCCCATGACCGCGGGCCGCACGACCACCGAGGGCCTGGCGCTGCCCTCGTACGAACGGCCTGTGGGGGTTCACCCGCCGCTGAACACCCCGGAGTACCGGTCGACGCTGCTGCGCTCGCCCAAGCGCGCGCCGGTCCGGCTGCCGCACGGGCTGACCGAGGTGACCGGGCCGCTGCTCGGGGCCGAGCGGGTGACGGCGGGCGACGCCGACCTGACCAACCGGCACCACGGTGAGCCGCTGGGCGAGCGGATGATCCTGACCGGCCGGGTGCTGGACTCCGACGGCCGGCCGGTGCCCGACACCCTGATCGAGATCTGGCAGGCCAACGCGTCGGGCCGGTACGCGCACGGGGTGGATGACCACCCGGCGCCGCTGGACCCCAACTTCGACGGCGCGGGGCGGTGCATGACCGACTCGCTGGGCCGGTACCGGTTCGTCACCATCAAGCCCGGCGCCTACCCGTGGAAGAACCACCTCAACGCCTGGCGGCCGCAGCACATCCACTTCTCGCTGTTCGGCCGGGCGTTCACCCAGCGCCTGGTGACCCAGATGTACTTCCCCGGCGACCCGCTGTTCGCCCAGGACCCGATCTTCAACTCCGTCCCCGACCCGAAGGCCCGCCAGCGGCTCGTCTGCCAGTTCGACCTGGAGGTGACTGAGCCGGAATGGGCGCTGGGCTACCGGTGGGACATCGTGCTGCGGGGCCGCGAGGCCACCGTGTTCGAGCGGGAGACCGAGCGCGGAGAGCGCGGACAGCGGGGTGAGCACCGGTGAGCCTCGGCCTGACCCCGTCCCAGACCGTCGGCCCGTTCCTGGCCATCGGGCTGCCGTGGCCGGACGGCCCCGACGTCGTCGACCCGGCCACGCCGGGCGCGATCACGATCGGCGGCCGGGTGCTGGACGGCGCGGGCGCCCCGGTGCCCGACGCGCTGGTCGAGACCTGGCAGGCCGCGCCGGACGGCAGCTTCGCTCACCCGGACGACCCGCGCGGCGGCGGTGACCCGCACTTCCGCGGCTTCGGGCGCTGCGCCACCGACGGCCAGGGCCGGTACCACATCGTCACGCTCCGGCCGGGCCCGTTCCCCGGCCGGAGCGGCGGCACCGAGGCGCCGCACCTGGACGTGTCGGTGCTGGCCCGCGGGCTGCTGGACCGGGTGGTGACCCGGATCTACTTCGCCGACGAGGAGACCGCCAACGCGGCCGACCCGGTGCTGGCCACGGTCGACCCGGAGCGGCGGGGCACGCTGATCGCGACCCCGGAGCCCGGTGGCCAGCCGGGCCGGTTCCGGTTCGACATCCGGCTGCAGGACCCGCAGGAGACCGTGTTCTTCGATGTCTGATCCGGCAGCGTCTGACCCGGTGATGCTGGCCGCCTCGGGGCTGGACGGGCCCGACGGCGCGCCGGTGCTGGTGCTCGGCAACTCCCTGGGCACCAGCCGGGACTGCTGGGGCCTGTCGGTGCCGGTGCTGGCCCGGCACTTCCGGCTGCTGCGCTACGAGCATCGCGGCCACGGCGTGCCGCCGGGCCAGTCGCCCGCCCCGCCCGGCCCCTACACCCTGGACGAGCTGGGCCGGGACGTGCTGGCGCTGCTGGACGCCCGCGGCGTCGGGCGCGCGCTGTACTGCGGCGTGTCGCTGGGCGGCATGGTCGGCATGTGGCTGGCCAGCCATGCGCCGGACCGGATCGCCGGGCTGGGCCTGTC
Source organism: uncultured Actinomycetota bacterium (assembly GCA_963822485.1). GTDB lineage: Bacteria > Actinomycetota > Actinomycetes > Streptosporangiales > Streptosporangiaceae > DASUBV01. The sequence continues at coordinate 59,369 of CAWGHW010000032.1, forward strand.
CTGCACGTCGGCCTGCCTGCCGCCCGCCGCGGGCTGGACGCAGCGGGCCGCGGCGGTGCGGGCGGCGGGCACCGGGTCCATCGCCGCCCAGGTGGTGAGCCGCTGGTTCACCCCGGCGTACCAGGCCGCGCACCCGGAGGTGCCCGAGGCGTTCGTCGCCGGCCTGGCCGCCGCGGCCGACGAGGGCTACGCGGGCTGCTGCGAGGCCATCGCGGCCATGGACCTGCGCCCGGTGCTGGGCTCGATCACCGCGCCCACGCTGGTCATCGCCGGGGCGCAGGACCCGGCCACGCCGCCCTGGCACGGGGCCGCGATCGCCTCGGCCATCCCCGGCGCCCGGCTGCGAGTGGTGCGGCGCGCCGCCCACCTGGCCAACGTGAGCAACGCCGCCGAGGTCACCGCCCTGCTCGTCCCGCACCTGCTGGCGGCGGCCGGCCGGGGCTAGTCACGCGGGCCCGGCGTCAGGGGACCAGCAGCACGCGGCCCGACCGGGTGCGGTCCTCCAGCAGCGCGTGGGCCAGGGCCGCGTCGTCCAGCGGCAGCGTGGCCTGCACGGTGGCGCGCAGCCGGCCCGCGGCGGCCAGCTCCGCCAGCTCGGTCATCTCCTGCCGGGCCTGCTCCGGCCGGGCCGCGCGCCAGGCCAGCAGCCCGAACCCGGACACCGTGCGCAGCGACAGCACCCGGGAGACCGGCACCTCGGGCAGCTCGCCGCTGGCGGCGCCGTAGAAGACCAGCCGCCCGAACGGGGCCAGCAGGTCCAGGCTCTGCGCCGTCACCTGGCCGCCGATGGTGTCGAGCACCACGTCCACGCCGCCGGGCGCGGCCGCGCGGACCTGGTCGGGCCAGTCCGGGTCGGCGTAGCAGACCCCGACATCGGCCCCGTGCTCACGGGCGAACTCGAGCTTGGCCGGCGAGCTGGCCGTGGCGATCACGGTGCCGGCGCCCTCGATCCGGGCCAGCTGGGTGGCCAGGTGCCCGATGCCGCCGGCCGCCGAGTGGACCAGCACCGTCTCGCCCGCGGCCAGCCGCCCGGTGCGCAGCGCCCGCAGCGCCACCGGGGCGGGCATGTCCAGCACGGTGGCCGTCCCCGCGTCCACCCCGGCCGGCGCCCGGACCAGCCAGTCCGCGTCGGCCAGCACGTAGTCGGCGTAGGCGTCGGGGTTGACCAGGTCGACGACCCGCTGGCCGGCCAGGGCCGGGTCGGCGCCCTCGCCGACGGCCTCCACGGTGCCGACCACGTCGCCGTGCGGGCTGCCCGGCAGCGACGGGCGGCCCAGCGGGCTGGTCCCGCGCCGGAAGGCGGTGTCCACCCAGCTGGTCCCGATGGCCTCGGTCCTGACCAGCACCTGCCCGGCGCCCGGCACCGGGATGTCGGCCTCCTCGATCTTGAGGACCTCGGGGCCGCCGAACTCGTAGTAGCGCACTCGCCGCATCTGGGCTCCATCTCTTGGGTGAGCCAACGTTGGCCTGGTAAACGTTGGCGCTATCAACGTTGGATTGACCAACGATAACAAAGGATCGTTGGCCCGGCCAACGGATGCGGCTAGACTGGCCGGGTGATCTCCGATGCGTCCTGCGGGCACGATCAGAGCAGCGCACCGCGCCGGCTCCAGGGCACCGCGTTCTGGCTGCTCGGGCGAGCCGCCCGGCAGGCGGAGCGGGTGACCCAGGAGCGGCTGTTCGAGGCCGGGATGCGGCGCGGGTTCTACGGCGTGCTGGCCACGCTGGAGGAGTTCGGGCCCGGCGCGCAGGCCGAGATCGGCCGCCGGCTGGGCATCGACCCCAGCGACATGGTGGCGATACTCAACGACCTGGAGCGCGAAGGCTACGTGAGCCGGGAGCGTGACCCGGACGACCGGCGGCGCAACAGCGTCAGCCTGACGGGGGCCGGGGAGCAGGCACTGCTTCGGTTCGACGGCGCGATCGCCGACGCCCAGGACGCGATGCTGGGCTCGCTCTCGGCGGCCGAGCGGGACCAGCTCATCGGCCTGCTGGAGCAGCTAGGCGCGCCCGCCGGCCGGATGGCCGCCGGGGCCAGCCCGGCTGGGTCCGGCCCGGCCGGGACTGGCTTGACCGGGGTCGCGGGCGGCTAGCCGACCTGGGTGGCCTGGCCCGCCCAGTACGGGGCGCGGAGCTGGCGCTTGAGGATCTTGCCCGAGCCGGTACGCGGCAGCTCGCCGGTGAACTCCACCGAGCGCGGCGTCTTGTACCCGGCCAGGTGCTCGCGGGCGTAGGCCGTGACCTCGTCCGCCGACAGCGTCGCGCCCGGCGCCAGCACCACCGTGGCGTGCACCAGCTCGCCCCACTCATCGGACGGGATGCCGAACACCGCCACGTCGTAGATGGCCGGATGCTGCTCCAGCGCGGCCTCGATCTCGGCCGGGTAGATGTTCATCCCGCCCGAGACGATCATGTCGGTCTTGCGGTCGCAGATATAGAGGTAGCCCTCGTCGTCCCGGTAGGCGATGTCGCCCACGGTGTGGAAGTCGCCCTGCCGGGCCGCCTCGTAGCTGTCGGGCTGCTTGTAGTACTCGCTGAACACCCCAGTCGAGCGGACGAACAGCTCGCCGGGGTGATCCGGCCCGGTCCCGGTCACCTCCTGGCCCAGCTCGTCGAGGAGGCGGATCTCGTTGCCGGGCGCGGGCTTGCCGCACGAGCCCGGCTTGCGCAGCTGGTCGGCGGGCTCCAGCACGCAGTTCACGCCCAGCTCAGTGGAGCCGTAGATCTCCCACAGCGAGTCGGCCGGGAAGTCGGCCAGGTAGGCCTCCTTGAGCGCGAAGCTCCACGGCGCGGCGTTGGCCAGCATCCGCTTCATGGACGAGCGGTCGTAGCGCGCCCTGACCTCGGCGGGCAGCGCGCACACCATCCGGATCGGCGTGGGCGCGGAGAACGTCGAGCTGACCCGGTACTTGTCCACCAGCCGCAGCCAGTCCTCGGGCTCGAACCGGCGCTGCACCACGACGGTCTGGCCCATCATCAGGCCGATGGTCATGAACGCGCTGGGCCCGCTGTGGTACAGCGGCCCGGTGGTCAGGTAGACGTCGTCCGGGGTGTAGCCGATCAGGCCGACCAGGCCCAGGACCAGCGACTCGTCGGTGCGCTGGCGCAGCGCGCCCTTGGGCTTGCCGGTGGTGCCCGAGGTGTAGATCATCGTCGACATGCCCTCGGGCTCGTGCGCCGGCGGCTCGGCGGACGCCGCCGCCTCGAAGTCCTCGCCCAGCACCTGCGGCCCGCCCGCCAGCCCGTTCGCCAGCGCGGCCGGCGGCGCGCCGCCGAACACGATCACGTGGCGCAGGCTGTCCGGCGGCCCGTCCGGTCCGGCGATCAGGTGGGCGTACTCCGCGTCCACGTAGGCGATGGGCGCGTCGGCGTGCCCGATGATGTACCGGGCCTCTTCGGGCGTGAGCCGGTAGTTGAGCGGCACGGCCACCGCGCCGATCTTGCGGGCCGCGGCCATCACCGCGACGATCCGCAGCGAGTTCGGCCCGCACCAGATGACCTTCTGGCCGGGGCCTGCGCCGAGCGCGGCCAGGGCGTTGGCGAGCCGGTTGGCCTGCGTCTCCAGCTCCGCGTACGTCCACGTGGTGATGCCCTCGTCGCCGCGGTCGTCGATGACCGCGAGCTTGTCGGGCTGGCTGGCGGCATAGGCGCTCAGGATGTCTGGCATGCGACCCCTGTCCTCGGATCCGGCGGCTTAGCCATAACCCTGTCGCGCTTCACGCCAATTGTCACCATCACCATCCGTGATCCCGGCCCGCGCAGGCCACGATCGAGGCGGCGGCCCGCGTGTCGTGCCGCGGGTCCCGGCCGGGCAGGCCGGGGGTCGGGCCGGCCGGGGGCCGGGTCGGCGCCGGAGCCTCTGCGGCCCCTGCCGGCCGCAACCTGGGGCCAGGCCCGCACGCCTGCCCCCGGCCACCCGCCCCGCGCAGCGGCCGGCGTTTCCGCGGAGACGTTGGCCGCCCCGCGCGGCGGCCGGCGTTTCCGCGGAAACGTTTCGAGCATGTGCGTCACGCAATTGCGTCGAACGTTTCCGCGGAAACGCCTGGGGACCGGCATCCGCCACGTGCTGCCGCCACCTCGCCACCTCGCCACCTCAACCACCTCGCCACCTCGCCGACCCGTCAGGTGCCGGAGGCCATGATCATTTTCCCTCTGGTAACACGGGGGTGTGGGGTTCGGGATGTTCAGCGTTCCGCTCGCTGGCCGGAGCGGGCTGGCGTGGCTGCTGCCGGGGCTGTCGGGGCTGGCGGGGCTGGCGGGGTGGGTGGGACGGATGGTGCCCGGAGGGTTGCTCTGGGGCTGGCCGGACCGGCGTGACCATGATCACCAGCTGCGCAGTTACCACGGCGGCGGCCAGTGACCAGAGGGGCGCGAGTGGCCTGCGACTGGGGCACGAGCGACTTGCGGTAAGGGCACGAGCGACTCGCGGCTGCGGACCAGGCCGACTCCTCGCCGCACCGTGCTGTCGGCGCCGGTCAGCTTGCTAGCCGTGTGCTTCCTGCTAGCCGTGTGCCGGTATCCCTCGCGCCCGTGATCCCCGTCCGTCACACCGGTTGTCATGGCACAGTCAGCGCCCGCCGTGGCTGTCCCGTCGGGTACCTCCTGGTGGAGGCGACGGGACACCCACACCCCAGCGGCCATCGGTCGCGGCGCGGTGTGACCGGGCTGGCCGCGTCGATCAGCCTTGAAGCGGGATGATCGCGAGCGGCGGGGGCGTCGGGGCGGGACTGGGGGCGGTCAGGGTTGCGGCTAGGAGGCGCGGCGGATCCAGTGCGGGGTCGAGCCGTCGGCGGGGGGCGGGAACCAGACGTCTACCGCGAGGCCGCCCTCGGGCAGCGCGCGGGCGGTGAGCTGGGCGTCGTGCGCGGCGGCGATGGCGACCACGATGGACAGGCCCAGGCCGTGGCCGTCACGGCTTCCGGCCCGCTCGGGGCCGAGCCGCTGGAACGGCTCGAACAGCCGGCCGACCTCGGACTGCTCCAGTCGCGGCCCGCTGTTGATCACCGACAGCACCGAACGGCCCGCGTGCACGCCGGTGAGCACCTCGACCCAGCCGCCGGGCACGTTGTGCCGCAGCGCGTTGTCGATCAGGTTGACCGCCAGGCGCTCGGTTAGCCGGGGATCACCCGAGGTCGCCGCCGGGTTCAGCACCGCGGCGAGCCGCAGCCCGCGGCGCTGCGCCTCGGGTTCGTGGCCGCGCAGTACCTCGGTCACGGTGGCCTGCAGGTCCAGCGGCTCGCGCTGGTCCAGGCCGCGCTGGCTGCGGGCCAGCGTGAGCATGGCCTCGATGAGCCGCTCCTGCTGCTCGCCCGCGGCGAGAACTCGCTCGCAGGCGGCGTGGAGGGACTCGGCCGACCGCTGCGGGTCGGCCAGCGCGACCTCGACCAGGGTGCGCTGCCGGGCCAGCGGCGTGCGCAGCTCGTGCGAGGCGTTGGCCACGAACTGCCGCTGCGCCCCGAACGAGCCCTCCAGCCGGGCCAGCAGCCCGTTGAAGGTCTCCCCGAGGTCGCGCAGTTCGTCGTCGGGGCCGGCCAGGGCGAGCCGCTCGTTCAGGTTGCTGGCCGAGACGCGCTGCGCGGCCGCGGTGATGGTGCGCAGCGGCCGCAGCACCCGCCCGGCCATCAGCCAGCCCAGGCCGACGGAGGCCATGGCCATGATGCCCAGCGCCACGCCGCAGTCGGTGAGCAGCTGGCCGAGTTCGTCGCTGCGCTGCTGGGCCAGCACCTGGGTGAGGTAGCGACAGTTAATCGGGACGGGGGCGGGCGCCCCGGCGCCGGACACCGTCCCGGCACAGAACCGGGCGAAGTTCTTACTGGTGGACGGGCCCAGCGTGGTGCCGCCGGGGCCGGTGGTGCCGGGGCCGGTGGTGCCGGCGGCGCCCGAGCCGGTGGCGGGCGAGGTGGCGCCGGGGCTGGCCGAGCCCGCGACCGACCCGGCCGACAGCATCACGGGGCCGCTGAGCACGTCGTGCTCGGTGAGGAAGTAGGTGATCGCGAGCAGTGCGGTACCGCAGAGCAGGAACACCGCGCCGTACATCAGCGTGAGCCGCAGCCGCACGGTGCGCCGGGGCCGGCGCGGCCAGCGGGCGCGGGACTGGGGGTCGCGGGGCCGGGGGTGGGGCGGCGGCATCGGCGGGACGGGCCCCTGGCCTGTGTACGGGCCGCCGGCCGGCGCAGCAGCCTGGGGACTGGGGGCCCGCGAAGTGGGGGCCGGGGGAGTGGCGGGAGCGAGCATGGACATCCCTCAGATCCGGTAGCCGGCCTGGGCGACGGTCTCGATGACCGGGGGGTCCCCGAGTTTACGGCGCAGCCTGCTCATGGTGACCTTGACGGCGCTGGTGAACGGGTCGGCCATCTCGTCCCAGACCCGCTCCAGGATCTCCTCGGCGGGCACCACCCGGCCCTGGGCGGACAGCAGCAGCTCCAGCACGCCGAACTCCTTGGGGCCCAGGTCGAGCGGGCGGCCGGCCCGGCTGGCCTGCCGCCGCGACGCGTCCAGGGTGACGTCGCCGCTGATCAGCACGGGGGGAAGCCGGGGCGCTGGCCGGCGCAGCAGGGCCCGGATCCGGGCCACCAGCTCCGCGAACGCGAACGGCTTGGGCAGGTAGTCATCGGCCCCGCGGCTGAGGCCGTCGACCCGGTCCTCGATCGTCGCGGCCGCGGTCAGCATCAGCACCCGGCTGCTGCGGCCGGCCTCGCACAGCCCGGCGCACACGGCGTCGCCGTGCAGGCCGGGCAGGTCCCGGTCCAGGACGATCACGTCGTAGTCCGTGTCCAGCGCCCGGTCCAGCCCGTCCCGCCCGTCGAACGAGAGGTCCACCGCGAGCTGCTCGCGGCGCAGCCCGATGCCGATGGCCTCGGCGAGCTCGCGGTCGTCCTCGATCACGAGCACTCGCATCGCGGTTCCTTTCCGGGGCGAGGTTCGGCCAGCCCAGCGGTCCCCCATCCATCATGCCCCGGCCCCGGTTGCACGGCGGTTGCACCGGCGACGGCCCGGCTGGTCACGGGCGGCTGGCTCACGGCCCCGACGGCGGCCGGGCCGGGTCCTGGATCGAGGTCACCACGGGCTTGCCATGGCGCACCGTGATCTGGGCCGAGGCGTTGTCGCCCACCTTGATCTGGCTCACGCTGGTCGCCCGGCCCGACACGCGAGTGGCGCGGGTGATGGCCGCCGTCACGGCCCGGCCGGGCGCGCCGAGCGTGATCGACGTCGGGCTGATCGCCTGCACCCGGCCGGCGATGAACATCTGCGCCGTGCCCGTGCCGCCGGGCAGCGCACCGCCGGGCAGCTGACCGGACCCGTCCGATCCGCCGGGTCCGGTGGCCACCGGGGACTGGCTCCGGCTGGCGGCGGCCGGCGAGGACGGTGACAGCTCGCTGCTGACCGCCAGCGTCACCCCCGCGCCGGCGACCAGCGCCGCCACCGCGATCACAGCCAGGATCAGTGGCCGCCGCCGGCGCGGACGGTCGCCGGACCCGCCCGAAGGCGGCGGCCACGGCAGGCCCGCCTCATGGTCGTCCTCGGGCCAGTCGTCCTCGGGCCAGTCGTCGTCCTCGCCGCCAGGGGAGCCGCCGGCGCCGGCCGCCGCCGGGCCAGCCGTCCGCCGGCGTGCTGGCCGCAGTCGGCCAGCTACTCGGCCAGCCGCCCGCCCCCCGAACGGTCGCGTCCTGAACGGTCGCCGACTGGTCGGTCGTCGGCTGACCGGCTGGGGCCTGGTCAGTACCCGGGTGGCCGGGACCTGGCCGGGGATCGTGATCGGGCCGGGTGGGTTCGTCCGGCATGGTGGTCGCCTCCTCGTACTGGTCGTGGATGCTGTCGCGGAATGCCCGCCGCGCGGCGGCCCCGCCGGCCGGCCGCGTTCCACCCGGTCCCGGCCAGCGGCCGGGGACTTGTCCCGCCGGGCCACACCGTGCCGCATCGCCGGTTGCGCCGCGGTTACAGCCGCTACCAGGCGCATCGGCCCCGGCCGCCGGTGTAACTCCCGCGCAACCGCCCATCCCGTAGACCTGGCTCCACCGCGCCGGTCCCGCTGCGCCGGTCCCGCCTCCCGCCTCCGCGACCCCGGCCCCGCACCCCGCCGTCCGCATCAGCCGGGGCCGCACCCGCACTGGATGTCACTCACGACAGGAGAGCCCGTTGTTCTTCCTCACCTACCTGCGGCGCGAACTGCGCCGCCGGATGCGCCAGGCGATCGTCATCGCCCTCGGCCTGGCCCTCGGCATCGGCCTGGTCATCACGGTCAGCGCCGCCGCCGAAGGCGTCAGCAATGCCCAGTCCGGCGTGCTCAAGGGCCTGTACGGGGTGGGCACCGACATCACGGTGACCGCGAAGCCCGAGCAGTTCAACCCGGCCCACGGCGGGACCCGGATCCAGATCGGGCCGGGCGGCGGGCGGGTCTGCCACGGCAGCGTGTGCAAGTCGGGCGCCCAGACCGTCGACAACCTGACCAGCCCGGCCTACGGACCGCTGGCCGCCTCGACGGTCGACTCGGTCGCCCGGCTGCACGACGTGGCCAGCGTGGCCGGCGGCCTCACGCTCAGCGACACGCAGATCAAGATCCCGGGCTCGATCGGCTCCGGGGGCCCCGGCACGCTGCCGCAGCCCAAGTCGTTCGGCGTGGACGGCGTGGACCTGTCCCGGTCCGCGCTCGGCCCGCTCAGCGCGGGCAAGATCACCGCGGGCCGGGACCTGGCCCGCTCCGACGCCAGCTCGGACGTCGCGGTGGTGGACACCGACTACGCCGCCGCGCACCAGCTCAAGGTCGGCTCGGCCATCACCATCGCCAAGAAGGCGTTCAAGGTCATCGGCCTGGTCCGCCAGCCGCAGGGCGGCAGCCCGCCCGACGCCTACATCCCGCTGGGCCGGGCCCAGGCCCTGGCTCAGGGCTTCGGCAGCAAGAAGAACCTGGCCGGCCAGGTGAACACCATCTACGTGGCCGCCGCCAGCGCGGCCGACATCAGCTCGGTGCAGAAGGAGATCGCCCGGCTGCTGCCCAGGGCCACGGTCACCACCTCGGCCAGCCTGGCCAGCCAGGTCACCGGCTCGCTGACCAGCGCCGACCGGCTCGCCAACGACCTGGGCCGGTGGCTGTCGGTGCTGGTGCTGATCGCGGCGTTCGCGGTGGCCAGCCTGCTGACCATGGCCGCGGTGGCGCGGCGGGTGCGCGAGTTCGGCACGCTCAAGGCGCTGGGCTGGCGCAGCCGCCGGATCGTGGCCCAGGTCCTCGGCGAGTCGGTGACCATGGGCATCATCGGCGGCGCGGTCGGGGTCGGCCTCGGCGTGGCCGGCGCGGCGATCATCACCAGGATCGCGCCCAAGCTGTCCGCCACCCTGGCCTCCGACACTGGCCAGCGGTTCTTCGCCGCCGGGCCCGCCGGCACGCAGAGCTCCAGCCCGACCGCGGACCACACCGTGCTCGTGCCGCTGCACGCGTCGGTGACCGTCGGCGTGATCGCGCTGGCCGTGCTGCTCGCACTGGTCGGCGGATTGCTGGCCGGGGCCTTCGGCAGCTGGCGGATCAGCCAGCTGCGCCCGGCGACCGCGCTTGCCCGCGTCGAATAGGAGAGGATCACATGTACCAGCTCACGGGCGTCAGCAAGATCTACCAGAAGGGCCGCCGCACCGTACCCGCGGTGCGCGACCTGGACCTGACCATCGGCGACGGGGAGTGGCTGGCCGTGCAGGGCCGCACCGGGCACGGCAAGACCACGCTGCTCCAGCTTCTGGGCGGCCTGGACCGGCCGACCTCCGGGATCGTCGACTTCGACGGCGCCGACCTGGCCCGGCTGCGCGAGGCCCAGGTGACCAGGGTCCGGGCGGTCTCGATCGGCTTCATCTTCCAGACCTTCAACCTGGTGCCGACGCTGTCGGCGGCCGAGAACGTCGAGGCCGCGCTGATTCCGCTCGGCACCCGGCTGGCCGCCCGCCGCCGCAAGGTGGCGCAGGCCCTGGACGCGGTCGGGCTCGGCGACCGGGCCCGGCACCTGCCGGGCGAGCTGTCCGGCGGCCAGCAGCAGCGGGTGGCCATCGCGCGGGCGCTGGTCAAGGAGCCGAAGGTGCTGCTGGCCGACGAGCCCACCGGCAACCTGGACGAGGACACCCGCGACGAGATCATCGACCTGCTGGGGCGGCTGTGGCGCGAGCTCGGCCTGACCCTGGTCCTGGTCACTCACGACAGCTCGGTGGCCCGCCGGGCCCAGCACGTCGCGATCATGAGCAAGGGACGCCTGACCGTGCGGCGCGACATCGCGCCCGCGCCCATGTCCGGTCCGCCAGCCCTATAGGGGATCACTAACAGGCGCGGCCGGGGGCGTGGCACCTGCCACGCCCCCGGCCGCGGTGTTTGCGACACTGAGCGGCGGGCGGCGTGGCCGTGCCACGCCGCCCGCCGCGGTCTAACCGGACTACTTGATGGTGTAGCTGTACGGGAAGGCCGCGACCTCGCTGCCGACGGGCCACTGACCGGGGATCTCGTTGTAGGTCACCCCGCCCGGCGGCACCGACGAGTCATCGAGGTACAGCGTCCCGCTGACCGTCGAGCCGGCCGCGCCCGACGGCGTGATCGTCACCGGGATGGTGACGCTCTGGCCCGGGTTGACCACGTACGGCGTGAAGCCGGCCGAGGCGTTCAGGCTGCTCAGCCACATGTCGCCGGTCGGCGAGCTGACCGTGTTGTCGAACGCGGTCGTGATCGCGTTCAGCGACACATTCGCCGTGACGTTCTTGGCCGCGGTGGCCTCGAAGGGGCCGGTCAGGAACGGCGTGACGTACCAGCTGCCGGCCGGGACGTCCGGTGAATCGAACGCGACGTTGCTCGTGGTGCCGGACGACGAGATCAGGTCCGGGTCACCGAACGGGTAGGACAGGTCGAAGAACTGGGACTTCGGCGCCGTGACCTGGGCCGTGAGCCGGGTCGTCTCGGACGGGACCAGGTACTCCGGCACCACGCCCGTGACGTTGGGCAGGGTCAGCGACGACGTGGTCTGCGGGGCCAGGGTCACGCTGGCCTGCTTGTTCAGCCGGGCGTCGATGAAGTACGCCTCCGGGGAGGGGCCGTGGTTGGTGATCCGCACGTGCGCGGTGACCGGCTGGCCGGCGGCCAGCTGGCTGCTGGCCGAGTCGGGCAGGCCGACCGTACGGGCCCCGGCCGGGAGGTCGTTGATGGTGACCCGGAAGGGCTGCGCCACTGCGGTGCCGGACACCGTGTTGTAGAAGTCGACGATCAGCGTCCACAGTCCCGGCGCCGGGCCGAGCACGTGCAGCTGAGTGCCCTTTTCCGGCTGGAGCGTGCCGCTGCCGCCCGGGGTCGTGGCCTGCAGGCCGTTGACCGCGGTGGAGGCGGCCAGGCCGGACGGGCTGACCAGCTCGGCGAGCATGGTGTTGCCCGCGCTGCCGGTCTGGACGCTGACGTTCAGCGCCTTGTCCCCGGCCGGGATCCGCATCTGGTAGTAGACCGTCTGCCCGGTGTTGGACGCGCGGCCGTTGCCGCCGGTCAGCGTGCCGGTGAAGCCGTACGCCGGGTTCGGCGCCGGGACCAGCGAGCGCAGCGTGACCGGCACCGACGTCACCGTGGTGAACGCGGGGCCGGAGGCCGAGCTGTGCAGGATCAGCGAGCCGGCCTGGTCACCGGGCCGCGACGGCGTGGCGACGGTCAGCCCGATGGTCCTGGACGCGCCCGGCGCGAGCGTGACCGAGCTGGCCGACAGGTGACCGAGCTGGCGCCAGGTAGCCGTGCTGGCCTGGAACGCGGCCGGCACCGAGGAGGCGGTGGAGGAGGTGGAGACCAGCGCCGTCCACTGGCCCGGCGCGGGGTCGGCGACCTGGGCGTTGCCGTAGTTGCCGACGCCCTGGGGCAGGTTGAACTCGGCCAGGTCGCCGTTGGGGGCGATCAGGCTGAGGTCCACGACCCCGACCAGGGACACCGAGGCGTTCAGCCGCGCCTGGCCCGGCGCCACGTTGAAGGTGACCGCCTGGCTGTAGCCCGCCGCCTGGGTCAGCGACAGGGACTTGGTGGACACCGGGTGGTAGGCCGACAGCGTGCGGCTGGACACGCCCACGTGCACGCTGCCCTGGCCGTCGTTGGTGAGGGTCTCGGACAGGTGCTCGGTGGTGCCGGTCGCGCCGACCGCGTTGAGCTGGGTCGCGCTGTCCAGCACGGCGTGCCCGGCCTTGGCCGAGGTGCCGCCGGGGTAGGACCTGGCCGCCAGCACGGCCGCGTAGGCATCCAGGATGCCGGCGCCCTGCTGGTCGCCCGGAGCGTCGATGTTCTGCGCCGTCGACACGATGATCCGCTTGACCACCGCCGGCGACGGGCTCTGGCCGTGGTGCGCCTCGCGGTAGGCCTGGATGACCAGCGCGGCCGTGCCCGCGGTCAGCGGGGCCGCCTCGCTGGTGCCGCCGGACAGCTCCACCGAGGCGGGCTGGCCGGAGAAGTTGGTGCACGCGAACCACCGGGCCGGGTTGGGCGTGCACAGCGCCCAGTTCAGGTCGCCGGGCGCGACCACGTCCACCGTGGACCCGTCCTGGGCGAAGCCGCCCGAGCTCAGGCCGCTGATGTTGTTGTCGATCCAGCCCTTGACGCCCGGCGCGGTGATGCCGCCGATGCCGCTCTGCGCGTAGCCCCGGTAGGTGGTCGACGCGCCGGCCGAGATCACGGCCGGGTCGGTGCCGGGGGAGCCGATGGTGTTGGTGACGCCGGCGTCGCCGGTGGACACCGAGATGGTCACGCCGGCCTTGGCCGCCGCGTCATCGGCCTGCCGGACCAGGTCCAGGCTGGCGGTGTCCGGGAACGGGTTGTCGCCGAACGACTCGTTCAGCACGTTGACGTGGTCGTGGTTGACCGCGTAGTTGATCGCCTCGAGGAACACCGAGTTGAAGGCCACGTTGGCGGAGCCGAACACGTTCAGCCCGACCAGGCTGGCGCCGGGGGCGACGCCGAGCACCCGGATGTCGCACGGGGTGCTGAGGCCCACGCCGTAGCCGGCCACGTTGTAGACGTGGCGGCCCTGCGCGGCGATGGAGCTGGAGTCCAGGAAGGCCTCGCCGCCGCTCGGTCGGCGCGGTGGTGCCCGTCCCGCTGAAGTCCTGGTTGTCGACGAAGACGTGCTGGCCGTTGGCCCGGATGAAGTCCGGGTTGTCGGGGTCCACGCCGTCGGCGATGTAGCCGACCTTCACGCCCTTGCCGGTGTAGCCCAGGCCCTGGGCGGACGGGCCGCCGGACTGGGTGGCGGCGTGAATGTTCGTCAGCGCCTCGGGGTCCAGCTGGACCTGGCCCTTGGCCGGGCAGGCGCCGGGCAGTGGCTTCAGCGCGTGCGGCGCCGCCGCCTTGCGGATGGCCTTGGCGATGGGGCTGGCGGCCAGCGGGATCGGCCGGTCGGGGATGACCTCCCGGACCGCCGAATTGGCGGCCAGCAGCTTGGCCTCACCCGGCGACACGGTCGCGGAAATGGCGTTGACCAGCGAGAAGCTCTTCACGTTGCGGGCGTGGGTGGCGGTCAGGCTGGACCGGACCTGGCCCTGCACCGAGTGCACCGCCGAGCTGCGCCGGGCCGCGTTGCCGGGCGTGTCCGGCAGGCCGGCGACCTGGTTCTTGAAGACGATGATCACCTTGTCGGTGACGTTGCGCGACAGCGCCCGGGCTTGCGCGGCGGTCAGTGCCGCTCGCGCGCTGTGGGCCCCTGGTGCCTGGGTCGCGGCTTGCGCCGTGGCCGACAATGCCACCAGCAGGACGGGTGTGGTGATCGCGACGCTGCGCAGCAAACCCGTATGTCTCATGTGCCTCTTTCCTCACGCAACTGGCCCCTGGCCTGCCTGAACCTCGACCATTAGTACAGCCATGTGCATAGGCTCACAAGCCCCGCCGTTCTAACGGTCTGGTACCAAGTCCCTACAGATTGCCTGAAAGCGCAGGCCAGAGAAGCTTGGCCGCGCGGTCGGGCCCGGCTGCGCAGGGTGATCATGGTCGTGGATGTCCCGCTGGCAACACGGGAGTGTGTGTGTAGTCGGGGGTGTGGGTGACGGGACATCCACGGGCGGGGCGGGCCAGTGCGAGCTCAGCCCGCGGCCTCGCACGCCCCTGAGGCACCGTCGGCCCCCGTGATCCCGCCTGTATCCCCAAGGACCGGCCAGATCCCGGCTTTCGGTCCGCCGTAAGGCAGCGTTCATGAGCACGCGGACTTTTCAGTCATAATGACTGAAAAGTCCGCGTGCTCATGAACGGAAGCCTGCGCCCGGCGTCCTGCTCGCTGGCCGAACCGGCCTGGCCGGTCGTGGGTGTCCCGTTGCCTACACCACTTCAGGCTCAACCATCCCCATGGCCGCACGGCTCTGGCCAGCACGTTCGCGGGGTCAGCTGCCGTCGGGCCAGCCGCCGCGGTGCAGCACCATCGGGTGGTGCGGCAGTGCCCCGGCCGGGTCGCGGGCCACGGCCTGGGCCTGGCTGAGGTACGGGCGCTGGGCCCGCCAGCTGCCCGGCGGCGGGTGCAGGCCGGCGCTCATCAGCGGCGACCCGTCGTCGCCGGGCCGGGTCAGCAGGTCGTGCAGGGCCGCCGCCAGCCCGTCGATCTCGGCCGCGCCGAACCGCCCGGCCCAGTCCGCCTCGACCGCGGCCAGCCGTCGCTGGCTGCCCTGCCGGGCCTGCAGGCCGCGCGGCGTGAGCCGCACGATCTGGCCGCGGGCGCCGGCCGGATCGGGCTCGGTCACGGCCAGGCCGCTGCGGGTCAGCAGCCCCGCGGTCATGCTGATGGCCTCCCTGGACACCCCGGCCCGGCCGGGCAGGTCACGCAGCGCCGCGCCCTGCTCGTCCAGCACGCGCAGCGTGTTGGCGCTGACCGTGAGCGACAGCCGGGCGTCCTGCTCGTAGTCCAGGGTGAAGGCCAGCAGCACCCGGGATAGCAGCACCGACAGGTCGCAGGCGTCCCGGCCGGCTTCCCGCACCCGGTCGCTGAGCGCCGGGGCCCTGGCGAACATGCCCTGCGCCACCCCCGGCAGGTACCAGGGCAGGTCTCGCCCGAGCCGGCCGGCCAGCCCGTCCAGCCGGCCGCGCAGCGCGCCGACCGCCTCGGCGCCGAACCGGCCGCGCCAGCGGCCCTCGATCTCGGCCGCCAGCGGGGCCCAGACCCGCTGCGCGTGGCGGCCGCCGCGGGCCGGGCGCACGACCGGGTCCGTGCCGTCGTCAGCGTTGCCCTCGTCGATGGTGATGTAGCCCCAGCGCCGCAGGCCGGCCAGGTTGGTGATGGCGGCCAGGCCCGCCAGGTCGCTCATCGGCACGCCGCCGGGGTCGACGAACCGCATGAAGTTGGCCCACATCGGCAGCGACACCAGCCACGGGCCGCGCTGTGCCTCGCCCGTCCGCGCGGCGTCGGCCCGGCCCATGGTGGTCCGGTGCACCATCCGCTGCTCGGCCTCGTTGTCGAACTCGATGGTGAAGGCGACCAGCACCTGGGACAGCAGGGTCGGCAGCGGCGGGGTCGGCAGCGGCAGGGTTGGCAGCGACGGGGCCGGCGGCGGCGGGCGGTCGGGCACGCGACTGACCCTAGCCGGACGGTGACGGGCCCGGCGGGCCCGGCGGGCCCGGCGGCGGCTCGGTCGGCCCGAGCGGCAGCGGCGACGGCGGCTTGACCTCCTCCAGGCGCAGGTAGGTGGTCAGCCGCCCGGCGCCGCGGGTGGCCAGCCGGGACAGCACGCGCTGCAGCTCGTGCACGTCGCGGGCCACGATCGTCACCAGGTAGTCCATCTCGCCGGTGATGTTGTCGGCCGAGATGACCTGGGGCAGCGCCCGCAGCAGGTCCTCGAACGCGCGGACCGAGCGCGGATCGTGGCGCGAGGTGGTGGCGGTCACGTAGACGTGCAGCGGGAAGCCGGCCTCGGCCGGGTCGAGCCGGGCGGCGATGATCCGGATGACCCCGGACTCCTTCAGCCGCCGCACCCGGTGCAGCGTCGCCGCAGGCGAGAGCCCGGCCACCCGAGCCAGTTCTACGTTGGTGCGGTCGGCGTCAGCTTGCAGCGCGGTAAGCAGTTTGATGTCAACTTCATCAAGTGAAACGGCCATGTTAGTTAATATAATTTAGCCAGAGCCGCCAGGCGAGCAATCTGTCCGGTTTGGTCAGCACACTGGAAGCATGAACTTCGACCGTCGTGCTGTCGCGGCCCTGGCCGCCGCCGGAATCCTGTGGGGGTGCACTGTGCCCGCCACCAAGCTCGCCGTGCACTATCTCGCGCCCGGCTGGCTGACCATCGTCCGCTTCGGCCTGGCCGCCGCCATCCTGCTGGTCGCCCGCCGCAAGCACCTGCGGGCGGCCTGCAGTCCGGCCGTGCTGGCCTGGGGCGCTGCCGGCTACGGCGGGACGATCTTCATGCAGAACGCGGGCGTCATGCGGACCAGCGTCAGCCACGCCGCGCTGCTGGTGGGCGCGACCCCGGTGCTGGTGGCGGTCATCTCGGCGGCCTGGTTCCGCACCGTGGCCCGGCCGATGGCCTGGGCCGGCTACGCCGTGTCGCTGGCCGGCGTGGTGCTGATCGCCGGGTCCGGCGCCCAGGGCAGCGCGAGCATGACCGGCGACGGCCTGGTCCTGCTGTCGCTGCTGGTGTCGGCCTCGTTCACCGTGGCCCAGACCAGGCTGCTGCCCGGCCGGGACCCGATCGCGGTAACGGCGGTGCAGTTCGCGGCGGCCACCCTGGCCATGCTGCCGCTGGCGGCGCTGACCGAGCCGCTGCCGCACGCGGCGACGGTGCGCGCCGGGCTGCCGGTCCTGCTCGGCCTGGCCCTGTTCACGATCGCGCCGTTCACGCTGTTCGCCTTCGGCCAGTCGCGGGTGTCGGCCGCGGCCGCGGCGCCGTTCCTCAACCTGGAGCCGCTGGTCGGCACGGCCATCGGGGTGGCCGCCTTCGGCGACCCGTTCGGCCTGGCCCAGCTGGCCGGCGCGGCGGCCATCGTGGCCGGCATCGCGGTCAGCAGCCTGCCCGGTCGTAAGCCCGCGACGGCTGCGACGGCCGCGACGGCCGCGGCGGCTGACCTGGAGACCGCTGAGCTGGCCGCGGCGGAGCTCACCACCGCCGGGCTGGTGACGGCCGAGCTGCTCCCGGCCGGGGCGGCGGCGGAAGCGGCCGCCGGCTCAGGGGCGGTAGCCGGCGATGAGCTTGTCCATGAGCGCGTCGGCGCGGGCGTCGACCTGCTGCCGCGCCGGGTCCTCGTCGTACCAGGCGACGATCTCCCTGGCGCCCTGCTCGAACGGGATGACCGGCCGGAAGTCCGGCACCACCCCGCGCACCTTGGTGTTGTCGAACACCAGCGAGTGCGCCTTATCACCGATCAGGCTGGCGCCCCAGTCCGGGTCGGCGGCCGCGATGGCGTCCGACGGCACGTGCACGATGTCGGCGCTCGCCCCGGCCGCCGCGGCCAGCGCCGCCGTGATCTGGTTCCAGGTGAGTACGTCGTCCGAGGTGATGTGGAACGCCTCGCCGACCGTGCGCGGGTGACCGAGCAGCGGCACGAAGCCGCGGGCGAAGTCCGCGTGATGGGTCAGCGTCCACAGCGAGGTGCCGTCCCCGTGCACCACCACCGGGCGGCCCTGCCGCATCCGGGCCAGCGCGGTCCAGCCGCCGTCGAGGGGGATGAGGGTCTTGTCGTAAGTATGCGACGGGCGCACGATCGTCGCCGGGAAGCCCTCGTCCCGGTAGGCGGCGGTGAGCAGGTCCTCGCAGGCGATCTTGTCGCGGGAGTACCGCCAGAACGGGTTGCGTAGCGGCGTCGACTCCGTCACCGGCAGCCGGGACGGCGGGGTCTGGTAGGCCGACGCCGAGCTGATGAACACGTACTGGCCGGTCCGGCCGCGGAACAGGTCCAGGTCCGTGCGCACGTGCTCGGGCGTGAAGGCGACCCAGTCCACCACGGCGTCGAACTCGCGGCCGCCGAGCGCCGCCGCGGCCGCCGCCGGGTCGCGGATGTCGGCCCGCAGCACGGTGGCCTCGGCCGGCAGCGGCCGGCTGGTGCTGCTGCCCCGGTTCAGCACCGTCAGGTCGATGCCGCGCTGCACGGCCAGGGCCGAGCACGCCGAGCTGATCACGCCACTGCCGCCGATAAACAAGACCCGCATGGCCGTCACGCTATTAGCGCCCGCGCGGCTGCCCGCGGCCGGCCCCCGTCGCTGGCCCGGCTAGCCGTCGCAGCGGCGGCGGACCAGGGTGAAGCTCTCGAACTCGGTGTAGTCCGGCGTCGGCGCGCCCGGCTGGCCGGTGGCCGGGTTGACCGGATCCGCGCCGACCGCGTGGAAGTAGCGCACCGTGATGCTGGTCATCCCCCCGCGCACCTCGCCGGGGTGCACGTCGAACACCGCGATCCCGTAGCCGGTGCTGGTGTCCCGCATGGCCGACCAGGTGGCGTCCTCCAGGGCGTCGGCGCCGGCCCGGGCGAACACGCCCGGCGTCGAGGTCGCGGCGGGCCGGTTCGGGCGGGTGAACACCTTGGCCTGGCGCAGGCCGTCGGACTGGTCGATCCCGTAGGAGTCCAGCGGGGCGTCGGTGCCGCCGCCGCCCAGGATCAGGTGGACGGTGCCCTGGCTGGTGTCGACCACGCTGCTGTCGGTCGTGGTCACCGGGTGCGGGCGCAGCGTCTGCACCGGCGCGCCGGTCACCGCGTCCCGGCCGGCCATGCTGTCCGAGCCGCGCACCGGGAAGGACCGCTCGTAGTCATGGTCGTGCCCGCACAGCACCAGGTCGACCTGGTACCGGTCGAACAGCGGCAGCCAGGCCTCGCGGATGCCCAGGTCCGAGCCGTTCCCGGTGGCCGAGGAGGACGTCGCGTCCTGGTGCATCGCCGCGATGATCCAGTCGATGGAGCGATCGGCCCGCGCGGCCGCGAGCGTCCGCTCCAGCCAGGCGGTCTGCGCTCCGCCCGAGTAACCCCGGATGTAGAACGAGGTGCCCGCCGGGATGGCCGGGTTACCGGTGCCGGCCGCCGGGGTCAGGGGCTGCGGCCCGGCCACGAACGCGCCCGCGTCCTGGTAGACCACGTCGTCGGCGTCGAGCGAGACGAACAGGGCCGAGCCCACCCGGAAGGCGTACCAGCGGCCGCGGAAGCCCGGCACCCCGTTGTCCGGCAGCGTGTACCGGGTCAGGTAGGAGGTCAGCCCCTGCGGCCCGTTGTCGAACTCGATCTCGTGGTTGCCCGGGCACGGCATCCAGGCCCGGCGGGCCGCCGAGGCCTGGTTGTTGTTGCCGAAGTCACGCCAGACCTGCGGCTGCACCGTGGGGTTGAGGTCGGCGTAGCACAGGTCGCCGTTCAGCAGGTGGAACAGCGGCTGGAAGGACTCGACGGCGCCGACCGCGAAGGCGGCCTGGCCGTAGGACAGCACCCACTCGGTGTTGGGCGTGGCCAGGTCGCCGAAGCTGGTGAACCGGAACCGCTGCCGGCCGCGCGGCGCGGTGCGGAACGTGGCGCTGAACGGCTCGGCGGCGCCGTCGTTGTCCGCGGTGACCGAGTAGGAGTACTCGGTGCCCGGCGTCAGCCCGGTGACCTGGGCGTGGTAGGTCCAGACCGGCTCGCCGCTGATGCCGTCGGTGTAACTGCGCAGCACGACCGGCACCATCCGGGGGTGCTCGCCGGGGCCGGCCAGGTGCAGTCGCGGCCTGACGGCCGGCTCCGGGGAGGCCCAGGACACGGTCATGCTGGTGGCCGGATCGCGGCCCCAGGTCAGGTGGACCTGCTCGGGGGTGCCGTCGGAGGCGGCGGGCTGGTGCTGCGGGCGAGCGAGGGCCGCGGCGGCGGGCGCCGGGGCGGCGGCCAGCAGGCCGGCCCCGCCGGCCCCGACCAGCACCTGGCGGCGGGACAGCGTGCCGTCCTCGGCGCCGAGCACCGCGACGGCCGCGGGCGCCTCGCCGGCGGGGGCCGCGGCGGCGGGGGTAGTGGCGGCGGGCGCCGCAGCGGTCACTGCGGCGGTCGCCGCGTCGGCTGCGGAGTGCGGGGTGACCTCATCCTGGTCGCTAGACATGCAGACACTATGCCGGGAGGGCGTGAACTGCCGATGACGCCGCCATGGCCGGCGGCACGAATGCGGATGAAGCGTAGCTGATCGCCTTAGCCGCGCCGGGGCGCCATGCAATCGATCGCCTATCTCCCGGGCCGGCGGCCGGTGAATAGCCCGGCTAATTCACGCGATCATGCGAGCGTTCCGGTCCGGCCTTGATTTGGCCTGCCGATGACTTTTTCGCGGAGATTCGTTGACATTCGCTGATCGCGGGTCGAAGATAGGCCGATAACATCGGGGTGAATAGCCACGGTCACAATGGGGTTCAGGCAGTACGGTTAGGCGACACGTGATCTGAGCGCGGCCACATCACGGGCGGAGTGTCGCTGAGCTGGGAACAGGGTCACGGCCGGGGGACTGCTGCGGGGCTAAGCATCGGCTGTTTGCGCTCGGGATCGGCGCATCCAGCCTATTAACGG
The DNA here is from genome assembly GCA_963822485.1 of uncultured Actinomycetota bacterium. Taxonomy (GTDB): domain Bacteria; phylum Actinomycetota; class Actinomycetes; order Streptosporangiales; family Streptosporangiaceae; genus DASUBV01. Next base: position 79,809 of record CAWGHW010000032.1, read on the forward strand.
CCAGTCGCTATTTTCCGCTGCCCGTCGCCCTTTCCCGAGACGGACAAACCGTCCTATAACAAAGGGAGGATGGGCAATGGCCTATCAACTCGGCAAGAATCGTCCGGTCGTCGACGACCGGACCCTGCGCTTCGCCACCTACCTGAAGCCGGCGCTGCCCTCGCCGCCCACGGCGGTCGAGTACGGCGACAAGGTCCCGGCCTGGCCGATGTACTACAACGACCAGTACGGCGACTGCACCTGCGCCGCCGCCGGGCACATGATCCAGAACTGGACGGCGAACGCCTCCACCGAGGTCACCGTCCCGGACCAGAGCGTGCTCTCGTTCTACGAGCACTTCGTGGGCACCCCGCCGCCGCCCGACGCGGGCTGCAACATGCTCCAGGTCCTGCGCTACTGGCGCAAGGCCGGGGTCAGCGCGCACAAGGTGCTGGCCTTCGCCAGCATCGACCTGAAGAACCAGGTCCAGGCCCAGAACGCGGTCTGGCTGTTCGGGAGCATCTACATCGGCGTCGCGCTGCCGGACTTCGCCACCCAGGGCGACATGCTCACCGTGCCGTGGGTGGTGCCGCCGGGCGGCCCGGTCGGCAACGCCGCGCCCAACCCGAACAACGGCCACTGCATCCCGGCCGTGGCCTACGACGCGAACAACCTCTGGATCGTGACCTGGGGCGAGCTCAAGTCCATGAGCTGGGACTTCTACAACGCCTACGCCGACGAGTCGTTCGCCGTGATCAGCCAGGACTTCATCGAGGCCAACGGCCTCAACCCGGCCGGCTTCGACCTGGCCGCGCTGAAGACCGACCTCAAGCAGATCACGGCCTGATCACCGGCTGAATGATCGCTGACCGCGCGCTAGCGCATCACGTCCCAGGCCGCCGACTCGATGGCCGCCTCGGACAGCAGCACGGCGTTGGCCGCGTCGCCGAGCGGGATGAAGCTGTCCTCGCTGGCCACGCGGCCGACCCGGCCGATGAACCCGGCGTCCGTCAGCGCGCTGATCACGCCCTCGGACACCCCGCCGGTGCGCCGGGTCTCGTCGGCGACCAGCACCCGCCCGGTCACCGAGGCCTCGCGCAGCAGGTCCTCGACCGGCAGCGGCGCCAGCCAGCGCAGGTCGAGCACCCGGCACCGGATGCCGTCCGCGTGCAGCCGCCGGGCCGCCCGCAGGCACATCCGCAGGCCGTTGCCGAACGTCGCGATCGTCAGGTCGGTGCCGTCGCCGTACAGCCGGGCCCGGCCGATGGGCACGTGCCCGGCGGCCCAGGCGGCGGGCGGGTCGTAGCGGGCCAGCCAGCCGTCGTCGCCGGCCTCGTGCAGGTCCCGCTCGTGGTACAGCGCGATCGGCTCCAGGAACACGCTCACCGCGCCGTCCGCCTCGGCCGCGGCCAGGCAGGTGCGCAGCATCGCGGGCGCGTCGTCCGGCCGGGCCGGGCAGGCGATGACCAGGCCGGGAATGTCGCGCAGCGCGGCCAGCGAGTTGTCGTTGTGGAAGTGGCCGCCGAAGCCCTTCTGGTAGGCCAGGCCCGCGACGCGCACCACCATCGGGTTGCGGTACTGCCCCTGGGAGAAGAAGGACAGGGTGGCCGCCTCGCCCCGGATCTGGTCGGCCGCGTTGTGCAGGTAGGCCAGGTACTGGATCTCCGGCACCGGCAGCAGCCCGGCCAGCCCGGCGCCCAGCGCCAGGCCCAGGATGGACTGCTCGTCCAGCACCGAGTCGAACACCCGGCCCGCGCCGAACGCGCGCAGCAGCCCCCTGGTCACCCCGTACACGCCGCCCTTGCGGGCCACGTCCTCGCCGAAGACGATCATGCCGGGCCGGGCGGCCAGCTCGTCGGCCAGCGCCCGGTTGATGGCCTGGGCCAGCGTCAGCGGCCCCTGGTCCTCGGGCAGCCGCCCCTCGAACGCCCGGTGCCGGGCCCAGTCGCCCGCCGTCCGGCTGGCCACGGCCAGGCTGGCCGCCACCGCGTGCGGCCGCCGCGGCGCGAGCGGGGCCATGACCTCGGCCGCGGAGGTCAGCCGGGGCGCCCCGGCGATCTCGGCCGCCCGGGCCAGCACCCGGCGCCGGGACTCCTCGTAGCGGTCCAGCACCTGCTCGGGGGTCAGCACCCCGGCCTGGATCAGCAGCCGGGCCGTGCGCAGCAGCGGATCCCGGTCCGCGTCCGCGGCGATGTCCGCGGCGCTGCGGTAGGACGACTCCACGTCCGAGCCGGCGTGCCCGCCGTACCGGACCATGGGCAGGTGCAGGAACGCCGGCTGGCGGCGCTCGCGCACCCAGGAGGCCGCGGCCAGCGCCGTGTCGTGCACCGCGGCCACGTCGCAGCCGTCGGCGTGGAAGTAGGGGAGGACGCCGTGGCCCGAGCGGGCCGCCGTGACCCAGCCCGGCGGGGTCCGCACGCTGATGCCCAGCCCGTTGTCCTCGCAGACGAACAGCAGCGGCATGGGCAGGCCCTGGTAGGCGCAGTAGGCGGCGGTGTTGAAGGCGCCGGCCGCGGTGGAGTGGTTCATCGAGGCGTCGCCGAAGCTGCACACCACGACCGCGTCGTCGGGGTAGCTAGTCCGGCTGTCACTAGTGCCGGCGGAACTAGTTCCCAGTGGACGGGTTGCCTGGTAACTAGTTCCCGGGGAACCGGTTGCCGGGGAACTAGTTCCTAGTTGACCTGTTGCCTGGTAACTAGTTCCCAGGGAACTAATCGATGGAGAACTAGTTGGCGAGGAACTAGTTGAGGGGGAACTAGTGGCGGCGCCAGGGAACGGGTCGCGGGGGGCCAGCTTGGCCGCCCGGCCGAGCGCGAAGGCCAGGCCGACGGCGCGGGGCAGGTGCGAGGCGATGGTCGAGGTCTGCGGGATGATGTTCAGGTCGCGGTGCCCGAAGACCTTGTGCCGGCCTCCCGCCATGGGCTCGGCCGACGCGGCCACCATGCCCAGCAGCACGTCGGTGACCCCGTCCCGCGGCGGGTCGGCCTGGGCCGCCCGGACCATGTAGAACGCGCCCGAGCGGTAGTGCAGCAGGGCCGGGTCGGTGAGCCGCAGGGCGGCGGCCACGCCGGCGTTGCCCTCGTGGCCGGACGAGCCGATGGTGTAGAAGCCGGCCCCGCTCGTGCGCAGCTCGCCGGCGGCCAGGTCCAGGTGCCGGCTGGCCAGCTGGGCGTCGAACAGCTCCAGGCAGCGCGCGGCGGTCAGCCGGCCGCCGGCCGGGTCGGCCCCGACGACGGTCAGCGAGCCGGGGCGGTCCCCGTCGGCCAGCCGGGCCAGGGCGGCGGCATCGGCCGGGTCGGCGTCGGCGAGCGGAGCGCCGTCCCCGGCGGGCGGCATGGCCCGCACGGCGGCCGCGAAATGCTGCTCCAGCGGGGACCGGCCGGACTCGGCCGGGGTCCTGGTCTCGGCGGAGAGGGCCGCTGCGGCCAGGCCAGCGGTGGACTGTGACTCCGGGCTCATAGACAGACCGTAAGCTGCGCGGATCGATCGCGCATAACGCAGTCTCCGCTGCGGCACGGCCAGGCGGCAGAGACAGGTGCGGTGGTGGCGGCTTCTTGTTGCGGATGGTGTGATGAATAGCTCAGGTCACGCCAACCTTCGGAGGCTTCATGCTGCCCTGGTCCGCTGATCTCGCCGGCCGTCTGGACGAGCAAGTCATCGCCAGCGAGCTGCTGCGCGGCAACCCGCTCGGCGATCCGAGCGACCGGCCGCTGTGGGTCTACGTGCCGCCGGGCTATGACGCCGAGCCGGACCGCCGGTACCCGTCGGTCTACGTGATCCAGGGCTACACCGGGCACGTGGCGATGTGGCGGAACCGGACGCCGTTCCGGCAGCCGTTCATCGAGACGGCCGACGCGGTGTTCGCCCGCGGCGACGCTCCGCCCGCCATCGTCATCTACGTGGACGCCTGGACGGCCTACGGCGGCAGCCAGTTCGTCGACTCGCCGGGCACCGGCCGGTACCACTCTTATCTGTGCGACGAGGTGGTGCCGTGGGTGGACGCGCGGTACCGGACGCGGCCCGACGCGGCGCACCGGGCCATCGCCGGGAAGTCCAGCGGCGGGTTCGGGGCCATGATCACGCCGATGCTGCGGCCGGACCTGTTCGGGGCCCTGGCCACGCACGCGGGCGACACCCTGTACGAGCAGTGCTACGTGCGCGACTTCGGCGCGGCGGTCCGGGCGCTGCGGGACTACGACGGGGACATCTGGCGCTGGTGGGACGACTTCAGGTCACGTGTCGCCTTCACCAAGCCGGCCGACCAGGCGCTGCTGGGCATCCTGGGCGTCGCGGCCTGCTTCTCGGCCCGCGAGGACGGGGCGGTTGAGTTGCCGTTCGACCCCAGGACAGCGGTGCTGCGCCCGGAGGTCTGGGAGCGGTGGCTGGCCTGGGACCCGGTCCGGATGGTGCCCCGCTACGCCACGGCGCTGCGCTCGCTCCGGGCGATCTGGATCGACGCGGGCAAGGCCGACGACTTCAACCTTGATCTTGGCGCGGAGGCGTTCCGCGCGGCGCTCGCGGACGTCGGCGTGCCGGACGAGGTGGTCCGCTTCGAGCTGTTCGAGGGCACCCACGCGGCGATCGAGTACCGCTACCCGCTCGCGCTGGCCTGGCTCTGCCAGCGGATATCGGACTGAGCAACCCGTGAACGATGTCGGCCCGAGATACGTGATGGAAGGGGTGGGGAGCTAAGCACACCTGACCGGAAACGGAGAGATCGAGATGATAAACCGATGGTGGGCGGCGCCAGTCGTGGCCGCCGCCGTGGGCCTGCTGGCTGCCTGCGGCAGCACCAGCAGCCCCACCAGCTCCAGCAGCGGGTCGGGGGGATCGGGCGGCGGATCGAGTTCTGGCAGCACGGCCGGAACCACCGCCGCATCCGCGAGCGGCATCAAGACCGCGAGCACGAGCAAGGGGACGGTCCTGGTCAACTCGCAGGGCCGCACGCTGTACTGGTTCGCGATTGACACTCCGACCTCGTCGAAGTGCAGCGGCACCTGCGCGACCTTCTGGCCGCCGGTGCTGGGCAAGCCGAGCATGGCCTCCGGCGCCAGCCTGAGCGGCACGTTCGGCACGATCAAGCGGTCCGGCGGCCAGCTTCAGGCCACCTACGACGGCCACCCGCTGTACACCTTCAAGCAGGACACCTCGTCGGGCCAGGTCAACGGCAACGACATCAACACCTCGGGCGGGCTGTGGTGGGCGATGACTCCGTCCGGCGCCAAGCTGGCGGCCAGCGCTAAGTCGAGCTCCTCGCCCAGCAGCGGCGGTGGCGGCTACGGCTACTGACCTGCTGCCCGGGTCCAGCCGGTCCGGAGGGCCTGGCCGGGCCCGGTGACCCAGAGCGCGCCAGTCAGGGCCTTAACCAGCCTCAGGCCCTGGCTGGCGCTTCCGGCCCGCGGACTGCGGCCGGAAGGCAGGAATCGCGGTGATCCGCGCGGAGTTTCCCGCGCGGCGCCGCAGGGTGAGGCGGGCCGGGTTCCCTTCCCCGAGGGGGGCGGGAAGGGGACCCGGCCCGCGGCCCGAAAGGGCGCGGGCTTTCCTGGCCGCGGGCGGTCGCGCGGGCCACAATTGCGGGATGACGGACAGTCGCACCGCTGACCAAACCGCGGAGGCGGCCGTGCGGCCCCGCGGCGGGCTGCTGATCATCTACATCGCGCTGATGCTGGCCATCTTGCTGGCCGCGCTGGACCAGACCATCGTCTCGACGGCCCTGCCGACGATCGTCGGTGACCTGGGCGGGCTGAGCCACCTGTCCTGGGTGGTGACCGCCTACCTGCTGGCCACCACGGCGTCGACCCCGCTGTGGGGCAAGCTGGGCGACCAGTACGGCCGCAAGACGCTGTTCCAGGCCTCGATCGTGATCTTCCTGGTCGGCTCGGCGCTGTGCGGCCAGTCGCACAGCATCTTCGAGCTGATCGCGTTCCGGGCCCTGCAGGGCCTCGGCGGCGGCGGGCTCATCGTGCTGACCCAGGCGATCATCGCCGATATCGTCCCGGCCCGCGAGCGCGGCAAGTACCAGGGCGCCTTCGGCGCCGTGTTCGGGGTGTCCAGCGTGGCCGGCCCGCTGCTGGGCGGGTTCTTCGTCGACAACCTCAGCTGGCGCTGGGTGTTCTACATCAACCTGCCCGTCGGCCTGGTCGCCCTGGTGGTCATCGCGATCGTGCTGCCGCGGACCGCCAACCGCGAGAAGCACCGCATCGACTACCTGGGCGCGCTGCTGCTCGCGGCCACCGCGACCTGCCTGGTGCTGCTCACGTCCTGGGGCGGCTCGCAGTACGCCTGGGGATCACCGGTCATCATCGGCCTGGGCCTGGCCTCGGTGGCGCTCGGAGTGGGGTGGTGGCTCTCCGCCCGGCGGGCCGCCGAGCCGGTGCTGCCACTGCGCCTGTTCGGGAATCGGGTGTTCACGGTGGCCTCGGCGATCGGGTTCGTCGCGGGCTTCGCCCTGTTCGGATCGGTGGCGTTCCTGCCCCTGTTCCTCCAGGTGGTCCGCGGGGTCTCGCCGACCATCTCCGGGGTGTACCTGCTGCCCCAGGTGATCGGCCTGCTGATCACGTCGGTGGGCAGCGGGCAGCTGATCTCCCGGATGGGCCGGTACAAGGTGTTCCCGATCGTCGGCACCGGGCTGCTGGCGGTATCGCTGTACCTGCTGTCCATGCTGTCGGTGACCACTTCATCGCTGGTCACGAACCTTTACTTCTTCCTGTTCGGGCTGAGCCTGGGCCTGATACTCCAGGTGCTGGTGATAGCGGTGCAGAACGCCACGGACTACGCCGACCTCGGCGTGGCCACCTCGGGCGCGACGTTCTTCCGGTCCATCGGCGGCTCGTTCGGCGTGGCCGTTTTCGGCTCGATCTTCTCGGCCCGCCTGACCACCGAGCTGGCCGCGGCCCTGTCCGGGGCCCACCTGCCACCCGGTTTCAGAGCCTCGGCCGTGGAGGCCAACCCGACCCTGCTCAGGCGGCTGCCGCCGGCGCTGCACAACTCGGTCCGGCACGCCTACGCCTCGTCCCTGGACCGCGTGTTCCTGTACGCGGTGCCGGTGGCGCTGGTCGCGTTCGTGCTGTCCTGGTTCCTGCGAGAGGTGCCGCTGCGCCGCACGGCCAGCGCCCCCGACCTGGGCGAGGGTATCGGCGCGGGCTCGACCCAGCGGACCTCCGTGGAGGAGCTCGAGCGGGCGCTGCTCCGGCTGGCCGACACCGACCTGCGCAAGCGTGGCTACGACCGGCTGGCTGACCTGTGCGGGCTCGAGCTGCCCGGCGGCAGCTGCTGGGTGCTGGCCCGGCTGGCCAAGCACGGCCGGGCGGCGGGCGTCGAGCTGGCCAAGGAGGCCGGGGTCACCGTGGCCACCGGCCGGCCGTACGTGGACAAGCTGGTCGAAGCGGGCTTCGTGAACCGGGTGGACGGCACGCTGGAGCTGACCACGACCGGGCACGTGGCCGCCGACCAGGTGTTCGAGGCCCGGCGGCAGGGCCTGGAGCAGATGCTGTCCGGCTGGTCGCCGGAGGAGCACGCTGACCTGGGCCAGATGCTCACCCGGCTGTCCCGCGACCTGCTGGGCGAGGACGCCGACCGGCACCTGCTCCGGAGCTAGCCGCCGGGCCTGGCCCCGGCGCTGGCCCCGGCGCTGGCGCTGCCGCTGGCCCCGGAGCTGGCGCTGGCCCCGGAGCTGGCGGCCTGTGCACACTGGGGGCATGACGAGCGACATCGTGATCATCGGGGCGGGCGCGCTCGGCCTCAGCACCGCGCTGCACTGCGCGCTGCTCGGCCGGACCGTGGTGGTCCTGGAGCGTGACACGGCCGGGTCGCAGGCCTCCGGGCGGGCGGCCGGGCTGTTCAAGTCGGTGCAGGCCGACGAGCTGCGCACGATCATCGCCCGGCGCAGCATCGACCGGGCGATGAGCTTCGGGGACTGGGCGGGCGTGCCGCTGGAGGTGGCCCGGCCGGGCAGCTACCTGGTCGCCAGGACCGACGCGCACCGGGCCTTCCTGGCCAGCGAGGCGCGGCAGTCGGCCGGCTGGGGCGTCGACGTGACCGAGGCCGGGCCCGGCGCGCTGGCCCGGGCGGTGTCCTACTACCAGGGCGACGGCACGGAGCTGGCCCTGTGGTGCCCGGAGGACTGCTACATCGAGGAGCCGATGAGCCTGGTCACGGCGATGGCGGCGGCCTGCCGGCAGCTCGGCGTGGAGCTGGCCGAGGGCGAGCCGGCGGTGGAGATCGGGCTGGCCGGCAGACAGGCTGGCGGGCTCGGTGGCGGCCGGGCTGACGGCCGGGCTGGCGGCCGGGCTGGCGGCTGGGCTGGCGGTCAGGCGGCGGAGGTGCGGACGCCGCGCCGGTCGATCCCGGCCGCCGTGGTGGTGGACGCGGCCGGGGCCTGGACCCGGCAGGTGGCGGAGCTGACCGGCGCCGACGTGGCCGTCGCGCCGGTCCGGCACCAGCTGCTGATCACCGAGCCCGCGCCGGGCCTGGACGCCGCGCAGCCGATCGTCCGGGTCGTGGACGCCGCCGTGTACCTGCGGCCCGCGCGGGGCGGCCTGATGCTGGGCGGGTTCGAGGCCGACCCGGTGCCGGTCGACCCGCGGGCGCGGCCGGCCTCGTTCCGGACCGCCGACCTGGAGCTGGACCTGGACGTGCTGACCAAGATGGCCGGCCAGCTGGCCGTCGAGGTGCCGCTGGCCGGCGAGCTGCCGGCGGCCGAGCACCGGGGCGGGCTGTTCACCATGACGCCGGACGGCCGGTTCGTGGCCGGCCCGGTGCCGGACGCGCCGGGCCTGTGGGTGGCCAGCGGCTGCAACGGGTCCGGGTTCTCGTCGTCGCTGGCCCTGGGCGAGGCGCTGGCCGCCTGGATCTGCGACGTGCCCGGGCGGCTGGACATCTCGGCGCTGGCCCCGGCCCGGTTCGGCGCGCTGACCGACGAGGCGCTGATCGCGGCGGGCACCTGGCAGTACGCCCACTACTACGACCCCGCCGCCTGCCGAGATCTAGCTAGTCGCGCTCTGACCGCCGGCCACGGCGGAGCCGGGGGAAACGGCCGGACTCGGCCCGGTACTGCTCAGCTTCGGCCCGGTGCTGCCCGGGCTTTGCGGCATGGTCTTGCGAGTCGTCTGGCCACTCGAACGAAATGTGGCTGACCTCCAGCAGCTTCTCCAGGCCCGCCTCGCCTAGGAACCCGGTCATCAGGCGGAATGTCCTGAGTCCGGGGCCCTGTGCCTGGTCCGCCGCCTTCGCGGCGGCCAGGAGAGCGGCCGTCACCTGGGGCGGCCCGTCACGAACCCAACTGGCGAGATGCTCGCCGATCCTGCCTCTGCCCAGATCCGGAATCACGAGGACCCGGAAGATCCCGGCGAGGTCATTGACGCATTCCTGGTAGCCGTGCCGCTCGAAGGCGGAAATGTACCAGTGATGCCGGGGCATTTCCCGGCACAGCTCCCGGCGTTCGCCGACGTCGGCCGTGGCCTCGAGCAGTTCCTGCAGTACGGAATGGAACTCCCGCGAGTCGGCTGTCGAGTCCAGTCCTTCCAGGAGGCTGCGCAGGGAGTGGGGACGGCCGTCCGCGGACCGCGTCGGCTGCTCGTCCGGATGCCGCGCCTTCTGGTAGTCCTCGAGGGTGAGCTCCGGAGCATTCTGAGGATCCCTCTTGAGGCCCATGGCCGAGCCGGCCCGATCCGGCCCGGGCTCGGCCGAGGGCGAAGGGCTCGGCTGAGCACCAACCGAGCTCAGGGGATCTTGCGGGTCGCCCGGCTGCCCTGCGGGAACCGGCGCCCCGTGCGCCTCCTCGCGCTGCGGGCTATCCCGCAGGCTAGGGTCGGCTAGGTCCGCGGCGTCTGAGGATCGCGAGTCTGCGCCGGGCGGGGCGGCGTCGCCATGCTGGGCTGCGGTCGGCTCGCTAGGGGTCGCCTCGGCGGCCGTCACTGGTAGCGGTCCATTGACCGGCTCATCCTGGGCGGCCACCTCCTGGCCGGCGAGCAGGTTATCTGCGGAGGCCGCGAGATCCTCGCGAGCCGTAAGCTCCTGCGCCGGCGGCGGCCCCTGGGTCGGCCTGAGGTTCTCGGCGGGCGGCGGATCCTCAGCGGCCGCCTGGTCGCCGGGCTCCAGCGCCGCCGGTGCCCACCGGCTGCGGAGCACGTCGTAGACGGACCTGAGCCGCCTGTCCAGCGACTGTCCCTGGCCGGAGTCGGAGATCAGCTGGGCCAGTTCGTCGCCGTTCGATTTCCGGTATTCCGAGATCAGCCACTCGGCTAGCTGCACGGCGTGGCGGCTCCCGGTCGGCGTGCTGTGATCGCCGGGCCGAACCCGGATCTCCCGGCGCGGGGTGGCCGGTGGCACCTGCGAGGCCGCTTGCGCGAGGCGGAAGACGATGTCGGGCAGCGTCGAGGCGTCCATGTCGCCCATGGGCAGCTCGAACGTCGAGAATGACCAGCCGCGCATGGCAGCGGTCTGGTCGAGCAGGGGCCAGGCAATCCGCCACAGCCCCCACAGCAGAAGTCCTTGCTGGCCCTTGTTCGGGGGAGCAAAGATGTAAGGATCCCGGAGCTGTATGGCCAGCGGCATGTCCGGGCGCGACAGCGCGGCAATGACCGTCTGAGGCAGGCCCCTCTCGTGCGCCGCTTCCTTGTCAAGCGCTGAGGCCCGCGCGCGGACCAGGTCGGCGAGCAGGTCAGCACTGACCGGAGGTAGCTCCGCGTCCGCGGGGACCTGGCCAGGCGGCAGGCCGGCCTCGTCGGGCAGCCCGGTCCGGCACAACGCGATGGCCACGTCCGGGGTGAGCAGGCTAGCCTGCCCGACTAGAACGCGGGAGACGAGCGGCCGCCCCTGGGCGCCGTCGTCGCGCTCCGCGGCCTGCGGGATGCGGAACCGCCAGGCCAGGGCGGCCCGCCCGGCCGGAAGGATCTGGTAGCACACGCTCTGCGACGGAGCGTCGGTGTTGGGGTGACGTACCCACGGCCGTATCAGGGAATCCAGCCCCTGGGTCAGTTCGGCCGGCATGGAACTCGCGATCGGGGACATGTCCCTGACCGGCTGCCAGCGGTACTCGATCTGATGGACCTCACGCTCGCCGGCCATCTACACTCCCACCCTCTCGGCCGCCTGCCGGTCATCACGCCGGTCATGGCCAGCATGGCGACCAGCGGGCGGAGGACCCGGCGCGGAGTGACGCCGCGCGGGTAGACGCCGTTCTCACCCTCGCCGTCCCCGGCGCCGCCGGTCGGCGACGCGACGTGCAGGGTGGCCCTATCGCACGCCCGGTACGGGCTGGCCAGCGCCAGGGCATGGCTGTGGTTGAGGTAGGCGTAGACGTCGGCGCTCTCAAGGAGCATTTCCTCCGGGTCGAGCACCCCACTGTCGGACCGCAGCCAGCGGGTCACTGGATCCTCGAACCGCACCTTGTCGGCCTTGTTGAGCACGATCGCCGCGCTCACCTGGCCTGGCCGCTGGTTGTCTTCCACCACATTAAGGACGTTCCTGAATGTCTCATCACCGAGTCGGCTCACCCGCAGGTGTTCGGGATCGATCACGAAGAACAGGCCATTGGCGATCTCCAGGAAATACTTCGTCTCATCGACCCTGGCCAGGTCGCCGCCGGCCACGTCGAACAGCGCGACCGCCCGCTCGGGGCCGTCTTGACAACGCATGATGAAGGCATCGGCGAAAGTCACGATTCCTTCCTGCGTGCCGGGCAGCACCTTGTCCTGCTTGAAGAGCGGGTCCACCCAGCCCTCCAGGAACCGCTGGTGCAGGGCATTGTCGATGGGGCGGCTGGTTATCCCGTACTTCTGCAGCTCGTCACTCTGGATAGCGCCAACCATGGACGCGAGCAGGTGCGATTTACCGGACCTGGTCAGGCCGATGAAACCCAGGAGCACGGGCGGCCCGAAGCGTCCGTAATTCACGGGCAGGTAGTGCTCAGTGTGCATGTCAGCCTGGGGAGCCGGGCAGCGCACGTACGCTCCGCGCACCAGATGACCTCGCTGCCTGGCATTGAAGCCTGGCGGAATGGCCAGCTCTACGTAGTCTTGCAGGGGCGCGTCCCAGCGCCAGTACGGCTGGGTGTCCCAATCGTGGATCTCGTGCAGACAGATGGGGCAGGTCACGACCGGGCCCGGGTGCCTGCCCCCGGCGGCGACGGCGGCATGGTCATCGCGGCTGATGGCCTGTCGAAGCTGGCATTCACGGTCTGAGTCCCCCCAGAGTGGGCGTTCACGGTCTGCGCACTGGGCCATAGGTCAAGGAGCCGGGCGATGCGGCCCCCGTGATCCGTGGGCTGGAGCATGCCGTGCTGCGAGAGCGTCCGGCGCAGCTCGGCGGGGCCGTCGGCGAACCTGGTCGCCAGGGCGATCGCCACGGACTCGAATCCCGGGTCGGGGGCAGGCGGGTAGCCCCGGGCCGGAAGGAGACGAAAAGCCCGGGCGTATTGGCGGCGCGGCCGGACGCGTAGGTGAGGAAGGACACCGGCCGGGTGTCCCCAAGCATCGACAAGATGGTCACCAGGGCCCACATCACCGCCTCGGGCAGCGACGGCTCCGTCCACGGCATTGTCACGCTCCGCTCGCCCGCCAGGACGCGGGCGAGCAGCGGGACCAGCAGCTCGATCGCCTCCTTAGAACGGGCCCGCGTCTCGATGGCGCCGTGACCGGGCCCTAGTTCCGTCCGGACGGCCGGCGGCACCTGCCCGCCGTACGCGGTCGGGAGGGTCGCGGAAAGCTCCGGAATCTCTAGCGCGTAGCTGCTGGTAAGCACGGCGGGCTGGCCGATGAGCACGAGCGCGAACTGCCAGCCGAGCGGGGACCTCCGGTCGGATCGCCAGCGGATGAGCGCCGCACTCGAGCCGAAGTCCAGGTAGCCGCGGCCCAGCGGGCTGCCCGCCCGCAGCCACGGCTCCAGCCGTCGCAGCCAGCGCTCGCTCTGGGCACGGTCGCGCATCGATGCGCCCGCCTGGAGGATCATCCCGTCGGTGCCGCCCGGCGCCCGGTAGACGATCTGATCGATGGTGCTCACCGGGCACCGCGCCACCAGCGGGGAGGCCGGTGCCGCGCCGCCTCCTGCCACTGGGCGCCGGCCTGCGCCGTTCCGTTCGGCGGCACGGCGCCGGGGCCCGGCGGAGTCCCGCCGTCAGCAGCGGCCGGGTGCAGCGTGGCATCGGGATCGCCGCGCTGGCCAGTGCCCTGGCCTGCCTCCGGCGGGATAGCCGCGCCGGGGTGCTTGCGCCGGCGCACCTCCCAGAACTGCTGGCGGGCCTCGCTCAGCCAGGTGCTCTCGGCGGCCCCGTCCGCGACCGGGACCGGACGCCTTATCCGGCCCAGCAGCTCCGCGGCCGTCGGACGGTCTTCCGGGGGGCCGAACACCCTCTCGAGCGGCCCGGCCAGGCCGCTGTCGGCCAGCTGGTCGCGGCGGGCAAGCTCCTCGCCCTGATTGAACGCGAAGAAGATCAGTCGGCCAGCGGCCCAGATGTCGTCACGATCGGTGACCAGGCCACGAGCGCTGCCCGGCCGTTGCTCCCGTGCGACCCAGCTCGGCGAGCCCGCAACCGCCTCCCGTGGCGCCCCGAAGACCGTACTCAGGCTGAAGTCGGTGATCTGCACCGGCCGGCGGCTGTCCCACCGCACGGTATCCGGGCTAAGCGCCCGGTGCGCGATCCCGGCGGCGGCGAGCCAGCACAAGCCCGTCAGCAGGCCAGCCTGGAAGGCCGCCGCATCGTCATCCAGCAGGTGCTTGACCGCCTCGCGCAGCGGATCGCCCCGGTACGGCTCGAGCAGCGCGAAGGAATCAGCGGACGTGGCCTCGTCGCCGTACAGGCCGACCACCTCCGTCGGATGGCCGCTCGACTCGCTCACGTCGTACAGCCGGCGCCCGGCGAGGATCTCGTTGTCCAGGCGGTCATAGCCGGTGCTCCGCTGCGAGGTCCTGGCGGCCCGGTGCTGCCGAAGCTCGGTGCCGTCGTCCAGCCAGGCCCGCCGGGCTGTCAGGTAGTGCGCCGCCGCCAGCTCTTCGTCGTCCACGCGCACCTCGGCCTCGACCTGCTCGCCGGTGACGCGGCGGAACCGGAGCACGCCGGCTCGCCGACCGTCATGACGGCTCCGTCCGAGGCGATGGATCGGCCGGGCGGGCGTCCCCGCCCCAGCTGGAGGACACGATGCCCGCCCGCAGCGGGACCAGGCGGATCAGGCCCGCGTACGAGCCTGACGAGGTCCACACTGTGTCCGGCGGCAGCGCACTGATCAGCACGTCCCGGTTCAGCCGGGGAGCGAATTCCACCACACGGGGGATAACGGCCACGTCGAGCGCGCTGAGGTCGTCTGGCGCGCACAGCTGCCACATCTCCTGGCGCGGCTCGTACCGGATGGCCTCCTTGATGTCGGCCACGTCGTCCTCGCCCGCGTAGTGGAGCTCATGGATGACCGAGGTCGCGAAAGCCGGGGGAACGAGCACGCCGTTGTCGTGCGTGTGCCGGGCCCACTCCTCGAGCAGGGCGGCCGCCGAGGCACGCGCGTGCTCCAGGGCTTCTCTCCCGTCGACGCTGGGCGATGCGGATTCGGCAGCGATGGCCCGAAGCGCCAGGTCGCACAGGATGGGCATGAGGATCTCCGCCAGCCGGGCCATGCGGGTCCCGCGGGCCCCATCCGCATCGCGGGCCGCCTCGGCGTACTCGGCGAGGGCCTGGCTGACGCCGGACAGCGCGATCCTGATCCGGGCTACCTCACCCGGCACCGCGGCGGCGCTGGACCACTCCCGGTCGGCCACGGCGATCACCAGCTCGGTCAGCTCGCTGGCGGCCTTCGTCGCCTCATCGGGGCCCGGCTCGCCGCGCTCATCGTCCGCGGCGTGCCGCGACGATCGCGGAGGCGGGTCGGCGAGCCGGTCAACAGTGACGGCGGGCACCGCTGCTCGACTTCCTCCAAGTAGCTCCCGCTGCCGTGCCGCTTGAGCTCGCGTTCGGTCTGCTTCAGGCGCCTGGTCACCAGCGCGAGCGTGTCACCATCCCGCAGGGCGTCGGCTATCGCCCGGTAAACCGGTGACTGCGCGGGCGCTCCGCTGGCACCGCCGTCCTCCGCGACCGCGGTCGGCGCGGGGAGCCGCACGCCCGCGGCCAGCACCAGCCGGCGCTGATCGTCGGTCAGCTCGCCCGTGGCGCTCGCGTCCCTCAGCAGCTGGGCGACCTGACCGCGAAGGTCGGCCAGAGCCGTGCCGGCCTCGACGAGATGGTCGCGGGCCCCGCGGTCACCGCGGCGAAGCCGGCCGACGATGCCCGTTGCCCCGGCCAGCGCGTCAGCGGCCGCACGGGCCGATTCGGCCACGTCGGCCTGGCAGCGCGACAGCTCCCCGTCGGCATCGAGGCTCGCGCCCTCCGCCGCGGCCGGGAGCAGCGAGGGGAACGGGCCGTCGTGTCCGGAACCCGGCTCGCTGAGCCGGCGGATCGCCACGGCGAGCGCGCCTGCGAAGACGGCTCCCTCGTCATCCGCGCCGGCCAGCCGCAGTCCCGGGCTCGCGACCCGGCCCGGCACGCTGGTGGTCAGGACCTGATGCATGCGATCGAACACCTTGTCAACAGACAGCAGCTCCACCAGACGGTCCAGGCCGCTCGCCACGCCGGGGTGACCGATGGCGATCGCGGACGTCGCCACCCGCCAGTCGATGCCGAGCGGATCGCTGACCCACAGCACACCAGAGCCCTGTGTCCCGCCCAGGTTTCCCGGTAGCCGGATCTCCCGGCCGTCGGCGGCCCGCGGTCCGAGCGCCACGCAGAGCAGGTCTTCGACCCGCTTCGCCGTGATCAGGCGCTCGTAGACGGGCGCATGCTGGGCGAGCGGCCGCGGTGTCGTCCAGCACTAGCAGCTTGCTGAGGTTGGGGTGACCACGAAAGTCGGCCAGCAGGGTGTCGGCGGCCTGCTCCGCCTCGCTGTCCGGCAGCCCGTCCAGCCGCAG
The DNA here is from genome assembly GCA_963822485.1 of uncultured Actinomycetota bacterium. Classification (GTDB taxonomy): domain Bacteria; phylum Actinomycetota; class Actinomycetes; order Streptosporangiales; family Streptosporangiaceae; genus DASUBV01. The sequence continues at coordinate 95,712 of CAWGHW010000032.1, forward strand.
GACCTCGACGGTCATCCGGCTGCCCCGGCGTCGACCACCTGCTCCAGCTCGCGCAGATTCTGGGCCACCGGCGAATCCAGCCCGGTGAACACCAGGTCGAGCGCGGCCGGCAGGGTGTCCGCCCAGAACGCGCGCATCTGCGCGGCCGGGAGCGCTGTCCGGCGGCCTGCTTCTTCATCATGTCGTCCAAGAGCTCGATCTGCCCCTCGGCGAGATCCCGAATCGCCATGTACAGCTCGCCTGGCAGCTTCGGCCGGCCGTCGAGGCCCGTCGGGCAGCTCGCGCATGAGCTGGCCGCAGAACCGGCGGTGGATGTCGTCGTCGTCCAGCGCCCACAGCTCGTAGGCGCGCAGCAGGCTGCCCCAGGAGGACGCCTGGGCCAGCGGGGTGAGCGGCAGCGTCATGGTCACGCCGCCGCCGAGCTCGACGTTGACCCGCTCGGGCGACGTCGTCCGGCCCGCGGACCGTGGCCCGGCCGTTCCACAGCGCGCACAGCAGCCGGTGCAGGATCTCGACCCGGTGCTCCTCGCGGGTGGCCAGGTAGCCGAAGTCGTAGCCGGTGCGCTGCCGCCAGCGCAGCAGGTCGGTCGGCTCGGGCCGGGCCAGCGCGCCCGCCCAGCACCGCAGCACGTCGCGCACCTCGTCGACCTCGGTGACGCCCATCGCGGTGCGGAACAGCACCACCGAGATCGACTCGGTCTCGTGTGCCGGTAGTCTCGGTGATGCGCGGCCCGGCGGGCAGGTTGATCGAGGACTTCAGGTACTCCTCGACGACGTCGCTCGGCGCGTCGGCCGGGTAGGTGATCAGCACCTTCAGCGGGCCGCTGCCCTGCGGGGTGAAGTTGGCGGGCAGCAGCCCGGCGAGCTTGCCGCTGAACTCGTCCAGGTAGTCCTGCGTGATGCCGGTCCGGCGTCGCCGTGCCCGGCGGCCTCGGCCAGCAGGTCCTGCAGCCTGGGCAGCATCGGCTGCTCGCCGCGGCGGCTCCCGCAGGAACTTCTTGACCTCGGTCTTGACCTGCTCCCGCAGGTAGGAGACGGCGTGATCGGGGGTCTGCTCGACGCTGATCTTGAACGCCTCGGGCCAGGGCTCGGCGCCGACCAGCGCTCGACAGGTCGGCCTCGGTGGAGTTGACGTTGATGCGGCCCTCCCTGGCCATGTGCTCGAGCAGCCGCCGGAACACCTGCTGGTAGAACTGCTCCATCCGGCCCGTCCCGGCGGGCAGCAGGTAGGACACGCCGACGCGCTTGCGGTACAGCTCGGCCGACCGGCGGTTGAAGTCCTCCTCGTCCTGGCGGGCGAACTCGGTCAGCGCCCTGGTCAGCGCCGCCAGGTCCCGCTGGACCTGCTCGAGCGGACGACGCCACTGCGCGCGTGTGCCGGTCCCAGAACTCGGCCCACACCACGTGCGTCTGCCACTGGTACCAGTGGTCCTGCTGGCTGCGGGCCGCGACCGGCTCCTCGTCGTTCCACTGCACCTTCCGGAAGAACTTGTCCTTCAGTTCCGGGGTCACCGGCGGCGCGACGCCGTGCCCGGGCGGCGCCGCGGGCGCGCCCCGCCGGCGGTGCAGCATGCCCGCGACCCCGCCCTGCTCGACCTCGTCGACGAGCTCCGGATGGCCGAAGACGACCCGCTGCACCCGGAAGATGTCCATCTTGCCGAGCAGTTCGCGTGACGGCGCCGTCCGGGTCGAAGCCCTGCACCAGCTGCGGGACATCCCGGCCGAGCTGGGCCCGCAGCGAGTCGATGCCGGCCCGCATCGACTCCCGGCGGTCGTTCAGCGCGGCGGTGATCTCGCGGGCGCCGTTCGCCGGCTCGGGCTCGGCGAAGTCGCTGCCGTGCCGCCGCAGAACCGGGTGCACGCCCGCCTTGATCAGGAAATCCTCCATGTCGGCGCGGGTGGACTCCACCTGGCGATTCGGGCGTCGGTGATCTGGTCGATGGCCGTCGCGCAGCAGCCGCGAGCCGACGATCCCGGCCAGCTCGTCGACCGGCACGGTCAGCGAGGCGACCAGCGCCGTGGACACGCCCCGGTTGCCGATGCCGTTCTCGGCCGCGGACCTGCCGGTGCGTGGCCTCGTTGACGAAGCTGTCCGCGAACGACTGGTGATGCTCGCCGCGACCGGTCGTCCTCCTCCGACATCTCGGTCCCGACCAGGGACATCACCAGCGAGACGATCGACCGGTGCATGTCCTCGCGGGTGGCGCCGGCGGGCTGGGAGAACAGGAAGCCGGTCTGCAGCGTGCCCGGGCGCATGACGATCCGCTGGTTCCTCGGGTAGTTGACGGCCACCTCCTCGGGATCGATCGGCCGCTGGTCGTGCGGGCCGCGCAGCTCGCGCTCGGCGTCGGCGCCGTTCTGCTGGTCCACCAGGCGGAACAGGTCGAGCAGCGCCCGGCCCGCGTTGAGCTCGGCGGGCCGCCCGCCGCCCAGGCCGTCTGGGAACGCCGACGGCATCAGCACCAGCGGGTAGATCTTCACCCGCAGGTTGCCGCTCTGCCGTAGCATGTGCGCGATCAGGTGCAGGTAGTCGTAGAAGATCCCGGCACCGGTGCCGCCGGCCACCGAGAACGCGACGAAGACGTCCACCCCCGGGGCGGCTTGCCGCCCAGGGCATGCAGGTCCTCCCCGGAGTTCGCCAGCTTGCCGATCGCCTCGCGGAGGTCCCGCACCGCGGGGTCGACGCCCTCATGAAGGTGCCGAACAGCGCGGCCCGGCCGATGGTCGGGAACTGGCCCGCGCCCCGGTACAGCGGGTTTACCTTCGGCTCGTCCTGCGGTCGGGTGGCAGCCAGCCCTCGACCACCTGCTTTTCCTCCAGCCGCAGGCGCAGGCCAGCTCGGGGTAGCTGGCCACGTCCGGCACCAGCCCGGTCACGTAATGCGCGGTCGGCGCCGCCGCCGGGATGTTCTCGGACCCGGCACCACCCGGCGCGGCAGCCGGTCGAGCTCGGCCTGGTTCATGTCCGCGTACACGAACTGGATGCACGAGGGCAGCTGATAGGCCAGCATGCCCTCCCGCCCGCGCTTGCTTGCGGAAGTCGTTGCCGTCGGGACCGCAGATCTCCTCGCGCAGCCTGCCGCTCGAGCTCGGCGCCGATGTCGCAGCCGTGCCGCCCAGGCCGACGAACAAGACCGGCTGATACAGCTGCATGTCCCCCCTGTATTCGGTTTGACTGGTTGCGTGATCCGGTAGCGGCTACAGCCATTCGTCGGGCGGAGGCGACGTCGGCGCCGGTGCCAGCGCCTTGGTGGCGGTAGCGCCCTGGTCAGCGGGCTTGGGTGCTGGCTGCGAAGTGGCCGGCGGGGCTGCCCCGGCCGCGGGACGCGGGCCGGGGCTGGGGCCCGCGGCGCTTGCGTCCGTCGCGGAAGGCCAGCTCGAGCTGGCTGCCCTCCAGGTGCTCGCCCGGGCCCCCGATGACGACCTCGAAGCGCTCGCCCGACGGCGTGACTACCCTGACCTCGCCATTTCCGGCCCGCCGGGCTGTGTATGCCGGGAGCCCAGGCTGCGGGTAGTCCAGCCGCGCGCTTGGCTGGTCCTCGTCCCTGATGATGAAACGGAACGTCTCGGCCCATTTGCCCGGTGCCTTGAGGTCCGCGCCCATCTTCTCGCTGTTGCGGCGCAGTATCAGGACCAGGCCGCGCAACATCGACCTTTCTGCGGTGGGCCGCGCGCATCCACGCCACCGTGAGGATGGCCAGAATGGCGAGTGCGAGGACGCCAATGATCTCCCAGCAGGCAGTCTTCTGCACGAAGCCCGGCGGCTGGGTCACCGCGATATTCAGGGTCGCGGT
>CAWGHW010000033.1:0-70723 GCA_963822485.1 uncultured Actinomycetota bacterium
GGGCCGCGCGCCGCGCGGGTCGAGCGATAAGGCCCGAGAGCAGCAGGCGGCATACACCGAGGCGCTGCTGGCGGCCGAGCCGCATGCGACGAAGGACCGGAAGCGGGGGCTGGCCCGTCAGGCGACGATGCAGACCCGGCAGGCCGCCCCGTATGCCGACCTCACGATGAGCGCATCGAAATCCATATCGGTGGTGCACGTGTCCATCCGGGGAGAACGCCCGGCAGGCCCGGCAGGCCGGGAACCTGAGCCTGGCGGCGTGGTACGACGAGGTGGACCAGGACTGGAACGAGATCCTCCTGGACGGTGACCGGGCGGGCCTCCAGTACCTGGAGGAGCACGCCGGGGCTGACGCGGACCGGGTCGACGGGACGCGTCGGGGAGCGGGAGTCGGGCCGGTGGGAGTCAGGCGGGTGGCGACCACCTCGTGGCTTCAGCACACCAGCCGCGACAGTGACTCGCACGATCACGTTAAGCCTGATGGGCCGGATGGTGAACAGTCACAGCGACGGGAAGTGGCGGGGCTGGACACGATGGCCATCCGCCATAACATTCCCGCCGCACAGGCGGTTATGACAGCGCAGATCGAGTCCCGTCTGACACGCAAATACGGCGTTGAGTGGGTGCCGCGTGAGGACGGCGCGGGGAATGAGATACGCGGCGTCACGCAGGAAAAGATGAACGAGTGCTCCTGGCGCCAGTTCGCCGTTGACGCGAAGCTGCGGAAGAAGTGCAGCTGCACGAGGAGACCTACGGCAGGAAGCCGAATCAGCGTGAGCTGGGCTGGCTGAAAGACCTTGCGTGGGAGCAGACGCGAGACCCTAAGCCGGACGAGCCGATCGACATGGACGCAGAATGCGCGAAGCTGAATGACCGATTTGGCGGGACGCTGGCGCAAGTCGCGCATGCCATCTCCCGCAGCTGCGTGGCCCCGGCTTCACGCAGACGCGGCCGCGTGACGCCGGGGTGAGTGACACGCAGCGCGCGGTGACGGCACGCAAGGCGCTGGCGCGGGGGCACGAGAAGGCGGCGACGTTCAGCCGCGCGGACCTGATGAAGGCGATCAGCGCTGAGCTGCCGCCCAGCTCCCGGCACCTGGCCCCGGACGCGCTGACCGGGCTGATCCAGGAGCTGGCCGACGAGGCGATTGCCGGGCGGTATGAGCCGGTGGTGGCGATGGAGGCCCCGGAGTGGCCCGCGCCGCCGGAGTACCTGCGTCGCGCGAGCGACGGGCGCAGCGTGTACACGCGGCCGGGGACCGACCGGTACGCCACGCGGGTGCAGCTGAGCATGGAAGAGGCGCTTCTGGACGCTGCGCAGCGGCAGGCCGCGCCGTACCTGGCCCGCGAGCAGGCCGCACGGCTGCTAGGCGCAGACGCGGACACGCTAGATGGCGTCTTGCGTGAGGCAGCGCACGCGGCACGCAAGGACGACACGCAGGTGCGCGGCCTGCGGCTGGACCAGGCCGCCACCGCCTACCACCTCCTGACCTCGCCGCGCACGGCGGAGATCCTGGTCGGCCCGGCCGGGTCGGGCAAGACCCGCACCATGGCCGCTGTCGCCAAGGCGGCCATGTCGGCCGGGCGGACGGTCATGGGCCTGGCGACCAGCCAGGCCGGGACCAACGCCCTGGCCGATGCGGGCGTGCCCCGCACGCTGAACACCTCCCAGTTCCTGGGCCACACCGAGCAAGGACGCGGGACGCGCGGCATCCACCACCTGGAGCCCGGCACGGTGCTCTTGCTGGACGAGGCGTCGATGACCTCGACTCCGGACCTGCGGGACATTACGGTGCACGCCGCCGCGCACGGCCACAAGCTGATCATCTGCGGGGACCATGCGCAGCTGTCGGCAGTGGAGTCCGGCGGGGGGATGAACCTGCTGGTCTCCAAGCTGGGCCACGTCGAGCTGACCGAGGCGGTCCGGTTCTCCCAGGAGTGGGAGCAAGACGCCTCCCTGCGGCTACGCGAGGGCCAGGCCGAGGTGCTGGCCCAGTACGACGACCAGGGCCGGATCCGCGGCAACGCGCCCGATCAGGCGATGGAAGACGCCCGGCGGCTGTATGTGGCCCGCTACGTCCAGGGCAGGCGCGTAGAGCTGATCGTGCACTCCAACGCGCTGGGCCACGAGCTGGCCCGCCGCATCCGCGACGACCTCCAGCACCTGGGCATGGTCAGCGACGGGCCGGAGATCGAGATGGCCGACGGTGCCCGCGCTTCGGCCGGTGACGTGATCATCGCCCGGACCAATGACCATCCGACCGGGGTGGCCAACGGCGATGTGCTCCGCGTGGAGGCCGTTGGCGAGGACGGCACGATCACCGCCCGCAAGGCCCTGGAGAGCACAAGTGGGTGGCGCTGGGCGGAGGACTCCTTCACCTACGCCGGGTACGCGACGGCCGACCTGGCCTACGGCGCGACCGGGCACACCAAGCAGGGCAAGACCGTGGCCGACGGGATCGTGCTGGCCACCGGGACCGAGCCCGCCAACTGGCTGTACCCGGCCCTGACCCGCGGAGCCGGAACCAACATCGTCTGCGTGTTCACCCGGCCCAACCCAGACACCGCCGAGCAGTCCGCGGCGACGCGACCGGCGCCGGAGCTGGCCCGCCAGGACATGCTGGACGCCGAGCGGGCCGGGCGGCCCCTGCCACCGGTCCCGGCCGACCGGGCGGCCAACGCGCGAGACGCGCTGGCCGTGCTGGCCGACATCCTGGACCGGCCCGATGAGGAGCTGTCGGCCACCGCGATGCGCGAGCGCAACCTCGCCCACGCCGACCACCTCGGCATGCTCAACGCCATCTGGCAAGAGGAGACCGCCGGGCTGTCCGCCGATCGGTACCGCCAGGCCGTACGCGAGGCACTGCCTGCCGACTGGGCTACCGCCCCGCTGGAGTCGGGGCAGGCCACCTGGCTGTGGCGAACCCTCCGCGAGGCCGAGGCCGCCGGACTCGACCCAGCCGACGTCGCCCGCCAGGCCATCCAGGCCAGTCCCCTGACCGGCACCCGCGACCTGCCCAGCGTGATCAACGCCCGCATCCGCAAGGCCCACCCCGCGATGATCCCCGCCACCTGGCAGCCCTGGTCCGACCAGGTACCCGAGGCCGCCGACCCCGACCAGCAGGACTACCTCACCCGGCTGGCCGCCGCGATGGACGCCCGCAAGGACCGGATCGGCGAGCACGCCGCCGAGGCCCGGCCCCCGTGGGCCATCGAGACCGCCGGGCCGGTGCCCGACGACCCGGCGCAGCGCCAGGAGTGGCAGCGCCGGGTGTCGCACGTGGCTGCTTACCGGGAGCTGTACGGCTGGGACAACGACACTGAGCCGGTCGGCCCCGAGCCGACCGGCGACACCCCCGAGAAGCGGGCGGCGTGGCACGCGGCCTTCGGCGCGATGACCCGCACCGAGGGCATCGATCTGCGGGACCGCTCCGACGGCAGCCTGCACCTGATGCGCGCCAGCTACACCACCGAGACCGAGTGGGCACCGCCGCACGTGGCCGAGGAGCTGCGGGCCGTGCGGACCGCGCGCACTACCCAGGCCGCCGAGGCCGCCCGCAGCGACGCCCTGGCCGCCACCTGCCGCGCCAGCGGAGACCACGAGGCCGCCGACCGGCACGAGCACCTGGCCGCCAGCTACCGCGCGCTCGATCCGATCCTGGCCCGGGTCGAGCGCATGGACGCAGAGATCATGGCCCACCGCGACGAGTGGACCCGGACCACCGAGGGCCCGCGGCACGTAGGCGTCCTGGCCGACGCCGAGCTACGCCGCCGCCACCCCGACCACCAGCTCCCGCCGCTGCGCTCCGCCGAGCCCGAAACGCCCGAGCCGTTCCTGCCGGAGGTGGCCGACGAGGCCACCCTGGCCGAGGTGGCCGCGCGGGAAGAGGAATCCCGCCAGATGCTCGCCCGCCACCGCGAGCGCATCCAGGACCGGCAGAACGTCAAGGTACCCGCCAGGGAGCCCGACTACGAGCCCGGCGGCCTGGCCTGGCCATCCCCGTGGGCCGAGTGGAACCGCGACGCCGTCCTCAAGCCACCACCGCCCGAGCTGCGACCCGCTCCTGAGGTCGAGCGGCTGGCCGCCGACAGGCAGGCCAAGCCGCACGAGGCCGGACAGTGAAGTGCCTCATGGAACCACGAAATGAAATAGAAAGGATGCAATGAAATGGAAAGCCGTCAGGACTTCAACCGGCGATACGCAGTCGAGAAAGGCCGCACCGCGCTCAAGCTGTATGACTCCGTGGGCTCCGACAGAATCGTCTGCCTTGACCAGCCAATCGCCGCCGCCGTCGTTGAACTGATGACTGCGGTCTCCCTGCTCCTCTGGGAAATCGATCCTAAACCGGCCCCTGTTCGCCCGGCCCCAGCCGATGACCTCAGCCCCGGCTTCACAGTCACCATGACCGAGGTCTGGGATCCCGAGCCGTGGCTTCCGCCGCACCTTCGCGACCGCGGTCGGCAGTAACCGGATGGGCCATATGGCGTCTCCAGAGGGAGCAAGGCAGCAACGGCCCCGTGGCCGGGCCAATGGCGAAGGGTCGATCTACCCATACCGCAACGGGTATGCCGCTTACGTTTGGGTCACCACGCCAAGCGGTGATCGGAAACGCAAGTACCTCTACGGCCAGACTCGGGACATCGTCCACGCCAAGTGGGTCGAGCTTCAGGCCAAGGCTGCAAAGACGCCAGTTCCGACCGTGACGCCCACTATTGAGGAGTACCTGGCCTCATGGCTAGCGGAAGTAATTAAACCGAACCGGGAGCTGGCGACTTTCGATCAGCATGAGACGATGGCGCGGCTGTACATCGTGCCAGTTCTCGGAGGCACCAAGGTAGACAGGCTGAGAGTCCGTCAGGTGCAGACGTGGCTCAACGGCCTGGCGATCACATGCCAGTGCTGCGCCCAGGAGAAGGATGCCCGGCGAGCAGATGACAAGCGTCGCTGCTGTGCGCTTGGCCAGTGCTGCGAGAGCTATCCCGGAAAGCGGACCGTACAGGCTGCCCGGAATACCCTCCGTGCGGCGCTCAGCCAGGCCGTGATAGACGAGATCGTATCCCGTAACGTCGCGTCCCTCGTGCAGGTCCCGACACCGCCTAAGCGTCGTCCCAAGGGATCAGCGTGGAACGTACAGGAAGCGAGTCGGTTCCTGGAGTCGGCCCGCTGCGACGGCGACCCGCTCTATGCCGCTTACGTTCTTACGCTCGTCCTTGGGCTCCGTAAAGGCGAAGTGCTCGGACTCCCGCGCGCCGGGGTTGACACAGCTGCAAGCGAACTCGACGTAAGCTGGCAACTCCAGCGCATCCGGGGGCAGCTCATTCACAAGAAGCGCACCAAAGCGGACGATGACCAATCCGGCGACATTCTGCCGCTGCCGGACATTTGTCTGACCGCATTGGAAGTGCGCCGAGTGCAGCAGGCTGCCGAGAAGGAAGCTGCTAGCAACGGGTGGAAGCCTACAAAGCTCGCGCCGAGCGGCCTGCTATCACATCAACTTGTGTTCACTACGGCGAGCGGCACGAATCGCGATCCACGGAACTTCAATCGGAGCTTTAACAACCGCTGCGATAAGGCTGGAGTTCGTCGCATACGGGTACATGACACTAGGCATACGTGCGCTTCGCTGCTGGCCGCCCTTGACGTCCACCCCCGTGTCGCCATGGCGATCCTCCGTCATGCGCAGATAAGCATCACAATGGAGGTATACACCGAAGTGCCTGACGAAGTCACGCGGGCTGCTCTAAAGAGATTGGGCGACCAGCTCAGCTTTCTGGGGAGTGACGGAGGATCCTAGCTATCCGAACGTGCATCGGGACGTGCATCGGGCTGCTGGTGGGTTACCGAAGAAGGCGCGACGCCGTTTGGTGAGGAAATCGCTTTTGAGTTCCGCCGCTGCCGCTCTACGACAATATCACGGGGCGGAGCGGGTGGGATGCCGTAATCGTAAGGGTAGCCGTAGCCGTAACCATAGAATACATGATGGCTATGAGGACGGCCTGGCCGCTTAAAAGACGGCCTGCGGGGAATACTGCCGAAGATAGAAGAAAAACCAATGCCTACGGCGAACACCATTATGATAAGGGCGAGTATGGCGACTATAAAGAGTGCGGGGGTAAGCCACCAAACGAAGTGCCACTTCGACCATGCGAAAGGAAAGTACTGAGGGTGGGCTTCGTATAGCCCAACCATCGGGAGTGTCAGGCAAGCGCCAATCAAGAAAACAACAACGGAACCGACGAATACGCCTAGGCTTCGAGTGCTCTCGGGTCCGATATTGACTCCCGCGGCAGATTCTAGCCGGATGCGTGGTGGCAATCCTTCGGCCGTTATTGTGCATTGTACGTCCGACGGCCGGACGGGCCCGTCAGTTATCAGCTTAATATAAAAATATTCGCGGGGATTAAGCAGCGGGAATTTGCATCTGAACTTGCGGTCAGGGACAATCTCTACTGTAATTTCTCTACCTTCAGGCTGGACATAGGTTACGGAAACGTCAACTATCTTGCAGTCACTGCTGACCCCGAAAGTAAGCGGGTCGATACTTTGCCGGATTGCGTCGGTCCCCTCGTTTGCGACCAGAAACTCAATTACGCTAAGTTCCTTTACTGTCTCGCCGCGGAACTGGATGGATAGTCCGCTACGAATCTCGGGGTCGACGCCATAGAAGATGCTGGGCGACGGCATATAATATACCGCCAAGCGATGCTTGACAGAGCGTACAAAATAGTGACGAGGTACCAGGATTCCGACGATAACCCCGATCGCCGTCGTGATGACACCGATGACAAAAGCCTGCATGCGACCCTCGCGGTTGGCTTCCTGCGGCCCAGCAAGTCTGATCTTGCTAGCAAAGGATTTGGCCTAAAGACGCTATGCCCCCCACGTCAGCAGGATCGCAGACTGCGGTACTCTCCTGCTGTATTGACCGTACAAGCGTTCGAAAAACCGTCGGGACGGCGGGATTCGAACCCGCGACCCCTTGACCCCCAGTCAAGTGCGCTACCAAGCTGCGCTACGTCCCGGAACCGACCGTCCGCCACAAGCGTGACGGACCCCATTACCTTAGCGCAGGATGGAAGTTCCGCATCCCGGCCACGCCCCAGGGGCCACCATCAGCCAGCACCGCCGCGCGCCGGCCGCGAGCTGAAGATCCAGGCCTGACGCAGACCGGCCCCTGAGCGCCTGCCCACACTGGCCTGATCCCCGCAAAAGCCACCGAGGTACTCTCGCCTGGGCTGTTCCGGCTACGCGAAACGGAGTCACCGACCTCATGAACGACCGCCTGGCGGGTCTTGTCCCTGGCCCTCGATCAGTTCGCGCGCTGGAGGGCATGTTGGCCCTGATCCACCGCCCGACGGTCATCACGGGCACCGACCGGCCAGCCGACGCGTCAGCTCAGAGAGCGGTCAGCCGCGTCCTCGCCAGCATCCCCTGGCCCGACCCAAACCCAGGCCCAGACTCAGACCCAGACAGCGCCACCCCCCAGGTCACCGTCACTACCACCAGCGACCTGGGCGACGAGGCCTACCGCCTGACCATCAGCCCGGACGGCATCAACATCGAGGCCGGGGGAGACCCGGGCGCCTTCTACGCCGCCCAGACCCTCCGCCAGCTCCTCCCCGACGCCGCCTGGCGCGCCGCCGCCACCGCCGCCACCACGAACGACGCCGCCACCAAAGACACCGACCCCTGGCACCTGCCCTGCGCCGAGATCGAGGACGCCCCGGCTCTGGCCTGGCGCGGCGGCCACATCGACGTGGCCCGCCACTTCTTCCCCAAGCACGAACTGCTCCGCCTCATCGACGCCTACGCCGCGCTCAAGCTCAACCGCCTGCACCTGCACCTCACCGACGACCAGGGCTGGCGGGTCGAGAGCCACCGTCACCCCAGGCTCCACGAGGTCGGCTCCCACCGGCCCAGGACCCGGCTGACGCACAGCAAGGACCCGAACGCGGCCTACGACGAGACCCCGCACGGCGGCTACTACACACTGGCCGACCTGGCCGAGATCAGCGCCTACGCCGCCGACCGGATGATCACCGTGGTACCGGAGATCGAGGTGCCGGGCCACGCCAGCGCGCTGCTGGCGGCGCTGCCGGAGCTGGGCGCGGGCCGCCCGCCGAAGGGCGGCTACCGGGTCATCCCGGACTGGGGGATCTTCCCGTACCTGATGTCGCCGCTGCCGCCGACGATGGCGTTCCTGGGCGACATCTTCGGCGAGCTCCTCAGCGCGATAAAGACCCCGTACGTGCACGTCGGCGGCGACGAGTGCGTGCTGGACTCGTGGCGGGATGACCCGGAGATCGACGCCTACCGCCAGCAGCGCGGCCTGGCCAGCGCGGCGGAGCTGCACGCGGCGTTCCTGCGCGACGTGGCCGACATGCTGGCCGGCGAATTCGGCGTCCGGGCGGTGGTCTGGGACGAGGGCTTCGCCAGCACGGGGGACCGGCCCGGGATGCTGCGCCAGGACACGATCGTGATGGCCTGGCGGGGGCTGGAGATCGCGCGACGGGCGGCGGAGGCAGGACACGACGTGGTCGCTGCGCCGGTGCTGCCGACGTACTTCGACTACTACCAGTCGGACCTGGAGACGGAGCCGGGCGGGATCGGCGGGCCGCTGGGCGTCATGGACGTGGCGGCGTTCTCGCCGGTGCCGCGGGAGTGGCCGGCGTCAGCACAACAGCACCTGATCGGAGCCCAGTTTCAAGTCTGGACGGAGTACATCAGGAACGGCCGTGAGCTTGAATACATGATCTTCCCCCGGGCGGTCGCCCTGGCCGAGGTGGCCTGGACCGGAGAAGCATCGATGGCCGGTCAGCCGGGGCGCCTCCCTGAGGGGACCGAGCTGCCGGCTGAGCTGGCGGCCCGGCTGACGGCGCATCTGGGCCGGCTGGACGCGGCGGGCGTGGAGTACCGGCCGCTGGCGGGCCCGAGGCCCTGGCAGGAGGGCGGCACCGGGCCGCGGCGGCACCGGTCGGGCTACCGGGTGCGGGACGTGACGGCACACCTGGACGAGCTGGCGACGGCGGCCGAGGGCACGTAGCGACCCAGCCCGACCGGAATCCCCGGAAAGCTGACGGGCCCGGCATTAGATGACTTCCAGGTCTCTTGGGCCACCCCGGCGGGCCCGCGGAGCGCCCCGGCGTCATGATGATCTGTAGGACCAGGTGCTCAGGGCACTCCGCGCGGAGCACGGTCGTTAGCGTTATGGCGCGATAATGGCGGGTGGCAGGCGGGGTCCCGGCGCCGGTGCCCCGCCGCGGCCGGATCCGGAGCGGCAGCGTGTCTCTACGAGGGTCGGTACGTGGTCCAGCGGGCCGTCGGACTGGCTTCACGCGGCCTCGCCGGCCCTGGTGGGCGCGCCTAGTGCGGACCACCGTCGGCCTGGTCGCGGTGGTGCTGTGCATCGGCCTGGCGCTGTTCGGCACGCTGCTCGCGGTCACGCCGTCGGTAAGCAACGCCCGCCAGATCGCCCGTGAGCAGGACGCCGATCACCAGGCGGTCTACCCGGGGCCGAGCGTCCCGTTGCGGTTCTCGTCCGCGCTGGAGGCCACGGAGGATCACCGGTTCAACTCCGAGCCGGGCATCGACCCGATCGCGGTGGTCCGGGCGGGCCTGGGCCAGGTGGACAACGACGGTGACCAGGGCGGCGCGACCCTCTACCAGCAGCTGGCCAAGATGCTCTACACCCCGAACCGCACGGGCATCACGGTGGAGGCCGAGCAGGTCGCGCTGGCGGTCAAGCTCAAGTTCAGCTACACCGGGGCCGAGATCCTCCGGCTGTACGCGGACGTGGCCTACTTCGGCAACGGCTACTACGGCCTGGAGGCGGCGTCCTGCGGCTACTTCGGCCGTCAGCCCGACCGGATGTCCTGGCCGCAGGCTGCGCTGCTGGCCGGGCTGGTCCAGGGCCCCTCCGAGGACGACCCGGTGACCGCACCCAGCCGGGCGCGGGCCAGGGAAGAGCACGTCATCGGCCGCCTGGTCGCCGTCGGGATGCTCACCCCCGCGCAGGCCCAGCAGGCGCTGCGGCTCCCGCTCTCAGGCCTGCTGGTCCACGGCGGGCATGCTCGCTGTACGGCTTAACACCGAAATTCGCGACAATAACTAGGGCTGGCCCGCCGGATCGCTCGCCACCGGGCTGGCCTGGCTAGGCGCCGGCCCGCCCGCGCCAGCGGGCTCAAGCTCTTCATGCCCCTCGATGGCGTCGGTGAGCGGCGCACCCCAGACCCACCGGCGGTAGGAGAAGAACCGGAAGATCGTGCCGAGCACCACGCCGACCAGGTTGGCGATGTTGAACCAGGGATGGTTGGCCAGGCTCAGCGCGTCGAGGAAGAACCAGATGCACGCGTACTGGATGAGCAGCCCGACGCCGTTCAGGACGAAGAAGATGACGCTCTCGCGCGTGGCGCCGCTGCCGGACCGGTGCTTGAAGGTCCAGTGCCGGTTGCCGACGAAGGTCACCGCGGTGGCCACGATGGTGGCGATGGTGACCGAGGTGTACTTGCCCAGGTTGGCGTCGAAGCGCAGCAAGTCCGCGCCGCCCAGGGTGACCACGAAGCCGATGCCGCCGATGACCCCGAACTTGAGGAGCTCGGGGATCAGGTGCCGAAACCGCTGATACAGGCCGATGGCACTGTTCACCAGGGCGACCTTCCTTCTGAGGACTGGTTCACTGTGGATTGTTCCGCAGGAGCCGCCGAAGTATGTGCGCAGCCCCATTCCCCACCGACCGCGGGTGTGTTGTCAGCGAGAGTACCCTTTGCGGCGCGCGCGCGTGGCCAGGCCTGGCCAGCCCGCGTGGCGAGGTTTACGCCCCCGGCGTGCCCTGGTCTGCCTCGAATGCCCCGGTCGGCGAATACCCGTTCGAGATTGTCGGCAGACCCGGGTACTGTCTCCTAGTGCCCGATTCCGAGGTTCTCATACACGCCACGGACCTGACGAAGCGGTTCGGTAATTTCACGGCGGTAGACGGGATCGGATTCGAGCTGCACCGCGGTGAGGCGTTCGGCTTCCTCGGCCCCAACGGCGCGGGCAAGTCGTCCACGATGCGGATGATCGGCTGCGTCTCGCCGCCCACCAGCGGCAGCCTGACCATCCTGGGCATGGACTCGGTCCGGCAGGGCCAGGCCATCCGGGGCCGGCTGGGCGTGGTCCCGCAGGAGGACACCCTGGACGTGGAGCTCACGGTCCGGGAGAACCTGCTTATCTACGGCCGCTACTTCGGCCTGCCCAGGGAAGTCATCGCCGAGCGCACGGCCAGGCTGCTGGAGTTCGTCCAGCTCACCGACCGGGCGGGGGACCAGGTGGAGCCGCTGTCGGGCGGCATGAAGCGCCGCCTGACCATCGCCCGCTCGCTGGTCAACGAGCCGGAGATCCTGCTGCTCGACGAGCCGACCACCGGCCTGGACCCCCAGGCCAGGCACGTGGTGTGGGACCGGCTGTTCCGGCTCAAGCAGCAGGGCGTGACGCTGGTGCTGACCACGCACTACATGGACGAGGCCGAGCAGCTCTGCGACCGCCTGGTGGTGATGGACGCCGGCCGGATCGCGGCCGAGGGCTCGCCGCGTGAGCTGATCGAGGCCTACTCCACCCCCGAGGTGCTGGAGCTGCGATTCCACCCGTCCGAGCACGACCAGGCGGCGGAGAAGCTGGCCGACGTGCCGGCCGACCGGATGGAGATCCTGGCCGACCGGGTCCTGCTCTACGTCCCGGACGGGGACCGGGCGCTGGCCGCCGCGCGGGCGCGCGGGCTCGAGCCGCTCACCTCGCTGGTGCGGCGGAGCACGCTGGAGGACGTCTTCCTGCGGCTGACCGGCCGGCGGCTGGAAGACTGATGGCCGCGACAGCCATCCCGGCCGACCGCCGGGGCCCGGCCCGGCTGGCCGGGACGTGGACCATGGCCGTCCGAGCGTTCCGGTTCTGGCTGGTCAACTACCGCCGGACCTGGCGCGGCTCGATCTACTCCAGCGTGGCCAACCCGATCCTGTACCTGAGCGCCATGGGCCTGGGCCTGGGCGTGCTGGTCGACCAGCACGGCACGGCCAGCCTGGGCCACGTCAGCTACCTGGCCTTCCTGGCCCCCGGCCTGCTGGCCGCCGGGGCGCTGCAAACCGCCGTGGGCGAGGCCACCTACCCGGTGCTGGCCTCGGTCAAGTGGCTCAAGACCTACCAGGCCGCGGCCGCGACCCCGCTGCGCCCGGCCGACCTGCTGCACGGTCACCTGCTGTTCACCACCATGCGGCTGGCCATGAACAGCACGATCTTCCTGATCGTGATGTCCGCGTTCGGCGCGGTCCAGTCAGCCTGGGTGGTGCTGGCCATCCCGGTCTGCGTGCTCACCGGGCTGGCCTTCGCGGCGCCCATCGAGGCGTTCGCCATCACCCGCGACAAGGATTCCTCGTTCGCGGTCATCTACCGGTTCGGGCTGATTCCGCTGTTCCTGTTCTCCGGCACGTTCTTCCCGGTCACCCAGCTTCCGGCCTGGATCAGGCCGGTGGCCTACGCCACCCCGCTGTGGCACGGCGTGGCCCTGTGCCGCGGGCTCAGCCTCGGCACCACCAACGTGGCCGCGGCGCTGGGCCACGTGGCCTACCTGGCCGCCCTGGCCCTGGTCGGCGTGCTGGTGGCCCAGCGCAACTACCGCAGGCGCCTGTATGTCTAGGCCAGCCACGCGCAGCGGAGCCGGGCATGTCTAGGGGCGGCACGCTGTCGCTGCCCCTGCGGATCCTGCCGCCGGCCCTGCTGGCCACCAGGGGCGGCGCCTTCGGCGGCCGGGGCAGCACCCACCTCATCGAGCGGCACGCCCGCGTCTACCGGCACTCCTGGCTGATGCTGGCCTCCGGGATCGTGGAACCGCTGTTCTACCTGCTGTCCATCGGCGTCGGCATCGGCGCCCTGGTCGGCCACGTGATCGGCCCCGGCGGCCAGCCCATCGACTTCACCAGCTTCGTCGCGCCCGGCCTGCTGGCCACCTCGGCGATGAACGGCGCGGTCATGGACTCCACCTACAACGTGTTCTTCCGGCTCAAGTACGCCAAGCTCTACGACTCCGCGCTGGCCACCCCGATGCGCTCCGGCGACGTGGCGCTGGGCGAGATCGGCTGGGCGCTGATCCGCGGCGGCCTGTACGCGATCTCGTTCCTGGTCGTCATGCTGGGCATGGGCCTGATCCACTCCTGGTGGGCCATCCTGGCCCTGCCCGCCGCCCTGCTGATCGGCTTCGCCTTCGCGGGCGCGGGCATGGCCGCGACGACGTTCATGACCAGCTGGCAGCACTTTGAGTTCGTGCAGCTCGCGACGCTGCCGATGTTCCTGTTCTCGACCACGTTCTACCCGCTCGGCGTCTACCCGCGCGGCCTCCAGATCGTGGTCGAGTGCACCCCGCTCTACCAGGGCATCACGCTGATGCGCGGCCTGACCCTGGGCGCGGTCGGCCCGGCCCTCCTGTGGCCCGTCCTCTACCTGGGCGTCATGGGCGTCCTGGGCCTGGCCCTGGCGGGCCGCCGCCTCGACCGCCTCCTGCTCCGCTAGCCGCCGCCCGGGCCGGGCGGGCGGCGCTGGTGGACTCGCGAATGACCAGGCGGCACGGGTGGCGCTCCACGCCGCTGGACCGGTCTCCGTCGATGGCCGCCAGCAGGCGCTGGGCCGCCTGGCCGCCCAGGTCACGCAGCCGCATGTCCACCGTGGTCAGCGGCGGCCGG
This sequence comes from uncultured Actinomycetota bacterium, assembly GCA_963822485.1. Classification (GTDB taxonomy): domain Bacteria; phylum Actinomycetota; class Actinomycetes; order Streptosporangiales; family Streptosporangiaceae; genus DASUBV01. Next base: position 13,704 of record CAWGHW010000033.1, read on the forward strand.
CCGGTGGCCGCGAACACGTCCCAGTTGTCGTAGCCCACCAGCGCCACGTCGTCGGGCACCCGGCGGCCCGCCTCGCGCAGGGCGTCCGCCGCGCCGCGGGCCATCTGGTCGCTGCCGCAGAAGATGGCGTCGATCTCGGGCTCGCTGCGCAGCACGGCGTGGGTGGCCTGGCGGCCCCAGGCCTCGGTCCACTCGCCGAACATGGCGCCGCCGCCGGCCAGGGTCAGGCCCGCGGCGGCCAGGGCGGACCTGGCGCCGGCGGCGCGCAGCCGGGCGGACTCGAAGCGCTCGGGCCCGGCCAGGTGGGCGATCCGGGTCCGGCCCAGGGTGACCAGGTGCCGGACGGCCAGCTCGCCGCCCTGCTCGTCGTCGGGGATCAGGGACAGGTCGGCGGGGTTCTGCGACTGGGTCATCACGTAGACCACGGGCACGGGCAGCCCGGCAGCCAGCGGGCGGCGTTCGTCGGTGCGGCGGCCGGTGACGATGATGCCGTCGACCTTGCGGGACAGCAGGGTCCGGACGTAGTGATCCTCGCGGATGGAGTCGCCGCGTCCGTCACAGAGCAGGACCGACATCTGGCCGCGGCCGAGCGCGTCCTCGGCGCCGAGCATGACCGGGATGGTGAACCGGCCGAAGCTGTCGGAGGTGAGCAGGCCGACCGTGTAGCTGCGGCTGACCAGCAGGCCGCGGGCGATGGGGCTGGGCTGGAAGCCCAGCTGGCTGGCGGCGGCCAGCACCCGGTCCCTGGTCTCCTGGCTGAGCCCGCTCCGGCCGTTGACCGCCTTGGAGACGGTGCTGATGGACACCCCCGCGAGCGCGGCCACGTCGTTGATCGTCGCCACTTTGCTTTCCGTCATGAGAAAGCCCTTTCGCCAGCTGCTCCCCCCAGATGCCCGCCGACTCGCCGGATCGCCGCGCACCACGCCGGCCTGGTAGACGCCCCAGACACCTGGCGTTTGCTAAGCGTACGCGAACTCGGGCAAATCCGGGTCTTGACGGCCTGGCAAACGTGTTCCTAGGGTAAAGAAAAGGCTTTCCTTACTTTCCGGCAGAGCTGCGACAAACCACCGGCCGAGCTGTGACCCAGTGACCAGCTGGGCCGCGACGCGCCGCCAGGCACTGGCTCGCACCGGCATAGCGGCATGCCGCCACACTGGCAGGAGGCGTGAAGTATGAGCACGTTAGTGACGAGAACGCGGCGGCGCTTCGCCGTGCTGAGCGCGTTCGGGGCCGCCGTCGCGGTCCCGCTGCTCGGCCTGCCCGCGCTGACCGCGCCCGCCCAGGCGGCCCAGGCCGCCTACACCACCCACGCCACCCAGAGCTCCCAGAGCTCTAAGCCGCCGGCGGCCAGGTCCGGGTCCGGGACCGGCTCCGGGGACCAGGCCCTCCAGCCGCTGCCGGCCCTGCCCGTCAACGCCTGCAACGACAGCACGCTGCCGCGCGACTACGGCACCAACTTCCCGACCCCTAACGACCCCAATGGCTACGGTTTCGCCAACCAGACCGTGATCGGCTGGGAAAGCAACATCTACGCCCCGTTCGCCTACCTGTCCGGCTCCTACTTCGCTCGCGGTGTCCCCGACCAGTACAAGCAGGGCGGCACCACCTACTGCGGGTCCATGTACTCATTCGGCATCTACAACTACGGCCTGAGCTCCGGCCAGGCGCCGGCCGCCGGGTCCGTGCAGTGGTCCGAGGCGGGCGGCTACCTGCCCGCCATGATCACCTCGTTCACCCGCAACGGCCTGCACGTCAGCATCACGGATTTCGCCAGCAAGCAGACCATCGCGGGCAGTCCCGCCGAGCTGGTCTACACCAGAATTACCGAGACTAACAATGGCTCGTCGGCGGTCAGCGCTCCGCCGGGCCAGTCGGGTACCGGCCTGGTCGAGCTGGACAGCGCGCCGGATACCGTCCAGCCGGGCCAGACGGTGGTGCACGACTTCGTGGCCGCGGTGGACACCTTCACGATCGGCGGCACGCTGCCGACCACGGCCCAGATCACGCCGGGCCCGGGCCAGCCGGGCGCGCTGCCCTATGACGCCGCCTTCCGCCAGATGGCGCGCTACTGGAACCAGCGCCTGTCGGTGGCGCCCGACCTGTCGCTGCCCAACGTCCCGCTGCCCGACACCAACAACCTGGCCGACCCGGGCACGGCCATGGACAACGCCTACAAGGCCGCGTTCATCTACACCCGGATCGTCGAGACCGAGAAGGCCCAGTTCTCCGGGGCCGACAACTACGACTGGATACTCAACCATGACGTCCCCGGCATCCTGGAGAACCGCTTCACGCTGGGTGACTTCACCGACGCGCAGAACCTGCTGCTGACCGCGCGGATCTCCGAGCAGCCCAGCTTCAACGAGTTCGGCGCCAACTGGTACTGGGACGGGCTGTGGAAGACCCCCGTGGCCTGGGCCGACTACCTGCAGTCGACGAACGACGTGGCCTTCGTCAGCAAGTACTTCCACGACGACGCGACCGGCCCGAGCCAGTGGGGCCCGAGCCTGTACACGATGATGCACACGCAGTACCTGGCTCAGCTCAGCGCCAGCACCGGGTATCTCAAGTCCTCCGGGGACAACGACTCCGGCGGCACCTGGCTGTTCGACGACGAGTCCGCGCTGGCCGGCCTGGCCGCCTACCAGTACATCGCGCAGCGCATCGGCAATACCGCCGAGGCGCAGTGGGCCAGCGGCGCCTACGCCAGCCTGCTGAAGGCCACCAACGCCGGGCTCGCGGCCAACGAGCAGGCCAACGGCTTCGACTTCCTGCCCTGCGAGGTGAACCAGCCCGTCACCGCCGACCGCTGCAATACCGCTACCGACGCCAACTGGGACGGCTCTAACCTCTGGGGCCAGAACGTGTGGGACATCTTCCTGCAGGGCGGCCAGCTCAATGGCGTCCTGGGCGACCCGGCCCAGACCGACAACCTGTACCAGATGGGCCTGAGCCGCCTCCAGGGCATCGAGCCGTTCCCGTCCTTCGGCGCCTACAGCGGCTACAGCACGGCGCACAACACCGGCTACGCGGCCGGCGCGCTGTACGGCAGCCAGTACCGTGACCTGCCGATCACCAGCTACGCCTGGCAGCTGGCGACCACCACCGGCGGACCCAACGCCTGGTGGGAGGCCAACGGCAGCGCCCCGGACCCGACCAACCCGTGGGCGGGCAGTCACGCCGCCCCGCAGTTCGGGGCCATCCCGTACGTGTGGCCGATGGCCGGGCAGACCCAGACGCTGGTCCAGTCGCTGGCCGCCGAGGGCCTGACCCAGACCACCGGCTCCGACGGCTCGTCCAGCTTCCGCAACGTGCTGTACATCGGCCGCGGCGTCCCTGACGCGTGGCTGGCGCCCGGCCAGACCATCGCGGTCAGCAACCTGACCTCGTCCTACGACGTCAGCTCGGGCCGGCGGGCCACCTACGGCGTGCGGATCCACACCTCCGGCGGGCGCGGCGGCAAGGTCGTCCAGGTCGCGCTCAGCGGCCAGCTACCCGGGCGCGACATTCAGATCCAGCTGCCCGCGCTGGCCACCGCCGGCGTTCGCGGGGTGATCGGCGGCAACTATGAGGTCGCCAGCCACACCGTCGTCATGGATCCCGGCCGCCGCGTGGCCGAGATCTTCCTGGGCCAGGCGGCCCGGCCGGGACTCTCGGTCCAGGTCACCGGGACCGCGCCGGGCACGCACCCGCAGCCGGCGCTGCTGGCGGGCACGGCCACGACGGCCTCGGCCACCATCACCAACAACGGCCAGACCACCCTGCGCAACGTGCAGCTGAACCTCCAGGCGCCGCAGGGCTGGACCAGCTCGGCCGGCACCGCGACGAGCTTCACGTCCCTCGCGCCGGGCCAGTCGCAGCAGGTGACCTGGTCGGTGACGCCGCCCAGCACGGCCACCGGCGGCAACGGCATCGTCGTAGCGGCCAGCTACGACGCCGGCCAGGGCGCGGCCACCTCCGACAGCGCCGAGCAGTGGGTCACGGTACAGCGCCCGCTGCCGCTGCCCAAGGGGGTGACCGACCTCGCCCTGACCGGGACGGCGTCGGCCTCCTACGCCTCGCCGTGGACCACCATTGCCGCCGTCAACAACGGCATCTACCCCATCCAGTCCAGCGACGACAACGACCTGACTCCGTACTGGGGCACCTGGCCGGAGACGGGACAGCAGTGGATGGAGCTGGACTGGAGCCAGCCGGTCACCACCAACGGGAGCTCGGTGTACTTCGCCGACGACGGCGGCGGGCTGCGGCTGCCCGCCTCCTGGACGGTGCAGTACTGGAACGGCAGCGCGTGGACTGACGTCTCCAACGCGAGCGCCTACCCGGCCGCGGACAACACGTTCAACGCGGTCACGTTCGATCAGGTGACGACGACCAAGCTCCGGGTGCTGATGCAGAGCGGCCAGGGCTCGGTCGGCGCGATCCAGTGGATCGTGCCCAGCCTCCCCTCCGGGAGCTGACACCAAGCTGGGCGGCCGGGTCCGGGGGCACGACCCCGGGCCCGGCCGCCCGCTGTGCCGGCGGACCGGAGCTGCTGGTCAGGAGCCGGTGCAACTCCGGCTGGCCTGCACCAGGACGAGATTCCCGGTTGCGGGCCTGGGTGCCTTCCCGGGCAGCCATACCTGCCAGAACATTCCGACTCCCGCCGGGAGAGCCGAGGGGCGGACCGCGAGTATCCACGGCTCTTGCCTGGAGATGCCGTCCTTGTTCGGGCGGGTCACGGTCGGCGGGAAGGCCTTGTCCTCCAGCTTGGCCTGTGCTTCATCCGACATCGACAGGTTCCGGCACGAGTGCGGGATGATCCTCGTGGAGGTCGTGGCCTGGATGTGGTGGTGCACGAACTCGAGCCGTGCGGGCACGCCGTCCCGCCGCAGCATCGCCTGCAGGCCCGCCGGGTCACGCAGCTGGCGGACGTAGATCCGCAGCAGGCCGTCGGGCCGCCGGATCACGGTCCAGGCGGCAAGCTGCGTCCGACCCTCAGCCGGGCGAGTCCGCCCGGACTGCGCCTGCACGGCGAAGATGCCTGCGGCCACCGCGAAGGCCAGCCCGCCCGCCATCGCCAGGCGCGTGAGCCGTCGCGGCCGCCAGGACCACCGGCCGCGCATGCTGGCCGGGAAAGGCGATCCTGGCCGGCCCGTCGCCTGCTCCAGGCGCCGGCTAGCCGAGCTGATGGCATGCCGCGATGGTGGCGGTACGTTACTGCGCAGCTCGCGCAGCAGCTCAAGGTCATCCATGGTGCTTGTCCTCCTTGTGAGCGGTGTCGGCCGCGGGGTCGGGGTGGGCCCCGAGGGACTGACGGACCTGGGCCCTGGCCCGGTGCAGGCGAGACCGGACGGTGCCGATCGGGATGCCGAGGGACTCACTGACCTCCTCGTAGGTCATGTCGGCCCAGGCGATGAGCAGGAGTACGTCGCGATCGCCGCTTTTCAGCCGGGCGAGCGCTGCCGCCAGCTGCGCGCGGGCGTCGAGCGCCGTGACCCGGGTGATGACCTCATCGGCGAACGACTCGGTCACGGGGTCCACGCCGGTCCTCGCCAGCGCGCTGTAGGCTCGCGCCTCGGCTCGCCGGTGCCGGGCGATGAGCCTGGTCGCGATTCCGTAGAGCCATGGCCGGGCGCTCTGGCGAGACAGGTCATACCGTGCGCGGTGCCGGAACGCGGCCAGAAACGTCTCGGCCATCACATCGTCAGCGATCGGCTCGCCGAGGCGTCGGGCGGCATAGGCGTGGATCTGCGCCGCGTGCCGCTGAAACAGCATTCCGAACTGCTCCGGTGCGTCGCGCGACCGCGCGATCAGCACGGAATCCGCGGGTTCGTACATGCCGTCCGTGGTCGTGCTCAGCGCGCTTGAGTCGGTCATCTCATCCTCAGCCGTCTGTCGGGGCAGGTTGTCCACTGGCTGTCTCCCGGTAGGCCGAGATGAGTTCACGTCGCCACCAGCGGCCCGGCGCGCCAGCTCTTCAGGGTCGGCTCAGGGTCGAGATAGGGCATCTGCCTGATGCGGCTTAGGGGGCCTTACGGCAAGTCTGAGTATGGGCCGCCAGCGGGGGCGGTCCGCGCCACCGCGAGCTGGAGGGGCCGTGTACTCCTGGATCCGACTACCGCCCTGGGTCAGCGCGCCCGGTGACCTGCCGTGCCGGGCCGCCCCCGAGCTGTTCTTCGCCGAGCACCCCAGCGACCTGGATCAGGCCAAGGCGCTGTGCGGGATATGCCCGGTGCGGGCGGCCTGCCTGGAAGGAGCCCTGCAGCGCGGCGAGCCGGCCGGCGTCTGGGGCGGCGAGCTGCTGGACCGCGGCCGGATCGTGGGCGGCAAGCGAGCCCGCGGCCGGCCGCGCAAGACTCCGGTGGCCGCCTGAGCGGGGCCGCCGTGCCTGACCCCTCGCGTGCTGTCCGCGTAGGCTGCGGGCAGTACGAAGGAGGCTGGCCATGAAGTTCGACCACATCCTGATCGAGCGCGACGGCGGGATGGCCACCGTCACGATGAACCGGCCCCAGCGGCGCAACGCGCTGTCGCTCGCGCACATGCGCGAGCTGATCACGGCGTTCACCGAGATCGGCGACAGCGACGTGCTGGGCGTCGTGCTGGCCGGGAACGGCCCGGTGTTCTGCGCCGGGCACGACTTCGCCGACGTGGTGGACGCGGACCTGTCGGCGGTCCGCGCGCTGCTGAATACCTGCACCGAGCTGATGACGCTGATCCAGTCGGTGCCGCAGCCGGTGGTGGCCCGGGTGCACGGGCTGGCCACGGCGGCCGGGTGTCAGCTGGTGGCCAGCGCCGACCTGGCCGTGGCCAGCGAGGACGCCGCGTTCGCCGCGCCCGGCGGCAAGGGGGGCTGGTTCTGCCATACCCCGATGGTGGCCATCGCCAGGAACGTGGGCCGCAAGCGGGCCACGGAGCTGGCGCTGTCCGGCGAGCCCATCGACGCGCGGACCGCGCTGGACTGGGGCCTGGTCAACCGGGTGGTGCCCGCCGCGCAGCTGGACTCGGCGGTCGGCGAGCTGCTGGCGCGGGTCACCCAGGGCTCGGCGGAGAGCAAGGGCATCGGCAAGCAGGCGCTCTACGCCCAGATCGACCTGGACCAGCCCAAGGCCTACGCCTACGCCATGGAGGTCATGGCCGCGACCAGCCAGCTCCCGGACGCCAGGGAGGGCATGCGCGCCTTCCTGGACAAGCGCAAGCCACGCTGGCGGCACGGCCGGCGGGACGGCGTGTCGCTGCCCTAGTGTCGCTGCCCTAGCTCACCGCTCGAGGCGGCGGGCCAGCTCCTCGACCCGGTCGTTCAGCTCGTCCAGGTAGTCCTCGGCCTCGGGCTTCATCAGCACGCTGCGCACGATGCGGGCGCCGTCGGCGTCCGCCTTGACCGCCGGGTGGCGGCGGCCGAACGCGTCGGCGGTGACCCGCAGCGTGCTCACGAATACCGGCCGCCGCGGGTCGGCCATGCCCTCGGCCAGCAGCCGCCCGGTGGCGTCGTCGATGGCCGACAGGCGGGGTCCCTCGGTCAGCGGGAAGTAGCTCACGATGTCCAGCTCGGGCGGCTGGTACAGGTCCAGCCGCAGGGACTCCTCCAGCCGCCCCGACCAGGCCAGCGCGGCCCGGCGGCAGGCGGCCAGCACCTGGCCGAGCCCGTCCGGCGTGGGCGGCAGCAGCTGGAAGGTCAGCCACAGCGCGGCCGCGGCCGCGCCCGCCCGTGAGCACTCCAGGCTGATCTCGCCCAGGTGCAGGTCGCTGGAGGTGAAGTAGGTGTAGGGGGAGTCGTGCAGGTAGAACCGGCCCACCTCGGGGTCGGCGAACAGCACCGCGCCGCAGCCGTAGGGCTGGAGCCCGTGCTTGTGCGGGTCGATGACCACCGAGTCGCAGCGGCCGATGGCCTGCCAGGGCGCCGGGTCCAGCCCGTACTGCCCGGCCAGCAGGGTGTAGAAGCCGCCGTAGGCCGCGTCCACGTGCACCCGCACCCCGTGCCGGCGGGCCACGGCCAGCACCCCGTGGACCGGGTCGATGGCGCCCAGGCCGGTGGTCCCGGCGGTGGCCACGACGGTGCCGATCCGGCCGCCCGCCAGGAGCGCGTCCAGCGCGTCCAGGTCCATCCGGCCCGCGCCGTCGACCCCGACCGCCGTGCCCTCGATGCCGAGCACGCCGCACATCCGGCTGTGGGTGTAGTGCGCCTCGGCGCTGTAGGCGATGCCCCGGCCGGGGTGCAGCTCGCGGGCCACGAACAGCGCCTCCAGGTTGGCGATGGTGCCGCTGGTGGTCAGGTGGCCCAGGTGCGCGGGCAGCCCGAACATCTCGGCCAGCCGCGCCACGACCTCCTTCTCCATCTGGGCCGTGGCCGGGCCGCCGTCCAGGGCGTGGTTGTTCGGGTTGATCAGCATCGCGGTCAGGTACCCGGCCACCGCGGCCGGGTGCGGCGGCTTCAGCATCTGCCCGGCATAGGACGGGTGGAAGAACGGGTAGTTGTCCCGCAGCCGGCCGGTGAACTCGCCGAACACCTCGGCCAGCCGCTCGTCGCTGACCTGCAGCGACTCGTGCGGCTGGTACGGGCCGAAGCTCTGCTCCCAGTCGCCGATGGCGGCCAGGCCCTCGCTCAGCCAGCGCTGCAGGTCCATGTCCTACCTCATGATCAGATATTGGGCCTTGGCCGATATATCGGCTGTCGATATGGTGACGGGTCCGTCCCCGTGCCCTGGAGGCAGCATGCCACGGCCCCCGGCCCGCCCTATCACCCCGCCCGCCGCCAGGTCCCTATCTCTCGCTCTGATAACAGCAAGAAGCGCCGCAGCCGGTTGTGCCCTGGCCGCGCTGCTCACGGCCCTCCCGGCCGCCCCGGCCGCCTCGGCCGTCGCGGCTCCGGTGGCGGCCAGGCGGCCCGCGCCGGTGGCGTACGTGGCCAATGTCGAGTCCGGCACGATCAGCCGAATCCGGCTGGCCACTGGCCGCGCCGAGCGCCCGGTCTCGCTGGGTCGGCGGTCCGGGCCCTGGGCCATCGCGGTCGCGCCTGGCGGCCGGACGATCTGGGTCGCGAACATCGAGAGCGGGACCGTGACCCCGGTCAGCACGCGCACCGGCCGGGCCGGACGGCCGGTCAAGGTCCCGGCGCAGCCGGACGAGCTGGTCGTGGCCCCGGACGGAAAGACGGTATGGGTAGCGAGCAGGATATCTGATAACAGCAAGAAGCTGGGCCGGATCACGCCTATCAGCACGGTCACCGGGCGGGCCGGGAAGCCGATCCGGGTCGGTATCAGTCCGGGGCCGATCGTCGTCTCGCCCGACAGCCGGACCGTGTACGTGGCCACGCAGGGCCGCAACGCCAGGACCCTGGCGGGCAACCTGACCGTGATCAGCGCCCGGACCGGCCGCGTCCGCCGGGTGCTGCCGGGGATGGACCCGAGCGACCTGGCCCTCGGCGCCGGCGGCCGGACGCTCTACGTGGCCAGCGGGCCGGGCGCGGTGATCCCGGTCCGCACGGCCACCCTCCGGCGCGGCCGGCCGATCCCGTTCGGCGATGACGGGCCGCAGCTGGTGATGGGCCCCGGCGGCCGGTCGCTCTACGTCCTGGGCAGCAATGGCCTGGTCAGCCGGATCGTCACCCGGACCGGCCGGGTCGCCTGGTCGGTCGCCACGACCTCCGAGCCCGCCGCCATGGGCCTCACCCCGGACGGCCGCAGGCTGTACGTGCTGGCCGACGCGCCGCCGCCCGCCCGCGGCTACCTGATGCAGTTCAGCGCGGCGACCGGCGCCATCGTCAGGGGGATCACGGTCGGCCGTGATCCGCTCGCGATCGCGTTCGGGCCCGGCGGCCGGACCGCCTACGTGCTGTGCTCGCCGACCTGGCTGCAGGGCCACCAGCTGAAGTTCGGCATGGGCTCGGTCGTCCCGGTGACCGTGGCCACCGGGAAGGCCGGCCAGCCGGTGCTGACCGGTCGCGGCTCGCTGTCGCTGGCCGTCGTGCCCGGCAAGAGCTACGAGCCCTGGGAGGCGGGGCCGGAGAAGTAGCGCCGCGGGTTGTCGACCAGCATCGTGTCCAGCTGGGTCTCGCTGACCCCGCGCTCGCGCAGCGCGGGCAGCACGTCGTCGAACAGGTGCTGGTAGTTCCAGGCCGGGGCGAACAGCGCGATCTGATCGGGGCTGAACCAGTCGATGTGGCAGGAGGCGTCGTGGGACAGCACCATGCTGCCCGCGTAGCCGCGGGCGCACAGGGCCGCGACCGTGGCCACCCGCTGCTCCAGCGGGAGCAGGATGTCCAGGCCGAACCGGTCCATGCCGAGCAGGCAGCCCTGGTCGGCCAGCTCGGCCAGGTGGTCCACGTCGGCGGTGTCGCCGCTGTGCCCGAGCACCACCCTGGTCAGGTCGGCGCCCTCCGCGCCGAGCACCCGCAGCGCCTCGAGGCCCGACCGGGAGCCGGGGTGGGTGTGCACGGTGATCGGCGCCCCGGTGGCCACGTGGGCCTGGGCCACCGCGCGCATGACCCGCTCCACGCCGGGAGTCAGGCCCGGCTCCTCGATGGCGCACTTGAGGAAGCCGGCCTTGATCCCGGTGCCCGCGATGCCCTCGGTGATGTCGGCGATGAACATCGCCGTCATGGGGTCGCCGGCGGCGTCGCGGCGCTCCATGCCCCGGTACTGGAAGTACAGCGGCACGTCGTTGTAGGTGTAGATGCCGGTGGCCGCGATGATGTTCAGCTCGGTGCGGGCCGCGACCTTGGCGATCCGCTCGATGTCGCGGCCCAGCCCGATCACGGTCGGGTCGGCGATGGTGGCGCAGCCGCGCTCGCGCAGCGCGTTCAGCTTGGCCACCGCGTCCTCGGTCCGCTGCTCCTCGTCCCAGTCCTGCGGGTAGTTGCGGCGGATCTCCTCGTTGAGCACGAACACGTGCTCGTGCATCAGCGTGGTGCCCAGATTCGCGGGGTTGATAGGGCCCCGGACGGTCTCGACCTGTGCCATGCCCTGACCGTAGCGTGGTGTCGTACCGGCCGGTAGGTACGCTTGTCGCACTCGCGGCGGCCGCCGGTGAGCAGCTCGGGAGGCAGCAGGTGGATTTCGCATTCGACGCGCGGACCGAGGAGCTTCGCGAGCGGCTGCTGGCGTTCATGGACGAGGCCGTCTACCCGGCCGAGCCGGTGTTCTCCGCGCAGGTCGCCGAGGCCGCCGCGCAGGGCGTGATCTGGCAGCGGCCGCCGGTCATCGACGAGCTCAAGGCCCAGGCCCGCGCCCGCGGCCTGTGGAACCTGTTCCTGACCCACCGGCCCGAGGGCGCCGGGCTGACCAACCTGCAGTACGCGCCGCTGGCCGAGATCACCGGCCACAGCCCGGCGCTGGCTCCCGAGGCCATGAACTGCGCCGCCCCGGACACCGGCAACATGGAGCTGCTGGCCGACTTCGGCAGCGAGCAGCAGCAGGCCCGCTGGCTCAAGCCGCTGCTGGACGGCGAGATCCGGTCGGCGTTCTGCATGACCGAGCCCGACGTGGCCTCCTCGGACGCCACCAACATCGCCACCCGCATCGAGCGCGACGGCGACACCTACGTGATCAACGGGCGCAAGTGGTGGTCGTCGGGGGCGATGGACCCGCGCTGCGAGATCCTCATCGTGATGGGCAAGACCGACCCCGCGGCGGACCGGCACCGGCAGCAGTCGATGATCCTGGTGCCCAGGGACGCGCCGGGCGTGGACATCAAGCGCGGCATGCACGTCTTCGGCTACTCCGACGGGACGCACGGCGGCCACGCCGAGGTGGTGTTCACCGACGTGCGGGTGCCCGCGGAGAACCTGATCGCGGGCGAGGGGGAGGGGTTCGCCATCGCCCAGGCCCGGCTGGGCCCGGGCCGGATCCACCACTGCATGCGGCAGATCGGCGCGGCCGAGCGGGCCCTGGAGCTGATGTGCCGCCGGGTGACCGACCGGACGGCGTTCGGCAAGCCGCTCGCCGAGCAGGGCGTCATCCAGGACTGGATCGCCGAGTCGCGGGTCCGGATCGAGCCGGCGCGGCTGCTGGTGCTCAAGACGGCCTGGCTGATGGACACCGTCGGCAACAAGGGCGCGCACACCGAGATCCAGGCCATCAAGATCGCGACGCCGCGGATGGCCCAGTGGGTGATCGACAAGGCCATCCAGGCCCACGGCGCCGGCGGCATCAGCCAGGACTTCCCGCTGGCCCACCTGTGGGCCAGCGCCAGGACGCTGCGGTTCGCCGACGGGCCCGACGAGGTGCACAAGCGCTCGATGGCCCGCCGGGAACTGCACAAGTACCGGCAGAACTGAGCTGAACTAACTGAGCAGGAACTAAAAGGAGGAGTACATGTCCGAAGCTCCGCAGGAGGGCTCGGCGGGAACGCCGCGGGTCGCAGTCGTCACCGGCGCGGCGCGCGGGATCGGCGCGGGCACGGCCCGGCGGCTGGCCGCCGACGGGCTGGCCGTCGCCGTACTGGACCTGAAGGAGGGTGACTGCGGCGCGACCGTGGACGCCATCACCTCGGCGGGCGGCGCGGCGCTGGCGGTGGGCGCGGACGTGAGTGACGCCGAGCAGGTCAAGGCGGCGGTGGCCAAGGTCGCCGCCGAGCTCGGCCCGCCGGTGGTGCTGGTCAACAACGCCGGCGTGATCCGGGACAACATGCTGTTCAAGATGACCGAGGACGACTGGGACACGGTGCTGGGCGTGCACCTGCGGGGCGCGTTCCTGATGAGCCGGGCCTGCCAGAAGTACATGGTCGACCAGCGGTTCGGCCGGATCGTCAACCTGTCCTCCAGCTCCGCGCTGGGCAACCGGGGCCAGGTCAACTACTCGGCGGCCAAGGCGGGCATGCAGGGCTTCACCAAGACGCTGGCCATCGAGCTGGGCCAGTTCGGCGTCACGGCCAACGCGGTGGCGCCCGGCTTCATCGCCACCGACATGACGGCGGCTACCGCGGCCCGGGTTGGCATGGCGTTCGAGGACTTCCAGAAGGCGGCCGCCTCGCAGATCCCGGTCCGCCGGGTCGGCGCCCCCGAGGACGTCGCCCACGTGATCTCGTTCCTGGTCAGCGAGGGCGCCGGGTTCGTCTCCGGCCAGGTCATCTACGTGGCCGGCGGACCGCTGTGCTAACTACTGAAGGCGGCCCCGGAGGGCCTGGCCCGGAGGGCGCCGCATCGGGGGGTTCCGGGGGGTCGTCCCCCCGGACTAGCACGGACCAGCTACGGGACCAGGTCCGCGAGTTCCTGGCCGCGCACGACCCGGCCGGGACGGACCGGCTGGAGTTCCTGCGGGACCGCTTCGACGCCGGGCTGGCCTGGGTGCACTACCCGGCCGGCCTGGGCGGGCAGGGCCTGTCCCGCGACCTCCAGCCGGTCGTGGACGCCGAGTTCGCCGCGGCCGGGGCGCCGGGCAACCGGCCCGAGCGCAACGGCATCGGGCTGGGCATGGCGGCGCCGACGATCCTGGCCTACGGCAGTCCCGAGCAGCAGCAGCGCTGGCTGCGGCCGCTGTGGACCGGCGAGGAGATCTGGTGCCAGCTGTTCAGCGAGCCGGGCGCCGGGTCCGACCTGGCCGGGCTGGCCACCCGCGCGGTGCGGGACGGCGAGGAGTGGGTGGTGTCCGGCCAGAAGGTGTGGACCTCCTCCGCGCACGTGGCCAAGCGGGCGCTGCTGGTCACCAGGACCGACCCGGACGTGCCCAAGCACCAGGGCCTGACCTACTTCGCCGCCGACATGACCGCGCCGGGGGTCGAGGTCCGGCCGCTGCGCCAGATCACCGGCGAGGCGGAGTTCAACGAGGTCTTCCTGACCGACGTGCGGATCCCGGACGCCGACCGGATCGGCGCGATCGGCCAGGGCTGGCAGGTCTCCACGGCCACGCTGATGAACGAGCGGGTGTCCATCGGCGGCGCGGCGATGCCCCGCGAGGGCGGCATGATCGGGTCGGCGGCGCGGACCTGGCGGGAGCACCCGGCGCTGCGCACGCCGGGCCTGCACGAGCGGCTGCTGCGGCTGTGGACCGAGGCCGAGGTGGCCCGGCTGGCCGGGATCCGGCTCCGGCAGCAGCTGGCCGCCGGGCAGCCGGGGCCCGAGGGGTCGGCGGCCAAGCTGGTGTTCGCCCGGCTCAACCAGGACATCACCGAGTTCGAGGTGGAGCTGGCCGGGGCCGACGGCCTGCGCTATGACGACTGGTCCATGCGGCGGCCGCAGTCGACCAACTTCTACGGCCGCGAGTCCGGGTACCGGTTCCTGCGGTCCAAGGGCAACTCGATCGAGGGCGGGACCTCCGAGATCCTGCGCAACATCGTGGCCGAGCGGGTGCTCGGGCTGCCGCCCGAGATCCGGGTGGACAAGGACGTCCCATGGAAGGATCTGCCGCGATGAGCCAGGCGACCGAGGCGGCCAAGTCCCAGGACGGGACGCCTCCGGGCGGCCCGGCGGTGGCTCCGGACCTGCTGTACACCGAGCAGGAGTCCGACCTGCGCGGCGCCGTCCGCGCGCTGCTGGAGGACCGGGCCGGCTGGCGGGACGTGCTGGCCAGGACCGAGACCGCCGACACCTGCGACACCGGGCTGTGGCAGACCCTGGCCGCCCAGGTGGGGTGCGCCGGCCTGCTGGTGCCCGAGGACCAGGGCGGCGCCGGGGCCTCCTACCGGGAGGCCGCCGTGGTGGCCGAGGAGCTGGGCCGGCATGCCGCCCCGGTGCCCTTCCTGGGCAGCGCGGTGATCGCGACCACGGCGCTGCTGTCGGCCGGGGACGACGAGCTGCTGGGCCAGGTGGCCAGCGGCGAGGTGACCGCCGCGCTGGCCGTGCCGTTCGCGGCGGGCGCCGCGGGCCCCCAGGAGAACCTGCTGCCCGCGCCGACCGTGCGGCTGGGCGGGCCCGGCGCGCGGCGACGAGCCGGGCACCCACCGGCTGACCGGCACGGTGACCGGGGTGGCCGACGCGCTCACGGCCGACGTGCTGCTGGTCCCGGCCGACGGGGTGCCCTACGCCCTGTACGCGGTGCGGGCCGCCGATGCGGGCCTGAGCAAGGCCCCGGTGGTGTCCCTGGACATGACCCGGCAGCTGTGTGACCTGTCCCTGGAGGGCGCGTCGGCGCGGCGGATCGCGGCCGGCGGCGACGCGGCCCAGGCCGTGGTCCGGGCGCTGGTCGCCGGGGCCGGGGTCATCGCCTCCGAGCAGCTCGGCGTGGCCGAGCGGTGCCTGGAGATGACCGTCGCCTACGTCAAGGAGCGGCGCCAGTTCGCCCGCCCGGTGGGCTCGTTCCAGGCCATCAAGCACCGGCTGGCCGACCTGTGGGTGGCCGTGATCCAGGCCCGCGCGGCGGCCCGGTACGCGGCGGCCTGCCTGGCTCCCGGTGATCAGGACGCCGCGCTGGCCGTCGCGCTGGCCAAGGCCACCTGCTCGGAGGTGGCGGTCAAGGCCGCCCAGGAGACCATCCAGCTGCACGGCGGCATCGGCTTCACCTGGGAGCACCCGGCGCACCTGTACCTGAAGCGGGCCAAGGCCGACTCCATCGCCCTGGGCACCGCCGACGCGCACCGGGCCACCGTGGCCAAGCTGGCCGGGCTGCCGGCCCCGACGAGCTGAGGGGACGGGCGATGCGGACGGTAGCCGGGGCCGGCGTGGTGGTGACCGGGGGCGGCAGCGGCATCGGCGCGGCGCTGGCCCGCCGGTTCGCCGCCGAGGGCGCCCGGGTGGTGGTCAACGACATCAACGCGGCGGGCGCCAGCGCCGTGGCGCAGTCCTGCGGCGGCGTCGCGGTGCCCGGCGACGCGGCCAGCGAGGAAGGCGTGGCCGCGCTCATCGCCGCGGCCCGGGCCGAGCTGGGCGAGATCGACCTGTACTGCGCCAACGCGGGCATCGCCCGTAACGGCGGGCCGGAGGCGCCCGAGTCCGCCTGGGACGACTCGTGGCAGGTCAACGTGATGGCCCACGTACGGGCCGCGCGGCTGCTGACCCCGGCGTGGCTGGAGCGGGGCAGCGGGCACCTGATCTGCACGGTGTCCGCGGCCGGGCTGCTGGCCATGATCGGCACGGCGCCGTACTCGGTGACCAAGCACGCGGCGCTGGCCTTCGCCGAGTGGATGTCGCTGACCTACCGGCACCGCGGGCTGACCGTGCAGGCCATCTGCCCGCAGGGGGTCAGGACCGGGATGCTGGACGGCAGCGACCCGGTGGCCGAGAAGGTGCTGGGCGACTCGGTCATCCAGCCCGAGGACGTGGCCGACGCGGTCATCGAGGGCATGGCCGACGGCCGGTTCCTGATCCTGCCGCACCCCGAGGTGGCGGCCATGTACGCCGGGCGGGCCGCCAGCCCGGACCGCTGGCTGGGCGGGATGAACAAGCTCCAGCGGCACGCGGAGGGGCCCGGCTAGGTGTCGTTCTACGAGCGGCAGGTGCTGCCGCGGATGCTGAACCGGGTGTGCGGCGGCCAGGCGGTCGAGCCGCTGCGCCGCCGGGTCTGCGCGGGCCTGGCCGGGAAGGTGCTCGAGATCGGCTTCGGCTCGGGGCACAACGTGCCGTTCTACCCGGCCGCGGTGACCGCGGTCTCGGCGGTGGAGCCGGCCGACCTGAGCTGGTGGCTGGCCCGCTCCCGGCTGGCGGCGGCCCGGGTTCCGGTCAGCCGCTCCGGCCTGGACGGCCAGGCGCTGCCGCTGGCCGACGACAGCCACGACGCGGCCCTGTCGACCTGGACGCTCTGCACCATCCCCGACGTGGCCGCCGCCCTGCGCGAGGTGCGCCGGGTGCTGCGGCCGGGCGGGGCGCTGCACTTCCTGGAGCACGGGCTGGCCCCGGACGAGGCCGTGCGCCGCTGGCAGCGGCGGCTGGACCCGGTGGAGAAGCGGCTGGTCGGCGGCTGCACGTTCACCCGGCCGATCGCGGACCTGCTGACCGCCGCGGGCTTCACGATCCGCCAGCTGGACGTGTTCTACCAGGAGGGATCCCCGAAGTTCTCCGGGGCCGCCTCGCTGGGCGTGGCGGTCTCGGCCTAGCGCCGGTCAGCACCAGTCAGCGCCGGTCAGCGCGGGGTCAGCGCGCCCCGCGCGCGCTGCCGCGCCGATGGCTCGTGCAGGAGCACGCCCGAGGTCCGGAACATGAACTCGGCGTAGGTATCGGGCGCGGCGTTCGGACGGTCGGCGTAGAGATCAGGGCCGGTCCGCAGGGCGTCCAGGCGACGCTGTGCGTACCAGCATTCCCCGATCACCTCGGCGACCTTGCGGACGATCCGGCTGAGAATCCTGATGACGTTTGCGCTGCTCATGCCCCTATTCTTGCCGGTGCCGGGGCTCCGCGACAGTGGCAGTCCTGCCGGTGGACATAGACATCCTGCCAGTCGATGACGCATGCTGGAGGCATGCTGAGCAACGTGGCCGTGGTGATCATGGACAGCTTCACGCCCTTCGAGCTCGGGGTGGTCTGCGAGGTCTTCGGCGTGGACCGCCGCGACGACGGCCTGCCGCCCTACGACTTCGCCGTGGTGGCCGGGGAGCCGGGGCCCATCCGGTCGGCGAACGGCTTCGAGGTGCGCACGCCGCATGGCCTGGACCGGCTGGAGGAGGCCGACCTGGTGGCGGTGCCCGCCGTCACCAACGAGCGGATCGCTCAGTCCCCGGCCGAGTTCCCTGAGCCGCTGCTGGAGGCGCTGCGCCGGTGCACCGAGCGCGGCGGCCGGGTGCTGAGCGTCTGCAACGGGGCGTTCCTGCTCGGCGCGGCCGGCCTGCTGGACGACCGGCGCTGCACCACCCACTGGCGGCATGCCAGCCACCTGGCCCGGACCTTCCCCAGGGCCAAGGTCGACCCCTCGGTGCTGTACGTGGACGACGACCCGGTGATCACCAGCGCGGGCACCGCGGCCGGCATCGACGCCTGCCTGTACCTGGTCCGCCAGGAGCAGGGCAGCCGGGTGGCCAACGGCATCGCCCGGCGGATGGTGGTGCCGCCGCACCGTGACGGCGGCCAGGCCCAGTACGTCGAGCGGCCGCTGGCCGAGCCCGCCTGCGACACCATGCAGGACGTGCTGGGCTGGATGACCGACCACCTGGACGAGGCGATCTCGGTCGACCAGCTGGCCGCCCAGGCCTACATGTCGCCGCGCACCTTCGCCCGGCGCTTCGTCCAGGAGACCGGCACCACGCCGCAGCGCTGGCTGACCGGGCAGCGCATCCTGCTGGCCCAGCAGCTGCTCGAGGAGACCGACGAGACGGTCGACGCGGTGGCCGAGCAGGCCGGATTCGGCAACGCCACGGCGCTGCGCCACCACTTCCGCATCTGGCGCTCGACGACGCCGCTGGCCTACCGGCGAACATTCCGTGACCGCTCGGTATCGGCCCCGGCGGCCGTCGCCAGGCCCTGACAGCCGGCTACCGAATCCACTGCGGATCCACTGAGGGTGATAAATAACGCAAGTTACCACCTCTGCCCCGTAATTCACCCGGCATCGGGGCCGGTCAGCAGGCATGCTAGGGCTGTGGATCAGGCACGCCATGGAACGCTGCATCATGTTGAGGTCTGGGTCCCGAACCTGGACCGGGCCGTCGTCAGCTGGGGCTGGCTGCTGCGCGCCCTGGGTTACGAGCCCTTTCAGGACTGGCCCGGCGGCCGGAGCTGGCGCTGCGGACCGACCTACATCGTGATCGAGCAGTCGCCTGCCCGGACGGCCACCCGTCATGACCGGTGCCGTCCGGGCCTCAACCACCTGGCTTTTCACGTGGAAAGCCGGGCCATGACCGACGAGCTGTCGGTCGACGCGGGCCAGCACGGCTGGCGGATGCTGTTTGCCGATCAGTACCCGTACGCGGGCGGCACCGGGCATTACGCCGCCTACCTGGAGAACATCGACGGGTTCGAGGTCGAGCTGGTCGCGCCCAGCATGGCCGAGGTGGCCCAGGAGGCCACGCCCGCCCCGGCCCCGGCCGCCGTCCCGGCGCCGGCCGCTGCGCCGGTCCCGGTCCCCGCCGCGCCGGTCCCGCCGCCCGCGCCGCCGGTCCGGCCGTCGGTGTTCCGCCGGTCCGTGGTCTCCGACGAGGAGGACGCGACCACCGCCGTCGAGACGGCGGATGGCGCGACCGCGGACGCGTGGACGGCCAGCGCCGAGCCCGCGGTCAGCAGTCAGCTCAGTCGGCTCGGCCAGCTCAGTCATTCGGCCAGCCCAGTCGGCTCGGCCAGCACAGTCGGCTCGGCCAGCACCGTCGGGGCGGCCGAAGGGTCGCCGTCGGCCGGAGCCCCGCCCGTCCCCGGGGCCCCGGCCTCAGGCTCAGCCTGACCGCACCTCGCCGGTCAGCCGCAGGTCGCGGGCCGAGCGGCCCGCGTGGACCTGGAACCGGCCCGCGGGCCAGACCCAGCCGCCCGCCCACTCGTCCCAGCGCGCGAACGACCGCGCGGGCAGCCGCAGCCGCAGCCGGGCCGCCGCGCCCGGCTCGGCGACCGCCGTCCCGAAGGCGGCCAGCGCCAGGGCCGGCCGCCCCGGGTCGCCGGGCGGCGGCGCCACGTAGGCCTGGACCACCTCCCGGCCGGGCCGGGACCCGGTGTTGCGGACGGTGACGACCACGTCCAGGTCGCGCCCGGCGGCCACCCGCTCCTCGCACTCCATCGACTCGTAGGACCAGGTGGTGTAGCCCAGGCCGTGCCCGAACGGGTAGCGGGGCTCGATGCCGCGGGCGTCGTAGCCGCGGTAGCCGACCAGCAGGCCCTCGGCGTAGGGCAGCACGTCGTCGCCCTCCGGCGCCGCGTGCAGCACCGGGCAGTCGGCCTCGGCCGCGGGCAGCGTCACCGGCAGCCGGCCGCCCGGCTCGGCCGCGCCGAGCAGCACGTCGGCCAGGACCTCGCCCATGGCCTGGCCCGGCAGCCAGGCGTAGATGATGGCCTGCACGTCCTGCGCCCAGGGCATCAGCACCGGCATGCCGGCGTTGACCACCACGATGGTCCGCCGGTTCACCGCGGCCACCCGGCGGATGAGCTCGTCCTGGTGGCCGGGCAGGGCCAGGGTGGCCCGGTCGAAGCCCTCGCTCTCGGTCAGCTCGGCCGAGCCGACCACGACCACCGCGGCGTCCGACCGGGCGGCGGCGTCCACCGCCTCGGCCAGCAGTTCCCTGGCGTCGCTGGCCGGGATGATGCCCAGCCGCACGCCCAGCGGCCCGGCCCCGTCCACCGCGGGCACGAACTCCAGCCGGAGCTCGGCCTCCTGGCCGGCCTCGAAGCCGGCCAGGGTCCGGGCCTGGCCGGGCCGGGTGATCGCCTCGACCGGGTCCTCGGGCACCCGGGTGGTCTCGTCGATGACCACCTTGTCGTCCAGCCACAGGGTCAGCCCGCCGATGCCGGACACGCCCAGCAGGTGCGGCCCGGACTGAGTGGCCCGGAACACCGTGCGCAGCACGATCCGCCCGCTGCGGCCCCAGCCGACCTCGGCCGGGACCGAGTCCTCCCACCAGGTCAGGGTGGCCGACGTGCGGTGCTCGCCGCGGATTTCCCGGCCCGCGGCGGTGCGGAACTCCAGCCGCAGGCCGGGCTGGCCGGACACCGGGTCGGTCAGGCTGGCGGGCGGGGGAGCGGGGACAGCCTCCCAGGTCTCGCAGCCGGGCACGGCGTGCACCCGGGCCCGGCCGGCCAGCGCGGCGGTGATCGCGTCCGCGGGCACCGAGACGCTGGACGGCATCACGCCCGCGCTGCCGCCCCCCTGGATGGTCGGCCAGAAGGCGTTGGGGCCGGCCACGGTGACGCTGGACAGGGACGCCGGATCCAGCGGCAGGGCGCCCGCCTCATTGCGCAGCAGCACGAACGAGGCCGCGGTGGCCCGGCGCAGCAGGTCCGGGCTGATCATGGCCGCGCCGTTCACCAGCCCAGCGCCGGCCAGTGCCGGGGGGCCGGGCGGGCCGGCGAGGTTGTTCGAGATGAATTCAGGGTCCAGGGCCCCGAGCCGGCGTGCGAGCCGCAGCAGCCGCAGGACCTTGTCGTCCACGACGTGCTCGCTGACTGTGCCGTCCTCGACGGCCTTGACCAGCGCCTCGGCCCACGGTCCGGCCGGGCCGGGCATGGACAGGTCGAGCCCGCCCAGCGCGGTGGCCGCGGTGCTGCGGGCCGCGTGCCAGTCGGAGACGACGACGCCGTCGAAGCCCCACTCGTCCTTGAGCACGTCGCGCAGCAGCGCCGGGTTCTCGGTCATGCTGGCGCCGTTGACCCGGTTGTAGGCCGCCATGACCAGCATCGTCCCGGCCTCGGTGACGCAGGCCTCGAACGGCGCCAGGTACAGCTCGCGCAGCACCGGCCCGGCGACGCGCGCGTCGTAGGCCCAGCGCCGGGTCTCGCTGTCGTTGGCCACGAAGTGCTTGGGCGTGGCCGCGACGCCCGCGCTCTGCAGGCCCTGCACGTAGGCCACGGCCAGCCGGGCGGTCAGCACCGGGTCCTCGGCGAAGAACTCGAAGCCGCGGCCGCCCAGCGGGGTCCGCATGAGGTTGATGGTGGGGCCGAGCAGCACGTCGACGGCCTTGCCGCGGGCCTCGCGGCCCAGGGCGGCGGCCAGCTCCCGGACCAGGCCGGGGTCCCAGGTGGCGCCGAGGGCCGACGGGCACGGCAGGCTGGTCGACGGGGTGCGCTCATCCTTGGTCCGGCCGCGCACGCCGGACGGGCCGTCGGAGGTGACGATCGGCCGCAGGCCGATCTCGGGGCAGCCGGGGATCCGCCAGCTGTCGGCCCCGGTCAGCAGGGCGACCTTCTGGCTCAGGGACAGCCGGGCCAGCAGGGCCCGGTCAGCGTCGGGGGCAGTGGGGGGCGGCAGCCCCGCCCGGCCGGAAGGGCCAGGCGGGTTGGCAGTGGGGGGCGGCAGCCCCGCCCGGCCGGAAGCGGCCAGGCGGGGCTGCGGCGCTGGAGCTCGGCACGATTCCCGCGTCTCAGGAGACCGGCTTGAGCTGGGTGATGGTGTACAGCACCTCATTGATGTTGGGCCCGGGGTCCATGTACGGGTTGCTGGTCGAGGGCCAGCCGGTGTAATCGCGGGTGGAGAACTCGGCCCAGGACGCGCCCAGCAGCAGCGGGGCCACCGGGACCTGGGTCGACATGATGTTCTCCAGCTTGGTCAGCGCGGCGTTCTGCACGCTGGCCGAGCCGGAGCTGGCGTACTGGGCCAGCGCGGCCTGGGCCGGCGCGTAGTTGAACCGGCCGTAGTCAGCCGAGGCCGTCTTGCCGATCGGCGCCGACAGCTTGTAGTCCATCCAGTTGTCGAAGAAGAAGTACGGGCTGGTGCCCTGCTGGCCCCAGTGGATGGCCGCGGTGAAGTTGCCGGAGTTGAGGTTGGCGGTCCAGACGTTCGGCCCGTTCGGGCCGCCCTCGCCCTCGACCTTGGTGTCGAAGCCCGCGGCGTTCAGCTGCTTCACGATGAGCTGGGAGTCCTCGTAGTAGTCGCTGTAGCTGACCGGGTCCATGATCGAGAAGGTGATCTTCTGCCCGGCCTTGGTCCACTTGCCGCCGACCTTCTTCCAGCCGTCGGCAGTCAGGATCGAGCTGACCTTCGTGGCGTCGCTGGTCGTGGGCAGGTCACTGGACAGCGACGGGGCCAGGAAGGACTTGTCGACCGGCAGCAGCAGGCCGCTGGAGGTGGTGTCGGGCGGCTCGTTGCCCGACTCCCCGTCGGTGGACAGCTGCTGGCGGTCGATGGCGTAGCTGACCGCCCGGCGCACGGCCGGGTCGTTCAGCGGCTTCTTGGTGGTGTTGAACCACAGGCCGACCACGTTGTTGTCGCTCATGTACGGCGCGCTGCTCAGCCAGGTGTGGTTGTCCGGGCTCTTGGCCAGGTAGTTCGACTGCACGCCGGTCATGGAGTTGCCGGCCCAGTCGATGGCGCCGCTGGCCACCGGGGTGACCAGGTTGGCGTTGCTGGTGTAGGAGGGGAAGTCCACCTCGGGCACGTGCAGGCTGGACTTGGCGTAGTAGTGCGGGTTCGGCGTCAGCGTGAACCCCTGCGGGCTGAACTTGCCCAGCACGAACGGCCCGGTGCCGACCGGCGTCGGGTCCTTGAACGTGGCCGGGTTGCTCAGCGACCCCCAGATGTGCTGCGGCACGATCTGGGTCTGCAGGATCAGCGGCAGGGTGGCGTACTGCGGCGCGCTGAAGGTCAGCGTGGCCGTATTCCCGGACCCGGTGGCGCTGGCCGGCACCGGGGTGGCCGGGACGTTCAGCGCCGGGAACTTCTTGATCAGGCTGAACGTGAACGCGACGTCGGCCGCGCTGAACGGCTTGCCGTCGCTCCACTTCACGCCGGACCGGGTGGTGATGGTGAGGGTCCTGCCGCCGTTGGACCAGGCATAGCTCATGCCCAGCTCGGGGATCGGCGCCTGGGTCGGGTCGAGGGTGTTGTAGACGAACAGCGGCTGCTGGTACAGGTCCACCGCGTGGGTGGTGTAGCCGGTCGAGGTGGACTGGAACGGGTTGAAGGTCTGGGTCATGGGCGACAGGGCGGTGGTCTCGATGACCAGCGGCTTGCCGGTCGCTGTCGAGCCCTTGGATCCGCCACTGCTTGAGCTGCCGCAGGCTGCTATCCCCATGGTGAGGACGGCAGCAGCGGCCACGCTGCTTACCAGTTTTTGTTTCATTGCCTAAACTCCGTGTTGCCCGGCCGGCTGATCACCGGCCTGTTGTCAAGGACCGTTGCGGGGTCTGTCATCGGGCGGTAGATGGCTGGCCGGGCTCTCACCCCGGCCTGCCTGGTGCTGGTACTGCCTGTTGTTCGCGTTGCCTGGCGTGAGCGCTAGGCGGGGTCCGGGGTCATCACGTCTCCTTCTCGGGGTCGGGACTGGGGCTGAGCAGCCAGCAGGCGGCGTCGTGCCCGGCCGCCGCCGGGATCATGGGCGGGATCTGCTCGGCGCAGACCGCCATCGCGTGCGGGCAGCGCGGGTGGAAGCGGCACCCGGCGGGCGGGGTGACCAGGCTGGGCGGCGCGCCCCGGCCGCGCAGCACCGGGGGCGCGGAGCGCTCGGGGTCGGGGGCCGCGCTGAGCAGGAGCTGGGTGTAGGGGTGGGACGGGTGGTCGGTGACCACCTCGACCGGCCCGGTCTCCACGACCTGGCCCGCGTACATCACGATGACCTCGTCGGCCAGGTAGCGGGCCGAGGCGATGTCGTGGGTGATGTACAGGATGCCCAGCCCGTCGTCGTCGCGCAGCCCGCCGAGCAGGTTGAGCAGCCCGAGCCGGATGGACACGTCGAGCATGGACACCGGCTCGTCGGCCAGCAGCACCCGGGGCCGCACGGCCAGCGCCCGGGCGATGGCCACGCGCTGGCGCTGCCCGCCGGACAGCTCGTGCGGGTACTTGCGCAGGTACTGGCTGCCGGGGGTGAGCGCGACCCGCTCCAGCAGGCCGGTGATCACCTCGTCCAGGTCGGCCCGCCGGGCCAGCCCGTGGGCCAGCAGCGGCCGGGCCAGGTGATAGCGCACGTCGTGCACCGGGTTCAGCGAGGCGAACGGGTCCTGGAGCACCATCTGCACCTGGCGCGCGTACTGGCGCCGGGCGCCGGACGCGGCCTGCCCGTCCAGCAGCAGGTCGCCGGTGGTGGGCGAGATCAGCCGGGCCAGCATCCTCGCCAGCGTGGACTTGCCCGACCCGCTCTCGCCGACGACGGCGGTCACCCGGGCCGGGGCCAGGGCCAGCGAGACGTCCTCGACGGCGTGCACCACGGTGCTGGCTGGCCGGGGGCCACGGCGGCTGCCGCGGCTGGCCCCGCCGGCTCCGGCCGGCCCGGCCGGTCCGGAGCGTGGCGAAGTGCTTGGTCAGGTGGCGGGCCTCGAGGATCGGCACGGGCGTGGTCACAGGGTGCTCCCTATGCGGTCGGGCTCGGGCTCAGGCCAGCCCGGCTCGGGCCGGTCCAGCGGGCCGGGGACCGTCGCGGCCCCGTCGTGCAGCCAGCAGGCCACCACCCGGGCGGCGCCGGCCCGCGGCGGCGCCAGGACCGGCGCGTCGGTGCGGCAGCGGTCCAGCGCGAAGCCGCAGCGCGGGTGGAACACGCATCCCGGAGGCAGCTCGCGCAGGTCGGGCGGCGAGCCGGGGATGCCGGTCATCCGCCGTCGCGGGCCGTGCAGGCTCGGGAACGAGCTGAGCAGCCCCAGCGTGTACGGGTGGCGCGGGGAGCGGAACAGCGCGGTCGCCTCGGCCTGCTCCACCACCCGGCCCGCGTACATCACCGCGATGGTGTCGGCGATCTCGATCAGCAGCGACAGGTCGTGGGTGATGAACAGGATGGCGAAGCCGAGCCGGTCACGCAGCGTGGTCAGCTCCTCCAGGATCTCCCGCTGGGTGACCACGTCCAGCGCGGTGGTCGGCTCGTCCATGATCACGACCTGCGGCTCCAGCCCCAGGGCCATCGCGATCATGACCCGCTGCCGCATGCCGCCCGACAGCTGGTGCGGGTAGCTGCCCAGCCGGTCGGCGCCGATGCCGACCATGTCCAGCAGCTCGGCCGCCCTGGCCCGCCGCTCGCGCGAGCTCATGCCGGGCCGGTGCGCCCGCAGCGCGTCGGTGAGCTGGGTCCGGATGGACATCACCGGGTTGAGCGCGTTCATCGCGCTCTGCATGACCAGCGAGATCTGGGACCACCGCAAGATCCGCAACAAAGGTTCGCCGGCCTCGAGCATGTCCACCGGCAGGCCGCCGGGTCGGTAGAACCGCACCTCGCCGCCGGTGATCACGCCGGGCGCGCGCAGCAGCCGGGTGATCGCGAACGCCAGGGTGGACTTGCCGGAGCCGCTCTCCCCGGCCAGGCCGAGTACCTCACCGCGGTGCAGGACCAGGTCGGCGTCGGCCACCGCGTGCACCGCGCCGGGCCCGGTGCCGTAGTCCACGCACAGGCCGCGGGCCTCGAGGAGCAGGTCAGTCATGGCCGCCGCCGGAGGTCGTGGCCGTGCCGAGGGTCGTGGCCGTGCTGCGGGTCGTGGCCGTGCTGCGGGTCACCGGGGTCAGGCCGAGCACGTACCGGCGCGGCGGCCGGGGCCCGGTCCGGCGCAGCCCCCGCTTCCTGGTCAGCCCGGCCGCCCGCAGCCGGGGGTTGATGAACTCGTCGATGCCGAAGTTCAGCAGCGCCAGCGACGTGCCCAGCAGCGCCACGGCCAGGCCGGGCGGCACGAACCACCACCAGTACCCGCTGGTCTCGGCGTTGGCCAGCTGTGCGTAGAAGAGCATGCTGCCCCAGCTCCAGTTATCGGGATTGACCAGCCCCAGGAAGGCCAGCGCGGTGTACGTGCCGACCCCGTACAGCACCGTGAACAGGAACGACGAGGCCACCACCGGGGTCAGGTTGGGCAGGATCTCGGCCGTGATGATCCGCCAGCCGCGCTCGCCGATGAGCCGGGCCGAGTCGACGTAGTCCCGGCTGCGCAGGGACAGCGTCTGCGCGCGCAGTACCCGGGCGCCCCAGGCCCAGCCGGTGACCGCGATCGTCAGCCCGATGATCAGGTCGTCGTTGCTGCCCGAGGAGCGCAGGAAGCCGAACAAGATGATCAGCAGCGGCAGCGCCGGCATGACCAGGAAGATGTTGGCCAGCATGGACAGCAGGTCGTCGGCCAGGCCGCCGAGGTAGCCGGCGGTCACCCCGATCACCACCGACAGCGCGGTGGCCACCAGCCCGGCCAGGAAGGCGACCAGGAACGTGCTGCGGCCGCCGCTGAGCAGCTGGGAGAACACGTCCTGCTGGAGCGCGGTGGTGCCGAGCCAGTGCGCCGCCGACGGCGCCAGCGGGACCGGGGAGTTGTGGAAGCTGGCGTTCGGGTTGTCGGGGGCCAGCAGCGGGCCCACGATGGCCAGCACCGCGAAGCCCAGCAGCAGCGCGAGGCCGGTCAGGATCTTCGGCGATCGCGGCAGCCGGATGGCGCGCGGGCGCCGGGCCTCGGTGCCGGTGGGAAGGGCCGGGCTGGGCAGGTCGCCCTGAGCCACGCTGGTGCCCGCAGTCATGTTCAGGCCTCCTGCCGGGTACGCGGGTCGAGGAACACGTAGACGAAGTCGGCCAGCAGGTTCGCGGCCAGCACCGCCAGCGTGATGATCAGGAAGATGCCCTGGAGCAGCGCGTAGTCGCTGTCCTCCACGCCGTTGACCAGCAGCAGGCCGAGCCCCGGATAGCTGAAGACGATCTCGGTGAGCAGCGCGCCGGACACGATGAACCCGATGGCCAGCGAGAAGCCGGAGACGCTGGGCAGGATCGCGTTGCGGGCCGCGTACCAGACCACCCGGCGCCGGGGCAGCCCCTTGGCCGCGCCGATCAGGACGTAGTCCTCGTCCATCGTGGTGATCATCACGTTGCGCATCCCGACGATCCAGCCCGCCGCCGAGGCGACCACGATGGTCAGCGCGGGCAGGGCGGCGTGGTCGAGCACGTCGCTGAGGTAGGTCCAGTCCAGCGCCGGGAAGTCCAGGTTCTGCCGGCCGCCGCCCGAGGGGAACCAGCCCAGCTTGGTCGAGAACAGGTCGATGACCAGGAAGGCCAGGAAGAAGTACGGCGCGGCCTGGAGGAACGTGGTCACCGGCAGCAGGTTGTCCAGCCAGGTGCCCCGGCGCCAGGCGATCAGCACCCCGAGCAGGGTGCCCAGCGCGAAGCTGATCAGCGTCGCCGTGCCGACCAGGCCCAGCGTCCACGGCAGGGCCGCGCGGATCACGCTGCCCACCGGCTCGAACCCGTTGCTGGTGGAGATGCCCAGGTTGCCGTGCACCAGCGTGGACCAGTAGTGGGTGTACTGGGTCCACAGGCTGGCCTTGGAGCCCGAGCCGAACTGGAGCTCCAGGGACCGGATCGTGGCCTTGGTGATCGTGGCGCCCTGCATCTTGGCCAGCACCGCGTCGACCGGGTTGCCGGGGATGATCCGCGGGATGAAGAAGTCCAGGCTGATGGCCACGATGGCGGTGGCGAGGTAGAACGAGATCCTGCGGATGATCATGCGCATGGCCGGCTCCTCACGGTCGACGCTCGCCGGATTTGCCGCTGGCGGCTGGGCCGCCGCGACGGGCTGGCGGCCGGAGGGCCGCCGGACGGGCCGCCGGAGGGGCCGCATCCGCAGCTCTCCCGCCGGTTGAGCTGAGTGGGCAGCACGATGTCCCGGCCGCGGGGGTCGGCGGAGCCGGGCGCGGTGACGCCGATCATCGCGTGCAGGGTCTCGAACGCCGTCGCGCCCAGCTCCTGGATCGGCTGCCGCACGCTGGTCAGGCTCGGGCTCAGGTGCCGGGACACCGGGATGTCGTCAAAGCCGCACACCGCCACCTGGCCCGGCACGTCGATGCCGCGGTCGGCCAGCGCGTGCAGCACCCCGATCGCCGTCTGGTCGTTGCCGCACACGATGGCCCGGGGGAGCGGCTCCCCGGCGGCCAGCAGCCGCTCGATGACCCGCAGCCCGCCGGCCGCCGAGAAGTCGCCCTGCCAGCGCGGCCCGTGGTGGTACTCCACGCCCGCCGCCGTGGTCAGCCGCAGCATGGCCGCCGCCCTGGTCACGTTGTCCGGGCTGTCCGGGTGCCCGGCCAGGTAGCCCAGCGAGCGGTAGCCGTGGTCGTCGGTCAGGTGCCGGACCAGCTCGGCGATCCCGCCCTCGTTGTCGCTGCGCACGTTCACCGTCGTCGGCGTGGGGACGCAGGCGATGGTCACCACCGGCGCCTGCCGCCCCAGCCGGATCAGCTGCTCGGTCTCCAGCACCCAGTCGTGCAGGATCAGCCCGTCGCTCTTGCGGGCCAGCGCGAAGATCCGCCGGCCGTCCCGCTCGTGCAGGTCCACCGACCGGATCAGCAGGTCGTAGCTGTAGCGCTGGGCCACCAGCTCCATGCCCCGGTTGATCATGTCCGGGAACTGGAGGTTCTCGTCCTCGGCCGCGAACATGCCCTGCCGGGGCGACAGCTGCGGCCGGCGGACCACGACGCCGACGACCTCCTTGAGCCGCACGCTCAGTGCCCGCGCCGCGCCGTCCGGCACGAACCCCAGCTCGGCCACGGCCTGCAGCACCCGGTCCCGGGTCTCCTCGCGGGGGTTGCGGGTCCCGTTCAGCACCCGCGACACCGAGGCGATCGACACCCCCGCCGCCCGCGCCACGTCGTAGATCGTGGGCGGCAGCTCCGCCCCGTCGCCGTCGGTGTCGATGCCGGCGTCGGCCGGCCGTTCGGCCAGGTCTCCGTCGATCCCGCTTGTCATTCTGGTCCTCCGCTCGGCCTCCGCACCGCCACCTTCGGGGGTGCGGTAAGCGCTTACTGCGAGCGGTAAGCGCTTACCTTGATCACCAGGGCCGGAGGGCGACGGCTTTCACGTCGCCAGCCTGGCAGTGGGGTAAGCGC
The DNA here is from genome assembly GCA_963822485.1 of uncultured Actinomycetota bacterium. Lineage (GTDB taxonomy): Bacteria > Actinomycetota > Actinomycetes > Streptosporangiales > Streptosporangiaceae > DASUBV01. The sequence goes on from CAWGHW010000033.1 coordinate 42,932, forward strand.
TTACCGGGCGCTCGTTGCGAGCTTAGATCCGGGCACATCAGGACTCAAAGCACGAGTCGGCACTGTTACGAAACCGTGACATCAGGTTTCCGGCCGGCCCCGCAACGTCACCGCTGGCCCTGGTGAGGCTGGAGCAGCTGGAGCAGCACCAGGCGCCCACCGAGGACGCTGGCGGCGCTCGCGGCGTGGCAGCGACCGTCCGCCCCCGGCGCCGACCGCCGGCAGCGACCGCCCGCCGCCGCATCGTCCTCTGCCGCCGCGTGACACCAGCGTCCCAAGTGACAGCTGAGCACGCGCCCTGCTCGCCCGCGGGTGATCATGGCTGTGGATGTCCCGTTGCCTACCCCAGGAGGTAGGCAACGGGACATCCACAGCGGCCCGGCGGGAGCGGCTCGTCCCAGAGGCCACGGTGGTCTCACTCGTCACGCAGCCTGGTCTGGATGTCCCGAAACGCGCACCCGGCTGCAGGTAGCCACAGACCCAGGCCTCGCCAGCTGGCACCCGATCCGGGCCAGCCCGTCCGGACTGTCCTAAATACCGCGTATTGTCCGTGCCGTTTACCAAGCGCAACCACCTAGTCACGGCAGCGGGAAGCTCGCCCAGCGAGCCCAGGCCGAGCCGAGCCCAGCCCGAGCCATGCCCACCCAGACGTCCGCCCTGGGCAGTGGCCAGCCGCAAGCTCCAGTCGCGCTCCGCGGCGACTCCGCGCCGGCCCTCGGTCAGGCCCCGTCCGCCCCGGTACCCGCGAAACATTCTCCTAACAAACGTCGCTCAGGACGCCGTTCTTTTGCCCGCCGCGTAACCGTCAGGAAACAAGCCTGAAATGCGCTCATGGGACATATGAAGCGTTACTGATAACACCGAAGCGGTCGGCTGGGACCGTGCTGGTCGGCGTTGCCTGGCCTCCCGGCAAACCCCTTCGCTTCAGCCTCAGGAGGCGGAGAGTGGTTCCCTATTCACACTGGCTCAGCTCAGGCGATAACGCCTGGCAGATGACAGCGGCGACGCTTGTCGGTCTGATGAGCATCCCCGCCCTCGCCGTCCTGTACGGCGGCATCGTGCAGCGCAAATGGGCCGTGAACACCATGATGATGGTGTTCAGCGCGTTCTGCCTCACGCTGATCGTGTGGGTGCTGTGGGCCTTCAAGATGGGCTTCGGGTCACCCTGGATTCACACGTTCGTCGGCAAGCCGGGGCCCGTGGTCGGTGCGGCCAGCGAGCAGGGCCAGGCGAGTATCCCGCTGCTGAAGGGGCTGATGCCTAACTTCAGGTTCCCGGAGGGATCGCTGGTCTACTTCCAGTTTGTGTTCGCTGCGATCACCCCGATCCTGTTCATCGGCAGCGTGCTCGGCCGGATCAAGTTCAAGGTCTGGCTGATCTTCGTGCCGCTGTGGATCACCTTCGCTTATGCGGTGAACGCATTCCTGCTGTGGGGCGGCGGCTTCTGGGCCGGCAAGGGCGCGCTGGACTTCAGTGGCGGTTACGTCATCCACCTGGCCGCCGGCGTCTCCGGCTTCGTCGCCGCGGCCACGATCGGTCCCCGGCTCAAGCGCGACCGGGAGAACGACCGGCCCAACAACCTGCTGTTCATCGCCGTCGGCGCCGGCCTCCTGTGGCTGGGCTGGAACGGCTTCAACGGCGGTGACCCGTACTTCGCCGGCGCCGACGCGACCTCGGCCGTGGTCAACACCAACCTCGCCACCGCCTGCGCGATGATGACCTGGATCATCATGGACATGGGCTGGGGCAAGAACAAGAAGCCCACGTTCGTCGGCGGCATCAACGGCATGATCTGCGGCCTAGTCGGCATCACCCCTGCGGCGGGCTACGTCAACGGGGTCGGCGCGATCGTCATCGGCGTGGTCACCTCCTCGTTCGTCTGGGTGCTGTTCACCTACCTGCCCCGCAAGGTCTGGCCATTCAACAAGGTCGACGATGCGCTCGGGGTCGTCTACACCCACGGCTTCGCGGGCCTGCTCGGCGGCCTGCTGGTCGGCCTGTTCGCCGACCCGAAGATGATCGTCTACCTGGGCCTGGGCAAGAACTCCAACGTGACCACGGCCGGCCTGTTCTACGGCCATCCGCGGCAGTTGCTGATCCAGGCGGGCGCGGCGCTGACCGTGATCATCTGGGACGGCGTGGTGACGTTCCTGATCCTGAAGGGCATCGGCTTGTTCACCAGCCTGCGGATGACCGACAAGGAGCTGGCCATCGGCGACCTCGAGGTGCACGGCGAGGTGGCCTACCCCGAGGAGGAACCGGAGGCGGTCCCGGCCATGGTCGGCGACGCCACCGACCACAAGGGACCCGGCGATCCGCTCTCGGACGGCACCAAGGTGCTGACCGAGTAGCAAGCAGCCAGACGGCACAGCGCCGGCCTGGCGGCGCCCACGAACCTGCGCGGGTGCTAGGCCGCTGCCGTGCCACGGGGCCCCGGTCCAGCCGCCGTGGCCCCGTGGCTCGGTGGCGTCCCCGTCCCGGTCCCCGCCCGCCCCGGCCACCGGGCCGCCTCGGCCACCGGCCCGCCCCGGCCACCGGGCCGGCCCCGGTTCACCCGCCGGGGATGAGCCGCCCCCGCCCTGGCCGGGGCATCCTGACCTGTGCTGCGCGCCCCGCTGGCCGCAGCGGGGAAAGGAGCCAGACCATGGGCGTGATGACGACCGAGACCCGGCCGCGGCGGATCCACCGCTACCAGCTCGACTCCGGGCTCGGGCACCTGACCGTCGCCGAGCGCGCGGCCAGGGGGAAGACGGCCAGGGCTGAGGTGCCGCGGGAGAGCCACGCCATGCTGGACGTGCCCTCGGACCGGCCCGACCCGGTGAGCCTGCTCGAGGAGCAGTCCGCCGGCCGGGTGCCCGACCTGGTCCCGGTGCGGTACGGGCGGATGATGGTCTCGCCGTTCACCTACTTCCGCGGGGCGGCCCTGCCCATGGCCAGTGACCTGGCCGATACCCCGGCCACCGGGCTGCCCGTGCAGGCCTGCGGCGATGCCCACCTGTCCAACTTCGGCATCTTCGCCTCGCCCGAGCGCCGCCTGGTCTTCGACGTCAACGACTTCGACGAGACCGTGCCCGGCCCGTGGGAGTGGGACGTCAAGCGGCTGGCCGCCAGCCTGGAGGTCGCCGCGCGGCAGAACGGGTTCAGCGGCAAGCAGCGCCGGGCCATCACGGCCGGCGCCGCCCAGCAGTACCGGCTGGCCATGCGCCAGTTCGCGAGCATGAGCGACCTGGACGTCTGGTACGCCGCCGCGGACATGGACGACTTCCGCCGCCGGTTCAAGGGCCGGCTGAGCTCGCGCCAGCGCAAGCTGGTCGGCAAGGGCCTGGCCAAGGCCCGGACCAGGGACAGCACCCAGGAGGTCGGCAAGCTGACCCGCATGGTGGACGGCCGGCCGCGGATCATCTCCGACCCGCCGCTGATCGTGCCCATCGACGAGCTGGCGGCCAACCGCCGGGCCGACCGCAAGTTCATCGAGTCTGAGCTGTCCGACCTGATCGGCAAGTACCGGCGCACCCTGGAGACCGACCGGCGCTACCTGCTCGACCAGTTCGAGTTCGCCGACCTGGCCCACAAGGTGGTCGGCGTGGGCAGCGTCGGCACCCGCTGCTGGATCGTGCTGATGCTCGGCCGCAACATCCGTGACCCGCTGTTCCTCCAGGTCAAGGAGGCATCGGAGTCGGTGCTCAGTCGCTACGTGGGCGCCAGCCGGTACTCCAACCAGGGCCAGCGCGTGGTGGCCGGCCAGCGGCTCATGCAGGCCTACAGCGACATCTTCCTGGGCTGGCAGCGGGTCGAGGCCGGGCTCGACGAGCAGACCCGCGACTTCTACGTCCGCCAGCTGAGGGACTGGAAGTTCTCCATCGACATCGACACGCTGATCCCCAGCGGCATGGTCATGTACGGCCAGCTGTGCGCGTGGACCCTGGCCCGGGCCCATGCCCGGTCCGGCGACCGCATCGCCATCGCCAGCTACCTGGGCGGCTCAGAGGTCTTCGACAAGGCCATCGCCCAGTTCGCCGGCGCCTACGCCGACCTGAACGAGCGCGACTACGACTCCCTGGTCGGGGCCGTCGCCTCGGGGCGGATCACCGCGACACCGGACCTGTAACCGCCTAGATGACCGCCACTGACCAGGACCAGCAGCATGCGCAGGCCATGCGGCGGCGTTACCTCATCCGGTTCGAGGAGGACACGCTCCGGCCGCGGCCGTTGTGGATCCGGCTGATCATCGAGTTCGCGGGCACGTTCCTGCTGGTGACCGTGGCCGCGGGCGCCGGGGTGATCAACCTGTACGCGGGCGGCGGCCCGATCACCAGGGCCGCCGCCGTGGTCGCGCCCGGCCTGCTGGTCATGGCCCTGATCTACGCCTGGGGCCCGCTGTCCGGGCTGCACATCAACCCGGCGGTCACCCTCTCCTTCTACGGGCGCGGCGTGTTCCCGAAAGGCTGGGTGCTGCCGTACTGGGTGGCTCAGTTCGCCGGGGCCATCGTGGCCGCGTTGTTCCTCCAGGGCATGTTCGGCAACGTGGCGGCCGGAGGGAATTATCCGATTAACAAGCCTGGCGGCGACTGGCGGGCCTTCGTCATGGAGACCTTGCTCACCGCGATCCTGGTCAGCGTCATCCTGCACACCGCGACCGGCAGCCGGAGCATCGGCCACAACGCCGCCCTCGCGGTCGGTGCCACGATCGCGCTGCTCGGCCTGTTCGCCAGCCCCATCAGCGGCTCGTCCATGAACCCGGCCCGCACCCTGGGCCCCGACATCGTGGCCGGGAACTTCACCGGCTGGTGGTGCTACGTGGGCGGCGAAGTGCTCGGCGCGGCCATCGCGGTGGCGCTCATCGGCCTGGTCCGGGGCGCGCCGGACAAGTCCGAGATCCAGGCCGCCGAGGGCGGCGGCCTGCGGCGCTAGCCGCTTGCCGTTAGCCGCGAGCCGCGAGCCGCTAGCCGCGAGCCGCGAGCCGCGCCGGCCGCCCCGGCTAGTGCCCGCGGAACGCCTCCTCCAGCCACCACGAGCCCCGGTCGGCGGTCACCTTGGCGTCGATGACCAGCGGCCGGTCCCGGCTGCCCGCCACCCAGGCCCGCACCGGCTCGAGGTCGGCCCGGGTGCGCACGGTCACGCCCTCGGCACCGAACCCGCGGCCGATGGCGGCCAGGTCGGCCGGCGGGAACTGGACCGTGTCCAGCGGGTACCCGTCCGGGCCGAAGTGGTGGACCTCCGCGCCGTAGGCCGCGTCGTCGTAGACCACGATGACCATCGGCAGCCCGAGCCGGACCACGGTCTCCAGCTCGCTGATGCCCATCAGCGCCCCGCCGTCGCCCAGCGCCGCCACCGTGAGGCGGTCGGGCCGGGCGATGGCCGAGCCGATCGCCGAGCTGAGCCCGAGGCCGACCGACTGGTAGGCCTGGGTGAACGTGAAGCCGTCGGAGTCCGGGACCGACAGGTACATGCTCGGGTAGCCCATGAAGTTGCCCGAGTCCACCGCGACGATCCGCTCGGCCGGCAGCATGTCGTCGAGCGCGATCGTCAGCGTGCGCGGGTCGATCCGCTGGCCGTCGCTCTCGTCGGTGAACGGCACGTCGCGCCAGTGCACCTCGCGGCCGATCCGCTCGGCCAGCCCGGCCGACCGGTAGCCGCCGGTGTCCTCCGCGGCGGGCAGCAGCCCGGTCACGGCCCGCGCGGTCGCGGCCACGTCGCCGGTCACGCCCAGGCTGACCCGCTGGTGCGCGCCGATGGCCCCGGCGTCGATGTCCACCTGGGCCACGGTCGCTCCCGGCCCGATGAGCGCGCCGTGCCGCAGCGTCCACATGTTCAGCGAGCACCCCCAGGCCACCACCAGGTCGGCGCCCTGGATCAGCTCGGCCGCCAGCGGGGAGGCGAAGCCGCCGCTGACGTCCAGGTCCCACGGGCTGCCCCGGAACAGCCCCCTGGCCGCGGCCGAGGTGGCCAGCAGCGCGCCGCACGCGCCGGCCAGCCGCTGCAGCTCGGCGCCGGCCTGCGGGCCGCTGGCCCGCGCGCCCCGGCCGGCGATGAACACCGGCCGCTCGGCCCGCTCCAGCAGGCCGGCCAGCGCCTGGGCCTGGCGGTCCGGCGGCCCCGCGGCCGCCGTGCCGGGCGGCGGCCGCCCGGCCGGGCCCACGTCGGGCCACGTGCACTCGGCCGCCTGCACCTCCAGCGGCAGGGCCAGGATCACGCAGCGCCGCTCGCCGGCCGCGGTGCGGTAGGCCCGGACCGTGTCGTCGACCGCGAAGCCGGGCGAGTGCAGCCGGGCCGGCGTGGCCCCCACCGCCGAGGCGATCGCGGCCACGTCGATGCGGAAGTTGGACCGGGGCGCCGACGCGTCGGCGGCCAGCACCACCATCGGCGTCCGGCTCTTGGCCGCCTCGGTGATGGCCGTCAGCGCGTTGGTCAGCCCCGGCCCCTGGTGCAGCGAGACCACGCCCGGCCGGCCGCTGAGCCGGGCCCAGCCGTCGGCCATGCTGGCCGCGCCGTTCTCGTGCCGGGCCGCGACGAACCGCGCGCCGCGGGAGATCAGCGCGTTGGTCACGTGAAAGTTGCCGCTGCCGACCAGGCCGAACACGGTGTCCGCGCCCAGGTCGGTCAGGACCGCGGCGACGGCCTCGCTGACCAGCATCAGGATGCGCCGGACGCGCGCTCGACGAGGGCCAGCACCCGGGCCGGGCTGCCCGAGCCGCCGGCGATCGGCAGCGGCCCGGCGATCACCACCGCCCCGGTGGCCGGCAGCGCGGCCAGGTTCTGCAGCTGGGTGAGGCCGTACTTGCCCGCCCCGAGCAGCGCCGAGTGGCAGGGGAACGGCGGGTCGAACGAGTGCGCGGTCCCGGCGTCGGTGCCCACCGTCTCGACCCCGATGCCCATCACCGGCGCCTCCTGCGCCAGCCAGCGCGCGCACTCCACCGAGACGCCCGGCGTGTGCGGGCCGGTGTCGTTGGCGTTCAGGAACTCCTGCTGGCTGCCCGACCGGGTGTCCCAGCCGGTGCGGTACAGCAGCCAGCCCCGCTCGGGCAGCGGGCCGTGGTCGGCCTCCCACTGCTTGACGTGCTCCACCTCGAGCAGGAAGTCCGGGTCCGCCGCGGCCTGCGCGCTGAAGTCCAGCACCACCGCGGGCGCGATCAGGCGGCCCGCCGGGACCTGGGACACGTCCTCGCCGTCCCGCCCGGTGATCCAGTGCACCGGAGCGTCGAAGTGCGTGCCGGTGTGCTCGCCGGTGCTGATGTCGTTCCAGTACCAGGCCGGCCCGCGGTCGTCGTAGCGGCTGACCTCGCGCAGTGAGAACGGCACGGTATTGCTGAACGGCGGGGGCAGCTGGATCACCGGCGTGGACGACTCCAGCCGGGCGGTCAGGTCGACGATCTCGACGTGGCCGCTCCCGATCGCGGTGACAAGCTGGTCAAGAAGGGGCATCGGCGCGCCTCCAGCGGCGTGGGCGGACTCGCGAGGCGGCTGCCGCGCGAGGCATGCACCAGATTGCCGTCGCCGCCGGTCGAGCACAATAGAGAGATGAGCAACCCCGTGACAAAGGCGACCACCATCGTGACCGAGGACGGCGTGCCGATCGACGCCGTGCACCTGCCCGGCCGCCCCGATCTCGGAATCGTGGTCGCGCACGGGTTCACCCAGAACTGGCAGCGGCCAGGGGTGTGGAAGGTCGCCACCCGGCTGAACCGGTTCGGCGGCGTGGTCAGCTTCGACTTCCGCGGTCACGGCCGCTCCGGCGGGTCGACCACGATGGGCGACCGGGAGATCAAGGACGTCGACGTGGCCGTGGCCTACGCCCGCGAGCTCGGCTACACCAGGGTCGCCACCGTCGGCTTCTCCATGGGCGCCTCGACCGTGCTGCGGCACGCCGGCCTGCTCGGCGGCGTCGACGCCGTCGTCTCGGTCAGCGGCCCCGGCCGCTGGTACTACCGCGGCACCGCGCCCATGCGGCGGGTGCACTTCGCCATCGAGAACCGGGTCGGCCGGATGTTCGTGCGCCGGTTCCTGGGCACCAGGATCAGCACCGGCCGCTGGGATCCGGTGCCCGTGCCGCCCGCCGACGCCGCGGCCAAGATCGCGCCGGTCCCGCTGCTGATCGTGCACGGCGACCAGGACGAGTTCTTCCCCGTCGACCACGCCGAGCAGCTCTACGCGGCCGCCCGCGAGCCCAGGGAGCTGTGGATCGTGCCCGGCTTCGGCCACGCCGAGTCCGGCGCCCAGCTGCCCCTGCTGGACCGCATCGGCCGCTGGCTGGAGTCGGCCGTGCCCGCCGTCGCCACCCCTGCCGCGGCCAGCCCCAACGCCGTGGCCTAGGCCGGATCAGCAGTCAGTCGGCGACCCAGGGGTTGACCAGGTCGACGCCGGTGCCCTCGAAGTCCTTGGTGTTGCGTGTGGCCAGCGTCGCGCCGAAGCGGCGGCAGACCGCCGCTATCTGCGCATCGGCCACGCCGATGGGCCGGCCGGACTGCTCGCGGTCCGTGACGATCAGGCCGTAGAGCTGGGCGGCCGCCGCGTCGAACGGCGCGACCCGCTGCTCGAAGTCATCCTCGAGCAGGCCGCGGACCGCCTCGGTGAGCTCCGTCCGCCGACGTCCCGCCGGGAGGCGGATCACCCCGTACCACAGCTCGGCGGCCGTGATAACCGTGGTGCCCACCTCGCTGGCGTCGAGCGCGTCCAGCCAGGCCAGCACGCCCGGGTCGGGCTCGCGCCGGGTGAGCTCGGAGACGACGTTGGTGTCCAGCAGGATCAACGGTCAAAGTCCGCCGCTCGGGGCGCCTCGTCGCGGCCCGGCAGGTGCAGCTCGCCCGGGGCCGCGAATCGCGCGTGGATCCGGGTGCCGAGGCCGCCGGTCCCTACCGGCGGGGCCAGTGCGTCGTGGAGGATGGCCCGGACCTCGGACTCCATGGAGCGGCCGTGCCGGGCCGCCCGTACGCGAAGCCGGGCCTTGGTCTCGTCGTCCAGTCCGCGTATCGTCAGCGACGCCATCACGGGCTCCCGTCATCTGCTGCATGCACTGCCATCAATGATAGCACTGCTAGGGTCGGTGTCCGTGGATAAGCGGATACTGGGCCGGACCGGCCGCGCAATTTCGGTGATCGGGCTGGGCACCTGGCAGCTCGGGGCCGACTGGGGCGACATCGACGAGAAGGACGCGCTGGCCGTGCTGGACGCGGCCGTGGCGTCCGGGGTGACCTTCCTGGACACCGCCGACGTCTACGGCGACGGCCGCAGCGAGAAGCTGATCGGGCAGTTCCTGGCCGGGCGGCCGGGGCGCGACATCATGGTGGCGACCAAGATGGGCCGCCGGGTGGCCCTGGACCCGGCGCTGTACACGGTGGACAACTTCCGGGCCTGGACCGACCGGTCACGGGCCAACCTGGGCGTGGACACGCTGGACCTGGTCCAGCTGCACTGCCCGCCGGCCCCCGTCTACTCCGCCGGCGCGGTCTACGACGCGCTGGACACCCTGGTCGCCGAGCAGCGCATCGCCGCCTACGGAGTGAGCGTGGAGACCTGCGACGAGGCGCTGACCGCGATCGCCCGGCCGGGCGTGGCCAGCGTGCAGATCATCCTCAACGCGTTCCGGCGCAAGCCGCTGGAGCAGGTGCTGCCGGCCGCCGCGGCGGCCGGGGTCGGCATCATCGCCCGGGTGCCGCTGGCCTCCGGGCTGCTGTCCGGCAAGTACACCCGCGACACCGTGTTCGCGGCCAGCGACCACCGCACCTACAACCGGCACGGCGAGGCGTTCGACGCGGGGGAGACGTTCTCCGGCGTGGACTACGCCACCGGCGTGGACGCGGCCCGCGAGTTCGCGGCGCTGGTCCCGGCCGGGGCCACGCCGGCCCAGGCGGCGCTGCGCTGGATCATCCAGCAGCCCGGCGTGACCACGGTGATCCCCGGCGCCCGCAACCCGGAGCAGGCCCGGCTGAACGCGGCGGCGGCCGATCTCGCCCCGCTCAGCGACGCCGAGCTGGGCCAGATCGAGGACCTGTACGACCGCCGGATCCGGGCGCAGGTCGCCGGCCGCTGGTAAGCACCGCCCGGTGATTACTCCGGCAGGTCCTGGGCCAGCTCCTGAGCGAAGAAGCTGAACACCTTCTCCCAGCCGTCCATGGCCTGCACCGGGCGGTACATCGGGGCCTGGTAGTAGAAGAACCCGTGGTTGGCGCCGTCGTAGCGGTGGAACGCGTAGGTCTTGCCCAGCCGCTTGAGCTCGGCCTCGTGCTGGTCGACCTGCTCGGGCGTGGGGTGCTTGTCGTCGTTGCCGAACAGGCCGAGCAGCGGCGCGGTCAGGCCCTCGGTGTAGTCGATCGGCGCGACCGGCTGGGCCGGGGACAGGTTCTCCGGCGGCATGATCACGCCGCCGCCCCACAGGTCCGCCACCGCGTCCCAGCCAGTGGTCCGCGAGGCGGTCAGCAGCGCGTGCCGGCCGCCTGAGCAGGTGCCGATGATCCCGACCTTGCCGTTGCTGGTCGGCTGCTCCTTGAGCCAGTCCATGGCGGCGGCGCAGTCGGCCACCACGCTCTCGTCGGGCACGCCGCCCTCGGAGCGCACCTTGGCCGCGACGTCGTCGGGGGTGCCGTGGCCGAAGCGGCAGTACAGGTCGGGGCAGATCACGGTGTAGCCGTGCCGGGCCAGCCGCTCGCAGACCTCGCGGTAGAACTCATCCCAGCCGGGCAGGTGGTGCACGGCCACGATGCCGGGTGCGGGCGCGTTGCCGATCGGGCGCGCCACCCAGGCGTGGATATCGTCCCCCTGACCGCCGGGATAGGTGATCACCTCGGCTGTGATGCCCTCAAGCGAGTCGGTCCTGAATGAGTTCCACATGGTGGTCTCCTCAGCGTCGGGATCTGGAAGCCGTCCAACCGTAGCGGACCTCCGCTTTGGAGTTCACCGGACCTGGGCCGATACCGCGCCGGGCCGGGACCGCCGCCGGGCCGGGACCGCGACGAGCCCGGCGACCAGCGCCGCGACGGCCAGCAGCACCAGGCCGCAGACCCAGAGCGCGACGTGCAGCCCGGCGGTGAAGGCCAGCGCCTGGGCCGGGCCCAGCGCCTCGCCGCCGGCCCCGCCGGGCAGCCGCGCGTAGACCAGCGCGCCGAGCACGGCCACCCCGAACACCTGGCCGACCTGGCGCAGCGAGTTGACCACCGCCGAGGCCATGCCGGCCCGCGGCACGTCGACGGCCGACATGGCGATGGCGCTGATCGGGGTTCCGCACAGCCCGATGCCGCCGCCCAGCAGCGCGAAGTTCCACCAGATCGCGCTCAGCGGCGTGCCCGGCTCCAGCCGCAGCAGGCCCAGCGTGGCCGCCCCGGCGATGACCAGCCCGGCGATCAGCGGCCAGCGCTCGCCGACCCGGCCGGTCAGCCGGCCGGACCACGTGGCGGCCAGCGCGTAGGACACGCCGACGGCGGCCACGTCCAGCCCGGCCCGCACGGCCGAGTGCCCCTGCACCTGCTGGAAGTAGGCGCTCAGGTAGACGATGAGGCCGACGAACGCGAAGAACACCCCGGCCGCCGCGATCCCGGCCGCCGTGAACGCCGGCCGCCGGAACAGGGCCACGTCGACGAGCGGCCCGGAGCGCCGTCGCTCGGCGGCCACGAAGGCGGCCAGCCCGGCCGCCCCGGCGGCGAACGCCGCGGCCACCACCGGGGCGCCCCAGCCGCGGGCCTGCCCCTCGATGGTGCCGAAAGCCAGCGCGGCCAGGGCGAACGTCACCAGCGCCGCGCCGGGCCAGTCGAAGCCGGTCACCCCGCTCGCCCCGCCCCGCTCGCCCCGCTCGCCCCGGCTCCGGCCGGCAGTCGCGGCACGAACCGGGCCGCCGCCGCCGCGACCAGGCCGGCCAGCGGCACGTTGATCAGGAACACCCACCGCCAGCCCAGCCCGTCCACCAGCAGGCCGCCGACCGGCGGCCCCAGGGCCAGGGCCAGCCCGGACGCCGTCGACCACACGCCGATGGCCACGGCGCGCTGCCGCTCATCGGTGAACGTGGCCCGCAGGATCGTCAGGCTGCCCGGCACCAGCAGCGCCGGGCCGATCCCCTGGAGCACCCGCGCGGCCAGCAGCACGCCCACGGCCGGGGCCAGGCCGCTGGCCAGCGAGCCCAGCCCGAAGATGGCCGTGCCCAGCAGGAACAGGCCCTTGCGCCCGTAGCGGTCGCCCGCCGCCCCGCCCGCGACCAGCAGGCTGGCGTAGACGATCACGTAGGCGTCGACGATCCACTCCAGGTCGGCCGGGCTGGCCCGCAGGTCCCGGCCGATGGTGGGCAGGGCCACGCTCACCACCGTGGTCGACAGCACGGCCAGGAACAGCCCGGCCGACATCACGGCCAGCGTCAGCCAGGGCCGGCTAGCGCGCATCTTCGGGTAGTTCCGGACGGTCGATGGCGCGCAGCCAGGACCCGTCGCCCTGGCGGCGCACCACCTGGACCCTGGCCCCCCTGCCATCCGCGGAGCGGGTCGAGGTCAGGGCCAGGTCACCGCTGCGCACGGTGGGCAGCGGCGACTCGGGCTCGCGGTGCGGGACGTGGACCAGCATCTGGGCCAGGACCTCGCGGATGGCTGTCCGGCCCACGGTCTCGCGGCCCGGGGGATAGGCCATCACGGCGTCGGGCTCGTACAGGTCGGCCAGGCCGTCCGCGTCGCCCGCGTTGGCCCGGTCGACGAACAGCCGGGTCAGGTCCTCCGGGCTCGCGGCCCGCTCGCTCGTGTCGCTCATGGTGGTGCCTCCATCCATATTCCGGCACTGCCCATCCTGCGTCGGAGGGGATCTAGAAGTCCAAGAGCTAGTTCGTCTGGCGTCTAGAATCAGCAGTTATGGAGATCCGGCAGCTTGAGTACCTCGTCGCCGTGGTGGAGGAGGCCAGCTTCACCAGGGCCGCCGCCCGGCTGCACGTCGCCCAGCCGGGCGTCAGCGCCCAGGTCCGCCAGCTCGAGCGGGAGCTCGGTGAGCCGCTGCTCGACCGCTCGGGCCGGACCGTCCGGCCCACCGCGGCCGGGTCCGCCGTGCTGCCCTACGCCCGGTCCGCGCTGGCCGCGGTGGCCGGGGTCCGGCTGGCCGTGGACGAGCTGTCGGGCCTGCTGCGCGGCCGGGTGGCGGTGGGCATGATCGTCTCGTGCACGGCGACCAGCCTGCCCGACGCGCTGGCCGAGTTCCATCAGCTGCATCCCGGCGTGGTGATCACCCTGGGCGAGGCCAACTCCTCCGACCTGCTGGCCGGCCTGGCCAGCGGGGCGCTGGACCTGGCCCTGGTCGGCCTGGCCGGGCCGCCGCCGGCCGGCATCGGCACCCAGGTGGTGGCCGACGAGCCGCTGGTGGCCGGGGTCGCCCCGGACAATCCGCTGGCCGCGGCGGACGGGATCTCGCTGCCGGAGCTGGCGGACCGCGACCTGATCTGCCTGCCTCAGGGAACCGGGGCCCGGACCGCCCTGGAACGTGCCTGCGCGGCTACCGGGACGCGGCTGCGGGTGGCCTTCGAGGCCAGCGACCCGCGGGTGCTGGTCCACCTGGCCGGGCGCGGCCTCGGGGTGGCCCTCCTGCCCGCGTCCATCGTCGCCGCCAGCCCGCTCAGCGCGGTCCCGCTCCTCGGTCCCGGCCTGCGCAGTCAGCTGGCCCTGGCCTGGACCACCGGCGCCGCCAGCGGGCCCGCGGCGCGGGCGCTGATCGCTCATGCGCGCCAGGCCCTGGCCGCGGTGGCGGCGCCCGCCTAACCCGGGTCAGGCCGGGCCACCTTGTTAGAGATTCTGGTGTTCTTCTGCCGCGGACTCGTCCGGGCGGGCCGGCGGCGGCGCGGCGCCGGATGTCCTCCAGGCTGTCGCGCAGCGCCTGCCAGACGGAGGCCAGGCTGGCCGCCTCGGGCAGGGTGCCGCCGATGGCGCCGCCCGGCCCGGCCTGGTCGCCGAGCGCGGTGAGCGCGGCGTGGCCGGCGCCGAGCAGGGCCGGGTCGGTGGCCTCGAGCGTGACCGCGGTCGCGCTGACCCGGACCGTCAGCTGGCGGCGGCCGGCCTCCTCGGGCGCCTCGTCGCTGGTGCCGGTGACGTCCGCGTCCCGTAGCGCCTCCCTGGCCTGGTCCAGGTCCACCCCCAGCGCGGCCAGCGCACGGGCCGCCGCGGCGTCCGGGTCGGCCAGCGTGGCCAGCAGCAGGTGGTGGGAGCCGACCGGGCTCGGCCCGGCCAGCCGCGCCGCCTCGTCCAGGCTGACCTCGGCGGCCGGCGTGGTGCGCAGCTCGTCCGATTCGTCGAGGTCCTCGGGCTCCATCGAGTCGCCGTACCGGGGCCCGCCGCGACGGCGCAGCCAGCGGCGCGGCTCGGGCGCGTGGCTCGCCGGCAGCGAGTCCAGCAGCGCCATCCGCACCGAGGCCAGGTCGCCCGTGTGCTCGATGAGGATCTGCGCGGCGACGCCGCTGCCCTCGCGGACCAGGCCCAGCAGCAGGTGCTCGGTGCCGATGTAGCTGTGGCGCAGGGCCACCGCCTCGCGCAGCGACAGCTCGAGCACCTTCTTGGCCCGCGGGGTGAACGGGATGTGCCCCTTGGGCGGCTTCTGCCCGGTGCCGATCACGGCCCGGATCTCCTGCCGGACCTCGGGCGCGCTGATGCCCAGCCGCCCCAGGACCCGCGCCGCCGGCCCCTGCTGCTCGCGCAGCAGCGCGAGCAGCAGGTGCTCGGTGCCGATGTAGTTGTGGTTCAGCCCGCGGGCCTCGTCCTGGGCCAGCACGACGACGTGCCGGGCGCTCTTGGTGAATCGCTCAAACATGGGACCAACCGTGCACCCAGGCTTGGTACCCCGTCAATACCATGCTATTAGTAGGGAGTGGAGTTTGAGGACCGGGATTTTGACCGCCGGGACTGGGACGACCGTCTCGATGCCTGGGAGACCGAGCTTGAGCTGACCGCTCAGGTGGAGGGCTCGGACTGGGTCACGCTGGAGCGGGCCGCCGCCGACACCGGTGCCTCCCGCGCCGCGCTGCGCAACTGGTACCGCACCGGGCAGATCCCGTCCCGCCTGGTCGACGGGCCGCACGGCCCGCAGCGGCTGGTCCCGCTGGCCATGGTCGCGGCCCGCGCCGAGGCCTCGCCCCGGCTGCGCCGCACGGCCCAGCGCCGCCTGGACGCCGAGGCCCAGCTAGAGATCCTTCGTCACCGGGTCGATCAGCTGGAGCTCCGCCTGGCCGCCCTGGAGCAGCCCCGCCCGCCCGGTGGTGTGCCGGGCTGACAACGTGGGAGCAACAACCACGACGCTGCTCCAGTCTTCGGTCCACCAGAATCCGGGATGCGGCGGGACAGCCCGCGCAGGTTCATGATCAGGACCGATTGACCGCAATCCGCCGCGGCAAGTCGGTCACGATCATGGGCGCCGCGGCGGCCAGTTTGCAGTCTGACTCCTCAGCTACTCGCCGGTGGGGCCGCCGGCTAGCTCAGCGACGATGTCGAGGTGGCCGGCGTGGCGGGCGTACTCCTGGAGCAGGTGGAACAGCACCCGCTCCAGGGTGGCCGGCTCGGCGCCGGACCAGCGCACGCCGGGCTGGCCGGCCTCGGCCAGGTCATGCGACTCGACGACCTTCCGGGTGTGCGCGGCCCGAGCCGCCAGCGCGTCGAGCAGGTCATCCAGGGTCTGGTCCGGGGCCACGTACCAGCGGTCATCGCGGCTGTCGGCCCAGGGCTCATCCACGGGCACGCCCTCGAAGCCCCACTCCAGCCAGCGCAGCTCCACATAGGTGAGGTGGTTGACCAGCTCCAGCGGCGTCCAGCCGGACGGGAGCCGGCTGGCCCGCAGCCCGGCCTCGGGCAGGGCCCGGAGCCGGGTCACGATCTGCGACCGGAAGTAGTCCAGGTAGCCCAGGAACACCTCGGCACGCGAGGCCACGGGATCGGTGGGCGACAGAAACGGCACGCTCATAGACCTAGCCTGCCGCACGGGTCCGACAGCCGGCGGGCTAGCCGCGCAGGCTCTCGCCGGTGGCCGGGTCGAAGAAGTGCAGCGCCGCCAGGTCCACGTGCAGCGCCGCCGACTGACCTTCGCGGATCGCGGTGCGCGGGTCCAGGCGGGCCACCAGCATCGGGCGGCGCACCGGGGCGCCGTCGTCCTCGGCCTCGGTCCCGTCGCCATCCGCGACCGGGCCCAGCGGGACGATCGGGGCCGTCCCCCCGGCCTCGGTCGAGCAGTGCACGTGCACCTCGGAGCCCAGCTCCTCGCGCAGCTCCACCGGCAGGTGGATGATCGAGGCCGGATCCGGCTCGTGGGCCAGCGCGGCGTCGTGCAGGTTCTCCGGGCGGATGCCGAGCACGACGTCCCGGCCCAGGTACTGCTCGAGCCGCGGGTGCTCGGCCAGCACCGCGCGGGGGACGCCCAGCCGGTGCGCGCCGACCACCACCTCGGGACCGCCGTCGGCGGACTCCAGCCGGGCGTCGAGCAGGTTCATGGCCGGCGAGCCGATGAACCCGGCCACGAACAGGTTGGCCGGCCGCGAGTACAGCTCCTGCGGCGGGGCCACCTGCTGGAGCACGCCGTGCTGCATGACCGCGACGCGGCTGCCCAGCGTCATGGCCTCGGTCTGGTCGTGGGTCACGTAGATGGTGGTCACGCCGAGCGAGCGCTGCAGCCGGGCGATCTCGCCGCGCATCTGCACGCGGAGCTTGGCGTCCAGGTTGGACAGCGGCTCGTCCATCAGGAACGCGCGCGGCTGGCGGACGATGGCCCGGCCCATGGCCACCCGCTGGCGCTGCCCGCCGGACAGCTGGCGGGGCTTGCGGCCCAGCAGCGGCTCCAGCTCCAGCGTGCGGGCCGCCGCCAGCACCCGGCGGCTGATCTCCGGCTTGGCCACCTTGCGGTACTTGAGGCTGAACGCCATGTTGTCGTAGACGGTCAGGTGCGGGTACAGCGCGTAGCTCTGGAACACCATCGCGATGTCCCGGTGCCGGGGCTCCAGGTCGTTGACCGCCCGGCCGTCGATGCGGATGGTGCCGCCGGTCACGTCCTCCAGGCCCGCCACCATGCGCAGCGCCGTCGTCTTGCCGCAGCCCGACGGCCCGACGAGCACCAGCAGCTCGCCGTCGCCCACGTCGAGCTGCAGCGACCGCACCGCCGTGGTGCCGTCCGGGAACTGCTTGCTGATGCCGTCCAGCTCAATCCGCGCCACTGCCAGAGCCTCTCTACCCGCAGTACCCGGTGACCGGCAGCCCGCGCGCCGCCGTCATGATCCGCAGCACGTGCCCGGCCAGCGGCTCGGCCGCCCGCTGCGCGGCGTCGAGCTCTTCCCACGCGCTGGTCACGTACAGTTCGTCCAGGTCCGGCGCCGCCGAAGCCGGCGCAGGTCGGCCGGCTCACCGGCAGCTCGACGACCTCCGTCAGGGTGCCCGCCGGGTCGTAGCGGCGGACCTGCCCGCCGCCCCAGAAGGCGATCCACAGGTGGCCGTCGGCATCCACGACCAGGCCGTCGGGGTAGTCCTCCTCGGCTGGATAACAAATGAGTTCTCGCTCGCCGCCGATCGTCCCGGTGGGCACGTCGTAGTCGAACGCCCTGACCCGCCGGGGCTGCTCGCCCGAGTCGATGTAGTACATGGTCGAGCCGTCCGGGCTCCAGCCGATGCCGTTCGACTCCGTCACGCCGGTGAGCATGCGGGTGATCCGGCCGTCGCCGTCCAGCCGGTACAGCGCCGCCCCGCCCGGCCGGAGCCCGGCCGAGGTGGTACCGGCCCAGAACCGGCCGGCCGGGTCGCAGGCCCCGTCGTTGAACTGCTGGTCGTCGGTCATGTCGGCGGGCCGGATCGGGCCGCCCACCGGCGTGCCGCCCGGGCCGGTCAGCCGGAACCCGTCGGCGGTGGCCAGCACGTAGCCGCCCCGCTGCCGCGGCGCCGCCGAGCCGATCGGGACGCCCAGGTCGACGATCACCTCGTCGTCCCGGGCCGCGCCGCCGTCCGCTACGCGGAAGCGATGCAGTCGCCCGGCCAGAATGTCGACCCAGATCATCGCCTGGGCCGAGGCGTCCCAGACCGGACGCTCGCCCAGCTCGGCCCCGGCCGGGACCGCTACCTGCCACTGCTGTGTTTGCCACACCGGTGCCATTACTTTCCGTCCCCTACTTGCCCATGCCGAGGGTGAGTCCCTTGATCAGGTGCCGCTGGAAGATCAGGTACACCAGGATCGCGGGTACCGCGCTGATGAACGACCCGGCCATCAGCACCGGGATGCTGGTCGTGCGGCCCGCCGACAGCGCGGCCAGCCCGACGGTGATGGTGCGCTGTCCCGGCGGCAGGAAGAGCAGCCCGACCAGCAGGTCGTCCCAGATCTGGATGAACTGGAGCACGGTCACCGTGGCGATGGCCGGCAGCGACAGCGGCAGCGCGATGCTCAGGAACGTGCGCTCGTAGCCCAGCCCGTCCATGACCGCGGCCTCGATCAGCTCATCGGAGATGCCGCGGTAGTAGGTGGCCATCAGGAACGTCGCGAACGGGGTGCCCAGCGCGGCGTAGACCAGCACCGCGCCGACGTACGAGTTGATCAGCCCGAACTTGGCCAGGTTCACGTACTCCGGGATGATGATCGACTGGAGCGGCACCATCAGCGCGGCCACCACCAGCAGGAACACCATGCTGCTGCCCCGGTAGCGCAGCTTGGCGAAGGCGAACCCGGCCGTGGTGGACACGGCCAGGATGATCAGGATGGCCGCGGCGCAGACGATCGCCGAGTTGAGCAGCTCGCTGCCCACCGGCAGCTCGCGGAACAGCTGCAGTCCAGCCGGCCAGCGAGTGGCCGCCCTGCTGGTCGAACTGGGCCTGGTTCCGGAACGAGTTGTCGAGCATGTACCAGAACGGGTAGAGCATGACCACGGCGACGATCACCATGATCAGGAAGATCCAGCCGTTGGCCAGCCGCTTCCTGAGCCGCCGGCTGCCGGTGCCGGCCGGGCCCGCGCCGCCGGCGCCGGGGGCCGCCTCGGTCCGCGCTGCCGCCGCCATTACCAGCCCTCCCCGTCCTCGGACCGGATCAGCCGCAGCTGGACCAGGCCCACCACCATCATGATCACGAACAGGATGATCCCGTAGAGCGCGCCGGTGCCGAACTGGCTCTGCGCGAAGCCGGACTGGTAGATGAAGAACTCCAGCGTCGTGGTGCCCAGGCCCGGCCCGCCGCCGGTCATCACGAAGATCAGGCTGAACAGGGCCGAGAACGCGCTGATCACGGTGACCACGAACGAGAACTGGATGAACCGGCGCAGCAGCGGCAGCGTCACCCGGAAGAAGATCTGCCACCGGGTCAGCCCGTCCACCCGGGCCGCCTCCATGAGCGTGGGATCCAGCGTGGCCATCCCGGTCAGGAAGATGATCGTGTTGGTGCCGAGCATGGACCAGATGAACGTGATGGCCAGGGCGAGCAGCGCGGTGCCCTGGCCGGCCAGGGCGTTGGTCTTGACCGAGCCGAGCCCGAGGTCGCTCAGGAAGTGGTTCAGCGTGCCGTTGAGCGCGAAGAACTGGAGCGCGACCATGCCGATGACCACCCACGACACCGCGGTGGGCAGGAAGTACACCGACCGGAAGAACCGCCAGCCGCGGACGTGCTCGTTGAGCAGCGCGGCGATGATCAGCGGGATCCCGATGGCGAACGGGATGGCCAGCAGCAGCAGCCCGTTGTTCTGGATGACCCGCCAGAAGATCGGGTCCCTGAGCGCCGTGGTGTAGGTGCTCGGCCCGATCCAGGTGGCCGTGATGCCGTTCCAGTTGGTCATCGAGTAGTAGACCGCCTGGCCGATCGGCACCCCGAGCAGGGCGACCACGACCGCCACCGCGGGCAGCGACAGCAGGATGCCCGCGCGCCGGCGGCGGCGGGCCAGCTTGCTGCGGACGGGGCGGCCCGCGGGCGCGGCGGCACGGGGCCGTCCGACCTCGGTGGCTGTCACAAGTGCTCGCTTTCCCGATGGGGGCGGGGCCCGGCGGCCCGGTGACGGGCCGCCGGGTTCCGGGTTAGTTGTAGGTCGTGCCCCTGGCGGTGGTCGGGAGCTGGCTCCAGGTGGTCTTCAGGTTCGACAGCGCCTGCTGGACGCTGATCGTCCCGTTCAGCACCGACGGCAGGAACTTGCTGCCGGCGGTGACCACATTGCCCTGGGTGACGTTGTCCAGCATGGGATAGGCGGTCATGTGATCCTTGCTGACGAAGTTCAGCATCTCCTGATTGACCGGGTTGCTGGTGCTCACGCCGTTGATGGCCGGGATGAGGCCCGCCGCGTTGATGATCTTCGCGGCCTGGTCGGTGGTCATGAAGTCCAGGAACTCGGTGGCCGCCGCGGGCTGCTTGGCGTAGCTCATCTCGGACAGGCCGTCACCGGCGAAGTCGACCACGCCCTTGATCGGGGTGCTGGAGTACGGCGGCACGAACGCGGCCACCTGGCTGCCGAGCGCCTTGGTGAACTTCTGGGTGTCCCAGGTGCCGTCCACCATCATCGCGGCCTTGCCGGTCTCGAACTGGCCCAGGTTGTTGGTGTTGGTCAGCACGTCGGAGTTGGTGCAGCCGGAGCTCTTGAGCTTGGCCCACTGGGTGAGCTGGGCGACGTTCTGCGACGCCGTCCACGGGATCTTCCCGCTGTACAGGCCCTGCCACTGGGACACCGAGTACGAGCCGATCATCATGTAGCTCAGGTCGTACCAGGGGTAGAACTCCGCGCCCAGCGGCTGGCCGCCGTTGCCGTAGACCAGCGGCGTGTAGCCGGCCGAGCGGAGCTTCTTGCACGCCGTGAACAGCTGGCTCCAGTCGGTGGGCACCGCGCTGACGCCGGCCTTCTTGAACGCGGTCTTGTTGTAGAAGCCAATGTAGAACTGGTTCTCCAGCGGGATCACGTACGGGCCGTTGGCCGCGTTGAATCCGTCGCTGGTCCACTTGAGCGCGTTCGGGTCGACCCGGGCCAGGTCCGACGCCGGAACCTTGCCCTTCAGGTTGACCAGGAAGTTCTTGTACTGGAGCGTGAACAGGCCGGTCCACATGACGGCCAGGTCGGGGCCGTTCTTGGAGATCGCGGCCGCCTGGAGCTGGGCGAAATAGTTGGACGCGGGCTGGCTGACCACGTTCACCGTGATGTTCTTGTGCGCCTTGTGGAACGCCTTGGCCAGGTTCTGCAGGGCCGTGGCGTTCTGCTCGGTGCCGTAGTTGTGCCAGATGGTCAGCGTGATCGGGCCCGAGGCGTTGCTCGACCCGCCGCCGCTGCTGCCGCAGGCGGCGGCCGCGAGGGCCACGGCGGCCAGGCCCGCGGCCAGTCTCAATCGGCGCATAGGTGTCTCCCCTTCTTAAGACCGGCCGACGACCGGTTCTATGAACTTCCGGTGCTCAGGGCTGGGCGCGGTGAGGAAATCCAGGTCGCAGCCCTGCGGTGCCTGCTGGACGGTGCGGGCGTACAGCGCGGGCCAGCCGCGCAGGTGGGCCGGGGGAGGGGGCGACCAGGCCGCGGCCCGGCGGGCCAGCTCCTCGGGCGCCACCTCAAGCTCCAGCGACCCGGCCGCCGCGTCCAGCGCGATCATGTCGCCGTCCTGCACCAGCGCCAGCGGGCCGCCCGCGGCCGCCTCCGGGGCCACGTGCAGCACCACGGTGCCGAAGCTGGTGCCGCTCATCCGGGAGTCGGTGACCCGGACCATGTCGGTCACGCCCGCGGCGACCAGCGCGGCCGGGATCGGGACCATGCCCCACTCGGGCATGCCCGCCGACGGCCCGCAGCCCGCCATGACCAGCACGCTGTCCGGGGTGACCGGCAGGTCCGGGTCGGCCACCCGGCGGCGCATGTCGTCGTAGTCGCGGAACACCACCGCGGGCCCCCGGTGGGTCAGCAGCTCCGGGCTGGCCGCGGAGACCTTGATGACCGCTCCTTCGGGCGCCAGCGACCCGCGGACGACCGCGAACGCGCCGCCCGACCGCAGCGGCCTGGTCGCGGGCCTGATCGCGCCGCTGGCCGGCGGCGCGGCCGCCGCGATCTCGCCGATGGTCTGGCCGGTCACGGTCCGCGCGCCGGTGTCGAGCCGGTCGCCCAGCTCGCGCAGCAGCGCGGGGACGCCGCCGGCCGCGTCGAAGTCCTGCATCAGCCCCGCGCCCGACGGCTCCACGTCGGCCAGCACCGGCACGTCCGCGCCCAGCCGGGCGATGTCCTCCAGCGGGAACGCGGCTCCGGCCCGGCCGGCCATGGCGGCCAGGTGGATGATCGCGTTGGTCGAGCCGCCGACGGCGTGCAGCACCCGGATCGCGTTGCGCACCGCGGCCGGGGTCACGATGTCCTGCGGCCGGCGGCCGCCGGTGTCCTGGCTGGCACTCCCGTTCTGGCTGTGCAGGACCGCCTCGACGGCGACCCGGCCGGCCCGGGCGGCGGCCTCCAGGCCGCGCGGGTCGCCGGCCGGGATGGACGCCGCGCCGGGCACCATCAGGCCCAGCGCCTCGGCCAGCACGGCCATCGTGGAGGCGGTGCCCATCGTGTTGCACGCCCCGCAGCCCTGGCCGAGCGCCTCCTCCAGCTCCCGCCACCCCGCGTCGTCCAGCCGGCCCGCGCGGCGCTCGTCCCACATCCGCCACAGGTCGGTGCCCGCGCCCAGCGCCCGGCCGCGGAACATCGCGCGGGGGCGGGCCCCGCCGGTGACCAGCACGGTCGGCACGTTGGCGCTGATCGCGCCCATCAGCGCGCCGGGCACGCTCTTGTCGCAGTTGGCCAGCACCACCAGGCCGTCCAGCGGGTTGGCCCGGACCATCTCCTCGACCTCGATGGCCAGCAGGTTGCGGTACAGCATCGCGCTCGGCTTCATCAGGTCCTCGCCGAGCGAGATCGTCGGGAACTCGGCCGGCGCCCGCCGGCCGCCCGCACGCCCTCGGCCACGGCCACGGCCAGCTGCCGCAGCGGCAGGTTGCACGGGTTGAGCTGGCTGGCCGAGTTGGCGATCCCGATCACCGGCCGGCCCTGGCCCGCGGGCACGCCGGCGGAGGTCAGCGCCACCCGGTTGGCCAGCGCCACCTCGTCGTCACCGCGCAGCCATTTCTGGCTGCGAAAACTCTGCTGGCCCGGGGGGCCACCCCCCGGAACCCCCCAGCGCAAACCCGGCTGAGTCATAGCTCAGGGACACCCAGCCCTTTGGCCCCCGGCCCGGACTGGGTCAGCTCCAGCCCGCTGCGCCGGATCCACTCCAGCGTGACCTGGGCCCGGTGCACCTTCTCCCGGCCGATCGCGACCGCGTCGCCCACGATGTGCAGCCCGCTCGGGTACAGCGGCCGCGAGTTGCGCAGCCCGAGCTTGACGTACAGCGGCGCCGCCACGGCGATCAGGTCGGCCGCCTCGTGCCCGCGCACCACCCCGCCCAGCGCGTCCGGGGACTCCACGTACAGGTCGATGGGCACCGAGGTGTTCGCGCGCATCTCGAAGAGCTGCCCGAGCGTCACGTCCGACGGCACGTTCACCGTGGAGCCGCCGAGCTGCTCAAGCTGGCGCAGGCTGACCGGGTTGGACGGCGCCAGCACCGCCGACACCTTCCACACCACCGAGGCCGGCAGCTGCCCGGCCGCCTGCATCTCGGCCACGATCTGGAGCAGGCCCGTGTCGGCGACGAGGAAGCCGCGGATGCCCTGGTCTACCGCGCGCAGGATGTCATCCAGGGCGTACCGGAGCTGCCGGGTGCCGCGCAGCTGCCCGGCCAGCGACCCGCCGTCGGGCGCGTGCGCCGCCCGGCCGATGTCCCACTCCTCGCGCGGTCCGACGAACAGCGACACCTCCAGGCCGCTGTCGGCGGCGATCCGGGCCATCTCGGCCAGCTCGGCCTCGGCCAGCAGCATCGCGCCGCTGCCCTGGGACACCCGGTTGACCGTGACGCCCAGCTCGGCCGCGGTCTCCACGACCGCGCGGAGCACGGCCGGGCCCTCCACGCTGGGGATCTCCAGCCGGTAGTGGGCGCCGTCCGGGAACCTCGCCGTGCTTGGTCCGGGTACTGGCTCGGCCGGTATCCCGCGTCCCGCGAGGATGTCGGCTCCCGTCATCTGCCGCCGCCTTTCGTCGTCTGCCATGTCGTCATCAGCCGAGCTCCAGCACGCCGGGCCGGCCGAGGTCGTCACCGGCCTGTAGCGGCCAGTCGGGGGTGCTCGTCACTCGCTGCATCGCGTCCGCGGTGACCAGGTAGGTGTCTTCGACCTTCGCGCCGCCGGGCAGGCTCGGGTTCCAGGCCAGCGCGTGCCCGGCCGCGATGGGCTGGTCCGGCCACCGCGTGCCCGGCTGGCCGGGCGCGATCTCGAACTCGCGCTGCCCGTAGCCGATCGGCCCGCCCTGGTAGTGGCCCGCCCAGCCGCGCGGCGCGCCCGGCCTGCTCGTAGGCCCGGTCCAGCTCGGCCAGCACAGCGCCATAGCTGGCCGGCGCCAGGCCCGCAGGCCGGCTGGCCGCCAGCACCTGGCGCTCGATGTCCAGCACCCGGCCGCGCAGCGCCGCGTAGGCCGGGTCGAGCGGCCCGGCCGCCGCGAACCGCGTCGCCGCCGCGTGCAGCCCGTCGCGCCGGGCCACGACCACGGCCATGACCAGCCGCCGGACCGGGACGCCGGCCGCCATCGGGTGCCGGTACCTGGCCACCCGCTCGTCGCCGCCCACGATCAGCACCGGCGTGTCGGCCCTGCTCCCCTCCAGCAGGGCCGCGCAGCGGGCCTGGATGTCCAGGTCTCGCTCGCCGGGCCGCCAGTGCGCCAGCGCCGTCTCCAGGGCCAGCGCCGCGTCGGCGGCCAGGTCCCGCAGGTCGTCCTGCTCGGCCGGGGACAGGGCCAGCCGCAGCTCGATCAGGTCATCGGTGACGTCGCGGCCGAAGGCCGGATGCCCGTCGGCGGCCAGCTCCGCCGCCGGGACGCCCGCCAGGTCCTGCGCCGCGGTCACGAACGCGTCCGGGTCGAACCACGGCACCGCGACCAGGTCGGCGAAGCCATGCCGGTCCGGTCCGTACTCGGCGCGGACCCGGTCCGCCTCCACCTCGGTGGTGATCAGGCTGAACCCGGCCGGCGTGGCCACCACCCAGGCCAGGTCCACCGCGGCTGTCCGGTCCACCGGCGCCGCGATCCCGCCCGTGGCCCAGGCCACCGCGGGCGGACCGGTCAGCACCAGCCCGCGCGCCGCCCGGCCGTCCAGCCAGGCCGAGATCCGGGCGTGGGCGGCGGCCGCCCGTGCCGCGCTGCGGTCCGGACGTTCGGCTGAGGGTTCCGCCCGGTGTTCTGCCATTCCGAACGGTGTTGTGTGATATAGAATCACTTGGATAGACAAACACCACGCTGAGCAGCCTGTCAAGGATTGTTTCTATATTCCGGTTAAGGTTCTGTAACACCGAACGGAGAGGGCGCGCGGGTGCAAGCAGCACAAGGCCAGCAGGAGGCTGACCGGTACACGGTGCGGAGCGTGGCCAGGGCGCTGCGCCTGGTCGAGATCGTGGCCGACGGCCCCGCGGACGGCCTGTCGCTCAGCGACCTGGCCCGCGCGCTTGAGACATCCAAGAGCGCGACCCTGTCGCTGGCCCGGACCCTGGCCGGGTTCGGCTACCTGCGCGAGATCCGGCCCGGTCCCCGCTACGCCCTGGGCACCGCGCTGCTGCGTCTCGGTGACATCGCCCGCCAGCAGATCCCGCTCGGCGACGTGTGCCGCCCCCTGCTCGAGGAACTCGCCGACGAGACCAAGATGACCTCCCGGATCGCCGTGCCCGACCAGGGTTACCCCGTGTTCATCGACCGGGTCGACGGCCCCGGCAGCGTCCGCTTCCACGCCCCGCTCGGCCAGCGCGAGATCCCCTACGCCTCCGCCGCCGGCAAGGCCATCCTGGCCACCATGCCCGAGCAGGCCGTCCGCGACCTGTGCCAGCAGACCGGCCTGCGGCCCCGCACCGCGCACACCATCACCGACATCGACTCGCTGCTGGCCGACCTGGCCCGCTCCCGGCGCCGTGGCTTCGCCATCGATGACGAGGAGGACGCCGAGGGCATCTTCTGCGCCGGGGCCGCCTTCTTCGGCCATGACGGCTCCTGCTCCGGCGCCGTCAGCGTCACCGGGATCAAGGGCGACCTGCCCGCCTGGCGCGTCGACGAGCTCGGCCGGACCGTCCGCGCCTGCGCCGACCGCGTCGCGGTCCTGCTCGGCGGCCGCGGCTACGCCGACCTCACCTCCGCCCAGCGCGGCGAGCCGGCTCCCGCCGCCAGCCCGCCCGATGCCAGCGCCTCTCTGGTGGACCTGGGGGGTGACCGGTGAGCGGCGGCCAGGCGCTGGTCGTCACCGAGCCGGGACAGGTCGGCCTCCAGCACCGGGACACCCCCGTCCCCGGGCCCGGCGAGCTGCTCGTCACCCCCGAGCTGATCGGGATGTGCGGCACCGACCTGGAGATCATCGACGGCACCATCGACCCCGCCTACATCCACTACCCCCTGATCCTCGGCCACGAGTGGACCGGGATCGCCGCCGCCGGCCCGCTGGCCGGCGCCCGTGTCGTCGTCGAGGGCGTGATCCCCTGCGGGCACTGCGCCCGCTGCGTCGCGGGCCAGACCAACCTGTGCGAGACCTACGACGAGATCGGCTTCACCCGGGACGGCGTCGCCGCCCGCCAGGTCGTCGTGCCCGCCGTGCTCGCCCATCCCCTGCGCCCCGAGGTCGCCGCCGGCGACGCCGTGCTCACCGAGCCCGCCGCCGTCGTCTACCAGGCCATCAGCCGGGCGCACGTCGAGCCCGGCCGCCGCGTCCTGGTCATCGGCGACGGCACCATCGCGCTGCTCGCCGTCGCCCTGCTGCGGCTGTGGTCACCCGCCGAGATCGTCCTGCTCGGCCGCCGCGACGGCCAGCGCGACCTGGCCGCTACCGCAGGCGCCGACCGCTTCGAGACCGACCTCGCCGCCGCCGGCACCGGTTACGACCTCGTGTTCGAGGCCGCCGGGACCACCGACGCCGCCGCCACCGCGATCAGCGCCGCCCGGCGCGGCGGCACCATCGTGCTGGTCGGCCTGCCCCCGCACGGCGCTACCGTGCCGCTCGCCGTCGACGACGCCGTCAACAACGACCTGGCCATCCTGGGCAGCTTCAGCTACACCTCCACGTCGTGGCGCTCCATCGTCACCCTGCTGAACGCCGGCCGATTCCGGCCCGGCTTCCTCATCACCCACCGCTTCGCGCTGGCCGACTGGGAGCAGGCCATCGCCACCCTGCGCGGCGCCGGCAGCCCGCGCGGCAAGGTGCTCCTCGACCTGGCCGGCGCCTAGTCCAGCCGCAGCGGGTGCGGCGCCGTGTTGCGCAGCCGCGAGCCGCTGAACTCCACCGACGACTGCGTCACCTGGCGCCAGAACGGCCAGATCGACGGCGTGATGCGCACCTCGATCCCGGCCTGGGCGTGCCGCCCGAGCACGTCGTCCACGACCACCCGCTCGACCGCGTCCACCCACTCGTCGGCGACCCAGTACCCGCCCACCTCGTGCGGGCGGAACGCCCGCGCTGGCAGCCGGTAGGCATACAGGCGGCAGGCCTGGACCCGGTCCAGCCAGTCCGACTCGATGACGTGGATGCGGCTCGTGTCGCTCTGCCCGAAGAACCGCTCCCGGTCCGCCGCTGTCGTCGTCGACACCGCCCAGACGCACCCGCGCGGGCAGTCGCGCGGGAACCAGAACATCGGCGCGTGCCGCGTGTCGACGGCCCAGACCAGCGGCGGTGCCCCCGGCCCCGCCGAGCGCGGCCGGAACTCGCCGAGTGACGGATCCTCGCTGAAGTGCCAGAGCGCGAACTCGCCCTCGCCCCGGTACGGCGGAGCCGGCTCCCGGCTCAGCAGCTCACCCGGATAGTCCGCGTCCAT
>CAWGHW010000034.1:0-135008 GCA_963822485.1 uncultured Actinomycetota bacterium
CCCGCCGGTGCCGACGTCCGGCTACCCGGCCGCGGACGCGGACGACGAGGCGGTGGTCAGCTCGCTGGCCGACCAGGTCCGCGACACGATTCAAGACAAGATAGATGAACTAGTGGCTGAGCGGGGGCCGGCGTTCGGCTGATCCCGGTGTCCTGCCCGGCAGGCGCTGCGCGGGGGTCAGGCCAGGCCCGCGACGGCTGGGCGCCGTCGGGCCGGCGGGGCGCTAGCCTGAGCGGCGCTTGCGCAGGGCCAGTCCCGCGGCCAGGCCACCCGCCAGCGCGCCCGCGCCCGCCGCCACCGGCAGCGCGACCAGCGTGGCCCGGCGCCCGGCGCGGAAGTCGTGCATCGGCCACCCCCGCTCTATGGCCGCGGCCCGCAGCTCGGGGTCCGGGTTCACCGCGCTCGGGTGGCCGACCAGGCTCAGCATCGGCAGGTCGTTGGCCGAGTCGCTGTAAGCACTGGACCGGGCCAGGTCCAGCCCCTCCCGCTCGGCCAGCGCCTGGATGGCCGCCGCCTTGGCCTCGCCGTGCAGCAGCCCGCCAACCAGGCGCCCGGTGTAGACCCCGTCCACCGACTCGGCCACCGTGCCCAGCGCCCCCGTCAGGCCCAGCCGGCGGGCCAGGATGTTGGCCAGCTCCACCGGCGTCGCGGTGACCAGCCAGACCCGCTGACCCGCGTCCAGGTGCTGCTGGACGAGCTGCCGGGCCCCGGCCCAGATCCGGTCGGCCATGGTGTCGTCGTAGATCTCCTCGCCCAGCCGGACGATGTCCTCCACCCGGTGGCCGGCCACGAAGGCCAGCGCGGCCTGCCGGGCCGCGTCGATGTGGCCCGCGTTCTCCGCGCCGCGCAGCCGGAACGCGAGCTGGCCCCACACCATGGCCGCCATGTCGCGGGGCCCGAACATCTTGCGCGCGGCCAGCCCGCGGGCGAAGTGGTAGATGGACGCGCCCCGCATGAGGGTGTTGTCCACATCGAAGAACGCCGCGGCGGACGCGTCGGGCACCAGCGGCGGGGCGGCGACGTCGGCCGCGGCCGCCGAGGCCGCTCCGGCCCTGGCCGCCCAGTTCCGGCCGGGGACGATGCGCCCGCGCATCACTTTCATATCTGCCCAGACTACCGGCGCGGCTCCTGGCCGGCTGGTGCGGTGACGGCGCGGCGCTGGTGCCCGGCCCGGGCGGTGGCAGTAGGCTGGCGTGGCGCTGCCGGAGTCTCCGGGCGCGGTCTGGGCGGAGCCGGGTGCCGGCCCAGGTCGCGGGTATGCTCACATCATCCGCCCGCGTCGTGCACCATAGGCAGCAATGTCTATCTCCCTGATCGTGTCTGGCATCGGAGCCGTCGCGGCAGCGGTCGGCGTAGGCCTGCTGCTGGCGCGATCGCTGCGCGCCCCGCGGGCCGACCTCATTGCCTGGGTCGTGGCCCTGCTCGGCCTGCTGATCTCGCTGGGCGCCCAGGCCATCGGTCACCTGATGGGCTTCAGCGACATCACCTTCCGGCTCATGGAACTGGGGGCACAGCTCATCGCGCCGCTGGCGCTGCTGATGGGCCTGGCTGAGCTGCTGGGCACGACCCCGATCGCCAGGTTCCTGGCCCGCCTGTACCTCCCGGCCCTGGGCCTCATCGCCCTGGTGATCCTGGGCACGGACCCGCTGACCGGGTCGGCCTTCACCAAGGCCTGGCCGGCTCCTTCGACCTACTACCAGCTCATCCCGAACAAGCTGCTGGAGTGGGGCATCGGCCCGGTGAGCCTGATCATGGCGGTGGTCTTCCTGGGCCTGGCCATGGCCAGGGCCCGCAACTCGCGGCAGTGGGAGGGCGTGATCCTGGCCGCCGCCTCGGCGGTCGGCGCGGTGATCGTGCTGGACATCGCGATCCTCACCCCCGAGCTCAGCAGGTACGGCGGCGTGGCCCTGCCGATGTCCTCGCTGTTCGCGCCGCTGTGCCTGATCGCGGCGGCGCTGACCTGGTACGCGGGAGTGTCGGTGGAGCGGGTGCCGCTCGGCGCTCTGCGCGACAGCGTGACGGCGGCCCGTCACCCCGGCTACGACGCCGTGGACGACAGGGACACGGGCCGCGGCGGGCGGCGGGGCGACCCGCGCCACGATGACCTGGATGACGGCCAGTGGGACCGCGACGCGGAGTGGCGCGAACCCGACCAGACCGGAGACTTCGACGCCTACGACGACGGCAGCCAGGGCGTCTACCGCGGCGGCGGGCTGTACCGCGACGAGCCGCCGCGGGCCAGGGCCGCGGCGGTCATGGGCGAGGACACCGGCTACGGCTACCCGGACGAGGACTACCACGGCAATGGCGCCGGCGACTACGACGGCCGGGAGGTGGACGCGGCCTTCGCGCCCGACGGCTACGACACCGGCAGCCTGAACGCGGCGGCGGCCGCGCTGGCCCACGGCCGGGGGCCGGTGCCGGGCCCGGATGCCGGGCCGGGCCGGGCTCCGGTCGCGGGCCCCGGCGGCGGGCCGGGCGGGGCGCGGCCGCAGGCCACCAGGGAAGAGCTGTTCGGCCAGATCGCCATCTACACGCTGACGGAGGAGCGCACCAGCGACTTCGACCGGCTGTCCGAGCGGGTCGTGGAGCAGGTCCGCGCGGACGAGCCGGACACCCTGGTGTTCATCGTGCACGCGGTGCCCTCGGCGCCGATGCAGCGCATCCTGTACGAGGTCTACCGGGACCGGGCGGCCTTCGACTGGCACCGGCGGCAGCCCTACATCGCGAAGTTCGAGGCCGACCGGCGGCCGTACGTGCTGGCCACCAACGTGATCGAGCTCGGCCTGCAGCAGGCCAAGGTCTCGCCGTTCCCGTCCATCTCCGACCTGTTCGGGGAGCCCGGCTACGACACCTCCGGGTTCGAGCGCCCCGACTACACCCGCGAGTACGGCAGCTCCAGCGGCGCCGCGCCGTGACCGCGCACCAGATCACGCTGCTGAGCCGGCCCGGCTGCCACCTGTGCGAGGAGGCCCGCGCGGTCATCGAGCGGGTGGCGGCCGACCTGGGCGTGCCCTGGTCAGAGCGGGACATCACCGGGTCCCCGGAGGATCTCGAGACGTACTGGGAGATGATCCCGGTCACCCTCATCGACGGGGTGCAGCACGACTACTGGCGGGTCAGCGAGGACCGTCTCCGGACTGCGCTGCGTGAGTAGGATCACGCTCTGGTCGTGGGCCCGCCGCGCCGCCTCATGACCAAAGCGGCGGGTAACGCGAAACCTGCGCCCTGGTCATGGGTCGGTAAAGCGCTGACCGGCCAGCCGCCGGACAAGCCGCCCGACTTTGTGCAAACGTTCACAAGGGCGTACCGTGAATTTCAGGAAGCACGTGCGAGCAGGTCCGAGGGCCTGCGCGGACGTGGCGTCGATCTCCACGGGAGTGCAGGCGCATGTCACGCCGGTCAACGTCAGCTCCGCGCAACGAGGCGCGGGGCACTGAGGTTCAGGCCAACGCAGCGGTTCAGGCCGACGCGGTTCAGGCCGACGCAGCTCAGGCCAGTGCCGCTGGGGCCAACTCGGCTCAGGCCAATGGAGCTCAGCCCGCCAGCCCGCGGGCCAGCGGGTCTCGGGCCAGCGGGTCACGGGCCAACGGAGCCCGAGGCGGCCAGTCTCGCAGCCATCACGGCATCCCGGAAGCCACCGTCGCCCGCCTCCCCATCTACCTGCGCGCGCTGTACGCGCTGGCCGACCGGGACACCGCGACCGTGTCCAGCGAGGAGCTGGCCGCGGCCGCCGGGGTCAACTCGGCCAAGCTGCGCAAGGACCTGTCGCACCTGGGCTCCTACGGCACCCGCGGGGTCGGCTACGACGTCGAGTACCTCGTCTACCAGGTGTCCAGGGAGCTGGGCCTGACCCAGGACTGGCCGGTCGTCATCGTCGGCGCCGGCAACCTCGGCCGCGCGCTGGCCAACTACGGCGGCTTCGCCTCCCGCGGGTTCCGCATCGCGGCGCTGCTGGACTGCGACCCGGCCGTGGTCGGCACGACGATCGCCCGGCACCAGGTGCGCAGCGCGGCCGACATCGAGGACGTGGTGGCCACCCACGCCGTGTCCATCGGGGTCATCGCGACCCCGGCCGCCGCCGCCCAGGACGTCTGCGACCGGCTGCTGGCGGCCGGCGTGACCAGCATCCTCAACTTCGCGCCCGTCGTGCTGAACGTGCCTTCCGGCGTCGATGTGCGTAAGGTCGACCTGTCCATCGAGTTGCAGATCCTTGCCTTCCACGCGCAGCGTCGCGCGATAGTCGGCATGACGCAGGAGCGGGAGTGGCAGGAACGCCGGGCCCGGCGCGACGGTGATCGCGAGCCGGGTGCCAGCCCGGCGCCGGCTCTCGGCGGTGAGAGCGGTGTGGAAGCCCAGGCGGTAGGCACATGAGCATTCTGGTCGTCGGACTGAGCCACAAGAGCGCGCCGATGGCGACGCTCGAGCGGGCCGTGCTCACTGGTGACGCCAGGGTCAAGCTGCTGCGTGACGTGCTGCACGCCGAGGACGTGGCCGGTTCCGTGGTGGTGAGCACCTGCAACCGGGTGGAGATCTACGCCGAGGTCGGCAAGTTCCACAGCGCCGTCGCGGCCGTCTGCGAGCTGCTGGCCCGGCACTCCGGGGTACCGCTCGGCGAGCTGACCCCGCACCTGTACGTGCACTACGAGGACCGCGCCGTGCAGCACCTGCTCGCGGTGACCTGCGGCCTGGACTCGATGGTGGTCGGCGAGAGCCAGATCCTGGGCCAGGTCCGGCAGGCGCTCACCGCGGCCAGGGAGCAGGGCACGGTCAACCGGGCCTTGTCCGAGGTCGGCGCCCTGGCCCTGCGCACCGGCAAGCGGGCGCACGCCGAGACCGGCATCGACCGGGCCGGGGCCAGCCTGATCAACGTCGGCCTGGCCGCCGCCGCGGCCCGGCTGGGCCAGCCGACGGCCGGGGCCGGGCAAGAACTGGCCGGGCAGGAACTGGCCGAGCAGGAACTGGCCGGGGCGGAGCTGGAACTGGCCGGGCGGGCGGTGCTGGTGGTCGGGGCCGGCTCGATGAGCTCGCTGGCCGTGGCCGCCGCCGCGCGCGCCGGGGCCGCCGCCATCACGGTGGCCAACCGGACCCGCGCTCACGCCCGGCGGCTGGCCGGCCCCGTGTCCGGCCAGGCCGCCGACCTGACCGACCTGCCGTCCCTGATGGCCGGGGCCGACCTGGTCATCTCGTGCACCGGGGCGCCGGGCACCGTGATCACCGCGGACATGGTGCGCGAGGCGACCGCCCGGCGGGACCGGCCCGGCGCCGGGCTGATCCTGCTCGACCTGGCCCTGCCCAGGGACATCGAGCCGGCCGCGGCCCGGCTGCCCGGCGTGACCGTGGTCGACCTGGAGGCGCTGGCCGCGGGCGCGGGCGGCGAGCAGGCCCAGGCCCGCGACGCCGACATCGCGGCCGTGCGGGCCATCCTGGCCGAGGAGTTCGACGCCTACCTGACCGCCGGCCGCGCCGCGACGGTGGCCCCCACCGTGGTCGCGCTGCGGGCCAAGGCGGCCAGCGTGGTGGACGCCGAGCTGGCCCGGCTGGCCGGGCGGCTCGACCAGCTAGGCCCGCAGGCCTGGCAGGAGATTGACCGCTCGATGCGGCGGATCACCGATAAGCTGCTGCATGCCCCGACAGTCCGGGTGAAGGAGCTGGCCGGTGCGCCCGGGGCCGACTCCTACGAAGCCGCGCTGCGGGTGCTGTTCGACCTGGATCCCGATGCGGTACAGGCGGTCGCCCGCGCGGACGCGGGCCTGGCGGGGCTCGACCCGGCCGGACCTGCCGGGGCGCCCGACCCCGGCCCGGCGGCCGCGCCAGGGACCAGCAACCCCGTCTCCCGCCAACCGCAGGAGGGCAGGCCGTGAGCGCGCTGCGCCTAGGCACCCGCAAGAGCCCGATGGCCATCGCCCAGTCGATGCAGGTGGCCCGGGCGATTACCGCGACGTCCGGCCGCGAGGTCGAGCTGGTCGGCATGTCCACCTACGGCGACGCCAGCGCGGCCCAGCTCGCGCAGATCGGCGGCACCGGGGTGTTCGTCAGCGGCCTGCGGGCCAGCCTGCTGGCGGGTGAGGTCGACCTGGCCGTGCATTCGCTCAAGGACCTGCCCACCGAGCCGGCCGAGGGGATCACGCTGGTCGCGGTACCGCCGCGGGACGACCCGCGCGACGCGCTGGCCGCCCGGCACGGGGCCAAGCTGGCCGACCTGCCGCTCGCCGCCCGCATCGGCACCGGCTCGCCGCGCCGCGCGGCCCAGCTGCTCTTGCTGCGCCCCGACCTGGTCCCGGTGCCGGTCCGCGGCAACGCGGGCACCCGCCTGTCCAAGATCGGCTCCGGGGACCTGGACGCGGTCGTGCTGGCCTACGCCGGCCTGGTCCGCATCGACCGGGTGGACGCGGTGACCCAGATCTTCGAGGCCGAGGAGATGCTCCCCGCCCCCGGCCAGGGCGCGCTGGCGGTTGAGGTCCGCGCCGACCGGGAAGACCTGGCCTCGCTGCTGGCGCGCGTGGACGACCCGGTCAGCCGGGCCGCCACCACGGCAGAACGCAGCCTGCTCGCGGCGTTGCAGGCAGGCTGTCTGGCCCCGGTAGGCGCGTATGCTGCCGGGACGGATGTTGTGCGGCTGCACGCCATCGTCGTGGCCGCCGACGGGGGAACAGCGCTACGCGGGAGCACAGAGGGCCCCGCGGGCCAGGCCGACCGCCTGGGCCGCGAGCTGGCCGCTGATCTGCTGCGCCGCGGCGCGGGACGGTATACAGCCGTGTCCGGTGGACACATCAGCAACGGGGACGATAACTCATGAACCCCACACCCGCGACGGGCTCGTCCGGCCAGCC
This sequence comes from uncultured Actinomycetota bacterium, assembly GCA_963822485.1. Lineage (GTDB taxonomy): Bacteria > Actinomycetota > Actinomycetes > Streptosporangiales > Streptosporangiaceae > DASUBV01. The sequence continues at coordinate 6,834 of CAWGHW010000034.1, forward strand.
GGCCGGCGAGATGACAGCTGGCGAGAAGACTGGCGGCAAGACAGTGGACAAAGCCGACCGGGAGATGACGGACAAGGACCGGACGGACGGCGCCGCGGCCAGGGCGGCCGGCGGCGCCGACCGCGCGGCTGGCCGAGCCGCGACCGCGAAGGCCGGCCCGGCCAGGGCCAAGGGCTCGCCCGGCCTGGTGACGCTGGTCGGCACCGGCCCGGGGTCAGAGGACCTGCTCACCGTGCGCGCGGCCGCGCTGCTCGGCCAGGCCGACCTGGTGGTGGCCGACCCCGCCGACAGCGAGCCGCTGGCCCATCTGATGCGGCCGGACGTGACCGTGGTGGACGCCGCCGAGCTGCAGGATGACCAGAAGATGCTGGTCAAGGCGGCCCGGGCCGGACAGCTCGTGGTGCGGCTGTTCAACGGCGACCCGTTCCTGTTCTCCGCGGCGGCGACCGAGGCGGCGACGCTGGCCAAGGCCAAGGTGCCCTTCGAGGTCGTGCCGGGCGTGCCCAACGCGACCGCCGTGGCCGCCTACGCCGGCGTGCCGCTGACCTCCGACGCCAGCCGCGACGTGCGCGTGATCAGCGCCAGCGAGGTCAGCAGCATCACCGCGGGCTCCGGCACGCTGGTCATCCTCGGCGCCGAGAGCGGCCCGGTGGACCTGGGCAAGATGCTCATCGCGGCCGGCTACGCGGACAGCACCCGGATGACCATCACCTGGAACGGCGCCACCACCGATCAGCTCACCGTGGTGGTCTCGCTGGGCTCGGTGGCGGCCGACCTGAAGGCGGCCGGGGTCAGCCCGCTGACCTCCAGCGGTCCCGCGGTGGCGGTCATCGGCGACGGCGTGGCCGCGCAGCGCACCCTGTCCTGGTTCGAGACCAAGCCGCTGTTCGGCTGGCGGGTGCTCGTGCCCCGGACCAAGGAGCAGGCCGAGGGCGTGTCGGACCTGCTCCGCGCCCGGGGTGCCGTGCCCGAGCAGGTGCCCACCATCGCCGTCGAGCCGCCGCGCACCCCGCAGCAGATGGAGCGGGCGGTCAAGGGCCTGGTCACCGGCCGGTACCAGTGGATCGCGTTCACCTCGGTCAACGCCGTCCGCGCCATCCGGGAGAAGTTCGAGGAGTACGGCCTGGACGCCCGGGCGTTCGCCGGGGTCAAGGTGGCGGCCGTCGGCGAGCAGACCAGCCAGGCGCTGCGCGAGTTCGGCATCATGCCCGACCTGGTGCCCGCGGGGGAGCAGTCCGCCGAGGGCCTGGCCGACGAGTGGCCCGCCTACGATGACGTGCTCGACCCGATCAACCGGGTGCTGCTGCCCCGGGCCGACATCGCGACCGAGGCCCTGGTCGCCCGGCTCACCGAGCTGGGCTGGGAGGCCGAGGACGTCACCGCCTACCGGACGGTGCGCGCCGCGCCGCCGCCGGCCCCGGTGCGCGAGGCCATCAAGGGCGGCGGCTTCGACGCCGTGCTGTTCACCTCGTCCTCCACGGTCCGCAACCTGATCGGCATCGCCGGCAAGCCGCACACCGTGACCGTGATCGCCGTCATCGGCCCGCAGACGGCCAAGACGGCCGCCGAATTCGGCCTCCGGGTCGACGTCCTGGCCCCCACGCCGTCGGTGACCGCCCTGGTCGAGGCCCTGGCCGAGCACGGGGCCAGCATCCGCGACGCGGCCACGGCGGCCGGCGAGCCGGTGCGCAAGCCCAGCGAGCGCCGCCGCGGCGCCCGCCGGCGTCTCAGGTAGGAGCATCATGAGCGCGACGTTCCCCGTGGCCCGCCCGCGCCGGCTGCGCCGCACCGCACCCCTGCGGCGGCTGGTCAGCGACGTGAGCGTGCGCCCGGGCGACCTGATCCTGCCCATGTTCGTCAAGGAGGGCATCACCGAGCCGCAGCCGGTGTCGTCCATGCCCGGCGTGGTGCAGCACACCAGGGATAGCCTGCGCAAGGCCGCCGCCGAGGCAGTGGATGCCGGGGTGGGCGGGCTGATCCTGTTCGGTATCCCGGCCGTGAAGGACGCCCGCGGCTCGGCCGCCGACGACCCGGCCGGCATCGTCCAGCTGGCGCTGGCCGACCTGGCGGCCGAGGTCGGCGCCGACACGGTGCTGCTGGCCGACCTGTGCCTGGACGAGTACACCGACCACGGCCACTGCGGGCTGCTGACGGAAACTGGCGAGGTCGACAACGACGCCACGCTGGAGCGCTACGCCTCCATCGCCGTGGCCCAGGCCCGTGCGGGCGCGCAGATCGTCGCGCCCAGCGGCATGATGGACGGCCAGGTGGCCGCGATCCGGGCCGCCCTGGACGAGGCCGGCGATGCCGACGTCGCCATCTGCGGCTATTCGGTGAAGTACGCCTCGGCCTTTTACGGGCCGTTCCGCGAGGCCGCCGAGTGCGCGCCCCAGTTCGGCGACCGGGCGTCCTACCAGCAGGACCCGGCCAGCAGCCGCGAGGCCATGCGCGAGGTGACCCTGGACATCGCCGAGGGTGCCGACATCGTCATGGTCAAGCCCGCGCTCTCCTACCTCGACATCATCAGCCAGATCGCCGCGAGCGTGACCCTGCCGGTGGCCGCCTACCAGGTCAGCGGCGAGTACTCGATGATCGAGGCGGCGGCGGCCCAGGGCTGGATCGACCGCGACCGGGTCATCGACGAGACGCTCACCGCCATCCGCCGCGCGGGCGCCGACATCATCCTCACCTACTGGGCCGCCGAGGTCGCCCGCCGCCTGCGCTAACCCCCCAGGCGCCACCCACCTCGGCCCGGCGGCTCACCCCTGTCACGCCAGCGCCCGGCAGGTACCGGCTTTCGGTGGCCGGAACAGTAACGACGATGATGACGCGGACTTTTCAGCGGATATGACTGAAAAGTCTCGCGCGATCATGAACAAGGCCCAGGCCCATCGGTCACGCCCGTCGTCAGGGGCGCGGGCGGGCCCGGCCGGGGGCTGCTGCTGTTTGAGGTGACGCGCGAGGGGCAGTGAAGGCGCTCAACCAAACAGCAGGAGGTTCCCATGTCATCCGGAACCATTGTGGCGGTCGTCGTAGTGGTCATTATCGTGGGTGCGCTGCTCGCGTTCGCGCCGGCCGCTCTGCGGCGGCGCCGGCTCCAGCAGCGCTTCGGCCCCGAGTATGACCGGGCGGTGGCGGACGCCCCCAGCCGGCGCGAGGCCGAGGCCGAGCTCGCCGAGCGCGAGAAGCGGGTCAGGAGCCTCGACATCCGGCCGCTGGACGCGGCCACGCTGAACCGCTACGCCCTCCAGTGGAACGTCATCCAGGAGCAGTTCGTCGACGCTCCCGCTAACTCCGTCACCAGCGCGCAGAGCCTGATCACGGCCGTGATGAACGACCGGGGCTACCCGACCGAGGACTCGGGCCAGATCATGGCCGACCTGTCGGTGGATTACGCCCGGACCATCGAGGAGTTCCGGACGGCCCAGGAGCTCAGTGGCCGCGTGTCCAACGGCACGGCCAGCACCGAGGACCTGCGGCAGGCCATGGTGCACTACCGCTCGCTGTTCCGCGAGCTGCTCGGCGAGCCGGCCCAGCCGGCCGACGCCGCCACCGCCGTGACCTCAAACGGGGCCGTCACCCACGAGATGACGCCGCCCGACGGGACCCGGATACCCCGGACTGGCACCGACCCGGCATCGGCTTATCCGGCCGAGACGCGGGATGGCGCGGCGGCTCGCGACATCAGCGCGGCGGACGCCGCCGAGGACGCCAGCGCCAGCGATCATGCGGCCGAGGACGTCACCACCAACGGCGCCGGCGCACCGAGCCCGGCCAGCGCGGCGCGCCTGCCGCAGGAGAGGTGAGCCCGATGACGTCTGCCAGTGACCGGACCGACGACCGCATCGTCATGTCGCCCGCCGAGGAGGACGAGCACGGAGGCGACGCCCAGGTCATTCACGCCAGCATCGTCCACGACGATGAGCAGGACGAGGCGGGGGCGGACGAAGAGCGCGCCGGGTACGAGCCGCTCCACGCTGGCCAGACCGAGGACGACGAGGCGGACGACGAGGCCGGAGACGGGCCGCCCTGGCGAATGCGATCCGAGGATGAGCAGACGCCGGAAGAGCCCGCGCCCGGCGCCGAGCCGCGCCGGGCCTGGGTACCCGAAGCCCCGGTTCGGGGCCCGGGCGGACCCGGCCAGCCCACTACCGCCCAATCCGTGCCGGCCCAGCGGGCGCCCTTCGAGGCCGAGCCCGACGAGCCCGACTCGGACAAACTCGACTCGGACGAGCCTGACTCGGACGAGTCGGTGGCTGAGGTGCCCGAGACCAGCCCGTCAGTGGCCAGCCAGGCAGTGTCCAGCCAGACAGAGCCCAGTCAAACCGGGCCCAGCCAGGCGCTGTCCAGTCAATCAGTGCCCAGCCAGCCCGAGGCCGACCCGACCGACCTGGACCAGGCCGAGCCGGATGAGCCTGAGCTCGATGAGCTCGAGCCGATCGAGCCGGTGAGCAGCCAGCCGGTGAGCAGCCAGCCGGTGAACGGCCAGTCGGCGAGCAGCCAGTCGGTGAGCACCGCGCCCGCCGCCGGCCTGACCGAGCCAGGGAAGTCCGAGCCCGCGTCCGACAGCCCGTGGCCGGCGATTCAGTCCATGTTCGTGGACGACCCCCGGCGGGCCGTGGAACAGGCGGCCCAGGTCACCAGTACCGCGCTGGCCGACCTCATCACCGCGGCCAAGGAGCAGGAGCGAACCCTCCGCAACGACTGGCAGCCCGACCGCACCGGGACCGAGGAACTGCGCGTCGCGCTGCGCGGCTACCGGGATCTGTCGGCTCGGATCGCTAGCCTGACCAGGGGCTTCTAGCGCACTCAGCCCGCGACCGGCGATGGCGGACGCGATCACGCAACCGTATCCGTTTCGCATCGCACCGGTGTTAGACGTGGGGCCGGCCGCGCAACGGCCGGCTGACCCGGCATTATCGATGCTGTGGGGTCACGCTAACTCCGGAGTGGAAGTGAGCTAATTGGTCCAGTCGGTGCTGCGCTCTCGGCGGCGTAGGGCCGGGGAGCGGACAGCGCTGGCAGCGCTGCGGTACGCGGCGCTGGGCTGGCCGGTGTGCGCGGGTGCGTATCCGCCCCCGCGCGGGCACCGGTCAGCCGGGACGCAGCGCGCCTGCTCCTGCGATCGGATCGGCTGCCCGGCCCCGGCAGCGCACCCGATATCACCGGTCTGGCAGCTCCAGGCCACCACCGACCCGGCTGAGGTCACGGCGGCCTGGCAGGCGGCCCCGGAGGCGAACGTCATCCTGGTCACCGGCCGGGTATTCGACGTGCTCGACGTGCCGGCGCCGGTAGGAACGGCGGCCCTGGCCCGTATGGAAGCGGCCGGCATCAGGCCCGGTCCGGTGGCGATCAGCGCCGAGAACCGGGCCCTTTTCTTTGTCGTGACCAGGGGCGCGCCGGCCGACGAGGACGAGTGGTGGTCGTGCCACCTGGACTGCGAACCGGAGATCCTGGCCGACGTGGCCGGGCTGGCCTGGCACTGCCGCGACAGCTACGTGCTGGCCCCGCCGTCCCGGTTCGGCGACGGCCAGACCGCGCGCTGGGTGCGTGACCCGGCCGCCAGCCCGCTGCCGGACGGCGTGCGGCTGCTTGAGGTACTCGCTGACGTCTGTGAGGAGCTCGGCTTATGAGCAACGATGGCCACGGCGACGCGGCCCGCCCGGATCGGCGCGACTGTTCGACCGCGCCCGCGAGGTGGTGCCCGGCGGGGTGAACTCGCCGGTGCGCGCGTTCGGCGCGGTGGGCGGCAACCCGGTGTTCATGGCCTCGGGCAGCGGCCCCTACCTGACCGACGTGGACGGCCACCGCTATGTGGACCTGGTCTGCTCCTGGGGCCCGATGATCCTGGGCCACGCCAGCCCGCCGGTGGTCGAGGCGGTGCGGGACGCGGCGCTGCGCGGGACCTCGTTCGGCACCGCCACCGAGAACGAGGTGCTGCTGGCCGAGGAACTAGTCAGCCGGACGCCGGTCGACCAGGTCCGCCTGGTCAGCTCGGGCACCGAGGCCACCATGTCCGCGCTGCGGCTGGCCAGAGGCTTCACCGGCCGCCAGCTGGTGGTCAAGTTCGCCGGCTGCTACCACGGGCACGTGGACGCGCTGCTGGCGGCGGCTGGCTCGGGCGTGGCCACCTTCGCGCTGCCCGACTCGCCTGGCGTCACCGGCGCGTCCGCGGCCGACACGCTGGTGCTGCCCTACAACGACGCCGACGCCGTGCGGCAGGTCTTCGCGGCTCGCGGTGACGACATCGCCTGCGTGATCACCGAGGCGTGCCCGGCCAACATGGGCATCGTGCCCCCGGCCGACGGCTTCAATGAGCTGCTGGCCGCGCAGTGCCGTGAGCACGGCGCGCTGCTGATCATGGACGAGGTGCTGACCGGCTTCCGGGTCACCCGGTCGGGCTGGTACGGGCGCGACGGCGTGGCCGGCGACCTGACCACGTTCGGCAAGGTGATGGGCGGCGGGCTGCCCGCCGCCGCGTTCGGCGGCCGGGCCGACATCATGGCGCGGCTCGCGCCGGCCGGGCCGGTCTACCAGGCCGGCACGCTGTCCGGGAACCCGCTGGCCACCGCGGCCGGGCTGGCCACGCTGCGGCAGTGCACCCCCGAGCTGTACGAGCGCGTGGATCTGGCCGCCGCCTCGGTCGCGAAGCTGGCTGCCGACGCCCTGGCGGCCGCCGGAGTCCCGTTCCGGCGCCAGGAGGCGGGCAGCCTGTTCTCCTTCTTCCTGGGCGTGGACGGCCCGGTGCACGACTTCGCCGCGGCCCGCCGCCAGTCCGGGCCCGCCTACGCCGCGTTCTTCCACGCCATGCTGGACGCCGGCGTCTACCTGCCGCCCTCGCCGTTCGAGGCCTGGTTCCTGTCCGGGGCGCACGACGACCAGGCCATCTCGATCATCGCCGAGGCGCTGCCCGCGGCCGCCAGGGCCGCCGCGGGCGCGCTCGGCGCCTAGCCGGCCGGCTGGGCGCGTCCCGGCTCAGCCAGCGGCCGCGGCCGCGGACTTCTTGGGCTTGGTCACCGAGCCCGGCGGCGGGATCGTGCCCGGGCCCGTCACCTGGCAGGTCAGCGTCTTCGGGTCGGTGTCGAGCAGCGGCTTGGCCAGCGTCGGCGGGGTCTGGAAGGCCGGGCTGCTCAGGTCCAGCATGTCCAGCATCGGGCTGGCGTTGGCGTCCCGGTGCGTCATCGCGGGCAGGTTCCACTTGTGCTCGACCAGCGAGCAGATGCTGGTGTGGTCGAAGATCTCGTGCGACACGTAGTCCGGCCGGGCCCACGGCGAGATCACCGCGCACGGCACCCGGAACCCGTACTGCCTGAAGCCGTTGTAGTGGTCGCCGCCAGGGGTGTCCGGCGGGATGTTGTCCGGCGCGATCGCGGCAGGCGGCGGCACGTGGTCGTAGTAGCCGCCGTGCTCGTCGTAGGTCCAGATCAGCATGGTGTTCTTCCACTCTGGTCCGGCGATCACCGCGTTGATCACCCGGGCCGCGAAGTCCTCGCCGAGCGCGATGCTCTGCGGGTCCTCCTCGGAGTTGAGCAGGTAGTTGGGCTCCACCAGCGAGAAGCTGGGCAGCGTGCCCGCCGCCGCGTCCCGGTAGAAGTGGTCGATGGAGACGATCTTGCTCAGATTCTCCGCGTACAGCTTCGGGTACAGCTCGGTGGTCGTGAGCACCTTGCCCAGCGAGCAGTAGTCCTTCCAGCCGATCCGGTGCTTGTTGAGCGCGTCGAAGATCGTCCCGTTCTTGGGGTAGTCGAATGGGTTGGGCACGCCGTCGTTGACCATGCCCATCGAGGTCCCGCTCATCAGGAAGCGCCGGTTCGGGAACGTCTGCCCGAGCAGCGAGCAGAAGTAGCGGTCGGCGATCGGGAACTGCTTGGCCACCGAGTAGTAGAACGGCTGGTCCGCCCACTGCCAGTAGCCCATGGAGACCGCGCCGCTGGCCGACTTCACGAAACCGTCGTTCTTGCCGTTGTCGAACGAAGTATGGCTGTCGTGCCAGTTCTGGCTGGGCTTACCGCTGATCTGGCAGGTCGTGGGCATCCGGAACGCGTGCTGGATGTCGCCGTTGGCGTATGGGTTGGTCGCCGTCGGCTTGCCGTTCGTGCCGAACGTGAACCCGTCCGCGCCCGGCCGCTTCAGCATGCCGAGCTTGTTGTCGTAGGAATGGTTCTCCATCATCAGCACGACGATGTGCTTGATCTGGGGGATCGTGTCCGCGCCCGCGGCCCGGCGGGGGTAGGGCAAAGACCCCGGCTGGCGCAGGTGCGCGCGGGCCCTGGCCGGCCGGCGCGCGTTCCCCGGCGCCATCCGCCAGGCGCCCGTGCCCGCCACGGCTCCGGCCAGCAGGGCTCCCTGGAGCAGGCGCCGCCTGCCGGGGGCCGGGTGGCCCTCGGAGCTGCTGTTGCTGTCGGGACTGGTGTTGTTATCTGTCCTGGTGTTGTTATCTGGGCTGCTGTGCTGCTGGCTCACGATGCTCTCCCCGTCGCAGGAAATGTCATCCCCCGTGGATTATTGCAACCCAATTCGTCTGAAGATGGGGCCGGAAAAATGAAAGTCGGACGGCGCGCCGTGGACGACGCGATGACCGGCGACTTTCCGGCCGCCGGGTAGCGACCATCTGATCCGATATGTCACGGGTTGGCCGCTGGCCTAGCGGCGCCGAGTTTTGGCCTGTCAGGATGAGACTGGGGAACCGGGCGGAGAAGCCCGGACCATACGGGAGGAGCCCGGGAATGGCTGTCCGCAGCGTTATCAGCACCCTGAACACCGACGGTACCGAGGTCATGGGGCCGGGCATCCTGATGTACCACCACCCCGGCTCGGACATCATGAATGGCAGCCTGCTGACCGTGGAGAGCAACCACTTCTGCGTGCTCAAGTCGCGGGGCGCCATCCTGAACGTCTACGAGACCGGCCAGTACCCGGTGGAGACCCCGCAGCGGCCGCTGCTCGGCAACTTCCAGCAGGCCTTCTACGGCGGCCAGTCCCCGTGGCAGTACGAGGCGCTGTTCGTCACCCGGGCCAAGAGCGTGGTCAAGGCCCAGGGCGTGGCGCTGTCGCGCGAGCTGGCCGAGCTGGTCTACGACGTGGACTACTACGTGCACGTCGACACCAAGGAAGACGCGGTCAAGCTGGTCACCCACATGCCCTACCAGGGGCACGTGCTGACTACCGACATGCTGAACTCCTACGCCGGCCCGGTCGTCGAGCAGTCCATCAACCAGCTCGTCCAGGTCACCCCGCTGGAGCAGGTCAACGAGCGCATCCACGACATCACCGAGCTGGTCCGCGGTCACCTCCAGGACTTCCTGGCCGTCTACGGCGTGCTGCTCAACGACGTCAAGGTGCTCATGCGGCCCCGTGACGAGCGGATGCGCGAGCTGATCTCGCTGCGCGCGTTCGGCCTGTCCGAGCTGGATGCCGTGCGCTACTACGTGGCCATGAAGATGGCCGAGCGCGGCCTGGTGTCGGCCCCGAACATGGCGGTCGGCGAGCCGTTCAACATCGGCCTGACCGGCGCTCCGGTCGCTCCCGCGGGCGTGCCCAACGGGGTCGACATCATGGGCAGCGGCGCGCACGCGGCGCGGCCAGGGGCCTGATCACGGTGGCCGAGAGCCTGGCTGACCGGATGCGCGGCCTGCTCGCCTCGGACGTCTACACCGACAAGGGCCGGCTGCGGGCGGACGACCTGCTGGTCCGCGAGCGGGTCGGGACCGGGCTGAGCGCGGCGGCGGCCAGGGTCAGGGACCTGATCAGCGCCTGGCGGACCGACCGGGTGCCCCCGTCCACCAGGGAGCAGCCGTTCCCGCCCGCCGAGGTGATGGAGCCGATCCGCCGGGCCGAGCGCCTGTGCCGGGCCATCGACGAGACGGCGGGCCGGGTCCGCGGCCTGCCGGTGCTGAACGCGGACCGGGTCTGGGACCGGGTACGCCGAGCCGGCCTAGACGAGCTGATGCAGTTCGACTGGACGCTGGTCGGCGAGGCGGACGCGCTGGTCACCGACCTGGCCGACGTGTTCGGCCTGGACGAGATCGACGCGGCCGCCGTGGAGGCCCGGCTGCGCAAGATCCGCGAGGTGGTCAGCGACCGGCAGAAGTACATCGAGATCACCTGAACTCTGCTGATGGCGAGCTCCGGGGCGCCTGAGGACGCGCCTCTCCGCCGCTGGCCGGGCCGCCCGGGCTAACCGGGCGGCCCGGCCAGGCGGTCAGTTCTCCCGGCGCACGATGGCCACGCCCTGGGGCGGCAGCTCCAGCCGGCCGCTGACCGCGGCGCCGGACAGCAGGTCCTGCCCCGGCGGCGGCCAGCGGTACCGAGACGGCTCGCGCCCGGTGGTTGATCATGAACTCGTAGCTCGCCCCGGCCGATCCGCCGCACCACCCGCTCGACCGCCCGCCGTCGGCTCCTGCCTCGTCGCCGGTCCAGCGCTCGCCCCGCGTACCGGCGCATAAGCCGATGACCCAGCGCCTGGCCGAGCAGGCCGCCCAGCGCGACCGTGTCCAGGCGCGTCCCGATGTAGATGGCCCGGCCGGCGCCGGCCTGCTTGCTGAGCACGGCGGGGTAGCCGGCCCAGGGCCCGGCGTCGTAGCGAGCCAGCACCTCGCCGTCGCGCGCCTCGATGACGTCCTGCCACAGTGTTCCAAACGACAGCTGTTCCAAACGACACTGTTCCAAACGACGCTGTTCCAAACGACCGCGAGGTTCCAGACGACAGCGGGCCCGCCGACCGCCGCCCGTCGGCCCAGGCCACCTCGACCGACTGGTCCGGCTGCAGGGGCGCCACATCCACCACGTCGCCGCCGATCAGCTCGCGCAGCGGGCCGCCGTAGGGGCCCAGGTGGACACGGTCGTGCTCGTCCACGATCCCGGACCAGAACGAGATCACCGCCGTGCCGCCGTTCTCCACGTACCGGCGCAGGCTGGCCCCCTCGGCCTCGGTGAGCAGGTACAGGCTCGGGACCAGCACCACCGGGTACCCCGACAGGTCCTCGCCGGGAGCGGCGAAATCCGCGGTCACCCCGGCCTCGAACAGCGGCCGGTACATCCAGCGGACCTGCTCCAGCATGCGCAGCTCGGCCGACGGCTGGCCGATCTGCTCCACGGCCCACCAGTTCGGCCAGGAGAACAGGATCGCGCAGTCGGCCGCCACCCGGGCCGTGGTCAGCTCGCCCAGCCGCTGGAGCTCCTCGCCCAGCTCGATCACCTCCCGCCAGGCCGGGGTGGCCGTCCCGGCGTGACCGAGCATCGCGCTGTGGAACTTCTCCGTGCCCGCCGCCGAGGCCCGCCACTGGAAGAACAGGATCCCGGCCGCGCCCCTGGCCAGGGCCTGGTAGCTGCCCCGGCGCATCTCGCCCGGCACCTTGGCCGAGTTCACCGGCCGCCAGTTGACGCGGAACGTGGTCTGCTCCATGACCGTCCAGGGCACGTCCTTCTTCAGCGACCGGATCAGGTCGTAGTGCATCGCCGTGAGCATCGGCGAGTCCGGGTCGGCCGGGTCCGGGTAGTTGTCGGTCGAGCACAGGTCCTGCTCCCGCGCCCAGGCGAAATAGTCCAGCGGCTTGAAGAAGCCCATGTAGTTGGTGGTCACCGGTATGTGGCCGGCCACCGAGCGGAGCAGGTCCCGCTCGGCGAGATAGTGGGCCAGGTAGGAGTCGCTGGAGAACCGGCGGTAGTCCAGGTGGTGGCCGGGGTTGGGCAGCGCGGGCACCACCCGCGGCGGCAGCACCTCGTCGAAGTCGCGGTAGCGCTGGCTCCAGAACGACGCGCCCCAGGCCTCGTTCATCGCCTCGACGGTGCCGTAGCGCTCGCGCAGCCAGGTCCGGAACGCCGCGGCCGAGACGTCGCAGAAGCACTGCGGGACGTGGCAGGCGAACTCGTTGTGCACGTGCCAGATCCGGATGGCCGGGTGATCGCCGAGCCGCCGGGCCAGCTCGGACACGATGCGCAGCGCGTGCGCCCGGTACTCGGGATGGTGCACGCAGAAGTGCTGCCGGCTGCCGGGCGAGTACCGCACGCCGGACTCGCTGACCGGCAGCACGTCGGGGTGCGCCACCGTGAGCCAGGGCGGCGGCGAGGCGGTCGGGGTGCCCAGGGCCACCCCGACCCCCGCGTCGTAGAGCAGGTCGAGCACCTCGGCCAGCCAGGCGAAGTCGTACTCGCCGGGCGCGGGCTCCAGGCGGGCCCAGGAGAACACCCCGACGGTGGCCAGGTTGACCCCGGCCTTGCGCATCAGCGCCGCGTCCTCGCGCCACACCGGCGGCGACCACTGCTCGGGGTTGTAGTCGCCCCCGTAGAGCACGTGCGGCGCCGGCCAGGTGCCCGGCTCCCAGGAAGAGATCATCAGCGCCTACTCTCCGGCAATCGCACCGAACGTGAGCCCGCGGGCCACGTACTTCTGGAGGAACGGGAACAGGATCAGCAACGGCAGCACCGAGATCAAGGAGCCCAGGATGACCTCGGGGTAGAGCGGCTGGCCGGTTCCGGCCAGGTGCAGCTCGCTGGCCCAGGTGGCCAGGCCCACGGTCAGCGGGAACCGGGTCGGGTCGCCCAGCAGCACCAGCGGCAGGAAGTAGTTGTTCCAGGTGCCGATGAAGGCCAGCAGGAACAAGGTGGCCATGCCGGGCATCAGCACCGGCCGGGCCACCTTCCAGAAGATCTTCAGCTCGCCCGCCCCGTCGATGCGGGCGGAGTCGATCAGCGTGTCGGGCACCGCGTCCAGCGCGTAGATGGACATGAAGTAGGCGCCGAACGGATACACCGCCAGCGGCAGGATCACGCCCTGGTAGCTGTTGTTCAAGTGCAGATAGCTCTCCAGCATGAACAGCGGCACGACCAGGGCCGTGGTCGGCACCATGAGCGAGCCGACGACCAGGCCGAAGACCGACCGCCGCATCCGGAACCGGTACTTGGCCAGGCTGTACCCGCACAGCGTGGACACCGCGGTGGCCAGCGTCGCGGTCACCGTGGCGTAGACGGCCGAGTTGATGATCCAGAACCGGAAGTCGCCCCCGCCGTAGGAGAAGAGCGAGCTGGCATTGGCGCCCAGCGACAGGTGCGCGGGCGGCAGGAACGTCGAGGTGGAGAACAGCTGACTGGAGCTCTTGGTCGAGGCGATCAGCAGCCAGTACAGCGGGGCCAGCACGTAGGCGGCGGCCAGTACCAGCAGGGCGGTGCCCACGGACACCTTGACCCGCCGGGCCCGGATGGCCCCGGCTACCTCCCCTGTCCTTTTCACCGGAACCTCCTTGCCGCCGCGAACGGATCGGCGCGGCGCCGGATGATGCTGTAGAAGGCCACGGTCGCCCCGATCGTGATGGCGGCCAGCAGCACCGACTGCGCCGCCGCCAGCGGCTCGTTGCCGAACGAGAACGCCGTGTTGTAGATGATCTGGTTCGGCGTGTAGTTGCTGCCGATCGAGGCGATGTCGTTCAGCAGGACCGGCTCGTTGAACAGCTGGAGCGTGCCGATGATGGACAGGATGACGGTGAACATCACGGTCCGGCGGATGAGCGGGAACTTGATCCGCCAGGCGATGCTCAGCTCCGAGCAGCCGTCGATGCGGGCCGCCTCGACGATCTGCCGGGGCACGTTGGTCAGGCTGGTCAGCAGGATCGTCATGTTGTACCCGGCGAACTCCCAGGTCACGATCAGCATGATCGCGTACAGCGCGAACCGGAAGCTGAGCGGGTTCAGCGGGCCGCCGGCCAGGCCGAGCAGGTGCGGCACGTTGAGCGCGCCGTCCAGGTCCGGCTCGAGCAGGAACGCCCACATGATGGCGGCGATCACGCCCGGTACCGCGTAGGGCAGGAAGTAGACCAGCGCGAAGAACTTCCGGCCCACGCAGTAGGTGCTGTCCAGGTAGAGGGCCAGCACCAGGGCCAGCCCGATCATCACGCTGACCTGGATGACCCCGAAGTAGGCCATCCGCTGCACGCCGCCCCAGTACTGGGCGTTGGCGATCACCGCGTGGTAGTTGAGCAGGCCCGCGAATGCCCCCGTGCCGCCGGCCTTCAGGCTGAGCACCAGCGAGTAGATCAGCGGGCCCACGAAGAACACCGCGAACAGCACCAGGAACGGGGCGGTCATCCCGGCCGCCGCGCGGCGCTGCGCGCGGGGCGGCCGGGCCGGCCCGGACTGGTCCGCCTGGCGGCGTCCCCAGCCCGGCCGGCCCCCTGCCGCAGCGTTGCCGTCATCGCCGGCCTAGCCGACGACCTGGTAGCCGGCGTCCTTGGCGTAGGAGAGCAGCTGCTGCTGCGCGACCTGGAGTGCCTTGGTCCAGGTCTCCTTGCCGGCCGCGGCCGCCGGGAGCTGGGCGACGATGTAGTTATCCCACTCGGTGTCCCACGGGCTCCACTCGAAGTTGGTCGGCACGTTCTGGGCGTTGGCCGCGAACACGGCGTTGACGTGCCCGGTGAAGTCCGGCACCGCGGCGCCGAACTCCGGGACCTCGGACCGGTTCACCGATGCGGGGAACAGCCCGCGGCCGCCGCCGCTGGTCGTGGCCGGCTTCTCGTCCACCGACAGCCCGCTGGTGGAGGTGTTGATGTAGGCGGCGAACAGCGCGGCGTCCGCGACTTCGTTGGCCGGGCAGTCCTTGGTCACGGCGTTGGTGGAACCGCCCCAGTTGGCCTCGGCGTGCGCGCCGGCCGTCCACTGCGGCATGCTCGTCACCGCGTAGCTCTGCGGGTGGGCGGAGGTCAGGTACTCGTCCACCTCGTAGGTGGGCGACCAGGCCGCGCCGAGGTAGGACGCGTACATGTCGCTGGCGATGTGGTGGCCCCAGTCGGCCTCGAAGTCGTTCTCGGTCGCGACGGCCTTCTCGTCCACGAGCTTGCCCCAGTAGCTGAGCACCTTCTGCTCGAGGGGACCGTCCACGTCGATCTTCCACTTGCCGCCCGCCATCAGCTGGTAGGGCCGCGCCCCGGCCTGCCAGAACAGGGCCTCCAGGTAGTCCCCGTCGTTGACCGGGAAGTAGGTCAGGTACTGCGACGGGTCCGCCTTGTGCAGCGCGACCGCGTCCGAGGCGAAGGTGGCCCAGGTCGTGGGCACCGGCAGGTGGTACTTCTTCAGCACGCCGGGCTGGTACATCAGGCCCATGGGGCCGATGTCCTCGGGCATCGCGTACAAGGCGCTGCCCTGGGACACCTGGCGCCACACCCAGCTCGGGAAGTCGGTCGAGTACTTGGCGTCGTACTGGGCGATGTTCACCAGGTCGTGGGCCTGGGTGAACTGGGGAAGGTGGTCCAGCTCCACCTGGCTCACGCACGGCCCGTTGCTCGCGGCCAGCGCGGTGGTGAGCTTGGAGTAGAACGTCCCGCCCGAGCCGTAGGACGGCGGGGTCGGGATCTTGATCCAGGGGTACTTGGCCTCGAAGTTCTTGATCACGTCCTTGGGGTTCGCGGTCCAGGTCCACCAGGTCAGCGTGACCTTCTGGTGCGAGCCCGCCTGTGAGGTGCCAGCAGAGCTGCCGCCGCAGGCGGCGAGGAGCAGCGTGCTGGCCGCCGCTGCGGCGATGCCGAGCCGTCTCAGTCCAGTTCTGTTCATGCTGCGGTCCTGAGTCTCTGGGGGATGTCTGGGCGTCGAGTGCCATTGGGAGCGCTCACAACGCTGTGCGCCACACCGTAAGCCGCAGCCTGGCGGGCGGTCAATGCATGATTTCGGCAAACTTTTCCGTTCTGCACCCGGCGGTTGTCGTGGCGAAGACCGGCTTGACACGACCTCTGTTAGTGATCATTCTGGGAGCGGTCACAACATGGCGGCCGCCACCGGGAGTGGGCATTGGCGAGGGCGGGGTTGCAACGGGCTGAGTTGCAGAAAGCCGAGGGGCGCCGCCCCGCCGGGAACGGACGCACAAGCGGACGGACGAGCGGACGGCCGACGATCGAGGATGTCGCGGCGCTGGCGGGCGTGTCCCGCGGCACCGTCTCGCGGGTGCTGAACGGCGGCCGCAATGTCAGCGCGCCCGCGCTGGCCGCCGTCCGCAGCGCGATCAGCAAGACCGGCTACGTGGCCAACCACCACGCCCGGAGCCTGGTCACCCAGCGATCGGGCTCGGTGGCCTTCATCCTGTCCGAGCCGCAGGAGCGGCTGTTCGAGGACCCGAACTTCGGCATCCTGCTGCGCGGCTGCACGCAGGCGCTGGCCGAGGCCGACCTGACCCTGCTGCTGTCGGTGGCGGGTACCGAGGAAGACCGCATGCGGATCGCCCGGTTCGTGGCCGCCGGGCACGTGGACGGCGTGCTGCTGATCTCGACCCACTTCGGCCACCGGCTCATCGGCGACCTGGCCGACCGCGGGGTGCCGGTGGTCGCCTGCGGCGAGCCGCTCGGGCACGAGAGCCGGGTGTCCTATGTCTCGGCCGATGACCGGGGCGGCGCCCGGCAGATGGTCAGCTACCTGCGGTCGGCCTGCCGCCGCCGGATCGGGACCGTGACCGGCCCGCTGGACGCGCCGGGCGGATCCCTGCGGCTGGCCGGCTACCGGGATGTCGTCGGCGAGGACGCCGCCACCGAGCTGATCGCCTACGGCGACTACACCGAGGCCGGCGGCCTGGCCGCGACCGACGAGCTGCTGCGCCGGGTGCCCGACCTGGACGGGCTGTTCGTGGCGTCTGACCTGATGGCGCGCGGCGCCATGCGGGCACTGAGCCGGGCCGGGCGGCGGGTACCGCAGGACGTGGCGGTGGGCGGGTTCGACGATTCCTCGGCCGCCGTCACCACCGACCCGCCGCTGACCACCATCCGCCAGCCCTGGACCCGGCTGTCCAGCGAGATGGTCCGGCTGCTGCTGGCCCGGATCGCGGGGGAGCCGCCCTCCGGGGTGATCCTGCCGACCGAGCTGGTCCGCCGGGGCTCGGCCTGACCGGCTTAGCTGGCCCTGGGCGTGGCCCGGGCATGATCGGGCCGCGGGCCGGTGAGCTGGGCCGGGCGGCCGGTAGGCTGAGCGCGCTATGACTGCTGATGCCGCCCCGGCCGCCGGGCCGCCCTCCGACGCCGACCCAGCCGGGATCACGGTCGTGCACCTCGTGCGCCACGGCGAGGTCGCCAACCCGCGCGGCGTGATCTACGGCCGGCTGCCCGGCTATCACCTGTCCGCCGACGGTCAGCTGATGGCCAAGGCCGCCGCTGATTTCCTGGCCGACCGCGACGTGATCCTGCTGCGCAGCTCGCCGCTGGACCGTGCCATGGAGACGGCCGCGCCCATCGGGCAGCAGTTCGGCCTGGAGGCCGAGATCGACGAGCGGCTGATCGAGCCGTGGAACTACTTCGAGGGCATGACCTTCGGGGTCGGCGACGGCTCGCTGCGCAAGCCGCGGCACTGGAAGGCCATGCGCAACCCGTTCCGGCCCTCCTGGGGGGAGCCCTACAAGGAAGTCGCGGCGCGGGTGCTGGCCGCCGCCACCGACGCGGCACGGGCCGCCCGCGGCCACGAGGCCGTGTGCGTGAGCCACCAGCTGCCGATCTGGGTCGCCCGGCTCGCGGTCGAGCAGCGCCGGCTGTGGCACGACCCGCGCAAGCGGTCCTGCGCGCTGGGCAGCGTGACCAGCCTGACCTTCTCCGGCGACAGCATCGTGGCCGTCGACTACGCCGAGCCTTCCGGCCATCGCGGCAGCCGCGTGGCGGGCGCCTGATCGGGCTCGCCGGGGGCGGCACCGCTAGGTGCTCGGATCGGGTAAGGCCGGCCCGCCGTCGGGGCGGATCCCGTGGTCGGGCACAATGGAGCGCGGTACTACCGCCTGTAGGAGATCACGCTGTGTCTCGCCAGCCGAATCCCGCGTGCCCGCGCGATGAGCACGTCCGCCGGGCGCGAAGCCCGCGCGGCCGCCGTGGCCTGCTGCCCGGGCGGCCCGGATGATCCGCCGCGCGGCCGCGGCCCTGGCGGCGACGGCGGCCGTAGCGCTGACCGCGGCTGGCTGTGCGGGCGGCGCGATCGGCCAGAACACCGCGCTCAGCAATGGCCAGAGCTTCGTCAGCGGCACCGGTACCAGCTTCCTCGCGGCCGGCAGCCGGCCGAAGGCCCCGGACGTCTCCGGAAAGACGCTGACCGGCTCCCGGCTCACCCTGTCCGACTACCGCGGCTCGGTGGTCGTCATTAACTTCTGGGGCTCCTGGTGCGCGCCGTGCCGGGCCGAGGCGCCCGACCTGTCCACACTGGCCAGCCGGTACCGGTCGCTGGGAGTACGCTTCCTCGGCATCGATATCCAGGACGAACCCGCCAGCGCCGAGGCGTTCATGCAGACCTTCCGGATCACCTACCCCAGCCTGAACGACCCCGGGGACGAGATCGCGCTGGCGTTCCGTAAGACCGTGCCGCCCAACGCGATCCCGACCACGCTGGTGATCGACCGCAGCGGGCACATCGCCGCCCGGATCGTCGGCGGGGCGACGTACGACGCCCTCAAGGCGCTGATCGCCAGGGTGCTCGGGTCGCACGCCGTGGCGGCGGGAGCGAGCCAGTGAGCCGCGGGCCGGCGGGCGGGAACGTGCGCGAGGCCGTGTCACCCGAGATCGATGAGCAGACCGCGGAGCCGACCGAGGCCGAGGCCAGGGAGCTCGCGGAGGCCCAGGCCGCCGAGCCGGGCGGTCCGGCCCCGGGTGCTCAGCCGGCCAGTCCTCGCGGGCTGGGCCTGACCGGCTGGCTGCGCTGGGCCTGGCGCCAGCTCACCTCGATGCGGACCGCGCTGATCTTGCTGTTCCTGCTGGCCATCGGCAGCGTGCCCGGATCCGTGCTGCCCCAGGAGGGCGTCGACCCGTCGGCGGTCAGCCAGTACTACACCGCGCACCCGGCCCTGGCCCCGATCCTGAGCAAGCTGTCGCTGTTCAACGTGTTCGCCGCGCCCTGGTTCGCGGCCATCTACCTGCTGCTGTTCCTGTCCCTGGCCGGCTGCGTACTGCCCCGGACCTTCCGGCTGGTCGGCTCGGCCCGGCAGAAGCCGCCCCGCGCGCCGCGCTACCTGGGCCGCCTGCCACTGTCGGCCAGCTACGCCACCGCACTGTCCCCGGCCCAGGCGCTGGAGGCGGGCGGCCGCCAGCTCGGGGCCAAGCGGTTCCGGCTGCGCACCGGCGACGGCTGGATCTCGGCCGAGAAGGGTTACCTGCGCGAGATCGGCAACCTGCTGTTCCACATCGCGCTGCTGGCCCTGCTGGCGTCCGTCGGGCTGGGCGGCATCTTCGGCTACAAGGCCAACCGGCTGCTCGTGGCGGGCCAGTCCTTCGCCGACACGCCCACCGCGCTGGCCACCTACCACCCCGGCCGCCTGGTCAACGCCACCGACCTGGCCCCGTTCTCGATCACGCTGAATTCCTTCCGCGCCTCCTACGTCGGCTCCGGGCCCGAGCAGGACCAGCCGCTGACCTTCAACGCCGCGCTGAGCTACACCGTCACGCCCGGCGCACGAACGCAGCACTACGACCTTCAGGTCAACCACCCGCTGGTCATCGACGGCGCCAGCATCTACCTGATCGGCCACGGGTACGCCCCCGAGTTCAGCGTCACCGACGGTGCGGGCAAGGTCGTGTTTGCCGGGCCGGTGCCGTTCATTCCGGTCGACCAGTCCGGGCTGACCTCCGAGGGCGTCATCAAGGTCCCGGACGCCTCGCCCACCCAGCTCGGCTTCGCCGGCGTCTTCCTGCCCACGGCCGCCGACCAGAACGGCCAGCTCGTGTCGGTCTACCCGGCCGCGCTCCAGCCCCGGGTCAGCCTCGTCTCCTACGCGGGCAACCTCGGGCTGAACAACGGGCCGTCCCAGTCCGTCTACCAGCTCGACACCTCCGGCATGCACCAGCTGGCCGTCGCCCCGAGACCGCTGTCCGTCGGCCAGTCGATCACCTTGCCGCACGGCGAGGGCAAGCTCACCTTCACCGGCTACCGCCAGTGGATCAGCCTGGCCATCACTCATGACCCCGGCCAGCTTCCGGCGCTGATCTCCGCGTTTCTCGCGCTGGGCGGGCTGATCCTGTCGTTCATGGTCCGCCGCCGCCGCGTGTTCCTGCGGGCGGCCGCCGGCCCCGACGGCCAGACCATCGTGAACTTCGGCGGCCTGGCCCGGTCTGATGCGGCGGGCGGGTTCGAGGTGGAGTTCGCCGAGCTGGCCGAGGAACTGCGCACCGCGCAGGACGGCGTCACCCGGGCCAGCGGCGACGGGCCGGGGCCCGCTCAGGCCCAGAAGACTCCCAGCGATCCGGCCCCGGCCGAGGCCGAGGCCGAGCAGGCCGGCAGCACACCTGTTAGCAGCGGTAACGACCAGGCCCTCGGCTCCGCCGAGGGGGAGTGAGGTTTCAGTGCCCGCTATCAACCCAGCGCTGGCCGACGCCAGCAACGCCCTCGTGCTCACGGCGGTGCTGCTGTACGCGCTCGCCATGCTGTGCTACGCCTGCGACTTCGCGTTCCGCAAGGAGCGGCTGCTGGCTCCCGAGAAGCCGGCCGAGGCGCAGGCTCAGGCTCAGGCCGACGTCAAGGTGCCCGAGCTAGTCGGCGCCAGCGCCGGGACGGCAGCAGCCGCCAGCACCGCTGCGGTGTCCGGCCCAGCCGGATCGGGCGGTTCCGGCGCGGCCAGCGGGTCCGCCTCCGGCGGCGCCGTGGGCACCAGCCGGTGGCCGACTGGCTTCTGGCTGCGCACCGCGTTCATCCTGACCTGCGTCGGCGTCCTCACTCACATCGCCGACATCGTCTCCCGCGGCCTCGCCGAGCACCGGGTGCCGTGGGGCAACATGTACGAGTTCATCGCCGCCATCACCTGCATGGCCGTGCTCGTCATGATCGCCGTCTCGGTCAAGTTCCGGGCCTACTACATCGGCCTGTTCGTCCTGCTCCCCGTGGTCCTGTCCCTGGCCGTCGACGTCACCTTCGTGTACACCCCGGCCGGCAGCCTGGTCCCCGCGCTGAACTCCTACTGGATCGCCATCCACGTCACCGCGATGATCATCGCCATCGGCCTGTTCCTGGTCGGCGCCGTGGTCAACGTCATGTACCTGGTCGCCGATCGCAGCGAGCGGCGCCTGGCCGCAGGCCTGCCCTCGAAGGCCGAGGGCCTGATGATGCACCTGCCCGGCACCACCGTGCTGGACCGGCTGGCCTACCGGACCATCCTGTTCGCCTTCCCGGTCTGGACGTTCGGGGTCATCGCCGGCGCCATCTGGGCTGACCACGCCTGGGGCCGCTACTGGGGCTGGGACCCCAAGGAGACCTGGTCGTTCATCACCTGGATCGTCTACGCCGGCTACCTGCACGCCCGCGCTACTGGCGGCTGGCGCGGCCGGCGCGCCGCCTTCATCCAGCTGGTCGGCTTCGGCTGCCTGCTGTTCAACGTCATCGGGATCAACCTCTGGGTGACCGGCCTGCACTCCTACGCCGGCATGGGCTAAGCCCGCCGCTGGCCCGAGCATCCATGATCACCCGGCTTTCTCGCCAGAGAGCCGGGTGATCACGTTTCTGGCCGGACTCCTGGGGCCAGTGTGACCGCGCCGCAGGGTGTAGCCCGCGCCCGCAGCGACGTGGTTGTAGCTCTCACGTCGGTCTAGCGACGTGGTTGTTGCAGCCACGTCGCTGCCCGCCGCCCGAGGCGAGCCCGCCCGCGATGGGAGGCGGGTGGCGCGGTGCCAGAGTGGCGCGGCGGGCGCGGGTGGCGCGGTCCCAGAGTGGCGTGACGCCGGCTGGCGATAGGCACCGGGCTGGCTCGGGCCCGACCGTTGGTGGCGGGCGGGCTGGCGCTCGGCCGGTGTCGGGGCTGTCAGGACGCTAGGACCGGTTGTCGGCCTGGCGGGCGGTCCGGTGGATGGGCCGGTGGTTCGACGGCTAGCAGCTGCCGTGGTGGCGGGCCAACGGGGTGGCCCGGGCCGGGCGTCTAGCGGTCGCCGTCGGACTCGCGGAGGCGGCGCTCGAGTTCCAGCAGGAACTCCGGGTCGTCGTCGGGCCCCATGGGGCGCCTCGGCCGGGACCGGTCGTCGTCCTCGAACGGGTCCAGGTCCATGGCCATCGCTCGGCCAGCCGGATGGCGGCGCAGCGCCTCGGCGGGCCCGATCGCCATGCCCGCCGTCGCGCCCCGCGACAGCAGCTTCACCCGTCTGGGACGGTGGCGTGGCCGCCCGATGATCAGCCAGGCCGCGCAGCCGAAAACCGACAGCGCGATGGCGATCAGGAGCCAGGACGCCTGCGACAGGGTGCGAATCGCCCATGGCGGCGTGGTCATGATGTCGATGACGCACGGCACCACGAGGCCCACCGTAAATAGGGCAAAAATCAGACAAGCCAGCACCATGGACGCAGCCTAGCGGCTGGTTTCCACTACCGTGGCGAATTGCGGCAGTCCGTCTTCGTCGTGATAGCTGACCATAATTAGCGATGGACCGCGCGACGGTGACGCCACGGGCGATCCCGGCATAGCCTGGCGGCCTCAGCGATCCCAGGGAGTGCGCGATGCGGCTTTGGCTACTGGGCCGACGGCGCGCTCGGAAGCAAGCCAGGCCAGGCGCTCCCGACCCGGCCGACCGGGTGGCAGGTCCCCGGGAACCGGGCCTGCGGCCCGCGAATTCGCCGGGCAGCCACCGCCGTACCAGCCCGCTGCGGGTCGCTAGGCGCGGTCCCCTGGGTCGCGGCAGGTGGCCGGGTTTCGGCGCTAATCGCGACACAACGGCCGGGCGGCCTGCGGCAGGTGGCCCCGGGGCGGGCGACCCTTCGTCGGCGAGGCCGTGGGCTCGCGGTTCGGCCTCGGCCGGGCCGGCTGGCGGGGATTCTCGGCCGGGTGACGCGACAGGCGGCGGGTCGGCGGCGGCTGGGCTGGGGTCCAGGCGATGGGCAGGCGGCCCGGGGTCGGCGGGCTCGGGGCCCGGCGGCCCGGGTGGCGTTGGACCTGGGCCGGCCGCCACCGCTGGCACGGCTCGCGGTGACGCCGGGACTGGCCCTGGGAGCACGGGTGGCTGGCCAGCGGGCAACGGGCGCTCGGGGGCCGGCGACACGGCCCCGCCGTGGGCGGGCGGCCGTCACGGTGGCTCCGGCCGGCCGGGCGGCGCCGGGGCCGGCGGCCGTGCTGCTGGCCTTGGGCGGCCGAATGGCGCTGGGGCAGGTAGTCGTGATGCTGCCCTGGGGCAGCCGGGCGGCGCCGGCGGTCGTGATGCTGGCCCGGGGCAGCCGGGTGGTGCCGGGGCGGATAACGGCCGAACGGGTGGCGGCCGGGCTGCGGCCAGGGCCGAGCACCGGCGGTGGGGACTGGCCAGAGCGGCCGTCCGCACGGCGCCGGGGTCGGCGGACGCGAAGCGTGCCGCCGCCAGGCCGCCCGCGCCCGCCGCGTCGCGCCCGGCGGCGAAAGCGGAGCCGGCGGTGCCGTGGTACGAGGTAGCCCGGGGCAACCGGACGGCGGCCGGGTGGCGGGACTGCGGGAGCCTGGAGCAGGTGCTGCACCGGGAGTGGGCGCGGACCGCCGAGCCGCCGGCCGAGGCGGTCAGCGCGATCAACCGGCTGGCCGACCTGCCGCGGCTGATCAAGGATCGGCTGGCGGCGGGCCTGGACGCTATCCACGTGGGCGGCGGCGGCGTGCCGGACCTGGATGACATGGGCCGGCTCAAGGGCGTGCCGCTACCGTCGGGGCGGGCCACCTGGGACGCGTGCGCGGGGGCCTATGGCGACCGGAAGATCGTGGTCGGGTCCCGGCCGTCGCCGACCCCGGACGTTATGTGCCACGAGGTCGGGCACGCGCTGGACGACATCGACGGGGACCCGGGGCACTGGCAGTCGGACTCGGACGACTTCTGCGCGCTGTACGAGAACTGCCAGCCCCACCTGGTGAGTAACCTGCACCGGCAACGAGGGATTCTCGGCCGCAGAGAGTTCTTCGCCGACGCATTCGCGGCCATCGCATCCAGGCAGCGACCCGCTCTCGTCGATATGCTCGGCGGAGACACGAGGTCAGCGCTGAACGTGATGCTCTATTTCAACATGCGCTACGGCATCTGATGGAGTGGGCAGGCGAGCGATGTACGTAATACGACTACCCAATGGCAACCTGCTGGTCCCCGACTCCGTGATCAGCGATGACGGTCAGCTGATGAGCGAGGCCTACGTCGAGATTGGCCCGTCGGACGCGGAGTACGAGCGGCTCGCCGAGGGCGCGCTGACGCAGGAGCAGTACGACGAGCGGCGCCGGCGCTGGCAGGAGGGGGACGAGCCGCTCCGGCGCGAGTTCCTCGACTTCCTGGCCCGCCACGGCAGCGCGGGCGCCGGGCCGGATCCGGCCGACGGCGCCTAGCTTCGCCCGAAGGCTAGCCGCGCGAGCCGGGCGGGCGCGGAGGTCTTCAGATCGCGGATTCGGCCGCCGTGCTGGCGTCCATGCCGAGCAGGGCCCGGACCTCTGACTCACGGAACCGGCGGTGCCCGCCGGGAGTGCGGATGCTGCCGATGCGCCCGGAGGCGGCCCAGCGGGTCACCGTCTTGGGGTCGACCCGGAAAAGTGCCGCCACCTCGCCTGGTGTGAGCAGCCGCTCACTATTTCCCTCCACGGTCCCCTCCTGGTCGTGCGGACATCTGTCCTAAGTGTCGCAGAAGATAGCGACAAACAGCGTTTTTATCCTTAGATTCCGTAAAATCGGTTCTGATGAGCCTTGTGGCGCCCTGGCGGCGTATGGTCATGCCTGGTGGTGCCGCAACGGTCGCGTGCGACCCACAGGCCCCTTGAGCCTCGCTGATCACAGAGCCTCGCTGATCACAGCAAGTCGGCCGCCTGGGCGGCGGGCGCGTCAATGATCACGGAAAGTCGCCAGCGTTATACGCGGACGGATTACCGCGCTCATGGACGCCGCATTAAGGCGGCGTGCGGGGCAGGTGACCGCGGGGAATATGCTGGCCGCTATGCGTGCGACGATGGCTTACACGGTGCTACGACTGGCGATCTTCGCCGTGGCACTCGGCCTGCTCTACCTGGTCGGCGCGCGGGGAATCCTGCTGATCGGGCTGGCCGCCGTGGTCAGCGCGATCCTCAGCTTCGTGGTGCTGGCCCGGTGGCGTGAGGCCATGGCCGGGTCGATCTCGCAGCGGATCACCAACGCCCGCGCGCGGCTGGACGAGGGCACCAAGGTCGAGGACGCCGACTAGCCCGCTCAGCCCCTGGCCGGCTCAGCCCCTGGCCGGCACAGCCTCTAGCCGGCACAGCCCCCGCCTAGCCTCGCAGCGGCGTGAGCGGTCAGGACTTGTCGGCCGCCAGCCAGCCGCCGGCGGTCAGCAGTCGCAGCACCGCCGCCACCGCCTCCTGCTCGGTCAGCAGCGAGGTATCGATCACCAGGTCGGCGTCCGTCGGCTCCTCGTAGGGGTCGGAGATCCCGGTGAACTGCTTGATCACCCCGGCCCGGGCCTTGGCGTACAGGCCCTTGCGGTCGCGGGCCTCGCAGACCTCGACGGGCGTGGCGACGTGGATGAGCAGGAAGTCGCCGACCTCGCTGACCATCTCCCTGACCCTGGCCCGCGCCGAGGCGAACGGCGCGATCGGCGCGCAGATCGCGATGCCGCCGTGCCGGGCGATCTCGGCGGCCACGAAGCCGATGCGGGCGATGTTCAGGTCGCGGTCCTCGCGGGAGAACGTCAGCCCGGCGGACAGCAGGTTCCGGACCAGGTCGCCGTCGAGCAGCGAGACCCGCCGGTCGCCGCGCTCGCTGAGCACGTCGCGCAGGTCCCTGGCGATGGTGGACTTGCCCGACCCGGACAGCCCGGTCAGGAACAGCACGAACCCGCGCGCGGAACGGGGCGGCCGCGCCCGTCGCAGCTCGCGGGCGACCTCGGGCGGGGTGAACCACTCGGGCACCGGCGCCCCGGCGTCGAGCAGGTCGCCGAGCTGATCGGCGGACAGGTCCTCCTGCTCGGTCCCGGCCTCGATCAGGGCCAGCGGGCGCCAGACCTCGGCGCGCGGGTCGTAGGCCCAGTCGCCGGCGGGCAGGACCAGGATCGGCGCGCCCGGCAGCTGGTACCCGCCGCCGACCGGGGACAGGCCGGTGAGCGCGCCGGAGTCGGCCATCAGGTGGGTGGCGCCGTAGGCCGCCGCGATCCGGGCCCGGATGGCCAGCTCGCGGACCTGGCCGGCGATGACGGCGCCGGCCTGGCGCTCGCGCGGCGCCAGCGGGACCGGGATGACCCTGGTGTCCGGCGGCAGGCTGCCGGCAGCGGCCAGCGTGGCCCGGACCAGCGCCTCGGGCCTGGTCACCACCTCGGCCGGGCCGGCCACGAGGGGCAGGACCAGCAGCCGGGCCTTGAGCTGGCCGGCCATGTGCCGGAGCTGGCCGATCTGGCGGCTGTTCAGCGGCCCGCGGCCCGCCCAGGCCAGCACCGGGCCGTCGGGGGCCTGCGCCTTGGCCATGGCCGGGGTCAGCATCAGCCGCCGGAACGGCCCGTACTCGGGTACCCGCTGCGCGGTCACCGGGCCGGCCAGCCGGACCAGGCCGGAGTCCTCGAGCGGGGCGCGCTCGGTGATCTGGAGCACGGCCAGCGGGGTGCCCTCCGGGTCGGCCAGCGCGACGCGGGCGGCCTCCGCGGGGACGGCGCCGGCGGGGATGTCCAGGACCACCGGCACCGGGAACGGCGTGCCGTCGGCGAGCTGCCAGGAGTCGGCCACCGTGGCCACGTCGGCGGTGGTCATGAACCGGGCCAGCGGGGCGAACGCGCCCGACAGCAGCAGCTCCAGGTCGGCTAGCTGGGTCTCGCTCAGCGCGAGCGAGGGAATGGCCGTGAGGTCGCCGGGCTCACCGGCACCGGATCCGGGCGGCTGAGCCGCGCAGTCGCTGGCCTGACTGGGCTGCGAGTCCGCCTGGGCCCGCGCAGTCACGTCCATCCTCCGTCCACCCCCGCGTCCGCTCGGACGTTGTCACGCTGATGGGATGCCGCGGCGCCTGCCGGGCCAACATGAGGCTACACGCGAGCGGCAGCCGCGCTCACAGCATCACTGGTTCGCTCGCCTCCGGGCCCCACCCGCCGCCCCTGCCCGCTTCACTGCGTCGCCTTCCCTCGTCGCTCGCTCCCCGTCGCTCGCTTCGTCGCTCGCTCCTCAGTCCAGGCAACGCGCGCCCTCCGGCTCGCTCACAAGACGCGAGCGAACCTGTCCTCCGGCTTGCGGATGACATAGCCGAGTTCGTCGTGGGCGGCGGTCAGCCGGCCGCGGGACAGCCCGGACACCAGTCCGCGCGATGCCGCGATGACCGGCCGGCGCTGGCCGGCCAGCACGCTGGTCGCCTCGCGGCCGCAGACCACCAGCCCGTGCCGGGTGGCGAAGGCCTGAAGGCCGCGGGCCGAGGTCAGCGACTCGTAGACGGCCGGGTAGGGACCGGCCTGGCCGGGCCGCAGGCCGCGCCAGGCCAGCATGCGCAGCGGCCGGGGCATGGTCCGGTCCAGGAAGCCGGCCGCGGTCTGCCGGTCGGCGGTCCGCACCAGCAGCAGGCCGCCGGGGCGCAGCGCGTCCACTAGCCGGCTGAGCAGGATCTCGGTGTGGCTGATCCGGTCCAGCAGCCGGCAGCAGTGCACGACGTCGACCGAGCGGGGAGTTAACGGCACGGTGCGCAGGTCGGCCAGGATGGCCTGGTCCAGGCCGGGCTGGCGGGCCACCGCCGTCCTGGTGACCGCGTTGTCCTCGTCCAGCCGGGTGACGGCGAACTGGTAGCGCCGGGTGTCGGGCCCGGCCAGGTCCAGATCGCCGTCGGCCGTGACGCACCCGAACTGGAGTACCGAGATGACCTGCCCGGGCCGGTGCGCCGCGTAGTCGAGCACGGACCGGGTGAACAGGCCCGTGTCGATGGTGGACCCGGCCCTGGCGGCGCCGGGCCGGCTGAGGCGCGCGTCTGGGGCGCGAGCCTCGGGAATGCTGCTCCCGCTGACCACGGTTTCTTAGCGTAGCCGTCCGACTGCTGTTAGTCGCTGGATTACGCTGCCCCGGCGAGGTTCGGCGGCGCTGAGCGGGGCCGTGGCCGGCCCGGTAAACTAGGAATACCCGCCGCTGGCCGAACGTTGGCGATGCAGTCGCCCAGCGATCTGGCCGGACCGCAAAACCGCCGTCGTGCTGGTTGCGGGGTCTTTGTGCTGCCCAACTTCCGGATGAACCCGCCACAGTGCCCCAACCCGCAGTGCCCCAACCACATTGCCCGAAGCCCGCCGTCTGAACGCGACTCGCCGCGCCTACCGCGGCGGCCTGCGCCCCGCGCCACACCGACTTTCCATGTCCGCACGTGCAGCCCAGATAAGGACGCGATGAGCATCTCCGGTCTGCTCCGGGCCATCAGCGATGACCCGCAGCTCAGCCAGGCGCTTGACCATGCCGCGCTGCGCGCGGCGGGGGGCGGTGACCTGATCGCGCCGGCCTCGCTGCGGCCCATCCTGGCCGCCGCGCTCACCGGCCACGGCATGAGCCAGAACGGCGCGAACGAGAACGGCGCGACTGAGAGCGGCGCGAGCCAGGACGAGGCGGGCGGCCGGTTCGTGCTCGCGGTGACCGCGACCGCGCGTGAGGCCGAGGACCTGACCGCCGCGCTCAGCTCGCTGCTGCCGCCCGACACCGTGGCTTACTTCCCGGCCTGGGAGACCCTGCCGCACGAGCGGCTGTCGCCGCGCTCGGACACCTCGGGCCAGCGGCTGGCCGTGCTGCGCCGGCTGGCCCATCCCGACCCGGCCGACCCCCGCACCGGCCCGCTGCTGGCCGTGGCCGCGCCAGTCCGCAGCCTGCTCCAGCCGATGGTGGGCGGGCTGGGCGACCTGCTGCCGGTCAGCCTGGAGGTCGGCCAGTCGGTGGACCTGGAGGAGATCGTCACCCGCCTGGTCGAGATCGGCTACGCCCGCAGCGAGCTGGTGGAGAAGCGCGGCGACATCGCGGTCCGGGGCGGGATCCTGGACGTGTTCCCGCCGACCGAGGAGCACCCGCTGCGGGTCGACTTCTTCGGCGACGAGGTCGAGGAGATCCGCTACTTCAAGGTGGCCGACCAGCGCAGCCTGGAGGTGGCCGAGACCGGGCTGTGGGCGCCGCCGTGCCGCGAGCTGCTGCTGAGCCCGGCCGTGCGCGGCCGGGCCAAGGAGCTGGCCGCCGAGTGGCCGGGCCTGGGCGAGGTGCTCAGCAAGCTGGCCGAGGGCATTCCGGTGGAGGGCATGGAGGCGCTGGCCCCGACGCTGAGCGACCGGATGGAGCTGCTGCTGGACTACGTGCCGGCCGGCGGCATCCTGGTCGCCTGCGACCCCGAGCGCATCCGGGCCCGCGCCGCCGACCTGGTCGCGACCAGCCAGGAATTCCTCGAGGCGTCCTGGGTGAACGCGGCGGCCGGCGGCCAGGTGCCGATCGACCTCGGCGGAGCCTCCTTCCGTAGCATCACCGAGGTCCGGACGTCCGCCACCGACCTGGACATTCCGTGGTGGACGATCACACCGTTCGCGGTCACAGAATCATCCATAACAGCTGACGCACCCGACTCGCCGCAGGCCCTGGCAGCCGACGAGGGCGAGCCGGGCGAGCGTCCTTTGTTTGGGATCAATGCCGAGCCGGCCCCCTCCTATCGCGGCGATACCACGCACGTGCTGGCGGACGTGGGCCGCTGGCTGTCAGACCGGTGGCGAGTCGTGCTGATCACCGAGGGCCACGGGCCCGCGCAGCGGCTGGCTGAGCTGCTCCGGGCCGAGGGCGTGGGCGTGGCCGGGCCCGGTTCCGGTGCCCTGGAGCACGAGCCCCAGCCGGGCGTGGCCAGCGTGGCCATGGGGCTGCTGGAGACCGGCTTCGTCTGGCCGTCGGCGCGGCTGGCCGTGCTGGCCGAGGCCGACATGGCGGGCTCGCGGCCGGGCAGCAGGCAGACCCGGCGGATGCCGAGCCGCCGCCGCGGCGGCATCGACCCGCTCCAGCTCACGCCGGGCGACTACATCGTGCACGAGCAGCACGGCGTGGGCCGGTACGTGGAGATGACCAGCCGCACGGTCCAGGGCGCGACCAGGGACTACCTGGTGATCGAGTACGCGCCGAGCAAGCGCGGCCACCCGCCGGACCGGCTGTACCTGCCCACCGACCAGCTCGACGAGGTGACCAGGTACTCGGGCGGCGAGGCGCCGGCGCTGCACCGGCTGGGCGGCGCCGACTGGGCCAAGGCCAAGGGCCGGGCCCGCAAGGCGGTGCGCGACATCGCGGCCGGGCTGATCCGGCTCTACCAGGCCCGGATGGCCTCGCCCGGGTTCGCGTTCGCGCCCGACACGCCCTGGCAGCGCGAGCTGGAGGACGCCTTCCCCTACGTCGAGACGCCCGACCAGCTGGCGGCGGTCGACGAGGTCAAGTCCGACATGGAGAAGCCGGTCCCGATGGACCGGCTGATCTGCGGCGACGTGGGCTACGGGAAGACCGAGATCGCGGTGCGGGCCGCGTTCAAGGCGGTCCAGGACGGCAAGCAGGTGGCCATCCTGGCCCCGACGACGCTGCTGGCCGCCCAGCACCTGGCCACGTTCAGCGAGCGGTACGCGCCGTTCCCGGTGGTGGTCCGGCCGATGTCGCGGTTCCAGAGCGACAAGGAGGTGTCGCAGACCCTGGCCGGCCTGGCCGACGGCAAGGTGGACGTGGTCATCGGCACCCACCGGCTGCTGTCCCCGGAGACCAGGTTCGACAAGCTGGGCCTGGTCATCATCGACGAGGAGCAGCGGTTCGGGGTCGAGCACAAGGAGTACCTGAAGCAGCTGCGCACCGAGGTGGACGTGCTGGCCATGTCGGCCACCCCGATCCCGCGCACGCTGGAGATGGGCATCTCCGGGATCCGGGAGATGTCCACGATCCTGACCCCGCCCGAGGAGCGGCACCCGGTGCTGACCTCAGTCGGCCCGTACGACGAGAAGCAGATCGCGGCGGCCATCCGCCGGGAGCTGCTCCGCGACGGGCAGGTGTTCTTCGTGCACAACCGGGTGTCCTCGATCAACAAGGTCGCGGCCCGGATCGCGGAGCTGGTGCCGGAGGCCCGGGTCGGCGTGGGCCACGGCCAGATGAACGAGCACACGCTCGAGAAGGTGATGTCCCAGTTCGTCGAGAAGGAGTTCGACGTGCTGGTG
Organism: uncultured Actinomycetota bacterium; assembly: GCA_963822485.1. GTDB lineage: Bacteria > Actinomycetota > Actinomycetes > Streptosporangiales > Streptosporangiaceae > DASUBV01. The sequence continues at coordinate 37,848 of CAWGHW010000034.1, forward strand.
TCCACCACGATCGTGGAGTCGGGTCTGGACATCCCGAACGCCAACACGCTGATCGTGGACCGGGCCGACGCCTACGGGCTGCCCGCCCTGCACCAGCTGCGCGGCCGGGTGGGCCGCAGCCGCGAGCGCGGCTACGCCTACTTCCTGTACCCGCCGGAGAAGCCGCTGTCGGAGACGGCGCACGAGCGGCTGGCCACCATCGCCCAGCACACCGGGGTGGGCGCGGGCATGCACATCGCGCTCAAGGACCTGGAGATCCGCGGCGCGGGCAACCTGCTCGGCGGCGAGCAGTCCGGGCACGTGGCCGCGGTCGGCTTCGACCTGTACGTGAAGATGATCGGCGAGGCGGTCCGGGAGCTGCGCGGGGAGGGCCCGGCGCAGCGCGACGAGGTCCGGATCGAGCTGCCGGTGGACGCGCACATCCCGCACGACTACGTGACGGGGGAGCGGCTGCGGCTGGAGGCCTACACCCGGATCGCGGCGATCGAGAACGACGACGACATCGTGGCCGTGCGCGAGGAGCTGACCGACCGGTACGGGTCTATCCCGGTCCAGGTGGAGAGCCTGCTGGCGGTGGCGCGACTGCGCTTCCTGGCCCGCCGGGCCGGGCTGACCGACGTCACCCAGCAGGGCAACCACATCCGGTTCTCGCCGGTGGAGCTGCCCGACTCCAAGCAGGTCCGGGTGCAGCGGCTGTACCCGCGGACGGTGCTCAAGCCGGCAGTGCGTACGATGCTCGTACCGGTGCCGCGGGCCGTGCCCGGCACGCGCGCAGGGTCGGGTAGCACGCGAGCTGGCACCGGGCAGACCGTGTCTCTAGGCGCTCCGCCGCTTCGTGACACCGATCTGCTCGCCTGGTGCGAGCAGCTGATCCAGACGGTGCTCGGCGAGCCCGGCCGAGCGCTCGGCCTAAGGAGGAACATCGTCGTGCGCCGCACCTCGATGCAGTTGGCCGCGGCGGTGCTCGCCGGCGGCCTCGCCGTGACCGCCTGCGGGTCATTGCAGCTCGGCGCCGCCGCGGTCACCGGCCAGAGCCGGATCACCTCGGTGGCGCTGACCAACCAGGTGGCCAACCTCAACGCGGCCTACCGGGCGGACAAGCACAAGGGCGTCAAGCCCCAGCGGGCCAGGGGCCAGGAGCCGCAGCAGGTGCTGACCTGGCTGCTCACCTTCCAGATCTTCGACAAGCTCGCGGCCCAGCACGGCATCAACGTCACCACGGCGCAGGTCCAGCACCAGCTGGCCGGGCTGCAGGCGCAGGCCGCGCAGGAGAAGGTGAGCACCGGGACCTACGTGTCGGCCGCGGGCGCGGTGCCGCCGGACCTGGTCCCGCAGATCGGGCGCTACTTCGCGATCCTGTCGGCGTTCGAGAACCGGCTGGACGGCGGCAAGCAGCCGACCGCGCAGGCCGGGCAGACGGCGCTTCAGGCCCGGGTGGCGCACGCGCAGTGCCTGGCGGCCAAGGACCTCAGCATCAACGTCAACCCGCAGTACGGGGAGTACGACTACTCGACGTTCTCGGTGGTCCCGGCGCAGAGCAAGCTGGCGGCCTCCTCGTCGATCAGCCCGAGCGCCAGCGCCAGCCCGAGCGCGAAGCCGCGGCTGACGCCGCCCTGCTAGGGCCGTTATGCCTGACGCGAGCGATATGCCTGACGCGAGTGATGGCCAGGTCGAGGGGGCGCGCCTGCTCGACCTGGTCGTGGTGATGGACCGGCTGCGCACCGGCTGCCCCTGGGACGCCAAGCAGACCCACGAGTCGCTGGCCCCGTACCTGCTCGAGGAGACCTACGAGGCCATCGACGCCCTGGACAGCGGCGACCCCCTGGCGTTCCGCGAGGAACTGGGCGACGTGCTGCTCCAGGTGGTCTTCCACGCCCGGGTCGCGGCCGAGCGGGCCGACGGCACCGGCTACACGATCGACGACGTGGCCGACGGGATCATCCAGAAGCTGACCCGTCGCCATCCGCACGTGTTCGGCGACGTGACGGTGTCCGGGGCCGAGGAGGTCAAGGCCAACTGGGACGCGATCAAGGCGGCCGAGCGCCAGGCGGCGAGCGGGGAGGCGGGGTCGATGCTGGACGGGATCCCGCTGGCTCAGCCTGCTTTGTCGCTGGCCACGGCGCTGCAGCGCCGCGCGGAGCGGGCCGGCGCCCCGGCGGAGCTGGCCGACCTGACCTCCCCGGTGCCAGCGGACGGTGACGAGACCTCTGGGTCGGACGAGGCCGTGGACGAGGCGTCTGGAGCGGACGAGGTGAGCGAGATGGGCGCCGAGCTGTTCGCGCTGGCGGCCCGGGCCAGGGCGGCCGGACTCGACCCCGAGCTTGAGCTCCGCTCCGCCGCCCGCGCCTACCGGAACCGCGTCCAGGCCTGGGAGCGCTCCGCCCGAGCCTGACGCGCGCCGAGGCACCCCCGGCCCGAGCGAGGGACTGGAAGCGTCACGGTGGATTGGCCCGGTGCTCGATGACGCACAGAGGAGCGAACGAGAGGGCCAGCCGGAGGGGATCGCAGGGACTGTTTCGATCATGGAGCCCCGCCCGGGTGATCATGGCGGGCGCAGCCGGGCCGGACATTCGGCGCGAGCCAGGACCGGCCACCCGGCGTGGCCCTTGCGGCCCCGGGCCGGGGCTCTACTAGGCTCGTGCCCGAAAACGTCGTGAACCGTGCACCGCGCACACCCCGTGCATCCGTGCCCCGCCGGACATCCCCGGTGTCATCCTCAGGAGCAAATAACTGTGGCCTCCATCGAAGGCGTCTTTGCCAGGCAGATACTCGACTCGCGCGGGAACCCCACCGTCGAGGTAGAGGTAGTCCTCGACGATGGCAGCCTCGGCCGGGCGGCCGTGCCGAGCGGCGCCTCCACCGGCGTCTTCGAGGCCGTTGAGCTGCGCGACGGGGGCGAGGCCTACGGCGGCAAGGCGGTCACCAGAGCCGTGCAGGGCGTCATCGATGAGATGCAGGACGAGCTGGTCGGCTTCGACGCTGACGACCAGCGCCTCATCGACCAGGAGCTGATCGACCTGGACCGGACCCCGGACAAGTCCCGGCTGGGCGCCAACGCCATCCTCGGCGTCAGCCTGGCCGTGGCCAGGGCCGCGGCCGAGTCCTCGGGCCTGCCGCTGTTCCGCTACGTCGGCGGCCCCAACGCGCACGTGCTGCCGGTGCCGATGATGAACATCCTCAACGGCGGGGCGCACGCCGACACCAACGTGGACATCCAGGAGTTCATGATCGCGCCGGTGGGCGCGGCCACGTTCAGCGAGGCGGTGCGCTGGGGCGCCGAGACCTACCACGCGCTCAAGGCGGTGCTCAAGCAGCACGGCCTGAACACCGGGGTCGGCGACGAGGGCGGGTTCGCCCCCGACCTGGAGAACAACCAGGCCGCGCTGGACCTGATCGTGGAGGCCATCGGCAAGACCGGCCTGACCCTGGGCCAGGACATGGCCCTGGCCATCGACGCCGCGGCCAGCAGCTTCTACTCCGAGGGCGGCTACGCCTTCGAGGGCGGCAAGAAGACCGCGGCCGAGATGACCAGCGTCTACGCGAGCTGGCTGGACAGCTACCCCATCGTGTCGCTGGAGGACCCGCTGGCCGAGGAGGACTGGGACGGCTGGCACGAGCTGACCGCCGAGCTGGGCAGCCGGGTGCAGATCGTCGGGGACGACATCTTCGTGACCAACCCGGCCCGGCTCCGCCGGGGCATCGAGGAGAAGACCGCTAACGCCCTGCTGGTCAAGGTCAACCAGATCGGCACGCTGACCGAGACCCTGGACGCGGTGTCGCTGGCCCAGCGCAACGGCTTTTCCTGCATGATGAGCCACCGCTCGGGCGAGACCGAGGACACCACGATCTCCGACCTGGCCGTCGCGGTGAACTGCGGCCAGATGAAGAGCGGCGCGCCCGGCCAGGTCCGAGCGGGTGGCCAAGTACAACCAGCTGCTCCGGATCGAGGAGATCCTGGGCGACGCGGCCGCTTACGCGGGCCGGGGCGCGTTCCCCCGCTCGGCGTCCAGCGGGAAGTGACCCGGCCGCCGATGCCAGATCCAGCCGGCGACAGCCGGCTCGCCAGCGCGCGGCCCCGGTTCACCAGCCGGGCCGCGGTGCTGGTCGTCGTGGTCTGCGCCATCGCGCTGAGCCTCGCCTACCCGGTCCGGGAGTACCTCGCCCAGCTGCGCCAGATCAGCCAGCTCCAGGCCCAGCAGGCCCAGATCTCGGCCCAGCTGCGGCAGCTCAGGACCGAGCACCGCAGGCTGTCCAGCCCGGCCTACGTGGAGCAGCAGGCCAGGGACCGGCTGCACATGTGCCTGCCCGCCCAGACCTGCTACGTGATCATCGACGGGAAGAAGCGCACGGCCAGGGCCGTCGCCGGCCACAGCGTCGTCACGCCGTGGTACGGGCGGCTGTGGTCGTCCGTGCGCGCCGCGGACCACACCGCCGGGCAGACCCCCGCCAAGACCCCTGCCCGATGACCATGTCCCAGCGTGACGCGGCCGCAGTGGCACGCCAGCTCGGCCGGCCGCCGCGCGGGGTGATGGCCGTGGCCCACCGCTGCCCGTGCGGCCTGCCCGACGTGGTGCAGACCGCGCCCCGGCTGCCCGACGGCACCCCGTTCCCGACCCTGTACTACCTGACCTGCCCGCGGGCCGCCGCGGCGGTCAGCCGGCTGGAGGCGGCCGGGGTCATGCGGGCCATGACCGAGCGGCTGCGGACCGACTCCGAGCTGCGCGACAGCTACCGGTCGGCCCACCAGGACTATGTCGACCGCCGGGCCGCGGCCGGGCAGGCCGCGGGCCTGGAGCCGCTCCCGGCCACCGCGGCCAGCGCGGGCGGCATGCCGGACCGCGTCAAGTGCCTGCACGCGCTCGTCGCGCACGAGCTCGCGGTGCCCGGCAGCAACCGGCTCGGCCGGGAGGCCATCGAGGCGGCTGGTCCGTGGTGGGCGGCGGGCCCGTGCGTCACCGACGCCGACCTCGGCGCGGACCTCGGCGCCGACCTGGACGCGGACCTCGGCGCGGACCTGGACGCCGGCGGCGAGCCCATCGCCGGGCGGCGCGGTGGATGACCTCGAGACCGGGTCCGCGGCTCTGGGCCAGGGCGGTGACCTGGCCCGCCGGGTGGCGGCCATCGACTGCGGGACGAACTCGCTGCGGCTGCTCATCGCCGACGTCAGCCTGGCCCGCCGCGAGCTGACCGACGTACAGCGCCGCATGGAGATCGTCCGGCTCGGCCAGGGCGTGGACGCCACCGGCCGGATCTCCCCGCTGGCCCTGGCCCGCACGCTGGGCGTGCTGTCCCAGTACGCCCAGTCGATCCGGCAGGCCGGCGCCACCGCCGTGCGCATGGTGGCGACCAGCGCCACCAGGGACGCGAGCAACGCGGCCGAGTTCGTGCACGGGGTCGTGGACATCCTCGGCGTCTCGCCCGAGGTCATCAGCGGCCAGGAAGAGGCCCGGCTGTCCTTCACCGGCGCCACCGGCGAGCTGGCCGGGCCCGCGGCGCGCAGCGGCCTGCCGCCGCCCTACCTGGTCGTGGACATCGGCGGCGGCTCGACCGAGTTCGTCGTCGGCAGCGACGGCGAAGACCCGCGCGGCGTCTCCATGGACATCGGCTGCGTCCGGCTGACCGAGCGCTACCTGCACTCCGACCCGCCCACCGCCGACGAGGTGGCCGCCGCGACCGCCGACATCGACACCGCCATCGCCCACGCGGCCCGGGCCGTGCCGGTGACCTCCGCCCGGACCCTGGTCGGCCTGGCCGGCTCGGTGACCACGGTGACCGCCATCGCGCTCGGCCTGCCGGTGTACCAGCCGGCCCGCATCCACCACGCTCGCATCCCCGCCGAGCAGGTGCACGAGGTCACCCTCCGCCTGCTCAGCCAGACCCGCGAGCAGCGCGCCGCCATCCCGGTCATGCACCCGGGCCGGGTGGACGTCATCGGCGCCGGAGCGCTGGTCCTGGACCGCATCCTCAGCCAGCTCGACTTCCCGGCCGTCGTGGCCAGCGAACACGACATCCTGGACGGCATCGCCTGGTCCATCGCCGCCGATGACCAATAGCCCGTTCGTGCCGCCCGGCACCGGCTGGCCCGGCGATCCCGCCACCGCCGCCACGCCCGTCGCCGCCGACGCCGCTCAGGTGCGCGAGCTCGCCGCCAGCGCCGGCTCGCTCGCCGAGCTGGCGGCCAGGGAGTCGGTCTGCCGGGCCTGCCCCCGGCTGGTGGCCTGGCGCGAGCAGGTCGCCGTGACCAGGCGGCGGTCGTTCGCCAGCGAGCGTTACTGGGGCCGACCCGTGCCCGGCTGGGGTGACGACCGCCCGCGCGTGCTCATCCTCGGCCTGGCCCCCGCCGCCCACGGCGGGAACCGCACCGGCCGGGTCTTCACCGGCGACCGCAGCGGAGACTTCCTGTTCGCGTCGCTGTGGCGCTGCGGCCTGGCCAGCCAGCCGACGTCCGTCACCGCCGGCGACGGCCAGCGCCTGCTCGGAGCCAGGATGGTCGCCGCCGTGCGCTGCGCTCCACCGGCCAACAAGCCGGAGAATAACGAACGGGACGCGTGCGCACCCTGGCTCGCCGCCGAACTCGCGCTCAGCCTGGCCGAACTGCGCGTCGTGGTCTGCCTGGGCGGCTTCGCCTGGCAGGTGCTGTGGCCTCAGCTGACCGCCGCCGGCTTCACCGTCCCCCGGCCCCGCCCCGCGTTCGGCCACGGCGCCGAGGTCTCGCTGCCCCGCCCGGACGGCGACCCGGCCCCGCTGCTCGTGCTCGGCTGTTACCACCCCAGCCAGCAGAACACCTTCACCGGCCGGGTGACCGAGCCGATGCTGGACGACGTCTTCGCGCGCGCCCGCACCGCCGCCGGACTGTAGCCCGGCTCCGGCCGTCCTGGGTCTCACCCGCCTCCTGCGCCCCAACAGCCCAAGCGGTATGTTCGGCGACCAATCGATTACGAAGGGTAATGACAAAGATACAATGGTCACTCGGTGTGTATAACGACCAGGATCACATCAATTAGATAGGCGACATTGGCCGAGAATCGGGCCACCTTTATCCGCGAATGTAGAGTCAGACTAAGCACGCGGGGTATTATCACGAAGCCCCCGTAGCCCAAGGGAAGAGGCCGGCCCCCTAAAAGGGTCCCCAGTGTCGGTTCGACTCCGACCGGGGGTACCGCTGAACTGGCATTATGTGGTATGCGCTCACCGCGCCGCGATGGCTGAATGCTCAGTCAGTGCGATGGGGCTAGGCAAACGTTATAGTCGTGGCGGTCGCCGGAGTGCCGGATCTTAATTGATCATGGGCTGCTTGGCAATACCCGCCTAACCTCCGCTAACGCCCCTGGCCAGGGCCCCATAAGCCCCTGATCGGCGCCTTCCGATTCCACTCGCCGTCCCCAATGGCACCAGCTCGAACGACTGACCAGCACCGAGTGCGGCGCAGGGGGCAAGCCTGACGCCCGCGTCCACGGCGCGCGGCGCCGTCTGGGCTGAGCCAGCTGGACTGAGCCGTCTGGACTGACGAGCGAGCGTGGCGAACGAGGGTCGCGTCCCGTCCCGGAGCGGGCCACGGCGGTGAGTTAGGCGCTGGAGGCGAGCCCAGAGGCAGAGCACGACGAGGTACGACGCGACGAGGTAGACGCCGGCGCGACGACGCCGGCGCGACGACGCCGGGCGCGACGAGGTACGACGCGACGAGGTGGACGCCGGCGCGACGACGCCGGCGCGACGAGGTGGGGCGCGACGAGGTGGGACGCGACGAGGTAGAGCGCGACGACGCAGGGCGTGACGAGGCCGCGACGAGGCCGCGCGCAACGAGGCCGGCGCGACGACGCCGGGCGCGACGACGCCGGGCGCGACGAGGTAGAGCGCGACGAGGCCGGGCGCGACGAGGCCGGGCGCCTCGAGCTGGCGCGGTTGAGGCCCGCCGAAGAGAAGGCCAGCGTCGTGGTTGTTGCTCCCACGTCGTTCAAGCGACGTGGGAGCAACAACCACGACGTTAGGCGGAAGCCGCACCAAGATCATCCGCCCATGTGGAACTCAGCCGCGTGGCGGGTGGGGCGCCTGGTGCGGGTGATGCGTGTGCCTGGGCGGAGGGTTTGGCACTGGGCGGGGCGCGGTGCGGGGGCGGGCGGGGCGCGGTGCGGCGGGCGGGCGGTGTGGGCGGCAGCTGGCGCGGCGGTGCGGGCAGCGTGGGCGGTGCGGTGTGGGCGGGCGGGCGGCGCTGGGCGGGCGGTGCGGCGGGCGGTGCGGGGGCGGGGCGTGGTCGACGCGCCAGGGGAAGCTCAGCCGCTGACGTCGGGGCCCGCGCGGGTGATGGTGAGCCGGACGATGACGCGGCGGTCACGCCGCATGGCCGCGCGGTACTCGTCCCAGTCGGAATGCTCGCCCGAGATCCGGCGGTAGTAGTCCTCCAGCAGCTCCAGCGCCTCCGGGAGGTGGATGATCTCCACGTCGCCCTCGGCCTGGATCCACTCGCCGAAGAACCCGTCGTTGAACACGCACAACGAGGCGCGCGGGTCGCGGGCCAGGTTCTTGGTCTTGACCGCGGTTTCCCTGGTGCTGATCAGGGCTCGGCCCTGGTCGTCAACGGCGACGACCACGGGCGAGAGCTGGGGGCGTCCGTCCGACCTGGTCGTGGCCAGGACGGCTCGATGATGGTCACGCAGGAACTCGCTGGCGCGCTCGGTATCCACGGGGCCAGGCTATCGCGTTGGCCCGCCGCAGCCACGGCAGAAGGCGCGCCGGACGGGGCCGGGAGTGCCGGACCCGGTCGCCTGCCTCAGGTGCTGTAGAGCCTGGCGCTGCGCTGAAGCTCGTACTCGTGCACGATCGCGCGGGCGTAGCCGTGCGACAAGCCGTGCTCATCGGCCAGCCAGGTCGCGCGTTCCGCGCAGCGGAGGAACGAGGGGCCGGACTCAAGCCGGCTGAACCACTCTCGGAGTTGCAGTCCGGTGACGGACGGGATGCGGGCGATCAGGTTCTTGTGCAGCTCCGGGGAGTGGGTCAGGGACAATTCGCACCTCCGGGGTGAGTCCTCTTGGTGATGAGACTGCACTACCGTTGCCTCCCTGACAACCCCCGAGCGTCACCATTCCGTAATGTTCCGTTTGAGGGCTGGCGATCCGGCGTCTGCCGAGGTCACCACAGCCGGCGCGACGATGCCGACGGACCGCGTCAGGCGGCTCGCCCGGGGCGCGGGGTGGAGTGAACCTGGCCGGGCCGCGGTGCTAAGTCGCGCTTTGCCGCCTTATCTACGGGTTATCTACGGGGCGTGCCCGTCAGGAGAGGCGCTCGAAGATCGTGGCCATGCCCTGCCCGCCGCCGACGCACATGGTCTCCAGGCCGAAGGTCTTGTCGTGGAACTGGAGGCTGTTGAGGATCGTGGAGGTGATCCGGGCGCCGGTCATGCCGAACGGGTGGCCCACCGCGATGGCGCCGCCGTTCACGTTCAGCTTGTCGATGTCGATGCCCAGCTCCCGGTAGGACGGGATGACCTGGGCCGCGAACGCCTCGTTGATCTCGACCAGGTCGATGTCGTCGATGGTCATCCCGGCCCTGGTCAGCGCCTGCCGGGAGGCCTCGACCGGGCCCAGGCCCATGATCTCGGGGGACAGCGCGCTGACCCCGGTGGCGACGATGCGGGCCAGCGGCGTGATCCCGAGCTCCGCGGCCTTGCGGTCGCTCATGATGATGACCGCGGCCGCGCCGTCGTTCAGCGGGCAGCAGTTGCCGGCCGTGACGGTGCCGTCGGGGCGGAACACGGGCTGGAGTGTGGCCACCTTCTCGAGCGTGGTGCCGGCCCGCGGGCCATCGTCGGCGCTCACCACGGTGCCGTCGGGCAGCGTGGCGGGCGTGATGTCGCGCTGCCAGAAGCCGTTGGCCAGCGCCTTCTCGGCCAGGTTCTGCGACCGGACGCCGAACTCGTCCTGGTCGGCGCGGGTGATCCCGCGCAGCGCCGCGACGTTCTCGGCCGTCTGGCCCATGGCGATGTAGACGTCGGGCACCTCGCCGTCCTGGCGCGGGTCGTGCCAGACGTCGCCGCCGCCCTTGGCCACTTCCTCCGAGCGGGCCTCGGCCGTGGCGAACACCGGGTTCTTGGTGTCCGGCATGCCGTCGCTGCTGCCCTTGGCGAACCGGCTCACGCACTCCACGCCCGCCGAGACGAACACGTCGCCCTCGCCGGCCTTGATGGCGTGGTAGGCCATCCGCGTGGTCTGCAGGGAGGATGAGCAGTACCGGGTGACCGTGGTGCCGGGCACGGTGTCGTAGCCCAGCATGATCGCGACGACGCGGGCCATGTTGTAGCCCTGCTCGCCGCCGGGCAGGCCGCAGCCGAGCATGATGTCGTCGATGTCGGCCGGGTCGAGCTGGGGCACCTTGGCCAGGGCGGCCGCGATCATCTGCACGGTCAGGTCGTCCGGCCGGATGCTGACCATGGATCCCTTGAAGGCCCGGCCGATGGGCGAGCGGGCGACAGCGACGACAACGGCCTCGGCCATGACGACTCCCTGGACTTATAGCGGGACTTACAGCGGATGCGTTCGTTACTTGACGGTAGCTTATGCAACGCCTCACCTGAGTGATCCCTTCCCCCTCGGTACCTCAACCCGGTGCGCTGTCGCACCGGGACGACGCCCGCCGCGTCGTGGGATACCGTCAGGTGTCCGCGGACGGAGGGGATTGAGCCATGCAGGTCCACGACTCGCTAATCGAGCTGGTCGGGAACACTCCGCTGCTGCGGCTGCGGCGGGTGACCAAGCAGCTCGGCGGGACCAGCCCCGGGCCGGCCGTGCTGGCCAAGGTCGAGTACTTCAACCCCGGCGGGTCGGTCAAGGACCGCATCGCACTGCGGATGGTCGAGGCGGCCGAGGCCTCGGGGGCGCTCCAGCCGGGCGGCACGATCGTCGAGCCGACGTCCGGCAACACCGGGGTGGGCCTGGCCATCGTGGCGGCCGAGAAGGGCTACCGGTGCCTGTTCGTCTGCCCGGACAAGGTCGGCCAGGACAAGATCAGCGTGCTGCGGGCCTACGGCGCCGAGGTCGTGGTCTGCCCGACCACGGTGTCGCCCGATCACCCGGACTCCTACTACTCGGTATCGGACCGGCTGGCCGCCGAGACGCCCGGCGGCTGGAAGCCCAACCAGTACACCAACCCGGAGAACCCGGCCTCGCACTACCACTCCACCGGGCCTGAGATCTGGGCCCAGACCGACGGGCGGATCACGCACTTCGTGGCCGGCATCGGCACCGGCGGCACCATCTCGGGGACCGGCCGGTACCTCAAGGACGTCTCCGCCGGCCGGGTCCAGATCATCGGCGCCGACCCGGAGGGGTCGGTGTACTCCGGTGGCAGCGGCCGCCCGTACCTGGTCGAGGGCGTCGGCGAGGACATCTGGCCGGAGACCTACGACAAGAGCATCTGCGACGAGATCATCGCGGTCAGCGACGCCGAGTCGTTCCTGATGACCCGGCGGCTGGCCAGGGAGGAGGCGCTGCTGACCGGCGGCTCCTGCGGAATGGCCGTGGTCGCGGCGCTGCGCGTGGCGAGAAACGCCGGTCCTGACGACGTGATCGTGGTCCTGCTGCCCGACGGCGGCCGGGGCTATCTCGGCAAGATCTTCAACGACGAGTGGATGGCCGACTACGGGTTCCTGAACTCGGAGACGGCCGAGCCGCGGGTGGCCGACGTGGTGGAGCGCAAGCCGGGCCTGCTGCCGCCGTTCGTGCACGTGCATCCGGCCGACGACGTCCGCACCGCCATCGAGAGCCTGCGCGAGTACGAGGTGTCCCAGCTGCCCGTGCTGAGCACCGAGCCGCCGGTGATGGCCGCCGAGGTGGTCGGCTCGATCGTCGAGCGCGACCTGCTCGACGCGCTGGTCACCGGGCGGGCCCGGCCGGAGGACGCGGTGTCCGGCCTGATGTCGCCGCCGCTGCCGATGGTGGGCTCGGGAGAGCCGATCAGCGCCGCGGTGGCCGCGCTGGGCACGGCCGGCGCCGCGCTGGTGCTGGTGGACGGCAAGCCCGCCGGGATGATCACCCGCCAGGACGTGCTGACGTTCCTGTCCGGCCACAGCTAGGCCGCCGCGCCACCCCGTCGCCGCCACCCGGCCGTCGCTACACTGGTCCGCCTGCGGCACAGATTTAACAGCCACAGTGTTAGCAAGCACAGTGCTAGCAACACGGTGCAGCAACACGGTGCTAGCCAACACAGTGCTAGCAAGCACAGGCGATACATCGGCAGCGGGCCAGGGGAGCGGGACGGCGATGCACAGTCAGCACGGCGAGACGACGGGATTCCCTGGCGGCGGGGGCGGGTTCGAGACGCTGGCCATCCACGCCGGGCAGGAGCCTGACCCGGTCACCGGCGCGGTGGTCCCGCCGATCTACCAGGTGTCCACGTTCAAGCAGGACGGGGTCGGCGGGCTGCGCGGGGGCTATGAGTACTCCCGGTCGGCCAACCCCACCAGGGACGCGCTAGAGGAGTGCCTGACCGCGCTGGAGGCGGGCGCCCGGTCGCTGGCCTTCGCCTCGGGCATGGCCGCCTCCGACTGCCTGGTCCGCACGGTCTGCCGGCCCGGCGACCGGGTGCTGATCCCGCACGACGCCTATGGCGGCACGTTCCGGCTGTTCGACAAGGTCTTCCAGGACTGGGACCTGGCCTACGACTCGGTGCCGATGTCCGACCCGGTCGCCGTCCGGGCCGCGCTCAGCGAGGGCCCGGCCGCCCTGATCTGGGTCGAGACGCCGACCAACCCGCTGCTGTCCATCGCCGACATCGCCGCGCTGGCCGCGATCGCCCACGACGCCGGCGCTCTGCTGGTCGTGGACAACACGCTCGCGTCGCCCTACCTCCAGCAGCCGCTGGCGCTCGGCGCCGACGTCGTGATCCACTCCACCACCAAGTACCTGGGCGGGCACTCCGATGTGGTCGGCGGGGCGATCGTGGTCGCCGACGCCGGGCTCGGCGAGCGGCTGGCGTTCCTGCAGAACGCGACCGGGCCGGTGGCCGGCCCGTTCGACGCCTGGCTGACCATGCGCGGGATCAGGACGCTGGGCGTGCGGATGGACCGGCACAGCGAGAACGCGCGGAGGGTGGCGGACATGCTGGTCAGCCACCCGGCGGTGGTCCAGGTCTACTACCCCGGCCTGCCCTCCCATCCCGGCCACGAGGCCGCGGCGAAGCAGATGCGCGACTTCGGCGGCATGGTGTCGTTCCGGGCCCGTGGCGGCGAGCAGCACGCGGTGGACATCTGCGGCCGGACCCGGCTGTTCACGCTGGCCGAGTCGCTGGGCGGGGTGGAGTCACTGATCGAGCATCCCGGCCGGATGACGCACGCCTCGGCGGCGGGCTCCCCGCTCGAGGTCCCGCCGGACCTGGTCCGGCTCTCGGTCGGTATCGAGACCGCCGAGGACTTGCTGGAAGATCTTCGGATGGCGCTGGCCTGAGCCAGGCCGACTGGCCTGAGCCAGGCGCCTGGCCTGGCTCGTGCCAGCGTGCTAGAAACCCAGCGTGCTTTAGAAATACTGCGGTGGAGAAATACTGCGGTGGCCGACGCCATCCCGTAACGGGCGGGCGGCGGCCACCTAGGTCTGAACCTTGGCCTAACTGGCCGCGTTCTTCGAGCGGCTGAACCACCATGCGGCGCCCACGAGCACCACGCCGACCACGATGGCCACGGCACCGCGGATGACGTGGTGACCACTCGAGGAGTGGACGTGGCTGCCCGCGGTCAGGAAGTGCGGCAGGCCCGTGGCGACCATGAACACGATGCCGAGGATGACGGCCAGAACTCCGAGAACGCCGAGAACGATCACCAGGGGGCGCTTGGCGGAGGCGCCGCCAGGCAGGGAAGCGGAACTCACTGATCCTCCTTGATTCGCAGGCATGGGGACACCTCTCACTTGTCGGTATCGTCATGCCAGCAGCACTAGCTACGCGCGGAATGTTAGCCCCGGGTGGGTCAGCGCGGTGACATGAACGGCCATAAGGGTATTAACTGCAGCCGGAAATTTACCTAGACCCCGGGGCCCGCCGGTGTGCGGCCGGCTGTTGCTGTTGTGGCCTACCAGGCTACTGCCAGACCATCAGGACGAGAATGACCAGCCAGATGACGGTGACCACCGCACCCATGGTCGTGATCCGCCCGCGCTCCACGCTGGCCACGTGCCGCGCGGTCCCGGCCGTGCCCGGCTGGACCGGCTCGGGCTGACCGGCCGCGTGCGCGGCGTCGGCCGCCTCATTGGTGGCGTCCGTGACTACCACACTAGCGCCGGAAGCGGCGTTTTCCGCCGCCTCGGCGACCTCCATGGCGCTGATCGCCTTGCGCTGGTCGCGGATGATGATGACCAGCAGGGCCAGCGAGACGACGAACAGGGTCGCGGCCGCGGTCAGCCACGGCTTGGCCAGTACATCGAGCTGCTGGCCGAGGACAATGCCGAAGATCAGTACGCCGAGTGAGATCAGCGCGAAAATCCGGGTTGTCCGGTACAGGTAGCGCAGCACGACCAGGTTGCGCGCCCGGATGTACCGGGGCGTCGACATAATGGCGGCGATGACCGGGCCGAGCGTGAACACGGCAAATGCGATATGCAGCCAGAGCACCAGCCGGTCGGTAAAGGACATGGGGGTGATCCTAGGCCCAGCCGGTCACGCGCGGCGGCGTACCCGGATCAGCCAGGCGACGCCGGCGCAGACGGCCCCGCCGCCCAGGCAGGCCACGGCCCGCCTCAGGTCGGGCCCGGTGGTCATGGTGCCCTGCAGCACGTGCGGCAGCTCTCCGTCGGCCACCAGGTACAGCAGGCCGATGATGATCGCGACCAGGCCGGCGATGCCCAGGAACATGGACACGCCTTCGCGCACGGCGTCGGCCAGCCGCCGGGTCACCCCCCCAGTGCTCATAGAGGTCTGGTTCCACGGCGGAGGAATGCCGAACGGTCACGCACCTTAAAGACCGGGTGATGAAACCGGGCCTAAGGTAAAGAGCGGTAGCCCGGCCCTCGCGCAGCGAGGGCCGGGCTACCGGGTGCTCACTGGGCGCTGGGGGCTACCGGCTGCCCTCGCGGCGGGTGCGCAGGAAGTCCCGCACGACGTACTCGCCCAGGCTCTCGGGCATGGCCCGCAGCACCCGGCCGCCGTTGCGCCGGGCCACCTCGTCCACGAACGCGGTCAGCCGCTCGTCGTCGGCGAGCATGAAGATGTTCATGGTCGCCTGGCGCCGGGTCATCTTGTCCACCTCGGCCAGGGTGAGCTCCAGGGTCTCCGGCGACGGCGGCCAGTCGAACCAGTACTGGCCGTCCCGGCGCAGGTGGGCGGTGGGCTCGCCGTCGGTGATGACCAGCACCACCGGGTTGTGCTCGGGCCGCCGGTCCAGGAACCGGCCGGCCAGCACCAGCGCGTGGTGCAGGTTCGTGCCCTGGACCATGTCCCAGGTCAGCCCGGCCAGGTCCGTCTCGCGCAGTTCCCTGGCGTAGTTGGAGAAGCCGATGACCTGGATGGCGTCCTGCGGGTACTTGGTCCGGACCAGCGCGTGCAGGGCCAGCGCGGTCTGCTTGGCCGCGCCCCAGGTGCCGCGCAGCTCCATGGAGTAGGACAAGTCGACCAGCAGGCAGACCGCCGCGGTGGCGCGCCGCTCGGTCTCGCCGACCGCGAAGTCCGCTACCTCGAGCCGGACCCCCGGATGCCGCCCGGCGACCCCGCCTGCGGCCTCTCCCGTGGTCACCGGCCCCGGGTTGGGCGGGGTCGCGGTCATGCCGCCGCGCAGCAGGGCGTTGCGCACCGTCGCCGCGGCGTCGATGGGCTGCTCGTCGCCGAACTGCCAGGCCCGGGTGCTGCCGGTGAGCTCGCCGGCCTGCCCGGCGCTGCGCTGGTCGTGGTCGCCGGTGGCGCCCTCGGGCAGGTCGGCGAAGACCTTGCGCAGCGCGGTCTCGCCCAGCCGCCGGACGGCCTTGGGGGTGAGCTCCAGGCGGCCGTCGGTGCGCTGGAGGTAGCCCTGGCGTTCTAGCTCGCGCTCAATCTGGCGCAGCGCGTCCATGTCGTCCACGGCCTGCCGGCCCAGGGCCCGGCGGACCGCGTCCTCGTCGACGTCGTCCAGGCGGGCGCCGGGGTAGTCCTGGCGCAGCGAGTCTTCCAGCTCGCCCAGGTCAGCCAGCTCGGCCAGGGCCGTGGTGGCGTCGCTCAGGCCCAGCGGCTCCTGACCGGACATCCGGGCCCGCGGCCAGCCCTCGGCGTCCAGATCCGGCCGCCGGGCCCGCAGGGCGCCCGCCAGCCGGGACATCTCGGCGGCCAGCCCCGCATCCTCCATGGCCTGGGACATCAGGTTGGACAGCTCGCCGCGCTGGTCCTCGCTGAGCGACTCGAGCAGCCGCTGCGCCGCCTGCATCCGGCGGACCAGCGAGTCGACCAGCTCCTCCAGGTTGGCCGGGGAGTCCGGGAACATATCCCCGTACTCGGCCATGAAGTCGTCGAAGTCCTGCTGCTCGTGCTCGCCCCGCGCGTCGTCCTCGAGCATCTGGGTGAGCGAGGACATCATGTCCTTGACCCGCTGCATGGCCTGCTGGTCGGGCTGGTTCAGGCTCTGCTTCATGCCCTGGAACTGGCTGTCCAGGATCTCCCGCCGCAGCAGGTCCTTGAGCTCTTCGAACGTCTGCCGGGCCGTCGCCGACTGCCAGTCGTAGTCCGACAGCTGCCGGATCGCGCGAGAGGTGTCGGACGGCACCGAGTCCAGCTCGTCCTCGCGCATCCGCGCGGTGTCGCTGGGATCGGGGAACAGCTCGGCCCGCTCCTCGCCGATCGCCTTGTCCAGCATGGCCCGGACCTGCTCGAGCACGCCGTCCAGGCGGCCGCGGTTGCGTACCTCGCGCTGCCGCTCGCGCACCCGGCGCAGCATGTCGTCCAGGCCGCGGTGCCCGGACATGCCCTGGCGGAGCAGGTCGCGCAGCGCCGCGGCCGGGTCGGTGCCTTCCAGCACCGACTCGCCCAGCGCGTCGACCGCTCCCCGGACGTCGTAGGGCGGCTCCAGCGGATCTGGTCCGCCGGTGTAGGGCCCGTAACGATAACCACTCATGGGTAAGCCCTCTCGCCCCGCTGCTCAGGTCCGGTAGACGGCGCCGCCGTCAAGGGAGTCCTTGGACAGGCGGCGCATCAGGTACAGGCCCTCGAGCGCGAACTCCAGGGCCGCCGCGGCCTGGCCGGGGGACTCGCCGCCCATGTCCAGCCGCTCCATGACCTTGGCCAGGCCGGGGACCTCGCCGATCCGGCGCAGCAGCTCCGCTGCCGGGAGCAGGTCGCCGGTCTCGACGATGCCGCCCTCGGCGAACCGGGTCAGCAGGCCGCTCAGGTCGGCGTTGCCCAGCGCGCCGCGGAAGGTCTCGGCGGTGGCCCGGCGCAGCAGGTGGTCGAGCACCTCCTGCTCCCGGCCCTCCTCGCTGACCTCGAACTCCACCTTGCCGCGCAGCGTGCCGACGATGGCGGGCAGGTCGCAGACCCTGGCCACGGCCCGGTCCTCGCCGCTGATCGCGGCCCGCCGGACCGCGGACGCGGCCACCGCCTCGGCGGCGGCGATCGCGAACCGGGCTGACACGCCGGACCGGGAGTCGACCGCGGGCGAGGCCCGCACCAGCCGGGTGAACCGGGCGATGACCTGGATGAGGTGCTCGGGCAGCACGGCGGCGGGGTCGGTGACCGAGCCCAGCCCGTCCCGCCAGGCCACCTGGGCCTCCTGGCGGATCAGCGCCAGCTCGGCCTCCAGCGAGACCGGGTAGTGGGTCCGGATCTCGGCGCCGAACCGGTCCTTGAGCGGGGTGATGATCCGGCCCCGGCTGGTGTAGTCCTCCGGGTTGGCACTGGCCACCAGGACCAGGTCCAGCGGCAGCCGCAGCGAGTAGCCGCGCACGCCGATGTCCCGCTCCTCCAGCACGTTCAGCAGTGAGACCTGGATGCGCTCGGCCAGGTCAGGGAGCTCGTTCAGGCAGAAGACACCGCGGTTGGTGCGCGGCACCAGGCCGTAGTGGATGGTCTCCGGGTCGCCCAGGGTCCGGCCCTCGGCCACCTTGACCGGGTCGATGTCGCCGACCAGGTCGCCGACGCTGGTGTCCGGCGTGGCCAGCTTCTCGCCGTAGCGGTCGCTGCGGTGGCGCCAGGTGATGGCCAGGTCCTCGCCCTGCTCGGCGGCCAGCCGCCGGCAGCGCGCGCAGGCCGGGGCGAACGGGTGGTCGTTGATCTCGCAGCCCGCCACGGCGGGGGTCCACTCGTCCAGCAGCAGGACGAGCGTGCGGATCAGGCGGGTCTTGCCCTGGCCGCGCTCGCCCAGCAGGATCACGTCGTGGCCGGCGATGATGGCCCGTTCCAGGTGCGGAAGCACAGTCTGGCCGAAGCCGATGATGCCGGGAAACGCGTCCTCGCCGGCGCGCAGGGCGGCCAGCAGGTTCTCGCGCATCTCCTCCTTGACGCTCCGGAGCTCGTGCCCGCTGGCACGCAGCTCGCGCACGGTGGCGGCGGGCGGCGGGGCTGTCCGCGAGGTGGTTGACGTCGACTGCGGGGCTGATGAGTGAGACTGACTCGTAGGCTGCACCATTCGACACTATGTCGATGACGGCCAGCCGCGCACATCAGGGAGGCACGGGTGGGCGACACGCGCTGGGCGCTGGCGGTCGATGTCGGCGGGACCAAGCTGGCGGCCGGGGTGGTAGATCAGGGCGGTCGTCTGGTCACCTGGGCCCGGACGCCGACTCCCGCCGGCCTGGACGCGGAGCAGGTATGGCGGACGCTGGAAGCCCTTTTCACCTCTGTTATGGAAAAATCAGGCATTCCCGAAGCTGAGCTGGCCGGCGTGGGCTGCGGCTGCGGCGGGCCCATGGAGTGGCCGGCCGGCCGGGTATCGCCGCTGAACTTGCCGGCCTGGCGGGGGTTTCCCCTCCGGGACCGGCTGACCGAGCGGCTGCCGGGGCTGCCGGTGCGGGTGCACAACGACGCGATCTGCCTGGCCGCGGCCGAGCACTGGCGGGGGGCGGGCCGGGGCCGGTCCAACATGCTCGGCATGGTGGTCTCGACCGGGGTCGGCGGCGGGCTGATCCTGGACGGCAAGCTGGTCAGCGGGGCGTCGGGGAACGCCGGCCACATCGGGCACATCGTGGTGGACCCGAGCGACGACGGGCCGCCGTGCGGCTGCGGCGGGCGCGGCTGCGCCGAGGCCATCGCCAGGGGCCCGGCGCTGGCGCAGTGGGCGCGGGCGCAGGGCTGGCGGCCGGGCCAGGACGACGCGACGGCCAGGGACCTGGCCGATGACGCGGCGCACGGCCACCCGGTGGGCCTGGCCGCCATGAGCCGCGCGGGCCGCGCCCTGGGCCTGGCCATCGCGTCGGCGGCCAGCCTGTGCGACCTGGAGGTGGTCACGGTGGGTGGCGGGGTCTCGCAGGCCGGGCCGCTGCTGTTCGAGCCGCTGGCGCAGACGCTGCGGGTGCACGCCCGGCTCGACTTCACCCGGCACCTCCAGGTGGTGCCCGCGGCGCTCGGGCAGAGCGCCGGCCTGATCGGCGCGGCGGCTCTCATCCTGGCTGCCGAGCGCTACTGGACGCCCGACTGAGCTACCGCGCGGTCGTGCCACACTTCAGGCATGACCACCACTGCACCGGTGAGCACCGACGACGTGGTCGCTGCCGCCGGCGTGCTGCGCGGCACCATCCGCCAGACGCTCATGCTGCCCTCCCGCGCCCTGTCCGAGCTGGTCGGCGGGCCGGTCTACCTTAAGTGCGAGAACCTCCAGCGGACCGGCTCGTTCAAGGTCCGCGGCGCCTACATCCGCATTGCCCGGCTGACCGACTCCGAACGAGCGCGCGGCGTGGTGGCGGCCAGCGCGGGCAACCACGCCCAGGGGGTGGCTCTGGCCGCCTCGGCGCTGGGCACCAGGGCGACGGTGGTCATGCCCGTGGGCGCCCCGCTGCCCAAGGTCGCCGCGACTCGCGGCTATGGCGCCGACGTCGTCCTGCACGGCACCTGCGTGGAGGATGCCCTGGCCAGGGCGCAGGAGCTGGCCCTGGAGACCGGGTCGATCTTCATCCACCCGTTCGACCACCCGGACGTGATCGCCGGCCAGGGCACGGTCGGCCTGGAGATCGCCGACCAGTGCCCGGAGGTGCGCACGATCGCGGTCCCGGTGGGCGGCGGCGGGCTGGCCGCGGGCATCGCGGTGGCGGCCAGCACCCGGCTGCCGGCGGCCCGGCTGATCGGCGTGCAGGCCGATGCGGTGGCGCCGATGCCCGGCTCGCTGGCGGCCGGCCATCCGGTGAGCGTCACCGGCGGCGCCACCATGGCCGACGGCATCGCGGTGGCCCGGCCCGGCGACCTGACCACGGCCATCCTGGCCGGGCTGTCCGCGCAGGTGGTCTCGGTCTCGGAGGAGAACCTGTCCCGCGGCCTGCTGCTGTGCCTGGAGCGGGCCAAGCAGCTGGTCGAGCCCGCCGGGGCGGCGGGCGTGGCGGCCATGCTGGAGCACCCGGCGCTGTTCGTGCCGCCGGTGGTGGTGGTGCTGTCGGGCGGCAACATCGACCCGCTGCTGCTGGCCAAGGTGCTGCGGCACGGGCTGTCGGCGGCCGGCCGGTACCTGGCCTTCCGGTGCCGGCTCCCGGACCGGCCCGGGGCGCTGGCCACCCTGCTGTCCGAGCTGGCCGGGCTGGGCACCAACGTGATCGAGGTACTGCACGAGCGGGGCGCCGCCGACCTGCACGTGGACGAGGCCGAGGTCATGCTCCAGGTCGAGACGCGCGGCCCGGAGCACTGCGACACGGTGATCACGCAGCTCCGCAAGGGCGGCTACACGCTGATCTTCAGCTAACCCGGGCTTCAGCCAACCTGGTGGCCTAGTGCCGGGAACCGCCGTTGTGCTGGGGCCGCTCCAGCACCGCGATCCGGGAGGCCACCCCGTCCAGGTCCGCCCAGCAGGCCTGGAGGTGGCGGCCCGGGCCCGCTGCTGGACCGGGAGCGAAGCCAGTGCGGCCGTTCAGGATCCGGGTGTTGTCCAGGATGAGGCAGTGGCCGGGCCGCAGCGCCAGCGTGAGCGTCAGCGCCGGGTCGTCGACCAGCCGCGCGAACGACCGGTAGGCGTCGTAGAAGGCCACGATCTGGCCGGTCGCACCCAGCAGCGGCGCCAGGTGGCTGCGGTCGAACCTGATCTCGCGGATCCGGCCGCCCGGGTCCAGGCTGATCACCGGGTGGGTGGCCCGCATCTCGACCTGTTCGTCGGCGCGGGCGAAGGTGACGGCGGTGCCGGTCAGCACGGCGAACGCGGCCGGGTCGCGGGCCCGGAGCGTGGCCGCGGCGAAGAAGCCGTCGACCAGGGTCGACTCGCCGCCCTCAGCCGCGGCGGTCAGGCAGCCCAGCACCTTGACCGTCAGCAGCGGATCCCGGAACGGGGCGGACGAGCAGGCCGGTATTGGCCGGCTGGTGGAGGCCTCGGATGGGGGCGACGCCCCGACCCGGACCTCGGCCACCCGGCCCCGCTCGGTATCCCGGACCACGCCCAGGGTCTGGGCCACGGCCAGCACCGCGCCGGGTTCGGGCGGCATGCCGGCCAGCAGCACGAAGCCGTCGCGCAGCACGGCCCGCAGGCAGGCCTGCCGGTGCGCGGGATCGGACTGGTAGAGCGGCCAGGAGCCCAGCGGCAGCGCACCGCAGATGACGGCGGTGTCCCATAGGTGCTTGGCGTCCTCGCTGCGGCCGTCCTCGGCCGCCGGGCCAGTGCCGGACCGGGCCGGCGGCGGCCGGACCGGCGGCTGGGACCGCTGGCGCGGCACCGGGGCGGGCCGGAACTGGTCCAGCCAGCGGGCGTCGTACACGCTGTGATGCCGGTCCGGGGCGAACTCGATCTCGATCCGGTGGCCGCGTCGATGCACTGCCGCGATGGAGACGCGCTCGGACAGGTCGGTGATGCTGGTCAGCCGGGCCCGGCTGCCGGGGTCTCGGCATTCGGCGCAGCCGCAGTTATCGCGCAGCCAGATGGCCGGCAGCCCGAGTAGGGGATCATCGGCCCCGCCCGGAGGCCGTCTGGAGTCCTTGGAACGCTTCCGGCGCTCCGGCGAGCCGTCCGCTTGCTCAGCCATGCCGTCATCCCCGCTGTTGACGGCCAGCAGCAGTGCCCCACCGGCCTCACGCCAGCCGCTGCTACCGGTCCTGATGCGCCCAGAAGTTAGTAAGGGTTGGTCCCTAACGTCAAGGTAAGTAGAGAAATTTCGCGAGCAATTGCGTCGTGCACGCCCGTAAATCTGTGCATAAGTCTCTCTGAGTCACAGGAGTTGACACACGCATCGAGCAAGCTGACCGGTTCACCGGTCAAGCGATCCGATCGATGCTAGTGTTAACTCTGCGGGGTCGAGCAACCCCGTGGTGTTACGGGTCAGGCATGACCGACAAGTCGGGCTTGTAGAGGAGTGGCAGGCCGCGAGGTGGGCGACGACGGTCGCCGAGGCACCACCCGCGCCGCCCGTGCCCGACGGCCTGACCCGGGCCGAGGCGGGATTTGGGGGCCTGACATGGGCATGCGCTGGGAGCCGCCCGAAACATCGGCAGGCGGGTACGGCAGCTCGCCGCCGCTCTACCGGCCGAGGCACGCGGCCCGGCCCCGACTGCTGCGCGCGCTGCACCGATCCTCGCGGCCGCGGCTGCCCGCGCCCGCACCGGACCTGGTGCCGCTGCCGCCGCTGCCCCGCACCGGCCCGGCTGGGCGAGTCTGGGCGGCCACCCTGCCCGTCGGCCGGGCCCGCCTGAGCCACCAGGCCCAGCGCCGGCGGTTCTTATCCGCGACGGGCCCGGCTCGTGGCCAGTTGCCCGTCGTAACCCGATGACGGCGCCGCGCTACTGTACGCTCCGGGCATGACAGTGGAACCAGCCTCGGGCTGGCCGCTCTCGGCACAACTGGCACAGGTCCTGCGCGAGCTGATCAATTCCGGCCAGCTCGCGGCGGGCGACCGGGTCCCTGGCGAGATCGACCTGGCCCGTGAGCACGGCGTCTCGCGCGATACCGCGCAGCGCGCCCTGGCCGCCCTCGCGGAAGAGGGCCTGATCATCCGCCGTCGGGGAGTGGCCTCCATCGTCGCCCCCACCGAGCCGGTCCGCGAGGTCCGGGTCGAGCCGGGCACGCGGATCTCGGCCCGCCTGCCGACGGCCGCGGAGCGCGAGCTCGCGCGGGTCGGCCGCTGGGTTCCGCTGCTGGCGGTGGCCGTGCCGGGCTGGCCGGAGAAGCTGTACCCGGCCGACCGGGTGGTCGTGGTGGTGCCGACCGAGGACGACGCCCCCGCCCGTGACTAGCTGACCAACTCCGGTTCAGAGGTTGCCGCGGCGGGCCTGCTCGCGCTCGATGGCCTCGAACAGGGCCTTGAAGTTGCCCTTGCCGAAGCCCTCCGAGCCGTGCCGCTCGATCAGCTCGAAGAACACCGTCGGCCGGTCCTGCACCGGCTTGGTGAAGATCTGGAGCAGGTAGCCGTCCTCGTCCCGGTCGGCCAGGATCCGCAGCTCGCGCAGCTCGTCCAGCGGGACGCGGGTGTCGCCCGCCCACTCGCCGAGCGTGTCGTAGTAGCTGTCGGGGGTGTCCAGGAACTGGACGCCAGCCGCGCGCATGCCGCGGACGGCGCCCACGATGTCGTGGGTGGCCAGCGCGACGTGCTGGACCCCCGGCCCGCCGTAGAACTCGAGGTACTCGTCGATCTGCGACTTCTTCTTGCCCGCGGCCGGCTCGTTGATCGGGAACTTGACCTTGCGGCCGCCGTCGGCCACCACCTTGCTCATCAGCGCCGAGTACTCGGTGGCGATGTCGTCGCCGACGAACTCCTTCATGTTCGTGAAGCCCATGACGCGGCCGTAGAACGCGACCCACTCATCCATCCGGCCCAGCTCGACGTTGCCCACGCAGTGGTCGACCTCGGTGAAGAACGGGCCGGGGCCGCCCGCCGTCAGCGGGCCGGCGGCGACGTAGCCAGGCAGGTACGGGCCGGAGTAGTTGGCCCGCTCGACCAGGGTGTGCCGGGTGTCGCCGTAGATGGCGATGGCGGCCAGCACCACCTTGCCGTGCTCGTCCTCGGCGATCCGCGGCTCCTCGAGGCCGGTGGCGCCGCGGGCGACCGCGTGCGCATAGGCCGCCTCGGCCGATGGCACCCCGATGGCCAGGTCGATCACGCCGTCGCCGTGCCGGGCCACGTGCGCGCCGAGGTCAGTGCCGGCCCGGACCGGCCCGCGGAAGACGAACCGCGCGCTGCCCGACTCCATCACGTAGCTGGCCTCATCGCGGCAGCCGGTCTCCGGGCCGCGGTAGGCCACGCAGCGCATGCCGAAGGCCGAGGCGTAGTAGTGGGCGGCCTGGCGCGCGTTGCCCACCGCGAACACGACCGCGTCCATGCCGGTCACCGGGAACTCGTCGGCGGGTGTATCAGCGGGTGCCGGGGTCTGTGCTGGCTCGAGTCTCATCGCCGCGCTCCTTCTGCATCTGTGCTGGCCAGCATCGACCCGTGCGGCAAGATGTGCAATAGTTACGGAATCAGCCTCACAAAATGCCTAGCCAGATAGCGTGATCCCTAGTGGAACTGTACAGTCTGCTCCGGGCCGATGATTGACGAGCTGGACGCCCGGCTGATCGAGCTGCTCACGGGCGAGCCGCGGGTCGGGATGCTGGAGGCGTCGCGGCGGCTGCGGGTGGCCAGGGGCACCGTCCAGGCCCGGCTCGACCGGCTTCAGGCCCGCGGCGTCATCACCGGCTACGGACCGGAGATCAGCCCCGCGGCCCTCGACCACGGCGTCATGGCCTTCGTGACCCTGGAGATCCGCCAGGTGGGCGGCCACGACTCGGTCGCCAGTCAGCTCGCGGCCATCGCCGAGGTGCTGGAGGCGCACACCATCACCGGCGCCGGGGACATGCTCTGCCGGGTGGTGGCCCGGACTAACGCCGACCTCCAGCGGGTGATCGACGCCATCGTCGACGTGCCGGGAGTGCTGCGCACCTCCACGGTCATCGCGCTGGACACCCCGGTGCCCTACCGGGCGCTGCCGCTGGTCCGCGCGGCGGCCCAGCCGGCCAGGGCCTAGCCGCCCAAGTCAGAGTCAGCCAGGTCCCAGCCGGCCAAGGGCTAGGCCAGCTCGCGGCGGCGCTCCGGCGGGAGCTCGCCATAATCGGGCTCGAGCTCGGCTTGGCGAAACGACGTGGTTGCTGCGCTCACGTCGCACCAGCGACGTCGCTGTAACAACCACGTCGCTGGTGGCTGGGGCCGGGCCAGGCCGCCCGAACTCATCAGTGCCGTGGGGGTCGGTGGCAGCGCCGTCAACGGCCCTGGCCGACCGGCCTAGCTGGCCGCCGACGAGGAGCTGGCCACGGCCGCGGCCTGACCGGGCGGCGCGGCCTGACCGGGCGGCGCGGCCGGGCCGGGCGGGGTGGCATGGGTCATGTCGCAGGCGATGGCCAGCACGGCGGCACACAGCGCCTCGGTGTCGCTGACCTGATCGGCGAAGGACATCCAGGCCACGCTGATGCCGCCCAGCGCCATCGCCGGGCGCAGCCGCTCGGCCAGCGTGGCCCCCGGCTCGGACAGCAGGTCGGCCAGCGCCCGCAGCCGCTCCTTGAACAGCTCGCTGCGGCCCTTGGTGCCGGACATGCTGCTCGCGGCGGCCTGGTTCTGGTGCAGCATCCGGAACACCTGGTGCCCGTCGGTCACGATGCCCACGTAGCGGCGCAGGATCTCGGCCCGCGTCGGCGCGGTCCGCGGCTGACCCGCGCCCCACGCGATCAGGTCGTCGATCTGGCCGATGTAGTCCTCGACCAGGCTGGCGACGATGTCTTCCTTGGACTTGAAGTGGTAGTAGAGGGCGGCCTTGGTGACGTTCAGGCGCTCGGCGATCTCGCGCAGCGATGTCTTCTCGTAGCCCTGCTCGGTGAACAGCTCGATCGCCACCGCCTGGATGCGCGCCCGCGTCTCCCGGCCGCGCGCTGGGTCAGTCATCGTCCTGCGTCTCGCCTCATCCTGGGTCGGAGCTACCGCTAACTTACTTGACGGCCGGTTAGCGGACAGCTTACTCTGCTGACGATGCTAGCCGGTCGGCAAGTAAGCTCCAAGATCTCCGATCCGCGGGGCCGCCGGGACCATCACGACATCAGGTGACATCAGCTCGCGCGCGGGCGGAACGAGGATCGACAGTGACTGACAGCCAGGCGGCGGCCGTAGCCGGGAGCCAGCCATCCAGCGGACCACGGCGCGAGATCCTCATCGTGCTGCCCGGCCTGCTGCTCGCGATCATGATCGCGATGCTCGACCAGCTCGTGGTGTCGACCGCGCTGCCCAGGATCGTGGGCGACCTGGGCGGCCTCAACCACCTGGCCTGGGTGGTCACGGCCTACGTGCTGGCCTCCACGGTTACCACGCCGCTGTACGGCAAGCTAGGCGACCTGTACGGGCGCAAGCGGCTGCTGATGATCGCGATCGTGATCTTCCTGATCGGCTCAGCGCTGTCCGGACTGGCCCATTCCATGGACCAGCTCATCGCGTTCCGGGCCATCCAGGGCCTGGGCGCGGGCGGCCTCATGGTCGGCGCCCTGGCCACCATCGGCGACCTGGTCTCGCCCCGCGAGCGCGGCCAGTACATGGGCTACATGATGGGCGCGATGACCCTGGCGATGATTGCCGGGCCGCTGGTCGGCGGGTACATCACCGACAGCTTCTCCTGGCGGTGGATCTTCTACATCAACCTGCCCATCGGCGCCGCCGCCCTGATCTACCTGGCTCTCACCCTGCACCTGCCGGGCAAGCGGATCGAGCACCGCGTCGACTACCTGGGCGCCGCCGTGCTGGCCGTGGCCGCGACCGCCCTGGTGCTGCTGCTCACCTGGGGCGGCGGGCAGTACGCCTGGGGGTCGCCGCAGATCCTCATCCTCGGCGTCATCGCGGTCGTGTCCACGGCTGCCTTCCTGGCCGTCGAGACCAGGGCGGCCGAGCCGGTCCTGCCCCTGCACGTGTTCAGGAACCTGAACTTCTCGCTGGCCACGGCGATGAGCTTCCTGCTCGGCCTGGCCTTGTTCGGGGCGCTGACCTTCCTGCCGCTCTACCAGCAGACGGTCCAGCACGCCTCGGCCACCACCAGCGGCCTGCTGCTGATCCCGCTGCTGCTGGGCTCCACGGCCACCTCGATCATCGGCGGCCAGATCACCACCAAGACCGGGCGCTACAAGGCGCTGCCCATCGTCGGCGGCGCGATCATGACGTTCGCCATGTACATGCTCACCCACCTGGGCCCCGACACCTCGCGGCTCACCTCCGGGATCTACTTCGCGATCCTGGGCATCGGCATGGGCTTCCTGATGCAGATCACCACGCTGATCGTGCAGAACAGCGTGCAGCCGAAGGACATGGGCGTGGCCAGCAGCTCCCGCACGTTCTTCCAGCAGATCGGCGGCTCGATCGGCGTGTCGCTGTTCGGCGTGATCTTCTCCCGGCGGCTGGCCGAGTCGCTGGCCAGCCAGCCCGGCGCGCACCTGCACACCAGCAACGGCCAGCTGGATCCGGCCACGATCAACCAGCTGCCCGCCCTGATCCGGCACGCCGCTTTTGTCGGCATCAGCCACGGCATCGACGGCGTGTTCATCTGGGCCGTCCCGACCGCCGCGCTGGTGTTCGTGCTCGCCTGGCTGATCAAGGAGATCCCGCTGCGCGGCCAGAACGAGTCCCCGGCCGAGCCCGTCGCCCCCTCCGAGCCGGAGTTCGTCGGCCAGCGCAGCCCGGCGACTCCGACGCCTTGAAGCTGGTGTGCTGCGGGGGACCACCATCAACACCCGCTCCGGCCACCATCACCAGCTCGGATCATTCTGCACAGCTCAGACGGCTCAGGGGCAGTGCCCGCCGACCGGCGGCCACTGCCCCTGAGTCACGTGAATAACGCGCAGGTCTGCGCGGCGATCTGGGCGCCAAGCGCCCCGGGCGCTACATCCCGCCGTACGGGACCGCCTCCAGGATCTCGACCGTCGCGGCCCGGCCGTTGGGCAGGTTGTAGGTGGCCGACTCGCCCACCTTCTTGCCCGAGATGGCCTGGCCCAGCGGCGAGCGCGGTGAGTACACGTCGATGGGCGCGCCGCTTTCCTCGCGCGACGCCAGCAGGAAGGTCACCTCGTCGTCGTTGCCCTGGAATCGCACGGTCACCGTCATGCCGGGCCCCACGACGCCCTCGGTGCGCGGAGCGGTGCCGACCCGGGAGCTGTCCAGAATATTCGTAAGCTGGATAATCCGGGCTTCCTGCTTGCCCTGCTCCTCCTTGGCCGCGTGATAGCCGCCGTTCTCCTTCAGGTCGCCCTCGCTCCTCGCGGCCTCGATCTTCTGGGCGATCTCGATGCGGCCCGTACCCGAAAGGTGATCGAGCTCGGCCTTAAGCCGGTCGTACGCCTCCTGAGTGAGCCAGGTGACGGTGTCATCGCGGGTTTCGGTCACGGGTACTCCTCGCGTGGTTGCGGAGCTTGTCTTCCGCGGGGTCCAGTCGGACCCGGTTGGGGGTAATCCTTCGAGGCTAACAAGGCTCGGCGAGTAAGTAGTACCTTGTCAATGGTCTTGGCGGCCTGGCGAGGCCCCCGAGCTGCGGCCCAAACGCGGGAATGCCTTCGGCGGCAGGGCTTGTTGTGCTGCACAATAGCCTCCCGTGTGGTTCGCCGACGGACCGGCCGGATGCCCGCGAAGCGGGACTTTTGCTCTCGGCCCGTCATGTCATCTGCCCGTCGTGGTGAAGGGGATTCCTGTTGTCTGCCGTTAGTTCAGAGCCAGACGCCGAGCAGTGCCCGCCGAATGCCGGGGACCCCGGCGCTCGGCGTTCCTGCCAGCTGCGGCTGATGGCCGTGCACGCTCATCCCGACGACGAGTCGAGCAAGGGCGCCGCGACGATGGCGCGCTACGTGCGCGCGGGCGCGGAGGTCCTGGTGTGCACCATGACCGGCGGTGAGCGCGGCGACATCCTGAACAAGGCGATGGAACGGCCCGACATCCGGGCCAACCTGGCCAGCGTCCGCCGGGCCGAGATGGCCAGGGCGCGCGAGATCCTCGGCGTCGAGCAGCGCTTCATGGGCTTCACCGACTCCGGGCTGCCCGAGGGCGACCCGCTGCCGCCCCTGCCGGAAGGCTGCTTCGCGCTGGAGCCGCTGGAGACCGCGGCCCGGCCGCTGGTGCAGGCCGTGCGCGAGTTCCGGCCGCACGTGCTGCTCACCTACGACGAGAACGGCGGCTACCCGCACCCCGACCACATCAAGACCCACCAGGTGTCGGTCGAGGCCTTCGAGGCGGCGGGCGATCCGGACCGGTACCCCGGCACCGGCGAGCCCTGGCAGCCGCTCAAGCTCTACTACTTCGTGACCTTCCACCTGGCCAAGTTCACCGCGCTGCACGAGCAGATGGTCCAGCTCGGCCTGGAGTCGCCGTACGGCAAGCGGCTGGAGGAGTGGAAGCAGGACCCGGAGCGGCCGCCGCTGGAGATCACCACGAAGGTCCCGTGCGCGGATTACTTCGAGGTCCGCGATCAGGCGCTGATCGCCCACGCGACCCAGATAGACCCGGAGAGCTCCTGGTTCGCCTGCCCGATCGAGGTCCAGCGGGCCGGGTGGCCGACCGAGGATTATCACCTGGCCCGGTCCTTGGTGGATACTGAAATTCCCGAGGACGACCTGTTCGCGGGGGTGAGGGAGAGGGTGAGCCTGTGACGGTGCTGGCCTCGGCGTCGACGAGCCTGCTCGACCAGCCAGGCACGCTCGGGTTCCTGGTCATCTTCGGGATGGGCGTCGTCCTCTACTTCGTGTTCCGGTCCATGGCCCGGCACCTGCGCAAGGTGAACACCGCCGCCCGCGAGGAAGCAGCCGCGGCGTCCTCGGCGCAGAAGGCGACCGCCGGCGCCCGTTCCGAGGACCAGAACTCGCGCTAGGCGGGCTCGGGCCGTGCGGCCGGCGGCCGGTCCAGGCGCAGGCCGTAGGCGATCAGCATGACTCCCGGCTGAGGTGACCAGTCCCGTTCTGAAAGCCGCTGGAACCCGGCTCGCTCGTAGAGCCGGTGGGCGGTGCGCATCTCCTGCTGGGTGCACAGCACCAGGTGCCGGGTGCCCTGCTCCGCGGCCCGCCCGATGGCGGCGTGCAGCAGGTCCTGGCCGATCCCGCGGCCCTGCGCCTGCTTGGCCACGGCCAGCGCCCGGACCTCGGCCTCATCCGGCCCCTGGACAATCTCGCCCGCCTGCGGCCCGGCCTGGAGCATGACCGTCCCCAGGACGGCATCGCGTCCTGGACGGCGACGATCACGGTGCCCGTGCCATCGGCGCCCAGGGACCGCAGCCGCGCGGCGTAGGTGGAGGTCTCGGATAGGAAGCCGTCGGCCCGGTAAGCCGCCACCCGCAGGTCGCCAACCTCGGCCAGCTCGTCGGGCCGGGCATCGCGAATGATCACAGCGTCAGGTATTTGATGATCTTGTGGAGTTTGCGGTGCCATAGCCCGCTCACTCTACGGGAGCCTGAAACCCGGGCTGTGCGCCACGCAAGTGAGTGGCGAAAGCGCTACTGCATGTGACGCCTGTAGGCCGTAGGGTGTCGGGTGGCGCCGCAATCGAATGCGGGCGCCGGTCTAGCCCAGGCCGACCGCGGCCTGCCGGGGGCCCGAGGGAAGCAGGTGAGCGAAGGTGTCGGAGCCGTCAGCCGAGGTACCGGCCGCTAGCGTGCCGGACGGCGCGTGGCTGCTCGACGTGCGCGAGGACGACGAGTGGATCGCCGGCCACGCACCGGGGGCCACGCACATCCCGCTCGGCCAGCTCGGCGCCCGCGGGGCTGAGGTCCCCAGGGACGAGACCATCTACGTGATCTGCCGGTCGGGCGCGCGCTCGGCCAGGGCCGCCTTCGCGCTGAACGAGTCCGGCTGGTCCGCGGTCAACGTGGGCGGCGGCATGCAGGACTGGGCGGCCGCGGGCCGGCCCATGACCACCGAGTCGGGCACCGAGCCGTTCGTCGCCTGAGCCGGCCGGGGACGGCGCTCGGCCGGGACGGCGCTCGAGACGTCCCCGGCGGCGGTTAGCCGCCCGCCGGCGCGGGCGGCGGGTACTGCAGGCCGATGAGCGGGGCGGTCTCGGCGAGCATGATCTCGAACATCGGCCCGGCATCGTCCAGCGCGAAGCCCAGGTGCCCGAACACCTCCAGGCTCACGATCCCGTAGAGCCGCACCCAGCAGCGCAGGAAGATCAGCAGCAGCCCCAGCGGCAGGTCCCCGGCCAGCTCGCCCAGCCCCTCGCGGTAGCGGCCGAGCTGCTCGAGCAGGCCGGGGTCGATCTCGTCGTCGGCCGGCACCGGGAACGGGTGCCGCTGCCACAGCTCGAGGATCAGCACGAAGAACGTGTTGCCGAACTGGCCGCCGCACTCGGCGGTGATCTCGTCCCGCTCGATGTTCACGCCCGGCAGCGGGGTGCCGAAGAGCAGGCTGAACTCCTTCGGGTGGCTCAGCGACCAGTGGCGGAACTGCCAGGCCGCCGCGATCACCTTCTCGGTCAGGTCCCCGCCGCTGTCCGCCCCGGCCGCGTCGATCGCGCCCCGCAGGTCGGCGGTGAGCTCGGTGAAGATGTCGGCGATGACGTACTTGATCAGCGTCTCGTGGCTGTCGTAGTAGCGGTACAGGGCGGGCGCCGTCATGCCCATCTCGCGCGCGATGGCCCGCAGCGAGACCGCGTCGGGGCCGTGGTCGACCAGCAGCCGCCGAGCCGTCTGAAGGATCTCCTGGGTGGTGGCGGCGCGCACCCGGTCGCGCCTGCTCGGCGCCGGCGCCGTGTCCTGCGCCATGTCGCCACCTCCGCTCGTCCTCGCTAGTGAAGCGTAATTGAGCTTGACACTCGTGAACGGTGTATGCCAAGTTTACATCGTAAAGGTATACGCCGTTTACTAGCGTGATCATGGGTAACGCGACGGAGGATCCGATGTTCGAGACCTGGGGGCGGATCGTCTACCGACGGCGACGCCTGATCCTGGTGCTGGCCGTGGCGTGCGTGGCCTTCGCCGCCGTCTGGGGGACCGGCGTCTTCGGCCGGCTCCAGTCGGCGGGCGGCTTCACCGCGCCGGGCAGCCAGAGCGACCGGGAGACCAGCCTGGCCGCCCGCGCCTTCGGCCGCGATGCCGGGGACGTGGTGGTGCTGTACACCAGCCCGCGGGCCGACGCGGCGTCGGCCCGCACCGGGGCCGCCATCACCCGCACGCTGGACCGCCTCCCGCGCCGCCAGGTGGAGTCCTTCACCACCTACTGGTCGACCCGGTCGCCGCAGTTCATCAGCGCCAGCGGCCGCCAGACCTACGCCGTGCTCGAGCTGGCCGGCGGCAGCGACGCGGCCCGGATCAAGAGCTTCGACGCCATCAAGAGCAGCCTGGGCGTGCCGGGCCTGACGGCCAGGGCCGGCGGCGTGATCCCGACCGAGGAAGCGATTAACAAGCAAGTCACCGGTGACATCAGCCGCGCCGAGACGCTGTCTATGCCGCTGCTCTTGATCCTGCTGCTGGTGATCTTCGGCAGCCTGGCCGCCGCCAGCCTGCCCCTGGCCATCGGCGGCGTCGCCATCCTCGGCTCGTTCACGGCGCTGCGGCTGCTGACCCTGGGCACCGCGGTGTCCATCTACTCGATCAACATCACCACGATCCTGGGCCTGGGCCTGGCCATCGACTACGGCCTGTTCATGGTGGGCCGGTTCCGCGAGGAACTGGGCCGCCAGGACTCGGTCGAGGCGGCCGTAGCCCGGACCATGGCCACGGCCGGGCGCACGGTCGCGGTGTCGGGCATCACCGTGGCCACCGCGCTGGCCAGCCTGATGCTGTTCCCCGAGGTCTTCCTGCGCTCCATGGGCTACGGCGGCGTGGCCACCGTGCTGGTCGACATGCTGGCCGCGGTCACGGTGCTGCCGGCGCTGCTGGCCGCGCTCGGCCCGCGAGTGAACGCGCTGCGCGTCCGTCCGCTGCGCCGGACCCGCGCGCGGCGGGCCGCCGCCGCGGCCAGCGCGGACCGCGCGCGGCTGAGCCCCGAGGCCAGCGGTGCCTGGTACCGGCTGGCCAGCAGCGTGATGCGCCGCCCGGTGGCGTTCGTGGCCGTGATCGTGGTCGTGCTGCTCGCGCTCGGCTCGCCGTTCCTGCACGTCTCCTGGGGCGGCACCGACGCCCGGGTGCTGCCCGCGGCGTCCGCGCCGCGCCAGGTCACCCAGGCCCTCAACGCCAACTTCCCCGGCAACGCCAGCGCCCCCATCGAGGTCCTGCTGCGCGGCTCGAACGCGGGCCGCCCGGCCAGCCCGGCCCAGCTCGCCGCCTACACCAGCGCGCTGGCCAGGGTTCCGGGCGTGACCGGCGCTCAGGTCACCGGGGCCCGCGGCGACATCGCCCGGATCGACCTGCGGTACGGCCCTGACCCGCTCTCATCGGCCGCCCGGCAGATCGTGACCAGGGTCCGGGCCGTCGCCCCGCCGGCCTGGCACGCGAGCCTACGTCGGCGGCCAGACCGCCCAGCTCGTGGACGAGCTGGCCAGCCTGTCGGCCACCGTGCCCTGGATGGCCCTGACCATGGCCGCGGCCACGTTCGTGCTGCTGTTCCTGGCCTTCGGCTCGGTGCTGCTGCCGGTCAAGGCCATCGCGGCCAACCTGCTGTCGCTGGCGGCCACCTTCGGCGTGGTGGTCTGGATCTTCCAGTCTGGCCACCTGTCCGGCCTGCTGGGGTTCACCCCCACCGGGACCATCGACCCGTCCATGCCGATCCTGATGCTGGCGATCATCTTCGGGCTGTCCATGGACTACGAGGTGTTCCTGCTGTCGCGGATCCGTGAGCGCTACGACCAGACCGGCGACAATACGGCCGCGGTGGCCAGCGGCCTCCAGCGCACCGGCGGGGTGATCACCAGCGCCGCCCTGCTGCTGGTCATCGTGGTCGGCGCGTTCTCCGCCTCCGGCATCACGTTCATCAAGCTGATGGGCGTGGGCATGATCGTGGCCCTGATCGTGGACGCGACGATCGTGCGGGTGCTGCTGGTCCCGGCCACCATGCGGCTGCTGGGCCGGGCCAACTGGTGGGCGCCGGGGCCGCTGCGCCGGCTGTACGCCCGGTACGGCATCCGCGAGGGCGACGGGGCGCCGCCTCTGGCCGAGCCGGCACCCCAGCCCGTCGTCAGTGCCCCGCGAAGTGGATGAACGCCGATGGCCAGTCGCCGGTCTTGACCGTGATGGTGTGGACCCAGAACCCGTTGTCCCCGTCATAGTTCATCTCGGAGATGACGATCGAAGTCGGTGAGTTCACCTTCTCCACGAACGCCACGTGGCCGTCGGGAGCCGCCTTGGTCGAGCCGTACCAGGCGACGCTCCCGACGGCGGGCGTGGCGTTCACCGTGAGCTTGACCGCCCGCGCGCGGGTGGCCCAGTCCACGGCGTTGCCCCAGCGGCCCTTGCCGCCGAAGGAGTTGGTGAACGCGACGTGGTCGAGGCGGTTCACCTCGTAGGCCACCCAGGACGTGCACTGGCCCTGGTAGAAGGCCCACCTGTCGGGGTCGCAGGCCCCCTTGTCGGTGCAGGCCGGCGGGTCGGGATAGGGGTAGCCGTAGTACTTGCCCGCGGCACCCGGCCCGGTGCGGCCCTTCCACTGGCCGAGGGTGAGTCCGGTGGCCGGCGCCTTGCCGCTGGCCCACAGCACCTTGCCGCCCGCCCGCACGGCCACGATGCCGTCACGCTGGTCGATCAGCCGGGCCCCGGAGTGCCCGCCGGTGCCGCTGGCCCACAGCGTCGTGCCCTTGGCCACGACCAGGTTGCCGCCGGCCCGCATGGTGAGCGTGGCGCCCGGGTGGCCCGCGGTCCCGCTGGACCACACCGTGCGGCCCGCGTGGATCTGGGCCAGGTTCCCGTTGGTGCGCATGACCAGGCGGTAGCCGGAGCCGGAGTTGAGGTACCAGCCCGGCTGCAGGGTCTCGCCCGAGGTGAGCTTGTTGTCCAGGCTGCCCGCATTCCAGGTCTGCGCCGTGCCGTCGTACAGGACCAGGTTCCCGTTGGCCTGGGCGACCAGGTCGGCCGGGCCGTGCCCGGCAGTCCCGGTCGACCACAGGGTCCTGGCGCCGCTCTTGGCGTACAGGACCAGGTTGCCGTTGCTCAGCATGGACAGGTAGGCGCCGGAGTGCCCGGCGGTGCCGCTGGCCCACAGCGTCTGGCCGGTGCCGGTCACGGAGAACGTGAGGTTGCCGTCCCGCCGCATGATCAGCGTGAAATGGCCGTCCCTGGACCGCAGCGCCGCGCCCGGCGGCATCGTCTCGCCCGGCTCCAGCGTGGTCGCCGGGGTGACCGTAAACGTCGCGCTCCGGCCGCTCCCGGCCGTTCCGGTCACGGTGATCGGCCCGCTGGTCGCGCTGCCGGGCACGACGGTCGTGATCTGTGTCGCGCTTCTGACCTCGAACTGGGCCGTCTGGCCGCCGAAGCTCACCGACGTGATGTGCCGGAAGCGGCGGCCGGACAACGTCACCGGCCAGCCCGGCGCACCCTGGGCTGGGGTCATCGAGGAGATCAGCGGGCGGCTCGCGGCCGGCCGGGCCTGCCGCGGGCGCTCGCCCGGCCCAGTCCGGGCCGCGGTGCGTGCGGCCGGGGCGGCGGCCAGGCGCAGCGGGGTCACGTGCAGCGGGGTTACATGCAGCGGAGTCAGCCGGACGGCCGTCCGCCGGTCCAGCAGGCGGACCGCGTGCGGCCCGGTGGCCCCGGCCGGATGCGCCAGGGCCAGCCGCCGATGGGCCGGCGTGGCCTGCGCCGGGGCCGTGAGCCCCACGCCGGCCAGGAAGGCCATGCCGAGTGCGCCGGCGCCGATGGTCAGCCGGCCTAAGGGTGAAGCCGAAGGCATTCTCGCTCCCCGGGTGTAGGTGATGGCGTCGGCGATGTGTACACGGGGCGCCGCCCTGATCCCGCAGTTACATTTAGTGATGCCTTGATAGCGAAAAGTACCAGGAGCGCGACCGGACGACCCGGTGGCGGCGCGTCGCGGTGTTTCCCGCCCAGATACGGTCAATGAAGACGACGGGCACGCCCAACCAGCACAGTGACCAACCAGCACAGTGACGGGAGACACCGACGTGAAGTACGTCAACCTCGGCGCGACGGGCCTGCGGGTATCGCGGGTCTGCCTCGGGATGATGAGCTACGGCAACGACAGTGACCGGCCGTGGGTGCTCGACGAGGACGCCGCCGAGCCGATCGTGAAGTCCGCCGTGGACGGCGGCATTACCTTTTTCGACACCGCAGACGTGTATTCCCAGGGAGCCAGCGAGGTCGCGACCGGACGGCTGCTGGACAAGTTCTTCCGCCGGGAAGAGGTGGTCATCGCGACCAAGGTGCACGGCGCTATGGGCGAGGGCCAGAATGAGCGCGGACTTTCCCGCAAGCACATCCTGTCCGGCATTGACGCGTCGCTGCGCAGGCTGAACCTGGACTATGTCGACCTTTACCAGATACACCGCTGGGATAACCGGACGCCCATCGAGGAGACGATGGGCGCGCTGCACGATGTGGTGCGGGCCGGAAAAGCCCGCTATATCGGGGCCAGCAGCATGTTCGCGTGGCAGTTCGCCAAGGCTCAGTACGCGGCCGATGAGCTCGGGCTGACCCGGTTCGTGTCCATGCAGAATCACTACAACCTGATCTACCGCGAGGAAGAGCGGGAGATGATCCCGCAGTGCGTCGACCAGGGCGTCGGGGTGATCCCGTGGAGCCCGCTGGCCCGCGGCATGCTGGCCGGCAACCGGACGCGCGACGGGGGCCGGCACACGACCCGGGCCAACACCGACGCCTTCGGCGACACGCTGTACACCCAGGACGGGGACTTCGACGTCGTGGACGCCACGGTGCAGGTCGCCGCCGACCGGGGCGTGCCCCCGGCTCAGGTGGCCCTGGCCTGGCTGCTGGCCAAGCCCGGCGTGACGGCGCCGATCATCGGCGCGACCCGGCTCGGCCACCTGAGCGACGCGCTGGCCGCCGAGGAACTCACGCTGAGCGAGGAGGAGATCGGGCGCCTGGAGCAGCCGTACGTGCCGCACCCGGTGCTCGGCCACGCCTGACCCGCCCGGCTGTCAGCGGATCCCGCCGGCCCGGACGGCCGCCTAGGGCCGGCGGATCCGCCGTCTTCCCCCCGAGGGTCGGCTCCGCCCGGCTGAGGCGCCCGGCGGGGTCCGCCGTCTTTCCCGGCTGGGGTCCGCTGTCATATGGCTGCCGGGCCACTGTCACGAAGTCGGCCGCCGTTGTGTCCCACCTCTCTGACCTGCGACGGAGCCGTTCCGCCCGACACGCCCACTATGCATTTTGGGCGATTTGTGTGAACCTGGCCGACTGCCTGTGCTACAAAACTCCAGTCACGGTGGCCTCCTCCGACAAGTGCCAATCTGGCCCTGGGCCGCCGTGGTACGGGAGGAATTTTTGTGCGAATAATTCGACGTAGCAGGTTGCCGGTGACAACCTTGCTGGCCGCGGCTGCGGTCAGTGGCCTGGCCCTTGCGCCGGTCGGGGCGAGCGCCTCGCCGGCCAAGCCCTCGGCGGCCGCCGCCTACCGGGTTACCGAGGCGTCGCTGCCCGCCGGCGAGCACCGGGTGTGCTCGCTGCCCAGCCGTCCGGGCGAGATGCAGTGCCAGGCCATCTACGTGGGACGCGGCATCGCCGCGCCGGCCGCAACGACGCGGCCCGGCATTGCGGTGAGCCCGCCGTACACGCCGAACGACCTGCGCAGCGCCTACGACATCGCGCGGGCGGCGCGCACCAAGGGCCGGGGTGTGACCGTGGCGATCGTGGACGCCTTCCGCGACCCGAACGCCGGCGGCGACCTGGCGACCTACCGGCAGCACTTCGGCCTGCCCGCGTGCACCCGGAAGAACGGCTGCCTGAAGATCCTGAACCAGAACGGCCGGGCCAGCCACCTGCCCAGGAAGAACCAGAGCTGGGCCGGCGAGGAGTCGCTGGACCTGGACATGGTTTCGGCGATCTGCCCGCACTGCCGCATCGTGCTGGTCGAGGCGAACAACTCGATGACCAGGGCCATGGGCACCGCGGAGCGCACCGCGGCCCGCCGGGCGCGCTTCGTGTCCAACAGCTGGAGCGGCGGCAACTTCGCCGGCGAGTCGCGCTTCAACGGCGACTTCAACCACCGCGGCCACGTCATCGACTTCGCCGCCGGCGACTTCGGTTACGGCAGCTCCGACCACCACTTCCCGTTCGGCGTCGCCTACCCGACCGGCCTGCCGTTCGTTACGGCCGTCGGCGGCACCACGCTGGTGAACAGCCCGTCGCGCGGGCGGAAGTGGACGGAGACCGTCTGGGGCACCAAGAACGAAGCCGGCAACCAGGGCACCAACTCCGGCTGCACCAAGTTCGGCCGGCCGTCCTGGCAGAAGGGGGTCACCCGCAAGCTGCGTCACTGCCGCAACCGGGTCGAGAACGACGTCTCGGCGAACGCGAACCCGGCAACGGGCGTGGCGGTGTACGACTCCTTCGAGACGTCGTCCGAGGGCGGTCCCTGGCTCCAGTTCGGCGGGACCAGCGAGGCGACGCCGATCATCACCGCCATGTGGGCGCTCGCCGGGCGTCCGGGGGCGCACGCCTATCCCGTGTCCTATCTGTACAAGCATGTCCGTGACTTCTACGACGTGCGCAGTGGCAGCAACGGGAAGTGCGCGGTCAGGTGGCTCTGCAACGCCGAGCGGGGCTTCGACGGCCCGACTGGCCTGGGCACGCCGCACGGGATCGGCGGCCTGCGCAGGTAACTGACCCGATCCCGCCGATGCCGGAAATAGAAAATACATCGGCATAAGCAGTTCCATGAGCGGCAGTTAAGTCGGCTACGGTCGGCTTAGCTGCCGCTCATGCTTTGCTGAATTTCTCCGTTAACGGGAGCGGCGCGGCGGTGGGTTTGCTAGAACCAAAACCGTCGCGGTATCCACTCCGGTGACGGCAATACGGCCGGGGGACCGCGCGGAATGGAGGATTTCGTGCGGGTTATCCGGTACAACAGGCTCATCGCGGCCCTTTTCCCGCTCGCCATAACCGCCGCTAGTGCCGTGACGATCCCGGCCGCCGTCGCCTCGGCGACGGTGATATCCGCCACGGGCCGCACCGCCGCCACGGGCCACACCGCCGCCACCGGCCATGCCGCCGCCACGGCCGGGCCCGCGTCGGCCAGCGAGCGCCGGGTCTGCCCGGCGGCCCGGCCGGGCTGGGCCGAGTGCGAGGCGGTCTACCAGTTAATCAAGGGAGCGGCCCGGGACGCCCCGGCCTTCGCCTCGTCCGCGACGCCCGCCGGCGGGTTCGGGCCGACCGCGCTGCGCGAGGCCTACAACCTCACCCACGACTCCCTGGTCCGGGGGCGGCACGAGACGGTGGCCATCGTCGACGCCTACCGGGACCCCGACGCCGCTATCGACCTGGCCACCTACCGGAGCCACTTCCAGCTGGGCCAGTGCCCGACCACCTCGGGCTGCCTGCGCATCGTGAACCAGAACGGCCGGACCAGCCCGCTGCCCAAGGCCAGCGCGGACTGGGCCGTCGAGCAGTCGCTCGACCTGGACATGATCTCCGCCATCTGCCCGCACTGCCACATCCTGCTGGTCGAGGCCAAGTCGTCCTCCAACGCGAGCCTGGGCCGGGCCGAGGACACCGCCGTGCGCCTGGGCGCCCGGTTCGTGTCCAACAGCTGGAGCAGCACCGAGGAGCCGGGCCAGTCGGCGGACAACCACTACTTCAACCACCCCGGTGACGCCATCGTGGTCGCCTCCGGCGACAGCGGGTACGCCACCAGCTATCCGGGCGACCTGCAGTACGTGACCTCCGTGGGCGGCACCGCCCTGACCCACAAGCGGTCCGGCACCCGGGCCTGGACCGAGACCGCCTGGGGCAGTGCCAGCAAGGGCGCCGAGGGCACCGGCTCGGGCTGCTCGTCCCGGACGGCCAAGCCGTCCTGGCAGCGCGCGGCGGTGGACATCGGCGCCGGCGGCTGCGCCGACCGGACCCAGAACGACGTGTCCGCCGTGGCCGACCCCGCGACCGGCGTGGCCGTCTACGACACCTACAAGACCCGCGGCACCTGGGCCCTGGTCGGCGGGACCAGCGCCGCGACCCCGATCGTCGCGGCCACCTACGCGCTGGCGGGCGACCCCGCGCCGCGCAGCTACCCCGCCTCGTACGTCTACCAGCACCCCGGTCACTTCCACGACGTGGTCTCCGGCGCCGACGGGGCGTGCCCGGCGGCCAGCAGCTACCTGTGCCAGGCCAGGAAGGGCTACGACGGCCCGACCGGCCTGGGCACGCCGCTCGGGGTGAGCGGCTTCTCCGCCTCGGGCACCGACCCGGTCACGCTGCTCGACCCCGGCGCCCAGCGCCCGGCGCACGGCGCGTTCAGCCTGACGCTCACCGGGCTGGACACCAGGGCCGGGGCCAGGTCACTGGCCTACACCGCGACCGGCCTGCCGGCCGGGGTCTCCCTGCGGTCAGTGTCCGGCTCCACCAAGGCCACGCTGACCGGCACGCTGGCGGCCAGCATCGCCAAGGGCACGACCTACCACGTGGCAGTGACGGCCACCGACCGCAAGACCCACGCCACCGCGACCACGCGCTTCACCATCACCATGTCCTGACCCGGATCACCTGACCCGGATCACCTGACCCGGATCACCTGACCCGGATCACCTGACCAGGGGCCGCCTGCGGCGTCCCCGGCTAGCTGTGGCGGCAGCCGGGGACGCCGTAGAAGTCCGGTCCGGCCAGGCCCGGGCCGGTGATCTGCGGCCGGTGCGCGCCGCCGCCGGTCGCGTAGGCGGTGTCGAACCACTGGCGGAAGAACTCGCCCAGCCGGGCCTGGCAGCCCGCGCTCGGGTTGGGCAGCCAGGCGCGGAAGGCCGCCTCCAGTTCCGGCTCGGTGATGCTGGCGCCGCCGTACTCGCGCTGGATGTGCTCCAGGGCCCGGGTGAAGTTGCCGTGGCCCAGGATCTGCCGCAGCGCGATGTAGGTCACGCCCGGCCGGGCGTAGGTCGGATCCTCGTCGAACAGGCTGTAGGGCGTCGGGTCGGACGGCGCCAGCGTCCAGAAGGTGCCGCCCGCGCCGTAGACCCCCTTGAACTGCTTGACCAGGCTGGCCTGGAACGCGGCCTGGCCCTTGGCGGAGTACGGCCCGCCGGCCGCCGTCTCGGCCCGGCGCGCGGCGTACAGGTACTCGGCCAGCGTGGCCAGGCCTTCCTTGTAGAAGGTCATGGCGTAGCCGCCCTCGGTCACGTTGTCGCCCCACCACTGGTGCATGTTCTCGTGGTAGAGCGTGTCCGTGTCGATCACCCCGCCGGAGAAGGTGATCATCGTCTCCATCTCCTCCTCGAAGGAGGCCTGCGGGGTGCCGATGATCACGCCGTCGGAGCTGAACGGGAAGCTGCCGCTGAACTGGCTCTCGAACTCGGTGATGTTCTGCTGCATGCTCATGATCGCGCGGTTCTTGGCCTGCTGCTTCGCGCTGATCCCGCCGTCCTGCGCCTGGTAGAAGCGGATGCCGTTGTCGGCGGTGCGCTCGGTCAGCCGGTATCGCCCGATGCTGTCCTCGACCAGGTAGCTGGCCACGGGCGAGCGCATGTGCCAGTGCCAGGTCACCGAGCCGTGCGCGAACTCGGCGCCGGGCCCGTGCGGTGTCCTGGACACCAGGATGCCGTTGGCCACCGCGGTCAGCCCGGTGCCCACGGTGTCGTAGAAGTCGTAGGTGGGCTTGGCCGCCGGGTAGTCGTTCAGCGGCATCCAGTCCTCGCTGCCCACCGGCTCGGTGGTGACGAAGCCGCCGTCGCGGGAGCGGAACCAGCCCTCGGTGGTGCCGTCGCCGTCGTTGTGCACGCCAGGCCGGCCGGTGTAGCTGACCGAGACGGTGAACACCGAGCCGTCCGGGATCACCGCGCCGTGGCGTGATGACCAGCTTGTTGGCCGGGCACGGGGTGCCGTTCCTGGAGTTCTGCCGG
The DNA here is from genome assembly GCA_963822485.1 of uncultured Actinomycetota bacterium. Classification (GTDB taxonomy): domain Bacteria; phylum Actinomycetota; class Actinomycetes; order Streptosporangiales; family Streptosporangiaceae; genus DASUBV01. The sequence continues at coordinate 79,808 of CAWGHW010000034.1, forward strand.
GCCGGGCTGGTGGAGGTCAGCTCGGGTGAGCAGGCCGGCGGCAGGGGGTTGTGGTGCGGGCCGCCGACCGGGTTGAGCTGCGAGGCCTGGTGGGCCAGCGGGCTGGGGTCGTTCTGGCCGTGCGGGTCGCCGGGGTAGGTGGGCTGGACGAACCGGAAGGCGGCGGAGTGGCCGTCGACGGTGACCGAGCGCACGCTCATGTCCGGCCCCGCCGTCTGGTTCACCGACCGGCGCTCGAAGTCCAGGCTGAAGCTGGTCAGGCACTGCGTCGCCCGATCGGTCAGCACGACGTGGTTGCCGGGCAGGAACCGGTTGCCGGCGGCGTCGTAGACCAGGTGCACGGCGGTGTGCACGCTGGTGTAGCCGCCGTTGCCGGTGTCGGGGTACATGCGCGAGCCCGGCGCGGCCAGGGTGTGCGCGCCCGCCGAGCACCGGGCCGCTCCCCGCACCGCGCCGGCGGCGCCTGCCTGACCGGCGGCTGCGACCGGGCTGGCGGCGGCGCCGGGGGCGGTGAGGCCCAGGCCGGCCAGCACGGCCGTCGTCGCGGCGGCGGCGAGCGCGGTTCGCGGCGAGCGTCGGAGCATGACAGGTCCTCCAGGTTCGCTGCGGCCGGTGCCGCCGGGGCGGGGCGGTTTGTCCGGAGACGTCGCCGCCATTCTGCACCGCCGTCATCGTCCCGGCCAGGGCTCGCGGCGCCATTCCCGCCGGGTTCCCGGCTGTCGTGCCTGTCCGGCTTCGCGCACTAACGCGCAGTAAGTTCCGGAACGGTATTGACAGCCGCGCAAGGGACTCGGAAATCATGCAGTAATCGATTACCCGTCCCGCGCCGGGACGGTGTGATCACCCGCAAGCAGGGCCGCGAGCGGAGAGGTTTGGCTACGAACATGCGTCGCATCGAGGAGCTGAACACCGGCTCCAGCGCGTCGGCCCCGCCCCGCACGCACCCCGGTCAGGCTGGCCCCGGCCAGCCTCGCCACCGCAGCCAGGTACCGCGGCCGTCCGCGGCCCGGCGAGCCTGGCCGCAGCGGTCCGCAGACATCTTTCTCAGCCCCCCGGATGGATCCGACCGGTTACCGGCGGCATGCCCGGCGGGGACATGCAGGCAGGCCGGCGGTCCGCGTGAAGGAAGGAAAGCTCGTCATGAACAGAAAGCCAGCAGGCAGACGGTCCGGCCAGGCCCACCAGCCGGAGATGCCCGGCCAGCCGACGGTGGGCTTCCGCGGGATGGGCCGCCGGGATTTCCTGTCCGCCGGGGTCAAGGCGGCGGCCGTGGCCACCGCCGCCGGGCCGCTGCTGGCGGCCTGCGGGGGATCCTCGGGCGGCGGCGGGGGCTCCTCGACCGCCGATGACGTACTGAACATCGGCCTGCCCGTCACGCCCAAGGACTTCGCCCAGACGACCAAGTACCTGACTGCCTTCACCAAGAAGACCGGCATCACGGTCAAGCCGTTCACCACCAACACCGCCACCAACACCTGGGTGGCCGTGTTCCAGGAGGTCTCGACCCGGCTGGCCGGCGGCGAGGCGATCGACAGCGCCTACATCGCCACCGAGGGCATGCAGCTGTTCGAGAAGCGCGGCGTGCTCGAACCGCTGAACTCCTACATCGCCACCGATCAGCAAGAGGTCAACAGCTTCTACGCCGACGTCAGCCCGAACATGCTGGCCAACTTCCGCCAGCTCGACAACCTGAAGGGCCAGACGTACTTCATCCCCATCGGCTACAACGTCATGTCGATGTGGTACAACCGCAAGCTGTTCAAGTCGCTGGGCATCGCGGAGCCCGCGCCCGACTGGACGTGGTCCGACTTCGAGAAGGCGGCGGCCAAGTTCACCGCCTCGGCCTCCGGCCGTCTCGGCTTCGCCATCGGCGCTCCGGTGCCGGGGCCGTTCACCGACGTCTACCCGTGGGTCCTGACCAACGGCGGCGGGATCCTCAACGCCGACCAGACGAAGTGCACGGCCGACACCCCGGCCAACGTCGAGGCAGCCACGTTCCTTCGCAGCCTGGTCAGCAAGAAGCTGGTCAACCAGCCCGGCGGCTCGTACAACGCGTTCAACGAGGCCGCGGTCGGCAAGCTGGGCATGTTCGGCGCCGGCATCTGGCCCAACAGCTCCATCCCGCTGACCCAGCCCCAGATCAACGACACCTTCTCCATCGTGCCGTGGCCCAAGCAGACGGCCAGCGGCACCCCGGTCGGCGTGGGCGGCTTCCCGATGTTCAAGCAGACCCGCAACAAGAAGGCCCTCTGGGAGTTCATCAAGTTCACGATCTCCGAGGAGTTCCAGCACGGCCCGGTGGTCAACTTCGGCGGTGACATGCCGATCCGGCAGTCGGTGGCCCGCAGTGCGGACTTCCTCAAGGGCTTCCCGCCGGGCACCGAGAACTTCAGCAACGAACTCGCCTACTCCACCATGATCGTCGGCGTCCCCAACGGCAGCGCGGTGGAGAGCGAGATCAGCACGGTCTGGGAGCAGATCCTGACCGGGGCGGCCACGCCCGCGGCCGGCATGAAGACCATGCAGTCCAGCGTCACCCAGCTGATGGCCCAGCAGGTCTGAGGCGGGTCACGACGGCGGGCACGGACACGGCGGGCACGGACACGGCGGGCTGGGGTGCCGGATCGGCGAAGGATCGGGTACCGCAAACCCGGGCACCCCGGCCCCCCGCCATGACGACGATCTCCGGGATTATCTTCGGGATTATCTACGGGAGGAGGCGGCCATTGTGCGCTGGGTGCGCATGCCAATCGCGAAGCCACTGACCAGCGCGGGAACAGCCGGCCGGTCGAGGATGTTCGGCGGCTGGCTGGCCGCGGCCAGCGGGCCGGTGACCGCCAGCCCGACCGAGGCCGGCGGCTCGGCCCGCGGCACCACGGCCGGGGCCGCGGGCCGCCGGACCGCGGGCGGCCGCCGGCGGCGGAGCCGGGCCGGGCGCAGACAGCCCCTGACGGCCTACCTGCTGCTCAGCCCGGCGCTGGTGCTGTACATCGCGTTCATCGGCATTCCGCTGATCGGGATCGTCGTGATCTCGTTCGTGCAGTGGGACCTGATCTCGGCCCCGAAGCTGGTCGGCCTGAGCAACTACCGGATGATCGCCCACGACCCGCAGCTCGGCCAGACGCTGTGGAACACCTTCCTGTTCGACATCATGACCACGGCCGTGCACCTGTTCCTCGGCCTGGGCCTGGCGCTGGCCGTGACCACGGTCCGCTCCCGTGCGATCAGGTACTGGGCCCGGACCGCGATCGTGACCCCGTTCCTGATGTCGGCCGGCGTCGTCGCGCTGATGTGGTCCTACATCATGGCCGACGGGACCGGGCCGCTGAACTACTACCTGCACAAGATCGGCATCAGCGCGCCCAACTGGCTGGCCTCGGGCACCTGGTCGCTGCCCGGCCTGGTCATCATCGACGTCTGGGCCACGATCGGGTTCACCTTCATCATCTTCCTGGTCGGGTTGCAGGCCATCCCGTCCGACCTGTACGAGGCGGCCTCCATCGACGGCGCCAACGCCTGGGGCCGCTTCCGGCGGGTCACCCTGCCGCTGCTGTCCCCGGCCACGTTCATCGCGTCGGCCACCGCGTTCATCGGCGCGTTCGAGATCTTCACCTGGCCGCTGATCGACACCAACGGCGGGCCCGGCATCGCCACCCAGACCGTCCTGCTCTACATCTACCGCGAGGCGTTCCAGAACTACCAGTTCGGCTACAGCGCCGTGGTGTCGCTCATCAACGTCGCCATCCTGATCAGCTTCGTCGTCGTGATGGGCCTGCTGGCCAGGAAGTGGGTGCACTATGAGCGCGTCTAGCCTGTCCCGTCCCGGGTCCGGGTCAGCCCTGTCCGGGTCAGCCCGGTCTGGGTCAGCACTGTCCGCGCCGCGGCCGTGGCGGCCCCGGCCCCGCCGCCGCGGGCTCGTCGGCCGCACGCTGCTCGGCCTGTTCCTGACCGTGGCGGGCGTCATCATGTTCCTGCCCGTGGTGTGGGTCGTGCTGCAGTCCTTCGAGGACACCAAGGACCAGACGTCCCTGCCCCCGGTGTGGTTCCCGACCCACCTGACCCTGTCCAGCTACCGGGCGCTGTTCTCCGCGGCGCCGTTCGGCATCAACATCCTGAACTCGGTGGTGATCACGGCCGCGGTCGTCATCGGCTCGGCCATCGTCAGCGTGCTGGCCGCCTACGCCTTCGCGCGGCTGGAGTTCCGCGGCCGGGAGGTCCTGTTCACCCTGTTCCTGGCCGCGCTCACGCTGCCCAGCCAGGTCTCGGCCGTCCCCGAGTTCGTCGTCGTCAAGTACCTGCACCTGCTGAACACGCAGCTCAGCCTGATCATCCCGGCGCTCATCCAGGTCGTCGGCATATTCCTGCTGCGCCAGCACTTCCGGACCATCCCCCGCGACCTGGACGACGCCGCCCGCATCGACGGCGCCGGCCACCTCAAGATCATCCGGCACGTGATGGTGCCGCTGTCCTGGCCCGCCATCTCCGCCGTGATGATCATCACCGGCCAGTACATCTGGAACGACTTCTTCTGGCCCAACCTGTTCATCAACAACACCAACCGCATGCCCGCCCCGCTGGCCCTGTACAACCTCGAGTCCGTGGCCGGCGGCGGCCCGCTGGGCGCGATCTTCGCGGGCCTGTCGGTGCTGTGCGTGCCGTGCGTCATCGGGTTCATCTTCTTGCAGCGCCGCCTGATGGAGGGCATTGGCTACCGCGGCATCTCGCGCTAGCCGTTTCCAGGCACCGATCACTAACGACCGAACGAAGGGGAGGCAGCAGCATGTCCGCAGGCCCGTCCGATCCCACCGGAACCCGGAACCAGGCCGCCGCGCCGGCCCCGGCTGACGAGGCGCAATGGCCCGTGGCGCACCGCTACTCGGGCCGGGACCGGCTCCGGATCTCGCTGCCGCTGGGCGGGATCGGCACCGGGACCGTGGGCTTCGGCGGCCGCGGCCAGCTGCGGGACTGGGAGCTGGAGAACCACCCGTCCAAGGGGCTCATCGCGCCGCTGAGCTTCCTGGCCTGCCAGGTGTCGGGCGAAGGCCTGGCCCCGCAGGCCCGGATCCTGGAGGGTGCCCTGTTCGACGAGGAAGTGCAGGGCTGGACCGGGTCCGAGGCGCCGCTGGCGGGCATCCCGCGGTTCGCCGACTGCGAGTTCGAGGCCACCTACCCATTCGGGCGGGTCGTGCTCTGCGACCCGGACTTCCCGCTTCGAGGCCCGCGTCGAGGCGGTCAACCCGCTGTCTCCGGGCGACGCCGAGCTGAGCGGCCTGCCGCTGGCCATCTTCCGCGTCGTGCTCACCTCCAGGGCTAGCCAGCCCGTCGAGGCCAGCGTCATGTTCTCGGTCGAGGCGCTGACCGGGCACGCCCTGCGCGCGGCCCGTGCGCCCAGCCGCCCGGCGGCCGAGCCGCGGGCGGCCGACGGCCTGAGCGGCGTCCTTTTGTCCGATGCCGCCATGGACCCGGCCCACGAGGAATGGGGCACCATCGCCGCCGCCGCGCTCGGCCCCGATACCTGGACCGGCCCCTCGTGGGGCATGGGTAAGTGGAATCAAGGTCTGTTTGAGATGTGGCAGGGGTTCACGCTGGCCGGGCAGCCCGCGGCCGGGCTGTTCGGCCGCGACGATGCGCCCATGAGCTCGCCCGCGCTGGCCGGAACGGTCGGCGCCCGCCGCCGGATCGAGCCCGGCGCGACCGTCGAGGCCGTGTTCCTGCTCGGCTGGCACTTCCCCAACCGGCGCTCCTGGCAGCAGGACGCCGGACCGCGCGGCGTGGCCGGCCCGGACACGGTGGGCAATCACTACGCCACGACCGCCGCCGACGCCTGGGCCGTGCTCGCCGCGCAGGCGCCGCGGCTGGCCGAGCTGCAGGACGTGACCCGGCGCTTCGTGTCGGCGTTCTGGTCCAGCGACCTGAGCGCGCCGGTCAAGGAGGCGGCGCTGTTCAACTTGTCGCACGCTGCGCAGCCAGACCTACTTCCGCACCGCCGACGGCCACCCGTTCGGCTGGGAGGGCTGCCTGGACGACGCCGGGTCCTGCCTGGGCTCGTGCACCCACGTCTGGAACTACGACCTGGCCACGGGCTACCTGTTCGGCGGCCTGGCCCGGCAGATGCGCGAGCTGGAGTACCTGCACGCGACCGACCCGGCCGGGGCGATGAGCTTCCGCATCCTGCTGCCGCTCAGCAAGGCGCAGGAGTTCCCGCTCACCGCCGCCGACGGGCAGTTCGGCTGCGTGGTCAAGCTGCACCGGGACTGGCAGCTGTCCGGCGACGATGAGTGGCTGCGGCGGCTGTGGCCGGCCTGCCGCCGGTCGCTGGAGTTCGCCTGGATCGAGGGCGGCTGGGACGCCGACCGGGACGGGCTGTGCGAGGGCACCCAGCACAACACCATGGACGTCGAGTACTACGGCCCCAACCCGGTCATCCAGAGCTGGTACCTGGCCGCGCTCGCGGCCGGCGCGGTCATGGCCGACGCGGTCGGCGACGGCGAGTTCGCGGCCACCTGCCGTGAGGTGCTCGCCTCCGGCCAGCGGGCCACCGAGGACACGCTGTTCAACGGCCGCTACTACCAGCAGAAGATCATCCCGCCGGGCGACTTCTCGAAGATCGCGCCCAAGCTGCGCTCCGACAGCATGGGCGCCGAGCGGGCCGACCAGCCCGAGTTCCAGATCGGCGACGGCTGCATCCTGGACCAGCTCGTGGGCGACACCTACGCCCGGCTCACCGGCCTGGGCGCGGTGCTGGACGGCGAGCACGCGCGGACCGCGCTGGACGCCATCCGCGAGCTCAACTACATCCCGGACTTCGGGAACTGGACCAACTACATGCGCACCTACGCGGTGCACGGCGAGCGCGGGTACCTGGTCGAGTCCTATCCGGACGGGCTGCCCGAGCACCCGATGCCGTACTGGCCCGAGGTGTGGACGGGCCTGGAGTACGTCTACGCCATGGGCCTGATCCAGCAGGGGCGGGCCGACCTGGCGCAGGACGTGGTGGCCGGCGTCCGGGAGCGCTTCACCGGCGCCCGGCGCAACCCGTTCGACGAGGCCGAGTGCGGGCACCACTACGCGCGGGCCATGGCCAGCTGGGGCCTGATCGTGGCGCTGACCGGGTTCGGCTACGACGGCCGCTCGGGCGTGATGACGTTCGCCGAGGCAACCCAGCCGGCCCGCTGGTTCTGGTCGACGGGCTCGGCCTACGGCCTGCTGCACCAGTCACCGGGCGGGACCGCCACCCTGGAGGTCGTCGCCGGGTCGGTGCGCGTGGACCAGGTCGTCATCGGCGGCCGTCACCTGCGCCCCAAGAGCTCCGGCCCCCTCACCGGCATCACCGACCTCGAGCCCGCCCGCTAGCCCGCCGCCCGGCATCGTCATGGATGGCGCTTTGGTGCTGCTAGAGCGTCACCAGAGGGCCATCCATGACGCTGGCGTCCTGCTGGGTGGTGGTCACCGGGCTACCCGATGTCGCCGATGACGTCGGCGTCGATGTCCAGGAAGTCGCAGACCGCCAGCAGCTCGGCGGTGTAGTCGCCGGGCACGGCATGGATGTGGTTGGCGCTGAACCGGCTCAGGAACTCCGGCGCGCTGGCGGTGAACCGGGCGAACGCGTGCGGCCACTCGAACGTGGACTGACGGGCCAGCCGCTCGGTGGTGTCCGCGTCGAACTCCTCGAACGCGCCGCGCAGGATGTGCATGCGATACCGGCCGGAGGCCCGGGTCAGCCGGGCGAAGGTCATCTCGCCGGGGGCCGCGATGTGGTGCACCGAGGCGCCGCCGGCCGGGAAGTACAGCACCTCCGGGTACAGGTGCACCCGGGCCATGTTCTGCGCCGGGTCGTCGCTGCGGGCCGCGAACCAGGTCGCGTGCTGACCCGAGTTGCACAGGTCCCAGACGTCCAGGCTCGTCCTCGTAGTGCCGCACGTCGGCGAACAGCACCGGCGTCCCGGACAGGCCCTTGAGTATCTGCATGGTCAGCGCGGCGTCCATGTCGGACTCGGTCGAGCAGACCAGCGTCTGCTTGGGGCCGTCCCAGTCGTAGGGGTCGTTCAGGAACGCCTCGGCGATGTCCATCGTGCACCAGTTGTTGGTCATCTCGGGCTGTCCCTTGATGCCGCAGAAGTCCAGGTGCCACTCGTCGGCCAGCTCGCGGACCGCGTAGTACACGCCGATCTGCCGCTCCAGCAGCTCGGGAGTCAGCTTCGCGCCGTCGTAGTGCACGCCGCCGGCGTTCTTCTCCAGCCAGACCCGGGCTGCCTTGGTGGCGGCCGGGTCCACCGCCGACCCGCGGCGGACCAGCTCGTACTGGTCGATGTCCTCGATGTCGATGCCGAACTCGGCCATCCACTGATCGGTGTTGGCCACGGTGGTGTACATCCCCATCGGCCGCCCGCCGATCCGGCCGAACGTCGTGCCGCGCAGGCCCTGGGTCACGCTGGCCGCCGTGGCCAGCCGGCCGAGCCGGTCGATGACCGCCGGGTCGGCCGGGTCGCCCCAGGTCCGGCTGTGCTTGCGGCCCGACCTGGTCGAAGCCGCCTCCGGCGGCCAGCATGCCGACCATGCCCGGGTACTGCGGGTCGATGTTGGAGAACAAGGCCAGCGGCCCGCCGCCCTGGCTCGCGAACAGCAGCGAGAAGTGCGGGAACGCCCAGACCGGGTAGTTGATCAGCGTCAGGTCCGGGCGGGCGGCGGCCAGCTCGCGGCCCAGCCGCACCGCGTCGGCGTTGGAGCTGAGGTCGCCCTCGCCGGTGAGCACCTCGTGACCCTGCTCGCGCAGCGCAGCCGCCAGCCGGCGCTGCACGTCCAGCCCGAACGGGCCGACCTCCTCGTGTACGAAGTCCCGGCCGTCGGAAGCGGTCGCCAGCGCAATGCGTGCCATGGGAGCCCTTTCCACTAGTCGTTGTGGCGGATACGTCCTGCGGGCGGGGCGGGCTAGCCCAGCCCCGTGGTGCCGCAGGAGCGGCGGACGATCAGCTCCAGCGGCAGTACCTCCCGGACGGGCGGGAAGCGCTCACCCTGCAGCCGCCGCATCAGCAGCTCGATGGCCCGAGTGGCCATCTCCCGGATGGGCTGGCCGAGCACCGTCAGCGGCGGGTCGAGCAGCTCGGCCCAGGGCGGGTTGTCGACCGCGATCACCGCGATGTCGTCGGGCACCCGGAGCCCGGCGTCGCGGACCGCGGCCATCGCTCCCAGCGCCATCAGGTTGTTGGCCACGACCAGCGCGCTGACCGGCTCCTCGTGGCTCAGCAGCTCGGTGACCGCGGCGTGCGCGGCGTCGCGGCGGAACCCGCCGTTGGCCAGCACCGGGCGCAGGCCCGCGCCCTCGATCGCGGCCAGGTAGCCCTCCTGCCGCTCGCTGCCCGTCTCGACCTCGGACAGGCCGCCGACGAAGGCGACGCTCTGGTGGCCCGCGTCGATCAGGCGCTGGGTGGCCGCCTGGACCGCCGGGACGTTGTCGGCCACCACCGCGTCCGTCGCGGCGTGCTTGAGCGCCCGGTCGATGGCCACCACCGGGATGCCCAGGTCGCGCAGCTGGTCGATGCTGCCCGCCGGGTCGGACGGCGACAGCACGATTCCGCTGACCCGCTCGTCGGCCAGCATCCGCAGGCAGGCCGCCTGCCGGTCGACGTCTTCGTCGGTGTTGCAGACCAGCACCCGGTGACCGTGCGCCAGCGCGTGCACCTCGATGATCCGGACCATCTCCGCGAAGTGCGGGTTCTCGATGTCCGGGACCACGATCCCGATCGCATCCATCTGCTGGCGGCGCAGGTTGCGCGCCAGCCGGTTCGGCCGGTAGCCCAGCTGAGCCACCGCCGCCCGGACCCGCTCGCGCAGCCCGACGTCCACGTTCGGATCGCCGTTCAGCACGCGGGAGACGGTGGCGACCGACACCTCGGCCAGCTCGGCCACATCACGTATCCGTGCTGGCCGCGGAGGCCTCCCAGGCTGGGCAGCGCCCTCGTCCCGCGGCATTTGACTCCCTGAGATATCGATTACTCGGCAATCCTAGAAATCGGTCGACTTGGCTGTCAACGGGCGATCCGCCGACCGGGCCTCCGACGGGGCCGGACCTCCTCGGGGCCCGCGACCGCGCGCCCAGTCTGTTGCTGACCAGCAGCGTTGGCGGGTTCCATGGCTAGATGATCTCCAGATCGTCCGCGCCGGGCAGAGCCGGGAACGGGCCGGCCGGCAGCGTCTGGTACCAGTACGCCACGCTGGCGATGTCATCGCGCAGTGGCAGGTACCGGCCGCCCGACCGCCAGCCCAGCGCCTGCACGGTCACCCGCAGGTCGGTGCCGAACCGGACGGGATCGGTGAGGTGCCAGCGATACATGCCGAACCTGCTCTGCGTGAACCCCGGATCACTGCCGTCCGGAACAATCGCTTCCGGCAAGCCAGAGTACGGCGTGGTGAACGTCTTATACCGGCCATTGACCCAGAAGTTGTAGGAGCCCAGGAAGTAGTCTTCCGTGCCCGTGCTGGCGATGGTCGGCCACTCATCGTCGCCGTCCAGGTAGAACTTGACCTCACCCTCGCCCCACCAGCCGCTGCTGTTCGATCCCCAGGCCAGGTACGTGCCGATGTAGTGGCCCCGGCCGCGCACGTCGTCCAGGATCACGTGCTCGGTCTGGTACTCGAGCGGGTTACTGCGCCGGAACTGCGCGTGAAAGTAGGCCGCGTCCTCGCCGACCTCGCAAAGCTCGTAGTTGACCTGGTAGTAAATCCGGGCCTCGTCGTCCGAGACATTCTCGATCGTCATCCGGCAGCCCTGCCGGAACGGCATTTCCCAGAAGCAGTTGAGCCCGCTGCCCGGATTCACGCACACCGGCAGCGAGGACACCTGCGCGTGCCCGGCCCCGGTTGTCCCGCCCCAGCCCGACGCGAAGAAGTCGCCCAGCGGGCATTCCACGCTCGGCTCGGCCTGGCCGTCCCAGTACATCCGGACGATCAGGTGCCGCCAGGCGCAGCCCGCCGGCGTGAGCCAGATCTGCCGGATCACGCCCGGCCCCTCGATGGCAGCCAGCTCAAACGTGGACCCGGCCGGGACATAGACGAACGGCGAGACCTTCCAGCCCCGCCCCAGGTCCCGCGCGGCGGCCGAGGCGGCCCCGTCGGTCGCGCTGGCCGCCGCGCCCTTGGCCCCGGTGAAGTTCTCCGGCGTGATGGCCCTCGACTGCGCGGCCACGAGCTTTGAGAGCCCGCTCACACCCGAGCCCAGCCCACCGCTCACGCCACCACGTCCCTCACCTCGTTGCCGCCCGCCGGGCGTAGTCCGTCGCGCAGGCCGTGCCCGGACAGCCCGTCTCGGCCCGGCTCGCTTGGCCCGTGACTCGTCCCGTCCGTTTCGCGGGTCGCGGTCCGTATCAGCTAGCCGTGGTCCATGCCGCCGGTCACGGTCCGTTCGCTGGTCACGGTCCGTTCCGCTGGTCACGGTCCGTCCCGCTGTTCGGGGTCCGTCCCGCAGCCCCAGTCCGGCCGCAGGCCGCCGTGAATCCCGCGGCGGGTCGTCAGCGGAGCGCGGTCTGTCCCGACGGTCGCGGCCCGCCCGCAGGCGGTGGTCCGTCCGGCACGATCTCGGCCCGCCCCATCCCGCTGTGGTCAGGCCAGAAGCCAGTCCTCCTATCTCTGTAATCGATTTCTGAGCTTGAGCATACTGATCCCCGCCTTGGCCCGTCAATAACGGATATAACCGGTCGCATGGGGTACGGCCGCCGGCGACTCGGGCCGCCTGGCCGCTTATGCGATACTCGGCAAACATCTGACCTACGCCTGGCCAGCCGATCCCCTAGTCGCGCTGGCGCGGGCGACGAGGTGGGGCGGGACAAGGGTGCGGAGGGCAGCGCCGTGGCGGTGACCGACGAGGCGATCGAGAAGATCAAGTCAATGATCGTCTCGGGAGCCCTCCAGGCCGGGGATCGGCTGCCCAAAGAGGCTGACCTCGCCGCCGAACTGGGGCTGTCCCGCAGTTCGCTGCGGGAGGCGGTCCGGGCCCTGTCGCTGATCAACATCCTGGACGTGCGGCGCGGGGACGGCACCTACGTGACCAGCCTGGAGCCCGCGGTGATGCTGGAGGCGCTCAGCTTCATCGTGGACTTCCACCGGGACGCGAGCGTGCTGGAGTTCCTCCAGGTCCGGCGGATCCTCGAGCCCGCGGCCACGGCGATGGCCGCCGAGCGGGTCAGCGATGGCGACGTGGCCGCGCTGGGCGAGTTGCTGGACAGCCTCGGGCCGCATCCCGAGGTGGACGACCTGGTCGCCAACGACCTGGAGTTCCACCGGCGCATCGCGGCCAGCTCGGGCAACTCGGTGCTGTGCTCGCTGCTGGACACCATCTCGGCCCCGACCACCCGGGCCCGGGTCTGGCGCGGCCTGACCCAGTCGGGTGCGCGGGAGCGCACCCTGGCCGAGCACCGGGCCATCGTCGACGCGCTGGCCTCGCGGGACCCGGAGGTGGCCCGGTCCTGGGCCACGGTGCACATCGCCAACGTCGAGCAGTGGCTGGCCTCCGTCTCTGACCGCCCGGCGCCTTAACGCCCCGCCTGCGCTATCTGGGGCAGAAGTGGTTCGGGCTGCTGGTGGGCCCGCGCGGGTGTGACTGATGGGGCGCGGCGCCCCCCCTGCCCCGTCCGTCACACCGGACTCAAGCCACGGAGCAGTTCGATCGTCCGAGTCATGGGCCTGACGAGCCGAACTGCTCCTGGCCTGTGCAACGGGTGTGACGCAGGAGGCGAGCGTCAGCTGAGCCTGTAGACAGAGCGGGCGTTGCTGGCGAAGAACGCGGCCAGCTCGGCCGGGCTCAGGTGCGGCGACAGCAGGTCGCGGGCCAGGGCCAGCACCTCGGCGTAGGTAGCGGCCAGCAGGCAGACCGGCCAGTCGGACCCGAACAGCAGCCGGGCCGGCCCGAAGCTGGCCAGCAGCACGTCGACGTAGGGGGCGAACTGGGCCGGCTGCCAGTCCGCCGCCGCCTCGGTGACCAGGCCGGACACCTTGCAGGCGACGTTGGGCCTGGCCGCCAGCTCGCCGATCATCGTGGCCCAGGGCTCCAGCTCGCCGCCGGAGATCCGCGGCTTGGCCGCGTGGTCCAGCACGAACCGCACCTGGTCCTCCTCGGCGGTCAGCCGGAGTGCGGCGGGCAGCTGGGACGGGCGGATCAGCAGGTCGTAGACCAGCCCGGCCTGGCCCACCGCGCGCAGGCCACGGCGGACCTCGGGACGGTCCAGCCACGCGGGGTCCGGCTCATCCTGCACCAGGTGCCGGAGCCCGACCAGCCGGTCGCCACCGTGTCGTTCGCGAATCCGGGCGATCTCGGTCGCGACGTCCGGGCCGCACAGGTCGACCCACCCGACCACCCCGGCCACCGGCACCGGGCCGCCGCCCGCGCCGTGGCTGGCCGCCGCGCGGGCCAGGAACTCCTCGGTCTCGGCGACATCGGGCAGCACCTGCACCAGCACGCTCGCGGTGACGCCCTGGGGCGCGGCCGCCGCCTGGAAGTCGTCCAGCCCGAACGGCCGCCGCAGCGACGGCAGCGCGTCCAGCCAGGCATGGCGGCGGTCGGCCGGGTCCCACAGATGGTGGTGCGCGTCCACGATCACGGCCCGGCTCCGCCCTCGATCACGGCCCGGCTCCGCCGTCGATCACGTCAGCGGTCGCCGGGATCAGGCCCTCGCCGGCCAGCCGGGCCCACAGCTCGTCCGGCACCTCGGCGGCCAGGTAGCCAGTGTCCTCGGCGACCTCCGCCGGGCTGCGCGCCCCGACGACGGCGGCCGTGACCGCCGGGTGGCGCAGCACGAACCGCAGCGCCACCGCCCCGAGCGGCAGCCCGTACTCGGCGCACACCGTCTTGAGGCGCAGGGCGCGCTGGAGGATGTCGGGCGGGGCGGGCTGGTACTCGAAGGTGCCGCCGGGCCGGGGGTCGACCAGCACTCCGCTATTGAACACCCCGCCGGCCAAGCACGGCCACGCCGCGCTCCCGGCAGGCCGGCAGGAGCGACTCCCCGGCGCGAGTGTCGAGCAGCGAGTACCGGCCGGCGATCAGGACGCAGTCGAGGTCGGCGCGGGCCACGAACCACTCCAGCAGCGGCGCCTGGGTCATGCCGAAGCCGACCGCGCCGATGACGCCCTCCGACCGGAGCTGGGCCAGGGCCGGGTAGGCCTCGTCCAGCGCCTGCCGGGCGTGGTCGTCGGGGTCGTGAATCAGCGCGATGTCGACGCGGTCGGTGCCCAGCCGGGCCAGGCTGGCCTCCAGCGAGGCCAGCACGCCGTCCCGGCTGTAGTCGCGGAACCGGCGCCGCCGGGGCGCGCCGTAGAAGCCCTCGGCGCCCTCGGCCAGGTCCTCGCCGTCGGCCAGCAGCCGCCCGACCTTGGTGCACACCACGTACTCGCGTCGCGGCTGGCCGGCCAGGAAGGCGCCCAGCCGCTGCTCGGACAGGCCCGCCCCGTAGTGCGGCGCGGTGTCGAAGGCGCGGATGCCCGCGGCCCAGGCCGCCTCCAGCGTGGCCCGCGCGTCCTGCTCGCTGACCGGCGCGAACAGCCCGGCGATGGGCGCGGCGCCGAACATCATCCGGGTCACCCGCAGCCCGCTGTGACCCAGCGCCACCTGCGCCGGCCGCGCCCGGTCCGGCCTGGTCACACCGCCGCCACCGCGCGCCAGGCGCCGCCGGACGGGAACGAGAACTCGGCCACCGAGGCCGTCCGCAGCTCGGTGGACGCGCCGGGGGCCAGCGGCGCGACGTACCGGCCGCGGCGCACCACGGCCGGGTAGACGAAGTGCTCGTGCAGGTGATCGATCCACTCGATCATGCGGCCGCGCGTGGTCCCGGACAGCGCCACGTAGTCGAACATCGACAGGTGCTGGACGATCTCGCACAGGCCCACGCCGCCCGCGTGCGGGCAGACCGGCACGCCGAACTTCGCGGCCAGCAGCAGGTTGGCCAGGTTCTCGTTGACGCCGGCCACCCGGCACGCGTCGATCTGCATGATGTCGATGGCGCGGGCCTGGAGCAGCTGCTTGAACACCACCCGGTTGGCCACGTGCTCGCCGGTGGCGATGGGCACCGGCGTCACCGCGGCGCGGATCCGGGCCAGCCCGAGGATGTCGTCCGGGCTGGTCGGCTCCTCGATCCAGGCCGGACGGAGCGGGCGCAGGGCCTGGATCCAGGAGATCGCGGCCGGCACGCCCCACACCTGGTTGGCGTCCAGCGCGATGGCGATGTCGTCGCCGACCGCGCCGCGGGCGATCCCCAGCCGGCGGATGTCGTCCTCGAGCCGCGCTCCGACCTTGAGCTTGACCTGGCCGAATCCGTCGGCTGCGGCTTCGGCGCAGAGCTCGGCCAGCCGATCGTCGGAGTAGCCGAGCCAGCCCGGCGTGCTGGTGTAGGCCGGGTAGCCGTCGCGCTCCAGGGCCGCGATCCGCCCGGCCCGGCCCTCGGCGCCGCGTTCCAGCAGGTCCAGGGCCTCGTCGCGGGTCAGCGCGTCCTCGAGGTAGCGGAAGTCGACCAGGTCGACCAGCTCGCGCGGCGACAGGTCGGCCAGCAGCCGCCACAGCGGCTTGCCCGCCAGCCGGGCGGCCAGGTCCCAGCAGGCGTTCAGCACCGCGCCGATGGCCATGTGCACCACGCCGCGCTCGGGGCCGAGCCAGCGCAGCGGGCTGTCCCCGACCAGCCGCCGGGACAGGCCGCCCAGGTCCTCGGTGATCTCGCGGACGTCCCGGCCGGCCAGGAACGGCTCCAGCGCGCGCACCGCGGCGAGCTGGATGTCGTTGCCGACCCCGATGGTGAACACGAAGGCGTGCCCGGCCAGCCCGTCGGGAGAGTCGGTCCGGATGATCAGGTAGGCGGCGGAGTAGTCGGGGCTGGGGTTCATGGCGTCCGAGCCGTCCAGCGTCCGTGAGGTGGGGAAGCGCACGTCGTGGGTCTCGAAGCCCAAGATGGTGGTCATTCCGCGGTAGCCTCGCCGCCGATGACCCTGGCCAGCACCAGCGCGACCAGGATGACGCCGCCGGTCACCGCCTCGATCCAGTAGTTGGAGACCTGCGACAGGTCCATGATGTTCTGCACCAGCCCGAGCAGGATGACCCCGGACGCGGCGCCGACCATGTTGCCGCGGCCGCCCCGCAGGCTGACGCCGCCGATCACGGCGGCCGCGAACACGGTGAAGATGATGCCCTCCTGGTATCCCTGCTGGCCGGTGACCGCGCTGACCCGGCCGGCCTCCATGAGCCCGCCCACGGCGGCCAGCACGCTGCCGGCCACGTAGACCCCGATCCTGATCCGGTCGACCTTGATCCCGGCCGCCCGGGCCGCGGCCAGGTTGCCGCCGACGGCGTAGATGGCCCGCCCGGTCCGGTGGTAGCGCAGGAACAGGCCGGTGATCACGAAGATGGCGACCGTCACGATGAGCGACACCGGCACCGTGCCCACCGTCGCCGCGCCCAGGTAGGTGAACGCGGCGGGCGGGTTGAACACGCTGTTGCCGCTGACGATGCCGAGCTGGAGGCCGGCCAGCACGATCGTCATGCCCAGCGTCACGATGAACCCGTTCAGCCGGCCCTTGACGATCAGCAGCCCGTTGACCAGGCCGATGAACGCCCCGGCCAGCAGCATGATCAGCAGCGCCAGGTACGGGCTGAACAGCGTCCCGGCGCCGTACTCGGCCTTGGGCACGATCAGCCAGGCCGCGATCATCGGCGCGAGCCCGTAGGTGCCTTCTAGCGACAGGTCCATGCCGCCGATGAGCAGGATCAGGCTCTCGCCGACCACGATCACGCCCAGCGCCGACACCTGCTGCCCGATGCCGGTGAAGTTCGGCACGGTCAGGAACGCGCTGTTCACGAACGTGCCCACCACGACGAGCAGGATGATGACCGGCAGCAGCGCCGCCTCCTGCAGCAGCGAGAACGCCCTGGCCTGCCGGCTGCGCCCCTGGATAACCGCTTCGACCTCAGCGCGCCCGCGCGCCGCGGGCCCCGAGCCCGCCGCCGACTCGCCGACCTCGCTCATGAATCCTCCGTGATACTGTCGCTCAGGCTCGGCCTGGGGTCGCCGCCGTCCGACCAGGCCGCCAGGCCCTCGGTGGCGGCGATCAGGGCCTCGCGGTCGAACGGCGGCCCGGTGAACTCGGCGAACCGCTCGCCGCGGACCAGCACGATGACCCGGTCGCAGATGACCAGGTCGGACAGCTCGTCGGTGGCCAGCAGCAGGCTCGCGCCGCTCTCCGTGGTCACCTCGGCCAGTTCGTCCAGCAGCAGCGTCTTGGCCGCCACGTCCACGCCACGGGTCGGCGTGAGGGCCACGATGAGCCGGGGCTGGCGGACCAGCGCCCGGGCCACGGTCACCTTCTGCTGGTTGCCGCCGGACAACTCGCCGACCGGCTGGGCCAGCCCGGCCGACACCACCGACAGCCGCCGGGTCAGCGGGCCGGCCGCCTTGGTCCTGGCCTGCGGGCGCAGCCAGCCGATCCGGCCGGCCAGCCGGTCCACGATGGTCATGGTGGTGTTCTCGGCCACGCCCAGCAGCGGCACGAACCCCTCGGCCTGGCGGTCCTCCGGGATGTAGCCGACGCCCGCCAGCAGGGCCAGGTCCGGCCGCCCCGGCGTCAGCGGCCGGCCGTCGATCAGCACCCGGCCGAACTCGTAGGTCTGGGCCCCGGCCACCACCCGGGCCAGCGTGGCCACCCCGCCGCTGAGCAGCCCGGTAATGCCGACCCGCTCGCCGGGCGCGATCTCCAGCGAGATGTCGCGCAGCGAGCCGCGCAGCGACACCGCCGATACGTGGTCCACGGTCAGCCGGGCCACCACTCCCTGAGCGGCCGTGGCACTAGTTCCCTGAAAACTAGTTTCCAGGGAACTAGTAAGCGGGGGACTAGTGGTCGAGAGGCCAGGGGCCGCCGCGGGACCAGCCCCCGCCGAGGGACCAGCCCCCGCCGTGAGACCAGCCCCCGCGGCCGGGCCGACCATCGCCGCCACCAGCTGTTCCTTGCTCACCGTCTCGGTGGCCGCGGTCAGCACCATCTCGCCGTCCCGGATCACCGCGACGTCCTGGCAGATCTCGAAGACCTCCTCCAGGTGGTGCGAGATGTACAGCACCGCCACCCCGCTGGCGGTGAGCTGCCGGACCCGCTCGAACAGCCGCGCGGTGGCGTCCCGCTCCAGCGCCGCGGTCGGCTCGTCCAGCAGCAGGCACCGGGTACCGGAGGCGATGGCCCGGGCGATCTCCACGATCTGCCGCTGCTCGACGGTCAGCCGGGCACAAGGCAGCCGCACGTCGATCGGGAAGCCCCACTCGCGCATCAGCGCCCGGGCCTGGTCCTGCATCTGCCGCCAGTCGACCAGCCCGCCCTGGCCGGGCTGGCGGCCCAGGAACACGTTCTCGGCCACGGTCAGCGCGGGCACCACCATGGAGTGCTGGTGGACGGTAGCGATGCGACGGCGCCAGCCGCCGACATCACCGAGGGCGGGCGCGGGCTCGCCGGAGAACGAGACGTGGCCCGAATCCGCCGCGTAGATCCCCGACAGCACCGAGACCAGCGTGGACTTGCCGGCCCCGTTGCGGCCGACCAGGCCCAGGCAGCGGCCGGGCGCCAGGGCCAGGTCGACGCCGCGCAGGGCCTGGGTGCTGCCGAAGCTCTTGCGGATGCCCGCGGCCTCGACGACGGGCCGGGTCGCCGGGGCCGCGGGCGCGGCGGGCACGGTCACCCGGCCGCCGCGGCCTTGCTGCACACCCCGCCGTGCGCGGCGCCGTAGACGTTGCCCCACAGCCTGGCGTCGGCCACCGAGGTGGTCTGCACCGTGCCCGACAGTCCGTCCACGCCCTTGACGTGGAAGGTCTGCGCGGCCTTGGTCACGAACGGGGCCACGATCGGGTCACCGAGGTTGCTGTCGCCCTGGTAACTGATCATCTGGAGCGCGGGCGCGCCGCCACCGGGGTCACCCGGCTTGAGGCTCACGCCCTTGGCCGCGTCCACCGCGTACTTGAGCGCCCAGTAGGCGTACAGGTTCGCGGGCTGCGACTGGGAGGCGTCGATGAGGTTCTTGGAGATGTCGCACATCTCGAACGGCACGCCGTCATCGCTGACCACGATGACCTTGCCGGTCAGGTGCTTGTTCTTGAGCAGCGGCAGCAGGCCGGTGTCCGGGCTGCTCCACTGCGAGTAGATGGCCTTGACCTTGCTGCCGTAGGCGTTGATGGCGTTCTGCGCGTCGGTCACCGCGGTGGGGTCGACCCAGGTCGTGGGCTCCTTGAGCAGCTTCACGCCGGGGTCGTTAGCGGCCATGCAGGAGTTGAAGGCGTTCGTCCGGTCAGCGCCGTTGGAGGAGGAGAGGTCGCCCTCCAGGTCCACCACGTAGCCGGACTTGACCCGGGAGCTGATGTAGGCGCACGCGTCGAGCCCGTAGAGCACGTTGGACGCCCGGACGACCATGTAGACCTTGCCGACGCCGACGATGGTGTCGACCGAGATCAGCTGGACGTGGTGCTGGGCGGCGTAGTTGATGGCCGGGCCCAGGCTGGTGGCGGTCTCCGGGTTGACGATCACCGCCTTGGCGCCCTCGTTGACCAGGTCCTCGATCTGCTGGTTCTGCAGGCTGGCGTTGGCCGCGGCGAGCAGCGGCCCGATGAGCTTGATGTGCAGCTGCTGGGCGTACTGCTTCTCGTAGTTGATGTAGGCGGACCAGAACGCGGTGTTGTTGTAGGTCAGGTCCACGCCGATCGTCACGGGGCCGGAGCCGGCCGTGGCGGCGCTGCTGGTGCCGCTGCTCGCGCCCGTGGAACTGCTCGATCCGCAGCCCGCGAGCAGGACGGCGATCGTGACACTGGCGGCGGCTATTAGGCCGAAAGGTCTGTGAGGTGACATCGGACCTCCTAGGTCACGCTAGGGGTATACACGGGACGTGCAAGGAAAATAGATCCGATGTATCGGTCCCGTCAATGGGCTGTCAGCACCAGGGGCTGAGCGTCATCAAACCGATATACTGACGCCATAACGACCCTGTTCTCGGCCCGGCCGTCGTCGCGATCAGCCGGTCCGGGTCTTCGCTGGCACGCTAGACGTCTGATCTATGCTGATGCCGCCGGTCGCCCAGGTCGGGTCAGCGGCCGGTCGGCGACAGGCCGGCGTTCGGTCAGCGACGGCCTGCCGCCTGGTCAGCGGCGGGGTTGGCGGCGTGCCGGGCCGACGGCGCGCCGGGTTAGCGGCGTGGCGGGCCGACGGCGCGCGCCGGGTCGGCGGTCAGCGCGGTGGACCGCCTGCCTGCTGACGCCCGCCCGCCGCGCTGATGCGGCCGCCTGCTGACGCCCGGCCGCCGCGCTGATGGGGCGCCTGCTGACGGTTAGCCTCATGATCCTGACCGTTTGACCGCAATCCGCCGCAATCCGCCGCGGCAATCCGGTCGTGATCATGGGGGTCAGCGGGGTGAGGCCGGCGGCCGGAGCCGCAGCCCGGACATGCCGCCGTCGACCGCCAGCGCGATGCCGGTGACCGCCCCGGCCAGCGGGCTGGCCAGGTACGCGATGGCCGCCGCCACCTCGGCCGCCGACACCAGGCGCCCCATCGGCTGGCGGGCCTTCAGCGCGGCCCGCTCCGCCTCCGGGTCGGGCGCGGCGTCAAGCAGCCGGGTCACCCACGGGGTGTCGGCCGTGCCCGGCGTCACGCAGGTGACCCGGATGCCCTCGGCGACGTGGTCGGCCGCCATGGCCAGCGTGAGCGAGTAGACCGCGCCCTTGCTGGCCGAGTACAGCGCCCGCTGCGGCAGCCCGGCGGTGGCGGCGATCGAGCAGGTGTTGACGATGGCGGCCTGGCCGCGGCGCTGGGCCGACCGGCGCAGGTGCGGCAGCGCGGCCCGGCTGGTCCGGACCATGCCGAGCACGTTGACGTCCAGGACGCGGTGCCACTCCTCGTCGTCGTTGGCCTCGACGGTGCCGGCGGCGCCGATCCCGGCATTGTTGACCAGGATGTCGATGCCGCCCAGCGCATCAGCGGCGGCACTGACCGCCTGCCGCACCTCACTGTCGCGGGTGACGTCGGCCTGGAACGCCGCCAGCCCGGCGGGCGGCTGGCCGGCCCAGGGCAGCTGCCGGTCCAGGACCGCGACCCGGCCGCCGCGCTCGGCCAGCAGCAGCGCGGTGGCCAGGCCGATGCCCGAAGCGCCGCCGGTGACGACCGCGGCCAGCCCGCCGAACTCGGCCGCAAGCGACTCCGGGAGCGCGGGACCGACTCCGGGAGCGGGGCCGAGCCCGGGAGCGGGGCCGAGCCCGGGCGCGCGCCGAGGTCCGGGACGGCGGCGGGGTCCGGGAACCCGGGCGAGTCCGGGCGCGCGGCGGCGTCCGGGAGCGCGGGCGAGTCCGGGAGAACGGCGGCGTCCGGGCGCGCGGGCGAGTCCGGGAGAACGGCGGCGTCCGGGAGCGCGGGCGAGGCCGGGCGCGGGGCGGGTGCGGGAGTGGAATCGGGCATGCGCGAGCCTCCGGTGGGTGCGGCCTCGTCCCGGCCCAGGGTCAGCGGCACCAGGCCGCCGCCGGACCTGTTTCCGGTCAGACATCCGATGTATAACGGACGCAGCCGGGTGTGTCCAGGGTGACGGCGGGATATTAGGGTCAAGCCCGCGCGCGGCCGGCCAGCGCCGGCCCGCGAGGTCAGATCTCTGTCGTGCGGGGATTCACCGTGCTGGTCAGGATCGACGTGGGCTCGGCGGCCTCCGCCGGCCTCACGTCGGCGAGATGAAGCCGATGGTCAGCAGGAGGTTGGCGTACAGCCGCCCGTCCCCGGTGGCCACGCAGACCGCCAGGTCGGGCTCGCGGCAGGCCGCGTAGAACTCGTGCCGGCCCAGGGGCTGGAGCGGCAGGCCGTCGCCGAGCAGTTCGGCGTACCGGGCGAAGACCGGCGGCGTGCTGCCGTCGTCGGGGCGCATGACCGCGGCCGCCTCGACCGGGATCGCGGCCAGCACGGGCTCGAGGACCTGGTCGACGGTGGCCAGGCCGGGCCGGAGGTTGAGGAAGACCTGCGCGGCTCGCGGGTGGACGCCGGTGGCGTGCGGGTAGTTCGAGTCGGCCAGCAGGACCCGGCTGCCGTGGCCGGCGGCGGCCAGCGCGGCCAGCAGCGGGGGGTGGATGAGCGGGAAGCGCAGCACGGGTCCTCCTGCGATCGGGGCGGGCGCTCGGTGGGTCAGCCAGGGCCCATCGGGTTCCGGGCCGGGCGCGTGGGATACCGCGGCCCGTTTGAGATCTTGCCGGAAAAATCGTTCCAATGCCACCGTCATGGGGACTGACGGCATTCCGGGCGGGCTGATATCGAGACGGACCGCGGCGAACTGGCCGACTATTTGAATTGCAGCGGCACCTCGCCGGTTATTCGCCTAGCCTTATGGAATACGCCGCTGGTCCGGCAGTTAGTGAGAATGACTAGTTCCTCCGGGATTTGGAAGGCCCGGGACGTGACAAGAACGGAGGAATTATGAGGTCTGCGGCAGGGATAGTCCGCATGGGCGTCGTTATCTCCATCGGCGCGCTTGCCTGGTGCGTGGCGGTTGCCTTGCCGGCGGCCACCGCGGACACTCAAGGCGGTCCTGGAGCCGGCCGTGCGATCTCCTCGGCGGCGCGGCACACGGCCCCGCTGGTCACCGACGCCGGGGCGGGGCGGCACGGCAAGGTCGGCCTGGCCGCGCCGCGGATGACGGCCGGGATGCTGCGCGCCAACGCGGAACGGCAGGCCAAGGCCCGGAAGTTCCTGCACCTGCTGCGCCAGAATGCCAGCGCGGACGCCAAGTGCACGAGCCACTGCACCGGCCTGCCCGCGGCCAGGAACCTGAAGGCCACCCAGCAGGCCCAGATCCGCAACTACTTCTGCGGCCCGGCCACGGTCTCGGAGATGCTCGCGCAGATGGGCAAGCAGGTCTCGCAGCGGGCCGCGGCCCGTCAGCTGAAGACCACCACGGCCGGCACGAACTGGTCCGACGACTCGGGATATCCGGTGCCAGAAGTGCTCAACAAGAATCAGAAGAAAAATCAGTACGTCGCGGTCGCCCTGCCGTGGACGCCATCCCGTGCGCAGATCCGCACATTCGAGACGGATCTGGTCGCCGACGTCAATCATAACGGCGGCGTCCCGCTGGCCGGCAATGCCTACGAAGTGGCCGGCGGCCCGCACCTGGTCGGAAATCCGGTGAACCAGACGATATTCCACTGGTTCGATATCCGCGGCTATTCCGACTACGGCACGGTGGCCAACTACGAGGACTCGGTGCACGGCGCCTCCAGCATCGGCTGGGCGGCCGGGGTGCCCGCGTACTCGTCCATGTCCTCCAGCGCCATCGTGGACATCCTCGGGGCCCGTGGCTACGACTGGTAGCGGCCGGCACGGCCGGCCTCGGCCCGCCCCGCGGCGCCGTTCCGGCCGGCGCTGGTACCTGGCGGCCGGGGCGGGGGCGGCACTGGCCCTCGTCATCTGGGCGATCGTGTCGGCGGGCGGGTCGCCGCCGCCGGCCGCGACGGGGAACCGGACGGGCGGCGCGACGCGGGAGGCGGGTGCCGGCCCGGCCAGGTCTGGCGCCGCCTCGGCCCGCCCGGCCCAGTCCGGGCCGGCGCTGGAGTTCTGCCAGACCCAGGCCGCGGCGTCGCTGCGCACGGTGCTGGCCAGGGCCGTGCCGGGCTCCAGCCAGGCCGAGGTGCAGCCGCTCGGGGTGGCCGGGAACGGACGCCAGGTGTACGTGTCGGCCTGGACGCCGGACTTCTCCGGGGTCGGGCTGCTCAGCCTGGCCACGGGTCGGCTGCGCTCCATCCGGCCGTTCGGGGATCCGGCCACCGACCAGGCCGACGGGGCCGCGGACGGCCGCTGGCTGGTCTGGGCCCAGACCTACTCGCTGTCCAGCCTGGACCGCTTCACCATGTACGCCTTCGACTCGACCACGGGGACGCTGCGGCGCATCGGCCATTCCATCGCCGGGCCCGGCGGGGTGCCCTGGGCGAGCCCCTGGCACGCGCCCGCGGTCAGCGGGCACTACGCGGCCTGGGCGCAGGGCTACGGCGCCGGCGGGCTGGTCGAGATCCGGCTGGCCGACCTGGCCACCGGGCAGGTCACCACGATCCGGCAGGGCCACGTTCAGCCGCCGCTGTTCGACGGGAACCTGGTCGTCTGGCCGGAGTCGGACGCGCCCGGCACCCAGACCATGCTGCGCGCCTACAGCCTGACCGCGCGGCGGCTGGTGCCGCTGCCCGCGGCGCTGCGCGCGGTGCACGGCACCGAGTTCGTGGTCAGCGACGGGACCCGCACGGCGTACCTCAGCCCCGACCTGACCCGGCTGTACTACTCGCCGCGCCAGGACCAGCCGGCCCGGCGGCGCTGGTGCTGCCCGCCGGGGTGGACTTCGCCGGCCTGGCCATGGCGCCCGGCACGCTGGCCTGGACCACCAGCCAGGCCACCTACCTGGCCAGCACCACGACCGGCGCGTTCGCCAAGGTCACCCGCAGGTACGGGTACGCCACGGGCTCCGGCTCGCTGGTGCTGGTCACTGACGCGCCCAGCCAGAAGGCGGTGCACCCGGCGCTGCCGCTGCACGTGGTCGACCCGGCCGGCATCAGCTGGCCGAGGTGCCAGGGCCGGGCGGGCGTGCTGCACTAGGCGCGGGCTGCCGGCCCTGGGTTGTCGGCCCTGGGTTCTCGGCCCTGGTTGTCGGCGGCGCGTGGCACGCTGGTGCCTGGGCCCGCGGCGGGCCCGGCCTGGCGGGAAGAGGGATGGCGATGGCGTTCAGCGGCTGGCCCGAGGATGCCCTCGACTTCTACGACGGCCTGGCGGCCGACAACTCCAAGGCCTACTGGACCAGCCACCGGCAGACCTACGAGGAGCAGGTGCTCGGCCCGATGACCGAGCTGCTGGAGGAGCTGGCCGCCGACCTCGGCCCGGGCCGGATCTTCCGTCCCTACCGCGACATCAGGTTCAGCAAGGACAAGTCGCCGTACAAGACGGCCATCGGCGCCAGGATCGGGGACGGCTACGTGCAGCTGTCGGCCCAGGGCCTGGCCGCGGGCAACGGCATGTACGCGATGGCCCCGGACCAGCTCGAGCGCTACCGCCAGGCGGTCGCCCACGACCTGACCGGGCCCCAGCTCGAGCGGGTGATCGCCGCGGTGCGGGCCTGCGACATCGACGTGCACGGCCACGAGAACCTGAAGACCGCGCCGCGCGGCTACCCGGCCGATCATCCCCGGATCGACCTGCTGCGCTGCAAGGGGCTGATCGCGTGGAAGGAATGGCCGGTGCAGGACTGGCTGGCCACCGCGGCGGCGCGGGATCACGTGCGCGAGTTCCTGGCCAGCACCCAGCCGCTGGCCGACTGGCTGGCCGACCACGTCGGCCCGTCCGAGCTGGCTGAGTCCCGGCGCCGCTAGCCCGCGGTTCGCGGCCGGCGTTAGCCGCGGCCGGCGTTAGCCCGCGGCCGCGCCCTGGTTCTCGGCGGCCGCCTGGCCCTCGGCAGCGTTCGCCGGGTGCGCCGCGGCCGCGCCGCAGTCGGGGCACAGGCCGAACAGCTCGACGGTGTGCCCGACGTCGGTGAAGCCCGCCTCGGCGGCGACCTGCTCGGCCCAGCGCTCCACCGCGCGGCCCTCGACCTCGACGCTGCGCCCGCAGGTGCGGCAGGTCAGGTGGTGGTGATGCGAGTCACTGCGGCAGCGGCGGTACAGCGTCTCGCCGCTGGCGTCCCTGATCGCGTCGACCTGGCCGTCCTCGCTGAGCACCTGCAGGTGCCGGTAGACGGTGGTCAGGCCCACGTGCTCGCCGCGGCTGCGCAGCTCAGCATGGATCTGCTGAGCGCTGCAGAACCCCGGCAGCCCGGCCAGCACCGCGGCGAGAGCCTCGGCCTGGCGGGTACCGCGGACACGGGTGCCGCGGGCAGCCGGCGGAGTTGCAGACGGCGGTGTGGTCACACACGCACGGTAGCAGTCCGGCACCAGTGGCCCGGACGTGTTACCGGCCGGGTCCAGGGCGTGAGGCCCGGGACCCGGCCAGCACGTACGGGCTTACTTCTCGGCGGGCAGCTCGGTGAGCAGGTCCGCGGAGGTCTCCATGCCCGCGCGCCACACCGAGCGGGCGATGATCTTGGCCGGGTCGGCGCGGTGCCGGTACTTCGCCGCGACCTCGGTGACCTCCTCGAGCAGGCCCTCGGACAGGGTCGTCGGCTTGAGACCCAGGGCCAGGAACTGGTCGTTGCGCACGCACAGCTCGTTCTCTTCCGCCTCCCGCCGCGGGTTGGGCAGGTAGGCGATCTCGGTGTCGGTCATGTCACCGATCATCTTGGCCAGGTCCAGGACCCGGTGGGTCTCGGTGATCTGGTTGCGGACCAGCGGCTTGGCGCCGGCCTCGGGCGGGTTGGCGATGGCCAGCTCGATGCACCGGACGGTGTCCCGGATGTGGATGAAGGCGCGGGTCTGGCCGCCGGTGCCGTGCACGGTCAGCGGGTGCCCGATGGACGCCTGCATCAGGAACCGGTTGAGCACGGTGCCGTAGTCGCCGTCGTAGTCGAACCGGTTGATGAGCCGCTCGTCCTTGATCGTCTGCTCGGTCTGGGTGCCCCAGACGATGCCCTGGTGCAGGTCGGTGATCCGCAGCCGGTCATTCGAGGCGTAGAACGAGAACATCAGCTGGTCGAGGGTCTTGGTCAGGTGGTAGACCGAGCCCGGGTTGGCCGGGTGCAGGATCTCCCGCTCCAGCTCGCCGTCGGGGGTCGGCACCTTGACGGTCAGGTAGCCCTCGGGGATGGGCGCGCTGCCGGACCAGCCGTAGCCGTAGACGCCCATGGTGCCCAGGTGCACCAGCGAGGCCTCGAGGCCCGTGGTGGCCAGGGCGGTGAGCAGGTTGTGCGTCGCCCGGACGTTGTTGTCGACCGTGTACCGCTTGGTCTTCTCGGTGCGCATCGAGTACGGCGCCGCGCGCTGCTCGGCGAAGTGCACGATCGCCTCGGGACGCAGCTCCTCGAGCACCTCCACGACCCGGTCGTACTCCGTGGCGAGGTCGACGTTGACAAAGCCGATCTCCTTGCCGGTGACCTCCTTCCACACGCGGAGCCGCTCACCAATCGGGCGGATCGGCGTGAGCGAGTCGACCTCTAGCTCGATGTCGATCTTCCGGCGGCTCAGATTGTCCGCGATCGTGATGTCGTGGCCGCGATCCGAGAGGTAGAGCGAGGTCGGCCAGCCACAGAACCCGTCGCCGCCGAGAACCAGAACGCGCATTCGTACTCCCAACCAACCTGTTCCTGCTAGTAAGGGTCACTCATAGCAACCGCTGTGGTCACCAGGAGAGCTGGATGCCGGCGCTCTTGTGGTCCTGGCATCCGTGGCAGTGTATCGGCCGGTTTCGAGTGCCGACCCAACGGCTCTGCGCCGCCCGACCGGGTGACGCGAGTTCCCTCTGCCCTGCTGGTACCCCCTCCAGCCGCAGCTTAGAGCTATGACGAGGCCCGCCGGGGGAAGTTCACGAGCTCGTACGTTAGATGATGGAAACATGGCAGACCGTCTGGCTCATGCGACGAGCCCGTACCTCCTTCAGCATGCTGGCAACCCGGTCGACTGGTGGCCGTGGTCCGAGGCAGCGTTCCAGGCGGCGGCCGAGCGCGATGTGCCAGTGCTGCTGTCGGTCGGCTACTCCGCTTGCCACTGGTGCCACGTGATGGCACACGAGTCGTTCGAGGATGAGCAGATTTCCGCCATCATGAACGAGCATTTCGTGTCGGTCAAGGTGGATCGTGAGGAACGCCCTGATATCGACAGCATCTACATGGCCGCCACCCAGGCCATGACGGGCCAGGGCGGATGGCCCATGACGGTGTTCATGACCCCGGACCGGGAGCCCTTTTACTGCGGCACCTACTTCCCCCGTGACTACTTCCAGCGGCTGACCCTCGGGGTGGCCCGGGCCTGGAGCGAGGACCGGGAGGCGGTCATCAGCCAGGCCCACAAGATCGCCGCCGCGCTGGCCGAGCAGTCGGCCAGGCTGAGCGGCGGGGCCGGCGGCGGGGCCGGGGGCGGGGTGAGCGGCGGGGTGAGCGGCGGAGTGGCCGGAATCACAGTGCCGGGCGCGGCCGGGGACGACGCGCAGGCCGCCGCGGCCGAGCGGCTGGCCGCCGCCGGCCAGGCCGCGGTGGTCACGCTGGCGCAGGAGTACGACCCGGCCCGGGGCGGCTTCGGCGGGGCGCCCAAGTTCCCGCCCTCCATGGTGCTGGAGTTCCTGCTCCGGCACGCCGAGCGCGGCGCCGGTGATCAGGCCGGCCGCGCTTTGGAGATGGCCAGGGGGACCGCCGCGGCCATGGCCCGCGGTGGCCTCTACGACCAGCTCGCGGGCGGGTTCGCCCGCTACAGCGTGGACGCGGACTGGGTCGTGCCGCACTTCGAGAAGATGCTCTACGACAACGCCCTGCTGGCCAGGGTCTACGCCCACCTGTGGCGGCTGACGGGGGATGAGCTGGCGCTTCGCGTAGCCGAGGAAACCTGCGCCTGGATGCTGGCCGAGCTGCGGACCGGCGAGGGCGGCTTCGCCTCGGCCCTCGACGCGGACAGCGACGGCACCGAGGGCGCCTTCTACGTCTGGACCCCGGCCGAGCTGACCGAGGTGCTCGGGCCCGCCGACGGCGAGCTGGCCGCCGCCTTGTTCGAGGTGACCCGGGCGGGCACGTTCGAGCACGGTGCCTCGGTGCTCCAGCTGCCCGCCGACCCGGCCGACGCCGGTGCCTACGAGCGGATCCGGTCGGCCCTGCTCGCCGCCCGGGCCCATCGCGTCCGGCCCGGCCGGGATGACAAGGTCGTCGCGGCCTGGAACGGCCTGGCCATCGCGGCGCTGGCCGAGGTCGGGCTGCTGCTGGAGCGGACCGACTTCATCGCCGCCGCGCGCGGCGCCGCCGAGCTGCTGACTCGCGTCCACCTCGACGGCGGGCGGCTGGCCCGGACCTCGCGGGACGGCATCGCGGGCAGCAGCGCCGGGGTGCTGGAGGACTACGGCAACGTGGCCGAGGGCCTCATCGCGCTGGCCGGGGTGACCGGCGAGGCCCGCTGGGCCGGGGTGGCCGGGCAGCTTCTGGAGACCACCCTGGACCGGTTCGCGGGCGGCGGCGCCGGGTTCTATGACACCGCCGACGACAGCGAGCAGCTCATCTACCGCCCGGCCGACCCGGCCGACGGGCCCAGCCCGTCCGGGGTGTTCGCCGTGGCCGGGGCGCTGCTGAGCTTCTCGGCGCTGACCGGCTCGGCCCGGCACCGGGAGGCGGCCCTGAGCGCGCTGACCACCGTCCCGGCGCTGGCCAGCCGGTTCCCGCGGGCGGCGGGCTGGGGCCTGGCCGTGGCCGAGGCCAGCCTGAGCGGGCCAGTCGAGATCGCGGTGGTCGGGCCCGCGGGTGACCAGCGCACGGCGGCCCTGCACCGGACGGCCTTGCTGGCGGCGCCGCCCGGCGCCGTCCTGGCCCTTGGTGACCCAGCCGGGGCTGGCGGGGCGAGTACGACGCACGGCCTGGATGCGACCCACAGGTCAGCCGGGTCGGCTGGGTCGGCTGGGTCGGAGGAGCCGGATGCGACGCAGCGGTCGGCTGGGCCAGACGGGGATGCGTCGGTGGGGTCGGCTGAGTCGGACGCGGCGGACGGGTCGGCTGGGCCGGACGCGGCGGACAGGTCGGCTGGGTCGGGCGGGACGGATGCGTTGGTCGGGTCGGAGCGGCCGGGAGGGGCGGCTGGGTCGGACGGGTGGGAGGTGCCGCTGCTGGCCGGGCGCGGCCTGGTCGGCGGCGCACCCGCCGCCTATGTCTGCCGGAACTTCACCTGCCGCGCCCCCGTCACCGACCCCGACCTGCTGCGTGCCGAGCTGACCCGCTGACCTCCCGTCCGGTCGGCTGCCCGGCGCCGAGCCCGTGACCAGGCACAAAGCGGGTGAGGCCGCTGGGCCCGGGGGAGGCCCAGCTGTGCCCCATGTATTCGTCGGCAGTAAGCCAAGACTTTCCCTTGGCGCCCGCCCCGAGTGGGATTGTGGGCAATCCGGTATGGACGTGATCCCGTTCGCGCGTGCATTGTGGTACACGGCAGTTTGGCGGTGGGCTGTGCTGTCCTCTCGGACGCTGCCCACAGACTGAGAGGAGAGCTGGTGCGCGACGGAGCGCGTCGCCTAGGTCCCGTGCTCTGGGTCGTTGCGGCACTAGGTGTTGGCACGGCGTTCGTCGTCAGGCCGGCCGGGTCGCACGTTCCTGATGCCCCGCCCCCGTCGGCCGGCTCTGCGGCCACGGCGTCCGGCTCAGCGGTGTCCGGCGCTCCGGGGTCCGGTACAACGGCCTCCGCCAGCACATCCGCCGATCGCGCATTGGCGCAAGCCCTCCTCGGCAAGAACGGCTCGAAATGGCCGACCGCCGCGAGCATCCGGCTGCCCGCCTCGGCCCAGTCCAAGGCCAGCGTGCAGGTCGTCCGCACGGTCGCCGCACAGACCGCTGGCGTCGCGCCGCTCAGCCGGCTCCGTCCCGCTGACCTGCTGGTCGTCGCGCCCACCACGCTGGCGTCCAGCCTGACCGGGCGGATCAGGCGGCTGCGCGGCGTGGCCGCCGTCCAGCGGCTCGACGCCGGCTCGATCAAGGTGAACGGCGAGTTCATCCAGATGCTCGGGGTCAACCCGAGCCGGTTCCGCGCCTTCGCCGCCCGGCCCACCGCCCGGTCGACCGCCTTGTGGCGCAGCGTCGCCGCCGGGGACATCGCCGTGTCCTACACCATGGGCCGCGAGGACCGCCTGAAGCTGGGCAGCAAAGTGCACGTGGCCGGCGCCCAGCCCGAAGACCTGCGGGTCGGCGGCTACGGGACCGTGGGCATCTCCGGCGTGGAC
This sequence comes from uncultured Actinomycetota bacterium, assembly GCA_963822485.1. Taxonomy (GTDB): domain Bacteria; phylum Actinomycetota; class Actinomycetes; order Streptosporangiales; family Streptosporangiaceae; genus DASUBV01. Next base: position 110,627 of record CAWGHW010000034.1, read on the forward strand.
GCCGTCGTCTCGGACACCGTGGCCACCTCCCTCGGCATCCCGTCCGACAATGCGGTCGTGGTCAGCGCCCCCCGAGCGCGCCTGGCCCGGCTGATGCACAAGATCAAGCGGATGCTGCCCCGGCACGCGGCCATCGCCCAGCTGGTCACCCAGCTTGAGCCCGGCCAGGTCGTGCAGTCCCAGGTCGCCACCGGCGGCGCGGCGGGCGCGACCTCGCCGGTGAGCGGGGACGGGCCGCCGATCACCGCGGCTCAGGTGCACGCGTTCCTCAAGGCGGCGCTCAGCCGGGTCGGGCTGCCCTACGTCTGGGGTGCCGCCGGGCCGCGGTCCTTCGACTGCTCGGGCCTGGTTCAGTGGTCAATGCGCCAGGCCGGCATCACCATGCCGCGGGTCGCGGTGGACCAGGCCACCACCGGCCCCCAGGTCCCGATCAGCGACCTCAGCCCCGGTGACCTGCTCTTCTACCACACCGACCCGACCGCGCCCACCTACATCTCCCACGTTGCCATCTACCTCGGCAACGGCCTCATGGAGCAGGCGCCGGAGCCGGGCATGGACGTGCAGGTCGTGCGGGCGGTGTTCGGCGCGGGCTTCGCGGGCGCAGTCGAGGTCTTCCCCGAGCTGGCCGCATCGGTCGCCGGCAACCCCGCCGGCTAACCCGCCGCCCCGCTCGCCCCGCTCGCCCCGCTCGGCCCCGCTCGCCCCGCTCGCCCCGCTCGCCCCGCTCGCCCCGCTCGCCCCGCTCGCCCCGCTCGCCCCGCTCGCCCCGCTCGCCCCGCTCGCCCCGCTCGCGCACCCGCCCGGCTGACCACGCACGCCTCCATCGCCCATCCGGTCGGCCCGCCCGCCCCCGCCACCCCGCGCCAGCGTCGTGGCTGGCCCTCTGGTGACGCTAGAGCAGCACCAGAGGGCCAACCATGTCGTTAGACCCAGCTCGGACCAAGACATCGATCTTGCGGGCGGGACGGGTGAGGCGACTGGGGTCTGAGAGGCGCGGGCGCGGGTCCGGGGGCGCGGTGCGGGGGCGCGAGTCCGGCGGGTCCGGGGGCGCGGGTCCGGAGCACGGGTCCGAGGGCGCGATACCTGAGGAGGCGGGCGCGCGGAGCGTATGGGGTCCGGTCGGGCGGGGCAGGTGGGCCGGTGCGCCCGAGGGGCGCGAGACCTGGGGTGGGACTGGCCGCGCGCCAGCTCAGCGTCATGGTTGTTGCTCCCACGTCGCTAGAGCAGCGTGGGAGCAGCAACCACGTCGCTAGACGCAGCCGACCAAGATCATCGATCTTGCTGGCGGGGCTGACAGGGCTGGCGGGGCTGACAGGGAGAGTGGGGAGGGTAGGGCTGGCAGGGAGGATGGGGTCCAAGGGGCGCATGAGTTGTGGGCGGGTCGTCTCCGCCCGGCTCCTCGGGGCGGATCAACGTCACCGGGGGTCTGGTGACGCTGGAGCAGCACCGGAGGGTCATCGGTGACGCTCGTCCGAGGCGCCGGGGAGGCCCGGACTGGCCCCCCGGGGTTGTCCGAGCTCGCGTGAGCGTGTTACATGATTACATGACTACGGACGAGCGGGCGGCGGGGTCGGCGGCCGAGAAGCTGCGGGGCTGGTTCAGCGGGCGGATGCCCGCCGACTGGTTCGCCGCGCCGCCCGAGATCAAGGTTGACCGGGAGGAGATCACCGTCGTCGGCGCCCTGGCCGACCCGCCGCTGCCCCCCGGAGCGTCGCCCGCCGAGCTGGCCGCCGCCGCTGAGGCCTGCAGCCGGAGGTTCCGCGAGGAGACTCGCCCGCTGCGGGTCGCGATCGCCGACGAGGCCGAGCACAAGTTCAAGCGCAAAGTCTCCTGGGGGGTCACCTGCGGCCCGTACAAGGTGATGTTCACGACGTTCTCCGTACCCGTCATGACCCGGCTGCGCCAGTCCGAGCGCCTGGTCCTCGACACCCTGGTCGACGCCGGCGTCGCCCGCAGCCGCAGTGACGCGCTCGCCTGGTGCGTGCGCCTGGTCGGCCAGCACGAGGATTCCTGGCTCGCCGATCTGCGCGCCGCGCTGATGAAGGTCGAGCAGGTCAGGGCCGAGGGACCCGGCTAGTAGCACCGCCAGCCGCGCCAGCTGCCGGCCCGGCCAGCGCCTGCCGCCGGGCCGGGCCAGCGCCGGCCGCCGGGCCGGGCCAGCGCCTGCCGCCGGGCCGGGCCAGCGCCGGCCGCTGGGCCGGGCCAGCGCCGGCCGCCGGGCCGGGCCAGCGCCGGCCGCCGGCCGCGGCCGGCCGAGTAGCCGCCGGCGCGCTGGGTACATTCCACAGATCCCGCCCGGTCCGTTCCTCCCGCGCAGGGGCGGGTGTCGCTGCCCAACGGCGAAACTCGCCCGACCCCTGAGGAGGATCAGCCGTGGCGTACCAGGTGGAGGCCGCGTCGGCGGAGTGGAATCCCGCGCCGGCCCGGCTCCGCGAGCTCACCGAGCAGATGCCCAACAGCCAGCTGACCGAGTTCGGCAACGTCGTCGTCAAGGCCCGGGTGGACGCCCGCAGCACCCGGTCCACGTTCGTGGTCGCGGACTCGACCAACGCCACCAGGCAGACCATCACCCGCGCCGAGTACGACCAGGCCGCCGCCCGCCAGGATGCCTACATCGCCGGGACCAGCGTCGTGGTCGTCGACGGCTACATCGGCTCCGACCCCGCCTTCCGGACCCGGGCCCGGCTGGTCATGGAGGCGGCCAACGCCAACGTGGCCGGGATGCAGCAGCAGCTCTACTACCCGGCCGGCGCGGACTACGACCCGCGGACCTGGGCCCCCGACACCACGGTCGTCTACACCCCCGGCCTGGCCGCGCCGGGCTACCCCGACGACCGGCTGATCGCCGTGGACCTGCGGGACAACGTCACCCGGGTGCTCAACTCGGACTACTTCGGTGAGTCCAAGAAGGGCGGCCTGCGGATGTGGAACAACATCGTCTACGGCCGCGGCGGCCTGGCCCTGCACGCCGGGTGCAAGGTCATCCCGGTCGGCGGGACCCCCACCACCGTGCTGATCGTCGGCCTGTCCGGCACCGGCAAGACCACCACCACCTTCACCTCTCAGCTCGGCAGCCGCCCGGCCCAGGACGACTTCGTGGCGCTGATGCCCGGCGGGCGGGTCTACACCACCGAGAACGGCTGCTTCGCCAAGACCTTCGGCCTGGACCCGCGCTACGAGCCCGCGATCTACCACGCGACCACCCAGCCCGACGCCTACCTGGAGAACGTGTCCGTCGACGCCGCCGGCCACGTCGACTTCTTCGACACCTCCTACACCCGCAACGGCCGGACCACCTGGCCGTTCTCCTACGTGGACCCGTGGCCAGGCAACGAGGTCCCGCCCGCCGACTTCCTGCTGATCCTGAACCGGAACGAGAACATCGTGCCCGGCGTGGCCCGGCTGGACCGGACCCAGGCCGCCGCCTACTTCATGCTCGGCGAGACCACCGGCACCTCGGCCGGCGGCAAGGACGAGGAGGGCAAGTTCCTGCGCGTGCCCGGCACCAACCCGTTCTTCCCGCGCGACATGGCCGACATGGGCAACCGGATGCTGGAGCTGCTGGACACCAAGCCCATGCAGGTCTTCGTCCTCAACACCGGCCGGATCGGCGGGAAGGACGAGACCGCCTCCAAGAAGGTCACCATCCCCAACTCCTCGGCCATGGTCGAGGCCATCGTGTCCGGCACCATCGAGTGGGTACCCGACCCGGACTTCGGCTACGAGATAGCACAAACGGTGCGCGGTATCGACGACCTCGAGATCCTCCAGCCACGGCGGTTGTATGAGCGGCAGGAACGCCTGGCCGAGTACGCGGCCACGGTCGCGCGGATCAAGCAGGAGCGGCGCGACTACCTGGCCTCGTTCCCCGGCCTCGACGAGTCGATCGTGAAGAGCATCGGGTAGCGGCGTACTGGCCAGAGGTGCGGCGAGGGCGCGGCGGGCGCGAGGGCACGGCGGGCGCGAGGGCACGGCGGGCGCGGCGGGGTGCCGTTTTCTGGGGAACCGATGTTAGCGTTCCGTTATGGGGGAACTACGTTGCGTTGATGGATCGATCCTGTCGGTGATCGCGGTGGCCTGCCGCGACCGCGCGGGCCACGCATACGAGATCACACTGGAGCTGAGCCGGGACTCGGCCCCGTTCGCGTCCGTGGGCGAGCGCTGCGGCCACCAGCTGGCCCAGCTGGCTGACCGGATGCGGGCCGCCCGCCGCGATCCCGAGCAGGCCGCGATGTGGCCCGACCCCGACGATCGCTTCCCCGCGCCGGCCCGGCGCCACGACTATCAGCCCGGCGACGACGAGTTCTTCACGCTGCGCGCGCGGACCCGCGGTGACCTGCCCGGCCGCGGTGAACTGCGCTGCAGCCTGCGGTCCAGCGCCGACTGGATCGGCGAGTGCACGGGCCTGGGCGGGCCCCGGGTGCCGCGCCAGCGGGCCTGGCCCGGCGCGCGGGCGGCGGCCGGCCAGGAGCGCGTACCGCGCGGCTCGGGCGGCCCGGTCCGCACCCAGCCGGGCTGGCCGGCGTCCGGCCGGGACGTGCGCGGCACCGCCGGCGGCTCCTGGCGGCTGACCCGGCGGGCAGTCGTGGAAGCATGGGGCGGGGACGGGATCGGCATACGAGCTGTGCTGACCTCGGCCGAACTAGTGAGATTCTTGGATACGGTTCTTACAGAGCGGGACGAGTGTGTCCTGGCAGATTCGGCGCCGGTCGGCGAGACAACTACGAGCGGGCATCGCGGCGAGGCTGCCTCGCCGGTGTCGCGGCAGCGAGGTTATCGGAGGGTGCCGGATGGGAGTGCGCGGTCTCGTCTACCGGCTCTACGAGCGCAGGCTCGAAGCATCGCTGTCGCCGAGCGCGATCCCTCGTCACGTCGGGGTGATGTGCGACGGTAACCGCCGCTGGGCCAAGTCAGCCGGGCTCGCCGACGTCAGCAGCGGCTATCAGATCGGCGCGGACAAGATCTTCGAGCTGCTGGCGTGGTGCCAGGATGCCGGTGTCGAGGTAGTCACGCTGTGGTTGCTATCCAATGACAATCTGTCATCGCGCCCGGCCCACGAACTGGGGCCGCTGCTGCGCATCATCGAGGAGACTGTCCGCGAGCTGGTCGACCAGGGGCGGCAGGTTCACCCGGTCGGCGCGCTCGACTTGCTGCCCGACGAGACCGCGCTGGCGCTGAAGGACGCCGCCGAGGCCACCGCCGGGTTCCCCGGCCTGCTGGTCAACGTGGCCGTGGGCTACGGCGGCCGCCGTGAGATCGCCGACGCCGTGCGGTCGCTGCTCCAGGACCACGCCACCCGCGGCACCACGATCGAGGAACTGGCGGGCATCCTGACCGTCGAGCACATCGCTGAGCACCTGTACACCGCCGGTCAGCCCGACCCCGATCTGGTCATCCGGACCTCGGGCGAACAGCGCCTGGGCGGCTTCCTGCTGTGGCAGAGCGCGCACTCCGAGTTCTACTTCTGCGACGCCTACTGGCCCGCCTTCCGCCGGGTCGACTTCCTGCGCGCCCTGCGTTCGTTTGCCGCGCGTAACCGGCGATTTGGTGCCTGACCTCGCGCGTGACCGAAGCGTGATCTTCTTGGTGAACAGACTGTTTCGGTACTTCCCCGCTGAGATCTCGCCAGGTACCTTCTGAGGTGACGGGCGGTGTGTAGCCGCCCGACGGGAAGGCCCTCGGATTCTCGAGCTTCGCGTCCTGGCACGCAGGCGAGATGAGCGAAGGGCCGGCGCCCGGCCCATCGCTGGCCGGTCCCGGTCCCGCCGACACGTCTGTGCTTGCAACACCCATGTGTGCGAGAACCTGCGTGTCCAGACGCGGCGCCGTGCCAGGCGCCCAGGGGAGATCGAGTGCCCAATTCCGCAGCGCGCCGTGACTCACGGCGCAACCTCTCCAGCACGGGTAGTGAGTCGGACCAGCCGAGGCGTACCTACGTCCTCGACACCAGCGTCCTGCTGGCCGACCCGGCCGCCGTCGGCAGATTTGCCGAGCACCGGGTGGTCGTACCCGTGGTCGTCATCACCGAGCTGGAAGCCAAGCGGCACCATCCGGAGCTTGGCTATTTCGCCCGCCAGGCCCTGCGGATGCTCGATGACTTGCGCATCGAGCATGGCAGGCTGGACGCCGACATTCCGGTCGGCGACTTCGGCGGCAGCATCCGCGTCGAGCTCAACCACTCCGACCCGTCGGTGCTGCCGGCCGGGTTCCGGCTGGGGGACAACGACACCAGGATCCTGTCCGTGGCCACCAGCCTGGCCAGCGAGGGTGACGACGTGGTCCTGGTCTCCAAGGACCTGCCACTGCGAGTGAAAGCTGCGGCCGTCGGGTTGACGGCACAGGAGTACCGCGCCGAGCTGCCGCCCGACTCCGGCTGGACCGGCATGACCGAGCTGGATGTCACCCCGGCCGACCTGAACGAGCTCTACGACTCGGGCAAGCTGGACCTCGAGGCCGCCCGCGAGCTGCCCTGCCACACCGGCCTGGTGCTGATCACCGGGGTGTCCGGCTGCGGCAGCGCCCTGGGCCGGGTGCAGCCCGACAAGTCGGTCCGGCTGGTCCGCGGCGACCGCGAGGCCTTCGGCCTGCGCGGCCGCAGCGCCGAGCAGCGGGTCGCGCTCGACCTGCTGCTCGACCCCGAGGTCGGGATCGTGTCGCTGGGCGGCCGGGCCGGGACCGGGAAGTCGGCCCTGGCCCTGTGCGCCGGGCTGGAGGCCGTCATGGAGCGGCGCCAGCACCGCAAGCTGGTCGTCTTCCGCCCGCTGTACGCGGTCGGCGGCCAGGACCTCGGCTACCTGCCCGGCTCCGAGGCCGACAAGATGAACCCCTGGGCCCAGGCCGTCTTCGACACCCTGTCCGCGGTCACCTCCCAGTCGGTCATCGACGAGGTCATCAACCGGGACATGCTCGAGGTGCTGCCGCTGACCCACATCCGGGGCCGGTCCCTGCACGACTCGTTCGTGATCGTCGACGAGGCCCAGTCCCTGGAGCGCGGCGTGCTGCTCACCGTGCTGTCCCGCATCGGGGCCGGCTCGCGGGTGGTGCTCACCCACGACATCGCCCAGCGCGACAACCTGCGGGTCGGCCGCCACGACGGCATCGTCGCGGTGATCGAGAAGCTCAAGGGGCACCCGCTGTTCTCACACGTGACCCTGGTCCGGTCGGAGCGCTCGCCGATCGCCGCGCTGGTGACCGAGATGCTGGAGGACGCTTCTCTCTGATTCAATGGATGAATAAGTAAAGTATCGCCCTCGTGCCTCTCGGTAGGCACGAGGGCGTTACTATATCCCCGTCATGGGGGAGACACGTAATCAGAATGCGACCATTGAGCCAATTTCTGTGGTCATGCCGGTACTAAATGAGGAAATGTACCTCGCGCAGTCGGTCGAGCATATCCTCAGCCAGGATTATCCGGGGGAGCTTGAGCTGGTCCTGGCCCTGGGGCCATCCCGTGATAACACCACGGAAATCGCCCAGCGGATAGCTTCCGAGGATCCTCGGGTCACGGTGGTGGACAATCCCACCGGGAAGATCTCGTCGGCCATAAATGCCGCCGTTAAAGCGGCCCGGCATGCCGTAATCGCGCGCGTCGACGGGCATGCGCTGATTCCGCCCGGTTACCTCCGGCTGGCCATGGCCACCCTGTCCCGGACCGGCGCGGTCAACGTCGGCGGAGTGATGGCGGCCGAGGGCGAGACCCCGTTCCAGCACGCCGTCGCCTTCGCCATGACCTCGCCCTACGGCGTGGGGGCCTCCCGGTTCCACACCGGCGGCCGGCCCGGCCCGGCCGACACCGTGTACCTGGGCGTGTTCCGCCGTACCGCCATCGAGCAGGTCGGCGGCTACGACGAGGAGTACCTGCGGGCCGAGGACTGGGAGATGAACCACCGGATCCGCCAGTCCGGCGGCATGATCTGGTTCGAGCCGGAGCTGCGGGTCACCTACCGGCCACGGGCCACGGTGATCCGCCTCGGCGCGCAGTACTTCCAGTACGGGCGCTGGCGCCGGGTCATCGCCCGGCAGCACACCGGCACCATCAACCTGCGCTACCTGGCCCCGCCCGCGGCGGCGGCCGCCGTCGGCGCCGGGACGCTGGCCGGGGTGGCGGCCTGGCCGCGCGGGCCGCCGGGGTCGGGGGTCCCTGGCCGCTCGCCGCCACTGCCGGGCTGGCCGCCCCCCTGGTGTACGGGGGGTTCGTACTGGCCGTGTCGGCCCGGGCGACGCGCTGCCTGCCCCCGCGCGCCGCGGCGCGCCTGCCCCTGGTGCTGGCCACCATGCACATGGCCTGGGGGGCCGGCTTCCTGACCAGCCCCCGCGACCTGGTTCCCGGCCCGCCAGGGCCACGGGAGACCCCAGCGCACCGGGTCGCCCGCCTGCGCGGCGTGTTAAGAGGACGCTAGGAGCGCAGCGGGGTCCCCGCCGGTTCAGCGCCGGGCTAGGCCGCGCCAGACATGCTTGAACGGCTCGCCCGTCTCGCGATGCGGAACCGGGACCGGGACCAGCTGCACCTCCTGCCATCCGGCCAGGAGCTCGCGCAGGTACGGCTCGGAGAAGAAGTGCACGGTCTGGCCCGACTCCTCGGCCACGTAATCGGGCTCAAGCTCGCGCGCGGGCAGGCTGCGGGCGCGCAGCGGCCGGTCCTCCAGCGAGTTGACGTGGAACACGAACAGCCCTCCGGGCCGGACGAGCCGCCCGATCTGCGCGAACAGTGCACGGGTCATCCCGTCGGGGAACATGTGCAGGGCGACGTTGGACATGACCGCGTCGAAGCTCCCGTCGGGGAAGGGAAGCCGCCGGGTCATGTCGGCCACCAGGAAGTGGGCCAGCGACCCGAACCTGGCCTGGGCCTGCCCGATGGCCTCGCCCGAGAGGTCGATTGCCGTGACCGAGTAGCCCGCGCCGGCCAGCCGGGCCGCGTCGTGGCCGGTTCCGCAGCCCAGCTCCAGGACCGTGCGTACTCCGGCCTGCCGCAGCGGGATCAGGAACGGCCTGGTCCACAGGCCGGCCCAGTCCAGATCCCGGCCCGACTCCCGGCGCTGCCGGTAGAACGGCTCCCAGAACTCAGCACCTGCATGGCTCACATAGTCACGCTATGCCGGACCCGCCCCCGGACCGTTCGGTGTTCGCCGCGGGCATGATGCTAAGAGCGCGGCCGGGTCACCGAGAGGTGGCTGTACTGGACGTGCGGCCAGGATGAGCTGAAGGCACCGGCCTCCAGGCCGGCCAGGCCGGAGGCCCAGGCCGCGTCGGCCAGGTCGGCCACCACGTCCCCGTCAGCCGAGGCGGTGATCGTGTGGCCCGACATGGACAGGCTCAGGCGGTGCCACCGGCCCGGGCGCAGCGGCCGGGCCAGGCGGCCGGAGGCCAGGACCTGGGTCAGGGTCGGGCCCGACGTGCAGCCGGCGGTGGGTGAGCCGGGCTCCGGGTTGGCGTTCCTGGTCAGGCTCCAGGCGCCGGTAGCACTGACGTTGAACACGTAGCCGTCGAAGGCGCCGGAGTTGGGCGTCGTCGCCCGGCAGCTGAACCGGCCGATGAGCCCGGCGGCGCTGTTCGAGCCGGGCAGCAGTACGTCGGCGCTGACCTTGTAGTTGGCCCAGCTGCCTGAGCCGATCACGGCATAGGGATAGCGCGTGTTCGCGATGGACCCGGCGGTGTGCCAGAACTCGGGCGTGGCCGCCGCCTTCTGCTCGGTGCAGACGCGGTCGCTGCCATCGCGGACGCGGCACCGGGCCAGCTCGAAGGCGCCCTGCTGAGTGGCCAGGTAGGACGGCTCATCGTCGGCCGAGCCGGCCCGGGCCGCGCTGCCCAGGCTCTCGGTGAGCGGCAGCCCCAGCGTCGACGCCGGCCGCCCCCGTCCGGCGCCCTTGCCCTGGCCGGTCGTGGTGGTCAGCGAGTAGACCCAGCCGGGCTTGATGACCAGGCTGAACCGGCCGTCCTTGGTCGGGTGGATCACGGGCTGGCGGACGAACCACTGCCGGGGCCCGCCGCCGTTCGGGTCGAAGTTGCTGGCCCAGACGTGCACGGTCTGCCGCGCCAGGCGGCTTCCGCCGGTGATGTGGAAGCTGGCTCGCTGGGTCGTGCTGGCCGTGGTCGCCTCGATGATCGTGCTCCAGCCGGTGGCCGGGCCGCCCCGGCTGCGCACCAGGCTGACGTAGGAGCCGTTCGGCGCCCGGCCGCCCAGCCGGCCGCTGGCCGAGCTGACGTACTTCCAGACGACCCGGCTGCCCGGCCGGGGCGGCGCGGCGAACTGGGTGAGCTGGGCGGTGGCCCAGGTCAGGGCGTTGACCTGGTAGCTGCCCGACCACGGCTGGTCGGCGGTGACCAGGCCGCGGTTCTCGTACGGCAGGCCGGCCGGCATGGCGTCGAGTACGGGCCACTCCAGGAACCCGGTCAGCCGGGCGTCCACGAAGCCGCGGATGACCGCCCGGTCGATGGCCGGCGCGCAGGGCTGGGTGCACCCGCTCGTGGCGCCGGCGGACATCCCGCCCAGCTCGCTGGCCCACATGGGCTGGCTCGCGCTGGGCTGGCGCCGGTCGGCCGACCAGGGTGAGGTGCAGGCGGTGCCAGGCCCGGCGATACCGGTCTGCGTGCCGCAGACGTCGTGTGCCCCCAGTACCGCGATGGCGCGGTCGCCCACGTATTGCCAGCCGCCCGACCCGCTGCTGTCCGAGGCGACGAGCTGGACCTGGCGGTAGCCGTGCTGGTCCAGCGCGGCACGCAGCGATCTCCACCAGTTCTGGTTACTGCCGGAGTCGGACTCGTTCCAGCCGCCGAGGTAGCTGATCCGCAGGCCCTGCCGCCGGGCGCAGCCCAGCCAGTCCAGCAGGTAGCCGATGTCGCGGGCGGTGAAGCGGTGGTCGCTGCCCTGGCGGACCCAGCCGGGGGCGGCCCACTGGAGCCCGTACAGCTTGAGGCCGGGGTTCAGCCGGACGGCCTGCTTGGCGATGCCGAACTCGTAGCCAGCCTGGCAGTTCACCTTTCCCCTGGTGTGCTCGATGCTCGGCTCGGCGCCGTCGGTGCTGTCGGCGTCGCCGCCGATCTCCAGCTTGAGGATCTGGAGCGCCGCCCCGTAGCCGGGCTTGAACAGGTAGTCCAGGATCTGCTCGCGCTGGGCGGCCGGGTAGTCCATGAGGTAGCGGGCGTTGCCGCCGCCGCCGAGCACGCCGCCCACGCCGTCGTACACCCGGCCGCCCTGCCCGAGGTTGAGGGTGATGCGCGTGACCGGCCCCGGTGCCGCCGTGGCGCGGCCCGGGGCGGCCCGCCCCGCCGCCGGGCCCGCCGCCGCGCTGAGCGGCGCGGCCAGCCCGGCGAGTCCGCAGGCCAGCACGACGGCTCCGGCCACCACGACCCTCATGCTCCTGCTCCTCCCGGTGCGGCCTGCGGCTGCGCCCCATTCCGAAAAAGCGGATTGTGATCGACTGACTACTCAAAGTCGAATGGCAGTACCTTAATGACCATAGGCCGGGTTCGCGCGCCGTTTGAGATCGCCGGCGGGTCGTCGGGGGCTAGGACGCCCCGGGATCCTGCCGCAGGAGGGCCTCGGCGATGGCCAGGTCGCCGGGGTAGGTGACCTTGATGTTGCGCTCGCTGCCGGGCACCGCGCCGATGGGCACGTCCGGCAGGTACCGGCGCACCACCCCGCAGTCGTCGGTCGCGCTCAGCGCGGCGAAGCCGGGGTCGGCGGCGGCCAGCTCGTAGGCCCGGCGGATGACCGAGAACCGGAAGCCCTGCGGGGTCTGGCAGCGGGCCAGGGAGTCGCGCGGCAGCACCCGGCCGAGCGTCCCGCCGGTCACCTCCACGATCGTGTCGGACGACGGCACCACCACGCCGATGGCCTGCCAGCTCTGGAGCGCGGCGGCGCAGTCGGCGATGATCCGCTGGTCGACCAGCGGCCGCGCGGCATCGTGGAACAGCACGTTGCATTCACGTCCGGACAGGCCAATCGCGGCGATGGCCTGCCGGGTGGAGTCGGTGCGGGCGCTGCCGCCGGCCACCACCCCGGCCAGCTTGCCGTACCGGCCCAGCTCCGCGGTGACCTGGGCGGTGAACTCCTCGGCGGTGACCACCAGCACCTCGTCCACCGACGGTGCCTGGTCGAAGGCCGCGACGCAGTGCTCCAGCAGCGTCCGGCCCGCCAGCAGGCGAAGCTGCTTGGGCATGCTGCCGCCGAACCGGCGGCCGCTCCCGCCGGCCAGGACTACCGCGACCGTCTGCATTGCCGGGACCATGACCGGACCCTACCGGGCGGCCCGGCCCGGGCCGTGCGGGGCACTAGGTGTCGCAAACAGCCATTGACCTCGGCCCAGGGCGCCAATCGGGTATTACCTAAGCGCCACGCCGACTGGCGTTCCGACCGGCCGGGGCCTGGGTATTTAAGCTGGCAGTCACAGGGGCGAACGGTACGCATCGACGGCCGGGCTGGCTGCGTCGTGCGCATGCGGCCGGGCGCAGGCTGCTAGCCAGGGGAGATCGCTCAGGCCGGCAACTGGCTCACCTTACGGAGGATCCGATCGGCGCTGCGCTGAACGGGCCGGCCGGCGGACCGGCCGACGGCACCGCCGACAGCGTGCTCGGCGGGGTGCCGCCCGGTCCCGTGCGCCCGCGCGATCCGGGCCGGCCCGGGCGTACGCTGATCGCCGTCGCCGAGGATCTCTCCTACCGGACGACCGACTGGATGGCCGCCCGCAGGCTGACCGCGACCTCGGTCTCCGGCATCGCGCTGGCCCTGGGCATCTGCGCGGCGGGCTGGTTCACCGCCGGGACCAGGCCGGGCAACGTGAACGGGGTACTGGCGCTGGTCGCCGGCTACCTGACCATCCTCGCCGCGCGCCGGCTCACCGGCCCCGCGGACCAGGCCAGCGCCGCCGATCCCGAGGTCGCGCGCCCGGCCTGGCTGGCCGGGCTGGCCACGCGGATCTTCGAGTACATCGTCCTGGCCGGGCTGACGGTCGGCGCGGCCGCCCAGGGCTGGAGCGACATGTGGCCGCTCGGCATCGGGGTACTGAGCCTGGTCTCGATCCACGACACGATGACCGGCGCGTGGCACGCCTGGCCGGCCGGGGGCCGAGTCAGGCGCGCCGCAGTGCTGCCTGACCCGAGACGCCTGGGGCCGGGGGCCGAGTCAGGCGGCGCCGCGGATTGGCCTAGCCCGGGGCGCGTGGCCCGGCCGGGGGCCGAGTCAGGCGACGCTGCGGATTGGGCTAGCCCGGGGCGCCTGGCGGCCCGGGTCCGGGCCGGCCGGTGGCGCGGCTCGGCCCAGCCCGACTAACCGGGCCGCCCTGGCCGTGCTGACCATGCCGGTCGGCGGGCGCGTCCTGGTCATCGCGGTCGTCGCGCCGGTGTGGGGCGCCCGCGCGGTCCTGGTCGGGCTGCTGGACTGGGCCATCATCGCCATCGCTATCGGCATCGTGCTGGGCAGCCGGAACCGCCGGGCCGGCCAGGAGGAAGGGCCCGGCCGGCGCCGATTCCGGCGCCGGGATGCCGGTCCGCCCGCCGGCGGTCCGCGGCCGGCGTCAGGCCGCGCCGCCCAGCCTGGCCGTGCTGCTCAAGCCGACCCGGCCGGTGCCGCCCCCGGAGTCACCCGTGATGACGCAGGGCCGCGAGCCGATCTCGGTGCTGCGCATGGAGCTCACCGCCCCGCCCCCGGCGACGGCGCAGGACACCCCGGATATTACCCAGGAATTCTGGCTCGGCGGCACCGACGAAGCCGCCGCTGAGAGCGGCGGCCCCGGCGCCTGGGACTACGACCCGGGCGCGGACTACGACGACGCCGGGCCGGAGCCGCCCGGAGGCATCCGCCTGCCCGCCGCGCTCGCGGTCATCGCGCGATGCCGGGACGACGGGGTGATCTCGCGCTGGGTCGGCGGGCTGGTCCGCGGGCAGCTCACCCCGCTGCCTCCGGCCCTGGTGGCGCTGACCGCGGTGGCCGTGCTGGCCCACCTGGGCCTGCGCGACCTGCCCGGCTTCCTGACCCTGGCCCCGCCGATCATGATGCTGGTCGCCGCGCCGGGCTCCAGCCACTGGCACGATGGCCGGCTGGACTGGCTCGTGCCCGCCGTGCTCCAGGGCGCGCAGTACATCTACATCGCCGCGCTCGGGTTCGCCTCCGGCGTGCCCGCGGCCGTCACGTTCCTGCTCGCGGCGGCCGTGGCCGTGCGCTACGCCGACCTCAGCTCGCCCGTCTCCCCCCGCCCACCTCCCCGACCCACTCCGCGCGGCGGCCCGAGTGGCTGGGCTGGGAGGGCCGGATGCTCGTCTGCGGGCTCGGTGCCGCGATGGGCGTGGCGATGTTCGCGTACCTGGCCCTTGCGGCCTATCTCGCCGTCCTGCTCGGCTCGAAGGTGGTGACAGGTTACTCTGGGTCTCGGGAGGGAGACATTCAGTGATCGGGGTGGTCTTGGCGGCTGGGGCCGGCCGGCGCCTGCGACCCGACACTGACCAGCTCCCCAAGACCCTGCTGCCCGTGACCGGCGACACCACGATCCTGGACATCGGGCTGCGCAACCTGGCCGCCGTGGGCCTGACCGATGTCGTGGTGGTCGTGGGCCACGCCGCCGAGACGATCGCCGACCGGGTGGCGGACCTGGAGAAATGCCACGGCGTCCGGCTCGACCTGGTCCACAACGACCGGGCCGGGGAGTGGAACAACGCCTACTCGCTGTGGCTGGCGCGGGAGTACTTCCGCGACGGCGTGCTGCTGATCAACGGCGACACCGTGCACCCGGTCAGCGTGGAGAAGACGCTGCTGGCCGCGCGGCAGCGACCCGAGGGAAACCCGGCCGACGTGATCCTCGCCATCGACACCGTCAAGCGACTCGGCGACGAGGAGATGAAGGTGGTGATCGATGAGCGCGGGCTGGTCCGGCGGATCACCAAGCGGATGAGTCCCGAGCAGGCCGACGGCGAGTACATCGGGGCCACGTTCATCGAGCCCGACGCCGCGATCGCGCTGACCGAGGCGCTGGAGGCGACCTGGCGGCGCGATCCGGGCCTGTACTACGAGGACGGCTACCAGGAACTGGCCGACCGGGGCGGCGAGGTCGCCGCCGCGCCGATCGGCGACGTGGAGTGGGTCGAGGTCGATGACCACCGTGATCTGCGGCGGGCGCGGGCCATCGCGGACCGCTGTTAGGGCCCCGGCGGCCCCAGCCCGCGCGCGGGCACCGTGCGCCCGAGGAACAGTGCGCCCGAGGAACAGTGCACCTGAGGAGCGGTGCACCTGAGGAGCGGTGCACCTGAGGAGCGGTGCACCTGAGGAGCGGTGCACCTGAGAAACAGTGCGCCCTGAGGAACAGCGCGCCTGAGGAATCGCGTGCCTGAGTAACGGTGCGCCTGAGGAGATGCATGCCACTGCTGGCCCGGATGCTGGCCGCGCCGCTCGTCATCGACGTGCGGCCCGGTGCCGTGGCCACCCTCGGCGACCTGCTGGCTGACCGCCGGATCGCCATGTCGGGCCGGGTGGCGGTGGCGGTGGGGCTGACCCAGGGGGCCAGCATCGCGGCCGAGCTGAACATCCCCGACGCCGAGATCTTCCCGGTCTGCGACGGCAGCCACGACACCGCCGTGTCGCTGGGCAAGCGCCTGCGCGCGGGCGCCTACGAGGCCGTGGCCGGGATCGGGGGCGGCCGGACCATCGACGTGACCAAGTTCGCGGCCCACATGGCCGGCATTCCGATGGTGGCCGTGGCGACCAACCTGGCCCATGACGGCATCGCCTCGCCGGTCAGCTCGCTGGAGCACGAGTCGGGCAAGGGCTCCTACGGGGTGGTCCTGCCCGTCGCCGTGGTCGTCGACCTGGACCGGGTCCGCTGCGCGCCGCCCCCGATGGACCGGGCCGGCATCGGCGACGTCGTCAGCAACCTGTCCGCGGTGGCGGACTGGGAGCTGTCCGCGGCCGACACCGGCGAGCAGGTCGACGGGCTGGCCGCGGCCATGGCCCGGTCAGCGGCCCAGGCCGTGCTGAACCAGCCGGGGGCCGCCGCCTCTGACGAGTTCCTGACCGTGCTGGCCGAGGCGCTGATCATGTCGGGCCTGGCCATGGCGGTGGCCGGGTCCAGCCGGCCGTGCAGCGGCGGCGACCACGAGATCATGCACGCCATCGACCAGCTCTACCCCGGCACGGCCAGCCACGGCGAGCTGGCCGGCGTGGGCGCGGTGTTCTGCGCCTACCTGCGCGGCGACGCGGTCCAGGCCAGCTTCATCTCCGGCTGCCTGCACCGGCACGGCCTGCCGGCCAGCCCGGACGAGGTCGGCCTGTCCCGCGCCGAGTTCGTCAAGGCCGTTGCCTTCGCGCCCGGCACCCGGCCCGGCCGCTACACCATCCTCGAGCGCCTCGCGCTGTCTGAGGCCGAGATCGCCGACCGAGTGGAGGAGTATGTCCGGGCCATCTCTGGCTGAGCTCCGGGCGGCGGGCCAGCCTCAGGCGGTGATCGACCGGCTCAACGACGAGCACTGGGCCGGCCGCCTGTACATGCGCAAGCTGTCGCCCGCGGCGACCTGGGTCTTCGCCCGGCTCGGCTGGTCGCCGAACGCGGTGACCGGCGCGTTCATCGCCTGCGGCATCGCGGCGGGCGTGGTCATCGCGCTCGGCGGCCTGGCCAGCGCGATCGGCGGCGCCCTGCTGATCCAGGCCTACCTGCTGTTCGACTGCGCCGACGGCGAGCTGGCCCGGTGGAGCAAGCGCACCTCGCCGGCCGGCATCTACCTGGACGGGGTCGGCCACTACCTGGCCGAGTCCGCGCTGCTGGTCGGGCTGGGCTTCCGGGCCCAGGGCCAGCTCACCGGCTCGGGCCCGTACATCAGCGCCGGGCTGGGCGCCGCGCTGCTGGCCATGCTGGTCAAGGCCGAGACCGACAACGTGGTCGTGGCCCGGGCCAAGGCCGGCCTGCCGGGCGGCCACGACGACGCGGCGCTGGCCCCGCGGGGCGGCGGCATGGCCGCGGCGCGCCACCTGGCCAGCGTGCTGGGCGTGCACCGGATCACCCAGGCCGTGGAGCTGTCGCTGCTGATCCTGCTCGCGGCCATCGCCGACCAGCTGCGCGGCGGGCTGACCGCGACCCGGGTCCTGCTGCTGGCCTGCCTGGCGGTCAGCGCGCTGATGGTCGTCGCGCACCTGGTCGCCATCGTCGCCTCGCGGCGCCTGTCCTGACGGGCCCGGTGCCGGCGTGAAGCTGTCCTGCGTGATCCTCACCCTGGGGGACCGGCCCGCCGAGCTGGCCAGGGCGGTGGCCAGCGCCCAGGCCCTAGGCGGGGGCCAGGCGATGGGGGACGAGGTGCAGGTGGTCGTGGTCGGCAACGGGGCCGACGTGCCGCCCGTGCCCGGCGGCGTGACGACGCTCAGGCTGGCCAGCAACGTCGGGGTCCCGGCCGGCCGCAACGCCGGGGTGGACGCCTGCGCCGGCGACGTGATCCTGTTCCTGGACGACGACGGCTGGTACCCCGACCCCGGCCTGGCCGGGCACGTCGCCGGGCGTTTCGCCGCCGACCCGGCCCTGGCCGTGCTGTCCTTCCGGGTCACCGACCCCGGCGGCGGGTTCGGCGGCCGCTGGCACGTGCCCCGGCTGCGGGTCGGGGACCCGGGCCGGTCCGCGGCGGCCACCACGTTCAGCGGCGGGGCGTGCGCCATCCGGCGGTCGGCCTACCTGGAGGTGGGCGGGCAGCCGGGCCAGTTCTTCTTCATGCACGAGGAGATCGACCAGGCCTGGCGGCTGCTGGACCGGGGCTACCGGATCGAGTACGACGGCGCGGCCGTGATGTGCCACCCGCCGGTGCCCAACAGCCGGCACGCCGGGTTCTACCGCATCGAGGCGCGCAACCGGGTGCTGCTGGCCCGCCGCAACCTGCCCTGGCCGCTGGCCGCGCTGTTCCTGCTCGACTGGCTCGGGCTGACCGTCGTCCGGACCCGGTCCTGGCCGGCCGTGCGGGAGTGGCTGGCCGGGTTCGCGGCGGGCTGGCGGATGGACGCCGGCCCGCGCCAGCCGCTGGCCGCACGGACCATGTGGCGCATGACCCGGCTCGGGCGCCCGCCCGTGATCTAGGCCGGACGGCCGCCACGACTACAAAGCGGAGGCCGCCCGGACCCAGGTGCTGTTAGTGAGCTGGGTTTTCTCTCAGCTGCTCTTTGTCAGCTGTGTTTTGTCAGCCCCCGTCGGGGCCGGCGAAGGCCGAGTTGTCCTTGCAGACGTTGACCCCTCCGGTGATGCCGCCGAACGTCTTGGTCAGGGTGGCGGTGGGCGGCTTGCCGGTCGTGGCCGTCTTGAGCGAGGTGAACGTCGAGCCGAGGATCAGGTTCACCGTGCCCGGCTTGACCCCGGGCACCCGGTGCGTCTCGACGTTGTCGAGGTCGTTCTTGAGGGCCCGGACTTCGGGCAGCATCTTGGCCGAGCTGTACTCGATGACCGAGTTCGTGTACTGGAAGTTCGGCGCGTTGCTGCTGCCCAGCACGTTGAAGCCCCGCGCGGTCAGGTCGCTGGAGGCCTCGGCGCCCTGGCCCTGGAGCCCGGAGCCGTTGAGGACCTCCACGCTCACGCTGGCCGGGGTGGCCACCGCCAGCTTCACCTTGGTGACCGGGCCCGTCCCCTTGTGAACCTTGGGCAGCTTGGTGTCGCGCGCGATGGCCGAGAACAGCTGCGGGGCCTGCGTGGACCACTGCACCCAGTTCGGGTTCTGCGTGTAGGTCACCGTCGGGACCTCGATGAACTGCACCCGCTTGGCCTTGACGTGGCGGATGGTCTCGGCCAGGTGCAGCATCTGGGTGACGTTCTGGATGCTCGTGAACATGTTGCGGGCGGCGATCTCGACCACCGAGGCCATCTTGGTGGTGCTGGTCAGCAGGCCCTTCTTCTCGATGCCCTGCACGAGCGAGGACATCAGGAACTGGTCCCGCTGGATGCGCTGCAGGTCGGAGCCCTCGCCCAGGCCCTCCCGGGTGCGCCAGAAGGCCAGCGCCTCCCGGCCCCAGACGTGGTGCCGCCCGCGCTTCAGGTGCAGGCCCGACATGGGGTCGTTGACGGCCTCGGGCAGGCAGATGCTGACCCCGCCCAGGTTGTTGATGACCTTCTCGAAGCCGGCGAAGGTCAGCTCGAGGAAGTCGTTGATGCGGATGTGCGCGGTGTGCTCAATGGTCTTCCACAGGCAGCCGGGGCCGCCATTGGAGAAGGTCGAGTTGATCTGCTCGACCTGGCCTGGCTCGGCCGTCTGCCCGGCCGCGCCGCCCTCGGGCGTGCAGGACAGGACCGGCACCACCGAGTCACGCGGGAAGCTCAGCACCACCGCGCGCTGGGCGCCCGGCGAGACGTGCACCACCATGACCGTGTCCGAGCGCTGGCCGACGATGCCGACGTGGCCGCCGATCTTCCCGTTCTTGCCCTTGCGGCTGTCCGAGCCGATCAGCAGGAGGTTCAGCGCATTGGGGTCCTCGAACGGGCGCGGGCCGCTCACGTCGCGGGAGACATCGACCTTCTGGATCGCGTCCCAGATCTGGCGGTACTTGACGTAGGCGAACATCGACCCGCCCACCACAGCGAACGCGAGACACCCGGCCGTGATCCGGCCCGCTAGGCCAAGACGGGTGATGCCACTCTTGCTCGGGGCCCCGCGCCAGTCCTGCCGACGGGAGGGGCGCCACCCCGCGCCGCCGGAATCGTTGTAACCGCTCATCGCTCCTCGGTGCTGTCGTCGTCGTGACCGGCATCGAACACGAACGTAGGGCTACCAAGCAATCGTACGTGGTGCTAACGGGAGAAATCGCATGTAGGTAGTAAAGTTCCGGGAATAGACCGGTAAGTCTACAAAGTGCATAGGAAAACAACCTATGTGCGGCAAGTCTCCTCGCTGAGCAGGCCGGCGGCTGCGGGGGTGGCCGGTCGGCGCGTCGACGGCTTGGCGTCCCCGGCACGCGGCCGCCGCGAAGAGCGCCGGTAGCGGGACGGGTTGCCGACACTTTATGCGGTCGGCGCCACCGAAACCTGCGGGCCGGCACAAAGCTGGCTCAGAAAAGTTGCCGGGCGGGCCCTCGGCCATTCGCCTGAGCAGGATAACCAGGGAAATGTTACGAGACTCTGAAACTAGCGGCCGGGCGGCTGACCCACGCCTTGCGCGGCAATCCCGAACGCCCCCTCTACAGTGGATCCGTGGCTCAAGCAGACCGCCGGGACGCCAGCGGCGCCGAGACAGGCCAGCCGGCCCTCGGCGCTGAGCCGAGCGCGGGACCGCCCACCCCCGGACCGCTGGGGGCGGGACCGCTGGGGGCGGAGCCGGGCGGGACGGCGCAGCTGGACCGCCCGGTCGGTGACGATCTGGCGCGGGCCGGTGACACCGGTGAACTGCCGGCCGGCGTGGCCGCGGGTGCGCCAGAGCCCGGGCAAGAGCGCACCGAAGTGCTGCGCCCGGTCCGCAAGCCCGGTGCGCTGGCCAGGGCCAGGACCGGGTTCGTGCGCACCGGCCGCGGCCTGCGTCGCGGCGTGTACCGCGGTGCCCGTGCGGCCGGCGAGCGGCGGACGAGTGCGTCGGCCGCGGGCCGGCCGCCCGAGGACGTCGCCGCGTCGGCGCTGGCCCGGCTGACCAGCCTGCCGGCGCTGCTCATCATGGCCTGGCTGATCCCGGGCCTGCCGCTGCTGCTGGCCGGGGATTTCGTTCCCATCCCGATGCTGCTGATATCGGCGCCCCTGCTCGTGGCGCTGGTCGCCAACGGCCTGCGCGTGGTGCCGTCGGCCTGGCCGCGGCTGGTCCCCGGCCGCGACCGCGGCTGGACCTCCTGGTTCGGGCTGATGGCCACCGTCGCCGTCGCGGCCGGCTTCGCCGCCTGGCAGTTCGTCGAGCACTCTGAGTCCGTCGTGGTGCTCCGCGACCAGGGCGTCTACCTGCAGACCGGCTACTGGCTCGCGCAGCACGGGTCACTGCCCATCCCGCAGTCGCTGCACGCCTTCGGCGCGGCCCATGCCGGGCTCGGCTTCTCCAGCATCGGCTTCTTTACCCACGGCACCTCAGTCGTGCCGTCGCTCACCTCGGGCCTGCCCATGCTGCTGGCCGGCGGGTTCTGGGCCCACGGCGTCGACGGGGCCGCCGCGATGGGCCCGCTGCTCGGCGGGCTGGCCGTGCTGAGCTTCGGCGGCCTTACCGCCCGCCTGGCCGGGCCCCAGTGGGCCCCGGCCGGCGCCATCGTGCTCGGCCTGTCCCTGCCCGAGCAGTACACCGCCCGGTCGTCGCTGGCCGAGACCGTGCTCCAGGTGCTGCTGTTCGGCGGCCTGTGCCTGCTCATCGACGCCATGACCGTGCGACCCGAGCCCACCGTCACCGACTGGCTGCCGCCCGAAGGCTGGCGCCGGCTGATCTCGGCCCGCGCCTGGGCCGAGTGGCTCACGCCCGAGCGCACGCTGGCCGGCCTGGGCGGGCTGGCCCTGGGCCTGGGCGTGCTGGTCAGCCTGGACTCACTGATCTACCTGCTCCCGCTCATTCCCCTGGCCGGCCTGCTGGTCGGCGGCCGGCTGCCCGGCGCGACCTCGTTCTGTTACGGGGTCGCCGTCGGCACCGCCTACGGCCTGGCCGACGGTTACCTGCTCTCGCGACCGTTCCTGGACTCCATCTCGCACACCATGGAGTTCATCGGCCTGCTGGCCGCCTGGCTCGCCGTGCTCACCATGGCCATCGTGCAGCTGCTCCGGATGTCCAGACCCCGGGCCTGGGTACGCCGCATCGCGGCCCGCCGGCCCGTGCGCTGGCTGCCCGCGCTCGGCGGGCTGATCGCGGTCGGGGTGCTGGCCGCCTTCGCCCTCCGGCCCTATATCCAGACCGTGCGCGGCGTGCCCAACCTGCACGTCTACCACTACATCGCGCTGTTGCAGCGGCTCCAGGGCCTGCCCCTCGATCCGACCCGGACCTACGCCGAGGACAGCCTGTACTGGGTCATCTGGTACATCGGCCTGCCCACCGTGCTGCTCGGCGGCTTCGGCGTGGCCCTGCTCGTGCGCCAGTGCCTGAACGCGCTGCTGAGATGGGAGGACCCCGCCGGAGCCTGGCGCAACTGGGCCCTGCCGCTGGCCATCTTCCTCATCGGCTCCGTCGCCATCTTGTGGCAGCCCTCCATCGTCCCCGACCAGCCCTGGGCCAGCCGCCGGCTCGTCGTCATCGTGCTGCCCGGGCTGACCATCTTCGCGCTGTGGGCCGCCGCCTGGCTCACCGGCCACGCGCGCGATCGCGGCGCCCGCGGCGTGACGGCCGGCGTGGCCGGGGTGTTCTGCGTCACCGCGCTGGTGGTCCCGACCGCCGCCACCACGTTCGGGGCGGGCCTGGAGCACACGGGCCGGTCCGGCGGCCTGCGGCCCAGCGCCCAGGGCCTGGCCTTCCGGCGCACCGGAGTCGGGGAGCTGGCCGCCGTCGAGGGGCTCTGCGGCTCCCTCCGGCATGACTCCTCCGTGGTCATCGTGGACCCGCTCGTCGCCGCGCGGTTCACTCAGGTCATCCGGGGCATGTGCGGCGTCCCCACCGCCTGGATGGTCGGCCAGCCCGCCAGCTCCGTCGACCGCGTCGTCAGCGGGATCATGTCTGTCGGCCGCCATCCCGTCGTGCTGGGCAGCCGGCCTCGCCAGCTCAGCGCCTTCGGCGGCAGCCCCGTCCGGGTGCTCGACCTGTCCACCTTGCAGGACCCGCACAACCTGACCAGCCCGCCCACCACGCCCTCGCGGCTCCACCTGTCCATCTGGATGGTCACCCCGCAGCCCGGCGCCGTCGGTGCCTGAGCGGGCCGTGAAGGGGGCAGGGGAGGCGGGTGGGGGGATGAGCCTGGGGCCAGCCGCGGAGCTGTGCGCCTACGACGCGATTACGCTCGCCCGGCTGCTGCGCCGCGGCCAGGTCTCCGCGCGCGAGGTGATCACCGCGCACATCGAGCGGATCGAGGCCGTCAACCCGGCCGTCAACGCCATCGTCACCCGAACCTTCGACGCCGCCGTGGCCAAGGCCTCCGCTGCTGACCACGCCCTGGCCCGCGGCGAGCCGCCCGGCCTGCTGCATGGCCTGCCCGTCGCGCACAAGGACCTCATCGAGACCGCCGGCGTGCGCACCACCTACGGCTCGCCGCTGTACGCCGGCTTCGTGCCCGCCCACGACGCGCTGATCGTGCGCCGGATGGCCGACGCCGGCGCCATCAGCCTCGGCAAGACCAACACCCCCGAGTTCGGCGCCGGGTCGCACACCGTCAACCCCGTCTTCGGCGCCACCCGCAACCCCTACGACCACACCCGCAGCGCCGGCGGCAGCAGCGGCGGCGCCGGCGCCGCGCTCGCCGCGCGGATGATCAGCCTGGCCGACGGCAGCGACCTGGGCGGCTCACTGCGCAACCCGGCCAGCTTCAACAACGTCGTCGGCCTGCGGCCGTCACCGGGCCGGGTGCCCGCCTGGCCCTTCGCCGACGTGGCCGACGTCATGGGCGTGGAGGGCCCCATGGGCCGGACCGTCGCCGACGTCGCCCTGCTGCTGGCCGTCATCTCCGGCCCCGACCCGAGCGTGCCGCTCGCCCTGGACCAGGCCCCGCCCCCGCTCACCGCCCCCGAGCAGGTCGCCGGCCTGCTGGCCGGGGACACCCGGGGCCTGCGCGTGGCCTGGAGCCCCGACCTCGGCCTGCCCGTCCAGCGTGACGTCCTGGCCGCCCTGGCCCCGGCCCGCCAGGTCCTCACCGACCTCGGCGGCCAGGTCGTCGACGCCGCGCCCGACCTGACCGGCGCCGACGACGTGTTCCGGACCTGGCGGGCCTTCCGCTTCGCCACCCGGTTCGGGCCCCTGCTGCGCGAGCATCCCGATCAGCTCGGGCCCAACGTCACCTGGAACACCGAGCGCGGGCTTGAGCTGACCGTGGCCGACCTCAGCCGCATCACCGGGCTCCAGGCCGCTCTGGCCGAGCGCATCACTCGGTTCTTCGCCGACTTCGACGTGCTCGCGTGCCCGGTCAGCCAGGTCGTCCCGTTCGATGTCGAGCTGGACTGGGTGCATGACATTGATGGCCGGCCGCTGGATACGTACCTGGACTGGATGGCCTCCTGCTACCTGATCTCGGTCACCGGCCTCCCGGCCATGTCGGTGCCGGCCGGGTTCACGCCAGGCGGGCTGCCCGTGGGCTTGCAGCTCGTGGGGCGGCGGCGGGGGGAGTGGGACCTGCTTCGCGTGGCCCAGGCATTCGAGGCCGCGACGGGGTACGGCCAGCGGCTGCCCGCCTAGGCGGTCTGGTCGGGGACTGGCCGGGGACTGGCCGGAGCCGGGGGCGCTGGCCTGCCGATTTGCCAGGGCCGGTAAGTGCCCCTAAAGTTAAGGCACACCGACGCGGGGTGGAGCAGTTCGGTAGCTCGCTGGGCTCATAACCCAGAGGTCGCAGGTTCAAATCCTGCCCCCGCTACCA
>CAWGHW010000035.1:0-221806 GCA_963822485.1 uncultured Actinomycetota bacterium
GCCGTTTGTGCAGATTTTCACAAGGCGCTTCCGCGGAAGCGCGTCCTACCCTTGCCGCGCTGCTCGCTGCGTGGCGGCCAGGGCCAGGCCCAGCGCGGCGGCGTGCCGGTGGCCGGCCGACGGCCGCCCGGCAGCGTGCCGCCGACGTCGCCGCGGCCGGCGGTGATGCCCTCGGGCAGCGACCGGAGCAGCACGCCGAGCAGCTCGTCGTCTCCGGCGGGACCGCCGACGATCAGCAGCTGGGCGCCGGGCTGGCCGTCGAGCACCCGGCGCAGGTTGACCGCGAAGACCGCCTCCTTGAGCCGGAGCCGGATGGCCCGCCACTCGGCCGGGCTGTGCCGCCGGTCGAACGGCAGCAGGCCGGCCGGGCCGGGCGCGGCCAGCATGCCGAGCGCCGAGGGTGCCGCCGGCCGGTCCAGGAAACCGTGGCTGCCGTCCTCGGCCTCGAACTGCTGGCCGCCGGTGACCCGCAGGCACGGGCCGCGCTTGACCCAGTCGGCCGCGGCGCGCGGCGCGCCCAGGGTCTCCGCCACGGCCGCGGTGAGCAGGTCGCCGGCGCCCGCGGCCACCACCTCGCGGTCCGGGCCGATGACGTCGATGGTGCCGGCCCCGATGTCGACGACCATGGCGTCGGCCCGCGCGCCGGGGGTGGTCAGGGCGCCCAGCCGGGCCGCGGCGGGCTCGCTGATCAGGCAGCGCACGGGACGGCCGGCCAGCTCGCCGAGCAGCGCGGCGTGGTCCAGATCGGCCGCGGTGCGGTGCAGCGACGCGACCAGCACGGTCCGCCCGGTGCCGCCCCGCCGGGCGGTGGCGGCGTCGGCCACCTGGCCCAGGTCGAGCGCGAACAGGTCATCCACCGGGGTCTGCCCGGCCGGGGTGCCGAGCGCGGTCACGCTGCCCGCGGGCCAGCCGGTCAGCTCGGCGCACGCGGTGCGGAGCGGGACGCGGCGGCCGGCCGTGATGAGCCACGGCTCGACCGGGCCGGCCGCGGGGTCGGCTTCCGGGGTCGCGTCCGCCGCCAGGCCGATCACCGCGTTGCCGTAGTCCAGCAGCAGGCGGCTCAGGGTGACCGCGTCCGCCGCCTCGGCGTCGGCCAGCCCGAGCGCGGCGCCGAGCGCCACCGGGTCGGTCAGCATGGTCAGCGGCCGGCCGGGCGGGCGGACCTCGACGGCGAGCAGCGGGCAGGCGGCGGCCGCCGCGGTGTCCACCTGGTCGAGCACGGGCACCCGGGCGCCCAGCCGGTTGGCGATGAGCACGCCCTCGTCGCCCGCGGCGAGGACCGCACCGACCGGCGCGCCGGCGGCGAGCAGGCCCCGCACCCGGCCCGCTGCTGCGGCATAGCCCACCCCGGGCGGCACCAGGGCGACCAGCTGGCCAGGGGGGACCGGCCGGTGACTGTTATCGAGGATGATAGGCCGTCCGACGCAGGTCCCCGCGCCGCCGGGCGTGGCCACGCCGGCCGCCAGCACGCGGAGCCGGCCGGTGCGCGGCGGGAGCGCCGGGACGGTCAGCGTCGCGGTGTCGGCGGCGCGCAGCGGAGCGATGCTGGCCTCTTCCACCTGGACGCCGAGCCGCCGCTCGGCGCGGCGGAGCAGCGCGGCCGCGCCGTGCACCGATTCGGCGGAGCCCTTGCGGCCCCGGGTCGGCAGCCGGTCCACGCCGAGCAGCCGGCCGTCGGCCAGCACGGCCACCTCGGTGGTCGCGTTGCCGATGTCGACCCCGGCGACGACGGTCATCGGGTCAGGCCGCGCCGGGTGTAGATGTCGGCGGCCTCGGTGAGCAGCGCGGCGCACCGGGGGAGTCCCCGGCCGGCCAGCGAGGCGGCCAGGCCGGTCAGCTCGGCCGGGGTGGACCGGCCCGGCCGCAGCGCGTCGTAGATGGCCAGCACCTCGTCGTCGCCCAGCGCGGTGAGCTCGGCGGCCCGGCGCAAGTTCTCGGCCAGCTGCGGGTTGCCGTGCTGCTGCGCCACCACGGCCTGGGCTTCCAGCGCGTCCGGGTGGATGCGCAGGTCGGGCACGCTGACCTCAGCGCGGCGGACGGCCTCCAGGGTGAGCTCGCGGACCGGCCGCCCGGACAGCCCGCGCACCTCCGGCTCGCTCACTGCAGGCCCTCCCTCGACAGCTCCTGCGCCGGGGCGCCGGGCCGGACCCAGGCTCGCTCGAGGGCCATCAGCGCGATCACCGTGGTGTGATACCGGGCCTCGATGGCCTCGTCGGAGTACGGGTTGCGGGCCGGGTCGGGCGTCCCGCCCTTGGCGTGCCGGGCGGCGTTCGCGCCGAGCAGCCGGTAGAGCTCCGGGGTGACGGACGGCGCCACCGAGTACAGCTCCAGGTTGGCCAGCGGGGCCAGGTCGCGGCGGTGGATCAGCGCGGTGCCCTTGCCCTGGAGCCCGATGCCGATGCCCGAGCCGGCCAGCCGGGCCGCGGCCAGCCCGATCCGGCCGAGGTCCACGGTGTCGCTGAACCGGACCACGCGGCCGGTGCAGCCCTCTTCCTCCAGCCCGGCCAGCAGCTCGCCGAGCACCTCGGGCACGGTCAGCCCGGACAGCGAGCGCCAGACGTCCCGGCCGACCGCGGGTGACACGCCGATCACCACGTCCCGCGGGTCCTGGCCGGGCGCGGCCGGCCCGGCCGGCGCGAGTACGCCCGGCATCGCGGCCTCGGCCTGCTCGGCGCGCAGGTCCTCCACGCCGCGGGCCTGGCGGATGGCGTCGATCTCGGCCTGCCGGTCCGGCGCGGGCTCGTAGCCGGTGCCCGGCCCGGCGTAGTCGTTGGGGTCGGTGACCATCGACAGCACCCGCAGGCTCTCGTCGAAGATGGCCGCCGTCTGCAGGTAGTCGCCGGACAGCCGGGCCCGGGTCATGTCCATGATCTTCTGCGCCGCGTCCTCGTAGCCGGTCTCGTCCAGCGCCGCGACGATGTCGACCACGGTGAGGCCGCCTTCCCTGATCGCGTGCGCGGCGCTGACCACGGCCAGCGTGTCGGTCTCCCCGAGGTCCTTGGACCCGGCCGCGTCCACCGCGCGCTCGACGTGGTCGTCAGTGAAGTCGGCCAGGCCGAGGTGCCGGTACACGGCCCGGCAGGCCAGGGCGGCCTCGCGGCGCAGCTCGCCGATCCGCTCGGCGGGCACGGTGCGCAGCCCGCCGTCGACCC
This sequence comes from uncultured Actinomycetota bacterium, assembly GCA_963822485.1. Lineage (GTDB taxonomy): Bacteria > Actinomycetota > Actinomycetes > Streptosporangiales > Streptosporangiaceae > DASUBV01. The sequence goes on from CAWGHW010000035.1 coordinate 3,153, forward strand.
CCCAGTCGCGCTGCATGGCCAGGAAGTCGTCGATGTCCTCGGCGTTGAAGTTGCTCGGCCCGAACATGTTGTCGTAGCGCTGAATGCTGCCGAACCCGCTGAACACGAAGTCCGAGCCGGCCAGCACGATCGGCAGCGTGCGCGAGGTCCGGCGCATGTCGGACTCGCTCATCAGCGCGTCGTTGCCGGAGCACGACTCGAGGTTGCGCATCATCGCCATCAGGTTCTCGGCCATCAGCTCGCGCAGCCCGCCGGGCACCGAGGCGGCCACGCTGGCCCCGTCGATGCCGCCGTTCTGCACCCCCTGGGCGCCGATGGCCCGGGCCAGGGCCACGCACCGGGCCTCCAGGTAGAGCATGGACCGGCCTTCGGCGCCGGCCATGAGCACCTCGGCGCCGGCGCCGGAGGAGACCCGCATCTTCATCCCGCGCGACGCGTAGGCCGAGGTGAGGAAGGCCTTGGACCAGGGCGTGTCGTCGCCGTCGGTGAAGACCTGCTCGGTGCCGTAGAGCGAGACGGTCTCCGCGTAGGAGGTGAGCCCCCGCATGCCGAGCTCGAGTTCCAGCGCCTCCTCGACCGAGCACTGGATCAGCACGCCCTGGGCCGCCACCGCCGCCCCGATCAGGCAGGCCACCGCGTTGCTCGGCGCGTCGGCCAGGACCGGGACCGTGGTCTCGATCTCCCGGAAGCCGAACGCCGCGGCGGTGGCCGAGTCGGCGGCCAGCAGCAGCGGGTCGTCCAGCCGGTTGGTGACGTGGGCCTGGTTGCTGGGCGTCCGGCGGCCCCGCAGCTTGGTCATGGCCAGGCCCAGCTCGGCCGGGCGGAGCAGGGCCAGCACCCGGGCCAGCTTGGCCGGAGTGGCGCCCGCGCTGAGCCGGATGATCTCGGCCCGGGGCACGTCGGGGCGGACCACCTGCCGGGCGAACTCGGCATCGGACAGGCTCATCACCTCCGCCGCGGCGGCCAGGTCCAGGCCGTGCCGGGCGATGTAGGCGTCGATCGAGTCGAAGTCCGGCTCGGCCACGCCGTCCAGCTCGGTCACCCGGCCATCCTTGATGACCAGCCCGGGCTCCGGGTCGGCGGGCGAGCGCAGCGCGACCAGGCCGAGCTCGGGGTTCTCGACCGCGAACCCGTCCAGGTTGACCCGCTGCCGGTCCATGAACCGGATCCGGCCCACCGGCTGGCCAGCTGTCATGATCGCTCCTTAGTTCGCGGGGCGCAGCTCGATGACGCGGCCGCCGCCCGGCTCGGCCCGGCTGGCCGCGGCCGCACCGGGCGTGCGCACCACGATCCGGATCCGGTCGCCGCGGAACAGGTCCTGCGAGAACTCGATCGGCGTGCCATCGGAGTCGCTGGTGGTCCGGGTGATGGCGAGCAGCGGCGAGCCGGCCGGCACGTCCAGCACCTGGGCCTCGTCCGGCGACGCGGTGACCACCTCGATCTGCTCCACCGCCTCGGCCGGCCGGGTGCCGAAGTGCGCCTCGAGCAGCTCGTAGACCGAACCGCCGAGCGGCAGCTCGAGCAGGCCGAGGAACCGGTCGGCCGGGAACCGGGCGTGCTCCACCACGATCGGGCTCCCGTCGGCCAGCCGGATCCGGTTCAGGTCGACGACCAGGTCGCCGCGGCGCAGGCCGAGCCCGCGGGCCACCGGCTCGTCCGCGGCGGACAGCCCGGCGCTGATCACCCGGGTGCCGGCCACCACGCCCTGGCTGCGCAGCAGGGCGGGCACGCCGACCACCCGCGACGTGTCCCGCTCGATCTTGTCCCGGCTGACGAACGTGCCGCCGCCCCGCCCCGGCACCCGGCGCACCACGCCGCTGTCGGCCAGCACGGCCAGCGCCTGGCGCAGCGTGGCCCGGCTGACCCCCAGGTCGGCCGCGAGCGCGCGCTCGGCGCCGAGCCGCTGGCCCGGGCGCAGGTGCCCGGTGGCGATCCGCTCCGTCAGCACCCGCCGCACGTCCTCGGGCGACCGCCCGTCAGCCAGCATCCAGCGCACCCAGCGACTCGGGCAGCACCTGGCCGCCGTCGACCACGATGCTCTGCCCGGTGATGAAGCCGGCCTCGTCGGTGGCCAGGAACAGGGCCGTATAGCCGATCTCGTCCACCGTGCCCAGGCGGCCCAGCGGGATGCTGGACGTCATCGACTGGATGTACTCCTCGCCGAGGTCGGCCAGGCCCTCGGTCATCACGTTGCCGGGCAGCACCGCGTTGATGGTGATGGCGCTGGCGGCCAGCTCGATGGCGGCGGTGCGCATGAAGCCGAGCTGGCCGGCCTTGCTCGCGCCGTAGTGCACCCAGCCGGGGAAGCCGGTGATCGGCCCGGTGATGGACGAGGTCAGGATGACCCGGCCGTGCCCGGACGCGGCCAGCGCGGGCATGCAGGCCTGCACGGACAGGATGTTGCCGCGCAGGTTGGTGCCGAGGACGGTGTCGATGTCCTCCTCGGTCAGGTCGGCCAGCCGGCGGTCGGGGAAGATGCCGGCGTTGGCGCACAGCACGTCGATGCCGCCCAGCCGCTCCGCCGCCGCCTCGGCCATCGCCGCGCAGTCGGCCCGCCGGCTGACGTCGGACAGCAGGTAGGAGACCTCGGCGCCGTCGGCCGACAGCTCCGCGGTCGCCGCCTTGGCCGCCTCGGCGTCACGCCCGGTGATCAGGACCCGGGCGCCGGCCCGGGCGAAGACCCGCGCGATGCCCTTGCCGATGCCCCGGGTGCCGCCGGTGACCACCACGGCGCGTCCAGCGATTGAGGTGAACACTCCTCACTCCTTCCCGCCCCCGCTGAGGAAGCGCTCAGCCAGGTCACAGCTGTCCTGGGTGTAGCCCGAGCCGAGCTGCCGGGCGATCTCCGCGGCCTGGTGCGAGCCGATCCAGGCGACCAGCAGCAGCCGGCGGAACATGATGAACGTCCAGATCTCGGCCTCGTCCTCGGCCGGCAGGCTGAGCACCCGGCGGTAGCCGGACAGCCAGCTGTCCACCAGCTCGGGCACGTGCGGCTGGTGCTCGAAGAAGCTCACCGCGGTGCCGACATCGTAGAGGAACCAGCTGAAGCCGGAGTCGTCGAAGTCGATGACGCTGACCCGGCCGCCGTCCACCAGCAGGTTGGCCAGCCGGGTGTCGGCGTGGACCAGCCCGAAGCGGCCCGGCCCGGTGCCGAACCGGGCCAGCCGGCGGCCAGCGCCCCGGCCAGCCGGCCGAGCACGGCCCGCTCCGCGGGGCCGACGCCGATGCCGTCCTGCCACCGCCCCCAGCGGGGCTGCGCGCCGAATGCCGTCTCGTAGTCCCAGCTGAACCGGGTGAACCAGGACGGCCGGGCCCACTCGCGGGAGTGCCGGTGCATCCGCGCGGTGATCTCGCCCAGCTCGGCGAAGTGCGTGGCGTCGTCGTCGGCGGGCTCGGTCCCCGGCAGGTACTCGAAGCGGACGCAGTGCCGCAGCGACTCCCCGGCGCTGGCGCCCCCGGCGTCGGGCAGAGTCAGCATCCGCTGGCCGCCCGGGGCGGGCAGGACTCTCGGGGTGCGCACGCCGGCCTCGGCGCGCAGCGCGTCCATCCAGGCCAGCTCGGACTCGATCTCGGCCCCGGTGTGGTAGCCGAGCCGGTGCACGCGCAGCACGCACGGTCCCTGGTCGGGGTGCTCGACCAGGTAGGTCGCGTTCTCGGACACGTTCAGCAGCCGGACGGTGCTGGCCGGCGGGCAGCCGTAGGCCACGGCGGCCCGCTGCGCGAACCGCGCCACCCGGTCCAGGACATCCCCGCCGCCGGACAGGTCGTGGGTGCTCACGGCCGGCTCACCGGGCCCGCTCACCGGGCCGCCTCGGCGGCGTGCTCGCGGCCTTCCACCCCGGCCAGCACGGCGATGATCGCGTCCCTGGCCGCGGTGACCGCGCTGACCTGGCCGCTCAGGTAGATCCGGCCGGCCGCGCCGATCATCGACACGTCGACCAGGGTGACCTCCGGCGCGGCGCGCTCCGCCTCGTTGGCCGCGAGCGCGGTGAACAGCGCCGGGGTGACCTCGCAGACCAGCAGCGCGTCGCCGGGCAGGATCATCGAGCCGCCCCGGGTGCGGTTGATGAGGATCGCCTGCCGGTCGGTGATGTCCTCGATCACGTCGCAGAACAGCACCCGCGGCCGGAGCTGGTCCGCCGCCTTGGCCTCCAGCCCGGCGAGGATGGCCTGCCCGGCCCGCTCCACGTCGGCCAGGCTGGCGCCGTGCACCTCCAGCACGCCGAATTGCCTCTCGACAAACAAGATCCCTGGCTCGACGCCGGGCACCGCGCGCAGCGCGAGGTCCGTGACCCGCTCGATGGCCAGCGCCGGGGCGACCTCCACGATCAGCGCGTGCTCGCCCTCCATGGGCGGGTAACCGCGGGCCCGGGTCGGCGTGCCCAGGTAGGCCGCGAACTGCCGCTTCAGGTCCCGGACCAGGAGGTGAACCCGCAGCTCGGGGCCGGGCGGCGTGGTCGGCGGCACGGTCGGCGGCACGGTCGGCGGCACGGTCGGCGGCACGGGGCACTCGCCTTACTCGCCGCGGATGGTGAAGTGCCTGCCGAGCTCGGTGTGCGGGCGCGGGATGACATGCACCGAGATCAGCTCGCCGACGCTGCTCGCGGTCTCCGCGCCCGCCTCGGTGGCCGCCTTGACCGCGCCGACGTCCCCGACGATGGTCACCGACACCAGTCCGTCGCCGACCTCCTGGCGGCCGACGATGACCACGTTCGCGGCCTTGACCATGGCGTCGGCCGCGGCCAGCGCGGCCACGTAGCCCTTGGTCTCGATCATCCCGATGGCGTTATCTGCCACGTGCTTCTCCTGTCTGTTCAGATGCCTGCTCCGACGGCTCGTCGATCGAGCCGATGATCAGCGCGTCCACCGGCGGCGGCTTGCCGGGGAACCAGGCCGCGGCGACCGAGCCCTGCGCGACCAGCACGCGTTCCCCGACCCCGCTGCCCAGCACGTCGAAGGCGACCAGGCGCTGCCCGGTCCCGTCCGCCTCCACCTCGAGGAAGGCGCCCTTGGGGATCTCGTCCAGCCGGCGGGTGGCCCAGACGCTGCCGGTCACGGTCGCGGTAAGCATCAGCGCTCCTTCTCGATCTCGACCCCGGCGGCCCGGGCCCGGTCCCTGGCCAGCGGGGTCAGCACGGCCCGGCGGCCCAGCACCAGCCGGGCGCCGGCCTGCGCGGCCTCGCGGACCGCGGCCTCGGTGACCGCGCCCTTCTCGATCCGGTGCGGCCGGCCGGGCCGATCCGGCCGCCCCGGCCGGGGCCAGCTGAAACCGCAGCCGCCCGGACCTCAGGTCATCGCGGTGCCGGGGGTTCTCGAACAGGTGCAGGAGCCGGGTCACGAACCCGGCCAGCTCGGCGTCGGTGCGCAGGCTGACGGTCTCCACGTCGCGCACCCCGTCCCGCGGGGTGAGGGCCGGCCCCTCCTGCGGGGGAGCGCCTGGGGCGGCGGGCGGCGGGGCGGCGGGCGGCGGGCGCGCTGGCAGCAGCTCGGCCAGTACCTCGCGGACCAGCCCGCGCAGCACCTCGGCATCCTGGCCGTCGCTCATCCCGGGCTCCCGAGTGCCTCATGCGCGGCGTCGGCCGCCTGCCGGACGTCGGCCTCGGAGCCGGACAGGTACACCCGGCCGGTGGCGCCGATCATGCGGTAGTCGACCACCTTGATCCGGGCCGCCTTCTCGGCCTCGTTGGCGGCCAGGATCGCGTACGAGGCCGGCTGCATCTCGAGCACGAACAGCGACTCCCCGGCCAGGGCCATCGACCCGAGCCGGTTCCGGTTGATCAGGAACGCGTGCTGCGGATCCAGCATCGAGATGATCTTCGACGCCAGCACCTGGGGCCGGGTGGCGTCGCTCGCGCTGGCCCCGAACTCCTCCAGCACCGCCGTGCTGGCCGCCCGGACCTCGTCGTTGCGGCCGTGGATCTCCAGGTAGCCGAAGTGCCGTTCCACGACCAGGATCCCGGCCTGGACCTCGGCGTGCTTCAGCGCGACGTCGGTGAGCGGCTCGATGTCCAGCCCCGGCGCGATCTCGATGACCTGCGCCGCGTCCCCGCTGCGCGGCAGGCTGCCGCGGATCCAGCTGCCCAGGTAGCACATCGTCTGCGGCTGGAGCCGGTTGATGAAGATGAACGACCGCAGCTCAGCCACCCAGACCACCCAGCCCGTCCCGTCGCAGGGCCTGCAGCTCCTCGATGATGACCCGGCGGATCTCCGCTCTGAGCGCGTCCACCTCGGGCCGGGATACGGCGGATGAATAACGGACCTCGTCCGGCGCCGGGCCCGGCCGCTGATTGCTCAGATTCGAGGCCACCGGATAGGGCGGCACGGGGCCCGCTGGCGCCAGCCAGGGATCCAGCCCCGCGAAATCGCCGAAGGCCTCGGCCGGGTCGCTGTTGTAGGCCAGCCTGGTCCACTGCACCAGATGCTTGGGCTGCAGGTTCTCTCCCACCGACGACCGGCCGAAGAACCCGGTCCCGATCGTCATGGACGGCGCCAGCCCGGTCTCGATCCCCGCGCTGCCCAGGCTGCTCCCCGCGTTGACCGCGACCCGGAGCACGTCGAGCGCGGCCCCGTAGGCCATGATCGTCGCCGGGCTGGCCGAGTGGATCGCGGCCGAGTGGCCCTTGCCGCCGATCCGCAGCACGGCCCGGGCGGCGTCGATGCCCTGCTCCTCGCCGGGCACGGTGACCAGGCCGAGCACCGGGCAGAGCTTCTCGTGCGCCAGCGGTTCCTCCGGGACCACCAGCCGGAACGGGGCCAGCAGCACGCGGGTCGTGCCCGGCACCCGGACGCCGGCCTGCGCGGCGATCCAGGTCGCGTCCTTGCCGACGAACCTCGTGTCGAACTGGCCGCCGGGGAACACCAGGTCGCGGATCTTGTCCCGGTCGGCTTCATCGAGCCGGTGACAGCCCTCCCGCTTGAGGTGGCGCAGCAGGGTGCCCGCCGCCGCCTCGGTCACGATCAGCACCGACTCGTTGGTGCACAGGATCGAGTTGTCGAAGCTCTTGCTGTCCGCGATGCGCCGGGCCGCCTTGGCCAGGTCCGCGGTCGCGTCCACCAGCACCGGCACGTTGCCGGGGCCGACGCCGATGGCCGGGTTGCCCGAGCTGTACGCGGCGCGGACCACCGGCGTCCCGCCGGTGGCCACGATGACGCTGGTCCGCTCGTCGGCCATCAGGGCGTTGATCAGCGGCACCGACGGCTCGTCCACCACCTGGATGATGCCGTCCGGGGCGCCCGCCGCGACCGCGGCGGCGGCCAGCGCGCGGGCCGCGTCCGCCGAGCACTCACGGGCCAGCGGGTGCGGGCTGATCACCACGGCGCTGCGGGTCATCAGGGCCAGGAGCGCCTTGACGAACACGGTCGCCACCGGGTTGGTGGACGGGGTGAGCGCGAGCACCACGCCGGCCGGGCGCGGGATCTCCACGATCTTGGCCGCCAGGTCGATCCGCGGGGTCACGTAGTCGTGGCCCGCGTAGGCCTCGACCAGCCCGGTGCTGCTGGCCACGTTCTTGAGCACCTTGTGCTCCACCACGCCGAACCCGGTCTCGCGTACCGCCCACTCGGCGTACTCCTGGGCCCGCGCCGCGCCGGCCCGGGCCGCGGCGTGCACGATGCGGTCCACGCTGGCCTTGTCGTAGCGGCCGAACGCCTGCGCCGCCCACTGGGCCCGCTGCAGCATGGCCTGCGCCCGCGGCACCCCGGCCGGGTCGGTCAGCAGGTCCACGCTGATCGGCCGGCCTCCGTCCGTGGCCGCCTCAGTCACGGCTGCGTCTCCCGGGCGCTCATGGCTGCCTCCGCCCCGACACCGCGTCATCGCGGGCGGCGCCGATGGCCACCGTCACCCGGTCGAGCAGCTCGCCGCACAGGTCGGGCGTCATCAGCAGGCCGGGCTTGAACTGCAGCACCCGCGGGTCGAGGGTGGAGAAGATGGCCCAGACGCCGTTTTCGTACAGCCGCTTCATCACGTACTTGGCGCCCTGCGGGTGGTCGAACTCCAGGCCCATGACCAGGCCGTTCTGCCGGATGCCGGTGAACCAGTCCGGGTAGGCCCGCTGGATCCGGCGCAGCCCGGTGCCGAGCAGGTCGGCGATGTAGGCCACCATCGACCGGATCTCCGGCCGGCAGGTGATCTCCAGCGTCTTGAGCGCGGCCACGCAGCCCAGCTCGGCCCCGCCGAACGTGGACATGTGCGCGAAGCCGTCCTCGCTCAGCCAGCCCGCCGCGGCCTCGCTGACCAGCACGGCGCTGACCGGGTACATGCCGCCCGAGATGCCCTTGCCGGTGACCAGGATGTCCGGCGCGATGCCGTGCTTGGTAATGGCCCACAGCTCGCCCGTGCGCATCAGCCCGGTCTGCACCTCGTCCGCGATGTACAGCGCGCCGTGGGCCTCGCACAGGCGCTTGACGCCCTCCAGGTAGCCCGGCGCGGGCAGCGGGAAACCATAGGTGGCGGGGATCGTCTCCATGATCACGGCCGCCGCGTCCCGGCCGCGCAGCGCCTGCTCCATGGCCGCGAGGTCATTGAACGGCACGTGCACGAACTCGTCCGGCCGGTCGGCCAGGAACAGCGCGGCGAACCGCTCGTCGCCGGTGGCCACGGCCAGCCCGGTGTGCCCGTGGTAGGCCTTGGCCACCGAGACGATCTTGCGCTTCTTGGTCGCGTGCCGGGCCGTCTTCAGCGCGATGTCGATGGCCTCGCCGCCGCCGCTGCCGAACACCACCTTGGCCAGCCCGGCCGGCGCGGTGCTGATCAGCGCCTCGGCCAGCGCGGTCCGGGCCAGCGAGGGGAAGTGGTGGTTGCCGATGTCGAACCGCTGCATCGCGGCGGTGACCGCGGCGATGACCTCGGGGTTGCGGTGGCCGAGGTTGTAGGTGCCGCCGTTGAGGTGCACGTCGATGAGGCGCTTGCCCTCGACGTCGTAGATGAAGTAACCCTCGCGGCGGTCGATGACCAGCGGAACCCCGGCGTCCACCCAGAACTGGGTCTTGCCCGGGTTCCAGAACTGCCGGGACGCCTCGAGCATCTCGCCCTTGGACGGGAAGGCGATCAGCTCCTCGGCCATGTCACCTCCCGGACCGTAACCGTCTGCTCACTTTGGTCTGACCAAATACGTACCCTTTAGACCTTTCGGTGTCAAGAGGCTTACGTTAACGCCATATTTCGTTAACCAAAAGTCTTGTCACCGCCCATACCTGCTGATACTGTCCGCGCTGTGACGTGCATCACAAACCGTCTCGTAACCGTTTGACTCGTAGTTGACCAACCGCCGGGGAGGCATGGATGGCAAAGTCGGAACTGCCCCGGGTGGGGGGCATCCAGGGGATGGAGGAGGACTTCGACGTCTCGCAGCGCGCCGAGGTCCCGAAGCTCCGTAAGCACGCGGTTGGCCTGGGCGGGGTGCTCTTCCTCACCGTCACCGGGTCCGCCCCGATCTCGGCCATGCTGTTCAACACGCCGATCATGGTCGGATACGGGCAGGGCGTCGGCGCGCCCGCGGCGTTCATCTTCGCCGCGATCGTGCTGGTCGTGTTCTCCGTCGGGTACGTCGCGATGGCCAGGAAGAAGACCTCCGCGGGCGGCTTCTACTCCTACATCAGCCACGGCCTGGGCCGGGAGCTCGGCATCGGCACCGGCTACGGCGCCGTCGTCGCGTACTCGGTGTTCGAGGCGTCGCTGGCCGGCGGGTTCGCCTACTTCGCCAACCTCAAGTTCGCCGCGTACGGGATCAACATCGGCTGGCCCTGGCTGGCGCTGGGCATGGTCGTGCTGATCTCGCTGCTCACCTTCTTCGACGTCCGGCTGTCGTCCACGCTGCTGGCCATCGGCCTGATCAGCGAGATCGCGATCCTGGCCATCTTCGACGTCTTCATGTTCAGCAAGGGCCACGTGATGTGGAGCGCGCTCGACCCGGCCAAGGCGTTCACCAGCTTCCACGCGTCGGGCAAGCTGGTGGCGGGCTCGGTCGGCATCGGCCTGTTCTTCGCCTTCTGGTCCTGGGTCGGGTTCGAGATGGCGCCCAACTACGCCGAGGAATCACGGGACCCGAAGCGGATCGTGCCCCGCGCGCTGTACATCTCGGTCATCGGCCTGGGCGTGTTCTACACGCTCACCTCGTGGGCCCCGCTGTTCGGCTACTCCAGCCCGCACGCGGCCATCGCGGCGGCGCAGGGCAACGCGGCCAACTTCTACCTGGACCCGGCCCGGGCGCTGGCCGGCGGCTGGGTGGCCTCGATCATGAGCTTCCTGATCATCACCGGGTCGTTCGCCTGCGGGATGGCGTTCCACAACACCACGGCCCGGTACATGTACTCGCTCGGCCGGGAGGGGCTGCTGCCCGCCGCGCTGGGCCGGACGCACCACAAGTTCAAGAGCCCGCACATCGCCTCGATCGTGCAGTCGGTCGTCGCGGTGGTGATCATCGTCCTGTTCGCCGTGTTCACCGGGACCAACGACCCCAGCTCCCAGGCCTACCTGCAGCTGTACGGGCTGATGGCGGTCATGGGCGTGATCATCATCCTGTCGGTGCAGGCCCTGGTGTCGCTGGCCATCCTGATCTACTTCCAGCGCCACTACCGGGACGACGTGCACTGGTGGAAGACCCGGCTGGCGCCGATCCTGGCCCTGGTTTCCCAGGCCTTCGTGGTCTACCTGCTGTTCGACAACATCACCTTCCTGGGCAGCGGCTACGGCTACGCGAAATGGTTCGGCCCGATCGACCTGGTCGTCGTGCTGGGCGGCGTGGGCGCGGCGTTCTACTTCAAGAAGAACAAGCCCGAGAAGTTCGAGCAGGCCGGGCGCCTGATCAACGACGGGCTCTGATCACCACCAGAAGCACTGATTCACCAGAGAGCACTGAGCCGCAGCGGCGGCCGCCACCAGGCGGCCGCCGCTTCGCTCGTCCCCGGCCCGGTAGGGTCGGGGCTTATGGCCGAGGATCTGGTCTCGCGCGTGGCCTTAGTGTCGCTGAACACGCGGGGCATCGCGCCGGTCGGGTCGCGCCTGGCCGGGCGGTACGCGGCCATCGGCCGGGCGCTGGATGCCGGGGATGCTGATGTCGCCTCCGTTCAGGAGGTGGTCACCTGGTGGCATCTGCGGCTGCTGGCCCGGCGGATGCGCTCGTTCCGGCACGTGAGCTTCCGGCCGTCGCCGGCCGGCCCGGCGGGCGGGCTGGTGACGTTCTCGCGGCGGCCCGTGTCCGGCACCGCCTACCGCGGCTTCGGCATCCCGCCCGGCGCGCCGGGCATCTCACGGGCCGCGCGGCTGGGGGCCAGCCGCAAAGGTGCCCTGGTGACCCGGCTGACGCGCCCCGGGCTGTGCGTGATCAACACCCACCTGGCCGCCAACCGGGACGGCGACTGGTCGCCGGGGAGCCGATTCGCGCCCGCTGCACCAGGCCCAGCTGGCGGTGCTCGCGCGGATCGTGCGCGGTGCCGCCGCGCCGGCGGTGGTGTGCGGGGACTTCAACGTCGCCCGCGACAGTTCCCTGTTCGGCGGGTTCGTGACGGGCGCCGGGCTGGCCGACGCGTTCGGGGGGAGCTGCCCGGCCACGTTCCGCGCCGAGTACCTGCCACCCGGCGCGACGCCGCACTGCATCGACTTCATCCTGACCGCCGACGGGGTCAGCGCGACCGCCGCCACGGTGGTGTTCGCCGGCCAGCAGCCGCTGCCCGGCGGCCCTGGCTACGTCTCAGACCACCTCGGGCTGCGAGCCAGCCTGGCCCTGGTGCCGCCGCTGGCTGACGGCCAGGACCTCGTCCACGACCCGGTCTAGCGGCTGGGTCGCGTCGATGATGACCGCGCCGAACCGCCGGTAGCCCTCCTCGTAGCCCGCGTGCCAGCCGACCAGGGCGGCCATCTCCTCGGGCGACTGGCCGAACACGTTCGACCGTCCCGCGATCCGCCGCCGCATGGTCGGCACGTCGATGACCAGCGCCACGACCTTGTCGAACAGGTGCCACACGGCGCGGTCCCCGTCGGCCACGCCGCACAGGAACACCGGCCGTCCCAGCGCCTGCGCCTCCGCGGCCAGGGCCGCGATCCGCTCGGCGCTGAGCACCCAGTCGTGCGACCGGTACCAGGCGTGGAAGTCGAAGCCCGGCTCATCCTCGGCGTAGTCCGTCGACGGCGCCGGTGACCCGGTCGATCCAGTCGGCGTACCCGTCCTCGTCCACGCCGCGGGCCTCGTGGCCGCGGGCCGACCAGCTCGTCGAGCACGGCGGACTTGCCGGCCCCCGACAGTCCGGTGACGTAGAACAGCGACATCGGCGCACCTTCTCCTGAGTCACGCGCGAACCGACAGCAACCCGGGCCCCAGCCAGCGGCCGGAGGAGCAGGCGGCCAGCGACGTGGTTGTTGCTGCGACGTCGTTGTAGCGACGTGGTCGTTACAACCATGTCGCTGGGCGGGCGGGTGCCAGGGAGCGGGGTCCGCCCTCCCCGCTGGCCGTCGCCAGCGTACGGGCTCGCCCGGGGAGACGTCAGCGCGTTTTCGCCGCCGCCGTGTCGTGCTCGGCGCGGGGCCCTGACCAGGCATATCGTCGGGCGCGGGGGAGACCACGGGCGGGATTCACGGGGGGATCAGCCATGACCGACATCAGCCGTCGCGACGTGCTCGCGGGGACCGCGCTGGCCGCCGCCGGGGCGGCCGGAGTCACCACTGCGGCCGCAGCCGCACCCGCACCCGCACCCGCGCCTGCATCGCGGGCGCGGCCCGGACTGGGAGGCGCTGGCCCGGCGGCTGCACGGCCGGCTGCTGCGGCCCGGCGACCCGGGCTACGCCGCCGCCAGCGTGCCCTACAACAAGCGGTACGCCGCCATCCGCCCCGGCGGCGTGGCGCTGTGCGCGGATACCGCCGACGTCCAGGCCGCGCTGGCCTGGGCCCGCCGCTATGACGTGCCGTTCGCGGCCCGGTCCGGCGGGCACAGCTACGCCGGGTACTGCGCCAGCCGGGGCCTGGTCATCTCGCTGGCCCCGATGCGGTCGATCCGGGTCGACCAGCGGGCGCTCACCGTCACGCTGGGCGCGGGCACCCGCAACCGGGACCTGCACGAGGGCCTGGCCGGCACCGGCCTGGCCGTGCCCAGCGGCCGGTGCCCGACCGTGGGCGTGAGCGGGCTGCTGCTCGGCGGCGGCTTCGGGTTCAGCAGCCGGCACTTAGGGCTGACCTGCGACCAGCTGCTGGAGACCGAGGTGGTGACGGCGGCGGGGGAGGCGCTGCGGGTCAGCCCGCTGGAGCAGCCCGACCTGTTCTGGGCCTGCCAGGGCGGAGGCGGCGGCAACTTCGGCATCAACACCGGCTGGACCGTGCGCGCCACCCCGGTCGGCCGGGTCGCGGTCTACGAACTGGCGTGGCCCTGGCGGGACGCGGCCACCGCGATGACGGTGCTGGCCGACCTGATGACCACCGCTCCGGGCACGCTGTCGTGCCGGATCGGGCTCGGCGTGGCCGGCGGAGGGCCGGCCGCCGGCGGGTCCCCGCACCGCAGCGTGGACGCGCTGGGGCAGTTCTTCGGGCCCGCCGAGCGGCTGGAGGAGATCCTGGCGCCGGTGTTCGCCGCCGCCTGGCCGTCGCGCCGGGTGATCCGGGAGCTGAGCTGGCTGGAGGCCCAGAAGGCGCTGGCCCACAGCGTGCCGTCGGGGCAGTTCGCCTCCCGGTCCCGGTATCTCGACGGCCTCGACGCGGACACCGCGGTGCGCTGGCTGGAGCGCTGGCCGGGCAGCTCCAACCCGGGCGGCGCCGGCGTGACCCTGTTCGCCTGGGGCGGCGCGATCAGCCGGGTCGACCCGGCGGCCACCGCGTTCGTGCACCGCGGCCAGGCGTTCCTGATGGACAACGAGACCAGCTGGACCGCGCGCGACAGCCCGCGCGTGGTGGCGGCCGGGCTGGACTGGCTGGACGGGATGTACCACGCGCTGGCCCCGCGCGGCCAGGCCTACCAGAACTTCATCGACCCGGCGCTGGCGCACTGGCCGCTCGCCTACTACGGCCAGAACCTGCCGCGCCTCATCGAGGTCAAGCGCCGCTACGACCCGGACCGGGTATTCCGGTTCCCCCAGGCCATCCCGGGCTAACTGGCCCCTGGCCAGCGGTGAACTTCTCGTGAAGATGGCCGGGGTGGTGTTGCCGCCCGGGTTGGGCCGCACTTGAATGAGACCTGCGGCCATGGTGCCCATGTCGTCCGCGCGCTAATGACTTACTGCCGCTGGAGGCACGGAAATGGGCACCGTCATCCTCGCGTCAAACCACACGATCCGCCTGTCGGCCGCCTGGAACGCGTTCTGGTACTGGGGCGTCTGGGTCGTTCTGCATCATCGGCCTCGGGATCGTCCTGCGGGCCGCGCTGCGCTCGAAGCGCTGGGCCCGCTGGACCACGCAGGACATCTTGATCGTCGCCGCGCTGGGCGTCCTGCTCGAGGTCTACGACAACATCATCGGCGACCAGTTCCTCAAGCCGCTGCTGGACGTGATCCCGGGCGCGGACCTGCTCCAGCTGCACGACCTGCCGTACATGTTCCTGCTCATGGTCGGCGTGGCGCTGATCCGCAAGCCGGGCTGCGTCACCGCGATGGTGTTCGTGAACTTCCTGCTCGCCCAGCTGCTGTTCGGCAGCGGGCACGGCGCGCTGGACTGGACCGACGGGCTGACCCAGGGCATCTTCTGCGACCTGTACATCGTGGCCCGGCGGGGCCGGGTCTACGGGCCGGGCGCGACCGCCTGGTCGATGGTCATCGACGGGCTGATGATCGGGGCGCTGCGCGGCGGGCCCGAACGCGTTCCTGGGCGACTGGACGTTCGACCCGTACCTCAACTCGATCTACTACACGCTCTACCAGATGTGGGTCGACACCTGGTCGAACGCGCTCGGCAACGGCGTGGAGGCGGCGATCAGCGCGACGCTGGCGCTGCGGGTGGCCCGCTCGGTGGTGCCCTCGCTGGGCGCCGGCCGGCGCAGACGGCCGGCCCGGCGGCCGACCCGTTCGCTGAACCGCCGCCCGGCCGGCCGCCGACCCGGCCGCTGAGCACGCCGCCGGGGAGGCGTGATGAAGCGCCTGGCCATCATCAGCACGATCATCACCGGCCTGCTGCTCATCCTGGGCCTGGCCGACTGGCTGACCAACTACAACTGGTCCAGGACGACCAGGACCCGCTGTTCGGCAACCCGCACATCCTGCTCAACGACGGGGCCACGGTGCTGGTCGCCGTCGCCTTCCTGGCCGTCGTGACCGCGCTGCTGTGGACGATGGTGCTGCGGAAGGACGCGGGATCGATCAGCGAGGCCGCTGAGCTGCGGCGCCGCTGGACGTCTCGTTCGCCTACCACGGCGCGGTCCGGGCCGCGCTGCGGCACGTCGACTTCAGCGTGGCGCCGGGCGAGGTGGTGCTGGTCACCGGGGCATCGGGCTGCGGCAAGTCCACGCTGGCGCTGGCGCTGTGCGGGCTGATCCCGTCCCGGGTGCACGGCGAGCTGCGCGGCCGGGTGATGTTCGGCGGCCGGCCGCTGAGCGGGCTGCCGCCGCACGAGGCGTCCCAGCTCGTCGGCATGGTGTTCCAGAACCCGAACCTCCAGCTGATCAACCAGACGGTGCAGTCCGAGGTGGCGTTCGGGCCGGAGAACCTGGCCCTGCGCCAGCCCGAGATCGCCGCCCGGGTGGAGCTGGTGCCTGGACGTGACCGGGCTGGCCGGGCTGAGGCACGCGGCCACGGTCACGCTGTCGGGCGGGCAGAAGCAGCGCACCGCCATCGCGGCCACGCTGGCCATGCAGCCCCGGGTGCTGGTCCTGGACGAGCCGCTGTCCGACCTGGACCCGGTCGGGGCGCAGGAGGTGCTGGCCACGCTGCGGCGGCTGGCCGCGAGAGCGGCGGCACCGGCATCGTGATCATCGAGCACCGGGTCGACGAGGTGGCGCCTGGGCCGACCGCGTGGTGCTCATGGACGACGGCCGGGTCCGTGCTCGACCGCCGCCGCGCCAGGCCTGGGCCGACGCGGCCCGCTGGCTGGCCACCGGCGTGGGCATCCCGGACCTGGTCCGGCTGGCCCACGCGGTGCCGGACGCCTTCCCTGGCGGCGCGCCGCTGTCGGTGGACGAGGCGGTCGAGCGCGGCCCGCGGGACGCTGGCTGGCGTCGCGCGCTCGAGCGGGCCGGCCGGCGCTGGCCGGCGCGGGCCGCCAGCGTCCGCCCGACGGCTGCAGCCGCGCGGGCCCGCCGGTACTGTCACTGGGATGACGTCAGCGGTGGACTTCGGGGCCAGCCGGGCCGTCGATGACGTGATCGCTGGCCATCGGCAGGGCGAGTGGGTCGCGCATGATCGGGGCCAACGGGTCGGGCAAGAGCACGCTGACCGGCCTGACCGTCGGCCTGCGGCACGCCGACCAGCGGACCAGGTCAGCTTCCGCGGCAAGCCGGTCCGGCCCGGGCAAGGTCTTCGAGCAGGCCGCGCACGTGGCGCTGCTGCTCCAGGCCGCCGACGAGATGCTGTTCGAGGAGACGGTGTCGGCGAGCTGGAGTTCGGCACCGGTTCCGGGCCCTGCCGCCCGAGCCGGTGCTGGACGTGGCCGGAGCGCGATCGAGTTCTTCGGCTTCCGCGGCCTGCGAGCAGGACAGCCCCTGGGAACTGAGCCAGGGCGGCCGGCAGCGGCTGGCGCTGGCCGCGCTGCTGGTCGGGGCGCCGGGCGTCCTGGTCCTGGACGAGCCGACCACCGGGCAGGACGCCGAGCAGATGCGGGCGTTCCTGCGGCTGCTCGACGCCGGGTGCGCGAGCGCACCGGGCTGACCGTGCTGACCGTCACCCACGACATCCGCGGCCTGGCCAGCCGGGCCGCGCGGGTCGTGCTGCTCGGGCGAGGGCCGGGTGCGGCTGGACGGGCCGACGGCGCGAGGTGTTCGCCCGCACCGCTGAGCTGGAACGCTGGGGCGTGCTGGCCCCGCCGCTGGCCCGGCTCCAGGTGGAACTGCTCGGCGCCGGGCGCCGACGTGCTGCTGGACCCGGTCGGAGGACCGTGGCCGCCGCTGGCCCATCGCGACTCACCGCGGCCACGTGCGGGCCGTGGACCGGCAGGCCAGCCATGATGTCGTCGCTGCTGGCCCGGACGGTCATCGCCTACCTGATCGTGTTCGCGGTGCCGATGATCCTGCCGGTCGCGTTCATCAAGCTGGTCGGGCTCGGCGGGCTGCGCGAGCTGGTCACCTACGAGGCCAGGGACACCCCGCTGCACAAGCTCGACCCGCGGCTGAAGGTGCTCTACCCGATCGCGATGGGCGTGCTCAGCATCATCTTGAACTGGAACTTCATGCTCATCGTGTTCGGGCTGAGCATCGTGCCCTGGTTCTGGCTGCGGCCCGTCCCGGCAGAAGATCCGGGTGCTGATGGTGATGGTCATCGGGCCCGGCGCTGGCCGGGTTCTGGTCCCAGGGCCTGTACTACCTGCCGAACCGGCCGATCCATTTCCTGTACCAGTTCCCGTGGACGATCAGCTGGCTGGGCTCGCCCGGGATCACCACCTACGGCATGGTGTTCGGGCTGGAGCAGACGGCCCGGGTGCTGGTCACGGTGTCGACGTCCATGCTCATCCTGGTCAGCACCGACGTCGGCGACTTCACCTGGGCCTTCGAGCGGTTCCGGGCGCCGCCGCAGGTCGGCTTCGCGCTCACCGCCGCGCTGCGCTTCCTGCCCGAGATGATCTCCCGGACCACGCTGGTCATGCGGGCGGTCGAGCTGCGCGGCTACGACCTGTCCCGGCCGCGCTGGTACCAGGTCGACCCGCTGGCCGGACTACGTCGCCGGATCGGCCGCTGCGTGGTCCTGGTCACGGTGCCGCTGCTGGTCGGCAGCTGCGCGGCACGACCACGATGGCCATGGTCGCC
The DNA here is from genome assembly GCA_963822485.1 of uncultured Actinomycetota bacterium. Lineage (GTDB taxonomy): Bacteria > Actinomycetota > Actinomycetes > Streptosporangiales > Streptosporangiaceae > DASUBV01. The sequence goes on from CAWGHW010000035.1 coordinate 21,015, forward strand.
GACGCGCGCGGCTTCGGGGTCAGCCAGCCGCCGCGGCTCGCTGCGGGTGCACCGGCTGCACCGCGGTCGACGTCTGCGGGCTACGTCGTGCTGGTCGTCCTGGTCGGCGCCGCCATCGTCCTCAACCACCTGCACATCGGTGCCCGCAGCTATGGATAAGGCGATGGATCACGCGATGGATAAAGGAGCCCCGGTGCTACCGCGAGACTGTGTCATCAGACCGCCACGAGCGTTCGACGCGGTGCTGTTCGACAACGGCGGCACGCTGACCCACCGGACCTCGCCGGTGGCGGCGGTCCGCGGCGCTGGCCGCCCGGCTGGGCGTGGCCATCTCCGAGGAGGACGCGGCCCGGTACTGGCGCCGGTCCAAGGAGCACAGCCGGACCCTGATGACGGAGAAGCGGCAGCAGCGCAACCTGTCCCGCGCCGACCACCGCGACGCCTACGTGACCGGCTACTCGCCGTTCGAGGAGATCGCGCCGGGGCTGGCCGACCTGATGTACGACGAGTGGAAGACCAACCCGAAGACGATGGTGCCCTACCCGGACACCCCGGCCACCCTGAAGTCGTTCGCCGGCGCCGGCATGCCGATCGGCATCGTCAGCAACACCGGCTGGAGCATCGACCAGGGCTACGCGGCCACCGGCCTCGACGCCTTCGTCAAGACGTTCGTGCTGTCCTGCGACCTGGGCATCGCCAAGCCGGACCCGGCGCCGTTCGAGATCGCCTGCGAGCGGCTGGGCGTGCTGCCCGAGCGGACGCTGATGGTCGGCAACAACCGGCTGGCCGACTCGGGCTCGATCTGCGTCGGCTGCCACTGCCTGATCCTGCCGCCGGTGCCGCCCGGCGCCACCCGCGGCCTGCGCGCGGCGGTGGACGTGGCCGGGATCGCCTGGGCGGAGTGACTGGGCACAGTGACTGGGCCGAGTGATCGGCGGATCCACTACAGTGCTGTAGGAGCCGGCTGGTCCAGTCGGCCTGCGCGCGTACCCTCGGTGCGTCCCTCTCACTGTCCGTAACGACGCATGCCTTGCCCGCTGGAGCTGACGTGGACCAACTCTCATCCCGGCCCCGCGGCCGTCACGCCAGCACGGGGGGCCGCCCGGCTGAGGCCGGGGGCCGCCCGGCGCCGACGCCGACACCGACCCAGGCCCGCAGCCCGCTGCTCACGCCGACCGCGCTGCGAGTCCCGCAGATCACCGCCTACTTCTGGGTGATCAAGGGGCTGTCGACGGCCATGGGCGAGGCGACCTCGGACTGGTCGGTCAAGACGCTGCCGCCGGAGGTGGCGGTGCTCATCGGGTTCACCGGGTTCGTCATCGCGCTGGGCCTGCAGCTGCGGATGCGGCGCTACAACCCGTGGACCTACTGGCTGGCGGTATGCGGGGTCGGCGTGTTCGGCACCATGGCCGCGGACGTGCTGCACGTCGCGCTGCACGTGCCCTACATCGCGTCGTCGATCCTGTACGCGGTCATCCTGGGCGCGGTGTTCTTCTCCTGGCAGCGGACCGAGCGCACGCTGTCGATCCACACCATCGACACCACCCGCCGGGAGCTGTTCTACTGGGCCGCCGTGGTGGCCACGTTCGCCATGGGCACGGCCGTCGGCGACCTCACCGCGACCACGTTCCACCTCGGCTACTTCGGCTCGATCTGGCTGTTCGCCGGGATCATCCTGATCCCCTGCATCGGGTTCAGGTTCCTGCACTGGAGCCCGATCTTCAGCTTCTGGTTCGCCTACGTCATCACCCGGCCGCTGGGCGCCTCGGTGGCCGACTGGCTCAGCAAGCCCAAGATTGTCGGCGGCCTGGCGCTGGGCGACGGGCCGGTGGCCGGCGCGTTCACGTTCGCCATCCTGATCCTGGTCGCCTTCCTCGCCATCACCAGGGCCGACGTACAGCGCCCCGAGGTGGCGGCGCCCGCCCAGCCCGATCCGCAGCCGCCCGCCCGTCCCGTTCAGCGGCGGCCGCCGGTCCAGGGCTGGGACGACTACTACCGCTAGCCGGGCGCCCGCGGTCTCGTATGGACCGCCGCCGCTCTGGGCGGCCTCGTAGGCTCATGTCCACTGACCGCTCTGGGGCCGCGGGGAAGGCAAGCCGGATGCGAATGGGCCTGAGCACGCGACGTAACGCCGGGGCGGCCTTCCTGGCGCTGGCCGCATTAGCGGCCGCACTAACGGCCGTCCTTCCGGCCGCCGGGGCGGCCGGGGCGGCCCCGCGGACGGCCGGGCCCGCGGCCAGCTGGCGGGCGACCGAGGTGTACCCGGTGGCGGTCAGCCTGGACAGCCTGGCGCGCAGCCTCAAGCCGGGTGCCTTTTACGGCCTGTCCTGCCTGAGCCCGGGCAACTGCGTGGCGGGCGGCTGGTACCTGCGGCGGACCGGCCCGTTCGGCGAGTCCCGGCCGATGACCGGGACGCAGAGCCACGGCACCTGGGGACTCTCCCAGCGTCTGTGGCTCCCGACGACCAAGCTCGATCCCGACGCCGGAGCTCAGCTCAACGCCATCTCCTGCCCGGCGCCGGGCTGGTGCGCGGCCGCGGGCCAGATCCCGGGGACCGGGAGTCGTGAGTACGCGTTCGTGGTCACCGAGTCCGGCGGGCTGTGGAACCGGCCGCACCTGGTCCAGCTGCCGTCCGATGCCCAGCAGACCCCGGCGATCAGCGAGATTGACGGGATCAGCTGCTGGGCGCCGCGCTCGTGCGAGGCGGTCGGGTGGTACATCACCAAGGCGCCCGTCAGCTACGTCCCGATCGCGGTGACCGAGTCGGCCGGGCACTGGGGGCGCGTCACCAGGCTCCCGCTGCACCTGCGCCCCGGCCCCAACCTGGCCCGACTGACCTCGGTGTCCTGTCCCGCTCCTGGCTGGTGCGCGGCGGTCGGGACCGACACCTTCGGGCCCGCCAGCCAGTACCACGCCGGCGTGGTCACGGTGCTGGCCGGCGGCCGGTGGAGCAAGCCCGCGGTCCCGTCCGGCGGCCGGCAGGCCAGCCTGGTGTCGGTGGGCTGCCGCGCGGCGGGAGACTGCGTCGCCGTGGGCGGAGCCGGGTCCACGGTTCTCGAGCACGGCCGCTGGCACGCCGTCGCGGTGGCCTCGGCGGTGCCGCCCGACGGCCGCCCGGTCACCAGCTTCGACCCCGACCTCACGGCGGTGAGCTGCACGAAGACCGCGTGCCTGGCCGGCGGCACGTACTTCAGCAACACCCGGGCCATCTTCCCGGCCTACGTCGTCAGTTATGCCGACGGGACGTGGCGGGATCCGGTGGCGATCAGGCTGCCGGGCAACGCCAGCGCCGGTGACGATCCTCCGCCGTACCAGACCCTGAACGCGATGAGCTGCACGACCACGTGCACCGCGGTCGGCACGTATGCCACCCGGACCGGACTGCTGCCGGGCTGGGCCGCCGCGGGACCGGGCTGAGTTCCCGCGGCGGCCCAGCATCTAGCCGAAACCAGGCCGCGGGACCGGGCTGAGTTCCCGCGGCCCAGGCGTCCCGCGCCGGGCTAGCTGGTGATGTTGGCCCGGATGATGTTGCCCGCGCCGAGATTCACGATCGGCGCGCCGGTGTTCGGCAGGCGCCGGCCGAACCGGTTCAGGCCGATGAAGTTGGCGATCACCTGATTGCGGCTGGTGCCCCTGGTCAGCGTCACGCCGATGCCGGTGTTACCGCTGATCAGGTTGGCCGGTGGCTTGGTCAGGGCGCCGATCAGGTTCCGGGTGGCCTGGCCGCTGAGCAGCACGCCGCCCTTCTTGTTGCCCATGGCCGTGGTGCCCAGGAGGCTGGTCCCGATGTCGCTGAGGAACACCTTGTTCTGGGAGGCCCGTCCGGTGATCACGATCCCGTAGCCGACGTTGCCGGAGAAGGTGTTCTGCGGGATCACCGAGCGCAGCGAGCCGCCGATCACGTTGCGGTGCGCCGTCCCGTCGATCAGCAGCCCGTTGGCGCCGTTGGGCAGCGTGGCGCTCCCGCTGGTGTTCAGGCCCGCGATGTCCGGGTCGACGGTGACGCCGCTGGCGTTGCCCGCCAGCTCGATGCCGTTGCCGGTGTTGCCCGACATCACGTTGGTGCGGACCGTCTGGTCGCCGCCGGTGGCGGTGATGAGCAGGCCGTCGCGGCCGTTGGGGGCGGCGCCCCCGAAGGCGAAGAGGCCACCGAAGGTGTTGAAGGTGGTGAACCCGCTGGCCGTGCCCTTCACCTCGATGCCGTTCCAGCCGTTGCCCGCGGACACGTTGCCGAGCGGGATGACCCCGCCGACCTGGGTGCTGGAGGAGTTGCCGTCGATCAGGATGCCGTCACGCTTGTTGCCGACCACGGTACTGTTGTCGGCGCCGGTCCCGAAGAAGTTGCCCTGCACGGTGGTGTCGGCGGAGTCGGTGACCCGCAGCCCGTTAAGGCCGTTACCGCTGAGCACGTTGTAGTAGACGAACGGGTTGTTGACGAACTTGCAGCCGGTGAGCGAGTTGTCGTCGGAGCGGGTGATCCAGACCCCGTTATCGCCGTTGCCCAGGGCCGCGTTGCCGTTGGCGGTGGTGCCGACGAAGTTGCCGTTGAGCATGTTGCTCTCGGAGCCGTCTTCGACGTACACGCCGTTCTCGGTGTTCCCGGAGACCTGGTTGCCCAGCGGCGGGACCACGAACACCGGCGTGACGGTGCCCTTGTCGCCGGTCGGGTCGTTGGCGGGACCGTCGGGACCGTCGGTGAACTCGGTGCCGCCGATCTCGTTGTGGCTGGAGCCGTTGGTGAGGATCAGGCCATCGCCGCGGTTGGCGATGGCCGTGCTGCCGTCCGGGCTGGTGCCGATGCGGTTGGCCACGATGGTGTTGCGCGAGGCGTTGGACAGCTCCACGCCGTTGTCGAGGTTGCCGCTGATCACGTTGGCCGTCACGCCCGAGTCACCGGAGGTGTTCAGCCCGATCAGGTTGTGCGAGGAGCTGACCAGCAGGCCGGGGCCGTGGTTGCCGTCGGCGGCGCCGGCCGTGGTCAGGCCCAGGTAGTCGAGGTTCAGCGTGATCGAGCTCGCGTTCAGGGTGACGCCGGCGTCGCGGGCGTCGACTACCGACAGGGCCAGCAGCTGCGAGCCCTGGGCACCGCTGGCGAAGACCAGGCCGCGCTGGTCGTTGCAGTTGACCTCGACCACGGGCGCCCCGCCGCTGGTGTAGGTGGGCGCCGAGGTCCCGTCGATCACGACCGGGCGGGTGATCGACGGCAGCGCGCTGGCCAGGGTGATGACCCCGTGCGTGGTGAAGTCGATGGTGTCGGCGCCGGGCGTGGCGTTGGCCGTGGTGATCGCGGCGCGCAGCGAGCCGGGCCCGGAGTTGTTCAGGTTGGAGACCACGAGGCCGGGCGGGGCGGTGGCGGTGGCGGCTACGGCCGGCGCCGGGGCCGGGGCCGCGGCGGGGGCACCGGCGGGTGCGGCCGGGGCGGCGAGGGCCGGGCCGGCTGCTGCGACGAGGCCTAGCGCGGCAAAGGTGCAGCCGGCCCAGCCGGCGGCCCTCCTTAACTGGACATGCATGAGTCAGCCTGCCTTCCTTTGTTAATCGCGTCGGTTGTCGTAGGTCACGGGCAGATGCACCGGGCCGCGCAGCACCGGGCTGGGCCGGTAGGGCGGCGGGTCGCTGGCCAGCCGCGGACTGACCAGCCGGCGGGCCAGCGTGGTCAGCGACAGGGCGGCCTCCAGCCGGGCCAGCGGCGCGCCGAAGCAGTAGTGGATCCCGCTGCCGAAGCCCAGGTGCTCGTTGTCGGCGCGGTCGGGGTCGAACCGGTCCGGGTGATCGAACCGCTCGGGATCGCGGCCGGCCGCGGCCAGCAGCAGGATGAGCCGCGCGCCCCGGGGGATGGTCACGCTGCCGACCTGGATGTCCTCCAGGGCGAACCGGTTGGGCAGGTACTGCACCGGGGGCTCGTAGCGGAGCAGTTCCTCGACCACCGCCATGGCCCACTGGGGCTCGGCGCGCAGCCGCTCCAGCATGGCGGGGTGGCGCAGCAGGGTCAGGATGCCGTTGGCGGTCAGGTTGACCGTGGTCTCGTGCCCGGCGATCAGCAGCAGCACGCTGGTCGTGCCCAGCTCGGCGTCGGTCATCGCGTCGGGGTCGTTGGCCAGGTGCGACAGCATGGAGCCGTCCGGGTGCTCGCGGTGCTTGCCGACCAGCCCGTTGACGTACACGAACATCTCGGCCTGGCACTTGTCGCGCAGCGCGATGAGCTCGTCGGCGCCCTCCTGCTCCTGGGCGTCCAGGCCCTTGACGATGCCCTCGGTCCAGACCCGGAACTGGGGCTCGTCCTGCGGCGGCACGCCGAGCAGGCCGCAGATGACCGACACCGGCAGCGGGTAGGCGAACTGGTCGACCAGGTCGGCGGTGCCGTTCCCGGGCAGGTCGGTGGCCAGGCCGTTCACGAACTTCTGGATCCCGGGCTCCTGGCCGGTGACCATCTCCGGGCTGGACGGCGGCCCGAAGTAGCGCATGGCGATGGCCCGCAGCCGGTCGTGCTCGGGCGGGTCGCGCTGGATGAACGGCGCGTTGTCGTGCACGTTCTGCGCGCTCTGATCGGCCGCGTTGTGGGCATCGGAGCTGACCCGCGGGTCGTGCAGCAGGCTGACCACGTCGCGGTACCGGCCCAGCGCGTAGCTGCCGTCGGCCACGTGGTTGACCCGCTCCCGGCGCAGCTCGGCGTAGACCGGGTACGGGTCGGGCCGGCGGGCCGGGTCGGCCACCTGGCGCATGAGGTCGGTCACTGGGCGCTCCTTCCGGTCACGCGGATCGCGTCCATCTCGACGGGGGAGTGGCCGGTCACGATCACGGTGGGGCCGTGGTACGGGTAGGCCGGGGCGGCCGGATGCGGGAACCGGGCCGGCTGGGGCTTGGCGGGCAGATCGGCGGTGAACGGCTCGGGGAGCGGGGCGGCCTGCTCGATGAGCTGGCGGTAGTGGTCCAGGTAGCGGCCGTGGTTGAAGGTCACCGCGGCCACGATCCGGCCCTGCTCGTTGCCGTAGGCGGCGGCGAACGAGCCGTCCCGGGGCGAGCCCTGGGTGATGATGATCTCGCTGCCCAGCGGGGGCACGCCGACGGACTTGATGTTCACGTCGAACTGGGTCGACCAGAAGGTGGGCACGCACGCGTGCGGCCGCCGGTCCTCCTGAGGGCAGATCATGTTGTGCGCGGCCACCCGGGCGCCGACCACGGCGTTCTCCCAGTGCTCCAGGGCCAGGAACTCGTAGCCGAACAGCGGGTGGGTGAACCGGGACACGTCGCCGGCCACGAAGATGTCGTCGGTGACCAGGCCGTTCACCGCGATGGCCCGGCAGCCGGCGTCGGTGGCCACGCCCAGCGGGCTGACCGCCAGGCCGGAGTCGGCCAGCCACTCGACGTTGCGGATCGCGCCCAGGGCCAGTACGGCCACGTCGGCGTCGATCGTCTCGCCGCCGGCCAGCGTCACCGCGCGGAGCTTGCCGCCGGATCCCTCCAGGGCCTCGACGGTGGTCCCGGTGCGCAGGTCGACCCCGCTGCGCTGGTGCAGGCCGGCCGCGACATCGCCGACCACGCCGCCGAGCGCCCCGGCCAGCGGCGCCTCGCCGCGCTCGATCACGGTGACCGGGATGTCCCGGTGGCGGCAGCCGGAGGCGACCTCCGAGCCGGTGAAGCCGGCGCCGATGACCACGACCCGGCGCGGCCCGGCGGCCAGCAGGCCGGCCAGGCAGGCGGCGTCGGCCTGGGTCCGCACGCCGCAGACCCCCTCGAGCCGGGCCTGCTCGTGGTCGGGCCAGGGCACGTTGCGCACCCCGGTGGCGATGAGCACCTGGTCGTAGGGGATGCGGGTACCGTCGGCCAGCACGACCTCGCGGGCGGCGCGGTCAAGCTGGGTGGCAGGCGTGCCGAGCCGCCAGGTGAGCTGGTCCTGCTGGCCGTGCTGCTCGATCCGGGGCAGGAACGTGTGATCGGCCGGGACCCAGCCGGCGAGCACCTGCTTGGACAGCGGCGGCCGGTCGTAGGGCGGCTCCTGCTCGTCGCCCACGATGGTCAGGGCGCCGGTGAACCCCTCCTCGCGCAGGGCCCGCGCGCCTTCCAGGCCGGCCAGCGAGGCGCCGACGATGACGATGCGGTCGGGCTGGCTAGCCGCCGCTTTGGCCGCCGCTTCAGTCACCGCTGGCGTCGGCGGGCTCGACGGTGATCGCCTTGACCGGGCAGGCGGCGGCCGCGCGGTTCACCCGCTCGCGGGCCTCGCCGGACGGGTTGGGGTCATACATCAGCCCTTCGGGCCCGCTGAGGCGGAACACGTCGGGTGCCAGGAAGGCACACTGGGCATATCCCTGGCACACGGCTAGGTCGACAACGGCACGCATAGTTACCCCCCGTAGTTCCGGGGTTCGAGTACAGCACCGGCTGGACGACGGTTCAAGTGCCGGTGATCGCGAGGTTCTGCCTGTTCAGAGGCATTGCGGGAGGAAACAGTTGCGGCTCATCGTGGTGGGCGGCGGGATCGTCGGCGCGGCCTGTGCGTATACAGCCAGTAGTCTCGGCGCGCAGGTCACGCTGATCGACGCGGGCCGGGACGGGCAGGCCACCGCGGCGGGCGCGGGCATCATCTGCCCGTGGTCCGAGGCGGCCGCCGACCCGGCCCGGTATGCCCTGGCCTGCGCGGCGGCCCGCGAGTACCGGGCGCTGGTGGCGGAGCTGGCCGAGCGGGGCGAGCCGGACGTGTCCTACCGGCAGGTCGGGGCGCTGCTGCTGCCCGGCTCGCAGGAGCTGGCCGAGGCGGCGTTGCGGCGGCTCGAGGAGCGGCGCGCTTCCACGCCGGAGATGGGCGCGGTGCGCTTGCTCACTGGTGATGAGGCCCGTGAGCTGTTCCCGCCGCTGGGGCCGGTGCCCGCCGCGGTGCACATCGCGGGCGCGGCCCGGGTGGACGGGCGGCGGATCGCGGCGGCGCTGACGCACGCGGCGGTGAGACTGGGCGCGGTAGTGCGGCCGGGGGAGGCAGAGCTGGTTCTGGGCGCTGGCTCGGGGCGGATCACCGGAGTGCGGGTCGACGGGGTACGGGTCGACGGGGCGCGGGACGGCGGGGTGCGGGTCGGCGGGGCGCGGGACGGCGGCGAGCTGATCGAGGCCGATGCGGTGGTGGCCGCGACCGGAGCCTGGACTGGGTCGTTCCTGGCCCCGGCGGGCGCGGTGGCGCCGGGCGCGGTGGCGGCGGGCGCGGCCGTGACCCCGGAGCGAGGGCAGATCGCGCACATCTCCCTGGCCCCCGCCGACACCAGCCGCTGGCCGGTCATCCTGCCCGGCGGCACCGGCCACTACCTGCTGAGCTTCGACGACTCGCGGGTCGTGGCCGGCGCCACGCGGGAGCCGGGCGCGGGCTTCAACTACCGGGTCACGCCCGCGGGCCTGGCGCAGGTCCTGAGCGAGGCACTGGCGCTGGCCCCCGGCCTGGGGGCGGGCACGTACCTGGAGACCAGGGTCGGCTTCCGGCCTGTCGCGGCCCGGCCGCTGCTGGGGCCGGTGCCGGGCGTCGCCGGGCTGTTCCTGGCCACCGGCCTGGGCGCGACCGGGCTCACCATGGGCCCTTACTCGGGATCCCTGGTCGCCCGGGCGGCGCTGGGCGAGTCAGTGCCCCTCGACCTGACGCCGTTTGTGCCCGGCGTGAGGCCCGGCGCGGCCTGACCGGCCCTGGCTTACAGCACGTCCTGGCGGAGCTGCGGGAACACCCTGGACACCTTGCCCAGCAGGTAGTCGCCGTAGGTACCGGTGAACGCGCGCAGGTCCTGGCCGTCCCACCGCCGCCGCCCGTCGGCGCCGGCCGCGGCGCGGTCCGGGAGCGGCGGCACCTCGGCCGCGAACCCGGGATCCAGGAAGAACGGGAACGACAGCCGGCTGCGCCCGCTCAGGTTGCGGACCCGGTGCGGCGTGGAGCGGTACCAGCCGCCGGTCAGCCGGTCCAGCATGTCGCCGATGTTGCACACGAACGTCCCGGCCAGCGGCGGCGCGTCCATCCAGCCCTCCGGCGACCGGACCTGAAGCCCGCCGCTGTCGTCCTGCGCCAGCAGCGTGAGCAGCCCGTAGTCGGTGTGCTCGCCCACGCCCCAGCCGTCGTCCCCCGGCGGCGCCGGCGGGTAGCTGAAGATGCGGAACAGGACGGTGGGGTCCGCCGTGTACCCCGTGGCGAAGTAGTCCGCGCCCAGGCCCAGGCTCAGCGCCACGCCGCGCAGCACCGCCTGGCCCACGCCGGTCAGCGCGTCCAGGTAGGCCAGGACCAGCGGGCGCAGCTCGGGCACCTGGCCGGGGAACAGGTTGCGCCCGTGCAGCGGCGTGCCCGCCCGCACCCGCGGGTCGTCGTCGCCCAGCTCGGTGCCGAAATACAGCCCTTCCTTGCGGTCGGGCCGCCCGGAAGTGAGCTCGGCCCCCACCGGGAAGAACCCCCGCCACGCCCGGCCGCCGCTGGCCATCCCGATCTCCAGCTTGGCGGCCAGCGGCAGGGCGAAGAACTCGGCGCTGGCGGCGGCCAGCCGGGCGAGCAGTTCGTCGGGCACGCCGTGCCCGGTCACGTAGAAGAAGCCGTGCTCCCGGCAGGCGTCCTGGATCTGCCCCGCCACGGCCGCACACGCCTCCGCGGTCGCCGCCCGCTCAGCGCGCCGCGATTGCCCGCGCGGCCTCAGTCGTCCCGCCGACCTCGCTCGTCTCACCGGCCTGAGTCGTCTCGCCGGCGTGAGTCGTCTCGCCGGCGTGAGTCGTCTCGCGGCGTGAGTCGTCTCGCCGGCGTGAGTCGTCTCGCCGGCGTGAGTGGTCCCGCCGGCGTGAGTCGTCCCGCCGTGAGTCGTCCCGCCGGCCTTAGTCGTCCCACTGGGCTCGTGCCGTATCAGCGGTCCGACGTCAATCACCGGCAGCGCGGCCGAGCCGCCCGTACGCTCCACCAGCCCATCGTGCGCCACCGCTGCCGGGCCCATCCACCCCGCCCAGCGACGTGGCTGCAACAACCACGCTGCTAGAGCGACTTGAGAGCAGCAACCACGACGTTCGGGTTTGCTCATCGCGCCCGGCGACCAGGTGCACGATGGGCTGCTGTGACAGGCGAAGGCTGGAGTGGCGCTAGACAGCTGGGCCGGGGTCGGCCGCTGTGCGGGGATACGTCATGGCTGGCCCTTTGATGCTGCTCTAGCAGCACCAAACGGCCAGCCATGACGTTGCGGCCGCCCGCCGTTGATCTTGCTCCGGGTTTGGTGCTGCGTGTGAGGCGAGTGTGGCAAACCGCCGCCCGCCAGCGCCCATCCGGCTGGCCGCGGCTGCGGCCCGCCCTCAGTTCCCAGGCGGCCCCGGATGCGGCCTGCCCTCAGTTCCCAGGCCGCCCCAAGCTGCGGCCCCGCCCGGGCCGCAGCTCCCGGCCAGCCGCCGACTGCGGCCCTGGCCCGGCCGCAGCCCCGGGCCGGGCCCACTGCTCCCGCCCCTGCTCCCGCCCCTGGCTCCCGCGCTGGCCCCCGCCCGGCCGCCTCCCCAGGCCGGCCCCGGCTCCGCGCCCCCCGCAGCTCCGCGGGCCGTCAGGCGTAGCTGTGGGCCTCGTCGGGGTAGCGGCGGGCGGCCACGTCCTCGGTGTAGCGGCGGGCCGCGTCGAGCAGGGTGCCGCGCAGGTCGGCGTACTGCTGGACGAAGCGGGGCAGGCGGCCCGCCGTCAGCCCGGCCATGTCCGGCCAGACCAGGATCTGGGCGTCGCAGTCCGGGCCCGCGCCGATGCCGACCACCGGGATCCGCAGCGCGTCGGCCACCCGGCGGCCCAGCCCCGCCGGCACCGACTCCAGCACCACCGCGAACGCCCCCGCCCGCTCCAGCGCCACCGCGTCGGCCAGCAGTTCCTCACCCGCATCCCCGCGGCCCTGCACCCGGCGCATGCCGCCCAGCACGTTGATGCTCTGCGGGGTCAGCCCCAGGTGGCCCATGACCGGGATGCCCGCGCCGACAATGGCGCTGACCTGCGGCACCACCCGCCGCCCGCCCTCCAGCTTGACCGCCTGAGCGCCGCCCTCCTTGAGGTGGCGCACCGCGCTGGCCAGCGCCACCTCCGGCCCGGACTGGTAGCTGCCGAACGGCAGGTCGGCCACGACCAGCGCGGTCCGCGTGCCGCGCACCACCGCCTGGACCATCGGGATGAGCTGGTCCATGGTCACCGGCACCGTGTCCGGGTAGCCGAGGACCAGCTCGCCGCTGGTGTCGCCGACCAGCAGCGCGCGCACCCCGGCCTGCTCAAAAACGCCGGCGGTCAGGGTGTCGTAGCTGGTCAGCATGGACCAGCGCTCGCCGCGGTCGGTCGCCGCCTGGAGATCGCGGATGGTGATCCGCCGGTCGGCCGGCCACGGGCTCTGCTCCGGCGACGGGCTCTGCTCCGGCGACGGGCTCTGCTCCGGCGACGGGCTCTGCTCCCGCGACGGGCTCTGCTCCGGCGATGCGGGCACTTCTGGCATGACTTGTCCTCTCGGGTCGCCACCACCATGGTTGGCGCCTGCCGTCATCATCCACCGGGCGCCGCCGGGCGGGAATACCCGCCATGACAAACTAGTTGCACGTTCAACGACATCGACGGACGGAGCTTTGATGCAGTTCGGGATCTTCACCGTGGGCGACGTGACGACCGATCCCACCACCGGCCGGACGCCCACCGAGCACGAGCGGATCAAGTCCATGGTCGCCATCGCCCGCAAGGCCGAGGACGTCGGCCTGGACGTGTTCGCGACCGGGGAGCATCACAACCCGCCGTTCGTGCCGTCCTCGCCGACGACGATGCTCGGTTTCATCGCGGCGCAGACCAGCCGGCTCATCCTGTCCACGGCCACCACGCTGATCACCACCAGCGACCCGGTGAAGATCGCCGAGGACTTCGCCATGCTCCAGCACCTGGCCGACGGCCGGGTCGACCTGATGCTCGGCCGCGGCAACACCGGCCCGGTGTACCCGTGGTTCGGCAAGGACATCCGCAAGGGCATCGAGCTGGCCATCGAGAACTACCACCTGCTGCACCGGCTCTGGCGCGAGGACGTCGTGGACTGGGAGGGCGAGTTCCGCACCCCGCTCCAGGGCTTCACCGCGACGCCGCGCCCGCTCGACGGCGTGCCGCCGTTCGTCTGGCACGGCTCCATCCGCAGCCCGGAGATCGCCGAGCAGGCCGCGTACTACGGCGACGGGTTCTTCGCCAACCACATCTTCTGGCCCACCGACCACTTCCAGCGGCTGATCAGCTTCTACCGCGAGCGGTACGCCCACTACGGGCACGGCACCCCCGAGCAGGCCATCGTGGGCCTCGGCGGGCAGGTGTTCATGCGCAAGAACTCGCAGGACGCGGTGCGCGAGTTCCGCCCCTACTTCGACAATGCCCCGGTCTACGGCCACGGGCCGTCGCTCGAGGAGTTCACCGCCCAGACCCCGCTGACGGTCGGCAGCCCGCAGGAGGTCATCGACAAGACGCTGACCTTCCGCGAGCACTTCGGCGACTACCAGCGCCAGCTGTTCCTGATGGACCACGCGGGCCTGCCGCTCAGCACCGTGCTGGAGCAGCTCGACCTGCTGGGCGAGGTCGTGCCGGTGCTGCGCCGGGAGCTGGACGCCAAGCGCCCCGCCGAGGTGCCGGACGGGCCGACCCACGAGAGCCTGGTCGCGGCCAGCGTGGCCGACGCCGAGCTGGAGGTGGCCGCCCGATGAGCCAGCCCACCCGCATCGACCAGCCCACCCGCACAAACCAGCCGACCCGCATCGGCCAGCCCGCCCAGACCGGGCAGCCGCGCACCATTGCCGTGGTCACCGCCGGGCTCAGCCAGCCGTCCTCGACCCGGCTGCTCGCCGATCAGCTCGCCGCGGCCACCGTGAGCCAGCTGCCCGCGGGCGCCGAGGTCATCACCATCGAGCTGCGCGACCTGGCCCACGACATCGTCAACAACCTGCTCACCGGGTTCCCGGCCCCGGCGCTGCGCCAGGCCATCGACCAGGTGACCGGGGCCGACGCCGTGATCGCCGTCACCCCCCTGTACAGCGGGTCCTACAACGGCCTGTTCAAGTCATTCTTCGACGTGCTGGACCCGGACGCGCTGCGGGGCAAGCCGGTGCTGATCGCCGCCACCGGCGGCACCGCCCGGCACTCGCTGGCGCTGGAGCACGCCATCCGCCCGCTGTTCAGCTACCTGCGCACGATGACCGTGCCGACCGCGGTCTTCGCGGCCACCGACGACTGGGGCTCGACGGGCCGCGCCGAGCTCACCGCCCGCATCGAGCGGGCCGGCGGGGAGCTGGCCGAGCTGGTCACTCAGCAGGTGACCCAGCGCGCGCCGGCCGCCGCCGCCGACCCCTACGCATCTATAACCCCTTTCGATCAACTGCTGCGCGCGCGGTAACACGGCCCGCCCAGCTGGTGCTAGCTCAGCCGGTGCTGGCTCAGCCGGTGATCGTCAGGCTCAGGTTGTCGGCGTAGCCGTCGACGTACTCGCCGCTCTCGCGCACCATGTGCAGGGTGACCACGGCCCGGGCCGCGCCCTTGGGCACGGTTCCGGACTTGGAGCGGTGCAGCATCCCGGTGACGTCGTGGCGCTGGGCCGGCGTCACCGGCCCGATGGTGGTGTGGCCGAGCGCCTTGCCCTTGGCGGTCGTCCAGGTGACCGTCAGCGTCGCATGGTCGCCCTGACTGCTGAACCCGCCCAGCCAGCCCGCTAGCTGGAACTTCGCCTTGCCGGAGGCGATGAGCTTGGCGTAGGCCTTGAGGCTGTCGGACTGGCTGGCGCCAGAGGTGTTCCCGCTGGGCCCGCCGGCGAAGAAGTTCTTGCCCCGGTGCTTGGGCCCCGGCGAGGACGAAGCGGGGAACCCTCCCGCAGCGCCGTAGGCCACCGCGGTGAACTGGCTGCCCTTGGCCGGCTTCCAGTCCGGCACCTTCACCTTCCCCCCGTCGGAGTCGGGCTTGGCGCTCTCCGCCCCGGGGTCCTTGATCAGGTTCACGACCTTGGCTTTCGCCGCCGGATGGCTCGCCGCCTCGGCCGCCGCCGGCGCAACCGCCGCTAGCGCCAACAGCCCGGTGATGGCCATGGCGGCCGCGGCCGCCGACGGCGTGGGCACTGCCTCCGCCGGGTGATCGGCCCCGCCCGTCGCTCGGCCCGGCTGTCGGTCACCGTCGCCCTGCGCTCCCGTGATCCCGGTGGCCTGGCCCGGCTGGCCCAGCAAGTGTCCACGCCGCGGGACCCCCGCTACCGGCACTTCCTGCGGCCCGCCCAGGTCAGAGCCGGGTTCGGCGCGCCCCGCGCGGCGCTGGCCGCGGTCCGGGCCTGGCTGCGGCGCCGCGGCCTGGAGGTCGGGGCCACGCTGGGGGACGGCCTGCTGGTCCCAGCCTCCGGGCCGGCAGGCGCGCTGGAGGCGGCGTTCCGGACCCCGATCGTACGGGTGCGGCTGGCCTCCGGCCGGGTGGCTCACGCCAACCGCCGGGCTATCACCCTCCCGGCCCGGCTCCGTCACTGGGTGACGACCGTGGCCGGCCTGAGTAACGTGGCCCTGCCCCGCAACTACCTAGCCGTCCCCCCGCAGTCCGCTGTCCCGGCGCACTCCGTCCGCCAGGCGCGGTCCGCCCGCGCGGCGCGGTCTTTCCGCCGGGCACCCGCCAGCCGGACGCCGGCCCGTTCAGCCCGGTCCGCGCGCAGTGCGCGATCTGCCCGCAACGTGCCCGCGGGCCTCGGCCCGCAAGCCTGCGCGGCGGCGCGGCGGACTCGCGGTGCCTTCACCGCCGGCCAGCTCGCCTACGCCTACCAGTTCCGCGACCTGTACCGGCGCGGCGACCTCGGCCACGGGGTCACCGTCGCCCTGTTCGAGCAGGCGCTCTACGCCGACCGGGACATCCGGACCTACGAGCGCTGCTACGGCATTCACCCGTCGATACGGCAGGTGCGGGTCGACCCCGGCACGCCCATCGGTCACTCCCCGAGCGGCACTGTCGAGGCTACCTCCGACATCGAGACCGTGATCGGGATGGCGCCGCAGGTCCGCCTCCTGGTCTACGAGGCGCCGTTCAACGAAGGCCTGAGCGACACCCTGGACAACTACGGCGCCATCGCCAGCCAGGACCGGGCCCAGGTGATTAGCAGCTCCTACGGATATTGCGAGCCGGCCATGATCCAGGGCGGGAAGAACGTGGCCAGGGCCGAGGCCGCGATCTTCCAGGAGATGGCCGTCCAGGGCCAGTCCATGCTGGCCGCCAGCGGCGACGCGGGGTCCGAGCAGTGCCTGCCGTATGTGTCCCAGATCCACGCCGCGGCCTACCAGCTGGAGGTGGGCGACCCGGCCAGCCAGCCGTTCGTGACCGCGGTCGGCGGGACCGAGATCACCCGGCTCGGCTCGCCGCCGGCCGAGGCAGCGTGGAACCAGTCCGGGCCGGCCGGGAACGGCGCTGGCTTCCCGGCCCCGTTCGACGGGGCCGGCGGCCGACCCCTGGGATATCCGCACAACCTGGTGGGCAACGGCGGCATCTCCGAGTTCTGGACCATGCCGGCCTGGCAGCGCGGCTTCGACACCAGCGGGAACAGCAGCGGACGGCCCTGTGGTGCGACTGCGGGCGCGGATGTCATGATCGCGGCAATCCGTCAGCGCTACGTGCTGACGGATATCCGCGATAACGGGTCAGACTGCGGTCGGCCGCCGGGCCTGAGGCCGCCGCCGCCGGGCTTGCTCTAGCTCGGGTCGAGCAAGCGGGCGCGCAGGGCCGTGATGTCGGTGTCGGGCAGGCCGGCCGCGCGCAGCCGGGCCGCCGGGTCGAGGCCGTCGAGCGCGCCCAGCAGCGCGGCCCGCGCGGTGGTGCCCCGGCGGCGCAGCTCGGCCTCGATTCCGGCCGTCGAGTCGTCCACATCCAGGGCCGCGAACAGCGGGCCGACCTGGCTCGCGCTCAGCGCGTAGTCGTCGGCGATGGCGGCCGGCCTGACGCCGGCCAGGGCCAGCAGCAGCATCGCGATCAGCCCGGTGCGGTCCCGCCCGGCGGTGCAGTGGAAGATCACCCCGCCCGGCCGGGCCCTGGCGATGGCGGCCAGTGCCGCCGCGCAGCGGCCGGGCTTGGCGGCCAGGAACGGCTGGTAGTACAGCGGGGTGCCGTTCAGGCCCTCGTCGTTGAGCCGCCGCCAGAAGCAGACGTCCTGGATGTCGTCCAGCGCCACCCGCGTCCGCTCCAGTCCGGCGGGCAGCACGAGCGGCGGCGCCGGCGCGACGGCGACGCTGCCCGCCGTCAGCGTGGCCGGCCGGAGGTCCGGCCGCACCTCGTCGTCGTTGCGCAGGTCGATGATGGTGCGGAACCCGGCCGCTCGCGCGGCCTGCCACCCGGCCGGCGTCACGAACCGCAGGTCACCCGACCGGACCAGCGCGCCGAACCGGGTCACCGGCCCGCTCAGCGTCGGCAGGCCGCCCAGGTCACGGGCGTTGTGAAACCCCGGCCACCGGATCTGCCGGGTCCAGCTCATAACGTGACCGGCCTTTCTGATCGGAGGCGGCCACTTATCACGCTATAAGACCCGGCGTGCTACTCCGGCTGCGCGAGTTCGCCCGGCGTTACTCCATCGCTGATCGTGACCTCGTCGAACCAGCCGGAGCGCGGCTCGCCGGGCGGCCGGTCGAAGCGGGCCACGTAGGGCTTGAGGTCGAGGACCGGCGTGCGGTCGAGCATGTCCACGCCGGCGAACTCCACGGTCGCGCCGGTTACGGCCAGCACCTGGACCAGGCTCAGCCCGATCGGGTTCACCCGGCGCGGCCCGCGGGTGGCGAAGATGCCCACCGCCCGCCGCTGGCGGCGGAGCAGGAACGGCACCTGGCGCAGCGGCGGCTCGCCGGCCCGGTCCGGCTGGTTGAGCCAGGTGATGAGCCAGGCGTAGTCGAAGCCCTGGAGCCCGTCCAGCCCGTCCCGGTAGCGCTCGGCGACCTCGAGGGTGGCGTGCTCGGCCCGGTTCACGCCGGCCTGGATCGGCGTGGTCTCCTTCTCATGGTGGCCGGTGCGCACCACCCCGATTACCGGCAGCGGGCAGCTCAGTTCCATGCCCGCATGCTGTCACGGGCCGTGGAACCGGCCGTGTCCCGGCCGCGTCTGACCGGTATGCAGCGTTCGAGCCGGATGAGCTGGGCCCTGATCGCCATGACTGTCGCGGCGGGACTGGTGACCGCCGCCTGCGGCACCCGGCCCGCCCCGACCGGTCCAGCCGCGTCCCGCACCGTCACGTCGGTCACCGCGGCCAGCCGGGGCGGCCCGCCGCAGGGCTCGCGCGCCGCCAGCCTGGCGCTGGCCCGCAGGATGCTGGGCCAGCTCCGCCGGCCGCCGGGCAGCCGGGTCGACAGGCCTCGCCCGGTGCCGAAGAACCTGCGCGGGCCGGCCCAGACGATGGCGGTCGTCGACCAGGTCGACCTGCAGCGGTTTTACTTGGCGCCGCGATCCATGGCGGGCAGTTACGCCTACCTGCGCAAGCACGTCCCCGCGGGATACCGGCGCACGGTCACCGGCAGCGAGGGCCAGGACGGCAAGACCGTGCTGGAGCTGGTGGGCTACCAGCCGAAGACGCTGCCCCGCGGGGTCGCCGAGGCCGACCTGGTCGTCGGGGTCGTGCCGGGACGGCACGGCGGCTCGGTGCTGCGCGCCGACGGCGAGGTGGCCTGGTACCCGCCCCGGTCCGCGGCCGAGCGGCTGCGCCCGGCGGCCTACCGCGCGGTCACCATCACCCGCACCGTGCCGGGCTCCCGGCACGCGAAGGTAGCGACGTTCCGCTCCCGTGCGGACATCGCCCGCCTGGCCCGGGTCCTGAACGCGCTGCCCGCCTCGGACGGCGGGTCCTTCAGCTGCCCGGTCGGTCCCGGCGTCCGCCTCGTGTTCCGGCCCAAGGCCAGCCAGCCCCGGTTCGTGGTGACCGCGTCCGGCTGCGCCACCGACGCGGTCGCCGTCGCCGGCCGGGACCAGCCCAGTCTCGCCGACACCCGCGACCGGGTGCTGGCCGCCGCGCAGCGACTGTTCGCCGCCCGGCCGCACTAGCCACCAGACCCGCTCGCCGCCGCACGAGCCACCCGGCGGGTCCATTCCCGTCCGCGGCCTGGCTCGCTAACGTGCAGGGGTGAGCATGCCGCGCGGGACCCTGGCCGGGCAGCTGGCCGCCATGGGGTTCGCCGACACCACGCGGGCTCGGCAGCTGCTGACCGACGACCTGGGCCTGGAGCCCGACGGGGCGGACGCGCCGCTGGTCGAGGCGCTGGCCGGGGCGGCCGATCCGGACCTGGCGCTGGCCGCGCTGGCCCGGATGGCCCCCGGCGACGAGCTGCGCGCGGCGCTGCGAGCCGACGAGGAGCTGCGCGACCGGCTGGTCACCGTGCTGGGGGTCAGCGCCGCGCTCGGCGACCACCTGGCCCGGCAGCCCGGCGACTGGCGGCTGCTGGCCGGCCCGGCCGCCCTGGCCCGCCCCGCGGCCGGGGAGCTGACCGCGACCCTGCTGGCGGCCACCCGGAGCGCGGACCGCGATCCGGCCACCGGGCTGCGCCTGGCCTACCGGCGGCGGCTGCTGCACCTGGCCGCGCGCGACCTGACCGGCGCCGACCCGCTGGACAGCGTGATGGCCGAGCTGGCCGACCTGGCCGCCGCCGCGCTGGCGGGGGCGCTGGCCATCGCCGCGGACGGGGCTGCCGCCCCGCCGCGCACCCCGCCCGCCACGCCCGCCCCGCCGTCCGCCAGCGCCCGCCACGTCCACCACGTCCGCCGCCACCGTCCGCCCGCGTCCGCCGCGTCCGCCGCGCCCGCCACGTCCGCCGCCACCGTCCGCCCCGCGCCGCGCCGCGCCGTCCGCGCCACCCACCCCCGCGCCCGCGGCGCTGGCCGTCATCGCCATGGGCAAGACCGGCGGCCGGGAGCTGAACTACGCCAGCGACGTCGACGTGATCTTCGCGACCGGCGCCGAGGCGGGCGACGTGGGCGCCGTGCGCTCGGCCACCGCGCTGGCCAGCGGCATGATCCGGATCTGCTCGCAGTCCGCGCCCGAGGGCACGCTGTTCCCCGTCGACCCCAACCTGCGCCCCGAGGGCCGCGACGGCCCGCTGGTCCGCACGGTGGCCAGCCACCGGGCCTACTACGAGCGCTGGGCCAAGACCTGGGAGTTCCAGGCCCTGCTCAAGGCCCGGCCGGTGGCCGGGGATCCAGAGACCGGCGCCGCGTACCTGGCCGCGGTCGGCCCGCTGGTCTGGGAGGCGGCCCAGCGACCGGGCTTCGTGGCCGACGTCCAGGCCATGCGCCGCCGGGTGCTCAGCAGCCTGCCCGCCGACGAGGCGGGCCGCGAGCTCAAGCTGGGCCCCGGCGGGCTGCGCGACATCGAGTTCGCGGTCCAGCTGCTGCAGCTGGTGCACGGCCGGGCCGACGAGTCGCTGCGGGTCGCCGGGACGCTGGACGGGCTGCGCGCGCTGGCCGCCGGCGGCTACGTGGGCCGGGCCGACGCCGCCCGGCTGGCCGATGCCTACGAGTTCCTGCGCACCGTCGAGCACCTGCTCCAGCTCCGGCAGCTGCGCCGCACCCACACGCTGCCCGAGGACCGGGCCGTGCTGCGCCAGGTCGGCCGGGCGCTGCGGCGGATGCGGCCCGCCACCGGGCCCGCGCACGCCGACCCGGCCGAAGAGCTGATCCGGGAGTGGCGCCGGCACGCCGCGGAGGCCCGCCAGCTGCACGAGAAGCTGTTCTACCGGCCGCTGCTCGACGCCGTGGCCCGGCTGCCCGGCGAGGTGGTGCGGCTGACCCCGGCCGCGGCCGCCGCCCGGCTGGAGGCCCTGGGCTACGTGGACCCGGCCGGGGCGCTGCGGCACATCGAGGCGCTCACCGCGGGCGTGTCCCGGCGGGCGGCCATCCAGCGGACGCTGCTGCCGGTGCTGCTGGGCTGGTTCGCCGACGCGCCCCAGCCCGACGCCGGGCTGCTGGCTTTCCGCCAGGTCAGCGAGGCCCTGGGCAACTCACCGTGGTACCTGCGGCTGCTGCGGGACAACACCCTGGTCGCCCAGCGGATGGCCCGGGTGCTGGCGTCCAGCCGGTACGCCACCGGGCTGCTGCTGCGGGCCCCCGAAGCGGTCGCGATGCTGGCCGACACCGGCCAGCTGGCCCCGCGCCCGGCCGCGGCGCTGCGCGCCGAGGCGCTGGCCGCGGTGGGCCGCCACGCGGTCGCGGCGCAGGCCGTCGGCGCCGTGCTGGCCATCCGCCGCCGCGAGCTGCTGCGCACCGCCATGGCCTACGTGCTCGGCCTGGCCGGAGTGACCGAGCGGGGCGAGGCGCTGACCACGGTGGCCGAGGTCACCGTGGCGGCCGCGCTGGCGGCGGCCGTCGCCGAGGTCGAGCAGGCCACCGGGCCGCTGCCGACCCGGCTGGCGGTGATCTCCATGGGCCGCCTGGGCGGCCGGGAGATGGGCTTCGCCAGCGACGCCGACGTGCTGTTCGTGCATGACCCGCTGCCCGGCGCGGACGAGGAGGCCGCCTCGCGGGCCGCGCACTCGGTGGCCGAGACCCTGCGCGCGCTGCTGGCCACGCCCCGTCCCGACCCGGCCCTCCTGGTCGACGCGGGCCTGCGGCCCGAGGGCCGCCAGGGCCCCCTGGTCCGCACCATCGCCTCCTACCGCGCCTACTACCGGCGCTGGTCGGTGTCCTGGGAGGCGCAGGCCCTGCTGCGGGCCAGGTTCGGGGCCGGGGATGCCGAGGTCGGCGCCGAGTTCCTGGCGCTGGCCGACGAATTCCGCTACCCCGAGGGCGGGATCGCCGAGGAGTCGGTCCGGGAGATCCGGCGGATCAAGGCCCGCATGGAGGCCGAGCGGATGCCGCGCGGCATGGACCGGGCCCTGAACCTCAAGCTCGGGCCGGGCGGGCTGGCCGACGTGGAGTGGGTGGCGCAGCTCATCCAGCTCCGCCACGCCCACGCGGTGCCCGCGCTGCGCACCACCGGGACCCTGACCGCCCTGGAGGCGGCCCGCGAGGCCGGGCTGGCCGGCGCCGCCGACGTGGCCGCGCTCACCACGTCCTGGCAGCTCGCCGCCCGGATCAGGGACGGCGTCATGCTGATGCGCGGCCGCGGCTCGGACGCGCTGCCCGCGGCGGGCACCGAGCTGGCCGTGGTGGCCCGGCTGCTCGGCTACCCGCCGGACGGCGGCCAGCAGCTGGCCGAGGACTGGCGCCGGGCCTCCCGGCACGCCCGCACCGTGACCGAGCGGCTGTTCTACGGCTAGGCCAGGGTCCCTTGTTAGGGATGGTTTCCCGGCTAGGACTGGCGGCAGAAGCAGGACGAGCGGATCGGCACGTCCGCGTAGGCGGCGGCGGTCCTGAGCTGCTGGGCGATGATCACGGCCGGCTCCTGCTTGCCCAGCCGGGTCAGGCACTCGTGGTAGCCGTGCAGGCTCCACACGTTGCCCGGATGCTGGCCGGACCGGGCCAGCGTGTCGTCCAGGCCCAGGTCGGCCCGGTACACCGCCTCGGCCTCGGTGACCCGGCCCTGCTCCAGCAGCAGCGCGCCCAGCGCGTGCCGCGCGGGCTGCATCCAGCCCCATGGCTCGTCGTAGGGCAGCCCGTCGTCCAGCTCCACCGACCGGCGCAGGTGCCCGAACGCCGTGTCGTGCTCCCCGGCCCGGTAGGCCAGCTCGCCGTCCAGCATGGCCGCGGCGACCTGCAGGATGTCCAGGCAGGTGTTGTTGAACAGCGTCCGCGACGGCGGCACCCGCTCGACGGCGGCCGCGAACGCCCGCTGGTGGGCGCCGGCCTCGTCCAGCCGGCCCAGCGCCGCGCAGGCCACCCCCTGGGCGTAGCGGGTCAGGGCCGTGGTGACGCAGTACAGCTCCGGATCGGCGGGCAGCGGCGTGTCGATGATCTGCGCCCAGCGGCCGAACCGGATCAGCACGTGCAGCTTCATCGGCACGAAGCTCTCCAGCCAGTCGGCCATCGGCGGCACCTGGACCCGGAGCAGGTCCTCGGGGATGGCCGCCGCGAGCTGGTCGGCGGCCTCCAGCGCGGCCCGTGACTGGCCCGCGAACATCGCGCCGTAGATCTTGAAGTGGTAATCGTGGGCCCGGTACAGCGTGTAGAAGTTCATCGCGCCGCGCTCGGCGCGGTACCGCTCGTCGGCCTCGATGGCGGCCGAGTTGGAGGACACCACGCTGCGGTAGTCGCCGCACAGCACGTCCAGGTGGGTCGGCATGTGCCGCAGGTGCCCCGCGTCCGGGACCAGGCCGCGCAGCAGGTCGCCGGCCGCCAGCGCGTCCTCGGGCCGCGGCGACATCTCCATCAGGTGGATGTACATGTGCAGCAGGCCGGGGTGGGCCGGGCCGCCGGGGGCGGCCAGCGCCGCCTCCAGCACGGCCTGCGCCTCGATGGTGGCGGGCCCGGCCGGCTCGCCACCGGGCGTCCACAGCTCCCACGGCGCCAGGTTCATCAGCGCGTCCGCGAACAGCACCGCCACGTCGAGGTCGCCCGGATGCGCCCGGTAGGCGCGCGCGCATGGCGTCGGCGTAGCCGGCGTTCCAGGCCGCGCAGTCCCCGGCCGGCTCGGCGCTCGGGTACCGGGCGGCCAGCGCCTCGATGAGCGCGCGCTCGGCCGGCGACACCGGGGCCAGGGTCGCGGCCTCGGCGGCGGCCCGCGACGCGGCGTGGGCCCGGGCCACGGTCGCGGACAGGTCCTCCGGGTCGAAGGCCTCCCACGGCTTGTTGTAGTTCGGGCCCAGCGCGAACGCCAGTCCCCAGTGGGCCAGCGCGCACTCCCCGTCGGCCGCCAGCGCGCGCTCAAAGCAGCTGACGGCCTCCTCGTGGTTGAAGCCGTACGTCCACAGCAGCCCGCGGGTGAACCACAGCCGGGCCTGCTCCGACGTGGTCGTCACCTCGCGCTGGTAGGTGCCGAGGTCAAAATAGTCAGCCATCAGGCAGCACCCTAGCCGGACAGGCGGCAGCCTAGCCGGGCTGGCAGCGCCCTAGCCGGGCAGGCAGCGCCCCCAGGTCAGCCAGGCAATGATGTCCATGGTGAGCACCCCGTCCGCCGCGTAGGGCTCGACCAGGTCCGCCACCGCGCGGTCGAACGCGGCCGACTCCGCGGCGGGCATGCCCTCCCTGGCCAGGCTCGACGTGGAGTGCAGGGCCTCGATGTAGTCGGCCACCGGCTGGCGGAAGGGCACCGGCGCCGTCGTCACCCGGCCCGCCACCTCGAACTGGCCCGTCGCGCGCAGCCCGTCGACCAGGCGGAACTCCGGGTCATAGCCCGGGCTGCGCGAGTGCCCGATGATGATCTCGGTCAGGCCCTTCTCCCAGGGCGGCTCCGGGGCGTCGTGGTCCACGATGACCAGGTAGGCGCGGGAGGTCATGACCCCGGCCAGCCGGGTCAGCGTCTGCGCCCAGGGCATCCAGTGCATGCTGGCCCCGGCGGTGACCAGGGCGTACGGTCCGCCGAGCGGGGCATCCTGGGCGGCGCCGACGATCCAGCGCAGGTTGGGCTGGCGGCCGCCGGGCCGGTCCCGCCCGGCCTCGATCATCGCCGCCGAGATGTCCAGCGCGTCCACGTGATCGACCATCCCGGCCAGCGGCCGGGCCAGCGCGCCCTCGCCGGCGCCCAGGTCGAGCACGTCGCGGGGCGAATCGGTGATCAGCTCATCGAGGATCTTGAATACCTCGGCCGGATACGGCGGCCGGTGCTGGTAGGCGTGCGCCACCCCGCGGTGACCGAAGACGGCACCGAGCCGGTCGCGTTCAGTCGGATCGGTCACGTGCCGAGGATAACTCACATCCGGTGTTCCCGAGACTGCAGTGAATGGCGTGACTAGCGTTGTTCTGATCCTGAGCAAGCTGCACGTCCTTTAAGTCGCAGCTATTTACCGGCGCCCCGTCCATTGACCGGAATCCGGGTGCGCCTTCCCTGGCCACGCCTTTACCGCTACCGCTGGACGAGCACGGGCAAGTGCGTCAGAATGGACTCAGACTGCGCCGCTCGACTAGGCCGCCGTCGGACCGGGGGGAAGGGGACTCAGGCCCATGCCAGATATTAGCCTCACGGCTAACCGGCTCCTGAAGCGCCTGTCGCGGGGAATGCAGGCGCTGCTGCTGATGGTCGTGGCTCTCGGCGCCACGCTGCTGCTCTGGGCGGCCACGCGGGTCGCGTCCGGCACCTGGAAGGAATTCCTGAACGCCATAGCGACAGGCCTGCTGGTATCCGCGGCCTTCGGTATCGCGCAGGCCCTGATTACCAGTCGCGTCGCGAGCGAGTTATTGCGCGCGTCGGTGGTCGAGGAGGTGAGCAGGAGCCTGGCCGAGTCGAACAATGCTTACTATCCGACGAATGAGTTTCCGGCATCGACGGCACCAGACCCGCTCTTCAATGCCCGCCTGACCGAGGATCTCGAGAACTCCTCGGTCTTCTGGTTCCGCGGCGGATCGGGCCGCTACGCAGCGGCTCGCCTGAGCTTCAATCAGAATGTCGTCAGACAGGCTCACCTGATACTCCCCGACCCTAAGATGCCGGGAACGTTTGAAGGCCGGGTGAATTACGCCTTCCGTTACCGGATCTATCCTGAGCTGGACTTAGAAGGGATCCGCGGGCAGATCAAGCGCGATATAGCACTCGGCATTGTGGGCCTGTTCGAGGCGTATCAAAAATGCGCTATAATGGAACTCATCCTGACGCCGATACCATTACTGGACCGTTATGAGATATTCCGGGACGCCATCTGGGTGACGCTCTACAGCGACCCCGGTCAGGGGACCAGGTTTCCCCGGAGTCTCAGGTTCCCGGCGTCTTCCGTCATGTACCGCATGCAGGAAGCGGACTGTCTGCAGACCAGGAACCACCCGAGCACCAGGCTGATTGAGTTTCCGCGCCAGCTTAGTACTTCCGACATCCTTGAGAAGTTTCAGGAGATTACGGGCGAAGGCATTACGGAGGAGGAGCACAGACGGCTCGTGGACGATTTCAGGAAGCTGGCAGCGGGCTTCGCGCGTGCCAGCGGCATTAGGAGCGGCGCATGACTAGGCTGATAGCGAGGCTGTTCGGCGAAATCGACGGGTTACCGCCCTCGGCCGACGCGCATGTCATAAATCAGGCAATGGGAGACTGGTGTGCCTCGCATGAGGTGTGGAGAATACGCCAGGGGCTCCTGGAGTGGCTCAAGGAGACTGCCAGCCTAGACCAGATCAGAGTGTCCGCGCGGGAGACGTCGACGCACTACGTGTGGCCTATATATACAGGTATCGGCGGTCACAGCGTCGTCATCAACGAGTTCAAGGATCCGGGTCAGATGGCGGCCGGTTACGCGACGACACTGCACAATCATCGATACTCGTTCGGTTCTCTGATGCTGTCCGGCGGTTATACGCAGCTTCGCTATCGAGTGGAGATCGACGGGCTCGGGAGGGCCATGGCGCTCAGTGAGTTAGGAGCCGATGATGTAGCTCAGGGCGGCATTGTCGCAATTGCCGATGACGTGTTTCACCGCCTCACGAATATCGAGCGCCATACCATGACCCTGGTAGTTAAGGGACCACCCGTCAGGGAGCAGAGCATATCGGTCGATGTCCTGACGCTCCGGGGGAGTCGGCACCTGCCGGTCGAGGCCAGGGTCATGGAATTAATGGACGCCCTCGCCGTTGCCGAGAGTACTGGACTAGGAGAAGGAGACTAGATGGTTGACTACGGTGATTTCATCGCCAAGACCTGGGAAGCGGTAACGGCCCTCTATGCGAAGCAGGTCAGAGAGATACCTTTTCACGGACTCCATCACGTCAATTTCGTCGTCGCCAATGCTAAGAAATTTGCCCATGAATTAGACGCCGATGCGGCCAAGGTGGAGATCGCCGCACTCGTTCACGACGTCAACTACTTGGTCGCGGCGCGGAGCGGGGTCGCCGCCGGACAGCAATTGCGGTATGAGATTCTGCGCCAGGCAGGACTGGACGAGGACTCGGCCGCGGAGATCGAGGAGATCGTCGCCACAGCGGAGACGAACGTGCGCAACCGGTACATCTCGGCCGAGGCCATGGCACTAAGTGACGCTGATACCCTGTTCAAGGCGCTTCCGATTACGCCCGTTGTGCTCGCGCCCCTGTACATGCGTGAGACCGGCATATCGGTTCGCGATCTCGCAGAGAAGATCGTCGATGAGCAAGTCCCGCTCCGCGACGATGGCATCTACTTCTACTCCGCGTCCGCGAAGCGGAAGTACACGCGCTGGGGGAATGTCAACCTCACGCTGTGGTCATGCATCCGGGAATCCCTCGACGATCCGTCGGTCGCCGACGTCATCGAGCAGGTGGCGAAGTACACGAAGATCCCGCTCGAGACGCCGTACGGGGACGGGCGCGAGCCCGAGGCGAGCTATTCCGCCGCCGAGCCCGTGGGCGGCACCATCGCCTGAGACGCGGCCCACGGCGGGCCGCTGTCCGCCGGCATCGCTAACGGTTCATCTGTCTTGGCAGGCGCCCGGCGCGGTCAACATCATCGGCGCCTCGGCGGTCGGGTCGTCGGACGCGTGCATGCTGGCGAGCCCTGGCGGCCAAGTGGCGCTGGCGCGCGAAGCGCCGGGCCGAGGGCAGCCGGCCGACCAGCCCAACATGGTGTGCGGTCCGGTGCAGGCGGTGTGGCACGAGTTCGCTAAGTACTGGGACATCGAGATGCGCGAGGTCCCGCACGTAGCGGACTGTGCCGCTTGACTCCGTAGCGCGGTACGGGCGCTAGGGTGCCGGGGTGAAGTTCGGGATCTTCTACAACACGGGCAGCTACGGCACCGATCCTGACCAGCTGGTCGCGGTGGCCCGGCATGCCGAGGCGTGCGGCTTCGAGTCGCTCTACGCGGGCGAGCACATCGCGCTGTACCCGGGGGCCACGGCCGGTCCGATGACGTTCCCGCCGGACCTGGCCGTCGCCGATCCGCTGGACTGCCTGAGCTTCGTCGCCGCCGCGACCGAGCGCATCCTGCTCGGCACCGGGGTGCTGCTGCTGCCGTACCACCACCCGGTGGTGCTGGCCAAGCGGCTGGCCACCATCGACCTGCTGTCCCGCGGCCGGATGCGGCTGTTCACCGCCGGCCTGGGCGTGCTGCCGGGCGAGGCGCAGGCGATGGGGGTCGACTTCGCGACCCGCGGCCGCCGCGCCGACGAGGCCATCGACGTGCTGCGGCTGCTGTGGGCGGGCGACGCCGGCGGCGTCAGCTTCGACGGGGAGTTCTTCTCGTTCCGCGACCTGACCAGCTACCCCAAGCCCGTGGGCGGGATGCTGCCGATCCACGTCGGCGGGTCGAGCGCGGCGGCGGCGCGCCGGGCCGGCCGCCGGGGGGACGGCTACTTCCCCGGCGGCCGGCTCACCGCCGCGGAGCGCGCCAGCCAGGCCGGGCTGATGCGGGCCGCCGCGACGGAGGCGGGCCGGGATCCCGGCGCGCTGGAGTACACGCGCTGGGGATCGATCGGCATGTCGGCGGCCGACGTGGACGCGCACGCCAGCCAGGGGACAACGCGCCTGGTCGTGAGCCCGGGCTCGGCCGGCCTGGCGGAGCAGCGCGAGGAGATCTCGGCGTTCGCCGCCCGGCTCGGGCTGGCCGTTACGGACTGAGCCGACGCGGTCAGCGGACCTGGTAGCTCAGGTGGAGGGCCCCCTCGCCCTGGATGGCCTCGGTGCAGTGCAGGTCCGCGCGGGCGGTGCTGAACAGCCGCACGCCCCGGCCGACCAGCCGGGGCACGACGTGCAGCACCACCTCGTCGGCCAGCCCGGCGTCCAGGGCCTGCCGGGCGATGCTGACCCCGCCCGCCAGCAGCACGTCCTTGCCGCCGGCGACCGCCCGGGCCTGCTCGATCGCGTCCTTGATGCCCCCGGTGACGAACGTGTAGCTGGTGCCGCCGCTCTTGCCGATCCGGTCCTGCCCGCGGTGGGTCGCCACGATGACGGGGGCGTGGAACGGCGGGTCCTCCCCCCAGCTCTGGTATCCGTAGTCGAACATCGTCCGCCCGATGACCTGCGGCCCGAACCGGTCGAAGTTGTCCTGCCACACCCGCGAGTCGACGGAGTCCTCCCCGCCCTCCTGGCCCTGCTGCGCCCGCCAGCTCCGCAGCGGGAACACCCAGCCCAGGACCGCCGCGAATACCTCCATGCCGTCCGCGTCGGGGGCCTCGGGACCGGCGATCCCGTCCAGCGACACCGACATCCCCACAACTACCTTGGTCATCTCGTGCTCCTTCGGCCGGGGACGCATGGTGCGTCCTCTCAGCCAGGAGTCGGAGCTGGCCCGCGGGTCTCTACATGATGACCGCCGGAAGCCGCGACCCCGCCTGGTGCGCAAACCGGGCGGGGCCAGATCCACAGGAAGGAATCGGGATCTGCGGCCGATATTACTCCCGGCCGGGCCAAAAACGGCACCGGCCGGGCCGGGTTATCCGAGATCGGGCCGGGTTATCCGAGATAGGGCGTCCTGACGCTAATCCGCTTATTTCCGCAGCCATGGTGGTGGGGCAGGCCCAGGCCGTCCGTGGCCTCGGAGTCCCTGGTGCAGAAGTTGACCCGCCAGGTGAAGCCGTCGTGCCGGCCGACCCGGAACTGGTACCGCAGCGTGATCACGAACTCGTACCGGTGCTTGCGCTGCGGCCTGGTGGCGGTGGCCGTCCGGCTCAGCGTCAGCGTCCTGGGCGCGGGCGGCCGGTGGGACCTGGCCAGCCGCAGCCCGGCGTACAGGTACCAGTGCTTGGCCGCCTCGGTCCGGTAGGTCGACACCGGCACGCTCACCCACAGGCGCAGCGTGACGTGGCACACCGGCCGGGCCGGCCGGGAGCAGGCCCGCTTGCCGGTGATCGCGCCCAGCGCCTCGACGAACACCGTCCGGACCGCCGAGTCCGGCACCGTGCCCAGCTTGGTGCCGGTCACCTGGATCCGGTAGTTGGTGGCGATCTCGGGCCGGACCCGGAACGAGTACTTGGCGTTCTGGCCGCCCGCCAGGGTCACCGAGCCGCCCCTGGCGTAGGCCTTGGCCCCGAATGGCTCGTACAGCAGCGTGGCCTGGTCGCCCTGGTGCGCGCCGCTGACCGTGCCGCTCACCGTCGCCACCGTGCTGCCCGACGGGCCGCGGTAGGCGACCAGCGTGCGCCCGGTGACCTTCGGGAGCGCGGACCTGGTGCCGATGGTGATCGTGACGGCCGCCGGGCTGCTGGCGGCCTGGGCGCTGCGGCCTGGGCTTGCGGCAGAGCCGGTGGCCGCGCTGGCCGCCGGCCCGGCCGCCACCGCGGCCACCGCGATCGCGGTGCTCGCGGTGACCGCCGTGGCTCGCCATCGTCCGAGCGTGCTCATGAGATCCCCCGTTCCTGGGTCGTCGGTCTTGGGCCCAGGCGAGGATATCCGCACTTTTCCGGCCTCATATCCCTAACAAGGGTGCTGCGGCCGGATTCAGTGCCACCCTGAATGGCGCCCGGGGCTAGCCCATATAGCCGATCTTGGCCCTGACCTTGGCCGCACCGCAGCGGTGGTGGCCCGGCAGGCCGATGCCATCGGCCGACTCGGTGTCCTTGGTGCAGGCCGTCCACAGCCAGCTGTAACGGTGGTTGCCGATCCTGAACGAGAAGCTCAGCGTGATCAGGTAGCTGTTGCGCGACACCGCCGTGGGGGCCGATGACGTCGCCGAGCCGTCCAGGCGCAGGAACGCGGGCGCCTTGGGGTTACCGCCGCCCGGGTGGCCCAGCCGCAGGCCGATGTACACGAACCAGGGCTTGGCCTCCTCAGTGCGCACCGCCGAGGCGGGCAGCTCGATGGTCACCTTGATGTGCTGCTGGCACACGGGCCGCGAGCAGCGCTGCGGCTTGCCGGTGTGGCCGCCGTCCACCACGTAGACGGCCCTGGTGCCGGACACCGCCAGCGGCTGGGCCGCGCCCGCCCGCCGGAACAGCTTGACCGTGAACCGGGTCGCGATGCGCGGCTTGACCTCGAACGTGTAGGGGTCGGTCCCGCCGGTGGCCAGCGTCTGCTGCTGCTGGCGGGCGCCCCGCTTGCTGAACGGGAACGACTGCGCGTACAGCCGGATGATCTCGCCGGCCCGCGCGTGGGTGACGTTGCCGGTGATGACCGCCTCGCCGTTGCTCGCGTTCAGGTAGGAGACGTAGACGTCACCCGTGACGGGCTGGAAGTTGGATGTCGCGCGGATCGAGACCGCCGGGGCCGCCGCCGGGCTGACCGCGGAGGTGCTCGGTATCGTCGCTGACCAGGCTGGGATCGCGGCGGACATGACCATGCCCGCCGCGGCGGCCAGGATGGCGCCGACGCGCAAGACTCTCAAGACTGGCACCTCAATCTGAAAAGGCCCCCGCGATCCGATCGCGAAGGCAGCCGGATGGAGTCAGTGATTATGCCAGGAATGGGTGAATCATGGCCTGAACGGCCGGTTACAGAAGACTGACCTGGGGGCCAGGAATCGTGGTGATCCCTGGCCCCCAGGACTGGATACTGGAAGGACCTGGGGGCCAGGGATCGTTCCGATCCCTGGCCCCCAGGTCAGCTGCCTCAGCGTGCCGGCGGCTCAGCCAGCCTTAGACGTCGTAGTACAGCTCGAACTCGTGCGGGTGCGGGCGCAGCCGCATCGGGTCGAGCTCGTTGGTCCGCTTGTAGTCCAGCCAGGTCTCGATCAGGTCCGGGGTGAACACGCCGCCCTCGAGCAGGAACTCGTGGTCGGCCTCCAGGTTGTCCAGCACCTTCTCCAGCGAGCCCGGCACCTGCGGGATGGCCTTGGCCTCGTCGGGCGGCAGCTCGTACAGGTCCTTGTCCACCGGCTCCGGCGGCTCGATCTTGTTCTTGATGCCGTCCAGCCCGGCCATCAGCATGGCCGAGAAGGCCAGGTACGGGTTGGCCGACGGGTCCGGGACCCGGAACTCCAGGCGCTTGGCCTTGGGGCTGGGCCCGGTGATCGGGATGCGCACGCAGGCCGACCGGTTGCGCTGGCTGTAGACCAGGTTGACCGGTGCCTCGTAGCCGGGCACCAGCCGGTGGTAGGAGTTCACCGTCGGGTTGGTGAAGGCCAGCAGCGACGGCGCGTGCTTGAGCAGGCCGCCGATGTAGTACCGGCCCAGGTCCGACAGCCCGGCGTAGCCGGCCTCGTCGTAGAACAGCGGCGCGCCGTCCAGCCACAGGCTCTGGTGGCAGTGCATGCCCGAGCCGTTGTCGCCGAACAGCGGCTTGGGCATGAACGTGACGGTCTTGCCCGCCGCCCTGGCCACGCTCTTGACCACGTACTTGTAGAGCATCAGGCTGTCGGCCATGGTCAGCAGCGGCGAGAACCGGATGTCGATCTCCGCCTGGCCGGCGGTGCCGACCTCGTGGTGCTGCATCTCGACCTCGATGCCGCACTCGATGAGCTTGCGGACCATCTCCGAGCGCAGGTCGGTGTAGTGGTCCATGGGCGGCACCGGGAAGTAGCCGCCCTTGTACCGGGGCTTGTAGCCCAGGTTGC
This sequence comes from uncultured Actinomycetota bacterium, assembly GCA_963822485.1. Taxonomy (GTDB): domain Bacteria; phylum Actinomycetota; class Actinomycetes; order Streptosporangiales; family Streptosporangiaceae; genus DASUBV01. Next base: position 53,424 of record CAWGHW010000035.1, read on the forward strand.
CGCCCGGCTCGTCGCGGCCGGTGTTCCAGGCGCCCTCGATCGAGTCGATGTGGTAGTAGCCCTCGTTCGAGCCGGTCTGGTACCGGGCCGAGTCGAAGATGTAGAACTCGGCCTCAGGACCGAAGTAGGCGGTGTCCGCGATGCCGCTGCCGCGCAGGTAGTCCTGCGCCTTGCGGGCGATGTTGCGCGGGTCGCGGGTGTACGGCTCGCCGGTCAGCGGGTCGTGCACGAAGAACGTGAGGTTGAGCGTCTTGTGCGTGCGGAACGGGTCGATGACCGCCGTGGTGGGGTCCGCCATGAGCAGCATGTCGGACTCGTGGATCTCCTGGAATCCGCGAATCGAGGACCCGTCGAACATCAGCCCGTCGCTGAAGACGCTCTCGCCGAAGTTCTCAGCCGGGATCGTGAAGTGCTGGACGGTGCCCGGCAGGTCACAGAACCTGACGTCCACGAACTGCACGCCCTCGGACTGTATATACCGCAAGACCTCGTCGCCACTGCTGAACATTGCTCTCCCAGCTATCTATAGACGCTGCTTCGCCGCCCCGTGCACGGGCCGTCCGGCGTTCCTGCGACGGTAGCCGGAGGCGGTTTCCAGGCAGTGTCCCCGATGTTTCGCCCGTGTTACGCCCGTGTCTCCCCGCGGCTCCCCGCGGCTCCCCAGACCAGGTTAGACCGGGTGCGCGCGGCCCCGCCGGCTGGCCTGAGTCGCCGCCGTGACCGGGCCCGGATACCGTTAGCTCGTGAGCAAAGCACGCGCCGCCGGGGCTTCGGCCTCGGGCCGGGCCAGGGCGGCGGACCCGGCGGCCGGGGACCAGCCTTACTACCCCGGCCAGCAGTTCGGGCTGCCCGAGGACGGGCCGCGGTCCGCGGCCGGGTTCGGGCGGCGGCTGGTGGCCCTGATCCTGGACTGGATCGCCTGCGAGGTCATCGCGCTGGCCGTGTTCCGGACGCAGTCGCAGGTCCAGCTGTGGACCCTGGTGTTCTTCGCCGCCGAGATCTGGCTGCTGACCGCGCTGACCGGCTTCACCCTGGGCAAGCGGCTGCTCGGGATCCGGGTGGCCCGGCTGGACGGCCAGCCGGTGGGCCTGCTCTCGTCGCTGATCCGGACCGTGCTGCTGCTCCTGCTCGTGCCGCCGCTGGCCCTGGACCGGGACCTGCGCGGGCTGCACGACAAGGCAGCCCGGACCATCGTCATCCGGACCTGATCAGCTGCCCCGACCCTCGGCCACCCGGCCTCCCCGGCACCAGGCGTCCCGGTACTCCCGCCCGTCACGGCCGAAATCTGGCCAGAACCCGGCTTGCTGACCGCCCGTATACCACCGGTTCTTGATCACGCGGACTTTTCAGTCATAATGACTGAAAAGTCCGCGTGATCAAGAACCGGGTGCCGGCGCGGGCGCGGGTTAGCGCGTCTTGGGGCGGGGCATCTTGGGCATCCGGGCCGACCGGGGGACCGGGCCCTTGGGCATCTGGAGCGACTGCGGCAGCGCCTTGAGCCGGTAGTTCAGGTCAGCGACCGCCGGGCCCTTGAGGTTGCGGGGCAGCTTCATGATGTGCCGCTGCAGCTGCTTGATGGTCAGCTGCCCCTCCTGGTCACCGACCTGGATGTCGTAGATCGGGATGTCGTAGGCGACGCGGGAGTGCCGCTTCTTCTCCGCGGCCAGCAGGCTGGGCAGGCGGTTCGGGGACCCCTCGCCGACCAGTACCACGCCCGGCCGGCCCACGGCGCGATGCACCACGTCCATGTTCCGGTTGGCCGCGATGGCCGGGGTGACCGTCCAGTTGCCGCGCATGCTCTGCAGGATCGCGGCCGCCGCGCCGGGCTGGCCCGCGATCGCCGAGTACTGCGCGGACTGCGCGTACCGGCCGAACAGGATCATCGCGACCATCAGGCCGAGAATGACCCCGAGCGGGATCAGGAACGGCGCCAGGCCGGTGAGCAGGCCGACCACCACGCAGACGGCCAGGGTGCCGATCCCGGCCAGGGCGATGAGCGGGAGGGCGCGCTTGTTCTGCTTGTGGATGATCCCCGCGACCATCCGGATCTGCTTGATGCGGCCCGGCGCCGCGTCGGCGGAGGCCTTCTTGTTCGCGGCTGCGCCGGGCTTATTGACCATGAGGTGAGGATACCGGGCGCTGCCGGTGACTTATCGCCTGCTGGTACAGCCGGCCGGCCCGATAAGAGGACCGCACCAGCGGTCCGGACATGACGCCGGCGAAGCCCAGCTCGGTGGCCCGCTCGCCGAGCTCGGCGAACTCCTCCGGGGTGACCCACCGCTCGACCGGGTGGTGCAGGGCCGAGGGCCGCAGGTACTGGGTGATGGTGACCAGCTCGCAGCCGGCCTCGCGCAGGTCGCGCAGGGCCTCGAGGATCTCCTCGCGCTCCTCGCCCAGGCCCAGGATCAGGTTGGACTTGGTCACCAGGCCGTGCTCGCGGGCCTGGGCCAGCACCTCCAGCGAGCGCTCGTAGCGGAAGCCGGGCCGGATCCGGCGGAAGATCCGCGGCACCGTCTCGATGTTGTGCCCCAGCACCTGCGGCTGCGCCGAGAACACCTCGGCGAGCTGGCCGGGGTGGGCGTTGAAGTCGGGGATCAGCAGCTCGACGCCGCAGCCCGGCACGGCCTGGTGGATCTCGCGGCAGGTCTGGGCGTACAGCCAGGCGCCGCCGTCGGGCAGGTCATCGCGGGCCACGCCGGTCACGGTGGCGTAGCGCAGGCCCATGGTGGCCACCGACTCGGCCACCCGGCGCGGCTCGTCGGTGTCCAGCGGGGCCGGCCTGCCGGTGGCGATCTGGCAGAAGTCGCACCGCCGGGTGCACTGGTCGCCGCCGATCAGGAAGGTGGCCTCGCGGTCTTCCCAGCACTCGAAGATGTTCGGGCAACCGGCCTCCTCGCAGACCGTGTGCAGCCCTTCGCGCCGGACCAGCTTCTTCAGCTCGGTGTACTCGGGCCCGGTGCGCAGCCGTGTCTTGATCCACGGGGGCTTGCGCTCGATGGGGGTCTGGCTGTTACGTGCCTCGAGGCGCAGCATGCGCCGTCCCTCTGGTGCTAGAACCACGCTTTCAGCCTAATACCCCGGCGGCATGCTCGATCAGCAGCGCGAGGCCGCGCTCGAACCGGGCCTCCACCCGGTCCGGGTCGGTCAGCCCGGCGGCAGCCGGGTCCTGGCTCAGCGCGGCGATCCGCGGGAACGCGCCGGTGGCCAGCTGGGCCGTGATGAACTCCATGATCGGGGCGGCGGCCTCGGGGTCGGTCTCGTGCCGGCTCTGCATCTCGCCGGTGCGCAGCACGCTGCCCATGACGTAGTCGTCCACGATGGTCAGCAGCTCCATCTTGGCCACGACGTCCAGCGGGGCGCTGTCCAGCGCGGCCAGCGACTGCTCGAAGTGGCGCAGGCCGTTGGGGCCGAACGAGCCGTCCTGGCCGGCCGCGCCGCGGCCCTGGAGCGACACCACGGCCCAGGGGTGACGCAGCAGCGCGGCCCTGGTCTGCCGGGCGATCAGCGCCAGCGCCGCCCGCCAGTCCGGCGGCAGCTCCCCGTCGGGGACCAGCGACTCGCCCATCAGGGCGTCGTCCATCAGCGCCACCAGGTCGTCCTTGGCGCTGATGTACCGGTACAGGCTCATGGTGCCGGCGCCGAGCTCGGCCGCGATGCGGCGCATGGACACCGCCTCGAAGCCCTCGGCGTCGGCGATGGCCAGGGCGGCGGCGGCGATCTGCTCGCGGCTGAACCGGGCCCGCCGGGTGCCGGGCTCAGGCCGGACCCAGATCGGCCGGGTTCCGGGCGAGGGTGAACCGGGCGACGTTGACACGCGGTTAGCCTAGCTCTAGGTTATGGGTACGGTGTACGCATACTTCGTACGGCGTACTCACAGTAGCTGAGGAGACCTCGATGGCAAGCACAGCACAGGGTCCGGCTGATGCACCGGATCGCCGTGGACTGGGTGGCTGACACGTTCGGGCTGCGCACGCCCGACGCCCGGACACGGCACGAGAACGCCAGGTTCCGCGCCGGGGCGCGCGCTGTCGCCTGGCACGACCGCGTCCAGGCCAGGGCGACGGCGAACGCCAGGGCACTGCCCGCCCGGCTGCACGCCGAGCGGGGCGAGCCGCGCGTGCTCAGGGGCTGGCAGGGCCGGATCGCCCGGCAGGCCGGCCAGGACGGGGGAGCGGCGTGAAGGCCGCGGTCCTCCAGGCCTACGGCCAGGCGCCGGCCTACGCCGACATGCCCGACCCGGTGCCGGGCGCCGGCGAGGAGCTCATCGAGGTCACCGCGGCGCCGATCAACAACATCGACAAGGTCCGGGCCGGCGGCACCCACTACTCGGTGGCCGCCCGGCCGCCGGGAGGCGGCACGGGGGGGACAGGGGGGTCGTCCCCCCTGGCCGGCACGGACTTGCCGCCGGTGACCGGGGTGATCGGCGCGGGCCGGCGGCCCGGCGGCCAGCGGGTGCTGTTCGGGTCCGAGGGCGGCACCATGGCCCAGTACGCGACGGCCCGCCCGGAGTACACCTTCCCCATCCCGGACGGGCTGGACGACGCGGTGGCCGCGGCGGCCTGGAACCCGGGCCTGTCGGCCTGGCTGCTGTTCGGCTGGCGGGCTAGCCCGGGCGGCGGGAGCATAGCGCCGGGCGCCACGGTGCTGGTGCTGGGCGCCACCGGGGTCACCGGCCGGCTGGCCGTGCAGGCCGCCCGGCGGCACGGCGCCGGCCGGGTGGTGGCCGCGGGCCGCAACCCGCGGTCCCTGGCCGCGCTGCCGGGGCTGGGCGCGGACGTGGTGATCAGCCTGGACCAGCCCGACGGCGAGCTGGCCGCGGCGTTCGCCGCCGCGGCGGGCGAGGGCGGCTACGACGTGGTCGCCGACTACCTGTGGGGCCGTCCGACCGAGATCTTCATCGACTCCCTGATCAAGGAGGACATGGAGGTGCGGACGCTGCGCACCCGGCTGGTCCAGGCCGGGGAGATGGCCGGGTCGGCGATCACGCTGCCCGGCTCGGCGCTGCGCAGCGCCGGCCTGGAGGTGGTCGGCATGGGCACCGGCACCATGCCGCCCCGTGAGCTGATCGGGGAACTGCTCGGCGACCTGATCGAGGGGCTGGCCAGCGGCGAGGTCAGCATCGAGATCGAGCGGGTGCCGCTGGCCGACGTGGCCGAGGTCTGGAGCACCGACCAGCAGGGCCGCCGGCCGGTGCTCATCCCGTGACTCCCGTGACTACCCCTGACCTGGCGCGCCGTGATCCCGCTGATCCGTAAGGACCGGGCCGGACCGGGCGGGGCCGGGCCGCGTTTCCGCGGAGACGTCTGACGCAAGTGCGTCACGCACATGCGCGATACGCTTCCGCGGAAGCGGCGCCGGGCCCGGAGGCGCCGGCCCGGCGGGCCGGGTCGTGCGGGCACGGGCAGCACTGGTCGCGTGAACGCCGTCGCCGTTGGCAAGACCGTCACGACCGAGCCTGGCGATGTGACGACGAGCGCCGTTTCCGACAGCATGGAGCCATGCAAAGTCAGTTTGAGCCCGCCTCGGGGACCCGGGACTTCCTGGCCGCCGATTTCGAGGAGCGCGAGCAGGCGTTCGGGATCATCCGCTCGGTGTTCCTGCGCTACGGCTACGAGCCCCTCCAGACTCCGGCCTTCGAGCGGCTGGACGTGCTGCTCGGCAAGTACGGCGAGGACGGCGACAAGCTCGTCTTCAAGATCCTGCGCCGCGGCGAGCATGAGGCCTCGGGCGAGGCGGACCTGGCCCTGCGCTACGACCTGACCGTCCCGCTGGCCCGGGTGGCGGCCGCCTACGAGGGCCGGCTGCCCTCGCCCTACAAGCGCTACGCCATGGGGCCGGTCTGGCGCGCCGACCGCCCCGGCCGCGGCCGGTTCCGCGAGTTCGTGCAGTGCGACCTGGACACGCTCGGCTCCACCTCGCTGCTGGCCGACGCGGAGGCGGTGTCGGCCCAGCACGACGCCCTGGCCGAGCTGGGCATCGGGGACTTCACCATCCTGCTCAACTCCCGGCACGTGCTCAGCGGCCTGCTCGAGGTGTTCAGGGTCCCGGCCGAGCTGGGCAGCCGGGTGCTGATCAGCCTGGACAAGCTGGACAAGCTGGCGGCGGACGAGGTCGCGGCCGAGCTGGTCGACCGGGGCCTGGGCAAGCCGGAGGCGTTTGAGCTGGTCGACATGATGACCGCTCCGGACGCCGTGGACCGGATCCGGGCCGCGCTCCAGCCCAGCGAGGAGGGCGTGGCCGGCCTGGACGAGGTGGACGGGCTGCTGGCCCTGGTCGGCCCGCAGGTGCCGGCGGGGCGGATCGCGTTCACCCCGCGGATGGTCCGCGGGCTGAGCTACTACACCGGCCCGATCTGGGAGGTGGTGGCGCCAGGGGTGCCGGGCTCGATCGGCTCGGGCGGCCGCTACGACCACCTGATCGCCCAGCTCGGCGGGCCCGACGTGCCCGCCACCGGCTCGTCGCTGGGCATCGAGCGGATCCTGGCCCTGCGGCCGTCCAGCTCGGTGCTGCAGCGCGGGCGGCTGGACGTGGCCGTCACGATCATGGACGAGGACCTGGCCGCGGCGTCGTTCGGGCTGGCCGCGGCGGCCCGCTCGGCCGGGCTGCGGGCCAGCGTCTACCTGGGGGCGTCCGGCAAGCTGAGCAAGCAGCTGCGCTGGGCCGGGGAGCAGGGCGCGCGCTGGTGCCTGATCTACGGCCACCGTGAGGAGGAGGCCGGGCTGGTCAAGGTGCGCAACATGCTCACCCGCGAGGAGTCGGACGTGCCGGCCGCCGAGATCGGCAGCTACCTGACGCTGGCCGGCGAGTAAGGGCTGGCGCGCTGATAACAGCAAGAAGCGCCGCAAGCACCTGATAACAGCAAGAAGCGGGCCACCGCCACCGCCACCGCCACCGGCCGAGCGGCGACTATGGCGGGCTGCCGGGGTTGGGGTTGGCCTTCGGCAAGCCCGTGCAGAGGCCGGCCCCGGCGTTGCGGGTCTGGATGGCCGGGGTGACGGTGCCGGACCCGCCGCCGGTGTCGGTCTTGGGCTGTGAGCCGCCGCTGGCGGCGTGGTGGCCTGGCCGCGAGCCGGTGCGCCGGGCGGGTGGCGGCTTGACGCCCGCGAACCCGGTGCCCAGGGTCAGCGTGACCGGGCCTGGCTGGCCGGCCTGCGGGGCCGGCTCGCCGAGCAGGTTCTGCGCGGAGGGCATGACCTGCAACCGCGTCATCAGCGTGTACGCGCTGTCGGCCTGGGCCGTGCCCGAGTAGGAGACGGTGGTGGCCGGGGCGGGCGAGGGTGCGTTAGTCGTTGCCACGACGTCGAAGCCGAGCCTGCGGAGCTGGCGGGCGGTGTGAGAGGCCAGGCGCGGGATGCCGGTGCCGTTCAGCACCCGGACCTGGACCCGGCCGGGCGCCAGGGTGGGCAGTCCGTGCCGCCAGGGCTGGCCGTCGCGCAGCATCTGGAAGATGACGTCGTCCTGCGGCTCCTGCGGCAGCAGCCGGCCGTACTGCGCGGCGTCGGTCACCGTGGGCATGGTGATCATGGTGACGTTCCTGGCCCGCAGGTGGGTCATGGTCCGGGCCAGGCTGAGCAGCTTGGTCACTGAGTCCAGGCCCTGGTCCACGGTGAGGGCCCGGGTGGCGGTGTTGGCGATCTTGAGCAGCTGGAAGGTGTTGCCCAGGATGCCCTGGCGGTTGACCTTCTGGATCACCGAGGACGCGAACGCCTGCTGGAGCATGATCCGCGGCAGGTCGCCGCCGACGTCGCCGTCGGCCTCCACGCCGTGCCGGGTGCGCACGTAGGCCAGGGCCTGGTTGTAGGTCAGCAGGTGCAGGCCGCCGCGCAGGCTGAGCCGGGAGTACGGGTCGTGGTAGCCGCCCCTGGGCACGCAGACCTCGAACCCCGCCCATGGCGTCGACCATGGCCCGGAAGGAGTTGAAGTCGAACATGGCGAAGTGGTCGAGCGGGATGTCGGTGAGGGCCTTGACGGTCTTCACGGCGCAGGACGGGCCGCCGATGTTCATGGCGCCGTCGATGATGGCCTGCTGGTAGGGCCCCCAGATGCCGTTGCCGATGGACGGCCGGGCCTGGCAGCCGGGCTCGTAGACCATGGTGTCGCGGGGGATGGACAGCACGATGGCGTGGGTGTGGGTGGGATCCAGGTGGACCAGCATCAGGTTGTCGGAGTTGCTGGTGTCGAGGCTGGCGTTCCGGCCGAAGCCCCGGCCCTGGCCCTTCCGGGTCTGCGACCCGAGCAGCAGGATGTTCTGCACGCCGTAGACGGACCGGTGGGTCAGGCCGGCCACGCTGACGTGGTGGATGTTGCCGGTCAGGTGGCGGTAGACGGCGTAGGCGCCGAGGCCCACGACCACGATGACCGCGCAGGCCAGGGTGCTGGTGACGTAGGCGGCCTTCATGAGCAGGCTCTGCTGGCGCCAGCGGTGGCGCCGGGCGCGCGGCGGGCGGCGCCGGCCCTCACCCCGCGCATGGCCCCGCATGTCACCCCGCATGTGACCCCCCCATATGACCCGTATGGCCACCGGATCCGGATAGATCGTAATTTAAACAGTTGCGCAATATTGCAAGTGAGACGCTACCGCCGGCCGGCGACAATCTCAGTGAGCCACGCGGGCCTGAGCCCGCGGCGAAGGGAGAGCCGCATGCCCGAGTTCGTCGGCGCCGTCGACCAGGGGACGACGAGCACCCGCTTCATGATCTTCGATCAGGCCGGCCGCGAGGTGGCCCGCCACCAGCTCGAGCACGAGCAGATCCTGCCCCGGCCCGGCTGGGTGGAGCACAACCCGACCGAGATCTGGGAGCGCACCCGCGCCGTGATCGAGACCTGCCTGCGCGAGGCCGGGCTCGGCCCGGCCGACCTGGCCGCGGTGGGCATCACCAACCAGCGTGAGACCACGCTGGTCTGGGACCGCCGGACCGGCCGTCCGTTCGGGAACGCTATCGTCTGGCAGGACACCCGCACGGACAAGATTGCCGCGGCTTTGGACCGCGATGGCCGGGGCGAGATCATCCGCCGCAAGGCCGGGCTGCCGCCGGCCGCCTACTTCTCCGGCGGCAAGCTGCAGTGGATCCTGGAGAACGTCGACGGCGCCCGGGCCGCCGCCGAGCGGGGCGACGCGGTGTTCGGCACCACCGACACCTGGCTGCTGTGGCACCTGACCGGCGGCGTCGACGGCGGGGTGCACGTCACCGACCCGACCAACGCCAGCCGCACCATGCTGATGGACCTGGCCACGCTGGACTGGGACGACGAGCTGCTGTCATTCTTCGGCGTGCCCCGGCAGATGCTGCCCGAGATCCGGCCCTCGGCCGACCCGCGCGGCTACGGCCTGACCCGGCCGCTGGGCCCGCTCGGCGGCGAGGTGCCGCTGGCCGGCGACCTCGGCGACCAGCAGGCGGCCACGGTGGGCCAGGTCTGCTTCGAGCCCGGCGAGGCCAAGAACACCTACGGGACGGGCAACTTCCTGCTGCTGAACATCGGGACCAAGCCGATCAGGTCGGAGCACGGGCTGCTGACCACGGTGTGCTACCAGTTCGGCGACGCGGCCCCGGTCTACGCGCTGGAGGGCTCGATCGCGGTCACCGGCTCGGCCGTGCAGTGGCTGCGCGACCAGCTCGGCATCATCTCCGGCGCCGCGCAGAGCGAGGCCCTGGCCCGGCAGGTCAGCGACAACGGCGGGATGTACTTCGTGCCGGCGTTCTCGGGCCTGTTCGCGCCCTACTGGCGGCCCGACGCGCGGGGGGCGATCGTCGGGCTGTCGCGCTTCAACACCAACGCGCACCTGGCCCGGGCCACCCTGGAGTCGATCTGCTACCAGACCAGGGACGTGGTCGAGGCGATGCGCCAGGACTCCGGGGTCACCCTGGACACGCTGCGGGTGGACGGCGGGGTAACCGCCAACGAGCTGTGCATGCAGCTTCAGTCCGACATCCTCGGGGTGCCGGTGTCCCGGCCGGTGGTGGCCGAGACCACGGCGCTGGGCGCGGCCTACGCGGCGGGCCTGGCCACCGGCTTCTGGCGCTCGCCGGACGACCTGCGGCGCAACTGGCGGGAGGGCCGTCGCTGGCAGCCGTCGTGGGACGAGTCGCAGCGCGAGACGGGCTACGCGGGCTGGAAGAAGGCCGTCGAGCGCACGCTGGGCTGGGTCGACGTCGACTAGCTGGCGGTTTCGGGCCCTGCCCTCCTGCTGGGCTGGCGTGTCAGGATAAGGCGGCGAGATCAGCTGGCCGAGGGGGACGAAGTTGCCGAAGCGGTCAGGGACTCTCGCTGACCATCCGTTCCGGCGCATCGCGCTCTGGCTCGCGCTGGTGAGCGCGGCCGTGCTGGCAGGGGGCTGCTCGAGCGGCGGTGATCGGACCGTCTTCGCCGTCGCCCGCGGCTTCAGCCAGGGGCTGCAGGGCGTCAGGCCAATCGACATCGTCGACCTGGGCCTTCCGCAGCTGTATAACACCACGGATCAGCGCATCCGCCTGCGCGCGGTCACGCTCGTGTCGGCTCCCCGTGCCGTGCGCGTCCGGAGCATCACCGCCTATGTCTTCCCCAGCGACGGCGCTCTGGGCATAGGACGCGGGAATCTGCTGCGATACTGCCGCAAGACCAACCGGCCGTACCCGGTGGACGGCGGCCGTGGCCGCGCCGCATGCGTACGCCAACTGGGAGATCGTGATCGCCTTCACCATCGCCAAGCCCGGGGTGTACCGCGTCGGGCGGGCGAAGATCTCCTACACGGTCGGCGGCCATAGCGGCTGGCAGTACCAGAACCTCAACACCACGATCCGGGCCGTTCCAGCACCTCCGGGCGCCAAGCCTCATCTCGACGGCTGTCTGTGAAGTTCGCGGGACTCATGACTTCCTGGCCGGCCGGGCCGAGCCTGGCGCGGCCGCCAGCTGCTCGATGGCGAGCCGCAGGATCTTCACGAGCTGGGGGTCGTCGGCTAGGTAGACCTGGCGCCGGCCCTCGCGGCGGGACCGGACCAGGCCGGCCAGCCTGAGCTTGGCGAGCTGCTGGCTCACGGCCTGGATGGAGCCGCCCACTGCCTCGGCGAGGCCGCCCACGTCCATCTCGCCGTGGGCCAGGACCCACAGGATGTGCAGCCGCATGGTGGAGGCGAGCAGGCCGAACCGCGCGGCCGCCTCCTGAAGGAGCTGCGGTGACAGCTCAGCCGCGCCTTCGGCTGGATCGCCCCGGCGGGCGTCCGCGCCGGGCATGGCGCGGGGTCAGCTGGCGGCGACGGCGGGGATCAGCCCGGCGACGCCGTCGACGCGGCGGAAGCGGCCGTGCCCGAGCACGTCGGCCAGGTGCCGCTCGGTGACCTCCAGGGCCTCGGCGACGCCGATGTCGCGGCCGGTCTCCGCGGCCAGCGAGGTGACCCCGGCGTCGCTGATCCCGCAGGGCACGAACCGCCCGTACCAGGACAGGTCACAGTCGCAGTTGATCGCGATGCCGTGCATGGTCACGCCGCGTGCCACCCGCAGCCCGACGGCGCCGACCTTGCGGTCCTGGCCGCCGCCGGTGCCGGGCACCCAGGCGCCGCTGCGGCCCTCGACCCGGACCGCCTCGACCCCGAAGTCGGCGCAGACCCGGATCATCACCTCTTCGGTGGCCCGGACGTAGGCGACCACGTCGACGGGCTCGTCCAGGGCGATGATCGGGTAGGCGACGAGCTGGCCGGGGCCGTGCCAGGTGATCTTGCCGCCCCGGTCCACGTCGATCACGGGAGCGCCGGCGTCCCCGATGGGCCGGTCCTGCGGGCTGGTCCGCTTGCCGGCCGTGTAGACGGCCGGATGCTCCAGCATCAGGCAGGTGTCGGGAATCTCACCCCGCACCCGCAGCTCATGAAGCTCGCGCTGTAGCTGCAGGGCCTCCGGGTAGGGGACAGCGTCAGCACCGAAGCCCAGCCGGGCAATCACCAGGTCACGATCCACGTCTCCACCCTATGCCGCCCGGCCGGCGGCCGGGCACGGCCCGCGTCCGGGCGCCGCCGGCGGGCAGCAAGTGGCAAATCGGGGGAAAATCCGCGTGATCAAGTGGTCAAAGCGGGGAATGCGATCCTGTGGAGCGTGGCTAGCGCTGAGGGAGGAGGTGCGCGGTGCTTGATACGGAGCAGTTGCGCGAGATGACTCCGGTGGAGCGGCGGCGACTGCTCCGCGCGCTGGTCGACATGGAGTGCCCGGACCCGGTCGTCAACCCGCAGGGCACCCGCCGGCGGGCGTTCGCCCTGGTCGCGATCATCGTTTGCTGCGTGGTGCTGGCGGCCTGGATCGGGGTGCTGGCGGTGACCCTGCCGCGTTACTACCGGTCCGGGGGCTGGCGCGGGGCCTGGGTGGGGTTCGACGCGCTGCTGCTGGTCACGTTCGCGATCACCGGGTGGGCGGCCTGGCGCCGCCGTCAGGTGCTGATCGTCTGCCTGATCGTGCTGGCCACGCTGCTGTGCTGCGACGCGTGGTTCGACGTGCTGCTGGACGCGCGGACCAAGGGCTTCGAGGTCAGCCTGCTGTCGGCGCTGATCATCGAGCTGCCGCTGGCCGCGTTCGCGATCTCGGGGGCGCGGCGGCTGCTGCGCCTGAACGTGGCGGCGATCCGGCGCTACGAGGGCATCCCCGGACCGATTCCGCGGCTGCGCGACGTCGGGCTGATCGGCGGCCGCTCGGACTGGCGGCTGAGCGATCACCTGATGGGCGAGCCGGAGACGGCGGTCGTGGTCGGCGCGGACGGGGCGGTCGGCGAGTCGCCGGGCCCCCACGCCGACGGCGAGCGGTCGGTGAGCGGTCGCACGGTCAGCGGGGCGGGGTCGGGCCGGGCGGGACCGGGCCGGGCGGGGCCGGGCCGGTCGCCGGACGGGCCGCGCGACGGGCCGTCCGGCTGAGCCGGGCCCCGGCCGCCAGGCCCGCTGTCACCTTGGTGCCAGCGGCTCGGGCGCTGGCATAATCCCTGGAATGATCGAGGCGACGGACTTCTCGGCCGTGCCCGCGGACGACCAGACGGCCAGGGTCGCCGAGCTGTGCGACGCGCTGGAGGCGGCGGACGCCGAGGGCCGGTACGGCCGGCTGACCGTCGAGCGGCCGTGGTCGGCGCACAACCCGGTGCTGGAGGGCGAGTTCGCCTGCCCCGGCGCGATCCGCTGGTACCTGTGCCGGGAGCTGAGCCGGCTGGCGGCGGCCGGGGCGCGGATCTCGGTCGCGCCGGGCCGCCGGGCGCTGGACCTCAGTGACCCGGCCATCGGCGCCGCCGTCGACGAGACCAGCTGGGACCTGCGGCGCAAGAAGCTGTTCCTGTTCGGGCCGGAGCGGATGGCGCTGTCCATGAGCCGGCTGGAGCACTACACCGGCACCCTGCCCGAGGACTTCCAGCGCTACGTGCTGCTGACCAACTACGACTGGCACGTCGAGGCGTTCCGGGAGGCGTTCCCCGACGCGGTCGGACCGCGCGAAGACGGGCACCAGATGCCGGCCTGGCACCACCGGGGGCCCGACCGGACCGGGATCACGATGGTCAACATCGGCGTGGGCCCGGCCAACGCCAAGACGATCACCGACCACCTGGCCGTGCTCCGGCCGGACCTGATGCTGATGATCGGTCACTGCGGCGGGCTGCGGAACCACCAGGAGATCGGCGACCTGGTCCTGGCCACGGCGTACATGCGCGACGACCGGGTGCTGGACGACGTGCTGCCGCTCAGCGTGCCGGTGATCGCCAACCACATGCTGAACGCGCTGCTGCTGGACGAGATCACCAGCCGCGGCCTGCGCTGCCGGCTGGGCGTGGTGTTCACCACCGCCAACCGCAACTGGGAGCTCCAGCTCAGCCTGGTCGCGGAGCGGCTGCGGGTGTCCCGCAGCATCGCGGTGGACATGGAGTCGGCCACGGTGGCCGCGAACGGGTTCCGGTACCGGATCCCGGTCTCCACGCTGCTGGTGGTCAGCGACAAGCCGCTGCACGGGCGGCCCAAGCTGAATGCCGAGGCGCAGGACTTCTACGCGGCGACCCGGCGCTGGCACGTGGAGATCGCCATCGCGGTGGCCGAGCGGGTCCGCGAGCAGTACCCCGAGGGCCTGCCCACCGCGGACATCCGGTCGTCCGACGAGCCGCTGCTCGGCCACGCCGACCCGGAATGAACGCGTCGCCCTGGATGGGCTGATAACAGCAAGAAGCACCGGCGATCATCTGATAACAGCAAGAAGCGTGGACGCCGATGAGTTTGACGGCCGCCTGAGGTCATTAAGACGGAGCGGGCGGCCGGACGGGGCCGGCCGCCCGGCCGGACCGCGAAGGGAGCCTGGATGAGCCCAGGACTGACCGCCTCGGGGGTGGCGGAACTGCACGCGGTGGCGCAGCGGTTCGTCGCTGACGACCTGATCCCCGGCCTGGTCGCGCTGGTGGCCCGCGGCGACCACGTGCACGTGGACGCGCTGGGCACGCTGGCCGTCGACGGGCCGCCGCTCTGGCGTGACTCGCTGTTCCGGATCTCCTCCACCACCAAGCCGATCACCGCGGCGGCCACGCTGGCGCTGGTCGCCGAGGGGCGGCTGGACCTGGATGAGCCGGTCGACCGGCTGCTGCCCGAGCTGGCCAGCCGGCGGGTGCTGCGGACGATGAGCGGCCCGCTGGACGACACGGTGCCCGCCCGGCGGCCGATCACCGCCCGCGACCTGCTCACCTTTACCTTCGGCTTCGGCTCCAGCCTGGAGCAGTTCACGGCGCCCGAGCCGTGGCCGGTGGCCGTGGCGTCGGACGCGCTCGGCCTGGCCACGCTCGGGCCGCCGGACCCGGACCGCCAGCCCGACCCGGATACCTGGATCGCCGGGCTCGGCTCGCTGCCGCTGATGGCCCAGCCGGGGGAGCGCTGGCTCTACAGCACCGGCGCCTCGGTGCTGGGCGTGCTGCTGGCCCGCGCCGCGGGCGTGCCGTTCGCCGAGGTGCTGCGGACCCGGATCTTCGAGCCGCTGGGCATGCACGACACCAGTTTCTGGGCCAGGGACCCCAGCCGGCTGGCCACGGCCTACCGCTCCGGGCCGGACGGGCTGGTGGTGACCGACCCGCCGGACGGCGCGTGGAGCCATCCGCCGGCCTTCGGCGACGGCGCGGCCGGGCTGGTCTCCACCGCCGCCGACCTGCTGGCGTTCGCGCGGATGATGCTGCGCGGCGGCGCCCCGGTGCTCACGGCGGACGCGGTGCGGGAGATGACCACCGGGCAGATCACGCCGGCCCAGCGGGCCAGGGACGGCCTGGCGCCGGGCTTCTTCGACGAGTTCACCTGGTCGTTCGGCCAGGCCGTGCGCGACGACGGGGCCTACGGGTGGGACGGCGGGCTGGGCACCTCGTGGCTGGTCGACCCGCGCCACGACCTGGTCATCATCGCGCTGACCCAGCGGATGGTGGAGGGGCCGGACGAGTCGCCCCCCGTGCACGACGACATCCGGGCCGCGGCCTACGCGGCGCTGGCCTGACCGGCCGATCGGCTGGTTCCGGGCCTGCCGGATCGGTTACCGATTGTGATCACGGCGCGGTGCGGCGGGGCTGGTGCCGGGTGGCCATACGGCGCTGAGCACGCGGTCGGGCCAGTCGTCGGGGATGCCGGCGATGGTGACGTAGCGGCCGTAGAAGGAGCCGATGAGCATGCTGGTGAGCGCGTCGAGGTCGGCGGAGTCGGGGAGGTCGCCGGCCGCCAGTGCCTGCCGGAGCAGCGCCCGTCGCGGCTCGACGATGCGGGTCTTGAACAGGTGGAGCAGTTCGGGGTGGCGTTCCTCTTCGGCGAGCAGCGAGCCGAGGATGGCCAGCGCGGGGACGGCCCGCAGGTTGCTGTGGAAGTTCTCCAGGATCGCCAGGGCGTGAGCGCGGGGGGTCGGGGCGCCGGCGGGGGGTTCCTCGACCCGTAGCGAGCTGATCACTGCGGCGGCCAGCTCCGCCTTGTTCCGGTACCGGCGCCGGAGGCTGGGCGTGGTGGTGCCGGCGGCGGCCGCCACGGATTCCAGCGACATGCGGGCGTAGCCGAGCTCGCCGAGCTGGCGGGCCGCGGCGGCCAGGATCGCCCGGTCCAGGGCCGGGTTCCTCGGCCGTCCGGCCTTCACTTGCAGAGTGCTCATTATATTACGATAGTCTACCGGAATATAATTGACCGAGGAAGGGATCCGCCATGACCGAGTCCTTGCCGGCGACCGCGGTTGTCCGCGTCTCGCGCGGCAGCTTCGACGCGAGCCGCTTCGCCGAGGTCGACGCCGTGAACACGAAGGTCTCCGAGTACCTGGTCCCGGCCATCTCGCGGCTGCCGGGGCTCATTCACTGGTACGCGGGCGTCTCGCCGGAGGGCTCGATCGTCAACGTCAGCGTCTGGGACACCGACGAGCATGCGGCGCAGATGGACCGGCTGAAGGAGATGGCCGTCGTCGCGCGCGGGGAGATGGAGGCGGTCGGCGTGACGTTCATCCCGATCGTCAACTACCCGGTCAACTGGACCATCTGACCTGATCGCGCTCCGCCGCCGGCCGGCTAGCTCAGTGCTCGGTCTAGCTCAGTGTCGGTTAGCTCAGCTCGGCGGCCAGCGCCGCGGCGATGGCCGGGTAGCGGAAGCTGAAGCCGGCCTGCTCCAGCTTCTCCGGCAGCACCCGGGCACTGCCCAGCAGCTCGCCGGAGGCCTCGCCGAGCCCGGCGCGCAGCGCCACGGCGGGCACGGCCAGCAGCGCGGGCCGGTGCACGGCCCGGGCCAGCGCCGCGGTGAACACGGCGTTGGTGACCGGCGCGGGCGCGGTCAGGTTCACCGGCCCGGTCACGCCGGGGTGGTCGAGCAGGAAGCGGATGGCCCGGACCTCGTCGGTCCTGGCGATCCAGCTCAGGTACTGGCGGCCGGTGCCCAGCCGGGCGCCGAGGCCCAGCCGGAACAGCGGCAGCAGCGGGCCCAGCACCCCGCCGCCCAGCACCCCGCCGCGGCCGGACAGCACCAGGCCGCTGCGCAGGTTCACCACCCGGGTCCCCGCCGGGGCGGCGGCCGCGGCGGCCTCCCAGTCGCGGACCAGCGTGGCCAGGAAGCCGCTCCCGGCCGGGGCCGACTCGGTCACCGGCCGGTCGCCGGTGTCGCCGTACCAGCCGATGGCCGAGGCGCACAGCAGCGCCGGCGGGGGATCCGGCGCGGCCGCGATGGCCTCGACGATGGCCCGGGTGCTGGCGATCCGGCTGTCGCGCAGCTGCCGCTTGCGGGCCGCGGTCCAGCGGCCGCCGGCCACCGAAGCGCCGGACAGGTGCACCACGCCGGCGGCGCCGCTGAGCACGGCCGGGTCCAGCCGGCCCGCGGTGGCCCGCGGATCCCAGCTCACCTCGGCCGGGGACGCGGGGGACCGGCGGACCAGCCGGGTGACCTCGATGCCGTCGCGGTCCAGGCTGGCGGCCAGGGCCGAGCCGATCAGCCCGGTGGCGCCGCTGATGACGATGCGCACGACCATCCCCCCGTGTATACCCGCGTCAACCCGCGGCGCCGGGCCGGGCCTAGAGCCCGAGCTCGGTCTCGAAGGCGCCTTCCTCGAGCCGGGCCTTGAGCGTGACCAGGAACCGCGCGGCGTCGGCCCCGTCCACCAGCCGGTGGTCGTAGGTCAGCGCCAGGTAGACCATCGACCGGACGGTGATGACCTCGCCCAGCGCCGGGTCCTCGACCACGACGGCCCGCTTCACCACGGTGCCGGTGCCCAGGATGCCCACCTGCGGCTGGTTGATGATCGGCGTGTCGAACAGCGCGCCGCGGCTGCCGGTGTTGGTCAGCGTGAACGTGCCGCCCGCCAGGTCGTCGGGGCTGACCTGCCCGGCCCGGGTGCGGGCGGCCAGGTCGGCGATCTTGCGGGCCAGGCCGCCGATGTTCAGGTCGCCGGCCTTCTTGATCACCGGGACCATCAGGCCGCGCTCGGTGTCCACCGCGATGCCCAGGTGCTCGGCGTCGTGGTAGGTCACGGTGCCGCTGCCGGTGTCGACGACGGCGTTGAGCTTGGGGTGGGCCTTGAGCGCCTCGACGGTGGCCAGCGCGAAGAACGGCAGGAACGACAGCTTGACGCCCTCGCGGGCCTCGAACGCGGCCTTGGCCCGGTTGCGCAGCCGGGCGATGGCGGTGACATCGGCCTCGACCACGGTGGTCAGCTGGGCCGAGGTCTGCAGCGACTCGACCATGCGCTGGGCGATGACCTGCCGGGCGCGGGACATCCGCTCGGTGGTGCCGCGCAGGCTCGACTCGGCGATCGCGGGCCGGGTCCGGCGCAGGCCCGAGTCCGGCTCGGCCGCCTGGCCGGGCGCCGCCTGAGCGGGCGCCGCCTGGCCGGGTGCAGCGGGCGGGGCCGGGGGTGCGGCGGGGGCGGCCGCCGCGGGGCCGGCGCCGCGGTCCGTCCGGACCGGGCGGCGTCCAGCACGTCCTGCTTGCGGATCCGGCCGCCGACACCGGTCCCGGTCACGCCGGCCAGGTCGATGCCGTGCTCGGCGGCCAGCTTGCGGACCAGCGGGGTGACGTACGGGCTCTCGCTCCCGTTGGCGTCGTAGCTGGCGGCCGGCGCCTCCTCGGGCTCGGCGGCCTCAGCCGCCGGCGCCGGGGGCTGGGCTGGCGGAGCGCAGCGCGGCGGCTCAGCCGGGTACGGGTGCTCGGCCGGGGCCGGCGCCGCCGGGTAGGCGGTCGCCTGGTAGCCGCCCGACCCGTGCGACGGGCCCTGGTACGGGTCGCCGGTCGTGGGCTGCTGCTGGTAGCCCGGCTGGGCGTACCCGCTGCCCTGGTAGCTGGCCGGCGTCTGGTACCCCGCGGCCTGCTGCTGCTGGTACCCCGGCTGGTAGGCCGCGGGCTGCTGCTGCTGGTAGCCGGGCTGCGGCGCCTGGTACGCGGGCTGCTGCTGCTGCTGGTAGGCGGGCTGCTGCTGATAACCAGGCTGCTCATAAGCGGCCGTGGCCGGGGCAGCCGGCTCGGGGCCGGCGCGGCGGCCTGAGCCGCCGGGGCCGCCGCCTCGGCAGGCGCCGGCGCGGGCGCGGACTCGGGGGCGCTCCCCGACCCCCCGGCCGATCCGTCCTCGTCAATGACCGCGAGCTGGGCGCCCACGGCGACCGTCTCGTCCTCGGCGACCGTGATGCCGCGCAGCGTGCCCGACACGGGGGAGGGGATCTCGGTGTCCACCTTGTCCGTGGATACCTCCAGCAGCGGCTCGTCTGCGTCGACGTGCTCGCCTTCCCGCTTCAGCCAGCGAGTGACTGTGCCCTCGGTGACGCTCTCGCCTAGCTGGGGCATCGATACGGAGACCGACATTGCTTTCCGCAACTCCTTCGTTGTGTCCGCTTCCCGCATATTTCCTGCGTCCGGGCCCGGCGCCCGGCCGGGCGCCCTCGAGCGAACAGGGGGTTATCCGTGTACGTGCAGCGGCTTTCCGGCCAGCGCCAGGTGCGCCTCGCCGATCGCCTCCGACTGGGTCGGGTGGGGGTGGATGAGCTGGGCGACGTCGGCCGGGACCGCCTCCCAGTTGTAGATCAGCTGGGCCTCGGCGATCAGCTCGCCGACCCTGGCCCCGACCAGGTGGATGCCCAGGACCGGACCCCCGCCCGCGGTCGCGACGACCTTAGCCTGGCCCTGGGTCTGCAGGATCTGGCTCTTGCCGTTCCCGGCCAGGTCGTAGGTGAACTCGGTGGTCTCGATGCCGCGGTCGGCCGCCGTGGCCGCGGTGATGCCCACCGAGGCGACCTCCGGCTCGCTGTAGGTGACCCGCGGCACGCCGTCGTAGTTGATCGGGACCACCGGCAGCCCGGCCAGCCGCTCGGCGACCAGGATGCCCTCGCCGAAGCCGATGTGCGCGAGCTGCAGGCCCGGCGTCAGGTCACCAACCGCCGAGATCGTCGGGATGCTGGTCTGGCAGTACTCGTCCACCAGCACGAAGCCGCGGTCCATGGCCACGCCGACCTCGTCGTAGCCCAGGCCCGCTGAGACCGGCCCGCGGCCGACGGCCACCAGCAGCACCTCGGCGTCGAGGGTCTCGCCGCCCGCCAGGGTCACCGTGACGCCGGTGGCGGTGTCCTTGACGCTCTCGAACCTGGTGCCCAGCTTGTACTTGATGCCGCGCCGCCGGAACGCCCGCTCCAGCAGCTTCGAGCTGGCCTCGTCCTCGGCCGGCAGCAGGTGCGGCAGCATCTCCACGATCGTGACCTCGGCACCGAACGAGCGCCACACGCTGGCGAACTCCACCCCGATCACGCCGCCGCCCAGGATCACCACCGACGCGGGCACCCGGTCGAGCTGGAGCGCGTGCTCGCTGGTGATCACGCGGTCGCCGTCGACCTGCAGTCCCGGCAGGCTGCGCGACTCCGAGCCGCTGGCCAGCACCACGTGCGCGCCGCGGAGGACCTGGTCGCCCACCCGCACCTCGGTGGGGGAGACCAGCCGTCCCTCGCCCTCGATCACGTCGATCTTCCGGCTGGCGACCAGCCCGGTCAGGCCCTTCCAGAGCCGGGTGACCACCTTGTCCTTGTAGGCGTTGACGCCCGGCATGTCGATGCCGTCCAGCGTGGTCCTGATGCCGAACGCGGCGCTCTCCCTGGTCTGGTCGGCGATCTCGGCCGCGTGCAGCAGCGCCTTGGTGGGGATGCAGCCCCGGTGCAGGCAGGTGCCGCCGACCTTGTCCTTCTCAATGAGCGCGACTCGCTTCCCCAGCTCGGCCGCGCGCAGCGCGCAGGCGTACCCGCCGCTGCCGCCGCCGAGGATGACGATGTCGTAGCCGCTGCTGTCCGTCACGATCGCTCCTTGTTCGTCTTGCTCGCTGTCGGCGACGCTGCCTACAGCTTCCCCTCGGCCGCGTCCAGGGCGACCTGGACCAGCATCCGCACCGCGGCGCCCGTGCCGCCCTTGGGCGTGTACCCATAAGCGTCGGCTTCATTGAACGCCGGGCCGGCGATGTCAACGTGCGCCCAACGTACCCCGTCTGGGATGAATTCCCGCAGGAAGAGACCGCCCACGAGCATGCCGCCATTGCGGTCCGGCGTGACGTTGGCCAGGTCGGCCACCGTCGAGTCCAGGCCCTTGCGCAGCTCCTGCGGCAGCGGCATCGGCCAGGCCGACTCGCCCGCCCGGCGGGCCGCGTCCACCACCTCGTCGCCGAACCGCTCGTCACTGGCCATGACCCCGGCGATCCGCGGGCCCAGCGCGACCAGCTGGGCGCCGGTCAGCGTGGCCACGTCCACCATCAGGTCGGGCTGGTCCTCGAGGCCACGGGCCAGCGCGTCGGCCAGCACCAGGCGACCCTCGGCGTCGGTGTTCAGCACCTCGACCGTCTTGCCGCCGTAGATCTTGATCACGTCGGACGGGCGCTGCGCGCGGCCGCCCGGCATGTTCTCGGCCAGCGGCATGTAGCCGACCACGTTGACGTCCGGCTGGAGCGCGGCGACCGCCTGGAGCGCGCCCAGCACGGCGGCCGCTCCGCTCATGTCGGACTTCATCGCCTCCATGGACTTGGGCGGCTTGAGCGACAGGCCGCCCGAGTCGAACGTGATGCCCTTGCCGACCAGCACCACCGTCTTGGCCGCGCCGGGGCGGGTGTAGCTCAGCCGGACCAGGCGGGGCGGGTGCACCGAGCCCTGGCCCACCCCGGCGATGCCGCCGTAGCCCCCGTCGGCCAGCGCCTTCTCGTCCAGCACCTCGATGTCCAGCCCGCTGGCCCGCGCTACGCGCTCCGCCTCCGCGGCGAAGGTCTCCGGGTACAGGTCGGCCGGGCTGGTGTTGACCAGGTCTCGCGTGAGGCTGACCGCGTCCGCCAGTACTCGCCCCCGCTGGGCTGCTTCCTCAGCTCGAAAACTGGGGTCGCCCCCGGTGATCAGTACGATGTCCGCCGGGCCGGGCTTGGCGTCGGTCCGGTAGCGGTTGAAGGCGTAGCTGCCGAGCAGCGCGCCGAGCGCCACCGCCTCGGCCTCCGGGGCATCCCTGACCGGCAGGCTCACCGCCACGCGGTCCGCCTTCCCGGCGACCGCGCGCACCCCCGCGCCGGCCGCTTCGCGGAGCGCGTGCAGGGAGGGGAACTGCGGCGTCGGCTGATCCGGCGCCGGGCCCAGCCCGGCGGCCACGATCAGCGGGGCGGGCAGCGCGCCGCCGGAGGCGATCCTGGTCACCTCGCCGGCGGCGCCGGTCGCGCCCAGCGCGGCCAGCGTGGCGGCCAGGGTCCCGCCTAGCGCCGTGTCCACATCTTCTGCGCCGGGGGCGGGCAACGGCCCGTCCGGGCCCTTGATGACTCCGACGATCACGGCATCAGCCTGCGTCTGGAGAGCGGATGTGTCTGTTGTCTGGAGAGCCGTCGTCACGCTCCGAGCCTAGTGCCTGCCCGCTGGCGAGATGTTCCCATGTGCCACCAGGGCCCCTGACGACGCCGTCGGCCCTCGTCGCTCGCCAAGCTCTAGCGGTGTGTGTGGGTGTGTGAGGGTGTGTGGTTGGGGGCAATAACGACTGTCACTATTCCAAGCTGACCGCTGTTACACTCCGTCTCATCAGGGCAGGGCAAACTGTGGCGCGGCCCATCGGGCTCGGCAAGGATGGGTCAGTCGGGACGCAGCGGGGTGCAGCGGAGTGCAGTAAGGAGATGCGATGAGTGCCGGTGCGTGGGCACTGTTCCTGGCCGTCTTCCTGGCCTGCGCGGTCGAGGCGGTGGAGGCGACGACCATCGTGCTCGCCGCGGGAACGGCCAGGGACTGGCGGTCGGCGCTGACCGGGACCGGGGTGGCGCTGGTCGCCCTGGCCGTGATCGTCGCCATCCTGGGGCCGGCCGTACAGGCCATCCCGCTGCACGCGCTGCGGCTGGTGGTGGGCGCGCTGCTGCTGGTCTTCGGCCTCCAGTGGCTGCGCAAGGCGATCCTGCGGGCCAGCGGCCACAAGGCGCTGCACGACGAGGACCGCATCTACGCCGAGCAGCTGGCGCTGGCCCAGGCGCAGCAGGCCGAGGGCACGGGCCGGACCGGCCTGGGCTCGCTGGTCCGCGACTGGTACGGCTTCACGCTGTCGTTCAAGGGCGTGCTGCTCGAGGGCCTGGAAGTCGTGTTCATCGTGCTGACCTTCGGCAGCAACCAGCACGACGTCGGCCTGGCCACTATCGCGGCGGCCTGCGCGGTGGTGCTGATCGCCGCGATCGGCGTCGCGATCCGCGCGCCGCTGGCCCGGGTGCCGGAGAACACGCTCAAGTTCGTGGTGGGCATCATGCTGACCTCGTTCGGCGTGCTGTGGGGCGCCGAGGGGGCCGGGGCCAAGTGGCCCGGCTCGGACGCCGCGCTGCTGGTGCTGATCCCGGCCATCGGGCTGTTCGCGCTGGGCCTGGTCCCGCTGACCCGCCGGTCGGGCGCTCCGCCGCGGCGCTCCGCCAGCACGCCGGTGCCGACCGGGACGGGGGCACACTGACATGGGCTCACGGCTGCGCGCCTTCGGCGCCTTCTGGTACGACTTCGTCATCGGCGACGACTGGGTGATCGCCGCCGGCATCGTGCTGGCCCTGGTCGGCACCTACCTGCTGCACAAGGCCGGGGTGCCCGCCTGGTGGCTGCTGCCGCTGTTCGTGGTCATCCTGCTGCCCGCCAGCCTGTGGCGGGCCACCCGGAGCAAGAGCTAGCGGCGGGGTGACCTGCCTGCCGCCGGCCGTCGGTCATCTGGGCGAGCTTCTGGACGACCTTGGCTGGGTGACCGATCTGCTGGTGGCCGGTTCGCTGGCCACCGGGGATTACGTCCCCGGGGTCAGTGATCTCGACCTGGTTGCCCTGACCGGGGGGCCGGTCGGCCCGGCCCGGCAGGAGACCCTGGCCGGCCTGCACCGGGAGCTGGACCAGGGGGCCGCTCGGGGACTGGACCTGGGCTGCGTGTACGTGGACGCGGGCCGGCTGTCCGACCTCGGGGCGCTGCACCCGATGTGGACCCACGGCTCGCTGGTCCAGCGCACCCTGTCGGGGGTGACGCGAGCCGAGCTGGTCCGGCACGGCTTCGCGGTCCTGGGCCGCCCGCCGGCGGCTGTGCTGGCGGAGGTGACCGACGATGACGTCCGCCGACGCCGCGCGCGAGGAGTTGTGCGGGTACTGGGCGCACGCCGCGCGGCGGCCGTTGTGGTGGCTGAGCCCGGTGATCGCGGACCTGGGGCTGACGTCGATGGCCCGCGGCCGCTACGCCCTGGAGACGGGTCAGTTGCTGACCAAGACGCAGGCGATAGAGCAGGCGGATGCGCCGGCCTGGCTGAAAGACCAGCTCCGCGCCCGGCGGCGGGGCGAGCGGGTGGCCTCGCCGCGGGCCCGGACCGCGCTGATCGCGTGGCGGGATGCCCGGCGCACCGTGGCCGCCGCACGCCGCAGGGCACCAGCCTGAGCTCAGCGGCTCTCCGCCTCCTCGGCGTAGACCCGGGCCGCGTAGGCCTCCAGCTTCTCCTCGCAGGTCGCCACCGCGGCCTCGGCCGCCGCCCGCCCGCTGGACCCGAACACGTCGCGCTCCCGGACCCGGCTCAGCCAGTTCCGCAGCTTGACCAGGTCAACCTCGTTCTCCTCCAGCTCGGCGTAGGTGAAGTGACGGGCTACGTACTCCTTGTCGACCTGGCCGTGGAAGTCCTGGCACTTGTCGACGATCTCCTCGTACTCGTCGTCGCGCGCGGCCTGGAAGGCGGCCTTGACCTCGGGCTCGCCGGCCAGCACGGAGCAGGACAGCAGGACGGCAGTCCCGGACATGTCCAGGATCTCGCTGCGCAGCTTGCGCAGGGCGCGCTCCGCAGCCACGCTGGCCGGCAGGGCGGCCGCGGAGTTCTGCAGGTAGATGGCCCCCATGCTCTTGATGCGGCGCCAGACCGTCGCCCGGAGCCGGGTTGGCTCGGAGGGCACTCGGTAGATGAGCAGCAGCCAGCCCTGGGCAGGCTCGGGACCGGTTTCGACTTCGCTGTCGCGCACGGGACCATTCTGGCCGGCGGCACCGGGCTGGCCGCGCCGCCTAAGGAGCGCGGCCCGTTGTCGGCCGGCGGCTGGCCGGCGCGCCGGGGCAGGCGCCGGTGACGGCTGTACTCACCCGGCGGGCCGCCCGCGTCGTTCGGGTAGCCCGCCCCGTTGGGGTGGGCAGCGCCGTTCGGGTGGGGCGCGCCGTTGGGGTGGGGCGCGCCGTTCGGGTGGGGCGCGCCGTTCGGGTGGGGCGCGCCGTTCGGGCCCGCGGCGCCGTTGTACGGGGCGGCTCCGCCCTGGCCCGCACCGCGGTAGCCCGCCGGGCTGCCGTTCTGCGGCACCGCCGGGTACTGCCCCTGCGGGGCGCTCGGGCCCGCATTGGCCCGGCCAGCGTTGCCTGCCCAGCGCGCGGTCACCCTGGCCGGGGCGGCCGGCACCACCGGCGCCGGGGCCGTGCCCTCCAGCCGGGCCGTCGCCGCGTTGATCCGGGCCATCAGCTCGGCGTCCTCGCGGATCTCCTCGTTGGTGGGCGAGAACGCGAGTATGCCCGCGAAGACCAGCGAGACGACGCCGATCCCGATGATCAGCGGAAGCAGGAAGCCCTCCGCGGTCGGGCCGGACCCGGACATCCCGTTCGTTTCGCTGCGCATTTGCATCGCGGCCATGCCGGTGTAATGCATACCGCTGACCGCCACGCCCATGATCATGGCCGCGCCGAACGTGTGCCAGTAGCCGCGCAGCCGCAGCGCCGCCCACAGTGCCGCCGTGGCCGCCACGATCGCGATCACGATCGACAGGGCGAATAGCACCGGCTTGTAGGTCATCGACGCGGGCATCTCCATGGCCATCATGCCGAGGTAGTGCATGCTGGCCACGCCGATGCCGGTGATCACGCCCGCGAGCAGCAGGTTCCGCCAGGTGGGCTGGCCGAAGCCGATAATCAGCAGGCCAATGAAGACGACCACCACCGCGATCAGCATGCTGGCAATGGTGATCGGCACGTTATAATGGATCGTCATGCCCGGAATGGTGTAACCGAGCATGGCGATGAAATGCATAACCCAGATACCGGTAGTGCCGAGCGCGATGGCCGCCCCGGCCAGCCACCGGACCCGGGCCCGGCCTTCGTAGGCATAGGCCCGGGTGGTGCAGCGCAGACCAATAAATGCGCCCAGGAACGACATGACATAAGCTAGTCCGGGCGTTATCAGGCCATAGTTAAAATTATGGACCGTGAGCATTAAAAGACCCCTCCCCCTGATGTAAGCGGACTGAGACTACTACGTCGCACATGCGCTGTGCAGGGAAAACGTCCATAGTTCATCGTCCTTGCCCCAGGTTGACCCGGTAGCGCGCGGCCCCGGGGCGCGCCGGACGCGCTAGCGTTCCGGGGTGACCGACTGCCTGTTCTGTGACCTGGCCGAGTCCGGCGGCGCGCACGTCGTGCTGGACGACGACGTCGCGTTCGCGTTCCTGGATAGCCGCCCGGTGTTCAAGGGCCACGTGCTCGTCATGCCGCGCGCGCACGCCGAGACCCTCGCTGACCTGCCCGGAGCCGATGTCGGACCATTGTTCCTGCGGGTCCAGCGGATCGCCGCGGTGGTGCCGGCCGCGCTGGGCGCGCAGGGCACGTTCGTGGCCGTGAACAACAAGGTCAGCCAGAGCGTGCCGCATCTGCACGTGCACGTGGTGCCGCGCACCAAGGGCGACGGCCTGCGCGGCTTCTTCTGGCCCCGGCAGAAGTACGCCTCCGAGGAGGAGGCCGAGCAGTACGCGGCCCGGCTGCGCGACGCCCTGGCCTGACCCTGGCGGGCGGCGCTCAGCGGATCTGCTCGGCGAATCTGCTCGGGCGATCTGCTCAGCGGATCAGGGAGAACAGCAGGCAGGCCGCCATCGTCGTCTCCGCGATGGCGCCGAGCACGTCGCCGGTGATCCCGCCCAGGCGGCGCACGGCCAGCGCCGTCAGCCCGGCCGAGACGGCCAGTCCCGCCGCCGCCCCGACCGCGAAGACCCACCCGAACGCCGCCGCGGCGGCCAGGTCGGCCAGCACCAGCCCGGCCACCACCGGGCGCGGCACGGAGCCCGCCACCAGCGCGCCAAGCCCCGAGCCCCGGGCCGCGGGGACGCCGCGGCGGCAGGCCGCCGTCATGGCCAGCCGCGAGGTCACCACCGCCGCCACCACCGCGATGGTGCCGCGGCCGACCGACTCGGCCCTGGCCAGCGCGGCTACCTGCACCAGCAGGATCAGCACCAGCGCCACCACGCCGAACGGCCCGATGTCGGACTTCTTCATGATCGCCAGCGCGTCGCCGGCGGGCCGGCGGCTGCCCAGCCCGTCGGCCAGGTCGGCCAGCCCGTCCAGGTGCAGCCCCCCGGTCAGCGCGGCCAGCGTGCCGATGGCCAGCACGGCGCTCAGCAGCGACCCCAGCCGCCCCTCCTGGCCGGCCAGCCACAGCACCCCGGCCGCGGCCAGGCCGAGCAGCAGCCCGACCGCCGGCGCCCACGCCATGGCCGGCCCGGCGGCCCGCCGCAGGTCGGCCGGCGGCGCTCCGGCCGCCGCGGCGCCCGCCGCCGGGACCGGGGTCGCCGGGCCGTCGCCGGCCGCCGTGACGCCGGCCGCCGACCGGGACGGCCGCCGGGCCGGGGGCGGGGGCCTGCTCGCCGGCCCGGCGGCCGGGCAGCGGGACGACCGTCAGCAGCGTCACCGCCAGCCGGAGCTCAGCCCAGAACATGGCACAGCAGCGTACGGCGCTGACGGCCGCGAGCAACCGCGGGCGGCGACCGGCTCGCTCGGCCCGGCCCGCGGCGGGCGCGAGCCGGTTAGGGTAAATCGCGATCATCAGGACCGAGGGAGGCAGGCGACCGAGTGGGGCGGCCCTATGTGCTGCTGTCGGCGGCGATGTCGGCCGACGGGTACATCGACGACTCCAGCGACCGGCGGCTGGTCCTGTCCGGCCAGGCCGACCTGGACCAGGTGGATGCCGTACGGGCCGAGAGTGACGCCATCCTGGTCGGGGCGCGCACCGTCCGCCGGGACAACCCCGGCCTGCGGGTGCGCTCGGCCGCCCGGCGGGCGGAGCGGGAGGCCGCGGGCCGGCCGCCCAGCCCGGTGCGGGTCACCCTGACCAAGGGCGGCGGCCTGGATCCGGCGGCCCGGTTCTTCGCCGCCGATGACGGCGTGGAGCGCCTGGTGTACGCGCCGGCCGCGGTGGCGGGCGCCATCGCGGCCCGGCTCGGCGCGGCGGCGACGGTGGTGGGCGGGGCCGAGCCCCTGGCGCTGGCCGGGCTGCTGGCCGACCTGGCCGGGCGGGGGATCGGGCGCCTGATGGTCGAGGGCGGGGCCGAGGTGCTGGGCCAGTTCCTGGCCGCGGGCCTGGCCGACGAGCTGCGGCTGGCGGTGGCGCCGGTGCTGGTGGCCGATCCGGGGGCGCCCCGGCTGGTCGCGCTGCCGCCGGGGGAGCCGCCGCCAGGGGACCGGGCGCCGGGGGACCGGGCGCCGGGGGACCGGGGGCCGGCGGGCTGGCCGCCGGAGCTGCGGCTGGCCGAGGTGGGCCAGGCCGGGCGGATGGCCGTGCTTCGCTATCGGCTGATCGCGGAGGAAACAGCATAAAACTGGCGCTAGTGGACGAACTGGCCCGATCGGAACGCAGACCGGGAGCGCCATCGGGCTTATCGTGGATGCTATGGCCGAGTGGTGGTCAGTCGAGGTGTTCCACGGGGACTTCCGCGCCTCGCAATGGCAGCAGTCCTACAGTCAGTCCCTGATCGAGTCCGCGATCTCGCACGGAGCCGTGGACTGGTCCTGGACGGAGCACCCTTACGGCGTGGTCTTCGAGGTGTGCTTCGCCGACGACGAGCGGTGGGAGGCGTTCCGCAACCTCCCGTCGGTCCGGGCCGCGCTCGACGCGGTGCCCGACCCGGTGAACGGCCTGCTGGTGTACCGGGGCCGGGGTGGTGGCGCGGGCGCGCGCAAGCCGCGGCGGCCGCGGCCCAGCGTGGGCGCCGGGGCGCTCGAGCTGCCCGAGCCCGACGACGACAAGATCCTGGACCTGACCGGCATCGGCCCGGGCCCGGCAAGTGCGCCCGGCCTGAGCTCGGCTGGCGTAGCCTCGGCCGGCAGGGTTTCGCGCGAGGCGGCCGCCGGCCGCTCGGTGCGACTGAGCCCCACCGCATGAGCGAGGGACCCGAGACAGGGCAGGATGGGAAGATGACTGATACCCGAGCGGTTTCCGGCGGGATGCTGGCCGCGATCGAGCGCAGCGGTTACTACCCTGGGCTGGTCGCTGACGCGGTGTCTTCCGCTATCGGATCCGAGCCGGTGGTCTCGTACGTCGTGTACCACGACGCCCACTTCGACCCGGGCATGGAGGTGCGCCGGCACATGACCGTGCTGGCGCTGACCCCGACCCGGCTGGTCTTCTCGCACACCGACGAGTACCCGGCCGAGGAGAGCGACCCTGAGTCGCGGGCCCAGGCGGAGACCAGCACCGAGGCGGTCCGCTTCGACCGCATCGCCTCCGTCGCGCTGACCCGGGCCATCCCCGACCCGGCCTCCTACGTCTCCGGCGTCACGATGCCGAGCGAAGTCGTGCTGACGATCGGCTGGAACGCGCTGTCCCACATCGAGCTGGAGCCCGCCCACTGCGGCGACGAGAACTGCGAGGCCGATCACGGCTATACCGGCACGATGACGGCCGACGACCTGACCCTGCGGGTCAGCGAGACGGCGGACGGCGCGGCCGCGGTGCGCCAGGTCCTGGAGTTCTCCCAGGCCCTGGCCGCGGCCACCAGCAGTCCATGACGAGCGCGGAGGCGGTCAGTACCGGCGACCGGGGTGACCGGCCGGGCATGGCCGGGCCGGCGGTGCTGCCGCTGATTCCCCGGTACGGCGAGAGCTCGCTGGCCGACCTGGCCACGTCGATACTCGCCTCGCTGGGCGTGCCCGGCGAGGCCAACCCGCTGGACCTGGCCAGCGCCAGCCGGGTCTGCCTGCTGGTGATCGACGGCCTGGGCTGGGAGCTGCTGCGCCAGCACCCGGCGGCCGCGCCGTTCCTGTCCGAGCTGGCCCGGTCTGGCCGGCCGCTGACGGCCGGCTTCCCGGCCACCACGGTGACCAGCCTCAGCTCACTGGGCACCGGCCTGCCGCCCGGCCAGCACGGCATGCTGGGCTACCAGGTCGCGGTGCCCGGCACCGGCCGGCTGCTCAACGCGCTGCGCTGGGACAAGCGGGTGGACCCGTTCACCTGGCAGCCAGCGTCGACCGTGTTCGAGCGAGCCACCGCGGCGGGCATCGCGCCGCTGCGCATCGCCCAGGGCTCCTACCGCGATTCGGGCCTGTCGTCGGCCGTCATGCGCGGCGCGATCTACCGTCCGGCCGACACGCTGGGTGCCCTGGCCGGGGTGGCAGCGGCCGCGCTGGCCGAGGAGCCGCGGGCACTGGCCATGGTGTACGACGCGGGGCTCGACTCGACCGGGCACGTGTGCGGCTGCACGTCTGACGCCTGGCGCTTCCAGCTCGGCCACGTCGACCGGCTGGCTGAGCAGCTGGCCGGGGCGCTGCCGCCGGGCACGGCCATGTACGTCACGGCCGATCACGGCATGGTGGACGTGGGCCCCGCGGACCGGGTGGACGCCGACGCGCGGCCGGAACTGCGGGACGGCGTCGCGCTGCTCGGCGGCGAGCCGCGGGCCCGGCACGTCTACGCCCGGCCGGGCGCGGCCGGCGATGTGCTGGACACCTGGCGGGACACGCTGGGCGCGGCGGCCTGGGTGGTCAGCCGGGAGCAGGCCATCGACGACGGCTGGTTCGGGCCGGTGCGGGCCGACCTGGCCGACCGGATCGGCGACGTGGTGGCCGCCTCGGCCGGCCCGCTGGCCGTGGTCGCGGCGACCGCGGAGCCGCGCGAGACGGCCCTGGCCGGCATGCACGGGTCGCTGGCCCCGACCGACCAGCTTGTCCCGTTGCTCACTTATGGGCCCGGATAGATCACTGTTTGTCCACAGTCGCGGCGGGGAAGCCGCCCCGGTTATCCACAGAAATGGGGAAGTTGTCCACCGACAAGACCTCTGCGGCACGTCTGCTCACCGGCGTAGCTGACCTCGCGGCCGCCCTGGCCGCCGAGCACCCGCCGGTCGTGCTGGACGTGCGCTGGCGGCTGGGCGGACCGCCGGGCCTGGACAGCTACCAGGCCGGCCACGTGCCCGGAGCGGCCTTCGCCGACCTGGACCGGGACCTGGCCGCCCCGGCCGGCTCCGGCGGCCGCCACCCGCTGCCCGAGACCGGCGTCTTCCAGGCCGCGATGCGCCGGGCCGGCATCAGCCAGGCCAGCCCGGTGGTGGTCTACGACGACGGGGACTCCACCGTCGCGGCGCGGGCCTGGTGGCTGCTGCGCTACTTCGGCCACGGCCGGGTCCGGGTGCTGGACGGCGGGTTCCGGGCCTGGACGCAGGCCGCCCAGCCGGTGAGCACCGAGGTGCCGCAGCCGCGCCTGGGCAGCTTCACGGCCCGGCCGGGCGGCATGCCGCTGCTCAGCGCGGCGGCCGCGGCCCGGCTGGCCCGGTCCGGCGTGCTGCTCGACGCCCGCGCGGCCGAGCGGTACCGCGGCGACACCGAGCCGGTGGACCGGGTCGCCGGCCACATCCCCGGCGCGATCAGTGCCCCCACCGCCGAGAACGTAGGGGCCGACGGCCGGTTCCTGCACGCCGCCGAGCTGCGCCAGCGGTTCGTCGCCCTGGGCGCGTGCGGCGTCTCGGGCGCGACGGGGCGCCCGGTGGGGGCGTACTGCGGGTCGGGCGTGACCGCGGCCCACGAGATCCTGGCCCTGGCGCTGGCCGGCCTGCCCGCGGCCCTGTACGTCGGGTCCTGGTCCGGCTGGATCGCCGACCCCCAGCGCCCGGTGGCCACGGGCGCCGAGCGGGGCTAGGCCGGCCACGTCGTGAGCCGGGCTAAGTCGGCCTCCGCCGCGAGCCGGGCTCTGGCGGCCCCGCTCTGTCGAGTGGTCGCCCCGCTGTGCTGGCCTCGGTCGACCACGGCCGGCGACGGTCGGCCACGTCGTGAGGCGGCCCTGTCACGTCGTGACCGCGCACGTGCGCCTGTCACGTCGGCCGGGTCGCGCCAAGCTCCCAGCGACGGGAGGGCAACGGGCGGCGGCTCGGTCGGCCTCCGCCGCGAGCCGGACTAGGTCGACGCCTGCCGGTCGGCCCGGCGCGACAAGCCTCAGTGGCCCCATTAGCCCCATCGGCCAATGGTGTCTCACCAGCCCCGGGCTGCTGGCAATTCGGCTGGGCCTGATGGTCGGTTACAGCGGTGCCGGAATCTAGGCCACCGTGATCAGGACCGATTTGCCGCAGCGGACTGCGGTCAGCCGGTCACGATCATGGGCTGGCCGGGATGCAGCCGGCCGGAATGTCTGTTTGCGGGTGCCCGTAACCCAGACCACCGTGATCACGGACGTCCGGCAGTGAATATCGCTGACGGACGTCCGTGATTCATGCGGTTGGCCGGGTGCGCCGGGCTGGTGGGCGGCCAGGTCCCGGGCGGGGGGCCAGGTCCTGGCGGGCGGTGCGGATGAGCCAGGTCAGGGCTCCGACCATCAGCGCGGGCGTGGCCGGCTGCCAGCCTGCGATCACCACGACCAGCACGCTTGCCGCGGCGGCGGCCGCCACCCGCAGCGCCAGCCGGCCCGGCCGTCCGCGCCGGACTCGCCCGGCCCAGCTGGAGCCAGGGACGCCGCGCCCGGCCCAGCGGGCGCCAGGGACGCCGCGCCCGGTCCGGCCAGCAGCACACCCGACCCGTCCGGCCCGGCCAGCGCCAGGGTCGCCGCGCCCGGTCCGGCACCACACCCGACCCGCCCGGCCCGGCCAGCGCCAGGGACACGGCGTCCGGCGCGGACCGGGCCGGAGCCGGGGCGGGCCCAGGGCGCCCAGCGGCCGGCGGATCGTGGTCGTCGGGCGGTGGTGCGCAGGTCGGCCAGGGCCTCGTTGCGGCCAAAGCGAGTGCGCAGGTCGCTGTAGGCGCTCGCGGCCGCGGCGAACTGGGCCGGGTCGCCGCCGTCGGCGCGGTCGGGGTGGGTGGCGGCGGCCACGCGGCGCCAGGCGGCCCGGACGTCGTCGTCGGTCAGGTCCCGGCTCGCGGCCAGGCCCAGGGCGGCAAAGGGATCGCGGGTCACGGCCGCCTCCCCGGCGCCACCGTGGCCGCCCGGGCCGATCGGGCCACCCGTTCCGGCTCGGGCCCGAACGCCGCATCCAGCACTGCCGACACATCAGGCAGCCCCGGCGCACCAGGCAGTCCGGCTACGTCCGGCAGCGCCGCTGCATTAGGCCGGGCGGCCGGCTCGCCGGGCCGCCCCGGCCCGCCCGGCAGGCCGGGCGCACCAGGCTGAGCCTGCGCCGAGAGAGGCGGCGCTGCTGAGAGGCCGGGCGACGTCGCAAGATCAGTCGAGCCCGGGTCGCTGGCCTCAGCCGTCACCGGCGCGGGACCCAGGGCTGCGGGCTGGCCGACCAGGCGGCTGACCTGGACGAACGTCACGCCGCCCCGGTACAGGTAGGCGGCCTGGCCGACGTCGAGCGCGCGGATCAGGGCCGGGTCGGCCACCGGCGCCTCGCGCACCTCCGAGCTGCCCGCCCGGCTCCAGCGCGGGTAGCCGATCAGCCGCCGGGTCGTGACCACCACCCGCCGCTGCCCGGCCAGCTCGGTCACCGGCTCGGGGTGCGGCGTGCGCAGCAGCCAGATGCCGCCCTCGGCCGCGGACACGATCCGGTACCGGTCGGCTTCGTCGGGGGCCAGCCCGTGCCAGGACTGGGCCGAGACCTGCACCGCCAGGCCGAGCGAGCGCGCCCGCTCGTACAGCGCCCAGATCGGCAGCCGCCGCGAGACCGCGCTGAACTCGTCCACGGCCAGGAGCACCTCGCGCCGTCCGGGCCCGCCGGCGGTGATGTGGCTGGCCAGCAGGTCGATCAGGGCCCGCGCCTGGGCCTCGGCCACGGCCGTCTCGGCGGTGCCCTCCAGGATGCAGTACCAGGCGTCCGCGTCGGCCAGCCCGCCCGTCCCGTCCAGCCCCGCGCCCAGCCGCCGGAACAGGGTCCGGTAGCGCAGCGCCACGTCGCCGATCTGGCGGGCGGCCAGCTGGATCAGGTCCAGCTCGGCGGGGTAGGCCTGGTAGGCCAGCGTCAGCCAGCCGGGATCCAGCCGGGCCAGGAACTCCTCGTTGCTCACCGGCGGCCCGCCCGGCGCGCCGACGGCCAGGGCGACCACGGCGTCCAGCACGTCGGCGTAGAAGGCCGCGCCGCCGGTGCCGTGCTCGACCAGGTCGGCCAGCGTGGTGATGAGCTGGCGCGTGGGCAGCGCCCACAGCGACAGCGACGCCTCGTCCGGCCAGATCGCGGTGGTCCTGGCCCCCGCCTCGCGCAGTACCCGGCGGGCCCGGTCGGCGATCCGGCGCGCGTCGCCGCCGCCCTTGCAGTCCAGCACCACCAGCAACGGCGCCTCGCCCTGCCCGGCGGCGTACCGCCGCAGCGCGGTGGCCATGAACGCCGCCCACAGCCTTAACAGCAGCGTGGTCTTGCCGGTGCCGGTCCCGCCGATGACCACCTGGTGCGAGCGCAGCCGAGAGTAGGGCAGCCGGGCCAGCTCGCGGGTCCGGTGCCCGACCGCGCGGATCACCGACCCGACCAGCACGTCGCCGCCCCGCGTAGTCAGCGGCACCGCGCCCGGCGCCGCGATCCGGGCCCGTGCGCTGCGCGCCTGATGCCGCCACTGACGCCGGTCGAACGCGATGGCCGATCTCGGCCCGGCCCCGCCCGCCGCGGACTCCATCGCCCGCAGCCGGCCCGCCCAGGCCGCACCGCCCGCGGCCAGGCCGAGCGGGATCGCGACCGGCGCGATCAGCACCGCGGCGCGCGGGTACTGCCCGGCCGCGGCCAGCTGCCACATGACCCGCCAGGCCAGGTACGGCGCCTCGGCGACCGGTCGCCACTGGTGCCGGGCCACGGCGATCCCGGCCAGCCAGGTGACCACCATCGGCGCCAGCCACGCCGCCGCGCGCAGCAGCCGGCCCGGCGGCCAGCCGCGCAGCCACGCGACCCCGGCGCTGACCACGGCGACCAGGGTCACCGGCGCCGCCGCCACCAGCACGGCAGCCGCGACCAGGACGGCGGCGATGCGCGCGGCCCAGCGGAGCACGCCCCGGATGAGCACCAGGGCCAGCCATCGGCCGATCACGGCGGGGCCGGGGCGGGCAGCCTGGCGCCGGGCGGCAGGGCCCGGATCTCGATGCGGGCGCCGTCGGCGCCGAGCGCGTCGCGGGCCCGGCCGACGACGCCGGTGGCGGCGGGGGAGCACAGGTAGATGGCCCTGGCGTGCCGCGGCGGGTGACCGCGCACCCTGGCCTCGGCGGCCGGGGCGCCGTAGTCGCCGGTGCGGGTCAGCAGCTCGCGCATGATGGCGGTGGTCCGGGCCAGCGTCTTCGGGGTCAGCTCGACCTCGATGGCCCAGCACTCGCCGGCCGGGGCCGGGCTGGGGTCGGGGTCAGAGCCGGGAGCCGCGTGGTCCGGCCAGTGGACCTCGGCGTCGGGCAGGTGCTCGCGGCGGCCCAGGCGGCCGCCCAGCCGGGCCCGCAGGTGCCGCTCGCTGCGCCAGTGCGCGCCGGCCCCGGCGTAGGCCGGCACCGCCTCCAGCGCGAGCCGGGCCGCGGTGACCGCGCGCAGGTGCGCCAGCCGCGACAGGGCGGGCGGGTTCGCGGCGTAGGGCAGCCCGCAGGCCGTCAGCCCGGCCTTGGTCAGCCAGGCCCAGCGCGCGCCGGGGCTGAGCCGGCCGGTCTCCGCGTGGCCGCGCGCGACCCAGCGGGCGACGATGTCGGCGGCCCGCCGATCGGACACCCCGAGCACGGTCGCGAGCTGGTCAAGCTGGACCCCGTACATGTCGGCCGCGAACAGCAGCGCGGCCGTGTCCCGGTCCAGCGCCGGGCGCGCTAACTGTCGTGATGTCCCCTCTGCCCGGATCACCCCTCTATCACAACATACGCATACGATTGCGTACTCCTGGTGACCGCCCGCCTTTTTCTGGCGCAGGCCGGGACTGCCGGGGCCGGCCGGTACAGGTCTTGTCCGCGGCGACGGCGTCCACGCGATCAGTGGTGCCATTGCCCTTACCATCCAGTTCGCCCGGCCGCGCTCATCCGGGCTCGGCGGCGTTTCCGCGGAAACGTTTCA
Organism: uncultured Actinomycetota bacterium; assembly: GCA_963822485.1. GTDB lineage: Bacteria > Actinomycetota > Actinomycetes > Streptosporangiales > Streptosporangiaceae > DASUBV01. Next base: position 89,503 of record CAWGHW010000035.1, read on the forward strand.
GGAACATGCGTGACGCACTTGCGTGTGACGTCTCCGCGGAAGCGCGGCCCGCTCCGGATCGGCGGGATCACGGCGCGCGCCAGGTCGCCCAGCGGAAGCGGGATAGGGCTGAGCGATGCTCGGCCCGGCGCTGGCTAGCGCGGCGGCGACACTTCGTGATCGTAGGTCAGTGGCGGCTTGGGGGGCGTGTGAGCAGGGTGCGGGGCCCTTGCCGCCGGTCAGGGTAGGAACATGATGGTGTACGGCTCGGTGCCAACCGTGATCGGGCTGCCCGCAGTGTTGGTAGCCGTGGCGATCGGCGTGACCTTATCTGCCCTGTCACTGTCGACATAGACGGTCCTGCCGTCCGGTGTAATCGCGATCGTCCACGGGTGCAGGCCGACGTTGATAGGCCTTTGTGCCGTGTTTGTAGCTGTTGCGACCGGCGTCACGCTACTCGAGTCATAGTTAGCGACGTAGGCGGTCTTCCCGTCCGGCGTGATCGCGATGTCGCTCGGGGAGCTCCCGACCCTGATCGGCTTTCCCGCGGTGCTGGTCGCGGTCGCGATCGGCGTTACCCAGCCGGGGCCGGCCGAGCTGCCGCTGGCGACGTAGGCGGTCTTCCCGTCCGGCGTGATCGCGATGTCGCTCGGGGAGCTCCCGACCCTGATCGGCTTTCCCGCGGTGCTGGTCGCGGTCGCGATCGGCGTTACCCAGCCGGGGCCGGCCGAGCTGCCGCTGGCGACGTAGGCGGTCTTCCCGTCCGGCGTGATCGCGATGTCGCTCGGGGAGCTCCCGACCCTGATCGGCTTTCCCGCCTTGCCGGTCGCGGTCGAGATCGGCACCACAGCGCCGGCAGGTCCGCCGCTGAGGACGTAGACGGTCTTCCCGTCCGGGGTGATGGCCATGTCCTTCGCCGGGAAGGCCTGCGTGAAGGGCCCGATGCTGATCGGCCGTCCTGGCTTGCCAGTCGCGGTCGTGATCGGCACCACACTGCTGGCATCAGTTGTCTGACCATCGTGAGTTCCGCGCGTGAGGACATAGGCCGTGTTCCCGTCCGGCGTGATCACGACGCTCTGCGGGGAGCCCCCCACCTTGATGGGCCGTCCTGGCTTGCCAGTCGCGGTCGTGACCGGCACCACTGCACCATTCAGGATGCAGGGAACGTAGACGGTCTTCCCGTCCGGCGTGATCGTCATCGAGACTGGGCTATTGCCTAGCCTGATCGGCCTTCCCGGCGTGCCGTTACCTATCGAGATCGGTGTAATAGTCTCTCCGCCGATATTGGCAACATAAGCAGTAGCCGGACCTGCCGCTGCACCGGATACAGCTGCTGAGTTCCCCGGAGCCATCTTCGGGATCGCGACGACGACAGCAGCAACGGCAACGACAGCTGCGCTGCCCGCAACGCCCTGTGCCCGCCGGCGGCGGCGGAGCTTAACGCCCGCTCGCAGCGCGTCGTGCACGACTGACCCCAGCGGCGGCTCGCGATCAATAATACTTTCCAGCGCCGGGCGAACCCAGCTGTCATTCATGCTTCCTGCCTCCATACTCCTTGCCTCCGTCTCGTGCGCTGCGGCTAATAGCGGCCTGGCTGACCGGACAACCCAGCCAGCTCGTCTCCCAGATGGGCCCGCAGCCTGCTCAGTGCCCGGGCAGCCTGGCTCTTGACGTTGCCCGGCGAGCAGCCAAGAACGGCCGCTGTCTGCTCCACGCTCAGGTCCTCCCAGTAGCGCAGCACGACAACAGCGCGGCCGCCCGGCGGAAGGGCCGCCAGCGCCTCGAGAACGAGCATCCGCAGTTCGGGTTCCGCCGGCTCGACCAGCTGCTCAGGAAGGATGTCGGTGACTACCTCCCGTGCGCGCTTCACGCGCCTGCCGGCGAGGTAGGCGTTCACGAGCGTGCGCGTGGCATAAGCAGGTGCCGCGCCCCGGCGGCTGATCCGGTGCCAGGACACGAACACCTTCGCCAGCGTGATCTGCACCAGATCCTCTGCGGTATGCCAGTCACCGCAGAGCATGTACGCCGTCCGTCGTAGTCGCGGCGATATCGCCGCCGCAAACTCAACGAACTCCTCAACGGCCGTCACGTGGCCAGTTCTCTCACGCGCATGCTCATGCCAGATAGATGCGCCAGCGGCCTCGCCAGGTTGCGTGCGGGACCCACCGTTTCCTGGCCCGCATGACCAGAGTGTTCAGTGCGGCGGCACAGATTTCTGACGGCGGACACGGGAATCTGATGTCCATTGACAGATTTCCAGTCACCGACGCGCCACGTCACCAGCCCGTGATCAAGCCCTGACCTGCGCCGAGCTATCCGCACAGCGGATTCGCTGCGCGCTTACCGGCTGCCCGCTGAGGGGCTCCGGCCGAATGAGGCGGGCGGCTACCCGGAGTCGATGGCCAGCCAGGCCCGGTCGTAGTAGCGGTGCCCGCGCCGGCGGAGTAGCGCTGCCAGGCCCGGCCCGGCCAGCCCGGCGGCGGCGAGCTGGCGGGCCTGGCAAGGGCCTGCGGCGGTGGTCACCTGGTGGCTGGCGGCCACCGCCAGCACCTACCCGACCCGGCGGTGTTCCAGGTCCGCGCGCAGGCCCGGGTCAGCGCCATACACACCTCATCACCTGTGACCCGGGCAGCCGGAGTGCCCGCATCCAGCGCCCGGCCGATCATGCAGCGGGCCAGCTTCGGCGTGGGCGCGAACGCGGTGCCCTGCGAGGTGCGGCTGTAGGAAGGCGTCTGGCTACCGGTGCGGCGTGAATGATGTCGAGCAGTTACCCGTCCGGCCGTTCCTGGAGACGCGGACGGAGACCTTCACCTTGAAATGGGGAGTCGCGCCGCTGATGTAGTAAGGGACACTCGCCCGCCCGGCCCGGCTGGCCGTCCTCGACTTCTTGTGATTGGTCGTCTTGTAGTGCGCGACCGTGACGACCTTGGCCAGGCTCGCCGTGCGGACGCGCACGTAAATCGTCGTGTAATCGGCCGGGTGCGTCTTGCTCATCGAGGCGTGGCAGGGCAGCGGCCTGGGCCTGGCCGGGCTGGCGGAGGCAGGCGCGACGCCTATGAACGTTATGGCGAGGGCTGCGGCTGGCAGGGCGGCAAGACGATAAGGGCGCATGTGCGCAGCGTAGGGCAAGATCGGTCGCCAGATCTATGTGCAGAGGCCAGCGATTACACGACAGCGACCGTTAATCGCGTCCGGCGGAATCTCATGTCTAATATTTCCTGATTTCTAGCACAACTGGAATTTTCGGAATAGGCCCAGGGAACTCAAACCCGACGATAACTCTCTGAATTTGTGCAGTGGGAGCAGACCCAGATCTCGGCCAAAATCCAGGAGATCAAGGATTACATGGCAACTCGTGCCGCGTCAGGCTACGTTTGCCCGTTGATTCTGTGGCGTCGTTGCCGCGGTGTGCATGAGCGGGCGGGCTCGCGCGGAGGGCCGTCCGCGATGATCTTGCGGGCTTCGTCGGGGTGGCCGGGTAGTGCCGCGCTCGGATGAGGGCGGGGGTTGCCCGGCGGCTGGTGCGCATCGCGCCTGGGCAGCGGGTCGGTGGTGATCTGGCGGCCGTCGAGGTTCACGCTGGCGGGCGTCGCGGGATCAAGAAGATGGCCAAGTCCAGGCCATCCGACCGCGGAGTCCCGTTGATGCGGACCGCGGGAATACCTGGCTCTTGCTACTGCTGAACAGGAGTGGTGATGACGGAGGAGCACTACTGGGATGCATGAGGACTACTGCTTCAAGTGCGGGGCGTGGGCGCGCATCGACGAGGCGTCGAAGCTGTGCCGGATCTGCTACGACGCCTGGCCGTGCGCGAAACGCCCGCAGGCGGCGGCGCGCGGCTGACCCGGCGGGTGCCCGGGCACCGTGGCGGTATGTCCGGTGAGCCCCCGTTGTGAGTGACCGCGGGTCACGTCATGGCCGGCCGGGGACCGGAAGCTGACCCGTGAATGCCCGTGATGCTGGTGCGAGGGCCCGCGGTAGGGCACAATGCTGATAGCAGGACGCATGCGGTGCCTGCGGGTGACTAGGTCGTTGGGGAAGACGCACCTGGTCGGTCGCAGGGAGGTTTAGTGTCCGCAAGTGGCGTGTTGCAGGTTCACTGCGCCCCCCCGGCGCTGTGCCCGCACATTGAGTGGGCCGTGGCCGGGGTTCTTGGCGTGCCCGTAAGCCTGCCGTGGGTGGATCAGCCCGCGTCGCCCGGCGCGCTGCGCGCCGAGCTGGAGTGGCAGGGCCACCCGGGCGCCTCGGGCGCCATCACCTCCGCGCTGGCGGGCTGGAACCGGCTGCGCTTCGAGGTGACCGAGGACGCCAGCGCCGGCTGTGACGCGGTCCGCTACAGCTACACGCCGGCCCTGGGCACGTTCAGCGGGGTGGTCGCGGCCAACGGCGACATCCTGGTCCCGGAAGGTCGGCTGCGCGCGGCCATGGCCCTGGCCGCCTCCTCCCGCGCCGGATCCGGCCAGCCCGATCACGGCCAGCCCGACACCAGCCCGTCCGGCCACAGCCTGTCCGACCACGGCCGCAGCGGCCAGCTCGGCACGCTGCGCGACCGGCACGAGCCGCGCCACCCGGCGCTGGGCGGGTCGCTGGAGGCGGAACTGTCGCTGCTGCTCGGCCAGCCCTGGGACGACGAGCTCGAGCCGTTCCGGCACGCCGGGGCCGGGGCGCCGGTCCGCTGGCTCAACGCCACCGGGTGACCCCCGGAGATCGTCACTGAAGTCGATTTAAGCCCATGTCGGTTTATCGACTTGTCGATGCCTGCCCGGATGCGGGCTGCTGCCCGCGAGGAGCGCAGGGGAAGTAACGGGGCATATTCGCGGCCCGCACGGGAAGAGTGCTGGGGGCGGTGGTGTTGTCGCGAGCCGGGGTGGTGGCCGGCTGGTTGCTCAGATGCAGCGTTCAGCTGAACTTCAGGTTCAGCGGGCATTCAGGAAACCGTCAGCGAATGCCGGGAGTGAACGCCCGGGTTCAGCGCCGATTATCGAGATGTGGGCCGACGGAGCGCACGCATCGGAGGAAGCAGTCATGAGTATCCACGGTCAGCCGGAAGATCAGGAGCCAGCGCAGCCCGAGCCACCGGTGCCGTCGTCCGGCGCGGGACCCGCGTCGGGACCCGGCGTTCCGGGTGACCCGAGCGGAGACCACGGCCAGCCCAGCACGACCGCCGGATACCCGAGCCAGTACGGCCAGTACGGCGAGCACGGCCAGGACGCTCAGCCCGGCCGGGACACTCAGCCGGGCCAGCCGGGCCAGCCGGGCCAGCCGGGCGAGCCGGGCGGGTCGGCCCCGTACGGTCAGGCGGGCGAGCCGGGCCCGCCGGCGCCGTACGGTCAGCCGGGCGGCGGCTATGGCAGCCCGAGCGGCCAGCCGGGCCAGCGGGCCAGTACGGCGAGCACGGCCAGCCAGGCCAGCCGGGCCAGCACGGCGAGCACGGCCAGCCAGGCCTGCACGGCCAGCCTGGGGAGCAGACCCAGCCCGGATACTCGCCGCCCAGCGGCTACGCCACCAACGTCGGCGGGTACAGCCTGGCGGGCGAGTCCGGGGGATACCGGAACTACGGCTACGGCGGGTACGGCGTGCCCGGTCAGCCGGGCGGGCCCGGTTATGCCGGCCCCGGCTACGGCGGGCCTTACGGCCCCCCGGGCGGCGGCCCGCCCCGGCGGCGCAGGTCGCGGCGGCTGGTGGCCGGGATCGTGGCGGCCGGGATCGCGTTCGCCGGCGGCGCCAGCGCGGCGGTCTGGGCGGTCGGCGTGCCGGGCACCTCGGTGGGCGGGGCGCTGAACCACAAGGTGCTGAGCACCTCCTCGATCGTGCGGATGACCGACCCGGCGGTGGTCGACGTGGTGTCCACGCTGGGCGGCCAGGGCGCCGAGTCAGCGGGCACCGGCATCGTGCTGACCTCCAATGGAGAGGTGCTGACCAACAACCACGTCATCGACGGAGCCACGGCCATCCGGGTCACCGACGTGGGCAACGGCCAGACCTACCCGGCCAGGGTGGTCGGCTACGACCCCACCCATGACATCGCGGTGCTCAAGCTGACCGGTGCCTCGGGGCTGAAGACGGCCACCATCGGCGACTCCTCCAGCGTCGGCGTGGGCCAGAAGGTCGTCGCGGTCGGCAACGCCGGCGGCAAGGGCGGCCTGCCTTCGGTGGCAACCGGGCAGGTCACCGGGCTCGGCGCCTCGATCACCGCGGTGGACGAGGGCTCGGGCAGCTCGGAGCGGCTGACCGGGATGATCAAGACCAACGCCGGCATCCAGGCCGGCGACTCGGGCGGCCCGCTGCTCAACACCGCGGGCCAGGTCATCGGGATGAACACGGCGGCCTCCACGGGCATGACCGAGGCCTCCTCCGGCAGCACCCAGGCCGAGCAGGCGTTCTCGATCCCGATCAGCCGGGCCATCGCCACGGCCGAGAAGATCGACTCGGGCCAGGCCAGCACGACCATCCACATCGGCAGCACGGCGTTCATCGGCGTCGAGGTCGCGGGCAGGACCGGCCAGGGCGCGCCGGGCGGCTCCACGAGCCGCGGCGCGGCGGTGGAGGGCGTCGTCCAGGGCGGGCCGGCGGCGTCGGCCGGGCTCCAGGCCGGGGACACCATCGTCTCGGTCAACGGCAAGGCGGTCACCTCGTCCAGCAGCCTGCGCAACAACCTGGTCATCTACCACCCGGGGGACCAGGTGACGGTGAAGTGGGTGAGCCAGGACGGCCAGACCCACTCGGCGCAGCTCACGCTGGCCAGCGGTCCCGCCGCCTAGTCCGGCCAGCCACCCCCCGTGCCCGCCGGGCCAGGCGGGCGCAAACCGAGATCATGATCCCGCAGAGGTTCCGGCCGCGAGGCCACCAGGCCGCGAGGCCACCAGGCCGCGAGGCCGCGGAACCCTGCGGGATCATGGTTTCCATGGCACTCACGGTGATCGCTCCCGCCTACGGCGGGCCCGAAGTCCTGTCCCTGGTTGATGAGCCTGTCGCGGCGCCCGGCCCCGGCCAGGCCCGGATCGAGGTCCGGGCGGCCGGGGTCAACCCCATCGACTACAAGTCCTACAGCGGCCGGATGGGCGCCGACCCGGCCCGGCTCCCGCTGCACCTGGGCTCCGAGGCGGCCGGGGTGATCACGGCCGTCGGCGACGGCGCCACCGGCCCGGCCGGGCCGCTCGCGGTGGGCGATGAGGTCATCGCGTTCCGGGCCCCCGGCGCCTACGCGGCCGGGCTGCTGGCCCCGGCCGGCGCGCTGGTGCCCAAGCCCCTGGCGCTGGACTGGGCCCAGGCCAGCGGGCTGATGCTGACCGGCGCCACCGCCTGGCACGCGCTGGCCGCCGTCGGCGCGCACGCGGGCGACACCATACTGATCCACGGCGCGTCAGGCGGCGTGGGCACCATGGCGGTCCAGCTGGCCGCCGGGCGGGGCGCCGTGGTCATCGCCACCGCCTCCCCGGCCCGGCACGAGTTCCTGCGCGAGCTGGGCGCCACGCCCGTGGCTTACGGCGACGGCCTGGCGGACCGGGTCCGGGCGGCCGCGGGCCAGGGCGTCGACGCGGCGCTGGACCTGGTCGGCACCGACGAGGCCGTCGATGTCTCGCTGGAGCTGGTCGCCGACCGGGGCCGCATCGCCACCATCGTGGCTTCCCGGCGCGCGTTCGACCTGGGCCTGAAGGTGCTGGGCGGCGCGCCGGGCGCCGATCCCGGCACCGAGATCCGCAGCGCGGCCCGGCTGGACCTGGTGCGGCTGGTCGCCGAGGGGAGGCTGCGCGTGCTCGTGAGCCGCACCTTCCCGCTCGCCGACGCGGCCGGCGCGCACCGGCTCATAGCGGAGGGCCACGTGGCCGGCAAGATCGCGCTGATCCCGTAACGTCGTCGCATGAACGTGCCGTCCGTGGGAGACGACCCCGGCATCCCGGAGCCGCCCGAGGACTACCGCCTCTACCAGGACCTGGCGCAGTGGTGGCCGCTCATCTCGCCCCCGGCGCAGTATGCGGCCGAGGCCGCCTACCTGGCCGCCGTGCTGGAATCCGCCCCGCGGCCGGTGCGTGACCTGCTCGACCTGGGCAGCGGCGGCGGGAACGTCGCGGTGCACCTCAAGCGGCATGCCCGGCTGACCCTGGTGGACATCTCCGAGTCCATGCTGGCGGTGTCCCGGCGGCTCAACCCGGAGTGCGAGCACCGCCAGGGCGACATGCGCACGGTCCGGCTCGGCGTCAGCTTCGACGCGGTGCTGGTCCACGACGCGGTGGACTACATGACCAGCGAGGACGACCTCCGCCAGGTCATCGAGACCGCGTTCGCGCACTGCCGCCCCGGCGGCCTGGGGCTGTTCGTGCCCGACCACACCGCCGAGTCGTTCATCGCGGCCAGCGGCAGCGGGGGCGGCAGCGACCCGTCCGGGCGCCAGGCCAGCTTCCAGGAGTGGACCTGGGACCCGGACCCGGGCGATAGCTGGGTGCAAGCTGAGTATGAGTTCAGCCTCCGCTCCGCGGACGGGGCGGTGCAGACGGTGCACGAGACCCACCGGCTGGCCGCGTTCCCCCGCGCCGACTGGACCCGGCTGCTGACGGCGGCGGGCTTCGTGCCCGACCCGGGGCTGGCCGGCGCGACGGCGGGGCGCCGGCCGGAGAACGTGTTCATCGCCCGCCGGCCGGGCTGACCGGCGGGGCCTGCATGAGCTGGTCGCCGGCCGGGGTGCGGTAGTACAGCACCGACCGGCCGGACCGGCGGCGCCGGACCAGGCCGGCGTCGAGCAGGACCCGCAGGTGGCCGCCGACCGAGCCGAGCGTGTACCCGGTCACCGCGACCAGCTGGGTGGTGCTGGCCGGGGCGGCCAGCAGGACCAGGATCCGGGCCCGCGCGGCGCCGATCAGCGCGGCCAGTGCCCCGGGCGGGGCCGCCTCGCGGGGACCGGCCAGCAGGCCCTGGCTGGGATAGACGATGGCGTAGTGATCGGGCTCGTCCCAGTCCACCCGGCCGCCGCTGGAGGTGGTGGGCACGAACGACAGCTGGGCGTCGCGCAGGTCGCGCGGCGGGTTGTCGTAGGCGTTGATGCGCAGCTGCCCGTCGCCCAGCCAGCGCATCCCCGGCCGCATCCCGGCCAGCGCGGCCGCCCAGCCGCCGGAGCTGAGCCGCTGGGTCCGGGCCACGATGTCGGCCTCGAGCAGCGCCCGGCGCCGCGGCCAGTCCGGGCGGACGGCATGGGTCCAGACCCACTCCAGCAGGTCGGCGGCACGCTGAGCCAGGTCGGGCCCGTCCAGCACCGGCGGGAGCGGCAGGCCCAGGCAGAACCGCAGGTCAGCCGCGGCGACCGGGGCCGGGGTCTCGCGCACCCGGCGCAGCTCGTCGTGAATGGTGCGGTCCCCGGGAACGGGCGGGGTGGTGATGAAGTCGGCGGTGTAGGTGGCCTGGAACGCGGCCTGGACCAGCGCCGCCGCGACCGGGTCGGCCGCGACGCGCCGCCGGTAGGCATCCCGCTGCGGCCGGGCCAGGGCCTGCTGGACCAGGCCGTCGTCCAGGCCGGCCAGGGCCAGCAGGGCGCTCACCGTCTCGGCCAGCGGCGAGATCGCGAACCGGCTCCGGGCCAGCACGTCGGCGCCGACGATCCAGATTCCCATGTCTCCTGCCGGGGGTGTCCGGGGGTGGCCCCCGGATCAGCAGAGTTTCGCCTCCTGACGAAACTCTAGGGCCTGCCGGGCCGGGCACGGCACGCTGCGGGGGTGCCTAGCTACCGGGAAGTCTTCGCGGTGCCGGAATTCCGGCCGCTGTTCGCCGCCTCCTCGGCCGCGGCCGCCGCGGTCACGGTCGAGGGCCTGGCCCTGGCCACGCTGGTCTACGCCGCGACCAGATCGCCGCTGCTGTCCGCGATGGCCATGTTCGGCGCCTCGTTCGCCCAGGTCATCGGGGCGGCCACGCTGCTGTCCATGGCCGACCGGATGCCGCCGCGGGCCACGCTGACCGTCCTGGGGCTGCTGTTCACGATCGCCGCGCTGGGCCTGGCCATACCTGGCGTGCCGGTCTGGGGCCTGCTGGTGATCACGCTGGCGGCGGGCCTGGCCAGCTCGGCGTACGGCGGCGCGCAGTGGGGCCTTGTTAGCGAGATCCTTCCGGCTGACCGGTACATCCTGGGCCGGTCGCTGTTCAACATGTCGGTCGGCGTCATGCAGATCCTGGGTTACGCCATCGGCGGGGCGCTGGTGGACCTGGTCTCGCCGCGCGGGGCCCTGCTGGTGGCCGCGGCGCTGTACCTGGCCTCCTGCGCCGCGACCTGGCTCGGCCTGAGCCCGCGCCGCCCGCGCGCGGAGGGCCGGCCGTCGGTCCGGGCCACCCTGGGAGTGAACCGCCGACTCTGGTCGCTGCCTGCCCGCCGCTACGCCTACCTGGCCCTGTGGGTGCCCAACGGGCTCATCGTGGGCTGCGAGGCGCTGTTCATCCCGTACGCGCCGCGGCGGGCCAGCCTGCTGTTCATCGCCGCGGCGGCCGGGATGCTGGCCGGGGACACGGTCATGGGCCGGCTGGTCCCAGCGCACTGGCGGGCCCGGCTGGCCACGCCGCTGCGGCTGCTGCTGGCCGCGCCCTACCTGCTGTTCGCGCTCCGGCTGCCGCTCGCGGCGGCGGTGGCGGCCGTGGCCGTGGCGTCGGTCGGCTACAGCGCCAGCCTGCTGCTCCAGGACCGGCTGCTGGCGGTCACCCCGGACGGGCTGCGCGGCCAGGCGCTGGGCCTGCACAGCTCCGGGATGCTCACCATGCAGGCGGTCGGCGCGGCAATCGGCGGCGCGCTGGCGCAGTGGCTGCCGCCCGCCGACGCGATGACCGTGCTGGCGGTGGCCTCGGTGGCGGTGACCGCGGCCCTGACGCCAGGCCTAAGTCACCACAGGTCGCCGCTGGTCAGCACGTAGATGAAGGGCACCAGCGGGATCAGGGCCAGGATCGCCCAGCACACCTTGGCGAAGCCGGAGGCGTCCGAGCGGGTGGCCAGGTCGATCCACATCAGCACGACGGCTACTGGATGCAGGACGATACAGATGAGGAGCTCAATAAGCTTCTTCACCTTCTGAATCTACCCGCTCAGACGGGCCAGGTCTCCTGCCGGTAGCCCATGTCCCAGAACATCCACTCGTAGCGGCTGGTGGCGCGGAAGTGCCGGTGCACCCTGGCCCGCTCGGCGCGCGACAGGCTGGCCGCCAGCGCGTCGGTGGCGTCGATGACCTCGCGGACCTCGGCGGCGAACTCGTCGCCGGCGTAGGTGTCGATCCACTTCTGGTAGCGGGGGTCGGGCGAGCCGCGGCGCACCAGCTCCTTGCCCACCTCCCAGTAGATCCAGTAGCAGGGCAGCACCGCGCCCACGCCCTCGGCGTAGGACCCGCCGCGCACGGCCGCCAGCAGGTAGCTGGTGTAGGCCAGGGTGGTCGGCGCCGGCTCGGCGGCGTCGATGGCGCCGGGGTCCAGGCCCAGCTCGGGCAGCAGGCTGTCGTGCAGGGCCCGCTCCACGGTGATGATGCCCGCGGCGTGCCGGGCGAACATCTCGGTCTGCGCGCTGGCCGGCGCCCGGCTGGCCACGGCGGCCAGCGCCTCGGCGTAGCGCTGGAGGTACAGGGCGTCCTGCACGACGTAGAACGCGAACGCGCCGGCGGGCAGGCTGCCGTCGGTCAGCCCGGTCACGAAGGGGTGGGCCAGGATGGCGCCGTAGATGCCGGAGATGCCCTGCCACAGCTCGTCGGTGAACCGGCCGCTCATAGGTGTGCTCCCGCCGGATGCCCGGGTCAGTGACCGGTGACCAGGAGGCCGCCGTCGATGGGGATGATCACGCCGGTCAGGTAGCGCCCGGCCCGCGAGGCCAGGTAGATGGTGGCCCCGGCCACGTCGTCGGGGTGCCCGACGCGGCCCAGCGGGACCTGGGCCTCGATCTCCGCCCTGGTCTGCGGGTCGTTCAGGCGGAAGGCCATCATCTTGCTCTCGAACGGCCCCGGGGCCAGCGCGTTGACCGTGATGGACTGCGGGGCCAGCTCCCTGGCCAGGGACTGGGTGAGCATGTGCACGCCCGCCTTGCTGCTGCTGTAGGCGAAGTGCGGCAGCGCCGCGGTGCCCAGCCCGTCGATGGAGCCGATGTTGATCACTCGCGCCGGGTCCTCGGCGCTGGCCGCCGCGCGCAGCAGCGGCAGCAGCCGCACGGTGAGGTCGAACGGCGCCCGCACGTTGACCCCCCAGACCTTGTCGAACGCGCTGGCCGGGTACTCCTCCAGCGGCTGGCCCCAGGTCGTCCCGGCGTTGTTGACCAGGATGTGCAGCCGGTCCTCGCGCTCGGCCAGCCGCCCGGCCAGGTACTCGGGGCCGTCCGGGCGGGCCAGGTCGGCCGGCAGCGCGACGCACTCGCCGAACGGCGCCAGCCGGGCCACCGTGGCCTCGCAGGCCTCCTGCTTGCGCGAGCTGATGTAGACCCGGCAGCCGGCCCGGACCAGGCCCTCGGCGATCATCGCGCCGATGCCCCGCGACCCGCCGGTGACCAGGGCGGTCTTGCCCGCGACGCCGAACAGGGCCTCGATGGCCGCGTGGCCCGGCCGGGCGCCGGTGCTGGCGCCGGTGCCGGTGCCGGTGGTGGTGCTGTCCATGTGCCTGCCTTACCCGTTGGCCGGCGCCTGCGGCGAGCGGAGCCGGCGGACGCCGGACATCCTGGCACACAGGCCGACATCCGCGCATGACCGCCGCTCACGGGGAATCTGATAACAGCAAGAAGCATCGCGAACAACCGAACCTGCAATCATCGGTTGCACGTTAGCCGCTGACGCGCTACCGTCGGTTGCAGATACGACGCGAGAGCAAGCGGCCACGGGAAGGGATCAGCCGATGCCAGGCCTCAGGATCGAGCGGGAGGTGCTGATCGAGGCGCCGGCGGACGTGGTGTGGCGCACCATCACCGAGCCCGGTCAGCTCAGCCAGTGGTTCGCCGACCGGGTGGACCTGGTCGTCGAGCCGGGCGCTCACGGCTACCTGCAGTTCGGGGATCAGGGCGGCCCGGTCGTGGTGGAGACGGTTGACCCGCCGACGCGCTTCTCATTCCGCTGGAACTACCCCCGCGGGGAGGAGCCGGTGGCCGGCAACTCGATGCTCGTCGAGTTCACGCTGACGCCTGAGGGCGACGAGCGGACCCGCCTTCGGGTGGCCGAGAGCGGACACGAGCTGCTCGGCTGGCCCGACGCGGAGCAGGCGCGCTACGCCGACGAGCACCGGGGCGGCTGGGTGGAGTACCTGGACGCCCTGGCCGCGCTGCTCGCGAAACGCCAGCCGGGATGACCGCGCAGGTCCCGGCCGGGGTGACGGCGCAGGCCGACGATGAGCTGTGGTCGGCCATCGCGGACCCGTCTCGCCGCCAGGTTCTCGACCTCCTGGTCAGCAACGGTGAGGTCAGCGCCAGCTGGCTGGCCGGGCGGGTGCCGTTCTCCCGCCAGGCCGTCTCCAAGCACCTGGTCGTGCTGGAACGGGCCGGGCTGCTCAGCCGGCGCAAGCAGGGCCGGGAGGTTCTCTACCAGGTCGAAGCCCAGCGGCTCGACCAGGCCACCCGGGCCATGGCCCAGCTCGCCGCCCGGTGGGACCAGCGCCTCGCCATGATCAAACGGCTCGCCGAGGCGGCGCACGCAGAAAGCCAGGCGCACGCAGAAAGCCAGGCGCACGCAGAGGACCAGAGGAGGAACCGTCATGAAGGATGAATTCCCTAACATTTGCGGGCCGGCGGCCGGTGCCGCCCGTGCGCCGGGCCTGCCCCCGGCCGTCGACCGGGCTACCTTCCAGGCTGAACTGGACAAGCTACGCGTCCGGGAGAAGGCCCGCACCCGGGAGGGCGACGCGATCGCCGCGGCCCGGCGCCGCCTGCCCGTGGTCGAGGTCGACGCCAGCCTGGCGCTGACCGGCCCGCACGGGCCGGTCAGCCTGCTGGAGGCGTTCGAGGGCCGCCGGCAGCTCATCGCCTACTACTTCATGTGGCACGACGGCCACCCCGCGGCGCAGCAGTGCGAAGGCTGCACCTGGTGCGCCGGCCAGGTCACCGAGCTGTCCTACCTGCACTCCCGCGACATCACCTACGCGGTGTTCTGCCAGGGGCCCTACGACGAGAGCCGCCGCTACCGCGACTTCATGGGCTGGGACATGCCCTGGTACTCGGCTCAGGACTCGGTCAGCCGCCTGCTGTCCCCGCCCCGCCGGCCCGGCATGATGCACCTGGTGTGCTACCTGCGCGACGGCGACCGCGTGTTCGAGACCTACTGGACCACCCTGCGCGGCGTGGAGGAGATGGACTACAGCTACGCGCTCATGGACCTCACGCTGTACGGGCGCCAGGAGGCGTGGGAGGACTCGCCTCCGGGCTGGCCGCAGCAGTGCACCAACACGCGGACCAGCGCCGGCCCGCCCGCCTGGCCGCCGGTGCCGGAGTGGCCGGCCGGACGCCCCATTCCGCAGTGGTCTCGCCTGGCCGCCGGGCGCTGCGACGACCTCGCCGTCGGGCCCTGATCGTCAGGGGCGGACGGTGCCCTGACGACCCGGCCGCACCCCGCCGCAGATCAGCCTGAATGGCGCGATCAAGGCGCTCATCGTCAAGCTGTACGAGCGGGCATCTGTCCGTCTTAATACTATTTTTACCGGTTCAGGGGACATCGTGCCCGGGCCGTACCTGGTGAGGTATTTTTTTTGGACCTTCAGCCGGGCGTTATCCGGACAGGTGTGCGCGGTGCCGGACGGCCGCCCGGCTGCCCCCTCGCCGGGCGCCGGGAGGCCTTGCCAGGCCGGGGTTTGCGCGCCCGGGCGGCGCCCGGCCTGGCCCTCTCCGCGAGCCCGGAATCGGGGCCGCCCAGGCCCCGATGAGCCGCATACGGAGAGTAGTTTGTGCAGATAGAAGCCCTTGACATGACGTTGAGTCATTGTTTAAATACTTCGAGTCCACGCGGCCGAAACCGGCGCTGGACATCCCTAATGTCGCCAGCTTGAGGGGACTCGTATGAAGTGCCAGGGCGGTTTATGGCCGCGGTGGCCCGTGGCTAATCGCTGGGGCCACTAAATACCAGTCTGTCCTGACAAGCGGACTCCCGAGGTGGCAGCCGGAGAGGCTGGCCGACCGCTTACGGGGAGCCCAGTCACGCGGCCCGGCGGCAGGCCGCAGTCACCACCAGTGCGCTAGCCCTGATCCTGCGCGCGTGGACCTCACAACAGGTCCGGGTAAGCATCCGCGGTTCACAACTGCAAACGTTTGCAGCACGCCAGCACTGTCCAGGTGAGCACTCAGTAGCGCCGCAGTCGTAGCGCCGAGTCGTAACACCGAGCACTCAGTCGTACGGGCAGTGGTCGTCGCGTACCGTCCCCCGCCGCGCGGCCCGATGGGCCGAGCGGACAGGCGGTGCAACCGGGTCGCGTCGCGGCCGGGCAGGCCGGCGACACAGCACTGCGAGCGCGTGGCGTGACAGCGCCACGACATGCAGCTAGCCGCGGAAGTGACCGATGGCCCACACGACGGGCCACGAACAGCGGAGGTAAAGCGGGTTATGACGGTCCTACAGGACGTCGCTCACCAGACCAACCACGTCCATCATACCGACGAATCCGAACAAATCGACCACGACGTCTACTTCGAGCAGGAGGTGGCGTCCTGCGGGCGGCAGCTGTACCCGGCTGCGCTGCGCATGACCCGCAACCCCAGCGACGCTGAGGACCTGGTGCAGGAGACCATGGCGCGGGCCTACGTCGGCATGCGCAACTTCACGCCCGGCACCAACGTCCGGGCCTGGCTGTACCGGATCCTCACCAACACCTTCATCAACAGCTGCCGCAAGCGCAGCCGTGAGCCGGCCCAGACGCTGCGGGCGGAGTTCGAGCAGCTGCTCGACGCCCGCGACGGGGTGGGCCAGCCGGTCCGCTCGGCCGAGTCCGAGGCCCTGGACCGGGTGGGGCAGTCCGAGGTCATGCAGGCCCTCATGGAGCTTCCCGAGGGCTTCCGGGCCGCCATCTACCTCGCGGACGTGGAGGGCTACCCCTACCGGGACGTGGCCGAGATGCTCGAGATCCCGATCGGCACCGTGATGTCGCGGCTGCACCGGGGTCGCGGGAAGCTGCGCAAGAAGCTCGCCAACTACGCCTAGGCCGAACACCGCGCCGGTCATCCGCCCGTGAGCGGACCGGCCCGGCTGGTCAGTGGCCCTCGAGCTGATCAAGCCAGGCGGACGGCATCCAGGCGCTCAGCCAGCCGCACGGGCGCATCCCTCCGCGCCCTGTGCGCTTCCAGCCGGTGGCCGGCTGCCGCCCCTCTCCACCCCGAGAGGAGGCAGCCGGCCACCGGCGCTCAGCGCGGCCCTGTTACCCGGAATCAGTTGTGCAGTACCTTATAGGCAACTCATTCCGTAGCCAGGGGGCGTGACCAGTGTCCGATACCGAATCCGAGGCCGCCGCTCCCGCCGAGCGCCAGGCCGAGCTCGGTGAGCTGTCGGCCACGCCGCGCACCCGGCACCACCGGCTGCGCGAGCAGGGACGGCAGGACCGGGCGGACCTGCTGGCCGTGCTGGCGGCCGGGTTCGTGGCCCACCTCGGGCTGCCCGCCGCCGACGGGGTCATGGTGGTGCCGACGGTCTACGGGTTCACCGAGGATGAGCTGTACCTGCACGGCTCGGTGGCCAGCCAGAGCCTGGCCGCCGACGCGCCCGCCTGCGTCACCATCACGCTGGTGGACGGGCTGGTGCTGGCCCGGTCGGTGTTCGAGCACGCGGTGAACTACCGCAGCGCGGTCATCTACGCCGTGCCCCGGATCGTTGACGACCCGGCGGAGAAGCTGGCCGGGCTGCGCTGCGTCTCCGAGCACCTGGCGCCGGGGCAGTGGGACTACGTGCGGCAGCCCAGCCGCAAGGAGCTGGCCGCCACCCGGCTGCTGGCCTTCTCGCTGGCCGAGGCCTCGGTCAAGATCCGCACTGGCCCGCCCGACGACGCCGACAGCCCCGACGCGGCGCTCGGCCTGTGGGCGGGCGAGGTGCCGCTGGAGTCGCGCTGGCAGGCCCCGGTGCCCGACCCGGCGCTGCCGCCCGGCCAGCAGCCCCCGGCGCACATTCAGGCCCTGACCGGCACGCTCGCCTACCAGCAGGCCGGCGCCAGGCGTCCCGGCTGACGCCGCCACGCGCCGAGGCCCAATGATCCTGGTGGATTTGGGCCGCCGGCGGCCCAAATCCACCAGGATCATGAAACACCGGGTTTGCGGCGGCCGGAATCCTTCAGCGTCATGGTCGGTCGGGGGCTAGTGCGCGGGCGGCGGCAGGTGGCGGAGGGCGAGTTGTCGTAGTTCCCCGGAGGTACGACTCGGGGTACCCGGACAGCGGCGAGATCGGGCCCCTGGGCTGATGTGGCGGTGGCCCGACCGGTGACAGCATCGGCGGAGTGACAACAGGCGCAGTGACAACAACACCCGGCAGTGCGGGCGTCCGCCGTGCCGGACCCGGCGACCGCTGAGAGGATCCGGACTCGTGTTCGCATTCAAGGCCGCCGCTGTGGTCCTCGTCCTGTTCGCCCTCGCGGTGCTGCGCGATCGCCGCAGCTTCGCCAACGCGGTCCTGCTCGGCCTCACGCTGGCGCTGCTCGCCCTCGGGACGGCGGAGTGGCTGGCCCGGTCGCCCGACCCGGCTGGCCGGCTGGTGCTGCTGGCGGTGTTCCTGCTGGTGGCGGCAGGCCCGTTCATCGTCGCGGGGTACCTGGTGCTGAACGGCGTGACGATGGTGGCCCGCGAAGGCACGCGGCTGACCAGCCTGCTGCCGCTGCTGGCCGGGGGCGGGATCCTCGCCGTCATCGCGCTCGAGCTGGCCACGCCGCTGGCCGGCTCGGACGAACTCGCCCTGTCGGCCACGATCGTCATGCTGCTGTCCGGCTACGTCTCGTTCCAGTGCGTGTCGTTCGTGCTGTACGGGTTCCTCTACGGCCGCCTGGGGGTGCCCCGCCACGCCGGGTTCGTCGTGGTGCTCGGCTCCGGGCTGCTCGATGGCTGGCGGGTCTCGCCGCTGCTGGCCAGCAGGCTGAACCGGGGCCGGGTGATCTACCAGGGGCTGGCGGCGGGCGGCCACGATCCGGTGCTGATCGTCTCGGGCGGGAAGGGCAGCGACGAGCAGGTCTCCGAGGCCGAGGCGATGGCCGGCTACCTGACCGAGCGCGGCTTCCCGGCCGACCGGATCCAGCTCGAGGACCAGTCGGAGAGCACAGAAGAGAACCTGGCCTACAGCAAGGCGATGATGGACCGGCTCCGCCCCGAGGCCCGGTGCGTCATCGTGACCAGCAACTACCACGTGTTCCGCGCGGCCATGATCGCCCGCCGGGCCGGCGTCCGCGGCCAGGTGACCGGCGCCCGCACGGCCGGCTACTACTGGCCGGGCGCCACCCTGCGCGAGTTCGCCGCCGTCTTGCTGAGCTACCGGGCCGTCAACCTGGCCATCTGCGTCCTGCTGGCCCTGGTCCCGGTCACGGTTACCCTGCTGCGCCGCGCCCCCGCGTGAGAGCGGCCGGGCCGGGATTCAGGGTGGCGTCAGAGCCGGCGACCCGGCCATTGTTATGGATGATGTCCCGGGTCCGGCCGGTGCGGCACCGGCCGGTACGGCTCGGGCCGGTACGGCACCGGCGATCAGGGCGCGGTGAAGGCGAGCGCGACGTTAGCGCCGCCGAACCCGAACGAGTTGTTCAGGACGGCCATCGGGCCGTTGCCGCGGACCTTGAGCTCCTGGGGCTCGGCCGAGATGGTCAGCCCGGCGTCGTCGTCGGGGTCTTCCAGGTTGATGGTGGGCGGCGCGATCTTGTCGCGCAGGGCCAGGATGGCGGCCACGGACTCCACGGCGCCGGCGCCGCCGAGCAGGTGGCCGGTCATGGACTTGGTCGAGGACATGACCACCCCGGCGGCGTGCTCGCCGAGCGCGGCCGCCGCGGCCTGCGCCTCGACCGCGTCGCCGGCGGGCGTGGAGGTGGCGTGCGCGTTGATGTGCACGATCTGCTCGGGCTGCACCTCGGCGTTGGCCAGGGCCCGCTCGATGGCCTTGCGGATGCCGACGCCGCCCGGCTCGGGCTGGGCGATGTGGTGCGCGTCGGCCGAGTAGCCGGCCCCGGCCGCGACCGCGTAGACCCGGGCCCCGCGGCGCGCGGCGTGCTCGGCCGACTCCAGCACGACGATGCCGGAGCCCTCGCCGAGCACGAAGCCGTCCCGGCCCTTGTCGAACGGGCGGGAGGCGCGCTGGGGCTCGTCGTTGCGGGTGGACAGGGCCCGCATGGCGGCGAACGCGGCGATGTTCAGCTGGATGATGGCGGCCTCGGTGCCGCCGGCCAGCACGATGTCGGCCCGGCCCGACCGGATCATGTCAATGCCGTAGCCGATGGCCTCGGCACCGGACGCGCACGCGCTGACGGTGGTGTGCACCCCGGCCATGGCGCCGAACTCGATGGCGATCCAGCCGGCCGAGCCGTTGGGCATCAGCATGGGCACGGTGAACGGCGGGACGCGCTGCCAGCCCTTCTCCTGCAGGATGTCGTAGGCGCTCAGCGTGGAGGAGACGCCGCCGATCCCGCAGGACACCACGACCCCGAGGCGGTCGCCGTCGACCTCCGGCGAGCCGGCGTCGGCCCACGCCTCGCGGGCCGCGACCATCGCGAACTGCTCGCTGCGGTCCATCCGCCTGGCCTGCACGCGGTCGATCAGCGTGGCCGGGTCGACGGCGGCCCAGGCGGCGATCCTGGCCGGCAGCTCCGCCGCCCAGTCCTGCGTGAGGGCCACGGCCCCGCTGCGCCCGGCCAGCAGAGCCTGCCACGTGCTAGCGACATCGGCGCCTACCGGCGTGATCGCACCGAGCCCGGTGACGACGACGCGCGTCCGCTCTGTGCCCACTGTCTTCGTGCTCCTTACGCAATGTCGGGGCTAACGCGGCGCGGGAACGAGGTTCCCGCGGCCCGCGTCGGCTTGGCTCCCGGTCAGGCAGATACGGCAGAACGCTTGACGTAGTCGACGACGTCCTGCACGGTCTTGAGATCCTTGAGCTGCTCGTCGGGGATCTCGACGCCGAACTTGTCCTGCGCGGCCACCGCGATCTCGACCATCGACAGCGAGTCGATGTCCAGGTCGTCGACGAACGTCTTGTCCGGGGTCACCTGGTCGGCGGGCACGCCGGCTACCTCGTCGACAATCTCGCCGAGGCCGGTCAGGATTTCCTCTTCGGTCATCGCCATGGGACTGCTGCTCCTTTGTCTTTCGGGTTTTGTCTTCCGGGTCTCTCGGTTTGTCTTTCGGTGATCTCACTTGCCGGTCCGGGCGGTCCCGGCCCGGCGGCGGGCGTCAGGGTACCGTGATGACCTGCGCCGCGTAGCAGATGCCCGCGCCGAAGCCGATCAGCAGCGCCGGGGCGCCCGAGGCCAGCTCACCGCGCTCGATCATCCGCGACAGGGCCAGCGGGATGGACGCCGACGAGGTGTTGCCCGCGGTCACGATGTCCGAGGCCACGATGGCCTGCGGCGCGCCGAGCTTGCGGGCGATGGCCTCGATGATCCGCAGGTTGGCCTGGTGCGGGATGAACGCGGCCAGCTCGGTCGGCTCCACCCCGGCCCGGCGGCAGGCCTCCAGGGCGACCGGGTGCAGCGCCGTGGTGGCCCACCGGAACACCGCCTGGCCCTCCTGGATGATGAACCCGTCGCGGTCCGGGATGTAGATCTTGTCCGCCATGTCGCCGGCGCTGCCCCAGACCACCGGGCCGATGCCGTTCGCGTCGTTGGCGTCGGCGCTGTCGTTCGCGTCGGGACTGTCGGCCGCTGCCGGGCCGACCACCGCGGCGCCCGCGCCGTCGGCGAAGATGATGCAGGTCGAGCGGTCGTTCCAGTCGACCCACTGGGAGAGCTTCTCGGCCCCGATGACCAGCACGTTGGTCGCGCTGCCCGCGCGCACCGAGTCCGCCGCGGCGGCCAGCGCGTAGCAGAACCCGGCGCAGGCGGCGTTGAGGTCGTAGGCGCCGGGCGCGACGATGCCCAGGCGCGTGGCGACGGTGGCGGACACGTTGGGGATCGGCGCCTCGGGCGTGCAGGTGGCCACGATCACCAGGTCAACGTCGCCGGGGGACAGGCCGCTGGCGGCCAGCGCCTTGCCGCCGGCGATGACGGCCATGTCCGCGACGGTCTCCTCGTCGGCGATCCGGCGGCTGGCGATGCCGACCCGGCTGCGGACCCACTCATCGTTGGTCTCGACCGTCGCCGCCAGGTCGTCGTTGGTGACGACCTTGGCCGGCTGATACCCGCCGAAGGCCAGGATCCGCGCGCCCGGCCGGGCTTCGGAGACTCGCATCGCGCTGATTCTGCCTTTCGATGTGCTGATAGGACTAAAACCCTTATTCACTAACAAATGGCGCGGCGGTTACTCGCCGCCGTCGGGCTGGAGTCCGCCGGCGAGCTGTCCGGCGGCGTCGTGGGCGCCGGCGTGCTCGGCCAGCAGGCGGCGGGCGGCGGGCAGGTCGGCGGGCGTCTTGAGGGCCACGAGCTGCACGCCGGGCAGCGCGCGTCGGCCCAGCCCGGTCAGGGTACCCGCGGGCGGCAGCTCGATCAGCGCGGTCACGCCGCGCCCGGCCATGGCCTGCATGCAGCTGTCCCACCGGACCGGCGTGCTGACCTGGGCCACGATCCGCTCCAGCCAGTCGCTGCCGGAGTCCACGGCCGCGCCGTCCCGGTTGGACAGCAGGGGCAGCACCGGGTCGCTGGCCGGCACCCGGGCGGCCGCGGCGGCCAGGGCCTCGACGGCCGGGGCCATGTGCACGGTGTGGAAGGCGCCCGCCACCGACAGCGGCCGCAGCCGGGCCCCGGCGGGCGGGTCGGCCGCGAACGCGGCCAGCTGCTCCATGGTGCCGGCGGCGACGATCTGGCCCGCCGCGTTGACGTTGGCCGGGGTCAGCCCGTGCGCCTCGATGGCGGCCAGCACCTCGGGCTCCTGGCCGCCGAGCACGGCGGTCATGCCGGTGGCGGTGGCGGCGGCCGCGGCGGCCATGCCCTCGGCGCGCACCCGGACCAGGCGCATGGCGTCCTCGGCGCTGATGGCGCCCGCGATGGCGCCCGCGGCCAGCTCGCCGACGCTGTGCCCGGCGACGACCGCGTTACAGGCCCTTGAGCGGGACGTGCTGCTCGGCCAGCGCCTCGGCGGCGGCGATGGCCGCGGCGACCAGCAGCGGCTGGGCCACGGCGGTGTCGCGGATCTCATCGGCGTCGGCGACGGTGCCGGCCCAGATCAGGTCGCAGCCGGCCAGCTCGGACCAGGCGGTCAGCCGGTCGGCGAATCCGGGCAGCTCAAGCCACGGGATGAGGAATCCGGGGGCCTGAGCGCCTTGCCCCGGCGCGGCGATCACGAGCATTGTCCAAGCCTGCACTGTAGAAGTCCGCTACATCCATGCCGAAGACCACGAAGTTTCTCCAAAGTACCCTGTGTGACTCCTACAAAACGGCCGGGTGTGGAGTGGTCTGCTGGGTGAGCTAAGTCACGTTGGGGGTATGTGGGCCGGGGGTTTGGGCCGGGGCGCCGTCAGGGGGCGGGCTGGGCGAGCCGGCCGAACACCACGGCGACCCACAGCGAGAACCCGCCCCGGCCGTCGCCCGGCACCACGCCGGTCAGCTCGCTGGCCCGGCGCAGGCGGTAGCGCACCGTGTTGGGGTGCACGAACAGCAGGCGGGCGGTGGCCTCCAGCGAGTTGCCCAGCTCCAGGTAGGTCATGACGGTGTCCAGCAGCGCGCTGCCGCCCTTGACCAGCGGCTCGTAGACGTTCTCGATCAGCTCGGCCCTGGCCAGGGGGTCGCCGTCCAGGGCCCGCTCGGGCAGCAGGTCGCTGGCCAGCACCGGGCGCGGCGCGTCCGGCCAGGCCACCGCGGCCCGCAGGCCGGCCAGCGCCGCGCTGGCCGACAAGGCCGCCGACGGCAGGTCGGCGACCGCCGGGCCGGCCACCACCGGGCCCGCCCCGAACCGGCCGGTGAAGTGCCGGGCCGCCTCCAGCGGGTCGTCGCTGCCGCCGAGCACCACGACCAGCCGGTGCCCGTGCACCCCGGCCAGCAGGTCCAGCCGGGCCCGCCGGGCGATGACCCGGAACTCGTCGATGAGGCCCTCGGGCTCGCTGCCGTCGGCGGTGCCGACGACCACGCTGACCGGACTCGAGGACCAGTTCAGCGCCGAGGCCCAGGACTGCAGGCTCTCGTCGATCTCGCCGCGGACCAGGGAGTCCACCACCAGCGCCTCCAGCCGGGCGTCCCAGGCCCCGCGCGCCTCGGCGGTGCGGGCGTAGACCTGGGCCGTGCCGAAGGCGATCTCCCTGGTGTAGCGGAGCACCGCCTCGCGCAGCTCGGCCTCGCCGCCGGGCGCGGCCAGCTCATCGACCTGGGACTCGACCACGTCGATGATGACCCTGGCCATCTCCACGGCCTGTTGCAGGCTCACCGCACGGGCCAGCTCGCGGGGCGCGGTGCCGAACACCTCGCCGGCCACGGCGGGCCGGGTGCGCTCGGGGTGCTTGATCCAGTCCAGGAAGGCGGCCACCCCGGCCTGGGCGACCAGGCCGAGCCAGGACCGGTTCTCGGCCGACATGCCCCGGAACCAGGGCAGCCGCTTGTCCATGGACGCCATGGCGGCGGTGCCCAGGGCGCTCATGGCCCGTTCCAGCCGGGCAATGGTCTCGTCGCGGACCCGGCCGTGGGCGCCGTCTTTCCCTGGGGCCCCCGGCGCGCTGCGGCGGGCGCTCGAGGCGCTGCCCTCTGCTGGGGCGCTGGCCGGGCTGCGGCGGGGGCCCGCGGGGCTGCCTTTCCCTGGGCGCCGCCGGGCTGCGGCGGGCGTCCGAGGCGCTACCTTCCCCGTGCTGGCCGGCGCGCCGGGGTCCCGCGGGGCTGCCGGCGGCGCCCGCCGTGCTGGGCCCGGCGTCCGCGGGGCTGCCTGAACCGCGGGCGCCCGCCCTGGTGCGCCGGCGCCGGGGGCGCTTCCCCT
The DNA here is from genome assembly GCA_963822485.1 of uncultured Actinomycetota bacterium. Classification (GTDB taxonomy): domain Bacteria; phylum Actinomycetota; class Actinomycetes; order Streptosporangiales; family Streptosporangiaceae; genus DASUBV01. Next base: position 113,447 of record CAWGHW010000035.1, read on the forward strand.
GGGGCGCCGGCCGCGCTGCCTTTGCCCGGGGCGCCCGGCGCGCTGCGCCGGGGCCCGGTGGGGTCATCTGCCTGCACGTCGCTAGCCTGCCACGTTCGCGGCCGGCCGCGTCGGACCCGGCTGCCCTCGGGCCGGCCCGGACTTCGCGGACTGGCCGGACTGGCCGGGCAGTCGTCAGGCCGTGATCTCCTCCATGGTCTCGGTGGCGAAGACCAGGCCGTGGCCCGCCCGCGGTTCGGCGCGCAGCGTGTCGCCGGACACGGCCACCCCGCTCGGCTCGGCCAGCGCGCCCAGCGCCGCGAACGACGCCTCGTCGATGTCCTCCACGAACGGCGTCAGCGGCAGGCTCATGGCCAGCTGCCCGGAGATGTCGGGCAGCAGGTGCGGCATGACCGGCACGCTGAACTGCCGGGCCAGCCGGGCGATGCGCAGGAACGGGGTGATCCCGCCGACCCGGCACACGTTGGGCTGGATGAAGTCGATCCCGCCCGCCAGCAGCAGCTCGCGGAACTGGGCCTCGGTGTACAGGCTCTCGCCCGCCGCGACCGGGATGCCGATGGACGCGCGCAGGTCGGCGTAGCCGCGGAAGTCCTCGGCGGGCAGCGGCTCCTCCAGCCAGAAGATGTCATACGCCGCCAGCTCGCGGGCCGCGCGGCGGGCCGTCGGCAGGTCCCAGAACTGGTTGGCGTCCACCATCAGCAGCCGCTCCGGCCCGAGCACCTGGCGCACCGCGGCCACCCGCTCCAGGTCCTGCGCCAGGCTGGGCCGCCCGCCGACCTTGAGCTTGAACCGGGTGTGCCCGGCCGCGACCTGCTGGCTGGTCCGCTCGGTCAGCTCGGCCAGCGTCAGGTGGCGGTTCACGCCGCTGGCGTAGGCGCCGGCCTGGTCCCGCTGGCGGCCGAGCAGGTCGGGCAGGCCCAGCCCGGCCGCCTTGCCGCGCAGGTCCCACAGCGCGATGTCGATGGCCGCCATGGCCAGCGTGGTGATCCCGCCCCCGGACTCGCGCAGCCGGAACCACAGCCGGTCCCAGACCGCGTCGGGCACCGCGGGCAGCCCGATCACCGCCGGGCCGCAGTCGGCGTCCACCATGGCCTTGATCGCCTGCGCCCCGGCCTGGACGGCCCAGCTGAACCCGGTCCCGGTGGCGCCCGAGCTGGTCACTAGCTCGGTCACGATCAGGTACTGGCAGGTCACGTCGACGCCCCAGGGCCGGGGCATGGGCAGCCGGAACAGCCGGCTGGACACCGACTCGATGCGGTCGGGCCGGTTCTCGGACCCGGTCATGACCGCCCGGCCACGTTGTCTACGTCATAAGCGGGCAGCGTGAACTGGCCGCCCAGGTACTGCAGCATCGGGTCGTCGGGATCCGGCTCGCCGTCGGCCGCGATCACCTCGGCCGCGTACACCTCCGCGTCGTCCTGCGGCTCGTAGCCCAGCGCCCTGGCCTCGTCCAGGCTCACCCAGCCGCCGCGGGTGTTGGCCGACACCCCGAACGCGACCCGGAAGCCTGGGCTCGGCGTGGTCAGGCAGGCCTCGAACAGCCGGCCGGCGTCGTCGGGGGACAGCCAGGTCGACAGCGCCCGCGGATAGGTCGGCCGGTCCGCGCAGGTCAGGATGCGCAGGCAGATCGCATCGAGCCCGTACCGGTGGTGGTACAGCGAGGCCAGCGCCTCGCCAGCCACCTTGCTCACCCCGTAGTAGGTGTCGGGCGCCGGGAAGGCGTAGTCCGGCACCGGGAACTGGGACCGGGGCGCGAAGCCGACGGCGTGGTTGGACGAGGCGTAGATGACCCGGCTCACGCCGGCCCGGCGGGCGGCCTCGAACACCGCCCAGGTGCCGGTGATGTTGACCTCCGCGACGTGCTCCCACGGGCCCTCGCCGGCCACGCCCGCCAGGTGGATCACCGCGTCCGCGCCGCCGAAGGCCGAGATCAGCACGTCCAGGTCGGTGACCGAGGCCTGGAGCACCTCTTCGCCGGGCCCCGCGGTCAGCGGCGCGATGTCCAGCAGCCGCAGCACGCGGCCGGGCCGGGCCAGCCGGGTCCGCAGCATGCCCCCGATCCTCCCGGCCGCCCCGGTCATGACGACAACAGCCACAAAGCCCTCCATCCGCCGTATCTCTGGCCCAACCCCACCCGCTCAGCGTCCCACGCTCCCGCCCGCGCGCCCACACCGCCGCCCGGGCCCGCCCCGCCCGCCTACACCGCCGCCCGGGCCCGCCCGCCCGCCCACCGCCGCCCGGGCCCGCCCGCCCGCCCAGCCGCCCCGGGCCCGCCCGCCCGCCCACCGCCGCCCGGGCCCGCCGCGCCCGCCCAGACCGCCGCCCGGGCCCGCCCCGCCCGCCCAGCACCCGCCCCGCCGACCCTCCTCTCCCCGCGAAACCGCCGCTGTAGCGACGTGGCTGTAACAACCGCGTCGCTACAACGACATGAGAGCCACAACCACGTCGTTGCCCGGCCGCCCAGCCCGCCCAGCGCCCGCCCCGCCCGCCCCACTCACAACACTGACCCCATCCAGCCGGGCAAGCTGATCGTCTGATAACAGCAAGAAGCGGCCGCAGTGCAGGGCCAGGCAGGGTGAAGCCCGCGGGCCTGCGGCTAGCGGTCGTCCCGGTGCTGCCAGTGGTCGTCCGGGTGGTGCTGGCGCCGGACCACGAGCCGCCAGACGATCAGCGCGGGGACGATAAAGCCCCAGCCGCCGTCCGCCCCGTGGCCGGAATGGCTCAGCAGCGCGATGACCCCGACCACGACCAGCACGGCCAGCACCCCGCCGACCAGCGCGACGCCGAAGTCGCGCCGCCCGACGGGAGCCTGCCCGGACCCCGCAGTGTCGACTGGCCCCGGGGCGGCCGCGGCGGGCAGGTCGGTCAGCAGACCGGCGAGATCGCCCATGGTCCGGGCCTCCAGCGCCTGGCTGCTGCGGTCGTCGAACTCGTCGGTGGTCAGGCGGCCCGCCTGGTAGTGGACGCTCAGCTGAGCCAGGACCTGGTCCCGGTCAGCGTCGGAAGCACGGATGGCGGGATTGCTGAGCTGCATGCTCCTACCGTCCCGCCATCCCGGCGCCGCAGCCAGCACGGGATGTCACGGGCCGGCGATGACATCTGTCACGGTCAGCCGTCTTACTGTCAGCCCGTGTGCGCACCGCGCGCCGCGAGCAGCACGCCCGAGAACGCGAGGAGCACGGTGACAGCAAGCGACTACCACCCCGTTTCGGTATCCCGGCGGATCGAGGCCCCGGCCGCGAGGATCTTCGCGGTGCTGGCCGACCCGCGGCGGCACCTGGAAATCGACGGCTCCGGCATGCTGCGCGGCCCGTCCTCGGACGGGGTGATCACCAGCGCCGGTGATGTGTTCGTCATGCGCATGTACTTCTCCGAGCTCGGCGACTACGACATGAACAACCACGTCGTGGAGTTCGAGCAGGACCGGCGGATCGGCTGGGAGCCCGAGGCCGGGGCCAGCTACCCGGACGTGGAGTCGCAGAGCCCGGCCGAGCGCCGGTGGGGGCACCGGTGGAGCTACGAGCTCACCCCGGACGGGCCGGACGCGACCATCGTCACCGAGACCTACGACTGCTCGCGCGCCCCTGAGGAGGAGCGCGCGGGCATGAACGACGGCCAGGTCTGGCGCAGCGCCATGGCGGCGACGCTCGAGGGGCTGGACCGCGCCTGCACCGGCCACGCCTAGCCGGGCTCAGCGCCGGCCGCGGGCGCCGCCGCGGTCTCAGGAGCCGGCGATGACGCGGCCGTCCTGCACGATCGTCCGCTGGCTGTCCGGCGACCACACCACCGACGGGTCGTCGGCCACGTTGCCGTCAAGGATGAGCAGGTCGGCGGCGCAGCCCTCGGCCACCCGGCCGAGGTCCGGCCGGCCGATCAGCTCCGCGTTGACCGAGGTGGCCGAGGCCAGCGCGGTCCAGATCCCGTCCACCTCGGCCTGCAGCCGCAGGCCGTTGAGCTGCTCGTCCTCCAGCAGTCCCATCAGGTCGGTGCCGAAGCCGACCCGCACTCCGGCGGCGCGGGCCAGCTCGACGGCGTGCTGCCCCGATTCCAGGACCTCAAGGTTCTTCTGCCGGGACACCGCCGGCATGCCGATCTCCTCCCCGCGGCGCTCCATCGCGTCATAGGCGGCCAGCGTGGGCACGAGGAAGGCCCCGGCCGCGGCCATCGCCGCCGCCGTCTCCGCGTCGAGCAGGTTGCCGTGCTCGATGCTGCGCACGCCATTCTCGATCGAGTGGCGGATCGCCTCGGGGGAGTAGGCGTGCGCGGCCACGTAACTGCCGCGCCGGGCCGCCTCGGCAGTCACCGCCCGGATCTCCTCGCCGGAGTACTGCGGGATCCGGATCGGGTCGGCCAGCGACATGACGCCGCCCGAGGTCATGATCTTGATCGCGTGCGCGCCGCGGCGGAACCGCTCCCGGACCGCCTTGCGCAGCGGGTCGACTCCGTCGACGACCTCGCAGCCGTGGGCATAGCACGGGCAGGTCTCGCTGTCGGGCCCGCGCGCGTCGCCGTGCCCGCCCGTCTGGCTCAGCGCCGCGCCGGTCCACAGGTAGCGGGGTGAGGGGATGAGGTTCTCGGCGATGGCCCGGTCCAGTCCCGCGTCCCCGCCCGCCGGGTCACGCACCGTGGTGAACCCGCGGGCCAGCACCCGGGCCAGCCGCCGGGCCGCGGCCAGCGCGACGTAGCTGAGCGGCTGCGACTCGGTCGCCATCATGTCCAGGCCGATGCCGTAGGCGTGGCAGTGCGCGTCGATCAGGCCGGGCAGCACCGTGCCGCCGCGCGCGTCGATGACCTGGTCGGCCGGCTGTGGCGGCCCGCCGACCGACACGATGCGGCCGTCGGCGACGTGCACCGGGCCGTCAGTCAGGGCGTCAGAGACGCCGTCGAACACGGCCGCATTGATGATCGACAAAGTACTCATAGCGGCAGGTTAGCCAGTGTCAGCCCGACGCCCGCCGCGGGCCCGGCTCCGGCCCTGGCTCAGCGCGCGTCCGACGCTGGAGTGGGCGCTTCAGCGGGCGGCTGGGGCGGGTAAAGCGGGGAGGCGCTCGACCGGGGCGGGGAGCAGCAGGGCGCGGCGGGCGGCGGGGAGGGTGGCGGCGGCCACGCCCAGGACCAGCCAGAGCAGCAGGGCCGTGCCGGTGGTGGTCCAGCCGATGCCGATGCGGTCCACGATCGGGCCCTGGAGCAGCGAGCCGACCGGGTAGGCGACGCCGAGGGCGACCAGGTAGAAGCTGAGGACCCGGCCCCGGTAGGCGGCCGGGGCGTGGAACTGCACCACGGCCGACAGGCCGGACAGGACCGAGATGTAGATGGCGCCGACCGCGAACAGGGCCACCGCGCCCCACCACAGGTCCTGCGCGCTGCCGTAGAGGATCAGCGCGGCGGGCAGCACGAGCAGGCTGCCGGCCAGCAGGCGGCCGCTGCCCAGCCGGGCGGCCAGGCCGGCCAGGAACAGCGCGCCCGCCACCGCGCCGATGCCCTGGGCCGTGGTCAGCACGCCGGTGGCCGAGGCCACGGCGCGGCCGCCGTCGCCGGACAGCCGCTCGGCCATGGCCGGGACCAGGGCGATGAACGGGGAGGCGATGAGGGCGACCACGGCGATGGTGACCACGGCGGACCAGCAGGACGGCTCGGTGCGGGCCACGGTGAAGCCCTGGCGCAGCGAGGCCAGCAGGCTGCCGTGGCCGCGCCCGGCGGGCGGGGCCAGCCGGACGAACGCCAGCGCGGCCACGACCGCGAGGAACGACACCGCGTTGGCATCGAAGGCGAGCGGGTAGCCGAACGCCGCGATGGTCGCCCCGGCCAGCGCGGGCCCGGCGATCCGGCCCAGGTTGAACTGGGCCGAGTTGAGCGCGATGGCGGGCAGGAACTCCTCGGCCGGCACCAGGTCGGGCAGGATGGCCTGCTGGAACGGGCCGATCACGGCCGACGCGGAGCCCTGCACGGCGACCAGGCCGACGAGCACGGCCGGGCTGCCGCGGCCGCTGCTGACCTCGACGGCCAGCAGCACGGCCGCGGCGGCCGCGGCCAGGTTGCCGCCGATCAGCACGGGACGGCGGGCGATCCGGTCGGCCAGCGCCCCGCCGAGCGGGGCCAGCAGGCCGATGGGCAAGAACGCGGCCGCGGCCACCAGCACGGCCCAGGTGGCCTGGCCGGTCCGGGAGATCAGCAGGGCGCCCACCGCGACGGCCTGCATCCACGAGCCGATGTTGGACACCAGCCCGGCCGACCACAAAAGCGCGTAGCTGCGGTGCCGCAGCGGCCGCACCGAGCCGAACAGCCGGCCCGCCTGCCCGGGGTCCCGGCGGTCCCGGCGGTCCCGGCCGGGGCCCGGGCCGGAGCCGCCGGGCGGGCAATCCGCCTCGGGCGAGCACTCGCTCGTGCTCACCGGGGGCTAGAGCGCGTCGCTGACCGGCAGGTCGAGCCGGTACTTCGTGATCGCCTGGCCGACGACCTCGTGCTTGACCTCGCCGAGCTTGGCCAGCTCGCCGAGCACGGCGACGGTGATGGACTCGGCGTCGACGTGGAAGAACCGCCGGGCCGCGGGCCGGGTGTCGGAGAAGCCCCAGCCGTCGGTGCCGAGCGAGGTGTACGGCGCCGGCACCCAGCGGGCGATCTGGTCGGGCACCGCGCGGATCCAGTCGCTGACCGCCACGACCGGGCCGGAGTGGCCCTCCAGCGCCCGGGTCACGTAGGGCACCCGGGGCTCGGCGTCGGGCTGGAGCATGTTGTGCTCCTCGCAGGCCATCGCCTCGCGGCGCAGCTCGGTCCAGGACGTGGCCGACCACGCCTCGGCGCTGACGCCCCAGTCCTCGGCCAGCAGCCGCTGGGCCTCCAGCGCCCAGCGCATGCCCACCCCGGAGGCCAGGATCTGCGCCCGCGGCCGCTCGGTGTTACCCGAGTTCATGTCGTAGGAGCCGGCCTCGGACGGGATCTGAGGGGCGTCGGCGTACCGGTACAGGCCGCGCAGGATGCCCTGCTCGAGGGCCTCCCGGCCGCCGGGGAAGTCGGCGGGCTCGGCGGGCTGGACGTAGGGCTCGTTGTAGACGGTGAGGTAGTAGAAGATGTCCTCGCCGTGCGGATGCTCGGCCGAGGTCCCGTACATCCGCCGCAGCGCGTCCTTCATGATGTAGCTGAGCTCGTAGGCCCAGGCCGCGTCGTAGGCCACGCAGGCCGGGCTGACCGAGGCCAGCAGCACCGAGTGGCCGTCGTTGTGCTGGAGCCCCTCGCCGGTCAGCGTGGTCCGGCCGGCGGTCGCGCCGAGCAGGAAGCCGCGGCCGAGCTGGTCGCCCAGCGCCCACATCTGGTCGCCGGTCCGCTGGAACCCGAACATCGAGTAGAAGATGTACACCGGGATCATGTGCGTGCCGTGCGTGGCGTAGGCCGAGCCGGCCGCGATCATCGAGCCCATGGCCCCGGCCTCGCTGATGCCCTCGTGCAGGATCTGGCCCTTGACCGCCTCCTTGTAGGACAGCAGCAGCGAGCGGTCGACCGCCTCGTAGGTCTGGCCGTGCGGGTCGTAGATCTTGGCCGTGGGGAACAGCGAGTCCATGCCGAACGTGCGCGCCTCGTCCGGGATGATCGGGGCGAACCGCTCCCCGATGCCCGGCAGCCGCATCAGGTCCTTGAGCAGCCGGACGAACGCCATCGTGGTGGCGACGGCCTGCTTGCCCGAGCCCTTGCGCAGCTCCTCGTAGACCTTGTCGTCGGGCAGCTCCAGCTGCTTGGCCCGTACTACCCGGCGCGGCAGGTACCCGCCCAGGGCCGCGCGGCGCTCCTTCATGTACTGGATCTCGTCGGACTGCTCGCCGGGGTGGTAGTACGGCGGCAGCTCAGCCTCCAGGGCGGAGTCCGGGATGTCCAGGTAGAGCCGGTCGCGGAACTCCTTGAGCTCGGCCACCGTGAGCTTCTTCATCTGGTGGGTGGCGTTGCGGGCCTCGAAGTCGGTGCCCAGCGTCCAGCCCTTGATGGTGTGGGCCAGGATCACGGTCGGCTGGCCGGTGTGCTCGGTCGCGGCCTTGAACGCGGCGTACACCTTGCGGTAGTCGTGGCCGCCGCGGGACAGGTTGCGGATCTCGTCGTCGGACAGGTGCTCGACCATGGCCCGCAGCCGCGGGTCGCCGCCGAAGAAGTTCTCCCTGGTGTAGGCGCCGGACTCGACGGAGTAGGTCTGGAACTGGCCGTCCGGGGTCGAGTTCATCTTGTTGACCAGGACGCCGTCGGTGTCCTTGGCCAGCAGCGGGTCCCAGTCCCGGCCCCAGACGACCTTGATCACGTTCCAGCCGGCACCGCGGAACGTGGCCTCCAGCTCCTGGATGATCTTGCCGTTGCCGCGGACCGGCCCGTCGAGGCGCTGCAGGTTCGCATTGATAACAAATGTGAGGTTGTCGAGCTCTTCCCTAGCGGCCAGGCTGATCGCGCCGCGGGACTCGGGCTCGTCCATCTCGCCGTCGCCGAGGAACGCCCATACGTGCGAGCGGCTGGTGTCCTTCAGCTCCCTGGCCAGCAGGTAGCGGTTGAACCGGGCCTGGTAGACAGCGTCGATGGCGCCCAGGCCCATGGACACGGTGGGGAACTCCCAGAAGTCCGGCATGAGCCGCGGGTGCGGGTAGGAAGGCAGGCCGCCGCCGGGGTGCGACAGCTCCTGCCGGAAGCCGTTGAGCTGCTGCTCAGTGAGGCGGCCCTCCAGGAAGGCGCGGGCGTAGATGCCGGGCGCCGCGTGGCCCTGGATGAACACCTGGTCGCCGGACTCGCCGTGGTCCTTGCCGCGGAAGAAGTGGTTGAAGCCCACCTCGTACAGGCTGGCCGCCGAGGCGTAAGTCGCGATGTGGCCGCCGACGCCCATCCCCGGCCGGTTGGCGCGGGACACCATGACCGCGGCGTTCCACCGGATATAGGCCCGGATCCGGCGCTCCACGTACTCGTCGCCGGGGAACCACGGCTCGCGCTCGGGCGGGATGGTGTTGATGTAGTCCGTGCTGCGCAGGCCGGGCACGCCCACCTGCTGGGCCCGGGCCCGCTCCAGCAGCCGGAGCATCACGTACCGGGCCCGCCCGCGGCCGCGAGTCCTCACGACGTTGTCGAACGACTCCATCCACTCCCTGGTCTCATCCGGGTCGATGTCGGGGAGCTGGGTGGGCAGGCCGTCGCTGATGATGGAGAAGCGCTGGCGTCCGGAGGCCACGGGGTGTTCCTCGCCTTCCGCGGTGCGCAGGAGCCCCCGCGCGGCCACGTTCGTGGTGATCCTGGCGGCAGTCGCGCTGCCGCGAGTTCTGGCTGTACTCCCAATCCTCGTACGCGCTGCCCCGGGACGCATCTCTACCGGCCGGTAACCGCGCGGCGCCGGCCCCTGAGGAAGCACCCCCGGGGATCCCCGCGCGGCGGCTCGCCGGCTCGATCGCGCTTGATCGGGCACAGCTGGGTACACCAGGGAGGGTATGCGGAGAGTGAGACAGGCTGCGACCGGGCGGGAGCGGGTCAAATACTGGACAAGAGCGGATAAAGGCTAGCAGGCCGGGATAGACGTCCGGCGGCGCGGGCGGGCTTATCCCGCCGCTGCCCAAGCGGTTTTCGTTCTGTGAACCAATTGTGACTTGCGCACTGCGCCGACCCAGTGTGAACTGTCCGATCAAGAGGAACGGCCGCCATGCGCGCCGTGCTGCGGCGCAGGGGCGCGCCACCGCTGGCTGATACCGGCCGGCGGATACGAGAAAGGGTGCGGAGGACTTCAGTGAGCGCGACCGCGGGCCAGGCGCAGGATCAGCGTGACCTGGCCGAGCGACTCGGCATCAAGCCGGGCCACGTGGTGCAGGAGATCGGCTACGACGACGATTGTGACGAGCAGCTCCGCGACTGCGTGGAGGGGCTCGAGAACGTCGAGTTTGTCGACGAGGACTACGACGACGTCGTGGACGGTGTCCTGCTCTGGTGGCGAGACGGGGACGGTGATCTCGTCGACGCTCTCGTCGACGCCAAGACTCCGCTCGCCGACGGGGGTTATGTGGTGCTGCTGACGCCGAAGACCGGCCGCAGCGGCTACGTTGAGCCCAGCGAGATCGGGGAGGCCGCGCCGACAGCCGGGCTTTCGCAGACCTCTACGATTAGTGCGGGCCGCAACTGGTCAGGCACCAGGCTGGTCGCGCCGAAGGCGCGGCGCTGATGCGGCGGCCCCTGGCAGGTTAACCCGCAGTCCAGGAGGATGACGCGCATGGCCGTAGAGGTCGGCGACCAGGCACCTGACTTCGAGCTCAAGGACCAGCACGGCACGCCGGTGCGGCTGTCGAGCTTCCGCGGCAAGAAGAATGTCGTCATCGTTTTCTACCCGTTCGCCTTCAGCGGCGTGTGCTCGGGCGAGATGTGTGCCATCCGCGATGAGTTCCCCGAGGTGTCCGGCGACGACGTCGAGCTGCTGGCCGTCTCGGTCGACACCGGCTTCTCGCTGCGCACCTGGGCCGACCAGCAGCATTTCGGCTTCGAGATGTTGTCCGACTTCTGGCCGCACGGCGCGGTCGCGAAGTCATATGGTGTGTTCGATGAGAAGCTAGGCGCGGCCACGCGCGGCACCTTCGTCATCGACAAGAATGGCGTCGTGCGGTGGAAGGTGATTAACCCGATCCCGCAGGCGCGTGACATTGCCGACTACCAGAAAGCACTGGCCGAGCTGCGCTAGCGCGGCCACGGCTCGTTCTGGCCAGACGGCGGGAAGCGGAACAGGCTCCATGCCCTGCTATCGCTGCGGTACCCGGCAGGTGGACCCGGACCGAGGCGAGAGCCCCTGGAAGCGCGGCGTCCGGGGTGACCGCCAGGTGCTCGTCTGCCCTGACTGCCAGTCGACTTTCGACTGGACCACTGACCTGGACAAGTGCGAGGTCTGCTCCAGCGAGCGCCTGGTCCGGCGGCTCGGCGAAGTCGAATGCCGCAACTGTGGCTCGGTCCGCCAGCCGGCTAGCTCGTCGCTGCCCGGTCATCTGGCGCGCCCCGCTGGGGGCAGTACCCGTGACCCGGCCGAGGTCGCGGTCTCCGCCACGGCGGATACCGAGGCCCAGGCCATGGAGGGCCTGTCCCGTGAGGTAGAACAGGCCCTGGCCCGGGTGCTGGGACGCACGGCAGGCAGCGCCGCCAATTGAGTCGCGCGGCGGCTGACCCACCGGCCGCAGGCCGGCCGGGCAAGACCGACGCGACCGCGGTCGGACGGCTGCTGCGCGAGTACCACCTGCGCGGGCTGGACCCGGCCGGGATCCGGCGGCTGGGCGGCTCGGTCCACGGGTCCAGCGTGTCCTACAAGATCACGGCCGACGGCGACCCGCCCTGGATCGTGCGCGCGTTCCGCGTAGACGGCGCGGTGCCGGCCCAGTTCAGCGGGACCGAGGCCGAGACCATGGCCGACTGGGTCATCGGCCGGGCCCGGACGCTGTTCCGGCTGGCCGAGGCGGGCTACCCGGCACCGCGGCCGGTGCGGGTCCATTCCGGGGAGCTGGTCGGGGTGGCCGGGCCGTGGCTGACCTGGGCCACCACGTTCGCGGACGGGCCCGTGCTACGGCCGTCGCTGGACCAGCTGCGCTCGCTGGGCTCCGCCCTGGGGCGCTTGCACACCGTCCCGCCGGTCGGGCCTGCCGGGGCGGGCGAGGCCCCTGGGGCTGGCAGAGGCGCTGAGGCTGGCGCGGGTGCAGGGTCTGGTGGTGCACGGTCTGGTGGTGCACGGTCTGGTGGTGCAGGGCCTGATGGGGTTGTCACGGCTGGCGAGGCTAATGAGGCTGGCAGTGTCAATGAGGCTGGCGGGGTCAACGAGGCTAGAGGTGTCAACGAGGCCGGCGGGGTCAACGAGGCTAGCGGGGTCAACGAGCCTGGCTGGGCTGATGGGGTTGTCGGGACTGGCGGGACTGGCGGGGCGGGCGGGCAAGTGGGGCCGGGGAAGGCGGCCTGGCATCCTGATGCGGCGGTGGCCACGACGCTGGCCCGGCTGGACGCCGTGGCCGACCGGCTGCCGGACGACTGGCGATCGATGCACGAGTCGTTCCTGCGGACGACGCTGGCCGTGCAGCACTGGGCCCGCCGACTGCCCACGGGGCTGGTGCACGGCGACGCCTGGGCGGGCAACGCGGTGGCGGGACCGGACGGCGAGGTCACGCTCATCGACTGGGAGACAAGCGGCATCGGCCTGCCCGTGCTTGACCTGGGCAACTGCCTGGCCGAATGCCACCTGGACGCCGACCTGCCGCCGGACCGGCCCGAGGCGTGGCTGGTGCAGCCGGATGAGCAGCGCATCGCCGCGGTGGCCGAGGGCTACCGCGCGCACCGAGTTCCGACCGGCGCCGAGCGGGAGCTGCTGGCCGACGCCGCGCGGTTCGGGGCCGCGTTCGTAGGCGCGGTCCACTTCGAGGCCGCGCTCATCGAGGGGGCCGGCGGGCCGGCCATGGACGCGCGGCTGGCCCGGCTGCGCAACCGGCTGGACATCAGCGACACCGTGGCCGAGCTCGCCCTCCGCCACCTGCCGCCACCCGCCCGCTAGCCCCGAGCCCCTGACCCCAGCCGCCAGGCCCTAGCCGACCATGATCGTGGGGGATTAGGGGGCCGCCGGTGACCCAGATCCCCCACGATCATGAAACAGCCACCTGGGCGTGTGGCGGGCGCGGGTGGTGGGACGAGTGGCGGCGGCGTCGACGGGAGTCAGCCCCCGCCGAGGCCATCGGCGCCTATTCGGCCCGCCTCGAAGTGGCGTTTCGGCCGCCGCAAACACGGAGTTTCGTGATCGTGGTGGATTTGGGCCACCGGTGGCCCAAATCCACCACGATCATGAGGCAGCGCCCCGCGGGCTGGGGCCGACGGGGCTGGGAGAGGCCAGTGGGACTGGCGTGAGCGAGGCCGATGGGGGCTAGCGGCACGGGGCTCACCGTGAGCCCATCCGGCTGGCCCGGAACCGGCATTCCACCCGGCCGCAACTCGGTTAGGCCATGATCCCGTAGAACTAGCGGGCTCTGACGCCGCAAACACTACGGGCTAATCAATCAGCACCGGCCCGAGCGCCAGCCCTGTGGTGGATGGGGCCAGTGGGGCGCATGGGCTGGTGCGCCAGGTGTCGGCGGGTCGGGTGTCGGCCAGTCGGGTGTCGGCCAGCCGGGTGTCGGCCAGCCGGGTGTCGGCCAGCCGGGTGTCGGCCAGCCGGGTGTCGGCCAGCCGGGTGTCGGCCAGCCGGGTGTCGGCCAGCCGGGTGTCGGCCAGCCGGGTGTCGGCCAGCCGGGTGTCGGCCAGCCGGGGGTCGGCCAGTGCGGCGTCGGCCAGTGCGGCGTCGGCCAGCCGGGGGTCGGCCGAGCTGGGCGGCGGGCTGCCTGGGCGGCGTCGAGCTGCGCCGGCCCGAACGGCTCCGCGCCGGGGCTTGCTAGCGGCCGGAGAGGGCGCCGCCGTTGACGTGCAGCACCTGGCCCGTGATGTGGCTGGCCGCGGGCGAGGCCAGGAACAACGCGGTGCCCGCGATGTCGGCCGGGTTTCCGGCTCGGCCGGTGAAGGTCTGGCCGATGAGCGTGGCCCGGCGCTGCGGCGTCATGCGGTCGCGGAAGAACTCGGTGTCTTCGATGTAGCCCGGCGAGATGACGTTGGCGGTGATCCGGTCGGAGCCGAGGTCGGCGGCCAGGGTGAGGTTCCACGCTTCGACGGCGGCCTTGGCCGCGCCGTAGGCGGCCGCGCCGGAGCGGTGGGCCGCGATCGAGCTCAGGCTGATCACCGTGCCGCCGGGGGCCAGCCTGGGCCGCAGGGCCGTCGTCACCAGGACGGCCGACAGGACGTTGGCGTCGAGGTTGGCTCGCCAGGCGGCGGCCAGACCGGCCAGGTCGGCCGGCTCGGGGGCACCGATGTCGGTGTTGCCGCCGGCGCAGTGGACCAGCACGTGCACCTGGGGCGGCAGGTCGCTGAGGGCCGCCGTGACCTGGGCCGGGTCGGCGGCGTCGAACGGCACCGGGCGCACGGAGGGGCCCAGGTCGGCGGCCGTCTTGGCCAGCACGTCCGCGCGGCGGCCGGTGATCACCACCTCGTCGCCCGCCCCGGCGAACGCCGCCGCCACCGCCCGGCCGATTCCTGTCCCGCCGCCTGTCACGACGACCTGCCGCATCTCGTCCGCCTCCTGTCAGCCGCCGGGCCCGCCTCGCCGCGGGCCCATTTGTTAATGATCATCGAGGGTTCTCGTTTAGAGCTAAACGTCGTATGCGAGACTATCACCATGACTGCGCCCGAGCCGCCGGCTGACCGCGCTGCCGAGATCGCCCGGGCCTGGGAGCGGGAGAAGCCGGGGCTGCCGGTGGGGTCGATCGGGATCCTGACCCGCATCTGGCAGGCGGCCAAGCTGCTCACCGACGAGCGCCGCCGGACGCTGGCCCGGGTGCACCTGGACGCGGCCACGCTGGACCTGCTCAGCGCGCTGCGCCGGTCCGGCCCGCCGTACCGCCTGTCGACCCGCGAGCTGAGCGCCCGCAGCCTGATCACGGCCGGGGCGGTGACCCAGCGCGTGGCCCGGGCCCAGCAGGCCGGCCTGGTCCGCCGCATCCCGGCCGGGCCGGGCTCGCGCACGGTCTACGTCGAGCTGACCGAGCCGGGCCACCGCACGGTCGAGACGGCGGTCACCGAGCTGCTGGCTTACGAGCAGGGGCTCGTGGACGTACTGGATCCCGGGCAGCAGGATGAACTGGCTCGGCTACTCGCCACCCTGCTCCGCCGCCTGACTGAACGCGCGGCCGGGCCGGGCGGCGCGGCTCAGGATGTCGGTATCCAGTAGCGCAGCTTGACCCCGCGCTGGTCCTCGAACACCCCGCCGTTGGCCTCGATCACCTTCCGCGACGCGGTGTTGTCGTCGTCGCAGGTGACCAGCACGGGGTCGATGCCCAGCTTGGCCGCGAGCGGCAGGGCCTGCGCCAGCATGGCGGTGGCGTGCCCGCGCCGCCGCGCCGAGGGCCGGACGTCGTACCCGATGTGCCCGCCGAAGTTGAGCAGCGTCGGCGTGAGCCGGTGCCGGATGGCCAGCCGGCCCAGGTACTGCTGCTCGCTGACCCACCACAGGGTGGTCGAGGGGACCAGCCCGGCGGGCCGCGGCGCCTCCTCCCTGGCCTGATCGCGCAGCCAGGCGACGTAGTCGCCGAACACGACCGGGTCCGTCCAGCGGTCGCCGTACTCGCGGAGCTCGTGCCCGACCATGCTGCGGTCGTCGGGGCGGCCGCGGCCTTCGGCGGCGAGCTCGTCCATGGCGTTGAGGAAGGAGGCCTGGACATGGGCGGACGGCAGGATCAGCTCGGGCATGCGCTCAGTCCTACTCCGTGGCGGGTCGCTGTCGCACCCGTATTACCCGCGTGCCGTCGGCCTGGCTCAGCCGCTCGGCCAGCTCCTCGCGGGAGTGCAGGCCAAGCCGCTGGTAGACGTGCCGCAGGTGGTACTCGACGGTCTTGGGGCTCAGGAACAGGGCGGCGGCGGCCTCCCTGGTCGTCTTGCCCCCGGCCAGCAGCAGCGCGATCTGCAGCTCCTGCGGCGTCAGGGCGTCGAGCCGTGCTCGCGTCCCGCGGCCGCCGCGTCTCCCCGGTGGCGGCCAGCTCGGCGCGGGCCAGGTCGGCCCAGGGCCGGGCGCCGAGGTTCTCGAACGCGTCGACCGCCGCGCGGAGCTGGTCGCGGGCCAGCACCCGGTTCCTGGACCGGCGCAGCCGCTGGCCGTAGGCGAGCCGGGTGCGCGCGGCCTCGAACAGGTCGGGCGTCTGCTCGTGCAGGCCGATCGCCTGCTCGAAGTCGGCCGCGAAGGCGGTGTCCGGCGCCACCATGCCCCGGCAGCGCAGCGCCCGGGCCATCGGCCAGGGCTGGCCCTTGGCCTGCGCGGTGGCGGTGAACTCGGCCGCGGCCAGCCGGGCTTCGTCGTCGCGGCCGAGCTTGAGGTAGCCGTCGACCAGCTCGGCGGCGGGGGAGAGGTCGGCGTCGGTGATGGCCAGGTCGGCCAGCAGCTCCTGCTGGCGCTCGAAGTGCCCGACGGCCTTCGCGGCGTCGCCCAGGCCCAGCTCGAGCTCGCCGAGCGCGGCCGTGGCCCAGATCGTCGAACAGCTGCGCGCCTAGCTCGGCGGCAGAGCGCCAGCGCCTCGGCGGCGCAGGCCCGGCAGTCCTGCTCCCGGCCGCGGCGGGCGTGCAGCCAGGCCAGGCCGGACAGGGCGAAGGCCAGCGCGGTCAGCTGGCCGCTCTCCCGGGCCAGGCTGATCGCCTCCTGGTAGGAGGCTTCCGCGACCGCCCAGCGGTCACTGGTGGCCTGGTCACGGGCGATCAGGCCGAGCGCGAACGGCAGCACCCCGACCGCGGCGCGGGCCCGCGCGGTCTGCAGCGCGTGGGCCAGCAGGGAGCGCCCGGTGCCGGCCTCGCGCAGGAACAGCGGCGCGACGGCCAGCCAGGGCAGCACCCGCAGGTCGTCGCGCACCTCGGGCGAGTCCTCGGCCAGCGTGACCGCCTCGTGCACGGCCTCGGCGCCGGCCGCCGCGTCCCCGCCCATGATCCGCGGCCATGCCCAGCGCCATCGCGGCCAGGAACCGGGCCCGGTCCGACGGCTGGGCGGCCAGCGCGGCCTGGGCCCACTCGGCCACCCGCAGCATCTCGGCCGGGTTCCCCGCGTAGAAACAGGCGCTGGCCGCCTCGGCCAGCATGGCGACGGCCAGGTCCGGGTCGGCCCGTCCGGCCGCCGCGGTCAGGATCGCGTGGCCGCGCATGACCGGGCCGCGCAGCGCGGCGATGTGGCCGGCCAGCCGGTCGATCTCGACCTGCGTGCCCGGCTCGCCGGCCAGCAGCCGGGCCTCGTCGAGCAGCGCGACCGCCGGGCCGGTCAGGCCGGCCAGCCAGCCCGCCTCGGCCGCCTGGGCCAGCAGCCGCGCCCGCCGCTCGCCGTCGGCGGCCAGCCGCCCGGCCCGCTCGAAGGCGGCCGCCGCGGTCGCGTAGGCGCTGCGATCCCGGCTGCGGGCGGCGGCCTGGGCCAGCGCCGCCGACGCGGGCTCGTCCGGCCCGGCCGCCGCCGCGGCCAGGTGCCAGGCCCGGCGGTCCACGTCCCGGTCGGGCAGCGCGGCGGCCAGCGCCCGGTGCGCGTCCCGCCGCTGGCTGGCCGTCGCGTCGGCGTAGACCGCCGACCGGGCCAGCGGATGGCGGAACTCCACCGTGCCCGCGCTCAGCGTGACCAGCCCCGCGCCCTCGGCCGCGGCCAGCCCGGCCAGGTCGACGCCGAGCCGGGCCGCCGCCCGCTGGAGCGCGGCCAGGTCCCCGGTGTCGCTGGTCGCGGCCAGCACCAGGGCCTGCCGGGCGGCCTGGTCCAGCAGGCCCGCCCGGCGCAGGAACGCGCTCGAGATCCCGGCCGACACCAGCACCGGGGCGCCTTCGGGGGCCAGCACCACGTCCTGCGGATCGGCGGCCAGTTCCAGCAGCGCGAGCGGGTTGCCCGCCGTGGCCCGGTGCAGCCGGATGACCGCGTCCGGCGCCAGGCCGGGCATCAGCCCGGCCGCCTCGTCGCTGGTCAGCCCGCCGAGCCGGAGCACCGGCAGGCCGGACCCGTCGAGCAGGGAGGGCTCACCCTCGCGCACCGCGACCAGGACCGCGATCGGGTCGGCCAGCAGCCTCCGGAACGCGAACAACAGGGCCTGCGCGCTCGATCCGTCCAGCCACTGGACGTCGTCCACCAGCACCGCCACCGGCTCCTGCTCGGCGTAGGCCGCGAGCAGGCTGAGCGTCGCCGCGCCCAGCGCGAACCGGTCCTGGGCCGAGCCCGGCCGCAGGGCCAGCGCGCCTTCCAGCGCCACCGCCTGCGGCGGCGGGATCTTGTCCAGCAGCACCAGGGCCGGGCGGATCAGCTCCAGCAGCGACCCGAACGGGATCTGCGCCTCGGACTCGACGCCCCGCGCCCGCAGCAGCCGCATGCCGTCCGCGCGGCCGGCCGCGTAGTCGAGCAGCGCGGTCTTGCCGATGCCCGGCTCCCCGGACAGGGCCAGCGCCGCGCTGGCGCCTGAGCGCGCCTGCGCCAGCGCCTGCTCGATCTCCTGCCGCTCATGGTCCCGGCCCAGCAGCATGGCGCGATTGTAGGCGCCACCTGGTCGGACGCGGCACAGATAGGAGGGCGGACTAGGGGGGTCACCGGAAGCGAGCGCGGCCGGGCCGAACCTACGTTGGCCGAAACCCGACCGGAGGAGCGACATCATGAGCATCACCGAGCAGACCCCGCAGCTTGACGAGGCCAAGCTGATGCAGTTCGTGTTCCGCGCCGTCGACGAGGTCGGCGCGACCCTCAACGCCGCCCTGGTGGTGATGGGCGACAAGCTCGGCTTCTACCGGGCCCTGGCCGGCGCCGGCCCGCTGACCCCGGCCGAGCTGGCCGACCGCACCGGCACCGCCGAGCGCTACGTCCGGGAATGGCTGAACGCGCAGGCCGCGGGCGACTTCGTGAGCTACGACCCGGACACCGGCCGGTACACCCTGCCGCCCGAGCAGACGGTCGCCCTGACCGACGCCACCAGCCCGGCCTACCTGCCCGGCTTCTTCCAGATCGCGCTGGGCTCGGTGCTCGACTCGCCGCAGATCATCGAGGCCGCGCGCAGCGGGGCCGGGTTCGGCTGGGGCGAGCACGGCAGCGACGTGCTCGAGGGCTGCGAGCGATTCTTCCGCCCGGGGTACAACGCCAACCTGATGTCCTCGTGGCTGCCGGCGCTCGAGGGGGTGACCGACCGCCTGGAGCGCGGCGCGCTGGTGGCCGACATCGGCTGCGGTCACGGCTCGTCCACCATCCTGATGGCCCAGGCCTTCCCGAACTCCACGTTCGTCGGCTCCGACTACCACGACGGCTCGATCGAGACCGCCCGCCAGCGGGCCGGCGAGGCCGGGGTCGGCGGCCGGGTCAGCTTCGAGACCGCCCCGGCGGCGGCCTACAGTGGTGACGGCTACGACCTCGTGACCATGTTCGACTGCCTGCACGACATGGGCGACCCGGTGGGGGCCGCCCGCCATGTCCGCGGCACGCTCAAGCCCGAGGGCACCTGGATGATCGTGGAGCCGAACGCCGCCGACCGGGTCGAGGGCAACCTCAACCCGGTGGGGCGGGCCTACTACGCCTTCTCCACGCTGCTGTGCACGCCCGCCTCGCTGTCCCAGGAGGTCGGGCTGGCGCTGGGCGCGCAGGCCGGCGAGGCCCGGATCAGGGACGTCGTTACCGCGGCGGGGTTCACCCGGTTCCGCCGGGCGGCCGAGACGCCGTTCAACGCGGTGTTCGAGGTCCGCCCGTGACGATGAGCGAGTCGGTGGCGGCGCCCGGGGGGCAGGACGGCCCGCCGGGCGCCGCCGGACGGCCGAGACCGAGGGCCTGGTCGGCGGTGGCTGGAGCTGGGGCTTACACGGGAGCTGGAGGGCTTCAGGGTGGCGGCAGATGACCGGCCCCGATGGCAACGAGTTCGACATTGACGTGCTGCCGGCCGGGTGAGGTTGTTCGTGGTTGGTCGGCGGGCTGAGAGGGCATCCAGCGGCGTCGGGGGCGGTACGCTTGGCGTCGGCTGTCTGGGGTAGCGGCAGGCAGCGGTTTGGGTGCATAGCTCAGCGGTAGAGCACTCGCCTTACAAGCGAGGGGTCACTGGTTCGAACCCAGTTGCGCCCACCCCTAGAAGCGTGGCATCAGGCCAGGTCAGAGGCATCGTGTCTAATCCCTACCCCAGCCGCCGGGTGACCTCTTGCCCGGGGTTGGGAGGAATTTGGGAGATCATCTTCTCCCGGGTGGCGCGGTAGGGGGCGAGCAGTCCGTCCAGCAGTGGGACGGGGGAGTGCGGGGAGATCGCGGCGCGGTCGCGCAGGGATGCTTCCCAGCGGGCTTGCAGGGCCTGCTTGAGGTCGGCGCGCATGGTGTCAGAGACGTGGGTGTAGACGCCGCGCATGCCGGGGACGGTATGGCCTAGGCGGAGGGCTTGGACGATCTCGGGGATGCCGTCCTCGGTCATCCACGTCTTGTGGCTGTGGCGGAGGCCGTGCGGGGTGAGCCCGGGCCGGATGACGAGCCAGCATGACAGCGGGGTGTCGTCGGCGAACTTCCGGATGCCCTGACCGCGCGGCGGATTGAAGTCGACACCAGGCTCGGCCGGTGGCCAGGCTGCCGCAGGGATGCCGGGCCACTGCGTGGTGTCGGCGATGACGAGCCGACCGGACTGGTCTTTGGTCGTCGGCCGGTGCCGCCCGTCGTCGGCTGGGCGGAAGACTCGCCGGGCGTAGTTGCTGCGGCGATGGTGTCCGCCTTCAGCCGCCAGGAACACGTAGCGGCCACTGCCTCCGTGCGCGGACGCACAGGGGCATCGCTGCTCTGCGTGCGTCATGACCTGCCGGGAGAGCAGGTCGGACAGGAACGCAGGCAGGTCGACGGGGAGTTGCGGCGCCCAGTTCGTGCTGCGGTAGGAGTCATCCTTGGGCGGAAGGCGGTGGAAGATGCCGTTGATCTCGTGCAGCTGCCACTCGACCTTGATCATGGACAGGAGCAGACAGTCCTGTTCTAGGCCGATCGCCTCGGCCCATCGCATTCCGGTGTAGGCAAGGGTGATGAGGAAGACGAAATCCTCGTCAGACCCGGACAACAGCGCAGCACGCTCGGCAATGACGAGCACTTCCAGGGGCGTGGCCCAGGCGCGCTGCGGGCTGCGAGACATTCGCCGGCCCGTTTTCCTGCCCCGGTTTCGCTGACGCAGGGCTGGGTTGTAGGGAATGAGCGGCGGGCGCGTCTTGGTCGCATCTCCCAGGATCGTGGAAAGGAGACCACAGGCCATCTGCGCCGTGCGAGGTGATACTCCTTCCTGAGCGGGCAGCCTGTCCTCCCAGCGGATGATCTCCTCGGTGGTGAGTGAATTGAGCGGCCGACTGCCCCAGGCCGGGCGGATGAAACGAGTGAGCAGGTGCTGACGATTCGCCTGGGTGCTCAGCGCGACATCCTGAAGCGTGATCCAGCGGTCGATCCATTCTCCGACTGTGGCCTTGCCGGCGGCTGTGTCCGTCCACCGCCCTTGGCGGATATCTCCTTCCTGGTCTCGACCCCAGGTGAGTGCCGCTTTCTTGCTCTCGAATCCTGACTCGCTGGCCTCGCTTCCGTCGGGACGCCTGTACTTCACGCGCCATGGCTTCGGCCCCTTACCGCGTTTCTCGGCGTACGCCACAAGATCTCCAACCGTAGATGCGAACAATGGTCTGATATCTTGAGCTGTCTCTTTATCCCTACCTTTCCTGGGCGCTGGACCTGAGCGTGAGAGCTGGCCGGGCGCCGGCGTTGATGATTTCGGAGATATCCTGGTCGCTGAAACGCAGATGCTTACCGACGAAGGTGCAGGGAATCACGCGCGCCGTGGCCTTTGCCTTGAGCCATGATTCCGGAATCTTTAGGATCTCCGCGGTCTCGGTCACAGTAAAGAGCTGCCCGGCCATTTCTATCCTACCTTGTTTCGCCTAAATTTACGCACACTTCTCGTCAAATACCAACTTATGTATCTGGAGGCGCTCGAAGGTAGGCTGATCTGTGATCAAGTGCAGTTCATTCCATTCATGTGCACCGACGAGCGAGGATCCACTTCGAGGCTCAGCGAGCCCGCTGAATGCGCCGGCCGCTGATTTGCGGATGTCTGCTGACCGCCGCTGAAAGGGCCCGTGTCGCGCAGTCGGTTGGCAGTTCGCGCAAGCTGGCCGGAGGGTTGGTGCGGCTCGCTGTCCGGGCGGCGTGCCTCTCGGCTGCGGTCAGCCTGCGCCGGGCGACCGGCCTGTCGCTTGCCTGCGTGATGGGCTCTGGCGCGAGTTTTGTGATCCAGTAACAGACGGTAGCGACCGGCGTGCGGTGAAGATCACGATCTGGCGGCTGGTGGCGTGTCGAGCACACGGCGCCGGACGCAGTCGGTAGGACGCGGGTGACTGTCCAGACCACTCATGTCCAGGGGGCCCTGGTTGCCGCCTCAGCCCGTTGTCTGCGTTGTTCCGTCAGCCGTCAGCAGCCAGGCTGGCGTCGGCGCGGCGCTAGATGATCTTCTTCCGCACCTGCGCGGCCTCGTACTGGAGAAGATCGAGTGCACCCTGCCTACGGTGGTGATCACGGCGCGATGGTGGCCGCCGGGAGCGGCGTGCCCCGGGTGCGGCACCTGGTCATCGCGAGTGCATGGCAGCTACGTGCGGCAGGTGCGCGACCTGCCGGTCGGCGGCCGCCCGGTGGTGATCCGCCTGGCCGTGCGCCGGTTCTTGTGCCAGGACACGGGCTGCGCGAAGGCCACCTTCGCGGGGCAGGCCGAGGGGCTGACCGCCCGCTATCAGCGGTGGAGCCTGCCGCTGGCCGGGTTACTGTCACAGATCGCTCTGGAGCTGGCCGGGCGCGCGGGGACGCGGCTGGCCGCGGCGCTGGGGATCGCAGTGCACCGCGGCACGCTGCTGCGGCTGGTCCTTGACCTGCCCGAGCCCGCGACCACTGCTGCGCCGCAGGTGCTGGGCGTGGATGACTTCGCGCTGCGCAAAGGGCACGTCTACGCCACCATCCTGGTCGATGCCGCCACCGGCCGGGCAGTCGACATCCTGCCCGGCCGCGACGCCGGGCCGCTGTCTGACTGGCTCAAGGCTCATCCGGGCGCGGAGGTGATCTGCCGCGACCGGGCCGGCGCGTTTGCCGAGGGCGCCCGCGACGGAGCGCCCGGCGCGGCCCAGGTCGCCGATCGCTGGCATTTGTGGCATAACCTCGCCGAGCACACAGCCAGAGCCGTCGCCCGCCACCGGGCCTGCCTCAAGCAGATCGCCGAGGCCGCTGACCAGGCCCCGCCAGCATCGGAGCCCGTGGCCACCGCCGGCGAGGTCCCGGCTGCGGAGTCCCGGCTGGAGACGCGGATGCGTGACCAGCACGCCGCCGTCCAGGCCCTGGCCGCCCGCGGCCAGAGCCTGCGCGCGATCGCTCGCGAGCTCGGCATCGACCGCAAGACCGCCCGCCGCTTCGCCTACGCCGCCACCGGCGACCAGGCGGTCGCCCGGGCCATCTCCCGGCCCACGGTGCTGGACCGCTACCAGCCCCACCTGCACCAGCGCTGGGCCGAGGGCTGCCACGACACCGCCGTGCTGCACGCCGAGATCACCGCCCTGGGCTACCGCGGCAGCCTGCGCACTGTCTACCGCTACCTGCAGCCGCTGCGCGCCGGGGCCGACCCAGCCGCCTGCGCCCCGTCGTCCCTGAAGATCGGCGAGGTGACCAGCTGGCTGCTGCGCCGGGCCGAGGACCTCAGCCCCCGCCAGCAGCAACTGCTCGCTGACGTCCGCGGCCACTGCGCTCAGCTCGACCGCCTCGCCGACCATGTGACCAGCTTCGCCAAGATGATGACCCAGCGCACCGGAGAACAAGACCTGCCCGGCTGGCTCGGGCAGGTCGACGCCGATGACCAGCCCGAACTGCACACCTTCGCCGCCGGGATCCGCCACGACCTGGCCGCGGTCACCGCCGGGCTGACCCTGCCTTATAGCTCCGGCCCAGTCGAGGGCAACGTCAACCGGGTCAAGGCCATCAAGCGCCAGATGTACGGCCGCGCCAGCCTCGACCTCCTGCGCATTCTCTGAACTAAGGATCTTGGTCCTGGGTGGCCCTGGCAGCCTGCTAGCGCCGTTCGGACGGCATGCCCAGGTCGACGGTGGTGGCTGGTGAGCGGCGGTCGATCTGGGCGAGTTTGTCGTTGGCGCCTGCGAGGCTGATGCTGAGTCCTTCGGCTTCGCCGAGCCAGCCTTCACGGTCGGCTTCGGCGATGCGGTCGATGAGGTTGTCGCGGATTTCGGCGATGCGGGGCCGCTGCGCTGGGTCGGGCCAGTGCATCGAACATCTCAGGCAGGCGTTTTCGTGGATGCACGGGGTGGAGTAGGCGCGGCCGCAGAGGCCGGTGGCGACCTTGCGTCGTTCGAAGTGGCCGAGGAACTCTTCCCATTCGGCGTCGGTGGGCACCCGGTACTCGTCGCTGGGGCGCAGGCCTCGCCGCCGGGCGAGGAACGCCAGGTGGGCCCTGATGGCCTCGTCGGGGTAGATCGCCTTGTACCCGAGAGTGACGTTGATGTCCCGGTGGCCTGCGATGATCTGGGCGATGTGGGGCGGCAGCCCGTTCATGATCGCGTCGGTGATGAACACCCTCCGGAAATCATGGGGGGTGTAGTTCAGCGGACTGCCGTCGGCGGGATCGGTCAGGCCCGTGCCGGGGAGGGCGGTCTGGAGCATCTTGCGGAGGGTGCCGTGGCTGATCGCGCGGTTCTCGGTCCGGAAGCGGCGCTGGAATAGCAGCGGAGCTGGCGGCATCCAGATGCATTCGTGCCAGTCGTAGGCGGGGACCAGGGGCACGGTGCCGGATGGCTCGCGGACCCGGCGGATGATGGCGGACAGCACGTCGGCGAGTTCGGGGCTGACGACGAGGAGCCGCTCGGCGTCGGTCTTGGACGGGGCGATCTGCAGTAGGGGCACGATCTCGCCGGTGGCCGGCAGCCGGTATTGCACCAGGCTGTGGTGGCCGATCTCCAGGAGCTCCTCGATCCGGATGCCGGTGAGCCGGAGAACTTCCACCGCGGCCCATGCCCAGAACGCGTACTCCTCCTCGTGCCACAGATCGCGGCGCTTTCCGCCGGGAGGCCCGTCCGCCCAGATCCTGGGCGTGGTCGTGCTCTGGGCGAGGAGGGATCGCGTCATTGTCTGGCCGGCAGCGGTGAAGGTGTCCCCGGGTTCGGTTTGCCGGGCGGCATGCAAGAGCGCCTCGGCTGTCTTGCGTCGCCGGTCGGCCGCGGCGACCAGGACGGGAAGGACAGGCAGCCGCTCGCGGGTTCTGGCGTCCATCCGGGCCTTGCGGCGCCTTACGGACTTGCGGTTGCCGATCTGGTCCTGGCTGACGGGGCAGGGCACGACCCAGTGCGCCCACCGGGCCGGGTCCTCGATCGCCCACTGGGAAAGGTCGAGGTAGAAGGACCGCACGCTGGTCAGGCACTGGCCGTAGGAGACCCGCGGAACGGAGACGGCAGCCTTGCGGCCGCCCTCGGTCGTGACTATCCCGGGCTGGGTCAGCAGCCGCTGCCGCCAGGCTGCGGCGACCTCGGCGGGCAGGTGCAGGCTGGCGATGCCCGTGTGGTGGGACTCGAGGTCCTTCCAGAACAGCCTGCCCAGGTAGTAAGCCAGGGCCCGCAAGCTGTTGTAGTCAAGCCCTGGCTGGCGCTCTCGCAGGTAGTCCACGAGCAGGTCGCGGACAGGCCGGCAGGCGAGCTGGTAGCGATCAATCAGCTCGTCAGGGGCCTTCTGCCCCCCGGTGCGCAGCTCCCGCAGCCGGGCCGGAGCCTGACCGTCGAGGATCCCCAGCTCATGCAGTATCTGGTAGAGCACCGGGCCGTCACCAGGCCAGCCCGCCAGCACGCGGGTCTCGACGTCCAGCAATTCCAGGACGTCGCCGACGGTGATGTCAGTCAGGGTGCCGCCCTTGACGGCGATGATCACGGAGCTTCGCTGCAGGGTCCGCATTCGTGCCCGCGCGGAAATACCGGAGTGCTCGTCGCAGCGCTCCCGCAATCGCGCGAACCCGGCTGGGTCACGGGCCCGGGCAAGCTCGCGGGAGAGAGCCCCCTTGATGGCGGCCTCGGACACGAGCCAGCCCAGCGAGGGACGGATGAGATCAGCGCAGATCGCCACCTTCAGCGCCGCCGACAGTTCTGACGGCAGCCATTGAGACCGCCGGCCGTGGCCCTCCAGCCAGCGCAACGGCAGTTGCCGCCAGTCGGCTCCTGCCGCCTCAACGCCGCTGGCCTGCCAGCGGTCCTGCCATGTCGTGCCAGGCTGGCTCTCGAGCCAGTCGAGCAGCCGGGCCAGCCCGCGGACCCGCTTGCCCTCGGTGCCGTCATTCGCGAGGACGAACGGCGGACTGGTTACCTGCTCCCAGGCGTCCTCGCGGGCCTGCCGGGTGGCCGGCCAGGACAGAGCCACAGGCCGGGCGGGGAAGCGTGCGCGTGCCGATTCCCCCTGGCTCCTGAGCCTCAGCGGCCAGACGGCCGGGCCGGTCACCGCCACGACGGTCACGACGAGCCATTCCCGAACAAGACCTCCAGGGCCTCTGGCTGGTAGCCGGGGGCGGGGGCGGGCCTGGCCCGCCCGGCCGCCTGCCGGGCCTGCCCGGCGTGGTGGGCCAGTACCCGGCGGATCACGTCCTCCTTGCGGGGCGTGAGGTAAAGCTGGGTGGTCGTGAGCTGGGCATGACCCAGGACAGACTGCACGTCGGTAAGCGGCAGAGCGGGGTCTTCGGCCATCCGGTAGGCCGCCGTGTGGCGCAGCGAGTGCAACGTCGCCGCCGTGCCCGCTCGCTCATTGACCCGCTCGAACATGCGGTGCGCCGCGTGATAGGTCAGCGGCCGCGCCGGCCGGCGGAGCGCCCACCACAGCGGCTGCCGGCGCCCCTTGGGGATCAGTTCTTCCATCTCCACCTGATAAAGCCGCAACCACACGAACGCGTCAGTGGAGGCCGGCAGCTGCTGCAGCTCACGGGTGCCCTTGCGCACCACCGTGATCAGCTGCCGTCCCGGATCGACCCCCGCCAGCGTGGCCGACAGCAGCTCCGACGCCCGCGCCCCGGTGGACACATAGAAGGCGACCAGCGCCCGGTCCCGGTGCGACGCCAGCGCCGCGAAGATCTCGTTGAACTCCTCATCCGGCACACTGCGCGGGATCCGGCCGGGCACCCGGGGCCGGTAGAGCCCGGCGCGCTCGCTGCGGTAGGGCTCCATCGGATTGTGGTGTGCATGAGGCCGCCTGCTACCGCGGGACCGGTGCAGCGGGAACGGATTGATGATCGGCCCGGTGCCCGCACTCTGGTGAAAGTCGTAGAAGGCCCGCAGCACCGTCTCGCTATGCGCACGAACCGACGGCGCGTACGGCTCTCCCACCGCCGAGTCGTCGCTGGCCCCGGTGACCCGGGCCTGGCCCCGCCAGTGCGGACGAGACTGCTTGCCAGCGACCCGCAGCCACCGGGAAAAATCACGAGCCTCAGCACGAGTCGCCCGGTCCCAGGCGATCTCGGCGGCCCACAAGAACCGGAACCAGCGCAGCAAGTCCATCCCGTATGAGCGAACCGTGGAATCCGCCCGCCCCGCCGCTAACAGGTCACGGAAGTAGGCCGTGACCGCCTCCACCGCCACCCCGCCGGCGTCGGCCAGCCGGTACGGCTCATAGCGGTCCCCCGTCTCAGTGAGAGCGCCGGCAAGCGGCACAACCAGAACCGCCAGATCCCTGGCCGACTCACCCTCTTCGATCACGAGGACCGACCATGCCAGGACAAGTCGAACCTGTCCACTGAACAGGGGAAACAACCGTCGTAGTTCAGTCAATAGGTAAACGCGTCATCCATCACCCGACGTAGCCAGGAGCACAGAATTCGCGCCAGAACCCATGAAGGTGGCAGGCGACATATGCCACGCGCATCGATAATTCCCGTACCGGCTGGAAGGGCTGGCTCCCGGCGGTGCGCGGCGGCTGGCAGCGCGGAGTCCCGCACGAGAAGCGAGACT
Source organism: uncultured Actinomycetota bacterium (assembly GCA_963822485.1). Lineage (GTDB taxonomy): Bacteria > Actinomycetota > Actinomycetes > Streptosporangiales > Streptosporangiaceae > DASUBV01. The sequence goes on from CAWGHW010000035.1 coordinate 140,975, forward strand.
ATCTGCCGCTGACCGGGGACGTGCTGGCTGCTCATCTGAAGGGCGATGCACACGTCAGCGTCTATCCGCTGCTGGACGGTGACCGCCGCTGGTGGCTGGTTGCCGACTTCGACGGCCAGGACGCGCTGACCGAGGCGCTGATGTATGTCAAGGCAGGGCGGGCGCTCGGAGTGTCGGTGGCGCTCGAGGTGTCCCGGTCCGGGGTAGGCATGCACGCCTGGACGTTCTTTACCGCGCCAGTGGCGGCGGAGACCGCGCGGCGGCTGGGCACCGGCTTGCTCCGTGAGGCGATGGCGATTCGCGGGAAGGTGAACCTGGCCAGCTATGACCGGCTGTTCCCATCCCAGGACCTGCTCCCCGCCGGCGGTGTCGGGAACCTGATTGCGCTGCCGCTGTTCCGGCCTGCCCGCGACCGCAACGCCACCGTCTTCCTGAACCTGGAGAGCCTTGAGCCGCACCAGGACCGGTGGGCGTTCCTGTCAGCTATTGGCCGCATGACTCCTCGGGAGGTGACCCGGGCCGCAGAGATGGCAGGGCGCGAGGTCGCCAGGCTTACCGCGCCGGTGGCTACGAAGATCCGGCCGGAGTCGGCGGCGGTGGTCCGGGCCCGGCTCGGCGCCGGCGTCCGGGTAGAGCTGGCGGACGTGACCCCCGCCCTGGCCGCGTCCCTGCGGCACCACCCGCTCGGGCTGCGGCACACCTTCGCGGTCGAGCTGGAGCATGCGGGCACGCCGGTCACCGTGATCAGCAAGCTGCTGGGCCATTCCAGCGTGCCCGTGACCGCCGCTACCTCGATCACCTGTCCAACGGGCCGTCGCGGCGCTGGAGGCCGCCGAGCTGTCCCGGCTGTAGCCGCGCGCCGCGCAGTTTTTCCGCGCGGAGATCTCGCGTGCTGTTTTCTTTAAGCGGGCCCTGAGCTGGGGGGCTGCGTCAGAAGCTGAAGCCGAGCCCGGCGAGGAACTGAGCGAGCGGGGCGTCCAGCCGGGCGTGGGCCACCATGGCGATGATGGCGGCCAGGATCGCGTACCCGTGGGTGATCTTCTTGCCCAGGGCCTTGGCGGTCACGGCAGCGGCGCCGACGCCCACGATCGCGTGGGCCACGATCTGAGTGCCCGGTCCGGGGCAGGGGGAAGTGGCCATGATGACAGATTACCCGGCCCTGTCCCGGCGGCCCTGGCTGAACACGCCGGGGCGGGGGCCAGTCGATGGTCAGCATCGCGCGGCCTACTCGGGGTGCCGGTAAGAAACGTGTCACCAGATCCAAACGGCGTCGCGTCGGGGCAACGTCGGGGTGACGTCGGGGCCGTGTGCCTGGGACTGGGCGGGGCCCGGAGGAAGTATCGGGGATGACCGGTGAGCGGGCCGGTCCAGGACGGAAAGGGAGTTGTCCATGAATCCCCTGCGAAGGTCCCGTGCGCTGGCCTGGACGGCGGCAACCGGGCTGACTATGGCGGCGGTGGTGTCGGCCGCGGGAACGGCCAGCGCGGCCGCCGACGCCGGCGCGACCTGGTACGTGGCGCCGCACGGCGCCGCCGCCGCGCCGTGCGGCACCAGGCCGGCCTCGCCGTGCGCCAGCGTGATGACGGCGATCGGCGAGGCGGCGCCCGGCGACACGATCAGGGTCGCGGCTGGCACCTACACGCTGAAGACCGCCGCCGACCTGGTGGACATCACCGAGAACCTCACCGTGACCGGGGCTGGCCCGGACGCGACCGTGCTGAAGGGCACCGGCCTGGGCAGCGTGCTCACCGTCGGCCCGGGCGTCACGGCCACCGTCAGCGGCCTGGAGATCACCGGTGGCACTGGCACCGTCGCCACGATCGAGGACAATGCCGCGGTGGCCGGCGGCGGTGTCTACAACCAGGGCACCCTCGCGCTCGACAACGTCGACGTCACTGGCAACCAGGTCAGCGCGACGGCGAGCGGCGACAACGACATCGCCGTCATCGGCGGCGGCGTGTTCAATGACGACGGGGGCACGCTGACCGTCACCGGCAGCACGGTCCGGGGCAACTCGGTCAGCGCCAGCACGGCCAGCGCCGGCAGCGTCGAGGCCCTGGGCGCGGGCATCTCCTCCGACGCCACCTTCGAGAACCCGGTCTCCGAGACCTCGGTGACTGGCAGCAGCGTCACCGGCAACACGGCGACCGCGGCCGCCACCGGCGACGGCTTCGCCGTCGCGCTGGGCGGCGGGATCGGCAGCATCTACTCGGCCAGCAGCACCGTGCTGAGCTCCGACACCATTTCCGGCAACGCGGCGGCCGCCAGCACCACCGCGGAAGGCGGCGGGGCCAGCGCCGGCGGTGGCGGGGTCATTGAGGCGGACTCGATCAGCGCCGATGCCGTGACCGGCACCGACATCACCGGGAACACGGCCACGGCGACGACGGCCGGCACCGGGCCGGCGGCGGTACTCGGCGGAGGTCTGGCCGAGGCCAACTCGCAGGACGGCCACGCCGTGAACGGGGGCGTCATCCGCGGCAACTCGGCCAGCGCCACCGGCGCCGGCGAGACCACCAGCGAGGGCGGCGGCCTCGGGGTCGTCGCGGCGGTCAGCTCCGACGCGGTGACCGGCGCCACGATCAGCGCCAACTCGGTGTCCGCGACCAGCAGCACCAGCACCTCGGGCGCGGCCGCCGCCGGCGGCGGCGTGGCGGGCGCGGGGTCCGACGACGGCGCGGCGATCAGCGACTCGGTCATCGGGGGCAATACCGCAGCCGGGACGAACGACGGTGGCGGGAACGGGGGCGCGGGCGGGGCCGGCATCGCCGTGGTGACCTCGCCCATCGTGTCCACCCTGGTGACTCGCAACGTGGTGACCGCTACCGCCGGCGGGACCAACCCGAACGCTCCGGTACAGGTCAACGGGCTGGGCGGCGGCCTGACGGCGGCCATCAACCTGGACCCGGGCTCGACGGCGAGCGCGATCAGCGATTCGACCTTCTCGCGCAACTCGGTTACCACCTCCTATACCGGCTCGGGCTCGGGGCTGGCCCAGGCGGCCGGGGCCGGACTGGCCGCCAGCACCGGGATCGCCAACAGCACGGTTAACGGCAACAGTGCCAGCGCCGCCGGCTCTGGCCCTGGCGCCGCCGTGAGCTCGGCGCCCGTCCTCTCCGGCCAGGCACTGGCCAGGACGATGCTGTCCGGTGCCAAGCTGTCCGGTGCCAAGCTGGCCGCTCCGTCGGCTCGCCGGGTGATCGTTCCTGCTCTGACCGCGAACCTGCACTCGGCGGTGCGGGCCGTGGTGACCCAGATCAGGCCCGCCCCGGCCCGGCCCAAGGCCGTCTCGGCCCGGCCCAAGGCCACGCCGGCCCGGCCCGCCGATGCCGGCGTCGCGATCGACTCGGCCCTGACCACCGGTGGCGGCATCGGCGGCCTGACCGGGCCCGCGGTGAACACGACGATCAGCGGCAACGCCGCCTCGGCCACCTCGACCGGCACCGGGCTGGCCAGTACCGCCGGCGGCGGCATCGACCAGGCCGCGGCCCTGGTCAGCGACACGATCGCCGGCAACACCGCCGTGGCCACCGGGCCGGCCGGGTCGGCGGCCTCGGGCGGCGGCGTGGCCACCTCCACCTCCCTGGCCAACACCATCGTGGCCGGCAACTCCCCGGCCGACTGCGGCGCGCCAGCCGGAGCTGACCTGGGCGGGAACCTCGACAGTGACGGGTCCTGCGGCGTGTCGGCCGGGAACGGCTCGATCAGCGCCGGGCAGGCCCGGCTGGGCGGGCTGCGCGACAACGGCGGCCCGGCGCGCACCAGGGCCCTGCGGGCCGGCAGCCAGGCCATCGGCCTCGGCCTGGCCGCCACCTGCGAGCAGGATGCCGGGCCGTCCGGCGTCGCCGACACCGATCAGCGGGGCGCGGCCCGCAACAGCGCCGCACGGGGCGTCTGTGACAGCGGTGCCTACGACACCGGCGGCCGGGCCGCGGGCTGACGTCGCGGCCCAGAGCCTGAGCCCGGCCCGCGCATACCGCGGGCCGGGCTACCGGCTCATCCGGGCCGCGGCCGTCTTGGCCGCCGCCTCCTCCAGGTACTGCCGCGCCTCATCTCGGGTGCTGATGGCCGCCGCCCGGGCCTGGATGGCCGGGCGCTGCTGCGGAGGCGACAGGGCCACGTCGTAGCGCTGCGCGAGGTGCAGGAACCTGGGCAGGTTCCCGCTGTCGAACCGGCCCGTGCGAACCCGCCTTCCCCGCCACCTGGGCCAGCACCGGCGAAACCGCCGGGACCGGCACCGGGTCCGGCAGGGTCTCGGGAGTCGACCGGGGCTGAGCAAGGCTGGCCAGCGCGGACACGTCGCGGGCGTGCCGATCGCGCTGGGTCGGCGGCGGGATTCCGTATAGCTGCTCCACCGTGGCCGGAATGCAGGCGTGGTCGTAAGTCCGGTGGTCGATCAGGTTGGGCGGGACGGGGTCCCGGTAGTAATGGCCGAAAAAAAACAACGGATATGGCTGACTTGTCCTGATGCTGGGTCGGTGTCGGCGTGCTTGGTCGCTGCCGCTACTGTTCGAGCCGTTTGCCGGGTTCTGCGTGGGGATGGTGTCGGTGGCGACGCGCTTGTTCTCGGATGATCAGCTAGACCAGCTGCGGTCGTTCCCGGACATCGGCGAGGCTCAATCCGTTCCGCACGGCAGCGTGCCAGCAGCTCGCCGCGCACCATCTCCGGGCGCCGCTCCGCCTCGCACATGCTGGCTGCCAGCCACACCGTCAGCTTGTCCGCATCAGCCACCGAGCACTCGCGGAAGCCCAGGTGCGCCCGGACCTGCGCCCGGTGGTAGGCGATCGTGCTCCCCGACCATTCGTAGAAACCCAGGTCAGCAGCGGGCACCCCAACCTGGCGGGCGACGAACTCCACCGCCTCGTCCGGCAGCTCCCCGCGGCCGCGCGGGAACCGCCCCACCTGCGTGTAGAACTTCAGCAACAACGCGAAGCCCAGCCTCGTCGGCCCGCGCTTCCCGGCAATCAGCTCATGCTCGTCATCGAGCAGCGTCCAGTGTTCGACAAGCTCATCAAGATCCAGTGATCGCGCCACGACGGGTCATCATCCCGCAGCGTGACGCGCGGCCGCCCCGAATCACCCGCTCTGCATAAACTTCCCAAGATCCACGCCGTTTGGATCTGGTGACACGTTTGTTACCGGCACCCCCTACTCGGTCGATCGCGACGGCTTCGACCAGGCGCCGGGCGTGGGCGGTGCCGAGGCCGTCGCCGTGCTCGCGGAGGTCGACGGGCGGCCGGCCGCGTAGCTGGCGGCGATCTCGATCATCCGCGCGTCGCCGCCGGTGAGGTAGACCGTGCCGCTGGTCAGCAGCTGCTCCCAGTCACGCACGACAGCGATCAGCGGCTCGGACTCATCGGCCGCGTAGCCGGTGGTGATCTCGACGTGCCGGGCGAAGTCCCGGCGGCCAGGCAGCTCGGTGTAGGTAAGCAGGTGGATGGCCGCGTACATGCTCCAGGAGCCGACCACGCGCGCCCACTCGTTCAGGAGCGCGGTCATCTCCTCGGCCGTGTACGTCTCCGCCCCGCGCTTCTCGGGGACCGTGGTGCTAGCCATGGGGGGGGTTCCCTTCGTGTAGCCCTGCTCTTCTGGCTACTTACTGGACGCCCCGCCGGACGCCCCGATGGCGATAACCGCGCCGCCGATGGCGATGGCGGCGGCGATCTTCGTCCGGGCGTCGGCCTGCTGCTGCCGGGCCGCGAGCTGGAGCGCCTCGGCCAGGAGCTGGGCGTCCTGGGCGTAGGGCGCGGGGGCCAGCATCTCGATTGCGTCCGTGACCAGCTGGCCGTCGGGTGTGCTCAGCCAGTTGCCGAGCTTCAGCGCGCGGAACCCGGCGTCGGCGAGGAGCCATCCGGCGACGTCGCTGGCGGTGTGCTGGCTCGCGAGAGGGGCGGCATGCAAGGAGTAGCTGTAGTCCCAGGGCTGCGGCGGCTGGGGCCATGCCTGGGTGAACGTCGCGAGGTACTCGGCCAGGGCCTGGGTGGTGGTGCCCACGGGATCCTCCAGTATGCGGTTCTTGCTGACCCCGGCCGCGTGGGCGGCGCGGACGAGGTCGTCCCGGTGCACGGTCGCCCATGCCTGGAGCGCGCGCACGCACCATGGCAGGCAAATGATCACGCTGGCTCAGCATCAGGCGCAGATCAGGGCGGCAGGCCTCGATCCACCTGGGAAGGAGCACCCGGGACCGGTGGAACCCCCCGGCCACCCGGCCCGCCGGCGGAGGTGAGGGCGGTGCGCCCTCCGGCCGGCATCGTGCACACCGCATTCACGTAGCGGTCGTGGCCGCGCAGGACGACCAGTTCCGCCTGCGGCTTCGCGGCGGCCCGCGCGGTACGGCGGGGGGCCGGCCAGCCGCCGTCCGGGTAGGCGGTCCCGACCCGGTCCAGTGCCTCGGTCACGCTGGATATCGGCGCGCGCTGGCCCGCGGGGCCCGGCCGTCACCCCGGGCGTCAGGCCGAGTCAGCGACGCGGAATTGACTCACGCTCCGACGCCGGCGCGGAGAGCTCGTCGGCGTTCATCCTGCCGGGTTGAACAGCTTCCAGTGCCCTTCAGAGATGACCTCGGCACTGCCGTCGGTCACCTTGATGGCGGTCTGAGCGTCGGTGGCGTATGCCGGACCCTTTATCCCTTCCCGGCAGCCAGCAGTCGCACCCGGGCGGTCACCTTTGGGCTGCACGTCCACCACCCGCTCACCGGCCGCGACCAGCTGCTGGGCCAGCAATTTGCCCAGCCCCCCGGCGCCTTCCACCGCCCAGGTCCGCTCCGGCCAGCCCTGCGCCGACGCCACCAGCTGCTCCTCCTGCCCCGCCCGGGCCCTGATCCGGACCTGCCCCGGCGGTTCCTCACCCGGCCCGATCGCCGTCGCGGTATGCGACGCCTTGCGCGGATCGACCCCGATCATCACTGCTGCCATCACCACTCCCTTCACGGGCCGCCAGAGAATAGGGGCGGGGATCCCGCGGCGGGCATGCCTGATTCCAGAATCTGCGGCATTCGCTCCTCTTACGAGCTACACCACGGAGGAGCCCCGGCGGGCTGGCACATCGCTCGAAAGCCAGGCCACAACCAACCAGCCGGCAGCGGATATGAGAACCACGCCCACCGGGACCCCTCAACGCTACGAGCCCGGCTCACTGCCATCCCGGCCGGGCCCGCAACGCCGTACCTACACTCAGGCGGCTCGGCGAGCGTTCTCCAGGGAGCCGTTCGCCACTGAGCGTAACTCAATTACAGGCTGTCACAACCCAGGGGAACTCCCAGGCGGTCACGACATCGACCGCGGCCCGGTCAGGCCAGCCTGCCGGACCACCCAGGCCAGCGCGCCTTGGACCGGGCCGATCCGTCCACTCCGACCACGATCCGGCGCTCACGCTCGTCATCCCGCTGAGCCGTCATGATCTTCCCACGCGTATCTTCATGCGTCGCCGGTCAGCGAGTCACGGATGACCACGGCGGGCAGGTGGCGCTCAGTGGCAGCAGGATAGCCCGGCAGGCGCGCCGCGGCAGGGCTCGGGCACGGGCGGGCGATTTGCTGGCCGTGAAGCCTGCGCACTGGGGCACAATATTGCTGCGACCCCGCGCCTGCGATAGACCTCAGCGGTCAGGGACGCGGTCAACCCGCTCAACGGTAATCACATCGCCGTCGATCACATACAGAACCCGGTAGCGGTCAACTCGCAGCCGGTGGTACCGGCCCCTGTGGAATCCCTCGGCGGGCAGCGGGTCTTCGGCGAGGCCCGCGACGGCGGAGCCAATCGCACGCATGCCGTCCTGGTCGTGCATGAGGCGGCGGGCTGAGGCCGCAGCCGCCGGAGTCCACCGGATCTTCACCGGTTGCTGCCGAGCAGCTCGGCCATGACCTCCTCATGTGACAGCGCGCCCGGGCACCCAGCGCCGACCCACTCGTCATGGGCGGCGAGGGTCGCCTCGATCTCTGCGTCTTCCAGCGCTTCCGGGGAGGCATGCCGCTCGACGGCCCGCAGCCGCCGCAGTTCCGCCAGCGGGACGATAGCGGCGGCTTCCCCGCCCAGGTGGATCACCTCATACGCGCCGGCTACGTCCCGGCCGCGATCAGCTTGCGCGGTCATAACAGCACAGTACCGGCCACCGGCCACCCGAGCAGCCCCGCCACGCAGGCCCGCTCTTGCCAGGCGGCACCCCAGCCGGACGCGAATCAATTGTCTGCTCGCGGCATCAACTGCGCGACAGGAGCCAAGGATCTGCTCCGAACGCGGCTACCTGCTGTCCGCTCCTGTAGCAGAGACTGCGACGGCGGGAAGTATCCGCTCGGCTTCCGAGCCCGAGGCGTGCATGCTGGACGTGTCCTGCGGTCTCTTCGACGCCACGGACCCGGCGCGGTCTTGTCTGTCCGGGTCTGTGGTCCTGGGACCGCGGAGGAGTCCCTTTCGCATTTCGGCCATCACGCGACGGTGCGTAGGAAGCGGCCGTAATTGGGTGGTGGCAGGATTGGTGGTCGCCTGCGGACGATGAATTTGCTGGTCAGGCCTGGGGGAGTGGCGTCACCGTGATCGCCGCGGCTCGGTCGGAGGGAAGATCCTTTCAGTAAGCTCTCGCCTTTAGCGTTATAAGTTCTCGGTGACCTGGGTTTTCGCTGGTGGCTACAGCGCTGGGGCCTGGTCGCCTTACAAGCGAGGGGTCACTGGTTCGAACCCAGTTGCGCCCACGTCTTTGGTCAGCGTGACATCTGTCCAGGTCAGGGCATTGATGGCTGACTTGGAATCCAGAAGCCAGGCGGTTTTCGCTCTGGACATGAGGGGTCACGTATTCACTAGTTACCGAGCGTGCCGGATGGTGTGACATCAGCCCAAGTCAGGGACGTGCTTCGACAGGGACTCACGGCGGCAGTGCGAGTGGATGGTCATCTGCCCGGGAGAAATTTGGGAGATCATCTTGGCGTCTGGCCAGGACAGGCCAGCCGTCCGTGTCAACAGCCCGCCCGGCTACAGTCAGCGACCATGCCCGGCGAGTGGCCGCGATCCGGTCGCCCGGGACACCGATGAGTACCCCGGCGCTAGCCAGCGCACCGCGGCGCAGATCGGCGCATCTGACCTAAGTGCTCGGTCTCCCCTGGATGCCCGTGTGAGCGCGTGATTCACGGGACAGGGAGCCTGTGATCGACGGTGCCTGCGTGTCGAGCAGTCCGGGCAGGCCAGCTCTGCACCCCATACCAGCATCCTGCCCCCTTCGCCGCTGAGGCATGAGCCTTTCGCTGCTGGAAATGAACGTCATCACCGTCTTCGCCGAGGATCTGACGGAGACCAGGGCCTTTACGGGAAGGTCCTCGGCCTGGAGGTGCTGGGCGAGGAGAAGAACGAGTTCGGTCCTTCCGTCGTGTTCAAGCTCGGCAACATCATGATCAACCTCGCGCACGTGACGGCGGGCCCGGACTTTTGCGCACCGGGTGCGGTCGCGCCGCGAGGCGAGGGCGCGCGGGTCGTCCTCCCCGCTGCGGTGGGGAATGTCGACGAGGCCTGCGCCGAATTCGCCCGCCTGGGTGTCCCCTTGCTCGATGAGCCGCGCGACCGCCCGTGGGGCATCCGGTGGGCGAGCTTCGACGGTTTCTAGGATCTGATTCTCGCTGCGCGGATCTGGCTATGGCCAGCCCCGTTCTGGGAAGCTGCGGATCTGGCCTTTCCGACCGGGCAGGTTAACGTCACCATCACCTATCTGCCTGGCGGAGCATCTCGTCTCTGCCCGGCGGAGCATTCTCTGCCTGGCGGAGCATCTCGCCGAGTTCGGGGTCGGGCCCGAACTCCCGGACCACTTGCGCACAGCGGCAGGCGACGGCGATCTTGGCAGCCCACTTCAGCGCCTCCTCGCGTGAGGGCACCTCGACGATCGTGAGCCCGCCGATGGCCTCCGGGTACGAGCCGTCGGTGACCGTCCCGTCGGAGGGCCAGCGCCCGCCGCCACCGGATCTTTAGCCTGGATCCACCGACAGATTCACGCTGGAACCGGCGTGTAGGAGGTCAGTGCTTCGCAGCATTCTTGACTTTCTTGCCCTTGTGCTTAACCTTGCCGGCATCCTTCTTAGTCTTGCTCTTGGCTGCCTTCGCCTTGTGCTTTGCCTTCTTGGCTACACCCATGACCGAGTCCTCTTCGTCGCCTGATACGCCACGATCCGGTGGCTGCCATCTTCCACGCTGCATGCAGCTCAAACCTGGGGCAGGCGCGGAGCATGAAATGCGCGGCCAGCTGTTCGCCGCCGCGTCGCTGATCACGCGGTTTTTCATGGGCACCGTCGTCGGCGCCGTCGCCACCGGGCAGGTGCCGGTGCGGCCCGCCGGCAACGTGCTGGCCGCCTGGACGTCGCCCACCGCCATCCTCACCGGATTCCTGTTCGTCGCCGCGTGCGCCTATGTCAGCGCGGTGTTCCTGGTCCTGGAGGCCAGCCAGCGCGGGCACCAGGACCTGACGCGCTATTTCTCGCGGCGCGCCACCGCAGCCGGGATAGTCATCGGTGGGCTTGCCGGGGAACGCTGGCCGAGTTGTCGGCCAGCGCACCTCGCGTCTTCGACCGCCTGACTGGCATCGCCCTGCCGCTGGTGGCGATTTCGGTCGCCGCCGGGATCGCCGTCCCGGGCATGCTCTGGCTGCGCTGGTACCACGCCCTGTTCCTGCGGCTGACGGCCGTGATCGCCGTGGCGGCCGTGGTGTGGGGCTGGGGGCTGGCCCAGTACCCCTACCTGCTGCCCGCCTCGCTGTCACTCGCCGCGGGCAGCGCGCCGACCGCCTCCCTGGTCGCGGAGTTTGTCGTCGCGGGCCTCGCGGTGCTGCTCGTGGCACCCGGCTTCGCCCTGCTCTACTTCCTGCTGCAACGCCGCCTGCTGACGGCGGCCGGCACAGATGCCGACCTGCGGCGGCCCGCCCAGGTCGAACCAGCCCTTCCCGGCCGGGCCGCGGCCGCCCCGGCGGCGGCCCGGCACCCGGATGGCGACAGCCCTGGTACTCGCCATCCTGGCTATCAAGGCGATCAGGGATGTGCTCTCGTCACAACGCCGTCGGTGACGGTAGTCGGACCGCGCCTCGCAAGAGTGTGGCCCCACCCCGTCAGCGCGCAGGCGAGGCCGGGGAGAGGGTCAAGCTCGCGGGCTGGCCGGGTCTGCAGGGTCGAGAGCCGGGCGGTTTAGCCGTCCGGGTGGCGGGCAGCGGATGCGGCATGCAGGTGATCTCCCGCCTAGAGCAGGCCAGGGGCCTGGACGCGATCGTCGCCGGCGGCCAGCGTGTCGCCCGGCTGATCCGGCCGGGCCGGGTCCGCGATGGCCTGAATGGTGTCTGGCTCGGTCATCCGCTGCACCCGGTGCTGGTTCAGGCCGCGGCGGGGGCGTGGCTGTCGGCGAGCATCGTGGATCTCGCCGCCGGGGACGAGGACGCGGCGCGGCTGCTGGTCGCGGCCGGCCTGGCCGCAGCGGCGCCGGCTGCGCTGGCCGGCGCCGCCGACTGGTCCGAGCAGCACGAGCAGCAGATGCGCGTCGGCGTGGTGCATGCCGCCGGGAATGCCGTCGCTGTCAGCCTTTACGGCGCGTCCCTGGCCGCGCGCGGCCCCCGGCTGAGCCGGGCGCTGCGCCTCGGCGGCCTGGCGGCGGCCATGGCCAGCGGGCTGCTGGGCGGCCATATCTCGTTCCGGCTGGCCGGCGGCGCTAATCATGCCGAGGATGTCCCGCACCTGATCGAGCCCGGCTGGCACTACCTGATGGTGTCGGCCGACCTGCTCGACGGCAAGCCAGTGCGCCAGCTGCTCGGCGAGGTCCCGGTGGTGGCCGTCCGGGACGCCGGAACGATCCGCGTGCTGGCTGACCGGTGCAGCCACATGTCCGGCCCGCTGTCCGGCGGGGACCTGGCGGACGGCTGCCTGACCTGCCCCTGGCACGGCAGCTCGTTCCGTGTCGCCGACGGGTCCGTGGCTCGCGGTCCCGCGACCGCGCCGCAGCCAGCGTTCCAGGTACGCGAGGTCGGCGGCGCGATCCAGGTCTGCCTCCCCGGTGCGGGCTGAGCCATGCGACTGACGGAGAAGCTGCTGCGGTGGCCGGTGCTGCGCCAGGCCGCCGGCGCTGATCCCCTCGGCCGGGGAAGCGCCGCGCAGGGGAGCCAGGACTGGACGACGAGAACCAGCAGCGCCGACCGGGTGGTCAAGAGCATCGGCCCCTATTGCGCCGTGGGCTGCGGACAGCAGGTGTTCGTTTCTGGCGAGAAGGTAGTCCAGATCGAGGGAGATCCCGATTCCCCGATCAGCCGGGGACGGCTGTGCCCCAAGGGCGCGGCCAGCGAGCAGCTCGTCAACTCGCCCGGCCGCCAGACCGCGATGCTTTACCGCCGGCCATACGGGACCGAGTGGGAGCCGCTGGACCTGGAGCAGGCCACCGACATGATCGTCGACCGGATCCTGGAGTCACGGTCGAAGCGCTGGCAGGACACCGACGATGACGGACGCCGGCTGGCCCGGACCATGGGCATCGCCTCGCTGGGCGGGGCCACTCTGGACAACGAGGAGAATTACCTGATCAAGAAATTGTTCACCGCGGTCGGCGCTATCCAGGTCGAGAACCAGGCGCGCATATGACACTCCGCCACCGTCCCCAGTTTGGGGGCTTCCTTTGGCCGCGGCGGCGCCACGAGTTTCACGCAGGATCTCCAGCAGTCTGACTGCATTGTCATCCAGGGCTCGAACATGGCCGAGTGCCATCCAGTCGGATTCCAGTGGGTGATGGAAGCCAAGGCCCGCGGGGCGAAGATCATTCACGTGGACCCGCGGTTCACGCGCACGTCCGCCGTATCGGACATGCACGTCCCGCTGCGCGCCGGAAGCGACATCGCGTTCCTCGGCGGCGTCATCAACTACATCCTGAGCAACGAGAAGTACTTCCGCGAGTACGTCCTCGCCTATACCAATGCGTCCACCATCCTGCGGGAAGACTTCCGGGACGTAGACGACCTGGACGGGGTGTTCTCCGGCTACGACCCGGAGACCGGCACCTACGACACCGAGTCGTGGTCCTACGAGGGCGTGGAGGGCCTGGCGGCACCAGGCAGCCGGAAGCCCCCCGCGCACGGCGGCGGCGAGAGCGAGGAATCGCACAGCGCCCGCGGCAGCGCCCATGAGCTCGGCGGCCACGGCGCGGCTCTGGAGCACGGCGAAGCCCAGCACGACAAGACCCTGCAGGATCCGCGCTGCGTCTTCCAGGTCCTCAAGCGGCACTACGCCAGGTACACCCCGGAGATGGTCGCGGACGCGTGCGGCGTGTCCGCGGAGCAGTTCCTGCAGGTCTGCACCGACGTCACGGCCAACAGCGGGCGGGAGCGGACAACCGCGTGGGTCTACTCGGTCGGCTGGACGCATCACACCGTCGCCATCCAGTACATCCGCGGCGCGGCGATCATCCAGCTGCTGCTCGGGAACATGGGGCGGCCGGGGGGAGGCATCCTGGCGCTGCGCGGGCACGCCTCCATCCAGGGCTCCACCGACATCCCCACCCTGTTCAACCTGCTGCCCGGCTACCTGCCGATGCCGAAAGCCGGCGAGCACGACACCCTGCAGGACTACCTGGAAACGGTGGCCAGCGAGAACCAGAAGGGCTTCTGGGCCAACGCCAGCGATTACGCCGTCAGCCTGCTCAAGGCCTACTGGGGGGACGCGGCGACCGCGGACAATGACTGGGCGTTCGACTACCTGCCGCGCCTGACCGGGGACCATGGCACCTACCAGACCGTCCTGGACATGATGGAAGACAAGATCGACGGGTACTTCCTGCTGGGCCAGAATCCCGCGGTCGGATCCGCGCACGGCAAGCTCCAGCGGCTGGGGATGGCCCGCCTGAAGTGGCTGGTGGTCCGCGACCTGAACATGATCGAGTCCGCCACGTTCTGGAAAGACTCTCCCGAGATCGCGACCGGGGAACTGGCCACCGAGAGCATCGCCACCGAGGTCTTCTTCTTCCCGGCCGCGTCGCACGCGGAGAAGGCGGGAAGTTTCACTCAGACCCAGCGGATGCTGCAGTGGCACCACAAGGCCATCGAGCCGCCCGGCGACTGCCGCAGCGACCTGCACTTCTTCTTCGACCTCGGCCGGAAGCTCCGGCAGCGCCTGGCCGGATCGGCCGATCCGCGCGATCGCCCGCTGCTCGACCTGACCTGGGACTACTCAGTCGACGAGCACGGAGAGCCATCGGCGGAGGACGTGCTGCGCGAGATCAACGGCTTTCACCTGACCGGGGAGAAAGCCGGTCAGCCGCTGAGCTCCTACACGGAGATGAAATCCGACGGGTCGACCTCGGGCGGGTGCTGGATCTACGTCGGCGTCTACGCCGACGGCGTGAACCAGGCGGCGCGGCGCAAGCCGGGCCGGGAGCAGTCCTGGGTAGCCCCGGAATGGGGCTGGGCCTGGCCATCCAACCGGCGGACCCTCTACAACCGGGCGTCGGCCGATCCCGACGGCAAGCCCTGGAGCGAGCGCAAGGCGTATGTCTGGTGGGACGAGCAGGCCGGCCAGTGGACCGGCCATGACGTCCCGGACTTCCCGGCCAGGACCGCGCCGTCCTACCGCCCCGAGGCCGGCACGGGCGGCCCCGAGGGGCTGGCCGGCGACGACGCGTTCATCATGCAGGCCGACGGCAAGGCATGGCTGTTCGCGCCCGCCGGGCTCCTGGACGGCCCGCTGCCCGCGCACTACGAGCCGCAGGAATCGCCGGTCCGCAATCCCTTCTACCGCCAGCAGGCCAGTCCGGCCCGCCAGGTCTTCAAGCGGAAGGACAACCTGCAGAACCCGTCCGCCGGAGAACCCGGCGACCAGGTGTACCCGTACGTGTTCACCACCTACCGGCTCACCGAGCATCACACGGCGGGCGGGATGAGCCGCTGGCTGCCCTACCTGGCCGAGCTCCAGCCGGAGTTCTTCTGCGAGGTCTCGCCCGCGCTGGCCGCCGAGCGCGGGCTGGAGCACATGGGTTGGGCCACGATCGTCAGCGCCCGCACTGCCATCGAGGCGCGCGTGATGGTGACCGACCGGGTGGTGCCGCTGCAGGTCGGCGGGCGCACCGTGCACCAGATCGGCCTGCCCTACCACTGGGGGGTAGGTCCCTCGGCCCTGGTATCCGGCGATTCCGCCAACGACCTGTTCGGCGTGACCCTGGACCCCAACGTGCACATCCAGGAATCCAAGGTGGCCTCCTGCGACATCCAGCCTGGCCGCCGGCCGACCGGGCCGGCGCTGCTGCGCTTCGTCGAGGAATACCGTCAGCGGGCCGGCATCACGGTGGAGACAGGCAATCAGCTGCGGACACCGGAAGCTGCCGCCCCGCCAGAGGAGAGGCACGATGGGTAACTCGCTGTCTGGACCGCTGCCCGATCCCGCCGCGGACGCTGGCTGGACCGAGTCTCGGCCGCGGAAGGGCTTCTTCACCGACAGCTCCATCTGTATCGGCTGCAAGGCCTGCGAGGTGGCCTGCAAGGAATGGAACGGCGTCCCCGAGGACGGCCTTGACCTGCTCGGCTCGTCCTACGACAATTCCTTCGGGCTCGGCGCCTCCACCTGGCGGCACGTCAAGTTCATCGAGCAGACCCGCCCGGCCGCGGCCGCCCCGGTCAGCCTGGGCATGCCCGGCGCCGGCCCTCCCGGAGCAGGCGGCGCAGCGGGACCGGTCACCGAGTTCCGTTGGCTGATGGAGTCCGACGTCTGCAAGCACTGCACCCATGCCGCCTGCCTGGACGTCTGCCCGACCGGCGCGCTCATGCGGACCGAGTTCGGCACGGTCGTCGTCCAGGACGACATCTGTAATGGCTGCGGATACTGCGTGCCCGCCTGCCCGTTCGGGGTGATCGACCGGCGCATCGGCGACCAGAACGCCAAGAACGCCGGCATCGCCCAGAAATGCACCCTGTGCTACGACCGCCTGCAGGACGGGCTGGAGCCGGCCTGCGCCAAGGCCTGCCCCACCCAGTCGATCCAGTTCGGCGACCTGGACGAGCTGCGCGAGCGGGCGGCCGCCCGGCTGGCCAGCCTGCATGACGCCGGGATCGCCGAGGCCCGGCTGTACGGCGAAGATCCCGCGGACGGGGTGGGCGGAGCCGGCGCGATGTTCCTGCTCCTGGACGATCCGGAGGTCTACGGCCTGCCGCCGGACCCGGTGGTCTCCACCCGCGACCTGCCGGACATGTGGAAGCGGGCCGGCCTGGCGGCCTGCGCGCTGCTCGCCGCCGCGGCCGCGGCGTTTGCGGGGCGCTCATGACGGCCTCCCCGGACCCGCCTGCCGCGCGCGGGGAGCAGGCCGTCGCCGCGGGCATGGGACCCGACCGGAGCGGGCGGGGAGGCCGGCGTCGGGGCCGCCGGGCCCGCGACGAGCATCAGATGGTGCCCGATGCCACGTTCACCTCCTATTACGGCCGGCCTATCGTCAAGGCGTCGCCCTGGGAAGCTGACATCCCGGCCTACCTGTTCATGGGCGGCCTCGCCGCCGGGTCATCACTGCTGGCGGCCGGAGCCGACCTCACCGGCCGGCCCGGCCTGCGGCGCGCCGGCCGGATCACCGCCGCCGCGGCGCTGACTGGTTCCTTTGCCGCACTCGTGCACGACCTCGGCAGGCCGGCGCGCTTCGGCAACATGCTGCGGATGCTGAAAGTGACATCCCCCATGTCCGTCGGCACCTGGATCCTGTCGGCGTACGCGCCGCTGGTCTACGCCGCCGCGGCCCGGGAGCTGCCGTCCGCGGCCCGGCCTGGCCCGCTAGCCGGGCTCATCCGGCGGGGCGCCCGGCCGGCCTCGGGGCGGCGCTGGTGGCCCCGGCCGTGGCGTCCTATACCGGGGTACTCCTCGCCGATACGGCGACCCCGGCCTGGAATGCCGGCCGCCAGCACCTGCCGTTCCTGTTCGCGGCCTCCGCCGGCGCGGCGGCTAGCGGGATGGGCATGCTGGTCGGCCCCCTGGCCGATGCCGGGCCAGCCCGGCGGCTCGCGCTCGCCGCGGCCGTGGCTGAACTTGGCATCGAGCGGCACATGGCGGGCTCCATGGGCCTTCCCGCGGAGCTCCTGCAGGCCGGACCCGCCGGACGGCTCATGACTGCGGCGCGGCTGCTGACTGCGGGCGGCGCGATCGGATCCTTGCTCGCCCGGCGCAGCCGGACGGCCGCCGCCGTCTCCGGGATCGCGCTGCTGGGCGGATCAGCGTGCACCCGGTTCGGGATCTTCGAGGCCGGCCAGGCCTCCGCTCGCGACCCGCGATACACCATCACGCCACAGCGGGACAGGATGCGCGCGGAGGACCGCGTCGGCGCATGATGTCCCGGGGCTCGCAGGCATGCGAGCGGCTCAGCCGCGGGCCAGGGCCAGCAGCATCACGCGCCGCAGTCAGCCATCTCCTGCTGCCCGATCCGGCCGGGCCGCGGGGCATGGCCGCCTTCGGGAAGCGGCTGCACCCGGCCATCAGCCCGGCGGCGTTCGACTGGCTGACCCTGCTGGGGCGCCGGGCCGCGCTCGCCCTCAACGAGAACGCGAAGTCGGTCCCCTGACCGCGGACGCGGATCCAGGCGGATAGCGCCGTGGTTGAGATGGCTGGCAGGAGGTACCTAGAAGCTGTGGTTAAGAAAGCCAGCCGGCTAGTGATGCCTGGGCTGGCACATGCCTCTACCGCAGTGATGTGCTGGAGGCGCGCCGTCGGCCCGGGCCTGAGCACAGGGGGGGCGCGATACTAGATGGAGTCCATGGACGGCCCGGATTTCGGGCGGCGCTCGGACGCGGACTTGCTGCGGCTGGTTCAGTCCCGGCCGGCTGATGCCTAGCAGGGTGGCTGCCTCGGTGAGGCTGCCGTCGCTGTCGCGTGTCGGCGCGCCTGAGGGCCAGGAGGAATGATCAGTGGGCTCAGCTGAGGATGGCGGCCGATTGCACCTGGAGTGCCGGCTGGACGGCGCCGTCGCGGTCGTCAAGGTGGTTGGTGATCTTGACGTGTTCACTAGCGGCGAGTTCCGGGAGGGTCTGCTGCGGGTCATCAGTGACGAGAGCGAGCGGAGCCTGGTGGTGAATCTCGCCGGGGTCAGCTTCATCGACTCGACGGGCACTGGGGTCCTGGTCGGGGTGTGGCACCGGGTCCGGGCGACCAACGGCTTGCTGGCGGTGGCCGCCCCGTCCCGCCAGGCCCGCGGCATCCTGGAGATCACCGGCCTGGCCCGGACGTTCCCGGTCTATCAGACCGAGGCGGAGGCCGTGCACGCCTGCCGCCCGTCGGCCGCCGGGTAGCGCAACAGCGGAAACGCCGATGCTTAGCGCGGCACATCGCCGCCCGGCCCGCGCGTCGGCGCCGGGCCGCCTCGGTCATTTCTCCTCCGCGTCGCTGTCTTCGCGGTCCTGCGGCCGAGGCGGGGTGTCGTCCGCTGCGTCCGGCGCGGGGCCGTCCTGCCCGGCCGGTGAGCCGATGATCTCAGGCGATGTCTGGGGAAGCAGGTCATCATCCTTGGATTCGGTCATGGCCCACATCATCTCCTTCGGGCTTGAAGCGAAGGGTTGATAATTCATGGCTTGCGCTGTCGTCTGCTGGCCGGGCTCCGGTTCGCGTGCCCGTCCCAGAGCTGCTAGCTGGTGCCAGGCACGTCGTCCCGAGGGTGCTCGGTGAATGACTCGCCGCCTGACCGGCCGCCGAACGGCCTGCCGTGGTCGGCGTGCTCGTCCCGGAGGTAGGACATCGTCCAGCTGCCGAGCTCGATCCTGTCGCCGGTGTGCAGGGCAGCCCGCTCTACTGGCCGCCCGTCGACCCGGCTGCCGCCGGGAGCGCCCAGATCAACCAGGACGTACTCGTCGCTGTCTTCGCACCGGATCTCGGCGTGCTGGTCAGCCAGGCCGTCCAGCCGCAAGTCAGCCTGCCCCCCGCTGCCGATCCGCGTCGTTGTTCCCTCCCGCAGGCTGAACTCACGCTGCACGGCGCCCTCCGGGGCGCTGCCGCCCATGGCGAATACCAGCCTGGGTCGGCCGCCGCCTTGATCGGTCGTGGTTACCATCATCTGTCACCTGCCCCCTGTGAGCGCGTGCCCGGAGTGAATGCCGCCCGCCCTGGGCACTGCTTGTCTCGGTGTGCTCTATGCCCGACTCATGGCCCGCGGTACGCCATAGGAACGGATGGCCGACCACGCCAGGCCATGTCCAGGTAGGTAATGGCGTTCAGCGCGGTGGTGCCCGCGGCCCCGGCGGCAGCACCTCTCATGAGCCCTTTGAACATTCCGCATGCTTGCCCACGAGGTCATCCAGCAAACCAAGGTCGTCACCTAACGCGGGTCCGGCTGCGCGCGGGCTATCCGGGGAGGCTGGCGGGGAGTGCGTCCAGCAGTTGGGCTGGTCCTGGGTAGACCCGGATGGCCCTTCAGTTCCTGCGGGCCGGCCGAGCTGGCCAGGATCACCCGCAGGCCCTGCTCGTGGCACGCCGGATGGAGCTGCGCTGCTTGCAGCAGGCCATGGCGATGCCGTTGGCCAGAGCGCGGATCACGCCGACCGTGCCTGCTGCTCGTGCTGCCCGCGCCCAGTCGGCTGCCGCGGCCGCGATCGCGGGAACGGACGCAGCATGAGCACCATTTAAGATCGATTAACAAAGGGGGCGTCGGCTGGTCGTGCCTGTCGGCATCATCGTCTCTCGTCTTCGGCCTCTCGGCCGCCCCGGGTTCGGGGCAGTACGGCACCCGGCACAGGGTCAGGCTGGGGCCGCGGCCTGGTCAGCGTCGGCGGCGCGCGGGCGCGGGTCGGTAATGCGCCCCCGCAGGTAGGCCAGGGCGTGGCTGAGCAGCCGGGAAACGTGCATCTGGGAGATGCCCAGGTGCTCGCCGATCTGCTCCTGGGTCATGTTGCCGTAGAACCGGAGCAGCAGCAGTTCCTGCTCCCGTTCCGGAAGCTCCCCCCAGTGCGCCCGCACCGCCTCCATGTCGAGGGTGCGCTCGAGATCGGGGTCTTCGGCGCCGAGCACGTCGCTGAGGCTGTGGTCCTCGCCGGTGCCGTCGAGCAGCGGCGCGTTCAGGGACGCGGCCCGGAAGGCCAGGGCGGCCTGCTGGGCCTCGCGGACCTGGTCTTCGGTGATGTGCAGGTGGCGGGCCAGGTCGGCGTCGGTGGGGGTGCGGCCGAGCTGCTGGGTCAGGTCGGCGGTGGCCTTGCGGATTTCCAGCCGCAGTTCCTGTATGTTGCGGCGGACGCGGACTTCCCAGCGCTTGTCGCGGAAGTAGCGCTTGATCTCGCCGCTCACGCACGGCTGGGCGTAGGCCGCGAGGTTGTCGCCCACCGCGGGATCGAAGTTGTTGATGGCCTTGAGCAGGCCGACATAGCCCACCTGCATCAGCTCTTCCGTGGACTCGGGGGCGTCGCTGTAGCGCTGGGCGCAGGCGCGGACCATCCCCTGGTAACGGGTCACCAGGGCCTCGCACGCTTTCTCCCGCTCCGTGCTGCCCCTTGGCTGTGACTGGACGGTCCGCACCAGGCTGCTGTCGCCGGGCTCTGACTCGGTGATCGTGCCCGGCGGTAGGCTCCGCGTGCTGGTAGCCATGTCCTGTCTCCCTCCCGAACGCGCATGTGCCTGCGCGCACTCGGTCATGCCCGTGGACCTCCCGATGGGACGCCGCCCGGCATCATTTGCGCCAACGGTGTTCCCCTACAGCAGGGGTTAAACGGATCGCAGCCGTCGATCAGTCAGGGCAGGTTCAGTGGGCGAACACCCGGTGTCGGGCCAGGGCCGCCAGCTTGCACTCGAAGCTCCGGCGCGGTCGGTGACTCGCGGTTCGGACCGATGAGACTTGTCAGCGCGAGCAGGGCGATCGCCGTCGGGACCAGGGCCAGGAACCAGTGGGAGCCGAGGCTCCCGGCCCACAGCGGTCAGCGGCGAACTCCTTGATGGCCCGCTTGACGGTGTCGCGCCATCCTCGCCGGCCGAGTTCGAGCCGTGTCCTCGGGCCGCCGCCCTCGCTGGCGGCTGATCGCCTCGCCCTGCTCCCGACGGTCCGGGATGGTCGTAGCGGCGAGGCGATCGCGCACCGCGGATACGGGCTGGACCCAATCCCATCCGCGGAAGGGCTTCTTCACCGACAGCTCCATCTGTATCGGCTGCAAGGCCTGCGAGGTGGCCTGCAAGGAATGGAACGGCGTCCCCGAGGACGGCCTTGACCTGCTCGGCTCGTCCTACGACGACTCCTTCGGGCTCGGCGCCTCCACCTGGCGGCACGTCAAGTTCATCGAGCAGACCCGCCCGGCCGCGGCCGCCCCGGTCAGCCTGGGCATGCCCGGCGCCGGCCCTCCCGGAGCAGGCGGCGCAGCCGGACCGGTCACCGAGTTCCGGTGGCTGATGGAGTCCGACGTCTGCAAGAACTGCATCCATGCCGGGATCGCGCTGCTGGGCGGGATCAGCGAGCACCCGTTCGGCATCCTCGCACCGCCTAACCGCGCTGCGGGCAGACAAGCCTCGCCGGCGGCCTTTGTTAATCAAAATACGTTCATGCTAGGCCTGTGGCCTGGGCGACTGAGACCAGCGGGCCGTTCAGGTAGGCCTCGGCGATGAAGTCGGGCTCCCGGTGCTCCGCGAGCCGGCTGAGCCCTGCCTGCCGGGCGAGCACCTCGTGCACGTCGTCGCCGCTGCGGGGGTACTCCGCGACCGGGTGCCGCCAGTGCACGGCGATCAGGGTGCCGCCGGGGCGGAGCGCGGCGCGGGCCAGGTCGAGGATCCGCTGCAGGTCCGGGCCGCCGAAGTAGTAAAGGAACTCCGAGAAGACGATCAGGTCGAAGTCCCCGTCGGGCCACTCGTCCGGAAGGGCGCGCTGCTCGACGCGGACTCCGGGCTGGTCGGCGGTCCTGGCCGCGGCGGCCTTGACGGCGGCCGCGGCGACGTCGCAGGACAGGACCCGGCCGCAGCGGCGGGCCAGCTGCTCGGTCATGACCCCGATGGAGCAGCCCGGCTCGAACGCGTCCTCGTAGTGCTCGCGGGGGAGCAGGGCCAGCGTCAGGGCGTACTTGCGCTGCTCGTACCAGCGGGAGGTGAACCCCCAGGGGTCGGCGGAATCGGCGTACATCTGGTCGAAGTAGGCGGGATCCAGGATCACGGTTGCTCCATGGGTAGTAGCAGCTCATAGTCACGCAGGAAATGCGGCACGAAGGCGGCCGGCAGCACGGGCCCGCGCCGCCCGGGCGGGGTTCGAGCTGGCTGGCGAAGCAGCTGACGGCTACGCGCTCGCGGGCCAGCTCGGGCCAGGCGCGCCAGGCCGTCTCAGCGGTGCCGGGCTCGTCGATGGGGCTGGCCGGCGCGGGCGCGGTGCCCATCAGGCGCTGGCTTCCGCAGTGGTGGCGGCGATGTGGTACAGGTAGCTGGCGAAGCCTCTGCGGAGCCCGGCCGTCATGGCGGACGCTGGTGACCACGGGAATCGCGGCCGTGCGGGAGATCCACAAGTGCCCGGTGAGTGCCGCTCGCCGGGCCAGCTCGGCATCCTCGCCGGTGACCACGGCCGGCCAGCCACCCAGGCCCAGGTAGGCGTCGGCCCGGATGCGGAAGTTGGCGCCGTGCACATGCGGATGGCCGTCGCGCAGATGGTGACGGTTCAGCCACTCGGCCCGGTCCCGCGGGCCCAGATCCCGGCCGGGAATCACCGGGAATCACGGTGCCCAGGACCAGGTGCGCGCCCAGCCGGGCCTCGGCCAGCATGCCGGTCAGCCAGTTCACCGGGACCTGCGAATCGGCGTCGGTGTTGGCCAGCCACAGCTCGCTGGGCCGCCCGGCGCGGGCCAGCGCGGCGCTGACCCCGGCCCTCTCGGGCCGCACCGGCGCTGCCCGCGGCGATGGCGACCGTCAGAACGTCGCGGGAGGCCACGGCGATCATCGCGGTGCGGTCCTGGCAGCCGTCCAGCACGACCACGGTCCGGACGGCGATGGTCGCGCTGGCGTGGTGCAGATGGCGGCGCGCGGCGGCGACGGCGGCCAGGCACCGGCCGATCCGCTGCTCCTCGTTGGCCGCCGGGATGACCACCGCTACCCGACGGATCAAGCGGCGCTCCCGTCCGGCTGGCCGGCGAGCACCGCCCCCGCCGAGCCGGGCCAGATCGCGCTCGGCGTGGTGCTGGCGCACGTAGAGCTCTAGGTCGGCCACCCGCCGGGCGTGATCCTCGTCGAAGGCCAGCGGCGCCGGTCCGAGCGCGTGGCCGATGTGCCGGATGGTCCGCTCCACCGCGTCGGCGACGGTGGCTCGTACCCGCAGGCCCAGGACCTGACCGGCCGGGCCCTCGGCCTGACCGGCGTCGATGAGTTCGGCGGCGTCGCTGAGCGCGGCCTCGGCGGCGAACAGCACGGCGTCAACCGCGCCGACGTGCATCGCGGCCAGCTCACCGTCCCGGCCGGCCGATCCGCGCAGCAGCGCGGCCAGCAGGCCACGGGCCCCGCCATGCCAGCACGCGGCGACCCCCATCCCGCCCCAGGCGAAGCCCGGCCGGGTCAGGTACCAGCCGGGCACCCCGACCGGCTCGGCCGGGGTGCCATCGAACCGGACCGGGGCGCTGACGACGTTCCGCAGCCCGCGCGCCACCCAGGTCCCAGGCGGCTCCGCCGTGACCGTCGGGTGGCGCAGGCTGACCCGGAAGAGCCGCCGATCGCCGCCGGCATGGGCGGTGACCAGCGCCGCGTCCAGCTGAGCGGCAAGCGAGCACCACGGCTTGACGCCGGTCAGCGTCACCGTGCCGTCGCCGCCGTGCGCCTCGAGCCGGTGCGGCGCGGCTTCGGCCGCGAAGACACCCCACGTCCCGTCGGGCACCGCGGCCCCCGCCTCGGCGAGGATCGCCAGCGCGTCGCTGTGCGCCTCCAGGACCCTGGCCACCGTCAGGTTGCACTCGCCGACCGCCGCCAGGACCGCCCACCGGCCGCCGGTCTCGCCGCCACCCGGCTGGGGCAGCAGTCGGCCGTAGTCCGCGGCCAGCTTCACCGCCACACCCACGTCTTCCCCGCAGGCCCGGGATTCCTCGATCAGCCCGTCGGCCCAGGCGGGCAGCTCCAGTGTCATCAATGCGCCCCCCGTCCGGCTGCCGTGCCGTCAGCCGGCGGCGCGGCGGGCCGCCGAGCGCTCGGTGCTTGCGCGCTCGGTGCGCAGCGTCCCGTCGGAGTTCTCCAAATGGGCGCGGACAAACCAGTGGAACTGCTCCAGCTGCCCGCTGTGCCCGATCAGCATGTCCTGGGTGACCGGGTCCAGTTCCTCGGTTGCCTCGATCGCGGCCCGGTGGGCCTCGATGATGCCCGCGTAGGCCACATCCAGCGCGCCGAGATGCTCGATGGCGTCGGCCCGGCCGATGGAGTAGTCGTCCCAGTCGCGCCGCTCGACCAGCCCGCCGGGAGTGCCGCCGGGCGAGCCGCCGAGCGCCGCGATGCGCTCCGCGGTCTCGTCGGCCATGACGCGGACCGCGTCGACCTGCGGGTCCAGCATGGTGTGCACGGCGATGAAGTTCGGCCCGATGACGTTCCAGTGCACGTGCTTCAGCGTCAGCGCCAGGTCGCTGAGCGAGTCAAGCCGGTCCTGCAGCAGCGCGACGACCTTGTCCGCGCTGGCGTTTTTCATGCCCGGGATCGTGTAGCTGACCACGATGGCCCCCTTCCTGTTCGGCAAGGCTGCACGCTTCCCAGGTTCGGGCGAGTTATGCAGGTCACGACCCGCGTGAGATTTGGGGCTTCCGGATGCGGACTTGCCGGCGCTTCACGGGTGCCGCCTGCGTCCCGGTTCGGGGTGATGAGCTGCTGTCAGGCCGACTCGCGCTGCGGGGGACTGGGTGGACACTGGCGGCGGCTGCCAGTCGGTGTCACTGCTCGCGGAGCCGTCGGCTTTGGCCCTGCAGATGGTCGATCAGCTCGGATGCCTGTGCCTTGGTTAGCCCCGCCGGGACATCCGCCCCGGCCTCGCGGGCAAGCGTCTGGAGGTACGACTCCTGAGGCGCAGTCATGGGCTCATCGCCAGTCACCCACTCGTCTGGATCTTTCGCTGCTGGGCTGCTGTTCACCGAACCTCCTCATCGAACATTTATGCGAACAACTACCCAGCCGGGTGAGAGCAAACCGCCCGGTCGATGCCCAGCACAAGTGAGCCCGCGCGTTCCAGCGGCGAGTCACCTCGAAGAGCGGCCTGCAGGGCCGGCCGATCTACCACCGCAAGTGCGACTCCATCGAGGCCCACGTCAGGATCGTCTTCGCGGCATTGGCAGCCAGGCGCTGGATCGAGTCGCGGACAGCCTGGTCAATCAGGAAAAATTCGTCAAGGCCGTCGGCGCTACCGCCGCACCACCGAGATCCGGGCCGGACGGCATACGATCACCGCCGCCGATCCTCTCCCCGACGACCTCTGCCAAGTCCTCGAAGCCATCAATCGCGGCAGCTGATTTGCGCACTAGCATGCCCCAGCTCAGGACGCGATCAAGGCCGGTGACAAGCGGATCAGCGGGTACGGCCCGGCAGATCTGCGAGGGTCTGAAGGCGCAGGCCGAGGTGGTTGCCGAGCGCGAGCCCGTAGTGAGTCCCGGCGCAGCGCCAGGCCGAGCCCGAACTTGAGATGGCCTGACCGTGGATGGTGCGTCTGGTACGGCCGTGTCGCCCGCGCAGCCTTACGATTCGGGCGGCGAGCCGCTGGCCAGCGCCTCGGCGAGAGTGGGGTAAATCCGCAGCAGCCGGTCGAACCCCAGGATCGTCAGGGCGCGCTGCACGATTCCCGGCCGCACGACCAGCCGCAGCTCGGCGTCACGCCTGGCAGCCAGGTCGCTGGCCCGCAGCAGGGTCCGGGCACCTGCCGAGTCGCAGAACGTGGTCCGGGTCATGTCCGCGATGACGACGGTGACACGGGGATGGAAAGCCGCTTCCAGGTCAGCCAGCACGCAGTCGGCGTTGGTGATGTCGATCTCATCCGGGAGCGTGACCATCTCGGGAATGACCAGTGGCGTGACCACGCGAGGGCAGGCTTCCACTAGAACTCCTCTCACTGACCAGGGTCCGGGGACAGTGAGCGTGCCGAGCCAGCTCAGCACGCGTTCAAGACCATTGTGTCCTCGCACAGCCGTCTCGTCGAGCGAACGCTGTAGCTCTCGGCAAAGTGTCAGCCAGCCCCGAGCTTCCGCACCGCTCCGGCGCCGGGCCGCACGCTCAGGCACTGCGGCGACTGCCTGGAGGACGCCAGGGACTGGTACCGCGCGAGCTGGTCGACCGGCGCGGCTGGTCGCTGGCCGCGTAGACCGGCCGTGTGCGTGCCGAAAACCCGTCCGGGCAGGTCAGCCAGGCGATGGCGGCAGCCGTCCGGCCGCGCCGGCCGCGCGGTCATCTCGATGAGCCGCCCAGGGGCCGAGGCGGCAGGTACTCAGCAAGAACGACGCCTCGGTCTGCGCCAGGTCAGTTATCCCGTCCGCAAATTTTGATCAGGACCGGCGAGGCGGCGCGGGCCGCTCGGGAGGGTCCGCGGAGGGCCAGCGGGAGGGCCAGCCAGAGGCCGCCCAGGATGATCGCGATCGCTGCCGCTGCGATGAACGCCGCCGGGGTTCCGGAGCGCATGGACGAGATCGCCCCAGTTGCGGTCCAGGCGCTCGGCGAGGGACTCCCCGCGGACGGTCTCGTCCCAGTCGGCATCACGTTCGGGATGGCCAGTCCGGGAGTGCTCAAGACCGCCGGCCCAGCCGTCGCCGTCGTGGACAAGCTCCGCGACGCCGTCACCGGCCGGGGCCGCGATACTTAACGGCATGCGGGCCAGCGCGGGCGGACTTGACCGGACATGCCCTTCTGGCCGAGCTTGCTGGCGTTTTCGTAGCGCTCCCAGCCGCTGGCTGGCCTGGTGAGGGCGCCTGAGGTGCGCGGACGTGACGCCGCCGGGGACTGGCTGCTGGCCTGGCAGGGAGGAGCCGCGTGGAAGAGAAGATCGACATCAGCAATGCCGAACCCGTCGGCCGCCTGCTGTGCGCCGCAGGGCGCCCCGGCGTCGCGGTCGTCATCGCAGATATGTCCCAGACGCGCTACTGCGATTCCTCCGGTGCCCGCAGCCTGCTCCTCGCCCAGGACTCCGCGATCCGCAACCACGCCGAGCTGCGACTGGTCATTCCGTCAACGGCAGTCCTGCGCATGCTGAGCGTCCTGGGTGTCGACCGGTTCCTGCAGATCTATCCCAGCCTCGAGATGGCGCTGACCAGCAGACCGGGCCACCCCACTGAGACGACGCTGTAAGAAGGCGAATGAGGCCGCCGGCAGGCAGCAATTCGCTGCCTCAGGCCAGGCTGGCCTGTTCCAGTAGCCGCAGGACCTGGTACGCCGATGGCGGGACAATCTGGATCTGGGCCTGCGCCGCGGCGGCGCGCCGCTGGGCGCGCACGATGGCCCAGGCACCAACTGACGCGAGGGAA
Organism: uncultured Actinomycetota bacterium; assembly: GCA_963822485.1. GTDB lineage: Bacteria > Actinomycetota > Actinomycetes > Streptosporangiales > Streptosporangiaceae > DASUBV01. Next base: position 168,334 of record CAWGHW010000035.1, read on the forward strand.
ACGGTCGCGCTCAGGTCGATCACCACGACCTCGACCCCCCGGTTGATGATGGCCAGCAGGGCATCCCTCAGCTTGTCGGCGGCGGCGTCGTCAAGGCTGGCGGGAATGCGGATTACCGCTGCCCGGCCACTCCACCGCACCGGGAAGGTCTCCAGTGGACTCGGTCTCAGGCGCCGCCCGGCGGCGGGTGCCTGCGTCGTATCCGGCAGCTCAGTCATCGCGGCCATGTGGACCTCCCGACGCAACACGGCATCCTGGCATCCGGTGGGTTCCCCCACCGCAGGAGTTAAACAGGCCGCAGCTGCTCATCAGCGAGGACACTGTCCGTGGCCATGAGAAACCGCAAGCTTCGCCGTCAATAGTGGCGACGCAGCCGCGCGCTATGGTGAGGACGCGCGGTGATCCAGCCGGTTCCGCTGCGGGGCGATGGTGTACTGCGGGTCCCGTGCGGAGGCGAGGCCCGCGTGGAAGATGCACCACCGGGTCGCGGCAGATGCCGCGATCAGGGCGGTCCCGCAGACCGCGTTCGCAGCCCGGCTGCGGCTGGCGCTCACGGCTGATCCGGCTGCGGCGAGCACGGTCAGCACCGTGGCCGCCCGCAGATATGCACCGCCGCGCCCATCGCCTCAGCAGTGGTATACCCTGACCGCGATCGCGGCGCCGGTGTCTCTCCGGCTCTCCCTCCGGCGAGCTGGCCGAAGCCGACGCCTTCCTGCGCAGCTCCTGAATTAGCTCGGCGACCGACCGCCGTGGTCCCGGCACCCCGCTGCCTCGCGCCGTCCGCCGGCTGAGCCGGGCGCTTCAGTTCCTGTACCTGTACCTTGCGTCAGGTCATCTGACCCAAGACACGCCCGTAGTCCGTGCATCAAGATCTAGCCAATGACCGATGTGCGACCGGCCACCGTGGCGCCTCGCTCCAGCTAGTTCAGGTCGCGGCAGCCGGCCTACTCGCTTGCTGCTGCGGCTGGCCGGTCGTGCGGTTATGTTCGATAAACTCGTCGAGAACACGGGAGCCCGGGCTGACCGGGCTGAGAGGGCGGCTGGGCCACCTGGCCTGCGCGTCGCCGACCGTCTGAACCTGTCCGGGTCATGCCGGCGTAGGGAGACAGTCTTGATCGACAACGACGTGGCCGCCACCGACGCATTCGTCATGGTGCCCGGTGACCGTCATTCCGAGGTCGGCCGCACTCTCGCCGAGCCCGTCCCCCAGGCACTCAGCCTGGTCGATCAGCTCGGCCTGTGGGGCAATCTCGGGGTCAGCCTGCTCGGCTTCACTGGGGCTATCTTCGTGCTGCAGCCGGGTGGCCCCGGAACCCCGAGACTATCGCTGGCGGCCGGCCTGACCGCCATCGTGGCCGGCACGCTGTTCGGGACCGTCGCGGTCGCACTGGCGGGGCTGCCGGGCACTATCACCGGCGCTCCGGCCATGGTGCTGCTCCGCGGCCTGTTCGGGGCCCGCCTGTCCTACCTGCCGACGGGGCTGAACATCCTGCAGTGCGTGGGTTGGGGCACCTTCGAGCTGGTCACTATCGCGACTGTGGCGCACATCGTGGCACCGTTCCTGCCCCGGTGGGGCTACATACTCATCGCCGGGGCGCTGACCGCGGTACTCGCCGCCCATCCGCTCGGGTTCATCCGCTACCTGCGGCGCTACGTGACCGCCGCGGTCATGGTTGTCCTGAGCTACCTGCTCATCGAACTGGTCCGCCACCCTCTTCCGGCCTTCAGCCACGGCAGCTGGTCAGGGTACTGGGCCGCCACCGACACCGTCGTCGCAGCGGCTATCTCCTTCGCGCCGCTGGCCGCCGATTACACTCGCCACTCCACGACCCGCCGGGCGGCATTCACCGGGACGCTGGCCGGCTACAGCGTGACGCAGATCCTCTGTTACGTCATCGGGTTGCTGGCGCTGCTCACCGTCGCCCGCAATCCCGGCGACATCTACGGAGCATTCATCGCGCTCCCGGCCGGGATGATCGGCTTCGCGATCCTCGCCGCTCGCGAGCTCGACCAGTCGTTCGCCAACGTCTACTCCACCGCCGTCTCGACGCAGAACCTGCGGCCGCTGTGGGATCGCCGGGCGCTCGCCGTCGCCATCGGCGCAGTCACCACCGCAGGCGCGCTGTTCCTCAACGTCGCTGACTACGAGAACTTCCTCGACCTGCTCGGCTCGGTGTTCGTCCCCTTGTCCGCCGTTTTGATCACCGACTTCTTCGTCGTGTCCCGCGCCCGGTGGGACCTGTCGGGCGCGGCACGGTCACGGTTCCTCATGCTCGTGCCCTGGACGGCAGGCTTCGTCACCTACCAGCTGATCAACCCCGGCTACATCTCCTGGTGGGTATCAGCATGGGCGCACATTGCCCGCGTGATCGGCTTCACGCCGGCCAGCTGGATGTCCGCGTCGATCCTGTCGTTCGCCGTGGCCGCCTCGATCACGCTGGCGACCGGGCTGGCCACCGCCGCCGTCCGGCACGCGGGCAACCGCGTCCGGGCCGGCCAGCACCCAGCCGGTACCGCATGAGCGCCGATCAGCCAGCGCGGGAAGCAGGCCTGCTGGTCCATGGCATGGGCAGCGAGCTGGTCCAGCCGGACTGGAGCCCGCTCACCGACGCGGAAGTCCGCGCCGTCCTGGCCCGCTATCCCAGCCGTGGCGGCGCAGGGACCAGCGCGGCTGCCCGCGTCACCTGGCGCAGCCCGCGGCCGATGTCGGCCGCGGCCCTGGTCCGCTGCGGCGTCGGCGCCGTGTTCGTCAAACGGCACAACCAGCGAGTCCGCACCGTTGCCCAGCTGGCCGCCGAGCACGCGTTCGCGCGCCACCTGCGCCGTCGCGGGATAGTGACCCCGGCCGTGCTGCAGACGTCGGATGGCCAGAGCACGGTGAGCTGCCGCGACAGCGTCTACGAGGTGCATGCGGCCGCGCCCGGCGTCGACCTGTACCGGGACGCGATGTCCTGGACGCCGTTCACCAGTCTCGGTCACGCGCACGCCGCCGGCACCGCGCTGGCCCGCCTGCACCGGGCAGCCGCCGACTTCGGGCCGCCGCCCCGGCCGCCCGCGGTCCTGACCAGTTCCTGCGCGATCATCACAGCCCTGGACCCGGTCGAGGCGGTCGGCCGGCTCGCCGCCCGCCGTCCGGCCCTGGCACGCTACCTGTCCGGCCGCCGGTGGGATGAGGACCTCACCCGCCATCTCCTGCCGGTCATCCGCCGGGCCGCGCCGCTGCTGCGGGTGGTGCGTTCGCAGTGGGCCCACGGTGACTGGCACCCTTCCAATCTCAGCTGGACCTCAGCCGGCCCGCAGGCCACAGTCGCAGCCGTGCTCGATTTCGGGCTGGCCAACCGCACCAGCGTTGCCCACGATCTCGCGATCGCGCTGGAGCGGTCCGCGGTCAGCTGGCTGGATCTGGCCGGGAACGGGCGCGCCGAAGCCGACCTCGACGCCGCCGACGCACTGCTGGACGGCTACCAGGATGCCGGGAACCTCCCCGCTGGCGAGCTCGCTGCCGTGGCCGAGGTTCTCCCAGTTGTTCAGCTGGAGTACGCGCTCTCCGAGATCGAGTACTTCTCCGATGTCGTCGGCTCACCGGACAACGCCCACCTGGCCTATGACAGCTACCTCATCGGTCACACCCGGTGGTTCGACGGACCACAGGGAGCGGCGCTCCTGGAGCACCTGCGACGACGGTCATCCCCGCTGTAGCCGCCCGTCTTGTCTCAGATACCCCGAACTGAATGAGGGCGAGCGCCGCCTAAGGCCTGCCGGCGGATCAGGTCATCTGGCACAAGACAGTTCCCAGGCCGCGAGTGGTCCTGACGGTGCGAGGTCAAGGTGACCTTGGCAGGACGGGCCCGCGGGCAGCAGTGGCCGGGGAGCCGGGTGGCTGCGGCCGAGCACGGGTTACCCGAGGAGGCTGGCGGGGAATGCCGCTAGCAGTTCCGCGGGCCCTGGGTAGACCCGGATGGCCCCGGCGGCGCGGAGCTCGGCCTCGCTGGTGCCGCCGCTCAGCACGCCGACGCACGAAACGCCGGCCCGCCCGCAGGCCCTGGCGTCCCAGACGGCGTCGCCCACGAACACCGCGCCCCGCGGACTGGTGCCAGCCTTCTGAAGCGCGACCTGCACCAGGTCAGGCGCTGGCTTGCTCTCGTCCACGTCTCCGGCCGAGGTGACCGCGTCGATCGCGTCGTCGGCGTCCAGGGCTGCGCGCAGTACCTCCAGCTCCCGCGGGCCGGCCGAGCTGGCCAGGACCACCCGGAGGCCATTCTCGTGACATGCCCTCAGAAGCCGGGCCGCGCCTGGCAGGGGCCGCAGCCGGGACCAGTACACCGAGTACAGCGCCGCATGCGCCGCTGCGATCTCATCATCGGACGCCTGGTCGCGGTCGGCCGGCAGGAGCTCGCCCAGCAGCTGGTCCGAGCCCTTGCCGATGGCGCGATGAATTCTCGCCATCTGCACGTCGTGGCCGGCCTGGGCGAAGGCCTCCCACCAGGCCACGGTGTTCAGGTAATTACTATCGACCAGCGTGCCGTCGACATCGAACAGCACTGCGCGGATGAGATCGGCCATCACGCCGACATACCCGCCCCGGCGGCGGCAAACCCGGCGGCGGACGGGTCGCACAGGCTCGCCGGCAGGTCTGGAGCAGGAGACCTCCCGGGCGGTGAGGATCCCGGAGACGGGGGGCTGCGCCCCCGTGCGCCCGGTTGCCGATCCCTTGCTGTGCAGCAGATGGTAAGCAGCGAGCAGCGCACCGATGCCCGAGACTAGCCCCGAACTGACAGCCACCGCCCGGCCGCCTGCCCTGGCCCGGCCCCTGGCGGGCCAGCGTCCTGTGGCGAGTTAGGAGCGAGGCCAGTCAGCACAGGCTTGTGACTGTTACTCGAATATCCCAGGTGGCCGGGTCGGAAGCACGACGGCTGCCTGCCCGCTCGCCGCACTGTCGCTGAACCCGGCGTTGCGGATGATGCCGGCCGGCCGGGCCAGGTTTGCGGCCGGGCGGCGGGTAGCGGAGTCGTGATCTGTAGGCGCGTCATCACGGGAGATGCCATGCCAGACGCATTCGAGGTCCTCAGGGCCGACCATGCCGCTGTGGAGCAGATGCTGACCGCGCTGGAGAACAGCCCTGGTCACTCCGCCGGGGCCGGAAGCACCGTGCTCGCGGCGCGCAAGGAGGTCGCGCAGCGGCTGGTCATCGACTCGTCGCAGCACGAGGCTGCTGAGGAGCAGTACTTCTGGCCGGCCGTGCGCCAGCGGCTAGCACCTGGTCGACCCCAGCCTCTGGGTGATGTGGCCGCGGCGCCCGCCCCCGACCCGTTCCTGTATGCCACCTACAACGGTGCCATGGGCGAGCCGGGAGGCCCGGCGATGGGCACCGAAACCGGCCTCACCGGGAAGATCAAGAACGCCCTGAGCTAGATAGACCGAAGGGAGCCGCCCCGCCAGGCGGGACGGCCCCCGCGGCATTGCTTCCGGCCCGCTGCTACTCACGGCGCTCCGCGCGCTGTAGCGGTGCGGTGACCGGCAAGCAGCTTCCGGTCTGAACGCAGCCCGCGAGGCCAGGCGAGCCCGCCAAAAGGAGGTAAGCAAGGTGCACCCGCCGCCAGAAGTCAGAACACCGGCTGTGCTGCTGCTTGGCACCACCACGGGGATGATCCTGACCGCGGTTGCCGCCATCGCAGGCCTCGCGCTATTGCTCGGTGCGGTCTACCTGGCCGACAGCCCACCGGACGCCATCCGCAGGAAAGCGCGGCGGGACGGCGGGGCGAGCGGCACCGGGCATGCGGGGGAGATCTCCGCCGGGCAGCGGCCTCGGCCCTGGGAACGGATCGAAGACCGGCACGTTCCCGAGGGGGGCCACCCGCATGGCAAGCCCGCATCCTGGATGCTCGTGGTCCCAATTATCACAGGGTTTATCGCCGGCGGAGCGGCGACCATCACGCATACCTGGTGGCTGCTGTGGACATGCGCCGCAACTGTGGTGCTGGCCGTCCCCGCCGGGAAGGTGATCGGCATAACGGACGACGCGGTCGCCTGGGGCAGTACTGCCGTGGAGGCCGCCTCCGATGCGCCCCGAGGCCCGGAGGCTTATCGCGCCCAGGACCAGCCACCCCTGCCCGGCTCAGATGAACCGGGTGTGCGCCATCAGGCCTAAGCATGGTCGTGCCGTGACCACGGCCGAGCCGAACGGCCGTCGGAGATGACTCAGGGCCATGTCCAGGACGAACAACCGGACGTCGACCAGGAAGCCCCGATGGCCGAGCAAATGATGCGACAGCAGGAGCAGCATCGTGAGGGCGCAACGGATGGCGGCCCGGACCTGCCGGATGTGAAACCGAGTGTCGGCGATGGAGCGCCAGCGCCTTGCTCCTGCTGGGGACGGCACACCAGCGCTGGAGCCCGGTTTGGGCGTCGGGGTGCGGGGAAGGCGACGCGTGTTCTTGACGAGCTGAAGGGCTGACCGCCGTGGAAGGGATGACCGTGCAGCGCTACACCATTTCGAGACGGACAAAGCAGCCCGCGCGGCGATCGGCCGGGCGCGTCGGCGCCGGTTTTGCGGCCGGAGCGGCGACGGCGGCCAGCGTGATGCTGGGCCGCAAGGCGATGACGGCGGCGAGGGTCGGCCAGGGACATCCCCTCAAGCACCGCGTGCTCGACTTCGCGGCCGGCGCGATCCAGCCCAAGTACCCGCTGAGCGCGATGAGCACCTACCTCAACGGCTTCCACATGTACGCCGACGACATGGGACGGCAGGTAGAGGCCTCGCACTTCTGCATCCACCTGCGCCACGACTTGCACCAGTGCGTGATCTTCGACCGTAACGCGCCCGATGGCCGCCTGATTGGCATCGAGTACATCACCACCGAGGAGCGCTTCCGCAGTCTCCCCGATGACGAGAAGCGGCTGTGGCACAGCCACCACTACGAGGTCAAGTCCGGCGTCCTGGTCGCGCCGGGGGTTCCGGATCTCGCCGAGCACGCCTACTTCAGCGACCTCGTGACGACTTACGGCAAGACGTTCCACACGTGGCAGTACGACCGCGACGACTTCCCCTACGGGATCCCGCAGCTGATGATGGGCCTGACCGACGACAGGCAGGCCAACGAGGAACTGATCCGCGAGCGCGACCGCAGGCTCAGCGTGTCCGCCGCGCGCAAGCGGCACAGCCGGGCTGATATCCCGACCCCCGAAGTCGTCCCGGGCGCCAACTCGTGGGAGAGCGGCCGGACCGTGCAGACTCGCCTGGAGGAGATGGACTTCAGGCGGTAAGCCCGCGAAACGGGCATAAGCCGCCCATCGCTCCCTGAAATGAGGCTTCATGGCACAGAGTCAGGACACTGACATTGAGGGCACGGCACGTACCGGGCTGGACCAGCGGGAAGCGTCTCTGGGTCGTCCCCGGGCGGAGCTGGCCGGGTGGAATGATCTCGACCTCCGGGCGGTCGACACTGTCCGGCTGCTGGCTGCTGACGCGGTGCAAAAAGCGGGCAATGGCCATCCGGGAACGGCAATGAGCCTGGCACCGCTGGCTTACCTGCTGTTCCAGAACGTCATGGTTCATGATCCGGCCGATGACCAGTGGCTCGGCCGGGACCGGTTCGTGCTGTCCGCCGGGCATACCAGCCTGACCCTGTACATTCAGCTGTTCCTGTCCGGATACGGGCTGGAGACAGAGGATCTGCGGGCGCTGCGGACGTGGGGATCGAAGACTCCCGGGCACCCGGAATTCCGGCATACGCGCGGTGTGGAGATCACCACCGGCCCGCTCGGGCAGGGGCTGGCTGCCGCCGTCGGGATGGCCATGGCTGCCCGCCGTGAACGTGGCCTGCTGGACCCGGAGGCTGAGCCCGGGCAGAGCCCGTTCGACCACCGGGTCTACGCCATCGCCTCGGACGGCGACATGATGGAAGGGGTCACCAGCGAGGCGAGTTCCCTGGCCGGGCATCAGGAACTGGGCGATCTGGTCGTCTTCTACGACCACAACCAGATTTCCATCGAGGACGACACGAACGTGTCCTTCAGCGAGGACGTGGCCGCGCGCTATGCCGCGTACGGCTGGCACGTCCAGAGCGTGAACTGGCGCACGCCTGGCGGTTACAGCGAGGACGTTGACAGCCTCCTGCGCGCCATCAACCTGGCCAAGGAAGAGACGAGCCGTCCCTCGCTGATCGTGCTCAGCACCATCATCGGCTGGCCGGCGCCCACCAGCAAGGACACCGGCAAGGCTCACGGCGCCGCACTCGGCGCCGACGAAGTCGCCGCGACGAAGAAGCTGCTCGGGTTCGATCCCGCGCAGTCGTTCGCGGTGGAGGAGGCAGTCCTGCGGCGCGCCCGCCAGGCCGCCGACCGCGGGCATGCCGCACACGCCGCCTGGCAGCCCCGCTACCAGGCCTGGCGCCAGGAGAACCCGGACCGGGCCGCCCTCCTGGACCGGCTGCAGGCGGGGAAACTGCCTGACGCCTGGGCCGAGGCGCTGCCCAGCTTCGAGCCGGACCCGGGCGGGATGGCGACCCGCAAGGCGAGCGGGGCCGTGCTGACGGCGCTGGCCTCTGTGCTGCCGGAGCTGTGGGGCGGGTCGGCGGACCTGGCCGAGAGCAACAACACCAGCATGGACGGCGCGGACTCCTTCCTCCCCAGCCGCAGGCAGACCAGGCAATGGCGCGGCGGCCCGTACGGGCGGACGCTGCATTTCGGCATCCGCGAGCACGCCATGGCCGCGGCGCTGAACGGCATCGCGCTGCAATCGCTGACCAGACCCTACGGGGGGACGTTCCTGACCTTCAGCGACTACATGCGCCCGGCGGTACGGCTGGCCGCGCTGATGCAGATTCCCACGATCTACGTCTGGACCCACGATTCCATCGGCCTCGGCGAGGACGGCCCCACCCACCAGCCGGTCGAGCAGCTCGCCTCGCTGCGCAACATCCCCGGCCTGGATGTGGTCCGTCCCGGCGACGCCAACGAGACCAGTGTCTGCTGGCAGGCCATCATCGAGCACGCCGACCGGCCGGCCGGCATCGTGCTCAGCAGGCAGAACATCCCGGTCCTGGACCGCGGCGAAGGTACTGCGCACGCCCCGGCGGACGGCGCGGCGCGCGGCGGCTATGTGCTCGCCGAGGCGGCGGGCGGCTCGCCCAGCATCCTGCTCATCGGCACCGGATCCGAAGTTCAGATCGCCCTCGACGCCCGGCAACGGCTGCAGGCAGACGGCGTTCCCGCCCGCGTCATCTCGATGCCGTGCCTGGAGTGGTTCGCCGCGCAGGACCAGGCCTACCGGGACTCGGTCCTGCCTCCTTCGGTGCGGGCCCGGGTCAGCGTCGAGGCGGGCATCACCGGCGGCTGGGAAAAGATCATCGGTGACGCCGGCCGCAGCGTCGGCGTCGAGCATTACGGCGCGTCCGCCGACTACCAGACCCTGTACCGGGAATTCGGCATCACGGCCGACGCCGTCGCCGCCGCGGCACGGGAAAGCATTCACGATGCCCGGCACGGCGCCCGGCCCGGCGGAGTTCCCGCCACGTTCGCCAGCCCGGGCGGCACCGCGGACCGGCCAGCCTAAGGGGGCCGGACCCCCCGAGACCCAACTGGAGGCACACGCATGACCCATGACACGCATCGTGACCCGCTGGCCGACCTGTCCGCCCAGGGCGTGGCCGTATGGCTGGACGACCTGTCCCGTGAGCTGCTGGCAGGCGGCCGGCTTAACTCGCTGATCGCTAACCGGCACGTCGTCGGCATCACCACCAATCCCACGATCTTCGCGGCGGCCCTGTCCAAGGGGGGTCGGTACAACCAGCAGCTGCATGACCTCGCCGCCCAGGGCGCCGACGCTGAAACCGCGGTCTTCGCCGTCACCACTGATGACGTACGCAAGGCCTGCGACGTCCTGGCACCCGTTTACGAGCAGACCGCGGGCCAGGACGGGTGCGTTTCCATCGAGGTCGACCCGCGGCTGAGCCGCGATGCCGCGGCCACCATCGAAATGGCGGCCAGGCTGCGCAAGGCAGTGGACCGCGACAACCTGTACATTAAGATCCCCGCCACGACAGAGGCGCTGACCGCGATCACGCAGGCAATCGGTGAGGGAATCAGCGTCAACGTGACGCTGATCTTCGCCCTGGACCGCTACCGCGCGGTCATGGATTCCTACCTAAGCGGGCTGGAGCAGGCCGCCGCGGCCGGGCGTGACCTCCCGGACATCCGGTCAGTCGCCTCCTTCTTCGTCTCCCGCGTGGATTCCGAAGTCGACGCCCGGCTGGACCGGCTTGGCACCAGCGAAGCCATGGGCCTTAAAGGAAAGGCGGCCATCGCCAACGCCCGCCTCGCCTACCAGGCTTACGAGGAGGTTTCCACCAGCGAGCGATGGCTGGAACTGGCTCAGCACGGCGCCCGCCCGCAACGTCCGCTGTGGGCCTCGACCGGCGTCAAGGATCCCGCCTATCCGGACACCATGTATGTCACCGAATTGGTGGCTCCCGGCTCGGTCAATACGATGCCCGCAACCACCCTGGAAGCGGTCTTCGACCATGGCGAGGTGACAGGCGACACGATTCGCGACAGTTACGACAGCGCACGCCAGGTGTTCCAGCAGCTGGGGGCAATCGGCATCGACTTCCGCGACGTCACCAACCAGCTCGAGCGTGAGGGCCTGGCCAAGTTCGAGAAGAGCTGGGGCGAGCTCAACGCCACTATCGCTGCCGAGTTGCACCGGAACAGCCCCGGTAACCCGCCCGCCTAGAAGAACGCGGCGCGCTTCTGCCCTGTCGTCCCCGACGCCGAGTTCTATGAGGAAGTCACCGCGGCTGCCGCCTCCTACGGCGGGGAAGTCAGACTCCCTGACTTCCAGAGCGGCGCTGGGGCGAGCTTTGAAGGCTATGACCAGTTCTGGTTCACGCTGACTTCGGGAGGTGAATGACGTGCTGCAATATGAGCAGGCACGCCAAAGGGCGGAAGAGTTTGTCCGGGATCATATCCAGCCGGGTGTCACGGAAGAACTGACTATATCAGAAGTTCGGGAATATCCCAACCTTGCTGGATCGTCACCTATAACTCGAGACTGTTTATACAGGAAGCATCCGGGACGCCCTGGCGGGCAACAGCCCGCTGATCATTAACAAGCGCACGGGGGTAGTGCGAGTGGGCTTGACAGGCAAGCGGGTGGAGGATCAGCTCGATACTGAGTAGCTCCGGAAGACGCGAGGGTTCTGCATGCAACAGTTCATGGAGCAATTCCTGCCCGGGAGCTGAGAATGCCGTGGCGAACCGCCTGTCTAACGTCGCGATTGATCTCGCGCATCAGATGGAAGGGCTCTCGGCGAGTGTCCTCCGCCGAGTCGCTGCCGAAGCCGCCGCTCGGGCTGTGACAAGGACTCAGCTGAGAGATCTAACCAGGCGGGAGCGCGAGACCGTACGCAGCTACGGAGAGGCTGAACCGTGCGGCGACGGAACGGTGGCGGGAGCCGTATCCGCGCAGGGCCAGGCGGTTTGATCCTGATGAGGAGGTTGACGACGCGAGCCCGATGGCGCGCACCTTGGGCATCTTCGAGCGGGTGGTCGCCGGGATCGCCGAGATGCCTGAGTTGGTGTGGGACCCGCTAGCAGTGCGTGCTCAGATCCTCGGATAGCTCAGCTTATGCATCCAGCGGACGCGCGTATCGGCCTGGCGCATATTCCTTCCAAGTCCCTTCCAAGATCAACTGGGAGGAATTTGGGAGGTCGCAACGCCTGCGAACCCCGTTGAACCGGGCCCAACTGGGTCGAAGTAGAGCCTCTGACCTGGCTCTCAGCCGGTTTCCGCAGGTCGGGGGAGTGGCCGGACTCCTCTTACAAGCGAGGGGTCACTGGTTCGAACCCAGTTGCGCCCACGTATATGGCAGTTTACCTGCGGGGATGCGGCAGAGGCCAGCGAGTTTCCGCTGGTCCACGGTGCCAGTCGTCTTAGGCGAGTGGTGTAGGGCAGAACGTGGCGCACGACTGCGACCTGCAGTGATGCGGTGCGGGGGGTGCTACAGCAGTCAGTGAGCTTTCGCCTTTACCACTCCTGGGTGCTGCGCGCGTTGCTGCACGCTGAAGGGGACTTGTCAATCGCATGATCCGCCCGACAGCCGCCCGCCGGCCCCGCGGGTGCGGCTCGTGAGGTGTGGCCCGACCGGGTCCGGCTAGTCCTCGGATCCGGCCGGAGGCTGCTGGCCCAGCCGGTGCACGGCGACATGCACTGGGACAACATTGTCGCCGGGCGGCGCGGGGCTTCGGGTTCATCGACTTCGACAAGGCGATGCTCGCCCCGCCGGCCTTCGATCTGGCCAAGCTGCTGGCCACTGGCTTCTTCCAGGTCGAGGGCGGCATGGCACGTTTCGACCGGGTCGGCGCGGCCCGGCTGCTGGCCGGATACCTCGCTGAACGCCCGCTGGACAGGGGCGGGCCAGCCGCGCTGGAGGGCTACGCGATCCTGGTGAACGAGCAGGCCGCGGTCCTCGGCGATCAGCTCGGCCTCCCCGGGTACCGGCGGCAGGCCGCTGCGGTCGGCGCCTGGTGGACCGGCCCCGGCCGTGACCGCGGGGATCCGCTCGGCGTTCGCGCGGCAGCACAAGCAGCCCGCAGGTCTCACACCCCAGGGTGAGCGCGCTCAGATCGTGCTGCTGCGGGTGGGCACGCCCGCGGCCGCCCGCTGGATGCCCCAGCGCAGGAGATCGCCGAGCAGCGCCGCGGCCAGCGGGTCACCGGCCTCGGCGGCGGAGGCGAGTGGAAGCTGGCACACGGTGATGAGTCCCGGCCCGGCGCGAACGCGGCCGACAACCGTGGCCTTCAGCTCCGCGGGGGCGGCTTGAGCACGCCGACCGCGGTGTCCGCCGCGAACGGCCCGTTTCCGGCGCTGGTGTAGACGTACTCGGGCGCGGTCGAGAGCAGTTCGCTGGCCAGCACCGAGCCCTGCGGGAGTGATGGCAGCTCAGGCTGGGAGCCGGTGAAGATGAACGGGGTGGACCCCCACGCGGTGTCCAGGCTGGTCAGCTTGAGTGATCCGGGCAGGGGCAGCGGCCCGGCCTGGTTCTGGGCCAGGAGCAGGACATGGCCGCCGCGGCCGAGCCAGCTCGTCGCGAGGTCAGCGGCCGCGTCGGTGAGGCATTGCTCGCCGATGACCAGCAGGTCGCGGCCGGGCTCGGCGTCGGCGGGCGGGCCGATGACGGCACCGGCGCCGGCCAGGATCTCGGGGGCTGGTGAGTCACCGAGCGCGGCGACGCGTACCTGGCCGGGCGCCGGGCGGGCGACGACGCGGACCGGGTAGGAGCTGGTGCCCAGGTCGCGGCGGCGCTTTCGCACTTCGACCTCGAGCGCCGCCGGGCCGGGCGGTGCTGTGCAGGGCAGGGTGACCGGGATCGCGGCGGTTTTTCCGTGCGCGGGCAGATCGGTGTGGCCGCGCCAGCGGTTGCCGCCCAGGCGGACCATGAGTTTCGCGTTGCGGACGGCGGGCCCGTCGTTGACGATGAGCAGCTCCGCCTCGATTGTGCCGCCGGATTGTGCGGCCCAGTGCGGGCGGATGAGGATCGGGCAGATGTCCTGGCAGGCGCGCCGCATCTCCTCGGCGGCGGGCTCTTTCGGCTGGCGGAGCAGGTCGAGCAGGCCGTTGAACTCCATCGGGACGTCGGTCAGCTCGGTCACGCACCAGCCGGCCAGGCCCCGAAACTCCCGGAACAGCTCGATCTGGAACCGGTCGGCCAGCCCCTGATAGCGCTGCGTCCCGGCGACGAACTCGGCCACCGAGCCCGGCCAGGGCACGGACTCGATCAGCGAGCTGAGGGCGGGCCCGTACTCCCAGAAGGGCTGGCCCTCGTGCGGGCTCAGGTCCGGGAGGGGCGCAGCCCGAACCGGACGGTCCGCGTATCCGACAGGCGTCCCCCGGCATAGACCAGGACCCGCGCCTCGTGCAGGACCGGCGAGGCCGGCGACCACAGCGGGGGATCGACCTTCCCGAGCCGGAACAGGACCGGCCCGGCCGTCTGCGTCGGCTGCGTCAGTTCGCGCCCCAGCAGTTTCCCCGCCACCGTCAGCTCGCCGTCAGACATTTCGACGTCAGGTCCGGTCTCCGGCGCGGTCGCCGTCACCTCGATGACCAGGTTCTCCGGATCTGAGTTCACCCAGACGTCGGCGATCCGGGCCGGGCCATGGCGCTCCAGCCAGACGCTCTGCCAGATCCCCCCGTAGGTGAGGTACAGGCTCGGCGGGGAGGGGAAAGCCTCGTTCCCCCAGCCCTGCTTGCCGTGCGCGCTGCTCAGGTGCTCGGCGCTGCCGCTCGGGTGATCGGTGACCCGGATGGCGATCTCGTTGGCCCCGGCGACCAGGCCCGTGCAGTCCAGGTCGAACGGCGTGAACGCGCCCCGGTGGGAGCCGATGAGCTGCCCGTTCAGGTACACCTCGGCGTCATCCATGACCGCCCCGACATGCAGCGTCCACCATCCGGCCGGGTCAGCCACATCCACCGAGCGGCGGTACCAGGTGACGCCGTCCAGTCGCAGGTGGCCCTGCGCCTCCCATAGCCCGGGCACGTCAGCCGGCTCCCCGGTGATGCCGTCGAGCTCAGCCAGCTTGTGATCACCAGGGATGAGCTCCCAGGTCCCGTCCAGGTCCAGGCGCCCGGCTGGCCACGGCGGCTGATCGTGCTCCGCTCGATCGCTCACTGCCAGCCCTCCACGTGCACTCGCTTGCTCTCCCCAGGCAAATCCCGCCGGGCGCTGCCTGACCTCCGGTAGATCGTGATGGCCCGGCTTCCCGCCGAGGACATCGCCGACCAGCAGGTCGTTACCGCCGGGAGCCGGGAAGAGGGTCGGGACCGTGCCAGTGGCCAGTGTCCCAGTCGTAGACCAGCCTGCCGTCCACGCCGATGAACATGACGTTGACTCTTCCGGCCGCGGTGCCGTTGCCGGGGGCGTAGGCAAGACCAGAGTCGCGGCTGGCGGTGCCGCCGGTGGGGTAGGCGCCCTTCCAGCGGGAGCCGGAGAGGTAGTCATTGACGACCATGCCGCCGGACTCCACGAAGTAGACCGACGTCCCGTCCCCGCTCCAGGCGACCGGTGAGCCGGCCCGCGGGGTGCCGGGCAGCGCCTTCGGGCCATGCCAGCGGCTGGCGTCGCGGTCGTAGACCAGCCGGCCGCTGACGCTGACGAACACGACGGCCGGCTTGGTGCCGGCGCTGCTGCTGCCAGGGGAGTAGGCCAGGCCCGAGCCAGCCTCGGCGGAGCCGCCGATCCGGGCCGGGCCCTTCCAGCCGGAGGCGTGGAAATCGGAAACGACATGGCCGTTGCGATCAATGAAGAAGATCTTGTGTCCGTTCGGGCTGAACGCGAGCGGGGAGCCGGCCGCGGCCGGCCGGGCAGCACCTTCGGGCCGTGCCAGGTATTGGCGTAGTAGTTGTCGTAGACCAGCTTGCCGCTGGCGTTGACGAAGACGACGGCCGGAGGGGTTCGGGGCCCGCTGCCCGGGGAGAAGGCCAGGCCCGAGCCTGCTCCGGCGCTGCCGCCGACCGGGCCGGGGCCTGCCCAGCCGGATTTGATCAGGTAGTCGTTCACGACCTGGCCGTCGGGCTCGATGAAGAAGACGTTCCCGTACGGGATGAGCACGATCGGCGAGCCGGCCCGTGAGGTGCCGGGCAGCACCTTCGGGCCGTGCCAGCCGGAGACGTAGTGGTCGTAGAGGATCTGCTTACTGCTGCTCACGAAGGCCACCTTCTGACCAGCCGCGTCCTCAGAGAACGACGACTTCGCCGGACCGTGAGTGATCGCGCGGGGCGGCTGATGATGGCTCGTGGTCTTGTGGTGCGTCCGGTGGCTGGCCCGGGGAGTGCCCGGGCCGCTGAGCGCGGAAAGGATGCCGACGGTGCCGCCGATCGCGACCACTGCGACGGCCGCGATAACGATGGCCCAGCGAAGGACACGACGGTGGCCTGGCCCGTGTTTCTCATGGGTTTGAGGTCCGGTGTCAGGCGGCGTCGGGGCGTCTGGGCGCAGCCGGGTTTCCTCGTCCAGGTTCCACCCCGGCTTCCGGCCGGCGGCGGGGACGTCCGGTGGCCCGGCCCTGACCGGCTCGGCCGGCCGTGGATCTGCGGACGGCAGCGACGCTTGCGCTGGGACCTGGTGCAACTCGGCGCGGGCCTGGTCGATGATGGCGCGCTCGGCCGGGTCGCGCTGCAGCAGCTGCCCGATGACGGTGGCCAGGTGGGCCTCGCAGCGAGGTGCCGGCAGGTCATCAAGCAGGATGGCCCGCAGCGTGGCACCGGTGCTGTCACGGTCGAATGGGCCGCGCCCGTCGGCGGCGTAGTAGAGCGTCGCGCCCAGGGACCACATGTCCGCGGCCGGCGTGATCGACACCGACTCGAACAGCTCGGGCGCCTGGTAGGCCGGGGTGCCGATGATCCCGCTTCTGGTCAGCCTGGGGTCGCCCGCGATGTGCGCGATGCCGAAGTCCGTGAGCTTCACCTGGTCATTGGCGGCGATCAGGATGTTGCCCGGCTTGACGTCCCGGTGCACGACGCCCAGCGCGTGGGCCGCCTCCAGCACGTCAAGCAGCTGCAGGCCGATCCCGGCCGCCCGCGGTGCGCTCAGCGCGCCGTCCCGCTGGACCAGCTCAGCCAGGGTCGGTCCGTGGATGAGTTCCATGATCAGGTAGACGGCACCGTCGCTTGAGTCGGACAGCACGTCATAGAGGGTGACCGCGTTCGGGTGGCGAACGCGGGCCGCGGCGCGGGCCTCCTGCTGGGCGCGCCGCCGGAACACCTCCCGATCTGCCCCGCGCAGCCCAGGCGGGCGCAGTTCCTTCAGCGCGATCTCGCGGTCCAGCTGAGTGTCTTCGGCCAGCCAGACCACGCCCATCCCGCCGTGGCCAAGCTCGCGCACCAGCCGGTACCGGCCCGCCACCAGCCGCTCACTTAACGCCCGCGCGTCGCCCCCCGGCGGGTGCAGGCGGTCCGAGTCGTCCGGCATTGCCCCGTCTCCGTCGTGTTCATGATCTTTCTATCGAATTGTAACGTCCGCCGCGCGGCCCGATCGCCGCCTCACGAGTCACAGAAGAAACACGGGTCACTCTGGTGTTCTTATTGCGAAATGTGCCATTACGCGGCAGTATATGGTGCGTCAAGCGTGGTGAGGCGTCGGCGCGGGGAGCGGTCTCATCATTAGTCGCGCATGCATAGAAAAGGGGGCTGTTATGCCTGACGTTAATGTAACATATGAGCAAATGGAGAGCGCGGCGCAGCGGATTTCGGCTGGCCAGGAGGAAATCACCAGTCAGCTGACGCAGCTCAAGGCCATGGTCGATGACCTGGTCGAGAGCGGGTTCGTGACCGATATCGCCAGCAAGGCTTTCTCCGAGGCGTACACCGAGTTCAACACGGGCGTCAACCAGACGATCGAGGGCCTTGAGGTCATGAGAACCTACCTCAAGAACACCGCCGAGAAGTTCCGCGAGACCGACCAGACATCGACCATCCGTGTCAGCGGTTCCTGACTCCGACTGCGGGGGCAGTTGACGGGGAGGTGCCGTAGTGGCACTGGAATTGCCCGGCTGGGTGGTCATCGCCTTTAACTACGCGGGCCTGCCCTGGCCGGGGATCGACGAGGACGAGCTGCGGGCCTGGGCGACCAGCGTCCGGGCGTTCGCCGGCGACATCACCGCCAACTCGGCCCGCACGAATCAGGTGGTCGCCGGCCTGGCCGATTCTTCGCAGTCATCGTTCACGAGCACCCTGGCCGCCCGCTGGGAGCATCACAACCAGCTCATCGCCGACCTGCATGTGCCGCTGAACATCTTCGCCGACGCGCTGGACGCCGCGGCGGACGTGGTGGTGGCGCAGAAATATGTCGTGATCGGCGCGGCGGTCGCCTTCGCCACCGAGTTCGCGGCAACCCAGGTCGGGGCGATCATCACGCTCGGGGCGGACGAGGCGGCGCTGCCGGAAGAGATCATCTCGACTCGGGCGATCATCGACTTCGCGATCGAGGTGCTGAAGGGTGCGCTGATCGGGGAGCTGATCAACGTCGCCGTCCAGGAGATCAGCGACCACGTCAGCAGCTTCATCGGCAACTTGCTCTCCGGCGGCCTGCAGGTCGTGACGGAATATCAGTCGCTGAAGATCTCCTACGGCGCCCTGCACGATGCCGCCCAGTCCATCCGCGGGCAGGCGGGCGAGACCGAGGCGACCGGCGAGACGGCCTACGCGGAGAACGCCAACCGCGACATCGAAGACCCTGGCGAGGCCGAGGCGACCGCCGACGGCTGGCAA
Source organism: uncultured Actinomycetota bacterium (assembly GCA_963822485.1). Taxonomy (GTDB): domain Bacteria; phylum Actinomycetota; class Actinomycetes; order Streptosporangiales; family Streptosporangiaceae; genus DASUBV01. The sequence continues at coordinate 186,596 of CAWGHW010000035.1, forward strand.
GAGGTGGTCCAGGCCGTTAAGCAGGCCCTGCTCGACCTCGCCCTGTCTCTGTTCAAGAGCCTGCCCCAGGTCATCCTCCGCGCTCAGGAGGACTCCGCCGAGGACATCGACAACGCCGCGACCGCCATGGAAAACGCGGACGCGGCCGCCGGGCGCGCTGCGCCCCACGACAGCGGCCAGGGCCCTTCCGCCGAGCCGGACGTGGCGGCTGCGCCTTCGGGCACAGGGACAGCCGGGCCCAAGGACGATGGCCCGCACGTTGACGGTCCCGGCCCATCCGCCGGACCGGACGGGGGTCCGGCGCCTTCGGGCGCAGGCACGGTCCGCTCGGGGGGCGGCCTGAAGGCCGCGAGCGATTCTCCCGGAGCGGCCGAACCGCAGGCCACGAAGGTCGGCGGGGGCGACCCGGTAGACGTGACGAACGGCGACGTCATGCTCGCCGAAACCGACGTCAACCTACCCGGCGTGCTGCCCCTGGTGCTTGAGCGCACCCATCGGTCCTCGTGGCGGACCGGCCGCTGGTTCGGCCGGTCGTGGCTGTCCAGCTTTGACCAGCGCCTGCTTGTCACCGCCGACCGGGTCATCGGGGCGTTCGCCGACGGGCGGATCCTCACCTGGACCCATCCAGGCGGGCCAGATGACGCGCCGCTGCTGCCGGTGACCGGCGCCGCATGGCCGCTGCGCCGGAACCCGGACGGCTCCTATGCGGTGACCGACCTGCAGCGCGGCCTTACCTGGCGCTTCGAGCACCGGGCAGGCTATGACAGCGGCTCCGGTGATCAGGGCGAGCTACCGCTCGTCTCGCTGACCGACCGTATCGGGCACGAGATCGTCTTCCACTACGACGCGAACGGCCAGCCGTCTAGCGTCGTCCATTCCGGTGGATACCGAGTCCGGGTCGCGGTGAACGATGGCCGCGTGACCGGCCTCACCCTCGTCGGCCGCGACGGCTACGATGACGTGCCGCTGATCAGCTACGAATACGACGCAGACGGGAACCTGTCCGGCGTCGTCAACTCCTCGGGCCTGCTTATTAGTTTCAGCTACGACAGCGCGGGCCGCCTGACCGGCTGGGTCGACCGCAACGGCCACTACTACCGCTACACCTATGACTCCGAGGGCCGCTGCGTCCGCGGCGAGGGCCCGGGAGGCGCCCTGTCAGGAACGTTCACATACGAGCCCGGGATCACCCGCTGGGCTGACGAGGCTGGAGCGGTCACCGCCTACGAGATAGCCCAGTCCGCCCACGTCGCCGCCGTCACCGACTCACTGGGCAACGTGACGCGATGGCAACACGACCCCCGCGGTCAGGTGACGACGCGCGTGGATCCACTTGGCCGGATCACCCGGTACGCGTACGACCAGCGCAGCAACCTCATCGCGATCACGCGGCCGGACGGCAGCCAGGCCACCGCGCAGTACGACGAGCAGTGCCAGCCCGTGCTCCTGAGGAGCCCGGACGGGACCGAATGGCGGCAGGAGTACGACCCGCGCGGCAACCGGACCCGGCTGATCGCGCCAGACGGCACCGTTTCGGAATTCGGCTACGACAACCACGGACACCTGGCGAGCGTGGCCGATCCCGGCGGTGCGGTGACCCGGATCGTCAGCGCCGCCACAGGCATGCTGGCCGAGGTGACCGGGCCGGACGGGGCGCGGGGGCAGTACGACCGGGATCTGCTCGGCCGGATCACGCAGGTCACTGCTCCTGACGGGGGGATCACCAGGCTGGACTGGACGACCGAGGGACGCCTGGCGTCAAGAACGTTCCCCGACGGAGCGGTGGAAACCCGGACCTGGGACGGGGAAGGGAACCTGATCCGGCACGCCAGTCCGGCGGGCGCGGTGAGCCAGTACGAGTATGGCCCTTTCGACAAGGTCACCGCCATGCGCTGGCCGGATGGGACCCGCAGCGAGCTTCGCTACGACCATCAGCTCCGCCCGACCGAGGTCATGCACGCCGGGTTGACCTGGCGTTACACCTATGATCACGCGGGCAGGCTCATTGCCGAGACCGACTACAACGACGAGACCACCACCTACGCCTATGACTCGGCCGGACAGCTAGTCGGCCGCGTCAACGCAGTCGGCCAGCAGATCGCGTTCGGATATGACGTGCTCGGCAATATGATCGAAAGTTCCTCTGGCGAGGCCATTACGACGTTCGATTACGATCCGGTCGGTCGCCTCCTCCATGCGCGGAACCTCGACGCTGAGATCCTTTTCGAGCGGGATGCACTCGGCCAGGTAACTGCTGAGACCTGCAACGGCCGGACTGTGGCATCGGAGTACGATCCGGCCGGCCGGATCACTCGCCGCGCCACCCCATACGGGCCGGTGACCAACTGGGAGTTCGACCAGGCCGGGCAGCCCGCCACAATGATCGCTAATGGCTTCCAGATCCGCTTCGGCTTCGACGCGGCAGGGCAGGAGATCCGTCGCGAACTGCCCGGCGACCTGACATTGGCTCAGAGCTGGGACCAGCGCGGCCGCCTCACCCTCCAGGCTCTGACAGGCCCTGAGCAACCGCTTCCTGAGGGCTCCGCTCGAGACGAGCGCGTAATCCAGCGCCGGGCATACAGCTACCGCACTGATGGCGCGGTGACCGGCATCGACGATCTGCCTATCGGCAACCGCGAGGTTGGCCTGGACCTGGCAGGTCGGGTCACGACTGTTACTGCCGGGGACTGGGCCGAACGATATGCCTACGATCAGGCGGGCAACATCACCGCGGCTACCTGGCCTCTCGCGCCGCCGACCAGCAGCTCGCTCGATGCGGATGCTCAGGGTCAGCGCCAGGTCGCAGGAACCCTGACCACCCGTGCGGGCAACATCCGCTACCGCTATGACCGTCAGGGCCGGGTCATCCAGCGCCAGCGGATGAGGATCTCTCGCAAGCCTGACACCTGGCGGTATGAGTGGGACGCCGACAACCGCCTAACCTCCGTCGCGACGCCGGACGGCAGCACATGGCGTTACAAGTACGATCCGCTTGGCCGCCGGATAGCAAAGGAGCATGTGCTACCCGATACAACCCTGGCCGAGTACACCGAATTCACCTGGGACGGACTGGTCCTCGCTGAGCAAGTTCACATGGTCCCAGCGGAGGACCGGCGTGAGGTAATGACGTGGAACTACCAGCCCGGCACCTTCACCCCGCTCACCCAGGCGGAATTTGCGTCCGTCCTTGATGCGCCGCAAGAACAGATCGACCGGCGCTTCTACGGGATTATCACGGATTTGGTCGGCACCCCTACCGAGCTTACAGAACCCGACGGCAAGCTGGCAGGTCGCCAGATCCGGACTCTCTGGGGTGACACGACCTGGGTGGTCGAAGGAGCCCAGACCCCGCTCCGCTTTCCCGGTCAGTACGAAGACCCAGAAACCGGCCTGCACTATAACAACCAGCGGTACTACGACCCGCTCAGCGGCACCTACTTAACCCCCGACCCGCTAGGCCTGGCCCCGTCCCCGAACCCTCACGCATACGTCAGCAACCCTCACGCCGAGATCGACCCCCTCGGTCTGCAAGGCTGCAAAATCGTGCAGGTTGCGGCGAGGCACGGTGGCGAACCTGTGGATCAGGGGTATAAGTTCCCTACCCGGCGGGCGGCCCGGCAGGCAGCGTCGGAGATGGTGGGCGACCTCGGCTCGCGCCCACGGGCGATTCGAGCGTCCGAGTTCCGGGGCGGCCCGTTCTGGATGAAGGGGTCCAGCATGGTGATCGGGCGTGAGAGCTTCGAAGGCACCTCGGGCTGGCGTGATGACTTCCTGGGCCATACATTCGGGGATGGCGTGTCCATGGGACCACATGTCAACGTTTGGGGATCAGGAATAGATGACGGAATACACCTCTTCTACTAGCGGTGGTGCCTGGTGGTTCATGATGTGCGACAACAACCACAGGTGGCGCCATTTTCTCATTGGTACGGCCGAGCCGGATGAGGAGATGCTGAAATGTCCTGTAGACGGAGCTGAAGCAGTCACTGCATCGCGCAGGCCACTTGCCGACCGTGTTCGGATATCAATAGTACCTGCGGCGTGGCAAGATGAGCGCGATGTAGGTGATCGAGATAGCTTTTTCATTGAAATATCAGCTAATGCCTTCGATAGCGAGATCTTGCGCTCATCTCGTTTGTTTACCTGGGAAGAAGCAATATCCCGCATTGCGTGGTTCAGGGATATAACGTGGGAAGCCGCGAAAAGGCGATGGTCGCGTGGGGGCTTCGACAAGGTGAATCCAGCACCACCACGGACTTAGGGCTTGTCAGGGGCGCACTCCACATTACGATTCGAACCTTCAGCTCTTGGCCAGCTGAATCAGCAAAGGAGTTCCCATCGCCGACAGGTAGCCACGGCCCGGCGGGCGGGTCAAGTACTGGTCAGGCTCCAGCGTCATGGATAGCTCGCGGGCGTCGGCGCGCTTGGCCGGGGTGAGCAGGAGTCGGGCGCCGTTCTGCACGGCCTCGTTGGTGACCTTGGCCAGGGACTTGCGGCTGCCGGACAGGATCGGGGTGGGGTTGGCGGCGATGATGAGGGCGCGGCGGCCGAACTGGGCCGGGTGGGCGATCTCGTCCAGCAGCGTGGGGGACTCGCTGAATTTCTCCTTGGTGGCCTGGACAGTGACGCGGTCGGCGTCGTCTAGCAGCACCGCGTAGCGGCGATCGCCGAACGGCTCGGCGGCTTCGCGGAGCACGGTGTCCTCGATGACCGCCTTGGTGATGACGCGGATGCCGTCGTCGCCTTCGAGCAGGCGGCCGAGCGGGGACTGGGGCGGGGCGAGGGCCAGGACGTCGATGCCGTTCCAGCTCAGCAAGCGGGCCAGGGTGGCGATCGCGGTGGTGCGCCCGGAACCGGCCGGGCCGGCGATGAACAGCAGGTGCGGGCCTATGTTAAATAGGTCGATCCCGATCGTGGCCAGTTCCGGGCCGCCGATGCCGATCGGAATCCAGTCTGGCGACGGCAACGGCTCGGGCAGTGGCAGGTCCGCGACGCTGACCTGGGACGGTAGCGAGGGGAACGGCCTGGGCAGCCGCCGGGGATCGAGGGTCGCGGGGTCACAGCCGGAGATGAGCTCGGCGGCGGGCGTGGTCGGCTGGCCGATCTGGACTTGGTAGCCGGTGCCGGCGTCGATGGCCCGGCCGGGGACCGGCGGCGGACTGGTCATCCCGCCACGCAGCATGGTCCGGCGGGTGTCCTCGTTGGGGAAGGGCAGCAGCAGGCGCTGGTTGCACAGCGCCGGGATCTTCCCGGTCAGCAGGTCCTGGCCGCCGATGGGCACGATGTGCACGCCGAGCGGTGCGCCGATGCTGATGATCTCGCGCAGCGTCGGTCCCAGGCTGACGTCGGCGAGCGACGGGTCGGCGCGGCTCTCGAACTGGGCCCAGCCGTCCACGACCAGGACGATCACGGGGTTGTCCCGGCCGCCGGGATCGAACCGGGTGATCGCGCGGCGCTGGGTTTCGTCGGCCAGCCAGCCGACTAGCCGGCGAATACGGTCGGGCTCGGCGGGGGAGAAGACCCCGCCGCAGTGCGGCAGCGCGGCGTACTCGAACAGCCCGGCGGGCTGGTGCTCCACGACGTAGAGGTGAACCTGGTCGGGGCGGAACCGGGTGGCGAGGCTGGTGATCAGGGCGCGCGCGAAGGTGGTGCGGCCGGATTGCGGCCCGCCGGCCACCATCAGGTGCGCGCTGGCGGCCAGATCGAGGTGGTAGGCGGGCTGGGCCTGCTCGTCGGGCACGTCGGCCAGGCCGAACGGGATGGCCGTGCCCGGAGAGGCCTGGGTCTGGTAATCGGGCAGGCGGTCGAGCGGAAGGCTGGCGGGCAGCGGGGGAAGCAGGGCGCGGAACGGTGCCGGCGCCCCGGTGCGGCGGGCGGCTTCCCTGATCGCCTCGATGGCCAGCTGCTGGTCGGTCGCGGCGCCGCCGCTGGTCACGGGCGCCGGGCGAGCCGCGCCGAGGTCGGCCCACTCAAGGGTCCGGACGGCCAGGCCGGCGACGCCTCCGGCGGGCGGGGGGTTGCCGAGGTACCCGGACTGGAACACGCGGGGTTTCTTGTTCTCGGCCGCCGTCCACAGGATCATGCCGCGACCGCGCAGCGCGCCGGGGATGGCGGCGGCGTCGGGGGCGCCGAGCACCTCGGTGCTTTCCGCGGGCTCGTTCTGGCGGAGGCTGATCCGCAGGGTGATGTTGTTCTTCAGCTCGGGTGACAGCTTGCCTTGCAGCGCCTGGGTGGCCAGCACGAGGTGCATGCCGATCGAGCGGCCCTTGGCCGCGACGTTCACGAGTTCCTTCAGGAAGTCCGGCGAGGTCTCGAGCACCCGGGCGAACTCGTCGAAGATCATCACCAGCCGGGGCAGCTTGGGCAGCTCGGGCCGGGACTCACGGGCCCGCCAGTAGTCGTCGATCTCGGCGCCGTAGGGGGCGAGGATGGCCTCCCGGCGGGCCACCTCGGTGCGAACGGAGGCGAGCACGCGGGCCGCGTCGGCCTTATCGAAGCGGTCGGCCGCGGTCTCGCCGACCGACCGGATGAGGGCCGTGACGTGCGGGCAGTTCTCGAAGGGGAGGAACGCGCCCCCGCCCTTGAAGTCGACCAGGACGAGGTTCAGCTCGTCTGGCCGGTTGGCCAGCAGCAGCGCGGTGACCAGGGTTTGCAGCAGGATGCTCTTGCCTGCGCCGGTGGCACCGCCGAGCATGGTGTGCGGTCCCTGGAGGGCGAGATCCACGGCGACCGGCCCGGCCGCGTCGGCGCCCAGCACCACCCGCGTCTGCGAGCCTTCCTTCTTCCGGCTCCACAGCGTGAGAATGTCGTCCGCGGCCGGCTCGCCGATACCGAGCAGGTCCAGCAGGCGCACCGGAAAGGGAATCGCGGTCTCCACGCCGGCCATCCGGTCGCGCATCGGGGCGAGCGCACGGGACAGCCCTTCCGCGAACGCCGGGTCCATGCCGTCCGGGACGGCCGCCACCTCCGGGGCGTGCGGGGTGCGAATGAGCCTGATGCCGTCGGTGGTGAGTTCGCACAGGCCACGGCATTCGTTCATGCCCTGGCTGTCGGCGCACAGCACGTAGACGCCGGCCTGGGGGCCGAACCGGAGGATGTCGCGCATGCCGTGCATGTTGCGCAGGGCCAGCGCGCCGTCCAGCACGACGACGACCTCCCCGTCGGATCGGGCCGGGGACCCGCTGGCGCTGCTGGCCCGCCGGGAGTCGATGAGCTGCCTGAGCTCATCGACGCGAGCGGAACGGCTGGCGTCGGTGTTGCCGATCCAGCAGGGCACCGGCGCCGCGCTGCCCGGGTCCAGGTGCGGCAGCCAGCGGGCCCAGCTCAGATCCTGGCCGTCGCCGGAGGTGAGGATGACGAGCCGCAGGTCGTCGGGGGAGCGCAGGGTCGCGAGCTGGACCAGCAGCCAGCGCAGCAGCGCCCTGGTCTGCTCGCCGGTGCCGATCACGCCGAGCACGCCGGTCTCACGCAGGTCCACCGTGACGGGAACGCCGTGCAGGACCGGGAGCTCGAAGCCGTCCCAGGGCTCGCCGCGGACCCGGATCGACGGCGGCTGGTCGGTCACGCCGACGCGCAGCACCAGTCCATGCGGTGAGCCCGCATCGCGCGGCCACAAATCGGCTCTCGCGCCGGTTGCCATCGCGGCGATCACGGCGGGTCCCGGTGCCAGCAGATGGCGGACCCGGTCCTCCTCGGCGGCCAGGTCGGTGACCTGGGCCTGGGCGGACTGCCGGTCCTTGGTCAGGGCGCCCTTGCGCTTCCGGCGCTGGAAGCCCTCGACCGCGTATATCGCGAACGGGGCCAGCGGCCCGATGATGCTCACCAGCAGCAGGGCTTTCTGGTGCGTGGCCGCCGCCATCACGGCGCCGCTAGCGAGGCCGACGATGACGCTCAGCACCATGGTGGCGGCGTTGCGCGCGCCTGGTTCCTGGGCCGGCAGATCCACCTCGCCCTGCGGGATCGCCGGGATCGGCGCGAAGACCCGGTCGAACTCCAGATACCCCTCGGGTGTCTGCGTGACCCCGAGCCGGGGCGGCTGCGCGGGTGTCCAGCGCAGCTTGTTCTCTCCGATCCGCACCACGTCGCCGCTGGTCAGCATCGTCGGCTCGGTGACCGGCGTGCCGTCCACGAACGTGCCGTTCCGCGAGCAAGCGTCCGAGATCACGGCCTGGCCATCCGCGGAGACCTCGAGCACGGCGTGCTGACGTGAGGCGTCCCCGTCTTGCAGGCACAGGTCCGCTGCGATGTTCCTGCCGATCGTGTGGCGCCCGGCCCGCAGCGCGGCGCCGAACCCGGCGTCTGGTCCCTCGAACACGTGCAGCGTGCCCGCCGCGGCCCCCCGGACCGGCTGGAAGTCCGGGCCCGCGCCGCCCACGCTGAGCACCGCGCCGGACAGCAGCGGGCTTTCGGCCAGCCTCGAGCGAGGATCTAGGGCCGTCGCTCCGACGAAACAGCCCTGCCCGTCCGGGTGCCCGGGCAGTGAGCTCAGCAGCGTAGTCACAGGAGCATCAGGCGACCCAACTACCTCAACGTCCTGGCTTTCGCGCGAGAGCACATCTTGCAATGTCAGTCTCAGAATCACGGTGCTGCGCATTCCTTGTCGGGTCAGATTCCTCAAGGCCAGCGTAATGAGGAGATTGGTGGCCTTGCTCACGCTGTAGCCAATATCTCCCCTAGACTGCCAATTGAGCGAGTTTTTCGTGCGAAGATCATCTGTGACGGGGGAAGATCGGTGCCGGGAAACGGGGACCCTTCGCGCGCGCCAGGAAGCGGAGCACGGGCAGTGTCGCAGCCCAGGTTGGTGGCGGAGCGATACCGGCTGGTGGAGGTGCTGGGCCGGGGCGGGATGGGGGTGGTGTGGCTCGGCGAGGATGAGCTCGTGGGTCGGCGGGCCGCGGTGAAGGAACTGCGTCCGCCTCCGGGGCTGTCGAGGGCTGATCGTGAGGTGTTCGCGCGGCGGGCGCTGCTGGAGGCGCGCAGCGCGGCGCGGATTGACCATCCGAATGCGGTGACGCTGTTTGACGTGGTGCCTGCGGCCCGGCCGATGACGCGGTATACCTGGTGATGGAACTGGTGCAGGGGCTGTCGCTGGCTGAGCTGATCGGGCGGGACGGGGCGCTGGCCGGGCCGCGGGCGGCCGGGATCGGTCTGCAGTTGCTGGAGGTCCTGCAGGTCGCGCACGGGCTGGGCATCGTGCACCGGGACATCAAGCCGGCCAACATCATGATCACGGCGGCCGGGCAGGTCAAGCTCACTGACTTCGGGATCGTACACACCGCGGGGGATACCCGGCTGACCCGCAGCGGGGTGATGGGCACTGAGGCGTACATGGCGCCGGAGTTGTTCGAGACCGGCGAGCTGACCGCGGCGGCCGATGTGTGGTCGGTGGGCGCGACGCTGTTTTACGCGGTGGCGGGGCGGGGCGCGTTTGTCCGGGACAACACGGGTGCCACCCTGCGAGCGATTCTGCTGGAAGAGATCCCGGTGCCGCCGTGCGAGCCGCGGCTGGCCGCGGCGATCAGCGGGATGCTGCAGCGTGACCCTGGCCGGCGGGCCAGCATCGAGCAGGCCCGCGCTGACCTGCAGCAGGCCGCCGCGGCCGAGCCCGCGCCGCCACCCGAGACGCCCGAAGCGCCGCCCGAGCCGCCCGGGCCCGGGTCCGGGCCCGGGCCGGGGCCGGGCTGGGACCGGAGGACCACCCGGCAGGCCCGGGTCCGGGTACCTGACCCGCGTCCGACCAGCGGTCCGCGCGGGAACGCCTGGCCTGTCCCCGGCGATGTCTCCCGCCGCGCTATCGCCATCGGCGTCGGCGCGGTGGTGGTCGTGGCGGTCGCGGCCGGGCTGTCCGGAGAGCTGCTGGCCGACCGGCACAGCAGCGGGCCCCGCCTCAAGCTCCGCAAGACCATCACGCCAGCCGATGACTTGGCCAGCTTCGCATTGAGCCCGAGCGGCACCGTGCTGGCCACGTACGGTGGCCCGCTGTACGGTGGCCCGGTTATCTTGTGGAATACCGGCGACGGCCAGGAGATCGCCAGCTTGCCGTACCGGGACCCCAACGACGTGGCGTTCAGCCCTGACGGCCAGCTCCTCGCCATCGCCGATAGCAAGGACAGGATGGATCTGTGGAGTATCCCTGGCCGCCGCACCGTCAAGCGCATCGGCAACATTGTCGCTGACGCAGTCGCGTTTAACAATCAACGTCGGGCACGGTGAGTCATGCCTGATGTGGTGCGGATTCGGAGAGTCTTGCGTCGCGTCTCCTGACCCTGGCGGGCCTGAGGGAGCCTGTATTGCCGTTCCGGCCGTCAGCTGACCGGGCCCAGGAGGTGGCAGAGACGGCAGGCCAGCCGGCATCACGACGGGACGCTAGAACAGCTAGGCCTCAATCCCGCAGATCACATACAAGTCGGACGTTGACTCGGATCGCTCCGCCAGCCAGTCCTGTTCGCCCGCTGTTACCTTCTTCCGTCGCCGCGGGTCATCACGGTGACGGAACAACCCCCGCCAGTGTGACAGGCACCGGCACGGGAAACCTTCGGAGGAGAACATGCAGGCACGGATGACCAGCATCGCAGTGCTCATACCGGACGCCCTGAAGACCCTGATCGCCTTCAGCGCGTCCGCGAAGAACGCTGGCGTGCCGGAGACGACGGCCAACCTCGTCCACTTGCGCGCCAGCCAGATCAATGGCTGCAGCGTCTGCACCGAGATGCACTCCCGCGAGATGAAAAAGGCCACCGCCGCGAAGAACCCCTCCCGGCCCACCCGCCCGACCCCGTCATCACCCCGGACGGCGAGCCGCAGCCGGAGGAACAGGCACTGCTCGCCGACTCGGTCGGCCTGGCCCTGCTGGTCGTCCTCGATACCCTGACGCCGGACGAACGGCTGGTGTTCGTCCTGCATGACCTGTTCGACCTGCCGTTCGGGGAGATCGGCCCCCTGGTGGGCCGGACCCCGGCGGCGGCCAAGCAGCTCGCCAGCCGGGCACGCCGCCGCGTGCAGGGCGCCGAGATACCGGCCGCCGCCGACCCCGCCCGCCAGCGACAGCTTGTTGACGCCTTCTTCGCCGCCGCCCGCCGCGGTGACTTCGACGCCCTCGTCGCCGTGCTCCACTCCGAGGCACTGCTGCGAATCGACGCGGGGGCCCATGCCTGGCGGAGCCTCGATGCTGGTCCGCGGCCCGGCTGCGGTAGCCAGGCAGGCGGTCCGGGGAATCCGGCAGATGCTCAGCGGCCCGGCTGCCGGGCTGCGCCCCGTCCTGGTGAACGGATCGGCCGGAGTGGTCGTCACCGTGGACGGCCTGCCGTTCGCCGTGATGAGCTTCGCCATCGCCGACGGCAAGATCGCCGAGATCGACGCGATCGCCGATCCTGGGCGCGTCCGCAAGATCACAGCTGCCGTCCTCACCGCGGAGTAACAGCGGGCCGAGGCTCGTGGAGGGTGATGATGGCTGGCGGCGACCGCCTCGCGCGAGAGTCCAGAACACGCTGGGGTCGGCTGCGTTCCTGGCTTACCGGATGCTGGGCTTGCCGAACGAGGCGGACGCGGTGCGGAATACCTGGCTGCTGCTGAGCCTTTCGGCCGCCGGCGAGCAATCCGCCCGCGACGTCCCTCCCGTCCTCGAATCACTCGCCCGGTCCTGCCGCAAAAACGCAACCGGGCAAAAGATTTGGGTGCAGCTCGTCGGTCCGCCTTTGGCTTCGGCAGCCATTGCTGCCCGATCGTCCGGGCGAGGCCATCCACGCGCGGGAACGGCTCTGGCGGTCTCGGCTGAGGCCACCGGGGATGCTATATATCTAGCTAGCGTGGTGTTGGATATAATGCTGGGGAGGAGGGCTCATGGCCAAGACGCTCATCGAGATAGACGACGAGTACCTGGTCACCGCTCAGGAGGTGCTGGGCACGGCGACCAAGAAGGACACCGTCAATGCCGCTCTGCGGGAGGTCGCTGCGCTGGCTGCCCGGCGCCGGGATCTGCGCAGGTTCATCACTCGCAGCCTGCCCGACCTGGAGGATGAGAGCGTGATGCGGGCTGCATGGCAGCGGTAGCGAGTTATCTGGCTGACACCAGCGCGCTTGCTCGCTTGCACCACCCGGTGGTGGCTGCGGTGCTGGCGCCGCTGATCGAGGCGGGCTTAGTCGCTACCTGTGGTGTCATCGAGTTCGAGCTCGGGTGGGCGACCAGCAACACCGCGGAGCTTGAGCAGCTGCGGGCCGACCGCGACGTGGGCTATGAGTGGCTGGCGACCCATGATGAGGACTGGCGGCGGGCGCTGGAGGTTCAGGCATCGCTGTGGCGGAGCGGCAGGATGAGAGCAGTGGGGCTACCGGACCTGCTCATAGCGGCGGCGGCCGAGCGGGAACGCGTCACCATCCTGCACTATGACAGCGATTATGACTTCATCGCGGAGATCACCGGCCAGCTGACGCGGTGGGTTGTACCAGGCGGTTCGGTTCCTTGAGATTGCTCGGACTCGGCTGCCGGGCGGTTATAGGGATGTCCTAGTAATGTGCCCTGGCTGGTGAGCGACCAGGCGGCTGGGCAATTCGGTCGTGAGCATTCCGGAGCAGTCCCGCCTGGCGGGCGGGACCGATCGGCCGCTGAGTGCCCCTCAGTCGGCGGCGATCGCCGCCAGGACGTTGAGCCTGGCGGCGCGGCGGGCCGGGGCGATCGCCGCCAGGACGCCGGCCACCGCGGACGCCGCGATGTACGCCGCGATCTGGGCGCCCGGAATCGAGACGGTGGCCTGCTGCGAGCGGGTGAAGGCGTCGGCCAGCGCGGCGCCGAGCGCGAGCCCCAGGACCGATCCGAGCACGGCGCCCATCACCGCGATGATCACTGACTCGGCCGCGACCATCTGGGCGCGCTGGCCGCGGCGCATCCCGATCGCCCGCAGCAGGCCGAGCTCGCGGGTCCGCTCGACCACCGAGAGGGCGAGGGTCTTTGACGATCCCGAGCAACGCGATGATGATCGCCAGCACGAGCATCGCGGTGATCAGGTTGAGCAGGCTGGCCAGGACTGCGCTGCGGCTCCTGGCGAACGCTGCCTCGTTCATCAGCTGCGCGCCGGGGTAGCCGACCAGGGCACGCTGGATCGGGCCGCGCGCGGCGGGAGCGGCCCTGACCAGGTCGACACTGTCCACCCGGCGGCCGGTGTCCGCGCTGAACGCGGCGTTGCTGACCAGGTAGTCGCTGAGCGGGCCCACGTTCGCGAACACCCCGCCGATGCGCAGCGTCGATATCCCGAACGAGCCGAACTGGATCCGCACCCTGGCGCCGACCCGCCAGCCGTGCCCGGCCGCGGCCGCCTGGCTGACCAGCAGCGCGCCGGAGGTCAGCGCGGTCACGCTGCCCGCCTTCATGGCGAGGTCGGTGAAGGAGCTGATCGCGGCCGGGTCCACACTGTCTACGTTCTTGTGCGCTGCGCCGGCGACCGTGGCGTCGGTTGCCCTGACCTCCGTGACTGCCCGCACGCCGGGCTGGGCCGCCAGCACGGGGGCAAGGTGCGGCGTCAGCCCGGTGTCTGCGCTGGTGGCCTGTACGTAGAAGCTGGTCTTGCTGGCCAGCGTGATCTGGCGGTCCAGCATGGTCCGGCTGGAGTCGACCATGACCGAGGCGGCGACGATGAGGGCCAGGCCGATCATCAGCGCGGACGCGGTGGCGCTGGTGCGCTTCGTGCCCATCCCAGGAACTACACGGACGGCTTCGAGAACTTCTTCCAGGCCGTTGCTCCCGACGACATCGCTGCCGACGTCCGGACCGTCTGGGACGACGCCGTTGCGGCCCACGCGTGGGAGGGCCCGCCGGTGTGGGTGCACGGCGACCTCCACCCCGCGAACGTCGTCGTCTCGGACGGAACGCTCTCGGGCATCGTCGACTTCGGTGACCTGTTCGCCGGCGATCCGGCGTGGGATCTCGCTGCCGCATCGGTGCTGCTACCCGCGGGCACGGCCTCAGGGTGGGGGGGAGGCGGCGACGGCGCGCCCGCGGGCTGGCCGCTGTGAAGAGCAGATGCTCATGGGGCAGAAGGGAGATCGGGGCCTCCCCGGCGGTAAGCCCGAACTGGGGACCTGCAGGCCGGGCGGCACTTGATCATGTTCTGAAGGGCGCTTGATGACACCGCCGGAGACTCGCTGCCGGTCACGATGACTGGTGTTTCAGGTCGTAAGGGGGCAGCGCCCCAGTGGCCGGGGGACGAGGCGGTCGAGTTTGCCGAGGACCACGATCGTGGGCTGAGTCAGCCAGTGCATTACGCCGGCCAGGCTCAGCTTCTCGGCGAACGCGTGGCGGGCCGGGCCTCGGTCGCTGCGTTCCGGGGTCAGGCCGTGGTGAGGGCGAACACGTGGAGGGCGGCTGGCCCTCGGTGACGCCAGCGGACACGTCCGGCAGCTGCACCCAGGCGATCGTCTTGCCGGCGGTGAGCGGGACCAGCGTGGCGAACACGTAGGACGGCTCGTCGTACCGCCGGTTGTCCGGCCGGTTCTGGTAGGCGGCGGTGACCGCCAGCACGGTGCCCGACGACGAGCTACCGCTCTGCCAGTCCGGCACGGTCAGCGTGTAGCTCTGCGTGCTGCCGTCGGTGTAGACGATCTCGCCGGTCGCGGTGACCGGCCCCCAGCTCGCGGAGACCAGGAACCCGAGTTCGGATCCGGACCCGCCGACGGCCACGTACTGCCCGCCCGCTGCGGTGTTGTCCGGCGTGCCTGCCGCGGCGGACGGCCAGGTGAACGTGATTCCGTCCGCCGTCAGCGGTGCGCCGGGGGAGGCACCGGCCGCGGCTAGCGCCTGCGCGGAGAAGCTGGCGCCGTTCCCGTCGTAGTCGCCGGGCGCGGTGTCGGTGTCGCTACTGGCGCCCACGTTGTCGAGCGAGGCGGCCAGCGAGGCGTACCTGGCCGGCGAGTCAAGCCCGATCTGCGCGTCGCCCAGGTGGCTGGCGGCCGTCGGCGCAGTGCCGCTGACCGGCTGGTACGGCAGGCCGGTGGTCGGGTCGGCGGTCGGCTCGATCAGGTAGGAGCGGCCGGCCGTGACGTGCAGCCAGAACGTGTCCGCCGTGGTCGGGGCCATGATGACTGCACTGGTCCTCCCGTCGACGACCTGGACTGGCTGGCCCGGCCACGGGTTCCTGATGTGCATCGCGTGGCTGTGCCCGGCGACGATCGCGACGGTGACCGTCGTGCCATTCTGGACCTGCACGTCGACCTTGGTGTCGTCCTGCACGTAGATCGTGCCGCTGGCGTTCCAGTCCGACGGCCAGGCGGGCGCGATCCGCAGCAGCCCGTCGTACTGGGTGGCCAGCGCCTCGTCAAGCGCGGTCGCGGTTACCCCGGACTGCTCGATGTACGGCTCGTCCTTCGAGCCGGGGTTCCAGGCGGCCATGCCGGACGGGTAGAGCTGGTAGGTCTCGGTGCTGGATATCAGGTCGTCCTGCACCTGCGACGCCATGTCCAGCCTGGCCGCGTCCACCGCGTCGAACGTCCAGTCCGGCGCGCTGACGTTCGGCCGGTAGTCGTATGTCCGGTCCGCCAGAGCGGTCAGGTTGTCGCCGCCGGCCGCCGTGTCGTCGCCGATCACGCCGTAGGGCCAGACCGGCTCAAGGCCGTCGTTCTCGTCGTTGTGCAGCGGCGCGGTGGGCTGGTAGGAGTCCGAGA
Source organism: uncultured Actinomycetota bacterium (assembly GCA_963822485.1). Lineage (GTDB taxonomy): Bacteria > Actinomycetota > Actinomycetes > Streptosporangiales > Streptosporangiaceae > DASUBV01. The sequence continues at coordinate 202,244 of CAWGHW010000035.1, forward strand.
TCACGTCGGTGCCCGACGCGTCGGCGGCCGGGGTGAGGAGCTGGGTGTGCGTTGCCTCGTCGGTCCGCGCGTACGGCGGCAGCTCGGTCTCGGCGTTGCTGAGCTGCGCGGCGAGGCTGGCGTCGGTGTGCGGCAGGCCGGCGGCGGACACCACGGCGGGGAACAGCGCCTGCATCGCGGCGATGTCGGTGGTGGGGTCTTGCACGTCCCACTGGTCCTCGTGCGAGTTGGCGACCGTGTGCAGCAGCCCGTCCGGGCCCTTGTGCGCGTAGGCGAGCAGGAACTGCGCGGACTCGCTCATGATCGGGTAGTACCTGCGCAGGAAGCTCAGCGAGCCGGTGTCGGCGTACTGCTGCCAGATCCACAGGCTGATCTCCGCGCCGGTGGTGATCGTCTCGCCGTTCCAGGTGGGCGCGATGTCCTCGTCGCAGGACGCGTCGCTGAACGGCGCCGAGTCGTCCTGGAACCCGTTGCCGTTGTAGCGCATCGTCTCCGGGACGCAGATGCCCGGCAGGCCGCCCATGTACTCCTTCGTCCACGCCTCGAGGTTGGACAGGTTGTCCAGGTAGAGGTTGAACACCGGGAGGTTCAGCGCGAAGTTGCCCGAGCTGATGTTGGCGGCCACCTGCATCCGCAGGTTCCAGAACCAGAACGCGGCCGGGTACCAGTCCTGATGGTCCTGGCTGAAGTTGAACATGTCGGCGACGCCAGCCTGCGAGCCAGGATACCTCGACCCCATGGAGGCGGCCTCGGTGTACAGGTAGATGGTCCTGAGCTGCTCAAGGTACTGCGCCGAGCCGTCCGCCGAGCTCATCTCGATGAGGCCAGGCGCTGGCCCAGAACCGGTGCCACCAGGCGTCGTTCGCCGCGGTGAGCGCGGCCTCCGGCAGGCCGGGCTGGACGTTCAGCATGCGCCGCGCGGCGGCCATCGCGTCGCCGCCGGACCAGTGCGGAGCCGCGACGATGACGCGGAACGAGCCGTCGCTTTCCGGTTTGAAGCTGACCTGCACGGCCTCGCTGCCGGCGACGCTCGCCTGCACGTCCCTGCCGCCGGCCGTGATCGCCGCCAGCGAGCCGAACGTCTCGCCCGATCCCGTCACGGGGACGTTGTCCTGCCACGTCTGCGCGAGGGTCCCGACGGCGCCGCTCGCGCCGGCCGCCGGCGTCCGGCCGCTCCACAGGCTCACGCTGGCCGTCTGCACGGTGTCCGGGTCGGCGCCGGTGACGTCGACCACGAGCTCGTCGGTGCTGGCGAGCACCCAGGCCTTCATCATCATGCCGCCGCCGGACTCGGTGAGCACGCCGTTGTAGAGGTCGAGGCGGCCGGTGAAGTCGGCAGCGGTCGTCATCTTGGCCAGGCCGGGGATCGTCACCCGGCCGGGCGACAGCCGGTCCGGCAGCGTGTCGGACCTGTTCAGCTGCGCGGTGAACCCGTTCGCCGCCCAGACGGACGCGGCCAGGCTTCCGTTGCCCAGCGGCATGTACCGCTGCGGGGACTCGTTCGGCTGGCCGAGGAAGATGTCCGAGCGGCTGACGACACCGGCGGCATTCATGCCGAACCGGCCGTGCGACCAGGCGGTCGTGGCCGTGGTCGGTGTCCCGGCCGGCGTTGCGGCTTGTGCCTGCGTCGCGGTGGTTGCCTGCGTAGCGGTGGGGCGTACTGCGATGGCGGCGCTGGGCGCCGCGGCGGCACAGCAGATGGCCAGGGCGGCGGCTGCCGTGACCGGAAGGAGCCTCTTCATCGGCGTCGACCTCACCAGCGAGGGAGTAAACATCCGATCTGGTTCTAACTCGCAGCCGCCGTCTTGTCCAGATATCTCGCCATAATTAATCGCGGATGAGCATAGGACTTCGGATACCTCTGATAACTAGCGGGTCACGCCCTGCAGGTCGATGACGTCGCGGGCAATACATCCGATCTGCGATCGTGAGCGGCGTGGCGAACCCGCCGCCGCCTCGGGCGCGGCTCGACTTCGCCGACACCTCTCGGCGGCCGTCGGCTCCCGGCTCCCTCCGCCCCGCGCTCCCGGGCGCTGGTCGGCGGCCGCCTGCGCAGTTTTCCCGAACGCAGATGGCCGGGAGTGCCGTCGCCCGCGGCCGGCCGCAGGCGACGCAATGGTCGAGAAAACTCGGCGCACCCATTGTGCGGCCGCCGCGACGGCCTTAGCATCAGCGAGTCGAAGCGATTCGAAGGCCGGAGTAACGTGGTCAAGATCTCGGATGTCGCTCGCCACGCGGACGTCTCGCCGAGCACCGTGTCGTACGTGCTCAGCGGCAAGCGCTCGATCTCCGAGCAGACACGGCACCGGGTGCTGGAGAGCATCCGCGTCCTCAACTACCACCCCCACGCCGGGGCGAGGGCGCTCGCCAGCAACCGGTCCAACGTGATCGCGCTGGTGGTGCCGATCCGCTCGGGCATCTACGTGCCCGTCGTCATGCAGTTTGCCATCTCGGTCGTGACCACGGCGCGCGGTGCCGACCACGACGTCCTGCTGCTGACCCAGGACGAGGGCGTAGCAGGCCTGCAGCGGGTGGCCGGAACTTCCCTGGTCGACGCGATCATCGTGATGGACGTGGAAGCTCCACGATCCGCGGCTGCCGGTGCTCCGCACACTGCGGCGCCCGGCCGTCCTGATCGGGTTCCCGGCCGATCCTGCCGGGCTCACCTGCATCGACCTCGATTTCGAGCGGGCCGGCCGGGAGGCCGTGGCGCAGCTGGCCGCCGCCGGCTGCCGGGACGTGGCACTCATCGGGGCCCCGCCTGAGGTCTATGCGCGGGGGACCGGGTTTGCCCTGCGTACCAGGTCCGGATTCGAGGCCGAAGTGCGCGAGCGCGGCCTGCGCGGGAGCAGCTGGCCGTGCGATCCGGCACCCGACGCGGTCCGGCGGACGGTGGGTGAACTGCTGCGCCGGCGCCCCTGCCTCGACGGTATCGCGGTGCATAACGAGCCTGCGATCCCGTCGCTGCTGGAGGCGCTCCGGGCGGCCGGGCGGATGATCCCGGATGACGTGGCCGTGATCGCGATGTGCCCTGACGAGCTCGCCGAGCAAGCCACCCCGCCGCTGACATCTATCGCCATCCCGGCCAGCGAGGTCGGGCGCCAGGCGGTCAGGCTCCTCATGGCCAAGCTGGATGGCCAGGACGTGCCGGACGCCACCCTGCTCGAGCCGAGGTTCACCGCGCGCGCGAGCACTCAGCTCCCGAACAACTGATCCCCTTCCTGGAGGCCCCCCATGAGAAGAACGGTTGTCGAAGCGCTTCGATTCTGGCACTGGCACTGGCGCAGAGCGCCTACGGCAAGCCCTCGCGCCGCGGTGGCGTGCCTGGCGGCCGTCGTGACCGCGGTGACCGGGCTCGCCGCCTGCGGCGGGGGCGGCAGCTCGTCGTCCTCCGGCAAGGTGCTCAAGGTCTGGTGGTATGAGGCACCCGGCAGCGCCTATTACCTCGCCTGGAAGCAGGCGATCAAGGATTTCGAGAAACAGCACCCGGGCGTCAAGGTGCAGTTCTCGGAGAAGAGCTTCAACCAGATGCAGCAGACCGCGCCCATGGTCCTGAACTCTGCCGATGTCCCCGACGTGATGGAGTACAACAAGGGCGACGCCACCACCGGGACGCTGTCCAAGCAGGGCCTGCTCACCGACCTGAGCCCGCAGGTATCCAAGTACGGCTGGGCCAGGAAGATCACCGGGAACCTGCAAGTGACGTCGCGGTATGACTCACGCGGTGTGATGGGGTCCGGCCGCTGGTACGGAATCCCGGATTACGCCGAGTACCTGATGGTCTATTACAACAAGAAGCTCTTCGCGAAGTACCACGTCCCGGTTCCCGCCACGTTCAGCCAGTTCACCGCCGACATGGCCAAGTTCAAGCAGGCCGGGATCACCCCGCTCGCCAACGCCGGCAACGACTACGTGGCCATGCAGTACCTCTACGAGCTCGCGCTGAGCAAGGCGACACCGGCCTGGGTCAGCGCGTACCAGCGATACACCGGCAAGGTCAACTTCCACGACGCGGCCTGGACGTACGCCGCGAACACGCTGGCCAGCTGGGTGAAGAAGGGCTACATCGCCAAGGACTCGGTGGGGATGACGGCCACCCAGATGGGCACCGCCTTCGAGGGCCAGAAGTACCCGATGATGGTGTCGGGGAGCTGGTGGTTCGGTCTGTTCGAGAGCGAGATCAAGAACTTCCAGTGGGGCACGTTCCTGTGGCCAGGCAACAATATGGATCCCGGGTCAGGCGGGAACCTGTGGGTCGTCCCCGCGCATGCGGCGAACAAGCAGCTCGCCTACGACTTCATCAACATCACCTTGCAGCCGGACATCCAGAGCCTGCTCGCCAACCACGGCGCGGTGCCCGTCTCCGCGAGCACGGCAGGCGTCAGCGGTGCGCTGAACCATCAGCTCATCCAGAACTACCAGAAGCTGGCCTCGTCCAACGGGCTCGCCTACTACCCGGACTGGCCGACCCCCAGTTTTTACAACACGCTGCTGGCGCAGACCCAGGACCTGATGAACGGCACGCCGCCGGGGACGGTGCTGGGCAGCCTGCAGAGCGCTTATGACCAGTACGTCTCCACCCTCCGCTCCGGCTGAGGGCAGCGGTGGGATCGATGACTCAGCCCACTGGCACCGCTCCGGCGCAGGCGGCCGCGGCCTTTCGCGGCAGCCGCCGGCCGGCCGGACGCGCGCGGGCCCGCCGCGATGCACGCGAGGTGCCCTTCCTCGCCTACCTGATCCCGAGCACGCTGCTGTTCGCGGCCGTGATCGCCATCCCGTTCCTGATGAATATCGGCATCAGCCTCACCCGGTGGACCGGGGTCGGCCCGCTCAGGTGGGTGGGGCTGGCCAACTACCGTCAGCTCATCGGTGACTCGCAGTTCTGGGCGGCCTTCTGGCACAGTGCCGCCTTCATCGTCGCGATGGCGATCGTCCCGGCCCTGGTCGGGCTGGTACTCGCCGCGGCGCTGGTGGACGTCATCGGCACCAGGTTCGGGCCGCGTACCGCCAGCATCCTGCGCGCCTGCATCTACCTGCCCCAGGTGCTCCCGATCGCGGTGGCGGCGATCGTGTGGGCCTGGATCCTGGACCCGGAGAGCGGCGCCCTCAACCGGGTGCTGTCCGACGTCGGACTGGGCGCGCTGGGCCAGGACTGGCTGGGCAACCCCCGGCTCGCCCTGTTCACGGTCATGGGCGTGCTGATCTGGATCCAGATCGGCTACCCCGTGGTCATGTTCATGGCCGGGCTGCAGCGCGCCGACCCTTCCCTGGCCGAGGCCGCCGAGATCGACGGTGCCTCCTGGTGGCGCCGCCTGTGGCGGATCACCGTCCCGCAGATCCGGCCGGAGATCTATGTGGTCCTGCTCACCTGCACGATCGCCGCGCTGAAACTGTTCGGGCTGATCTTCGTGATGACCCAGGGCGGTCCCGGTGACGCCACCCAGGTGCCGTCGTACTTCTCCTACCAGAACTTCTTCCAGTACGAGCAGGTCGGCTACGGAGCGGCGATCGCCACCGTGCTGACGCTCGTCATCATCGTGCTCACCACGCTGTTCCTCCGGGTCCAGCACCGCAATCAGGGCCGGGCGGGATGAGCGTGTCCACCTCCATCCCGGCCCCGGTTCCGGCGGCCCGCAAGCCGGCCGGCCGGGCAGACGGGCAGCGCAGGCGGCGCGGCCCGTCCGCCTACGTGATCCTCGGCGGGCTCATCGTCCTGGCCATCCTCATGCTCCTGCCGTTCGTGCTCGTCGCCCTGAACGCGGTGAAGACCCCGTCCGACTTCGCTGCTCATGGCCCGGTGAGCCTGCCCAGCAGCGTGTCCTTCGCCGGCATCGCGAATTTCTGGTCGCTGGTCGACTTCACCCGGCTGCTGTGGAACAGCCTGCTCATCAGCACCTGCGTCGCCGTGGCCGCGGTGGTGCTGTCCGTCCTGAACGCCTACGCGCTCGGCATCGGCCGCGTCAAGGGCAGGAACTGGATCCTCGCCATCTTCCTGCTGGCCAACTTCCTGCCGCAGGAATCCCTGGTCTACCCGCTCTACTACGTGGCGAAGCAGGTCGGCCTGTATGACACGCAGCTCAGCGTGATCATCATTCTCACGGTCATCCAGGCTGCCTTCGGCACCTACCTGCTCTCCTCGGTGCTGGCCACCTTCCCCCGTGAGCTCCTGGAGGCCGCGCGGATCGACGGGGCAGGCCGCTGGCGGGTGCTGTGGCGGGTAGTGGTCCCGATCAGCCGGCCGACCATGCTCGTGATGCTGACCCTGTTCTTCCTGTGGACCTGGAATGAGTTCTTCCTGCCGGTCATCTTCTTGATCTCGAACCAGAACCAGACCGTGCCGGTCGCGCTGGCGCTGCTGCAGGGCCAGCACTTCTTCAATCCCACCACGATGAGCGCGGCCGCACTGCTGGGCATCTTCCCGGCGGTGGTGTTCTTCCTGCTCTTCCAGCGCACTCTCACCCGAGGCATCACCGTGGGGGCGCTCCGGTGAGCGGCGCCGGCCTGCGCCGCCCGCCGGAACGCACGCTCCACCGCACCGAAAGGCAGAGGTGATACATGAAGTTCAGTGACGGCTACTGGATGATGCAGGCCGGAGTGCACGCCTCGTACCCGGCCGGCGTGCTCGACGCCGTGGCAGGCCCGGATTCGCTCGTGGTCTATGCCCCGACGCAGCGCATCCGTCACCGGGGTGACCTGCTCAAGGGCCCGGTCGTCACACTGACCTTCAGCTCTCCGATGGCCGATGTCATCGGCGTGGAGATGACTCACTTCGCTGGCGAGGCACCGAGGGAGCCCCGGTTCCGGCTGCTGGGCAAGGCGGAACCAGGCGCGACGGCCTGGTCCGGCGAGCAGGCGTCCGTCTTCACGTCTGGCCTGCTCTCCGCCCGCATCAGCCGGGATGAGGACTGGTCGGTGGAGTTCCTCGGCGAGGGCCGGCGCCTGACCGGCAGCAGCGCGCGGGCCATGGCCATCATCGAGACCGCCGAGGGCCGTCACTATCTTCGCGAGCAGCTCGACCTGGGGGTCGGCGACCTGGTCTACGGGCTCGGCGAGCGCTTCGGCCCGCTGGTCAGGAACGGCCAGGCGGTTGACATCTGGAACGCCGACGGGGGCACGGCCAGCGAGCAGGCGTACAAGAACGTCCCCTTCTTCCTCACCAACGCGGGGTACGGCGTCTTCGTCAACCATCCCGGGCTGGTGTCGTTCGAGGTCGCATCGGAGGCCGTTTCCCGCGTCCAGTTCAGCCTGGCAGGCCAGACGATGCAGTACTTCATCATCTACGGCCCGTCTCCCAAGGAGATCCTGCGCAAGTACACCGCGCTGACGGGCCGCCCGGCCCGCCTCCCCGCCTGGTCGTTCGGCCTGTGGCTGTCGACCTCGTTCACGACCTGCTATGACGAGGCGACCGTGGTCGGGTTCGTGGACGGGATGGCCGAGCGAGACCTGCCGCTGCACGTCTTCCACTTCGACTCGTTCTGGATGCGGGAATTCAATTGGTGCGACTTCGAGTGGGACACGCGGAGCTTCCCGGACCCCCGCGGCATGCTGGCCCGGCTGAAAGAGCGGGGCCTGCGGATCTGCGTCTGGATCAACCCGTACATCGCGCAGCGATCCCCGCTCTTCGCCGAGGGCAAGGCTAAGAACTACCTGCTGCGCCGTCCCGGCGGAGACGTGTGGCAGTGGGACAAATGGCAGCCGGGCATGGCGATCGTTGACTTCACCAACCCGGAGGCCCGGGAATGGTACGCGGCCAAGCTCGCCGCGCTGCTGGACATGGGCGTGGACTGCTTCAAGACCGACTTCGGCGAGCGGATTCCCACCGAGGTGGAGTATTTCGACGGCTCCGATCCGGAACGGATGCATAACTACTACACCTACCTGTACAACCAGACCGTCTTCGAGCTCCTGCGCAAGCACCGGGGGGAAGGGGAGGCGATCGTCTTCGCGCGCTCGGCAACGGCGGGCTCCCAGCAGTTCCCCGTGCACTGGGGCGGCGACTGCGAATCCACGTTCGAGGCGATGAGCGATAACCTGCGCGGCGGGCTATCCCTGGGGATGTCCGGTTTCGGCTACTGGAGCCATGACATCGGGGGCTTCGAGGGGACGCCGGATCCGGCGCTGTTCAAGCGCTGGGTGGCATTCGGCCTGCTCTCCTCGCACAGCCGCCTGCACGGCAGTTCCTCCTACCGGGTGCCGTGGCTAGTGGACGAGGAGTCAGTAGACGTCGTGCGGAGGTTCACCAAGCTCAAGGCCCGGCTGATGCCGTACCTGCTGCGGGCCGCGAGGCAGGCGCACGCCGAGGGCATCCCGATGATGCGCGCCATGGCCCTGGAGTTCCCCGACGATCCGGCCTGCACCCACCTGGAGCGGCAGTACCTGCTCGGCGACGACCTGCTGGTCGCCCCGGTCTTTGGCGCCGACGGCGACATCTCCTACTACGTGCCGGCCGGCACCTGGACCAACTTCCTGACCGGGCAGCAGGTCGCCGGCCCGCGCTGGCATCGCGAGCGGCACGGGTTCCTGAGCCTCCCGCTGCTGGCGCGGCCGGGAGCGGTGGTGGCGGTAGGCGCGGTCGAGGACCGGCCCGACTACGACTACGCCGACGGCGTCACCCTCCAGGTATACGACCTGGCCGACGGGGCCAGGGTCAGGACGGCCATTCCCGCGGCCGCCGGCGAGGAGGGGGCGGTGTTCACCACCTCCAGGGCCGGGGACCTGGTCCGAGCCGAGGCGGCCGGCGCGCCGCGGTCCTGGCAGGTGCTGCTGGCCGGGGTGCACGCGGTCGCGTCCGTCGAGGGCGGCACGGCTATGCCGCACCAGCTCGGGACCCTCATCCGGGCCGAGCAGGACACGCTCACGATCGGCCTGGCTGGAGATGAGTGATCAGCAACCCGCAATCCGGCAAGCAGAGCGACTTCGGAGGAATCAGTGCTAGCAATGATCAGATCCCTGTCCCGGCGGTGGCTGGCCCTGCTCGTCGCCGCCGGATTAATGGCGGTCGGCCTGGTCGGCGCGCAAGGCGCGGCGCGCGCCGATCAGTGCGGCAACTTCCCGTTCCGCAATCCCCGCCTGCCGATCAGCCGGCGCCTGCCCGACCTGCTCGGCCGGCTGACCACCCAGCAGAAGATCTCGCTACTGTTCCAGTACCAGCCCGCCATCGGCGCTCCCTTGTGCCTGCCGATGATGAAGAACGGCACCGAGGCGCTGCACGGGATCGCCTGGTCGAACGACATCAACAACAACGGCAACGTTGTCCCGGCCCATGGCACCGTGTTCCCGCAGGCCATCGGGATGGCCAGCACCTGGGACCCGACCCTGATCAGGCAGATGGGCAACGCGGTCGGCCAGGAGGCCCGCGGGTACCACGCCGAGAACCCGTCGGTGTGGGGCCTGAACCTGTGGGCGCCGGTCGTGAACCTGCTGCGGAACCCGCTGTGGGGGCGCAACGAGGAGGGCTACTCCGAGGACCCGTACCTGACCGGTCAGATCGCGACCGCCTACGGTAAGGGCATCGAGGGCGACAACCCGAAGTACCTGCTGGCTGCTCCCACCCTCAAGCACTACCTGGCCTACAACAACGAGGCGGGCCGCGGGCAGACCTCCTCCATGGAGCCGCCGCGAGTGCTGAATGAGTACGAGCGGACGGCGTTCCGCATCCCGCTGGCCGCGGGCGCGGCGACCGGGGTGATGGCCTCCTACAGCCTGCTCAACGGTCGGCCCAACACCGTCAACCCGGACCTGGGCACCCTGGTGCGGAGCTGGTCGCCGGACACCCTCATGAACGTCACCGACGCGTCCGCCGACTACAACCTGTTTCCCAGCTACTACCCCGACCGAGAGCACGTCGATGCCGCGGCCATCAAGGCCGGCATCGACAGCTTCACCACCGACGGCACCGACTCCTCCGGAACCGTCGCAGCGATCACGTCAGCGCTGAACGACGGCCTGCTCACCATGGCCGACATCAACCGGGCCGTGTCCCACGTGCTCACCATCCGATTCCGGCTGGGCGACTTCGACCCGCCCGGCGCCGACCCGTACTCGAAGATCACCCCGGCGGTGATCGACGATGCCGCGCACCGGGCGCTGGCCCGCAAGGTCGCCGACGAGTCGATGGTGCTGCTGAAGAACTCCGGCGGCACCCTGCCGCTGAACCCGGCTGCCACCAGGAAGATCGCCGTGGTGGGACCGCTGTCGGACACCCTGTACTCCGACTGGTACGGGGCCAGCCTGCCGTACAAGATCACGCCGGCGGACGGGATCAGGCAGGCACTTGGCAGCGGCGCCACGGTTACCACCAGCGAAGGCATTGACCGCATCGCGCTCAAGGACGTGAGCACCGGCAAGTACGTCGCCGCCGGGGCCGGTGCCAGCGGCGCGACGCTGGCCGAGACGGCCACGACCCCGGATGTCACCACCCAGTTTGACGTCACCGACTGGGGCGGCGGCGTCGTCACCCTGCGCAGCGCCGCCAACGGCAAGTACGTCAACTATGAGAACGGCGGCTTCGTGAACGACCAGGACCAGCCGAACGGCTGGTACGTCCAGCAGCAGTTCAAGCTGGACCCGCAGCCGGACGGCAGCTACGTGCTCCAGTACGCCGGCTACGACACCAGGGAAAGCTGGTTCGGGCCGAACGTCTATGCGACCCTCGCCCCGGACGGCTCGCTGAAGCTCGGCGCGTCCACGCCGGCGGCGGCCGCGCACTTCTCCGAAGATGTCATTACCAGCGGGATCGACAGTGCCGTCAGCGCGGCCAAGGGTGCCGACGCCGCGGTCGTGGTGGTCGGGTCCATGCCGTTCATCAACGGCCGCGAGAACGACGACCGGACGGACATGAACCTGGCACCCGGGCAGGAAGCCCTGGTGCAGGCCGTGACCAAGGCCAACCCGCACACGATCGTGGTGCTGGAAGACAGCTACCCGACGACCATCAACTGGGAACAGGCCAACAGCCCGGCGATCATCTGGACCAGCCACGCGGGCCAGGAAATGGGACATGCCCTCGCGGACGTGCTCTTCGGCGCCTATAACCCGTCCGGCAGGCTCACCCAGACCTGGCCGCAGTCGCAGTCGCAGGTCGCGGACATCCTCGACTACGACATCATCAAGTCCGGCCAGACCTACATGTACTCTCGCCAGCCCGTGCTCTACCCGTTTGGCTACGGTCTTTCCTATACCTCTTTCCGGTACAGCAATATGCGGCTGTCCGCGCCCGCTATGGGCGCGAACGGAACGGTGACGGCCAGCGTGGACGTCACCAATACCGGGACCAGGGCCGGGAAAGACGTCGTCCAGCTCTACGCCCACCAGGATCACTCCCGCGTTCAGCAGCCGGTCAAGAAGCTGATCGGGTTCCAGGATGTACAGCTCAGCCCTGGCCAGACGGTCACGGTGCGGTTCCCGGTCAAGGCCAGCGACCTGGCGTTCTGGGATGTCACCCGGAGCCGGTGGGTGGTGGAGTCCAGCCCGGTCGAGCTGATGGCGGGCCAGTCCTCGGCAGACATCCGGCAGACCGCGACCCTTCGGGTGCACGGCGAGACCATCCCGCCGCAGGATCTGACCGGCCACGCCACGCAGGCCCAGAACTTCGACGACTACTCCGGCATCACCCTGGCGCCGCAGACGCTGGCGGCCGGCACCGCGGTGGAGGCAACTGGTTCCGGTCAATGGGTCAAGTTCGGGGATGTCGATTTCGGCCACGGCGTCGCGAGGTTCACCGCGCAGGTGGCCAAGGCGGACACCGCGCCCGCTGTCATCCAGGTTCGGCTCGACAACCCGGAGACCGGGCCGGTGATCGCCACCGTTCCGGTCGCCAGCACCGGCGGCGGCTACACCTGGACTACGGTGACGGCACCGGTCACCGGGGCCAGTGGCCGCCACGATCTCTACCTGGCGTTCACCGGCCCGCTCAAGCTCGCGACATTCTCCTTCAGCCGGTAACCGCCGGGCGGGCAGGACCGGGCATCGGCGCCCGTCCTGCCCGCCCGGCGGCATTGGAGGCACGAGACTCTGGATGGCGGGAGGTTGGACCCCGCAGCAGGTCCACAACGAGTATCTGGAAGAGCAGCTCGCAGCGTGAATGAGTTACAAATCCGCTGTCCGGAATTCTCGGGGTGGCCCGCGGCCACGGCAGATGGCCCGACCGGGCCAGGCTCATACCAGGCCGGCGCGTACCGCCCAGGCGGTGGCCGCGGTGCGGGAGGACAGGCCGAGCTTGGTGAGGATGTTGGCCAGGTACCGATGCACGGTGTGCTCGCTCAGGACGAGCTGGCATAACGCCCGCTATTGATGATCGCTAGCCAGCAAGCCAGACGGTCAGGCGGGCGGCGATCGACCCGCTAGGCGGTTGCGGGCAGTGGTGCGGTCGGCCGCCCTAGGCACCCGAGGGGAACGACTCGGGCATGGCCTGCGGCCTAGTAACGATCAAGCTGGCCAGGGAATCAGGTCGCGGACAGCCTGCCGACCCAGTGATAGAAGGCGATCAGCAAGTGCGCTGCCTTCTCGCTGTCCTTGGCGGTGGCCAGCACGGTCGCGGTCGACGGCCTTCGTATCAGGGTCCGGCAGGCCTGCACGGTCGTGCGGAACTCCGCCACTGCGCGCGCCCACAGGCGCTGGCCAGCCGGGATGGGCACCGGGAAGTAGGCTCGGGCCCGGTCGGCGAGCCGGGTGAACCGGGCGCAGACGGGCGGGATCTGCTTCTGGACCTCTACACCGGCCCGGGACATCGGCGGCGGCGCTGGCCAGCCCGTGGGCGTCGCCTGGTGAGAAACTCGGCGTGCCAGGACGGCAGGCCGAGCTCCTGGACGGGCGGCCGCGGCCATTTCCGGCGTGACCGTGTCGCCCGGCCAGGCCGTACGGACAGCGCGCGCGGGCCAGTCTCGCCAGGTCCTGGGTGCGCTGCGCGCAGGCGGCCACGAGCCGGACCTGCGCATCGAGGACCTCGAGCTCACTCCGGACGGTAGGACCGGCCACGTAAACCTCTGGGGAGATCCAGGCATGGCAGCGCTGATCGCGACGGCGACGGATCGCAGTCGGCGACGGACCGTAGGCGATCGCGCGATCACGCCCTGACTGACGGTTAGTCTGCGCCGCCTGCACACACCGGGCGAGGCCGAGTAACGTGGGCCATCTGTTCTTGTCGGCTCCAGCAGGCCGGTCAGCTCCGCCACCCAGGCGCCGTCGCGGACCTGCCCGTCACTGTCGTAAGCGGGAGTCCACGCCGAGTCCGGGATCAGCTTCAGCAGAAGAAGCGATCACGATCGTAAGAAAGCCATCAGTGCGGCTACGCCTACGACCGTGCCGCTCTGCTTCTGTAGCGGGACCGTCATCATGGGAGGTCCTACTGGGCTTCCGGGTCGGAGGCGTGCATGCTGGACGTGTCCTATGGCCCTTTAGCGCCGTGGATCTGGGGCAGTCTTGTGTGCGGATCTGCGGCACTGGGACCGCGGAGGATTCACTTTTTCCAATTTCGGCCATCGCGGGATCGGCACAGGAGGCGGCCCGTAATTGTGTAGGGGCGGATTGGAGGTTCGTCTGCGGACGATGAAATCGCTGGTCAAGCCTGGGGGAGTGGCGCTACTGTTCTCGCCGTGGCTCAGTCGATGGGAAGATCGTTTCAGTGACCTCTCGCCTTTAGGCTTATAACTTCCCGGTGACCTGGGTTTTCGCTGGTAGCCACAGCGTTGGGGCCTGGTCGCCTTACAAGCGAGGGGTCACTGGTTCGAACCCAGTTGCGCCCACGTATATGCCAGTTTACCTGCGGGGATGTCGCGGTGGCGAGCGGGTTTCCGCTGGCCAGGGCGGCGGCGTGGTTCAGGCGAGTGCTGTGCGCCAGGGCGTGCTGCGTGACCGCGACCTGCGGTGATGGGGGCGCGGGGGAGTGCTACAGCAGTCAGTGACCTGTCGCCTTTGCTTGATCGTCTTCGGTACTGGGGGCGGCAAGGGGTCTGACCGCGTCGGTCTGCGGTGGTCGTGGATCACCAGTTGATCTTCTCCTACGCCGGCTCTGCTCTGTCTGAGACCTGGTCTGGGGACCGGCTCGCTGTAATGGCCGAAATTAGGCGTGCGTGGGTTCTGGGCATGCCGCCTCGGCAGGGGTCGCAGTGGTTCGGGGGAGTGCAGTTGCTGGGGTGGTGGGGCTGCCGCGCCGCCCGGTGCCGGTTGGCGGGCGCACCTGGCCATCGGGTTGCCCTGGTCACCTCACCCTGTCGCCTGCTGCTGCAGCTGGATTCAGGGGGCTGCTGGGTAATCGTGCCGCGGAGCTGCGGGGCGGCTGGACCCGACTCGATCAATGACCAGCGCCAGCCGAGCAGAGCAGGAGCAAGACGACCCCCGATACCGTCCAGATCGCCGCTGACGAGTGGCGGGCGGGTCAGCATCGCCGGAGTGGTGTGCTACCGGCCCGGCGACCGGCCGCACCTGTTCCACCAGCTGCGCATCTACCGTCGCCGCAAGGGCGAGGCCAAGGGGCTTGCCTGGAGCGACTTCCGGGACCTGATCATCGCTGCGCACCGCAGCCTGTCCGCCCCGCTGGTGTGGTGCTGGGACAACCTGAATGTCCACCTGGCCCCGGAGCTGGCCGAGTTCGCCACACCTGACCTGGACGGACTGGTCCACCTCGTCAAGCGCAAGCTGAAGAAGATCCAGTACCGGCCCCACCTGATCAACGGCTGCCTCGCCGCAACCCGCCTGACCATCGAACCCTGGTAACCGCATGCACTACGAGTTCAACCTGGTTAGCAGTGTCGCCTCCGGCTAGATAAGTCTGTTCTTGGTGCCTATACGCCGGACTATCTGCGCGCATATAGTGACCAATACTGCAGGCATCCTGGGGGGGACAATATGGACAATTCAATAATGGCGCGCGCCTTCAGACGGCCATTTCCGGTTCACGTGAAATTCGCCCTAGCGTGGCGCCCATCCTTGGCCGCCGCTGCGCTCGCGCTCGCCGGCCTGCTCATGGCCGCAGCCGGGGCCTCGGCGGCGCCGCTCGCCGGCTCGGCCTCCGCCACGCCGGGCCCGCCGGCCCCGGGGACAATCTTCGTTGCCGATATCGCCAGCAACTCGATCATCGAGTACGCGCCCGGTGCCAGCGGCAACGCCACCCCCATCGCGACCATCTCCGGCTCGAGCACCGGGCTCGACAACCCCGTGGCCATGGCGCTCAGCCCGTCCGGAGATCTTTTCGTAGCCGACCACGGCATCCAGGCCGTCACCGAGTACGCGCCCGGTGCCAGCGGCAACGTCGCCCCGATCGCCACCATTACCGGCTCGTTCACCGGGCTCAGCTTTCCTGATGGTGTCGCGCTCAACTCCTCCGGGGACCTGTTCGTCACAACGGGACGGTGGATCCGAGCCAGGGATCGGTGACCGAGTACGCGCCGGGCGCGAGCGGCAACGTGACCCCGATCGCCACCATCTCGGCATCCAGCTTCGGCGACGCCGACCCGGGCGGCCTGGCCATCGACTCGTCCGGGGACCTGTACGTGCCGGCCTTCGTGCCGAACACAGCCAACGAGGCGGTTTACGAGTTCGCTCCCGGTGCCAGTGGCGCCGCGACGCCCATCGCGACGATCACGGGATCGAGCACCGGGCTGTCCGGCCCGGCCGACGTGGTGCTGAATTCGGCCGGGAACATCATCGTGGCCAATTCGTCCAACGACACGATAACCACCTACGCGGCGGGGGCCAGCGGGAACGCGGCCCCGACCAACACCCTTGATGCCCCTGGAGCCTACGGAATCGGCCTCGACCCTTCCGGGGACCTTTTCGACGCCTTCACCGGCGAGCAGCAGGGGATCGACGAGTACGCGCCCGGAGCGACCGGGAACGCCACCCCCATTGCCACCATCGCCGGGAGCAACACCGGCATCGGCGATCCGGCGGGCGTGCTCATCGCCCCGGCCGCACCGCCCGCCCAGCTCGCGTTTATCTCCGGTCCCGCGAGCGGACCGGCCGGCCAGGCGCTGAGCACCCAGCCTGCCGTGGCGATCGAGAACGCCGCCGGCAACGTGGTGAAGACCGACACCTCGCACGTGAAGCTGTCCCTCACCACCGTCAGCGGCAACCCGGCCGCCGTGCTGCGCTGCACGACCAACCCCGTCACGGCGTCGGCCGGCGTCGCGACGTTCGCTGGCTGCACCGTCGGTGAGCCCGGCCCGACCCCGGTCGGTGGGACGTACGTGCTGCGGGCCACCGACGGCTCCCTGACGTCGGCCAACTCCGTCGCATTCACCATCAGCACGCCGCTGACGCCGGCGATCAGTCTGGCCTGGAACACCGATCCGGTGGCGGAACCGGGGACGCTGAACGCAGGTCAGAAGGTGCCGCTGACGGTGACAGCTCGCCGCGGGACCAGGGTGTTTCCCGGCGCGCTGGTCTACCTGTCGCTAACCAGGGCCGACGTCACGCCCGGGCACCCCGACAACGCGACGGCCGAATGCGGGACGACCAGGCTGCCGGCCTACTGCCACGCCGACGCCAAAGGCCAGGTGGCAGTCAGCTACCAGGCCGCCACCACGGCGGGGACCGGCAGCGACACGCTCACCGCGGCGCTGGACCCTTACGGCACCGACCAGGCCACCGACCAGTACACCTACCCCGCTCCCGGTTCGGCTAAGGTCACCGCACTGAGCTGGAACCCCGGCCCCGTCGCCCCGGCCGGCACCCTGGCCCCCGGCCACAAGGTGACGGTCCGCCTGGCCGCCCTGGCCGCTGATGGCGCGCCGGTCCCCTCGGCGCATGTGCAGATCACCTTCACGGAGGCATCCGGCAGCGACGCCGCGGTCAGCGGAAAGGGCTGCACCGGTAACGACACCGGCCTGCTGCGCTGCCAGACCGACAGCAGCGGCCACGTCAACCTCACCTACACCAGCGCCCGCAACCTGTCCCGCGGCGGCAGCGATGCCCTCCAGGCCAGCACATCCCCGGCTGGCCCGGGAACCCCCACCGCCCTGGACACCTACGCCTACGACAAGATCAGCAGCCTGGGCTGGAGCACCGATCCGATCGCCGAGGCCGGGACACTGGCCGCCAGCCAGAAGGTGTCGCTGACCGTGACGGCGCGCAGCGGAGCCAAGGTGGCTCCCGGCGCCGTGGTCTACCTGTCGCTGACCCGGGCCGATGTCACGCCCGGGCACCCCGACGACGCGACGGCCGAATGCGGGACGACCAGGCTGCCGGCCTACTGCCATGCCAACGCCAAGGGCCAGGTCCTGGTCACCTACCAGGCCGCCAGCAAGGCCGGGGCCGGCAGCGACACGCTGACCGCGGCGCTCGACCCCTTCGGCACCGGCGAGGCCACCGACCAGTACACGTACGCCACCTCCAGCACCGCCAAGATCACCGGCCTGAGATGGGACCCCAGTCCCATCGCCGCCGCCGGCACCCTGGCCCCCGGCGACAAGGTGACCATCCACCTGGCCGCCCTGGCCGCTGGTGGCGCACCGGTCCCGTCAGCCAGCGTCCAGATCGCCCTCACCCAGGCCGCCGGCAGCGACGCCACCGTCAGCGCCAAGGGCTGCACCGGCAACGACACCGGCCTGCTGCGCTGCGAGACCGACAGCACCGGCCACGTCACCATCACCTACACCAGCGCCCGCAACCTGAACCC
This sequence comes from uncultured Actinomycetota bacterium, assembly GCA_963822485.1. Lineage (GTDB taxonomy): Bacteria > Actinomycetota > Actinomycetes > Streptosporangiales > Streptosporangiaceae > DASUBV01. Next base: position 219,858 of record CAWGHW010000035.1, read on the forward strand.
CGGCGGCAGCGACACCCTCCAGGCCACCACGTCACCCACCCCCGGATCCGCCACCGCCACCGACACTTACGCCTACGCCAAGATCGGCAGCCTGGTCTGGAGCACGGATCCGGTCACGGAGGCCGGGACACTGGGCGCGGGTCAGAAGGTGCCGCTCACCGTGACGGCTCGCAACGGCACCAAGCCGGTTACCCGCGCGATGGTCTACCTGTCGCTGACCCGGGCCGATGTCACGCCCGGCGTCCCCGACAACGCGACGGCCCGGTGCGGGACCACCGCGCTGCCGGCCTACTGCCGCACCAACGCCCACGGCCAGGTCCAGGTCACATACCAGACCGCCACCACGCCGGGCACCGGCAGCGACACGCTCACCGCGGCGCTCGACCCGTTTGGCACCGGCCAGGCCACCGACCAGTACACCTACGCCGCCGCCAGCGCCAGCAAGATCACCGGCCTGAGCCTGGACCCCAGTCCCATCGCACCCGCCGGCACCCTGGCCGCCGATCGCAAGATGATCGTCAGCATGGCCGCGCTAGCCGCACATGGCCGGCCAGTCCCGTCCGCCAGCGTTCAGGTCACGTTCACGCCGGCTCCCGGCAGCGACGCCACCATCAGCGGAAAGGGCTGCACCGGCAGCAGCACCGACCTGCGCTGCCAGACCGACAGCACCGGCCACGTCACCCTCACCTACATCAGTGCGGGAAGTAAGCCTAGCGGCGGCAGTGACGCCATCCAGGTCACGACTTCCCCGCCCGTCCCTGGATCCCCCATCGCCGTGGCCACGTACAGCTATCTGCCCGGGCTGCCTTAGCCGCCAGGACGAGCCCGGTGAGCGGGAACTCCGCTCGCCGGGCTAGCACCGGTCCGCGGCGCCCCAGTGATTGGCCGGGCTGGGCAGGCCGAGTGACCTCAACTGGGCGCTGGTGCCGCTGTCGGCGGGCAGGAAGCCGACGATGCCGGGATAACCCGTGCCGTGCAGCGCGATGTTCAGCGGGCTCAGGCGCAGCACCCGCCCGTTCGGCCGGGCGACGGTGATGCGGACGGACGCCAGCCCGCCGGCTGCGGGGCTGTCGAGACAGCCGGCCTGTGCTTGCTGCCAGCACCGCGAGAAGTCAGGCAAGTCGCTGAGCCTGGCGATCAGGTCCTGATACCAGGCGTTGTACTGCCATAGCACATTGTCCAGCCGGAACTGGACGATGCTGAACGCGGCCAGCCGCGGCCAGCTGGCGTGGTCGGGTTCGAGCACACGACGGACGGGCAACGCCGGATCGAACAGCAGCCGGAGCACGTTCCTGGACGGGGCGGGCAGGCTGGCCACGTCCGCGCGGCGAAGGTAGCGGTTCCATAACTGGGCTCTTCGCAGTTGAGGGTGTAGTCGTGGGCGCGTCGCTGACGGGGTGGGGGTTGAGGTCCTTCGAGGATCGGTGGTGCTCACGCTGCCGATCTGAAGGACCTCGACGTTGCTGGACCGCTGCGTTCGCATGCGCTGACCCTGACCACGTTCTGCCGACTGGACGAGCTCGGGCTGGAGGTCACCGGGCAGCGTCTGGAGCCCGGTCGCGCGGTGCTGGCCTGCCGGGTCCTGGCGCCCGATCAGTGGTGCCGCGTTGCGGTTGCGAGGTCGTCGCCCGCGCCAGCCTGACCCGACGCCTCGCGCGCGAACCGTTGGGCTGGCGGCCTACGACGCTGCTGGTCACGATCCGCCGCTATCGCTGTTCTGGGTGCGGGCACGTGTGGTGTCGAGGTGGAATGTTTCCCCCGCGCGAGGAGCTGTCATGAAATTTCGTCCGTCTTGACGAGGCCGGTCCACGTTCAAGAGGCACGAGCAGTCAGCGTCGGCTGAATGAGCTCACGGAAGCCAGACCTGAGCAACCCGCCGGGCGCGGCGAGGCGTCCGGCATCACGAACGGCAGCGGGTCCGCAAGCGGATCGTGTGGATGCACGTGCAT
>CAWGHW010000036.1:0-250383 GCA_963822485.1 uncultured Actinomycetota bacterium
GGTGATCATCGTATGCGTGGAAGCCTGCGCGGCGAGGATTACGCCCAGGTCGACAACCACGACCCGTTCGCGCCCCCGGTGTGGCGGTCCCCGGTTTACCGCACTCCGGAGTGGGTGATCTGGCTCGTCCAGCTCGCCCGGCTGCTCTGGGCGACCGTCAGGTTCCTGGTGCGCCATCCGCTGCTGGACCTGGCGGCGGCGGTTACCTGGCTGGCCTGGTGGCTGCGGGCTGGCCCGGCCCCGCCACCCTGGCGGGTGTCACCCGTCAGCGCTGGCGGCGCTGCGGCTGTGGCGGCCGGACTGGTTCGCCCGCCTGGTCACCCGCCCGTTGCGGGACCGGTGGCGGTGGTGGCGCTACCGGCGCCGCTGGCACGGCGTCCTGCTGGTGGCCGGGCTCGCGCCCCGCGTCGACGGCCGCGTCCTGGTCCCGGTTCTCGGCAAGGTCCAGGCGGGCCGCGTGCACCGACCGGGTGGCCGTGGGCCTGGTGTCCGGCCAGGCAGCCGAGGTGTTCGCCGACAAGACCCCCAACCTGGCGCACGGGTTCGGGGCGCTGTCGTGCCGGGTCCGCACCGGCCCGCCCGGCTCGATCGTCCTGGAGCTGGTCCGCCGAGACGCCCTCGCCCGAACCATTCCGGCCTGGCCGATCCCGGCGGTGCCGGACCTGCGGATGCTGCCGGTGGGCCGCCGCGAGGACGGCGGCGTGCTGGCCATCCGGCTGCACGGCACCCACCTGCTCATCGCCGGAGCGACCGGCGCGGGCAAGGGCTCCTACCTGTGGGGCCTGATCCGGGCCATGCTCCCGGCGATGGCCGCCGGGCTCGTCCGGGTGCATGCCTGCGATCCGAAGCTGATGGAGCTGGCCTTCGGCAGGGCGTTGTTCGAGCGGTACGGCAGGTACGCCGCCGGCCCGGCCGACATCGCCGACCTGCTCGAAGCCGACGTGGCCGCGATGCAGGACGGGCGCCCGGTTCGCCGGGCGACAGCGCGACCACACCCCGACCGCCAGGGACCCGTTCGTCGTGGTCGTGGTGGACGAGGTCGCGTTCCTGACCGCCTACCAGGCCGACCGCAAGCTCGGGACCGCACCCTCGCCGCGCTGGCCACCCTGACCACCCAGGGCCGGGCGGTCGGCTACTGCGTCGTCGCGGCGCTCCAGGACCCGCGCAAGGAAGTGCTGAACATCCGCAACCTGTTCCCCGACAAGATCGCGCTGCGGCTGGACGAGCCGTCGCAGGCCGACCTGGTCCTCGGCGACGGGGCACGCGACCGCGGCGCGCTGTGCGACCAGATCTCCGCCGACCCGGCGACCGGCGCGGGCGTGGGCTATGTCCGGCTGGAGGCCGAGCCCGACCCGGTGCGGGTGCGGGCGGCGTTCGTCTCCGATGACGACATCCGCGCCATGGCCGCCGCCTGGACCGGCCGGTCACCGGCCATGCGCCCGCGCTGGCCGGCGGGGAGGCCGCGTGAATCACCGGCTGGCTGTCGCCCCGACGACTGCCCCGACTGCGGCGGCCCGCTGCTCGACACCAGCGACCAGCGACCGGCTGCTGGTCCTGGCCTGCCCCGGCTGCGGCTACACCGCGCACCTGGCACGCCACCGCCCCCGACACACCGCGACCCGGCCGACCCCGACGAACCTGGAGGCTGAATGACCCCACCGCGCACGACCCGTGCACAGCGGCTGGCCATGCCGCTGGCCCGTGACGTCGTCCGCGACCTGGCCGTCGAGAACGGCGGCTGCATCCGGCCCGTGCAGCTCCGCCGCACCGACCTCGACACCGGCCAGGTCGAGCAGGTGCTCGTCCCCTGCGGCCACACCCTCGCCACCGGTCTGCCCGTCCTGCGCCGAGCGGGCCAGGACCCTGCGCGCCGCCCAGTGCCGCGAAGGCTGGCACCTGGACACCGAACCCGTCATCACCCCCGACCAGCCCGACGACATGCAGCGGACCTGGGTCGAGCACCGGGCCGACGCCCAGCAGATGCACGACCAGGCCGACGCCGACCGGCTGCACGACATGGCCGCCGAGCTGGACGAGCTGACCGCCGAGCTGGACGAGGAAATCACCCGCTCCGGCGTCCGCGGCAACGTCCTGCCCGGCCGGCCAGCCCGCCGTCAGCGCTCGACCCGGCGCCGCCAGGACACGCCGGACCTGCCCCGGCGGAAGGTCGACCCGCGGACGGTCGGCAAGACCTACACCGCGCCGGACGGCACGACCTTCCGGCCGTCCATGTTCGTCACCCTGACCTGCGACAGCTACGGCAAGGTGACCGCAGACGGCATGCCGGCCGACCCGGCCGCCTACGACTACCAGCGCGCGGCCCGCGACGCGCTGCACTTCGCCGCGCTGTTCGACCGGCTCGATGCAGAACCTGCGCCGCTTCCTCGGCTACGACCTCCAGTACTTCGCCGCCATCGAACCGCAGCGGCGCCTGGCCCCGCACGTCCACATGGCCATCCGCGGCACCGTGTCCCGCGCCGAGCTGCGCCAGGTACTCGCCGCGACCTACCACCAGGTCTGGTGGCCCCCCACCGACCGGTGCGCACGACGACGCGCACCTGCCCGTCTGGCACGAGCCATCCGGCCGGTACCTCGACCCGGCGACCGGCGAGTTCCTGCCGACCTGGGACGACGCGCTCGACGCCATCGGCGCGGAGGACGAGCCGCTGCACGTGGCCCGGTTCGGCCCGAAGTTCGACGCCCAGGGCGTCCTCGCCGGATCACGCGACTCGGCCCGGTGCATCGGCTACCTGACCAAGTACCTGACCAAGCACGTCGCCGACTGCCACCAGGCCACCACCGGCGCCCAGCGCGACCACGCCGACCGGCTCGCCGACGCGCTGCGCTACGAGCCGTGCTCGCCCACCTGCGCCAACTGGCTGCGCTACGGCGTCCAGCCCAAGAACGCCCGCGAGGGAATGCGGCCCGGCCACTGCACCGGCAAGGCGCACCGGCCGCGAGTACCTCGGCTACGCCGGGCGCCGCGTCCTGGTCTCCCGCAAGTGGTCCGGCAAGACCCTCGCCGACCACCGCGCCGACCGCAAAGCCTGGCTCCTGGACACCCTCGGTCTTTCGGCAACCGACCCGGCCCGCTACACCTGGGAACCCGTCACCCCCGGCGACCCCGACCACATGCCGCCCGCCCAGCGGCTCCTGCACGTCGTCGCCGACCGGCAGCGATGGCACGCCGCCCTCGCCGAGGCCAGGCGCAGAGCGGCCGGAGAGCCCGCCCAGAGATCACGCGAGCGAGCCTGCCAGGTGCGGCATGACCGGCGGCGCCCTACGGAACGGGCACGCGCATGCTGACGCTCGGCGAGCTGTGCGAGTGGCTGAACATCACCGAACGGCACGCCCGGAAGCTGGTCGAGCGGAACGCCATCCCGTACCGCAAGGTCGGCCACCTGCTCCGCTTCCCCGAAGCAGAGATCGAGGCATGGTCCCACCCAAGCGCGCAGGCAGAGCGACCGTTCCACGCTCAGCGCGACCAGAGAGTACAGCCCGATACAAGGCGGAAGCGCAGCGTCGCAATACTCCCGAAGTCGCTTATCGAATAGCAGATTCCAGCCGCCAAACATTTACCTTAAGAGCGCTACCTGAAATGCGGCGCCAATAGTAGAATGCAATTAATGGCCCGCCATTGGCCGACGAGCCACAAACAGAATAGGAGTATGGGCATGTCCAAAGGCAGCCCCCGTGATCTCCCGACGGGGATCACTCCGAAGATGCGCAAGCAGGACGGCAAGACCGTCCACGCCACCAGCGAGGACGGCACCCCGCTCTACCGGGTCCGCGTCTGGGACAGCGTCACTCAAGCGGCAGATCGAGCGCACAGTCGAGGGCCTGGACGCCGCGAAGGAGCTTCTGGCACGAGTTCAACGAGGCGAAGCGTCGGCCAGGGCGGCTGCCAGGCCGAGCGGGTGCGCTTCGTCGACGTGGCGGCCCGCTACCTGGTGGCCTACAAGACTCAAGCGCGACGGCACCCCGCGGCCGAAGTCGTCACTGGCCAAAGAGCGCACCTGCCTGAACATCTACCTGCTCCCGGCCCTCGGCAATGCCTGGATCGGCGACCTGGACCTGCCCGACCTGAACGCCACGATCCGCGGCCTGACCCTTCAGGACGGCACTCCCGCGTCGGGCAGCACCAAGAGCACGGTCGCGTCCGTGCTGCGGCGGCTGTTCGCCTGGGCGCGCGAAGAGCGCATCATCCCCGCCAACCCGGCGCTGGAGCTGCGTACCGGCTGGGGCGGCTCGATGCGCCGCAAGGTCATCATCCCCAGCATTCCCCAGGTGCTGCGCCTGGCCGCGGCGCTCGATCACTTCAAGCCCGGCCTGGGCGACGTGGCGATGGTGCTCGCCTTCACCGGGCTGCGCTGGGAAGAGGCCGTCGCGGTCCTGATCGAGAGCGTCGACCTGGACGGCCAGTCCATCACCGTCGAGCGGACCGCGAGCGAGTCCGGCGGCCGCCGGGACGTCCGCGAGGACATGAAGACCCGCGCGGCCGTCCGCACCGCGATGATCCCCGACATCGCCATGCCCGCCGTGCGCCGCCTGGTCGAGCGCGACGCGGCGGGCCGGGAGCAGACACGAAGGCAGGCTGTACGGCCGGCTGATCAACGGCGAGCGCGGCGGCTACCTCGGCTACGCGATGTGGCGCCGGTACCTCAAGCCTCGCCCACGGGCTACACGGCGGCGCACGAGGACGGCACGTGGCCTACACCGCGCACGAGCTGCGCCACGTGTGCGCCTCGCTGCTGATCGCCTCGGGCGCCTCGGACATGCAGGTGGCCCACCAGATGGGGCACAGCAAGGTCGAGACGACCAAGAACATCTACGGCCACCTGTTCGCCCAGGACCGGGCCGACGTGCTCAACGCCATGAACGAGGCGGTCAGCCGACTGCACGCCTACGAAGATCCCGAGTCCGGAAGCCAAGCGGAAGACCAGGTCGCCTGACCGCACTCAGAACGAGACAGACCCCGCGGAGATTGGGCATCTCCGGGGGTCTGCCGCTTCGGCCCGGCGCCAGAAGCTCTCGGGCGAGCTCAGACAGGCGCCGCTGACCTTCTGAGCGACGGCGTGTATGGACCGCTCTCCGTCCGCCGGAGCGGCTAACCTCGATGGTCGTGAACCCCCTATGGGCAAGCCTGTCGGCGCGGGAAAGGATGACTGCCGTCACGCTGACGCCAGGCTGTCCCGGCAAGCCTTGAAAGAGCGCTGCGAGACTGGACCTTCGGCGCGGTCTATGAGCTGCCTGATGACGGCGAACGGCTTATGATCCGCCTCGATCTGGTCGTACCGGGCGACTACCGACAGGATTACAACCGCAAGTACGCAGCCTACGAGAAGAAGCTGCAAGAACGCGCCCGGCGGATCAAGGCCGACCAGGAGGCCCGGGAGGCTGAGAGCCCGTCCACCTCAACTTCACCGCTGCCGTACCCGCTTACCACTTCGCGATATCCATATCCATCGCCGCCGCCTGAGCCGCAGATCATGTTCCTTGCCTACGGGACGGCGATCGCTCAGTTGCTGGACGTCATCGACGGCCTTCTCGCCTTGCTTCCCTACAAGCCAGAGCGCCCCCTGACCAATGACCTAGTCCTGCAGCTAGCGCGTCGCGCTCGCAAGAAGATGCGGGGAAGGAGACCAGGTTCGCGTGCTGTCTTGCAGCAACTGCTCGATGACGGCCAGATGATCTACCGAGTGAGGCCGGACGGCCACGGCCTGGAGCGACGCGTCAACCCTGTCGCTCACGCGCAAGCAATTGCTGCAGCAGACGCCGCCGACCAGGCCGGATGTCCCGCGGCCAGCGCGCGCCGACTAGAGGCGTGAAACTCGATCTACGCTCTGAAGCCGGATCCGAGCGGGGCTTACAGAGACGCTGTTCGGGCCGTGGAGGCCGTGGCCAATCCCTTCTTCCTTCCCAGAGCACCGGCGCCCACACTCGGTCAGGTGATCCGGCACCTTGAGGATCGGGGCGCCGATTACGTGGTGGTCATCGCGGGTAAGACCGGCAATCCGGCTGGCGTAGAGGCGATCCTTGCGCTGATGCGTCTCCTGTGGGAAGGCCACCGCGACCGGCATGAAGGTGGCCCAACCACCGCACCCATCACCCCGGAATCCGCCGAAGCCGCTGTCTCCCTAGCTGTCAACCTGGTGCAACTGCTGAGTGACCGGGTCGGTGCAGAAGCGGTGACAGCGCCTCTAGGTGGTCTCCTCTAGGTGGTGTCCTCTGCGCATTGCTGGCACCCCCAAACCAAGGAGCCGCGCCGCCTGGATTAGGCCACATGGAGACAGACCCCTCGGAGATTGGCCCTCCGGGGGGTCTGTCGCGTGTGGGTCTAGCCCTAGAAGTTGTAGGGCCAACGTTAGGGCTGGATCATGGTCTACAAGGCTCTGACCTGCGGAGCCCCCTTACGGAATCGAACCGTAGACCTTCTCCTTACCATGGAGACGCTCTGCCGACTGAGCTAAGGGGGCCTGGCCAGGCACTCGCGCTGCCCGGCCGGCGCGGTCACCGGGCTAGCAAGCAAACCCACCAGCACCGCGTAACTGCGCCAGCCGAGCATACACGAGATGAACCCGCGACGTCCCAAGAGCCCCCGCCCACCCAGCCCGCCCAAATCAAGATCAACCACCGAGCCGTCAGAGCCACGTCAAAGCCCGGCCGCCGCCTGAAACGCGGCCAGGACCGACGGCCACGCGGAAGACAGCGGGTCTATGACCTCGAAGTGGCCAGTGCCGTCCAGCACATCGCAGCGAGCATCGTCCCCGGCAGCCAGTGCACGGGCCGTGTACGCCGGGCTCTGCTCTACGGGCACCCGCTGATCCTCGGTCCCGTGCACCAGCCGCAACACGGTGCCCGTCGGCACCAGCCCCATCGGGTCGGCCGCCGCATAGCGCGACGGGAAATCATCCGGTCCCCCGCCCATCAGGTCCCCCGCCGCATCTCCATCCAGCCCGAGCCGGTAGCACGCCGCCAGGTCGCAGACCCCGGCCAGGCTGACGACGCCCGCGGCGGGCGGCCGCCCAGCGTGCCAGCGGACTCCCAGCCGGCAGCCTGACCCGCCCGGCGGACCACAAGGCCAGATGCCCCCCAGCGGAGTGACCAGCGACCACCACCCGGCTGACGTCAACCAGAGGACCGACGGTCTGGGCGACGATCTCAGGCAGAGCGTCGACGGCGAGGGCGATGTCGTCGAAGGTGCCGGGCCAGCCGCCGCCGGGCTGGCCCGTCCGCCGGTATTCGGGGACGCAGACGACGAAGCCCACCGCGGCGAGGGCATCGCCGAGTGGGCCGGCATGACGGCGGTCGATGGCCCCGCGCCAGAAGCCGCCGTGCAGGAAGATCACCAGCGGCCGCCCTGGCGCGCCCGGCCCCGCGGCAGTACCGCCGACGCCAGCACGAGGCAGGCGCAGGTCAGCGACCTGGTCCTCGCGCGGGCCATATAGGAGCACCTGATCGGGGCGACGCGAGGGCCTGGTCAGGATGTCAGTTTGCGGGACGATGACCATTTCCTTTACTGGCCGTGGGCTTCGGGAGCGCACGAACTCAGCCGCCGGCACGGGCGTCTGAGCAGGTCGGTCGGGGCGCCGCGCGGATCCGGGTAAAGCGCGGCGAAAAGGTGGGTGTCGAATTGCCCCTTGGGGGAATCTTGAGCCTGGGCATGCATAGCCTGGGCATGCATACTGTGTGGACTATGGCGGTCGGTGACGTCCGGACGCGGACGACTACAACGTTAGGGTCGTGAAAGTGAGGACAGCGAGCGTACGACTCGTCCGTCCGTTGGCGCTAGGCGCCTTCGCCGGGTTCGTGCTCCTGGCGTCCGGCGCGTATGGCGCCGACGCTTTCGGCGCGACGACGATCCGGGTGAACGACGGCGGGCCGCCGATCACCAAGGGGGCCTGCGCCAGCCGACCAAGCGCGGCGATCCTCGAGGACTCGGCTGTCCGCACCGCGAGCCAGCACCACGGCAAGTCGGCGGGACGGCACCGCAAGGCGCGGCACGCCGCGACCAGCACGCAACGGTCAGCCGGCAGCGGGAGTGCCTCGACGAGCGCCAGCGGCACGGTGAGCGCGTCCGGCACGGCGAGCGCGTCCGGCACGGCGAGCACGAGCGGGAGCACGAGCCCTAGTTCGAGCGCTTCCTCAACGGGCGGGTCGCCGTCGGCCAGCGGCACGCCGACGAGCAGCTCCCCGGCGGGCACGACGACGCCGCGCCGGTCCGCGTCGGCCAGCGTCAACCCGTCGGCCAGCCGACCGACCAGCACCGGCACAACGACCAGCGCCGCGCCGACCCGGAGCAACAGCACGTCGGCGACCGCCACGCCGACCAACAGCGGCAGCACGTCGAAGAGCGCGACGCCCAAGCCGAGCACCGGCTCGAGCACCAGCAAGACCACCACCCCGACGGCGTCGCCCACGTCCACGAAGACGACGACCCCGACCCCGTCGCCGACCAAGACGACCCCGACGCCGAGCCCGACCAAGACGAGTCCGAAGCCGTCGCCGACCAAGACGTCGCCATCGCCGACCAAGACGCCGACCCCGACGCCGAGCCCGACCAAGACGACGAAGCCGAAGAAGCAAGAGCCGCAGCTTTGTGTCTCGGTCCAGGCGCTGACCAGCTCGTCGGAGGTGCACCCCCGGCACCACGCCAACTACGCGATCTGGGTCTGGAGTACCCACGGGACCAGCCACGGGGTCTCGATCAACGTGCGCATCGGCTTCGCCCGGCACGTGGACGCGCCGCACTTCACGGTCTGCCCGAACTCTGGCGGATCGTCTTGCTCGCTGGGCGCGCTCGCGGCGGGGCGCGCGGATGAGCTTCAGGCGACGTCCTACGTGCACGGTCCGGCGACCAGCGGCGAGCAGATCGAGCTGACGGCGGCCGCCTCGGGACGGAACGCGCATTCTTACAGCGCGTCGGGCACGATCGAAGTGGTCTGGGCGAGCAAGTCGCCGGAGCCGGGCACCACTCCGCCGAGCACGACGGTGACCTTGCCACCGGTGACGCTCCCGCCGGGGACCGGTTCCGCGGGTGGCGGCGCGAACGGGCTGTTCCCGACCATCTCGCCGAGCCCGGGCTCAAGCAGCGGCAGCGGCAGCGGGGTCACGTTCCCGTCGGCGCACAAGCAGCGGTCCAGGGTGGCGACGGCCGCAGCGATCGTGCCGCTCGACCCGCGGCTGATCGGCGGGCAGCTCGCCGGGCTGGCCGTGCTGGCCGGGGCCATCATGATCGCGATCGCCCGGCTCTCGCTGCGCAAGCCGCGGACCCAGAGCGGTCCGGACAGCGCCAAGATGGACAACGCCAAGGCCGACAGCGCGAAGGCCAGACACCGCCAAGACCGACAGCGCCAAGGCGGACGGCGACAAGAAGTAACCCAACTGGGCCAGCCGCAGTCGCCGGCCCCGGCCCCAGCCGCGAGCGCGAGCCCGGCTGGGGCTACTTGGCCAGGTGCTCGATCTCGGGCCGCATGGCCCGCAGTTCGCCGGCCAGCTGAGTGGCGCTCAGCGTCGGGGACAGCACGACCCCGAACGTGTCGTTATCGGCCCAGGCGCACTCGGCCGGGTGGCCGGACACGCCGGGCAGGCAAGCGGCGGAGCCGCCGAGCGACCCGGCTGAGGTGGTCACGGCGTCCGGCGAGCTGCCGATGAAGCTGCTGATGAACGAGCCGGACGAGCTGCCGGTCAGGTTGCCGCCGATGAACAAGATGATCTGGGTGCCGTCCTGGTACACGTTGTCGACGACGTGGGTGGCCTCGCCGCGGCTCTGGCTGACGATGGTGTGGCGCAGCTGGCCGATCTTGAGGCTGGTGCCCAGGGCGGTGGCCTGCGTGTAATCGCCGACGCGGTCGGGCGTCGTGATCGTGTGCGCGGGCCCGGCCCCGGACCGGCTGGCCAGCATCTCGTAGGCGGCGCCTCCGGCGGCGGCCACGGCCACCACTGCGACCGCGACGTACAGGCGGCCGCGTCGCTTGCGGCGGCCAGCCCGGCGGGCGGACTTCTCCTGGCGGGTCCCGGCCGCCGACTTGGCGGCCACGGCGGCGGCTGCGGCCGCTGCGGCACGGTCGGCTCGGGTGTCCCGGGCGGGCTGAGCGGGGCGCCCCTGCACGTCCGCAGGCGGGGCCGCGCCAGTAGCCAGGGCCCAGGGCGGATTTCCCTCAACAGGGTGCATTGCCTCGGTCATCGCCGCCACCGAGCCGAGCCCATTGGGTGGGCGCTGGTCGGCGGCAGCCGACGGCCACGGAACCGCGCCCGCCGGAACGGGAGCGGGGCCCGGGCCGCCGTTCGGGATCGGGCCGGTCGCCGCTGGCGTTCGCACAGGCGAGCCGGGGCCTAGGGGCGAACTGGGACCCATGGGCGAGCCGGGGCCTAGGTGCGAACTGGGACCCATGGGTGAGCCGGGGCCTAGGTGCGAACTGGGACTCACGGGTGAGCCGGGGCCCGGGGACGAGCCAAAGCCATTGGGCGGGCCAGGACTGCGGCGCGGGCCGGATCCGCGGCCAGCATCGGGCATCCGGCTGGCGGCGGCCTGGTCCCAGGCCGAGTGGCCGTCGGCCGTCGGCGGCGGGGTGTCGCCCTGGGCGCGCGCCTGCTGCTTGGCCAGCTTCTTGTCGCGACGAGAGGGCTTGGCGGGCTTTCCGGCCAGCGACTGCCCGACCTCGACGGCTGGGCCAGCCGTCGGCCGGGCGGCCTCGGCGGCTGGGCCGACCGTCGGCCGGTCAGGCGCGTTGCCGGTGTCGTCAGACTTGCCTCGCCGCTTGGAGCGGCCGCCGAGCCGTGAGCCCTTCGCGGGAGCCGCCAGCGGCCCGGCCTGGGGCCGGTCCTTTCCGCGGCCGGAGGCGGACTCATCGACCCCGCCGTCCGGGCTGAACCAGACCTCGGTGCCGGGTTCCTGGTCCAGGCCGCCAGGGCCGCCAGGGCCCCTAGGCCCGGCAGGCCCGCCGCCGAACGCCTGGTCGGCGGTCTCCGGTCGCCTGGGCCGGAAATGCCTGGTCTGATCAGCCGGATCGCTGCCGCGAGCCGACCTCGGCTCGGCCGGCCCACGGCCACTGGGCTCTGGGCCGTACGCCTGCTCATCGGCGTCCGGCCGACCACGCCGGCCGCGTCCAGCCCCGCCCGGCTCATCCGCACCGTGACCGCGACGTGGCTCGGTCTGCCCCCGGCCATCCGGCCGCGGGCCATACGCCTGCTCATCAGCATCGGGCCGACCGCGCCGGAACCGCCCGGCCCCGCGCGGCTCATCCGACCCCAGGTCCGGCGGTCCGTAGGCCTGCTCATCAGCATCGGGCCGACCGCGCCGGAACCGCCCGGCCCCGCGCGGCTCATCCGCGCCGTGACCGCGCCGGAGGTCATCCGACCCCAGGTCCGGCGGTCCGTAGGCCAGTTCGTCAGCATCGGGCCGACCGCGGCGGAACCGTCCCGCCCCGCGCGGCTCATCCGCGCCGTGACCGCGCCGGGGCCCGTCTGGCCCGGGGTCGGCTGGTCCGTAGGCCAGCTCGTCGGGGTCAGGCCGACCGCGCTGGAACTGCCCGGTCTGGCCCGCCTGATCGGCGCCAGGACCCCACCGGGTCCCGGCCGGCCCCCGGCCATCCGGCCCCGGGCCATATGCCCGCCCGTCAGCCTCGGGCCGCCCACGCTGGAACTGCCCAGTCCCGCCCGGCTCACCGGCACCATGACCGCGACGGGGCCCATCTGGCCCGAGGTCGGCTGGTCCGTAGGCCAACTCGTCGGGGTCAGGCCGACCGCGCTGGAACTGCCCGGTCTGGCCCGCCTGATCGGCGCCAGGACCCCACCGGGTCCCGGCCGACCCCCGCCCATCCGGCCCCGGACCGTACGCCCGCCCATCCGGCCCTTGGCCGTACGCCGGCCCATCCGGCCCTTGGCCGTACGCCCGCCCGTCAGCCTCGGGCCGACCACGCTCGAACTGCCCAGTCCCGCCCGGCCCGTCGCCACCATGACCGCGCCGGGGCTCATCTGGCTCCAGGCCCGCTGGTCCGTAAGCCTGCTCATCGCGGTCAGGCCGACCGCGCCGCGAATGCCTGGTCCGGCCCGGCCCGTCGGCACCGCGACCCCGCCCAGCCTCAACAGGCCGCCCAGGCCCAGCAGCCGACCCAGGCTCAGCAGCGGGCCCACGGCCGTCCGGCCCCGCGCCGTAGGGTGCCGCCGGGCGACCCTGGTCACCAGGCTCCGCCCCGCGCCGACCGCGAGCCACATCGCGGGGATCAGCAAGATCGCGTGGGTCATCCCCCGCCGGCCCCGAACTCAGGTCCGGCCTGAACCCGGGCAGCCCGCCCGGCGCGAACTCGGCGTCCGCCCGCGGACCGCCTCGGCCGCCCGCACCCTGTTGCCCGCAGCGAGGCGCCCTGGGCGAGGCGGCCCGGAGCGACCCCGGTCACCAGCCTGAGGAGGGCCAGCCTGAGGCCGGCCAGCCTGAGGTGGGCCAGCCGCGCGCGGGTCGCCCTGACCCCAGCCACCCGCCTGACGCGGCTCACCCCGAGGCGCAAGATCCGGACGCGGAACAACGTCACGCGGGTCGGCGCCCCATCCGCTGCGCTGCGCCCCGCCGCCGCGCGGATCCGGCCAGCCAGCGTCGTACGCCCCGCCCGAATCCGGCTGAGCGGGCTCGGCATCCGCCCGGTGCCGCTCGCCCCGGCGCTGATGGCCACGCCCGCGGTCCTCGCGCTGCGGTGCCGCGGCCTCCGGCTCGGGACCGGCTGACCGCCCCCGAGCTCGCCCGCGTCCCGATGGCTCCGCAGCCGGACCCTTGGCAGCGGCCGGACCCTTGGCATCAGCCTCCGGTCCGTCCGACCCCGGGTCTCCAGAGGACTTACGCGCGAACCGGGCCCGCACCGACCGTCGCGGCGCCTCATCCGAAGACAAGTCGCTGCCCGAGCCCGACCCGCCCCCGGTCAGATACCGGATCCAGTCCAGGTCTTCGTCGTCGCTCTGGCCCCCGGCGCCGCCGGCATCACGAGTCTCGCGCCAGGCGAGTTCCTCCTGATCCCGAGGCGGTCCGGTGCTCATGAAATGAGTAGCTCCTGTGGCTGACACGGCGCTGGCGCCCGAGCAAAGTCACTCAATCATGCGTTACCGCCGAGGACCCCTGCCACCTCATCGGCCTTTCTGGCTGTTCAACGCCCGCTCGGCGGCTCGCACCTAAGCGCAAAAACCGCTCGGCGAGCCGACGCCCCGCCGCTAGCCTGACCGCCATGGCACGCGACGAGGGCGATACATCACACCGCAGGGCAGCAAGCTCCGGTGCGTCACAGCACGGGGTAACGCCCCAGAGCGAGGATTTCTCGGCCTGGTACAACGAGCTGGTCTTCAAGGCCGAGCTGGTCGACCGGGGCCCGGTGCGCGGCACGATGGTCATCCGACCGTATGGCTACCGGCTGTGGGAGCTGCTCCAGTCCGACCTGGACCGCCGGATCAAGGAGACCGGCCACGTCAACGCCTACTTCCCGCTGCTCATCCCGGAGAGCTACATGAAGCGGGAGGCGGAGCACATCGAGGGCTTCGCGCCGGAGCTGGCCGTGGTCACCCACGCGGGCGGCAAGGACCTGGACGAGCCGCTGATCATCCGGCCCAGCTCGGAGACGATCGTGGGCGAGCTCATGTCCCGCTGGATCGGCTCCTACCGCGACCTGCCGATGCTCCTTAATCAGTGGGCCAACGTGGTGCGCTGGGAGCTGCGCCCGCGGATGCTGCTGCGCACGACCGAGTTCCTGTGGCAGGAAGGCCACACCGCGCACGCGAACGCCGAAGAGGCGATGAACGAGACGATGCTGGCCCTGGACTTCTACCGGGCGCTGGCGGTCGACACGGCGGCGATGCCGGTGATCGCCGGGGAGAAGACGCCGGGCGAGCGGTTCGCGGGCGCGGAGCGGACGTTCACGATCGAGGCCATGATGCGCGACGGCCGGGCGCTCCAGGCGGGCACCTCGCACTTCATGGGGACCAACTTCGCCAGGGCCTTCGACATCCAGTACACGGCCCAGAACGACGAGGTGACGCTCTGCCACACCACGTCGTGGGGCATGAGCAGCCGGATGATCGGCGGCGTGATCATGACCCACGGCGACGACACGGGCCTGATCATGCCGCCGAACCTGGCCCCCTACCAGATAGTGATCGTGCCCATCGGCCGCGGCGAGCAGGAGGCCGCGGTGCTGGCGGCCGCCCAGGACCTGGCGGGCCGGCTGCGCCGCAAGGACATCCGGGTGCACGTGGACGACCGGACGCACCTGTCGCCGGGGTTCAAGTTCAACGACTGGGAGCTGCGCGGGGTCCCGATCCGGCTGGAGCTGGGCCCGCGCGACCTGGCGGCGGGCACGGTGCTGATGGCCCGGCGGCTGAACTATGACCGGCCGGGTGACAGCGGCGAACGGACCGCGAAGGAGCCGGTGTCGCTGGACTCGGTGGTGGCCCGGCTGTCGTTCGAGCTGGCCGCCGTTCAGGAGATGCTGCTGCGGCGGGCCACCGACTTCCGGGATGAGCGGACGGTCCGGACCGACACCTGGGCCGACTTCACGGCCGCGGTGGCGGTGGGCTGGGCGCTGGCGCTGCACTGCGGCGACCAGGCCTGCGAGGACGAGATCAAGGCCGAGACCACGGCCACGGCGCGCTGCATCCCGCTGGACGGCGAGCCGGAATCGGGGCCGTGCGTGCGCTGCGGGCGGCCGTCGGCCTACGGCAAGCGGGTCTACTTCGGCCGTTCCTATTAGGCCCAGCTAGATTCAGGCCCAGCTAAATGGCGAGGAAACGGCCGGTAATGGCGGGTTAGCCTGCCGGTATGAACGCTCACCGCAGGGCCCGGCCAACGGCGCGCGTGCTGGTGGTCGGGCCCGCTCACACGCTGCTGCTGTTCCAGTTCCGGGCCACGGAGGGCGTCAGCTGGATCACGCCCGGCGGCGGGGTCCATCGGGGCGAGACGGTGGCCGTGGCGGCGGCGCGCGAGCTGCGGGAGGAGACCGGGATCAGCGTCGGCCCGGACGAGCTGGGCCCGGTGGTGGCCTACAGCGAAGGACAATGGTCGGCGAATGGGAAGGTGTTCGACGCGCACGACTCGTTCTTCTGGCTGCGCGTCGCCGACACCACGGTGCACACGGCGGGCCAGGAGGAGCTGGAGCGGTCGCTGATCCTGGGCCACCGCTGGTGGACCGCCGGCGAGCTGGCCGCCACCCGGGACCTGGTCTTCCCGATCGGCCTGGCCGGGCTGATGCGCACCCTGCTCACCGACGGCCCGCCGGCCAGCCCGATCCGCCTCCCCTGGCGCCCCGAGTCCTGAAGGACCCGGCCCCGAGGACTCACTGTCGCGGACCGTCTCGGCGGCGGCGCAAAGGGCGCGCTCAGGATGATCCGAACGCTGGTAGGCCTATCCCTCTTGCCCTAGGGGCCTGCCATAGCTGACCATCTCGGTAGGGACCAAACGGGGAGGCTACCGTGGATGAGACGTTCACTGCCCTGGTCCGCGGGCCTTCGAGCAAATTGCCGCGCGGCTATCTGTGGCTGATCCCGGTCTGGCTCGTGGTCATCGTGGCCGTCCTGCGCTACGCCTGGATCCGGGTCCTGGGCCCGATCGAGTGGTGGTACTGCGGTCAGGCCCTGGCCGGCCTGGCCTTCGCCGCGCTGGTCATGCTGTCGGTGCTGGCCACCGTGCGGCACGTGGCCTTCCGGGCCGGCAGCAACGGCATCCGGCTCGGCGTGCGGTCCGACCGCAAGCGGCCCAGGCGGCGCCAGGCCTACCTGTGGTGGGCCGACATCCAGAGGATCAGCATCATCCCGCGGCACTACGGCCTGCTCCTGGAGATCACCCTCGGACCTAACGCGCGGATCATGCCGCACCGCAGCGTGCCGCGTCAGGCGCTGCTGATGCTGGGCATGCTGATCATGCCGGTGGGCCTGGGCCGGGGCGCGCCCCGGCTGACCGAGCCGCGCAGCCGCGCGCCGCACTACCGGGTCCGGATCTGCGACGTGACCCCCCGCGAGCTGGCCGTGGCGCTGGCCCCGCTGGCCCCGGCCGCGGTGGACATCACCATGCTGACCCGGCGCCGCCACCAGCTGCTGGCCCGCCGGCTGCCAGCCGCAGCGCAGCCGGCGGCCTGACCAGCCCGCGGCGTATCATCGCCCCACAGCCGCGCCGGGCGCGGCCCGGAGCTGACCGGCTGAGAGGGGACTTTCCGATGGCACATGAGGTACGGGGCGTGATCGCCGCGGCCAAGGGGGCGGACGTCACGGTCACGACGATCGTGGTCCCCGATCCGGGTCCGGGCGAGGCCCTGGTCCGGGTGCAGGCCTGCGGCGTGTGCCATACCGACCTGCACTACCGCGAGGGCGGCATCGGCAACGACTACCCCTACCTGCTGGGCCACGAGGCGGCGGGCGTGGTCGAGGCGGTCGGCGACGGCGTGACCGGGCTGGACCCCGGCGACTTCGTGATCCTGAACTGGCGCGCGGTGTGCGGCCAGTGCCGGGCCTGCAGGCGCGGCCGCCCCTGGTACTGCTTCGCCACCCACAACGCGACGCAGAAGATGACGCTGACCGACGGCACCGAGCTGTCGCCCGCGCTGGGCATCGGCGCGTTCGCGGAGAAGACGCTGGTCGCGGCCGGCCAGTGCACCAAGGTCAACCCGGAGGTCAAGCCCGAGGTGGCCGGGCTGCTCGGCTGCGGCGTGATGGCCGGCATCGGCGCGGCCATCAACACCGGCGGGGTGACCCGCGGCGACTCGGTGGCGGTCATCGGCTGCGGCGGCGTGGGCGACGGCGCGGTCCTCGGCGCCCGGCTGGCCGGCGCCCGGACGATCATCGCGGTCGACGTGGACGACCGGAAGCTGGACTGGGCCCGCGAGTTCGGCGCCACCCACGCGGTGAACTCCCGCCAGGCCGACCCGGTGGAGGCGATCCGCGAGCTGACCGAGGGCAACGGGGCCGACGTGGTGATCGAGGCCATCGGCCGGCCCGAGACCTACAAGCAGGCCTTCTACGCCCGCGACCTGGCCGGCACGGTGGTGCTGGTCGGCGTCCCGACCCCGGAGATGCAGCTGGAGCTGCCGCTGCTGGACGTGTTCGGCCGGGGCGGCTCGCTCAAGTCCTCCTGGTACGGCGACTGCCTGCCGGACCGCGACTTCCCGATGCTGGTCGACCTGCACCTGCAGGGGCGGCTGCCGCTGGACAAGTTCGTGTCCGAGACCATCGGCCTGGACGACGTCGAGGAGGCGTTCGCCAAGATGGGCCGGGGCGAGGTGCTGCGCAGCGTGGTGACCCTACCGTGACAGCCCGCGTCGAGAAGGTCGTCACCTCGGGCACGTTCTCGCTGGACGGCCAGGACTTCGCGGTCGACAACAACGTGTGGCTGGTCGGCGACGACCACGAGGTGGTGGTCATCGACGCCGCGCACGACGCGGGGGCGATCCTGACCGCGGTGGGCGACCGGCGGCTGGCCGCGGTGATCTCCACCCACGGGCACAACGACCACATCAACGTGGCCGCCCAGGTGGCCGGGGACGCGGCCGCGCCGGTGCTGCTGCACCCCGGCGACCACGTGCTGTGGAAGCTGGTCTACCGCGACCGGCAGCCGGACGGCGTGCTGGCCGGCGAGCAGGAGATCGAGGTCGCGGGCACCAGGCTGCGGGTGCTGCACACGCCCGGCCACTCGCCGGGCAGCGTCTGCCTGTACGCGGCCGAGCTGGGCGAGCGGGGCACCCTGTTCTCCGGCGACACGCTGTTCCACGGCGGGCCGGGCGCGACCGGGCGCTCCTACTCCGACTACCCGACGATCATCGCCTCGATCCGCGGCACGCTGCTGACCCTGCCGCCGGAGACGGTCGTGCACACCGGGCACGGCGAGGACACCACCATCGGCGCCGAGGCCGAAGGCATCGGCTGACTCCGGCCCGATCATCACGGAAGTCCGTCAGCGAATATCGCTGACGGACTTCCGTGATGATGGGATTTACCCCTCGGGTGGCGGGCGTCAGCGGCCGGCGGCCACCGCGTCGACCGGGGCCGCCTCCTGCTCCTCGCCGCCGGTGAGCACCTCGTCGCCGACCGCCGTGCGGGGCAGCAGCAGGGCCAGCACGCCGCACAGGGCGAACGCGCCCAGCGAGTACGGCCCGGCGTGCCGGAACGCCTCCGCGAACGAGTGGCCGCCGCCCACGTAGCCGAAGTACGCCGTCCCGGTCACCGCCACGCCCAGCGCGCCGCCGAGCTGCTGCGCGGTGCTGAACAGCCCGGACGCGGCCCCGGCCGCCGACGCGGGCGCGGCCGCCAGCACCACGTTGACCAGCGGGATGACCAGCAGGGACAGTCCGGCGCCCGCCACGACCAGGCCCGGCACGGCCGGCCACGGGTTGCCCGCCAGGGTCACGTGGCCCGAGCCGAGCAGCACCCCGGCCATCCCGGCCGCCATCAGCGCGGCCCCGATGACCAGCACCCGGCGGCCGTAGCGCTGGGCCATCGGCACGGCGAACGGCGCGAGGACGAAGCTGCCGACGCTGAACGCGACCGCGGTCACGCCCGCCCGCAGCGGCGAGAAGTGCTCGCCGGCCTGGAGCCACAGCGCGAAGGTCAGGAAGAAGCCCTGGATCCCGGCGGAGAACATGAGCTGGACGCCCAGCCCGGCCGAGAACGCCGGGATCCGCAGCAGCCGCGGCTGGAGCAGCGGGGCGATGTCCGGCCGGCGCCGGGCGGCCTCGCGCCAGGCCAGCAGGCCCAGCCCGGCCACGCCCGCGGCCAGCAGCACCCAGGTCCACCAGGGCCAGCCCAGCTCGCGGCCCTCCAGCAGCGGGTAGACGATCGCCACCAGCGAGCCGGCCAGCAGCCCGCCGCCGAGCAGGTCGGGCCGCCGGACGGCCGGGTCACGGGTCTCGGGGATGAACCAGATGCCCGCGATCAGCGCCACCAGCGCCACCGGCACGTTCACGAAGAACACCGACCGCCAGCTCCAGCCGAGCAGGTTGGCCTCGGTGAGCACGCCGCCGGCCAGCAGGCCGATGGCCGAGGCGAAGCCGAGCATGGCCCCGTACAGGCCGAAGGCCTGGCCCCGCTCCTTAGCCGCGAAGATGGTCCGGAACGTGGCCAGCACCTGCGGCGCCATGGCCGCGGCGGCCGCGCCCTGGATCACGCGGCAGGCGATCAGCTCGGCCGCCGTCTGGGACAGCCCCGCGGCCAGGCTGGCCACGCCGAACAGCCCGACGCCGAACAGGAAGACCCGCTTGCGGCCGAGCCGGTCGCCCAGGCTGCCCGCGATGATCAGGGCGGCGGCGAAGGCCAGCATGTAGCCGGAGATGACCCACTCCAGCGACGTGGCGCTGGCGTGCAGGTCCCGGCGGATGGTGGGCAGCGCCACGTTCACGATCGTCAGGTCGATCATGTCCATCAGCGCCCCGATGATCAGGACGGCGGCGGCCAGCCAGCTGCCTCGCCCGCCGCGCCTGGTGGCGCGGCGGGCGAGGCGGGTGTTGCCAACCCCGCGGTGGCCCGGCTGGGCCCCCGCGAGGTCCGGGCGCGAGTTCATGAGCACTCCCTGTCTAATCCTGAGAACCGATCTGATTAACAGTGGTTGATTCTCGAACGGCGTTCCATGTCGAACACTGTTCTAGCATTGGTCCGCTGTTCTAGTCAACCGTCGTTCGATAGCGGTACGCTGTTCCAGGTGAGCGATGACCGCGCGCGGCCCGAGATCCCGCCCCCGCCCTGGCAGCGCCTGCCCGACCGGCCGGCCCGGCGGCGGCGCGACCCGATCAGCCGCGAGGCGATCGTGGCCGCGGCCATCGCGCTGCTGGACCGGGACGGCTACGACGCGCTGAGCATGCGCGCGCTGGCCGACGAGCTGGGCACCGGCGCGGCCTCGCTGTACTGGCACGTGGGCAGCAAGGACGGCCTGCTCGACCTGGTCATGGACCAGCTGATCGGCGAGGTGACCGTGCCCGAGGCCGACCCGGCCCGGTGGCGGGAGCAGGTCAAGGAGGTGGCGCGGGCCCAGCGGGCCGTCAGCCTGCGCCATCCCTACCTGGTGCGGGTATCCATCGGCCGCATCCCGCTGGGCCCGAACGCGCTGCGGCTGAACGAGCACGTGCTGGCCATCATGCGCGCGGGCGGCCTGCCGCCCACGCTGGCCGTGCAGGGCTTCCTGCTGCTGATCGAGGTCATCAACGGGTTCACCCTGGACGAGACCGGGGTCGGCGGGGATGAGGAGCCCAGCGATCCCGCGGCCCAGGCCGAGGTGGCCGGCATGGTCACCGGCTACCTGAAGGAGCTGCCCGGCGAGCACTTCCCGAACCTGACCGAGCTGGCGGGCGAGTTCGCCATGGCCGACAACGACGAGCGGTTCGACTTGCTCATCGACATCTTCGTAGACGGCCTGGCCCGGCGCGCGACCGCCGGCTGAGCCGGCTGCGGCGGGGTAAATCTGCGGTCGCCCGGCGCACAGCCGGGCGCCATGACAGACAATGCACAGATGAGCCAAGCGCCCGAGGTACCCACGGTCCCGCTCCCTGGCGGCGGCCGGCTGCCCCTCATCGGCTTCGGCACCTGGAAGCTCAAGGGCTACCAGGCCGAGGCGGCCGTGGAGGCCGCCCTGGCGGCCGGCTACCGGCACCTCGATACCGCGGTCATGTACGGCAACGAGGCCGAGATCGGCAGCGCGCTGGGCAGCAGCGACCTGGCCCGCGAGGACATCTTCCTCACGACCAAGATCCGGCCCTCGGACGCCGGCAAGGAGCCCGCCGTGCTGCGCCGGTCGCTGCGCGCGCTGCGCGCCGACTACGTGGACCTGTGGCTGATCCACTGGCCGCCCAACCGTCGCCAGCTCAGCCGGCAGCTGTGGAACGAGGTGCGGCGGCTCCGGGACGAGGGCCTGGTCCGGGACATCGGGGTCAGCAACTACGACCTGGACCAGATCGACGACCTGATCGAGGCCACCGGCGAGGCGCCCGCGGTGAACCAGGTCTCGTGGAGCCCGGCGCGCTACGACGCCGGGCTGCTGGAGGGCCACCGGGAGCGCGGCGTGGTGCTGGAGGGCTACAGCCCGCTCAAGGGCACCCAGCTCGACCACCCCGTGCTGACCGATATCGGCCGCGCGCACGGGGTGAGCGCGGCCCAGGTGGTGCTGCGCTGGCACCTGGACCACGCCATCCCGGTCATCCCCAAGTCACAGCGACCGGAGCGGATCGCCGCCAACCTCGACCTGATGGGCTTCATGCTGACCGAGGCCGAGGTGGCCGCCATCGACGGCCTGGCGGGCCGCTAGCCGTGGTGGCAGCGCCACGCTGACGGCGGTGCCGGCCAGGGCCAGCCCGGCGGTGACCGCGATGGCGGCGGTGAACCCGTCACTGAATGCCGCCGCGGACAGGAAGCTGCCCGCCGCGGCGAACACCGCGGCCGGGATGGCCACGCCGAACGCCCCGCCGAGCTGGCGCATGGTGCTGAACGCCCCGGACGCCTTGCCGATGTCGCCGGTGGCCACCGAGCCCACCACCGACTTGGTCAGGGCGGGCAGGGCCAGCGAGAAGCCCGCCCCGACCACGACCATCGGCACCACCAGCGCCCAGTAGGACACGGCGGGCCGGGCCAGGGCCGCGATCCAGGCCAGCCCGGCGGTCTGCAGGGCCAG
Source organism: uncultured Actinomycetota bacterium (assembly GCA_963822485.1). GTDB lineage: Bacteria > Actinomycetota > Actinomycetes > Streptosporangiales > Streptosporangiaceae > DASUBV01. The sequence continues at coordinate 21,614 of CAWGHW010000036.1, forward strand.
GCCGGTGACGATCAGCGGCCGCGCGCCGATCCGGTCGGCCAGCGTCCCGGCCACCGGGCCGATCAGGAGCGGGGCCACCCCCCAGGGCAGCAGCCGCAGCCCGGCGTCCAGCGGGCCCTGGCCGAGAGTGACCTGCTGGAACTGGGCCATGAAGAAAATCGCCCCGGTCAGCGACGCGCTCTGCAGGAAGATCGCCGCGTTCCCGGCCGAGAACGCCCGCGACCCGAACAGCCGCAGCGGCAGCAGCGGCGCGGCGGCCCGCCGCTCGCGGGCCACGAACAGCGCGATGAGCACCACCCCGGCGGCCAGCGGCCCGGCCACCTGCGGGCTGGCCCAGCCCACCGAGTTGCCCCGGACCAGCCCCCAGACCAGGCCCAGCGCGGCGGCGGTGCCCAGGGCCAGGCCGGGCAGGTCCAGCGCGGACCGCGGCCCGTAGCTCTCCTTGAGCTTGACCGCCGCGACCGGGATGGCCAGCAGGCCCACCGGGACGTTCAGCCAGAAGATCCACGGCCAGGAGATGCCCTGGGTCACCGCGCCGCCCACCACCGGGCCCACGGTCGCGGCCAGCCCGGTCACGCCGCCGAAGATGCCCATCGCCCAGCCGCGCCGCTGGGGCGGGAACGCCGCGTTCAGCAGGGCCAGGCCCAGCGGCATGATCATCGCCGCCCCGGCGCCCTGCACGGCGCGGGCCGCGATCAGCCAGCCGATGCCAGGCGCCAGCGCGCAGGCGGCCGAGGCCGCCGCGAACAGGCCCAGCCCGGCCGCGAACAGCCGCCGCCTGCCGAACCGGTCCCCCAGCGCCGCCGCGGTCAGCAGCAGCACCGCGAAGCTCAGGGTGTAGGCGTTGATCGTCCATTCCAGCTGGGCCAGCGAGGCGCCCAGGTCGCGGCGGATCGTGCTCAGCGCGGTCGCCACGACCAGCAGGTCGAGCACGACCATGAACGACGCCGCCGACGCCAGGCCCAGCGCCCAGCCCTGCTCCGGGCGCAGCCGGCTGGTGGCGGCCCGGTTCGTCGTGGCCCGGTTCGTCGTGGCCATGAGTCCTCCGATTACTTTCCGGTATCGCGGGTGTCCTTTCTTAAGAGACGAGCTGGACAACCGCGAAAGGACATCAGGCCGAGATGACGCAGCCTGGCGGGCCGGTCTGGGTGGAGCCCTATCCGGACGCGCTGCTTGGCGGGACGCCGGACGAGACGATGGCGCTGGCCTTCGTGGCCGCCCTCCAGTGCCTGCCGCCCTGGCCGCGGGCCGTGCTGCTGCTGCGGGACGTGCTCGGCTTCCGGGCCGCCGAGGTGGCCAGCATGCTGGACAGCAGCGAGGCCGCGGTGAACAGCGCGCTCCAGCGGTCCAGGGCCACCATGGCCGCCCGGCTGCCGCGGCCCGGCCGGGACGGGGCCACTGCGCCCCGCCCGGCCCGCGAGCGCGAGCTGGCCGGGCGGTTCGCGGCCGCTTACGCGGCCGACGACATCGACGCGGTGGTGGCGCTGCTGACCGAGGACGCCTGGTACGCCATGCCGCCGGTGCCGCTGACGTACCAGGGCCGGGCGGCGATCGGCGGCTTCCTGCGCGACTGCGCCCGCTGGCGCGGCGATCGCCGGCAGCGGCTCATCCCGACCCGGGCCAACGGCCAGCCCGCCTTCGCCTGCTACTGCCAGGACGGCGCCATCCAAAACAGCGCTACCCAAAACAGTGCCACCCAGAACAGCGCCACCCAGGACAGTGCCACCCAGACAGCGCCGCCCAGAACAGGGCAACGCCGGTGTTCCGCGCGCACGGGCTGATCGTGCTGACCCTGGAGGGCGAGCAGATCTGCGCCATCACCCGGTTCCTGGACAACGGCGTGCTGCGGCCGTTCGGGCTGCCGCGCACGCTGTAGCCCGGGCGCGGCGGTCCGGGCGCCGCCGCCCGGGGCGCTGGCCCTACTTGGGCAGGCCGGCCCGCAGGTTCAGCACCCGGGTGAGCGCGGCCTGGTAGGCGGCGTGGTTCAGCTTCCCGCTGGCGTAGCCGGCCTGCAGGCCGTTGCGGCAGCTCACGCCCTCGGCCACGTTCTGGGCCGCGCACAGGATCAGGTCCATGCCGGCCCCGGCCGCGAGCTGGGACCGGTTGCTGATCGAGCCGTAGGCCCGCAGCGCCCCGGCCTCGATGGCGTCGGTGATCGTCACGCCCTTGAAGCCGAGCCGGGTGCGGAGCTGGCCCTGGATGATGTGCGAGGACAGGCCCGCCGGGCGGGACCGGTCCAGCGCCGGGTAGACCGCCCACGACACCATGACCAGCTTGACCCCGGCCGCGATGGCCGCCTTGTAGGGGAACTCGTCGGTGTTGTGCAGGCTGGCCAGCGAGACGTTGAGCGTGACCGGCACCGCGTCGGTGTCCTGGTTCTTGGCCGCCGCGCCCAGGCCGGGGAAGTGCTTGGCCGTGGCCGCCACCCGGCCCTTCTGCTGGGCCCGGATGAAGTTGGCGCCCAGCCGGGACACCACCCGCGGGTTCTTGCTGTACGAGCGCTGGAACTGGTCGTCGAAGTCGCCGGCCTGGCGGTACACGTCCAGCACCGGGGCCAGGTTGACGTTCATGCCCACGCCGAGCAGGTTGGCCGCGGCGCCCTGGCCCGCGGTCGTCGCGGCGGCGCCGGGGTTCCTGGCCTGGCCGATCTGCTTCTCCGACAGGAACGGGCGGCCGGGCAGCCGCTTGACCAGGCCGCCCTCCTGGTCGGTCATCAGCAGCAGCGGCGAGTGCACCGGGTTGGTGCTGGCGGTGTCGGCCGCCTCGAGCTGCCGGATGACCCCGGTGATCTGCGGCTCGCTGGAGATGTTGGCGCCGAAGAAGATGACCCCGGCCGCCTCGCCGTGCCGGATCAGCCACAGCAGCCGTCCCGGCGGAGTCAGCCCGGCGTAGCTGTAGATGACCCGCTGGCCGGCCCGCTGGGCCGCGCGTCAGGCGGGCCTGCTGGGGCTGCCTGTGGCTGGCGGGCCGGGCTGCACCGCGGGGACCGGCCGGGCGCGCGGCGTGCGTGCCCTTGAGCAGTGGCCGGGGCTGGGGCACGCCGACGGCGCTCGCGCTGGTCGCGCAGGCGATGACGGCGATCCCGGTCGCGCCAATGCCAGCGAATCGAAGCCACAGCGATGGAAGCCGCAAGGGACGTACCTTTCGCGGGCCGGGGCAGGGCCGGGCCCGGTGATCGGGGGCGCGCCGCCGAGCGGCGCCTGGGCGGGGGAGCCTGCGGGGGCAGGCCGTCTCACGCCATGCTACGAAGAGATAACGCCCCGCAGGGGTAACTCGGGCCCGAAGCCGCGTGTGATTCAGGACAACCCCCGGTCAGAGGCCAACTCGGGCCCGTCGTTGACACTGGCGGAGGAGATCACGGAGGATTCCGGTAGGCCTGGGCTGAGGTACAGGTGAAATACCGAGTTTTCCAGTCGGTTTTATACGCTTAAGACCCGAGCAGAGGGCGTGCCATGACACAAGAGCACGAGCACCAGCACGAGGGACACCACGACCCGACCTTCTACCGGTCGCCGCGCGACGCGGCCGCGGCCCCGCCCGAGCGGCTGGCCTACGTGGCCACGTTCGCCCGCCCGGCCGACAAGCCGGACGCGATCGCCGTCGTGGACGTGGACCCGGCCTCGCCCAGCTACAGCTCGGTGGTCGGCTTCACCGAGCTGCCCAACCTGGGCGACGAGCTGCACCACTTCGGCTGGAACGCCTGCTCGAGCGCGCTGTGCCCCGGCGGCGGCCACGACCACGGCGACCGCCGGTACCTGATCGTGCCGGGCCTGCGCTCGTCGCGCCTGTACGTGCTGGACACCCAGCCCGATCCGGCCCAGCCGCAGATCACCAAGGTGCTCGGCCCCGAGGAACTCAGCAAGCGGGCCAACTACTCCCGGCCGCACACCGTGCACTGCGGCCCGGGCGGGCTGTTCGTGTCCTGCCTGGGCGGCGGCTCCGAGGAGGGCCCCGGCGGGGTCGCGCTGCTGGACAACAACACGTTCGAGGTCACCGGGCAGTGGGAGGCCGACCGCGGCGACCAGTACCTGGCCTACGACGTGTGGTGGCACATCAACGACGACGTGGCCATCACTTCCGAGTGGGGCACCCCGTCGATGATCGAGAACGGGATCGTGCCGGACCTGCTGCTGGGCCGCAAGTACGGTCACCGGCTGCACTTCTGGGACATGAAGACCCGGAAGAACATCCAGACGGTGGACCTGGGCGACGAGCACCAGATGGCGCTGGAGCTGCGCCCGGCCCACGACCCGACCAAGTTGTACGGCTTCGTCGGCGTGGTGGTCAGCGTCGAGGACCTGTCGGCCTCGATCTGGCTGTGGCACCAGGGCGACGACGGGAAGTGGGCGGCCCAGAAGGTCATCTCCATCCCGGCCGAGCCGGCCGACGCCGCCGACCTGCCGCCCGCGCTCCAGCCATTCGGGGCGGTCCCGCCGCTGATCACCGACCTGGCCCTGGCGGTCGACGACCAGAAGCTGTACGTCTCCTGCTGGGGCACCGGCGAGCTGAAGCAGTACGACGTGAGCGACCCGTTCCACCCGGTGGAGACCGGCTCGGTCCGCGTGGGCGGCATCGTCGGCCGGCGGCCGCACCCGGCCCGGCCGGACCAGCCGCTCAGCGGCGGCCCGCAGATGGTCGAGGTCAGCCGGGACAGCAAGCGGGTGTACTTCACCAACTCGCTGTACGGGTCCTGGGATGACCAGTTCTACCCCGACGGCGTGGGGGCCTGGATGGCCAAGCTGGACGTCGGCGCCGACGGCGGCATGTCGGTCGACGAGCGGTTCTTCCTGGAGGGCGAGGCCTTCCGCGGCCGCCGCGCGCACCAGGTCCGGCTGCAGGGCGGCGACGCCTCCAGCGACTCCTACTGCTTCCCGCCGTGACCGGGCTTGCGGACCAGGTAGATGAGCTCGCCGGGGATCTCCAGGCGCTCGGCCTGCCAGGCCCGCTGGGCTAGCTGGGCCTCGAACGCGGCCGAGTAGGTCTGGAACATGCCCTTGGGCCGGTGCCCCAGCGACTTGGTCGGGAACGTGACCACGACGGCCGGCGAGTTCACCGCCTCGATGAGGTCCCAGCCCGCGCCGGGCTGCTGCCGCTCCAGGCACGGCACGGTCTTCATCAGCAGGGTCAGGTCGGCGGGGTCGGTGACCCGCTGGTCGATCAGGTCGGCCACCTCCACCTGGTGGGCCGTGCCCAGCGCGGTCAGCGCCTGCCCGATGAAGCCCGCCAGCCGGGTGTCGATGTCGGAGGCCAGGTAGGTGACCGGCCCGGCCAGCCCCATCCAGGGCCGGGCCAGCGGGTTGAACCCGCAGGCCAGGTCGCGGATGGTGGCCGGGGCGTCGATCCGGCTGAAGATCTGCTGGTAGAACGCGGCCAGGTGGGGCAGCCGCTCCCTGGTCGAGGCGTGCACGGCCAGGGCCGAGCTGAGCGCGTCCCGGACGGCCTGCTCATCGCCGCTGGCCCGGGCGGCGCGCAGCTCGCTCAGCATCCGCTCGTAGTGCGGCGGGGTGCCGGGCAGGTAGGCGCCGTAGATCTCGTGCAGGCCGCGCTTGGTGCGCTTGATGGCCTCGGGGACGTTGCCCTGGGCCGACAGCAGCGCCCTGGCCGCGAGCCGGCGCACGGTGACCGGTGCGACGGCGGCGTAACGCCGGCTCCTGGCCAGCGCGGCCTCCACCGAGCGCAGGTCCTCCTCGGTCCCGGCGTAGGTCACTGGGCACCTTCCCTGGGCCGTGTCCCTGGCCGCGCGGTCGCGTGACCGCCAGCCAGGAGAAAGGCTAGCCGCTCACCGGCATCCGCCGCCGGCCGCACCGGCCACGGCATTACGGTATGAACCTGACATCGGTTCCAGACAGGACTCGCATGGAGTTCGGACTCCTCGGCCCTCTGCGCGTGGCGGCGAGCGGCGGCGAGCTGACGTTCCCGGCCCGCCAGCGGACGGTGCTGGCCGTGCTGCTGCTGCGGGCCAGCCAGATCGTCACCGTGGACGCGCTGGCCGCGGTGCTGTGGGACGGCGAGCCCCCGCCGGGCGCGCGGAACACGATTCAGGGCTACGTCAAGCTGATCCGCCAGAGGCTGGGCCCGGAGGACAGCCGGCGCCTGGTCACCCGCGGGCCGGGCTACCAGCTCACGGTGGCCGGCGCTGAGCTGGACACCGACCGCTTCAGCGGCCTGTGCGACGAGGCCAGGACGGCGGCCGAGCGGGGCGACTGGGCCGCGACGGCGCGCCTGCTGGCCGAGGCGCTGGCGCTGTGGCGGGGCGAGCCGCTGGCCGACGTGCCCGCGCCCGCGCTGGCCCGCGACGAGCTGCCGCGGCTGACCGAGCTGCGGCTGACCGCCCTCGAGGCGCGCATCGACGCCGACCTGCGGCTGGGCCGGCACGCCGGCCTGGTCGCCGAGCTGGGCCAGCTGACCAGCGCCCATCCGCACCGCGAGCGGTTCGGCGGCCAGCTCATGCTGGCCCTGTACCGCTGCGGCCGGCAGGCCGAGGCGCTGGCCGCGTTCCGGCACGCCCGCGAGATCCTGCGGGCCGAGCTGGGCATCGAGCCGGGGCCCGAGCTGGCCCGGCTGCACGAGCGCATGCTGGCCGGCGACCCGGAGCTGAGCGCCGGCCCGGAAGCGCCCGTCGCGGGCGACGGGGCCGGCCACGGGCCGCTCGCCGAGGTCCCGGATCCGCCCGCCCAGCTCCCCCCGGACACGCTCGACTTCACCGGGCGCGAGCCGCAGGTCCGGATGCTCTGCGACGCCCTGGCCGCCGAGCCCGACACCAGCCGGCCCGGCGCGGTGGTCATCTCGGCCATCTCGGGCATGGGCGGCATCGGCAAGACGGCGCTGGCCATCCACGTGGCCCACCGGCTGCGCGACCGGTTCCCCGACGGCCAGCTCTACGTCAGCCTGCAAGGCGCCGGCCGAGCGCTCGGGCCCGGCGAGGTACTGGCCCGGTTCCTGCGCGCCCTGGGCGTGCCCGACGCGGCCATCCCGGCCGACGACGCCGAGCGGGCGGCGCGCTACCGCACCGAGATGGCCGGCCGGCGGATGCTGGTCGTGCTCGACGACGCCCGCGACGCGGCCCAGGTCCGGCCGCTGCTGCCGGGCGCCGCGGGCAGCGGGGTCATCGTCACCTCGCGCAGCAGCCAGCTCGGAACGCCCGGCCTGGCCGGCGCGCTGCTGCTGGACCTGGACGTGCTCGCGCCGGCCGAGGCGCGGGCGCTGTTCACCGCGATCGTCGGCCCGGCCAGGGCCGCGGCCGAGCCGGCCGGCCGTGGACCGGGTGCTGGACTGCTGCGGCGGCCTGCCGCTGGCGGTGCGCATCGCCGGGAGCCGGCTGCGCTCCCGGCCGGGCTGGAGCGTCGGCCACCTCGGCGCGCGGCTGGCCGACGCGCGGCTCCGGCTGGCCGAGCTGGCCAGCGGCGACCTGGGCGTCCGGGCCAGCTTCGGGGTCAGCTACGAGGCCCTGCCCGCCGACGCGGCCCGGGTGTTCCGGCGGCTCGGGCTGGCCGACGCCGCCGAGCTGCCGCTGCCCGCCATCGCCGCGCTGGCCGGCCTGCCCGCCGCCGAGACCGCCGCGGCGCTGGAGATCCTCACCGACGCCCACCTGGCCGGGTCCCCGGCCCCGGACCGGTTCCGGCAGCACGACCTGCTGCGCCGCTACGCGGCCGAGGTCGCGGAGCGGGACGAGCCGGAGGCGGAGCGGCGGGCCGCGGTCGGCCGCCTGCTGCGCTGGTACGGCGACCAGGCCGTGCTGGCCACCTGGGTGCTGGAGCCCGCCCGCCGGTTCCCGGCCGCGCTGCTGCCCCAGCCGGCCACCGAGCCGCTGGCCCTGACCGACCCGGCGGCGGCCCTGGGCTGGTACGAGACCGAGCTGCCCGCCCTGCTGGCCGCCGCCCGCCAGGCCGAGCGGGAGGGCCGGCCCGACATCGCCGCCCAGATCGCCCCGGCCATGTGGGACTTCTTCCAGCGCGCGCCGTACCCGCAGGAGTGGATCGAGGTCTGCGAGCTCGGCCTGCGCTGTGCCCGGCACCTGGGCGACGACGCCGTGCTGAGCTGGCTGCTGGCCTGCCTGGGCGGCACCTGGATGCTGACCGGCCGCATCGAGGCGGGCCGCGACTGCCTGGAGGAGGCGCTGGCCATCCGGCGGCGGACCGGCGACCGGACCGGCGAGGCCGCGGTGCTGAACAACCTGGGCGTCGGGATGTCCGAGGCGGGCCGGTACGCCGAGGCCCTGGACTACCTGCGGCCGGCCCTGGACATCTTCGTCTCGCTCGGCGCCCGGCTGTTCGAGGGACTGACGCTGGGCAACGCCGGCGAGGCGCTGCTGGGCCTGAAGCGGCACGACGAGGCGCTGGACTACCTGGAGCGGGCGCTGACGATCACCAGGGAGACCGGCGAGCGGCACGGGCTGGGCCTGACCGAGAGCACGCTGGGCGACGTCTACCTCGATCTCGGGCGGCTCGACGAGGCGGTCGCGCACTACCGGCAGGCGCTGGCCGCCCTGGATGACACCGAGATCGATCACCAGGATCAGGCCCACGTGCTGGTCAGCCTGGGCCAGGCCCTGGCCGGCCTGGACCGGCCCGGCGAGGCCCGCCAGGTCCGGCTGACCGCGCTGCCGATCCTGGACCGGCTGGGCGACCCGCGGGCCGCCCAGCTGCGCGAGCAGCTAGCGGCCACAACCGCCTGACCAGCGGCGATTCGCGCCGCTGCGAACTATCGGGCGCGGGCGCCGCAAAGCCCTAGCAGATCATGCACGGTGCAATCAGCTCGTCAGAGCCGATTTGCATCGCCCGGGACCGCTACGTATGTTTGGGCGCTGCGGCAAAGCAACCCCGACAAGGAGGATGATGAGGGTACGAACGCGGATAATTACCGCAGTGGGTACGGGCACCGCCATAACGGTCCTGGCAGCAGGACCGGCGATGGCCAGCACCCACACTGTGCAGGCTGGTGAGACACTCAGTGGCATCGCCGCACAGTCCGGGCAATCACTCGCGCGGGTGGAGGCGGACAACCCGCAGATCACCAACCCGAACGTCATCACCGTAGGTGAGCTCGTGCACGTGTGGGGCGGTAACGCCTCGCTGGCACCGCTGCGGGCGCAGTCCGGCGGCAGCACGAAGAGCAGCACGTCGCAGGGCAGCACGACGCAGGGCAGCACGGCGCAGGCCAGCGACTCGCAGGCCAGTTCCGCGTCGGCCAGCGGCTCGCAGTCGAGCAGCACCCCGGCCAGCACCAGCAGCGGCACCGGCTCCGCGCCGTCGTCGTTCCAGCAGTGCGTGGCCTGGCGCGAGTCGTCGAACACGCCGACCGACCCGGATGGCCTGTACGGCATCCTGCCCAGCACCTGGCAGAGCCTGGGTTACTCGGGCACGGCCGGGCAGGCGTCGGTCGCGCAGCAGGACCAGGCGTTCCAGCGCCTGTACGCCCAGGACGGCACCTCGCCGTGGGCCCAGTACGACGGCTGCTAGGTCACGCCGCGACTAGCAGCGCACAAAAAGGGTCGAGGCCCCGGCCGGAGTTCCTCCGGCCGGGGCCTCTCTTGTGCTGCAAACAGCATTGCGCCCCGGCCGGAGTTCCTCCGGCCGGGGCCTCTCTTGTGCTGCAAACAGCCATTGCGCCCCGGCCGGAGATTCTCCGGCCGGGGCGTTTCCTGTGCGCCGGGCGCCTCCTGGCTAAGGCCGAGCTACTGCTCGCGGTGGCCGGGGGTGAGCAGGCCGCGGTTGTAGGCCTCGGCCACGGCGGCCGCGCGGTCGCTGACCCCGAGCTTGGCGTACAGGTGCAGCAGGTGGGTCTTGACCGTGGCCTCGCTGATGAACAGCCGGGCGGCCACGTCCTTGTTGGTGCCGCCGGCGGCGACCAGGCCCAGCACCTCGCGCTCGCGCTGGCTGAGCGGCTCGGCCTCGGGCGCGCGGACCCGGCCCATGAGGCGGCTGGCCACGGCGGGCGACAGCACGGCCTGGCCCTGGGCGGCCGCCCTGGCCGCCCGCAGCAGCTCGGCCCGTGGCGCGTCCTTGAGCAGGTAGCCGGTGGCCCCGGCCTCGATGGCGGACAGCACGTGGCTGTCGGTGTCGTAGGTGGTCAGCACCAGCACCCGGGCGGGACTGCCACGCCGGGCCAGCTCCCCGATGGCGGTCACGCCGTCCATCCCCGGCATGCGCAGGTCCATGAGGATCACGTCGGGCTCCAGCAGGCCGGCCAGCCGGACGGCCTCGGCGCCGTCACCCGCTTCGCCGACCACCTCGAAGCCGGGCTCGTCGCTGAACATGCCGCTCAGGCCGTCGCGCACGACCGGGTGGTCGTCGGCGATCAGCAGCCGGATGACGGCCCCGCCGGGGGCCGCGCTGGGGCCGGCGGTCACGGGGCCTCGCTCAGGGTGGCCGGGGCGGTGACCTCCGGGCCGGGGGCGACGACGGGACCGACGGGCAGGCTGGCCGAGATGGTGGTCCCGGCGCCGGGCTCGGACTCGATGGTCAGCGACCCGGCCAGCCCCTCAACCCGCTCGCGCATGGCGGTCAGCCCGTACCCGCCCATGGGCGGCCCGTCCCCGGAGTCCGGGGCGGGGCCGGGTGCGCGGGGAGTACCAATGTTATGGATCTGTTCTCCAGTCCGCGGCGTGAAGCCGCTGCCGTCGTCGCGGATGTCCAGCGTGACCTGGTCGCCGAAGTAAGACAGGGTGAGGCCGACCCGGCTGGCGGCGGCGTGCTTGGCCACGTTGGCCAGGGCCTCCTGGGCGGTGCGCAGCAGCGTCAGCTCGGCCTGGGGCGGCATCGGGCCGACCGGGCCGGTCGTGGTCACGGTGGCGGGCACGCCGTGCAGGGCGGACCAGCGCTCGGTCACCTGGCGCAGGGCCTGCTCGATGCGGCCGTGCTCCAGCGGCTCGGGGCGCAGCGCGTGCACGGACCGGCGGGCCTCGGACAGGCTCTCCCTGGCCAGCCGCTGGGCGGCGTCCAGGTGCCGGCGGCGCTCGGCGTCCTGGCTGACCTGGTCGGCCGCCTGGAGCTGGGTGATGATCCCGGCCAGGCTCTGGGCCAGGGTGTCGTGGATCTCGCGGGCCATCCGCTCCCGCTCGTCGGAGACGCCGGCCTCCCTGGCCTGGGTGAGCAGTTGCTCGTGCAGGCCGGCGTTCTCGGCCAGGGTGATCTCCAGCTTGCGGTTGGCCTCGCTGAGCTCGGCCACGGCCTGGCGGCGCTGCTCGCTCTCCTCGGTGCCCTTGAAGGCGAAGAAGATGACGCCGCAGGCTACGAGCACGTTGACGACGATCAGCCCGCAGTACAGGCCGATGGCACCGGCGGTCGCCTTGGGCAGCCCGCCGTCCTGCGAGGTGGCGGTGATCACGGCCACGGCGGCGGCCCCGGCCAGCCGCCACCGGCGGGGCAGGAAGAAGGTGAAGAAGTAGCCGGTGTAGGAGAAGAAGCCGAACAGCGGCGCCCGGATCACCAGCACGGCCATGAGGATCAGCAGGACACTGAACCACACGCTCATCCAGCGGGTCCGCTGGCGCCAGGCGGGGTGCAGGGTGAACCCGAACAGCAGCCAGGCCCCGGCCACCGCGGCGATGCCCAGCGTGATCAGGGTCCGGCCGAGACCGGGGTAGAGGACCGGGGTAATGGCGGACGCCACGACCAGCATGAAGTAGGGCAGGGTGCCGAGGAGGGGGCCTTCGAGGCGCTCCGAGGCGCTCAGCGCGCCTGGCCCTCTCGTGGCCCGCGCCGACGGGTTCTCCCAGCTCATCGTGACCCCACTCGTGATGCGTGACCCGCACACCGGCGAACTCACTCCCAGCGGAACAATCTAGCCGCAGCCACCGCAAACACAACCGCGTAGGCGGCCAGGGTGATCAGCTGGATGGGGTGCGGCCACTGGCCCAGCCAGGAATCCTGCAGCGCCTGCACGGCCGCGCCGAGCGGGGTGGCGTGGCTGATGTGCCGCAGCACCGCGGGCATGTCGGCGATGGGCAGCCACAGCCCGGCGAAGAACATCAGCGGGAAGAACGTGATCGCGCCCAGGGCGTTGGCGGCCTTGCCGGTAGCGGCGACCGCGGCGTAGAGCAGGCCGATGCCGAACAACGCGAGGATGGCCAGGGCGGCGGCGAGCGCGAAGCCGGCCGCCTGCCGGGGCAGCGGCACGTGATAGGCGATCCGGGCCACGGCCAGGATCAGCGCCAGGGTGATCACCGACATCCCGGTGCAGAGGATGAGCTGCGCGGCGAGCACCCGGCGCGGGCCCACCGGGGTCAGGGCCAGCCGGCGCAGCACGCCCTTCTCCCGGTACCCGGCCAGCGTGGCGGGCAGCACGTTGAGGGCCAGCATGGCCAGCACGAACGCGATCAGGATCGGCACATAGGCGTCCAGGACGCTGACGCCGGGCACGGCCTTGTTCACCGGGTCGCGGAAGCCGGGGATGCTGCCGAAGATGATCAGCAGCACGATGGGGAAGCCGATGCCCCAGAAGAGCCCGACCCGCTCGCGGGCGAACAGCCGCAGCTCGGTGAGGGTGAGCTGGCGCAGCACCGGCGGGGCTGGCGGACGCGTGGGGGCGGGGGCGGCACGGTGCGGTGACGAGGAGTGCGGTGACGAGGAGATTGCCATGTCTCCAGGGTCGCCGCCGGGAGGCCGGGCGGGCATCGCCCGGCCGGGTGCGCCGGGACGGCCGCGGGCTGATCTGGCGCTGCGCCGGGTGGCGTACCGCGCATCAGCCGATCGGCTGATCAGCGGGCTGGGACCAGGGCTGATCAGGGCGTGCGGACCGGGACCTTGGGCGTGTCGGGCATGAGCAGCTCGGCGGTCCGCTGGGCGGTGCCCCTGGCCCAGGTGCCGGAGGTCAGCAGCCCGAGCAGCAGCACCAGGGCGCCGCAGCCGGCCACGATCCACCAGCCCGCGTGGCTGGCCGTCGCGAACCCGGTGCGCAGCGGCCCGGTCAGCGCGGACACCACGACCGAGCCGATGATGGCCACGCCGAGCGACCCGCCGACCTGGCGGCTGGTCGAGGCGATGGCCGCGGCCACGCCGGCCTGCGTGCGGGGCATGCCGGACACGGCGGTGTTGGTGATCGGCGCGTTGACCACCCCGAAGCCGATCCCGAAGATCACGTAGGAGGCGATCAGCCAGGCCATCGAGGTGGTGGCGGTGAGCTGGGTCAGCATGAGGCCGGACACCGCGATGCACGGCCCGGCCACCAGGAGCGGCAGCCGCGGCCCGCGGCTGCCGACGATGCGCCCGGACAGCGGCGCGCAGACGATGGTCACGGCGGCCATGGGCACGGTGTACAGGCCGGCCAGCAGGGCCGAGTAGCCGCGCACGTCCTGCAGGTAGAGCGTGTTGAGCAGCAGGAAGCCGGCCAGCGCCGCGAACGCGCTGACCGCGATCAGCGTCGCGCCGGAGAACGGCGCGCTGCGGAAGAACCGGATGTCGATGAGCGGCTCATCGCGGCGGGACTCGACCACGATGAGCAAGGCCAGCGCCACCACGGCCACGGCGAAGCAGATGATGATCTCGGGCGAGGACCAGCCGTGGCCGGGACCCTCGATGATCCCGTAGACCAGGGACGCCAGCGTGAGGATGACCAGCACCTGGCCCACCGGGTCCACCCGGCGCGGATGCGGCGCTCGCGACTCGGGCACGTACAGCGCGGTGAGCGCGATCGCGGCCAGGCCGACCGGGATGTTGACCCAGAAGATGCCCCGCCAGCCCACGGTGTCCACCAGCACGCCGCCGACCACCGGGCCCAGGGCCAGGCTGATGCCGACCACGCCGCCCCAGATGCCGATGGCCCTGGCCCGCTCCTTGGGGTCCAGGAAGGTGTTGGTGATGATCGACATCGCGACCGGGTTGAGCATCGAGCCGCCCAGCGCCTGGAGCATCCGGAACGCCACCAGCCAGCCCAGGCCCGGCGCCAGGCTGCACAGCAGGGACCCGACGGTGAACGCGGCCAGGCCGGTCTGGAAGGTGCGCCGCCGCCCGATCCGGTCGGCGGTGGACCCGGACAGCATCAGGAAGCTGGCCAGCACCAGCGTGTAGGAGTCGATGATCCATTGCAGGCCGGACACGGAGGCGTGCAGTTCGCGCTGGATCGACGGCAGGGCGACGTTCACGATCGTGCTGTCGAGTCCGACGATCAGCAGGCTCATGCAGCAGATGGCCAGGATCAGCATCCGGCGGCCATAGGTCATCTCGTCGACGTTCATCACTTCCAGTATGCCTGCCGATGCTTGCTGCTCAGCAACTAACCTTCTCGGGTGGGCCAGCCACCCCGCACCAGGCCGCCCGGCGCTGACCAGCGGGGGTCGCCGCCCGGCGCTGGCCTCGTTCATGATCGCGCGGACTTTTCAGTCGTATTGACTGAAAAGTCCGGGTGATGATGAATGAGGCGATTACGGCGGGGCGAAAGCCGGGATTCGGCCAGGTATTAGGTGAGTCGGGAGGGATCACCGGGGCGAACGATGCGGTCGGGGCGTGTGGGGTCGCCTGGGCGCGCCGCGCTGGCGCACCCCGGTCGTGGGTGTCCCGTTCGGCGCCCGGCGCGGTCCGGTTCGTCAACTCTGGGTTGACGGCCTGGGCGACGTCAACTTATGGTTGACGCATGACGCCACCACCCAGCCTTCAGGATCTCATCGACACCGTGCGCCAGGACTCCCCCAGCGAGGATCCGCTGGACCAGCTGGCCACCGCCTCCGCCGCCGTCGGCCAGCTCGAAGCCACCAGCGACGCCCTGCTCGGCCACTTCGTGGACCGCTGCCGCCGCGGCGGCCAGTCCTGGTCGCAGATCAGCGCGGCCCTCGGGGTCAGCAAGCAGGCCGTGCACAAGCGGTTCTCCGGCCCGATCGCCGACCGGCTGATCGAGAGCCACCACCCGCCCACCTTCGAGCGGTTCACCACCCGGGCCCGCGCGGTGCTGGTGGCGGCCGACGCCGCCGCCCGGGCCCAGGGCCGCACCGAGGTCGGCGCGGAGCACCTGCTGACCGGGCTGTTCGCCGAGCCCGAAGGGCTGGCGGCCAAGGCGCTGACCGCGATGGACATCAGCCGCGAGCGGGTGGAGGAGGCCACGGGAGCCACGGGAGCCGCGGTGCCAGCCGCGTCGGCCGCCGGCACCGACGCCAGCACCGGGTCCAGCACCGGGGCCAGCACCACCCCGGCCGGGGACCGGCTGGCGTGGTCCGCTCCGGCTCGGGACACGCTCCGGAGTGCCCTGGTCGAGGCGCTGGAGCTCGGGCACAACTACATCGGCACCGAGCACATCCTGCTCGGCCTGCTTCGCGACCCCGATGCCCCGGCCGCCCAGGTGCTGGCCCGGCTCGGCGCCACCCCGGCGGAGACCAAGGTCCGGCTGACCGAGCTGCTGCGCGGCTTCACCAAGCCGCCCGACCGCCGGCCAGTAGCCCCAGCTCAGCAGCCCCAGCTCCGCAGCCCCAGCTCAGTAAGCCCAGCTCAGCAGACCCAGCTCAGCCCAGGTCGCGGTGGCGCAGGGCGGCCAGGCCCACGGCCGCCAGCGCCACCGCGGCCCCCGTCAGCCACAGCAGGGGCGCCGCGCTGAGCGCTCCGCCCGGCAGCCGGGGCACGTGGCTGAACGGCGAGATGTCCAGCAGCCACTGCCCGGCCCGCAGCGCCGGCCCGAACAGCGTGATCAGCGTGGCCAGCCCCAGCGCCGTCCAGCCGGCCGCCACCGCCCACGACGACCGCAGCCCGTAGGCCAGCATCGCCACCGCCGCCACGGCCGCCACCGCGGGCAGCTGGACCATGGCCGCGCCCAGCAGCCGCGGCACCTGGGTGCCCAGGTCCCCGGCCCGCGCCCCGTACAGCAGCCCGGTACCGAGGCCGGACGCCGCCAGCACCACCGCGGCGCCGAGCACGGTGACCGCGAGCTGGCTAACCGCCCAGCGGACCCGCCCGATCGGCGTGACCAGCACCGGGTCGGCCCGCTGGGCGCTCTCCTCGGCTTGCAGCCGCAGCACGCCCGACACCGCGTAGGCCGCCGCCACCAGCCCGGCCAGGCTCATCACGCCGGCCAGGTAGGCGTTGGTCAGGGCGGCCTGGCCGCCGATGCGCTCGAAGGCCTGCTTCAGGCCGGGGTTGTTGCCGAATAGCGAGCCGATGCCCTTGGCCACCGAGCCGACCGCGGCCCCCTCCACGAACAGGCCGAAGGTCCAGCCGATCAGGCCGGCCAGCTGGAGCCGCCAGGCCAGGCCGAGCGGCCCGCGCAGCCACCGGCCGGCGTGCGGCGGGCCGGGCCGGGCCGGGATCAGGCCGGCGCCCTGGTCGCGGTGCGCGGCCAGCGCGTAGGCCAGCCCGGCCAGGGCGGCCGCCGTCCCGGCCAGCAGCACGAGCACCCACCAGCGCGGGGCGGTGAACGGCCGGGCCAGCTCCGACCAGCCGACCGGGGACAGCCAGGACAGCCAGGTCGGGCCACGGGCGCCGGCTGAGTCGCCGATGCCGCGCAGCAGGAAGACCGCGCCCAGCACCGCGAAGGCCAGCCCCCTGGCGCCGCGCGCCGTCTCGCTGACCTGGGCCGCCACCGCGGCCACGGCGGCGAACACCAGCCCGCAGCCGCCCGCGGCCAGCCCGAACGCGACCGCCCCGGCGACGGGCAGCCCGAGCACGATCAAGACCACGGCCATCAGCACCATCACGGCCACGTTGGCCGCGGCGGCCACGGCCAGCGCGGCGGTCAGCGGCGCCTGCCGGCCGACCGCGGCCGAGCCGACCAGCTCCAGGCGGCCCGCCTGCTCGTCGGCCCTGGTGTGCCGGATGACCAGGAACACGCTCATCAGCGCCGCGTAGACCGCGGCGTAGGTCAGGAACCGCCAGTCGGTCAGCGCGCCCAGCGAGCTGCCGTGCAGCTGCCCGTACAGGAACGACAGCGCCGGGTTCTTGCCCACCGTGACCGCGATCGCCTCGCGGCTGGCCCCGGTCGGGTACAGCTTCTTCAGCCCGAAGGCGATCTCCGCGGTGATCAGGGCGGCCACGTAGATCCAGACCGGGAGCATGATCCGGTCTCGCCGGACCGCCAGCCGGGCCAGCTCGCGCACGCCGGCCAGGGCGCCGCCCGCTTCGGCAGCCGGGGCGGCCCGGTCCAGCGTGGCCGCGCTCACGCCGACTGCCCCGCGGGCTGCGCGTCGGCCCCGTCGGCCGACTCGGCCGAGTCGGCCGGGTCGGCCGCGTAGTGGCGCAGGAACAGCTCCTCCAGCGTCGGCGGCTGGCTGACCAGGCTGCGCACCCCGGCCGCGACCAGCCGCCGGAGCAACTCGGCCAGCTGGTCGGCGTCCACCTCGCAGCGCACCCGGCACGACCGTCCCCCGGGCGCGCCGTCGGCCGCCGGGCTGGTGTCCACCACCAGGTCATGCACCCCCGGCAGCGCGTCCAGCCCCTCCGGCGGGCCGGCCAGCTCGGCGGCGATGGAGGTCCGGGTCAGGTGGCGCAGCTCGGCCAGCGTCCCGGTCTCCACCGTCCGCCCCGCCCGGATGATCGTCACCCGGTCGCACAGCGCCTCCACCTCGGACAGGATGTGGCTGGACAGCAGCACCGTGCGGCCGCCCTGGCGCTCCTCCTCGATGCACTCCCGGAACGCCGCCTCCATCAGCGGGTCAAGCCCGCTGGTCGGCTCGTCCAGGATCAGCAGGTCCGCGTCCGAGGCCAGCGCCGCGATCAGCGCCACCTTCTGCCGGTTGCCCTTGGAGTAGGCGCGGGTCTTCTTGGCCGGGTCCAGGTCGAATCGCTTCAGCAGCGCCGCCCGCCGGTCGGCGTTCAGCTCACCACGCAGCCGCCCGAGCAGGTCGATGACCTCGCCGCCGGTCAGGTTGGGCCACAGCGTCACGTCGCCGGGCACGTAGGCCAGCCGCCGGTGCAGCGCCACCGCCTGCCGCCACGGGTCGCCGCCCAGCAGCCGGGCCGTGCCGCCGTCCGCCCGCAGCAGGCCCAGCAGCACCCGGATCGTGGTGGTCTTCCCGGCGCCGTTGGGGCCCAGGAAGCCGTGTACCTCGCCCGCGGCCACGCTGAGATCCAGCCCGTCCAGCGCTAGGGTCTTGCCGTACGACTTGCGCAGGCCCGAGACCTCGATCGCCTGAGTCACGGCCGTTAGCCTACACTAAATTCAGGAACTTCTGAATTTCCCAAACGAAAGGTTGACCCCAGCCCGTGTCAGCACCTCCCAGCCGCAGTCCGGGCGACCCGGCCCTGGCCCCGGTGCCGACGGCCGGCCGGTCCGGCGACGGCGTGGCGGCTGGCCCTGACGCCGGGGCCGGCCAGGCCGTCAGCCAGTTCACCGAGCGGTTCGCCAGCGCGCTGACCGAGATGGGCGTGCCCCGGATGCCCGCCCGGGTGTTCGTGGCCCTGCTCACCTCCGACGCCGGCCGGCTGACCGCGGCCGAGATCGGCGCCGCCCTGCAGGCCAGCCCGGCCGCGGTGTCCGGCGCCGTCCGTTACCTGGTCCAGATCGGCCTGGTCGCCCGGGCCAGCGAGCCGGGCACGCGCCGGCTGGCCTACAGCGTGCCCGAGGACGTCTGGCAGCACATGATCGAGGCCCGCAACGCGGAGATGGCCCGCTGGGCGCGCATCCTGCGCGAGGGCGCCGACCTGCTCAGCGACAGCCCGGCGGGCGCGCGGGTGGCCGAGACCGCCGAGTACTTCGACTTCGTGGTCGGCGAGCTGCCCGGCGTGCAGGCCCGGTGGGAGCAGTACCGGGCCCGGCAGGCAAAATGACCGGCGGTCAGGACCAGGGCGCCCGGTCGGTGGGCCAGAATTTATGTTTGCCGCTCAGTGTTGGTAAGACTAATAAGCAACATCGGCGGCTAGAGAGCTAGAGAGGCTGTGACCGTGGGGCGCGATCCAGGGGACCTATACGAGCTGATTCCCGGCGCGGCCGAGCCAGGCGACCACCTCGTCATGCTCTATTACCTCGATGGCTTCATCGATGCCGGCAGCGCCGGGCGCCTGCTGACGACACACCTGACCAGCTCGCTCGAGCACGAAGAGGTGGCCAGGTTCGACGTGGACGCGCTGATCGACTACCGGTCGCGCCGTCCCGTGATGAGCTACGCCAAGGACCACTGGGAGGACTACGAGACTCCCGAGCTGACGCTGTCCCTGGTCCGCGACGCGGAGGGCAGCCCGTTCCTGCTGCTCAACGGCCTGGAGCCGGACCGCGAGTGGGAGACGTTCACCACCGCCGTGCGGCAGCTGACCGCCCGGCTGGGCGTGCGGCTCAGCGTGAGCTTTCACGGCATCCCCATGGGCGTCCCGCACACCCGGCAGCTCGGGGTGACCGCCCACTCCACCCAGCCCAACCTGATCGACGGCTACCGGCCGCTGGTCGACAAGCTCCAGGTGCCGGGCAGCGCCAGCGCCCTGCTGGAGTACCGGCTGGGCCAGGAGGACCGGGCCGCGGTCGGGTTCGCCGTGCACGTGCCCCACTACCTGGCCCAGGCCGCCTACCCGGCCGCGGCGGTCACGCTGCTGGAGTCCGTGCAGCGGGCCGCCGACCTGGTGCTGCCCGGTGACACGCTGCGCGAGGCCGCGCACCGCACCGACCTGGAGATCGCGCGCCAGGTCGAGGACTCGGCCGAGGTGACCGAGGTCGTCCAGGCGCTCGAGCAGCAGTACGACGCGTTCACGGCGGGCCGCGAGAACCTGCTGGGCAGCGACGGGGAGCCGATGCCCACGGCCGAGGAGCTGGGGGCCGAGTTCGAGCGCTTCCTGGCCGAGCAGCAGGGCCGCGGCGACTTCCCGGAGAGCTAAGGCAATTCCCGGAGAGCTAACCCGCCCCGGAGAGCTAGCTCACCTCGTTCAGCTGGCCGGTGGCCACGTCGAACACGAAGCCCCGGATGGCGTCGGTGTGCGGCACGAACGGGCTGGCCTTGATCCGGGCGATGCTCTGGCGCACGTCGGCATCCAGGTCGGCGAAGGACTCGGCGGCCCACGGCGGCTTGATGCCGGTGTCCTGCTGGATGGCGGCCTTGAAGTCGTCATCGGTGAAGGTCAGCATGCCGCAGTCGGTGTGATGGATGAGCACGATCTCCCTGGTGCCCAGCAGCCGCTGGCTGATGGCCAGCGAGCGGATCTCGTCCTCGGTCACGACCCCGCCCGCGTTCCTGATCACGTGCGCCTCGCCCAGGCCCAGGCCCAGGATGCCGTAGACGTTGAGCCGCGCGTCCATGCACGCGATGACGGCGACGCCGGACGACGGCGGCATCGGCAGCGGGCCGGAGAAGGACGCCGCGTACTGCTGGTTGTTGGCCACCAAACGGTCAGTCTCGGACATGAGCTGTCCTCTCGGTCGAGGGCGTGGATCACGGCCAGTCTAGATACACATAATTCAGATAGGAATAAGGGCCAAAGGCCCGGTGCAGGCGGGGCCGCGGCGGGCGCGTGGGTGGCGATACTTTGAGCATGAGCGGCGAGGTCGCGGGGCAGGCGGTCAATGCCGTGCTGGCGCCTCCGCAGGCGGAGCGATTCGCGGGGGTCGCCGGCGTGGATACGGGTCGGCTGGTGCTGAACGAGACCGGGATGAACAAGCTGGTCCTGCTCGACTCCGATCGGGTGTTCCTGTTTCCGCGTTCGGCTGCCGGCGTCGAGTGGTTCGAGCGAGAACTGGCCGCCTACCGCGCCCTGGCCAGGACGCAGCTGCGCGTCGTGCCGCGCCTGCTGGGCCGCTGGGAGGATCCGGAAATCTACCCGTTCCCCTTCGCGGCCGTGACCCGCATGCGCGGCGAGGTGCCGGCCGAGCCCGAGGCTTACATCGAGGAGCTGGGCGAGGTCATCGCCTGCTGGCATGAGCTCGAGCCGCCCGCGCTGGCCGGGGCGCGCCCTCCTCGTCACCACGACGCCGGTCATCATCGCTGGCTGCGCAGAGCCCTGGACCCGGCAACGAGTGCCGCGGCGGCCGCTGAGGCCGCGGATCGCCTGGGCCGGCCCGGACGGGCCACGGCGTGGGCGGACCTGCTGGCCAGCGCCGCCCAGCTCGCGCCGGTGCTGGTCCACGGCGACATTCACGCCGACCAGTTGCTGGCCGACGGCGGCAGGCTGACCGGCATCATCGACTGGGAGACGGCCCGGGTCGACCACCCGTTCTGGGATTTCGACTTGGGCGAGTGGGGTACCGGGTTGTGGCGGCGCCGCCGCCGCGACCTCAGCGCCCTATGGGCGCGGGGATGGCGCGCGTATGCCCGGGCCCGCGGCCTGGACCTCGGCTCCGGCCCGCTGGAGACCGCCTTTCGCCTCCGGCACGCGCTTGGTCTGCTCGCCGATCCCGGTGATCCCGCTGTCGTCGGCACGATCGAAGAGCACCTCGCGCACGTATAACAGCTCCGTCGGGCGGCCGGTGCCGCGTGCTTGCGGCTGGCCGGTGCACTCCTGCGAACGGCTCAGCGAGCACCGCGGTGGCCTTTGGCCCGCGGTCACCGCGTGTCACGGCGCGGGCACCGGGGCCGCGCGCGGGAGACTGAATACCCAAGCTTGGGGAACGCTAGGAACAAGCGCGGCGCGGCGGGGGTATGCCGCAGTCACCGGCATCGCGGCGCGCCCGCCAGGAGGCAGCGCTGCGAGCCGGGCCAACTCAATGGGCCGGCGCCGCGGCAACGGGGGTGTCATGAACCGGTCTGCGGTGCGGGAGTTCCATGCGCCGGGGGTCAGCGTGCCGCGGGGCGAGCTGCTGGTGCCCACCCAGGTCGGTGACCCGGCGCGGGGGCCGCTGATGTGCCCGGCGGGACCGCTCATCGGCGGGTCGCTGCAGCGCAAGGGCTGGCGGGCCGCCGCGGCGCCGGTCCCGGTGCTGGACGACCTGGGCCGCGATCTGGGCGGCGGGGCCGCCGTCTACCTGGTGACCTGCGCCCAGCGCGGCGGCCAGACCGCCGCCCTGGCCGCCGCCGCCTCGCCCGACGACCGGCGGGCCGCCGCCGCGGCCAGCGCCGCGGTGGAGGAGTGGGCGGCCGTGGCGGGCACCCGCCGGCTGCTGACCGCCGGCCGCCCGTGGTGCGCCGGAGCGCTGAACGCCCTGGCCACGGCCAGGGCCGCGGTCAGCGAGCAGGCCGGCCGGGAGCAGAGCTGGCCGGGAGCAAGCTGGCCGGGCGGTGCACGTCTACGGCGAGCTGGCCGCCCCGCCCGAGGCGGCCGAGGAACTGGCCCGGCGGGGCGTGGTCGCCACCGGGACGCTGGAGGGCATCCCCCAGGGCGACATCGTGATCTTCCCGGCGCACGGCGTGCCGCCCGCGGTGCGGGCTGAGGCGGTGGCCCGCGGCCTGGCCGTGGTGGACGCCACCTGCCCGTTCGTCGCCCACGCCCAGGACCAGGCGGCGCGGCTGGCCGAGCGCGGCGACGACGTCGTGCTCATCGGCCACCCTGGCCAGCGGACCGCCGACGCGATCACCGGCTGCGCGCAGCGGGCGGCGGTGGTGGAGTCCGCGGGCGGCACCGCCACCCTCCAGGTGACCGACGCGCGCCGGGTGTCCTACCTGCTCCAGCCGGGCATCCCGGTCGAGTGGTCCGGCCCGGTGACCGGGGCGCTGCGGTCCCGGTTCCCGGCCGCGCGGGGGCCGAACCCGGACGGATTCTGCTACGCGCCGTCGGACCGGGCCCAGACGATCAAGGCCATCGCGGCCGACTGCGAGCTGATGCTGGTGCTCGGCGACGCCGACAGCGCCGACGCCCGGACGCTATCGGCGCTGGCCCGCGACTGCGGGACCAAGACCCAGGTCATCGCCGCGGTCGGCGACCTGACTCCGGCCATGCTGGCCGGGGTGTCGGCCATCGGCCTGGCCCAGTCCGTGTCGGCGCCGTCGGCGCTGGCCAGCGAGGTGACCACCGCGCTGTCCGGCCTGGGCCCGCTCAGCGTGGTCCGCCGCCAGGTCAGCTCGCAGATCACCGACGAGCAGCCGAGCGAGCCGGCCCCGATCTGACCGGCCCCGATCTGACCGGCCCCGATCTCAGCGGCCCCGAGCTGACCGGCGCAGGTCTGACCGGCACTGATCTGACCGCGACCGGAGGGCGCGATAAGCTCCGGCCCATGGCGGGCAGACCGGGCGGCCACGGCTCCGGGCCGGGCATGCTCGCGCGGGTCCTGGCCACCGGGGAGTTCGCGGTCACGGCCGAGGTCAGCCCGCCGCGCGGGGCCAGTACCGAGCCGGTCACCCGCAAAGCCGCGCTGCTGCGGGACTGGGTGCACGCCGTGAACATCACCGACAACGCGGGCGCCACGGCCCGGATGGCGGGCTGGGCCGGCTGCCTGGCCGCGCTGGACGCCGGGGTCGAGCCGATCATGCAGCTCACCTGCCGGGACCGGAACCGGATCGCGCTCCAGTCCGAGCTGCTGGCCGCCTCCGCGCTGGGCATCCCGAACATGCTGCTGATGACCGGCGACCATCCCCGGCAGGGCGACCACCCGCAGGCCAAGCCGGTCTTCGACCTGGACGGCACGCAGCTGCTCGGGGTGGCCAGAGTGATGCGCGACGACGGCGAGCTGATGTCGGGGCGCAAGCTCATGCCCCGGCCGTCCTGGCTGCTCGGCGGGGTCGCCGACCCGGCCGCCGACGTCAGCAGGCTGGCGGCGAAGGTCGAGGCGGGCGCGCAGTTCGTGCAGACCCAGTACGTGTTCGACGTGCCCGCCTTCGCCCGCTGGGTGGCGGCGGCGGGCGAGCTCGGACTGCTGGACCGGTGCCGGGTGCTGGCCGGCGTCGGGCCAGTGCTCACCCAGCGCGCCCTGCACCACCTGGCCAGCCTGCCCGGCGTGCACATCCCGGCCGCCTACGCCGACCGGCTGGTGGCCGCGGGCGACGGCTCGGCCGACCGGTTCCGGGCCGCGGCGCAGGCGCTGTGCGCCGAGACCATCGCCGCGCTGGCCCAGGTTCCCGGCGTGGCCGGGGTGCACGTGCTGGCCCCCGGCGGCGAGGCCGCCATCCCCGCCATCCTGGGCCAGGCGGGCCTGCGGCCGGTCGACCCCGCGCGGCAGAGGACCGAGCATCAGGGGACCGAGCGTGCGGATTGAGGTCCGGCCGGTGGGCCGGCTGCGCGGGCCGGACCAGGCGGCCACCACCGACGCCATCGCCCGGGTGCTGGCCGCGGCCGGGAACAGCTCCGCCGACCTGGCCACGCTGCGGGTAGTCGTGGACTGGATCCAGTACAAGGAGAGCTTCCGCGAGCTGGCCGACCTGCGCCCGATCCTCAGCCGGGTGCCCCCGCTGGCCAGCCCGGGCCCGGACGCCGCGGCGCCGGACGCGGCCGCCGGCGGCCCGGCACCCGCCGCCGCGGCCCTGGAGCTGGCCATCGACCTGCGCCGCGCGGGCGGCGGCGAGCTCGATGACACGGTGGCCGCGCTGCTGGCCGACGGAAAGCCGGCCGCGCTGCCGCTGGAGCCGTGGGGGCCGGGCACGGCCAGCTGCATCTGGCGGTTCAACATGCTCTACTGGCAGGCCCTGTCGCACTGGGAGGAGTCCACCGGCCGGGAGTACGAGCTGGCCCTGCCGGGCGGGGCCAGCGACGCCCGCAACACCGCGGCCGTCCGCGAGCTGATCCTGGAGCTGTTCAAGATCTGGGACGACCTCGACGCCCGCGGCGCGCTGCCCGCCGAGCTGTACGTGGTCGAGCTGGGCGTGGGCAACGGCGGGCAGGCCAGGACCTGGCTGGATGAGTTCGTGGCGCTGTCCCGCGCGCACCGCCGGGACTACTACCGGCGGCTGCACTACCTGCTGGGCGACTACTCCCCGCACGTGCTCGGCCGGGCCCGGCAGGCGGTCGCGCACCACGGCGAGCACGTCACCACCCTGGTCGTGGACGCCACCCATCCGGCGGTGAGCCTGGGATTCCTGCGCGGCAAGGCGTTCCTGGTCTACATCTCCAACGTGTACGACAACCTGCCCACCGACGAGGTGGCCCGGATCGGCGGGCGCTCCTACCAGGTGCAGGTGCGCGCGGTGCTGCCCGCGTCCCAGGCGCGCCGGATCGCCCGGAAGTTCTCCGCCCCGGCGGCCGACCTGCCCGGCCTGATCGGCAAGCTGCTGCGGCTCGGCCCGGAGCACGTCTGCGACGCGCTGCCGCAGCACTTCGCCGAGCCGGGCGTCGCGGTCGAGTTCTGGCGGCAGATCTGGGCCGCGTTGCGGCTCCAGGAGCGCTACGTGCCCATCGAGGGCCTGGACTCCTACCGCATCGGCCCCGACCTGACCGGGGAGATGCTCCGCTCCCAGCTGGAGACCGGCGACATCCGGGTGCACGTGAACAACGGCGCGCTGAACAGCTTCGCCGACACGCTGCCGCTGCTGCACCCGTTCGGCCGCCTGGTGTGCCACGACCTGTTCGTCACCGACGTGGCCGACTACCTGACCCGGTTCCACGGGCCGGGCAAGTACGACGGCTCGGTGGTGAACTGGGTCAACGGCCCGCTGCTGCGGCACGTGGGCAGCCGGGCGGGCTTCGACGTGCGCATCGCGCCGTTCGCGCAGCGCCCGTCCTCCAACGTGAGCACGCTGACCGCGGCGGTGCGGGAGTGACCCGCCGATGACACTGCCGATGCCACCGCCGGCAACCCCGCCGGCGCCCGGCCGGATCCTGCCCACCACCGTCATCGGTTCGTTCGCGGTGCCCGAGTGGCTCGGCCAGCTCAAGAACGACTACTACCAGCGCCGGATCAGCCGCCGGTACCTGAGCGAGATCCTGGACATGGCGACCAAGGCCGCGATCGTGGACCAGGCCCGCGCGGGCATCGACCTGATCTCCGACGGCGAGCTGCGCCGCGACAACGACGTGGACTACGTGCTACCGCGCGTGCCCGGCGTGCGCATCCCGCACCCGGACAAGGCTGACTACCTCGACTACCTGGACGCCAGCGCCGACGGGCCGCTGCCGGACCCCGGCGCCGGACTGGACACGGGGCCGACCGGCGGGCCGGGCACCGGGCTGGGCATCGCCGACGACTTCCGGTTCGCCAGCGGGCTGACCGACCGGCCGCTCAAGGTGTCCATGACCGGCGCGTTCTCGCTGTCGCGGCGGGTCCGTGGCGGCGGGAGCCAGGCCGACCTGGTCCGGTCCCTGGCTCGCGACCTGCACGCCGAGGCCGTCGAGCTGGCCGCCGCGGGCGCGCGGGTGCTCCAGGTGGATGAGCCCTTCCTGGCCGGCTACCCCGAGCAGGTCGGGCTGGCGGTAGAGGCGCTGAACATCGTGACCGACGTCCCGGGCGTGAGCTGGGTGCTGCACGTCTGTTATGGAAATCGGTACGCCCGGCCCCTGTGGGAGGGGCACTACGACTTCCTGTTCCCGGCGGTCAAGGAGGCCCGGATCGACCAGCTCGCGCTGGAGTTCGCCCGGCGGGGTGACGAGGAGCTGGTCCTGCTGGAGCGGTACGACTGGGACCGCGGCCTGGGACTGGGCGTGATCGACGTTCGCTCGGAGCAGGTCGAGACGCCCGACCTGGTCGCGGCGCGGATCCGCCGCGGTTTGCGGTACGTGCCGGCGGAGCGGCTGTCGGTCAACCCGGACTGCGGCCTGCGCCAGCTCACCGGCGACGCGGCCAGGGCAAAGCTGGCCGCCCTGGTGGCCGGCGCCGCTCAGGTCCGGTCCGAGCTGAGCTGACCGGCGCGGCATACTTGGCCCAGCGCAGGGGCCAGACTAGCCAACCCGGACGACCTGGAGGCCAGCATGCTCTTCCCGACCTCGCTCGTGGGCAGCTACCCGCAGCCGGACTGGCTGATCGACCGGGAGCGGCTGGCCGGGCGGTTCCCGCCCCGGGTGCGGGCCACCGAGCTGTGGCGGGTCGCCCCGGAGTTCCTGGCGCAGGCCCAGCGCGACGCCACCCGGCTGGCCATCGACGACCAGCAGGACGCGGGCCTGGACATCATCACCGACGGCGAGATCCGCCGGGAGAGCTACTCCAACGCCTTCGCCACCGCGCTGGACGGGGTGGACATCGACAACCCCGGCACGGCCCTGGACCGCAGCGGGCACCCCAACCCGGTGCCGCGGATCACCGGGCCGATCCGGCGCCGGGAGCCGGTCGAGGTGGCCGACGTGCAGTACCTGCGCGGCCAGACCGACCGGACCATCAAGATCACCGTGCCGGGCCCGTTCACCATGTCGCAGCAGGCCCAGAACGACTACTACCCGAGCGCCGAGGCGGCCGCGCTGGGGTATGCCGAGGCGGTCAACGCTGAGGTCGCCGACCTGTTCGCGGCCGGGGCCGACATCGTCCAGCTCGACGAGCCCTACCTCCAGGCCCGCCCCGAGGCGGCCCGGCAGTACGGGATCAAGGCGCTGAACCGGGCCCTGGAGGGCATCACCGGCACCACCGCCGTGCACCTGTGCTTCGGCTACGCCGCGATCATCCACGACCGGCCGTCGGGCTACTCGTTCCTGCCCGAGCTGGCCGCCTGCACGGCCGACCAGATCTCCATCGAGACGGCCCAGTCCGGCCTGGACTGCTCGGTGCTCAAGGAACTGCCGGGCAAGACGATCATCCTGGGCGTGCTGAACCTGGGCGACCCGGCCGTGGAGACCGCCGATCAGGTCGCCGAGCGGGCGCGAAGCGCGCTGGAGTACGTGCCCGCCGAGCGCATCGTGCTGGCCCCGGACTGCGGCATGAAGTACCTGCCCCGCGAGTCGGCCCTGGGCAAGCTGCGGTCCATGACGGCGGCCGCGG
This sequence comes from uncultured Actinomycetota bacterium, assembly GCA_963822485.1. Taxonomy (GTDB): domain Bacteria; phylum Actinomycetota; class Actinomycetes; order Streptosporangiales; family Streptosporangiaceae; genus DASUBV01. Next base: position 49,208 of record CAWGHW010000036.1, read on the forward strand.
CCCAGCTCCGCGCGGAGGCGCAGGCCTAGCGCCCTGGATGTCCCGCTGCCCGCACCATAAGGTGGGCAACGGGACATTCAGGACGGGGAGGCCGGCGTGCGGAAGATCATCGTGGCGGTGGCCGCGGGGGCGTTAGTCGCAGGCCTGGGTGTGGCCGACGCCAGCGGGGCCACGGCGCCGCCGGTGCGGCTGGCGGGCAGCGCGGTGCCGTTCACGGCCAGCCTCCCGTCTACCGGCCTGGTGCCCGGCGGGCAGCGGCTGACCATCCAGGTGTGGCTGGCCCCGCGCGACCCGGCCGGGGCGGCGCGCTACGCCATGGCCGTGAGCACGCCGGGTAACCCGAATGTTCCACCACTTCCTGCGGCCCGACGCCTACACCCGGCGGTTCGGCGGCACGACTGCCGAGGCCGCAGCGGTCACTTCGTGGCTGCGGGGCGCGGGCTTCGCGGGCGTGGCCGTGGGCGAGCAGCGGTCTTACGTGGCGGCCACCGCGCCGGTGTCGGTGATTGATGCCGCGCTCGGCATCCGGCTGCGGTACTACCGGGCCACCAGGCAGTTCAACGCCGGGCCCTACCGGCTGCGCGCCAGCGACCGCGCGGTGCGCGTCCCGGCGGCGGTGGCCCCGAGCGTCCTGGCGGTCACCGGGCTGGACAACGAGGCCCCCGACCTATCGCTGGCCCGCCCGAGAGCGTCCGCCAGCCGAGCCACCGCCAGCCGGAAGATCCCCTGCTCGCACTACTACGGCCAGCACCGGGTCAGCCACCTGCCCCGCGAGTTCGGAGCTACCTCGTTCCCGACCTCGATCTGCGGCTACACCGCCTGGCAGCTGCGCCGCGTCTACCACGCGAACCGGGTCGACGACGGCCGGGGCCAGACCATCGCGCTGATCGAGCTGGGCCTGACCAAGGACATGTTCCTGACCCTGCGCGACTACGCCCAGGTCAGCCACCTGCCCGCGCCGTCCCGGTCCCGGTACGCCGAGCTGGACCTCGGCAAGCGGAGCTGCGACGACCTCTTCTACGGCGAGGAGCAGCTTGACGTCGAGGCCGCCTACGACATGGCCCTCGGCGCCCAGGAGCTCGTGGTGAGCGGCAACAGCTGCAACGGCGACCCCTTCCAGGCCCTGTTCGACGCGCTGCTCAAGGTCCTCGGTGGCTCGGGCGACCACCCGCTGGCGTCCATCGTCTCCAACTCGTGGGAGGACCCGTCCAAGCCGACGGCCGCGCAGAAACGCCTGGCTCACGCGATCCTGGTCCGCGCCGCCGCCGAGGGCGTCGGCATGTACTTCTCGACCAACGACGACGCTGGCGTGCTGTCGCCGTCCGACGACCCGTTCGCCACCGCGGTCGGCGGCACCAGCCTGGGTATCAGCAAGGCCGGCGGGCGGGTGTTCGAGACCGGCTGGTCCACCGGGTTGACCCTCATCAGGAAGCACCACTGGGCCCGGCCGATCGAGACCTTCGCCGCCGGGGGCGGGCCCAGCCCGCGCTGGGCTGAGCCTGGCTACCAGAAGGGCATCGTCCCCCCGGCGCTGAGCCGGCACGGCGCCAGCCGGTCCACCCCGGACCTCAGCGCGGTCGCCGACCCGAACACCGGGATCAAGCTCGGCCTGCTCAAGTTCCCGCGCAAGTCCCCGCCGCGACTCAGCACTGAGGACTCCGGCGGGACCAGCCTGGCCACCCCGCTGGTGGCCGGCCTGGTCGCCGACGCCCAGCAGGGCCACGCGCCCTTCGGGTACCTCAATCCCGTGTTCTACCGACTAGCCGGCACCGCGGCGTTCCACGATGTGCTCCCGGAGACCCGCCACAGCCCGGCCCGGTTCCGCGCGGTGGCGTGCGCCAGCGGCAGCGGCTTGTGCATCGGCCTAACCGGGCTGGGCCTGAACATCTTCGACGAGCAGACCCGAGGCCTGGCTCGGTACAAGGGGCAGGTCACGCTCAAGGGCTACGACAACATGACCGGGCTGGGCTCCCCCAACGGGCAGGCGTTCATCGCGGCCCTGCGGCGGCTGGAGAGGTAACTCACCTCAGGCCTCGGCCATCGCCGACACCACCGAGGTGCGGGCCGCCCGGCGGGCGGGCAGCACCGCGGCCAGCACGCCGGCCGCCGTGCCGATGGCCACGTACAGCGCGATCCGCGCGTAGGGCACCGAGACCAGCCCGGTGCCCGAGGACTTGATGAACGCGTGCACCATCGCCCAGCCGAAGCCCGCGCCCAGGGCGACGCCCAGGCCCACCCCGAGCAGCGCCATCAGCAGGGCCTCGGTCAGCAGCATGCCGCGCAGCTGGCCCCTGGTCAGGCCGAGCGCCCGGAGCAGGGCCGACTCCCTGGTCCGCTCGAGCACCGACAGCGTCAGGGTGTTGGTGATGCCGAGCAGGGCGATGAGGATGGCCAGCCCGAGCAGCAGGCTGAACAGGGCCAGGATCTGGTTGACCTGGCTGGCCAGCTGGCTGCGGTAGTCGGCCACCGTGGTCACCTGGAGCAGCGGGTCCGCGGCCGCGGCCCGGGTCACCGCGGTCCGGGCGGCGGCGGTGCTCACGCCGGCCTTCCCGTTGATGAAGACGAACTGGGCCCCGTGCGGCTGGAAGCCGCGCAGGTAGTCGGGCAGGGACAGCAGCACTTCCGACAGCGGGCCGTCCGAGCTGTGGTAGGCCGCCACTACCCGCAGCCGCAGCGTCCCGGCGTCGGGAGTGCGCACCGTGAGGGTGCCGCCGAGCCGGGTGTGCAGGGAGCGGAGCAGCGACGAGTCCACGGCGACGGTGCCGGGCCGCACGGCGCCCAGCGCGCCGGCCGTCACCGGCGGGCTGGCCAGCCTGAGCGCGGCGTGCTGCAGCGCGCCCACCGTCAGCGAGTCGCCGTCGACCGGGGCGTTCTGGGCGTAGAACGGCGCCACCAGGCTCAGCTCGGGCGAGTGGCGCAGGGCGCCGATGACCCGCCCGGGGACTAGCTGTCCCCCGTTCTGCCCGGCCACGGTGTAGCCGAACGGGTAGTGCTCGGTGATGGTCACGTCGGCGGACGCCTGGGCCGACGAGGCGACCACGGTGAACACGGTGATCAGCGTGATGCCGATGGTCAGCGCGGCGGTGGTGGCGGCCACCCGGTGCGGGTTGCGGCGGGCGTTGGCCGAGGCCAGCCGGGCGGGCACGCCGGCCAGCCGGGCGGGCAGCCAGCCCAGGAAGGTGGTGACCGGCGGCGAGATCAGCGGGCCGAGGGCCAGCACGGCCACGAAGAACACGCACCCGCCCGCGGCGATCTGAACGAACCCGGCGGTGTGGCTGACCTGCTGCATCCCGGCGTAGGTGAGGGCCAGGCCGGCCACGCCGAACAGGATCGCGGTGCCGATCCGGGCCCAGCCGACCTGGCGGGTGACCCGCGGCTCGGGCGCGCCCAGCGCCGCCACCGGCGGCACCCTGGTGGCGGACCGGGCCGGCAGCACCGCGGCCGCCGTGGTCACGACCACCCCGGTGGCCAGGGCGATGGCGATCGTCTGACCGCTGAGCACCAGCGACCCGGTCGGGACGGGCACGCCGAAGGCCGCGAACACCTGCTCCAGGGCCCAGCCCAGGCCGAGGCCGGCCAGCACCCCGGCGGCCGAGGCGGCCGCGCCGATCACCACGGCCTCGGCCAGCATGCCGGCGAACACCTGCCGCCTGCTGGCCCCGACGCAGCGCAGCAGGGCCAGCTCACGCCGGCGCTGCGCGGCCAGGATGGTGAACGTGTTGAAGATGACGATGGCCGCGACGACCAGCGAGATCAGCGCGAAGATCAGGATGGCGTCGGTGAGCTGACTGGTGAAGTGGATCGCCGCGGTGGCCTCGGAGCTGGCCAGCTGGCTGCCGGTCTGCACCTGGTCACCGCGCAGCGCGGAAAGCGCGCGCAGCCGCGCCACCAGGGCGGCCTGGGCGACGCCGGGCCGAGCGCGAGTCACGATCTGGTCATAGCCCGAGCGCCCGGTGATCTGGAGCGCGGTCGCGGTCGGGAAGGCGGCCACGGAGGCGTTCTTGACGGCGTGGTTCACCCCCAGGCTGATCGTGGCGACCAGGCGGAAGTGCCGCACGGCACCGGACTGGGCCGCGAAGCCGATGAGCTGGCCGAGCCGGAAGTGCTCGTCGGCGGCGGTGCTGGTGTCCACGGCCACCTCATCGGGGGCGCGCGGCAGGTGTCCCGAGACCACGGTGAACCCGCGCAGCGCCGGGTCGCTGGCCACGTTGATGCCCAGGCCCGGCTTGCCGCCGTTGCTGACGACGTGGCCGTCGGGGCCGATCAGCGCGGCCGGGCCGACGACCCGGCCGTCCGCCGCGGCCACGCCGGGCACGGCCCGGACCGCGGCCAGCGCCGAGACCGGAAGCGACGGGCCGCCCGTGGCGCCGGGCCGCAGGTCCGCGGTCCCGGACGGGCTGACCGCAGCGGACACGTTCCTGGCCCCGGCGGCGAAGCTGTTGTAGAAGGACTGGTTCATGGACGCGCCCAGGATGAGCGTGGCGGCCACGAAGCCGACCCCGGCCGTGATGGCCAGGCAGGACAGGGCCAGCCGCATGGCCCGATGGCGCAGGCTGGCGAGCGTGGTGCGCAGCATGGCCGGGCCTCACTCCCCGGACCAGGCGGGGCCGGAGGCGCGCAGGTGGTCGAGCACGGTCTCCGGGGTGGGGTCGATCAGCTCGCCGGACACCTGGCCGTCGGCCAGGAACAGCACCCGGTCCGCATAGCTGGCCGCGACCGGGTCGTGGGTGACCATGATCACGGTCTGGCTCAGCTCGCGGGCGCACGACCGCAGGAAGCTCAGCACCTCGGCGCCGGACCGGGAGTCCAGGTTGCCCGTCGGCTCGTCGGCGAACACCACGTGCGGCCGGGTGATCAGCGCCCGGGCGCAGGCCACCCGCTGCTGCTGGCCGCCGGACAGCTCCGCGGGCCGGTGCCGCAGCCGGCTGGCCAGCCCGGTGGCGCTGATCACCGTGTCCCACCACGCCGCGTCGGGCGTGGTCCCGGCCAGCTCGAGCGGAAGCCGGATGTTCTGCTCGGCGGTCAGCGTGGGCAGCAGGTTGAAGGACTGGAAGACGAACCCGACGCTGGTCCGGCGCAGCCGGGTCAGCGCCTTGTCACTGAGCCCGGTCAGCTCGCGGCCGCCGATGCGGACCGACCCCGACGTGGCCGTGTCCAGGCCGGCCAGGCAGTGCATGAGCGTGGACTTGCCGGAGCCGGACGGGCCCATGATGGCGTGGAACTCGCCGCTGGCGAACTCGGCGCAGACGCCGTCGAGCGCGCGGACCGCGGTCGGGCCGGAACCGTACACCTTGACCAGATCGGTCGCGGCGGCCGCCGTCGCGGCGGCCGCTGTGGCGGCGGGGGCGAGTACAGGCATGTTGCGTTCTCCGTTATCGCTCAGGGAAGGTGAGCAGAACGCTAGGTTCCGCGCGGTCCGCCGCGCGTCGGCCTGGATGCTGGTTCTGGCGTCCGCCTGAAGGAGGACGGGCTCAGGTTAATCCGCGGGCGCGGACGAGGCCCGTCTCATACGCCAGCACGACGGCCTGCACCCGGTCGCGCAGGCCGAGCTTGGCCAGCACCCGCCCGACGTGGGTCTTCACCGTGGCCTCGGAGACGAACAGCCGCACGGCGATCTCGCTGTTGGACAGGCCCTGGGCCACGTGCACCAGTACCTCGCGCTCCCGGCTGGTCAGCCCGTCCAGGCCCGCCGGGACCACCTCGTCCCCGGCCGGGAACAGCGGCGCGAAGCGGTCGATGAGCCGGCGGGTCATCGACGGCGCCACCACCGCGTCCCCGGAGTGCACCGCGCGGATCGCGAACAGCAGCTCCTCGGGCGGCACGTCCTTGAGCAGGAAGCCGCTGGCCCCGGCCTTGAGCGCGGAGTAGGCGTACTCGTCCAGGTCGAACGTGGTGAGCATGAGCACCCGCGGCAGCTGGCCCGCCCGGCAGATCCGCCGCGTCGTCTCGATGCCGTCCAGCCGGGGCATCCGCACGTCCATCACCACCACGTCGGCGGTGACCGACTGAAGCAGCCCGGTCGCGGCCAGCCCGTCGCCCGCCTCGCCGACCACCGACATGTCGTCCTGGGCGTCGAGCACCATGCGGAACCCGGCGCGCACCAGCTCCTGGTCGTCGACCAGCATGATCCGGATGCTCACGCGGCCCCGGTTCGCCAGCGGTACTCGGGGTGGTCGGAGCGGTCGGGGTGGTCGGGGCGGTCGGGGCGGTCGGCCGCGAACGACACCGGCGCCGGGCCGGCCGGAGCCGGGGCCGGACTTGGTGCCGCCGCCGGGCCGGGGATCAGCGGGAGCCGGGCCGTGACCCGGTAGCCGCCGCCCGGCCGGGGGCCCGCCTCCAGCGCGCCGCCGTAGACGGCGACCCGCTCGCGCATGCCGATCAGGCCGTGCCCCGCGCCGTCGCTGACCGCGGCCGCGCCGCGGCCGTCGTCGGTGATGGTCAGCACCAGCGCGTCCTCGCAGTACCGCAGGAGCACCTGGGCCCGCGCCGCCGGGCCGCCGTGCTTGCGCACGTTGGTCAGCGACTCCTGCACCGTCCGGTAGGCGGCCAGGGCCACGCCGCTGGGCAGCGGGCTCGGCACGCCCTCCACGGTGAACGAGACCGCCAGCCCCGAGGCGCGGGTCTGGTCCAGCAGCTCGTCGAGCTGGCCGACGCCGGGGATCGGCGCCACCCCGGACCGCTCGTCGGCGCTGCGCAGCACGCCCAGCATGTGGCGCATCTCGTCCAGCGCCTGCCGTCCGGTGCTGGAGATCGCGGCCAGTGCCTGCCGGGCCCGCTCGGGCGACCGGTCCAGCGCGTAGGAGGCCCCGTCCGCCTGCACCACCATGACGCTGACGTTGTGCGCGATGACGTCGTGCAGCTCGCGGGCGATCCGGGCCCGCTCGGCCGCCGCGGCGATCTGGGCCTGGGCGTCGCGCTCGCGCTCCAGCCGGGCGGCGCGGTCCTCCAGCGCGGCGTAGTAGGCACGCCGGGTACGCATCGAGTCGCCGATGGCCCAGGCGATCAGCGACGGCCCGCCGAAGACGATCGAGCCGACCATGATCCAGGACGGCAGGTCTATCGGGGCCGGCTCCCAGCGGGCCATCGCGGCCACCGAGCCCAGCAGGCACAGGATCAGGCCGTTGCGCGAGACCCGGCGCGGGCAGTAGGCGGCCAGCGTGTAGAGCAGGACCACGATGGCCAGATCGGCCGCCATCGGCCGCAGGCCGACTGCCACCTGGACTCCGCCCACCACCAGGCTCGCGGCGAAGGCGCCGACCGGGTGCTGGCGCCGGAACACCACGGGCGCCGCGATCAGGAACGTCACCGGGAGCTCCAGCAGCTGACCGCGTGCGAAGGCCGTGCCGAGCCCGGCGAACGCCAGCACAGCCGCCAGCACGCCGTCCACCAGCCGGGGGTGGCGGCGCACCCATGCGTACACGGCGACCACGCGCCCAGCCTAAGGTCGCCGGCCAGCGCATGCATCATCCTGCAGGATGGCGCCCGGCTCATCATGGCGGATGACGGCGGCCAGGCTAGGCTCGAGGTATGACCGACCTAGCCGACCTGGCCGAGCTCGTACACCTCGACCACGGACTCAGCGTGGTGTCCACGCTGCGCGCCGACGGCACCATTCAGTCGTCGGTGGTGAACGCCGGGGTCCTCGCCCACCCGATCACCGGCGCCCCGGCCGTCGCCTTCACCACCCGCGCCGGCGCGGCCAAGCTGGCCCACCTGCGCGCCCGGCCGCGCCTCAGCCTGGTCGTCCGGGCGGGCTGGAACTGGGCCGCCGCCGAGGGCCCGGTCGAGCTGGCCGGCCCGGCCGACCCGCTGCCCGGCATCGACGCCGAGGGCCTGCGCATCCTGCTGCGGGACGTATTCACCGCCGCGGGCGGGTCCCACAGCGACTGGGCGGCCTACGACCGGGTGATGGCGCAGGAGGGCCGCGCCGTCGTGCTGCTGACCCCCGACCGGGTCTACTCCAACCCGGCCTAGCCGCACCCGGCCCCGGGCTAGCCGCACCCGCCCCCGGCGTAGCCGCACCCGGCGCTGGCCCTTGGCCCCGCACTGCTGCTTAGCCCAGCCCGGCGCCCGCCGGCCTAGCCTGGTGATGGCAGTACCAGTAAAGAGTGGCTCTGGTTACCAGTGTCTGCGTCGCGCAGGCTGGTCTGCATGACTACCGAGAAGATCTCCGTCGCCGACGGTACGACGATGCCCGCCTACTGCGCCCGGCCCTCGGCCGGCCAGCGACCCATAGGCGTGATCGTGGCCCACGAGCTGTTCGGCGTTAACCCCGAAATCCAGGGCGTGGCCGACGATCTGGCCCGGGCCGGCTACCTGACGATCGCACCCGAGTTCTACCACCGGGACGCGCCGCCGGGGCGGTGGCTGGAGCGGGACGACGAAGGACGGCAGGAAGGGTTCACGTACCTGAACCGGCTCGAGCGCGATCAGGCACTGGCGGACGCGGCGGCAGCACAGGACTGGCTGCGCGGGCAGGTCGACCGGGTGGCGATGGTGGGGTTCAGCGCGGGCGGGCACCTCAGCTACCTGGCCGCCTGCCGGCTGCCGATCGACCGGACGGCGGTGCTCTACGGCGGGTGGCTGCCGAGCACGGACATCCCGATGAGCCGGCCAACGCCGACGCTGGAGCTGACGCCGGGGATCACCGGGCGGCTGCTCTACCTGGTGGGCGAGGACGACGCGCTGATCGACGCGGCGCAGCGGGAGCAGATCGGCGCGGCGCTGCGGAACGCGGGCGTCCGGCACGAGCTGGTGAGCTACCCGGGCACGGGGCACGCGTTCTTCTGGCCGGGCACGCCGTCGTTCAGCCAGCAGGCCCGCGATGACGCCTGGTCGCGGATCCTGGCCCTGCTGGCGGACGGCGAGCTGGACGACAACTAGGGCTACGGTTAGGAGGGTGCCACGGGGACCTGGTTGCTGACCGACCGGCCGTGGGCGGCGGTGGCGATCAGCACCACCCGGTAGACCCGCGCCGCGGCGTGCCGGCGCACGCCGAAGCGGACGAGGCCGCTGGCGTTCAGCATGCGCACCCGCAGGTTGTGCCAGGAGCCGCCGCGCTGGACCTGGAGCACGACGGCGCTGTCGGGGCCGGCGAGCGGGCTCTGGGTGGTCAGCACGACGGCGCGCCGATGCGGGCCGCTGGTCACGCTGACGGAGACGGCGGGGATGACGATGACCCGCACCGGCTTGCTGTGCGCGTGGCGCGGGCCGACGAGCCAGAACCTGGCGTTGACGGTCAGGTCGGCGACGCTCAGGGTGGCCTGGCCGCCGGTCCCGGTGGTGGCGGTGGCAGCGAGATGACGGCCGGGCCGGCCGGCGGCGTGCTCGAACAGGCCGACCGGTACGCCGGACACCCCGCGGCCGTGCTCGGTGACCTGACCGGTGAAGACGGCGTCGGCGCCGGCCGCGATCTGGGTGTCGGCAGTGCTCAGGGTCAGGGTCGCCGGGCCGGACGGCACGGGTGACTTGCTGGGGTGCGGCGACCTGGACGGGCTGGCCGAGGCGGAGGGGCCTGGCGTGGCGGGGGTCGGAGTGGCGCCGGGCGCCTGGGACCGGCTGCCGCCGGGAGCGAGATGGTGGTGCGGCGCAGGGCGGTGGCCGGCCGGAGCAGACGCGTGGCGGGGGGCGTCGGGCACGCCGGCGAAGCCGAGCACGCGGTAGGCGACGTGCTGCACGGGCGCGGGCAGGGCCTCGGCGTAGGCGGCGCCGGCGAAGGCGACGACGAGGGCGACGGCGGCGACCGCGAACTGCAGCCGGCGGGTGACGAGGGCGCGCCGCCTGGAGGTCGCGGGCCGGACGTTCTGCCGGAACATGGCCAGGGTGGCGGTCTGCCGGGCCAGCTCGTCTGGTGTGGGGCCGGCGGTCAGCAGGCCGAGCAGCTGGTCAAGTCCTGGCGCGCCGGGTCCGAGGTCGCCTGGGGGGTCGGTCTTCATTCCACCTCCTCCAGGATGAGGAGGCTGGGGCTCCTCGCCGGCCGTTCGGCGTCAGGGTCCGCGGCCAGGGCCTGGACCCGCGGGTCGTCGGCCAGGGCGCGGAGCCCGCGGTGCAAGGCGACCCGGACCGCGCCGGACGACTTGCCGAGGATGCGGGCCACGGCGGGGGTGTCCAGGCCCGCGATCACGCGCAGCGCCACGGCCTCGGCCTGGTCCGGCGAGAGGTCGGAGAGCAACGCGAGCGCCTTCCTGGTGACGATGCTGTCGAGTACCTGCTCTTCCACGGTCTGCTCGTCGGCCAGGTGCTCGAGCCCGGCGGCCGCGGGGGTGACGGGGTGGCGGCTGGCCGACCGGGCGACGTCAATGGCCCGGTGCCGGCCGATGGTGAACAGCCAGCGCCGGAAGTCGTTCTCACCGCCCTTGAACTTGTGCAGGTCACGCACGACCTGAAGCCAGGTCTCGCTGGCCACGTCATCGGGGTCAGCACACCTGAGCACGCGCAGGTAACGCAGGAGCGGTGGCTGCAAGCTCTGCCACAACTCGAGGAACCCGCCCTCATCGCCCGATCGGGCCCGGGTCAGCGCATCGTCCAAATCAGCAGTTCCCTGTCGCCATCACGCCGGCACACACATCAGCCGACGGCCCGAGGCGGCCGGGCGCATGTTCGCGTCCCGGCCGGCCTGGGCCGCCGGCGTTACGCGGCTACTTGCCGGCGACGGTGACGACCCGGCTGTGGCTGGCCTGGAAGTTCGCGCTGCCCCTGAAGACGAGCACGAAGCGCGCCGTCACCTTGGGGTTGACCACGAAGGCCACGCCGCCGCGCCGGCCGGTGGTCTCGTGGCCGATGACGGTCCACTTGCTGCCGGGCGTCCGGCGCTCCAGGTAGACGAGCTTGCCCCGCAGCGGGGTCCGGTGCGAGCGCAGGTCGCCGCCGATCAGCGTGATGCGACGGTGATGCTCGACCGCGTGCCGCTTGGCGATCGACAGGTGAGTCGGCAGCCGGCGCACGTGGGTGGTGGCGGCGCTAGCGGCTCCGGCGGTGACCATGGCCCCGGTGACGGCGATCGCGCCAGCAGCGGTGGCCGCTCCGGCCCGGGTCAAGAGTGATGCACGCATTGCTCTCCTTCGGTTCGGCCTCAGACCTGAGGCGGCTGAATAACACCGACTTCAGCGATGCGACGGTGCCGTGCGTTACTCACCGATCCAGCCGACAGTATGCGCGTTACGCGATAGAGCGGTGGTGTCAACGCGGAACGCCCTAGTGGACTACTAAGGTCGCCGAGTGTTTTCCCAGGTCAGAACCATGGCGACGGCCCCAGGGCGATGGCCGGCCAGCTGCCCGGAAGGTCCGGCTGAGAATCACCTGAGAATGCTGGCAATTAGCTGATAGAAATGCGGCTCAGCACACTGGCACCCGCGCTATGCAGGGCTAATGATGCGGTCGGTCACGCCAGGCTGCGGAGGTAGGCCAGGCTGGCCCGGACCTCGTCCGCGGGGCCCGCGCCCGCGGGCACGGCGGTCAGCACGGTGTCCTGCTCCAGCACGAACCAGCCGTCGTACCCGGCCCCGCGCAGCGCCCCGACCAGCCCGGCCACGTCCACGTCGCCGTGGCCCAGCGGCCGGTACATCCCGCCCGCGACGGCCTCGGTGTAGCTGACCGCGCCGCCGCGGACGCGCTCGGCCCAGCCCGCGTCGACATCCTTGAGGTGCACGTGCGCGACCCGGCCGGCCGCTTCGCGAGCCAGCTCAGCCGGGTCGGCGCCGCCGATGAGCAGGTGCCCGGAGTCCAGGCAGAGCGGAATGACCGACCCGTCGAGCACCCGGTGCACCTCCTCGGGCCGCTCCACCAGCGTGCCCACATGGGGATGCAGGGTCGCCACCAGTCCCCGGTCGGCCGCGCTGGCCGCGGCCAGGTCCAGGCTGGCCAGCAGGGTCGGCCAGGCGGCGGCGTCTAGTTCGGGCCGGGTGTCGTAGCCGTCGCCGCCGGTGGCGGCGGCGAGCACCAGCACCTCCGCCCCGGCCGCCGCGAAGTCGTCCAGGGCCTGCTCGATCAGCGCTCCGGCGCCGGCCTCGTGCAGCGCTACGGGCAGGAAGCCGCCGACCGCGCCGAGCCCGAACCGGCGCAGCGTCGCCGCGCGACCGGCCGGGTCCGCGGGCAGGAAGCCCTCCGGGCCGAACTCGGCCGCGGTCAGGCCGATGTCACGCATCTCGGCCAGCACCCGCCCGGGCGGCAGCTGGTAGCCCCAGCCGGGCACCTCGGATACTCCCCAGGAGATCGGCGCGCCGGCCACCCGCATCTCCGTCACGCACGGACCTCCTCGACCAGCACCGGGGCGCGGCGGGCCCGCGACAGCTCGCAGGCTTCGGCCACGTAGCTGGCCTCCAGGGCGTCCTCGATGGTGCAAGGGCTCGGGCCGCGTTCGGCGGCGATGCCGATGAAGGCGGCCAACTCCCCTCGGTAGGCCTCGCTGAACCGGGCAAAGAACTGAGGGTAGGGCGGCCCGGCCGGGAAGGCGGCGCCCGGCTCGGCCGATAGCAGCGGCAGGCTGTCGTCCAGGCCCGCGCAGATGCTGCCCGCCGACCCCAGCACCTCCAGCCGGACGTCGTAGCCGGCCCCGTTGTACCGGCCAGCGCTGACCGTCGCCAGCGTGCCGTCGTCCAGGGTGAGCAGGGCCGACATCGTGTCCACGTCGTCGGACGCGCGGAAGAAGTCCGCGCCCCGGTTGGCCCCGGTGGCGTAGACCGCCACGATCTCGCGTCCGGTGACCCAGCGGATCGCGTCGAAGTCGTGCACGCCGCAGTCCCGGAACAGCCCGCCCGAGGTGGCGATGTACGCCGCGGGCGGCGGCGCGGGGTCGAGCGTGGTGGCCCGCACGGTATGCAGCCAGCCCAGCCGGCCGGACTGGACGGCCGCCCTGGCCGCCAGGTAGCCAGGGTCGAAGCGGCGCTGGAAGCCGATCTGCACCGGCGTGCCGGCCTCGGCGGCCCGCTTGAGCACGGTCAGGGTGGCGCCGATGTCGGAGGCGACGGGCTTCTCGCAGAACACCGGCAGCCCGGCGTCCAGGCCGCGGAGGATGAGGTCGGGATGCGCGCCGGTGGCCGCCGCGATGACCAGGGCATCCAGGCCCGCGGCCAGCAGGGCGTCCGCGGAGCCGGCGACCTCGACGGACAGCGCGGCGGCGGTCAGCCGGGCCCGCTCCGGATCGGCGTCGGCGACGATGACGGACTCGACCGCCGGAAGCCCGCGCAGGGTCTCGGCATGGAACCTGCCGATGCGTCCGACCCCGGCGACTCCGATGCGCATGACGTGTCCCTCCACCCAGGCCGCCAGCAGCGCCGGCCGACAATTCCAGCCTGGCCGGAGCACGTCAGGCTTGTCAAGAAATTGACTTAATGTCCTTACAATCCGCTCTCCTAACATTGAGTTTACGCGGAAGGGAGGCGACGGGGTCGATGCCTGCACCGGGCAACGCGGCGGGGCCTGCGGCCGCGCCGGGCTACCAGGCGGACAAGCAGCCCCGTCCGACCAGCCTCGACTGAGCAACCTCGACTGAGCAACCCTCGACTGAGCAGCCCGGGGCGGTCAGCCCGAGGGCTCGTAGTACACGGTGACCGAGATACCGCCGGGACTGACCGTGAGGTCGTTGGTAAACGACGGTGGCGGGTTGTTCGGGTTGGCCTGCACCGCGATCGTCACCGTCTGACCCGCGGTCAGCGTGCCGCTGGCCGGGCTGACCACCAGGTAGGACCCGGCCGGTTCGGTGATGCTGTAGCTCACAGGTCCGCCGGAGGCGGTCAGCGTGAACGTGGCCGACGAGCCGGCATCGGGCAGCCGCACGGTGGACGGCGACTCGCTGAGTGTGCCGGGCGTCGGAGTGGGAGTCGGGCTGGTGCTGGTCGGGGCCGGGCTGGGGCTCGTGGAGTGCCCGGGCGGTGGCGACGTGGAGGTGACCGGGGCCGACGAGGACCCGGACGGGCTGGGCGACGCGGACGTGGGGCCCGCCGTGGGACCGGTGGTGGTGGCCGAGGCGGAGGCCGCCGGGCTGGTCGCGGATCCGGGCGCCGGCGCTGACGAGGAGCCGGTGGTGACCACGGGGCTGGCGGTGACGGGACGGCCCAGCGCCACGTCGTGACCCTTGCCGCCCAGCAGCAGGAAGGCGCTCGCGCCGCCGAGCACGAGCAGGGCGACCGCGGCGATCAGGGCCACGGTGCGCGCCGGGCGGGGAACGACCGGCCGGGCCAGGGGCGCGATCGGGACCGGGAACCCGGACTCGGCGAAGGGCTCGGCCCGCCGCGTGACACTCCCCCGGTAGGCCAGGGCCTCGGGCCGGGCGTCGGAGACCAGGTGCAGCACCTGCTCGCGCAGCCCGGGCGGCAGGGCGACCAGCGGCAGCACGCTGAGCAGCGCGGCCGGGCTGAGCTCGCGACGCTTGCGCTCGCCGCAGATCTCGCAGTGCTCGATGTGCCGGCTCACGCGCTTGCGCAGCAGCGGGGTGAGCTGGCCATCCCAGCCGGCCAGCAGGGCGTCCAGCTCGGCGCACTGCTCGCGGCCGGTGCGGGCGACGAGCAGGGCGCCGAGGGAACGCTCGAGCTGACCGCGGGCCCGTGACGCCAGCGCGTGGGCCTGGTTGGCCGGCACGCCGAGGGCGTCGGCCAGGTCGGCGCCGTCCAGGTCGTGCCGCAGGTTCAGCTCGATGACCTCGCGGTCGCCGGGGTTCAGCCCGCCGATGGCGGCCAGGACCAGGCGGCGCAGGTCGCCGCGCTCGGCCTGCTCGCCGACGTCGGCGCCGGCGTCGGTCACCTCGCCGGCCTCGTCCAGGTCAGCCTGCCGGGCCCGGCCGCGCAGCCGGCGGTGACACTCGTTCCTGGCCACGGCGTACAGCCAGGGGCGCAGCCGGTCGGGGTCGCGCAGCCCGCCCAGCTTGGCCGAGGCGATGACGAAGGTGTCCTGAACGGCGTCGGCGGCGTCGGCGGGCTCGCCGAGCAGCGTCCGGCAGTAGGCATGCAGGCTGGCCGCGTAGCTGTCATAGGCCGCGGCCAGGCCCGCCGGATCCCCCGCCACGATCGCGGCGACCACGTCGCGGTCACGCATGCGCTAACGGTAGGACCAAAGCGATGTTCTCGGACAGCCTGCCCGGCAAACAATTCGCCATTCCCTCCGGTGGACTCCCCCTGGGCAACGACGCCGGAGAGCCTCCCCCTCGCCAGGCTCTCCGGCGCCGGACACTGACAGGAGTCGCGGCGGGCCGGGACACCAACAACTTCTGGCCGGCGGAAATCCGCTGTCGCCGTCCGCGGCGGCTGTGGGACGGTGGGGCGATGGAGGACTACCAGGTCGTCAACCGGGCCAACTGGGATGAGCGCGCCCCGGCGCACGCGGCGTCACCCGACTACAACGTGGAGCAGTTCCTGGCCAGCCCCACGTACCTGAGCCACGTGGTGCGGTTCGACCTGCCGCTGCTGGGCGACATCGACGGCCTGCGCGGGGTCCACCTGCAGTGCCACATCGGCACGGACACGATCTCGCTGGCCCGGCTGGGCGCGTCCATGACCGGGCTGGACTTCTCGCCTCCCGCGCTGGCGCAGGCTCGCGACCTGGCCCGGCGCACCGGGGCCGACGCCGAGTTCGTGGAGTCCGACGTCTACCAGGCGGCGGCCGTGCTGGAGCCGGGCAGCTTCGACCTGGTCTTCACCGGCATCGGGGCGCTGTGCTGGCTGCCCAGCGTGCGGCGCTGGGCCGGGGTGGTGGCCAGCCTGCTCAAGCCGGGCGGACGGCTGTTCATCCGGGAGGGTCACCCGATGCTGATGACCATGGCCGACCCGCGGGCCGACAACCTGCTGGTGGTCGACTCGCCGTACTTCGAGCTCCCCGAGCCGCAGGTCTGGGAGGAGCCGGGCACCTACGTGCAGACCGACTCGGTGTTCACCCACAACGTCACGCACGAGTGGAACCACGGCCTGGGCGAGACCGTGACCGCGCTGCTGGACGAGGGCCTGACGGTTACCGGGCTGGCCGAGCACGACAGCGTGCCGTGGGATGCGCTGCCCGGCATGATGGTCGAGATCGGCGGCGGCGAATGGCGGCTGGCCGACCGCCCGTGGCGGCTGGCCCACAGCTACACCCTGCAGGCGGTGCGGCGCTAGCTAAAACCGAGGCTAGCTAAAACCGAGGCTAGCCACCCCGAAGCTAGCCCTCGCGAAGCTAGCCCCCGCGCAGCATGTCGCCGAACAGCCCGCCTACGGCGCCGCCCGCCGCACCCGAGGCGGCCGCGCCGCCGGTGGCGGTGGGCAGGTAGGGCTGGATCGCGGCGGCCAGCTGGACCAGGGGCATGGACTGGAGCCACACCCGGCCCGGCCCGGTCAGCGCGACCAGGTGGAACCCGTCGCCGCCGAACAGCAGGTTGGTCACGCCGGGCACCCGGGTGATCTGGAACGACACGCTGCCCGCGAACATCCCCACGTGCCCGGGGTGCACCAGCAGCGTCTCGCCGGCCGGCAGGTCGTAGGTGGTCAGCTCCCCGGACAGCTCGATCCAGGCCGTGCCCTGGCCCTCCAGCTTCTGGAGGATGAAACCGTCGCCGCCGAACAGGCCGCCACGGAAGCTCTGCTGGAGCCCGATGCTGGGCGAGACTCCGCCGGTCCCGCACAGGAAGCCGTGCCGGTGCACGAAGTAGGCCTCGCCGGCGCTGATGTCCACCGGGTGGATATGGCCGGGTACCTTGGCCGCGAACACGATCATGCCCGGGCCCTCGTACCGGGTCAGGAACAGCCCGCCGCCGCCCATCATGCGCTTGAGGCCCTGCATGAGCCCGCCGCCGCCCGGGCCCGCCGACGTGGTCTGCGACATCTGGATGCTGGTCGTCATCCAGGCCAGCTCACCGTGGGTGGAGACGAGCTCATCGCCGGGATCGAGCTTCACTTCCAGGATGGGCATCGTGGTGCCCTTGATATCGGCCTGCATGACGATGCCTCCCGTAGCCATGATTGACGCTGCAATGGTGGCATATCCTGCCGCCATGCCCACGCGTATATCCGGGCTGCTGGCGGCGGTCGCCGTCATCGCCTCGCTGAGCCCGGCCGCCGGTGCCGCCAGCGCCGCTACCGTCGCGCCCGCCCGCGCGCCGCAGCCGCCGCAGAGCATCCTGGCCTGGGGCTCCAACGCCTACGGCGAGCTGGGCAACGGCACGACCACCGACAGCAGCACGCCGGCGCCGGTGCAGCACCTGCCGTCCGGGGCGAAGTACACGACGGTCCGCTGCGTGCTCTACAGCCTGGCCGTCACCACGTCCGGCCAGGTCTACGCCTGGGGCATCAACAGCTCCGGTGAGCTCGGCGACGGCACGACCACCAACCGGCTGACCCCGGTCCAGGTCAAGCTGCCCAAGGGGGTCAAGGTCACCACGGTGCGGGCGGGCGGCGTCTTCGCCCTGGCCCTCACCTCCACCGGGAAGATCTACGCCTGGGGCTACAACGCCGCGGGCGAGCTGGGCAACGGCACCACCAAGACCCGCCTCAAGCCGGTCCCGGTCACGCTGCCCAAGGGCGTCACGGTCAAGGCCATCAGCGCCGGCGACGAGAACGGGCTGGCGCTGACCAGCACCGGCCGGGTGCTGTCCTGGGGCGCGGGCAGCTTGGGCCAGCTCGGCGACGGGAGCACCAAGGCCCGGCTGGTGCCGGGCTACGTCAAGCTGCCGGCCCACACCACGGCCACGTCCATCGCGGCCGGGTCACTGATGGACTTCGCTGCCACCTCCGCCGGGAAGGTGCTGGCCTGGGGATCCAACAGCTACGGGCTGGGCGACGGCACGACCAGGCAGCGGAACACGCCGGTCCTGGTCAAGCTGCCCAAGGGCGTCAAGGTAGTGGCGGCCACCGCCGGGCTGCAGCACGTGCTGGCGGTGACCACCGGCGGCCGCGTGCTGGCCTGGGGTCTCAACATGTCCGGCCAGCTCGGCGACGGCACCACCACCAACCGGCTGGTGCCGGTGTTCGCCAAGCTGCCCGCCGGGACCAAGGTCCGGCAGCTCGCGGCGGGCAAGTACTACAGCATGGCCCTGACCGCCAAGGGAACGATCCTGGCCTGGGGCAACGGCTCGACGGGCGACCTGGGCGACGGCTCGACGGGCAGCAGCCCGACGCCGGTCACGGTGGACCTGCCGACCGGGTGGATCGCGACCGCCATCGGGGCCGGGTTCGGCACCAGCACCGGCCTGGCCGTGGCCCACCCGCCGCCCTGCGACGCCCCCCGGTCGCCGAGCCAGTCTCGCCACGGCTGCTAGAAGGAGACCTTCGCCATGCGGATCACCACGCTCCGGTATACGGCCACGGCCGCGCTGGCCGCGGGGCTCGCCGCCGGCCTGACCGCACCCGCCTCGGCCGCGCCCGCCTCGGCCAGCTCCGGCGCGGCCGGTTCCGGCGCGGCCGCCGTGTCCGGCTCGTTCCTGCAGGCCTGGGGCAGCAACGTCGACGGCGAGCTGGGCAACGGCACCACCACCGACAGCAGCTCGCCGGGCGCGGTCAAGGTCCCGGCCGGCACCCAGTTCACCTCGGCCCGGTGCCTGCTGTCCTGCCTGGCGGTGACGACCGCCGGCCAGGTGTACTCCTGGGGGCGCAACAACGCGGGCCAGCTCGGCGACGGCACCACCAAGCGGCGGCTGACCCCGGTGCGCGTGCACCTCCCCGCGGGGGTCAAGGTCACCGCCGTGCGGCCCGGCGGCAGCTTCTCCCTGGCGCTGACCGGCGGTGGCAAGCTGCTGGCCTGGGGCACCAACGCGAGCGGCGAGCTGGGCACCGGCACGACCAAGAGCAGCCGCCTGCCGGTGCCGGTGCGGTTGCCCAAGGGCGTCACGATCAAGGCCATCAGCGCGGGCGAGAACGACAGCCTCGCGCTGACCAGCACCGGCCGGGTGCTGTCCTGGGGCGGGAACGGCAGCGGGCAGCTCGGCACCGGGACCACCAAGGGCCGCCTGACGCCCGGCTTCGTCAGCCTGCCCAAGGGCACCACGGTCGCCTCGATCGCGGCGGGCCCGCTGACCGGATACGCGGTGACCAAGGGCGGCGGCGTCCTGGCCTGGGGGCGGAACACCTACGGACAGCTCGGCGACGGCACCACCCAGCAGCGCAACGCGCCGGTGCGGGTCAAGCTGCCCACGGGCACCACCGTGGTCGCGGTCGTGTCGGGCTCGGTGCACGCGCTGGCGCTGACCAAGGGCGGCAAGGTGCTGGCCTGGGGCAACAACTTCGCCGGGCAGCTCGGCATCGGCACGCGGATCAACCAGCACAAGCCGGTGCTCGTCACCATCCCCCACGGGGATAAGGTCAGCGCGCTCGCCGCCGGGATGGATTACAGCCTGGCCATGATCGACGTGCCGCCCGCGGCCGGGCCTCACGCCCCCGGCCCGGCCCGCCGGGGCCTGCCCGACCTCCACGCCGTCCTGGCCTGGGGCGGTAACGAGTCCGGCCAGCTCGGCACCGGAACGGCGGTCAACAGCCTGGTGCCGGAGCCCACCAGGCTGTCGGCGGTCTTCGCGCCGATCGCCGTCGGCTCGGGCTGGGGCTCGACCACCTCGATCGTGGTCTGCCAGCAGATCCCGGTCTAGCCGCCCAGCTCTAGTCGCCGAGCTCGGCGCGGCGGCGGGTCACGTACTCCTCCAGCTCGGCGCGGATCGCGTCGTCGAGCGGCGGCGGCTCGTAGGCGTCCAGCGTCTTGGCGCAGATCTCGCCGGCCCGGGCGGTGGTGTCCTTGCCGCCCAGGCGCAGCCAGCGCTCGTAGTTGGCCGTGGAGGACAGCAGCGGCCGGTAGAAGCACTCCCGGAACCGCTCCATGGTGTGCGCGGCGCCCAGGAAGTGGCCGCCGTGCCCGACCTCCTCGTGCGCGCCGAAGGCCAGCGAGGCCTCGTCGATCTCCAGCGGGGTGAACTCGACCCGCAGCATCCGCAGCAGCTCGATGTCGACGATGAACTTCTCGTAGCAGGACACCAGGCCGCCCTCCAGCCAGCCCGCCGCGTGCATGACGAAGTTGGTGCCGGCCAGGAACGTGGGCAGCAGCGTCATCAGCGACTCGTACGCCGCCTGGGCGTCGCAGGTCTGGCTGGAGTTCAGCCCGCCGCCGGTACGGAACGGCAGGCCGTAGTGCCGGGCCAGCTGCCCGGTGCACAGCAGCCCGATGCCCGACTCGGGGGTGCCGAAGCTGGGCGACCCGGACTGCATGTCGATGTTGGACAGGAACGAGCCGAAGATGACCGGGCAGCCGGGCCGGATCAGCTGGGCCAGCGCGATGCCGGACAGCGCCTCGGCCAGCTGCTGGACCAGCGCCGCCGGGATGGTGACCGGTGACATGGCGCCCATGAGCAGGAACGGGGTGAGCACGACGGGCTGGGCCGCCGCGCAGTACTCGAACTGCGCGTCGAGCATCCGGTCGTCCCAGCGCAGCGGCGAGTTGCAGTTGATCAGCGAGATCGTGGCGGGCGTCTGCTCGATGGCCGCCCGGCCGCCGAACAGGATCTCGCTCATCGCGATCGTGTCGGCGGCGTTGGGCCCGGACACCACGTTGCCCATGTAGATCTTGTCGGTCACGGTCTGCAGGGCGTAGATCATGTCCAGGTGCCGCGAGTCCAGCGGCGTGTCGTTGGGCTCGCAGATCACGCCGCCGGCCGAGTCCAGCTCGGGGAACGACTGGGCCAGCATGGCCAGCCGGCGGAAGTCGTCCATGGTGGCGTCGCGGCGCACGTCGCCCTGGCGCACGAACGGCGAGCCGTAGACGGCGCCGAACACCATGTCGTCGCCGCCGATGTGCACGTTGTTGGCCGGGTTCCTGGCCTGCACGTCGAACTCGCGCGGCGCCTTGGCCACCTGCTCCAGCACGAACTCCGGGTCGAGGAAGACGGCCTCCCCGTCCACCCGCTGGCCGGCCTGGCGGAACAGCTCGACGGCCTCGGGCTTGGCGAACTGCACGCCGATCTCGCTCACGATGCGGCGCCAGCCCTTGTCGAGCACGGCGATCGCGTCCGGCGACAGGATCTCGTACCTGGGCATCGTGTTACGGAACATCGCCCACACCTCGTTCTTGACCAGCGCGAAGGCCAAATCTAGGATCATATAGTAGAACAAAGTTCCACGGCGTGGAACTACTGCTCCATCCCAGAAGTCCAGGGGAATGTCTGTGACCAGTCCTAACGGCACGCAGGCGGTGGAACGAGCGGCGCAGCTGCTCATCCACGTCGCGCGGCACCGCGACCCGGTCACGTTCACCGAGCTGACCGAGACCAGCGGCCTGGCCAAGAGCACCACCTCGCGGCTGCTCACCGCGCTGGAGCGCAACGGCCTGGTGCGGCGCGAGCAGGACGGCCGGTTCCGGCCCGGCGAGGTCTTCGTGTCCTACGCCTGCCGCGGCGGCGCCGAGGCGGACCTGGTCGGCGTGGCCCAGCCGTTCCTGGACCGGCTGGGCGAGCAGACCGGCGAGACGGTCAACCTGGGCGTGCCGCGGGGCGGCGGCATGGTCGAGCAGATCGCCCAGGTGGACAGCACCTACCTGATCGGCGGCACCAACTGGGTCGGCATGTCGGTGCCGCTGCACTGCGCCGCGCTGGGCAAGGTGCTGCTCGCCTATGGTGGCGCCGACCTGCCGCGCGGCCGGCTGGAGCGGCGCACCGAGCACACCCTGACCAGCCGGGCCGCCATCGGGGCGGACCTGGCCACCGTCCGCGAGCGCGGCTACGGGGTCACCGCCGGGGAGCTGGAGCCGGGCCTGGTGGCCGTGGCGGCGCCGGTGTTCCGGGACGGCGGGGCGGTGGTCGCGGCGCTGTCGGTGTCGGCGCCGGCCAGCCGGCTGCCCGCGGCCGCGATCCCCCGCGCCGCCGCCCGGTGCCTGGCGGCGGCCCGTGCGCTGTCCGCCGTGCTCGGCTACGACCAGTCCCCGCAAGAAACACAGGTGGGTGCCTCGTGACGCAAGAGGAACTGCTGAAGCAGCTCTATGACCTCACGCTGGTGGGCAACGCCCCCGAGGTGCTGAGGCTGACCAATGAGGGCCTGGGCATGGGCCTGGGCCCGGAGATGCTGCTCTACGAGGCGCTGATCCCCTCGCTGGAGGAGGTTGGCGCGCGGTTCGAGCGCGGTGACTTCTTCGTGCCGGAGATGCTGATCGCGGGCCGGGCCATGGCCGGGGCGCTGGACATCCTGCGGCCGCTGCTGGCCGAGACCGGCGCGGAGACGATCGGGAAGATCGTCATGGGCACGGTCAAGGGCGACGTGCACGACATCGGCAAGAACCTGGTCAACATCATGTTCGAGGGGGCCGGGTTCGAGGTCATCGACCTGGGCGTGCAGGTGGCGCCGGAGAAGTTCATCGCCGCGATCCGGGAGCACACGCCCGACATCGTCGGCTTCTCGGCCTTCCTGACCACCACGATGCCGATGTTCAAGGCGAACATCAACGCGCTGGAGAAGGCGGGCCTGCGCGGCCAGGTCATCGTGATGGTGGGCGGCGCGCCGGTGACCCAGGAGTACGCCGACGTGGTGGGCGCGGACGGCTACGCGGCCGACGCCTCGGCCGCGGTGGTCAAGGCCAAGGAACTGCTCCGGCGGCGCCGCGCGATGGCGAGCGCCTGATGGCGACTCCCCTGATGGTGACGACCGTCTCGTCGGCGACCAGGGAGCTGCGCATCGGCGGGGACAACCCGTTCGTCATCATCGGCGAGCGGATCAACCCGACCGGGCGGAAGGTGTTCCAGGAGCAGCTGCGCGCGGGCGACCTGTCCCGGATCGAGATCGACGTCGCCCAGCAGGTGGCGGGCGGGGCGATGATGCTGGACGTCAACATGGGCGCGCCGCTGGCCGACGAGGCCGAGCTGATGACGCGGGCGGTCCGGCTCATCCAGAGCCTGACCGACCTGCCGCTGTGCCTGGACTCCTCGATCATCGAGGTGCTGGAGGCCGGGCTGGCCGCCTACCAGGGCAAGGCGCTGGTCAACTCGGTGACCGCCGAGGACGAGCGGCTGGACGCGATCCTCCCGCTGGTCAAGCGGCACGGCGCGGCGGTGATCGCGCTGCCCAACGACGAGGAGGAGATCCCCGAAGAGCCTGCCCGGCGGCTGGAGCTGGCCCGCAAGATCGTGGACGTGGCGACTGGCCGGTACGGGATCCCGATCGAGGACATCGTGTTCGACCCGCTGGCCATGCCGGTGGGCGCGGACACCTCGCTGGTGCTGACCACGCTGGAGACGATCTCGCTGCTGCGCGAGGAGTTCGGGGTGAACACCACGCTGGGCGCGTCCAACGTCTCGTTCGGGATGCCGGACCGGCACGCCATCGGGGCGGCGTTCCTGCCCATGGCGGTCGCCCACGGGCTGACCACCGCGATCATGGACGCCCGGTCGCCGCAGCTGGTCGGCGCGGTCAAGGCGGCCGACCTGCTGACCAACCGGGATCCGTGGGGCGCGGCCTGGATCGCCGCCCACCGGGCCCGCCAGGCCGCCGCGGCCGCGGCCGACGGAGCGCAATGACCGATACCCAGGTCGCTGGAGCCCACCTCCGCGTCGACCTGACCTTCACTCCCAGCGGGACGCGGGTGCGGGTGCCGCCGGGGGTCACCGTGTTCGACGCGGCGAGCTGGAACGGCATCGCCATCGACTCGACCTGCGGCGGCCACGGCACCTGCAAGAAGTGCAAGGTGCGGATCGACGGGCCGGTGCCCGCCTCGCCGCTGGACGCGCGCGCGTTCTCGCCCGACGAGCTGCGGGCGGGCTGGCGGCTGGCCTGCCGGGCGCTGGCGGGCACCGACCTGAGCGTCGAGGTACCGCCGCTGGTCACCCGGCCCAAGGCGGCGACCGTGGGGGTGGGCCGGCAGGTCATCCTGCGGCCCGCCGCGCAGAAGCGCTACCTGGAGCTGGCCGAGGGGTCGCTGAGTGACCAGCAGACCGACCTGGAGCGGGTGCTGGCCGCGCTGGACGACCTGGAGCTGCGCACCGACCTGGCCGTGGTGCGCACGCTGGGCCGGGTGCTGCGCGCGGCCGACTACCGGGTCACCGCGGTCATCGTGGACGACGTGCTCATCGACGTGCAGCCGGGTGACACCACGGGCACCTTGTTCGGGATCGCCTTTGACCTGGGCACCACCACGGTCGTGGCCACGCTGCTGGACCTGGCCACCGGCACCCCGCTGGCCGTGGCCTCGATGCTGAGCAAGCAGCAGCCGTTCGGCGCCGACGTGATCACCCGGATCAGCGCGGTCATGATGGACCCGGCCGCGCTGGACACGCTGGCCCGGCTGGCCCACGAGACGCTGGCCGAGCTCACGGCCGAGGTGTGCGGGCAGGCCGGGGTGGACCCGGCCGAGGTGTGCGAGGTGGCGCTGGCCGGGAACGCGACGATGACCCACATCGCGCTGGGCATCGACCCGGAGCCGCTCGGCGTGGCCCCGTTCATCATGTCGGCCCGGCTGCTGCCCGAGGTGCTGGCGGCCGACCTGGGCCTGCCGGTGCACCCGCGGGCCCGCGCGTTCTGCTTCCCGGCGTTCGGCGCCTACGTGGGCGGCGACATCACCTCCGGGCTGCTGGCCTCGGGCATGGACCGCGACTCCCGCATCCGGCTGTTCATCGACATCGGCACCAACTGCGAGATCGTGCTGGGCAACCGGGAGTGGCTGCTGGCCACGGCGGCGCCGGCCGGCCCGGCGTTCGAGGGCGCGGCCATCCGCTGCGGGATGCGGGCGGCCGACGGCGCCATCGAGGTGGTCTCGATGACGGCGGACGAGGTGACGCTCCAGGTCATCGGCGACGTCGCGCCCGAGGGACTGTGCGGCTCGGGCCTGGTCGACGCGGCGGCCAGCCTGGTGTCGGTGGGGCTGCTGGACGCCTCGGGCCGGTTCGTGCCCGCGGAGCAGGCGGCCGCGGTGGCGCCGGGCCTGGCCGGGCTGACGATGCTGGGCCAGGAGCGGGTGTTCGTGCTGCACTGGCGGGGCGAGCCCGGCGACGTGGCCGACTCGATCTACCTGTCCCAGCGTGACATACGGGAGCTCCAGTTCGCCAAGGCGGCCATCGCCACGGGCTGGAACATCCTGCTGGAGGAGGCCGGGCTGGACCCCGGCGACGTCCAGCAGGTGCTGCTGGCCGGCTCGTTCGGCAGCTACCTGTCCCCGGCCAGCGCGATCAAGATCGGGCTGGTGCCGCGGATGCCGGCGCTGCGCGTGGTGAGCGCGGGCAACGTGGCGGGCGAGGGCGCGAAGATGGCGCTGCTGTCGGTCCGCGAGCGGGCCGGGGCGCTGGCCCTGTTGCAGGAGGTGAGGTATGTCGAGCTCTCGGACCGCGCCGACTTCAACGACGCCTTCGTCGACCAGCTGGCCTTCCCGCTCTGACGGCGCACGAACCGCGATCATCGCGTGCGGGGCGCTGGCCGGGCACGTGCGCGAGATCGCCGCCCGGCGGGGCTGGCCGGTCGAGGTGCACGCCCTGCCCGCGCCACTGCACAACCGCCCGGCCCAGATCGCCCCGGCCGCCCGCGAGCTGGCCGAACGGCTCCAGGCCCGGGGCCTTCGGGTGGCGCTGGCCTACGCCGACTGCGGCACCTACGGCGCGCTGGACGAACTGGGCGCCGAGCTGGGCCTGGCCCGGCTGGGCGGGCTGCACTGCTACGACGTGCTCGGCGGCCCGGACCGGATCGCCGCGCTGCTGGCCGCCGAGCCCGGCACCTACCTGCTGACCGACTTCCTGGTCCGCAGCTTCGACAAGACGGTCCTGGCCGGCCTGGGCCTGGACCGCCACCCCGAGCTGTGGCCGGACTACTTCGGCCACTACCGGCGGCTGGTCTGGCTGGCCCAGGCCAGGGACGCCGAGCTGGACCGGGCCGCGGCGGACATCGCCGGGCAGTTCGGCCTGCCGCTGACCGTCATCGACACCGGCACCGGCGGCCTGGAGCGCGAGCTTGAGCGCCTGGTGGCCGGGGCGGGCCGGGCGGGCGGGCCGTGAGCCGGGCCCCGCGGGCGCTGCTGCGGGCACCGCGGTACGAGGTGCTGCCCACGCCCAGCACCGAGCAGGCGGTGCTGGAGTGGGTGCCGCGCGAGCTGACCATCACGATCACGGCCTCGCCGGCCAGGGGCCTGGAGCCCACGCTGGCCCTGACCGAGCGGCTGACCGGGCACGGCTACCGGGCCGTGCCGCACCTGTCGGCCCGGCTCGTCCGCGACCCTGCGCACCTGGCCGACATCGTCGCGCGGCTGACCGCCGCGGGGGTGGACGACGTGTTCGTGCCCGCGGGTGACGCCGACCCGCCCGGCCGCTTCCACAGCGCGCTGGCCCTGCTGGACGAGCTGGACCGGATGGGGCGGCCGTTCGCCAGGGTCGGCATCACCGGCTACCCGGAGAGCCACCCCAAGATCGGCGACGACGTCACCGTCCAGGCCATGTGGGACAAGCGCCACCACGCCGCCTACATCGTCAGCAACCTGTGCTTCGACGCGGGCACGCTGACCCGCTGGATCGCCCGGATCCGGGCCCGCGGCATCACGCTGCCGCTGCTGGTCGGGCTGGCCGGCCCGCTGGAGCGGACCCGGCTGCTGCGGCTGGCCGCGGTGTCGGGGGCGGCCGAGTCGGCCCGGTTCCTGGCCGGGCACGCGGACTGGCTGGTCCGGCTGGGCCTGCCGGGCGGGTACAGCCCCGAGCGGCTGCTGGACAAGGCCGGCCCGGTGCTGGCCGATCCGGCCTCGGCCGTCGAGGGGCTGCACGTGTTCACCTTCAACCAGGTCCGGCAGACCGAGCAGTGGCGCCGGTCCTTGCTCGAGCGGGCTAGCCAACGAGGCGAGCAGCGGCCGGCCTGACCGCTGGCGTGCCTTCTGGCCGTGGACAGCGCTCCCAAGTGGTACACCATCTTGTACCACTATTGAAGGGGTGGCTGTCATGTCGATCACCGCGAGCGAGGCGCGTAAGGGGCTCTTCCCGCTGATAAAGAAGGTTAACGAGGACCATGACGCCATCGAGATCGTCTCGAGGCACGGCAATGCCGTCCTAGTCTCGGCCGAAGACTACGCGGCGCTGCGCGAGGGCGCCTACCTGCTGCGCTCGCCGGCCAACGCTCGACGGCTGCTCAAGGCCTACGAGAACGCCCTGAACGGCGCCCACGTGGGCGAGCATGCCCTCATCGACCCTGACGCCGCGGACCCCCGATAACCCGGTGCGGCTCGTATTCGAGGACCAGGGCTGGGAGGACTATACGTCCTGGCTCAAGACCGACCGCAAGATGCTGGCGCGGATCAACAAGCTGACTGAGGACGTCAGGAGAGATCCCTTTACCGGCATCGGGAAGCCCGAACCGCTCAAGTACCACCTGCCCGGGGCCTGGTCGCGGCGGATCGATGACGAACACCGCCTCGTCTACGTCGTCACGGAAGCAGAGATCATCGTTCTCGCAGCTCGCTACCGCTACTGATCCCTGGGCGGCGGGTGGCGAGCCTCATCACCGCAGGCGCTAAGGTCGCCAGCGTGAGCTCACCACGCATCGCTATTGGCCCGGACCCGCGCGAGTCGGTGGTCCGGGCGGTCCGGATCGCCGGCGGCGAGCCGGCCCGGTGGACGCCGACGCCGATGCCCTGGTCTGGCTGGACCCCGGTGACCTGGCCGGGCTCGGCCGGGCCCTCAAGGCCACGCCCGCGGCGCGCTGGGTGCAGCTGCCGTTCGCCGGGATCGAGCGGGTAGCCGAGGCCGGGCTGCTGGATACCGACCACACCTGGACGTGCGCCAAGGGCGCCTACGCCGAGCCGGTGGCCGAGCATGCGCTGATGCTGGCCCTGGCCGGGCTGCGGCTGCTGCGCCGCCGGATCAGCGCCCGGTCCTGGGGCGAGGCCGCGGGCGAGAGCCTGTACGACCAGCCGGTCACGATCCTGGGCGGCGGCGGGATCGCGACCAGCCTCATCAGCCTGCTGGCCCCGATGCGCTGCCCGGTCACCGTGGTCCGCCGCCAGGCCGACCCGCTGCCCGGCGCCGCGCGCACGCTGCGGACCGAGCAGCGGCTCGAGGCGGTGGCCGGGGCCAAGGTGGTGGTCGTGGCGCTGGCGCTGACCCGGGCCACCGAGCACATCATCGGCCCGGCCGAGCTGGCCGCCATGCGCCCGGACGCCTGGCTGGTCAACGTGGCCCGCGGGCGGCACGTGGACACCGGCGCGCTGGTCACGGCGCTGCGCGAGCGGGCCATCGGCGGGGCGGCGCTGGACGTGACCGACCCGGAGCCGCTGCCGGACGGCCACCCGCTGTGGGACCTGGACAACTGCATCATCACCCCGCACACGGCCGACACCGAGGAGATGATCGACCGGCTGCTCGGCCGGCGCATCGAGGCCAACGTGGCCGCGTTCGCCGCGGGCCAGCCCCTGCTCGGCGTGATCGACCCGGCCGCGGGCTACTAGCCCGGGCTACTAGGAACGCCAGGTGACCGGCAGGCCGTGCGGCGGGGCCACGCCCAGGACCCGCTGGCGGCCGCCCGGCCAGGTGGTCAGCGTCACCGGGCAGCCGCCCGCGCGGGACTGCTCCAGGTACAGGTAGGCGAACCGGGCCGTTCGCGTCGCCGCGGCGCCCAGCGCCGCCACGCCCTCGGCCAGCTCGGCCCGCTGGGCCTGGTCCAGGTACTGGCGCAGGATCGAGTGCCACAGCACGGTCCAGGTGCCGTCGGCCAGCTGCGTCCGGGCCAGCGTCGCGGTGGCCGACTCCCGGCGCAGGTCGGCCGGGACCGCCCGGGCCACCGCGAGCGCGCCGCGCAGCCGCTCGAGCCGGGCCCGCTGGTCCGGCCAGACGTAGGCGGTGAGGACCAGCCCGCCCTCGGGCGTGGCCGCGTCGATGGGATCCAGGTCGCCGCCCGTCCGGGCGATGATCTCGACCCGGCCCTCGGGCGGGCTGGCGCCCAGCCAGCCGCCGGCCAGCACCACCGGCGACGAGGCCGGGCCGCAGCTGCCGCGCTCGCCCGCGACCCGGAAGTGATCGGCGCGCAGGTTCAGCCCGGCGCTGGCCCCCACCTCGACCAGCCGGACCGGCAGGTCGGCCTCGGCGCCCAGGTACCGCAGGCCGCCGAGCAGCGCCGCGGCCCGGCCCACCTCGTTGGTCTGCGGTGGCCGGCGCAGCCAGGCCCGGATCGACGAGCGGTGCTCGGTCAGCGTCTGCCGCAGCGCGGCCCAGGCGTCGGCGCCGGCCGGACCGGGGCTGGCGGTGCCGCCGGCTGACGGGTAGTACGAGGCCAGGCCGGGCGCCTGGCCGGTCAGGGCGAGGGCGTGCGCGGCGCCCAGCAGCCGGAGCGCGAGCACGCTGGACTGCGGCCCGTCCAGGTAGCCGTCCAGCACGTCGAGGGTCGGGCCGCCGGCCCGCAGGTCGGCGGCGGCCCAGGACAGCAGGTCCGCGTAGAGCGGGCTGCCGAGGACCCGGCAGGCCCGGCCCTGCTCGCCCAGCAGCCAGGCCGTGTACTCGGCGGGCGTGTAGTCAGCCGGAGCGCCGTCCGCGCGGGCGGTCTGCACGCCTCCACGGTAGGTCACGCCCGGACCGGGGGCGCCGCTTTCCCGCTCAGGCCGGGAAAAGACAAGGCCCCCGCATGTATGAGATGCAGGGGCCTCGCCCGGTCCCGCGCCGCGGCTCCTCCGCCGGCGAGCCGGCGAACTCACGCGCGTCGCGTGACCATTACCTCCGCCGAAACGACCCTCGCGCCGGACCGATTTCTCGGCCCGCCGGACCGGTTTCCCAGCCCTTCGCGGTGGCCCCGAGTTGCCTCTGAGCTGGTCACCTCGTTGGTGGTGACTGCATTTCTACGCCCGTCGGCGGCGGCCGCACAAGGGGTTTCCGGTCGCGTTTTCAAGATTTTTTGGCTGTCCACAGATCACCCGGCGGTTATCCCCCGCGGGCGCTAGTTATCCACTCGTTACCCACAGCTGGATGCACAGCCAGCGCCTGCTCCCCAGATCGACGGCCGCCGCTGTCATGATGTCCGGATGGACCGTGACGCCCAGTTGGACGCCCAGGAATACGAACCGTTGCCGGAAGACGAACCGTTGACCCGGCGGGACCGGCTGTGGCGGGCGACCGCGCGGCGCGGCATCCCGTTGCCCACCATCCTGGTCACCGTGCTCGTGGTGGCCCTGGCCTACATGTCGGGCAAGGTCATCTACCGGCTGCGCGACATCATCCTGCTGATGGTGGTGGCGGGCTTCGTCGCCGTGCTGCTGAACCCGCTGGTGGTGGCCCTCCAGCGGTGGAAGGTCAAGCGGCGCGGCCTGGCCGTGACCGTGGTGACCTTCTGGGCCGTGGTCGTGTTCGCGGGCCTGGCCCTCGCGTTCGGCGTCCCGCTGGCCAACGGCATCGCCAACCTGGCCCACGCGCTGCCCTCCTACGTGAGCCAGGCCGAGCACGGCCGGGGCTGGATCGGCCACCTGGTGCGCCGGTACCACGTGCAGCACTGGGTGAGCACCAACGCGCCCAAGCTGGTCAGCCTGGGCCAGGGCCTGGCCAAGCCGGCGCTGTCGCTGGGCAAGGGCGCGTTCTCGCTGCTGCTGACGCTGCTGACCATCTTCGTGCTCGTGCTGCTCCTGCTCCTGGAGGGCACCAAGATGCGCACCGGCATCCTGGGCCTGATGCAGCCGCGACGCGCGGAGCGGTACTCGCGGATCGCCCGCGAGGTGAGCCAGTCGGTCACCGGCTACATGCTGGGAAACTTCCTGACCTCGATCATCGCCGGGGTGGTGGTGCTGGTCACGCTGATGGCGCTGGGCGTGCCGTTCCCGTTCCTGTGGGCGCTGTGGGTGGCGCTGGTGGACTTCCTGCCGATGATCGGCGGCGCGCTGGCCGGCATCCCGGTGGTGCTGTTCGCGACCGCGCACTCGCTCACGGCGGGCGTGGTGACCCTGGTCGTGTTCCTGGTCTACACCCAGGTCGAGAACCACGTGCTGAACCCGATCGTCATGAGCCGCACGGTCAAGGTCAACCCGCTGCTGGTGCTGGTGTCCATCCTGGTCGGCGCGGAAATCGGCAGCTGGATCGGCGGGATCTTCGGCGCGTTCGTGGGCGCACTGCTGGCCATCCCCGGCGCGGGCGCCCTGCAGGTCCTGATCAGGGAACTCTGGCAGGCCACCGCGCCGCCAGAGACGGCCGCGGCCTCCGACGAGGATCCGGCCGCTCGCCCGTAGCCGAGCTGGCCGGCCGGCCGCTCGCCGCTCGCCGCTCGCCACTCGCCGCCTGCCGCTCGCCAGCCACTATTCCCGCCCATTAACGACGGGTCATTTCCGTCGGCGACGCACGGCGTTACCTGGGGTCGGACCAGGCATTGCGGGGCGGTCAGCGCCTTTTCAGCGCGTGGCCGGGGCCGGTCAGCGGCCCTGTTCACC
Organism: uncultured Actinomycetota bacterium; assembly: GCA_963822485.1. Taxonomy (GTDB): domain Bacteria; phylum Actinomycetota; class Actinomycetes; order Streptosporangiales; family Streptosporangiaceae; genus DASUBV01. The sequence continues at coordinate 80,483 of CAWGHW010000036.1, forward strand.
GGCGCACTATTTACCGGACATCGTCTCGACACCCGCCGTTTATCCGGCCCCAGACAGGAGTTATCCACCGGATTCCCACAGCTTATTGTGGATAACTCGGGACAGCCCAGCGAATGGCCCGCGCTAATGGCGATCGGGGATTATCGAGCCTATCGGGCCCAGCCGGGCCGTACCGCCGCGACGGCCAGGCCATATGATGGTAAAGCACCACCACTATGAGTCACCATGAAGTACCGTAGGCTGATGGGGTGGCCGCGTACCCGGGCCTGGCTGCCCCATCGTCGGAGTATCTGCGTCTGGTGAAGGACGCGAGCCTGGGCATGCTCGCGCTGTCGGACCGGCTGCGGCAGCACTGGGCCGCGCACGCCGGCGCGGTCGGGCTCACCTCCGCGCAGGCCAAGCTGCTGATCAGCCTGGTCCCCGGCGAGGCGGTCCCGATGCGCGAGCTGGCCGGCCGGCTCGACTACGACGCGTCCAACCTGACCTCGCTCGCCGACCGCCTCCAGGCCAGGGGCGCGGTGACCCGGCGGCCCGCGGCGGGCGACCGGCGGGTCAAGGCGCTGTCGCTGACCCCCGAAGGCGAGCGGCTGCGAGACCGGTTCTGGCGCCAGCTGGTCGAGGACCCCGGGCCGCTGGCGCCGCTGAACGAGGCGGAGATCCGGGCCCTGACCACGCTGCTGGCCCGGCTGGAGCCGCCGCGGGACGAGCCGGCGTGACCGCTGGAGAGACCGTCACCATCGGCAGCCTGAACCTGCACTGCGGGCTCACCGCCGCCGGCCAGCCGTTCAGCGTGGCCGAGGCCATCGGCCGGCTGCCGGCCGACATCGTCGCGCTCCAGGAGACCTGGTGGCTCCGCGACGGCGCGGACAGCACCGACGGCACGGACGGCACGAGCGGCACCGGCGGCGTGGACGCCGTGGCCGCGCTGGCGCGGGACCGGGGCGCCGAGCTGATCCGGACCCCATTCCTCGAAGGGACGCTGGCCAACCTGGGCATCGCCCCGCGGTCGGAGCGCGGCAGCTGGGGCATCGCGGTGCTGAGCTGGCTGCCGGTGACCGGCTACGAGATCGTGGACCTGGGGCTGGCGCCCGGCGACGTGGTCCGCCGGAGCGCGCTGGTCTGCTCGGTCACCGCGCCGGGCGGCTGGCCGCTCCGGCTGGTCAACACCCACCTGACGCACAAGTTCACCAGCCCGGTGCAGCTGTACCGGCTGGCCCGGCACCTGGCCGCGGGCCCGCCGGTGCCGACGGTGATCGTCGGCGACCTGAACATGCCCCGGCTGGCTACCCGGGTGGCCGGCGGGTACGCGCCCACGGTGCGCGGCGCCACGTACCCGGCCCACCGCCCGCTCATCCAGCTCGACCACCTGCTGGCCGGCGCCGGGGTGGACTGCTGCTCCGCCGCGGTGCTGCCGCCGGTCGGCTCGGATCACCTGCCGGTGCTAGGCCGGTTCCGGCGTCGCCACGGCCGCTGAGCGCGGCAGCAGCGGCCCGTGCTCGAGCCGCGGCAGCACGTGCCGCGCGAACAGGTCGCCCTCGGCGGCATGCGGGTAGCCGGACAGGATGAACGCCTCCATGCCCAGGTCGCAGTAGGCGCGCAGCTTGGCCAGCACCTGGTCGGGGTCGCCGACGATGGCCGCGCCCGCGCCCGAGCGGGCCCGGCCGATGCCGGTCCACAGGTTCGGCTCCGCGTAGCCCTCGTCATCGGCGGTGTCCCGCAGCTCGTTCTGCCGCGCGTTGCCGGTCGACGTGGTGTCCAGCGACTGGCGGCGGATCCGCTGGCCGGTGACCGGGTCGAGCCGGGACAGCAGCCGCCGGGCCGCGACCCTGGCCTCCTGCTCGGTGGCCCGCACGATCACGTGCGCCCGGTAGCCGAACCGCAGCTCGCGCCCGTAGCGGGCGGCCCGGGACCGCATGTCGGCGAGCACCGCCTCGACACCCGCCATGGTGTCCGGCCACATCAGGAACACGTCCGCGCCCTGCGCGGCCACCTCCCGTCCCGCCTCGGACAGGCCGCCGAAGTAGAACGGCGGGCACCCGCCGGCCGGCCGCAGCCGCGGGGGTCGAGCGTCAGGCTGACGAACTCGCCGTGGAAGTCGACCGGCTTGCCGTTGAGCAGGTCCCGCAGCACGCCGAGGATCTCCAGCGTGCGGCGGTAGCGCGGCTCGGCGTCCAGGTCCTGGCCGGGCAGGGCCGAGGAGATGATGTTGATCGTCAGCCGGCCGCCCAGCATCTGGTCGATGGTGGCGAGCTGGCGGGCCAGCTGCGGCGGCCACATCTCGCCCATCCGTACCGCCAGCAGCAGCTGCATGCGCCGCAGCAGCGGCGCGATGCCGGCCGCGAACGCCACCGAGTCGATGCCCATGGCGTAGCCCGAGGGCAGCAGCAGGTTGTCGTAGCCCGCCTCCTCGGCCGCCAGCGCGATGGTCCGGCAGTGCTCCCAGCTGGACCGCAGGGCCGGCTCGGGGACGCCGAGAAACTCGTAGTCGTCGTCGCACAGGGCGGCGAACCAGGAAACCTCACAGCCCGTGGATCCCATCGGCGCACCTGCCTTTCACGTCTGCCATCTGACGGCGCTTCCATCCCGCCGGCGCTTCCATCCGCCGGCGCTGCCTGCCTGCCGGCGTTGCCATCCCGCCGCTGCCATCCTGCCCGGCCGGGCCGCCCCGCGCCACACCCGTTGGGCGGCCCGAGAGGTGGCCGACGGCTGCTCTTCATATGGAAGTTCTATGGCGGTACGACGGGATTTGAGATGCTCGCAGCGGGATCAGATTCCCCGGCCGGCAGGCGACACGGGAGGCAACATGAGCGAGCTGCCCGATACCGCAGGTAATGGCGAGGCCAATGGCCCAGTGACCGGTGGCCCGGTGACCAATGGCCCGGTGACCGGTAGCCCGGTGACCAGCAGGCGCCGCGTGCTCCAGGCCGGCCTGGCCGCCGGGGCCGCCGTCGGCGTCGGCGCCTGGCGCTCGGCCGCCGGCCCCGCCGCCCCGCTGAACCCGCTGGACCAGCACCTGCGCAAGCCCGGATCGCGGCCCTACCCCAAGCTGCCCGTGGGCACCGACACGATCCCGCAGATCGAGCACATCGTCATCCTGATGATGGAGAACCATTCCTACGACAACCGGTTCGGGATGCTGCGCCGCCCCGGGGCCGACGGTTTCCGCATTGGCCGCCACGGCAAGCCGCTGAACACCAACCCGTACAAGAACGGGGATATCCAGCACGCGTTCCGGATGCCGACCACCTGCCAGAACCACGCGGTCGCGCAAGACTGGCTGAACAGCCACCGGCAGCTGGGCACCGGCCACAACAACGGGTTCGTGGAGTCCGGCAGCGGCCCCACCTCGATGGGCTACTGGGAGCGGGCCGACCAGCCGTTCTACTACTCCATGGCCTCGGTGTTCCCGATCGCCGACCGGTACTTCTGCTCGCTGCTCGGCCAGACCGACCCCAACCGGCGCTACCTGATGGCCGCCACCTCGCTGGGCCAGGTCAACGACACCCTGCCCAAGCTGAGCGACTACCCGGCCAACGGCACCATCTTCGACCACGTGGCCGCGGTGGGCAGGAGCTGGAAGGCCTACTACAGCAGCGTGTCGAGCACCGCCCTGTTCCCCGAGCTGTTCATCAAGAACACGAAGAAGATCGTCAAGATCGCGGAGTTCTACCAGGACGCGGCATCGGGCAAGCTGCCCGGCCTGTCCCTGGTCGAGCCCAACTACGACACCCAGTCCGAGGAGAACCCGCAGGACATCGTGGTCGGCGAGCAGTTCGCGGCCAAGGTGATCGACGCCGTGATGAAGGGCCCGGCGTGGGACCGCACGCTGCTGGTCTGGACCTATGACGAGCACGGCGGCTACTACGACCACGTGGTCCCGCCGCGCGCGCTGGTGCCCGACAGCATCAAGCCGCACGTCCCGTCCGGCGAGAAGGTCTACACCGGCTTTCGCCAGTACGGGTTCCGGGTGCCGACCGCGGTCATCTCGCCGTACGCCCGCCGGGACTACGTCTCGCACAAGGTCATGGACCACACCAGCATCTGCGCGCTGGTCGAGCACAAGTGGAACCTCCCGGCGATGACCTACCGGGACGCCAACGCCAGCCCGATGCTCGACATGCTGGACCTGCGCCACCCGGCCTTCAAGACCCCGCCCAAGCTGGCCAGGCCGCTGCTCGCCACCGACCACGGCGCGCTGAAGTGCGAGAAGACCGGCCCCGGTGTCATCCCGCCGCCCGGCTCGGTGACCAAGCCGAAGAAGTAGCCCGCCGCGCGCGCCCGCCGTCACCACAGGTCCCGGCCGACGGCGGCGCCGTGAGCGAGGCGGAGGGGCGCGGTGCCGCCTGGACTGAGGAGCGAGGAACGACGAAGGAGCGACGAGCGACGAGGGAAGGCGCCCTTAAGCGCCCCGGAGCCGAGCGGGAGCGCCGTGAGCCGGTCCTCGGCCTGGCCGAGCGTGGCGTGCTGGGCCCGCACCGTCACCAGGCCCGGACGCCCGGCCAGCGACCGGACGAAGGCGCCGCCCACCCCGCCGTACTCGCCGAACGCGAACGGGTTGTCGCCGATGAGGGTGGCCGGGCCGGTCAGCGTCAGCGATACCGACCCGGTGACGTACGGTCGCTGGTTGCCGTAGGCGTCCAGCGCGCGGAAGGTCACGCGGGTGGTGTCGGCGCCGTCGGCCTGGAGCGCGGAGTCGTCCAGGCTCAGCGCCAGCCGGTCACGCGAGGGGTCGGCCGACATCAGCATCGACGCGGCCAGCGTGCCGCCGACGTAGCCGTCGATGCGCAGCTCCGGCCGCCCCGTGCCGTCCACGGTCAGGTCGGCGAAGGCCGGCGGGTAGGCCAGGCTGCCGTAGTCCTGGGCATCCGGCAGCGCGGTGGCGACGTGCTGGCCGGCCACGAACAGCTCGAGCCGGTCGCAGTTGGTGGCGATCATGCTGGCCGGACCGGGCCCGTCCGGCGGCGAGGCCGGGCCGAAGTCCCAGAAGAACACGGGCAGGATCACCGGCCGGATGTGCGGGCTGACCTGCGAGCGGTAGAACGCGGCGCCGGGCTTGGCCACCCGGAACGTGTCGAGCACGCCGGGCCACTTCATGTTCTGCCAGATCCGGTCGCCGCCGTTGAGCGACGCGTAGTCGATCGCGCACCAGCCCAGCAGCCCGGCGTAGCCGCTATCGGCCTGGGCCAGGTTGTGCACCTGAGCGTGCATCCGGCCCTGCACGGCCAGCACCGCCCCGGTGTCGATCCAGCGGTACAGCGGCGCGCCGTCCAGCGCGCCGACCGCCTCGGTGACCAGGTACGGCACGCCGGGCAGCGGCGGGTTCAGCGTGGCATCGCCGGCGGCGGTGTGGTGGTAGTCGTCGTAGCCGTACACGTCCTGCGCCCAGCCGGTGAGCGAGTAGCTGCTCATCGCGCCCGAGGTGGGCCGGGATCCGTCCAGCTGGTCGGCGACCTGGCGGGTCTGCTGGTAGAGGGCGGGGAAGTTGGCCGTCTCGTTGAGCCGGGTGCCCCAGATGATGACCGACGGCCGGCTGCGGTCGCGGACCACCATGTCGTGCACGTTCTGCACGACGATCGCCTGGAAGGCCGCGTCGCCCACGTACTGCCAGCCCGGCGTCTCCTCCCACACCATCAGCCCCAGCTCGTCGCAGGCGTCCAGGAAGTGCGGCGACTGCGGGTAGTGCGAGCAGCGCACCATGTTGCAGTTCAGCTCGTTCCTGATGATCTCGGCGTCCCGGCGCTGGAGCCGGGCGGCGGCGGCCATGCCCAGGTAGGGAAAGAGCTGGTGCCGGTCCAGGCCGAAGATCTCCAGGCGCTGGCCGTTCAGGTAGAAGCCGTCGACTCTGAAGTCGGCCTCGCGGAAGCCGGTCCTGACCTCGGCCACGTCCGGGCCGCCGGCGTCACCGGCCCGGTCGCCGTCGAGCGTGGTGCGTACGGTGTACAGCCGCGGCGCGTCCGGTGACCACAGGGCCACTGGGCCGAGACCGTTAATCGTGAGCGAAGCGACCGTCGGGCCGGTGCCGGTGATCGTCACCGTGGCCGACGCCGACGCCATCGGCCGTGACCCGTCCAGTAGTTCGGCGGTGACCTGCAGCGGGCCGCTGGGCACCACGGCGGCGTCGATGGTGGCCTGGACCGCCACGCTCGGGCTGGGGCCGAGCACCCCGGACGGCAGGACGAACACGTCGGACAGGAAGACCTCGGGCACGACCCGCAGCGTGACGTCGCGGTAGATGCCGCCGGGCTGCAGGTAGTCGACCGCCGCCGCCCCTTGGGGCTGCCGTCCGGCGGCACGTCCAGCCAGGTGGCGTCGACGATGACGGCGAGCACGTTGTCGCCGTCGGCCAGCGCGCCGGTGAGCTCGGCCGACCACGGCAGGTACCCGCCCTGATGGGTGCTCACGGTGGTGCCGTTGAGCACCACCGTGGCATTGGTCATGACGCCGTCGAAGTCGGCCAGCACCCGGCCGCGGCCCGGCGGCCGGGCGAAGTGCTTGCGGTAGATCCATACGTTCTGCCAGCTGCTCACGTCCCAGTCGCCCCAGGACAGCGGGGTGACGGTATGCGGCAGCGTCACCGGCCGCGAAGCCGCTGTCGTCGAAGCCGGGCTGCTCGGCGCCGGTGGTGTACGGGCCGCCGAACAGCCAGCCCTGGCCGAAGTCGAGGCTGCGGGCGGGCCGGGCGGCTAAGGAGGCCGTCCTGGCGGTGGCACCGGTGGCACTGGTGGCGGTGGTGTCGTTGGTGGCGCTGGTGGCGCTGAGCTGGGCTGAGGTCTGCGGGCGAGCGCGGCCCGCGGCGCTGGCGGCCAGGGCGCCGAGGGCGCCGCCACGCAGGACCATGCGCCTGGAGAGTCCGTCCATGAACGTAAATATAAGTAAACCTACCGATTTAGTAAAGAACAAGGGTTCGGTCGGCCGGCTGCGCATACGGCGCATTGTGGCACGGGCGGGATGCGGGCTGAGCCCGCCGGGCCGGGGCTGGCGGGGGCACAGCGGGGCACAGCAAGTGATCACGACCGATTTGCCGCGGTTTCCTGCGGTCAATCGGTCGAGATCATCGAGGCCGCGGTTCCGGCGGCCTAGCCGACTGCGGTCCGGTGGTGGCGGGTGCCCAGCGTCACTACGCCGCCGTCCCAGTCCGCGACCCGGCACACACCCGAGGCGCACGAGACCGATTCAGCCCGGACACGCGGATGTCCCGCCGGCCACTGCGGTGGCCAGCGGGACATCCCCGGTGTCAGGACACCCAGACGGCCGGCTCGCTGGGCAGGCCCGGCTGTACCACGCAGTGCGGGGTCTCGCCGGCGAACCCGATGCACGCGGCGGCGTTGACCTGGCCGTCCACCATGCTGGTCCAGCCGTAGTTGTAGGGCGACAGGTTGTAGGGCGGGATCTCGTACTCGAACCCGCCGACTACGTCGTAGGCCGTGATCCAGGCGCTGGTGGAGGCGCCGTCGGCCTCACCCCAGTTGGCCTGGCAACTGCCCTGGTACATCAGCCGGATGGTGCCGAGTCCGCTGATCGTCTTGGTGTAGCCGCTGACCGGGTAGCCGCCTACCGAGCAGTTGGACTGGTTCACCGGGTCAACCCCGGTGCAGGCGAACCCGACGCAGGTCGGAGCGGCGGCCACCGCGGGCACGGCGCCCGGCCGACGAGCGTGCCGGAACTGACTGGCCGGGCGGAAGGCGGTCCCGTGCCGGAGCTTCGACAGCGGGATCCGGATCAGCTTGTGCTCGGCCACCAGGCGGTTCAGCGTCCTGAGGCTGGGCGTCTGGGCCTTCGCGGCGGCCGGGACGGCTGGGGCGGCCGGCCGGGTGGTGGCCGCGTTGGCGGTCGCGGACAGCAGCCCCGCGGGCAAGCTAGCGGCGACGATGCCGGCCACGATGAGCGGCCTGATCAATCTGCGCATGGGGTCCTCCAGTGCGGATCGGTGAGCCCCCCGTGGACTCAGCGCGAGTCTCGCCAGCGCCGGCATCGATCTGTCCTCATTTGGTCATAAGATCGCTTTTGCCGGCCGGCTCAGCGCGGAGTCCGGGCGCTGGGGGACCGTGGGTCACGAGGCGCTGGACCGTGCGCTGAACTATGCGCGGCGGGCCAGCACTGAATGGGGAGCGATGGAATTTCGGATCCTCGGCAGCCTGGAGGCCGAGGCCGGCGGGGTCCGGCTGCCGTTATCCGGCCCGGCGGAACGCAAGGTGCTGGCCGTCCTGCTGCTGGATGCCGGGCGCGTGGTCCCGGTAAGCCGGCTGGTCGACGCGCTGTGGGAGGACGACCCGCCCGGCACGGCGGCCAAGCAGGCCCGCAACGTGGTGTCCCGGCTGCGCCGGACCCTGGCCGCGGGCGGGGCCCCGGACCTGATCACGACCGAGGCCGCCGGCTACCGGATCCGCCCCGGCCCCGATGACCTGGACGCGACCCGGTTCGAGGCCCTGGCGGCCCGGGCGGAGGCCGCCGCCGGCCGGCCCGCCGAGGCCGCGCGGCTGCTCCGGGCCGCGCTCGACCTGTGGCGCGGCCGCGCGCTGGAGGGCCTGCCCGGCCGGATCACCGAAGCGGCCGCGGCGGCCTGGGAGGAACGGCGGCTCGCGGTGGCCGAGGCGTACTACGACTACGAGCTGGCGCTCGGGCGGCACCGGGAGATCCTCAGCGAGCTGTCCGCGCTGGTCGCCGGCGAGCCGCTGCGGGAGCGGCCCGTCGGCCAGCTCATGCTGGCGCTCTACCGCAGCGGGCGGCAGACCGATGCGCTGGCCCGGTACCGCCAGACCCGGACCGTGCTGGACCGCGAGCTGGGCCTGGAGCCAGGGCCCGCGCTGCGCCAGGTACACCAGCAGATCCTGACCGGCGACCCGGCCCTGACCGCCGACCCGGCCCTGACGCCAGCCAGCGCCCCGGCTCGCGCCCAGGACGCACCGGACCGCGCGGTCGGCGCGGTCGGCGCCCGCCCGATCCGGCCGCCGGAGGCGACCGCGGCGACCGCGGCGGCCGCGGCGCCGGTGCCGCGCCAGCTGCCCGCACCGCCCCGGCACTTCAGCGGGCGCCGCGACGAGCAGAAGGCGCTGACCGAGCTGCTCGACGAGACCACCGGGGTCATCGCCACGGCCACGGTCGTCTCGGTGATCAGCGGCACGGCCGGCATCGGCAAGACCGCGCTGGCCCTGCACTGGGCGCACGAGGTCGCGGCCCGGTTTCCCGACGGCCAGCTCTACGCCAACCTGCGCGGCTTCGACCCCGGCCGGGATGCCGGTCGCGCCCGCCGAGGTGGTCCGCGCCTTCCTGGCCGCCCTGGGCACCCCGCCCGGCCAGATCCCGGCCGACCAGCAGGCACAAGCCGGTCTCTACCGCACGCTGCTGGCCGGCCGGCGGGTCCTGGTCATCGCCGACAACGCCCGGACCGCCGGCCAGGTCCGCCCGCTGCTGCCCGCCTCACCCGGCTGCCTGGTGATCATCACTAGCCGCAGCCCGCTCACCGGCCTGGTCGCGACCGACGGCGCCAGCCCGCTCGGTCTCGACCTGCTCAGCCCGGCCGACGCCCGCGAGCTGCTGACCCGTCGCCTGGGCCCCGAGCGGATGGCCAGCGACCCGGCCGCGGCCCACTCGCTGATCGAGGCCTGCGCCCGGCTGCCGCTGGCGCTCAGCATCGCCGCGGCCAGGGCCGCCACCCGGCCTGCGCTGCCGCTCGGCACGCTGGCCGCCGAGCTGGGCGACACGCGCGGCCGGCTGGACGCCCTCCAGACCGGCGACGAAGCCAGCGACGTGCGGACCGTGTTCTCCTGGTCCTACCGGGACCTCAGCCCGGCGGCGAGCAGGATGTTCCGGCTGCTGGGCCTGCATCCCGGCCCCGACATCACGGCGCCGGCCGCGGCCAGCCTGGCCGGCGCACCGCTGGCCGAGGCCGTCGCGGCGACACGGGAGCTGAGCCGCTCGCAGCTGATCGCCGAGCCGCGGCCCGGCCGCTTCGCCCTGCACGACCTGCTGCGGGCCTACGCCGCCGAGCTGGCCCGCGCGCATGAGCCCGGCACCGGGCGGGCCGCCGCCGTGACCCGCATGCTCGACCACTACCTGCACACCGGGCACGCCGCCGCGGTCCGCTTCAACCCGGCCCGGCGGCCGCTGACCCTGCCCGCGGCCGCGCCCGGCACCGTCGCCGAGCCGGTGCCCGACCAGCGCGCGGCCGAGCGCTGGTTCGAGGCCGAGCGGCCCGTGCTGCTGACGCTGGTCAGGTACGCCGCGCAGCACGGCGCCGACCGGCACGCGTGGCCGCTGGCCTGGGCCGTGGCCGACTTCCTCCAGCAGCGCGGGCCGTGGCCGGAGTGGGCCGCCGCCGCGCAGATCGCGCTGACCGCCGCCGACCGGCTGGGCGACCCCGAGGCCCGCGCCCGGACCCGCCACTACCTGGGCTATGCCCGCGCCCGGCTGGCCGACTACCCCGAGGCGCACCGGCACTTCGATACGGCGCTGCGGCTGTTCGGCGAGCTGGGCGACCAGGCCAACCAGGCTCACGTGCACCTCACCGTGGCCATCACGCTGGAGCTGCAGGGACAGCCCGGCGACGCGCTGGGCCGGGCCCGGCAGGCCCTGGAGGAGTACCGGTCGGCCGGGTACCGGGCCGGCGAGGCCAACGCCCTCAACGCGGTCGGCTGGTACCTGACCCAGACCGGCGAGCATGAGCAGGCCGTGCCCTACTGCCGGCAGGCCATCGACCTGCACCGCGAGCTCGGCAACCGGCACGGCGAGGCCGCCACCTGGGACAGCCTGGCCCACGTCCACCAGTACCTGGGCGACCACGGCCGCGCGATCGAGTGCTACCGGGCCGCGCTCGAGCTGCGGCCGGGGCCCACCGACCGGTACAACCAGGCCGGCACGCTGACCCGGCTGGGCGACACCTACCATTCCGCGGGCCAGGCCGAGGCGGCCCGCGAGGCCTGGCAGCGGGCCCTGGACATCCTCAAGGACCTGCACCACCCCGGCGCCGGGCCGCTCCGGGACCGGCTCAGCTAGCTTGCCGGTCCCGCGAGTGCCCGGCTAGGACCGGGCGCGCAGCGCCTCGACCAGGGCCGGGATCACCTGGCTCAGGTCGCCGATCACCGCGTAGTCGGCGCGGGAGATGATCGGCGCGTCCGGGTCGGTGTTGACCGCCACGATGTGCTTGGCGCTCAGGCAGCCCGCCATGTGCTGGATGGCGCCGCTGATCCCGCAGGCCAGGTACAGCTCCGGCGAGATCTTCGTGCCGGTCTGGCCGACCTGCTGCCGGTGCGGCCGCCAGCCCTGGCTGGTCACCACCCGCGACACCCCGAGCGCGCCGCCGAGCAGGCCCGCCAGCTCCTCCAGCGGCGCGAACCCGTCCGGGCCGCCGACACCGCGGCCGCCGCCGACCACGACCCGCGCCGTGGCCAGCGACACGCCACCGGCGCGCTCGGCCGATTCGATCGCCCGCACCTGCATGTCCCCGGCGGGGATATCCGGCCGCAACAAATGGACCGTGCTGGCCGCCGTTTCGGTGCCGAGCCGGGCCGGCACGGCGTCGGCGGCCACCGTGAGCAGCGCCAGTGGCGCCTCCAGGTCGGCGTCCTCCAGCAGGCTGCCCGCCCAGCGCTGCCGGACCAGCTCCCACCGGCCGGGTTCCGCGGGCCGGACGCTGACGCAGTTCGCGGCCACCGGCAGGCCGGTGATCGCGCCCAGGTGGGCCAGCACCTCGCTGCCCCGGTCGGTCGCCGCGGCCACCACGGCCGACACCGCGCCCGGCCCGGCCAGCCCCGGACTCGGCCAGCCCGGACTCGGCCAGCCCGGACTCGGCCAGCCCGGACGGCGCCACCTCGGCCTCCGCCAGCCCAGCCAGGACTCTGGCCCAGGCCGCGGGCGCGTAGCCCGGCACGTCGACGGCGTAGACGTCGGCCGCGCCGTAGGCGGCGAGCTGCTCCGCCGCCGGGCCGGCCAGCTCGTCGCCGCCGGTGAACACCGCGACGGCGAGCGTCTCGCCCCGCTCTCCGGCCATATCACTGGCCATGTCCCTGGCCAGGGTCAGCGCGCGCAGCGAGGCGTCGGCGATCTGGTCGCCGTCCAGCTCGGCCAGGACCAGCACGCTCATGAGAGCACCCCGAGTTCGTCGAGCAGCGCGACCAGGGCCGGGACCGCGTCCACCCCGGACCCCAGCACCTCCGCGCGCTGGCGCGTCTGCGCCGGCACCCGCAGCCCGCGCTTGCGCAGTCCCTCGGGATGCCAGGCGGGCCGGCTGACCTCGATGGCCGCCCGCCTGGCCCGCAGCCGGCCCGGCAGCGAGGGATACCGGGGCAGGTTGATGCCCTCCTTGACGCTGACCACGGCGGGCAGCGGCAGGTCGTAGGTCTCCCGCACGCCGCGGTACTCCCGGCTGGCCTGGAACCCGCCGTCGGTGCGGGCCAGCTGCTTGATCCCGGTCGCCACCGGCCGGCCCAGCGCGTGCGCGACCCGGATGCCGACCTGGTAGCCGCCGGTGTCAGCGGCCTCGTTGCCGAACAGCAGCAGGTCGCAGGGCAGCTCGCGGACCGCGGCCGCGATCGCGGCCGCGGTGGCCACCGGCCCCCACTCCCGGCCGTCGGTCTCCAGCAGCATCGCCTGCTGGGCGCCGAGGGCCAGCATGTCGCGGAGCTGATCGGCGGCCTCGGGCGGCCCGAGCGTGAGCACGGTGACCCGGCCGCCCTCGCGCTCCACGATCTGCACGGCCTCCTCGACCGCGCATTCCTCGTGCGGGCTGACCGTGAACCCCGACATCCGGGTGTCCACGTCCTGGCCGTCGGCGGTGACCACGATCCGGCCGCCGACCATGGGGACGCGCTTGACGCAGACCAGAATGTCCATGGCCACGTCAGGCCCGGACCCGCTCGTTGGCCGGGTCGAACAGCGGCGTCGAGCCGGCCACCGCGACGGTCACCGGGTAGCGCTCCCCCAGGTACTCCACCGCGAGCCTGGTGCCCGCCACGGCCCGGGCCGGCGGCAGGTAGGCCAGCAGCAGGTGCCGGCCCACCGACGGGCCCGAGCCCGCGCTGGTCACGTAGGAGTGCCGCCCCCTGAGCGTCGATCAGCGGCTCGCCCTCGGGAGTCAGGATCGGCTCGCCGCCGAGCATGTACCGCAGCTCGCCCGAGGCGCTGGCGTGGTCGTCCACGGTCAGCGTGCACAGCACCGCGGCGGGCGGGGCCTCGCGCTGGGCCAGGTAGGCCTGCTTGCCCACGAAGTCCTGGGCCTTCACCCGCGGCCGGGTCATGCCCGCCTCGACCAGGTTGTAGTCGCCCTCCAGCTCCGCGCCGTAGGCGCGGTAGCCCTTCTCCAGCCGGCCCGTCGTGCCGTAGACGCCGATGCCCACCGGCACCAGCCCGGCCGGGCGGCCCGCCGCCCACAGCGTGTCCCACACCCGGGCGCCCAGCTCGATCGGCGCGTACAGCTCCCAGCCCAGCTCGCCCACGTAGGAGATGCGCGAGGCCAGCACGGTCGCCCCGCCCAGCTCGATCTCCCGGCAGGTGCCGAACTTAAAGCCGTCGTTGGAGACGTCGGCGGCGGTCACCGACTGCAGGATGTCCCTGGCCCGCGGGCCCCACACGCCCAGCGTGGTCCAGGCCGAGGTCACGTCGGTGACAGCGGCGTTGTCCGGCAGGTGGCCGGCGAACCACTTCAGGTCGGACATGCCGGTGGCGCCGCCGGTCACGACCCGGAAGTGCCGCGGGCCCAGCCGCATGATGGTCAGGTCGCCGACGAAGCCGCCGGCCTCGTTCAGCAGCGAGGTGTAGACGACCCGGCCCGGCGCGACGTCGAGCTGGGCCACCGCCACCGACTGCACGGCGTCCAGCGCGCCGGGCCCGGTGACGTCGAGCACCGCGAAGGCCGACAGGTCGACCAGCCCGGCGGCGTCGCGCATGGCCAGGTGCTCGGCGTTGATGATCGGCGACCACCAGCGCGACTCCCACTCGCCGGTGCGCTCCATCAGCCGCCCGGCGTACCGCTCCAGCAGCCCGGAGTTCGAGCCGTACCAGTTCGGCCGCTCCCAGCCCGCGGTCTCGATGAACACCGCGCCCAGCTCACGCTCCCGGTCATAGGCCGGGCTGAGCCGCAGCGGCCGGCCGGACTCCCACTGCTCGGCGGGGTGCACGATGCCGTACATCTTGTTGAAGCCCTCGCGGGCCCTGGCCACCACGTGCGCGGTGGTGCGCTGGTGGCCGTAGAACCGGGCGATGTCCGCCTCGTGAATGTCGATCTCCGGGGTGGTGCCGCTCATCCACTCGGCCACCGCGCGGCCGATGCCGGGACCCTCCTTGATCCAGGACGCCGCCACCGACCACAGGCCCGGCACCTCGGGCGTCTCGCCCAGCAGCGGGTGCCCGTCCGGCGTCATCGAGATCAGCCCGTTGATGGCGTAGCGGATCCCGACCCGCTCGTCGCCGAGCAGGTCGGGCATCAGCTCCAGGGCCTGCATCAGCTGCGGGTCGAAGTCGTCCTGGGTGAACGGCATCTCGGTCGGCGACAGCACCGCCTCCTCGATGGCCGGGATGTCGTCGGGCGGCACGATGATCGGCCGGTGCGCGTAGGAGCCCACCTCCATGTCGCCGCCGTGCTGGCGCTCGTACATGTTGGTGTCCACGTCCCGGACGATCGGGTACTCGATCTCGCCCGCGGTGTCGGCGAACAGCGGGATCGGCCCGACGCTGATCATCTGGTGCACGATCGGGGTGAGCGGGATCCGGGCCCCGGCCATCGCCGCGACCCGCGGGCTCCACACCCCGCAGCAGATCGCGACCACGTCGGTGGCGATGTCACCCTGGCTGGTGCGCACCCCGCTGACCCGGCCATCGGCGTCTTTGTCGATGCCGAGGATCTCGGCCCCGGCCAGCACCCGCAGCGCGCCGAGCCGCTGGGCCCGCTCCCGCATCAGCGTGCCGGCCCGCAGGGAGTCGACCACGCCGACGGTCGGGAAGTGGGCACCGCCCAGGATCACCGACTCGTCCAGGTAGGGCACCAGCTTGCCGACCTCGGCCGGGGTGACCAGCCGCGCCGGGATGCCCCAGGCCTTGGCCGCCGTAGCAGCGCCGGCGCAGCTCGGTCATCCGCTCCGGGGTGCGGGCGACCTCGATGCCCCCGCTCTCGGTGAAGACGCCCAGCTCCTGGTACTGCTCGGTGCTGTCCCTGGTCAGCTCCATCATCATCTTCGAGTACTCGATGGGGAAGATGAAGTTGGACGCGTGGCCGGTGGAGCCGCCCGGGTTGGGCATCGGGCCCTTGTCGACCAGCACCAGGTCGGTCCAGCCCAGCCGGGCCAGGTGGTAGGCCAGGCTGTTGCCGACGATGCCGGCGCCGATGATGACCGCGCTGGCCCGGCCGGAGATGTCGTTCATGCGCCTGCTCTCTGCTGGAGGACCGGCCAGGACCCGTGCGATCGCTCGCACGGGTCCTGGCGTATGGAGCTAGTCCGGCAAGCCGGCCCGGCCTACTCGACCGGGATCTCCTTGTTGATCAGGCCGAGGTCGATGCCCTGGCGCCGGCGGATCAGCCAGGCGGACGCGAAGACCACGATGGCCAGCACGTACATCGCGGCCATGTAGATCAGCGAGTCCGCGTTGTTGACGAAGTAGTTGTCGTTGGTCAGCCACTCGTACAGGTTGAACCCCAGCAGCCCGATCGTGACCCAGCCCGCCAGCGGCACCAGCTGGACGCCGAGCACCTTGATCCGGCTGGCCGGCGACGCGCGCCACAGGTCGGGCTTGCGCCACGGCAGGATCACCACGGCGATCGCGCTGAACAGGTAGGTCACCGCGATGACCAGCGTCGCGTCCAGCGTGTAGGAGTGGAACGTGCTGTTGTAGGAGTACAGCGCGCCGAGGCCGACCGCGGGCAGCAGCATCAGGACCAGCGAGTACACCGGCACCTTGCGCTTCTCCGACACCTCGGCGGCCCGGTCCGGCAGGACCCGGTCGAACGCGGCGGCGAAGATCACCCGGGTCGAGGACAGGAACAGCGTGCCCACCCAGCCGAAGAACCACAGGCTCATGATCAGGATCAGGATGACCTGGAACGCGGTGTTGTGCACCAGCCAGCCGGCGAACAGCACCGGGTAGGGCCAGATGGGCAGCGGCGCCGGGTGGACCAGGGTGTTGTAATCGGCCGCGTTGGCGTTCTGGTAGAAGGCCCAGCCGAAGGTCTTGGCCGCCAGCAGCAGGAACGCGACGGACAGCAGGACGGTGATCCACAGCCCGGTGAACATGCCGGTGAACACGCGCTTGAAGTCGCTCGCCCCGCGGATCTCGCCGTACAGCGTGGCGCCCCAGTTGGGCCACAGGAGGAAGAACATCATCGCGGGCACCAGCAGCATGGTCGGGCCGAGCGGGCCGAAGCCGAGCTTGGGCGCGGTGTACCCGTCCTTGGCCGCGACCGCGTTGGTGGCGTGGTAGGCGTTGTTCACGCCGAACAGCTTGTGCATCTCCAGGTTGAACGAGCTGACGAAGCTGGCGTGGCTGTTGACCAGCAGCAGCACGATGATGATCCCGAAGCCGACCAGGCCGCCGTAGAAGGCCCACTTCTGGATCCGCGCGTAGCCGGCCATGCCGAGCGAGACGAGGAGGCCCGCGATGGCGATCGTGATGACCGTGACCACGAAGGTCCCGGTGGACGTCCCGAACCACAGCGCGCCGCCGTTCGGCCAGGTCCACTTGAGCGTGGCCCACAGCGGCTCGAAGAACTGGACGGCCAGGATGTTGCCGTAGATCGGGGCCCAGAGCCACAGGATGAACCACCAGCCGGTGGCCGCCATCACGAAGCCCAGGCCGCTGCCCAGGATGCGGGTCTGCCAGACGTAGTCACCGCCGGCCCGCGGGATGGTGACGATCAGGCCGGCGTAGGCGATCACCAGGAACGACACCCAGACGCCGGAGATGACGATCGAGGTGATCAGCTGGCCCGTGGGGAAGGCGGGGCCGGCGAAGGTGAACTCGTAGATGCCGAGGGTCACGAAGTTCGTGGCCATGCAGGCGTAGATGATCGTGTCGCGGACTGACCAGCCGCGGACCAGACCAGTGGCCTTTCTGAGGAAGAGAGTCGGGGTCTCTCCGATGGATTCCGTAGCCATCCCGTCTACCTTTGCCTCTCAGCTCATGGCGGCCAGGCGCCCTGGCCGCTATCCGTTCACGAGGATGTACCTGGAGACCTTGCCCTTCTTGGCGTCCAGGTCGATGACCGCGCCCTGGAGCACGCCGTCGCCGTAGACGCTGCCCGGGTTGATGGCGAGCGTCCGGCCCATCCGCTTGACCCCCCGGCTCTCGTGGATGTGGCCGTGCACCGACAGCAGCGGCTGGTGGGTGAGGATGGCCTCCCGGACCGCCTTGGAGCCGACCGGCTTCATCACGGCGCCGCCGTGCGTCGGGCGCAGGGTCGAGTCCAGCTCCGGCGCCTCGTCCAGGCCCGTCCCGTAGGGCGGGGCGTGGAAGTTGAAGATCGTGCGCTTCATGTCCGCGACCTGGCCCACCACGGCCTCAATCTTGGCCGCGAGCTCGGGCTCGGGCGCCTCCCGGAAGGTGTCCCACGGCGTCGGGTTGGTCCAGCCCATGGAGATCAGCTGGAAGCCGTCGAGGTCCAGCACCTTGCCCTCGCCGAAGCTCACGCACGGCGACTGCTCGATGATGTCGTCGATCTCCCAGATGTCGTCGTTGCCGCCGTTGAGGATGCACGGGATCTGGCCGCCCTTGAGCTTGCCGTCGGCCATGTCCAGCCAGCGATCCAGCGAGCTGGTCATCTCGGTGGTGAACCGCTGGTCGACCGCGCCCTCTTCCTCACTCAGGTGCCGGAGCTCATCCGGGGTGACCATGGCCGGGTAGAAGCCGCTGTTCCTGATCCGGGTCTGCATCGCCTCGAGTTCCTCGCGGGTGTCCAGGCGGTAGGTCTGCCCGCGGACGGTCACCTGCCAGTACCCGTTGTGCGCGGTAATGGGCACCATCGCCTTGCCCGTGACGTCCCCGCCGAGCACCACCAGATCGGCCTTGTAGAAGGCCGCCGAGTTCAGGAACTTGCGCCAGCAGACCTCTGACCCGTGGATATCTGTGGCAAAGAAAATCTTCATGTGTGCACCCGGGACCTTTGCTGAGCTTGCTGTGCAACGGTGTAGCATCCAGTGCAACAGGGCGTCAAGGAGGCGTCAAGGACTAGTTGGTGCCAATGGGTATTTCCCCGGGCTCAGTGGTCCACTTCTTCGGGTAGCTCATACCAGCGGACCCGGTCGCCCATGTTGGCCCGCAGCTTCCACTTAACGCCCTTGGGTGCCGCCTGAGCCACCTCCTCCAGGGCGCGGGCCTGGGCCAGCGGGTCGTACGCAGCGCCGGGCGGCAGCAGCTGCGGCTTGTCCGCGGCCAGCGCGGGCAGCTTGGCCAGGCTGCCCGTGACCGTGCGCCACCACCCCCAGTCCGCGCCGAGCAGCTTGGCGAACCGGTCGGTGTCGAGCACCGGGCCGCCGCCCGCCGCGCTCCCGCCCTGGCTCGCCGGGCCGACCGGGACACCGGAAAGCAGGTGGAAGATGTCCCAGGCGTCTTTCTCGTTAAGCTCGACAATCTGCAATTTGCTCAGCAGCACGTCGATTGCGTCCACCGTGTAAGGCAGGCTGCCGAATGCCGGGCGGAAGTCGAGCGTGTGGCACATAGTCAGCCGGTCCACCATCACGTCGATCGGCCGGCCCGAGGGCGCGTTGAAATACATCTGCCGGTCGCCGTTCAGGTTGTTGAAACGGCGGTCCGGCTGGCAGCCGCTGCGTTCCAGGTAGGCGGCGACGTTCTTGCGGCTCTTGCCCAGGCAGGCGAAGTCCATGTCCTGGCCGGCCCGCAGCCGGGGCGGGAAGTCCGGGCAGATGACGCGCACGGCCAGGCCGCCGAGGAGCTTCAGGCCCAGGCCGGCCTCGGTCGCGCCCCTGGCCAGGCCGAGCGCCTCGGGCAGCGGGTCGTCCGCCGGGCCGGCGGCGGGCGGCGGGTCAGATGCCTCAGTTCCCACGGCGCTCTCCCCGCTCTCGCTGCTCTCGATGACGGTGACACAGGGTGTGACCGGCACCATACCGCGTAGCCTGGACACAACGGTACGTTCTCATTGTTGACGACGCTTGTTGACGACGGCGCTGGCCGCGATCATCCTTAGTTGCGTGTCCGAGAATGTAGTTGCGGCGGGCGCAACCTTCCAGTCCGCGGAGCGGGTCCTGGCCCTGCTCACCAGCTTTGATGACTCACGCCCCGAGCAGGGCGTGACCGAGCTGGCCCGGACCATCGGCGTGCACAAGTCGACCGCCTCGCGGCTGGCCGCGGTACTGGAGCGGGCCGGGCTGCTGGCCCGGCACGGCCGCCGGTACCGGCTCGGCCTGGAGACCGTCCGGCTGGGCGCGCTGGCGCTGCGCCGCTTCGACATCGTCGAGGCGATGCGGCCCGCGATGGACAAGCTGTCCCAGCAGACCGGCGAGACCATCAACCTGGCCGTCCCCGACGGCACCGGCATCCTGAACGTGGCCGAGGTGCCCGCCACCTTCATCCTGGGCTGCTCCAGCGGCTGGACCGGCCGCCGTACCCGGCCGCACGCGGTGGCCAACGGCAAGGTGCTGCTGGCCCACGGCGCCATCCCGGTACCGCGCCACCTGGAGCGCTACACCGACCAGACGATCACCGAGCCCGAGGTGCTGGCCGCCGAGCTGGCCCGGGTCCGGGCCAGCGGCTACGCCACCGCCATCGGGGAGCTCGAGGACGGGCTGGTCGCGGTGGCCGCGCCGGTCCTCGACGTGGCCGGCCGCTGCGTGGCGGCGCTGTCGGTGTCCGGGCCCGCGTTCCGGCTGACCCCCGAATCACTGCCCGAGCTCGGCCGGCTCTGCGCCACGGCTCAGGGATAAGGCCCAGGGATAAGGACCAGACGCCCATGCGCGAGTACCAGCTCTACATCGGCGGCGGCTGGCGGGCCGGCCAGGGCGGGACCGCCCCCGCGGTCAGCCCGTCCTCCGGCGAGACGTTCGCCCGGGTCGCCGTCGGCGGCCCGGCCGACGTTGACGCGGCGGTCAGCGCCGCGGCGGCGGCCTGGCCTGCCTGGGCCGCGGCCTCGCCGTTCGACCGCGCGCTGGCCTGCGAGCAGGTCGCCGCCGCCGTGCTGGCCGCCCGCGACGACCTGGCCGACGTGCTGACCCGCGACCAGGGCAAGCCGCTGGCCGAGGCCCTGGACGAGGTCGACGAGCTGGCCGTGTACTTCCGGATGGCCGGCGAGGACGCCAAGCGGATGGCCGGCTCGCTGCCCGCCTCCACCTCGGCCGGCCGGCGGGTGCTGACCGCGCGGGTGCCGCTCGGCGTGGTCGGCGTGATCAGCCCGTGGAACTGGCCCTACACCATGGGGGCCGAGATCCTGGCCCCGGCCCTGGCCGCGGGCAACACCGTGGTCTGGGTGCCCGCGCCCACCACCACGGCGTGCTGCTCGGCGCTCACCGAGGTCATCGCCGGGGCGGGCCTGCCCGACGGGGTCTTCAACTTCGTGGCCGGGCCCGGGCCGGTGGTCGGCGACGCGCTCGCCGGGCACCCGGGAGTGGCCGGGGTCGGCTTCGTCGGCTCGGTGGCCACCGGGGCCAGCGTCGCGGCCCGCGCCGCGGGCAAGGCCCAGCTGCTGGAGCTGGGCGGCAACGGCCCCATGGTCGTGCTGGCCGACGCCGATGTCGAGCTCGCGGCCACGGCGGCGCTGGAGGCGGCCTATCTGTGCGCCGGCCAGAGCTGCACCGCCGGTGAGCGATTCCTCGTCGAGGCCAGCATCCGAGGTGTGTTTGTCGAAGCCGTGGTAGCCATGACCAAGATGGCGGTGCGGCTGGGCGATCCGTTCGCCCCCGAGACCACCATGGGACCGCTGAACAACGAGGCGACGGCGGCCAAGTTCGACCGGCACATCGCCGACGCCGTCGCGGGCGGGGCCAGGGTCTGCTGCGGCGGCGCCCGGGCCGGCGGCTTCCCGACCGCGCTCTACGCCGAGCCGACCGTGCTGGACGGCGTGACCCCCGGCATGCTCATCGAGCGCGAGGAGACGTTCGGCCCGGTGGTGCCGGTGGTCGAGGTCGCCTCGGCGGCGCAGGCGCTGGAGCTGACCAACGCCTCGCCGTTCGGGCTGACCGCCGCGGTGTTCACGGCCGACCTGGAGCGCGGGCTGGCGTTCGCCGAGCGGGCCAGGGCGGGCTGGGTGAACATCAACGCGTCGACCAACCTGTGGGAGTCGCACCTCCCGTTCGGCGGCCGGGCGGGCAGCATCAGCGGTCACGGGCGGGTCGGCGGCCGCTACCCGATGGAGACGTTCACCGAGCCCAAGACGGTCGTGTATCCGGCCCCGCGCTACGCCTGATCCTGGCCGAAGTCGGCCGACAGCCAGTGCTCGGGCGTCATCCGGATGACGATGTCGTTGTCGCCGGGGGTGGACGCGATGAACGCGTCACCGTCCTCGGTGCCCAGGTAGCGGCGGGCCAGCTCGCGCCGCTCGTCCAGCGAGATCTCCTCGATCACCGCCGGGCCCTCGACCGTGACGTACTTGTACGGCGGCCGCTCGTCCTGCGCGCACAGGCTGAGCCGCCCCGCCGCGGTCACCGCCCTGGCCTTGCGCGAGTCGCGGTCGGTGCTCACGCTGACCAGGCCGCCCGGCTGGTAGCTGTACCAGACCGGAACGATCAACGGGCCCCGGTCGTCGCCGGCCGCCACGCTCAGCACTGCGACGTGCACGCCGGCCAGGAATTCCTCGCGTTCTGGCCGGCTCATCCTGGTCGTCACATCGTCTCCCGTCGGCTGGGGGTTCGCGGCCAGCCCAGTCTGGCAGACCGACCCATCCTCTTGCTGTTATCACCCCGTGCCCCGTCTGTCACCCGCCCCCTGTCGCCGCCCCCCTCTCGCCGCCCCCCGTCGCCGCCCCCCGTCGCCGCCCCCCGTCTTCTTGCTGTTATCAGCACACAACCTGGAAGGTGGCCAGGCTGGGGTCGGCCGCGTAGGCGATCCGGCCGCCGTCGGCCTTGATCTCGCGCAGCGCCGTCACCGCCTCGGTAGTGATCAGCTCGCCGGGCGCCAGGACCGGCACGCCGGGCGGGTACGGCGCGATCAGCTCCGCGCTGACCCGGCCGATGGCCGTGTCCGCGCTGACCGTCTCGTTGGCCGCGAAGAATGCCTCCCGCGGGGCCATCACCGTCTGCGGCTGGACCGTCCAGGCCGGGGCGGCCACCGGCTGGCGCGGCGTGCCGCGGTGCCGCTCGATGGTCGCGATGAGCGCCTCGGTGAACGCCGCGATCTGGGCCTCGTCGTCGGCGATGGTCGGGATCGGGCCCAGGGTGTCGCGGTCGGCCATCTCCATGGGCATGCCCTGGCGGATCAGGTCGGCCTCGACCGCGTAGCCGTTGGCGCCGGTCCCGGCCAGCAGCACGATGAGCTTGGTCGGCTCCACCGTCGGCCCGTCCAGCACGTCCAGGCCCGGCACCTCGCGCAGCCGCCGCCGGGCCGCGGCCACGCCGCGCAGCAGCCGGCCGCACAGCCGCTCGCCGTCCCTGGCCAGCAGCGCCCGCGCCGCGTCGATGCTGGCCACGATCGAGCCGGTCGGGCTGGTGGTATGCGTGGCCTCGAACGCCCGGTTCAGCCGCGCGGGGTCCAGCCGCTCGGTCCGGGCCAGCACCAGCGCGCCCTGCGTGTAGGCGGGCAGCGCCTTGTGCGCGCTGGTCACCATGGCGTCGGCGCCCGCCGCGATGGCGTGCGGCGGCAGGTCGGGGTGGAAGCCCAGGTGCGCGGCCCAGGCCGCGTCGACCACCAGGGGCACCCCGGCCTCGTGCGCGACCTCGGCGTGACCGGAGAGGTTGCCGGTGGTGCCGACGTAGGACGGGTCGCCCAGGATCACCGCGCAGGCCGACGGGTGCTCGGCCAGCGCCTCCTTGACCGCCTGCACCGGGACCGGCCCCGGCAGGCTGGTGCGCGGGTCGATCTCCGGCCGGACCCACACCGGGCGCAGCCCGGCCAGCACCAGGGCCAGCAGCAGGCTGCGGTGCAGGGTGCGGGTGATGATCACTTCCTGGCCGGGCTGGCCGACGGCCAGGGCCAGCGCCTGGTTGCCGTGCGTGGAGCCGGCCACCGAGAACCGGCACCAGTCCGCGCCCCACAGCGCCGCGGCCCGGCCCTCGGCGTCGGCCAGCAGCGTGTCGGCGTGCTTGATCGCGTCCAGCCCGCCGTACAGCGGCGCGTCGCCGGCGATCACCGCGCCGACCAGGTCCTGGCGCTGCTTGTGACCGGGCACGCTCATGGGGAGCAGTTCGCCCGCCTCGGCCTGCGCGGTGAAGCTCAGCCAGGCCGCCAGCAGGGGCGCGTCGGCGGCCAGCCCCAGGGGATCCCGCGGATCCGCGGGATCCGCGGGATCCGCGGCTGACCGCGAGTCTGGTGTGGCTGATGTGGCCGGAGTGCTCTGCGAGCCGGAGGTTGCGGTCATTGGCCTAGTGTGTCTCGCTCCCCGCTCACCGGGCCACCCCCCGAGGTCCCCGGACGCCGCCGACCAGCGTTCCTCGAGCAGCACTGGCCGCGCTGCCGAACGCCGTCTGGCCAGCGCGCGCGGTTCGAACGTCACCGATGGCCCTCCGGTGCTCCTCTAGCATCACCAGGCTTCCATCCACGACGCCGCGCCCCGCCCTTGTGCCCCGCCAGCGCTCACGGCCCCGCCCTGGACCGCCCCGGACCGCCCGGACTGCCCCGAACCGCCCCGGCCTGCCACCCCAGGACATCGCATTCGTCCCAACGTCCCCTCCCTCACCAGGCTCTCGCGACCACCAACGACGTGGTTGTTGCTCCCACGTCGTTCTAGCGACGTGGGAGCAACAACCACGTCGCTAGAGCCGGGGCGGGGGCGCCGGGCGGGGCGGCCGGGCGGGGGCACCGGGCGGGGCGGCCGGGGCGGGGGGCACCGGGCGGGGCGGCCGGGCGGGGCGCCGGGCGGGGCGGCCGGGCGGGGGTCAGGCGGGGCCGGTTTGCTGCCAGCGGGCGTGCAGGGCGGCCAGGGACTCCGGGGTGAGCTCACCGTGTACGCGGAGCCGGGCCATGCCGCCGTCCGGGAAGACGTCCAGGCGGACCCGGCTGACCGGGCTGACCGGGCTCGGGCTGGTGACCAGGAACTGGTGCCGGGTGTCGGGCTGCACCCGGGTCCTGGGCAGCAGCTCGTGCCAGTCCTCCGGCTCGCCGGCGCCCTGGAGCGTGACCCAGCCCGGGGCGTTGCCGACGAAGTACGAGGTGTCGATCTCGACCCACCGCGGCACGCCCGCGGCAGCCAGCCCGAACACCGCGTAGTCGTTGCCCGGTCCGCGCCGCCGGGCGTTCTCCCAGCCGTCGGCCATGCCGCGGGCCCGGCCCGGCATGATCAGGTTCGCGGCCGAGGCGAAGAACGCGTCGGAGCAGTCCAGCAGCCGGCCCCCGTGCTCCAGCGCGGCCAGGTCCACGGTGCCGGTCAGGAACGCCGGGTCGGCCAGCGGCTCGCCGTGCACCCGGAACCGGGCCACGCCGCCGTCCGGGTAGATCGACAGCCGCAGGTGCGTCCAGCGCCGGGCGCTGTCGACCGGGTAGTGGTTCGCGGTGTCGCCCCGGGCCGCGGTCCGGGCCACCAGCGGCGCCCAGTCCAGGGCCGCCAGCTCGGCGGGCGCCGGGTAGCCGGCCACGCAGACGGCCTCGACCGAGATCTCCGGCGGGTAGTTGCCGCGGAACCAGGCCGTGTCGACGACCACCCCGTGCACCAGGCCGGGCACGCCCAGCCGCACGATCGCGTAGTCATGGCCGGGCTCGCGGCGCCGGCGCGTCTCCCAGCCGTCGTAGACCTTGCCCCGGGGCCCGAAGTCGCCGGCCGCGAACGCCGGGGCCTCCGGCTTGACCAGGTTCTCCTTCTCGGCGAACAGCTCGTCGTTGGCGGCCACCACGCTGCCGCCCAGCCGCCGCGACGCCAGATCGGGCCAGTTGAGGAAGTCCGGCTGGGTCATAGCGGGCTCGCATCGGTCGCAGGAGCCGCGCCGCGCACCAGCAGCCGGCCCGCCGGGACCGCGCTGAGCGACGTCGGCGCCAGCGGCCGGCCGCGCAGCCAGGCCCGCCGCACCACCCCGGTCAGTCGCTGCCCGGCGTACGGGGTCAGCTTGTGCCGGTGATAGAGCCGGGCCGGATCCACGGTGAACGCCTCGTCCGGCGCGAACGCGACCAGGTCGGCGTCCTGGCCCGCGTCGATCGTGCCCTTGCCCGCCACCCCGGCCACCCGGGCCGGCCCCGCCGACATCCAGGCCGCCACGTCGGTCAGCGAGTAACCGCGGGCGCGGGCCTGAGTCCAGACCACGGGCAGCGTGATCTGGAGGGAGGAGATCCCGCCCCAGGCGGCCGCGAAGTCGCCGCCCGCCAGGCGCTTGAGCTCCGGCGGGCACGGGGAATGGTCCGACACCACGCAGTCGATGGACCCGGCGCCGAGCGCCTCCCACAGCCGGTCGGAGTTGGCGCGGTCCCGGATCGGCGGGCAGCACTTGTACTCCGTCGCGCCGTCCGGGACATCCTCGGCGGCCAGGGCCAGATAGTGCGGGCAGGTCTCCACCGTGACCGCCACCCCGTCGCGCCGCGCGGCGTCGATCAGCGGCAGCGCCGCCGCGCTGGACAGGTGCAGGATGTGCACCCGGGTCCGGGTCGCCCGGGCGATCTGCAGCACCTTGGCGATGGCCGTCGTCTCGGCCACCGGAGGCCGGGTGCGCAGGAAGCTGTCGTAGTCGGCCCCGCCCGGCTTGTGCGCCTCGCGTGCCTGCCGGATGCTGGCCGGGTCCTCCGCGTGCACGATCAGCAGCGCGCCCAGCTCCGCCGCCTGCCGCGCCGCCCTGGCCAGCTGCGCGTCGTCCAGTGGCGGGAACTCCGCGACGCCGGAGTCGACCATGAAGCACTTGAACCCGAACACGCCGTCGTCGTGCAGCCGGTCCCGCTCGGACTCGTTGCCGGGGATCGCCCCGCCCCAGAACCCGACGTCCACGTGGCACTGGCCGTCGGCGGCGGCCCGTTTGGCGGTCAGCGCGGCGGCGTCGGTGGTGGGCGGGATCGAGTTGAGCGGCATGTCGATGATCGTGGTGATGCCCCCGGCCGCCGCGGCCAGCGTGGCGGTGGCGAAGCCCTCCCAGGTGGTCCGGCCCGGCTCGTTGACGTGCACGTGGCTGTCCACCAGGCCGGGCAGCAGCACCTCGTCGTCGGCCAGGTCCACGATCTCGGCCAGGCTCGCCGCCGACCCCGGCGCAGGTCCGGCCCCGCCAGCACCGCCCCGCCAGCACCACCCCGGCCAGCACCGCCCCCGCCAGCACGGCCCGCCCCCGCGCCCCCGGCCGCCCCAGGCGGCTGGATATCGGGCGGCTGGATATAAGGACCGACGGCGCTGATCCGCCCGCCGGTCACCACGACCGAGGCCGGCCGGATCCCGGCCGGGGTGAGCACCCGGCGAGCCCGGACCACGAGGTCCGGCCCGGCGGAGCCCGCAGGCTCGCCGGGACCCGCCGGCCCGGCCGTCGTCATCCCGCCCACGTCATGCACCGGCACCACCCCGTGAGTCAGCATCCCGCGAGTCAGCATCCCGTGAGTCAGCCATCCCCGGCCCGCGCTCCCCCGCACCCAGATCCAGCCCGCCCTGCTCCGGCCCAGTGTCCATCGCGGCCTGGCCCAGGCCCGCGCGGCTCAGCGCCGTCAGGGCCGGCCGGTCCAGGCCCGCCCGCGCCGCAACCTCGTCCGCCCCGACCGCGCCGCAGTCCAGCCCGCGAACCAGGTAGCCCGCCAGCGCCCGCGCCGTCGCGGGCTCCTCCAGCGTCCCGCTCGCCGCCCGGCTCACGTAGCCGGCCAGCCGCTCGCAGGCCACCGCCAGGCCCGCGCGGAAGAACCCGTAGGTGGCCGCGTACCGGCTGACCAGCTGGGCCGGATGCAGGTCCCAGCCCTGGTAGAACCCGCGCTCCAGGCTGCGCCGGACGAGCCGGGCGTGCAGCCGCCAGGCCGCGCGCACCTCGTCGGGTGAGCCGACTGGCAGCACGTTAGACGAGCCATCCGACAGCCGGACCCCGGTCCCGGCCGCCGCGACCTGAAGGACGGCCCTGGCGTGGTCGGCGGCGGGGTGCTCCATGCTCTGGTACTGAGCCGCGATGCCCAGGGCGGCCGAGTAGTCGTAGGTGCCGTAGTGCACTCCGGTCAGCCGCCCGCCGCCCTCGTGCAGGCAGCGGGCGATGGTAGCCGCGCCGTCGGCGCCCAGGATCAGCTGCGGGGTCTCGGCCTGCACCTCGTAGCGGAGCTGGCCGTCGGCCAGCCCGTGCGCCTGTTCGAGCCGGGCGCACAGCAGGGACATGGCCCGGACCTGGTCGGGCGAGGTGACCTTGGGCAGCGTGATCACGAACCCGGCCGGCAGCGGACCGCGGGCGGCCAGCTCGCCGATGAAGATGTCCAGCGTGGCGATGGCCCGCCGCCGGGTGCCGGCCTCCAGGCTCTTGCAGCGCAGCCCGCAGAACGGGGGCGCACTGGCGGCCGTGGCCCCGGCGGACAGAGCGGACAGAGCGGCCAGGGCGGCCGCGGCTGACTGGGCGTCGGCGTCTTCGGCGGCGTCACCGCGGTCGCCGTACCCGTCCTCGAAGTCCAGCCGCAGGTCCTCGATGGGCTCGGCGGCCAGCTTGCCCGCGACCCTGGCCTGGACGTCGGCCGCCAGGGCCAGCGGAAGCCCCATCACGGCGGCGATGTCAGTGGCCCGTGGCACAGTGCGTTGCAGAGCCTGGAGAGCCTGACGCCCCCACTGACCGGGCAGGTCGCCGCCGAACCGGTCGGCCGGGACGTAGGCGGTGTGCACAGGCTGGCGGCCGGGTCGGTCGCCGGGATAGCCGCGGGCCAGGGCGCGGTCGGCGTCGGCCAGCAGCAGGTCAAGCTCGGCGGCCGCGGCCCGGGCCAGGCGGGCCATCAGGTCCCCGGACCGGTCATCAGGTCCCCGTCAGATGCTCGGGCCGGATCGGGACGCGCGGCAGCTCGAGGCCGGTGGCCGCGCGGATGGCCGCCGCCACCGCGGGGCCGGACGAGATCGTCGGGGCCTCGCCGACGCCGCGCACCCCGTAGGGCGCGTGGGGGTCGGGGTACTCGAGCACGTCGATCCGCATGGGCGGCATATCGAGGATGGTGGGGATGAGGTAGTCGGTGAACGAGGGGTTCCGGATCAGCCCGTCGGTGACCTGGATCTCCTCCATGATGGCCAGGCCGAGGCCCTGGGCGCTGCCGCCCTGGATCTGGCCGAGCACGGCGTCGGGGTTGATGGCCTTGCCCACGTCCTGAGCGCAGCTCAGCTCGACGACCTTGACCAGCCCGAGCTCGGTGTCCACGTCGACGACGGCCCGGTGCGCGGCGAAGGCGTACTGGACGTGCGCGAAGCCCTGGCCGGTCTCGGGGTCGAGCGACTCGGTGGGCCGGTGCCGCCACTGCACGGTCTCGTCGAGTACCTCGTCGCCGAGTACCTCGGCTACCGGGGCCAGCTTGCCGGCCACGGCCGAGATGACGTGGCCGTGCTCCAGGCGCAGGTCAGCCAGGGCGCCGCCGAACCTGAGCTGGGCCAGGCGGAGCACCTGGGCCCGGATGGCCTCGCAGGCGGCCTTGACCGCGCCGCCGGTGACGTAGGTCTGCCTCGACGCGGAGGTGGAGCCGCCGGAGCCGACGCCGGTGTCCTTGGGGTAGCTGATGACCTGGTCCACGCCCAGCTCGGTGCGGCAGATCTGCTGCTCGACGGTGATCAGGCCCTGGCCGACCTCGGCGGCGGCGGTGCGCACGGTGACCAGCGGCTCGCCGCCGACGGCCTCGAGCCGGACCCGGGCGGTGGAGTAGTCGTCGTAGCCCTCGGAGAAGCCGACGTTCTTGTAGGCCACGGCGTAGCCGATGCCGCGGCGCACGCCCTCGCCGTGAGTGGTGTTGGCCACGCCGCCGGGCAGCTCGCGCAGGTCGGTCCCGGCCGCGGCGGGCAGCGGCATGTCCCGCACCCGGTGCAGCAGCTCGGCCACCGGGGCCGGGCTGTCGACGATCTGGCCGGTCGGGGTCTCGCTGCCCATGCTCATGGCGTTGCGGCAGCGCAGCTCGACGGGGTCCAGGCCGAGCCGCTCGGCCAGCTTGTCCATCTGGGCCTCGTAGGCGAACGCGGTCTGCACCGACCCGAAGCCGCGCATGGCGCCGCACGGCGGGTTGTTGGTGTAGACGCCGAAGGCGTCGACGCGCACGCTGGGCACGACGTACGGGCCGATGCCCATGGTGCCGGCGTTGCCGACCACGGCCGGGGTGCTGGACGCGTAGGCCCCGCCGTCGAGGTAGATCTCGGCCCGGACGTAGGCGAGCTGGCCGTCGCGGGTGGCGCCGTGCTCGTAGTACATGGTGGCCGGGTGCCGGTGCACGTGGCCGAAGAACGACTCCTCGCGGTTGTACACCATCTTGATCGGCTTGCCGGTGTGCAGGGCGAGCAGGCACGCGTGCACGTGCATGGACAGGTCCTCGCGGCCGCCGAACGCGCCGCCGACCCCGGCCAGGGTCAGCCGCACCTGCTCGGGGGTGAGGCCGAGGGCCTCGCAGATCTGGCGCTGGTCCACGTGCAGCCACTGGGTGGCGACGTACAGGTCGACGCCGCCGACGCCGTCGGGCACGGCCAGGCCCGCCTCCGGGCCGAGGAAGGCCTGGTCCTGCATGCCCACGGTGTAGGTGCCGCTGACCACGACGTCGGCGCGCGGCGCGGGGTCGCCCTTGCGGATCTTGAGGTGGCGCAGCAGGTTGCCCTGCGGGTGCAGGGGCGGCGCGTCCTCGCGCATGGCGGCGACGGCGTTGGTGACCGGGTCGAGGACCTCGTAGTCCACGACGATCTTCTTGGCCGCGCGGCGGGCGATCTCGGGGTGGTCGGCGGCGACCAGCGCGACGGGCTCGCCCTGGTAGCGGACGACGTCCTCGGCCAGGGCGGGCTGGTCGGCGCGCTCCAGGCCGCAGCGGTTGGAGCCGGGCACGTCGTGGTGGGTGAGCACGGCGTAGACGCCGCCGGTGGCCAGCGCCTCGCCGATGGCGACGGACTTGATCCGGGCGTAGGGGTGCGGGCTGCGCAGCGTCACGCCCCAGATCATGTCGTCCATCCACAGGTCGCTGCCGTAGGCGAACTGCCCGGTGACCTTGAGCGTCCCGTCGGGACGCCGCGGGCTGGCGCCGACGCCGCCGGCCACCGGGCCGCGCAGTTCCTGCGGCGCGCCGCCGGGCACCCGTCCTGGCGCCTTGCTCGGGGTGGTCATGGCGTGCCCGTCAGCTTGGCGGCGGCGCGGGCGGCGGCCTGCGCGACCTCGGCCTCGTCCACGGTGAGCACGGTGTCGTGCTCGACCACCGGCCGGCCGTTGACCAGCAAGAGCTCCAGCGGCGCGGGCGAGCCGAGCACCAGCGCGGCCACCGGGTCGGCGATGCCCGCGTGCGGCAGGGTGTCCAGCCGCCACAGCGCGACGTCGGCCAGCTTGCCGACCTCGAGCGAGCCGATCTCGGCCTCCCGGCCGAGCAGCCGGGCCCCGCCGAGCGTGCCCAGCTCCAGGGCCTGGCGCACCGACAGGGCCCGCGGGCCGCCCGTCGCCCGGGCCACCAGCGTGGCCTCGCGGACCTCGGCCAGCAGCGAGCCGGACTCGTTGGAGGACGAGCCGTCCACGCCCAGCCCGACGGGCACGCCCGCCGCGACCAGGTCATGGGTCCGGCAGATGCCCGCGCCGAGCCGGCCGTTGGAGGACGGGCAGTGCGCGACGCCGGTGCCGGTGGCGGCCAGCCGCTGGATGGCGGTGTCACCCAGGTGCACGCCGTGCGCCAGCCAGACGTCCCCGCCCAGCCAGCCGAGCGAGTCCAGGTACTCGACCGGCGTGCAGTCGAAGTGCTCGGCGCAGTACTCGTCCTCGTCGGCGGTCTCGGCCAGGTGGGTGTGCAGCCGCAGGCCGCGCTGGCGGGCCAGCTCGGCGCTGGCGGTGAGCAGGTCCGCGGTGACCGAGAACGGCGAGCAGGGCGCGACGCCCAGCCGGACCATGGACCCGGGCGCGGGATCATGGAAACGGTCGATGGCCGCCTGCGTCGCGGCCAGGATCTCGTCGATGCTCTCGACCACGTCGTCGGGCGGCAGGCCGCCCGCGCTGGCCCCGAGGTCCATGGACCCGCGGGTGGGGTGGAAGCGCAGGCCCACGGCCCGGGCGGCCGCGACGGTGGCGCCGAGCACGTCGCCGCCGCCGCGCGGGAAAACGTAGTGGTGATCCATGCTGGTGGAGCAGCCGGTCCGGGCCAGCCAGGCCAGCGCGGCCGTGGCGACGGCGCCAGTGATCTCCTCGTCGATCCCGGCCCAGACCGGATACAGCTGGGTCAGCCACTCGAACAAGGTGGAGTCCACGGCCTGGCCCCTGGTGGCCCACTGGTACAGGTGCTGGTGGGTGTTGACCAGGCCGGGCGTGGCCAGGCAGCCGCGGGCGTCGATCCAGCGGGCGTCGGGCGGCGCGTCGGGGGCCGGCGCCGGGCCGGGACCCAGCGGCGGTGATCCGTGACCCGTCGGCGACGAGGTGCCCGCTGGCGTACTCGGCCCGGTCGCCGTCCATGGTGACGACGGCGCAGCCCTCCAGCACGATGGCGCTCACTGGCTGGCCTCCTCAGGTCCCGGGCCCTCGGCCGCCATGCGGACGGCGGCCAGGCGGACCGCGGCCAGGATCGTCTCGTAGCCGGTGCACCGGCACAGGTTGCCCGCCAGCGCCTCGCGGATCTCCAGGTCGGACGGGCTGGGCACCCGGGTCAGCAGGTCGTGCGCGGCGACCAGCAGGCCGGGCGTGCAGAAGCCGCACTGGACCGCCCCGGCCTCGACGAACGCCTCCTGCACCGGGTGCAGCTCACCGCCCGCCTCCCCGGCCCCCTTCATGGCCAGGCCCTCCACGGTGACCACGGTGCGGTCCTGCGCCTGGCCGGCCGCGACCAGGCAGGCGCAGACGGCCACGCCGTCCAGGTACACCGTGCACGAGCCGCACTCACCCTGCTCGCAGGCGTTCTTGGACCCCGGCAGGCCCATCCGCTCGCGCAGCACGTACAGCAGGCTCTCCCCCGGCCAGACGTCGTCAGCCTGCCGGACCCGCCCGTTCACCGTCGCCGTGACCCGCATCGCGCTACCCCCCGGCCGCCGCGGCGGAGGCGCCGCGACCCTCGCGGTACTCACGCCAGGCCCAGGTCAGGGTCCGGCGGGCCATCACGTCCAGGGCGTGCAGCCGGTAGGAGGCGGTGCCCCGGACGTCGTCGATGGGGGCGCCCGCGGCCCGGACCAGCGCCCCGAACTCGGTCACGATGGTCGCGGGCAGCTCGCCGCGCGACTCCCACAGGCCCGCGTCGGCCAGCGCCCCGGCCAGGAACGCCTCGGCCGCCGGGGCGCGCCGCGGGGTGGGCGCGGCCGAGCCGATCCCGGTCCCCACTTCCTGACGGTCGGGGTGCAGGGCCAGGCCGAAGGCGGCCACGGCGATCACCATGGCGTTCCTGGTGCCGATCTTGCTGAACTGCTCGGGCCCGGTGGGCAGGTCGATGTGGACCGCGGCGATCAGCTCGTCCGGCGCCAGCGCGCTGCGCTTGACCCCGGTGTAGAAGTCGCCGGCCGCGATCATGCGGGTGCCCCGGACCGAGGCCACCTCGATCCTTGTGTCCCCGGCCAGCAGCGACGGGTGGCAGTCGCCGGCCGGCGAGGCCGTGCCGAGGTTGCCGCCGACCGTCCCCCGGTTGCGGATCTGCGGCGAGCCCACCGTGCGGGCGGCCATGGCCAGCCCCGGCAGCCGCCCGCCCAGCTCGCTGATGAGCCGGGTGTAGCTGACCCCCGCGCCCAGCCGGACCCGCCCGCCGTCGATATCCCACTGGGCCAGCTCGGTGATCCGGCCCAGGTCGAGCAGGGCCGGGGGCCGCCGGACGTCGAAGTTCAGCTCGACCATCACGTCCGTGCCCCCGGCCACGGGCAGCACGTCAGGCGCCTGCGCCTTGGCGGCCAGGGCGTCGGCCCAGCGAGTCGGCTGAATGAAGTCCACGGCATCAGCTCCTGGACTACATACTCCCCGGCTCGCGCCTCCTCACGCCAGCCCGCGCCCCGGCGGACGTCAGGCGCTGCGACCGGCCCGCGGCTCGCCGCGGTAGGTGCCGAACGACCAGCGGTTGCCCTCCGGGTCCCGGGCGGCGAAGTCCCTGGAGCCGTAGTCGGTCTCGTGCAGCCCGCTGATGATCTCCGCGCCCGCCGCCGTGGCCCGGGCCAAGACCGCGTCCGGGTCGTCGGTGACCACGTAGGCGCCGAAGCTGCCCGGTTGCACCGGCCAGGTGTCGTGGTCGCTGTCTTCGCGGACCGAGCCCAGCATGACCCCGCCGCCGGGCGGCCAGGCCAGCTGGGCGTGGTCGACCCGGTCGCCTTCGCCGTAGACGACGGTCTCCTCGAAGCCGAACGCGTCGACCAGGAAGCGGATCAGCCCGCGGGCGTCACGGGCCCGGAGCGTGGGCCACACCTGCGGTGCCGGCGTCTTGTCGCTGTCCGTCATGTCGCTGTCCGTCATGTCGCTGTCCGTCATGTCGCTGTCTGTCATGGCGACGAGCCTGCCAGCGGCGGGTCCGGCCCGGCTTGGACGTTTCGGAACTCTGCACACTGGCCTGCTGGCCGAGGCGCTGGAGGCGGCGCCTTCCCTCGTCGCTCCTGCGCTCCTTCGTCGCTTCTCGCTCCTCAGTCCAGGCGCCGCCGCGCCCCGACCATCAGGCCTCCTCGGCCAGCCACCGGGTCGGCGGGCAGCCCGCCAGCGCGCGGAACTCCCGGTCCAGGTGGGCCTGGTCGTAGTAGCCGCAGTCCGCGGCCAGGTCGGCCAGCGACCAACGGCCGCCCGCCCGGGCCTGCGCCGGGGCGGGCCCCGTCAGCCGGGCCGGCCCTTGGGTGCGGGCCTGGAGCCGCCGCCGGGCCCGGTCGAACCGGATCACCCGCGCCGCGGCCTTGGGGGTCAGGCCGATCTCGGCCAGGAACTGGCTGCGCAGGTGCCGCTCGCTCCAGCCGGTCTCCGCGGCCAGGTCCGGCACCGTGGCCTGCCCGCCGGCCGCCAGCAGCTCCCGCCAGGCCCGGGCCACCTCGGGACGCGGCCCGGGCCGGCCGCCCCGATCCGGGCCAGCAGCAGCCGGTCCAGCGCCGCGAACCGCTCCGGCCAGGTCGGCGCCGCCCGCAGCCGCTCCTGGATCTCCAGGGCCAGCGGACCGAGCACGTCGGATCCCTCGACGTCGATGCTGGCCAGCTCCCCGGCCGGCATCCCGAACAGGGCCCGCGCCGCCAGCGGGCTCACCGCCAGCTGCACCCCGGACTGGCAGCCGTCGTGGTCGATCAGCGCCGGCGCCGTGTGCAGCCCGCCGGCCAGGGTGTCGTAGCTGGCCGGTGCCTGCCGCGGGTCGGGGTGCCCGGCGATCACCAGCGGATCGTCGAGCGTGAAGATCAGCGTCAGGTAGGGCGAGGGCAGCCCGCGGTGCCGCCCCGGCGGGTGCCCCGCCGTGCGATAGCCGCTGTAGCCGGCCACCAGCGCGGGCACGCCGTCACCCGGCCGGCCGCGCACGTGCTCGTCCACGACCGCGCCGCGCCCCGGCGGCGAATCCGCAGCTAGCTGGCTCGCGCCCACACCCCATTGTGACCAGCCGGGCCGGTGAGTTGCCAGCGCCGGCCGGGCGGGCGAGGCTGTCGGGATGAGCGTGCCCGGGGATGGGCCGGCCGGGGAGCCGGGCGGACTGGGCTGGCTGAACGGCCTGCCCGAGGAGGAGACGCGGCGACAGCTGCTGGCCTGCTGCACCGCCGGGCGCTGGGCCGACGGGGTGGCGGCCGGACGACCCTACCCGTCGCTGACGGCGTTGATTGAGCTCTCTAACAAGGTGGTAGCCGGGCTGGCAGTAGCCGACCTGCGCGCGGCGCTCGACGGGCATCCGCGGATCGGCGACCGAGCCCAGAGTGACCGAGAGGGGGACTGGTCGCGGCGGGAACAGGCCGGGGTGGCGGGGTCCGACGACGCGGTGCGGCGCGGGCTGGCCGACGGCAACGCCGCCTATGAGCGGCGATTTGGGCATATCTACCTGGTCTGCGCGGCGGGCCGCAGCGGCGCGGAGCTGCTGGCGGTGCTGCGGGCGCGGCTGGGGAATGATCCGCAGACGGAGTGGGGCGTGGTCCGGGCCGAGCTGGGCAAGATCAACGCGCTGCGGCTGCGCAAGCTCGTCGGCGACCCCGGCTAGCCCGTCGGCGGGCCGGGCCGGACGAGGATCCGAGCGGGCGGCCGGGGGCCGTTAGGGAGTCTTATGGGGCCGGTGACACTGCGAACGCCCGGGCCTACACTCGGCAAAAACCTGCAGGAGGTAGAGGTGGGGACGATGATGAACCGCCGCGGCACCCCGCACGTCCTGGCTGTCGCCCGCGGCGACACCCCCGCTGACCTCCTGCTTACCGGGGGCACCGTCTTCGTCCCCGGCACCAGGGAGTGGGTTCGCACCGACCTGGCCATCGCCGACGGCGTGGTGGCCGGCTGGGGCCCGCGCGAGGCCCGCGAGGTCGTCGACGTGTCCGGCGCGGCCCTCACCCCCGGCTTCATCGACGCCCACATGCACCTGGAGTCGACCAAGCTCTGGGTGGATGAGTTCGTCCGGGCCGTGCTGCCGCTGGGCACCACCGCGGTGGCCGCCGACCCGCACGAGATCGCCAACGTCTTCGGGGTCCGCGGCGTGGCCGCGCTGGCCCGGGCCGCGGCCGGGCTGCCGTTCACGTTCGGCATCTGCGCCTCCAGCTGCGTGCCGGCCTCGCCGTTCGAGAGTCCCGGTGCCGAGGTCCACGCGGCCGAGGTGATCGAGCTGCTCGACGAGCACGGCGCGCTCGGGGTGGCCGAGGTCATGAACTACCCCGGCGTTATCGCCGGGGATGCCGAGCTGCTGGCCAAGATCGCCGCGGCGGGCGACCGGCGGGTGGACGGGCACGCGCCGGGCGTGACCGGGCCGCAGCTCGATGCCTACCTGGCCGCCGGGGTGGAGTCCGACCACGAGTGCACGATGCTGGAGGAAGCGGAGGAAAAGCGCCGCAAGGGCATGTGGATCTTCGTCCGGCAGGGCTCGGCCAGCAAGAACCTGGCCGACCTGATCCCGACCGTGCTGCGGCACGGCACCGAGCGGGTCGCGCTGTGCAGCGACGACCGGGAGCCGGACACGATCCTGGAGGACGGCCACGTCAACGACTGCGTCCGGCTGGCCGTGGCCTGCGGGGTGCGGCTGGAGGACGCGCTGGTGCTGGCCACCTCGAACCCGGCGCAGTACCACAACCTGCACCATCTGGGCTGGCTGGCGCCGGGCTACCAGGCCGACGTGCTCTGCTTCGACAACCTGGACGGCATCCGGCCCGCCCGGGTGTACCAGGCCGGACGGCTGGTGGCCAGCGACGGCCAGGCGGTGGCCGGGGCGGTGCCCGCGGTGCCGGCCCCGGACTGGATGCGCGGGTCGGTGCGGCTGGCCGGGCTGCCCGGCCCGGAGGCGCTGTCCCTGGACCCGCCGCCCGGCGGCCGGGCCCGGGTCATCGGCATCAGCCCGGACACCCTGACCACCGAGCACCTGGTGCTGGACGTGCCCGGCGCGGGGGCTGACGACGGCCCTGGCCCGCATCGCGGTGGCCGAGCGGCACCTGGGCACCGGCCGGATCGGGCTGGGCTACGTGCGCGGCTTCGGGCTGACCCGCGGCGCGATCGGCTCGACGGTGGCCCACGACGCGCACAACTGCATGCTGGTCGGGGCGGCCGGGCCGCAGGGCCCGGCCGACATGGCGGTGGCGCTGGCCCGGCTGGCCGAGCTGGGCGGCGGCCAGGTCGCGGTGCTGGACGGCCGGGTCATCGCCGAGGTGCCGCTGCCCATCGCCGGCCTGATGAGCGACCGGCCCGCGGCCGAGGTGGCCGCGGCCGTGCAGCGGCTGGAGCACATCACGGCGACCGAGCTGGGCGTCACGATCGGCGCGCCGTTCATGCACCTGAGCTTCCTGGGCCTGTCGGTGATCCCGCAGCTGCGGATCACCGACCTCGGCCTGGTCGACGTGGACAGCTTCCAGCTGACCAGCGTGGTGGCGGGCTAGCCGCGGCTAGATGTCGGCCGTGACCGGCGTCGCCTCCCCCTCGGCCCGCACCGCGCGGCTGGCCAGCACCCAGTAGATCGCGCCGCCCACGATCAGCCCGATGAACACGCTGAAGTCCGAGCCGAAGGATCCGCCCACCCGGCTGGCCAGCGGCCCGACGTAGGGGCTGTAGGCGTTCAGCCACAGCGCCGCCGCGACCATGCCGATCACCTGCGCGATGATGGCCGGCCAGTGGATGCCGTTGCTCCGGAAATACCGGCCGCCGCGTTCGTTGAGCAGCGCGGCCTGATCGTACCGGTTTCGGCGCAGCCAGCTATCGACCAGGTAGATGGCGCACCACGGGCCGAGCCACAAGATGATGAACAGCAGGAAGTCTTCCAGCAGGGTCAGGAACCGGCCGGAGAACACCGCGTAGGCGGCGATCCCGCCGCAGACCACCGTGTCGATGGCGACGCACTGTAGCCGGTGCAGGCCAGGGATCAGGCTCTGGAGTGTCACGCCTGACGAGTACAGGTCCAGGGTGTTGATGGCGAACAGCTGGACGATCGCGAAGATCAGGTAGGGCCAGATGAACCAGTTGGGAAACCCCGAGATCAGGTTGTTCGGGGTCGGCGTCCCGCTGAAGTGCGCGCCAGTGGCCACCGCCGCGCCCAGGATCTCCAGCAGCGCGGACGGGATGGCCCCGCCGAGGGCCACGGCGAGCACGATCCGCTTCTTGTCGCTGTTGCGCGGCAGGTAGCGCGAGTAGTCGTTGCCGTTCTCGGTCCAGCCCAGCCCGCCGGCCGCGATCACCAGGGCCAGGAAGATGGTCAGCGAGCCCCACGGCGCGCCGTGCGCCGGCACGCTGAGGTTGGCCCTGGAGCCGGTCAGCCCGGCCATCACGGCGAACAGGATCACGAACGGGATGGTCAGCCAGCGCAGCACCCGCAGCACGGCCGCGTGCCCGAGCACCGGCAGCACGGCCTGGATAGCCACGGCCAGGATGATGAAGATCACCTTGGCCGCCGTCCCGGCGGTGAACCCGGCCTTGGAGGTGAGCAGGATCGCCGCGAAGACGATCAGCGCGATGCCCTCGATCTCGAATCCGACCTGGGTAACCCAGTTGAACAACGAGGGCATCCGGTTGCCGTTAGGCCCGAACGGAGCCCGGCTGATCGCGAACGTGGTCGTGCCGGCCTCCGGGCCCTGCAGGCTGGCCAGGCCGGTCAGCAGGTAGAACAGGTTGCCGATGATGATGATCACGACGGCCTGGGCGAAAGATAGGCCGAAAATAAAGACCGCTAGCGCGCCGTAGACCACGAACTCGACGTTCCAGACCGCCCCGGCCCACATCCAGAACAGGCTGCCCGGGTTGCCCCACCTGGCCGACTGGGGCACATGCTCGATGCCGCGATGCTCGACGGCGGTAACCGACGGCGCCGCCTCGCTGCCCTCCATGACGGGCTTCTGGTCGCTTGCCACTGCGGACCTCCTGCTCGCTGCTGGCGTTCTGGAGGCAGGTGCGCGACTGCGGGCACTGCCGAGGTGCAGCCCGGAGATTACTACGACGGCTAGGGCTAGGGAAGATCCAGGTCAGGGGAGCCCCGCGGCCGGGCTCGGCGACTGCCGCGGAACTCGGAACAAAAATGTGACGCAGATCACCAATCCGATTGCCCCGTCGGTAACGAACTACGTACCAGAACGGCCGCAGAGGGGGTGCTGCCGACCCGGCGTCGTGTCAGGGCGCGGGGCCGGGCCGGTAGCACGGTCGAGTCAGGTGCGGTGCCCGGCCTGCGGGGCGGGCACCGCACCTGGCCTGCCTTTAGGGGACGCCGCGCGGCCGTTGTCGATTGTCCGATGTCGGCTGTCCGATGTCGGCTGTCCGCTGGCTGGCGCTAGTTGATCCGCCGGTCGTAGCCCTCCCAGTAGGGGGCGCGGAGCCGGAACTTCTGGAGCTTCCCGGTGGCCGTGCGCGGCATCTCCTCGCGCATCTCGACCGTGGTCGGGCACTTGTAGTGGGCCAGCCGGTCCCGGCAGTGCCCGATGAGCTCCTGCTCGATCCTGGCGTGCTCGGCCTCGGGCGCGGCCGAGCGCAGCACGACCAGCGCCTTCACCGTCTCGCCCCACCTGGCGTCGGGCACCCCGATGACCGCCACCTCGGCCACGTCCGGGTGCTGGTAGAGGCAGTCCTCCACCTCCACCGAGCTGACGTTCTCGCCGCCGGAGATGATGACGTCCTTCTTGCGGTCGGAGATGACCAGGTACTCGCCGGCCTCCAGGTGGCCCTTGTCCCCGGTGTGGAACCAGCCGTCCGCCAGCACCTTGGCCGACTCCTCCGGCTGCTGCCAGTAGCCCGCGAACACGTGGTTGGACCGGGCCAGGACCTCGCCGTCCTCGTCGGTGCGGATGGCCACGCCGACCGCCGGGACCCCGGCGCGGGACTGGAGCCGGGCCCGGTCCGCGGTCGCCAGGCCGTCCCACTCGGCCGGCGCCCGGTTGATGGTCAGCAGCGGAGCGGTCTCGGTGAGCCCGTAGATCTGGATGAACTCCCAGCCCAGCTCGGTCTCGACCCGCTCGATGGTCTTGGACGGCGGCGGCGCCCCCGCGACCACGATGCGCACCATCCCGGCGCCGGGGATGGCCCGGCCCGCGGCCCGGCGCTCCGCGCCCGCGTTCAGGATCGCGGCCACCACCGCCGGGGCCCCGCACAGCAGCGTGACGCCGTGCTCCTCGACCCGGCGCAGGATCTCCTCGCCGTCGATCTTGCGCACGATGACCTGCGGCAGGCCCATGGACGTCACCGCGTACGGCATGCCCCAGCCGTTGCAGTGGAACATCGGCAGCGTGTGCATGAACACGTCCCGGTCGGTGACCGCCGTGTGCCAGCCGAAGATGGCCGCGTTCAGCCAGCAGTTCCGGTGCGTGAGCTGCACGCCCTTGGGCCGGGCCGTGGTGCCGCTGGTGTAGTTGATGCTGGCCGTGGCGTCCTCGTCGGGCTCCCAGGCGGCCGGCTGCGCGCCCGCCGGCGCCGCCGCGAACAGCTCGGCGTCCTCCGCGCCGTCCAGCACGATGCGGTGCTTGACCGGCACGTCCCGCAGGGCCTGGTCCGACTCCGGGTCGACCAGCAGCACCGACGCGCCCGAGTGATCCACGATGTAGCGGATCTCCTCGGCGTTCAGCCGGAAGTTGACCGGGACCAGGACCCGGCCATAGGCGCTGACCCCGAAGTAGGAGATCTGGAACCGCGCCGCGTTCGGGCTCACGATGGCCACCCGCTCGCCGTGGGCGACCCCGAGGGCATCCAGCGCGAGGGCCATGCCGCGGGCCCGGCTCTCCAGCCCGGCATAGGTCAGCGTGCCCAGCGACCCGGTCGTGCCCGGCTCGTCGATCACGGCGCTGCGGTCGCCGTAGACGGCCGCCCCGCGGCTGAGGAAGTCTCCGATCGTGAGCGGCACTCTCATGGCGGTCTCCTCTGGCCGAACGATGTCAGCAGCACAGCGCAGCGCAGCGGGGCCCGCGCCGAAGCCGGGCCCCAGCCCGCTGCTGCATTCCTATCAGTACATCGCCTGCCAGGTCACCCGCCGATTACGCGCGGATGAGCTCCCGGTCCGCGGCGGCCGTGGCCACCACGATGACCGGCACGGACTGCGGAGTCGCGTCCAGCCGGATGCTGCGCGAGGTGCGCGCCGGGCCAGTCTCCGGGTGCCGGAGCACCAGCCACATGGGGATCCCCGCGGTCGCGAGGAAGAACAAGGCCATCAGGGGAACATTGAGCCAGAACCAGCTCATCAGTCGCTGCCTCCTAGGACACTCGGGCCGGCGGCCGGTCCGCCAGCGCCATGTCCCCAGGCTGCCCGGGCCGCTTCTGTATCGCCTCTGAGCGACCTAGGCCGGGGCCATGACTACGTTCCGGCCGTGCGCCACCACCCTGCGCTGAGCCACGCCAGCCCCGCAGCGGCTCCCGGTCCCCGTAACGAGTTCGTCAGCTATGCGTTCGCCGGCTATGCGCGCCGGTACGGCTATGCGCGCGGGTACTGCTATGCGCTCCGGTAGACCGAGACGTGCTGCCCCGAGCTAGCCAGGAACGGCTGGCGCTCCCAGCCGGCGTAGCGCTCGGCCAGCGTGAGCCCCGCCTGCCCGGCCATCAGGTCCAGCTCGGCGGGCCAGGCGTACCGGATGGCCACCGGCCGCAGGTGCACGCCCGCCGCGTCGAACGTGATGTCCTGGGTGGTCACCCGCTGGCCCACCGCGTCGTGCACCGATACCTCGATGGTCGCCGAGTTCTCGGTCACCGCCCTGGCCATGACCCGCTGCCCCCGGTCGAACCGGGTCAGGTCCGGCACGAAGCACTCGATCACGAACCGCCCGCCCGGCGCCAGCACCCGGGCCACGCCGCGGAAGCACTCGGCCTGGCGGTCCTGGGTGAGCAGCCCGAACAGCGTGTTGAACACCAGGTACACCAGCGTGAACGGTCCGGTCAGCGGCACCTGGGCCATGTCGCCGAGGAGCACGGGGATGGCCTCGCCGCCCGGCTTGGACCGCAGCCGCTCCACCATCGCGGCCGAGGCGTCGAGCCCCTCGACCCTGACGCCGCGGCGGGCCAGCGGCAGCGCGATCCGGCCGGTCCCGATGGCCAGCTCCAGCACCGGCCCGTCACCGGCCCGCTCGGCCAGGAATTCGACGGCCTGCGCGGGGTCCTGGTTTCCGACCCGCTCGTCATACACGCTGGCCCAGCTATCGCCATAAAACTGAGGTTCGTCGAAGCCACCCATGCCAGCAAGTAAGCAGGCCACTGGGCTGGCCCGCCACCCGTTTTAGCGCCGGTTTCTGGCGGTCGCTGATCCGCCGTTCCCTGACTCGGCCGGGGCCAGGCCGGCCACCGCCCACGTCTGGCCGTCGTGACGCCGCTCACCAGGCCCGCCAGCCACAGCGGCCCCGCGCACCCCAGCCCGCGCTGGCCAGCGCCATCCGCCAGCGCGGGCTAAGGCGTGTCGCGCAGATCGTGGTCAGGCCCGCGGCCAGGGAGCCGGGGCAGCAGCCCGTGAAGCCACCCGCGCCACTCGCGCCCCGGCCAGCTCATCCGGCTCGCCAGCGGCGGACCGGAACCCAGGGCACGGCACCGCCGTAATTCGGACCGGCCCCCGCCAGCGACGTGATTGTAACTCTCACGTCGCTAGAACGACGTGGCAGCAACAACCACGTCGTTCCCGGCACCGCACCGCGGGCGCTCCGCCGACCGCGATCTACGAGACACGGGCTAGCCGTGTTTGTAACGACTTCGTCAGTATTGCCAAACCGGCCCTTGACACCACGGGAGCCGGCTCAGACACTACAGCACATATTTGAAACGTTCCATTAACGTCAGCGACACCGCGAGGCGCACCCGGCCCACCACGCCAGGCCCCGGCCGCGAACCTCCGGCCCCGGGCCCGGACCGCACAGGAAGGCAGGCATGGACTCCGCCGAAGACGACGCCGCCGCCCGGCCTGAGGTCCCGCGGCCGCAGACGCCCGCGGCCCCGGCCCCGGTGCTGGCCCTGCGCCATGCCGAGAAGGCCTTCGGGGCGGTGCAGGCGCTCGCCGACGGCACCATCGAGCTGCGCGGGGGCGAGGTGCACGCGCTGCTGGGCGAGAACGGCGCCGGCAAGTCCACCCTGGTCAAGATCCTGGCCGGGGTCTACCCGCTGGACAGCGGGACGCTGCTCATCGACGGCCGCCCCGCGGCGCTGCCCAGCCCGGCCGCCGCGCGCGACGCCGGCATCGCGGTCATCTACCAGGAGCCCACGCTGTTCCCGGACCTGACCGTGGCCGAGAACATCTTCATGGGCCGGCAGCCGCTACGGGCGGGCCGCCGCATCGACGCCAGGGCCATGCGCGCCACGGCGGCCAGCCTGTTCGAGGAACTGGGCGTCCGGATAGACCCGGCCCGGATCTGCCGCGGCCTGTCCATCGCCGACCAGCAGGTGGTCGAGATCGCCAAGGCGCTGTCGCTGAGCGCACGGGTGATCGTCATGGACGAGCCGACGGCGGCGCTGTCGGCGGCCGAGGTGAGTCGCCTGTTCGAGGTCGTGGCCACGCTGCGGGCGGGCGGGGCGGCGGTGCTGTTCATCTCGCACCGGCTGGAGGAGGTCTTCGAGATCTGCCAGCGGGTCACGGTGATGCGCGACGGCCGGCACGTGCTGACCAGCCCGCTGGCCGGGCTGACGGCCGATGACCTGGTCCGGGCCATGGTCGGGCGGCAGATGGAGGAGCGGGTGGCCGGCCACCGCGGCGCGCCCGGCGAGCTTGTGCTCCGGGTCGAGCGCCTCACCCGCGAGGGCGTGTTCACTGACATCTCGCTAGACGTCCGAGCCGGCGAGATCGTCGCCCTGGCCGGGCTGGTCGGGTCAGGCCGCAGCGAGGTGGCCCGGGCCGTGTTCGGCATCGACCGGTACGACGCCGGCCGGGTCGTGATGCGCGGCCGTGAGCTGCGGCGGGCCTCGCCGACCGCGGCCATGGCCGCCGGGATCGGCTTCGTCCCAGAGGACCGGCGGCAGCAGGGCCTGGTCATGGACATGTCGGTCCAGCAGAACGTGGCCCTCGCGTCGCTGGCCCGGCTGCGCCGGCACGGGCTGGTGCGGTCGGCGGCCGAGCGCGCGCTGGCGACCGACTGGGCCGTCCGGCT
Organism: uncultured Actinomycetota bacterium; assembly: GCA_963822485.1. Taxonomy (GTDB): domain Bacteria; phylum Actinomycetota; class Actinomycetes; order Streptosporangiales; family Streptosporangiaceae; genus DASUBV01. Next base: position 124,236 of record CAWGHW010000036.1, read on the forward strand.
CAACCTCAAGTACGGCCGCCTGACCGACCCGGTCTCCCGCCTGTCCGGCGGCAACCAGCAGAAGGTGGTGCTGGCCAAGTGGCTGGGCCGCCGCCCGGCGCTGCTGATCGTGGACGAGCCGACGCGCGGCATCGACATCGCTACCAAGGCGGAGGTCCACCGGCTGCTCGTCCAGCTGGCCCAGGACGGGGTCGCGATCCTGATGATCTCCTCGGAACTGCCCGAGGTACTGCAGGTCGGCGATCGGATCCTGGTCATGCGCGAGGGGCGGCTGACTGCGGAACTCAGGCCCGGCAACGCCTCGGAGGAGAAGATCATGGCCGCCGCGACCGGTCAGCTGCGGGAGGCCTCATGACGCCCCGCGGACTCATCGCCACCATCATCGGGCGCGGAGAGCGCGGGGAGCAGGCCGCATGACCACCACCGCGACCGACCGCAGCGAGCCGGCAGGCGCCCCGCCCGGCAGCGGATCCCGCCGGCTCGTCGAGCGAGTGTTCCAGGTCCGGGAGTTCGGCATCATCGCCGTGCTGCTGGTCTTTGTGGCCGTGACCACCAGCATCCAGCCGTCATTCCTGAACCAGCAGAACATCCAGTTCCTGCTCATCAACACGACGGTCTACGCGCTGCTTGCGCTCGGCGAGACCATCGTCGTGGTCAGCCGGAACGTGGACCTGTCGATCGGCTCGGTGCTGGGCCTGTCGGCCTACGTCTCGGCCGGGATGTTCGGCCACCATCCCGGCATCCCGGTCCCGCTGGTCTTCCTCATCGGCCTCGGCATCGGGCTGGCCTGCGGGGCGGCCAACGGGCTCATGGTCGCGGTCGGCCGGGTGCCGAGCCTCGTGGTCACGCTGGCCACGCTGTACATCATCCGCGGCATCGACATCCTCGTCGTCGGCGGCAGCGAGGTGACCGCGCAGACCCTGCCGAACTCGTTCACCAACATCCCGCGCGCCACCGTCTTCGGCGTTCCCTACCTGGCCATCGCGATCGCGGTGGTGATCGGGCTGGGCGCTTACTACCTGCGCTCATTCCGGTCCGGGCGCGAGCTGTACGCGATCGGCTCCAACCCCGAGGCCGCCCGGCTGGCCGGCATTCCCGTCGGCACGAGGATCTTCACCGCGTTCGCCGTGAGCGGCGCCATCGCCGGTGTCGCGGGGGTGCTGTGGGCCGCGCAGTACCAGACGATCGACTCGACCGCGGGGACCGGCTACGAGCTGACCGTTATTTCCGCGGTGGTGGTGGGCGGGGTGGCGATCTTCGGCGGGAGCGGAAGCGCGGTGGGCGCGGCGGTCGGCGCGCTGCTGCTGTCCAGCATCACGTCCGCGCTGAACGTGCTGGGCATCTCGCAACTCTGGCTCGAGGCCATCTCCGGCTTCCTGCTGCTGGTGGCCATCACCCTGGACCGGGTCATCTCGATGAAGCTCATGGCCGCCCTGCGACGAAGGAGCTCCGGCGTTGGAACCTGACCCGAACACGCGCGCCCCCGCGCCAGCCGCGGGCTCAGCGGACGCGAGCATCGCGTCGGGCGAGGCGAGTTGGCTCCGCTCCGCGGCCCGCGGCTCGGTGCGCTGGGAAACCGGCCTGGGTCTCCTGGTCGTGGCCATCGTGATCTTCGGCGCCGTGACCTCTCCCCAGTTCCTGACCAGCGGCAACTTCTTCAACACCGGGGTCACCTCGGGCGAGATCGCGATCATGGCCTTGCCGATGACGCTCATCATCATCAGCGGCGAGATCGACCTGTCCGTGGCCTCGATCCTGGGCATGTCCAGCGCACTGCTCGGCGTCCTGTGGAGCCATCACTGGCCGATGCTGGCCATCTTCGTGGTGGTCGCGCTGCTGGGAATCGTGGCCGGCCTGATCAACGGGCTGCTGGTGACCCGGGTCGGCCTGCCCTCGCTGGCGGTGACGATCGGCACCCTCGCGCTCTACCGGGGGGTGGCCCTGATCCTTCTGGGTGCGAAGACGATCTCCGACTTCCCGGCGAACTACACCAACATCGGCGTGCTGCCGCTGCCGCACACCCAGATCCCCTGGAACATCGCGATCTTCGCCGTGCTGGCGGTCATTTTCGGGATCGTGCTGCACGCCACCGCCACCGGCCGCTCCCTGTACGCGATGGGGGCCAGCCCGGAGGCCGCGCAGTTCGCCGGGATCCGGGTCAAGCGAGTCAAGACCATGCTGTACGTGGTGTCCGGCCTGGTCTGTGCCATGTGCGGGGTGCTGTGGACATTCCGGCTGGCCACCGCGGTGCAGAACAACGGGCTCGGCCTCGAGCTGGACGTGGTCGCGATCGTGCTGCTGGGCGGGGTGTCCATCTTCGGCGGCAAGGGGTCGATGACTGGCGTGGTGCTGGCGGTGATCGCGTTCGCGGGACTGCAGAACGCCCTGCTGCTGACCAACTTCAACCAGGAGGCCACCGGCATCGTGATCGGCGCCCTCCTGCTGGTCAGCGTGTTCGCCCCGAACGCCGGGCGGCTCCGCCAGCTCGGCTTGCCCCGGTGGGCGCGCGGCCGGTCCGGTCGCTCCGGCCGCGCCACCCCTCCCCCGTCCTCGCCTCCCCCGTCCTCGTCCCTCGGAGCTGCGCATGAGTGAACCCTGCATGACTGAACCCTGCATGAGTGAACCCTGCATGACTGAACTCAGCCGGGGCGCACGTCCCGTTCCTCACCCAGGCCGGGTACGGCGCAACGGAGCCGTTGGCAGCCGGCCCTTGATTGAAAGGATTCAGAAATGAGACCTACCGTCAGACGCGCGCTGCTGGGGCCGGTTGTGCTCCTCAGCGCCTCGGCCGTGCTCGCGGCGTGCAGCTCCTCCGGATCGTCCAGCCCGTCCTCAGGGTCCTCGTCCTCGTCCTCGTCTTCGTCCTCGTCGGGCGCGCTGAAGACCGGGCTCAAGGTCTTCGTGATCCCGAAGAACCTGGGCAACCCCTACTTCACCCTGGCCGACAGCGTGAAGACCGGCGGGGCCCTGGCCGCCCTGGGCACGCTGGGCGAGTCGGGCAGCGAGACCAGCGGTACCGCCGCGACGCCAGCCTCGCAGCTGCCGGCCATCCAGGCCGCGATCACCAAGGGCGCGAACGCGCTTCTCGTGTCGGCCACGGACCCGTCCGCCCTGTGCCCCACGCTGAAGGCGGCCATGACCAAGGGCATCACGGTGGTCACCTATGACTCCGACGCCCCGGCCTGCCGGAGCCTGTTCATCAACCAGGCCTCGTCCCAGGCGATCGGCGCGACCGAGGTGGACCTGCTGGCCAAGGAGATCCACGACTCGGGGCAGATCGGCATCGTGTCCGCGGCCGCCTCGGCCACGAACCAGAACACGTGGATCGGGTACATGAAGCAGGAGCTGAAGAAGTACCCGAAGGTGAAGCTGGTCTCCACCGTCTACGGCAATGACGACCCGACCACCGCCACCCAGGTGACCCAGGGCCTGCTGCAGCACTACCCGAATCTCAAGGGGATCATCTCGCCGACCACGGTGGGCATCCTGGCCGCGGCCCAGGTCCTGGACACGTCCAAGTACCGGGGCAAGGTCGCGCTGACCGGTCTGGGCACCCCGGTGGCGATGAAGAAGTACGTGGAAGACGGCACGGTCCAGAGCTTCGAGCTGTGGAACCCGGCCAGCCTCGGCTACCTCGCGGCCTACGCCGCGGTGAACCTCGCCTCGAAGAAGATCACCGGATCAGCCGGGCAGTCCTTCACCGCGGGCAAGCTCGGCAAGTTCACGATCGGCGCGGACAACACGGTCCTGCTCGGCCCGCCGCTCGTGTTCACCAAGTCCAACATCAACAACTACAACTCCTGGGGCTTCTAGCCGGAGACGGGCCCGGGGGCCTGGCCAGTCCCCGGGCCCGCCCCGATGCGTCAACACCACCTGGACTAGCCGGACTAGCAACTCCGCACTACCGCCACCGCGGCGCCGCAAGCACTTGGAGATGACGTGTTATGCCTGACGTGACCGATGTGAAGTCCGCGCTGCGGGGGCAGCAGATCGAGCTGCCGTCGTGGGCGTTCGGGAACACGGGCACCCGCTTCAAGGTGTTCCCGCAGGCCGGGGTGCCGCGCACGCCATACGAGAAGATCTCCGACGCCGCTCAGGTGCACGCGCTGACCGGGGTCGCGCCGCGGGTGGCGGTGCACATCCCGTGGGACAAGGTCGACGACTACGCGGCGCTGAGCCGGTTCGCGGCCGACCACGGGCTGTCCATCGGCGCGGTGAACGCCAACGTGTTCCAGGACAACGACTACATGCTGGGCAGCGTCTGCCACCCCGACCCCAAGGTGCGCGCGAAGGCCACGGCGCACCTGCTGGAGTGCGTGGACATCATGGACGCCACCGGCTCGGCCGACCTCAAGCTGTGGTTCGCTGACGGCACCAACTACCCCGGCCAGGACGACATCCGGGGCCGCCAGGACCGGCTGGCGCAGTCACTGGCAGAGGTCTACGCGCGGCTCGGCGCGGGCCAGCGGATGCTGCTGGAGTACAAGCTGTTCGAGCCGTCCTTCTACACCACCGACGTGCCCGACTGGGGCACCTCCCTGCTGCACTGTCAGGCCCTCGGCCCGCAGGCGCAGGTGGTGGTGGACACCGGGCACCACGCGCCGGGCACCAACATCGAGTTCATCGTGGCCCTGCTGCTGCGCGCGGGGCGGCTGGGCGCCTTCGACTTCAACTCCCGGTTCTACGCCGACGACGACCTGATGGTCGGCGCCGCGGACCCGTTCCAGCTGTTCCGGATCCTGAACGAGGTGGTGTCGGCCGGCGCCCACAAGCCCGAGGCCGGGGTGGCGTTCATGCTCGACCAGTGCCACAACATCGAGCCCAAGATCCCGGCGCAGATCCGCTCCGTGCTCAACGTCCAGGAGGCCACCGCCAAGGTGCTGCTCATCGACCGGCCCGCGCTGGCCGCGGCCCAGCAGGCCGGCGACGTCCTGGCCGCCAACGCCGCGCTCATGGACGCCTACAACACCGATGTCCGGCCGCTGCTGGCCGAGCTGCGGGCCGACATGGGCCTGGACCCCGACCCGATCGCCGCCTATCACCGGTCCGGCTACCAGGACACAATCGTCGCGGAGCGGGTCGGCGGAACCCAGGCCAGCTGGGCTAGCTGACCGGCACAAGGAAACCGGCACAAAGAAGAGGATTAACAATGGATTCCCAGGCCGCACCCGAGATCGCCGAGCTGATCGGGCGCAGCAACCGTCTTGGCGCCGACCCGCGTAACACCAATTACGCCGGCGGCAACACCTCGGCCAAGGGCACCGTCACCGACCCGGTCACCGGCCAGCCGGCCGAGCTGCTGTGGGTCAAGGGCTCCGGCGGCGACCTGGGCACGCTGACGCCGGCCGGGCTGGCCGTGCTCCGGATGGACCGGCTCCGCGCGCTGCCCGCCGTCTACCCCGGTCCGGACCGGGAGGACGAGATGGTCGCGGCCTTCGACTTCTGCCTGCACGGCAAAGGCGGTGCGGCCCCGTCCATCGACACCGCCATGCATAGCCTGGTTGAGGCCCCGCACGTGGACCACCTGCATCCCGACGCCGGGATCGCCCTGGCCACCGCGGCCGACGGGGAGCAGCTGACCAGGGACTGCTTCGGCGACCGGGTGGCCTGGGTGCCGTGGCGGCGGCCCGGCTTCCAGCTCGGCCTGGACATCGCCGCCGTGCACCGCGACCACCCCGGCGCCATCGGCGTGGTCCTCGGTGGCCACGGCATCACCGCCTGGGGCGCGACCAGCGCGGAGTGCGAGGCCAGCTCGCTGGAGATCATCGCCACCGCGCAGCACTACCTGGACGCTCACGGCAAGCCTGAGCCGTTCGGCCCGGTCGTGCCCGGCCTGGCGCCGCTGCCCGAGGCCGAGCGCCGGGCCCGCGCCGCCCAGCTCGCGCCGGTGCTGCGCGGCCTGGCCTCGACCGACCGGCGGCAGGTCGGCCACTTCACCGACAGCCGGGTGGTGCTGGACTTCCTGGCCCGCCAGCGGCACCCCGCGCTGGCCGCGCTCGGCACCTCCTGCCCGGACCACTTCCTGCGGACCAAGGTCGCGCCGCTGGTGCTCGACCTGCCGCCGGCCGCGCCGCTGCCGGACGTCATCGCCCGGCTCGGCGAGCTGCACGCGGAGTACCGCGAGCAGTACCGGGCCTACTACCAGCGGCACGCGGAGCCGGACTCGCCCCCCATGCGCGGCGCCGACCCGGCGATCGTGCTGGTGCCCGGCGTGGGCATGTTCAGCTTCGGCGCCGACAAGCAGACCGCGCGGGTGGCAGGCGAGTTCTACGTCAACGCCATCAACGTCATGCACGGCGCGGAGGCGGTCTCCACCTACGCGCCGATCAGCGAGGCCGAGAAGTTCCGCATCGAGTACTGGGCGCTGGAGGAGGCCAAGCTGGCCCGGCGGCCCAAGCCGAAGCCGCTGGCCGGCCGGATCGCGCTGGTCACCGGCGGCGGGTCGGGGATCGGCCGGGCCACGGCCCGGCGGCTGGCCGCCGAGGGCGCCTGCGTGGTGGTGGCCGACCGGGACGCCCCGGCCGCGGCCACGGTGGCCGCGGAGCTGGGCTCGGCCGACGTGGCCGCGCCGGTCACCGTCGACGTGACCGACGAGGACGCCGTGGCCGGCGCGATGGACGCGGCGGCGCTGGCCTTCGGCGGCGTGGACCTGGTCGTCAACAACGCCGGCCTGTCCATCTCCCGGCCGCTGCTGGAGACCTCGGCGGCGGACTGGGACGTGCAGCACTCGGTCATGGCCCGCGGCTCGTTCCTGGTCTCCCGCGAGGCCGCGCGGCTGCTGGCCGCCCAGCGCATGGGCGGCGACATCATCTACATCTGCAGCAAGAACGCGGTGTTCGCCGGGCCCAGCAACGTGGCCTACGGCGCGGCCAAGGCCGATCAGGCTCACCAGGTGCGGCTGCTGGCCGCCGAGCTGGGCGAGCTGGGCATCCGGGTCAACGGCATCAACCCCGACGGGGTGGTGCGCGGCTCGGGCATCTTCGCGGGCGGCTGGGGCGCCAGCCGGGCCGCGGTGTACGGGGTCCCCGAGGAGGAGCTGGGCGCGTTCTACGCGCAGCGGACGCTGCTCAAGCGGGAGGTGCTGCCCGACCACGTCGCGGCGGCCGTCGTCGCGCTCACCGCGGGCGAGCTGTCGCTCACGACCGGCCTGCTCATCCCGGTCGACGGCGGGGTGGCGGCGGCGTTCCTGCGATGAGCGCTCCGGTCGCGGTCGCGGCGGCCGACCTCGGCGCGTCCAGCGGCCGGGTCATCGTCGGGCGCGTGGCACCCGGCCAGCTGGACCTGACCGAGGTGCACCGGTTCCCGAACACGCCGGTCCGCGTGCTCGGCGCGCTGCACTGGGACATCCTGGCCCTGCACGACAGCGTGCTGGCCGGGCTGCGCGCCGCGGGCCAGGCCGCCGAGCTGGCCAGCGTGGGCATCGACACGTGGGGCGTGGACTTCGGCCTGCTCGATGAGACGGGCGCGCTGCTGGGCAACCCCGTGCACTACCGCGACCCGCGCACGGCCGGGGCGGCGGAGCGGGTCCTGGCCGCGGTGCCGGCCGAGGAGCTGTATGCGATCACCGGCACCCAGCACCTTCTGTTCAACACGATCTTTCAGCTGGCCGCCGCCGCGGGGACGCCTCAGCTCGACGCGGCGGCCACCCTGCTGCTGATCCCCGACCTGCTCGGATACTGGCTGACCGGGCAGGCCGGCGCGGAGCTCACCAACGCCTCCACGACCCAGCTGCTGGACGCCGGGACCCAGCAGTGGGCCACTCCGCTGCTGCGCCGGGCCGGGCTGCCGGCCGCGATCCTGCCGCCGCTGCGCCGGCCCGGCGACCTGGTCGGCCACCTGGTCCCCGAGGTGGCCAGGGCGACCGGGCTGGCGCAGCGGCTGCCGGTCACGGCGGTCGGCTCGCACGACACCGCGTCGGCGGTGGCGGCCGTCCCGGCCCGGGGCGGCGCGTTCGCCTACGTCTCGTGCGGCACCTGGTCGCTGGTCGGCCTGGAGCTGGACCGCCCGGTGCTGACCGCCGACAGCCTGCGGGCCAACTTCACCAACGAGATCGGCATCGACGGGACGGTCCGCTACCTGCGCAACGTGATGGGCCTGTGGCTGCTCCAGGAGTGCGCGCGGGCCTGGGCGGCGCCCGGCCGGGAAGTCAGCCTGGAGCAGCTGGTGGCCGACGCGGCGCGGGCCGAGCCGCTGCGCCTGGTGTTCGACCCGGACGAGCCGCGGTTCCTGCCGCCCGGCGACATGCCCGCCCGGATCGGCGCGGCCTGCCGGGACCTGGGCCAGCCGGCGCCCGACGGCCCGGCCGAGACGACCCGGGCCATCCTGGACAGCCTGGCCCTGGCCTACCGGCGCGCGGTGCTGGACGCGCAGCGGCTGTCGGGCCGGTCCGTGGACGCCATCCACCTGGTCGGCGGCGGCGCGCGCAACGCGCTGCTGGGCCAGCTCACGGCGGACGCGTGCGGGCTGCCGGTGGTGGCCGGGCCGGCCGAGGCGACCGCCATCGGCAACATCCTGGTCCAGGCCCGGACGCTCGGCGCGGCCCCTGGCGACCTGGACGGCATGCGGGCGCTGGTCCGCGGCACCCAGCCGCTGCGCCGCTACGAGCCGTCGGGCAACGCCGCCGCCTGGCGGGCCGCGGCCGAGCGGGTGGCCCAGGTGAGACGCTAACGCGGTCAGGGTTTCCTAGGTCGGGTGCAACCTGGCGCCGGTGTCGTTCCGTCTTCCGGGCGACAACCCCCGGAGGGAGCCTATGCGAGCCGATGCGGCTGAGGAGTTCACCGCCTACGTGGCGGCGTCCGCGGCCCGGATGCGCCGCACCGCGTACCTGATGTGCGGCGACTGGCAGCGCGCCGAGGACGAGGTGCAGACCGCGCTGGTGAAGCTGTACCTGGCCTGGGACCGGGTTCGGGTCCGCCAGTCACTGGATGCCTTCGTCCGCACCACGCTGATCCGCGGACTGATCGACGAGCGCCGGCGGCCGTGGCGGCGCGAGCACGCCCAGGCGGTGCTGCCGGACCGGCCCGCCGCCGAGCACTGGCCGCTCGAGGACCGCATGACCGTGCGGGACGCGCTGGCCAAGGTGCCGCCCCGGCAGCGGGCCGTGCTGGTGCTCAGGTTCTACGAGGACTGCGACGTGGCCGAGACCGCCCGGCTGATCGGCTGCAGCGAAGGCACGGTGAAGAGCCAGACCGCGCGAGGGCTGGCCCGGCTGCGCGAGCTGCTCGCGGTGCCCGAGCCGTCCGCTCACCACTTGGAAGGATGACCGATGACTGACATCAGGACCGTGCTGGAGGAGGCCGTGAGCGGCGAGCCGCCGATCGGCTTCCGGCCGGCCGACGTGCTGGAGCGAGGCCGGCGGACGCGGCGCCGCCGCCGCGGTGCGGCGCTGGCGGCCATGGCGACCGGAGCGGGCGTGACGGCCGCCGTGGTGGCGCTGACCGCAGGGGGCGCCAGCCCGGCGGGCCGCGCCCCCGGGCTGGCGGGCGGCCGGACCGGCCATGCGAAGCTGTCCCTGGCCGCGCTGGAGACCGCCGCCGCCAAGGCGAGCACCCGGCCCGCGGTGTCCGGCCTGACGGCGCGCACCGCGCGGATCACCGTAGACGGGATCGCCGCCGGCCTGCTGGCCGGGCTGGTGCAGCGGGACGCGGGCGTCCGGCTGGCCCAGGCGCAGGTGAGCGTGCTGGCCTCGGGCGGCCCCGGCGGCCAGAAGCACCCGTTCATCGACCTGGGCGCGGGCGTGGCCGTCACCGGCCATCCGTACTTCAACCTGCAGGTCACCCCGGCCGACATGCTGATCACCAAGATGCCGACCTGCGCCGAGCTGAGCGACCTCAGCTCGGGCAACGGCGACGGCTACTACGGGCCGTGCCACATCCGGCGGCTGGCCGACGGCTCGATCCTGATCGTGCGCAGCGGCCGCACCACCTCCGGCGGCTTCACCATGGCCCAGGCCACGCTCATCCGGCCGGACGGCTCGGGCATCTTCGCCGAGAACACCAACCAGGCCTGGACCGCCCCGGCCCGGATCGCCAAGCGCGGTCACGGGTCAGGCAAGCAGCTGCCGCCCGTGGTCCGCGCCCAGCCGCCGGTCGGCGCCGGCGTGCTGGCCCAGCTCGTCCGCAGCCTGGCCGCCTTGTCAGCCAAGGGCTAAGCCAGGCGGCCCGGTGCCGCTGGCCGGCCGGGCTCCCGTCACGCGGAGCCCGGCCGGTCCCGCCGTCAGCGTTCCATCTCGGCCCGCGGGCCCGACCCGCGGCCGGCGGCACGGCCGGCCAGGCCGCAGAGCGGCCTGGCCGGCCGTCTCGGTATCTGCCGCCTTCCAGGCGGGCGGCCAGGCGCAGAGCGGACGGGCCGGCCGTCTCGGTATCTGCCGCCTTCCAGGCGGGCGGCCAGGCCGCAGAGCGGCCTGGCCGGCCGTCTCGGTATCTGCCGCCTTTCAGCCGGGCGGTCAGACCGCGATCGCGGTCTGGCCGGCCGTCTCGGTGTCTGCCGCCGCCTGGGCCGGGTCGGCCGCCGCGCTCAGGTGCCCGCGCCGGGGCTCGGACCCGGCGGCCCGCTCCTTAGCCAGCTCGGCCAGGCCGTAGCGCTCGACGTGCTCGGGGTCGGTCAGGCTGATCGGCCGCTGGCCCTCGGCGGCCAGCCGCTGGTTGATCTCATCGAAGTGGTCGCGGACCAGCTGCCGCTCGGTGTCGGTGATCTTGCCCTTGTGCGGCCGCCCGGCGGTGTCCAGGGTGCCGTAGCCCGACCGGTCGCCGCGCGGCGAGCTGGTCGCGCTGGCCTTCACGCTCCGGCGGGCCGGGCGGGCGCCGACCAGCAGCTCGCCCATGGACTTGTCGGTGGCCAGCCGGTCGAAGGCGTCCAGCTCCATGGCCACCCGGCGCGGCTCGTCGTCACCGGGCAGGTGCAGCTCCACGATGGCCACCGCCACCGCCGCCTGCTCCACGGCCAGGGCCTCGTCCGCGAGCACCTCGATCTCTACCGGGCCGCTGCCGAGCTCGGGGTGCTCGTGGATCACGATGCGTGCCAGGGCGTTGTCCTCGGGGATGAATTCGCCGCTCAGGTCGCTGAACTTGACCATCTTCTGACCCACTTGGGGTGCCTCCCTGTTGTGGTCTGCCGCACTGCTATCGGTGGCGCTGCGTTTGTGCCGGGGGGCCTTTACGGCCGCGCGGATCACTTTGCCGCAGGGGCACTCGCCTGTCAAACATATGTTCGGCGTGTTCGACGAGAAGGACGCCAATCTAGAATAGGTTACCGAAGGTGAGCCGGGCCGGGATTTGACACGTTCCAAGGTTGGTCATGAGACTGATTCATCACGACACTGGCTGGTCAGGAGCCTGGTGAAGCATGACGCGGGCGGAGCAGCGCACTGACGGTCCGGTCGGGAGAGGACGGCGGTGAACGCGCCGGTCAGCATCAGGGATGTCGCCGCGCACGCGGGCGTCTCGGTCGGCACCGTTTCCAACGTGCTGAACCGGCCCGAGATCGTGGCCCGGACCACCCGCGACCGGGTGCACGCCGCGATCAAGGCGCTCGGTTTCGTCAGGAACGAGTCGGCCCGCCAGCTGCGGGCCGGCCGCAGCCGGACCATCGGCCTGGTCGTGCTGGACGTCGCGAACCCGTTCTTCACCGACGTGGCCCGTGGTGTCGAGGACGAGGCCGCGGCGGCCGGCCTCGCGGTGATCTTGTGCAACACCGACGAGCAGCTCGAGAAGGAGCAGCGCTACCTGGAACTGCTGGAGGAGCACCGGGTCCAGGGCATCCTGATCACCCCGGTCGGCGACGCCGACCGCCGGCTGGCCCCGCTCCAGCAGCGCGGCACCCCGGTCATCCTGGTCGACAGCCGGTCGCCGTCGGGCCGCCAGTGCTCGGTCGCGGTGGACGACGTGCTGGGCGGCGAGGCGGCCATGACCCATCTGCTGGCCGAGGGCCACGAGCGGATCAGCTTCGTGGGCGGGCCGGTCAGCCTGCGGCAGGTCGCCGACCGCCGGGACGGCGCGGTCCGGGCTCTGGTCCGGGCGGGCCGGCCTGCCGGCGACCTGGAGTTCATCGAGACCAGCGCGCTCAACGTCGCCGCCGGCCAGCGGGTCGGCGCCGAGATCGCCGCACTGCCGCCCCGGCAGCGGCCGACCGCCGCGTTCTGCGCCAACGACCTGGTCGCCCTGGGGCTGCTCCAGGAGATGACGCGGCACCGGATCCGGGTGCCCGACGATCTGGCCATCGTGGGCTACGACGACATCGAGTTCGCCGCCGCGGCGGCGGTGCCGCTGTCGTCGGTCCGCCAGCCCCGCCAGGAACTGGGCCGGATGGCGGCCCAGCTGCTGCTGGAGGAGGCCCTGGGCCACGAGGGGCACAAGCACCGGCAGGTGATCTTCCAGCCGGAGCTGGAGGTGCGCCAGTCCAGCCAGGCCCGCCCCCGGCCGGCCCGCTCCCGCCGGGTCCCCCGCCAGCCCGCCGAGGACGTCGCCGCTCCCGCGTCCTGACCGGTCCGCACCGACCCCAGACCCGGACGTAGCCCCGGCGGCTGCCCGCGAGCATCAGCGGCTCGGCCACGCGCACGCCCTCGCTCCGGCCGAACCGCTCCCGCATCGCCGCCGGCACCGGCGCGGGGACGCCGACCAGGCCGAGGTAGGCCCGGCGGACCCGGCCGTCGCGGAGCCAGGGCGCGGCCCTGCCGCTGACCAGAACCCCCGTTCCGGGCGTCCCTTTTCCAGGCGTTCATGATCGTGGTGGATTTGGGCCGCGGGTGACCCAAATCCACCACGCTCATGGACCAGCCGGGTCGGGTCGGACGCAATGGGTTTCTGGCGGGGCTGGACGGGGTTCTGCGCCAGATGGGGCGTTAGATGAGGCCTCGGTGGGCTGCCCACACCACTGCCTCGATCGAGGCGGTGACTTCCAGGCGGTCGCAGATGGCCTTGGTCCGCCGCCGCACGGTCCGCTCCGAGGTGTGCAGCCGCCTGGCCACGGCGTCACACGGCAGGCCCTGGCCGAGGAGCCGGAGCAGCTCAACCTCCGGCCCGCTCAGCGCCGAACGACCCGCACCCGCCAGCGCCGACCGACCCGGACCGCCTCCAGCCAGCGCCGACCGACCCGGACCGCCTCCAGCCAGCGCCGACGGACCGGCACCCGCGAGCGCCGCCGAGCCGCCTCCAGCCGCGCTGCCGACCCGGGCCACCTCCAGCCAGCGCCGAACGACCCGGGCCACCTCCAGCCAGCGCCGACGGACCGGCACCCGCGAGCGCTGGCGAGCCACCTCCGCTGAGCGCCGGCGAGCCCGCTCCGGCCAGCGCCGAATGACCCGCACCCGCCAGTGCCGAATGACCCGGCCGGGCGGCCTCCGCTGATCCCGCTAACCCGCCCGACTGGCGCACGCCGCCTCCATCTGCCGTCACGCCCGGCCAGCTCGGCCAAACGTGTATGGAACGTTTCAAGAGCTAGGCCATAATTGTCTGGCTATCGGCGCATACGTGTCAACGGGCACCGCTCAGCGGGATGTTCGTGCACGTGAGCGAGCCGCATGGGTGAAGATGGGGGGATGGATCTTCCCGTCATGCCGCCGGTCGCGCCCATGCTGGCCAAGTCGGTCAAGGACATCCCGGACGGCCCCCTGAGCTTCGAGCCGAAGTGGGACGGCTTCCGGTCGGTCATCTTCCGCGACGGCGACGAGGTCGAGATCGGCAGCCGCAACGAGCGGCCGATGACCCGCTACTTCCCCGAGGTCGTGGCCGCCATCCAGGCCAGCATGCCCCCGCGCAGCGTCATCGACGGCGAGATCGTGATCCCCGATAAGGCCGGCCAGCGGCTGGACTTCGACGCGCTGCTCCAGCGCATTCACCCGGCCGACAGCCGGGTGCGGCTGCTGGCCGAGCAGACCCCGGCCTCGTTCGTGGCCTTCGACCTGCTGGCGCTGGGCGACGAAGACTGCACGGCGCTGCCGTTCGAGCAGCGGCGGGCCCGGCTGGAGGAGGCGCTGGCCGGCGTGACCGCCCCGGTGTACATCACCCCGGCCACCAGGGACCGGGACCTGGCGGTGCAGTGGTTCTCCCAGTTCGAGGGGGCGGGCCTGGACGGGGTGGTGGCCAAGCCGCTGGCCGGGCCGTACGAGCCCGACAAGCGGGTCATGTTCAAGGTGAAGCACGAGCGGACGGCCGACTGCGTGGTGGCCGGCTACCGGGTGCACAAGAGCGGGCCCGACGCCATCGGCTCGCTGCTGCTCGGCCTCTACGACAGCACGGGCCGGCTGGCCAGCGTGGGCGTGGTGGGCGCGTTCCCGATGGCCCGGCGCCGCGAGCTGTTCACCGAGCTCCAGCCGCTGGTCACCACGTTCGACGACCACCCGTGGAACTGGGCCGCCACGCAGCCGGGCGTGCGGCACCCGCGCGCCTCGGAGGCCAGCCGGTGGAACGCGGGCAAGGACCTGTCGTTCATCCCGCTGCGCCCCGAGCGGGTGGTCGAGGTGCGCTACGAGCACATGGAGGGCACCCGGTTCCGGCACACCGCGCAGTTCGTCCGCTGGCGCCCGGACCGCGATCCCGCGTCATGCGGGTTCGAGCAGCTGGAGGAGCCGGTTCGCTACGACCTGGCCCAGCTGCTCCCCCGCTAGCTGCTCCCCGCTAACCGCTAGTGCACCGGGCCGCTAGTGCACCAGGCAGCTCGCCGCGCCGGTCGTGCTGCCGTCCTGCTCCTCCTCCGCGGTGACCTGGTGGACCTGGGCCGTCGGCGCGGCCGGGAACGACTGGGCCAGGGCCTGGGCGATGTCGTGTGACCGGACCGCGTAACCGGGCGAGGTGTAGTGGATGCCATCGGAGATGAACCAGGGCCGCTGGGCCGCCGCGGCCCAGTCGTAGATGCGCATGTTCGGGTAACGGGGGCAGGCTCGCAGCAGCGCCTGGTCCCACTGCCGCATGTCGTGCTCGGAGTAGGGCCCGCTGTGCAGCAGCGACACCACGTTGACCCACATCACCGGCTGCTTCCCGATCACCGCCATCATCCGCTGGATGCGCTGGGCCACGCCGACATTGGATCCGACAAACACATCAGCGGTGTCGTTGGTGCCCAGGGCCAGTACCCAGCAGCCGCGATAGCCGTGCCGGATCAGCCGCTGGGCGACGGTGGCGGCATTGGCCTGGCCCCCGAGCGTCTCGACGATCGACCGGCCCCCGGAGATCTCCCAGGTGACCTGGCGGACGCCCACGTCGCCGTACTGCGTGGACAGCCGGAGCGCCCGGTTGGGCAGGTAGTTGGGCGAGTTCAGCCCGTCGGAGGTGGAGTCGCCGATGTGCACCACCGACCGGCAGGAGGAGCGCGGCGGCGGGGCACCGCCCTGACTCTTTCCCTTCGCCCCGTGCGAGCCCTGGCCGGACGGCAGCGTGAGCTGCTGAGTGGACGAGCCATTGCGCGGCGTAGCCGTGATCAGCGACCCGGTGAGCTGGGATGTCGCGGCGGGCGTGATGGCCGGGATGAGCCCGGCCAGGCAGGCGCCGGCCAGGCCGAGCACGCCGACCCCGGAGGCCAGCGCGGCCACCGCCGGGCGGGCCGCCCGGCGCGGCCGGGCCGGCTCGCCCTTGCCGGCCGAGGCGCCCTGGCCGGCCGAGGCGGCCCCAGCGGTCACGGCGGCCTTGCCCGCTGAGGCGGCTCCGGTGGCCGAGGCGCCTCCGGCGCCCCCGGCGGTCACGGCGGCCGTGCCCGCCGAGGCGGCTCCGGTGGCCGAGGCGCCTCCGGCCGCCCCAGCGGTCACGGCGGCCGCGGGCTGGGTCCGGGCCGACCGCAGCGTCGTCCACCAGCGCTCGAGGGCGCCGTGCCGGATCGGCTCCTCCACGAAATGCCAGGACAGCGCGGCCACCACGATGCTCGCGGCCACCTGGAGCGCGCCGCGGCCCAGGCTGTCGGTGGTGTTGGCCGGGGTGGTCAGCACGATGATCGGGTAGTGCCACAGGTAGATGCCGTAGGAGCGGACGCCGATCCAGCGCACCGGCGCCGCGCCGAGCATCCGGCCCACCCGGCTGGCCGGCGCGGCCACCGCCGCCACGACCATCGCGGTGGCCACCGACAGCAGCACCAGCCCGCCGCGGTACAGGAACGCCGAGTACTCGGTGGTGCGCCAGATCAGCGCGGCGATGACCAGCAGGCCGACGACGCCCACGCCGTCCAGGCCCCAGGTGCTGGCCTTGCTCATGCTGGCGCGCAGCTTGCGGCTGGGCCAGACGAACGCCAGCGCCGCGCCGATGAGCAGCGCGAAGGCCCGGGTGTCGGTGCCGTCGTACACCCGGGTCGGGTCGTAGCCGGGGTGGTAGAGCAGCGCCATCGCCGTCGCGGACGCCGCGGCCAGCAGCATGGTCACCGCGGCCAGCCCGTAGTACTCGCTCGACCCGTGCCGGCGCCGCCGGCGACTCAGCGCCAGGCCGAGCAGCACCAGCCACGGCCAGACCAGGTAGAACTGCTCCTCCACGGCCAGCGACCACAGGTGACCCAGCGGCGACGGCGGCCCGAACCGGGAGAAGTACGACTGGTGCTGGGCGATCAGCCACCAGTTGCTCACGTAGAGCGCAGCCGAGGCCACCATCCCGCGCAGCGCGGCGAGCTGGGCGCGGTCGAACAGCGCCACCCAGCCGACCACCACGGTCAGCATCACGAACAGCGCGGGCAGCAGCCGCCGGGCCCGGCGCAGCCAGAAGTCGACGAGCTGCAGCGAGCCGGTCCTGGCCTGCTGGCCGAGCAGCAGGTCGGTGATGATGTAGCCGCTCAGCGTGAAGAAGACGCCGACACCTAGTAATCCGCCCGGCGTCCAGCTCAGCCCGATGTGGTAGGCGAGGACGGCGAGCACGGCGATGGCGCGGAGGCCGTCCAGTCCGGGCAGGTAACGCTGGCCACTGCGGACAGGCTCGGGCATGATCTCCCCTGGATCAGGCGGGCGGCGGACGTATCAGCGGATGTATCGGCGGATGACATGTCAGCGGATGGCGTAATGGCGCCGTCACGTGAGATTCGCGACCACCTTTAGACGCCGTGCGGGACCTATCGGTTGCCGCCCGGAAACCGCATGGGAAACGGGCGCGGCAACCCGCAGTAGGTTACTAAAAGCTCTTCGTCCTGTCACGGATAGCGACAGGCTCATGGCCCTGTATTGGCGAACCGCCCGACCGGATCTCCGGTCGGGCGGCCCGTCGGGCGGTTCGTCGGCCGGCCCATCAGGGCCAGGAACGCTAGACCCGCGCGGTGTCCATCCGGAACCGCCAGGTCGCGCCCAGGGCGAAAATGGCCAGCCAGATCACGACATTGACCACCCACGTCCACTCCACGCCCTGGTTCAGCAACGGCGCGTGGACCAGCTGATTGAGCCCGTAAAGGGGCGTGAGCTTGGCGATGTCCTGGACGACCGAAGGGAACTGGCTGATCGGGACGAACAGCCCGCCGGCGAAGCCCAGCAGGCCCACGATCAGGCCGAGGAACTGCATGACGTTCTCGGTCGGCAGCAGGTAGCCCAGGAGCAGCCCGAACGCGGCGAACACCAGCGACCCGACCCACACGCTGAATCCGGTCGCGACCCAGATGTCGGCGGGCATGTCCGGCTTGCCGGTGGCCTTGCCGATGATGAACACGGCGCCCACCGAGACCATGCCGAGCACCATCGCGGCGATCAGCTTGATGGCGATGTAGGCGGCCGGGGACAGCGGGGTCAGCCGGAGCTGGCGGCTCCAGCCCGCGGCCCGCTCGATGGACACCATCGCGCCGCCGGCCGTGGTCGACAGCACGGCCCCGTACAGGGCGATACTGATCATGATGAACGCCGAGACGTTGCCCTCGCCATCGGGCTCGTTGACGTACTTCTTGTTCAGGCCGACCAGCAGGAACAGCGCGATGGGCACGACCAGCGCGAAGATGATGGTCCGCCGGTTGCGGGTGAACCGCCGGATCTCCAGCCCGAGCGCGGTGAGGTTGAACCCGCCCAGGCCCGGCGCGCGGCGCTGGCTCAGGTCGGGCACGACCGGGTTGACCGAGCTGCTCATCGCAGTGCTCCTTCAGTGTTGCTTCCGCTAGGCCCAGCCGCCTGGTCGTCCCCGTCGCCGGTCAGCGCGATGAACGCGTCCTCGATGCCGCGGGAGGTGATCTCCAGGTCCCTGGCCTTGGTCCGGCTGAGCAGGTACCTGGCCACCTCGTCGCTGTCGCGGGCCTGGATGAGGACCGTGTCGCCGCGCAGCTCGACGCTGTCCACGCCGGGCAGCTCCCGCAGCTCGGCCTCGCTGGCGCCGGGCAGCGTGGCCCGCACCGTGCGGCCCGCCGACAGCGCCTTGATCTGCGCGGCGGTCCCGTCCGCGACGACCTGGCCATGCCGCAGCAGGATGATCCGGTCGGCGTAGGCGTCGGCCTCTTCCAGGTAGTGGGTGGCGAACAGCACGGTCCGGCCCTTGGCCGCGTCCTGCCGGATGGCCGTCCAGAAGCCGCGCCGCCCCTCGACGTCCATGCCGGTGGTCGGCTCGTCCAGCACCAGCAGCTCGGGGTCGGGCAGCAGGGCCATGGCGAAGCGCAGCCGCTGCTGCTCGCCGCCCGAGCACTTGACCACCATCCGGTCGGCGATGCCGCTGATGCCCGCCCGCCGCAGCACCTCCTCGACCGGCTCGGTGTTGACGAACAGGCTCGCGGTGTACTGGAGGGTCTCGGCGACCGTGAGGTCCTTGAGCAGCCCGCCGGTCTGCATGACGGCGGAGATCAGCCCGTGGTTGATGGCCTGGCGGGGCGGCATCCCGTAGACCGAGACACTGCCGGAGGTGGGCCGGGACAGGGCCAGGATCATGTCGATGGTGGAGGTCTTGCCGGCCCCGTTGGGACCCAGCAGCGCGACGATCTCCCCCGAGTCGATGCCGAGGCTGACGCCCCGGACGGCCTGCACCGAGCCAAAGTGCTTGTGCACGTCGACCAGGTCGACGGCCAGCGGGCGCCCCCCGACGCTTGTGCTCGTTGTTGTCATGGTGCCATTCTCCGCCGCCGGCCGCGTGTGTGCCCGAGGGCGACTGTCACGACCTGCCCATGACACCCGTCATGGGCGGCCCTCCCGGCCGGGTTGCCGCGGCAAAGTTCAGCGCAGCAGGCTGAGCGTGCGCGCGGCCACGCCGACCCGCGCGGTCTGGCCCCAGGCCAGCGTGACGGCGTCGGACTCGACGCCGTCCCCGAACAGGACCAGCTCGTCGGAGGCCACGGTCAGGCTGAGCCGCTGCCCGGCCGTGAGATCGCCCTCGGTGGCGCTGGTCCCGGTGGCCGGCGAGGGCCACGCCTCGCGCACGAACCAGGCCAGCCGCTGGTCGGCCGGCTCGGGCAGTTGCAGCGTGCTGTGCCGCTCCTGCCACGCGGACCGGCACCACCCGGTGGCCCCGGTTCCGGTGGCGACGATCAAGCCGGAAGAGGCCTGCGGCTCGGTGATGCCGTTGTTAGTGAGAAGGGTGTAGCGGGCGGTCTGGTGGCTGGCGCTGCCGATGTAGATCTCATTCAGCGCGGTCAGTTCCTGCCCGTCGTCGGTGACCGCGCTGACCATGGTGAGCCGGGCGGCCGCGCGCCCGGGGCGGCCCGCCGTCGCCAGGAGCGCCCCCGCGGCCTCCGGCGGATGCGGGACCAGGATCCCCGGGTTGCGGGCGGGCTCGGCGTTGATGCCGATCACGCACTGGCCGTCGAGGTACTTGGCCACGTTGGCGACCAGGCCGTCCTGGCCGACGACGACGATGATGTCCTCGGGCTCGAACAGGAACCGGGGCAGGTCGGCCCGCTCGACCACGCCGCGCCGCCAGGCGGCCGGGATGGCCGCGGCGACGGTGGCGATGGCGGCCTGGACGAGCTGGTGCCGGGCCTCGCACCTCGGCCATCCGCCGTCCGCGGCTGGCCAGGAAGAAGGCGGCCTGGCCGTGAGTGCCGTGCCGCTCGACCAGCTCGGTGAGCTCGGTGCGCCGGTGCACGAGCACGGCCCGCGGGGCCAGGGTCATGACTGGCTCGCCGCTCCGCCGCCCGTGGCCGTCCCGTTGCCCGCGGCCGGGCCCGGCGCGGCGCGGGTCAGGCCGGCCAGCACCGGGGCGAGCAGGTCCGGGCTGAGCACCAGGCTGCCGATCTGCGGCAGCTGCCCGGCCAGCTCCCTGACCGCCAGCGCCAGCAGCGTGGCCTGCGGCAGCGCCGAGTACGGGGCCAGCTTGGCCGCCTCGGTCTCGGCCTCGGCGGCGCCCAGCGCCCGGGTGCCCTCGGCGCCGGCCCGGGCCAGCCGCAGCTCGCGCTGGGCCTGCGCCTCGGTCTCGATCTGGCTCGCCGCGGCGGTGTCCTCGGCCTGACGGCGAGCGTTGGCGCCCCGCTGCGCGACCAGCTGCTCCTCGCGCCGGGCCAGCTCGATCTGGCTCTGCATCTCGTTCTCGGCGATGGCCCGCTCGCGCTCGACGGCCAGCGCGCGCCGCTCGTAGGTGGCCTTGTCGGCCTCCTGCTGGACCAGCTCGCGGGCCGGGGTGCGCAGCGCCTTCTCCATCTCCGGCTCGGGCCGGATGGCGACCACCCGCACGCCGATGACCGCGATGCCGGTCTCGGCCAGCCGCAGATCGGCGGTGAGGCCGCGCTGGATCTGGTCCCGCACCTGGCTCAGCCCGTCGGCCAGCACGGTCGCCAGCGAGCTGCGCGCGATCAGGCCCAGCACCTGCTGCTGCGCGGTCTCGGTCAGCAGCCCGCCGACCTGCTCCAGCGGCGCGCCCCGCCAGCGCCCGAAGTCCGGGTCGATCGAGAAGTCGATCCGCTCGCAGGCCGTGGCCGGGTCGGTGACCCGGAACGTGACGCTGGCCTGCACGGTCAGGTCCTGGAAGTCGGCCGTGCGGGCATGGAACAGCAGCGGCAGCTCCCGGTCATCCACCGGCACCTCGGACAGGACCGCGGTCAGCGGGCGGAAGAAGAACGACAGCCCCGTGCCGTCGTGCACCAGCTTGCCCTGGCGCAGGTGCCGGATGTGCTGCGTGGGCGCGCCGCGCAGGTGTCGCGCCAGCGGGAACCGCGTGATGTCGGCCATGTGGCCACCTCCCTGGACTTTATCGTCGCTCAGACGATAAACCAGGCAGACTGTTATCGTCAATACGACGATTAACAAGGTAGGCTGGGGCCCGTGACGAGTTCCGAACGCGGTGAGCCGGCGCGGGCCGCGCCGGGGGCGCCGGGCGGGCGGTCCGCTCCGGCGGGGCCGGCCGGACTGGCGGAACTGACGGGGCCGGCCGGACCGGCGGGGCCGGGCGGGCCAGCGGATCCGGCGGCGCCGGCCGGACTGGCGGAACTGGCGGGACCGGCGGGACTGGCGGACCGGCGCCGGCGGACCGGCGGAACCGGCGGAACCGGCCGGACCGGCGGAACTGGCGGGGCCGGGCGGGCCAACGGATCCGGCGGCGCCGGCCAGCCCGGCGGAACTGGCGGGGCCGGCCGGACCGGCCGAACTGGCGGGGCCGGCCGGGCTGGCTGACTACGACCCGCGCCGCTATCCGCCGGTCGCGGTCACCGCCGACCTGGTCGTGCTGACCGTGCGCGACGACGAACTGGCCGTGCTGCTGGTCCGCCGGGGCGAGCCGCCGTTCGCGGGCGAGCTGGCGCTGCCGGGCGGCTTCGTGCGGCCTGACGAGACCCTCCGCGAGGCGGCCGTCCGCGAGCTGGCCGAGGAGACCGGGCCCGGTTTCGAGGCGGTGCACCTGGAGCAGCTAGCCAGCTACGGCGACCCCGGCCGGGACCCGCGGATGCGCGTGGTGACCGTGGCCTACCTGGGCCTGGCCCCGGCGCTGCCCACACCGCGGGCCGGCAGCGACGCCGCCGAGGCCGCCTGGGTGCCGGTCGCCCGCCTGCTCGGCGGGGCCGTGGCCGGCGGCGGCCCTGGCCGGCGGCGCCCTGACCGGCGGCGCCCTGGCCGGCGGGGCGGGCGAGCGGCTGGCCTTCGACCACGACCGGATCCTGGCCGACGGGGTGGAGCGCGCTCGGGCCAAGCTGGAGTACACGCCGCTGGCCACCGCGTTCTGCCCGCCCGAGTTCACCGTGGGCCAGCTTCGCCGCGTCTACGAGATCGTCTGGGGGGTGGCCCTGGACCCACGCAATTTCCACCGCAAGATCACCGGCACGGCGGGCTTCCTGCGCCCGGCCGGCGGCACCACGGTCGGCGACCGCGGCCGACCGGCCCAGCTCTACCGCCGAGGCGACGCCACCGCTCTCCAGCCCCCCATGCTCCGGACCACCATCACCTAACGGCTCAGGCCCGCGGCGCGCCCCTGCCAGCGGGAACCACACCAACCCCGTCAACCCGGCCCCACCCGGCGGGAAGCCGCACCAGCCTGTCAACCCGCCCCAGCTCGACCGCGCGCCACACCAGCCTCGCCAACCCACCCCTCACCACGCCGCACACACGGCCTCAACCCCACCAGTCACGCAAGCCCCGCCCACCCCAAAGCCTTCAAGATCGATCGTGGATGTCCCGTTGTGTACCGCGGAGGGTAGGCAACGGGACATCCACGGTCGGCCGCAGCTCCGGCCAGCTCGACGGCTAGTGACTGAGGAGGTCGGTGAGGCCGATGGGGTTGAAGTAGTCGCGCATCAGGTGGATCTGGCCGTCGCGGATGCGGAAGACCTGGATGCAGGGCGCCTCGAACGTCTGGCCGGTCGTGGTCAGCGTGCCCTTGGTCACGATCTCGATCACGACCAGCTCCGGGTCGCTGGTCTCGTAGAGGCTCGTCGTCACCAGGTCGTCGACCCGCAGCGGCAGGGTCTGCGAGCGCTTGGAGAACTCGCGGATCGCGGCCTGGCCCGCCAGCCGCGCCGGCATGCCGGGGCCCGCGAACGGCAGCTCCATCACGGCGTCGTCCGCGAACAGCTCAATGAACGCGTCGATGTCCTGAGCGGCCAGCACCTGCCGCCGCCGCTCGAGCACCTGGACTGGGGAAAGCACCGTCATGACCTCATCCTTCGCGCGAGAGATTTCGTTCAACACCTGTTGATTGAACAACCGTAGAACGAAATGTCAGCTCGGTCAACGCTTGTAGAATCAGCGGATGACCAGCGCCGGGGAGGGCAGCAGCTCGCGGGCCGAGCAGCGGCGGATGACGCAGGCGCGGATCCTGGACGCCGCCGCCCGGCTGTTCGCGGAGGCGGGCTACGAGCGGGCCACGATCCGGGCCATCGCGGCGGCGGCGGGCGTGGACGCGGGGCTGGTCATGCACTACTTCGAATCGAAGGAGAGGCTGTTCCGGGCGGTCATGCACTCGGCCCCCGGGACTCCGGCGGGGGGCACGCCGCAGGAGGCGACGGAGGAACTGCTGGCCAGGGTGGCGGCCTCGCTGACCACCGAGCCGGTGCAGTCACTGGCGGTGCTGCGCTCGATGCTGACCTACCCGGAGGCGGCCCGGGCGGCGAGCGAGGAGTCGGCGGCCTACCGGGCCCGGCTCGCGGCGACCATCCCCGGGCCGGGCGCGGAGCTGCGGGCGGCCATGGTCACGGCCACGGTGCTGGGCGTGATCGTCTCGCGGCACATGCTCAAGCTCGAGGAGCTGGCGGAGGCGACGCCGGAGCAGGTCATCGAGCTGCTCCGGCCCTGCCTGCGGCTCCTGACCCGCGCCGACGAAGCCGGAGCTGCCGAAGCCGAGGCCGACGAGGCCGAGCCAGAGGGACGCCCGGACGCCAGGGACTAAAGGTCGCGCTGGCCGTTCGCCGACGGCTTGGCCGCGCCCCGGCCATCGACCAGCCGGGACAGGCGGGCCGACGCCAGCCGCTGAGTCCCGTCCAGCAGCCAGAGGCTGACCTGGTTCTTCTCGTGGCTGGCCGCCAGGTAGGGGTCGCAGCCGGGCAGCACCGGCCGGTGGTACTCCAGCTCGGCGCCGTCCGGCAGCCAGTCCAGGCCGGCCAGCACGTCCTCGACGGCGGCCCAGTGAATGGCGTTGTTGACGTGCCCGAGGGTGTCGAAGTCGCTGGCCCGCAGCGGCCACGCCCCGCCCGCCGGCGTCGCGGGCGGGCGCGGGTGGGACAGCCGCACGGAGGCGCTGCGGCCCTGGGCCGCGCCGTCGTAGAGCCGGTGGAACTCCGGCCCGAGCTGCGCCGGCCGGCCGTCGGCCCGGCCCACCGCCGCCCACACCGCGGTGGCCTGCATCAGGTCCCCGTCCGGGCCGGACACGGTGGTGGTCCGCTCGGCCCAGCGCGGCCCGGTGCCCGAGCAGAAGGTGTGCAGCCAGATCCGGCTGCCGAACCGGGGGAACTCCCGGACGGCCACGGCGACCTTGCGCACCGCCCAGTCGTAGGGCTCGTCCCAGCCCGCGTCGACCAGGTCATCCTCGGCCGCCTGCTGGAGGTAGCGGGCCAGCGCGTCGAACCGCAGGCGGCCCGAGGGGGTCACGTCCGTGCTGCGTATCCGCTTGGCCACGGTGAACACGCGACCGACCGGCGGCCGGGCCAGGAACCTACGCATCACGCTCCGCTGACAGTTTCGAGCTGGTCACCACGGGCAGCCCGAACCCGGCCGCCCGCGATCCGACCCATTGTCTCCTACGCCGCGTCTCCGCTGGCCGGGGGTGATCGGCGGGGCGGGTTTCCACTAGTCTGCGGTGCGCGGAAAACATGCCAGAGGGAAGGTCATGACGCCGGACATCGAGGTCGACCTCTCCACCCCCGAGGGCCGCCGCGCGGTCGGCGAGCGCATCCCCGCGCCCTGCTACGACCGGGCTCAGCTCGAGATCGGCATCGTGCACATCGGCGTCGGCGGCTTCCACCGCGCGCACCAGGCCATGTACCTGGACCGCCTGCTCAGCCAGCCCGAGACCAGGGCACAGGCGCTGCACTGGGGCATCTGCGGCGTCGACCTGATGCCCGCCGACCGGCCCAAGAAGGACCTGTTCACCGCCCAGGACGGCCTGTACACCCTGGTGCTCAAGCACCCCGACGGCAGCACCGAGCCGCGGGTCATCGGCTCCATCGCCCGGTACCTGTACGCCCCCGACGAGCCCGATCGGGTGCTGGCCGTGCTGGCCGACCCCGGCACCCGCATCGTCTCGCTCACGATCACCGAGGGCGGCTACAACTTCAACCAGGTCACCGGCGAGTTCGACCCCGCCAGCCCGGCCGTCCAGGCCGACCTGCGGCCCGGCGCCACGCCGGGGACCGTGTTCGGCTTCGTGGTCGAGGCGCTGCGCCGTCGCCGCGCCGGCGGAGTGCCGCCGTTCACCGTCATGTCCTGCGACAACCTGCCCGGCAACGGCGATATCGCGCGCCGGATGTTCGCCGCGTACGCCGACCTGGCCGACCCCGAGCTGGGCGCCTGGCTCCGGGCCGAGGTCGCGTTCCCCAACTGCATGGTCGACCGGATCACGCCGGTCACCACACCCGAGGACATCCAGCAGCTCGAGCGCGACTTCGGCGTCCGCGACGGGCTCACCGTGGTCTGCGAGCCGTTCACCCAGTGGGTGCTCCAGGACGAGTTCCCGCTGGGCCGCCCGCCGTGGGAACGCTGCGGCGTGCAGGTCGTCAGCGACGTCGTGCCCTACGAGCTCATGAAGCTGCGCCTGCTCAACGCCAGCCACCAGGCCATGGCCTACGCCGGCTACCTGGCGGGTTACCGGTTCGCCCACGAGGTCGCGGCCGACCCGGTCTTCGCCGAGTTCCTGCTCGGCTACATGCAGCGCGAGGGCCGTCCCACGCTGCCCGAGGTGCCCGGCGTCGACCTCGACGAGTACATCACCACGCTGCTGGAGCGGTTCGCCAACCCGGCCATCCGCGACACGCTGGCCCGGCTGGCCGCCTGGAGCTCGGACCGGATTCCCAAGTGGCTGGTGCCGGTGATCCGCGACAACCTGGCCCGCGGCGGCGACGTCGCCGCGCTCGGCCGCCGTGGTAGCCGCCTGGGCCCGGTACGACGAGGGCGCGGATGAGTCCGGCCAGCCGATCGAGGTGGTGGACGGCCGCGCGGCGGAGCTGATGTCGGCCGCGCGCGAGCAGTCGGCCGACCGGCTGGCATTCATCCGCAACAAGGAGTTCTTCGCCGACCTGGCCCAGCAGCCGGCCTTCACCGAGGCCTACGCCAGCGCGCTGGACTCGCTGCACGCCGTCGGCGCGCTGGCCACCATCACCCGGCTCAACGAGCGCCTGCGCGCGGCCCGATAGGCCGCGCGCAGGCGCCGAGGGTGAGCCGGGGCGGCTGGTCGGAGCTAGCAGTCCTCGCAGGGAGCGGCGGCCACGACGGGGACGGGCTCGCGGCGGGTCCAGCGCAGCCCGCTCAGCGCGGCCAGCGCGCCGATGACCGAGACCCCGGTGATGACCGCCAGCGCGGGCCGGTAGGCGGCCAGCGTGGCCTGGGCGGAGATCACCTTGTTCGCCCCGCCGGCGTCCACCACCGCCGTCACGATGGCCAGCACGACCGCGCCGCCGACCTGGAACGAGGTCTGGAACAGGCTGGCCGCCAGGCCCTGCTCCGCGTCGGGCACGCCCGCGGTGGCGGCCAGGCTCAGTGAGGAGAAGCCCAGCCCGAACGCCAGGCCGATGAGGAGCACCGAGGGCAGGATGATGGCCGGGTAGTCCGGCCGGGTGCCGATCTGCAGGAACACCGCGTAGCCGGCGACCAGGCTGACGAAGGCGATGACCGAGACCTTCGTGGTCCCGAACCGGTCGATGATCGAGCCCATCCGGGTGGACAGGACCGCCACCATCACCCCGGCGGGCAGGAAGGCCAGCGCGGTGGACAGTGCCGACCAGCCGGACAGGCTCTGCAGGTACTGCGTGACCAGGAACTGGAACGAGACGTAGGAGCCGAACAGCGTCACCGAGCCGATGTTGGCCCGGGTCAGCGCGCCGAGCCGGAACAAGCTCAGCCGGACCAGCGGGTCCGGGCTGCGCAGCTCGATGCGGACGAACGCCGTCAGCAGCACGGCCACGGCCGCGAACGAGCCGATGGTCCGGGCCGAGGCCCAGCCGGCCGCCTGGGCCGACACCACCGTGTAGACCAGCAGCAGCATGCCCGCCGACGCCGCCACGGCACCGGGGATGTCGAAGTGGCGGCGGTGGCCCGTGACCGCGCCGTGGCCGGCGCGCGGGATGAGCCGCCAGGCGGCAATGAGCGTGATGAGCGCCACCGGCGCCGGGACCAGCAGGGTCAGCCGCCAGCTGACCTCGGTGAGCAGGCCGGACAGCACCAGGCCGAGCGAGAAGCCGCTGGCCCCGAAGGCCGAGTAGACGCTGATGGCGCGGTTGCGCATCGGGCCCTCGCGGAACGTGGTGGTCAGCAGCGACAGCCCGGCCGGGGCGGTGAACGCCGCGGCGATGCCCTTGACGAACCGGGCGCCGATCAGCAGCTCGGGGCTGCTGACCAGCCCGCCGAGCAGCGAGGCCACCGCGAACAGGGCCAGCGCGGCCAGGAAGACCTTGCGGCGGCCGAGCAGGTCGGCCGCGCGGCCGCCGAGCAGCAGCAGGCCGCCGTAACCGAGCACGTAGCCGCTGACGATCCATTGCAGAGAGGTGGTGGTCAGCCCGAGGGCGCTGCGGATGTCGGGCAGCGCGACGCCCACCATCGACACGTCGAGCGCGTCGAGGAACAGCGCGCCGCACAGCACGATCAGCATGGCCCACAGCCGCGGGCTCCAGCGCTGGTCCTCGGCGTCGGCCGGCGCCCCCGGGCCGACCGCAGCCCCCGGATGCGGAGCGGAGGAGAGTTCCTGAGTGCTACTGGGTGATTCCATGCCCAGAAATATATGCATGCACAAGCACTAGATGCAAGTGCAATTAATGCGCTTGCATCTAGCTCCGATTCCGGCTAAGGTGCGCACGTGAGCCCGATGCAGTCCGAGTCCAGTGACCGCGTGGTCAGCGCCTGGCGCACGATCACCGCCAGCCACGCCGCGGGGTTCGCGGCGCTCGAGCACGAGATGGGCAAGCGGCACGGGCTCGGGGTCAGCGAGTTCGAGGTGCTGGAGCGCCTGAGCGAGAGCCCGGACCGCAAGTTCCGGGCCCAGGAGCTGGCCGAGGCGGTGCACCTGAGCCAGAGCGCGCTGTCGCGGCTGATCGACCGGCTGGCCCGCAGCGGGCTGGTCGAGCGCTGCCTGTGCGACAACGACCGGCGCGGCATCTTCGTGACCTTGACCGAGACCGGCCAGCAGCGACACGACGAGGCCGCCCCCACCCATCGCGAGGTGCTGGCCGGCGTGCTGCCCGCCGAGCTGCTCGCGCCGCTGTGCGCCGTGGTGGCCCACTAACTCCTGGTCACCGGCTCCCTGCCGACCGGACTGGCCCATCGGCTCCTGACATCCGCTTCTGAGTCCGTTCTGAGCCCGGCCCGGGGAGGAGCGGCGGATACTGGCCAAATGCGCCAGCAGACCGCGGTGGACGGATTCCGCCTCGCCTACGAACGAGCCGGCCAGGGCCCGGCCGTGCTGCTGCTGCACGGCTGGCCCGGCGACCGGACCGACTACCGGGAGGTCGTGCCGCTGCTGACCGGCACGGCCGACGTGATCGTGCCCGACCTGCGCGGGTTCGGGGAGTCCGACAAGCATCTGGCCGAGCCCGCCGACCAGTACAGCGCGGTCGCCCAGGCCCGCAGCGTCATCGGCCTGATCGGCGAGCTCGGGCTCGAGCGGCCCGTGCTGGCCGGTTACGACATCGGCAGCCGGATCGCCCAGGCCGTGGCCCGCGACCGGCCCGACCTGGTCAGCGCGCTCGTCCTGGGGCCGCCGCTGCCCGGCATCGGCGACCGGATCCTCAACCCGCGGGCCCAGCGGGAGTTCTGGTACCAGGGGTTCCACCACCTGGAGCTGGCCACCCAGCTGGTCGACGGCCGCCCCGACGCGGTCCGCGCCTACCTGCGGCACTTCTGGACCCACTGGTCCGGGCCCGGCTACGACCCGGCCGAGGCTGACCTGGACCACCTGGTCTCGGTCTACGCGCCGCGCGGCTCGTTCGCCGCGTCGATCGCCTGGTACCGGGCCGGGGCCGGGTCGGTCGCCGTCTCGGTGGCCGAGCGGACCCCCGATCCCGCCCGCCGGACGACCGTGCCGACCACGGTGCTGTGGCCGTCGCACGACCCGCTGTTCCCGCGCGAGTGGTCGGACCGGCTGGACGACTATTTCGCCGACGTCCGGCTGGTCCCGCTGGACGGGGCCGGGCACTTCACCCCCGTGGAGCGCCCGCGCGAGCTGGCCGCCGCCGTGACCGCTGCCGTCGCGGCCGCGGGCGCCCCCGACGGCAGCGAGCTTTGATCCAGAAGACCGTGGCCGTCGCGGGCCGCCCGCACTAGCGGGCGGCCCGCGACGGCGGCCTCAGGTCAGGGCCCGGCTGTTAGGGCAGTGACCACTGCTGGTTGGCGTTGCCCGTGCAGTCCCAGATCTGGAGCTGGGTGCCGGAGCCGCCGTAGCCGGTGTCGTCGAGGCACTTATTCGATTGCGGGTTGTACAGCGACCCGTTGGACTGCGGTATGAAGACCTGCGCGGCGGTGTTATTGCAGTCGTACAGGTCCACCGTGGTCCCGTCGGCCGTACCGCCGCCGTTGATATCCATGCACTTGCCCAGGGCCTGCAGCGTGCTGCCTGCCTGCACCACGGTCCACTGCTGCGCGTTCGTGTTGTTGCAGGTGTAGACCTGGACCGGGGTGAAGTTGGCCGTGTTCGCGCCGCGAACGTCCACGCACAGCCCGCCGTAGCCCACGATCGGGCCGCTGCCCGGCGGCGGCGGCGGTGATCCGCCGCCGTTGCCCGACGTGCTGTAGGCCGCCACGTAGGCCACGCTCATCGTGCCGCCCGAGGTCGTCGAGCTGCTCGGCGCGGTGCAGTTGCACACCCCGTCCGGGTAGGCGCCGCCCATGGCCAGGTCGAAGATGATCGACAGGTTGTGGTCGAACGCCGCCTGCCAGGTTGACGTGCCGACCTGGCTCTCGCTCACGCTGAAGTACTGGTTGCCGTCCAGGTAGAAGGTGACCGACTCATCCGAGGTGTTGGTGCGGTTCAGGATCATCGTGTAGGTGTGGTAGCCCGTCTGGCAGCCGCCGCAGCCCACCAGCCCGCTGCCGATGCCGTCGGGCTCGTTGCACGGCCCGCCGGGGTCGGTGCCGCAGTGCACCGTCCCGGACAGCTCCGACAGCGCGTTGACGTCCTCCATGATGTCGATCTCGCCGTTCTCCGGCCACTGGCCAGGTCCCAGCATCCAGAACGCGGGCCAGTAGCCCAGGCCGTTGCCGGGGTTCGGCTGCTGGATGGAGGCGGTGACCTCCAGCTCGCCGCCGGCCGGCGCGCCCACGTTGGCCGACGTGGTCTGGATCCGGCCCGAGGTCCAGGAACCACCGTTGTTCAGAGCGGTGATGTCGAGGTTGCCGCTGCCGTCCAGGTGAACGTTGCTGGACGAGTTCGTCATCGTCTCGATCTCGCCCGTGCCGAAGCTGGACCCCGGCCCGGTGTCGTACATCCAGCTCGACGAGGGCCCGCTGCCCGAGGCCCCGTTGAAGTCGTCGCTGAACACGGTGGACCACCCGGCGGGCGGCCCCGGCACGGCGTCCGGCGCGGCCGCGGCCGTCGCCCGCGCCGTCTGGGCCGCGCTGCCGGACACCGCCAGGTCGGCCTTCGCCGTCCGGCTGGCCGGGTGAGTGGTTGCCGCCGACACCGGCATGGCCGCCATGGCCGGCACGCCGATGCCCAGGATCACCGCCCCGATGAGCGCTAATCTCCGCCGGTCAGCCCGCCGCCAGCCAGCGCCGCTGCCGGTCCTGGCCGCGGCGCGGGCCGCCTGCCGCATCCTGATCACTGCACAGCCTCCAGACTCCCGCCCACTACTTCCGAATGAATCCTAACTAATAGGAAACTTTCCTATAAGTTGTGCTGAAAGTACCTCGGCCGGCCTACCCCGTCAATAGCGAACCCGCCCGCCGCCGAGCGGCTCTTGTGCACGCGCTTCGCCTCGGGTGAGCACTGACGGCTCGGCTACTTCAGGGCTCCCGCGGCGAAGTCGGTCCACGAGGGCAGCCATAGGTGGTCGGTCTCGTCGCCCTGATGCTGGCCGCGGAGGTAGTCGACCAGTATTGGCAGGGCGTCGTGCCTGTTCCCTTCGGACCACAAGGGGTAGAGCGGATACACCGGCGTGGGTGCCACGATGGGTATGCGTCGCAGGTCGTAGCTGGCCGGCCACAGGTAGCGGCTGCCCTGGCCGATGAGGGTGGCCAGGCGGGGGGAGTCCGCGAGCTCGTCGAGTAGTGCTTCGTTGCCGAAGTTCGGGGCAACCACGCCGATCGTCAGGCCGAAGGTGGCGGCCAGTTCGCGGTAGTAGGCGCCAGGCTCGCTGGCGGCCGGCATGGGGAACATCCAGATGCGGTGATCGACCAGCTCGGCTGGGGTGAGCTGACGGTGGTCGGCGAGCTGGTGCCGGGGGCCGACGAGGAGCTCGTGCCGGTCATACAAGGCGGGCCCCGCACGAAGCCCGGCCGGGGGCCGACCGGCGGTCGCGGCCAGCGCGCGGAAGGTGAGATCGACGGTTCCGCTGGCGACGGCGGCCAGCGCCTCGTCGCTGTCGCTGAGCACTGGCAACGTCACGACGTCTAGGTCGATCTCGGGGTGTTGCTGGTGAAAAGCCTGCAGCAGCACGGCGGGCGCGGTGCGCCGGTTCAGCACGTCCACGCGCAGCGCCCGGCGGGCCGGCAACACGGACGCGACCGCGCGGTCCTCAACGCGCAGCAGCTCGCGGGCGTGCGGGAGGAACGCCTGGCCGTCGACGCTGAGACGGACGCCCCTCGGGCTGCGCACGAACAGTCGAGCGCCAAGATCGCGCTCTAGCGTTGCGATCCGCTTCGAGACGGCCTGCTGCGTGATGGCCAGCTCGTCACCGGCGGCCTGGAACTGGCCGGTGTCAGAGACGGCCACGAACGTGCGGACGGCGTCAAGATCCACCACTCCAACCTATCTCTACAACGGCCGGTTGTTCACAACCAGCGTGTCGGTTGTTTGGAGGCTCAGCCTGGGTTCGGTTGGCTGGTGCCATGACAACGCATTGTTGTCGGTCAGGGTATCGGCGGGTATCGGCGGAGTATCGGCGGGAGATGCTGCATGCGGTTGTTCGGAGGGCTCGGCCGGCGCTTTGGCTGGTTGTGGGCCGCGTACGCGGTCAGCGCCTACGGCACGTGGCTCGGGTTCGGGGCGTTCTCGTTCATCGCGATCAGGGTGCTGCACGCCAGCGCCGCCGAGGTGGCCGCGATCTCGGCAGCCGGGCTGGCGGTCGGAGCGCTGGTCGCCGTGCCGCTCGGTCCGTGGGTCGAGTTCCGGCACAAGCGGCCGGTGATGATCTGGACGGATCTGATCCGGTTCGGAGCGCAGGCGTCGATACCGGTCACCTACGCGCTCGGCGTGCTGGGCATCGCTCAGCTAGTCTGCGTCTCGATCGTGCTGTCGGCTGCCAACATCGCGTTCACCGCCGCCAGCGGCGCGTTCCTGAAAGACCTCGTCGAGCCAGCCGACCTGCTGACGGCCAACGCCCGCTTCGAGTCCACCACATGGTCGGCCAGCGTCGTCGGCCCGACCCTCGGCGGAGCCGCGATCGGGCTGCTCGGCCCAGTCGTGACCGTCGCCGCCGACGCCGTCAGCTATCTGCTCTCCGCCCTGGGCATCACCGCGATCGGGGGCGGAGAACCCGCTCCGGCCAGTGCATCCTCTCGGCCGACGGTGGCCAACCTGGCCGAGGGCTGGCGGTACATCCTGCACCACCGGCCATTGCGTCGCTTGTTCTTCAACTCGATCACGGTCAACGGCTTGATCATGGCTGGCGAAGCACCCCTGGCCGTGCTCATGCTCGGCCAGCTGGGCTTCCGCCCCTGGCAGTACGGACTAGCATTCGCCGTGCCCTGCGTCGGCGGCCTGATCGGCTCCCGGCTAGCCCGCCCGCTCGCGGCCCGCTACGGCGGTGGCACCGTCATGCGCGTGTTCGGTCCGCTGCGGTGCGTGTGGCCTCTTGGGCTCGTACTGGTCAGTCGCGGCCTGCCAGGCCTGCTCGTCGTGATAGCGGTCGAGCTGGTGCTGATCATCTGCTGCAGCATCTTCGGGCCCATTAGCGCCACCTACCGACTCCGGGCCGTCGACCACGATCGCGTCTCCCGCGTCCTGGCCGCCTGGTCGGTGAGCAGCATCGCGACCAGGGCCGCGCTCGTCGCGTTGTGGGGGCTCCTCGCCACCGTCACCAGCCCGCGCTGGGCCCTCGCCGCAGCCGGTGTCCTCCTGCTCGCCGTGCCTCTCCTGCTGCCCGTCGCCATCGGGGCTGACACGACTGAGCCGGAGGCCGACGCGAACCGCCCGGCCCGGACGGCCCCGGTACCGGCTAACGACTAGCCTTCAGGGTCTCGGTTCGCGTTCTGAGACCTGCGCCATTGAAGATGGGTACTCACGCGCGCGGGATCGCTAGGCCCGTCCCGTCCTCGCAGCGCCCGGAGGCTGCCGATGAGCCTGGGACTCCATTCTGGCCGGACTACGAGTTCCGGCGCAGGTTGCCCGCGGGTGGCGCGGGGTCGCTGCGGCGCTTCCTGCGCCGACACCGGCGACGGCTGCTGTTCTGGCGGTGGCAGTTTCCCCGGCCTGCGCACCGGCACCAGCATCCGCTGCGTCTCGCAGTACATCCCCAACGGACCGTGCCCGTACGTGCCGGTACAGCGGCGGCCGTTCGCGCTGGCCGGGTCGGTGGTCAACCGCGGCTCGTTCCCGGTCACGATCATGGGTGTCTCCCAGGCGCCCGGCTCTCCCTCCTCTCCCGCCGGGCCAGTCCGCTACCTGACTAGTTAGTCCGTCCACCTAGTTAGTCCGTCCACTTAGTCCGTCCACACCAGGCAGAATGGCTTGCCGGCCGGATCGGCGTAGACGCGCCAGCTCGGGCCGGCGCCGTCCAGTCGGGTGGCACCGATGTCGAGGGCGGCCCGTTCCGCGGCGTCCACGTCCTGGACGGTCACGTCGAGGTGGATCTGCTGCGGGTACGCCGGGTCCGGCCAGCGCGGCGCGGTGTAGTGCTCCACCTGCTGGAACATCACCGGCTGCGCGCCGTCCTCGCCGATCATGGCGACGCCGTCCGCCTCGTAGGTCACTGGCTTGCCGAGCAGCTCCGCGTAGAAGTGGCTCAGCGCCTTCGCGTCGGGGCAGTCGAGCATGACGGCCATCAGGGTGGTCCGCGGATCGTCCGGGTTGACGCACAGGTCGAACGGGTGGCCGGCCGGGTCGGCCAGGGTGTGCCACCGCTCGTTGCGGCGCAGCAGGCTGGCGCCGAGCTGCTGGGCGCGTTCCGCCGCCGCGTCGATGTCCGGTACCCGGAAGTCGAGATGGGCCTGCTGCGGACGGTCCTGGTCCGGCCAGTGCGGCGGCACGTGGTCCGTGGCCTGTTGCAGGCCGATCCGCCAGCCGTCACCGGAGTCGATCGTGATCCAGTCGTCCTCCTGCTCGTCCTCGCCGTCGTCGGGGACGCGTCGCCAGCCGGCGAGCTGCTCGTAGAACGTGGCCAGGAGGTCGATGTCCGGGGCGTCCAGCGCCACGGCCCGCAGTGAGCCGATCGCCCGCCGGTCTGGTTCGGAGGTCATACCCCCGATCCTGCCGATCCCCGCGCCGGCCCGCTACCGGAAACCGGCGTTGACGATCCGTTCTCATGAGCCGCCCGGCCTGGCCGCACGGTCCGCGCACCCTGAGGTCAAGGGGCGAACAGGACTGACGACGGGGTGGGGGCCTCGGTGGTGGAGCGCGGACGCAGCTCGGCGCGGTCCTCGTCGAGGTCCATCACGACCAGGTTGCTGCTGTCCTGGTGGGCGATGATCAGGCGGTCGGCCTCGGGGGTCAGGCAGAAGTCACGCGGGCCCGCGCCGCCCGAGGGCTGCGCGTGGGCCAGGGTCAGCGCCGGGGTCTCGGCGTCGAACCGGAGCATGACCAGGCTGTCCTGGCCCCGGTTGGAGACCAGCACGTAGCGGCCGGACGGGGTCACGCGGATTGCGCCGGCCAGGGTGGGCGGGCCGGATTCGGCACCGGGTGGCAGGGTCGAGGCGACGTGGGCCAGGACCAGCCGGCCGTCCGCCCGGCGCAGGGTGAGCACGACGCTGCCCAGCTCGCAGACCACGAACAGGTGCTGGCCGTCGGGGTGATAGGCGATGTGCCGGGGCCCAGCGCCGGGCGGGGCGGCGAACCGGGTGCCGGGCCGCTCGGTCAGGCCGGACTCGGTGAGCTGATAGGTCAGGACGGCGTCCAGGCCGAGGTCACTGACCAGGATGTCGCCGCTGACGGGATCGGGGCTGACCATGTGGACGTGCGGCCCGGCCTGGCGGTCGGGGTTCACGCTGGAGCCCTGGTGCTGGACGTGGGCGAACTCGGGGCCGAGACGGCCGTCGGGCTCGATCGAGACGGCGGTCATGGAGCCGGAGTCGTAGTTGGCGACGAGCAGCACGCGGCCGTCCACGGCCAGGAAGCAGGGCGCGACGCCGTCGGAGGACCGGGAGTTGAGCTGGCTGAGGGCCCCGGTGGCCGGATCGCGGCTGAACGCGGTGACCCCGCCGCCCGGCTGATCCTCGAAGGTGTGCGTCTCGTTCACGGCGTAGACGTGGCGGCCGTCCTGGTCGAGGGCCAGGTAGGACGGGTTCCGGGTCCGGGCCAGCACGGTGACGTCGCTGACCGCGCCGGTGAGCGGGTCGTAGGACGCGCCGAGGATGCCCTCCGCGGTGCCGGTTACGTGCGGCAGGGTCTCGGTATAGGTGCCGACGAGGAGACTGTGCCCGGAGTGGCTCATGGCCACGTAACGTACCCCGGGCGACTCACGGACTTTCCCTGCGGCTCACGGACTTTCCGGGCGGAGCGCGGGATCCAGCCAGCGGGCGATCTCAGTGTGGTCGGCGTCGGGCGGCAGCGCCCCGGCGGCGCTGGCCCAGAGCGCGACGGCAGCGGCCGACAGGCTGGCCGGGGTCCCCGCGGATTCAGCCAGGTCGAGGGCGATCCGCATGTCCTTGAGCATGAGCCGCAGGGCGAAGCCGGAGTCGAAGGTGCGGGGCACGATGAAGCTGGGCCACTTGTTCTCGGTCGAGCCGCTGCGCCCGCTGGAGGTGTTGATGGCGGCCAGCACCGTGGGGATGTCCAGGCCGAATTCGGCCGCGGCGGCCATGGCCTCGCTGGTGGCCAGCAGGTGGGTGGCGGACATGAGGTTGTTGAGGGCCTTGACCGCGTGCCCGGCGCCGACGTCGCCCACGTGCATGACCCGGCCGCCCAGCACGTCGAGCAGCGGGCTCACCCGCCGCACGTCGGCGGCGGTGCCGCCGACCATGACGGTGAGGCTGCCCTGCTCGGCGCCGCGGACGCCGCCGGACACCGGGGCGTCGACCAGCGCGACGCCGCGGTCCGCGGCCCGGGCGGCCAGCTCGCGGGTGCTGCCGGGCGCGGACGAGCTCATGTCCACGACGAGGGTGCCGGACGGCAGCGCGGCGAGCAGGCCCTGGCTGACCAGGACGTCGGTCACGACGGCGGAGTCGGGGAGCATGAGCACGATCGCGGCGGCGCCGTCGGCCACCGCGGCCAGGCTGGACACGGCCCGGGCGGCACCGTCGTCGGCGACCTGCTCGGCCCAGGCCGTGGCGGCCGGGCCGGACACGTCGTAGCCGAGCACCCGGTACCCGGCTCCGGCCAGCCGGGCGGCCATGGGGCGGCCCATCCGGCCCAGCCCGACGAACCCGATCGCGGCGCCGGGCTCGATCACCTGGTCGGTCACGGGCTCACTCATGGGCATCAATCTCCGCCAGCACCCGCTCGGCGACCCGGAAGGACTCCAGCGCCGCCGGGGCCCCGCAGTAGACCGCGGTCTGGAGCAGGGCCTCGCGGATCTGGTCGCGCGAGCAGCCGTTGTTGACCGCGCCGCGGACATGCACGCCGAACTCGTGCATCCGGTTCAGCGCCGTGAGCATCACCAGGGTCAGCAGGCTCCGGGTGCGCAGATCCAGTCCCTCCCGATTCCACACCGCGCCCCAGGCGTACTCGGTCACCAGGTCCTGCACGGGACTGGCGAAGTCGCTGACGTTAGCCATGGAGCGCTCGACGTGCGCGTCGCCCAGGACCCGGCGTCTCATTGACATGCCCCGCTCGTACATGCTCTCGTCAGCCACGGTCATGCCGGCGGCAGGCGGCGCGGGGGGGATTGGCGGGTCGTCCCCCATGGGCAGCATGGTCATCAGGTCTCCTCAATCGTCATCACTGCCATCCGTAGGTCTTCCGGTCGGCCGCGGCGGTGTCCCACGCCCCGGCGCCGCCCGAGGGCCGCACCGTGCTGACGCATGTCGCGCCGCCGTCGGCGGACACCACCTCGCCGGTGATGTATCCGGCATCGTCGCTGAGCAGGAACGCCACCACGCCGGCGATGTCGGCCGGGGTGCCGGCCCGGCGCAGCGGGGTGGTCGCGGCCCTGGCCTCCATGTCGTTCATGCCGCCGGGCGCGCCGGCCGCGGCCGCGAACAGCTCGGTGGGCACGATGCCGGGCGCGACGGCGTTGACCCGGATGCCCAGCGGGCCGCCGTACACCGCCGCGCCGTGCACCAGGCCGAGCACCCCGTGCTTGGAGGTCTGGTAGGGCAGCAGGTCGGCGCTGCCGCGCAGGCTGGCGATGGACGCGGTCACGCAGATCGCGCCCCGTCCCGCCCGCCCCGAACCCGCGCCCGGCTGGCCCAGGTCCGTCCGGCTCCCGCCGGCCTGGCGCTCGAACTGGCGGAACGCGGCCCGCAGGCCGAGGAACGTGCCGCGCAGGTTCACCGACATC
This sequence comes from uncultured Actinomycetota bacterium, assembly GCA_963822485.1. Taxonomy (GTDB): domain Bacteria; phylum Actinomycetota; class Actinomycetes; order Streptosporangiales; family Streptosporangiaceae; genus DASUBV01. The sequence goes on from CAWGHW010000036.1 coordinate 161,961, forward strand.
ACCGCGTCGAAGTCGTCGGCGGTCAGGTCGGGCAGCCGGGCGAACGAGCCCGAGATGCCAGCGTTCAGGTGGTACAGGTCGACCCGGCCGAACCGCCGCACGGCCAGCTCGAGCCAGGCGTCGGTGTCGGCTTCGCTGGCGATGCTGCCGCCGGTCCCGGCCGACTCGGTGGCCAGCGACCCGGCCACCTGGCGCGCGGCATCGGCGTCGAGGTCGGCCACCACCACGTGGACGCCCTCCTCGGCCAGCCTGATAGCGCTGGCCCGGCCGATGCCGTGGCCGCCGCCGGTGACGATGGCCACCTTGCCGTCAAGCCCGCGCATGACGCTCCCCTCGGGTCCGCCGCCGCGCCGTCACGACAGCACCACCACCTCGTCATGACCGGCCCGGACCGGGAACCGGGTTCTGACCTCCGGGTCGTGACCCGCGACCAGCACCGTGCCAGGGTCCGAGGCGAGCTCGGTCAGCCGGTCGAAGCCCGCGTACATGTCGATCACGCTGGCAACGACGGAGAAAGGCCGGTCCAGCTCTTGTTCGTCGTAATAATGAAGCGCGTCCGAGGCGAGGACGACGCGGCCGGCGGCGGTGGCCGCGACGACCACGGCCTGGCCCGGCGTGTGGCCGCCGAGCAGGATCAGCTCGATGCCGGGCGCGACCTGGTGGCGGGCGCCGGTCAGGGTCAGCCGCCCGACGGCGCGCAGGTCGCGCAGGTGCTGGATCTCGCCGGGCTCGGCCGAGTGGGCGAACTGCTGCCGGGCGGCCATGGGCCCGGTCCAGAAGTCGTACTCGGTTTCGGTCATGATCACCTCGGCGGCGCCGAACTCGGGCAGCCCGCCGATGTGGTCGTAGTGCGCGTGGGTGGCCACCACCTGGCCGACGTCGTCTGGCGCGACCCGCGCGGCGGCCAGCGCGGCCGAGGTGCTCAGCAGCGTGGTCCGGTTCCTGGCCGCGCCGCCGGCCGCGGAGAAGCCGGTGTCCACGACCACGGTGCGGGCCGCGTTGCGGATGATCCAGAAGAAGTAGTCCATGCCCAGCGGCCGGTCGGGCTCGCCGTAGGAGTGGTAGTTGAGGAACACCTCACGGGCGCTGGCCTGGCGGGTGCCGTAGCGCACCGCGAGGACCTCGTAGCGATCGTCGGTCGTCATGTCCCCGGTGCGGGTCATGGCTGGTGGGCCGCGGCGTAGTCCGCGTCGCCGACGGCGTCGTGCCATTGCGTGGTGCCGTGCGAGACGGCGGTGTGCACGAGCAGCGAGTCACGGCTGCCGCCGTGCCAGTGCTCCTCGCCCGGCTCGGTCCAGACGATGTCGCCGGCCTCGAGCACGTGCACCTGGCCGGACCGCGACGCGACGATCCCGCGCCCGGCCGTCACCACGAGCAGCTGGCCGCCGGGGTGGCGGTGCCAGTGGGTGCGGGCACCGGGGGTGAAGACGACGTTGTTGACCATGACGCCGTCGGCGGCCAGCACCGGGTCCAGGTGGACCGTCCCGGTGAAGGTGGCGGTGCGCTGCTCGGACGGCTGGCCGGCCGCCCGGCCGTGGGCCACGTGCATGTTCAGCCTTCCTCGCGGTCGGGCTTGCTGGCGACGCGGACGCCGCCGGCCAGGTCCCCGTAGGCGTCCACCACCCGGTTGCTGATCAGGTCGGCGTAGCCGAGGGCGTTGGAGACCTGGAAGGCCGTCAGCGTGGCCGGGCCGACCAGGGTGGCGACGCCGAGGTTCTCGGCCAGCGTCAGGTACAGCCGGACGTCCTTGGCCATCAGCCGGCCGGTCAGCCCGCCCTCCAGGTAATCACCCTGGATGATCTTGGGGAACCGGTTCAGCGAGGCGAAGCTCACCCCGCTGGAGGTGTTGATGACCTCGAGCAGCTGGGCCAGGTCCAGCCCGGCCTTGTGGCCCGCCACCATGACCTCGGCCGTCGCGGCCAGGGTGACACCATTGAGGAAGTTGTTGAGCACCTTGGTCACGTGGCCGGTCCCGCTGGCCCCCATGTGGTGCACGTGGGCGCTGAATGTGTCGAGGATCGGGGCCACCTCGGTCAGCGCCTCGCCGTCGCCGCCCACCATGAGCGTGAGCGTGCCCTGGTCGGCCGCCGCGGCCCCGCCCGAGATGCCCGCGTCCAGGTAGCGCACGCCGCGCGGCGCGAGGTCGTCGTGGATGGCCCGGGTGGACTGCGGGTCGGCCGTGCTCAGGTCGACGATGATCTGGCCGTCCCTGACGCTGGCCAGCAGGCCGCCGTCGCCGCGCATGACCGTCTCGATCACGGTGCTGTCGGGCAGGGACAGCAGGATGACGTCGCAGCCCGCGGCCAGCTCGGCCAGGCTGACCGCCGGGGTCGCGCCGGCGGCCTGCGCCCGCGCGGGGTCGGCGTCGAAGCCATGGACGTCGTACCCGGCGCCGACCAGGCGGCGGGCCATCCTCCCGCCCATGTTGCCGAGGCCGACCATGCCCACCGGCCGGCCGCCGGGTGCTTGCTGCTGCGCCATGAGGTTCGTGCTCCTCCTCGGTCCTGCGGTTCGTTCGGATTCGTACCCCTGGCCAATCCGGCGTAGCCGCGGCTGGCCTGGCTGGCCTGGACAGCTCGGCTGGCCTGGCTCGGGCGCCCGGCCCGGAGCCGGGCGCCCGAACTCTTTCCGCCTGCCAGTCAGTTGGTCTGACTGTCTGACAAAACCTGAGGATTGTCTACTCGCCTGGACCGGGCGTCGTCAAGGGGCGGGGGTCCGGGAGCTTTCCCGGAGGTAATGTCGGCGGGCAGCCTTGGCGTGGGCCAGGGTCGGCGCGGGGCAGGGTCGGCGCGGGGCAGAGTCGGCGCGGGGGCAGCCTCGGCGTGAGGCAGGGTCGGCGCGGGCAGCCTCACAGGGGGCCGCCTCGGCGCGCGCAGACTTGGCGCGGGCAGGCTCGACGCGGGCAGCCGCGGCGCGGGCAGCCGCGGCGCGGGCAGCCGCGGCGCGGGCGGGCGCGGAGCAGGCCGGGAGTCGGCCGGGACCGGTCCGAGCCCAGGCCGCCTTGACCGGGAACCCGCAGCCCGTACCCTGATCGTGGGCCGCTGTGTGCGGACCCATGTGCCGGGCTTGGCGCCGGCGATCGCGGTCGCCCGCGTCGCCGACGGCAGCCGGCAGACTGGATAAGGCGGCTGACTATGACCGAGAGTGGCGGCGGGTTTCCGGGCCATCTATGGCCGACGCCGCAGATGAGCCGGGTGGCTGCGCCGCTGCGCGATCAGGTGTCCAGCGCGCTGCGGCAGGCCATCGTCGAGCGCGAGCTGCCGCCCGGGCAGCGCCTGGTCGAGCGGGAGCTGGTCGACCGGCTCCAGGTGTCGCGGGCCACCGTGCGGGAGTCGCTGCGCGAGCTCGAGGCCGAGGGCCTGGTCACGGTCATCCCGCAGCGCGGCGCGGTGGTGGCGTCGATCTCGCTCCAGGAGGCGGCGGACATCTACGAGGCCCGGGCGGCGATCGAGTCGCTGCTGGCCCGGCGGTTCGTGGAGCGGGCCGGGGACGAGCACCTGGAGCGGCTGGCCAGCGCGGTGGACGCGCTGCGCGAGGCCACGGTCAGCGGCCAGCCGATCCGCGAGATCCTCAACGTGAAGTCCCGGTTCTACGACGTGCTGGTGGACGGCGCGGACAGCACGATCCTGGCCACGATGCTGTCGTCGCTGCAAGCCCGGGTCTCGCTGCTGCGGGCCCGGTCGCTGACCCGCGAAGGCCGGCCGACGGAGAGCCTGGCCGAGGTGCAGACGCTGGCCAAGGCCATCGCGGCCAGGGATGCCGACGAGGCGGCGCGGTTGTGCGCCGAGCACGTCCGCAACGCGGCCCGGACCGGCATGGACGAGCTGGCCAGCGACGACCCGGCCATCCTCACCTGACCCACCCGCCCCCCGCGTACCCCGATCAGCCCGTCCCAGCCCAGAGGGGAACGACGTGGTTGTTGCTGCCACGTCGCTCTGGCGACGTGGCAGCAACAACCACGTCGCTGGCCCGCATCGTGTGATCCACGCGCGCAGTAACTCGCGCCATTTCCGGCTCATCGGCCTCAGCGGTCGACGCCGGGGTGTCGCGCCCGCCCCGAGCGCGGCCCGCAACGACGTGAACGGGCCGGCCACGTCATTCAAGCCCGGCGGGCGGGCGCGGATCGCGGCCTTGCGGCCGAGCAGCCGTCGCAGCAACACCATGAGGGCCAGCCACGTGGCTGGACGTGCCCGACAGGAGGTGAGGGCTGGACCCGGGCGGGAATGCTGGGGCTGATGGGGCGCGCGGGTATCCGCGGGGTGTGAGCGGGATACGCGCGCCTGATCGGGCGCATCTGGCGTCGAGTCTTGGCAAGTTTGTCAGACAGTCATATAGTCAGACCGCTCAACTCGGACCTGCCCGTGAGCCGTCGAGGAGTTGCCGTGCCTGATTCCGCCCTGAACGTCATCCAGGTCAAGTACGCGGAGCGGGTCACGCAGAAGAGCCTGGTGCTGCACGACTACGACCAGTACGGGCAGCCGGACGGCGACCTGGACATGGAGTACAACTTCTGGGTCATCAGGGCGCCGGACGTCACGATCCTGCTGGACACCGGCTACGACGTCGCGGCCAGGGACTGGCTGGGCGAGATCAGCGTGATGCCGACGCCCGACGGGCTGAAGCTGCTGGGCATCGACCCGGCGACAGTGGACATGGTGATCACCTCGCACTTCCACTACGACCACATCGGCTACCTGCGGCTGTTCACGAACGCGCAGGTCGTCTCGGGGCAGGCGGAGTACGACTACTGGTTCGGCAAGTGGGACCGCAACGACCTGGCGGGCGAGTTCACGCTGGTCGAGTACCTGGAGGCGGTGCAGCGCGCGCAGGAGGACGGCCGCCTGCGGCTGATCAGCGCGGAGACCGAGGTCTACCCCGGCATCACGGTCTACCCGGTGGGCGGGCACTGCCCGGGTGAGCTACTCACGCTGGTGCGCAGCGCGAGCGGGCCGAAGATCCTCGCGGCGGACGCGGCGCATTTCTACGAGCAGATCGAGAACGAGTGGCCGTTCTTCGCTTTCACCTCGCTGGAGCAGATGAAGGCGGCGCTGGCGTTCATCAACAAGCTGGCCGCGGAGACGGGCGCCGAGGTGATCCCGGGCCACGACGGCCGGGTCCGGGACCGGCACCCGGCCCTGGACGGCCCGGCCGCCCACATCGCCACGGTCCTCGGCTAGCCCGCCGCCCTTCCAGCCCGCCGCCCTTCCAGCCCGCCCCCATCCGGCCCGCCCCCATCCGGCCCGGCCCCCATCCGGCCCGGCCCCATCGCCGCCCCCGACCAGGCAGGAGCTTGCTCATGTCGCTGACCACCCGCCAGCAGGAGATCAAGGACGAGTTCATCCGGGTGCGCGGCGCCTGGTCAGACAGCTGGGAGTCCGTCCTCAAGCTGGACCCGGAGTTCCTGGCCAGCTACCTGACCTTCTCCGCCGTGCCGTGGCGCAAGAACCACCTGGACGACAAGGTCAAGGAGTTCATCTACATCGCGGTCGACGCCAACGCCACGCACATGTACCTGCCCGGCGTCCGGCAGCACATCCGGGCCGCGCTGGCCCTGGGGGCCACGCCGCAGGAGATCATGGAGGTGCTGGAGCTGGCTGCCACGCTCGGCATCCACGCCATGAACATCGGCGTGCCGATCCTGGTCGAGGTGCTGGAGGAGAAGGGCCTGCGCACCGGCCCGGCCCCGCTCACCGATTACCAGGAGGAAGTCAAGGCCGAGTTCACGAAGACGCGCGGGTACTGGCACTCGTTCTGGGACGAGATGCTCGAGCTAGACCCCGAGCTGTTCGCGGCCTACACCGACTTCTCCGCGCACCCGTGGCGGCACGGCACGCTAGAGCCGAAGATCAAGGAGCTCGTCTACATCGCGTTCGACACGGCGGCGACGCACCTGTACGTCAAGGGCCTGAAGCTGCACATCGAGAACGCGGTGGGCTACGGCGCGACGGCGCAGGAGATCCTCGAGGTCATGGAGATCGCCAGCGTGCTGGGCATCCACGCGGTGACCTCGGCCGCGCCGATCCTGGCCGAGGAGGCAGCCGCCGCCAGCCATGCGGCCGCCAGCCATCCGGCCGAGGCCGGGCCGGCAGCCAGCGCCGGATAAGCCCGCCGAGCGGATCGAGCCTGCCCCTTCGGGCCGGCTGGGCTCCAGCAGGGACTCGATCGACTCCACCGCGGCCATGGCCTCGCGGTCCAGTCGCACGACGTCCAGGCCCACGTCACCCACGACCACCAGCAGCGCCTTGGCACCGACCGCGAAGACCGCGATGTAGCCGCCGCTGCTGCGGGTCATGGCCTGGCGCAGCACGCCCTTGCCGACCTCGGCCGCCATGCGCTGGGCCAGCCCCAGCGACGCGGCGGCCAGGGCAGCCATGTTGTCCGGATCGAGATCGGCCGTGTCCGCCCTGATGATCAGCCCGTCCCGGCTGGCCAGCGCGGTATCGGTGATGCCGATCACTCGGTCCCTGAGCGCCCGCATCTCGGTCAGCAATGCGTCGTCCGCCACTAACGGTCCCCCCTTCCTGGTTGTTACGTTGCGTTACCCGCCCGAAGGCTCGCGCCGGACGCCGGTCCGCAGCATGCGCAGCACCGATGTCTTCTCCGGGGGCCGCGGCCCGACCGGGCCGTTGCTGCCGCGCCGCCGCCTGGGCAGCGGCGGGGCACTGCCGCCGCCGGCCGCCTCGGCCGACCTGGCCGGGCTGGGCGGCGCCGACTCCGCGATGACGGCCCGCAGGCCGGCCGAGCGGGTCGAGCCGATGACCAGCAGCCCGGCGTCACGCATCCGGGACAGCTGGAGGGTGACCGCGTAGACGCCGCGGCCGAGCACGAAGGACATGTCACGGGCGGTGCGCCGGCCGTTGGCCAGGGCCAGGATCTCGGCCTGGCCGTCACCCGGCCCGGCGCGCGGGATCCAGGCGCCCGGCACGGCGGCCAGCCGGTCCCGGTCGTGCGAGACCGGGCTGGCCAGGCCGGCCAGCACCTCGAGCCGCCGGGCCGCCTCGGCCAGCAGCCACTCGGCCTCGGCGGCGGGCGCCAGCGGTAGTAGCGCCGACGTCGCCGCCTCCTCCAGCCTGCATTCCTCCACCAGCCCGGCCAGCAGCGCGAACATGGCGTCGGCCAGGGCCGTGCGCAGCACCGCCTCCAGCTCGCCAGCCCCGACCAGCTCCCGCTTGACCAACTCGGCCGCCATCCGGCCATCGGAGGCCGCGGCCGCGTAGACCGCCGACCAGCCCGCCTCCGGCACCCGGCCCGAGCGCAGGAGGATGACCTCGGGATCGGGCGCGCCGGGCGTGCTGATGGCGGTGATCCGGCCGTCCTCCAGGTACACCACCCCGCCCGGCTCGCCGGCTACCCGGAGCAGGCCCGAGGCGCGCAGCCGGGCGAAGCTGACCAGCGTCTGCTCCAGCTGGCCCGGCCCGCTTACCGGGGCACTCTTGTCGCCAGCGCTGTTGCCGCCAGCACGGATGTCGCCAACACTGATGTCGCCGGCATCGGCCGGCTCGCTGCGGGGGATGTCCATGGCTACCCCAGGACCGCCGGGGCGAACTGCGTCACCTGCATGGCGGCCAGGGCGGCGTTGGTGCGGGCCCGGTCCACGTCGACGAACAGCATGAAGCCCTCGCCCTGCGACTGGCTGAGGACTTTCAGCAGGTGCACGCGCTCGGGCGTGACGACCAGCATCTCCTCGAGGTCACCGCCGGAGCGCTCGGCACCCAGCGCGCCGCTGGCCAGCCGGGCCTCGTCAGCCAGGCTGGCGGCGGCCGCGGTCAGCCCGGCCGGCTCCTCGCCGGCCGAGTCCACGATCATGCCGGTGCCGACGTCCACGAGAGCCACCGTGCGGGCACCGTCAATCTCCAGGATCCGGTGCAGCGACTCAGAAAGACCAGACACAATGCTCCCCCCGCCGATACGCAGCGGATACCCCGCGGATATTAACCGCGAATACCTAGGTCTCTGAGACTACCGCAACCCCATTGACTCAACGTGCCGGTCGGGCAGAATCACCGGCCCTACGCACGCCTGAATGATCGCTCAGTGGACGGTAGGTAGCGAGGTTACTACCATGCGTAAGTGCTACGTTTTTCCGTCATTCTCGTTGCGGCCTGCGGCGGCCAAGACTACCGTGACTTACTGGTTTATTGACAAACGGGAGGGGCTTAGGTTAATGAACATCGAGACAGCGCTCAAGGAGGCCATGACGACCGAGGGTGCCCTCGGCGTAGCGCTCGTCGACTGGGAGAGCGGCATGAGCCTGGGCGCTCTCGGCGGTGGCAAGTACCTCGATCTCGAGGTCGCCGCGGCCGGGAACACGGAAGTTATCCGGGCCAAGATGCGGACCATGGAATCGCTTCGCCTGAACGATTCCATCGAGGATATCCTCATTACGCTTTCCAAGCAGTACCACATTATCCGGCTGCTTAAGTCAGCCGCCGGCGGCCAGAACATGTTCCTGTATCTGGTGCTCGATCGCGCCAAGGCCAACCTGGCTCTCGCCCGGCACAATCTCAAGCGCATTGAGAGCGAACTCGTCGTCTGATAGCGGCGATTCTCTCCGGGTATTAAAAGCGCCTCCCGGGCTCCGCGCGGAGCCCGGGAGGCGCTTGCTATGTGCACGTTGCGCTTCGCCTTATGGCTGGTAGGACCCCGGAACCCAGGCCCTCGTGGCGACCGCGATGGTATTCCAGGCATTGATCGTCACGATGAGGCTCAGCAGCGCGGCCACCTCGTCCTCGGAGAATTCCGTGGCTACCGCGGCATAGGCGCTGGCCGGCACATGATCGTTGGCCAGCAGGGTCACGGTCTCGGTAAACGCCAGGGCCGCGCGCTCACGGAGCGTGAAATAGGGCGTCTCCGCCCAGGCCGGCAGCGCAAAGATGCGCTGCTCGGTCTCGCCGATGGCCCGCGCGTCCTTGGTGTGCATGTCGATGCAGTACGCGCAGCCGTTGATCTGGGAGGCCCTGATACGCACCAGCTCGCGCAGCCGCGGGTCGAATCCAACCCGGTCAAGCTCCTTGGTGGCAGCGCGATCGAGATGGCCCATCGCGCGCGAGAAATCGGCGGCGCGGGCGTCGAAGTCGAGGCGGACCGGGATCTGAACGGTCTGGACGGCGGTGTCTGTGTTCGTCATACCTAGGAGCCTAGGCAGCAAGAGGCCCACTGATAAGGTCCAGAGCGATGCGAGAAACATGGGCCACTTGGGGAACTGATCTTCATCTGGAGATCGACGTCAGCGGCACCCGGGTGCGCCGCCGCCTGGAGGACGCGCTGCGCGACGCGATCCAGGCCGGGCGGCTGTCCGCCGGCACCCGGCTGCCCTCGACCAGGTCGCTGGCCGCCGATCTCGGCCTCGCGCGCAACACCGTGGCCGACGCCTACGGCCAGCTCGTCGCCGAGGGCTGGCTGGTGGCCGGCCACGGCTCCGGCACCTGGGTGGCCGAGCGGGTGATCGCCGTCCCGTCCAGGCCCGCCGCGAGCTGGCGAGAACGCGGCCGGCGCGCCCCGGTACAGCCTGATGCCCGGCGTGCCCGACCTGACGCTGTTCCCGACCACGGCGTGGCTGGCGGCCGCGCGGCGCGCCCTAACCGCGGCGCCCGCCGCGGCGCTGGGCTACGCCGACCCCCGCGGACGGCCCGAGCTGCGCCAGGAGCTGGCCGGCTACCTGGCGCGGGCGCGCGGCGTGCGGGCCGCGGCCGACCAGATCGTGGTCTGCTCCGGCTTCACCCAGGCTCTGGCCCTGCTGACCCAGGTCCTGGCCGAGCGGCGCGCGGGCGACGGCACGCTGGCGGTGGAGGAGTACGGGCACCGGCACCACCGGCAGGTCATCGCCGCGCACGGGCTGGCCGTCCGGCCGCTGCCGGTGGACGAGCGCGGCGCGCTGACACCGGACCTGGCCGGAGCGGCCGGGGCGATGCTCACCCCGGCGCACCAGTTCCCGCTCGGCGTGCCGCTGGCCGCCGGAGCGCCGGACGAAGGCCGTGGCCTGGGCCGCCGCGACCGGAGGCACCCTGATCGAGGACGACTACGACGGCGAGTTTCGCTATGACCGGCAGGCCGTCGGCGCCATGCAGGCGCTGGCGCCGGAGAGCGTCGTGTACGCCGGCACCGCCAGCAAGACGCTGGCTCCCGGCCTGCGGCTGGCCTGGCTGGTGCTGCCCGGGCACCTGATCGGTGACGTCATCGCGGCCAGGGAGCTGGCCGACCGGCACGCCAGCGTCACCGAGCAGCTCACCCTGGCCGAGCTGATCGCGTCGGGAGGCTACGACCGGCACGTGCGCCGCTGCCGGCTGGCCTATCGCCGCCGCCGCGAGCAGCTGGCGGCCGCCCTGCGCCAGCAGGCGCCCGCCGCGCGGATGACCGGCGTGGCGGCCGGCCTGCACGCGGTGGTCGAGCTGCCGCCGGGCGCCACCGAAGACGAGGTCATCGCCGCCGGGGCGGCCCGCGGGCTGGCCCTCAGCGGCCTCGGCGAGTACGCGGCCGACGGGGCCCGGCACGCGCCCGCGCTGGTCGTCGGGTTCGCCGCCCCGCCCGCGCACTCGCTGACCACCGCGATCGCCCGCCTGTGCGCGGTCCTGCGCGGAGGGCGTCGGTGAGTGAGTCGGTAGAGTGCGGTTCGTCTCAGTCAACAACAGCCCCAGGAGGTAACGATGCCGGCCAAGGGAAGCGCGGAGTGGAAGGGCGATGTGCCCACAGGAGCCGGCACCTTCACCGCCGGGGACACCATCAGCGGTGACTACTCGTTCAAGTCTCGGTTCGAGGACGGGCCCGGCGCCAACCCCGAGCAGCTGATCGCCGCCGCGCACGCCTCCTGCTTCTCGATGGCGCTGTCCAACATCCTGGCCCAGGGCGGTAACGCGCCCGACTCGGTCCGCACCGACGCCACCGTCACGCTGCGCATCGTGGACGGCGCGCCGACCATCACCAAGATCGACCTGGTCACCGTGGGCCAGGTGCCGGGCATCACGGACGCCGCCTTCCAGGAGGCCGCCGCGGCGGCCAAGGCGGGCTGCCCGGTGAGCCGGGCGCTGGCCGGGGTGCCCGAGATCAACCTGGACGCCACCCTGGCCAGCTGAGCGCACGGGCGGCCCAGAGCGCAAGGCGGCCCGAGTGCACGGCGGCCCGAGCGCACGGCCCGCCCTAGCGCACGGCCCGCCCTAGCGCACGGCCCGCCCTAGCGCACGGCCGGCTGAGCGCACGGCCGGCTGAGCGCAGGGCGGCCGGAGCGGCGCGCCGGCTCCGCGCGGTCACGGGCCGGCGCGTTTTGCGCCCTTATGCTTGATCGCCGTGGCGGAGATACGGCGCGATCCCGGATCAGCGCGCAGCATGCGGTACGGCTCCGACGTGCTCGCGGTGCCGCGCCCGCGGCCCGGCCAGGCCGAGCTGCCGCGGGTGGCGGCCGAGCGCGGCCTGGTCATCGAGGACAGCGCCGGCGAGTTCTGCGGGGCCGTGGTGTTCTGCGAGAAGGACGCGGTCACGCTCGAGGACCGGCACGGCAAGTGGCGCGTCTTCCCGCTCACGAGCACGTTCCTGCTGGAGGGCCGGCCGGTCCGGCTGACCCGGCCGGCCCCGGAAGGAGCCGGCGCCCCGCGGCGGACGGCCTCGGGGTCGGTGGCCGCGCCGCAGAGCCGGGCCAAGGTGGCCAAGGCCAGCCGGATCTACGTCGAGGGCCGGCACGACGCCGAGCTGGTCGAGAAGATCTGGGGCGACGACCTGCGGGACGTCGGCGTGGTCGTGGAGTACCTGGGCGGCATCGACGACCTGCCCGCGATCGTGGCCGAGTTCTCCCCCGGCCCGGCCCGCCGGCTCGGCGTGCTCGTCGACCACCTGGTGACCGGCTCCAAGGAGACCCGGATCGCCAGCGCGGTCTCGTCGCCGCACGTGCTGATCGTGGGCCACCCGTTTATCGACGTGTGGGCAGCGATCAAGCCGTCCGTGGTCGGGCTGGCCGACGGCTGGCCCGAGGTCCCGCGCGGCCAGCCCTGGAAGGAGGGCGTGCTGGCGGCGATCGGCTGGCCGGTGAACACCGGCGCGGCCTGGCAGCGCATCCTCGGCTCGGTGCGGTCCTTCACCGACCTGGAGCCGTCGTTCCTGGGCCGGGTCGAGGAGCTCATCGACTTCGTGACCGCGCCGGGCAGTTCCTGACCGGCCCTCCTGCCGACGGCCTGGTCGGACCAGCCCGCTCATCGGCGGCTCGCCCACCGGCGAGGCGCCGATCGGATCGAGCATTAACGCGAAGCAGCAGGGCACCACCTACATCGCGGCCGGCGGTGCCGGGACAGCCTGTACGCGTTCACGGCCCCGGCAGCTACGAGGGCCACGTCAGCAGCGTCTCCGCGATCAGCAGCTTCGTCAACGAGGTCAGCAGTATCAAGGTCACCGAGACCGTGGCCTGGTCCCAGGTCCGCTACACCGGCTACTCGCTGCTGGTGATGGACTCAAGGCCCGGCGCGTGGCGAGGCGCGGCCTCGACGCTGACCGTGCGCGGGCTGGCCGAGGACGGCACCGAGATCGACCGGATCACCCTGGCCGCGTAGGCCATGCGGGCGCGGTGGCGGCGGCCATTCCCGGCGCATGGCCGCCGCCACCGCGGCCTCGCGTCGACCCCGCCCGCGACCAGCCGGGGTACGATCCCAGCATGCTGGCAGTGCTGCGGCGGCAGTGCATCCTGGACGAGTTGGAGCGCACCGGCTCGGCGCTCATCTCCGGGCTGGCCGAGCAGCTGTCGGTCTCGGAGATGACCATCCGCCGGGACCTGGCCGGCCTGGAGCGCGAAGGGCTGCTGGAGCGGGTGCACGGCGGCGCCGTGCTGGCCCAGCGCGGCGTCGAGGAGCCGGGCTTCGACAAGAAGGCCCTGTGCCAGCAGGCCGAGAAGGCGGCCATCGCGGGCCTGGCCGCGTCGATGGTCAAGCCGGGCTCGGCCATCGGCCTGTCGGCCGGCACCACCACCTGCATGCTGGCCCGCCAGCTGGCCCAGGTGGCCGGGGTCACGGTGGTCACCAACTCGATGAAGGTATGGACCGAGCTCCAGCGGGCGGGTGACGGCCGGTCGCACGTCATCCTGACCGGTGGAGACGAGCGGACGCCGTCCGACGCGCTGGTCGGGCCGACCGCGGACGCCACGCTCCGGTCCATGTACGTGGACGTGCTGTTCCTGGGCGTGCACGGCATGGACCCGGTGGCCGGCTTCACCACCCCGAATGTGTCCGAGGCGGAGACCAACCGGACGTTCATCGCCCACGCCCGGCGGCTGGTCGTGCTGGCCGATCACACGAAGTGGCGCACGGTCGGGCTGCACATCCTGGGGCCGCTGTCGGCCGCCGACACCATCGTCACCGACGACGGCATCGCGGCCGAGGGCCGGCAGTTGCTGGCCGGCGAGGTGGACGACCTGCAGATCGCGCCGGTTCCGCGCTGAGCCGGCCCGGCCAGCCAGGCGCGGGCTAGACCGGGCGCGGCTAGGCCGGGCGCGTGGTGCGCAGCCGGATGGTGACGTCCAGGTCGCGCAGGCTGGCCAGCATGCCGTCGGTGTACTCGGTGCCCACGTCGGTGAGCACGTAGCCCAGCTCGTCGCGGGTGCCCAGGAGCTGGCCCTCGATGTTGACGCTGTGCTCGGCCAGCACCTGGTTGATGGTGGCCAGCACGCCGGGGATGTTGCGGTGCAGGTGCAGCAGGCGGTGCGTGCCCGGCGTGTGCGGCAGCGCCACGCCGGGCAGGTTGACGCTCAGCGCCGTGGCGCCGCAGCTGATGTAGTCGTGCAGCTTGCCGGCCACGAACTCGCCGATGTCCTGCTGAGCCTCCTCGGTGGAGCCGCCCACGTGCGGGGTCAGGATGACGTTGGGCAGGCCGCGCAGCTCGCGAGGCGAACTCCTCGCCGCGGGCGCGCGGCTCGGCGGGGAACACGTCCACCGCCGCCCCGGCCAGCTTCCCCGACTCGATGTTGGCGCGCAGCGCGGCGTGGTCGACCACGAAGCCGCGGGAGAGGTTGAGGAACAGGCTGCCGGGGCGCATGGCCGCGAACTCGGCCTCGCCGAACAGGCCGCTGTTGCCGGGCCGGCCGTCCACGTGCAGGGTCACCACGTCGGACAGCTCGAGCAGTTCCTCCAGCGTGCCGCAGCGGCGGGCGTTGCCCAGGGCCAGCTTGTCGGCGGTGTCGTAGAAGAACACGGTCATGCCCAGCGCCTCGGCCAGGACCGAGAGCTGGCCGCCGATGTTGCCGTACCCGACGATGCCCAGCCGCCGCCCGCGCACCTCGTGGCTGCCGGCCGCTGACTTGTCCCAGACGCCGGCGTGCATCTGCGCGTTCTTGTCGGTGAGCCGCCGGGTCATGGCGATGATCTCGGCCAGCGCCAGCTCGACCACGCTGCGGGTGTTGGAGAACGGGGCGTTGAACACGGCGATCCCCCGCCGGGAGGCGGCCGGCAGGTCGATCTGGTTCACGCCGATGCAGAACGCGCCGATGGCGAGCAGGCCGGGCGCGGCGGCCAGCACGCGCTCGGTGACGTGCGTGCCGGACCGGATGCCCAGCAGCTGCACGCCGCCGATGGCCTCGATCAGCTCGTCCTCGGCCAGCGCCCGCGAGGCGGTCTCGACGTGGTAGCCGTCCTTGCCCAGCCGTGCGGCGGCGTCGGGGTGAATGTTCTCCAGCAGCAGGACCCGCAGCTGCCCGTCCGTCCCGTCCAGCATCAGCACCCCGTTTATGCCCTTCCCGGTGAGTCTCATCGGCGCCCGGCGGCGCGCCCTAGCGAGCCTACCGGCCCCGGTCCGGGGCTCAGTCGCCCGCCGGAGGCCGCGTAGCCAGGTAGCGGTCTTCGGCGGCATAGTCGAGCAGCGGCGCGAAGAACGGGTCGTCTGGGCCGGGCAGCCGGGCCGCGCCTTCACCGCCGCGGGCCGCGCTGACCAGCCAGTCGACCGCCTCGGCCACGGTGGCCGCGTAGTCCCCGGCCGGGGTGTAGCCCAGCTCGGCGGCGGCGGTCATGTCGAGCACGATCGGGTAGGCCGCGTCCCAGAGGTGGGCGCCGAGGGCCGGGTCGGCGTCGTCGTCCAGCAGCACCTCGTCCCAGGCGTGTCCGAGATGGGCGGCGATGGCCCGGCTGATCTCCAGGGCGCTGGGCGCGTCCGGGTCGGCGCTGTTGAGTATCCGGCGGCCGGGCACCGCGGCGACGGTCTCGACCAGCGCGGCGATGTTGGCCGCGGCCGTGGTGTGGTCAACGCCGGCGCCGTGGTGGGCCAGGAGCACAGCCGGGCGGCCGTCGAGGACCCGCTTGACGAACATCCACTCGCGCGGCCGGGGCGAGGCCGGGCCATGCACCTTGGAGGGCCGTAGCACGGTGACGGGCAGGCCGCTGTCCAGCAGCACATGCTCGGCGGCGACCTTGTTGGCGCCGTAGCCCTCGCGGGTCTGGTAGTCGGTGTCGGACGGCGGGACGGTGACCTGGCTCTCGCGGACCGGGCCGTCGAAGTGCGGCGGGGTGTCGGAGTTGACGTGGTTGCCGGCGGCGTCGGCGTAGACGGCCTTGGACGAGATCATCACGGCGGATCCGGCGTCGCGCAGCAGCGGCAGCAGCCGGGTGGCGTCGGCAGCGGTGTAGCAGACGCAGTCCACGATGAGGTCGGCCCCGGTGCCGACGGCGGCGCGGAGCTGGGCGTCGTCGTGCCGGTCGGCGGGCACGAAGCTGGCCCCGGCGGTCGCCAGTCCGGCGGGCATCTTGCCCCGGTCCCGCCCGGCCAGGTCAACGTCCCAGCCGCTGGCCAGCAGCCGACCGCCGATGGCCCGCCCGATCATCCCGGTCCCGCCAAGAATGAGTGCCCGAGCCACGCCGCCAAGCCTATCGCCCGGTCTGGTTAGGGCATGATCCCGTAGCGTTTGCGTCGCCTGAGCCCGCTAGCACTACGGGATCATGAAGGTCACCCGGGGGCGGCAGAGGGCTGGGCCGCTGGATCGGAGTCGGCCGCGACGGGTGAGTCGGGTGGGGCAGATGGGGCGCCGGTGTCGGCGGGGTGAGCGGGGCGGCGGTCGACTCGGCTGAGGGCGGGCAGGGCGGCGATGCCGCAGACCAGAGTGGGCAGGCCGCCGGCCACCAGGGCCCAGCGGGGCCCGACGGCCTGGCCGATCCAGCCCACGATCGGGCCGCCGATGGGGGTGGAGCCCAGCCAGGCCAGCGCCCACAGGGCCATCACCCGGCCGCGCATGGACGGCTCGGCGGCCAGTTGCAGGGTGGTCTTGGCCAGCGAGTTGAACGTGATGCTGCCGTAGCCGACGAACAGCATGGCGGCCAGCTCCAGGGGCAGGCTGGGCGCGGCCGAGGCGGCCAGGATGGCCAGGCCCCAGCCGATGGCCGCCAGGCACAGGGCGCGGGTGCGCGGCCGGGGCCGGGCGGCCGAGATGAGCCCGCCGACCACGGCGCCGACGCCCATCAGCGAGGCCATCAGGCCGTAGGTGGCGGCGCCGCCGTGGAACACCTTGCTGGCCATCAGCGGCAGCGTCACCTGGAACTCCCAGGCCAGCGTGCCGACCACGGCGATCATGAGCAGCGGGATGAGCAGCTCGGGGGTGGACCGGACGTAGCGCAGGCCCTCCCGGACCTGGCGCTTGCGCCGGGCCAGCCGCCGGGCCGGGAACAGCTCCGACCGGCGCATCAGCACCAGGGACAGCAGCACAGCGCCGAACGACAGCGCGTTGCAGGCATAGCACAGGGCCAGGCCGAGGGCGGCGGCGATGACCCCGCCGGCCGCGGCGCCGAGCACCCGGGCCATGTTCATGGAGACCGAGTTGAGGGTGACGGCGTTGGGCAGGTCCCGCGCGGTGACCATCTCGGAGATGAAGCTCTGCCGGGCCGGGTTGTCGAACACGTTGACCCCGCCCAGGGCCAGGGCCAGCACGTAGACCATCCACAGCTCGATGACGTGGGTGGCGATCAGCACCGCGCAGACCCCGGCCAGCAGCCCGGACAGGGTCTGGGTGATGTACATCACCCGCCGCTTGTCCATCCGGTCCGCGATCACCCCGCCCAGCGGGCCGAACAGGAACATGGGCAGGAACCGGACCGCGGTGGTCAGCCCGAGCTGGGTGCCGCTGTGGGTCAGGCCGAGGACCAGGAAGGACTGGGCCACGGTCTGCATCCACGTGCCGGCCACCGAGACGAGCTGGCCGAAGAAGAAGAGCCGGTAGTTGCGCTGGTGCAGGGACGAGACCATCTGCCGGGGCTGGAAGTTCAGGCGCGCGGCGGTAGCGGTGATGTGGGGCACGGCATCCCATCGTCAGCGGTTAGCTGAACTAACAATACCATTAGCTCTGTTAAGGACTTATGTGGCGGGCGAGCGCGTCAGGTGCCCATGAGCGAGAATGGGGTATGCCGTCACAGCCTGCGCTGTCCCGGCAGCACGCGGCCGGCGCGACCAGCGCGCGGGGCATGCTGCTGACCCTGCTCGGCGAGTTCGTCCTGCCCGGCGACGGCACGGCCTGGACCTCGGCGGTGATCACGGCCTTCGCGCGCCTGGGCATCGAGGAGAAGGCGACCCGGCAGGCCCTGATGCGGACGGCGGCCGCGGGCTGGCTGGAGGCCGAGCGGGTGGGCCGCCGGACCCGGTGGCACCTGACCGGCGCGGCCCAGGTCATGCTGACCGAGGGGGCCGAGCGGATCTACTCGTTCACCGGGCCGGCCGAGAACTGGGACGGCCGCTGGCTGCTGGTGGCGGTCCGGGTGCCGGACGGCGACCGCCGGACCCGGCACATCCTGCGCAGCCGGCTGAACTGGGCGGGCTTCGGCTCGCTGGGGCCCGGACTGTGGATCAGCACCCACCCGGAGCGGGAGGCCGAGGTGACCCGGGTGCTGGACGCGGCGGGCGTGGCCGGTGACGCGCACCTGTTCGTGGGTACCCGGCCCGGGCTGGTGGACGTGCGGGTGATGGTCAGCCAGGCCTGGGACCTGGCCGCCATCGAGGAGCACTACGAGCAGTTCATCGAGGAGTTCGGCGGCCGGAGCCGCGACGATGTGCTGGCCCGGCAGATCGAGCTGGTGCACGCCTGGCGCCGGTTCCCGGCCATCGACCCGGCGCTCCCCCGCGAGCTGCTGCCGGACCGGTGGAGCGGGCTGACCGCGGCGCGGCTGTTCGCCGACCTGCACGAGCGGTGGTCGGCCGAGGCCCAGGTCGAGTGGAAGCGGCTCAGCGACGCGGGCTAGCTCCCGCCGGCCCGGCGCCGCGCCAGCCCGGCGCCCGCCAGCCCGGTTCCCGGCCGGGCCCGACCCGGTCAGAGGAAGTCGGCGAACTCCCGCAGCAGCGCGGACTTGGACCGGACCCCGATCACCTGGCGGACCACCTCGCCGCCGGAGAACAGGCTCACGGTGGGGATGTGCAGGATCCCGTAGCGCCGCGCGGTCTCGGGGTTCTCATCCACGTTGAGCGCGACCACGTCGACCTGGTCGGCGTGCTCGGCGGCGATGGCCTCGAGGATCGGGCTGACCTGGCGGCAGGGGCCGCACCACTGGGCCCACGCCTCCACGATGACCGGCCGCTGGCTGGCCAGTACCTCGGCCTCGAATCGCTCGTCGGTGACGGACTTGAGGGTGCTCATCGGCCGTTGTTACCTCGATTTCCCTGAGAGTACGGCGGGCTGGACGGGCCGCGCGCGGTCCTCCGGCGGGTCCTCGCCCAGATGGAGCGCGACGCAGTCGTCGCCGCTGCCGTGCTCGCACACCTGGACCAGCCGGCGCAGCCGGCAGCGCAGCCGCATGAGCTCGCGGACCTGGTCGTCAACGGCGGCGAGCTTGGCCTCGGCGGCGGCGGCGATGTCCTCGGTCGAGCGGGCCTCGGCCGGCCCGAGCAGGTCCGCGATCTCCTCGAGCGTGAAGCCGAGCCGCCGGGCGCGGCGGATGAAGGCCAGCCGCCCCTGATCGGCCTCGGTGTACTCGCGGTAGCCGCCGCCCGCTCGTCGCTCGGGCCGCGGCAGCAGGCCGCGGCGCTGATAGAACCGCACGGTCTCGACGCCGACACCATGGGCGGCGGCGAACTTTCCGATGGTCAGGCCAGCCATGCTGGCAACGTAGCAGCCGTACCCCAGTACAGAGTCAACCCAGACAACTGGGCTAATACGGACAATGGGACACTGGCCCCATGCCGACGTTCGAAGAGCTGCTGGCCGAGGGCGAGTCGGTCCCGGTCGAGGGCTGGGACTTCTCCTGGTTCGAGGGCCGGGCCACCGAGGAGCGGCCGCCGTGGGGCTACGCCCGGCCTGATCGGGGCCCGGATGGCCGACGCGGCGGCAGCGCTGGACATCCAGACCGGCGGGGGCGAGGTGCTGGCCAGCATCCCGAAGCCGCCGCCGGTGCTGGCCGCGACGGAGTCCTGGCCGCCGAACGTGGCGCTGGCGCGGCGCCGGCTGGCCCCGCTGGGCGGGACGGTGGCCGAGGTCGCGGACGACGCGGACCTGCCGTTCGGCGACGAGTCCTTCGACCTGGTCGTCAGCAGGCACCCGGTGCTCACGGTGTGGCCGGAGATCGCGCGGGTGCTGCGGCCGGGCGGCAGCTACCTGTCCCAGCAGATCGGCGCGGGGACCAACCGCGAGCTGACCGAGTACATGTTGGGACCGCAGCCGGTCCGGCCGGGACAAAGCACGCAGTGGGCGGCGGGGCAGGCCGAGGCAGCCGGCCTGGTCGTCAACGACCTGCGCGAGGCGGAACTGCGGGTGGAGTTCAACGACGTCGCGGCGGTGGTCTACTTCCTGCGCAAGGTGCTGTGGACGGTGCCCGGCTTCACGGTGGCGGCCTACCGCGAGCCGCTGGCCCGGCTGCACGAGCAGATCCAGGCCGCGGGGCCGTTCGTGTCCCACGCCCGGCGGTTCCTGATCGAGGCCAGGAAACCGGCTTAGCCAGGGGCTAGCCGGTCACGATCGCGGTGACGGCCTCGCGGCGGCCGAGAGACACGACGGCCAGCCTGGTGTCGTCCGGCCGCCAGGCGGTGAGCTGCACCTTGGTCGTGAAGCCCAGCTCGGCGACCAGGCTGTCGCTGCCGGCGGGCCAGCCGAAGCTGACCAGCGCGTCGCTGCTGGCCCAGGTGCCCCGCACGGCGGTCAGGTGGCCGCTGGCCACGGAGGCCACTTCCAGCTGCATGGCCAGCGAGCCCCCGGCGCTGCCGGTGCTGTAGCTGACCTGGAGCGCGAGTAGCCGGCCGTCGGGACTGAACGAGCCGCTGGCCGCGGTGCTGCCGCGCGGCACGGTGACCACCGTGGTCCGGCCGGTGGCCAGGTTCAGCACCCGGGCCCGGCACACGGTGGCGCAGGGCGGGGCCCAGGCGATGACGTTCTGGCCAGTGGCGATCACGTTGCGGAAGGTGCGGCCGGCCCGCGGATCGGCCGGGTTCCACAGCCGGTCGGTGGTGGTCGCGCGCCCGATGGCCGCGGGCTCCAGCAGCAGGCCGCGGCTGGTCGCCCGGTCGATGACGTAACCGGGCGGCAGCCTGAGCTGCGGGCCGATCCTGGCCCCGGACAGGCTGACCTCCTGCCCGGTCCCGGCCGCGGTGTCCAGGCTGGCGCCGGGCGGGAAGCTGGTCAGCCATAGCCGGCCCGGCGCGACGGCCGGGGCCACCGCGTCGGCCACGCCGACCACCGCGACCGAGGACGCCCGGTCGTCGAGGAAATAGACGGGCAACGGACGGCCGGCGCAGTTGGCGCAGCTCGGATCGGACGCCGACCCGGGCTGGATCGCCCAGCCGCCGACGGCGCGGGTGAACGCGTAGCCGACAGTCTCCCTGGGCAGGCCGCCCACGCGCTGCTTGCGGTCGGTGGCCGGCCAGTACCAGGCGGGCTGCGACCCGGTGACGGGCAGCCGGACGCTGGCCGGCCACGGCCGGGTCGGCCCGGCGATCCCGTCGGGTTCCTTGGGCAGGCTGACCACGGTGCTACCGGATGGCGGCCGGGACGCCGCGGCGGCGGGGTGGTGGTGGTGGGCGTGGCCGGTCGATGGCAGGCGCAGGCCGACGACCACGGCGGCCGCCACCACGAGCACGGCAACCACCGCGAGGGTGCGCCAGCGCCGCGAGCCTGGTTCGTGGTCGCGGCCCTGGCTGAGTATGTCGGGCATTGCTCCCCGTCTATCAACCCGCACGTCTATCGACCCGCCGGGCAGTCCGTCTCTAGCTCGATGCTAAGCGCACTGGCCAGGGCGCGGCGCCCCCGGCAGGTCCGGGGGGCCAGCGGCGGGTAGCGGGATGGCGCTAGCGGCGCCGGGCGTAGGCCACGTTGATGACGCCGATGACGATCCAGACGATGAGGAGGATCCCGACCTGAGCGGGGCCCACAGGATGGGAGATGCCGCTGGGCCCGATCGTGGAACTAGCCGCGATGGTGCCGGCACTGATCCCGGCGCCGATGCCCATCGAGCCCAGCGCGAGGATGATGCCGGGCCAGGACGAGCGGCTCGCGGGGACCAGCTCCTGGCTGTCCCGCCGTGGCGCGGGCCTGGGCCGGGCACGGAACCCGGCCAGCCGCGCGTCCACCCGCTTGTCGATCTCGTCGCCAATGCGCTCGATCAGGCCCTCGGCGAGCGCGCGGTCGTACTCGCGGCCCAGTTCCTTCTGTACTGCCGCCGCGGCGGCGATGTCCTCGCGGGCAAGCTGGTCCATGCGGGACACGTTAGATCTCGAATATTGGCGGGACCATCCAGCTGGCACCACCTTTTCTGCTGCGGTTAACTCCACCCCGTGTATCCCTGGGTATCAACCCCGGAACTATGGGCCGTCCCGATTCGTCATCTATGCCGGATTGGCGATAGTCCGGATGGACGAGCAAGGAGGCACCATGGAGCGCAGGGCGCTGTGGTCCGTCGCCGCAATCGTGACGGCGACAGCCGGCGCGGCGGTGCTACCCCCGGTGGCCGCGCAGGCGGCGCCCGCGCGCCCGGCCCGGTCCGCGGCGGCGGCGGCGCCCGTCAACCTGATCAAGGACCACGGCGCGGAGAAGGCCCGGCCTAACTCACGGGGCGGCCCGGTGCCGGTGAAGCACTGGACGCCGGTCCGGGGCACCTCGTTCACGGCGGTGGCCTATGGCACCCGCGGCTTCCCCGGCCCGCACTCGCCGGGTCCCGGCCACCGCGGTCACAACTTCTTCGCGGGCGGCCCGCGCGGCCGGACCTCCGGGGCCACCCAGGCGGTCAAGATCGGGGCATACCTCAGCCTGATCCGCGGCGGCCACGCCGCGTTCACGCTGTCGGGCTTTCTCGGCGGCGAGGGCACCCGGGGCGACTACGCCACGCTGACCATCACCTGGAAGTCGGTCCACGGCCAGGTCCTCGGCCACGCGACGATCGGGCCGGTGACCGAGCGGCAGCGCCGGGGCGTGTCCGGGCTGGAGCGCCGGACCAGGACCGGGCTGGTGCCCCGGCGCACGTCGCAGGCGGTGGTCAGCCTGCGCATGGTGCGGACCAGGCCGGGCTACATCGACGGCTTCGCCGACAACCTGAGCCTGACGATCAGCCGGAAAGGCTAAGCAGTTCCGGGCTGGCCGTAAGGCCCCAATGCGGCTGGCCGAAGCGGGGCCGAGCATGATCGTGATGACGGCTACCGAAGTCGTGAACGTGGAAGGGAGCTTAGCGGCGGACCCAGAGGGTGAGCGAGATGCCCTTCCACTGCCGCCTGGTGACCAGGGTGAAATGGTCGAGCAGCGCCGTGCTCTCCTGCCGCAGCGCCGGGGCGGCCAGGCTGGCCGACGGGGCGTTGCCGACGACCCAGATGCGGTGATACGTCGGCAGGAGCGAGGCTACCGCGCCGGCGGGCTGGTCGGTGCCCTGGAAGGTGCCAGCGGCCACCGGCGACTCGGCCATCCCGAAGTCACGCAAGTCGCGGTAGTCGGCCGGGTAGCCCAGCCGCGCCTTGCGGAAGAACGGGCCGAAGAACAGCACGCCGTCACCGCTCCGCGCGTGCGTCGCGATGAACTGCGACGGGGCGCCGAAGTTGAACAACCGGCTGCCCGGCGTCCGGACCCGCTGCTGCGGCCCGATCTGGAGCACCAGCGCGGCCACGCAGACGACGACGCCGGGCACCCAGATGAGCGCCTTGCGCCCGGCGGCGGAGCGCCCTAGCGAGGTGCTCGTCAGCCACTTCCCGATCCGGTACAGCCCGGCCCCGGCCAGCAGCGCGGCCGCGGCCTCGCCGTAGAGCACGTACCGGTCAACGTAGAGCGGGCGCGCGATCAGCGACTCCACGATCAGCAGGAAGGCCGGGAGCACCACCAGCGGCCCGGCGACCGAGGGCAGCGACACCCCGCCCTGGTTCCACCAGGCCCCCGCGAACCGGGCCGAGCCAGAACCCGAGGCCGAACCGGGCTCGCGCCCGAGCCCGAGGCCGAGGCGGCCCGCCAGCTCTCCCGCGGCGGCAGCAGGGCCGCGACCGCGCACAGGAACAGCAGCACCGCGATCCCGGTGGTGGCCCCGAAGTAGTCGTGGAACAGCACCCGGATCGCCCCCGGCCCCGGCCGGGGGATCCAGTTGACCGCCTTGTCCTCCCTGGCGCTGACCACCGCGAGCGGCGCGACCAGCACCGCCGCCGTGATCCCGGCCACCGCCCAGTGCCGCAGCGCCGCCCGGCCGTACCGGGCCAGCAGCACCGTGACCAGGTGCGCCGTCAGCATCAGCAGCGCCAGCTCGTTGAGGTAGCCGGCCACCAGCACCAGCGCGCCGTAGCCCAGCCACCAGCGGGCCACGCGGCCCCTGGGGGCACCCGCGGCCTCGGCGCCCAGCGCGTGCAGCAGCACCAGCGTGGCGCCCAGCACGCAGGCCACGACCAGCGCGTAGGACCGAGCGGTCTGGGCGTAGTAGGTGATCGTCGGCGTCAGCGCCATGATCAGGCCGGCGAACAGCCCGGCCCAGCCCGAGCCGGTCAGCCGCCGGCCCAGGATCACGGTCAGCGCCACGGCCACGGTCATGCTGATCACCGACGGGATCCGCATGACGGTCGGGCTGGTGCCCACCACCATCCAGGCGTGCATCAGCAGGTAGTACAGGCCGTGCACCGCGTCCACGTTGTTGAGCAGGTGGAACAGCTCGTGCAGCGGCAGCAGCGCGGCCCAGCGGGTGGCCACCTCGTCGTTGCCCATGGCCGACTGGCGCTTCAGGCCCCACAGGCCCAGCACCAGCATGGCCGCGGCGGCCAGTCCGACGGGCAGGTAGCGGGACGCGGCCGCGGTCCAGCCCCCGGCCGCGCCCGGCCGAGCGCCCGCGTTCCGCGCCGCCGGAACGTCCGGCGCCGCCGGGCCCTCCGAGTCGGGCGGGGCCACCGGGGCGGGCGACGTCTTGCCGCCCGGCCGTGCTGACATCGAGGTCACCGTCCGCCCACGGAGCTCACTGGCCGCCCGGCGGGTCGCCGGCCGACCGCGCGAACGTCTCGCGCCACTGCTCGGGCGAGGTAAACCCGGCCGAGGCCGCGCGGTACTGGGCGGCCAGCTTCGGCCACTGCCGCCGCAGCCGCCAGTGCAGCACCGCGCTGCGCCAGCCGAGCTGGCGCAGCAGCTTCGGGTCCCGCCGGTACCAGGAGGCGCTCTGGCCGTCGGGCATCGACACCACGGCGCTGTCCAGCTTGGACAGCACGTACCAGGGCGAGTCGATGTGCGGCAGGATCACCTGCGGCCGGTTCCTCGCCCCCTGGCGCACCGGCCGGAGCTGATGCGACACCCCGGCGATCAGCCGGGTCAGCAGGCCGATCTTGTTGGTCGGCGGGTCGTACTCGGCGGGCTTGCGCCGGGCCAGGGGGAAGCTGTACACGTCCCGCTCGGCCTGGGCGTCGGTGTACCGCATCCGCAGCTCGCGCAGCTGGGCCATCTTGACCGGCAGGTCGCGGTGCAGGTGGTCGGGGCCCCTCAGGACGTCCTCGATGGCCAGCATCCGCAGCGCCGCCGTCGAGTACTGCATGGACAGCAGGTTCTGGAGCTGCCGTTCCGCGCTCTCGGAGACCAGGGCGCCGCCGCCGCGGAGCGGCGAGTGCAGCAGGGCGGTCACGACGCGGTTGCGCAGGTGATAGTAGGCCTGCCAGTCCTGGGCGTCGTTCTTGTCCAGCCACGGCACGTGCCAGGCCGCGACGCCGGGCAGGGACACCGTCGGGTAGCCGGCGGCGCGGGCCCGCAGCGCGTACTCAGCGTCGTCCCACTTGATGAACACCGGGATGGCCAGGCCGATCTCGCGGACGATGTGCATCGGGACCATGCACATCCACCAGCCGTTGTAGTCCGAGTCAGCCCGGCGGTGCAGCCACGGGGTGTTGCGCAGGTTCCGGCGGCCGAAGTCGTGCCGGGCCTTGGTGTTGGGCGCGGCGCCCCACCACCACTTGCGGGGCCCGACGACCTCCGCGAATGCGTGCAGCACCGACGGGTCGTACATGCTGAACATGTGCGCGCCGACGATCGTCGGCTTATGGGTGAGGTCGGCGAACGCGGCCGCCCGGAGCACGCCCTCGGTCTCCGGCATGATGTCGTCGTCCATGATCAGGACGTACTCGCTCTGGCCAGCCCGGAGCGTCTCGTCCATGCCGCGGGAGAAGCCGCCGGAGCCGCCCAGGTTGCCCTGCTCGATGACCTTGAGCCGGTCGCCGAGCTTCTTGGTCGCGTCGGCGAAGTCCGGGTGGTTCCTGATCTTCTTCGGGCCCTGGTCGGCCACGTAGACCGTATCGAGTATGTCGAGCACCTCGGGGGCCTCGCCGATCGCGCGGAGCTGGTTGAACAGATAGTCGGGTGCGCCCACGATGGTGATCGCCATGCTGACCGTCCCCGGCGGGGTCGGCGGCGCCTGCACGGCCCACTCGGCCTCGATCAGCGTGGTGCCGCTCGGCCCGGCCACGATGTCGAACCAGTACCAGCCGCCGTCGATGAACGGCGTCAGCGTCAGCGTGCGCTCGATGGTCTCCGGCTCGTCGGTGTGCACCTGGATGGTCTCGACCGGGTGGCTGTGGCCCTTGGCCGCCGACCGGTAGATCATGATCGTGGCCTGCCCGGCCAGCCTGATGCGCAGCGAGACCGATTCGACCTTGGTCCACCGGCGCCAGTAGCTGGCCGGGAACGCGTTGAAGTAGGTGGCGAAGGAGACCCGGCGGCCGCTGGCGACGGCCGCGCTGCGGCGCGGCCGGATCTCCTCGGCCGGGTGGCCGGGCGCGGCCACCCCGAACCGGATCGTGTCCTGGGCCTCGCCCACCACGGCGTTGGCGGTGGTGGCCGAGCTGGTCAGCCGCGCCTTGCTCTTGCCCAGCGAACTGGTCAGCATGTCGGCCGTCAGTTCGGTGGCGCCGCGGTCCATCCGGGTCTCGGCGTACAGCGGCACGACGTCCAGGTCATCGGTGGGAAAAACGACCCGCTGCACGACCCGCCGCACCTTGGCCTCACTGGGAGCAGGCGGCGGGGCCGCGAACTCGGCCTCAGTCATCTGCGCCACTTCCCCGGCCCCCGTGCAGCGGCGCGCCGACCGTGAAATGCGGCCGGATCTTGTTCTCGAACGTGCTCAGCGCCGAGCCGATGGCCATGTGCATGTCCAGGTACTTGTAGGTGCCCAGCCGGCCGCCGAACAGCACGCCGGGCTCGGCGTCGGCCATCTCGCGGTAACGCAGCAGCCGCTCCCGATCCTGCGCTGTATTGATCGGGTAGTAAGGCTCGTCACCGCGACTGGCGAAACGCGAGAATTCTCGCATGATCACTGTCTTGTCCTTCGGATACCAGTCACGCTCAGGGTGGAAATGGCGGAACTCGTGAATGCGGGTGAACGGAACATCGGCGTCGGCGTAGTTCATGACCGGCGTGCCCTGGAAGTCGCCGGTGCCGAGCACCTCAAGCTCAAAGTCGAGCGTGCGCCAGCCCAGTTCTCCCGCGGCATAGGCGAAATACTCATCCAGCGGCCCGGTATACATCACCGGCACCTGCCCCTGGAAATCCGAGCGCATCGCCAGGAAATCGGTGTCCAGCCGGACCTCGATGTTGGGATGGTCGATCATGCGCTCCAGCCAGGCCGTGTAGCCGTCGACCGGGAGCCCTTCGTAGGTGTCGCTGAAGTACCGGTTGTTGAACGTGTAGCGCACCGGCAGCCGGGTGATGATCTCGGCGGGCAGGTCGGCCGGGTCGGTCTGCCACTGCTTGGCCGTGTAGCCGCGGATGAACGCCTCGTAGAGCGGCCGCCCGATCAGCGACACCGCCTTCTGCTCGAGGTTGGCCGCGCTGCCCGCGGTCACCTCCGCGGCCTGCTCGGCGATCAGCGCCCGCGCCTCGTCCGGGGACATCGCCGCGCCGAAGTACTCGCAGATCGTGCCCAGGTTGATCGGCAGCGGGTAGACCCGGCTCTTGTAGATCGAGAACACCCGGTGCTGGTAGCCGGTGAAGGCGGTGAACCGGTTGACGTACTCCCAGACCTTGGCGTTCGAGGTGTGAAACAGGTGCGCGCCGTAGCGGTGGATCTCGATGCCGGTCTGCGGCTCGGGCTCGCTGTAGGCGTTCCCGCCGATGTGCGCGCGGCGCTCCAGGATCAGCACGCGCAGGCCCAGGTCATTGGCGCAGCGCTCGGCGATGGTCAGCCCGAAGAACCCGGAGCCGACGATCACCAGGTCGGCGTTCACGACTTCACCCGCGGCTTCGGCCCGGGCCCGAGCAAGCCGGGCTGAGCAGGCTGGGCCGGCATCTCCCCGTAATCAGGTCGCGGCGCGGCCGATCCGGGTGCGCTGCCCGGCCCGTCAGGCCCGGGTGGCACGGGCACCCTTTGTTTGGGATCCTGGTGGGCCGTGTACCGAGCGACGACCGGCCGGTACACCGCGCGGCGCAGCCACCACGGAACGAGCCGGTAACCGCCCCGGATCAAGACATTTCTCACAAACTGGGCCGTGGTGGTGAATCCCAGCCGCCGGAACTCGGTCTGCAGGCGCAGCTCAGAACGCAGCAGGGCCTGGCCGCCGCGACGCTTGAAGGCCGTCGCGCCGACCCGGTACCAGACCAGCGGCTCGGCCACGTTCACCGCGCGGGCGCCGCCCGCCAGCATCCGCGCGAACAGCGCGTAGTCCTCCATCAGCGGCAGGTCGCCGTAGCCGCCCGCGGCCAGCACGGCGCTGCGCCGGTAGACCACGGTCGGGTGGTTGAACGGGTCGTGCATCCGGGCGTAGGCCAGGATCTGGGCCGGGTCGGTGGGCGGTACCCGCTGGCCGACGATGTTGTCGGTGTCCCCCACGAACTCCAGCAGGCCCGACCCGACGATGTCCGCCTCGGCGATCAGCGGGATCTGCACCGCGAAGCGCTGCGGCATGGCCACGTCGTCGGCGTCCATCCGGGCCACCACGTCGTACTGGCTGGCCGCCAGCCCCGCGTCCAGCGCGGGCCCGAGGCCTCCGTTGTGCTCCAGGGGCACGAAGGTCACCGGCACCGGACTGCCCTGGGTCAGCTCCTCCAGGCAGGCGGCCAGCTCCTCGCGTACCGGCCCGTCCCGGACTATCACCACCTGGTCCGGGGGCACCGTCTGGTCGTCGACCGCGCTGCGGAATGCGCGGCGCAGGTAATCCGGGCGGTCGCCCTCGTAGACCGAAAGCAGCAGGGAGAAGGGCTCGTGCATACGCAGAGGTCGCCTTCCATCATTCCGGGGTGCGCGGGGGGCGCCGGGGGGCACGCCGTGACAAGATCGACAACTGCCGCGGCGCCTATGGTACTGAAGAGTACCAAGGGTCCGTAGACAGGTCTTTCAACCGCAAGCTCTCTGTATCTTGTACGGGAGCAGACTAGTAGACCGACGCTCGCTTACAGCCGCGTAAGTCATAGATTGTTCGGCATTACTGGTAGTTGCATACGCCCCCGCACCTGGTCGACACGGCCAGAAGGGGCCAGACCCGACGATCCGCTCTAGTCCCGCGAGGTGCCCGGATGGCCGTGCACGCCGTCAGCGCTGAGTCCCGCGCTGAACCTGCCGAAGCTCAGCCCGAAGATCCGAGCACGCCGACGCGGGTGTTCGTCCATATTGGCGAGCCCAAGACGGGCACGACCTTCCTCCAGCAGGTCATGTGGGGCAATCGCGGCGAGCTGGCCGCGCGCGGCCTGGCCCTGCCCGGACACCACCCCCAGGACCACTACCGGGCCAGCCAGGACCTGCGCGGCATCGAGAAGCTGGCCTCGGACCCGGCCACGCCGTGGACCGGCGAGTGGGACATCCTGGCCACCGAGGCCAAGGCCAGCCGGCTGGCGGTCATCTCGCACGAGCTGTTCTCGGCCGCTGACCCGGCCCAGGCCGAGCGGGCGGTGCGCTCCCTGGAGCCCGCCGAGGTGCACGTCGTGCTCACCGTCAGGGACATGGGCTCGCTGCTGCCCGCCGAGTGGCAGGAGACCATCAAGCACCGCAACACCCGTGCCTGGGAGGACTGGCTGGCCGACGTGATCGACGTCGAGTCGCGGGCGCAGGACCGGGATCAGTACTGGTTCTGGAAGGTGCACGACAGCGTGGCCCTGCTGGCCCGGTGGGCCGCCCACGTGCCGCCCGAGCGGGTGCACGTGATCACCATGCCGCAGCGCGGGGCGGACGACGGGCTGCTCTGGGAGCGGTTCGCCGGGGTCCTCGGCATCGACCCCGGCGGGGTCGACCTGGCCAAGGCCCGGTCCAATTCCTCGCTCGGCATGCCCGAGATCGAGTTCCTGCGCCACCTCAACGAGGCCCTGCCCGAGGAGGTGCCCGGCTGGTACTACATGCAGGCGGTCAAGGAGACCGTCGCCCACCGGGCGCTGGCCTCCCGGCCCCGGCAGGGCCGCCTGGTGCTGCCCGCCGACCGTGACGCCTGGGCCGCCGAGCAGGCCGAGACGCTGATAAGCGGGCTGACCGCCGCCG
The DNA here is from genome assembly GCA_963822485.1 of uncultured Actinomycetota bacterium. Taxonomy (GTDB): domain Bacteria; phylum Actinomycetota; class Actinomycetes; order Streptosporangiales; family Streptosporangiaceae; genus DASUBV01. Next base: position 191,765 of record CAWGHW010000036.1, read on the forward strand.
GGTACGACATCGTCGGCGACCCGGACGAGCTGCGGCCCCGGCCCATCACCGGCCCGCGGCCCAGCCCTTCCACCGAGTCGGCCGAGCAGGTCCTCGACGCCGCCGTGGCGGCCAGCGCCGCGCTGGTCGTGGCCCAGTTCCGCCGGGCCCACCCCGCCGCCCGGGCGCAGGCCGGCCCGGCCAGGCCGCGCGGCCTGGTCAGCCGGGTCGAGTCCTCGGTCGCGGGGTCGCCCAAGGTCAAGAACACCGTGCGCGAGCTGAGCCGCCGCTACCCGGCCATGCGCCGGCTGCGCGTCCTGGCCTGGCGGGAGATGGAACGCCGCCGGGGCCGGGCCCGAGGGAGCCACTAGCGTGCCTGGGCCCGAGTCCGAGCCCGCGGCCGGGTTCGCCGCGGGTGATCGCGGTCGTGGTCACCTGGAACCGGCGTGACCTGCTGATGGAGGCGCTGGCCGCCGTGACCGGTCAGGAGCCAGCTCCCGACGACGTCATCGTGGTGGACAACGCCTCGACCGACGGCACGGCGGCCGCCGTGCGCGAGCGCTACCCCTCCGTGCACCTGACCGAGCTGGCCGAGAACACCGGCGGGGCCGGCGGGTTCGCCTGCGGCCTGGCCCTGGCCCTGGGCCGGGGCGCGGACCTGATCTGGCTCATGGACGACGACACCGTGCCCGAGCCCGGTGCGCTGGCGGCCCTGCTCGACGCCCGGCGCCGCGCGCCCGGCCGGCCTCCGGCGCTGGTCGCCAGCCGGGTGATCTGGACCGACGGCCGCCCGCACCCGATGAACACGCCGCGCGAGAAGCCGTTCGTGTCCGCCGCCGAGCGGCAGGCCGCGGCGGCCATCGGGTGCGTGCCCATCCGCTCGGCCTCGTTCGTGTCCATCCTGGTCGACGCGGCCGAGTGCCGCCGCCGCGGGCTGCCGCAGGCCGACTACTTCCTGTGGAACGACGACTTCGAGTTCACCACCCGGCTGCTGCGCGGCAACACCGGGCTGCTGTGCCCCGACAGCGTGGTCGTGCACAAGACCAAGACGTTCGGCTCCACGGACGTGGATCCGGGCCAGCGGTTCTTCTACGAGGTCCGCAACAAGGTCTGGATGCTCAGGTCGGGCCGGCCGCTGGCCCCGCTCGAGCGGATCCTGTACGCGGGGGCGACCCTGCGGCGCTGGGCCCGCACGTTCGCCGGCTCGTCCGACCGGGGCACGCTGCGGCGCTGCCTGGTCCGCGGCTTGTCGGCCGGGCTGCGCACCCGCCCGCGCCCGACCGAGGACGTGCTGGCCGCCGTCTGCCCCGAGGCGGCCATTCGGGCGCCTAGCGCGGCCCCGACTGGCAGCTAACCCGCCGGACTTGCGGTGGGCCCGGCGCAGACGACGAGCTCGCCGGCGCATCTGGACAGCGTCGGCGGGGGCTGTTGCGAGCAGGACATCCACGGGCGGGATGGGCCGGTGCGAGCTCAGCCCGCGGCCTCGCACGTCCCTGCGGCACCGCCTGGCACCGTGATCCCGCCCGTCTCGCCGAGAGACGGCCGGCCCGATCCCGGCTTACTGTCGCCCGAAATGTACGAACCATGATCACTCGGACTTTTCAGTCATAGTGACTGAAAAGTCCGCGTGATCACGAACGGGGAGGCTGCGCCGGCGCGCGTGCACAGAGAGGCAGCGAGCTGGCTGCATACGGAGTGTTGCCTACGGGACATCCGCAGCAGGATCAGGCGCTGGCCGGGGCTTGCGGAGAGGCGTCGGGCGCGGCGCCTTCCGGCTTGGCCCGCCGGCCGCGTATCCACAGTATGAGCGCGGTGATGCCCAACGCGCCGCCCGGCACCAGCGTGACCACGGCCGGGAGCTGGTACCGCCAGGAGAACTCGAACACGTCCGAGGCGCCGAGAACGATCACCGCACTGGCCGTGAACAGCAGGCAGGCCAGCGCGGGGCCGCGGAACGGGCTCTCCCGGCGGCGCCGCACCACCAGCAGCGATCCGGCCAGCCCGGCCAGCGTGGCCAGCAGGAGCAACGGGCCGGGCGTGTAGCCGCCGTCGAGCTGGTAGGCGCGCAGGAACGAGGCCGCCGGCCGGTTCACCTGGGCCGGGCCGCCGAACGCCGGGTTGAGCGGCTTGTAGAAGAACGCGCCGAACGCCCGGTGCTGAAGCCCGATCACGATCGTCCGGCCTGGCCCGAGCGTGATCCAGTTCGGGTAGGTCGGGTAGATCTTGTGGAACTGCCAGCGGGAGATCGGCGTGACGCTGGACACCTGGGTCCGGGTCAGCGCGAACAGGCGGACCGAATCGCGCAGGATCGCCAGCACCACGCGCTCAGGCTGCTGGTGCCGGACCGCCGTGTTGAGCTGGGCCATCAGCCGCCCGCGCCCGACCCCCGCGGGCAGGGGCGTGTGGTACAGCGGCGAGTACTTCGAGTGCTCCAGCCAGTCCGGGCCCTTGGCCTGCTCGGCCGGCGTCGGGCAGATGAGCCGCACGTTGGCCGGGATCCGCAGCGTGGCACAGTCCGCCGCCCCGGTCGTCCGGCCGATCGTGGCCTGGCCCCGGCCCAGCCGGAAGTGCCCGAACTTCTCGTAGGCGGCGCCGCTGTAGGCCAGGATCGGGATCGCGAACGCGATGAGCAGCGCCACGCCCTTGCGGGCGATCTGCCGCCAGCTGCCGGCCACGGCCAGCACCAGGTAGACCAGCGCCGGGAGCACGAGCACCTCGCCGACCTGCCGGATGGTCGCCGAGACGCCCAGGATCAGCCCCGCCGCCACCGCCGCCCGGGTGGTCAGCTCGGGCCGCCACAGCAGGACGGCCAGGGCCGCGACGATCGCCGCCTCGAACCAGACGTCGGGCATGATCATCGTTTCCATCTGGACCTGGTAGGCATCCAGCAGCACCGGCGCGGCGGCGATCGCCGCCAGCCACCAGGCCGCGCCCCGCCGCCGCAGCACCGCGTACAGCAGGATGCCGATGGCCAGGCCCACCAGGTGCTGGACGACCGCCACCGTGCCCACATCGCCAAAGACCAGCACGATCTTGAGGATGATCTTGTAGCCCAGCGGGTCGGCACCCGGCGACGCGTTGTAGAGGTACTTCAGCGAGTCGACGTAGATCAGCGCCGGGTGGTAGGCGATCGTGGCCAGGATCCGCAGCACCAGGCCGACGGCGACGAAGGCGGACAACAGCCAGTGGCGCCCGATCAGGCCGAGGGAGCGGCTTAGCCAGGACGGCTTTGTTGCGGAATCCTTGCCGGCCGGCTGAGAGTCGGCGGGCTGCTGCGGCGCACTGCCCCGGCGGCGGGTGATCACCCCGGCGGCACCTTTGGCCAGCCGGGAACCGGCACCGCCCTCGGCGGTCATCGGGCCGCCCGGCGCCGGGCGCGCGGGCCCTGGCCGGCCACGTCGCGCCGGGGCACGCAGGTCAGCATGGATGGCTCCTTGGTGGGGGCGATGAGTCCGCGCTCACCGACTACTCCGGCTAGCGACGTGCTAGTAACCCTATGGTTCGGCGGGCCGCTGTCGTCCCGTATTCCGCCGTTTTCCCGATGCTCTGGGTAACGGAGGACGCTTCGTCCGTAACAGGAAGGATAGGCCAGTCCGCAGGTAGGCCGACCACCAGGCCGGACTCGGCCCGGTAAGCCGGACCAGGTCGACGTGCCCCTGCCGCGAGGCCGCGCCTGCGCGAGTGCCGCGCCAGCTGGGCGGGCCTGGTCTCGCGCCGTCAGCGTCGTGGTTGCAACAGCCACGTCGGTACAGCGACGTGGGAGCAGCAACCACGACGCTGACTGCTCGTTCCGCCGCTGGCGCGGTGTTCCGCTAGGTCCGCCGCCGCCGGAGCCGTGCTGCACTAGGTCCGCGGACACCGGCGCTGTGTTCCGATAGGTCCGCGGACACCCGCGCGGTGTTCCGATAGGTCCGCGGACACCCGCGCGGTGTTCCGATAGGTCCGCGGACATGGGCGCTGTGTTGCACTAGGTCCGCGGACACCGACTGCAGCGTTCGAGCGCCCGGCCGACCTGCTGGCTGACACGCCGCACGGCATCCTCGTCGCCCCGCCGGCCCCATGCCCCTCGTCCGACTCACGCACACCGTCTGCAAGGCGTTGACCTGCGGTTTCAGTGGTCCGAATGCGGTCAAGCGGCGAACTACTGCCACTGTCGGACCAGTGAGGTAGCCTGTCGAACGCGTGTTCTATCCATAAGGGCTAGCCAAACGGCTCGCTAATGTGTTCTAATTAATGGCATGTCCAAGGTAACCTGCGCTTCCAGCCGGGTCGCCGTCAGACGTTCCTCTGCTGTGGTCAGGCCGGTGATGGTCGGGCACGACCCGCCTTACGGTCGGCCCGCTCCCGCCGCAGGGATGCCGGGCGGCGGGCCGTAACCACCACGCTGCCCCGCGACCGCTTCCGCGTGCTCGTGCGGCCTTTCCGGCCGCCCCCCACGTGCCTTCGCCGCCGCGCCGGCAGGCTTCGCACTGGCTTTATTCGGCGCTGGATCGCCACGTCCAGCGGGCTGCACGGTAGGGGTGAGCAATCTGAGCACGCACATTGACAACCAGAGGCGCACGAGAAATCAGCGCATTGCCGACCTCCGGCACCAGAAGGAGGAGGCCGAGCGCCAGCTCGCGCGGCTGCAGCGGGAGGCCGCCCAGCAGCCACTGGACGATTCCGGTCCGGCCTATACGCACGCGGAATCCCGACACGGGTCGGGAGCTACCAGGCGCGAGCGTCACACCGCCGTTATGCCGAGCCATTACGTCGAGCCGGAGCCTGCCGACGACGGCCTGTTCGCCTACGACGCCACGGCCGGCGCCGACGCCGGTTATGGCGATGCCGCCTATGGCGACGAGCCGTTCGAGGATGAGCCGTTCGCGGACGAGCCGTTCGGAGCCGAGGCCTTCAGTCACGACAGCTATGGCACCGAGTCCTCGGGCAATGAGGACTTGGGCGATGAGGCCTTTGACAGTGACGCCTTGGGCAGCCAGGCCTTCCGAGACGAGGCCTCCGAGCCGGGATACCGCGAACCCGCATCCGAGGACCCGGCACCGGCGGACCCTGCGGACGGCGGCGAGGAGCAAGCCCGTGACGGCCGCACCAAGGGGCTGGTCAGCCGCGGCCGGAGCAGCGCGCACTCGCCGTGGCTGGCGCACAAGCGCCTCATCGCAGTGGGCGCGGCGGCGGGCCTGCTGCTCATCCTGATCCTGGTCCTGGTCCTGGCCGGGAACGGCGCGTCCTGGCCCGCCAGCGTGGCCACCGTGCAGAACGAGATCACCAAGGCCTGCCAGAACGGCGACGTGGCGTCCGAGCCGGGCCAGGTCAACTTCGCCTGCGGCAAGACGACCCGCCAGGTGCTGTGGGTGTTCTCGCTGCTGACCAGCAACGACAACCCGCACTTCAACGACCTGAAGACGGGTCGGGTCGGCCTGGAGCCGATCACCCCGTCGGAGGGCGGCGAGGTGGCCTGGTCGCTGAACCTGCACCACCCGTATTTCCCGGCCGACCCGATCGACAGCCTGGAAGTGGCGGCCCGGGCGATCAACAACATCGTCGGCGGCGCCACCCTGACCGCGACCGGTGGCCGCTCGGTGGTCCAGCCGGGGCTGGAGAGCAGCTCTGCCAACTGCCTGCGCTACACCGGATCGGCCCGGCTGCGCGTCCGCAAGGGCTTCCCCAGCGTGTGCGGCCGGGCGATCACTAGTCCGGCGGGCCAGGCCGCCCTGGTCGCCGACGTCTACCAGAAGTGGATCGTCGGGTCTGGGCCGCGCGCGGCCCAGAACGCCGCGGTGCTGTTCGAGAACTACAACAACCCCGGCGACCCGCAGGTGCAGGCGGTGCTCAGGCAGCTCACGCACTCCCCCGGGTGACCTGACCGGTCACTCAGGTTCGGGCCCCGCCGGAAACGGCGGGGCCACCAGCGGCTCGGAGGGGAGGTGGACCCATGACTACGCCTAAGCGACCGTGGTGGCAGCAGGCGACAGCGCTCGTCAGCCTGAGCGCGGGCGGTGCGGTGACGGGGTTCGCCTTCGCGCCTAAGGCGGCGGCGGCCGACATCCAGTCGCCGTCCAACACGAACATCCGCCTGCTGGCCCTGACCCAGGCGGCCAAGCCGCCAGCGGCCGATGACTCGACGCTGCGCACGGCCATCGTCAACGTCGCCACGTACTACCTGCGAATGGCCGAGGGCAAGACTCCGGCCGAGATCGAGCAGCTCATCTGGCAGCACGACAGCCTCGACGGAGTCGACCACGGCGAGTCGTGCGCGGCGTTCGCCAGCCTGACGCTGGAGCTGGCCGCTCAGGTCGTCGGGCAGCAGAGCTGGGTCAGCGGCGGCACGTCCTATCCGTGGCCGCTGCACACGTGGGCCGATGTGCGGGTCGACCCGAACCCGGCCTCGCCGCAGATCATCTCGGTGCTCCAGGATGCGCAGGCGCATCACCGCTGGCACCCGCTGGGCGGCGACTACCGGCCGCTGCCCGGCGACTGGGTGCTGTTCAACGGCCACGTCGAGGTGGTGACCAGCTACGCCGACGGGGTGCTGTCCACGATCGGCGGTGACTCGCTGCCCAACCTCTCCGTCAACGCCCACGAGTACCGCGGCTCGCTGGCCGACGACGGGGTGGTCGGCTTCGTCAACAACGGCAATCTCACCGCCGCCGTCAACGGCAGCGCGGGGGGACATGCGCGTCCCGATCCGGGCGCCGGGCCTGGCGCGGGCGGCCAGCCGGGCCCGGGGTCGACCGGAGGCTCGGGGTCGACCGGAGGCTCGAGGTCGACCGGAGGGGGGCAGTCCGACTCCGGGCCACAGCAGGGGGACCAGGGCGGCGACACTCACAGCAGCCGCACGCACAGCAGTCGCACGCACAGGAGTCGCACGCACAGGAGTCGCACGCACAGCGGCGGCTCACACGACGGCGGCACGCAGCGGGCCGGTGGGCAGACGGACGGTGGGCAGGCACCGGGCCAGCCGAGCCAGCCCGCCATTCCGGGGATGCCGACCGCCGCCGCAGCGGCACCCACGCCGGCCAAGTCACGAACGGCTACCCGAGCCGAGCCGGTGGCGGCGCGGCCCGACGCCAACGCGGCCATCCCGGGCGTGCCGGCCCTGACGCCTGCCGATGACCAGCGGCCGGAGACCCGACGGCGCTCCGCCGGTCAGGCCGGGCCGCGAGCCGGCGGCGCGCCGACCGGCCATCATGATCACGCCGGCCCGCAGGCCGGGAGCCAGGCGCACAGCAGCACGCAGCCCGGCCGTCCGGCCAGCGGCGGTCCCCAATCCGGGCGGTCGTCTGGCGGGAGTTCTCCGGCCGGGCCGCGCACCAGTAGCGGCCCGCACTCCGGGCGGTCCGCTCAGGGCAGTCCGCAGACTGGGCAGGCGACGCACGGCGGTGCATCGGCCAGCCCGTCGACGCCGGGCTGGAGCGAGATCCCCGGCGTGCCCGCGACCGTCGAGGCCTCGACGGCCAAGCCGGCCAAGCCAGCCGCCAGCCCTCGGGCCCGGCCGCAGACGCCCGCTCCGGCGACTCCGGCCGCGGCCGCACCGACCAGCGCGGAGCGGACGTTCATCGAGCAGATCGCACCCGGCGCCATGGAGGCTCAGCGCAAGTACGGTGTGCCCGCGGCGGTGACGATCGCCCAGGCCATCGTGGAGTCGGGCTGGGGCGGCAGCACGCTCGCCGCCCAGGACCACAACCTGTTCGGCATCAAGGGCACCGGTCCGGCCGGCGGCGCGCTGTACCCGACTACCGAGTACGTGAACGGCCGGCCGGTCACGCGGACCGCCGAGTTCCGGGTGTATCACGACGTCGCCCAGAGCATCGACGACCATGGGCGGCTGATCGCCGACAGCGGCTACTACGGCCAGGCCATGGCCAGCCGCCACGATCCCGACGCGTTCGCGAACGCGCTGACCGGCGTCTACGCGACGGACCCGGACTACGGCACCAAGCTCATCGGAATGATGCAGCAGTACCACCTGTACCGCTACGACGCCGCGGCCCCGCAACGGGACCTCCGCCGCTCCGGTGTCGGGGGGCTCGGGGCAGGCAGGCACGAGTACCGGCGGTGCGGGCCCGGCAGGCTCGGGCACGCCCAAGTCGGCCGCGCCGGGCACGGGTCAGGTCGGCGTGGCCAGCATCCCCGGACTGCCGTTGAGCGTGCCGCCCACCCGGCCAGCACCGGTCACGACACCGCCAGCGTCCAGGCCGCCAGGGTCCACGACTCCGGTCAGCAAGCCGCCGGCCACCCCCGCGCCCCGGCGGACGCCGCCGGGCACCGCGTCCCCGGCACCGACGCGATCCACCGGCACGCCGCCAGCCAGCACGCCCCCAGCCAGCCCGCGCCCGACCAGCCCGTCACCGACCCGGACCGCGCCGACCAACACCACGCCGACCAACACCGCGCCGCCGACCTCGGCGCCGTCGTGGACTGCTGGTCCGCCGCCTGCTCGTCCGGCGCCGTCGCCGAGTCAGTCCCTGCGCCCCGTGCCGGAGGCCGCGCCCACCGCTGCGCCTGTTGCTTACGTGGATCCCGCACCGTCCGCACACGTGACACGAGGCCGGGTCGCCGAGCCCGAGGCCGGGCCCGCCCCGGCGCGGTCCGCACCATCTGACGCCCGCCGTGCCTCAGCGCCCACAACACCGCCTCAGGCTCGTCCTGCCTCCGCACGCACGACCCAGCCTGAGACCGGCCGCGCGCCGGAAGCGATCCCGGCGGCCGGCACCCGCCGTGCGCCCGCGCCCACGACCCAGCCCGGCACCCGCCGCGCGCCTGCAGTAACGGCGCAGCTCGACGACTTCGTCAGCCACGCACCTGCTGCCCAGGCGGCTCCGTCACCGGCGACGCCGCCCGATGCCCTCCGTGCCCCCGCCCGCATGGGATCGTCCGACGTCCGTCGCGCGCCGGCGGCCAGCGCGCAGCCGAGTCCGGCACGCGCGCCGGCCGAGGCCCGTCGTGCTCCCGCGCGCACCGTGGCGCCCCAGGTCCGTCCCGGCCCGGCCCACAACACGCGGCCCGACCTGCCTCGCGCCCCGGCACCCGCTTCCTCCGGGCCGTCGGCCGCGTCGGCGCGGCCTGCCGAGCCGACGGGGCCAGCGCGGGGTGCCCGGTCCCAGACGGCCCCGCGACTCGCAGCTGCGCCGTCCACACCCGCACCGTCCGCGGCCGCGCGGCCCGCACCGGCACGAACCGCCGCTGCACAGCCCTCCCGTTCTCGCCCCGCCGCGCAGGCCTCGCCTCGCGCCCCGCCCCGCAGGCCTCTCGACTCTCGCCCCGCCCCGCAGGCCTCGGCCTCGCGGACCGCCCCGCAGCCCTCGGCCTCGCCGCCCCGCAGCCCTCGGCCTCCCGCCCCGCCCCGCAGCCCCGGCCCCGGACCGCCCCCCAGCCCTCGGCCTCGCGGCCTGCCCCGCAGCGGGCGGCCGCGCCCCGGACGAGGCCGAGCTCAGCCACCGCTCCCTCGGTCGACGCCGTGTCGGCCCGCCGAGTCCGGCCCAGCGCCGAATACCTGTCGCCCAGGCGGGCATCTGGCAGTACCCGACCGAGCTGGGCCCGGCACCGGGACGACATCCCGCCCGCCGTGCGCAACGCGTTCAACCTGATGGCGAAGGCGCCGCTGATGGCGAAGAAGTCGATCTACCAGGACGTGGCCGGCCACACCGGCGTCGGCTGGCAGCTCCTGGCCGCCTGCGACTGGATGCAGTGCAAGGCCCAGACCCGCTACTCGCCCGTGCACGGCGAGAAGCTCGGCACGGCCAACCCGGACGGCACCATGTACCGGACCAAGTCGGAGGCGCTCGAGCAGTGCGCCGAGGACCTGATCGAGGTGACCTGGGACGTCTACGAGATCGACCTGCCCGGCCAGGCTCACCTGTCCATCATCGACGTGGCCAACGTGTTCGCCGCCTTCCGCTGGGGCGGCCTGCTCCGGCTGCACCACACCTCGGCGATGGAGTTCCCTTACTCGGTGGGCGGGCTGACCGAGGCGCACGTGCGGATGCGCTGGCCCAACATCGACGACCCGAACGCCCCGGACAAGCCGGGGGCGAAGTTCCGCATGCCCTTCGGGGCCGTGCCGGTCGTGCTGATGCTCAACTACCCGGCGGTCGACTAACCGCCCGCCCAGAGAAGGTGACCCTGGTGTTTCGTTTCTTGCTCTTCCCGCTATCCCTGCTCGGCACCGTGTCCGCGGGCGGGCCGGGGCTGCGCAGCCGCACCCGGCCGTTGCCGGCCGGCCCGCACGAGGACACCGAGCCGGAGGAGATCGAGAGCCCGCGCGGGCCGGGGCGCACGGGCGGCAGCCCCGGCCCGCAGCGCAGGCGGCGCATCCCGCGGTGGGTGAAGTGGTCGGCCGTCGTGGTCGTGCTGGGCCTGATCTTCCGCCGGGCCATGGCCTGGCTGGCACTAACGGCACTGTCGGGCGCCCTGCACCTGGTCGGCATCGACGTGCACCTGCCGCACATCCGGTTTGGCTGGCCATGGCAGTCGATCACCTCGGGCACCACGAGCAACATCGCCGTGGGCCCGTGGGTGCTGCAGAAGATCGAGGGGATCTCCAAGCCGGCGCTCGGCCAGGAGAACTTCAACTTCGTGTTCACGCACAAGGTCTCGAAGAGCATCGCTTTCTGGCCGTGCTGGTACCAGGCGACCTTCTACGCCGTTGGGCGCGCCTCGGCGACGGTCAACCTGAACCCCGGGCCGGCCTGGTGGAAGCCGTCCACGGGCCACTACCGGCTGGAGGTCCTCAGCCGCCCGGCCAGCGGCAAGCCCGGCGCGGTCGCGGTGACCATGATGCTGCCGCCGCCGCAGCTACCGCAGTCGGTGCATGACGTCTCGATCGATAACATCCCGTCCCGGCCGCTGGACGTGCAGCACAGCTGGACGTATCCGGGCCTGGCCTGCGGGACGGTGATCCGCCCCCAGTTCCAGCAGTCGGTGCTGTACGCGCAGGCCCAGCGGATCGCCTTCTACCGGGCCAGCCAGGTCAGTCAGGTGACGCGCCCGCTGATCAAGGCGGCCGAGACCGAGGCGGTGCAGACGATCAGGAACAACTTCGTGCAGCCGACGGTGAATGCGCTGGGCTACCGGCTGACCCGGTTCACCATCCAGTGGGCCGCCGCGGGCGCGGGCGCCGCCGCCCATCGGGCCGGCTGATCGGCTCAGCCGGCCCGGCGGCGAGCAACCCGGATCGCGCCCGCCTGGACAATCAGCACGATGAGCATGGCCGGGAGGATGATGTAGGGCGGCGAGTTGGCCGCCGAAGGGCCGCCGGGGCTGCCCTCGACCGCGGCGATGAAGATCACGTAGATCAGCGCGCCCACGGCCGGGTGCAGGATCAGCCCGGTGCGCTTGGCCACGAAGTTGTTGTACTGCACGCCGAAGTGGATCGGCACCTGGGCGTCGCGCGGCAGCGTGATCCAGCCGTAGCCGGACACGCCGATCATCGCGGCCAGGAGCACCCCGCCCAGGGCCAGTCCTACTACCATCGCGGCCCTCCCGGATCATGCCAACGGGAGCATATCGCCCGCGAGCCGGCCAGCAGCGTCGTGCTAGCCGTACCTGCTAGTCGGGTGGCCGCACCATGGCTGCGCAGCGCCGGCCCGGCGAGCATCGAGACATGGGCATCGAGGCACGCGGTGCTGAGCAGGCTCGCGGCACGCGATCCGCGCGCGGATACTGGAGACACGCAAGCGGAGAGTGGCGTCATGGACAGCGTGATCCCGGTGACTGAGCAGCGGGCCGGCCCCGCGGCGCCGGCCACGCCCGGCCAGGCGTGGTCCGGCACGTTCACGCCCCCGGCCGCCGATGCCCGGGCGCCGCGGGCCCCAGGGGCGTTGCGGCGGGACGTCCGCGGGCTGCTGCGCGCGCCGTTCACCCGGCAGGCCCGGCGCGAGCGGCTGTACGTCGGGCTCAGCTCGCTGGTGGCGCTGGCCGGGTTCGCGTTCATGGTGGTGACCGTGACACTCGGGGTCGGGCTGTCGCTGAGCTTCGCGGGCATGCTGCTCGGCGTGCCGCTGCTGGTGGTCGCGCTGCTCGGCGCCCGGCAGTTCGGTGCGGTCAGCCGGGGCCTGGCCAGCGGGCTGATCGGCCTGCGGGTGGCGCCACCGCGGCTGTTGCGGCCAGATCCTGGGGTCTTCGGGTGGATCCGGCCGGGGCTGACGGATCGGGCCGGGTGGCGGGCCTGCCTGTACCTGCTGCTCGAACTGCCGCTCGCGGTGCTGGGCGCGGTCGCGGCCTCGATCATCGTGGTGTACGGGATCCCGTACCTCACGTTCCCGCTGTGGTGGGAGGTCATCCACCAGCTCACCGCGCACGGCGTGGTGATCCAGGTGCCGGGCTGGCTGACCTGGTGGCGCTGGGACCCGGTGTCCGTGGCGCTGTCCATCAGGACGCTGCCGACCGCGTTCGCCCTGGTGCCGGTGGGCGCGGCGGTGACCCTGACCGCGCCGTGGGCGAACCGGGCCCTCATCGCCGTGGACGAGGCGATGATCACCCGGCTGCTGGGCGCGACGTCGCTGCCGGAGCGGGTGCGTGAGCTGCAGCAGTCACGGGCCCGGGCGGTGGACGACTCGGCCGCGCGGCTGCGCCGGATCGAGCGCGACCTGCACGACGGCGCGCAGGCCCAGATGGTCGCGGTGGCCATGAAGCTGGGCCTGGCCAGGGAGAAGCTGGGCGGCACGGCGGGCGCGACGGCCGCGGCCGACCTGGAGCGGGCCCTGGAGCTGATCGACGCCGCGCACCGCAGCGCCAAGGAGGCGATCATGGAGCTGCGCGACCTGGCCCGCGGCATCCACCCGCCGGTGCTCGACCACGGCCTCGGCACCGCGCTGGCCACGCTGGCCGCGCGCAGCGAGGTGCCCGTGGAGCTGGTCGTGGACCTGCCCGAGCGCCCGTCGGCGGCGATCGAGACCATCGCCTACTTCTGCGCCGCGGAACTGCTGGCCAACGTGGCCAAGCACAGCCGCGCGCGGCACGCCACGCTGGAGGCGGTGCACGTGCCGGGCCTGCTGCGGCTGCGGGTCGGCGACGACGGCGCGGGCGGGGCCCGGGTCGGGCCGGGCGGCGGGCTGGCCGGGCTGGACGAGCGGATCCGGACGGTGGACGGCCGGATCGAGGTCAGCAGCCCGGCGGGCGGCCCCACCATGGTCACCGTCGAGCTGCCGTCGCATGCCTGAGCGACGATGGTGACCGGGGCACGGGCGCCGTTGCGGGTGGTCATCGCCGAGGACTCGGCGGTGGTCCGGGCGGGCCTGGCCGAGATCCTGGCCGACCGCGGCCACGTGGTCGCGGCCGCGGTCGGGGACGCCGAGGCGCTGCGGGCCGCGGTGGCCGAGCACCAGCCGGACGTCACGGTGGTCGACGTGCGGATGCCGCCCAGCCACACCGACGAGGGGCTGCGCGCGGCCATCGCGATCCGCCGCGACCACCCGGGGGTCGGGGTGCTGGTGTTCTCCCAGTACATCGAGACCCGCTACGCGGCCGACCTGCTCGGCGCCGCGTCGGGTCGCGGCGCGGCGGGCGTCGGCTACCTGCTCAAGGACCGCGTCGCCGATGTCAGCGAGTTCATCGAGGCGCTGAGCCGGGTCGCCGCCGGGGGCACGGCGCTCGACCCCGAGGTGGTGACCCAGCTGCTCGGGGCCGGCCGGCGGCCGGCGGGCTCGGCACGCTCACCGCCCGCGAGCGCGACGTGCTCGGGCTGATGGCCGAGGGCCGGTCCAACGGCGCGATCGCCGGCCTCCTGGTGGTGTCCGAGCGCGCGGTGGAGAAGCACGTCGGGAACATCTTCAGCAAGCTCGGCCTGCCCCCGTCGGACGCCGACCATCGCCGGGTGCTGGCCGTGCTCCGCTACCTGGAGTCTTGACCGGCCGGGGCGGCCTCCCCGGCGGTCTCCGCGGCCGTCACGACGTGGCGCAGCAGCAGCGCCGTGGTGACTGGGCCCACTCCGCCGGGCACCGGGGTGAGCCGCCCCGCGCGGCCGGCCACCGCGTCCGCGTCCACGTCGCCGGCCAGCCCGCCGTCCGGCGTCGGGTTGGTGCCCACGTCGATCACCACCGCGCCCGGCTTGACGAAGTCCGCGCCGATGAAGTGGGCCCGCCCCACGGCCGCGACCAGCACGTCCGCGCCCGCGCAGATCTCCGCCAGCCCGGTCGTCCGGGAGTGGCACACCGTCACCGTGGCGTTCTCGGCCAGCAGCAGCAGCGCGGCCGGCTTGCCGACCACGATCGACCGGCCCACCACCACGGCCCGCGCCCCGGTCAGCGGCGTCCGCTCGTGGCGCAGGATCTCCAGCACGGCCGCGGCCGTCGCCGGGGCGAAGGCCGGCCGCCCGGCGGCCAGCCGTCCCAGGCTGGTCGGGCTGGCGCCGTCGACGTCCTTGGCCGGGTCGATGTCCCCGCCGACCTCGCTCAGTGACAGCCCGGCGGGCAGCGGCGTCTGGCAGATCACCCCGTGCACCGCGGCGTCGGCGGACAGGTCCCGCAGCGTGGCCGCGAGCTCGGGCCCGGAGGGCTGGGGCAGGTGCAGGACCCGGCACTCCACGCCGGTCCGGTCCGCCGCGCGGGTGATCGAGCGGACGTACCAGAGCGCGGCCTCGTCGGTGGTCGGGACCACGACGGCCAGCGTTGGCACGACCGCACGGGCCCGCAGGCCGGCGGCCCTGGCCGCCACGTCCCGGGTGATGGCGGCCGCGATGGCCCGCCCGTCGATGAGGCTCACCCGCCGATACTCCCGCCGATACCCCCGTCGGTACTCCCGCTGATCTTGGCGCGGGCCGCCCGGATCACCGTCTCGGCCTCCGCGCCGGCCGCGCTCGCGTGGCTGGCGAGCTGGCCGGCCAGCCGGGACCGTTGCTCGCCTTCGTCCAGGCCCGCCAGGTTGACCTCGACATTGACCACCGCGCTATCCAGCGCCGCGCGGGCCAGCACCGCGGCCACGGCCACGTCGGACAGCACATTGGGGTTGGACCGGCCGCTGATGTCACCCGCGAGCCGGATGAGATCCGCGGCGATGGCGGCTACTCGCAGCGGCACCTCGGCCGCCCCGGCCAGGGCGGACTGGATGGCGCGGGCGCGTTCTTGCTGCTCGGCGTCGCTGGCCCTGGGCAGCTTGTAGGCGGCCAGGACGGTCTGGAAGGCGTCGGCGTCGGCCTCGGCCAGGCTCAGCGCCAGCTCGCGCCGCTCGGTGGCCTGGCGCAGCACGCCGGTGAGCAGCAGCTCGTGCTGGGCGTACCGGGGCCGGCCGATGCTCAGGTTGCAGACCATCGAGATGAGCGCGGCGCTGGCCGCCGCGGTGAGGGCGCAGGCCCCGCCGCCACCGGGCGTGGGCGAGTCGGAGGCCAGGTCACTGAGCCACTGATCCACGGTCGGCCACGCCAACGGTCATCATCCCCTCGCGTCTAGAACAGGCCTCGGGCTGGCTGGGGCGCGTTCCATGATCACGACCGATTTGCCCCGCGGAAAAAGCGGTGAATCGGTCCTGATCATGGAGCCCGGCGCCAGCGCCGACGGTCAGCCTAGGCGTTACCCGCCAGCCGGGGCGTCCACGCCGAGGCCGGCCGCCGTGGCCGCGTCGGCCACGCGCTTGTCGTAGGTGACAAACGAGGTCAGCTGCGCCCGGACGTGCAGGGCCGTGGCCAGGTGGATGGCGTCGAGGCTGCGGACCGTGACCGGCGTCACGGTCTGGGCCAGGATCCGGATCCCCGCGTTCATGTCCACGAGGTCAATCAGGTCCAGCACCGCAGGCAGCCGCGCGATGGCCCCGGGGCTGTGCCGGGCCAGGGCGCGGAACGACTCGACCTCCACCAGCACCGAGCTGAGCCAGCCGATCTCGGCTTGCTCGGTGAGCCAGTCCCGCAGCGCCTGCGATTCCGGCTCGGCGTGGACCAGCTTGACGACGGCCGCCGAGTCCAGGTAGATCATCAGCGCTCGTCTTCGCGCGACCTGGCCAGCTCATCGGCGACGTTGACGCCGTCCGGCTCCCCCAGCGGCATCCGCAGAACCGCACGACGCATCTCGGCCGCACGCTCGCGGCGCGCTGCCGCATCCAGGACGGCGTCCCGGATCGCCGCGGACCGGGAGCTGCCGTCATGGGTGAGCACCTCCAGCGCGTGCTCGGTCGCCGCATCGGTGCGAATAGTGATCGTCTCGGCCATGAGTCCAATGTAAGACACGTTGTCTTACATTGACAAGGGGCCGGGAAGCCCTAGGCGAGCAGGGCGACGAGCAGGTCTGGCACGTCGCGGTCATCGTCCTGGCCGGGCACCAGCCGGGCCCGGTCGCCCGGGTCGCGGGAGAACAGGTGCAGCCGGCCCTCGTCGCGGACGAGCACCAGGTCCCGGCTGGCGCCCGCGACCTCCGCCGAGCCCTGGGTGGTGTACTCGGTGACGGTGACCAGCGCCGAGCGCTCGGACCCGGCGAGCAGGCCGTCGGCGTCGGCCACCTCGGCCGGGCCGGGCCCGCGGTCCCTTCGGCAGCCAGTCGGCGAGCATGCGGACCGCGTTGTCGAGCTTGTACAGGCCGATCTCGTGCACGCCGTAGGTGTCGATCCGGAACATGAGGCAGATCTGCTCAGGCTGCGGGAGCAGCAGTATCCGCCACGGCTCGCCCGGGCCGATGCCGGTGGCCCGGGCGTCCAGGACCATCCGGGCCCGCTGCTCAAAGGCCACCGCGATGCCCAGATCGCCCCGGACCTGCACCTGCTCTCCCGGCGGCCCGGCCACGATGAGCTGGCGGGCGGCCAGCGAGCGGACGGCCTCGGCCAGCGCCTCGTCGGCGGGCCGGGCCTCCAGGAAATCCACGATCGCGTCGACGGCGGCCAGCTCGGCGATGGTGTACGCGCCGAGCAGCACCGGCCCGGTGTGGACCAGGCCGACGACGGCCGACACCAGCCCTTCGGGTACGTTCGCCTGACCCGGCCCGGGGGCCGGCGCGTCGACAGCGGTCATGTTCCTCCCGTCCGAGCCCACCACGGCGCCGGCGCCGGGGGCTCGCTGAGTTCGCTGAGCACGGCGGTGGCCCCGCGGGCGGGCGACTCGGTGATCCATACCTCAGAGTTGCCGAACAGGCCGCGCCCGGCCCGGCCGTCCAGCGCCCGGCCAAGCTCGTTCGCCGGGTCGCCATGGCCGGGCGGCGGGAACCAGCGGGCCAGGTCCGCCGACACGGCCGTGGTGTCGTCGGCGGCCGAGATCCGCCGCAGCGTGTGGGCCAGCGCATCGGCCACCGGCGGCGGCAGCGACGTCGGGACGGCCAGGGCGGGCGACAGGTACAGGGGACGCCGCTCGGTCAGCGCCGACAGGCCCCAGGGGCCGACGTTGCTGCGGGTCACCCGGTAGACCACGTAGTCCATGAGGTGCCGAAGGTCGTTCAGGCTGGGCAGCTTGCGCTGGCCGAACGCGGCCGGGGTCTTCTCGAGCTGGACCCAGGTGCCCTGGGCCGTCCGCCCGTGCAGCTTCTCCCTGACCACCTGCCCGCGCAGCCCGATGTCCGGATAGACCGTCTTGTCGATGTCGCGATGATGGCTGGAAATGCGCGGATGGCTGCGCCCGGCGAACCGCCAGTCCTCGTACAGCGCCGGATCATCGATCAGGACATGCCCGCCGCACAGCACATCGCGAAGCTGCGGCACCTGGAGCCCGTGCCGCTCCAGGTCCGAGATGATCGCGGCCTCTTCGGGGCTGAGCTGGTCGGCGGCGGCCAGCAGGCCCCGGCGGTAGGCGCCGAACCGGGCCGTGATCTTGATCATCTGCCGGACCCTGGCCCGCACCTCCCCGGTCCGCCGGGCAGTCAGCCGACCGGAGGCCGCCCCGGCGGCCTGGTCGGCCCCAGACGCGGCCGCGAGCGCACTCCCCCGATGCACGCCTCCAGTAGAGCATGCGAGCTCCGTCACCCAGCGCCTCCCCCCGCCTGCACCAGGTGACCAAAGATGCACAGGCACTATCAACCGACTACCATGTAGTCATGAGCAAGCGCACCGCCACCCCGGTCAGGTTCGATGACACCGTGGCCGAGCGGCTGGCGTCCTTTGTTACTGCCAACCCCGGCATGTCCCTGTCATCGGCGGCGAACCGGCTCGTGGACGAGGCCCTGCGGATGAGCGAGCATCCCGGCATCGTGTTCCGGCCCGGCCCGACCGGGCGCCGTGCGGGCCTCACCGGCGGTCCCGACGTCTGGGAGATCATCCGCGCCGTCAAGTCCGCCCGGCGCGCTGAGCCCGACCTGGCCGAGGGCGACCTGCTGACCCTAGTGGGCGAGAACACCGGCCTCCCGGCCCGCCTCACCCGCGCCGCCGCCCGGTACTGGTCGTCCTACCCGGACGAGATCGACGCCGAGATCGCCGCCGCCGATGCTGCCGAAGAAGCAGCGGAAAAAGCCTGGCGCCGCGAGCGCCAACTGCTAGCGGGATAAGCGGCACGGACCGTGAGCTGCCCCCTGCTGCTGGACGAGATGCTTCCTGGCGTCATCGCTGAGCGGCTGTGCGCCAAGGGTCATGACGTCGCGGCCGTGGTAGCAGATTCCGCGCTGACCGGGCTGCCCGACGATCAGATCCTGGCCGCCGCTACCAGCGCCGGGCGCGCCCTGGTCACTGTCAACATCAAGGACTTCGTGCCCCTTGATGCGCACTACCGCGCTGCTGGCCAGGCGCACGCCGGGCTGATCCTCGTGTCCACGAAGACCTTTCCCCAGAACCGCACCTATGTCCCAGCTATCACCAGCGCCCTGGCTGCCCTCCTGGACCAGCCCGCCCAGATACAGCCCGGTCAGGCCGTCTTCCTTTCCCGGCCGTAAAGCGGCAGCCGACGCGGCCCAACCGGGTGTCACGTCGGCGGCGCTGTGCCAGCCTGGGGAGATGCAGCCAGACAGCGACACGCGTGTTGCCCTGGTGGCCGGGGCGACCCGCGGCGCCGGGCGGGCGATCGCCGTCGAACTGGCCCGCGCCGGGTTCTTCGTGTACGCCACCGGCCGCAGCAGCCGGGTGTCGGGCCCGTCGGAGATCGGCCGGCCCGAGACCATCGAGGAGACCGGCGACCTGATCCGCGCCGCGGGCAACGCGGGCGCTGCGGGCGCGGGCGGGCGGCGTGGGCGGGGCGGGCTCGGCCCAGGTGGTGGACCACGAGGATCCGGAGGCGGTGGCCGCGCTGGTGGCGGTCATCGAGCGCGAGCATGGCCGGCTCGACGTGCTGGTCAACGACATCTTCGGCGGCGACCGGTACGCCCAGTGGGACAAGCCGCTGTGGGAGCACGACTGGCCGGGCGGGCTGCGGATGCTCCAGATGGGCGTGCACACCCACCTCATCACGTGCCGGGCCGCCATCCCGCTGATCCTGCGCACCACGGCCGCGCACGGTAGCCAGGGCCTGGTCATCGAGATGACCGACGGCACCTCGGCGGCCAACGCCAACTTCCGGCGCGGCGTCGGCTTTTACTACGACCTGGTCAAGGCCAACGTCGAGCGGATCGTCACCGGGCTGCACGCCGAGCTGGCCGACCACGCGGTGACGGCGGTCGGGGTCACGCCGGGCTGGCTGCGGTCGGAGGCGATGCTGAACAACTTCGGGGTCACCGAGGACACCTGGCGCGAGGCCTGCGCCAAGACCCCCGGCTTCGCGATCTCCGAGTCGCCGGCCTACGTCGGCCGGGGCGTGGCGGCACTGGCCGGGGCGGCCGACGCAGGGCGCTGGGGCGGCACGATCGTCAGTGCCCGGCAGCTCGCCGACGCCTACGGCGTTACCGACACGGACGGGAGCAAGCCGGACTGCTGGGGCTACCTGGCCGTGTACGGCTGGGACCGCGAAGACGGCGCGGGCATCGACGACTTCCGCTGACCGACGCAGACCGACCCAGACCGACGCAGACGTGATCGTGGTGGATTTGGGCCGCGGCGCCAATCCACCACGATCATGAAGGCTGACCGTTACGGGTGGCCGTGGTGGCGGGCCCATTCGGGGGCCAGTATGGACATCACGGTGGCGTCGATCCACTCGTCGCCCCAGCGCAGCGCGTCGCGCAGCACGCCCTCGGCCACGAAGCCGACCTTGTCGTAGACGCGGCGGGCCCGCGGGTTGAAGGAGTACACCTCCAGCGAGATGCGGTGCAGGCCAAGCCGCTCAAAACCGTAGCCGACGATCATCCGCACGGCCTCGGTGCCCAGTCCGCGACCGCGTCCGTCCGGCCCCAGCAGCGTCCGGAACCCGCAACTGCGGTTCGCCTCATTCCAGTCATTCAGCACGACCTCGCCCACGCACCGCGCGCTGGCTCGGTCGACAACGGCCAGGTCGAGCCGCCCTTGTTCGAGATTCCTGGTTTCGTACCATTCGCGGAAGCGCGCCTGCGCCGCGGCATCCCAGGCGGGCAGGTCGCCGGGGCCGTGGCTGCCGCCGGTCAGCCTCATCGCCTCGGCGTCCTGGAGCATCGCGCGGAGCGCGGGGGCGTCGGTGTCCAGCATGAACGGGCGCAGCAGCACGCGCTCGCCGGTCAGGGTGGGCTTGACGGAGAAGCCGGCGGCGGGCTGATCGGCGGGCTGATCGGTCACCGCGCGATTGTGCCCGGCGACGCCCGCGCCCGCAACTGGCCCACAGAGGCCTGGCACGGAGGCTGGCCACGGAGGCCTGGCACACTGAGGCATGGCGCCCTGGCGGATCCGCGACTTCCATGCCGACGACCTCGATGCCGCCGTCCGGCTGTGGGACAACCCCGCCGCGAGCAGCGAAGCGCCCGCCTTCAGCCTGTCCGACCTGATCGCCGCCGTCCGGTCCCACGAGCCCGCGGTCGCCGCCGTCGTCGGCGACGAGCTGGTCGGCGTCGCGGTGGCCACCGTGGCCGGGGACCGGGCCTGGGTGATGCGGATCAGCCTGGCCGCCGCGTGGCGGCACCGCGGCATCGGCAGCGCGATGCTCGGTGAGCTGGAGCGGCGGCTGGTGGCGGCGGGCGCGCACCGGATCCAGTGCCTGCTCGCCGACGACAGCGAGATCGGCGCCCTGGCCCTGGAGCACGCCGGGTACGCCGCGCGCCGGGGCATGGTGTTCTACGAGCGGCTGGAGCCCGTGGACCCGGGCAGCGCCGGGATCCTCGGCCAGCTCGGCGGGCGCATGCTGCGGGCCGGGGCCTGGGACCAGCTCGGCGGCATGGTCCGGGAGAAGGAGCTGATCGAGCGCCAGGTCATCCTGCCGCTGGCCGAGCCCCAGCTGGCCGAGCGGCTCGGGCTGGTGCCGCCGCGGGCCATCGTCTTGTTCGGCCCGCCGGGCACCGGCAAGACCACCTTCGCCAAGGGGGCCGCGTCCCGGCTCGGCTGGCCGTTCGTGGAGCTGTACCCGTCCCGGCTGGCCGGCGAGTCCGCGGCCGGCCTGGCCACCGCCCTGCGCGAGGCGTTCGCGCTGGTGGCCGAGCTGGACAAGGTCGTGCTGTTCATCGATGAGGTCGAGGAGATCGCCGGGATGCGCCAGCCGCGCACGGTCTCGGCGGCCCAGGGGGTCACGAACGAGATGCTCAAGCTCATCCCGCCCTTCCGCGAGCAGGATGAGCGGCTGCTGATCTGCGCCACCAACTCGGTGCGCGCCCTGGACGGCGCGTTCCTGCGGCACGGCCGGTTCGACTACGTGATCCCCATCGGGCCGCCCGACCCCGCCGCCCGCGCCGCCATCTGGGACCGCTACCTGGCCCAGATCCCCCACGGTGACCTGGACATGACCGCCGTCGTGGAGGAGTCCCGGCTGTTCACCCCGGCCGACATCGAGTTCGCCGCGCGCCGGACCGCGCAGCTGGCCTTCGAGCGGGTGCTGTTCGAGCGTGGCGAGGAGCAGGTGACCATGGCCGACATCCGCCAGGCCATCGCCAAGACCCGGCGCACCCTGACCCCGGAGCTGGTGGCGGACTTCGAGCAGGACATCGAGGACTTCGCCCGCGTGTGACGCGCTGGGCCCGTCGGCCCCGGTACCCGGCGCGATGCTGGACCGCGACCGGGTACCAGGGGCCAAGGGTCCCCCCGGAACCCTCGTTCGACGGTCCTGTTATATCCGGATGCGACGCAACAAGGTCCGTCCGCTGTCGATCAGGAAGCTTCCCGCATGGTCGGCGCCCGGCCATGCAAGAACCTGCATGGGCCGGGCGTGACCGGACGGTGCCCGGCCCGGCGAGCGCGGACCCGGTTAGCCGGCGATCGGGCCCGTGACGCGGGTCGCGATGTCGGCCTGGCCGTTGCGCCGGCACCAGCTGAGGATGTACCGGGAGTGCTCGCCGCACCACCGGTAGACGACCTCCGGCGTCATCTTCAGGCCGGGGCTGTGCTCGTGCCGGTCCCTGATCAGCGGGCCCAGGTAGTCGACCAGCTTGGCCGCCGTGTCGTAGCCCACGTGCGCCGTGCTGGCCAGCGTCTCGTGGTTGACCGCCCGGCCCGACGCGATCGCGCCCGCCAGGCGCGCCGCCGTGGTTCCCTTCCCCTTGCCGAAGTAGGCGTGGATCCGCGGGACCTCCGGCGGGCTGCCGCCGGGCGGGAACTGCGAGTCGGCCAGGCGGCCGCCCCGGACCGCGATGTCAATGCCCTGGACCAGCGGAATCGGCCCGGTCGCCTTGCGGTAGACGCCGACCACCTCCGGCTGCTCGACCGCCTCATCCAGGTGGTCACGCTCCACCCCGTGCCCCTGCGCCGCGAAGATCACCGGCGTGGGCCGCCCCGCCCGGCGCAGCGCGTCGAGCACGTCCAGGCCGTCAAACTCATACTCGATGGCATAGTCGTTCCAGGTCAGGTCGGTCACGACGACGTCAAACCGCAGCCGCCCGGCAACCGCCTCCTCCACGGCGGCCTGATCTTCGGCGAGGCGCACCGTGGCGTCGCCCAGGTTCTGCCGCAGGACGGGCTCGATGATCTTCCCCAGCGCGGCAGCGATCAGGACGCGCGGTCCGTCTGCCATGTAAGACTCCCCGTGCATATCCGCGTGCATATCCCCGTCAATATCCCCGCGGGTGGCGACGCCGCTGGCTGAGGATCACGTCCGGCTGCGCGACCATGACGAAGTACCAGCGGCGATGCGGACATGTCCGGAGTGCGGCCGGACACTGGCCAACCCTAGCCAGTCTCACGCCTGCGCTCCGCCCGGCGAGCTAGACGACCACTTTGCAGGCATTTCGATCATCCGAGCCGGGTTTCCCCGATACCATTTCTTTGCTATCTATATACGGGCACATGACCATAGACGCAGGTGCGTCAAGATCGAGCAAGGGTGTCAGTTGACATCACGCGATGCACGAGGCCGGGTTCCGGCCGACCAGAAGAACCGGGTACCGGGTAGCCGCGCCCCCCGCGTCTACGTGCACATCGGCGAGCCAAAGACGGGCACGACGTTCCTGCAGCATGTCCTCTGGGGCAACCGCGGCAGCCTAGCCGATCGGGGAGTCCTGCTGCCGGGATATACCCGTCGAGATCATTCTCGTGCGAGCCGGGATCTGCGTGAGACTCCGAGGATGGCCTCCGATCCGGCCGATCCATGGGTCGGCGAGTGGGACGTCCTGACCCGTCAGGCCCTCCGGACCCGCCACGCGGCCGTCATCTCGGACGAGTTGCTGGTGGCGTGCACCCCGCAGCAGGCTGATCGCGCTGCACGGTCGCTGTGCTCCGCCGAGCTGCACGTCGTCCTCACCGTGCGTGACTTCGCGGGCCTGCTGCCGGCCGAATGGCAGGAGAGCGTCAAGACCCGCGGTGCCGTCTCCTGGGAACAGTGGCTGAGTGACGTCATCGATGTCGCGCCGGCCGCCGACCGGCGCAGCCGGTCCTGGTTCTGGACCGCTCATGACACGCTGGCCAATCTCAGCATGTGGTCGGGGCAGGTGCCGCCGGACCGCGTACACGTGATCACCATGCCTCGCCACGGCTCGGCTGACGTGCTCTGGGAACGATTCGCGTCCGTTCTCGAGGTTGATCCCGACGGTATTGACCTGACCCGGGCGCGCGCCAATTCCTCGCTCGGGCTCCCGGAGACCGAATTCCTGCGGCGGATGAACGAGGCGCTGGGCGGGGAGATCCCCGACTGGTACTACACGCGGTACATCAAGCAGATCCTCGCCCACGACGTCCTGACCGAGCGGCCGCGCGGAGCGCGCCTGGCCTTGCCCCCCGGTCGGGAGGCCTGGGCCAGGGAACAGTCGGAAGTTCTCGTGGCCGCCTTGCGTGACTCCAAGTATCACCTCGTTGGTGATCCTGCCGAGCTCCTTCCGCCGCCTCCGGCCGGCCACTACGTCGCGCCTGACCAGGAGCCGCCCGAGCAGCTGCTCGATGTCGCCGTGCACGCCGCGGCGGTGCTGGCGGATGCCCGGTACCGGGAGATGTACCCGGACGGGC
Source organism: uncultured Actinomycetota bacterium (assembly GCA_963822485.1). Classification (GTDB taxonomy): domain Bacteria; phylum Actinomycetota; class Actinomycetes; order Streptosporangiales; family Streptosporangiaceae; genus DASUBV01. The sequence goes on from CAWGHW010000036.1 coordinate 216,053, forward strand.
CGCGGCGCCAGAGACGAGCCAGGCCGCGCCGGCGGGCCAGCCAGCTGAAGTGGACCGTGCTGAACGGGCCTCGGACCAAGCGGGCGCTCCGCAACGCGAGTCATCTTCAGGCCGTGCGGCGCCTGCGGGTCGCCATCTGGTGGGTACTCATGCGTCCCACACGTCACCGCCAGGCAGTGGCCTGGGGCGAGCACGAAGCGGGCGCACGCGCGGCGGCGTGGCTGGCGGGCGGGCGGCCGGGCCTCACTGGCGTTGAACGGCCCGCGCCGGGCGGTGAGTCAGCCGAGTATAGGCTCAGCCGAGTAAGGCTCAGCCGACCCGGCTGAGGACTGAGCTGGCCAGCAGGCGCAGGGCCTGCTCGGAGGGAGAGCCGGGCTCGACGGTGTGGATGCCGACCCTCAGGTCGGTCTCGCCGACCGGGGCGAACGACTCGTAGCCCAGCTCGACCTCGCCGACGAGCGGATGGTGGTAGCGCTTGGTGCCGTGGTCGCGGATGTAGACGTCATGATCGGCCCACCAGCGGCGGAAGTCCGGGTCGCGGACCGACAGGTCACCGACCAGCTCGGCGAGCTGCGGGTCGTGCGGGTGGGTCCCGGCGTACACGCGCAGGCTGGCCACGACCTTGCGCGCCGTGGTCGCCCAGTCCTGGTAGAAGTCGCGGGCCGCCTCGTCGGTGAACAGGAACCGCAGCATGTTGCGCTCGCGGGCCGGGAGCGCGTCAAAGTCGGTGTAGAACGCGCGGCCCAGCGGATTGGCGGCCAGGACGTCGCTGCGCCGCCCCAGGATCAGGACGGGCACGTCGCTGATCGTCTCCAGGATCCGGCGCAGGCCAGGGCGGACCCGCTGCGGCGGCAGCGCGCGCGGCCGGGCCGGGACCGGGCGGGCCAGGGCGTAGAGGTGCTCGCGCTCGGCGTCGTCGAGCCGCAGCACGCGGGCCACGGCGTCGAGCACCGAGGCCGAGACGTTCCTGGCCCGGCCCCGTTCCAGCCGCTCGTAGTACTCGGCACTGACCCCGGCCAGCAGGGCGACCTCCTCGCGGCGCAGTCCGGGCACCCGGCGCGTCCCGATCTGCGGCGGCAGGCCCGCGTCGCCGGGCGCGATCCTGGCTCTTCGAGTGCGCAGGAATTCGCGCAGGTCACTGGCGACGGGCTCGGTCACGCTACCGAGGCTAGCGCCCGCGCCCGGCCGTCAGCGGGGGGCCTGCCGTTACCCCCTCTGGCCGGTACGGGGGACAGCCAGGGCCTTCTTGCCCGGTCGCTGAGGGTGCTGAACTGGGCTCGACGGGCTCGGTTCAGGGCCGGGCCTCGAACAGGAGGGCACCATGCGCTACCGGACACTCGGCGTCTCGGGGATCGAGGTCAGCGAGCTGGGCTTCGGCGCGATGAACTTCGGCCTCCAGGGCGGCCCCAGCGAGGACGAGGCGGCCGCGATGGTCCGCCGGGCGCTCGACGCCGGGATCAACCTGATCGACACCGCCGACGTGTACACCCTCGGCCAGTCCGAGCGAGTGGTCGGCCAGGCCATCAAGGGCCACCGCGACGAGGTCGTGCTGGCGACCAAGTTCGGCCTGCCGATGAGCCGCGAGCCCAACCACGCGGGCGGGTCGGCCCGCTGGATCAGGCGGGCCGTGGAGGACAGCCTGCGCCGGCTGGACACCGACCACATCGACCTGTACCAGATGCACCGCCCGGACTACCGCACCAGCCTGGACGAGACCCTGGCCGTCCTGTCGGACCTGGTCCAGGCGGGCCAGGTCCGGGTCATCGGGTCGTCCACCTTCCCGGCCGAGCTGATCAGCGAGGCCCAGTGGGCGGCCCAGCGCGGCGGGCACCGGCGGTTCCTGTCCGAGCAGCCGCGCTACTCGATCTTCAACCGCACCCCCGAGGCCCACGTGTTCCCGACCGTGCAGCGGCACGGCATGGGGGCGCTGACTTACGGCCCGCTGGCCAGCGGCTGGCTGTCCGGCCGGACCAGCCCGGCCGAAGGGGTCCGGGCCAGGATCGCCGGGCCGACCTTCGACCTGGACTCGCCCGGCAACCAGGCCAAGCTGGCCGCCGTGGCGCAGCTTCGGGAGCTGGCCGCGGACACTGGCATGCCGCTGGCTCACCTCGCGCTGGCGTTCGCCCGGTCCCACCCCGCCGTCAGCTCGGTCCTGATCGGACCGCGCACGATGGCGCAGCTGGACGAGCTGCTCGCGGCTACCGACGCGGCTCTTGGTGACGAGCTGGGTGAGGAGGTCCTGGACCGCATCGACGAGATCGTGCCGCCCGGCGCCGAGCTCAACCCGGCCGACAACTACTACGCCGACCCGCCGGCCCTGACCGACAAGCGGCTGCGCCGCCGCACCTGAGCCGGCAGGCCCAGGTGCGGCATGCAGCGCGTCCGGCGCAGGTCACAGGGCGGACCGGCGCACGGCCCAGAGCGCGGCGAGGGCGGCCAGGGCGGCGACTATGGCCAGCGACCCGGTGGCCGCGCCCAGGCCGAGCCACGGGTCGCGCACCGCGTCGGTCACCCAGGTCAGCGGGAGGTAGCCCGACACCGCTCGCAGCGCGGCACCCATCACGTGCGGTGGCGGCCCGCCCGCCCCGAGCAGGAAAGACGGGAAGAACAGGATCAGCCCGACCGCCTGCGCGGCACGCGCCGACGGCAGGACCGTGCCCAGCAGGACGCCGATGCTGACGAACGCCACCGCGCCGAGCAGGAACGCGGCGATGACCCGCACCGCCTGGTGCAGCGGCGGGAGACCGTAGACGGGAATGGCCACCGCCAGCAGGATCGCCGATCCGGCGGCGACGGCCGCCAGCCCGGTGGCGAGCTGGCCAAGCGCGAACGACCAGCGCGGGAGCCCCGCCGCCGCGAACCGGCGCAGTACGCCGCGCTCGCGGTAGGACGCCAGGTGCACCGGCATCATGATCAGCCCGGTAGCGGCGATGACCACCGTGAGGTACGAGGCTACGTACCAGTGGGCCGGGTTGACCCAGCTGAACGCGGCGTCGGGCGTCGTGCCGAACGAGCCGCCGATGATGAGCATCGTCACCACCGGGAAGACGAATACGAAGATCACGGTCAGCGGTTCGCGGGTCATCAGGATCAGCTCTGTCCGCACCAGGCGGCCGGCCGCGGTGGTCATCGGAGCGCTCCTTCCACATCGAGGTCTTCGCGGTCCGCGCCGCGCGCGAGATGGCCGGGCGAACCAGGCCCGCCCCGGTCCTGCTCCAGCTCCTCGTCCCGGTCCAGCAGGCCGAGCAGCGCATCCTCCAGGGTCGGCATCCGCACCGCCAGGTCAGCGGAGACGTGGCCGGACGACGCCAGCGCCGCACCGACATAGGCGATCGCGGCCGGGACGCCGGTGACGACGACCCGGCTGGCCTGCCGGCTGACTCCGGTGACGCCCGGCAGGGCTCGCAGCTCCCCGGCGGCGAGACCGGCAGCTCCGGCGGGCGAGGTGAAGCTGATCGTCACGGCCTGGCCATAACGACTGGCCAGCTCGCCCGGGCTGCCCGAGTCAAGGACCCGGCCCCCTCGCATGGCCACCACCCGGTCGCACAGCCGCTCCGCCTCGTCAAGCTCATGGGTGACCAGCAGCACGGAGGTGCCGTCGGCGCGCAGCTGATCGACCGCGGCCCACACGCTGCGGCGGGCCGCCGGGTCCAGGCCCTGAGTCAGCTCGTCCAGGATGACCAGCCGCGGTGCACCGACCAGGGCCAGGACCAGGAACAGCCGCTGCCGCTCGCCGCCGCTCAGCGAGGCGAACGCCGACCGGCGCCGGCCCGCCAGGCCGAACTGCTCTAGCCGGTCATCGTCGTCGCGGCCGCCGAACAGGCGCACCGCCTCGCCGACCCGGAGCCGGTCGGGCAGCCCCGAGCTTTGCAGCTGGCTGCCGATCATGGCGCGCACCCGCGCGGGCTGGGTGACCGGATCGACCCCGAGCACTCGCAGCCGCCCGGCATCGGGGCGGCGCAATCCCTGCACGCACTCGACCGTCGTCGTCTTGCCGGCGCCGTTGGCGCCGATCAGGCCCACGATCTCGGCCGGCCGCACATCCAGGTCAACATCGTCTACCACGACCCGGCCGCCATAGCTCTTGCGCAGGCCCCGGACCGTCACCACATCTGGTTCGCTCATACCCACGATGGTCCGGGCCCGGCCCGGCCAGCACATCAGGCCACGGCTAGAACCGCGCCTCCACCCGCGGATAGAGACCCGTCCGAGCGGCTCAGGCCGGGGGCCGCGGCACCGGAACGTTGACGACCAGGTAGCTCGCGCCGGCCTGGCCGAGTACCTGGCTGTTGTGGGGGATGCCGGCGGGCAGGATGACGAGCGCGAGTTCGGGGGCCTCGTAGGCGAAGCCGCCGACCTCGACCGCCAGCGCGCCGCGCAGCACGTAGTAGAACTGGTCGAAGTCGTGCGTGTGCGTGCCGCTGGCCGGGCTCTGCGGTGGCTCGTCGCAGATGCTCACCGCCGCTTTCGGCGCCGGCGAGTCGCGGGTGAGCGGCTGGAGGGTCACGCCGCTGCCAGCGCCGGCGGGCGGCGCCGTGACGTAGCCGTCGGGCTGGCCCTGCGCGCGAGCCGGGCTGTCCACCAGGGCCAGCAGGGGCCGGCCGGGCCGCGCCGACGGCACGATGATCTCGAAGTGCAGCTCGGTGTCCGGGCCGTCGTTCCAGTTGCGGTGCGGGAGGCCGGCCGGGATGTAGACCAGGCTGCCGGTGCCGGCGGTGTGGCGGCGCCCGCCGAGCTCGACCTGCATCTGGCCCTGGACGATGTAGTAGATCTGATCGGCCTGGTGAACGTGCAGGTCGGCGGCATGGCCGCCGGCCGCGACGCGACTGTTGATGAAGGTCGCCGACTCGGGGTAGGCGAGCATCTGGATGTCATAGCCAGGGAAGCCGGTCGGCTCGAAGGCTTCCTCGCGGGTGGTCCTGACGAAGCTCATGCGCGCTCCTGTCGTTTCGTCGTAGGCACGCCGGCCTGACCTGCGGGGCGGCCAGTCGGCGGGGCGGCCGGGCGGGGCGGCGGGGCGGCCGGGCGGGCATCGTGGTGTCCCGCCCGGCCGGCGGATGCGGCCGGCTCAGGGCCAGCTAGCTGACGGCCTTGAGCGCCTGCGGCGTCAGCGTGTAGATGGTCTTGTAGCCGCCTGCCGGGGTCGCGACCACGGCATCGAACGGGCCGAAGATGTTGTGGTAGCTGTTGAAGTCAAACGGCCCGCTGGCGCCGATGTAGGTGATCCGCTTGCCGGCCTTGAGCTCCTTCAGCCCCTGGGCGTAGCTGTAGACCGGGACCCCGCCGGGCGCGGTGACCTTGGGGATGTCCGCGTTGACCGTGGCCCCGTCCGTGCTCTTGGCCATGTCCGCGGCGAGCGCCCAGATGAGCATGCCGTCGTAGGTGTTCTGCGATCCGGCCTGGGGCGCCTGGTGCGAGGACGCCTGGACCGCCTTGAGGTAGAACGGGAGCGCCGGGCTCTTGAACGTGCCCGCCTCGACGTTGGTCATCAGCTTCCGGGCCGCGGGGATGCCGATGCCCTTCAGCATGGCCGAGCCGACCATGTCGTCGGTTCCGATCGTGGGCAGGCTGGTCGAGCCGGCGGCGGCCAGGTCCTTGAAGACCACCGTCTCGGTCGGCGGGTCCATCTCGGAGAAGATGACCTGCGGATGGCTGCTCAGCAGCTTGCTGATCTCCGAGCTGTAGCTGGACAGGTCGGCCTGGATGATCTGCGAGGAGACAATCGTGCCGCCGAGCTTGCGGAACGCCTTAGTGACTACGGGAATGATGCTCTGCGCGACATCGCCGGTCCGGAACAGCACCGCGGCGCGGGTGTACCCGCGGTGATGAGCCCACAGCGCCATCGCGACGCCGAGCTGGGAGTCGGACGGCGAGATGCGCCAGATGTAGGGGTTGGCGTTCTTGTCGTAGAAGACGTCGCCGCCGCCCATCATGAAGGGGAGGTGCGCCCTGGTGAAGATGGTCGCGATCGCCTGGGCGTTCGTCCCGGCCTCGCCGTCCTGGGCCACGATGTGGCTGACATTGACGAGCTTCTCGGCCGGCGCGACGGCATCCACCGGGTCCGAGGCGTCGTCGGCCGGGATCAGCTTGATCATCTGGCCGCCGTCGACCCCGCCGCCGTGGTTGACGGCATAGGTCCCGGCCTGGCAGCCCTGCAGGGCCTGAGCGCCGAACGTGGCGTAGGTGCCCGTGAGGTCAGTCTCGCAGCCCACCGGGACCGAGCCGCCGCTCGCCGTTCCGCCTGACCCCCCGCTGCCGGAGGACCCGCACGCGGCGCAGGCCAGGGCACTCGCGACGACGACCACGCCGCCGGCCAGGAACCGTGAATAACTGCGTCTGTTGTCTGATCGGGATGTATCTGATCGGCATCGCATCGCAAATCCTCCATAACTGTGCGGCGGGGGCTAGAACCAGGCGGCGGGCTAGCCGGACTGCCTGGACTTCCCGATGTAGAGCTCGATGAGGTCGTTGTCCGACAGCAGCGCGTCGGCGGGCGCCTCGCGGCGTATCCGGCCGGCCACCAGGACGTAGCCGTAGTCGCCGGCCTCGAGCGCGGCGCGGGTGTTCTGCTCGACCACGAGCAGCCCGACGCCGGAGCGGCGCAGCGCGATGAGCTGTTCCCAGACGACGTCGCGGTAGCGCGGCGACAGCCCGGCGCACGGCTCGTCCACGATCACGACGCTCGGCTCGGTCATCAGCGCCCGGCCCAGCGCCAGCATCATCCGCTGGCCGCCGCTCAGGGTCCGGGCCGGCCGCGCGCGGCCGGCCGCAGGTCAGGAAACAGTGAGTAGACCAGGTCCATGCGCCCGCTGCGCACGGCCTTCCGCTTGCGCAGCCCGGCCACGAGGTTCTCCGCCACCGTCAGGGACGGGAAGACGTTGGCCAGCTGCGGGACGTAGGCCACGCCGAGGCCGACAATCCGCTCGGGGGGCTTTCCCGTCACGTCCTGGGGGCGGCCCGCCAGCAGCCGGACCGTCCCCGACGCCGGGCGCAGGGTGCCGATCACGCCCTTGAGCAGCGTCGACTTCCCGCTGCCGTTGGGGCCGACGATGACAGCGATCTCGCCGCGCCGGACGGACAGCGAGGCGTCGCGAACGATGATGGAGCGTCCGTAGCCCACGGTGAGGTTGGTCACCTCGAGTACCGGCTCGTTGGCCGGGAGCTGGATTCATGAGCTCTGGATTCATGACTCGCCAGTCCCAGCTGAGCGCGAGGCTCCGATGTAGGCATCGGCGAAGAAGGTCGATGCCGTGATTTCCTGCATGGACCCGCTGACCGCGATGCGGCCCTCGCTCATGCCGTAGATGGGGTCGCACAGCTCTTCGACCGCAGCGAGGTTGTGCTCGACCAGCAGGACGGAGATCCCGCTGCGCTGCAGGTCCCTGATCCCGGAGATCACCGACTCGGCCATGACCGGGTTGACCCCCGCCAGCGGCTCGTCGAGCAGCGCCACGGTGGCCCCGCTGACGAGAATCCGGGCGAACTCCAGGAGCCGGCCCTGGCCGCCGCTGAGCACCGCGGCCGGCTGGTCGCGCATCTCGATCAGGCCGAACCGCTCGAGCACCTCGGCCGCGACGATGGCGCTGTCGGCTTCGGCCCGGCGTACCGCACCAGGGCGCAGGTAGGTCCGCCAGAAGCTGTCGCGGCCCTGCGGCGGAGTCGAGGCCAGCAGGTTCTCGGCCACGCTGAGGTGCATCCACAGCCGGGAGGCCTGGAAGGTCCGCCGCAGGCCGAGCCTGGCCCGCTGGTGCGGGGCGGTCCGGGTGATATCGGTGCCGCGCAGCAGGATGCGTCCGCTGTCAGCGGGCAGGAGGCCGGACAGCACCTCGATGAAGGTGCTCTTGCCGCTCCCGTTCGGGCCGATGAGCCCGACGATGGCGCCCGCGGGCACGGCCATGCTGCAGCCGTCGACGGCATGGACGGCGCCGAACGACTTGTGGATGTCGGTCACCTGGAGGACCGGCTCGGCGGGCCCGCCGCTACCGGCCGGGCTGGCCTGCGCAGACGTGCTGCTCATCGCTGGCCTCCGCTCACCTGCGGCTGGCCTCCGGGCGGGGAGTCATCCTCGGCGGGCGCCTCCCGGACAGCGTCGGCCGCGGCCCTGGGGCGGTAGGCCAGCCGGGGCAGCCGCTCGGGCAGGATCCCGGTCGGGCGGAACCGCAGGACCAGGATCAGCAGCAGCGGGATGAGCATGCCGCGCGCGACCAGGATCAGCGAGGGGTCGCTCTGCAGCGTCGGCAGCAGCGTGGTGAGCTGCACGAACACCAGCGAGATGACGCTGGCGCCGATCAGGACGCCGAGCGTGTTGCCGGCCCCGCCCACGAACACGCAGGTCAGGGTGAACAGCGTCTCGCCCACGCCCCAGCCCGCCGGGCTGAAGGACCCGACGTAAAAGATGGTCAGGCAGCCGGCCAGGCCGGCCAGCACCCCGCCGTAGGTGAACGCGATCAGCTTGAACTTGAAGATGTTGTAGCCGAAGACGCTCGCGGCGACCTCGTCCTCGCGGATGACCCGCAGGACCCGCCCGAACGGCGCCCGCCGCAGCCGCGCCGACACCGCGAAGCAGATGGCCACCACGACGATCATGAACCCGGTGTAGAGGTAGGCGAACGCGCCGCTGCTCAGCCCCCGGCCGAACGGCAGCGGCACGTCGAGCAGGCCGAGGCTCCCGTCGAACAGCCCCTGCGCCTGCGAGACAACCTGGAGGGCGACCACCGCCACCACCAGCGTGGTGATGGCCAGGTAGCTGCCGCGCAGCCGGCGGCTCAGGGCTACCGCCCCGACCAGCGCCGACAGCAGCCCGGCCACCACCATCGCGCCCAGGATGCCGACATAGAACGGCAGGTTCCAGCCGCCGATGTAGGTCAGCCCCGGCGGCGTCGGGGGCGGGCCGGTCAGGATGCCCGCGGTGTAGGCGCCGGCGGCGTAGAAGACGATGTAGGCCAGGTTGAGAATGCCGGTCAGGCCGAACTGGACGTTGAGGCCGAGGACCAGGATGGCCTGGAAGGCCAGGAAGATCAGGCTGGTCAGGGCGAACTGGATCATGCTCTCACGCCCTTGTCTCGGCGGCCTCGGCGGCGAAGATGCCGCTCGGCCGCAGGATCAGCGCCAGCGCCAGCAGCAGCAGCGCGAACACCTGCTTGTAGCCGCTGCTGAGGTAGTAGCCGGATATCTCGGTGACCAGGCCGATGATGATCGCGCCAATCAGCGCGCCGTGGACCTTCCCGAGGCCGCCCACGATGACCGCGGCGAAGGTGACCAGCAGGTAGTTGAAGCCGAGCTGGTTGTTGAACGTGCCCGACGTCACCGCCAGCGCGACCCCGGCCACCCCGGCCAGCGCACCGACCAGCAGCCAGGTCTGCCACAGCACCCGGTCCGCCTTGATGCCCTTGACCCGGGCCAGGGCGATGTCATCGGCGACGGCCCGCTGGGAGCGGCCGAACGGCGTGAGGTACAGCACGGCGAAGACGCCGGCGAAGATCACGACCGCGGCGACGATGATGATCTCGTCCAGCGGCGTCCACAGGAACGGGCCGACCTGGTGCGCGACCTGGGTCGACACGGTGACGTTGACGTAGTTCAGGCCGAACCCGAGCGCTAGCGCGCCCTGGACGATCTGGCCCGCGCAGAACGTCACGATCAGCATGACGGCCAGGCGGTCGGAGACCTTGCGGAACGGCACCAGGACGATGCGGTTGAGCAGCCAGGCCGCGGCGGCGCCGGCCACGACCGCGCACACCACCGCCAGGGCCAGGCTGCCGGTCCGGGACTGCACCAGCACCAGGGTGTACGCGGCGACGGTCAGGAACTCGCCGTGGGCCAGGTTCGCGTGCTTGGTCACGCCGAATTGCAAGGACATGGCAATCGCCGAGAGGCCAAGTATGGCCGAGGTGACGATGCCGTAGCCGATTGCTTGCCCTAGGCCAGACATCTCGGCCACCTACCTTGACGCAGAAGCAGACACATCCTGGTGATCCGTCTCAGCTAGCGTTATTAATGCGGCTGGTTCCAGAACATCTCGTAGGCATTCGCCTCGGAGATGGCCTTGATGGCCGCCGCGTCATTGCCCAGCGCCTCCCGGAGCTCGCCCATGGGCGACGGGGTGCAGCTGAGAAATGAGCAGTCGGTGCCGATGAGCACATTGCCGGAGCCGGCTTTCTCCACGAGAAAGCGCAGCGCGACCGGGTCGTGCAGGTGCGTGTCGAACTTCAGCTGCCCCACGTAGGACCACGGGTCGGCCGGCGCGCTCTCCAGCTCGGGACGCAGCCAGGTGGTGTACTGCCGGAGCCGGCCAACGCTGTAGGGGAAGTAGCCGCCGCCCAGCGCCGCCACGATCCGCAGGCCGGGATGCCGGTCGAGGACGCGCCCGCAGATCAGGCGCTGGATGGTGTTGGTCACCTCGCTCAGCAGGCCGATGACCGGGCCGAGCGCGTACTTGTTGTTCTCGGGGGCTTCCGATTCATAGGCCGGGTGCAGGAAGACCGGCAGGCCGAGCGACTCCAGACCGTCCCACAGCACCTCGAACGCCGGCTCGTCGAGCCGGTGGCCGGCCGCCGAGGTGCCCAGCTCGACGCCGCAGGCGCCCAGGTCCCGCGCCTCGGCCAGGATCTCCACGGCCGCCTCGGGAAACGTGAGCGGCACATGCGCCATCCAGCGCAGCCGGTCCGGGTGCCCGGCGCAGAACGCGGCGGCCGAGCGGTTGAACGTCCGCGCCATGAGCTGCTGATCGCGCAGCGGCAGCTCGTAGTAGTACAGCGGCTTGGGCGCCGCCGAGAGCACGGCCGCGTCGAGTTCCTTGCTGTCCATTTCCCGGAGCTTGGCGTCGGGGTCATGCCAGGCATCGATCAGCGGGAACGCGCGGATGTTGGCCGACCGCCATCGATTATCGGAAATCGTTACCCCGTAGACCGGATTACGCTGGACAAGGTCCAGCACCTCCGGCGGGATAATGTGATTGTGGACGTCAATATTCACCAGGGACTCCGATCACGGTGGGGCGAGGGCGGGTCAGCGGACGACGCACGGCCGCGCTGGCCGGGCCGGGTCGGGAAGGCTTGTCGGTGGTTGCCTGCCGCCGCGAACGGCAGGCACCAGGCGGGGCGCTAGGCGGGGGCGCTAGGCAGGGCGTTAGGTAAGCAGCGGATCTGGTTTCCTGGCGGCGGCCCGGACCGTGTCCACGGTGTGCCGTGCCCACTGACTGAGCAGCTGGGCATCGTTGGCCGCGACGACGAAGTCGTATCCGAGCCGGGCGTACTGCGCGGCGACTTCCGGCGAGCCGCCGTAGACCCCGGCCCGTACCCCCGCTTCACGCGCCCGCCGGGCGACCATCTCGATGGCGGCCGCGTGCTCGCCGCGCTGCGGCGCGGCGGCGGGCCGCAGTCCCATGGCCAGGGCGAGGTCGGCGGGTCCGACAAAGGCCATGTCGACCCCGTCCACGCTGAGGATGTCGCCGAGATTCTCCAGCGCCTCGAGCGTCTCGATCTGGACCGCGCAGATCACGTGCTTGTTGGCCGCCTCAGGCGAGTAGCCCGGCCCGCTGGGCAGGGCCCTGGCCGGGCCCCAGCTCCGGGTTCCGGCCGGCGGATAACGGCAGGCCGAGACGGCGGCGCGGGCCTCCTGCGCGGTGCTGACCATCGGCACCAGAACCCCGGCGGCGCCCGCGTCGAGGGCCCGCATGATCGCGGCCGTGTCCCCCGCCGACGGCACCCGGACGAGCGCCGGGAGCCCGCGGATGGAGCTGGCCTGAAGCATCCCGCGGACGCTCGGGTAGTCGACCATCCCGTGCTGGGTGTCGATGCAGATCCAGTCGTATCCGGCGGCGCACATCAGCTCCACGCTGTAACTGCTGGGAATGCCGCACCATGCGCCCAGCTTCAGGGTTGCTTCGGACACCAGACCGTGCACGCTCTTGGCTCCATCCGTGGCAGGGGGCCGCTCTCAGGAGCCGCGGTTTGGCTGCTCCTTGTTCTTGCTCGTCGTTCTTGCTCGTCAGGACCCTGCGATCTCGTCAGGACGCTGCGATCAAGCGGGCCGGGCGTATGGTCGATAATGTATTATCCATCGTGTACAAGTCAAGTGCTCCATAGGGATGCAGATGAGACAGTTCTGTCGTGGCTCGCTGGCTTACCCGCTGCCCCGGCCGCCGTGCGCGGACCGGTCCAGTTCGGCGCATGACGCTGCGGTCTGGCTGGCGGCCAGGGAATGCCGGCCGCCGTGCCGAGAGGTCGCGCTGGCTGGATGGCCGGTCACGCTGCCGGACCGAGAGGCCGCCCAGGCCGCCCGGGCCCCGTGGCCCGGCGGGCCGCAGGATCCTGGTCGCGCCGCCGCCGGCCAGCACCCGGCCCGGCGGTCACCGGCCCGGCGGTCACCCGCCCGCGCCGCACAGACATGCGCCTTTCCGGCCCGCCGCCTCGTTTCGCGTGCTCTCGCGGAGCGAGCACGCCATTCTTCGGCTGGTCCGATACCGGCCATGCCCGGCCGGCCGGCCATCGGGCCGTCTTGCTCACGGCTGTTTGTGGTAGATAATAGGCGGACGGCAAGGAGTTATATGTCTAGCAGGCCAGGGCAGGCGTCCCCCGCTTACCTCCGGAGTGTGAGCCCGCACGATGACCATTGAATTTAACGGCGACGGGCCAGATTCAGGATCTGCACTCCGGCGGCCATCCGATCAAATGCCCGAGTCTTACGCCGACGCGGACCGGCTCACGGCGCGCTCGTTTGTCTTCGACCGCCTCCGCGAGGAGATTCTCAGCGGCAAGCTGGCCCCGGGGACTCGACTGCGGCAGGCCGAGCTCGGCGCCCGGCTGCGGGTATCAACCTCGCCCGTCCGCGAGGCGTTCCGGCAGCTCGCGACAATCGGCCTGGTGGAGATTCAGCCCCACCGCGGGGCCATCGTCGTGGAGCCCGTGGGTGTCGACCTGTCCCACATGTACCAGGTGCGCGCCCTGATCGAGCCGATGTGCAACGCGTGGGCCGCCCAGCGGATCGCCGACGAGGACATCGACCTGCTGCACGCCACGGTCGAGGAAATGCATAACGTGCAGAACGTCGCCGAGATAACCCGGCTGAATAGGCGCTTCCACGCCCTGATCGCCGGAGCAAGCGGGAATTCATATCTCGCCCAGGCGGTCCTCAACCTGCTCGACCTATCGACACCGTACATCGGCACCATCTTCCGGACCAACCTCCAGGCCATTGCCAAGAAGCAGGCCACCGAGCACGGCCAGATCCTGGCCGCGCTGAAGGATCACGACCCCGAGAAGGCCTACACCGCCAGCCTCCAGCATCTGGCCCCGCTCAATATCGACGGGACAATCTCGCCCAGCGACGCTCCATTCACGGAACTGTGGCTGCCCGAGGGCATCCGGGATTACCTTCAGTCCGGGAAGGCCGCCCCGGACGACTGACCAGGCGGCGTGCGGCCGATCGTCAGCCGGCCAGCGCGGCGGCCAGCCGGCGGATCACCTCGGCCTCGTCGCCGTTGACGTCGTCAGTGGACGGCGCGTGCTCAGTTATGGCCGCGCCGATGATGTTGTCCAGCTGACCGATCAGGTCGATGAGCCGCTGCGGCCGCACGCCGTTCGGCTCGGGATAGCAGGTGGAGCCGAAGACGGCGGGCTCCAGCACATCGAGGTCGACGTGCGCGTAGACGGGACCGCGCAGTCCGTCAAGGGCTTGTTCCAGGTCATCGACACCGTGCCTGCGCAGGCCGGTCTTCGTGAGGTACTCGTGCTCGGACACGTCACCGGCCCGCTCGCCAGTGATGATCACCTGTGACGGCTCCAGCGGCTGCCCGGGCGTGAGCCCGGCCGGGCCGTCGCCCAGCAGCGCGCGCACGACCATGCCGTGGAAGGCCCCCGATGGCAGGGTCTGCGGGCTGTAGACGTCGGGGTGCGCGTCGATCCACAGCACCGTCAGCGCCGCACCGTAGCGGGCGCGGGCCGCGGCGATCGGCGCGATGTCGACCGCGCAGTCGCCGCCGACAGTGATCACCCGGTCGTCGATGCCGGCCAGCGCCTCCCGCGTCAGCCGCTGATTCTCCACGAGCACCTCGAGGGCGCGGATCCCGGCGACCTTCTCCCCGCCGGTTTCAAGTACCGGCACGGTCACCACCGCATCGGCCGGGACGAGCGCGGCGGCACGGCGGGCGCCCGTCATGAGCCGCGGCGCCTGCCCCGATGCCGAGCCTTGCCATTGCGGTACGCAGAGCACAGTCGTCATGTCGCGACACTACGAAACGGTGCACCGGCATGTTCCCGCCGGTGCGCCGGCCTCGGAACTAGGGCGTGCGGCTGCCGTCGATCTGGTCGAAGTCCCCGATGCCGTTCCAGGTGCCCCCGCCGCCCGACCACTGCCACATCACGGCATACCGGGACCTGGCCGTGACGCCGCCGAAGAACCGCGCGCAGGTCCGGGTACCGCTCAGGCACCAGCCGGCGGGCTGGCGGGCCAGGCTGCTGGTGGCGTCGTTGTAGGTCCACTCGTAGGTATGCGAGATCAGCGCCGCGCTGCCGTGGCCGAAGATCTGCGACCAGATGGCGGGCGAGGAGTACACGCCGGCCCGGTCCGCCGAGTGACCGGCGAGATAGGCGGCGTAGCCATCGAGTTCCGCGCGGTCGACCCGGTGCGCGATGTGGCTGGCGCTGATCCGGCCGCTGCAGGGCGAGGTGTAGACGTCAGTCCAGCCGTTGTCGTCAGCCGGGGTGAAGCTGGGCGCGTGCCCCGGCAGCTCGACGTCCATGAACACCACCGGGTAGGTCACCCGGGTCGTCTTGCTCGCGATCTCCCGCAGGGTCTGGGCCGCCTGCGCCGCGCCCCACGCGTAGGCCTGTCCGGTGGTGCCGTTGTAATCGGGGTCCACACCGGGGCCGCCCATGAACCAGTAGACGCCGGTTCCGATGCCCTTGTGGTAGCGGGTGAGGCTGGTGTCGGCTGCCGCGCTGTCCGCACGCGACCAGATTTCCTTCGTCCCGCAGTGCTGCCAGGTGGCCCAGTTCCCGGCCATCCCGATGTACCCGCCGTCTGCTCCGCCGATGCCCGGCAGCTGGGCGGGGGCATGGCCGTGGACGGGCATGCCGGTGCTATCGCTGCCCGACCAGAAGCCAGCCGGGAACGCATGCGGGGGGGTCGCCGCAGGCTGGACGCGAGCGGCCGGCCGGGTGCTGGCCGTTCCGGCCTGCCCCGCCGTTCCGGTCCGCCCGGTCGTTCCGGTCCGCCCGGCCGTCGCGGTCGGCCCGGCGTGGCCAGTCGCGGGTGATACCGCGCTGAGCACGGCCAGGACGATCCCCGCGCAGGCCACGGCGGTCACGCCGATGGCGACGGCCAGCCTGCCCCGGCGGCGCCCGCCGCCGGGTTTGCGGTGCCGTTGCTGGCCTGCCGTAGGTCTGCCGCTCCTGGTCATCCGGGCGAGCTTACCTGCTGATCCGGGCGAACCTTGTCGCCGAAATGCCCGCTGACCTGCACGTTTGCCCGGATTCGAGCCCGCCTGGAGCCG
The DNA here is from genome assembly GCA_963822485.1 of uncultured Actinomycetota bacterium. Taxonomy (GTDB): domain Bacteria; phylum Actinomycetota; class Actinomycetes; order Streptosporangiales; family Streptosporangiaceae; genus DASUBV01. The sequence goes on from CAWGHW010000036.1 coordinate 231,546, forward strand.
GGCTTCCGGCCGTCAGCGGCGAGTGCCCGAAGGCGGGGCACTAGCAGTCAACCTGGTAGCGAATGAAGCCCTTGTTCTCGGCCACCTGGTCATACAGGCGCCGCGCCGTGGCGTTCGAGGCCTGGGTGTTCCAGTACACCCGGACACAGCCACGATCCCGGGCCCAGTCGATCACGGCGGCGATGAGCGCGCGTCCCGCTCCCTGGCCGCGCGCTTCCGGCGCGGTGAACAAGTCCTGGAGGTAACAGACATCCGGCCCCGACGTGCTGGCGTGGATCAGGAAGTGGGTGATGCCGATGAGCTGCCCGTCCAGTCGCGCGCCGAGCGCATGAAGGGTCGTGTCCTTCTCGAACTCACGCCACGCCCGCTCGTACATCTCCGGCGGCTCGGTCCGCTCGTAGAAGGCGATGTAGCCCCGGAACAGCTCTTCCCACAGAGCCCGGTCGGTGGGCTCCAGCCTGCCGACGCCGATCATGGTCGTCAAGCTGCCGCTGAGCTAGCGACGCCGTAGGCCTGCAGGTCAGCGAGAATCTGGATGGTTCCGCCCGAGTCGTTGTAGAAGTCGATCGTCGGACCGGTTACCGGGACGATCACCTGGACGGTGACCGTCTTCCCGGCACCGAAGACGAGATTCGGGTCGGCCGGGATGGCGCTGCCATCAGGGAAGGCGAACAGCGACCCGGCCAGTCGGGTGCCGGTCACGGTAACGCTCAGCACGACATCTGCCTGCGTGCCCTGCCAGCCAGGCAGGTCAGCGAGGCTGAGATCCGCGGCCGAGTGCGCCAGCACGCTGACGCCGGCGCCGCCCAGGCCGCTGCGAGTGTCGAGAGCCCGTGCCGGGGCCGCCGCCTGGACCGCCGCGCCCTTGCCCGAGAAGTAGCCGACCACGTCGGCGGTGAGGCCCACCTGGCCCGCCGAGCTGTTGTAAAGGTCGACCTTGCCGCCCGCTACCGGGATGGTGAGCAGGTCAGAAGTGGTCTGGCCAGCACTGAAGCTCAGCTGGCTAGCGCCTGGCCGCGGCCGGCCGTCGGCGAATGCCGTCAGTCCGCCGGCGCGCGCCGGGGTGAGCACAGTGACCTGGAGCTCCACCGCGCTCACGCCGCTCTTGGGCACCCGGCCGACGCCAGCCACCGTCAGCCGGATCATCTGGTGGCCCCCGAGCCGGGCCTTGCGGGCGCCGAGACCGGTACGGGTGTCGAGGATCCGGGCCGGATTTACTACGGTCAGCCGCCCGTGCGGGCCAGCGGTGGTGAAATAGCCCGCCAGCATCACCACGAGGCCGGTGGTGCCCGCGGAGTTGTTGTACAGATCTATCTTCCCGTCCACGACGGGGACGAGGACCTGATCGGAGCGTGCCTGGCCCGCGCTGAAGCTGACGTCCGAGACCAGGGGCCGGGAGGTCCCGTCTGGGTAGACGGTGACCGTGCCCGCCTTGCCCGGCTGCAGCGCGGTCACGTTGATCAGGACCGCGCTGACATCCCGGGCCGGGACGCCCGCGACGCCGGCCACCTTGAGGGTGACTACTCCGTCAGGGCGCAGCGCGCCCTTCCTTCCGCCCAGGCCGGTGCGGGTGTCGAGGATCCTGGCCGGACTAGCCGGCACGAAGGTGCCGACTGGCGGGGCGGGCGGGCCAGCCGTTACCCGGTAGGCACCGGGAAGGTAGCCCGGCGACGGCGTGCCGACCGTGTACCCGACCCCGGACTGCACCACGTCATAAAGGCCGGGCGTAACGCCTTGAGTGTCGAGCAGAACCGTCAGGGCGGTCCCGTCCGCGCTCAGCGACACCGGTGCTGCCGAAGCGACGTTATTCCCGTCGCTGGCCAGCTCGACCTGGACGCCGAGATTCAGGTCCGTGCCGTGGACCACCAGCTTGTTCATGCTCCCGGCCCGGCCGGTGGCGGGCGTCACCGAGGTGATGACCGGGGCCGCTGGCTGGCCCGGGCAGCCGGATGTGCACACGCCCTGGAACGAGAGAGTTACGGGCAAGGGCATCTGGAATGGATAGACGAGCAAGACGTACTGGCCCGGCGCGGTCGTGAACGTCAGGTCGCACGCGGAGAACGTCTGGCCCAGCCCGCAGATGTTCTGGCCGTTCGCCCAGTTAGCGCCGGACTCAACCGCCATGAGGGGCTGGTCCACCCCGGTGCCGGTGCTGCTCGGGGTGTAGATCGAGCTCTGCTGGTCGGCTCCGACGGTGAGGACGGCGCAGTACCCGGTTACGGCCTCGGACATGCGGAGCTGGATGGGCGCCCAGCCAGTGGACGCGGACAGCTGATGCGCGGTGCACCCAGCGGCCCAGCCGCTCGCCGTCCCGACCAGCCAGGTATCGACATGCGCGGTTATCGCGATGCCCTGGTAGCCCAGTGCGGTGACCAGCAGCTGATACGACCCGGAGCCGGTGGCCTGGCAGATTCCGGCGAACTGACCGCACACGACGGCGCCGCTGGCATTCGTGACCTGGAGCACCGCTCCGGCCGAATTCGGTGCCGTCGCGCGGATGTCGAAGGAGTACTTGTCGGCGGCCGGGCCGGTCACCCGCAGGCACTGAGTATCCAGATCCGAGTTGAGCGCCACCGTGGTGGACCGGCCGCCGGCCACGGTCGAGACCGGTGCGGAGCACTTGGCGGTGCTGGAAACGTCGCGGCGCACCAGGTGGTAGGTGTCGGGCTGGCCCGTCGCGCTGATCACCAGCGCGGTGTAGGCGACGCCGGACTGGAATGAGCAGATCGCGGTGCTCGCGCCGATGCAGATGTTCTGGCCGGCCGGGTCGAAGACGTTGATCGCCGCGTCCACGGTGTTGCGCAGATTCGAGTAGTCGATCATCTCGCCCGTGGAATGCTGCTTAGCGGGGATCGTCAGGCAGGCCGCGTCCGCGACCGCGGTCAGCTTCACGGTGGCGCCAAAGGAGCCGCCGAATCCCGACTGCGGCCAGGCCGCGCAGCCGCTGGCTGATGCCGATGACTGCGCGAGCACGCGGTAGCCGCCGCCGGCCTGCTGGCCCGAGAGAATGACCCGGAATGGCTGGGTCCCGGTCAGAGCGCAGTTCGTGAACAGGTCGCCATTGCTCTGGCATACCTGAGCACCAGTCGCGTCGACCACCTCGAGCTGCGCCTGGTCCTGGCCCGACGCAGGCTGATTGAACAGATACACGTCCGGCCCGGTCGTGGATGGCAGAGTCAGGCAGATCTCCTCGCCGAGCCCCTTGAAGGTGCCGGTCGCAGGTCCGGAGGCGAAGTCAGAGTCGCCCGTCGCCTGACAGCCCCGGCTCTCCGCGGCAGCGATGAAGACCGCTCCGACCTGCGCCGGGCTGCCGGCAAACGGGTCGACGACCAGGTCGTAGCTTCCGGCCGCGAGCTGGCACGCGGGCCCGGTGCTGGAGAAGGTGCTCGTGCACGCCACCGTGCCGTCGGGCTGGTAGAGCGTGCTGGGAACCAGGCCTTGCTGCGGGCTCACGGCGTACACCTGATACTGCCCCGCGGCGGACACCGACAGCGTGCGGCAGCGGACGGCCGAGCTAGTGTCCGGGGCGCTCCCGTAGGTCTGCTGCGCCGTCGCGATGCAGCCCTGCGGATCGGTGAGGTTGTTCAGCTCGAGGTCGTAGGTAATCGCATCCGCGGAGACAGCGTCAGCCAGGACGAAGTACGGTCCGGTTCCGGTCAGCGCGCAGTCGCCCTGATCGTCGAAGCAGATCTGCGTGCCGGTGGAGTCGTAGACAGTAACCAGCAGGTCCTGCTGCGCCGAGGTGCTGTTGGCGTGCAGGACCTGGCCCGCCGTCATGGCCAGCGTGTAGCAGGCTCCAACCCCGCCAGCTGCGAGCGTCGCCGTCAGCGCCGATGTCGCGAACGAAGGGTTCGCGGCCGAGCACGAGGCGTCGGATAGCAGCGCCCGGTACGCCAGCGTGTAGGAGGCGCCCCCGTTCTGAACCTGCAGCGTGTACACGCCCGCCTGGCTGGTCGCGCACTGCGGGATCTGGTTGAAACTCGGCTGCTGGCAGCTGACCGCGCTGTTGCCGGGGGCGGTGACCGTGAAGTTCAGCGAATTGCCCGCCGCATCGAGGACCCGGATCAGCAGCAGGTCAGTTGAGCTGGTCAGCGTCAGCGTGAAGGTGTCGGTCCCGCTGGCCGACGGAGTTGTGCACGGGTACACGGTGTCGGGCTGGATGGTGCCCGAACAGGTGTCGGGCACCGTGGTCCGCGCCAGGGCCGTCCGGACAGCGCGGCCCGCCGCGCCCGGACTGTGGCCAGGCTGCCCGTGGCCGGGACTCGCGCTGGATCCCACGCCGCCGGGCGCTTGGTCAGCCCGAACCCGGGGACCGCCTTCGTCTTGAGCGGCCTGACCGCGGCCGGGCGGGACCGGCCGGGACCCTTTGCCGCCGATGCTCCCGCTCGCGCGTGCGATGCGGGCACCGGGCTGGCGGGCACCGGGCTGGCGGGCACCGGGCTGGCGGACACCGGGCTGGCGGACACCGCGCTAGCGGACACCGCGCTAGCGGCCGGGGGCAGTGCGGCCGCTAATGCGGGGGCCGTCTGAGTGATCAAGGCCGTCGCCAGGACGGCGGTAATCGCGAGTGCGCGGTTGCGTGTGGACGAGAGCATGCCTGCCTCCAGCAGCAGTGCCGCGCGCCGGGTCTCGCCGGGCAGCTGCCTGAACTCCGAGGTCACGCTAACAGCCGGTTCGCTAATTGTTAAGAGTGTGTGCAGTTAGATGGTCGGAGATGTCAGATATAGGAGACACGACCCATGACAGTCGGTTTCGACGGCAGCCGACCGCGCCAGCTGACCTGGCTGCCGCGGCCCGGTCCGTCCTGGTCCTCTAGCTATCGAACGGGGTCATGTCACAGCAGCTCCGGTCTAGCGTTCCGCAGCAAGACAGGCACCATGGACGGCGCGCCGTCCTGCCGCCCTTGCTGCTGACCCACAATCCAGCCGGGTTCTCCCGGCAGTGGACGCACAGGAGCCGGGTGACGATCCTGAGGCGCATGTCCATGAGTCTGGGCAGGCCCGGCAGGCGTCCGGTATCCGACGTACTGCGGATGCACCGATCGTCGCTGCCCGGCGTAGCGTAAGACCCGTACAGCATCAGAGGGGGCCGCGATGAGCGCTCCGGTGCGAGCCAGTGACCGGGACCTGCGCGCCCTGGCGGCCATCGTCAGCGAGGACCGCGCCGACTTGCCGGACGGCGAAGGCGTGCCGCCGTCCCTGCTGGTCGACCTGATAGGCCAGATCCCCTGCGACGCGCTGTCGCTCGACGGATGGGACAGCGGCCGTCAGATGTGCTGGTTCAGGCAGCAAATCCCGTCCGGCGACGCCGCCGCATACGAGGCCCTGGATCAGGTGTACTGGGAGAATTACTGGGACTGCCAGCTGTGCAGTTACCCCGCTCGCACCGGTGACCTGCGCAGCGTCATCAAGGTCGCGGACTTCTACTCGGTCCGCCAGTGGCATTCCACCGGCATGTACAGCGATCACGACCGGCCCCTGGGGCTGGAGCACAGTCTCATGGTTGGCCTGCCCCGGGCGCTGCCGCGCACCGCCGGGCCGGGCCGGTATGTGCAGCTGACCTTGATCCGCGGTCTTGGGGAACCGGACTTCTCCGAGCGGGACCGGGCGGTGCTCACGTTGCTCGGCCCGCACCTGGACCGGGCCTACCTGGAGGCCGAGCGGCGCCGTCACCCCGTGCCACGGCTGACCCAGCGGCAGACCGACCTGCTGCGCCTGCTGGCGGCCGGGTGCACCAACAGCCAGATCGCCCGCCGCCTGGGTATATCTGAGGGAACCGTTCGCACCCACCTGGAGAACCTCTACACCCGGCTGCAGGTTTCCAACCGCACCGCCGCCGTCACCCGCGCCTTTCCCGACCGGGTTGCCTAGGGCTCATCCAGCAGGGCTGGCCTCGCGCAAACTGCTGCCAGGAAGCGGTACCAGGGCACCCGAATCAAGCGTGCGTTAATGTCCTGCGGGGGGCTTGTCCTGCGTTTCTTCCCGGATATCCCGGCTGGTTATCGCGAAGCCGGCAGCTCCCGGAAGAGGCTGCATGACAATCCCTTCCGGTGGCGGCCGCCAGCATTTTCGTCGTCTCGCGGGTGTAACATGAGAATAAGCCGAGGGCATTTCGAACGCCGGCACTCACGCCTGCGCCGTCCGCGGCCCCGGTTAGCCCGGTGCACCGCCCGCCGGGGATGGGACGGCCGACATGTTCGGCTTCAAGATCATCAATCAGTATGAGCAGGGCATCGTCTTCCGTTTCGGCCGGGCGCTGCCCGGCCTCCGGCAGCCCGGACTGACCTGGGTTAACCCCTTCACTGACCGGCTCCGCAAAGTCAACATGCAGATCGTCGCGGCGGCCGTGCCCAGCCAGGAGGCCATCACCCGCGACAACGTCACCCTGCGGGTCGACGCCGTCGTCTACTACCGGGTCGTCGACCCCCTCAAGGCGATCATCAACGTCCAGAACTACGGCTACGCCGTCTCGCAGGTCGCCCAGACATCGCTGCGGTCGGTCATCGGCCAGAGCGACATGGACCAGCTCCTGTCCGAACGCGACAAGATCAACACCCACCTCAAAGAGGTCATCGACGCCCCCACCGAGCAGCCCTGGGGCATCCGCGTGGAACGGGTCGAGGTCAAGGACGTGTCCCTGCCCGAATCGATGAAACGCTCGATGTCCCGGCAGGCTGAAGCCGAGCGCGAGCGCCGGGCGCGGATCATCTCCGCCGACGGCGAGTACCAGGCGTCCAAGAAGCTCGCGCAGGCCGCCGCCGTCATGGCCGCCGACCCCGCCGCCCTGCAGCTAAGACTGCTGCAGACGGTCGTCGAGGTCGCCGCCGAGAAGAACAGCACCCTCGTCATGCCCGTCCCGGTAGAACTACTGCGCTTCTTCGACCGCGCAGCCCCGGCTCCCGGCCGGGCCGCGCCAGCCGCCGAGACCCAGGCGGCGCCTGCCCCACCGCCCGCGGCCGCCCCGGTCCCCCCGGTCCCCACGGTTCCCGCGATCCTGCCATCCGGCACCGCCATGACCGCGCCGCTCAACACCGCCGAGAAAGCACCTGTCCCCGCCTGAGTCACTATTGCTGCGCCACCAGATAGCTGGCTGACCCAGCGGGCACCTAGGCCGTCAAGAGCGCTTTCACCTTCGTGACCGCCGTCCTGACGGTGAGCGTCCAGCCGATGGCGCTCACAATCTGCTCGTCGGTCAGCGTGAGCTCGCTGGGCTCGAAGCTGGCGCGGACGGCGTCAACGATCTGCTCGTCGGTCAGTACGCCGAACTTTGCCCGGTACCCGCTCGGTCCCATCGCCGTCGCCGTCACGATCTTGGCCGGGGTGGTCTGGCTGGCCGCCGCCCGGCGCGCGGCCTTCACGGCGGCCGGCTGGCGACCCCCGCCGTTGTCGCCGGTGGTCGTCCGGCCGGTGGGGCTGCCGATCGGGGGCTTGGCGGCCCCGGTGATCTTGCGGCCGGCCGGAGTAGCAGCGGCGCTCATGACGGTGCTCCCTGTAGTGGCGAGGCGGTTTTTGTTCCTGCAGCAAGTATATGCGACGGCAGTTTAAGAAGACGTCAGCAGAGCCTTGCTAGCACGTGGCTGAAATAGTTTCCTGTGCTATTTCCGGCAGCAATTCTAATTTTCCAGCGTCGGCGAGCCGGACGCGACTCGCCGCCATATGGGGGGTTAGTGCTGGTCCTGGGGAGCTGATTTCGGGAGCAGCCAGGCGAGGCCGAGGTCCAGGAGGGCGATCGCGCCGACGACGGCGACGCTCACGGTCATGGCGTGGGCGGCGCCGTGGTGGGCCTGCTGGCTGAAGTAGACGGTGGTGACGACGGCGGAGCCGATGGCGGCGGCGAGTTGCTGGACGGCGCTGAGCGCGCCGCTGGCGCTGCCTGCCTCGGCGGGTGTGACGTCGCCGATGGCGACGTCGTAGATGCTGCTGATGCAGGCGCCCATGCCGGTGCCGAGGACCAGGATCGAGGGCACGAGGGCCCACGCGCTGACCGCGGTGCCCTCGGCCAGGACCGTCGCCCACAGCCCCGCTGCGCCGGCCAGCGTGGTGCCCAGCCCGATGATCACGAGCAGCCGGCCGAGCGTCCCGACGAGCGGGCGGCAGATGAGGGAGGCGACGATGATGCCGATGACTAGCGGGCACAGCGCGATAGCCGCCGCGCGGGGCGTCATCCCGAGTGCGTCCTGGAAGAACAGCGAGATGACGTAGGCCAGGCCGTTGACCGCGGCGAAGAACGCCAGGCCCAGCAGCAGGCCGGCGGTGAATCCGCGGTTGGCCAGCAGCGAGGGCAGGATGAGCGGGTCGGCCGCCAGGCGCTGCCGCACCCCGAATCCGGCGAGCAGCACCGCGCCGGTCACCAGGCAGCCGACCGGCAGCGTCGTCCAGCCGGCGGTCGAGCCCTCGATCAGCCCGTAGATCAGCGCGAACATGCTGGCGCCGAGCAGGCCCGAGCCGAGGCCGTCGATGGGGACCGCGCCCGCCGGGCCATCGTGGGGCAGCAGCCGCAGCGCGGCGATGAACCCGGCGGCGCCCAGGACGATGTTGATCAAGAAGATCGGCCGCCAGGTCAGCCCGCCGATGTCAGCGCTAATGATGAAGCCCGCAACGACGGGGCCCAGCACCGCCGAGCCCCCCAGCGCGGGCCCGAACGCGGCGATCGCGCGAGGCTGCTGCTCGCGGGAGAACGAGCCGATGAGGATGCCGATGCCCTGGGGGATCAGCAAGGCCCCGAACCCGCCCTGCACCAGCCGGGCGGCGATCAGCATGGCCGGGTCGGCGGCCAGGCCGCACGCCAGCGAGGCCAGGGTGAACCCGGCGATGCCGGTCAGGAACATCCGCCGCTTGCCGTAGCGGTCCCCGAGCCGGCCGCCGAGGACGAGCAGGACGCCCATGGCCAGGGCGTAGCTGGCGCCCAGCCATTTGATCAGGGACTCGCCGCCGCCGATGTCGCGGACGATGGTCGGCGCCGCGATGTTAGTGATGGTGGAGTCCATCAGGTCCAGGATGTCGGCGAGCAGCACGACGGCGAGGATCAGGCGCAGCCGGGTCGTCAGCCGGGAGGGATCAGCCGCGGGCGGCGCCAGCGCCGTGCCGCCCGGTCCGGGCGGGCCTCCTGTGCCCGTGGTCTCGTCAGGGCTTGCGCTGCGGTTAGTCGTGGTCATGGCGTGCCACTTTCCTGGGAAGGCAAGATCTGGGGTTGGCGAAAAGAGGGCGCGGCAGATGGCCGACCCTGCTTCGAGGGTGATGAGGTGATGTCGTGGGCCGCGCCGGGGCCGGTCTGCCCGGGCGCGAGGGCTAGCCGGTCAGGTGCCCGGTTCCTCCAGCCGGGGCGTCTGGGCAATTCCGTTGATCAGGACGCGGAAGCCCCAGGTGAGCCGGTCCGGTCCCGGCCCGGACAGGAGCTCCGCGCCGAGGGCGGCGATGTGCGGGAAGGTGGCGGCCGGCGCCTCGCGCAGCGCCGCCGCGAGGGCGGCGTCCTCGTCGTCCGCGTCGGCCGCCCGGTGGCGGGTGCCCTGCTCGGCTGCGGTCGAGGTGGCGAAGTGCAGCAGGATGTCGACCGCCCAGGCGGCCCGGGCCGGGGGCACGTCGCCGGCGGCCAGCAGCGCCAGGATCCCCTCGGCCAGGCTCAGGTAGGCAGGCCCGGATGGCCTGGTCACCAGGACCGACTGCGCCAGCCCGGGCTGGCCGAACAGGATGGTGGTGTAGGACGTCAGGATCGTGATGAGCCGGTCGCGCCAGTCGCCCGCCGCGGTGACCGGGCCCAGGTCGACCTGACCGAGCAGCTGCTCCAGCATGGCCGCGTGGAGCTCGGCGGTGTTGCGCAGGTAGACGTACAGCGACGCCGCGCCGGTGTCCAGTTCCTGGGCCAGGCGCCGCATGGTGACCCGGTCCAGCCCTTCGGCCTGCATGACCTCGACCGCCACGGCCACGATGCCCTCGCGCGTCAGCGCGGGCTTGGCGGGCCGCTCACGGCGGCTGACGATGGGTCGCGTCCTCGATGTCATGGCCACACGATAACGAACATGTTCGTCAGAAACAAGTTCCTGCCGAACGCGATCGCCGACTCACTCGTCAGGCTGGAAGGCGGGACCGGGAGTCAAGGTCGGCCGCGCGCACCTGCAGGTCACTCAGGGCCGCTGCGGCATGGAGCGGGAACGGTTCGTCATTCTCCGCCTCCATCCAGCGCTCAACGGCGATCGTGAATGCGAGCATCCCCACTTCCGCCCCCAGCCGGGCGGTCAGCTCGTCCGCGCCCCGTTCGCGCAGGGCGGCGCTGATCGACCTGGCGATCCGGGCGTGCTTGAGCAGTCCCCGCTCCTGCAGTTCGCTGTTCGCCGCGACCACCAGCACGCGCTGGGCGGCCTTAGCCCGCTGCTGCGGCGTCATCGCGACCTCGGCGGCCGCGAACGCCTCCTGCAGGCACTCGGTGACCGTCGCATCCGGGGAGGCAGCCCGGATGGCGTCGGCGAACAGCCCGGCCAGCACGTCTTCACCGCCGAACAACACCTCCCGCTTATCGGCGAAGTGCCGGAAGAACGTGGCGCGGTTCAGGCCGGCGCGATCCGCGATCTGCGCGACGGTCGTTTCCTCGTAGCCGTTCTCCGCGAACAGGTCAAGCGCGGCGGTCTCCAGGCGCTCACGCGCGTTCGGTGCCCATCTGCTCACCGTCACAGCCTAAGCGAGGCGACCGGATCGCATCACCTGGCCAGGTGATGCGACATCGTCGCATGGTGGTGTTAGAGTGATGCGACCGGATCGCATCGGCTTTCCGGCTACGGCGCCCCGCGCCGCGCATCGTCATCACCCCGAGAGCACGACCAAGGAGAATCTCCATGCGCATCTTCGTCACCGGCGCTTCCGGCTGGATCGGCTCGGCCGTCGTCCCCGAACTCATCAGTGCCGGCCACCAGGTCCTCGGGCTAGCCCGCTCGGACGCCTCCGCCAGGGCAGTCGCCGACCTGGGCGCCGAGGTGCTGCGCGGCGACCTGAACGACACCGACGTCCTGCGCGCCGGCACCCTCGACAGCGACGGCGTCATCCATCTCGCCTTCGTCGTGCCCAGCGTGAGCGAGGCAGCGACGCGGACCGACGCCAGGGCCATCGAGACGTTTGCCACCGGACTCGCCGGCTCCGGCAAGCCCCTGGTGATCTCCGGCGCAACACTCGTGACACCCGGCCGGCCCGCGACCGAACGCGACGAGCTCATCGCCGCCGGGCCCATCGCGGCCCGCATTACCAACATGCAGGCCGCCCTCGCGGCCGCAGACCAGGGCGTCCGCTCCTGCCTGGTCATGCTGCCCCGCTCGGTGCATGGCCAGGGAGAACGTCACGGCTTCGTCCCCCAGCTCATCGCCGCGGCCCGGGCCAGGGGCGTCTGCGGCTACATCGGGGACGGGACCAGCCGCTGGCCCGCCGTCCACGTGAAGGACGCCGCGAGCCTGTACCGGCTGGCCATCGAGCAGGCTCCCGCCGGCGCAGTGCTCAACGCCGTCGGTGACGAGGGCGTGCCCGTCCGCGAGATCGCCGAGGCCATCGGCGCGCACCTGAACCTGCCCGCCCGGTCCCTGCCCGCCGAAGATTTCGGCGGCATGCTCGCGCGCATCCTCAGCACCGACATGCCCGCCTCCGCCACCATCACCCGGGAACTCCTGGGCTGGAACCCCACCCACCCCGGCCTCATCGAGGACATCGAACAGGGCCACTACTTCACCTGACCAGCCCCGGACAGCAGGCCAGACAACGACCCGGCCCTACGAACGCGGCGCCAGCCTCAGCCACCCCGCCGGAGCCAAGGAACGAAAGGCTGCTGTCGTTCGCGCAGGTCCAGCGGCCCGCGCGCTCGTCGGCGGCTTCACGCTCGAGGCGGTCCGGGCCAGGCTCGTCGGCCTAACAAGCCTGTCGTTCAATTTGTTAACAGTTTTTTAATGGCGACATTAACGTTTTTTAATGCCGCTGGCTATTGTCGGCTTCCCCGCGCCGGGCTTGACTTCGACGTGACGTGACTGCTGAGCAGTAATGGGAGGCTGTCGTGAAGTCGTTCCCCGGCGCAAGAAGTCGCTGGATGCCCAGGGTAGTAGCGACGGCCGTGGCGGCGCTGGCGCTGCCGCTGGCGGCGCTCGCGGTCCCCTCCTCCGCCACCGCGGCCCAGGCGGCGGGGGCACCGGCCCGGACAACCACAGACACGACTTCCTGTCCGTGGCTCAACCAGTCGCTGCCAGTACGGCAGCGAGTGGCGATGCTGATGGCGCAGATGACCCTGGCGGACAAGATCAACATGGTGACCGGGGCCGGGACCAGCGAGCCGTACGTCTTCTACATCTCCGCGATCCCGAGCCTGTGCATCCCGGCGATCGGCGAGGAAGACGGCCCGGTCGGTGTGGGGGACGGCCTGACCGGCGTGACGCAGATGCCCGCCGCCGCTTCCGTGGCGGCGTCCTTCGACCCCTCGCTGGCTTACCAGTACGGGCAGGTCGTCGGGGCGGAGGAGCGGGGCAAGGGAGCCATGGTCGACCTTGGCCCGACGGTGAACATCGACCGCGACCCGCGCTGGGGACGTTCGTTCGAGGCCTACACCGAGGACCCGTACCTGAACTCCGCGCTGGCGGTCGCCGACGTCGACGGGGTACAGAGCCAGGACGAGATGGCGCAGATCAAGCACCTCGCCGTCTATAACCAGGAGACGAACCGCAACACTCCGGCCGACGACGCGATCGTGAGCACCCGGGCGCTGAACGAGATCTACCTCCCCGCGTTCTGGGCCGGGACGACGCAAGCCCACGCGGCGTCGGTGATGTGCGCCTACAGCACGATCAACGGCCAGGCCGCCTGCCAGAACCAGTACCTGATGCAGACCACCCTGGATCAGCGCTGGGGCTATCCCGGCTTCGTGACCTCGGACTACCAGGCCACCCATTCCACGGTGCAGTCCGCTGACGCAGGCATGGACCAGGAGATGCCCGCCCCGCAGTTCTACGGCCCGGCGCTGCAGGCGGCCGTGCAGTCCGGCCAGGTCTCCACCGCCACGCTCAACGACATGGTCGGCCGCATCCTGACCGAGATGTTCAAGTTCAACGAGTTCAACAACCCGCCGACCGGGTCGACGAGCGCGGTCGTCACCACCCCCGCGCACCAGGCGGTCTCCACCGCGGTCGCCGAGGCGGGCACGGTGCTGCTGAAGAACGCCGGCGCCACCCTGCCGCTCGCGGCGAACGGAGCCGGCAACGTGGCGGTGATCGGCCCGGCGGCCTCCGCCGCGCCGGCCGACACCGGCGGCGGCAGCGCGTACGTGACGTCCACGTTCAACGTGACGCCGCTGCAGGGCATCGAGGCCGCGGCCGGGCCGGGAACCACGGTGCAGTACGTGCAGGGCCTGCCCACGGACGCGTCCCTGTCACCGATCCCGAGCGCCGACCTGACCCCGGCGTATCAGTCGACGAACTACGGCCAGAGCTACACCGGCACGCTGACCGCCCCGGAGACCGGCACCTACGTGCTGGCGTTCAAGAACCCGGGCAACTATACGGCGACCAACCTGTCCCTGGACGGCAAGGAAATCCTCTCTAATCCCGGCACCCCGCCGGTCTCCACCTACTCGGTCAGCGTCGACCTGACCGCCGGCCAGACCTACACGCTGCAGCTTTCGGGCGGCGGCCCGTCGGCGTCACTGAGCTGGGCCACCCCCAGCGACCTCGCGCCGGGGATCGCGCAGGCGGTCGCCGCGGCCAAGTCGGCCAAGACCGCGGTGGTCGTCGTCTCTGACGACACCGAGTCCGAGGCGGCGGACCGCACCGGCCTGTCCCTGCCGTCCGCGCAGAACGAGCTGATCTCGGCGGTGGCCGCGGCTAATCCCCACACGGTCGTGGTCGTGGACGCGGGCGCCCCGGTGGCCATGCCGTGGCTCAGCCAGGTCTCCTCGGTGCTCGACGCCTGGTACCCGGGCGAGAGCAACGGCACGGCGCTCGCCTCGGTGCTGTTCGGCACGACCGACCCAGGCGGCCACCTGCCGGTCACCTTCCCCGCTGACCTTTCGCAGGTGCCCGCGTCCACCCCGAGCCAGTTCCCCGGGACCGGCGGCGAGGTGCAGTACTCCGAAGGCATTAACGTCGGATACCGCTATTACGACGCGAACAACGAGACCCCGCTGTTCCCGTTCGGCTACGGCCTGTCCTACACGACGTTCGCGTTCAGCCACCTGAGGCTTACCCCGCAGGAGGTCATGAACGACACGTCGAACCCCGGAACGACCGCCTGCCACTGCAACGGGCAGTCGAGCCCCCAGGTGACGGTGTCCGCCACCGTCACCAACACCGGCCAGGTGGCGGGCTCCGACGTGGCCCAGCTGTACCTCGACGACCCGGCCGCGTCCGGCGAGCCGCCGCGCCAGCTCAAGGGCTTCCAGAAAGTCACGCTGCAGCCCGGGCAGTCCAAGACCGTCCACTTCACCCTCTCCGGCCACGACCTGTCGTACTGGAACGACAAGGCCAGCGGCTGGGTGGTCCCCGATGGCACGTTCGGCGTCTACGTCGGCGACTCCTCGGCCCTGGCCAACCTGCCGCTGCGTGACCGCTTCACGGTCGACCGGACCATCGGGGCCCGCTACGCCACCCTGGCCGCCCCGGCCACGGTGACGCCTGGATCCCCGGCCAGCGTGACCGCCACCCTGGTCAACGACGGTGACTACGCGATGCCGCGGGCGCAGTTCAGGCTGCAGGTGCCGGCCGGCTGGACCGCCAGCAGTCCGGCACCGGTCACCGTGGCGCCGGGGCAGACCGTCACCGAGCACTTCACCGTGACCGCGCCCGCCAACGCCCAGCCCGGCACCAGCACGCTGCAGGTCGTGATCGGGTCCAGGGCGGGCAGGCCCACGGCGGGCCGGTTCGGCGACCGCACCGGCCTGGTGGAGGCGTCGGCCACGGTGACCGTCCCGTACTCCTCGCTCACCGCCGCCTACAACAACACCGGGATCAGCGATAACTCCGACGTGACCGCGGCCGACTACGACGGAGTCGGCGACAGCTACTCCGCCCAGGCGCTGGCCGCGGGCACGCCGACCCCGCTCACCCCCGGCGGGCAGGTCACGATCGGCGGCACCACGTTCACCTGGCCCTCGGCCGCGCCGGGGACCCCGGACAACGTGGTCACCGGCGGCCAGACGGTCGCGGTGTCCGGATCCGGGACCGACCTCGGGTTCCTCGGCGCCAGTCAGAACGGCACCGCGAGCGGCACGGTCACCGTGCAACTACACCGACGGCAGCAGCCAGTCCTTCAACCTCAATATGGCGGACTGGTACGCCAACAGCCCCGCAGTCGGCAACCAGCTCCTGACCACGACGTCTAGCTGGAACTTCTCCAGCAGCACCCAGACCGCCCACCCGGTCAGCATCTACTTCGGCTCGGTGCCGCTGCAGCAGGGCAAGCAGGTGTCGTCGGTTACGCTGCCCGTCCTCAGCAACGCGGGCGGAACCACGGCCATGCACATCTTCGCGATGGCCACCGGAACCGGGACGCCCACGACCGGAGCGCCGTACTCCTCTCTCGCCGCCGCCTACGACAACGTCGGGATCACCGACAACGCCGACCCCGCACCGGGCAACTTCGACGGCACCGGGGAGAGCTTCTCCACCCAGGCGCTGGCCGCTGGCACGCCGACCCCGCTGACCGCGGGCGGCCAGGCCACGTTCGGCCAGACCACGTTCACCTGGCCCACCGCCGTCGGCACGCCCGACGACGTGATCGCCGACGGGCAGACGATCAACCTGTCCGGGTCCGGGACCGACCTGGGCTTCCTCGGCGCGGGCGCGTTCGGGGCGGCCAGCGGGACCGGGACGATCACCTACACCGACGGCAGCACCCAGTCCTACAGCCTGGTCATGGCCGACTGGTACAACAACGCCCCGGTGTCCGGCGACGAGCTCGCGACCACCACGACGAGCTGGAACTTCTCCAGCAGCACGCAGACCGCCCACCCGGTGAGCATTTACTTCGCGTCGGTGCCGCTGCAGGCCGGCAAGACCGTGGCATCGGTCACGCTGCCGACGGTGAGCGCGGGCGCCGGGAACGGAATCACCGCACTGCACGTCTTCGCGATGGCCATCGGGTCCGGGACGCCCACTAGCGGCTGACGTCAGGCGGTCACCCGGGTCCCTGCTCATCGCGAGCAGGGACCCGGTCGGCGGCGCACCATCTGCGCCGAGGCTGACTACGTTGGGTAGCCGCTACGCCAGATGGCGTACTCGGGGCAGAGCGGCCGACCGGTCTCGGGCCGGCTGATCCACAGCCGCAGCAGGTGCCGTTGACGGGCCGGATCCTCGGCGTCGTCGCCGAATGCCGTGCGGGTGTGCACGGTCACGAAGTTGTTGATGAACTGCATGTCGCCCGTCTGGAGTTGCATGCCAAGAGCGACGCCTGGTCTCTTGGGCAGCGAGTCGTAGTACATGAAGCACGAGACCTCGTCGGCGGTGAGCCTGGGCACCTCGGGGAAGCGCATGGCTGACATCGCCCGGCCAGTCCGGACGGTGGCCGAGAGCGCTCCCCCGGCGTAGCTGTAGAGCGGCTCCAGGTACCAGCCAGGTGATCCCGGCGGTTCCTCGCTGCGCCAGTCGGTCGGGAAGCTCTTATTGAGGATGGGCAAGTACTCAGGGTGCTCCCCGATGACGAAGTTATACAGCAACCCGGAACTGGCGACGAAGCTCTCTCCGCCATAGAGCGCGGGGCGCAGGCACATCAGGCCCACGAAGTCGGTGGAATCAGTGTGGAACCCCAGGTCTTCGTTGGTTGCGTACGCCCGCTCGTACGGGCCGCGCCTGCCGAGGTCTCGTATATGACCTATGAGGTCCCCTTTGCGATTCTGCGGAACGAGGTTCCCCATGTGCTGGCCCATTCCCCAGTAGATAATGGTGGCCTGGTCCTCGCTGAACCTGTCGTAGATAGGCAGCCCGCGCAGCAGAACGAGCCCTAGACCATTATCCAGTCGGTCCACGATGTCATCGATCCGCTCCTGGAAATGAGGAAGCGGGAAATCCTCGGCCCGGATCTCGGTGACATCCTTGACGCGCTTCTTGGCGACATGCGCTAGCGCTCGTTCGAAATCGGCGAAGTCCTCTTCAGTGAAACGCGCGATCCAGTTACCGGCTGCAGCGAGTTCGTCGCCGTTCCATACATTCGGAGCCGATACCGGCTCGGTGAGAATCTCTGCCACCGACGTCTCTCCTTCGCCGAGCACGCCACGCCCGCAGTCATGCTATCGCCGGGCCGCCCGCCTCCCTGGCCAGCGGCGGTAGGCCAGCGGAAGGTCACCAGAGACTCAGCTGATTCCTCCGGCTTGACGCATGCCGATATCGGCATATGATGGCGGCCATGGCACGCGCAGCGACGACGTCGGACGTCTTCAACGCGATCGCCGAGCCGCAGCGCCGGGAGATCCTGGTGCTGCTGCGGGCGGGTGAGCGGCCGGTGACCGAGTTGGCCCGGGAGCTGGGGATGACCCAGCCGGGGGCGTCCAAGCACCTGCGGGTGCTCCGGGAGGTCGGGCTGGTGCGGGACCGCAAGGCAGGCAAGCAGCGCCTGTACGGGCTTGACGCTCGCGGGCTGCGACCGGTCCACGAGTGGACCGACGGGTTCGAGCGGTTCTGGAGCGAGAGCTTCGACCGGCTGGACGCGTACGTGCAGGACCTCAAGCAGGCAAGGCAGGAGGAGTGACCGATGGCAGCGACAGGACGGGACGCGGCGGCGCAGTCAGCGACGGCCGGCCGCGAGATCGTGATCACTCGGGTCATCAGTGCCCCACGGGAGCTGGTGTTCGAGGCGTTCACCGAGGTGCGGCACCTGTCGCAGTGGTGGGGACCGGAAGGGTTCACCACCACCACGCGGGCGTTCGAGTTCCGCGTCGGCGGGGAGTGGGACTTCGTGATGCACGGACCGGACGGCACGGACTACCAGGAGTGGATCTCCTGGACGGAGATCGCCCCGCCGGAGCGGATCGAGCTGCTCCATGGTGAGTCCCGCGGCGACCCGAACGCCTTCGAGTCGGTCTTGACGTTCGCGCCCGATGGCGCGGCGACCCGGATCGAGATGCGCACGCTGTTCCCCACCAGGGAGCTGCGCGACGAGGCGGTCGAGAAGTACCACGCGATCGAGGGCGGCCAGCAGACCCTGGGCAACCTGGCTGCCTACGTCACCGAGATCGTTCGGAAGGGAGCGGAGGGCTGATGGCCGGGAAGGTGTTCTTCAGCGTGTCGATGTCGCTGGACGGGTTCATCGCGCCCGAGGAGCGCAGGGACGACCCGGATGTGCAGCGCTGGATGGCGCAGTGGATGGAACTGCAGCAGTGGATATTCCCGCTGCGGTTCTTCCGGGAGAACCTGAAGCTCGGCGAGGGCGGCGAGGAAGGGCGCGACAACGACATCGCGCGGGAGACGTTCGAGCGCACCGGCGCGAGCGTGATGGGCAAGCGCATGTTCGACCTCGGCGAGCAGGCGTGGCCGGAGGAGGCGCCGTTCCACACACCGGTGTTCGTCGTGACGCACACCAAGCGTGACCCCTGGGAGCGGCCGGGCGGGACCACCTTCCACTTCGTCAGCGACGGCATCGAGCCCGCGCTCGACCAGGCCCGCGAGGCCGCCGGCGACCGGGACGTCCGCATCGCAGGCGGCGGCGCGACGATCCTGGAGTACGTGAACGCCGGCCTGATCGACGAGTTCTCGATCGCGCTGTCACCCGTGCTGTTCGGCTCCGGAATCCGCCTGTTCGACGGCGTGGACGCGGGCCGCGTGGCCCTGGAGCAGGTCAGCGCGGAGCCGACGCAGCGGGTGACCCACCTGACCTACGCAGTCCGGGAGCGGTAACTG
>CAWGHW010000037.1:0-1303030 GCA_963822485.1 uncultured Actinomycetota bacterium
GCGAGCTGCTAGCCACCGCCGGAGTCCTGCCCATGTTCGGCTTTCCAACTCGGGCCCGCAGCCTCTACGACCGCAAGGTCCGCACCCGGCGGACTCTAGAAAACGCCGTGGTCTCCGACCGGCCGCTCGATATGGCGGTGTCGGCAGTCTCCCCCGGCGCACAGGTCGTGCGGGACGGGCTGCTGCACACAGCCGTGGGATTCGCGCATTACGAGGTCAAGGGGCATAACGCTTCGCCGTGGACCCGCTTGGACCCGCGTTGCCAGTTGGAGCCTGCAGTGAGTGCCAGACGACCCTTGTAATGCCACAGTCCGAACAGTGCCAGGTATGCGGGGGCGCGCTACACCTGTTCAACCTTTATCAGCCACGCGGGTTCCGCACCTCGTACGAGTCACGGGACTTCGACGACTCAACTGATACAGCGAGTCACGCGGGCATCCCGTCGCCATCGACGGTGGGCGACTCACAAGATCGTGCCGAGGTCGCGGCGGTCACCCTGGAAGTCTACGAGCAGGCACAGGTCCTGCAGGTCAACGACAACCGCGGCGCGCTATTTCCCCTCAGAAAGCTAGGCGACGGATCAGTCGTGGTATCTGACGACGCGGTGCTTCCGCTCAGGACCTGGAGGGCAGCACCGGCTGGCCTGGATCTCGATGCCGCGGCGATCGGCGAGCTCCGTACAACAGATGCATTGGTCGTAAGTCTGGACCGGCCGAATGTCCCGTCAGGCGTTGTGGTCACTTCACGGAAGCTCCTGCCCTCTGGCCCGGCTGCATTCTGGTCATTCGCGGAGATCCTGCGTCGCGCATGTCAGGTCGCGCTTGACGTCGACCCGCAGGAACTAGTCATGGGCCTCCAGACGCGGGTGGTAGACGGGGATCCGAGCGCTCGGGTCTTCCTCGCTGATGCTCTGGACAACGGCGCCGGATACGCAGTCGAACTAGGAAAATCTACAGTCTTCGCAAGAATCCTGGATCAGGCACGGCAGGAACTCACCACTGCCTGGGAGGACCCCGCACACGCGCGGTATTGCACCGTATCCTGCCCCGACTGTCTACGCTCCTATGACAACAGGAGACTGCACGGAGCACTGGACTGGCGGCTCGCCCTTGACATGATGGACCTCGCAGCAGGGAAGCCGCTGAAGACAGAACGCTGGCTCTCGCGCGGCACCTCTGCTGCGCAGGCGTTCGCCGAAAGCACCGGCGGCTGGCTGACCGCCGAACTCGTCGACGGCCTGCCTGTCCTCCTGAACAAAGAGGACCGCAAAGCGGTGATCCTCGGCCATCCACTATGGCGGCGCAATGAAGTGCACCTCACCGACCTCCAGCACCAGGTCCTCGCCGCCGTCAAGGCCAGCACAGGTATACACGCCGTAGAGCTTCTCCGATCTCTATGAGATCGACCGGCAGCCCTTGGCGATACTCCGGTACCTGACGTGAACAAGGTCGCCGAGCAGCTGACCACGCAGGATTCTCTGAACGGGACACGCAAATCTCAGCTTCAGTTCACCGGGCCCGAGTGTCACTGATGGTCGCGCGGTAGGGCTCCTAACGAAGCCCTCGACCTGCTAATCGACATCTCCAGCAGGCCGACGGCCTGGCAGGTCAGGGTCCAGGCTGGTGCTGTCCACGGTTGATGACGCGGCGGCTGCTCCGGCTCGCGCCTGCTCGTGTTGGTGCCGCGACGACGACGGAACACGCTGGAGACCCGGCAGGACATCAGTGCGTTCGTCCGCTCGGACAACTCCGGCCGGCAGTTCGACGTGGCGAGTTGGCGTAACCACCGCCTAGGACTCTCCCACTGCTGTGGCGGCCGCGATGGAGATCCAGGCGAAGCGTTCAGCTCGGTCTCGCGAGGAGGACCGGGACTTCGCCGCGAAGGCCTGCGTCCCGGCCTCATTGGCGCTCACTTTCCAGCCGTTACCAGTAAGTTCGTTGGAGAATTAGCACACCCTGGTTCCGGGCCAGAAGTCAGTGTTACCCGTGCGGCGGCCACGCTTTTCAGGTCCGCCGCATTTCGCCGAATCCGCGAGTGCCTCGACCCCAACTGCGACCGGCTGTCGGAACAGGACCTGGACCGCTCCGTGGGCCCTGAGGCTTCGCTCTTCGCGCGGTTCCGGAATCAGGTGATGGCTATCTGGCATGCTGAGCACGTGACTGAATCAGGCCAGCAGCGACCTAGTCGGCCGTCGACCGGCAGCGCTGATCCGCAGCAGGTCGCCAATCGGGCGGTGCCGCGCGTCTACCGGGTTTCGGGACGGGCTGATATCCATGAGTTCCTGCTAGAGGCGGTCCGCCGGAGCGGCGCCACGGTCCTTCATGCAAGCAATTCGATGAGAGTCCCGGTCTACGTTGGCATAGAGGATCAGCGCCGTGAGCGGATAGGGCTGATGGTCTATCCATTTCGGATGACGCGGCTCGGGACGCGCAACCGGCCTAGTGACGAGATCCGCGGCCAGCTTCGGTACGGCGCAGAAGAGGCCTGGCTATCGGAGGATCATTTCATCGCCAGAGATATCGCTGGCGTGGACACCACACTCCTGCTCGGCGTGGACCTCGATGAGGAACTGATCGTCGGTCTGGATCCGGCGCTTTATGACCCGCTACCGTTGGGCATAAGCGTGTACGCCAAGGACCGCAACGCCGCCGAGGTGCGCGAGCACGGATGGACGGTCTGGGAAAGGGTCAACCGACCCGGCCAGCGGCGCGCAGCCCCGCGGGCCGCGGAAGGCCTGGAGACCCTGGTCGGCTTCAGCCCAGAGCGGCTCCTGGACTATGCCCGGTTCGAGCGGGACGCCAGCGATCTGGGCCTGGATCCCCGCTGCGCTACGCCGCCGCCACCAATGCCGCCAGCACCGCGGCAAGCGGGGAGGACAGCGCAGCGCGCCGGCACAGGCTGGAGCGAAACTTCGACCTAACCGCGGAGGAGATCCTCGACATCATCGACAGCCGGATGCGCCTGCAAGTAGCGGTCAAGGGCGGAGTCGCCGAGCACCACCTGGGGCGACTCCTGCGAGCGGATCCGGCCATCGCCTCGGTGGCCGGGCTCGACCAGGACGCGCAGCCCGACTTTGACGTGCTCATGACCAGCGGCCGACCGGTGCTGGTCGAATGCAAGAACGTGTCGCCCGAGCGCTACGCGAATGGCGACTTCAAGGTCGAGGTACAGAAAACCCGCGCGACTAAAGGAGACCCGGCAGGGCGGCTCTACCGGCCCGAGCAATTCGACGTAGTAGCCGCATGCTTGTTCTCCCCGACACACCAGTGGGATTTCCGCTTCATCCTGTCCACCAGGCTTGCCCGGCACACCGAGCACCCCGACCGCCTTGCCGCCACTCATCACGTCGACGACCGGTGGTCACCGAACTTGCAGGAGGCGTTGGACCGTACGACCGGCGCGCCCTGATCGCCCAATGTCGTCCCGGCCTGGCAGACTGCGCTCATGATGAGCAGGCCGCCCGACACCAGCGCGGGCGTTGCGATCAGCCTCTTCTCCGGGGCTGGCGGCCTGGACCTGGGCGTCGAGCAGGCCGGCTACCAGGTCCGGGCAGCAGTCGAGCGTTACTCGGACGCCACCGCCACTATGGAGAAGAACTTCCCCCACCTGGCCGCCGCCGTCATACGCGCTGACATCCTCGACGTCCCAACCGCCGACATCCTGCACGCCGCCGGACTCTGGGGCACCGCCCGCCCGGATCTGCTGGTCGGCGGCCCGCCCTGCACGCCGTTCAGCAAGAGTGGATTCTGGCTCGACTGGAAGCGCGCCGGCCTCGACCCTGATGCCAGCCTGCTGCAGGCCTACACCCGCGTTCTGCGCGAGGCTCGGCCGCGCAGGTTCATCCTGGAGAACGTCTACGCGCTGACCTACAACAACCAGGCCAGCAAGGGAGCCTACGAGCGACTCCTGCACGAGATCACGGCCGCCGGATACAACTACCGGGCCAAGGTCCTCAACGCCGCCGACTACGGCGTGCCCCAGTCTCGGCCTCGCTTGTTCATCATCGGCGCCGAGCGAGGCAGCCCACTGCCCGACCACCCCGAGCCGACGCATGGCGGTTCCTGGGAGCGCCGCACCACCGGGAGGTCCGACCGCCCGCACGTCACCACAGGCGAAGTCCTTGACGGCCTGACCGCCGACCCCGAGCCCGAGGAAGTCATCCGGGGCCGGTACGGCCACCTCCTAGCCGACATCCCACCCGGAGAAAATTACCTGCACTACACCGCAGAGCGCGGCCACCCCAACCCGCAGTTCCGCTGGCGGAGCCGATTTTGGTCCTTCCTGCTTAAGCTCGACCCAGACCGACCCTCCCCCACCATCCAGGCCCAGCCCGGCTCCAACGTAGGTCCCTTTCACTGGGAAAACCGCCGTCTCCGGCTCCCCGAGGTCAAGCGCCTGTTCACCTTCCCCGACAGCTTCGAGTTCGCCGGCTCCCGCGGCAGTGCCCAGTACATGCTCGGCAACTCAGTCCCGCCCCTGCTGGCCCAACGCGTTGCCGAAGCCGTTCGCGACAGCTGAGTTCGCAGACGAAAGCGTGTAGGTTGGCGGCGACCTCGGCCTTTTCCCAGCCGGAGAACGGCAGGTTGGCATCAAATCGACCACGATCGCCGAGATCCCGGACTTCGTGATCTGGCATTGGGCTATGCGAGTGCGTGGCGTCGGCGGTAGCGGTGCCAGCGGGCTCGGGCCTGGTTGCGTCGTCTCAACGTGTCACTGTCGGCTAGGTGTTACGGACGGCGCTCGTCCGATCCCTCGGCCGCGCGTCAGCTTGAGCTGCGGGCTTCGATGCCGCCGAGGAGGTAGTCAGGGACGGTCTGGACCGTCTGGTTGGCGGTCAGGTGCGGACCGTCGCGTACGACCGTGGCCAGCGCGGGGTATCGGCCGTTGCGAAGATACGCGACAGGTACGGCCCGAACGCGGCCTGCCACTGCTTCTGATCCGTCCCGATGGCGCGCCGGGCGCGCCTCCCGGCGTCTCGCGCCGACACCCAGGAGAGCGTCGCGGTCTTCGGCAGCGGGACTGTAAATTGACAGGCCCGCCGATCAAGTGAACGTCATGAACGCGGACAACCCCGGCAACGATGTCCACGAGGCTGGGAACGAAGCGAACCACGAGCGCTCCGAAGCGAGCCGTAGGGCTCGCTGATGCTCACTCGTGCACCCCGCCACCTGGGCGGACGTGCAGGCTTCCAAGTCGCGCTGATATGGATGCATTCCTGGGGGTCAAGGGGTCGCGGGTTCGAATCCCGCCGTTCCGACCAGAACTTGCGGGTAAGCAGGGGTTTCGGCGAGCCGCCGAGGCCCCTCTTCGATCTTCGGGGAGCCAGGCTGCGGCCACTTGACGTGCTCGTCAACAACGCCGGCGTCGGCGGCGGCTGGCCGGACAAGCCCACGATATTTACTCCGGAAAGCATGCGAGCCGTCGTGGAGGCCAATGTGATCGGCGTCCTCCGGGTCACCAACGGCATGTTGCCGCTGCTGCTCCGCTCGGCGCACCCGCGCATCGTCAACCAGTCCAGCCACGTCGGCTCCTTGACCTTGCAGACCACGCCGGACCTCGATCTGGGCGGAATCAGCGGGGCGTACGCGCCGTCCAAGGCGTTGCTGAACGCCGTCACCATTCAGTACGCCAAGGAACTGGCCGGCACCAGCATCATGATCAACAACGCCCGCCCCCGATACGTGGCGACCGACCTCAACAGCTCCTCCGGCGCCAGCACCCCCGAGCAAGGCGCAGCAGTCGCGATCCGGCTCGCGGCCCTGCCCGACGACGGCCCGACTGGCCAGCAGTTCGACGCCGACGGACCCGTACCCTGGTGACCGGTCCTCCGCTCGCCCGCCGCTGAGGAAGACTCCGCATCATGACTGCCACCTGGTCCCCGCAGGAGCTGCAGTGCATCGAGAAAGCCCGCGAACTGAACATCGCCGTCAAATCCGCTGACGGAGCCCTGCGCCGCTGGACACCGATCTGGGTCGTCTGCGCCGCTGACCAGGTGTACGTGCGGACCTGGTACCGGCGCGACACCGGATGGTTCGGTCAGGTACTGCGCTCGCACCGGGCCCGCATCCGCGTCCCGGGCTTGGAGGCTGACGTCACCGTCGAGGACGTCGGCGAAGGCCCAGCCGAGATCGGCGAGAGCATCGACACCGCTTACCGCACCAAATACGGAAGCGCCGGCAGCGAATCCATGGTGACCGCCTCAGCCGCCGCAACGACCCTGCGGCTCAACCCCGAGCGAGAAGCACAGCCCCTGGCCAGGATCACAGCCTGAGTGACCAGCTGAGTGAGAATCGACCCGCACCTTCGGCGGACCTGCCGGGCGAGGCTCGGCACGGGTTCTAGCTCGACTACCTGCGGGCGCATCCTCCCGCGGCGACACGTCGTCAGCGAAGGATTGGTGAACTGGATCGCACTAGTGGTCCACGGCGACCCAGGGGCGGGGGGTACCCCGCCCCTGGAGCCGTGGAGGTTCTAGTTCGGACTGATGGCTTCTAGTTCGGAGTGATGGCGGTGTCGTCGACGACGAAGGAGGTCTGCAGCGAGGAGTCCTCCGTGCCGGTGAACTTCACGGTGACGCTGCTGCCGGCGAAGCTGCCCAGCGAGAAGGTGTGCTGCGTGTAGCCGGTGTTGTGGTTGAGGTTGGAGAAGGTGGCGATCGTAGTGCCGTTCGCCGTGACCGTCAGCTTGTCGAACGCGGTCGTAGTGGTGGTCTCGGCGGTGTCGATGTGCAGCCAGAAGCTGAACGACGTGGCGGTGCAGCCTGCCGGGATGGTCACCGTCTGGGAGAGCGTGTCGGTGTGGGTGGTGCCGTACCCGTCCAGCCAGGCGTACCAGCTACCGGTGTGGGAGGTCTCGCCCGCGCCGTTCGGGTTGATAACGCCGGCCGTGGATGTCCACGGCGCGGCCGAGCCGGTCTCGAACCCGGGGTTGCCCAGCAGCTGGGTGTGGTTGCTGCAGGTGCCGCCGCCGCCGGAGGTGCTGATCGTCCAGGTGAAGGTGGCCGAGCCGGACGCCCCGGTCGTGTCCCTGGCGGTCACCGCCACGCTCGAGGTAGCCGCGGTGGTGGGTGTGCCGGAGATCAGGCCGGAAGAACTGATGGACAGGCCGGCCGGCAGGCCGGTGGCGGTGTAGGTGAGGGTCTGGCCAGACGCGGAGTCGCTGGCGTGGATCTGCAGGGAGACCGCGGTGCCGACGGTGCCGGTCTGGCTGCCGGGGTTGGTCACGGTGACGGAGTTGCCGGCGGCGCCGCTGACCAGGCCAGTGATGCCGTCCGGGGTGCCGATGCCGGTCGGGCCGTCATACCCGGTCTCCGCGGTGCACAGGAAGGCCGGGCTGCACGAGCCGTTATTGCCGGTGGTGACGTCGAAGAAGTTGCTGGTGTGGGTGTAGATGTCGTCGGCCGGGGTGGTGCCGGCGCTGCCGGCGAGGGCGTACATGGCGGCGAGCATCGGCGAGGAGGCGCTGGTGCCACCGACCTCGTTCCAGCCGCCGTTGCCGTTCGAGGTGTCGTATACCGCGACCCCGGTGGCCGGGTCGGCGTCCGCGGAGACGTCGTTGTCGATGCGCCGGGAGCAGCCGGACAGGCCGAGCGCGGTCTGCCAGGACGGCTGCGGCTCGATGGTGGAACAGCCCGACCCGGTCCCCTCGGATCCGGTTGAGGTGTTCCACACCGACTCGGTCCAGCCGCGCGAGTTCGAGGCAGTGCTCAGCCTGGTCCCGCCGACCGCGACGACGTTCGGCGAGGTCGCCGGGTAGATCACGCCGAAGTCCGAGTCGCCCGCGGACGCGGTGATCACGGAACCCGGGTGATTGAAGTCCGTGGAGTCAAGCGTGGTGTCGGAGGACGACTCGCCCCCGCCCCAGGAGTTGGAGATGTAGCCGGCGACGTTCGCGGCGGCGTTCTCAGCGACATCGAGGCCGGTGCCGCTGTCGCTGGTGGCCTCGACCAGCACGATGTTGCACAGCGGGCAGATCGCCGAGGCCATGTCCAGGTCGAGCGACTCCTCCAGGGTCCAGTCGTCGCTGACCGGCGCCTCGGCCGGCAGTGGCGAGGTCGCGCCGTTCTGGTTGAGCTTCTGGAAGCTGGGCACAGGGGGCAGCCCGGCGGACGAGCGGTAGGTGGCCAGGTCGGCCGCGGCGGTCGGGTCGTCGAAGGCGTCAACGACCGCGATGGTGCGGCCAGCGCCGTTGGCGGCCGAGGCCGAGGTCAGGTTGTAAGCCGACTGGAGCTGCGAGGGGCCGTAGCCGACGCCCGCCGGAATCGCGTCCGGCGAGGCGCTCGCGAGGATCGGGCGCAGGCCATCGCGCTTGAGCAGCATGCATGACTCGTGGCCGACAACGATGACGGCGGCGCAGGCATGGCGAGAGCGGGAGTCCGCCTTCGTCATGGCGGGCTGCCGGGCATGCGCGCCGTGCGAGAGTTCCTTGGCGATCGACACGTGCGGGCGAGTATGCGCGGTGCTGGCGCTGGCGGCGGTGGCGGTGCTGGCGGTCAATCCCGCCATTCCTGCCGCGAGCGCCACAGCTGACACGACGGTTAAGCCTCGCCTCAGCCGGCTGGAGAGTGGGAGGTTCATGGATGCCCCTTCGTTGGGTCGTCCAGCGCATCCCGCAGACGCGCATGGCGGCACCCGAAGTGAGGTGCCTGCGCGTAACGTAACCAAGCGATTATTTAAGGTCAAGAAGCCAGCAGAATATCCATTTCAAGTGATTGTGGACTTGCATCTGGACTCGCGCTTGTCAAGTTCAGGAACGGTGACAGATACGTTCCTGTCCAACGGCCAGGTGGATGTCCCGCTGGTGGCCAGGCAAAAGTCTCCGCCCCTCGTCCTGATTGGTTCTTGTCCAGGGCGGTTCCCCATGCGGCCCGGGCTTCGCGCATGGGGTAGAAGCCACCGATGGTGACTATGAACGCTTACGTGGTGCGGGAGGCTGACAGCGGTGGCGTGCTCGGGCAGGAACCGGCCCTACTGAAAGGAGCCAGACAGCGGGCGGGCCTGAGCCAGATCTGCTCGTTGCCGGCTGCAAGTTGCCGATGGCGGGTCTACCCGGTCTACTTCCACGCAGCCTGGCCCCGCAGTGAGCTAGGCGCGAATGCGCAACTCCAGCGGTCGCGGACACGTCCGGCAGCCAATGCCGTGTCAGTCCACGAAGAATAGCCGAATTCCGCGAACGACATTCGGCGGAGAACGAGTCACCGTCTTTAAAGCGCCGGACCCGCATCGACGGCCTAGGTGGCGAGCTGGCTTCATTAGCTGACAATTCTGTGCCGTTGCTACTCAATACCGCCCATGTGCGCAGGAGACTCGTTTGACATGAGTACAGTGCTGTGTCTAGGATTCCGGAGTGAACATGCGGGGTTGGGATAAAGGTAGTCGCGCTCGGCGCGACGAGCCGCATTGGGCGCACGGGTTTGGCCTGCCTCTGGGCTGACTGCTCTGTTATGCTGGCGCCTTACTTCGACGAGCACAGGCGGCGGCTCCGGTCCATTCAGCTCAGCCAAGCCGACCATCTCAGCACGCTCCCGCAAAGGTACGAGCGAAAGGAGAAATTGTGGACGGCAGTGATTCGGACGCAAACCGGATGGCCGGCGGAGTAGGCCGGCGGCGCCCTGCTGCGAAACGCTTTATTAGGCGGCGGCGCGGGACTGATTGCTATTCCTCTGGATGCGTCCTCCGCGTCGGCGAAACAGTACGCCCCCGGAACGGCGGATGCGGACACCGGGGTGCCGACAACTCCCCCGCTGAAGAAGTTTGTTGACCCGCTGCCCAGGCCGATGACAGCCATCCCGGATCCGTCCGCCTATCCGGGCGCTGATTACTACGACATCACGATGCGGCAGGGCTCCTGGCGGTTCCACCGGGACCTCGGGCTGGCCACCACGTGGGGTTACTGGGCGGCGAACCCGCACGATCCTCACCAGCCGATCGGCATGGGCTATCTCGGTCCGACCATCAGCGCGACCAAGGACCGCCCGACGGTCGCCAGATACCGCAACGAGCTGCCGACTACCCATCTGTTCCAGTTCGTGATCGACCTCCTGCGCAAAGGGGACGCCCAGCTCACCCCGATCCCGCCCCCTCCTTACAAGAGCACGCCCCCTCTTCCCCCGCACGTCAGCGTGTGGAACGTCGTACACCAGCACGGCGGTTTCACCGCGCCGCAATCCGACGGGCTGCCGCTGCAGTCGTACAGCCCGCACGGCGTCCACGCCAAGTCGTACACCACTCTGGATCCGAGCCGGGTCAAGCGCAACGAAGCGATCTGCGCCTACACCAACCGCGAGCGTGCGGCGATGCTCTGGTACCACGATCATGCCATGGCGATGACCAGCCTCAATGTCTACGCGGGGCTGGCCGGTGTCTACCTCGTTCGTGACCCTGCCGACGAGCGGCTGGGGCTGCCGCGAGACGAATTCGAGGTCCCCCTCATCCTGCAGGACCGGACCTTCAACCGGGACGGCTCGCTCGCTTACACCATGCTCCAGGTGCAAGGTGCGGACACCCCCGTCGTCAACGGGAAGGCGTACCCTTTCCTGGCCGTCGAGCCGCGACGCTACCGGCTGCGCATTCTCAACGCCTCGAACGAACGTCACTGGCGACTGCAGTTCGGCGTCCCTCGGAACGTACTGCCCCAGCCCACACTGCCGTTCTGGCTGATCGGTACCGATCAGGGCTTCCGTGCCCCGTTGCAGATGCTGAACTTCCTGATCGCGCCGGCCGAGCGGTACGACCTGATCGTCGACTTCGGTCAGATGCCCATGGGCACGAAGGTCACATTGCAGAACTACGACGCCCCGGTCCACTACCCCGGGGCGTCGGGCACCGGACCGGCAATCCCGGAAATCATGCAATTCCAGGTCACCAAACGATTGTCCGGAGGCGCGGACAAGACGACGCCGCCCAGGAAACTCAGGCTGCCAGCGGTCGTGCCGATCAAGCCAAAAGCCCACACCCGCCGGCGGGAATGGGTCGTGTACCAGCACTCGCTCTTCGGCACCATGACGTTCAACGCGGTGCCATTCGTGGCGCCGTCCCAGGACTTCATCAAGGAGGGCTCGACCGAGATCTGGGAGTACATCAATCCCAACCACGATGCCCACCCGATGCATGTCCACCTCGTCTCCTTCCAGGTGTGGAACAGGCAGCCGCTCGACGCCTACGCCTACCAGGCCCACTACGAGAAGTGGCTCAAAGGCGGTCGCAAACCAGCCGACAAACCGGTGCTGGCGCGCTACCTCACCGGTCCACCGATTCCGCCGGACCCGGACGAAGCACGGTCTAACAAGGACACCGTCAAGGCCTATTCGGAGATGGTGACCAGAATAATCATCAAGGAATTCAATCCGCCGACGGAAACGATCGCGTCGATACCAAACAGCGGCACCAAGTTCCCGGCGACGTACGTCCAGCACTGCCACATTCTCGAACATGAAGACGATGACCTGATGCGCCCATGGACCATCGTCCGGGGATCTGCGAAGTGATCGACGTGCCACGCGCCAAGCAGGTGAAGCAGTAAAGCAGTCCCCGCGGGGCCGCAGGTAGAGATCTCTCCCTGCGGCCCCGATTCCTGGCCGATTCTCTGCAGCACCGAGCCTCAGACCGGGCCAGAGGGGCGTCAGGCCTGCAGCCACGCCGCGTAGAAGATCCCGAGGCCGAGCGCCACGCACAGGCCGGAGATGACCCAGAACCTGATCAGGATCGTCGTATCCGCCCAGCCCGACAGCTCGAAGTGGTGCTGCAGCGGGGCCATCTTGAAGACCCGTTTCCCTCGCCCGGTTCTGATCTTGGTCACCTTGAACACGGTCACCTGAATCACGTCGGACATGGTGATGATCACGAACAGGCCGCCGAGGATCGCCAGCAGCAGCTGCGTCTTGGTACAGATGGCGAGGCCAGCCAGGGCACCGCCCAGAGCCAGCGACCCGGTGTCGCCCATGAAGATCTTGGCCGGCGGCGCATTCCACCACAGGAACCCGAAACAGGCGCCGAGGACTGCCGCGGCGACCACCGCCAGGTCAAGCGGGTCACGCACCTGGTAGCACTGCGAGGAGATGAAGCCGATGCAGTCGTTGCGCTCCTGCCAGACCCCGATCAGCACGTAAGCGGACAGCACCAAGATCGTGGCTCCGGTGGCCAGACCATCCAGTCCGTCGGTGAGATTCACGGCGTTGGAGGTGCCGGCCACCATGATGACGGCCCAGATGATGAACGGCAGCGTGCCGATGGCCGGACCGAAGTCCCGCAGGAAGGACAGGGAGGGGTCAGCGGGCGTCAGGTCGATTTTGTCCGGATGCTGTAGCACCTCCGCCGCGAACGCCGCCGCCACCACGATCTGGCCGGCCAGCTTCGCCCGGCTGCGCAGCCCCGCACTGGTCTGCCGGAAGATCTTGAAGAAGTCGTCGACGAACCCGACCAGGCCCATTCCCGTCATCAGCAGCAGCACCAGCACGCCCGAGGGCGTGAACGGATCGTCGGTGGCCACGTGGCCTACCACGTAGCCGATCAGCGCCGCGATCACGAAGACTACGCCGCCCATGGTGGGCGTGCCGCGCTTGGTCTCGTGCGACTTGGGACCCTCGACCCGGATGGGCTGGCCAAAGCCGTGCCGCCGCATCAGGTTGGCCAGCAGCGGCGTCCCGAGCAGCGCGATGAGCAGCGCCACCGCCCCGGCGACGATGATCGTCTTCAACCGCGCGGCCCCCCGCAGGTGCCCGCCGACGGCGACCTGCGCCGCGTCGTTCCACGGAGGTTCACGCTGAGGAGGCTATCCGAGCAGCGGGCCGGTCGCTGCCTCGCTTCGCCTACTCGCGTACGGACGGGGAATGGCTGGCCGGGGTCGGGCTAGCTGGCCGAGACCGGCGGATCGACCTGGACGGGGGTGGGCGGCGTGCCGGACTGGCGGGTCAAGGTGGCGACCGTAACGTGGGGCCAGCTCAGGCCGGAGAAGTTCAGCAGGACGATCTGCGAATACTGCAGTTGCGTGGGAATTGTCTCGCCCGTGAGCGTCTCCAGCCAGAAGGTGGCGGTGGCCCGGGCGGCCCGCGCATTGGCGCCCTGGGCGCCGCCCTTGAGGAAGGCCGTGTTCTGCGTCCCGCCGCCCGGCACCGGCGCATCCTGCGTGGAGACGTGCAAGGTCGTCGTCGTAGTGATGTGCTGGCCGGCGATCGCTTCGCTGAGCACGCTGTTGGGGTTGTCGAGCATCTTCTGGGTGATGCCGGTTAGCCCAGCTCCGGACGTCCGGAACTTGCTGGCCTTGGCCAGGGTCTGCTCGGGGAAATCCACCAGCCCGGCTGGATCATTGACCGTGAACGGCGTGATGGTGACCTTGGCTATGTCCGGTGCCCCGGCCGAGGTGCTGCCGGTGCCCTGGGCCAGAATGGTCGTCCCGTGCGGAATGGACGCCAGGCGTGCTACCGAGGGGGCCTCGCGGGGATCAGTGGTGGCCGGGATATCCACCCACAGGCCCGGCTCGATATGCAGCCCGGCGTTCAGGTTCTTGTCTGAAATCTGCTGCAGGTACGTCAGGCCGAACATGTTGATGTCGGGCTGCAGCAAGCCGCGGTTGGGGATCTGCCCCTGGATGACGTCGAACGCGAGCTGCTCGCTGGTCAGGTTGAGTTCGAGGAAGTGGTCCGAAGCTGACGTGTGATTGGGCCGCCAGATGCAGTTGAACCCCTGGCCGGCCCACGTCCCGACGAGCCCGGCGAGCGGCCCGAGAGGGTTAGCCACATCCGGGAATGGATCATGGACCGGGTTGACGATCGGCGGCAGCGGCTCGAATATAAATTGGGTTTGCAGTTCCATAATTGCCCCCTGGGCGGAACGATGGGCGGAGTCCCTATGGCCACCCGGCCTGACTGATACAACCCTCGGCCTGAGCTAGCGGAATTGTCAAGGGCCGTTATGCTCGGTCAGTCACGGCTAAAGCGATGCTTAATATGCCAGGTAAAAAGCAGGCAATAACGGAGTCACGCGCCGCCCTTCTGAGCCGCTGAGTCACGGCCAGCCACCGGGTGCACGCGCCTGATTGCGCCGCGGGCAGGCCCCTCCCCCGCGCCGGCTGGCCTCGCCCGCGAATCAACCCGCTGCGGCGAGGCCAGCCGCGCCCGGCTACTGGGTGAAGTACCAGTACTCAGGCAACATGAACCCTGGCCCGTCGTAGGCCCAGCCGCTGATGTCGCCCATGACCCAGGACTTGTTCGTGTTGTTGATCTCGCCGAGCATGGTGCTGAAACTCTGGCCGATCGTGGTGATCTGGATCCCGGCCTTGGAGACGTCGCCGTGGCTGCCGCTCCGAGCGGTCGGCGTTGCCACGGCTGAGACAGGGATGAGTTCAGAAGGCAAGCGCTGGGGTAAGAGTGGTGGTACGCGACGCAAGTCCGGATTTTGCCTGGGGGTTCGCCGTGGTGACGATGAGGTCGAGGCCAGCCTTAGCTCTGGCCGGCCTGCTGGCAGCTGGCGCGGCAGCACTGGTGCCGGCCACAGGCGCCTCCGCGACAGTGCCCCGGTCGGCAGCGGCCGCCGCAACGCCGTCGGCGAAGTCGGCGACGTCCAGCTCGCCGGCCGCACGCCCGCAGGCTCTGGCTGCACCACTGGGCTTCGGCCTGTACCAGAGCAGCAACAATGCTCAGTACTCATTTCCCGTGACGCCCGCGTACGCGATTCAGTATTACGGCTGGTATGAGCCGTTCCAGACCGCCGACGCGCAGGCGGCATGGAATGCCGGCACCGAGACCTTTGCGGAACTCCAGACCTGCGGTAACCCGTGTAATGCCAGCACCAGCGTCCCGATCACCAGCGTGATCAACGGAACCTACGATTCATACCTGGTGAGGTTCGCTGACGCGGTCGCGGCGTTTGGCCATCCCGTGCTGCTGACATTCGATCACGAGATGAACGGGGCCTGGTATCCGTGGGGCGACACCACGATCACGCCAGCGCAATGGATCGCGGCCTGGCAGCACGTAACCTCTGTTATCAGCTCGATCGCACTTAATGCCACCTGGATATGGGTGCCGAATATCGAGCAGGGCGCGGCGTCGGTGGCAACCTACTGGCCCGGCCAGGGGTACCCGAATGCTCACGTCAACGTGGTCGGCCTGGATGGGTACTTCCAGAACTCCGGCTCAACGTGGGCGAACACGTTCTCGCGGAGCGTCACGGACGTCATGGCCGCGAGCGGCGGGATATATCCGTTCGTCGTCGCGGAGACGGGCGTCCCGTCGACCGACACCAATGGCGTGTCGCAGATCGACAATCTGGTTGCGGGCGCACGTTCAGCTGGCGCCGCGGCCCTGATGTACTTTGACTCCGGCACCAAGTGGGCGTTTACCCCCGCCGAGCAGTCCGAGTTTGTTAACGACGTGGGATGAGCCCGGGCGGCCCCGGCATTCGGCCGGCGACCAGGGACTGGTAGTGGGGGCACTCGGTGATGTCCTCGTAGCCGCAGGCCAGGCCGCCTTCGATGAGGTTCAGGGCGGCCTGCATCTCCGCTATTCGCCCGAGGAGTTCATCACGGTGGCGGCGGGTGATCTGCCGGCGCTTCTCGACGTCGGCGATCGTCAGGATGTCGCGGATGTCGGTCAGGGCCAGCCCCGCCTCCTTGGCCAGCAGGATGCCCGCGACCCGGTAGAGGTCGAAGCGGCTGTACCGGCGGCGGCCTCCGGCCGCGCGCGCGGGCGAGAGCAGGCCCATGGTCTCCCAGTGGCGTAGTACGTGCGTGGCCAGGCCGAAGTGCCCGGCGACCTCGCCGATGCTCATAGTCGCGCTTGACTTCATGTCGACATGAAGTCGCAGCATGGGACGCATGTCAAGCGAAGCAATCGAGGCCCTCATCCCGCAGCTCGACGCCGTCGACGAGAGTCCGGGCGCAGCGGCGCTGCGCGCCCGCTCCTACGAGCTGCTGCGGGCCGCTCGTGGCGCGCTCGTGGTCGACGTCGGCTGCGGTGCCGGGCGGGCCGTGGCCGAGCTGGCGGACCAGGGCCTGCGGGTGACAGGGATCGACGTCAGCGATCAGATGATCGCGCTGGCGCGGGAGCGCTGGCCGCACGGCGAGTTCCGCGTCGGCGACGCGTACGCCCTGCCGCTGCAGGACGGGGAGGCCGCGGCCTACCGGGCCGACAAGGTCATCCACGCGCTGGCTGAGCCGGGACGGGCGCTCGCCGAGGCGCAGCGCGTTCTGGCTCCGGGCGGCCGCATCGTGGTGTGCGGGCAGGACTGGGACACGTTGGTGACCGACTCCAGCGACCCGGAGCTCACCCGCACCATCGTGGCCAAGCGCGCCGACCAGGTGCCGTCGCCGCGGGCCGCCCGTCAGTACCGCAACCTGCTGCTGGACGCCGGCTTCCGCGACGTGACGGTGGAGGTGCACACGGGAGTGTTCACCGGCGGCTCGTTCCTGCCGGTACTCACCCGCCTCGCCGAGGTGTGCTGCGAGCACGGCGCGATCACACGTGCGCAGGCGGACGCGTGGATCGCCGACCAGGAGGAACGCGCCCGGTCCGACCGGCTGTTCGCGGCCGTGCCGATCTTCATGGCGGCGGCGACCAGCCCCTGAGCGGGCTCACCCGGCGCCGCCAGCGCGCGCCGTCGCCAGCGCGCGCCGTCGCACCGCGCCCAGCCGCGAATTGACACAGGGACGTTGACACGTGGACCGGGAACGTCCCGCTGGATAGATTCCTCCGGTGAGCGAGCAACTGCCCGACGGCGGCATCGAGCTATCACCCGCCGACATCGAAGCCCTTGATGCCCGGTGGTCATCGTGCTGGACCCCGAACGACGTCGCACGCCACCTGAGCGGCACCGCCACCCCCTGGTGCGTGGCCGCGGGCTGGGCCATAGACCTCTTCCGCGGCACGCAGACCCGCACGCACGGGGACATCGAGATCGCGATCCCCGCCGCGAGCTTCCCCCAGGTGCGCAGCCGCTTCCCCGGGTACGTCTTCGACGCGGTCAGCAGCGGCCGGATCTGGGAGAACGCCACCCCGGACGTACTGGCCGCCACCCACCAGACATGGCTGCGCGACGCGGCCACCGGCAACTACCTGCTCGACGTGTTCCGCGAACCGCACGACGGCGACACCTGGATCTGCCGGAGGAACGAGACGATCCGGCTTCCCTATCGCGACATCATCCGTCACACCCGGGACGGCATCCCGTACCTGGCGCCCGAACTGGTCCTGCTGTTCAAGGCCAAGCACGCCCGGCGGAAGGATCAGGCCGACTTCGACGCGACCGTCCCGCACCTGACCCCGGCCCAGCGCGAGACCCTCGCCGGGCTACTCGCCCGCACCCACCCGGGACATCCCTGGCTCGCGGACCTGTAACCCCTGCCTGCCGTCTTCTGCGCGTTCATCTGCCTTTTGCCAAAACATCCGCCTGCTGTCCGCTCCCTGCCGTTGTATGCGTGACTCACATTGCCTTGGATGGCTTCGTTGCGTACGGCTGAGAGGACGTGGACCGATCAACATGGACAGCACCGACACCCCCAGCACAGGTAGCGGCGGGGAAGAAACCAGCCCCGCCAGCCACACCAGCCCCGCCAGCCCCGCCACCGACTACAGCTTCCAGGCGCCGTTCAAGGCAGCCGTCTCGCGCCGCCGGTTCCTCCGCGTGGGCGGCACCGCCGCCGGGGTGGCGCTCGCCGCGGGCGCGGGCACGCAGCTGGGCGGGATCACCGGGATCGCCGGGACGGCCAGGGCGGCCGCGGCGACGAGGCCGCATCACCTGACCGGCACGATCCGCGATCTCAAGCATGTCGTGATCCTCATGCAGGAGAACCGGTCGTTCGACCACTACTTCGGCAGCCTGCAGGGCGTGCGCGGCTTCGCGGACAAGCAGGCGCTGAAGTACCCCAGCGGCACCACCATCTTCCAGCAGCCGGACGCGGCCCGGACGGACCTCGGCTACCTGCTGCCGTTCCACATGGACTCGACGAAGGTGAACGCCCAGAACGCGCGGGACCTGGACCACAGCTGGGTCGGCGACCACAGCGCCCGCAACAACGGCGTGTGGAACAACTACGTGCCGGCCAAGACCGAGCAGACGATGGGCTACTTCACCCGCGGCGACATCCCGTTCCAGTACGCCGTGGCCGACGCGTTCACCATCTGCGATGGCTACCACCAGGCGATCCTGGCCCCGACGAGCCCGAACCGGATGTACTTCTGGACCGGCACGAGCAGCGGCTTCATCACCAACCCGGACGACTACGTGTCGGACTTCCCCGCCGGCGCCGTCACCACCTACCCCGAGCTCCTGCAGAAGGCGGGCGTCACGTGGCAGGTCTACACCAACCACGAGGTCGGGGACGGCGGCGGCAACGATGCCTGGGTCGGTGACTTCGGCGACAACCCGCTGTGGTTCTACCAGCAGTACGAGGACTCGGAGAGCGCGACCACCGCGGCCGGGCAGGAACTGGCCATCCGCGGCGCCGTCCAGCCCTGGCAGCCCAGCGCCGGCACGCCGCTCGGCCCGAACCATGTCAACCACGTGCTGGCCCAGTTCATCGCCGACGCCACCGCGGGCACCTTGCCTCAGGTCTCCTGGATCGTGGCGCCGGACAACTACTCCGAGCACCCGGCGGCGAGCCCGAGCTACGGCGCGCACTACGTCCGGACGGTGCTCGAGGCGCTGATGGGCAACCAGGAGCTGTGGAACAGCACCGCCCTGTTCATCACCTATGACGAGCACGACGGCTACTTTGACCACGTGCTGCCCCCGGCGCCCGAGACGACCGTGACGGACGAGTTCATCGACGGGCTGCCGATCGGCTTCGGCAACCGGGTGCCGATGATCATCGCCTCGCCCTGGACCCGCGGCGGCTACGTGGATTCCAACACCTACAACCACACCTCGATGCTCCAGTTCCTGGAGACCTGGACCGGGGTGCAGGCGGCCAACATCACGAACTGGCGGCGGTCGATCTCCGGTGACCTGACGGCCGCCTTCGACTTCGCTCACCCCGACTTCTCCATCCCGGACCTGCCGGACACGGTGCCCCTCATCACGCAGTCCGACCAGGAGAAGAGCTTCCCTCCCGTGACGACTCCGCCCGAGGGCGACCAGACGTTCCCGGTCCAGGAATCCGGATCCCGGCCGCACCGGCCGAGCATCCACCAGCCGCACGCGGACGCGGTCGTCCATCGTCGCAGCGGCCTGGTGACGGCCACGCTGTCCGTCCGCGGGAAGGTCGGCGTCTCGCTCGCCGTCTACCCGGACAACTTCAAGCCGTTCACGGCTACTCCCTTCACGGTGGTCCAGGGCCGGCACGAGACCTACACCTGGGACACCACCACGACAGCCGGCAAGTACGCCTTCTCGGTCTACGGCCCGGACGGCTTCCTGACCTCGTTCGCGGGCACCGTCGTGCCGGCCGGCCGGAACACCGGACCGGTGCCGGCCGTCGCCGCGACGCTGGCCCGGCAGCACCGGCCCGTGGTCAGCCTGGAACTGGCCAACGAAGGGCAGCAGGAAGTCGTCTTCACCCTCACGCCGAACGACTTCGCCGGTCACGCGCAAACCGTCCGCGTGCGGGCCGGCCACCCGAAGATCGTCAACTGGCCCGGGGACGCCGACGGGTACTACGACGTGACCGTGACCGCTGACACCGGCGACGGCTTCGCCCGCCGCTACGCGGGTCGCATCGCCTAGTCACCGGACCTGCCCGGGGCCGGGGCGCGCCGACTGCGCGCCCCGGCCCCGGCCTTCATTCAGGGTGTCTCCCGCTTTCCCGGAAGCAGATCGTCCGGAACCGGCGCTAGCATCCGGGGCCATGACAGCAGCCAGCAATCCGGCCGACCCGGTTGCCGCCCAGCCCGTTCAGCCCCCGGAAGCGCAGTTCGGACCGCACCGCTTCTACGCCGGCGAGGGCGGCGGCAGCACGCAGTTCCGCGGGGCCCGGTTCGATGTCGCGGACCTGCGCGGGGCCCGGTTCACCGACTGTGACCTGTCCGGCGTCACCATCCGGGACAGCTGGCTGGTGAACGTGAGCATCTCCGGTTACCTCAGCGATGTCACGGTCAATGGCGTTGACGTGACCGATTTCGTCAGCGCCGAGCTGGACCGGCGGCATCCGGAGCGGGTGCAGCTGCGCAACGGGCAGACGGCCGACGACGTCCGCGCCATCTGGGCCACCATCGAGCGGCTGTGGGCGCAGGCCGGCGAGCGAGCCGGACGGCTGCCCGAAGCAGCCCTGGCCGAGCAGGTCAATGAGGAGTGGTCATTCGAGCAGACGCTGCGCCACCTGGTCTTCATCACCGACGCGTGGGCGAGCCGGACGGTGCTGGACGAGCCGATGCCCTATCACCCGCTCGGCCTGCCGCAGAGCTGGTATCCGGCGGCGGAGGCGGCCGCCCTCGGTATCGACCTGACCGCGAAGCCGGGCTACGCCGAGATCCTGGCCGCCCGGGCGGACCGGATGGCCGTGATGAGGCGCATCGTGGCCAGCGTGACCGACGACGGCCTGGCACGGCTGTGCCAGCGTTCGCCCGCTCCCGGTTACCCGGACGAGGACCGCACCGTGATCGAGTGCATCAGCGTGGTGCTGGAGGAGGAAATCGAGCACTACCGCTTCGCGGTTCGCGACCTGGCCGTTCTGGAAGCTCGCTAACAACTTCAGGCCAGCGGGTGCGACAGCACCGCATCGACCGCCTTGTCGAGGGGCTCCGCGGCGTCGATGGGAATCGCGCCGGTGCGCGCAGGCGGTCTTGCGGGCCCGGCGGCGCTACGAGCGCTAGCGGCGCTACCGGAGCTAGCGGAGATAGGTGACGTTGTCCCGGACGTGCCCGGCCAGGCTGATCGCGTGCTGCCGGACCAGTTCCTCGGCCCGGTCGGCGTCGCGGTCGCACAGCGCGGCCATGATGGCGGCGTGGTCCGCCACGGTATGCGCACGCCGCTCGTCATCGCCGATGGTCCGCTGCCGGATCGCCCGCATGTGAATCTTCAGCCGGGAGATCTGACCGGAGAACAGCTCTGAGTGGGCCAGCTCCACGATCTGCTGGTGGAACTCCAGGTTGGTGTCGGAGTAGGCACCGATCTCGTCCTCGCGCACCGGGACGGTGGCGCCGGGCCGGAAGCCAGGGAAGCGGTCCAGCACGGCCTCCAGCTCGCTGCCGGTGGCCCGCTCCGCGGCCAGCCGGGCCGCCATGCCCTCCAGCGCGGCGGAGGCCAGGATCACCTCGATGATCTCGGCCTTGGTCTTGCGGACCACGTAGATCCCGCGCCGCGGGATGGTCTGTACCACG
Source organism: uncultured Actinomycetota bacterium (assembly GCA_963822485.1). Classification (GTDB taxonomy): domain Bacteria; phylum Actinomycetota; class Actinomycetes; order Streptosporangiales; family Streptosporangiaceae; genus DASUBV01. The sequence goes on from CAWGHW010000037.1 coordinate 21,248, forward strand.
CCCTCGGTCTCCAGCCGCTGCAGCGCCGCGCGCACCGGGGTGCGGCTGATGCCCAGGCGCTCGGCCAGGGCACGCTCGTCCAGGCGGATGTCGTCATCGGTGCCGTCGTAGATCGGCATCTCGGCGATGGCCTCGCGGAGAGCGTCGTAGGCCCGCGAGGTGAGGCTGGCCTCGATGGCCAGGACGGGCAGCCGCAGGCTGCCGGTACCCAGCCGGGCCGCCGCGCCCTGGGTCGACTGCAGTGACGCGATGGTGATCCCCCCGTCCCGCCGCGATGGCGCCGCGGCCCGAGAACAGGCCCGCCCCGCCATCGCCCAGTTGCCTAGCAGACATGCCGGTTCTGAGCGCTCCCGCGCAGTCTGCCCGACTTCGCATCAGCAGTGTATCCACGCTGGTGGGCCGCTGACGGCGGCGCCTGGATCGGTGTCTGGTGTGGCCTCTGGTGGTATACCACATTCTTGACACCATATCGACGTACTGACACAGTTCCGTGGAAAGCAACCGTTATCCCCCATGGATCGGGCGGGAGGCACAGTGCACCTTCGTCGCGACTGTCGTCTACTGGGCGCAGCAGCAGGGGCCGCTGCCGCTGCCCTCGTCATCGCCGCGTGTTCCGGCAGCACCGGCGGACTGGGCTCCGGCAAGCCGGCTGGCGCCATCCAGAAGGGCGGCACGGCGACGTTCGCCCTCCCGCCCGGAGCCGTGCCGAACTGGATCTTCCCGTTCATCGACAGCGCGCACAGCTCGATCGACAACCGCAATCAGTTCGAGTACCTGATGTACCGGCCGCTGTACTGGTTTGGCGACAACGGCCAGCCGGTGCCGAACGACAGCCTGAGCCTGGCCAGCCCGCCGGCCTTCAGCAACGGCAACAAGACCGTGACGATCACCATGAAGAACTACAAGTGGTCCAACGGCGAGGCGGTGACCGCGACCGGCGTCGAGTTCTGGCTGAACATGATGGCGGCCGAGAAGGCGCACTGGGCCTACTACGTGCCGGGCGGGCTGCCGGACAACCTGAGCAGCTGGAAGGTCACCAGCCCGAACCAGATCGTGCTGAACCTGAAGTCCGCCTACAGCCCGTCGTGGTTCACCGACAACGAGCTGTCGCAGATCACCCCGCTGCCGATGGCCTGGGACATGACCTCCGCCACCGCCAAGGGCGACTGCGCGACGAAGGTCTCGGCCTGCCCCGCCGTCTGGCAGTACCTCTACAACCAGGCCAAGCAGGTCTCGACGTACGGGCACTCGCCGCTGTGGAAGATCGTCGACGGTCCGTGGCGGCTGACCAGCTACCAGACGACCGGCCAGTCGGTATTCACGCCGAACAAGTCCTACTCGGGCCCGGTCAAGCCGCACCTGTCGCAGTTCGTCGAGACCCCGTTCACGACCGAGGACGCCGAGCTGAACGTGCTGCGCAGCGGCCAGATCAGCGTCGGCTACCTGCCCACCACCGACCTGGCGCAGAAGCGGGCCATCGCCGGGTCCGGCTACAACCTCAACGTCTGGATAGACGCCGGGATCAACTACTTCCCGGAGAACTTCAACAACCCGACGGTGGGCCCGATCTTCCGCCAGCTGTACTTCCGGCAGGCCTTCCAGCACCTCATCAACCAGCCGGAGTACATCACCAAGATCTTCCAGGGTTACGCCTCGCCGACCTACGGGCCGGTGCCGGTCTCGCCGCCCAACCCGTTCGTGGACAGCTTCGAGAAGGCCAACCCGTACCCGTTCAGCGTGTCGGCGGCCAAGTCGCTGCTGACCAGCAACGGCTGGACGGTGCACCCCGGCGGCACGTCGGTGTGCAGCAAGCCGGGCAGCGGCGCCGGGCACTGCGGCCCGGGCGTGACGGCAGGCGCCAAGCTGTCGTTCAGCCTGCAGTACGCCAGCGGCACGACCAGCCTGACCCAGGAGATGGAGTCACTGAAGTCCACCGCCTCCGGGGTCGGCATCAGCCTGAACCTGTCCCAGGCGCCGTTCGACGAGGTGATCAGCAGCTCGGTTCCCTGCAAGCCGTCACAGGCCAGCTGCAACTGGCAGCTCGATAACTGGGGCGGCGGCTGGAGCTACAGCATGGATCACTTCCCCAACGGTGACCTGATCTTCGGCAGCGGCGCCGGCGACAACTTCGGCAGCTACTCCAGTTCCGAGACCGACCAGCTGATCACGGAGACCGATCACGTGCCGGGAACCATCTCCAAGGCCGAGAACTACGAGGCCAGGAACCTGCCGGCGATCTTCATGCCCAAGGCCGACTACCAGCTCACCGAGATCAAGAACAACCTGCACGGGGTCACCCCGCAGGAGCCCACGTTCAACATCACGCCTGAGGACTGGTACTTCACGAGCGGCTCATGAGGCTGACGAGGAGCTTCCGGTGACGGCGTATCTCATCCGCCGGTTCGTGCAGGCGGTGGCGGTGGTGTTCGGCGTGACCATCATCGTGTTCATCATCTTGCACGCGCTGCCGGGCGGACCGGCCCGCGGCTTGCTCGGGCCCGAGGCCAGCGCCTTCCAGGTGCACCAGTTCATCGTGCAGAACGGCTACAACCAGCCGCTGCCGGTGCAGTACGGCCGGTTCATCGGCGGCCTGGTGCAGGGCAACCTGGGCTACTCCTACCACTACAACCAGACGGTCGCGTCGCTGCTGAGCCAGGACCTGCCCAAGAGCGCCGTGCTGGTCGGGCTGGCCTACCTGGTGGCGCTGATCGTGGCCATCCCGCTGGGGATCATGCAGGCGGTCCGGCGCAACAGCCTGGCCGACTACGTCACCACCGGGGCCTCGTTCGTCGCCTACTCCATGCCCACCTTCTGGCTGGGCATCCTGCTCATCCTGGGCTTCGCCATCAACTGGCGCCTGCTGCCGCCGGAGGCACCGCAGGGGGCGACGGTGGCCGCCGTGCTCAGCAACCCGCAGGCGATGGTGCTGCCCGTGGCCACCCTGGCCCTGGTCTCCATCGCGGCGTTCAGCCGGTTCATGCGCTCCAGCGCGATCGAGGCCCTCGTGCAGGACTACATCCGCACGGCCAGGGCCATGGGCCTGCCGGAGCGGATCATCCTGATCCGGCATGTGCTGCGCAACTCGCTGATCCCCATCGTCACGCTGATCGGGCTCAGCCTGCCGGCCACGATCTCCGGGGCGGTGATCACCGAGTCCGTCTTCAACTATCCCGGCATGGGCCTGCTGTTCTACACCGCCGCGACCTCGCACGACTTCCCGGTGCTGCTCGGGTCCACGGTCGTCATCGCCACCGCGACCGTCCTCGGCTCGCTGGTGGCCGACGTGCTGTACGCGGTCGTCGACCCCCGGGTGAGGCTGGCATGAGCATGATCGTGGCCGGAGAGCCGGCCCCCGACGTACCGGGCGCCGGGCAGGCCCCGTCGGGCGGGACCGTCCCGGCCGGCGGCAGCGCCTGGCGGATGATCCTGGCCGTCTTCGTCCGCAACCGGCTGGCCGTCGTGGGCGTCGCGATCGTGATCTTCATCGTGCTGTTCAGCTTCCTCGGGCCGGTCTTCTACCACACCGACCAGGTGCACACCCGGCTGTCGCTGATCAACCTGCCGCCCAGCTCCGCGCACCCGCTCGGCACCGACGACGTCGGCTACGACGTGCTCGGCCGGCTGATGCTCAGCGGCCAGTCCTCGATCGTGGTCGGGCTGTCGGCGGCGCTGCTGGCCACCGTCGTCGGCACGCTGTGGGGCGCGGTGGCGGGCTACGTCGGCGGCGCGGTGGACGCGGTGATGATGCGCGTCGTCGACTCGGTGCTGGCCATCCCGCCGCTGATCTTCATCCTGCTGCTGGCCAGCGTGTTCCGGGTGTCCACCCCGGTGCTGATCTTCGTGGTGGCGATCGTGGCCTGGCTGGCCCCGGCCCGGCTGGTCCGCGGTGAGGCCATCTCGCTGCGCACCCGCGAGTACGTGCAGATGGCCCGCGCGATGGGCGGGCGGCACGGCTGGATCGTGCTGCGGCACATCACCCCCAACGCGATCGGCACCATCGTGGTGCAGGCGACCTTCGAGGTCGCCAATGCCATCTTGCTGCTGGCCGCGCTCAGCTACCTGGGCCTGGGCCCGGCGCCGCCGGCGACCAACTGGGGCAGCATGCTCTCCAACGGCCTGAACTACATCTACGAGGGCAAGTGGTGGCTGATCTACCCGGCCGGCATCGCGATCGTGCTGACGGTGGTGGCCTTCAACTTCATCGGCGACGCGCTGCGGGCCGCGCTGGAAGTCCGGCTGCAGGAAAGGTGAGCGCCGAGTGACCGAACTGCTGCGCGTGCAGGACCTGCGGACCGACATCCGCCGCCGCAAGGATGCGGTGCACCCGGTGGACGGGGTCTCGTTCACGGTCCGTCGCGGTGAGACCGTCGGCCTGGTCGGCGAGTCCGGCTGCGGCAAGACCATGACCGCCATGTCGATCATGAAGATGCTGCCGCCCGGCGGCCGCATCGCCTCCGGCTCGGTCGAGCTGTCCGGCCAGGATCTGGTCCCGCTCGACGCCGCGCAGATGCGGCGGGTCCGGGGCCGGCAGGTCGCCACCGTCTTCCAGGATCCGATGACCAGCCTGAACCCGACCATGACGATCGGCGACCAGATCGCCGGCCCGGTCCGGGTTCACCTGGGCCACTCCCGGGCAGCGGCCCGGCGGCGGGCGGAGGAAGTCCTGGGCCTGGTGGGAGTGCCCCGGCCGGCCGAGCGGCTCGACGCGTTCCCGCATCAGCTGTCCGGCGGGCTGCGGCAGCGCGTCATGATCGCGATGGCACTGTCCTGCGAGCCGAAGCTGCTGATCGCCGACGAGCCGACCACCGCGCTCGACGTGACCATCCAGGCCCAGATCCTGCACCTGCTCGATGACCTGAAGGCGCGCCTGGACATGGGCATGCTGCTGGTCACCCACGATATGGGCGTGATCGCGGGCCGGGCCGACCGGGTGCTGGTGATGTACGCGGGCCGGATCGTGGAGGCGGCACCGACCGAGGTGCTGTTCGCCAGCCCGCGGCACCCGTACACCGAGGCGCTGCTCGGCGCCATCCCGCGGATGACCCAGGACCGCGGCCAGGACCTCTACTCCATTCCCGGCCTGCCGCCGGACCTGTCCGACCCGCCGCCCGGCTGCCGGTTCGCGGCGCGCTGCCAGTACGCGACCCGGGAGTGCCGGGACAGCGACCCAGTGCTGACCGAGCGGGAGCCGGGGCACCAGTACGCGTGCTTCCACCCCCGCCCCGACCCGGCGCTGGCCAGGGCGCAGGGCACGGTCGCAGTCGCGGCCCGGGCGCGGCCCGTGGCTGAGGCGGCCGCGCCGCTGCTCCTGCTCGACGCCGTCCACAAGGAATTCGGCGTGCGCAAGGGCGTCCTGCAGCGGACGGTCGCGTCGGTCAAGGCGGTGTCCGGCGTGTCCTTCGAGGTCGCGGCCGGCGAGACGTTCGGGCTGGTGGGAGAGTCCGGGTCGGGCAAGACCACGGTGGGCAGGCTGATCGCCACGCTGGAGCAGCCCGACTCCGGCAGCATCCGGTTTGACGGAACGGAGCTGAACGCCCTGTCCGGCGGGGCGCTGCGCCGGGCCCGCCGCGACGTGCAGCTGATGTTCCAGGACGCCTACGCCTCGCTGGACCCGCGCATGCAGGTCGGGTCCTCGCTGCGCGAGCCGCTCATGATCCAGCACATTGGCGACCGGGCCTCCCGCCGGGCCCGGGTCGCTGAGCTGCTGGACGGTGTCGGCCTGCCGCGGTCGGCAGCGGACCGCTACCCGCACGAGTTCTCCGGCGGCCAGCGCCAGCGCATCGGACTGGCCAGGGCGCTGGCGCTGAGCCCGCGCCTCATCGTGGCCGACGAGCCGGTCTCGGCCCTGGACGTGTCGATCCAGGCCCAGGTGCTGAACCTGATGAAGAGCCTGCAAGCCCAGTTCGCCCTGACCTATGTCCTGATCTCGCACGACCTGTCAGTGGTCAAGTACCTGGCCGACCGGATCGGCGTGATGTACCTCGGCAAGCTGGTCGAGATCGGCTCGTCGGCGTCCATCTACGCCCGGCCGGCGCACCCGTACACCGCCGGCCTGCTCGAGGCCATCCCCGAGCCAGACCCGGTGGTCGAGCGGGCCAAGCCGGCCGAGGCCATCACGGGCGAACTGCCCTCGGCCCTGGACCCGCCGTCGGGCTGCCGGTTCCGCACCCGCTGCCCGCTCGCGCAGGCCCGGTGCGCGGAAGAGGAGCCGCCGCTGCGCCCGTTCGGGGACGATCACCTGGCCGCGTGCCACTTTCCGCTGCAGCCCGTCATGCCAGGGCCGGCGCAGCTGGCCGCCGCCGCCGACCCGGCGGCAGGCTAGGCCGCTGGTCAGGCCTCCTGGTGCGCGTGCTCCTCGTGCTGCGCGTGCTCTTCCTCCTGCTGGGCGAGCTTCGCGCGGACGTCGTCCATGTCGAGATCCCGGACCGCCTGAACGATCCTCTCGAGCTCGGGCGCGGGCAGCGCGCCAGGCTGGGAGAAGAGCAGGATTCCGTCGCGGAACACCATCAGCGTCGGAATCGAGGCGATCCCGGCGGCACCGGCCAGCTCCTGCTGGTCCTCGGTGTCCACCTTGCCGAAAGTGATGTCCGCGTGCTGGTCGCTCGCGGCCTCGAATACGGGCGCGAACATCCGGCAGGGACCGCACCAGGATGCCCACCAGTCGACCAGGGTGATTCCCGGCCGGGTGACCGTCTCCTGGAACGTGTCGCTGGTCAGTGCCACCGTGCTCATGTTCTCTCGCTCCTCGCCGGGGGCCTTCGTGCCCCTCCCGGGCTATAACGCGGGCCGGGCGGCGGCATTCCCGGCGCTCCGCGGTCACCCACTGCGTTTCGCGGACCTCGCTAGGAGTCCGGCCGCAGATCGCTGAGTTCGTAGTGCAGAGTCGAGGTCCGCATGAGCCGATGAGCCAGCGGAACCAGGACGCCGTGCAGCACCCGGTACTTACGGGACAGTGTCCGCGCCGCCGTGCGGGCTTCGCCGCCAGCGAGCAGCCGGGCGCGGGCGTGCACCATCGCCCCGGTGGGCCTGCCGCGAATCGTGGACGGGCTGAACCGGACCTCGGGAAAGTTCCGCAGCCGCTTGCTCTTGCCCGCCTTGGCGTAGGTGCGGATGTAGGCGCGGTCGCCGCCCACGGCGATGTTGACTGGCGTGGGAACCCAGCTGCCGTCACGCTTCCTGGTCTGCAGCAAGATCGTGCGCTGCCTGACGAACGGCTGTAGCTGTGCTGGCACCTGGCCCGGCTCGTTGATGGTCCTCACCTGCTTTGCTCGTCTCCTGGGAGATCTCCTCACTGCGTATGACGAGGCAGCGGCCGCGGCTGTGACACCGACTGTGACACCGACGGGAGACGCGCCGATGCGCAGCCCCAGGCACCGGCGTGGCCGGGGGCTGAGATACCCCCGGCCACTACCGCCGCTGTTGCCGCCCCGCCGGCTAACAGCCGGTTACTTCGTGATGGTGATGAGGCCGCCCGCTCCATTGCGGGTCGAGTTCAGCAGGAACCAGCCGATCTTGGCCAGGCCGGCGGGCGTGCCCGCCGGGACGGCATACCGCATGTCGTACACGCGGGACTGACCTGCCGGGATGGCTAGCGCGCCGCAGTTGAGCCGGTAGGCGACCGCCCGCGCGGATGAGATGCCGACCTCATAGCTCGGGCACGGGGAGAGCCTGACGGCCGCCCGGGTCGGGTTAGTGATCATCACGGTGAACTTCAGGATGTGTCCCGCTCGCGCTCGCGCCGGGGCTTGCAGCCGGACGGCGAGCCCGGAGAGCGGGCCTGGCTTCGGGGACGTCGGGGGAAGGCCGATCTGGGTGACCGCGGTCCTGGTGCACTTGCTGGTGAGGATGGTCCCTTCGCTGGTCGCGGCGACCGGCTGCGCGCCGATCTGAACGTGCGGTGTCACGGCGGAGGTGCGAGAGACGCCGTGCCGGGTGAATGCCGGGGTGCAGGATGCGCGTTGCGACTGGGTGACGGCGAACCTGGCCGAGGCGCCAGGGGCGAGCACTCCGGCCGTGACGTCCAGCACGTTCGGGCTGCCCGCCACTGTCTGGCCGGCCAGCTTCACGCTGGGACGCCCGGAGACGAAGCAGGCGCGGCGGGTCGTGTTCTTCGCGTTGTAGATGTAGGCGTAGGTTCCGGCCTGGATGATGCCGCGGCCCTCCATCCGGAGGCTGAGATCTTTCGACGCGCAGGCCGCGACACCCGGGTTGTGCGGCACGCTGATCGCCGGGATCTGCGCCGGGCGGTCCACCCAGCTGACGGCCCGCAACGCCGAGCCGGCGGCTGCCGCCTGCGCGGACTGATGCGCCGCAAGAAGTGCGGCCAGGCCGAGGACCAGGGTCGCCGCGGCCGTCGGCGCCAGAATACGCGCCGTTTTCGTACGATTCATCGTAGGCACCCGCCTCTCATGTTCTCTGCTCGCGGTCATCAGGTGCAGGCTTCGGCAAATGTCGAAGTGCCTTCAACCGGACCGTCCAGGCAGTCCTCATCGATAGTCCAGGAGGGCGCGGAGTCTCCCGATCTAATCCTGAGGGCCGTATTCCCAGACCACTGATGCACCCGCTGATTGTGATCCCAGGCATTGTTAGGAATGCACTGAAGGGGCGACGTAGCAAAGTCGGAATACCCGTAGTCCGCCGGGAAGATGGCCTCGGGTACGTTGCTGTGGGCGGTGTAGGCGGTCAGGTCGGAGGAGCAGCTGCTGCCATAGACGGCACCGTGCTCGTGCAATACGGTGTGGACCTCGTACTCGAAGCCGTTAATGAACGACTGCGCGGCGGTGACGCAGGTTGAATTGCCCGTGTCGAAACCCTCGAGATCGTACACGAGGTACTCGTCGCCGAAGCCATCAGCGCTGGCCGCGGCGACCGCATCTTCCGCCTGGGTCTCGCCCTGAGACTGCGCGGTCGCCGGGTCATTGCTGAACGTGCCGTCCCCGCCGCCGGTTACGCAGGACGACTGGGGGCCGACCCACAGCAGCCACACATCCCAGTCAGTCGTCATGACGCTGGCCAGCCAGGCATGGTTGGGGCTCGATCCGCGATAGTTCTCGCCGCCGATGTAGACGCCGATCGCGAAGTAGGTCGTGGTCGTCCACCATGTGGTCATGTCCGACGTGGGCGGCAGGGCGCTGGTGTCAAATCCCTCGCCCTGCTCGACCACAGGTCCGGGCAGTACCGCGCTGGCCGGCGGTACGCTCACCAGCTGGCCCGCCAGGGCAGCGAACAGCGCCAGCGGTATGAGGGCAGCCGGCCAGCGGCGCCTGCGGCTCAGCAATCGCATGACGCTGACTCCTGGCCGCGCTGCTCTGCCCGGCCGCGAAGCAGGGCTGTGCTGCCGCTGGAAACCCCGCCCGCGAATGGCGGTCCAGCAGCGAACGCGGCTGCGGCGGTGCGGTAGATTCTGACCATTCTCACCTGCCAACCTTCTCGTTTCCGGTTCCGGTGCGGCCTGGGCATCTGCTGTCGGCCGTTACGGACTGTTTCGCCTAATTTGTAGGCTTAACTTCCCGGCGCTGATAGCCCTCGGAACGGATCAGAGACAATGTTGAGACAATGGTGGTGATGGCGGGCGGAATGCCAGCGACAAAACATTCCGGTGCCAGCGGCGGCCCAGATTTGCTGCAAACGCGCCAAATGGTTAATCCAGCTGGGCGACCGGCATGATGAGGGTCTGCAGGTAATCGCTGGCGCCTTCGCGGCGGTAGAAGCGCAGGGCGCCCTCGTTGCCGGCGATCACGGAGATGGTCATCACCTGGACGCCCCAGTCAGCCAGCCGCTGGCGGGCGGCGTCCATGAGCGCCTGGCCCACACCGCTGCCGCGGGCGCCGGCGCTGACCACCAGCGTTTCCAGGACGCCGACCCGGTCCCCGAACTGCCACGATCCGGCGTCATCGACCGCCCGGACCATGGCGTAGCCCAGCAGGCGGCCAGACCCCTGAGCGGCCAGCACGGTCGCCTGGGGAGCGGCCAGCCAGCGCTGGTAGTACCCGCGCCGCACGCGCCAGGAGCCGGCTGGGCTGCGCGCCGGCCCGAGCGCGGCCAGGTGCGGCGCCTGGGCCAGGTGATGGGAGAACAGCTCGCGCCAGAGCGCTTCGAGCTGGTCGATGTCAGCAACCGGAAGGTCAGCGACGACGTAGTCCATGGCCGTGGAGCGTAACCGGCCCGGTCGCGGTCAGGTCCGCCAGTAGACGTTGTAGTGCTGGTGGTGGGTCCGGGCGGTCGGGATGAGCGTCACCGGCTGGCCGTCTGCGGTGGCCGCAAAGGTCAGGGGCCCGGCACCGGCCCGGGTGAGCGAGCTGACGTCCAGCTTCGGCATCGCGGTGATCGCCTGGTTGCCGTAGGCCCCGTTCAGGACGACCGGGCCGTAGGTGACGGCCTGCACGGCGGGATCGTCGGGGGTGGGATGCAGGTCCAGGCGCATGGGCAGGGTGACCTCCAGGCGGTCGCCGGCGCGCCAGCGCCGCCGGACCGCCAGCCAGCTGCCGGGCGGGGCCGGGCGGCCAGCCCGGTGCCCGTTCACCATGGCCGTCGAGGTCCCGGCGACCCAGGCGGGGACGCGGACGCGGATCGTCATGTCGGCCTCGCCGGCTACGACGTGGAGCCGGGTTCCTGGCTGGTCGGGGAACCGGGTGACCTGGCGCAGCGTGATCCCCTTCTCGGCCCAGGTCAGCTCGGACGGGATGAACAGGTTGACGAACAGGCCGTCGGCGTCCCGCGAGTAGATGGTGTCGGCGAACTTGGCCTGGGTCTCCATGCCGGTGGCGTTGTCGCAGGTGAAGTTCTCGTAGTTGGTGGAGTACACGTCGGGGCTGGCGTCCGGGAAGTAGTTCAGCGGCTGCTGCTTGAACGCCCCGGGGGACAGCCCGTAGTAGTACTCGTTGAATCCGTGCGGTGAATCGGGATCCTGCTCGCCGAGCATCTGGTTGAGCAGCACGCGCTCGTAGTGGTCGAGCAGGTCAACCCGCTCGGGCTGGTGGAAGTGCAGCAGCCTGGTCAGCTTGAGCATGTTGTAGCTGACGCAGTTCTCGCAGGTCAGGTTGGACAGCTGCCCGGCGATCACGTCGGGCTCGTGCCAGTGCTCGTGGTCGCTGGACCCGCCGATGATGTAGGAGTGGTGCTGGGTGACGATCCGCCAGAAGTGCTCGGCGACGTCACGGTAGCGGCGGCGGCCGGTTTCCTCCCACATGCGCACGGACGCGATGATCTTGGGCACCGTCATGTTGGCGTGCACTCCGCTGAGGCGGTCCTGCCCGGCGGCCAGCGGGCCGAGCAGGGCGGCATCGTCAAAGCGCTGCGCGGTCACCAGGTACCGGCGCTCGCCGGTGAGCCGGTACAGGTTGGCCAGCGCCTCGGCGATGCCGCCGTACTCGACGGCCAGGATCCGCTGCATGTGGGCATAGGACAGGCGGCCGGTGCGCCAGCACACCCAGTCAGCCAGCCGGGCCGCGACCTCGATGGCCTGTGCGTTCCCGGCCAGCTCATACTGGTCGATCAGGCCGGCCAGGTACTTGTGGATCATGTAATACGGCGACCAGACGGGCTGGCCGGCCTCCAGCCGGTCGAAGAAGGTCTCGGGGAAGGCCGACAGGTAGCCATCGTGGAAGCCGGCCTGCCGGGCCCGCGCCTGGCAGCGCGCCAGACTCTCCACGATGTAACGACCTTTGTCCAGGGCGGCCTCGCTCGCCGGGCCGGCGTACGTCAGGGCGAGCGCCGACAAAAGATGCCCGGTGGTGTGCCCGCGTACCTCGCACTGAGGTCGCTCCCACCCGCCGCACGGCCGGGCGGCCGACGGCAGGCCGTAGTTGAGCCGGAAGGTGTGCAGGAGCCGGTCGGGGTCGACGAAGAGCAGGTAGCTGCTGTTGCGCTCCTGGTTAGCGCGGAACGGGCTGTCCAGCAGCTGCACGGCCGCGCGGGGAAACGCCGCGGCGAGCCCGGCGATGCCGTCGGGGACGTACCCGCTGCCCGGCACCCTGGCCAGGGTCATTCCCGGCGTCGTGGCCGCGGCGAGCGTCCCGGCGTCGCGCAGGTGGTCCGCGATCAGGTCCCCGGCCAGGGCGGAGCCCGCGATGAGGCCGGCGCCGGCCAGCAGGCTTCGCCGGCTGACTCGACCGGGGGTCATGCATGCCTCCTCGGCAGGCGTCCGCTCGGGCCGGCGCCTGGATGCCGGTCCTGGGCGGGCTGCCCTGCCTCGTCCTTAGTATGCGGCGTGCCTCCAGGTCTATCCATGGCCGCGCCGGAGAGCGCGGGTGGCCTCGGGACCGGCACGCCGGGTAAGCCGGCTCGTTGCCATGACAGCCACTTCGGAGCGCGGCGGCAGCCGCCTGCAACAGCGGCCTGATATCTAGGTCGGGTATACGGCCGCCGCATACGGGGGGCGGCCGTGTACCACCCGCGGGAGGACAACATGACCAGCAGGAACCTCGCCCGCAGGGTCGCCACGCGCGGCCGGGACTCCCCCGCCGGGGCCTCTCACCCCCCGCCGCCGGGGCCGAGCTGGCGCAGGAACTCGGGGACGCGGCCGGCGCCGAAGTCGAAGTAGCGGGCCCAGCGCGGCTCGATGGAGATGCGCGCCATCTGCGGGTAGACCGACCGCACCTGGGCCTCGAACTGCTGGTGCTGCTCGGCGGGCATGGTCTTGGCCGCCGCCTCGAGATACTCGGCGGGCACCCCGTCGACGATCTCGGTGCTGGCCACGCCGCGCACGAGCAGTGCCGTGCTGGCGGTGCCGCTGTCCGTGTCGATGGTCAGGGCGACGTGCGGCCGGGCGGCCAGCGCCCGGACCTTGGGCGCGGTCGTCGCGGTGCAGACGATGATCTGGCCGTCGCGCCACAGGAACCCGATGGGGATCACCCGCGGGAAGTCGTCGGGGCCGGTGTAGGCCAGCCGGGCCAGCGGCTGGCGGCGCAGCAGGTCCTCGGCCTCAGGCAGGCCCAGGTCGGCGACCGCCGCGTGGCCGGGCCCGGCGGGATCGCGGCCGAGCACGCCGGCCAGCTTGCCCAGGGCGTCGTCCCAGCCGGGCCCGACGTTGGCCGCGACGTCGGGCAGCGCGGCGGCCAGGTCGCCGAGCCGCTCGTGGACCAGGGTCAGCTGAGTGGCCCCGCCAGGTGCTTCGCGCAACCCCACGGTCAGCAAGGAGTCGAAGACCGGGCCGCTACGCCGGCCGGGCCCGACGAAGCCCCAGCGGAACACGATGCGCTGGCCGGGGACGAGCTCGGTGAGCTCGCAGTCGAAGCCGCCGACCTCGGCGCCGGACGCGTCGGCGTGCCAGATCCGGTAGTGGCCGCCGACCCGCTCGTCGACCTCGACCCGGCTGATGGTCAGCGTGCCGGGGTTCATCCAGCGGGCCAGCAGCCCGGGGTCGAGCCAGGCCCGGTAGACCTGGCCGGGCGGGGCCGCGATGGTGCGCTCGAGGCGGACGGCGGCGTGCTGTGCGATCACGTTCATCACTGCTCCTCGTCGTGGGGCCCGGTCCGGAACATGTCGTCGAGGGCATCCAGCCGCTCGGTCCAGAAGGGCTCGTAGAAGGCCAGCCAGGCCTGGGCCGAGGCGAGTGGGCCGGGCTCCAGGCGGCAGATGTGCCGGCGGCCGTCGATGGTCCGGTGCAGCAGGCCGGCTCGCTCGAGCACCTGTACGTGCTTGGCCGCCGCGGCCAGCGACATGGCCAGCGGCGCGGCGAGCTGGCCGACGGTGAGCGGCCCCGCGGCCAGGCGGCCGAGCATGTCCCGCCGCGCCTGGCTGGCCAGGGCGTGGAACACCTCGTCCATCTCCACCAGATCATCAACCATACGGTTGACAGTAGCCCGCCTGCACGACAACCGTCAACCATCCGGTTGAGGGTTCCTTCCGATGGAGGCGGGGCCGCTTCTTGCTGTTATCAGATCGGGCTAGGCGGCCGGCGCACGGCGCCGCACGGCCCACGCCGTCCGGCGCCGGTAGCCGGACGGCCCCTGCGCGCTCGAACGCCGTCTCTGTTTTCCAGTATATGCAAAGGCGAAGCGTTAATTCGCCAGAAATCGGACCGGGAGCATTTTAATACTTCTCACATTTTCCGCAAGCCTTTATCACTGGTATTCCTGGTACCTTTCTTTTCCCTGACGCTGGCTACGAGAATGGAGTGACGGTGAGCGAAGAGAAGGCCCGGAACGTCGGCCCGGCCGGCATCGACATCGCCTACGAGCGCTTCGGAGAGCCCCACGACCCGCCGGTGCTGCTGCTCATGGGCGGCGGCGCGCAGATGATCAGCTGGCCCGACGGCTTCATCGCCGACCTCGCCGCCCGGGGCCTCCAGCCGATCCGCTTCGACAACCGCGACGTCGGGCGGTCCACGCATATGGCCGACGCGCCACCGCCGGACCTGACCGCGGCGCTGGCCAGAGACCTGTCCTCGGCCTCCTACACGCTGTCCGGCATGGCGGCTGACACCGTCGGGCTGTTGGACGCGCTCGGCCTGGCCAGCGCCCACCTGGCCGGTGCGTCGCTGGGCGGGATGATCGCCCAGACGGTGGCCATCGAGTATCCGGACACTGCGTGCGCGGGCTGCATAGGCGGGCGGCGTGAGCCAGGACTGGCTGTGCGGCGGGCTGCGCGGGCTCGACGCTGTGACCGATGGGGCAGGTGTGAGCAGCGAGGCGAGCGTCCATGGTGCCTGACCGGGGTGGACCATGATCCCGTAGCGTTAGCGGGCTCATAGCCCGCTAACACTCCGCCTTGATGACGGCCCCCATTAGGGCCACCCGGAACCGGGTGATCCGGCCGGACCTAGCCTGTGGTGCTCGAGTCTGCAGCGACAGACGGGGCTGACTGGGCAGGAGTGACTAACGGGGCGGATGTAATCGGCAACAGGAGCGGCCGATGGGACGGGCCCGGCCTACGTGGCGGCATCGTCGGGGGTCGACCATGATCCTGGTGGATTTGGGCCACCCGTGGCCCAAATCCACCACCTTCACAACGCGCCCCCGACAAACCCCATCGGGCCCCCAGCCTGTCCCGTAGGGAGCTAGGTCAGGCCGAGCCCAAGCGCCCCACCAAGCCCGGGCGCAACGGGCTGGGCGGGCCACGCCCCGGGCACAAAGGGCTGGGCGGGCACGCCCCGCTGGGCGGGCATCCCCAGGGCACAAAGGGCTGGGCGGGGGCGGGTCCGGTCGCTGACCTCGATGATGTCCACCACCGGCGACCGGGCGGTGGGCCAGGCGGACCTCGAGACGCTGGCCCCGCTCATGGGCCTGCCGACCAAGACGCGAGAGGACGTGATCGAGCAGCAGGTCCGGGCCTTCCAGGTGATCGGGTCACCGGGCTTCCCGTTCGACGAGACGGCCGTACGGGACCGGGCCGGGCGGGCCTACGACCGGGCCCACGACCCGGTCGGCGCCGCCCGGCAGTTCGTGGCCGCCGTCGCCTCGGGTGACCGGACCGGGCGCCTGGGCTCCGTGCGCGTGCCCGCGCTGGTCCTGCACGGGTCCGACGACAAGATGTGCGACGTCAGCGGCGGCCAGGCCACGGCGGCCGCCATTCCTGGCGCCGAGCTGGTGGTGTTCGACGGCATGGGCCACAGCCTGCCGCGCGAGCTCTGGCCCGCGATGACCTCGCACATCGCCGACCTCGTCCGGCGCGCCGAGGCCGCCCGGACCTGACCAGTCGGACCGGCTATTCCTCGGTCTGGTCGTCGAGCGCGGCGCCCGGCGCGTTGGTCTTCACCGACTCGATGCCGTTGAGCGCCGACTCCTTGCGCTCATAGGCCTCGCTCGTGGCGATGACCTGCCCGTTCCCGGCGACCAGGTTGAAGTGGTACTTGCCGCTTGAGCCCTGCTTCAGCACGAACTTGCCCGCCATCGGTTCCCCCTTGATCAGACTGCGGACCTGACTCGCGCCCATCGTCCTACCCGGTCAGGACGCCTTCGAGTCCGCCTTGCCGGCGGCGAGCCGGCCCACGACCAGGGTGACCGCCACCAGCAGGAACCCGAGATCCAGCAGCATCTGCAAGGTTTGCAGCCCGCGGGCCAGCTGGCTGACCGGAACGATGTTGCCGGTGCCCGCGGTGCTCAGCGTGCCCATGGTGAAGTAGATGGCGTCGAGGTGGGTGAGCCGGCTGCTGAAGTTGCCGGAGGTGCCGTAGGTCCAGTAGATGACCGAGAACATGCTCACGAAGGTGAGCAGGTAGAAGACCAGGTCAAAGTAGATGCCCAGCGGCGAGCGGACGACGTTCATGTACTTCGCGACAATGAAGACAATGCTGGCCGCGGAGACGGCCGCGAATCCGCCGATCAGCCAGAAATTAAAGGAGTCGCCCTGCGGCTGCTTCAGGAAGCCGAAGATCAGGGCGCCCAGGATGAGGGCCCGGCTGAGCCCGTACCTGATTATCCGCAACCTCTTCGTGAGCATCCTTCGGCCTTAGGCTATTCCGGATTTGCCCGACAATGGTATACCTGCCGCGCCGGAGCGCCAGGGCGCGCTCAAGGCCGGGGCCACTGCGACGGCGCGCGCGATGGTCAGGTAGCCGGGCTTGTCTTGATGTAGGTCAGGCTGAAGTCGTGTTTCCACGTCTGGCCGTCCGCTGAGACTTCCCAGGCGCCCGTGATCTTGTTCCCGTCATCGGAGATCTGGCCGGCGTAACGCTGCCAGAAGCCGGGTGCCTCGCGCCATAGCTTCCAGATCCCGCCCTGGAGGGTCATCTGGTAGATGCGCGCGACGCCGCGCGAGTCGTAGTAGTGCTGGGTGAAGGTCTCAGGTTCGGCGCCCGCGCCGATGATCGCGATGCCGCTGGGGGCCGCGGGGTGTTCGTTGATGAATCGCTGGGTGAGGAAGAACCGGCCCTCCAGCCATTCGAAGGTCGTCCGGCCACCGCGGCCGGTGAAGGCCGGGCTGTCCGGGCCGAAACGGCCGGCCTCGAACGTGGCCTCCATTTCCCACTGGCCGATCAGCGCATCCAGGCGGCCGAGCGACGCGGGCCGTTCGGGCGGGATGTCGCGTGGGCTGCCCGGGTGAGTGCCGGGGGGCTGGTCTTGCTCGCGGTCGGCAGTCATTGCGTTGTCTCCTGTCCGGTCAAGGATGTTTCCTGGCGCCCGGCAGGCTGGGTGACCTACCGCGGCAGCTGCTGGTGTTGCCTGATGACTGCGGCCAGGCTCCTGGTCTGCTCCCGCCGGTGCCAGGCGATGAGCGCGAACGCGGCGCACAGCGGGACGGTCATCACGACGGCGGCGCTGTGCAGGACCGCGATGTTGATGATGGTGGCGCCGGCCATGTCGGCGGCGAGCCCGGCGGCGGCCAGCCCAGCCAGCCGCGGGATGAGCAGCCCGATGGCCCCGGCCAGTTCGGCTGTCCCGACCAGGTAGCGCAGCCACTGGCCTGGTCCGATCTGGCTGAACATCACCGTGGCGGAGTGCGCGCCGGCCAGCTTGGGGACGGCAGCGACCGCGAAGACCGCCGCCAGCAGGATCTGCGCGGCCCGCAGCAGGGTGTTCGCGGTGACTGCGCGGACGGGCCTGGCCGGCCTGCGCGCGGGTAGTGGTGGTGGCCATGGTGGTGTCCTTCCTGGTCTGCCGCGGGGCGCGGGCGCGACCCCGGGGGTATGCGGGCAGGGCCGGTGTCAGCTGCCCTGCGGCATGCCGGGTTCTGCGGTGATCCGGGTCTTACTCATCGCCGTTCCCTTTCGCTGTGTCGTCTTCTGCTGCCTGCAACGCGGCCAGCAGGTCATCGAGCCGCTCGTGGCTTTCATCCCAGAACCGCTGGTAGAGGGCCAGCCACGTGGTCACCTCGCGCAGCGGTCCGGCTTCCAGGCGGCTGAGCCGGGCGGTCGCCCGCCGCGTCCGCGAGACCACGCCCGCCTGCTCCAGCACCTTCAGGTGCTTGGAGATCGCCGGCTGGGACATGGCAAACGGCGCGGCGAGCTCTGCGACGGTCGCCTCGCCGTCGGCCAGCCGGGTCAAGATCGCCCGCCGGGTTGGGTCGGCGAGAGCCCCGAAGACGAGGCTGAGCCGGTCCGCCGCCATTTATAACCACCTACTTCTAAAACTAGATGGTTATAGACTGCATCACCGGCCGCCAGCTGTCAACGTCCGGCGGACCAGGAAGCCACCGGCCCCCGCCGGGACACCAGCCGCCGCCGGTAACCGTCACCAGGGCAGACCGCCTGGCGGGCCAAGCACATGGGCGGGGTCAGACAAGATGCCCAGCGAGCCTTCCTGCCCAAGGCTGCCTGACCTTCTTGTCGTCTCTGCGGGCTAGGACGACGGCGCCGCTCACACTCATCGGCGGCGGCGGTAGCTAGGATCGCGACATGGCCGCGGAGCCAGCGGACCCGGTGTGGGAGGCGTTCGTCGTCGCGATGCTGGCGGCGGGCCCGGCCAGGGAGCGGCCGTCGCGGTACGGCGGCAAGCCCGCGCTGTACACCGACAAGCGGGAGATCGCGCACCTGGAGGCGCCGGGCGTGATCGACCTGCGGATCACTCAGGCAGGCTGGTCGCGGCTGAGGACCGAGTTCGGCCAGGACCAGGCGGTGCGGCATGACCGGAGCCGGCGCGACTGGATCGAGCTGCACCTCACCTCCGCCGAGGATGTCCCCCGCCTGGGCGGGCTGCTGATCACGGCCATGAACGCCAACAGATGACCCGACCGCCCCGCCCCCGCCCGGCCCCGGCCCGGTCAGTCGTTGATGGCCTGGTAGGCGCCGGCCCAGAAGTCCCGGTACACGGCCGGCGGCCTCGGTGAGGTCATCGACCGCTGGGTCAGCAGCACCCCGATGAGCTCCTCGGCCGGATCGACGTAGAACGACGTGCCCGTCCCGCCGTTCCACCCGAACGATCCCGGCCCGGGCCCCAGGTCGGTCCGCCGGGTGACCACGTTGAGGCCGAAGCCCCAGCCTCCCGCGCCGGCGAAGAACAGGCCGTTCTCCTCCCGCTGCTGCTCGGTGAGCTGGTCGGTGGTCATCACCTGGACCGACGGCCGGGATAGCAGCCGCCGCCCGCCGTAGCGACCCAGATGCAGCATCATCGTGCCGAAGGCCAGCAGGTCGTCGGCGGTGGAGACCAGCCCGCCGCCCGCGGACGGAAAGGCGGGCGGCTGAGCCCAGGCCGACTGGCGGGGGTCGTCGGTGAGCAGCAGCGAGCCGTCCTTGGGCCGGTAGGCGGCAGCCAGCCGGTCCAGCTTGGCCGCGGGCACGCTGAACCCGGTGTCGGCCATGCCCAGCGGCGCGAACAGCTGCCCGGCCAGGACGTCGCCCAGCGGCTGGCCGCTGGCCCGGGCCATCAGCACGCCCAGCGCGTCGGCGGGCGTGTGGTAGAGCCACTTCTCCCCCGGCTGGTAGAGCAGCGGCAGGCGGCCCAGCCGCTTCATCCACTCGTCCGAGTCGACGGGCGGGCTCGCCGGACCCGGCTCCAGCCCGGCCTCGGCCATGGCCCGGCCGAGCGGATGGTCGGACATGATCATGCCCAGGCCCATCCGGAAGGTCAGCAGGTCCCGCAGGGTGATGGGCCGGACGGCGGGCACGGTGTCATCCATCGGCCCGTCGGCATCGCGCAGGACGCGGCGGTCGGCCAGCTCGGGCAGCAGCTCGTCGACCGGATCGTCGAGCCGCAGGCGGCCCTCCTCGACCAGCGCCATCGCGGCTACGGCGACGACCGGCTTGCTGACCGACGCGATCCGGAAGATGGTGTCTCGCGCCATCGGGCGCCCGGCGCCGCCGGCCTCGGTGGTGCCGACCGCGACCACGTGCGCCTCCCCGCGCCGGGCCACCAGCGCGACCAGCCCTGGCACCTGGCCGCTGTCGACATGCCTGGCCAGCACCTCGCGCAGCCGCCCGAGCCGCGCCGCCGACAGACCCGATCCGCTCATCCTCAGCTCCTCCGCGTCCTGAATCCTGTCCCGCCGGTCGCTGCCTCGCCGGTCACCAAGGTAGACGGAAGGACGGGACGGGATTCATCGCCTCGCCGGGACCAGGGCCAGCCGTCGATGGACCAGGACTTGCCGTTCCAGCGCTCGAACCGCGCCACATGCCAGGAGACCGTTAACCGATGGCCCGGCCGCGGGCGATCATGAGACGCTCGGGCGTGCCTCACGCCGACGTCCACCAGGGAAGCTACGAGTCAGCCGCGGCCGGCGGGCCGGTCGAGTACCGGGTGCTCACGCCGCCGGGCTGGACCGGCGGCGAACGACTGCCGCTGATGCTGGTGCTGCACGGCGCGAACTCCTCCGCCGCCACCCTGGAGGCCCAGCTTCCGCTGTACGAGCAGGGCTGGGCGGACGGGACCCTGCCCCCGGTGCTGGCCGCCTGCGCGAGCACGCCGACAGCCGGCGGGTTCTACATCGACCAGGCCGAAGGCGGGCGCTGGGAGTCGCTGGTGGCCCGGGAGTTCCCCGGTCACCTGGAGCGCGAGTTCGGCGCCGACCTGAGCCTGCTGCTGATCACCGGCGGGTCCATGGGCGGCTACGGGGCGCTGAAGATCGCGTTCAGCCAGCCGGACCGGTTCATCGCGGTGGCGGCGCTCGAGCCGGCCGTGTTCCCCGGCGAGAGCGCCGGTCAGGTCCGGCCGCGCAACACGCTCGGCGAGCTCGGCGAGCTGCTCGCGGCGATGCGGGACAGCCCGGCGGGCTACGCCAGCAGCCACGTGGTGGCCCGGCTGCGCGGCAACGCTGACGCCATCCGCCGCAGTGACCTGGCCATCCTGGTCGAGTGCGGCGACGAGGACTGCTTCAGCCTGATGGACGGCGCGGAGTACCTGCACCGGGTGCTGTGGGATCTCGACGTCAGCCACGAGTACCACCTGGTCCGCGGCGCCGATCACGTCGGCCCGCGGATGGCGGACCGCCAGGCCGGCATTCTCTTGTTCGTCGGCGATGCCCTGAAGCGGGCCCAGCAGCGCGCGGCGGGCACGGGCGGCGCGGAGGTGCCCGCCGAGTTCCGCGCCTGGCTGGAGGCCGGGGCGGCGGGCAGCCCGCCGCCGGTCGATTTCAGCTCGGCCGCGGGCCCGGCCGTGCTGCGGCTGATGACCGAGGCGCAGCGGCGGGACGCGGCCGAGCAGGATCCGACGGTGACCCGTCGCTACGGGGTGCTGCCCTCGCTCTAGCCCTAGCTAGCGCGTGCGGTGACTGAGTTACTTGGTGACGCACGGGACGGTACGGGCGACCTGCCAATAGGGTTCGAACGCGACATGAACGCACAGATCGTCAATCCCTAACAAGGGTCGCTCGCGGCGACTCTCCGCAGGCCCGGCCGACCTGGCCGGGCGGAATGCCCCTGGCGGAGGGCGAGTGAACTCCGGTGCCGGCGGGCACGTGGTGGCCTGGGCGACATAGTGTCGGAGGGAGAGCGTTGCGACACCGCAGTGGAGGCGCGCCGTGAGCATTGGCGAGGCCCTCGCGCAAGCGCGAAGCCAGGCCGGCCTGACCCTGACCCAGGTCAGTCAGCGCACCCGCATCCGCGAAACGATCATCGCGGGCATCGAGGCCGACGACTACTCCTCGTGCGGCGGTGACTTCTACGCGCGGGGCCACATCCGCGCGATCGCCCGGGTGGCCGGCATCGACTCGGAGCCGCTGATCGAGGAGTACGACGCGGCCCGCCGCCCGCCGCCGGAGGAGACCGACGAGTTCTCAGCCCCGCCCGTCTCTGGCCGCCGCAGCCGCTGGGGCCTGGGCGGCGGCCGGGGCTCAGGCGGCGGCTCGGGTCTGAGCGGGGGCCAGGGCGCGGGGGGCGCGAGCGGCACCGGTGGCGCTGGCGGCGGTCACGCTGGCCATCCTGGCCAGGGCTGGCCCGGCGAGCAGAACGAGAGTGGCCACCGGTACGACGGCGGGCCGTCGGCCGGCGGCGAGCCTAACCAGGCCTATCAGCCGGAACCGGAGCCGGAGCGCTGGCCGGGCCTGGGCTGGCTGGGCCGGGGGCACCGGGAGCACCAGACCGACCAGGACGACTGGGACGAGCAACTCAGGCACCACGAGCCCGACCCGGCGGACGACCCCGAGCGGGACCAAGGCCCGGGCGGGGACTGGACCGAGGCCGACCAGGCAGACGAGCCCGAGCGGGACCGAGACGCGGGCAGGGGACTGGGCCGAGCCCGGCCAGGCTGACGAGCCCGAGCAAGGCCGAGACGCGAGCGGGGACTGGGCCGAGGCCGACCAGGCTGACGAGCCCCAGCCAGGCCGAGACGCGGGCGGCGACTGGACCGAGGCCGACCTGGCTGACGAGGTCGGGCGCCGGACCGACTGGGGCCAGCAGGGCGAGGATGACCAGACCGACCCGGACGGCTGGCGCTACGACGAGCAGGCCGGGCACCGCGGGCCCCATCAGGCTGACGAGCCGCAGGGGCGCGGAGGGCTTGGCACCTGGCTGGGCCTGGGTGACCGGGACAGCCGGCGCCGGCGGCGCGGGCAGATACGCACCATGTGGGTGGTCCTGGCCGCGGTGATCGGCTTCGCGATCTACAGCTTCCTGTTCGCGGCGGGACACCGGGCCAGCGCCACCGGGTCGCACCGCTCGCACACCAGCGTGCAGGCCGCCGCCCGTCGTCACGCCGGTCACGGGAAGTCGGCGCCGTCGCCCGCAACCTCCTCGCCCGCCCCGACGACCACGCCCGCGGTGCCGCTGCGGCCGGCCAGCGCGGCGGCGTTCGGGACTGGCGGCACGGGCCAGGGCGACAACCCGGGCCAGGCTGGCCTGGCCATCGACCACAACCCGGCCACCGCCTGGAACACGGACTGGTACACCAGCGCGGACTTCGGCCACCTGTACCAGGGCACCGGGCTGCTGATCGACATGGGCCACCCGGTCACGATCACCGGGGCCCAGATCGCGCTGGGCGGCGGGCGCGGCGCCAGCCTCGCGCTGCGGGTCGGCAACTCGCCCGCGCTGGCCGGGCTGAAGACCACGGCCACCGCGGCCAGCGCCGGCGGCACGGTGAGCCTGAAGCCGGGCACGCCCGCCCGGGGCCGCTACGTGCTGGTCTGGCTGACCCGCCTGCCGCGCGACCCGGCCGGCACCTTCCAGGCCAGCATCTACAACGTCCAGCTCACTGGCCAGCCCTGACCCCCGGCGCAACAGCGTCAGGAACGAAGGGTGCGCAGGCCGGTGCGGATTTCGCTGACCAGGATCTCGGGCTGTTCCAGGGCCGCGAAGTGCCCGCCCTTGTCGGCCTCGCCGTAGTGGATCAGATTGCTGTAGGTGTCTTCGATCCAGCTTCGTGGCAGGCGCGGGATGTCCCTCGGGAAGACGGTCACCGCGACCGGAAGCGTCAGCTTCGGGCCGGCGAAAGTGCCCGATTTGTTCTCCCAGTAGATGCGGCCGGACGACGCTGCGCTGTTGGTGAGCCAGTAGAGGGATATCGCGTCGAGCATGTCGTCCCTGCTGAGGGCGTCCTCGGCGAGCCCGTGGTTGTCGGTCTTGGACTGGAACTTGTCGTAGATCCAGGCTGCCTGACCAGCGGGAGAGTCCGCCAGGGCGAATCCGACAGTCTCCGGCTTCGTGCCCTGAAGGTGGTTCGCCCCGCCGAGATCGCCGGTGTAGAGGGCGAGGGTCTCCACGGCGTAGCGCTGTTCGGGCGACAAGGTGCCGGGTATCTGCGCGGGAAAGGCGTACTGGGTGTTCAGGTGAATTCCGAGAAGCCCCTCAGGTTGCATGGCCCCGAGGGCGGTGGTGACGACCGCACCCCAATCGCCGCCCTGCGCGGCCCATCTCGTGTAGCCCAGACGCTTCATCAGCTCCACCCACGCGCTTGCGATGCGCGATACAGTCCACCCGGTCTCCGTGGGCTTCTGGGAGAACCCGAACCCGGGGAGCGACGGGACGACGACATCGAATGAATCGGCGGCGTCTCCTCCGAACGAAACCGGATCGGTCAGCGGGCCGATCAGCTTCAGGAACTCGACGATCGAGCCCGGCCACCCGTGCGTGAGTATCAGCGGCATCGCGCTGGGATTCTCGGACCTGACGTGGATGAAGTGGATGTCCAGCCCATCAATCTCGGTCAGGAACTGGGGGAAGCGATTGAGCCCGGACTCGAAGCGCCGCCAGTCGTAGCCGCGCTCCCAGTAGTCGACCAGAGACCTGGCGTTCTCCACGCGAACCCCTTGCGACCAGTCGCCCACCGTTTCCGGATCCGGCCATCGAGTTCTGGCCAGTCGCTGCTTCACGTCGTCGATCTCCGAATCCGAGATCGAGACGGTGAACGGGCGGACGAGGGTCGAGGCCGGCGGCGTCGGTGCGGTCATTGCCTTCTTCTTCTCTTCTCCCGAGCTTCGAAGCACAGCGCAACTCTCCGTTGCACACTGGTGTGGAAACTTCAGACCGATCGTCGTCCCGGAGAGGGTGAGACATCGTCACCCGAAGCGGGTGAATCACACCAATCGTGCGATTGCCCCGTCACCTGTGCAGCCTACTTCAGCTATTTGTCGCTGAGGATGGCGCCGATGGCGGCGATGCCAGCCTCGATCTCGCCCGGCGGGCTGGCCGCGTAGCCGAGGACCAGGCCGGGGGCGCCGGGTAGCTGGCGGTGCCAGGAGAGCGGCTGGACCTTCACGCCGCGGTCCAGCGCGGCCGTGGCCAGCTCGATGTCGGACAGGTCCGGGCTGGCGTCGAAGGTGAGCGTGAGGTGCAGGCCGGCCGCGGCGCCGTGCACGGTGGCCTGGGGCAGGTGCGCCCGGACGGCGGCGATCATCGCGTCGCGGCGGCGGACGTGGCGCTTGCGCAGCAGGCGCAGGTGGCGCTCGAGCTCGCCGGAGGCCATCAGCTCGGCCAGCACGAGCTGGGGCAGCACGGCGTTGCCGAGGTCGATCTCCCGCTTGGCCGCCACCACCGCGTCGCGGTAGCGGGCCGGGACGAGCATCCAGCCGACGCGCAGCGCGGGAGCGAGCAACTTGGAGACGCTGCCGGCGTAGCAGACCTGCTCGGGCAGCGCGGCGCGCAGCGCGGGGACGGGCGGGCGGTCGTAGCGGTGCTCGGCGTCGTAGTCGTCCTCGATGATCAGGCCGCCATCGCGGGCCCACTGCCACAGCTCGCGCCGCCGGGCGCCGCCGAGCACCACGCCGGTCGGGAACTGGTGGGCCGGGGTGAGCATGACAGCGGTCGCGCCGGCGGCGCGCAGGTCGGCGACGCGGAGCCCGTGGGCGTCGACCGGCACGGGCGGGGTGTCCATGCCCCAGCTGCGCAGCTGCTGGCGGGCGCCGAGCGAGCCGGGGTCTTCGACGGCCACGGCGGGCAGGCCGGCGGCGCGCAGGGTGATGGCCAGCAGCGCGAGGGCCTGGGCCACGCCGGCGACGGCGATGACCTCGTCGGGGCTGACCCTGATGTCGCGGTTGCGGGCCAGCCAGTTGGCGACGGCGACGCGGAAGGCGGGCGCGCCGCGCGGCTCGCCGTAGCCGAGGCTGGACGGCGAGAGGTCGTCGAGCACGGTGCGCTCGGCGCGCAGCCAGGCGGCGCGCGGGAACGCGGCCAGGTCGGGCACGCCGGGCGACAGGTCGATGCGGCTGGGCACGGCGCGCAGGGCCTCGAACACCTCGGTGCCGGGCAGCGCGGGGAAGACGTCGGGCGGCGGCCCGGCCGCGCCGGCCAGACCAGCCCGGGCGGCCGGACCGGGCGCAGGCGGGCTCCCCGGATCGGTGGCGCCCGGGCGGGACGGGACGCCGGCGGCCGGGCGGGCCGGACCGGCGGCGGCCGGGCGGGCGGGGTGGGTGACGGCGGGGTGGATGACGGCCGGGCCGACGGCGGCCGGGCCGGCGGGGTGGGTGACGGCCGGGTGGGTGACGGCCGGGCCGACGGCGGCCGGGCCGGCGGGGTGGGTGACGGCCGGGTTGGTGGTGGCCGGGCGGGACGGGACGCCGACTGGCGCCAGGGGCGGGAGCGCGGCGGGGGCGGCGACCACCCGCGTCCCGGCCCGGCCGTGCCCGGCCAGCTGGCCGTCCTCGATCAGCCGCTGGTAGGCCTCGGTGACCACGCCGCGGGACACGTGCAGCTCCTCGGCCAGCACCCGGGTGGCCGGGAGCCGGCTGCCCACGGGCAGCCGGCCGTCGCCGACGGCGGCCCGCAGGTGCTGGGTCAGCCAGTCGGCCAGGCCGCCGGCCGGGGCGTCGGCCCGGTCGAGCTGGAGGAAGTCGGTCCCGATTATGGACCGGTGGACTTGAGTGTCATTGGACCTGTCCATCGGACCATTATCACGGCAGAGTCGGCCGGGTGACGAACACTCCCGGGCCCGGACGGGCCCAGTCGCGCAGCATCGGCGCCGGGGCCGCGGGCATGATCCTGGTCGGCGGGCTGGTCGGGGTCTCCCGGACCCTGACCGCGGCGCCGCTGTTCACCGCGCAGGCCATCCGCTACGCGGTGGCCGCGGTCATCCTGCTGGCGCTGGCCCGCGGCCTGGGCGTGCCGATCCGCCGGCCCCGCGGCCGGGAGTGGCTGTGGCTGGTCAGCCTGGCCGCCACCGGCCTGGTGCTGTTCAACGTGGCCATCGTGCGGGGCGACGCGCACGCCCAGCCGGCCATGATCGCGGTCGCGGTGGCCTGCGTGCCGGTGCTGCTGGGCCTGGTCGGGCCGCTGCTCGATCCGCAACGCCGCGCGCCGCGACGGCGGGTGGTGCTGGCCGCGTTCGTGGTGACGGCGGGCGCGGTGCTGGTGGAAGGCGCGGGCCGGGCCGACGCGGCCGGGGTGGCCTGGGCGGCGGTGGCGCTGGGCTGCGAGGCCGGGTTCACCCTGCTGGCCGTGCCGGTCCTGGAGCGGCACGGGGCCTGGGGCGTCTCGGTGCACTCGGTGTGGATCGGCGCGCTGATGCTCGGCGTGCTCGGCGGGGTGGCCGAGGGCCCGGCCGCGGCGGCCCGGCTGACCGGCCCCGACCTCCTCGCGGTGGCGTACCTGGTGCTGGTCACCGTGGCGGCGTTCGTGCTCTGGTACTCGGCGGTGTCCGCGCTGGGCCCGGGCCGGGTGGGGCTGCTGACCGGCATCGCGCCGGTCTCGGCCGCGCTGGCCGGGGTGGCCACGGGCAGCCGCGCCCCGACCGCGCTGATGTGGGCAGGCATCGCGGTGGTGATGGCGGGCCTGGCCGCCGGCCTGCGCGAACCGCCTCAGCCGGGTCCTGTTGCCGACGGCGAGGACCGCATAGGGTCGGTCCCCGCCTGCGAGGCGGCGGCCGGTAGTGGGAGGCTCGTCTGATGGAGAACCGTCTGTTCGGGCCGATGGTTTTCGGCCATCACGCGAAGATCTGGACCGACTTCCCGGAGCTGGCCGCCGGGGTGGTGCTGGCCGCGGGGATCACCGCCGATGCCGACGTGACCGAGCGGGTGGCACGGCTGTGGGCCAGGGCCGACGCGCGGCTGGCGGGCGGGCCGGAGACGGAGCTGCCGGAGATCCAGGCCTGGCGGCGGGCGTTCGCGCGGATGGGGCTGAAGCCGACGCAGTACCGGTGCGCGTCGGAGTCGCTGCTGCGGCGGTACAAGAAGGAGCGCTCGCTGCCGTCCATCCACCCGCTGGTGGACCTGTGCAACGCCCTGTCGATGGCCTACGCCATCCCGGTCGCGGTGCTGGACGCGGACCGGGTCGACTGGCCGCTGGAGGTCCGGTACGCCGACGGCGCCGAGCGCTACCAGGCGTTCTCCGGCGAGACGGAGCAGCCGCGGCCGGGCGAGGTGGTGTTCGCCGACGCGGGCGGGAACGCCCACGCGCGGCGCTGGACCAACCGGCAGAGCGCCGGGTCGGCGGTCCGGCCGGGCACCTCGACGGTGCTGATCGTGGCCGAGGCGATGCACGAGTCGGCGGCGGCCGACGTCGGCGCGCTCATCGAGGAGCTCTCGGCCGAGCTGGCCGCCACCTGGCCGGTCAGTCCGCGCACCGCAAGGCTGAGCCCGGACCGCCCGCGGTTCGAGGCCACGCCGGCCGGCGAGCCGGCCGACGCGGCGCCGGGCGGGTACACCTTCGGCGACACCGACGTGGCCGCGCGGCGGCTGCGGGTGCTCAGCGAGGTGTTCGGGCCGCCGTCGCGGGCGCTGCTGGCCGAGGTGGCGGAACTGGCCGGGGTGGCGGGGGTGGCGGGCCTGCCGCCGGCGCTGGCCTACGACCTGGGCTGCGGGCCGGGCTACACCACGGCGCTGGTGTCCGAGGTCACCGGGGCCGGGCGGACGGTCGGCCTGGACGGGTCGGCCACGCACATCGAGCGGGCCAGGGCCGGGGCGTCGGGGCCGGTGGAGTTCGGCCGGTGGGACGTGCGCGAGCTGCCGTTCCCGGCCGGGCCCGCGGACCTGATCTACTGCCGCCTGCTGCTGGCCCACCTGCCCGACCCGGCCGCGACCGCCGCGTCCTGGGCCACGCAGCTCACCGACGGCGGGCTGCTGGTGCTGGACGAGATCGAGTGGATCGAGGCCAGCGACCCGGTGCTGCGGGCCCACCTGCGGCTGGCCGACGCGATGGTGGCCACCACCGGCGCGCGGATGTGCGCGGGCCCGCTGCTGGGCGGGCTGGCCGGCGCGGCCGGGCTGCACGGCGCGGCCGGGCTGCGCCCGCGGCTGGCGCGGGTGACCGAGCTGCCGGTGCCGACGGCGCGGGCGGCGACCATGTTCGCGATGAACCTGACCGCCTGGGGCGACCAGCCGGTGACCCTGGGCCTGTGCGAGGCAGCCGAGCTAGCCGAGCTCAGGGCCGGGATGGCGCGGCTGCTCGACTCGCCCGCCGAGGGCCAGATCACCTGGGGCCTGCACCAGGCGGCCTACGCCGCTGGCGCCGGCTGACCATCATCGTGGGGGATCTGGGTCACCGGTGGCCCCTCATCCCCCACGCTCATGGAGCGCTGGTGCTGAGGATGGCGGACAGGGCGTCGAGGGCGGCGGGGACCAGGCGGTAGAAGGCCCAGACGCCGCGCTTGTCGCGGGTGAAGATGCCCGCGTCGACCAGGATCTTGAGGTGGTGCGAGACCGTCGGCTGGGTCAGGCCGAGCGGCTCGGTCAGGTCGCAGACGCAGGCCTCGGCGCCCTCGTGGGCGGCGACCATGGACACCAGCCGCAGCCGGGTGGGGTCGGCCAGGGCCTTGAGCAGCCGGGCCAGGTCGACGGCCTGGCTGGCGCTGATCGGCTCGCGCAGCAGCGGCAGGCAGCACGCGCTGGCCAGCTTGGGCTCGGGCCGTCCGGTGAGGGTCACGCCTGAGGTGCTCACCCGCCCATTATGCGGCAAGGCATTGACATGCGTCTATGCGTAGGGCAGCCTACGGCATAGACAGTCATCTATGCCTCGTCGTTAGCGGGATGAGTGGTGATCAGCATGACCAGCGAGACCAGCCCCGAGGAGACCTGGGCGCCGGACGCGTGCACGCTGCCGCTGGCCGACCGGGCCGGGCGGGCGGCCGAGTTCGCGGGGCTGTTCGCGAGCACGGTGCGCGGCGCGGCGCGGACCGGGCCGACGCGGCTGCACCTGGACCTGGAGCCCAGCCCGGAGGCGGCGGCCAGGGCGGCCGGGCTGGCGGCGGCGGAGACCGGGTGCTGCTCGTTCTTCACGTTCACGCTGACGGCGGCGGCCGGGACGCTGAGCCTGGACGTGACGGTGCCGGACAGCCAGGTCCCGGTGCTCGACGCGCTCGCCGACCGGGCCCTGGCTGCCGTCACGCGACCGGCCTAGCCGGACTTGTAGGTGAAGCGGTCCCCCTTAGACCTGGCACTCGACCACAGGGAATCGGCGAAGATCCTGATGTCGACCGTCCCGGCCTTCTCGGCGGGCAGGGTGACCTTGCAGGCGGTCCTGGTGCAGGAGGCGGCGACCGTGGCCAGGACCTTGGACCCGGACATGATCCGGGCCTCGTCGGCCGACCCGATGGGCAGGAACCCGGCCCCGTGCACGGTGACCTTGATCTTCTTGTGGGCGGCGCCGGAACTCGGCGACACGCTGGTCACCTTGACCGTCTTGAGCCGGGTGGCCGACTGGTGGCACAGGACCTGGGTCAGCCCCGCGAGGAACACGAACCACCGGCGATGCGACTCGCCGCTGACCATCGGCGCGCCCAGCCCGCTGGCCATGTCGTAACCCCTGGCCGACCGGTACAGGCCACCGGTGTAGCCGGACGGCGTGTAGTCGTTGTTGCCGAACGTGATGTCGCGCACGACCTGCGGCGTCTTGGCGTAGACGTAGGAGTGCCGGGCGGCGACGGCGGCATACAGGTTCTGCGGGAGGGTCGGCGCACGGGACCCGTAGGCCGCGCAGAACGGCGAGGCCTGGGTCAGGGCCGCGATGGACGCCCATACCGGCGTGGCCGCGCTGGTGCCGCCCACGCCGCCGAGCAGCCATCCCCCGTCGTAGTAAACGGCGTATCCGTACAGCGGGTCCCCGTCAGCGGCAACGTCCGGGACCTGGCGGAAGTGCTTGCTGGCGCACGATTTGGCGTCCCGCCGGGAATGGGCGTTGATGATCCCGGGGATCCTGGTCTGGTGCTGGTAGCCGGGCATGCACCAGATGCTGGACACGCCGCCGCCGCCGGCGCCGACGCCCAGGGCGCTGTTCGAGTCGTTCCAGACGATCTCCTGCTGGCTGGCGCCCGTGCCCCGGAAGCTGGTGCCGCCGACGCCGACCACGAAGGGCGCGCTGGCCGGGGTCAGGGCGCTCACCTTGGGGTTCGTCTTGCCGGTGCTCGGCCTGAAGCAGCTCGTCGAGCCCTCATCGCCGGCCGCCGCGAAGATCGTCTGGCCCTGCGCGTTGGCCTGCTCGAACACCGACTCCTGGGCCTTCACGCTGGCCAGGACGGTGTTGGCCTCGCAGGAGCCCCACGACACCGACAGCACCCGGTTGGTGTCGGAGACGGCGAACTTCTTGAAGATGTCGTAGAACCCGGTGTTGGTGTTCGGCGACTGGTAGACATCGATGCTGGCCTGGGGGGCCAGGCCGGCCAGCATCTCGATGTCCAGCGCGGCCTCGCCGGATCCGGCCCCGGATCCGGCCCCGCCGTCGACCTTGGCGTAGCTCACCTTGGCGGAGACGCGGTAGCACTTCTCGTAGGCGGTGATGTCGGAGCGCAGGTTCGGCTCCAGCTCCAGGACCCCGATCCTGATGCCCTTCGCGAAGTCGCGCAGCAGGTACAGCAGGTTCAGCCCGTAGACCCCGGCGATGACGTTGGCGGTGTTCGCGAGCGAGTCAGTGGCCGCCGCGCACGGCTGCGGCCCGACCGAAGTGGCCGCGGCGGTCGCCGGGCGGCCGGTCCGCGCGATGGCCTTCGACGGTACCTGAGCGCCGGGCGCGGTGCTCAGGTGCTGCTGGGGGTAGAGGTCGTCCAGCCCGAGCACGCCCTGCACCAGCGGGGCCACGGCCGCGGGCACCCGCGGCGCGGTGGCGTTGGCGTAGGCGGACCTGCCGCCGGGCAGCCGGTAGCGGTCGAGCGTGATCCCGAAGGCGTGCTCGATCGCGGCCGCCGTCGCCGTGACCGGGATGGCCAGCCGGTTCGCGGAGACCCGGCCCGGGGTCAGGCCGGCCAGCCGGAGCGCGCTGTCGACCGCGGCGACCCGGGCCAGCGACGGCCCGAACCTCGGGCCGAACTGCCCCGGCCGCAGGAAGTGCTGGTAGAACGGCGACCGCGGGTCCGACAGCCCGCTGAGGAACGCGGTCAGCCGGCCCTGGTCCGGGATGTTGAGGGCCACCTCGATGCTGAGCCTCGTGCGCGGGGCCAGCGTCCCGGCCCGCACCGCGCCCGCCGGCGGCGCCGGGGCCATGCTCTCGGTCAGCGCGACGGGCGGCGCGGGCCGCGCCGCCTGGGACGGCGCCGCGGCGATCAGCGCGCCGGGCACCGCGATGAAGGCGCTCAGCGCCGCGATGAGGACACGTTTAGCAGACTTGCTCATAGACATATGCGCACCCGCCCGCCCTGGCCCCGTTACGTACAAGTACGACAAATGGTAATGAAAATGGCGTGCCGGTGATAGACCGGTATTGGCGAATTTCTGACTAAACGCCCGTGTAGCCCAGGTAGCCCGCGCCGCTGGCGTCGACGCCGGCGCTGAACGTGCGCTCCCCCGCGACCAGGCCGTCCACGTGCAGCCGGGGGCCCGCGCCACCCCCGCCGCCCGCGCCGCCCGCGCGGACGCCCGCTGGCGTCACCGTGAGCCGGCCCGCCGGGACGTCCACGTCCAGCCCCAGCCGGGCCTCGATCAGCGCCCCGGCCGCGGCCGCGGCCCAGGCCTGGGGGCGGCAGGACGCGGGGTAGGCCGACGGCCAGGGCACCCGGTCGCGGGCGTCGCCGGCGAACAGCTCGGGCAGCCGCCAGTCAAACGCCTCCGCCGCGTCCAGCAGGCCGTCGGCCAGCACGGCCGCCTGCGCCGCGTGCCCGCTGCGGGCCAGGCCGCGGATCACGATGGCGGTGTCGTGGCTCCACACCGAGCCGCAGTGATAGCTCAGCGGCGAGTACCCGCCGCTGGCCGACGACATGGTGCGCAGCCCGAAGCCCGAGCTCAGCTCCGGCCCGGCCAGCCGGGCCGCGACCAGGTCCTCCTCGGCCGGGGTGAGCAGGCCGGTGGCCAGCAGGTGCCCGATGTTGCTGGTGACCGAGTCCACGGGCTGCTTGCGGGCATCCAGGGCCAGCGCCGGATAGGCCCCGGCCCCGTCCCGGACCCAGAACCGGGCCCGGAACGCGTCGGCCAGCCGGCCGGCCCAGTCCCGCCACTCCCCGGCGCCGGGCAGGCCGAGGGCGTCCATCAGGTCCGCGCCGTGCCGGGCCGCCTCGTAGGCGTAGCCCTGGACCTCGCACAGCGCCACCGGCGGGTCGGCGATCCGGCCGTCGGCGAACCTGATGGCGTCGCCGGAGTCCTTCCAGCCCTGGTTGGCCAGGCCCCGGCCGCCGCTGGAGTCGATGTACTCCAGCAGGCCGTCGCCGTCGGCGTCCCCGTAGTCGCGCACGTAGCCCAGGGCGGCGGTCAGGTTCGGCAGCAGCGCCCGGACCTGCGCCTCGGGCATGCCCCAGCGCCAGGCGTCGTGCAGCAGGCAGATCCACAGCGGGGTGGCGTCGATGGTGCCGTAGTACCGGGCGGGCAGTCCCCCGGCCCCCTGCCGCCCGGCCGTGCGCAGCTCGTGCAGGATCTTGCCCGGCGCCTCGCCGGTGGCCGGGTCGACCCGGCGGCCCTGGCGCCCGGCCAGCGCGCGCAGCGTGCTCGCGGCCAGCGGCCAGCCGAAGGGCAGCAGCAGCCGGGCGGCCCAGATGCTGTCCCGGCCGAACAGGGTCAGGTACCAGGGCGCGCCGGCGCCCAGGAACACCTCGGCCGGGTCGCGGGAGGTGGCCAGCAGCAGCGCGGCCGCGTCGGGCAGGGCCTGAGCGAGCAGGCGGCCCGGGCGCGGGTCGTCGCCGTCGGCGCGCACGCCGGGCCACGGATCGCCGGCCGCGGCGGGCGGCGGGCCGACGACGGCGGCCGGGTCGGAGACGGCCAGCTCCCAGGCCACCTCGAGCCGGCCGCGGGGGGCCAGCTCGACCGGCCAGCTGAGCCGGGCCGCGCCGTCCGGGCTCGCCGCGGCGGTGGCGCCGGGCGCGGTCAGCCGGACCTGGATCGGGCCGTCCCCCCAGGTCAGCACCGGACCGACGGCTTCGGGACCGGCGCCGGGAGGGGCCGGCTGGCCAGCGGCGGTCCGGGGCACGGCCCAGTTATCGATGAATATCTCGATCGGGGCCGCGGGCCGCGCCTGCCCGGTCTTGATCTCGCCGATGCCGGCCAGGTCGGCGGCGACGCGCAGGGTCAGCTCGGTGGTCACGGGCACCGCGGCCGACGAGGAGATCCGGATGTGCTCGCGGACCCGGCCGGGGCTGACCAGCCGCTCGCGCTCCACCCGGACGGCCGGGTCGGCGCCGTCGCCGCCGAGGTCGCGGACCAGGCCGATGAACAGGGCCCGGCCGGCGTCGAGCAGCCCGGAGCTGAGCGGCTCGGGCTCGGCGCGGCCGACTTCGAGCACGGCGGCGGACAGCACCCGGCTGTCGGCGTGCACGACACCCTGGGCGCCGCTGCGCGACCCAGCGGCCGGCCGGATCTGCCCGCTGGCCTCACTGAGCGCGACGGTCGGCGCGCACAGCGCGATGACCAGCTCGTGCAGCCAGGGCTGTCCGCTGCTGGCCATTCCCGCCTCCCGGCCTGGTGGGTGCTCACGGTGATCACGCGGAGCTATCAGTCAATAGGACCCGGTGACGCGCGCGCGGCCGAACGACGGGCTCTTGTCAGCCGAGCCCGGCGGCGTAATGTCATTTACAAGTTAATTTAAGCCTTGGACAAACCCTGGCGCGGGCACGCTCACCCCGGCCAGCGGGGCGCCGGGCGCACCTCGGGAAGGGTGGATGCGGGACATGATCAGGCACGCGAGGACTTCCGGCTTAACGGGCCGGCGGCGGGGCCGGCTGGCGCTGCTCACGGCGGCGGCGCTCACGGCCTTCCTGGGGCTCGGCCCGCTGGCCGGCCCGGCCGGGGCGGCCAGCGCGACGGCCGCGACGGGGGCGGCCGCGGCCGCGGAGACGCCGCTGAGCGAGACGGGCTGGACGGCCAGCTCGAACACCAGCTCCGGCTCGGGAGACGCGCCCGCCAACGCGATCGACGGCAACACCAGCACCCGCTTCAGCTCCGACGCTGACCAGGCCTCGGGCATGTACTTCCAGGTCAATCTGGGCTCGGCACAGACGTTCAACCAGATAGAGATGAACGCCGGCGGGTCCACCGGGGACTATGCCCGCGGCTACAACGTCGAGGTGTCGAGCAATGGGACCTCGTTCACCAGCGTGGCCACGGGAACCGGCACGTCCTCGCCCCAGACGGTGACGTTCACCGCGCAGACGGCGCAGTACATCCGGGTGGTGCTCACGGCGGCCTCGACGACCAACTGGTGGTCGATCGCCGAGTTCACGGCCTACACGTCGGGCAGCGGCACGTCGCCGCCGCCGACGGGCGGCAGCTTCGGGCCCAACGTGTACGTGTTCACGCCGGGCATGTCCCAGAGCTCGATCCAGAGCACGCTGAACACGATCGCCAATGAGCAGGTCTCCAACCAGTTCGGCACCCAGCGGTTCGCGCTGCTGTTCGCGCCGGGCACCTACGGCTCGAGCGCCAGCCCGCTGGTGTTCACGGTGGGCTACTACACCGAGGTGGCGGGCCTGGGCCAGAACCCGAGCCAGGTGGTCATCAACGGCTCGATCAACACGTTCAACCAGTGCATCGGCGGCGGCTCGAGCAACTGCAACGCCACCGACAACTTCTGGCGGTCGATCTCCAACCTGACCATCAACGTCATGGGCAACACGGGCTGCTACGCGGGCGACGACTTCTGGGCCAGCTCGCAGGAGTCACCGCTGCGCCGGGTCGACATCAACGGCAAGCTCACGCTGATGGACTACTGCACCGGCGCCCCGGACTTCGCCAGCGGCGGCGAGATCGCCGACTCGGTGTTCTCCAGCACGGTCACCAACGGCTCCCAGCAGCAGTACGTCGTCCGCAACAGCAACATCGGCAGCTGGAGCAACTCGGTGTGGAACCAGGTGTTCTGCGGGGACAACGGCGCGCCAGCCCAGAGCTTCGCCGGCAACTCGGGCGACAGCGGCGGGCCGAGTTCCTACACCACGCTGGCCAAGTGCCCGGTCACCCAGGAGGAGCCGTACCTGTACCAGGACTCGTCGGGCGGCTACCACGTGTTCGTGCCCTCGGCGCAGACCAACTCCTCGGGGCCGACCTGGGTTAACGGCAACACGCCAGGGACGTCGCTGGCGCTGAGCACGTTCTTCGTGGTCCAGCCGAGCAACACGGCGGCGCAGATCAACGCGGCCCTGTCGGCCGGGGACAACCTGCTGTTCACGCCGGGCGTGTACGACATCAGCTCGACGCTCAGCGTGACGAAGGCCGACACCAAGATCGTTGGCCTGGGCTTCCCGACGCTGATCTCGGAGAACGGCGCCACCACGATGAGCGTGGCCGACGTGGGCGGGGTGAACATCTCGGGCCTGATCTTCGACGCCGGCTCGGCCAGCTCGCCGTCGCTGCTCACGCTCGGGACGCAGGGCTCGACGGTGAGCCACGCCAGCGACCCGGACTCGGTGGACGACGTGACCTTCCGCGTCGGCGGCGCGGAGGCCGGCACGGTGCCCACGGCGTTCATCGACAACAGCAGCAACTCGATCCTGGACGACGTCTGGGCCTGGCGCGCGGACCACGGCGCGGGCGCGGGCACCTGGACCGGCGACCAGTCCAACACCGGGCTCATCGTGAACGGCAGCAATGTCACGGCCTACGGCCTGGCGGTGGAGCACTTCCAGAAGGACGAGGTGATCTGGAACGGCCAGGGCGGGGAGGACATCTTCTTCCAGAACGAGAACCCGTACGAGGTGCCCAGCCAGTCGGCCTGGATGTCCAGCTCGACGCAGGACGGGTACCCGGCGTTCTTCATCCCGGGCAGCGTGACCTCGTTCCAGGGCTACGGGATGGGCAGCTACAGCTTCTTCAACCAGGGCGTGGCGATCGAGAACGCGATGGCCTTCCAGGCCCCGGACACGTCCGGGGTGCAGTTCCACGACCTGCTCACGGTGTTCCTGAACGGGTCGGGCGGCATCGAGTCGGTGATCAACGGCACGGGCGCGCCGGTGAGCTCCAGCTTCGGCGGGCCCAGCGACGTGGTGAGCTACCCGTGAGCGGCCTATGAGCTACCCGCGAGGTGAGTAGCTAGCGTCATCGCTGGCCCTCTGGTGCTGCTCCAGCGTCACCAGGGGGCCAGCGGTGCGCCTTCCGGCGCCGCGCCGGGCGGGCTCGGGATGACCGGCGGAATGATACGCGGGGTGGTCGGCGGCCCCGGCGGACAGCAGCCGGGCGATGGGCAGGGTCGCGCCGCCGAGCGCCACCGCGTCCTGGCCCAGCTCGGCCTTGACGATCTCGACCCGGCTGAACGGCAGGTGCAGGGCCCGGCCCGCGGCGGCCTCGCGGATGCTGGGCAGCAGCGCCTCGCTCAGGGCCTGGCCCAGCCAGCCGCCCACCACGACCCGCTCGGGGTTGAACAGGTTGACCAGGTCGGCGATGCCGGCGCCCAGGTAGGTCACGGTCTCGTCCAGCACCTTCGCCGCGGCCGGGTCACGGTGCCGGGCCTCGATGATCGCGGCGATCCGGCCCTCCAGCTCGGCCGGGCGGGCCGCCCGGCGGCGCCGCTTGAGCTGCTCGTAGCGGGCCACGATGGCCCCGGCGCCGACGTAGGCCTCCAGGCAGCCGTCGGCCCCGCACCGGCAGGTCCGCCCGCCCGCGACGACGGTGGTGTGCCCCCACTCCCCCGCGCTGCTGGTCGCGCCCCGGTAGACCTCGCCGTTGCTGACGATGCAGGTGCCCGCGCCGATGCCGAGCAGCACGATGACCGCGTT
Organism: uncultured Actinomycetota bacterium; assembly: GCA_963822485.1. Classification (GTDB taxonomy): domain Bacteria; phylum Actinomycetota; class Actinomycetes; order Streptosporangiales; family Streptosporangiaceae; genus DASUBV01. Next base: position 58,537 of record CAWGHW010000037.1, read on the forward strand.
GTCGGTGTCCCGCGCGGCGCCCAGCCAGCGCTCGGCCTGGCCCAGCGTCTTGGCCCCGTTGTCGACCAGGATGGGCAGGTCCAGGCGGGCCCGCAGGTCGGCCTCCAGCGGCACCGCCTGCCAGCCCACGCTCTGCCCGTGCACCACGGCGGCGTCCGGGTGCTCGTGGCGGTGCTCGTTGCGGTGCTCGACCAGGCCGGGCACGGCCACGCCCAGGCCGAGGATGGCGCGCTCGGGCACGCCCGACTCGGCGATCACCGACTCGACGCCCTCCACGATGCGGTTCACCACGTCGCCGGGGTCGAGCACGGTGGTCATGCCGGTCACCGAGGTGTGCCGGGCCCGCAGCCGCAGCGTCAGGTCGAACAGCTCGACCAGCACCGCCGTCTCCCCCACGTCGGCGCCGATGACGTAGCCGTAGTCGGGATTGACCTGGAGCAGCCCGCGCGGGCGCCCGCCGTTGGAGTCCTCCAGCCCGACCTCGGCCACCACGCCCTCGGCCAGCAGCGCGCCGACCAGGTTGCTCACCGTGGCCGAGCTCAGGCCGGCCACGGCCGCTACCTCCTGCCGGGTCAGCGGGCCGTTGAGGAACACCTGCCACAGCGCCCGCGACCGGTTGCTCTTGCGCAGGTCGCGCACGGTGGTGGTGCTGGGTCTCGGCATCGGCTTCTGACCTACCTGACCGCTAGCGGGGCCGCTGCGCGCGGCCGGGCGCCGGGCCGCCCCGCGCGGCCCGGACGGCCTATTTTACGGTCTGGAATAAGTCCGGCCCTGGATCGCACGTTCGCGGGTCAGGATCCGGCGGCCAGCTTCTAGGTGGCCAGCCTCTCGGTGGCCAGCCTCTGGGCGGCCAGCCTCTGGGCGGCCAGCCTCTAAGCGGCTAGCTTCTGGGCGGCCAGCCTCTGGGCGGCCAGCTTCTAGGTGGCCAGCTTCTGGGTGGCCAGCCCGGCCTGGCGGGCGGCGGCCGGGCAGCTGGCGGTCGCGCGGGCCTTGGTGGTCACGCAGGCCACGCTGGCCGCGTAGGCGCGCATGGTGTACCGGTGACCGTGGTAGCGGTAGACGATGCTCAGGCCCGCGGCCATGTAGGTGCCCGGCCGGGCGCCGGCCATGGCGAACACCACGTCGGCATCGCCGGGGCCGATCCGCGCTCCGGCGAACGGCACCACCGGGCTGTCCGGCGGCCAGCCGCGGGCGAACCCGAGCGGGCCGCGGCGCTGGGAGACGGCCACCGCGGCCAGGTGGCCCGCCGGGTGCCCGGCGATCGGGATGAGCGACGCGGACACCAGCGTCACCGGGCCGCCGGTGTTGTCGACATAGGCCGCGAACTCGGCCTGCTGGCCCGGCGCCACCGACCCGGACGTGACCGCCGGCTTCCCGTGCCGCAGCAGCGTGCGCAGCGAGCCCGCTCCAGCCCGGCCTGCCTGACCTGTCTGGCCCGCCTGGCCCGAGCTGCAGGCGGCAAGGCCGCCGGCGAGCAGCACGGCGAGAATGGCTCCCGGCAGGACCCCGGAGCGCGTCATGAATGGCTGCCGCATGGCCGTTGCGGTCCCCCCTGAACGACAGGCCGTTCTTCAGTTAATGGCAGGACTTAAGCCCCGATGGGGCGCCTCAAGATCATAGCGGCCGGCCGGCCCGAGCCGGGCCGCTGGCCACGGCCTATGCTGCCGGGCGTGACCCAAGCCCCTGATCCCGTCGCCCACAACCGGGCCGCCTGGGACCGCGAGGTCGACAGCGACAACGAGTGGACCCGCCCCGTCGGGCCCGATGTCATCGCCCGGGCGCGGGCCGGCGACTGGTCGGTGGTCCTCATCGGCTACGAGCCCGTGCCGCGCGACTGGTTCCCGGCCGGCCTGGCCGGGGCCGACGTGCTGTGCCTGGCCTCGGGCGGGGGGCAGCAGGGGCCGGTGCTCGCCGCCGCGGGCGCGACCGTGACCGTGCTGGACAACTCGCCCCGTCAGCTCGCCAGGGACGAGGAGGTCGCCGTCCGCGAGGGCCTGGCCATCCGCACTGTCCTCGGCGACATGCGGGACCTCAGCGCGCTCGGCGACGCCAGCTTCGACGTCGTGTTCAACCCGGTCTCGAACCTGTTCTGCCCCGACCTGGCGCCCGTCTGGCGCGAGTCGTTCCGGGTCCTGCGGCCGGGCGGCCTGCTGCTGGCCGGGTTCATGAACCCTGACGTCTACATCTTTGACCAGGCCGCCCTGGACCGCGGCGAGCTGGTGGTCCGGCACAAGATCCCGTACTCCACCCTCGAGCTGGACTCCGGCGAGCGGCAGCAGGCCTTCGGCGACGGCCCCATCGAGTACAGCCACTCCCTGACCGAGCAGCTCGGCGGGCAGATGGCCGCGGGCTTCGTGCTCACCCACCTGACCGAGGCCCCGCACCACGCCGGCGCCACGGCCCGCTATATGCCGGGCTACATCGCCACCCGTGCGGTCCGCCCCGGCCCACCCACCACAGGTTGAGAGAGCAGTTCGCATCGTCCGTGTCATAGACCAGACGATGCGAACTGCTGCTGGGACATGGGGCGGGTGTGACTGCGGGGAATGACTGGGTGGTGTGCGAGTCAGCTGAGGCGGTACTCCCAGCCCGGCTGCCAGGCGAACTCCTCGGCCACCAGCGTCTCCAGCGCGACCCCGTTCAGGTGATGGTCCAGGCCCCAGCGCGTCGCCACGTGGCCGATCACAACGACCCGCTGGCCGTCCCAGCGCAGCGGCAGGTCGGCCAGGAACCGGCCCACCCGGTCCACCGCCTGCTGCCAGCTCTCCCCGCCCGGATACGGCTCATCCAGGTGGTCGCGCCGGCCCGCCTGAAGCTCGCCGGACGGCATCCCGTTGTCCCGTCCGTAGTCGCACTCGCGCAGCCGCCAGTCCAGCAGCACCGGGATCCCGGTCGCCCCGAACGCGATCGCCGCCGTCTCGGCCGCGCGGGCCAGGTCCGAGCAGAACACCGCGCCGATCCCGTCGTCGGCCCGGCGCCGGCCCAGCTCCCCGGCCACTGTGCGGCCCCGGGCAGAGAGCCGGCCGGGGAGCCAGCCGGTGGCCCGGCCCCGCTCGTTGTCCTCGGTGATGGAATGCGTCTCAAAGATCAGCTCAATGGCCACCAGGCCACTGTATTAATCGCGGCGATATCATCGCGGAATGGCCCGCTACCACGTCCGGCAGCTTGCCCTGGACGGGAACGACCTGGACGCCCTGGTGGACTTCTGGCTGGCCGCGCTGGGCTACGAGCTGGACCACCGCGACGAGGGTTACGCGGTGCTGCGCGACCCCGACGGCGCCGAGCCGCGCGTCTTCCTCCAGCAGGTCCCCGAGGTCAAGCTGGGCAAGAACCGGGCCCACTTCGACATCGCGGTCCCCGACGAAGCCGAGGCCGTGGAGCGCCTGATCGCGCTGGGCGCCCGCGTGCTCTGGCGCGAGGACTACCCGACCCACCACTGGACGGTCCTGGCCGACCCCCAGGGCAACGAGTTCTGCGTCGGCGACTTCGGCTAGCCCGACGCTAAACGACGTGGTTGTTGCTCCCACGTCGATACAGCGACGTGGGAGCAACAACCACGTCGCTGGATTGCCGTCGCGCGGGCCCGGACGGGCCTGGCGGCCAGGCACATGGGCCTCCCCTGTCACGCCAGCCCCACAGCGCTCCACCACCACCGCGGAGGGCCGGGCCGGCCGACGGCCGGGGCCGAGGGCTGGGCGGCTGGCGGCTGGGGGCTGGGGCCGGGGGCTGGCGGCCGGGGCTGGCGGCTGGGGACCGGGGGCTGGCGGCCGGGGGCTGGCGGCCGGGAGCTGGCGACCGGGGCTGGCGGCCGGGGGCTGGCGGCCGACGGCCGGGGGCTGGCGGCCGGGGGCTGGCGGCCGGGGGCTGGCGGCCGAGGGCTGGCGGCCGGGGGCTCGGGGCTGGCGGCGAGGGCTGTGGGCTGGCGGCGGGGGCTGGCGGGCGTTGTACGCGACCGGCGCGGCCACGAGCGGGTCTTGGGTCAGCGGACGCCCCAGAAGACGCGGCGCCACCAGCGGCGGGTGGTGAGCAGGCGCAGGCGCATACTCCAGGGCATGCTGGGGCCGCCGCCGTGGATGCAGCGGCCGGCGTCGTCGACCAGGCAGTTGCCGGTGCAGTCGCCGACGTAGCAGTGGCGGCAGTGGCTGGTCACCGGCGGGGACGGGCCGCCGGGTGACCGGGCCGGTGGCGGTGGCTAGGCGCGCAGGCGGTCCAGGGACTGGCGGAGCTGGCGGCTGGTGGTGCGGGCGCGGCGGGCCTTGAGCCGGGCCTCGTTGAGCTTTTCGCGGGCATCGGCGAGTTTCTCCTCGAGGGTGAGGACGGTGCGCTCCAGGTCCTGCTCGATCTTGGTGGCGGCCTCGGCGGCCCGGTCGGCCTTGGTGGCGGCCTTCTCGGCGTCAGCCAGGGCGCGGCGGCGGCGGTCCCGGCGCTCCTTCTCGGCGGCGGCAGCGCTCACCTGGCGGGCGGGCTTGGCCCGGGTCGCCTGGGAGGCGGCCGACCTGGCGGGCGCGGCCTTGCCCGAGGTCGCCCTGGCCGACGCGGCTCTAGTCGACGCGGCTCTAGTCGACGCGGCTTCAGCCGGCGCGGCTTCAGTCGGCGCGACTTCAGTCGACGTGGCTTCGGCTGAGGTGGCTCTGGCTGCGGACGGCCGGGCAGACGCGGGCTTGAGCGGGCGGACCTCGGCGGGCGCGGCGCTGGCCGACCGCGCGCTGGCCGACCGCGCACTCGCGGACCCGGCCCCGGCTGACCCGGCCCTGGCAGGCCGAGCCGCGCCCGCCGGCGACCGAGCCCCAGCAGGCCGGGCCGAAGCAGGCCGGGCCGGGGCCGGGTCCGACGGGCCGACGACGGTCAGCAGCGGGCCCGTCGCACCGAACCCGTCACTGCGCGCCGCCCGCGCCATGGCCCCGGCCTCGAACTGCCCCGCGACCTCGGGATCGGCCACCACGGCGGCCAGCGTGGTCGTCACCTCATCGCGAAGCGCCGCCGGCGGGGCGGGCTGGCCCACGGCGGCGAACGCCTGCCGGGTCAGGTCGTCGATCAGCTCGCGGCGGCGCACCGACAGCTCCCGGATGGCCGCGCCGTCCAGGGTGCGCTGGGCCTGGCGCAGGTCGGCGCCGAGCTCGGCGAGCTGGGGGCCGGCCGACGGGACCGAGCGGGCCAGCTGATTCACGATCCAGGCCGACTGGGTGGGCTTGCGCAGGGCGGCGATCTGCTTGGCCACGGGCAGGTCGCCGGCGCCGCGGGCCGCGGCGGCCAGCGCGGCGCGGCGGGCGATGAACTCGTGCGGGGCGACGCCGTACAGCTCGGCGACGGCGTCCCGCAGCAGCTCCCGGTCGGTCACCTTCCCCAGTCTGCCCCGGGCGCCTCAACCGCGCCCAGCGCGCGGGGCCGGCCGCTGGCATCATGGGGCGCATGGCCGTGCTGCCCAGGGGGGACGACCCCCCTAACCCCCACGCGCCGTCGGCCGGCGGCAGGGGCGTGCTGAACGTGGCTACCTGCCAGTTCCCCGTCAGCGCCGAGATCGGGGCCAACCTGCGCTACATCGTGCGGCAGATGCAGGCGGCCCGGACGGGCGGCGCCGACGTGGCCCACTTCCCCGAGTGCGCGCTGTCGGGCTACGCGGGGACGGATTTCGGGTCTTTTGCCGGGTTCGACTGGGACCAGCTGCGGCAGGCCACGGCCGAGGTGCTGCGGCAGGCCCGGCGGCTGGGGATCTGGGTGGTGCTGGGCTCGTCCCACCCGCTGACGGATCCGCACAAGCCGCACAACTGCCTGTACATCATCGATCCGGAGGGTCAGGTGGTGGACCGCTACGACAAGATGTTCTGCGCCGGCGACGCCCGGGGCCAGACCGGCGACCTGGCCCACTACAGCCCGGGCAGCCACTTCGCCGCCTGGACCATCAACGGAGTCCGCTGCGGCGCGCTGATCTGCTACGACTACCGGTTCCCCGAGCTGTACCGGGCCTACCGGCAGCAGCGGGTGGACCTGATGTTCCACTCCTTCCACGCGGCCAGGGCCAGCGAGGAGCGGCTGGCCGCCATGCGCACCGCGATCGGCGCGGACCTGGCCGAGATCAACCAGGCCGCCACCTACACCTACCCGGGCATCACCATGCCGGCCGCCATGACCACGGCCGCGGCCTGCAACCACCTCTGGATCAGCTGCCCGAACTCGTCGGCCCCGGAGAGCTGCTGGCCGGCGTTCTTCGTCCGCGCCGACGGGGTGACCACGGGGCGGCTGCGCCGCAACCGGCCGGGGGTGCTGCTGACCAAGGTGGACACCAGCCTGGACCTGTACGACTCCACGGCGGCCTGGCGGGACCGGGCCATGGCCGGGGTGCTGCACAGCGGCGAGCTGGTCACCGACGCCCGGTCGGCCGACCGCACATCGATCTAGGTGGCGCGGAAGCTCCCGGGCGGCAAAAGCGTTAGGTCGCAGGGCCCTTTGGTGCCCATCCTTGTCCTGTACTGCGCCGACACCCGTGCGCCGACACCACTAGCCGGAGAACTGAGTCATGCCGTCCGAGATCGCTGAGCTGCGCGCCCGCCTGCCGGGCCTGATGCTGCGCGATCAGCGACGACTGGGCCGGCGGGTCGGGCAGGCGGCCGGGCTGCGCGAGCCCGCGGCGCGGGAGCGGGCGCTGCGCCGGGTGGCCGACGACATGGACCAGGCCCAGGCCCGGATCGAGGCCCGCCGCCGGGCCGTGCCGGAGCTGAGCTACCCGCCCGAGCTGCCGGTCAGCCAGCTCAAGGACCAGATCGCCGAGGTGATCAGGGACCACCAGGTGGTCATCGTCGCGGGCGAGACCGGGTCGGGCAAGACCACCCAGCTGCCCAAGATCTGCCTGGAGCTGGGCCGCGGCGTGGCCGGGCAGATCGGCCACACCCAGCCCCGCCGCATCGCGGCCCGGACCGTGGCCGAGCGGATCGCCGAGGAGCTGGGCACCGAGATCGGCGCCGCGGTCGGCTACAAGATGCGGTTCACCGACACCGCCAGCGACGCCGCGCTGGTCAAGGTGATGACCGACGGCATCCTGCTGACCGAGATGCAGCGCGACCGGCAGCTGCTGCGCTACGACACGCTGATCATCGACGAGGCGCACGAGCGCAGCCTGAACATCGACTTCATCCTGGGCTACCTCAGGCAGCTGCTGCCGTCCCGGCCCGACCTCAAGGTCATCATCACCTCGGCCACCATCGACCCCGACCGGTTCAGCAAGCACTTCGGTGACGCGCCGGTGATCGAGGTGTCCGGGCGCACCTACCCGGTCGAGGTGCGGTACCGGCCGCTGGCCGACCCCGACGAGCCCGGTGACGAGCCGCAGGACCAGATCCAGGGCATTCTCGACGCCGTGGCCGAGCTGCGCCGCGACGGCCCGGGCGACATCCTGGTGTTCCTCAGCGGCGAGCGGGAGATCAGGGATACCGCGGACGCGCTGTCCGATGCCGACGGCCTCGAGGTGCTGCCGCTGTACGCCCGCCTGTCGGCGGCTGAGCAGCATCGCGTCTTCCAGCCGCATAACTCGCGGCGCGTGGTCCTGGCCACCAACGTGGCCGAGACCTCGCTCACCGTTCCCGGCATCCACTACGTGATCGATCCCGGCACCGCGCGGATCTCCCGGTACAGCCACCGGACCAAGGTGCAGCGGCTGCCCATCGAGCCCATCTCGCAGGCGTCGGCCAGCCAGCGCACCGGCCGCTGCGGCCGCACCGCCGACGGCATCTGCATCCGGCTCTACAGCCAGGACGACTTCGCCTCCCGGCCCGAGTTCACCGAGCCGGAGATCCTGCGGACCAGCCTGGCCTCGGTCATCCTCCGGATGGCCGACCTGGACCTGGGCGAGATCTCGGACTTCCCGTTCGTTGACCCGCCGGACGCTCGCAACGTCGCGGACGGCATCCGGCTTTTGCACGAACTGGGCGCGGTTACCCAGCCCGCCGGCCGCCCGCAGCTCACCGACGTCGGCCGCAAGCTGGCCCGCCTGCCGCTGGATCCGCAGCTAGGTCGCATGATCATCGAGGCCGGGCAGCACGGCTGCGCGCGCGAGGTGCTGATCATCGCGGCCGGCCTGTCCATCGTGGACCCGCGGGAGCGGCCCGCCGACGCGCGGGAGGCGGCCGACGCCCAGCATGCCCGGTTCGCCGAGCCCGGCTCGGACTTCCTGGCCTTCGTGACGCTCTGGGACTACCTGCGCGACCGCCAGCGCGAGCTGTCCTCGTCGGCCTTCCGCCGCCTGTGCCGCCGCGAGTACCTGCACTTCCTGCGGGTGCGCGAGTGGCAGGACGTGTACGGGCAGCTCCGCCAGGCCGCCACCGACCTGGGCATGGTCGTCGAGGGCGGCCGGGACGGTGCGGCGGCCGGGGACGCGCCGGGGCTGGACATCCCGGCGGGCGAGCCTCGGTACGAGGCCGGGCTGGCCGACCGGGTGCACATGTCGCTGCTGGCCGGCCTGCTGTCCCACATCGGCATGAAGGCCGTCGAGAAGAAGGAGAGCCCCGGCCAGAAGGGCCGCGGCCGGCGGCGCGGGCCGGCCGAGTTCGACGGGGCCCGCGGCGCCAGGTTCGCCATCTTCGCCGACTCCGTGCTGGCCAAGAGCCCGCCCGACTGGGTGGTCGCCGCGGAGCTGGTGGAGACCTCCCGGCTGTGGGCCAGGGTGGTGGCCAGGATCGAGCCCGAGTGGGCCGAGTCGCTGGCCGGGCACCTGGTCCGGCGGACCTACAGCGAGCCGCACTGGGACGCCCGGCGCGGCGCGGCCATGGCGGTCGAGAAGGTCACCCTCTACGGCCTGCCCATCGTGGCCGCGCGGCCGGTGACCTACGGCCGCATCGACCCGGCCGGGGCGCGCGAGCTGTTCATCCGCAGCGCCCTGGTCGAGGGTGACTGGCAGACCCGGCACCGGTTCTTCCACGAGAACCGCCGCCTGCTCGACGAGGCCGAGGACCTGGAGCGGCGGGCCCGGCGGCGCGGCATCGTGGTGGACGATGCCGCGCTGTTCGACTTCTACGACGAGCGGATCCCGGCCAGCGTGACCTCGGCCCGGCACTTCGACGCCTGGTGGAAGAAGGCCCGGCAGGACGATCCGGGCCTGCTCACCTTCTCCCCGGCCGAGCTGGTCGGGCCGGCCGCCGATCACGTCAGCCCGGCCGACTACCCGCTGTCCTGGTCGGGGCTGCCGCTGACCTACGAGTTCGCGCCCGGCGAGCCGGACGACGGGGTGACCGCCGACGTGCCGCTGGCCTCGCTCAACCAGGTGAACGGCGACGAGCTGGCCTGGCAGGTGCCGGGCCTGCGGCTGGAGCTGGTCACCGAGCTGATCCGGTCGCTGCCCAAGCAGCTGCGCACCGCGTTCGTGCCCGCGCCGGACACCGCGCGCGAGGTGGTGGGCCTGCTGGGCACCCCGCACGGCAGCCTGCTGGACGCCCTGGGCGACGAGCTGGGCCGCCGGGCCGGCCTGGTGATCCCCCGCGACGCCTTCGACCTGTCCCGGCTGCCCGCCCACCTGCGGATGACCTACCGGGTGCTGGACGGCGACCGGGTGCTGGCCAGCGGCAAGGACCTGGACGCGCTGCGCCAGCAGCTGGCGCCGCGGCTGCGCGCCACGCTCAGCCAGGCGGCCCGCGGCCTGACCCGGACCGGGCTGCGCCGCTGGGACATCGGCACGCTGCCGCAGGTGTTCGAGTCGGGCCAGGTCCGGGCGTACCCGGCGCTGGAAGACGCGGGCGACTCGGTGAACGTGGCCCTGTTCGAGACCCCGGCCCAGGCCCGGGCGGCGATGCGGCGGGGCACCCGGCGGCTGATCCTGCTCCAGGTCGCCTCGGGGGTGCGCGCGGTCGCGGCCGACCTGCCGGTGGCGACCAAGCTGGCGCTGAGCCGCCACCCGTATGCCAGCGCCGGCGCGCTGCTGGACGACTGCGCGGCCTGCGCGGCCGACCAGGTGATCGACCAGGCGGGCGGGCCGGCCAGGGACGCGGCGGGCTTCGCCCGGCTGCTGGAGGCGGCCCGCGCGTCGCTGGCCCCGGACGCGGCCGCGGTGGTGGCGGTGGTCGCCCGGGTGCTGGCCGAGGCGCACGAGGTCGAGGTGGCGCTGGACCGCGCGTCCAGCGCGGCGCTGGCCCCGGTGGCGGCCGACCTGCGGGCCCAGCTCGGCGGCCTGATCTACCGCGGGTTCGTGGCCGACACGGGCGCCGCCCGGCTGACCGACCTGGTCCGCTACCTGCGGGCCATGTCCCGGCGGCTGGACCGGGCGCCCGGCGAGCTGGGCCGGGACGCCGAGCGGATGGCCATCGTGCACGGGGTCAGCGAGGACTACCGGGCCGCGCTGACCCGGCTGCCGGAGGCCGAGCGGGACGGCCCGGCGGCGCGCGAGGTGCGCTGGATGATCGAGGAGCTGCGGGTCAGCCTGTTCGCCCAGACGCTGGGCACCAGGGGCCCGGTCTCCGAGCGGCGGATCCTGGCCGCGCTGGACCGGCTGTAAGCGCAGTCACGCCGTGCCGGCCGGGGCGCGGTCTCCGGCAGGCGGCTCGGCGCCGAGCTCGCTGAGCTTGGCCCGGACTTGCCAGGCGTCGGACCGGTGCAGCTCGGCCAGGACGGCCAGCGCTTCCTCCCAGGCCGCCCTGGCCTCGGGCAGCTGCCCGGCGGCGCGGCGGGCATCGCCCACGTGCGACAGCACCTCGGCCAGGCCCAGCCGGTCGCCGAGTGTGCGGTTCACGGCCAGGGAGCGCTGGAAGTACTCGACGGCCTCGGCGTGGTGGCCCAGGTGGAACTGCGCGTACCCGATGCTGTCCAGCGTGGCCGCCTCCATCTGCCGGTTGCCCACCACGGCGAGCAGCTCCAGGGCCTCATGGCAGCAGCGCAGCGCCTCGTGGTAGTCACCGAGCTGGATGAGCGTCCAGCCCACGTGGTTCAGGGCACTGGCCCGGCCGGCCGGGAGGTCGAGCGCGGTGAACAGGTCCAGGGCCTGCCGGGCGTGGCCGAGTGCCTCATGCTCGCGGCCCTCGTTGCCGAGGGTGACCGACAGCGCGCTGTGCGCGTAGGCCTCGCCCACCCGGCTGCCCATCTCGACGTACCGGCGCAGCGCCTCATCCAGGTGCTGGTAGGCCTCGGCGTGCCGGCCGAGGTGGCCGCAGGCCACGCCGTAGTTGCGGTGCGCCTCGGCCAGGCCCTCCAGCTCGCCGAGCCGCTCCGCGGCCACGATGCCGATCCGCCCGGCCGCCACGTCGTCATGCCAGTAGCCGCGCAGGTCAAGGAACCGGGTCAGGGCCCAGGCGATCTGCCAGGCGTGCCGGTCGAATCCCGCGTCGGCCGCGGCTGCGGTGACGGCCAGGAGCGCGGGACGCTCGGCCTCGAACCAGGCCAGGGCCTGGCTGGCGTCGGCGAACTGCTCGGGCACGGTGCCCGGCCGGGGTGGCTCGGGGGTAATGGGCGTGCGGGTGGGATGGACCAGCAGGGCGGCGGCGTAGGCGGTGTGCAGGTAGTGATCGAGCATCCGGCCGAACGCCTCGCGCCGCTCGGCCTCGGTGTCCTGCGCCTCGGCCCGCTCGGTGGCATACGCGCGGAGCAGGTCGTGGAAGGCGATCCTGCCGTGCTCGGCGGCGGCCAGCAGCCGGGCCCTGGTCAGCTCGCCCAGCGCGTCGCGGGCCTCGCGCGGCGGCAGCCCGGCCATGCTGGCCGCGGCGCCGGCGCCGATGGCGGTGCCGGGGTGCAGCCCGAGTAGCCGGAACACCCGCGCCGAGCGAGCGTCAAGCTGGTGGTAGGACCAGGAGAACACCGCCCGGACGCTGGCCGCGGTATCGCCGGGGTCCAGCGCGTCCAGCCGCCCGCCGGCGTCGCGCAGGTCGGCGGCCAGCGCGGCCAGCGGGAACTCCGGCTGGCTGGCGGCGCGAGCGGCGGCGATGCTCAGCGCCAGCGGCAGGTGATCGCACAGCCGGATCAGCTCGCCCGCAGCCGCCGGGTCGCTGGCGGCCCGGTGCTGGCCCAGCCGCTGGGTCAGCAGCTCGCGCGCCTCGGCCTCAGTCAGCACGTCCAGCGTCACCGGGTACGCGCCCTCGGCCGCGACCAGGCTGATCAGCTGGCTGCGGCTGGTGACGATGACCAGGCAGCCGGGGCTGGCGGGCAGCAGCGGGCGGACCTGGTCGGCGTCCCGCGCGTTGTCGAGCAGCAGGAGCATCCGCTTGCCCGCGAGCAGGCTGCGGTACAGCCCAGCCTGGGCGTCCAGGCTGGCCGGCAGCGCGGCGCCGGGCGAGGTGAGCGTGTCCAGGAACAGCCTGATCGCCTCGGCGGTGGGCATCGGCGGCCCGGCCGGGTCGAAGCCGCGCAGGTTCACGTACAGCTGCCCGTCCCGGAACCGCTCGGCGACCTGGTGGGCGAAGTGCACGGCCAGAGTGGTCTTGCCGACTCCGGCGGTGCCGTCGATGGTGACGATGGTCACCGCCGCGCTGGCCTCGGCCGCGTCAGCGAGCGGCGCGGCCAGCCGGCTGAGCTCGCCGGCCCGGCCCGCGAAGTACCGCGTCGCCGTGGGGAGCTGGCGGGGCACCACCGGCTCATGCAGCGGCTCGCGGTCCCGCCGGGCGGCCTGGCCGACCGACCCGGCAGCGCCCGGCGGCCGCAGCAGCTCCGGGTCGCCGGCCAGGATGGCCTGGTGCAGCCGCCTGAGCTCGGGGCCGGGGTCGACGCCGAGCTCGTCGGCCAGCATGCGGCGCACGTCCTGGTAGGCGGACAGCGCGTCGGCCGGCTGGCCGCTGCGGTACAGGCCGAGCATGAGCTGGGCGTGGAACTTCTCCTGCAGCGGATGCGCGGCGACCAGCGCGCGCAGCTCGGGCACCAGCTCGCTATCGCGGCCCAGCCACAGGTCGGCGTCGATACGCAGGGCGAGCGCATGGAGCCGCCGGTCTTCCAGGGGCGGCACCTCGCGGGTCCGCAGCAGCGTCGACGGCACGTCGGCCAGCGGCTCACCGCGCCACAGGCCGAGGGCCTGCCGCAGCAGGCCGGCGGCCTGGTCCCAGCGGCCGGCCGCGGCGGCGGCCTGGCCCTGGGCCACCAGCGAGCCGAACGAGCGCACGTCCAGCTCGCCGTCGCCGACCTCGATGAGGTAGCCGGGCGCCTTCGTGTGCACTAAGCCGGAGCCGGCCGGGCCCAGCGTCGAGCGCAGCCGCTGGACCGTGCTGTGCAGCGCGCCCCGCGCGCCTGCGGGGGGCGCGCCGTCCCACAGGGTCTCGGCCAGTGCATCCAGGCTGACCACCCGGTCCGGGCTGAGCAGCAGCGCGGCCAGCAGCACGCGCTGGCGGCGCGCGGGCACGGGCACCTGCGTCAGGCCGTCGCGCACTAGCAGCGGACCGAGGAGCCCGAAGTCCACGCCCTCTCCCAGTAGCGTCCTGCGCAGCGCGCCGTGTGCGCGACGTCCAGGCCGGTGAGCGTCCGGTAAGCAGCGGCGTCCCCCGCGCCGACGTCCGGTGAGCCTGTCCTGGCAGCCTAACGCTGCTATCGCTGTCGGGCGGCGGATCCCCGCTGCCGGTTTTCCGCGTCATCAGCTGATTGCGAGCGGATGGAGGGTCTTCGCGAAGAATGACCGTTCCCTACTTAGCCGCACCGTGCGGGGCAGCTGTCACGTCCTCCCCTCCCGTAGCAGCTGCCCGTTCCATAAGGCCATGCTCGCAGGCTGACAACGTGGTCAGCCTGCGAGCATGGCCGCTGCGCAGTTACCTGGAGCTGGCCGCGCGGCCGGAGGCCGTGCGGCCAGCCCGGCAGCACGCCACGACGGTCGTCCGCCGCTGGCGGCTTGACGCCCTGGCCGACACCGTCGAGCTGCTGGTCTCTGAGCTCGTCACCAACGCGGTCCTCGCGTCGGCCGGCCGGGCTGACCAGCGGGCTGGGACGTCCGCGCCGCAGATCCGGTGCTGGCTCGCCTCCGACCGGTGCCAGCTGATGATCCACATCTGGGACGCCGACCGGCGCCTGCCGGTGTCGCAGGACGCCGGGCCGGACGCCGAGACCGGGCGCGGGCTGCTGCTCGTGGCCACGCTCAGCGCCCGGTGGGGCTGCTATTCGCCGCACGGGCACAACGGGAAGATCGTCTGGGCGCTCTGCGCGCCCTGACTCTCAGCGAAAGCAGCGGGGCCAGCGAAAGCCATGGGGCCAGCGAAAGCCATGGCGGCGCATAGATGTCCCGCTGGTAACCCCCGAGGGCGACCAGCGGGACATCCAGCCCGGCCTGCCGGGGTGGCCGGGGGCTAGCGCGGCGTGATGGCGGTCTGATCGACCTCCTCGCCGCCGTTGGTGACGGTGCTGTACAGGTTGCCGGTGTCCAGGGCGGCCGCGGCCAGCTCGCCGCCGCCCGAGGCCTGGAGCAGGACCGGCAGGCTCTGCGGGGCGTTACCCGAGACCGCCACCCGCAGCGTGATCTGGCTGCTCGCCCCGGCCGCCAGCGGGCCGGCCAGCGTGCAGGTGGCCGTGGCCGCCTGGCAGGACCAGCCTGATCCGGACCCCGAGCCGGACATGGCCAGCGCGGTCAGCCCGGCGGGCAGCGTGGCGGTGAACGTCACCGGGCCGCTGGTCGGGCCGTAGCCGTCGTTGGCCACCGTGATGGTGTAGCCGTCCCTGGCCGCCGGGCCGTCGCCCTGCGCGAACGGGGCGTACGCGATGCCGCCGGAGGTGTCCGTGCTGGTGACCACCAGCGCGGGCCGCTGCTGCACCTGGGTCGGGTCGGTGCCGGTGGCGGCACCGGAGTTCCCGCCGCCGGACACCGAGACGGTGTTGGTCACCGACGGCTGGACGCTGTTCGCCACCGCGACGGTCAGCGTGACCGGCGGGTAGGAGGCGCCGGCCGCCAGAGGGTCGGTCCGGTAGCAGGCCGGCTCGGGCTCGAACAGGTTGACCGAGCCGGGCAGCGTCGCCGGGGCCAGCGAGCAGGTCCAGCCCTGGCCCGACATCCGCACCGGGGTGACCCCGGCGGGCAGCGAGTCGGCCAGCGTGACCAGCCCCGCGGCCGGGCCCGCGCTGGCCGCGTTGGAAACGGTCAGCGTGTAGCTGTCGGCGCTGTCGCCCTGGGCGAAGCCGCCTGAGTGGCTGCTGGACACCGACAGCGCCGGCGGGCCTGGCGGCACCGGCGGGGTGCCCGCGGGGCCGGACTGGGTGATCGTGGTCGGGTCGGTGGCGCTCTGCCCGCCACTGGCGGTGGAGGAGTTCGCGCCCGAGGTCATGCCGCCGCCGAGCACCGTGACGCCGTTGGTCACCGACGCCGGCGCGTTGGCGGCCACCGACACGGTCAGCGTGACCGGCGGGTAGGCCGACCCGGCGGCCAGCGTGTCGCTGCGGTAGCAGCTCAGCGAGGCCACGTCGCAGGTCCAGCCGGGGCCGGACATGCCGGTCGCGGTCAGCCCCCAGGGCAGGCTGTCGGTCAGCCAGACCAGGCCCAGCGAGGGACCGCCGGCCGTGGAGTTCGGGCCGGTCACGTTGGACACGGTCAGGCTGTAGGTGTCCGCGCTGTCGCCCTGGGCGAAGCTGCCCGAGTGACTGCTGGCCACGTTCAGGTCGGCGGCCGGCGCGATGGTGGTCGCGGCGGACACGTTGGCCGGCGACACCGCGTCGCCGCCGCCCGACACCTGGACCGTCTCGTTGCCCGAGGCGGCGGCGTTACTGGCCACGCTGGCCACCACGGTGATCGGCGGCTCCTCGCCGTTCTCCCCGGCCAGCACGTCGCTGCGGTAGCAGGTGTTGGCCGGCTCGGTCACCGGGCTGGTGATGGCGGCCGTGCTGCAGGTCCAGCCGCTGCCGTACAGCGCCTGCACGCTGACGCCGGCCGGCAGGGCCGTGATCGTGGCGGTGACGGGCGCGGACGAGCTGCCGCTGGTCGGCCCGGCGCCCTGGTTGAGCACGGTGATCTGGTACCGGTCGCCGCTGTCGCCCTGGCGGAACGCGCTGGCCACGGCGTTGTCCGCGGTCAGGTCCGGCGGGCCGGTGATGGGCGTCTCGCTGGCGATGGACGTGGACGGGCCGGAGCTGGCCCCGCCGGTGACCGTGACCGCGTTGGTCACGTGCAGCCCGGACGTGGAGTCCTGGGTGCCGTACCCGGCCGTCTGCGGCACGCTGACCGTCAGCGTGACCGGCGGGTAGGACTGGCCGGGCTGGAGCACGGCCGGGCCGCCGCCCGGGCCGCCGGTCTCGGTGCACACCTCGGTCGGGTCGTTGGAGGTGTCGCAGGTCCAGCCGGACCCGCTGATCGAGACCATGCTGATGTTGGGGTCGACCACGTCGGTCAGCGTCACCGGCGTGGTCCCGTCGGTGGCGGCGTGGCCGGTGTTGGTCACCTTGAGCGTGTAGGTGTCGGTGTTGTCGCCCTGGGTGAAGCTGGTCGACGGCGTGGTGCCCGGCGAGTTCGCGACCGAGGTGACCGACCATTGGGGTCCGGCGGCCCGGCGGGCCGGGCCGCCTGCGACCGTCGCCTTCGACGTGGTGAACCTGGCCGCGGCTACCTGGGAAGCAGCCCCGCTGCCCGCCCGGGCGATCCCGGTGTGCTGCGGAGTGCCGTTGGCGATTCCGAGGTAACTGATGCCCCTGGTGTGCTGCGCCCGGCTGACGGCCGCCCTGGCCGGGCCGGACCGCGGTGCGGCGAACACCGCGCTGGGCGTGTTCCAGCCGTAGACGCTGACCACCGGCGTCGCGCCGCTGAGGCCCGAGGCGGCGTAGGTCGCGGTCAGGGTCTGGGACTGGCCCGGCCACAGGGTGACGTCGTTGTCGCTCCAGCTGACCGGCAGGACCTCGTTGTCGCCGGGCAGCGCGGTGCCGGCCGCCGTCCCGCGCCGCACGTCGGCCCGCAGGAAGAAGGCCACGGCCTTGCTGGCGGACGGGTTGGTGAGCGTGACGCTGGTGACCAGCTTGCCGCCGGGTCCTGGCGAGGTGGCCGCGGCCACCTGGACCGGCTCCGAGGGCAGGTTCTGCAGGGCGGTCATGTCGGCGTACTGGCTGAGCGGCGCGCCGTTGTTGGCCTGCGGGTTGCCCTCGGTGGTGTCCCAGTCGATCACGTCGTGCTGGGTGGACATCCAGTACACGTTGCGGTCCACCACGACGCCGTGCTGGCGCAGGGTCAGCTCGACGAAGTAGGCCTTGGCCGGCGCCGGCGGGGTGGTGGCCGCGGGCACCTGCGGGGTGAGCACCGAGTTCTGCACGCCCTGCGGCGCCAGCGACAGCCCGTTCGCGGTCTGGCTGTCGAGCACCTGGCCGCTGAGGTCGTAGACCCGCGACTGGACCGACAGTCCGGGCTGGCTGACCCCGGTCAGGTTGTCGATGGTGACCGTGCCGGTGTCGTAGGCGTACAGCACGTGCAGGTCCTCGTTGGCCTTCTTGGCCCCGAAGTAGGCGCCCGCCTCGTCGTAGTCGTAGTTGTACAGGTCCCACAGCATGGTCGGCCAGCCCTTGTTGAGCTGCCAGTAGACCGTGCCGGTGGACGGGGTCGGGTAGTTGTTCCAGTGGTCGAGGTAGGCCTCGAACTGGGCCCGGGTGTCCTCGTAGTTCTGCACCTGGGCTTCCTGCACGTACTGGGCCAGGCTGTTCCACTGGCCGTAGCGGTGCGCGATCGCGGTGTCCAGGTTGTCCAGCGTGCCGAACGAGTAGCCGGAGTGCTGCCCGCCGGTCGACTCGTAGTTGGTGTGGTACTGGTGCGCGTCCGGCTGCTGCCACAGCGTGGCCTGGTCAGCGGGCGACAGGAACCGCTGGATGGAATCCATGGTGGGCACGGTGTCGCCCGAGCCCTGCTCGCTGTCGAACCCGAACGAGCCGCCCACGTTGGTCAGCGTGCTGTCGTCGTCGTTGGCGTTGTTGCTGGAGTGCGTGGTGTCGTACCAGTAGTCCGGCGGGACCCAGTCGTAGGGGCCCTCCTTCTCGCCCGACGGGCCGAGGATGGCGCTGGTGTTGTACTCGGCCGAGGAGATGTTCGGGTCGGTGAACCCGGACTGGTCGAAGCCCTCGGTCGAGGCGACCTCCTGCTCCTTGATCGGCGGGTTGTCGCTCCAGCTGAAGTTGATCACGCTCGGGTGGTCGCGCAGCTGCTGGCCGATGGTCAGCGAGGACAGGTACATGACGTGGAACTCCTGCGCGGTGACGCCCCGGCCGCTGCCCGAGGGCTGCCACTTGTCGCAGCACTGGAAGCCCGCGTCGATCAGGATGCCGGCCCGGTCCATCTGGTCGTAGAAGTTCTGCGGCATCTCCTTGCCCTCGGTCCTGATCCCGTCCA
This sequence comes from uncultured Actinomycetota bacterium, assembly GCA_963822485.1. Taxonomy (GTDB): domain Bacteria; phylum Actinomycetota; class Actinomycetes; order Streptosporangiales; family Streptosporangiaceae; genus DASUBV01. The sequence goes on from CAWGHW010000037.1 coordinate 76,760, forward strand.
GGCCCATGCTCTTGATCATGGAGATCTGGTTGGCCAGGTCGGACGCCGAGTAGTGCAGGAACAGGTTCTCCGACCAGCCGCCGCCGCGGAAGTCGAACGGCACGCCGTTGACCTCGAAGACCCGGACCCCGTCGGGCGCCTCGGCCGACGGCGCGGTCAGGTAGGTGGACACCGAGCGGATGCCGACCAGCACCGAGCGGGACACGTCGGAGACCTGGCCGTGCGCCGACACCCACGCGCGCAGCCGGTACAGCGGCTGGCCGCCCATCTGGTAGGGCCACCACAGCTGCGGGTGGCGCAGGGTGAGCTGGCGGGTCGGAGCGGCGGGGTGAAGGTGACCGTGCTTGTCGCGCCCGCGGGGAGAGTGACGGGCTGGCTGACCTGGACGGGGTTGCCGCCGCCGGGCGGAGAGACCTGCGCCGTTACCAGGCCGGTCTGCTGGGAGCCGGTGTTGTTGGCCACGTCGGCGTGCACGGTCAGCGCCGCGGTGCTCATGTCCGCGGCGTCGTTCTGCGTCGCGTACACGTTGCTGACGCCCAGCGCGTCCGAGACGTGCAGCTGCACCGGGAACTGGATGCCGGTGTTGTTGTCCGGCGGGATCTGGCTCCAGTCGACGTCGTCCAGCGTGAACATGGAGCTCGGGTTGTTGGGGAAGAGCTCCAGGGCCAGGGTGTTGGTGCCGCTGGTGTTTGCGGCACTGCGGAGCAGGTTGGTGACGTCGAAGGTGTAGCTGGTGTAGTCGCCCTCGACGGTGGCCTGCGTGGCCACCTCGGTGCCGTTGACCCAGACGTCGGCCTGGCCCATCACGCCGTTGATGACCAGCTTGGCGTCCTGGCCGGGCCGCAAGCTGGGGGTGAAGTCGGTGCGGAACCACCAGGGCACGTTGAACAGCGGGTTGGTGTCCGCGCCCTCCTTGGTCTGCGGCGGGCCGAAGCACTGCTGCATGTTGTTGGAGTAGAAGACGCTGCTGGTGCTGTCGGCGCTCTGGTTGACCGGCTGGAGGCTCTGGTCCAGCGGGCACAGGCCGTTCTGGAGCAGGGCCTCGACCTCGGTGCCGACGGCGCCGGCGTCGTCAGCCGCGACCGGGAGCCAGCCCGCGGTGGAGAAGCCGGGCGCGGAAATGGCGGCGCCGCCCTGAGTCGCGCCGTTGCCGCTGGTCCAGTCGGTGGTCGCGGCGCTGCTCTGCACCTTCCAGCCGCCGCTGATCGTCGCGTCGCTGGCGGAGCGGGCCGGGGCGGCGGGGGCGCCTGGGGCGGCGGGGGCGCGTGCGGCGTGCGGGGCGGTGCTGATGGCGGGCACCTGATGCGCTGAGGGGCCGCTGACCTGGGCCATCGCCACGCTGCCGCCCGAAGCGAGCACCAGTGCGGACAGGCCGGCCAGTCCGAACGCGAGGCCTCGGATCCCTGGCTGAGTCTTCAACGCGCCTCCCGGACACCGGAATTATTTTCAGGCTGAAACAAACTCGCCTGCCCGGACTCTAACTTTTGCGCTTCCGGAGGGCAATAGGGAGGAATGGATTGCCTTTTCATGCGATGTCCGGGTGCTGCCGGGACCTCCGTGACGGACGGTGCACGCGGGACCGGCCCGGTGCGGACGCGGTCCCGGTCCGGTGCCGACGCGGGACGGCGCGGTGCCGGCGCAGGACGGCGCGACACCGGCGCAGGACGGCGCGACACCGGCGCAGGACGGCGCGACACCGGCGCGGGACGGCGCGGGACGGCGCGGGACGGCGCGACACCGGCGCGGGACGGCGCGGGACGGCGCGACACCGGCGCGGGACGGCGCGGGACGGCGCGACACACCGGCGCGGGACGGCGCGGTGCCGGCGCGGGACGGCGCGGTGCCGACGCGGGACGGCGCGGTGCCGGCGGGGCCCCGATCCCGAGCGCCGCCAACAGGCCGGGCAGGCACCCGGCGCGGCACCTCGCCGGCTGGCGGGACTGGCGGGACTGGACGGGGCCATGCGCCACATGGGGCACTGGCCCGGCCGCCGCCCAACGACATGGCTGGCCCTCTGGTGCTGCTACAGCGTCACCAGAGGGCCAGCCATGACGCTGGCCCTGACTTCCGCGGACGGCGCTGAGCGGTCTGCGGGGCTGGTGTTTCTGGTGTTGCTGCTGGGCTTCTCAGGTCCGTGAAGGATGGCGCGGACAATGTCAAAAACGGCGGGCTGGTGCGGTCAGGGGCGGTGGGCGGGGACGCCGGGGCGGCGCCTGACGTGGCGGGTGAGCTGGGCCGGCTCGTCGAGCTCGGAGACCAGGGCCAGCGCACGGGCGATAGCGCCGGTGACGGCGGCGTCCTGACCGAGGCCGGAGACCACGATGTCCGGCGGCTGGAACACCTGCGTCGCGACGGCCTCGCGCAGCGCGGGCAGCCAGGGCTCCAGGGCCCGGCCGATGGCTCCGTCCAAGATGACCCGCTCCGGGTCCACCAGCGCGGTGATGCCGGTGATGGCGGCGGCCACGTGGCCGGTCAGCTCGGCCACCACCTGGCCGCCCAGCCGGTCGCCGCGGGCGGCGGCCGCGAACACGTCGGCCACGTCGAACCCGTCCGCGAGGCTGGCGCCCGGCCCGTCCGGGCCGCCTCCGTCCTGATTCTCGGCGAGCAGCTCGGCGGCCCTGGCCCGGAGGGCGGGCCCGGAGGCGACGTCCTCGAAGCCCTGGCGGTCCGGGCCCGGCGGCTGGCCGGGGGCCGGCCACCGCCAGAACGGGAGGTAGCCCACCTCGCCGGCCGCGTTGTGCGAGCCGCGCACCAGGTGGCCGTCGATGACCACCGCGCCGCCGATCCCGGTGCCCAGCGACATGGTGACGAACGAGTGGATGCCGCGGCCCTGGCCGCGCCAGGCCTGGCCCAGCGCGGCCAGGTTCACGTCGTTGTCGACCTCGAACGGCTCCGACAGCCGCTCGCGCAGCACGCCGAGCAGGTCAAAGCCCTGCCAGTGCACATTCGGGCCCGCCACCGCGAGCTGGCTGACCGGGTCGATGAGCGCCGGGATGCCGACCACCACCGCGCGCACCGGGATACCCAGGTCCCCGGCCGCGGCCTTGAGCGCCTCGATGCAGCTCAGCAGGGTGCCCGCCGCGTCCCCGCCCGGCTGGTCACGGCCCTGCTCGTCACGGCTCTGCTCATGACGGCCCTGCTCATGACGGCTCTGCTCGTCGCGGGCGGGGTGGTCGCCGCTGGGCTCGCGGAAGTCCGTCGCCAGCGTGCCGCCGGCCAGGTCGGCCAGCGCGCCGTGGCAGCGCGTGCCGCCCAGGTCCACCGCGATCACGCCGCCGGCCGGGCCGATGAAGCGCAGGATCGACGGCGTGCGGCCGCGCACCGCGCCCTCCCCCGGCAGTTCCTCGATGATGCCGGTGGCCAGCAGCCGCTTGACTATGCGGCTGACCGAGGCGTCCGACAGCCCCAGCTCCCGGCCGAGCTGGCGCCGGGTGGCCTCGCCGCGGGACCGGATGGCATCGAGGAGGAGGAAGGTGTTCAGCTCAGCAATGTTGCCGACGTCCATGCCCCATCTTCGGCCATGCCGCTCCTGGGTCGGGCCGTAGGTGGCCGACTAGGGGTAGCTGATCACGTCGGTGGGGCCCGGGTTGGCCGAGTCGACGGCCGCGCCGGTGGAGTTCACGACGTTCTCGATACCGCCCGAGCCGTTGAGGAACCTGGTCAGCAGGTCGTGCAGCTGCACGCCGGGGGTCTGGGGCACCTCGAACGCGGTGCTCGACTCGATCGGCAGGCCCAGGTCGAAGAAGCTGTAGCTGCCCAGGCCGTAGCCCTGGAAGCTGGCCACGTGCCGGGTGACCAGGAACGCCGGGTAGCCGTCCTGGTCCGGCCGGGCCATCCACGCGGCCTGGCTGGGCGGGTCGTAGGGCATCTCGTTCTGGTAGAAGATGTCGGTGCCGTGCTGCCCGTTCCAGACGACCTGGTACTTCTGGTAGTGCTCGACGAACAGGCCGTAGGCGGTCACGTAGTCGCCGTTGACCCGCAGGCCGGTGTCGGCGGTGTTATCGGTCCAGCCCACGCCGGCGCCGTGGTCGGCCCGCCAGGCCCAGATGTCATCCAGGATCACGTGCGAGCTGTCGACCACGAGGCTGTCGGTGGCCCGGCCCGCCGTCGCGCCGCCGATCCGGAAGAACACGTCCTGGACCAGCGTCGGGTCGGCGGCGCGGCCGCTGAACGAGCCGCCGCGGCCGCCCACCTGGAGCAGCACCCGCGAGTTCACCGGGCCAGCGTCGATGATCAGGCCGGACAGCTTCACGCCGGGCACGCTGGCCACCTGCATCGCCGCGGTGCCGTGCTGCGGGACCAGCGTCGGGAAGCCCAGGCCCAGCACGACGGTGTCCGGCCGGGTGACCTCGATCGGCCGGGCCAGGCTGTAGACGCCGGGGCCGAGGATGAGGTTCTGGCCGCTGGCCAGCGCCAGGTTGATCGCCGCCACCGGAGTGCTAGGCGAGGCGATGAAGAACCGGCCGATCGGGATGGCCCGGCCTGGCGTGCTGGTCGTGGCTGACCAGGTGGTGCCGGAGGAGTTGTCCTGCACGGCGGGCACGAACACGCTGTAGTTCCCGGCCGCGTCGGTCTGCAGGAACGGCTCCTCCTCGGTCACCGGGCTGGTGGCCAGGGTGGTGTAGGGGCCGGCCCCGCCGGTCACCCCGAAGGCCTGGGCCGGCGCGCCGGTGTCCCCGGAGAAGACCTGATTCCAGACCCCGTTGCTCCAGCCATCCAGGTCGCTGTTGCGGACCACGAACTGCTGCTGCGAGCCGCTGACCACCGTGCCGCCGGAGAAGGCCGAGTCGGCGATGAACCCGCCGCTGGCGAAGTCGGGCGAGCCGTTGCAGTAGTCCATCAGCGACAGACTGCCGCCGGTGATGGCGACCCGGCGCATCGGCGCGGCCTGGCTCACGGCCCAGAAGTCGGTGCCGCTCTGGCAGCCGGACTGGCCGGTGACGTTGATCGTCAGGTTGGACAGCGAGCGCCAGAAGTTGTCCAGCGCGATGCAGTTGTTCGCGGCGAAGCATTGGTTGTAGACGTCGATGGTGCCGTTGACGGTGACGTCGCCCGGCGACTGCCCCAGGCCGGCTACCTCGGTGTAGTAGCCCACCTGGAAGGTCAGCGGATCGGCGGCGCTGCCGTAGGTGCCGGGCTCGAACAGCAGCGCGTAGCGCTGGGTGCCGAACTGGTTGGAGATCTGCTGGCTGGCGATGGCGTTGACGGTGGCCTGGATCTGGCTCTGCGGCATGCTCGGCGTGAACACGTAGACGTCCGGCCCGAAGTCCGGCTCGCCCGCCCGCCGGGTCGCGGGCCTGATCACGGCGTGGTGCGCGGCGGCCGCCTGGTGGCGGGCCTGCGGGGCGGCCGCGGCGGCCGGGGCGGCGGAAGCGGCCCCGGCGGCGGCCGCGGTCCCGGCCACCGTGAGCGCCGCCGCGGCGAGGATCAGGCTGGATCGGATCAGGCTCTGGGGCAGCGCGCGTCGTGGCATCGGTCGCCGGCCTCCGCAACTCGGGGGACGTGGGTAAGGCTCCTGCCCGAACAGCATTGACCGGCCGCCCGGCGCAGCAAAGAGCTGGCCGGGATTTTTCCGGAATGTTAACGGGGCCGCTAGCCCGGCAGTCATTCGAGGTAGAACAGGCCCAGCCCGAGAGGCACGAATAGCCCGGCGATGAGCCAGAGCCGGACCACGATTGTCGTCTCGGCCCAGCCCGCCGGCTCGAAATGATGCCGCGACGGCGCCATCCGGAATACCCGTCTGCCGGTCAGCTTGAACGAGCCGACCTCTCCGGTGGCCGCGTCCGGTCAGGCGGCCGGCCCGGTGTGCCGGTGCGAGCCGCGCCGCGGCCCGGCCGGGTCGGGCTGGGCCGGAGCCAGCCGGACCAGGGCGTTGTAGGTCACGACGGCGATGGCCAGGTGCATCACCATGAGCACCAGCACTGCCCTGACCGGGTCGCCGAGCATCAGCAGGTACAGGTCGGGCAGGTAGAGCACCACCGTGGTGAGGATGGCCAGGCGCATGAACAGCCACTGCGGCGCCGAGCTGACCCGGGTCACCACCGGCCACCCGGCGCAGGCGATGAGCACGCCGATGACCGTCAGCTTGGCGTAATCCGCGAACGCGAAGTGCACGTAGCCCCTGGTGGACGGGAACACCGCGGTCCCGAGCAGCACCAGCAGCGCGTCCGCGCCCAGCGACCCGGCCAGGGCCGCCACCGTGGCCCCGATGACCCGCAGGGCCGAGGGCTGGCGGTGCGCCGGGGCGAAGTCGAGGCGAGCCACGCCGAGGGCGCGGTCGACCACTGTCTGCTGAGGCATGGCATCCCTCTCCGGCCTGCGGGTGCGGGTAGATGACCGAACTATAGTGGCGCGCGGACCTGGCCCAATGCCCGGATTCAGCCACATCATCCGGATTACTTTGCCAAGCTGAGAAGATGACGATGCCTGTGCACGAGGGACGTGCGGACTTCGACGGCCACCAGACCTGGTACCTGGCGGTCGGCGACCTGGACGCGGCCCGGTCCGGGATCGGGCCCGCGCCGCTGGTCACGCTGCATGGCGGGCCGGGAGCCAGCCACGACTACCTGCTGTCCATGGCTGACCTGGCCGACGACGGCCGCACGGTGATCTTCTACGACCAGACCGGCAACGGGAACTCCACCCACTTCCCCGACCGCGGCGCGGATTACTACACCGTCGATCTGTTCGTACGCGAGCTAGACAACCTGATCAGGCAGCTGGGCATCGGCGACCGCTACCACGTGCTCGGCCAGTCCTGGGGCGGCATGCTCGCCCAGGAGCACGCCATCACCCAGCCCGCCGGGCTGCGCTCGGTGGTGCTGTCCAATACCGCGGCCGCGTTCGGCCATTTCGCCGTGGAGGCCAACAAGCTCCGGGCCGACCTGCCGCCCGAGGTCGAGGCCACGCTGCGCCGGCACGAGGAGGCCGGGACAACCAGCAACCCGGAGTACGCCGAGGCGTGCGACGTGTTCTACGCCCGGCACGTCTGCCGACTCGACGAGTGGCCGGCCGAGGTGCTGCGCTCCTTCGAGCTGATGGACACCAACCCGACCGTCTACCACACCACCAACGGCCCGTCCGAGTTCCACGTGATCGGGTCGTTCGCGGACTGGTCGGCGGCAGGCCGGCTGGACCGGATCAGCGTGCCCGCTCTGGTGATCTCCGGCCGTTACGACGAGGCCACCCCGGGGGTCCAGCAGGCTCTGGTCTCGGGCCTGCGACAGGCCGAGCAGGTCATCCTGGATGAGAGCTCGCACATGCCATTCTGGGAAGAGCGGAATGCATATATGTCACACGTTCGTAAGTTTCTCAGCCAGCACGACTGAGACCCCGGGCAAAGGCTGCAGATGAACTCTATATCGCAGCGCTCATGCTACCCCTGAACTGGGCAAACGTCACACTGTTTCCGATACTATGCGGATTCGCTGCGGACTCGTGATGGGCGGCGATACGATGCGAACGCACCTGGGGGATCTTGAAAAACGAACACCAGACAGGCACGGAAGAGTGCCAGGGCTGCTGACCACGGCCCGGGTTACTTCACGTGACTTTCCCCCAGGAGGCGTGAATGACAAACCGGACCAGCGGGTACCGCCCGCCGAATCCGGTCCCGGGCCAGCGGTCTCCGCGACGCTGGCTGATCGTCGCGCTCGTGCTGGCGGCGGTCGTAATCGCCGGCGTGATCGCGGCCGAGCACACCAGCCATGGCCGGTCCATCGTGGGCGGCGTGCACGTCTTCCTGCTCAAGTTCATGGGCGTGTTCGCCCTCATCGGGCTGACCACCGCGGTAGGCGTGGGCCTGGTGGCCACCGACCGCATCGTGATGCGGCCGGCCAGCCGGGTCGTGGCCCAGGCGCTGCACCGCGGGGTGTCGCTGGCCGCGCTGACCGCCCTGGTGGCACACATCGTGCTGGAGATCACCGCGCGCCGGGTGGACATCATCGACGCGGTCGTCCCGTTCCACGCCCACTTCCGCACCCTGTACACGGGCCTCGGGACGATCGCCTTTGACCTGACCGTCCTGATCATCATCACCGGCTACCTGCGCGGCAAGTTCGCCGGGAAGCTGCCGTGGGCCTGGCGGGCCATCCACACCGTCGCCTACCTGGCCTGGCCGCTGTCGATCATCCACGGCCTGCTGGGCGGCCGGACCGCTCACCCCTACGTGGACTGGAGCTACGGGGCCTGCGTGGCCCTGGTGCTGCTGGCGCTGGCGGTCCGGTTCGCCGCGACCATCCGCAGCGAGGAGGAGAAGATCTCCCACCCAGTGACCGACCGGCTCAGCGCGCCTGCCGAGGGCGTGATACCCGGCAGCCGCGTCAGCATGGCGCCGGTCAGCCCGGCCATGTCACAGCCGATCGCCCTGCCCGCCGGCTCTTCGGGCTGGCCAGGCCAGGCCAGCGCGACCCAGATCATGTCCGAGGTGCCCGCGGCCGCTCCGGTCAGGCCGCCGGTGACCCCGAGCTGGCGGGAATCGGCCGACGCGCCGCAGGCGCTGGCTGGCGTCGTCTTCCCCTTCCTGGGCCGGCCAGGCCGACGCCAGCGGCCCGCCCACTTCGCCGGGCTGGGCCGCGCCCGCTTATGACACCCCCGCGCCCGCCTATGGCACCCCCGCGCCCGCCTACGAGGCTCCGGCCGCGCCGCAGGACTGGTCCGGCGCCCACGACTCCCCCGGCTGGGGCGCTGCCTACGATCCGTCCGCGTCGCCCTACGACCCGCCCTCCCCGTCGCAGCCGGCGGCGGCGTCCTACGAACCGCCGTCCGCACCGGGCTGGGCCGCTTCGCCCGGCCTCAACGCCCCCCGTGACTGGCCTGCTCCGCCTGGCCCTCCGTTCCCGCCGGCCGATCGTGCCGTGCCCGGCGGCGGTGTGCCCGGCGGCAGTATTCCAGGCGGCGGTATTCCCGGCGGTATTCCCGGCGGAATGCCAGGCGGCGGGCCGCGTGACTGGCCCGGTCCGCCGGGCGCCCCTGGCCACCGGACCGTGCCACGGGACTGGGGCGCGCCGGCCGCCGGATCCGGCCTGGGCGGGCAGCCGCCACCACCGGACTGGTCCGCACCCCGACAGCGAACCACGCCCGGTGACTGGGCCACACCGGGCGAAACCACCACCCCGCGCGGCTGGACCGCGCCAAGTGACTGGTCCAACCCCGAGGGCTGGACCACGCCGGATGACGCCACCCCTGGTGACTGGTCAGCACCAGGCGAGTGGACGCCGCCCGGCGAGTGGATGCCATCGCGCGGCGGGACCCAGTGACCCCCGCGCCGCCAGCGCCGCAGACCCTGTCCATCGGGCAGGCGCGGATGTTCGCTGGCCTCGACCGAGTGCAGCACATCGACCTCAACGCCTATCAGGCGATCTTCGGCAAGCTGCCCCGGCTCACCGCCGACCAGCTCATCGCCATGGCCCAGCAGGTGGACCTGCGCGGCCGCGGCGGCGCCGCCTTCCCCGTCGCCCGCAAGCTCCAGGCCACCGTGGCCTCGGCGCGGGCCCGCAAGCGGCAGTGCGTAGTCGTGATCAACGCCACCGAGGGCGAGCCCGGCAGCTTCAAGGACAAGGCGCTGCTGCGCAAGTCGCCCTACCTCGTGCTGGGCGGCGCCCTGGTCGTAGCGTGGGCGCTGCGGTCCAAGGAGATCGTCATCGGCGTCTCCGATCACGAGATGGCCCGGTGGGTCACCTCGCTGGTCAACACCGAGCCTGACCTGCGCAAGATGCTGATCGTCGTGCAGGTGCCCGACCGGTTCGTCTCGGGCGAGAGCAGCTCGCTGGTCAACGCCATCAACGGCCGGACCGCGCTGCCCAGCGGCCGCAAGACCCGGGCCAGCGAGAGCGGCGTCGACAACCGCCCGACGCTGCTGTCCAATGCCGAGACGTTCGCGCAGATCGCCCTGCTGGCCACGCTCGGCCCCGAGGCCTTCGCCTCCACCGGCACCCCGGAGGAGCCCGGCACCGTGCTGCTGTCGGTCGGCGGCTCCGTGTCCCGGCCCGCCGTGGTCGAGGTGCCCACCGGCCTGCCGCTCGGTGAGGTGCTCGACCTGTGCGGCGCCACGCCTGAGGATGGCGTGCTGGTCGGCGGCTACCACGGCATGTGGCTGCCCACCGAGACCGCGTACGAAGTGCCGGTCAGCCGGGCCGGCATGACCGCCGCCGGCGGCACGCTGGGCGCCGGGATCATCCTGCCGCTCGGCTCTGGCACCTGCGCCATGGGCGAGGTGGCCAAGGTGGCCAGCTTCCTGGCCGGCGAGTCGTCGGGCCAGTGCGGCCCGTGCAAGCTCGGCCTGCCCGGCATCGCCCGCTCGCTGGCCGCCGTGGCCGACGGCTCCGGCGGGCTCGACGCCCTCGACACCGCCCGCCGGGCCGCCGCCGCCGTGCGCGGCCGGGGGGCGTGCTCGCACCCCGACGGCGTGTTCCGGTTCGTGCTGTCCGCGCTCGACGTGCTCACCGAGGACCTCACCGCGCACCTGTTCCGCGGCACCTGCGGCAGGCCCGTACGCGGGATCCTGCCCATGCCGGCCGGCCCGACCGAGCACCGGCTGTCCATCGACTGGACCCGCTGCCGCGGCCACGGCCTGTGCGCGCACCTGGTGCCCGAGCTGGTGCAGCTCGACCGCCAGGGCTACCCGGTGCCGCTGGACATGCCCGTGCCGCCGTGGCTGGAGCGCGAGGCCCGGCAGGCCGTGGACATGTGCCCGGCCCTGGCCCTGCGGCTGACCGCCGGCGAGACGCCGCGCCAGCTGGCCATCAAGGGCAAGGACCGCCGTGAGCTGGTCGCCGAGACCCGCACCGACCTCAAGGTCACCGAGTCCTGGATCGCCGACCTGGGCGGCGGCAGCGACCGGCGCCTGATCGGCTAGGGCCAGCACCCGGGCCTTAGGGCAGGCCGCCCCTGGCCAGCGCCTCGCACGCGGCCTTGGCCTCCCGCAGGCCGGCCACCGGTGGCCTCGACGCGCGCAGATCTGGACGGCCTCGGGGGATCCATGCCCGCGTGCAGTGTGACGCAGCCCGCGGACGCCGGCGCCCGATGGGCTACCGTCAGCCTCATGCGCATTCTGATCATGGGCGGCACGGCGTTCGTGGGCCGGCACATCGCCCGGGCCGCGATAGACGGCGGCCACCAGGTGACCTTGTTCCACCGGGGCCAGACCGGGGCCGCGCTGTTCCCCGAGGCCACCCACCTGACCGGCGACCGCAACCAGAGCCTGGCCGCCCTCGGCCAGGGCGAGTGGGACGCCACGGTCGACGTCAGCGCCTACCTGCCGCGCCAGGTCAGGTCGCTGGCCGCCGAGCTGGACGGACGCGGCGGGCAGTACCTGTTCATCTCCTCGGCGTCGGTGTACCGGACGCCCGTGGCCCGGGGCTTCACCGAGGATGCCCCGCTGGCCGAGCTGGCCGACCCGGACACCGAGGAGATCACGTTCGACACCTACGGCGGGCTCAAGGTGGCCTGCGAGCGGACCGCGGCCGAGCTGTTCGGGCCGGGCACCACGGTCGTCCGGCCCACCTACGTGATCGGGCCCTACGACAAGAGTTATCGCTTCACGTGGTGGGTGGAGCGCCTGGCGCGCGGCGGCCAGGTGCTGGCGCCCGGTGACCCGGCCGACCCGATCCAGGTCATCGACGCCCGCGACCTGGCCACCTGGACCGTCAGCCTGCTCGAGCGGCACACCGCCGGGGCCTTCCACGCCGTCAGCCCGCCGCCGCCGTTCGGGTTCGGCCAGCTCCTGGACACCATCGCCGCCGCCGTCGCCCCGCCCGGCACCACGCTGACCTGGGTCGACAGCGACTTCCTCAAGGCCCAGGGCGCCGACGACGAGAGCCTGCCGCTGTGGCCCGCCGCCGACACCGAAAGCGACATCAACGCCGGCGACCCAGCCCGGGCCCACGCCGCCGGGCTGACCCCGCGCCCGCTGGGCGACAGCGTCACCGAGATCCACGCCGCCGAGCAGGCCGCCCCCACCCCCAAGCCCGACGGCGTCGGCCTCACCCCCGACCGCGAGGCCGACCTGCTGGCCCGCTGGGCCGCCAGCCGACCATGAACGGCGCCATCGCGACGGGCGTGACCGGCCTGCCGGCGGCCTGCCGGTGGGCTGCCGTCCGCTCGGAGCTGGCCGGGTTTATGGCTGAGCGGTTGGCCTGACGAGGATCTCGTTGAGCGTCATGCGACGCGTACGGGTCACGGCGAAGGCGATGACCTCGGCGATGTCCGCAGCCGTGATGGCCAGCTGCTCGTACATCTGCTCAGCGGCCTTCCTGGCCCCGGGGTGGCTGATGTGGTCGGTCAGCTCGGTCGCGACGGCGCCGGGCTCGATGACCATGACGCGGACATCGGGCTGCAGTTCCTGGCGCAGGGATTCCGACCATCCGTTGAGGCCCCACTTCGTCGCGGCGTAGACGGCGTTACCGGGGCGGGCCGTGCGGCCCGCCACCGAGGACAAGTTGACCAGGTCGCCGCCGCCGTCCCGGAGCTGCTCGAGGAATACCTCGGTGACGTTCATGGCTCCGAGCAGGTTCGCCTCGATCATGCGGCGGTGGTCAGCGTGACTGTCGGGCGTGAACGGGCCGAGCAGCATGACGCCGGCGTTGTTGACTAGAACGTCGGTACCGCCCAGCTCGGCCTTGACGCGATCGGCCGCCGCGGCGAGGGAGTCGTAATCGGTGACGTCGGCCTGGATGGCAATGGCGCCGTCCCAGATCCTTGGCCAGCGCCTCGATCCGGTCGGCGCGGCGTGCGAGGAGGGCGAGCCGGAAGCCGCTGGCCGCCAGGGCGCGCGCGGTGGCTGCACCGATTCCGGAGGAAGCGCCGGTGATGACGGCGACACGCCCGGCGGACTGGTCAGAGGTGCTGGTCATGGTCAGGCTCCCCTTCGGGTTGACGTGCGCGAAGTGCGCGGCGGACCAGGCGACAGGCCTGCGCGGCGGAATCGGTCACGCCGCCGGCCTGGCCGAGCGCGCCGGGCGGGCTCTAGCCGGGCTTCTCGCTGCCGGCCAGCTCGCTGGCGTGGTCGGCGGTAGCGGCCCAGCTGGCGAGAAGCGCGAGGCTGTCGGCGGTCAGGCTGTCTTTCGGGGCGGTGTAGACAAGCAAGGTCAGACCCGGCCGTGAGGGCAGTTCCATGGCCTCGAAGTCGAGGTCGAGATCGCCGACCACCGGGTGAATCAGTTTCTTGCGCCCGGTCCGGTGGAAGCGTACGTTGTGCGCGGCCCAGCGGGCGCGGAAGTCTTCGCTCCGGGTGGACAGCTCACCGATGAGCTCGACGAGTTTCTTGTCGTAGGGATTGCGGCCGGCCTTCAGCCGCAGCATGGCGGCGATGTCGTCGGCGGTCCGGTCCCAATCGGCGAAGAACTCGCGTGAGGCCGGGTTCAGGTAGATGAAACGGGCACTGTTGGCCGGCCGGTGCGGGTCGGTCAGCATCGGGGCGTAAAGGGCCCGGGCCAGGCGGTTGGCGGCGAGCATGTCGTGGCGGGCGTTGCGAACCCAGGCTGGCGCGTCGCTGATAGCGTCCAGGACCTGCTGCACGCTCGCTGAGACACCCGGTTCCCGGCCCCGGCTTGGCCGCGCCGGGCTGGGTTCGCACGCGCGGGCGAGGTCGAGCAGGTGGTCGCGCTCAGCGTCGTCTAGCTGGAGCGCGCGGGCGATGCCATCCAGGACCGCCCCGGAGGCTCCGGCGAGGCTGCCGCGTTCCATGCGGACGTAGTAGTCGACGCTGACTCCGGCGAGCATTGCCACCTCTTCGCGCCGCAGTCCTGCCACCCGGCGGTTTCCGCCGTAGGCGGGAAGTCCGGCCTGCTCAGGGGTGATGCGTGCGCGCCGGGAAGCGAGGAACTCGCGGATCTGCGCTCGGCTGTCCATGTCTTCAGGCTAAGCGGAGTCCGGCGTATGTGGGGGGCCCTGCCATTACCTGGAACACCAGACACTGCCTCATCGGGGCCAGATCCGGTTACCTGGTGGTTGCCGCCGCGCGATAGGCATCCAGCGGGGTGCGGCAAGGACCACCGCACTGCGGACGAAGTCCCTTTCGCGTGCCTTGTCCGCCTAGACGAAGGAGCAAGCGAACTGTGAAGCACATCAAGCTGGGCACGCTCGACGTCGGGCGCATCGGTCTTGGGGCCATGGGGATGTCTTCGGCCTACACCGGCGCGGGCACCGACAACGCCGAGTCCATCCGCACCATCCACCGGGCGCTTGAGCTCGGCATTACCCTCATCGACACGGCCGAGATCTACGGCCCGTTCACCAACGAGGAACTCGTCGCGCAAGCCATCAAGGACCGCCGTGAGGGCGTCGTCCTGGCGACGAAGTTCGGCCTGGTCTCCCATGCTGGCGGCGGCGCCTGGAACCTGGACAGCAGTCCGCCGAACATCCGCACCGCGGTCGAGGGTTCGCTCCGCCGGCTCGGCACCGACTACATCGATCTGTATTACCAGCACCGGGTCGACCCGCAGACCCCGATCGAAGACACCGTGGGCGCCCTCGCGGAACTGGTCACGGAAGGCAAGATCCGTTACATCGGCCTGTCCGAGGCGGGACCGGAGACGATTCGCCGCGCCCATGCCGTCCACCCGGTCACCGCGCTTCAGTCGGAGTACTCGCTGTGGACACGGGACCCCGAGCCCGGGGTCCTGCCGGTGCTCCGCGAGCTCGGCATCGGCCTGGTGGCCTACTCGCCGCTGGGCCGCGGCTTCCTCACCGGAGAAATCCGGTCTACCGCCGACTTCGCGGACACCGACTCGCGCAAGACCAACCCTCGCTTCGTCGGCGACAACTTCGAACGTAACCTGCGCGCCGTCGACGAGGTCAGGGCCATCGCCGCCGAGGTCGGTGCCACCCCGGCCCAGGTGGCCCTGGCCTGGGTCCTGGCCCAGGGCGACGACATCGCTCCGATCCCGGGGACGAAACGGGCGGCCCGCGTCCAGGAGAACGCGGCGGCCGACAACATCCAGCTCACCCCCGACCAGATCGGCAAGCTGACCAGCATCACGCCCGCCGCCGGAGATCACCACAGCGAAGAGCAGATGCGGATGATCGAACGCTGAGGAGTAACCCGTGACTGAAGTCACCGTCGTCATCGGAGCCGGATCAATCGGCCAGGCAATCGCCCGCCGGCAAGCACGTCGTGCTGCCGACCTGCGGCGCGAGAACGCCGACGCCGCGGCCGAGGTAATGCGCGACGCCGGATACGACGTCAGCACCGAAACCGTCGATGTCTCCGCGCGCGAATCGGTCAGCGCGCTCGTCAAGAAGGCCACCGGCTCCGGCGACGTCACCGGCGTCATCCACGCCGCCGGCGTCTCCACCTAGCCAGGTCTCGCCGTCGACCATCCTCGCCGTCGACTTGTACGGCACCGCACTCGTGCTCGAGGAATTCGGGAACGTCATCGCTCGCGGTGGATCCGGGGTGGTCATAGCCTCGCAGTCCGGGCATCGGCTGGGCGCGCTCACTGAGGAGCAGAACGCCGCGCTGGCCACCACCCCGGCCGACGACTTGCTGAAGCTTCCCATGCTCGCGCCCGACCTGGTGACCGACCCGCGACACGCCTACCAGCTGGCCAAGCGGCGGTAATTCGCTGCGCGTGATGGCCGAGGCCGTCCGGTGGGGCAGGCGCGGGGCCCGGATCAACACGATCAGCCCGGGCATCATCTTCACTCCGCTGGCCCGGGACGAGCTAACCGGTCCTCGCGGCGAGGGATACCCCCGCATGATCGAGCTTTCGCCTGCCGGCCGCGGCGGAACCCCGGACGAGGTCGGGGCAGTTGGCGCGCTCCTCATGGGCCGCGATGGCGCGTTCATCACCGGCAGCGACCTTCTGATGGACGGCGGCGTAACGGCGTCATACTCCTACGGCGAGCTCGCCCCGCGATGACACTCGCCCCGCGATGACATCGGTCTCCCGGTGCCGACCGCCGTCTGGCTCAGCCCACGGAGGCCAGGCTGTCCGGGCTGGAGCATGGCCGGGGCACCCCGGCCATGCTCCGTGCTCCTTCGTCCTTATTTAACGGGCTTGATGGCACAAGCAATCTCATCGTTTAGCGCGTCATAGGTGGTATCGAAGTAGCGGCTGTTGACGAAGCCGAGGATGTTTATCCCAAGCGGGCCTGCCCGCGCGGACGATGAAGGATTGAACAGCAGATCAGCGACGTTCCCTGGTGGAGTATCGGTTATCAGTATGTTCGGAAAACTGGAGAAGTAGAGGTTTGTTATCTCTGCTGATCCGTCAGATTTATAATACCCAATGATCCGCTTCTGGGCATTGCGCGGCATGCTCGCGAAGGGGAAAAAGCTGTGACCGTTGCAGTCCATCCCATTCGCGTCGGACGAGCCAAACCCGAGGAAGGCATAATTATACGCGTACGGTATAAGCTGCTCCGCGAACCACTGCCGGGTCGAGAGGATGATGGTGTTGAGGGAGGCCGAGCTGTTGTCGATCTTCCAGCCTTCCTTGTTCCGGTTCGCCCAGACGCCCCGGAGCTTTCCGTAGTCACTGAGGAACAGCTTCTCCATGCCGATGATGCTGTCGTCGGAGTCGATGAGCCGGATGTACATCTGGTCGGTCAGGGCGTCCGCCCGGACTTTGACATTATCGGCCAGGCTAGAGTCACCTTTGCCTCCGGCGAGTAGCGAGGCTACGCCGAGAGCTCCGGAAATGCCAGCCGCAATTGCGTTGAAGGGCGGCGGGGCTGCGCCGCCGATCGACGCGATCTTAGCGAGGATCCCCAGGAAGAGGGGGACTTTCGTGTCTTCCGGCGGGGGCTGCAGTGCCTATACGAGGGTGTCGCCGAGGGTCTTCACGTCGATCCGGCCGCTCTGCAGGGCCGTGCCGAACGGAGCCCGCAGCGCCTTGAAATAGGACTGCACCTGCGCGACTTCGACGAACTCCTGAACGAGCTGCTTTTGCACTTCCTCGTACTGGGCCTCGGTGAACGCCGTGGTCCCGGACGGGTACTTCAGGGCGCGCAGGCTGCCCGCGTCAGTACCCCAGTTGCTCGCTGCCACTTGAGTAATACAGCGGCCGGATATCGCAGACGTCAGTCCCGGATGGGCACAGCCGCAAGGTGTCACCGATATAGGTCTCGGCCGCCTGGAGCGGCGGTGCCGTGAACGGCGGGAACGCCACCGGAGTTTCGTACGTCATCTGGATGAGCTCGGTATTGATCCCGGCCGACGGGGCCGCCGGTCACCGGCTGGAAGCTGTAGTCGTGACCGCGGGCCAGCATGCCCGTGATCGGGCCTGGCTGGCCGACGTCGGAGCTAGCCTCCAGCGCGGCGCGCCCTAGGCCCCGGCCCCCGGCCAGCGAGTAGTCCGATTTCCCGTCCAGGTTGGTGAAGATGGTCCGCTGGCCGCCGAGGCTGCTGATGACGCTGGCTGCTCCCGCGTCTGTGCGGGGGTCCGCCGCCCAGCCGGGTGACTGGCCTTTCGGGCGGCCGATGCTCTGCACGAGGATCAGCGGATCCCTGCCGCTCGGGGTCCCGGGAGGGCAAATTGTGACTGCCGAACTCCGACATCGACCCTCAGCTGAACCGCGAACTGCTGCTGCTTCGCTGCGATATCCGCCGCCGACTGAGGCCCGTTGGTGGGAAATACCTTGTCGGCGAGCATCTCCAGGGTCAGGCTGTCGAGGATCACGACCTGGAATCCGGCGGTGTATCCCGCCGGGAGGCTGGCTGCGTACCGCTCAGTGCCCGCTTTGGTCTGCACCGTCATGGCATTGCTCGTGTCGGTGCGGCTGGCGCTCGTATCGAACGTCACCAGGTCCGGGCTCACGTAGTTGTACTCGATTAGTGGCCGAGTTGACCTGCAGGTAACCAGTGATGTTGCCGTTGTCAGGCGATCCCGACGGAGCAAAATGGTTAAACTGGATGTCTATCCACGCGCTGCCCTCGGCACCTCCCGGGATGCCCACGATGGAGAACCGCTTACGGCGAAGATACAGCGTGAGTTTCACTGTCCACTGTCAAGGTGCCGCCAAGTGTCTTCACAAAGGCGGTGAACTCTCGGATCAGGACCGGGTCATCGGCCACGCCTGCCGTGCCGCTGACGACCATGAGGTAGCCGTCGGCTACGGCATACTCCTTTTCCAGGCTGGCCAGCTTCGCCAGCCCGTCTTGAGTGTTAGACACCGTCCCCGACTTCTCGACGCTGCGCGTGCTGCGGGAGATGACCGCGTAGTTGAAGCCGTCGCCATCGAGTGTCGGTGTCAGGCAGCCGGGCTGCCGTCGATGCGGATCGCGCCGCCGGGTTCGCTGGAGAGGGTCTGGAACGGGACGCCGATCGGCGGATCCGAGGGCCGGCCCGGCACCCGGGGACTGGCGAGCGTGGCGCCCAGGAAGGTGGCCGACAGGCCGGCCGCGGGCGGTCGTGCCGGCCAGGGCCGATGAGGCGGCGGTGACCGGGCCGGTCAGGGTGACCAGCGCGACGCCCAGCGAGAGCCACCGGCCGCGCCGCGCCCTGGTCCGCCCTGACCGGGCCGCACCATGCGCATCCTGCCCGCCGTTCGCGATAGCAGCGCCACGGTCGTGTGCCCTCATGTCCATCCGCCCCTCGTCGGTCCCGGCGGTGATCCATCGGCCGGTAGGTGACAGATAGTAATCGAGTAATTACTCTTCGGAGTGCGGTGGCCTCACGACACGCAAGCGGCGTGCGAAGTCCCGTCCGCGCCGATGCCGACAGCGATGGGAGCCCGGCGGCCGACCCGAGGTCATGTGCCGGCAGTGCCGCAGTTATCCCAGACGTGTTCATGACGGGATGGTGTGGCGTCCGGCCGGCGCCGGACGCTGTCAGACGCGGCTGGTCGCCGCCCATACGGTCGCGCTGATCTCGATGGGGCCCGCTGGCAGCAGGCGCCGGCACTGGTCCCGCAGCGCGGCCCGGCGATCGGGGGCGAGGGACGCCACATAGGCACCGGCGGGACCGACGCCCAGCGTGAACGGCTCCCACCATCGCTCGAAGTCGGCGTGGCGGACGCGGACGGTCAGGGTGGTGACCTGTGTCCCGCCCAGTCCGGCCTGGGCGAAGAGCGCGGCGAGATGACCTTCGCGGACGCCGGGAAGGTCCGACTCGTCGTCAGCCGCCGGATCCAGCTCGCGGACAGCGGACCAGAACTGGGCCAGCGGCCCGCGGCCGCCTGCGTGGTCCCATACGCAGGCCGCGACCACCCCGCCGGGCCGGGTCACCCGGCCCATCTCCCGCAAGCCCGTCACCGGGTCGGCCATGAAGTGAACGACCAGCTGCGCCATCGCAGCATCGAAGGCGCCATCAGGGAATGGCAGCCGCTCAGCCGCACCGAGCCGAACATCCACCTCGGGCAGGCGCTCCCGGACCGCGGCGGCAAACGACGCTGACGGCTCAACCGCGCTGACCGCATGAGCGCCTGCCCGGCTCACTAGCTCGGCCGTCAGGGCACCAGGCCCGCATCCCACATCCAGCACCCGCTGCCCGCGGCGAACCCCGGCCAGATCAGCGAACCGCGCTGCGAGCGGCTCCGAGTACCGTCCCATGAAGCGCAGGTAGGCATCCGCGCCGACATTAAAGGTCACAGGGGCGAACCTACCTGCCGCCGCCCCGGGGGCAGCGGGAAGCGTCCAGCGCCGCCCGGCCCGCCCGGCTGTTCCGCGCCGCCAGCCGACAATGGACCGGCGGGCCGGTGCTGGGATACTGATCACATGCAACTCGGGCTGACCACGCGGCGGCCGGGCGCCGGCCTGATGGTCGTCCCGGGCCGGTGCCACCGCGAGGTCTCATGACTCAGGTCATCGTGCTCAACGGCGGCTCCAGCTCGGGGAAGTCCTCGATCGCGCGGGCCTTGCAGGGCGTCCTTCCGGGGCTGTGGCTCACCTTCGGCACGGATGTCCTGGCCGAGGCGCTGCCCGGCCGGGGGGACGATCCGCGGTCCGGGCTCGTGCTGGAGCCAGACGGCACCGTGACCGTGAAGCCGGAGTTCCGGGCCGTCGAGGAGATCTGGTACCAGGGCCTCGCGGTCATGGCCAGCCGCGGAGCATTCCTGATCCTGGACGAGGTGTTCCTGGCTGGCGGCGCGGGACAGCGGCGGCTGCGGGGCCTGCTGGGCGACGTGGACGTGCTGTGGGCCGGGGTGCACTGCGATCCGCTGGTGGCGGCCGGCCGCGAGGCGGGCCGCCCCGACCGGGTCCGGGGCATGGCGATGTCCCAGGCCGTCGCGGTGCATGCCGGTGTCGTCTACGACGTGGAGGTCGACACCACCGACTGCCCGGCTGTCGCCTGTGCCCGCCGGATCGCCGAGGCGGTCGCGCGCGACCAGTCCTAGCTCCGGGTGGCGCCGGGCCGGCCTAGCCTGGCTGGGCGAGGCGAGCGGTGATCGCCGGGGCCGCCTCGCGCAGCCACGCCTCGGCGCGCGGCAGCTCGTCCTTGGCGCCGTCCTCCCATAGCTTGCGGAACACCGGGTCCAGCTCGGCCGAGACGCGCGAATCCTCGTGATAGCGGCGTGCCATGTCGACGGCGAACGGTGCCAGCTCCGCGCGATGCCGCGCCGTCATGCCGTAGGCGTCCGCGAACACCGCGACCCGGTGCGGGATGTCGGCGCCGGTGAACGCGGGTGCCCGGTCCCGCGGATCGCGCAGCGGCGCCCAGTACCACAGCGCGTTGGCCAGGTCGTAGAGCCGGGTGGTCGGATGAGCGATGTCGAAGTCGATCAGCGCGACCGGCAGCCCGTCGCGGAAGACCACGTTGCCCGGGTAGTAGTCGCAGTGGCTGACCAGCTCAGTCGGATGGGTGATCGGGCGTCCCGCGCTGGCCGGCGTCCCGCCCCAGACCGCACCGGGCGGCGGCACCCACCCGGCCGACGCCTCGTGCAGCGCACGGATCAGCCGGGCCAGGGCGACGAGCACGTCGTCGCCCGCCGTCTGCGGCGGCAGCGGGTTACGCGGCACGTCACCGGGGACGAACGACAGCATCTCGCGCCCCTGCTCGTCGACGCCCAGCGGCAGCGGCGCGCCGGTGAACCCGGCGTCGCGCAGGTGGGCCAGGTACGCCTGCACGGTCAGGCTGAACGGCCGCAGCGGGCGCCGCACCGTGTCCCCGATCCGCACGATCCCCTGGGTGACGCCGTCCCCGATCAGCAGCTCGCCTTCGCTCACACCGCGCCAGCCTAGCCTCCGCCCGCACCCGGCTCAGGTGCCAGGTAGTCCGCCGGCGCGGGCTGTGCGTTGATGGGGTGTGGGATCCCCGCGATCGGACTTCGCCGACTTCTACCGCAGCAGCAAGGATGAGTGCCTGCGCACGGTCCTGGGCTGCGTAGGTGATCTGGACACCGCTCAGGATCTGGTGGACGAGGCCTTTGCCCGGGCGTGCGCCTCATGGCTGAAGGTCAGCAGGCATCCCGCTCCGGCGGCGTGGGTGGTCCGCACCGCGCTGAATGTGAACATCTCCCGGTGGCGGCGCCGCCGCCGGGAAGTGGCGGTTGCCGACTTCGCCACGGTCGCCGACCTGCCCGCCGGCTTCGAGGCCAGCGACAGCCCGGTTGACCCGGCGATCATGGCGGCGCTGCTGCGGCTGCCGGCCCGGCAACGGCAGGTCGTTGCCCTGCGGCTGTTTCTCGACCTGGATACCGGCGGCACCGCGCAGGTGCTCGGGGTCGCGCCGAGCACGGTCAAGGCTCATCTGGCTCGCGCCCTCGCCGCGCTGCGCCATGACCTGCGCGATGACCTGCGCGATGACCTGGCCGTCCCTCGCGAGCAGGAGGCTCCCTCATGACCGACGACGATCTGATCACCGCGCTGCGCGAGTCGTTCACCGAGGTTCACTCGGCCACGCCAGTGCAGCGGATTGTCATCCGCAGCCGCGTCGTGCGAGCCCGGCGGCGGGCCGCCAGCGCGACCGCCGCCCTGGCCGCGGCGGCGCTGGCCGCGGGGCTGCTGACCGCCGTTCGCGGCCCTGGCCCAGCCGAGCCGAACGCCGCCGCGGCCTACGTGCTGGAGCGCGCGGCCCGGGCGGTGGCCCCGCTGCGCTGCCCGGTGCCCCGCCCCGGGCAGTACATCGTCGTCACGTCGGTGAACTGGTGGATGACCGAGGACGACCCGGGCAGCCGCCACCAGCTGGCGTGGCTCACCCTCGACCGCCGGCGGGTCTGGCAGTCAGCCGACGGGCGCAAACCCGAGGGAGCGTGGATCGACTACCTCCGAATCCGGCGCCTGCCCTGGAGCCGCCCGGCACCCGCCACGGGACTCGGCGCGTCCTGGTCTTCGCTGCCTGCCCAGAGACGCCCTGGCGCGCCCCCGGTGCGCGGCACCTACGAGTTCCTGACCACGCTGCCCACTAACCCCGTCACGCTCCGGGCCTGGATCTACGGTCACCTAGACGGCGGGCAGCCTCCTGACGACCAGGCCTGGACCGACATCACTGACCTGCTCGGCGGCATGCTCGTGCCGCCCCGGCTCGCCGCCGCCCTGTTCAAGGTGGCCGCGACCATTCCCGGCGCCACCGTGAAGCCGCACGTCATCGACGCCGCGGGGCGGGCAGGCATCGCCGTCGCCCGGGTCGGCCAGGAATACCCCGAGGACAATGAGCTGATCTTCGACCCCCGCACCTACCGCCTGCTCGGCCAGCGCAGCACGCTGGCCGCCCCGGAAAAAGGCCTGGGCCCAGCCGGCACGGTCACCCTCTCCAGCGCTCAGCTCAGCGAGACCGTGGCCAGCCACCTCCCCCGCTTTCTCCATGGCTACCGGGTAGCTCCGAGCGTTCCGTCTCCCGCATGCTGACGTGGTTCGTCCCGGCGCTGGACCGCGCCGCCGCCGCCGCGCGTCAGCCGGAGCTGCGCTGGAGCTGCCAGGCGGCCTGGAGGGCATCCTCGATGGCGCCCGCGCTGCCGCTGGTGAGGTCGGCCACGACCATCATGTGCTTGCTGTAGCGGGCCGGGACGCTGAACGTGTCGGGGAACTCGCCGCAGCAGCACGTCGCGGTAGTCGAAATCGGCGCGGATCACCACATGGTCGTCGTCGAGCTGGCGGGCGACCAGCCTCCCGTGGTAACGCCACTGGGCCAGGCCGTCCGCCGTGGTACGGCGCACGCCGGCCAGCGCCTCGGCCAGCCGGCCTACCTCGCCGATCTGCACCAGATCAGTAAACACCCCGGCAGCGGAGCGCTGCGGCGCCCGACCGCATCACCGCTCTCTGGCATGCTGACGGCATGCTCGGACGACTGCACCATGTCGTGCTCGACTGCCCCGACCCGGCGGCCCTGGCGGCGTTCTACTCCCGGCTGCTCGGGCAGCCGGTCACCTACCGCAGCGACGACTGGGTGGTCGTCGCCGCCAGCGACACGTCGTCCGGCCTGGCCTTTCAGCTCGCCCCTGACCACCGGCCGCCCACCTGGCCTGATCCCGCGGTCCCCCAGCAGTTCCACCTGGACGTCATGGTCGAGGACGTGGCCTCGGCCGGGCCCCGGGTACTGGCCCTCGGGGCCCGGAAGCTCGACGGCGAGAACGTCTACGCGGACCCGGCCGGTCACCCGTTCTGCCTCATCCCCCGGCCCGGCTGGGCCCCGCCCATCCCGGCCGAGGGCTGATTCGCCAGCCGACGACGGCCAGCGGGGTCAGCGGGGCGGCCCCTTTGTTAGTGCTAATGGAATAGGGATTCGATTAACAAATGACCAACGGGCCGGGCCTAGACCACCAGCAGGCGGATCACGACGATGATCGCCACGACGCCGAGCGCGATGAGCATCTTGACCGCGAGCCCGCGCTCGTAGCGGACGGCCTGATGGACCTCGGCGTCGTGCTGCTCCTGGGGGGTGAGCTGGTCCTGGGGGGTCATGCGGAGATGGCCACCTTCCCGGTCTTCTCGGTCTTGTCCCAGGTCAAGTCGGCCCCCCGGAGCTGCTTGACGAACGCCGCGAACGTGACCGCGCACAGCAGCGAGCCGTATCCGGCCAGGTAGATGAGCAGCGGGCTGGTGAACCGGCCGCCGAGCCGGCTCTCGGCCAGCTTGGCCAGGTAGGCCACCAGCATGGAGCCGCCCAGCCAGAAGTAGGTGAACAGCTCGACCCCGCCCGCCAGTCCGCCGGCCCCGTACGCGCCCACGTGGCTGAGGCCGTGATAGGCGATGAAGCGCAGCGGCACCGGGGCGATGGCCGCCGCCATGATGAGCAAGCTGATGGCGCCGGGGAACAGCAGCGCCTGCCGCCAGACCCGCCGGCCGGTCGGCGGGTCGATGAGCAGCGCGAAGCTGGTGATGAACGCGTAGGTCAGCAGGTTGGTGATCCACAGTACGTGGAACGCCTGCCAGGCCAGCGACTTGTCGATGAAGAACAGCGTGACCAGCGAGGCCGAGGCCATGATCATGAAGATCGGCTGGAGCAGCAGGGAGAACCAGAACAGCCCGAAGCTGATGCTGCCCAGCCGGTGGCCGGGGTTCGGGTGCCGGCCGCGCGGGCGGAACCAGATGCGCCAGAACCGCAGTGACACCTGCACGTTGCCGCGCGCCCAGCGCAGCCGCTGCTTCCACAGCCCGCCGATGGTGCCGGGCTCCTCGGCCCAGACCACCGCGTGCGGCTCGAAGACCACCCGCGCGCCGCGCAGCTGGGTCTTGATCGTGGTGATGGTGTCCTCGGCCAGCGTCCCGGTGTCGATCCGGCCGCCGATGGCCTCCAGGTTGGCCCGCGAGTGCAGCTGGGCCCCGCCGGCCAGGCAGGCGATGGCGCCGAGGACGTTCTGGCTGCGCCGGGCGGCGGCCTGCGCGGTGATGTACTCGTAGCCGATGAAGCGGTTCAGGTAGTTCCCCGGGCGGCTGCCCTCCTTGATGTAGCCGGTGACCGAGCCGACCCGCGGGTCGGCCAGGTGCCGGGTCATCAGCCGCAGCGAGGGCGGCTCGTAGATGACGTCGGAGTCCATGATCAGGACGGCCTGCATCCAGTCGTCGGCCAGGACCTGGGCCAGGCCGTGGTTGAGGGTGTGCGCCTTGCCCTGGCCGCCGACGTCGCGGCGCAGGTGCACCACCGAGCCGGGGTACTCCGCGACCTTGGCCGCGACCACCTGAGGCGTCTGGTCGGTGCTGGCGTCGTCGATGACGAACACCCGCAGCCGGTCCCTGGGGTACTCCAGGCTCATCAGGCGGTCGATGGAGGCGCCCAGCACGGCGGCCTCGTTCCAGGCCGGGATGAGGATCGCGGTGCGCGGGAAGTACGGGGCGCACTCGGCGTAATGCAGCCGCCGGGAATGGAAGCCGATGAGCAGGAACTGATAGCTGGCGACGACCAGGGGAATGGCGCCCGCCATCACCGCCGCGACGAGGATCCACTTCTCGATGATCACGCCGCGGTCGCCGAGATCTCGGACAGGTCCAGGAAGCGCTCCTCGAGGAAGCGGACCATGGCCTTCTCGCAGAACTCGGCGTGCTCGGGCAGCCGCCGGCCGCGCAGCGCGTCCAGGGCCATCCGGGGCATGTCCACGCCGCTGGCCACGGTCAGCGGCAGCGACCCCGGCACCCGCGGGTTCACCTCGAGCAGCGCGGGCTGGCCGTGCTGGTCCCGGCGGACCTGCACGTTGGAGATGAAGGTCAGGCCGACATGCTCGGCGACCGCGGCGCCGAACCACTCCAGCTCGCGGTCGTGCAGGGTCCGGCCGGCGACCGACACGCCGGAGTCGACCCGGGCCCGGACCCTGGGCACCCCGGCCACGACGCGGCCGTCGATGTCGGCCAGCACGTCGATGGAGTACTCCTCGCCGGGCAGGTACTCCTGGATGATGAAATCAGCCGACGGCTCGAGAGCCTTGAGCTCGGCGGCGGACACGATGACGCTGATGTCCCGCGAGCCGCTGCCGGTGCGCGGCTTGACCACCACCGGGTAGCTCCACGAGTCGGGGTCGCAGTCGGCGTCCAGCCGCTCGGTGCGCGGCACCCGGACCACCCCGGCGCAGGCCCGGGCCAGGGCCAGCTTGTCCAGCGTGAGCTCGAGGGCCGAGGCGGACGCCAGCATGAGCCGCACGCCGGCCTGCTCGAAGGTGCGCCGGGCGGCGGCCAGCGGCCGCAGCTCGGCGTCCACGGTCGGGATGACGACGTCGGCGCCCAGCTCCAGGCAGCGGGCCAGCAGCAGCTCGCAGAACTCGGGGGCCAGGCCGGCCGGGATGACCGACCGCGCCGCGCGCGGCACCAGGTACAGGCCCGCGGCCCAGCAGTCCATGTCCGCGGCCAGCAGCCCGACGCTGGGATCAGCGCGCAGGGACTTGAGCACCGCGATGGCGGCCGGGCCGCCCGCGCCGGTGACCAGAACGCTGATCTCGCTGTGCTGCACCTCAGGTGATGGCATGGCCTGCCTCCAGGATCTGCCGGGCGGCACTCTCATCGGACGCGTTCTCCCTGACGGTGGCATCTAGGGCGGCTGCCTCCTCCTCGGCGGTCTCCTCGGCCGTCCAGCCGAGCGCCGGGCCGGCCGTCTGGTCGCGGACGACCTCGAAGGCCTCGGCGTGGCGGCCGCCGCCGTACCGGGACCAGTACCGGGCCGTGGCCTCGATCAGGTCGGGCTCCAGGTACCGGCGCACCGCCACCTGGGAGCCGAACGCCCCGATGGCGGCGAGCTTGGCCGCGATGTACTCGTCGATGGTGATGAACCGCCCCGGCCGGAAGTCCACGGTGGCCGACGGCGACTGGTAGCAGAACACCGAGCCGACCCCGCGGGACGCGACCATCACCGCCCGGTGAGTGTTCCGGTGGTCCTGGTGCACGTCGTGGATGGAGTGGGTGTAGATCGTGGTGGGCTGCACGGCCTCCACGACGGCCCGGATCGCGCTGATCGTCGGGTCGGACTCGCTGATCCTGGTGTCCTCCAGGTCCTCCAGGTAGAGCTCGGCGCCGAGGATCGCGGCTGCGTCCCGCGCCTCGCCGGCCCGGGCGTCGTCGGGGCCGCCGCGGGCGCCCCGGCTCATGGTCAGGATGGCGACGTCGTGACCGGCGGCCCGGTGCGCGAGCAGCGCTCCCGCCGCGCCGATCTCCACGTCGTCGGGGTGCGCGCCGACCGCCAGCACGGACTCCCGGCCGCCGCGGCCGCGCTCGACCAGCCGGGTGACGGCCGTGATCAGGGTGTCGGGGTGCAGCGGCTTCTGCATGAACTCGTCGGCGCGGCCGCGCAGCGCGCCGACCGCGTTGTCCACGGTGACGTGGGCCGTGATCACCGCCACTGGCAGCGCGGGGGCCTTGCGGCGCAGCGTCTCCAGCAGCTCGATGCCGGTCATGTCCGGCATCTCGATATCGGTGATGACCAGGTCCCAGCGCTCGGTGCCGAGCCGGGGCAGCGCCGCCGGGGGGTTGGGGACGTGCTCGACGTCGTAGCCGCCCCGTTTCTGAAGGACGCGTGAGATGAAGCGCGCGGTGTCCGGGTCGTCCTCGACCAGGAGGATCCGGCCCCGCGGCGAAGGGTGATGTTCCCTGCTCATGCCTCGATCCTGGACGGCGGGCGTTGCAGCCGCGCTGGCCGGCGGGTAGCAGGCCCGTTGCAGTTGCAGAAGGCCGCCTCTTGCTGTTATCAACTTCTTGCTGTTATCAGTGCGATTCGGCGCGACTGGGAGATCAGCGGCGCGGGAGGTAGCGGTAGCCGAACCCGCGCACGGCCTCGATGGGCGGCCCGCTGCCGCCGTACTGGCCGAGCTTGCGGCGCAGCCGCATGACGGTGAACTTGACCCGGTCCGGGCCGATGCCGGCCGGATCCTGCCAGACCTGGTCGAGCAGCTGCTCGGGCGACAGCACCTGGCCGCGGTGCCGGACCAGCACGCCGAGCAGCCGGAACTCGGTCGGGGTCAGGCTGACCGCGCGGCCGGCCACGCTGACCTCGCCGTCGGACAGGCCCATCGACAGCAGGCCGTCCTGGTAGGTCCCGGCCACGCCCGGCGCGCCCGGGCCGGGCCGGCCCCGGCGCAGCAGCCCCTGCACCCGGGCCAGCAGCTCGGCGTTGCTGAACGGCTTGGTGACATAGTCGTCGGCGCCCGCCTGCAGGCCGCGGACCTTCTCGTCCTCCAGTCCGTGCGAGGTCAGCATCAGCACCGGCACCTCGCTGAGGTCCCGGATCCGGCTCAGCACGTCCCAGCCGTCCAGCACCGGCAGGCCCACGTCCAGCACGACCAGGCCAGGGCGGCAGGCGTGGAAGGCGTGCAGCCCGGCCCGGCCGTCGCCCTCGGTCAGCACCTCCAGGCCGCCGCCCTCCAGCACGGCCCTGATCGCCCGCGCGACGTCCGGGTCATCCTCGATCACCAGCACCGCCGCGGGCACGGCGGCTCACTGCCCGATCGGCAGATAGACCGTGAAGGTGGTCCCGGTGCCCACCACGCTTGCCACCTCGATGCGGCCGCCGTGCAGCTCGGTGATGGCCTTGGCCGTGGGCAGGCCGAGCCCGCTGCCCGGCACCCGCGTCTCGCGGGCGTTAGAGGCCCGGAAGAACCGGTCGAACAGATGGTCCACATCGCTGGCCGGGATGCCCATGCCAGTGTCGGCCACGTCGATGCGCCACTCGCTGGTGTTGTGCGTCGCCCGCACCTCGACCCGGCCGCCGGTGGGCGAGAACTTCACCGCGTTGGAGATCAGGTTGTCCAGGACCTGCTGGATCCGGCCGCTGTCGGCCCGCACCTCCGGCCCGTCCTGGGCCACGATGTCCAGGCTGACGCCGTCCACCGCGGCGGTGGCCCAGCCCGACCTGACCGACTCCCTGGCCACGGTGGGGACCGAGATCGGGGCCAGCTCCAGCTGGGCCACGCCCTCTTCCAGGCCCTGGAGCTCGACCAGCTCGCCGACCATGTGCAGCAGCCGCTCGGCGTTGCGCTGGATGATCTCGAGGTACTCGACGGCGTCCTCGTCGAGCTCGCTGTTCTCGGACCTGATCAGCTCGGCGAAGGACACGATGGAGGTCAGCGGCGTGCGCAGCTCGTGGCTGACCGTGGCCAGGTACCGCACCCGCTCGTCATTGAGGTTGCGCAGCTCGGCGTTCTGCGCCGTCAGCCGGCGCCGGTCGCGCTGCACCGCCTGCTCCATCAGCATGCGGGCGTTCACGTCGGTGAGCGCGGTCACCCGGCCCACGAGCTGGCCGTCGGAGTCGGTGATCCGGCGCACCTCGACGTGCACCCAGTTGTCGCCGCCGGAGGCGGTGTGCAGGCGGCAGTCGGCGGCCAGCTCGGTGGCCACCCCGCTGGTGTCCCTGAGCGAGTCGATCCGCGCGACGTCACCGGGGTGGATGGTGCTGCGCCAGCTGCGCCCGATGGCCTCGGAAGCCGGGATGCCCGACATCTCCGCCCACTTGTCGTTGACGAACCTCACGATCCCATCGGGGTCGCTCTGCACGATGCCGACCGGAGCGATCTCCGACAGCAGCCGGAACCGGGCCTCGCCCTCGGCCACCGCCCTGGTCGCCTCCTCGAGCTCGGAGGCGTCGCGCAGGAAGCCGAAGAAGTAGGTGTGGCTGCCGACGGTGACCGGCATCGGGGTGAGCTCCACGGCCCGCTCGGTGCCGTCGGCCCGCAGTGCGCGCAGCCGGACGCGGCGGCTGAACCCGCTGCGGTCCCCGGTGGCCAGGTAGCCGGCCATGGCGTCCACGAACGGCTGCCGGAAGCGCTCGGGCACCAGGGTCTCGGGCATGTCCAGGCCCAGCGTGTCGGCCCGGCGCCGGCCGAACAGCGCCTCGGCCGAGGGGTTGAACTCCCGGATCCGCCGGTCGGCGTCGACGGCGACGATGGCGGAAGGCGCCCCGGCGACCAGCGCGGTGGCCAGCGTGTCGCCTGCAGCCGGGCCGGGCTCGACCGTGCTGGTCTCGCTGGGGCTGGCCGTGGTGGTGCTGGCAGCGGTCATGCTGCTGGCAGCGGTGGTGCTGGCGGTGGTGCTTTTGCTGGCCGTGGCCCGGGCGGGTCCGGCCGCCGGGTCAGGCAGCGCGGCGATGATGGTGGCCAGCGCCCGCAGGGTGGCCCTGGCCCCGGCCTTCCAGCGCGAGGTCTGGCCGAGCAGGGCCAGCGCGCAGGCCGGCTCGCGGCCGGCCGACTCGGCCGGGACCACCAGCAGCCCGGTGCGCCGCTGTCCGGAGTCCAGATCGGTCTCGAACGGCTGGCCGCTGGCCGACAGCGCGCTGCCCCGCGCCGCCCACGCCGTCCGGACCTGGGCCAGCAGCACCAGGTCATCGAGGATGTCACCGGCGCCGTCGGCGCCCACCGGCCGGGCCGAGCCGGGCGCGATCACCAGCGCGCCCTGGGCCGCGAAGGCCGAGACCAGCCGCTCCAGGACCGGGCCCAGCGCGGCGGGCGAGGATCCGGCGGGCAGCAGCTGCTCGGCGGCGAACTCCAGGACGGCGGCCCGCGCTCGCGCGGACGGCTGGCCGGTCGCCTCGGCGTGCCCCTGCGTACGGCTAAAGGCCGGTTCTGCCCCCGATGCCCGCATTGGCCCTCTCGATCTTTGCCTCGTTACCTCACTTCCCTGCTCTCGCCGCTAAGAGGATTCCCCGTCGGGCCGGCGGCTGAACCGGGGAGGTGATGCGCGGTGACCTGGGGCCGGGGTGAGGCAGGGCCCTGAGGGCGAGGTTGGGCCGGGTGCTGAGGCCGAGATCGGGGCGGTGGTGAGGCCCGGGTTGGGGCGGGTGCTCAGGCCGGGCAGGCCAGCGGCCCGGGACCGCGGGCTGATGCCTGCGATCTCCGGGCCGCTGCGCTGGACCTGCCGCCTAGCAGGGCGGCCTCGTGGCCGGGGCCACGGGTGGGTCAGGAGGCCAGGACAGCCTCGATCTCCAGGTGAATCGTGATCTTGTCGGACACGACCGCGCCGCCGTTCTGCATCGGCGCGCTGAAGTTCACGTTGAAGTCCCGCCGGTTGATCTCGGCGGTCGCGGTGAACCCGGCCCTGGTGCCGCCGAAGGCGTCCGGGCCGAAGCCGTTGAGCTCGAGGCGCAGCGGCACGTTCTTGGTCACGCCCTTGAGGGACAGGTTGCCATCGACGAGGAAGTCGCCGTCCTCCACCCGCACGCCGGTCGAGCGGTAGCTCATGGTCGGGTAGGTCTCGACCTCGAAGAAGTCGGCCGACCGGATGTGCTCGTCGCGCTGCTCGTTGCCGGTGTTAATGGAGGACAGGCTGATCTCGGCGGTGACGGAGGAGTCCTCGGGGCGCTCAGCGGTGACGATATCGCCGGAGAACTCGGTGAACCGGCCGCGAACCTTGCTGACCATCATGTGGCGGACCGAGAAGCCCACCTCCGAGTGAACCGGGTCGATGCTCCACTTGCCCGCTACGTAGCCAGGGATGGTCGTGGCCGTGGTTGCCTCAGTCATCTGTGTCTCCTGTTGGGAAATGCTCACCTGTTCGGGAAAGCTCGCTAAGCTTGTGTTCGTTGAACACTCAATGACTATCATCTGTTCCCGCGGTTGTCAAACTCTCAACTACCTTCGGGTATGCTAGCTGACGTGAGCACCGTGGAGACAGAGACTGACTGGCTGACCGCCGAGGAACAGCAGGCCTGGCGGGCGTTTATCAGCGCGTCCCGGCGGCTGTTCACCGAGATGGACGGCTATCTCCAGCACGTCGCGGGCATCCCGCACGCCTACTACGAGATCCTGGTCCGGCTGTCCGAGGCGCCCGGCCGGGAACTGCGGATGACCCAGCTCGCCGACGCCTCGATCTCCAGCAAGAGCCGGCTGTCGCACGCCGTGTCCCGGCTGGAGGAGCGCGGCTGGGTGGAGCGCACCGCCTGCCCGACGGACCGGCGCGGCCAGGT
Source organism: uncultured Actinomycetota bacterium (assembly GCA_963822485.1). GTDB lineage: Bacteria > Actinomycetota > Actinomycetes > Streptosporangiales > Streptosporangiaceae > DASUBV01. The sequence continues at coordinate 108,448 of CAWGHW010000037.1, forward strand.
GGCCCGGCTCACGGACGAGGGCTTCGCGGCGCTGGAGGCGGCCGCTCCGGGTCACGTCGACCAGGTCCGGCAGATGGTCTTCGACCGGCTGACCACGGAGCAGGTGGCTCAGCTGCTGGCGATCAGCCAGGCCATCGAGGCCGGCGCCGAGACGGTCGGCTCGTCGGAGGCGGCCGCCCCGTGCCGCGCGGCCCGCGACGGGCTCCCGGCCCTGGAGCCCGACCCCGACAGCAGCTGCCCCTAATCCGCTCTTGAGTTGTGAATGTCCCGCTACCCACACGAGCGAGTAGGTAACGGGACATTCAGCTAAGTGGGCGCGGCCGGACAGTCATGGTCCCCATCCGCCCCACCAGCCTCTCGCACCCCGGCGAGGCCCGCTCACCGCTCGTGGATGGCGCGGGCGGGTCAGTCGGGGTCGGCGGCCGGGAGGTTGGCGGTCATCAGGTCGGCGATGGCGGCCGGGCCGGGGCCGGGCTCGGCGCGCAGGCCCTTGATGGCGCCGATCTGGTCCTCGGTGCTGCGGTTCTGGCCGAGCTTCTGCTTGGCCTCCACCGACACGATGCTCATCTCCACGCCCACGATGCCCCGGAGCTGGCCGTCGATGTACTCGGGCGGCGCGTCGGCGACCGCCCACGGGCGGGGCCGGAAGTCCTCGTAGCGGCGGGTCAGCCGGGTCACGAACGCGCGCAGCCACTCGGGGTCGCGGTGCACGGTCAGCGGGCCGGTCAGGTGCACGGCCTCGTAGTTCCAGGTGGGCACGGTCCGGCCGTGCCGGGCGGTGCTCTCATACCAGGTCGGCGAGATGTAGGCCTGGGGGCCGCGCACGATGGCCAGCGCCTGGGCGTCGGGGCGGGCGGTCTGCCACTGGTCGTTCGCCAGCGCCAGGTGGCCGAGCAGGCGCCCGAACGACCGTGGCGCGCCGTCGCCGTCAGCGGCGCTGTCGTCCTCGCCGTCAGCGGGGCGGTCCCAGATGACCGGGAGCAGCGTGGCCACCGGCCTGGTGCCGTCGAAGGTCACCAGGTCGGCCGAGCCGGCCGTGTCGACGAAGGCGTGGATCTGGGCGAGGTCGGACAGGGTGAAGTGACGTGGGAGGTACACGCGTCCAGGGTAAACGGCTAGACCACGCAGCTATCCTGGGCGGTAACGCGCTGACGGAGACAAGTAGCACGGGAAGCCCGCGAGCGGCCGGCATCGGACAGGTGACCGGCAGAGAGCCGCCGGCAGCTGAGAAGGCGGCCTCGCGACCCCGGCGTGAAGACCCTCCCGAGCGCGGGGAGGAACGGCCGCCGCGACCAGCGACGCGCCCGATGCCCCGCCGGCTGGCCCCCGTGACCGGGCCGCAGTGAGGCCGGTCCGGTTCAGCCGGGCTGGTGAAAGTGCGGTGGCACCGCGAGTTCCCTTCTCGCCCGCACTCCCAAGGGGTCACGCAATCCCGCAAGGAGTGTGATGATCTCTCGTGTCCTAGCCGCCGACCTGCCCAGGCACGTTGGCGAGCACGTGATGATCGCCGGCTGGCTGCATCGCCGCCGGGAGCTGAAGTCCGTGACGTTCCTGATCGTCCGCGACCGCTCGGGCCTGGCCCAGGTGGTCCTCCGCGAGCCCGATGACGAGACACCGGGCCTGACTGAGGAAACCGTCATCCAGGTCCGCGGGATGGTGAGCGCCAGCCCGCAGGCCCCCGGCGGGGCCGAGATCACCGATCCGGTGATCACGCCGCTGTCCGGGCCCGCCGAGCCGCCGCCGCTGGAGATCTACCGCCCGACCATCACGGCCGGGCTGCCCGCGATCCTGGACGGCGCCCCGACCAGCCTGCGGCACCCGGTGCTGCGGGCCGGGTTCGAGCTGGCCGCGGCCAGCGTGGCGGGCTACCGCGACGCGCTGGACGCCCTGGGCTTCACCGAGGTGCACACGCCGAAGATCGTCGAGTCGGCGACGGAGTCGGGCGCGAACGTGTTCGGCATCGACTACTTCGGCCGGCCCGCCTACCTGGCCCAGTCACCGCAGTTCTACAAGCAGGCCCTGGTCGGCGTGTTCGAGCGGGTCTACGAGGTGGGCCCGGTGTTCCGCGCCGAGCCGCACGACACGGCCCGGCACCTGGCCCAGTACACCAGCCTGGACGCCGAGCTGGGCTTCATCTCCGGCCAGCGCGAGGTGATGGCCGTGCTGCGTGAGGCGGTCGCGGGCATGGTGGCGGGGGTCAGGCAGCGGGCCAGCGCGGCCGCCGGCCTCCTGGAGGTCAGCTGGCCGGAGGTGCCGGACCCGATCCCGGACATCCACTTCGCCGGCGCCCAGGAGCTCATTGCCGGGCAGGCCGGCTGGGACCCGCGCGGCGAGCCGGACCTGTCGCCGGCCGACGAGCGGTGGCTGGGCGAGTGGGCGCAGCGGGAGTTCGGCAGCGAGTTCCTGTTCGTAACCGGCTACCCCATGGCCAAGCGGCCGTTCTACACCGACCCCGACCGCGAGCGGCCCGGCTACTCCAACAGCTTTGACCTGCTGTTCCGGGGGCTGGAGCTGGTCACGGGCGGGCAGCGGCTGCACCGGTACGCCGACTACCTGGAGGCCCTGGCCCAGCGCGGCGCGGACCCGGCCGCCTACGCCAGCTACCTCCAGGTATTCGCCCACGGGATGCCGCCGCACGGCGGGTTCGCCATCGGCCTGGAGCGCTGGGTAGCCCGGCTGACCGGCGCCGCCAACCTGCGCCAGGTCACGCTGTTCCCCAGGGACCTGCACCGGCTGTCCCCGTGACTCCTCGCGCCCGGACGGCCGGTAGGGTCGGCGCATGACTGATGCGGACAACCTGGACCAGCTGTCCGGGCGCGAGCTCCACGACCTGGCCGTGCACCGCGCCGTGCACCACCTGGACGTCAAGTTCCTGTGGGACCTGCTGCGCGAGCTGCCGGCCGGCGAGGTGGGGGCCGGGCGCACGGACCTGGCCGAGGCCGACACGCTGCACCTGTCCGAGCTGATCGGCGCGGCCCTGGACTCGGGCGACGCCGACGTGGCCGAGTCACTGCGGCCGTTCTACCTCGACTACCTGCGCAAGCACCACGTGCACCAGGACCAGGCCGAGCAGCCCCAGTGACCTCGGCGGCCAGGGTCAGGGCACGACGATGACCTTGCCCACCGCCCCGGACTCGACGGCTTCGTGCGCCTCGGCGGCCTGGTCCAGCGGAAACCTGGTCACCGGCAGCTCGGTCAGCGCGCCGTCCCTCAGCGCCTGGGTGATGTCGGCCGCCGCCTGGAGCAGGGCCGCGCGCGGCACGGTGTAGAGCAGGATGAATCGCAGCGTGACGTTCGCGGTCATGCAGGCCCGGACCGGCAGGACCGGATCCTGGGGCTCGGCGGCGTAGGTGACGATGTGCGTCTGCGCCCCGGACAGCGCCAGGTCGAGCTGGAGGTTCGCGCCCAGCGCGACCTCCACGATGCGGTCCAGCGGGGCGTAGGGCCGGATCTGGTCGACCGCGTCCGGTTCGGTGTAGTTCACCACGAGATCGGCGCCCGCCTTGGCCGCCAGCTCGGCCTTGCCCGGCCCGCTGACCGTGCTGATCACCCGCGCGCCGCCATGCTTGGCCAGCTCGATCGCGAAGTGACCGACCGCCCCCGCTCCCCCGGCCACCAGGACGTTCTTGTCCGCCACCGGCCCGTCGGCGAACAGGCACCGGTGCGCGGTCACCGCAGGCACGCCCAGACTCGCGCCCAGCTCGGCAGAAACCCCATCGGGCAGCAACACGGCCTGCTCGGCTGGCACCACGGACCACTCGGCCGCCGTGCCCCAGGGCTGGCCAGCGGCGGCCAGCCAGACCCAGACTCGCTCCCCGACCCGGCCCCGGTCCACGCCCTCGCCGACGGCGTCGATCACGCCGGCCCCATCCTGGTGCGGGATCTGGAAGCCGTTCATCGGCCGGGGCGTGGCCCCGCTGCGGGATTTCCAGTCGGTCGGGTTGACCCCGGAGGCCTCGATCCGGACCCGGACCTGGCCCGGTCCGGGCTCCGGCCGATCGACTTCGGTGACCCGGAGCACGTCGCGGGCCGATCCGTGGCTTTCGTACAGCGCAGCTCTCATCGCGCGCTTGCCTCCGCATCAGGCTGAATCGGGTGTTGGTCTCCAACCCTAGGCCCGGCGAGAGGGGCGGGCCGGAGCCTAGTCGGCGAACCGGGCCGGCTCGGCCTCCAGGCAGATCTTGTTCCAGCCAGTCGTCCTGGCCACGCCCAGGGCGCCGTCGGCGGCGCCGATCAGCTCGGTCAGGGCCCGGCGGGACTCGTTCATCACGGCGATCCCGATGGACACGGTCAGCCGGAAGACGAAGCCGGCCTGGGTGCCCGACTCGATGGAGATGGATTCGCCAGCGATGCGGTCGCGGAGCCGCTCGCTCATCCGCTTGGCGTCGGCCACGCTGGTGCAGGGGAACAGGATGGCGAACTCCCTGGCCCCGAAGATCCCGATGAGGTCCTGCTCGCGCAGCTGCTCGGACAGCATGGCAGCTACGTCGCGGCGCAGCTGCCGGGCCACGTCGTCGCCCGCGGTCTCCTCTACCGACCGAAAATCGTCGATATCGATCATCGCCACCGCGAGCGGTGAGCTGGTCCTGACGGCCCGGAACAGCTCCACCTCGGCCTCGTGCTGCCAGGTCCGCGGGTTGAGCAGCCCGGTGCCGGCGTCAACGCGCACTCTAGCGACCAACTGCGAGCGCATTAGGTATCGTCGGCACAAGACCACCGACGGCAACGCGAGCGCCATGAGCGTCGGGTTCACGGCCACGACCAGCGTCAGCGAGACGGCGAGGCTGACTTCTAGCAGGTCAGCCGTGACGGATTCGCGGGTCCCGATGAGATCCCTGATCCGGGCTCCCCGATCTGACAGCCTGATCGCCACCAGCACCAGAGCGTGGTTGAGGAGCTCTCCGATCAGCGCGCATGCGAGCACAAGCGCGGTCCAGACCAGCACATGCACATTCGAGCCGGGCCTCGACCCGGCGATGCTAGGCGGAAATATGCGGAAAATTATGGAAACAGCGCCGTAAGCCAGGCTGATCGTCGCGTTACTGAACACTCTCCGGTACGCCAGGCCGCTGCGGACGCGCCACAGGCGGTATGCGGCCATGGGGATCGGGGCGAGGAACGCGTAGCCGGGCGGCAGCGTGATGGCTATCGCCAGGTACCAGACTGATTGCAGGTCCCGGCCGACGGTGCCGTGCACCTCCCGGACGTTGCGGGTCGACTCGATAGCCACGATCCCGCAGATCAGGAGACCTATGAACACCAGGAACTGACTGGGACGCCACGACATGCGCACAACAGCGATGGTGGCCGCGGCGGCGGCCAGGCCGATCGTGCCGACCAGGTAGCTGCGTAGCGGCTCGCTCAAAGCCCAGATCGGCCACCTGCCGACTCCGGTCAAAACTGTCCGCAACCGACCCCAGGCACGCTCAGTCGGTCGCAGGACGGCCATAAGCACTCCGCAGGGACACCTTCGATGCAGCAGCGAGGACGTTCCAGGACACAGACGTAATGCCGAATCGTGACAATAATCTCTCCGGCTTGTCAAGTCCAGTTCCCCGTTGAGCAGCGCGAACGGGCGATCTCGGGGCAGATTCGTGCTTAACCTGAGAGGCGGCTATGGGAGGAGATCATGTCATATCTTCTCCTAAAGATTTTAAAACGACCAGTGGTCGTACATATGACCCACGGTCAGCTGTCGGGGCGTCCACGCGGAAGCCCCTCACGGCACCGCCAGCGACCAGGTAGGAGGCCCGATGCGCGTCGAGTGGCAGTAACACCCACCCATCACGCCCCGAACACCACCAGCGACCCGGAAGGAGAACCCGATGCGCGTCGAGTGGCAGTAACACCCACCGCCCCGAACGCCAGCCCAGCCCGGAAGGAGAGCCCCATGCGCGTCGAGTGGCAGTAACACCACCGCCCAGCCCCCAGCACCAGCAACCCGGAAGGAGAACCCCATGCGCGTCGAGTGGCAGTAACACCCCCGCCCACCACGCCCGCAGCAGCAGCAACCGGAAGGAGAACCCGATGCGCGTCGAGTGGCAGTAACACCCACCGCCCAGCCCTCAGCACCAGCAACCCGGAAGGAGAGCCCCATGCGCGTCGAGTGGCAGTAACACCCCCGCCCACCACGCCCGCAGCAGCAGCAACCGGAAGGAGAGCCCCATGCGCGTCGAGTGGCAGTAACACCCACCGCCCCCAGCACCCAGCACCAGCCCGGAAGGAGAGCCCCATGCGCGTCGAGTGGCAGTAACACCCACCGCCCAGCCCCCAGCACCAGCCCAGCCCGGAAGGAGAGCCCCATGCGCGTCGAGTGGCAGTAACACCCCCGCCCACCACGCCCGCAGCAGCAGCAACCGGAAGGAGAGCCCCATGCGCGTCGAGTGGCAGTAACACCCACCGCCCCGAACACCAGCGACGCGGGAACGGAGAAGTCGAGTTCGCAGGTCAGTGAGGTGAGACCCTGAGCGCGCCGGGCGCCTGGGGTCAGCCTGCTGGACTGGTATCCGGCTCCGTTTCCCTGCGCCGACTCCATGCCAGAGCGGCGGCTAGGGCGGCTCCGATGCCGCCGCTGAAGGCGATGACCAGCGCCGGGGAGAGAGGCGGCCGCCCAGCCAGGGCGCCCGCGAGCACGATCCACAGGCCCTGGAAGGCCTGCATCCCGCCGTTGGCCAGACCGAACGCCTGGCCTCTGCGCTCGGGGGGAACCGCGGCGACGAACGCCGAGTTCGCCGCCAGCTGGTAGGAAGCGCACGCGCCCGATACGACCAGGATGGCTAGGCAGCCGGCCAGGCCGGGGCGGAAGACGAACAGCACCAGCACGCCGCAGGCCGCGATCGCCAGCGGGCCCAGCCAGTTCTGCCGGCGGGCCGGCGGCACGAAGCGGCTGAACGCGATGGCCCCGATCATGGTGCCGAAGGGACCGCCCGCGAAGACCAGTCCGGTGGCCACGGCAGCGGGCAGGCCGGAGTGCAGGCCGCGGGCCAGCGGAGCGGCCAAGCCCATGGGCACGACGTAGAAGGTGACGAGCCAGCCGAACAGCACTAAGGTGCGCAGCACCGGCTGCCCGAACACCAGCCGTACCCCGGCCGCGATCTGCCGTAGCCCGGTCGTGGTCTGGTGTACCGCCGCGGAGGGGCGGCCGCGCACGCCGAACCGGACCAGGACGGCGGACCCGGCGAAGGTGGCGGCGTCGAGGGCCAGGGCACCGCTGGCGTGCAGGACGGCCACGACGATGCCGCCGAGTGCGAACCCGGCCACCATGCCGACCTGGAGGGCGGTCTGCGAGACCGCGACGCCGAGGACGTACAGGTCGCCGGTGAGGATGTCGGGCAGCATCGCCGAGCGAGCCGCCTTGAACGGCGAGTCGAACAGCGTGACGCCGAACAGCAGCACGACAAGCAGCACGAGCCCGGTGTCGGTCGCGCCGCCGATGCTCAGCAGCGCCATGACGCCGACCAGGACGGTCCGGATCAGGTCGCAGGCGACCATGACGGCGCGCCGGGGCAGCCGGTCGGCCAGCCCGGACAGGGCTAGCCCGCCCAGGAGCCAGGGCACGAGGGTGACGGCGTAGGTCAGCGCGGCCCAGAAGGCCGATCTGGTCTGGTCGTAGACCAGCACGGTCATGGCCACCCGGGCCAGCTGATCGCCGAGCACCGACAGCACCTGCGCCAGCCACAGGTAGCGGAACTCGCCGACCGCGAACACGCTACGGAAGGTGGCGCGCTCAGGGGCCGCGGGGCTAGCGGCGGTGTTCACTCCGACGCTATCCACCTGTTTCTCCAGTAATGCCGCATTCCTAACGAGTCCATCATGCCCAACCTACTAGCTGTACGCAACTAGGCAACAACAGTCAGCAACGCTTGGGTTTCAGGTGGGTACCAGGTGGTTGTTGCCCCCCGGTCGTTCACCCGGGTGAATTCTCAGGTTCCTCTGCGGAGTTTCACGCGCCCGCCCTCTGGTACATGGGCAAAGTGGACGTCAGAATCGGCTGAGCGGGAGGCAAAGCTGAGCGGGAGGCAAAGTAGTCAGCCGAGACTTCACGCGCGTAACGCCTAGACCGAAAGGACGGGCCCGGCGGAGCATGAGTCGCAACTCACCAGGGCAGACCCGACAACTCCGGATTCGGCCCGACGGGCGTGGTGAACGTCAATCCTCCTGGTCCGCGCACATGTCCCGGCTGGCGCGCCCGGCCCGGGGGGCAGCGACCGGGGTGGCGGTCGCGCTGACCGCCACGCTCAGCCTGTGGACCCCCGGCGCCGTGACCCAGTCGGCGCTGGCCGCCCAGCTCCGCAATCCCGTCCGGAACCCGGACGCGCGCGCGTTCAACGGCACGAAGGCGGTGGGCGCGCTGTTCCTGGACCAGAAGGGCAAGCTGACGCACTTCTGCACGGCCAGCGTGGTCCGCAGCAAGGCCGGGGACCTGCTGCTGACCGCCGCCCACTGCATGGAGGGCCGCAGCCTGACCCCGGCCGGGTCGGTGGTGTTCGCGCCCGAGTACCACAGCGGCAAGTTCCCGCTGGGCACCTTCGAGGTCCGGCAGGCCTTCACCAACGGCGCGTGGCAGAAGAACCGCGACCCGGATGACGACTTCGCGTTCCTGATCGCGGGCAAGCCGGGCCAGAACATGCAGAAGAAGACCGGGGCCGAGACCCTCCGGACCGGCACCAGGCTCCCCCAGCAGGTCCAGGTCATCGGCTACCCCGACGCCACCAGGCGGCCGATCACCTGCACCAACCCGGCGCGCGCCTTCACCAGGCACGGCCTGCACCAGCTGGTATTCGACTGCCCCGGCTACACCGACGGGACCAGCGGCGGGCCGTTCCTGATGGACGTGAAGGCCTCGACGGGCGACGGCCAGGTAATCGGCGACATCGGCGGCTACCAGCAGGGCGGGGACACGCCGAGCGTCTCCTACTCCTCGCAGTTCCGGGCCAACATCGCGGCGCTGTACAAGACGGCGACGTCCTCCTGACCGGTCACCGCCGCCTGCCGCCGGCAGGCGGCGCGGGGGGTGAGGGGGGTCGTCCCCCTAGGCAGCACCTCCGGCGGGCACGATCTTGTCGATCTCGGCCAGCTCGTCGTCCTCGGGGACCCAGTCGGAGGCCGCGGCGTTGGCCCGCACCTGCTCAGGCGAGGTGGCCCCGGCGATGACCGAGGTACAGCCGGGCAGCGCGGCCAGCGCGCCGATGGCCACCTCGAGCAGCGACCGGCCGTGCTGCTCGGCCCACTGGGCCAGCGCCTCGATCTTGTCCAGCTTGTCCTCGGTGATGTAGCCGTCCCGGCCGTGCAGCCGGGTGCCCTGCGCCGGCCCGCGGCCACGCCGGACCTTGCCGGTGAGCAGCCCGTTGGCCAGCGGGAAGTAGGGCAGCACGCCGAGCTGGAAGTGCTCGCAGGCGGGCACGACCTCCTCCTCGGCCGCGCGCTCCAGCAGCGACCAGTGATTCTGGGCCGAGACGAACGGCGCGGTGCCCAGCTCGCGGGCCACGCCCGCGGCCGCGGCGACCTGCCAGCCGGCGAAGTTGGAATGCCCGATGTAGCGCACCTTGCCCTCGGCCACGAGCTCGCCGAGCGCGCTCAGCGTCTCCTCGACCGGGGTCCGCGGGTCCGGCGTGTGCAGCTGGTACAGGTCGATGTGGTCGGTGCGCAGCCGCCGCAGCGACTCGTCCACGGCGCGGCGGATGTAGGCCCGGCCGCCCTTGGCGCCGGCCGCGGGCCCGTAGCCCATGTCCGCGCCCTGGTTGCCGAACTTGGTCGCCAGCACGACCTGATCGCGGCGGCCGGCGAGCACCTCGCCGAGTATCTCCTCGGACCGGCCGGCGCCGCCGTAGGTGTCGGCGGTGTCGAGCAGGGTCACGCCAGCGTCGATGGCCGCGTCCACCACCGCGCGGGTCGCGGCGACATCCAGCCGGCGGCCGAAGTTGTTGCAGCCGAGACCCGCGACGGAAACGATCAGTCCCGAGCTGCCTAGCGGCCTGTAGCGCATATCCGTGCCCTCCGAGGGGTAGCGTGAAATCTCACCTGCGATATCATGAAGTAAGCGACGATTGATAACAAGTTCATTGCGCAATTGCGCACGCACATCCACCCATAATGGCGCGGTCATGCCAGGGAGCGATGCGAAAGTCGGCCACTGTGCCAGGATGGTGGCCCTGGGGGCCTGGACTCGGCGAGACGGAGTAGGACTCATGACGGAAGAGCCATCTGGCCCGACGGTACTGCGCATCCTCCTCGGTACCCAGCTCCGTCGCCTCCGTGAGGCCCGGGGCATCACCGCCCAGCAGGCCGCGAAGGCCATCCGCGCCTCGGAATCCAAGATCAGCCGGATCGAGTTAGGGCGTAACGCCTTCCGCGAGGTCGACATCGCCGACTTGCTGACCCTGTACGGGGTCAAGGACGTGGCCGAGCGAGAGCAGCTGCTCTCCCTGGCCAGCCAGGCCAATCAGCCGGGCTGGTGGCACAGCTACCAGGACGTGCTGCCGACCTGGTTCCAGGCCTACATCGGCCTGGAGGAATCGGCCGAGTGCATCAGGAGCTACGACTCGCAGTTCGTGCCCGGCCTGCTCCAGACCGAGGAGTACGCCTCCGCCGTCATCGAGCTGGGCGAGTTCTCCCTGGAGGAGACCGAGCGGCTGGTCGTGCTGCGCAAGGAGCGGCAGAAGCGGTTCACCTCGGGCGGGCTGCGGCTGTGGACCCTGATCGACGAGATGGCGCTGCGCCGGCCGGTGGGCGGCCCGGACCTGATGCGCGGCCAGCTTCAGTACCTGCTGGAGGTCAGCGACCGCCCCGGCCTGACGCTCCAGTACACGCCGTACCCGGCCGGCGGCTCCTACCTGGTGCCGGGCAGCTTCAGCATCATGCGCTTCGCCGCCGACGACCTGCCGGACGTGGTCTACGTGGAACAGCTCACCAGTGCCATGTACCTGGACAAGCCGGCCGACGTGGACCGCTACACCGCCGCCATCGACAAGGTGAGCGCGACGAGCGCGACCCCTGAGCGGACGAGGGAGTTCATCCGCGAGTTGCTCGAGGATATGGAGGGATCATCCCCATGAGCGACGTCTACACCGGCATGAATGCCTCGGGCCTGGCCGGTGTCACCTGGACCAAGAGCACGCGCAGCGGGCCGACGGGCGGCAATTGCGTGGAGGTGGCGTTCCTGCCCGGCGGGGACGTGGCCATGCGCAACTCGCGGCAGCCCGATGGCCCGGCATTGATCTTCACCCCGGCGGAATGGGCGGCGTTCATCGGCGGCGCCCGCGACGGAGAGTTCGGCGGGGAGTTCGGCTAAGCGGCCGCACGGCGGCCATGAAAAACGGCCCCCAGGCTCCCTGCGGATCCCGGAGGCCGTTTCCCTATATAAGGAGGCTCCCCGCATCGTCGTGGGACTCAGCTTTCCGGAAGCTCGAACTCGCCATTCTTGACACCCGCCAGGAACGCCGCCCACTCGCCGCCGTCGAAGACATGGGCGGGCTTGGAGACGTCCTTGGAGTCGCGCAGGGCCACCAGGCCGCCGGGCAGATGGGCAACCTGCACGCAGGCAGAATTGTTGCACGCCCGGCTGGTGATCCAGGCGACGTCGGACATGTCGGGGTTCATGCTGTTCCTTTCGCTTTGGTCTAATTTCGTCAGACTTTAGCCTGATATCTGCGTACTGATGGCGCGAATGAGCTCAGCCGAGTCAGCGGGCGGCAGGGCGGTGGCGCGGAGCAGGTCAAAGGCCTCTGCCCGGGCCCGGACCTCCCGCTCCCGCTCCTCGATGAAGTTGGCCTGCTCGCCGACACCCTCGGAATAGACCACGTCGGGGTCGAACCGCTCGGGGAACTCGATGATCGTGAACGGCCCGTTCAGCGCGGGGTGCAGCCCGCTGGAGAACTCCAGCACCTGCAGGGTCACGTTGGGGCTCTGGGCCGCCTCGGCCAGGTGGACTAGCTGGCGGTACATCAGGGCGGGCGGCCCCATGGTGCGCCGGATCACGGCCTCGTCCAGGATGATCCACAGCGCCAGCGGGTCAGCGCGCAGCAGCACCTCCTGGCGCTGCATCCGCAGCGCCACCAGGCGGTCGATCTCCTCCGGGGTCTGCCGCCGGCGCACGGTGGTCATGACCGCGCGCGCGTACTCCTCGGTCTGCAGGAGCCCGTGCACCACCTGGGCCTCGTAGACACGCAGGGAGGCCGCCTCGGCCTCCAGCCCGACGTAGATCCCGAAGCCGGTGGGCAGCACGTCCTCCCAGACGGCCCACCAGCCCTTGCGATGCCCCTCCCTGGCCATCTCGACCAGTATCTGCCGCTGGCTGGGGTCATCGACGCCGTAGAAGTCAAGCATCGAGGCGAGGTAGGCGCTACGCGTGGGAGCCTTGCCCGTCTCTATCCGGGACAGCGTGGAGGGCGCCAGGCCGAGGCGGTCGGCGACCTCCTCCAGCTTGATCGACTGCCCCTCGCGCAATCGCCTTAACTCGCTGCCGAGCCTTCTACGGCGGACCGTCGGGCCGATTGTCACGGGCACTCGCCCCCTTTAGGGGAAGGCAAGTACATAACTCCCGTCGAATTACCCCAGAACGGGCGATGCACTTGCTTGGCTTCGGGATCACCATACCTGAAAAACGGGGCCGTGATGAGATCTCATGTGAGATTTCGCCAGCCCGATTTCTGTCACGCACTTGCGTGCCATGCACAGTCAGACCATTATGAGTGACAGGACGTCACGCCGTGCAACCCCGCCCCTCAGCACGGATGCGACGCTATCCACCGTTTTTGGGGGGTAACGCCATTTTACGGTGCCGCCTGGGAAGGAGCGACCGAGATGGCAGTAATGGTCACGCGCGCCAGCGACGCGGCCGAGGATCTCGCGATGATGGCGGGGGCGGCCGTTCTCGGCAGCCTGGCCATCCCCGGGCGCCCCGAGCACGTGCGCGAAGCGCGGACATTCGCGGCCAGGGTCCTGGCCGGCTGAGGGCCAGTCGCCGAGACGGCCATGCTGCTCACCTCCGAGCTGGTCACCAACGCGGTCCGGCACAGCCGGTCACGCTCGCCCGGCGGCATGGTGAGCCTGGTCATCCTGCAGGACCCGGCCGGCGTGCGGATCGAGGTCACCGACGACGGCTCGGACACGGGCACGCCGGTGGTGAAGGCCGACACCTTCGCGTCCGACGGGCACGGGCTGATGCTGGTGCAGTCCCTGTCCGAGCAGTGGGGGTACCTGCGCTCGGGCGCCGCCGGCACGACCGTCTGGTTCCGGCTCGCCTGCCCCGGCGAGCCCGCTAGCTCCCGGCGCGGCTAGCCGGCCCGCGGGCGCCCGCGCACCGCCGGCGCCCGCGGCGAGCCACCCCAGTGGCTAGCCGCGCCGGGATCCACGTGCCTGGCGGCTTGCTCCGGTGCCGGTCGCCGGGCCCGCGGCCGGCCGCGACTTGCGCGGCGGGCCGCGAGTTGCGCGGGGTGCACGGGGTGCGCGGGGTGTTGGCTAGGAGCGCCGGGACCGGCCGCGGCCGGCGCCGGCCGACCGCTTCTCGCGCAGCCGCATGGTGATGTGCACCGGGGTGCCGTCGAAGCCGAACTCCTCGCGCAGCCGGCGCTCGATGAACCGCCGGTAGCCCGCCTGCAGGAAGCCCGACGTGAACAGCACGAAGTGCGGCGGCCTGATCCCGGCCTGGGTGGCGAACATGACCTTGGGCTGCCTGCCGCCGCGCACTGGCGGCGGCGTCGCCTGGATCAGCGCGGACAGCCAGGCGTTCAGCCGCCCGGTCTGCACCCGCGTCTCCCAGCTGGCCAGCGCGGTCTCCAGCGCGGGCACGAGCCGGTCCACGTGCCAGCCGGTCTTGGCCGAGATGTTGACCCGCGGCGCCCACCGGGCGGTGTGCAGCTGACGGTCGATCTCCCGGTCCAGGAAGTGCTGGCGGTCCTCGTCGACCGTGTCCCACTTGTTGTAGGCGATGACCAGGGCCCGCCCGGCCTCGATGACCATGGACACGATCCGCAGGTCCTGCTCGGCCAGGGGCTCGCTGGCGTCGATCAGCACCACGGCGACCTCGGCGCGCTCCAGGGCCGACTCGGTGCGCAGCGCGGCGAAGTAGTCGGCGCCCTGGGTCTCGCGCATCCGGCGCCTGATCCCGGCCGTGTCCACGAACCGCCAGGTCTTGCCGCCGAGCTCGATGAGCTCGTCGACCGGGTCGCGGGTGGTGCCCGCGACCGAGTCGACCAGCACCCGCTCGTGCCCGGCCAGCTTGTTGAGCAGGCTGGACTTGCCCACGTTGGGGCGGCCGATCAGCGCCACCCGGCGCGGGCCGCCCTCCTGGTCGAACTTCTCCCCCGGCGCCTCGGGCAGCGCGTCGAGCATCGCGTCCAGCAGGTCGCCGCTGCCCCGGCCGTGCAGCGCGCTGACCGAGTACGGCTCACCCAGCCCGAGCGACCACAGCGAGCTGGCGTTGGACTCCCCCGGCGCGTCGTCGATCTTGTTCGCGGCCAGCACGACGGGCTTGCGGGACCGGCGCAGCACCGCGGCCACGGCGTCGTCGGCGTCGGTCACCCCGACGACGGCGTCCACCACGAACAGCACCGCGTCGGCCGCCTCCACGGCCACCCTGGCCTGCGCGGCGACCCGCGCGGGTATGGACTGGCCGCCCTCGGCCTCCGGCTCCCAGCCCCCGGTGTCGACCAGGGTGAAGGCCCGGCCGCGCCAGGTGGCGTCGTAGGTGACCCGGTCCCTGGTCACGCCGGGGGTGTCCTCGACCACCGCCTGGCGGCTGCCCAGGATCCGGTTCACCATCGTGGACTTGCCGACGTTGGGGCGGCCGACCACGGCCAGCACGGGAACCGCCGGGCCGGACTGGTCCAGGCCAAGCTGGTCCAGGCCGGACCGGTCGAGGTCAAGGTGGTCCAGGCCGGGCTGGTCCTGGTCCGGCTGGCCGGGCTCAGCCACGGCGCACCGCCCGGCGGCTGCGGGCCAGGCCGACGATCTCGGCGATGACCTCGTCCAGGTCCAGGGCGCTGGTGTCGATCTCGACGGCGTCGGCGGCCCTGGCCATCTGCGGCGCGTCGCGCTGGTCCCGGCGGGCCTGCTCGCGCTGGGTCAGCTCGGCGGTGGCCTGCGGGTCCGCGGCCAGGTCGGCGCTGCGCCGCCGGGCCCGGATCGCCTCGCTGGCGGTCAGGAACACCTTGACCTCGGCATCCGGGGCGACCACGCTGCCGATGTCCCGGCCCTCGGCCACGATGCCGGTGCCCGCCTCCAGCGCGGCGGCGATGATCTGCCGCTGCTGCGCGATCAGGTACTCGCGGACCGCCGGGAGCGCGGCGACCGCGCTGACCGCGTTGGACACCTCGCGGGTGCGGATCGGGCCGGCCACGTCCTGGCCGTCCACGGCGATTCCCGGCGCCGCCGGGTCGGTGCCGACCTCCAGCGCGGGCCGGCGGAAGCTGGCCAGCACGGCCAGCGGCGTCGGTGGTGTCGACGTGCTGGTCCAGCAGCCACCAGGTCAGGGCGCGGTACATGGACCCGGTATCCAGGTAGCGCAGGCCGAGCTGGCGGGCCGCGCCCCTGGCCGCCGAGGACTTGCCCGAGCCGGCCGGGCCGTCGACGGCGATCACCGGGCCGGCGGCCCAGTCCGCCGCGCCGCGGCGGGCGCCTGCTGAGGCCTGCTGAGTGCTAGGGGCCGAATATGTCACGATGGCGATGTTACCGGCGCACGGGCCACCCGCCGGCCGCCAGCGCGCTGGTGAGCCGCGCAACGGCCTCGGGGGCGACGGTCAGCTCGGCCACGCCGGCCGGCAGGCCCGGCGAGTGCTCGATGCCTACGTCCTCGATGTTGATCCCGGCCTGGCCGGCCGCCTCGAACAGCCGGGCCAGCTCGCCCGGCCGGTCGGGGATGACGACCTGCACGATGGCGTAGTCGGGGGCCGGGCCGCCGCGCTTGCCGGGAATCTCGGCCACCCCGGCCCGGCCGCGGTCCAGGAGGTCGGCCAGGTGCTTGACCGCTCCCTCGTCGCCCTCGCCGATGCCCTCCAGCGCGACCGCGGCGGCCAGCAGCTCCTGGCCGACCTGGGACAGCACGGCCGCGGCGGGGCGGGCGTTGGCGGCCAGGATCTGCATCCACAGGCCCGCGTCGCTGCCGGCCACCCGGGTCACGTCGCGCAGGCCCTGCCCGGCCAGGCCCAGCGCGCCGGGCGGCGCCTGCTCCAGCCGGGCCGCCATGGCCACCGCGACCAGGTGCGGGGCGTGCGAGACCAGCGCCACCCAGCGGTCGTGCTCGGCGGCGTTCAGCGAGATGACCTGGGCGCCGCAGGCGGCGGCCAGGCCGGTGGCGGCGGCCAGGGCCGCCGGGTCGGTCCGCTCGTCCGGGCACAGCACCCAGGGTCGGCCCAGGAACAGGTCAGCCCTGGCCGCGGCCGGCCCGGACCGCTCGCGCCCGGACAGCGGGTGCCCGGGGACGTAGGAGGCCAGGTCACAGCCCAGCTCGCGGGCCTGGCGCAGCGGCAGCTCCTTCACGCTGGCCACGTCGGTGTAGCAGCGGGCCAGCCCGCGGGCCTGGGCCGCGGCCAGCTCCGGGGCCACGGCGGCCGGCGGGACGGCCAGCACGGCGACGGCGGCCGGCCCGCCGGGCGGCCCGCCGGCGGGCAGCAGCACGCCGGCGCCGATGTGCTCGGCCAGCTCGGCGGCGGCGCCGTCCCGGTCGGACAGCCAGACCCGCGCGCCGTGCTCGCGCAGGGCCAGCGCCACCGACGTGCCGATCAGGCCCGCCCCGATGACGACGACGCTCGCCGGAACCTGCGGCGCGGGCCCGGTCACTGCGCGATGTCCAGTCTCAGCGCGGCGGCGCCGCGCAGGTAGGCGTGGTGCACCTCGCCGCGCGGCATGTCGGTCTCGACGTGCATCATCAGCCGCACCACGCGGGGCATGGCGCCGGGAACCGGGATCTCGCTGCAGCACAGCAGCGGCACCTCCTGGAAGCCCAGCTTGCGGGCGGCCAGCGCGGGGAACTCGGCGTCCAGGTCGGGCGTGGCGCTGAAGATCACGCTGATGACCTGGTCCGGGCTGAGCTGATTGCGGCCCATGACCTCGGTCACCAGCTCGGCGGTGCCCTCCAGGATCGCGGCACGCTCGTTGGCGTCGACCTGGATGGCTCCGCGGACTGCCCTGACCGCCACCTAATGTCCCCTCTCCGTGGTTTTCTCCTGATACGCCGCACGCCGTACTAGCCCGGGCGCGCGGGACCGCTACAGGCCGACGGCCGCGTACAGGTCGCCGATCTCCTTGGGCGTGAGCCGCCGGGTCGCGCCCGGCCGCAGCGAGCCCAGCGTGACCGGGCCGACCTGGGTGCGCACCAGCCGGCTGACCGGGTGGCCGACGGCGGCCAGCATCCGCCGCACGATGTGCTTGCGGCCCTCGTGCAGGGTGACCTCGACCAGCGCCCGCGAGCCGGCCCGCTCCACGACCCGGAACTTGTCCGCGATGGCCAGGCCGTCGTCCAGCTCGATGCCGGACATCAGCCGCCGGCCCAGGTCCCTGGGCAGCGGGCCGGGCACGTCGGCCAGGTAGGTCTTGAGCACCCCGTAGCTCGGGTGGGCCAGCCGGTGGGCCAGCTCGCCGTCGTTCATCAGCAGCATGAGGCCCTCGGTCTCGTAGTCGAGCCGGCCCACGTGGAACAGCCGCTCGGCCCGGTCGCCCAGCAGGTCGGCGATGGTGCGCCGGCCACGGGGGTCGGACATGCTGGTCAGCACCCCGGCGGGCTTGTTCAGCGCCACGTAGACCAGCTTCTCGCTGGCCGCGATGCGGCGTCCGTCGACCCGGATGATCTGGTGCTCGGGGTCCACCCTGGCCCCGTACCGGCGGACGATCTCGCCGTCCACCTCGACCCGGCCCTCGCCGATCAGCTCCTCGCAGTGACGGCGGCTGCCCACGCCGGCGGCGGCCATCACCTTCTGGAGCCGGACGCCGCCGGGCACGTCAGTGAGCGAGTCGCGCGGTCCCTCGGGCCCGAAGTCCTCATCGAAGTCGTCGCCGGCCGGGGCCCGGCCGCGCGACCGGTCACGACCCGACGTTCTCATGGCCCGCTTCCCGTCCATCTAGTTCGTCGTCGATCTGGTCGGGCAGGAACGGGGCCAGCTCGGGCAGGTCCGCCAGCGCGGGCAGGCCGAGCCGCTCCAGGAAGTAGCCGGTGGTCCGGAACAGGATCGCGCCGGTGTCGGGGTCGGTGCCGCCCTCCTCGACCAGCCCGCGCAGCACCAGGGTGCGCATCACGCCGTCGCAGTTGACGCCGCGCACCGCGGAGACCCGGGCCCGGCTGACCGGCTGCCGGTAGGCCACCACGGCCAGGGTCTCCAGGGCGGCCTGGGTGAGCCGCACCTCCTGGCCGTCGCGGACGAAGCGCTCGACCACGGCGGCGCACTCGGCGCTGGTGTAGAACCGCCAGCCGCCGGCCACCTCGGACAGCTCGAAGCCGCGGCTCTCGCCGGCGTAGGCGGCGGCCAGCTCGCGCAGGGCGGCGCCCACCTCCTCGGTGGGCCGCTCGACGACCTGGGCCATCACGATCTCGGGCACCGGCTCGTCCGCGACCAGCAGGATCGCCTCCAGGCTGGCGCGCAGGCCGGGACCGGGCCCGGCAGGCGCGGTGTCGCCCGCCTCGGGCGCGGCCGGCCCAGATCCCTGCGCCGCAGGCTCGCCTGGCGCCCCCGTCAGCCCGGACTCCGGCGCGCCCGGCGCCGGGAGCGGCTCGGGGGACGACCAGTTTGTCATGGTGTTAATCGTCTTCCTCATCAGCGTCAGCGGGATCCGCAGCCGGCTGGCCATCAGCGGGCGGCGGCTCATCCGACCAGGTCACGTACAGCTCACCCAGCGGGGTGACCTGGTCCATCGTGATCCGGCTCTCCCGGTACAGCTCCAGGACGGCCAGGAACCGGGCCACGACCTCGTAGGTGCCCGCGCAGTCCGAGGTCAGCTGGCGGAACGTGGCCCGGCGCAGGTCACGCAGCCGTACCGCCAGTATCTCAGTCTGCTCGCGCACGCTGGTCCGCGGGATGTGCAGGTGGGCAGTCGACACGACGGGCGGCTGGCGCGGGGCCAGCGTCCGGGCCGCGATCGCCGCGAACTCAGTCGCGCCCAGGCCCAGCAGCACCTCGGGGAGCAGCTCGGCGAACCGCGGCTCCATCGGCACCCGCCGCGGGAACCGCCGTCCCTGCGCTGCCATCTTACCGGCCAGGACGGCCGCGACTTCCTTGTAGGCGCGGTACTGGAGCAAGCGGGCAAACAGGAGGTCCCTGGCCTCGAGCAGGGCCAGGTCCTCTTCGTCGTCGACCTCGCCGGCGGGCAGCAGCCGGGCCGCCTTGAGGTCGAGCAGGGTCGCGGCGACGACCAGGAAGTAGCTGGCCTGATCCAGGTCCCAGGCGTCGGCCAGGGCCCGGATGTGGGCGATGAACTCGTCGGTGACGGCGGACAGCGCGATCTCGGTGATGTCCAGCTTGTGCTTGGAGATCAGCGAGAGCAGCAGGTCAAAGGGGCCCTCGAAGTTGTCGAGGTGGACCTCGAAGCCGACGGGCTGGCCCGGCCCGGAGTCGCCCGACTCGCTGGTCGCCATCATGGTCATTCAGGATCCGTCTTAGTGTCGGGGCCGCGTAGGGTGCTGGGCCGCCGCTCGAAAGGGCCCGCCACCGAAGGTAGCCGATTCCCGGCGGTCAGGCGTCTTCGCGCAGCCTGCGGGCGACCAGGCTCTTCTCGCCCTCGGTGTCCAGGTCGGCGAGCAGCACGGCCAGCGCCTCGCGGACGATGCGGCCGCGGTCCACCGAGATGCCGTAGCCGCGCAGGTGCAGCCGGGCTCGCTCCAGGTCGAGCAGCTCACTGGCGGACAGGTAGACGGTGATCTTGTGAGAGTGAGTTTCCCGGCCGCTGGCCGGCCTGGACGGCTCAATCTCCGGCACGCGCGCCGGCGGGCGCAGCAGCTCCGATACCCCCGGCATGCTTACCCTGCGCGGGCGGGACCTCCGGGCACCCCCTGACGCCACCGGTCCAGTACCTCCTTGGCAAGCTCACGGTACGCGCTCGCCCCATTGGAGGTCGGGTCGAACGTCGTGATCGGCTCACCTGCCACGGTAGCGTCCGGGAACCGCACTGTCCGGCTGATGACCGTGTGAAACACCTTGTCACCGAAGCCCTCGACGACGTTGGCCAGCACCTCGCGGGTGTGCAGAGTACGCGAGTCGTACATCGTGGCCAGGACCCCGTCCATGGCCAGCTTAGGGCTGAGCCTGCTGGACACCTTTTCGATGGTCTCCATGAGCAGCGCGACGCCGCGCAGCGCGAAGTACTCGCACTCGAGCGGGACGAGCACGCCATCAGCACACGCCAGCGCGTTCACCGTCAGCAGCCCGAGGGACGGCTGGCAGTCGATCAGGATGACGTCATACTCCGGGATGACCGGCTGGAGCACCCGGCCGAGCACGAACTCGCGGCCGACCTCGTGCACCAGCTGGACCTCGGCCCCCGACAGGTCGATGTTGCTGGGCAGCAGGTCCATCCCGTCCACCGACGTCTTGAACAGCACGTCGTGGGCGGTGACGTTGCGCTCCATGAGCAGGTTGTAGATCGTGACGTCGAGCTCGTGAGGCTGGAAGCCCAGGCCCACCGACAGGGCGCCCTGCGGGTCGAAGTCGACCAGCAGCACCCGGCGGCCCTGCTCGGCCAGCGCGGCGCCCAGGTTGATGGTGGTGGTGGTCTTCCCGACGCCGCCCTTCTGGTTGCAGACCGCCGCGACCCTGGCCGGGCCGTGCGTCAGCAGCGGCTCGGGGTCGGGGAATACTGGCAAGGGCCGACCAGTGGGACCAAGCACTCCCGGCCTGACCTCCAAGGTTCGGGTTGCTGCCACGGTTACTTGCACCTCCCCGGCGACGCGCACAAAAGCGCTCGCTGAAACGGGGACTCTAAGCGCTCCGGTAAGCCGCGGCAAGCCGACTCACCGTTTACGGGGAAATGACTGTGCCACAAGATACACCGATAGGCCGCCGTTCAGGCCGTAAATCCGGCGTGCCGGGCACCCCGCCAGCCCGCCGCTAGCCCAGCGCGCGGGGGTGGGCGGCGGCGTAGACCTCGCGCAGCCGGTCCACCGTGACCAGCGTGTAGACCTGGGTCGTGGTCACCGAGGCGTGGCCGAGCAGCTCCTGCACGACGCGCACGTCGGCGCCGCCGTCGAGCAGGTGGGTGGCGAACGAGTGACGCAGCGTGTGCGGCGACACCTCGGCCAGCCCGGCCCTGGCGCTGGCCGCCCGCAGCGCGCCCCAGGCACCCTGGCGGGTGAGCCGGCCGCCGCGGGCGTTGAGGAACAGCGCCGGGCTGGCCGGAACGCCCGGCCGGACCGCCCTGGCCAGCACCGGGCGGGCCCGGATCAGGTAGGCCTCGACGGCCGCCCGCGCGTAGCTGCCGATGGGCACGATCCGCTGCTTGCCGCCCTTGCCCAGCAGCCGGACGGCGGCGGGCACCTCCGCGCTGCGGGCTTCCCCGGACAGGTCCAGGTCGTCCACGTCCAGCCCGACGGCCTCGGAGATCCGGGCGCCGGTGCCGTACAGCAGCTCGAGCAGGGCCCGGTCGCGCAGCGAGCCGGGGGTGGCCCCGGCCGCGGCGGTGCCGCCGCGGCGGTACCGGCCGCGGCGGTGCCGTTCCGTGCCGCCGACGTGGCCGCCGGGCCGCCCGCCGCCTCGAGCAGCCGTTCCACCTCCGGGATCGAGATCGCCCTGGGCAGCCGCCGGGGCGGGACCGGCGGCCGGACCAGCCGGGCCGGGTCGTCGGCGGCCAGGCCCTCGGCCACCGCGAACGCGTGCAGGCCGCGGACCGCGACCACCGCGCGGCCGGCCGAGCTGGCGGCCAGCGGCGGGTGGTCGGGGTCGCCCTCGCGCAGCCCGGCCAGGTAGTCCGCGACGTCCTGGGTGGACACCGTCCCGATCTCGGTGCGGCCGGCCCTGGCCAGGGTGGCCGCGTACCGCTGCAGGTCACGCCGGTAGGCCTCGAGCGTGTGCGCGGCCAGGCCGCGCTCCACGGTCAGGTGATCGAGGTAGCGGCGGATCGCGGCGGCGACGGTGGTCAGCTGAGCACCTCCGACAGCACCTCCGACAGCGGCGTCAGCGGCAGCCCGAACTCCTGCGCCACCGG
The DNA here is from genome assembly GCA_963822485.1 of uncultured Actinomycetota bacterium. Lineage (GTDB taxonomy): Bacteria > Actinomycetota > Actinomycetes > Streptosporangiales > Streptosporangiaceae > DASUBV01. Next base: position 130,570 of record CAWGHW010000037.1, read on the forward strand.
CTCCAGCGTGACGGCGCCCTCGTAGGTGTTCAGGCCCAGCGAGAGCGGCTGGTCGCGGCGCAGCGCGTCCCGCCAGCCGTGCCGGGCGATCTCCACCACGTAGGGCAGCGTCACGTTGGTCAGCGCGTAGGTGGAGGTGTGCGGCACCGCACCGGGCATGTTGGCCACGGCGTAGAACAGCGACTGGTGCACCGGGTAGGTGGGATCGGCGTGGGTGGTCGGGTGCGAGTCCTCGAACGTGCCGCCCTGGTCGATGGCGATGTCCACCAGCACCGAGCCGGGCTTCATCCGGGACACCAGCTCGTTGGTGACCAGCTTGGGCGCCTTGGCCCCGGGCACCAGCACCGCGCCGATGACCAGGTCGGCGTCGATGACCGCGCGCTCGATCTCGTAGGCGTTGGAGGCCACGGTCTGGCAGTGCCCCTGGTAGATCGCGTCGGCCTGGCGCAGCCGGGCGACGTTGAGGTCCACCAGCAGCACCTCGGCCTGCATGCCCAGCGCGATGGCGGCCGCGTTCATGCCCGACACGCCCGCGCCGAGCACGACCACCTTGGCCGCGTACACCCCGGACACCCCGCCCATCAGCACGCCCCGGCCGCCGCCGTCGCGCTGCAGGTGGTGGGCGCCGACCTGCGGCGCCATCCGGCCCGCCACCTCGGACATGGGGGCCAGCAGCGGCAGCGTGCCGTCAGGCAGCTGCACGGTCTCGTAGGCGATGGCGGTGACCCCGGCGCCGAGCAGCGCGTCGGTGCACTCCCGGCTGGCGGCCAGGTGCAGGTAGGTGAACAGCACCTGCCCCTTGCGCATCCGGTGGTACTCCTCCTTGACCGGCTCCTTGACCTTGAGGATCAGGTCGCCGGCCTGCCACACGTCATCGGCGGTGGGCAGGATCCGCGCGCCGGCGGCGACGAAGTCGGCGTCGGGGATGGCCGAGCCGGTGCCCGCGTCCTGCTCCAGGAAGACCTCGTGCCCGGCCCTGGCCAGCTCGTGCACGCCAGCCGGCGTGATCGCCACGCGATACTCGTGATTCTTGACTTCCTTGGGAACGCCGACCTTCATGACCGCGGGTCCTCCCTCGTCACTGGGGGCTACCCGGCGCCATTACCGAGCGATTCCCCCTCCGCGCACACACCGCGATGGCTACAGGGTCTCCGGAGCGCCCGCCGGGCGCAAGGCGGCATACCCGTCCTGCCGGGCGGCATACGCGGACAAGATACCCACCCCGGCCACCCCGTTGTGCATGTCACCTGCGAGAAAGCGGCGGACAGCGGTCTCCAGGGGCACCCACGCAACGGTCAGATAGGCCTCCTCGGCCTCGGGCACGTAGTCCCGCTCGGCGGGCGGCACCTCAGTCAGCCCGCGGGCCAGGAAGATGCGCAGCCGCTCCGTACTGTAACCGGGCGAGGAGAAGAAATCCGCCAGCACGCGCCAGTCTGACGCACGGTAGCCGGTCTCCTCCAGCAGCTCGCGCTCGGCGGTCTGGTGCACGGGCTCGCCGGCCACATCCCGCAGCCCGGCCGGGATCTCCCACAGCTCGGCGCCGACCGGGTGCCGGTACTGGCGGATCAGCAGCACCTGGTCGGCTTCGTCGAGGGCCAGGATGGCCACGGCGCCGGGATGCTCGACGACCTCCCGGCTGGCCACCGAGCCGTCGGGCACCCGCACGGCGTCCCGGCGCAGGCGCAGCAGCTTGCCCCGGCCCAGCTCCTCGGAGTCGGCGACCGGCCAGTGCTCGGCCTGGTCGACGGGCCCGCCGGGCCGCCCCTCGTCGCGGACGCCGTCAGCCATCCCACCGCCCGCCCGAGCGGGCGCTGGCCGCCGGGCGCAGGCCCGTCGCGGCCACGGGCTCCGAGGGCGCCGCCGGCACGGCCCGCGACCGCTCGATGGCGGCCGCCACCAGCCCGCTGAACAGCGGGTGCGGGCGGGTCGGCCGGGACAGGAACTCCGGGTGGGCCTGCGTGGCGATGAAGAACGGGTGGGTCTCCCGCGGCAGCTCCACGAACTCCACCAGCCGCCCGTCCGGGGACAGGCCCGAGCAGATCAGCCCGGCCTGCTCCAGTATGTCCCGGTAGGCGTTGTTGACCTCGTAGCGGTGCCGGTGCCGCTCGTGCACCACCTCGGCCCCGTACAGCTCGCGGACCAGGCTGCCCTCGGCCAGCACCGCCGGGTAGATGCCCAGCCGCATGGTGCCGCCCATGTCCCGCTCCCCCGCCACCACGTCCTCCTGGTCGGCCATGGTGGCGATGACCGGGTGCACGGCGGCCGGGTCGAACTCGCAGCTGTTGGCGCCCTCCAGCCCGGCCACGTCGCGGCCCACCTCGATGGCCATGCACTGCAGGCCCAGGCACAGTCCCAGGATCGGGATCTGGTGCTCGCGGGCGTAGCGGACCGCGCCGATCTTGCCCTCGATGCCGCGGACCCCGAACCCGCCGGGGACCAGCACGCCGTCCACGTCGCCGAGCCGCTCGGCTGCCCCCTCGGGGGTCTGGCAGTCGTCGCTGGGCACCCACCGGATGGTGACCCTGGCGTCGTTGGCGAACCCGCCCGCCCGCAGCGCCTCGGCCGGGGACAGGTAGGCGTCGGGCAGGTCCACGTACTTGCCGACCAGCGCGATGGTCACCGAGCGCGCGGGCCGGTGCACCCGGCGCAGCAGTTCGTCCCAGTCGGTCCAGTCCACGTCCCGGAAGGACAGCCCCAGCCGGCGCACCACGTAGGCGTCCAGGCCCTCGCTGTGCAGCACCTTGGGGATGTCGTAGATCGACGGCGCGTCGGGCGCCGAGACCACGGCCTCCTCGTCCACGTCGCACATCAGGCTGACCTTGCGCTTCAGCCCCGCGTTGATCGGCCGGTCGGACCGGCAGACGATCGCGTCGGGCTGGATGCCGATGCTGCGCAGCGCGGCCACCGAGTGCTGGGTGGGCTTGGTCTTGAGCTCGCCGGACGGCCCGATGTAGGGCAGCAGGGACACGTGCAGGAAAAAGCACCGGTCCCGGCCGATCTCGTGCCGGATCTGGCGGATCGCCTCCAGGAACGGCTGCGACTCGATGTCGCCCACCGTGCCGCCGACCTCGGTGATGACGACGTCGGTCTCCGGGCCGCCCATGGCCAGGATGCGCGCCTTGATCTCGTTGGTGATGTGCGGGATGACCTGGACGGTGTCCCCCAGGTAGTCGCCGCGGCGCTCCTTGGCGATCACGCTGGAGTAGATCTGGCCGGTCGTCACGTTGGCCGAGCCAGGCAGGCGGATGTCCAGGAAACGCTCGTAATGGCCCACGTCGAGGTCGGTCTCCGTGCCGTCGTCGGTGACGAAGACCTCGCCGTGCTGGAAGGGGTTCATGGTGCCGGGGTCGACGTTCAGGTAAGGGTCGAGCTTCTGCATGTTGACCCGCAGACCGCGCAGCTTCAGCAGCCTGCCGATGCTCGAAGCGGTGAGGCCCTTGCCCAGGCTGGAGGCGACTCCCCCGGTAACGAACAGGTGCCGGGTACTGACCGGCCGTGATGCATGTGGCATCGCCAAGGTATGGCTCCCGTGGTCAGTGCCGACGGGAAAACCCGCCGGTCCACGGGGTCTCAGGATATCAGGCCTCAGCCCCTGGTCATGGACAGACGCGCAGCACCACCGCGACGGTCACTGGTCGGCGAGCTCGTCGGGCCGTAACGCGACCGGTGTCCGGGCATGCTCGTCGGCCGCCTGCTGGGTCGCCTTGTTCTCGCTGGCCTCCCCGAACCGGGCCAGCGCCACGGCGCAGAACACGGCCAGGATGAAGCCCAGGACGGCGATCTCCTCCATCCCGTGCCGGGTCGAGTCGCCCAGCAGCAGCACGCCCACCACGGCCGGCGGCATGGTCTCGGCCAGCACCACGGCCGCCGTGGCCACCGTCACGCTGCCGCCGTCCAGCGCCGTCGCGTACAGCATGAACGAGACGATCCCGGCCGCGGCCAGCGTGTAGGTGGCCGGGTCCTTGACCAGCTGGCCGGGCGAGAAGCCGGGCAGGATCCGGGCCGAGACCGCCAGCACGGCGTAGCCGAGCCCGGCGATGGCCCCCACCACCGGCGTGCGGTAGACGTTCGGCAGCCGGGCCGCGGCGAACCCGGCCACGGCCACGCCCGCCACCGCCACGATGAGCCCCAGCTTGAACGCGAACCCGACCTGCGTCGCGCCCTGGGCCCCGGCCGAGGAGCCCAGCAGGCCCACGCCGACGACCACGCCGGTGACCGCCAGCCACTCGCGCAGGCTCAGCCGCACGTGCATGAGCCAGGCCGCGAACACGGCCGTGACGGCCAGGTTGGCCGCGATGATGGCCTGGACCGCGAACAGCGGCAGCCGGCTCAGCGCCACCAGCTGGCCGATGAACCCGATCAGGTCGATGCCGATGCTGGCCACGAACGGCCATTGCCGGAGCATCCGGACCACCAGGCCGGGGTCCAGGCCGGGGCCAGCCTCGCCAGGCTGGACCGGCGGCCGGTGGCTGGCCGACCGGACGGCGATCGCCTGCATGACGGCTGCCACCCCGTAGCAGAGAGCTGACACTAGAGCGGCGACCAGGCTCTCTAGCATGTTTCTGACCCTACGCCGCCCGGAAGCCTGGTGTTTGCCCGGTACCTGCTGACCATGGCCGTGGCGGACGGCCAGGCGGCCAATCCGGGGTAGGCGTACCCGGTGAATAAAGCGTTAAACCTCTTTTAATTCCTATAACGGACATCTGGGCTCACCGGACTCGTGAACGCTCACCCGGTCCGGCCCTTCGGGTGCGATTGCCCGGGGCCGCTCGACCGCGCGGCCACGTGGGCTCGCGGGTGTCCCGCTGGCGCCCACCCGTCGGGGCCGCGCGACAGTCGCGTTCCGGCAGCAGGTGATCAAGGTCGTGGGTGCGTCGTTACCTACTGCGGGGTGTAGGTAACGACGCACCCACGGCGTCTGCCTAGTCGGTGGCCAGAGCGGATGTGGCGGGTGGGGCCAGCGGGTCAGGCCCAGGGCTTGTGGGCCGTATCGGGCTGGAAGGGGCAGGCCCGCAGCGGCTGGCCGGGAGTCGGCTCACAGCCGGTCACCAGCCCCGAGCCCGGCAGGTCCGGCCCGCCCGGCTGGACCGAGCCCGGCGGGCCGGGCACGGGCGAGAGCGGCTCCGTGCCGACGATGTGGCCGAGCAGCCGCCAGAAGGCGGGCTGGTCGGCACGGCGCACCGGGCCCAGCCCGGTGACCTCGCGGCAGCCGCTGTCCTGGACCACGACCACGGGCAGCCGGAGCCCGTCCGCCGTGAAGTAGAACTGGTAGCCGCCGGGGAACAACGCCGGGCAGGGCAGCGGCTCGCGGGGCATCTTCGGCAGCGCGCACAGGGCCCGGGCCAGGCCGTGGACCTCGCTCGGGCTGGTCACCGTCCTGATGGTGACCGGGCGCGAGCCGACCGCGGGCGGGAGGGTGTCCGCGGGCTGCGCCCGCCTGCCGCCCTCCAGGATGCGCACGGTGCCGGTCCGGACGATGAGGACCCGCCGGGCCCGGCTGGGATGGGCGCACAGCGCCGAGCCGGCGGGCAGCTTCGGCCCGGTGGCGTCCTGGCCGGCGGTGCCGGCTCCGCCGGTGCTCGCGCCGCCGGAGCCGGACCGGGACGCGCTGGCCGCCGAGCCGGAGCCGGTCGTGCCCGCGGTGACCGAGCCGCAGCCGGCCACGGCGAGCCCGGCCAGCACGGCCGCGCCGGTCAGGTAGGCCGTCAGGTAGCCAGCGGGCCGGGATCTACCAGCGGGCCGGGATCTAGCCATGTGCGGGAGCCGGGCCAGACGGCGCCCGGCCTTCGGGAGCTCATCCTGCGCCATCCGGGCCTGCGCAATCGGGGCCTGCGCGATCCGGGGCTGCGCGATCCGGGGCTGCGCCATCCGGGCCTGCGCGATCCGGGCCTGCGCACCCGGGGCCCTTGGGCCGGGGCCGGCTGGCCGTCGAGAGCTTGCCATGGGTCTCACCTCCGGGTCCCGGAAGAACGCGCTGGCCGTCGGTGTCCCCGCCGGGACCTTCGTGGCCGGCCGCTCGCCGGTGACCGCCGCTGTCTCTCGATCCCTTGGACGGGCGCACATGGTCAACCAAAGGTCAAGAAATAGTAACGTCTTGGCAATGCACACGATCGCGCTCGCGCAATTGCGGCGACTGGCCGCCCCTTGAATGGCGCGTCAGTTCTGGTCCGAGTTCACGGCGCCGAAGGCCTTTCCCCGGCGGCTGGCATGGGCCATATATCGGTCCCGGCGGCGCGCCCTTATGTCGAAGTTAGGGCGCAATCGCTGGACGATGCGACTATGCACTCCCGCAGTCAGCCGAACTGACCGCGGGTCGCTCTTAGGAGCCGCTGCCGGCCGCGTCGCTCAGCAGGCTTTCCTGATCGGCCAGGTCCGGCTGGCCGAGCCGCTCCTCGGCCAGCAACTGGTCCAGCTGGGCGCGCAGGCCCTCGCACTCCCGCTCGACCTCGGTCAGCCGGGCACGGGCCGCGGCGGCCTGCTGGTCCAGGTCGGCCGAGAGCTCGCCGATGTGGCCCGCGGTCGCGGCGGCCAGGGCGGGCTGCTGCACCCGCCGGGCCTTGATCACCACGTCGTCGCACTGGTGCTCGACGACGTCCAGCCGCCGCCGCGCCGCGGCGGCGGAAATCATGAGCTGATCGGCCAGGTCAGTGGGCGGCGGCCCCAGGCGATGGCGGGCTGGCCTGCGGCGCAGCTGGCTGCGCAGGCTGGCGCACTCCCGCTCGATCAGCCCCAGGTGCCCGCGCAGTGCCCCCGCGGTCCGGTTCAGCTCGGCGGCCACCTCGGCGCCGCGAATGGCCCACCCCAGCGGGGCCTCTGCCGCGGCACCACCTGCCGCGGCCATCAGGCCTGCCCCCCGGCCGGAAGCCTGGCCGGCAGGTCGGCCTGGTCGGCCTGCGGCCTGACGCTGAGCGTCATGAGTTATGTGCCTCCTTCTGCTGCCGCTCTCTCCCCAGAACGGCGGCATCGGATACTGCACGGCAATTCAGTCTGACAGGAACCCTTCCACGCGAAGGCCAGTAGACCTGGGCGCATCCGGGTAAAGCACATCGTAGCCGCTCAATGCGTATTGGTTGGTGGCTATTAAATAACAATATTTGCCGTTGCCCGTGCACGTGCATCCGCACGTTACAGCCCCATTTCGGGGCGCCCCATTCGGCGCCAGTCTCCTGGCCGTGCTAATGACCAACGGTCAATTGACTACGCTAGCGGCCCAGCAGTGCGACAGCGACGCTGGCCCCGTCCTCCTTGCGCAGCGCGGCCAGCCAGGCCACGCCCGCGCAGAGGATGGTCAGCAGCCCGGCCGCCGCGAGCACCGGCCGCGGGTCCCCGGCCAGCAGCGCGGTCGCCGCCGCGGCCAGCACGGCCCCGGCCAGCGTCACCACCTGGCCGGCCAGCCGCCAGGCGGCTGTCACCCGGCCCAGCAGCGGCCGGGGCACCAGCGCCTGCCGGAGCGCGCGCAGCGTGACGCTGGCCGCGATGATCGCCCAGGTGTAGAGCAGGTTCCCGGCCAGCAGGACCGGCAGCGCGGTGGCCGAGCCGATCAGGATGAGGGCGACGCCGGACGCTGCCGCGCCGACCGCGACGACCGGCAGCGGCCCCAGGCGCCGGCACAGCGCGCCGGTGCCGATCGCGCCGAGCAGGCCGCCGACGCCGCCCGCCGTGACGACCAGGCCGACCAGCGCGGGGGGCAGGTGCAGGGTGGCACGGGCCAGGAAGATGACGAGCTTGTCCGCGCCCAGGCACAGGTTCAGCACCAGCAGGAACGCCAGCAGGGTGGCCAGCAGCCGGGTCGCGGCCAGGTACCTGACGCCCTCGGCCAGCTCACGGCCCAGCGTCCGCCAGGATGCCGGCCGGCCCGGCGGCCGGGCGGTCCGGTAGGCGCGGCGGACCGCGGCCAGCGACGCCAGCGAGACCACGAAGGTGGCCGCGTCGATCAGCATCGACACGTGCAGCAGCCCGGCCGCGGCCAGCAGGCCGGCCGCGCTCGGCCCGGCGATCTGGCCGGCCTGGCTGGCCGACTCCAGCCAGGAGTTCGCCGGGACCAGGCCCGGCCCGGCGAAGACGTCGCGCACCGCGATGGCCATGGCCGTGTCGGCGAACACCGTTACCGCCCCGGCCGCGAAGGCCAGGGCCAGGATCAGCCACACCGGGACCGCCCGCGCGCCGGTCAGCAGGAACAGGGCCAGGAAGATCACCGCCCGCAGGACGTCGCCGGCGCCCAGCACCAGCCACGGGTCGAGCCGGTCGACCACGACCCCGGCCGGGATCCCGGCGGCCAGGTAGCCGACGCTGCCGGGCAGCGACGCCAGCACGGCCGCCTCGGGGCTGCTGGTGACCCGCAATACGAGCAGCGGGATGGCCAGGAGGGCGAGCCCGTCGCCGAGCATCGACACGGCCTGGCCGCCGAGGAAGACCCGTCGCCGCATGTGCTCATCCCCGCCCGCGGGTCAGGTCACCTTGCGCGCCACGCTGCCCAGCATCCACCCGCGGGCCGGGTCGGGCTCGCCGGGCCCGCCGGGCCGCCAGTCCTGCACCGGGACCAGGCCGGGCTCGACCAGTTCCAGGCCGTCCAGCAGGCCCAGGATCTCGGTCCGGGAGCGGACCTGGTTCGGGCTGGCGGTCGTCGCGTAGACCCGCATGGCCGCCGCCGCGGCCGCGGGGTCGGGGTCGCCGGTGATGTGCGAGAGCACCACGTAGCTGCCGGGCGGCGCGGCGGCGGTGAACCTGGCCACCGCGGCGGCCGCGTCCTGGTCGCCGAGGAAGTGCAGCACCGCGACGAACAGGATGGCCAGCGGCTGGCCGAAGTCGATCAGCCGCCGGGTGTCGGGGTGGTCCAGGATCGCGGCCGCCTGGCGCAGGTCGGCGTGGATCACCGCGGTGCCCGCGCCGGTCTTGAGCGCCCGCGAGTGCGCCAGCACCATCGGGTCGGAGTCCACGTAGACCACCCGGGCCTCCGGGGTGACCTCCTGGGCCACCTGATGCACGTTGCCCCTGGTCGGCAGCCCGGTGCCCAGGTCCAGGAACTGGGTGATCCCGGCCTCCTCGGCCAGGAACCGCACTGCCCGGCCCAGGAACGCCCGGTTGGCCCTGGCCACCAGCGGCGCCTCCGGCGAGCGCTCGGCCACCTTGAGCGCGGCGACCCGGTCGGCGGCGAAGTTGTCGTGCCCGCCCAGCCAGTAGTCGTACATCCGGGCCGCGGTGGCCATGCTCGCGTCGATGCCCGGCGGCGCCGGGCCGTCACCCGCCGCACGGGACCGGTCCTCTGCTGAGCGGGCCGGCGGCGAGGCCGGGCGATCTGCGGGAGAGACCTGGTGCCGGGCTGGCGGGGTCACCGGTTCCGCCGCGCCACCGCGCCGGAGCCGGCCGACCCCGCCCAGGTTCCAGGACCGGCCGGGGTCGGTATCGGGATCGGGCTCGTCGGGCCGCCAGAGCTGCACGGGGACCAGGCCGGGCGCCAGGAGGTCCAGGCCGTCGAAGAACGACAGGATGTCCGCGCGGCTGCGCAGCGTGCCGGGGTTGGCGGTGCGGGAGTAGACCGAGGCGCTGGCCGCGCTGATGGCCGGGTCGACGTCACTGGTTCCGTGACCCACCACGAGGTAGCTGCCGGGCGGCGCGGCGCTGACGTAGCTGGCCACGGCCTGGTGAGCGTCGGGGTCGCCGATGAAGTGCAGCACCGCGACCAGCAGGATGGCCAGGGGCTGGGTGAAGTCGATCAGCCGCTGGGTGTCGGGGTGCTCCAGGATCTTGGCCGCGTCGCGCAGGTCGGCGCTGATGACCGCGGTGCCGTCGCCAGTCTTCAGCGCCCGCGCGTGCGCCAGCACCATCGGATCGTTGTCCACGTACACGACCCGTGCGTCCGGCGCGATCGCCCGGGCGACCTGGTGCACGCTGCCCCGGGTGGGCAGCCCGGTGCCCAGGTCCAGGAACTGCCGGATCCCCGCCTCGCCGGCCAGGAACCGCACCGCCCGGCCGAGGAACGCCCGGTTGGCCCTGGCCATGGCCGGCACGTCGGGGGCGGCCTCGGCCAGCCTGAGGGCGGCGATCCGGTCGGCGGCGAAGTTGTCGTGCCCGCCTAACCAGTAGTCGTACATCCGGGCCGCGGTCGCGACGGTCGCGTCGATGCCGGCGGGTGGCTGCTGGCCGTGGTCTGTCACCGGGTCTCCCGTTGCTGGCGAGCGCTGGTGGCTGCTAGAGGCTGCCGTACCCGCCGCGCTTGATCGCGGTGGTGAAGGCCGTCCAGGCCGGGGCGCCGAAGGCCAGCTCGCCGCCCTCGGGGTCCTTGGAGTCACGGACGGCCACGGTGACGGCAGCGGCGGTGGTCGCGGCGCCTGCGGCGACCTCGACGCAGTTGTTGCCGCCGCCGCTGTAACTGGACTTTCGCCACGCCCGGCGGACGCTGTCGCCGGCGGGCGGGCACGGTCAGGTGGCTGGTGCGGGAATTCATGGGTCCTCCTGTAGTAACTCGCTGATCAAGGCGGCGGACTCGGCCGGACTGAGGGCCTTGTCCAGCAGGTGAGTCCAGGCCAGGGAGTACCGGTCGAGCTCCTCCTTGGACTCCAGGTACAGGTCGCCGAACAGGCCCTCGGCGTAGGCCACCGGCGTGTCCTCGGGATCGGGGAACGCCAGGATGACGAAATCGCCTTCCAGGGCCGCGCTGGCCCCGGCCGCGAACGGCAGGACCTGGAGCGTGATGCCCGGCTGCGCGCTGACCTTGGCCAGGTCAGCGAGCTGCTGCAGCATGACTTGCTCACCTCCCACCTTGCGGTGCAGCCCCGCCTCGTCGAGCACGACATGGATATCCGGGGCGTTGTCCCGGTGCAGGACGGCCTGCTGCCGGGCGACGCGGGCCGCCACCCGGCGCTCGACCTCGTCGGCGTCGAGCGCGGGCCGGGTCCCGGCGATCACGGCGCGCGCGTACTCCGGAGTCTGGAACAGGCCCGGCACGATGTGCGAGGCCACCTGGATCCGGGCCGCCTCGTACTCCAGGCCGACGTAAGACCCGGTGAACACGTCCTTGTAAGTCGTCCACCAGCCCCGGCGGCGTGAGTCCCGGCCGAGCGCGACCAGCGCGTCGCGGTCGGGTGAGCGCACGTCGTACAGGTCGAGCATGTCCTCCAGGTCGTCGGCGTCGATACGGCTCTTGCCGTTCTCGATCCGGTACAGCTTGCTCTTGCTGAAGTCCAGCCGCCGCGCGGCCTCGTCCGGGCTCATGCCCGACGACTCGCGCAGCCGCTTCACCTCTCGCATCAGGCGACGGCCCCGGACGGTGGGGCTGTGATCCACGCCTACTCCAAGTCTGCCGTTAGTCAGCCTGCCGTACAGGATGCGCCATCAGAGCATCTCGTGCAACCGTCGGTGGTGACCGAGGTTAACAAAGCGTTAATGCAACGATGCGACTTGCCAGAAGTGACATCGGTCATGGAAGATATGGCAGCAAAGGGCGGCAAACATTGGCAAGCCAATGAGGGCAGGCGGTCGGAGCAGTTTATGGCTGAGATTGACTGGGGCAGGCGGATATGCCCCGCGCCCTGCTTAATCGGCCGGGTACTGGCCTGACCATGAGCGGAGGGCTCCGGAGCGCTGATCCGCTCCTGTGTCCCCAGGCGGACATGCCTGCGAGCGCCCTGGCGGGCCGCCCGGCGCGGTCCGGCCCTGAGCACCCCCGGGCCAGCCCGGCCAGCGGCGAGGCCGCCGGCGAGCAGCGCATGACTCCCGCCATGTCCTCCTGGGCCAGGGCCTTCCCCGGCGTCCCGTGCCAGGTCAGCCTGGCCCGCCGGTTCGTCTCCGCGCTGCTGGAGGGGTCGCCGCTGCGCGACGACGCCGTCATCGTGATCTCCGAGCTGTTCACCAACGCGCTCCAGCACACCGACTCGGGCCGGCCCGGCGGCCTGGTTGTCGTGCAGCTCAGCCGGTGGCGGCAGGGCGTGCGGATCGCGGTCACCGACCAGGGCTCGGCCCAGCGCCCGGTCATCCGGAGCACCGGGCCGGCCAGCCATGACAAAGCCGCCGCCATTAACGCGACCAGGGTTTCCATGGATCCGCTTTCCGCGGACGACGCGGACGCCATTCCCGCCGACTGCGGTCACGGCCTGTTCATGGTCAGCTGCCTGGCCGAGCACCTGGACTGGCATGACGACGCGCGCGGCCGCACCGTCCACGCCGTGCTCGGCCGCCTCCCGGACGTCGTCATCCGGCCCGCCTGACCGCAGCCAGCGCCGGGCGCGCTACACGCCCGCGGCCTGCATCCCGCGCAGCTCCTGCTTGAGCTCGCGGATCTCGTCCCTGATCCGGGCCGCGACCTCGAACTGAAGCTCCGCGGCGGCGGTGTGCATCTGCTCGGTCAGCTCCTCGATCAGCGAGATCAGGTCCTCCCTGGCCGGCCCGCCGGGCTCGCCCGCCGCGGCCGGTGGCCGCCCTGGCCCGCGACGACAGGCCCGGCACCGGGGCCTTGCCCCGGCTCTGCTGCCGCCCCGAGCCGCCTAGCAGCCGCTGGGTGTCGGCGTCCTCGCGGACCATCTGGTCCAGGATGTCGGCGATCCGCTTGCGCAGCGGCTGCGGGTCGACGCCGCGCTCCTTGTTGTACGCGATCTGCTTGTCGCGGCGCCGGGTGGTCTCGTCGATGGCCCGCTGCATGGACGGGGTCACCTTGTCGGCGTACATGTGCACCTGGCCCGACACGTTACGGGCCGCCCGGCCGATGGTCTGGATCAGCGACGTGCCGGAGCGCAGGAAGCCCTCCTTGTCCGCGTCCAGGATCGACACCAGCGACACCTCGGGCAGGTCCAGGCCCTCGCGCAGCAGGTTGATCCCGACCAGCACGTCGTACTCGCCGACGCGCAGCTCGCGCAGCAGCTCCACCCGGCGCAGCGTGTCCACCTCGCTGTGCAGGTACCGGGCCCGGATGCCCAGCTCGAGCAGGTAGTCGGTGAGGTCCTCGGACATCTTCTTGGTCAGCGTGGTGACCAGCACCCGCTCGGACTTCTCGGCCCGGTCCCTGATCTCGTGCACCAGGTCGTCGATCTGGCCCTTGGTCGGCTTGACGAGCACCTCGGGGTCGATCAGCCCGGTCGGCCTGATCACCTGCTCGACCACGTCACCGCCGACGCGCTGGAGCTCGTACGGCCCCGGCGTGGCCGACAGGTACAGCGTCTGGCCGATGCGCTCGCCGAACTCGTCCCAGGTCAGCGGCCGGTTGTCGATGGCGCTCGGCAGCCGGAAGCCGTGCTCGACCAGGACCCGCTTGCGGGACACATCGCCCTCGTACATGGCCCCGATCTGCGGGACCGTGTTGTGCGACTCGTCCACGACCAGCAGGAAGTCCTCGGGGAAGTAGTCGAGCAGCGTGTTGGGCGGGCTGCCCTCCTCCCGGCCGTCGATGTGCCGGGAGTAGTTCTCGATGCCCGCGCAGCTGCCGACCTGGCGCATCATCTCCACGTCGTAGGTGGTGCGCATGCGCAGCCGCTGGGCCTCCAGCAGCTTGCCCTGCTGCTCCAGCTCGGCCAGCCGCCCCTCCAGCTCGGCCTCGATCCCGGCGATGGCCCGCTCCATCCGCTCGGGCCCGGCCACGTAGTGCGAGGCGGGGAAGATGTACAGCTCGTCGTCCTCGCTCATCACCTCGCCGGTCAGCGGGTGCAGCGTCATCAGCCGCTCGACCTCGTCGCCGAACATCTCGATGCGCACGGCCATCTCCTCGTACTGCGGGATGACCTCGATGGTGTCGCCGCGCACCCGGAACGTGCCGCGGGTGAAGGACAGGTCGTTGCGGGTGTACTGCATGCCGACCAGCCGGCGCAGCAGCTGATCCCGGTCGATCGTCTCGCCGACATGCAGCTTGAGCATGCGGTCCACGTACTCCTGGGGCGTGCCCAGGCCGTAGATGCACGACACCGAGGCCACCACGATCGTGTCGCGGCGGGTGAGCAGCGAGTTCGTGGCCGAGTGCCGCAGCCGGTCCACCTCGTCGTTGACCGAGGAGTCCTTCTCGATGTAGGTGTCGGTCTGCGGGACGTACGCCTCGGGCTGGTAGTAGTCGTAGTAGGAGACGAAGTACTCGACCGCGTTGTGCGGCAGCATCTCGCGCAGCTCGTTGGCGAACTGGGCGGCCAGGGTCTTGTTGGGCAGCATGACCAGCACCGGCCGCTGCAGGCGCTCGCTCAGCCAGGCCACGGTGGCGGTCTTGCCGGTACCGGTGGCGCCGAGCAGCACCGTGTCCTTCTCGCCCGCCCTGATCCGCTGCTCCATGGCGGCGATGGCGGCCGGCTGGTCCCCGGCGGGCACCATCTCGGTGACGACCTCGAACGGGCTGACGCGGCGCTGGAGGTCGGTTACCGGCCGCATGACTGCTCCCGTCGGGCCCGGCCCGGGCCGCCCGGCTGTGACTTGCTCATCTCTCCACTGTAGGACCCGCCACTGACAAGACGGGCGCCCGTCAGCACAGGGCCATGTTGGCCGGGAGGTAGACGTGCTCGCGCGCCCCCGGCAGGTCGCCGCCGCGGACCATGAACGTGGCCTCGGCGCGCACCGTGAGCCCGCGGGCCGCCGCCCAGCTGGCCAGGCCGGGGTGCCGGCCCGGCACCTCGATCCGGACCGGCAGGTCCGACCCGGCGGCCAGGCTGGCGATCAGCGTCGTGGCCACGGCCAGCTCGCCGGCCACCACCGGCCCGATGGTGAGGGTGTCCGCCGACCGCCAGGCGGCCCCGAACCCCCGGACGGCCGGGCCGTCGCTGACCACCAGGTCGCTGACCACGAACTGGTCGGCCAGCCGGGGCAGCGCGGTCAGCAGCGCGCCGCGATCCGCGCCGAACGAGCGCCGGTCCAGCTCCGCGATGCCCGGCAGGTCGGCCGCGCTGACCTCGCGCGGCGCGGCCTGGCCGGCCTCCGCCGGGTCCGGCTGGCCCGCCGTGAGCGAGCCGATGTACCGCACCGACCGGTCGATGGCCCGGAACCCCAGCCGCTCGTACAGCGGCCGCCCGTACTCCGTGGCCAGCAGGCAGATGACCGTGTCCCCGGCCTGGTCCATCGCGTGCCGCATCAGCCGCCCGCCCAGGCCCTGGCGCCCGTGCCGCCTGGCCACCAGCATCTTCCCGATGGAGGCCAGTCCGGGCCCGTACCGGATCAGCGCCACCGCCCCGGCCAGGCCGCCGTCCGGATCGTCGACCCCGTACATCTCGCCGAGCTCGTACAGCAGCCGCCACCGGTCCGGGGTCGGCTCCCAGTCCCGGTCGACGGCCAGCGCCGAGCATTGGGGCAGGTCGGCGGCGGTCAGCCGCCGGACCGGGAGGCCGGTGACCCCCCGGCCGCCAGGCGGGTTGGTCACAGGCGTCCCCCTCCAGATGGCTTGCCGCGCCAGGCTAGCGCTCATGCCCGGCCCGCAGCCAGCCGATATAGTCCGCCACCGCGCGCTCGGTGTCCCAGGCCGGCTGGTAGCCCGTGTCCCTGGCAATCCGGCTGATATCCAGGTACAGGCTCGGGTCCGGCCCGTTCTCCGGCCCCCGCTCCGGCAGCTCGAACCGCCAGCCCGGCACCGCCTGGCCGATCGCCGCGACGACCTCCGCGTTGGTCGTCGGCCGCCCCGAGGCCACGTTGTAGGTCCGCTCGGCCAGCTGGCCCGCCGTCTGCAGCAGCGCGATGGCCCGGCCGCAGTCCTTCACGTAGCACAGGTCCGTCCCGTCGCCGCCGTACACCGGCCCGCGCAGCGCGGACAGGTCCGGGGCCGTGCCCCGCGCCGCCGCGTGGACCAGCGCCGGGGCGGCGAAGAACGGCGACGCCACGCGCCCGCCCGGCCCCCAGATGGCCGCGATGCGATAGTTCACGACGTCAAGCTGGGCCGCGCCGGCCAGGTAATCCCCCAGTAGTTCACCGATTTTCTTGAACAAGGGGATCACGTGGCCGGACGTCATCGGCAGCGGGAGGTCCTCCCCCAGCGGGCTGGCCGCGGCCACTCCCCCGTACACCCCGATCGTGCTGGCCAGGCCGACCCTGGGCACCTCCCAGCGGACCCCCGCCTCGATCACGTTGAGCAGGCTGCCGAGCGCCTGCCGCGCCCCGTCGACCGGCTCGCGGGCACCCGGCGGCCACGGCATCGACCCGGCCAGGTGGACGATGCCGGTGATCTTGTGGCGGTCGCCGATCGCCAGCAGCGCGGCCAGGTCGGTGAGGTCGGCCTGCTCCGCGAACACCCGCTGCCCCGCCTCGCCGGCCAGGTCATCGGGCAGCAGCGGTGGCCGGCGCTGCACGAGTACGCAGGACTCCCCCAGGTCGAGCAGGGCCCTGGTGGTGTGCGACCCGATGAACCCCAGGCCGCCGGTGATCAGGATCATGACGCGCTCCCTCGCCCAGCTCCGCGCCATCCGTCATCGGCCGCCGCGAAGCTGATAGTCAGTTACAGTGAACGTCAGTGTTACTGACGATCAATCTAGCTGTAGCATCGGAGCGTGTCCAGCCAGATCCAGGGCGACCCGCACGCGGCGGATGCGCCCCTCCGGGAGCCGACGAGCAGCCTCGGCTACCTGTTCAAGCACGCCCAGCTGCGGCTCGCCGAGCTCACCGGGCCGGCGCTGGCCCCGTTCGGCATCAGCGGCCGGGAGCTCGCGGTCCTGCTCACGCTGGCCGCCGGCGAGCCGGCCTCGCAGCAGCAGGCCGCTCAGCGCCTGGGCGTGGACCGGACCACGATGGTCGGGCTCGTGGACGTGCTCGAGGCCAAGGATCTCGTCACCCGCCGCCCGCAGGAGGGCGACCGGCGGCGGAACGTCGTCGAGCTGACCGAGACCGGGCGGGACACCCTGCGCCGGGCGAGCGAGGCCGCCACCGAGGCCGAGCGCCAGTTCCTGGCCCCGCTCTCCCCCGCCGCCGCGGCCCAGTTCACCCGGGCCCTGCGGGCGCTCGTGCCTCCGCCCGGCGAATAGCCCAGCCCTCATCGCGACCACGAGCCCGGCTAGGAAGATCGGTGGCGCGCGACTGGACGGTCAGGCGCCGGTTGCCAGTGGTCGATCCGGCCCGCTGTCGCTGCCGCCATTGCTGGCTGCCCATGCTGACGGTTCGCCGTAGGGTGCCCGGTCCGGGCCGGGCTCCCGAGGGTTCTCCAGATCCAGGCCAAGCATCTCGAGGACCCGGCGCGCCCTCGGGTTGAGCGAGCGGATGATGACCGGGCAGCCAGGGGGCGCAAGGCTCGCAGCCGCGGCCAGTGCCCGTGCTCCGGCGCAGTCGAGGAACGTCAGCCCGGCCATGTCCAGGACCAGCCGCTCGGTCTGGCTATCGACGGCGATTGCGGCCTGTCTCACTAACCGGTCAGCGTCGCAGAAGTCAAGCTCACCACGGAGGATGAGCGCGCGGACCGGTCCGTTACGGACGGCCGTGATCGTCAGGGCAGGCTTCACGGTAGCTACTCAATCGGCTCGCGGGGTCTGGACGAGACCAACTGAAGGTCAGCTGTCACGCTCAGCGTAGGCACCGCACGTCACGATGGTCCAGGTCAGCCGAGGATCTCGGCGAATTGCCGTCGCTGATCAGTAGGAGTTTCCTCGCAGAACCAGCGAAGTAGGGCTGCGGTCCGGGCATCTCGGCGGCGCCCGGCGGCGGTGTCAGTGTCATCACGTCCTACCTCGGCGTGCGGTACGCACCTTGAAGTTCGTACTTCCCAATGGAGAGTTGCTCTCCTTAAGGTCGTTCTCAGGCGATCGAGCGATCGGCCGCGAAGGGAGAACGATCATGCGGGCGGTGCGGGCGCGCGGGTTCGGCGGGGTGGAGGTCCTTGAAGTCGCTGAGGTGGCAGTGCCGGCCCCGGGCCCGGGCAGGTGCGGATCCGCGTCGAGGCCGCGACGGTCAATCCGGTCGACCTCGCGACCAGGTCCGGGGCGCTGACCGAGGCCGGGCTGCTGCCCGAACGGGACCTGGTCGGGCTGGGCTGGGACGTCGCCGGGGTGGTCGCGGAGGTGGGCGCGGGGGTCTCCGGGTTCGCGATGGGGGACCGGGTCGTCGGGCTGTCCGACCGGCTGGACGTGACGCTAGGCACGCAAGCGGACCAGGTTGTCCTGGACGCGACCGCGGTGGCGCGCGCGCCAGCGGGGGTCCCGGCGGTCGCCGCGGCGACGCTGCCGCTGAACGGGCTCACCGCTGTCCAGGCGCTTGACCGGCTCGGGCTGGGCGAGGGGCAGAGCCTGCTGGTCACCGGGGCCGCCGGCGCGGTCGGCGGGTTCGCGGTGCAGCTGGCGGCCGGGCGCGGCCTGCGCGTGGCGGCGGTCGCGGGAGAGGACGACGAGGAACTGGTGCGGGCGATGGGGGCCGAGTGGTTCGTGCCGAGGTCGGCGGCACGGCTGGGCACCGCCGTCCGCGAGTTCGTGCCGGCCGGTGGACGGAGCCGTCGACGCCGCGGTCCTCGGCACGGTGGCACTCGACGCCGTGCGTGGCGGCGGGGCCTTCGCGGCGCTGGTCTCGGGCGGCGCGCCCGCGCCGCTGCGCGGGACCAGCGTGTTTCACACCTGGATCAGGGCCGACGGCGCCCGCCTCGCCGACCTCGTCGCGCTGGCCGAGGCGGGGAGGCTGACCCTGCGGGTGGCTGAGACGCTCCCGCTGGAGCAGGTCGCGGCGGCCCATGAGCGGGTGGCCAAGGGCGGGCTGCGCGGCCGCGTGGTGCTCGTGCCCTGAGAGCAGGCCGCGCGCCCGGCTGCCGGCATCATTGACACGCAGCCAGACGGCTGCCTATTATAGGCAGCCAGCGGGCTGCGTATGCCTGATCGGCTCGCTGCTCACGTCCAGGCCGCTAGAGATTGGAGCCCCCGGCATGGCTGACGGCGGCTCGATGGACGAGGTATTCAGGGCGTTGTCGGACCCGGTCCGGCGGCGCCTGCTCGACCGGCTGAACGAGCGCAGCGGACAGACCCTGCGCGAGCTGTGCCAGGGCCTGGGCATGGCCCGGCAGTCGGTGAGCAAGCACCTGGCGATCCTGGAGAACGCCAGCCTGGTGACCACGGTGCGCCGCGGCCGGGAGAAGCTGCACTACCTCAACGCCGCGCCCGTCAGCGACATCGCCGAGCGCTGGATCAACCGCTACGACCAGCGGCGCGTAGACGCGCTGGCCGACCTGAAGAAGGCCCTGGAGGGATCTGCAGTGGACAAGCCCGAGTTCGTGTACACGACTTACATCCGCACCACGCCGGAGCAGCTCTGGCGCGGGCTCACCGACCCGGCCTTCACCCGCCGGTACTGGGGGCTGGCCATGGAGTCGGACTGGCAGGCCGGCTCGGTCATGACCGTGAAGCTGGACCGCAACGACGTGATCATCGCCGACCCGGCCCAGGTGGTGCTGGAGTCCGACCCCTACCGGCGGCTGTCCTACGCCTGGCACACGTTCACGCCCGAGTGGGCGGCGGCCTACGGCATCAGCCAGGAGCACCTGGCCACGGTGGCGGCCGAGCCGCGCTCCAAGGTGACCTTCGAGATCGAGCCGGCCGGCGAGTACGTCCGGCTGCGGGTGGTGCACGACGGCTTCGAGCCGGGCAGCGCGGTGCTGCCGGGTATCAGCGAGGGCTGGCCGCTGCTGATCGCCAGCCTCAAGTCGCTGCTGGAGACCGGCGACCCGCTGCCCGTCGGCTAGCCAGTACGCCTGGTGGCCGGCCGCCAGTCAGCCGGGCCAGCCAGCCGGGCCGGTCAGTCAGCCGGCGTGGCCAGTCAGCCGGGCCGCCAGTCAGCCGGGCCGCCAGCCAGCCGGGCCGCCAGCCAGCCGGGCTGGTCAGCCAGCCGGCGTGGCCAGCGCGGCCCGGCGGCGCAGCTCGGTCCACAGCTCGCCGACCTGGCGGTCCAGCTCGGCCAGCGAGCCCGAGTTGTCGACCACGATGCCGGCGATGCCCAGCCGCTGCTCCCGGCTGGCCTGGGCCGCCATCCTGGCCCTGGCCTGCTCCCTGGTCAGCCCGCGGTGCCGGACCAGCCGGTCGAGCTGCAGCCGCGGCGGCACGTCCACCACCACGACCAGGTCGTAGGCGCCCGCCATGTTGTTCTCGGCGATCAGCGGCACGTCGTGCACCACGATCGAGCCGGGGCCCGCCGACTCCTCCAGCTCGCGCATCCGGGCGCCGACCAGCGGGTGCACGATGCCGTTCAGCCGGGCTCGCAGCTCCGGGCTGGCGAAGATGATGTCGCCCAGCCTGGAGCGGTCCAGCCAGCCGTCGGGCAGCAGCACCTCGGGCCCGAACGCCGCGACGACCTCGGCAAGCCCGGGGGTGCCCGGCTCGACGACTTCCCTGGCGATGGCGTCGGCGTCGATCACGACGGCGCCGTGCGCCGCCAGCCGCCGGGAAACCTCGCTCTTGCCGGCGCCGATACCGCCGGTCAGGCCAACCCGGTACAACTCAGGCCGCCTGAGCGGGCCGACGAGCAGGGGTCACGTGCGCCTCATAAGCAGTCGGCCCCGGCGGGATCCCTGAGGAATCCTGCCGGGGCCATCAGCGGGTGGTCAGCTCTGGCCGCCGGACAGCTTGTCCCGCAGCGCGGCCAGCGCCTCGTCCGAGGCCAGCGTGCCGGTCGCCGGAGCGTTGTTATCACTGGCGGGCCGGTCGTCGCGCTCGGTCACGGCGGTGGCCGCCTTGTTCTGCGCCTCGGCGACCTGGGCCTGGTGCGCCTCGTAGCGGGTGCGGGCCTCGGTGTACTGGCGCTCCCATTCCTCACGCTGCTCGTCGAAGCCTTCGAGCCACTCGCCCGACTCGGGGTCGAAGCCGTCGGGGTAGACGTAGTTGCCCTGCTCGTCGTAGGTCGCGGGCATGCCGTACAGCGTCGGGTCAAAGTCCTCGCCCAGCGCCTCGCCGATCGTGCCCTCGTTGGCCTGCTTGAGCGACAGGCTGATCCGCCGCCGGTCCAGGTCGATGTCGATGATCTTGACGAAGATCTCGTCGCCGACCTGCACCACCTGCTCGGGGATCTCCACGTGCCGGTCAGCCAGCTCGGAGATGTGCACCAGGCCCTCGATGCCCTCCTCGACCCGCACGAACGCGCCGAACGGCACCAGCTTGGTGACCCGGCCGGGAACGACCTGGCCGATCTGGTGGGTGCGGGCGAACTGCTGCCAGGGGTCCTCCTGGGTCGACTTCAGCGACAGCGAGACCCGCTCGCGGTCCATGTCGACATCCAGCACCTCGACCGTGACCTCCTGGCCGACCTCGACAACCTCGCCGGGGTGGTCGATGTGCTTCCAGGACAGCTCGGACACGTGGACCAGGCCGTCTACGCCGCCCAGGTCCACGAACGCGCCGAAGTTCACGATGGACGAGACGACGCCCTTGCGAATCTGGCCCTTCTGGAGCGTGTTCAGGAAGTTCTGGCGGACCTCGGACTGGGTCTGCTCCAGCCACGCCCGGCGGGACAGCACCACGTTGTTGCGGTTCTTGTCCAGCTCGATGATCTTGGCCTCGATCTCCTTGCCCACGTACGGCTGAAGATCGCGCACCCGCCGCATCTCCACCAGCGACGCGGGCAGGAACCCGCGCAGCCCGATGTCCAGGATCAGCCCGCCCTTGACCACCTCGATGACGGTGCCGGTGACGACGCCGTCATCTTCCTTGATCTTCTCGATCGTGCCCCAGGCCCGCTCGTACTGAGCGCGCTTCTTGGACAGGATCAGGCGGCCTTCCTTGTCCTCCTTCTGGAGAACCAGGGCCTCGATGTGCTCGCCGGTCTTGACGACATCGTTCGGGTCGACGTCGTGCTTGATCGACAGCTCGCGGGACGGGATAACGCCCTCGGTCTTGTAGCCGATATCGAGCAGGACTTCGTCTCGGTCGACCTTGACGACGGTGCCCTCAACGATGTCGCCGTCGTTGAAGTACTTGATGGTCTCGTCGATCGCGGCGAGGAAGGCCTCCTCGGAACCGATGTCGTTGACCGCTACTTTGGGGGTCGAGGTGGCCTCGGTGCTGCTCGTCATGTGTTGGTGGACTCCGGATGCGGACAGGAATTTGGCTGGTCGTGCGCCGTGCAGGGAGCGTCCGACACGAAGGCCAAGATTGGGACTTGACACGCCTGGCCAGCACCACCGGCGACAGTCTCTACAGACCGTCCCTCAGGCTGCCCGGCCATGGCGGACGGCAGAGAACACAACGCAGCGTTCAGCATATGAGAGCCCACCCTCCGGGTCAATCCAGCCAGGCCCTCAAAGCCAAGCCATCCCAGCCTCCGTATGCCGATCGCGACGGCCAGGCGCAGCCAGGCCCGAGCGATCGGCAGCGTGTCCTCGAAACGCAACCGCCCACCACCCGCCGCGACCCAAGCCATCCCAGCCACCGTGTGCCGATCGCGACGGCCGGCGCAGCCGGTCCGAGCGATCGGCAAGGGGGTCCGGGGGGCCTGCCCTCCCGGTCTGGGGTTCCAGGGGTTACCCCCTGGGCCAACTCAGTGCGCCGCTTCGGCCCAGCTGTGGCCGGTGCCCATCGAGACCTCCAGCGGGATCGAGAGGCCGAAGGCCCCGCCCATGGAGTCGGCCACGATGACCTTCAGCTGCTCCAGCTCCCCCGCCGCCACCTCGAACAACAGCTCGTCGTGCACCTGGAGCAGCATCCGCGAGCGCAGCCCGGCCGCGGCGATGTCCCGCCGGGTGGCCAGCATGGCCACCTTGATGATGTCGGCCGCCGAGCCCTGGATCGGGGCGTTCAGCGCCATCCGCTCGGCCATCTCCCGGCGCTGCCGGTTGTCCGAGGTCAGGTCGGGCAGGTACCGGCGGCGGCCCAGGATGGTCTGGGTGTAGCCGTTGGTGCGGGCCCTGGCCACGACCTCCTGGAGGTAGTCCCGGACCCCGCCGAACTGCTTGAAGTACTCGTCCATGAAGCCGCGCGCCTCTTCGGCGCTGACCCGGAGCTGCTGGGACAGCCCGTAGACCGACAGGCCGTAGGCCAGCCCGTAGTTCATGGCCTTGATCTTGCTGCGCAGCTCGGTGTTGACCTCCGCCGGATCCACGCCGAACACGCTGCCCGCCGTGGCCGCGTGGAAGTCGTGCCCGGACCCGAACGCCGCGGCCAGCGCCTCGTCGCCGGACAGATGGGCCATGATCCGCAGCTCGATCTGCGAGTAGTCCGCGGTGAGCAGGCAGTCGAAGTCGGGACCCACGATGAAGCCCTGCCGGATCCGGCGGCCCTCCTCGGTGCGGATCGGGATGTTCTGCAGGTTCGGGTCCGTCGACGACAGCCGGCCGGTCGCGGCGATGGTCTGGTTGTAGGTGGTGTGGATCCGGCTGTCCGGCCCGGTGGACTGGATCAGCAGGTCCACGATGCTCTTGAGCTTGGAGACGTCGCGGTGCCGCAGCAGGTGCTCGAGCACCGGGTGGCCGGTCTCGGCCAGCAGGCTGGTCAGCGCCTCGGAGTCGGTGGTGTAGCCGGTCTTGATCCGCTTGGTCTTGCGCAGCCCGAGCTCGGTGAACAGCACCTCCTGGAGCTGCTTGGGCGAGCCCAGGTTGAACTCGTGCCCCACGATCGCGAACGCCGCCTGCTCGGCCGCCTTGACCTCGCCGCCCAGGCTCGCCGACATGCCCGCGAAGTGGTCCACGTCGGTGGCGATCCCGGCCTGCTCCATCTCGGCCAGCACGCTGACCAGCGGCAGCTCCACCTCGGCCAGGAGCTGGGTGGCGCCGCGCGCCTCCAGGTCGGTGTCGAGCGCGTCGGCCAGCTCGGCCGTGCCCCTGGCCTGCTGGGCCAGCGCGTTCGCCGCCTCGGCCGGGTCGGGCATGTCCAGCGTGAGCTGGCCCGAGGCCACCGTCGCGTCCGGGAGCTCCCGGTTCAGGTACCTGAGCACCAGGTCGGCCAGGTTGAAGGTGCGCTGGCCGGGCAGCGCCAGGTAGGCGGCCAGCGCGGTGTCGCTGGTCAGCCCGGCCAGCGTCAGGCCCCGCGCGGCCAGCGCGTGGATCGGGCCCTTGGCGTCGTGCAGCGCCTTGGGCCGGCCCGGATCGGCCAGCCAGCCGCCCAGCGCCTGGTCGTCGGCCTGGGTCAGGGTGGTGGGATCGATGAACGCGCAGGCGCCGTCCGGGGCCGCGATGGCCAGGCCGGTCAGGTTCCCGGTGCCCCGGCCCCAGATTCCGGTGGCGGCCAGCCCGGAGCGCTCGGAGCTCTGCCCGTGCTCGGCCAGCCAGGCGCTGACCTCGTCCGGGCCCAGGCTCTGCGCCGTTACGTCGAACCCCTTGGCGGCCTCGGTGGCCGGCCCGTCCGCCGTGGCGGCCACGGCGACGATCCCGTTGGGCAGCTCGGAGTAGAGGCGGTCGCGCAGCACCCGGAACTGAAGGGTGTCGAAGAGCTGGTGGATCTGCTCCCGGTCCCAGGGCACCGGGCTCAGGTCACGCGGCCCGACGCCGACCGGCACGTCCCTGGCCAGCTCGGTGAGCTGGCGGTTGAGCAGCACGGCGGGCAGGTGCTCGCGCAGCTTCTCGCCCGCCTTGCCCTTGACCTCGCCGACCCGGTCGACCAGCTCGGCCAGCGAGCCGAACTCCACGATCCACTTGGACGCCGTCTTTTCCCCGACCCCGGGGATGCTGGGCAGGTTGTCGCTCGGGTCGCCCCGGAGGGCGGCGAAGTCGGGGTACTGGGCCGGGGTCAGGCCGTACTTCTCCTTCAGCTCCCCGGGCGTGAACCGGGTGGTGTCGGTGACCCCGCGCGCGGTCTTCAGCACCGTCACCCGGTCGCTGATGAGCTGGAACGCGTCCCGGTCCCCGGTGACGATCACCACGTCCATGTCCTCGGCGGCGGCCTGGGTGGCCAGCGTGGCGATGAGGTCGTCGGCCTCGTACCCGGCCAGCGACACCCGGGGGATGCCCAGCGCGTCCAGCACCTCGAAGATCAGGCTGAGCTGGCTGCGGAAGTCGGCCGGGGTCTCCCGCCGGTTGGCCTTGTACTCGACGTACTGCTCATGCCGGAAGGTGGGCTCGCTGCGGTCGAAGGCGACCACGATGTGGGTCGGCTTTTCCATCGGCAGCATCTTGATGAGCATCGCGGTGAAGCCGTAGACCGCGTTGGTGGGCTGGCCGGTCGTGGTCGAGAAGTTCTCCGGCGGCAGCGCGAAGAACGCCCGGTAGGCCAGCGAGTGCCCGTCCAGGAGCAGCAGCCGGTCCCGGCCCCCCGGCTGGTCCTGCGGAGTCTGCGCCTTCGGCGGCCTGGTCTGCGTCGGCTTCGTCACCACGCGGGAAGTCTAGTAGCCAGCACCGACATCGGCGCTGGGCTCGAGCCGGCTACGCCAGCCGGCTCGGCCGCTGCTGACGCAGCGGCCGACCCGAGCGTGCTTGCTAAGGCCGGCTACGCCAGCCAGGCCGCCCGCGGCTGACGCAGCGGCCGGCCCGAGCGTGCCCCTAGGCCGGCTGACGCCAGCCAGGCCGCCCGGGCAGGCAGCCGCTGTGCGCGGCGCCTGCCCGGGCTCCTTTGTTAATCCGGCTTGTGTCAGCCGGGGCGGGCTAGAAAGTGGAGAACTGGAAGATGGTGGTCGAGTTGAACACCTGGCCCGGCTTGAGCTCGGTGCTCGGGTAGTTGGGCTGGTTCGGCGAGTTGGGGAAGTGCTGGGTCTCGAACGTGTACCCCGCGCTCTGCCGGTAGATGTGACCGCTGATCCCGACCAGGGTGCCGTTGAGGAAGTTGCCGGAGTAGAACTGCACGCCGGGCTGGTCGGTCCAGACCGTCAGCTCACGCCCGCCCCGAGAGGCCCAGGCGCGCGCGGCGAACCGCAGCCCGTCCAGCTTCGGGCCGGTCTTGTTGAGCACCCAGTTGTGGTCGTAGCCCTGGGCGATCAGCAGCTGCTGGTTGTTCTCGTTGATCCGCGAGCCGATGGTGTGCGGCGCACGGAAGTCGAACGGCGTCCCGGCCACCGGCGCGTTGACCCCGGTCGGGATCTGCGTCGCGTCGGTCGGCGAGTAGGCGTCGGCGTTGATCTGGACCTTCTGGTTGTAGACGTCGCCGGAGGCCTCACCGTTGAGGTTGAAGTAGCTGTGGTTGGTGAGGTTGAGGACGGTGTCCATGTTGGTCGTCGCCGAGTAGTGGATGGCCAGGTCGCCATGGCTGTCCAGCAGGAAGGTGACGAACACCGTCAGCTGGCCCGGGTAGCCCGTGCAGGTGCAGCCCACGTTGGAGCCGTCATCGCCGTTCGGGCTCACCAGCTTCATCTGCACGCCGGCCGCGCCGTCGAAGTGCACGGAGCGCGAGGCCCAGACGTGGTTGCCGAAGCCGACCAGCCCGCCGTGCAGGCTGTTCACGCCGTTGTTGATAGGCAGCGTGTAGGTGTGGCCGTCGAGCGAGAACGTGCCCTTGGCGATGCGGTTGCCGTAGCGGCCGATGGTCTCGCCGAAGTACGGGCCGCCGTTGGCGGTGACCGGCGGGCTGTCCTTGGCGATGTAGTCCTGCAGGGTCTTGAACCCCAGCACCACGTCCTTGACCTTGCCGTTGGGGCCCGGCGCCTGGATCGACTGGATGATGCCGCCGTAGGACAGGATCCGGACCTGCATGCCTGAGCAGTTGCTCAGGGTGTACCGGAATACCGGTAGCTTGTGCCCCGCGTACAGGTCAAACGCGGACCCGAAGGGCTGCCGGGTGACGGTCGGCGCTCCCGAGCAGGCGGCCTTCGCCGTGGTCCGCGGCGCCGCCGAGGCCTGACCCAGGCCCAGCGAAGCTGTTAAACCGACGGTGAGAACGGCCGCCGCGCCGATTCGCGTGGCCCAGCTAATCCTCGTGCACGACCTGAGGTACCTCATCGAGCCTCCTGCTTGTCGCAGCGTCCCGGTCGCTGTCCACCGGAACTCACTCGCCAAATTGTTTACGCTAACAACGGATAAGTCACCCCTGTTGGCGAGAAAAGTAATCAAAGTTCCCAACGAAACTGATGTGGCCTGTGGGAGGCAGATTCGCTCCTGTGACTCACTTTCGCCCCAGGCGGTCACACTGGTTCACCCCCGGCGGTCGCACTGGCTCGCGCCTCGTCTCCGAGCGCAGCGGCCGGACCGGCCCTGCGGCGAGCCTGCATCACCATGATCTGGGCCGACTGACCGCGGTGGTGGTGAGGCTGTCGGGTAACTCGCGTTGATCACTGCGGCGACTTTCGTGATCACGGAAAGCTGTCAGCGGTATGCGCTGACGGATGACCGTGATCACGATGCCCGGTATTCCGGCGGCATCAGAAAGCAGGATCCGGGCGGGCAGGATCGGGGGATGCCGTGATCGGGAGTGCTGTTGAGGCTGCATGAGCGGGAGTGACCAGCGGGGCGGCCCGCCAGCCGGGACCAGGCGGGACCAGGCGGGGCTGGCGGACTGGCCGGACTGGCGGACTGGCCGGACTGGCGGACTGGCCGGACTGGCGGACTGGCCGGGCTCGCAGACTGGCCGGGGCTCGTGGGGCTGGCCGGGCTGGCGGGGCGAGGCCCCGGTGATCCAGACCGATAGACCGCAGAATCCTGCGGCGAAACGGTCGTGATCATGACGGGTTGCGCTCAGGGGACGGCGCTGGCGGTGGGCCCTTGGCGGCGAGGGCGCCGGCGGCGTCTAGGCTGCCTCGCGGAGGTGGCCAGGTTGCCCCAGGAACACGACCAGAACGACCCAGCAAGCCCGACCGGCCCGACCGGCCCGGGCAGCCCGGCTGACCTCGCCGCCCCGGCGGAATCGACCCGCCCCGCCTCCGCGAGCCTGCCCGGCGGCCCGGCCCAGCCCGACGCCCCGGCCCAGCCCGACGCCCCGGCGCAGCCCAACGGCGGCCCAGCCCGATGCCCCGGCGCAGCCCAGCGGGCCGGCGCAGCCCAGCGGGCCGGCACAGCCCAATGGGCCGGCACAGCCCAATGGGCCGGGGCAGCCCAATGGGCCGGGGCGGCTGACTGATCTGGCCACCCTGGACCAGGACCCGGTGGAGAACGCGCGGCGGCTCGCGGCGACGTTCGGCTCCGATACCGAGTCGCTGACCAGCCGCATGGGCATCAAGATCGTCGAGGCGTCGGCCCAGCGCTCGGTGGCCACCATGCCCGTGGCGGGCAACACTCAGCCCTATGGCCTGCTGCACGGCGGTGCCTCGTGCGTGCTGGCGGAGACGGTCGGCTCACTGGCCGCGGCGCTGCACGCCGGCCCCGGCAGGATGACGGTCGGCATCGAGATCAACGCCACCCACCACCGATCGGCCTCATCGGGGCTGGTCACGGCGGTGGCCACGATGGTGCATGGCGGCAGCACGCTGGCCACGTACGACATCGTCATCACCGACGAGCGGGGCCGGCGGGTCTGCACGGCCCGGCTGAGCTGCCTGCTCCGGAACGCGGTCCCCGGCCGTCAGCCCGACTCGCCGGCGCCGCCGGGGGACGTTTAGCCCATACCGGCCGACGTATCGCCGTGTCTTTGCGCGGCACCGCCGAGCGTCGCTACGGTTGATTCAGAGCCCGGTGCGGCCGAGTAGAGAACGTGCCGGTCCGGGGAAGGCCGGCATGGCACCAAAGGTGTTTGCCGGGCTCACGACCGCTGTCACCAGGCGCGATCCACGCCAGTGGCGGCGGCAGCAGGCGGCCGGAGCCGGGGCGGCACCGGGGGTTGTGCCCCCGGCCCGCCCGCTTGCACCAGCACACAAGCAGCGCCACGAGCCAGCGGCGCCACCCGCGAGGGCCTGGCTCGGCCAGACCAGGCCAGGCCAGAACCCTGGGACGGGCGGTAGCGCGCCCGGCGTTTCCGCGGAAACGTCTCGCGCATGTGCGTGACGCAATTGCGCCGGACGTCTCCGCGGAAACGTCCGGCCTGGCGCCAGCGCGGCCTGCCGCACTGGCGCCAGCGCGGCAGGCCCGCGCGAGATGCCTGGACCGCTAGGACGGCTGGGCGGGGCCGCCTTCGGGCTGGGCCGGGGTGGAGTCGGCGCCACCGGCCCCGCTGGCCGGGTCAGCCGGGTCGGCCGGCTTCGCCGCGGCGGCCAGGACCTCCTCGGCCACGGCCTTCATGGTCAGGCGGCGGTCCATCGAGGTCTTCTGGAGCCAGCGGAACGCCTCGGCCTCGGTGATGCCGCGCTCGGCCTGGAGCAGTCCCTTGGCCCGGTCCAGGAGCTTGCGCACCTCGAGCCGCTCGCGGAGGCTGGTCACCTCGGAGTCGAGCGCCGTGATCTCCTGGAACCGGCTCACCGCGACCTCGATGGCCGGCACCAGGTCGGCCTTGGTGAACGGCTTGATCAGGTAGGCCAGGGCGCCGGCGTCGCTGGCCCGGCGGACCAGGTCGCGCTGGGAGAACGCGGTCAGGATCACGACCGGGGCGAGTCGCTGCGCGGAGATCTGCTCGGCGGCGGAGATGCCGTCCAGGCCCGGCATCTTCACGTCCATGATGACGAGGTCCGGGCGGAGTTTCTGGGCCAGGTCGACGGCGGACGCGCCGTCGCCGACCTCGCCAGCCACGACGTACCCCTCCTCCTCCAGCATCTCTTTCAGGTCCAGGCGGATGAGGGCCTCGTCTTCGGCGATTACCACGCTCAGGGTCTTGCTCACGGGCTGACATTACCGAAGCCGGTCCGGGCGCCGCTCCGCCGCACTCCCCCAGCGGGACCGGGGACGCCGCGGACCTGCCCTGAGCCGGTAGGATCCTGGCGTGCTTCGCGCCAGCTAAGCGGTCTATTGTCTGGACAAATGCCGGGATGGCGGAATGGCAGACGCGGATGCCTCAAAAGCATCTGTCCGAGAGGGCGTGCGGGTTCGAATCCCGCTCCCGGCACCCGCCCAGACGCCGCAGGCGCCCGCCGCAGGCGCCCGCGCCAGGCGCCCGCGGCGTCTCAGTCGCCGACGATCACCTCGCCGATGACGACGATCACCTCGCCGGTGACATCGCCCTCGTCCGGCGGGCGCACCGCCCTGACCCCCTCCGGTTTCCGCAGGAACGACCTCCGCTGCTGCGGATAAAGTAGAACAGGTTCTATTCTGGTTCCGTACGGCGTGACCGCCCGCGCGGCCGCCGGGCAGGCAACCGTCAGCGTCGCTGACTGGAGGGGACCGGAGGTGGCCGTGGGCCGGCTGGACGGCAAGGTCGCGCTGATCACCGGAGGCGCCAGGGGCATGGGCAAGTCGCACGCCCGGCACCTGGCGGCGGAGGGAGCCAGGGTCGTCATCGGCGACGTGCTCGACGACCGGGGCACGGCCGTGGCCGCCGGGCTGGGCCCGGACCGGTGCCGGTTCGTGCACCAGGACGTGACCAGCGAGGCCGACTGGTCGGCGGCGGTGGCCACCGCGACGGAGGCCTTCGGCCGGGTGGACGTGCTGGTCAACAACGCGGGCGTGCTGAAGTTCGGCAAGATCGCGGATATGCCGCTGGCCGAGTTCCGGCGCATCCTGGACATCAACGCGGTCGGCTGCTGGCTGGGCATGAAGGCGGTGATCGAGCCGATGACCGCGGCGGGCGGCGGGTCGATCGTCAACATCTCCTCCATCGAGGGCTTCACCGGGACGGCCGGGCTGTCGGCCTACACCGCGAGCAAGTTCGCCGTCCGCGGCATGACCAAGGCGGCCGCGCGCGAGCTG
Source organism: uncultured Actinomycetota bacterium (assembly GCA_963822485.1). Taxonomy (GTDB): domain Bacteria; phylum Actinomycetota; class Actinomycetes; order Streptosporangiales; family Streptosporangiaceae; genus DASUBV01. The sequence goes on from CAWGHW010000037.1 coordinate 161,030, forward strand.
AGCCCGTTCGGCATCCGGGTCAACTCGGTGCACCCTGGCGGCGTGCTCACCCGCATGGTCCTGGAGGCGGCGGACGACCCCGACCACGCCGACGGCGAGGCGTTCCTGAGGTCGATCCCGCTGGCCCGGTTCGCGGAGCCGGTGGAGATCTCCCGGCTGGTGGCCTACCTGGCCTCGGACGACTCGTCGTACTCCACCGGCAGCGAGTTCGTCGCCGACGGCGGCGTGCTCAGCGGCCCCGGCTACTAACCGGCTGACTGACCTGAGAGGAGACCCATGGACGACACGCTGAGCCTGGCCGGCCGGGCGGCGATCGTGACCGGGGCGGGCCAGGGCCTGGGCCGCGCCGAGGCACTCGCCCTGGCCGCGGCCGGGGCCGCTCTGGTGCTCAACGACCTGCCCGGCGACGCGGTCCACGACACCGCCAGGCAGATCCAGGCGGCGGGCGGGCAGGCCGTGGTGGCGGCGGGCGACGTGGCCGACTGGGCCACCGGCGAGCAGCTGGTGGCGGCCGCCCTGGAGGCCTACGGCCGCCTGGACATCCTGGTCAACAACGCGGGCGTGCTCCGCGACCGGATGGTGTTCTCCATGTCCGAGCCGGAGTGGGACCTGGTCATCCGGGTCCACCTGCGCGGCCACTTCGTGACCACGCGGTTCGCCACCGCGCACTGGCGGGCGGCCAGCAAGGACTCCGGCGGCCCGGTCTACGCCCGGATCGTGAACACCTCGTCCGAGGCGTACCTGCTCGGCGGGCCGGGCCAGCCCAACTACGCGGCGGCCAAGGCCGGCATCGTCGCGCTGACCGTCAGCACCGCGCGGGGCTGCGCCCGGTACGGGGTGCGCGCCAACGCCATCTGCCCGCGGGCCCGCACCGCCATGACCGCCGAGCTGATGAGCCCGCCGCCGGCCGGCGGCGCCGACCCGCTCGACCCGCGGCACGTGGGGCCGCTGGTGGCCTACCTGGCCGGGCCGGCCGCGGCCGCGATCAACGGCGAGGTGTTCGTGGTGCACGGCGGGGTGGCCGCGGTCATGGAGCCGCCCCGGATCCGCGAGGTCTTCCAGGCCGCCGGCCCCGGCTCGGCGGACGGCATGTGGACACTGGAGTCGGTCCACCGGGCCCTGGCCCCGGCCTTCGCGATGACCTCAAGCCCCGGCGAGGCGGGCTACTTCTGCGGCGACACCATGGCCCTGGCCACCGAGACCATCGATCCAGCGAGCCAGCCGGGAGCAAGCTGGCGGGGAGCAACATGAACGACGGGGAGCAACGTGAACCAGCGGGAAGCAAGCTGGCGGGGAGCAACGTGAAGCAGCGTGACCGGGTCGCCATGACCGACGCCGAGGTCGGGGATTTCCTGGCCGCCGGGCGCAAGCTCCAGCTGGCCACCATCGGCCCGGACGGCATGCCGCACCTGGTCACCATGTACTACGCGGTGCTGGACGGCCAGATCACGTTCTGGACCTACCGCGCCTCGCAGAAGGCGCTGAACCTGACCCGCGACCCGCGGGTGAGCTGCCTGGTGGAGACCGGCGAGGCGTACTTCGACCTGCGCGGCGTCCAGGTCCAGGGCACCGTGCGCCGCATCGAGGACCCGGCCGCCGTCCGGGACATCGGCCGCGCGATCACCGCGGCCATGAACGGCGCGCCAGGACAAACAGATGAGTACGTCGAGCAGGCCGCCCGCAAGCGGGTCGGCTTCGCCGTCGAGCCGGCCCGCGTCATCTCCTGGGATCACGCCAAGCTGCTGGCCGCCGGCTAAGGGACCCGCCCGGCTACATCATCTCGTCGGTGAACGGGATCATGACGGTCTTGAGCTCGGTGTAGGACTCGATGGCCGGGCGGCCGCCCTCGCGGCCCAGGCCCGACTGCTGGTAGCCCCCGAACGCCGCGTGCGGCTCCAGCTGGTACCCGTTGACGCCCACCGTGCCCGCCCGGATGGCCCTGGTCATCCGCAGCGCGCGCTTGATGTCGCTGGTCCAGACCGTGGCCGCCAGCCCGTACTGGGTGTCGTTGGCGATCCGGATGGCCTCTTCCTCGTCGGAGAACGGGATCACCGCCAGCACCGGCCCGAAGATCTCCTCCCTGGCGATGCTCATGTCGTTGCTGACCTCGGTGAACAGCGTCGGCGTGACGAAGTTGCCGTCGGCCAGGTCGCCCTCGGCCCTGGTGCCGCCGCAGACCAGCCGGGCCCCGGCCGCCTGCCCCTCGGCGACCAGGCCCAGCACCCGGTCCAGCTGCCGCGGGTTGATCAGCGGCGACGAGGTGACCGCCGGGTCGAACGGGTTCCCGTAGCTGACCATCGAGCTGATCATCTGGGCCATGTCCAGGAACTCGTCGGCCACGTCCCGGTGCACCAGGGCCCGGGTCTGGGCCAGGCAGACCTGGCCGGACAGGCCCAGCGTGACCGTGCCCATGGTGATGGCGGCCGCCGACGACACGTCCGCGTCGGCGAACACCAGCGCCGGGCTCTTGCCGCCCAGCTCCAGGCTGACCCGCTTGAACCCGTCGGCCGCGGCGTGCATGATCTTGCGGCCGACGGCCCGGCTGCCGGTGAACGAGAGCTTGCTGATCATCGGGTGGCTGATCAGCGCGTCGCCGGTCGGCTCGCCGGGCCCGGTGACGACGTTCAGCACGCCCGGCGGCAGCCCGGCCTCCTCGATCAGCGCGACCAGCCGCAGTACCGAGAACGTCGCGTACTCCGACGGCTTGAGCACGATGGTGCAGCCCGCGGCCAGCGCCGGGGCCAGCTTCTGCGCCGACAGCAGCAGCGGCGCGTTCCACGGCACCACCGCGCCGACCACGCCGACCGGCTCGCGCAGCGTCATGACCAGGTGGTCGCCGCCCTGGTAGGCGGGCAGCGTCTCGCCCGCCAGCTTGTCCACCCACCCGGCGTGGTGGTCGAACACGTCGGCCACCATCGACGCCGACATCCCGTAGACCGACCCGAAGCTGATCGGCACGCTGTTGTCCAGCGCCTGCAGCGCGAGCAGCTCGTCGCCGTGCTCGCGGACCAGGTCGGCGACCCGGCGCAGCACCCGGATCCGCTCGGCCGCCCTGGCCCGCGGCCAGGACCCCTCGTCGAACGCCCGCCGGGCCGCCCGCACCGCGGCGTCCACGTCCTCGGGCCCGGCGATCGGGAACGAGGCCACCTCCTCGCCCGTGGCCGGGTGGCGGTGGCTCCAGGTCTGGCCGGACTTGGCCGGACGCCACTCGCCGTCGATCAGCAGGAGCCCGTCGCGCAGGCCCGCCTCTTCCTGGTGCGGCTTGATCGAAGCGACCACTGCGACAGCTCCTCTGCTCCCGGGCCCCGGATCTAGAACACGTTCTAGTTATATGAGAGGCTACACCCATGTCCGGCAGCGACGCGAGAACCGGGATCGAGGTCCGCGCCCGCGACGGGATCGCCGAGGTGATGATCGACTTCCCGCCGGTCAACGCGCTGCCCGCGCGCGGCTGGACCGACCTGGCCCGGGCCCTGACCGCGGCCGGCGAGGACCCCGGCGTGCGCGCGGTGATCCTGGCCGCCCGCGGCCGCGGCTTCTGCGCCGGGGTGGACATCAAGGAGATGCAGGCCACCCCGCGCACCAAGCCCCCGCACGGCCACGACGCGCTGGTCGCGGCCAGCCGGGGCTGCTTCGCCGCGTTCGCGGCCGTGTACGAGTGCGCGGTCCCGGTCATCGCCGCCGTGCAGGGGTTCTGCCTGGGCGGCGGCGTCGGGCTGGCCGGCAACGCCGACATCGTCATCGCGGCCAGCGACGCCACCTTCGGCCTGCCCGAGGTGGACCGGGGCGCGCTGGGCGCCGCCACCCACCTGGCCCGGCTGGTCCCCCAGCACCTGATGCGGGCCATGGTCTACACCTGCGCCACGGTCACCGCCGGGCAGCTGCTGGAGTTCGGCAGCGTGCTGCGGGTGGTGCCGCCGGGCGAGCTGCACGACGCGGCGCGGGCCGTGGCCGGCGAGATCGCGGCCAAGAACCCGGCCGTCATCCGGCTGGCCAAGCAGTCACTGAACGGCATCGACCCGGTCGACGTCCGCCGCAGCTACCGCTACGAGCAGGGCTTCACCTACGAGCTGACCCTCGAAGGCGCCGGCGACGAGGCCCGTCAGGCCTTCGTCGACGGCGCGGGCCGGGCCAGGCCGCAGTGACCGGCATCGTCCTCAGCCCCGGCGACGTGGCCGCCGCGGTGCGGCCGGGCATGACCATCGGGATCGGCGGGTGGGGCGCGCGGCGCAAGCCCATGGCGCTGGTCCGGGCCATCGCCGGGGCCGGGCTGACCGGCCTGACCGTGGTCAGCTTCGGCGGCCCCGACGTCGGGCTGCTGATCGCGGCCGGCTGCGTGCGCCGGGTCGTGTGCGGCTTCGTGTCGCTGGACACCATCGCGCTCGAGCCGCACTTCCGGCAGGCTCGCCAGCGCGGCGCGATCGAGCTGACCGAGCTGGACGAGGGCATGATGCACTGGGGCCTGCTGGCCGCGGCCCAGCGGCTGCCGTTCCTGCCCATGCGGGCCGGCCTGGGCTCCGACGTGCTGCGCGTCAACCCCGAGCTGCGCACCGTCCGCTCCCCCTACGCCGACCACGAGGAGCTGGTGGCCGTGCCCGCGCTCACCCTCGACGTCGCGCTGGTGCACATGAACCGGGCCGACAGCCGCGGCAACGGCCAGTACCTGGGACCCGACCCCTACTTCGATGACCTGTTCTGCCTGGCCGCCGAGCGGGCCTACCTGTCCTGCGAGCGCATCGTGCCCACCGCCGCCCTGCTGGAGACCGGCCCCCCGCAGAGCCTGCTGATCAACCGGGCCATGGTGCACGGCGTCACGCAGACCCCCCGGGGCGCCCACTTCACCAGCTGCCTACCGGACTACGGCCGGGACGAGCATTTTCTCGAACACTATGCCGCCGCCGCCTCCGATCCTGCCGCCTGGCAGTCGTTCAGCCAGCGCTACCTCGCCGCCGGGGAGGCCGGCTACCAGGAGGCCGTCACCGAGTTCGCGGCCCGCGCCGCCGCCCGCCAGGCGGCTACCCGATGACTGTGCAGCCCAGGGGGGACACAGCGCGTCCTGGGGACACCCCGACCCGATGGCCATCCCCCCCGCGCGCGCCAGGCGGAGAGCCGACCCTGGCCGAGCTGTGCGTCGTCGCCTGCGCCGAGGCCTGGCGCGGCGACGGGGCGATCCTGGCCAGCCCCATGGGGCTGATCCCGGCGCTGGGCGCGCGGCTGGCCCGGCTGACGTTCGCGCCCGACCTGCTGGTCACCGACGGCGAGGCCATGCTGATGGCGCCCGACGACCAGACCACCGAGGGCTGGCTGCCCTACCGCGACGTGCTGCGGCTGGTGGCCACCGGGCGGCGGCACATGATGATGGGCGCGGCTCAGCTCGACCGCTACGGCAACCAGAACATCTCCTGCATCGGCCCCTGGGACCGGCCGAAGGCCCAGCTCATCGGGGTCCGCGGCGCGCCGGGCAACACCGTCAACCACCCGGTCAGCTACTGGCTGCCGCGGCACTCGCCGCGGGTGCTGACCGAGCGCGTGGACATGGTCTGCGGCGTGGGCTATGACCGGGCGGCCACGCTGGCCGGCCGCGGGGCCGGCTTCCACGAGCTGCGCGTCGTGGTCACGAACAAGGCGGTGCTGGACTTCGCCACCCCGGACCACCGCATGCGGCTGCGCTCGGTGCACCCCGGCAACCTTGTTAGGGAGATAAAAGAGCTGACCGGATTCGAGCTGGCCGGGCCCGCCGACGTGCCGGAAACCCGGCCGCCGACCGCCGCGCGAGCTGGAGCTGATCCGGGAGCGGCTGGACCCCGGCGGGCTGCGGGAGCGGGAGCTGGGGTGATCCGGACCCGGCTGACCGACCTGCTCGGCATCTCCTGCCCGGTCGTGCAGGCCGCGATGGGCTACGTGGCGGGCGCGCGGCTGGCCGCGGCAGTCTCGGCGGCCGGCGGGCTCGGGCTGATCGCCTCGGCGACCATGAGCCCGGCGGAGCTGCGCGCAGCGATCGCCGAGGTCCGGGCCCGGACGGACGCCCCGTTCGGGGTCAACCTGCGGGCCGACGCCCCGGACGCGGGCGAGCGGGTCGAGGCGATCATCACGGGGCGGGTGCCGGTGGCCTCGTTCGCGCAGGCGCCCCGGCCGGAGCTGATCGCGCGGCTGCGCGACGCCGGGGTGATCACCATCGCCTCGGTGGGGGCGCGGCGGCACGCCGAGAAGGTGGCGGCCTGGGGCATCGACGCGGTCATCGCGACCGGCGGCGAGGGCGGCGGGCACACCGGCGCGGTACCGACCAGCCTGCTGATCCCGCAGGTGGTGGACGCGGTGGACGTCCCGGTGATCGCGGCGGGCGGGTTCTTCGACGGCCGCGGGCTGGCCGCCGCGCTGGCCTACGGCGCGGCCGGGGTGGCCATGGGCACCCGGTTCCTGCTGACCAGCGACAGCCCGGTGGCCGACGCGGTCAAGCAGGTCTACCTGGCCGCCGACGTGACCGGGACGCTGGTCACCGACCGGGTGGACGGGGTGCCGCACCGGGTGCTGCGCACCGAGCTGACCGAGCGGCTGGCCCGGGCCGGGCGGCTGGCCGGCCTGGCCCGGTCGGCCAGGGCGGCGGCCGCGTTCCGGGCGGTGTCCGGGCTGAGCTGGCCCGAGCTGATCGGCCAGGGCCGGGCCATGCGCCGGGACACCGGGCTGAGCTGGGCTCAGGTGCTGATGGCGGCGAACACCCCGGTGCTGCTGCGGGCGGCGATGGTGGACGGCCGGCCCGACCTGGGCCTGATGTCCTCGGGCCAGGTGGCCGGGCTGATCGGCGACCTGCCGTCCTGCGCGGAGCTGATCGCCCGGATTACCGGCGAAGCGCAGGAGTGCCTGAGCCGGCTGGGATCACTGGGCCGCGAGGCGGACCACGGGGCGATAAGCGGCGAGAGTTAACTCCCGGGACGACGCTGAGCGCGGCCGGCCCCGTCGAGGGCTGAGCGCCGTCGGCCGCCACCTGGGGTTATCAGCCGAGATGAGCGTGTCAGGCGTCCGGCGACGATCGTACGTGGTGATCGACAGCCCGGCCACTGGTCAAGGTCGACACGGATCCCGGCAGCTGGAGGCGCTGGCCACGCTGGCCACGAACGTCAACGAGTCGGCCCAGCAGTACTACCTGCGCGCAGCGCTGGACAACCTGGACCCGGGCCGGACCTACTACTACGCGGTGGGGCACCAGGGCTTCGACCCGGTGCTGCAGCCGGGCGGGCTGAGCGCGATCGCGTCGTTCACCACCGGCCCGGCTCGCGGCCAGGCCCGCGAGCCGTTCACCTTCACCGCCTTCGGCGACCAGGGCGAGGGCTACGACGGCATCGTCAACGACGCCCGGGTCCTGGGCCAGCGCCCGGCGTTCCACCTGCACGCGGGCGACATCTCCTACTCGGGCGGCGGCAGCGGCCTGATCACCGACACGTTCGACCCGCGGCTGTGGGACCAGTTCTTCAGCCAGACCGACCTGGTGTCCTCGCAGGTGCCGTGGATGGTCGCGATGGGCAACCACGACATGGAGCCGCTGTACTCGCCGGATGGCTACGGCGGCAACGTCAGGCGCTTCGCGTTCCCCGGCAACGGGCCGACGAACTGCCCGGTGGTCTACTCGTTCATCTACGGCAACGTGGGCGTGCTCAGCCTGGACGCCAACGACGTCAGCTTCGACACCACGGCCAACCACGGCTACAGCGGCGGCGCCCAGACCCGGTGGCTGGCCCAGCGGCTGAAGCTTCCTGCGCGAGCAGCCGGACGTGGACTTCATCGTGGCCTACTTCCACTACTGCGTGTACTCGACGTGCACCTCGCACTACTCCGACGGCGGCGTGCGCCAGGCCTGGCTGTCGCTGTTCGACCAGTACAAGGTGGACCTGGTCATCAACGGCCACAACCACGTCTACGAGCGCAACGACCCGCTGCGCGGCGGCTGGCCGGTACGCAAGGCCCCGGCCGGGTCCAGCTACGACTCGGCCGAGGGCACGACCTACATCGCGGCGGGCACCGGCGGAGCCGGATTCTACGCGTTCAACGCGCCGCAGAGCTACGAGGGCAACGTCAACAACGTCGAGTCGATCAAGAGCCAGTACGTAGCCAACATCGACGGCCAGCTCGAGCCGCAGACCGTCACCTGGTCGCGGACCCGGTACGCGGGCTACGGCTTCCTGGCCGTCGACGTGCAGCCCGCCCGGAAGGGCCAGGCCACGACGATGACGGTCCGGGCGGTCAGCGAGCAGGGCGCCGAGCTGGACCGGGTCACGCTGCGGCGCACCGCGGGCGAGGTCTCGGCCGCCACCCGCGGCGTCAGCCGCGCCGTCCCCGACCTGGGCGCGTCATGAAGGGCCGGGTCGCGAAGGGCCGGGTCGCGAAGGGCCGGGTCGCGAAGGGCCGGGTCGCGAAAGGGAGTCCGATGGTGAGCTTCAGCGTGCGGGCCGGAGCGGCCGGCCTGACGGTTGCGGCGGTGCTCGGCGGGCTGCTCCAGGGCGGGCCGGCGGGTGCCGCCACCAGTGAAATCCAGGTGGGCGCCGGCCCGGCCGCGCTGGCCTTCGACGGGCAGCGTGACAGCCTCCAGGTGAGCGTGGTCGGCGACAACGCCGTGGACCGGGTGGCCCTGGCCTCGGGCAAGGTCACCGGCACGGCCAAGGTCGGCGCCTACCCCTACGGGGTCGCCGTAGATCCGGGCCTGGACCTGGCCTACGCCACCAGCATCGAGCGCGGCACGGTCACCGCGGTCAGCGAGACGACCGGCCACCAGGCCTGGGTCACCAGGACCGGCGCCAGCCCGTACGGGGTGGCGGCGGACCCGTCCCGGCACCGGGTATTCGTGGCCAACGAGAACAGCGGCACGGTCTCGGTGCTCAACGGCAAGACCGGCCACGTCGTCGCCACCGTGCGCGTCGGGAGCTTCCCGTACGCGATCGCGGTGGACCCGGCGGCATCCCGCGCCTACGTGGCCAACGAGGGCTCGGGCACCGTGTCCATCGTGAACGAGGCCACCGGCAAGGTGGTGAAGACGCTGCACGTCGGCCCGCAGCCGGAGGGCGTGGCCGTCGACACCAGGACTCGGCGGGTCCTGGTGGCCAGCGAGCTGAGCGGGACGGTCTCGCTCATCAACGGGGCCACGGACAAGGTCCTGACCACGTTCTTCGTGGGCGACGAGCCCGAGGGCATCGCGGCCGACCCCCGCCGGGGCCTGTTCTACGTGGCCAACTTCGCCGACAACGCCATCGCGGTCCTCAAGGCCAGCAACGGCGCGGTCACCAGTACGGTGTCGGTGGGGACCAACCCGGACGCAGTGGCCGTGAACTCGCACACCGGCCAGGTCTACGTGGCCAACTTCGGGGACAACACGGTCCAGGTGCTGCCCGCCGGGGGCTGATCTGGCGGGTCGGGTAGCGTGCGGCCGGGCCGGGTGCCCGGCCGCACGGCCTTGTCTCGCCCACCCTGTCTCGCCCACCTTGTCTCGCCCACCCTGTCTCGCCTGCGCCGGCCCTCCCGGCTTGCATATGCGGAACACTGCTCCGTATAGTTGTGGAGCGTTGTTCCGCTTGGCTCATGATACGGCGCTTCAGCAGCGCCGGCCAGGGGCCGACCACCGCTGGGAGGACCGTTATGCAGTACCGCACGCTGGGCCGGACCGGGATCAAGGTCAGTCCTTACTGCCTGGGCGCCATGATGTTCGGGGCCATCGGCAACCCCGACCACGACGACTCGATCCGGATCATCCACAAGGCCCTGGACGCCGGGATCAACTTCGTGGACACCGCCGACATGTACTCAGGCGGCGAGTCCGAGGAGATCGTCGGCCAGGCCCTCAAGGGGCGCCGCGACAGCGTCGTGCTGGCCACCAAGGCCAGGTTTCCCGTGGGCCACGACACGGGCGGGGCCGGCCAGGGCGACCCCAACCGGCAGGGCGCCTCACGGCGCTGGCTGGTGCGCGCGCTCGATGACTCGCTGCGCCGGCTGCAGACCGATCACGTCGACCTGTTCCAGGTTCACCGGCCCGATCCGGACACCGACGTGGAGGAGACCCTGTCCGCCCTGACCGACCTGGTGCGCGCGGGCAAGGTCCGGGCCATCGGCGGCTCCTCGTATCCCGCCTCGGACATCGTCGAGGCGCAGTGGGTCGCCGAGCGGCGCGGCCTGCAGCGCTTCCGCACCGAGCAGCCGCCGTACTCGATACTCAACCGGGGCATCGAGCGGGAGGTGCTGCCGGCCTGCGAGCGCTACGGGATGGGCACGCTGGTCTGGAGCCCGCTGGCCGGGGGCCTGCTCACCGGTCAGTACCGCAAGGGCCAGCAGGCCGCCACTCACCGGACCAGGTTCGGCTTCCGGCACCTCAGCGACGAGCGCCGGCTCGATGCGGTTGAGCAGCTCATCCCCCTGGCCGAGAAGGCCGGCCGGTCACTGACCCACCTGGCGATGGGGTTCGCGATCGCCCATCCGGGCGTGACCTCGGCGATCATCGGGCCGCGCACGATGGCGCACCTGGACGACCTGCTGGCCGGCGCCGAGACCGCCCTCGACGACGAGATCCTCGACCAGATCGACGAGATCGTCCCGCCCGGCACCGACATCGGCGCTCTCGACATGGCCTACGCACCGCCGGCCATCTCCAGCGTGAGCCTGCGCCGCCGTCCCGCCGCCGAGCGCGCCGCCGCCTGAGCTGGGCCGCCCGGTACCCGCGCTCCTGGCCCGCCCGCTACACGCGCTCGATGATGGTCACGTTGGCCTGGCCGCCGCCCTCGCACATGGTCAGCAGGCCGTACCGGCCGCCGGTGCGCTCCAGGCCGTAGACCAGCGTGGTCAGCAGCCGGGCGCCGGTGGCGCCCAGCGGGTGGCCGAGCGCGATGGCGCCGCCGCTGACGTTCACCCGGGCCAGGTCCGCGCCGGTCTCCCGCTGCCAGGCCAGCACCACGGAGGCGAACGCCTCGTTGATCTCCACCAGGTCGATCTGGTCCAGCGTCATCCCGGCCCTGGCCAGCGCGTGCGCGGTGGCCTCGATGGGCGCGGTGAGCATCAGCACCGGGTCGCCGCCGCGGGCGCTGAGGTGGCGGATCCGGGCCCGCGGCCGCAGCCCGTGCTCGCGGACCCCGCGGGCCGAGGCGACCAGCAGCGCGGCCGCGCCGTCGGCCACCTGGCTGGACAGCGCGGCGGTGATCACGCCGCCGGGCCGCAGTGGCGCCAGCGCGGCCATCCTGGCCGCCGAGGTGTCCCGGCGCGGGCACTCGTCGGCGGCCAGCCCGCCGTAGGGCACGATCTCGGCGGCGAAGTGGCCGCCGTCCGTGGCCCGCACCGCGCGCTGATGGCTGGCCAGGGCGAACCGCTCCAGCTCCGCGCGGCCGATGTCCCACTTCTCCGCGATCAGGTCGGCCGACCGGAACTGAGAGATCTCCTGGGCCCCGTACCGGCCCACCCAGCCGTCCGAGCCGCGGAAGGGGTCCTCGAACCCGTACGCCTGCCCGGCCAGCATGGCCGCGCTGATCGGGATCTGGCTCATGCTCTGCACGCCGCCCGCCACCACCAGGTCGGCGGTCCCGCTCAGCACGGCCTGGGCGGCGAAGTGCACGGCCTGCTGGGACGAGCCGCACTGCCGGTCCACGGTGACGCCGGGCACCTCCTCGGGCAGCCCGGCGGCCAGCCACGCGGTGCGGGCGATGTCGCCCGCCTGCGGGCCGATGGTGTCCACGCAGCCGAAGATGACATCATCGACAGCGTGCGGATCGACGCGGGCCCGGTCCAGCAGCGCGGTGAGCACGTGCCCGCCCAGGTCGGCCGGGTGTGCGCCGGCCAGCCCGCCGCCGCGGCGGCCGACCGCCGTGCGCACGGCGTCGACCAGGTACGCCTCGGCCATCGGCGCTCCCCTCGGCTACAATTAATTAGAACACGTTCTACCTTATTCTCGGTGGCCGGCGGTCTCGCAGCCCAGCCTTCTGCGGCGGGGCCTTTTGCAGCGGGGCCTTTTGCAGCGGAGCCTTTTGCAACGGAGTACGGATGGACCTGAGCTACACGCCCGAGCAGGAGCGGCTCCGGCAGGAGCTGCGCGACTACTTCGCCGCTCTGATGACGCCGGAGGTGCGCCAGGCGCTGGCCGCCGGGGAGGGTGACTACGGGGCGGGCCAGGCCTACCGCGAGGTGGTCCGGCAGCTCGGCCGGGACGGCTGGCTGGCGCTGAGCTGGCCGGCCGAGTACGGCGGCCGCGGTGCGACCGGGCTGGATCAGCTGATCTTCACCGACGAGGCCGCGGTGGCCGGGGTGCCGGTGCCGTTCCTGACCATCAACACGGTCGGCCCGACAATCATGCGGTACGGCACCGCCGAGCAGAAGGCGCTCTACCTGCCGCGGATCGCCGGCGGCGAGATCCACTTCTCGATCGGCTACTCCGAGCCCGAGGCCGGCACCGACCTGGCCTCGCTGCGGACCAGGGCGGTACGGGACGGGGACAGCTACGTCATCAGCGGCCAGAAGATGTGGACCAGCCTGATCCAGTACGCCGACTACGTGTGGCTGGCCTGCCGGACCGACCCGGAGGCGCCCCGGCACAAGGGCCTGTCGATCCTCATCGTGGCGACCAGTGCCGCGGGCTTCTCCTGGACCCCGGTGCGCACCATGGCCGGGCTGACCACCAGCGCGACCTACTACGCCGACGTGCGGGTGCCGGCCTCGGCGCTGGTCGGCGAGGAGAACCAGGGCTGGCCGCTGATCACCAACCAGCTCAACCACGAGCGGGTCGCGCTCACCTCGGCCGCGCCCATCCAGTCGGCGCTGGCCGCGGTCAGGGACTGGGCGGCGGCGACCAAGCTAGCCAGCGGGCAGCGCGTCATCGACCAGGAGTGGGTCCAGCTCAGCCTGGCCCGGGTGCACGCCAAGGCCGACGTGCTGAAGCTGCTGAACTGGCGGATCGCGGCGCAGGCCGGCCAGGGGCTGAGCCCGGCGGCGGCGTCGGCGACCAAGGTCTACGGCACCGAGCTGGCCACCGAGGCCTACCGGCTGCTGATGGAGGTGCTGGGGGCGGCGGCCACGGTGCGCGAGGGCTCGCCGGGAGCGGTGCTGGCGGGCCGCATCGAGCGGCTGCAGCGCTCGGCGCTGATCCTGACCTTCGGCGGCGGCACCAACGAGGTGCAGCGCGACATCGTGGCCGCGGCGGGCCTGGGGCTGCCCTACCGCCGCTGACCGCAGCGCCGCCGACGACACCGCCGCTGACCGCACGAGCGCCGACCCACTGGAGGAGTGGCGATGGACTTTTCCCGCACCGAGGCCCAGGACGAGCTGGCCGGCCTGACCCGGCAGATCCTGGACCGGCGGGCCGCGGCCGGGTCGCCGGCCGAGCGGCTTCGACGCCGCGGGCTGGGCCGAGCTGGCCGGGGCCGGGGTGCTGGCCGCCGGGCTGCCCGAGGCGCTGGGCGGGGCCGGCGTGGGCCTGCTGGAGGAGTGCTCGGTGCTGGCCGAGATCGGCCGGGCCGTGGCCCCGCTCCCCTACCTGGCCTCGATCGTGCTCGGCGCCGGGGCGCTGGCCCGGTTCGCCCCCGAGGACCAGCGGCGCCGCTGGGCCGAGCCCGCCGGGCGCGGCCAGGTCATCCTGACCGCCGCGCTGGCCGAGGACGACGGCGAGGACCCGTGCGCCCCGGCGGCCAGCGCGCGGGCGGTGGCGGACCGCTGGGTGCTGTCCGGGGTCAAGACCACGGTCCCGGCCGCCGGGCAGGCCGGGCTGTTCCTGGTCCCCGCGGCCACCGAGCCGGGCGGGACGGCGGTGTTCCTGGTCACCCCGGACGACGCCGGCGTGACCGTGACCGGCCAGCAGGTCACCGGCGGGGCCGCGGCCGGGCGGCTGGAGCTGGACGGCGTCGAGCTGGCCGCGGACCGGCTGCTCGGCGCGCCCGACGGCGAGGTCGCGAGCTGGCTGGCCAGCCGCGCCACGGCGGGCCTGTGCGCGCAGCAGCTCGGCGTGCTCGAGCGGGCCCTGGAGCTGACCGCCGAGTACGCCCGCAGCCGGGTCCAGTTCGGCCGGCCCATCGGCGCGTTCCAGGCCGTGGCCCAGCGGCTGGCCGACGCCTACGTGGACGTGGAGGCGGTCCGGCTGAGCATGTGGCAGGCGGCCTGGCGGCTGGCGGCCGGGCTGCCGTGCGAGACCGAGATCGCCACGGCCAAGTTCTGGGCCGCCGATGCCGGGCACCGGGTCGCGCACACCGCGGTGCACGTGCACGGCGGCGTGGGGATCGACGTGAGCTACCCGCTGCACCGCTACTTCGTGGCCGCCAAGGCCGGGGAGTTCGCGCTGGGCGGGGCCACTACCCAGTTGCGCCGGATCGGCGCGGCGCTGGCCAGCGCGGGCTGACCGGCGGGGCGGGCCGGCCGGGGGCCACCGGGGCCCGTTATCGAAACTGCTCCCGGGCCGTCCGCGCGAAAGCCAGCATGTGGTGCGGAGCGGCCAGGCGGAGCGCGGGTGACCAGCCGGACGCTGACCGGCCGGACATGGAAAACCCGGCCCACGAGGGGCCGGGTGGTATATGGGATCCAGCATAACGCCGCGGCCGGCCGGCCGATTCCCGGCGGCCTTCCCGCCGACCCCGCCGGTCTTCCCGGCCGCCGGGCGCTACCAGCCCTCGGGCCGGCGGTACGGGCCGACCGGGTCGGGCAGCTGATGCTCCTTGAGGTCGGCCGGGGACAGGCGGGCCCAGAAGTGCCAGGCCCACCCCGGTCTCGGGGCTGCCGCGCAGGTCGCCGGCCAGGTAGTTGTGCGAGGGGTTGATCAGGCCGAGCGGTATGTGCTCGCGGACTTCCTGGACCGGCAGCCGCAGGTCGCTGTCGTTGGAGATGACCAGCGCCGCGTCCACCGTGCCGCGCAGCACGTCCAGCAGCAGGTGGGCCGCCACGTTGACGTCGGAGCCCTTCTCCTCCCGGTTGGCGTACGAGACCATGAACACCGCCTCGCTGACCGCGTTCCCGTCGCCGTCGTGGATCATCACCGGCCAGTCCGGGCCGACCAGCTCCGGCCGGCCATGCGGCCCCCGGACGGCCATCGGCGCGGTCCGGACCCTGGTCACGTAGGTGCCGTACTCGATGTGGTCCACGCTGCCCGCGGCGGCCAGGGCCCGCAGGTAGACGTCCTGGTCGGCCCGGCTCGAGTCGTGGGCGGCCGCGTCCAGCCGCGCCGTGCAGTACACCAGCCGGGTCACCTCGGCCCCCGGCCAGCTGGAGCGCCGGCTGATCAGCTCCGCGGCCAGGGCACGCAGGTCCAGCCAGCGCCAGCCGGGGGTGCCCCGGCCGCACAGGCCCCTGGCTCCGTAGTAGAGGTTGAAGCCGTCGACGTAGACACCGACACGCATCAGGGCAAGCTAGCATCCGGCGCGCGGGTCACCCCGAGGTCACCCGCGGGTCACCCGGAGGCGGCGAAGATGGCCAGGCTGTGCAGGGCGCCAGGGCCGCTGCCGATGCCGGTGCTGAGCAGGCCAGGGGGCAGGTCCACCGGGACCGGCAGGTCGCTATTGGCGGTGCTGCCGGTGCCGAGCTGACCGCTGCTGTTCTCGCCCCACGCGAGCAGGGAGCCGGTGGTCGTCAGGGCCAGGCTGCTGAAGCAACCGGAGGCGATCGACTTGACCGAGACGCCGGTGGGCAGCTTGACCCCGACCGGCTTGTCGCTGCTGGTGGTGGTGCCGTCGCCGAGCTGGCCGGCGTTGTTGTTGCCCCAGGCGAGCACGCCGCCCTTGGAGAACAGCGCCGTGGTGTGGTCGCAGCCGGCGAACAGGCTGGTGATCGTGCCGGGCCCGGTCCCGCGGAACAGGAGCGGGACCAGGACTGGGGTGGCCGTGCTGGTGGTGCTGTCGTTGCCGAGCTGGCCCTCGTCGTTCTGGCCCCAGCCGAACAGTCCGTCGCTGGTGCTGGCCAGGCTGTAGTCGCACCCCCCGGCCACGATGCTGGTCTTGTCGCCCGAGGGCAGCTTGACCTGGACCGGGGTGCGGCGGTTCCTGGTGGTGCCGTCACCGAGCTGGCCATGCGCGTTGTAGCCCCAGGCATACAGCTTGCCGGTGCTGGTGATGGCCAGGCTGTGGTAGCAGCCGGTGCTTATCGCGGTCACCTTGGTGCCCTTGGGCAGCTTGACCTGGACCGGCGTGCGGCGGTTCTTGGTCGTGCCGTCACCGAGCTGGCCGTACTTGTTGAGACCCCAGGCCAGCACGGTGCCCTTGCTGGTCAGGGCCAAGTTATGGTCACAGCCGGCCCGGATCGAGGTCAGCTTGGTACCCGCGGGCAGCTTGACCGCCACGGGCTTGGTCCTGACGGTCTTGGTGCCGCCGTCGCCGAGCGCGCCGGCGGTGTCGTCGCCCCAGGCCAGCGCGGTGCCCTTGGAGGTCAGGGCGACGCTGTCCTGGCAGCCGGCCCTGGTAGCGGTGACCGTGACGCCGGAGGGCAGCTTGACCTGGACCGGGGTGTCGCTGAGCGGGGTGCGGGTGCCGATGCCCAGCTCGCCGTCGTTGTTGGTGCCCCAGGCCCGCAGGGTGACGTTGGGCGAGAGGGTCCGGCTGGGGTCGGGCGCCTGGACCGCATCGGCGGCGGTCCGCGTAACCGCCGTCGCAGGCCCGGGGCCCGGCTGCGCTGCGGCCATGATGGCCAGGGCCGCCGGCAGCACCGCTGCCCCGGCTATAGCTGCTGCCCGGCCCCGGCTGACCCGCCGGAACCGGCCGTCCGGTGTGACCCGCTCCCCCATGGCGCCGCCCTTCCTCCGCCCGCCAGAAAAGACCAGGTCAAACGATATGCCATGAGGAGTCCGATAGCCATACATGACCATTTCATCGCCATATACATGGCGGCTCGGACGGGTTACAGGCCGCTGGGCCAGGTGATCGATTCCGGGGCGACCAGCGGCTTGCCGACCTCAAGCTGGATCTGGGCGTGCGCGGTCAGCGGGATGTCGCGGGGGTTGCCCGTGAACACCTTCCCGTTGTAGATCGCCGTGACCGGCCCGCGCGCGGGCCCGACCTGCCCCGGCCCGAGCGGCTGGCCCCACTCGTCGAAGAACTCGCCCAGCGTGTAGGTGCGGTGCACCGGCGACTCGATGTGGACGATCCCGTCCCCGGCGTGCGTGTGCAGCCAGTAGAAGCAGTTGCCGCTGGTCACGAACGGACCCTGGGCGGTCTGCTGAGCATGGGCGCCGGGCACCCCGATCCCGGCCGGGACCTGGCGCGGCGAGCCGTTCACGAACACGGTCAGGTGGGCGTGGATGTGGAACAGCGTCTGCTCGCTGGTCTGGCAGCTGATGCCGTCCACGCTCCGGCCGGTGGCGATGGTGGCCGTGCTGGCCAGCGGGGTGACGCCGGGCACCGGGACACCCTCGGGACCGGTCGGGCCGGGCGCGGGCGCGGCCTGAAGCCGGCCCAGCGAGCTCAGCGCGGTCAGCTGCGATTGCGGCGGTCCCCCGGCGCTGGCGGGGGTGCCGCCGCCGGTGACGGCCAGCGTGATGCCGACCGCCGCGCCGGCCGCGACCACGGCCGCCGCCGTCCCGCCCAGCCAGCGATTGCGGCGCCGGCGGCGCGTCTGCGCCGCTCGCTGCTGGGCGATCCTCGCCCGGGCCTGCTCCCGGTTCCTGTTGCTCTTGGACACCGCACCCCGCTTTAGTCCGCTCTAGTCCGCTTTAGTCCGCTCTAGTCCGCCTGGCCGCAGTTACCTACTATCTCCGTACGTAGATAGTAGCATTGGACCGCGGGCGCACCGGGACAGCGCCCGTATGCTGGCCAAGGACGCCGGGAGGTGACGTGCGCGGGTTCGGTGACCTGGAGCAGGTGATCATGCAGCGGGTGTGGGACCACGATCACCCCGTGACCGTGCGGGAGCTGTTCGACGAGATGGCCCGCGAGCGGGCCATCGCGTACACGACGGTGATGACAACCATGGACAACCTGCACCGCAAGGGCTGGCTGGCCAGGGAGAAGGAGGGCAAGGCCTACCGCTACACGGCCACCTCCAGCCGCGCGGAGTACAGCGCGCGGCTGATGCAGGAGGCGCTCGCCGACGGCGGGAACACCGAGGCCGTGCTCAGCCACTTCGTGGCCCAGATGGACGGCGCCGAGTCCGACGCGCTGCGCGCGGTGATCGCCAGGCTGACGGAGCGGCGGCCCCGGTGAGGCCCGCGCTGGTGGTCTTCGGCTACGCGCTGGCCGTGGCCTGGCTCGCGCCGCTGCTGCTGACCCGGCTGACCGCGCGCGGCATCAGCGCCCGGCTCGGGCTGGCCGCCTGGCTGACCGCCATGGTCAGCGCGGTGGCCTTGGCCGTGGCGGCGCTCCAGTTCCTGGTCCGGGCCGCGATCACCGGCTGGCCCAGCCTGGCCGAGGCGGTCTGCCGCTCGGTCACCGGCACCGCGTGCGCGCCCACCTTGTACAAGAGCGCGGCCTTCGAGGCGGCGCTGGGCGCGGTCGCGCTGCTCGGCACGCTGACCGCGGCCGTGCTGGCCTGGCGGTACGGCCGCAGCGTGCAGCGGGCCCGGCGGCGCACCCGTGCGCACGCCGAGCTGGCCCGGATGACCGGCCGCCGCCTGCCCGGCGCCAGCCCGGCCATGGTGCTGGACGCCGACCAGCCGGTCGCCTACTGCGTGCCCGGCCGCCCGGCCGCGATCGTGCTCAGCAGCGGCGCGCTGGCCGTGCTGGACCCCGCTCAGCTCACCGCGGTGCTGGCCCACGAGCGCGCCCACCTGGCCGGGCGGCACCACCTGCTCACCGGGCTGACCAGGGCCCTGTCGGCCTGCTTCCCGGCCGTGCCGCTGTTCGCCCGCGGCGCCGATGAGGTAGCCCGGCTGGCCGAGATGCGCGCCGACGACGCCGCGGTCCGCCGCAGCGGCCGGCCCACGCTGATCGCCGCCCTGCTGGCCATGGGCACCGGCACGGCGGTGCCCGCGGCCGCGCTCGGCATGCCGGCCGCGGCCCTGGGCGCGGCCGCCTGCGCGGTGGCCTCCCGGGTCCAGCGGCTGCTGGACCCGCCGGACCGGGCCCGCCTGATCCGCTACGGGGCGGCCCTGGCGGCCGTGACGCTGCTGCTGGCCCTGACCTCGGTCATCCTGACCGGCTACGCCGCCCCGCTCGCCACCCACGCCCTCGCCCTGGCCTGACCGGCCGACCCGGCCCGCCCGCGGAGCCGGGCCCGGGGTCAGGCTCCGGGGCCGTGCGCTCGCCGAGAGCGGGACCCAGGCCGTCACGCTCGGCTCGCAGGCCGCCGAGGATGGCCCCGTACGCCGGGCCGCGCCGGGCGACGGTGCCGGCCAGCTCGATGGCCTCGTCCAGGGTGTCCGCGGCCTGGCGCAGCTCGCCGGCCACGGTCGCGATCCTGCTCACCATCCGCAGCGTGGTGGCCACCTCGATGACCTCGACCGGGCCGTCGCCGGCGAACTCGCGCAAGGCCGCGGCCGCGTCCCGGCCGGCCAGCATGTCCAGGTACGCCTGGTCGGCCACCTGCTCCCACCGGCCATCCAGGCGCGCCGCGGCGTAGGCGTCGGCCGCGGCGGTCAGGTAGAAGACGAGCAGCCGGGCCTGCGCCTGGCGCACCCGCGGGCCGCCGGAGCTGCTGCGGTGCACTGCGGCCTGGCAGGCCCCGTAGGCGTCCTGGCCTTCGTCGGGGCGGCCGCTGCTGCTCAGCGCGGGCATGATCACGCCCAGCCGCTGTACGGCCTCGCCGACGGTCTCGCCCCACTCAGGACTGCCGGGCGGGACGCTGGCCAGGGCCCGCTCGGTCAGGGCCCAGCAGCGCCGGGCCGGGGCCAGCGCGGCGGCCGGGTCACCGGACACCAGGAACGCGGAGGCCTGCCGCCACAGGGCCTGGCCCAGCCGCCGCAGGTCGGCGGCCGTGCCGCGGTCCCTGGCTAAGGCGTCGGCGGCCTGGACGGCCTGCCGCGCGGCGGCGCGGGCGGGCTCGGTGCCCGGCTCGCTCTCGGCCAGTTCCTCGGCCCGGGCGACAAGGTCGTCGGCCTGGGTGACCCGCTGATCCCAGTAACTTGTCGCCATTCAGGTACTTTATGCGGCGGCGGCCGGGCCGGTCAGCGAGGGTCCTTAGCCGTTCAGCAGGGCCAGGACGCGCTCCAGGTCCTGGACGGCGGGCTCGCGCACCACGTAGCTGGTGATGCCCAGCTCCGCGGCCTGCCTGCGGAGCTGGGCGGCCAGCTGCTCGGGGCTGCCGATGAGCAGGAACGGCGTCCGGTCCAGGTCCTCGGCGGACGCGCTGGGGATCTCGGCGCCGACCTCGGCCAGGGCGGCGTCGCGGTCGTCGGTGACCCTGACCACCTGCACCAGCGCCTCGAGGGCGGGAGCGCGGCCGGCCTGGCGGGCCTCGGCGCGGATCAGGTCGAGCTGGCCGCGCAGGTCGGCGGCGGACCAGCGGACCTCGTGCTGGTGGCCGTCGGGCAGCGTCGGCCCAGGCCGGCCAGGCCCACGATGTCGGCCCGGCGGGCGGCGGCGCGCAGCAGCCGCGGGTGCCCGCCGCCGATGACCAGGCGGACCGGGGCGGGCCGGCCGGGGCGGCACCGGCCGGGGCGGCACCGGCCAGGGCGGGGCCGGCCAGGGTGCCGTCCAGCCGGGCGTCCCGCAGCGCGAGGTACTGCCCGTCCAGGGTGACGGTCTCCCCGGCCAGCAGCCCGGCCACGGCCTCAGCGAACTCGGCCAGCCGCCCGGCCCGCTCGGGCGGCGAGGGCCGCTGGCGGCCGATGTCGGCCCACTCGCGCGGCGTGTGCCCGGCGCCGATGCCGAGCAGCACGCGGCCCGGCGCGAGCAGGTTCAGCGTGGCAGCGTCGGCGGCCACGTGCATGGGCTCGCGGACGCCGGCCTGCACCACGTAGGTCCCCAGGCGCAGGGTCCGGGTGACGGCCGCGGCGCCGCCCAGGGCGGGCCACGGCGAGGCCCCGCTGCCGGGGTGGTCGCCCATCAGCAGCGCGGCGAAGCCCGCCGCCTCCAGGCGCCGGGCCAGCGCTAGCCACGACTCCAGGTCGGCGGGCTCGGCCTGGACGCTGACGCTGATCTCAGGCTGGCCGGTACCGGGCTCGGCGGTATCGGACTCGGCAGTATCGGGCTCGGCGGTATCGGGCTCGGCGGTATCGGGCACGGTCACCAACCTGCCGCCGGGAACCGCCCCGGGGCAAGGCGTTCGGCGCTGCGCGAAACGGTCAGGCCAGCAGGTCCCGCGCGGCGGCCGCGATGTGCGGGGCGTCGATCCCCGCCGCGGCCAGCAGCTCGGTGCTGGTCCCGGAGCCGGGCATCTCCCGCACGGCCAGGTGGGCCACCCGCAGCGTCTGCGGCCCGGCGGCTAGCAGCGCGTCAGTCACCGCCGCGCCAAGCCCGCCTTCCGGGTGGTGGTCCTCGGCCACGACCAGGCGGCCGCCGGTGGCGGCCACGGCAGCCAGCAGGGTCTCGGTGTCCGCCGGCTTGACCGAGTACAGGTCGATGACCCTGGCGCTGATCCCGTCGGCGGCCAGCAGGTCGGCCGCGGCCAGGCAGGCGTGCAGGGTGACCCCGGCGCCGATCAGCGCCACGGTGTCGGCGTCGCCCGACCGCAGCACCTTCGAGCCGCCCACCGGGAAGCTCTCCCCGGTCTCGTAGAGGGTCGGGTAGGCGCCGCGGGTGGTGCGCAGGTAGCTGACGCCCGGCCGGTCGGCCATGGCCCGGACCAGGGCCGCGGTGCTGGTCGCGTCGCTGGGATACAGCACCGTGGAGTCGTGCACGGCGCGCATCATGGCCAGGTCCTCCAGCGCCATCTGGGACGGCCCGTCGGCGCCGATCTCCACGCCCGCGTGCGAGCCGGCCAGCCGGATACTGGCCTGGGAGATGGCGGCCATCCGGATGAAGTCGTAGGCGCGGGTGAAGAACGCGGCGAAGGTGGACGCGAACGGCACGTAGTGGCGCACGCTGAGCCCGACCGCCGCCGCGACCATCTGCTGCTCGGCGATGAACATCTCGAAGTAGCGCCCCGGGTAGGCGTGGGCGAACTCGTCGGCGTGGGTGGAGTTGCTGACCTCGCCGTCCAGCGCCACCACCTCGGGCCGCTCGGCGCCCAGCGCGACCAGGGCGTCGCCGTAGGCCTTGCGGGTGGCGACCTTGTCGCCCAGGCCGTATTCGGGCGCGGCGGCCGGGGCGCCGTTCGGCGTCGCGGCCGGGGCGGGCGGGGCGACCGCCGCGTCCGGGTCCGGCCGCGGGCCGCGGACCACCAGGTCCCGCTCGCCGCCCAGCTCGGCGATGGCCCGGGCGGCCATGTCGGGCGGGAACGGCTTGCCGTGCCAGCCGTTCTTGTTCTCCACCTCGGAGAACCCGCGGCCCTTGATGGTCCGGGCCAGGATCACCGTGGGCTGGCTGCCGGTGAGGTCGGTCGCGGTGGCCATCGCCTCGTCGATCTCGGCCAGGTCGTGGCCGTTGACGGTCAGCACCCGGGCGCCGAACGCCTCGGCCCGCCGGGCGTAGGCATCCAGGTTCCACTCCAGGTCGGTGGGCCCGCGCTGGCCGAGCCGGTTGACGTCCACCATCGCGATCAGGTTGGACAGCTGGTAGTAGGAGGCCTTGTCGAAGGCCTCCCAGATGGAGCCCTCGGCCAGCTCGCTGTCCCCGCACAGCACCCACACCTTGTACGGCAGCTGGTCCAGGTACTTGCCGGCCAGCGCGACGCCCACCCCGTCGGGCAGGCCCTGGCCCAGCGAGCCGGTGGCCACGTCGACCCAGGGCAGCACCGGGGTGGGGTGACCCTCCAGCCGGGACCCGAAGCGCCGGTAGCCGGTCATCAGCTCCTCGTCGGAGACCACGCCCACGGCCTTGTAGACCGAGTACAGCAGCGGCGAGGCGTGCCCCTTGGAGAAGATCAGGTGGTCGTTGCCGGGGGCGTGCGGCTGGTCCCAGTCGTAGCGCAGGTGCCGGCTGACCAGCACGGCGAGCAAGTCGGCCGCGGACATGCTGGAGGTGGGATGCCCCGATCCCGCGCTGGTGCTTGACCGGATCGAGTCGACCCGCAGCTGCGCGGCGAGCTCGGCCGCGGTGGCCAGGTCGATCCCGGTGAGCGGCGTGCTGGTAGTCATGGCAAGTTCCCTTAGCTGGTGACGTGTCTCACGGCGTCGTTCCGCCTCTGCCGGGCACCCTACCCAGGCTCGGCCGGGCTACCCCGGCCGCCGATACGATGCGGATTATGCGCTTCGCGATCGGGATTCCCCAGTTCTACTCGGACGGCGAGTTCGACCCCGCGGCGTTCCGGGCCTACCTGGCCCGGGCCGAGGAGCTGGGCTACCAGAGCGCCTGGACCCAGGAGCAGGTGCTGGGCTCCGGGCCGCAGCTGGGCGCGATCGAGACCATGACCTACGCCGCCGCCTGTACCCAGCGGCTGCGGCTGGGCTGCGCGGTGCTGGTGTCCACGCTGCACAGTCCGGTGCACCTGGCCAAGAGCCTGAGCACGCTGGACCAGCTCAGCCAGGGACGGCTGGAGGTCGGCGTGGGCACCGGCGGCAAGGGGCGGCCGTTCGCCGCCTTCGGCCTGGACGCGGACCGGTACGTGGCCCGGTTCAGCGAGGGCGTGGCGCTGATGAAGGCGCTGTGGACCGAGCCCCGCGTCACCTTCGACGGAGAGTTCTGGCAGCTCAAGGACGCGGCGATGGAGCCCAAGCCGGCCCAGAAGCCGTACCCGCCGCTGTGGCTGGGCGGCTCCAGCCCGGCGGCGCTGCGCCGGGCGGTGCGGATCGGCACCGGCTTCTTCGGCGCCGGGTCCACGCCCACGGCCCGCTTCACCGAGCAGGTGCAGGTCGTCCGGGAGGCACTGGCCCAGGCGGGCCGGCCTGCCGGCGAGTTCCCCGTCGCCAAGCGCGTCTACCTGGGCGTCGACACCGACGCCGGCCGGGCCCGGCAGCGGATGAATGAGGCGCTGGAGCGGCTGTACGGGCGCCGGGTGCCCGACATCGAGGCCGCCGCGATCGCCGGCACGGCGGCCGACTGCGTCCGCGAGCTGCGGGAGGTGGCGGCCGCGGGCGCGGAGCTGATCCTGTTCACGGCCCTGTACGAGCCGGCCGAGCACGCCGAGCGCATCGCCGCCGAGATCATCCCTCAGCTGGGCTAGCGCCCGGCGCGCCCGCCGCGCCCCCGGGTCAGCTCACTTCACGATGCGGATGACCCGCTCCATGCCGAGCTGGGTGTGCTCGCGATGGTCCTGGGTGTCCATGAAGCAGGCCAGCACCCAGTAACCGGGCTTGCTGTGCAGGACCAGCTGCTCGTAGGCGCCGTGCGACAGCGCGTTGTCGTAGGTGGCGAAGCCGGTGGCCAGCTTCTGGGCCCGGCCGTCCTTGCCCGCCTTGAGCAGCCGGGCGATCTCCCGTGCGCCGGCCAGGCTCCTGGCCCGGGCCGCCACGATCATGTGCACCAGGAAGCCCTGGTTGGCGAAGCGGACCAGGGCGCCGTCATGCAGCACGCCGGGGCCGCGGAAGCCGAACTCGATGGACGCGACGGTGGCGCCGGGCTTGGGCAGCGCGGCCGGGGCGCTGGCCGTGGCGATCTTGAACGAGGTCAGCGGCGGCTGCCCGGACGGGTTCAGGTCCAGGGCGACGTACTGCCCGGCGGCCAGGCTGACCTGGGCCACGCTGGTGCCCCGGCCGGCCTCGACCGAGAAGACAATGTTGCCGATGCCGTAGAGGTTGTTCGGGTCGTTGGCGATCTTGGGCAGGCGGCCAGGAACTGGGCCACGGTCACGCCGGGATCCAGCCGGACCAGCACCGGGTCGCCCTGGCTCTCATGGCTGACCCGGGACGCGATCTCGACCCCGCCGGACTGCAGCGCGCCGCTGACGGCGATCTTCTTGCCGGTCATGGCGATCGTGATCCGGGGCAGGCTGGCCGCGACCGCCGGCACGCGGCCCGGCCGGGCCGGGCGGGCTGGGCGCTGGCGGTCGCGGCGGGCAGCACGGCGGCGCTGGCCGCGGCCGCGCTGGCCGCGAGGGCCAGGCAGATCTTGAGCTTGGCTGGCATGGATGGTTCCTCCGCTCCTACGGGCCTGAGCGGCCGGCGGCGTGGCCGGCCGCGGTCACGGTCCGGTGCGATCGGCTGGGCCGTCCCGCTCGGACGTCAGCCGCATCAGCACGGCGAACAGCTCCGACCAGCCGCTGAACGCCTGAGCCGACTGGCCTGCACTGCGCACCAGGCCCTCGACTGGCTCCCCCGTCCCGCCGAACTCCACCGTCAGCACGAATCGCACCGGACCGCTCACGTGGGCCAGCCTGGTCGCGCCGCCGCAGTCGGCGCATCACGGTAGGCACCACAGTGATTAGCCGCCAGCGGCGATGAGCTGCAGATACAGAGCGACACAACGATGGTGCGGATAGCCGCTTTGCCCCTACGATCCCCCCATGACGGCGGGGCAGGCGGCCGCGGGACGGCTGCTTGACAGGGGTGCCGAGCTCGGCGCCATCACGCGCCTGCTCACGGCCGCGAGCGCGGGAACGGGCTCGACCCTGCTCATCGAGGGCGTGGCCGGGATCGGCAAGACCCGGCTGCTCGCGCACGCCTGCCAGCAGGCGGCGCGGGCCGGCCTGACGGTGCTGACGGCCAGCGCGGCCGAGTTCGAAGGCCGGCTACGCCTGGGGCGTGGTGCGCCAGCTGTTCGGGACCGAGCCAGGGGCCACCGGCGGTGGCCTGGCCGGGACCGAATCACCCGGCGACGCGGCCGCGCTCGCCGCCCCGGCGCTCGGGCCCGGCGGGCCGGGCGCTGACGAGGACGCGTTCTCGATCCTGCACGGCCTGTACTGGCTGACCTCGGCGCTGGCCCAGCGGGCGCCGCTGCTGATCGCGGTGGATGACCTGCAGTGGGCCGACCAGCCGTCACTGCGCTTCGTGCTGCACCTGGCGCGCCGCCTGGAGGGCCTGCCGGTCCTGCTCGTGGTCACCGTCCGCGGGCCGCGGTCGGGCGGCGACACGGAGCGGGTGCTGATCGCCGAGCTGACCGCGGCGCCGGGGGTGACGGTGCTGCGCCCGGCCGCGCTGGGCGAGCGGGCCTGCGCCGAGCTGGTCCGCGGCGCGCTGGGCCGCGACCCGCCGGCGGAGTTCCAGCTGGTCTGCCGGGAGCTGACCGGCGGCAACCCGCTGCTGCTCGGCGCGCTGCTGGCCAGCCTGGCCGCCGAGGGCGACGATGGCGCCGGCGCCGACGTGGCCCACCTGCGGCGGCTCACGCCCGTCGCGGTCAGCCGCCGGGTGCTGCTGCAGCTCGGCCGGATGCCCGCGGGCGCGCTGGCGGCGGCGCGCGCGGTAGCCGTGCTCGGCACCGCGGCCACGGCGGCACGGGCCGGACGGCTGGCCGGGCTGGACGCCGACGGCTGCGCCCGGGCGCTCGCATCGCTGATGGCCGACGGCATCATCGAGGGCGACCGGGCGCTGCGCTACGTGCACCCGCTGGTCCGGTCGGTGGTCTACCAGGACCTGGCGCCGCCGCTGCGGCAGCGCTGGCACGCGCGGGCCGCGCGGCTGCTGGACGCCGACGGGGCACCGGCCGGGGAGGTAACCGTGCACCTGCTGGCGGCGGGCCCGGCCGGGGATTCCTGGGTGGTGGCCCGGCTGCGGACGGCGGCGGCCGACGCCCGCACCCGCGGCGCGCCGGACATCGCCCGGCTCTGCCTGGAGCGGGCCCTGGCCGAGCCGCCGCCGGCCCGGGCCCGGCCCGAGGTGCTGGCCGAGCTGGGCCTGTCGGAGGTCAGGGCGGCGCCCGCCGTGGCGGCCGGGCACCTGGCCGAGGCGCTGCGGATGAGCGAGCCGGCGAAGATGACGGCCCGGGCCCTGGCCCGCCGGGTGCCGGTCGCACTGGCGCTGAGCGAGGCCCTGGCCCTGTGCGGGCGGTTCGCCGACGGCGTGGCCGTGCTGGAGGCGACGCTGGCCGACTGCGAGAGCGAGGCGGCTGCCGGCGGCCGGGCTCGCCTGAGGCGGGCCAGCTCGCCGCGGATGTCACCTCGCTCCAGGCCGCGCTGCTCCACACCGCGCGCTGGGACCTCGGCACCCGCCCGGTCACCCGCGCCCTGCTGGAGCGGCTTCAGGAGCGGGCCGGCCGCGACGAGCCGCTCGACCCGCGGCTGCACGCGGCCATCGCCATCGAGCTGGCCGCGGCCGGGGTAGACCGCGACCGGGCCGTGGCCCACGCCCGGCAGGCGATCCAGGCCATGCCGCGGCTCATCTCGGTCGCCTCCACCGCGCTGCCCGAGACGGTCCTGGTGCTGCTGTTCGCCGACCTGGCCGACGAGGCCCGCACGGGTGCCCGGGCCTGGCTGGCGCTGGCCCAGGACCGGGGCTGGCCGGTGGCGGCGGCGATGGGCGCGTCGGTGGCGGCGCTGGTCGCGCTGTACCGGGGCGAGGTGGGCGAGGCCGCCGCCTACGGGCAGCAGGCCCTGGCTGGCTCCGGCGATGTATGGATCTCCTCGATCGCGGCCGCGTTCCTGGTCCCCGCCCTGGCCGCCCGCAACGAGCTCGCCGTGGCGCAGGCGGTGCTGACCGGCCGCGGCCTGGCCGGCGAGCTGGGCCCGACCTGGCCATTCGTGGTCGTCCGGCACGCCAGGGGCGCCCTGCACGCGGCGGCCGGCCAGCACGCCGCGGCCGCGGCCGACCTGCTGGCCGCCGGGCACCTGGCCGAGCGGTGGGGCATCAGCAACCCGGCCATGATGGCCTGGCGCTCGGACGCCGCGCTGTCGCTCAGCGCGCTGGGCGACGCGCGCACCGCCGTCGCGCTGTGCGACTCCGAGGTGGCGCTGGCCCGCCGCTGGGGTGCCGGGCGGGCGCTGGGCGTCGCGCTGCGCGCGGCCGGCCTGGTCGCCGGCGGCGACCGCGGCCTCGAGCTGCTCACCGAGGCGGTGGCGGTGCTGCGCCCGTCCCCGGCCCCGCTGGAGCTGGCCCGGGCGCTGATCGACCTGGGCGCGGCGCACCGCCGGGCGGGCAGCCGGGCCGTGGCCCGCGACCTGCTGCGCGAGGGCCTGGACATCGCGCACGGGCTGGGCAGCGCCGAGCTGGCCGCCCGGGCCAGGGCCGAGCTGGTCATCGCGGGCGGCCGACCGCGACGCGACGCGGTCCGGGGCCGGGACGCGCTCACGCCCAGTGAGCTGCGGGTGGCCCAGCTGGCCGCCGCGGGCCAGACCAACCGGCAGATCGCGCAGACCCTGTTCGTCACGCTGCGCACCGTGGAGAACCACCTGACCAGCAGCTACGCCAAGCTGGGCATCAGCTCCCGGCCGCAGCTCGCGGCCGCCCTGGCCGCCCGGCCGCCCCAGCGGACCGGGCGACGACCAGGCCTGACTCAGGTCAGGCGCCGCGGACCAGGTCGGCGATCGTGGCCAGGTGCCGCAGCTCGGTGTGGAACAGGAAGGTGGTCAGCACGGTCTGCTTCCACCTCGGGATCTCCTCGGCGATCTTGGCCCACGGGCCGATCAGCGCGACGTCCTCGACCATCGCGGTGGGCACGGCGGCGATGGCGGCCTTCCTGTCCCCGGCCAGGTAGTGGTCCTGGATGGTCCTGGCCTGCGCCTCGTAGCCCATCCGGACGAACACCTCATGGTGGAAGTTGAGGCCGCGGGCGCCCATCCCGCCGATGTACAGGGCCAGCGACGGGCGGACCTGGTCGGCGGCCCGCTCGATGTCGTCGTCGATGACGATCGCCATCGGGCCGCCCACCACGTCGAAGGTGGCCGCGGTGTGCCGGGCGCCGGGCCGCCCGAAGCCCTCGGCCAGCGCGGCGGCGTAGAAGTCGTTCATCCGGGGCGAGAAGAAGATCAGGTTCCAGCCGTCGGCGATCTCGGCGGCCAGCGCGACGTTCTTCGGCCCCTCGGCGCCCAGGTAGATGGGGATCTCCGGGCGATAGGGATGCAGGATCGAGCGCAGCGGCTTGCCCAGGCCGGTGCCGCCGCGCAGCGGCAGCTGGTAGTGCCGGCCGTCGTAGGTGACCGGCTCGGTCCGGGCGATGACCGCGCGCAGGATCTCGATGTACTCCCTGGTGCGCTCCAGCGGGCGCGGGTAGGGCTGGCCGTACCAGCCCTCGACCACCTGCGGGTTGCTGGTGCCGACGCCGATGATGACCCGGCCCCGGGTCAGGTGGTCCATGGTCATGGCCGCCATGGCCAGGGTGGCCGGCGGGCGGGCGGACAGCTGGGAGATGCCGGTGCCCAGCTTGACGTGCGTGGTCCGCGAGCCCCACCAGGCCAGCGGGGTCCAGGCGTCGCTGCCGTAGGCCTCGGCGGTCCAGACCTGATCGAAGCCCAGCCGGTCGGCGGCGGCGAACAGCTCCGCCGCGTCGGGGGGCGGCCCCGCGCTCCAGTAGCCGACGGTGGTGGCGATCCGCATCTGTGGCACGATACCGGCTCAGCGCAGGCCGGCCAGGCGGCCGAGCGTCTCGTCGGCCTCCTTGACCAGCTCGGCCATGACCTCGGCCACCGGGCGCACCTCGGTCAGCCGGCCGATGATCTGCCCGGCCGGCATCGGCACCACGTCCGGCCGGCCGGACCGCATCAGCCGCTGATGCGCCTCGCTGACCAGCAGGTTCTGGAGCGGCATGGGCAGCGGCTCGGGGGCGTCCGGCTCGGCCCAGGCCTGGGTCCAGCGGTTGCGCAGCAGCCGGGCCGGCTTGCCGCTGTAGATCCGCGACCGCACGGTGTCCGATGAGGTGGCGGCGAGCAGCGCGTCGCGCAGGCCCGGCGCGGCCGCGCTCAGGCCGTACTCCTGGGCGACCAGCCAGGCCGAGCCCATCCAGACGCCGACCGCGCCGAGGGCCAGGGCGGCGGCGACCTGGCGGCCGCAGCCGATGCCGCCCGCGGCGAGTACCGGGACGGGCACGGCATCCACGATCTCCGGCACCAGCACCATGCTGGCGATCTCGCCGGTGTGCCCGCCGGCCTCGTAGCCCTGGGCCACCACGATGTCCACGCCGCTGTCCACCTGGACCCGCGCGTGCTGGGCCTTGCCGGCCAGCGCCGCGACCAGCATGCCGCGCCCGTGCGCGGCCTCGATGACGTCGGCCGGCGGCGGGCCGAGCGCGTTGGCGATCAGCCGGGCCGGGTGGGCCAGCGCCACCTCGACGTGCTGGCGGGCCACCGAGTGCAGCCAGCCGAGCACGCCGTCGCTGGCCCGGGTGCCGTCGGGCAGCGGCGGCACGCCGAGCCTGGTCAGGGTCTGCTCGACGAAGTCGGCGTGGCCGGGCGGGATCAGCGCGCTCAGGTCGGCCGGGGCGCCCTCGGCCGGCTGGCGGGCGGGCATCACCACGTCGATGCCGTAGGGCCGGCCGTCGGTGTGCGCGTCCATCCAGGTCAGCGCGGCATCCAGTTCCGCCGGGTCGTTGAAGCGGACGCAGCCGAGCACGCCGAGGCCGCCGGCCCGGCTGATCGCGGCGGCGACGTGCTCGGACGGGGTGAAGCCCACGATGGGGTACTCGATGTCAAGCAGGGTGCACAGCGAGGTCCGCACGGTTCTCCTCAGGTGACCAGGGACTGAGCTCCGGGTGGGCGGGCAGGCGGGTGGCCGGCGGCGTGCTGGTGCGCCCAGCCGTAGTCAGCTTTGCCGGCCGCCGTCCGGCCGATGGCGTCCACCAGCCAGATGCTGCGCGGCAGCTTGTAGCCGGCGATCAGGCCGCGCAGGTGGGCCTCGATCGCGGCCAGGTCGGCGGGGCGGCCGTCGCGCACCTGCACCAGCGCCGCCACGCGCTGGCCGAGGCGCTCGTCGGGCACCCCGATGACCAGCGCGTCGAACACGTCGGGGTGCGCCTTGAGCGCGCCCTCGACCTCCTCCGGGTACACCTTCTCGCCGCCGGTGTTCACGCAGGTGTTGCCGCGGCCGAGCAGCGTCAGCCGGCCGTCCTCCTCGACCCGGGCGTAGTCGCCGGGCACCGCGTAGCGCCGGCCGTCCACCTCGGCGAACATGGCCGCCGTCTTGACCGGGTCCTTGTAGTAGCCCAGCGGCACGTGCCCGCCCCTGGCGATCCGGCCCACCTGGCCGGGGCCGGCGGGACGGCCGGCGTCATCAAGCACGATGGTGTCCGGCCCCGGCGTCACGGTCGGCCCGCCGCGGTGCGCGGCGCCGGCGCTGAACAGGTTCAGGCCGGTGAACCCGGTCTCGGTCGAGCCGATGGACTCCGTGATCACCACGTGCGGCAGCGCCGCCGCGCAGGCCTCCTTGACCGCGGGCGAGAACAGCGCCGCGCTCGACGACAGGGACAGCAGCGACGAGGCGTCGTAGCCGCCGGCCCGGTAGGCCTCGATCAGCGGCCGGGCCATGGCGTCGCCGATGACCAGCATCAGGTTGACCCGGTGCCGCTCGATGGCGCGCCAGGCCTCGTCCGGGTCGAAGCGCCGGGCCAGCACCACGGTGTCGCCGCCGAACAGCGCGCCCAGCGTGGCCACCTGAGCCGCCCCGTGGATCAGCGGCGCCACGCAGAGCCGGACCAGGCCCGCGCTGGCCTGGCCGCGCCGGGACTGCTCCCACTCGTCGGTCATCGGCACGCCGGTGGCGAAGTCGATGCCGCCCGCCAGCGTGCGCCAGATGTCCTCGCTGCGCCACATCACGCCCTTGGGATAGCCCGTGGTCCCGCCGGTGTAGATGATGTAGACGTCGTCGCCGCTGCGCGGCCCGAAGTCCCGCTCGGGCGAGGCCGCCGCCAGCGCATCCTCGTAGCCCGCCGCCGCGTAGCCCGGCCCGGCCGCCAGCCCGGCGCCGCTGGCGTCCTCGATGACCACGGTGGCGCGCAGCGCGGCCGCCTGCGGCGCGATCGCCGCCACCAGCGGCCCGAACTCCCGGTCGTGCACCAGCGCGACCAGGTCCGCGTCCGCGATCATGTACCGCAGCTCGTTCTCGACGTAGCGGTAGTTGATGTTGACGGCCGCGGCGCGCAGCTTGACCACCGCGATCAGCGCCTCGGTAGCCTCGATCGAGTTGCGGGCGTAGAGCCCGACGTGGTCGCCGGGACCGACCCCCGCGCCGGCCAGGTGATGGGCCAGCCGGCTGGACCGCTCGTCCAGCTCCCGGTAGGTCACCTGGCGATCGCCGCAGGCCACCGCGATGCGCTCGGCGAAGGCGTCGGCGGCATGCTCGAAGAGGTCGGCGAGGTTCGCGGCCATGGCAAGAAACTAGAACGTGTTACTGTTTTGAGCAACCCCGGACGGCCTTACGGAAGGCGGCCATGACCGCGACCGAAACTCCCGGCGAGCAGCCGCACCTGCTCACTGAGCGCCGCGGCCACGTCCTGATCGTCACCATGAACCGGCCGCAGGCCCGTAACGCGCTCAGCGGGCCGATGCTGGCCCTGATGCGCCAGGCCTGGGACGAGGTGGACCGCGACCCCGGCATCCGGGCCTGCGTGCTGACCGGGGCGGGCGGCGCCTTCTGCGCCGGGGCCGACCTCAAGGCCATGGCCCGCGACCACCCCGGCGACCGGTTCCGGGATGGGACGACTAACGGTGCCGCGGCCGCCGGAGCCGGGCCAGCCGGCCGCCAGGACATGTCCGTGCTGGAGCCACTCCTCAAGGGCCGCCGGCTGACCAAGCCGCTGGTCGCGGCCGTGGAGGGGCCGGCTATCGCCGGGGGCACCGAGATCCTCCAGGCCACCGACATCCGGGTGGCCGGGGAGAGCGCCCGGTTCGGCATCTCCGAGGCGCGCTGGGGCCTGTTCCCGCTCGGCGGCTCGGCGGTCCGCCTGCCGCGGCAGATCCCCTACACCGTCGCCGCCGACCTGCTGCTCACCGGCCGCCACATCCGCGCCGCCGAGGCCCTCCAGATCGGCCTCATCGGCCACGTGGTCCCCGACGGCCAGGCCCTGCCCCGCGCGCTGGAGATCGCGGACCTGATCGCGGCCAACGGCCCGGTCGCGGTCCGGGCCATCCTCGAGACGATCAGGAAGACCGAGGGCATGGCGGAAGCAGAGGCGTTCAAGCTCGAGGCGGCCATCGGCATGTCGGTGTTCACCACCGAGGACGCCAAGGAGGGCCCCCGGGCCTTCGCCGAGAAGCGCACCCCCCAGTTCCGCGACCGCTAGCCCGGGCCGCTCACGCAGTAACCCGGGCCGCTCACCGAGCGGACCCCCACGCGAGGGCGCTTCTTGCTGTTATCAGAAGGCCCGATCCGCTGTTCAGTAGCATCGGCAGCATGAGCGCGCAGGGGGATCTGGACCGGGCCAGGATCAGCAAGCTGCTGGCCGCCGAGCTGGAGCGGTTCCGGGCCGCCCGGCCCAGGACGCTGGCCCTGCTGGAGCGGGCCCGGGCCCACATGCCCAACGGCGTGCCGATGAGCTGGATGGCCATCGACAACGATCAGCCGGTCTACATCGACCACGGCGCCGGGCCCGGCTTTACCGACGTGGACGGGTTCAGCTACGTCGACTTCAACGCCTCGGACCTGGCCATGTTCTGCGGCCACGCCCACCCGGCCATCGTCGCGGCGATCCAGGCCCAGGCGGCCCGGTCGACCCAGTTCCTGCTGCCCACCGAGGACAGCGTGATCGTGGCCGAGGAACTGGCCCGCCGCTACCCGGTGCCGATGTGGCAGTTCACGCTGTCGGCCACCCAGGCCAACACCGAGGCCATCCGGCTGGCCAGGGCGGTCACCGGCCGGGACGTGGTGCTGCTGTTCCAGGGCCACTATCACGGCCACTTCGAGGAGAACCTGGTCGACATCGAGGATGGCCAGCCCCGGCCGCAGCAGCGCGGCCTGGCCAAGGGCGTGACCGGGCGGGTGCGGATCGCCCAGTTCAACGACCCGGACCTGCTGCGGGAGGCGCTGGCGCCGGGCGACGTCGCGCTGGTGCTGACCGAGCCGGCCATGACCAACTGGATCCACCTGCTGGCTCCCGAGCCGGGCTGGCACGACGCGCTGCGCGCCATCACCAGGGAGCACGGCACGCTGCTGGCCATCGACGAGACCCACACTCACGTGGTCGGCTACGGCGGCGGGACCGGGCTGTGGGGGCTGGACCCGGACATCGTCACGATCGGCAAGGCGGTCGCGGGCGGGGTGCCCATGGGCGCCTACGGCGTCACACCGGCGCTGGCCGGGGAGCTGGACGCGGCCCGCAACGTGGCCACCGGCGGCACGCTGTTCGGCAACCCGCTGTCGGCGGCCGCGGCCCGCGCGGCGCTGACCGAGGTGCTGCTCCCCGAGGCCTACGCGCGCACCACGGACCTGGGCACCGAGCTGGCCGACGGCATCGAGTCGGCCATCGGCGCGGCCGGCCTGCCGTGGACGGCCATCCGGCTTGGCCCGCGCTCGGGCCAGTGGTACGGCCCGGAGCCGCGCACCGGGGCGGCCGCGTTCGAGCTGACCGACTACGAGCTGACCCGGCTGATGCGGATCTGGCTGGCCAACCGGGGCATCTGGGAGGCGCTGGCCGGCGCGGGCCCGACGGTGCCGTTGCCCGCCACCCACACCGACGTCGACCACTACCTGACCGCCTACGCCGAATTGCTGGCCACGCTGACCGGCTGATCGCGGACAGCCGTAGACCCGCAACTTCCGCTCGGTTCGGTTATCCGTACCCCGAAACCGGGTGACAGCACGATCGAATGCGCGGGCGTGCGGGCAGCATGATTCAGTTATGCGGCTAAACGAATCGCGCGATGCGGGCCAGGCCGAGCAGCCGGCCGGTCAGCATGGGCCACGGCCGGCCATTCGGGGCTGGCTGCTGGCTTACATCGTCGTCCTGGCCTACCTGATGCTGCACGGAGCAGGGCTAACGGTAGCGTCAATAGTGATCTACGCCCATCCCGCTGCCGCTGGGCTGCGTTCATTTGTTCCCCTGAGCTTGCTGATCTTCTACGTCATCACCAACATCATTCTCATCTTCTATGCGGCTCTCCTGTTCGTCCTGATGGCGCGAAGGCGCAAGTCGGCTATCATCAGCAACATTGTCTTCAATATCCTCTCGGTAGTCTTCCTTGTTGCCTGGCACATTCTCGGCGAGAAATCGAACGTCGGCACGTTCGTCGACGCCGTTCCAGGCCTGGCAGGCGCGGCATACTTCGTGCTGTCGAGAAGGGTAAGGAATACCTTCATCGCCGGTGATGCCCGGCTAAGGTGGTCGCGGTGAGCACCGGCGCTCGCGGGCTAGGCCGCGAGCTATCTTTCGCCTCCGCGAGGGCATTGCGTGAGCCGTTCACCCGGCGCGCCCGGGCCGAGGCTGCCTACGCGCTTGCGGGGTTGCCGCTGGCGCTCGCCGGTCTCGCGGCCGTGATTGTGCCCATGGCCCTCCTGACGCCCCCGGTGATCGTCGTGGGCCTGCCGCTCGCAGCGGCATCGTCGGCCGGAGTGCGGCGTCTGGGGATGGCCAGCCGTGCCCTGGCCCTCCGGCTGCTGGGCCTGGCCGTCGCCGAGCCGGCTTCGTTCCGCCCCGCGGCAGGATTCTTCGGCTGGATGCGCTCGGCGCTCACCGATCAGCCTGCCTGGCGAGCGCGCGGGTACTTCATCGCTAAGGCCCCCGTCGAACTGGCCAGCCTGGCCGCCGTCGTCGCATTCCGGGCCGGAAGCCTGATCTTCCTGGCGTCACCAGTTGAATGGGCCGCCGACCTATGGACGAGGCGAGTCGTGGCCGATGGCGTCACCCATCGTTACGTGGTCAATTTCGGCGCCTTCTACTTCGACAGCTGGCCCAGGATGGCGCTGGCCGTGGGCATAGGCGTGGCTGGCTGGTGGCTGTCGCCCTGGGTCTTGCGCGGCGTTCTGTGGGCCGACAGGGCCCTGATCGCGGACCTGCTCGGGCCCTCGTCGCTGCCAGCCCGGGTCCGCCAGCTGGAACGCTCCCGCACTCAGGTGGTGGAGGGTGCGCAGACCCGGCTGCGCCACATCGAACGGGATCTTCACGACGGCGCCCAGGCCGAGCTGGTGGCGACCTCGATGAAACTCGGCCTGGCCCGCGAGAGGCTGGCCAGCGCCAGCCCGGCGGGCCCCTCCGACCTGGCCCAGGTCGGCAGGCTGGTGGACGCGGCCCATCAGGGCGTCAAGGACGCCATCGTGCAGCTGCGCGACCTCGCCCGGGGCGTCCATCCGCCGGTGCTGGACCAGGGCCTGGGCGTGGCTCTCGGCTCCCTGGCCGGCAAGAGCCTGGTCCCCGTCGCCCTGAGCATCGACCTGCCCGTCCGGCTCTCGCCCGCCATCGAGGCGACCGTCTATTTCTGCGCCGCCGAGCTCCTGACCAATGTCGCCAAGCACGCCGGTGCCACGCAGGCGAGCATCGAGATCAGCGCCGACGGCAGGCGGCTGAGGATGGGGGTGCGCGATGACGGCTGCGGAGGCGCGCGCGTCCACGGCGACGGAGGGCTCTGCGGGCTGGCAGAACGGCTTCAGAGCGTGGACGGGGCGCTGGATATCGCCAGCCCGCCGGGCGGGCCGACGGTCATCGAGATCGTGGTCCCCGATCGTGCGTGAGGACAGGGAAACTCCGCCATGCGGATCGTGATCGCAGAGGACTCGGCGGTGATCCGCGCCGCGCTGGCCGAGCTTCTGGCGGCCCGCGGCCACCAGGTACTGGCGGCAGTCGGCGACGGGCAGGCACTGCTGGGCGCAGTCGCCGAGCATGAGCCCGACCTCGTCGTCGTCGATGTGCGGATGCCGCCGACCTACACCGATGATGGCCTCCGGGCCGCGCTCGAGCTACGCCGCCATCACCCGGGGCTCCCCGTCCTCGTCTTCTCCCAGTACGTGGAGACGCGGCACGTCTACGACCTCCTGGGAGCGGGTCGAGCCCGGCGCCTCCGCGGGCGTGGGATACCTGCTGAAAGACCGGGTCGCGGACGTCGCGGAATTTGTCGCGGCGCTGGAGCGCCTGGCCGCGGGCGGCACGGCCCTGGACCCCGAAGTAGTCAGTGAGCTGCTGTCGGCCAGCCGGCGCTCAGACGCCCTGTCGCGGCTCACCGACCGCGAGCGCGAGGTGCTCGCCCTCATGGCCGAGGGGCGCTCCAATTCCGCCATGGCCGTCCGCCTGGTCGTCACCCAGCGAGCGGTCGAGAAGCACATCAGCAACATTTTCCACAAGCTCGGCTTGCCCGCAGCTGATGCGGATCACCGTCGGGTCCTGGCGGTGCTCCGCTACCTCGGCTGAGCACCCTGGCCGCCCCGGGCTGGCCCCCGGACAGGGGCCTAGCGATCCTTTGGTCCGACGACTTTGACAGTTGAGCCGAGTTTCTCAGGCTGCAGGCAGCCTGGCGTCGGCGAGGCGGGTGTCGATGAGCTGCTCGATGGTGCGGAGGGCGGTGCGGAGCTGGGGTGGTGCCTGGGGCTGCCCGGCGGCGAATAGCGGGGTGAGGACGCGGTCGTGGACCTTGGTGTAGAAGATCGCGAAGCGGAGGCCGTCGGGGGTGAGGTCGTAGGTGCTGGCGTTCGGCCGTCGGGTGATTAAGCCGTTACGGCGCATCCGGGCCAGGTCGTAGGAGGCCTGGGTCATGGTGCAGGGCCGGCCGGGCAGTCCGGTCATCAGGGCGCGCAGGCTCCTGTTGGTGATGCCGGTGACGGCAGGCAGGGTGACGCACAAGGCGCTGGCCAGGGCCTGGACCCGAGAGTCGCCGAACCGCATGGCTGTAGCTCTCCGCCCGTCGGCGGTGACCGGACGGGCGCGCGATCCGCTCGAAGACTGGATTCGCAAGGACGCAGCCCTGGCCAGCACGTTCAGTGTCCAGCAGCCGGGCGTTGATCGCACGCGCGGTGTCCTGCAGTTCGGGGAGGCAGGCGATGCGGCGGCCGATCCGCAGGTCGGTGGGTGAGTTGATGACGGTCTCGATGCGCAGGGCCCGGCCGTCCTTGAGGTACTGCTTGATCCGGGAATGGCGGTAGAAGGCGTTGATGGTGACATCGACGCCTCTGGTGACGACCTTGGTCTTGAACGTCCCGCGGGTGGCGCGCTGCCGGCCGCTGACGATCCGGCGGCCGAAGATGATCTCGATGGTGTCCGGGCGGCCGAGGTCGAGGTTGTCGGTGACCACCGCCTCGAAGAAGGATCGCGCATGGCGGGGCTGGGTGAATACCAGGGTGCGGGACACCTCGACCTGAGCCATCGACAGCTCCCGCCAGTACCCGGCGTGCTGGTCAGCGGCGCCCAGCGGGACCGGCAGGCGGGACAGCCAGCGCTGGAAGAACACGCTGATCGTGCCGGGCTGCAGCGCGTCGCAGATCTTCTGCAGCACGGCCGGGTCAGCGCAGGCCGCGAACCCGTTGGACAGCTCGGTGAATCCCAGGCCGATCTTGCGGCACTGCTGCCTGGCCCACTCGTGGCCGTTGACCCAGATCTTCATCGGCCACGGGCAGTAGGTGCACATCTTGATGAACGCCGGGCCGAACCCGGCGTCCCACAAGTAGAAGTAGTAGACCGTGACCCGGCGGTCCTTCTTGTCGAAGGAGAACTGCGGGCACTTGCCCGGAGCAGTGGGCCGCTGGCGGGAGATGAACACCCGCTGCGTCTCCTGGGCCACCCCGATCGCGGCGACCTGCGAGCGGCCGGTAGCAGCAGCCCGCTCCAGGTAGGGGCCCATCACCTCGATGTTGCGGTCGGCGGCCTTCAGCGGCACCACCGGGATGTGGTTAGCGTCGGCGAAGGATGCGACCTTGCGGCGGAACGCGTCCCCGATCTGCTGCAGGCACGCCGGGGACGGCACCGGGTACCCGCGGTGCTGGAGGAACTGGATCACCTGCCCGCCCACCTGCAGCTGCGCCAGGTAGCCATGCAGGTAGAGGCGGTCCAGGCAGTCCAGGTCCAGCTGCACGTGACCGTCCAGCACATCGTTCACCGTGACCGGCACCGACCGCTTGATCCGCGACGCCATGGCAACCTCCGCAACGTGGCCTATCCACGGAGGATGCGCTCACCTGCACGAACGCGCCAGCCTGGCCAGCAGCCTCGGCGGTATCAGGCGGAGCCTGCCTGGACGATCTATTCCAAGGGGTTAGTTCACGTTCGAGGGCAGTGGTGGTTGGCTCGGCGTGGATGCGTCAGGCGATGAGGCGGCGTAGTTCGACCTGGGCGCGTTCGACGAGGTTCCTGGCAGTGTGGTCGGAGACCCCGAGGTGGCGGCCGATCTGGCGGAATGACCGTTCTGGTCCGTCGTCCAGGCCGTAGCGCAGGATCAGCGCCTCGGCTTCGCGCAGGTCTATGCGGGCCAGAGCGGTACGGACCGTGCTGGCGAAGTCCTGTGCGACAGCGGCGTGTTCGGGGTCGGTCAGGGTATAGCCGGGCGCGGGCAGTTCTTCGTCGTCGTCAGGGCCGGTGGTGCGGAGTTGCCGGTGGAGCGCTGCGATGGTCGTCGGTGAGATGCCCAGCGCGGCAGCCGCCAGGTTGAGGCTGTCGGCGTTCTCGTCGAGGGCGCGGCGCAGGGCGACGGTGCGGCCGATGAGGTCGGCGGGCACGACGGCGGGGAACTCTTGCTGGGAGATGGCACGCTGGATCTCCTTGCGTATCCAGGTGCGGGCGTACGCTCCGAAGGGCGCTCCGCGCTCGGGATCGAAGCGGCTCGCGGCGATCAGCAGGCCGAGGATGCCTGCCTGGCGCAGGTCTGCCCGGTCGATGTGCCAGGTGCGGTAACGGGCGGCCTCACGCTCGACGAGGTGGCCGTGCGCGATCACGAGGCGTTCCCGCTCGCAGGCATCCGGTTCGGCCTGCTGGCTGCTCACGGCGGTGGTCTCCCTGGGGTTCGGTGCCTGCCTGGTTGCCGTTCCTACAGATACCGGGCAGGGCGCGGAATGCGAGGTTCGCATCGCGGCCGATGGCCGGTATCACTCCTGGCGACCGAGCAACGCCCGACTCTGGAAGGTCGCCCGATGTCTGATGTCAGCAATGCCGCCTGGCAGGCATTCAAGATCGTCCCCTACGGGGCAGTCCTGCATGTGCCCGCAGGCTGGGAGGTCCTCCCTCCCGTTCCGGCGAACGGGCCGGAGATCCTGCGAGCCACCGGGGGCCCCGGCCGGAGCCTGATCGTCTTCAAAGTGCCTGCCGACGGAAGGACCGCGGCGCAGGTGGCAGACGTGGCCCAGGAGAAACTCGCGGCCCACGGCTACGACGATTTCACGCGCGCCGCGGCAACGTTCGCCGGCCAGCCGGGGGTGGCGCTGGATTTTGTCACTCGCCGCAGCAGCACCGGAGCGGTCATCTACCGGACGCGGGAGTACTTCGCCGTGCGCGGAAACGCAGCCTTCGTGCTCGGCATGGGGAGCGCGACCTGGGAGGAACACCTGCCGCTCATCGAGCAGATCGCCGAGCGATTCGAACTCACTGAATGAGCTGATCCCCGCTCTTGCCGCGCCCCGGTTCCGTCACACGGATCCCGGCCCTCAGCACCGCACTTCCAGGCTCCGGCGTCGCACTGCCCAACGCCGGAGCCTGGAGGCTTGGTGAACGCTGACCTGGACATCCTCGCGACCGCACTGTTCGTGAAGACCGAGTGCGCCACGAAGTTCTGCTGGCCCGGATGGAGGTGAAAGACCGTCTGTCGCTCCGCCGTCGCAGCGGCGGGGTGAAGCTGGAGGAAGTCTGATCCGGGGATCGCCGGAAAGGACGGGAGCATCCTCGACAAAGTCGCGCCGGTTCAGGACTGCCGGATGGGCCCGGGCGCGGTGAGCGAGACGGGAAGGTATACGCGAGGAACCGGTGTCGTTACGCCTCTTGATCACGTGCCAGCTCTAACCCGGTGGATTCGGGCTGGATCGCGGTGCGCACTCGCCTTTCATGACAGGTGGGAAACTTCTGGCAGGGTCTTCGATGCCCGGGCCGGGAGGTCACGGTGAATGTCTGCGGCGTAGCCGTGACGATGCCGCAGGGGCAAAGCCGGGTGCCTAACCCGTCGACCGGACAGCAGGGAACGTGGGAACCGTCCGTGTGCGTTCCCGGCCCGGCCTTTTCCAGGGGCCGGGGCGGGATAGGCGCGATGCCTGCCGAAGGCGCGGACGGGGCGGAGCCGCCGTAGTACTCCGAGCCGGGGAGAGCCCGTGCGCATGGGGAAGGGCGGCAGCGTGTCAGTTATGGAGAGGATGTAATGTCCGAAGATGCGCCGGTGAATGCCGGCGCCGTCACCTGGCCGGATCCGTATTCGGCCGGGCTGACGGTACGGAGTATGCAGATCAAATTGCACCGCTGGGCGGGAGAAGATTCTTCCCGCCGGTTCGGTGACCTGTTCAACCTCGTCTATGACCCGGCGTTCCTGGCGCACGCGTGGGAACGCGTCTCGGCCAGCAAGGGCGCCAAGACCGCGGGGGTCGATAAGATCACTGCGGCCACGGTCGTGAAGTGGATCGGGGTCGGGGCCTTCCTGGGCCAGATCCGGGACTCGCTGAAATCAGGCGAGTACCGGCCGGTCGAAGTGCGGCAGGTGATGATCCCGAAAGGGACCACGGGAAAATACCGGAAGCTCGGTATCCCCACTATCGCTGACCGCGTGGTCCAGGCCAGCCTGAAGCTGGTGCTCGAGCCCATCTTTGAGGCGGACTTCCAGCCGTGCTCATACGGGTTCCGCCCGAAGCGGCGCGCGCATGACGCGATCGCCGAGATCCACTACCTGAACTCCGGCACCCGGGCATACCGCTGGGTGCTGGAGTGCGACATCAAAGCCTGCTTCGACGAAATTGATCATACGGCATTGATGGACCGCTTCCGGGTCCGGGTCAAGGACAAGCGCATATGCGGGCTAGTGAAGGCGTTCCTGAAATCCGGGATCCTCAACGAGCTCGGAGACCGGGAAGAATCACTGACCGGAACCCCGCAAGGCGGAATACTATCCCCGCTGCTCGCCAATATCGCCTTGTCGGCACTGGACGATCACTTCGCCCGGGAATGGCAGCAAAAGATGGGAACACCCTATCAGCGGTCCAAGCGCACAAGGAACGGCCACGGCAACTGGAAGATCATCCGCTACGCGGACGACTTTGTCCTGATGGTATCGGGCGACCGGTGCCACGCCGAGGCGCTGCGCGAGGAGGTGTCCGCCGTGCTCGCCCCCCTGGGACTGCGGCTGGCACCGGAGAAAACCCGCGTGATCCACATCGACGAGGGCTTCGACTTCCTCGGCCACAACATCCGCCGCCAGCGGAAAAGAGGCACGCCGAAGCACTACGTCTACACCAGGCCCTCCCGGAAGGCCATCCAGTCGATCAAGGACAAGGTCTCGGAAAAGACGTACAGGTCCACCCTCCACCAGGAGCTGGACGAGCTGCTGCGCAGCCTCGGCCAGACCCTGCGCGGGTGGGCGGCCTTCTTCCGGTACGGGGTGTCCAAGGCGATATTCAGCGCGGTCGACTACCACGCGTGGGGTCGGCTGATGCGCTGGATACGCGCCAAGTACGCGGGCAAGCACCGGCTCGGGATGAGGGAACTCCGCCGCCGCTTCTGCGACCAGGGGTGGCGGTTCGCCTGGAACGGAGTCGTGTTCACCGGCGCAGCCAGCGTCACGGTGACGCGCTACCGCTACCGCGGCAGCGCCATACCGACCCCGTGGGCACCGGACCCGGCAGCCGCCACCGGCGGCTGACCAGCGGGAAAGACACGCGGAGCGCCCGTTGCGATGAGAGTCGCACGGCGGGTGCGGGAGGGGGCTCGCGGGAGACGACCGGCAAACACCGGCACCGCGCCCGCGGGCCTACCTCACTGACCTGCTCAAGGGCTCGCCCCACCTCGCCCCATGGCGGCCGGCGGCGGGCATCGCGCCGCAGCTGAGCGACGCGGAGCTGGTCACGCTCGCGGTGATGCAGGCGTTGCTCGGCTTCACCTCCGAAGCACGCTGGGTCCGCCACGCCCGCGCCCACTTGCTGCACCTGTTCCCGTATCTGCCCAAGCAGCCCAGCTACAACAAGCGGCTGCGGAAGGCCGCCGGGCTGATCCAGCACGTCATACGCCTGCTGGCCATCGACACCACGCTATGGACCGATGACGTTTGGGTCGTCGACTCCACGCCGGTGGAATGCGGCCGCTCCCGCGAGACGGTCAAGCGCTCCGACCTGGCCGGATGGGCCGAGTACGGCTACTGCGCCAGCCACTCACGGTTCTTCTGGGGCCTGCGGCTTCACCTGCTGTGCACCCTGTACGGCCTGCCCATCGCCTTCGCGCTGACCGGCGCCAAGGCCGACGAGCGCGAGACCCTGCTGGCCATGTTCGAGGTCGAGCCCGGCCTCCTCGCCGGCCGAGCGGGGCAGACGCTGATCGGCGACAAGAACTACTTCGGCCGCGACTTCGAGGGCCAGCTCGCCGATCGGGTATCTGCGCTGCTGCGGCCGGCCCGCAAAGCCGAGGCCGAGCGGGCCGGAGCCCAGCTGTTCAAGCCGCTGCGGCAGGTCATCGAATCGGTCAACGAGACCTTCAAAGGCCAGCTCGACCTCGAACGCCACGGCGGCCGCACCCCCGCCGGCGTGATCGTCCGCGTTCTTCAGCGACTCCTCGCGCTGACCGCCGCCATCTGGCACAACGACAACACCGGGCAACCGGTCATGCGCGTCACTGACCGCTTACGACCACTAACCCTTGGAATAGATCGTCCAGGCAGGCTCCGCCTGATACCGCCGAGGCTGCTGGCCGGCTGGCGCTCGTGCAGGTGAGCGCATCCTCCGTGGTAGGCCACGTTGCGGAGGTTGCCATGGCGTCGCGGATCACGCGGTCGGTGCCGGTCACGGTGAACGATGTGCTGGACGGTCATGTCGCAGCTGGACCTGGACTGCCTGGACCGCCTCTACCTGCATGGCTACCTGGCGCAGCTGCAGGTGGGCGGGCAGGTGATCCAGTTCCTGAGCCACCGCGGGTACCCGGTGCCGTCCCCGGCGTGCCTGCAGCAGATCGGGGACGCCTTCCGCCGCCGGGTCGCATCCTTCGCCGAGGCTAACCACATCCCGGTGGTGACGCTGAAGGCCGCCGACCGCAACATCGAGGTGATGCAGCCCTACCTGGACGGGCTGCTGCTACCGGCCGCTCGCAGGTCGCCGCGATCGGGGTGGCCCAGGAGACGCAGCGGGTGTTCATCTCCCGCCAGCGGCCCACCGACTCCGGGCAAGTGCCCGCAGTTCTCCTTCGACAAGAAGGACCGCCGGGTCACGGTCTACTACTTCTACCTGTGGGACGCCGGGTTCGGCCCGGCGTTCATCAAGATCTGCACCTACTGCCCGTGGCCGATGAAGATCTGGGTCAACGGCCACGAGTGGGCCAGGCAGCAGGCCCGCAAGATCGGCTTCGGCTTCACCGAGCTGTCCAACGGGTTCGCCGCCGGCGCGGATCCCGCCGTGCTGCAGCGGATCTGCGACG
Organism: uncultured Actinomycetota bacterium; assembly: GCA_963822485.1. Lineage (GTDB taxonomy): Bacteria > Actinomycetota > Actinomycetes > Streptosporangiales > Streptosporangiaceae > DASUBV01. Next base: position 205,219 of record CAWGHW010000037.1, read on the forward strand.
CGCTGCAGCCCGGCACGATCAGCGTGTTCTTCCAGCGCTGGCTGTCCCGCCTGCCGCTGCCGCTGGGCGCCGCTGACCAGCACGCCGGGTACTGGTGGGAGCTGTCGATGGCTCAGGTCGAGGTGTCCCGCACCATCGTGTTCACCCAGCCCCGCCATGCCCGGTCCTTCTTCGAGGCGCTGGTGACCGACAACCTCGACCTCGGCCGCCCGGACACCATCGAGATCATCTTCGGCCGCCGGATCGTCAACGGCCGGCAGCGCGCCACCCGCGGGACGTTCAAGACCAAGGTCATCACCAGGGGCATCGATGTCACCATCAACGCCTTCTACCGCCATTCCCGGATCAAGCAGTACCTCAAGGACGGCCGGGCGCTGCGCATCGAGACCGTCATCAACTCACCCACCGACCTGCGGATCGGCCGCCGCCTCGCCTGCCTGCCCGAACTGCAGGACGCCGCGCGTGCGATCAACGCCCGGCTGCTGGACACTGAACGTGCTGGCCAGGGCTGCGTCCTTGCGAATCCAGTCTTCGAGCGGATCGCGCGCCCGTCGGTCACCGCCGACGGGCGGAGAGCTACAGCCATGCGGTTTGGCGACTCTCGGGTCCAGGCCCTGGCCAGCGCCTTGTGCGTCACCCTGCCGCCGTCACCGGCATCACCAACAGGAGCCTGCGCGCCCTGATGACCGGACTGCCCGGCCCGCCCTGCACCATGACCCAGGCCTCCTACGACCTGGCCCGGATGCGCCGTAACGGCTTAATCACCCGCCGGCCGCACGCCAGCACCTACGACCTCACCCCCGACGGCCTCGCGCTTCGCGATCTTCTACACCAAGGTCCACGACCGCGTCCTCACCCCGCTATTCGCCGCCGGGCAGCCCCAGGCACCACCCCAGCTCCGCGCCGCCCTCCGCACCATCGAGCAGCACATCGACACCCGCCTCGCCGACGCCAGGCTGCCTCGCAGCCTGAGAAACTCGGCTCAACTGTCAAAGTCGTCGGACCAAAGGGTCGCTAGATGGCGCGGGTGCGGCCGGCCCAGTAGGGGTCGCGCAGCTTGCGCTTGTAGAGCTTGCCGTTGGGGTCGCGGGGCAGCTCGTCGACATAGTCGATGGTGCGCGGCAGCTTGAACCGGGCCAGCCGCCCGGACAGGAAGTCCAGCAGCTCGGCGGTCAGCTCGGGGCCCGGCTCGGCACCGGGAACGAGCTGGACCACGGCCTTGATCTCCTCGCCCCAGTCCTCGTGCGGAATGCCGAACACCGCGACGTCGGCCACGGCGGGATGACAGGACAGCTCGGACTCGATCTGGGCCGGGTAGATGTTGACCCCGCCCGAGATGATCATGTCGGACTTGCGGTCGCAGAGGAACAGGTAGCCGTCGCCGTCCAGGTAGCCGATGTCGCCGACGGTGAACATGTCCCCGAGCCAGGACTCCTTGGTCTTCTGCTCGTCCTTGTGATAGCTGAACCTGGCCCCGCCCATGCTCATGTAGACCAGGCCGGGCTCGCCAGCGGGCATGTCCTGGCCGTCGGGGCCGACCACCCGGACCTGCGAGTAGGGCCAGGGCCGGCCGACCGAGCCCGGCTTGCTCAGCCACTCCTGCGCGGTGATCACGGTGCCGCCGCCCTCGGTGGCCGCGTAGTACTCCACGATGACCGGCCCCCACCAGTCGAGCATCTGCCGCTTGACCTCCTCGGGGCAGGGCGCCGCGGCGTGGATCATGGTCCGCAGCGAGGACAGGTCGTAGCGGCGCGCGTACGTCGGCGGGCAGCGCCAGCAGCCGCCGGAACTGGGTCGGCACCATGTGGCTGTGGGTGACCCGGTGCCGCTCGATGAGGGCGAGCATCTCCTCCGGCTCGAACCGGTCCATGAGCACCACGGGGTGGCCGAGCTGGATCGAGATGGTGGCGAAGTTCAGCACGGCGGTGTGGTACAGCGGCGAGCCGCAGATGTGCACGTTCGCGTCGTGCGGGCGGATCCCGAAGATGCCGAAGAAGCCGGGCGAGGCCAGCGGCACCTCGTCGGGGTCGGCGCCGGTGAGGGCGCGGCGCACGCCCTTGGGCCGGCCGGAGGTGCCGGAGGTGTAGAGCATGGGCGCGCCGGCGGTGCGGGACGCCGGCAGGCCGGCGGTGCCGGCGCCGAGCTCGGCCAGGGGCCGGAAGCCGTCGATGGCGCCGACGGCGTAGCGGGCCCCGACCCCGGCGGCCTCGGCGGCCTCGGTCGCGGCGGCGGCGAACCGCTCGTCGGCCAGGAACGCGCGGGCACCGCTGTCGGCCAGGATGTAGCCGACCTCGGCCCCGACCAGGTGCCAGTTCACCGGGACGATGTACAGCCCGGTCTGGATGGCGGCGAAGAACGCGGCCAGCGCGGTGGCACTGTTGGGCAGCAGGGTGGCCACGGTGTCGCCGGGGCCCAGGCCGAGCGCCTGGAGACCGCGGCCGATGCGGTCGGCCTCGGCCGCGAGCTCGGCGTAGCTGACGCCGCGGCCGCCGGGCTCGATGACGGCGGTGCGGTCGGGGGTACTCGCGGCAATGGCCCACAGCCCGGTAGCGTCCACGGAGCCCAATCTAGAACAGGTTCTAGTACCGGACAAGCCAGGGCTATACCCGGACAATCCACCGGGATATGGGGATGAGTCGGACTGCGGCCACCTCGTTATGGATCACTTGAAGTTCGCAATGGAAACGTGTTTCACTCTGAGGCGTGAGCCAGGTCCTGCGCGCGCCGCTGGAGATCGGATTCGCCTACACCCGGTCGACGGGGCCGACGCTGAGCCAGTTCCTGGCCGGCCTGGCCGGGCGGCAGATCCTGGGCGCGCGGGGGGCGGACGGGCGGGTGCACGCGCCGCCGTTCGAGTTTGACCCGGTGACGTTCGCGCCGCCGGGCGAGCTGGTGCCGGTCGGGCCGGCGGGCACGGTGCTGACCTGGACGTGGATGGACCGGCCGCTGGCCGGGCAGCCGCTGGACCGGCCGTTCGGGTGGGCGCTGATCAGGCTGGACGGCGCGGACACGGGGCTGCTGCACGCGGTCGACGCGGGCTCCGCGGCGGCCATGCACACCGGGATGCGGGTGCGGGCGCGGTGGGCGGAGCAGCCGGCGGGCGACATCCGGGACATCGTGTGCTTCGAGCCGGGCGACGGCCGGCGCCGGGCGCCGGACTTCCCGACGTCGGCGCCGGTGCCGGCGAGCCGGTGAGCATGATCACCACGCCGATCGAGCTGAGCTACGAGCACACGGCGTCGGCGGAGGAGAGCGCGTTCCTGCGCGGGCTGGCCCAGGGCCGGCTGCTCGGGCAGCGCTGCCCGGCCTGCGGCAAGGTCTACCTCCCGCCGCGCGCGGCCTGCCCGGCGGACGGGGTGCCGACCGCCGAGGAGGTGGAGGTGGCCGACACCGGCACGGTCACGACGTTCTGCGTGGTCAGCGTGCCGTTCCGGGGCCAGCGGGTGGAGCCGCCTTACGTGGCGGCGTCAGTGCTGCTGGACGGGGCGGACATCGCGATCCAGCACCTCATCCTGGGCTGCGAGCCGGACGAGGTGCGGATGGGCATGCGGGTCACCGCGGTCTGGAAGCCGCGCGAGGAGTGGGGGCTGACGCCGGAGAACATCGATCACTTCCGGCCCGCGGACGAGCCGGACGCGCCCTACGAGTCGTATGCCCGGCACTTGTGAGGGATGGTGGCCATGACCGAGGTGGCGGTGATCGGGTTCGCGCAGTCACCGGTAGTCCGCCAGGGCGACAGCACCACGAGCGGCGTCGAGATGCTGGTGCCCATCTTCGCCGAGGTGCTGGCGGCGACCGGGCTGGCCAAGGCCGATATCGGATTCTGGTGCTCGGGCTCGTCGGACTACCTGGCCGGGCGGGCGTTCTCGTTCGTGCAGGCGGTGGACGCCATCGGCGCGTTCCCGCCGATCATGGAATCGCACGTGGAGATGGACGGGGCCTGGGCGCTGTACGAGGCCTGGGTGAAGATCCTGACCGGCGAGGCCGACGTGGCGCTGGCCTACGGGTTCGGCAAGTCGTCGGCGGGCCAGCTGCGCCGGGTGCTGGCCCTGCAGCTCGACCCGTACCTGGTCGCGCCGCTGTGGCCGGACTCGGTGACCATCGCGGCGCTCCAGGCCCGGCTGGGCATCGAGGCCGGGCGGTGGAGCGAGAAGGCGATGGCGCAGGTGGCCGCGCGGAGCCGGGCCGACGCGGCGGGCAACCCGCAGGCCCAGGTGGCGGGCGAGGTCGCGGTGGCGGACCTGCTCGGCCAGCCCTACGTGGCCGATCCGCTGCGGGCGCATGACTGCGCCCCGGTGGGCGACGGCGCGGCGGTGGTGATCCTGGCCGCCGGGGACCGGGCCCGCGAGCTGTGCCCCCGGCAGGCCTGGATCACGGGGTTCGAGCATCGCATCGACTCGGGGTCGCTGGGCGGCCGTGACCTGACCGCGGCGCCGTCGGCGGCGAGCGCGGGGCAGGCGGCGGGCGCGGCCGGGGTGGACGTGGCCGAGCTGCACGCGCCGTTCACGCACCAGGAACTGCTGCTGCGCGGGGCGCTCGGCCTGGGCGACGAGACGCGGATCAGCCCGTCGGGCGGGGCGCTGTGCGGCAACCCGATGTTCGCGGCCGGGCTGGCCCGGATCGGCCTGGCCGCGCGGGAGATCATGGCCGGCCGTGCCGGGCGCGCGCTGGGCCACGCGACCAGCGGCCCGGCCTTGCAGCAGAACCTGGTCTGCGTGATGGAGGGACGCTGATGGCTCAGCTTTCGGGGGCACAGCGGGCGGCCGTCCTGGGGGTGGGCCAGACCCGGCACCGCTCGCGCCGGGCCGACGTGTCGATCGCGGGCCTGTGCCGGGAGGCGGTGGACCGGGCGCTGGCCGACGCCGGGCTGGGCTTCGGGGACATCGACGCGGTGGTGGTGGGCAAGGCCCCGGACCTGTTCGAGGGCGTGATGATGCCCGAGCTGTACCTGGCCGACGCGCTGGGCGCCACCGGCAAGCCGCTGCTGCGGGTGCACACCGCGGGCTCGGTGGGCGGCGCGACGGGCATCGTGGCGGCCAGCCTGGTCCAGGCCGGGGTGCACCGGCGGGTGCTGGCGGTGGCGTTCGAGAAGCAGTCCGAGTCCAACGCCATGTGGGCGCTGTCGATCACCCCGCCGTTCGGCATGCCGCTGCTGGCCGGGGCGGGCGGCTACTTCGCGCCGCACATCCGGGCCTACATCCGGCGCAGCGGCGCCCCGGAGCACATCGGCGCGATGGTCGCGGTCAAGGACCGGCGCAACGGCAGCCTGAACCCCTACGCCCACCTCCAGCAGGCCGACATCACGCTGGAGAAGGTGCAGGCTTCGCCCATGCTGTGGGCCCCGGTCCGCTACGACGAGAGCTGCCCGTCCTCGGACGGGGCGTGCGCGGTGGTCATCGGCGACCAGGCCGCTGCCGAGGCGTCCGCCGGGCCGGTGGCCTGGATCCGGGCCACGGCCATGCGCACCGAGCCGACCATGTTCTCGGGCAAGGACCACGTCAACCCGCGGGCCGGCGCGGACGCGGCGGCGGCGTTGTGGGCGAAGGCCGGGATCACCGACCCGGCGCGGGAGATCGACGTGGCCGAGATCTACGTGCCGTTCTCCTGGTTCGAGCCGATGTGGCTGGAGAACCTGGGCTTCGCCGCGCCCGGTCACGGCTGGCGGCTGACCGAGGCGGGCGAGACCGAGATCGGGGGGTCGCTGCCGGTGAACCCGTCGGGCGGGGTGCTCAGCTCCAACCCCATCGGCGCGTCCGGCTTGCTCCGGTTCGCCGAGGCCGCGCTCCAGGTCATGGGCAAGGCGGGGGCGCACCAGGTGGCGGGGGCCCGGACCGCGCTGGGTCACGCCTACGGCGGCGGGTCCCAGTACTTCTCGATGTGGGTAGTGGCCAGTACCCCGGACTGATGCCTCGGGCCCGGGCGCGCGGCCCCGGGCGCGCGGGCCCAGACGGCCCTGGGCGCGGCCCCGGGCCCCGGCGGGCCGGGTGGAGCATAGTGGCTTACTGATCGATAAGCAAGTAGCCTGGTGACATGAGCCCCGCTAGGTCTGGCGACACCAGGGAGCGCATCCTGGCCATCGCCCGCGAGCAGTTCGCCCGCAAGGGCTTCACCGGCACCAGCATCGCGGACATCGCCGGCGAACTGGGCACCACCACGGCCGCGCTCTACTACCACTTCTCGTCCAAGGCCGACATCCTCGTCGCCCTGCTCGAGGAGCCGATGGCCGCCTACACCCGGATCCTCCGGAGCCTGGACGCCGGCTCGCCCAGCGCCGAGGACCTGCTCAGCGCGTTCATCGACCTGGCCGTCGACTCACGGGAGATGGCCACCATCGTGGACCGCGACCCCGCCGTGCTCGCGATCATCGACGAGCGCCTGCCGCGCACGTCCCATGAGATGACCGACCAAGTGATCGCTGCCCTGGCCGGGCCCGGCACGGGGCGGGCGGGCGTGATCCGGGCGCACGCGGCGTTCGCGGCCATCAAGGAGGCCACCCTGGCCGCCACGGCCGACCCCAGCAGCCACAGCAGCCCGGACGGCCCTGGCGGCCCCAGCAGCCCGGGCGGCCCGGGCGGCCCCGGCGGCCCCGACACCCTCGACCCGGCCGACCGCGCCGAGATCCTCGCCGCCGGCCTCCGCGCCCTGCGGCCTTAGCGGCCCGCGCGGCCCCTTCCGGCCGCCTCCGGCCGCAGACCTTGGGCAGCGCCCGGCGCCCAGCGTCATGGTTGGCCCACTGGTGCCGCTCTAGGAGCACCAAAGGCCCAGCCATGACGTTCGCTCCGGCCCAGCCACGCTCGCCGCTGAGGCGCAGGCGGCTGGTGTGACTGGAGGTGCGCAGGGGGTCTCCCGGAGCGGACGTCGATCATGGCCAGGCTTGCACTCCGGCCCGGTCACCCTCGCTGCTGAGGCACGGGCGGCTGGTGTGACCAGAGGTGCGCGGCCGAAGGAGCCGCAGCGACGTGGCCGTAACAACCAAGTCGCTGTACCGACGTGGGAGCAACAACCACGTCGTTGCGGCCGGGCATCGGCGCAACCGGAGCGGCCCGGCGTCGGCCCACCCAGAGCGGCCGGCCATCGGCGCAACCGGAGCGGCCCGGCGCCCGCCCACCCGGAGCGGCCCGGCGTCCGCGCAACCGGAGCGGCCCGGCATCGGCCCACCCGGAGCGGCCGATCCCGCGGGCTCGCTTAGCGGTAGGTGACCGGGAGGCGCTTAATCCCGTTGAGCCAGCCCGAGCGCAGCCGCTCCGGCTCCCCCGCCTTGCTGATCGACGGCATGGCGTCCGCGATGGCGTTGAACATCAAGTCGATTTCCAGCCGGGCCAGGTTCGCGCCCAGGCAGTAGTGCGCCCCGCTGCCGCCGAAGCCCACGTGCGGGTTCGGGCTGCGCAGCACATTGAACTGCTCCGGCTGGTCAAACACTTCCTCGTCGAAGTTGGCCGACCGGTAGAACAGCCCGACCCGCTGGCCCGCCTTGATCTGCCGGCCGCCCAGCTCCGTGTCGGCCAGCGCCGTCCGCTGGAACACCGTCACCGGAGTGGCCCAGCGGACGATCTCGTCCACCGCCGTCTCCGGCCGCCCGGCCCGGAACGCCTCCCACTGCTCGGGGTGATCGAGGAACGCCAGCATGCCGTGGGAGATCGCGTTGCGGGTCGTCTCGTTGCCCGCCACCGCCAGCAGCACCATGAAGAACCCGAACTCGTCCGAGGTCAGGTCGTCCCCGTCGAGCTGGGCGTGGACCAGCTTGGTGATGATGTCGTCCCGCGGGCAGGCCCGGCGGTCCTCGGCCAGCACCATGCTGTAGCCGACCAGCTCCGCCGCCGCGTCCCGGCCCGCGGCCGCGTACTCCGGGTCGTCGTAACCGATCATCTCGTTGGACCAGGTGAAGATCTTGCGCCGGTCCTCCTGCGGGATGCCCAGCAGCTCGGCGATGGCCTGGAGCGGCAGCTCGCACGCCACGTCGCTGACGAAGTCGCCGCTGCCCGTCTCCAGCGCCTCGGCCACGATCCGCGCCGCGCGGTCGGTCAGCGCCGCGCGCAGGTTCCCGATCGCCCGCGGCGTGAAGCCGCGGGACACGATGCCGCGCAGCTTGGTGTGCAGCGGCGGGTCGATGTTGAGCATGATCAGCCGCTGGAGCTCGATCTGCTCCTGGTCCACCCGCGCCTGATGACGGATGATCGCGGTCTTCTCCTGCGAGGAGTAGATGTCGCTGTTGCGCGACACCGCCACCACGTCGGCGTGCCGGGTCACCACCCAGTAGCCCTCGTCGTCGAAGCCCGACGCCCCGCGGGGCTGCGGATTCCACCACACCGGCGCGGTGCGCCGCAGCTCGGCGAACTCCTCCGCCGGCACGCGATGGGCGTACAGGTCCGGGTCGGTGAAGTCGAAACCCGGCGGGATCCTCGGCTCGTCCATCGCGCGCCTCCGCTATAACGTGTTCTACTTTTATTCAATCACGGGGTATGCGGAGCCGTGAACCGCCGACCGCGACCCAATGAGAAAGCCAGTGAGAAAACGTGCCCCGCACCGGGGCCGGCGTCAGGGGCAGGAGGTGCCGCGGTGGGCTCTGCGGTAATCGTGGCGGCAGTGCGCACGCCGATCGGCAAGCGCGGCGGAGTGCTCTCTGGCCTGCACGCGGCGCAGCTCCTGGGCACCGCCCAGGCCACGCTGCTGGACCGGGCGGGCCTGGACCCGGCCGAGGTCGAGCAGGTGGCCGGCGGCTGCGTGACCCAGGCCGGCGAGCAGGCCGGCAACGTGACCAGGACCGCCTGGCTGCACCGGGGGCTGCCGTACCGCACTGGGTGCCTGACCCTGGACGCCCAGTGCGGCTCGGCCCAGCAGGCCACGCACGTCGTGGCCGGGCTGATCGCGGCCGGCGCCATCGACGTCGGCGTCGCCTGCGGCGTGGAGGCCATGAGCCGGGTGCCGCTGGGCACCGCCGCCACCGCCCCGAACGCGGGCCATCCCCGCCCGGCCGGCTGGGCCATCGACATGCCCAACCAGTACCTGGCCGCCGAGCGCATCGCCCGGCGCCGCGGCCTGAGCCGCGCCGACCTCGATCAGTTCGGCCTGCGCTCCCAGGCGCTGGCCCAGCAGGCCTGGGCGCAGGGCCGGTTCGACCGCGAGATCGTGCCGGTCAAGGCGCCCGTCCTGGCTGCCGACGGCCAGCCGACCGGCGAATCACGCATCGTCGAGCGCGATCAGGGCCTGCGCCAGACCAGCCTGGAGGCCCTGGCCGGACTGCGGCCCGTGATCGAGGACGGCCTGCACACCGCGGGCACCTCCTCGCAGATCTCCGACGGCGCCGCCGCCATCCTGCTCGCCGACGCCGGCCGGGCCCGTGACCTCGGCCTGCGGCCGCGGGCCCGCATCGTGGCCCAGTGCCTGATCGGCGACGAGCCCTACTACCACCTGGACGGCCCCATCGCGGCCACCCAGCGGGTGCTCGAGCGCAGCGGCATGAAGATCGGCGACATCGACCTGTTCGAGATCAACGAGGCCTTCGCCTCCATCGTGCTGTCCTGGCTCAGCGTGCACCAGCCCGATCCCGGCCGGGTCAACGTCAACGGCGGCGCCATCGCCCTCGGCCACCCCGTCGGCAGCACCGGCGCCCGGCTGCTCACCACCGCGCTGCACGAGCTGGAGCGGCGCGACGCCAGCACCGCGCTGATCTCCATGTGCGCCGGCGGCGCCATGGCCACCGCCACCATCATCGAGCGACTCTGACGCCGTCGGCCGGGCCGCCGCCAGTCACGCGTGCTGGCTGCTGACCGACACCACCTCGCCCGTCAGGTAGGAGGCGTAGTCGCTGGCCAGGAACACCATCACGCTGGCCACCTCCCACGGCTCCGCCGCCCGGCCGAACGCCTCCCGCCCGGCCAGCTCGGCTAGCAGCTCCGGGCTGGTCACCTTGGCCAGGAACGGGTGCGCGGCCAGGCTCGGCGCCACCGCGTTGACCCGGATCCCGTGCGCCGCCACGTCCATCGCCGCGCACCTGGTCAGCGCCATGACCCCGGCCTTGGCCGCCGCGTAATGCGCCTGCCCCGGCTGGGCCCGCCAGCCCAGCACCGACGCGTTGTTGATCACGCAGCCGCCGTGCCCCTGCGCGACCAGCTGGCGCAGCGCCGCCCTGGTGCCCCGGAACGCGCTGGTCAGCGTCACGTCCAGCACCTGGTGCCACTGCTCGTCGGTCATCTCGAGCACCGAGCTGGTCCCGCCCAGGCCCGCGTTGTTGATGAAAACATCGATTTTCCCAAACTGGCGTACCGCCCCCGCGACCAGCTCGTCCACCGCATCAGGCTCGGTGACATCGCACGGCGCGGCCCAGACCCGGTCGCCGTAGGTCGCAGCCAGCTCGCCCGCCAGCTCCCCCAGGCGCCGCTCGTGCCGGTCGCTCAGCGCCACCCGGGCGCCCTCGGCCAGGCAGCGCCGGACGGCCGCCGACCCGATCCCGGTGCCCGCCGCCGCCGTCACCACCACGACCTTGCCCGCCAGCAGGTCCCGCCCCGCCGGCGGCCCCGGCGGTGCGCCCGGCGGTCGGCCCGGCGGCTCGGCCGGCGCGGTCATGACCGGGCCTGCCGGGGCAGGCCGAGCGCCCGCTCGGCGATGATGTTGCGCTGGATCTCGTCGGACCCGCCGTAGATCGTGTCGGCCCGGCTGAACAGGAACAGCCGCTGCCATTCGTCCAGCTCGTAGGGCGCGCCCCTGGCCACCATCGACGGCGCGCCCCGGACCTGCATGGCCAGCTCCCCGAGCCGCTGGTGCCAGCGCGACCACAGCAGCTTGAGCACCGACGCCTCGGTGCCGGACCCCGCCGGGTCGGCCAGCACCGACAGGGCGTGGGCGCGCATGGCCTCCAGGCCGACCCAGGCCCGGGCCAGCCCGTCGCGGATCAGCGGGTCCGACCCGGCCGGCCCGGTGCGGGCCAGCTCGAGCAGCGCGTCCAGCTCCCGCCGGAAGCCCACCTGCTGGCCCAGCGTGGCCGCCCCGCGCTCGATGGCCAGCGTGGTCCTGGCCACCCGCCAGCCCTCCCCCACGCCGCCGACGACCAGCCCGGCCTCGGTCCGCGCGCCGTCGAAGAACACCTCGTTGAACTCCGAGGTCCCGGTGAGCTGCCGGATCGGCCGCACCGTGATCCCCGGCTGGCGCATCGGCACCAGCAGGTAGGACAGGCCCTCCCGGCCGCGCGAGCCAGGCTGGGTGCGGGCCAGCACGAAGCACCAGTCGGCCACGTGGGCCAGCGACGTCCAGACCTTCTGACCGCTGATCACCCACTCGTCACCGCCCCGCGAGCCGTCCAGCGTCGCGGTCGTGGCCACCGCGGCCAGGTCCGAGCCCGCCCCCGGCTCCGAGTAGCCCTGGCACCACAGCTCGCGCACGGCCACGATCTCCGGCAGGAACCGCCGCTGCTGCTCCGGCGTGCCCAGCGCGATCAGCGTGGGTCCGAGCAGCTCCTCGCCCAGGTAGCCCACCCGCGCCGGGGCCCCGCTGCGGGCGTACTCCTCGTGGAAGATCACCTGCCGGGCCAGCGTGGCCCCGGCGCCGCCGTGCTCGGGCGGCCAGCCCAGGCAGGTCCAGCCCGCCGCGGCCAGGTGCCGGTTCCAGGCCACCCGCTCCTCGTGGGCCTCGTGCTCGCGACCGGGGCCGCCCGCCCCGCGCAGCCCCGCGAAGGGCCCGGTCAGATTCTGGGCCAGCCACTGCCGCAGGCGACCGCGGAACCGTTCGTCCTCCGGACTGAACCGCACCCCGCCTCCCGCCAGTGTCTGGCCAGCACAGCGCCTCCCCGCGTAGGCTCAGGCTAGCACTGCACTAGAACACGTTACAGTTTTGGCCTCGAGGCGAGCCCAGGCGAGAGGAACCCGGTTGGAGCTCACCATTCCCGCCGCCCTGGCCCGCGCGGCGCGGCGGTTCGGCGACGCGCCCGCGCTGGCCGAGCCCGGCGGCCCCCGGCTCAGCTACCGCGAGCTGCACGACCGGGCGGCCACCGTCAGCCGGGCGCTCATCGCCGCGGGCGTGGCCCCCGGCGACCGGGTCGCGATCTGGTCGCCCAACACCCGCCACTGGGTGCTCGCCGCCCTCGGCGCCCTCGGCGCGGGCGCCACCCTGGTGCCGGTCAGCACCCGGTTCACCGGCCCCGAGGCCCTGGACGTCATCGGCCGCAGCCGCGCCCGGGTCCTCTTCGTGGCGGGCCGGTTCCTGCGCACCGACCGGCTGGCCACGCTGCGGACTGCCCTTTCCATCCATAACGAGACGGCTGACCCCGCCGCCCCCGGCCTGAAACTCGGTCTCGTCGTCCGGATCCCCGTCGAGCCCGAGCCCGCCGTCACGGCCGGCCACCCCCCGGAGTTCGGCCAGGTGCTCGACTGGGCCGGGTTCGAGCAGGCCGCCGAGCGCGTCCCGGCCGAGGTGGCGGCCGCCCGCGCCGCCGCCGTCCGGCCCGACCAGGTCAGCGACATCATGTTCACCTCCGGCACCACCGGCCGGAGCAAGGGGGCCATGAGCGCGCACCGCCAGGCGCTGGCCGTGGCCCGGGCCTGGGCCGAGTGCGGCGCCGTGACCAGCTCCGACCGCTACCTGGTGGTCACCCCGTTCTTCCACAACTTCGGCTTCAAGGCCGGCCTCCTGGTCGGCCTGCTCAGCGGGGCCACGCTGGTCCCGCAGCTGGTCTACGACGCCGAGCGGGCCATGCGCCTGGTCGAGTCCGAGCGGATCACCGTGCTGCCCGGGCCACCCACGATCTACCAGTCGATCCTCGACCACCCCGGCCGCGCCGCCGTGGATCTGTCCAGCCTGCGGCTCGCCGTCACCGGCGCGGCCGTGGTGCCCGTGGCGCTGGTCGAGCGGATGCGCCGGGAGCTGACCTTCGACACCGTGCTGACCGCCTACGGGCTGACCGAGGCCGTCGTCGTCACCATGTGCCGCCCCGGCGACGACCCGGTGACCGTGGCCCGCACCTCCGGCCGGGCCACCGCCGGCTTCGAGGTCAAGGTGGCCCCGGCCGGCCCGGACGGCGCCGGCGAGATCCTGCTCCGCGGCCCGAACCTGATGCTCGGCTACCTCGACGACCCCGACGCCACCCGGGCCGCCGTGGACGCCGGCGGCTGGCTGCACACCGGCGACGTCGGCCGCCTGGACGAAGCCGGGAACCTGACCATCACCGACCGGCTCACCGACATGTACATCTGCGGCGGGTTCAACGTCTACCCGGCCGAGGTCGAGCAGGTGCTGGCCCGCCTGGACGGCGTGGCCGAGGCGGCGGTCATCGGCGTGCCCGACGAGCGCCTGGGCGAGGTGGGCCGGGCCTACCTGGTGCCCCGGCCCGGCCAGGCGCTGGACGAGGCGCGGGTGCTGGCCTTCTGCCGGGAACGGCTGGCCAACTACAAGGTGCCCCGGCAGGTGCGGCTGCGGCCCGGCCTGCCGCGCAACCCGTCCGGCAAGGTGCTCAAGCGACTGCTCAGGGAGGAGCCCGATGACCACGGAGCCTGAGGACGCGGCTGCATCCCCGGACCAGCCCCCGGACGAGCCCGTCGTGCTGTACGAGGAGCGCGGCCCGGTGGCCGTGGTGACCCTGAACCGCCCGCGGTACCGCAACGCCCAGAACTCCGCCATGACCTACGCGCTGGACGCCGCCCTGAGCCGGGCCGTGAACTCCGACCCGGTCCGGGTGATCGTGCTGGCCGGGGCGGGCCGCCACTTCTGCGCCGGGCACGACATCGGCACGCCCGGCCGGGACGTCGACCAGTCCTTCGACCGGCAGGCCGTGCTGTGGTGGGACCACGTCGGCCGGCCCGGCGCCGACGGCCGCTACGCCCGGGAGATGGAGGTCTACCTGGGCATGTGCCGGCGCTGGCGGGAGATGCCCAAGCCGTCGATCGCCATGGTCCAGGGCGCCTGCATCGCCGGCGGCCTGATGCTGGCCTGGGTCTGCGACCTGATCGTCGCCGCCGACGACGCGTTCTTCGCCGACCCGGTGGTGCGCATGGGCATCCCCGGCGTGGAGTACTTCGCCCACCCGTGGGTGCTCGGCCCCCGGTTCGCCAAGGAGGTGCTGTTCACCGGCGAGCGGTTCGGCGCCGAGCGGGCCTACCAGGCCGGCATGGTCAACCGGGTCGTGCCACGCGCCGGCCTGGCGCAGGCCACGTTCGCGCTGGCCGGCCAGATCGCCGCCATGCCGCCGTTCGGGCTGGCGCTGGCCAAGCGGGCGGTCAACCAGTGCGAGGACCAGATGGGCCTGCGGCCCGGCATGGAGGCCGTGTTCGGCCTGCACCACCTGGCCCACGCGCACAACGCCGAGGTGTCGTCCGACTCGCTGGCCGGCCTGGACGCGCGGGCCATGAAGCGGGCCAGCGGGTGAGCCAGGACGCCGGCCAGTTCCGCGCCGAGGTGCGCGACTGGCTGGCCGCGCACGTGCCGGACCCACCGCTGCCGTCGGTGGACACCGCGGCCGGCTTCGAGCGTCACCGCGCCTGGGAGCGCGAGCTGGCCGCGGCCCGGCTGGCCGCGGTCTCCTGGCCCGCCCGCTACGGCGGCCGGGACGCCACGCTGGCCGACTGGCTGGTCTTCGAGGAGGAGTACTACGCCGCCGGCGCCCCGGCCCGGGTCGGCCAGAACGGCCTGTTCCTGCTCGCCCCCACGCTGTTCGCGCACGGCTCTGACGAGCAGCGCGACCGGCTGCTGCCCCGGATGGCCAGCGCCGAGGACGTCTGGGCCCAGGCCTGGTCCGAGCCCGACGCGGGCAGCGACCTGGCCGCCATCGCGGCCCGCGGCCGGCGGGTGCCCGGCGGCTGGCGGCTGTCCGGCACCAAGACCTGGTCCTCGCGGGCCGCGTTCGCCGACCGGGCCTTCGGCCTGTTCCGCACCGACCCCGCGGCCGAGCGGCACCGCGGCCTCAGCTACCTGATGCTCGACCTGCGGGCCCCCGGCGTCACCGTCCGTCCCATCCGCCAGCTCGGCGGCGAGACCGGGTTCGCCGAGATCTTCCTCGACGAGGTGCTCGTGCCCGACGCCGACGTCATCGGCGCGCCCGGTGACGGCTGGCGGATCGCCATGAGCACGGCCAGCCACGAGCGCGGGCTGTCGCTGCGCAGTCCCGGCCGGTTCCTGGCCGCCGCCGCCCGGCTGACCGAGCTGTGGCAGCGCGTCGGTGATCCCGCCGACACCGCGCTGCGCGACCGGGTCGCGGACGCCTGGATCGCCGCCCGCGCCTACCAGCTGCGCTGCCAGGCCACCGCGCAGCGGCTGGCCGAGGGCGGGGCGCTGGGGGCCGAGGCCAGCCTGGGCAAGGTGTTCTGGTCCGAGCTGGACGTGGCCCTGCACGAGACGGCCCTCGACCTGCTCGGCCCGCACGCCGAGCGCGCTGTGCGCCCGAGGGGGGACGACCCCCCTAGACTCCCCCGCGCCGCCGCCGGCGGCCAGGACGAGGCTGGCTGGCTCGACGGCTACCTGTTCGCCCTGGCCGGCCCCATCTACGCGGGCACCAACGAGATCCAGCGCAGTGTCATCGCCCAGCGCCTCCTGGGACTCCCCCGGTGACGCCGCTGCGCTCCCCCGAGCAGGACCAGTTCGCGGCCGCGCTGCACGCCCTCCTGTCCCGCCCCGCCCCGTCCGCCCCGTCCGCCCCGCCCGCTCCGTCCGCCCTGCCCGCCCCGTCCGCCCTGCCCGCCCTGACGCCCCGTCCGCCCCGTCCGCCGCTGACGGCCCGCCCGGCAGGGCCGACCCCGCCGGCACCGACCACCCACGCCGCAACGGCGACCACAGCGGCCCCGGCCGCCCTGCTGCGAGCAACGAGGCCGGCGCCGACGTGAGCCTGCGCGCGGCGCGCAGGTGGGCCGGCGGCGACCGAGCCGACGGACTTGCGCTGTGGCGCGACCTCGCCCGGCTTGGCGTCACCGCGCTGGCGGTCCCCGAGTCGGGTGGCGGGCTCGGCGCCAGTCCGCTGGACCTCGTCGTGGCCTGCGAAGAACTGGGTCACCACGCCCTGCCCGGCCCCGTGGCCGAGTCGCTCGCCGCCGTGCCCCGCCTGCTCGCCGCGCTGACTGGGCCGTCGGCCACCGAGTGGCTGCGCGGCCTGGCCGCCGGCGACCTGATCGCCACCGTGGCCCTGCCGCCCCGGCTGCCTTACGCGGTGGACGCCGACGCGGCCGGCCTGGTGCTGCTCGCCGAGAACGACACCATCCGGCGGGCCGCACCCGGCCCCGCCCACCGCTCGGTTGACCCCACCCGGTCGCTGTTCGAGGTCGGCGGCGAACACGTCCTGGCCAGCGGCCCCGAGGTGACCGACGCCGTGCGGGACGCCCTGCGCCTGGGCGCCCTGGCCAGCGCGGCCCAGCTGCTCGGCGCCGGCCGCGCCCTGCTCGAGGCCAGCGTGCGGCACGCCAGCGTCCGGGTTCAGTTCGGCCAGCCCATCGGGGCCTTCCAGGCCGTCCAGCACCGGCTGGCCGACGTGGCCATCGGCCTGGAGTTCGCCCGCCCGCTGCTCGACGCCGCCGCCCGCGCACTGGCCGACGGCCAGGCCACCGCCGCCCGTGACGTCTCCGCGGCCAAGGTCGCCTGCGCCGACGCAGCCCACCGGGCCGCCCGCGCCGCCCTCCAGGTCCACGGCGCCATCGGCTACACCTGGGAGCACGACCTGGGCCTGTGGCTGACCAAGGTCCGGGCGCTGATCCCGGCCTGGGGCACCCCGGCCCAGCACCGCGCCGAGGTCATCGCCGCCCTCACCCAAGCCGGCCAGCCCGGCCAGGCCCGGACAGCTCGCGCGGCCCGGCCAGCCGGAGGCGGCATGGAGCTGAGCCAGGACCAGCGGGCCCTGCGCGACGCGGTGCGCGGCCTGCTGGCCCGGCATCAGGGCGACGACGACAGCGTTCCCTGGCGCCGGCTCTGCGGCGAGATCGGCGTGGCCGGGCTGGCCATCCCCGAGCGCTACGGCGGCGCCAGCGCCGGCCCGGTCGAGATCCACATCGTCATGGAAGAACTCGGCCGCCGCCTCACTCCGGCCCCCATGCTGGGCTCCGCCGTGCTGGCCACCCGGGCCCTGCTGACCGCCGGCGACGACGCGGCCTGCCGCCGTCTGCTGCCCGGCCTGGCCGCCGGCACCACCACCGCCGCCCTGGCCTGGACCGGCCCCGCCGGTCACTGGAACCCGGCCGAGGTCGCCTGCCGTGCTTCCGCGGAAGCGTCCACCGTGGCCCGCCGCGCTAGCGGGGAAGCGCCCGATGCGGCTCGCCGCGCTTCCGCGGAAACGTCCAACGTCGTCGCCCGCCGCGTTTCCGCGGAAACGTCCGACGTGGCCCGCCGCGCTAGCGGGGAAGCGCCCGATGCGGCTCGCCGCGTTTCCGCGGAAACGCCCGACGTCGCCCGCCGCGCTTCCGCGGAAACGCCCGACGTGGCCCGCCGCGCTAGCGGGGAAGCGCCCGATGCGGCCGTTCGCGCTTCCGCGGAGGCGGCCGTCACCGGCGAGGCGCACTACGTGCTGGACGGCGCCGACGCCGACGTGCTGCTGGTGGCGGCCGACGGCCAGGACGGCATCGGGCTGTACGAGGTGGACCCGGCCCAGCCCGGCGTCAGCCGGACGGCCGTGACCGCGATGGACCAGACCCGGCGGATGGCCACCGTCCGCCTCGACGACGCCTTCGGGTGCCGCCTCGGCCAGCGCCTGGACCTGGCCCGGTCCGGGACCTGGCCTGCATCGCGCTCAGCGCCGAGCAGATCGGGGCCGCCCGCCAGGCCCTGGACCTGACCGTGGCCTACACCAAGGTCCGGGAGCAGTTCGGCCGGGTGATCGGCAGCTTCCAGGGACTCCAGCACCGGCTGGCCGACCTGCACGTGCTGGTCGAGTCGGCGCGCTCGCTGTCCTACGCGGCCGCCGAGGCCGCCGCCGACGAGGCACCCGACCTCGGGCTGCACGCGGCGGCCGCCCGGGCCTGCTGCTCCGAGGCGCTGACCCGGGCCGCGGCCGAGATGATCCAGATGCATGGCGCGATCGGCATCACCTGGGAGCACGACGCCCACCGCTACTTCAAGCGTGCCCACGGCGACGCCCAGCTCCTGGGCCCGCCGTCCGAGCACCTAGCCCGCATTGCCGCCAGCCTCCTCGACCCTGACCCCGCCCGAAGAACTCCATGATCGTGACCGACTTTCCGCACATATCTGCGGAAAGTCGGTCACTATCATGACGGCCCGCATTCCGGCGGACCACTACCCGGAATCTGGTCTGGCCTCATCAGAAGCGAGCGGGGGGCACGGGGCTCCAGCGCTGAATGAGGCTGCTGTGACCAGCCCAGTGCCCCGGCGTCGGACGCCCCGCAGAGGTGAAGGCGGCGGGCCAGGCCGTAAAGGGGCAGCGGGCGGAACCGGAGCGTAGGCGGGGCGCGTCTGATGGGCATGAGCAAGACGGTGCGGGTGACGGCGGGGCTGGTCGCGGCGGGGCTGGCGGCAGCGGGATGCGGGGCGGCCGCGCCGGCCGGGCCACAGCCGCCGGCCGCCGTCCGGGGCGTGGTGCTCCGGGAGCCGGCGGTGAGCCCGCGGCCGTACGGGGCGGCCGACACGGCGTTCGGGATGGACGTGCTGGGCGCGTGGTGCCGGGCCGACCCGGACGGGAACGTGGTGCTGTCGCCGACCAGCCTGGCCACCAGCCTGGGCATGGCCTACCTCGGCGCGCGCGGGGGCACGGCGAAGGCCATGGCCGCGGTGCTGCACCTGCCCGCCGTTACGGGGCAGCGGCTGGAGGCGGGGCTGCAGGCGCGGTCCGCGGCGCTGCGCGGGCTGGACGGGCCCGGCGTGACGGTGGCCGCGAGCGACCAGGTCTGGGCCGACCCATCGCTGGTCACCCGGTCGAGCTACCTGAACGCGGTGGCCACCGGCTATGACGCCGGGGTCCGGCACGTGCCGCTGCAGCGCCGGCCGGCGCTGGCCGCGCAGGAGATCAACAACGCGATCGCGGCCGCCACGCGCGGGCACATCACCGGGCTGCTGGGCCCGCAGTCGCTGGCCGGCATGGGCTGGGTGCTGACCGACGCGCTGTACCTGCACGCGGACTGGGCCCAGTCGTTCACGGCCAGCGACACCAGCCCGGCGCCGTTCACCAGCGCAGCCGGGACGCGAGTCAGCGCGAAGTTCATGCACGGCGGGCCGTTCCGCACGACGCAGGCGAAGGGGTGGACGGCGGTGTCGCTGCCCTACAAGGGCGGCAAGCTGGCCATGCTGGCCCTGCTGCCGGCGCCGGGTGCGGGGGCCTGCCCGACGCTGAGCGCGGGCACGATGGCCGCGCTCACGGGCGGGCTGGCCGCGCCGGTCGGGGGCAAGACCCAGATCGCGCTGCCCAGAGTCAGCCTGAGCTCGAAGCTCGAGATGAACCACCTGCTGGGCACCCTGGGCATGGGCCAGGCGTTCGGCCCGGGCGCGGACTTCTCCGCGCTGTCACCGCAGGCCTGCTGCATCGGCCTGGTGGAGCACGCGGCCACGCTCAAGGTGGGCGAGAAGGGCACCGTGGCCACGGCGGCGACGGCGACCGGAGTGCAAAGCTCGGCGGCGCGGGCGCCCCAGGCGCAGATCTGGTTCAACCGGCCATACCTGCTGATGGTGGTGGACCAGGCGACGGGCGAGCCGCTGTTCCTGGCCCGGGTGACGAACCCGGCGGCTCACTGAGCAGGCGTCACGCCCTGGCTCGCGGCGACCAGGCGCTCGGCGCGGGCCAGGGTCTCGCGCAGGTTGTCCTCGGCGGTCAGCTCGAACGCCTCGCGGAACGACAGCCAGCGCAGCGGTGCGTCGGGCCGCTCGGGCCGGGCCGCGTCCGGGTCCCGGGTGGCCAGGATGAACCGCAAGTCGGCGTGCTCATGGGCGGGCTCGACGGCGTTCGCCGGGACGTTGACGATGACCAGGTGCCGGAGCCGGGCATCGGGCCAGGGCACCAGGTCGGCCAGGCCGGTCTCCTCGCGGGCCTCGCGCAGGGCGATGGCCAGCGGGTCGCTCTCCCCCGGATCGCCGTGCCCGCCGACCTGGAGCCAGGCCTGCTGGCGCTGGTGCCAGCGCAGCAGCACCCGGCCGCTAGCGGGATGCACGATCAGCGCCGAGCCGGTGACGTGCAGCGGGATGTCGCGCCGCCACGGGTCGGCGGCGGTCTGCGTCATGGCCACGATCCGCTCCAGGTCGGCGGCCTCGGCCGGACCGTCGGGCTGGTAGCGGGCGAGCAGCTCACGAACAGGGCCGGCGGCGGATGGGTCAGGCATGCCGCTCAGGCTAGCCGCCGCAGGTCGCCGTTGCCGGGCTGCTCGCATGCCGAGCCAGCGCAGGCCGTCAGGCGTCAGAACGGCGGCCAGCGCCGGGGCGAGGGCAGGTGCTCACTTGCCGCCGCTGAGACCGCCAATGACGAAGGCGCCACCAGGAGGGATCGCTGCCTTTCCTGAGGAGCAGCGACCGCTGGCGTAGACCAGGCGGAAGTCAGCTGAGAAAACAGTGCTGCCCGGGCCTTGCCGTGCGGGCGGGCTGACGTTGATCCACAACCCGACACGTGCCGGGATGGCCGAGGGATTGACGGTGAACGCGGTCTGGCCTTTGCCGAGGCCGCCTTGCGGGAAGATCCTTTCCAGCAGCCGGGTACTTTCGCGCTCCAGCAGCGGGGTGCTTTCGCGGTCGGGCGGCTGGTAGTTCAGGCATGGGCGGGGAAGCTGGCTGGGGAGGGGGGGATTGCTGTCGAACCGGACAGTCGCCGGGACGCCATCGGCACGCAGCCGACGCTGCAGGCCGGCTGGGTCGCGCATCTCGCGGATGGTGACCTGCACGGCCCCGCCAGGCTTCTTTACCACGGTCCAGGCCGTCAGCTGAGCGGTAATCGGGTGGCCCGGCGCGGCCATTGAGGTCACGGCCAGGGCCGCCCCGGCAGCGACGGTCAGCGCGGCGGCCGCCGCCGGGATCTGGCGCCGGGAGCGGCGTCGCCGGCGGCCCGCGCGCCATGCATCGTCAACGCTAATGCGAGGCGGCGCGGCCTGGTCGGCCAGGTCGCGCAGCGCGATCGTGATCGGGTCATCTGGATTGCTCATCGTCCTACCTCGGCATTGGTCAGCCCGGACGCGGCCAGAGCCGCCCGGAGCTGGATGATGCCCTTATGGGCCTGGCTGCGCACGGTGCCAACAGAACAGCCCAGGATGCTGGCGACCTGTGCCTCGGGCAGATCTTCCAGGTAGCGCAGGACCAGCACGGCGCGCTTGCGTGGCGGCAGGGCACACAGCGCCTGCTGCAAGCTCAGCCGGGTCTCGGCGCTGATATCCGGGACAGCCGCGGCCTGGTCGGGCACGTCGGCCATGACGGTCTCACGACGGCGAGCGCGGCGGCGCCACCCGCTCACCTGCTCCCGGTACATCACCTGACGCACATACGCCTCGGGCGCCGTATGGATACGACCCCAGTGATCTGCGGTTTTGGTAAGAGCAGTCTGGAGCAGATCCTCAGCGGCATGCTGATCACCGGTGAGCACATATGCGACGCGGATGAGCGCGCCAGAACGGGCGGCGGCGAACTCAGCGAACTCCTGCCGCGCACTTTCATCCACATCGGCCTCCTGCCTTCTCACCTCTTAAGACGCTCTACGGCCACTGCGCCTATGCCACACCAGCAGGAAGACCACGCTGCCGGACGATCACCAGCCGGGCCCGGCTGGTGATCTTCCGCCCGGACGCCCGGGCAGCGCACGAGCGGGCATGATGACCGTGTGACCGAGGAAGAGGCCCAGCTCGTGGCGGCAGTCGCCGCACAGCAGGTGACGTGGGGGAAGGAGCTCGCTCCGGTTATGCGGCACGGCCGGCTCTTCACGCCGGGGACGGACGCGGGCGGCGGGGAATTCCCGATGATCCCGGCCTGTGCCTGCAAGAACGGCTATCGGAGAGCAGCGGCCTCGGGGCTGGTCTACGCAGAAGGCTGGGCCCTGCGGCCGCGGCGCATCCTGGTGCATGCCGGGTGGTGCCTCGATGGCCAGGCAGTTGTGGATCCGGGGTTCACCGAGCCTGCAGCGGCCTATTTCGGGGTGGCGCTGGACCCGGACTACATGCGGCGGGTCCAGGAGAGCGACCATGACGACGACGGCAACGACATCTTCATGGGCGTGTTCCACCCGGACCGCGAGATGTTCGGCCCGCTGCTGGATCCCGCCAGCGACATCGCCGGGCCCGTCGGCCGGGACATCCCGGCCTCGGTGCGTGACTGGGCTCTGACTTCCGAATCTCGCCGGGCACCCGAAGCGGGTCCGCCGGCCTGGATTCTGGGGGAGCTGCGCCGGTTCAGCGATGCCGCCGAGTGCTAGCGGTATCTGACGATCCGGCAGGCCCCGGCGGCCCCTGGCACAGGCGCTCTCCCCCCAGCACCCGCCGAAACCAGCGCTACACATCGCCGCACGCGCACGGGCTGGATGTTTACCCCGCTAGGTCTACGGCATCGGGGAAGGCGCGGGCGGGAGTCACATCCAGTCGGCGTGCCGGGGCCAGGCCAGCAGGGTGTCCACGATCTCGGGCGGGCTGGCCGGGCGGGCCGCGGTCTCGGCGTAGCGGCCCCGGTAGAACAGCAGCGGCCGGGCCGCCCGGCACGGGCCGAGCTCGGTGACCCGGCCCAGCACGACGTGGTGGTCGCCCGCCTCGTGCACCGCCTCGACCGCGGCGCCGATCCAGGTCAGCGCGCCGGCCAGCACCGGCGCCCCGGACGCGCTGGGCGACCAGGCCACGCCGTCGAACTTGTCCGGGCCGGTGGTCCCGAAGGTCCGGGCCAGGTCCTGCTGCCGGGTGCTGAGCACGTTGGCGCAGAAGTGGCCGGCGGCGGCGATCCGGGGCCAGGTGGCCGACGTACGGCCGGGGCAGAACAGCACCAGCGGCGGGTCCAGGGACAACGCCGCGAACGACTGGCAGGCGAACCCGGCCGGGCCGTCGGCGTCGACGGTGGTGATGACCGTGACACCGGTGCAGAAGTGGCCGAGCACCTGGCGGAACCGGGCCGCCTCCGGCTCGCCGGACTCCGGCTCCTGCGGCACGTCGGGCACCGGCACGTCAGGCACCGGGATGGCCGACATAGGCGGCTCAGGCCCCGCCGCCGGCGGCGAACTGGTGGCCCCACAGGCTGACCGCGGTGGTCTCCCGGCTGATCCAGGTGGCGTCGTCCACCCGCCGGCCGTCGGTGCCGTACTCGATGTCGAAGCCGCTCGGCGTCCCGGCGTAGAACGAGACCATCAGGTCGTTGGCGTGCCGCCCCAGCGTCGCGCTGACCGGTACGCCGCGCCGGGCGCAGCGGTCCAGGGCCCGGCCCACGTCGTCCAGCGTGGCCACCTCGATCATCAGGTGCACGATCCCGGCCGCGGCCGGGAACGGGGCCAGCGCCAGCGAGTGGTGCCGCGGGCAGCAGCCCAGGAAGCGCATCCACAGCGGCGGGCCCGGCGGGCGGCCGAACAGCTCGGGGGCCATGCGGATGGAGTCGCGCAGCCGGAAGCCGAGCACTTCCTCGTAGAAGCGCAGCGCGGGCTCCTCCTCGGTCACCGGCAGCACCACGTGGCCCAGGCCCTGGTCGCCGGTCACGAACCGGTTGCCGTACCGGCTGGGCACCGGGTGGTGCTCCAGCGCGGCGCCGCAGAAGATCTCCAGCGTGTTCCCGGCCGGGTCGGCGCAGCGCAGCAGCCCGCCGACCCGGCGGTCGGCCAGCTCGGCCGGGGTGCCGGCCTCGGCCGCGACGCCGGCCT
Organism: uncultured Actinomycetota bacterium; assembly: GCA_963822485.1. Classification (GTDB taxonomy): domain Bacteria; phylum Actinomycetota; class Actinomycetes; order Streptosporangiales; family Streptosporangiaceae; genus DASUBV01. Next base: position 228,920 of record CAWGHW010000037.1, read on the forward strand.
GCTCCAGGGCCCGCCCGACGGCGGCCAGCGCCTGCACGCCGGCCACCTCCCAGCCGCTAGCCAGCAGCCGCTCCCGCTCGCCGGGCACGATCACCAGCCGGGCCGGGAAGTCGTCCATCCGCAGGTACAGCGCGCCGGGCTCGGGGCCGCGGCCCTCGGCCAGCCCCAGCGCGCGGACGCCGAACTCCCGCCAGGCGCCCACGTCGGCGGACTCGATCCGCAGGTACCCCAGCGACCGGATCAGCGGCGGGGCCGGCGGCTGGGTCAGCCACTGGGTTAGCGGCTGGGTCATGTCTCCTCCAGGAAGCCGGTCACCAGCCGGTTGAACTCGTCGAACTTCTCCAGCTGGGCCCAGTGCCCGCAGCCGCCGAACACGTGCAGCTGGGCCCGGCGGATGAGCTTGAGCGCGACCAGCGCGCCGTCCAGCGGGTTCACCCGGTCCTCCCGGCCCCAGATGAGCAGCACCCGCTGGCGCAGCCGGTGCGCCTCGCGCCAGAGCATCCCGTCCTCGGCGGTGGCCGGGTCGAAGAACGAGGCCCCCAGCGCGGCCATGGCGGCCAGCGACTCCGGCTCGGCCGCGTCGGCGTACCGCTCGTCGATGAGCTCGTCGGTGATCAGCCGCTGGTCGAAGACCAGCGTGCGCAGGAAGGCGGCCAGCTTCTCCCGGCTCGGGCCGGGCGGTCCGCCGAAGGCGGCCAGCCGCCGCACCCCCTCGGTCGGGTCGGCCGAGAGCACGTTCAGCCCCAGGCCGCCCGGCGCCATCAGCACCAGCCGTCCGGCCCGCTCGGGGTAGCGCAGCGCGAACCGCACCGCGGTGCCGCCGCCGAGCGAGTTGCCGACCAGGTGCGCCCGCTCGATGCCCAGCGCATCCAGCAGCCCGGCCATCGCGTCGGCGGCGAAGGTGAAGTAGTTGCCGGTCACCGGCGGCTTGGCCGACCGGCCGAAGCCGGGCAGGTCGGGCACGAGCGTGCGGAACCCCTGCGCGAAGACCGGCAGGTTGCGGCCGAAGTTGCTCCACCCCGAGGCGCCCGGCCCGCCGCCGTGCAGCAGCACCAGCGGGGCCGCGCCGCCGGCTCCGGTCCCGGCCTCGTGATAGTGCAGGCGCAGGCCGCTTGCCTCGGCGAACCGGCTGGTCGCGGCCCGGTCGGCCGGCGCCATGGTCATAAGCCGCTCCCTTTCCCCTGAGTGAGCCCGGACGACCTTTGTTAGAGCATGGCGTCTGGTCCGACGTCCAGGCCGAACTCGCCCCGGCCGAACATGGACAGGGCCCGCTCGGGGTCGTTGATGGCGTGCACCCGGCCGGCGTGCGCGTCGCGCCAGAACCGCTGGATGGGCGTCCCGGTGCGCAGCGCCCGGCCGCCGGAGTTCTCGAACAGCAGGTCCACGGCGCTGATCGCCTGGCCGGTGCCGCGGACCTGGTCGCGGCGGACCCGCAGGCGCAGCGCGAACGGGATCTTCTCCCCGGCCCTGGCGTGGGCCATCAGCGCGGTCATGTTGTACTCCGCGGCCAGCCAGGCGTCGTCCAGGCGGGCGGCGGCCTCGGCCACCCGCACCTGGCCGTACGGGTCCTGGGCCGCCTTCTGGCCGACGTAGGAGGCGCGCACCCGGTCGCGCTGGTAGGCGACGTGGGCGTCGTAGGCGCCGGTGGCCATGCCGATGATCGGGGTGGTGATGGCGTAGGAGAAGACGGCGCCGTAGGGCAGCCGGTACAGCGGCGCGGGGTTGACCGCCTGGCCGGGGCAGGCCAGCCGGGACACGTCGGTGAAGCTCAGCGAGCGGTGGCCGGGCACGAACGCCTCGTCGACCATGATGTCGTTGCTGCCGGTGCCGCGCAGCCCGACGGTGTCCCACACGTCCTCGATGGCGTAGTCGCTGGCGGGCAGCAGGAAGGTGCGGAAGTCGACCGGCGTGCCGTCGGCGTCGGGCACGATCCCGCCGAGCAGCACCCAGCTGGCGTGCGCGCAGCCCGAGGAGAAGCTCCACCGGCCGCTGAGCAGGTGACCGCCGTCGACGGCGGTGGCCCGGCCGGTGGGCGCGTAGGAGCTGGACATCCGGGTAGCCGGGTCGGCGCCCCAGACCTCCTCCTGGGCCAGCGGCGGGAACAGCGCGAGCTGCCACGGGTGCACGCCGAGCACCGAGGCCACCCAGCCGGTGGAGCCGCAGGCGCTGGCGATCATCCTGACCGCGGTCAGGAAGGTGAGCGGGTCGGCCTCCAGCCCGCCGAACGCCGCCGGCTGGAGCAGCCGGAAGAAGCCGGTGCCGGCCAGCGCCTTGACCGAGTCGGCCGGCACCTCGCGCTGATCCTCGGCCTCCTGGGCCCGGTCGCGCAGCACCGGCAGCAGGTCGCCGACCCCGGCGAGCACCGCCTGCCCGACATTCTGGGTCATCACGCTTCCTCCCGTGCCTGGCCCGGCCATCGCGTCTAGATTAGAACATGTTCTAGTCTGTTAGTAAGGCTGTGGGGAAGGCCACCGGAGGGAGGGTCGCCATGACCGACCGGGACGGCGTCCGGGTCATCGACAGCGGCACACCGCCCGCGAGGTTCGCGCGCGGCTGGCACTGCCTGGGGCTCGCCGGGAAGCTCCGCCAGGGCGGGCCGCACGCCGTGCAGGCGTTCGGGACCAAGCTGGTGGTCTTCGCCGATTCCGGCGGCGGGCTGCACGTGCTGGACGGCTACTGCCGGCACATGGGCGGCGACCTGAGCCGCGGCACGATCAAGGGCGACACGGTGGCCTGCCCGTTCCACGACTGGCGCTGGGGCGGGGACGGCCGGTGCGCCGGGATCCCCTACGCTCGAAGAGTGCCGCCGCGGGCCCGGACCAGGTCCTGGGCGACGCTGGAGCAGAACGGCCAGCTGTTCGTGTGGCACGACCCGGAGGGCGGCCCGCCGCCGCCGGAGGTGTCGATCCCCCGGGTGGAGGGCGCGTTCTCGCCCGGCTGGACCGACTGGACCTGGGACTCGGTCCTGGTCGAGGGCGCGAACTGCCGCGAGGTCATCGACAACGTGGTCGACATGGCCCACTTCTTCTACATCCACTTCGCGTTCCCGACCTACTTCAAGAACGTGCTCGAGGGCCACGTGGCCACCCAGTACCTGCGGACCAGGTCCCGGCCGGACATCGCGGGCAGCGGCAACTACGGCACCGGCGACGAGAACACGCTGCGCTCGGAGGCGTCGTACTTCGGGCCGTCCTACATGATCAACTACCTGTGGCACGACTACCGCGACACGACCATGGAGAGCGTGCTGATCAACTGCCATTACCCGGTCACGCCCACGTCGTTCATGCTGCAGTGGGGGGTGATCGTGCGGCGGCCCGAGGGCATCTCGGACGAGCACGCGGCCAAGGTCGGGGCCAAGTTCGCCAAGTTCATCGGCCTGGGCTTCCAGCAGGACGTGGAGATCTGGCGGCACAAGAGCCGGATCGACAACCCGCTGCTGTGCGCCGAGGACGGCCCGGTCTACCAGCTGCGGCGCTGGTACGAGCAGTTCTACACCGACGTGGCCGACATCCCGCCCGACATGGTGGCCCGGTACGAGTTCGAGGTCGACACCAGCCGGGCGCTGCAGGGCTGGGAGGCCGAGGTCGCCGAGAACCTGGCCCGCCGGGCCGCGGCAGGCGGCTCGGTCGGCGGCTCGGTCGGCGCGGCGGGTGCGGCCGTCTCGGCGGACGGGGTCCTCGGCTCATGAGCGGCGGCGGCGGCCCGGCGGTCCGGGCCGACGAGCGGTGCGGCCTGGCCCGCACGATCGTGTGCGACAAGTGCGCGGCCGCGGTGCAGGTGACGAAGTACAGCCTGCAGCACACCAGCGTGCAGTGGGACCTGGACTCGGTGCGGGCCTGCGCCGAGTTCCGGGACCGGGTGGCGGCCGGCCAGCAGACGGCGCTCATCGACACCTGCGCCAGCCTGCGGGCCAGCATCGACCGCGCGGTGTTCCTCGGTCGCCTGATCGTCTCCTCGCCGATCTCGTCGCCGACCTCGTCGCCGATCTCCGAGCCCGTGCCCCAGCCGGCCATGCCGCCGCCGTGAGCCCGCCGTGACCGCGCCGCGCGACTTCTACCAGGTGCGGGTGGCCGAGGTGATCCGCGAGGCGGGCGACGCGTGCTCGCTGGTGCTGGACATCTCCGCCGGGCTGGCCGCCGCGTTCCGCTACCAGCCCGGCCAGTTCGTGACCGTGCGGGTGCCCGCCCCCGGCGGCGGCTCGGTGGCCCGCTGCTACTCGCTGTCCAGCTCGCCGCACGCCGGGGACCGGCCGACGATCACGGTCAAGCGGATGGCCGGCGGCGCACGCGTCCAACTGGATCGCCGACCACCTCGAGCCGGGCAGCACGCTGGACGTGCTGCCGCCGGCGGGCACGTTCAGCCCGGCCTCGCTGGACGGCGACCTGCTGCTGCTGGCCGCGGGCAGCGGCATCACCCCGGTCATCTCCATCCTGAAGTCGGCCCTGGCCGCGGGCCGGGGCCGGGTCGTGCTGATCTACGCCAACCGCGACGAGCGGGCCATCATTTTTTCTCACGAACTGCGACGGCTGTCCGCGGCCGCCGGAGCCCAGCTCCTGGTCGTGCACTGGCTGGACTCGGTGCAGGGGCCGCCCACCGCGGCCGGGATCGCCGCGCTGGCCCGGCCCTACGCCGGCTACGAGGCGTTCGTCTGCGGGCCCGACCCGTTCATGGCCACGGTCCGGGCCGGCCTGGCCGGCCTCGGCGTGCCCGCCCGGCGCGTCCACGTGGAGCGGTTCCTGTCGCTGGCCGAGAACCCGTTCGAGGGCCGGCCCGACGACGCCGGCGGCCCGGCGGCCACGCTGGAGGTGACGCTGGACGGCCAGACCAGCATGCTGCCCTGGCCGGGCGGGACCCGGATGCTGGACGTGCTCATCGACCAGGGCCTGGACCCGCCGTACTCGTGCCGCCAGGGCATCTGCGGGGCGTGCGCCTGCCGGCTCACCGGCGGTGAGGTGGAGATGGCGCACAACGAGGTGCTCGAGGACGAGGACCTGGCCGACGGCTACATCCTGGCCTGCCAGGCCGTGCCCAGGACCGCGCAGGTGGCGATCACCTACTCGTGAGCTCCGGCCGCGTGCTGGCCGGCCCGGCGGCCGGAGAACACGCAGTCGGCCAGCGACAGGCCGCTGACGTAGGAGTGCGAGCACAGCCCGACCGCGCTGCGGCCCGCCGCGTACAGGCCAGGAACCCCGGTGCCGTCCGGCCGCAGCACCTGGCCGCTGCCCTCGGCCACGACCAGGCCGCCCAGGGTCAGCACCGGCGCCGGGTAGGCCAGCCGGGGCCGCACCGAGCAGTCGATCAGCGAGTAGGGCGGCTGGTCCTGGGGCCGGACCAGCTCGGCCGGCTTGCCCGCCGGGTCGGGCCGGCCCGCCGCGGCGGCCGCGTTGTAGGCGGCCACGGTGGCCGCCAGCCCGCCGGGGTCCACGCCGGCCTTAGCCGCCACCCGGGCCAGCGTGGGCGCGCTGACCCGGCCCGCGGTGAGCAGGTAGCCGGCCTGCAGCCGCTGGAACCACAGCGTGCTGCGGCGCAGCTGGCGGCGGGCCAGCGTGACCGTGGCCCGGTCGGCCAGCAGCCAGGCCCGGCCCTGGTGGCCGGTCACGATGGCGTCGCCGATGGCCGCGCCGTACCGGGACTCATCGCACACCCGGGCCCCGGCCCGGTCCACCAGCACGCCGTGCAGCAGCGCGGCCGGCGGGCTCAGGAACCGCCACACCGACACCCGGCTCAGCAGCGCCGTGGCGCCGCCCGCGCCGGTGCCCAGCCGGATGCCGCTGCCGTCGTCGCCGGGGGTGGCCAGCGGCAGGCCGCCCCGGCCGGCCGGGGCGTGCTCGCGCATCATCGCCCGGCTGGCCGCAAACCCGCCGGCCGCGATCACCACGCCGCGGCGGGCGCCGGCCCGCAGCGGCCGGCCATGCCGGCGCTCCAGCCCGGCCACCGGGCGGTGCAGGAGGCGGCCCAGCCTGGGCGCGTACAGGTAGGGCTTGGCCGACCAGCGGTGCAGCACCCGGTGCGCGATACGGGCCCAGGCCGGGGCGGTGGCCAGGGTCGCGCACTCGACGCCCGTGACGCGGCCGTCGTCGCCGGTGACCAGCGCCGCGGCGGTGGTCTGGGCCAGCACCCGGCTGCCGGAGGCCCGCACGGCGCGGGCCAGCCGCGCGTACAGCAGGCCGCCCGAGGTGCCCCGGCCCCTGGTCCGGTGCCCGCGCGGCGCGGGCGGGGCGGCGGCGCGGGCCGACAGCTCGCTGCCGGAGTAGTACAGGTAGTGCCGGTTGGTGGGATAGGAAGTCTTGTCCGGGCACAGGCTGCCCTCGAACGGCACGCCGTGGCCCTCCAGCCAGGCCAGCATGGCCGGGCTGCCGTCGCAGAACTCGCGCAGCGTGGCCGGTGACACCACGTCCCCGGTCTCGGTGCTCAGGTAGTCGAACATGGCCTGCGGCGTGTCGGTCACCCCGGCCGCGCGCTGCTGCGGGGTGCCGCCGCCGGCGTAGACGACGCCGCCGGACAGGGCCGTGGCGCCGCCGCCGCCGAACCGGTCAATGATCAGCACCTCGGCGCCCGCGGCGGCGGCCTCCAGCGCCGCGCAGGCGCCCGCGGCCCCGAAGCCGATCACCACCACGTCGGCCTCGACGTCCCAGCCGTTCGTGGCCTGCCGCTCCGCCGGCACCGCGCCTCCGCCCTCGACCGCCGACTCGCCGGCGGCGCTTCTTGCTGTTATCAGCATCGGGCCCGGCGAGCCACGGCGGCTCTCGGCCAAAACTGCAACGTGTTCTAGTATGGGCAGCGGGAGGTGGCCATGACAACGGCCGGCGCCGCGCGGGACCCCGAGGCCGAGTTCGACGTGGTCGTGGTGGGCAGCGGCGCGGCCGGCATGACCGCCGCGCTCACCGCCGCCCACCACGGCCTGCGCGTGGTGGTGCTGGAGAAGACCGGCACCTTCGGCGGCTCCACGGCCCGCTCCGGCGGCGGCATCTGGGCGCCGAACAACGCCGTGCTGCGCCGGGCCGGCGTGCGCGACACCCCCGAGCAGGCCCGTGACTACCTGGCTCACGTGGTCGGCGACGAGGTGCCGGCGGCCCGCCAGCGGGCGCTGCTGGAGCACGGCCCGGCCATGCTCGAGCTGGTGCGGGCCCTGGCCCCGATCGACTTCGCCTGGGTGCCCGGCTACGCGGACTACTATCCCGAGGCCCCCGGCGGGCTCGCCGCCGGGCGCAGCATCGAGCCCCGGCCGCTGGACGGGCGGCGGGTACTCGGCGCCGAGCTGGACCACCTCAGTCCGCCTTACCTGCCCACGCCGCCGGGACTGACCATCACCCAGGCCGACTACCGCTGGCTGGCCCTGGGCCCGCGGCACCCGCGGGCCATGCTGGCCTCGGCCAAGGTGGCGGCCGGCTGGCCCGGACCCGGCTGCTGGGCCAGCACACGCTGAGCATGGGCCAGGCCCTGGCGGCCGGCCTGCGGGCCGGGCTGCTGGCCGCCAAGGTGCCGGTCTGGCTGGACACCCCGATGACCGGCCTCGAGCTGGACGGCGGCGGATGCCGGACGGCGGGGAGCTGGACGGCGCGGAGCTGGGCGGCGGCCGGGTCACCGGGGTGCGGGTGACCCGGGCCGGGCGGCCCGCGCTCATCGCGGCGGCGCGCGGCGTGATCCTGGCCGCGGGCGGCTTCGAGCGCAACGAGCAGCTGCGGCAGCGCTATCAGCGCGCCCCCATCGGTACCGAGTGGACCACCGGGTCGGCGGGCAACACCGGCGACGCCATCACCGCCGGCGAGGCGGCCGGCGCCGCGCTCGACCTCATGGACGACGCCTGGTGGGGCCCGTCCATCCCGCTGGGCCACGGGCCGTACTTCTGCCTGGCCGAGCGCAGCCTGCCGGGCTGCCTGCTGGTCAACGGGGCGGGCCAGCGGTTCGTGAACGAGTCCGCGCCCTACGTGGACGCCGTGCACGCCATGTACGAGGGGCACCGGGCGGGCTCCCCGCACATCCCGGCGTGGCTGATCACCGACCAGCGCTACCGGGACCGCTACGTGTTCGCCGGGCTGCCGCCGGGCCGGCCGCTGCCGCGCCGCTGGTACAAGGCCGGCGCGGTGTTCCAGGCGCCCGCCGTCGCCGAGCTGGCCGCTCAGGCGGGCCTGGACCCGGCCGGGCTGGCCAAGACGGTGACCAGGTTCAACGAGTTCGCCGAGGCGGGCCGGGACGAGGACTTCGGCCGCGGCGACTCGGCCTACGACCGCTACTACTCCGACCCGCGCTGCCGGCCCAACCCGTGCCTGGCCCCGCTGGCCCGGCCGCCGTTCTACGCCATCAAGATCGTCCCCGGCGACCTGGGCACCAAGGGCGGGCTGCGCACCGACGAGCGGGCCCGGGTGCTGCGCCCGGACGGCACCGCCATCGGCGGCCTGTACGCGGCGGGCAACACCAGCGCCGCGGTGATGGGCCGCAGCTACGCCGGCGCCGGGGCCACCATCGGCCCCGCGATGACCTTCGGCTACCTGGCCGCCCTGGACCTGGCCGGCGGTCGGCCCCGCGGTTAGGGTGGCCGCTGTGGAGCGGCCGGCGGTGACCGAGGCGGGCAGCAGGCACGGGTTTGCGGCCGCGCTGACCAGCTTCGTGGGCCGGGCCGGGGTGGTGGACGAGATCGCCGCCCAGCTGGGTCAGTTCCGGCTGGTGACGCTGACCGGGCCCGGCGGGGCCGGGAAGACGCGGCTGGCCGGCGAGGTCGCCCGGCAGGTCGCGCGGCGGTTCGCCGACGGCGTGTGGCTGGCCGAGCTGGCCGCGGTGCGCGACCCGGCCCACGTGGCGGCCGCGGTGGCGGCGGCGCTGGGCATCCGCGACCTGCCCCCGTCGGGCGCGGCCGACGCACTGGCGCTGGCCCTGGCCCGGCGGCAGCTGCTGCTGGTGCTGGACAACTGCGAGCACGTGATCGACGCGGCGGCGGAGCTGGCCCGCGGGCTGCTGCTCGGCGCGGACGACGTGCGGGTGCTGGCCACCAGCCGCGAGCCGCTGCGGATCGCCGGGGAGTCCCGGTACCGGCTGGCGCCGCTGACCCTGCCCGACCCAGACAGTCCGGCCAGTCCCGGCGGGTCGGAGGCGGTGGCGCTGTTCGCGGACCGGGCCCGCCAGGCCGACGCGAGCTTCGCGCTGGACGAGCAGACCGCGCCGGCGGTGGCCCGTCTGGTGGCCCGGCTGGACGGGATGCCGCTGGCCATCGAGCTGGCCGCGGCGCGGGTCGAGGCGCTGGGCGTGGCGCAGCTATTGGACCGGATCGACGACCGGTTCGCCCTGCTGGAGGGGGACCGGCTCGCGGCCAGCCGGCAGCGATCGCTGGCGGCCACCGTCGAGTGGAGCTACCGGCTGCTGGACGAGCGCGAGCGGCGAGTGTTCCGCGCGCTGGCGGCGATCCCCGGGCCGTTCACGCTGGAGGGGGCCGAGGCGGTCGCGGGGGCCGGCTCCGGCCGGCGGTGCTCCGCCTGGTCGACTGCTCGCTGGTGGTCCCGCCGCGGACCGGTCCGGATGGCCGGGCCCGGTACGTGATGCTGGAGACGCTGCGCGCCTACGGCGCGGGCCTGCTGGCCGAGACCGGCGAGAGCGACACCGTCGCGGCGGCGCTGGCCGGGTACGCGCTGCAGATGGCGCAGGACGCGGCAGCCGGGCTGGCGACCGGCGCCGACGAGGCGGCGGCGGCCCGGTGGCTGGACGCCGAGGAGGCCACCCTGCGCCAGGCGCTGGGCTGGGCCCGGGAGCACGACAGCGCCGTGGCCCCGGCGCTGACCGCCGCGCTGGCCTGGTGGTGGCAGGTCCGGGGCCGGCTGGCGGCTCAGGCGCCGCTGCTGCGGGAGGCCGTCGGCCGCGCGGAGGCCGGGAGCGAGCCCTGGTGCGTCGCGCACGCCTGGCTCGGCCAGGTGTCGCTGGATGCGACCGATCCGGCCGCGGCGCTGCGTCACTTCACCGCGGTCCGCGACGCCATCGGGGACGGCGGGTCGTTCCCGCTGCAGGCCAGGTGCCTGAGCGGCCGGTCGGTGACGCTGCTGACCACGGGCCGGCTGGGCGAGGCGGCACAGGAGGCCCGCCGGTTCCTGGCCCTGGCCCGCGAGGGCGATCACCCGATGTCCGAGGCGCTGGCCCTGGCCGTCCTGGGCCTGATCGCCTGCGTGGCCGACGACCGCGTCGGCGCCGTGCAGCTGGCCGGGCAGGCGGAGCAGATCCTGGCCGACCGGCACGGCGCGATGCCCCGGGTGTGCGGCCACGTCCTGACCACGGTGCTGATCGAGGCCGACGAGGCGGCCGCGGCCGAGCGGGTGTGCACGGCGGCGCTGACCGGCGCGCGTGACGCCGGCGACCTGTGGAGCCTGGGCAACTTGCTGGAGAAGATGGTGGTCCTCGACCTGAATGCCGGCCGGTTCGAGACCGCCGCGGCCCACCTGCGGGAGGCGCTCCAGACCGCGCTGCAGACCGGCGTGCGGGCGCGGCTCATCGACGACCTGGACTGCTGCGGCTACCTGTGCTTCATGACCGGGCGGATGACCGAGGCCGTCACGATCTGGGCCGCGGTGGTCGCGGTCCAGGGCAGCAACGGGTTCACCGCCCCGGCCCACCCGGACAAGCCCGAGGGCTGGCTGCAGCGGCAGGAGCCCCTGGCCGAGGCCCGGCGGGCCCTCGGGCCCGATCACGCCCGGGCGGCGCAGGAACGCGGCCAGGTGATGAGCCAGGCCACGGCGGCCGAGTACGCCCTGATGCTGACGGCCCCCGGCCCGCCGCCCGAGGCCACGGCGGCGGGCCCGCCCGGGCTCAGCCCGCGGGAACGGGAGCTGGTGACCCTGGTGGCCCGGGGGCACACCGACGCGCAGATCGCGGCTCAGCTCTACATCAGCGTGCGCACGGTCAGCTCGCACCTGGACCGCATCCGCGACAAGACCGGGTGCCGGCGCCGCGCCGACCTCACCCGCCTGGCCCTCAGTACCGGCCTGGTCTGACGCCTGTGGGTGATTCCACCCACAGGCTGACCACGGGGAAGAGGGGCCGGCCGACCCCTGCCACGGACCGGCCCCGGCGGGCGAACCTAGGGCTGCGGGGCCGGGAAAGCGGCCCGTTCCGAGGAGATAGGACAAGGCAATGTCCGCACAGCTGACCCGCCAGGCACCACTGACCACCACGACGCACAAGGCCAGCGCCGGCCACGGCCGGCTCCGGGCCGCGTGGCACCAGATCCGCCAGGCCGCCGCGGAGATCAACCACGCCAGCCACCGGGTCGTCGAGTGGCAGGCGCCCTGGATCGTTGACGCGCAGTGGCACAGCAAGTAAGCATCAGGCGGTGGATACCTTCACGGGCAAGCTCGCGGTCGTGACCGGCGGTGGCTCGGGCATGGGCCGCGAGCTGGTCCGGCAGCTGGCCGCCCAGGGCTGCTCGGTCGCGACCTGCGACCTGAACGCGGAGGCCGTCACGGTGACCGCGGCCACCTCGTGGGCCGCCGCCCCGCCCGGCGTCAAGGTCACCGGACATGCCTGCGACGTCGCCGATGAGGCGCAGGTCCTGCGCTTCCGCGACGAGCTGCTGGCCGAGCACGACGCCGATCACGTCGACCTGGTGTTCAGCAACGCGGGCATGGGCGGCGGCGAGAGCTTCATCGCCGGCCGACGGGAGGTGTGGGAGCGCACCTTCGCCGTGGACTGGTGGGGCGTGTACTACTGCGCCCGCGCGTTCCTGCCGCTGCTCATCGCGAGCGACGAGGGCGTCCTGGTCAACACCAGCAGCGTGAACGGCATCTGGGCGTCGCTGGGCCCCGGCGTGCCGCAGACCGCCTACAGCACGGCCAAGTTCGCGGTGCGCGGCTTCTCCGAGGCGCTGATCGAGGACCTGCGCACGCACGCGCCCCATGTCCGGGTCGCCGTCGTGATGCCCGGCCACGTGGGCACGGACATCGTCGCGAACAGCCTGCGGGCCAGGGGCCTGCCCGAGCCCGGGCAGATGAGCGACGCCCAGGTGGAAGAGCTGATCCCCCGCGAGGTGCAGACCCGGCTGATCCAGGCCGGCCTGCTGGCCGGGGACGCGTCCGCCGGGGAGCGCGCCGGCCAGTGAGCTGCGCCAGATGCTGGTGCGGGCGAACGCCGACTTCCGGGACAAGGCGCCGGTCAGCGCGGCCGAGGCGGCGACCATCATCCTCGACGGGGTGCGGTCCGGGTCCTGGCGGATCCTCATCGGCGACGACGCCAGGATGATCGACGCCAAGGTGCGCGCGCAGCCCGAGGCCGCCTACGACTACGCCCAGCTATTCGGCGCGCAGGCAGCCGCGCCGGCCGAGCCCGCCGCCGGGGCGCCGGAGAGCTAGCCGCGCTGAGCAGCGCGATACCGGGCGATCGCCTCGGCCTGGGCGGCCTCGTCCTCGTACAGCGCCACGAAGTGCTCCGGGTCGGTGTCGCCGGCCAGCCGGGTCAGCGCCACCGTCCGGGCCTCCCTGGCGGTGTCGGTCAGCTGCTCGGCGCCGGGCACCACGTCCGGGATGGCCAGCACGTCCGCGAAGGCGGCGGCCAGCCGCGGATCGCCGGCCTGCCGGGCGTCGCCGAGGACCCGGACCAGCAGCGCCTTCTCGGGCCAGCCGCCCAGGGTCCAGTACGCCTCGGCCAGCGCACGGGCCGCGCCGGGGCCCAGCGGCTGGCGCAGCCGCTCGACCTCGGCCGGGTCGCGGTCCCGCACCGCCTCCAGCAGGCTGGTCACCACGGCCGCGTCGCAGATGTCGTACTGGCGCGCGGTCACCTCGGCGGCCTGGCCGTTCTCGATGCTGGTGGCCAGCAGCAGGTAGACCAGGCGGCCCGCGTACATCTCCCGCTCCAGCGCGCCGGCCAGCTCCGGGTGCCCGTGCTCGCGCAGCCGCGCCGCCGCGAACCGCAGGTAGTCCCTGGTCCCGGCCAGCACGCGCTGGCCCCAGTCCCGGGCGCGCTCGGCCGGCCCGTACTCGCCCGCGGTGGCCGTCACCGCGAGCCAGCGGTCGCCGCCGTCCTCGGCGCCGCCCGGCTCGCGCCACACGCCGTCGAGATCGTCGGGCACCGGCACCTGCTCGTGGTCACCCCACACCCGCTCGGCGGCCGGCCACTGACTGCGGATGTAGGCCTGCGCGCCGAGCACGGCGATCACCCGGTCAGCCGTCCGCACCGCGTCACTCACGCCCGCTCCTCCCGGTGATCATGACGACATCGAGCGGCAGTCGTGCTCGGCCGCGCTGGCGGCCTGCTGGCCGCTGCTCAGGTCGCCGCCGGGGGCGAAGCTGGCGATGTAGACGGCGATCTCCTGGCGCAGCCGGTGCGTGACCGGCTCATTCGACTCGAACGTCAGGCCGGTGAGCTCGGCCAGGCCTGCCTTGCTGTGCAGCGCCCTGGCCAGCGCGGCGCAGATCGCGACGTTGCCCGGGGTGCGGGGCAGAGCCGGGGCGCCGCAGGCGGCCAGGCCGCAGGCCATGATCGCCGCGACGACGGTGCTGGCCAGGACACCCCTAGCCAGGGCCCGGCCCGCCACGGCACGGCCAGCCAGAACCGCGGCACCCGGGTGATCACGCATCGGGAGATGCCCCTTCCGCCGTCGGCAGGCATGCTATGGGCCAGGGTTTCACGACCGGCCGCAGGCCGCGTGCGACGCGACGACGCGAGGGGATGAATACATGGTGAATGCGACGGCGGTCTTCCCCGGCTGGCCGGGCGGCGCCGAGGTGGCGGTGGCGCTGACGTTTGACGTGGACGGCCAGGCGCCCTGGCTGAGCGAGGGCCCGGAGTACACCCGGCGGCTGTCGATGCTGTCCCAGGGCCGGTTCGGGCCCGAGCGAGGCCTGGGCCGGATCCTGGAGCTGCTGGCCGGGCTGGGCCTGCCGGCCACCTTCTACGTGCCGGGGCACACCGCCGACCAGCACCCCGGCGCGGTGGCCGCGATCCTGGCCGGCGGTCACGAGGTCGCCCATCACGGATACCTGCACCGGGGCACCGACGGGCTGGACGCCGCCGCGCAGCGAGCCGAGCTGGAGGAGGGGCTGGTCGCGCTGGACCGGGCCGGGGTCCGGCCGGGGGGCTACCGGTCGCCGGGCTGGGAGCTGACCCCGCCCACCCTGGACCTGCTGGCCGAGCTGGGCTTCTCCTACGAGTCCAGCCTGATGGCCGACGACCGGCCGTACTGGGTCAGCAGCGGCGGGCAGCCGCTGCTGGAGCTGCCGGGGCACTGGAGTCTGTGCGACTGGCCCTACTTCGGCTACACGCCCTACCACGGCGGCCTGCTGGCCGACCCGGCGGCGGTGGAGCGGATCTGGCTGGACGAGTACGAGTCGGCCCGCCAGGAGGGGCGGGTGCTCACCCTGACCATGCACCCGGAGGCCATCGGCCGCGGCTACCTGGTCCGGATGCTGGAGCGGGTGGTCACCGCGATGCTGGACCGCGGCCGCCCGTGGTTCGCCACCCACGCCCAGATCGCGGCGCTGGCCGCCACCCCCGCTCCAGCGAGCTAGGCCCGGTACCCGCCCTCATCCTCACGGGCTAGGCGGAGATCACCGCTGCGGCTGACGCGATCAGGCCCCCTGAGGCGTCACATTAGAAGCCGCGGCGGTGCTTACCGGGTGGAGACAGATAGCGGGGTGAGGATGGAAGCCAGAGTCATGACCAGTGCGACGGCCCGGCCGCCCGGTACCGCCGTGGCCGCGTTCGAGCGCTTCTTCCGCGAGCACTATCCGGCCGTGGTCCGGATCGCCCGCGGTGTCGTGGGCGACGCGGCCACCGCGCAGGATGTGGCCCAGGACGTGTTCATCGCCGCGCTGCGGCGGTTCCCGGACCCGGAGGCGGCCCAGCACGCGGCCGCCTGGGTCCGGGTGGCCGCCGCGCACGCCGGGCTGAACGCGATCCGGGGCGAGCGCCGGCGCGGGCAGCGCCAGGTGCTCAGCGGCATCGACGTGCCGCCCGCCGGGCCGGAGGAGGCGGCGCTCGACTCCGAGTGCCGCGCCGAGGTCCGGGAGGCGCTGCGGCGGCTGCCGCGCCGGTCGGCGACCGTTCTCGTGCTCCGTCACAGTGGCCTCAGCTACGCCGAGGTAGCCGAGGCCATGAACGTCAATGTCGGGCACGTCGGAACGATGCTCCGCCGGGCCGAGTCCGCGCTACGCAAGGAGCTGAACGATGCGACACGTATCTGACGGGGTGCTGCGGCGACGGCAGGAGGAGCCGTTCGCGGTCCCCGATGCCGCCGGGCGCCACCTGGAGACGTGCGGCCGCTGCCGGGCCAGCAGCGGTCAGATCGCCGAGGACGCCGCGCTGGCGTCCCGGCTGCTGGCCACGCCGCCGCCCGCCGAGGACACCGACGCGGCCTGGGCGCAGCTGCAGCGCCAGCTGGAACTGGAGCCCGCCGCGCGCCGCCCGGCCCGAGGCAGCGGGGTGCCGCGCTTCCCGCGGCCGGTGGTGAACGTCCCCGCCGCCACCGGGGTGGCGGTGGCGGCCGTGCTGGTGGCCGGCGGGGTGGCCGCGGCGGCCACGCTGACCACGGTCTTCGCGCCGACCAAGGTCGCCCCGGTCCAGGTGAACGCCGGTGACCTGAAGGCCATCTCAAGCGTGCTGGGCCTCGGCAGCGAGGCCGGCCACCTGTCGCCAGGGGGCGGCTCGCAGCAGCTGCGGTTCGGCGCGCTGCACTGGTCCTCGTCCGGCCGGGCCGGCCCGGTCGCGTCGGTGGCCCAGGCCACGGCGCGGACCCACCTGGCGTTCACCGCGCCCGCGCGGCTGCCCGCCGGGGTCGGCGCGCCCACCGGCGTGTTCGTGCAGCCGCAGGCCACGGCCACGATCAGCTTCAGCAAGAGCGTCGCCGCCCCGGTCGGCGGGACCTCGCTGGCGGTGACCGCCGGCCCGGCCATGATGGTGCAGTACGGCGGCCAGGTCGCCGGCACCAGGGTGCCCACGCTGGGCATCCTGACCATGCGGCGGCCGGTGGCCACCTCAACCGGCGCCACCACCAGCCAGCTGGAGAACTACCTGCTGACCCGGCCCGGCATCCCGGCCGACCTGGTCCGCCAGGTCCGGCTGCTGGGCAACCTGGGCTCGGTGCTGCCGGTCCCGGTCCCGCCCGGCGCCACGGCCACGCACCTGCGCGTCGCCGGCGCGCCGGCGGTGCTGCTCAGCGCGCCTCGGGCGCCGCGTCCGCGGTGATCTGGGAGAGCCACGACGGCACCGTGCACGTCGTGGCCGGCCTGCTCGACTCACAGGACATCCTGAATGTCGCCCGCCAGATCGGCTGACCAGGAGGCCGCCCCGGCCTCGCCGCCCTCGCCCGCCGCACCGGCGGGCGAGGGGGGCGAGGCGGGAACGGCACCGGCCAGCGCCGGCCGGGCCTCCCCCGCCGTGCACGCCATCGAGCTGCGCAAGTGCTACCGGGAGACCGTGGCGCTTGACGGGCTGTCGATGACGGTGCGGCGGGGCGAGGTGTTCGGCTTCCTGGGCCCGAACGGGGCGGGCAAGACCACGGCCGTCAAGCTGCTGCTCGGGCTGGTCCGGCCGACCGGCGGGGAGGCCATGGTGCTGGGCGCCCCGGCCGGCGACCGGGAGACCCGGCGGCGCATCGGCTACCTGCCCGAGCTGTTCCGCTACCAGAGCTGGCTGACCGCCCGCGAGGTGCTGGTGCTGCACTGCCGGCTGATGCGGCTGGCCCGGCCGCGCTGGCGGGACGAGGTCGACGGCGCGCTGCGCACGGTGGGCCTGGCCGACCGCGGAGACGACCGGGTCGGGACGTTCTCGAAAGGTATGCAACAAAGGCTGGGACTGGGCGTGGCCCTGCTCGGCGAGCCGGCGCTGGTGGTGCTGGACGAGCCGACCAGCGCCCTGGACCCGGTCGGCCGGCACGACGTGCGGGTGATCATCCGCGGACTGCGCGACCGCGGCGCCACGGTGTTCCTGAACACCCACCTGCTGGAGGAGGCCGAGCAGGTCTGCGACCGGGTGACGGTGATCGACAAGGGCCGGGCGGTGGCCAGCGGCACCATGGCCGAGCTGGTCGGGCGGCTGACCAGCGTGCGGCTGCGGATCAGCGGGCTGGCCGGGCGGTGGTGGCAGCCGCTGGACCGCTTCGGGTGCTGGACCCAGGACCGGGACTGGCTGCTGGTCGAGGGCATCGAGGCCGGCCAGGTCCCCGACCTGGTCGCGTCGATCGTGGGGCTGGGCGGCCGGGTCGAGGCCGTGGTGCCGCAGCAGCAGAGCCTGGAAGAGCGCTTCCTCGAGCTCCTGGGGGCACAGTGAGCATGACCGCCGTCAGCCGCGGCTCGGTCAGCCCGGCGCTGACCATCGCCGCGCTGACCATGAAGGAAGCCCTGCGGCGGAAGCTGGTGCTGGCCTTCCTGGTCATCACCGTGGCCGTGGTCGGCCTGAGCGCCTGGGGCTTCTACCGGATCAGCCACCGGACCCAGATGACCTCCGGCGAGGTCTCGCTCGCGCTGCCCACCGCCTACATCCTGTTCATGTTCATGTTCAGCTTCGTCGTCGCGCTGAGCGCCTCGGCCATCGCCTCGCCCGCGGTCTCCAGCGAGATCGACTCGGGGGTGCTGCACGCCATGGTGGCCCGCCCGGTCCGCCGCGGCGAGATCCTGCTGGGCAAGTGGCTGGGGCTGGCCGCGCTGCTGGCCGGGTACACGGCCGTGGTCGGCGGGCTGGAGTACGCGGTGGTGGACTGGTCCAGCGGCTACCTGCCGCCCGACCCGATCCCGGCGGCCGCGTTCCTGTTCGCCGAGGGCGCGGTGCTGCTGACGCTGGTGCTGCTGCTCAGCACCCGGCTGGCCACGCTGGCCGCGGGGGTGATCGGCGTGGCGCTGTTCGGCATCGCCTGGCTGGCCGGGCGTCGTCGGGGCGCTGGGCAGCCAGTTCCACATCTCCGCGCTGGAGACGGCCAGCAAGGTCGCCGCGTACGTGGTGCCGACCGACGGCCTGTGGCACGCGGCCATCTACTACCTGGAACCACCCGCCTACGTGCTCCAGCAGGTGGCGACCCAGGGCGACCAGGGTGACCCGTTCTTCGCCGCGACCGCGCCGTCGGCGGGCTACCTGGCCTGGGCGGGCGTGTGGTTCGTGCTCGTGCTGGGCGCGGGGGTGATCAGCTTCGGGCGACGGGAGCTGTAGCCCGACGGGCGGACGCGGGACAGCCAGGCCGGACAACCATTGTTGCGGCCAATGAGAATTTACCGAAAGGGGAAGTTAGCCGATGATCGAGGCACGAGGCCTCACCAAGCGCTACGGCACCACCACCGCGGTGGACGACCTGTCGTTCACGGTGGAGCCGGGGCGGATAACCGGGTTTCTCGGCCCGAACGGGGCGGGCAAGACCACGACCATGCGGCTGATCCTCGGCCTGGACCGGCCGACGGGAGGCACGGTTACGATTAACAAGAGGCCATTCGGGCGGCTGGCCTACCCGATGCGGGAGGTCGGCGCGCTGCTGGACGCCAAGGCGGTGCACGGCGGCCGCAGCGCCTACAACCACCTGCTGTGCCTGGCCCAGACCAACAACCTGCCCCGGCGCCGGGTCGGCGAGGTGCTGGAGCTGGTCGGCCTGGCGGACGTGGCCCGCAAGCGGTCGCGCGGCTTCTCGCTGGGCATGGGCCAGCGGCTGGGCATCGCGGGGGCGCTGCTGGGCGACCCGGCCATCCTGATGTTCGACGAGCCGGTCAACGGGCTGGATCCCGAGGGCATCCTGTGGATCCGCAACCTGATGAAGCACCTGGCCGCCCAGGGCCGCACGGTGTTCGTGTCCAGCCACCTGATGTCGGAGATGGAGAACACGGCCGACCACCTGATCGTGATCGGCCGCGGCAAGCTCATCGCCGACTGCACGGTGGCGGAGTTCATCGAGCGCAACTCGCGGCAGTCGGTGCGGGTGCGCACCCCGCACGGCCAGGAACTGGCCAAGGTGGTGACGGCGGCGGGCGGCACGGTGCGCGACGACGGGGACGGGCGGCTGACGGTCACCGGACTGGACACCGCGCGGGTCGGCGACCTGGCCTACGACAACGGCGTGCGGCTGCACGAGCTGGCCTCGGCCCAGGCCTCGCTGGAGGAGGCGTTCATGGAGCTGACGGGCGCGGCGGTGGAGTTCCGGGCCGGCGCCCTGCCGCCGGACGGCACGGCCGGCGGCCAGGACGAGCGGGTACTCACGGGAGGCGGGGTCTGACATGGCAGCCAGCACAGCTGAGGTGGCCCGCCCGGCCGCGATGCCCGCGCCCGCGGGCCAGGCCGGCCTGCGCGGCACCCTGGCCTCGGAGTTCACCAAGATCCGCTCGACGCGCTCGACCTGGTGGACGCTGCTGGCCCTGATCGTGGTCACGGTCGGGTTCGGGGCGCTGGCCAGCTTCGGCGCCACGCGCGGCGGCGGCGAGCACGGCCCGGGATTCGACGCCACCATGCACAGCCTGGGCGGCCTGTACCTGGGCCAGCTCATCATCGCGGTGCTGGGCGCGCTGGCGATCACCTCGGAGTACTCGACCGGGATGATCCGCACCTCGCTGACGGCGATGCCGCGCCGCGGGGTGGTGTTCGCGGCCAAGGCGCTGGTGTTCGGCCTGGTCGCGCTCGTCATCGGGCTGATTACCAGCTTCGCCTCGTTCTTCCTGGGCCAGGCGATCATGTCGAGCGACCACATCAACGCCTCGCTCGGGCAGCCGGGCGTGCTGCGCGCGGTGATCGGCGGCGCGCTGTTCCTGACCGCGTGCGGGCTGCTGTCGTTCGGGATCGGGATGATGCTGCGGCACACCGCGGGCGCGATCACCGCCTCGATCGGCCTGCTGTTCGTGCTCACGGTGCTGGTCCAGTTCCTGCCGCAGTCCTGGCAGGACGACGTGGACAAGTGGATACCGGCGCTGGCCGGGAGCCAGGTCTGGGCGGTGAAGGCGTCGACCGACGGGGCGCCGATGTTCTCGGCCTGGGGCGGGTTCGCGGTGCTGGCGGGCTACGCGGCGGTGGCCCTGATCGGCGGGTTCATCACGTTCCGCGGCCGCGACGCGTAGCCCCGCGTACCCCGGCCTACCCCGCGTACCGAGCGGGGCTGGCCGGGGCGTCGCGGGCTAGCGGAGCGGATGCGGCGCCGGGTCCCTGGTGTCCTGCTCGGCCAGCCGGGCGGCGATGGCCGCCGCCAGGCGGTCGAGCGGGGCCGGGGCCGGGGCCTGAGCCGCGCCGCGGCCGCTGACGGTGACCTTGGCCACCTGGGCCCCGACCCGCACGATCACGCAGCGGCCCCGGCTCAGCAGCCAGGCCTCGTCGCCGATGCCGGGCAGCGGCGTGCCGCGCCGGCCGAGCCTGAGGTTGAGGTCGGCGACGGCGCCGCGCGCGGCGACCACGCTCAGCGTGCCGCCGCCGCCCTGGTGGATGACGCCGCGGCCGCCGGGGCTGGGAATCGCGGTGCTGCGCAGCACCGGGCCCAGCACGCTGGTCACCTCGGCCAGACTGAGCAGCGGCGGGGTGAGCAGCGGGCGGCTGGTCGCGGGCCTCGGTTCCGGTTCCGGTCTCGGACTCAGGGTCCGTCTCGGGGGCGGCGTCGGGGTCGGCGTCGGCGTCGATGGCGGGCCAGCCGGCCCCCGGCTCGCGCCCGGTCACGGCGTCGGCGCGGGGGCGGCCGGTGACGGTCAGCTCGATGAGCGTGCGCGAGCGCGGGTTCACCGTCACCGTGGCCAGGTCACCCAGGGCCACCCGGCTGAACAGTTCCGTCCCGGTGAACGTCCAGGCGCGCTGGCCGTCGTCCACGGCGATATAGGACACCGTGCTCGAGGTGTTCTCGGACTCGCTCTCCTCGTGCCAGCGGGCGATGACCTGGCCCTCGAAGGAGGCCCTCCGCGGGATCGCCGCCATCATGATGATCCGGCGCACGCCCAGTCCGGCCGTCAGCACCGCCCCGCCGGCCAGGATGGCCGGCAGCGGCCCGGTGCCGCCGGGGATGGAGACGGCGTAGCTGATCAGCCCGAGCCACGCGGCCCCGCCGAGCAGCGCGAAGCCGCTGGCCATGCCGAGCCGCTCCCCCGACTCGATCCGGACCAGCCGCCAGCTGCCGGAGAACGAGGACCAGACCTCGGTCGGGCGCTGCTTGCCGTCCGGGCGCCGGGCGCCGCTGCGCATCCGGCGGCGCCGCCACGCGGCGGGCTGCCGTGCTCCCGGCACTGCCTCCGGCACCCCGGCCGCGACGGCCAGCGCCCGCTGGCGCAGGGTCCGCGGGGCCGGGTCGTCCCAGCTCGCGGCCGAGGCGGCCAGGGCCGACCGGTCGCGCCTGGTGCGGGCGGCCAGGGCCGCGCCGGCCGCCGTCAGCCGGTCCTGCCGGGACAGCCAGCCCAGCGCGACCCAGAACAGCACGGCCGCGGCCGCGGCGGCGAAGCCGGGCTCGCCGAGCCCGGACCGGTGGGCGAGCCGGTCGACGATGAAGGCGGCGGGGCCGATCACGGCGGTGATCGCGCAGGCCCGCAGCGCGGTGCGCCGGGTGGCCGGCAGCAGCGGCAGGCAGATCCCCTGCCGCCCGGCCGCGGCCCGCAGCCCGGCCTCGAACGGCGCCCAGGTGCCGTGCACGTCCACGGTGCACGCCTCGGCCACGGCCTCGAACGGCGCGCCGCCGGTGTCCTCGAGCCGGGCCCGCATGTCGGCCAGCACCTGGCGCTCGTAGCCGGCCAGGGCGGGCGCGCCCGCGGGCGGCTCGGCCAGGCTGACGTGCAGGGTGCCGGGGCCGCCGCCGGTGCCGCGACCGGGGCGGACGGCCAGGAACCCGCGGGCGGCCAGGTCCAGGATCGTGGCGTAGTACGCGGCGGCGCTGGGCGCGCACCGGGTCACCGCGAGGTTGACCAGCGCGGGACTGAACCGGGCCGGGCTGAGCTGGCTGGGGCTGAGCTGGCTGGGGCTGAGCTGGTCCCGGCCGGGGCGGGCGGGGTCCTGAGCGGCAGCGCGGGGTCGCGTGAGCTGAGTCAGCGCCACGCAGCCGAGCGCCGCCAGGATCGCCGCGATTACCAGGCTTTCCAGCATGTCAAAGCGCCTCCCCCAAAGGCCCCGCTGCCAGCACGCACTGGACGCACATTAACTCGTCATGAATGGCTCGCGCTATCCCGGAACGGGGGGATGCGGATTAATAACTGAGCGTTGCTGGGGATATCGGTCGGTAAGCAGGCCCGGTTTTACGGAAATGGCTGAGGCCGTAGGCTGGCGGATAACTGCCGCCGGGATCGAGGGGGTCAGGTGGGGTCAGGTAACGAGGCCGAGGTGCTGTCCGGGAGGATTTCCGCACGATGCTGCACGGGTACCGGGACGGCAGGCGAGCGGCGGGCTCGATGGTCCAGGCCCGCCCCTGGCCGGTTCGCTGGGCGGGCTGAGCCATGTGCCGCGACGACAGCCCGGCCGGCCCGGTCGCCACCGTGCGGCATGACTTCGAGCCCGCCGTCCGGATCGACCTGGAGCCGGTGGACTCGGTGGTCATCACCACGCTGATGGACAACGTCACCGACATGCTGCTGCCTGACCTGGGGCCGGCGCGCCGGGTCCGGATGGGCAGCGGTCCGTGGCGGCCGACCACGACGATGACCGGCGGTCAGGTGCCCGACGCGCTGATCGCCGAGCACGGGTTCTCGGCGCTGGTCACCGTGACCAGGGGCGGGCGCGAGCACCGGTTCCTGTTCGACACGGGCGCCAGCCCCGACGGGGTAACCGAGAACATGCGCCGCCTCGGCGTCGACCCGGGCTCCATCGAGGCCATCGTGTGCAGCCACGGCCATTTCGACCACACGGCCGGGATCGACGGGCTGGTCCGCACGCTCGGCCGGACCAGCCTGCCGGTGCTGATCCACCCGCACTTCTGGCGGCAGCGCCGGCTCCAGCTCCCCGGCCGCGATCCGCTGGAGCTGCCGACGACCAGCCGCGCGGCGCTGACCGGGGCGGGCTTCGAGATCATCGAGGAGCAGCAGCCCAGCTTCCTGTTCGACCGGTCGGTGCTGGTGACCGGCGAGGTCCCGCGGGTCACCGGCTACGAGCCCGGCTTCCCGCCCCAGCAGGCCTGGCTGGACGGCGCCTGGCAGCCCGACCCGCTGGTGCTCGACGACCAGGCCCTGATCTTCCAGGTGGCCGGCAAGGGGCTGGTGGTGATCACCGGCTGCGGGCACGCGGGGGTGGTCAACATCGCGCGCTACGCCCGCCGGCTGACCGGCGACCAGCCCCTCTACGCGCTGGTCGGCGGGTTCCACCTGAACGGGCCGCTGTTCGAGCCGCTGATCCCGCGGGTGCTGGACGACCTGGCCGAGCTGGACCCCGGCGTGCTGGTGCCGGCGCACTGCACGGGCTGGCGGGCCCAGCACGCGCTGGCGGGCCGGTTCCCGGACGCGTTCGTCCCCAACTCGGTGGGCACCAGCTTCTTCCTGTAGCCGCTCCCGCTCCCCGG
Source organism: uncultured Actinomycetota bacterium (assembly GCA_963822485.1). GTDB lineage: Bacteria > Actinomycetota > Actinomycetes > Streptosporangiales > Streptosporangiaceae > DASUBV01. Next base: position 252,303 of record CAWGHW010000037.1, read on the forward strand.
CCGGCCTACCGGCGGCGCTGGTAGACCAGGGTCTGCACGCCGGCCGAGTACGTCGCGGCGGAGACCAGCTCCAGCGCGCGTCCCTTGCTCTCCTCGGTGAACAGCCGCGGGCCGCTGCCGGCCAGGAACGGCGCCACCGACAGCCGGTACTCATCGACCACGTCCAGCGCGGCCAGCGACTGGGCGAAGCGGGCCCCGCCCTGGGCCAGGATCACGCCGCTGCCCTGCTCCCGCAGGGCGTTCAGCCCGTCGACCGTGTCGCCGCTGATGATCGTCGTCTCGGGCCAGTCCGCGGTGGTCAGCGTGCGGGAGAAGACCGCCTTGGGCGTCCGGTTCATGATCTCGGCGATGGCGGCGGTCGTGCCCGCGACCTGGTGATCGGCGGCGGTGGCGACCGGGAAGTGCCGGGACATTTCCTCGTAGGTGACCCGGCCCATGATGTGCACGCCCGCGCTCTCCAGCGAGCTCATCAGCCAGGCTTCGTAGGCCGGGTCATCGGGCAGGGCGCGGCAGAACTCGGACAGCTCACTGCCGCCCACGCCGATGATCCCGTCCAGGGAGTAGTCAAAGACCTGCAGGACAACTGGCCGCATCGCCGGCTCCCTCGTGCTCGCGTGTTGTCACCAGGAGGGACGGGCGCCCGCGGCGTAATTAATCGGCGCCGCCGTCACCTGATCCGCATCGCGGTGATGGTGCGGCGGATCAGGTACCGCCACTCCTCGCGCAGCCGGGCCCGGTCCGCCTCCGCGGCCTCGGCCAGCGCGAGCCCCGCCCCGCCCAGCATCCAGAACGAGAACCGGACCAGGCTGCCCACCGCCTGGTCGGCCAGGTAGCCCTGGTCCACCAGCGCGGTGACGAAGCGCTCGACGAGGCCGAAGGCGTACTTCTCCTCGCACTCCCGCCAGCGGTGCCAGCCCAGCGCGGCAGGCCCCTCCAGCCAGACCAGGCGGCCGTAGACCGGGTCGCAGCACTGGTCCAGGAACGCATCCAGGGCCAGCAGCGCCGCCTCCCACGGGTCGGCGGCGGTCGCGGCGGCGGTGATCTCGGCGATGGCCCGCGTCTCCTGGCGGTCGAGCACCGCCTCGAACAGCGCCTGCTTGCCCGCGAAGTGGTGGTACACCGCGCCGCGGGTCACCTGGCTGGCGGAGGCCACGTCCTCCAGGGAGGTGCCGGCGTACCCGCGCTCGGTGAACAGCCGCGTGGCCTCGTCCAGCAGCGCGGCCCTGGTGGCCTCGGAGTACATCTCCCGGCGGCTCTTGACGGCCTCCTGCATGCGCTGAGTATAGTGACATACGCTGTGTATGTGACAGTCGCCGTGTATGTGTCCGGCGGATATGTGTCGCGGCGGATGCGTGTCGCGGCGGAAGGAGCCCGCCCATGACCCAGACCCTGCCCCCGCCCCACTTCGACCCGTTCGCGCCCGGCTTCACCGATGACCCCTACCCGCAGTACACCGCGCTGCGCGCGGCCGCGCCGGTCTACCAGCACCCGATGGGCTTCTGGCTGCTCACCGGCTACGAGGACGTGGCCTGGCTGCTGCGGGCCGGGATGTCGGTGGAGGACCGCAACGTGGCGCAGGGCCCGTTCCGGGAGCTGCGCGACCAGCTCTACGGCGACGGCCCCGACGCCGAGCGGACCACCGGGCTGTCCATGCTCGACCGGGACCCGCCCGACCACACCCGGCTGCGCCGGCTGGTGTCCAAGGCGTTCACCCCGCGCGCCGTCCAGGCCCTGACGCCGCGCATCACCGAGCTGGTCGACGGCATGCTCGACGCGGCGCGGGACGCGGGCCAGGTGGACCTGGTGGACGCGCTGGCCTTCCCCCTGCCGTTCGCGGTCATCGCCGAGATGCTCGGCACGCCGCCCGCCGACCACGAGCGGATCAGGCAGCTGACCGGCACGCTGGTCCGCTCGCTGGAGCCGGTGGCCGACCCGGCGATGGTGGCCGCGATCGCCGAGGCCGACGCCGAGCTGACCGCCATCGCGGCCGAGATGATCGCCTGGAAGCGGGCCAACCCCGCCGATGACCTGCTCACGGCGCTGGTCAACGCCGAGGACGACGGCGACGTGCTGGACGACGATGAGCTGATCGCGCAGACGCTGCTGCTGTACATCGCCGGGCACGAGACCACGGTCAACCTCATCGCGGGCGGCACCCTGGCCCTGCTGCGGCACCCGGACCAGCTCGCGCGGCTGCGCGAGGACCCGGCCCTGGTCGGCAACGCCGTCGAGGAGCTGCTGCGCTACGACAGCCCGGTGCAGGCCAGCCGGCGAGTCACCCTGGAGCCGGTGACCGTCGGCGGCGTGGCCATCCCGGCCGGGGCGTTCGTGATGGCCAGCCTGGGCTCGGCCAACCGGGATGAGCGCTTCTGGGGCGCGGACGCGGCCGAGCTCCGGCTCGACCGGGAGAACGCCCGCCAGCACGTGTCGTTCGGCGCCGGGCCGCATCACTGCCTGGGCGCGTCGCTGGCCCGGCTGGAGGCCTCCATCGCGCTGGGCCGGATGACGGCCCGCTGCCCCGGCCTGGCCCTGGACGGCGAGGTGACCTGGAACGGGCGCATCAACCTGCGTGGCCCCGCCCACCTGCCGGTGGTCGTGCGATCTGGCCCCGGCGACTAGCCCGGCCCGCAGCCCGGCGACCAGCCCTGGACAGAAGGCGTTTCCGCGGAAACGCCGCATGCATGTGCGTCACGCAATTGTGTCCGCCGACTCCCCGCGAAGCTACATGGTGCGCAGCAGCTAGCGGGCTTCGCTGGTCATGGATCCCGCTGCGGGCGGATCAGCCGGACGGTCAGGCTGGGCATGCGGCGGGTGTCGGAGACGATGTCCTGCGACGTGATCGACTCGATGGACCAGCCCGCGAAGACCCGCTCGATGACCGGCGCGCTCAGGTCATTGGCGACCCCGGCGGCGGTGCGGCAGGCGCGCAGCAGGAACCGGCCGCCCGGCCGCAGCACCCGCCGCGCCTCGGCCGCATAACCGTCCCGGCCGCCCGGCGGCAGGTAGTGGAAGCAGCCCCGGTCCAGCAGCAGGTCGGCCCGCGCGTCCCCGACCGGCAGCCGGAGCACGTCGGCCCGGGCCGCCGCGACCCGCCGGTCAGGCCCGACGGCGTAGCGCATGGCCGCCGCGCCGCGCAGCGCGGTCGCGGACAGGTCGACGCCCAGCCCCGTCCAGCCCGCGGCGACCAGGTAGCGCAGCTCCCAGCCGAGCCCGCAGCCCAGGTCGACCACCACGCCGGGCAGCCCGATCCACCCGTCTGCCTGCGCCGCGGCCAGCTCGGGCGACGGCCGGCTCAGCTGCCACCAGCGGTAGGTGCCGTCGAGGTAGGGATCGGCCGCGTCGTCGGCCACGGACCCAGCCTCCGGCCCGGCCACGGACCCGGCCGCACCGGCCCGGTCACCGGCCCCACTCCGGCGGCGCCGGACGCAGGCGGAAGAACAGGAACCTCGGCTGGGTGCGGATCATCCGGTCGGCGCGCGGGTCCAGCTCGGCCAGGCGGGCCGCGGGCTCGGGCTCGGTGAGCCGCTCGATCACGAACCCGGCCGCCGCGATGGCCTCGGTCATCGCGGTCAGCGGGCGCCGCCAGAAGGTGACGTCGAACTCGCCCGACTCGGTCTCCCAGGTCTCGGTGATCTGCCGGATCGCGAAGTAGTCCTCCGGCGAGTGCTCCGGCCAGTCCATGGTCGGGTGGTGGGTGGAGAAGACCACCGCGCCGGCCGGGGTGAGCACCCGGCGGAACTCGCCCAGCACCGCGGCCCAGTCGCGCACGTAGTGCAGCGCCAGCGAGGCCACCACCAGGTCGTAGCCGCCGCTGGCCGCGAACGACAGCGGCCGGCTCAGGTCGGCGACCAGCACCTCGGCCCGGTCGCCCGCCCGCTCGCGGGCCAGCCCGGCCATCACCGGGCTCACGTCGAACGCCGTGACCGTGGCGCCGTGCTCGGTCAGCCAGGCCGTGAGCTGGCCCGCGCCGCAGCCGACCTCGAGCACCCGCCGGCCGCTGACCTCGCCGAGCAGCCCGATCGTCGCGGGCCGCTCGTAGTAGGCGTTGTAGGAGCCGGCGGAGTTGTGGGCGGCGTAGCTGGCGCCCATCGCGTCGTACTGGCTCGCGGTTCGCTGCCCGTCTTCCATGGCCCTCATCGTGCCCGGCCGGGAGCCCATGTCAAAGGGATTGTCAGGCCCGCGCGGTAGCGTCGGGCCATGGACTGGAAGATCGAGCTCGTGGCCATCCCGGTGACCGACGTCGACCGGGCCAAGGCGTTCTACGTCGACCAGGTCGGCTTTAACGCCGACCACGACTACCAGGTGAGCGAGACCCTGCGCTTCGTGCAGCTGACCCCGCCGGGATCGGCGTGCTCGGTGGTCATGGGCACCGGCATCACCGACATGCCGCCGGGCTCACAGCGCGGCGTGCAGATGGTCGTGGCCGACGTCGCGGCGGCCCGCCAGCAGCTGCTCGGCCACGGGGTACCGGCCAGCGAGGTGGACGTGCAGCCCTGGGGCTCGTTCGTCACCTTCGCCGACCCGGACGGCAACACCTGGTCCCTCCAGCAGCTCCCGGCCTGGTCCGGAGCGGCTGAGCCGGGTTAGGCGGCGGCCAGCCAGCCGAGTACCGCGTCGCAGAACTCCTCGGGGCGCGCGGTGTGCACGTAGTGCCCGGCCGGGATCGTCACCAGGTCGCAGCGCGGGATGAGCGCCGCCGTCTCGGTCAGCTTGTCCTGGGGCACATGGCTGTCCGGGCCGCCGCCGATGAGCAGGGCCGGCGCGGTGATCGAGCGCAGGCCGGCCCAGGCCGCCGGATCGCCCTGGCTGAGCTGGGTGCGGATGGCTATCACCGCGGGCCAGTCGAAGTCCAGCGGCCCGGCCGGGCGCTCGGGGATGACCAGCTCCCGGCGCAGCGCGGGCGGCGCGTCCTCGACGATCAGCCGCCCGACCAGGTCCGGCCGGCTCATGGCCACCCGGTAGGCGACCGCCCCGCCCATGGAGTGCCCGATCAGCGTGACCGGGCCCAGGCCCAGCCGGTCCAGCAGGCCGGTCACGTCCCCGGCCATCAGCTCGAACGAGTAGCTTCCCGGCCAGTCGCTGTCCCCGTGGCCGCGCAGGTCCAGGGCGTAGACCCGGAACCGCGCGGCGAGCGCGTCCAGTACCGGGGCCCAGCTGGCCCCGCGCTCGCCCAGACCATGCAGCAGCACCATCGGCGGCGCGCCGGGCGGCCCGCTGACCTGATACGCGAGGCGCACCGCGGAGTCGGCATCCACCAGCCCGACCCTACCGCCGGGCCGGGCCGGGCCGGGCCGGGCCGGGCCGACCCTGGGCCGGGCCGGGCCGAGCCCAGCCGGGCCCAGCCGGGCGCCCGAGCCGGGCCGGCGCGGTCAGTCCGGGCCCAGGATCAGCCCGCTGGTCGGCACCCCGGTCCCGGCGGTGACCAGCACCGGGCCGTCGCCGCCTACCTGGTTGACCGAGCTGCCGCGGACCTGGCGCACGGCCTCGGCGATGCCATTCATCCCGTGGATGTAGGCCTCGCCGAGCTGGCCGCCGTGCGGGTTGAGCGGCAGCCGGCCGTCCAGCTCGATGGCCCCGTCAGCGATGAAGTGCCGGGCCTCGCCCCGGCCGCAGAAGCCCAGCTCCTCGAGCTGGAGCAGCACGTACGGGGTGAAGTGGTCATACAGCACGGCTACCCGCACCTCGGCCGGGCCGGTCCCGGCCTGCGACCAGAGCTGCCGGGCCACCACGCCCATCTCGGGCAGGCCCAGCTCGTCGCGGTAGTAGCTGGTCATCGTGAACTGATCCGGGCCGCTGCCCTGGGCCGCGGCCCGGATCACGGCCGGCGGCCGGGCCAGGTCGCGGGCCCGGTCCAGGCTGGTGACCACGACCGCCACCGCGCCGTCGCTCTCCTGGCAGCAGTCCAGCAGCCGCAGCGGCTCGGCGATCCACCGGGAGGCCTGGTGCTCGGCCAGCGTCACCGGCCGCTGGTAGAACCAGGCCCGTGGGTTGGTGGCGGCGTGGCGGCGGTCGGCCACGGTGACGGCGCCGAAGTCCTCGCTGGTCGCGCCGTAGTCGTGCATGTAGCGCCGGGCGATCATGGCCACGGTGGCGGCCGGGGTGGACAGGCCCATGGGGTAGGTCCAGCCGTTGTCGATGCCCGACGAGGTCGCGGCGGCCGCGGCGGCGGCCGAGACCTGGCCGAACCGGTGGCCGGACCGCTCGTTGAGGGCCCGGTAGCAGACCACGACCCGGGCCACGCCGGCGGCGACGGCCAGCGCGGCCTGCTGCACGGTGCCGCAGGCGGCGCCGCCGCCGTAGCCGACGTGGCTGAAGAACCGCAGCTCGCCCAGGCCCAGCTCGCGGGCCAGCGCGATCTCGGCCGTGCTGTCCATGGAGAAGGTGACCAGGCCATCGACCTCGCGCGGGCTGAGCCCGGCGTCGGCCAGGGCGGCCCGCGCGGCCTCGGCGGCCAGCCGCAGCTCGCTGCGCCCGGAGTTCTTGGAGAACTCGGTGGCCCCGATGCCGGCGATGGCCGCCGCGCCGCCGATCACGCCGTGCCCCCCGCCGCGCCGCCCGCGGTGCCCCCGCCGGCCGCCCGCCGTGCCCCCCGCGGCCGAGCCCGGCCAGCCCGGGCCCGGCCAGCCGCACGGTGCCGGTGACGTGGTCACCGAGGCCGCACCGCCCCGCCACCCGCACCACGATCTCGCCCGCGGCCGGCCCGGCCTGGTCCGAAGACTCAGTCACCTGGCCGGAGAAGGTGAGCGTGTCGCCGGCGTAGCAGGGCACGCCCAGCCGGATCGCCACCGCCCGGACCAGCGCCCGCGGCCCGGCCCAGTCGGTCACGTACCGCTGCACGAGGCCCGTGGTGGTGAGGATGTTCAGGAAGATGTCCCGGCTGCCCCGGGCCACGGCCTGGTCCCGGTCGTGGTGCACGTCCTGGAAGTCCCTGGTCGCCAGCGCGGTGGAGATCACGAACGTCGGGGTCACCTCGATCCGCAGCTCCGGCAGCTCCAGCCCCGGCTCCCTGGCCAGGCCGCCGGCCGGCGGCGCGGCCGGAACCGGGGGATCGTCCGGCCTGGACAGCACCGTTCGCTCCCGCCACGCGGGCAGCGTCAGCTCGTCGTCCACTCGCTGGAACTCGACCTGGACCGGCAGGCCGATGCGCACCTGGTCCGGCTCGGTGCCGGTCAGCTCGCCCACCATCCGCACGCCCTCGTCCAGCGCCACCAGCGCGATCACGATCGGCAGCGCCCGGCCCGGCACCGGCGGGTGGCGGTGCACCACGTAGCTGTAGACCTCCCCGGTGCCGGCGGCCACGACATAGCCGGGCCGCTCGCCGCCGCAGCGCGGGCACATCGGGCCGGGCGGGTGGCGCAGCGCGCCGCAGTCGTCGCAGCGCTGGATCCGCAGCTCGCCGGCCGCCGTCCCGGCCCAGAAGAACTCGGTGTCCCGCGACACCACCGGCCGCAGCACGTCGCCCGCCGCCGGGCCGCGGCGCCCGCGCGCTCGGGCGGCCGGAACTTCAGCACCCGGAACAGCATCGACGCGACCGCCTCCGGCCCGGCGTACCAGGTGCTCCGCGTGGTCACGAACCAGCCCTCGCCCAGCGCCGTCCGCTTCGGCCCGGTCACCTCGGCCAGGCGGCTGCGCACCGCGAGCTGCTCCCCCGGCCGCAGGTACCGGTGGTAGGCCTGCTCGCAGTTGGTGGCCACCACGGAGGTGAACCCGGCCGCGTCCAGCACCTCCGACATCAGCCCCAGCGGGTCATCGCGATCCGGCGCCGGCCGCAGCCCGCGCATCGTCCACGCCTGCACCATGGCCGGCGGCGCGACCAGCCCGCCGTGCCCCGCTGCCACCGCGGCCGCCGGGTCCGCGTACACCGGGTTGTCGTCGCCGAGCGCCTCGGTCCAGTTGCGGATCATCGGCAGGCTGACCGGGTCCCTGGCCGCCCGCGGCGGGCTCTCCCCGGCCGCGGCCACCCGCTGCGCCGCCGCCCGGATAGCGGCTTCGCCCGCCTCGGTCATCGCGGCACCCGTGGCAGGCCGAGGCCCGCCGTCGCGATCAGCTCCCGCTGGATCTCGTTCACCCCGCCGCCGAACGTCAGCACCGTGTTGCGCTTCACCTGGATGTCCAGCCACCGGGCCAGCTCCGCCGTGGCCTCGTCGGCCAGGTCGCCGTGCCGGGCGACCACCTCGGTGAGCAGCTGGCCCAGCCCCTGCAGCTGCTCGGAGGAGTACACCTTGGTCGCCGAGGCGTCGGCGATGCCGCCGCTGTCCGCCGTGGCCACCTGCCAGTTGAGCAGCTCGTTGACCCGCAGCGCCGCGAAGGTCGCGGCCAGCGCCCGCCGGACGTCCGGCCGGGCCAGCAGCGGCCGCCCGTCCGGCCCGTCGTGCCCGGCCGCCCAGTCCCGCACCGCCTCGTACAGCGCCGCGATCCGGCCCGCCGGGCCCAGCATCACCCGCTCGTGGTTGAGCTGCTCGGTGACCAGCCGCCAGCCCCCGTTCTCCGCCCCGACCCGCATCGTCACCGGGACCCGCACGTCGGCGTAGTAAGTGGCGTTGACGTGGTGCGCTCCGTCGTGAGTGATGATCGGGGTCCAGGAGAAGCCGGGGTCACGGGTGTCCACGATCAGGATCGAGATCCCCCGGTGCCGCGGCGCGTCCGGCGAGGTGCGGCAGGCCAGCCAGACGTAGTCCGCGTCGTGCGCGCCGGTGGTGAAGATCTTCTGCCCGTTGACCACGTACACCTCTCCGTCACGCACGGCCCGGGTGCGCAGCGCGGCCAGGTCGGTGCCCGCCTCGGGCTCGGTGTACCCGATCGCGAAGTGCACCTCCCCGGCCAGGATGCGGGGCAGGAAGAAGTCCTTCTGCTCCGCCGTGCCGTGCGCCTGCAGCGTCGGCCCGACCGTCTGGAGCGTGACCGCGGGCAGCGGCACGTCCGCCCGCGCCGCCTCGTTCACGAAGATCTGCTGCTCCACCGGGCCCAGCCCCCGGCCGCCGTACTCGCGCGGCCAGCCCACCCCGAGCCGCCCGTCGCGGCCCATCCGCCGCACCACCTCCCGGTACACCCCGCCGTGCCGCTCGGTCAGCATGGCCGCGCGCTCGGCCGGCGACAGCAGGCCCGCGAAGTACGCCCGCAGCTCGTCCCGCAGCGCCCGCTGGTCGCCGGTCAGGTCCAGGTCCACCCCGCCCCTCCCCTAGCCGCCGACCCGCTCGCCGAGCCGGTCCAGCGCGTAGTCCGCCCCGCCCGCCAGCGCGGCCAGGTCCGTCACCAGCGCCGAGTACCGGTGCAGCGGGTAGCTCACGTCCATGCCCAGCCCGCCGTGCAGGTGGTGACAGGCCCGCAGCGCGGCCGGCCCGTGCTCGGCCAGCCAGTACGCCGCCACGTCCAGGTCACTGCCCGCGTCCAGGCCGCAGGCCAGCCGCCAGCAGCCCGACAGCGCGGCCAGGTGCAGCGTGCGCGCCGTGATGTAGACGTCGGCCACCTGCTGCGCCACCGCCTGGAACGCGGCCAGCGGCCGGCCGAACTGCTGCCGCGAGCCGACGTGCGCCGTGGTCATGGCCAGCGCCGCCGCGACCGCGCCGTCGGCCACCGCGCACGCCCCGGCCACGGCCAGCTGGTACAGGTCGGCCACCGCCCGCCCGTCCGTCCCGCCCAGCACGTGCGCCACCGGCGCGCCGTCCAGCCGCAGCGTGGCCTCGGCGCCCGGCGCCCGGCCCGCCGCCCCCGGCGTGGGCAGCACCGACACCCCGGCCGCGGCCGCGTCCACGACCACCACCGCGCTGCCGCCGCCCGCGACCGTGGCCGGCACCAGCACCCAGCGCGCCACCGCGGCGGCCGGCACTCCCACTTTCAGTCCGGAAACCCATGATCGCGAACAGCTGCGCTCGGTGACCGTGGTCCGCGGCGACTGCGGCCGGGGCTCGGACGGCTCGCGGATCGCCGCGGTGAGCACGGTGTCGCCCTCGGCCACGCCCGCCAGCACCGCCGCCTGCGCCTCCCGGCTGCCCCAGCGCGCGACCGGCAGCACGCCGGTCATCAGCGTGGCCAGCGCGGGCACCCGCGCCGCGTGCCGGCCGACCTCGGTGAGCAGCGCCGCCGCCTCCAGCACGCCCTGGCCATCCCCGCCGAGCCAGTCCGGCACGGTGAGCGACAGCAGCCCGGCCTGGCCCAGTTTCTGCCACAAGGGCCAGTCCCAGGGCACATCCAGGGCCGGAGCGTCAGCGCGCTCCAGCACCCCCGCCGCGGCACGGGTGACCGCCCGCTGAGCCTCGTCCGGGCTGAAGTCCAACGCGGCGCCTCCACAGATCGCGGCGGTTCACAGAATTAGAACACGTTATAGCTGAGGTCGGCCAGCCGCCCCGGCTCGGCCCGGCGCCGTGGTCTGCTGCATGGTCCAGGTGGTCCGCGCAGGTAAGCTGATCATGTGGCAGCACCGAGAACACGTACCACCGTCACGGTGGGCGGCCCGACCGACGCCGAGCTGGGGTCGGCGGCCCAGCGCGAGCGGCGTAAGCGGATCCTGGACGCCACCCTGGCGCTGGCGTCCAAGGGCGGCTACGACGCCGTGCAGATGCGGACCGTGGCCGAGCAGGCCAACGTGGCCCTGGGCACGCTGTACCGGTACTTCCCGTCCAAGATCCACCTGCTGGTGTCCGGGCTGGCCAGGGAGTTCGAGCGGACCCAGGACAAGCTGGCCCGCACGCCCATCCCCGGCGACACCCCCTACGACCGCATGCTGTACGTGCTGGGCCGGATCACCCGCAACATGCAGCGCGAGCCGATGCTGCTCGAGGCGATGACGCGGGCGTTCATGTTCGCTGACCCCAGCGCGGCCGCCGAGGTCAACACGGTGGCCCGGCTGATGGAGCAGATGCTGACCTCGGCCATGCACGACGGCGAGCCGTCGGCCGACGACACCGCCATCGCCCGGGTCATCGGCGACGTCTGGCTGTCCAACCTGGTCGCCTGGGTGACCCGGCGGGCCTCGGCCAGCGACGTCAGCAACCACCTGGAACTGGCCGCCCGGCTGCTGCTGCGCTAGCCCCGCACCGCGGCGATCACGGTGTCGGCGTACTGGCGCAGGTGGTCCAGCTTGGCCGTGAGCGGCTCGGTGTCCGGCCCGGTCTCGTAAGGCCAGCGGAAGCCCACGATCACGTCGGTCACGCCCTGGTCAGCCAGCCGCCGCACCCCGTCCGCCGTGTAGGCGTCGGCCGAGATGACGTGCACCTCGAACGGGCGCTCCGCGGTGCCCGCCTCGCGGCGCAGCTCGGCCAGCCGGGCCAGCAGGCCGGGCAGGTCGGCCGGGTCGCCGCCGCCGTGCAGCCAGCCGTCGCCATCGCAGGCCGCGCGGCGCAGCGCGGCCTCGCCGTGCCCGCCGATCAGCACCGGCACCGGCGCGGCCGGCACCGGCGAGATCTTGACCGGCGGCAGGTCGAGCAGCTCGCCGTGGAACTCGAAGTAGCCGCCGGCCGCCAGCCCGCGCACGATGGCCAGCGCCTCATCCATGCGCTGGCCGCGGCGGGCCCAGGGCACGCCGAGCACCTCGTAGTCCTCCCGCCACGGGCTGGTGCCCACGCCCAGCACCAGCCGTCCGCCGGTGAGCACGGCCACCGAGGTGACCTGCTTGGCCACCAGCACCGGGCTGCGCACCGGCAGCTTGAGCACGAAGGTGACGAAGCGCAGCCGCTCGGTGACCGCGCCCAGCGCCGGGATCAGCGAGAACGGCTCCAGGAACGGCTTGTCCTCGAGGAACTCCCTGGTGCCGTCGGGATTGAACGGGTACCGGCTGACCGCGTCGCGCGGGTAGCAGATGCTGTCGGGCACCACCATCGAGTCGTAGCCCGCCGCCTCGGCCGCGCGGGCCAGCGGGGCGTAGAACGACGGGTCGGTCATCGACTCGGCATAGGAGAAGCGCACGGGAAAAGTAGAACAGGTTCTTGTCTAAAGTCAATCGCGGGCGGCAGGCTAGAGGCATGGACGCTGCTCCCGTCGACTCTGGTGCCGTCGACTCTGCTCCCGTCGGCTCTGCTCCCGTCGGCTCTGCCCTCATCGACTCTGCCGTCATCGACCTGGTCGCGCTCGAGGCGATCCGCCGGGTCAAGTACCGGTACCTGCGCTGCGTCGACCTGAAGCTGTGGGACGAGATGGCCGAGGTCTTCACCCCCGACGCCACGGCCGACTACGGCTCCCCCGCCACCGGCCACCCGCTGCGGTTCGGCAGCCGGGACGAGATCATCACGTTCCTGCGCGAGCAGCTCGGGCCGGGCATGATCACGCTGCACGCGGCCGGCCAGCCCGAGATCGACATCGACGGCGCCACCGCCACCGGCACCTGGCGGTTCACCGACACGGTGATCGCGACCGAGTACCGGGTGGTGATCAAGGGCGCCGCCTTCTACGAGGACCGCTACGCGCGCGGCGCCGACGGCCGGTGGCGGATCGCGCACACCGGCTACGTGCGCCTCTACGAGACGATGCAGTCACTAGATGACCTGCCCAGCCTCAAGTTCACCGCCAACCACTGGGCCCCGGCCGGCTGAGGGCTGACCGGCCGAGGGCTGACCAGCTCAGGGCTGACCAGCTCAGGGCTGACCGCGCGATGGCGCGCGGCCAGCCCGTCGGCCGTTGTTAATCGTCTTGCCCTTACTCGGCGTGCAGGGCGACGGCGGTGCGGGTGCGGGCCGCCCAGCCCGCCGGGAGCAGCGCGCCGATGACCGCGATCGCGAGGCCGGACAGGGCCAGCAGGACCAGCTCGGTGCCGTGGTAGACGTCCAGGTACGCGGCGGGCACGGCCGTGTTCGCGGCCGAGCCCATGACCGGCAGCACGTAGTGCTGGAGCGCGATCCCGGCCGGGACGCCGATCAGGCCCGCGATCAGGCCGGTGCCGGCCACCCAGCACACCACCATGGCGATGGTCTGCCGCGGCGTCATCCCGACCGCCTTGAACACGCCCAGGTCGTGCACCCGCTCCCTGGTGCTCAGCACGATGGCGTTGAGCACGCCGAGCCCGGCCACCAGGGCCAGCATCAGCGTGAGGGTGCCGATGAGGCCCAGCATCAGGTCGATGACCTGCGAGCGGCGGCTGGACAGCCCGACCGAGTACGCCCGGCCGAGCCGGCCGCTCAGCGCCGACGCGTAGCCCTGGGCCGAGGTGCCGGGCCGCAGGCCGATGTCGAACTGGTAGGGCTGGACCAGCCCGGGGCTGAGCCGGGCCAGCGTCTGCGCGCTCGTGATCATGGCGACGCCCCGGTCCTGGGTATCGAAGACCTGCCCGACGATCCGGACCGTCTCCTGATGGCCGCCCGCGATCATCGTGACCGTGTCGCCGAGATTCGTGCCCGAGGCGGTCAGGAAGCCGGTGGGCACGACCACCTGGCCGGGGCCGGTGAACCAGTGCCCGCTGATCAGGTCGAAGCCAGTCCAGGCCGAGTCGCCGCTGAACGCGGTCACCGGGACCTGCCCGGCGAGCCCGGCCACGCTGACCACCTGGTCGGTCTCGGCCGTGTAGCGGGCCGTGCCCGGCTGGGCGCGCAGCGCGGCCTCGACCGCGCGCTGCTGCGCGGCGGTGAGGCTGAACGCGTTCGGTGAGCCGGGGCTGACCTGGACCGGCTGGGCCCCGGCGTGCGACAGCCCGTTCACTACGTCGCTCAGGGAGCTGCTCAGCCCCACGGCAAAGGTCACCGCGGTCGCGCCGAGCAGTACCGACGCCAGCGTCATCGCGGTCCGCGCGGGCCGGGCGAACGGGGCGGCCAGGCCGATGCTCACCGGGCGGGGCAGCCGGAGCCGGGCCAGCAGCCGGTGCGCGGCGTAGCCGCGGCCGGTGGCCGGGGCCCGGCCCAGCGCGATGGCCTGCACCGCGCTCAGCCGGCCCGCGCGCAGCGACGGCACCAGCGCGGCGATACCGACCACGGCCAGCATGCCCAGCAGCACCGCCGCGTCCACCCACAGCGGCACGCCCAGGGCGCCGACCCCGAACGCGTTGGCGGTCTGGGCCAGCAGCGGCAGGGCCAGCAGGTTGCCCAGCACCACGCCGAGCACGCACCCGGTCACGGCCGGGATGGCCACCTGGCCGGTGTAGGCCGAGATGACCTGGCCGGGGGTGAAGCCGATGCTCTTGAGGATGCCGATGCGCCGGTAGCCGGACACCACCGCGCCGCTGACCACGTTGGCCACGATCAGCACCGACATGACCAGGCCGATGACCCCGAAGGCGACCAGGAACGGCACGAACGGCCCGATCCCCGACGTCTCCCCCTCCCGTATCGCCAGGTAGGGCACGGCGGAGGTGACCGACCTGGCCGGCAGGGCCGCGCTGAGCGCCCGGTCGCCGGCCTGGAGGTCGGCCATCGTGGCCGCGCTACGGAACCGGTACAGCATCTGCGCGGCGGCCGGCTGGCCCGGCGCGCGCAGCCGGGCGACCTCGCCGGGCGTCACCCAGCCGCCCGCCGAGTTGGTGACCGAGGTGGCCACCCCGACCAGGGTCAGCTTCGGCTGGCCGGGAGCGCTGGTCACGGTGATCTTGGTGCCCAGCGGCAGCGTGAGCTGGAAGTCGCTGGCCGCGTTGAACGCCAGCACCAGCTGGCCCGGCCCCCGGGGCCAGTGGCCGGAATGGAGCGTGAGGTCATCGACCGGACCGCCCGGCGAGGCCCGTCCGGCGAAGGTCAGCGGCGGCAGGGAGTTCCGGGCCCCCGGCCCGATCTGATCGGTGACCGTCACCTCGGGGAAGGGCCCGGCGGCGGCCGTCACCGGCCGGAGGCGGGTAGTGGCGGCCAGCTCGGCCGGGGTGACCCTGGCCGTGGCGATGCTCGCCGCCACGTCGGCGCCGCGCTGGGCCGCGAACGCGTGGTCGAACGGGGACCGGGAGTCGACCACCAGGGCCAGCGCCAGCACGGAGGCGCCCACCGAGATCATCAGGACCAGTCCGATGACGAGGGTCTGCACCCGGCGGCGCGACACTCCGCCGCGCACCGCGCGGGCGACCGGGCCCATCATCGCCGCACCTGCGCCTCGGCGCCCTCGCTGACCGGCCGGCCGGCCGGGCCGGAGAGCTTGCCGTCCACCATCCAGACGGTCCGGCTGGCGTACTGCGCGGCCAGCTCGGGGTTGTGGGTGACCAGCACCAGGGTCTGCCCGGACCGGTTCAGGTCCAGCAGCAGCTCGCCGATCTCCTCGCCGGTGGCGGTGTCCAGGGCGCCGGTGGGCTCGTCGGCCAGCAGGATCGCGGGCCGGTTCACCAGCGCCCGGGCGATGGCCACCCGCTGCCGCTCGCCGCCCGACAGGCGGCCCGGGTAGGCATTGCGGTGCTTGTCGATCCGCAGCGCGCTCAGCAGCTCGGTCGTGCGGACCCTGGCCCGGGTCCGCGGCACCCCCGCCAGCTGCGCGGGCAGCAGCACGTTGTCCTCGACGGTCAGGTCGTCAAGCAGGTTGAAGAACTGGAAGATCATGCCGATCTGGCGGCGCCGGAACCGGGCGACGCCGGTCTCGCTGAGGGTGTCAATGCGATCGCCGTCCACGGTGACCGTGCCGCTGGTGGGCCGGTCCAGGCCCGCGATCAGGTTGAGCAGCGTCGACTTGCCGCTGCCCGAGGGGCCCATGATGGCGACGGACTCGCCTTCGGTGACCGTCAGGGTGACGTCGTCCACGGCGGGCTGGCCGCCGCCGTCGTAGCGCTTGGTGACCTGGCAGACCTCTACGAGCGGGTCTGGCGACTCGGTGAAGGTGGTGCTCATCGGGATTCCTCTCGGAGGTGCGCTGGGCGAGAAGGTGCCCGGGCCGTGCATGGCCCGGGCGACCCTCGCAGCGTCCCGTGCCGGCCCGGTCCGGCGACATCCCGCTGAGGTCCGGTTCCGCGGTGGTGCTAGGTCCCCCGCTGGCCGGGAAGCCTGCGGGATGGGGGCCGCGCCATCGTTGCCCTAACCTCGGGATACACGGAATACACGGAATACACGGGATACAGCGGTTGACTAGTCGAGGAGGAGCGGATGGCGCCGGACAGCACCAGCGCCGCCCCCGCGCCCCGGGTATCGGGGGCGTCGCCGGGGGCCGTGGTGCTGCGGGCTGTCCGCCCGCTGGGGTCCGCCTCGACCTGGCTGGCCTTCATCCACCTGCTGACCGGGACGATCACCGGCGCCCTGGGCTTCGTCGTGGTCAGCGCCATGACCCTGCTCGGGCTGGCCACGCTGTGGTTCTTCCTGGCCGGCCTGCCCGTGCTGGCCGGGATGCTGTACGTGTGCCTCCGCTTCGCTCGCGCCGAGCAGGTCAGGTTCGCCGTCCTGCTGGGCGTCGAGCTGCCGCCGCCCCCGCCGGTGCTGCGCGACCCCGACGCCGGCTGGTCGCGGCAGGTCCGGGAGCTGTTCACGGCCCGGGCGACCCGGCGCAGCTTCGGCTACGCGCTGCTGCGGCTGCCGCTCAGCCTGGCCCAGGCCGCGCTCGTGATCATGCTGTGGTCCTTCGCGCTGGCCATGCTGGGACTGCCCGGACTGCTGTGGCTGGAGCTGCATGCGAAGTTTCACGTCAGCGCGGCCCTGCCGGCCACCCCGGTCAAGCTGGCGGTCGCGTCGGCGATCGGCCTGGTCCTGCTGCTGGCCGCGCCGCGCGTGACCCAGCGCGTGGCCGCGCTGGACAGTGCCTTCGCCCGGCGGATGATCGGGCCCGGCAGCAGCAGCGCGGAGCTGGCCGCCCGGATCGGCGAGCTCGAGCGCAGCCGGGCCCGGGTGGTGGGCGCGGCGGACACCGAGCGCCGCCGGATCGAGCGCGACCTGCACGACGGCGCCCAGCAGCGGCTGGTATCCCTGGCCATGAACCTGGGCCGGGCCAAGGCCAGGTTCGCCGCCGACCCGGAGGGCGCCATGCGCATCATCGACGAGGCGCACGCCGAGGCCAAGCAGGCCCTGACCGAGCTGCGCAACCTGGTCCGCGGGGTGCACCCGCCGGTGCTGGCCGACCGGGGCCTGGACGCGGCGATCTCGGGGCTGGCCGCGCTCTGCCCGGTGCCCGTCACGGTGCGCGCCGAACTGGACACCCGGCCGGCGATCTCCGCCGAGGCCATCGCCTACTTCGTGGTCGCCGAGGCGCTCACCAACGTGGCCAAGCACGCCCGGGCCACCGAGGCCGCCGTCACGCTGGAGAGCTACGACGGCGTGCTGCGGGTGGCGGTCAGGGACAACGGCATCGGCGGCGCGGACCGGCACGGCCAGGGCCTGACCGGCCTGGCCGACCGGCTGGCCGGCGTGGACGGGCGGCTGTCGGTGTTCAGCCCGGCCGGCGGGCCCACGGTGATCGAGGTGGAGCTGCCATGCGGGTCGTGATCGCCGAGGACTCGGTGCTGCTGCGCGAGGGCCTGACCCGGCTGCTGGCCGAGGCCGGCCACGACGTGGTGGCGGCGGCCCCGGACGCCGAGGAGTTCCTGCGCGCCGTGGGCAAGTACGAGCCGGACGCCGTGGTGGTCGACGTGCGGATGCCGCCGACCTTCACCGACGAGGGCCTGCGGGCCGCCCTGGTCGTCCGGGGCCGCTGGCCGGATGTCGGCGTGCTGGTGCTGTCCCAGTACGTGGAGGAGCGCTACGCCACCGAGCTCATCTCCGACCGGCCGTACGGCGTCGGCTACCTGCTCAAGGACCGGGTCGCGGACCTGGCCGAGTTCCTCGACGCGCTGGACCGGGTGGCGGCCGGCGGCAGCGCGCTGGACCCGGAGGTGGTCGCCCAGCTGCTGGCCCGCAGCCGCCACCCGCTCGCCGACCTGACCGGGCGGGAGCGGGACGTGCTGGCGCTGATGGCCGAGGGCCGGTCCAACGCGGCCATCGCGGCCACCCTGGTGGTCAGCGAGGGCGCGGTGGCCAAGCACATCAACAACATCTTCGCCAAGCTCCAGCTGGCCCCCGGCGACCGCGACCACCGGCGGGTGGTGGCCGTCCTGCGCTACCTGGGAGCGAGATGATGACCACGTCCGCCCCGCCCCTCACGCCCGCGCGCCGGACGGTCCTGATCATCGGCGTCCCGGTGGTGCTGGCCCTGATCGCGCTGTTCGTGCTCGGCTGGGGCCGCCTCGCGGTCAAGCAGCTGGCCGACGGGGATCAGGTCGGCTACTCGGTGGCGCTCAGCGCGCCGGCCAGCGGCGGCCAGTCCCGGCTGACGATCAACAACGCCGACGTCGCCCTGCGGCCCGGCGCCAGCGACCAGATCCAGGTCCGGGGCAGCCTGCTGGGCGGCCTCGTCCGGCCCCGCTTCGGCCACCGGTCCACCGCCAGCGGCCTGGTCCTCAGCCCGACGTGCCGGGCGCCCGTCGGCAACTGCTCGCTCAGCCTCGGCGTGACCGTTCCGGCCGGGCTCCCGGTCACCGCCAGCGACAACGGCGGCAACCTGACCGCGAGCGGCCTGCGCGGCCAGGTCAGCCTGTCCGACAACTCGGGTGACCTCACGGCCACCGGCCTGACCGGCACCATCCGGCTGGCCAATCTCTTCGGGAGCATGTCCGCCACCGGGCTGGCCGGCAGTGTCCAGCTGACCAGCAACAGCGGCGACATCAACGGGACGCGGCTCAGCGGGGACGTGACGCTGCGCGACACCTTCGGCAACATCACGATCACCAGCCTGGCCGCGGCCGACGTCACCGCCAGCGACAACAGCGGCGACGTCATCCTGCGGTTCACCAAGGTCCCCCAGCAGGTGCACGTATCCAACCAGTTCGCCAACATCACGGTGCTGCTACCGCCGGGGAGCACCGCCTACCAGGTCCGCGCGCCCCTACCCCAGTTCGGCAGCCGGGTCATCACCGTCGCCCAGTCACCGACCTCGTCCCACGTGATCACCGCACGCAACTCCAGCGGGGACATCACGATCGGGTACTGGTGACCGCGCCGTCCGCAACCGTGGGCCTGACCTCGCGTGATTGACGCGTTTTTATAACGTGTTCTAGTCTGAGCCGGTGCTCACCCAGTCGTTCGCGGACGCGGTGCTCGAGGCCGAGAAGATCATCGCGGGCGCCCCGCACGTGACCGGCGAGCAGGACCTGGCCGAGGGCTACGACTACCTGGCCGGCAGCATCCGGGCCTCGCTCCAGATGGCCTGGGCCTACCAGCGTGACTTCCCGTACTTCGTCCAGTCCACCGGCCCGTACACCAAGCTGGGCCTGGACAACCCGGACACCCTGTACTTCCACTCCTACCTGCGCGACGACGCGGTGTACGTGGTCAGCGGCCGCCGCGGCAGCACCACCGACCTGAGCTTCCAGGTGCTGAACGGCGACTACTCCCCGGTCGAGGTGCCGGGCAGCCTGACGGCGTTCGACGACCGGGAGGTCGAGATCGCCGCGGACGGCTCGTTCGAGCTGCGCTTCGGCCCGGCCCGCGACCACCCGGAGCCGGGCTACGTGCCGCTGGGCCCCGGCGCGGCCATGCTGCTGGTCCGCGAGGTGTACAGCGACTGGGACCGCGAGCAGCGCGGCACCATCACCATCCACCGCGCCGACCGGGCCGGGCGGGCGCCGCAGGCCCCGGACGCGCGGGCGCTGGAGAAGCGCTACCGGGTGGCGGGCAAGATCCTGCTGTCCCGGCTGCGGACGTTCCTGGCCTTCCCCGAGTGGTTCTACCTGAAGCTGCCGGTCAACACGATGACGCCGCCCCGCTCCACGCCCGGCGGGCTGGTCACCCAGTTCTCCTCGGCCGGCCACTTCGACCTGGCCGACGACCAGGCCATGATCGTGACCGTGCCCGCCGCGGGCCCGCGGGTCGCGCCGTACCAGGGCATCCAGCTCGGCAGCATGTGGTACGTCTCGCTGGACTACATCAGCCATCAGACCAGCCTCACCGCCGACCAGGCCCGCATCGACCCCGACGGCCGGATGCGGTTCGTGATCAGCGAGCGCGACCCGGGCCTGGCCAACTGGCTGGAGTGCACCGGCCACCGCCGCGGCTACGTGCAGATCCGCTGGCAGCGGCTGGCCCGGCCGCTCACCGCGGACGACGGGCCGCGGGTCGAGGTGGTCCCCGCCGGCGACCTGGCCCGCCGGCTGCCGTATTACGAGCAGGCCCGGATCACGCCGCAGGAGTACGCGGGCAAGATCGCGGGGCGCCAGGCGGCCGTCGCCCGGCGGATGCTGGGCTGAGGGAGAGCGGGGAGCTGAGCCGATGCTGCTGGCCGACAAGGTGATCGTGGTCGCCGGGGTAGGCCCCGGCCTGGGCCGGTCCATCGCGGTGCGCGGCGCGCGGGCGGGCGCCGACGTGGTGCTGGCCGCCCGCACCGCCGAACGGCTGGAAGACGTGGCCAAGGAGGTCACCGCGCTGGGCCGCCGCGGCCTGGCCGTCCCGGCCGACCTCACCGACCCCGAGGCCGCCGCGCAGCTGGCCCGGGCCGCGCTGGATGCCTTCGGCCGGGTGGACGCGCTGGTGTACAACGCCCTGGCCATGCCGCCCATCGCCGACCTGGCCTCGGTCGGCCTGGACGCCATCCAGGCCGGGTTCGACGCCAACGTGGTCTCGGCGCTGCGGCTGACCCGGCTGTTCATCCCCGCGCTGGCGGCCAGCGCGGGCTCGGTGGTGATGATCAACTCCATGGTGGTGCGCTACTCCCAGCGCACCATGGGCCCCTACAAGCTGGCCAAGGCGGCGCTGCTGGCCATGGCCCAGAGCCTGGCCACCGAGCTCGGCCCGCAGGGCATCCGGGTCAACTCGGTGGCGCCCGGCCACATCTGGGGCGACTCCCTCAAGTGGTACTTCGGCTACCTGGCCCATAAGCGCGGGGTCGACGTCCAGGCGATCTACGACGAGACCGCGGCCGGCATCGACCTGGGCCGGCTGCCGGAGCCCGACGAGATCGCCGACGCGACGCTGTTCCTGGCCTCGGACCTGGCCCGGGCCATCACCGGCCAGTGCCTCGACGTCAACTGCGGCGAGTACCACCACTGAGGCCGCGATGAGCGACGGCGTCGGCACCGCGGACCGCCTGCACGCCTCCGCGACGAAGATCACCGGGCTGGCCGACTTCGGGGCCGACGACTACCGCGACGGCCTGGCCGTGCTGCTGGAGTCCTGCGCCGCCGACGCCGGCCTGACCCCGCTGGGCGCCAGGGTCATGCGAGCCTTCCTGCGCGGCGCGCTGACCGCCCGGCTGCTGAGCGAGGCCGCCTGGGCCGCGCACCCCGGCCACGCCGCCGTCGCCATCGAGCGGCCCGTGTTCATCACCGGGCTGCCCCGGACCGGGACCACGGCGCTGCACCGGCTGCTCACCGCCGACCCGGCGCACCAGGGCCTGGAGCTGTGGCTGATCGAGGCCCCGCAGCCCCGGCCGCCCAGGGAGACCTGGCCCGGCAACCCCGTGTTCGCGCACATCCAGGCCGCCTATGAGCAGCATCACGTCGAGCACCCCGAGTTCATGGGCGTGCACTACATCGCCGCCGATCAGGTCGAGGAGTGCTGGCAGCTGCTGCGCCAGTCGATGCGCTCGGTGTCCTACGAGTGCCTGGCCCACCTGCCCCGCTACTCGGCCTGGCTGCGCGGCCAGGACTGGACCGGCGCCTACCGCAGGCACCGGCGCAACCTCCAGCTCATCGGGCTGCCCGAGGCCGGCCGGCGCTGGGTGCTGAAGAACCCCAGCCACCTGTTCGCGCTCGACGCGCTGCTGCGCGTCTACCCCGACGCGCTGGTCATCCAGACCCACCGGGCGCCCGCGATCGCGATCGCCTCCGCCTGCAGCCTGGCCGCGCAGGCCTCCGACGGCTGGTCGTCGGCCTTCCGCGGCGAGGCGATCGGCCGCGACCAGCTCGAGCTGTGGGCCAGCGGCCTGGATGAGTTCCTGGCCGTGCGGGCCCGGCACGACCCGGCCCGGTTCTGCGACGTCGACTACGACCGGCTGGTCGCCGACCCGGTCGGCGCCGCCGAGTCGGTCTACGCCCGCTTCGGGCTGCCGTTCACCGGCGCGGCGGCCGGCGCCATGCGCGCGCTGCACGCCGGCCGCGCGGCCCGGCCGGCCGCCGCGCCACACCAGTACACGCTGGCCGACTTCGGGCTGACCGCGGGCCAGGTCGACGACCGGTTCGCCGCCTACCTGGACGGCAAATGACCGAAAACCATTCTGGTGTTTTCGCCGCATTAGCCGAATAGGATCCTCGTAATAGGATCGTTACCCTTATTGCCTAACGAGCCAGTGCGGCCAAGCTGCATACTAAGTGTCCACGTGCTGGCGCAGTGGGGAGCTTCGCGCGCTTGACGCGAGGAGCCAGGACTAGGGGGGCTACCGGTTATCAGCGACGCGCGGGAATTACCGTCTGTCGCTGGCGTCTTTTCCCGTCCCGGACCTGAGGCGATTTCCGGGCATTCCCCGCCGCGCCGGCGAGCCAGCTTTCCCTGGAGGGGTCCATGAACCAGCCGCCTGACAACATTCTGCCGCCGCCAGCCCAGGGCGCGCCGCCGCCCGAGGGCCACGGCCAGCCGGGCTATGACCAGCGGCCCGGCCATGACCAGGGCTATGACCAGCAGCCGGGCTACGGCCAGCAGCCGGGGTACGCCCAGCCGGGCTACGGGCAGCAAGGGTACGGGCAGCCGGGCTACGCCCAGCAGCAGCCCGGCTATACCCCGCCGCCGCAGGGGTATGTTCCGCCGGCCCCCGGCGCCTACGTGGCCGTGCCGTCGGCCATGGCCGCCATCCCCTCCGGCATGTACCTCGACCAGGAGAGTGGCCTGGCCCTGCCGAACGGAACCGTGCTGGCCAGCTCCGGCCGGCGCATCGGCGCCTTTTTCCTGGCCATTCCGCTGAGCATCATCACCCTCGGCATCGGTTACCTGATCTGGGGCCTGATCGTCTGGGGCAACGGCCAGACCCCGGCCCTCCAGGTGCTGGGCATGCGCTGCTGGCGGCCCGAGGACGGCCGGGTGGCCACCTTCTGGTGGATGGCCCTGCGCGAGGTTGTCGGCCGGCTGATCGACGGCATCCTGTGGGTGATCACCGAGCTGGTGTCGTTCATCTTCATGCTGTCCCGCCCCGACCGCCGGACCCTGCACGACCTGATCGCGGGCACGGTCGTCCTGCACGACCCGGACAACGTGCTGCGCTAGCCGCAGCCCCGAGCGATGAGGGCGCCGGGGGCCTTATCTCGGCGGCCGCCGGCGCCCTTCGCGGACCAATCGAGGAGGCCAATTCCGGACGGCCCGCTTGCAACGGCTGATGCACGGCCATTTGCAACGGGCCAATGCACGTGCATCTGCTCTGTTAGGATACTCATATGCCACCAAACGTGGCGGCCCCGCGGGCGGCGTGGCACGGTGCCCGCGGCAGGAGGCTGGCAGCACGGGGAGTGAGAACATGCAGATCCCGAACGGCATCCCTGGCGACGAGGTACCGGCCCGCTGGCGCAAGAGCACCGCGAGCAACCCCAGCGGCGCGTGCGTGGAAGTTGCCGCGCTGCCGGGGGGTGACGTAGCCGTCCGTAACTCGCGGCACCCGTCCGGGCCGGCGCTCGTGTACACCAGGGCCGAGATCGCCGCGTTCCTGGCCGGCATCAGGAACGGCGAATTCGACGATCTAGCCTAAGCTCCTCCCGTCGCTCTGGCATGCCGAAGAGTACGTCAGGCCGCCCAACGGGCGGTGGTATGGTGTGCACCGGTTAAATGCCATTGTCAGGCCATTCCTCGCCCTGGCCGGGAACTTGGGTCCGGGTGCGACGCCCCGGCCAGGAGCGGGATATGAGCGCAGGGCAGGACGAGCCTTCTCCCGACGGGACCGGGGCTGCTTCTGCTGTTGTCCGGATGATGCTCGGCGGCCAGCTGCGCCGCCTGCGTGAGGCCGCCGGCGTCACCCCCGACGCCGCGGCCTGGCGAATCCGGGCCTCCCGCTCCAAGATCAGCCGCATGGAGCACGGCCGGGTCGGCTTCAAGGAGCGCGACGTCTCCGACCTGCTCGACCTGTACGACGTCACCGACAAGCAGGTCATCGCGGGCCTGCTGGCGCTGGCCACCCAGGCCAACGCGCAGGCCTGGTGGGCCAAGTACGGCGACATCCTGCCCGGCTGGTTCGAGCCCTACCTGGGCCTGGAGGCCGCCGCGCAGCGGATCAGGACCTTCGACCTCCAGTTCATCAATGGCCTGTTCCAGACGCCCGCCTACGCGCGGGCCGTCACCGCGATCGGCCTGCGCCGGGCGCCCGAGAGCGAGATCGAGCGGCGCGTGGCGATCCGCATGAAGCGCCAGGAGCTGCTCACCACCGTCGGCGCGCCCCAGGTCTGGTCGGTCATCGACGAGGCCGCCCTGCGCCGGGCCGTCGGCGGGCCCGAGGTCATGCTCGAGCAGATCTACCACCTCATCAAGATCGCCCGGCTGCCCAACGTCAGCCTCCAGGTCATCCCGTTCCGGGCCGGCGGCCACGACGCCGCGGGCGGCTCATTCACGGTGCTGCGCTTCAGCCAGCCCGACATCGCCGACGTCGTGTACCTGGAGCAGCTCACCGGCGCCCAGTACCTGGAGCGGCGATCCGACGTCGACCACTACCTCGACGTCATCAACCGGCTGAGCGCGGCCTCGCTGAGCCCGGCCGACACCATCGCCTTCTTCGCCGAGATCACCCGCCAGTCCGCCCCGCCACCATCAGGCCCGTGACCAGGGTGGTCACTGGGCATCGGCGAGGCGGCCGTCTTCCAGGCGGAGCACGGAGTCGGCCAGCTCCAGCAGCGCGCTGTCGTGGGTGGCGACCAGCGCGGTGATGCCCTCGGACTGGACCACGGTGCGCAGCAGCCGCATGATCTGGCGCGCGGTCTCGGAGTCGAGCTGCCCGGTGGGCTCGTCGGCGATCAGCAGCTCCGGGCTGATCGCCAGGGCCCTGGCGATGGCGACGCGCTGCTGCTGGCCGCCGGACAGCTCGTTGGGCCGCTGCGCGGCGTGGTCGGCCAGGCCGACGATGGCCAGCATGAGCTGCACCCGCTCCTCGCGCTCGCGGCGGCTGACGCCGGCGATGCGCAGCGGTATCCCGATATTCTCGGCCGCCGACAGCATGGGGATCAGCCCGAAGGACTGGAAGATGAAGCTGACCGTGCCCCGGCGCAGCAGCATCCGGTCGCGCTCGGTCATGACGGTCAGGTCGCGCCCGCCGATGCGGACCTGGCCGCTGGTGGGCGTGTCGAGCCCGCCGATGATGTTGAGCAGCGTGGTCTTGCCCGAGCCGGACCGGCCGCTGAGGGCGGTGAGCTGACCCTTGGGGATGGCGAAGCTGACCCCGCGCAGCGCGGCCACGGCGGTCTCGCCGTGGCCGAAGGTCCGGGTCACGTCGATGGCCGACACCATGGCCGGGGTGGTCACGGCGGCCGATGTCCCCCCGCCCGCCTCCCCTGCCGGCCTCATGGCCGGTCCTCCGCTCCGGGGCGCCGGGTGTCGGCCCAGACCCCGATGTGGTCGGGCTCCTGCTCCAGGCGGACCCGGTCCTTCATGCCCAGCTCCTCGATCATGTCGCGGGGCAGCTGCACCCGGCCGACCCGGTCCAGCACGGCGTACTCCACGGCGTGCCAGGCTGCCGCTGCCGTCCTCGACGTCGTGCCGCAGGGTCTCGCTGCTGGTCCGGCCGTCGCGGATGGCCACGGTCCGGCTGACCTGATCGGCCACGGCCGGGTCGTGGGTGACGACCAGGACGGTCACGCCGAGCTCGGCGTTGGCGGTCTGGAGCCCGCCGAACACGTCGCGGGCGGTGGCGCTGTCCAGCTCGCCGGTGGGCTCGTCGGCCAGCAGCAGGAACGGCTCGTTGGCCAGCGCGGTGGCGATCGCGGTGCGCTGCTGCTCGCCGCCGGACATCTGGTCGGGCCGGCGGTCGGCGCAGTGCCCGACACCGAGCGCGCCGAGCAGCTCGTCGGCCCGCCGGGAGCGCTGCCAGCGGCCGGCCCGGCTCAGCCGCATGGGCACGATCACGTTCTGCTTGGCGGTCAGGTAGGGCAGCAGGTTGCGGGCGGTCTGCTGCCAGACGAAGCCGACCTGGCGGCGCCGGTAGTCCAGCCGCTCCCTGGCGCTGAGCCCGCCGAGGTCGCGGCCGGCCACCCGGACGGTGCCGGCCGTGGGGACATCCAGCCCGGCCAGGATGTTCATCAGGGTGGACTTGCCGCTGCCGGACGCGCCGACCACGGCGGTCAGCTCGCCGGGCTGCACCAGCAGGTCGAGGCCCTGGAGGGCCTGCACCTCGATGCCGTCGCCGACGTAGATGCGTACCACCCGGTCGCAGACGACCAGCGCGCCCTCGCCGTAGGCGGCACGGGCGCCGAGGGCCTCGGCGCCCAGCTCCGCGATCCCCGTGGCGGGGGCCGTGCCGTTCCCGGCCCGGTCGCCGCGGGCCTGGCCCGCGTCACTCGTCATCGCCATCACCTCGCCTGCGCATCTCCATGATCCTCCCTCGCTCAGTCGCCGATTCGCAGGGCACGGGCCACGCCGCGCCGCCCGGTGACCAGGGCCTGGCCGACCAGGGTGGCCCCGGCCACCGCCAGCAGGCCCGCGGCCGCGAGGGCCAGCGTGGCCGGCTGGGCCTGGATCGGCACCCCGGCCCCGGAGCCGGTGAACCCGGCCAGGCTCAGGTCCGGCCCGACCAGCGCGACCAGCGCCCAGGCACAGGCGGTGCCGGCCGCGGCGGCGACCAGGATCTCGGGCAGTGCCTCGGCCAGCACCAGCCAGCTGCCCTGCCGGGCCGACAGGCCCATTGCCGCCAGCCGGGCCAGCGCGGCCTCCCGCGGCGCGGCGCTGAGCAGCAGCCAGATCAGCAGGGCCAGGACCCCGAAGCCGACCGCGGCCAGCGCGCCCACGGCGTAGGCCACGTAGACGCCATGCGGCAGCGGCGCCTCGGGCCAGCGCGGCGAGCGCGCTGGCGCGCAGCATGATGACCGAGCCGGGCACGACCTTCCCGGCCACCGCCCGCAGCCGCGGCCCGTCCAGTCCCGGCCCGGCCAGCAGCACGAGGCTGGGCGCGGGCGCGATGCCGTGCAGCGCCCACTGCGGCAGGATCAGCAGCGACGAGCCGGACGCCGCGGTGACGGCCGGGCCGGCGGCGGCGGTGGCGACCACCCGGATGTTCACCGACCGGCCCAGGGTGCCGACGGTCAGCCGCACGTCGGGCTGGCCGAGCGCGTTCGCCGCGGCGGGCGTGGCCACGGCGGGCACCCGCCCGCCCGCCCGGCCGGCCAGCGCCCCGGCCGGGAACGCCGGGCCGGGGGTCGCGGCCATCAGCGCCGCGTACTGCCGCGGCTGCACCACGACCACGGAGACCAGGGTGCCGTCGGACTGACTGGCCAGGGTCAGCGAGAGGGCAGCGGCGTGCTGCACGCCCGGCACGGCCGCGAGGGCCCGCTCGTTCGCGGGCGACAGCGGGGGCTGGACGTTCTGGGTGTTGATGACGGCGTCCGCGCCGAGCTGCTGCCAGGACGCGGCCACCTCGCCGCGGGTGACGGCGGCCCGGACCATGCCGCCGAAGGAGATCACGGCCAGCACGAGCACCAGGGCGAAGGCGGGCAGCACGGAGATCATCGTGGTCCGGGCGGCGCGGGCGAAGCCGAGGTAGGCCACGGCGCCGCGGCGCAGGCCGGCCGCGCGCAGCAGGCCGCGGGCCAGGACCGGGTACAGGCGCACGGCCAGCACGCCGGCCGGGATCGCGACGAGCACCGGGGCCGCGCTGGTCAGCGGGTCGGGGCCGGTCACGCCCTGCTGGCGGGCCACGACCAGCCCGCCCGCGGCCCCGGCGACCAGGGCGCCCTCGATGACCAGCCGCCGGGCCGCCGAGCGGCGGCGGATCGTCCGGGCGCTGGCCGCACGGGACCGCCGGGCTCTGGGCAGCCGCACCACGGTCAGCAGCGGCAGGCTGACCAGCCCGGCGGCCAGGGTCAGGCCGCCCAGCCACCAGGCCAGGGAGCCGTCCGCGCCGCGGGTCAGGGCGACGGCGGCCGCCGCGGCCACGACGGCCGCGGGCACCGCGACCAGCGCCGCGGCCCGCAGGGCCAGCCCGGCCAGCTGCCGGCGGGCGGCGCCGCGGGCGCGCAGCAGCTCGAACTCGCCGCGCCGCTGCTCGGCCAGCAGCAGGGCCCCGAGCAGCACCACGACGATGCCGATGGCGGCCAGGCTGACCACGAGCAGGTCCAGGACGCCGCTGACCGCGGCGCGCTCCCTGGCGAAGGTGCCCAGGAAGCCGGCGACGCTGGCCGACAGCACGACCTGTACCGGCGGGGTGACGCTGACCTCACCGAGGTTCAGCAAGCCGGGACCCGACAGCTGACTCCGGAGCCTGCCGCTCTGCGCGGCGGTCAGCCCGTGCAGGCTCATCGGGAAGCCGAAGGACAGCTCGATGGCGCTGACGTTGGTGTGGGCCTGGAGCAGCGCCAGCTCGGCCGGGCCGACGAACACGGCGCCGGTCCAGTACGCCGGTCCCCTGTCCACCTCGTTGGAGGTCGGTGCGACGGCCGCGGGGTCCACCGTCCAGAACGCCGAGCCGGGCCGGGCCGGCTGAAATATCCCGGTCACCTCCAGCGTGAGGTTCGGATCGATGCCCACCCGGGAGCCGACTGTCAGGCCAAACCGGCGGGCCGTGGCGGCGGTGACGGCGACCTGGAAGAACACCTGGCCGCGGGCGGCGTGACTGGCGGTAGGCAGCCGCCCGGTGAGGTGCCGGGCGTAGTGCGCCAGCGCGTCCCGGTAGAGCACCTCGAGCTGCGGCGGAGTGCCGGCGTCGTAGGCGCGGCGGCCGCCCGCGTTCACCGGGCTGTACGCGGTGGTCAGGCCGGACCAGTCGGACTGCCGGGCGGCCAGCGGCAGCCGGCCCCCGGTCAGGCGGGTGTGCACCTGGGAGCGCAGCAGCGCCAGGTCGGAGGCCGCGACCGGGCCGCCGGTGCCGGCCTGGTCGAAGTCCAGGGTGCCGAGCAGCGCCTTGTCCGCCGGCGACAGCCGGGCCAGCCCGGCCCGCAGCGCGCGGGTGGGCACCGTCTGGCTGGCCCGCGCGCCCGCCATCGCGACGAATACGCTGACCGCCATCAGCAGGGCCAGGCTGATTCCGGCGGCGGTCCCGGTCCCCGCGATCTCCCGCCAGGCCCGCCTCACGTCTCGGCCGCCCGGAGCTCGGCCGCCGGGTCGGGGCGGCGGGCCAGGGCCACGGCGGCCACCGCCACCGGGGTCACGACGACCACTACGGCCAGCAGCGCGGCCCAGGCCAGCGGGGTCTGCACCAGCACGGACGGCACCGGCGCCGCGGCGTCGGGGGTGAGCGTGATGGCCGGGACGATCAGGTGGGCCAGGCCCACCCCGACGCCCAGGCCGGCCAGCGCGGCGGGCGCGGTCAGCATCAGCTCCTCCAGGCACAGCCCGGCCGCCTGGGCCAGGCGGGGGTAGCCCAGCGCGGCCAGCAGGGCGCTTTGCGCCCGGCGGGCCCGCACGCTGGCCGCCACCCCGGCCGAGAAGCCCAGCCCGGCCAGCAGTGCCGCCGCGCCGGCGATGGCCAGCCCCTCCAGCAGCGGCGCGGCGGCCAGCGAGTTGTCCAGCAGCGCGGCGAGCAGCCTGGTCCGCGCGATGACCGACGTGCCCGCGGGCAGGCCCGCGGGCACGTCGCCGTGCCGGGTCCGCAGCCACCACTGGGTCACCGGCAGCGGCCCGGCGCCATTGCCGGCCAGCAGGGCCTGCGCCGGGCCCTGGCCGACGATCAGCGCGCTGCCGGGCGCGGTCGGGAACGCGGTGATCACGGCGGCGATCCGGACCGGGATGGTCGTCCCGCCAGCCGGGACGGTCACGATGGCGCCCAGGTGGACATGGTTGGCCGCGACGAACCGGCGGGTGGCCACGCCGGCCAGGATGGCCGCGGGAGGACGGGCGGCCAGCAGCAGCGTGCCGGTGTAGCCGACCGCGTTCTGGACGGTGTCCGGGGGCGCGTAGCCCGAATCGAAGGTGAGCCGCTGCCCGCCACCGCCGATGGAGTGCCAGGAGCTGACGCGGGGCTGGAGGATGCTGGTCGCCGGCGCCGCCTCGGCCAGGCCGGGCGCATGCGCCGCGGCCCGCCAGCCGCCGAGCGCCTGCCCGGAGGTGAACGCGGCGGCGGGCCCGGTGGTGGCGCCGCCCAGGGCCAGCCGGGAGATGGTGAGGGTGCTCAGCGGCACGCCGCTCTTCTTCTCACGCTGGGTGGGCGGGGGAATCGCGTAGCTCAGCGACAGCCCGAGCAGCCGCAGCGGGTAGCTGGCCCCGGGGGCGATCCGGACCGTCAGGACGTGGCTGCGTCCGTCGGCCGGGACCGGGCCGGCCGGCAGGGTGTAGACGACGCCGTCGGCGTCCTGCAGCAGCATGCTCCCGGTCAGCCCGCGCAGGCCGACCTGGCGGCCGGCGTCCAGCCGGGCGGTGACCGCGAGCTGGGCCGGGCGGCCGGGCAGCGCCAGGCCGGCCGGCGCGGACGGCGCGAGCAGCCGCCACAGCCGGGCGGCGGGCAGCGGGGACAGGTCGGGCCGCAGCAGCGCGGTGGATCCGGCCTGCCGGGCGTCGATGGCCAGCAGCGTGCCGCGCGAGTCCGCCTGCTCGACGCTGACCGGCATGGCCGCGGTGACGCCCGGCGCATGGGCGATCGCGCCGGCCTGGGCCAGCGGGAGGGCCCCGGCGGTGTCCACCCGGACTTCGGCGCCGGCGGCGAACGCGGCCTGGTCATGGGCGGACTGCCGCCAGCTCTGGTACTGGGCCAGGGTCAGCGTGCCGGTGGCCACGGCCAGCACGGCCAGCAGTACCGGGCCGCTCTGGGTGACCGCGCGCCGGCTGATCTCCCAGCTGGCCAGCGCGCCGCCGAGCCGCCGGCTGCGGACGACCAGCCGCTCCAGCAGCCGGGCCACCACCGGCAGCAGGCGCAGCAGCACCAGGCTGGCCGCGGCCAGGGCCAGCGCCGGCGCGGCGGTGAGCACGGGATCCAGGCCCAGCCCGCCGGTCGGCAGCCGGGCCACGGCCGAGTAGCTGCGCAGCTCCCGCAGCGCGATCAGGGCCAGCACGATGAGGGCGACGTCGGCGCCCGAGCGGGCGATCCCGGCCACGGTGGCCTGCCGGCCGCGCCGGACCGCGGCCGCGCCGGGCGCGGCCGGCCGCACCGCGGGCCAGGCCGCGATGACCAGGCACAGCACCAGCATCAGCGCGACCGCCAGCCAGACGCTGGCCGGGAAGCCGGCCAGCGCGAGCCGGTCGGCGCGCAGCACCCCGGCCCGGCCGAGCAGGGCGGCCAGCCGGGTGCCCGCCACGGCGCCCGCCGCCGCGGCCACCGCGGCCAGCACCAGCGTCTCGGCCAGGGTGATCCCGGCCATCTGCCAGCTGGTCGCGCCCCGCGAGCTGAGCAGGGCGTTCTCGCCGCTGCGGTGGCTGGTCAGCAGCCGGCTGACCAGGATCAGCGCGGCGGCGGCCAGCAGCAGCAGCTGCAAGGCGCTGATCACCAGCAGGGACCGGGCCACCGCCAGGGCGCGGTTCAGGCCGGCCAGCAGGGCGGGCAGGCTGGTGGACACCTGGAGCCCGCCCAGCCGGACCGTGTTCTGCAGGTACCTGGCCTGCTGGCTGATCCGCTGGCCGAGGGCGCCGAGCTGGCCGGCCTGGATCCGGGCCGGCTCCAGCGCGGCCGCCCAGGACGCCTCGCCGACGGTCAGGCCGCCGGGCCGGGCGGAGAACGCCGCCGGGCTGACCACGAACGGGCCGTAGGTGGTGTAGCCGGGCGCGGTGCTGATTCCCGAGGTGGCGACCTGGTCCAGGCCCCAGTACGTCGAGGCCGGGTCCCGCAGCGCGAATACGCCGGTCACCCGCAGGCTCCCCCGGCGGCCGTTGTCCCGGTCGTGCACCGCGACCACGTCACCCGGCTTGAGGCCGAGCTGGGCCGCGGCGGCGGCGGGCACCGCGGCCGGCACCGGCTGGCCGGGCGCCGGCGAGCCGGGCCAGGCCCCGGACAGGAGCGTGGCGTGCTGGCGGACGTGGTCCAGCGCGGCCGCCTCGGCCAGCGGGATGACCCGGCGGCCGGCGGCGCGGGGCAGGCCGAGCGGGTTCGACCAGACGGCGCTGTCGAGGTGGTAGGGCTCCGGGCCGAACGCCGTCGCCAGGGCGGCCCGGACCGCGGGCTGGTCGGCGGCGGCGATGGACGCGTCCACGGCGCCGCTGACCACGACGCCGGTCTGCTGCGCCGAGGCGGTCAGCTGACGGCGGGCCGCCTGCGGGAGCACCTGGGCGTTGAAGCTGGCCAGCGCGGCCAGCAGCGCGGCGGCGATGAACACGGTGAGCATGAAGGTGGCCAGCAGCAGCCAGGCCGACGCCATACGGCGGAGCAGGAACGGCGCCTGCACTCCCCGCATGAATCTAGCCCCCTCGTAGCGGCCGTCCTGAATGCTCCGGTGCCTGGTGGTCGTGCTGGCAGGCTATGGCCGCCACCAGGGGATTACGACAACCCAGGGCATATGGTTATGCGACCGTTGGGCTTTCGTTGCGAAAACACGAGCGAGGATCCGGCCCCGCCCAGGGCCGCCTGGCTCAGGCCCCCTGGCCCCGGACGCGGCTCAGCCCCGGCGGCGGTACAGGCGCAGGTCGGGCAGCCCGTGCACGCGGGTGAAGTGG
Organism: uncultured Actinomycetota bacterium; assembly: GCA_963822485.1. GTDB lineage: Bacteria > Actinomycetota > Actinomycetes > Streptosporangiales > Streptosporangiaceae > DASUBV01. The sequence goes on from CAWGHW010000037.1 coordinate 284,825, forward strand.
GCGTGAAAGTAGTCCTGGAGGGCCGGGGTCCAGGGGATGCGCTTGAAGGCGCGGACCGAGAGCCAGATGTACTGGGCGTGGGCGAACGCCGAGTGCCACAGCGCGGCCACGGACGGCACCAGGGAGGCCCCCGTCCCGGTGTTCAGGCCGTGTGACAGAGCGTAATTGACCCCGGTGCCGTCGTCGATCTCCGGGCAGCCGCGCACTGAGGTGACGAACCGGTCGGCCAGGACCGCGTAGGACACCTCGTCCGCGAGCACGCAGGCGCCGGGCGGGATGACCCGGCGGGCCGCGGCCAGCTGCGCCGGGGACATGCTGGCGTACAGCGGGCCCTCGTAACGGAACTGGACCACCGCGGCCGCCAGCAGCAGCAGCACCGCGACCGCCACCGGCCCCGACCGCGCGGCCGCGGCCAGCCGCGGCGGGCCGCCGCTGGTCACGGCCTGCACCACCCGGGCCGCGGTGAGCCCGACCGACATGGCCAGGAACGGCACCAGGAAGCCGACGAAGTGGTAGTGAAACTGCGGCGGCCACAGGAAGATCATGGCCATCAGGCCGCCGGACACCGCGACGTACCAGTCCAGCGCGGGCGGCGGCTGCTCCAGCCGGGACCAGGCGGCCACGCTGCCCAGCGCCACGAAGCCGGTCACCAGCGCGGTGACCAGCAGCACCAGCAGGGCCGGCGGGTGGGTGAAGTCCGACAGCCCGGCGATCAGCCGGATCCGGTACAGCGAGTAGACGCTGGTCGCGTTGAGGCGGCTGCCCACCTGGGCGGTGATCACGCTGCGGTAGAAGCTGCCCGGCGCCAGGGCCAGGAACGGCAGCGTCGGCACGGCGAACCCGGCCGCGACCCCGGCCAGGAAGACCGCCGCGCCCGGCGCCGGTGCCGGGCCGTGAGCACGAGCAGCACCAGCACCGGCACGATCGCCCACGCTTCGACCACCCCGGCGAAGCCGAACGCCACCCCGGCCCACAGCACCCGCCGCCGGCTGCGCGTCAGCTGGTCGCCCGAGAAGAACGCCAGCGCGCCGATCAGGCAGAACAGCACCAGCCACGGCTCCACGAGCACCGTGTGGGCGGCGAAGATGGCGTCCGGGTGCACGGCGCAGATCCCGCAGGCGACCACGACGGCCAGCCGGCCGCGGTGCCGGACCAGCAGCCCGGTCAGCGCGATGCTGGCCGTGCCGGCCAGCATGGTGAGGATCCGGCCGATGGCCAGCCCCCAGGCCGTGCCGGTGACCTTGGCCAGCAGCGCCGCGGGCACCATCAGCAGCGTGATGCCCGGCGGCTGCACGAACACGAAGTCCCGGTACGGGAGCTGGCCCTGGACCAGGCGCAGGGCGCTGCCGAAGTAGGAGCCGTCGTCGTACTCGGTGACGCCCAGCAGGTAACCCGGCCGCAGCAGGCAGTACACCCGCAGCCCGAGCCCGAGCGCGGACAGCGCGATGATCAGCATCGCCGGCGTGATCCGCTCCGTCCGGGCCCGCGCGCCTACCCAGGCGCCCCGCAGCTCGGGCGTGACCTGCACCCCGGCCATGCCGCTCCCCCCCGTAGTTGTCCGACTACGGTAGGTAACGCTAGAGCCCGGTCAGCGCCGGGGACCGGCGATTGACAACAGTTCCGGTGGTGTCACCGAGCTTCCCGTTCGGTGGGAAACGGCCGGGTTAGCCCGGCCGTGCTGCCCGGCTGGGCGGTGCTGGCCGCCGCGCCGGCTGAGGGCTGGCCCCGCCGGGAGCGAGTGGCGGCCAGGTAGGCGACGCAGCCGATCACCACGACCAGCATGGTCAGCTCGGTGGTGTGGATCCCGAGCAGGCGCGGCGCGAAGTCGATGCGCAGCACCTCGATGGTGAACCGGCCGGCCCCGTACAGCGCGCCGTAGACGGCGAACGCCCGGTCGCCCGTCAGCATGAACCGCCGGATGGCGTAGGCCACGGCCACCGCCACGAGCAGGTCCCACAGCGACTCGTACAGCACCAGCGGCTGGAAGGTGGCGAAGCTCTCATAGCCGTTGACCCGGTGCTCGGGGCTGATCGCCACCGCCCAGGGCAGCGTGGTCGGGCCGCCGTACAGCCGCTGGCTGAACCAGTTGCCCCAGGTCGCGATGGCCTGGGCCACGGCGGCGGCGGGCGCGGCGGCCAGCGCCATGGGCCCGATCGCGTACCCGGACCGGCGGCAGTAGATCCAGGCGCCGATGGCCGCCGCCCCGACCATGCCGGTGCTGCCCAGGCCGCCGTCCCAGATCCGGAACACCGACACCCAGTCCCGGCCCGGCCCGAAGTAGTTCGAGTAGTCGGTGAGCACCGCGTACAGCCGGGCGCCGACGATCCCGGCCGGCACGGCCAGCGTGGCGACGTCCCAGATCATGCCCCGCGGGCCGCCCATGTGCCGGTACCGGCGGTCGGTCAGCCACAGCGCCACGACCACGCCCAGGATCGCGGTCAGCGCGTAGCCCCGGAGCGGCAGCGGGCCCAGGTGCCACAGTCCGCGCGCGGGGCTCGGGAGGTAGGCCACCGGCATGTTCTGTGACGTTACCCGCAGGTCTAGCGCAATGGCACGGCAGTGGGCTCAATGGCGGCCGGCAGCGTCTGGGCGCCGCTCAGGTAGGCGTCCACGGCGGCCGCGGCCGACCGGCCCTCGGCGATGGCCCAGACGATCAGCGACTGGCCGCGGCCCATGTCCCCGGCCACGAACACGCCGGGCACCGAGGTGGCGTAGCCGCCGTCGCGGGCCACGTTGCCGCGCGCGTCGAACTCCACGTCCAGCTCGGTGACCAGCCGGCCGCGCTGCGCCCCGGTGAACCCCATGGCCAGCAGGACCAGGTCGCAGCGCAGCTCGCGCTCGGTGCCGGGGACCGCCGCGAACGACCGGCCCGAAGGCTCCACCTCGGTCAGCCGCAGCGCGCGCACCCGGCCGGCCTCGTCGCCGACGAACTCCGTCGTCGACACCGCGTAGACCCGCTCGCCGCCCTCCTCGTGCGCGCTGGACACCCGGTAGATCATCGGGTACGTCGGCCAGGGCTGGCCCGTGGGCCGGCCCTCGGGCGGCCGGGGCATGATCTCCAGCTGGGTCACCGACGCCGCGCCCTGCCGCAGCGCGGTGCCCAGGCAGTCCGCGCCGGTGTCGCCGCCGCCGAGGATGACCACGTGCCGGCCGCGGGCGCTGATGGCCGGCTCGCCGCCGCGCTCCCCGCCAGCTTGCTCCCCGCCAGCCTGCTCCCCGCCAGCTTGCTGCTCCGGCCACCGCCCGGTTGGCCAGCGGCAGGTAGTCCATGGCCTGGTGCACGCCGCCCAGCTCCGCGCCGGGCACCGGCAGCCCGCGGGCCACGGTGGCCCCGCAGGCCAGCACGATCGCGTCGTGCCCGGCCCGCAGCTCGGCCGCGGTGACCTGGTCGCCGGCGCTGATCCCGCAGCGGAACTCGGTGCCCTCGGCCAGCATCTGCACCAGCCGCCGGTCCAGGTGGCTCTTCTCCATCTTGAACTCCGGGATGCCGTAGCGCAGCAGCCCGCCGGGCGCGTCGGCCCGCTCGAAGACCGTGACGTGGTGGCCGGCCCTGGTCAGCTGCTGGGCCGCGGCCAGCCCGGCCGGCCCGGAGCCGATGACCGCGACCCGCCGCCCGGCCGCCACCGCCTGCGGCGAGGGCCGCCGCGGCGGCACCCAGCCCTCGGCCCAGGCCCGGTTGATGATCTCCACCTCGACCTGCTTGATCGTCACCGGGTCGGCGTTGATGCCCAGCACGCAGGCGCTCTCGCACGGCGCCGGGCACAGCCGCCCGGTGAACTCGGGGAAGTTGTTGGTCGCGTGCAGCCGCTCCGCCGCGCCGCGCCAGTCCCCCGTGCGGACCAGGTCGTTCCACTCCGGGATCAGGTTGCCCAGCGGGCAGCCCTGGTGGCAGAACGGGATCCCGCAGTCCATGCACCGCCCCGCTTGCCTTTCGAGAGCGTCGTGGCCGAACTCCGTGTACACCTCCCGCCAGTCCTGGATGCGCACGTCCACCGGGCGCCGGGCCGGGGTCTGCCGCGCCGTGGTCATGAATCCCCTGGGGTCAGCCATGCCGCCTCCCGCTGCCTTTCAGCCCTGCGCCGCGGCCATGACGGCCTCGTTGACGTCCAGCCCGTCCCGCTCGGCCCGCCGCTGCGCGGCCAGCACCCGCTGGTAGTCCCTGGGCATCACCCGGGCGAACCGGCCCAGCGCCGCGGGCCAGTCAGCCAGCAGCGCCGCGGCCACCGCCGACCCGGTCTCGGCGTGATGCCGGCGGACAAGATCTTCTATAACAAGGCCGTCCGCCTGACTCAGCGGTTCCAGCTCGGCCATGTCGGTATTCACCAGCCCGCGGTCGGGGTCGAGCAGGTAGGCGATGCCGCCCGACATCCCGGCCGCGAAGTTCCGCCCGGTCGGCCCCAGCACCACCACCCGGCCCCCGGTCATGTACTCGCAGCCGTGGTCCCCGGTGCCCTCCACCACCGCCGTGGCCCCGGAGTTGCGGACGCAGAACCGCTCCCCGACCACGCCGCGCAGGAAGATCTCCCCGCTGGTCGCGCCGTAGCCGATGACGTTGCCCGCGATGACGTGCTGCTCCGCGGTCAGCGCGGGAGGTGGCCTGCGGGGCGGCGATGATCCGGCCGCCGGACAGCCCCTTGCCCAGGTAGTCGTTGGCGTCGCCGCGCAGCCGCAGCGTGACGCCGCGGGGCAGGAACGCGCCCAGCGACTGCCCGGCCGAGCCGGTGAGGGTGATGTCGATGGTGCCGTCGGGCAGCCCCGCGCCGCCCCAGCGCCGGGTGACCTCGCTGCCCAGCATGGTGCCGACGGTGCGGTTGACGTTGCGGACCGGCAGCTCGAGCCGGACCGGGGTGCCCTGCTCCAGCGCGCCCTCGGCCAGCAGGATCAGCGTGTTGTCCAGCGCCCGGTCCAGCCCGTGGTCCTGCTCGCGGACCCGGTGTCGCTCGCCGCGAGTCTGCGGGCACGTGCAGCACCGGCCGCAGGTCCAGCCCGGAGGCCTTCCAGTGCGCCACCGCGTCCCCGGTGTCCAGCAGCTCGGCGTGGCCCACGGCCTCCGCCACTGACCGGAAGCCGAGCGCGGCCAGGTACTCGCGGACCTGCGCGGCCAGGAACTCGAAGAACCGGACCACGAACTCGGGCTTCCCGGCGAACCGCCGCCGCAGCTCGGGGTTCTGGGTGGCCACCCCGACCGGGCAGGTGTCCAGGTGACACACCCGCATCAGCACGCAGCCCGCCACCACCAGCGGCGCGGTGGCGAAGCCGAACTCCTCGGCCCCGAGCAGGGTCGCGATGACCACGTCCCGGCCGGTCTTGAGCTGGCCGTCGACCTGCACCACGATGCGGTCGCGCAGGTCGTTGAGCAGCAGCGTCTGCTGCGTCTCGGCCAGGCCCAGCTCCCACGGCGCCCCGGCGTGCTTGATGCTGGTCAGCGGCGCGGCGCCGGTGCCGCCGTCGTGCCCGGAGATCAGCACCACGTCGGCGTGCGCCTTGGACACCCCGGCCGCCACGGTGCCCACGCCGGGCTCGGCCACCAGCTTGACGTGCACCCGCGCGGCCGGATTGGCGTTCTTGAGGTCGTGGATGAGCTGGGCCAGGTCCTCGATGGAGTAGATGTCGTGGTGCGGCGGCGGCGAGATCAGGCCCACGCCGGGGGTGGAGTGCCGGGTCGCGGCGATCCACGGGTACACCTTGTGGCCGGGCAGCTGGCCGCCCTCGCCGGGCTTGGCCCCCTGGGCCATCTTGATCTGCAGGTCGTCGGCGTTGACCAGGTACTCGCTGGTCACCCCGAACCGGCCGCTGGCCACCTGCTTGACCGCCGACCGGCGGCGGTCGCCGTTCTCGTCGGGCACGAACCGGCGGGCGTCCTCGCCGCCCTCGCCGGTGTTGGACCGGCCGCCGATCCGGTTCATGGCGATGGCCATGGTCTCGTGCGCCTCGGCCGAGATCGACCCGTAGGACATGGCCCCCGTCGCGAACCGCTTCATGATCTCGGTGGCCGGCTCCACCTCGTCCAGCGGCACCGGCGGCTGGCCAGCGGGGCGAATCGATGCCGCGGATCCGCAGCAGCCCGCGCAGCGTGAGCAGCCTGGCGGCCTGGTCGTCGACCAGCCGGGTGTAGTCGCGGAAGACGTCCTCGCGGCCGCTGCGGGTGGCGTGCTGGAGCTTGAACACGGTCTCCGGGCTGAACAGGTGCGGCTCGCCCTCGCGCCGCCACTGGTACTCGCCGCCGGTCTCCAGCCGCCGGTGCGGCAGGCCGCTGCCGCGGGCCGGGAAGGCCCGCTCGTGCCGCAGGCTGATCTCGGCGGCCAGCTCGGCGAAGCCCACCCCGCCCAGCGGCGAGGAGGTCCCGGTGAAGCTGGTCTCGATGACCTCGGCGCCGAGCCCGACGGCCTCGAAGATCTGCGCGCCGGTATACGAGGCGACGGTGGACACGCCCATCTTGGACATGATCTTGAGCAGGCCCTTGCCCAGCGCCTTGATCAGCCGCTCCTGGGCCAGGGCCGGGCCGGCATCGCCGAGCACGCCGCGGCCGGCCAGCTCGGCCACGGTGTCCAGGGCCAGGTAGGGGCACACGGCGGCGGCGCCGTACCCGATGAGCAGCGCGAGATGATGGCATTCGCGGGCGTCGCCCGACTCGACGATCAGCCCGACCCTGGTCCTGGTCCGCTCCCGGATCAGGTGATGGTGCACCGATCCGGTCAGCAGCAGGCTGGGGATTGGCGCCAGGCCGTCGTCATCGGCTGCGCAGCGGTCGGTGAGCACGATGAGCCGAGCGCCGTTGGATATAGCCTGCGAGACCTCGCCGCAGATCTCCGTCAGCCTGCTGCGCAGGCCGGGCCCGCCAGACGCGACGGGGTAGCGGCCGTCGACCACGTGGGCGGCGAAGCCGGGCATGTCGCCGTCGTCGTTGATGTGCACGATCTTGGCCAGGTCGGTCTCGCTGATCACCGGGTAGGGCAGCACGACCTGGCGGCAGGACGCGGGCCCGGGGTCGAACAGGTTGTGCTCGGGCCCGACCGTGGCCCCCAGCGAGGTGACCAGCTCCTCCCGGATGGCGTCCAGCGGCGGGTTGGTGACCTGCGCGAACAGCTGGGTGAAGTAGTCGAACAGCAGCCGCGGCCGGTCGGACAGGACGGCCAGCGGCGTGTCGGTGCCCATGGAGCCGATCGCCTCGGCCCCGGTGCGCGCCATGGGCGCCAGCACCACCCGCAGCTCCTCCTCGGTGTAGCCGAAGGCCTGCTGCTGGGTGACCAGCTCGCGGCTGTCCGCCGTGACGCGCGTGCGCCCGGGGAGCTCGTCCAGGTGCACCCGGCCGGCGTGCAGCCAGTCCTCGTACGGGAGCTGCGCGGCCAGGCCCGCCTTGACCTCCTCGTCCTCCAGGATGCGTCCGGCGGCGGTGTCGGCCAGGAAGATCCGGCCCGGCTGGAGCCGGCCCTTGCGCACGATCGTGGCCGGGTCCAGGTCCAGCACGCCGACCTCGCTGGCCAGCACGACCAGGCCGTCCTCGGTGACCCAGTACCGGCCCGGCCGCAGCCCGTTGCGGTCGAGCACCGCGCCGACCACGGTGCCGTCGGTGAAGGCGACCAGCGCCGGGCCGTCCCACGGCTCCATGAGCGAGCCGTGGAAGTCGTAGAAGGCCCGGCGGGCCGGGTCCATCCCGGCGTTGTTCTCCCACGGCTCGGGGATCATCATGAGCACCGCGTGCGGCAGCGACCGGCCGCACAGGTGCAGCAGCTCCAGGCAGGCGTCGAAGCTGGCCGAGTCGCTGGCCGTCTCGTCCAGGATGGGCAGCAGCCGCTCGAAGCCCTGGCCGCTGGCGTCGGGGCCGATCAGGCTGGTGGTCAGCAGCGCCTCGCGGGCCCGCATCCAGTTGCGGTTGCCGCGGATGGTGTTGATCTCCCCGTTGTGGGCCACGATCCGGTAGGGGTGGGCCAGCGGCCAGGACGGGAAGGTGTTGGTGGAGAACCGCGAGTGCACCACGGCCAGGGTGGACTGATACCGCGGGTCGGCCAGGTCGGGGTAGAAGCTCTCCAGCTGGAGGGCGGTCAGCATGCCCTTGTACACGATGGTGGCCGCCGACAGGCTGGCGAAGTAGCAGTCGGACTCGTGCTCGGCCCGCTTGCGCAGGCAGAACGCCCGGCGGTCCAGGTCCAGGCCCGCCTCGCCGGCCAGCCCGGCCACGAACAGCTGGGCCAGCTCGGGCAGCACGGCGCGGGCGCCGGCGCCGGCGTGGCTCAGGTCGTGCGGGACCGCGCGCCAGCCCAGGACGGTCAGGCCCTCGGCCGCCGCGAGCCGCTCGATGACCGCCACGGCGGCGGCGCGAGCCGGGCCCGCGGGCAGGAAGACCAGGCCCGCCGCGTAGTGGCCGGGGGCGGGCAGCTCGAACTCGCACACGGCGCGGAACAGCTCGTCGGGGATCTGGGTCAGGATGCCGGCGCCGTCGCCGGTGTCCGGATCGCTGCCCTTGGCGCCGCGGTGATCAAGGTTGCGCAGGACGGTCAGCGCCCGGCTGACCGTGTCGTGGCGCCGCTCGCCGGTGAGGTCGGCCACGAAGCCGACGCCGCAGGCGTCGTGCTCATAGCGCGGGTCGTACAGGCCCTGAGCGGGCCGGCCTGAGCGGGCTGGTGGGGCTGGCTGAGAGCAGAGGCCATCAACGCTCCAGTCGTCTCGTCCGCCGGAATGCGCGCATATGCAGGCGGGTGGAGGCGGGACGACGTTGGCCCTGCCGGATCTTGGGGTGCGGAGCATGCGCCACGATGCGCGCCCCGCCGGTCTTGCTGCCCGGTGCTAGCCCCGTTACTAGCCGGTACGGACTGAGCTCCTACTGAGGCTCCTGCTGAGGAGACTGGTCCGTCTGAACTAGCTACCCGAACGTTTCATCATTATAGCGAGGAGGGGTCTCCGCGTTAACGTGAGATTTCCGACGCAGGTGGCGGTGCTGATCGACCCGGCTGGCGGCCCGGCTGGCGGCACGGCGGCGGCTCGCACGCCCGCGGCCAGCTCGGCGGCCAGGCTGGCGACCTGGGCCAGGCCTTGTTCCGGGCTGTCGGCGGCCAGCAGCCGCTGGACGAACGCCGAGCCCACGATGACCCCGTCGGCGAACCCGGCCACCTGGGCCGCCTGCGCGCCGTCGCGGACGCCGAGGCCGACCGCGACGGGCAGGGCGGTGTGCTCCCGGACCCGGCCGACCAGGCCGGCCGCCTGGCCGCCGACCGATTCCCTGGTCCCGGTGGTGCCCATCAGCGAGGCCGCGTAGACGAAGCCGCGGCAGGCCTGGGTGATCAGCTTGATCCGGCGCTCCGACGAGCTGGGCGCGACCAGGAAGACCCGGTCCAGGTCGCGGTCGGCGGCCGCGGCCAGCCAGGGCCCGGCCTCCTCCGGCGTCAGGTCCGGGGTGATCAGGCCGCTGCCGCCCGCGGCGGCCAGGTCGCGGGCGAACGCCGCCACGCCGTAGTGGTCGACGGGATTCCAGTAGGTCATGACCAGCACCGGAATCCCCGCCGCCGCGACCGCCTCCACGGTGGCCAGCACGTCGGTGACCCGCACCCCGCCGGCCAGCGCGTGGTGCACGGCCTCCTGGATGACCGGGCCGTCCATCAGCGGGTCGGAGTAGGGCAGGCCGATCTCCAGCACGTCGGCGCCGGCCTGGGCCATGGCCACCGCGGCCGCGATGGCGCCGTCCACGGACGGGAACCCGGCCGGCAGGTAGCCGACGACCGCGGCCCGGTTCTCGGCCGCCGCCTTCTCGAACGCCTCGGCGACCGCGCTCACGGTCGATCTCCTCGTCCAGGTGGCCGAACCAGCGGGCCGCGATGTCCACGTCCTTGTCGCCGCGGCCGGACAGGTTCACCAGCAGCACGCTGCCGGGTCCCAGCTCCGGGCCGACCTGGAGCGCGCCCGCCAGCGCGTGCGCCGACTCGATGGCCGGGATGATGCCCTCGGTGCGGCACAGCACCGAGAACGCGTGCATGGCCTGGGCGTCGGTGACCGCCCGGTAGGCCGCCCGCCCGGTCTCGTGCAGCCAGGAGTGCTCCGGCCCCACGCCCGGGTAGTCCAGGCCCGCCGAGATCGAGTGCGTCTCCAGCGTCTGCCCGTCCGAGTCCTGCAGCAGGAACGTGCGCATGCCGTGGATCACGCCCGGCGACCCGCCCGCCACCGTGGCCGCGTGCCGGCCCGTGGCCAGGCCGTCGCCGCCGGCCTCGCAGCCGATCAGCGCGACCGAGGTGTCCGGGATGAAGGCGTGGAACACGCCGATGGCGTTGGAGCCCCCGCCCACGCAGGCGATGACCGCGTCGGGCAGCCGCCCGGCCGCCTCCAGCACCTGCTGGCGGGCCTCGACCCCGATGACCCGCTGGAAGTCGCGGACCATCATCGGGAACGGGTGCGGGCCCATCACCGAGCCGATGCAGTAGTGCGTGCTGTCGACCGTGGTCACCCAGTCGCGGAAGGCCTCGTTGATGGCGTCCTTGAGCGTCCGGCTGCCGGTCGCGACCGGGACCACCTCGGCGCCCAGCATCCGCATCCGGGCCACGTTCAGCGCCTGGCGGCGGGTGTCCTCCTCGCCCATGTAGACCACGCAGTCCAGGCCCAGCAGGGCGGCCGCCGTGGCGGTGGCCACCCCGTGCTGGCCCGCGCCGGTCTCGGCGATGATCCGGGTCTTGCCCATCCGGCGGGTCAGCAGGGCCTGGCCCAGGACATTGTTGATCTTGTGCGAGCCCGTGTGGGCCAGGTCCTCGCGCTTGAGGAAGACCCGGGCGCCGCCCGCCTCGGCGGCGAATCGCGGCACCTCGGTCAGCAGCGTCGGCCGCCCGGCGTAGCCGGTGAGCAGGGCCCGCAGCTCGGCCTGGAAGCCGGGATCGGCCTTGGCCGCCGCGTAGGCCTCGGTGAGCTCCTCCAGCGCCGACATCAGCGCCTCGGGCGCCAGCCGCCCGCCGAACGGGCCGAAGTGTCCCGTGCCGTCCGGCAGGCTCACCGGGCCGGCCAGAAAATCCGCCGTGCTGGTCACGTCTCGTCCTGCTCCGGCTTGGGCTCGGCCGGCCGGGTGTCGCCGCCGCGGCGCCCCGGCCCGCCGCCCCGGTCGCCGCGCAGCGCCGGGTGCGCCCCCGCGGTGACCAGGTCGGCCACCGCGCTGCGCGGGTCGCGCCCGGTGACCAGGCTCTCCCCCACCAGCACCGCGTCGGCCCCGGCCGCCGCGTAGGCCAGCAGGTCGTGCGGGCCGCGCACGCCGGACTCGGCGATCTTGATGATCCCGTCGGGGATGCGCGGGGCCAGCCGGGCGAAGACCGTGCGGTCCACCTCCAGGGTGGCCAGGTTGCGGGCGTTGACGCCGAGCAGCGTGACCCCGGCCTCAAGCGCCCGGTCCAGCTCCTCGTCGGTGTGCACCTCGACCAGCGGCACCAGGCCGATCGACTCGGCCCGCTCCACCAGCGAGACCAGCGCGTTCTGGCTCAGCGCCGCGACGATCAGCAGCACCAGGTCGGCCCCGTAGGCGCGGGCCTCCCAGAGCTGATAGGAGCTGACCACGAAGTCCTTGCGCAAGACCGGGCACTGGACCGTGGCCCGGACCGCGGCCAGGTCCTCCAGGCTGCCGCCGAAGCGGCGCGGCTCGGTGAGCACGCTGATCACCCGGGCGCCGCCGGCCTCGTAGTCACCGGCCAGGGCCGCGGGGTCCGCGATCGCGGCCAGCGCGCCCTTGGACGGGCTGGCCCGCTTCACCTCGGCGATCACCGAGACCTCGTCGCCGCCCAGCGCGCCCCGCACGTCGCGGGGGGACGGAGCCCGCGTGGCCGCCTCCTTGAGACGGTCAAGTGGCGTCTCCTTCTGGCGCTCGGCCAGGTCGGTACGCACACCCTCGAGGATGTCGTCGAGCACGCTCACGCGGTTCTGCTGCCCCCTCGGATGGGATGCCTTGCGACCAAATCGTAGCGAGAGCGCCGCCGAGCGCTCTGGTGCCCCCTCACGGAAGGCCGTTCGCCAGCGCCGAGCGAGCGCCTAGCCAGGGCCAAGCGCGCCTGGCCAGCGCCTGGCCAGCGCCACCGCCGATGGCGCCACCCGGGTTCTCGGCCAGGCTCTGCTCGCTGCACCCGCCGTCGCGTCGAAGGCCCGGCCGACCGCCGGGTGGACCAGGAGGCCCAGCGTCGCGATCGCCAAGAGGCTACCCCCCGCGTACTGCCCGGTTGCGACCCGGACCAGCCCGACGAGGGTCAGCGTCGCCTCGCAGGTCACAGCGGCCTCCCAGGCCGCGTGGGAGCCGGAACGCACCAGCCCGGCCAGCAGGCCCGCCGCCACCGCCAGCATCAGCACGAACAGTGGGCCCGGAGCCACCGCCAGCATCAGCACGAACAGTGGCCCGGAGCCAGCCACGCATCCGCACCGGCAGCCCGCACCGGCTGCTCGCAGCGGCTGCCGGCAGCGGCTGTCCGCAGCGGCCGCCCAGAGGTGCGAGCCCCGTCGGTCACACTGGCCCCGTACCGCTCCTGTCGCCACACCGGTCTCGGTTATGGGCCTGGCCGCATTGCGCTTTCGGCGGGCCAGAACGCTGGTCTCCATGATCTCGACCGGTTCACCGCAGACTTTTGCGGCAAAACGGTCGAGATCATGATCTGTGCCGAGGCGCAGGGGGTCCGGGGCAGCCGGGACTGGCCGCGCGCGGTGCGGTGGCGGTGCGGCATTAGTGAGTTAGTCAGCTCACTTGACAGCAGAGGAGTCGTCAGGCAAGAGTGAGTTAGGTTACTAACCCAACTCTTTCGAGGAGCCCCATGGGATCAGTCCAGGAGCACGTACTGCCGGGTGCCGACTCGCGGCTAGTGCTCCGCTCGGCACTCGGCGTCATCATCCTGGTGCTGCTGTGCGCCGTGCAGTTCCTCGACATCGCCGACTCGGCGATCGTCAATGTCGCCCTGCCGTCCATCCAGCACAGCCTGAAGTTCTCGCAGCAGAACCTGCAGTGGGTGGCCAGCGGCTACATCCTCACCTACGGGGGCTTCCTGCTGCTCGGCGGCCGCCTCGGTGACCTGCTGGGACGCCGCCGCCTGCTGCTCATCGGCCTGACCGTCTTCGCGTTGTCCTCACTGACCGCGGGCCTGGCCGGCAGCTCGGGGCTCCTGGTCGCCGCCCGGCTCGTTCAGGGCACCGGCGCCGCGCTCATGGCGCCGGCGGCGCTTTCGCAGCTCACGACCAGCTTCCGCGAGGGCAAGGACCGCAATACCGCCCTCGGGGTCTGGGGCGCGATCAGCGGGATGGCCGCGGCGGCCGGGGTCTTCCTCGGCGGGGTGATCTCGCAGGGACCGGGCTGGCGATGGGTCTTCTTCGTCAACCCGCCGATCTGCGTCGTGGTGGCCGCGGGCGCGCTCGTCCTGCTGGCCAGGGACTCCGGAGCCAGGACTCGGGGCACGGCCTTCGACTCGAAGGCCTTCGACTCACAGGGCGCGGCCCTGGTGACCGGAGGGGTGCTGCTGCTGGTGTACAGCCTGGTGCGGGCGCCCGTTACCGGCTGGGGATCGGCGCAGACCATCGTGACCCTGACCGGGTCCGCGGTCCTGCTCGCCGCGTTCGCGCTCAACGAGCTCCGGAGCCGCAACCCGCTGATTCCCTTCGCCGTCCTGCGGGTGAAGGGGCTGGTGGCGGCCGACCTGACCCAGCTGATCGCCTTCTCCGGCTTCTTCTCGATGTTCTTCTACGCCACCTTGTACATGCAGGAGATCCTGCACTACTCGCCGCTGCGGGCGGGAGCCGCCTATCTCCCGATCACCGCCGGGTTCGCGGTGGCCGGCGCCACGGCCTCTCAGCTGGTCACCCGCATCGGCACCCGTCCGGTGGTGGTAGCCGGCTGCCTGATCGCCGGGGCGGGCATCTGGTGGGTGTCGAGGGTGCCGCTGCATGGCTCGTACGTGACCGACCTGCTGCCCGGATTCGTCGTGATGTCGCTCGGGGCGGGCTCGGTATTCGTCTCGGTTACCGCCGCGGCCAACGCCGGCGTGCCCGCCGACAAGGCGGGCCTGGCGGCCGGCTTGCTGAACTCGTCACAGCAGGTCGGCAGCGCGCTCGGCCTCGCTGTCCTGTCCGCCGTCGCGATCACCCGCACCAGCCACCTGATCGCGGCTCGCGCGCCGCATCTGGTGGCCGCGGACGCCGGCTACCACCAGGCCCTGCTGGTCGGCGCCATCTTGATGGCCGCCGCGGCCGTGCTCGCCATCCGGATCGGCAACACCCGGCAGGCGGCCCCGCTGGTCATGGTCAGCGCGGAGTGACAACCCCGATGATAGATTAACAAGTGAGATGACTGACTCAGCAACGGAAGCCCCGGCCGCCGTCGCCCGGCGGCCGGGGAAGCGCGAGCGGCTGGTCGGCGCCGCGGCGCAGCTCCTGCACCAGCAGGGCACCGAGAAGACAACGCTCGCGGAGATCGCGAACGCGGCGGACGTGCCTCCCGGCAACGTCTACTACTACTTCAAGACCAAGGATGACGTCATAGCGGCGGTCATCGAGGCCCACGCCCAGCAGGTCAGGACGGCCCTCGCGGCCATCGACGCACGCGAGCGGTCCCCGAAGAGCCGGCTGCAGAGCCTGGTGCGCGAGTTCGCCGCCCAGAGCGACATCATCGCCCGGTACGGCTGTCCCTTCGGCAGTCTCTGCTCCGAGCTTGACAAGCGCGCCGAGGGCCCGGGGGCCGCTGAGCTGATGCGCCTCCCGGTCGAATGGGCGGAGGAGCAGTTCCGGTCGCTGGGCCGGCCGGACGCCCGCGATCTTGCTCTCGACCTGATGGCTGGCTACGAGGGCAGCGCGCTGCTGGCCAGCACCATGCGTGACCCCAGCATCCTGGCCAGCGCCGCGCGTCGGCTGAACCAGTGGATCGACGCCCTCTGACCGGCCGAGGGACGCCGAGGGACTATTGCGTGGGGACTAGGTGGGGTCCTCGCCGCGGCTGAGGGACTCCCACATGGTGGCCGAGTCGGACCGGCCGGGCCGGGCCGGTCCCGTGGCGGCGGGCCGGGCGGCGGCCGGCGGCGCCGCCGGCTGTCCTGGCCGGCCGGGGCTGGCCACGGCCGGCGCGTCGTACCGGCTGGACATGACCGGCAGCCGGGCCGCCCGCCAGGCGACCAGCACGCCCGCGGCGACGATGATCAGGCCGCCGAGCACCGTGGCGGCCTGCCAGGTCCCGGCGGTGAGCACGGCGCGGGAGTGGAAGCCGGCCACGTTGGGCAGGTCCGAGGCGCCGCCGTTGCCGGCGTTCCCCGAGGTGGTCGAGGCGCCCGAGCCGGTGGCCGGGCTGAGGCTGGAGGCCGCGGCCGCCACCGCGGCGGCGGCGGAGACGCCGGCCAGGGCCGCGGCGGCGAGGCCGGCCCCCAGGCCGGCCAGCAGCACGCCGACCGCGCGCCGGGCGATGCCCCGGGTGGCCAGCACCGCGACCAGGCTGGCCAGCGTGGCGATGGCCAGGCCCTCGGCGTAGGGGATCAGGCTCTGGCCGCTGACGGTGATCAGGCTGGCGGGCAGTGGCGCCGGCGCGGCCGTCCGGACGTGCGCCCAGCCCTGCCGCAGGGCCAGGAACACCAGGGCGGCCCCGAGGACGCCGAGGATGAGGATGGCCACGAGCTCCTGGCGCGGCGACCGCACGCCCGCCCGCTCGCCCGGACGCGCGCCCGGACGCGCGCCCGGATCGGCGCCCGGCCGGGGCCGCCGGCCGCTCGCCGGCCCGTCGCTGGTCATGAGGTAACGCTATCGCCAGGCCCGGCGTGATCCGCCACCGCCACGAGGCGCGCTCAGGGCCCGCGCTACGCCCGGGTAATCTACGATCATGCGGGTGACTTATGCCCGCGATGAGCGACTGGCCATGTGCACGCTGCTGAAGGACCTCGGCCCGAACCAGCCCACGCTCTGCGAGGGCTGGCGCACCGCCGACCTGGCCGCGCACCTGGTGCTGCGCGAGCGCCGCCCGGACGCCGGGCTCGGGGTGCTGGGCGGGCCGCTGGCCGCCCGCACCCGCAGGCTCCAGGACCAGCTGGCGGGCCGGACCCCGTTCCCCCGCCTGATCGAGCTGATCAGGGCCGGGCCGCCCCGGCTGTCGCTGTTCGCCATCCCCGGCGCGGACGCCCAGGCCAACTCCGTCGAGTTCTTCGTGCACCACGAGGACATCCGCCGGGCCCAGCCGGGCTGGGCGCCGCGGGACCTGGATCCGGGGCTGTCGGAGCTGCTGTGGCGGCGGCTGCGGCTGGCCCGGCTGATGCTGCGCAAGGCGCCGGTCGGGGTGGAGCTGGTCCGCGACGACCGGGCGGAAGGGGCGGCGGCCGGGCCGGTCCGGATCATGGCCAAGGCGCGGGCGCCCGTGGTCACGGTGACCGGGTCGCCCGCCGAGCTGACCATGTGGGCGTTCGGGCGGACCGCCTCGGCCAGGGTGGCGCTGGCGGGCAGCGACCCGGACGTCGCCGCGCTGACCGCGGCGTCCTGGGGAATCTGATCCGGGGAAGCTGATCCGGGGAAGCGGATCTGGGGAAGCGCTGAGACAGGAAGCGGAGACGGGGTAGCACGTGCGGGGAGCAAAGAAGGCGGCCGCCTGGGCGGCGGCCGCGGGCTGCGTGGTCCTGGCGGGCGGCTGCGCCAGCACCGGGGGCACCAGGGGGCCGTGGGCCGACCAGTCCTCGGCGAATGCTGGCGGCGGCATGCCCGCGCTCATCCAGGCGGCCAGGGCCGAGGGACGACTCAACGTCATCCGGCTGCGCCACGACTGGGCCAATTACGGCGCGATCATGAAGGCGTTCACGGCCAAGTACGGCATCAAGATCACCGACCAGGAACCCGAGGGCACCAGCCAGGCCGAGATCAGCGCGGTCCGCGGGGAACGCGGCGCGCGGGCGCCCGACGTGCTGGACTTCAGCGCCAGCTACGCCGTCGAGGCCGAGGGGCGGCACCTGCTCGCGCCCTACCAGGTGCGGAGCTGGAACGCCATCCCGGACACCCTGAAGGCGGCCAGCGCGACCTGGTACGCCGACTACGGCGGCTACGTGGCGATCGGCTACGACCCGGCCCGGGTGCGGCGCGCGCCCCGGTCCTTCCGCGGCCTGCTGAGCCCGGCCTACCGGCACCAGGTCGCCATCACCGGCAACCCCGGCGAGCCGACGGCCACCGGGGCGCTGGACGCGGTGTGGGCGGCCGCACTGGCCAACGGCGGCTCGCTGAGCGACATCAAGCCGGGCCTGAGGTTCTTCCGCAAGCTGCGCCGGGCCGGCAACCTGGTGCCGGTGGCGGGCAGCCCGGCCACCGTGGCCAGCGGCCGCACCCCGGTCCTGGTGTGGTGGGACTTCCTGCTCGCGGCCCAGATCCGGCCGGCGGTGCCGCGGCTGCGGATCGTGATCCCGCCGGACGCCCGGTTCGAGAACTTCTACTTCCAGGCGGTCAGCCGGCGGGCCCCGCACCCGGCCGCGGCCCGGCTGTGGGAGGAGTTCCTCTACTCGCCCCAGGGCCAGAACCTGTTCCTGGCCGGCGGCGCGCGCCCGGCCGAGCTGGCCACCATGATCAGGAACGGCACGGTGGACCAGGCCGCGCTGCGGGCCCTGCCCGCGGTGCCGGCGGCGGCGCCGGTGCTGCCGACTCAGCAGCAGGTCTCGACGGCCCAGGACCTGGTGGCCCGCCGGTGGCCGGACGGCCTGAGCTAGCCGCGCGGGGCTAACAGGCGCGGGGCTAGAGGCCCAGCAGCGGCAGCAGGTCCGCGACGGAGTCCAGGATGTGCGGCGCGCCCGCCTGCTCCAGCTCCGCCCGGCTGGCCGAGCCGGTCAGCACGCCCGCGACCAGGCCCGCGCCCGCGCGCAGGCCCGACTCCACGTCGCTGACGGTGTCGCCGACCACGGCCAGCTCGCTGACCGCGCCGCCGCTCAGCCGGATGAGCGCGGTCAGCGGCAGGTCGGGCCAGGGACGGCCGCGGCCCGCGTCGGCCGGGGACAGGGCCAGGTCGATGAGCGGCCACCAGCCCAGCGCGTCCAGCAGCGCGTCCCTGGTCGGCGGCGCGAAGCCGGTGGCCAGGCAGACCCGGATGCCCCCCGCGCGCAGCGCGGAGATGGTGCCGGCCGCGCCCGGCAGCGGCGTGACCTGGCCCGCCTCGACGGCGTCGGCATAGGACGCCTCGAACGCCTGGTTGGCCCGCTGGGCCTGCTCCTCGCCGCCGAGGATGCGGCGGAAGACCTCGATCTTGGACTGGCCCATGGTGGCGTGCACCACGGCCATCGCCTCGTCGTAGCCGGGCGCGCCGGGGACCAGCCCGAACTCGTCCATGGCCGCGGTGAACGCGGCCATCACGCTGCCCTCGTCGGCGACCGTGGTCCCGGCCATGTCCAGGCAGGCGGTCGTGATCCTGCTCATCAGTCCTGCTCCAGGGGCTCGGATTCCAGGAGGTCGAAGGTGTCCTCGGCGATGGCGGGCGAGCAGGTCATGCCCCGGCCGCCCGGCCCGGTCACCAGCACCACGCCCGGCGCGACCTGAGACCGGTGGTACAGCTCGCTGGTGGTGACCTGACTGTAGACCCCGGCCCACCGGCGCTGGGTGGCCGGAAGCGCGGTGCCGAGCAGCCGCTCGGCCCGGCCGCGCAGGTGATCGTAGGCGGCCTCGTCGACGTCGAACGCGAACGGCTCGTCGTATTCGTGGGTGTCCCCGATGGTCAGGCTGCCGTCCAGCGCGCTGGACCAGCAGCAGCTGGGCCCTGGCCGCCGCGGCGGCCGGCGCCTGGGGCGGCAGCCGGTCCCGGCCGGGCAGCTCGTAGGCCGGGTAGTAGCGCAGCGAGTCCCCGTCCGCCACCGAGGTCGTCAGCCGCCCGGCGAACGGCCGGGTCTGGAGCATCTGCAGCCGGACCCGGCGCACCGGCGGACGCTGGTAGCCGGCCAGGTGCGGGCCGGCCAGCCCGGTGTGCGCGGCCCCGGTGGCCAGCACGACCAGGTCGCCGCGGTGCCACTGCCCGGTGTGGTCGCGCACCGCGTACGGAGCCAGCTCGACCGCCTCGCGGCCGGGGAGCCACTCGTACCCGCCACTTCCCGGTCCGCCCCCGGCGAGCAGGTAGCGCCGGACCTCGGCCGGGACCCTTCTGGGCTCCACGATGGCGTCGCGGCGGCCCAGCAGGCCGCCGGCGAACGAGCCGCGCAGCGCCGGGCTCACCTCGCGGACCGCCGGCGGATCGAGCAGCTCGTAGCCGCGCTCGGCCGCGTCGGGCCGGGCCGCGGCCTCCTTGAGCAGGCCCAGCTCAGCGTCGTCGGCGGCCAGGGTGAGCGAGCCGTGCGGCCGGAACCCGGCCTCGGGCACCGCGGCGGCCAGCTCCTCCCACAGCGCGCGGGCGCGCAGCGCCAGGGCCAGCTCGGGCCCGGGGGCCCGGCCGCTGACCCAGATCAGCCCGAAGTTGCGGACGCTCGCCCCGCGCGCATCCGCCTCGCGTTCCAGGTGGACGACGGCCAGGCCGCGCCGCCGGGCCTGCACGGCGTGCATCAGGCCGAGCACCCCGCCGCCGACGATCACGACGCGCTCCATCCGGCCGGCCTCCTCTCACCGCGCTCTCTCACCGAGCCCGGCCTATTCTCCCGTGCCTTCTCCCCCGCACCAACGCCCAGCTTGCGCGAAATACGCCACCCAAGCCGATCAGTTACATATCGTTAAATTTCTAGCTGGCCTGAGGACATGCCAAAGACATCGGTCCGACATTTCCTGCCGCCACGATGCTCCCGTCCTGACCTACAAAGGTCCCCAGGTCGGAGGGGAAATAGTGCGTAATAGCAAGAAAATCGCTGCCTGCGCCGTAGCGCTCGGCAGCATTGTCCTGACCGCCGGCTGCGGCAGCAGCACGTCTGGCGGCAGCAGCGCGGGCGGCGGCACGGGCGGTAGCGCCAACTGGGCCACCGTGACCTCGGCGACGGCCGGCGGCGGCATGGCCGCGCTGGTGAAGGCGGCCAAGGCGGAGGGTCAGCTGAACGTGATTACCCTGCCGTCGCAACTGGGCCAACTACGGCGCCATCATGAAGGACTTCACCGCCAAGTACGGCATCAAGATCACCGACGCGAACCCCGACGGCTCCAGCCAGGACGAGATCAACGCCATGGAGCAGCTCAAGGGCCAGAGCCGGGCGCCCGACGTCCTGGACATGGGCACCGCGTTCGCCATCAAGGCCGGCCAGGAGGGCCTGCTGGCCCCGTACAAGGTGGCCACCTGGAGCGCCATTCCGGCCAATTCCAAGGCCACCAGCGGCGATTACTACGGCGATTACGGCGGTTATGTGGCCATCGGCTATAACTCAGCCAAGGTTAAGGTACCGCCGACCTCGTTCAAGGATCTCCTTAAGCCGATCTACAAGAATCAGGTGGCCATCAACGG
This sequence comes from uncultured Actinomycetota bacterium, assembly GCA_963822485.1. Taxonomy (GTDB): domain Bacteria; phylum Actinomycetota; class Actinomycetes; order Streptosporangiales; family Streptosporangiaceae; genus DASUBV01. The sequence goes on from CAWGHW010000037.1 coordinate 305,160, forward strand.
CAACCCGACTCAGGCCAGCGCGGCGTTCTCCGCGGTCTACGCCTCGGCCCTGGCCAACGGCGGGTCGCTCAGCAACATCGAGCCCGGCATCCAGTTCTTCAAGAAGCTGCACAGGCCAGGCAACTTCGTGCCCGTCACGGCAGGCCCGACCACCGTGGAGAGCGGCGAGACCCCGATCGTGGTCTGGTGGGACTACCTGCTGGCCTCCGAGATCAGCTCGGCCGTGAAGACCTTCAAGATCGTGATCCCGAGCGACGGTCACTACGCGGCCTACTACGACCAGGCGATCAGCAAGACCGCCCCGGACCCGGCCGCGGCCCGGCTGTGGGAGGAGTACCTGTACTCGGTGACCGGGCAGAACCTGTGGCTGCAGGGCAAGGCCCGGCCGATCGAGCTGTCCACCCTGGTCAGCAACGGGACCGTGAACAAGCCCGCCTCGCGGCCCTGCCGCCGGCGCCGTCCGGCGAGGCTCCAGTTCCCGACCCAGACGCAGGAGTCGGCCGCCGAGGCCGAAGGTCGCGCAGCAGTGGTCGAGCGTGATCGGCTGAGCCGATGGCCGTCCACACTGACGCCCGGCGGCTCCCGCGGGCCGCCGGGCGGCCCCCGCGGGGCCGCGCGCCGCCGGGCTGCGCCCGGCGGGCGCGCACGCTGGCCGGGATCGTCCCGTTCGGCGCCTACGTCGCACTCGGCCTGATCGTGCCGATGGTGGCCATCGCCATCGGCGCCTTCGAGAACCCGGACAGCGGCACTTCACGCTGAGCAACATCAAGATCGCGACCCACGGGATCTACCTGCACGGGCTTCGCCGTCGACCTTCGAGCTGGCGGTGATCACCTCGGTGGTGCCGGGAATCTTCGGCTTCCTCATCGCCTACGCCATCTTCACGGCCCGGCGGGGGCTGATCCTGACGCGGGTCGCCGTCACCGCCTCGGGCGTGTTCGCCAACTTCGGCGGCGTGCCGCTGGCGTTCTTGTTCATCGCCACGCTCGGCACGACCGGGGTGGCCACCGGATGGCTCACCCACCTCGGCTTCAACCCGTACCAGCACGGCTTCAACCTGTATGACCTCGGCGGCGTCGCCCTGGTCTACATGTACTTCCAGATCCCGCTCATGGTGCTGGTGATCCTGCCCGCCTTCGAGGGCCTGCGGCCGTCCTGGCGCGAGGCGGCCGAGAACCTGGGCGCCCGCAGCTGGCACTACTGGCGCTACATCGGCGGCCCGGTGCTGATGCCGTCGTTCCTGGGCTGCGTGCTGCTGCTGTTCGGCAGCGCGTTCTCGGCCTACGCCACGGCCGAGGCGCTGACCAGCGGGACGATCCCGCTGACCGCGATCCAGATCGGCTCGTTCCTGAACGGCAACGTGCTGGCGGGCCAGCAGAACGTCGGCAAGGCACTGGGCCTGGGCATGGTGGTCGTCATCGCGATCCTCATGGCCCTGTACGCACTGCTCCAGCGGAGGGCGGCACGATGGCTGCGGTAGCGACCTGAGGCGGTCCGGCCAGGCCGGCCCCGGCGGCAAGCCCGGCCCGGCGGCGCCGCTCGTTCCCGGTCTGGCGCTGGGTCATCCTGATCCTGGCCGGGCGCCTACTTCCTGATCCCGCTGTACGCGGCGCTGAAGTTCGCCGGGCTGCGACTCGTTCGGCCAGGTGACCGGCCAGGCCGGGTTCTTCCGACGCGCTCATCCTGTCGGTCAAGCTGGCGTGATCACCACCATACTGTCACCCTGGTGCTGATGGTGCCGACGACCATCTACGTGCACCTGCGGCTGCCCGGGCTGCGCCGGCTGCTGGAAGGCGTGACGATCCTGCCGATCGTCATCCCGCCCGTGGTGCTGATCGTGGGCGTGCTCCAGGTCTCGCCCGGCTTCCTGAAGAGCACGCCGTACCTGCTGGCGCTGGAGTACGTGATCCTGGCCATGCCGTTCGCCTACCGGACCCTGGACGCCGGGCTGCGGGCGCTGGACGTCAAGACGCTGGTCGACGCGGCCAGCTCGCTCGGCGCCGGATGGCTGACCACGCTGTGGCGGGTCATCCTGCCCAACCTGCGCACCGCGCTGCTGTCGGCCACGGTCCTGACCGTCGCGCTGGTGCTCGGCGAGTTCACCATGGCCAGCCTCGACCTGTACCAGACGTTCCCGGTGTGGATCGTGAACTTCGACCAGACCAGCGGCCCGGTGTCGGTGGCGGCGTCGCTGCTCGCGCTGTTCGTGACCTGGATCTTCCTGCTGGCGATTGCGACACTGCGGGCACCCGGCGGGCCCGGCGCACGGCGGCGCGAGGTCGCCCTGTTCTCGGTGTCCCAGCCGGCGGCTCAGGAAGGGACTGAATGACGACCAATCCACGGCCAGCGCGGCCGCCGGGAGGCGGCCATGGTCAGCGGCGCGGCGCCGCGTCAAGCTTGCCGGCCTGCAGCCGGTCCTTCGGCGCGACCCGGGCGCTGGACGGGCTCTCGCTGGACATCGCGCCCGGCGAGCTGGTCGCCCTGCTCGGCCCGTCGGGCTGCGGCAAGACCACCGCGCTGCGCATCCTGGCCGGCTTCGAGACCGCCGACACCGGCTCGGTCCAGGTCGACGGCAAGGACATCTCCCGCGTCCCGGCCGCCAGGCGGGACATGGGCATGGTGTTCCAGAGCTACAGCCTGTTCCCGAACATGACCGCGCTGGACAACGTGGGGTTCGGGCTGCGGATGCGCGGCAAGGGCTCGGCCGAGCGCCGGGCCAGGGCCGGCGAGCTGCTGGACATGGTCGGCCTGTCCGCGCAGGCTAAGCAGTATCCGCACCAGCTGTCCGGCGGCCAGCAGCAGCGGGTCGCGCTGGCCAGGGCACTGGCCATCGAGCCGCGGGTGCTGCTGCTGGACGAGCCGCTGTCGGCGCTGGACGCCAAGGTCCGGCTCCAGCTGCGCGAGCAGATCCGCGCGCTCCAGCAGCGGCTCGGCACCACGACGCTGTTCGTCACCCACGACCAGGAGGAGGCGCTGTCGATGGCCGACCGGGTCGGCGTCATGCGGGACGGCCGGCTGGAGCAGATCGCCGAGCCGAGCGAGCTGTACGCCGCGGCCGGCGACCGCGTTCGTGGCCGAGTTCGTCGGCACGATGAACCGGATCCCCGGCGAGCTCGACGGCGAGAGCAGGCCAGCGCGCTGGGCGCGACCGTGCCGGTGCAGGGCGAGACGGCGCGGGCCCGCCGGGCGACGTGGACGTGCTGGTCCGGCCGGAGGGCCTGCGGCTGGCCGCGGAGCCGGGCGGCAACGGCATCGTCACCGACCGGACCTTCCTCGGCGCCACGACCCGGGTCAGCGTGCGGCTGTCGGGCGACTGCGCGGTCAAGGTCGACAAGCCCAGCCACGCGGCGGCGGACGCTGACGCCCGGGCACCTCGGTCCAGGTCACCCTGGACGGCTCCCCGGTCCTGGTCGCGGCGCGCAAGTGAGTACGACGCAGTGAGCACGGCGCAGTGAGTACCGCCGAAGGCGGCTGGTCCCGGGCGAGCCGGGCGCGGGCGGCTATCGCCGGCTGGAGGCCGGCCGACGGAGAGTCAGCACGTCGCTACGGGACGAGCTGGCCGGCGGCAGCCTGCCCGGCGGCTGGCGGCGCACCGCCCGGCCGCTGCTGGTGCATCGCGCACCTGTCCGACACCCACGTGATGGACCACCAGTCCCCCGGCCGCGCCGAGCTGCTGGACCGGTACTCCGACCCGGACTCGCCGCTGCGCGCCGAGGTCGGCGATCATCGGCACCTACCGGGCCCAGGAGCTGTTCACGTACCAGGTCGCCGAGACCATGTGCCGGGCCGTGCGCGCAGCACGGCCGCGGCCCGGTGTCCGGCGCGCCGGTCGACTTCGCGGTGGTCACCGGGGACGCCAGCGACAACTGCCAGCGCAACGAGCTGCGCGCCTACATCGACCTGCTGGACGGCGGCGCGAGATCCGGCCGGACTCCGGTGACCCGGAGCGCTACGAGGGCGTGGCCGGGCCCGAGGTCGACCGACGAGCGCTACTGGCATCCCGGACGCCGGCCGAGGACCTGCCCCGGACCCGCTACGGCTTCCCCGCCGCGCCGGGCGTGCTGGACGCGGCCCGGCGCCCGTTCCGGGCCACGGGCCTCGGGCTGCCCTGGTACGCGGTGCACGGCAACCACGACAACATGCTGCAGGGCACGGTGGTGCCCGACGGCTGGCTGCGCGACTTCCTGGCCGGCGCGGTCAAGTACGTCACGCCGCCGGACGGCGTGGACGCGGCCGAGATCCTGGCCCGGTTCGAGAACGCCGAGGGCGACGCGCTGCTGAGCTGGCCGGCGGCACCGCTGCTGCCGGTCACCCCGGATCCCGGCCGCGCGCCCGGTGCACCGGGCCGACTACGTCCGCGAGCACTTCCGGACCAGCGGCCAGCCGGCCGGGCACGGCTACACCCGGCGCAACGCCGACCGAGGGCACCGCCTACTACGGCTTCGACCACGGCGTGGTCCGCTGCGTGGTGCTGGACACCGTCAACCCCACGGCGGCTGGCAGGGCTCGCTCGACGCGACCCAGCTGGCCTGGCTCGCAGGCCGAGCTGGCCGCCTGCGCGGCCCGGCCGGTGATCCTGTTCAGCCACCACCCGCTGGAGACGCTGGTCAACGACAGCCGGCCGCCCGGCGCCGACCGCCGCGTCCTGGCCGCCGAGCTGCGCGAGGTGCTGCTGGCCCACCCGTGCGTGATCGCGTGGATCAACGGTCACACCCACGTGCACGCGGTCACCCCGGTCACCGACGGCGCCGGCGCGCGGCTTCTGGCAGATCACCACCGCGTCGCACATCGACTGGCCGCAGCAGGCGACGCATCATCGAGCTGCTCGAGACCGACCGCGGCCTGGCCATCGCCTGCACGGTCATCGACAGCGCCGCGCCGCGCCAGTTATCGAGGGCACTGACAAGGTGGCCGACCTGGCCGCGCTGTCCCGCGAGCTGGCCGCCAACGACTGGCAGGTCCGGGACGTGATCACCGCCGAGGGCGGCAAAGGCGCCGGGACGGCCGCCGACCGCAACGTGTCCTGACGCTCGACTGGCCCCGGACCGCGGGTCAGGCATGAGCGATCCCCTGGCCGGGCTGGCCCCGGCCTGGCTGCGGGCCAACTGCCCGTGCGGCCAGTGCCGTGACGCCCGCAGCGGCCAGCGCCTGGTCAGCATCACCGACGTGCCCGCCGATGCCGGGCTGGCCGCCGTCGCCGCGGCCGGCGACGAGGTCGCGGTCACCTTCAGCCCCGACGGCCACCGGGCCGTGTTCAAGCGGGCCTGGCTGGCCGAACATGCATCTGTGGCCGCCGACGAGCGCACCGAGGACGCCAAGCGGCTGTGGACCGCCGCCGACTTCCCCGGCGGGCCGCCGGCCTGGTCGTGGCCGGAGTACCTGGACCGGCGCCAGACCCGCGCCGACTGCCTGGCCGCGCTGCTGACCGGCGGCTTCGCCCTGCTGCGCGGGGTGCCGCGCGAGCCGGGCGCGGTGCTCGAGGTCGCGGGCCGCATGGGCTTCGTGCGGGAGACCAACTACGGCCGGCTGTTCGACGTGCGGGTCACCGCCACCCCGTCCAACCTGGCCTTCACCGGCCTGCCCATCCCGCCGCACACCGACAACCCGTATCGCGACCCGGTGCCCACGGTGCAGCTCCTGCACTGCCTGGACAGCGATGTCGCGGGCGGCGACTCCGGCGTGACCGACGGATTCGCCGCGGCCGGCCTGCTGCGCGCCGCGGACCCGGCCGCGTTCGGGCTGCTGGCCGCGACCCCGGTGACGTTCGCCTACGCCGACGCCACCGCCGAGCTGCGCGCGACCCGGCCCATGATCGGGCTGGATCCGGCGGGCCGGATCCGGGAGATCCGGTTCAACAACCGGTCGCTCCAGCCCTGGCGGCCCCGGCCAGGGACCGCCGCGCCCGCCGCCTCAGACAGCGCGGCGGCGGGCGCGGCCTTCTACGCCGCCTACCGGGCCTTCGCGCGGATCGTGCTCCGGCGCGACCTCCAGCTCACCTTCCGGCTCGCGCCGGGCGACTGCCTGGTCCTCGACAACACCCGGGTGCTGCACGCCAGGACCGGGTTCGCCGCCACCGGCGGCCGGCACCTGCAGGGGTGCTACGCCGACCTGGATGGCGTCAGCTCCGCGCTGGCCCTGCTACGGAGGACCGCTGATGTTTGACCCCGTGGCCGTCATCACCGGCCTGTTCGCCAGCGAGGGCGCCGCCGACTACCTGGGCGAGCCGGTCACCCAGGCCGCGCACATGCTCCAGGCGGCCGCGCTGGCCGAGCGGGACGGCGCCCCCGCCGCGCTGGTCGCCGCGGCCCTGCTGCACGACGTCGGCCACTTCACCGGCACCGTCACCGGCCGGGACCTGATGCGCGGCACCGACAACCGGCACAGCGAGCAGGGCGCGAACTGGCTGGCCCAGTGGTTCGGCCCGGAGGTCACCGAGCCGGTCCGGCTGCACGTGGACGCCAAGCGCTATCTGTGCGCCACCGAGCCCGGTTACCTGGATCAGCTGTCCCCCGCGTCGGTCTACACCCTCGGCGTCCAGGGCGGCCCGATGACGGGCGCGGAGCTGGCCGCGTTCGAGGCCCGCCCGCACGCGGCCGGCGCCTGCCGGGTCCGCCGCTGGGACGACGCGGCCAAGGATCCCGCGGCCGAGCATCCCCCGCTACGCCACTTCGTGGCGCTGCTCCGCGGCCTGATCACGGTGCTGCCCTGATTTCCTGGCTGCCCGTGCTCGGCGCAGGAGCGCGGCTAATCCGGTGACCGCGGCGACCGTGGTGATCGTGGTGCGGGCGCCCAGGCTCTCGGCGATCATGGCCAGGCCGGCTGCCGCGACACCACCGAGTCCGCTCTGGCTGATGGCGCTGAGCCCGCTGATCGCTCCCCGGAGCTGATCGGGCGTGACCTGCTGGATACGGGTGACGATCTGGATCTGGGCGAGGGTGAGCGCGAGGGAGGCCAGGACGAGGAGCACGATGGCGGCCGCCAGCACGGGTGCCTCGGTGAAGGCGACCAGGCCAGCACAGCCGCCCGCCAGGCCGATAGTGATGGCGCGGGCGGGTCGGCGGACCGGCGCCATCGTGGACAGGCCGGCTCGGCCAGGATCGCGGCCAGGCCCGGTGCCATCCGCAGCAGGCCGTAGGCGGCCGACCCGCCGTGCCACAGCGTGCGGTCCAGGACCGGCAGCAAGGACTCCGTGCCGATCATGAGGGTGCTGGTGGCAGCCAGGACGGCGGCCAGGCCGAGGAGTTCCTGGTGGCCCCCGGCGAACCGCAGGCCGCCGGTCATCCCCGTCGGCGTGTCCGCATCGCCAGGTACCGCGTTCAGGCAGGCGCGCTGGCGGGGAAAGAAGGCGACCAGGGCGGCGGCGGTGGAGAGCCCGTTGATCGCGAACACCACGGCCGCGCTGGTCGTGGCGAGCAATATGCCGCCGACTGCGGGGCCGACGAGCGCGGCGGAACTCCACACGACCGCGGACAGGGACTGAGCGCTGAGCAGCGCCTCGCCGGGTACCAGGGCAACGGTGAGTGCCGTGCGGGCGGGAATGTCAAAGGCCAGCCGGCCCGCCTCAAGCCCGGCCGTCAGGTAGATGATCCACGGATGCCAGGCGCCCGCCAAAGCCACCGCGGCCAGAGCGCCCGCCTCGGCGACCTCGGCGGCCATCGTGAACTTCAGCACCGTCCGGCGGTCGACGCGATCGGTGATCGGGCCGGCCACCAGGGGCAATACCAGGATCGGAACGGAGAAGCACAGGCCCTCCAGGCCGAGCGCGAATGCCGAATGGGTCAGCAGGTACAGGACCCACAGCCTGGCGACATTACTCATCTGGGTACCGACGCTGGACACGATGGAACCAGCCCACAGCCGGACGAAGGACGGCTGGCGCAGGGCAGCGGGCAGCCGTCCGTTCACGGTCGCCGCCAGCGAGCGGGTGCGGGCTGGTCCCCGCTCATCGCGGCGCCGCGGACGCTGGGTCGTCAGCTGGGTCGTCAGCTGTCCCGCCCGCGAACCCCCCGGACAGCATCTGGTCCCACTCCTGGTGCCAGGCCAGCTCGGCCTGCGCACGCAGCTCGCCGCGGCGGAATGCGGCAGCTTGCAGCGGGGAGACCGACGGCCGCAGGTATCCCTCGCGCATCCCGCGTTCACGCTCCGCGGCCAGGCGCTCCAGCTCCGCCTCGACCGCGTGCCGGCGCAGTGCCAGCAGCCCGCCCAGCGCGACCGGATCCTGCGCGCCGGCGAAGATCAGCCCCGCCGCTACCGGATCCGGCCCTTCCTGCAGGCGCCCGATGGCCCGGTCGCGCAGCACGGCGAGCTCACGGCGGCCCTCGTCGGTGACCTGATAGATCGTGCGCTCGGGCCGGCGGCCGACCCGCTCGGTGCGGACCGCCGTGATGAGCCCTTCGGTCGCCATCAGGCGCAGCTCGCGGTGCAGCGAGCCCGCGCCGACGCCGGCCCACTCGTCGGCTTTCAGGACTTCCACGTCGCGCCTGAGCTGGTGGCCGTGCCGCTCCCCCCGCTCCGCCAGCAGACCCAGGACCACAAGCCGGGTTAGATTCATGACACTAGCGTAATGAATCTATCGTAAAAGGGATAGGGCGGCCCTTTGGTGCTCCCGAGCGCGGGCGAGAAGTGCCCGCCGATCATGGCCTGGCCTCGTAGCCGCCCGGCCCCGGATGGACCAGACTGCTGCCATGGCAGACAGCAGGCCGACGCCGCGGCAGAGCATCGCGGCCGAGTGCCGGCGGCGCGGCGCGGCCGGCGTGGTCTCCGGGTGCATCGACCTGCTGGAGGCCCGCGAGGCCGACGACGCGCTGGTGCTGGCGCTCGGCGGCGAGGCGGCCCCCTACGTGCTGAGCGGCGGTGAGGGCGGCAGGCAGGGCCACTGGCCGCGGGTGTGGGCCGCCCGCGGGCTGCTGTACGTCTGGGAGGACCGGGCGACCCCGGCCATCGTGCGCGCCGCCGCCGACGAGGCGTGGCGGGTCCGGGAGATGGCGGCCAAGGTCATCGCCAGGCACCAGGTGGACGACGCGCTGGAGGCCGTCACCGGGCTGCGCGCCGACCAGGTCGCGCGGGTCCGCTCGGCCGCGGACCGGGCCATCGCCCGGCTGACGGTCAGCGGGCCTTGAGCTAACCCGGACCGGTCAGGAAGGCTTCAGGGAGTGTCCAGCCGGCCCGCAGACGGGCTGCTTAGGCTGCCGTCGGGGAAACGAGCACAGAAAGGTCGCAGCCTTGCCTGACAACGTGACCGTCCTGTACCGGGGAGCACGGTACGAACTCGGCCGTGGGCCGGGCTTCTACGGCATCTGGCTGACCGGAGCGCCGCAGTCGCAGCCGTTCGAGTGGTGGCACGAGACACCCGAGGGCTGGTACGGCGCCTGGCACCGGCTGACCACCATCGAGACGCCCGGCACCATCATGCCGGTGGGCCAGTCCGGCCCGTCCGGCCCAGCTGCCCAGCCGCCTGGCGCGGCGGCCCAGCCTGGCGCGGTGGGCCAGCCTGGCCCGGCTGTGCAGCCTGGCCCGGTCAGCCAGCCGGGCCAGCCGTCCTACGGCCAGCCGGCCCGGGTCCGCGGCGGGACGAGCACCCAGGCCATCACGGCCTCGGCGCTGCTGGCCGGCGGCGTGCTGGCCGGCCTGATCGGCCTGTTCCCTGGCTACCTGGGCGGGTCGAGCCTGGCCTCGGTCGCGGCCGACCTGGTGCCGCACGCCATCTACCTGCTGGCCTGGCTGGCCGCGGCGGTGCTCCTGCTGCTCGGCGGCGGGCGCCAGCGGGCCGGGGCGCTGCTGGCCACGGGCGTGAGCGTGGTCACCCTGGGCCTGTTCCTGGCCGACCTCGGCACGGTGATGTCCGGCGGCGCGCACCTGCTCGGCGGCGGGCTGGTGCTCAGCTTCCTGGGCTGGCTGCTGGCCACGGCGGGCGCCGTGGTGGCCCTGTGGCTGCCGCCGGTCACCTGGCCGGCCCGGCCGCGCGGCTCGGCCCAGCTCCTGACCGTCGGGCTGGCCGCGGTGATCGGGATCGGCGCGGCGATCGCGTTCGCGCCGTCCTGGGACAGCTTCACCGTGAGGCAGCACAACGGGACCCTGCACCACTTCACCGCGGGCAACGCCTTCGCCAACCCCGGCCCGGTGATCGCCGGCGACATCATCGTGATGATCTTGTTCGTGGCGGTGGTCGTCGCGGCCGCGCTGTGGCGGCCGGCCCGCGAGGGGGCCGTGCTGCTGGCCGCGGCCATCGTGCCGTTCCTGGCCCAGGCCATCTCGGCCCTGGTCCAGCTCGGCCAGGCCGCCTCGCTCCAGTTCGGGCTGACTCCGGCTCAGGCCAGCCGGGAGGGCCTGACCATCACCTCGGGCTTGACGGCGGCGTTCTGGATCTACGGCGTGCTGGTGCTGGCGCTGATCGCGCTGTGTGCGTGGATGTTCGTTCCGCGCCGCCGGGTGACGCCGGCCAGCACCGCTCCGGCCCCCGTGACGACGATGAGCTGAAAGTCCCGATTGCGAGCGATGCTGTCCAGGCCATTGCGGCACCGCGATGGCGGATCTAGTGTCCGGTTGAGTCCGGCTTTGTGCGATCACGTGATCGCAGATCCGCCTGAACGGAGACCGTCATGGACAGCTCCCCGCCAACCCCCCCGCGCATCCCGCGTATAACCCGCCGTACCTGCCTCAGGCTCCGGGCCGCCGTCGGCCGGGGCCACGCCTTACGACGGCGCCTCGCGGCCACCGCGCTCCCCGCGGTGATCGCGCTCCCGATGGTCGCCGGGCTGTCCGGCCCGGCTCGGCCCGCCACGGCGGCGGACTGGCACCAGCCGGCCCCGGCCATCGACTGGGCGCTGTCCGGGCAGGCCAGCGCGACGGACTCGGAGTCGGCCAACCCGGCGTCCGGCGCCATCGACGGCGACGCGGGCACCGACTGGTGCACCTCGGGGTTTACCGGGACCCTGACCGTGGACCTGGGCCAGGTCCGCGACCTGAGTGACCTGGGCCTGACCCTGGACGCGACCAGCCCGTCGGCCAGCGCGACGATCCAGGTCGCCAGCCAGTCCGGCGACTGGCAGGCGGTGCCCGCGGCTAAGAACATCGCGCTGGACCCCGGCAATCCCATGTATTTCCCGCTGCCGCGCGGCACCCGGGCCCGCTACGCCCAGCTCACCGTCTACAGCGACACCGGCGGCGACGTGTGCGTGGGCGAGTTCCGGATGTTCGGTCCCGACCCGGCCGCGGCCGGCATGGACCTGGGCACGGACCTCTCGTTCACGCCGCAGGAAGTGGCCGCCGGCGCCACCTTCACCTACCACGGCCGGGCGCAGAACCCGGTCACGATCATGCGCGAGAACGGGTCCAACTACGCCCGGCTGCGGCTGTGGGTCGACCCGCCGCCCGGCTACAACGACCTGGCCAGCGACCTGGCCCTGGCCCGGCAGATCAAGGCGGCGGGCATGAAGCTGCTGCTGGACATCCAGTACTCCGACTTCTGGGCCGACCCGTCCAAGCAGAACATCCCGGCCGCGTGGCAGGGCCAGGACCTGGCCCAGCTCACCACCACCGTGCGCACCTATACCCAGCAGGTCATCTCGGCCTTCGCCCGGCAGGGCACGCCGGTCGACATGGCGGCCATCGGCAACGAGATCCGCAACGGCATGCTGTGGCCCGTCGGCGAGGTGGACCCGAGCACCGGGGCGGGCTACGACAACCTGGCCCAGCTGCTCAAGGCCGGCGTGGCCGGGGCCGAGGCGGGCAACCCGCCCGGCCACCAGCTGCTGATCATGATGCACTACGACCAGGGCGGTAATAACCAGCTCAGCCAGGCCTTCTACCAGAACCTGGTCAGCCGGGGCGTGCCGTTCGACGTGATCGGGCTGTCCTACTACCCGTTCTTCCACGGGCCCATCTCCGCGATGCGGCAGAACGTGGACGCCCTGGCCACCCAGTTCCACAAGCCGATCATCATCGCCGAGACCCAGTACCCGTGGACACTGGCCAACGGCAACAGCCCGATCAACGACAGCACCGGCAACTTCGTCTGGGAGACCAGCCAGCTCTCGCCGGGCTACCCGGCCAGCCCGGGCGGCCAGCTCTCGTTCATCAGCGACGAGCTGTCCATCCTGGCCCAGGTCCCGGACGGGCTCGGCGCCGGGCTGTTCTACTGGGCGCCGGAGTGGATCCCCGGCGTGGGCTGGGAGCCCGGCTCGGGCGTGGGCACGCCCAACGCCAACCTCACGCTGTTCAACTCCCAGGGCGTCGCGCTGCCCTCCATCGGCATCTTCCGCAACCCGGCGGCGGTCTGCCAGAGCTACGACCCGTGGGATGTGCCCTGTGTCGTAGGGGGCTGAGAATCTACTGACTGAGCCCGGCCGGGCGGCTCCCCGCCGAGCCGCCGGCCGGGCTCAGGCCCGGCGCATGGCCAGGTCCGGGGCCAGCCAGAAGGGAGGCAGGTAGCCGGCCAGGTTCGATAGCGGCAGCACCTCAGGCCGCAGGTTGATGCCCAGCGCGCGAGCCATGAACTCGCGGCGGCGGCCGACCCGCTGCCACAGGTCCGGGTAGCGCTGGGCCAGCTCGGCGCGCAGCGGCTCGTCGGCCAGCGCCACGCCATCCTCGATGTTCGTGGTGTGGTAGGCGGTCCCGGTGGCCGGGATGATGTCCAGCTGCAGGGCCATCCCCGAGCGCAGCGCCACCTGCGAGCCGGGGTAGACCGGAGAGCTCGGCCACTCGTCCAGGTGGATGAAGTGGCCCGGGTTGAGGTGCACGCCGAAGAACGGGTCGCCCAGGTGCTTGCGGACCAGGTCGTACAGCTCCTCGCCGGTGACGCCGATGCCGATGGTCTCGTACCAGGCGCAGGCGCAGGCGAAGTACGGCGCCACCAGCCGGGCCACGTAGTCGGCCGCCGCCGCGGGCAGGTCCGCGGCCGAGCCGGCCAGGAACCCGCCGCGGGCGATGTTGCTGCCCCAGTACCCGAACCCCGCGCTCATCGGGTCGCCCCGGCCCAGCTGCCGGCCGGACGCGCTGGCCAGCCCGAGCGCGGTGCGCTCCCCGCTGAGCAGCACCGGGTGGTAGGCGTGCGGCAGCCCGATCGGCGCGAACAGCGAGAACGCCTGGTGCTCGGTCATGCCGGGCCGCACGCCGGCCAGCAGCCGGCGCATGGCCTGCGACCCGTGGGTGGCGGCGAACTCGAAGCAGGCGATCTGGTCGGCGTCGTTGACCAGCCGCAGGCCGTCGCCGGGCCGCACGAACAGCGCCGACGCGTTGACCGGCTCGCAGCCCAGCGCGCGCAGCTGCTCGACCAGGTAGGCGGGCACCTCGATCCAGTCCGCGGCGCCCTCGCCGTCAGCCGGGCCGAAGTACTTCCAGCCCGCCAGGCCGACCCGCCCGGTCAGCCCGGACCCGGCCAGGATCTCGCCCAGCGTCGCGGACTCCGACCGGGGCTGGTTCACCAGGCTGAGGCTCTGGCAGAGGATCACCTCGACCTCGGCCGGCACCACCGCCGCGTAGGCCACGCCCTCGTTGCCGACCAGCAGCGCGGGCGCGCGGCCCGGCACCAGGAGCAGCAGCGCCTCCTCGAACCGGGGGTCGAAGCCGGTCAGGTAGGACAGGTTGGCGAAGTGCTCCCGGTCGGCGTAGACGACCAGGGCGTCCAGTCCGGCGGCGGCCGCCGAGTCGGCCGCCGCCGCCAGGCGGGCCTGGTAGGCCGCCTGCGGCAGCGACGGCTCGACCTCGGGCAGCCCGAAGTCGGGCAGCCCGATCTCAGCCAGCTCGACCGGGGCGCTCACCGTCACGCGCCGGCGCCGTCGGCACCAGGCTGGGCCCCGGGCGCGTCCCAGTTCACGTCGCCCTCGGCGTCACTGCGCGAGCCCACCAGCACGGTCGCGCCGCGCTGCAGCACGCCCGGATGGCGCGACTCGCGCCACAGCATGTACCCGTAGCCGATGATCAGCGTCAGGATGAAGATGTACGGCGTGATGTTGACCGGCCAGGCCGGGACCGGGTAGACGGTCACGAACAGCACCGGCAGCAGCGCCAGCGTGCCGATCCAGGGCAGCACGCCGTGCCGCCAGATGTTGAAGTCGGCCCGGTGCTCGCGCCGGATGTAGGCGGTCAGGGCCAGGTTGGCCAGCACGTACAGCACGATCACGGCCAGCGTGGTGATGGTGCCCAGGAAGCCGAAGATGTCCGCGGGCTGGAGCAGCAGGCCGACGAGCAGGATGGCCACGATGCCGGCGACCTGCTGGAAGGCGATCGCGAACGTCGGGGTGCGGTGCACCGGGTGGATCCTGGCGAACCGGGACGGCAGCGTGCCCGCCTCGCCCATCGTGTACATCACCCGGGAGGCGGCGTTGGTGCAGGCCAGCCCGACGCCGATGGCGCTGTTGACCAGGGCGATGATCACGAACCACCAGCCCGCGCCCCACAGCGAGTGGCCCAGGGCGTAGTAGGGGTTGGCGTTGGTGGCGAACAGGTTCATCCGGCCGGTGCCCCAGCCGATGGCGCTGGCGTAGGAGGTCAGGACGTAGAAGCCGCCGATCAGGAACAGCGACAGCATGACCGCGCGGCCGATGAACTTGCCTGGCCGCTTGGTCTCCTGGGCCAGCGGCGCGGGCGCCTCGAAGCCGCTCAGCGCCAGCACCGAGAACACCATCCCGGCCAGGATGCCGCCGAACGCGTGCGGCGAGTGGCTGGGCTGCAGCGGCGCGGCGTAGGACGAGCCGTGCCCGGGGAAGACCAGGAACGTGATCGCCAGCGCCGCCATGATCAATATCTCGAATATGCCGAAGATCGCCGTGGTCCGCATCGACAGCTGGATCCCGAAGTGGCACAGGCCCCAGACGACGGCGAAGATGGCCAGCGCGAAGATCCACCACGGGACGTCCGTGCCGGTGGCGTCCTGGATCGTGTTGGAGATCAGGTAGCCCAGGAACCCGATCGCGCCGGCCGGCCCGATGATGTCGTAGACCAGGTAGCTCCACGTGGTCATGAAGCCGGTACGCGCGCCCAGGCCGCGGGTGGCGAACGAGTAGTAGCCGCCGCTGGACGGCATGTACTTGGAGAACTGCGACACCGTGTTGCCGATGAAGAAGCAGACGATCGTCGTCAGGAAGAACGAGATCGGCATGTCCGGCCCGGCCTTCAGCGCGATGACCGGGAACGTGAACACGATGTTGAGCGACGGAGCGATGTGCGTGATGCCCTGGAACACCACCTGCGGGAGGCCCAGGGCGCCACGGCGGAGCTGCGGCGCGGCGGCGGTGCTGGCTGTCTCTGCAGTCACGGCAACCTCCCTGATGAGGGGTAGGGCAAAGTACGCAACCGGTTTCGCAAGAATTTAGAACAGGCCGTTAAAGCCGTCAATGGGCCACGGCCACTCAATCCGCGCTGGAGGCCAGAAAGTGCCGTGGACTGGCAGTAGGCGGGCCTGAGCGGACAAGGTAGGCTCGCGCCATGGCACCGCCGACTGGGTCACGCAACCGCGTGCGTAAAGCTGGGCTGGCCCGGGGAGCCAGCCCCCGGACCCCCCAGCACGAGACGGGTCGCCGCCCGGCGCAGCTGTTGCGGATCTCGATCCTGGCCGTCCGGGGGCGGTAAGTGGCGACCATCCAGGAGGTGGCGCGGGCCGCCGGGGTCGCGCCGTCCACGGTCTCGCGGTACCTGAACGGCCAGCTCCGGGTGTCGCCCGCGACCGAGGCGCGGATGCTGGACGCGGTACGCGACCTCGGCTACGTGCCGAACGCGCAGGCGCGCAACCTGGCCCGGCGGCGGTCCGGGGTGGTCGGCTTCGTGGTGCCCGAGATCAGCAACCCGTACTTCGGCGCCATCGCTGACTACGTGGTCGACGCGGTCGAGCAGCACGGGCTGCTGGTGCTGCTGTGCTCCACGCGCAGCCAGGCGGTCCGGGAGGCCAGCTACATCGACCTGCTCGCCTCCGGGGCCATCGACGGCATGCTCTACCTGGGGTCGTTCCCGTCCAACGAGCGGCTGGCCGCGGCCATCCGGGGCGGGCTGCCGGTGGTGGTCATCGACGAGCCGATCGCCGACGCGACGGGCGTGCACACCGTGGTCATGGACGACTACGCGGGCGGCTACCAGGCGGCCAGCTACCTGGTGGCGCTGGGCCACCGCCAGATCGCGTTCGTGAGCGGCCCGGCCGCGCTGGCCTCGGTCCAGGAGCGGCGGCGCGGCTACGAGGACGCGCTGCGCAAGGGCGGCATCGACCCGGCCGAGCAGCTGGTGCTGGCCGGGCACTTCACCGAGCAGTTCGGGATGAGCGCGCTGCCCCGGCTGCTGTCCGCGCCGCGGCCGCCGACCGCGGCGTTCGTGGCCAGCGACTACATCGCGCTGGGCATGCTGTCGGCGGCCGAGACGCACGGCGTCCGGGTGCCCGGCGACCTGTCGGTCGTGGGCTTCGACGACATCAGGTTCAGCCAGTACGTGCGGCCGCGGCTGACCACGATCAGGTCACCGCTCGAGCGGCTGGCCCGGGTCGGGGTGGAGCTGCTGTTCGAGCGGCTGGCGGGCGGAGACTCCGGCGCCCGCACCGAGGTGCTGCCGGTCGAGCTCATCGTCAGGGAATCGGCCGGCCCGCCGCCCAGCGCGGCCAGCTGAGCCGGCGAAGTGGAAGCGAAAGGCGGGATCATGCGCGTGCTCCTGTGCGGCGAGAGCTGGGTCACCCACAGCCTGCACATCAAGGGCGTCGACTCGTTCACCACCAGCTCCTACGTGGAGGGCGCCGACCACCTGCGCGCCGCGCTGGAGCAGGGCGGCGTCGAGGTCGACTACCTGCCGGGCCACCTGGTGCCCGCCCAGTTCCCCGCGTCCGCCGCCGAGCTGGCCGGCTACGCCGCGGTGATCCTCAGCGACATCGGGGCCAACAGCATCCTGCTCGCCCCGCAGACCTTCGAGCGGTCCGAGCCCGCGCCCGACCGGCTGGCCGCGGTCGAGCAGTACGTCCGCGGCGGCGGCGGGCTGCTGATGATCGGCGGGTACCTGTCGTTCGCCGGCATCGACGGCAAGGCGCGCTACCACGACACCCCGGTCGAGGCCGCGCTGCCCGTGCTGATCAGCGCCACCGATGACCGGGTCGAGCGGCCCCAGGGCGCCGCGCCCCGGCCCGCGGCGCCCGGCCACCCCGTGCTGCGCGACGTGCCCGGCGGGCCGTGGCCGGACCTGCTCGGCTACAACCGGGTGACACCGCGGCCCGAGGCCGAGGTGCTGGCGCGCTGCGGCGACGATCCGCTGCTCGCCTGCTGGGACTACCACGACGGGCGCAGCGCCGTCTTCACCTCCGACTGCGCTCCGCACTGGGCGCCGCCGACCTTCCTGGCCTGGCCCGGTTACGGAGCGCTGTGGCCGGGCCTCATCCGCTGGCTGAGCCGGTCCTAGCCCTGTCACCCCCGGCCGTTAGCATCAGGGCTGCACGTCGGGCGGCGGGGCCACGGCGGGCGGCCGTGGCGAGGTGACGGTGGCGAGCGGGATGGAGTTCGGCCTCCTCGGGCCATTACTGGTGCGGCGCGGCGACGAGGTCGTTGCGGTGCCGCAGGCCAAGCAGCGGACCGTGCTCGCGGCGCTGCTGCTGCGCCCTGGCCAGGTCGTGGCCGCCGATGAGCTGATCGCGGCGCTGTGGTCCGAGCCGCCCGCGTCGGCCCGGGTCACCGTGCAGAACTACGTGCGGCGGCTGCGCCGCACCCTCGACGACACCGACCGGTCCCGGATCCGTACCCAGCCGCGCGGCTACCTCATCCAGGTGGACCCGGAGGAACTGGATACCGCCCGGTTCGAGGGGCTGCTCGGCTCCGCGCGGAGCGCGGCGCGGGCCGGCCGGTGGGACGCCAGCGCCGCGAGCGCCCGCGCGGCACTGGCCCTGTGGCGCGGCCCGCCCCTGGCCGACGTCGAGTCCGAGGTGCTCGTCCGCGAGGTGCCCCGGCTGACCGAGATGCGGCTCCAGGCCCTGGAGGCCCGCATCGAGGCCGACCTGCACCTCGGCTTCCACCAGGAGGTGGCCGCCGAGCTGCGGGGGCTGTCGGTCGCGCACCCGCTGCGCGAGCAGCTGCACGCCCAGCTCATGCTCGCCCTGTACCGGTCCGGCCGGCGGCCCGAGGCGCTGGACGCCTTCCGGCGGGCCCGCCAGGTGCTGGTCGGCCAGCTGGCCATCGAGCCCGGCGCCGGGCTGCGTGCCCTGTACCGGCAGATGCTGGCCGGCGACCCCGCCCTGACCGCCCCGGCCGCTGCTCCCCCGGCTGCCACGTCCTCAGCTGTCGCTTCCTCAGCTGCCACATCCTCAGCTGTCACCGGCTCCTCCGCGGCGGCCGTGCCCCGCCAGCTGCCCGGTGCCATCACCCACCTGACCGGCCGGGCCAGCGAGCTGGCCGGGCTGACCAGGCTGCTCGGCCAGGCGCCCGTCGCGGCGATCAGCGGCACCGCCGGGGTCGGCAAGACCGCCCTGGCCCTGCACTGGGCCCACCAGGCCGCCGATCGCTTCCCCGACGGGCAGCTCTACGTGGATCTGCGCGGCTACGACCCCGCCCAGCCGCTGGCCGCCGCCGACGCGCTCGCCGCGTTCCTGCGGGCCCTCGGGCTGACCGGCCAGGACATCCCGGCCGGCACCGACGAGCGCGCTGACCGCTACCGGCGCCTGCTGGACGGCCGGCGAGTGCTCGTCGTGCTGGACAACGCCAGCTCCGCCGAGCAGGTGCGGCCCCTGCTGCCCGCCCAGCCCGGCTGCGTGACGATCGTGACCAGCCGCGACCCGCTCACCGGGCTCACCGGCATCGCCCGCCTGCCCCTCGACTTGCTGTCCCCCGCCGACGCCCTCAGCCTGCTGCGGGAGCTCATCGGCGCCCGCGTCGACGCCGACCCGGTCTGGGCCGCCACCCTGGCCGCCCAGTGCGCCCGGCTCCCGCTCGCCCTGCGGGTCGCCGCCGAGCTCGCCGCCGCCCGCCCCGTCCCGCTCGCCGAGCTCGTCAGCGAGCTCACCGACCAGCAACGCCGCCTCGACCGCCTCGACGCCGGCGGCGACCCCCGCACCGCCGTGCGGGCGGTGTTCTCCTGGTCGTGCCGCCACCTCGACAGCGCCACCTTCCGCGCGTTCCGCCTCGCCGGCCTGCATCCGGGCCCGGACCTCGACCCCTATGCCGCCGCCGCGCTCGCCGGCAGCACCCCCCAGCAGGCCGCCGCCACACTCGCCCGCCTCGCGCGCGCTCAGCTCGTTTACCCCGTCGGCCGGGGCCGCTATGGCCTGCACGACCTGCTGCGCGCCTACGCCCGCGACCGCGCCGCCGTCCTCGACACCGAGGACGAGCGCCGGGCCGCCCTCACCCGGCTCTTCGACCACTACCTGCGCAGCGCCGCGAGCGCCATGGACACCCTGTACCCGTTCGAGCGCGACCGCCGGCCCGCCATCCCGCCCTCGGCCGCCCCCACCCCGCCCGTCGACGATCCCGCCGATGCCCAGGCCTTCCTCGACCTCGAGCGCGCCACCCTCGTCGAGGTAGTCGTGCACGCGGCCAGCCACGGCTGGCCCGGTCACGCCACCCGCCTGGCCGCCACCCTGTTCCGCTACCTGTACCTCGGCGGCCACTACCCCGAGGCCACCATCGCCTTCAGCCACGCCTGCCGGGCCGCCCGGCAGAGCGGTGACCAGGCCGCCGAGGCCGCCGCGCTGACCGGCCTCGGCGCCGTCGCCTTCGGCTACTCCCGCGCACCCGAGGCCATCGGGCACCTCCAGCGCGCGCTGACCCTGTTCCGGGCCGTCGCAGATGTCGCCGGCGAGGCCCGCACCCTGTCCAACCTCGGCCTGGCCAACTTCCAGCTCGGCCGCATCCCGCAGGCCACCAGCTACTACCAGCAGGCGGCCGCCCTGCACCGGGAGACCGCCGACCACCTCGGCGAGGCCCGCACCCTCTGCCACATCGGCCGCGCCGAGATCCGGCAGGGCCACTACCCGCAGGCCCTCACCCAGCTCCACCGCGCCCTGGCCCTGGCCCAGGAGGCCGCCGACCCGCTCACCCAAGCGGAGGCGCTCATCAAGATCGGCATGGCGCACTTCCACCAGGAGGACGACGCGCAGGCCAGCGACCACTTCGGCCGCGCCATGACCCTGTTCCGGGCCACCGGCGACCGGGACGGCGAGGCCGCCGTCCTGGCCAAGACCGCCCTGCTGTACCTGCGACAAGGCGACCAGCAGCAGGCCGCCGGCCATCTCCGCCGGGCCCTGGACATCTTCGAGCAGACCGGCGAACGGTCCGGCCAGGCCGAGGCCCTGAACGGCCTCGGCGCGGTGGCCCTGGCGGCCGGGAACCTTGACGAGGCTCACGGCCGGCTCGCCGCCGGCCTCAGCCTGGCCAGGCAGATCAGGGAGCCCTACGAGGAGGCGCGGGCCCACGACGGGCTGGGGCAGGTTTGCTGGGCCGAAGGGTGCGCCGAGGGCGCTCGCGGGCACTGGCAGGAGGCGCTGGATCGGTACAACAGCCTGGGGTCCTCGGAGGCCGAGCAGGTGCGGCTGCGGCTGGGCAACGCTGACGACCGGGCTGCGCTGGCGCGAGACGGGCCATGATCGTCAGGGCACGCCCCCGGTCGCGCCCTGGTTAGTGGCGGTGACGTAGTGGCCGACGTGCTCGATGGCCTTGGCCGCTTCTGGCAGGAATGACCAAGAAGAGGGATCCGGGACGCCGACGTTCAGGCAGCCAGGCGATGATCTAAGCGGCGGTGGCGGGCGGGCCGTTGGATGGCCGGTCGGCCCAGAGTGTGTCCTGGCCCGGTGGTGGTCCGTGGCTGTGCAAGATCTTGGTGCCGTCGGGGCTGGTGGCGGTGGTGGTGCCGTCGCCGTGCAATTGCAAGCTCCAGCCCCAGCGGTGCACGGCGATCAGGTGGTGGAAGGCGCACAAAAGGGTGAGGTTGTCCAGGCGGGTCGGGCCGCCCTTCGACCGCGGGATCACATGATGCACGTGACAGCGGACGGGCGGCGCGGTGCAGCCGGGAAAGCTACAGTGCCGGTCGCGTTTGGTGACGGCGCGGCGCAGGTGCGGTGGGACTTGCTCGGTGGGCTGGCCGAGGTCCAGGGGGAGGCTGGGTGCGGGGAAGAACCCGCCGGTGAGCTGGGTCCGCAGGTAGGCAGCGAGCCCGGTCGGGCCCGGAGAGCAGGCTGACGGCGTAGCGCAGCAGGGTGTCCTGGAGGCGGGCCAGGCCGCCGGGGGTCAGCGGGCTGCTGCCGGTGCCGGTTCCGGGCGCGGTGGTGCCGGGCGCGGCGGCGCCGGTGAGGCCGGGCGGGACCGGCCCGGTGGCGGCGGGCTGGCCGGGCGCGGCGGGCTGGCCGGGCGCGGCGGGCTGGCCGGTGGTGACGGGCAGGCCCGGCAGGCTGGTGCTGGGCAGGGCGCCGGGGATGGGGGCGCGGGGTGCGGGCGGGTGCTCGTCGCACCCGCACCGGGGGCCGGGGACCGGCGCCGGGTCGGTGCTGGTGACGAGGTTGGCGAGGTCCCCGGCGAGCAGGGCGGCGACCAGGCGGGCCAGGACGTTGCGGTCCAGGTGGCCGCAGACCATGGGCGCGATCTTGGTGTCGCACGAGTACGCTTCGGCGGCTTTGCCGGTGAGCCAGCCGGGCTGCCCGGCGCGGGCGGCGGCGCGGCGCTCAGCGCGGGGCCGGGGCTTGGTGAACGCGTCCCGGGGATCGGGCCCCAGCAGCTCATCCAGGTCGGGCCTGGCCGGACGCCGGGCCGCCGCCGGGCTGAGTTGGTGCCCGGGTGGTCCGGGTGCGGGTCATCCGGGTCGGTGTCGCCGCTGCCGGGCTGGCTGCTGCCAGGCTCGCTGGCGGCCGGGTGGTCCGCGTGCGGGTCGCCCGGGTCGGTACCGCCGCCGGGATGGCAGCCGCCGCCGGGATGGCTGGCGGCCGGATCGCTCGCGTGCGGGTCAGCCGGGTCGGTGTCGCCGCCGGAGCCGTTGGCGGCGAGGTGGCGGGCGAGCCAGGCGCTGGCGGCGCCGGTGCCGCCGGGCATGTCCAGCAGCTCATCCAGGGTCAGGTGCAGCTGCACCTGCGCGGCCTGGCCCGCCCGCTCCGGCAGGCAGCCTGACGCCAGCAGCAGCCGCATCGCTTCCTCCAGCGCGTCGTGGCCGCGCTGCCCCGCCGACCGGTCATCCTCCGGACCCGCCTTCTTCCCCAGCGTGTCCAGCACTTCAGTGACCGCGGCGAGGCACTCCGGGGTCAGGTCCCCGTCAGCGCGGCCGTGACCCTGGAACAAGCGGGTCAGCCGGAAGAACCGGTCATGGAACCGGGCGTCATCCTCGTCGTCCTTATCGGGCGGGGTGACCCGGGAGAACATCTCCTCCGCCATCTGCGACAAGAAATCCAGGTCCGCCCCGCCCGCGGCCGCGGCGGCCAGATCCTGGTCAGCCAGGTCCCGGTAGCCGACGGGCAGCAGATCCGACCAGTAGCAGATCTTCCGCGCGTACGACTCAGTGACCGTCCCCGCGGCCAGCGCGGCGGCGACCAGCGGGTGAGCGCCCAGGCGCCGCATCCACCCGATCGTCGCGGACGCGGCCCTGGCCGTGACCCGGGTCTGCCACGCCAGCCACGGATGCGGGCCGCCGTGACCGTCATCGGCATAAGCGCCCTGGGCGGTGAACGCCGACAGGGCACGAACGCGGCCGGCGGTGTGCTGCGACTGGGCGCGCTCGTACTCGCGCAGCAGCCGCGCCTGGGTGACGGCCGGCAAGGACGCCACGTCGGCCCGGGCCAGGTAGCCCAGGGCGGCGCGGAGCGGTGTCCATGGCCTCATCGACCGAGGAGAAGGAGGCATCCGGTCGCGATTGTCACCGGCGACCTCCCTTCCCTGACCTCGAACGCGCTTTCTATTTCATGTTCGACACTACCGGCCGCCTACGACAGTTCCGGGGTCAACCGAGCGCCGTTGCGGATGATTTTTGATGATTTTCCGGAGAACACGGGAGGCCGAATGGAACGGGTGTTTGCCGGCGGGGAACGGCTGGCCGGGGTGGCGCGGGCGGCGTTCGGGAGCGGGCGGCGGCTGGCCGGGGTGACGCGGCTGCGGGGCGGGACCAAGAAGGGGGTGTACCGGGCGGCCTTCACGGACGGCGGGACGGCGATCTTCTACATCTGGGACGCGGCCGAGGACTACTGGCCGGCCGGGGCCGACGGGGATCATGCGGAGCCGTTCTCGCACGCGTCGGGGCTCGATCTGTTCGAGGCTGCCCGCACTCGCCTGGAGGGGGTGGGAGTCCGGACGCCTGAGCTGTACCTGGCCGACGGGAGCCGGGAGCGGTTCGGGGCGGACGTGGCCGTGCTGGAGGACGTGCCGGGGCCGACGCTGGAAGGGCTGATCGAGGACGATCCGCGGCGGGCGGAGCCAGTACTGGAGCGGCTCGCGGAGGCAGTGCGGGCGATGCACGCCCACCGGGGAGCGGGCTTCGGGAAGGTGGCGCATGTCGACGGGGGCGGGGTCTCCCGCGGCACTAGCTGCGAGGGGGTGGTGCTGGACCGGGCACTGGCGGATCTGGCCGAGGGGGCGGCGCGCGATGAGCGGCTGGGCGGGGTCCGGGCTGAGCTGGAGCAGGAATTGCGCAGGCTGGCGGCGGCGATCCGGCCCCGGTCGGACTACCGGCTGATCCACGGGGAGCTGGGGCCGGATCACGTGCTGGTGGACGGGCGGGGGCGGCCGGTGATCATCGACATCGAGGGGCTGATGTACTTCGACGTCGAGTGGGAGCACGTGTTCGTGAGGCTGCGATTCCAGGAGGACTACCGCTTCCTGCACCGGGACGGCATGGACTCCGGCCGGCTCCGGCTGTACGCGCTCGCGATGCACCTGTCACTGGTGGCGGGACCGCTGCGGCTGCTGGACGGGGACTTTCCGGAGCGGGAGGGGATGCAGGGCATCGTGGAGTACAACCTGCGGCAGGTGCTGGCCCGGGCGACGGAAAGCTAGCGAAGGCTAGACGGGGTGGCCGGTGGCCTGGCGGATGGTGCGGATGACGTCATCGAGGTGGTTGACCACGAACAGCTCGACCGAGCCGTCGGCCAGGTCCAGCCGCAGCCGGGCGCGCAGGCCGCCGGAGAAGGCGTTGCCGTCCGGCGACTCGCGGCTGACGCCGGCGATGTGGCCGAGGGGGGCCTGCCAGTTGCTGCCTCCGGTGATGGCGTCAACCCGGTTGGGCTCGAACAACAGCCTTTCGCGGGTCAGGTACAGCCGCCCGCCGACGGCCCGGCCGCTGGACTGCGTCCGATTCGCGGCGCGGTTCCACACGACATTCTCGGATTGGCCCAGGTCGGGCGTGCGGACCCAGATCCCCATTGTTCGATCACCCCGTGAATCTACGTTCAGCCATCCTGAATCATCCGTGGATATGACGGTGGTTATGACCGATATGCGGGACATACGGTAGCAGCCAGGCGGCGCGCGGCCGGGGCGATTGACGGCCTGGCCGGGCTCACCCCGGACAGCACAAGATGGCCCCGGGGGCTTACCCTCGGGGCAGAACCTAACCCAGCAAACAGGGCGGGCTCGGCGGGAGGCCAGATGATTCAGGTACTCGGCATCGACATCGGCGGCACGGGCATCAAGGGCGCGCCGGTGGACGTGGCGGGCGGCAAGCTGCTGGCGGACCGGCGCAAGCTGGCCACGCCGCATCCGGCCAAGCCGGACGCGGTGGCCGCGGTGGTCCAGGAACTGGTCAAGGCGTTCGAGTGGACGGGCTCGATCGGCATCACGTTCCCTGGCGTGGTGGTGAACGGGGAGATCAGGAGCGCGGCCAACCTGGACCAGGACTGGATCGGGGTGGACGCCAGGGAGCTGTTCGGGCGGGTCACGGGCCAGCCGGTGACGGTGATCAACGACGCCGACGCGGCGGGCATCGCCGAGGTGCGGTTCGGCGCGGGAGCGGGCAAGTCCGGCACGGTGCTGATGCTGACGCTGGGCACGGGCATCGGCAGCGCGCTGTTCATCGACGGCACGCTGGTCCCGAACACGGAGTTCGGGCACATCGAGATCCGGGGCAAGGACGCGGAGAAGCGAGCCTCGGAGCTGGTGCGCGAGGAGCACGACCTGAGCTGGGGCAAGTGGGCGGGCCGGGTGGATGAGTACCTGGAGCACATGGAGCGCCTGCTGTCGCCCTCGCTGATCATCATCGGCGGCGGGATCAGCAAGAAGTCAGAGAAGTTCCTGCCGCTGCTGACCGGCCTGCGCGCGCCGGTGGTCCCGGCGGCGATGCTGAACGACGCGGGGATCGTCGGGGCGGCGATGGCGGCGGCAGCGACAGCAACGGCGACGAAGCCCGGCTAGGGACTACCGGTCGTACTGGTCCCAGCTCCAGTCGGGCTGGCGCCCGGCCTGCCCGTTGAGGTCGCGGTGCTGGACCGGGCCGGGCTGGATCTGGCCAGGCTGGATCTGGCCGGGCTGCGTCTCGCCGGGCTCGACTGGCCGGCTGGAACTGGCCGGGCTGGAACTGGCCGGGCGGCGCGAGCTGCGGGCCGGTGTCGGGGGGCCCGGGCTCGATGGCGCGCTGGCGCTCGCGAAGCAGCAGGATCAGCTCGATGCCGCCGATGACGCCCCCGGCGGCCAGCGGCCAGAACGCGAGCGCGCCGTGGGCGCCGAGGTCCACGGGCTGGTGCAGCAGGGCGCCGCCCTTGGCGCTGCCGAGCTGATGCCGGAACGAGGCCAGGCCGACGTTGCTGCCCGACCACCAGGCCAGGAACGCGGCGGCGGTGGCTCCGGCCAGGGCGCCGGCGGTGGGCAGGGGCCCGTAGCGCCGGACGCCGCCGAAGTAGGCGGCCAGGCCGATGATCAGCCCGCCGATGACGGCGATGAGGCTGAACCAGCCGTCGGCGGCGATGAACGCGGTGGTCTCCGGGTTGACGACGTACGCGACGCCGGGGCTCTGGACCTGGAACACGGCCTGCGGGGCGACGGCCGACCAGAGCAGTCCTGCGACCAGGCCGAGCAGGGCGCCGCCGACGGCGATCGCCAGGGTCACCAGCAGCGCCCTGAACTGCACCGCGGCGTTCTCCGGGCGAGTGAATCCGGCCGCCTGGCCGCCGGGCGGCGGTAGCGGCTGCTGACTGGAATTGGCCATTCTCCGCAGCAGCGTACGTGACATTGGCGGGTGAGCGGTGATCGGGCGGGCACAAGCCGCCACATTGCCCTCGCTCCGCTCTCGGTCCGCTCTCGGCTGACGCCGTCTTACGGGGCCGTCTCCGGCACCCGGGAACCCTTGCTAGGTTGGACCCTGGCCACTGCGCCACCACGGAGCTGAGGACCGGCGAGGTCCGTGCCCGCTATGGGGAGATCATGATCGAGGCTCGCGATCTGACCAAGTCTTACGGGGGCAAGGTGGCTGTGGACCACCTGTCCTTTACTGTGCAGCCCGGCCGGGTGACCGGGTTCCTGGGCCCGAATGGCGCGGGCAAGTCCACGACTATGCGCCTGATCCTGGGCCTGGACCGACCGCAGAGCGGCTCGGCCATCATCGACGGCAAGCCCTACAGCGAGCTGCCCAACCCGCTGCGGACGGTGGGCGCGCTGCTGGAGGCCAAGTCGGTGCACCCGGGCCGCAGCGCCCGCAATCACCTGCTGTTCCTGGCCCAGTCCCAGGGCCTGCCCGCCAAGCGGGTGGACGAGGTGCTCGACCTGGTCGGCCTGCGCGCGGTGGCGGGCAAGCGGGCCGGGACGTTCTCGCTGGGCATGAGCCAGCGGCTGGGCATCGCGGCGGCGATGCTGGGCGACCCGCGCTTCCTGCTGCTGGACGAGCCGGTGAACGGCCTGGACCCCGAGGGCGTCCTGTGGATCAGGAACCTGATGAAGTTCCTGGCCAGCGAGGGCCGCACGATCTTTGTCTCCAGCCACCTGATGAACGAGATGGCCGTGACCGCCGACCACCTGATCGTGATCGGCCGCGGCAGGCTGATCGCCGACTCGGCCACGGCGGACGTGATCGCGCGCAGCTCCGAGCAGTCGGTGCGGGTGCGGACCCCGGACGCGGCCCGGCTGACCTCGCTGATCGAGGCCGAGGGCGGCAAGGTCAGCCCGGTGCCCCCGGCGGCCGAGCCGGGCGCCGCCGCCGACACTGCCCCGGCCCTGACCGTGACCGGCCTGGCCGCCGCGCGGATCGGCGAGCTGGCCGCGTCGTCGTCGGTCGTGCTGCATGAGCTCAGCCCGCAACTGGCATCGCTGGAGGAAGCGTTCATGGAACTCACGGCGGGCAGCCTGGAGTTCGGCCAGCACGGCCCGGCCGCTGCGCTGGCCCGGCCGCCGCCGACCAGGCCGCCGCGGGCCAGCCCACCGCGACCGCCGCGCCCGGCGGGAGCGCCCGGTGACCGCCCCGGCCCCGGCCAGCCCGGCCGCCGCCAGCCCGGCGGCCAGCACGCCGACGCTGGGACCGACGCCGTCCGGCGGGGTAGGCGGCTTCGGCCACCTGCTGGTCTCGGAGTGGACCAAGGTCCGCTCGGTGCGCTCGACGGTCTGGACGCTGATCGCGTTCGTGGTGGTCACCATCGGCTTCACGGTGCTGTTCACGGCGCTGATCTCGGCCAACTGGGACAATGGCCCCAACCACCTGTCCCGTGACGCGACGATCCTGGCCGACCCGGTGAACTTCATCATGGGCGCGGGCATCAACCTGGGCCAGCTCACGATCTGCGTGCTGGGCGTCCTGCTGATC
This sequence comes from uncultured Actinomycetota bacterium, assembly GCA_963822485.1. GTDB lineage: Bacteria > Actinomycetota > Actinomycetes > Streptosporangiales > Streptosporangiaceae > DASUBV01. Next base: position 332,799 of record CAWGHW010000037.1, read on the forward strand.
ACCACGGAGTACAGCACCGGGGTCATCCGGGCCTCGCTGCTGGCCGTGCCCCGGCGGTTCCCGATGCTGGTCGCCAAGATTGTCGTGTTCGCGGTGCTGATCGTGGTCCTGAGCGAGATTGTGGTGTTCTGCTCGTTCCTCATCGGCTCGTCGATCATCCACAGCCACGCGCCGGTGTCGCTCGGCGACCCGGGCGTGACCAGGGCGGTCGTCGGCGCGGGGCTGTACCTGACCGTGCTGGGCCTGTTCTCGCTGGGCATCGGCGGGCTGATCAGGCACACCGCGGGCGCCATGTTCACCGTCATCGGGGTGGTGCTGGTGCTGCCGATCCTCAGCGGGCTGCTGCCCGGCAGCTGGGGCGCGCACATCAACGCCTACCTGCCCGAGCAGGCCGGCTCGCTGATCGCCACCCACGCCAACAGCAACGCGGCGCACCTGCTCTCGCCCTGGGAGGGGTTCGGGGTGCTGTGCATCTGGGCCGCGCTGATGCTGGGCGGTGCGTTCTACCTGCTCCGGCACCGCGACGCGTAACTGCCTCGCTACCGCGGGTAGTACCTAGGATATCCGCGGGCCACAGGTATGATCTGCGTCAGGTGAGCCGGGAAGCCTGGTCGGCAGCGTTCTAGGGCAGGGGCTCATCATGCGCGGTCGCAAGTCGTCGTCGGTACTCGCCACGCACTGGCGGTCCGACGTGCTGCGGACCAACCTGTGGTTCGTCCCCGGCCTCGAGGTGCTGGCCGCGATCGTCCTGTTCATCCTGACCACCAGCCTGGACCGGGCCGCCTATCACGGCGCCTTCGCGCTGCCGTCCTGGGTGATCAGCGGGACGGCCGACGCGGCCCGGCAGATCCTCACCGCCATCGCCGCCGCCGTGATCACGGTGGTGGGCGTGGTGTTCTCGATCATCCTGGTCACCCTGACGCTGGCCTCGACCCAGTTCGGGCCGCGGATGCTGCGCAACTTCATCCGGGACCGGGGCACCCAGCTCACCCTGGGCACGTTCGTGGCCACGTTCGTGTACGCGGTGCTGGTGCTGGTCTCCATCGGGCCCGGCCCGCACGGGGCCTTCGTGCCGCACCTCGGCATCACGGTGACGCTGGCCCTGCTGGTGGCGGCAATGGTCGTGCTGATCTACTTCATCCACCACACGGCGATCTCCATCCAGCTGCCGCAGGTGGTCGCGAGCATCGCCAGCGACCTGTCCGAGGCCATCGCGGTGCAGGGCGGTCCGGACGTCCCGCCCGCCCAGACGGCCGGCCCGGCGGCGGCCGAGCTGACCGTGCTGATGGAGTCCAGCGGCGGGGTGGTGCGCGCGCCGGTCAGCGGCTACCTCCAGGTGATCAGGCACGAGCTGCTGGTCTCGTTCGCGACCGAGGAGCGGGCGGTCATCGCGCTGAACTACCGGCCCGGCCACTTCCTGGTCCAGGGCCACCCCTACGCGGTGGTGTGGCCGCCGGAGTCGGCGGCGCGGATCAGCGACGTGCTGGGGCGGGCCCACGTCACCGGGCCGTACCGGACGCTGAACCAGGACCTCTCGTTCGGCGTCGACCAGCTGGTCGAGATCGCGATCAGGGCCCTGTCCGCGGCCGTGAACGACACGTTCACCGCTCTGACCTGCATCGACTGGCTGGGTGACAGCCTGTGCAAGATCACGACGCACTGGCACCCGGCCCGGGTCCACCGCGACAGCGAGGGGTTCATCCGGGTGCTGACCGCCGAGCCGACCTACGAGCGCCTGGTGCAGCGAGCTTATGAGAAGATCCGCCAGGCCAGCCCGGCCATGCCGGCGGTGATGATCCGCCAGCTCGACGCGCTGACCAAGATCATGGCCGAGACGTCGGGCAGCGCCCAGCGGCGGGTGCTGCTGGAGCAGGCCGACATGATCCAGCGGGCCAGCGAGCGGACGGTGCCCGAGGCGGCCGACCGGGCCGACGTCCGGCGGGCCTACGAGGAGGTGCTGGCCGCCGCCGACCGGAGGACCACGGTCACTCCAGTCCGGCCGGCGTGACGTCCATGGCCACCAGCCGGACCGGGTCCTCCGAGCGGTCCAGCCGCCCCCGGACCAGGACGATGGCGTCGTCGGCGAGCAGGTCCTGGCGGCGCCGGTAGACGGCCGGGAAGAACATCACCTCAACCGCGCCGTCCAGGTCCTCCAGGGTGGCGCAGGCCCAGGCATCGCCCTGCCGGGTGACCTTGCGCTGCACCCCGGACAGGATCCCGGCCAGCGTGACCACCCGGTCCTCGCCGGCCTCCGCCCCAGACGACCCCGCTCCCGGCGGGGGCTCGGCCCCGAGCAGCTCGCCGATGGAGCACTCGGTGACCGCGGCCAGCGCGTCCTGCTGGCCCAGCAGCGGGTGGTCCGACACGTAGCGGCCGAGCATCTCCCGCTCGAAGATCAGCCGGGTCCGCTTGTCCCACTCACCGGGCGGCACCGGGACCTCGAACGACGCGCCCCAGTCCGGGCCGGTGTCGCCGAACAGCGAGTCCTGGCCGACCGCCTCGTTGCGCTTGACCCCGATCGCCGCGTCGATGGCCTGCTCGTGGATGAGCATGAGCCCGCGGCGCGACTGGCCCAGCGACTCGAAGGCGCCCGCCTTGATCAGCGACTCGATGACCCGCTTGTTGCAGACCCCGGCCGGCACCTTGCGCAGGAAGTCGGCGAAGCTGGTGAACCCGCGCCCGCGGGCCGCCACGATCGACTCCACCACCGCGGCGCCCACGTTGCGCACCGCGGCCAGGCCGAACCGCACGTCGGTGCCCTCGGCGGCGAACACCCCGGCCGAGGCGTTGACGTCGGGCGGCAGCACCTTGATGCCCATGCGCCGGCACTCGCTCAGGTACAGCGCCGACTTGTCCTTGTCCACGGCCACCGAGGTGAGCAGTCCGGCCATGTACTCGGCCGGGTAGTTGGCCTTCAGGTAGGCGGTCCAGTAGGACACCAGCCCGTAGGCGGTGGCGTGGGCCTTGGTGAAGGCGTAGTCGGAGAACGGGACCAGCACGTCCCACAGGGTCTTGATCGCGGAATCGGAGTACCCGTTGCCGCGCATGCCGGCCGCGAACGGCTCCAGCTCGGCGTCCAGGATCTCCTTCTTCTTCTTGCCCATGGCCCGCCGCAGCAGGTCGGCCCGGCCGGGCGAGAACCCGGCCACCAGCTGCGCGATCGCGATGACCTGCTCCTGGTAGACGATCAGCCCGTAGGTGTCCCCCAGCACCTCGGCCAGCGGGCCGGCCAGCTCGGGGTGGATGGGCACGACCGGCTTGCGGCCCGTCTTGCGGTCGGCGTACTCGTTGTGCGCGTTGGCCCCCATCGGGCCCGGCCGGTACAGGGCCAGCACCGCGCAGATGTCGGCGAAGCTGTCCGCGCTCATGGCCCGCAGCAGGGCCCGCACCGGGCCGCCGTCCATCTGGAACACGCCCAGGCTGTCGCCGCGGGCCAGCAGCTCGAAGGTGGCCCGGTCGGTCAGCGGCACGTCCTCCACCGTGACCTGCTCGCCCCGGTTGGCCGCGATCTGGGCCACCGCGTCGGCCAGCACGGTCAGGTTCCGCAGGCCCAGGAAGTCCATCTTGAGCAGGCCCAGGTCCTCGCAGGCCGGGTAGTCGAACTGGGTGATCACCGCCCCGTCCGCCTCGCGCCGCCACAGCGGGACGTGGTCGATGAGCGGCTCGCTGCTCATGATCACGCCGGCCGCGTGCGATGCCGGCCTGGCGGATCAGCCCCTCCAGCCCGCGCGCGGTCGCGATGACCTGGCGCACCGGCGGCTCCGCCTCGTACAGGGCGCGGATCTGGCCCGCCTCCGCGTAGCGCGGCCGGCCGGGCTCGAACATGCTCGCCAGCGAGATATCCCGGCCCAGCACCGGCGGCGGGATGGCCTTGGTGATCCGGTCGCCGACCGAGTACGGGAAGCCCAGCACCCGGGCCGAGTCCTTGACCGCGGCCTTGGCCTTGATCGTGCCGAAGGTGACGATCTGGGCCACCCGGTCGGCGCCGTACTTGCGGGTCACGTACCGGATGACCTCGCCCCGGCCGCGCTCGTCGAAGTCGATGTCGATGTCGGGCATCGACACCCGCTCCGGGTTCAGGAACCGCTCGAAGACCAGCCCGTGCTCGACCGGGTCCAGCCCCGTGATGCCCAGCGCGTACGCCACCAGCGAGCCGGCCGCCGAGCCCCGGCCGGGGCCCACCCGGACGCCGTGCTCCCGCGCCCACCGGACCAGGTCGGCCACGACCAGGAAGTAGGAGCAGAACCCGGTGGCCTCGATAATGCCCAGCTCGTACTCGGCCCGCTCCCGGCGCACGGTGTCGTAGCCGCCGGGGAAGCGCTGGTCCAGCCCGCGCCAGACCTCGGCCCGCAGCAGGCTCTGCTCGGTCTCGCCGGGCGGCAGCGGGAAGTCCGGCATCAGGTTCCGGCGGGCGAAGCTGACCTCAGTCCGCTCGGCGATCAGCAGCGTGGCGTCGCAGGCCGCCTGCCAGTCCTCGTCCGCGCCCAGCGCGCGCATCTCGCGCGGGCTCTTGAGGTAGTAGCTGTCCCCGTCGAACCGGAACCGGTCCGGGTCGGCCAGCGTGGTCGCGGTCTGCACGCACAGCAGCGCCTCGTGCGCCCCGGCGTCCTCGCGGCGGGTGTAGTGCGAGTCGTTGGTGGCCACGAACGGCAGGCCCAGATCGCGGGCGATACGGCGCAGGCCCTCGGCTGAGCGCTGCTCGATCTCGAGGTCGTGCCGCATGATTTCGATAAACAGATGGTCGGGTCCGAAGATGTCGCGCAGCCGGGCCGCGGCCGCCCGGGCCTGCTCGTACTGCCCGAGCCGCAGCCGGGTCTGCACCTCGCCGCCGGGGCAGCCGGTGGTGGCGATGATGCCCGTGGCGTGCGCGGCCAGCAGCTCGGCGTCCAGCCGGGGCTTGCGGAAGTACCCCTCCAGCCAGGCCCGCGAGGACAGCCGGAACAGGTTGTGCAGGCCCTCGGTGGTCTCGGCCAGCAGCGTGAGGTGGGTGTAGGCGCCCGCGCCGCCCACGTCGTCGCCGGCCTGGGCCGCCGTCCCCCAGCGCACCGGCCGCCGGTCACCGCGCTGGCCGGGCGCGACGTAGGCCTCCATGCCGATGATGGGCTTGATCCCGGCCCTGGTGGCCCGCTGGTAGAAGTCCCAGGCGCCGTGCACGTTGCCGTGGTCGGTCATGGCGATGGCGGGCATGCCCTCGCGCTGGCACTGGGCCAGCAGGTCGCCGATCCGGGCCGCGCCGTCCAGCATGGAGTACTCGGTGTGCACGTGCAGGTGCGCGAAGGACCCGTCCGGCCCGCGCTGGTGCCCGGCAGGAGTGTGAGCAGCTGCGGAGGCCGTCATGAGCACCGCCTCCCTCTGCTGTTCTCAGCGCTGCTGGTCTAGGCGCTGCTGTTCTCAGGCTGCTGCCCCCTTGGGCTGCCGCCCCAGTTGGAGCCCTCTCCACGTTATCTGCCGCCACCGACAGTCCGGGTTACCGTCGTCTCGCCCTTGCCGGCCCGGCCCTCGGTCTCGGCTGCGGTCACCGGCACCCCGGTCCCGTCGATCGCGACGTACAAGATGTCAGGCAGCGGCGGTGCGAGCGGCAGCGGCACCAGCGTGCGCGCTGCACGGCAGCGGCCTGCGCCTCGATGACGGCGGCGGCGGCCTGGCCGTCGGCCTCGGCGCGCCGCCCGGTGCGCTTGCCGGTCAGGGCGATCCCGGCCAGCTCGGTGATCAGCCGCGCAGCGGCGGCGAACGGCACCGCGGCGGCGGCCCGCGCGGTCATTTTCCGCAGCCCCGGCGACATGCCCTCCCCGGCGATCCCGAGCTGGGCATCGCGGGGCGCAAGTCCGTGATGACACTGACCGCAGTGATACCAGGCCCGGCGGATGGCGACCGGGCCGAGCACCGTGTCCACCGCCTTCTCCCGGTAGCCGGCAAAATCCGCCTAGTGACCGCAGCCGCAGTCAAGACGCGGCCCGGCATAGCCGCCATCGGCAGCCAGCAGGTCTTCCAGCACGCTGGCGCCCAGCCGGATGAGGCCGGCCCGGATCGCTTTCTCGGCTGCCTCCAGGCCCTGCCCCGCCGCCGCCAGCGACGCGGCCGCCGCAGCGGCCAGCCGCATTACCTCGGCAGCGGCCTCCGCCGCGAGCGCCGCGGCGAGCTCCTGGCCGAGCCGCCCCCTTTTTGCCCCTGCGAGCCAGGGGCACGCCCTGACCCGCTCCCGCTTCTTGCTGTTATCAGATCTCCGGACTCCCCCTGGCGGCCTGGCGGACTCAGATGATCTTGGTCTGGCCGGGACAGCGTCATGGCTGGCCCTCTGGTGCTGTTCTAGGAGCACCAGAGGGCCAGCCATGACGTTGCACCATCCCTGCGCCCGCCCGGTCGACGCGCTGGGAGGCCCCAGCCACCCCATACGGCCCAGGGCTCTCAGAAGTTCTGGGGCGGGCTGGAATAGCGGGGCGGGGGCAGGCGTTGTGAGCCATCGCCGGTGCGTTTGGTCCCCCGGGCCGCATCTATTGCCTTCGCGGAATACCGTTCGGCTGGAACCGCGTTGCGCCGCTCGCCGTGAGGCGACCGCGCACCGGCGCGTGGCACGCCCTCGTGAGCAGAAAGCTCCCGGGGGCGCTGTCATTTCCGGGCTCAGGCGACCGATCCGGGCCAGCCCGGTGGCGCGTTGACAGTGCCTGGCGGGCATCACTAGATTTCAGTATGTTCGCGCAAAGAACCTGTGTTCGAACTGCGTATATTCGCGGGCCAGGAGCGGCGGCCCGAATGCCATCGACCGAGGAGCATTCGTGACATTTCTCGATGCGCAGACATGGCGGGGCAAGGTCTACTCGGGCGGCTGGGTCGCCGCCAGCGGCGAGGCAGCGGTCATCGAGCCGGCCACCGGCGCCGAGCTGGGCCGGACCGGCATCGCCGGGCCGGCCGACGTGACCAGGGCGGCGCGGGCGGCCGCGGCGGCGCAGCCGGACTGGGCGGCGCGGCCCTACACCGAGCGGGCGGCGCTGCTGCGCCGGGCCGGGCAGATCTGGCTGGAGCACGCGGCCGAGATCGAGGACTGGAGCGTCCGCGAGGGCGGCAAGATCCCGCCCGCGGCGCAGTTCGAGACGCACGTGGCCACCGAGGAGATCTTCGAGGCGGCCACGCTGCCCAACCGCTCCACCGGCGAGCTGATCCCCAGCGAGCAGCCGCGGCTGAGCTTCGCCGAGCGGGTCCCGGCCGGGGTGGTCGGCGTGATCTCGCCGTTCAACTTCCCGCAGATCCTGGCCATCCGGTCGGTGGCGCCGGCGCTGGCCCTGGGCAACGCGGTGGTGCTCAAGCCCGACCCGCGCACCGCGGTGTGCGGCGGCGTGGCACTGGCCCGGGTGTTCGAGGAGGCCGGCCTGCCCGAGGGCCTGCTGCACGTGCTGCCCGGCGGCGTGGACGCCGGCGAGGCGGTCATCACGGACCCGCTGGTGCGCATCGTGTCGTTCACCGGCTCCACGGCCGCGGGCCGCCGGGTCGGCGAGCTGGCCGCCCGCCACCTCAAGCGGGTCCACCTGGAGCTGGGCGGCAACTCGGCGCTGATCGTGCTGGACGACGCCGACCTGGACGCGGCCGCCGCGGCCGGCGCCTGGGGCTCGTTCCTGCACCAGGGCCAGATCTGCATGACCACCGGCCGGCACCTGGTGGCCGAGTCGGTCTACGACGACTACGTGGCCGCGCTGGCGGCCAAGGCCGAGCACCTGCCGGTCGGCGACCCGGCCAGCGGCCAGGTGGCCCTGGGCCCGGTCATCGACGAGCGGCAGCGGGACAAGATCCACGCCCTGGTCACCGGCACCGTGGACGCGGGCGGACGGCTGGCGGCCGGCGGCACCTACGACGGGCTGTTCTACAAGCCGACGGTGCTGGCCGACGTGGCCCCGGCCATGCCGGCCTACGCCAACGAGGTGTTCGGCCCGGTGGCCCCGGTGGTCCGGTTCTCGACCGTCGAGGAGGCGGCCAAGCTGGCCGCCGACAGCGAGTACGGCCTGTCGCTGGGCATCCTCACCAAGGACGTGATGCGCGGCCTGGACCTGGCCCGCAAGATCCCCACCGGCATCGTGCACATCAACGACCAGACCGTCGACGACGCCCCGAACGCCCCGTTCGGCGGGGTGCTGGACTCCGGCACCGGGACCAGGTTCGGCGGCTCGGCCAACCTGGAGGCGTTCACCGAGACGCGCTGGGTGACCGTGCAGGGCGCCATCACCCCCTACCCGTTCTAGTCCTGGTCGTGGTGGAACTGCCTTAACGGAACTGTCGTGGCGGAACGCTCGCGCACGCAGGTCGGCATCATCGGCGCCGGGCCGGCCTGCTGCTGTCGCACCTGCTGGCGCTGCGCGGCATCGACTCGGTGGTCATCGAGCTGCGCAGCCGGGCCTACTGCGAGGCCCGGCAGCGGGCCGGGGTGCTGGAGCAGGGCAGCGCCGACCTGCTGCGCGCGGCCGGGGCCGGCGCCCGGCTGGACGCCGAGGGCCTGGAGCACGGCGGGATCTACCTCCAGTTCGGCGGGGAGCGGCACCACGTCGACTTCCGGGACCTGACCGGCGGCGCGAGCGTCACGGTCTACGCGCAGACCGAGGTGGTCAAGGACCTCATCGCGGCCCGGCTGGCGGCGGGCGCGGCGCTGGAGTTCGAGGTCACCGGCACGTCGGTGGACGACATCGGCACCGACCGGCCGGTGCTGCGCTACACGGCCGCCGACGGCACCGAGCACGAGGTGACCTGCGACGCCATCGCGGGCTGCGACGGGTTCCACGGCATCAGCCGGCCGCGGTGCAGGCCGCCCGGCCCGGAGCGCCACGGGGGGCGCACTCGGTCTACGAGCGCGCCTACCCGTACTCCTGGCTGGGCATCCTGGCCAGCGTGCCGCCGTCCACCGACGAGCTGATCTACTCCCGCCACGAGCGCGGCTTCGCCCTGCACAGCCTGCGCAGCCGTCAGGTCAGCCGGCTGTACCTCCAGGTCCCGCCGGAGACCGACCTCGCGGACTGGCCCGACGACCGGATCTGGGCCGAGCTCCAGACCCGGCTCGGGCTGCCCGGCTGGGACCTCAAGGAGGGCCCGGTGCTGGAGAAGGGCATCACCCCGATGCGCAGCTACGTCAGCGAGCCGATGCGCTGCGGGCGGCTGTTCCTGGCCGGCGACGCGGCCCACATCGTGCCGCCGACCGGGGCCAAGGGCCTCAACCTGGCCCTGGCCGACGTGGCGGTGCTGGCCGACGCGCTGACCGCGCTGCTGGACGGCCGGACCGAGCTGGCCGACGCCTACTCGCGCACCTGCCTGGAGCGGGTCTGGCGGTCCACCCACTTCTCCTGGTGGATGACGACCATGCTGCACCCCACGCCGGGGGCCGACGCCATGGAGGCCCGGCTCCAGCTCAGCCAGCTACGCTACGTCACGACCTCGCGGGCGGCCGCGACCTCGCTGGCCGAGAACTACACCGGCTACCCGCCGCTGCGCGCCGGGACGGGCACGAGCTAGCCGCGCCGGGATGTCGAGAACGGCCCGGCTGGTCCGACCTCCGGGGTGAGTGACCACTCGCAGAGAGGATGGACCCATGGGACAGCCGGTTGTGCACTTCGAGATCATCGGGGCCGATCCCGCGCGGCTGCGCGGCTACTACGGCGAGCTGTTCGGCTGGCAGTACGGCGTCGGCGACGCGACCACCGAGCAGGTCTCGCAGCCGGGCCAGTACGGCTTCGTGGAAGGGGCCAGCACCGGCGAGGGCGGCATCAACGGAGGCGTCGGCGGCGGCGCCGGACACGAGCCGCGGGTGCTGTTCTACGTGGGCGTGCCCAGCGTGGCGGCGGCACTGGCGCAGGCCGAGCGGCTGGGCGGCCGGCGGCTGCTGGGCCCCGAGCCGGCCGGCGGGGACTTCGCCGTCGGGCGGTTCGCCGACCCGGAGGGCAACGTGGTCGGCGTGGCCGGCCCGGCCTGAGCGAGGACCACGGGATCGAGGATGGCGGGATCGAGGATGGCGGGATGAAGTACGTGCTGCTGATCTACGGCAACCCGGAGAACTGGGAGCCCCCGGTGTTCCGCAGCGACCCGCGGTTCCTGGCCCTGCCCGCCGGCGAGCGCGCGGCGCTGGCCGAGCAGGCCGAGGCGCTGCGCCGGGAGCTCACCGAGTCCGGCGAGCTGATCGAGGGCGTGGCGCTGGCCGGGCCGGGCCGGACGCGCACCATCCGGGTGCGCGACGGCGCCGAGGTGGCCACCGACGGGCCCTTCATCGAGGCCAAGGAGCAGCTGGCCGGCTACCTGCTGGTGGACTGCGCCAGCCCGGACCGGGCGGCGCAGATCGCGGCCCGGATCCCGGACGCCCGGTTCGGCGTCGTCGAGGTGCACCCGGTCGCAGAGGAGCCGGTCAGGCCTCGTCCGACAGCACCCTGAGCGAGGCGGCCAGGTCGTCGGCGTAGTCGCTGGTGAACTCGACCCGGTGGCCGTCCACCGGGTGGGTGAAGCCCAGCCGGACCGCGTGCAGCCACTGCCGGGTCAGGCCGAGCCGGGCGGCCAGCACCGGGTCGGCCCCGTACAGCCGGTCCCCGGCGCACGGGTGCCTGATCGCCGACATGTGCACCCGGATCTGGTGCGTCCGGCCGGTCTCCAGGATGATCTCGGTCAGGCTGGCCGCCGGGAAGGCCTCGATGGTGTCGTAGTGGGTCACCGACGGGCGGCCGCCCGCCACCACCGCGAACCGCCCGTCCCCGGACGGGTGCCGGGCGATCGGGGCGTCGATGGTGCCGCGCAGCGGGTCGGGGTGGCCCTGGACCAGCGCGTGGTAGGTCTTGTCCACCTCCCGGTCCCGGAAGGCCTGCTTGAGCACGCTGTAGGCGCGCTCGCTCTTGGCCACCACCATGAGGCCGCTGGTGTTGGCGTCCAGCCGGTGCACGATGCCCTGGCGCTCGGCGGCGCCGCTGGTGGCGATGGTGTACCCGGCAGCCAGCAGGCCCTGAAGCACGGTCGGCCCGGTCCAGCCGGGGGTGGGGTGGGCGGCCACCCCGGCGGGCTTGTCCACCACCAGGATGTCGGCGTCCTCGTAGATCACCCGCAGCCCGGGCACGGGCTCGGGACGGGCCTGCGGCGGGCCGGGCGGCGGGGGCAGGGTGACGTCCAGCCACTCGCCGGCCGGGACCCGGTCGGACTTGGTCGCGGTGTGCCCGGCGACCAGCACGTCCCCGGCGCTGATCAGCTCGGCGGCCTGGGATCGGGACAGGCCGAACATCCGGGCCAGGGCGGCATCCAGGCGCTCGCCGTCCAGGCCGTCGGGCACGGGCACGTGGCGCTGTTCGCCCGCCCTGGACGGCACGGTCATCCGGTGCCGCCGGAGTTGCCGGAGTTCGCCGCCGCGGGGCGAGTGACCGGGGGCGGTCCCGTCCTCACCGGCCGATTCGGGATCAGGCTTGTCGGCCGGGGTGGCGGGGGCCGCCTTGTTCATCGAATCGGGGTCTTCCTGGCCGTCGGGCGGGCCGGTCGTCGCCCGGCTGCCGTCCAGCCGGACGCCGCGGGCGGAGAGCAGCACGGCGAGCACGCCGCCGCAGACGATGGCCGAGTCGGCCAGGTTGAACACCGGCCAGTGCGGGAGCTCGATCCAGTCGACGACGTAGCCGCGGAACAGGCCGGGGTAGCGGAAGATCCGGTCGATCAGGTTCCCGGTGGCCCCGCCGAGCAGCAGGCCCAGGGTGACGGCCCAGGGGATGCTGCGGATCCGCCGCGAGGTGCGCAGGATCACGGCGATGACGCCCAGGGCGATGGCCGAGAACACCAGCGTCATCGAGGTGCCGATGCTGAACGCGGCCCCGGAGTTGCGGGTCACCAGCAGGGTCAGGAAGCCGCCGAGCAGCCGGATCTGGGGATGCCCCTCGAGGGTCGCGACCACGATGAGCTTGGACGCGAGGTCGAGAATCAGCACGGTCAGCGCCGTGCCGACGAGAAAGCCAATCCGCCGTGGTGCCACAGTTCTTCCTGGCTCGTCCGCTCTGCCCGGCTCGTCGGTCTTGGGCGCGTTCGGTTCGGGCCGGGCGGGCTCGCCGGCGGCGGCCGCCGCCGGGCCCCCTAGCGGCGTTCCTCGCGCTGCTTGCATCGTACGCACAACACGGCGCGGGGGAACGCCTGGAGCCGGGCCTTGCCGATGGGCTCGCCGCACGACTCACAGCTTCCGTAGGTGCCAGCCTGGATCCGGTCCAGGGCGTGCTCGGTCTGGGCCAGCAGTTCCCGCGCGTTCTGGGTCAGCGCGAGCTCGTGCTCGCGCTCGAAGGTCTTGGCCCCGGTGTCGGCCTGGTCATCCCCGGCGTCCCCGGTGGCGTCGGTCAGCCGGCTGGCGATGTCCGACTCTGCGCGCTCGATGTCGGAGCGTAGCTCGGCCGCCTCATCGGCGAGCTGGTCACGCACCGTCCTGAGCTCGGCCTCGGTCCAGCGGCGCTCACCGTGCCGGACGGGAAGGGCGGCCGCCCCTGAAGCCGCGGCAGCAGTCATCTCCGCCTCCCTGGCTGCCCGTCGAGGTTGATCTTGGGTCCTGGGCAGTCACCGGAGGATAAGTGCAATCACTGGCGGTCTGCAAACCCACCGGCCGGCGACCGTCACGGAAACGGATCGGACATTTCGCGCGGCGGCCGGGCCGGGCCCCGGCACCGTCCGGCCGGCCAGCGAGATCCCGGTCCGCGGCGCCCGTGCGCCGCTCGCGGGCCGACGGCCGGCTGTCAGTTATCCTGCAACCCCATGCCTGACGCCCGATATACCGATGAGCGGTTTCCCGACCTGCCACCGGTCGTGGACCTGCCCGCGATCGAGCACGAGATGCTCCGCCGCTGGCGGGACGCCAAGGTCTTCCAGCGCTCGCTGGACCAGACGGCCAGCGGCCAGCCGTGGATCCTCTACGAGGGCCCGCCGACGGCCAACGGCATGCCCGGCGTGCACCACATCGAGGCGCGGGTGCTCAAGGACGCCTTTCCCCGGTTCAAGACCATGCAGGGCTATCACGTCCCGCGCCGGGCGGGCTGGGACTGCCACGGGCTGCCGGTCGAGGTGGCGGTCGAGAAGGAACTGGGGCTGACGGCCAAGAAGGACATCGAGGCCTACGGCATCGCCGAGTTCAACTCCCGCTGCCGCGAGTCGGTGGTCCGGCACGTGGGCGCGTTCACCGAGATGACCGAGCGGATGGGCTACTGGGTCGACCTGTCGTCGGCCTACTGGACCATGGACGCGACCTACATCGAGTCGGTCTGGTGGTCGCTGAAGCAGATCTACGACCAGGGCCTGCTGGTCCGCGACCACCGGATCAGCCCCTACTGCCCGCGCTGCGGCACGCCGCTGTCCGACCACGAGACGGGCCAGCCGGGCGTGTACCAGACGGTCACCGACCCGTCGGTGACCGTGCGGTTCCCGCTGCGGGTGCTGCCCGAGGGCGCCAGCCGCGAGCTGCGCGGCGCCGACCTGCTGGTCTGGACCACCACGCCGTGGACCCTGGTGTCGAACACCGCCGTGGCGGTACACCCCGACGAGGTCTACGCCATCGCCCGGCGGTCCGGCCACGGCGACCGGGTGGTGGTGGCCGACGCCCTGTTCGCGCGGGTGCTCGGGGAGGGCTGGCACATCGTGGACCGGGTCCGCGGCACCGAGCTGGCCGGCGCGGTCTACCAGCCGCCGTTCCAGCTCATCGACGTGCCCGACGCGCACCGGGTGGTCACCGCCCCGTTCGTGACCGCCGCGGACGGCACCGGGCTGGTTCACCTGGCCCCCGCCTTCGGCGCCGACGACATGGCAGCCGGCCGGGAGCACGGCCTGCCGGTGGTCAACCCGGTGCTGCCGGACGGCCGGTTCGCGCCCGGCATCCCGCTGGTGGGCGGGCTGTACTTCAAGGCCGCCGACCAGCGGCTGATCAGCGACCTGGCCGATCGCGGCCTGCTGTTCAGCTCCCGGCAGCACGAGCACAGCTACCCGCACTGCTGGCGCTGCGGCACCGCGCTGATGTACTACGCCGTGCCGTCCTGGTTCATCCGCACCACGGCGGTCAAGGACCGGCTGCTGGCGGTGAACGAGCAGACCAACTGGCAGCCGCCGACGATCAAGCACGGCCGGTACGGCGAGTGGCTGCGCAACAACATCGACTGGGCGCTGTCACGCACCCGGTACTGGGGCACGCCGCTGCCGGTCTGGGAGTGCCCGGACGGCCACACCACCTGCGTCGGCTCGCTGGCCGAGCTGTCCCGGCTGGCCGGCCGGGACCTGACCGGGCTGGACCCGCACCGGCCCTACGTGGACGACGTGGCCATCGCCTGCCCGGACTGCGGCGCCGCCGCGCGCCGGGTGGCCGAGGTGATCGACGTCTGGTACGACTCGGGATCCATGCCGTTCGCCCAGTTCGGCGCGCCGCACCGGGGCCAGGAGGAGTTCAGCCGCTCGTTCCCGGCCCAGTTCATCTGCGAGGCGATCGACCAGACCCGGGGCTGGTTCTACTCGCTGATGGCGGTCAGCACGCTGGTGTTCGGCCGCGGCTCCTACGAGAACGTGGTCTGCCTGGGCCTGCTGGTGGACGACCAGGGCCGGAAGATGAGCAAGCACCTGGGCAACGTGCTGGAGCCCATGGCCCTGCTGGACGCGCACGGCGCCGACGCGGTCCGGTGGTTCTTCGCCGCCTCGGGCTCGCCCTGGGCGACCAGGAAGATCGGGTCCGCGGTGCTCGAGGAGATCGTCCGCAAGGTGCTGCTGACCTACTGGAACACGGCCTCGTTCCTGGTCCTGTACGCGGGGGCGGGCTCCGGCGCCGGGCCTGGCTCGGGCGCGGCGGGGTGGACGCCGGGCCGGCTGGCCGAGGCGCCGGCTGCCGCCGGCCGGCCGGTGCTGGACCGCTGGCTGCTCAGCTCGCTGCACATGCTGGTCCGCGACGTCACCGCCGCGCTGGAGGCGTTCGACTCCGCGGCCGCCGGGCGGCTGATCGCGACGTTCATCGACGACCTGTCCAACTGGTACGTCCGCCGGTCCCGGCGCCGGTTCTGGGAGGGCCCGGCGACGCCGGACGGCGCGGCCGCGTTCGCCGACCCTGTACACCGCGCTGGAGACGCTGACCCGGCTGATGGCCCCGATCACGCCGTTCATCACTGACTACCTGTGGGGCGTGCTGCGCGCCGGGACCGCCCCGGACTCGGTGCACCTGGCCTCCTGGCCGACGCCGGACCTTGACCTCATCGACCCGGGGCTCACGGAGCAGATGGCGCTGGTCCGGCGGCTGGTCGAGCTGGGCCGGTCGGCCCGGGCCAGCGCCGTGGTCCGGGTCCGCCAGCCGCTGGCCAGGGCCCTGGTCGGGGCGGCCGGGTTCGCCGCGCTGCCCGCCGGGCTGCGAGCCCAGGTGGCCGAGGAGCTCAACGTGCACGCGCTCGAGCCGCTGGACGCCGTCGCCGACGACCTGGTCAGCTACACGGTGCGGCCCAATTTCCGGGCTCTTGGCCGGCGGTTCGGCCCGGCCACCCCGGGTGTCGCGGCGGCGATCGAGGCCGCCGACCCGGTCGGGCTGGCTCAGGGGCTGCGTAGCGAGGGGTCGGCGTCCGTGCCGGTGGACGGTTCGCCGGTGAGCCTGGCGCCGGATGAGGTCATCGTGACCCAGACCCCGCGCTCGGGCTGGGCCGTGGCCAGCGACGCGGGCGAGACCGTGGCGCTCGAGGTGACGATCACCCCGCAGCTCCGGCGGGAGGGCTACGCCAGGGAAGCGGTCCGGCTGGTGCAGGACGCGCGCAAGGGCGACGGGCTGGAGGTCAGCGACCGCATCTCGCTGCGCTGGTCCACGGCGGACCCGGACCTGGCCTGGGCGCTGACCGAGCACGGGGAGCTGATCAGCACCGAGGTGCTCGCGGTGGACTACGGCGAGGCGGCGGGCGACGAAGCGGCGGGCGACGAGGCGGGGGCCGAGCATAGCGACCCCGATCTCGGCCTGACGTTCTGGATCCGCGCGGTCTAGGCCGCTACTTCTCCGGGCGGCAGGCCTTGCAGGGCACGCAGTGGGCGTCCTCGGCCGCCTGCCTGGTCATGACCTCGAGGTCCTCGTTGCCGAGGAAGCGGATCAGGATGCAGTCGGCCAGGTGATATCTGGCGATGCCCGGCACCACGCTGACCTGCAGGTCCATCCCGGCTGAGCCGCTGGCGCCGGATCCGCTGGACGCGGCGGACCCGCTGGCCGCGGCGGACCCGCTGGACGCGACGGTGTCGGGCTGGCTCGCGTCCGGCTTGTCGGTGGCCGCCGGGGCGGCGGCCGCCGGGGGCGTGGCGGGCTCCGGGGTGCTCGGCTTCGGGGTGCTCGGCTCTGTGGTGGTCGGCTTCGGGGTAGCTCGGCTCTGTGGTGGTCGGCTTTGAGGTGGTCGGCTCGGGCCTGGCCGGTGCCTGGGCGGCCGCGCTGCCGGTCGCGCTGGCGCGGGCCGAGTCGCGTCCGGCACGCCGCAGCAGTTCGTCCACGCTGGGCGGGCCATCGGAGCCGGCCGTCTTGGGCGGCGCGTCCTGGCCGGACCGGCTCCGCGCCGAGCCGGCCGCTGGGCTGAGGGTTTCCCGCGCCGGGGCGGGCGGCTGGCTCGTCCTGGACTTGGCCTCGCTGGCCGCCGGTGCGCTGGTCGCCGGTGCACCGGCCGCCGCTGGTGCGCTGGCCGCCGCCGAGCGGCTGGCCTTGTCCGCGGCCGAGGTGGCTGACGCGTCGAGCGGCCCGGCCCGGCCGGCCGCACTGGCCGGCTCCGCACTGGCCAACTCCGCCCTGGCCGGCTCCGCCTTCGCCGATTCCACCTTGACGGGCTCGGCCTTGGCGGGCGGGGTCTTCGGCGGCCCGGTCTGGGCCGGCTCGGCCTTAGCCGACTCAGCTTTAGCCGGCTCCGCCTTGGCCGACTCAGCCTTGGCCGACTCAGCCTTCGCCGACTCGGCTTTGGCCGGCTCAGCTCTAGCCGACTCAGCCTTCGGCCGGCGGCTCGGCCTTCGGCGACCCTGCCTTGACGGGCTCGGGTTCGCCGCGCTGGCGTTCGGCGCGATCCGGGCTCTCCCGGCCGGGCTGGCCTGACCGGGAGAACAGTCCGGCCGATCCGGCCAGCGTCGCCGGGCGGCTCAGGCGGCCTGGCTGGTCCTTCTCCCCCGCTCCGGCATCGGCGGCCGGGGCGGCGGGCTGATCCGCGGCGGCGGGCCTATTCCAGGCCGCCGCCTCCTTGCGGGCCGGGCTGGCCGGACTAGCCGGGCTGGCGGGACTAGCGGGGCTGGCCGGCTCCTCCCAGGGAGCCGTCCGCCGGGGCCAGACCGGGTCCGGGCGGCGGGTCTCACGCTCGGTAACCGATGCGGCGGGCCGACCGGCCGCGGCCGGGCTGGCATCCTCGGCCGGACGGTCGGAACCCTGACGGTCGGAACCCGGGCGCTCAGAACCCGGGCGCCCGGAGCGGGCATCGGCCGGGTCGGGGACCGGGACCCGGCCGCGTGCTCCGTGGCCTGCGGGCTGCTGACGCCCTGGCGCCTGGTGCCGGACCGCCGGGGCTGCCGCAGCCGCCGGGGCTGCCGCGGCGGCTCCGGCCGCTCCCGCCGTGTTGGCCGTCTCGGCCGACTGCGACTCCGCGGCCGCCTGGGCGGCCAGGCCAATCATCGGCACCTCGGCCGCCGCTGGCTGTGCTACCTCCGGCTCGGCCGCCGCGGGCTGTTTGTCATCTTGCTGGATCACCGCGGGCTGTATCACCGCGGGCTGGCTGGCCGCCGCTCTGGCCTGGCGGCCGGCCGCCTGCTCCCCGAAGATCTCGTCTCGCCAGATCAGCACGCCGGCGATCAGCATGAGCAAGGCCAGGGCCGCGACGCCGATGGCCAGGTACACCACCAGCACGCTGCCGGATACGGCGCCCGCGACCAGCAGGCCGACCGCCGCGACGACAACCGCCAGGATGGCACTGAACCGGATCACTGACAGGCTCCACTATCGAGGCTAGCGACGCCCACAGCACCCCACCACCCCGGCGGCGGCCATGGAGCGCGGGCCGGGGAGGTGGGTGGGGAGCTACTACCTGCGGTCGTGCTGGCCGGTGTCGGACGGGTGGAAGCCGGAGCCGTTGTGGGTCACGGGCTCGGGCACGCCGGCGTAGGAACCAGACACCGACGGCTGGGCGCCCATGCGGCCCACCGCACTCGGCACGCTCTGCTGGCCGCTTGAGATCGCCGGGAAGACACCGCTGTCCGCGGCACCTGCCTCCAGATCCCGAAGCTGGCCCTCCAGGTACGCCTTCAGCCTGCTGCGGTACTCGCGCTCGAACGCCCGCAGGTCGTCGACCCGGCGCTCCAGCTCCTCGCGGGACTGCACGAGGGAGCCCATCGCCTGACGGTGCCGCTCCTGCGCGTCGCGCTCGAGGCTCTCGGCGCGGGCCCGGGCGTCGCTGGTGATCTGCTCAGACTGACGACGCGCCTTGGTCAGGATGTCGTCGGCCTCGCGGCGGGCGCGGCCGAGCGTCTCGTCGGCCTCCCGCCGGGCGTCGGCGATCGCCTGGTCGGCGGTCTGCTGCGCCAGGGCCAGGACACGGGCAGCCGTGTCCATGTTGTCCTCGACCGGCTTCATCATCACCGGCTCGGGCCGGCGCTCCGGCTCGTGACGCGGCGGCTCAGCGGCCATCAGGTCCGGGCCGGACTCGACGTGCGGCGCATTGAGGCCCGCGCCGACCGGAGTCTTCCCGCCCCGCAGAACCTCGGCCAGCTTGGCCCGCAGCTCGTCGTTGTCCTGGATCAACCGGTCGAGCTCTGCCTCAACCTCATCGAGGAAGGCATCTACTTCTTCTTCGTCATAGCCGGGCCTGAGCCTCGTCGTGCTGAACTGCTTGTTCCGCACATCCGCGGGCGTCAGTGGCATCTCGTCTCCTTGAGCATGGTCCCCTATGGACGCTACATCACTTCAGCTGCTGCACCTGTTACTTACCTGATCTGGACTACCTGCCAGAGCACCAGCACCACCAGGAACAGCAGCATGAAGCTGAGGTCAAGAGCCACAGTACCGAGCCTGAGGGAGGGAATGTAGCGCCTTAGGAATCTCAGTGGCGGATCAGTGGCCGAATACACAGCCTCCGCGATGACCAGGACAACCCCGCGCGGGTGCCAGTCTCGCGCATACGCCTGGATCCAGCTAAGGATCAGCCTCCCGATGAGCAGCAGCAGATAGACCGAGAGCACATAGTAGAGCACCAGCTTGACTATGTTCACGTCTGCCCCGCTCGCCGCAGCCCACCGCGGGCGCCGCCTGGCGCCCGCAGCATGTTGTCTTCTCTGGTAGCGGCTAGCTCTGGTTGAAGAAGCCGCGCTCCGCGATGCGGGCCTTGTCCTCGGCCGCTACCTCTACGTTGGCCGGAGACAGCAGGAACACCTTGTTCGTCACGCGGTCGATGCTCCCGCGCAGCCCGAAGATCAGCCCGGCGGCGAAGTCGACGAGACGCCTAGCGTCGCTGTCGACCATCTCCGTCAGGTTCATGATCACCGGAGTGCCCTCGCGGAAATGCTCTCCGATCGTACGTGCCTCATTGTACGTGCGGGGATGCAGTGTCGTGATCCGGGTCAAATCGGTGGTCTGTATCTGAACCGGGACCTGGTCATCCGGAGGGAGGTGCCCGCTCTCCACGAAACCGGAGTATGCGGCGGACCGGTCTTCCTGCGCGACCAGGTCGGTACCGTACTCGTCGTACTCGTCCTCGGCGCCGTATTCGTCCTGGTATTGATCGTAACGGTGGTCGTCCTCAACCAGGCCGAGATAGACCGCCATCTTGCGCATCGCGCTGGCCATCTTCTGTCCTCCGTCGTGCCCGCCAAGCGGCCCCGCCCACACCCCGGCGTGCCACGCTTCGACGGACATTACCTGACGAAGGCTCGCCGGCCTCCGAGCAACGCCGTACCGATCCGCACGAGTGTCGCGCCCTCGGCAATCGCATCCTCCAGATCACCGCTCATTCCGGCCGAGATCGCCGTGGCCTGCGGGTACTGAGCCCTTACGGCGCCGGCGATCTCGCGCAGCCGGCCGAACGCGGGCCGGGCCGGCGCGCCCAGCGGAGCGACAGCCATCACGCCGGCCAGCCACAGGCCCGGCTCGGCCTCGATGGCCTCGGCCAGCCCGGCCACCTCGCCCGGCCGCGCGCCGCCCCGGCCCTCCGCCTCGTCCAGGCCGACCTGGATCAGGCAGCGCAGCTCGCGGCCGCCCGCGACGGCCCGCCGCCCCAGCGCGCTGACCAGCCGCAGCCGGTCCACCGAGTGGACCACGTCGGCGTAGGAGGCCACGCTGGCCGCCTTGTTGACCTGGAGCTGCCCGACGAAGTGCCAGGTCAGGGGCAGCCTCATGGCGCTCGCCTGAGCCGCCTTGGGCGCGGCCTCCTGGTCCCGGTTCTCCCCCACGTCGGTGACGCCCAGCTGGCTGAGCAGCCGGATGTCGGACACTGGGAAGGTCTTGGTCACCGCCACCAGCGACACCTCGCTGGCGGGCCGCCCGGCCGCCGCGCACGCGGCCGCGATCCGCGCCCGCACCCCGGCCAGGTTCTCCCGCAGCTCGTCCCTGCGCTCGTCCTCGTCCTCGCCGGAGTCACCGGAGTCACCGGAGTCGGCTGAGTCGGCGGCATCACCAGGCACCTGAGTCACCCGCACATCATCACCCAGCGGCCCGGTCCGCGGCCACTCGTCGCCAGCCCGCGGGAGGGCACTGGCCGGGCCGGGCTGGCTGGACCAGCCGGGCTGGGGCTACTTGAGGAAGTCGGGCACGTCGAGCTCGTCGTCTTCCTCGAAGACGACGGAGCGGCGGCGGGTGCTCGCCGCCTCGCCAGCCAGCCCGCGCGACTGCGCCGAGCCGTCCGCCGGCCAGGACCCGTTACCCGCGGCCTGGTCCCCGGATCCCGCCGGGGCCGACTCGGCCGGCCGCGGCGCCGGTACCCCGTCCACGGCCTCCGCGCCGTGCGGCTCCTGCGCGCCCGGCGAGTCAGCGCTCTCACCAGCCCGGTCGGCCGGGGAGGTCATCCCGGCGAGGGCCCCGCCCGTCCCGCCGCCCGTCCCGCGCCGCCGCGAAGGCGGCAGAGACGATACCGGCGAGCTCACCGCCGGCGGCGGGTCCCGGCGCTCGGCCGACGAGGCCGATGACGCCGACGACGCTGATGAGGCCGCGGCCGCCGACAAGGCCGACGAGGCCGAGGTGCTCGGCGCGCTCGGGCGCCACACCGAGGACGACGAAGCGGCCGCCGGGGCCGACGGGATGTCCGCCGGCCGGGCCGGGACCGCCGCCGACCACCACGCGTCCGACGCGCGGACGGGTGTCCTGCGGCTCGTCGAACCCGGCCGCGATGACCGTGACCCGGACCTCGTCGCCGAGCGCGTCGTCGATCACCGCGCCGAAGATGATGTTGGCATCGGGGGCGGCCGAGTTGGACACCAGCTGGGCCGCCTCGTTGATCTCGAACAGGCCCAGGTCCGAGCCACCCTGGATGGACAGCAGCACGCCGTGCGCGCCGTCGATGCTGGCCTCCAGCAGCGGGCTGGAGATGGCCATCTCGGCGGCGGCCACCGACCGGTCGTCCCCGCGGGCCGAGCCGATGCCCATGAGCGCGGACCCGGCCCCCGACATGACCGACTTCACGTCGGCGAAGTCCAGGTTGATCAGGCCCGGCGTGGTGATCAGGTCAGTGATGCCCTGAACACCGGACAGCAGCACCTGGTCGGCCGCCTTGAACGCGTCCAGCACGCTGACGTGCCGGTCGGAGATGGACAGCAGCCGGTCGTTCGGGATCACGATGAGCGTGTCGACCTCGCTGCGCAGCCGCTCGATCCCCGAGTCGGCCTGGCCGGCCCGGCGCTTGCCCTCGAACCCGAACGGCCGGGTCACCACGCCGATGGTCAGCGCGCCCAGCGACCGGGCCACGTTGGCCACCACGGGCGCGCCGCCGGTGCCCGTGCCGCCGCCCTCACCCGCGGTGACGAAGACCATGTCGGCGCCCTTGAGCACCTCCTCGATCTCCTCGCGGTGATCCTCGGCCGCCCTGGCGCCGATGTCCGGGTTGGCGCCGGCGCCGAGCCCGCGGGTGAGTTCGCGGCCGACGTCCAGCTTCACGTCGGCGTCGCTCATCAGGAGCGCCTGGGCATCGGTGTTGATGGCGATGAACTCGACGCCCCTGAGTCCCTCTTCGATCATCCGGTTCACGGCGTTGACGCCGCCCCCGCCGATACCGACGACCTTGATGACCGCCAAGTAGTTCTGCGGTGCTGCCACGAGGAGGAACCCTTTCCGCTCGTTCGCTGTGCCGTGTACCCGCCCGGCCGCAGTCACGGCCAGTCGTCCCCCGGTAGGGCCGGCAGACGCGGATGCCAGCCCGTCAAACTCTCACCCTCAACTTGAGATTTAGAGTTATGTCAAGCTGCCGACTGATAGGGACAGTAGAGTTGCGCGACAGGCCTGGTCAACTAACCGGTAGCCGAGCCGCCCGGCGTGTCGCTCCAGATCGCCGCACCTTTCCCTGCCAATGGGCGCACCTTTCCCTTCTGGCCGTCCGTTCTGGCTCATCCCGCGGTCACTGCCTCTCCCGGCGAACTCACGTCGTAGAAGCGGGCATGCGTCCGCATGAGCGTCCGTAGTTCCCGTGTCTTCTGCCTGGCCCGGTCCGCGCTGCCCCAGCGCACCGTCAGCCGTCCGCGCAGCCGCAGCGTGACCTCATCGGCCGACGGGGCGCTGACCGAGAGCACCCGCTGGCGCAGCGCCACCGGCAGGTCGCCGAGCACGTCCGCCGCCGCGCGTACCGCCGCACTGCCGCGCAGCTGCGCCGGCGCCGACCGCAGCAGCGGCAGTCCCGCCGGCCGGCTGGCCACCGTGCGCACCACCACCCCGTACGGGTCCACCAGCTCGAAGCCGCCGCCGCTGGCCACCGTGAGCGCGGCCCGGCGGACCCGCACCGTGATCACCACCGTGTCCGGCCAGGACCGGCCGACCTGCGCCGACAGCACCCGGCTGAGCCGCTCCACCCGCCGTACCGCCGCCGCGGCGTCCAGCCGGGCCAGCGGCGTCCCCGGCTGGATCCCGCTGGCCGCGCGCACCCGGGCCGCGGGCAGGCCGGTGTTGCCCGTCACCTCGATGCGACGCACCACCAGCAGGCTGGAGCCCAGCAGCGCCCAGCCCACGCCCGCGATGATCGCGACCCCCACGATTCCGATGAACAGGGCGCGCCAGGGCACCGACCCGCGCCGCCCGCCTGACCCCGGCTTCCGGGACCCAGCGCCCGGCCCGTGGCCCGGCCGCGCGGACGCCGACCCTGCCCCGGGCGCCGCCCCGCCGGGCGCCGGTCCGCCGGACGGCTGGCCGCCGGACGGCGGGCCGGCGGGGGCCGTCCCCGGGCCGACCGCCGCCGATCTCGTCATCCTGCCTCACCTGCGCCAGACTCACGTGCGGCAGCCTCGCCCGTGCCAGCCCCGCCCGCCCGATCGGTCAGCGCGGCCACGATCAGCGGCCCGAGAGCGGTCACGTCGCCGGCGCCCATGGTCAGCACCAGGTCGCCGGGCTTGGCCAGGCCCGCCGCCACCGCCGGCGCGCTGGCCCGGTCGGGCAGGAACTGGGCCCGCTCCCCCGGCACCGCGTCGCAGATCAGCTGCCCGGTGACGCCCGGCTCGGGATCCTCCCTGGCCGCGTAGATGTCCAGCACCAGCACCTCGTCGGCCTGGCTGAGCGCCGCGCCGAAGTCGGCGGCGAAGATCCGGGTCCGGCTGAACAGGTGCGGCTGGAACAGCGCGATGACCCGGCCGCCGGCCGCGATGTCCCTGGCCGCGGCCAGGTCGGCGGCCAGCTCAGTCGGGTGGTGGGCGTAGCTGTCCACCACCCGGACCCCGTCGGCCTCGCCCTTGAGCTCCATCCGGCGCCGCGCGCCGCCGTAGGCGGCCAGGCCCGCCGCGACCGGCCCCGGCGCGAAGCCCAGCTCGGCCGCGATCGCGAACGCGGCCGCCGCGTTGAGCGCGTTGTGCCGGCCGGGCACCGCGATGCGGACCTGCGCCGGCCCCTCGGCCCTGGTGCCCGGCCCGCCGGTGATGGTCAGGCGGGCGGCCATGCCCTCCGGGCGCACGTCGCTGACCCGGTAGTCGGCGTCCGCCGCGGTGCCGTAGGTCAGCACCCGCAGGTCCGAGTCGGTCCCGGCCGCCTGCCGGGCCAGCTCACGGGCGCCCGGGTCGTCGGCGCAGGCGACCAGCAGGCCGCCGGAGCTGATCTTGGCCGCGAAGGCGCCGAACGCCGCCTCGATCTGGGCCAGGTCGGCGTAGTTGTCCAGGTGGTCGGCCTCTACGGAGGTCACCACGGCCGCGTCGGGGGCCAGCATCAGGAACGAGCCGTCGCTCTCGTCCGCCTCGACCACGAACGCGCGGCCGCTGCCCTGGTCGGCGCCCAGGCCGGTCTCGGCCAGGATGCCGCCGATCACGTACGAGGGATCGGCGCCGCAGTGCCGCAGCACGGTGGTGATCATGGAGGTGGTGGTGGTCTTGCCGTGGGTGCCGGCCACCGCGATGCCCTGGCTGCCCAGCATGACCGAGGCCAGCGCCGCCGCCCGGTGCAGCACGCGCAGGCCGCGCCGCCGGGCCTCGGCCAGTTCCGGGTTGTCCGGCCGGATCGCGCTGGACACCACCAGCGTGTCCGCGTCGCCCAGGTGCTCCGCCGCGTGCCCGACCGCGACCCGCGCGCCGAGCGCGGCCAGCTCGTCCAGCCCCGGCGAGGCGGCGGAGTCGCTGCCCGACACCGGGATCCCCCTGGCCAGCATGATCCGGGCGATGCCGGACATGCCCGCGCCGCCGATGCCGACGAAGTGCACCCGGCCCAGCTCGCTCAGCGGAACCGGGTCAACCGGTGTGACCAGCCCCATGTCTGCCCTCCCGTGGCGTCCTAGTGGCGGCGGTGGCCCGAGCTCGCCCGGCCCCGGCGGTCCAGATCCAGCACCACCTGGGCCAGCTGGCGGTCGGCGTCCCGGTTGCCGCTGTCGGCCGCCGCCTTGGACATCGCCGCCACCAGCTCGGCGTCCAGCAGGATCGGCAGCAGCGTCTGCTCGATCCACTCCGGGGTCAAGGTGGCGTCGGACACGATCAGCCCGCCCCCGGCCTGCTCGATGGGCAGCGCGTTGAGCCGCTGCTCGCCATTGCCGTGGGGCAGCGGCACGTAGGCCGCGGGCAGGCCCACCGCGGTGAGCTCGGCGCAGGTCATCGCGCCGGACCGGCACAGCGCGAAGTCGGCGGCCGCGTAGCCCAGGTCCATCCGGTCCAGGTACGGCAGCACGATGTAGGGCACCTCGCCCGGCGGCACCCGGACGTCGGCGTTGCGCGGGCCGATGATGTGCAGCACCTGAATCCCGGCGTCGCGCAGGGCCGGGCCCGCGCCCAGGACCGCGTTGTTGATCGACCGGGCGCCCTGGGAGCCGCCGGTGACCAGCAGCACGGGCAGGTCGTGCCGCAGGCCGAAGTGCGCGCGGGCCTGGTCGCTGAGCGCGAGCCGGTCCAGCTGGGCGATCTGCCGCCGGATCGGGATGCCGATGCACTGCGCGTGCGGCAGCTTGACGCCGGGCTGGGCGGTGAACACCCGGTCGGTGAACCGGGCGCCGATCCGGTTGGCCAGCCCCGGCCTGGGGTTGGCCTCGTGCACCACGATCGGCACGTGGCGGCGCCACGCGGCCAGGTAACCGGGCGTGGCCACGTAGCCGCCGAAGCCGACCAGCGCGTCGGCCCGGACCTCGTCCAGCACCTCGGCGGCGGCCGCCACCGCGGCCAGCATCCGCTTCGGCACCGACGCCAGCTGCGGGGTGAGCTTGCGCGGCAGCGGGACCGGCGGGATCAGCGCCAGGTCATAGCCCTGGTCGGGGATGAGCTTGGTCTCCAGCCCCCGCTCGGTGCCCAGGCAGGTGATCAGCATGCGGGGATCGGCCTGCCGGAGCGCGTCGGCCAGGGCCAGCGCCGGATAGATATGGCCGCCGGTGCCACCTCCTGCGATGACCACGCTCATCGACATCCCAGTCTCCCACCCATACTTGCTCTCATTCGCCGGGCACGCCGGCCGCGATCGCCGCTAGGGACGATGCACGCCTAGACCGAGCCAGCTTAGGATGCGCCGGGGCACGCCGGGTCCAGCCGCCGTAAGTGCCTGCTCGGCACCGGGCTCGTGCCGGGCGAAGGACAGCAGCATGCCGAGCCCGGCCATGGTCACCAGCAGCGAGGACAGGCCCTCGGAGACCAGCGGCAGCGGGATGCCGGTGATGGGCAGCAGTCCGAGCACGGCGCCGATGTTAATCAGCGCCTGGGCCACGATCCAGCCCGTCACGGCCGCCGCGGCCAGGCGCATGAACGTGTCGGTCATCCGGCGCGCGATCCGGATGCCCGCGTAGGCGATCCCGCTGTAGAGCAGGACCACCGACAGCGTGCCGACCAGGCCCAGCTCCTCGCCCAGGATGGCGAAGATGAAGTCCGTCGAGCTCTCCGGGACCCAGCCCCAGACCGACCGGCTGGCCCCCAGCCCGACCCCGAACGGGCCGCCCGAGCCCAGCGCGTACCGGCCCTCGGTCGCCTGCCAGCAGAGCGAGTTCGCCGACGACGGGTCGCCCGCGCACACGAAGCCCGCCAGCCGCTGCCTCGCGTAGTACGAGGTGAGGATCACGATGATCAGCGCGAAGGCCATCAGCCCGACCACGCCGAAGAAGGTCCTGCGGGGGCAGCCGACCACCCACAGCAGGCTCAGGAAGATGGCCAGCAGCACGCTGGTGCTGCCGATGTCGTGGCCGGCCAGCACCAGCAGGGCCAGGATCGCGACCCCCGGCATGAGCGGGATCAGCAGCTGGCGCGAGTCGGTGAGCTGGCGCAGCTTCTCCTTGCGGGCCAGCAGGTCGGCGCCCCACAGCGCGAACGCGAGCTTGGCGAACTCCGAGGGCTGGATGGTGAGGCCGGCCACCACGATCTCGCGGGTCCCGCCGGCGATGGTGACGCCGACCACCCGTACCAGCAGCAGGCCGAGCACGGCCAGGCCGATCATCGGGTAGGCCGCGCCCCGGAACAGCCGCGGCGAGGCCCTGGCGGCCAGCCACATCACGCCCAGGCCGGCCAGCGCGCCCAGCAGCTGCTTCTGGAACGCGGCGAACGGGGACTGGCCCGCGTCCAGGGCCGCGGCCAGCGAGCTGGACAGCACCAGCGGCAGCCCGATGGCCAGCAGCAGCACCGTGCAGCCGATGATCAGGTAGTACGAGGTGAGCGGCCGGTTCAGCAGCCCGATCAGCCGGGCGACCGGACGTTCGGCGGCGGCGCCCGGCTCCCGCTCGGCCGAGGCGCCCCGGCCCAGCCGATCGAGTAGCTCGCTCATCGCCGCGCCCCGGCTGTCAGCTTCATGATCCCAGTGTCCGTGGCCGGCCCGGCCGGCCGCGGGACATCTGCCCGCGTGTCGCGCTGTTTGCGACTCGCCCCGTGACTAACCCGCCTTGCCGCTAGCCGGGGAGCCACTCCACGTAGAAGATGCCCAGGCCCAGGGCCACGCACAGGCCCGCGAGCATCCAGAATCTGATCACGATCGTGGTCTCGGCCCAGCCGAGGAGCTCGAAGTGATGCTGCAGCGGGGCCATGCGGAAGACCCGTCTTCGGGTCATCTTGAAGAAGCCGACCTGGATGATCACCGACAGCGTGATGATCACGAACAGCCCGCCCAGGATGAACAGCAGCAGCTGGGTCTTGGTGCAGACGGCCAGCCCGGCCAGCGCCCCGCCCAGGGCCAGCGAGCCGGTGTCGCCCATGAAGATCCGGGCCGGCGGCGCGTTGTACCACAGGAACCCGAAGCAGGCGCCCAGCAGCGCGGCCGCCACCACCGCCATGTCCAGCGGGTCGCGGACCGCGTAGCAGGTGGTGGCCAGGAAGTTGGTGCAGTCGTTGCGCTCTTCCCAGATGCCGATGAGGATGTAGGCCACCAGCACCAGGCAGGTCGCGCCGGTGGCCAGCCCGTCCAGGCCGTCGGTCAGGTTCACCGCGTTGGACGTGCCGGCGATGATGATCACGATCCACAGCACGAACGGCAGCGTCCCGATGGCCGGGCCGAAGTCGCGCAGGAACGACAGGTGCGCGTCGGCCGGGGTCAGGTCGTAGCCGTCGGGGTGCTGGAGCACCTCCAGCGCGAACAGCGCCCCGACCACCGCCTGGCCGGCCAGCTTGGCCCCGCTGCGCAGGCCCAGGCTGGTCTGCTTGTAGATCTTGATGAAGTCGTCGATGAACCCGACCAGGCCCAGGCCGGTCATCAGCCCCAGCACCTCCAGGCCGGAGCTGGAGATGGGGTCGTCGGTGACCAGGTGGCTGACCAGGTAGCCGATCAGCGTGGCCACGACGAACACCGCGCCGCCCATGGTCGGCGTGCCCCGCTTGGTCAGGTGCGAGGACGGCCCCTCCTCGCGGATCAGCTGGCCGTAGCCTCGCCGCCGCAGGAGCTTGATGGCCAGCGGCGTGCCGAACAGGGCCAGGATCATGGAGACGCCGGCCGCCACGATGATGGTTTTCACAGCGCGGGCTCCGGATCCGCGGCGCTGCCGTGGCCGGCCGTGCTCGGCGGCGGGGGCCGCTCTCCGGTGAGGGCCAGCGCCACCGCCTCCAGCCCGATCGAGTGGGACGCCTTGACCAGCACGACGTCACCGTCGCGCAGCCGGTCCTCCAGCACGGCCACGGCGGCCGCCCGGTCGGGCACGTGCAGCATCTCGCCCGACCAGGATGGCACGGCCTTGGCCCCGGTCAGGATCGGCGCGGCGGCGTCGCCGACCACGATCAGGCCGGCCACGCCGGCCCGCGCGGCCAGCCGCCGGCCTCCTCGTGGAACTCTTCCTCCGCCTCGCCCAGCTCGGTCATCAGCCCGAGCACCGCGAACCCACGGTGCCGCCGGCCGCTGTCGGTCATGACGGCCAGGGTGGCCAGCGCGGCCCGGAGCGACTCCGGGTTGGCGTTGTAGGCGTCGTTGACGACCGTCACCCCGTCCGCCCGCCGGGTGACCTCCATCCGCCACCGGCTCCGGGGCAGCGCCTCGCTCAGCCCGGCCGCGATGGCGTCGGTCGCCAGGCCCAGCTCGCCGGCCAGCGTGGCGGCGGCCAGCGCGTTGCTCACGTGGTGCTCGCCGTACAGCCGCAGCTGCACCGGCGCCGAGCCCTGCGCGGTGACCAGCGTGAACCCGGCCCGGCCCGCCTCGTCGGCGGTGACGCCGACGGCCCGCACGTCCGCGTCCGCGGCCCGGCCGAAGGTCACCACCCGGGCCGCCGTGCTCGCGGCCATGGCCAGCACCCGCGGGTCGTCGGCGTTCAGCACGGCCACCCCGCCCATAGTGCCGGGCGGCAGCGCCGCGGGCAGCTCGCTCTTGGCCCTGGCCACCTGCTCGATGCCGCCGAACTCCCCGGCGTGCGCGTGGCCGACGCACAGCACCGCGCCCAGCCGCGGCGGCGCGATGGCGCACAGCGCCGCGATGTGCCCCGGCCCCCGGGCCGACAGCTCGGAGATGAGGTAGCGAGTCTGCTCGGTCACCCGCAGCACGGTCAGCGGGTGGCCGATCTCGTTGTTGAAGCTGCCCCGGTTGGAGACGGTCGGGCCCAGCGTCTCGACCAGCTGCGCGGTCAGGTCCTTGGTGGTGGTCTTGCCCGCCGACCCGGTGATCGCGGCGATCGTCAGGCCGGGCAGGCGGCGGACCACCGCGGCGGCCAGGTCGCCCAGCGCGGCCTGGACGTCGCTCACGATCAGCGCGGGCACTCCCACGGGCCGGCTGGCCAGCACGGCCGTCGCCCCGGCGGCCACGGCCGCGGCGGCGAAGTCGTGGCCGTCGGCGCGGGTGCCGGGCAGCGCCGCGAACAGCGCGCCGGGCCGCGCCTCCCGCGAGTCGATGACCACCGGCCCCGCCACGATGACCCCGGGGTCGGGCACCTGATCGAGCGCGGCGCCGGTTATCCCGGCAAGCTGCGCCACTGACAGCGGAATCACTGGGCCTCCGGAATCACTGTGCCCGCCGAGAACTCGGGGCTTCCCGTGCATCCCGTGCATCCCGCGCACCCTCCGCACGGCTGCGCCGCGCGAGCGCCTGCGCGGCGACCTCGCGGTCGTCGAACTGGATCACCGCCCCGCCGACGTACTGCCCCGTCTCATGTCCCTTCCCCGCGATGAGCACCACGTCACCCTTGCCGGCCGTGGCGATCGCCTGCTCGATGGCCGCGGCCCGGTCCGGCTGGATGATCACCTCGGCGCGCCTGGCCATGTCCACCTCGACCGCGCCCTCCAGCATCTGGGCCAGGATGGCCAGCGGGTCCTCCGAGCGCGGGTTGTCGCTGGTGAAGATCGCGGTGTCGGCCAGCCGGGCCGCCGCCGCGCCCATCAGCGGGCGCTTGCCGATGTCCCGGTCGCCGCCGCAGCCCAGCACGATCGTCAGGCTGCCCAGGGTGACCTGGCGCAGCCCCGTGAGCACGGCCTCGACGGCGCCGGGCTTGTGCGAGTAGTCCACCAGCACGGTGAAGTCCTGGCCCGCCTCGACCCGCTCCAGGCGGCCCGGCACGCCCGGGCAGGCCGCCACCCCGGCCACCGCGGTGGCCAGCCCGATCCCGGCCTCCACCAGGGCCACGATCGCGCCCAGCGCGTTGGCCACGTTGAACGCCCCCGGCAGCGCCACCTGAGCATCGGCCGCCACCCCGCCGGGCCCGATGACCCGGAACGTGCTGCCGTCCGCGCCGGTGCGCACGTCGACCGCCCGCCAGTCGGCGGCCAGCCGGCCCTCGGCCGAGAACGTCGTGATCGGGAGCTGCGGATCGGCGGCCAGCTCGCGGCCGCGCGGGTCGTCGATGTTGACCACCCCCGCGGCGGCGTAGCGGGGCGTGAACAGCTGGGCCTTGGCCGCGAAGTAGTCGTCCAGGCTGGCGTGGAAGTCCAGGTGATCCTGGGACAGGTTGGTGAACACCGCGACGTCGTAGCGGGTGCCCGCGACGCGGCCCAGGGCCAGCGCGTGGCTGGACACCTCCATCGCCCCGGCTCGCACCCCGCGCTGGGCCATCACGGCCAGCAGGGCCTGCAGGTCGGTGGCCTCCGGCGTGGTCAGCTCGCTGGGCAGCGTCTGGCCGCCGATCCGGGTGGCCACGCCGCCGATGAGCCCGGTCCGGTAGCCCGCCGCCCGCAGGCCGGAGTCGAGCAGGAACGTCGAGGTGGTCTTGCCGCTGGTCCCGGTCACCCCGATGAGCAGCAGCTGCTCCGACGGGTAGCCGTAGATCCAGGCCGCCACCTCGCCCAGCCGCGCGCGCGGGTCGGCGACCACGAACACCGGCAGCCCGGCCTGGACGGCCCGCTCGCGGCCGTCGGCGTCGGTGAGCACCGCCACGGCGCCCGCCGCGGCGGCGTCGGCGCAGAACCGGGCGCCGTGCACCCGCGTGCCCGGCAGCGCCGCGTACAGGTCGCCGGGCCGCACGAACCGGGAGTCGTGCGTGATGCCGGTAACTCCGGCCGGTCCGCTGCGCCCGGTGAAGACGTCAAGGGCGTCCTGGCCGGATGTCTTCAGGCCCAGGAGCACCGCAAGTCCCGCGAATGGGCGCGCAGGGACGCGTTCGGGACGGAGAGCCGCTGGCACGGGCTGAGGTTACCTCCGATCACGGACGCATGAGCCGGATGTAGGGCGGCCTGGCGTGAGTGGGCGGGATCTTCATGGTCTGGAGCGCGAACTTCATCACGTTGTAGAAGACCGGGCCCGCCACCTCATCGCCGTAGTACCCGTTCGCGGTCGGGTCCTGCACATTCACCGCGACCACGAGCTTAGGGTCCTGAGCAGGCGCGATGCCGATGTAGCTGGATCCGTACTGGCACAGGGTGTGGTGCTTGCACTGCGCGGTGTCCGACACCTGCGCGGTGCCGGTCTTGGCCGCCACCGGGTAGCCGTACAGGATGCCCCAGGGCTCGCCCTGGAGGGCGTCGACCTTCGGGACCTGGGCCATCATGGTCATCAGTTCCCTGGCCGTCGTGGCCTGGATGACCCGCCAGGCCGGCCGGCGCGCGGGCGTGAACTTGCCCGCGGCGCTAATCGTTCCGGCCACGATGGACGGCTGGACCCGGACGCCGCCGTTGGCGATGGTGGCGTAGATCGTGGCCATCTGGATGGCCGTCACGCCGATGCCCTGGCCGAACGAGAGCTCGTAGGGCTCGTCATTCCAGTAGTCCTTGCTGCCCGGCCTGGCCAGCAGGCCAGGGCTCTCACCGGGCAGGCCCAGCCCGGACAGCTTGTCGAGGCCGAAGGAGCGCAGGTAGTCGTACTGCTGCAGGGGCGTGACCTTCTGGACCAGCTGCACCATGCCGTCGTTGAGCGAGTTGGCCAGGATCCCGGCGATCGTGTACCGGGCCGTCGGATGCGGCTCGGCGTCGTGGAAGGTGAACCCGTGCACCACGATCTGGTCCGGCACCGTGTAGGTGCTCATCGGGGTCTGGCCGCCCTTCTCCAGCGCGGCCGCCACGGTGAGCGGCTTGAGCGTGCTGCCGGGCGCGAACGTGTTGTAGACCGCGATGTTGTGCGTGGCGTCCAGGTTGGTCACCGGCCGGTTCGGGTTGAACGTCGGGTACTGGGCCATGGCCAGGATGTGCCCGGTGCCCGGCTGCATGACCACGATCGAGCAGTTCTTGGCCTTGGTCTGCCTGACCCGCTGCTTGCAGGCCTGCTCGGCGTCGTACTGGATGCTGGACTGGATGGTCAGCCGCAGGTTCCGGGCCGGGACTGGCTGCCTGAGGTCGGTCTCGGTGCCGGCGATCGGCGTGCCGTTGACGCCGGTCTCCACCTCCTCGCTGCCGTCCCGGCCGGACAGCACCGAGTTGAACTCCTGCTCCAGGCCGGCCTCGCCAGTCAGGTCGCCGGTGGATGCGCTCTCGTTGGTGAAGCCAACCAGGTTGGCGGCCAGGCTGCCGTTGGGGTAGAGGCGCGCGTAGGTGGGGAAGCCGCCCAGCGCGATGCCCGGCAGGCCCAGCTTCATGATGCGCTGTGACGTGGCCTGACTGGCCGTCTGCTCCAGCACCTCGTTCTCCGGCGACGACGGGTGCTCGAGCAGGCTGAGGATGTGAGCGGCGGGCAGGCCCAGCGGGCCGGCCAGCGCGCTGGCCACCTGGCCCTTCTGGGCGGTGCTCATCTCCTTGGGGTTGGCCACGATCTGGCTGGTCTGCTCGGTCATGGCCAGCGTCAGGCCGTCGCTGGTGGTGATCGAGCCGCGCAGCGTGGGGATGTTGATGGTCGATGTCCAGCGCTGTGCGGCCAGCGTCCGGTACTTGGACCACTGCAGGCCCTGCATCTGGATCAGCCGCCCGGCGAACAGCGACAGCACCACGGCGATGACGATCAGGGCCGCGTTGAGCCGGTGCCGGGGGTTGCTGCGGCGCAGCATGGTCCGGGCCCGGACCCGCACGGGCGGCCGTGGCGGCAGTGTCCCCGGCGCCCGGCGCGGACCGGATCCGCCCCGGCCAGGGCCCGCCGCGCCGCCCCGGCGAGGCTGGCCCGCGGCCGGACGCCCCGGCCTGGCCGCGGCCGGGCCGCGCCCGGTTTCGGCCCCTCCGGTTTCGGGCCGCCCGGAGCCCGGACGTCCGTTGCCCGGTCGTCCGTTGCCCGGTCGCCCGGCACCAGGTCGCGCGGTGGCGGGTGGCGCGGTGCCGGGTCGCCCAGTGCTGGGTGGCGCAGTACCGGGTCGCGCGGTGCCGGGCCGCCCGGCGCCCGCGCGCGGCGTCGCGCCGCGGCCCGGCGCGCCGGCCGGGCGGCCGACGCCCGCCGTCCGGCCCGGCCCGCGCGGCCGGTCCGGGCCCCTGGTGCCGCCGGGCGCGGCGGGTGGCCGGCGGACCTTGCGGCTGGACCAGTCCCCGTCCCGGTCGCCGGTCACGGGGTGAAACCCGGGACCGGGACCACGTTCGGCTCCCCCGCCATGTGGCTGGGCTGCCGGTAGATGCGGCCGTTGCGCACGTCGAGGAAGGTGAGCCGCTTCTGCTCACGCAGGCCGAGCTGGAAGGCGCGCTTCTCGATCGTCCCCGGCGCCTCGTCGGTCGCGATCTGCTGCTGGAGCGTCTGCTGCTGCTGAGAGAGCTGCTCGTTTCGCTGCTGCAGCTTGGTGATGTTGAACTGGGCGGTGGACAGCGTGGTGTTGACGATCAGCAGGCAGACCAGCCCGCCGCCGAGCAGGCTCAGGACCAGCAGCATGAACGGCATGCGGGACCCCCCGGTCCGGGCCTGGCCGGCCGGGCGGGCGCTGGGCGCGCGCCGCGGTGCGGTCGTCCCGGTTCCGGTCCCCGTCGCGGTCTGGCCGGTTCTGGTCTGGCCGGCGGCGGTCCTGCCGGTGGCGGTCCTGCCAGTCGCGGTCCTGCCAGTCGCGGTCTTGGCCGCCCCGACCGTGGTCTGGCCGGCCGTGGTCTTTCCGGGGGCGGTCTTGCCCGTGGCGGTCTTGGCGGTGGCGGTCTTGGCGGTGGCGGTCCTGGCCGTCGCGGCCGGCCGGGTCCCCGCGGCCGGCCCGCCCTGGGGCGGGCGGGGCGGACCCGGCGGCAGCCCGGCGGGCCGCCGCCCCGGTGGGTGCTGGCGGGGTGGCGGCTGACGCGGGGCCGGCGGCGCCTGGGCGGGCCGCGGCGTGGCCGTGCCCGTCGTGCGCTGGCGCAGCTGCTCCCTGGTGTCCACGTCGGTCTTCATCAGCTAGCTCCCCCGTTTAAGCGGCTGTCCGGATACGTTCGGCGGCCCGCAGGCGGGCGGACGCGGCCCGCGGGTTGGCGGTCAGTTCCTGCTCGTCCGGTCTTTCGGCGCCCCTGGTCAGGAGGCGGAACTGCGGCCTGCTGCCGGGCAGGGAAACCGGCAGGCCCGGCGGGGTGGTGTCCGCCGAGCGCTCGGCCAGCGCCCGCTTGACCGCGCGGTCCTCCAGCGAGTGGTAGGCCAGCACCGCGAGCCGGCCCTGTACCGCGATCGCGTCACAGGCGGCCGGCAGCGCGCGGTGCAGCCGGTCCAGCTCGCCGTTGACCTCGATGCGCAGCGCCTGGAAGGTCCGCTTGGCCGGGTTCCCGCCGGTGCGCCGGGCCGGGGCCGGGATGGAGTCGGCCACGATCTGAGCCAGCCGCCGCGTCGAGGTCAGCGGCTCCCGGTCCCGCTCCCGGACCAGTGCGCCGGCGATCCGTCGCGCGAAGCGCTCCTCGCCGTAGTCGCGCAGCACCCGGGCCAGCCGGTCAGCCGGGTAGGTGTTCACCACCTCGGCCGCGGTGAGCTCCGACGAGGTGTCCATGCGCATGTCCAGCGGCGCGTCGTAGGAGTACGCGAAGCCGCGCTCCCGGTCGTCCAGCTGCGGGGAGGAGACCCCGAGGTCGAACAGGATGCCCTGGACGCTGCGCAGGCCGAGCCGGGCCAGGATGGCGGGCAGCTCGTCGTAGAACGCCCGGACCAGCGTCACCCGGCCGGCGAAGTCGGTCAGCCGCTGCCGGGACTCGTCGATGGCGGTCTCATCGGCGTCGATGCCGACCAGGCTCAGGCCGGGGTGGGCGGCCAGCAGCGCGCGGGCGTGCCCGGCCCGGCCGAGCGTGGCATCCACCAGGACCGCGCCGTCGGGCTCCAGTGCGGGGCCGAGCAGCGCGAGGATCCGGTCCCGCAGGACCGGCACGTGGCCGGCGGCCGCGTCGGCCGCGTCGCCTGCGCTCATCGGATCCCCTCCTCCGCTCCTCGGCGTTCGCACATATATTCGCCTGAAAGTCCCCTTTGGGCGTGATGCCCGGCCAGGCCCCCATCCGCGTAGTGCGCGAACGGCCGTCGTGCCGCCTGGCGCCGGGGAAGTGGCGTCAGCCGGCCGGCCGTCCCGCCGCGGGTAGGGACCTCGCCGGGCACCGGTGGGCGCGCAGGTACGCGCCCGGTTACAGAACTCCTGGCAGCACCTCCTCCGATGCGTCGGAGAACGCGTCTTCCTGGTGGTCTAGGTAGCTGGTCCAGGCCTCGGAATCCCAGATCTCCAGCCGGGTATTGGCGCCGATCACCACGCAGTCGCGCTGCAGGCCGGCGTACTCACGCAGGGCGGGCGGGATGGTGACCCGGCCCTGCTTGTCGGGGGTCTCGTCGGAGGCGCTGGCAAAGAACACGCGGCTGTAGTCCCGGACCGCCTTGGACGCTCCCGGCCCGGGGCGCAGGGCCTCGGTGATCCGGTCGAACTCGGACAGCGGGAACACGTACAAGCAGCGCTCCTGCCCTTTCGTGAGCACCAGCCCCCGGGCTAGCTCCTCGCGGTACTTGGCGGGCAGGAACAAGCGGCCCTTCTCGTCGAGGCGAGGCGTGTGAGTGCCGAGGAACACCGGCAGTCACCTCCCCTATCCCCCACTCGCGCTACCACTTGTCGCTTCCTGGCCCCACGGTCCACCACTGTACTCCACTCTCCACCACCGTCAACGACTCCCGGGCCGTATCCAGGGCTGATGCAGGGATGACAGACGAGGTCAGCGAGGGTGGAGTGAAGTGGAGCGGTCAGTGGAACCAATGCCGTTATGGCGACGAGACCGGAGCGGGATCGCTCAATAGCCGCCCACGACGTACTGTCTGAACGCACGGATATGTCAATTGAGCTAGTCAACGAGCAGCGATCCGCCCTCCGGGCTGGGTGAGGGAACGCGCCGCAATCTGACGCAGGGAGGACATGTGGTGATGGAAACTGGGCGCCCGGTCGGGCTCAGCCTGGACGAGCTGGGAGAGATCGCCCGCCGCGTCGCCACAGCCGTGGAGACCGTCATCGAGGGCAAGCCGATGGCCGTCCGGCTGGCGCTCACCGTTTTGCTGGCCGAGGGGCACGTGCTCATCGAGGACGTGCCGGGCGTGGGCAAGACGCTGCTGGCCAAGGCCCTGGCCCGGTCCATTGACTGCTCGGTCCGCCGGGTTCAGTTCACCCCCGACCTGCTGCCCAGCGATATCACCGGGGTCAGCGCGTTCAACCAGGAGATCCGGGAGTTCGAGTTCAAGCCGGGCCCGATCTTCGCCAATATCGTGCTCGGCGACGAGATCAACCGGGCCTCGCCCAAGACCCAGTCCGCTCTGCTGGAGTGCATGGAGGAGCGGCAGGTCACCGTGGATGGCGCCACCTACCAGCTCGAGCCGCCGTTCATGGTGATCGCGACCCAGAACCCGGTCGAGATGGAGGGCACCTACCCGCTGCCCGAGGCGCAGCGCGACCGGTTCACCGCGCGGATCGCCATCGGCTACCCCGACGCCGCGGCCGAGCTGACCATGATCGAGACCCACGGGTCGGCCTCGCCGCTGGATGACCTCAAGCCGGCCGCGCACGCCAGCGACGTGCGGGCCCTGGTCGCGGCGGTGCACGGCGTGCACGTCGCGCCGCAGATCAGGCAGTACGTGATCGACCTGGTCAGCGCGACCAGGCAGTCGCCGGAACTGCGGCTGGGCGCCTCCCCGCGCGCCGCGCTGCACCTGTTCCGGGCCGCCAAGGCGTACGCGGCGCTGGACGGGCGCGACTTCGTGATCCCCGACGACCTGCAGGCCCTGGCCATCCCGGTGCTGGCGCACCGGCTGCTGCCCACGGCCGAGGCGATGGTGGGCCGCCAGCTCCCGGAGAAGGTGCTGGCCAAGATCGTGGAGCGGCTGCCGTTGCCCGGCCGGTAGCCGGAGCACCGGATTTGCCGCCTGTGCTGGGCTGACGAGGGCCACGTCGGCCACATACATTGGGACAGGGCAGCGGGGAAAGGGAATCCCAGATGCGGTCGTCACTACTGGCCGGGTTGACCACCCGCGGTACGTCGTTCCTGACCGCAGGCGCCGCCACGGTGCTCGCGGGCCTGCTACTGGGCACGCGCGCGCTGCTCAGCGTGGGTGTCGTCCTGATCGCGCTGCCGATGCTGGCCCGGCTGGCCGCCGGCCGGTCCCGGTACCGGCTGAGCTGCACCCGGTCCGTCAGCCCGGCCCAGGTGCCCGTGGGACACACCACGACGGTGACCCTGCGGCTGGAGAACGCCTCCCGGCTGCCCACCGGCCTCATGCTGGCCCAGGACAGTGTCCCCTACGCGCTGGGCACCCGGCCCCGGTACGTGCTGGACGGCATCGAGCGCGGCGGGGTCCGCGAGCTGACCTACACGCTGCGCTCCGACCTGCGCGGCAAGTACGAGATCGGCCCGCTGGAGATCCGCATCGCCGACTCGTTCGGCGTGGTCGAGGTCGGCCGGTCGTTCTCCTCCCGGACCACGCTGGTCGTGACGCCCAGGATCGTGCCCCTGTCCCGTGCGGTGATCAGCAGCAGCTGGGCCGGCGACGGCGACGGCAAGACCCGCACGGCGGCCGCGGCCGGCGAGGACGACGTCATCCCCCGCTCCTACCGCAACGGCGATGAGCTGCGGCGGGTGCACTGGCGCTCGACGGCACGATACGGCGAGCTGATGGTGCGCCGCGAGGAGCAGCGCTGGCGCAACCGGGCGCTGCTGTTCCTCGACACCCGCCGGTCCAGCCACTTCGGCACCGGGATGGCCTCGTCGTTCGAGTTCGCCGTCAGCGCCGCCGCCTCGGTAGGCGTGCACGTGGCCAGGGAGGGCCTGGACGGCCAGCTCATCACCGACAGCGGGGCGCTGGACAGCGGCGGGAGCTTCGAGGAGATCCTGCTCGACTCGCTGGCCGTGATCAAGCCGTCCAACAATTACGACATTTCTCGCGGGATGGCCGC
The DNA here is from genome assembly GCA_963822485.1 of uncultured Actinomycetota bacterium. GTDB lineage: Bacteria > Actinomycetota > Actinomycetes > Streptosporangiales > Streptosporangiaceae > DASUBV01. Next base: position 371,423 of record CAWGHW010000037.1, read on the forward strand.
TATCCGGTCCGCCGAGGGCGGCCTGATCGTGGCGGTCTGCGGGACCATGTCCGACGACGCGGCAGCGCAGCTCGCGGCCTGTCGCCGGGACCAGACCCAGGGGATCGCGCTGCTGCTGGCCGTGTCGAGCTGGGCCGACCAGCCATCGCCGGGCGCCAGCGGGAACGGCAGCCTGCAGGCCGGCCAGGCCGTCGCCCGGCCGCAGCCAGTCGCCCCGGAGGAAACCCGGGCCGCGGCGGCGGTGCTGCGGGCGGCCGGCTGGCGGGTGGTAACGGTCGACGCGAGCACGCCGCTGGCGCTGGCCTGGCAGCGCCTGCCCCGGTTCTCCGATCAGGCGGGCGGGCTGTCCGCCGCGTATAGCGACCCGAGCCTGAGGATGGCCTGATGAATCCCCGGCTGACCTGGATCGCGGCGCTAGCCGTGTTCTTGTCGAGTTTCTCGCTGCTGACCGTTATCGACGGGATCGGCTGGCTGTACGCGGGCTTCGGCGCGATCCTGGTCGTAGCCTGCGCCGGCCTGGCCACCCGGCTGGGGCCCATCCCGGCGGCCGCGGTGGCCACCGTGCTCACGCTGATCGCGGTCGGGCCGCTGCTGGAAGGGCCGGGCTGGCAGCGGCGGGTCGCCGGGCTGGCCATCGTGGCCGTGGTGGCGGCCAGCGCCCGCGTGCGCCGGGTGCTGCCCGCGCTGGCCGACCTGGTCACCTACCTGGCGGCGCTGCTGCTCTACCTCAACCTGGTGTTCGCCCGCGCGCACGCCTTCGCCTGGATCGTGCCGACCACGCACTCGATGCGGTTCCTGGCCAGCGTCGCCTCGGCCGGCTTCGCCGAGCACAACTACGCCCCGCCGGTACCGAGCATCGCGGGCATCGAGCTGATCGCCGCGGCCGGCATCGGCCTGGTCGCGATCATCACCGACCTGCTGGCGGTCCGGCTGCGCAGCCCGGCCGTCGCAGGGCTGCCGCTGCTGGTCCTGTTCGCCGTGCCCGTCGCGACCAACGTCAAGAACGCGACCGTGGGACTGACGCTCTCGTTCTGCCTGGGCATCACGGGCTACCTGGCCATGCTGGCCACCGACGGCCGGCAGCGGCTGCGGCTGTGGGGCCGCCTGGTCACGGTCTGGGAAGAGACCACTGATGAGGAGGGCCGGGGCCCGGACACCCGGCAGCTGGCCGCGTCGGGACGGCGCGTCGGGCTGGCCGCGGTGGCGTTCGCCATCTTCCTCCCGCTGATCCTGCCCGGCCTGCGCGAGCACGGCATCTTCGGCCACGGCTCCGCGCCGGGCCACGGTGCGGCCTCCGTGGCCCCGCCGTCGCCGCTGGTGGAGATGCGCAGCCAGCTCAACTCGCAGTCCGCCGAGCCGGTGCTGACCTACCGCACCACGGCGCAGAACCCGTCCCAGCAGTACTTGCAGGTCTACGTCCTCAACAACTACGACCCGGAGAGCCAGCAGTTCACGCTGCCGACCCACAGTCGCACCACCGCCGTGGGCAGCGGCGAGCTCCAGCCCGTGCCGGGCCTCGCGCCGGCCACCTCGATCAACACCACCCAGACCACGATCACCATGACCAAGACCGGCGGCAAGGGCTACCTGAGCTACCTGCCGGTGCCATACGCGGCGCAGACCATCAAGCTGCCGGGCACGGGCTGGGTGGAGACGAACCAGACGCTGATGGTGTACGGGTACCGGCCGGCCGCGGGCCTTCAGTACACGGTGAACAGCAAGACGGCCCGTGGTGTTCCAGAGCCAGCTGCCAGCCAAGTACCAGGTGCCCGCCAGCCTCAAGCCGTACCTCAGCTATCTCGGGCCCGACCGGGCCCAGCTGCTGAGGATCGCCCAGGGCGTCACCAGCCACGCGCGCACGCCGTTCGCCAAGGCGCTGGCGCTGGAGAACTGGTTCACCACGGGTGGCAACTTCAGCTACACGCTGCGCGGCGCCGCCACCAACACGGTGGCCTTCCTGACCAGCGACCGGCAGGGATTCTGCCAGCAGTTCGCGTTCGCCATGGCCGTGCTGTCCCGCCTGCTGGGCATCCCGTCACGGGTCGCCGTCGGCTACACGGCCGGTACCCGGGCGGGCCACGGCGTCTGGAAGGTCACCACGGCCGACGCGCACGCCTGGCCGGAGCTGTACTTCCCCACCGTGGGCTGGACGCGGTTCGAGCCGACGCCAGGCGGGCCGACCGCCCAGGGCACCGCCACCCGGCCGAACTACCCCGCGTCGGTGCCGCCGATCGTGCCGCCCGGCCAGACGACGGTGTCGCCGCCCGCGACCTCGGCCAAGGGCACCAACCAGGGCGGCGCGGGCAACCGGCTCGGTCCGCACGTGATCGGCAACGGCCAGGACGCGGGCAAGCACCCGGGCCGCGGCGGCTCGTTCCCGGTCGGCCTGGTCGTGGCCCTGGTGGCCGCCGCGCTGCTCGTGGCGCCCAGCCTGACCAGGGTGGCCAGCCGCCGCCGGCGCTGGCTGACCGCGACCGGGGACCTGGGCAGCGCGCACGCGGCCTGGCGGGAGCTGAACAGCACGCTGGCCGACTACGGGCTGGACGGGGCGACCAGCGAGTCACCCCGTGGACTGGCCCGGCGCGTGGCGGAAGCCGGAAAGCTCGACGACCCCGCCCGGCAGGCCCTGGGCCGGATCGCCAGCGCCGAGGAGCGGGCCCGGTACGCCCCGACCCCCGCGGCCGGGGCGACACTGCGCGCCGACGAGCAGACGGTGCGGCGGGCCGTGGCGCTGAACGCGACCGCCGGCCAGCGCTGGCGGGCCCGGCTGCTGCCGGCCTCGACGCTGGCCCCCGTGCTGGCGGCGCTGCGGCAGGCGCCGGACGTGTTCGGCTGGCTGGACGCCGCGGGACTGCGGCTGCGGCGGTCGGCACTCGGCTCGCGGGTACACCGGACGACGTGAGCTCGCCCGGGTCCGGCGTCGTGAGCTGGCTGGCCCAGGCGGGCACGTGAGCTGGCTGGTCTAGGCGGGCGGCGTGAGCCTGCTGGCCCGGGCGGACGCATGAGCATGCTGGCCCGGGCGGGCACGTGAGCTGGCTGGTCTAGGCGGGCGGGGCGGCGATCCGCGGTTAGCGGTCGCGCTCCTGGCGACGGCGCCAGCGCTCCTCGAGGCGCTCCATCATGCCCTGGCTGGGGGCCCGGCCGCCCGCCCGGCGCTCGCGGCGTTCCCGCCGTTCCCGGCCCAGCCCGCGGCCCGTGGCGACCCCGGTCATGTGCCGGTAGCTGCTCAGCGCCCACATGCTGCACGCCAGCATGACCACGAATCCGGCTACGCCGATCCACAGGTCCTTGATGGCCACCCCGGCCACGAGCAGCCCGACTCCCAGCAGGAAGCCCACCGCGGCCTGGATGACCCGCCGGCGATAGTGCACTCGCGGGTCGCTGGCGCGCACCGCGCGGGCGAACCGCGGGTGCTCGGCATAGAGCGCCTGCTCAATCTGCTCGAGCTGGCGCTGCTCGTGCTCAGAGAGCGGCACGTTGCCTCCCGTTGACTCACGCAGGGACGGGCCCGATGACCATCGCCACGGCCTTACGCCCAGAATACGAGCGCTGGTGCGTCATGGGGAAGGGTACACGGCCCTCTGGGCTGCCCGGTCCGCTGTGCGATTGGGCACCCTACCCCTTCTGTCACCTGCATATCTGACGTCTCTGACAAAAACGGCGCTATTCGCTGTCTGGTTCACGGACCCGCGGATCCACCAGCGTGGCCGGGCGAACCGCCCCGGACCCGAACCGGCTGGTGATCCGGTCCAGCGCCCGCTCGGCGTCCCGCCAGGACTCCGGCCGCTCCCCCAGGGCCAGCTGAGTGGCGGCCTCGGCTGCCGGGACCAGGCCGCTGACCCGCACCCCGACCAGCCGCAGCCGGGTGCCAGGGCTCAGCCCGGCCCCTTCGTACAGCGAGCAGGCGGTGGCGTAGATGCGCTGCGCCACGTCGGTCGGCTCGGGCAGCGTGCGGGACCGGGTGATCGTGGTGAAATCCGCCCGCCGGAGCTTCACTACCACCGTCCGGGCCGCGTTGCCGCCCGCGCGCAGCCCCTCCGCCGTCCGCCCGGACAGCCGCAGCAGCTCGCGGCGGATGAGCTCGGGGTCGCCGATGTCCTCGGCGAAGGTCTCCTCAGCACCGATGCTCTTCTCCTGGACCGACCGTTCCACCCGCCGGTCGTCCCGGCCTGAGGCCAGCCCCGACAGATGGGCCGCCGCCGCCCGGCCCAGGTCCCGCTCCAGCACATCTACCGGGGTGGCGGCGATGTCCCCCACCGTCCGCAGCCCCAGCCGGGCCAGTACCTTGCCGGTCTGCCGCCCGACGCCCCACAGCGCCGACACCGGCAGAGGGTGCAGGAAGTCGAGCACGCCGTCGGCCGGGATCACCAGCAGCCCGTCCGGCTTGCAGTGGACCGAGGCCAGCTTGGCCACGAACTTGTTCACCGCGATGCCGACCGAGCAGGTGATGGCCTGCTGGGTGGCCACCTCGCGGCGGATCAGCCGCCCGATGGCGGCCGGCGAGCCCAGCCGGCGCCGCGCGCCGGACACATCCAGGAACGCCTCGTCCAGGGACAGCGGCTCGACCTCGGGCGTTACCTCCCGGAAGATCCGCATGACCTCGCGGGACACCGCCCCGTACGCCCCGTGCCGCGGATCGATGAAGATGGCCTGCGGGCACAGCCGCCGCGCCTGGCCGACCGGCATGGCCGAGCGGATCCCGAAGGTCCGCGCCTCATAGGTGGCGGACAGCACCACGCCGCGCCCGCCGGAATGCCCGACGATGACCGGCTTCCCGATGAGCTCCGGGCGCTCCCGCAGCTCGACGCTGGCGTAAAAGGCGTCCATGTCGACATGCAGGATGTTGCACCCCGTGTCGTCCGCATCCGGCCCCGACACGCGCCGCCCGCCGCGCGCCGCCAGATGCCCAGACGCCGACGGCTGGCTCGCCCGTACCTGTCACCTGACCGCCCCTGCCTGGCGCCGGCCGCCCGCGTCTGGCGCCTGACGGCCCGTGTCCGGCGGCCTGCGGGCAGGGCTCGGACCGTTAGGGCCCGGCACACGGCCGGGGCTCACCGGGCGGCTGGAGCCTGGCTCAGCCGGATGCAGGGCCGAGCCGCCCATGTGTCCCCACCATCCGACCTACCTCCGCGCGGGCCCACCCCACTCCCCCGACCCTAGCCCGAGCGTCTGACAACCCCCGGCGGACCGGACCAGGGGCGGCGGGGCGGCGGGTGCGCCGGACCGGGCGGGGCGGGCCGGGGCGGGCGGCTGCGCCGGACCGGGCCGAGGACCGGATGCGCCGGGCGCGCAGGGCTAGCGTGCCCCCCGCGGCCCCCGGCTAGAGAGGGCCCCCGTGGGCGGGTACAAAGTGCCCCCGCAGTCCGGGGCTACAAGGGGCCCCGCAGTCCGGGGCTACAGGAGGCCCCGCGGGCCGGGGCTACAAGGCAGCCGCGGGCGGGGGCTAGAGGGTGAGGGTGGGCTTGAGCTCCAGGAGGCGGGCCAGCAGGCCGTTGACGAAGGCGGGCGAGCCGTCGGTGGACAGGTCGCGGGCCAGGGCGACGGCCTCGCTGATCACCACCGCGTCGGGGACGTCGTCCTGCCAGAGCAGCTCGAACGTGCCGATGCGCAGGATGTTGCGGTCCACGGCCGGCATCCGGTCCAGGGTCCAGCCCTCGGCGTAGGTACTCAGCAGCTCGTCGATCTGCTCCCGGTGGACCTGGACCCCGCGGACCAGCTCGGCCGCGTAGGGCGACACCGGCGGGCTGGCCCCGGCGACGCGCTCGTCGAGCAGGGCCAGCACCGGCTCGCGCCGGATCTCGGCCTCGAACAGGACGTCCAGGGCCCGCTTGCGGGCCTTGCTGCGGGCGGCCATGGCGCGACCCGGCCCGGCCTGGCCGCCTCAGGCCCGGCCGAGGTAGTCGCCGGTCCGGGTGTCGACGCGGATCTTCTCGCCGGTGGTGATGAACAGCGGTACCTGGATCTGGGCGCCGGTCTCCAGCGTGGCGGGCTTGGTGCCGCCGGTGGACCGGTCGCCCTGCAGGCCGGGGTCGGTCTGGCTGACGGTCAGCTCCACGGCGGCGGGCAGCTCCACGTACAGGGGCACGCCCTCGTTGAACGCGATCACCGCCGTCTGCTCCTCGAGCAGGTAGTTGGCCACGTCGCCGACGGTGGCCGCGGGAATCCGCGGCTGGTCGTAGTCCTGGGTGTCCATGAAGACGAAGTCCTCGCCCTCGCGGTACAGGTACTGCATCTCGCGCTTGTCCACGTTGGCGGTCTCGACCCGCACGCCGGCGTTGAAGGTGCGGTCCACCACCTTGCCCGACATCACGTTCTTCAGCTTGGTGCGCACGAACGCGCCGCCCTTGCCTGGCTTGACGTGCTGGAAGTCAACGACGTTCCACAGCTGGCCGTCGATGCTCAGGGTCATGCCGTTCTTGAGGTCATTCGTGGTGGCCACGTCTGCTTGTCTCCTGCACGCGTCTGCGACTGCGCGCCCCGTTACAGGACGAGCAGTTCCCTGGTGGTCATAGTCAGGATCTCGGCCGGTCCGGCACCCGCGCGGACGACGAGAGTGTCCTCGATCCGCACGCCGCCCCGGCCGGGCAGGTAGACCCCTGGCTCGACGGTGACGGGAACCCGGTCCACGAGTGTACCTGTCCGGTCATACCCGATGATCGGCGCTTCGTGTACCTCCAGGCCGACGCCGTGGCCCAGACCGTGCTGGAAGTACCCGCCGTACCCGGCGGCCTCGATCAGGTCCCTGGCCGCCGCGTCCACGTCGCTCACGTCGGTGCCCACCGTGGCGGCGGCCACCCCGGCCGCCTGGGCCGTGGCGACCAGGTCGTAGATCTCGCGCTGCCAGTCGCCGGGCTGGCCCAGCGCCACGGTCCGGGTCATGTCGGCGTGGTAGCCGCCGAGCTGCGCCCCCAGGTCGATCGTGACCAGGTCACCGGCCTCCAGCCGGCGCCCGCCCGGCGCGTGGTGCGGGATCGCGCCGTTGGGCCCGCTGGCCACGATGGTCTCGAACGCCACCCCGTCGGCGCCGCGGTCGACCATCGCCCGCTCCACGGCGACGGCGATGTCGCGCTCGGTGCGGCCCGGCCGCAGCTCGCCCAGCACCTCGCCGAGCGCGGCGCTGGTGATCTCGCAGGCCCGGCGGAGCAGGTCGATCTCGGCCTCGTCCTTGACCATGCGCAGGTCCTCGACGACCCGGCCCAGCGGGACCAGCCGGGGCGCCCCGGCCAGCGCCGCCAGCACGGCGTGCCGCTCGACCGTCATCTCCTGGGCCTCGAACGCCAGCGTCGCCGCGCCCGCCTCCGCCGCGAACTCGATCAGGGCCGGCTCGACCATGCGCTCGGTGATCAGCTCCAGGTCGGCGCAGTCCCTGCGGGCCGCCTCGGCGTAGCGCGAGTCGGTGGCCAGCACGCCGGGGTAGCGGGCGGGCAGCAGCACGGCGGCGTTGGAGCTGGCCAGCCCGGACAGGTAGCGGACGTTCGGCGGGCTGGTGATCAGCGCGGCATCGAAGCCGAGCGCCGCGATCCGCTCCTGCGCCCTGGCCCGCCGAGCGGCGTGAATCTCCGGCATGACGCCGACTGTAGTCCCCTCGGTGGCTGGCCCGCTGGACAGATACTATGCGCGCATATAATATGTGCGCATGTCTACTCAGCAGCCTGCGTTCAGCTACACGCACACCGTCGAGACCGACGTGCCCGCCGGCGCCATCTGGGCGCTGTACGAGGACGTCAGCACCTGGCCGCACTGGGATGACCAGGCCGAGGTCATCACCCGCGACGGCCCGTTCGCGGCCGGCACCACGGGCACGATGAAGTTCCGCGGCCAGGACCCGCTGCCCTACCGCCTGGCCACGGTGGTGCCCGGCCGCGAGTTCACCGACGAGACCCCGGTCGGCGACCTGGTGATCCGGGTCTCGCACCGGCTCGACCCGCTGGCCGGCGGCCGCCTGCAGGTCACCTACGCCGCGCAGGTCGACGGCCCGGCGCAGGAGGCGCGGCAGGTCGGCCCGATGATCACGGCCGATTTCCCGCGGACCATGGCCACGCTCATAGCGCTGGCGGCTCAGGAAGACCAAGATCCCGAACAACAGCCGTGACCGTGCCGCCCAGCGGGGACGACCGCCCTGGCCCTCCCGCGCCGCCGGCAGGCGGCCAGACCGAGTCAGCCTTCGATACACCCCAGCAGAGCCCGGGCTTCCTGCTCTGGCGCGTCACCCTGTCCTGGCAGCGCCGGATGCGCGCCGCGCTGGCCCCGCATGACCTGACTCACGTGCAGTTCGTCCTGCTCGCGTCGCTGTGGTGGCTGCAGGAGCATAGCGGGCGGCCGACCCAGGCCCAGCTGGCCGAGCAGGCGGGCACCGACCTCATGATGACCAGCCAGGTGCTGCGCCGCCTGGAGGGACGCGGCCTGCTCGCGCGCGACCCCGATCCCGACGACAGCCGGGCCCGGCGGGTGCGGCTCACCACGGCGGGCGGCGAGCTGCTGACGGGGGCGCTGGCCGACGTGGAGGCCGCCGACCAGGCCTACTTCGCCGTGCTGGGCCGGGACCGGGACAGCTTCGGCCGGGCCCTGCGCACGCTCAGCGCCGAGTAGTCCCCCGCCCGGTGGCCGGGGACAGCGCCATCAGCCGGGCTCGGACTGGTCGTCGCCGACGATGATCCCGCCGCCCCGGCTCCAGGTCAGGTACCGCCAGGACAGGTTGATGAGGGTCACGATGCGGTTGCGGTTGCCCAGCAGCGTGATCAGGTGCAGGCCCAGCCAGGCCAGCCAGGCCAGGGTGCCCCGCAGCCGGATCCCGCTGGGCAGCTCGACCACCGCCGACCGGCTGCCGATGGTGGCCATGATGCCCTTGTCGTGATAGCTGAACGGCTCTACGGGCTGGCCGGCCAGCAGCCGCCGGATCTGCCGGGCCGCGTGCCGGCCCTCCTGGATCGCGGGCTGAGCCAGCTGGGCCACCGGGTCCTTGCTGGCGACCGAGATGTCGCCCGCGGCGAAGATCCGCTCCTGGCCCTCGATGCGCAGGCCGGGCCCGACGACCAGGCGGCCCGCGTGGCCGTGGGTCAGGCCCAGCCGGTCGATGGCGCCCGGCGCGGCCACCCCGGCGGCCCAGATCGTGACGTCGCTGGGCACCGAGGTGCCGTCGGCCAGGCTCACGCTGTCCGCGGTCACCTCGCTGATCGTGCTGCTCAGCCGGACGTCGACGCCCCGCTTGAGCAGCTGCTGCCGGGCGTACTCGCGCTGCCGCGGCCGGAACGCGGCCAGCAGCGACGGCGCCTGCTCGATCAGCGTGACGTGCATGGACGAGCGGTCGATGGCCGGGAACGAGGCGGGCAGCGCGATGTTGCGCAGCTCGGCCAGCGTGCCGGCCAGCTCCACGCCGGTCGCGCCGCCGCCGGCGATGGTGATGTTCAGGTCGGCGCTGTTGCCGCCCCAGCTGCGCTGCTCCAGCTCGTCCAGCACCCGGTCGCGCACGGCGATCGCGTCGCGCCGGGTGTACATGCTCATGCTGTGCTTGTCGGCACCGGGGATGCCGAAGAAGTTCGCGCTCACCCCCGTGGCCAGGATCAGGTAGTCGTAGCCCAGCTCGGTGCCGTCGTCCAGCCGGACCTTCTGCCCGTCGGCGTCGACCTCGGCTAGCTCGCCCTTGTGGAACCGCGCGCCGGTCTTGCGGGTCACCGACCACAGCGGGTAGGCGACGTCGGACGAGGTCAGGCCGGCCGTGGCCACCTGGTACAGCAGCGGCTGGAAGGTGCTGTAGACGTTGCGATCCACGAGCGTCACCGCCAGCGGGGCGCTGGCCAGCGTGTTCAGGGCGGACAGGCCGGCGAAGCCGCCGCCAATGATCACGACGCTCGACCCGGACTGAGCACCGGGCTTGCGCAGTCCTCGTCGCACGCGTGCCTCCTCGTCAGCGTCCGTTTTGCGCCCGCTGGTCGCGTACCCGGCAGGGCCGGGCTGACACCTCGGCGGCCCCGGCGATGTGCGGCCGGAGCGGCGGGAGCTTTCCGCCCGATGTTTATTCTCCGTGACACGGGCATGCCTCGGGCCGTCCACCCACCGGACGACGGAGGACCTCGTGACGATGACACTGCCCCGGCCCGACCCGGCCGCCGACGCGGCCGATGAGAGCGGCAGCCGCGGACCCGCACGACCTGAGCACGCAGCCGGACCAGGACCTGCTCCGGCTCATTCATGACCAGCGGGGCGACAGCCAGACCGCGGCCCGGGCCTGCGAGGTTCTCGTGGTCAGGTACGAGTCGCTGGTCCGATCCTGCGCCCGCAGGTACCAGGGCAGCCCGGAATCGGCTGACGAGCTCATGCAGGTGGGCTACGTCGGCCTGATGAAGGCGATCAACCGGTTCGACCCCGAGATGGGCACCAGCCTGGCCCCGTACGCGCTGGCCTGCGTGAGTGGCGAGATCAAGCGCCACTTCCGGGACCGGCGCTGGCAGGTCCGGGTCAAGCGCTCGTCCCAGGAGCTGGTGCTGGAGCTGCGCTCGGCCACGGCCGAGCTGACCCAGCAGTCCCAGCGCACCCCCACCGACGCCGAGCTGGCCAGCTTCCTGCGGGTCAGCCTGGAGGACGTGCGCGCGGCGCGGCACGCGGACCTGGGCTTCTCGGCCTGGTCCATCGACGCGCCGGTGTCCGAGGAGCCGGAGGCGGCCAGCCTGGCCGAGCTGCTCGGCGAGGAGGACCCGCAGATGGAGCACGCGGTCGACATGGCCGCGCTCGAGGCGCACTGGAACGAGCTGCCCCGGCGCCAGCAGCAGATCCTGCTGCTGCGCTTCTACGGCAACATGACCCAGGCGGAGATCGGAGAGCAAATCGGGCTCTCGCAGATGCACGTCTCGCGGCTGATCACTCAGGCGCTGAGCTACCTGCGAACCCGGATGCTGGGCAGCGAGCAGCCCGAAGCCTCATGAGGATCGTGGCGGGCCTGGCCGCGCTAGCCGCCGGGGCCATCCTCACCTTCGCGGTGAGCGCGCGGGTGCCGGGCATCAACCTCCGGCTGGCCGGGGTGATCATCATCCTGGCCGCGATCGCCGGGCTGATCGCGACGTCGCACGCCGCGCAGGCCTGGCTGCGCCGCGGTGACCCCCGGCGCGACCGGCCGGCGGTGCCGCCGGACGAGGACGAGTTCGGCGATCTGGGCTACCTGCTGCAGGACCCGGCCGTGCTGGCCGCCGAGGTGCTCAAGGGCGGCCCGTACGGGCTCGTTAACGGGCCCGGCGGGCCCGGCAACGGCCGGACGGATGGCGGCCGCCCCGGTGCCTAGGGCTACGCGGGAAATGTCGGGACAAACGAGTCAGGTGGTTTAGCGCCGGTCGCGCGGGTAGCTGGCCTACTGCGCATCAGGCGAGATGCCACGGTGGAAGCTTCCGGGGCGGGCAGCCCTTGATTCCCCTCTCCCAGCCCGCCCCGGAACACCGCCCGCCCTCAGGGGTTTGCGGCGCAGGACTTTTGCGGCCGAGGGGTTTGCGTGACGCCGACCTTGGATATACTCTCCGGTAACGGTGTCTACGACGCAGGCACACCCCCCACGCCGACACGGCGTGGCTGTGGAGGCTGCCTGCGCGGAAGTCGTAGCACCGAAATCTTCGGCTCCTTCTGATCGGTAGCACAGGCCCGTTCGCATCGGCCTGAACCCCTCCGTAGCCCGTTCGTGATCGTCGTGGCGATCCCGAATGGAGGCAACCCGTGAGGATCGCCCTTGTGACCGGCTACGTGACTGCCGGATCCGCCACCCACGCCGACCCCCGCGGTCAGGCCGTCCGCGTGGCCACGCTCGCCAGCACCCTGGCCAGCCTGGGCCACCAGGTCACGGTCTACGCCCGTAAGGACTCCCCCGCCCGGCCGGGCGCCGAGGACGCCGGCGGCGTCCGGTTCGAGTACCTGCCGGCAGGCCCGGCCGCGGCCCTGTCGCAGGAGCGGCTGCTGCCGCAGCTGGGCGCGTTCAGCAGCGAGCTGGCCCAGCGCTGGGCGCAGCGCCCGCCGGACGTCGTGCACGCCCACTTCTGGACCAGCGGCCTGGCCGCGCTGGGCGCCACCCGCGGCACCCGGGTGCCGGTGGTGCAGACCTTCCACACGCTCGGGACGCCGCGCAAGTCGGTCATGTCGGTCGACCAGGCCGTCCCGGCCAGCCAGACGGCCGAGCAGGCCGTGGTCCGCAGCCGGATGGAGCGGCTGGTGGGCAAGACGGTGCGCACCGTGCTGGCCGACTCGTCGGCCGAGCTGGACATGCTGACCGGGCTCGGCGTGCCGCGCACGGCGATCACGGTCGTCCCGCCCGGCGTGGACACCGCGGCGTTCGACCCGGCGGGCCCGGCGGCCCGGCGCGGCAAGCGGCCGCCGGCTGCTGGCCGCCGCCCCGGCCTCGGCCGAGCACGGGCTGGAGACGGTCATCCAGGCCCTGGCCGCCCTGCCGGGCGCCGAGCTGATGATCGCGGGCGGGCCGCCGCGGGCCGAGATCCGCACCGACCCGGTGCTCCAGGACCTGGCCCGGCTGGCCGATCGGGCCGGGGTCAGCGACCGGGTCATGTTCACGGGCAAGGTGACGCGGGCCCGCATCCCGGTGCTGCTGCGCTCGGCGGACCTGTTCGTGCACGTGGCCGGCGACGAGGCCACGGGGATCCTGCCGATCGAGGCGATGGCGTGCGGTACGGCGGTGGTCGCGGCGGCGGGCGGCGCGGACCAGGACGCGGTGGTGGACGGCGCGACCGGGGTCCTGGTTCAGCCGGGTGACGCTCAGGCGCTGGCGCGCCGGATCCGGCAGCTGCTGGCTAGCCCGATGCTGCTCGAGGGACTGGGCATCGCGGCGGCGGACCGGGCTCGGTCGCGGTACTCGTGGGATCGGATCGGCAAGGAGACGCTGGCTGCCTACGAGCGGGCCGCGTAGCGGCTGAGGGTTAGCCGACCGGCACGACTGTGTCCCCGACGTCTTGGAAGGCCGAACGACGTCGGGGACACAGCCATGCCGCCCGTCCCGCCGGGCGGGCCGGTTTAGGCGGCCAGGTCGCGGATTTGCTCGATGAGGGCTACGCGCTCGGCGTGGGTGTTGGCTAGCGGGGCGACGTTGAGGGTGGTGACGCCGGAGTCGCGGAGGGCGGCTACGCGGTCGGCGATGTAGGACCTGGGGCCGACGAGGTTTGTGCCCTGGAGCAGGGATTGCGGGACTAGGGCGGCGGCTTCTTGCTTGCGGCCGTCTAGGTAGGCGTCCTGGATCTGGGCCGCTTCTTGGGCGTAGCCGTAGCGGACGGCTAGGTCGTTGTAGAAGTTGCGGCCTCTCGCGCCCATGCCGCCGATGTAGAGGGCCAGGAGGGGGCGGCTCAGGTCTAGCCACGGGGCGGTTTCCTGGGGGTCGCCGATGGCTAGGCCGGCCTGGGCGATGATGTCGAGCTTGGGGAGGGCTGAGTCTCGCTTGGCGGTGCCTTCGGCTAGGGCGGTTCCCCAGACGTCGGCGGCCCGCTCGGGGAGGTAGAAGATGGGCTCCCAGCCTTCGGCTAGCTCGGCGGCCATGGCGACGTTCTTGGGGCCCAGGGCGGCGACCACGATGGGGATGCGGTCGCGGACGGGGTGGTTGATCAGCTTGAGGGGCTTGCCCAGGCCGGTGCCCTGGTCGGCGGGGAGCGGGATGGTGTAGTGGCGGCCGTGGTACTCGAGGCGCTCGCGGCGCCAGACCATGCGGCAGATCTCGATCAGCTCGCGGGTGCGGCCGACGGGGGCGTCGTAGGGCACGCCATGCCAGCCCTCGATGACCTGCGGGCCAGAGGCGCCCAGGCCGAGCACGAAGCGGCCGCCGGAGACGTAGTCCAGGCCGGCCGCGGTCATCGCGGTCAGGGCCGGGGTGCGGGAGTAGATCTGCAGGATGCCCGAGGCGAGCTGGACGCGCTCGGTCCGGGCGGCCAGGTAGCCCAGCTGGCTGACGGCGTCGAAGCTGTAGGCCTCGGGCACGAAGACGATGTCCAGCCCGGCCTTCTCGTAGTCAGCCAGCTCGGCGGCGGTCTCGGCGAAGCCGCCCGCGTAGTTGAGTGCCATGCCGATGCGCATGCGCCGCAGCCCTTTCCGCCCCGGACGGGTCCCGTCCGGCAGAGCCGGGTGACCCAGGGCCGCCTTGTTAGGGAGTAAGGGTTGAATCGTAACCGCGGGCCCGGCCGGGCTCCTAGGCCCGCTGGGCCAGCAGCGCGGCCACGGCCCGCAGGGCCAGCTCGTAGGACAGCAGGCCAAAGCCGGCCACGGTGCCGTCGGCGACGCCGGCGACCACGGAGTTGTGCCGGAACGGCTCCCTGGTCGCGGGGTTGGACAGGTGCACCTCGACGAGCGGCGCCGTGCGCATGGCCAGCGCGTCGCGGAGCGCGTAGGAGTAGTGCGTGAACGCGGCCGGGTTGAGCACGATCGGCAGCCGCTGGTCGGCGGCCTGGTGCACCCAGCCGATCAGCTCGGCCTCGTCGTCGGTCTGGCGGACATCCACGGTGAGCCCGAGCTGGCCGCCGATGCCGGAGCAGGCGGCCGCGACGTCATCCAGCGTGGCGGTGCCGTAGATCTCGGGCTCGCGGGAGCCGAGCCGGGACAGGTTCGGGCCGTTGAGAACGAGGACCCTCCGGGGGGCTCCGGGGGTCGTCCCCCCGGACTGGCACAGTCACTCAGGACACCTCCGCGTAGGCCTGTTCGAGCAGGTCCTCGGGCGGGTCGGCCAGGATGCCGGGCTGGGCCAGCCCGTCCAGCACCACGAACCGCAGCTTGGCCGCGCGGGCCTTCTTGTCCACGCTCATGGCCCGGCGCAGCTCCGGCCAGGCGCCCGCGCGGTAGCTGACCGGCAGGCCGACGGCGGCCAGGATCTCGCGGTGGCGGCGCGCGGTCGGCTCGTCGAGCCGGCCGGCGGCCCGGCCCACCTCGGCGGCGTAGGTCATGCCGATGGCGACGGCCTCGCCGTGCCGCAGGGTGAACTTCTCGGCCCGCTCGATGGCGTGCCCGAGGGTGTGGCCGTAGTTGAGGAACTCGCGCTGGCCCGCCTCGCGCAGGTCGGCGGAGACGACGGCCGCCTTCATGGCCACGGCGCGCTCGACCAGCTCGCGCTCGTGCGGCCCGCCCGGCCGCGCGGCGGCGGCGGGATCGGCCTCGACCAGGTCCAGGATCACCGGGTCGGCGATGAACCCGGCCTTGATCACCTCGGCCAGGCCGCTGACGTACTCGGCGGGCGGCAGCGTGCTCAGGGTGGCCAGGTCGGCCAGCACGCCCGCGGGCGGGTGGAAGGCGCCGACCAGGTTCTTGCCCGCGGGGATGTTGACCGCGGTCTTGCCGCCGATGGCCGCGTCGGCCATGCCGAGCAGCGTCGTCGGGACCAGCACCACGCGCACGCCGCGCAGCCAGGTGGCGGCGGTGAACCCGGCCAGGTCGGTCACCGCTCCCCCGCCGACGCCCACGATGACGTCGCGGCGGCCGATCTCGTGGGCGGCCAGCCGCGACCACAGCCCGGCGGCCACGCCGATCTCCTTGGCCGCCTCGCCGTCCGGGACGGCCTCGGCGTGCACGACGTAACCGGCCCGGTCCAGCGCCTGGCTGACCTTCGCGGCGACCTGGTCCTGGCCGCGGGCGTGGATCACGGCCACGGCGCGGGCCTCGGGCCCGACCAGCGCGGGCAGCTCGCCGAGCACGCCGCGGCCGACCACGACCTCGTGCGGGTGGTCGCCGCCGACCTTGATCCGGGTCCCCGTCATGAGCTCGTCAGCAGCGCGGCGATCTCGTCGGCGATCTGCTCCGGCTCGCGGCCGTCGGTGGTCACGGTGATCCGGGCCAGCCCGGCGTAGACCGGCCGCCGCTGGTCCAGGAGCGTCTTGAGCTGGGCCCGGGGGTTGATGCCGATGAGGAGCGGACGCGGCTTGTCCAGCCCGACCCGCTTGACCAGCTCGGGGAAGCCGGTCTCCAGGTAGACGACGGGCCGCCCGGCCAGCATGGCCTGGGTCCGCTCGTCGAGCACGGCGCCGCCGCCGAGGCCCAGCACGCCGTCGTGGCCGCTGAGCGCGGCCACGACCGCCTCGTGCTCGAGCTTGCGGAACGTCGGCTCGCCGTCCTCGACGAAGATGTCGGCCACCGGCTTGCCGGCCACGGCCTCGACGCTCGCGTCGGTGTCCAGGTAGGCCACCCCCAGGCGCCCGGCCAGCAGCGCGCCCACGGTGGTCTTGCCCGCACCGGGCGGACCGATGAGGATGGCGGCCGGGCGGCCGGGCTGGTTTCCGGCCGGCTGGCGGCCGGGCGGCTGGTCGTCGGTCACCGGATCACCAGGGCCTTGAGGTAGCTGTCGTAGTTGCGGGCGGTCTCCTCGACGGAGTCGCCGCCGAACTTCTCGATCGCGGCGTCGGCCAGCACCAGCGCGACCATGGCCTCGGCGACCACGCCGGCCGCGGGCACCGCGGTCACGTCGCTGCGCTGGTTGATGGCCCGGGCGGGCTCGCCGGTGCGCACGTCCACGGTGGCCAGGGCCCGGGGCACGGTGGAGATCGGCTTCATGGCCGCCCGCACCCGGACCGGCTCGCCGGTGGTCATGCCGCCCTCGATGCCGCCCGCCCGGTTGGTCAGCCGGCGGACGCCCTCGCCGCCGCCCTCGATCTCGTCGTGGGCCCTGGAGCCGCGCCGGGTGGCGGTGGTGAGCCCGTCACCGATCTCCACGCCCTTGATGGCCTGGATGCTCATCAGCGCGCCGGCCAGCCGGCCGTCCAGCCGCCGGTCCCAGTGCACGTGGCTGCCCAGGCCGGGCGGCAGGCCGTAGGCCAGCACCTCGACGATCCCGCCCAGCGTGTCGCCGTCCTTGCGGGCCGCGTCGATCTCGGCCCGCATCGCCTCGCTGGCGGCCGGGTCCAGGCAGCGCACCGGGTCGGCGTCCACGGCGGCCGCGTCCTGCGGCAGCGGCGCCACGCCGTCCGGGGCCCGGACCGGGCCGATGGCCACCACGTGGCTGACGATCTCGGCGCCCAGCGCCTGGCGCAGGAACCGGCGGGCCACCTCGCCCACCGCGACCCTGGCCGCGGTCTCGCGCGCGCTGGCCCGCTCCAGCACCGGGCGGGCGTCGTCGAACCCGTACTTCTGCATCCCGGCCAGGTCGGCGTGGCCGGGCCGGGGCCGGGTCAGCGGCGCGTTGCGCGCCTGGCCCTCCAGCTCCTGCTCGTCGACCGCGTCGGGGGACATGACGATCTCCCACTTGGGCCACTCGGTGTTGGCGATCCGGATGGCCACCGGGCCGCCCAGCGTGCGGCCGTGCCGGACGCCGGCGGTCAGCTCCACCTCGTCCTGCTCGAACTTCATCCGCGCGCCCCGGCCGTAGCCGGCGCGCCGCCGGGCCAGGGCGGCGGCGATGTCCGCCGTGGCCACCTCGACCCCGGCCGGCACCCCTTCGCAGATGGCCATGAGGGCGCGGCCGTGTGACTCTCCCGCGGTCAGCCAGCGCAGCATGCTGACGATCCTCCCACGGCGGCGGCTGGCGTTTGCCCGGCAGGCCTCCGGGTATCACCCCCGGCGCACGACGGGAGCCGTCGCCGCGGGCCAGCTCAGCGGGGGCTAAGGGAGCTGGCGTTCGGGGGCGCCGCGGGGGCGCGGCAGGGCGCGGTGGGGCGGCGGCGTGCGCGTGCTTCTTCGGGGAGGAACCGTACATGCGCCTGTTCAGGTTTGCCGTGCTCGCTGCCCTGTTCATGTTCCCGGTCATCGTCGCCAGCGCGCCTGCCACCTACGCCGCGGGGGTTGCCGGGGCGGCTGGGACTGCCGGGGCGGGCGCGGCGGGCGGGGCGGGTCGGCTGAGCGGCGGGTCGACGGCGTTCGCCACGCCGTCGGTGGCCACGCCGGGCACCGCCGTGACGTTCACCGCCGAGTGCAGCCCGGCCGCGAACGCCGGCGGCGCGTCGGCCATCCTGTTCGGCAGCACGCTGGGGCTGCCCGAGCAGATCCCCATGAACGCCGAGTCCTCGGGCAGCTTCACCTTCCGGATCACGGTCAACCTGCCCAGCAGCATCCAGCCCGGCAGCTACCACCCGGACATCGACTGCCCGGGCGGCACCTCGGCCACCGCCACGCTGCGCGTGGTGTCGTTCCCGCACGGCGGCGCGGCCACCGGGGACGGCACGACCTCGACCACCCCCGACAACAATCTGGCCCTGGCCGGCCTGGCGCTGATCGGCGCCGGGGCGCTGGCCGGCGGGCTGGCCCTGCGCCGCCGGGCGGCGCGCCAGCGCGGCTGAGGTGTTGGCTGAGGTGTGCAGCGGCTCGGGTGTTGCGGCGGCCCGGGTGTTGGCAGGAGAGCGCGAGCACCGGGGCCGGGGCGGCACAATGCATCGGTGAGCCTGCGCGCCGCAGGCCCGCGTGCCCCGGCCCCTCGTTAAGGCGGACTGCAGTCGTGACCGTGCCCGTCCAGGCTCCTGGCCAGCCCATCAACCGGAAGATCGCCGAGGAGCTCGGCGTGGGCGAACGGCAGGTGACGGTCGCCGTCGACCTGCTGGACGGCGGGGCCACCGTGCCGTTCATCGCCCGGTACCGCAAAGAGGCCACCGGCGCCCTGGACGACACGCAGCTGCGCACCCTCGAGGAGCGCCTCGAGTACCTGCGCGAGCTGGAGGAACGGCGCGCCGTGATCCTGGAGTCCGTCCGGGCCCAGGGCAAGCTGGACGAGGCCCTGGAGGCGCAGATCCTGGCCGCCGACTCCAAGGCCCGGCTGGAGGACATCTACCTCCCCTACAAGCCCAAGCGCCGGACCAAGGCCCAGATCGCCCGGGAGGCCGGCCTCGAGCCGCTGGCCGATGACCTGCTCGCCCACCCCGAGCACGATCCGCAGCAGGAGGCCGCCTCCTACACCGGCGAGGCCAGGGGCGTGGCCGACGTGGCCGCCGCCCTGGACGGCGCGCGGGCCATCCTCTCCGAGCGGTTCGCCGAGGACGCCGACCTGATCGGCGGGCTCCGCGAGCGGATGTGGTCCGGCGGCCGGCTCGTCTCCCGGGTCCGCGAGGGCCAGCAGGAGGCCGGGGCCAAGTTCGCCGACTACTTCGAGTTCGCCGAGCCCTTCACCCAGATGCCGTCGCACCGGATCCTGGCCCTGCTGCGCGGCGAGAAGGAGGAGGTGCTCGACCTGGAGCTGGACCCCGGCGAGGCCGAGGCCGGCGAGGTCAGTGACTACGAGGTCCGGATCGCCGGGCACTTCGGCATCGCCGACCAGGGCCGGCCCGCCGACCGCTGGCTGACCGACACCGTCCGCTGGGCCTGGCGGACCCGGATCAGGACCCGGCTCAGCGTGGACCTGCGCATGCGCCTGTGGCAGAAGGCCGAGGAGGACGCCGTCGGCGTGTTCGCCGCCAACCTGCGCGACCTGCTGCTCGCCGCCCCGGCCGGCGCCCGGGCCACCATGGGCCTGGACCCCGGCTTCCGCACCGGCGTGAAGGTCGCCGTGGTCGACGCCACCGGCAAGGCCGTCGCCACCGAGACGATCTACCCCCATGACCTCAAACGGCGCTCGGCCGCCCCCGGTCCGGGCAAGTCCGCAGGCTGGGAGCCGTCCATCGCCGTCCTGGCCCGGCTGGCCGCCGCCCACGGCGTGGACCTCATCGCCATCGGCAACGGCACCGCCTCCCGCGAGACCGACCGCCTGGCCGCCGACCTGATCAAGGCCCACCCCGAGCTCAAGCTCACCAAGATCGTCGTCTCCGAGGCCGGCGCCTCCGTGTACTCCGCCTCCGAGTACGCCTCCAGGGAACTGCCCGGCATGGACGTGTCGCTGCGCGGCGCGGTGTCCATCGCCCGCCGCCTCCAGGACCCCCTGGCCGAGCTGGTCAAGATCGACCCCAGGTCCATCGGCGTCGGCCAGTACCAGCACGACCTGTCCGAGGGGAAGCTGTCCCGGTCCCTGGACGCCGTCGTCGAGGACTGCGTCAACGCCGTCGGCGTCAACGTGAACACCGCCTCCGCGCCGCTGCTGGCCCGGGTGTCCGGCATCGGCGAGGGCCTGGCCGGGGCCATCGTCGCCCAGCGCGACGCCGCCGGCCCGTTCCGCACCCGCCAGGCGCTGACCAAGGTGCCGCGCCTCGGGCCCAAGGCGTTCGAGCAGTGCGCGGGCTTCCTGCGCATCACCGACGGCGACAACCCCCTCGACGCCTCCAGCGTGCACCCCGAGGCCTACCCCGTGGTCGAGCGCATCCTGACCACCGCCGGGTCGGCCATGCCCGAGCTGATCGGCAACACGGCCGTGCTGCGCGCGCTGAAGCCGCAGGAGTTCACCGACGACCAGTTCGGCCTGCCCACCGTCACCGACATCCTCAAGGAACTCGAGAAGCCCGGCCGCGACCCCCGCCCGGCCTTCACCACCGCCTCGTTCGCGGAGGGCATCGAGACGCTGGAGGACCTGGCGCCCGGCATGGTCCTGGAAGGCGTGGTCACCAACGTGGCCGCGTTCGGGGCCTTCGTGGACATCGGCGTGCACCAGGACGGCCTGGTCCACGTGTCGGCCATGTCGCGGGGCTTTGTGTCCGACCCGCGCGAGGTGGCCAAGTCCGGCGACGTGGTCCGGGTCAAGGTCCTCGGCGTCGACGTCCCCCGCAAGCGCATCTCCCTCACCCTCCGCCTCGACGACGAGGCCGCCGGTGAGGGCGGCGGCCGCGCGGCTGGCGGCACCGGCCGCGCGGGTGCGGGTGGGCCGCGCGGCGGCGGGCGCGCGGAGGACCGCCGGGACGGGCCGGGCTCGACAGCCGCTGGCCGACCGCGCCTCGGCGGGCGCGCGGAGGACCGCGGGAACGGACCGGGCTCGGCAGCCGCTGGCCGACCGCCCGGAGCCCGCAAGCCCGATGCTGGCCCTGGCCGCGCCAGCGCCCCCGGCCAGGACAGCGCCCCCGCGCAGGACAGCGCCCCCCGGCCAGGACGGCGCCAGCGCCGATGTGGGCCGTGGCCGAGAGGGCGACCGCGGGCGCGGCCAGGACGGGAGCAGCCGCGGCCGCGCGGGCGGCCGCGATAACGGGCGCGGTCGAGACGCCGAGCGCGGTCGAGACGGCGAGCGTGGTCGAGACGGCGAGCGTGGTCGAGACGGCGGGCGCGGTCGAGACGGCGGGCGCGGTGCCGACGGCGGGCGCGGAACGGACGGCGGGCGCGGAGACGGCGACGGAGTCGAGACGGCGCGGAGTCGAGACGGCGGGCGCGGACCGACGGCGGGCGCGGTCGAGACGGCGGGCGCGGCCAGGACGGTCGCGGGCGCGACGGCGGGCGTGGCCAAGGAACCGGAGGCGGTCAGGACGGCCGCGGACGGGATGGCGGACGCGGGCGAGACGGTGGACCGTGGTCGCGACGACCGTGGCGGCGACACCGGCGGCGGCGCGATGGCCGAGGCTCTGCGCCGCGCCGGCCTGACCGGCGGCACCGGCTCCGGCGGCGGCACCGGCTCGGCGGCGGCGGCGGCACCGGCTCCGGCGGCGGCACCGGCGTCCGGCGGCGGCACCGGCTCCGGCGGCGGCACTGGCTCTCGCGGTGGCACTGGGATCAGCGGCGGTCCCGGGACCGGCGGCGGCTCCGGCCGGTCCGGCGGCGGCTCCAGGCGATCGGGCCGCTAGCCCGGCCCATGACCGCGGCTGCGAATCCCTCGCGCCTCTCGTTCACCCCGCGCCACACTCGTGTCCGCACATTGACGATCATGGTCGTGGGTGTCCTGTCGGGTACGCCCGGGCGTACCCGACAGGACACCCACAGCGGACTGGCGCTCGCGCCACGGCACCGCGCGTGACGGACGGGAAGCACGGGGCGCGAGAGGCCGGGGCCCGGCCAGAACGCTGACCCGGCCGCGAGCGCGCGAGTCCCACGCATCCCTCAGTCACCCCGCGCCCCGGCGGGGCCCGCGTACCTGATGATCATGGACGTGGATGTCCCGTTGCCTACCCCCGGCGGTAGGCAACGGGACATCCACAGCCGGTCACGAGACCGATCTTGGGGCGCGAGTTACCGCTGGGGCGGGTGGTGCGGCTGGTTCGCCTGCGGTCCGGCTGCGGCGGGTTAGGGCTGGGCCAGGGCGAGGGCGATGCCACGGCGGAGGCGGTGGCCGAGGCGCTCGAGGATGGCGGAGCCCACCTGAGACGCGAACGCCTG
Source organism: uncultured Actinomycetota bacterium (assembly GCA_963822485.1). GTDB lineage: Bacteria > Actinomycetota > Actinomycetes > Streptosporangiales > Streptosporangiaceae > DASUBV01. Next base: position 393,512 of record CAWGHW010000037.1, read on the forward strand.
TACCACCCCCGGGTCCATGCCCGCGGGCGGCGCGAGCTCGACAAGCAGGTCGCCGTCGCCAGGGGCGGGTCGCAGCGTGAAGGTGGCCGGCCCGGCTCCGTCTGCGGCCTGGGCAACCAGCGCTGCCACCACCTCGCGGACGTCTGGGTCCTCATAGGGCATCGGGACGGGCTGGCCCTGGGCCAGGGCGGCTAGGCGGGCGCCTTCGACGGCCAGGGGCACGGGGCCGGCGACATCGATGATCACGGCGCAGGAATCTTGCACGGCGGCCTGCCAGACCTGGGTCGCCTCGGCGGGGACGGGGCGAGCCGAGGGCTGCCAGCGGGCCAGCGCATCCAGGCCGGTGAACACGGGGATCGCGGCCCGGCCGTCGCGGCCGAGCAGCGTGGGCATGGCCATCTCGCTGTTCTTCTCGCCGCCCGCGGCGGGGCCGGGCTGCCCGGTGTCGTCGTCGGACAGCACGGCCACGACGGGCACCAGCAGCCGGGCCTGGGCCAGTGCGGTCAGCGCGGTGTGCTCGCTGCCCTGGGCGGCCGCGAACGCCGAGAGCGCGGCCGCCGCGGCCGGGTCGGCGGAGCCGTCGTCGTCGCGGAAGCGCGGGTTGCCGCTGCCGTGAAGCACACGAGCACTCTAGCGGCGAGCCGGATGCTGTCCGACCTGCGGCGGTCCGTGGGCAGGCGTTCGGGACGATACCCTTGCGCCCGTTACGACCGAGGTCAGCCGAAGCAGTTGAGGACGCATTTCGCGATATGAGAGTCTCATGGGACTGCAAGAGAGTCTGACCACAGGGGACACCGTGCGCCAGGTTGATCGGACGCCCATGGACGTGGAGCCGGGGACGCTGATGCACAAGGCGATCCCGCCCCGCATGGTGGAGCCCTACCTGACCGGCCGGCGGTCCATTATCGCGGGGTTCGTGCACCGGGTCGCTGACTGCTCGTTCACCGATCCCCGAGACCTCTACAGCGCAATGAGCCTAGGCTATGAAGGCTCGGAGTTCAGCCCCGACATGGAGGAGTTGTACCTGCTGCGCTGGCGGGCCGTGGGGACCGAGAACTACCAGGTTCCCTACTCGGTGATGCTCGGCGGTGACTTCGCCATGAAGCCGCCGTTCACCGGGACCGGCTACACGGCAGGCCCCGAGCACCCTGTGCCCGAGTTCTTCACCGATCCTGTCCCGGTCCCGGTCGGGGCCGAGATCTACCGGATCTGCGCCGGGCGGGCCGAGTTCATCGCCCGCTTTGACGGCCAGGTGTGGCTTCGTCCGTCTGGGGGGATCTGACCGATGCGATACCGGCTGATGGCGACCTATCGCGGGGCGCCTTACGAGGCTGGCATCGGCCCGGCGAACGGCCACGTCGTGCTGTTCGCCGCCTGCCCGCCGCCCGAAGAGCTGGGCTTCGAGCCCGCGACCGGCCACTGGCGCAAGGAGCTGCCGATCCAGGACGTCCAGGCGGTGTGGGAGTCCCGGCCGGTCGGCATGTTCCGCGGTGAGCACTGCATCGTCCTGGATGATCTCGGCGACCGGGTGCACATCGGCTTCCTGGGCCACGACGGCTACCGGGCCGAGCAGCTCGGCTACTGGCAGGTCGACCGCGGGGTCTTCGAGCTGGTCGCCGCGCGGGACGAGGTCACGGAGATTGTCGAAGAGCGGACCGACTACCCGGGCCAGCCGGGCGCGGTCTCGCGACCGAGCTACGCGGCGACGCGGCCGGCCGGCGTGAGCTACGCACCGCCGACGCTGTCGGACATCCCGATCATGGCCGAGCCGAGCCGCGCGCCGGCGGCCGACGGCGTGGCCCTGCCGCCGCCCGCCTCGGGGCCACCGCTGCCGCTGGAGGCCGAAGCGATGCGCGCGGCCTCGGCGGCCTCGCGCCGCGACCAGCCCGATCCCCTGACCGGACCGAGGCCCCTCAACGACGCAGGCCCGCTCAACGGCCGGAGCGCGGGTACTGGATCAGGCTCACTGGGCGGACCTGGCCCGCTCAACGAACGGGGCCCGCTGGCCAGCCCGGACCCGCTCAACGGGACGACCTCGCGGTCCGGCCCTGGCCCGCTCAACGCCAGGGGCCCGCTCGCCAGCCCGGATCCGCTGACCGGACCCACGTCGCGCAGCGGACCGGGCCCGCTGAACGGACCTGGCCCGCTGGGCGGACCGATCTCATCCAGCGGACCGGCCCCGCTCAATGGCCCGGGCCCGCTCAGCCAGCCGAGCCCGCGCTCCAGCACGGACTCGCTGACCGGACCGACGTCGCGCAGCGGATCGGGCCCGTTCAGCCGACCGGGCCCGCCGACGGGACCGAACTCTCCCAGCGGACCGGACCCGCTCAGTGACCCGAACCCGCTCAGCGGACCGACGTCGCGCAGCGGACCGAGCCCGCTCGATCGTCCGAGCCCGGCCAGCGGACCGAGCCCGGCCAGCGCGCCGGACCCAGCCAGCCGACCGGCTGACGTCAGCGGCCAGAGCCAGCTCAGCGGACCGGCCTCACTCAGCGGCCCCGCGCGAGGGGCCGACCGGGCCGCCGTAAGGCTCACGCCTCCGGCGGGCGCTGCGCTGCCGAATGGCCCCGCGCTGCTGGAGCCTGAGCGGCCGGATCCGGCCGCCGCACGAAACGGCACCGGCGCGCAGGCCAGTCCGGCGACCAGGACCAGCCTGGCGACCAGGACCAGCCTTGCGCCCGGGACCAGTGACGCGGCCAGCCTGCTGCACGCCGCGCCTGTGACGGCCGACCTGCCCGCAGTGTCCCCGGACCGCGATCGGCTGGGCCCGGCGACCCCGTCGTACACCCGCCGGCCGTCCATCTCCGGTGGCGAGGACGCTGCGGCCAAGTCCGCCTTCCGGCCCGGACCGGCCGGCGGCCCGCTGTCGCCGACCCGGGACTTCGCGCCCGCCAGGGACTTTCCGGCCGGAACGCCGATTCCGCCCGGCGCGGCTATCCCGCAGGCGAGTCCGATGTCGCCGGGCACCGGCACCGTTCTGGCCGACCCGGCCGCGCCGCCCATCTCGGCCGGCGCCGCCGATCCCAGCCGCGCCGCCCACCCCGGCCGGCATCCCGCGCCAGGCGCCGCCACCGGCCAGGCCGCTGAACACCGCCGCGCCGACGGCCACGCCCGTCTCGCCCGGCCCGACCCGGGCGAGCGGCCCGAACAACCCGGCCAGCGCCACCGCCGAGTCGCCCCGGCGGCGGCGGTCGGCCAAGCGGCGGATGGCCACCGAGCGGATCTTCGGCGAGCTGGCCAGCCTGGCCGCGATCCCGGCCAGCACCTACTCCGTGGGTGAGGAGGTCGACGGGGCGATGTGCCTGCTGGAGACGGCCGACGGGTTCGAGGTCTTCACCTCGGCAGGCGGCTCGCGGCACGAGGTCCGGGTGTTCTCCGACGAGGAGTCGGCCTGCTTCTACCTGTTCGGCGTGCTGGCCGCGGACGCCGTCCGCACCGGGGTTCTGGTGCCCGGGCAGACCGCGCGTGCCTCGGTCCCGGCCCATCCGCGGGACCCGCTGGCCGGGCTCGGCGAGCCGCTGCTGCACCGCTAGCCGGCCCTCCCCCGCCCGCGCTTAGCCCGGCCGGCACTGGGGTAATCACACCAGCGACGGGTCGCTGGCGGTGCGGGGGAAATGATGCGGGTCTACGCCCGTCGGCGCGGCATCTCCTGGCTCAACCTGTCGGCCCTGCTGCTGATCGCGGCCGGGGTGGTGATCGCCGTCAGCGGCCACGACACGCTGCGCTGGTCGCCGCCGCCCGTTCCGCCCGCCTGGGCCGCCCGGCCGGACCCGCCCCGGCTCAGCTCCGAGCAGGTCCGCCACCGCCTGCCCCGGTCCGCCCCGGTCAGCCTGGATATCCCGGCGATCAAGGTCCGGGCCCGGGTTACCCCGCTCGGCTTCGGGCGGAGCCAGAGCGTGGCCGTGCCCTCGCTAAAGACCCCGTTCGTGACCGGCTGGTTCGACCACGGGCCCGCCCCCGGATCGCGGGGCGCATCGGTCATAGTGGGCCATGTCGATGCCGCCGGGGTTGGTCCGGCGGTCTTTTACTACCTGGGTGATATGCGACCGGGAAATAGGATTTACGTCCACCTGCGCAGCGGTCGGACGGCAATATTCGAGGCCTACTCGGTGGCGCTGTACCCGAAGGACGCCTTCCCCACGGCCAGGGTCTACGGATACACCAGCTGGCCGACGTTGCGCCTGGTCACCTGCGGCGGAGTGTTCGATCCGCGCACGGGACATTACCTGGGAAACACGGTGGTATTCGCCACCTATGTCGGCGAGCGGGCCGCTTAGTCACTTACTCCGGCAAGGCCGCCTGGCTAAGGCATAGCCGAGCCAGCGGCCCTGGATCCGCGCCATTACGGGCACCCGCACGCTTAAACATCTCATCAGCCGTCCTGATCAAACAAGCATTCAGGGCACCTCATTTGAAGCAGCCTTGACGCTCAAAGAAGCGCGAATTTACGTTTGATGAGTATTGCCAGGCATTCCGTACTGTGCGCTCCGGGGGGGAACCGAGCCAGGTACGCGGTCCCGGGGACCAGAGCATGCGCCATCGGCGCGTGCGGGCGGCCAGAAGGAGGATTTATGCGTTCAGTCATGCGCCGGATTACCGTCGGCGTAGTAGGTCTGCTAGCCGTCGCCACCACGGCGACGCTGGTGACCGCCGCACCATCCGGCGCGGCTACCTCGGCACCGCAGAGTCACATCTACTCGACGGCCCTCAGGTGGCCGACCGTGCGGCCGGGTGCCGTCGGCGAGCGGGTGTTCACCATCCAGTACCTGCTCCAGCAGCGCAGGCTCCGGGTGTTCGCGGACGGCCGGTACGGCCGGGCGACCACGGCGGCCGTGCGCGCCTTCCAGCGCAGCCGCGGCCTGCGGCCCGACGGCATCGTCGGCGCCTCGACCTGGAACCGGCTGATCACGACCGTCCGGCGCGGCAGCGCGGGACCGGCCGTGCGCGCGGTCCAGCACAGCATGCGGTTCGCGTACGGGTTCAGGTTCCAGCGAGTCACCGGGTTCTTCGGACTCCCGACACTGCGGGTGGTGCTGGCCTTCCAGCGCGGCTCCCACCTGCGCGTTGACGGCGTCGTCGGGTTCCAGACCTGGATGACCATCGTCGTGTTCGAGCACTAGCGCACCCGGGGCGGACGGGCAGCCAGCGCCATCCGGGGCCGGCTGTCCGTCCGTTTATGTCCGGCTTATGGCCCGTCCTCCCCCTCGTCCAGCCAGGACCGGACCGCCCCGTCGTGCTGGCCCAGCAGCGGCGGCGCCGCGTGCTCCCGCGGCGGCTGGCCGTCAAAGCGCAGCACCGGCCCCGGCAGCTCGATCTCCCCCAGCAGCGGATGATCGACCGAGATGACCAGCCCCTGGGACCGGGTCTGCGCCCACTCGTACACCTCGTCGATCCGCCGGATGGACCCGGCCGGCACGCCCGCCTCGGCCAGCAGCGGCAGCCAGTAGGCCCGGTCCGCCACCGAGAGCGCCGCCTCGATCACCGCCGTGAGCTCCGCCCGGTGACCCACCCGGTCTTCATTTCTTCTATAACTAGGCGCATCGGGGTCGATGCCCACGATCGGCGCGAACCGGCGCCACTGCTGATCATTGGCCACCGCGACCTGGATCATCCCGTCTCGGCAGGTGTAGGTCCCGTAGGGGGCGATGGCCGGGTGGTGGTTCCCGGCCGCGGCCGGCACCTCCCTGGCCACCGTCCAGCGAGTGCCCTGGAAGGCGTGCGCGCTGACCATCGAGGCCAGCAGCGAGGTGCGGACCACCCGGCCCGCCCCGGTGCGGGCCCGCTCGTGCAGCGCGGCCACGATGCCCAGCGCGGCGTTGGCCCCGGCCATGATGTCGGCCACCGACAGGCCGGACTTGACCGGGTGGGCCGGGTCGGGCCCGGTCACGCTCATCAGCCCGGCCTCGCCCTGCACGATCTGGTCATAGCCTGGCCGGCCGCCCTCCGGCCCGTCGTGCCCGAACCCGGTGATGGAGCAGATGACCAGCCGCGGGTTCAGCTCGTGCAGCCGCTCGACGCTGAAGCCCAGCCGGTCCAGCACGCCGGGCCGGAAGTTCTCCACCAGCACGTCGCCCCGGCGGGCCAGCCGGGTCAGCAGCTCGCGGCCCGCGTCGCTGCGCAGGTCACAGGTCACCGACTCCTTGTTGCGATTGCAGGACAGGTAGTAGGTGCCGACCGGGTCCGCCCCGGCCGCGGCCGGCACCGGATCGGCGAACGGGGGGCCCCACTGCCGCGACTCGTCGCCGTGCTCGGGGTGCTCCAGCTTGATGACCCGCGCGCCGAGGTCGGCGAGCAGCATCGTGGCGTGGGGGCCGGCGAGTGCCCTGGTCAGGTCGATGACGACGACATCATCCAGCGGTCCGGTCACGTATTTGCCTCCTGCGCGCCGAGTCCTTACAACTAATGGCAGTGTTGCTGAAGTGGGCACCGGGGGTCTTCAGGGACAGCTAGGGTGCAAGTGCCGGCGGGGCTGAAGGTCCCCCGCTCCCCAAGCAGCCCCGTCGGCACATACTTCCGCTGGTCACGGCCAGCCGGATGGCGCGGCCATGTTGAGACGCGAAGGAGATCCATGACCCAGCCGTCCGGATTAAACCTGACCGGCGCGCAGCACGACATCACGGCGGGTGAGTACCACGCCACGATCACCGAGCTGGGCGCGGGCCTGCGGCGGCTGAACTACCGGGGCCGGCCCGCCATCGTCGAGTACGAGGCCGACGAGATGCCGCCGGCCGGGGCGGGCCAGCTGCTGGCGCCGTGGCCCAACCGGGTCGACGGCGGCCGCTACTCCTTCGGCGGCGTGGCCCACCAGCTGGACCTGAGCGAGCCCGCCGCGGGCAACGCCATCCACGGCCTGACCCGCTGGCACAACTGGCAGCCGGCCGCGCAGGAAGCCAGCCTCATCGAGCTGCGGCACGTGCTCTACGGCCAGCCCGGCTACCCGTTCTGCGTGGAGCTCACGGCGCGGTACCAGCTGTCGGCCGACGACGGCCTGGAGGTGTCGGTGTCGGCGGCCAACGCCGGCTCCGCGGCGGCGCCGTACGGGACTGGCTGCCACCCCTACCTGACCGCGGGCACGCCGCTGGTGGACGAGTGCGAGCTGGAGCTGCCCGCGGCGCAATGGCTGGCCGCCGACGACCGCGGCATCCCGGTCGGCGGGCCCGCCGACGTAGCCGGGACCGAGTTCGACTTCCGGGCCCGCCGGGCCATCGGCAGCACCCGCCTGGACCACGCCTTCACCGGGCTGACCGCCGACGCCGACGGCCGCGCCCGGGCCCGGCTGGCCGGGCCCGGGACCGAGCTGGAGTTCTGGGCCGGGCCCGGCTACTCCTGGCTCCAGGTGTTCACCGGCGACGCGCTGGCCCCGGAGCGGCGGCGGCGGGCGCTGGCCATCGAGCCCATGACCTGCCCGCCGAATGCCCTGGTGAGCGGCACCGACCTGATCACGCTGGCGCCAGGTGAGCGGGTCACGCATCACTGGGGAATCCGGCTCCGTAGTCTGTGACACCGTGGTTTGTGACACCGTGGTTTGCGACACCGTCGTCGCTGACCGCGGCGCCCATCAGTCCCGCGACCCGATCCAGGTCGGCGCGGGTGTCGATGTCGTCGGGCCGTCCGGTGTCGCCGCACTCCACCAGCGTGACCAGCTCCGGGCGGGCGCGCAGGAACGTCCGGGCGCCGGCGTCGCCGGTGGCCAGCGCCATGACCTCGGGCCAGTGCTCGCGGCCCAGCAGCACCGGGTTGCGCGGCCGGCCGGCGTAGGCGGCCACCGCGACGCTCGCCCCGGCCTGGTAGGCGGCGATCAGCCGCCGCACCGACTCCGGGCCGACCAGCGGCTGGTCAACCAGCGCAATGACCGCAGCCGAACACTGCCCGGGCACCGTGGCCAGGCCGGCCCGCAGCGAGGAGCCCATGCCGGTGGGCCAGTCCGGGTTGTGCACGGTGATCACGCCGGGCAGGTCGACGGCGGTGGCGCCGGTGACCACGATGACCGGGCTGGCCCCGCCATCGTGCAGCAGCGCGACGCCGCGGGCAGCCAGCGGCACGCCGCCGACATCGATCAGGGCCTTGGGCTGCCCGATCCGGCTCCCCTGCCCCGCCGCCAGCAAGATCCCCGCCACCTGGGTCATGCAGTGAGCCTATGCGCGCCCAGCCCGGCCCGCGGGCTCCTCAGCCACGCCCGCCGCCGCCCGCCCGGCCCGGCCCGCGGGCCCACCAGCCCCACCAGCCCCGCTAACAGACTCCAGCCACCAGCTCCCGTTCATGATCAACTGTGGGTGTCCCGTTACCTACCTCCTAGGGTAGGTAACGGGACACCCACGACCGGGTGGCCCGCCGTGGCGGCTGAGCGGCGGAGGCCGCGGGGTGCGAGGTACCTGTGGGACAGGTGAGCCTGACCGAGCAGGAGCTCGGCGGCCTGCGGTGGATCCGGGTCGAGGGCTCAGCCCAGGCGGCGTTCCGGGCCCTGGGCGAGCATGCCCGGGCGGACATCGGCGCCGTGCTGAGCGACTGGGACGGGCGGGCCGAGCTGCGCCGGCACGCCGCCGCCGAGCCGGGCCGGGGCTGGCTGGCCGCCGCGGCCCGGGCCAGCCAGGCCGAATGCCCCGGCCCGTGGGCTGAGCTGGCCGCGATGGCCGGCGGGGCCGGAGTGGCGCTGGACGACCTGGTGCTGCTGAACTGCCGCGGCGACATGGGCGCCGTACCGCCGGACGGGCGGCCGCCGCCCGGCGCGGATCGACGGGGCCGGGTGCAGCGACCTGGCCTGGCGGCGGGCGCGGTCGTTCATCGCGCACAATGAGGACGACGCGGCGTTCTTCGAGGGCCGCTGCGCGCTGCTGACGCTGGCCCTGGACGGCCAGCCCGCGGTCACCGCGTTCTGGAAGCCGGGCTTCCTGCCCAGCAGCACCATCGCGGTCACCGAGTCCGGGCTGACGTGGAGCATCGACCACCTGACCGTCGCCGCTCCGGCCGCCGGCCGGCCGGGACGGCACTTCGTGGCCCGCGGGCTGCCGGCGGCCGCGGCCACGGTCGGCCAGGCCCTCGACTACCTGCGCGACCATCCGACGGCCGGCGGGTTCAGCTACACCATCGGCGACCGGACGGGGCGGGTGGTCATCGCGGAGTCGGTGGCGGGCCAGTTCGCCTGGCGCGAGGTCGGCGGCGGGGCGGACGGGCCGCTGGGCTGGCACACGAACCACGGCCGGTTCGTGGCTGGCGCCGAGGGCAGAACGCCGGGGACCAGCCTGACCCGCGGCGCGGTGCTCCAGGCGCTGACCGAGCCGGCGGGCGAGCCCGACGCCGCGTGGTTCACCGCAATCCTGACCGGCGCCGTCCCACCGCTAGGCGTGCGAGCCGAGCCCGGCCCGGCCAGCACCGCGGCGACCCTGTGCACGTTCGTGGCCGACCTCAGCGGCGACCTGTTTGTCATCTTGGTCCGTGGCCGCCAGCCGGTCGCCGCTGCGCTGTCGGGCCTGGCCAGCTAGGCGGCGCGCGATGCAGGGGGTGCCCGAGGACGGCCTGCTGGCCCGGATTGAGGAGAACTTCGCCGAGCACGCGTGCCACCTGCACCGCCAGGTGCCGGGCATGACGGTGTGGCCGGCCGATGACCTGGTCGTGGCGGACAGCGGGCTGGCCGACGACACGTTCAACGTGGTGGCCGGGGCGCGGTTCACGACGGCCACGGCCGACACCAGGATCGCCCGGACGGAGGCGGCCGTGGCCGCGACCGCGCGGCCGTTCACCTGGTGGGCCGGCCCGGCCTCCACCCCGCCCGACCTGGCGGCGCGGCTGGGCCGGGCGGGCCTGCCGGCGGTCGCCGCGGAGCCGGCCATGCGGGCCACGCTGGCCGAGCTGGGCGGGCTGGACGGCCTGGGCGGGCTGGACGGCGCGCCGCCGGGCCCGGCCGACCTGGAGATCCGGCTGGTCGGCACGGGCGAGGAACTGGCCGACTTCGCCGCGGTGCTGGCGGCCAACTGGAGTCCGCCCGCGCTGACGGTGTGCGACTTCTTCGCCGCGGCCCGGGGCCCGGCACTGGCCGCGGCGAGCCGGGCTCACTACCTGGTCGGCTACCGGGACGGCTGGCCGGCCTGCACGGCCGAGGTGTTCGCGCACGCGGGCGTGGCGGGCCTGTACAACATCAGCACGCTGCCGGCGCACCAGCGGCGCGGCTACGGCACGGCGATCACCAGGGCGGCACTGCGCACGGCGGCCCGGCTGGGCGCGGCCACCGCCGTGCTCCAGGCCTCGGAGCTGGGCGAGCCGCTCTACCGGCGGCTCGGCTTCCAGCACTGCGGCGCGTTCACCGAGCACCCCGTGTAGCAAGCGGTCAGCGGGCCAGGCCCTCGGTCAGGCGCTCGTGGTGGATCCGGCCGGTGGTGGCGGTCAGCGGCTGGCCGGAGCCACCCCAGCGGAGCTGGATCAGCTCGGCGGCGATGGCCACGGCGGTCTCCTCCGGGGTGCGCGCCCCCAGGTCCAGCCCGATGGGCGAGCGGAGCCGGGCCAGCTCGCCGGAGGTCATGCCCGCCTCGCGCAGCCGGGCCAGCCGGTCCTCGTGGGTCCGCCGGCTGCCCATGGCGCCGATGTAGGCGGCCGGGCGGCGCAGGGCCACCTCCAGCAGCGGCACGTCGAACTTGGGGTCGTGGGTCAGCACGCAGATCACGGTGCGCGAGTCGGTGGCGATGCCGGACAGGTAGCGGTGCGGCCAGTCGGTCACCACCTCGTCGGCGTCGGGGAACCGGGACGCGGTCGCGAAGACCGGCCGGGCGTCGCAGACGGTGACCCGGTAGCCGAGGAACTTGCCCGCCCTGGCTACCGCGGCGGCGAAGTCGATGGCGCCGAAGACCAGCATCTGCGGCGGCGGGGTGAACGACTGCACGAAGATGCCCAGCTCGTCGCGGCGGCGCTCGCCGTCGGGGCCGTAGCGGCGAACCCCGGTCAGGCCCTGGGCCAGCATCCCGCGCGCATCGTCGTCCACGGCCTGGTCCAGCCGGTCGCCGGAGCCCAGCGATCCGGCTGACTCCCGCGGGCGGTCGTCGCCGTCGGCCCAGATGATCCGCCGGGCGCCGACCTGGCCGGGCCCGCTGATCACGGTGGCGGCGGCGACCGGGATCCCGGCGGCGACCGCGTCGGCGATCTCCCCGAACTCGGGGAAGGTCTGCTTGCTGACCGGCTGGACGAAGATGTCGATGATGCCGCCGCAGGTCAGGCCCACGGAGAAGGCGGTGTCGTCGCTGATCCCGTAGCGCTGCAGCACCGGCTGGCCGGAGGCCGTGACCTCGCCGGCCAGCTCGTAGACGGCGCCCTCCACGCAGCCGCCGGACACGCTGCCGACGACCTCGCCCGCACCGGAAACAGCCATGGCCGCACCGGGCTCGCGGGGCGCGCTGCTGAACGTGCTGACTACCGTGGCCAGGCCGAAGGACTCGTCAGCTGCCCACCACTTCGACATCATGTCCAGAATGTCCCGCACTGACGATCACCTCCCCGTCCAGCGTACGTGGCCAGGGGCCGATCTGCATGTACTGGCGATCTTGGGGCAGCCGGAATGAGGTGCGTCACAATCTCCGGCCCGGCCGGCCGATCGCCAGGCGGTTAGGTTAGCCTAAGTTATTCCCTGTTAGGTAAGCCTTAGTTATCCTCGCCTTCGAGGAACTTATTCGCGCGGGAAGGGACGGCATGATCACAGCAGGCTCCTGGCCGAGGCGGAGGTCCCGCCAGCTACCGGTGCTGGCCCTGGCACCCGGCCTGACCCTGGTGATGCTGCTCGCCGCCTGCGGCGGCCCGGCGACCAACGTGGCCGCGGTCAGGCGGGCCTGCGCGCAGGTCAGCGCGGTGCTCTCGGACGGCCCCGATCCCGACGCCGACCCGGCGGGCTATGCGGAGGCGCAGATCCTGCCGCTGCGCCACATCAAGACCCCGGACAAGGCCTTCCGGGCGGCGCTCAGCCGCCTCGACGCGGCCTACCGCCAGCTGTTCGCCAGCCAGGGCCGCAGCGACGCGGCCACCTCGGCCGTCGCGGCGGCCAGCAAGAAGATCAACCGGATCTGCCCGGGGGCGGCGTCATGAGGCCGCCGCGGGGCGGTGGCTGGGGCCGGCGGCGGCGGTGCTGGTGGCCTGCGGCGCGCTGGCCGCCTGCGGCAGCAGTGACCCGAGCGGCTCGGCCACGCTGACCCTGTACAACGGACAGCACGTGCAGACGGCGCAGAACCTGGTCACGGCGTTCGAGAAGCAGACCGGGATCCAGGTCGCGATCCGCAACGACGACGAGGACGCGCTGGCCAACCAGATCGCGACCGAGGGGCCGAACTCCCCCGCCGACCTGTTCCTGACTGAGAACACGCCGCCGCTGGAGAGCCTCCAGGACAAGGGCCTGCTGGCCAAGGTGAACCCGGCCACGCTGAGCCGCTCGCCGGCTGAAGTACAGCTCGCCCCAGGGCGACTGGGTGGGTATCTCGGGCCGGGTCAGCGTGCTGGTGTACAACCCCCGCCTGATCAAGGCGAGCCAGCTGCCGACCAGGATCAGCCAGCTGGCCGATCCCCAGTTCAAGGGCAAGCTGGCCCTGGCGCCGCAGGAGACCGACTTCCAGCCCATCGTCACCGCCTATGATCGCGCCTACGGAAAGGCCGCCACGCTCAAGTGGCTGTCGGCGATCAAGTCCAACGCGTCCGGGCACATCTATCCGGATAACGAGACGATCGCGTCCGAGGTCAACCAGGGAGCCGTCGCCTTTGGCGTGATAAATGAGTACTACTGGTACCGGATGCGAGCGGAGGACGGCGCGGCCAAGATGCACTCGCTGATCACCCACTTCGCGCCCGGCGACCCCGGCTACGTCATCGACGTGTCCGGGGCGGCGGTGCTCAAGTCGAGCAAGCACCAGGCCGAGGCCCAGAAGTTCCTGGCCTTCCTGGTCAGCCGGAAGGCGCAGGAGATCATCGGAACCCCCGGCTTCGGCGCCAGCGAGTCGATCAGCTTCGAGTACCCGCTGGCCTCGGGGGTCACGACCAAGGCGCCCGAGACGCCGTTCAGCCAGCTCCGGCCCTACCCGATCACGATCGCCCAGCTGGGCACCGGCACCACGGCCATCGACCTGATGCGCCAGGCCGGGCTGCTCTGATGACCAGGCGATTGTGATGACCCGGCGATGACCGCCCAGGACCTGGCCAGCGCGGCCCCGCCAGCGGCGGGGCCAGTCCAGCCGCGCCGGGCCCGGCCGCCGTTCGTGCTGATCACGCTCAGCGCGGCGGTGGCCCTGGCGCTGGCGGTGCCGCTGGTCTTCCTGCTCATCGAGGCCAGCGGGGCCGGCCTGAGCCACGTCATCGATCTCATCGTCCGGCCGCTGACCGCGGAGCTGCTGTGGAACACCGTGCGGCTCACCGTCGCGGTCACCGTGCTGTGCGCGATCATCGGCACCGGCGCGGCCTGGCTGGTGGAGCGGACCACGCTGCCCGGCCGGCGGATCTGGGCCGTCCTGCTGGTCGTCCCGCTGGCCATCCCGGACTTCGTGGTCAGCTTCGGCTGGGCCTCGCTGTGGAACTGGGTGCACGGCTTCCGCGGCGCGGTCCTGGTCATGACGCTGGCCGTGTACCCGCTGGTCTACCTGCCGGTGGCGGCCAGCCTGCGGGCCGCCGACCCGAGCCAGGAAGAGGTGTCCCGGAGCCTGGGCGTGGGGCGGCTGCGCACCTTCGTGCGGATCACCCTGGGTCAGGCCCGCGGCGCCATCCTGGGCGGCTGCCTGCTGGTCGCGCTGGTGCTGCTGGCCGAGTACGGCGCGTTCGAGCTGCTGGGCTTCCAGACCTTCACCACCGAGATCTTCACCGAGTTCAACCTGTCGTTCAGCGTGCCCGCCGCCTGCGCGCTGTCCCTGGTCCTGGTGGTGCTCAGCCTGCTGGTGCTGGCCGGGGAGGGCCTGGCCCGCGGGCGCGGCCAGACGGCCCGGCTGGGCGCCGGGGCACAGCGGGCCAGCCCGCCGCTGCGGCTGGGCCGGGCCACCTGGCCCGCCGTGGCCGCGGTCACCGCGCTGGTCCTGCTGGCGCTGGGCGTCCCGGTGGCCTCGGGCATCTACTGGATCTTCGCGGGCGGCGCCGCGTCGGTGTCCGGCGGCAGCGTCTCCATGCTGAACGCGGCGTGGCACACCGCCGCCTACGGAGTGTCGGCCGGGGTCATCGACACTGTGGCCGCGCTGCCCGTCGCGCTGCTGGCCATCCGGCACACCAGCCGGGTCCGGCACTTCCTGGAGCGCAGCACCTACCTGGTGCTGGCCATGCCCGGCGTGGTCATCGGCTTCTCGCTGGCCTACTTCACCGAGCGCTACGCGGCCGGGGCCGGCTACCAGACCGCGCCGCTGCTGGTGATCTGCTACGCGATCATGTTCTTCCCGCTCGCCCTGACCGGGGTGAAGGCCGCCATCGCCCGGGCCCCGGCCAGCCTGGACGAGATGTCCCGCTCGCTGGGCCTGGGCCGGCTCGCGACGCTGCGCCGGGTCACCCTGCGGCTGGCCGGCCCTGGCCTGGCCGCCGCCTTCTGCCTGGTCTTCCTGTCGGTCGTCACTGAGCTGACCGCCACGCTGCTGCTGATCCCCACGGGAATGCAGACGCTGGCCACCCAGTTCTGGCAGTACGAGACCGACGGCTCTTACGCTCAGGCCGCGCCGTTCGCGCTGGTCATGATCGCCATTGCGGCCGTGCCGAGCTACGTGCTGGGCCGGTTCTTCGACCGCTCCGCTAGCGCGAGGAAGACCACGTGACCGAGCTGACCGTGCAGGGGCTGCACAAGGCCTTCGGCGCCCACGCCGTCCTGGCCGGGCTTGACCTGACCGTGCCGGCCGGGTCGCTGACCGCGATCCTGGGCCCGTCCGGCAGCGGCAAGACCACGCTGCTGCGCGTGCTGGCCGGGTTCGAGCAGGCCGACGCCGGGACCGTGCAGATCGGCCCGTGGATCGTGGACGGGCCGGGCAAGCACGTGCCGCCCGAGAAGCGCCGGATCGGCTACGTGCCCCAGGAAGGCAGCCTGTTCCCGCACCTGACCGTGGCGGCCAACGTCGGCTTCGGCCTGCTGCCCAAGACCCGGCGCGGCCCGCGCATCGGCGAGCTCCTGGAGGCCGTCGGCCTGGCCGGGCTGGGCAAGCGCTACCCGCACCAGCTGTCGGGCGGCCAGCAGCAGCGGGTCGCCCTGGCCAGGGCGCTGGCCATCGAGCCGGAGCTGATCCTGCTGGACGAGCCGTTCGCGGCGCTGGATGCCCACCTGCGGGCCAGTATCCGGTCCGACGTGCAGGAGATCTTCCGGACCGCCGGGACCACGGCCATCCTGGTCACCCACGACCAGGACGAGGCGTTGTCCATGGCCGACCGGGTCGCGGTGCTGCGCGGCGGCCGGATCGCCCAGTGCGCGGCGCCGCAGGACCTGTACATCCGGCCGGCCGACCCGCAGCTGGCCCGGTTCATCGGCGACGCGAACCTGCTGGACGGGCAGCTGACGGGCAGCGGGGTGCACACGATCTTCGGTGACCTGTCGCTCGCTGCGGAGGCCGGGGGCGGGGCGGGGCCCGGGGCCGAGGTGGCGTCAGGCGCGGTCACGGTGCTGGTGCGGCCCGAGCAGCTGGAGGTCCGGGAGCGGGCGGGGGCCAACGGCGCCTCGGAGTCCGGGGTGGCCGGGCGGGTTGTCGCCTGCGAGTACTACGGGCACGACGCGGTGCTTCGGGTCCGGCCCGGGGCTGCCGTCGGAGTGCCGGAGATCATCGTCCGCATCGCGGGCGGTCCGTCGCTCCCTCCGGGCGCCGACGTGCTGGTCCACGCCCGCGGCCCGGTCCTGGCCTGGCCCCGCTAATCGACTGATGCGGATCTGGCTGCGTTGTTAGCTGGTGCGCAGGGAGCGCAGGACCAGAGCGGTCTCCAGGGCGGCCAGGACCGCGTCCCAGCCCTTGTCCTCGCTGCTGCCCTCGATCCCGCTGCGTTCTACCGCCTGCTTGAGGTCGTTACAGGTCAGGACGCCGTTGCCGACCGGGGTGGAGGTGTCAAGCGCCACCCGGGCCAGGCCGTAGGTCACCGCGTCGCAGACGTACTCGAAGTGCGGCGTGCCGCCGCGGATGACCGCGCCCAGGCAGGCCACGGCGTCGTGGCGCCGGGCCAGTTCGGCCGCTACGACGGGCAGCTCGACGGCGCCGGGGACCCGGACCACCAGCGGGTCGGGCACGCCGCACGCGTGCGCGGCGGCCACGGCCCGGTCGACCAGGACGTCGGTGACCTCGGCGTGCCAGCGGGTGGCGGCGATGGCCAGGCTCAGCCCGGCCGCCGCCACCACGGGCCCGTCGGGCCGGCCGGCCCCGCTCACAGGACCTTAGCCGCGCTCAGCGCGGCCCCGGTGTCCGCCAGCGCGGTGTTTGCCAGCCCGTTGTCCGCCAGCCCGGTGTCCGCCAGCCCGTTGGCGGCGGGCTCTGAGTCAGCTGACTCGGGCGGCACCGTCAGGCCCTCGAGCTGATGGCCCAGCCGGTCCCGCTTGGTGATCAGGTAGCGCAGGTTGTCGGGCGTGGCCTCGACGGGCAGCCCGACGCGGCCGGTCACCTTGATGCCGAAGCTGGACAGGCCCTGGACCTTGGCCGGGTTGTTGGTCAGCAGCCGCAGCGAGCTGACGCCCAGGTCGGCCAGGATCTGCGCGCCAGTGGAGTAGTCGCGGGCGTCGACGGGCAGGCCGAGATCCAGGTTGGCGTCCACGGTGTCGGCGCCGCCGTCCTGGAGCTGGTAGGCGCGCAGCTTGCTGAGCAGCCCGATGCCACGGCCCTCGTGGCCGCGCAGGTAGAGCACGATGCCCCGGCCCTCGGCCGCGATGGCCGCCATGGCCGCTTCGAGCTGCTTGCCGCAGTCGCAGCGGCCAGAGCCGAACACGTCGCCGGTCAGGCACTCGGAATGCATCCGGACCAGCACGTCCTCGCCCGGCGCGTCCAGGTCACCCAGGACCAGGGCCAGGTGCTCGGTACTGTCGACCGAGTTCAGGTAGCCGAGCGCGCGCCACTCACCGTGGTTGTTCGGGATCCTGGTTTCCGCGACCCGCCTGACCATCCGCTCGGTCCGGCGGCGGTGCTCAATGAGCTGGGCGATGGTGATCAGTGCCAGTCCGTGCTGGTCGGCGAAGGCGCGCAGCTGGGGCAGCCGGGCCATGGTGCCGTCGTCGTTGACGATCTCGGCCACCACCCCGGCGGGGGTCAGGCCGGCCAGCCGGGCCAGGTCCACGGCGGCCTCGGTGTGGCCGGGGCGGCGCAGCACCCCGCCCTCGGTGTAGCGCAGCGGGAACACGTGGCCCGGCCGCACGACCTCGTAGGGCTCGGTGGCCGAGTCGGCCAGCGTGCGGATCGTCCGGGCCCGGTCGGCGGCGGAGATGCCGGTGGTGATGCCGTGCCGGGCGTCCACGCTGATGGTGAAGGCCGTGCCCATGTGCTCCTGGTTGTCGGAGGTCATGGGGGGCACCTGGAGCCGGTCCAGGTCCTTGCCGAGCATGGGCACGCAGATCAGGCCGCGGGCGTAGCGGATGGTGAAGGCCAGCAGCTCGGTGGTGGCCTTGCTGGCCGCGAAGATGATGTCGCCCTCGTTCTCCCGGCTGGCGTCGTCCACGACGATCACCGCCCGGCCGGCGGCGATGTCGGCCACCGCCCGCTCGACGCTGTCCAGCGGGACCTCGGTCGCGGCGGTCTCGGTCGGGACAGTCTCGGTCGGGACAGCCTCGGTCACGGCGTCATTCACAGCAGCCTCCGTATTCACAGCAGCCTTCATGTTCACAGCGCCCTCCCGGCCAGCAGTCGCTCCACGTACTTGGCGATCATGTCGACTTCCAGGTTGACCAGCTCTCCTGGCTGCCGACGGCCGAGCGTGGTCCGGCGCAGGGTCTCCGGGATCAGGCTGACCTCGAACCAGGGCTCCTCGGGCGCGCCGGGCGCGCTGAGCGCCGAGACGGTCAGGCTCACGCCATCGACCGCCACGGATCCCTTCTGGATCACGTAGCGGGCCAGCTCCGGCGGCAGCGAGATCCGCACGACCTCCCAGCCGTCCTCCGGCCGCCGGGCGACGATGACACCGGTGCCGTCGACATGGCCCTGCACGATGTGACCGCCCAGGCGGCCATCCGGGCGCATGGGCCGCTCCAGGTTGACGGGCGCGCCGGAGGCCAGGGCACCCAGGCTGGAGCGGTCCAGGGTCTCCCCCATCACGTCCGCGCTGAACTGCCCGTCGCTGGTGCTGGTGACCGTCAGGCAGACGCCGTTGATGGCGATCGAGTCGCCCTGCCTGGCGTCTGTGGTGACCTCTGGTCCCCGCACGGTGAGCCGGGCCGGCTCGGCGGCGCGTTCCAGCGCGACGACCTCGCCCAGCTCTTCCACGATTCCGGTGAACACCCTTACCTCCTCCGGAGCCTTCCTGTCTCACAGGCTCCGGGGATGCGCGAGAGCGCAGCGCGACGCTGAAGGGACCCCCGCAAAACGGGGCAGGCCCTTGGCCGCGCGCGTGCTGCCTCCCATCCGGACTTTAACCGTCGGTCCCGGAATTCCACCGGGTCAGCCAGCCGATGGTCTCGGCTGGGTCGCGGACTGTCACCGCCGGCTCGGAGTTTCACCGACCCCGGAGCACGCTATCTGGGTAACCAGTCTGCCATGGACCCTATTCCGCCGGGCAACCGGGATCTTCCGGGACAAGCCCGGACGCGAGCGGCAGCACCGCGAACAGGTCAGGAGACCAGCAAGACAGGTGTCTGCAGGCATGCCGGGCACGGTGCCCGCGGCGAGGGCACCGTACCCGGAGCTGCGATCCCTAGGTTCAGACCGTGCCGCGTCCGCGGCGGGTCAGGGCGTCAATCGTCACGGCCCCGATCAGGACCAGAGCCGTCCACATCAGCTGCGCCGACGCGCTCAGGCCCAGGAGCAGCAGGCCGTTATAGATCACGCCGACGACCAGGCCGCCCAGCAGGGCGTCCATCATTTTGCCCCGGCCGCCGAACAGGCTTGTCCCGCCGATGACCGCGGCCGCCACGGCGTACAGGACGTTCTGCCCGCCGTTGACGTTGCTGGAGATGGAGCCGAGGTAGGACGCGTAAATGATCCCCGTGATACCCGCGGTCAGGCCGCACAGCGCGAACGCGCCCACGCGGATCCGGTTGGTGTTGACACCGGCTCGCCGGGCGGCCTCGGCGTTGCCGCCGATCGCGTAGATGTAGCGTCCGAACTTGGTCCGGCCGAGCAGCACGCCGTATCCCACCAGGACGGCGAGCACGACCAGCACCACCCAGGGCAGGCCACGCTGGACGGTCAGGCCGACCCCGCGATTGGTGTTGGCCACCAGCACCACGACCACGCCGGCGATCGCGATGACCGCGACCTTGAGCAGCGTGATACTCAGCGGCGGGGCTACGAGGCCGCTGACCCGCCGCCGGCGGTCCTTCAGGAACAGCATCAGGCCGGCCACCAGCACGAGCGCGATCATCACGATCCAGCTGGCGGTGGCGCTGAGGCTGCCGTTCTCGATGTCGTTGATGACGTTGCTGTTGAGGTTGATGACGCCGCCGAGACCATGCGGGCCGGCCGAGGCGATCAGGAACAGCAGCAGGCCGGACAGGCCGAGATAGCCGGCCAGCGTGACCACGAACGAGGGCAATCGGAGCCTGGTGATGATCACGCCCTGCAGCGCCCCGTAGGCGGCGGTCGCCGCCAGAGCCGCGATAACGGCCAGCCACCAGGGATTGCCTGCCGCGAGCATCCAGAGTGCGATGACCGCTCCGCAGGCCGCCGTGTACCCGGCGGCGAGGTCGATCTCGCCGAGCAGCAGGACGAAGACCTCGGCCATGCCCAGCGTCACAATGAAGGCCGCCTGGGTCATCAGGTTGACCAGGTTGCCCGCGGACAGGAACAGCGAGTTCTTGAGCTGGAAGATCAGCACGATCACGACGAGGCCGACGATGACCGGCAGCGCGCCGCTTTCGCCACTGCGGATGCGCTTGAGCAGGATCCGCGCGTACTCTCCGACCGATCCGGCGACCAGTTCCGGCG
This sequence comes from uncultured Actinomycetota bacterium, assembly GCA_963822485.1. Lineage (GTDB taxonomy): Bacteria > Actinomycetota > Actinomycetes > Streptosporangiales > Streptosporangiaceae > DASUBV01. The sequence goes on from CAWGHW010000037.1 coordinate 413,530, forward strand.
ATGCGGTGGCGGCCGCGATCTCCGCGGCGTGGGCGTCCGAGTCGATCTCGGAGGTCGTGACAGCGCCCTTCTGGGGGTCTGTATCAGTCATGGCTCAGCCCTCCAGCCGACGTTTGCCATCCTCGGCAGACGCGTCCGCGCCGCGAGTCCGCTGGGTCGCACCCGTGGTCATCAGGTCCACCGTAGACGCCGTGTCGTAGTCAGAGATCGGGCAGGCCGACACCAGCCGCCCCAGATACAGCACGGCGAGCCGGTCCGCGACCTGGAACACGTCGGGCAGGTTGTGCGAGACGACAAGGACCCCGATGCCGCGCTTGGCCAGCCGGGTGATGAGGTCAAGCACCAGCTCGGTCTGGGACACGCCCAGCGCCGCCGTCGGCTCGTCCATGATCACCAGCTTGGCGTCCAGCATCACGGCCTTGGCCACGGCCACCGCCTGCCGCTGGCCGCCGGACAGCGAGCCGACCGGCTGGCGGATGTTGCGCACCGTGGTGACCCGCAGGTCGGCCAGCGTCTTCTTGGCCGTCTGCTCCATCGTCACCTCGTCCAGCAGCAGATGCCGCCGCACCTCGTGGCCCAGGAGCATGTTCTCGACGATGTCCAGGTTGTCGCACAGCGCCAGGTCCTGGTACACGGTGGCGATGCCGGCCTCCGTGGCCGCCCTGGGCGTGTGGAAGTGCACCTGCCGGCCCTGCCAGATCATGTGGCCGTGGGACGGCTGCCAGATCCCCGAGATCGTCTTGATCAGCGTGGACTTGCCCGCGCCGTTGTCCCCGACCAGGGCGCTCACCTGCCCGGCCGGGATATCGAGGTTGACCCCCGCGAGTGCCTGAACCGGCCCGAAGCTCTTGCCGATATCTCGCAGCGAGAGCAGCGTCCCGTTCAGGACGTCAGTTCCCTGGCCGGCACCGGACGGAGCCTGACCCGCGTCCGCGGGCCAGGCTCCGTCTGCCGGGTTACCGGTCACTGCTGGTGCCCCGGTTTGTCATATGAATCCATCCCTCAGCCTGAGATGCCCGCGGCCTTGCAAGCCGAAGCGTACTTACCCGTGCACAGCTGCGAGGCCGGGACGAACTTGTCCGCGATGACGGTCGCGTTCATGTTGGCCGTCGTCACCCATGTCGGGGTCAGCAGCACCGACGGGACGCTCACGTGGCTCGTGGTGTCCATGGTGCTGCCGTTCACCAGGCTAGCCGGTGGCTTGACTCCGGCCCGCGCGTACATCGCCAGGGCAGCGGCAGCCTGGGCCTCCAGGTAGATCGGCTTGTAAACGGTGCCGCACTGGTATCCGGTCAGGATGTTCTGCAGGCCAGTCAGGGTGGCGTCCTGCCCGGTGGTCGGGAAGGTCTTGGCCTTGATGCCCTTGCCCTGCAGGTAGTGGATGATCGGCGCGCCGTTCTCGTCGTTCGGGATCAGCGCGGCGTTGATGTTCGGGTGCGCGGTGAACTGCTGCTGGAACTCAGTCAGCGCGGTCGGCGGGTCCCAGGTGCCGGCCGGGTTGCTGACGTCCTTCCAGCCCGACTTGAAGTGCGGGGCCAGCACCGCGTCGTAGCCCTGCGCGAACAGGGTCGCGTTGTTGTCCGTCGGCGCGCCGCGCATCACGATGACCTGCGGCTTCTTGACGTGCCAGGCGGCGATGCAGCTGACCAGGCCCTGGCCGATCTTCGTGCCGACCAGCACGTTGTTGAAGCTGACGTAGTAGCTGCGGGTGCCGCCCAGGGTCAGGCGGTCGTAGTCGATCACCGCGACGCCCTTGGACTTGGCGTACGACTCGATGTGCGCGCCGACGCCCGAGTCGAGCGGGTCGACGACCAGGACCGAGGCGCCCTTCGTGATGGCCGTCTGCGCGTCGCTGAACTGCGTGGAGTCTTGGCCCAGCGCGTTCTGCACGGTGAACTGCGACGAGGTGAGCCCGGCCTTGGTGAATGACTCCTTTAGGTACGGGGCGTCGAACTCGACATAACGGGTCGAGGAGACCGTGTCGGGCAGGATGACCGCGATGTTGCCCTTGCCGCGCGAGGCGAGGGGCTTGAGCGTGGTCATGGCCGAGAAGGTGTTGTTGAGCGAGCTCACCGAGATCTGCGGCACCGGGGCGGAGCTGGAGCCACCTCCGCCAGAGCTGGGCGTGGAGCTGCTGGAGCTGCCGCATGCCGCGAGCGCAAGCGCCGCGCTGGCGGCAAGAGCCACCCCGGCGGCCGATTTGGTAACCGAATGCAAGAAAACCACCTCATTGACGGGCGGAACATGTCGGGACATGCCTGATCCTGGACCCTGTCGAGCTCCGATTGACGGTCGCCGCTAGGCCAGAGTCTTCTGAGCAAACCATAGAATGCGATTAATTAACATCGCTGTTAACATCGGCGAGCCGGTGTGAATATTCTGTTAACACGGTCGGCCGAGCTGGGGCAGAAGTACAGGTCAAGGTGGATATGGGCGAGTGAGCGCTAACATCGCCACGTCTCAGTCCGGTAAATCTGCGGCAATCCGGTAGCCAGCACGAGGCTGAGTCAGGATAATGGGCGCCCCATTGTCCGTTTCGAGCTTGGCCCGAAGCCGGCGGACATAGACGCGAACGTACTCGGTCTCAGTTTCATAACCATGCCCCCATACCCGGCGCAGCAGATGGGCATGCGTGAGCAGTTTTCCGCGGTTGATCGCCAGTTCGCGCAGCAGCGCGAACTCCGTCGGGGTCAGGTGCACGGTGTGCCCGCCCCTGGTCACCTGCTGGGCGGCCAGGTCCACGGTCAGGTCGCCGATCGTGATCACCGTGGGCGCGGATTCCGGGGCCACCGCGGGCCGGGTCCGGCGCAGCGTGGCGGTGATCCGCGCGAGCAGTTCCTCGATGCTGAACGGCTTGGTCATGTAGTCGTCCGCGCCGACGTTCAGCGCGGTGACCTTGTCCCGCTCGCCGCCGCGGGCCGAGACCACGATGATGGCCACGGCCGAGCGCTCGCGGATCTGCCGGCACAGCTCGAAGCCGTCCACCTCGGGCAGCATCAGGTCCAGCAGCACGATGTCGGGCGCCTCGGTCTCCAGCAGCCGCAGCGCGCGCAGCCCGTCCACCGAGACGACGGTGTCAAAGCCCCGGACGGCCAGATTGGATCTGATCAGGTCCACGATGTTCGGGTCGTCCTCGACCACGAGCGCGCGGGTCCTGACCGCCTCATCATGCACCGGGGGCGACTCCGATCTCCAGCTGGCCCGGCTGCAACTCGGGCCAGGCTGCGGCCAGCCTACTGGCCTCCCTCACCTGCTCCGCCACGGCCTCCACCGGCAGCCGGATCCGGAAGCAGGCGCCCCTGGCCGGCTGGGTCAGCTCGATCTGCCCGCCGTGCGCGGCCACGATGCCGCGGGTGATCGACAGGCCGAGCCCCGCGCCGGAGGTGGCCGTCCGCCGCCGCCGCGCGGGCTCGAACGGCGCCGCCGCCAGCTCGCCCGGCAGGCCCGCGCCGTCGTCGGCGACCGTCACCACCACGTGGCCCGGGCCGTCGGCGGCCGCGCTGATCGCCACGGTGGTGCCGGGCGGGTTGTGCCCGAACGCGTTGCTGAGCAGGTTCACGAACACCTGCTCCAGCCGGTCGTGGTCGGCCCAGACCACCGGGAGGCCGGGGTCGCAGGCCACCTGGACCCGCAGCGCCGAGGCGGGCGGCAGGCAGGCGATGGCCGCCTCCATGACCAGCGGCAGGTCGCACCAGTCCTGCTGGAGCCGCAGGATGCCCGACTCGATGGCCGAGAAGTCCAGCAGGTCGTCGACCAGCCGCCCGAGCCGGGCCGACTCGGCCGCGATCCGGGCCAGGAACCGCTGCTGGGACTGCACGTCCCAGGTGACGTCGGTCTGCAGCAGGCTGGAGGCGTAGCCGCGGATCGCGGTCAGCGGGGTGCGCAGCTCGTGGCTCAGCCGGGACAGGAACCCGCGCTGCAGCTCCTGGGAGCGGCGCAGGGTCAGCGCCTCCTGGTGGGCCACCCAGGCCTCCTCGCGCTCCAGCGCCAGCCGCAGCGAGTGCGCGGCGTCCTCGAGCAGCGCCTTGGCGTCCGCGGGCAGCGCGTCGTCCGGCCACTCCGCCACCACCGCGGCCCCGCAGCCCGGCGCGGCGAACGTCACCGCCAGGCGCCGGCGGCCGTCCGCGCCGCCGCGGTGCACCGCCACGTCGTCGCGGCGGGCCACGCCGAGCACGCCGGCGGCGGTGTCCAGCAGCCCCGGCGAGGCTCCGGTCACGGGCAGCGCGCTGGCCGTCGTGGCCACCGCCCGGCAGCGCAGGCCCTCCTCCCCCGGCGCCCTGGTCACCAGGGCCACCTCGGCCGCCTGCAGGCCGTGGCGCAGCGACTGGAGCGCCATCGTCAGGCCGTCGGCCACCGGCAGCGGCCCGGCCAGCGTCTCGAGCATCTCCCGGATGGTCTCCAGCACCCGGTTGCGGGTGGTGACCTCGTCCAGCAGCCGGTCCCGCTCGATGGCCGCCGCCGCGTAGCCGGCGTAGAGGGTGACCAGGTCCAGGTCGTCGCGCTTGGGCCGGCCCGCGATGGAGCGCAGCACGGTGATCACGCCGAGCAGCCCGCCGGGCCCGAAGACCGGGACCGACCACGACGCCGCCACCTTGGCCGTCCGGGCCAGGTCGCCGAACGGCATCCAGCTCAGCCCGGCCCGCGCGTTGTCGGCGATGATCGGCGCCTGAGTCTGCGCGGCCACGCCGACCGGCCCGCCCGCCGGTCCTGCGGGCAGCCGGGCCCAGGCCGCGAGCAGCTCCGGCGGCAGGCCCAGCGCGGCCGAGCACACCAGCTCGTCCTCGGCGCGCAGGTGGATGCACAGCCGCTCGCTGCCCAGGGCCGCGCCCAGCGCGGACAGGATGAGCGACAGGCTGGACGACGGGTCGGCCGACACCAGCCGGTCGGTCAGCCCGTGCAGCCGGGTGAGCTGGCGGCGAGCCGAGGAGTCCAGCTCCTGGCCCGACAGCAGCGCGATCACGTCGTCCGGGTGCACCTCGGCGGGCATGACCTCGGCCGCCACCCGGCCGTGCCGCAGCACCACGATGCGGTCGGCCAGCCGGAACATCTGGTCGATGTCGTGGCAGGCCAGCAAGATCCCCGTGCCCGACTCGCGCAGCCGGGAGATCATGCCCTCGACCTGGGCCGACATCTGCACGCCCAGGGCCGCCGTGGGCTCGTCAAGCAGCAGCATCCGCGGCGCCGCGGCCATCGCCCTGGCCACCGCCACCAGCTGGCGCTGGCCGCCGGACAGCGAGCGCACGCTGCGGGTGGTGTCGTGCAGCGGCACGCCGAGCTGTTCCAGCAGCCGCATGGCGTCGGTGTGCATCCGCACCTCCGACCGCAGCTGCCGCCGGCGCTCCCGGCCCAGCATCAGGTTGGCCGCGATGTCCAGGTTGTCGCACAGCGCCAGGTCCTGCCAGACCACGCCGACCCCGTGCCTGGACAGCACTGACGGGTCGGCCGGCATCACCTTGCCCGCCACCCGGATGGACCCGGTGGTCGGCTCGATGTCCCCGCCGATGCACCGGACCAGCGTCGTCTTGCCCGCCCCGTTCTCCCCGGCCAGGGCGACGATCTCGCCCTCACCGACGGTCAGGCTGACCCCGTCCAGAGCCCGGACCGGGCCGTAGCTGACCGCCACGTCGGACACCGACAGCAGCGGGGACGCCCCGGTCACGTCGGGCGCGAGTGCGGTGAACATGTCCCCATTGTGGCCGCTGACCACGGCAGCCACCACTTCAGTCCGGAACCGTCCCGGCCGGGTCCGCCCCGCCGGCGTGGCCGAGAGTGACGATCTGCCCGGCCAGGAAGGCCCGCTCGGCCTCGTTGTCGGCCAGCTCCAGGGCCTCCGAGTAGGCCTGCTCCGCCTCCCGGACCCGGCCCAGCTGCCGCAGCAGGTCGGCCTTGGCCGCCGGCAGGTAGTGATAGCCCGCCAGCCGCGCGTCCGGCCCGTCCTGCTCCTCCAGCCGGGCGATATCGGCCAGCCCGGCCGCCGGCCCGTCGATCATCGACACCACCACGGCCCGGTTCAGCGCCACCACCGGCGACGGCCAGGCCCGCAGGAGCAGGTCGTAGAGCGCCAGCAGCTCCGGCCAGTCCGTCGCCGCGTAGCTCGGTGCCTCCGCGTGCACCGCCGCGATCGCCGCCTGGAGCGCGAACCGGCCCGGCCGGCCGCCCCGCAGCGCGCCCCGCAGCGCCGCCACCACCAGCGCCGTGCCCTCCGCGATCTCCCCCTGGTCCCACTGCGAGCGGTCCTGGTCCTTCAGCAGCACCAGCCGCCCCGCGCCGTCCAGCCGCGCGGCCCGCCGGGCGTCGGTGAGCAGCAGCAGCCCGAGCAGCCCCCGGACCTCCCGCTCGTCCGGCATCAGCTCGTGCACCATCCGGGCCATCCCGATGGCCCGGTCAACCAGGTCGGCGCGGACCAGGTCCGCCCCGGACGGCGCCGTGTGCCCGGTCGTGTAGAGGAGGTGGATGACGGTCAGCACCGCGTCCAGCCGGTCGGGCAGCTCGGGCGCGGCCGGCACCCGGTAGGCGATCCGCGCCGCCGAGATCTTCTTCTTCGCCCGGGTCACCCGCGCGGCCATCGTCGTCTCCGAGACCAGGAACGCCCCCGCGATCTCGGCCGTCGTCAGCCCGCACACCAGCCGCAGCGTCAGCGCCACCTGCGCCTCCCTGGCCAGGGCCGGGTGGCAGCAGGTGAAGATCAGCCGCAGCCGGTCGTCGGCGATCACGTCGTCCTGCCCCGCCTCCGGCGGCGCCGGCCCCGTCTCCGGGCCCGGCTCCGGCTCGACCAGCAGCGGCAGCTTGGACCGCAGCGTGCGGTCCCGGCGCAGCGCGTCCAGGGCCTTGCGCCGGGCCGTCGTGGTCAGCCACGCTCCGGGGTTTCTCGGCACGCCCTGCCGCGACCAGGCGTCCAGCGCCGAGACGTAGGCGTCCTGGACGCATTCCTCGGCCACGTCGATGTCCCTGGCCACCCGGGCCGTCGCGGCCAGCACGAAGGCCCACTCCCGCCGGTGGGCGTCCGCGATGGCCGCGCCGACCTCGGGCCGCACCGCGCCGACCTCGGGCCGCACCGCGCCGGTCTCGGGCCGCACCGCGGCGTCGCCGGGTGGCGCGGGGCCGGCGACTCGCCGGCCCCCGCGTCCCGGGCTGCGTCCCCCCGCACGCTGCCTGCTTACCCGCCCGACGTGTCCATGATCGGCCGCACCTCGACGCCCCCGTACGGCGCCGGGCACAGCTTGGCGATGTCCAGCGCCTGGTCGAGGTCGCGGGCCTCGATCAGGTAGAAGCCGCCCAGCGCCTCCTTGGTCTCCGCGAACGGCCCGTCGGTCACCACGTCGCCGCGGATCGAGGTGGCGGTCGGCGTCGGCTGGAGCGCCTCGCCGCCCAGCAGCTTGCCGCCCTTCTCCCCCACCTGGCCCGCGAACCGGGTGTGCGCCTCCATCGCCGTCTGCCAGACCTCCGGCGCCGGGTCCATGTAGGCCTTCTCGTTCTCGTAGATCAGGATCAGGTACCTCGCCATCAAGGGCCTCCTTCAGCCTCGTGTTTGGGCCATGCACTGATCCCGACGAACGGGATCCCGGAATTCGACACTGCTCCCTGAGATTCTCCCGCGCGCGCCGTCACAGATTCTCCGCAACGGGTCGCGGTCGCCTCAGCGGACTGTCGCCGACCGCCGGTATCGTAGAACATGAACTCGAAGAGTTGGCTCTGATAAGGAGGTTACTAGCTCAGCGGTTCACGCGGAAGGTGCCGGCCCGGGCTCGGGCGGGCCATCAGGCCCGGCGCGCGATCAGCGGCTTGATGGTGGTGTTGCCCGTCTCACCAGTGGTATCGCCGGTGGAGCCGGTCACCCAGACCCCGCCGCCGGGGATACCCGCGATCCCGCCCATGGTCCCCGGCCCGGAGGCGGGCACCGCCTCGTGCACCCAGGCCCGGCCGGTCCAGCGCAGCAGGTCCAGGCCGTAGGACGTCTGGTCGGGCGAGAACGTGTCGCCGGAGGCCACCACCTGTCCGTCAGCGACGGTCACGTTGTCAAGCTCGCCGCGGCCGGCGGGCATCCGGGTGGTGGTCCAGCGCCGGCCGGTCCAGTGCAGCGCCAGCGGGAGACGCTTCTCGTCCTCGTTAGGCCCGAGCTTGTCCCAGCCCACGACCCAGGCACTGGTCGCGGAGACGACCCGCACGCCCTGGACGGAGTTGTAGTACCCGAGGCCGCTGCCGGGCTGGGCCAGGCGCCGCCAGGACCGGCCGTTCCAGTGCAGGAGAACGATCTTCGTGCGCAGGCTGGACGGCGAGCCCACGGGGGCGGTCCCGGCGATCCACACGTCGCGCGGCCCGTGGGCGCCGATGGCAGTCAGGGTGGTGCCGCTGCCCAGGTGCAGCGCGGCGGGCAGGGTGACACTCTGCCAGCGATGGCCGTTCCAGTGGTCAACGAAGCTGCCGAGAACATTCTGCGTGACGTTGAGGGTGGAGCCGAGCAGCCAGGCGTCGCCCGGGCTCACGTCGACCACGTCGGCCGGCGCCGGCTCGAGCGAGGGGCCGGCATCGGGAAGCTGGCCAGCTGCCAGGACTTGCCGTTCCAGCCCAGCAGGCCGCAGTCGCCGGACGCCCAGGCGCTCGACGGCCCGGCCGCGCTCAGGTAGTTGATCCGGGCCACGTCCGGCGCGGGCACCCGGCTCCAGGTGCGGCCGTTCCAGTGCAGCAGCAGCGTGTCGAGGAACCCGACGAGCGGACACGAGGCGCTGGCTGGGGGCCGCCCGCCCGGCGGCCCGGTCTCCGCGGCCCGGTGCCCCGCCACGCTAGGCCGGCCGCACTCAGGCCAGGGGCGGTCAGGCGGCTGAGCCGCAGCCCGCCCGCCGGCGAGCCGCCGGCGCGCCGCCCGCGAGCCGACGAGCTGCTGTTGTGGATGGTGAACCCGCCCGCCCACGCGTCGTCGCGCCCCGGCGCCGCCGCCGCGTCCAGGTTGGCCTGGCCCTTGACCGGCACCCGGTAGCGCCGCCACCCGGTCGCGCCCGCCCGGGCCGGGCGGGCGGCGACCCCCGGCCGCGCCGCCGGGCCCGCCACCGCCGCGCCCGCCGTCGCTCCCGCCACCGCGGGCGCCGCCGTGGCCAGCCCGCCCAGCAGGACCGCGCAGGCGCCCAGCCCGGCCGCCCTGGTCGTGATCTTCGCCATGAGGTTCCTTCCTCCTGATCTGCCTGACTCCTGTCTTCCGCGAAAGGCGGCCAGAGGGTTCACGGCGGCCAGGGCCAGGCGGTCAGAGTCGGCGGTCAGGGTCGGCGGCCCGTCCTCCGTCACGTCGATGGCAGGAAAAGTGGGAAGCCTGACATTGCGGTCATCGCAGCCGTCGCCGAGGATCGGAGCATGGCGGCTCGCGAGGTGCTCATCGTGCTGTACGACGGCGTGCAGAGCCTGGACGTCACCGGGCCGCTGGAGGTGTTCACGGGCGGCTCGCGCTACCAGGAGTCGCGCGGGCAGGGCCCGGCCTACGCGGTCCGCACGGCCGCGGCGGACGGCGCGCCGGTCACCACGTCCAGCGGGCTGACCCTGGTGCCGGCCGGCGGCCTGCCCGGCTCGCTGGCCGGGGTGGACACGCTGGTCGTGCCGGGCGGCAACAAGGGCCATCCCGAGTCGCAGCTGCCCGGCTGGCTGCGCGCGCACGCCGGCCAGGCCCGGCGCGTCGCCTCGGTCTGCACCGGCGCGTTCCTGCTGGCCGAGGCGGGCCTGCTGGCCGGGCGCCGGGCCACCACGCACTGGGCCTACAGCGAGGAGCTGGCCCGGTGCTACCCGGACGTGCGGGTCGACGCGGAGCCGATCCACGTGCGGGACGGCAACGTGATCACCTCGGCCGGGGTGACGGCGGGCATCGACCTGGCGCTGGCGCTGGTCGAGGAGGACATCGGCCGGGCCGCGGCGCTGTCGGTGGCCCGGCACCTGGTCGTGTACCTGCGCCGTCCGGGCGGCCAGGCGCAGTTCAGCGCCCAGCTCCGGGCCCAGTCGGCGCGCCGCGAGCCGCTGCGCGAGGTGCAGCAGTGGATCAGCGAGCACCCGAACGCGGACCTGTCCGTGGACCGGCTGGCGGCCCGGGCGGGCCTGTCGCCGCGGCAGTTCGCCCGGACGTTCGCGGCGGAGACCGGGATACCACCGGGACGGCACGTGGCCCAGATCCGGCTGGAGGCGGCCCGCCGGATGCTCGAGGACTGCACCGACGGCGTCGAGCAGGTCGCCAGGGCCTGCGGCTATGGCAACTGCGAGGCGATGCGCCGCGCGTTCATCCGGGCCCTGGGCGTCCCGCCCGCGGCCTACCGGGCGAGATTCTGACGAAAGGTAGTCCCGTGCTGAAGGTAGCCATCCTGCTGTACGACCGGTTCACCACGCTGGACGCGGTCGGGCCCTACGAGGTGCTGAGCCGGCTGCGCGGCGCGCAGGTCACGTTCGTGGCGCAGCAGCCGGGGCCGGTGACCGCGGACACCGGGATGCTGAGCCTGGTGGCGGAGCAGTCCATCGCCCAGCTGCCGCACCCGGACCTGGTGCTGGTGCCGGGTGGCCCGGGCCAGGAGCAGCAGATGACCGACGGGCCGGTGCACGAGTGGCTGCGGGCCGCCGACGCGGTCAGCAGCTGGACCACCTCGGTCTGCACGGGCTCGCTCATCCTGGGCGCCGCGGGCCTGCTGGCGGGCCGCCGGGCCACCTCGCACTGGCTGGCTGTGGACCGGCTGGCCGACTACGGGGCGCAGCCGGTGAGCGAGCGGGTGGTGATCGACGGGAAGTACGTGACCGGGGCCGGGGTGTCAGCGGGCATCGACATGGCGCTGGAGCTGGCCGGCCGGATCGGCGGCCGGGACGCGGCCGAGGCCATCCAGCTCATGCTGGAGTACGCGCCGCAGCCGCCTTACCAGGCGGGCTCGCCGCTGACCGCCCCGGCTGACCTGGTCACGCGGCTGCGGATCGGCACCCGGCACGCGGCGCCCGACCGGGTGGCCGGCTAGCCCGGGGGCCGCTTTGGGCCGGGGGCTCCTAACCGGTAACGGGCCCCCGGCCGGAGGCGACGGCGCGCAGTGCCTTCACCCGGCCCGCGGGATCGTCGGAGCCGAACACCGCGGACCCGGCCACGAACATGTCCGCGCCGGCCTCCGCGCACCGGCCGATGGTGTCCTCGGTGACGCCGCCGTCCACCTGGATCCAGATCTCGCCGCCGCTGGCCGCGACCAGGCTGCGGGCCCGGCGGATCTTGGGCAGCACGAAGTCCATGAACTGCTGGCCGCCGAAGCCCGGCTCGATGGTCATCAGCAGCAGCATGTCCAGCTCGGGCAGCAGGTCGGCGTAGGGCTCGACGGGCGTGGCCGGGTTCATGGCCAGCCCGGCCCGTGCGCCCGCGGACCGGATGGCGCGCAGCGTGCGGATGGGCGCGCTGGCCGCCTCGGCGTGGATGGTGACGTTCCTGGCCCCGGCCTCGGCGTAGGACGGCGCCCAGCGGTCGGGCTCGGAGATCATCAGGTGGCAGTCCAGCGGCAGCCGGGCGTGCCGCAGCAGCGACTCCACCACGGGCAGGCCGATGGTCAGGTTCGGCACGAAGTGGCCGTCCATCACGTCCACGTGCAGCCAGTCGGCGACGGCGGCCACCGACTCCGACTCCTCGGCGAGCCGCGCGAAGTCGGCCGCCAGCAGGCTGGGCGCTATCTGAACCGTCATCGCCGTCCCGTTCCCGTCACCAGCGTGCCCGGGCACGGTGCTCCGAGCACACCGGCGAGTTTAGGCCGCCGCGCGCGTCGCCGCCGGCTCCAGGCCGGCCCCGTGGCGGCGGCCGGCCCGGTAGCCTCACCCTGTGCCCGCGGCGAACCAGAATGTCAGTACCCCTGGCTAGCGTTCGATTATGCATTCGAAACCCCTCGACGTCAGGGAGGCAGGCAATTGACCACCGAGGCACCGGACAAGCTGCTGGACCGGGTGCGCAAGCTGCTGGCCAAGGCGGAAGACGAGAGCTGCACCCCGCCGGAGGCCCAGGCCCTGACGGCCAAGGCGGCCGAGCTGATGGCCAAGTACGGCATCGACCGGGCGCTGCTGGCCGCGGTCCGGCCGGAGACCGACGCGCCGTCGAGCCGGCTGCTGGACATCGACAATCCGTGGGGCCGGGTGAAGGCGCACCTGCTGTGCGGCCTGGGGTCGGCCCTGCGCTGCCAGTGCATCATGCTGCCCGTCAGGACCGGGCTGCGGATCCACATGTTCGGGTACGCCTCGGACATCGAGCGCACCGACGTGCTGTACACCTCGGTGCTGATCCAGATGTGGCACGGGCTGGCCGGCGCTCAGGTGCCGGAGTGGTCGCGCAGCCCGCGGGCGTGGCGCCGGTCGTGGCTGCTGGGCTTCGCCGCCGCGGTCACCGCCCGGGTGCGCACGGCCGAGCACAACGCCCAGGCCGACGCGCAGCGCACCGCGCCGCCCGGTGAGGGGTCGCGGACCGCGCTGGTGCTGGCCGACCGGGCCCTGGTGATCCGGCGGAACATGGAGGCCGAGTACCCGGTGACCCGCACCGCGCGGATGACCTACAGCGGCACCGGTTACGGCGCGGGCTTCGCCAAGGGCCAGCAGGCCGACATCGGCACCCGCCGGGTGGCCCGGCCCGGCTCCCGGTCGCTGACCAGCGCCGGAAGCTAGCGCCACCCGGGTCCCAGCGATGGTGCTGTGGGCCCCGCACAGCACAGGTTCGCTCAGGCCAGTTCGAACCGTCCGGCGCTAGCCGGGTGCGCGCCGGGGAACACCCTTGCTTCGAGGTCGACTACTGGTCCTGGCGGCAGCTCACCGGCCGCTTCCTCGCTACCTGCCTGACCGGCGGCCTGGACGAGCTTATGGCGGTGATGGGCCCCTGGCCTGCAGTCGCCGAACTTGTCCTCCGGGCCCGCCATGGCAAGATCGGCCGTGTGACACGACTCGATCAGACCCTTGTGGACGCGGCCATCGAGCAGATGCGGCAGCGCTGGCCCGAAAGGGAATACCGCGGCGCCGCCGCCGTCTACCTCGACGACGGACGCATCCTCAGCAGCGTCGCCCTCGATAACATCAACGCCGGGGTGGGCCTCTGCCACGAGACCGGCGCCTTCTGCCAGGCCTACACCCTGGACCGCCGGGTCACGGCCTCGGTCTGCGTGTGCGAGATGCCGGATGGCCAGATCGTCGTCCTGGCGCCGTGCGGGATCTGCCAGGAACGCCTGGCCTTGTGGGGGCCCGACGTCGAGGTGGCCGTCGCCGACCCTGACGACCCGACGGCCTGGCAAGTCCGTACCCTTGCCGAAGTCAACCCGCACTACTGGGCCCGCGAGTTCACCGAACGCCGCTGGCCCACCCTCGCCGAGCACACCGAGTAACCCCCGCGTCCTCACTGGCGCTCCGGCAGGCAACATGAGCTGTCCTTCGCACCGTCATAGTGAGTCGCTCCACGTACTGACCTGCACCGAAATTCCGGTCAACGATCTAGGTCAGGTGGATCTTGGAGGTCAGCCTGCGCCGGGACCGGCCCGCCTGTGACCGGCTAGCTCGGCCGCCACACCGCCGGGCGTCCCGACATGCCGATCTTGTCGGTGACGACGTGGCCGGTCAGCACTGCGTCTTCAGCTTTACCGGTGACCTGGATGGTGATGTCGCCCGGCCAACTCGGCCCTGAGGCGCGGGCAGCCTGTGGCTAAGGAGCGGGTAGCCGCTGGCGAGGCGCCACTCCGGGTCAGGTGGGGTAAGGGTCGGGGGTGGTGGGGTAGGTGCGGCCGGCTGGGGTGGTGAGCTGGAAGTGGCCGGGTGCGGGCTGGTTGAGGGTCCAGCCGGGGAGCTGCTTGATTTTGTGGTGAGTCCGGCAGTGGCCGCCCAGATTGCACCCGCAGGTCCGGCCCCCCCGGTCATAAGGGGTGGTGTGGTCCAGGTCCGCGTGACGGGCGGGCTGGCGGCAGCGCGGATTGCGGCAGGTCTGGTCCCGGGCGGTGACATAGTCCCGGATCTTGGTCGTGGGCCGGTAGGCCTCCGTGGCAGTGGTGTGCGCGCACCCCCCGGGCGCGGCGGCGTCCGCGGCGGCCTGCCGCCGGGCGCGGGCCAGGGCACGGCGGGCAGTGCGCAGCACCGCGGCCTTGATCCCAGTGCCGCCTGAACTGATGCCGGCGGATGCGGGGCCATCGGGCCCGGCGTCGGCGAGCTGAGCCACGACGGTAGCCGGGATGGTGACGGTGACCTGGCCGGTCACCCCGGCGGGCCGGCGGGCGGCGGTGCCGGGGCGGTGGCGGCGGCGGACGGTCTCAGTGGCGATCGCGTAGCCGTCGGGGTCGGTGAGGATGACCGACCAGCGGGCGTGCGGGTCGGCGGCGGCGGTGAGGGCGAGCAGCCGGGCCTCGGTGCCGGTGATGGGGCCGATCCGGCTGAGAGTGGCGGGCCCGGCGGGGTCGCCGTCCAGGGCGCGCCAGGCGATGACCAGGTCCAGCAGGCCCGGCAGCGGCCGGCCGGGCTGGCCGCGGGGCGGCGGGCGGCTGGGCGGCGAGTGTCCGGCGGGTGGCGGCTGGCTGCGGGGTGAGTGGCCGGCCGGGGGCGGATGACTGGCGGGGGGCGGGGGCCGGCTGGCTGGCCGAGGAACGGGGGGATCTGGGCGGCGGTGGCGGGGATCGGCGGCCAGCTCGGCCGGCGGGCCGGGGGCGAACGGGCCATCGTCGTCGTCTTCGTCTTCGTAGGCGTCGCCGGGATCGGCGGGCGGACCCGGGTCGGGCGGACCTTCGTCGATCGGCTCGTCATCGGACGGCGCTGGCTCGCTCGGGCGGCGGTCGCCCGGGTGGTGGTCGCCCGGGTGGTGGTCCTCCGGGTGGTGGTCGTCCGGGTGGTGGTCGGTCCGGGTGGTGGTCCTCCGGGTGGTGGTCCTCCGGGTGGCCTCCGGCGCCGTCGCCAGGGTCGCCGGGCGTGCCGGAGTCGGTGGAGTCAGGGTTGCCAGGACCGGAGTCGGCGGGGCCAGGGCCACCGGGGCCGGCGTCGGGATCCCCCGGCCCGGGGCCGGCGGGACCAGGCTCGCCGGGGTCGGGGTCGGTGGGGCCGGCTGGGCCGGGGTCACCGGCGGGCGGGGGGACCAGCGGCAGGGTGCCGAGGATCAGGCCGATCAGCGCGACCGCGCGCAGGTAGTCCAGGCCGCCGCCCATCCCCGCCGACTTCATCGCCCGCGCGATCGCGGTCAGCCGGGCCATCCCCGCCGCCGCGTGCACTCCCGGCAGCCGCGTCGCCGCCAGCGTCGCCGTGCCCTCCGGATCCGGGTACAAGCTCACCTTCGCGTGCCGCTGCGCCTCCTGACGGCGCTGCTCCGCGCCCTCCGGGTCCGCGGCGATCACCGCGCGGCGCAGCGCCACCCGCAGCTGCCCGCTGGTCTGCCCCCCGGCCTTCGGCAGCACCGCGGACTCGACGGCGCGGGCGGTGTCATCATCCAGCGGGCCGGTCGCCTCGGCGATCAGGCGCGCGCGGTACAGGTCGATGGTCCCGGCGGACAGCGCCGCGAGCGTGGCGGCGAGCCGCCACCGCAGCGTCACCCCGAGGCTGGTCCAGGCCATCGCCGCCGGGTGCGACATCACCAGCTCCAGGCCCACCGTCGACCCCGCCGCCGGGGTGACCTGGTCGGGGCGGCCGTCGGCGTCGACGCGGACGTGGTCGTCGCGGGCGGCGGTGCGCGACGCCATCTCCGCGACCGCGGCGAGCTCCCCGGCCTGCGCCCACGCCGCGAGGCGGCGGAACGCCGACGGCGACACCCGGCAGGTCCCACTCCGACAGGGCCGCCGGGTCGGCGCCGGACAGGCACGCGGCCAGCGCCGGGCCAGGCGGCAGCTGATCAGCCAGCACCCCGGTCACATCCCGCGGCGGGGTCCCCGCCTCGGCCGCGGCGGCCATGGCAGCGGCTTCCTCCGCGGCGGCGGCCTCGTCGGCGGGGTCACCGGACTGGGTGGCGCCGATCGCGGCCAGCAGCTGGGCGAGATCCAGCTCATGCGACCAGGCCAGCCCCTCCGAGCGCGGGAGTCGTGATCGGTGCTGGCGGGTGCTGGCACTCGGATCACCTCCTGCGCGTCGCGCTGGCTTTGCCGTCTTCGATAACAGTAGCGCCCGCCTCTGACATTCTGGCCATCAAGGCGAACACGTGAGCGAAGAAGAGTTCAACATTTTTCTGGCTGCCTGGGACTCATCCGGCCAGCAGCCGCCAACCCGCCATGGCCGCCGTCGCGGCCTACGATGAGCGCGTGGCGACGGCGAATGTACAGGGCATCACGATCTCCTACGACGACCAGGGCGACCGCGAGCGGAGCGCCGGTGGTGCTGGTCCACGGGCATCCGTTCAACCGCGGCATGTGGGGCCCGCAGGTGGCCGACCTGACCGCGGCGGGCTACCGGGTGGTGACCCCGGACCTGCGCGGCTACGGGGCGACCAGCGTGGTGCCGGGGGTCACGATGCTGGAGGTGTTCGCGGGTGACCTGGCGGGGCTGATGGACCACCTGGGCCTGGACCGGGTGGTGCTGGGCGGGCTGTCGATGGGCGGGCAGATCGTGATGGAGTTCTACCGCCAGTTCCCCGAGCGGGTAGCGGCGCTGGTGCTGGCCGACACGTTCGCCGCGGCCGACACGCCCGAGGGCCGGGCGGCCCGCAACGCCATGGCGGACCGGATGCTGGCCGAGGGCATGGACGGGTACGCGGCCGAGGTCATCGGCAAGATGATCGCGCCCTACAACGTCACCGCGCAGCCCGAGGTGGCGGAGCACGTGCTGGGAATGATGCGCGGCACGGCGCCGGAGGGCGCGGCGGCGGCGCTGCGCGGCCGGGCCCAGCGGCGGGACTACCGCGAGCTGCTGGCGCAGGTGTCGGTGCCGGCGCTGGTGGTGGTGGGCACGGACGACGAGTACACGCCGGTCGGCGACGCGGAGTACATGCACGAGCGGATCCCGGACTCCACGCTGGCGGTCATCGACGGCGCCGCGCACATGCCCAACCTGGAGCGCCCGGCCGAATTCAACGCGGCGCTGCGCAAGTTCCTGGCCCTCAAGGCGCTCTGAGCGCGCGGGACCAGGACTGGCGTGCCGGGCGGGCGGCGGCCGGGGTACCGAGGCCGTTAGGGAGCTTATGCAGGTCGCCGGAGCAGGGCCAGGAAGATCGCGTCGGTGCCGTGCCGGTGCGGCCAGAACTGCGCGAAGCGCTCGTGCGGATCCGCGCAGGCCAGGCCGGGCACCTCGGCCAGCACCGCCGGGGCGTCCAGCACCTCGACGCCGCCGTGCGCGGGCAGCACGTCGGCCAGCACGTCCCTGGTCTCGGCCAGGTGCGGCGAGCAGGTGACGTAGGCCACCACGCCGCCGGGGCGGGCGGACTCCAGGGCCGAGGTCAGCAGGCGCCGCTGCAGGCCGGCCAGGTCGGCGATGGCCTGCGGGGAACGCCGCCAGCGGGCCTCGGGGCGGCGGCGCAGGGCGCCGAGCCCGGAGCACGGGACGTCGGCGATGACCCGGTCGAAGGAGCCCGGCGCCCAGGGCGGCCGCGTCCCGTCGGCCACCACCACGCCGGTCGCGCTCCCGCCTGCGCCGGCCGTGGCAGCGTCGGCCGTGGCGGAGCTGGCTGTGGCGGAGCGCACCAGCCGGGCGCGGTGCGGGCGTATCTCGGCCGCGACCAGCCGGGCGCCCTGCTGCGCGGCCAGGCCGCCGAGCAGGCGGGCCTTGCCGCCCGGGCCGGCACACAGGTCCAGCCACCGGTGGTCGCCGCCGGGCACCCCGCCGCTGCTCACCCCGCCGCTGTGCACCCCGCCGCTGTGCACTCGGGTCAGCGCGATGGCCGCGAGCTGGCTGGCCTCGTCCTGGACGCCGGCCCGGCCCTGCGCCACGGCCGGGATCCCGGCCGGGTCGCCCTCGGCCAGGTAGGCGCCGAACTCCGACCACCGGGCCGGGGCCGCGCCGGCCGCGGCCAGCTCGGCGGCCCCGGCCAGGCCGGGGACCGCGCACAGGGTAACCGCGGGGCGCTCGCTGTCGGCGGCCAGCGCGGCCTCGGTCTCGGCCAGCGAGCCGCCGAGGGCCTCACGCAGCGCGGTGACGATCCACCGGGGGTGGCTGTACCGGACGGCCAGGTGGCCCTCGAGGTCGTCGGCGCGAGCCGGGGCCGCGATCTCGAGCCAGGCCTCCAGGTCGCGGCCCGCGACGCGGCGCAGGACGGCGTTGACGAATCCGGCCGGCCGCGGGCCGACCACGTCCCGGACCAGGTCGACGGAGGTGGCCACGGCGGCGTGCGAGGCGATCCTGGTGCTCAGCAGCTGATGGGTGCCGAGCCGGAGGATCTCGCGCACGGCGGGCTCCAGGGTGTCCAGCTCGCGGTCGCTGCACACGGCGAGCACGGCGTCATAGGTGCCCCGGCCGCGCAGCGTGCCGTAGGTGAGCTCGGTGGCCAGCGCGGCGTCCCGGCCGCTGAGCCCGCGCTCGGTCAGCGTGGCCGGGAGCAGCAGGTTGGCGTAGGCGTCCCGCTCGGTCACGGCGCACAGCACGTCACAGGCGGCCCGGCGGGCCGGATCGGCGCGGCCGCGCCGTGGCGGGCGCTGGCCGGCGGACGACTGCGGCCGGGTACCGCCCGTCCTTCCGCCCGAGGGGCGGCCGCCCCTCCCCCGCGCGGGTGCCTGGCCGGCCACCTAGCCGAGCACCGCGGCGTGACCGGCCGGCCGGCGCAGGCCGCGCGCCCAGTCGGCGGCCGCCATGCGCCGCTTGCCATCGGCCTGGACGTCGCCGAGCCGGACGGGCTGGGTCCCGGTGCCGACGAGCACCTGATCGCGCAGCACCCGCAGCTCGCCGGGACCCGGTGCCGGCGCCGGATCCGCGGACGCTGACGCTGACGCGGGCGTGACCGGACCGAGCTTGAGCCGGCTGCCGTCCAGCGTGGTCCACGCGCCGGGCGCCGGGGTGCACGCGCGGATGCAGCCGGCTCACCGCCGGGGCGGCCAGCTTCCAGTTCACCTCGGCGTCGGCGGTGGTGATCTTGGGGGCGAAGCTGATGCCCTCAGCGGGCTGCTCACGCGCCTCAAGCCGGCCGTCCTCGATCATGTCCAGGGTGGTGACCAGCAGCTCGGCACCGGCCACGCTGAGGCGCTCCAGCAGCGTGCCGGTGGTGTCGGAGTCCCGGATCGGCTCGGTGAGCACGCCGAAGGTGGGCCCGGCGTCCAGGTCATGGACGAGCCGGAACGTGGTGGCGCCGGTCATGTCGTCGCCGTGCAGGATGGCGTGCGGCACGGGCGCCGCGCCGCGCCAAGCGGGCAGGATCGAGAAATGCAGGTTGACCCAGCCGTGCGCCGGGATCTCCAGCACGTGGTCGGGGATCAGCGCGCCGTAGGCGGTGACCGGGCAGCAGTCCGGGGCGAGCTCGGTCAGCCGGGCCACGAACTCGGGGTCCCTGGGCCGCGCGGGCCGCAGGATCTCCACGCCCGCCTCGGCGGCCCGGCGGGCGACGGCGCTGGGGCCGGACTTGAGGCCGCGCCCGGCGGGCGCGTCCGGGCGGGTGACCACGGCCGCCACCTCGTGCCGCGAGTCGAGCAGCGCCTCAAGCGAGGCGACGGCGGCCACCGGGGTGCCGGCGAAGACCAGCCGCATGGGCTAGATGGCCTTGCCGCGCGTCGCGTGCGGTGAGTCCCGCACGACCGGGACGGGCTCGCCCCACCACTCGGCGGCCCGGATCTCCTTCATCGCGAGCTTGCGCTGCGCCGCGTCCAGGCGATCGATGAACAGGACGCCGTCCAGGTGGTCGGTCTCGTGCTGCACGCACCGGGCCATCTGCCCGGTGCCCTCCAGCTTGACCGGGTCGCCGTACATGTTGAAGCCCGCGGCCACCACGCCGTAGGAGCGCTTGGTCGGGTACTGGAGGCCGGGGAAGGACAGGCAGCCCTCGTCGTCGGTCTCCTCCTCTTCCGACAGCCGCAGCGCGGGGTTGATCAGGTGGCCGAGCTCGTCGTCGATGTAGTAGGTGAAGACGCGCAGCCCCACGCCGATCTGCGGCGCGGCCAGGCCGACGCCGGGCGCCTCCAGCATGGTGTCGCTGAGGTCCTTCACCAGCCTGCGCAGCTCGGCGTCGAAGTCGGTCACCGGCTCGGCGGGCGTCCGCAAGACGGGATCACCGAACAGACGGATCGGCCTGATGCTCACCCGGTTCCTCCTGGTACGTGGCACGCACGCGCGACGGCGGCGCTGTTTAAGTCTATGAATCCTGGCGGCCGCTTCCGCCCGGCGACCGCGCCTTGAACGCGGCCTTGCGGGCGGCCCGCGCGACCCCGGGGTCCGGGTGGTGCTCGCTCAGCGCGGTGAGCAGGCCGATCACGCCGGGATGGTCGACGCGCCAGAGCCCGGCCACGATGTCGGCCTGGGCCGGGGCGGGCACCTCGGGCAGCAGCTCGGCGACCACGTCCAGCGGGTCGGCCTCCTCCAGCAGCCCGGCGCCGAGGTCGACCAGCAGCCAGGTCCGGTCCTCGGGCCGCAGCTCGGCTTCCTCGCCGTGCTCGTGCAGCCAGACCGCGGCGTGGGCGCGCAGCAGGGGATCGGCCAGCGCGGCCCGGATCTCCGGGGTGGCCGCGTCGCCGATCCGGTCCAGCACGGCGAACGCGGCGCCGCGCAGCCCCGGCGAGCCGGTGGACGCGGCCTTGATCAGCTCGCGCGCCGCCCGGGGGCCGCTGCGGCCGGCCAGCCAGGTGCCGATCTCCGCCTCGCCGTCCTCCGCGTCGCAGCTGGCCAGCGTCATCAGCAGGCCGACCGCGCCGTCCCGGCCGGCGCTGCCCAGCACCGGCACGTGCCAGCCCTGCCCGCGCAGCCGGCGGTGCACGCCCCAGACGCCCAGCGGCGACAGCGCGACGGTCAGGCCGCCCGCGGCCTCCTCGGTGCCGAGCTCGACCACGCCCAGGTCGGCCAGCGTCTCCAGGGCACCCGACAGCGCCGCTGCCTCGTCCGGCTCGTGGCCATCCGGCCGGGCCTGGCCGGCCGGGCCAGGGCGGGCCTGCGCGCGTCCGGGCTGTACGTGTCCGCGCTGCCGGCCGTTGGCAGCGAGTCGCCCGCGGCGGCCGAGTAGGCCTCGAAGAGGGCGTCGATGCGGACCGGGGCGCCGACCGTGTACAGGGCGGTCGCCAGGCCGTCCAGCTCCTCGGCGTCCAGGATCGCGGCCAGCGCCGCGTCCCAGGCCCCCAGGACCTCGCTGGCTTCCTGCTGGTCCAGGCGGGCCGCGCCGTTGTCGCTGTCCGCCTCGCGCAGGCCCGTGGCCACCACTACCTGCCACGCCGCCTCGACCTCGGCCGGCGTGAGCTCCAGCGCGGCCGCCGCGGCCAGCGCATCGGCCGGGGCCAGCGCGTCGCCCGCGAACCGGGCCGTCGCCTCGTCGGCCCAGCGGCTCAGGTCGGCGGCCGCCCGCAGCAGCGGCGCCACCCGGGCCGCCGCGGCCAGTTCCTCGCGCGGGGCCAGCCGGACCGGGGGCATCCGCGGCCGCTCGGCCCGCCCGCCGCCGCCGAGCGCCCGGTCCTCGCCGCCATCGGTACTGGCGGACACGCTGCTGGGAGGCACGCTGGTGGGAGGCACGGTACTGGGAGGCGACGAGTGCCGGCGGCGACGGTCTCCACGTCACTCGACCGGTCCTCACGCTGGCCGGGCTTACCCGGCTTGTCCGGGCTCACGCCGCGGTCCTGCTGGCCGGACTCAGCGTCGCGGGCAGCGGCGGCGCGACCGCCGCTCTCGTGCCCGCTGCCGCCCTGGCCGCCGCCGCGTTTCCCGCCGCTGCCGTGCCCGGCCCGGGCAGAGCTGCGCGGCGCGGCGTCGCCGCGCCGGCCCGAGGCGGAGTCTCCGCCGCCTGGCGTCACACGACCGGCCTGGCGGGCGGTGGCAGACCCGGAGCCGGCTTCCCGTCGTGAGGTAGCCACGCAAGCACCCTAAGGCCTCGGCGGTCAGTAGTCAGATCAGCTCGGCTGGATCAAGCTCCAGCCGGACCACTCCCGGCTCCTTTTTAGCTGTCCGCGCGGCCTGTCCCGCGCGCAGCGCCACCGCCAGCGCGGCGCCCCCTGAGCGAGGAGCGCGGACCAGGAAGCGGACCTGGTTGGCGTCCGGCTCCGCCGGCCCGCCCGCCTCGTGGACCGGCACCGGCCCCAGCACCTCCGCCCCCGGCGGCAGGTCAGCGCTGTCGAGCAGCGCCCGGACCGCGTCGTGCGGCCCGGACAGCGCGGCCATCCGGCCGGCCGGCGGGAACCGCAGCTCGCGGCGGTCCTCCAGTTCGCGCCCGGCGAACGTCACCGGGTCCCAGCGGACCAGCGCCTGGACGGCGGGCAGGCCCGCGTCGGCCACCATCACGACCCGGCCGCCCTCCGGACCCGGGCGGACCAGCGCCGCCGCGTTCATCCACCGCCGCACCGCCTCCTCCGCCGCCCGCAGGCTGGCCCGGCCCAGCAGGGCCCAGCCATCCAGCAGCACCGCGGCGGCATAGCCTCCGTCGACGCTGGGCTCCGCGCCCGGCGTCGCGACCACCACCGCCGGCGTGGCCGGCACCCGGGCCAGCACCCGGCTGCCCCCCGAGGTGCGCACCGGAACGGCCGGAAACGCCCGGCCCAGTTCCTCCGCCGTGCGGGTCGCCCCCGTCACCAGGGCGCGCAGCCCGCGGTGCCCGCAGTGCGGGCACGGCTCGCTGACCAGGGCGCCGCACCAGGCGCAGGTCGGCAGCTCCCGCGATCCCGTCAGCTGGGCCGGCCCGCCGCACTGGCACCGGCGCGGCGCGTGGCAGCGCTCGCAGGCCAGTGCGGTGAGGTAGCCGCGCCGTGGCGTCTGGAACAGCACCGGCCCGGCGGCCAGCGCCTCGCGGGCGGTCCGCAGCGCCAGGCTCGGCAGCCGGGCCGACCGCGCCGCCTCGTCCCTGGCCAGCTCGAAGTCGTCGCCGGCCGCCGCCACCGCCGGCGCGAACCGCCGTACGGTCGCCCGCTCCGCCGCCAGCGACCTCGCCCAGCCGCCCGCCACCAGCTGCGCCGCCTCCGCTGTCCGCGCGAAGCCGCCGATCAGCGCGGCCGCGCCGGCCCGGTGCGCCCGCAGCGCCAGCACCTCGCGGGCATGCGGGTACGGCGCGCGCGGCTCGGCCAGCAGGTCGTCGCCCTCGTCCCAGAGCACCACCAGGCCCAGGTCCGCCACCGGCGCGAACATCGCCGAGCGCGTGCCCGCCACCACCTTGACCTGGCCCCGGACCACGGCCAGCCAGCGCCGGTAGCGCTCGGCCGGCCCCAGGCTGGCCGACAGGACCACGTGCGCCCCCGGCCCCAGCACGGCGGCCAGGGCGGCGTCGGTCAGCTCGAGATCGCGGGCATCCGGCACCACGATGACCACCCCGCGCCCGCTGCTGGCGGCCGCCGCCGCCGCGGTGGCGATCTCGGCGGCCCAGGTCCCGCCGGGCAGCGCGGACCAGATGGCCCTGGGCGAGCGTCCCCCGGCCAGCGCGGTCAGGAACGACGGCCCGGCGGCATAGCGCGCCCACGACCCCGGCCGCGCGGCCGGGGTGGTGGGCGCGGACCCGTTCGCCTCCGGGCCCGGGTCCGGGCCCGGGTCCGGGTCCGGCCGCCCGGCCGGCTCCTCCGGCTGTGTAGCGCCCTCAGCGTGCTCGGGCGGCTGCGGAGCCTCCTCTGCGTGGTCGGGCGGCGGCGGAGCGTCCTCGGCGTGGTCGGGCGCTGCGGGGGGCGGCCCGGTGGCCGACACTGCGTGCGGGCCAGGCTTTGGTGCGGTATCGGGCGCGGTGTTCGGCGCGGTGTTCGGCTCGGGCTTGCGGGTGGCGGCCTCGACGGCGGCGTGCCGGGGCGGGATGGCCAGCCGCAGGACGTCAGCGAGCGTGCCGCCGTAGCGGTCGGCCACCGCGCGGGCCAGGCCCGCGACCTCGGGCGTCAGCACCGGCTCGGGCGACACCACGCGCTCCAGGTAGCCCAGCCGTCCCTCATGCTCGGCCTCGGCCGTACGGCTGAGCAGGAAGCCGCTCGTCAGCCGCCCGGCGAAGCGCACCCGGACCCGGCAGCCGACCGTGGCCGCCTCGGACAGCCCCTCGGGCACCAGGTACTCGAAGGGCCGGTCCAGGTGCGCCAGCGACACGTCCACGGCCACCTGGGCGACGGGCAGCACGGACGCGGGCTCCCGGCTCGCGGCCACACCGCGAGCCGGAGGCTTGCGCGCCTGCTGCACCGGACTTGCCACGCTCCTGTCCTACCAGAAGCGTCCGACGCTCCCGCTCCGTCCGGCGACTCTCATGATCACGAAACTCCGTCAGCGCCGTTGACCGCCGTTGAGCGCTGTTGAGCGCTGTCGAGCGCCGTTGAGCTGTCGCACAACTCATGATCTTGGCGTGTCAAGCTGGCGGCCGGGTCGGCGTGCGCGCCGGGGCCCGGCCGCTGGCGGAGACTTCGACCGTCCGGCTAGACGAGGGACGGCCGCTCCGGCGACGCAGACTGTGCGGATCACGGCCGGGCCGCGGGGGTGCAAGTCCCGCCTGTCGCACTGCCCCGCGCTTCTCCCTGGCCGCCCTGGGCTCCCTGGCCGCCATGGGCTCCCTGGCCGCCCTGGGCCTGGTATGGGGCCGGGCCGGATCGGGCTTTCTGGTGGGCCAGAAGGGTGATCAGCAGGATCAGGACCGATTTGACCGCAGGATCCTGCGGTCAAGCGGTCGAGATCATGAGCTGCCGCGATCTGGCCGGCCCGATCACGCGTTGCGGTCCGCCGGAACGCGCTGCAGGGCCCATCGGCCTCTCACCTGCCACCCCCCCACCCCCCCGCCTGCGAGCAGCCAGGGTGCAGCTGACGCGTCCCTGGTGCTCGGGCTGATGCGAGAAGTCCGACAACCGCCATTCGCTGACGGCGCTCCGTGATCTTGCTGGTCCCCCGTCTGGCTAGCCGCGACTCGGCCTCGGGCTGGGCGTTGCGGTGCCCAGCCGCGTCGCGAGACGGGACCGGGCTGGGCGTCACCGTTGGCGCCCGGGTCGGGGACGGGACCGCGCTGGGCGTCGCGGTGCGCACCTGGGTCCGCGACGGCACGGGGCGGGGCGTCGCCGTGTGCGCCCGCGAAGGCGACGGCACCGGGGCCGGCGCCGACGTCCGCGTCGGGAGGGGTGACGGGGACGGGCATGGTCTCGCGGTCCGCGCCCGCGTGGGCGATGGCACCGGGACCGGAGCCGACGTCCGCGTCCTGGTCGGGGACGGCACCGGGGCCGGGGCCGAAGGCCGGGCGCGCCTCGGGGACGGCACCGGGGCGGGCGCGCGGGTGCCGGTCGGAGACGGCACCGGGGACGGGCAGGCGGCCGGGGCGTGGACCGCGGCCGCGGCGCGGGAGCGGCGACGGCGGCGTTCGCCAGGGCGGCGCCGCCGGCGCCCAGCGCGGCAACGGGCAGCGCCGTCCACGCGACGACGCGCAGGCGAGTAACCTTCATGGAACCTCCGCAGATCGAGGAGCCCGTGTCCGGGCGGGAAGTACAGCAGCGGTATGTGTACCGACCGGACAGGCTCCTGGTTCCGTGGCTCCGCCGGATTTCCGGCCGACCGCGCGGATCGGGCCTCTCCGCCAGACCGCGGAGTCAGGAGGCTGGTTGAGCCCGGAGGAGTTCACCGAGTTCTACAACGCGTCCTTCCGGCGGCTCGTCGGCCAGCTCTACGCGATGACCGGGGATCACGCCGAAGCTCAGGACTCGGTCCAGGAGGCGTTCATCCGCGCCTGGGAGCACCGGCGCAAGCTGGACCGCGACGGCGCGCCGGAGGCGTGGGTGCGGCTGACCGCGTGGCGCATCGCGATGTCCCGGTGGCGGCGGGCCCGCTCGGGCCTGCGGCTGCTGAGCGCCCAGCCGGCACCGCCGCCGGTGGCCGGGCCGGACCCGGGGCGGGTGGCGCTGATCGCGGCGCTGCGGCAGGTGCCGGCCGAGCAGCGGCGGGTCCTGGTGCTTTACCACCTCTGCGACCTGACGGTCGACCAGATCGCCGCGGAGACCGGCACCTCCGCGGGGACGGTCAAGTCACGGCTGGCCCGCGGGCGGGCGAACCTGGCCGGCCTGCTGCACGACGGCAGCGGGCAGGAGGTGACCAGTGTCTGACTTCGAGGAAGAACTGCGGCGGGTCACCACCGAGGCGGTCGCCGAGATCACGCCCCTGCCCGCGGCCGAGGTCATGCGCCGCGCGGGCCGGCGGCACCGGCGCCGGCTGGCCGGACTGGGCCTGGCGGGCGGGGCGGCGGTGGTCGCCGCGGTCGTGGCCGGGCTCAGCGGCGTGGCCGCGGGCCAGCATCAGGTCCCGCCCGCGGTCGGCCCGTCCCGGCCGGCACCATCGCGGCCCGCGCCGTCGCGGCCCGCGCCGTCGCGGCCCGCAACGGTCACGCCGTCGCCCACCCGGCCGTCGCCGTCGCCGTCGCACCTCAGGGCGCAGACGCCGTCGCCGCGTACGTCCCGGCCGTCCAGCGCGCCCGCGACGCACGGGCCGGCGCCCAGCCCGTCGAAGTCCCGGGCGACCCGGCCACCGGCCACGCCCAGCCCCAAACGCACCCCGACGGCGTCGGCCAGCCCGAGCTGAAACCGGGCCCGGCGGGAACGCCGGGCCCGGTCACGATCAGCTCAGGCGCCGGCCGCGGACTTGAGGTCCAGGGCCCGGTCGGTGCGCTCCCAGGAGAAGTCGGGCTCCTCGCGGCCGAAGTGGCCGAAGGCGGCCGTCTGGGCGTAGATGGGCCGCAGCAGGTCGAGGTCGCGGATGATGGCTGCCGGGCGCAGGTCGAACACGTCCAGGACGGCCTCCTGGATGCGCTCCACGGGCACCTGCTCGGTACCGAAGCACTCCACGAACAGGCCGACCGGCTTGGCCTTGCCGATGGCGTAGGCGACCTGGGCCTCGCAGCGGTCGGCCAGCCCGGACGCGACCACGTTCTTGGCCACCCAGCGCATGGCGTACGCGGCGCTGCGGTCGACCTTGGACGGGTCCTTGCCGGAGAAGGCGCCGCCGCCGTGCCGGGCCATCCCGCCGTAGGTGTCGATGATGATCTTGCGGCCGGTCAGCCCGGCGTCGCCCATGGGGCCGCCGATCTCGAACCGGCCGGTCGGGTTGACCAGCAGCCGGTAGCCGTCGGTGTCCAGCTCCAGGTCGGCCAGCACCGGCTCGACCACTTGCTGGCGGATGTCGGGGCTGAGCAGCTCGCGCAGGTCGATGCCCGGCGCGTGCTGGGTGGACACCACGACGGTGTCCAGCCGCACCGGCCGGTCGCCGGAGTACTCGATGGTGACCTGGGTCTTGCCGTCCGGCCGGATGTACGGAACGGCGCCGCTGCGCCGGACCTCGGACAGGCGGCGGGCCAGCAGGTGCGCGACGGTGATCGGCAGCGGCATCAGCACGGGGGTGTCCCGGCACGCGTAGCCGAACATCAGGCCCTGGTCGCCGGCGCCCTGGCGGTCCAGCTCGTCGGTACCCTCGCCCTCGCGGTGCTCGAACGCCTCGCCCACGCCCAGGGCGATGTCGGGCGACTGCGAGCCGATCGACACCTGCACCCCGCAGGACGCGCCGTCGAAGCCCTTGGCCGAGGAGTCGTAGCCGATCTCCAGGACCTTCTCCCGGATGATGCCGGGAAGGTCGACGTAGGTTTCGGTCGTGACCTCGCCGGCCACGTGCACCTGGCCGGTGGTGATGAGGGTTTCCACGGCCACCCGGCTGTGCGGGTCACCCTTGAGCATGCTGTCCAGAATCGCGTCGCTGATCTGATCGGCCATCTTGTCCGGATGGCCCTCAGTGACCGACTCGGAGGTAAACAAGCGTCGTGCCACTTGACCACCCGTTCCTCTCGCGCTGAATACGGCTAGAAGTTTATCGGGGTGTCCGGGCCGACGCCGGCAAACGCAGGTCAGCGGGACGGCATACGAGACAGAACCAGGTCCCAGACCACGTCGGCGAGGGCCTCCTTGGGCCCGCGCGCGATCTTGGTCTCCGAGCCGTCGGCGCCCAGCACCACGGCCTCGTTGTCGGTCGTGCCGAAGGCCAGGCCGTTGCCCACCTGGTTGACGACCAGCAGGTCACAGCCCTTGGCGGCCAGCTTGGCCCGGCCGTTGGCCAGCACGTCGCCGGTCTCGGCGGCGAAGCCCACGATGACCTGGCCGGGTCGCGGCCGGGTGGCAACCAGCTCCCGGAGCACGTCGGGGTTCTCGACCAGCTCGATCGGCTCGGGCGCCGCCCCGGTCTTCTTAATCTTGGCCGTGCTGGGCCGCGCGGGCCGGAAGTCGGCCACGGCGGCGGCCATCACGATGGCGTCGGCGGCGGCCGCCTCGGCCAGGATCTTGCCGCGCAGGTCGCGGGCGGAGCCGGCCGGGATGACCCGCACGCCCGCCGGGGCGGGCAGCTCGGTGTTGGCGGCGACCAGGGTCACCCGGGCGCCGCGGCTGGCCGCGGTCGCGGCGAGCGCGTAGCCCTGCCGGCCCGACGAGCGGTTGCCGAGGTACCGGACGGGATCGAGGTCCTCGCGGGTCCCGCCTGCCGACACCAGCACGCTTCGGCCGGCCAGGTCGAGCGCCAGCGCCGCCGGGCCCCGGTCCGCCACGCGCAGCGCGGCCGCGAACAGCTCGGCGGGCTCGGGCAGCCGTCCCGGCCCGGAATCCGCGCCGGTCAGCCGGCCGGAGGCGGGCTCGACCACCAGCGCGCCGTAGGAGCGCAGCCGGGCCACGTTGGCCTGGGTGGCGGGGTGCTCCCACATCTCGGTGTGCATGGCCGGCGCGTAGATGACCGGGCACCGGGCGGTGAGCAGGGTGGCGGTCAGCAGGTCGCCGGACATCCCGGCCGCCGCGCGGGCCAGCAGGTCGGCGGTGGCCGGGGCCACGATGACCAGGTCGGCGTCCTGCCCGATCCGGACGTGCGGAACCTCGTGCACGTCCTGGAACACGGTAGTGACGGCGGGCTGGCCGGACAGCGCGGCCCAGGTGGCCGCGCCGACGAAGTTCAGCGAGTCCTGAGTGGGCACGACGCGGACGCTATGGCCTGCCTCGGTGAACAGCCGCAGCAGCTCGCACACCTTGTAGGCCGCGATGCCCGCACCGACGCCCAGGACGATGCGCACGGGCGTCTCGCCCCGCTAGGTCAGGCCTCCGCCGGCGGGGTCTCGGCGGACAGCAGCCGCTCGCTGATCTCGCGCAGCGCGATCGACAGCGGCTTCTCCTGGACACGGGTCTCGACGAGCGGCCCGACGTACTCGAGCAGCCCCTCGCCCAGCTGGGCGTAGTACGCGTTGATCTGCCGGGCACGCTTCGAGGCCATGATCACCAGCCCGTACTTGCTGTCCACGACCTGGAGCAGGTCGTCAATCGGCGGGTTGATGATGCCTTCGGTGGATGGAGTCGCAGCCACGTAAGCCTTCCGGGTCTGTGCGTCAATGGGGCCGCCGGGCCCGCTAGCGGGCGACCTGGGCCGTCATCAAGGCTACCAGCTGCCCGCATACATCATCGACGGACGTGTTGACAAGGGTGATGTCGAACTCACTTCCGGCGTCGAGCTCGACGCGAGCGGCCGCCAGGCGCCGGCGGATGACCTCGGGTGGCTCGGTCTCCCGCTCGGTGAGCCGCCGGACCAGCTCGTCCCAGGAGGGCGGGGCCAGGAACACCAGCAGGGTCCCCGGCATCGCCGCGCGGACCTGCCGCGCGCCCTCGACGTCGATCTCCAGCAATGTCGCGATTCCGGCCTGAAGCCGCTCTTCAACCGGAGCGCGCGGGGTGCCGTACTTATTCCCCGCGAACTGTGCCCATTCGAGCAGCTTTCCCTCGGCCGCCATTACGTCGAAATCGCGGTCGCCGACGAAGAAATACTCGCGGCCGTCGATCTCGCCCGGCCTAGGCCGGCGCGTGGTAACCGACACCGATTGCCAAATCTGCGGCTGCAACTGGCGCAGCCGGGCGACAACTGTGCTCTTGCCCACACCCGAAGGGCCGGACAAGACGGTCAGACGAACGGGGGCCGGGGCCCTATCGGCCGGTATGCGCGAGGCCACCATGCCTGCTGTGGACACGTCCCCTGCCCCCGTTCCTGATCGCGCCTCGGTCAGATGTCCTTGAACTCATTCTCCAGCGCCGCGCGCTGGTTGGCGCCCAGACCGCGGACCCGGCGCGACTCGGCAATGCCCAGCCGCTCCATGATCTGCTTGGCCCGGACCTTGCCCACGCCGGGCATGGACTCAAGAAGGGCAGACACCTTCATCTTGCCGACGATGTCGTCGGTCTGGCCCTCCTTAAGGACCTGGGGCAGGGTCGTCGAACCGTGCTTGAGCCGGTTCTTAACCTCCGCACGGTCTTTGCGCGCCTTGGCCGCCTTCTCAAGAGCCGCCGCCCGCTGATCGGGGGTTAGTGGAGGAAGAGCCACGCTAAGGTCACCTCGGGTTTCGTATCGAAAAACTCGCTCCGCGAGGGGAAACTAGCGACTTCAGCCCGACTCGGCAACGCGAACCCCCGTTTGTGTCGTCACAAATTGCCCATTATTACGTGACGCATTCGACCAAAGACTCAGCGTAGTCGATCTGTGACGTCGCAGTACAGGGCTCCGCCCCCCTTATGTCTCAGTGACCTGCGACCGCGACCCTCCGCAGCGAGGTCGCGATGGCCGCCGCGGCCGCTCCCGGGTCCGCCGCGCCGGTGATCGGGCGGCCGATCACGAGCAGGTCGGCACCCGCCCGGAGGGCCTGCTCCGGGGTGGCCACGCGGGCCTGATCGTGCGCGTCGGCGCCCGCCAGCCGCACCCCCGGGGTGATCAGCGTGATGCCGCTGCCGACCTCGCTGCGGACCGCGGCGACCTCCTGCGGGGAGCACACCACGCCCTGGGCCCCGGCCTCGACCGAGAGCGCGGCCAGCCGGCGGACCGCGTCGCTGGCCGGCCCGGCCATCCCGATCCGGTCCAGGTCCGCGTCGGACAGCGACGTGAGCACGGTCACCGCGACAATCTTGGTATCCGGCGCGGCCTGCACCGCGGCCTTGATCGCCGCGGGGCCCGCCGCGGCGTGCACGGTCAGCAGGGCCGGCCGGAGCCGGGCCACGGCGCTGACGGCGCCGGCCACGGTAGCCGGGATATCGTGCAACTTCAGGTCAAGAAACACATCTACGGCGCTTGCCCCGCGGATTGACGCGACGGCTTCCGGGCCATAGCGAAGGTAAAGCTCAAGCCCGATTTTCACGGTACTGACATGCGGGGTAACCAGGCTCGCCCAGCTGGCCGCGGTATTCAGGTTCGGCGCGTCCAGCGCCACGGCGATCGGTGCCAGGCCGGTCAAGATGTTCTCCTTACTGGGCGTCGCTGCCCCGCTCAGATGCCCTATCTGCGGTTATCCGCTATGGTCCGGCCTTGTCCTACTCTCGCATGCCGCTGAGCCGGCGGCGCGGCGCGGCGCGCGGCTCGTGGGCCAGCCCCACGACATCCGACAGCCGGTCGATGCCCCGGCGCGAGAGCTCCTCGTCCAGCTCGCGCAGGATCCGGGCGCAGGCCGACGGGTCGTGGAAGTTCGTCGTGCCCACGCTGACCATGGAAGCGCCGGCCAGGATCAGCTCCAGGGCGTCCTGCCCGGTCTTGACCCCGCCCATGCCGATGATCGGGACCCCGGGCAGCGCCTCGCGCACCTGCCAGATGCACCGGACCGCGATCGGCCGGATGGCCGGACCGGACAGCCCGCCGGTCACGCCGGCCAGCACCGGGCGCATGGTCTCGGTGTCGATGACCATCCCGAGCAGGGTGTTGATCAGCGACAGGCCGTCGGCGCCCGCCGAGACGCAGGCCTTGGCGATCGACACGATGTCGGTCACGTCGGGCGACAGCTTGGCGAAGACCGGGATGTCGTAGCGGGTCCGGCCCCGCACCGCCTCGACGACCGCCGCCGAGGCGGCCGGGTCGCAGGCGAACACCTGGCCGCGGTGCTCGACGTTGGGGCAGGAGATGTTGACCTCGACGGCGGTGACGCCGGCCGCGTCGGACAGCCGCGCGGCCAGCTCGGCGAACTCCCCCACCGTGCCGCCGGCGATGGACACCACCGCGCGGGCGCCGCGCGACAGCAGCCATGGCAGGTCGCGCTGGAGGAAGGAGTCGATGCCCGGCCCCTGGAGGCCGATGGAGTTGAGCATCCCGCTCGGCGTCTCGGCCATCCGCGGCGTGGGCCGGCCGGACCGCGGCCCGAGCATGACCGACTTGGTCACGATGGCGCCGATCTTGGACACGTCGATGAACTGGGCCAGCTCGCGGCCGGAGCTGGCGCACCCGGAGGCGGTCAGGATCGGATTGGGCAGCTCGACGTGGCCCAGCCGGGTCCGCAGGTCAGTCATGGCCGCGCCGCCCGTCCGTGCCGTTGCTGGCCGCCGCGGGGCCACCTGCCGCGTGGCCACCTGCCGCAGGGCTGCCCGCCGCGGCGCTGCCCGCCGCGCGGCCGGCCGCCGTCGCCTCGCTGGCCCGCCGGGTCCTGGGCTCCCAGCCCGGCGCGCCGAACGCGTCGAACGGGATCGTGCCCACGTCGTCCCAGCGCACCTGCTCGCCCCGGAACACCGGGCCGTCCACGCAGGAGCGCACCATGCGGGTGATCCCGTCGCTGCCGGTCACCGGCAGCACGCAGGTCATGCACACGCCGATCCCGCACGCCATGGCCTCCTCCACGCAGGCCTGCACGGGGATGTCGTAGCGGCCGGCCAGCGCGGTGACCTGGCGCAGCATGGGCATCGGCCCGCAGGCGTAGATGACGTCGGTGCGCGCCTCGTGGATGACCTGGCCCAGCATGTCGGTGACCAGGCCGCGCACCCCCAGCGAGCCGTCCTCGGTGGTGATGGTGGCCGTCCGGCCGGTGCGCCGCGCGGTCAGCGCGCCGAAGACGCGGTCGCCGCTGGCCGCCCCGATCAGGAAGTCCACCGTGCAGCGCCGCTCGCGCAGCCTGCCCGCCAGCGCGAACAACGGCGCGCTGCCGTAGCCGCCGCCCACCAGCAGGCAGCTCACCGGGTCCCTGGGCACCGGGAACGGCCGTCCCAGCGGGCCGGTGATGTCCAGCACGTCCCTGGCCCGGCAGCGGGCCAGCCACTCGGTGCCGCGGCCGTGCACCGCGAACACGAACTCCACCGTGCCGCCGTGGTCGGGCCGCACGTCATGGATGGAGAACGCCCGGCGCAGCAGCATCGACGTGTCGTCGCCGCCCACCGCCACCGCGACGAACTGCCCCGGCCGGAACCGCGCCGCGATGCCCGGCGCCACGACCGTCATCGCGTAGTAGGCGTCCACCCGGCGCACGGTCAGCACCGTCCCGCGCACCTGCACGGGACCGGCCTGGACCTCGGTCTCGCTCACTGCTGTCCTTTCTCCCGGCCTCTCCCGGCCGCCTTGCGCCTCCCGGCCGCCTTGCGCCTCCCGGCTCTGCTCGCTGCCGCGCAGCCGGATCGCGTGCTCCTGGAGGGACCGTACGCCGACCTCGCCCCTGGTGATGGCCTCGATCCCCTGGACGGCCGCGCCCAGCCCCTGCACGGTGGTCACGCACGGGATGCCGCGCCGCACGGCCGCGGTGCGGATCTCGTAGCCGTCCAGCCGCGGGCCCGACTGGCCGGGGCTGCCGAACGGCGTGTTCACGATCAGGTCGACCTGGCCGTCCAGGATCCGGTCCACGATCGTCGGCTCCCCGTCCGGCCCCGGCCCCTCGCTGTGCTTGCGCACGATCGTGGCCCGGACCCCGTTGCGCCGCAGCACCTCCCCGGTGCCCCTGGTGGCCAGGATCTCGAAGCCGAGATCGGCCAGCCGCTTGACCGGGAAGATCATCGAGCGCTTGTCCTTGCCCGCCACCGACACGAACGCCCGGCCCTTGACCGGCAGCGAGCCGTAGGCCGCCGCCTGGGACTTGGCGTAGGCGGTCCCGAACATCTCGTCGATGCCCATCACCTCGCCGGTGGAGCGCATCTCCGGGCCGAGCACCGTGTCCACGCCCTGGCCGCGCTCGTCGGCGAACCGGCTGAACGGCAGCACCGCCTCCTTGACCGCGATGGGCGCGTCCAGCGGCAGCGTGGCGCCGTCCCCGGCGGGCGGCAGCATCCCCTCAGCCCGCAGGTCGGCCACCCGGGCCCCGAGCATGATCCGCGCCGCCGCCTTGGCCAGCGGCACCGCCGTGGCCTTGGAGACGAACGGCACCGTACGCGACGCCCGCGGGTTGGCCTCCAGGACATACAAAACGCCAGCTGCCAGGGCGTACTGCACGTTCAGCAGGCCGCGCACGCCCACGCCGGCCGCGATGGCCTCGGTGGACTCGCGGATCAGGGCGATGTACTCCTGCCCCAGCGTGATCGGCGGCAGCGCGCAGGCCGAGTCGCCGGAGTGAATGCCGGCCTCCTCGATGTGCTCCATGACCCCGCCCAGGAACAGCTCGTGCCCGTCGTACAGCGCGTCCACGTCGATCTCGATGGCGTCGTCCAGGAACCGGTCGATCAGCACCGGGTGCTCCGGGCTGGCCTCGGTCGCCCGGCGCACGTAGGCGGCCAGCGTGGCGTCGTCGTAGACGATCTCCATGCCGCGCCCGCCGAGCACGTAGGAGGGCCGGACCAGGACCGGGTAGCCGATCTCGCCCGCCACCGCCGTGGCCTCCTCCACCGAGGTGGCCACCCCGCTGCGGGGGGCGAGGAGCCCGGCCTGCTCCAGCACCCGGCCGAACTCGCCGCGGTCCTCGGCCAGGTGGATGGCCTCCGGCGAGGTGCCCACCACCGGGACGCCCTCGGCGGCCAGGGCGCGGGCCAGGCCGAGCGGGGTCTGGCCGCCGAGCTGCACGATGACCCCGGCGATCGGGCCGGTGGCCCGCTCGGCCGCCACCACCTCGAGCACGTCCTCGAGGGTCAGCGGCTCGAAGTACAGCCGCCCCGACGTGTCGTAGTCGGTGGAGACGGTCTCGGGGTTGCAGTTGACCATCACGGTCTCGTAGCCGGCCGCCGAGAGCGCGAAGGAGGCGTGCACGCAGGCGTAGTCGAACTCGATGCCCTGGCCGATGCGGTTGGGCCCGCTACCGAGGATGATGACCTTGGGATTTTTCCCGAACGGGACCTCGGTGGTCTGGTCGTAGGTGGAGTAGAGATAGGGCGTACGCGCGGCGAACTCGGCGGCGCAGGTATCCACGGCGTGATACACGGGCCGCAGGCCGAGGTCCTGGCGGACCTGGCGGACCTCGGCCTGAGTCTGGCCGGTGAGCTGGCCGACCTGGGCGTCGGAGAAGCCGGCCGCCTTGGCCACGGCCAGCAGGTCCCGGTCCGGCGGCGGGCTCGATGCCAGCTTGCGGGCGATCTCCTCGATGCCGGCGATCTGGTCGATGAACCAGGGGTCGATGCTCGTCGCCCGTGCGACCTCGGCCACGCTGGCGCCGGCCCGGATGGCCTGGTGGACGGTGTGCAGCCGGCCGTCGTGCGGCACCGCGCAGCGGGCCAGCAGCTCGCCGGGGTCGCCGGGCGGCTGGGTCCAGCTGAACGGCGCGCCGGGGTCCTCCAGCGAGCGCAGCGCCTTCTGGAGCGCCTCGGGGAAGCTGCGGCCGATGGCCATGGCCTCGCCGACCGACTTCATGTGGGTGGTCAGCTCGGGGTCGGCGCCGGGGAACTTCTCGAACGCGAACCGGGGCACCTTGACCACGACGTAGTCCAGCGCGGGCTCGAAGCTGGCCGGGGTCTCGCCGGTGATGTCGTTGCGGATCTCGTCCAGCGTGTAGCCGATGGCCAGCCGGGCGGCGATCTTGGCGATCGGGAAGCCGGTGGCCTTCGAGGCCAGCGCGCTGGACCGGGACACGCGCGGGTTCATCTCGATGACGACCATCCGGCCGGTCTCCGGGTGGACGGCGAACTGGATGTTGCAGCCGCCGGTGTCCACGCCCACGGCGCGGGCGGTGGCGATGGCCACGTCACGCATGTGCTGGTACTCGCGGTCGGTGAGGGTCATGGCCGGGGCCACGGTCACCGAGTCGCCGGTATGCACGCCCATGGCGTCGATGTTCTCGATGGAGCAGACGATCACCACGTTGTCGTGGCGGTCGCGCATCAGCTCGAGCTCGAACTCCTTCCAGCCCAGCACGGACTCCTCGAGCAGCACCTCGGTCATCGGGCTGGCGTCCAGCCCGGCGCCGGCGATGCGGTGCAGGTCGCCGGGAGTGCGGGCGATGCCCGAGCCGGTGCCGCCCAGGGTGAACGAGGGCCGGATCACCACCGGGAAGCCCAGCTCGGCCGCGGCGGCCTCGCACTCGTCTAGGGTGTGGCAGATCCGGCTGGCCGGCACCTCGGCGCCGACGAGGGTCACGATCTGCTTGAACTGGCTGCGGTCCTCGCCGGCCTGGATGGCCTCGATGCCGGCCCCGATCAGCTCCACGTTGTAGCGGGCCAGGATGCCGGCATCATGCAGCGCCACGGCCGCGTTCAGCGCCGTCTGGCCGCCCAGGGTGGGCAGGATGGCGTCGGGGCGCTCCTTGGCGATGACCTTCTCCAGCACGTCGAGCGTGATGGGCTCGACGTAGGTGGCGTCGGCGAACTCCGGGTCGGTCATGATCGTGGCCGGGTTGGAGTTGACCAGGCTGACCCGGATGCCCTCCTGGCGCAGCACCCGGCAGGCCTGGGTGCCGGAGTAGTCGAACTCGCAGGCCTGCCCGATGATGATCGGCCCCGAGCCGATGACGAGCACCGAGTTCAGGTCCGCCCGCCTAGGCACGGTCAGCCTCCTCCATCAGGTCGCAGAACCGGGCGAACAGGCCCGTGGCGTCGTGCGGGCCCGGCGCGGCCTCCGGGTGGTACTGGACCGCGAAGGCCGGGGCGTCGAGCAGCCGCAGGCCCTCGACCACGCCGTCGTTGAGGTTGACGTGGGTCACCTCGGCGGGCCCGAAGGCGGTCTCGATCCGGCCGCCGGCGGGCATCTCGACCGCGAAGCCGTGGTTGTGGCTGGTGATCTCGACCCGGCCGGTGCGCAGGTCGCGGACCGGCTGGTTGACGCCGCGATGGCCGAACCGCAGCTTATAGGTGCTCAGCCCCAGGGCCCGGCCGAGGATCTGGCTGCCCAGGCAGATGCCGAACACCGGCAGGCCCGCCTCCAGCACGCCGCGCATGGCCTCGACGGCGTAATCCAGGGCGGCCGGGTCGCCGGGGCCGTTGGCGAAGAACACCCCGTCCGGGCTGACCGCCTGGATCTGGGCCGCGGTGGCGGTGGCGGGCAGCACGTGCACCTCGCAGCCCAGCCCGCCCAGGTACCGGGGGGTCGACGCCTTGATGCCCAGGTCCACCGCGGCGACCCGGAACCGTACCGGGGTGCCCGCGGGCGGGGGGACCACGTAGGGGTCGGCCGTGCTGACCTCGCGGGCCAGGTCGGCGCCGGTCATGCCGGGGCTGGCCAGGACCCGCTCCAGCAGCGCGGCCGGGTCGGCCTCGGTGGTGCTGACCCCGGCCCGCATGGCGCCGCGGTCGCGCAGGTGCCGGGTCAGCGCCCGGGTGCCGGTGATGGCGATGCCGGGGATGCCGCGGGCGGCCAGCTCGTCGTCCAGGCTGCGCCGGGCCCGCCAGCTGGAGGTGATCCGGGCGGGCTCGCGGACCACGTAGCCGCTGACCCAGATCCGGCGGGACTCGTCGTCCTCGTCGTTGATCCCGGTGTTGCCGATGTGCGGCGCGGTCATGGCCACGATCTGGCCGCAGTACGAGGGGTCGGTGAGGGTCTCCTGGTAGCCGGTCATGCCGGTGTTGAAGACCATCTCCCCGAAGCGCTCGCCGGCCGCCCCGAAACCGCGGCCGCGGAACGTCATGCCGTCCTCGAGGACCAGGATGGCGGGGCGCTCCTCATGTTCCGTCATCTCATGTTCCGTCATCGGGCCAGCTTCCCGTCCAGGACGGTCGGGGTGCCGCGCAGGAACGTCGCGACCACCCGGCCGGGCAGCGTCATCCCGGCGAACGGCGAGTTGCGGCTGCGCGAGGCGTGCGCGGCCGGGTCGACCACGTCGCGGGCCGCCGGGTCATAGAGCACCAGGTTCGCCGGGGAGTCCGCGGCCAGCGGGGCGCCGTGCCGCGGGGCCCCGTCACCGCTCAGCCGGCCGATGAGCGCCGGGCGGACCGACATCCGGTCGGCCACGCCGGCCCAGTCGAGCAGCCCGGTGTCGACCAGCGCCTCCTGCACCACCCGCAGCGCGGTCTCCAGGCCGGTCATGCCGAACGCGGCGACCGGCCACTCGGTCTCCTTGTCCTCCAGCGGGTGCGGGGCGTGGTCGGTGGCCACGCAGTCGATGGTCCCGTCGGCCAGCCCGGCCCGCAGCTCGGCCACGTCGGCCGCGGTGCGCAGCGGCGGGTTGACCTTGTAGACCGGGTCGTAGCTGGTCGCCAGGTCGTCGGTGAGCAGCAGGTGGTGCGGGGTGACCTCGGCGGTGACCCGCCAGCCCTTGGACTTGGCCCAGCGGATGATCTCGACCGAGCCCGCGGTGGAGACGTGGCACACGTGCAGGGCCGAGCCGACGTGCGCCGCCAGCAGGCAGTCCCTGGCGATGATCGCCTCCTCGGCCACCGCCGGCCAGCCGGTCAGGCCCAGCCGGCCGGAGATCTCGCCCTCGTTGACCTGCGCTCCGTCGGTCAGCCGCGGCTCCTGGGCGTGCTGGGCGATGACCCCGTCGAAGGCCTTGACGTACTCCAGGGCCCGGCGCATCAGCACCGCGTCGGACACGCAGGACCCGTCGTCGGAGAACACCCGGACCCGGGCCGCCGAGTCGGCCATGGCCCCCAGCTCGGCCAGCCGGCGGCCCTCCAGCCCGGTGGTCACCGCGCCGACCGGCCGCACGTCGCAGCGGCCCGCCTGGCGGCCCAGCCGCCAGATCTGCTCAGCCACGCCCGCGGTGTCGGCCACCGGGTCGGTGTTGGCCATCGCGTGCACGGCGGTGAAGCCGCCCAGCGCCGCCGCCGCCGTGCCGGACTCGACGGTCTCGGCGTCCTCCCGGCCCGGCTCGCGCAGGTGGGTGTGCAGGTCGACCAGGCCAGGCAGGGCGATCAGGCCGGCGGCGTCCAGCACCCGGGCACCGGCCGCGGCGGCCGCGCCGGCGCCGGTCACCTCCTGGATCAGGCCGTCGGCCAGCAGCAGGTCGGCAGGCTCGCCGCCGAGCAGGCGGGCGCCCCTGATCAGCCAGGCCGGCCGCCTCCCGGCGTCGGTGAAGTCCGTCATCGCTGCGCTTGTCAACGCTGTGCCTCCGATCCGCCGAGCAGCAGGTACAGGACCGCCATCCGGACGGTGACGCCGTTGCCGACCTGCTCCACGATGGTGGAGCGCACCGAGTCCGCGACCTCGGCCGCGATCTCGATGCCCCGGTTCATCGGGCCCGGGTGCATGACGATGGCGTGCTCGGGCAGCAGCGCCATCCGGCCGGAGTCCAGCCCGTACCGGCGGCTGTACTCCCGGATGGTCGGGAAGTAGGCCGCGTTCATCCGCTCCTGCTGCACCCGCAGCATCATGACCACGTCGGACTTGGGCAGCACCGCGTTCAGGTCGTAGCTGATCTCGCACGGCCAGCTGGCCACCGCGACCGGCAGCAGCGTGGGCGGCGCCACCAGCGTGACCTCCGCGCCGAGCGTGCGCAGCAGCCCGACGTTAGACCGGGCCACCCGGCTGTGCAGCACGTCGCCCACGATGGCCACCCGCAGGCCCTCCAGCCGGCCCAGCCGGCGCCGCATCGTGAACGCGTCCAGCAGGGCCTGGGTCGGGTGCTCGTGCGCGCCGTCCCCGGCGTTGACCACGCTGCCGCGGACCCAGCCCGCCAGCCGGTGCGGCGCGCCGGAGGCCGAGTGCCGGACCACGACCGCGTCGGCGCCCATGGCCTCCAGGGTCAGCGCGGTGTCCTTGAGGCTCTCGCCCTTGGCCACGCTGGAGCCCTTGGCCGAGAAGTTGATCACGTCGGCCGACAGCCGCTTGGCCGCCGCCTCGAAGGAGATCCTGGTCCGGGTGGAGTCCTCGAAGAACAGGTTGACCACCGTCCGGCCGCGCAGCGTCGGCAGCTTGCGGATCGGCCGGTCGGCCACCTGGGCCAGCTCCTCGGCCGTGTCCAGGATGAGCAGGGCGTCGTCCCGGCTCAGGTCGGCGGTGGACAGCAGATGACGGTTCATGACCCGGCCTCGCTCGCACTCAGGACCACCGCGTCCTGGCCGTCCACTTCCTCCAGCAGCACCCGGACCATCTCGCGCTGCGAGGTCGGGAGGTTCTTGCCGACGTAGTCGGCCCGGATCGGCAGCTCCCGGTGACCGCGGTCGACCAGGACGGCCAGCTGGACCGCCCGCGGCCGCCCCAGGTCGCCGAGCGCGTCCAGCGCCGCGCGCACCGTCCGGCCCGAGTACAGGACGTCGTCGACCAGGATGACCACCTTGCCGTCGATGCCGGACGGTGGCACGTCGGTGTGACCCAGCGCCCGCGCCGGGCGCAGCCGCAGGTCATCGCGGTACATGGTGATGTCGAGGGAGCCGGCGGTGGCGGGACGGCCCTCGACCTGGGCCAGCCGCTCGGCCAGCCTGCGGGCCAGCGGCACGCCCCTGGTGGGGATGCCCAGCAGGACGACGTCGGCGCCGCCGTCAGTGCGCTCCAGGATCTCGTGCGCGATCCTGGTCAGGGCCCGGCGGATCTCGGACTCCCCGAGGACGGTCTTGCCGCCGGCTGGCTGCGCGCCGACGGTCTTGTCGGGTGGCGCGGTCGCGGGCGGCATCGCGGCGGTCGAATCGCCGGCCGGTCCGGGTGCATGCATCAAAAGGACCCCCTTTCCCGCCTCACAGGACGGGCCTTAAAGGACGTCTGGCCGGACCCACCGTACCAGTCAGACCTGGGTGAACACCGCGACTAGCCCGCAGGCGGCCGCCGGGGGTCGGTGTCGGCGCTTATCGGCAGGTCTCCGCCCCGGTGCACAACGCGTAACAGGAAGTGATCTCTGTCACATACATCAGGTATTTGTCCGGTTATAAGCAGGAATTCCGGAGGCCAGTTACAGGCTGTCAGACGACGCAATCCCATGTGGGGCCGGCCTTCCCCGCATGCCGGCGGGCGGTAGTCATGATCGCGTTAGGATGCCACGACGCGCGTAAGTTCATCCGCTTTTTGGCATTCGGCTTGACCTTGTGCCCTCGGCGGCCTACCGTCACTGTGCGTAACCACCACTATCAGCAATCATCAGGCCAGGGGGCCGAGCGACATGCCATCTGATTACGCCAAGACTCTTGGCTCCAGGCTGCGCGCCATCCGGACGCAGCAGGGACTCTCGCTGCACGGAGTGGAGGAGAAGTCGCGTGGCCGCTGGAAGGCGGTCGTAGTCGGCTCCTATGAGCGCGGCGACCGGTCTGTCACCGTCCAGAAGCTAGCCGAGCTGGCCGAGTTCTATGGTGTGCCCGTGTCTGAACTACTGCCCGGCGATGTGCTCCCGACGCTGCTGGCCCCCGCGCCCAAGCTCGTGATCGACCTGGAGCGCATGGCCCAGCTGCCCAAGGAGAAGGCCGGCCCCCTGGCCCGCTACGTGGCCACGATTCAGAGCCAGCGCGGTGACTACAACGGCCGGGTGCTGTCGATCCGCCAGGAGGACCTGCGCTCGCTGGCCGTCATCTACGACCGCACGCCGGCCGACCTGACCGAGGAACTGATCAACTGGGGCATCCTCGACGCCGACGCTCGCGGCGCCATCGACTCGTTCTGACCGATCACTACCTGGGCCGCCGGTCCGTCAGCCTGGCCTTCCGCCAGCTGGCACCGGCGGCTCTGTATGTCCGGGCTCAGAACGCCTAGGGCCAGCATGTCCCAGCCCAGCCCGCCGGTCGTCCGCTAGCCGGCGGAGCGCAGCGGCAGGATCTCCTGGGCCGGGATGCCCAGGGCGCTCTCGGCCAGCCCGACGAACGTGGCCGCGTCGCGGAGCAGGTCGTCCGCCTCGCGGGCCGACACGGCGCGGGACAGGCCCGCCTCGGCGGCCGCCCGCTTGCTCGCGCCCGCGGCGAAGAACGCGGCCCACTCGCACAGCGCCGGCTCCACCCGCGGCAGCAGCTCCCACACGCTCTGCGGCTTGCGGCGCCGTCCCGTGCTGCCCGGCTCGGCGCGGGCCGCTACCACGGCCGCGGCGGCGCGCAGCGCGGCCAGATGGGCTGCCACGTAGCGCGCCCCGGCCGATGTCTCGCTCTCAGCCGCCGCCAGCCCGTGCCGCGCTGACGACATCAGCGCCAGCGCCGAGGGTGCGACTCGGGCCCTGGGCCGCTCCGAGGGAGCCTGGGCGATCGTGCTCATCTGAGTCCTCCTCATCGGGCGGGGCCCGGCCGGGCGGGTGCGCTCGCGCGCGGCGCCCGCCCGGCCGGTACCCGGCAGCCCCAGGGGGGCAGAGCCGCCGGGCTCCGCATCTATTCGAACATCTATTCGCTCGACTGTCCACTGTTTTGCATCTGCGTTCGAAGTTATCCGGGGGGTCTGACATTCCGCCGGACGCGCCGGGACCCGCACGGGCCGGACCGGCTGTCTGGGGGTCGGCCGCGGCCGCCCGGCCGGACCGGCCGTTCGGGGTCGGCCGCGCCCGCCGGGCCCGCCAGCAAGTACGCTGGCCCGCGTGCCAGGAGCAGCGCTGCTACGCGAGCTCAGTCAGGCGGATTTCCGCGCGGAGCTCGACGATCTGGTCGCGGTGTACGCCGCCGCCATGCGGCCCGAGGCCGCCCAGCTGCCCGGCCGGCTGTCGATCATGGAGCGGCATGCGGGCTACCCGGCCTTCAAGGGCATCGCGGCCACGGCGGGGAACCATCCCCAGGTCATCGCGTTCGCCTACGGGTTCCGCGGCGAGTCCGGCCAGTGGTGGCACGACGTCGTCCGGTCGGGCGTCACCGCGGCGGGCGGCGAGTCGGCCGCGACCGCGTGGCTGGCCGACCCGATGGAGATCGCCGAGGTGCACGTCCGGCCCGAGTACCAGCATCAGGGCATCGGCCGGCGGCTGATGCTGACCCTGACCGCGGGGCGCACGGAGCGCACGGCCATCTTGTCCACTCAGGACGCCGACTCGCCGGCCCGGCGGCTGTACCGCAGCCTGGGCTTCGTGGACCTGCTGGCCGGGTTCATCTTCCCCGGCGGCGGCCCGCCCTACGCGATCATGGGGGCCGCGCTCCCGCTGCGCGGCGCCGACCCCGCCTAGCGCCGCCCCGGCCGGGCCAGGACTCGGCTAGGGCTGGTTCTGGCCAGGGCCCAGGCCCAGGAGCTGGTAGATCTCCCTGGTGGCGCGCGAGCCGTTGAGCGTGTAGAAGTGCAGGCCGGGCACGCCCTCGGCGATCAGCCGCTCGCACATCCCCGCCGCGTACTCCACCCCGATCTTGCGCACCGCCGGCTTGTCGTCGGCGTGCTCGCGCAGCTCGGCGGCCAGGTCCTCGGGGAAACGGGCGCCGGACAGCAGCGCCGACCGCTCGATGCCCGTGACGCTGATGATCGGCATGATCCCGGCGATGATCGGCACGTCGCAGCCCCGGGCCGCCACCTCGTCCCGCAGCCGCAGGTAGTCCTCGACGAAGAAGAACATCTGGGTGATGGCGAACTCCGCGCCCGCCCGGCACTTGCGGACGAAGTACTCCACGTCCGACTCGCGGCTCGGCGACCGCAGGTGCCCCTCGGGGAACGCGGCCACGCCGACGCAGAAGTCGCCCGACTGCTTGACCAGCCGGACCAGCTCCTCGGCGTAGCTCAGGCCCTCGGGGTGCGGCCGCCACTCGCCGGCCGGGTCGCCGGGCGGGTCGCCGCGCAGGGCCAGCACGTTGCGCACGCCGACGGCGGCATACGACCCGATGACGTGCCGCAGCTCGGCCACGGAGTGGTTGACCGCGGTCAGGTGGCCGACCGGGGTGAGCGTGGTCTCGGCCGCGATCCGGCCGGTGACCCGGACGGTGCGGTCGCGGGTTGACCCGCCGGCGCCGTAGGTGACCGACACGAACGTGGGGCGCAGCGGCTCGAGGTGGCGGATGGCCAGCCACAGCCGGCGCTCCTCGTCGGCCGTCTTGGGCGGCATGAACTCAAAGGAGTACGACCGCCCGCCGGCGGCCAGCAGGTCCCTGATCACGGATGAACTCCCCGCGCTCACGCCGTCCATGACGCCAGCCTAGTCGGGCGGCGCGCTACGACGAAGGCGCGCAGCCACGGCGGCCACCTCGGATCAGCGCGCAGCGCCTCGGATCAGCCGCCTCGGATCAGCGGTCGCCCAGCCGGGCGGCCAGCCGGGCGGTCGCCGCGGCCGGATCGGCCGCCTCGGTGATGGCTCGGACCACCACGACCCGCCGAGCCCCGGCGTCCAGGACCTGGTCCAGCGTGGACTCGTCGATGCCGCCGATGGCGAACCAGGGCCGCTCGGTGTCCAGCCCGGCCGCGTACCGCACCAGCGGCAGGCCCGGCGCGGGCCGCCCCGGCTTGGTCGGCGTCGGCCAGACCGGCCCGGTGCAGAAGTAGTCGGCGGCGGGCTCGGTGCTGGCCGCGGCGGCCTCAGCCGCGGCGTGGGTGGACAGCCCGATCAGCGGACCTGGCCCGATGATCTGCCTGGCCACTCCCGGCGGCAGGTCGTCCTGGCCCAGGTGCAGCACGTCCGCGCCGGCCGCGTAGGCCACGTCGGCCCGGTCGTTGACGGCCAGCAGCGCGCCGTGCGCGTCGCAGGCGCGGCGGAACACCTCGAGGAACCGGAGTTCCTCCTGGGCCTCCAGGCCCTTCTGCCGCAGCTGCACGATGTCCACGCCGGCGCCCAGCGCGGCGTCCAGGAACGCGGCCAGGTCAGCCTGGCGCTGCCGGGCGTCGGTGCACAGGTACAGGCGCGCGGCAGCCAGCCGGGGCGCCGCCCCGCGCGCGGTCGCCAGGCTCAGAACGCCAGCGCCTGGGCGCGCCGGTTCACCTCGGTGCCCCGGTGCTGGGCGATCGCCTGGATCGGCGTGCCCGGCA
Organism: uncultured Actinomycetota bacterium; assembly: GCA_963822485.1. Classification (GTDB taxonomy): domain Bacteria; phylum Actinomycetota; class Actinomycetes; order Streptosporangiales; family Streptosporangiaceae; genus DASUBV01. The sequence continues at coordinate 458,383 of CAWGHW010000037.1, forward strand.
GGGACTCGTCCGCGGTGAACAGCCAGCGCAGCGCCTCCTCCTCCGCGAAGCCGCAGTCGACCAGCAGGGTCAGGGTGCCGTGCAGCCCGCGCACGATCTGGTCGCCGTCCAGGAACGCGGCCGGCACCGAGAACGTGCCGGTGGGACGCTGGACGCCGAGTAGCCTGCGCTCGCGCAGGAATTGCTTGATCCGGCTGACCGGGAGCCCGAGCCGCTCAGCGACCTCGGGAACGGTGAGCCAGTCGCCGACCATGGCGTCGGTCGGGGGGTCGATCTGTGCCACGTCTCCAAACTTTCCACATCAGCCGTCGGTAAAACACCGGTAATAATCGATTGCCCTCAGGGGCCGCCTCAGCCCGCCACAGTGTCGCGCACCGGAACGGCCGGGTCAGCCAGCCGCGCGGCGTCCACCGGCGCGCCCGCCTCGATCACCCGGCGGCCCTGAAGCAGGTCCCGCGGCAGGCCGACGGTCAGCAGCGCGACCAGCCGATCGCCGGCCAGCCAGGCCACGGCCCACTTCTGCGCGGCCGGATCGCCCCGCCACACCAGGCGGTCCGCCGCCCCGTGGTAGCCGACATACTGCACCATCCGCCCGAACTGCTCGGACCAGAAGTATGGCACCGGGTCGTAGGCCTCGCTGCCGCCGGCAATGTTGGCCGCCGCCACCGCCGGGGCGTGCAGCGCCACGTCCCAGTGCTCGAACCGCAGCCGGCGGCCGTAGCGGGCCGACCAGAACGCGGCGCAGTCGCCGACCGCGAACACCCCCGGCACCGAGGTGCGCAGCTGGCCGTCCACGGCCACGCCGTTCTCGAGCTGGATGCCCGAGCCGTCCAGCCAGGCCACCGCCGGGCGCACGCCGATGGCCGTCACCACCACGTCGGCGGGCAGCCACTCGCCGCCGGCCAGGGCCAGCCCGCCGGGCCGCACCTCGTCCACCCCCTGGCCCAGCCGCAGGTCCACCCCGGCGGCGGCGTACCAGGGGACGGTCATCGCGCCGACCTCCTCGCCCACGGCCGCCGCCACCGGCGCCCGGCCCGCCTCCAGCACGGTCACCCGGCAGCCCAGGTGCGCGGCCGCCGTAGCCAGCTCGGCGCCGATCCAGCCCGCGCCGACGATGGCCAGCGCCGTGCCCGGATTGAGCAGCTTGCGCAGTTCCAGGGCGTCATCGATCGTGCGCAGCACATGCTGGCGGCCCTCCCCCGGCAGCATCACCGGACTGGCCCCGGTGGCCAGAACCAGTACCTCGAACAGCAGTTCTGCCGCGGTCGGTGGCCAGCAGGCCCTCGGTCAGGCCCACTGCTCGCTCGCCCAGCCGGACGTCGACGGCCAGCGAGTCGAGCTCGGCGCGCAGTGAGGTGTCGTCCAGCGCGCCGATCATCAGCTTCTTGGACAGCGGCGGGCGATCGTAGGGCGGCCGCGACTCCGCACCGACCAGCGTGATGGCACCGTCGTAGCCGCGACCCCGCAGTTCCTCGATGGTCCGCAGGCCCGCGAGCCCGGCCCCGGCCACCACCACGCGCGCGGGCCCGCTCATCGGCGCAGGTCCTTCATCCCGCCGCCTTTCATCCGGTTACGGCCCCCCATCATGGCCCGGGTCCAGACCGCCATGATGATCATTCACCGGCGCAGATCAGCCGCACCGCCGGCCAGCGGCTAGGCTAGGCGAATCGCGCGGGAGTCCGGTGCTGACCGGACTGAGAGGGCGGCTGGGAGCCGCCGACCGCAGGAACCTGATCCGGGTCATGCCGGCGAAGGGAGCGGGGCCCATGAGCGTACAGGCGGATTCAGCGGATTCAGCGGCCAGGGACGTGCTGGTGGTCGGCGCCGGCGTGGTCGGGCTGGCCATCGGGTGGCGGGCCGCGCAGCGCGGCCTGCGCGTCACGCTGGCCGATCCGAGCCCCGGCCAGGGCGCGACGCACGTCGCCGCGGGCATGCTGACCCCGCTGGCCGAGGCGGCCTACGCCGAGCGGGACCTGTTCCAGCTCGGCACCGAGTCGCTGCGCCGCTACCCCGGCTTCGCCGCCGAGCTGACCGAGCTGACCGGCCTGCCCACCGGGCTGCGCCAGACCGGCACGCTCCAGGTCGCCTACGACGGCGACGACCTGGCCGTGCTGGAGGAGACCCGTCAGCTCCAGGAGTCCTTCGGCTGGCCGGCCAGGCGGCTGACCGGCCGGGAGTGCCGCCAGGCCGAGCCGATGCTGGGCCCGTCGGTCCGCGGCGGCCTGCTGACCGACGAGGACGGCTCGGTCGACCCCCGGCTGCTCACCGCCGCGCTGCTCACCGCGGCCCAGCGGGCCGGGGCGCGGCTGGTCCGCGAGCCGGCCGCCGAGATCCTGACCGAGGGCGGTGTCGTCACCGGGGCCCGGCTGGCTGACGACAGCGTGGTCACCGCGCCCCGGGTGGTGCTGGCCGCGGGCTGGCAGTCGGCCGCGCTGGCCGGGCTGGGCCGGCGCGCTGCCGCTGCGCCCGGTCAAGGGCCAGATCCTGCGGCTGCGGCCGGGGCCGCGCCCGGCCGGGATGCCGGCCAGCCTGCTCGGCCGGACCGTGCGCGGGCTGGTCCGCGGCTCCAGCGTCTACCTGGTCCCCCGGGCCGACGGCGAGCTGGTGGTCGGCGCGACCCAGGAGGAGCTGGGCCCGGACACCACGGTCACCGCGGGCGGGGTCTGGGAGCTGCTGCGCGACGCGCGGCTGCTGGTCCCCGGCATCACCGAGTTCGAGCTGGCCCAGGCGCAGGCGGGCCTGCGCCCCGGCACGCCGGACAACGCGCCGGCCATCGGCCCCGGCGCGCTGCCCGGCCTGGTACTGGCCACCGGCCACTTCCGGGGCGGGGTGCTGCTGGCCCCGGTGACCGCCGATATGGTGGCCGACTACCTCGTCTCCGGACGCATGCCCGAGCTGGCCGCCCCGTTCGCCCCGGCGCGATTCTGGTCCGGCGGCACCGCCGGGCCGGACCCGGCGGCGGCCCGGCCGGCCTCGCAGCGGGCGTGAGGAGCACTCTCGTGGAGATCATCATCAACGGTCAGCGGCATCCGGTGACGGAGGAGCTGTCGCTGGCCGCCGCCGTCTCGCTGGTCACCGCGGCGGGCACCGGGGTGGCCGCCGCGCTCAACGGCGACGTGATCCGCCGGGGCGCATGGGAGTCGACCCGGCTCGCCCCCGGCGACCAGGTCGAGGTCGTCACCGCCGTGCAGGGAGGCTGACCGTGGACGACGCGTTCACGCTGGCCGGGGAGAGCTTCACGTCCCGGCTGATCATGGGAACCGGCGGCGCGCCCAGCCTGGACGTGCTGGACCGGGCGCTGGCCGCGTCGGGCACCGAGCTGACCACCGTGGCCATGCGCCGGGTGGATCCCGCTCAGGCCGGCTCGGTGCTGGACGTGCTGACCGCCCGCGGTATCCGGGTGCTGCCCAACACCGCGGGCTGCTTTACGGCGGCCGAGGCGGTGCTGGTGGCCAAGCTGGCCCGCGAGGCGCTGGGCACGGACTGGGTCAAGCTCGAGGTCATCGCCGACGAGCGGACGCTGCTGCCCGACGGGCTGGAGCTGCTGACCGCGGCCGAGCAGCTGGTCGCCGACGGGTTCACGGTGCTGCCTTACACCACCGACGACCCGGTGCTGGCTCGCCGGCTGGAGCAGGCGGGCTGCGCCGCGGTGATGCCGCTGGGCTCGCCCATCGGCTCGGGGCTGGGCATCCGCAACCCGCACAACATCGAGCTGATCGTCGAGGAGGCCGGGGTACCGGTCATCCTGGACGCCGGCATCGGCACGGCCAGCGACGCGGCGATCGCCATGGAGCTGGGCTGCGACGCGGTGCTGCTGGCCACCTCGGTCACCCGGGCCAGGGACGCCGAGCTGATGGCGTCCGCCATGCGGTCGGCGGTGCGGGCCGGGCGGATGGCGTTCCTGGCCGGCCGGGTGCCCCGCCGCCGCTATGCCCGGGCCTCATCCCCGCCTCCGGCCTGACCCCGCCCGAGCGTCCCGATTACGGTGCGCCAGCAGGCGATTCCGCAGCGCCATTACCGGGGCGCGCGGACCTTTGTCCGTCTTACACTGCTCCGGATGGACACGACCTTGTCGCCGCCCACCGGGCAGTTGCTTGATGGCCGCTACCTGGTCGAATCCCGCCTTGCGCAGGGCGGGATGGCGACCGTGTACCTGGGCCGGGACGTCCGGCTGGATCGCGTCGTCGCGCTGAAGATCGCCCGCGCTGAGCTGGCCGGAGACCATGAGTTCGTCCGCCGGTTCATCACCGAGGCCCGCGCCGCCGCCCAGCTGTCCAGTCCCAACGTGGTGGCCGTCTTCGACCAGGGCTCGGTCGGCGACATCAACTACATCGCCATGGAGTACGTGCCCGGCCAGACCCTGCGCGAGGTCATCAGGGAGCACGGCGCGCTGAGCGTCCTGGGCGCGCTGGACATCACCGAGGGCGTGCTGGCCGGCCTGGCGGCCGCGCACCGGGCGGGCATCATCCACCGCGACGTCAAGCCCGAGAACGTCCTGCTCGGCCCGGACGGGGTGGTCAAGGTGGCCGACTTCGGCCTGGCCCGCGCGGCCGCCGCCGTCGCCCGCACCGCCACCGGCATGATCATCGGCACCGCCGCCTACCTGGCCCCCGAGCAGGTGTCGGCCAGCACCTCCGACGCACGCACGGACGTCTACGCGGCTGGCGTGATGCTGTTCGAGATGCTCACCGGCGTTCAGCCGCACAAGGGCGAGACGCCGCTGGACACGGCCTACAAGCACGTCAACGAGGTCGTCCCGCCGCCGTCGTCCCGGTTGCCGGGGCTGCCGCCCGCGCTGGACGCCCTGGTCGCCCTGTCCACCAGCCGCGACCCGGACCTGCGGCCGGCCGACGCCGGGCAGTTCCTGGAGGCGGTCAGCGAGGTCCGGCACGACATCCTGCCGCCGCGGCGGCGCCGCGGTTCCCACGCCGCCCGCGGCGCGCACGCGGCCCGCAGTGAGCCGCTGGGCGGCGGCCTGCTGGGCGGCGGCCTGCTGGGCGGCCTGACCCGCTCGCCCGCGACCCGCAAGGCCGGGACCCGCTCGCCCGCGACCCGCAAGGCCGGGACCCGCTCGCCCGCGACCCGCAGGGCCGGGACCGGCAGGCCCAGGACCCGCTGAGCGCCCCGCTGGCCCAGCCCGGCTCAGACGCGGCCGCGACCGGCTGGCCCGCCTCCACGGGCGGGCTCGGGGCCGCGCCCGGCCCGTTCGGGACCGCCGCAGCGGGCCCGGCCGCCGCCGCCGCGGCGGGCGCCTGGGCGGCGCCGGCGGATCCCTGGACGACACGGATCTCGGCCCCGCGGTGACCGGCTCGGGCGGCTACGGCGCCAGCGGCTTCGCCTCCGGCCGCCAGGACAGCGGCCTGCGCGGCGACCAGCCCAGCCTGCCCTCCCTTGGCCGCCACGCGGGCGGCCCGGCCGCCGGCCGGGCCTCCGCCGGCGCCCGGTCCGCGGACCGCGAGCCGGACGGGCCTGACGGACCGGAACCGGCCAACCACACGCTCGTGGTGTCCGCCGGCACCCTGCTGCCCGGCTTCGACGACGACAACTACCGGCCGCGCGACCGGCGGCTGCTCGCCCCCGAGGACCGGTGGAACCGGGAGCCGCCCCTGCAGCGGCTGCTGTTCAGTCGCCGGCTCATCTACATCCTGGGCAGCCTGGCCGTGGTGCTGGCCGCGGTGCTGGTGGCCTGGTGGCTGACCGCCGGGCGCTACACCACGACGCCCAGGGTGACCGGGCTGAACGCCCAGGTCGCCACCTCGGAGCTGAAGAACCTGCACTTCCAGGTGCAGCGCGGCCCCGGCCAGCACAGCAACGTGCCCGACCGGCCATGTGCTGAGCACCAGCCCGGCGCCCGGCGCCAAGATCAGGCAGGGCGGCACGGTCACCATCGTCGTCTCGCTCGGCCCGGTCCTGATCGACGTCCCGCCGGTGACCGGGCAGCCGATCGCCCAGGCCGACGCCGCCCTGCGGGCCAAGGGCCTGATCCCCGGCCAGCCCAAGGGGGAAGCCTCGACCACGATCCCGGCCGGCGTGGTGATCAGCACCAGCCCGGTGGCCGGCACCGCGTGGCCCAAGAACAAGCCGGTCGGCATCGTGGTCAGCTCCGGCCAGCCGCTGCCCAGTTTCGTCGGCGGCCAGCTGTCCGCGGCCCAGGCGGCCGCCGCGGCCGGCGGCTACAAGATCCAGCCGGTGACCGTGGCCAAGAGCACCCAGCCCGCCAACACCGTGCTGAAGCAGACCCCGGCCGCGGGCACGGCCATCGTGTCCGGCGAGGTCGTGACCGTCTACGTGTCACCCGGCCCGCCGAGCGCGAGCGTGCCCGACGTGACCGGCGAGTCGCTCCGGCAGGCGATAGCGGACCTGAAGGCGGCCGGGTTCAACGTCCAGGTGAACAAGCAGGGCCCCGGCAACATCGTCACCGGCTACGGGCCGAACGGGACCCAGCCCACCGGGACCACGATCACCATCAACGTCGGCTTCTCGTTCCTGTAGGGCCGCTTACCGCGGCGCTCCCAGGGCCGCTTACAGCGGGGGGCCCTCGCCGTCCTGCTCCTGGTAGGAGTACCGCTGCTCCCGCCAGGGGTCGGCGGTGTTGTGGTAGCCCCGCTCCTCCCAGAAGCCCCGGCGGTCGCAGGTCAGGTACTCGATGGCCCGGACCCACTTCACGCTCTTCCACGCGTACAGCGACGGCACCACCAGCCGCAGCGGGTACCCGTGCTCCGGGGTCAGCGGCACCCCGTCCAGGTGGGTGGCCAGCAGCGTGCTGTCGGCCAGGAAGTCGTCGATCCGCACGTTGGCGCTGTAGCCGTAGTCAGCCCAGATCATCAGGTGGGTCACCGCGTCCGCCGGCGGAACGAGCCGCAGGATCTCGGCCGCCGCGACCCCGGCCCAGCGATTGCCGGGAATGGTGAACCTCGTCACACAGTGCAGGTCGGCCACCACCTCGCAGCGCGGCAGCCTGCCGAACTCGGGCCAGGTCCAGACCTGATCGGCCCCGGACCGCGTGGCCCCGCAGACCCGCAGGTCCCAGGTCTGCGCCTTAAAACAAGGGACCCGGCCGTAGTGCAGCACCGGCAGCTTGCCCGGCACGTACTGGCCGGGCGGCAGCGCCTGCTCCTGGTCGCCGTCGGTCGCCGTCGGCGCGCCCGCCGGACCCGCGGCCGGGCGGCCAGATCGGCCCCAGCCCGCGTCGAGGCCGGTGTCACGCGCACCGATTTCCGGCTGCCTCATATCCGGCTGACCTGCTCCTTCCTGCGATAGCAGCCGCGGGAATCCGCTCGCTGCCCGGCTCCGGACCGCCCTGCCGGGCCCGTGGGTGGAGCCATCTTGCCACCTGGCTCCGGCGGCGCCGGGCGCGCCCACCGGGTGACGCCCCGGCCACGACGGTGCGCTAGGCTACCGCTCGTGCGTCGTGAGTTCTGGTTTGAGTATGGCTACCGCCCCGGCCCTGGGACGGTCGCCCGCCAGACAATGCGCTGACGCGAGCGACGTGAATGAGAGCCCCGGGCCGGATAGGCCCGGGGCTTTCGTCATGCTAGGGACGAGAGAGGAACAGGGATGGTAGTGGTGATGGCCCCGGAGGCCACTCAGGAGGACGTGGACGCGGTCGTCGCGCTGGTGCGCACCGCGGGGGGCGAGGCGTTCGTCAGCCGCGGCGTGGAGCGCACGATCATCGGGCTGGTCGGCGACGTGGAGCAGTTCGGGGCGCTGAACCTGCGCAGTTACACGGGCGTGGCCGACGTGGTGCGGATCTCCGTGCCCTACAAGCTGGTCAGCCGGGAGCATCACCCCAACCGGTCGGTGATCACCGTGGGCGGTGTAAACGGGGTGCCCATCGGCCCGGACACGTTCACCGTCATCGCCGGGCCGTGCACCGTGGAGACGCCGGAGCAGACCCTGGCCGCGGCCCGGATGGCTCAGGCGGCCGGCGCCTCGCTGCTGCGCGGCGGCGCGTTCAAGCCCCGGACCTCGCCGTATGCGTTCCAGGGGCTGGGCGAGGCGGGCCTGCGGATCCTGGCCGAGGTGCGCGCCGAGACCGGCCTGCCGGTGGTGACCGAGGTGATCGACCCGGCCTCGGTGGACCTGGTGTCCTCCTACGCTGACATGCTCCAGGTCGGCACCCGCAGCATGCAGAACTTCGCCCTGCTGCAGGCGGTGGGCTCGGCGTCCAAGCCGGTGCTGCTCAAGCGGGGCATGAACGCCACCATCGAGGAGTGGCTGATGGCCGCGGAGTACATCGCGCAGCGAGGCAACCTGGACATCGTGCTGTGCGAGCGCGGCATCCGGACGTTCGAGACCGCGACCCGCAACACCCTGGACATCAGCGCGGTGCCGGTCGCGCAGCGGCTGTCCCACCTGCCGGTCATCATCGACCCCTCGCACTCGGGCGGCCGGCGTGACCTGGTCATCCCGCTCAGCCGCGCGGCCATCGGCGTCGGTGCCGACGGCATCATCGTGGACGTCCACCCCCAGCCGGCCATCGCCATGTGCGACGGCGACCAGGCCCTGACCGGCGACGACATCCGCGAGCTGGCCCTGGCCTCGGCCACCATGCCGCAGCTGGTGGGCAAGTCGCTGACCCCGGCCCGGCCGCGGCCGACCCCGGTCGGCTGAGCGGCGCGGGCCCGTGCCGCGGCTGGCCGCCGACCAGGCCCGGCGGCTGCTGGCCGCGGCCAGGGTGGCCCGGCTGGCCACGGCCAGCCCGGACGGCGTGCCGCACCTGGTGCCGGTCACGTTCGCGCTGGCGGGTGACACCGTCTACACCGCGGTGGACGGCAAGCCCAAGGCCACGGCCGGGTTGCGCCGGCTGGACAACATCCGGCGCAACCCGGCCGTGGCCCTGCTGGCCGACCACTACGCCGAGGACTGGTCCGCGCTGTGGTGGGCTCGCGCCGACGGCCAGGCGTCGGTCATCGGCGACCCCGCGCTGATGGCGGGCCCGGCCCGGCTGCTGGCCGACCGTTACCCGCAGTACGCCGCGGTGCCGCTGCCCGGCCCGGTGATCGCCATCCACGTCTCGCGCTGGTCCGGCTGGGCCGCCGCGCCGGGCTTCCCGGCCGCGGGCTAGAGCCCGGCGACCTGCGGGATGACCCGGCTGCCGATGATCTCCAGCGGCTTCACGTCCCAGACGCCGGCGACCGAGCCGATGGCCGCGCCGAAGCCCATCTCAGCCAGCGCGCCCAGCCGGTCCACCACCGAGTTCGCCAGCTCGCCGTCCTGGCCGACGTCGAAGATGAAGTAGCAGGTCTTCTCGATCTCGTCGTAGTCGCGCCCTTCAGCGTCACAGTGCGCGCGCAGCACGTCCAGCTTGTGGCCCAGGTCCGGGCCGGGGAACAGGTTGCAGGCCTGGGCGTAGCGCGCCACCAGCCGCAGCGTCTTGCGCTCGCCGCCGCCCCCGATCATGATCGGCGGGTGCGGCGTGCTCAGCGCCGCCGGGTGGTTCAGCGGCCGCTCCAGCTGGTAGTGCCGGCCCTGGTACGGGGACTGGTCACCACGCCACATCTGGAGGCAGATCTGGAGTGTCTCCTCAAGCCGCTCAAACCGCTCGGCGACAGGCGGGAACGGGATGCCCAGCCCGCGGGACTCCTCCTCATTCCAGGCCGCGCCGATGCCCAGCCAGGCCCGTCCCCCGGAGAGCACGTCCAGGGTGGTGACCATCTTGCCCAGGATCCCCGGGTGCCGGTACACGACCCCGGTCACCAGCGTGAGCAGCCTGGCGCGGGACGTGCACGCGGCCAGGTAGCCGAGCGTCGTATAAGCCTCGAGCATGTCGTTCTCAGGCGGGCCGACGACACCAATCTGGAAGAAATGGTCCATCAGCGCGATGAAGTCGAAGCCCGCGTCGTCGGCGGTCCTGGCCACCGTCGCCAGGTCGGCGCCCATGGTGGCCGCGCCTCCAGCGTGCGTGAAATCAGGGATCTGCAAACCAATCCGCACGTGATCACCTCCGGGCCAAGCCTGCCACAGCGGGACGCCGTAAGCTGCCAGCGGGACCCGGCCGGGCTTTACCAGCGGAGATGGTTCCTTTGCCGAATACTTGTCGGAGCCTTACCCTGACGTTGTGCGTCCACGGCGGTATCGGGCTACGGCGCAGAGCGGAGACCAGCACAGCATGCCCAGCAGGATCAGTGCCCGCCCAGCGCGTACCGCACTGGCGGTGGGCTCGGCCCTGGCACTGAGCGTGACCTTGGCGGTGGCCACGTGGGCCGGCGCAGGCGGCGCCGGCGCGGCGGCGCGCCCCGGCCACGCGGGCGCGGCCGGCCGGCTGCCCGCCGCCCATGAGGTCGACGCGCGGACCGGCGCCCGGCCGGAGTTCAGCGTCCTGACCGGCTCCGCGTCGGGCCGCAGCGCGCGGGCCGCCCGCTCGGCGGGCTGGCGGCTGGCCACCATGCGGCACTACGGCTCCGTCCACGACGCCTCCGGCTACTCGGCCGTGATCACGACCGGCCGCCGGACCGCCTGGGTATTCGGCGGCACCAACCCCGGCGGCGCCAGCGCCCCGGTGGCGCTGCGGTGGAACGGCTCGCGCTGGCAGTCCTGGCCGCTGCCGCCGCACCTGACCGGCTTCATCAGCGACGCCAGCGCGCCCTCGGCCAACGACATCTGGGCGGTCAGCTACGCGGGCGGCTACGTGCTGCACTGGAACGGGCACCACTGGGCGGTGGTCCGGCACTGGCGCGAGCGCGGCGCGCTGACCGGCGTGACCGCCCTGAGCGCGAGCAACGTCTGGGTCTTCGGCACCACCGCGGCCGGCCTGCACGGCATGGGCACCTGGCACTTCAACGGCCACGCCTGGACCCGCGTCAACGGGCTGGCCGGGGAGATCTACCGGGCCAGCGCGGTATCCCGGCACGACATCTGGGCCGTCGCGGCGACCCGCAAGGGCGGGTTCCTCGAGCACTACAACGGCCGGACCTGGCGCCAGGTCCGGGTCGGCCAGGGCCAGGCCCGCCTCGACGACGTGCTGGCGGTGGCCCGCGACGACGTCTGGGCGGTGGGCAACATGGCCGGCCGCCACGGCGAGGGCAAGCTGGTCGTGGCGCACTTCGACGGCCGGCACTGGATCAGGATCCTGACCCGCTGGCACGCCGACACCGGCCGGCTGGCCGCGGCCACCTCCGGCGGGGTGTGGGTGACCGCCGACAACACCGGGACCCGCAACGACGCGCTGATCGGGCACCTGTGCTTCGGCTGCCAGCCCAGCTGGGTCGCCGTGCGGTGGGGCCTGGGCAGCGGCATCAGCGACGTCGCGGTGAACCCGAGCACGGGCACGGTGTGGATCAGCGGCGGATTCCTGACCAAGGCGGGCGGCGACGCCGCCGTCTGGTCGCACCGGGACCGCCGCACTGACTCCGACGACGACCAGGTCAGGATCGGCGGCCCGCTCTAGATCCGGCCGGGCGTGTGCTCCTGCGCCGCCGCGGCCAGTTCCTCGGCCAGGTCGTCGGCGTCCAGCCGCGCCTCGATCCGGCGCAGGTCCCCGATCCGCGCCCGCGTCTCGGCCTGCTTCGGGGTCAGCAGCGAGCAGCAGTCCTGGTCGGGCAGCTCGGAAATGCCCAGCGTGCTGATCGTCCGGGCCTCAGCGATGATCTCCGACTTGTCCAGGCCGATCAGCGGCCGCAGGATGGGCATCGGCACCGCGTCGTCCAGCGCGGTGATGTTGGTCAGGGTCTGGCTGCTGACCTGGCCCAGCGAGTCCCCGGTGACCAGGGCGGTGGCGCGCAGCCTGCGGGCCATGGCCGCCCCGGTCTTGAGCATCAGCCGGCGCTGGGCCATGATCTGGAGCCGCCCGGCCCCGGACGACGCCAGCTTGCGCTGGGTGTTCCCGAACGCCACCACGAACAGCCGCGAGTCGCCCTGGAACCGGTCGAGCTGGCGGACCAGGCCGTAAGCCTTGTAGACCGACTCCGGGCCGGTCAGCGGGATCCCGGAAAAGTGCAGGAAGCCGCAGCGCAGGCCCCGGCGCATCATCCGGTAGGCGGCCACCGGCGAGTCAATGCCGCCCGACATCAGCACCAGCCCGCGCCCGCTCATGCCGACCGGCAGCCCGCCCTGGCCGGCCCGGCCCTCGGTGAACACGAACACCTCGCGCTGGTCCACCTCGACGTGCACCGTGGTGTCAGGGTGGCTCAGGTCGACCGGGTAGCCGTACTCGCGCTGGATCCGGGCCCCGATCTCGACCGCCAGCTGGGCCGAGGTCACCGGGAACCGCTTGTCACGGCGGCGCGCCCGGACCGCGAACGAGCCCGTCAGGCCCGCGGTGAGCGCCACGGCGGCGGCCACGGCGGCGTCCGGGTCCTTGGCCACCCGCACCGCGCGGCAGACCCGGGCCAGGCCCATCACCATGCCCATCCGCTCGGCGACCATGTCGGCGGCGGCCTCGGCGGCCAGCGTGTCGGCCGGGCCGGCGGGCTCCGGCGTCCCGGCCTGACCCGCCGGGGTCACCCGCAGCACGATGACGCCCTCGCGCTGCCAGATGCGGATCCCGATGCCCAGGTCTCGCACGGCCCGCCGGATGTTCTCGTGCAGCATCCGCTCGAAGCGCTGCCGGTTCTTGCCCTTGAGCACCACCTCGCCCAGCTTGAGCAGGACGCACGGCTCGTGCAGGGCCCCCGCGTCAGCGTCAGGCGATCCCGCGGCTGGTGATCCCGCGGCTGGCGATCCCGCGGCTGGCGGAGTGAGCGGATATAGCGGAGTGACCGACATAGTCCCAGTGTGCCAGCCCCCGCCGGGAGCGGCACGGAGCCGCCGTCTGGCCCCGGCGCAACCCACCGCCCGCCGGGTCCCGTCCGGACCCGGCGGGCGGTCACGCGAGGTGAGGGACCTGTCTACCCGAAGAACACCTCGGCCTCGGCGTAGCGCTCCGGCGGGACCAGCTTGAGCTGGCTGGTCGCCTCGGCCAGCGGCACCCGGTCGATGCTGGTGCCGCGCAGCGCGACCATCGTCCCGAAGGCCCCGTCGGCCACGGCGCGGATCGCGTGCACCCCGAACCGGGTGGCCAGCACCCGGTCGAACGCCGTCGGCGTGCCGCCGCGCTGGATGTGCCCGAGCACCGCGAGGCGGGCTTCCTTGCCCGTGCGCTTCTCGATCTCGTCGGCCAGCATCTGGCCCACGCCGCCGAGCCGAGCGTGGCCGAACGCGTCGACCTTCTCGTCGGCGATCTCCTCCGTGCTCTTCGGGTGCGCGCCCTCGGCCACCACCACGATCGGCGCGTACCGGGTCTGGAACCGGTGCTCGACCCAGCCGCAGACCTGCTCGATGTCGAACGGCTTCTCCGGGATGAGGATCACGTTGGCGCCGCCGGCGATGCCGGAGTGCAGCGCGATCCAGCCCGCGCTGCGGCCCATCACCTCGACGATCAGCGCCCGGTGATGGCTCTCGGCCGTCGTGTGCAGCCGGTCGATCGCCTCCATGGCGATGTTCACCGCGGTGTCAAAGCCGAACGTGTAGTCCGTGGCGCCCAGGTCGTTGTCGATGGTCTTGGGCACCCCGACGACGTTGGCCCCGGCCGCGTGCAGCTTGCTGGCCACTCCCAGGGTGTCCTCGCCGCCGATCGCCACCAGCGCGTCCACGCCCAGGCTGGACAGGTTCTCCTTGATCCGCTCCAGGCCGGACCGGCCGCCCGCGCTGGCCGCCTCGGCGAGCGGATTTGTTCGCGATGATCCCAGGATCGTGCCCCCGCGCGGCAGGATGCCCCGCACCGCCTGCACGTCCAGGACCATCGTGTCGCCCTCAAGCGGACCCCGCCAGCCGTCCCGGAAGCCGATGAACTCAAAGCCGTGCTCGGCCGCGCCCGTCCGCACGACCGCACGGATCACGGCGTTCAGGCCAGGGCAGTCGCCGCCTCCGGTCAGGACCCCTACTCGCATAGATTCCTCCTCAAGCGTTTTACTCGCCCGTCACACTAGTGCCCCCGGCCGCGCCGCCAGCCGCCCCCGCCCCAACCCGCGGGCCAGAGCTAGGCGCCAGGGCGGGCCGTGACCCGCGGGACCAGGCGAGCCCGCCTGGAACGCGGCCTGGATCGCCGCGATGACCGCATCGGATCGTCCGGATCTGGCGCGGGCTGAAGTGCGGGACCAGGACGCCCAGCGCCTGGCATGCTGCTGCATGGCTCGCTCCCAGCCGACCGGCGACAGGTGCCACTCCCGCGAATGGAGCTCGACCACCAGGCCGGCCTGCGGCCACCAGGCGTCGGGCGCGGCGAATGCTGGCCGTCCACGTAGAGCCGGAAGTTGAACTGCGGGGTGGGCAGGCGGACCCGCCGGAACAGAGTCCGCAGGTCACCCTCGGAGGCCGACCGCATGCCGTCGACCACCTTCGCCGCGGCGACCCATAGCAGGCCCGAGTCACCGCCCGGCCCGCCGTCAAGTTCGGCGGCCAGCCAAGCCACCGTGCACCGGCGGCACTGAACCGCGCCCGCCGCCACAGCCCGCACGTCCCCAGGTCAGCCCGAGCGCGGCGTCGGCCACGCCCCGCTAAGCCGAGACGAACTGGATCGGCCCGATGGCGGCGGCCAGTCAGGGGATCCGCGTGGTCCGGTGCATGGCCACAACGTCACGACTGACCGGGCCGCCCGGCCGGGATCAGGACGTCGACGCAAGGGACGGCCGGCACGCTGATCTGGTGATGCCGCAGCGCAGCCAGCCCGGTGATCAGGCTCGGCTCGCCCGCGTAAAGCAGCGCGGCCATGAGCCGCTGGCCGAGTCCCAGCCACCGGTCGTACGCGGGTGAACACCGGGGAGCATCGTCACCGGCCAGGCCGCGCCGGACCAGACCTTATTTGTGGACCTATAACTCTTGAAGATTGGATCAAAGTAGTTCCAATGTCCACTCTGCGAGAATACGCAGGGTTTGACCAATCGTAGCATAATCCATTGACTGTCCGTCGCCATATCCAACGTAGATAGGATGCGACGGCTCACACGCGCTCTGCAGCATCGCTGCCACGACCCATGCGTACTTACCAAACGACGCGAGAAAACTGGCCCGGGACTCGTCCGAGGTGCCAGGCCATCCGCCTTGTCGTAGTCCTACAGCGTAAGCGGTAAACATGTCCTCGCCGAACGACCGTAGATGAGCCGGGTCCACATAGCGATCGAACCCGGCGCTAGCTACCATGTTCGCGACATCCGCCCCGATCGCTCCTGGACCGACGAATGCCCAGTCGATCAACGTAGCCATACCTTTCACTGAGCTGAATAGGTTGCGAGTCCAGAAATCGTTGTGACACAGCGTCGTCGGGGCGGCTCTAACCTTACCCAGTAAGGTCTCCTCGCTAGCCGCGAACTGCGTCAGCGCTCTACGCCAGGTCGCAGCCTGCGAGCTATATCGTTCGAGTGTCGCCCATGCTTGATCGCGTTGAACAATCCCGCGATCGAACGGTTTTTCAAGAGCGTAATCATTGAGATAGTCTTCGCAGAGCCAAGGATGATGAACGAAAGAGCCGGGATGAGACAACGCAGCATGCGCCAATCCCAATCGGCTCGCGCATGATAGGTACGTATCAACATTCCATCGCGTCGCGGGCAGACCGCGGACTTCCTCAAGGACCAGCAAAACCCCGCCCTCACTGTGCTCGTGATGCGGCAGTACGGGAGAGCGAAGATCATACCGTGCGTATGCCTGCGGAATGCCAACGACATACGCCAGGTATTGACGCCTCCAGTAGTTCCAGTGAGTGCGCACAGAACGGGCAGCCGCCCAGTGCTGTGACCAGGTGTCTTCGCCTGGCACTGTAGTCTCATGCACGGTCTTGACTACGACGCTCCCAGCCGGACCAGATAACCTCCAAACGTTATCAGTAAGCCATCGGTTGCCCCGAAGAGGCTCAATGGAGAGCTCAGAGGGTGGGCCTACCATCTGGTGAACCCATGGCTTATCCCAGTCATCATGATCCACCGAGAGGTCCTCCATACTCCGAATACCCACTTTTCGAGCATTCTAAACGATGCAAAATCTGCATGATCACCGGCCAGCGGCCTTAAGGCGGTCGTACCGTCGAAGTTGCTCATGACGACAGTGAAATAACGGCTTGCGGATCAGCGGGTTAGCGATGGCACCGCACCTTCGACCTGAGGCCAGAGCAGTCAATCGGTTGCTTCGCTGGTAACGTCCTGCTACAGGCTGAGCAGATTGGCAGAACAACGCCCGAACAGCACGGATGCAACGCGGCCCAACGACGAGACGCGCCCGCCCGGGCCATAAGTGGACGTGATCCGTTACCTTAGGCTTAGGAATCTACTAAACTTGTCTCACCCTAGGGCCTGCGCTGCCCTTCGTCCGGCTGGAGAGGCGGAGTTAGCTGTGAACAGCGGATTGATACGACGAATCATCACGGCTGTTGCGCTCGACGGTGACGGCACTATGCGGACACGGATCCGGTTCACGGTGCCGCGTGGGCGCGCGCGCTTCAGACGGTCACAGGGCGTACCTTTACAGTCGAAAGCTATCTCGCCGCATGCATCGCCGGCACAATGAGCCCTCGGGCATTAATCAGCGAGTACGCACCCGAAGAAGCATGGCATGCCATCGAGCGCGAAAAGCGCCGCATCTACCCAAAGATGCTTCGCTCCGGCGGTCTCCAATTAACCTCCGGATTAACCTCGCTCCTGGCTCAAGCCAACGGTGCGGAGGTGCGTGTCGTGATCGTTTCTAGCAGTAGCCGTGAATCCGTCGACACGATGCTCCAAGTGCTATGGACTGCTCCAGCCCCGACTGCGATCGTCGCCAGGGGCGATTCGTCGGCAACTAAACCCGACCCCGCGCCCTACATCGCTGCTCTTGAACGACTGCACGTTCCTGCAGCACGTGTCGCAGCTTTTGAGGACTCTCCTAGTGGCATAGCATCCGCAACTGCCGCCGGGTTGTTTTGCGTTCAAGTCGGAGTAGGAGGTCAAAGCGGCGCTCCTCGCATCCGAGATTTCACGGACTGTACGATCGAGGTCGATGGCGACATGGCATTCCTAACGGTGCGGCATCGATGACCTCCGCAAGAACATTTGATCAACTGCCCGCCACCATTATCGAAGTTATTGAATCTGCCCCGCTAGTGAACGGCCCAAAGATCGTCGCCATCGGCGGTTACCCTTTCACCGGAAAGACGGGGCTCGCGCTTAGTGTCGCAGATCGGTGGCCCCAGAAATCATTCGTACTGCCAACCGAATCAGTCATAGCACCACGCAGCGAACGCCTCGCCACAGGAAACGACGGATCATCAATACCTGCTCACGACATCCCAGCTCTCTTAAGCTATATTTCACGGCTTCGCTGCGATGAATCCATTGTACTTCCCCGCTACTCATGGCACACCGGCTCGTTCGATGGATTAGTAGAATCGCCCGCACTTGGCGCAGGTGACTTGGTCATCCTTGACGGATCCATCGCAACTTCATACCCTGTCCGCATTTATCTGGACGTGTCTTTTGCATTGCGGCCGATGCACGCGACTCATGGCTTCACCAGGCTATAGATCGCGACGTTGCCGATCGGGGCTGGTCAGTGGACCTAGCGCGCGTCCAGAACAAAGCGAAGGCGGCGACCGTCGAGCGTCAACTAGCCGGATATGGCGGCCGCCCATTCCAGGAGCTTCTAAACATCCGTGTCGATGGCGACACCTGGCTCGTGGTCGATAGCCAAGCCTGACCAACCAAACGTCCAGCAGAGGAACGCAGGTCACCAGGTCAGACTCGCGCAGCTCGGTCTTCCAAGAAGACCAAGCCGAGCCTTGCCGCTTGAACCGCGATACTCGCAAGCTGCTCCTCAGGCGGCGTCACCGCATCAGGATAGGCCTTCGCAAGACGGGAGCGTTCGATCTTGCACTGCAATATCTGCAGCACGGCTGCGTCTTCGATGGCCAATCGTTCTGCCACCTGAACTGCTTGGAGTGCGGCTTCAGGCCGTTGTCGCACCGCCTCGTGCCTGGTTTGCGCAAGGCCCGCTTCTATAATCCACGGTCGTTGCCCAACCTGCCGGATGCTTTCTACAACTCGTTCCAGTACCAGCGCCTGAGTTCCAGCGTCTCTGTCAACCGGCAGCCGCGACTCGGCAAGTTGTAGCAAGGCCATGCCGAGTTGGCCCGGTGAGGCATCCTGGGCCGCAGTTTGGCCGACGCCCACGATTCGGCGCGCATTTTCGATGTGGGCGTCATAGTCGGACTGGTTTGAAGGTGCGGAGACTTCGCTCAACCCAAGCAGTGTGTCACACGCCCGATAGACAGCAATGCAAAACGTTACTCGATGCGCCGAACTCATGAAGCGCGTTTCAGCATCGTCGCCTAGCAGTCCGCACTCATTGACGGCATCAGCTGCTGCCGAGTATCGGCCTGCTTGAAGAAGCGCAAATCCGTAAGACGTGCGTGCAGACAGAGCCTCCAAGTCACTAAGATCTCGTCTGCCTGTCAGCCTCACGGCCTCTTCGGCGTGGCGACAGGCCTCGTCGACCTTGCCGAGCGTCAATTGCAATTGGCTGAGATGTCTCAGCTGATTTACCAAATGCGACTCGTCACCTAGAAATCTGGTGGTCCGCACGGCCGCGAGAAGGGGAAATACCGCTTCCGCGGTATTTCCCATCATTCGCAGGTCAAGAGACTGATCAGCCAGTAGCTTGGCAGTGTCCAGGTCGCTCAGCGGTGTTCCCCCGGTATCTTCGATGAGATAGCTGAGGACTGCATGATTCGATGCTGCCGCGCCAACACCATCGCGAAGGAAATGGTGGCCCTGTGCTAGCCGAGGCCAGTACAGCGAATCAAGGGCCGCACCATTGTCCCCAGCCCGCGTTCCGTGCCAGATCGCGTTGATAACAGGCGCGCACTCCACGAGATCCCGTGGCGTATCCGACGCTTTTGCAGCTAGCAAGTCACGCAGCCGTCGATGACCGTCGCGAAATGCCTCGAGGTGCTCGGAGCGAAAATTGCGCTGAAAATACTCTCGGACTAACGGGTGCGCCTCAATTACGTCACGATTGTTATTGTTCTCGATCATTCCCGCGCGCCTCAGACTGTCCAACGTATACGCCATTTCGGTCCTGGTCATTGACGCCAGCTGATCGTTGAGCCCGTGGCGAACCGGAATTTCTCGCAACGCCGCGAGTTCTTCCTCGGTTGTTTCGCGATTAAACAGGCCAAGCAGGCGAAGCAACTGCAACTCCGGCCTACCTGAGAACCAAGTCGCGTACTGATCCATGATCGCTGATGCATTGCCGCCCTCACCTGAGACTGCCTTCGCAAGGCCAGACGATTCCCACATGCGAGCGTCGCCGTCGTAAACGGTTCGCAGATATCCACTCAGCAATTTCAAGGACAACGGATGATCTCGAACTTCTTCGGCTATGCGGCTTAATGCTGCCTTGTCTCCGCGAACCCCGCCGGACTCGAGGATCTCGATGCTCTCTGCGCGCGACAGCTCAGGCATTGCGATAGTGGCACATGTTTTTCCGATGTAGGCGTCGATATCGATTATTGGCAGCCTGCTTGTCATTACGAGCATTCCAGCATTAAGTGCAGCGAGCTCACGAATGAACATCTGCATTACACGTTCACGAAATGTTCCCTCGAGTGCTCCCGGCGGATGCTGTACCCTCTCTACGCCATCCAGTACGATTAGCGAACGTGCACGCTGAAGTCTTGTTACTATGGCACGACAACGCTCCCAAGTCGTCGATGACGCGGTTGCATCGTCGATCGTCAAGAAGCGGGTCAGCGCATCGAAGAACTGATCCGAGGTGGCCCAGTTTTCCCCATCAGACTGCCCGTCGAAACTCCATGCAAACACGTTCCGCGCGCCATGATAATGATACGCCGCCATATCCGCAAGCCAGTTGCCTACAAGTACAGTCTTCCCAATCCCGCCCCATCCAACAATCGCAAAGACATTCTCGCGTTCGGACAGCCATGCACGCGTTAAGGTTTCCGTCTCCGTAGTCCGGCCGACCATCGTAGCTGGGGATGTCGCCAGTCGCCATACATCGACTCTGGGGCGATCGTTGTCTTCTTGCGTGGCGTCGGCAATGGTCGAACTTGATCGGCCCGGGAACGAAGGCGTCGGCTTCTGAATCGGCAAGATTGCGTGTAGAATCTGCTCACGCGCCTCATCTTCTGACAAGTCAGTTATCGTAATTCTGACGATCGCTGACCATAGCCCTGGGGGTGATACGTGATCGACGGCGACTGGAATGAGGCGGCGGTGCTTACCAGTGGGATCCTGGACGAATGCTGCTGCCCATTCGGAAGCCCCGAACCTCGACAGCAGGAAATTCGAGCTCATGATCACAATGGTGTGGTCAGACTCTGCCGCCGCTTCTTGCATCCGAATTACAAAGTTATCGCCAGGGAGAAAGTCCGTAGCCTGCAACGTGACGCGGTGGCCGCCTTCGCGAAGAACCGCAGCGACCCACTCGGCCCAGACGGAATCTGCGGCTGTATAGCTTACGAAACAACTAGCCACGGCGACCCGGACCTCCCTGTGATCTTCGCCGACACGTGTTGCTCGTTGAGATGTTACCTGACCCAGATCTTGGCCACACACGAGCTCTGCCATGGCGGTCATGAAGCCTTTGCTGCTTTCCTCTCGAGGGAGGTCCGCCGCTCGAGGGAGGTCCGCCGCGATCTTCCCCGGGCCATGCACCTCCCGCGGTGCCCGCCACCGCGCCAGCCCTGCCGATAGGGCGGCATCCAGGCCCGTCACCCACGCCGTCCCGGTCACCAGCACCCCGGCGGCCTGACAGACGATCCCGCGGCCGTTAGCAAACACCAGCAGGCGAGGACGGGCAGCGGTATTCTCCACGTCGAAGGTGGCTTTGCACTGGTGCGGACAGGACTCTAGACAAGCCCAATCCTCCCAGCTCAGAGGCACCCTTTTAATATGTAAATGATCAAGCTCGGCCAGCGCCAGACGAAAAGCCGAGGTTAGATCACCGGGTTAGACCGGCGGACGGCGGGCGCCTTGATGATCATTGATGGGGTGGCATCACGCCAGACTGATGCTTCAAGCTGTCAGCAAATATGTATTTATTGCTCGTAAATAGCCTTATATCCTCTTCGTTTAGGCGTTTCCCGGTGCTTCCAGCGCGACCTTGTCAGCCGGGCCTGTCCCGGACGGTCGCACGCTATGCCAGCCAGTCACCCCATGACCACGCTCTCAGCAACGGGACATATCACACGCTTTTGGCGGCTGGGGCCGACTACGGGATGGGGTCGGTGGGGCTCGTGGGGGCCGTGGTCGGCTCGGGCGGGGCGGCGGCGGGAGCGTGGGAGCCGTTGGTGGGAGTGGTGTCGGGGGGTGGTGGGGAGTCGCCGCCGGCGGTGTGGTGGCCGAGGCGGAGGGAGGGCAGGCGGCTCTTGCCGCGGGGAGCGTACTCGTCCACGTACTCCTGGCCCGACAGCTTCATGAGCTCGTACATGATCTCGTCGGTTACCGCCCGGAGGACCAGGTGGTCGTTCTCCAGGCCGTAGTAGCGGGAGAAGTCCAGCGGCTTGCCGAACCGCACGCCCGGCCGGACGGCCAGCCGCGGCGCGATCTTGCCGGGGGGCTGGAACTCGAAGCCGCCCACCATGGCGGTGGGAACCACCGGGACCCTGGCCTCCAGCGCCAGCCGGGCCACGCCGGTCTTGCCCCGGTACAGGCGGCCGTCGGGGGTGCGGGTGCCCTCGGGGTAGATGCCGAGCAGCTCGCCCGCGGCCAGCACCCGCAGGCCGGTACGCAGCGCGCGCTCGCTGGCCTCGCCGCCGGAGCGGTCCACCGGGATCTGCCCGACGCCGCTGAAGAACGCCTTGCTGACCAGGCCCTTGAGCCCGCGGCCGGTGAAATATTCGGACTTGGCCAGGAACACCACCTTGCGCGGCAGCGGCAGCGGCGCGAAGAAGTGGTCGGAGAACGACAGGTGGTTGCTGGCCAGGACCGCCCCGCCCGTGCGCGGCACGTTGTCGGTGCCCTCCGCCCACGGCCGGAACAGGACGTGGAGCAAGGGCCAGAGCACGGCTTTGGCCACCCAGTAGAACACGGTCATACCTCAGATCGGGGCAATTTGGCCTGCTCAGGGCAATTCGGCGATGGGCTGCGTCAGCATAAAGTCAGCACCCTGCCGAGAGTGACGAGCTGTGGCGGACGATCCTCAAGAAGTGCTCCTGTCCTGACCCGCGCCGCTGCCGCCACGGCTGGGTCGTGCGGTACCGGGCGGGCGGGCGGCAGCATGAAAAGACCTACCCGCATGACCGCAAGAGTGCTGCTAACGATTATGCCGCGCAAGTAGAGCACGAGAAACGCAGCGGCGACTACGTGGACCCCAAGGCCGGGGACATCACTTTCGCGGCCTACGCGGAGCGGCGGATCGCCCAGCACCACGGCGCGGATAACACCAAGATCACCTACACGACGTCGCTCAACCAGCACGTCGGCCCGGCAATCGGCGGCCAGGCGATCCGGAAGGTCACCCGCGAGCAGGTGCGTGAGCTGCTGCTGGAGACGATGCCCGCTAAGCCCGCGAGCCGGTCGGCGGTAAGCACTGCCCGGACGCTGATCCCTAGTGACCCGAGTGCCGGGGCTCGGCTACAACTGCTGGCGGCCATGAGCGGCTCGCAGGAGCTGCTGCGTAGTGCGACGCGGGCAGCCGCCACCGCCCGCCACCGGGATTTGAGGGACGAGTAGCTAGCAGTGAGGGACGACCACCGTCTTGGTGTGCGTGCGCAGCTCGTCTTGCCGGCCGTTTTCCTGGTACAGCACCTGGACCCCGGCAGAGCTGGCCCTGCGGGCGGTCGGCCGCATCTGAATGACCACGTTACGGAAGCTGTGCGCCGAGCTAGGCGGAACCTTGGCCCCGGCGGCAGGCACCCGCTTGTCCCACTGGATTCCCGGCAGGAGGGAGCCGGTCGGCGGCCACGGTTCGTAACCGACAGAGTTGTCGCCGATCGGGACCACCACCGCCTGGACGAGCCGGAGGTGATGATCGCCGTAGAAGCTGACGTGCTCCACCGTGACCGTGCCCTTGCTGTGGTTGTCCAGGACCGTGATCCCGTCGCTCAAGCTCGTGAGAGACGGGTCCGGGACGCACTCCTGAAACACTCCAGGCCCCACTCCAGCCCCGTCTCCCAGCGGTGACGATGGGCTATTGACGGGAAAGCCATCGCTGCCGCACCCTGCTGCCAGGAAAAGCAGCAGGGCGACGGCGGCTGTACCGCGACGGATCATCCCTGGCGGGCCACTAGCTGACGGGGAGTGCACCAGGGCCACCATTCGTACCGCAGAGCCTGCCGTTGTGGAGGTAGGTATAGGTAAGCTGGGCACTTGAGTCAAAACCGGTCTCCGAGGTTGCCTCGAAGCCCAACTGAGATTGAAGTCCCAGCTTCTTCCTCCAGGTGACAGCCGTGGTTCTTCCCGCTGTCGGCCGCTGCCCTTCACCTGCCCGGTGCAGAAACGGTTCGGAGTAGAAGGGACGCTGGGCGGCTTCTTAATCTCGGCACCGCCGAAGTAGCCGTTCACCACCTGAACGTGACCCCTGAAGATGCCTTCGCCGAGGTTGCACTTGTACTCGCCGTAATGGAACTGGGTGCGGTAAAAGACAGATCGGTCTGGTCCGAACTTAGGCCACTTCTCCCTGAAGGAGGCTGACCAGCCGAATGTGCCGATGTTAGAGAAGCTGCCGCCGCCTCCATTGAGGGACCACCCGACCCCGAGGGCAGAGGACTGTCCCTGCTTGTAGGTGAATTTCTGTGTCGCTACGTTACCGGGCACGTACGTCTCGCCGACCGTGTCATAGTGATGGCCCATGCTCCCTTGGTAGTCCCAGTCTCCGTTGCATTTGAAACTACCGGGCGGGGGCCCACCGTCGATGTTGGCGACCGGGTCAGGCGTCAGGAAAGAGTTTCCGGCGTTCTTTGTGACTACCACCGGGAAGATCGAGCTGCCCGCGCTGCTGTCGGCTTCCAGGTTGACCACCCCGGAGGTGGATTCTGGCATCAGCTTTGACAATGGGACGGCGATCGAGTACCTCCCGTTGGCGTCGCTCGTGGCCGACCCTACTAGCGTCCACGGGACTGTCTGGCCGACCTTGAGCGCATGGTCGACCGCCTGGTTCGGCCAGGCGTGGATCGTCACCTTCACGCCGGGGGCGTCCGTGCCGCTGGAAGTGACGGTCCCGCTCACTTCGACTGAGGTTTCCGCGTGGCCCCGGTGGCTAATCCTTGCTGCCGCCGAGGCAGGCATCGTGACCGCCGCTGCTAAGACCAGCGACGACCCCGCAGCGGCTAAAGACGTCGTGAGATGAGTCTTGCGCATGAACTCTCCGTTTCGTGGCGGATGATATGTCGGTTTTATCATTGCAACTTGCACGGAGCAACCTTTGTGCGCGCCTGTTGCCGATCATTTATCTACGATTCCGTTGGCTGCCGATTTAGCAAACGCAGTCCCGGCGCGATATTATCGCTCGACGATTTAGCCATAGTTAATCATTCGCTAACCGGGCACCGGCAATGCCGTGACCGGGTGAATTTTCGGCTAGCCGAACGCCTCCGGTATCCGCTGTCTATGCCTCTGGCTCTGGCCCGTCCCGCTCCGGGCGGTGCGGGTTGATCTGATACCACTCCGGGCTCCTTTCCGGCTCGGGCAGGACGCCGGGCAGCCGCTGGCGCACCTCGGCCGCGTAGCCCGCGACCGAGCAAACCGCCTGGATCTGAATCGAACACCTGTCCACCATGATCACGGCTAGACAGGGTCAGCAAAAGTCAGCACCTACCCCGGATCTGACCCGCCAAAATAGGGCATAATAGGGCGTCACCTCGACACGCTGCTGCGTTCGATTTGGTGCTTACTAGCTGGAAACTAGCAGGTCATAGTACTGCAAGATCATCTTCTTCTGGTAGAACACGGTCATATGTTCGCACGCCGTCGGCCGTGAGCACATCAGCGCGCGCCACGACAGGCTTTCGGGCCGGCGCGACTGCCGCCGCGCCGGCGGGCATGGGACGATCGGATGACGAGGCGCAGCGCGCCGCCGACAGCCCCAGCCGACCGACCCCAGCCGACCGACGCAGGCGAGCAGGAGACACAACTATGCCGGTGATGCCGGGCGCCGAGGCCTTCAGCCATCAGGGCGGCGCGACGGGCGTGCTGCTGTGCCACGGATTCACCGGCAGCCCGCAGTCGCTGCGGCCGTGGGCCGAGTACCTGGCCGCGGCCGGGCTGAGCGTCAGCCTGCCGCGGCTGCCGGGCCACGGCACGACGTGGCAGGAGATGGCCCGGACCCGCTGGGAGGACTGGTTCGCCGAGGCCGACCGGGCCTTCGAGGAACTGCGCGGCTGGTCGGAAGAGATCTTCGTGATGGGCCTGTCCATGGGCGGCTGCCTGGCCCTGCGCCTGGCCGAGCTGCACGGGCCCGCGGTCAGCGGGCTGGTCCTGGTCAACCCGTCGGTCACCGCGGACACGAAGCTGTTCGCGCTGGCGCCGCTGCTCAAGCTGCTGGTGCCCTCGCTCAAGGGCATCGCCAGCGACATCAAGAAGGAGCAGGCCAGCGAGCTCGGCTACACCAGGGTGCCGGTCAAGGCCGCGGCCACGCTGCCGGGCCTGTGGCGGACGACCAGGGACCACCTGGACGAGCTCACGCAGCCGGTCCTGGTCTACCGCAGCAGCACCGATCACGTGGTCGGGCCGGCCAGCCTGGAGGTGCTCCGCGCGGCCCTGCCCGAGAGCCAGCTGGAGGTTCGCGAGCTGAGAAACAGCTATCACGTCGCCACCCTGGACAACGACGCCGAGGTCATCTTCACTGGGAGCCTGGAGTTCGTCCAGGCGCATACCCGCGTCGGCCGGGAATCGGGCAGGGAATGAGGTAGTGGCCGGAAACGAGGACGTGGACGGGGACGTCAGCGGCGAAGAGGCCGCCTGGCGCGACCTTGTCGCGCGCTTCGACCAGTCAGTGGACACCGAGGCGGCGCAGGCGCCGTGGCCGGCCCGCGAGAACCTGACCGAGAGCGCCCGCGACCGGCAGCGGCCCGATCAGGATGCCGAAGACGGCTGGGACGAGCCCGGCCACACAAGCCCCGGAGGCCGGCCCGGCCCGGGCGGCGGCCCCGGTCCGGCCAGCCTGCCCACCCGGCCCGGCGGCGGACTGTGGCCCGAGCCGGCGGACGAGCCCGGCCCGGACGCCCCGCCCGCGCCCGGAGCCGCGGGCACCGGCCCCGAGGCCGACCCGGCGGCGGACGGCACCGGCGTCAGCGGCGCCACCCTCAACGGAACCCACCCAGACGGCACAAACCCCGACGGCACCCAACCAAGCGGCGCGCACCCCAACGGCGCACAGCCCAACGGCGCACACCCCAACGGCACGCACACGGACGACACGAACGGGCCCGGCCGCAGCCGCACCGGCCGGCCGCGGATCATCCGGCGCGCGGGCCCGGGGCGGCCCGACCAGATCGCCGATGAGCAGGACGAGGACGACCGGTACATCCCGCCGCCGCCCGAGCCGCTCCCCCCGCTGGACCCGGTGACCAAGGGGGCCTGGGCCGGCGTGCTCGGCGGGCCCGGCTACCTGCTCATCGCGCGGCTGGTCGACTGGGAGATCCCGAGCTGGGCCGCGCTGCTGGCCATCGTCGCGTTCGTGGCCGGGTTCGCCACGCTGGTCGTGCGGATGGGCGACAAACCGCGCGACGACGACGATGACGGCGCGGTCGTCTGATCCCGTCAAAAGCGAGATCCCTAACAAAGGCGAGATACCGGGCGGCTGTCCGCCAGATTTCAGGCGTTCCTGGCCAGGTCGGCGGCGCCGATGAGTCCGGCGTCCGCGCCGAGCCGCGCGGTCCGCAGCTCGGCCAGCGGGCGGTAAGAGCCGCCGGTCAGCCCGGCGCGGAAGGCCGCACGGGCCGGTCCGATGAGCAAGTCGCCCGCCTCTGACACCCCGCCGCCGATCACGAAGCAGCCCGGGTCGAGGATCGCGGCCAGGTCGGCCAGCCCGGTGCCCAGCCAGTGGCCGATGATCTCGAAGCAGCGCAGGGCCACGGCGTCGCCCTCCAGCGCGGCCCTGGTCACGATCGGGCCGTCGATGCCCTCCGCGCTGCCCCCGGACAGCTGGAGCAGCCGCACCGCGGCGCCTGGCGACCGCCGGGCGAACTCCCTGGCCTCCGCCACCAGCGCGTTCCCGCTGACGTACTGCTCCCAGCAGCCGCGGTTGCCGCAGCCGCACAGCCGCCCGTCCGGCACGACCCGGTAGTGACCCGGCTCCCCGGCCACCCCCCACCGGCCGCGGTAGAGCCGCCCGCTCAGCATCAGGCCGGCCCGATGCCGGTGCCGACCGCGATCAGCAGGACATCGTCGTGGCCCCTGGCCGCGCCGAACCTGGCCTCGGCCCAGGCCGCCGCGTTAGCGTCGTTCTCGACCAGCACCGCGCAGCCCAGGCGGTCCTCGACCTGCTTTTTCACCGGCTCGTCACGCCAGGCCAGGTTGGGCGCGAACAGCACCGTGGACCGGGTCTCGTCCACGAAGCCGGCCGCGCCGATGCCGACCGAGTCCACCGGGTACCGGTCCCGCAGCTCGGTCACGACCTCCACGATGACCTGCTCGGTCGCGGCCGGGCTGGCCGCCGGCGTGAGCCGCTTGACCTTCTCGACGATCTTTCCCTCGGGGTCTACGACCCCGGCTGCCACCTTGGTGCCGCCGACATCAACCCCGATCGCCAGGCTCATCAGGTGCCTCCGCATGGTCATGGTCACCCGCGGAATCGGCGTACCGCGAACGGGATTCCGCCGGCCGCTCGTGTCCGGTAGCCGCCGTGGTCCGGGACAGTACCCCGTCCAGCGCGCCAAATGCATCCTGGACTGCGGCGGCGACGGCGTCGGAGACGCTGGCCAGGCCCGGCCGGCCCGACTCCCGCATCCGGCGGGCCGCCCGGCATACCGGGCACCAGGCGCATTCCGGCGCCTCGCTCAGGTCCGGCGGCGGCTCGGTGGTGGCCACGCCCCAGGTGTCCTCGGGCTCGGCGCGCGCGGAGCCGATGGTCCGGCGGACCGAGTGCTCGATCTCGCGGCGCATGCTCCTGGCGCTGGACCGGATGACCCACCGCTGGAAGCCGTTGAGCAGGTCGGTGCCGGGCGGCGGGGCCTGCCGCCGGGGGCGCGCCGGGGCCGGCCGCACCGGCCGCGGCGCCGGGGCGGCCACCTCGCGGTAGCCGGGATGGGGCGGCTCGTGGATGGCCTCGCGGCCCGGCCAGTGCTCCGGCAGGCCGTCCGGGAGGGGGGCAGGGGCAGCGGCAGGGACAGGCCCGCTGAGGTGGGTGGGGGGCGCGGCGGCCCGCAGCACCGGGGCCGGCCGCGGCCGGGGCGGCCGGGGCGGCCGGCGGCTCGGTGCCGCCAGGCGCGGCCGGCGGCTCGGTGGCCTCGGCCACGGCCGGCAGCTCGGTGGCCTCGGCCACGGCCGGCAGCTCGGTGGCCTCGGCCGGAGTCGCTGCCGAGGGCGTCGTCTCGGCCCTGGCCGCCGCCTCCGGAGCAAGCGGAGCCTGCTCCGCCGGCGAGCCTGTACCAGCCTGCGGGTCGGCCCCCGCCGGCGAACCCGCGCCCGCAGGCTGGTCCGCACCCGCCTGCGAGTCCGGGGCCCGCCTGCTGGTCCGCAGCCGCGCGCTCGTCGTCAGCCGCCTGCTTGTCGTCAGCGGTTGCCGTGCGCCACGGGTCGCGGTCCTCGAAGCCCGGGTCTTCAGTCCGCCGCTGCTCGCTCATGCGTCCTCCCCTGCCAGGCTCTGCGCCCGTGTCCTGAGGCCCCTGAGCGCCGTGTCAATGATGGTCTTCTCGGCCCGCCGCTTCATCATCCCGAGCATGGGGACCTTGAGGCCGACCGAGAGCTCGTAGGTGACCCTGGTGCCCGGCCCGTCGTCGGCCAGGAGGTAGGCCCCGGACAGCTCGGAGATCATCGAGCCACCCTCCGCGAGCTCCCAGCGCACCGCCGTGTCGGTGTCCCATTCATAAGCGAGCATGTAGCTGTCCTTAATGAGCCCGGCGTCGATCACGAACCGGACCGCACGCGCGCGGCCGTCCGCGCCGGGCTCTATCACCTGGGCAGAACGCACGCCGCCGGCCCACTGCGGGTAGGCAGCGAAATCGGCGATCACGGTCATGACGGCCGCCCTGGGGGCCGCCACGGTGATGCCGGAGGTAGTCCTGTCCGCCATGCTCGGAGCGTACCCTGCTTCCGCGAGCCTCCGGGGCGCCTGATGACGCCGTCTTCCCTCGTCGCTCGGGCGCTCCTTCGTCGCTTCTCGCTCCTCACGAAGGCGGCGCCGCGCCCCTCCGGCCGCAGCGCTACCAGTCCAGGGCGAACGGGCGGCCGGTGGCCCGGAAATGACCGACGTTCACGCATTCGGTGCCGCCGATGCGCAGCCGGCTGGCCGCCGGCTGGTGCACGTGGCCGAACAGGGCGTACCGGGGCTGGGTCTGCTGGATCGCGGCCAGCAGCGCCTCGCTGCCGACCTCCATCCGCCGGGCCACCGTGTCGAACAGCAGGTCGGGCACGGCGGGCGGGATGTGCGCGCAGAGCACGTCGACCTCGCCCACGGCGGCCACCTTGGCCGCGAACTCCTCGTCGTCCAGCTCGTTCGGCGTCCGGTAGATGGAGCGCAGCCCGCCGCCGACGAAGCCGAAGGTCCACCCGCCCAGCTCGATCCGCTCGCCGTCCAGCACGTGCTGGCCAGATCGCAGGTGCTCGGCCCACAGCCGGGGCACGTCGACGTTGCCGTAGGTCAGGTAGGCCGGGGTGGGCATCGCGGCGAACAGCTCGGCGTACTGCCGGGACACGGCCCGGTCGATGTGCTGGCGCGGATCCCCGTCCAGCCCGGCCCACAGCCGCGCGGACATCGCCCTGGCCTCGTCGAACCGCTGCGCGGTGCGCAGCTCGACCAGCTCGCGGGCGGCCTCGGCGCCGAACAGGTCCGGGAAGATGCCCTGGCCGTGGTCGGCGTAGTCGACGAACAGCAGCAGGTCCCCCAGGCAGATCAGGGCGTCGGCGTCGTCCCCGGCCCTGGCTAGCGCGTCGGCCCGGCCGTGGACATCGCTGACTACGTTGACCCGCATAGGGTTGATTATTCCTGGGCCATGTACGGTCCTTGGAGATCGGGCGCCGATGCCGTTTGCGACTGGAGGTCAGGTGCGCGAGTACAGCATTCCCGCGCTAGCGCAGATCGCGGATAACGCCAGCGTCGCGGACATCGTGTTCAGCCGGGCGGCCAGCCAGCCGCAGGCCGTGGTGATGCGCCGGCGGTCGGACGATGGCGACTGGCGGGACGTGACCGCCGAGACGTTCCGGGCCGAGGTCACCGCGCTGGCCAAGGGCCTGATCGCGGCCGGAGTAGAGCCGGGCGACCGGATCGCGCTGATGTCCCGGACCCGCTATGAGTGGACGCTGATCGACTACGCGATCCTGGCCGCCGGCGCGGTCACGGTGCCGGTCTACGAGACGTCCTCGGCCGAGCAGGTCGAGTGGATCCTGGGCAACTCGGCCGCCCGCGCGGTGTTCGCCGAGTCCGGCCAGCACGCTCAGCTCATCGACGGGCTGCGCGACCGGCTGTCGGGCCTGGGCGAGATCTGGACCCTGGACGGCCTGGACGCCCTGCGCGCCAGCGAGGCCGCCCTGGCCATCGGCGACGAGCAGGTGGACCAGCGCCGGGCCGCCCGCACCGCCGACGACCTGGCCACGATCATCTACACCTCGGGCACCACGGGCCAGCCCAAGGGCTGCGAGCTGACCCACCGCAACCTGCTGGCCGACGTGCGCAACGCGGTCAGCGTGGCCCCCGAGGTATTCGAGTCCGCTGCCTCCACGCTGCTGTTCCTGCCGCTGGCCCATTCCTTCGCCCGCATCATCCAGGTTGGCTGCCTCGAATCGGGCGCCATTCTGGGCCACTGGCCCGACGCGAGGACGGTGGCCAAGGGCCTGCCGGAGTTCGGCCCCACGTTCCTGCTCGCCGTGCCCCGGGTGTTCGAGAAGGTCTACAACGGCGCCCAGCAGCAGGCCGGCGCCAGCGCGGCCAAGAGCCGGATCTTCGCCGCCGCGGCGGACACGGCCATCGCCTGGAGCCAGGCTCGCGGGCCGGCTGCCAGCGGGCCGGTCGGGCCGGGCCTGGCCGTCCGGCACGCCCTGTTCGACCGGCTGGTCTACGGCAAGCTGCGGGCCGCCGTGGGCGGGCGGATCCGGTACGCGGTGTCCGGCGGCGGGCCGCTGGGCGAGCGGCTGGGGCACTTCTTCCGCGGCGCGGGCATCACGATCCTGGAGGGCTACGGCCTGACCGAGACCTCGGCCGCCACCTCGGTCAACCGGCCCGGCCGGAACAAGATCGGCACGGTCGGCCAGCCGCTGCCCGGGGTCAGCCTGCGGATCGCCGAGGACGGCGAGATCCTGATCAAGGGCCCGAACGTGTTCCCCGGCTACTGGCACAACCCGGAGGCCACCACCGAGATCCTGGCCGACGAGGGCTGGCTGCGCTCGGGCGACCTGGGCGAGCTCGACGACGAGGGCTTCCTCAAGGTCACCGGCCGCAAGAAGGAGATCATCGTCACCGCCGGCGGCAAGAACGTGGCCCCGGCCGTGCTGGAGGACCGCCTGCGCGCCCACCCGCTCATCAGCCAGTGCCTGGTCGTCGGGGACGGCAGGCCCTACATCGCCTGCCTGGTCACGCTCGACGAGGAGGCCCTGGAGCACTGGAAGCAGCAGCACGGCAAGCCGGCCAGCGCGACGGTGGCCGACCTGGCCACCGACCCGGACCTGCTGGCC
Source organism: uncultured Actinomycetota bacterium (assembly GCA_963822485.1). Lineage (GTDB taxonomy): Bacteria > Actinomycetota > Actinomycetes > Streptosporangiales > Streptosporangiaceae > DASUBV01. The sequence continues at coordinate 490,113 of CAWGHW010000037.1, forward strand.
GACATCCAGGCCGCCGTGGACGACGCCAACAAGGCGGTGTCCAGGGCCGAGTCCATCCGCCGGTTCCATGTCCTGCCCGTGGACTTCACCGAGGACAGCGGCCACCTGACGCCGTCGCTCAAGATCCGCCGCTCAGTGGTGGTCAAGGACTTCGCGGCCGAGATCGACGCCCTCTACAGCTAGCGGCGACCGCAGGGACCGGGCCGAAGCGACCAGGCTCACGCTGACGGCCCCTGAGCGAGCGCTCAGGGGCCGTCAGCATCGCTCCGCGGTTAGTGTCCCTCGCCCTCCTCGGACGAGCCCTCCAGGCCGCGCTGCTCGCCCTCACCCTCGCCCGCGCCCGACGGCACCGCCGCCGGGGCGTGGCCGTTGCCGTGGCCGTTGCCGCCCTCGATGGCGTGGCCGTTGCCGTGCCCGTTGGTGTGGCCGTCGGTCAGCGGGACGCTCTCGGTGAGCACGTTGTACATGCGCTCGCGGACCCGGCCGGCGGCGCCGCGCATGCCGGGCGCGGGCACGCCCTCGGCCGACTCCTGGCCGGCCGGCAGCGCCACGTAGTCCGGCCGGGACGTCAGCACCGCGAGCTCGTCCTCCGAGGGCGCCTCGGTGACCTCGATGAACTCGCCGGTCGGCAGCTGGCGGATGATGCCGGTCTCCACGCCGTGCTCCAGCGTGTGCAGGTCGGCGCGCTGCAGGCCCAGGCAGATCCGCTTCGTGATGATGTAGGTGAACCACGGCACCAGGAAGATCGAGAACCGGGCGATCCACGTAATCGTGTACAGCGGGATATCCAGGTGATCAGCGATGACGTCGTTGGCGCCCTCCGCCCACAGCACCCCGTAGAACGCGACCGTCGTCATCCCGATCGCGGTGCGGGTCGGCGCGTTCCGCGGCCGGTCCAGGAGATGGTGCTCCCGTTTATCGCCGGTGACCCACTGTTCCAGGAACGGCCATAGCGCGGCGCCGGTCATGATCAGCCCCAGCGGCAGGAGGGCCGGGATGAACACGTTGAAGGCAAAGGTGTGGCCGAAGACCACCCACTGCCACGCCGGCATGATCCGCAGCGAGCCTTCCAAAAAGCCCATGTAGAAGTCGGGCTGCGACCCCGACGAGATCCCCACCGGGTTATACGGCCCGTACAGCCAGATCGGGTTGATCTGCGCGAACGTCGCGGCCAGCGCCGTCGCGGCGAACGTGAAGAAGAAGAACGCGCCGGTCTTCGCCGCGAAGTACGGGTAGGCGGGCGCGCCGACCACGTTCGCGTTGGTGCGGCCCTTGCCCGGGAACTGGGTGTGCTTCTGGAACGTCATGATGAACAAGTGCGCCGTGATCAGCGCCAGCAACAGCCCCGGGATCACCAGCACATGCAAGATGTACATCCGCGGGATGATCACATGCCCCGGATACGCCCCGCCGAACAAGAAGAACGCCAGGTACGTGCCGACAATCGGGATGGACTGGAGCACGCCCTCGGTGATCCGCAGGCCCGCGCCGGACAGCAGGTCGTCGGGCAGCGAGTAGCCGAACAGGCCCTCGAGCAGGGCCAGGGTGAACAGCGTGATCCCGATCAGCCAGTTGACCTCGCGGGGCTTGCGGTAGGCGCCGGTGAAGAAGATCCGCAGCATGTGGACCAGGATCGCGGCCACGAACAGGTCCGCCGCCCAGTGGTGGATCTGCCGCATCAGCAGGCCGCCGCGGACATCGAAGCTGATATTCAGCGTCGACTGGTAGGCCTGGCTCATGTGCACGCCGTCGAGGTTGGTGTACGACCCGTGATACACCACGTCGGTCATGCTCGGCTGGAAGAAGAACGTCAGGAACGTGCCGGTCAGCAGCAAGATAATGAACGAGTACAGCGCGATCTCGCCCAGCAGGAACGACCAGTGGTCGGGGAAGATCTTCCGCAGCAGGTAGCGGACCCCCTTGGCGCCGGTGAACCGGTCGTCCAGCCAGCTGCCGACCCCCTCCAGGCCCTTCTCGACGCTCATGACCGCTCCCAGAAGCTCGGGCCGACCGCCTCGTGGAAATCGCTCTGCGCGACCAGGAACCCCTGCGCGTCCGTCGTGATCGGCAACTGCGGCAGCGGCCGGGTAGCCGGCCCGAACAAGACCTTCGCGCCGGCGGTCGCGTCGAACGTGGACTGGTGGCAGGGGCACAGGATGTGGTGGGTGGTCTGCTCGTACAGGGCGGCCGGGCAGCCCACGTGCGTGCAGATCTTGGAGTAGGCGACGATGTCGTTCACGGTCCAGTTCATCACCGTGGGCGGCTGGAGCTGGCCGGGCGCCATCTTGATGATGATCACGGCCGCCTTGGCCATGGCGTCGAAGTCGCTCTGGAAGCCGTCGGGGGCGACGGTGATCATCGAGCCGGGCGTGTTGAACTCGGCCGGGGTGATCGGCCGGTTTGTCCCGTACACGATCAGCCGCATGCCCTTGCGCCAGACCGTGTGGTCCAGGCTGTCGTAGGGCAGCGGGCCCAGGTCGCGCAGCAGCACGATCGGCGCCAGCGCGACCGGCACGGTGGCCGCGATCAGGGTCCGGCGGATCAGCGGGCGCTTGACGAAGGCGCTGGCCTCGGCGCCCTCCTTGAAGGTCTCGGCGAACTGCTTCCTGGCCTCGTCGGAGGACCGCAGCGGGTGCCGGTCCTCGGCTATCTCGACCTTCGGCATCACGTGCCGGACCCAGACCGTGGCGCCGACGCCGAGCAGCAGGAAGGCCAGCGCCATCGTGCTGCCCAGGGCCAGGTTGTCCTTCTGGACCGCGCTGACCGAGTGGTCGTTGAAGATGAAGTAGCAGGCGATGAAGCCCAGGCCGGCCAGCATCGCGAGGATGAAGCAGGCGGCGACGACCTTGGCTGCCTTGTTGGCGTGCTCGTCGTCCGGCGCGAGGGGCAGCTCGCGGGCCGGCGGGTGCTCCTCCTCCGCCGCGGGCGCGAGCATGGTCCGGGCCTCGGCCGGCGACGGGGTGCCGATCACCCGGTGCGGCGCGGCCGGGCCCTCAGGCACGGCCGGGCCCTCGGGCTCTGGGGATTGTCCGTGGACGTTGCTGTCGGTCATGACTCTTCCCCGTGGTCGCCCTTCTTCTTACCGGTGATCCACATCGCCATCAGCACCATGAACAGGAGCACGCCGAGGAAGGCCACCAGGCCCTCGGTGACCGGCCCGACGCGGCCCAGGCTGAACCCGCCGGGGTTGGGCTGGGTCCGCGTCTGCGTCACGAAGGCGATGATGTCCCGCTTCTCGCTGGGGGTGATCGTGGTGTCGTTGAACACCGGCATGGCCTCGGGGCCGGTCTGCATGGCCTCGTAGATCTGCCGGTTGGTGCTGTGGGTGAGCGCGGGCGCGAACTTGCCGTAGGTGAGCGCGCCGCCCGCGCCGACGAAGTTGTGGCAGGCGCTGCAATTGGCCGAGAACAGCTGCTGGCCCAGGCCCACGTTCGCCCCGGCAGTGCTGACCTGGGCGTCCGAGGGCGTGGCCGGGCCGCCGCCGAGCGAGCCGATGTACTCCGCGACCTCCCGGGTCTGCTTGGGGGTCAGCCGCGGCGGCTTCTGGACGTTCTCCGCGCCCTGCTCGGCGGCGGGCATCCGGCCGGTGCTGACCTGGAAGTCGACGGCGGCCGAGCCGACGCCGATCAGGCCGGGCGCCTGACTGGTGCCCTGGGCGTAGAACCCGTGGCAGCTGTCGCAGTCCTGGAGGAACAGCTGCCGGCCGGCGGTGATCTGCGCCTTGGCGACGGTCGCCGGGGGCGAGGCCGACGCTGAGGTCCCGGCGCCGGTGACTGAGGCGTAGAGGGCGCCTACCAGGAGCAGCCCGAGCACGAGGATGACGTAGCCCGCTGCGGGGTGCCGGCGCCTTGCGGTGATCCAGCTCACAGTTTTAATCCCCGGGTCAGTGGATCAGGTAGATGGTCGTGAACAGGCCGATCCAGACCACATCCACGAAGTGCCAGTAGTAGGAGACGACGATCGCGCTGACCTGTTGTTCATGGGTGAACCGCTTGGCGGCGAATGTCCGGCCGAGCAGGAACAGGAAGGCGATCAGCCCGCCGGTGACGTGCAGTCCGTGGAACCCGGTGGTCAGGAAGAAGACCGAGCCGTAGTTGGTGGACGACAGCGTCACGTGCTGCTTCTGGATCAGGTCCAGGTACTCGTAGCCCTGGCCGAGCACGAAGTACAGGCCCATCAGGAAGGACAGCACGTACCACTCGCGCAGGCCCCAGCGGCTCACGTTCCAGATCGACCCAGCCCGGCGGACCTGGCCCCGCTCCACCGCGAACACGCCTAGCTGGCAGGTGACGCTGGACAGCAGCAGCACGATGGTGTTGGTCGTGGCGAGCTTCAGGTCAAGGTGGGCCATCGGCCAGTGCTTGCCCATGCCCTTGTCCACGGCGCGCACGGTGAAGTACATCGCGAACAGGCCCGCGAAGAACATGAGTTCGGAGGACAACCACACGATCGTCCCCACGCTGACGAGGTTTGGCCGGCTCGCGGGGGTGCGCGGGACCACCTCTGTAGTTGCTGTCGCCACGGGGCCATTATTACGACAACGCGTAGGCCTTCGTTGCCCGACCCCCCGGGTCGGTAGCATCCAGTTCCATGAAGGTCGTTGTGTATAGCCATGATGCGGACACCCGGGCCGCGATCCGGCTCGCCATCGGGCGCCGCCCCGCCGCTGACGTGCCCGAGGCCGAGATCATCGAGGTGGCCACCCACCCAGCCCTGATCCGCCTGCTCGACGCCGGCGGGGCCGACGTCATGGTGCTGGACGGCGAGGCCCAGCCCTCCGGCGGCATGGGCGTCTGCCGCCAGGCCAAGGACGAGCTCTACGACTGCCCGCCGGTGCTGCTCGTCATCGGCCGGGCCGATGACGGCTGGCTGGCCACCTGGTCCCGCGCGGACGCGGTCGTGAGCCACCCGATCGACCCGGCGGCGCTGGCCCAGGCCCTGGCCGGGCTGATGCGCGAGCGCGAGGCGGGCACGCCCGCCCTCCAGGCCTGAGCTGATGGACACCCGCACTAGCTGGCCCGCGCTGACCGGCGCGCTGGTCAAGGGCGAGACGCTCAGCGCCGAGGAGACCACCTGGGCGATGAACGAGATCATGGACGGCGCGGCCACGCCCGTCCAGATTGCCGGTTTCGCCGTGGCGCTGCGGATGAAGGGCGAGACCGTGGCCGAGGTGGGCGGCCTGGCCCAGGCCATGCTGGCCCACGCGGCCCCGATCTCGGTGCCCGGCCGGCTGGTGGACCTGGTCGGCACCGGCGGCGACGGCGCGCAATCCGTCAACATCTCGACCATGGGCACGATCGCCGCCGCCGCGGCCGGCGCCCGCATGGTGAAGCACGGCAACCGGGCCGCCACGTCGGCCTGCGGGGCCGCCGAGGTGCTGGAGGCCCTGGGCGTGGTCATCGACCTGCCGCCCCCGGCCACCGAGCAGCTCGTGGCCGAGGTGGGGGTCGCGTTCCTGTTCGCGGCGCTCTATCACCCGGCCTACCGGTACGCCTCGGTGGCGCGCCGCGAGCTCGGCGTGCCCACGGTGTTCAACTTCCTGGGCCCGCTGACCAACCCGGCCCGGCCCACGGTGCTGGCCGTGGGGGTGGCCGACCCGCGGGTGGGCCCGGTGCTGGCGGGCGTGCTGGCCGGCCGGGGCAACTCGGCGCTGGTCTTCCACGGCGACGACGGGCTGGACGAGCTGACCACGACCGCCCCGTCCACGGTCTGGGTGGTGCACGGCGGCACGGTCAGCGAGGCCCGGCTCGACCCGGCGGAGCTGGGCATCCCCCGGTCCCGCCTGGAGGACCTGGTCGGCGGCGACTCGACCCGCAACGCCGAGGTGGCGCGGGCCTTCCTGAGCGGCGCACCCGGCCCGGTGCGCGACACGGCGCTGCTCAACGCGGCCGCCGCGCTGGCCGCCGAGGCGGGCGTGGACAGCCCCGACGGGCTGAGCCAGGCCCTGGCCGACGGCTATGCGCGGGCCAGCGAGGCGGTGGACTCCGGGGCGGCCGCGGACCTGCTGGCCCGCTGGGCCGCCGCCAGCCAGCGCCTGGCGGGCCGGCAGCCCTAGCCCAGGGCCAGCAGCCCTAGCTAAACGCAACGGCGTTGCCGCTGACGACTCTCCGTGATCATGAAAGTCACCGGAGTGATCATGGCGAGTTACGCGACAGCCCGTATCGACCAGGCATACCACTCCGGGGGCCGGAGCGGTCAGCCCTGCTCGGGGTAGCCGAGCGCGAACGCGGCCTCGAGGTCGTGGCGCGAGTAGGTGCGGAACGCGATGTGGGTCTCGGTGTGCGTGACGCCGGCCACCTTGTTCAGCGAGCCGGGGATGACGTCGCCGAGTTCCTCGTGGGCGCGCACCCGCACCAGTGCCACCAGGTCGAACTCGCCGGTCACCGAGTACACCTCGCTGACCGCCGGCATCTGGGCGATTGTCTGCGCCGTCTCCGGAATCCGCGCGACGTCGCACTTGATCAGGACGATAGCGGTGACCATGGTCGCCTCCCGAGACGCCGGGAACTCAAGACGCCGGGAACCTGCGCCCCGGCCGCGCCAGTAGCGTACAGCCGCCTCTTCCGCGCGCGCCTCTCCCCCGGCGGCCCGCCTCCCCGCTGGCCCGCCGGGCTCAGGCGCAGATGGCGGCCATCGGCCGCGGCGCGGGCAGCGCGGCCACCGGGCGCGGGCTGCGGCGCGGGGCCCGACCCGACCGGGCGGCCGCCACCAGGTCCAGCAGGCCCAGCAGCACCTCGCCGGTGGCCTGGGCGTCGGCCAGGGCCCGGTGGCAGGGTGCGATCCGGGTGCGGAAGTAGGCGGCCAGGGTGGCCAGCTTGCAGTCGGGCACCTGCTCCCCGCGCAGCACCGTCCGGGCCAGCGTCGCGGTGTCGAGCACCGCGGTGGGCGGCCAGTCCAGCCCGCTGGCCCGGCAGCCGCTCAGCAGGAAGCCCATGTCGAACGGGGCGTTGTGGGCGACGAGCACCGCCCCCCTGGCGAAGGTCAGGAAGGCCGCCAGGGCGTCGGTCGCGCGCGGCGCCCCGCTGACCATGGCGTCGGTGATCCCGGTCAGCTCGGTGATGCCGTCGGGCACCGTGACGCCGGGGCCGGGGCTGACGAGCGAGAAAAACTCGCCGGTCACCCGGCGGCCGCTGAGCCGGACCGCCCCGATCTCGATGATCGTGGCCGTGGCGGGCCGGAAGCCCGTGGTCTCCACGTCGACGACCACCGCGTCCAGGCCCGCGACCAAGGGATGATCCCCGGCCGCCGCGCATGCGCCCGCAGCGGCCGGTACAGGGCCCGCGGCGGGCAATTGTCCGACCATGCCCTCACCGTAGAACCTGCCTCTGACACTCCGGCCAGCGGCTCGCCGGGCCTCGGCGACTGCCACTTCCAGCCGCCTGGAGCGCTCCCGTCACAGGGGTGGTCGCGGGGGCAGGCACGGGGGTAGGCGACGGGGTGCCCAAGTTTCGTAATGGCATTGTTATCGCTGCGGAACGACGAACTCGAATCGCGGGAGTACGCGAACCGGTGGAATCCGCTATTGCAGGTCCACTAGTCTCGTGCTTCGAGCCGTATCGCTCATCAGCCGCCAGGACGGCGGCGGCGGGCGGCCAACTGCCGAGTCCTCGTTGCCGGTCATTGCGACGGCTGAGGAGCCGGGGAACCACCGGCGAGCCGCCAGCGTGAGAACGCCCGGCTAGCCAGGGGTGAATCGGCCCGACCAATGGACGGGCCGTAGGGCGATCTTCCACTGCCCGAACCCGTCAGCTGACCCGGTAGGCAGCCAGTGGGAGAAGGAGCGTGTCACGCAGGTGCATACGCCGCCAGATGATCGCCCGGTGCGGCCGGCTCGGCGCCGGGCCCTGAAGTACCGCGCCGGGGTCTTGACGACTGTGACGGCCGGGCTGGCCGTGACTGGCCTGCTCGTCATCACCGGAGGCGTGGCCGTGGCCTCCTCCCAGGTCACCGTCGCCCAGGTCGAGAAGAAGCTCAACCAGCTGACCTCCAGGGAGGACAAGCTGGACCAGCAGCTGGACCAGGTGAAGCAGGAACTCGCCGCGGCCAACCAGCGGCTGGCGGTGGTCAAGCGCGAGCAGGCCAGGGACGCCGGGCAGTTCAACGCCATGCGCGGCCAGATCGGCCAGATCGCCGCCCAGGCCTACGAGCAGGGCACCCTGAACACCTCGATCGCCCTCCTCACCTCGGGCAAGCCGCAGCAGATCCTGGACCAGTCCTCAATCCTGCTGGAGCTGTCCTCGGCCAACAACGCCGAGATGAACCAGTTCCTCGCCGCGGCCCGCCAGGTGCGCAACACCCAGCAGGCGGTCAACCGCACCAAGGCTGGCATCGTCCAGCTGAAGAAGAGCATCGCCGGGCGCCTCAAGACGCTGCACGGCCTGATCGCCAAGGCCAAGGCGCTGCTCCAGCAGCTCACGCCCGTCCAGCGCAAGGTCGCGGCCCCCGGCGGGGGCGGCGGCACTGGCGGCGGCGGCGGGGGCGGTGGCGGCGGCAAGCCGCCCCCACCAGTCAGCGGCGCGGCCGGCAAGGCGGTGCAGTTCGCCTACCAGCAGGTCAAGGACCACTGCCCGTACGTGTACGGCGCCACCGGTCCATGCGCCGACGGCTTCGACTGCTCCGGGCTGATGATGGCGGCCTGGGCCTACGCGGGCGTGTCGATCCCGCGGACCAGCTACGAGGACTGGGACCAGCTGCCGCACGTCAGCGAGAGCGACATGCAGCCCGGCGACATCCTGGTGTTCGACGCCGAGGGTCACGTCGGCATGTATGTCGGCGGCGGTGAGCTCATAGATGCGCCGCAAACCGGCATGGACGTGGAGGAGGTGCCGCTGGCCGGCTGGTACTCCGCCAACCTCGACGGAGTGGTCCGGCCCTAGCACCACCCAGGCAGCACTCATCGTCAGACGCGAGCGCGCCCGGCCCGGATTGTCCGGGCCGGGCGCGCTCGTATCGCGGCGACCGGTAGGCTCCCTATCTCGGCGGCCAGGGCCGCCACCGGGAAGCCAGGGTCCCGGCGGCGCCTGTGGCACGGGAGCGAGATGCGCAGAGTCCTGATCGTCACCAACGACTTCCCGCCGCGGCGCGGCGGCATTCAGTCTTTTGTTCACGCACTGGCCTCCCGCCTTCCGGCGAGCCAGGTCTGCGTCTACGCCCCGATGTGGGAAGGGGCGGCGGCCTTCGACGCCCGGCAGGAGTTCCCGGTCATCCGGCACCGCACCTCGCTGATGCTGCCCGTGCCCACGGTGGCCCGCCGCGCCCGGGCCATCCTGCACGAGTACGACTGCGACACCGTGCTGTTCGGCGCGGCGGCGCCGCTGGGGCTGCTGGCGCCCACGCTGCGCCGGGCCGGGGCCCGGCGGATCGTCGCGCTGACCCACGGCCACGAGGCCGGCTGGGCCTCGCTGCCCGCGGCCCGCGGCATGCTGCGCCGCATCGGCGACGAGGTGGACGTGGTCACCTACCTGGGCGAGTACTTCCGGCTCCGGCTGGCCCGGGCGTTCTCCTGGCGGGCCTCCGCGCGCATGGTCCGGCTGGCGCCCGGCGTCGACACCACGGCCTTCCGGCCCGGCGCCGGGGGCAAGGCCATCCGGCAGCGGCTGGGCATCGGCCCGCGGCAGCCCGTGGTGGTCTGCGTCTCGCGCATGGTGCCCCGCAAGGGCCAGGACACGCTGCTCCAGGCCTGGCCGACGGTGCAGGCCAACGTGGGCGGCAACCCGCTGCTGCTGCTGGTCGGGGACGGCCCGTACCGCGCCGAGCTGGGCCGGCTGGCCCAGCGCCTGGGCGTGAGCGACTCGGTGCTGTTCGCCGGCCCGGTGCCCGGCGAGGAGCTGCCGGCCTACTACGACGCGGGCAACGTGTTCGCCATGCCGTGCCGGACCCGGCGCAACGGCCTGGACGTGGAGGGCCTCGGCATCGTCTACCTGGAGGCGTCCGCCACCGGCCTGCCGGTAGTGGGCGGCGACTCGGGCGGCGCGCCGGACGCCATCGTGCACGGCGAGACCGGCTACGTGGTCCCCGGCGGCAGCGAGGACGCCCTCGCGGCCCGGCTGATCGAGCTGCTCTGCGACCCGGTCGGCGCGGCGGCGATGGGCGACAAGGGCCAGGCCTGGGTGGACCGCGAGTGGCGGTGGAACCTGGTGACCAGCCGGCTAGGCGAGATCCTGGCCGGCTAGCCCCTCCGGGGCGCCCGGGTAAGTGCGCCCCGGTAAGTGCGCCCCGGTCAGTGCGCCCCGGTCAGTGCGCGAAGCGGCCGCGGTAGTACTCGAAGACAAAGCCGATCATGCTCAGGATGACGGCCAGCGCGCCGATCAGGAACAGCCACCAGCCCACCGCGAAGCCGATCGCGGCCAGCCCGCCGGACAGGCCGACGAACAGCGGCCACCAGCTGTGCGGGCTGAAGAAGCCCACCTCGCCGGTGCCCTGGTAGATCTCGCCCTGCTTGTCGTCCTCCGGCCGCTTGGGCAGCCGGCGGCCGGTGAACAGGAGGTAGAACCCGGTGAGGAAGGCCAGGCAGACCGACAGCGCCAGCGCGGTCGTGCCCGTGGGGTCATGGGAGAAGTTCCAGTAGACCAGGTCCGACGCGCCGAAGAACGCCGCGCAGCCCAGGAACAGGTAGGCCTCGACCTTCACTTGCCCACTCCGATCGAATGGCGCTCCAGCTCACGGTCGCGCCCGGTTTTGATGTGCGGGTAGTGCAGGTCGAACGCGGGGCGCTCGGACCTGATCCGCGGGATCGACGTGAAGTTGTGCCGCGGCGGCGGGCAGGAGGTCGCCCACTCCAGCGAGTTGGCGAAGCCCCAGGGGTCGTCCGCCGTGACCGGCTCGGCGTTCTTGTGCGTCCAGTAGATGTTGTACAGGAACAGCAGCGTGGACGCGCCGAGGACGAACGCCGAGATGGACGAGATGTCGTTCAGCGTGGTGGCCAGGTGCGGCAGGTACGGGTAGTTGGCCACGCGGCGCGGCATGCCCATGAGGCCCAGCCAGTGCTGGACCAGGAACGTCCCGTTGAACCCGAAGAACACCAGCCAGAAGTGCCACTTGCCCATCGTGGCGTTGAGCATCTTGCCGGTGAATTTGGGCCACCAGAAGTAGAACCCGCCGAACATGCAGAACACCACCGTGCCGAACAGCACGTAGTGGAAGTGCGCCACGACGAAGTAGGAGTCGCTGACCGCGAAGTCCAGCGGCGGCGAGGCCAGGATGATGCCGGTCAGGCCGCCGAACAGGAACACGACCAGGAAGCCCAGGATGAACAGCATCGCTGGTTCGAAGCTGAGTTGCCCGCGCCAGATCGTGCCGACCCAGTTGAAGAACTTCACCCCGGTCGGCACCGCGATCAGGAACGTCATGAACGAGAAGAACGGCAGCAGCACCGCGCCGGTGGTGAACATGTGGTGCGCCCACACGGTCAGCGACAGGCCGGCGATCGCGATCGTCGCGCCGACCAGCCCCTTGTAGCCGAAGCAGGGCTTGCGGGAGAAGACCGGCAGGATCTCGGTGGCGATGCCGAAGAACGGCAGCGCCACGATATAGACCTCGGGATGGCCGAAGAACCAGAACAGATGCTGCCACAAGATCGCGCCGCCGCTGTTGGCCGAGAACACCTGGGCGCCGAGTTTGCGGTCGATCTCCAGGACCAGCAGCGCCGCGGTCAGCACCGGGAAGGCCAGCAGCACCAGCAGGCTGGTGAGCAGGATGTTCCAGGTGAAGATGGGCATCCGGAACATGGTCATGCCCGGCGCGCGCATGCACAGGATCGTGGTGACGAAGTTGACGCCGCCCAGGATGGTGCCCAGGCCAGCCAGCACCAGGCCCATGATCCACATGTCGCCGCCGAGGCCCGGCGAGTACTGCGCGCTGGTCAGCGGCGAGTAGGCGTACCAGCCGAACGCGGCCGACCCGCCCGGGGTCAGGAAACTGGCCAGCAGGATCAGGCCGCCGAACAGGAAGAAGTAGTAGCTCAGCAGGTTCAGCCGGGGGAACGCGACGTCGGGGGCGCCGATCTGCAGCGGCATGATCTCGTTCGCGAACCCCACGAACAGCGGCGTGGCAAACAGCAGCAGCATGATCGTGCCGTGCATGGTGAACAGCTCGTTGTACACCTGGTCCGACACGATGTGGTTGTTCGGGCCCATGAGCTGCGCCCGCATGACCATCGCCATCAGGCCGCCGACCAGGAAGAACCCGAACGACGTGATCAGGTACAGGTGACCGATGATCTTGTGGTCCGTGGACGACAGCCAGTCCGCCAGCAGCGACCCCTTGCGGTATGAGCGCGCCTGAGGAGCGGCGATGGTCGGCTGGTTAATCGTGGTCACGAGGCACCCCCGGCTGCGTTCTGCTGCACCTGCTGCGCGTGGATCCACGCATTGAACTGGGCCTGCGGCACGATCCTGACGCGGAACAGCATCCGGCTGTGGTACAGCCCGCACAGCTCAGAGCAGCGCCCGATCGAGGAGCCCGTCTTGGTCGTGTAGACCTGGAAGTGGTTGGGGTGACCGGGCACGACGTCGCGCTTGAACTCGAACGGGATGACCCAGAACGAGTGGATGACGTCGGCCGAGGTGAGGTTGAACCGCACCGTCTCGTGCACCGGGATCTCCAGCAGCGGCAGCCGGTCCTCGTTGCCGGGGATGGTGCCGTTCCACTGCGGGCCGAGCTGGCACACGTCGGCGTTGCCGCACAGGGCCTTGGAGCCGCTCACCGCGTACTGCGGGTACTGGAAGGCCCAGCTCCACTGGAAGCCGGTCACGTTCACGACCACGTTCGGGTGCGCCGACAGCGAGTCGATCTGGTTCTCGTCGCGCGCGGTGAAGAAGAACAGCACGCCGATCATGACGAACGGCACGACCGTGTACATGATCTCGATGGGCAGGTTGTACCTGACCTGGTGGGGCACCCGGTCCGCGCGCTTGCGGTAGAAGATGATCGCCCAGATGATCAGGCCCCAGACCAGGGCACCGACGGCGAAGGCGGCAATCCAGGAGCCCTGCCACAGGTCGATGACGGTCTGGCCCTGCCTGGTCTGCGGCGGCACCAGGCCCAGCCTGGTGAACGTCGTCGACTTGCAGCCGGCGGTCATGGTCACCAGGCCAACGGCGAGGGCCGTGCGCGGCAGCCAGCGCCGCAGCTGGCGTCCTGACACCCTGCGTCCTGACCCCCTGCGGCGCGGGTGACTGCGGATGAGACTCACAGATTGCCTTCCCAGCGGATGACTTCCCGGCTCCGTCCAGGCCGGGAACGCTCGTCCTACAGCCTGTCGTGGAAACAGTACAACGGACCGCGCTCGCATCCTGCGGTACCCCCGGTACTCGGGCCCGCGGATGTCTGGCGGACTTTGCCCCGCGGCGCGGCTCGTCCCCGCGACCCGGCCCGCGCGCGGGGTATCGCGCGGGGTATTCGGCCAGTCAGGCCCTCACGGACAGTTGCCGGCTCCGACCCGGTGTCATCGGCGGCGGAACTGCGCGACACTGTCAGGGGCGGGCGGCACGGCCCTGACGGAGGTAACCGCGTGACTGCAGAGCACCAGGCCCGGCCGGGCGGCCGGGCGGACGTCCCGGTCGTGGCGCTGACCATCGACGCGCTCGGCCGCAAGTGCCCGATCCCGATCATCATGCTCGCGGAGCGGATCGGGGAGGTGGCCATCGGCCAGACCGTTGAGGTACTGGCCGACGACCCGGCGGCCAAGAGCGACCTGCCCGCCTGGTGCCAGCTGAAGTCCCAGGAGTTCCTGGGCACCCGGGACCTCGGCCCCGGCTGGTCGTTCCTGGTCCGCCGCAGCTACTAGCCCGGCCGGCCGGTGACGGTCAGCGGTGAGGGTCAGTGGTGACGGTTCGCGATGACGGTTAGCGCTGCGTGGGCTGGTCGGCGCCGTCGTCCACGGCCTCGAAGCGCTCGGCGAACCGCCGGTCGGACTCCCACCAGGGCCGCCGCGCGGCGGCCGGGCCCGTCCCGGCCTCCCCGGTGCCCGTCTCCCCCGCTCCCCCGGCGGTCGCGGCGCCGGCCTCGGCGGCCTGAGCGGCCTCGGCGGCGTCCAGCTCGGCGTCGATGACCTTGGCCTCGTGCTCGTCCTCGCGGATCATCTGGATGAGCTGAGCGGCCAGGAACGGCAGGCCGACGAGGTCGCCCAGGACCCACAGCGTGCCGCCGCCCAGCACCTGGTCGGTGCTCAGGGTCGGCCCCCACGGCCGGGCCAGCGCGTGGTAGTACGCGCTGGCGATCAGGTTCGGGTCGGCGATGATGGCCAGCCCGAGCACGGCGTCGCCGATGACCTCGGCCCCGGTGATCCACAGCGCCACCACGTAGGGGTAGGCCTTGGGCACCGGGTCGACCCGCAGCAGCGTCCAGAAGAACGCCAGGCCGGGGAGCAGCAGGACCAGGTGGGTGATCTCGCGCACGCCGGTCGAGGTGAGCCCGGCGGCATACCAGCCGGTGAAGTAGACCAGGAACGGCATGACCACCAGGACCATGGTGGTGATGGCCGGGAACATGAGGATCCGGGCCGTGCGGCTGCGGATCGCGGCCTCGATCCTGGGCCCGGACCGGGGCGCCGCCGCGATGGCCAGGGTCAGCGGCCGGCCCAGGGCCAGGAACAGCGGCACGGCCAGCAGCAGCACCGTGGTCTGCGCGGCCCGGGCGTAGAACAGGGTGTTCTGGTAGACGCCCAGGAACGACATGGTGGCGATGATCGCGAAGCCCAGGCCGAGCCCGCAGAACGCGATCACCCGCCCGGCCGGCCAGTCCTGCCCGGACCGCCGCACCCGGCGCACGCCCGTCAGGTAGGCCAGGGCCAGCAGCACGATGACCGCCAGGGCCCACGGATCGAGCACCCACTCGCCGAACGCCCTGGCGACGGTCAGCTCGGGCGGTCCGTGATATCCGGCGGCGACGGGTGGCATAACCGCCACGCTACCGCTACTACCCGGCGTAGTGACCGGGCCCCCGCCCCGCTGAGAGCCGGGCCGCCGGCGCGTGTCGGGACTTGAACGGCGGGCGGCCGGCCGCGAGGGTAAGCCTGGCGGCCCGCCGGATGAGCCAGCTGACCAGCCATTACCCACAGCGGAAGGGACGCCCATGCCGCAGCACACCCGAGTCAGGGCCGCCGGCCTCGCGCTGGCCCTCGGCGCGTTAGGACTCTCCAGCCTGATGGCCGGGGCCGGGGCCGCGCAGGCCGCCGTGCCGCCGTCCCGGGTGGCTGTCGCGGGAACGCACCCGGGCTGGGCCGTGCCCGCGCACCGGGCCGGCCGGGGCCAGGTGACCCGCGGCGTGGTGCACGCGCGGGTCTACCTGGCCGCGCGCGACGCGGCCGGGCTGGCCGCGGCGGCCACGGCCGAGTCCACCCCGGGCAGCCCGCGGTACCGGCACTTCCTCAGCCCGGCCCAGGTGCAGGCCCGCTTCGGGCAGACCCCGGCGCGGATCGCCGCGGTCCGGGGCTGGCTGCGCGGCGCCGGCCTGCGGGTGACGGGCGTGAGCGACCACGTGGCGGACGGGTACCTGGCCGCCACGGGCTCGCTGGCGGCGGCCCGCCGCGCGTTCGGCGTGCGGTTCGCCCGCTACCGGCTGGCCGGGCAGGGCCTGGTCCGCGCGCCCGAGCAGGCGGTCAGCGTGCCCGCCGACGTGGCCGCGTCGGTGCTGGACGTCACCGGGCTGAGCACGGCCCGGCAGGTCATGCAGCACATGACGGTGCAGCAGACCGCGGCGCAGCGGGCCGCGGTGCAGCAAACGGCGGGGCAGCAAACGGCGGGGCAGCAGACGGCGGCGGCCAAGCTGCCGCCGCCGGGCCCGAACTACTGGGTGGCCCGGCCCTGCGGGTCGTACTACAACCAGAAGATCGCGACGAGCAAGCCGGCGGCCTACGGCCGGCACTGGCCGTGGGCGGTGTGCGGCTACACGCCGCGCCAGGTGCGCGGCGCGTACGGGGTGACCGCGTCGGGCATGACCGGCGCGGGCCAGACCGTGGCCATCGTGGACGCCTACGCCTCCCCCACGATGCTGTCGGACGCGAACACCTACGCCCGGGTCGTCGGGGACCGGCCGTTCGCGCCCGGTCAGTACCAGCAGTACCTGCCGCCGCGGTTCACCGACGCGGGCGCGAATCAGTGCGACGCCCAGGGCTGGTACGGCGAGCAGACGCTGGACGTGGAGTCGGTGCACGGCATGGCGCCGGGCGCGCGGGTCAGGTTCGTGGCCGCGGCCAGCTGCCTGGACCCCGACCTGGCCGACGCCCTGGCCCGGATCGTGAACAACCACCTGGCCAGCATCATCAGCGACTCCTGGGGCGACACCGAGGCCGGCGCGGCCGGCTTCGTGGACGTCTACCACCTGATCCTCCAGGCCGCGGCGGCCGAGGGCATCGCGGTGCTGTTCTCCTCCGGCGACAACGGCTACGAGTCACCGGGCGAGAACCCCGGCGGCTCGAGCCGGATCCAGGTCGACTACCCGACCTCGGACCCCTGGGCGACCTCGGTGGGCGGCACCAGCCTGGCCATCGGCGCCCGCGGCAACTACCAGTTCGAGACGGCCTGGGGCACGATCCTGAACCCGCTGGGCAAGCGCGGGAAGGCCTGGCAGTACCCGCTGCCGGGGCCCTATCCCGCCGGGTTCGACGGCGGCAGCGGCGGCGGTACCTCCACGCTGTTCGGCCAGCCCGCCTACCAGCAGGGCGTGGTCCCGGCCCGGCTCTCGCGCCGGCTGCCCAGCGGGCGGGAGAGCGCCCAGCCGATGCGGGTGGTCCCGGACGTGTCGGCCTACGCCGACCCGGCCACCGGCTTCCTGGTCGGCCAGACCACGCTCCAGCCCGACGGCAAGAGCTACCGCTTCTCGCTCAGCCGCATCGGCGGGACCAGCGTCTCGTGCCCGACGTTCGCCGGCATCGAGGCGGACGCGCAGCAGGCGGCGGGCGGGCCGCTCGGCTTCGCCAACCCGGCCATCTACCACCGGTACGGCACCGACGCGTTCCGCGACGTCACCGATCACCCGCTCGGCCCGGCGCCGCTGGCTCAGGTCCGGGGCAACTACACCAACCCGGCCACCAAGGGCCTGCCGATCCTGTACTACCTGCGCACGCTGGGCATCGACGGCGAGGGCGCCGCCGCGCTGCCGGCCACGCCGGGCTACGACGACGCGACCGGCGTCGGCTCACCCTGGCACTACATCCAGACCTTCGGCTCCGGCTGACGGCTGCTGAGTCCGCCCGGGCGCAGCCCGGGTCGGCTCAGGCGAGGCTCAGGCCAGGTGAGCGACGATCTCCTGGGCGGCCTCGGCGCCGTAGGCACCGGTCAGCCGCTGGGCGATCTGGTCGGGCTTGAGCACGTACTCCTGCGTCCCGGTGGTCTCCAGGGCGTGCACGGCCAGCATGTTGCCCAGCTGCGCCGCGCGCTCCAGGCTCAGGCCCCAGGCCACCGCGGCCAGGAACCCGGACCGGAACGCGTCGCCCGCGCCGGTCGGCTCGCGGGGCGTCACGTCGGGCAGCGGCGGGACCGCGACCGTCGGCTGGCCGGCCTGGTCCACCCGGGCCCCGGCCGAGCCCAGCGTGGTGACCCGGATCCCGACCTGGGCGGTGAGCTCCTCACTCGTCCAGCCGGTCTTGTGCTCGATGAGCTCGGCCTCGTACTCGTTGCTGAACAGGTAGGCCGCCCCCTCGACCAGGGCGCGGACCTGCTCGCCGTCCAGCCGGGCCAGCTGCCACGAGGTGTCGGCGGCGAACGGCAGGCCCAGCTCGCGGCACCGGGGGGTGAAGCGCAGCATGGCCTCGGGGTCGCTGGCCCCGATCAGCACCAGGTCGGCCTGGCCGACCAGGTCGCTCAGGTCGATCTCCACGTCCTCGCTCATCGCGCCGGGGTAGAACGAGGCGATCTGGTTCAGGTCGGCATCGGTAGTGCCGATGAACCGGGCGGTGTGGTGCAGCGTCGACTCGCGAACCCGGCTGGTGTCGACGTTGTGGTGCTCGAGCCAGCGGCGGTACTCGGCGAAGTCCTCGCCGACCGTGCCGACCAGCAGCGGCCGCTGGCCCAGGCAGCCCAGCCCGAAGGCGATGTTGGCGGCGACGCCGCCGCGGCGGATGTCCAGGGAGTCCACCAGGAACGACAGCGCCACCTTGTCCAGCTTGTCGGGCATGAGCTGCTCGACGAACCGGCCGGGGAAGGTCATCAGGTGGTCGGTCGCGATCGACCCGGTCACGGCAATGCGCACGGCTGAGTTGTCCTTAGGCTGAGGCGGCGGGGCTGACGATACGAGCGGGCTGAGTCAGGCTACCGCGCGCCGCGCCTGCCGGTCAGGCCTGCAGGACGGGCCGCCGCACGCCCAGGCAGCTCAGCAGCCGCCCGATGTCGTCCGGGTCGCTGCTGATGACTGCGGCCTGCTCCTCGCGCCGCAAGCAGCGCGACGAACGCGTCGACGACGTCCGCTGTTCCGGAGAAGCCAGCAGCTCGCCGACCGGCATGTGATGGCTCGCCGTGAACGGGATTAACGAGCAGCCCTGAGCGTCAGCATCAGCGCCGCCTGCTTGGCTGGCTTGCGCACGACTTGCGCCGCGACCACGGTCGGGACGAGGATCTTGAGCCCGCGGCCGATGCGCCGGTCGTGCCGGTCGAGGATGCCGGATTGCGGCGGTCGCCGATAGCGATGAGGGCGCCGCTGTCGTAGACGAACCGGTCACCCGCGTCGGCGTCATGCGGCGCCGGCTCCTGCCGCCCGGCCTCGTGGCCCTGGCCTCCCGCTCGGCGGCCTCGCGTGCGTCGGCCTCGAGGGCCTCGGCGAGGAGCCGCACTTCCTCGTCCACCGCCGCGTCCGCGGCCGCCACCTCCTCGGGTGTCGGGTAGCCGTACATCCGGTGGTACTGCTCTCCATCGCGGCCAGGCCATCGGCGCGGATTTGTACCACTTGAGCTGCTCGGCCAGGGCCGCCTCGACCACGCTGGAGATCGTGACGTTCCGCGTCGCGGCCTCCCCGCGCACGGCCTCGGCCATGGACTCGGGGACCGTGACGTTGAGCACAGCCTTCTTCTCGCTCATGTTACGAACATAACATGAGCCTCCGACAGAACCGCTGTCGCCAGCTGGCCCCGGACATGCGAAAGGCCGCCGCACGCCACCCCCGGTAGGGGAGCGCAGGCGCGCGACGGCCTCTTAGCGCTCGATCAGCCGAAGGTCAGTGGAACGAGTCGCCGCAGGCGCAGGAGCCCGAGGCGTTCGGGTTGTCGATCGTAAAGCCCTGCTTCTCGATCGTGTCCACGAAGTCGATGCTGGCGCCGCTCAGGTAGGGCGCGCTCATCTTGTCCGTGACGACCTTGACCGAGCCGAACTCGGTGACGATGTCGCCGTCGATCTCGCGCTCGTCGAAGTAGAGCTGGTAGCGCAGGCCCGAGCAGCCGCCTGGCTGCACGGCGATGCGCAGCCGCAGGTCGTCGCGGCCCTCCTGCTCCAGGAGGTTGCCGACCTTCACCGCGGCAGCCTCAGAAAGGATGATGCCCTGGGTGGTCGCCTGGTCCTGAACTGTCATCTGGGTTAACTCCCGCGTCAGACTGGCCAGCGCCCCTGCGACGCGGCCCCGTCACCTGCTCTCACAACCATATGCCCTGCGCCGGCATTCCGGATCACCCGGCTCACCTGCCCCGGCTGGGCCACCGGTTGGCACCGGCGGGCCCGCCTGGCCCTACAGGCCCGGCGCGCCCCAGACCGGGAACCACCGGCTGAGGTCCGGCTCGACCTTGAGGTCGTCGCCGAGCACGCCGCGGACCTGCAGCTCGAGCCCGTTGTCCCGGCGCTCGCCGCCCGCGGGGGCGAACGGGTAGAAAGTGCCCCGCTTGTACAGGTAGACCAGCCCCAGGCTGCGGCCCCCGGAGTCCCGGAACGCCATGATCGTGCAGAGCAGCTGGGGCCCGAACCCCCCTTGTTCGAGAGAAGAATTAACGGCGTGCAGGTCGGTGATCAGGCCTGCCGGGTCGCTGGGGTCATGGTGGCAAACCAGCCAGGTGAACCCGTAGCTGTCGGTCGAGACCTCCACCGCCTGCTCGTTGCTCATGCTGAGCAGCTCGCGGACATCCTTCTCGATGTCGCTGAACGCCCGTCCCTCGGCCGACCGGAAGCACACCGAGCCGGTGCCGGTGGGCTTGAAGTCGGTGGCCGCCTCCATGGTGACGGCCGCGCCGGGCAGCCCGAACAGGGCGTCCAGGTTGGGCCGCGCGGGCTTGGTCCGGCCGAGCAGCGTGTCCAGGAATCCCACCGGCAACCTCCCTGCGAGGGCCCGGCCCGGCCGCGGGGCCGGGATCCGGGCTTAGCGGCCGAGCTGCTTGGAGATCTTCTCCAGCTGCGCCAGCCGCTTGTCCAGCGACGGGTGGGTGGAGAAGATCGAGGACAGGTTCAGCTCATTGCCCTTGCGGGCCAGCGCCGGGGCGAAGTAGAAGGCGTTCAGCGGCTCGGCCGCGCGCAGGTCCCTGGTCGGGATGCGCGCCATGTCGCCGGTGACCTTCACCAGCGCGCTGGCCAGCGCGGACGGCCGCCCGGTCAGCAGGGCGCCGGACCGGTCGGCGGACAGCTCGCGGTAGCGCGACAGCAGCCGGATGAGCAGGAAGCTGACCGCGTAGACCACGATGCCGGCCACCATCACGATCAGCAGCACCGGCAGGGCGCCGCCGTTGTTGTTATTGTTGCCGCCGCCCCGGCCGCGGCCGCCGCCGCCGAACAGCTCGCCGTAGAAGGCGAACCTGACCATCAGCGCGGCGATGATGCCCAGCACCGAGGCCACGGTCATCACCGCGACGTCCTTGTGCGCCACGTGCGACAGCTCATGGGCCAGTACGCCCTCGAGCTCCTCGTTGTTGTCCAGCTTGTCCAGCAGGCCCTGGGTCGCGCACAGCACGGCCACCTTGCTGCTGCGGCCGGTCGCGAAGGCGTTGGGCATGGACGTGGGGGCGATGGCGATCTGCGGCTTGGGCATGTTGGCCAGCGCGCAGAGCCGGTCCACCACGGCGTGCAGCCGGGCGGCGTCCCGCGAGTCCTCGGGCTTGACCAGCCGGGCCCCGGAGGTGCGCAGCGCGATCTTGTCCGACCAGTAGTAGGACGCGAACGCGGCGCCGATGCCGATCACGGCGGCCAGGACGACGAAGCCGGTCGCGTTGCCGCCACCGCCGCCGTGGCGGTTGGCGTAAATGTCGAACAGGTAGAACAGGCCCACGACGAGCCCGACGAAGACCAGGCCCAGCAGGAACATCGTCGCGCCCATGCGCGCGATAAGCCCGGGGTCAGACGCGTAGCGAGTTCGCGCCATCGGGGGGCGCCTCCGTTTCGGTAAGCGGCTTGCCTCATGCGCCGCCTTACTTGATTACAACGCCATCTGCGCGTTCTTCGTTCCCCCGGCCAGTCCGGCTCCGGCGCCCTGCGGGCCGTCCGGGGAACGAAGACCTCAGCCGGAGATCAGCCCGTCGTCGGTCAGCAGCTTGCGGACGTCCTCCATGCTCGCGTCGGGGGACGGCAGGATCAGCGAGGAAGGCTCCAGCTCGTCCGGCTTGGCCGGGGTGCCGATCTCCTTGATCCGGCTGAACAAGGCGGCCGACGCCGCCTCGAACCCGGCCTGGTCACGGTGCTCGACGGCGGCCTCCAGCCGGGCATCCAGCTCGTTCAGCTCGGCCGCCGCCGAGTCGTCGACGTGCAGCTGACCCTCGCCCAGAATGCGGACGATCACTGCGGCTCACCCGCCTGCTTCTGGTCGGTGGCCGCGCTGGCCGGGCTCGCGGGGTGCACGGTGGACCCGCCGTTGGCGCCGCCCTCGAGCTCGCGCGGCGCGCTGGTCCCGGCCAGCTCGGCCTTCATCCGCTCGAGCTCGCCGTCCACGCCGTGGGTGGCGCCGATCCGGTCCAGCTCGGCCTGGATGTCGTCGCGGGGGCCGCTCACCACGTCGTCCAGCGCGCCCGAGGCCATCAGCTCGTCGATGGCGCCCGCCCTGGCCTGCATCTGGGCCGTCTTGTCCTCGGCCCGCTGGATGGCCATGCCGACGTCGCCCATCTCCTCGGAGATGCCCGAGAAGGCCTCGTTGATCCGGGTCTGCGCCTCGGCCGCGGTGTAGGTGGCCTTGATGGTCTCCTTGCGCGTCCGGAAGGCGTCCACCTTGGCCTGGAGCCGCTGAGAGGCGTTGGTGAGCTTCTCCTCCTCGCCCTGAAGCGAGGCGTACTGCGTGTTCAGGTCGCTGATCTGGGACTGGAGGCCGCCCTTGCGGGTGAGCGCCTCGCGGGCCAGGTCCTCGCGGCCGGCCGCCAGCGAGTCACGCGCCTGCCGGTCCAGCTTGTCCGAGGACTGCTGAAGCTGATTCATCTGAAGTTCCACGCGCTTGCGCGAGGTAGCCACGTCGGCGACGCCGCGGCGCACCTTCTGCAGGAGCTCCAGCTGCGTCTGGTAGGAGTAGTCCAGCGTCTCGCGTGGATCTTCCATCCGGTCCAGGGCCTTGTTGGCCTTGGCCCGGAAAATCGTGGACACTCGCTTCATTACGCCCATGGGCGCGACCATCCCCTCATACATGTACACCGCTGCCGCAGCGCGGCAGTGCCGCGACGGGCGCCTGCGAGAGACAACGGACATTGCCGGCACGTGTCATGCCCAGCCTACGACGACCTGATGCAAGCGTCATCCACTGGCGGGTGCGGCTAGCCACTCAGGATCACCGTAGCGATCTGGGACGTTCCTCCCGGTAGGCTGGTGGGCGTGTTCCGACGACGTGATAGTGATGCCCCCGCGGTGCTGGATGACGCCTCCGAGGTCGATGACGGCGCAGCTGAGGACGAGGCCGGGCAGCGGGCGGGCTTTACCGCCGCCAAGGGCCGTCCCACGCCCAAGCGCAGCGAGGCCGAGAAGCGCCGTCGGCAGCCCTACTCCGCGCCGGGCGACCGCAAGGCGGCCGCGACGCAGAGCAAGACCCGCGACCGCGGCGAGCGCGCCCGCCGCATGGAGGCCATGCGCCGCGGCGAGAGCTGGGCACTGCCGCGCAAGGACCAGGGCCCGGTGAAGGCGCTGGCCAGGGACGTGGTGGACTCCCGGCGGGGGATCAGCGAGTACTACCTGTACGGCATCGTCGTGCTGATCCTGCTGCTGTTCATCCCCGCGCTCAAGGGCACGATCATCGTCGACCTGGTCATCCTGGCCGTGCTCCTGGTCATCGTGGGCGAGGGCTGGCTCGTCAGCCGCCGGGTGCTGCGGCTGGCCAAGGAGCGCTACCCCGGCGAGAGCACCCGCGGGGTGGGCATGTACACGGCGCTGCGCGGGACCCAGCTGCGCAAGATGCGGGTGCCCGCAGCCCCGCGTCCAGCGCGGCCAGAAGGTCTGAGCCCGAAGGTCTGAGCCCGGCCCTGGCGCCGGAGACGGTCACACTAGGTTAAGCACATGGAATACCGTCACCTCGGCCGCAGCGGCCTGAAGATCAGCGAGATCGCCTACGGAAACTGGATTACCCACGGGTCCCAGGTCGAGGAGGAGGCCGCGCGGGCGTGCGTGGCCGCCGCCCTCGACGCGGGCATCACCACCTTCGACACCGCCGATGCCTACGCGGGCACCAGGGCCGAGGAGGTGCTCGGCCGCGCCCTGCACGGCGTGCGGCGCGAGTCGCTGGAGATCTTCACCAAGGTGTTCTGGCCCACCGAGGCCGGGGTGAACGACCGCGGCCTGTCCCGCAAGCACATCATGGAGTCCGCGCACGCCTCGCTGCGCCGCCTGCAGACCGACTACCTCGACCTGTACCAGGCCCACCGCTTCGACCACGCGACCCCGCTCGAGGAGACCCTGCGGGCCTTCGACGACCTGGTCCGCCAGGGCAAGGTGCTGTACATCGGCGTGTCCGAGTGGCGGGCCGAGGAGATCGCCGCCGCGCTGCGCATCGCCGGCGAGATGGGCCTGGACCGGATTGTCTCCAACCAGCCGCAGTACAACATGATCTGGCGGGTCATCGAGTCCGAGGTCATCCCGCTGTGCGAGAAGGAGGGCATCGGCCAGGTCGTCTTCTCCCCCATCGGCCAGGGCGTGCTGACCGGCAAGTACCTGCCCGGCGCCCCGCCGCCGGAGGGCTCGCGGGCCACCGACGAGGGCGGCTCCCGGTTTGTCTCCCGGTTCCTCAACGACTCGCTGCTGGCCCGGGTGCAGGAGCTGCGGGACGTGGCCGACGAGGCCGGGCTGACGATGGCCCAGCTCGCGGTGGCCTGGACGCTGCAGAACCCCAACGTGTCGGCCGCGATCGTCGGCGCCACCCGGCCCGAGCAGGTGCTGGACAACGCCGGCGCCTCGGGCGTCCGGCTGGATGAGGGGCTGCTGCGGCGCATCGACGACATCCTGGGCCCGGAGATCATCACCGACCCCGCGCTCACCTCCAGCCCGCCCAGCCGGCCCTGACACCGGCCGCCTGAGCCTGCACCCGGCGGCCGGGCCGGCGCTCGCGCTACTCGGCCTCGGCCTCCGGGTGCAGGCTCATCGCGCCGTACTCCACCCGCCCGTCCTCGGTCAGGCTGACCTGGTCCACGCCCGCGTCCAGCAGGCCGCGCCAGTTCTCCCCGATCCAGCTCTCCGCGTCGCCCTGGCTGCTGAAGGTCTCCTTCGGCAGGTCACGGGAGACGACGGCCGAGCCGTCTTCCTTCTCGAACTGCCAGGTCCAGGTCATGTCTCGCCTCGGTAGCTAGGATCGGGCCGGTCACCGGGGCCCCATCGTAGTCATCTCTCCCGGCTCTACCAGCGAGGCAGGTCAATGGACGTTCGGTTCCTGGGCACCGGCGGCCGCGACGGCTGGCCCGAGCCCGGCTGCCCGTGCGCCTCCTGCCGCCGCGCGGCCGCGGCCGGCCCCGGCCGCCGCGGCGTCAGCCTGCTCGTGGACGGGCGGCTGCGCCTGGACCCCGGCCAGCCGCCGCGCGGCGCGGCGCCGGGCTACCAGATCAGCGAGCTGCCCGGCGGCTGGGACATCACCGGCCCGGACGGGGCCAGGGCGCTGGTCGCCCGCGCGCCGGGTGCGGTGCCAGAACCAGGACGAATAACAAAGCCGTACGACCTGGTCGTCCTCGACCTGCTGGGCTTCCCCGCCCAGCTCGGCTCCTTGCGGTCCCGCGGCCTGGCCCGGGCCGGCGGCACCGCGGCGTTCCTCAGCGCCGATCACCGCGTCGGCTCCGAGCGGGAGCTGAGCCGCCGGGCCGGGCTGTGGCGGGCCATCGCCCCCGCCGACGGCGACGTGCTGAGCACGGCGCCCGAGCCAGGGGCCCGCGAGCCGGGAGCCCGCGAGCCGGCGGCGCCCGAGGCCGGCCAGGGCGGCGAGCCGGCCTGGCGGCCGCAGCGGACCCTGGTCCTGGGCGGGGCGCGCTCGGGCAAGTCGCGGGAGGCCGAGCTGGAGCTGGCCGGGGAGCCGGACGTCACCTACCTGGCCGCCGGCCCGTGGCCAGACGACGCCTGGACCGGGGCCGACGGCCAGCGCGACCCCGAGTGGGCCCAGCGGGTCGCCGCCCACCAGGCCCGGCGGCCGCCCTGGTGGCAGACCGTGGAGAGCACCGACGTGGCCGGGGCGCTGCGCCGCCTGGACGGGGCGGTGCTGATCGACGGGATCGGCACCTGGCTGGCCGCGGTCATGGACCAGGCCGGCGCCTGGGACCCGGGCCCCGGCGGGGAGAAGGCCGCCGGCCGGCTGGCCGAGCAGGTGGATGACCTGGTCACGGCCTGGCGCGAGACCCGGGCCAGGGTCGTCGCGGTCAGCGATCAGGTCGGCTCGGGGCTGGTCCCGGACACCCCGGCCGGGCGCCAGTTCCGCGATCAGCTCGGCTGGCTCAACCAGCGGCTGGCCGCCGAGTCCGAGCAGGCGCTGCTCGTGGTGGCCGGCCGCGTCCTCGACCTGCCAACATGACCGAATCGCTACTATTCACGGATTCGGAGCCCGATCCACACGAGAGCACCCGGTGGAACTGTAAAGTTCTATCCGCTGGCTCAGAGCCGAGCGGGATCTGCGAGCGAGCCGGCTCTCAGCACTGTGATCAAGGTGGTGACACGGCATGACGCGCGTCGTCGTGGTTGGCGATCTCATGACGGACACGGTCGCGCACGCCGCCCTGCCGCTGGCCAGGGGGAGCGACACGCCTGCCGTGGTGACCATGCACGGCGGTGGCTCCGGGGCCAACATCGCCGCGTGGCTGGCCGTGGACGGGGCCGAGGTCGCGTTCGTGGGCCGCCGTGGCGCGGACATCGCCGGCCGCAACCGCGACATGGAGCTCATGGGCTACGGGGTCGACGCGCGGCTGGTCATGGACCCCGAGCGGCCGACCGGCACCTGCGTGGTCATGGTGACCCACAAGGGCGACCACACCATGCTGTCGGACCCCGGCGCCAACGCCGCCCTGTCCCCCGACGACCTGCCCAAGGACCTGTTCACGCCCGGCAGCCACCTGCACATCTCCGGCTACACCCTGCTCAACGAGGGCTCCCGGCAGGCCACGCTGGCCGCGCTGTCGCTGGCCGGGCGGGCCGGCATGACCGTGTCGGTGGACGGCGCCTCGGCCGCGCCGCTGGAGCGGGTCGGGGCCGAGCCCTTCCTCCAGCTCACCAACGGCGCCGCGCTGCTGTTCGTGAACGGCGAGCAGGGCCGGGTGCTGACCGGCCGCGAGGAGCCTGAGCAGGCGGCCCGGGTGCTGAACGCCTGGTACCCGCACGTGGTCATGAAGCTCGGCGCCGACGGGGCCCTGTTCTACGCCAACGGCCGTCCCGACCCGGTCCGGGTGCCCGGCCCGCCGCTGGAGAAGCTGGTCGATCGCACCGGCGCGGGCGACGCGTTCTGCGCCGGGTTCCTGCCCGCCTGGCTGGACAAGAAGCCCCCGGCGGAGGCCCTGGTCAGCGGCTGCCGCCTGGCCTCCCGCGCGCTCAGCCTGGTCGGCGCGCGGCCGCTGCTGTAGTCGCGTGGCCAGCTACCTGGAGCAGCTCTTCTCGCTCGACGGGCGGGTCGCGCTGGTCACCGGCGGCAGTTCCGGCATCGGCTGGGGCATCGCCCAGGCGCTCAGCGGGGCCGGCGCCCGTGTCGTCCTGGTCGCCCGCGACGCCGCCCGGCTGGCCGACTGCGCCGCGCGGCTGCGCTCGGCGGGCGGCGACGCCGCCTGGGCCAGCGCCGACCTCGGCGACCGGGCCAGCGTTGACCAGGCCGCCGCCGCGGCCGTGACGGCTTTCGGCGAGCCGGACATCCTGGTCAACTGCGCCGGGGTGAACCTCAGGCCGCCGCTGGACCAGCTGACGATCGCCGACTGGGACACCACCATGGCGGTCAACCTGACCGCGCCGTTCCTGCTCGGCCAGCGGTTCGGTCCGCCCATGGCGGCCAGGGGCTGGGGCCGGATCATCAACATCACCTCCCAGCAAGCCGAGCGCGCGTTCGCCAACAGCGGCGGCTACGGCGCGGCCAAGGCCGGGCTGACCGCGCTGACCCGCTCGCAGTCCGAGGCCTGGGCGGGCCGCGGCGTGTGCTGCAACGCGCTCGCCCCGGGTTTCGTGATCACCCCGCTGACGGCCGAGGCGTCCAGCGACCCGGCCCGGGTGGCGGCGCTGGCCGCGCGCACCATGGTCGGCCGCAACGGCGAGCCCGACGACTTCGCGGGCGCGGCGGTCTTCCTGGCCGGCCCGGCCAGCGCCTACGTCACGGGCCAGATCATCCGCGTAGACGGCGGCTTCTCCGCCACCTGACCACCACCAGTCACAGGCCCAGCACCCACGACGACCTGACGCGGGGGCGCGGGGCGGCGGTGTGTGGCGGTTAGTCGAGGGCGGCGGCGATTATGGCGCGGGCCTCTTCCTGGATCTTGGCCAGGTGGTCGGGGCCCAGGAAGGACTCGGCGTAGAGCTTGTAGACGTCCTCGGTGCCCGACGGGCGGGCCGCGAACCAGCCCGAGGCGGTGATGACCTTGAGGCCGCCGATGGGCGCGTCGTTGCCGGGGGCGGTGGTCAGCTTGGCCGTGATCGGCTCCCCGGCCAGCTGGTCGGCGGTGACCTGGTCCGGGGACAGCCGGGCCAGCTTCGCCTTCTGCTCCCTGGTCGCGGCGGTGTCGATGCGGGCGTAGGCGGGCGCACCGTAGCGCTCGGTCAGCCCGCTGTACAGCTCGGACGGCGAGCGCCCGGTCACCGCCCGGATCTCGGACGCCAGCAGGGCCAGGATGATCCCGTCCTTGTCGGTGGTCCACACCGAGCCGTCGCGCTGGAGGAACGAGGCGCCGGCGCTCTCCTCGCCGCCGAAGCCGACCGAGCCGTCCAGCAGGCCGGGCACGAACCACTTGAACCCGACGGGCACCTCCAGCAGCCGTCGGCCCAGGCCCTCGGCGACCCGGTCGATCATCGAGGAGCTGACCAGCGTCTTGCCCACGGCCGCCCCGGCCGGCCAGCCGTCGCGGTGGGGGTACAGGTACTCGATGGCCACGGCCAGGTAGTGGTTGGGGTTGAGCAGGCCGCCGTCCGGGGTCACGATGCCGTGCCGGTCGGCGTCGGTGTCGTTGCCGGTGGCGATGGTGAACTCGTGCTGACGGCCGATCAGGCTGGCCATGGCGTACGGCGAGGAGCAGTCCATCCGGATCTTGCCGTCCCAGTCCAGGGTCATGAACCGGAACGTGGCGTCGACGGCCGGGTTGACGACGGTCAGGTCCAGGCCGAACCGCTCGCCGATCTCGCCCCAGTAGGCCACGCTGGCCCCGCCGAGCGGGTCGGCGCCGATGCGCACCCCGCCGGCCCGGATCGCGTCCAGGTCCACGACCTGGGGCAGGGCGGACACGTAGGCGTCCAGGAAGTCGAACCGGCCGGTGCCGGGGGCGGCCTGAGCCCGGGCCCAGGGAATCCGGCGCACCCCGGCCAGCCCGGCGCCCAGCAGCTCGTTGGCGCGGTCCTGGATCCAGCCGGTGATCTCGGTGCCGGCCGGGCCGCCGTCGGGCGGGTTGTACTTGAAGCCGCCGTCCGGCGGCGGGTTGTGCGAGGGCGTGACGACGATGCCGTCGGCCCGGCCGGACCCGGTGGCGGTGGCGTTGTGGGCCAGGATGGCCCGGGACACGGCGGGCGTGGGCGTGTAGCCGCCGCGCGCGTCGACCAGCACGGTGACGTCGTTGGCCGCCAGCACCTCCAGCGCGCTGACCTGGGCCGGCTCGGACAGCGCGTGGGTGTCGGCGCCCAGGTACAGCGGCCCGGCGATGCCCTGGGCGGCCCGGTACTCGCAGATGGCCTGGGTGGTGGCCACGATGTGGTCCTCGTTGAACGTGGCCGTGAACGCCGACCCGCGGTGGCCGGAGGTGCCGAACGACACCCGCTCGGCGGGCTGGGCCGGGTCGGGGTGCACGGAGTAGTAGGCCGTGACCAGCTTGGCGACGTCGACGAGATCCTCGGCGGCCGCGGGCTGGCCCGCGCGCGGACTAGTCATGGCGCCAATCCTGGCATGCGGTCCGCCGCGCGGGTCGGACCGCCGTACCCCGGCTCGTACACCCGGCCGCTTTCTGCCCGGTAGCGGCGCGCCGCTGTCGTGTAGCACAGCCGGCGAGACGGCACAATGGCGGTCATGGCCAGACGCACCACGACAACTCCGCCTCCCGATGACTTCGAAGAGAACATCATCGACATCGACGTCACCGACGAGATGCGGGCCAGCTACCTCGAGTACGCCTACTCGGTGATCTACTCGCGCGCCCTGCCGGACGCGCGGGACGGGCTCAAGCCCGTGCAGCGCCGGATCCTGTACCAGATGACCGAGATGGGGCTGCGCCCCGACCGCCCGCACGTCAAGTGCGCGCGGGTGGTCGGCGACGTCATGGGACGGCTGCACCCGCACGGGGACGGCGCCATCTACGACGCGCTGGTCCGGATGGCCCAGCCGTGGACGATGCGGCTGCCGCTGGCCGACGGGCACGGCAACTTCGGCTCCCAGGACGACGGCCCGGCGGCCATGCGGTACACCGAGATCCGGCTGGCCGAGGCAGCCATGGAGATGACCGCCTCGCTGGACGAGGACACGGTCGACTTCATCCCGAACTACGACGGCCAGGACACCCAGCCCGAGGTGCTGCCGTCGGGGATCCCCAACCTGCTGGTCAACGGCACGGCCGGGATCGCGGTCGGGATGGCCACCAACATGGCCCCGCACAACCTGGGCGAGGTGGTGGCCGCGGCCCGCCACCTGATCGCCCACCCGGACGCCAGCCTGGACGAGCTGATGCGCTTCGTACCCGGCCCTGACCTGCCCACCGGCGGCAAGATCGTCGGCCTGGAGGGCATCCGGGAGGCCTACGAGACCGGCCGCGGCATCTTCCGCACCCGCGCCACGGCCCGGATCGAGAAGCTCACTCCGCGGCGTACCGGCATCGTGGTCACCGAGCTGCCCTACGGGGTCGGCCCGGAGAAGGTCATCACCCGGATCAAGGACCTGCACCAGGCCAAGAAGATCAAGGGCATCGCCGACGTCAAGAACCTGACCGACATGCACCGCGGGCTCAGCCTGGTCATCGAGGTCCGCAACGACTTCAACCCCGAGGCCATACTCGAGGAGCTGTACCGGCTCACCCCGATGGAAGAGACCTTCGGGATTAACAATGTCGCCCTGGTGGATGCCCAGCCCAAGGTGCTGGGCCTGCGTGAGCTGCTGCAGATCTACGTCGACCACCGGATCGAGGTCGTCCGGCGGCGCTCGGCCTTCCGGCGGGCCAAGCGCGTGGCCCGACTGCACCTGGTCGGCGGCCTGCTTATCGCGCTGCTCAACATCGACGAGGTCATCCAGGTCATCCGGGCCAGCGACGACGCGGCGGCGGCCAGGGAACGGCTGATGTCGGTGTTCGACCTGAGCGAGATCCAGGCCCAGTACATCCTGGACACCCCGCTGCGGCGGCTGACCCGCTATGACCGGCTGGAGCTGGAGCGCGAGCGCGAGCAGCTGCAGGCCGAGATCGACGAGCTGACCGCCATCCTGGACTCGGAGGCGCGGCTGCGCGAGCTGGTGTCCGACGAGCTGGCCAGCGTGAGCGAGCGGTTCGCGACCCCGCGCCGCACGGTGCTGCTGGAGGGCTCTGGCGTGGCCAGGACGGCGGCCGTGCCGCTGGAGGTGGAAGACGACCCGTGCACGGTGCTGCTGTCCTCGGCGGGCCTGCTGGCCCGCACGGCGGCCGCTCCGGCCGCGGGACAGCGCCGGGGACACCGCCGGGGACACGCTGCCGCTGGAGGACGGGGCGGCCGGGCCGCCCGGCGGGCGGTCACGCGACCCCTCGCAAGACCCCGGGCCGCGCGCCGCGCACGACGTGATCGTGGCCGCGGTGGACACCACCGCGCGGGGCACGGTCGGGCTGGTGACCTCGCACGGGCGGCTGATCAGGCTGGGCGTGCTGGAGCTGCCCGCGCTGCCGCCCAGCGCCCACTCCCCCGCCCTGTCCGGCGGCGCCCCGCTCAGCGAGTTCGTCGCCACCGAGCCGGGCGAGACCGTGGTCGGGCTGGCCGCCGCCGACACCCAGGCCGCCGGGCTGGCCCTGGGCACGGCGCAGGGCGTGGTCAAGCGGGTGGCCCAGGACTACCCGCAGAACGCGGCCGAGTTCGAGGTGATCTCGCTCAAGGACGGCGACCGGGTGGTGGGGGCGGTCCAGCTGGCCCGCGAGGAGGACGACCTGGTGTTCATCACCAGCGACGCCCAGCTGCTGCGGTTCCCCGCGGCCACGGTCCGCCCGCAGGGCCGGGCCGCCGGGGGCATGGCCGGGGTCCGGCTGGCCGCACGGGCCAGCGTGGTCTGGTTCGGCGCGGTGGACCCCGAGTGGCGAGGGGTCGCCGCCGAGGACGGGCCGGGCGGTCCGCCCGGGGTGCCGGTGGTGGTCACGGTGGCGGGCGCCGCCGGCGCGCTGCCCGGCACCACCGCCGCCGCCGTCAAGGTCACCCCCTACGCGGAGTACCCGGCCAAGGGCCGGGCCACCGGCGGGGTGCGCTGCCACCGCTTCCTCAAGGGCGAGGACGGGCTGGTGCTGGCCTGGGCCGGGCCCGGCCCGGCCCGGGGCGCGACCGAGGCCGGGTCGCCGGTGGAACTGCCCCCCGCCACGGGCCGCCGGGACGGCTCGGGCGAGCGGGTCCGCCAGCCGGTCGCGACGCTGGGCGGGACCGCCTGATGAGCGCGGCCCAGCCGACCATCATCGCGACCAGCATCGGGCTCCAGCCCTCGCCGCACGGCCTGCCGGACGGCATCGCGGGTCCGTCGTACCTGCACGCCGCCCGGCTGGCCCGGGCCGCCGGCCGCCCCCGGATGTGCCTCATCCTCACCGCGATGGGCGACAACCCGGTGCTGCTGGCCGCGTTCTACAGCGCGTTCAGCCAGCTCGACATGCAGGTCTCGCACCTGTCGCTGTTCCCGATGCCGTCCGTGGCCGACGTCCGGGAGCACCTGATGAGCCAGGACATCATCTGGGTGTGCGGCGGCAGCACGGCCAACCTGCTCGCGGTGTGGGAGGTGCACGGGCTGGGCCCGATCCTGCGCGAGTGCTGGGCCGGCCGGGGTGGTGCTGACCGGCGTGTCGGCCGGCGCGATCTGCTGGCACCAGGGCGGCACCACCGACTCGTTCGGGCTGCCGCTCCAGGCGGTCACCGGCGGCCTGGGCTTCCTGCCCTACTCGCACAGCCCGCACTACGACGCCGAGCCCGAACGGCGGCCGCTGACCCACCGGCTGATCGCCTCGGGCGCACTCCCGGACGGGTACGCCACCGACAACGGCACCGGCCTGGTCTTCTACGGCACCGAGCTGCACGAGGCGTTCACCGAGGTCCCCGGCGCCAGCGCCTACCAGATCACCCGCGGCACGGACGGCCAAGCCGACGAGAAGGCCCTGCCCACGCGACTGCTGTGACACCCGGGGATGGGCGGGCGAGCGGTGACCGCAGGTTCCCAGCGTCGGGCTGTTACCCACAGCCCAGGGCCGCCACCGCAGTCGCGCCCGCGGCGACCAGCGAGCCGGCCCTGGCCAGGGCGTGGCTCGTAGATCGCGGTCGGCGGAGCGGGCCCGGCAGTGCCGGGAACGACGTGGTTGTTGCTGCCACGTCGTTCTAGCGACGTGGCAGCAACAACCACGTCGCTGGCGGGGGCCGGTCCGAATTACGGCGGTGCCGTGCCCTGGGTTCCGGTCCGCCGCTAGCGAGCCGGATGAGCTGGCCGGGGCGCGAGTGGCGCGGGTGGCTTCACGGGCTGCCTCGGCCCCGGCTCCCTGGCCGCGGGCCTGACCACGATCTGCGCGACACGCCTTGATCAGCTATCGATTCGGGAGGGGTCCAGCTCGCCGGCGCCGCCCACGATGAAGTCCCGGCGCGGGGCCACCTCGCTGCCCATCAGCAGGCTGAAGATGCCGGTGGCCGCGGCCGCGTCCTCGATCCTGATCCGGCGCAGGGTGCGATGCCGCGGGTCCATGGTGGTCTCGGCCAGCTGGCCGGCGTCCATCTCGCCCAGGCCCTTGTAGCGCTGCGGGGGCTCCTTGTACCGCTGGCTCCGGCGGTCCATCTCGAGCAGCTTGCGGTGCAGCTCGGCGTCGGAGTAGGTGTACACGTACTTGGCCTGGCCCTTGCGCGGGTGGGTCAGCTCGATGCGGTGCAGCGGCGGCACGGCCGCGAACACCCGGCCCGCCTCCACCATCGGCCGCATGTACCGGTGGAACAGGGTCAGCAGCAGGGTGCGGATGTGCGCGCCGTCCACGTCGGCGTCGGCCATGAAGATCACCCGCTGGTAGCGGGCGTTGTCCAGGTTGAACGCGCTGCCCGAGCCGGCTCCCAGCACCTGGATGATCTGCGCGCACTCGACGTTCTTGAGCATGTCGGCCAGCGAGGCCTTCTGCACGTTGAGGATCTTGCCGCGGATCGGCAGCAGGGCCTGGAACTCCGAGTCCCTGGCCAGCTTGGCCGTGCCGAGCGCGGAGTCGCCCTCGACGATGAACAGCTCGCTGCGGTCATCAGCCGACCGGCAGTCGACCAGCTTGGCGGGCAGGGCCGAGTTGGCCAGGTTGTTCTTGCGCCGCTGGTTCTCCCGGTGCTCGCGGGCGGCGATGCGCGTCTTGGCCGCCGCCGCCACCTTCTCCAGCACCGCGCGGGCCTGCCCCTTGCTGCCCCGGACCCGGCCCTCCAGGAACGCCCCCAGCTCGGCCGAGACCACCTGGGCCACGATCTTGGAGGCGGCCGGGGTGCCCAGCACCTCCTTGGTCTGGCCCTCGAACTGAGGCTCGGGCAGCCGGACCGCGATGACCGCGGTCAGGCCCTCCAGCACGTCCTCCTTGATCACCGGCTCGTCGCCGTTCTTGAGCAGCCGGGCCGCCCGCAGCTGATCGTTCACGGTCCTGACCATGGCCCGCTCGAACCCGGTGACGTGGGTGCCGCCCTTGGGAGTGGCGATCACGTTCACGAACGACCGGATGGTGGTCCCGTATCCGCCGTCCCAGCGCAGCGCCACGTCGACGGCCAGCTCCCGGTCCACGTCGGTGGGCGTCAGGTGACCCTGGTCGTCCAGCACCGGCACGGTCTCGGTGAACTGGCCCGAGCCGGTCAGCCGCAGCACGTCGGTGACCGGCGTCCCGGAGGACAGGTGGGCGCAGAACTCGCTGATGCCCCCGGCGAACTGGAACTCGGCCTCGCGCGGGCCGGCCTGGGCCGGGCTCTGGTCGGGGCTCTGGTCCGGGCTCTGGTCCGGGCTCTGGTCCGCCGCGGCCTCGTCCTCGGCCGCCGCGCGCAGCCGGTGGTCCACGATGCGGATGCTCAGGCCGGGCACCAGGTAGGCGGTCTGCCGGGCTCGCTCGGCCAGCGGCTCGAAGGTCCAGCTGGCGCCGGGCACGAAGATCTGGGCGTCGGGCCAGAACCGGGTCCTGGTGCCGGTCAACGTCTTGGCGATCCGCCGCCCCTTGCGCAGGCCCGAGCCGGGCTCGAACGGCGCGTCGGGGCCGTCGGCGGCGAACTCGCCGGGCACGCCGCGGCGGAAGCTGGTCGTCCACTCGCTGCCGCCCCGGTCCACCTGGATGTCCAGGCGGACCGACAGGGCGTTGACCACCGAGGCGCCCACGCCGTGCAGGCCGCCCGAGGCGGTGTAGGAGCCGCCGCCGAACTTGCCGCCCGCGTGCAGCCGGGTCATGACCAGCTCGACGCCGGTCAGCCCGCTCCGGGGCTCGGTGTCCACCGGGATGCCGCGGCCGTTGTCGCGCACCTCGGCCGAGCCGTCGGCGTGCAGCGTGACCTCGATGCGCGTGCAATGCCCGGTAAGTGCCTCGTCGACGGAATTGTCGATGATCTCCCACAGGCAGTGCATCAGGCCGCGCTCGTCGGTCGACCCGATGTACATGCCCGGGCGCTTGCGCACGGCCTCCAGGCCCTCGAGGACCGTGAGGTGCCGCGCCGTGTAGCCGTCCGCCGCGGCGTGCGGGGACGACGCGGGCGCGGGGCGCCCAGTGCTCCGAACGGCGGAGGCGGCACTGGCAGCGGTCACGAAAAGCTCCCGGTCACGAACGGCTCCTGGGGTGGGTTCC
The DNA here is from genome assembly GCA_963822485.1 of uncultured Actinomycetota bacterium. GTDB lineage: Bacteria > Actinomycetota > Actinomycetes > Streptosporangiales > Streptosporangiaceae > DASUBV01. The sequence goes on from CAWGHW010000037.1 coordinate 525,580, forward strand.
TGAGGGCAGACTAGCCGCCCGGGACGGCTGTTCGGCGCAACCACGCCGCTGACATAGCAGGCGAGCAGGCACAACGCTGGATCTTATGGGGCGCTTACGACAGGGGTCGCCGGCCACCGGGAATGTTCGCCTACGGCATACTCACGGTGTCTGGGGGATGACAAGGACCCTGGCTGGGTGTTGTGATGCGATGTGAGATCACAAGTTTGGTGGCCCGCCGGCACCGGCGCCATGAGGGCCCGAGGCGAGGAGGCGACATGTCCGGAGCTCTAGCCCCTACAAAGCCGCTGACCGCCAGCGATCAGTGCGACCGGTGCGGAGCACCCGCGTACGTACGCGTGCTGCTCCCTGGGTCCGGAGAACTGCTGTTCTGCGCCCACCACAACCGCCAGCACGCCGATGCGCTGGCGAAGGTGGCGGTCGAGATACAGGACGAGACGGCTCGGCTGGCGTCTCAGCCTGGGTCCGATTCGCGCTGACGATAAGTACTCTGCCCAAAACACGAGGAAGGGGCGGCCCGGTAACGGGCCGCCCCCTTCGCTTTGCATGAGATGCCAGAAGCGGCCGGCCCCGCCAGGGCGCCGGCCGCTCGCTTTTAGATGAGATGCCAGAAGCGGCCGGCCCCGCGCAGGGGGCCGGCCGCTTCTGCCGTGCTGTTGCCGTCTTAGTCCAGGTAGTCGCGCAGGACCTGGGACCGGGACGGGTGGCGCAGCTTGGACATGGTCTTGGACTCGATCTGGCGGATCCGCTCCCGGGTGACCCCGTAGACCTTCCCGATCTCGTCCAGCGTCTTGGGCTGGCCGTCGGTCAGGCCGAACCGCATCGACACCACGCCGGCCTCGCGCTCGGACAGGGTGTCCAGCACCGAGTGCAGCTGCTCCTGCAGCAGGGTGAAGCTGACCGCCTCGCCCGGCTGGATGGCCTCGGAGTCCTCGATCAGGTCGCCGAACTCGCTGTCGCCGTCCTCGCCCAGCGGGGTGTGCAGCGAGATCGGCTCCCGGCCGTACTTCTGGACCTCGATGACCTTCTCGGGGGTCATGTCCAGCTCGGCGGCCAGTTCCTCCGGGGTCGGCTCGCGGCCCAGGTCCTGCAGCATCTGCCGCTGCACGCGGGCCAGCTTGTTGATCACCTCGACCATGTGCACCGGGATGCGGATGGTGCGGGCCTGGTCGGCCATGGCCCGGGTGATCGCCTGCCGGATCCACCAGGTGGCATACGTGGAGAACTTATAGCCCTTGGTGTAGTCAAACTTCTCGACCGCGCGGATCAGGCCCAGGTTGCCCTCCTGGATCAGGTCCAGGAACAGCATGCCGCGCCCGGTGTACCGCTTGGCCAGCGACACCACCAGCCGCAGGTTGGCCTCCAGCAGGTGGTTCTTGGCCCGCCGGCCGTCGTCGGCGATCCACTCCAGGTCCAGCCGCGCCTCGACCCGCAGGGCCTTCTCGCGGCCGTCCCCGAGCTTCTCCTCGGCGAACAGCCCGGCCTCGATCCGCTTGGCCAGCTCAACCTCCTGCTCGGCGTTGAGCAGCGGGACCTTGCCGATCTGCTTGAGGTAGTCCTTCACCGGGTCAGACGTCGCCCCGGCCACGGCCACCTGGGCCGCGGGCAGGTCCTCGTCGTCGTCGCCGTAGACGAAGGTCTCGTCTTCGCTCTCGGCCTCGGCGGCCGGCTTGCCGGCCGCCGCGGCCGGGGTAGCCGTCTCGCTGACCGCCGCGGTGTCCTCCGCGTCGCCCTCGGCCTCCGCATCAGCCTCGTCCGGGGTCTCGGCCGCGGCTTCGCCGCTGTCCTCGACGTCCAGGCTGATGTCATCGGCGTCGATCTCGATGTCCTCGGCCGGCAGCTCGGACAGGTCTTCCAGGTCCGGGTCGGCCACCGCGGCCAGGTCGGGCTCCACCTCGAGGCCGTCCGCCGCGGCTTCCGTGTCCACGTCCACGCCGCCGCGCGCCTCGCCGGCGAACTCGTCAGCCTGCGCGGTCACCTTCTTGCGTCCGTTGCCGCCATTGCTTCCCCCACCTGGCCGATCTGACTGATTTCCTGGTCCCGTGCCACGCTGCTGGCGTGCGCCGCGGTGGTTCGCCGACGCGCCCTGGGCCTGCGCGGCGTCATCGTCAGCCAGCGCGATGGCACCGTCTGAGGATCCTCCACGGGATTGCTGCGGGACACGTGTGCCCTGCGCCGACGGCCGAGTCCGCCGCCTGGCTGCGGAGCTTGCAGCGCTTGCCACCGCGGTCACCCCTTCCTTCGCTGGACGGCTAGCCGCCGCGCCCCGGCCGGCCACGGGCCGACCGAACTGACAAGCGACACAGCCACCTCTCCGGCAAACGTCATGGCGAGAATCGGACCTTACCGGGCCAGGCCTGCTGCTCGGACTCTGCTGTCTGGGGAGGCCCGCACCAGATCTTGTCCTGACAACCACCTTAGGCGGAGTCTGAGGGTAGGTCGTCCAGTTGCGGGCCGCCGCCGGGCCTCCCGCCGCGCCGCCTCAGCGGGTGCGGGCGCTGCCCGGGAAATGGTACCCGCATTTGTCATGCCCGTCCCTTCCTCGTTACTCCTGCTGCTCGCGCCGCCACCCGGGGCCGCGGCGGCGGCTGGCCGTCCCGCAGCGGGACGTGCAGGACCAGCACGGTGACATCGTCATCCTGCTCGTACCCGGCCAGCATCCGCTCTACGAGGTAAGCCAGCAACCGTTCTGGATCTTCCGCCACGCCGGGCGGCGCCTGGGACGCCACCTCCACGAGCTCGTCCAGCCCCTTGTCCAGGCCCCGCTTGCGGTTCTCCACCAGTCCATCGGAATACAGCACCGCGGTGTTGCCGGGCGGCAGCGGGAACTGGTACTGCTGCCGCGGGCTGGCCCAGCCCAGCGGCGTGCCGGCCGGGGTGTTGTCCAGCCGGGGCGGCGCGGTGGCCGACAGCATCAGCGGCGGCAGGTGCCCGGCGTTCCCGGCCATCCCCTCGCCGGTCTCCGGGTCCACGACCAGGTAGGCGACGGTGGTGACCTGCTCTTCCAGCTCGGTGGCGATGAACAGCCGGTCCAGCCCGGCCAGCACGGCGGCCGGGCGCGGGTCGGTCAGGGCCAGCGCCCGCAGCGCGTTGCGGACCCGGCCCATGCCGGCCGCGGCCGTCAGCCCCTTGCCCATGACGTCGCCGGCCGCCACGGCCAGCTTCCCGTCCGGCAGCCGGAAGGCGTCGTACCAGTCGCCGCCGATCTCCATGTTCCGGGTGACGGGCAGGTACCTGGCCTCCAGGATGATCCCCGGCACGGTGGGCAGCCGGTCCGGCAGCAGGCTGCGCTGGAGCGTCTCGGCCGTGGTGTGCTCGCGCTCGAACAGCGAGGCCCGCTCCAGGGCCAGCGCGCACTGGCCGGCCAGGGCCTCCAGGAAGACCCGCTCCTCGTCGGTAATCTGCCGGGGCCGGGTAAAGGAGAACCGCAGCGCGCCCAGCGGCGCGCCCGAGGACAGCAGCGGCAGGCCCACCCAGGCCTGCTCGTCGGTGTGGGCCAGGAACTCCGTCAGGTCGACCTGGCCCTCGAACAGCCGCCGCATCGCCTCCGGGCTGTCCACGGTCACCGGCCGGCGCGAGTTGATGGCCGCGGTCATCACGCTGGGCGTGTCCAGCGTGATCTCGCCGCTCAGCGCGCCGGGGTGGCTGGGCAGGCCGCCGGGGTTGATCGTCTTGAGCCGCAGCCGGTCGGGGTCCAGCATGGCCACCGCCGACCGCTCAGCGCCGATGGCCGACCGGCCGACCTCGGTGATGACCTGGACCACCTGCTCGATGGTCAGCGCCTCGGCCAGCATCGAGGTGGCCTGCTGGAGGCGGGCGGTGCGCAGCGCCGCCGCCGACAGCTGCTCGGTCAGCCGGCCGCGCATCTCCTCGGCCTCGCGCTGCCCGGTGACGTCGGTGCTGGCGCCGACCCACTCGATGATCTTCCCGTCCCGCTCCACGGGTACCGCGCGGACGTCGTGGTGGCGGTAGGAGCCGCTCTTGGTCCGGACCCGGTACCGGCCGTCGAACGCCTTGCCCGAGGCCAGGCTGTCCTGCCAGTCCTGCTCCACCCGCTCCCGGTCGTCGGGGTGGATCACGTCCAGCCAGCCCAGGGCCAGGTACTCCTCGACGGTCTGGCCGGTGATCCAGCGCCACTCGGGCGAGTCCTCGGCGATCTGGCCGGCCGGCGTGGTCACCCAGACCACCTGGGCGCCCGCCTGGATGAGCGAGCGGTAGCGCTCCTGGCTGCGCCGCAGCGACTCGGCCGCGGTGTGGCGGTGGGACTGGTCGACCGCGATCAGCGACACGCCCAGGATGCCGCCGTCCGGGTCCCGCGACGGGTACCACGAGAACGACCACCGCGCGCCTGGTACCGCCGCGGCGACCGATCCCGGCGCCCCTGGCGCGGCCTGCGCGTCGCCGGGCAGCCCGTGGTCCAGCAGCGGCCGGCCATCGGCCAGCACCCGGGCCAGCGCCGCCTCGGCCAGGCGGGCCAGGCTCTCGGGCCAGACCTCCGCGGGCGACCGCCCCACATGCCCGTCCGGGTCCAGGCCGCTCAGCCCGGCCAGGGCCCGGTTGACCCGCACGAAGCGCAGGTCAGGGCCGATGAACGCGAATCCGACCGGGGCCTGGTCCAGCAGGGTGCCCAGTAGCGCGGAGTCGGAGACGTCGAGTCCGGGAGCGCGTGGCCGGGGCACGGACATGCCAGTGCTCACAGCGAACACCTCGCACCCGTGCGAGCCCAGGCCATGGAAGAGCTCCTTCCTGCTCACACTGCGGACACATGAAGGCTAGCGGCAACAACGGGCGCAAGAAGCCCGGCGGCGACAACTGCCTGCAATAACGATGCCGAAGCGGGCCCGGCGGCGGGCCGGCCCGGGCGCCGGGCCGCGGCCGGCGTCCCTGAAATCCCATGCGGCCCGTGCGTACCGTTAGCGGACGTTAAGGGACTTATGGGCCGCTGACGCAATACACTCCCCTGTATTAGCGGCAATCGGCTAGCCGACCATCCCGGCGAATGCGTCCGGGTCCGAAGGAATCGGGCGGCGCGCCGGGCCGAGGCATAGCATCACCAAGCGTGAATCTGGGAAGCTAGGCAAGTGAGCCCGCAGAGCCGACGTCGTGACTCCTCAGGGGGAGGAAACAGGTCCGGGCACTCCGGGCCGCCCCGCCAGAGCCATCGGCCCGGCCTGTCCTCGCCCCCGCCCAACGCCTTGTTCGCCGAGATGCTGCGGGCCGCCCGCGAGCTGCTGGCCGTGCGCAGCCCGCTGGACGCCGAGCTGATGGTCTCCGAGCTCCTGGGCACCTGGTGGGGCCAGCAGCCCGGCCGCCGGGGCATGCGCGAGACCAGGCGCCGCCGGGCCGACATCGAGGAACTGGTCGGCGAGGGGCTGGTCGCCTACGCGGCCGAGCAGGGCAGCCCCGCGGCCCTGGCCCTGCTGTCCGGTATCGCCTGCCTGGGCACTCCCCGGCAGTGCGCCCAGGCCGAGCAGGCCGCCCTGGAGCTGATGGAGCGCGGCGTCGCCCGGCCGGCCTGGGCCGACCACGTCGGCGCCGTCGAGGCGGCCGAGTGCTACGTCAACTCCGACCCCTACGGCGACCGCGACGAGGTCGTGTGCGTGTTCAGCTACGCCGGCCAGGAGCAGCACGCCCTGGTGGTGGTGGTCGACTACAACACGGGCGGCCTGGCCCGCGATGGCTGGGTCACCTCCCAGGTCGGCAAGCTGCTGGCGTACTGCCGGGAGGGCAGCCAGACCAGCCCCGCGACGGCCCCGGCGGCGCCGCGGGCCCAGGGCGCGCCGGGCGGGAGCCCGGCACGCGGCAGCGGACGGCCGGATTCCCGGCCGTCTGGCACGTCGGCGCCGGGTTCGGTGTTCACCCAGGTCGATCCGCCCCAGGCCCGGCGGCTGCTGGCCACGGCGCTGGCCGCCACGGAGAACGCGGCCGACCCCGCGGTGAGCTCGTCGTTCCCCTCCTACCACGCGTTCATCCGGGCCCGGGTCCGGACGCTGCCGCCCGCGCTGCCGAAGGGCGCGGCCGCCCTGGCCCCCGGGCCGGCCGGCGGGATGGCCGCCGTGCTGCGCCGCCAGGTGTGGCGCAAGGACCGGCGGGCCATGCTGGTGGCCGAGTTCCTGGCCTCGGACGTGGCCGAGGACCTGTCCGACATGGAGGCGGCCAGCCGCTGCGCCGACCACATCGTGGAGTACGGCTGCGAGCGTGACTTCGGGCGGCCGCTGCGGATGAGCCCGGCCAAGGTCGAGGCGTTCCTGCTGGACTGGCTGCCGCGCAAGGTCATGCTGTCCCGCTCCGAGCAGGACGCCATGCCGCACGTGCTGCTGGCCTGGGTCCGCTGGGCGACCGCGCGGGAGGGCCTGTCCAGCGACGGGATCGCCGCCACGCTGGACGCCGTCTTCGACGCCATGCGCGCGTTCCCCAACGTGTACCGCGACCCGGCCTCGTTCGGCCTGGAGCCGGCCCTGGTGGCCCGGCTGCTGCCCGACGGCGACCTGGAGGCGCTGGCCCGCCGGGCCTTCGCCTTCCCGCTGCTGCGCGGCACCTACCACGGCGTCGACCTGGCCACGCTGGACCCGGCGCTGCCCGCCGACCGCCGCTCGCTGCTGGCCGCCGACCACGAGGACCAGTTCGGGCCGCCGGTCAGCGACCAGCACCTGGAGCGGCACGTGGCGCTGGCCGACCGGCTCTGGCGCGACGATCCCCCCGAGCTGTGGGACGCCGCGCAGCGGCTGCTCGACCTGGGCGAGGACCGGCACTCGGTGCTGCACGCGCTGATGAGCGCGATCCGGCAGGCCGGCGACGACGAGAACGACATTGCCGCCGCGCTAGCGGACCTGATACCGGACGGGCCCCGTTGATCACTCGCCAGGTGGTCGTGGACCTCAACGCCGATCTGGGCGAGAGCTACGGCACCTGGCGGCTCGGCGATGACGAGGCTCTGCTGTCGGTGGTCACCAGCGCGAACATCGCCTGCGGGTTCCACGCCGGCGACCCGCTGACCATCCGGCGGGCCTGCTCGGCGGCCGTGGCCCGCGGCGTGGCCATCGGCGCCCAGGTGTCCTACCACGACCTGGCCGGCTTCGGCCGCCGGGAGATGGCGGTGCCGGCGGCCGAGCTGACTGCCGAGGTGCTGTACCAGATCGCCGCGCTGGACGGCATCGCCAGGGCCGAGGGCGGCCGGGTCAGCTACATCAAGCCGCACGGCGCCCTGTACAACCGGGCCATCTGGGACACCACCCAGGCCGGCGCGATCACCGCCGCCATCCGCGCCTACGACGCGGCGCTGCCCCTGCTGACGCTGCCCGGCTCGGTGGCCGCCATCGAGGCCAGTGCGGGAGGCCTGACGGTGGTAGCCGAGGCGTTCGCCGACCGGGCCTACCGCGACGACGGCACCCTGGTCCCGCGCGGCCAGCCCGAGGCGGTGCTGACCGACGCCGACACGGTGGCCAGCCGGGTGGTCGGCCTGGTCACCGACGGCACGGTGCAGTCGGTGACGGGACGGCCGATCCGGGTGCTGGCCCGCTCGGTCTGCCTGCACGGCGACACGCCCGGCGCGGTCAGCCTGGCCTGGGCGGTGCGCAGCGCCCTGGAGAAGGCCGGCGTCCGCCTGGCCTCGTTCGCCTAGCCGCTAGGCCCCGGGGGCGAGGCCCGGCGGCGAGGCCAGGGAGCTAGCGGCCGAGCTCCCGGTAGGCGCCTTGCAGGTCCTCGGCGGTCACCGTCGTGAGGTCGTGGGCCGTGGCCCCGTCCCCCAGCTCCGACACCCGCAGGTCGCGGGAGGCGCAGGCCCGCTCGAACAGCGACCGGGCGAACCGGCCGTTGCCCAGCTCGTCGATCCGGCCCTGGGCGCAGGCCTCGCCGAAGATCTGCGCCAGCACCGGGAAGGCGTCCACCGAGAACGTGTCCCCGGCCTGGGTGGCGATGGCCTGCGCGATCTCGGCCAGCTGGGCCGGGCTGTAGCTGGGGAAGCCGATCCGCACGCCGAACCGCGAGGCCAGGCCGGGGTTGCTGCGCAGGAGCCGGTCCATGTCATCGGTGTAGCCGGCCAGCACGATCACCAGCCGGTCCCGGTCGTCCTCGGCCCGCTTGAGCAGCGTGGCCACCGCCTCGGAGCCGAACGCGTCGCCGCCGGAGTAGCCCCGGTTGTAGAGGGCGTAGGCCTCGTCGATGAACAGCACGCCGCCCATCGCCGAGTCGATCAGCTTGTTGGTCTTGATCGCCGTGGAGCCGAGGTGCTCGCCGACCAGGTCGGCCCGGTGCGCCTCGACCACCTCGGGCCGGACCAGCAGGCCCAGGGCGGCGAAGATCCGGCCCAGGATCCGGGCCACGGTGGTCTTGCCGGTGCCGGGGGGCCCGGTGAACACGAAGTGCCGGGCCGGCGGCTGGCTGGCGATGCCCTGCCGGTCCCGCATCCGGGCCACCTGGAGCTGCGCGGCGATCTCGTGCACCTGGCGCTTGACCGGCTCCAGGCCGACCAGGGTGTCCAGCTCGGCCAGCGCGCTCTCCAGCGTCGGCGTCTCGCCGTAGCCGCGGAACCGCGTGGTCAGCTCGCCGTAGGCCAGCTCGATGTCGTCGCCGCGCAGCGTGACCAGCTCGGCCGGGGACGGCTCGGCCGGGCCGGCCATGACCCGGACGTCGCGGCGCTGGCCGGCCTTGGCCAGCAGGCTGCGCACGAACCGCCCGTTGCCGAGCTCGTCGGCCAGCCGTCGCCGGCCGATCTCCTCGAACATCCGCCGCAGCACCGGCCGGGCGTCGGGGTCGAGCAGCTCGCCCTTGCGCTCCAGGGCCAGGTCGGCCAGCGCGCTGAGCTCGGCCGGGGTATAGCCGGGGAACTTGATCCGGTTGGCGAACCGGGAGTTGAGGCCGGGGTTGGTGGCCAGGAAGTTCTCCATCTGGCGCTCGTAGCCCGCCAGGATGATGATCAGGTCCTCGCGGTTGTCCTCGGCCCGCTTGAGCAGCGCCTGGACCGCCTCGTTGCCGAACCGGTCGCCCTGCCCGTCGCCCTCGTTGACCAGGCTGTAGGCCTCGTCGATGAACAGCACCCCGCCGAGCGCGGAGTCGACCAGCTCGTTGGTCTTGATCGCGGTGGCGCCGAGGTACTCGCCGACCAGGTCGGCCCGGTGGGCCTCGACCACCTCGGGCCGGACCAGCAGGCCGAAGGCGTAGAAGATCTTCGCGATGACCCGGGCCACGGCGGTCTTGCCGGTGCCCGGCGGGCCGAGGAACACGAAGTGCTGCATCGGCTTCTCGGTGCCGTGCCCGGCCAGCGCCCGGCGCCGGGCCGCCTCCACGGACGCGGCGATCGAGCGGACCTGGTCCTTGACCGCGGTCAGCCCGATCATGGCGTCCAGCTCGTCCATCGCCTCGTCGATGGTGATCACCGGCCACTCGGCGGCGGCCTGCTGGCCGGCCAGGTCCGGGCCGGGCTGGCTGCGCATCCCGTCGCCGGCCTGGGCCGCGCGCACCGGCGCGCCCGGCCGCGCGGGCGGCAGCGGCCCCCGGCCGGCCGGGCCCGGCCGGCCTGGTAGCCGACCTGACCGCCGTACGGCGACGCCGGCGACCAGGGATAAGGCACTCCGGGTGCGCCGCCGCGGGCCTGCTGCCTGATCTCGCCCTGGCCGGCCCGCCAGGCGCCGATCATCCGGCTGCCGAGCACCAGCAGGGCGATGAACCAGGCCAGCCCGGGCCCGACGTAGGGATGCTGGCTCAGCAGCCGGAACACCAGAATGCCGACCGGCAGCGACCACACCAGGGTCCAGGCCACGGTCCGGCAGGGCACGGCCCGGCGGCCCAGCGGGCCGACGTGGGCCAGGCCCGCCACCACCAGCGGCAGCAAGGTCAGCAGGTAACGGGGGGCGGTGTGCACGTTCGCGAACAGGAACACCGCGACCAGGCCCCAGAGGGCGACCGACAGCGAGGCCCAGATGCTGCGAACGCTGGTCGACAGCGCGTACGGGGCGTAGATGAGGCCCGCGATGATGGCCAGCACGGCCAGCTCGGGCACCGCCACGAGCAGGACGACGCCGAGTATGATCTTGAGCCACAGCGGCAAGGCGGCGTACCAGCTGCGAAGACGGCTCACACCGTCCTGCACGACCCGCCGGCCGGGCAGCGACGGTGACCTTTCCCCTGACGGTGGCTCGCTCGCTCGCACTGAGACTTGTATAGCGCATTACTGACGACATACGGAGTCCTGAGGACCCATCGCGTGCGAAAAATTGGCATCGTGTCACCCTTGGGTCACACAAACCACGCTATGGCTAGCCGTACGGGCAGCCGGATGCGGTCGGCCCGAGGTCGGGGAGGCAACCCGCGAGAGTGGCCGGCGGGCGCATAACAGATGGGCTGGGCAACCATTGTTATGGAGCTATTGACGGGTACGCGTGGTGCGCGGAAGGAGACGCATGGAGCGGATTGACGCGGAGCTGCTGATCCCGGGCCGGGGCGAGCCGGTCCGGGATGCCGCGGTGGTGATCGACGGCGCGACGATCAGCTATGCCGGGCCGGCGGCGGGCGCGCCGGCGGCCGAGGGCATGACGGCGCGGCGCGCGGCGACGGTGCTGCCGGGGCTGTGGGACTGCCACGGGCACTTCATGGGCAGCCGGTCGCTGGACCTGGCCCGGCTGGCCCAGGAGCCGACGGCGGTGCGAGCCGCCCGCTGCGCGCGCGACCTGGCCAACGCGCTCAGCGCGGGGGTCACGTCGGTGCGCGAGGTCGGCGGGCTCGGCGTCTACCTGGCCCGGGTGGTGCGCGAAGGGCTGCTGGACGGGCCGGCCATCTACGCGGCGGGCGCCGTGCTCAGCACCACCGGCGGCCACGGCGACCTGCACTGCTATCCGCTGTCCTGGGTGCAGGACTTCAGCCGGGGCGACGGAGAGCTGCGGCTGGCCGACGGCGTCGCGGAGTGCATGCGGGCGGTTCGCGAGCAGCTGCGCCGCGGCGCGGCGGTGATCAAGGTCTGCGCCTCGGGCGGAGTGCTCTCGGAGGTGGACCACCCGATCCACCAGCAGTTCACCGGGGCCGAGCTGAGCGCGATCGTGGAGGTGGCCGGGCTGGCGGACCGAGCGGTGGCGGCGCACTGCCACGGCAAGCCGGGGATCATGGCCGCGCTTGAGGCGGGGGTGACCACCATCGAGCACGGCACCTACCTGGACACCGAGGCGTGCGATGCGATGCGGGAGACCGGGGCGATCCTGGTGCCGACCCGCAGCATCATCGAGTCGATCCTGGCCGACCTGGACCAGGTGCCGCCCTACGCGGCGGCCAAGCTGACCGCGATCGCCCAGACCCACGCCGAGGCGACTTCGCTGGCCATCGAGCGCGGGGTCACGGTGGCCATGGGTACCGACATCAGCGTGACGGGCATGGACCTGCGCAACTCCTGGGGCACCAACGGCTCGGAGCTGGTGCACCTGGTGGCGCTGGGCATGACGCCGCTGGCGGCGATCGAGGCGGCCACCGCGACCGCGCCGCGCACGCTGGGGCCGCAGGCGCCGCGCAGCGGGGTGCTGGCGGCCGGCTACGACGCGGACCTGATCACGGTGGACGGCGACCCGCTGGCGGACATCTCGATCCTGGCCAGCCCGGACCGGGTCACCGGGGTCTGGACCGGCGGCCGTCAGGTGAAGGGCGCCTAGCCCCGGCCAGAGCCTGCGAGGCGCGGCCGCCGGGCGGGGATCAGATCTTCTTCACTGCCACCTTGAGCACCACGATCAGCACGCCGACCAGCGCGGTCTCGGCGCCGTAGCGAAGGCAGCGGATCAGGGTCTCCTCGGCCAGGCGGCCCATCAGCACCCCCAGGGCGCCCAGCAGCGCGACGCCGGTCCAGAGCGTGACGTTGTCGGCCAGCGGGGTGCTGATCAGCCCGCCCACGGCCAGGGCGTAGATCACCACCGCCGGGAGAGCGCCGACGCAGATGAAGGACTGGTCCACCGCGATCGCCCGGAACTCGGTGGCCCGCAGGTCGCGGCGGTGCCTGATCTGCTCCTCGATGGCGGCGTCGTAGACCTCGCCCAGCGTGAAGGCCAGCACCGCCCCGGCCAGCGCCAGTAACGTCGACAGCGGGTCCGGCTCCCTGGACAAGGTGAGCACCAGCGCCAGGGCCACGAACATGCCCTTGATCGTCTTGCTCGCCCTGGCCGGCCACTGCGAGCCGATTTGCCACGTCACTGACCTGTCCGCCCCCGTCGCCGCGCGCCCCCGCGGCGCGGCCCGGAGATCAGCCTGGCACACCAGGGCCGGCCGCAGCCTGGAACGGACCCGGATTGTCAGCCGGCGCTGATAGGAGTAGCCGTATGACGAACCCGACGTTTACCGAGCTGCTGACGCTCATCGAGGACCGGTCGGCGGCGCTGCGCGCCGCCGCGGGCGAGACGGACCTGACCGCGCAGGTGCCGGGCTGCCCGGACTGGTCGGTCCGCGACCTGGTCGCGCACCTGGGTGAGGTGCAGCGCTTCTGGGCCGCGGCGGTGACGGCGGGCCCGGCCGACGGGCCGCCGGACGAGGGCCAGGTGGACCGCACCCCCGGCGCTGACCTGCTGGCCTGGTCGGCGGGGTGCACCGAGGTGCTGCTCGGCGCGCTGCGCGCGGCGGGCCAGGACCGGCCGTGCTGGACGTGGTGGCCGGAGTCGGGCGCGCCGATGAACTCCGGCGCCGTGGCCCGGCACCAGGTGCAGGAGGCCGGGGTGCACGCGTTCGACGCCCAGGAGGCGGGCGGCCGGGCCGAGCCGCTGCCGGCCGGGGTGGCGGCGGATGGCATCGGCGAGTTCCTGACCGTGGGCCTGGCCAGCATGGGCCCGTGGCCGCACCGGCCGGGCACCGTGGCGCTGACCGCGGCCGGCGGCCCGGACTGGCTGATCAGCCTGTCCGGCGACGGCGCCAGGGCCCGGGAGCTGGCGGGCCCGGCGGAGCCGGATGCGCGGCTGCGGGGCACGGCCAGCGACCTGGTGCTCGCGCTCTACGGCCGTCACCTGGCCGGGGATCTGGCCGTGGACGGCGACCAGGAGCTGGCCAGCCAGTTGCTGCACTGGACCGATAGCGAGTAAGGGGCGGAGCCGCTAGCCGAGGCGGGCCTCCCGGCGGAGCAGGGCGGGCAGGTCGTCGGGGGCGGGCGTAACCTCGGCCAGCCCGCGGGCGGTGAACCAGCGGGCCACGTTGGCCGCGTCGCGCTCCAGGAACTCGGCGCCGCGCGGGTGCGCGATCACGTCGACGACCTGGGGCAGGTCGATGAGCACGAGCCGGCCGCGGTGCAGCAGCAGGTTGTAGGCGGACATGTCGGCGTGGGCCAGGCCGAGCCCGGCCAGGATCACCAGCGCGTCGACGAGCTGGGCCCAGATCGCGACCAGCTCGGCGGGGCCGGGCCGGGTCTCGGCCAGCCGCGGCGCGGCGGTGCCGTCGGGCTCGCCGATGAACTCCAGCACGACTTCGGTGCCGAGCACCTGGACCGGGTACGGCACCGGCACGCCGGCCTGGTAGAGCTGGCTCAGGGCGGCGAACTCGGCGCTGGCCCACTGCACGGCGATCATCTCCCGGCCGGCCGCGGTCCGGGAGGCCATGGCCCGGTTCACGCGCGAGTCGCGGACCCGCCGGCCCTCCAGGTAGGCGACGTCGCGGCGGAACATCCGGTGCTCGGCCGACCGGTACCGCTTGGCGGCCAGCAGGCAGGACCGGTCGGTGCCGGGCACGGCGCGGCGCAGCAGGAAGACGTCGGCCTCCTTGCCCGCCTTCAGGATGCCCAGCTCGGTGTCGGCGGCGGCCAGGTCGGTGACCAGCCAGTCCGGGTACGGCCGGGGGCCGCGCTCGCTGGCCGTGGACTGGTCCCAGGTGGACCAGCGGTCGCCGTCGGTCAGGCCGTCGGTGGTGTCGTAGACCTCGAGCGAGGGCAGGGCGCGGCGGCGTCGGCCGCGCTTGGCGAAGGTCGGTTCTTCGTCGTCAAGACGCCACTTGCCGCGGCGGGGCTGGGCATGGTCGGGCACGGGTGATGCTCCTCAGGTGAGCGGCAGGAGAAGGCAGGCAGGAACGCGGGAAGAACCCCATCTGCTCCCTCCCTTCCGCTCGGCCGTGAGCTCCGGCGTCGGCCAGGCCCGAGCGTGCCACGCGCCGCGCGCGAGGGGCAACCGGATTTCCCGTGCGGCGGTGTGGCCCGCGGCGCCGGGGGCCGGGATCATGAGGGGGTGGATGGTCATGCGCGTCGTTGAGTTGTCCAATCACCCCGGCCGGATGCTCAGCGAGATCCGCGGCCGGCGGCGGTCGGCGGAGCAGCTGGAGCGGTCCCGGTTCGACAAGGCGCTGGCCCGGCACGAGGCGAGCCTGCGGCGGGCCCGGCGGGCGCGGGACCAGGCCCGGGCGCGCCGGCAGTGGCTGACCTGGCTGCGCCTGGCCCTGGCGGTGCGGCGGGAGCGGCGGCACGCCCCGCGGCCGCCGACGCCGGTCGATGGCCGCCCGGGTGGCCGGGACAGCGATCGAGAGGAGATCCTGGCCGCCGGGGTGGCCGGGGAGGAGCTGGTCGAGGCGAGTCTGCACCGCAGGCTAGACGACGAGTGGACGCTGATCCGCGGCTACCGCAACCGCCGGGGCGAGATCGACGACCTGCTGCTGGGCCCGCGCGGACTGGTCGCCATCGAGGTCAAGCACCGCAACGCGACGGTGCACTGCGACGGCGACGACTGGCGGTTCGACAAGTACGACAACTACGGCAACCTCGTGGAGCAGGGGCGGATCACCGACGCGGGCGGCCGCTCCCCCAGTGTCCAGCTCAACGAGCCCGCCGACGCCCTCGAGGAGCTGCTGCGCGCCCGCGGGCACCGGGTGCCGGTGCACCGGGTGGTGCTGCTCACCCATCCCCGGTCCCGGATCGGCGGCATCCGCCGCGCCACGGTGCAGGTCGCCACCTCGGCGGATTTCGTGCTTGACCTGGTCGATGACACCGCGCCATCGCTGACGGCCCGGCAGCTGACGGCGATGCGGCAGCTAATCGAGCACGATCACCGGTCCCGCGGCGGGGCCCGCAAGGGCTAGCCTGCCTGTGGGAGCGCCCGGCGGCGAGGAGGACTTTTGTGGGGCTCATGGATGACTGGTCGCAGGTGCTGCGCGTGGAGGCCGCGTCGTATGCGCGACTCGCGCTGACCAACATCAAGCGTGAGTTCCCGTCCGGCGTCTGGCACGAGATGACCGCGCCCGGCGACTTCCCGTTCCGGCCCCGGGCCCGCACCCCGGTGTTCTACGGCAGCTTCGACTGGCACTCCTGCGTGCAGATGCACTGGCTGCTGGTCCGGCTGCTGCGGGTGGCGCCGCGAGAGGTGCCGGCCGACGAGATCCGGGTGGCGCTCGGGGCCCACTTCGAGCCCGTCGCGCTGGCCGTCGAGGAGGACTTCATCGTCGGGCCCGGCCGGGTCACCGAGCGCCCGTACGGCTGGGGCTGGGTGCTGACCCTGATCCACGAGACCGCGACCTGGGACGACCAGTACGGCCGCAAGTGGGCCTCGGCCATGGCGCCGCTGGGCGACAAGATCACCGGTCTGTACCTGGACTGGCTGGGCGGCGCGACCTACCCGGTCCGCTACGGCGTGCACGAGAACAGCGCCAACGGGATGTCCCGCGCGCTGCCCTACGCGACCGCGCGGGCCAGGGCCGGGGACAGCCAGCTGCTGGACGCGATCACGGCCAGGGCCTACGAGTGGTTCGGGGCCGACCTGATCTACCCGGCCGGCTGGGAGCCGTCGGGACACGACTTCCTGTCGCCGGCGCTGGCCGAGGCCGAGCTGATGGCGCGCGTGCTGCCGGCGGCGGAGCTGGCCGACTGGCTGGGCATGTTCCTGCCCGGCATCGAGGCCAGCCAGCCGGCCACGCTGTTCACCCCGGTGACGGTCTCGGACTCCAGCGACGGCTACTTCTCCCACCTGCACGGGCTGAACGCCACCCGGGCCTGGAGCTGGCGGCGGCTGGCCGAGAGCCTGCCGCCGGGCGACGCACGGATCGCGCCCGCGGTCAAGGCGGCCCGGGCCCACGCGGCGGCGGTGCTGCCGCACGTGGTCGGGGACGACTACATGGTCGAGCACTGGCTGGCCGCCTACGCGGTCCAGATGCTCAGCTGAGCCGTCCGGCGCTGGCCGCGGGTTGTCCGCGGCGCTCAGGCGGCGGCTTCCAGGCCGAGCAGGAGCCGCTTGGCGGCCGGACCGCCCAGGTAGGCGCCGATCTCGCCGTCCGCGCGGATGACGCGGTGGCACGGCACCACCACCGGCAGCGGGTTGGTCGCGCAGGCCGTGCCGACGGCGCGGGCCGCGCGCGGCAGGCCCGCCAGCGCAGCGACCGCCCCGTAGCTCGCCGTCTGGCCGTAGCCGATGTCGGGCAGGTGGTTCAGCACCATCAGCCGGAAGCCGCGCGACAGGCTCAGGTCCAGCGGCAGGTCGAACCGCCGCCGCGCGCCCGCGAAGTACTCGTCGAGCTCCCGCGCGGCCGGGTCCAGCCGCCGCGGCGCGTTCAGGATCCGCGGGCTGACCCGCTCGGCCAGGGTGGCCAGCACCCGGTCGTGGTCCTCAGAGTCGTAGGCCACCCGGAGCAGGCCCTCGGGGGTCGCCGCCAGCAGCAGGGGGCCGACCGGCGAGTCGATCGTGCGGTAGGCCACGTCCACCAGGTCGCTCGCGTCCGCGCGGGCCACCAGCCGGTCGTGCAGCGCGGCCAGTTCCGCCGGGCTCACCTCGGGCAGCGCGGCCAGCATGCCGGCCGCCTCGGATTCATGGTTCATGGTCATCGGGCTTCTCCCTCCCCGACCGTCGCAGCCGCGTAGGTCTTGCGCAATCGTGCGATCCCGTCGGCGGCTGCTCGCCGGGCCGCATCGGTACTGCCGCCAATCACGGCGGCGACATCGGTGTAGGGCAGTCCGCCCAGGTAGTGGTAGGCGACCGCCGCCCGCTGCTTGCTGGGCAGCGCGGCCAGGGCGGCCTGGAGGTCCAGGTCACGCTCGTCGGCCCGCTGCGCCGCGGGCCGGTCGGGCGCGTCGCCGACCGGGACCGCGCGCCGCGCGGCGGCCCGGGTGACATCGATCGCCTTGCGGTGCGCGATGGTCACCAGCCAGGCCTCGACGTTGGCGTCGGACGGCAGCTCCGGGTAGGCCCGGAGCGCGGCCAGGAACGTCTCCGACCAGGCGTCATCGGCGTCGGCCGGGCCCAGGATGGCCCGGCAGACCCGCAGCACCGTCGCGCCGTGCTCGGCGACCACGGCCTCGAATGGCTGTTTCCCTGTCACGTGGTGTAGACGTCCCCGGTCGGCAGAACGTGAGGTGGCCGGTTACCACAGCCGGGCCAGCCGCTGCTCGGCCGGCTCCTCCAGGTTCAGCAGGAACCGCTTGCGGCCCAGCCCGCCCGCGTAACCGGTGAGGGCGCCATTCTTCCCGACCACGCGGTGGCAGGGAACAAGGATGCACAGCGGGTTGCGGCCCACCGCCGCCCCGACGTCCTTGGCCAGCACTGTTCCGCTGGCCGGTGCCGCGCCACTGGCCGGTGCCGCGCCGCTGGCCGGTGCCGGGCCGGAGAGCTCGCGGGCCAGGTCGCCGTAGGTCGTGGTCTGGCCGTAGGGGATCTGGCTGACCAGGTCCCAGACCCGGCGCTGGAACTCATCGCCCCGTGCGTCGACCGGGAGGTCGAACCGGTCCCGCTCCCCCGCGAAGTACTCGGCCAGCTGGCGCTTGGCCTCGCCGAACTCGTGGTCGCTCCGCGTCCCGAAGGTAGCGGGGTCGGGCATGTACCAGTGATGCGGGAAGTACAGGCCGGTGAGCCGACCCGCGTCGGCGACCAGGGTGAGCTGGCCGACGGGCGAGGCGAACGTGGTGTGGATGCTGGTGCCCGTCGTGGTAGTGGCGGTCATCTCGGCCTCCTGAGCTGTCGGCGTTGTCGGCGTTGTCGCTAAGCAGACGGCCCAGCGGGCGCGGATGTGAGGTCGGCCGTTCGCCGTCCTGGCCGGTCAGCAGCCGGAGCGCGAGCCAGATCGCGGCGGCGGCCAGCGGCAGCTCGACCAGCCCGGCCTCGGCGATGGCCAGCCCCTGGCCCACGCCTGGCGCGGAGGTGCACACGTCGAACCACGCATCGAGGATCAGCAGCGTCCCGCCCGCCAAGGCGGTCAGGCTGGCCCGCCGGTCGCCGCGGGCCAGGAGCACGGCCGTGGCCAGCGCGGCGGTGGCCTCGGCCGCGTCCAGCCCGGTCCAGGCCAGGGCCCAGTGGCAGGCCCGGGTGCTGGCGGGCAGGGTGGTCAGGAGCAGCACGCACCAGGGCAGCAGGAACCCGCCCACCGCCAGCGCGATCAGCCGGGCCCGCCGGACCACGGCCGGGGCGGTCATGACCGGCGCCGTCCGGCCAGGGCCGCGGCCAGGCAGACCACGGCCGCCGAGGGCCAGACCACGCATACCGCGACCACGCTGTCGCGCAGCATGAGAGTGGCGGCCAGCCCGGCCAGCAGCCCGAACGCGGCCAGCAGCAGGTTCGGCCCGGGCCGCCGGCCCAGCTGCTCGCCGAGAATCTCGGGCAGCACTTCGGCCACCCGGTCGTCGATCTCGTCCCCGAGCCGGCCCAGGAACTCCCCGGCCGCCGGGTCCGCCCAGCCCTCCCCCGGGCCGAACTCACCCGCACGGGATGCTGGCCGGCCGGGTTCAGCCCAGCTCGACCCAGCCGGGCCGGACCCGGCCTCTCCAGGCCCGTCCGGCCGACCCGGTCCCCGGTCAGCCGGCGACAGCTGCGATGTCCTCATGCAGGTCACCGTAGGCTGTGCCGAGAAATGTTTGCAAATTATTTTCTGCATAATTTTCTCGGCATGCCTGCTACGCTCAACGCATGAGCGTCAGCGCGCGCCGGGTGACCGGCGATGCCAAGCGGTGGAAGGCGATGTCGCATCCGCTGCGCCGGGAGATGCTGCGCCACCTGGGTGAGCACGGGCCCGCCACGGCCACCATGCTGGCCGAGGCGCTGGGCGAGAACACCGGGACGACCAGCTATCACCTCCGGATCCTGGCCGACGCCGGGGTGATCGAGGAGGTGGCCGAGCGCGCGCACGGCCGCGAGCGGTGGTGGCGCACCTTCCCGGTCGACCACCGGGAGCCGGACTACGACAGCCTGAGCGCCGAGGACCGGGCGGCGCTGGATGAGTGGCGCGCCGGGCAGATCCCCGGTGAGATCGAGCTGTTCAACCGGTACCTCAGGGAGATGCGCCAGCACGGCCAGTGGGCCAGGGCCTCACGGGCCAGCGGCTACTACACGACTGAGGGCCTGGCGGCGCTGCTCGACGACTACATCGCGCTGCTCGGCAAGTACGGCTACTCGGCGCAGGACGCGCCGCCCGGGGCCAGGCTCATGCAGCTGCGGATGTTCTACATCCCTGGTCAAGACGAGCCCGCGACCCGGCCATGATCACCGGGCCGGGGCTAGGCTCCTGAGCCATGGCGATCAAGCTCAGCTTCAGCGCGCGCACGCTCATCAGCGGCAGAAACCCCGGCATCCTCGGCACGGTGAACCCCGATGGCAGCCCCCAGACCTCGGTGATCTGGGTCGGCGAGGACGGGGGTGACCTCGTGATGTCGTCGGCGGCGGGCCGCCGCAAGGTGCGGAACCTGGAGCGCGACCCGCGGGCCAGCCTGACCATCGTGGACCTGGAGGACATCGAGCAGTACATCGAGATCCGCGGTACCGCCACAGTGACCGAGGACCCGGGCCGCGCGCTGGCCGTCGCGCTGGGCGAGAAGTACGAGGGCCCCGGCGGAGGCCAGGCGTTCCTGGACCTGCCGCCGGAGGTGGTACGGGTGGTGATCCGGCTGACTCCGCTCAAGGTCGTCGGCAGCGCCGCCGGCTGATCCGGCTGATCCGGCGGCAATCCGGCCTCGGCGCCGGCCGGGCTCGCGGGCTCCCCTGCGGTCAGGCCTGCTGCGCTCAGGCCTGCTGCGTGCGCAGCCGGGCCAGCGCGCTGCGCACCGCGGCCAGCGCCGCCTCGTCGCTGAGCCCGAGCTCGCGCGCGGCGCCGGCCAGGTTGTCGGCCGCGGCCGACAGGGCCAGGTGCCGGGACTGGTCCCCGGCCCCGGCCCCGGTCGCCGCCTGGACGATCGTCCCGTGCCGGCCCCGGCCCTCGACCAGCCCGGCCTGCTCCAGCTCCTGGTAAGACCGGGCGACGGTGCCGCTGGCCAGGCCAAGGTCGGCCGCGAGCTGGCGAACCGGGGGCAGCCGCTCGCCGGCCTGCAGGCCGCCGGTCGCGATGAGCCCGGCGATCTGCTCGCGCAGCTGCTCGTAGGGCGGGGTCGGCGAGCTCATGTCGACCTGAAGCGTGGGTGCGGGCTGGAGGCGCCCGGGGGCCGTGTTGCTCATGCGATCTTCGAGGCCTGGAAGGACGGCGGCTCGGGCGGCTTCGGGCCCCCCGCGACCAGCGCTGGCTCGGGCGGCGGCACCCGCTTCCACCAGCCCAGCACGCACCACACCAGCACCGCGGCCACGGCCAGGGCGGCGGCGCACGACAGCAGGATCGGCGCGGCCGTGTAGTCCACGCTGCCGGCCAGCTCGTCGCTCAGCACCAGGGCGAGCGCCGCCAGCAGGAGCAGCTCGATGCCGACCACCGCACCAGCCACCGCGCGGGCGGTGTTGCGCCGGATGCCCTCGTCAACCTCGGGCCCGCCCTCGGCGGCCAGCGGGACCAGCTCCACCCGGCGCAGCGCGATGGCGCCGAGGCCCAGCGCTAGCGCAGCGACCACGGCCAGCGGCAGGAACAGGGCCGGAGTCACCTCCTGGACGTAGCCGAAGTGCCCGGCCGTTATCACGGCCACCGGCCCGGCCATGACCGGCACGCCGGCCGTCACCGCCACCGGGACGGCCCACCGCGGCAGGTAGCGCCGCGCGTTCCGCGGCTGGAGCGAGGCCACCCGCAGCGGGCCGGTCGGCTGGCGCACCGCCAGCAGCTCGGCGACCAGCACGCCGGACAGGTAGCCGACGCCGACCGCCGCCGGGGCCACCATGGCCCGGCCGAACCAGGTCAGCACGATGCCCGCCAGCGCGCCGACGCCGATGCCGGTCAGCCGGCCCAGCGCGGGCCCGGCGGACCAGCCATCTCGGCGCGTCCCGGCGGGCCCGGAACGTCGCCCACCAGACCGACACGCCGACCGCCAGCACCGGCACGCCGACGTAGATCACCGCCAGGAGCGTGGACAGCCAGAAGAAGAAGAACCACAGGCCGGCGGGGAGATGGCCGGCCACCACGTTCGCGCCCATGCCAAGAATGTATCACTCACTTGATACAAACACAGCATCCCAGCCTGACGTTTCTGCCGGGCGCGGCTCGCCTCGCTGGCGGAGTAGCGTCATGGCGTGCGGACAGAGACACGGCTCGGAGCCGGCGGCGGGGTGTCGGTCGAGCAGGTGGTGATCAGGGCGCAGACCCCGCGGTGGTCGGAGCCGGAGGCCCCGGCCGGCTACCGGCTGATGTTCGTGCGCCAGGGAGTCTTCCGGGCCCGGGTGGGCGGGCATGTGCTGCTAGCCGACCCGGCGCTGGCCTACGCCGGCGGTCCGGGGGTGGAGCAGGCCATTGCCCACCGGGTGGGTGCGCGGGACATCTGCACCTCGGTGCGGCTCTCCGGCGAGCTGCTGGCCGGGCTGGTGCCGGCCGGACACCCGCTGGGCGCGTCGGCTCCGGTCAGCGGCGCGGTCGCCGTGGCCGAGCGACTGCTGGTCACGCGGGCCCGTCAGCAGGCCGATGGCTTCGAGCTGGCCGAGCGGGCCACCCGGCTCGCGGCCGCGCTGCTCATCCCGCGCTCCCCCGCCGCGGCCGACGCCCGGCGGCCCGCCACCGTGGCCGCCCAGCGACGGCTGGCCGACGCGGCGCGCGAGGCCCTGGCCGCCGATCCCGCCCGGCCGGGGCTGGCCGACCTGGCCCGGCGCGTCGGCTGCTCACCGCATCACCTGAGCCGGGTCTTCCACCGGCAGACCGGGATGACCCTGACCCGGTACCGCCGCCGGATCCTGGTGCTCGCCGCGCTGGACGCGATCGAGGAAGGGGAGCGCGACCTGACCGGGCTGGCCACGCGGCTCGGGTTCGCCGACCACGCCCACCTGACCAGGACGGTCCGCCAGGAGTGCGGCCGCACGCCGCGTGACCTGCGCCAGCTGCTGGCCCGGCCGAGCTGACCGGCCGCACTGACCGGCCGAACTGAGCGCGCCGAACTGAGCATCGTTGTTCAAGCCCCGGCCGACCGGCGCAGGCGACACTCGTGGTCCGAGTCGAGCACGAGGAGCCACGCCATGATCGCGCGAATATGGGACGCCCGGACCAGCAGTCCTCACGACACCCAGCGCTACCAGCAGGTATTCGACACCGAGGTCATGAGTCAGCTCAGCGGCGTCGCCGGATTCCGCGGCGCCTGCCTGCTCGCCCGCGAGGATCACGGCGCCATGGTGATCAGGACCATCACGCTGTTCGAGTCCCTGACCGCGGTGCGACTTTTCGCGGGCCAGAACTACCAGCGTGAGCACGTGACACCGCGAGCCCGCGCGACCCTGCTCGGCTCCGATCCCGCGATCACGCACTTCGATGTCCTCAGCACGCACCGGCCCGCGTAGGAGACCAGCGTGCTGAGACGAGCGCCGCCGGCGTGATGGACTGCGCTCATGCGCTCACGTCTGCTCATTACGCTCGCCGTCGCTACTGGCCTGGCGGTCACGGCTTGCGGAGGGTCCGCGTCTCACAATGCCGCCCGCACCTCGACCCCGGGGGCCGCGCTCAGCACGACGGCCGCGGGCCGGTCGAGCGTCACGCTCGTCGTCCCCAAGGGCCTGGGCGGAGGGCCGTTCGCCACGCCACGCAAGGTGGTCGTGCCCACCGGGTGGACGGCACGGGTGTGGGCCAGAGTCTCCGACGCCCGCATGGAAGCCTGGACCCCGGAAGGTGACCTGCTGGTCAGCGAGCCCTCCAACGGCCTGATCGTCGAGCTGAAGCCCGGCGCCAAGCAGACCGGCGGCACGAGCGTCCTGCTGACCGGGCTGAACACGCCGCAAGGCATGGCGTTCGCCAAGGTGTCCGGCCAGTGGGTCCTCTATGTCGGCGAGGCCAACCAGATTGACCGGTACCCCTGGGGGGCCAAGGGCATCAGCGGCGCCCGCACCGTGATCGCCGCTAACCTCCCCGCCTACGACTCCTCGGGCGACGACGTTCACCCGGATAAGGACATCGCCGTCGCCCCGAACGGGATGGTCTACTTCGGTGTCGGCAGCTCATCGAACGCCAATCCCGACGACCGGACCATGAAGCCGCAGCGAGCCGTGATCATGGCCGTGAAGCCGAACGGCACCGATCTGCACGTGGTGGAGAGAGGCGTGCGCAACGGCGAGGGCCTGGCCACCGCCCCCAACGGCACCGTGTGGACCGCCGTGAACAACCGCGACAACATCCCGTATCCGTTCCACAAGGCATACGGCGGGTACAAGGACGCCTTCGGCAAGGTCATCCAGGCCTACGTGAACAACCACCCCCCGGACGAGGTCCTCCCGGTGACCCAGGGCCGGGATCTCGGCTGGCCGTACTGCAACCCGGACCAGGACCTGAACCATCCGGCCGGCTCGCTGGCCAACGTCCCGCTCGTCGCCGACGCGCTGACCAACCCCGGTGGCAAGCACCTCAAGTGCGCCAAGCTGCCGAAGCTCCAGGTCGGGCTGCCGGCGCACAGCGCTCCGCTCGGCTTGGCCTTCCTGGAGGGCAGCAAGATCCCCGCCCCGTGGTCCGGCGGTGCCGTCGTGGGCGTGCACGGCTCCTGGAACCGCAACCCGCCCCGCGCGCCAGCGGTGCTGTGGATGGCGTGGAACGCCGCGAAGCACACCCTGAGGCCAGCCATCGCCCTGATCACCGGCTTCCAGAACGCCGACGGAAGCCGCTGGGGCCGGGCCGTCGACGCCGTTCCGGGCCCCGACGGCGCGCTCTACGTCAGCGACGACACCGCCGGCGCCATCTACCGCTTCGTGCCGTCCAAGTAACCTGACGGATCCTGCGATCAGGCGGGCAGCGGATCACACCGCTGCCCGCTCCGCAGCTGTTCAGAGAGCTGAGCTGTCGAGCATCCACAACGGCGTCCTGCGGCGGCGAGGGCAGGGGGCGGCGATGGTCTGGATCCGGAGCGCGCGATATTGTCCGGCTCGAGGTACCTCGGGCCCGAGCGCTGGTGGCCTCGGCCGGCGACTGGGTCGTGCCGGTGCGCCCGGCCGACCCGGCTAGCTGGGAGGTGGTCGCGCCGGCCCGGGGGAGTCCGGATCGAACCCGCACGAGGAGTGAGTCAGCCATGAACAGCCGGGAAACCGTCGACTCCCGGATCGCCGACCCGGCCCGCCTCCCGTTCGCGTACGCGGACGCGCTCAACGCCGGGGACGCCGACGCCGTCCTCGCGCTGTTCCGCCAGGACGCGACGATGCGCACCTTCACCGGCGAAGTCCTCACCGACCGGGAGGCGCTGCGCGCTGAGACGGTCAACTCGATCGCGGCTCAGGCGCGTCTGACCAACAAGCCCGGGTGCACCCAGATCGGGGGCGACACGGCCCTGATCATCGTCGACTGGAACCTCGAGGCGACGTTGCCGGACGGCACCCGGATCTCGCCGACCGGAACGACGACGGCCGTCGCCCGCCGGTCGGCCGACGGGTCGTGGCGGTTCGCCGTCCTCAACTGTCAAGGGACAGCTGGGTCTCCCGGGTGGCGGACAACAGAACTCCCAGCCGGTGGACGGTAGAAGTCCCCAGGCCGATCGCCCTCCACCCATCGTCCTCAGCCATGATCACTTATTCGGAGGGTACGGTATTCCTCCGCCGCTGGTGCCTGGCGACCCGGTAGGCATCTACGGCCTTGCGGGAACTCCGCCAGACGCCGTCAGTGCCCTGGACAGCATCAAGGCGTCCGCGTTGCGCCGCCTGACGGAGCGCCGGAAGGGTGAACTGCTCGTCCACGAGCGCGGCCAGAGGCACCAGGCGAGCTGGCCCGGCGACATTGGGCACGATGAACCGATTGAGATTGTCATACATTGCCCGAGCGATAAGCTCGCCCAGCGCCCCGAAGTCGTCCCGGTCGGCCCGCTGCATCGCCGCCAGGTAGGCATTGCGCTGCCGCTTGAAGACGACGACGGGCGGGTAGCCGAGGCGGACCAGGATGAGGTTCAGGACGAGCCGCCCGGCACGGCCGTTGCCGTCGATGAAGGGGTGCACGCGCTCGAACTAGTTATGCAGCCGGGCCAGTTCCTCGACGAGCGGGCGGCCAAGATCTTCTCCCGCGTGAATCTTGTCGCCAGCAATACAGGCTCTTTCGACCCATTGCCGTACTTCAGCCGGCACCAGTGGCCAAGATGGCGGTGTCATCCCTCCGCCGAAGGCTCGGATGTCGTGCTCGCGGAAGCTGCCCGGCCTTTCGCGATCGGTCGCGTCCGGGTGCGGGGCCACATCCCAGACCGGGGTCATCGCCGCGTGGTGGACCTGGCGGACCTCAGCGATCGTGAGAAGCCTGCCGTCGTGCCAGTCGCCTGGCTCCAGTGCCTGCCCGTAGACCCACTGGGCCGCGTCGGCGTATCCCCGTACCTCGTTGTATTCGCTTAGCGGCTTGGCGCCGATCGCGCGGCCTTGGTCAAGCAGTGCCTGGACCTGCCGCAAGACCAGGGTGTTGCCCTCCAGGGCCGTCGAGTGGTGAGCTTCCTGGTGCCAGATGTCCTCCCAGATGGCCTGGGCTTCCCTGGGCGAAGGCAGGCCGCCGAAACGCTGGTTGAGCTCGGCCAGGGCCTTGTCCAGGCGCTCGTAGACGCTTGCCCGGCTCGGGCGGCCTCTGCCTGCCATGCCAACCTGCCCATCAGTACGCCAGCGGGTCATGGAATTTGATACGTCCATGTCGAACCTAAATAAACTTATCAACTAACGTCGCCCCGCGGCACGACATGCCAGCATGGCAGAGCGGCCCTAATGCTGTTCGCCAGCGAGCCAGCGAACGAGGGCGCGGCCAGGACTCAGTGATACTAGGGCCGATGCAGGAGGCCTAGTCTCGCCTGGCCCACTGGGACCAGCGCTGCCGATGCCGATGAGATCAGCCAGCAGCGAGGTGGCCGAGTCCGTGGAGGAAGCGTCAAGCGCGATCAGGTCCCGGCGCCAGGCGTCCTAGACGTCCAGGCCGATCGAGCGGGGGAAGGCGGCGAGGCCGCGTGGCAGCATACCTTCGTGGGCGATCTGCCGGATACCTCGTGGGCGGTCTGCCGAAAGGTGAGTGGCGGGTACGAACGGCGACCAAATAACGCTAGGAGGGGCGCGCCATATGGCCGCGCCCCTCCTGAGCTGGGAATTATTCTCTTTAAGCGGTGCCTGTATTAGCTGCAGCCGCTGGTTGAGCCGCAGCCTTCGCAGACGTAGCAGCTGCCCGCCGGGCGCATCTTGGTGCCGCAGGTGAGGCACAGCGGCGCGTCGGCGGTGCGGCCCTGCTGGGACTCGATCAGCTCGGTCGAGCTGCGCGGCTGGGGCAGCGAGTCAGCCCGCGGGGCTGTTCCGGCCTGAGCGTCCCTGGCGGCCGGGCGCGGCTGGACGTCCTCCACCTGCGCGGACTGGGCCAGGTCGACCGGGTCGATGTCCTCCGCGGCCGACGCGGCCGGGTCCTCACCCGACAGCGCGGCCGAGCGCTCGGCAGTGGTCAGGATGCCCAGCTCCGAGCGCTCCTCGTAGGACAGGTGGTCCAGCGCCAGCCGCCGGAAGATGTAGTCCATGACCGAGCTGGCCATCCGGATGTCGGAGTCGTCGGTGATGCCGGCCGGCTCGAACCGCATATTGGTGAACTTGGCCACGTAGGACTCCAGCGGGATCCCGTACTGCAGCCCGACCGAGATGGCCATGGAGAAGGCGTCCATCACGCCGGCCAGCGTGGAGCCCTGCTTGCCGAGCTTGAGGAAGACCTCGCCGACGCCGTCGTCCGGGTAGCTGGAGGCGGTCATGTAGCCCTCGGCGCCGGCCACCGAGAACCGGGTCACGGTCGCGCTGCGCTGCCGGGGCAGGCGGCGCCGGACCGGGCGGACCTCGTGCGGCGCGGGTGCCGCGGGCGCGGCCTGCTCGGCCGGCGCGGGCTCCTGGGCGGTCTTGTTGCTGGAGACCGACAGGGGCTGGCCGACCTTGCAGTTGTCCCGGTAGATGGCCAGGGCCTTGAGGCCGAGCTTCCAGCCCTCGAAGTAGATCTTCTCGATGTCCTCGACGGTGGCCGTCTCGGGCAGGTTCACGGTCTTGGAGATGGCGCCGCTCAGCGCGGGCTGGATGGCGGCCATCATCCGGACGTGACCCATCGGGCTGATGGCGCGCTCGCCCATGGCGCAGTCGAACACCTCGTAGTGCTCGGGCCGCAGGCCGGGGGCGTCGACCACGTGGCCGTGCTCGGCGATGTACTCGATGATCGCCTCGGCCTGCTCCGGCTGGTAGCCGAGGTTCCTGAGCGCGCGGGGCACGGTCTGGTTGACGATCTGCATGGAGCCGCCGCCGACCAGCTTCTTGAACTTGACCAGGGCCAGGTCGGGCTCGACGCCCGTGGTGTCGCAGTCCATCATGAGGCCGATGGTGTTGTGGCTCACCATCCCGTTCGCCACGTAGGTCACGTTCTCCGGCACTGACAGGTCGTAGGTCGGCTGGAGACCGCCGTCCTCGTTGCTCGCGACCCGCTCGAACAGGTAGCCGAGCGCGAGCTCGAGCCGCTCGTCACGCGTCTCGGCGAAGATGCGCTGGGCCAGCATGCGCGGCACTCCCCCGGCCTTCCGCACCGACTGGAGAACGGTCGCGTGCGCCGGGTGACCAGCTGGAACCAGTTCACCCCATAGCTGCCGGGGGCAGGAAGACATAGTCCTTCTTGGCCGAGACCACTGGCTCCAGGAAGGCCATCTGCTGGGACTTGCGGTTGCCGATGAAGCCCACGACCTCATCGAAATTCAGCGCGTGATCGATGTTGCGCAGCCGGACCTGGAAGATGGGGCCGCCCCACCCGCTCGTGGTCTCTCGAGTGGTGGTGGCCAGGCCGAGGGCGAGCAAGACCGTCCGGACCTCGCCAGCGAACTTCGCGTGGGCGGTAGAGACGCTTGGCACCCCTTCCAGGACCGTGCCGTCGGCCTCGAACAGGCCGCGCAGGAACGCACTGTAGACGGCAGGGTCGTTTGTCTCCAGGATGGCGGACGGGATCCGCGGAACCCAGCCCTTGCCGGTGTGGTCAGCGGCGGGCAGTTCCTTAGCGAACCCGGCGCTCTCCCACCAGCGGGCCAGCCGCACCGACTGGAGCGTGACCTCCTGGTAGCCCTCCTGCGCGGTGATCACTGGCGCCAGCCCGAATAGCTCCTTGGCCAGCACGCCAATGCGATCCGCCACATCCAGGTCCGTGTTAGCGACGCAAAGACGGATGCCCTTGGCGTGCAGGCTGCCGTCTCCCATGAAGTACCCGACCAGCTCGGCCAGGTCGGCGGTCACGGCGTCGGGAACGTGAAGGTGGCGGTCGCCGGTGTAGTACGCCTGATCCAGCACCGGCAGAGGCGTCTGGCGCCTGTCGCCGACCAGCGTGCCCAGCTGCATCGGCAGCAGGTCACGGGGGGTCACATCGGCCAGGCGCTTCCACGCCCAGTCGCCGGTGGTCTCATCGACCACCTTGACGCGGTGCGTCAGCGTGCCCTGGATCTGATATCCGCCCTCGGTGCGGATGCGACGGGTCGGCTCCTCGCCATTGATGAAGAACTTCGTCGCGCGGCGCGGACCCTCGTCCGTCGACACGGTGAGGTCAAGATCCTGCCAGCGATCCCCGTAGATGTCGCCGATCTCCGCCAGGCGGACAAGACCGCGGTCCGTGGTGATCAGAGTGTCGTCTCCGGTCAGGCAGCCGGTAGGCGCGAGCAGGCTGGCCTGGGCGTTTCGGTACCCATTTGCCTCACCGAGCTTGAGGCAGTCCCGCCAGGTCTTGTTGGCCAGGGCGAGGATGTCGTTGTCCATGCCGCCCAGGGTGCGGATCTGGGTGCTGGCCTCGGCGTGCTTGCTCATCACGCGCTTGTGCGCGGTCGCGTTGCGGGCGTAGCCGTCGTAGGGGCCCACGACGGCGGCCAGCTCGGCCGAGCGCCGGTAGGCGGTGCCCGTCATCAGCGACGTGATCGCGGCGGCGATGGCCCGGCCGCCGTCGGAGTCGTAAGCGTGGCCGGTAGCCATCAGCAGCGCGCCCAGGTTGGCGTAGCCGATGCCGAGCTGCCGGTAGGCGCGGGTGGTCTGGGCGATCTTGTCGGTCGGGAAGTCGGCGAAGCAGATGGAGATGTCCATCGCGGTGATGACCAGCTCGCTGACATCGCGGAACCGCTGGGCGTCGAACGTGTCGTCGTCGCGCAGGAACTTCAGCAGGTTGATGCTGGCCAGGTTGCACGAGGAGTTGTCGAGGTGGACATACTCACTGCATGGATTAGACGCCGTGATCCGGCCCGACTCGGGGCAGGTGTGCCAGCCGTTGATGGTCCCGTCGTACTGGATGCCGGGGTCGGCGCAGTCCCAGGCCGCCTGGGCCATCTTGCGGAACAGGCCCTTCGCGTCGACCTTGCGGATCGGCTCGCCCGTGGTACGGGCGTTGAGGCTGAAGTCGCCGCCGGCCTGCACCGCGTGCATGAACTCGTCGGACACCCGCACCGAGTTGTTGGCGTTCTGGTACTGGACGCTGACGATGTCCTTGCCGCCCAGGTCCATGTCGAACCCGGCGTCGCGCAGAACGCGGACCTTCGCTTCTTCCTTGGCCTTGGTCTCGATGAACTCCTCGACGTCGGGGTGATCGACGTCCAGGACGACCATCTTGGCCGCCCGGCGGGTGGCGCCGCCCGACTTGATCGTCCCGGCCGAGGCGTCGGCACCGCGCATGAACGAGACCGGGCCGCTGGCGGTGCCGCCGGAGGACAGCAGCTCCCGGCTGGACCGGATCCGGGACAGGTTGACGCCGGCGCCGGAGCCGCCCTTGAAGATCAGGCCCTCCTCGCGGTACCAGTCCAGGATCGCGTCCATGGTGTCGTCGACGGCCAGGATGAAGCAGTTGTGCACCCGGACGCTGCCCGACAGGTACTCGCCGCTCTCGGTCTGGATGTCATAGACCTCCATCTCGCCGAGCCGCTCGATCCGGGTGACCTGGACCAGGTGCCGGTCGGTGCCGCCGACCTCGGGGTCCACGTGCAGCAGCGAATCGCCGGGCAGGATGAATCCGGCCACGGTGAACTCGCCGGTCTCCAGGTCGGCGGCCCGCCACACCAGGTGGTCCGGGGTGACGTCCAGCGAGTAGTCCTCGCTGGTGTGCAGGCGCAGGACCTCCTTGACCCCGTTGGCCTTGGTGGCGAGGATCCGGGTCAGGCCGTGCGCGTCGTGCACCTTCATGCCGACGGCGTTCTCCTTGACCAGCTGGCCGATGGGAACCAGGCCGTCGGGGGTGCTGACCAGCGAGTCGTAGGGCTGGCAGGCGGAGACCTGCTGAGGGGACGCGGTGCCGACGTTGAACCAGACGGGAGAGTTGAAGCTGAACACCTGGTGGACGAGGGCGTAGGTCAGCTCATGCTCGAAGATCTCGGCGTCGGCCGGGCTGGCGAAGTACCCGAACTCGCGGCCGGCCCGGGTATAGGTGCCGACCACCCGGTCGATCAGCTGCTTGAGGCTCCACTCGCGCTGCGCGGTGCCGACGGCGCCGCGGAAGTACTTGGTCGTGACGATGTTCGCGGCGTTGACCGACCAGAAGTCCGGGAACTCGACTCCGCGCTGCTCGAAGTTGACCGAGCCGTCCCGCCAGTTGGTCATGACGACGTCGCGGCGTTCCCAGCTGATCTCGTCATAGGGATGCACGCCGTCGCGGGTGTAGATGCGGCGCATGGCGAGCCCCTTCTTGGCGCCCTTGCCCGCGCGCGCTGACCCGCTCGTCGTCTCGGTCATGTTCTGCCCCCTTCGGGTATCCGCGTGGACCCCATCGCGGACCTGTACAGGTCCTCTCCCGATGTTTTATGAAACTCCGCCCGGCTAGCGGGCTGGCTTGTGGTGCCCGTTCGGCGAGGGCACAGGCCCGTCCGCCGGGGCTGGGCGCTCCCCTGGCTCCGGCGGCGCCGCCGCGCGCGCCAGCGGCTCGTCATCCGCTGGCCGCCAGCCGGCCGGGTGCTCGGCGCGCAGCGCCGAGATCTCATCCTCGAAGTCGCTCAGTGACTCGAAGCCCCGGTAGACGGAGGCGAACCTGAGGTACGCGACCTCGTCCAGCTCCCGCAGCGGGCCCAGGATGGCCAGTCCGACCTCATGCGAGGGGATCTCGCCGCTGCCCCGGCTGCGGATGGCGTCCTCCACCTGCTGGGCCAGCACGGCCAGCTGGTGCTCAGTGACGGGGCGGCCCTGGCAGGCCCGGCGCACGCCGCTGACGATCTTGTCCCGGTTAAAGGGCTCGGTGACGCCGCTGCGCTTGCCGACCGTGAGGATCACCGTCTCCTGGGTGGTGAACCGCCGCCCGCACGCGGGGCATGACCGCCGCCGGCGAATCGCCGCGCCGTCGTCGGCCGTGCGGCTGTCGATGACCCGGCTATCCGAGTGCCGGCAGTACGGGCAGTACATGCGATCACCCCCTTTCGCACCGGGACATCTGCCCCGTAGGCACAAACTATAGGAAAACTACAGGCGTGTAACTACTAGATATTGTGGTCCAGCCTACGCGCTGACGCAAGTGGTTGTCGCCACGAGAAAAAGCCGCAGGTAGCGCCCGCCGTCCGGAGCCGACCCGGCCGGGCATCCCGGCCGGGCGCCGGCGTGTCGCGGGGCGCCCGCGAGCGTGTCGCGGCGCACCCGCGTGCGTGTCGCGGGGGCCAGCGGCGGGCTGAGTCAGCCCCTGGGCACCCACAGGACCTGACCCGCATGGATGGTGGCGCCGGGCAGCGAGTTGGCCGTCACGATCTGCTGGATCACGGACTGCGGGTCGGCCGCCGGCTCGGTGGCGCTCGCGATGGACCACAGGGTCTGGCCCGGCTTGACCACGACCTGGTGCATCCCCCCGTACCCCGCCCCCGGTGAGCCGTGGCTGGCCGCTGCCGCCCCGCCCGCCGCCAGCAGCGAGCAGACGAACACCGCCACCGCGGCAGCCAGGCCGGCCACCACCGCTCGCCCGCGCGCCGTCAGCCGCGCCGGCCCCGGCGCGACCCGCGCCCCGTTACCAGCCGCCAGGTCCGCGGGCCGGCGCTGGACCTCGGTCCGGCCGGGCACCCCGGCCCGGCGCGACACGCCCGCCGGAGCCGGCTGGCTGGCGCGCGACACGCCGGCGGGGGCCGGCGCGGCGGCACGGCGCGACACGCCGGCGGCGCGCGACACGCCGGCACGGCGGGAGATTTCCGGATCGGCCTCGCATTTGCGCCGGCCCGCGCCGGTCAGCCAGGTCACGCTGGCCAGGTCCCCCTCGGCGCCGATCCCGCGGCGGCGAGCCCTGCTGACCTGCGGGTTCGCCGCAGCCCGCCGCTCCGCCTCGGCAATGCTCAGAGCTGTCATCACTGGCCTCCCTCGGATGCGGCCCGCTCCCCGGAATGACTGTCTAGCCGAAATGCTGTTCGATCGTATCTCTGTTCTATCGCATTCTCGTTCGATCGAACGAAGATACGGTAGAGTTTCTATCGCAAGGGTCCGACACTTTCAGGTCGGTCGAACAGATGTTTGAGATCAGCGACCGCAACCGCTAGCGTCGGCATCGACGACAACACGGAGCCCGGAGGCCCGATGATGAGCGACGCAACGGATGACGGAAGGACGCGGGTGGCTTCGACCGTCGATGACGACGCGAGATCCGCCGGCAATGACACGGCTGCCGTTACTAAGCCGCGAGGAAGGCCGGGCCGTAAGCCCAAGGGCTCGGTGCCGCCCATTGTTGCCGACATTCCGGATAAGCCAGATCCGGACCATGTGCTGACCTGGCGCCAGCGCAAGGTGCTTCAGGTCATCCGGGACTCGGTCCAGCGCCGCGGCTACCCGCCCTCGATGCGGGAGATCGGCGAGGCGGTCGGCCTGACGAGCACGTCCAGCGTCTCGTACCAGCTGTCCACGTTGCAGAACAAGGGTTACCTGCGCCGCGACGCGGGCCGCCCGCGCACCGTGGAAGTCCGGCTGCCGGGCCACCCCGCGGTCCGCCCGGAGGCGGAAGTCGATGAGCCGGCGATGGACATCACCTCGCAGGAGGCCGCGTACGTGCCGCTGGTCGGCCGGATCGCCGCCGGTGGCCCGATCCTGGCCGAGGAGCGGATTGAGGAGATCTTCCCGCTGCCCCGGCAGCTGGTCGGCGAGGGGACGCTGTTCCTGCTCAACGTCGTTGGTGACTCAATGATCAACGCCGCGATCGCCGACGGCGACTGGGTCGTGGTACGGCAGCAGCCGGTCGCCGAGAACGGCGACATCGTCGCGGCCATGATCGACGGCGAGGCCACGGTGAAGACCTTCAAGCGCGCGACCGACCATGTCTGGCTGATGCCGCACAACCCGGCGTACACGCCGATCCTGGGCGACGAGGCCGAGATCCTGGGCAAGGTCGTCGCGGTGCTGCGCAAGGTCTGATCACCGAACTCAGGCGATAAGTCTCGGGGGCCAGGCCTGACCTCCGGCAGGGCCTGGCCTCCGGGCTCGCGGTTCGCGCCAGCGGAGGGCGGCGGTAAGTCCGCCCTCCGCCCGGCAGAACGCGGGCCGGGCCGCGCCAGTCAGCCGGAACGACCCACGCTCATGCCGCCCTCGCAGGGGAACACGATCCCGGTGGTCCACCTGGCTTCCTCGCTGAGCAGGAACAGGGCCGCGCGGGCCATGTCGTCGGGGTGGGCGATGTAGTTCAGCGGAGCGTAAGACGCCATCCGCTCCCGCATCTGCTCGGTATGCATCCAGCGGTCGAACATCTCCGACCGGGTCGGGCCGGGTGCGATGGCGTTGACACGGATATTGCTGGGCGCGTAGTCCAGCGCGGCGCATCGCACCAGGCCGGCCAGGCCCCACTTGCTGGCGGCGTAGTCGGAGTTGCGCTGGCCGCCGACCAGCCCGCCGATCGACGAGGTCAGCACGATCGACCCGCCGCCGGCGTCGATCAGATGCGGGATCTGGTACTTCAGGCACAGGAACGGGCCGCGCAGGTTGGTCGCGATCACCGAGTCGAACTTGCCGGTGTCGATCTCGTGCAGCGGCATCTGGCCGCCGCCCTCCCCGGCATTGTTGAACGCCCCGTCCAGGCGGCCGAAAGCCCGGACGGTGACGTCGACGGCCTCGCTGACCGACTTCTCGTCGGTGACATCACAGGCCACCGCCAGCGCGTCGCCGCCCGCCGCCCGTACGTCGGAGACGACCTGATCCAGCCGGTCGGCTCGGCGGGCGGCCGCGGCGACGAGCGCGCCCTCGGCGGCGAACCGGCGGACGGCCGCCGCGCCGATGCCGCTCGAGGCGCCGGTGACGAACACGACCTTGCCCGCCAGGCGGCCAGCGGAGAAGGTCAGCGGATCTGGGCTAGCGTACGCCATGTGCACTCCCCTAGGTTGACACCGTCAACCTTAGAATCTGGTGGTTGACACTGTCAACCATCGGGCACTACCCCGGCAGCGGACGTGGATGGTGACGATGACGTCAACGCGGGAGCGCCTCGTGGAGGTGGCGACCAGCTTGCTGGAGGAGGGCGGGCCCAGCGCCGTCACGCTCCGGGAGGTCGGCCACCGGGCAGGGGTGTCGCACAACGCCCCGTATAAGCACTTCGCGGACAAGGAAGACCTGCTCGCGGCGGTGGCGGCGGCCCAGCTCCGGGAAAATCGCCAGACCGTGCAGGGCCTGTCGGACGGCCGCCCGGCCGCAGAGGCGCTCCGGCTGATCCTGCACGCCTACGTCAGCCGGGCGATGGCGCATCCGCAGATGTTCCGGCTCATCTACGGCCCCTGGCGGACGGACTCGGCTGAGCTGGGCCAGGCGGCCCACGAGGCGCGGTCCCTGCTGGTCGGCGTGGTCCAGGCGGCACAGGACAGCGGCGACCTGCCGGCCGGGGATCCGGACCGGATGACGGCGCTGCTCCAGGCCCTGGCCCACGGCGCGGCCGACCTGGCCCTGTCCGGGCACCTGGCCAGGGACGGCAAGGGCCACGCCGAGCCGGGCGACCTGGTGGACGACCTGCTGGCCCGGCTGGCCACGACCTGACCCGCCGGGAGCCCGCCGGCCCTGGCCGCGGGCGAGATCAGGCCTCGGCGACCCGCTGCTCGGCCCGGTCGGCGATCTCCTCCAGGCGGCGGATCTCGGCGGGCCGGACGTTCGGGTCGGCCATCCGGGCCCTGGCCACCCGGGCCAGCACCGGCGCCGGGTCGTCGTGCACGGCGGCCAGGTACTGGCGCAGCAGCACGGACCGCAGGGCCGAGACAGCGGGCCGCACCCGGCGCGGCAGCGCATCGACGTCGGAGGTGGCGATGATCACCTGAACCATGGCCACGTCCACGGCCGGCGCTCCGGAGGCGGCACCGGTCCAGTCGATGACCACCGGGCCGGACGGCGTCAGCATGACGTTGCCGGGGTGCAGGTCCAGGTGCAGGACCCGGTCGCCGGAGCCGTACCGCTGCGGCAGCGACGGCGGCGCGGTGATCTGGTGCAGCCGGTCGTGCAGCCCGGCCAGGGCCCTGGCGTGGCGGCGGACCAGCCACGGCCGGCTAGCCAGGTCAGCCAGCATGTCGCGGCCCTGGAGCCGCTCCATGACCAGGTCGGGACCGCTGGCGTCGTAGACCCGGGGCACGGGGAAGCCTGCCCCGGCCAGGTAGGTCATGACGTCGGCCTCGCGCTGGGTGTCTTGCCCGGTCCGGTAACGGCGCAGGACCCGGTCCGGACCGAGCGCGTAGACGTCGGCGGTCCGGCCCGCACCGAGGAGCGGCCCGGGCGCGTCCTCGACGGCCATGACCTCACCCCTGTCACCGCGCAGCGCGCGCCGGGCAGTCCCCCGGCGCGGCGATGCGGATGACTTTACGGGCCGGCCGCTTGATCCCGAAATGGGTTAGCCCGGACGGCACTGAGGGTGGCAGTGGTTAAGCTCGGGCCACCCTTGTTAGGGATCCAAAAGAGGGTCGGCCCGCCGGGCCAGCTGCCGTCAGGCGGGGCGGATGTTGGCGTTGAGGTGGAAGACATTGTCCGGGTCGTACTCGGCCTTGATCCGGGCCAGGCGCTCGTACTTGGCCGTGCCGTAGCTGCCCCGGACGCGGTCGTCGGCGTACTCGGCGGTGCCGTTGACATAGCCGTCGCCGCCGCTGACGGCGTGCGGGGCCAGCGCGGACCAGAACTCGCGGACCCAGCCGCGGGCCGCGGGCAGCTGCCCGGCCTCGGGCGCGACGCCGAGGATGAAGGCGGCGTACCGGGGCGAGCGCCCGCCGCTGAACGCGGTCTCGCCGTCCGCGACCTCGCTGTAGGCGCCGTCGAGGCGGTAGAGCAGCACCGCGGACATGGGCGTGGCCTTGCGCTCGACGTGCGATGTGACCACGTCGATGACGTCGTCGGTCAGCTCCTCGAGGTAGGCGCCCTTCTCGTAGGCGTACACGCCCCAGGCGTTAGCCTCGTCCAGCAGCTGCTGGAGGGCGACGTAGGGCATGGGCGTGACCAGGTCGAACAACGGCGGCAGCCGGCGGCGGATCTGCTCCACGGCGGCGGCGTGCTCGGCGTCGGGAGACCCGTCCGGGGACCCGAACCCGGTCAGCAGCAGCGCATAGCCGGGGGTGAGCTGGTACTGCGGCGGCACGAACGGCGCCGGCGGCGCGTTCACCGCGGCCGTGACCACGGCCAGGTCGGGCGGCAGCGCGGGGATGAGCTCGCGGGCCAGCCGCATCACCTCGGGGCCCTGGTCCAGGCCCCAGAAGAACAGCCCGAACTGCACGGTCGGGTCGACCCGGTGCAGCCGGAAGTCGAAGCTGGTGACCACGCCGAAGTTGCCCCCGCCGCCCCGGATGGCCCAGAACAGGTCGGGATGCTCGGCGGCGGACGCCCGGCGGATCCGCCCGTCAGCGGTGACCACCTCGGCGCTGGCCAGGTTGTCGATGGTGAGGCCGAACTTGCGGGTCAGCCAGCCCATGCCGCCGCCCAGCGTCAGCCCGCCGATGCCGGTGTGGCTGATCAGGCCGGCGGGCACGGCCAGGCCGTGCTCCTGGGCGGCCGCGTCCAGGTCGGCCAGCAGCGCGCCGCCGCCCGCCTCGGCCCTACCGGCCACCGGGTCGACGGTCACGCCGGACATCGAGGTCAGGTCGATCATGACCCCGCCGTCGCAGGTGGCGGTGCCAGCGGAGTTGTGGGCGCCGCCGCGCACGGCGACCTCGAGCCCGTGCTCGCGGGCGAAGCCGATCGCGGCGGAGACGTCGCGCGCCGAGTCACAGCGGGCTATCACCGCGGGCCGCTTGTCGATCTCGGCGTTCCAGACCCGCCGCGCGTCGTCGAAGTCGGGCTCGCCGGGCACGATTACCGTCCCGTCCGTCACCGTGCGTAGCCCGTCGATGCCGTGACTGGCTGTCTGCGTCATGCCGCCCCCCGTGATGGCCTTGATTACTGACCCCGCTGATTACTCCCCGTTCTCCTCAGGCAAGGTCAGGCAGGAGCGTTTAGCGTGGGTTCGAGGTGGAGGGCGGGTGGAGATCGTCACCGGCCCGGACCAGGAAATCCGGCGGGCAGGGCTGAGCCCCGGCGCCCGAGATGGGGGCATTCGCGGGCGCCGGGGAGTGCGCGAACGGCCGGGGAAAAGCCGTCCGGCACGGGTTTTTAGCGGCCCTGGCCCCGGTGGTCGCCGTCGTGGTCGTGCCGGTCACCGCGGTCGTGCCGGTCACCGCGGCCATGATCATCGCGCCCGCGGTCGTCACGCCCGTGCTGGTCGCCGTCACCGTGGCCATCGCGGCGCACGATGACCGCCGCGCCCGTCTTCTTGTCCACGTCCACCACCACGCGGCCGCGCGGGGTGGCCAGCTGGACCTGCCAGACGGCCCGGTCGTGCCGCTCCTCGGACTCGATCTCGATGACCTTGCCGTGCGGCACCTTCGCCCTGGCGATCGCCGCCGCCTGGGCCCTGGTGATGTGGTGAGTCGCCGTCGTGACGGCGGCGGCCTGGACGCTGGCCTGCCGCGGGGCGGCGGTCGATGCCGTCGCCACGCCCGCGGAGACGGCGGCCAGGACCGCGACCGTGCCCATCCCGATGCCGAAGCCTGCTGCCTTGCGCATGTGCTGGTTCTCCCTCGCTCGGATTCCCGATGCCAGCACTCTGCCGCCCGGCCCGATAGCACGGCGCTGCGCGAACCCTAAGGACCGGCTAAAGCGGCGGGCCCAGCTCAACGACGACCTGCCCGCCGCCGCCCGCGGTGCGGACCGACAGCGAGCCGCCGGAGGCCTCGGCCGCCTGCCGGGCGATGTCCAGGCCCAGCCCGGTGGAGCCGCCGCCGCTGGCACCGCGCCGTACCGGGTCGCCGGCCGGGAAGCCAGGTCCCTCGTCCTCGACGGTCACCGTCGCCCCTTCGGCCGGCCGGGCGGTCAGCCGCACCGCGAAGGGCGTGCCCTCAGGGGTATGCGCGAACACGTTGCCCAGCAGCGCGTCCAGGCACGCGGCCAGATCCGGGCCGGCTACCCCGACCGGCACCGGGCCCGGCGCCAGGTCGACGGCCATCCTTCGGCCCTGGTCGTCGGCCAGCACCGACCAGAACGCGACCCGCTCGCCGGTCACCTGCGCCGCATCGCAGCTGCCCGGCCCGCCGGTGCGCAGCCGGGCGCTCTCGATCAGCGAGGTCACCGCGTTCTCCAGCGCCTGCACCTGGGCCGTCAGCCGGCCCGCCGGGTCGGGCACCGCTTCGGCCTCCAGCCGCAGCGCGGTGAGCGGGGTGCGCAGCCGGTGGGACAGGTCGGCGACCGACTCGCGCTCCTGCCAGATCAGGTCCCGGATCCGGCCCGCCAGGTGGTTCAGGCCGCGGGCGACCTCGCGCACCTCCCGCGGCCCCTGCGGGCCCGCCCTGGCCTCCAGCTCGCCGGCCGCCAGCCGGTGCGACACCAGCGCCAGCTCGCCGATCGGCCGGGTCACCGTGCCGACGAGCCGGTCCGCCGCCGCCACGCCCAGCGCGAGCAGCACCAGGCCGAACCCGGCCAGGATCAGCCACGCCCTGGTCACGCCCCGGCTCAGCTCCGCGTCGCTGACGAACACCCGGACCACGATCGTGCCGCCGGTGAGCCCGCCGACCGCGGCCAGCACCTCGCGCCCGCCGGGGGCCGCGGCGGTCAGGCTGTTGCCGGCCTGCGCCAGCCGGACCGCCGGGCTGCGCGGCGCCTGCTCGCCCAGCACGGTGCCGTCGGCCAGGAAGACGCTCGCGGGCCGGCCGTCCACGCTGATCAGCTGGCCCACGCTGGCCCGCAGCTCGGCGGCCGACGGCGCGGTGGCGATGATCGCGCTGATCTGCTGAGCCTCGCTGGTCGCCGCGGTCATGGCGCGGTCGGCGGCCAGCACGCGCAGCACCACGGCCAGCGGGACCACGAACGCGATCAGGACCAGCGCCATAGTCGCCGAGACCAGCAGCGCGAGCCGTCGCCGCATCAGCCTCGCTCCGCCGGCGATTCCGGCGGCTCCGGCGGCCGCGGCTCCGGCACGGGAGCGGGCGCGGGCGCGGGCGCGGGCGCGGCCAGCCGGACTCCGACCCGGCGCACGGTGTGCAGGTATCGCGGCTGCTGCGCGGTCTCGCCCAGCTTGCGGCGCAGCCAGGACAGGTGCACGTCGACGCTCTTGTCCGCGCCGCCGTAGGGCTGCTGCCAGACCTCGACGAGCAGTTCCTGCTTGGTCACCACGGCCCCGGCCCGCTCGGCCAGGTAGTGCAGCAGGTCAAACTCGCGCGGGGTCAGGTCGAGCGCCGCGCCGTCCAGGAACGCCTGCCGCGCCCGCCGGTCCACGCGCAGCCCGCCGACCACCAGCGCGGCGTCGGCGTCCGGCTCGGCGGACCGGCGCAGCACGGCCCGGATCCTGGCGTCCAGCTGGGCCCCGCCGTAAGGCTTGACCACGTAGTCGTCGGCGCCCGCGTCCAGCGCCCTGATGATCTCGGTCTCGGCGCTGCGCGCGGTCGCCACGATGATCGGCACGGCCGAGACCGCCCTGATCATCCGCAGCACCTCGCGGCCGTCCAGGTCGGGCAGGCCGAGGTCGAGCACGACCACGTCGGGGTGCTCGGACACGGCCAGGTGCAGCCCGCTCATCGCGGTGTGCGCGGTCGCCACCGCATAGCCCTGGCCGGTCAGCGTCCGGGTGACCGCGGCGCGGATCGTCGGGTCGTCCTCGACGATCAGCACCTTCGGCATGCCATGAACGTATCCGAGACCGGCCGCCATGCGGCGTATCGAGGCGTTCGTAAGGGTTGTCTTAGGAGTTCGTTAACCCGGCCGCGTCGGCGACGCGGCACAGTGGGGTGATGAGGAAGCGGATCGCCTGGGCGGTGACCTGGCTGGCGGGCGCGGCGCTGGCGGCCGCCGGGGCCGCCGTGGCGATCAGCATGCTGGGCGCCGACCTGTTCGGCGGCAGCACCGCGCCGCTCACGCAGGCGCAGGTGGCGCAGCGGCTGGCCGCGCAGCGGACGGTCACGACCCCGCCGGGCTCCGGGCCGCCGCAGCACGGCACGCGGCCGCATCCGGGGTCCTCGCCCGGGTCGTCGCCGGCGCGGCGGGTCACCTTCCCGACACCAGCCGGCAGCGTCTCGGCGTCGTGCTCAGCCGGGCTGGCCACGCTGACGACGTGGGCGATCACCACGCCGGGTTATCAGGCCGACGGCTATCTCCAGGGGCCGGCGCCGGCCGCGTGGATCCGGTTCAGGTCCGGCAGCGCGGAGCAGACGGTGACGGTGACGTGCGCCAGCGGGATCCCGCACCGGGTGATCAGCACCGGCGGCGGGGGCGACGACCACGGCGGCGGCCGCGGCGGGAATGGCCGGGGCGGGAGTGGCCGCGGCGGCGGGGGTGGCGGCCATGACGGCGGCGGTAGTGGCGGCGGCAGCGGTGGCGGCAGCGGCAAGGGCGGCAGCTAGCCCGTCCCGGGATCAGCCTCGATCAGCCTGGGGTCAGCCCGGCAGCCGGGTGGCGACGCCGTCGAGCAGGAAGCCGAGCCCGAGCTCGAACTGCTCGTCGAGGTCAGGCCGGGCAGGATCAGGCCCGGCAGGGTCAGGCCCGGCAGGTCAGCGGCGCGCCGCCGTTGTAGGTCACCATGTCGGCCAGCGCCGTGATGATGTCGATCGGGCCGCCGCACGGCGTGCCGCCCAGTTCGGCCATCGCGCGGTGCAGGTTGCCCACGAGCCGCTCCGCGTCGGGCCAGTCCGCGAACCGGCCCAGGTCGGCCTGGCGGGCGGCCTCCAGCGGGGCCAGCCCGGCCGCCCGCGCCCCCTCCGCCAGGTCCAGCACGAACCTGAGGTAGTCCAGCGTCGCGTCGATGGGGCCGGTGCCGCTGAACACCGGGCCGTGGCCGGGCACGATGGTCCGCGCGGCCAGCGGCGCGACCACCTCCTCCAGCACCTGGACGGCGCCCGCCACCGAGCCCATCAGCAGGAACGGCGTGCCGCCGTTGAAGACCAGGTCGCCGCAGAACAGCACGGACCGCTCGGGGATCCACACGATCGAGTCGTTGGTCGTGTGCGCGGCCGTGCCGACATGGCGGACCTGGGCGCGCAGGTCGCCGGCGTGCACGGCGATCTCGTCGGTGAAGGTCACGAAGGGCGGGTCGAGCTGGAGGTCGCCCCAGTCGGGGCCGTCCCAGAACGGCAGCTCGCGCGGCGGCCCGAAGGCGATGGCCTCGGCCCTGGCCAGCTCGTGGCCGATGATCGACGCGCCGGGGAACAGGCAGTTGCCGAAGGTGTGGTCGCCGTGGTGGTGGGTGTTGATCACGGTGCGTACGGGGGCCCCGGTGACGGCGGCGATGGCGTCGCGGTAGGCCTGGGTGCGGCGCTGGGTGGAGCAGGTGTCGATGCTGATCACGCCCTGGGGGCCGACCAGGAACCCGGTGTTGTTAATCCACCAGGTGCCGTCGGGCTGGACGTAGGCGTAGATCCCGCCGGAGACCTCCTGCACCTCCGGCCGCCCCGGCACGGTGATGTCGGTGACCATGCTGCTCATCCAGCGCTCCTTAGCTCAAGCTTGCTGGTCCGCCCAGCCTCAGCTGGGCGGCCCGCCCAGCGCGATGACCCCGGCCGCGGTCGGCCGGAACCCGCAGCTGCCCAGGTAAAACGGCTCTAGCCCGGCCTCGAAGTCGACATGCAGCCAGGTGCATCCCGAGGCGCGCGCGTTCTGCGTGGCGACCTCGACCAGCCGCGTGCCCACGCCGCGGTGCTGGGCCGCGGCCGACACCATAGTGTCCAGGATGAACGCGTGCTCGCCGCCGTCCCAGGCCACGTTGACGAAGCCGACCAGGCGGCCGGACTCCCGCGCGCACACCCAGCCCAGGCTGTGCCGCCCGAGCTGGGTCAGCCAGTCGTCGTCATCCGGCGGATGCCCGAACGCCTCGGCGTGCAGCGCGCTGACCTCGTTATCACGGAATGAACCGCGCCATTCGTAGCTGACCACCGCGCCACATTAGCCCGACTCTGCCGCCCGGGTCCGGGCCTTCCGGGCCTCCCGGGCCGGGCTGCCGGGCTCTGGGTCCTGGCCGGGCGACTGAGTCGCGAACCAGGAGGCGAGCTGCGCGCGGGAGGAGAAGCCGAGCTTGACCAGGATCCGCTCCACGTGCCCTTCGGCCGTACGCTGCGCGATGACCAGCCGGGCGGCAATGTCCTTGTTGGTCAGGCCCTCGGCGACCAGGCCCGCGACCTCCCGCTCCCGGCGGGTGAGCGCGGCCCCGCCGGCGACCCGGGCGGACACCGGGC
This sequence comes from uncultured Actinomycetota bacterium, assembly GCA_963822485.1. Taxonomy (GTDB): domain Bacteria; phylum Actinomycetota; class Actinomycetes; order Streptosporangiales; family Streptosporangiaceae; genus DASUBV01. The sequence goes on from CAWGHW010000037.1 coordinate 568,409, forward strand.
GCGGCTTCTCGTCGAGGGCGAAGGCGATCGCGTCGTCGGTGCTCAGGCCCCGGCCGCGCTGCCAGGCGGCCTGGAACCGCTGGTCGCCCAGGGCCTGCCGGGCGGCCTGCTCGCAGGCGTCGTGGTAGGGCACCAGGTGCTGGTAGGACTGGACCGGCCGGCCGATGGTCTGCCACAGCCGGTCGGCCGCCCCCAGCAGCGCCGCGGCCCGCTCGGTCTGCCCGGCGGCCGCCTCGACCCAGGACAGCGACTCCATGCTCCAGCCGGTCCCGGTGAGCTCCCGCAGACCGCGGCGCAGCCGCAGGGCCTCGTGCTGCAGGCCGGCCGCCCGGTCCAGGTCACCCTGGCGCAGCGCCAGCAGGCCGAGCGCCCATAGCGCGTAGGCCCGGTGGAAGCACTCCCCGGCGGGCTCGCTGATGGCCAGCATCTCCTTGTGCCAGGCCGTGGCCCGCTGCTCGTCGCCGGCCACCCCGGCCGCGATGGCCAGGATGAGCAGCAGGTTGAGCCGGACGGTGAGGTAGGTCCCCGGCGCCAGCGCGGCCAGTCCTTCCTCGCAGGTCACGATCGCGCCGGTGATGTCGCCGCGGTACAGCTCGGCCGACCCGGCGACGTAGCGGCCGAAGGCCCGGCTGCCGGTGTCGCCCAGCTTTTCCGCCAGCGCGCAGCCCTCGTCGGTCCGCCGCCGGGCCGGCTCGACGTCGCCGTCCGCCTGGGCCAGCGAGCTGTCGGCCAGCAGGGCCATGGCCCGGATGGGCGAGGGCTGCGCGGGGTGGGCCAGGGCCTGGCCGAACCAGTGCCGGCCCTCCCGGCCCCAGGACCGGCCCCACCAGTAGAAGTGGTACAGCGCCACGAGGATCCGCAGGGCCGGCTCCACCTGGACCGGCTCGGTGAGGCAGTGGTCCAGGGCCAGCTGCACGTTGGCGTGCTCGCGGTCCAGCCGGCCGAACCAGGCCACCTGGCGCGGGCTGACCCAGTCCGCCTCGGCCTGCCGGACCAGCTGCTCATACCAGCGCATATGCCGCTCGCGCAGGACCGGGCGCTGGCCCGTCTCGCCCAGCTTGTCCTGGCCGAACTCGCGCATGGTCTCCAGCAGCCGGTACCGGACCACGGCGCGGTGCTCGTCCCGGGTCAGGATGGACTTGCCGACCAGGGCGGTCACCACGTCCAGCAGGTCCTCGGGAGCCAGGCCGTCGCCGGCGCAGATCTCTTCCGCCGCGTCCAGCTCGAAGCCACCCGCGAACACTGAGGCCCTGGCCCACAGCAGCCGCTCCGTGGCCGAGCACAGGTCGTAGCTCCACTCGATGCACGAGCGGAGCGTCTGCTGGCGGGTCGGCGCCCCGCGCAGCTCGGTGCTCAGCAGCCGGTACCGGTCGGACAGCCGCTGCGCGAGCTGCTGGGGGGACAGCGCCCGCAGCCGGACCACGGCCAGCTCGATGGCCAGCGGCAGCCCGTCGAGCCGGTCGCAGATCTCGACCACCGCGTCCTGATTGCCGCCGTCTACCTCAAACCCGGACAAGACCGCCGCGGCCCGGTCCGCGAACAGGCTGACCGCCTCATACCCGGACAGCTCCGTGCTGGCGTGGTGTTGCTGCGGATCGGGGACGGTGAGCGGGAGCACCAGCTGGGTCGCCTCCCCGCGCATGCCCAGCGGCTCGCGGCTGGTCGCCAGCACGCGCACGTCGGGCGCGGCCTGCAGGACCGCCTCGGTCAGCGCCGCGCAGGCCTCGACCAGGTGCTCGCAGTTGTCCAGCACCAGCAGCAGCCGCCGCCGGGCCAGGTACTCGGTCAGCGACGTGAGCGTGGGCTGGCCTGGCTGCTCGCCCAGCCCGAGGGTGGCGGCGATGGCGTGGACCACCAGGGCCGGATCGTGCAGCTGGTCCAGCTCGACCAGCCACACCCCGTCGTCGAAGGCCCGCTGGACCTCGGCCGCCGTCCGCAGCGCCAGCCGGGTCTTGCCCACCCCGCCCACGCCGATGAGGGTGAGCAGGCGGGAGGCAGCCAGCGTCCGCTTCGCCTCGGCCACCTCGTGACGGCGGCCGACGAAGCTGCTCAGCTCCAGAGGCAGGTTTCCCGCCCTGCCCCGCGCGGCAACTGCCATAGCCCCCCGTTGGCTCACCGCCGGCCGGGTCCCCCGGCGCGGCGAGCGTCATGAGACTGACCGGCCCCCCGATCTACGAACATATCTGCCCGGTTGTCCGGGTCGGCAATCCGCTGGCCAGGCCGGGGACAGGTACCTAAGCAGGTAGTTCTCCCGTCGCCGGCGCAGGCCCGCATGACCGAGGGTGGGATAACGGGCAACGAGCACCTGCGATCAGGAAGGCTTACCGAGACGATGCAAAGCGTGCTGGAGGCGGATCCTAGCTGCCTCATGCGCCAGGTCACCCTGCCGCCGCAGGCCGAGTCGGCCGGCGTCGCGCGCAGCGCCGTGCGGCGGACGCTGGCCTACTGGGGCCTGCGCGAGGTCACCGACGACGCGGTACTGCTGGTCTCGGAACTGGTCGCCAACGCGGTCTGCCACGCCCGGCATGACCTCGACGGCCAGGCCGGCGGGCCGGCCCTGGTCCTGAGCCTGACCTGCGCCGGGTCCAGGTTGCGGATCGAGGTCCGCGACACCGACCCCCGCCCGCCGCAGCCGCGCGTGCCGGACTCGCTGGATGAGTCCGGCTTCGGGTTCGTCATCGTGGACATGATGACCAGCAACTGGGGCGTGTACCAGGCCGAACCGGGCAAAGCGGTCTGGGCCGAGCTGGAGCTCAGGCCGAGACGATGTTGACCAGCTTGGGCGGCCGGACGATGACCGCGGCGGACCCCGCGCCCGGCCAGCGCGCGGCTGACTCCGTCGGTGGCCAGCGCCAGCTCGCGCAGCTCGTCCTCGCCGATCCCGGCCGGGATCTCCAGCCGGTCCCGGACCTTGCCGTCCACCTGGACCACGCACGTGACGGTGTCCTCCACCAGCAGCGACGGGTCGGCCTGCGGCCAGCCGGCGGTGGCCACTGACGGCTCGTGGCCCAGCGTCTCCCAGCACTCCTCGGCCGTGTAGGGCGCGAACAGCGACAGCAGGATGGCCAGCGTCTCGGCCGCCTCGCGGACGGCCGGGTCGGCCGCGCCCGGGCCGCTGTCGATGGCCCGGCGGGCCGCGCCGACCAGCTCCATCAGGCGCGCGACGGCCACGTTCAGCCGGGTCGCCTGGATCAGCCGGGTGACCTCGTCGATGGTCCGGTGGGTGATCTTGCGCAGCTCTGCGCTGCCCGCCGTGTCCGCCGCCGGGGTGCCCGCCGCCGCGACATCGCCGGCTACCCGCATCACCCGGCCCAGGAACTTGACCGACGCCTCCGGCCGCATGTCGGCCCAGTCGATGTCGTCCTCGGGCGGGCTGGCGAAGATCATCGTCAGCCGGATCGCGTCCACGCCGTGCGCGGCCAGCTGCTGGCCCAGGTCCACGCCGTTGCCCAGGGACTTCGACATGGACTTGCCGTGGTTGATCACCTGGCCCTGGTTCATCATGGCGGTGAACGGCTCGACGAAGTCCACCATCTTCATGTCGTACAGCACCTTGGTGAAGAACCGGCTGTACAGCAGGTGCAAGATGGCGTGCTCCACGCCGCCGACATACAGGTCGATCGGGGCCCAGCGCCGGACCGAATCGACCTCGAACGGCCCGCTCTCGAAGCCGGGTGAACAGTAACGCAGGTAATACCAGGACGAATCAACAAATGTGTCCATGGTGTCGGTATCCCGCCGGGCGGGTCCGCCGCACTTGGGGCACTCCGCAGCGACCCAGTCGCTCGCGCCGGCCAGCGGCGACACGCCCTTGGGCGCCAGGTCCTGGCCGCGCAGGTCGGGCAGCAGCACCGGCAGCTGATCGTCAGGCACCGGGACCTCGCCGCAGCCGTCGCAGTAGACGATCGGGATCGGCGCGCCCCAGAACCGCTGGCGCGAGACCAGCCAGTCACGCAGCCGGTAGTTGACCGCACCCCGGCCCGTGCCGCGCTCGGCCAGGACCTCGATGATCCGCGCGATCGCCGCCGCCTTGTCCAGCCCGTCCAGCGGCCCGGAGTTCACCAGCTGGCCCTCGCCTGGCGTGGCCACCCCGGTCTGCGCCGGGTCGGGCAGACCGGTGTCCACGACGATCTGCACCGGCAGCCCGAACTTGCGGGCGAAGTCCAGGTCCCGCTGGTCGTGCGCGGGCACCGCCATGATGGCCCCGGTGCCGTAGTCGGGCAGCACGTAGTCGGCCGCCCACACCGGAATCCGCTCGCCGTTGACCGGGTTGATCGCGTACCGGCCCAGGAACACGCCGGTCTTCTCGCGCTCGGCCGACTGGCGCTCGATGTCGGTCAGCTTGCGCACGTCGTCCAGGTAGCGCTCCAGCTCGCCCTGATGCTCGGGCGCGCACAGCTCCCGGGCCAGCGGGGAGTCCGCCGCGACCACGAAGAACGTCGCCCCGTACAGAGTGTCCGGGCGCGTGGTGAACACGGTGACCGGCTCGTCGCGGCCCTCGATCACGAACGAGACCTCGGCGCCCTGGCTGCGGCCGATCCAGTTGCGCTGCATCAGCAGGATCCGGTCGGGCCACTGGCCCTCCAGCGGCTCCATGTCCGCCAGCAGCCGGTCCGCGTACTCGGTGATCTTGAAGTACCACTGGGTCAGCGTGCGGCGGATGACCTCCGCGCCGCACCGCTCGCACTTGCCCGCGACCACCTGCTCGTTGGCCAGCACCGTCTGGTCGACCGGGCACCAGTTGACGTAGCCGTCCTTGCGGTAGGCCAGGCCGCGCTCGTAGAAGCGCAGGAACAGCCACTGGGTCCAGCGGTAGTACTCCGGGTCGCTGGTGTGCAGCCGCCGGCTCCAGTCGAACGACAGCGCGTACTGCCGGAACGAGGCGGCCTGGGTCTCGATGTTCCGGTAGGTGTAGTCGGCCGGGTGCGAGTTGGTCCGGATGGCCGCGTTCTCGGCCGGCAGCCCGAAGGAGTCCCAGCCGATGGGGTGCAGCACGTTGTGCCCGCGCTGGACGTAGTACCGCGCCATCGCGTCCGCGATCGCGTACGCCTCGGCGTGCCCCATGTGCAGGTCACCCGACGGGTAGGGGAACATGTCGAGCACGTAGGTCCGCGGCCGCGGGTCGGCCGGGTCGTCGCTGGCCCGGAACAGGTCCAGCGCTGGCCAGCGCTGCTGCCACTTCTCCTGGACGGCACGCGGATCGTAGTGCGACCGGTCCGCATTATCGGCGGCTGTCATGACTCCTCGCGAGGTGGTGAGGTCCGGATCGGCCCCGGCCTGGCTGCTGCTTGCTAGAAAGAAAGAACCCCCCGCCGATACCGGTCAGGAGGGAGAGCCGCGCCAACGAGCAGGAAAGTCGGCGCGGCTAGCTAAGGAGCAGCCGGGCGAAACGCATGGAGTCAGGGTAGCGCATCCCTAGCAGGCCAGTGGCCAGGAAACCGCTCGCCCGGCGGCGGCCAGATCTGGTAAGACGCAGCATGGGCTACGATTTCCGCGCCGTCGAGGCGAAGTGGCGCCAGCGGTGGCACGCACACCCGCCCGCGCACTTCGACCTCGGCGCGGTCGACCCGGCGGCCAAGTTCTACAACCTGGTCGAGTTCCCCTATCCGTCCGCGGAGGGCCTGCACGTCGGGCACGTGTATACCTACTGCGGCGCGGATGCGCTGGGCCGGTATCTCACCATGAACGGCCGGCCAGGTTTACCAGCCCATGGGCTGGGATTCCTTCGGCATCCACACCGAGAACTTCGCGCTGAAGATCGGCGAGAACCCGAAGGTCCTGACCGACCGGGCCACCCGCAATTACCGCCGCCAGCTCGAGCGGGTGGGCGCCAACTGGACCTGGGACAGCGAGCTGCGCACCGATGACCCGCGCTACTACCACTGGACGCAGTGGATCTTCCTCCAGCTGTACCGGGCCGGGCTGGCGGTGCGCCGCGAGGCGCCGGTCATCTGGTGCCCGTCCTGCCTGACCGTGCTGGCCTTCGAGCAGGTCGACGGCGACGCCTGCGAGCGCTGCGGCACGCTGGTGACGCCGAAGGTCATGAAGCAGTGGTTCCTGCGCATCACCGCCTACGCCGACGTGCTGCTGGACACCCTGCCCGAGCTGGACTGGCCGGAGCTGTCCAAGCGCCTGCAGCAGGAGTGGATCGGCCGATCGGCGGGGGTGTCGGTGACGTTCGCGCTGCAGCAGGGGTGGCCGGGGCCGCCGGGTGAGCTGACCGCGTTCACCACCCGCGCCGACACCCTGCTCGGCGTGACGTTCGTCGCGGTGGCGCCCGAGCATCCCGTCGTGGCGGAGCTGGCGGCAGCGTCGGCCAACGGCGACGAGATCCGCGCCTACGCCGCGCAAGCCCGGAGCCTGATAGGCGCTGCCCGGCTGGGCACCGACCGGCCGGCCAGCGCGGGCCGGGGAACTCCGGGCGTGCGCACCGACGTCCGGGCCGCGCACCCGCTGACCGGCGAGGAGCTGCCGGTGGTGGTGGCCGACTACGTGCTGGCCGACTACGGCACCGGGGTGGTCATGGGCGTCCCGGCCCACGACCAGCGGGACTACGAGTTCGCCGCCGGCTGGGCCTGCCGGTCCGGACCGTGATCGTGCCCGCCACCGGGGCCGCGGCAGCCGAGCCGGACGCCGCCGATGAGCGGGATGGCGTGCTGACCGGGTCCGGCGAGTTCGACGGGCTGACCAGCGCCGCCGCCCGCCAGCGGATCGCCGACCGGCTGGCCGGGCTGGGCCTGGGCGGCCCCGCGACCCAGTACCGGCTGCATGACTGGCTGGTGTCCCGGCAGCGCTACTGGGGCTCGCCCATCCCGATCGTGTACTGCGAGGCCTGCGGCGAGCAGCCGGTCCCCGAGTCCGAGCTGCCGGTGGTACTGCCGGACATCGACGACTTCCGGCCCGCCGGCACGGGCCTGTCGCCGCTGGCCACCGTGCCCGGCTTCGTGCATACGACCTGCCCGGGGTGCGGCGGACCGGCCCGGCGGGAGACCGATGTGCTGGACACATTTGTTGAATCGTCTTGGTATTTCCTGCGTTATCCGTCATATGCCCGCGCCGATGTGCCCTGGGACCCGGAACTGACCCGGCAGATGCTGCCCGTGGACATGTACGCCGGCGGCCGGGAGCACACCACCCGCCATCACCTCTACGCGCGGTTCGTGACCAGGGCCCTGCACGACCTGGGCCACCTGCCCTTCGCCGAGCCATTCCGCCGGCTGCGCCTGCACGGCCTCATCATCTCCGGCGGGGCCAAGATGAGTAAGAGCCGCGGCAACGTCGTCAACCCGGACGAGTACATCGACCGGGTGGGCACCGATAACCTCCGCGGCTACCTGCTGTTCTGCGGCCCGTGGGAGCAGGGCGGCGACTTCAGCGACCGCTCGCTCAATGGCGTCGTGCGGTTTAACGCGCGACTGTTCGACCTGCTCATCCGGCCGAGCCCGGGTGGGACAGGCGGGGTCGATATGCGGGCCGTGGACCGGGCCATTGATAAGGTCGGCCACGATATCGAGAACCTGAAATTTAACACCGCGATCGCGGAATTGATGTCGCTGGCGAACTGGCTGCGCGATTCCGCCAGCAGGATGAACGATGCCGAGTGGAATCACGCCCGGCGCATCATCGTGCTGCTGCTCGCGCCGATCGCGCCTTTCCTGGCCGAGGAACTGTGGTCGCGATTCGGCGAGCCGGAGTCAGTGCACCGGCAGCGCTGGCCCGCTCCCGACCCGGCCGCCCTGATCCCGGACGCCGTCACGATCCCGGTTCAGGTCAACGGCCGGGTCTGCGCCAAGGTCGAGGTCGGCCCCGCCGCGCCCGAGGCCGAGGTGACCCAGGCGGCACTGGCCCTGCCCGCGGTGCGCGAGGCCCTGGGCGGGCCGCCCGGCCGCGTGGTATACGTGCCGGGCCGGATCATCAGCCTCGTGCGGTAGCAGGCCCGCCCGAACGCACCCATTGCCCCGATCAAGAATGTATCCGGCGAGTGCCACCGGGGCTTGCAGAACATCCATTAGCAGCGAAAGAGCACAATCGCTGAGTTCATCTTGACCGCCGCGATGGCTCCGCCAATAATGACGTGACACCCCGTCCTTATTGATTCGCGCGATCATCGTCCTGGCCGGCCGGGGGCAGGCCCGCGCCGGGAACGATGTCCGTGACGCGCCGCATGCCAGGTTAAGGGCGAAGGGCCGCTATTGGCCCTTGGGGGAAATAGGCCATTAGCGGGGGATAATGGAAACTGAGTCGTGCGCGGAAAGCGGGTCCTTGGGAAAAGCTGTGCTGTCCCGGGGGGCCACCCCCCGGACCCCCCAGCGAAAGACTGCGTCCGGGGAGAAAGCCGGGCCATTCGCCGATTTCCGGCGGTCGGCCGGGGCTGGCCTTCCGGCCCGGCCGGGGCGGCGTCGTGGCTGAGGCTTCCTGGCCCGCCGGCGCTGCCGACTCGGTCGCCGTGATCGGCCTGGCCTGCCGGTTCCCGGACGCTGACGACCCGCCCACCCTGCTGGACACCATCCTGACCGGCCGGCGGGCGTTCCGGCGCGTGCCGCCCAGCCGCCTGGACCTGGCCGCCTTCGAGGCCGCCGACCAGCCGGATGTCGCCGCCCACCACGGCGCCGAGCTGGGATTGCTGACCGCGCTCGGCAACTCGTCGCGGCGCCCGGCCCGCGGGCCGGGCTGATCGAGGGCTGGCGATTCGACCGGGAGGCCTTCCGGATCCCGGCGCCGGTGTACGAGGCCACTGATCCCGCGCACTGGCTGGCCCTGGAGACCGCCGCCCGCGCGCTGGCCGCGGCCGGCTTCCCCGGCGGCACCGGCCTGGACCGCGACCGGATCGGCGTGATCATCGGCAACTCCCTGGCCAGCGACGCCTCGCGGGCCAATGCCCTGCGGCTGCGCTGGCCCTACGTGCGGCGGGTGCTGGGCGAGTCACTGTTCGCCGGGGACGTCCCGGCCGACCGGGCCCGCCGGGTGCTCCGGCACGCCGCCACGCGATACCTGGCCCCGCTCCCCCGGCTGGGCGAGACCGCGGTCAGCGGGGACATGACGATCCCGGCCCGGATCAGCAGTTACTTCGGGTTCCGGGGCGGCGGCCACGCCGTCGACGGCGCGTTCGCGTCCTCGCTGCAGGCCGTCGCGTCGGCCTGCGCCGCGCTGGCCGCGCGGGACATCGACGTGGCGCTGGCCGGCGGCGTCGACCTCAGCCTTGACCCGGTGGAGCTGATCGCCCAGGCCGATGCGGCCGCCGACGGGGCCGACGGCACCATGCGCATCTACGACGAGCGGCCCACCGGCTACCTGCCCGGCGAAGGCTGCGGCATCGTCGTGCTGATGCGGACCGCGCAGGCCCGGCAGGCCGGCCTGCCCGTCTACGCCGAGATCATCGGCTGGGGCACCTCGGCCGGCGGGATGCCCGGCGTGGTCGCCTCCGACGCCAGCAGCCAGCTCCTGGCCCTGCGCCGGGCCTACGAGCGGGCCAGCGCCGACCCCGCCGATGTCCGGCTCATCGAGGGTCACGGCGGTGGCACCCTGACCGCCGACGAGGCCGAGCTCACCGCGCTGGCCGAGCTGCGCGCCGACGCCCGCCAGACCGCCGCGCTCGGCTCGATCAAGGCCAACATCGGGCACGCCAAGGCCGCCGCCGGCGCCGCCGGGCTGATCAAGACCGTGCTGGCTCTGGGTACCGGCATCATCCCGCCCACCACCGGGGTCGTCCGGCCGCATCCGCTGCTGCGCGGCGGCGACGCCCCGTTCTGCCTGCCCGAGGTGCCCGAGGAATGGCCCGCCGGCAGCAGGCTGGCCGGCGTCAGCGCGATGGGCATCGGCGGCGTCAACGTGCACCTGGTGCTGCGCAGCGCCGGCGGCCGCGTGTCGCGCCACGACCGGGTGCTGCGGGTGCGACCTCGGCCCGCCCGCGCGGGCTCCGGCCGGGACCGGGCCGCCTGCACCGTCCGCGCCGACACGTCCCGGCCGCCTGCCTCCTACCTGCTGCACGGCCAGGACCGGTCGCAGCTGGCGACCAAACTGGCCCGGATCGCCGAGCTGGCTCACTGGCTGTCCGACGCCGAGCTCATCGACCTGGCCGGCCAGCTCGGGCGGGACGCGCGCATCCAGGGCCCCGCCCGGGTGGCGATCGTGGCCAGCCATCAGGAGGAGCTCGCCCGCCGGGCCGGCGAGGCCATCACCCTGCTTCCGGTCCTGCGGGACGGGCTGCTCGCCACCCGGCAAGGCATCTTCGCCGCCGAGAACGCCGACGGCCGCGTCACCCTGCTGCTGTCCGACGACCCGGCCCTGGCCACCCTGTCCGACGGCCCGGTCAGCGGAGCCATCAACGGAGCCATCACCGCAGCCGTCAGCGGCACGCAGCCCGCCCCGACCCGGGTCGCCAGCCGCCGGGCCAGGAACGCCCGGCGGGCCAGCGGCCGGCTGCCCAGGGACATCGACTCCTCGCCCGAGCCCATCTGCCGGCTGCTGGCCACCCTGCGCTGGTTCGAGGCCCTCGACGTCAGCGCGACCGCGATCGTCGGCCACGGCCTGGGCGAGATCGCCGGCCTGGCCTGGGCCGGCGTGCTCAGCGAGGCCGACGTCGTCGAGATTGCCGCCCTGCGCGCCGAGTTCCTCAGCGGGCCCGCCGTCCGGGTCCTGCCCGCCAGCGGCCGGCACGCCGGCCGCCACCGCGACACCGAACCGGTCCCGGCCTCCGATCCGCTGTCGCTGCTCCGCGACGCCGTCGGCCAGTTCCGGTTCGGCCCGCCGCGACGCCGGCTGATCTCCACCCGCACCGGCCGCGAACTAGCTTCGGCCAGCGAGGTCATCAACCTCATCTGCGACGGCTTCGCCGCCAAGGACCATCTCACCGAGGCCGTGGCCGCCGGGGCCGTAGGCGCCACGCTGCTGATCGAGACCGGCCCGGGCCAGTTGCTGGCCGCCACCGCCGCGCGGGCCTGCCGCGTGCCCACGATCAGCATGGACCTCGGCGAGGCGAGCGCCGGGCGGGCCGGGCGGACCTGGGCCGGGGCGGCGCTGTTCGCGGCTGGAGCCATCGGCCAGGTACTGCCGTTGTTCGCCGGCCAGCCCTCCCGGCCGATCGACATGTGGCGCGACCGCGTCTTCATCACCTCCGGCGCGGCCGTCCCGGTGACGCAGGCCGACCCTCGCACGGCACGGGACTCCTCGGCCGACGCGGCCTCAGCCCCCGTGGCAGTCCGCGCCCCAGCCGACGGGCCGGACCAAGACGGAATGTCAGAGGGCGCTCGTACGCTCGATGTTGCCGCTCCGGTCGGGGGCGGTGGCCAGGCGGAGGGCCGCGAGCAGGCTGATGCCAGCAACCTGGTGGGTGGCGGCCGGGAGAGACGCCAGTCGGGCGGGTGTTCACTCGGAGGCCGCTCGCCCGAAGGGTGCCCGTTCGGAGAGTGCCGGTTCGGTGGGTGGCCCCGTCGCTACCTCACGGACTGGTCCGGATGCCCGGGCGACCAGCGCGGGAGACGTCGCCGCGCACCAGGCCGTTCCGGTCATACCGGCCGCCCGCCGGGAGATCCCGCCGGCGAGCCCAGGGTCGGCCGGAGCAGGCCAGCAGACCGACGCAACCTGCCCAGGCGACGCCGCGGGGCCAGCCGACGCCGCCGGGCCAGCCGGTCCTGCGCGACCGGGTGATACAGCCGCATCGGCTGATTCAGTCGCCCCGGACGACGCGGCTCAGCCGGCCGACGCAGCCCAGCCAGCCGACACCGCCCAACCGGCTGCCGCGGCCCAGCCGAACGCGGCCCAGGCGGACGCAGCCGAGTCCGCCGATGCGGCACAGCCAGCCGGTGTAGCCGGACTGGCTGACGCAGCCCGGCCGAGGCCGCGGCGCAGACGGACGCGGCCGAGCCAGCCGACGCGGCAAGACGAGCTGACGTGGTCCAGCCCGACTGACGGCGTCCGGCCGGCGGCGGCGAGAGCAGCGGCCACGTCGCCCGCGGTAGCCCCGAACACTGGCGCGACGCGGCCGGGCCAGGCTGGGCCGCCAGCCAGGACCGCCCCATCCGCCCCATCCGCCCCATCCGGCCAGGCTGGGCTGGCGCGCTCCGAAGGTGTGCTGCGGGCCGGCGAGTGGCGGCCGAGGAACGGCGGGCGCTTTGGCGGGGGCTGGGCGGCGGGGGCGGCGCGGCTCGGGACGGACACCGTGGACGGGGTCGACTCGTGGGTGCGGTGCTTCACGGAGGAGCTCCGGCCGGCGCCCGGCCGGCCGAGTCCGCCGACGGCGGGCCGTGGCGGACGCATGTCGCTACGAAGGGCGGGCTCGGGAAGAACTTCGGGTCCTGGTTCACCGCCGATGAGGCGGCGGACCGGACGCTGCTGGTCGCGGGCGACCTGGCGGAGCCGGGGGCGGTGGCGGTGGTGCTGCGCGCGGTTGGCGAGGCGGTGGCCACCACGGGCCAGCTCACGGTGATCACGACCGGGGCGGGGCTGACGGGCTTGCTGGCCAGCGTGCATGCGGAGCACCCGTCGATCGGCATCACGGTGCTGCGGGTTCCGGCTACCGAGGCGGGGCTGCGAGCGGCGCGGCCGTTCGCGGACGCGCGGCCGGGCAAGTTCCGTGAGCTGGTGGTCGGGGCGGACGGCTCGGTGAGCGAGCCGGCGCTGGCGGCGCTCGAGCTGTCCGGGGGCGGGGACTTCCCGCTGGGGCCGGACGACGTGGCGCTGGTGAGCCGGGCCTGCGGGGGGTCGGCGCTGGCGCTGGCCCAGGTACTGGCGTGCTGCGGCGCGGCGGTCGCGGTGATCGGCGAGGCCGGGCCGGACAACGACGACAACGCGGTGGCGGGACTGGAGGAACTGCGGCTGGCCGGGGCGCGCGTCACCTACGAGGTAGTGGACCCGGCGAGCCCGGCGGACATGGCGCAGGCGGTGCAGCGGATCGAGAGCCGGCTGGGCCCGGTCACGGCGATCGCGCATGCCGTCGCAGCCGGAGCGCCGACGGGGTTCGGCGACCTGACGGAGCAGGTGCTGCGCGACCGGCTGGACGCGGAGCGGGCGGCGCTGCTCAACCTGCTGCGGCCGGTCCGGACGCAGCGGCTGCGGCTGATCCTGACCTTCGGCTCGGTGGCGGGACGGTACGGCCAGGCGGAGCAAGGGCCGCTGGCGGCGGCGAGCGCGGCACTGGCCGATCAGGCGGAGGCGCTGGCGGCGCGGGTGCCGGGCTGCCAGGCGCTGCATGTTCGGCGGCCCGCTTGGGCAGGCAGCGGGCTGGGCGAGCCGCCGGGCCTGGCCGCGAGCATGGCAGCGGCGGGCACGGCGCCGATCGCGGTGGGCGACGTGGCGCGGCTGCTGCTGAAGATGCTGGCCACGCCGGGCCTGCCCGACCGGGTGGGGCTGCATGGCCGGGTGGGGTCGCTGGGGCGCGGCCACGCGCGGGCCGGCGGCGGCCGGACCGGGGGTGCCGGGGCGGTTCCTGGAAGAGGTCAAGGTCTACTACCCGGGCATCGAGCTGGTCTGCGATGCGCGCCTGTCGCTGACCAGCGACCCGTACCTGGCCGATTACCGGGTCGACGGGCTGCCGGTGCTGGCCCCGGCGATGGCGATCGAGGCGATGGCGCAGGGAGCTTCGGCGCTGGCCGGGCGGGCGTTGCGGCAGGCGACGGGGCTGACCCTGGAGGCGCCGGTGGTGGTGCCGCCGGCGGGTGGCGAGCCGACGCGGGTCCGGGTCTGCGCGCTGGCCGAGGGCGACAAGATCACGACGGTGCTGCGGTGCGAGGAGAGCGGGTTTGGCGTGGATCATGTCCGCGCGGAGTTCCACCTCGGCGCTTCGCCGGACAACGAGCTCGCCGCCGGGGCGGCACCCGGGTCGGCCGCCCCGGCCGGGAACGAGCGCGGCGGGCCGGGCGAGCGGCCGGGGCCGACGGCGTTCGCGGGAGCTGGCGGCGGACACGACCGGCCTGACGGCAGACGCCACCAGCCTGACGGCGGACGCCACGGGCCTGACGGCGGACGCCACGGGCCTGGTGGACGGGGCCGAGCTGTACGGGCCGGTGTGCTTCCAGTCGGGGCGGTTCCGGCGGATCGCGATGTTGCCGGAGGCCAGCTCGCGGTCCTGCCGGGCGCTGGCCCGGGGGGCGGACGAGCGTCCGTGGTTCGTCGCGCCGGGCCAGCTGACGCTGGAACGGCTGGCTCCGGGACCGCTCACGCGGGACCGGCTGCCGCCGCGCGAGGCCCTGGCCGGGCCAGCCGCCACGCCCGGGTGGACCCGATCCGGGCCGGCCGCAGCAGGACAGGCCGGGTCCGGCGGGATCGGCGGCGGGGAGCAAGGCGGCGGACTGCTGCTGGGCAGCCCCGGCGTCAACGACGTGGTGCTCCAGGTCCTCCAGGCCTGCGTCCCGCACCGGCGGGTGTGGCTGGCCAGCTGCGCCTCGGTGTCATTCAGCGGGCGGCTGGCCGACGGCCCGGTAGAAGTCCGGGCCATGGCCAGGCCGCCGGCGGCACCGGACTCGGCGACGCCGAACTCGCCGAGAGCTAACTCGGCGACAGCGGACTCGGCGGTACCGGGCGTCAGCGTGCCCGCACCGGCCCGGAGCCCGGACCGGGCGGCGGCGCCGCTGCCGTCCGGGCTGCCGCTGCCGTCCGGGCTGACCTGGGACGTGCAGGTGGTGGACGCGGACGAGCGGGTCCTGGCCACCTGGCGCGGGGTGCGGCTGCGGGAGGCGGGGCTGCTCCCGCGCAACGCGGCCTGGCCACCGCCGTTGCTGTCGGTGTACCTGGAGCGGGCGTCCGTCGGCCTGGGCCTGGACCCTGCCCTGCGGGTCACGGTCCGGTGCGGCGAGCCCGCCGGCCACGCCACCCCGGCCACCGGGCCAGCTACCAACGGGACAGCTACCAACGGGACAGCTGCCACCGCGACAGCGGCCGCCGGCGAGGCACCGCCCGGAGTCATCCCCCGGCCGCGAACTGCCGACGCCCGGCCGGCGAGCCCGCAGCCGGCCACGGGAAGCCCCAAGAGCCCGTCCGACGCCGCGGGCCGCGAGCCGCAGGGCGGAGGCGGTCCCTGGATGAACGGCCGGCGGATTGTCGATGTGCCGCTGCCCGAGGGGCCGCTCGCGGTGGTCCCGAAGCAGGCCGGGGACCCGGACGGCCCCGCCGTGGCCGACGGGACCGGGCCGCTGGCCGGGTTCACGCTGGAGGCCAGCGGGGTCAGGTCGGCCGCCTGCGGGTGGGCGCCCGCCGACCCGCAGCACGCGGTCTGGCCGGCCGACGACGGGCTGCTGGCCAGCCTGGCCGCCGCCTTCTCCCGGCTGCGCAACCACCTGTCCGAGTCGCCGGCCTCGTCGGGGGCCCGGCTGCGGGCGGTGGCGGCGTGCCTGGCCATGGCGAACGCCCCGGAGCGGGCGCCGGTCGTACGGGAGCGAGCGACCGGAGACGGCTGGGCGCTGCTCGAGATCGCCGGCGCCCGGGTCGCCTGCAACGTGGTCGAGATCAGCGGGGTGTCCTGCCCGGTCGCCATCGCGATCCTGACCGACCCGCCGCGCCGGACCCGCCGCCCGGCCCAGCCCGAGAGCCACCCCGAGAGCCACCCCGAGCGGAGGGAGGACCGCCTGACCGCACGGCCCACCTAGCGATTCAGCCGCGCTTCCGCGGAAGCGTTAGCGGCAGCGCGGTGTCGGGAAATGGCGCCGGCGGCGTCTCGCGTGATCCAGGGTTGACCCGCAGTCCGATCCGTGTTGGCATGATTTCGCCGGAAGTTAACTAAATGGCGAATTTCCTCAGCTAACAGGCCGAGAGGGCGATCCGGAATGAATGGCTTGGCTGCCTCCCGCGAAAATCCCGGCTCATGACCTGGCGCTCGCGGCCGGCGGCCGCCATCGCCGCCCTGGGCGGCCTGCTGGCGGCGTCCGCCCTGGCCATGTCCGCCCCGGCCGGCGCCGCGCCGGCGTCCGGGCCCATGCGGCCCGCCCGGCACACCCCGGGTGCCGCCGCGCCCAGGTCGTGGCTGGTCTCCGACCCCGCGGCGTACACCCGCGCGGTCCATTCCGGGAACTGGGTGTACACGCCCGAGGGCCTGGCCGAAAAGGACTGCGTGCACCATGTGCCGATGGGGGACCGGGTCGCCGCGAACGGCGACATCGTCACCCGGTCCGGCGCCGTGCATCGCATCGCCCGGTGCGCGCACCCGACGCTCGCCTACCCGTCGTCGGGTCCGGCCCGTCCCGTCGGGGGACGGTCCGCGGCGTCACCGGCCGTGGCTCAGTCGTGCGAGGCCGGAAACAAGAACTGGTGGGCCGAGACCTGCACCCTGAACCCCAACGGCCTGGCCTTGCTCACTGAGAAGTACACGATCCCGAACGATCCCCAGCAGGCGGGCGCGCTGATCTTCTTCTTCCCGAGCTTCGAGGACTCGACCGGCAATTCCATTGTCCAGCCCGTCCTGACCTGGGGTGCCAACGCGGGCTACACGGGCGTTACCAACCCCAAGATCTGGTACATCACCGCCTGGTACGGCGACGACGGCACCTACTTCACCGGCCCCTCGGCCCACGTCAATGAGGGCGGCGTCGTGAGCGGCGAGATCCAGCGCGGCCTGTGCGGCACCCCGACCAGCGAGTGCCCATGGAACATCACGATCAGCGTCGGCAGCGCCACGGTCTCCAAGCTGTGGACGAGCGGCCCGGAGATGACCCAGGTCGACGGCGGCGTCATGGAGGTCCCGAGGGGCAGCGGATGCGTCGAGATGCCGCAGGGCGGCCACGAAGCGTTCCGTGACCTGCTCGTGAACCAGGCCGTCGGCAACGGTGCGTACACCCCCGTGTTCCAGGCCTACACCGTCAACCCCCAGTGCAGCGTCCACGCCTCGGCCTCTGGCACCAGCACCGACATCACCTGGAAGACCTCCTGATCCCGCCGCTCCGGCCAGCGGAGGCGTACTTGATGGCGGCATGACCATGGCGGCATGACCACTGCCCTGGCGGTCCTGGTCAACGGCCTGCCCGGCGCGGGCAAGACGACGCTGGCTCGCGCGCTGGCCCGCGAGCTGGGCCTGCCGCTGTTCAGCAAGGACGTGATCAAGGAGGCCCACGCCGAGGTGCTGGGCACCGAGCGGCCCGGCTGGCCGCAGCGGCGCTGGAACGCGGCCATCGGAGCGGCGGCCAGCGAGACGATGTGGGCCCTGCTGGCCGATGCCCCGGCGGGCGCCATCCTGGAGTCCACCTGGCCCGCCGACCGCCGCCACTTCGTCGAGCGGGGGCTGAGCAGCGCGGGCACGCCCGCGGCGCTGGAGATCTGGTGTGAGGTTCCCCTGGAGACGGCCCGGCGGCGGTTCGAGGCCCGGCCGCCCCGCCATCCGATCCACGGTGACCTGCTCACCGACCAGGAATGGGTGCGCTGGCGAGACTACGGCCGGCCGTTGGAGCTCGGCCCGACCCTGCGCGTGGACACCAGGCGGCCGGTCGACCGGCCGCCCGTCATCGCCTGGATCCAGGCCCAGCGGCGGCCTTTCGGGCACGGCGGTCCTTCTGTCACGATGGACGAACCGAACGCCGTTCTAGCCAGAGGGGCAATTCGTGACGATCGACGGCCGCGTCCACCCGCCTGAGGGCATTGACCTCTCCACGGACGAGTTCTGGGCCCGCCCGCTGGCCCAGCGCAGCGCTGACTTCGCCCGGTTGCGGGCGCTGGGCCAGCCAGCGCTCTTCACCGACCCCCAGACGCCGTTCACGACGCCGGATCAGGGCTACTACGCGCTGGTCAGTCACGCGGACATCACCGCGGCCAGCCGCCACCCGGAGTTGTTCTCCTCGGCCCGGGGGTCGACCAGCATCGTGGACCTGCCGGTGGAGTTCAACGAGTATTTCGGCTCGATGATCAACATGGACGACCCGCGGCACGCGCGGCTGCGCCGGATCGTGTCCCGCGCGTTCACCCCGAAGATGATCAAGAGGTTCGAGGAGAACGTGCAGCGGACGGCGGCGGCGATCGTGGACGACCTGATCGAGACGGGGCCGTGCGACTTCGTGGAGCACGTCTCGGCCCGGCTGCCCCTGAAGATCATCTGCGAGATGATGGGCATCGGCGACGAGCACTACGCGATGGTGCTGCGCAACACCAACATCATCCTGTCGGGCTCGGACCCGGAGTTCGTCAGCCAGAACATGGACGAGGCCATCGGGCAGATCCTGACCGCGGGCCAGGACCTGGCCAACCTGGTCACCGGGCTGGCGGCCGAGCGGCAGGAGGCGCCGGCCGACGACCTGACCACCGCGCTGGCCACGGCCAACATCGACGGGGAGCAGCTCACCCCGGCCGAGCTGGCCTCGTTCTTCGTCCTGCTGGTGGTGGCGGGGAACGAGACGACCCGGACGGCCATCTCGCACGCGCTGAACCTGCTCACCGAGCATCCGGACCAGCGCGAGCTGCTGCTGGCCGACCTGGAGGGCCGGATCGGCGGCGCGGTCGAGGAGATCGTCCGCTACGTGTCGCCGGTGATCTGGATGCGCCGCTCGGTGACCGCGGACTGCACGCTGAATGGCCACGAATTCAGCGAGGGCGACAAGATGGTGCTGTTCTACTGGGCGGCCAATCGGGACGAGTCGGTGTTCGCCGAGCCGGACCGTTTCGACATCACCCGCTCCCCCAATCCGCACGTGGGCTTCGGCGGCGCGGGACCGCATTTCTGCCTGGGCGCGCACCTGGCCCGCCGGGAGATCACGGCGATGCTGCGCGAGCTGCTGAGCCGGGTCCCGCACGTGCGCGCCGCGGGCGAGCCGGACCGGCTGCTGTCGAGCTTCATCAATGGCATCAAGCGCCTGCCCTGCGACCTCGGCTAGCCGCCCGCCGACCGCTCTCGCGCCCTTATCGCGCCCTTCGCTCTAGGCTCCTGACCTCAATGTTGTAACGAGGTGTAATCACTGGTGCACAGCGTGTATAACTAGAGACCCACGCGGTGCTACGGGCCCGGTCAGGCCGGGCGAAGGGTCAACGGCGGCGCGTGGTTACGGGGAGATCCGCGCGTCGCGGAGGGGGACCTTCGTCCGGGGAAGTGTGAGTCCCTGGCGGGACCGCCCGGCCGCGCGACGCTCTGGCCTGCGCCGGAACGCCGCGCCTTTCGTACGAGGGACGCGACGAGCGGAGGGGGGATCTTCGTCCTGTGGGCGGCGCCACCCGGGGGCGTGGCGCCGCCCGCAGGCGAAGGCGACCCGCCCCGGCCCCTGGCCCGGCCTCAGGCCAGGCGGCTGATCTGCCCGGCCAGCGCGAAGTCGGCCCCGGTCAGGCCGCCCGCCGAGTGCGTCGACAGGGTCAGCGTCACCTTGTTCCAGGAGATCGCGATGTCCGGGTGATGGCTGGCCGCCTCGGCCAGGAAGGCGACGGCGCCCACGTACAGCAGCGCGTCCTTGAAGTCGGCCCTGGTCACGGTCATGACGATGCTGTCGCCCTGGCGCTGCCAGGCGGGCACCCCGCCGAGCTGGGCGGCGATCTCTTCCTCGGTCAGCACATTCATTCCTCCCGACTATCACATTGGGTGCCAGGGCGCAGCCCCTCGCGCCCGGGCGGCCGGGCCGTCGGCGGCCGGGTCGGCCCCAGGTAGGCTGGCCAGCGCCCGCCACACGAGAACGCTGGCGGGAGTTTCATGCCCGGTTGCCCGCCCCGCCAGCCGCGCCGGCCTTGGAGATCTCATGACAGATGCCGCGACCAGTGCCGTAAACAGCGCCGCAAAAAACAGTGCCGCCAACAGCAGCGCGACCCCCGGCGCCCGCCGCACGCCGCTGACCCACGTGCACGAGCGGCTGGGCGCGACGCTCACCGACTTCGCCGGCTGGCTGATGCCGCTGCGCTACGGCAGCGAGACGGCCGAGCACAACGCGGTCCGCACGGCGGCGGGCCTGTTCGACCTGTCGCACATGGGCGAGCTTCTGGTCACCGGGCCAGGCGCGGCCGAGGCGCTCGACTACGCGCTGGTCGGCAACCTGTCCGGCCTGCGGCCGGGCCGGGCCCGGTACACGATGATCTGCGCCGCGGACGGCGGCGTGCTGGACGACCTGATCGTCTACCGGCTGGCCGACGAGGAGTTCCTGGTCGTGGCCAACGCGGCCAACGCCGGGCCGGTGCTGGGGCTGCTCACCGAGCGCACCGCCCGCCGCGACGCCGCCGTGACCGACCAGACGGCCGACTACGCGCTGATCGCCATCCAGGGACCGCGCGCGGCGCGCATCCTCGGGCCGCTGACCGACGCGCGGCTGGACGAGGTGAAGTACTACGCCAGCTACCCGGCCACGGTGGCCGGGGCCGACGTGCTGCTGGCCCGGACCGGCTACACCGGCGAGGACGGCTTCGAGATCTTCGCCCGGCCCGGCGACGCCGAGGGCATCTGGACGGCGCTGTCCGACGCGGGCGCCGACGAGGGGCTGGTCCCGGCCGGCCTGGCCGCGCGGGACACGCTGCGGCTGGAGGCCGGGATGCCGCTGTACGGCAACGAGCTGGGCGCGGACCTGACGCCGTTCGACGCCGGGCTCGGCCGGGTGGTGAAGCTGGACAAGCCGGGCGACTTCGTGGGCCGGGAGGCGCTGGCGGCCCGGGCCGAGGCCGCGCCGGAGCGGGTGCTGGTCGGGCTGGCGGTGCAGTCGCGCCGGGTGGCCAGGCACGGCTACACGGTGCTCTGGGACGGCAGCCGGCCGGCACGGTGACCAGCGGGTCTCCGTCGCCGACGCTGGGCCGGCCCATCGCGATGGCCTATGTCTCCCCCGAGGTGGCGGCGGCGGCCGCGGACGACGCGGCGGGCCGGCTGGCGGTGGACATCCGGGGGCACGCGGAGCCTGCCACACTAGTGCCCCTGCCGTTCTACCGGCGCCCGGCCTAACGCATAAGAAACGCATAAGAGAGGTGCAGATGAGCGTTCCCAGCGTTCCCGAGGAACTGCACTACACGCCCGAGCACGAGTGGGTGGCCCTGAGCGGCACCGTCGCGTCGGTCGGCATCACCGACCACGCGCAGCGTGCCCTGGGCGACGTGGTCTACGTGTCGCCCCCCGCTCCCGGCACCAAGGTCACCGCGGGCGAGCCGTGCGGCGAGGTGGAGTCGACCAAGTCGGTGAGCGACCTGTACTCCCCCGTCGACGGCGAGGTCACCGAGGTGAACGCCGAGCTCGAGGACGACCCGGGCCTGGTCAACTCCGACCCCTACGGGGCAGGCTGGCTGTTCAAGGTCAGCGTGGCCGACGGCGACGCCGAGGGCGACGGCGAGGGCGAGCTGCCGCCCGGCCTGCTGTCGGCCGAGGAGTACACGGCGCTGACCGCCGACGCCGAGAACTGCAGCCGGAGCCGAGGACCAGCCAGCCGACGACCAGCGAGGGGCCAGCGATCAGCACCGACCGGGAGCGGTACGAGACCGCGACAGCGCACCTGGAGGCGCCGTTCGCGATCGTTGACCTGGCCGCGCTGCGGGCCAACGCGGCCGCCATGACCGGGCGGGCAGCGGGCAAGCCGATCCGGCTGGCCAGCAAGTCGGTCCGCAGCCGCCCGCTCGTCGACCGGGTGCTGCGGATGCCCGGCTTCCGGGGCGTGCTGGCCTACACCCTGCCCGAGGCGCTGTGGCTGGCCGCCAGCGGGACCAGCGACGACATCGTGGTGGCCTATCCGACCGCGGACCGGACGGCGCTGGCCCGGCTGGCCGGCGACCCGGCCGCCGCGGCCGCGATCAGCGTGATGGTGGACTGCGCCGACCACCTGGACATGATCGAGAAGGCCGCGGCCAGCGTGGCCAGCGCGCAGCCGGTCCGGGTCAGCATGGACCTGGACGCCGGCTTCGTCACCCTGGGCGGCCGGTTCCGGGCCGGGGCGCGCCGCTCCCCCGTCCGCACCCCGGCGCAGGCGGCCGAGCTGGCCGCCGCGATCATGGCCCGGCCCGGCCTGCGGCTGGCCGGGCTGCTGGCCTACGAGGCGCAGATCGCCGGGGTGGGCGACAACCCGCCCGGCCGGCCGCTGTACGCCCGCGCGGTGCGGATGATGCAGCGGATGTCCGCGGCCGAGCTGGCCGGGCGGCGGGCGGCCATCGTCGCCGCGGTCCGGCAGGTCGCGCCGCTGGAGTTCGTCAACGGCGGGGGCACCGGGTCGCTGGAGCGCACCGCGGCCGAGCCCGCGGTGACCGAGCTGGGCGCCGGGTCCGGGCTGTACCAGCCCCGGCTGTTCGACAGCTACCGGACCTTCTCCGGCCGGCCCGCCGCGCTGTTCGCGCTGCCGGTGGTGCGGCGGCCCGGCCCCGGCGTGGTCACCGCGCTGGGCGGCGGCTACCTGGCCTCCGGTCCGGCCAGCGCGAGCCGGCTGCCGTTCCCGTACCTGCCGGCCGGGCTGAAGCTGGACCGCGACGAGGGCGCGGGCGAGGTGCAGACCCCGCTGCTAGGGCCGGCCGCTGACGCCCTGCGGATCGGCGACCGGGTCTGGATGCGGCACGCCAAGGCGGGCGAGCTGTGCGAGCGGTTCGACGAATTGCACCTGGTGGAGGGCGACGCGGTGGTGGAGACAGTTCAGACCTATCGGGGCGAAGGCCAGAATTTCCTCTAACAATGGTCCCCCGGGCGTAACGCGCTACCGCCGGCGGCGGCCCCAGATCCGGTAGATCGTGATGCCGAGCACAGCCAGCCCGACCGCGGCCGCCGCGAGCTGCACGTCGGGCCGGGCGGCCTGCTCGGCCAGCCGGTCCTTCAGCCGCCGCACGTTGTTGGCTGGGCTGACCCTGTCGGCCAGGGAGTCGATCGTCTGGGCCAGGTTCTCCCTGGTCCGCTCGATCTCGGCGACAATCATGTCCGGGTCCTGCTTGGCCACCGCGCCGCGCACGGCGACTGTGCCCTGCACCTCGACTGTGCCGTCCGGCTCGGCCATCGCACGTCCCTCCTGTGCCAGCGGCTTCGCTGACGCCAATAACGATCTGCCTAGTGTCCCAGCCCGGCACTCCGCGTGCGCGGCCGGCTGGCAGGTTGCTGACCTGCCCGGTAAATACCTCCAGAAAACGCGTCGCCCGCCCGGAGGGCCTTTGCTCCGGGCGGGCGACGTGCGTTGGCCTAGCTGGCTGGCCTAGCTGGCTGGCCTAGCTGGAGGCCGCCAGCCTGGTCGCCTGGGCGATGAGGCCCTCACAGGTCCTCGTCTGGTCCCCGGCGCCGGAGATCCGGCGGCCGGAGAACGCCGCCGCCTCCAGCTCACCCTTGACCTGCTCGGCCAGCTTGTCCCTGGCCACCTCGAGCGACTTCAGCTTGCTGTCGACCGACAGATAGGTCTTGTCGCCCTTGGCCGAACTCTCGATGGCCCTGGTCGAGGCGATCAGCGTCTCCGCGCCGAACTCCCCGACACTGGAGTTGAGCTGCTTGTAGCACTCGCCCAGGGTGGTCACCGCGGACGGCTTGAGCGCGGCGTTCGGATGGGTCAGGATCTGGCTGATCACCCGGCCGTCGTGCTCGTAGTCGTCACGCAGCCCGGTCAGGTACATCATGGTGGGCCGGATGTCGGCCTCGTCCACCCACGGGCCCTTGAAGTGGTCGTCGGCCACCTCGATCTGGCCGCTGTTGGGGCCCGACGACGTCGTGCCCTTGTTGGCGGCCGGGCCGTCCAGGCCGAGGTGCTTCACGCCCGGGCCGACGAGGCCGACGTAGTTGGTGTCGATCTCGGCCGCGTAGTCGCCGTGGTCCCAGGCGAACCCGGTGTTCTGGCACACGTCCGGGCCGAAGCAGCTACCGCCCGACGCCGACACCTTGGCCGGCTGGATGAAGTAGTCCGGCCGGGCGAACGCGGCCAGGGTCGGGGTCCGGGCCGGGTCGGCGTCCACGAAGTGCAGGATCCCCTCCTCGACCGGGTTGGCCAGGTAGTTGGCCAGCTTGAACTGGCCCTTGCCGGTGTACGGGTCGGCCACCTTGAGCTTGGCCACGTCGCGCTCGAAGGCGCGGGTCGTGCTGGTGTTCGGCCCGGGATTACCGGTCAGGTAGAACTCCGGCGCGGTGTCCTCCTCCATGCTGAACGGGGTCTTGTTGCCCGTCTGAGACGACAGCAGGTCGGTGGCGTCCACGTCCAGCTCGCCGAACGAGCCCGCCGGATAGGTGCACTCCGTGGCCGGGGTCACCGTGTTACCGCTGACCGTCGCGCCGTTGCAGGTGGCCGGGGTCGGCTTGATCGCGCGGCCGGCGTTGGCGCCGGCCTCGTGGTCACCCTCGTCCGAGCTGACCACGAACAGCGTGTTCTTCGGGGTGATCCCGTCCGCGGCCAGCCGCTTGAAGAATGTCCCGAACGCCGCGTTGTAGTACTGGGCCTGGGCGATGTAGCAGGCGCTGCCGCTGCCCAGCGCGTCGGGGGCGTTCTTGCAGTCCGCGGACAAGGCCGGGATGGACTCGTTGCCGTGCAGGTCAGCCATGTACAGGTTGACCACGGGCACGCCGCCCTCCAGCATGTCGGCCGCGTAGGCCAGCGACTGCGACGCGTTGATGCCGCCGTAGCCGGGGAAGCCGGGGTGGTTGGTCAGGAACGCCCCGTTGATCTGGTTCCCGTTCTCGTCGACCAGGTTGCCCGCGGCGTTGGTGACCTCGAAGCCGTGGTGCTTGAGGTTGTCCTGGCCGCCGCTGATCGCCGGGGTGATGTACCGGCTGCCGAACAGCGCCTGGTAGCCGCTGTAGCCGCCCGGCTCGTCGGGCAGCCGGTCCGCCACCGCGGTGTGCGTGGCCTTGGTCTCCCCGAACTTCACCGCCGTGGCGTCGGCGCAGAACGCGCTGTGCCTGGCGCAGTGCACGCCCAGGCCCACGTAGTCGGCCGTCTCCGGGTCCTTGAACGAGTCCGGGTCGGCGTTGAGCTGCTTGACCTCGGGCGAGTTCTGGCCGAACACCTCGGCCAGGTCCGGGTTGGGGTTCTCCAGCTCCTGGTTCACCGTGGCGATCTCGCCCACGTTGCAGCCGGCCCTGGTGTACGGGACCCAGGGTGCCGGGGCGACCTTGTCCGGCTTGGGCGCCGGGCTCGTGGTGGCCGGCGGGGTCTTGCTGTAGACCAGGTTCGGGTTGGTGTCGTGGCCCGTGGTCGGCGTGGACGACGTGTCGTCGATCGCGTCGTTCCAGTAGGTGAACACGGTCGCGGAGTCGGTGGTGCCGTCCGGGTTGTAGGTCTGGTAGTCGTTGGCGATGCCGTCGCCCTGCCGGTCGCCGTACAGACCGGTGGCCGTGGTGAGCAGGTCATCGCCCGTGTGGGCGATCAGCGGCGTGTGGCTGTTGGACAGCATCACGCCGTTGTTGTCGATGAAGTGCAGCAGGTTCGGCATCATCTGGAGGTCGGACGGGACGTTGGGGTTGTCCCGGAAGAAGTGGATGTTGTCGAAGCCGATCTGGACGACATGCTTGACGCCGTGGCCCAGGTGGCAGGAGCGGGCCGCGGTCGCCCGCTGCGCGGTACGCGCGGTACCCGCGGTATATGCGGCGTGCGTCACCGACGCCTGCCCGGCCGCGCTCCCGCCGATCGCGCACAGCCCTCCGACCAGCGTCACGCTCGCGGCCGCTGCCGCCAGCCTGAACCCGCCGAGTCTTCTGCGGTCTTGCTGTCGCATGCTTCCTCCCTGCCTACCAGCCTGGATAGGTTCGGCCCCGGTCATGGTCAGCCAGCAACGAGAACGCCAGCCATCCGCGCGGCGACGATGAGGCTAAATCCTTGAGTTACTACCTTTCAGCATGGGACGGGAGATGCCTCGAGAAAAGACCTAGCCTGCCGTGATATAGCCACCCGCCGGAACGGTCGCCGTCCGCGCAGCTAGGTCACTTACGGGTGAAAATGGCTTTCGGGCCAGGTCAGGGTCCCGATTATGATGCCTGCCATGGCGGTACAGGCAGTGATCTTCGACTGGGGCGGCACGCTGACCCCGTGGCACACCGTCGACCTGGGCGGGCTGTGGCAGACGGTGTGCGCCGAGCATTACGCCGGCGCCCGGGCGGCGCAGGTGGCGGCGGCCGTGCACGCGGCCGAGCTGGAGCTGTGGCAGCTGGCCAACACCGAGCAGCGCAGCTCGACGCTGAGCCACGTGTTCGAGCGGGCCGGCGTCACCCCGGACGAGGCGCTGCTGGTCAGCTACTCCAGGGCCTGGGAGCCGCACACCTACACCGACCCGGACGCGCCCGCGCTGCTGGGCCACCTGCGCGAGCGCGGGATCAAGGTGGGCGTGCTGTCCAACACGTTCTGGCCGCGCGACTGGCACGAGGAGATCTTCCGCCGGGACGGCGTGCTCGGCCTCATCGACGGCGCGGTCTACACCAGCGAGATCGACTGGACCAAGCCGCACCCCGAGGCGTTCCGGGCCGCCATGACGGCGGTGGGCGTGACCGACCCGGCGGGCTGCGTGTTCGTCGGCGACCGGCCGTTCGATGACGTGCACGGGGCGCAGCGGGCCGGGATGCGGGCGGTGCTGGTGCCCAACAGCGACGTGCCGGCGCATCCCGGCTCGGCGCCCGACGCGGTGGTCAGCCGGCTGGCCGAGCTGCGGCCGTTGCTCGATCGCTGGTAAGCCCGGCCGGCCTCAGGACCGGGCACCGGCGCGGAACGACGCATACCAGGACGGGAATCCCTCGAGCGTGGCCAGCACGTCATGGGCGCCGGCCGCGATCAGCTTTGTTGCATCGAATGAGCCGGTCGGGACGCCGACCGCGCGGGCGCCCGCGGACCGGGCCGCCGCCATGTCCGCAGGGGTGTCGCCCACGTAGACGGCGGCCCGGAGGCGCTCCAGCACCGCGGCCTTCTCCGGCCCGTGCACGTGGGCGTAGATCTCGGCGGCCGGCAGCCCGGCCGCGGTCAGGCTCGGTCCGATGGAGACGGGGTGCTTGGCGGTGATGATCACCGCGGTGGCCCCGGCGGCGGTGACGGCGGTCAGCGCCGCGGCCGCGCCGGGCAGCGCGGTGGTCATGACCGGGGCGAGCCGGACGTAGTGCCGCCGGTAGCCGTCGGCGGCCCGGTCGAGCTCGGACGGCGGGAACCAGTAGGCGGCCTCGTCCTCGAGCTTGAGGCCCATCCGGGCGTCCACGGCGGTCAGGTCGATGGCCACGCCGGTCTCCTGGGCCAGGTGCTCCCAGGCGGCCAGGATCGCGGGCCGGGAGTCGATCAGGGTCAGGTCCAGGTCGAAGCCGACCGGGCCGTCCCGGCGGTCGGGGCCGTTGTCAATCAAGCCCGGTCCATCTAGCCCGGTGGCTCGGGGAACGCGGTGGGGCGGCCAGGCGGCGGGCTTTCGCTGCCGACGGTGACCCAGTACTCGACCCCGTCGTGCAGCAGGCCGTCGCGCTGACGCCAGAACGCCGCCATGCGAAAGCGCTGGCTCTCGGACCCCACGATCTCGACCTCGGCCGCGCACTCCTGCGGGCCGCCGAGCACCCGGAGCACGGTCAGCACGCCCCAGGGCTCGGGATAGGAGCGCTGGAAGTCGATCACGCCGTCCCGGCCATCCAGCCGCTCACCGGTGGAGGGCATCTCCACGACCGCCTCGGGGTGCAGGTAGCCCGCCGCGCGGGCCCAGTCTCGTGCCTGGTACGCCGTATAGAGCGCCTCAACCTGAGCAACTGCGTCCACGATCCGATCCTAGCCAGCCTGACTGTCGCGCTGGCGGACCGCGATGTCGGACATGGCGTCGAGGAAGCGTCCCACCGCGGTCAGCTCGGCGTCGGTGAACGAGCGCATCCCGGCCACCATGGCCCCGATCTGCGGGCCGAAGAACGACCAGCCCAGCTCGACCGCCTCCGGGGTGACCTCGAGGAACACCTTGCGCCGGTCGCGCGTGTCGCGCACCCGGCGGACGTGGCCCAGTCGCTCCAGCCGGTCGATGAGCGTCGTCGTGCCGGCCGAGTTGAGGCCGAGCTGCTCCCCCAGCCAGCCGGGCGTGGCCCGCCGGCCCGCCCGGCCCGCGTCGAGCAGCGCGATCAGGGCCCGCAGGTCGGTGCCGTGCAGGCCGTGCAGCCGGGCGAACTCGGTCCGGGACAGTTCGAGCTCGACCGTCAGCCGCCGCAGCCGGTGGAACAGCTGCAGCCCGGGGTCGCTCTCGTCCATGCCGCGGCCCCCTTCCGGTGTCTCTCGCTCAGCGGGACTCATGACGCATCGCCCCCTTCCGGCATCTCTCGCTCAGCGGGACTCATGCCACACCACCCCCCCTTCCGCAATATCTCTCGCTCAGCGAGACTATCGTTGAGCGAGAGATTTGTCGTGCACGGCTGGGTTGCGCGGGGCGAGGAGGCAGAGCCAATGGTCCAGGCCACGGATGAGCTGACGACACGGTTCCGGTCGCCCGACCTGGCGGCGGCCTTCCGCGCCCGGTACGACGAGGCGCTGGCCCGGTGGCCGCAGGACACCGGCGCCGTGGACGTGCCGGGCCCGTTCGGGACCACCCACGTGCAGGTGTGCGGGCCGCCGGACGCGCCGCCGCTGGTGCTGCTGCACGGCGGGGGCTGCACCTCGGCGTCGTGGTTCGCCAACGCCGGGGCCCTCAGCCGAGCGCACCGCGTGCACGCCGTCGACCAGCTCGGTGACGCGGGCCTGAGCGTCCCCTCCGGGCGCCCGATCCGGCGGCCGGCGGACTTCATGGCCTGGCTGGACGGGCTACTGGACGGGCTGGGCCTGGAGTCGGCCGCGTTCTGCGGGCACTCCTACGGAGCCTGGCTGGCGCTCAGCTACGCACTGTACGCGCCGGGCCGGGTGCGGCGGCTGGCGCTGCTGGACCCGACCGCCTGCTTCGGCGGCCTGGCCCCGGGCTACCGGCTGCGCGCGGTGCCGCTGCTGGCCCGGCCGACGCAGGCCCGGGCCCGCGCCGTCCTGACCTGGGAGACGGCGCGGGCCGAGCCACCCGCCGATGAACTGCTGATGAGCCTGGCCTGCCTGGGCGGCGGCGAGTTCCGCGGGTCCAGGCTGGTGCTGCCCAAGCGCCCGGCGGCCGCGGCGCTGCGGGCGACGAAGGTGCCGATGCTGGTGGTGCTGGCCGAGCGCAGCCGGGCCCACGACATCCGCCGGATCGGCGCGGCGGCGCGGCGGCTGGTGCCGGGGGTGGAGACGGCGGTCCTGCCCGGCGCCGCGCACCACACGCTGCCCGCGACGGCGGCCGGGCCGCTCAACGAGCTGCTGACGGGCTTCCTGGCCGCTTGACACGGAGCCGTGCGCTGCGCGATTCTATAACTGACTCGTTCTAGAAGTAACTGGTTATAGATAGCAGGCGACAGATGGCGACCGACCGGCTCAGCCTCGTCTTCGGGGCCCTCGCCGATCCCACCCGGCGGGCCATCCTGACCCGGCTGGCGCAGAGCGAGGCGACCGTCGCCGAGCTGGCCGAGCCGTTCGCCATGTCACAGCCGGCCATCTCCCGCCACCTGAAGGTACTGGAGACCGCGGGCCTGATCTCCCGCACCCGGCGCGCGACGGCCCGGCTCAGTCATCTGGAGGCCGAGCCGCTGCGCGAGGTCACCACCTGGCTGGCCCGTTATCAGCGGTTCTGGGACGAGAGCCACGAGCGGCTTGACGACCTGCTCGCGGCGCTGCAAGCCGACAGCGATGAAGGAGGCGACCATGCCTGAGACCACGATCACCGCCGAGCCCGGCAGCTCGCTGATCACCATGACCAGGGAGTTCGACGCGCCGCGCGAGCTAGTGTTCCGGGCCCACGTCGACCCGGACCTGCTCGTGCAGTGGCTGGGCCCGCGCGAGCTGACCATGACCGTCGACCGCTACGAGGCCCGCGACGGGGGCACGTACCGCTACGTCCACCATGACCCCCAGGGCGGCGAGTACGGCTTCCGCGGGGTCTTCCACGGCGACCCGACGCCGGACGGCCTGGTGCAGACCTTCGAGTTCGAGGGCGCGCCGGGGCACGTGAGCCTGAACATCTACACCTTCACCCAGCGCGGCGACCGGACCGAGCTGCGCACCGTGGCCAGCTTCGCCTCGGTGGCCGACCGCGACGCCATCCTCGACGCCGACATGTCGCGCGGCGTTCAGGACGGCCACGACCGGCTCGAGGAGCTGCTGGCCAAGGCCCAGGCCGAGCGCTGAGCGGACGTTGAGCCGGAGCCGTCTGAGGCCGGAGCCGTTTGAGGCCGGAGCCGTTTGAGGCCTCAGCCGGCTCCGGCGGCGGCGCGCCGGGCCACCACCTCGGCATAGCGGTCCAGCGTGCCGCCCGAGCCGGGCCCGCCGATCGCGGCCCTGATGACCGGGGCCATCTCGCCGTGCCGCTCCAGGTGGGTGTAGGTCAGCACCACCTCGGTCGCGTCCGGCCCGGCCGGGTTGAAGTCGACCACGATCACGCTGGCCTGCTCGTCGTCCGGCGCCGGCCGCCAGCCCGGCCCGATCCGCCAGGTCAGCGCGATGCGGCCGGGCGGCGTCCACTCCACGATCGTGCCCCTGGTCACCTCGGTGCCGTCGGCGCCGCGCTCGTAGAACCGGCCCCCCGCCCGCGGCTCCATGACGATGGCCTCCGGGCCCCGCAGGAACGTGTGCTCCGGCGGCAGCCATTCGGCCGGGTGCTCGGCGTAGATCCGGAATGCCGCGGCCGGGGGCACCGGGACGGTCACCGAGACGCGCGGGTCGGCCTGTTGATCGCTCATGGTCCGATCCGACCACCCCGTCCGGCCCGCGGGCCAGGACCGCCTCGGTCACGATCGATACCCTGCCGGTATGGATGACCTCGAGACCCGCGAGCTGCGTTACTTCGTGGCCCTGGCCGACGAACTGCACTTCGGCCGGGCCGCCGAGCGGCTGGGCATCGCTCAGCCGCCGCTGTCGCGGGCCATCCGCCAGCTAGAGCGGCGGCTGGGCGTCACGCTGGTCGAGCGGACCAGCCGCAGCGTCCGGCTGACCGCCGCCGGGCAGGTCCTGCTGCGGGACGGCCGCGCCGCGCTGGACGCCGTGGCCGCCGCCGCCCGCCGCACTCAGCGCGCCGGGCGGACCGACCCCCGCCTGATCCTGGTCATGAAACCCGGCGGGGACGGCGGCCTGCTCCCGGACATCCTGGCCCAGTACGAGGCGGAGCCGGCCACGTTGCCGGTCGAGATCGTGTTCAGCGCCACCGAGCGCCCCGCGATGCTGCGCGACGGCCGGGCCGACGTCGGCCTGCTGCTGCGGCCGCCGGACGACCTGGCCGGCCTCGACTCCGAGGAGCTGCGCACCGAGCCGCAGGTGGTGCTGCTGGCCGAGCGGCATCCGCTCGCCGTCCGGGCCAGCGTCTCGCTGGCCGACCTGGCGGGCGAGACGCTGCCGCGCTGGCCCGGCATGCCGGACGGCCCCGCCGCCGGCCCGCTGGTGCGCGACCAGGGCCAGCTCATGCAGCTCATCGCCCTCGGCCGGATGGTGGCCGTCGTGCCCGAGTCGGTTCGTGACCGGCTGCATCCCGGCCTGACCTGCCGCCCGGTGCCCGACGCCCCGGCCACCACCATTGCGGTCGCCTGGCCGTCCGGCAGTACCTCCCGCCCGGTCGCGACGTTCGTCCGCGCGGCCACCACCGTCGCCGCCCGTGCCGCCGCACCGCCGGACCGCCGTACCCCGGCGGTAGCAAGGAGCGGCGAGTGACGGACGCCGACGTGGTCGTGGTGGGCGCCGGCCCAGCCGGACTGATGCTGGCCGCCGAGCTGCGCCTGGCCGGGGTGCGTCCGCTGGTGCTGGAGCGGCAGCCGCGGCTGCGCGAGATCCCGAAGGCCAGCGGGTTCAACGGGCAGATCGTGGAACTGCTGCGCTACCGGGGCCTGCTGGACCGGGTCGAAGCAGCCAGCGGCCGTTCCGTCCGCCCGGCTCCCGGGGCCCCGTTCGGTGGTATGCACCTGGACTTCTCGCCCCTGACGGATCCCCCGATCTGGGTGGCGCATCTCTCGCAACCGCGACTTGAGCGCCTGCTCGACGAACACGCCCGCCAGCTCGGCGCCCGCATACGCCGCGGACACGCGGTGACCGCGGTCAGCCAGGACGACGCCACGGTAACCGCGGACGTCCGCGGCCCCGACGGCCCCTACCAGCTGACCGCCCGGTACCTGGCGGGCTGCGACGGCGCGCACAGCCGGGTCCGCGACACGGCCGGGATCCCGTTCCCCGGCACCACCTATCCCGAGGTCAACCGGCTCGGCCAGGTCACCTTGCCCGATTCGGTGACCCGGCTGGACAACGGCGACCTCGACGTCCCCGGGCTGGGCCGGGTCCGCGCCGGTTTCACCCGGACAGACCGCGGCGTGTTCGGACTCGGATCGCTGTCGTCCGGGGACCTGCTCGTTCAGACCACCGAAGACCAGCCCGCCGGAGTCGACGATGACGCGCCGATGACCCTGACCGATTTCCAGGACAGC
Source organism: uncultured Actinomycetota bacterium (assembly GCA_963822485.1). GTDB lineage: Bacteria > Actinomycetota > Actinomycetes > Streptosporangiales > Streptosporangiaceae > DASUBV01. The sequence goes on from CAWGHW010000037.1 coordinate 600,660, forward strand.
ATCCGCCGCGTGCTCGGCGCCGATCTTCCCCTGGGGGACGTGACCCGGCTGTCGCGCTACGGGTTCCAGGCCCGGCAGGCCGAGCGATACCGCGACGGGCGGATCCTGCTGGCCGGCGACGCGGCCCATCAGTTTCCCGCCACGGGCATCGGCATCAATTTCGGCATGCTCGACGCCGTCAACCTGGCCTGGAAGCTGGGCGCCGTCCTTAGCGGCTGGGCGCCGCCCGGCCTGCTGGACACCTATCACCGCGAGCGTCATCTCGCCGGCGCACGCGCACTGCTGCAGACCCAGGCCCAGGTGGCGCTGCGGCGCGGAGACGACCCAGCGGCGGTAGCGCTCCGGGAACTCTTCCTCGAGCTTTTCGCTGACGAGCAGCCGTTGCGCCGCCTGGGAGCGCTTATCGCCGGCACCGACATCCGCTACCCGATGCCCGGCGCCAGCCAGCATGCCCTGGCCGGCACCTTCGCCCCCGACCTCACTTTGCGCACGGACCAGGGCACCACCAGCGTCGCCAAGCTCATGCGCGCCGCGCGGCCCGTCCTCCTCGACCTCGCCGACCGTCCGGAGCTCCGCGAGGCCGCCCGAGGCTGGCAGCAACGCGTCGATGTCTACACCGCCGAAACCGACCACCGGCCAGCCGATGCCCTGCTGATCCGCCCGGACGCCTACATCGCCTGGGCCGTGACCACCGGCGAGCCGACCGACACCGCCGCGCCTGCGCTGCGAGAAGCGCTGTCCTGCTGGTTCGGCGAACCCCTGAACCAGTCTTGATCGGCAGGCCAGACCCTAGGTACTCCGGGCGAGGGCCGCGGCCAGCAGCTCGGACATGCTCGCCGGCAGCTTCTGGCGGGCCCGCCAACGGCTGAGACCGTGGATCAGGCTGCCGTGGCAGGCGGCCCGTGGCCAGGCCGGTCAGCCCACAAGGTGTCCTGGCCTGGCGGCGGTCCGTGGCTGTGGAGGGTCCTGATGCCGTCGGGGCTTTTGGCGGTGGTGGTGCCGTCGGCGTGCAGGGTCAGGCTCCAGCCCCACCGGTGGATGACCACCAGATGGTGGAAGTGGCAGAGCAGCGTCAGGTTGTCCAGGCGCGTCGGGCCGCCCTTGGACCGGGGGATCAGGTGATGCACGTGGCAGCGGACGGGCGGGGCGGCGCAGCCGGGGAAACGACAGTGCCGGTCGCGCTTGGTCACGGCGCGGCGCAGGTGCGGGGGGACTTGCTCGGTGGGCTCGCCGAGGTCCAGCGGGAGGCTGGGTGAGGGGAAGAACCCGCCGGTGAGCTGGGTCCGCAGGTAAGCGGCGAGGCCGGCGGGGCCGGACAGGAGGCTGACGGCGTAGCGGAGCAGGGTGTCCTGGAGGCGGGCCAGCCCGCCGGGGGTCAGTGAGTCGCGGCTGGCGGCGGGCTGGCCGGGCTGGCTGGTGCTGGGCAGGGCGCCGGGGATGGGGGCGCGGCGGGGCGCGGGGTGCTCGTCGCAGTGGCAGCGGGGCCCGGGCACGGGTGCCGGGTCGCGCCGGTGACGAGGTTGGCGAGGTCGCCGGCGAGGAAGGCGGTGACGGCGCGGGCCAGGGCGTTGCGGTCGAGGTGGCCGCAGACCATCGGCGCTATCTTCGCGTCGCAGGAGTAGGCTTCCGCGGCCTTGCCGGTCAGCCAGCCCGGCTCCCCGGTCCCGGCGGCGAACCGGCGGGCGGCGCGGGGGTCGGGCCAGGAGAACAGGTCCTGCGGGTCGGGCCAGAACGGGCTGCCCTCGCCCGGCCGGGCGCTGCCCGGCCCGGGACCGCCGCCCCCGCACGGCTCACCGCCGGGCGGGTTGCCGCCGGCTGCCGCCAGGCTCACCTTCAGCCTGGTCAGCGACGCCGCGCTCACTAGCGGACGGGTCACCGCCGCCGGGTTCTCCGCCGGGCGGGTCACCACTGCCAGGCTCACCGCCGGGCTGCTCAGCGACACCGGGCTCACTGGCGGGCGGGTCACCGCCAGGCGGGTCACCGGCGGGCGGGTCAGCGGCGGGCGGGTCAGCGGCGGGGGCGGGCGGGGTGCCGAGGTGGGCTTCCAGCCAGGCACGGGCGGCCTGCGCGGCGCCCGGCATGCTCAGCAGCTCATCCAGGCCCAGATGCAGCTGAACCTGGGCCGGCTGCCCGGCCCGCTCGGGCAGGCACCCCGAGGCCAGCAGCAGCCGCATCGCCTCCTCCAGGGCGTCGTGGCCGCGCTGCCCGGCGGACCTGCGGTCCTCGGGGCCGCTTTCTTCCCCAGCGTGTCCAGCACCTCGGTCAGCGCGGCCAGGCACTCCGGAGTCAGGTCCCCGTCAGCACGGCCATGCCCCTGGAACAGGCGCGTCAGCCGGAAAAACCGGTCCCCGAACCGGGCCTGCTCCCGATCCGAGTCGCTGTCGGGCGGCGCGCACCGGGAGAACATGTCCTCCGCCATCCCCGACAAGTCATCCAGGCCCGCCCCGCCCGCCGCCGCGTCCACCAGGATCTGCGCCCCCGCATCCCGCAACATCACCGGCAGCATGCCCGCCCACTCACAGATCTTCCGCGCATAAGACGCCGACACAGTCCCGGCCGCCAAGGCGTCCCCGACCACCGGATGAGCCTGCAGCCGGTGCATCCACCCGACCGCCCCCGACGCCGCCTTACCCGTCACCCTCGTCTGCCACGTCAGCCACGGATGCGGACCGCCGTGACCATCATCACGAAAACCCCACTGGCCATCGAACACCGACAGGACCCGGGCCCGCGCCGCGGTGTGCTGAGACTCGGCCCGCTCCAGCTCCCGAAGCAGCCGCGCCTGGGTCACCGTCGGCAGCGAGGCCACATCCTGCTGGGCGAGGTAGCCGAGCCCGGCGCGCACCAGGTCCATGGCCTCATCGACCGACGAGAACGAGGCCGCCGGCTGCGCTGGAGCTGACATCCGGCGACCCCCTTCCCTGGCCTCAAGCGCTCTTTCGATTACATGTTCTATGATATCGGCTGCCGGCGACATTCCGAGGGTCAACCGCGGCCCGTTGGGGATGATTTTTGATGATTTTCCGGTGGGAACGGCAGGCGGAATGGCGGTCGGCCTGGCCGGCTGACCGCTGCTCGCGCCTCGGCCTGGCCGCGCCGACCAGTTAAGCTTTTAGCTGGTCGTAATCGCGGAAAGGCGGTTTCGATGGCCGGACGACAGCACGAGACGCCGGCGGGCGGTGGCCACGGCCGCCTGCGCGCTTCCGATGCCGACCGCGAGCAGGTCATCGACGTGATTAAGGCCGCTTTTGTCGACGGCCGGGTGACCAAGGATGAGCTCGACGCCAGGGTCAGCCACACCTTGATGTCTCGCACCTATGCCGAGCTGGCGCTGGTGACCGCCGACCTCCCGGCCCGGCTGGTCAGGATCACGCCGCCCCGGTCCGTCCCGGCCGGGGACCTGGCCCCGGCGGGCGGGAACGTCACGCCGGGCGACCGCATCGTCGTGGGAACCGCCACGCTCGCGGTCCTGGCCCTGCTGGGCGCGCTGTTCTCCGGTAACCCGGCGGCCGGGATGCTGATGCTGGTCGCGGTCGGCAGCGCCGTCGGGACGCTGTACCTGATCGCCTCGCTGTCCCTGGGCCCGGCGACCCGCGCCACCGGCCCGGGGGCCCGCTGACCGCGCTATCGACGAAGCGGCTTCACGACGCGGCGAGCTCGGCTGAGAGCCTGGCCGTGATCGTGACCAGCACCCTGGCGGCGGTGGCCAGGTCCTGCGACGGAACCGACCCGTAGGCTCCCGCGATGAGCCCGCCGATCCGTTCCCGGAGCGCTGACACCAGCTCCCGGCCCGCCGGGGTCACCGCGAGCTGATCAGTCACCGCGAGCTGATCAGCGGCGCCGGGGCGCTGTTCCAGCAGGGACGCGCCGATGAGGGCGGTCACCGCGCGGTCGACGGCCCGCGGATCGAACTTGGCCGCCGCCGTCACCCGCCCGATGAGGTCACCGCGCGAGATGCTCCCGCCGGCGCCGTCGGCGAACTGCACGGTGATCCACTGCTGCTCGTCCAGGCTGGTGCCCGTGAGGACCTTTCTCAGGACGGCTCCGTGAGCCTTCTCGGCCTGGCCGACGATGGATGGGCTGAGCACGGCCGTGTCCATGATGTCTCCCTGGTTTCTCGTTGCCTATTCCGGAGGCTGAACGGCCAGCAGCTCTTCGAGCTGGCGCTCCAGCGCGGCCAGTGGCCGGCCGTCCGATCCCCCGAGGGGCCCCGTCAGCCGGTGCATGAGCGGGTGCACGACGGCGATCGCCTCGTCGATCACGCTCACCCCGTGCTGCGTCAGGGCCAGCCGGGCGATCCGGGTGTCGTGAGCATCCGCCCGCCGCTCGATCAGGCCGTCCCGCTCGAGGCCGCCCGCGAGCTTCGAGACGTAGACCGGATCGAGGCCGGCGAAGTCGGCCAGCTCGCGCTGGCTGGGCTCGGCGCCGCGCGCGGTTACCTCCCGGAGGGAGGCCAGCACGACGTACTTGGCGTGGGTCAGGCCGAAGGGCGCGACCGCCGAGTCAACGGCGGTCCGCCACTTCATCGAGAGGCGCCACACCAGATGCCCGACCGTCGGTCCCGTTGCCATGTAGATAATCTACATGGCAATAGTCGTCATGGCAACATTAATCGCGGTCATGATCGCGGCGGCGTGAAAGGGAATCATTAACAGGGGTTGTGTTACCTGGAGGTGGGCCAGGACCGTGTCACCGTGCGGAGCGCACCGACGGCGGCCAGATCGGGGCAGCCGGCCAGCGCCATCGCCTGCCTGAACTCCTCGCGGAGCAAGGCAAGCACGTCGGCGGCTCCGGCCGCGCCGCCGGCTGCCAGCCCCCACAGCGCAGGACGGCCGAGCATCGCCCCTGTGGCGCCGAGGGCGACCGCCTTGAGCACGTCAAGCCCACTGCGAACGCCACTGTCGAGTATCACCTCGCAGCGCCCGGCCACCGCGTCGATGATCCGGGGAAGCGCCGCGATGCTCGGTACGGCTCCGTCGAGCTGCCTGCCGCCGTGATTGGAGACCACGATCCCGGCGACCCCGAGGCCGGCGGCGTGCCGGGCATCATCGGGATCGAGTATTCCCTTGAGAATCAGCGGCAAGCTGGTCTGCTCGGCCAGCCAGCCTACGTCTGCCCAGCTCAGCGACGGGTCGAAGATCGCTGCAGTATGACTTGCCACGGCCGACCGGCCCGGGGCGCCGGGCCAGCCCGGGTCGGCCTCGCCGCTGCGGGCCAGGTTTGCCGGGTAGATCCCGTCGGGAAACGTGAAGCCATTGCGCAGATCCCTGAGCCTGCGGCCGAGCTCCGGCACGTCCACGGTGAGAACGAGCGCGCGGCAGCCGGCCGCTTCCGACCGCCGCACTAGGTCGATGGTCATCCCCCGGTCGCGCAGCCAGTACAGCTGCGACCATATGCAGCCACCAGCCTGAGCAATCTGCTCGATACTCACGCTGCTCAGCATCGCCGCTGTGTAAGGGATCCGCGCCTGTGCGCAGGCGGCGGCGAGCCCGAGCTCACCGTCTGGGTGGATCATCCGGAGGTAGGCCATCGGCGCCACGGCAACGGGCAGCGCCGCTTCGCAGCCGGCGAGCGTCGTCGCCGGCTCGCACGCCGACACGTCGGCCAGAACCCTGGGCACCAGGTAGACATCAGCGAAGGCGGCCAGATTCGCCTGCCGGGTGAGCTCTGCTCCGCTGCCTCCGGTGATGAAGTCCCATACCTGCGCCGGCAGCGCCGCCTCGGCGAGCTGCTCCGCGTCAGCGACACTGACCAGCGGCCCGGCTGGCCCGTCGATGGCACCGCGATCGGCAGCTGTCTCGCCGCCTGCCGCGCGACGCTGGACGGTATCGCTCACGGGTCCCTCCGACCGGCCGCTCCGAAAGGCTAGGTTCGCACCTACATGATCGGCCACCTGCCGATACGTCTCAAGGGCGTGGAGTGGCTTCGGACTCTTGTCAAACCAGCCCGATCGAGTAACACTTGTCCGTGCTGGCAGAAACGCCCGTCAGGACCCATATTGGGTAGTGACAATGGCGTTTTCTGGCATTCCAGCATATTTGTGGCATAAGAATGGCCCAACAAGCGCAGCTTGCCTTCGGAAACTGGCCAGGGCCCGCTGGCCGTAGCCGGGCGAAGAGGGTGGGATCGGGTGGGCGGAAGCGCGTACGCCCAGGTGACCGGCGGCGCATACCCGCAACTGGAGCCTGAGTGGGTTGACGAGGTGCTGCTGGCGGGCGCCGGCGGCGATGTGTGCTTGCATCTGGGCGAGCCTGTCAGCCGGGATGAGCTGCGCCGGCTCGTGGCCGAGCGCCATCACGCTCTCGCTGACGCCGGGCTACGGCGCGGCGGCTCCATCGCGTTGTGCCTCGCACCCTCTCTGGCGTTCATCGCCAATCTGCTGGCCTCATGGCGGATAGGCGCGCAGGCGTCCCTGCTGGACCACCGGCTCACCCAGTACGAGGTAGACGTCGCGCTCCAGCGACTGCTGCCGCAAGTCGTCGTCACTGCCGAGCACTCCGCCGGCGGCCCATTGCGAGGCTTCGCCGAGATCACCGAGCGGGTGCGCACGTATCCCGGCCGGCCCGCCGCCACTAGTCACGCGGTCATCCAGCTGAGCTCCGGGTCAACGGGCCCGTCTAAGATCATCGCCCGAGATGCCGCGAATCTGGTCGAAGAGCTGCGGCGCTACACGATGATCGACGGCGTCCCTGGCGCCGGCGAGCGCATCGTGTCGCTCGCGTCGATGGTGCACGTGCTCGGACTCGTCGGCGGCCTGCTCTACAGCCTGCACGCGGGCGTGAACCTGACGATCCCGGCCCGGATGACAGCGGACGGCATCCTGTCCGCCGTCGCTGCTGACCGGCAGCCGACCACGCTGCTGGGCGTCCCTTTCCACATCGAGTTGCTGGCGGCGGTGCGCCAGCCGCCGGAGCTGCCACAGCTCACTGGCATGACCACCGGCGGCGAGCTCGTCCGCCCCGATGTCTACGCCGCGTTCGTGGACCGCTACAACGTGCGCCTCGGCAACATGTACGGGATGACGGAAGTCGGCGTCATCGCGACCGACCTGTTCGGCGCCCTCCGGCCCGCCGTGCGGCCGGCCCCGGCCTCACCGTCCGGGAAGAGGGCGGAGAGCTGCACGTCTCGCTGCCAGCCTCGCCTTACCTCGGCGACCAGGACCCGGAACGCTGGTCGGACGGATGGCTGCACACCAAGGACGCCGGCGGCGTTGATCGCGAGACCGGGCTGGTGCGGATCCTCGGCCGCCGGGACTCCCAGGTCTCCATCGGCGGCCTCAAGGTGGACCTGACCGAGGTTGAGCACACGATCGGCGCGCTGCCCGATGTCGCCGGGGTCGTCGTGGTGCATGACCACGCGATCGAGGCGTACCTGATGCTGGCGGACGGAGCTAACCCGTCGGCGGTGGAGCGCGAGATCACGACCCGGCTCGCCGCATACAAGCGCCCGCGGCGGCTGCACGTGGTTGACCAGCTACCGCGTACGGCCACCGGGAAGCTCGTCCGCCACCACGCTGCTCTCCGCGACAGCGGCCCGAGCGGGTGAGCGACGCCGGCCACCGCCCGCGGCCTGTGCGGACGGCGGCCGCCGGGCTGTCGTGTCGAACGTCTCTCTCCGAAAGGAAGCGCCGACCATGATCGACGAGATCCGCCAGTTCGTGCTCGACTCGCTAGCGGACATGAACTACGACATCGACGATATCGACGACAACACCGTGCTCGGCCCGGCCGGCGCCGACCTGGAGTCGCTCGCCCTCGCCGAGCTCGCCGTGCGGGTGGAGGACCGGTTCGCGGTGAAGTTCGACGACGATGACAGCGAGATGCTCACCGGCATGACCGTCGGCGAGTTCTGCCACTCCGTCCTGATCCAGTCCGCGTCGGCGCCGCGCTAACCGTGTCCGGCGCACCGCAGCGATCGGACGTCATCGCGATGCTCGCCACCTACGGTGACCGCGAGCCGGACCAGGTACCGGAAGGGATCGACTCCCTGGAACTGGCCTGGCTGATCTACCAGCTCGAGCAGCGTTACGGCGCACTTGACGTCGACGACGACATGATGACCCGAATGTCGACCGTCACTGGCGTGATCGACGTGCTGAAGGATCTGAGGGCCGGGTCATCACATGACTGACGGAACCGCCTCGACTTCGGCGCCGACTGCCCGCAGGGGGACCGGCTCAGTGGTCGTGACCGGCACTGCCGTGCTCAGCGCGTATGGCCGGGGACCTGAGGCGCTGCTGTCCGGGTTGCTGTCTGGCCGGCCTTCGCGGCGGTCGAGCGATTCGATGTCGGCGCACGGCGGGCCCGCTTCGCGGCGACTATGCCAGGTGCCCCTGAACTGCTCACCGAGGTGACCCGCGCCGTCCGCGAGGCGTGTGACGACGCCGGCCTGTCGCCGTCCGACCGCGCCCGCAGCCCGCTGTTCCTCGCCATCCACGGCGATCCGGCGATCGCACGGCCCGCGGAGGCCAGCAAGCCCAGGCTCGGGCCTGAGGCATTAACCGCCGCGGTGGCCGACGGCTGCGGCCTCACGGAACAGGGCATCCGCTGCTACATGTCGGCATGCGTGGCGGCGAGCACCGCGATCGCCGACGCGGCCGCGATCATCGCCCGCGGTCACGCTGACCGCGTCGTGGTGGCCGGCGGGTACCTCGTCGAGTGCGACCAGTTCGCGCTGTTCGATGCCGGCCGCGTGCTTGCTGACGATGGCCAGGTGCGCCCGTTCAGCGCCGGGCGGCGCGGGCTGCTCCTCGGCGACGGCGTGGGCGCTGTCGTCCTGGAGTCGCGGGAGTCCGCACAGGCGCGACAGGCTCCGCCGGTCGCGCGGATGGCAGGCTGGGGTCGCGCCGGCGACGCGTACCACCCGTGCCAGCCGCACCCGGAAGGCCATGGCATGGCGCGGGCGGTCAATGCCGCGCTGCAGCGCGCCGGCATCGCCGCGGAGGATCTCGGCTACATCAACGCCCATGGGTCGGGCACCGGCCAGAGCGACCCGGCCGAGGCGAATGCGCTGCGGCTGGCGCTCGGCAACGCTGTCGCAACCGTTCCGGTCAGCTCCACCAAGTCACTGCACGGTCAGGCCCTGGAGGCGTCCGGCGTGCTGGAACTGATCGTCACGCTGCTGGCGGCCCGCAAGGGCATGCTCCCGGTCAACGCCGGATTCCTCGGCACTGACGACAGATGCCGCCTCAGCCTGGTGCTGGACGAGGCGCTGCCCACCACCGCAGAGTTCGCGATGAGCCTCAACGCCGCATTCGGCGGCGCGAACACCGCGCTCGTTATCGGCCTGCCATGACACCGCTCCCGCCCGTCGCATCTCCGGGCCTTATCGCGCTGGCCGCGGCCGCGGCCGCGGCCGACCTGACGGTCTCATCGTCCGCGTCCTGGCCCGAGGCTGACGCCGACGTCGAGGTCACTCCGCTGGCCGGATTCATCGAGTCCAATTTCAGCCCGCTGCTGGCTGAGGTCGCGGTGCGGGCCTTGCGCGGCCGTGATCAGCCGCAGGCATCCGGCAAGGTCACCGCCATCGTGGTGGTGACCGCCCTCGGCGATGTCACCACCGCGACCCGTACCGCCGCCGCGGTAGATGCCGGCGCGCGAGTTTCTCCGCTGCTGTTCTTCCAGTCGGTGCCGAACGCCGTCGCCGGCTACCTGGCCGCGCGGTGGCACCTGACCGGGCCGGTCGTATGCGTCAGCGGGACAAGCGCGGGGCTGGACGTGGCCGCACTGCTGATAGCAGACGGGGACGCGGACGAGGCCCTGGTGGTGCGCGTCGATCTGGCGGTGACCGAGGGCGACGCGGACCGCGCCGCCGCCATTCTCGTGACCGGCCCGGCGACCGAACGACCGCGAACGCATGAACCCGAGGGGCCGTCAAACAGCTAGGGGGAAAGGAAACGATGAACATCGCCAGCATTGACCACGTCGAGCTCTATGTGGGTGATGCGACCGCCGTGGCGCAGTCGCTGTGCGCTGCCTACGGCTTCCGCGTCTACGGCCACGGCGGCCCGGAGACGGGGCTGCCCGGGCAGCGCAGCGTCCTGCTTGGCCAGGGTGCCATCCGGATGCTGCTGACCTCGGGTCTCCACCAGGGCCATCCCGCTAGCCAGTTCGTGGCCAGGCACGGCGACGGCGTAGCCGTGGCCGCGTTTCGTACCGACAGCGCCGCCACCGCTTACACCGACGCGGTCACGGCCGGCGGCTCGGGCATCCGCCCGCCCCGCACCTGGGAGAACGACGAGGCGAGTGTGGTCAGCGCAGAGATCGCGGGTTTCGGCGACGTGGTCTATCGCTTCGTCGAGCGCCGCGGCTCGGACGCCGAGTTCCAGCCCGGCGTGATCGAGATGGAGCCAGGCGCCGCCGCCGGAGCGGACGACGACATGCTGTGCGTCATCGATCACGCGGCGGTGTGCGTGCCGGCCGGCGAGCTCGACACCACCATTGCCTTCCACGAGCAGGTGCTCGGCTTCACGGTCATCTTCCAGGAATACATCGAGATCGGCGGTCAGGGCATGATCTCGAAGGTGGTGCAGAGCCCGTCCGGCGGCGCCACATTCACGATCATCGAGCCGGACATCAGCCGCCACCGCGGGCAGATCGACGACTTCCTGGGCTGGCACGACGGCGCCGGGGTGCAGCACGTCGCGTTCCTGACCAAAGACATCGTGCACGCGGTCCGTACGCTCATCGGCCGGGGCGTCGAGTTCGCGGTAACGCCGTCGAGCTACTACGGCATGCTGGCCGCGCGCCTGGGCGCGACCGACCTCGAGGTCGAGGAGCTGCGGCCGCTCGGCATCCTGGTCGACCGTGACCACTGGGGGCAGATGTACCAGATCTTCGCGAAGTCGACGCACATCAGGCGCACGTACTTCCTCGAGCTGATTGACCGGCACGGCGCACGCACGTTCGGCACCAGCAACATCCCGGCGCTGTACGAAGCCAAGGAGCGCGAGCTCGCCGAGATCCGCGACAGCGCGGGCACGATCCGTGTCTGACCCGACGACCTGCCGGCCAGCCAGCCGAGAAAGGGAATGGCCCGTGAGCCCTTCGGTCACAGCGGCGTTCACGCTGACGGAAGAGGAGCGCTCGCTTCTCCCGTCGGACTCCGATGTCGAGTTCTACGCCGAGCACGGCTGGTACCTCACCAAGAAGCTTTTCACCGATGACGAGGTCGACGAGCTGGTCGCGGCAAGCGAGCGGTACTACGCAGGCGAGCGCGACCGCAGGCTGCCCCAGCGGCCTCCGAAGCTGGCGTACTGGGATCCGTCCCATGGCGACGTGCAGCGCCACAACGATTACGTGCACTACGAGCACGACGGCCTGGCCAAGCTGCTGTCCAAGCCGCTGATCGGCGCCGTCGCTGCCGCCCTGGCCCGTGCCGACGCGATCCGCGTGTTCCAGTCGACGCTGATTTACAAGCCGCCGCTCGCCACGGAGCCGACCAACGTCGTGCCGTGGCACTTCGACAAGCACTACTGGTCGCCGTCAACTTCGGACAGGATGCTGACCGCCTTCATCCCGTTCCACGAATGCGGCGAGGAAATGGGCACCATCACGATGATCGACGGCAGCCACCGGTGGCAGGAGATCCATCGCGATGACTCGGTGACCAGGCACTTCGCGGAGCGGAAAGCCAGCGACCTGGAGCGCATGCTGGAGGAGAACGCGGCGTACAACAACGCCAGGGTCGTCAAGGTCCCGATGGTCATTCCCAAGGGCCACATGAGCTTCCATCACTGCCGGACCTACCACGGCAGCGGGGCCAACCGCAGCTCGCGTCCCCGCCGGGCCATCTCGTTCCATCTGCAGGACGGCGAGAACGCCTACCGCCCGTTCGTGCTGAGCACCGGCGAGACCCTCGTGTACAACCACGACGTGCTAGTGCGGCGCCTTCCCGATGGCCGTCCCGACTACGCGGATCCTGCCTTCTGTCCGGTTTTGTGGAGCAACCCGGAGCGTCCGGCTGACGAACATACCGCGCATACCGCGCATACCGTGCAGGAGGTCTGACATGTCCCGCTATGACTGGGGCCAGCGGCACCACGGGATCGTCCGCCTTGAGGAGCAGATCAGCGAGGCCAGGGACGCGGTCATCACGCACCCGATGTACGGCGCGCTGGACAGCCACCGCGCGATCCGGACGTTCCTTGAGCACCACGTGTTCGCCGTATGGGACTTCATGTCGCTGCTGAAGTCGCTGCAGCGCAACCTCACCTGCGTCGAGCTGCCGTGGGTGCCGACCGGACCGACCGGCAGCCGCCGCCTCATCAATGACATCGTGCTGGTCGAGGAGAGCGACGAGCTCCGCGGCGGCTTCATCAGTCATTTCGAGCTCTACCTCGACGGCATGGCGCAGGCCGGTGCCGACACGTCGGTCATCCATGCCTTCATCGGCGAGCTCCGGGCCAGGCGGCCGGTACTCGAGGCGCTCGGCGAGGTCGGCGTGCCGGCGCCGGCGGCCGAGTTCGTCCGGCTCACCTGGAGCCTGATCGAGAGCGCGCCCGTCCATGCGCAGGCCGCGGCCTTCGCATTCGGCCGCGAGGACCTGATCCCGGAGATGTTCCAGCAGGTCGTCGGCGTCAACAAGCGCCTCGGATCCCTGGACACGTTCGTCGACTACCTGGCTCGTCATATCGAGGTCGACGGCGAGGAGCACACGCCGATGGCCATGCAGATGCTCGCTGACCTGTGCGGCGACGATGACGCCAAGTGGGCGGAGTGCGCCGACACGATCAAGCTCGCCCTCGCTGCGCGCGCCCGCCTGTGGGATGGCATCCTCGCCGCCATCGGCGACCCGGTGCCGGCGGCGTAGCGAAGGCCCGCTAGCCAGTAGCTAGTGGTGCCACTGCCGCGCCCGCTGGTGCCACTGCCGCGCCGGGCCAGCCGACGGCCTCCATGACGAACGGCGCCGCGCCGGCCAGCGCCGCCGCGGCGCGAAAGCCCGGCGGCGCAGGGACGTCGGTAACCCGATGCGGGCCCGTCGGCTCGGCGCAGCTGACAACATCGCGGCTGCGAACCGCGATCTTGAGGTTGGGCCAGAGGCGGCCGCCGGCCGCCTTGACGACCGCCTCCTTGCGGGCCCACAGGTGGGTGAACCGGTCCGCTCGCTCGCTGGCGTCGCGACCCGCCGTGACGTACCCGAACTCATCGGGCGCAAAGTACCGGGCGGACAGCGCGATCGTGTCCAGGCCAGGTACCAGTTGCTGAATGTCGACACCCACCGGGCGGCCGGTGCTGGTGGCCGCCGCGATCATGTGTCCCGAGTGCGAGAGGCTGGTGTGCAGGCCGGACCATGGCGGCGTCAGCTCGGGCTTGCCGTGCCGGCCGGGGATCCAGGTGAGGTCCGCGGACCGCGTTCTCAGCTCGTGGCCGGCCAGGATCCGGAGCGCGCCGTGCGCGACCGTGAACCGCTGCCGGTCGCGCGGGCTCAGGAAGGCCGCAGCGCGGGCTCGCTCGCTGTCATCGAGCACGTCACGGCAGATGGCCGCGACATCTGGTGGCACGTCGACGGGAACGATCCAGACGCGGACGAGATCGGTCACGACCGGACGTCGGCAATCAGGGCGGCCAGACGGCGGACACCCTCATCGATCTGCTCAGTCTCCAGCACGCTGCACGAGAGCCGGATCGCGTGGCTGCCACCATCGCCGAAATAGAAGAAGCTCATCGGCGTCCACAGCACGCCGTAATCTCGCGCCGAGCGCTCGAGCAGCTTCTCGTCAGCGAGGACGGGCACGTTGAGGACGGCGAAGAAGCCACCGCTCGGCGAGTTCCAGGTGATCGCCGGATCGCTGAAGTGACGCTCGAGTGCGGCCAGCAGCGTGCGGAGGTTGCGCCGGTAGAACGCGGTCTTCTCCCGGTTCGCGGCGCGCAGGCTGTATCCGCACGACACGAGCACACCGCCGATGACGGCCTGCGAGATCGGAGAGGTATTGACGGTGATCATGCTCTTGATTGTCGACAGCTCGTCGGCCAGCAGGCTGCGATGACCGGCGGCGCTGACGACAGCCTGATCCGCGACCAGGAAGCCCACGCGGGCGCCGGGGAAAACCGACTTGGCGAACGAGCCGAGGTACATGACCCGGTGATCGGCGTCTAGCGATTTCAGCGCCGGGCTGCGCCTGTCGTCGAGCCCGAACAGCCCATACGGGTCGTCCTCCAGGATCAGGAGGTCCTGTTCGGCCGCCACCTCGATCAGCCCGCGCCGCACGTCGGCGCTCAGCGAGACGCCGGACGGGTTGGCGAAGTTCGAGACCACGTACAAGGCCCGCGGCCGACGACCGCTGGCGCGTACCTGGCGGGCGACGCGCGTGACCGTTTCCGGACGCAGGCCCTGCGCCGTCTCGGGCACCGGAACCACGGTGATGCCGAGCACGCGCGCGGCGCCGGAGAAGCCGACGTAGCAGGGCTCAGCGGCGAGGACGACGTCCTCAGGGCCCGCGCACAGCCCGCGCAGCGCGATGATCATCGCTTCCTGGCAGCCCGACGTCACCATGACCGACTCGGCGGGAACGCGGATGTCCTCGTCAGTCTCCAGCATCCGGGCGATCATCGCGCCGAGCTGACCGTTCGTCCGGCCATATTGCAGGATGGCCTGCCCGACGTGCGCCTCGCTCATGCCCTCGGCCCGCAGGTACCCGAGATAGGCGACCAGGTACCGCTCGACGTCCTCGGCGGCATAGAAGCCATCGAATGGGCGACCCGCTGCCAGCGATATCGCGTCAGGAAAACGCTCGGCGACCTCATTAAGGAAGTTCATCGACGCTGACGCGGGATCGGTGACCGAGGTGTGCAGCGCCTCACGCACCAATTCAACCATTGCAGGAGATATTCTATCATCGGCGAGACGACCCGGACCGAGCGAAAAGGGTGTGAGCTGTGCCGCTCGACCCGGAGCTGCAGGCGATGCGCGACCAGCGCGAGCTGGACGACGTCCCGCCGCTGTACGCCATGTCGCTCGCCGACGCCAGGGCCGCGGATCTGGCCTCGATCCGGGCCGGCGGGGGCGAGCCCGAGCCCGTCTACGAGGTCGCCGAGCTGAAGATCACCGGGCCCGGCGGCGAGCTGCCGCTGCGGCTGTACCGGCCTGCCAGCGAGCGGCCGCTGCCCGCGCTGGTCTACTTCTTCGGTGGCGGCTGGGTACTGGGCACCATCGACACCGCCGACGGCGTCTGCCGCAGGCTGGCCAATGCCTGCGGTGCGCTGGTCGTCGTGGCTGGCTACCGGCTGGCTCCCGAGCACCCGTTCCCAGCGGCCGTCGACGACTGCTACACGACAGTGCGCTGGGTGGCCGAGCACTCGGGCGAGATCGGCGCAGACCCCGCACGCCTCGCGGTGGGTGGCGACAGCGCCGGCGGGAACCTGGCCGCGGGAGTGGCGCTGCGGGCCCGCGCCGACGGGCCGGCCCTGGCCGGCCAGCTTCTCGTATATCCCAACACCGATCAGCTCGCCGACGACCAGTCGATGCGAGCCGCGGACGACCGGTTTCTCTTCAACCGCCATTCAGTCGACTGGTACCGCCAGCATTACCTGGCCAATCCCGGCGACGCGGCCCACCCGCTGGCATCGCCGCTTCGCGCCGAGAGCCTCGCCGGGCTACCTCCGGCGCTCGTCATCACCGCGGAGTACGACCCCCTGCGCGATCAGGGCGAGGCGTACGCGCGCAGGCTAGCCGACGAGGGCGTCCCGGTCGAGCTCAGCCGCTACCCGGGCATGGCGCACGGGTTCTTCACGATGATCGGCACCCTCGGCGCCAGCCGGGCCGCGATCGCTCAGGCCGCTTCGCGTCTGCGGGCATGGTTTGATGCCGAGCTGCCGTAGCTAGGGCGCGGTCCGGGTGTCGAAGGCGGTCAGGCACAGATAGCGCAGGCCGGGATCGTAGTCGGCGGCCACCAGCAGGTCCGGGTGGCCGCCGTCGCTGGCCAGCTCGTCGATGAGGCCCGACCATACAGCGGTGGACGGCTGTCCGGGCGGCATGACCCGCACCCGCCCCGCGACGGGCGTGGCCCATTCCGCGGCGAGCGCGTCACCGAGCACCAGTCCCACCTCGTGGTACCCGGCCGCCAGCTCGACGAGGTCAGCGGCGGCGAGGCCGGCGGCATCGCCGGGCGGGACGCCCGGATGCTGGCGCAGCGCGGCGACCCGGGCCTGCGACGTCGCGCCGTCACCGAAGAGCATGGCGACCCCCCGGTGCTGGGACGGCAACGTCGCCGGGGAGCTATAGGGCAACGCCGCCTGCTCGACGACGATCAGCAGCGCCCGCACCGCGGCGGCCGACGAGGCGTACTCGCGGGCAATCCGCAGGCCGCTGAAGGCCGCCGCCGGGCCCTGGTCACAGACAGCGAACGCCATCGGCGCGCCCGGAGTGCGGTGACTGAGATACGCGGCAGTCTGCCGGCCAGGCCACAGGTCGTGGATGGAGAACGCCAGTACTAGCAGGTCAACAGGCTCATCTGCCGAGACGGCCGACCCGATCAGCGCTTCGGCCATCTCCCCGTACGAATGGCCGAGGGCCGGTGATAGCGGCTCGCCGAACATCGCGGCCGGCACCTCGTGCCCGTAGGGCCTGCTCATGTCCGCCAGGTACTCGCCGACCTGGGCCCGGTTCGCCGGATCGGCGAGGAACTCGGCAGGCCCGGTGAAGCTGCGGTGCACCGCCCGCACCAAGTGCAGGTCACGGTCGCGGTGCCGGGGCGGTCCAGCGGGCGGGAGCGCGACGAACATGGCGTCCTCTCGGTCAGTGCTCGAATCGGTCAGTGCTCGAATCGGTCAGTGCTCGAACACCATCGCCGAGAAAGTCGCGCCGCCCCCGGCGCCGACCGCGGCGGCGAGGTAGCGGTCGCCTGGCTGCAGCAGGCCGCGCTCGCACGCGGTCTGGTAGTTGGCGAACATATCCGCACAGAAAACGTGACCGCTGGCCGCGACATTGTCCAGCACCACGCGGTCTCGCGGGAATTTGAGCAGCGTGCACATCCGCTGCCAGGTCACCAGGTTGACGTTGTGCGGCAGCACGACACGGATATCGTCCAGCGTAAGGCCCGCCTCGTCCAGGGCCCGCCGCATCACCTCAGCCAGCGAGGGCCGGTATTCACGCTGCAGCCGCGCGTCGTTCTCGCCGGTGGTGCTATCGAACTCACCCCGCACGTTGCACGCGTACGCGAGCAGCCGGTCGCGCGCGCCGAACGCGCTGACCAGGCACGCGGACGCGCCCTCGCCGAAGACAGTCGTGTCAGCGAACACCTGGGCCGCGCGGGTGAACGCCTTCTCGCCGCTGAGGACGAGCGCGAGCGGCCCTGGCCCGCCGTCCTGGCCGTCCGGCCCGTCGCAGGTGTCGCCGGCCAGCAGCCGGCCGGCCATGTCGATCGCCAGCAAGCCGCTGGCGCATGACTGGTGCGTGACGGTGAACGCGAGCGCGTGGCCGAGCCCGAGCGCGCGGCAGACCTCGTGCAGGGGGTTGACCGGGTACGGCGCGACCACGGGCATGGCCCGCGCGTACAGGACGTACCGGACGCGGTGCTCCTGGCCGCGCAGCGCATCCAGCCCCGCGGCGGCCTTCATCAGCAGGCGGGTCAGCGACGGGTCCGGGTCGCGGCCGACTTCCCTCAGCCCGTGAAACCGCCGGAACAGCTTGACCTGCATCTCGGTCAGGCCGAGCGAGTCGGCCAGGCTCTCGATGGGTATCCGGACCGGCGGCAGGTACACCGACACCGCCTCCAGCGCGGTCATGCTGCCACCGGATCAATGGTCACGCTGCCACCGCATCAGGATGAATCGTGAATGTCAACGTGTGCCGCTTCCTCTAGGCGCCCTGGCCAGGCCCGGTTAGCATCGGACCGACCCCGCGATCCAGGCCGGAGGACTAAATGAACGACACCGCGGCAAGCGTGGCCGCGGGGATGCTCCCGGCCGCGGACATCCGGTCCCTGCGGCACTTCCGCGCGGCGGCCAGGAAAGCGGGCGGCGTCCTCGACCTGATCATGCCGATGCGAGTCGGCGGAGACGGCCCTCGCCTGTTCTGCGCGCATCCGATGATCGGCCTGAGCTGGTGTTATCTGGCCCTGCTCCCGCACGTGGATGCCAGGTACCCGCTCTACGGCCTGCAGGCCCGTGGTCTGCGGCGACCCGAGCCACTGCCGGCCAGCATGACGGAGATGGCGCGGGATTACGCCGACCAGATCCGGACGGTGCAGCCAGCCGGCCCCTACCATCTGTTCGGCTGGTCACTGGGCGGGAACATCGCCTTCGCGATCGCGGAGGAACTCGAGCGCCGCGGTGAGCGCATCGGGCTGCTCGTCATCCTGGACTCGAATCTGTCCGCCATCGACGCGATCGCACCGAGCAACGAGCCCTGGATGATCTACAACCTCGTTCTCGCGCAGTTCGGGTACGTGCCCGCGCTGACCGCTGCCGATCCGGCGCCCGACGCGCGGATGCTCGAACTGGTCCGCAGGCGGCCGGGTATGGGGCTGGACGAGTGGCCGGACCAGCGGGTGCATGCGATGCAGCGCGTGATCAAGAACAATGTCGTGGTGGGGGGCATGCACCGGCCCGGCCGCGTGCACTGCCGGCTGCTGTTCTTCTCCGCTACCCGCAATCCCCCCGGGCTGGCCGAGAAGCTAGACAGCTGGCGGTCGTTCGTCGATGGCCCGATCGAGGCGGTCGAACTGGACTGCGACCATCGTCACATGCTCCTGCCTGAGCCGGTCGCGCGGATCGGGCCAGCGCTCTGCGGAACAACTGGCGCGCGCCGCGGCCAGCACGGCGCACTGACTATCCGTTCTTGACCACTTTCAGGACTGTGTCCGTCAGCAGCTGCCGGCTGGGCTGCAACGCCACGTCGAGTTCCGGCACGCACCCGAGGATCGCGCCGTCCGGCCGGGTGATCCGCCGTGGCGGCGCGACCAGGTTCATCTCCTCGGTGGCGGTGGCGAGGATCTCGGCGGCCATGCCGCAGGTCCGGTTCGAGTCGTCGATGACGACCAGCCGGCCAGTCCTGGCCAGCGACGCGGCCAGGCCGTCCCAGTCAAAGGGATAAAGCGTCCGGGGATCGAACACCTCGATCGATACCTGGTCCGCCAGCTCGTCGGCTACCGCCAGCGCGTCATACACCAGGTGCCCGATCGCGACGACCGTCACGTCGTGCCCCTCCCGGTGAACCCGCCCGGTGCCGAGCGGCACCGGCACCAGGCTGCCCGGCGCCACGTCCTGGCGTATCGCCAGCGAGCCGATCGGGGCGAACACCACCACCGGGTCGTCGTCCCGGATCGCCGAAACGAGCAACCCGAACGCGTCCGAGGGAGTAGCGGGCACCACGGTCTTGACGCCGTAGTGGGCGAACAGACTGTACGGCTGGTCGGAATGCTGGCCGCCCCAGCCGGACCGCCAGCCCGCGGCGGGCAGCAGGTAGGTGACCGGGACCCGGGCCTGCCCCCCGCTCATCAGCGGGAACTTGTTCGCCTGGTTGACGATCTGCTCGAAGACCAGCATCAGCAGAAACGGGATCTGGTACTCCACCACCGGCCGCAACCCGGCCATGGCCGCACCGGTCGCGAAGTTCGTGACGCCCTGCTCCGACAGTGGCGTCTCCACGATCCGCTCCGGACCGAAACGGTCGAACAGCCCTACGGTCACGTGGGTGAGCGCATGCCGGACGTCCTCGCCGAGCACGAACACGGCGGGGTCGCGTTCCATCTCGGCGGCGAGCGCCTGGTTCAGAGCCCGCGTGTACGACAGCTTGGTCACCGCGGAGCCGTCCTTTCCTCTGGCATGGCCGCTACGCCCGGCCGGGTCTGCAGGCCCGACGCGTACAGGTACTCGAGGGCATCGGCAGGATCCGGCTTCGGGCCGGCCAGGGCGAACCGCACGGCCGCTTCCACGATGACCTCGACCTCGGCATCGATCTGCCCGCGCAAGCCCTCCGGTATCCGCCCCGCCTGCAGCGCCAGCGGGTCACGTGCCTTCCAGCGGGCGATCTCCTCCGGATCGCGGTACCGCGGCCTGGTCGTGATCTCGAAGGTGTGATGGCCCTCGAACCGGTACGTGAGGAACTCCACGAACGTGGGTCCCTGGCCAGCCCGGGCCCGTGCCACGGCGCGGGCAACCGCCGCGTACACCGGTTCGGGATCCATCCCGTCGACCGTCTCCGCGGGGATCCCGAACGCCTCAGCACGCCCGGTGACCGATCCGGCCACGCTCGCCCCGACCGGGAGCGTGGTCGCGTACAGGTTGTTCTCGCAGATGAAAACGACGGGCACCTGCCACAGCGCGGCCAGGTTGAACGACTCCAGCAGCGCGCCCTGGTTGACGGCACCATCGCCGAACACGCTGACCGCTACGCGGTCGCTGCCTGCCCGGGCCAGCGCCCATGCGGCCCCCGCCGCCAGCGGCGCGCCGTGCCCCACCGACCCGGTGGAGCCGAGCACGCCAACAGTGAAGTCGGAAGGATGAAACGAGCCGCCCCGGCCGCGAGCGACCCCGGTGGTCCGCCCCGCCATCTCGGCCAGCAGCCGGCCTGGCTCGGAGCCCTTGGCCAGCAACTGCCCGTGCCCGCGATGGTTCGCCAGCATGATGTCGTCGCGGCGAAGCGCGGCGCCGGTCCCGGCGGCGACGGCTTCCTGCCCGATGCACGGATGGATGCCGCTGACGATCTCGCCGGACCTGACCAGGTCCATGGCGCGCTCCTCGAACCGGCGAATCAGCCGCATCGTCCGGTAGAAGTCCTCGGGCCGCGGCGCTGTGCCATCGCGGCGGCTGTGCCATCCGGGACTGTGCCATCCGGGCTGGCGGTCAAGGTCATCTGGCCTACCTCGGGCTCTGCGAGTGAACAGGCGCGTCGGCCAGGCCAGCGCGACCACGGCCAGTGCTACCGCGGCGGTCGCACCTTCCTCAGGCTACGTCGCCAGGTGCCCGGCGAACAGCCCGCACATCACGATGTCGCCCCATACGATGCAGAGCTCTCCAGGTGCGCGGCGCTCTCCAGGTGCGCGGCCGCCGCCGCTGCCCCGCCCGCGGCGGCGAACGAGTCCGCGATCCGTCCGGCGGCGTGCCGATAGGCCGGATCATCAAGGATCGTGACCAGGGCCTGCCGCAGCTGGCTGGGAAGGACCCGGCTGAACGGCACCCGGATGCCGGCCCCGGCCCGGACCACCTGCGAGGCGACGACGGGCTGGTCGTGGTTGATCGGGGCGAGGACGAGGGGCACGCCGTGCGCGAGCGTCTCGCACACGGTGTTCATGCCGCCGTGGCTGATGACCGCGTCCAGCCGCGGCAGCAGCGCCAGCATCGGCACCGAGGGCACCACCAGCACGTTGCCCGGCGGCTCAGGCAGCAGGTCCGGCGGTCCGACGATGATCGCCTGCACCCTGGCGGCGAGCGGAGCGACAGCGTCCGCCGCCCGCTGGTAGAAGTCCGCCGCCAGGCCGGTGACCACGGTGCCGACGGTGATCAGGACCTTGCGCAGCGCGGGGTCGAGCAACTCCCAGGGGAAGGCGCAGGGACGTTCCAGCATGGCCGGGCCGACCAGCACGAAGTGGCCGGGGAACGGCTGCTCGCCGACGAGCGCCGAGGTCGTGAACGCGATCAGCAGATACGGCGAGACCAGCGGATCGAAGCCGACGTCCGTGACACCCGCTTCCCGGCCCAGTGCTGCCACCTGAGCACGCACCCAGGCGTCTACCCTGGGCAGCGCCGCCAGCGGGTGCGTCAGTTCCATGGCGCCCGTGACCAGCGTGGCCCAGGGCAGTCCGTGCCGGTGCGCCACCAGCGCGCCGGCCAGCGCATGCTGATCGACCACGACCAGGTCCGGCTGGTAGGCGAGCACGGCGCGGTCCACGGCGGGCAGCGTGAATCGCGCCATCGGGATGAGGTACTGCTGCCACATCGCCTTCAGCGCGGCCATCCCGTATCCGGCCTGATCACGATAGAGCCGGGTGCCGGTCGGGAACAGTGTCGCGTCCGGGCCGAGCAGCGGCCCGAAGTACGCCTTCGAGCCGCACCAGGCCACCTCATGGCCGCGCGCGGCGAGCTCGTCCGCGATGGCCATAGCGCGGTACGCGTGCCCGGTCAGCGGCAGCGTCACGATCAGGAACCGGCTCACCGGGACTGCTCCGCCGGCCGTTCCGCCGTTCGCCCGGTCGGGCCGCATCGGTTCACGTAGTCGGTCACGTCACCCACGGTTAGCTCGATGATCTCGTCGATGTCCAGCCCGGCGACGTACCCGACCAGGTCCACCGCGCTCCCGTAGCGGTCGCGCAGCAGCGCGCCCAGGGCCGCCAGGTCCAGGCTGTCCAGGCGGAGGTCGCCCTCCAGCCGGGTCGCGGCAGTAATGCCGGCGCTCAGCAGCGACTCGTCCCCGGTTGCCGCGGCAAGCGCCTGCGGTCAAGTCGTCCGGCGTAACTCCGGCCTCGGTCATCGCCGGTCCTCCTCGCCGTGGCCGTGGACACCCCTGGCCTCAGATGGTGGTCGCATGGTTATTATCTGGACAGCTGAAGGCGGGCGGATGCGGTGGCAAACAGGGTCATTGTTCAGTTCGAGGGTGACGGCTCCGGCGTCGCGGAACTCAGCTGGGGCCAGGATGAGATCTGGTCTGTCATGCAGGACACGGCGGACTCCCTGCCGATGGGGGGCGCCAGGGCGCTGCCGCCGGGTCAGACCGTGGCGGACGTCGCGGCAGGCCTGAGCTTCATCATAAGCCGCCACCAGGCGCTGCGCACCAGGCTGCGCTTCGACCCCGACGGGCAGACCCGGCAGGTGGTGCACGCCTCCGGCGAGATTGCGCTGGAGGTCGTCGACGCGGGCGACGGCGACCCGGCTGAGGTAGCGGCCGCCGTCGCCGCCGGGTACAAGGCCCGGAAATTCGACTACGAGCATGAATGGCCGTTGCGGATGGCCGTGATCACCCACCGCGGCGCCGCCACGCATGTCGCGGAGATGATCTGCCATATCGCGGTGGACGCGTTCGGCCTGGCCGCTCTGCACGACGACTTCGACCGCCGCCATGACCAGGCCGGGCCGGTCACGGCGATGCAGCCGATGGAGCAGGCCAGGCGGCAGCGCGGCCCGCGGCGCCCGCCGTGCGCACGAGGCGTCGCTACGGTATTTCGAGCGGCTGGCCGCGAGGGTCCCCGACCGCCAGTTCAGTCCGTCAGCTGACCAGCGGGAGCCGCGTTTCTGGCAAGTCACCCTCGACTCGCCGGCCGGTGACCGGGCGGCCAGGACGCTCGCGGCCCGGCTTGGTCTCGGCACCTCCCCGGTGCTGCTCGCCGCCTTTGCGGTAGCGCTCACCGACCACAGTTCCTGCCCGCGCGCCGCGCTGCACCTGGTGGTCAGCAACCGGTTCCGGCCCGGGTTCGCCGGCTCGGTCAGCCCGGTGATGCAGAGCTGCCTGGCCGTGATCGAGGTGGCGGGCGCCCCGTTCGAGGAAGTGGTCAGACGTGCCTGGCAGTCCGCGCTCAGCGCCTACAAGCACGCCTATTTCGATCCGGCGGGCCAGCGCGAGCTGTGCGATCGGCTGGCGGCCGAGCGTCGGGGGGAGCCGGACTGGAGCGTGGTCTTCAACGACCGCCGGGTGCTCAGCCGCGAGCTCCCCGGCGCAATCTCCGACGCCGGGGACGACGCGCCCGGCGGGCCGGCGCCGCTCCGAGACGAGCTGACGGCGACGAAGCTGACCTGGGGAGAGCGCAATGACCTGCCCGCGCAGAAGGTGTTCCTGTCCGTCGTTGACATGCCCGGCACGCTGGGCCTCGAACTGTGGGCGGACACCCACTTCGTGACCCCGGCGGATATGGCGGGGCTGTTGCGGCGCATCGAGAGCGTGCTCATCGACGGCGCTGGCACCGAGGACGAGACTGAGGCGGTAGCCACGACGGGCACCGTGCAGTGACCCCGGCTGGACGGACACAAGGAACTGGACGGACACAAGGAACGAGGCGGGAAATGAGCGACAGCGCGCTCCGGGAACGGGTCATGGAAAGCATTCACGTCGTCTTGCCCGAGGTGCTCGCTCGTGACTCCAAGGACGCGGCGTTCGGGCTCTCCGACAGCACGCGGCTGATGGAGGACCTCGGGCTTACCTCGGTGACCACGCTGGAGCTGATGCTGGAGCTGGAGGAGGCCCTGGAGATCCAGATCGACGTCGAGGAGATCGAGCCGGCCGACCTGGCCTGCCTCGGCGCGCTGGCTGACTTCATCGCGGGTCACGCGGCGGCGGACTGACCCCCCTGGGTCAGGCAAGCCTGACCGGAATGGACAGCTGCGGACAGCCGCGGGCTCAAAGTCGGCCGGGAAAGCGCGTAAGAAGCATCAGGTCAAGCCGGGCGGTAAAAGCGTCCATAGTGGCCGCAGTCAGGCACGGTGTCCATTGTGATCCATTGTGTAACCAAGCTCGCCCCTCTACCCTAACGATGTGAACTTGCCTCCGTGCCTCGGCCAGCACGGGCTTGCTCCGCACCCCGGGAGACTCGATGATTGAGGCCAGCGGCCTGCGCAAGTCATACCGGACTAGGCAGGGCCGCAAGGTCACCACTGTCGAGGCGGTCCGCGGCGTGGACTTCGCCGTGCAGCGCGGCGAGATCTTCGGCTTCCTCGGTCCCAACGGAGCCGGGAAGACGACCACCCTGCGGATGCTGGTCACTTTGATCCGCCCGGACGGCGGCGACGCCACGATCGC
Organism: uncultured Actinomycetota bacterium; assembly: GCA_963822485.1. Lineage (GTDB taxonomy): Bacteria > Actinomycetota > Actinomycetes > Streptosporangiales > Streptosporangiaceae > DASUBV01. The sequence continues at coordinate 625,323 of CAWGHW010000037.1, forward strand.
CGGAATGGACCTCCGGCGCGCCCCGGCGGAAGTGCGGCAGCGTATTGGCTTCGTGGCGCAGACCAGCGGCACCTACGATCTGTCCACCGCACGGCGCGACCTGGTGAACCAGGCGCGCATGTTCGGCGTCCCGAAATCGACCGCCAAGAGCCTCGCCGAAGCAGCCGTCCTGGCCTTCCAGCTCGAGGGCTTCGCCGACCGCAATATCGGCACTTACTCTGGCGGGCAGCGCCGCCGCCTCGATGTCGCGCTCGGCGTGATCCACTCGCCCCAGGTCATCTTCCTGGATGAGCCCACCGCCGGGCTGGACCCGCCGAGCCGGGCTCGCATGTGGCAGGAGGTGCGAAGGCTACGCGACCAGGGCATGACGATCTTCCTCACCACGCACTACCTGGACGAGGCTGACGCGCTATGTGACCGGATCTCGATCATCGATGCCGGGCTGATCGTCGCCGAGGGCACCCCGTCCGATCTCAAGCGCGAGATCTCCGGCGATGTCGTCGTGGTTGACCTGGCCGAGGCCGGTACCGCCGGCGCGCCGGAGCCCGCCACCATGCTCGAGGCATCCAAGCTCATGGCCGAGCAGCCGTACGTGCACTCCTGCGAGGCCATCGACAGCACCCTGCGGCTGTATGTCGACAGCGCGGGCACGGCCATCCCGCTGATCATGCGCGCGCTGAGCAACAAGGGAATCGAGCCGGGGGCGATCGAGTACCGCCGGCCCAGCCTCGACGACGTGTTCCTGGCCAAGACCGGCCGGACTCTTGCTGACTGACCGGTAACCGGAAGGCGGAAGACGGCAGCTATGAAGTTGGTCCGTGATACGTGGCTGATCTTCAGCTATGAGACCTGGATGCTGGTGCGCAACCCGGCCAACATCGCGATCACGCTGATCCAGCCCGTCACCTACCTGATCTTGTTCTCCCCGTTCATCAAGGCCGTCCTGCACACCCCCAGCTACGGGGACGCCTATCAGATCTACGTGCCCTCGCTGTTCTGTGCCATGGGCCTGTTCAGCGGCCTGTTCGCTGGATTCGCCCTGCTCGCGGCGATGGGCCAGGGAGTCATCACCCGGTGCCGGGTCACGCCGCTCAGCCGTGTTGCCCTCCTGCTGGGGCGGGTCTTCATGTGGATGCTGCTGATCAGCTTCCAGGCCGTCGTCGTCGCGCTGGGCGCGTTCGCGCTCGGCCTGCGGGTGCCGCCAGGCAACGTGTTGTTTGCCCTGGTGCTGCTGTCGCTGATGGTGGTGCTGGGCGTCTCGATCTCCTACGCCCTGGCGTTGCTGGTGCCCAACGAGAGCGTGCTCCCCACGCTGCTCAACTCGATCGCCAACCCGCTCTCGCTGCTGGCCGGGGTCCTTATCCCGATCTCCGTCGCACCACTGTGGGTACGGAACGTCGCCCTGTGGAACCCGTTCGCCTGGGGGACCAGAGGCATGCGGGCGATCTTCCAAGGCCAGTTCGGCACCCCGGTTGTCTGGCAGGCGAGCGTCATCCTGGCCGCGGTGGCCGTGGTGGCCGTTGTGTTGTCCTCACGGCTGTTCAGCCGCGAGATCGCATGACCGCAGATCCCGATTGACCGAGACTGATGGGGCGGGAGGCAGATCGGTGAGTGCAGGCAACCTTCGGGCGGTACTGACTGCGGATCAGGAGCTCGGCGCCGGCAATGTGCTGCTCAGGCTGGCCGAGCATGGCGCCGATATGGACATGCCGCGGGTGACGTTTGATACCGAGGTCGACGCGATCGCGGCGTGGACGCCATTGTCGCTGCGCACGCTGACCGAGAGGGTTGCCGCTCGAGCCGAGTGGTACCGGCGGCACGGCATAGGGCGGCGCGACCCGGTCGCGGTCTACGTAACGTCAGCGGCCGACGTGTTCCTGAACTTCTTCGCGCTGTCCTGGCTCGGTGCGATACCTGCGCTGATGAACGGGAACATGCCGGCCGAGATCGCCGCCGAGTACATCCGGCGGCTGCGCGCAGCCGGGGTGATCATCGACGCCGACCACGCCGCGCTGGCTGAGCACGACCTGGGCGCTCCGATCATCGGTGACGCGGCCGAGACCGGCACGGGTGATCCGTCGCGCGCTCCGGCGCACTACCGGCATCACCGCGACGATCCGGTGGCCATCACGCACTCGTCCGGCACGACGCGCATGCCGGCCGCCGTCGTGCACTCCCACCACAGCCTGTTCGCGGCCGTGCGGGCGGTCCGGCTGACCGAGCCCCGCCAGTCCGGCCCGGTGCGGGAGCTGTCCGCGTTCCCGCAGGCGCACACGGCCGGCATCATCATCATCAACGAGGCCCTCTGCAACGGATATGAGCTGCTGTGCCTGTCGGGACAGGGCGGCGCGTTCCCGGACAGCGGCGAAGTGATCATCGACGCCATCGAGCGCTGGCGGCCGACCGCGGTCTTCGGCTTCGCCGTCACGTGGTCCGAGCTGGCCCGCATGGATCTGACTACCCGCGATGTCGGCTCGGTGCGCATCTGGTCCAACAGCGGGGACTGTGCGCACGAAGCGCATATACGCCGCCTGGTCGCCGTCGGCAGCCACCTCGCCTACGGCAAGGACGGCGTCATCAGCCTGCCCGGCTCCCGGTTCAACGACACGCTCGGCTCCACGGAGATGGGCTACGGCGGGTTCCGGATAAGCCACCACCTCGGCAGCGAGCGCTACGACCGCTGCGTCGGCAAGCCGTTCCCGTTCGCTGAGATCATCCTGGTGGATCCCCAGACCGGCGATGAGGTTCCGACGGGCCAGGTGGGACAGGTCGCCATGAAGTCGCCGACGCTGGCGATCGGGTACTGGAACGACTCGGCCGCGACCTTCCGCACCCGCCTGAACGGCTATTACCTGACCGGCGACCTGATGTACCGCGACGAGGACGGCTACTTCTATCACGTTGACCGGGCCAGCGACGCGGTCGATCTCGGCGACGGGAACTGGCTCTATACCGTGCTGTCCGAGGAGCGCATACTCAGGCGCTGCCCCGATATTCGCGACTGCACCGTCCTGGCGGCCCGCGGGGACGACGGCAGGCTCGTCATCGACGTGCTGCTCCTGCTCGCGGGGGACGCCGATCCTGAGCGCGACCGCGAGGGCGAGGTCCGCGCCGCGCTCGGCGAGGTAGCGGCGGCGGTGCCGCGGCGGATCGTGGCCATCCCCGACGACGAGATCATGGTGGGAGCGACAGGCAAGGTCCGCAAGTTTCTCATGCGCGAGCGGCTGCTGGCCAGCAGGGGCGCGTCCTGATGCCGAGGGGAGCAGCTGATGCCTGATACGCAGGGGAGCCGGCAGCATGCGGTCGTGCTCAACGACGAGGAGCAGTACTCGATCTGGCCGGCGGAGCGAGAGCTGCCAGCGGGCTGGCGCCGGGACGGATTCACGGGTACCGAGGACGAGTGCCTGGCCTACATCGACGAAACCTGGACCGACATGCGGCCCGCGTCGCTGCGTCGCTGGATGCGCGACCACGAGCAGGCCGGCGCCGATTGACCCGGCTGCCGCTAGGAGCAGGTGGCTCGACCTGACCCGCGGCCGGCTGCTAGCGAAGGACGATACGTGACGCTGCTCGACGACTTCCGATCACGAGTCGCTGAGGCGCCGGATGCGATCGCCATCCAGGATGGCGGCCTGCGGCTGACCTACCTGGAGCTGGCCAGGCACGCCTGGGGCCTGGCGGCCAGGCTCGCCCGGCGCGGGGTCCGGACTGACGACGTGGTGGCCGTCTACGCCGACCGGTCCGCCGAGCTCGTCGTCGCCGAGCTTGCCGTGCTGCTGGCCTGCGCGGCCTACCTGCCGCTCGATCCAGCCCACCCGGCCGCGCGGACCAGCGAGATGCTGGCGCTGTCGGGTGCGGCCGCCGTGGTCAGCACCGGCCCGCTGCTGTCCGGTGGCGCGCCGCTCGGCGACGATCCGGAAGTGGTCGACCTGACGCAGGCGGCCCCGGAGCTCCCGGGGGCATGGGCCAGGCCGGACGACGCCTCGCTGGCCTACGTGATCTTCACATCGGGCTCGACGGGCCGGCCTAAGCGCGTCGGGGTCAGCCATGGCAGCCTCGCGAACCTGATGCGCTGGCGCGAGGAGGCCTACCCGCTGGGCCCGGCGGACCGGACGACGTTGCTGTGCGGCCCCGGGTTCGACGTGTCGGTCTGGGACACCTGGCCCACCCTGGCCGCCGGGGGGACGCTGGTGGTGCCGCCCTCGCAGGTGCGCATCTCGCCGTCAGACCTCGTCGCCTGGCTGGCTGACGAGCAGATCACCGCGGCGTTCCTGCCCACTCCCCTGGCTGAGGCGGTGCTCGACGAGCCGTGGCCGTCCCGCACCGTGCTCAGGATGATGCACACCGGCGGCTCGGCGCTCCAGCGCGGCGTGCCGCCGGGCCTGCCGTTCACTCTGGTCAACCTCTACGGGCCGGCCGAGTGCACGGTAGGCGTGACGACCACTCCGGTGCTGCCGGACGGCCCCGTGCCGCCACCGATCGGGATCCCCATCGATGGCGTGCGCTGCTACGTTCTCGACGGCCTTGAGCCGGTGCCCGATGGCGAACCCGGCGAGATGTGCCTGGCCGGTGCGTGCGTGGCCCGCGGCTACCTGGGCGACCCGGCCGGCACGGCCAGGTCATTCGTACCTGACATCGCGGCCCCCGGGGGCCGGATGTACCGGACCGGCGACAAGGTCCGGCGCCGGGCCGATGGATCCTTCGAGTATCTCGGCAGGCTCGACGATCAGGTCAAGATCCGGGGGTTCCGGATCGAGCCCGGCGAAGTGGCCGCGGTGCTGCGGCAGCATCCGGCGGTCAGGTCGTCCTTCGTGGCCGCCGAGCGAGCCGGTGCCGCTGACCCGCGCCTGATCGGCTACGTGGCCGCCGACGCCACGCCTGCCGAGCTGATCGGGTTCGCCACGGCGCGGCTGCCCGGCTACATGGTGCCCGCGGCGATCGTCGTGCTGCCCGCGCTGCCGATGACCCCCAACGGCAAGGTGGACCGCGCCGCGCTGCCCGCGCCCGGCCGGGCCGAGGCGGGCCTGGCCGAGGTGGCCGCGGCGCAGCGCACGCCGACCGAGGCCGCAGTGGCCGGCATCATGGCCCAGCTGCTCAGGCTCCCCGTGGCTGGCGACACCGTGGCTGGCGACACCGTGGCTGGCGATCACCGTCGCTGGCGATCCCGTGGTCGGTGCCGATGACGACTTCTTCGCCCTCGGCGGTACCTCGTTGCTGGTCGGGCGGCTGGCGGCCCAGCTCACCGCCGAGCTGCAGGTCAAGGTGAGCCTGGCGGACCTGCTCCGCGCTCGCACGGTGGCGGCGATCGCCGCCATCCTCGACGAGCGGGCCGGCGAGCAGGCCGCCGCAGCCAGCCGCCAGCCAGACTCCCCGCCCGCGGCGCCGGCCAGGCCGCCGATCCGGCCGGGCCGGAGGGACCAGCCAATACCGCTATCGCTGGAGCAGGAGCGGATCTGGTTCTTCGAGCAGCTGTCACCAGGCAACCTGGCCTACAACATCCAGGTCACGGTGTCGCTGCACGGCGAGGTGAGGACCGAGGCGCTGCGGGCCGCGCTCGACGAGATCGTGCGCAGGCACGAGATCCTGCGGACCGCGTTCGTCACCGTCGACGGGGTCCCGATGCAGCGGCCGCTCGCCACGGCGAGGGCGCCGCTGCGAGTGCTCGACGTCCCCGCCGAAGACGCCGAGGAGGCCATCGACGCCGAGCTGGGCACGCCATTTGACCTGACCAGGCCGCCGCTAGCGCGCTGGCTGCTGCTGCGCCACTCCGGCGACGAGAACACCCTCGTCCACGTGGAGCACCACATCGTGCACGACGGATGGTCAATGGGGGTGCTGCTGTCCGAGCTGAGCGTCCTCTACCAGGCCTTCGCGACCGGCAAGCCCTCACCGCTGCCCGATCTGCCCGTCGGGTACGCCGACTACGCGCTCTGGCAGCGGGAGTGGATGCGGGGCGAGGTACTGAGGGCTCACGTGGACCACTGGACCGGCCTGCTAGCGGGCGCACCCGACATTCTGGAGCTGCCGGCCGATCACCCGCGGCCGCCGGTCATGAGCTTCCGCGGCGCCGCGCCGCCGATCAAGGTTCCCCTCGAGCTGTCCCGCGCGCTGCGCTCGTTCAGCCGGGAGCACCGGGTGTCGCTGTTCTCGACCATGTACGCGGGCTTCGCGGCGCTGCTCTACCGGTACACCGGGCAGCAGGACGTGCTCGTGGGCACTGGCGCGGCGAACCGGAGCCTGCCCGAGCTCGAGCCGCTGCTCGGCATGCTCGTCAACACCCTGGTTCTGCGTACCAAGGTCAGCGGCCAGATGTCGTTCACAGATCTGCTCGGTCAGGTACAGCGGACCGTCATCGACGCACTGGCCTGGTCAGACGTCCCGATGGACGCCGTCATCGACGCGATCGGGCCGACCCGCGACCCCTCGCGCATTCCCGTGTTCCAGGTCATGTTCACCTTCCACGACTTCGCCATGCCCGACGTGGACTTCGGCGGGCTGGCCGGCGCCGTCATCGAGCGCGCGAACGGGTCGGCCAAGGCCGACCTCAACGTGATCGTAGTGCCGCGCGCCTCGCAGCGGCTGGGCCGGGAGCCCCGGCCAGAGGACGACGACCTGAGCCTGATCTGGGAGTACTCGACCGACCTGTTCGATGAGACCACCATGTCCCGGATGGCCACGCACTACCTGAACCTCCTCACCGATGCCGTGGCCAGGCCGGCGACCCAGGTCGGCAGGATGCGGCTGCTCACCGACTCCGAGTCGCGGCTGCTCGACTCCTGGAGCCGCGGGCCAGCGGCGACCGGCTGGCCGGCGGACTCTGAGCGTGCCGGCGTTGTTCGCGGCCCAGGTCGCCAGGGATCCTGATGCGACAGCCCTGGTCCTCGGCGCGGACGCGGTGAGCTATGCCGAGCTCGACCGGCGCAGCAACGCGCTGGCCTGGCTGCTGCGCCGCCGGGGCGTGAGCGCGGATATGCCGGTCGGGGTGGCGATCGAGCGCGGCACCGGCCTGGTCACCGCCCTGCTGGCAGTGCTGAAAGCCGGCGGCGCTTACGTGCCGGTGGATATCAGCAGCCCGGCGTCCCGGGTGGCCGCCATGATCGGCGCTGCGGGTGCCCGGCTCGTGCTGGTGACCGCCCAGACCGCTGCCGCGATGCCCCGGCTGGCGGGCGTGGGCATGGTCCGCGTCGACACCGAGCTCGGTCTGGCCGCCGACGAGCGCGCTGCGCCGCCGGATGTCTCGCATCCGCTGAGCCTGGCCTACGTCAGCTTCACGTCAGGCTCGACCGGCGTGCCCAAAGGCGTCGCCGTGCCTCAGCGCGCGGTCATCCGGCTCATCAGCGATCCGACGTTCGCCTCGCTTGGTCCTGGTGAGCGGCTGCTTCACCTGGCCCCGGTCGCGTTCGATGCGTCCACGCTGGAGATCTGGGGCGCGCTGCTGACGGGCGCCACGGTCGTGATCGCGCCGCCTGGCCCGCTCGGGCTGTCGGATGTCGCGTCGCTGCTGCGCACCGCCGGCGTGACGGTCGCGTGGCTCACCGCGGGGTTGTTCCATCAGCTGGCCGAGACGGATGTCGCCGCGATCGCCGACGTCCCTGTTGTCCTGGCGGGCGGTGAGGTGCTCAATCCGGACACGGTGCGTGCCGTGCTCACGGCGCGTCGCGGGCAGCCTCTGGTCAACGGGTACGGCCCGACCGAGAACACCACCTTCACCACGTGCCATGTCCTGACTGACCCACGTCAGGCGGGGGCGACGGTGCCGATCGGACGCCCGATCCAGCACACCGTGGTGCACGTCCTGGACCCGGAGGGACGGCCCGCGCCGATTGGCGTGACCGGCGAGCTGCATGCCGGCGGGGAGGGGCTGGCCCGCGGCTACGCCGGGAATGCCGCCGCGACGGCGCGGGCGTTCGTGCCCGATCCGTACGGGCACGGCACGCGCCTGTACCGGACCGGAGACCTGGCGCGCTGGCGCCCGGACGGGACCCTCGAATTCGTCGGCCGCCTGGACGATCAGGTCAAGATCCGCGGGTTCCGAGTCGAGCCCGGCGAGGTCGCGGCGGTTCTCCGGGCGCATCCGGCCGTGCGGGAGTCGGTCGTCGTGGTCGCAGGCCAGGGCGCGCAGCGGCACCTGATCGGCTACGTGACGCCAGCGGCCGGCGTGGACCTAGCTGAGCTGCGGCCGTCAGCGCTGCGCGACTTCGTCGCGCAGCGGCTGCCGGATTACCTGGTGCCGGCCGGATTCAAGGCCGTCGCCCGATTCCCGCTGAACGCCAGCGGCAAGGTCGACCGAGCGGCGCTCCCCCCGCCCGACCGAGACACCCGCAGGCCGGCCACCCCGCCGCGCGGCGCCACCGAGGAACGGCTCGCCGTTCTCTGGCAGCGGCTGCTGACGGAGAACGGCACCAGCGGCGGCGATGTCGGCCGCGAGGACAGCTTCTTTGCGCTCGGCGGCAACTCCCTGTCAGCGGCACGCCTGATGTTCCGCGTCGCCGAGGTGTTCGACGTCGAGCTGCCCCTGGCCGCGTTCTACGAGGTCCCCACCCTCGCCGCCTGCGCCGCCGCCATCGACGCGGCTCGGCCAGCCGGTCAGGCCGCGGACCGGGCGCCGCGACCGGACACGGCGCCGTCAGGCATCAGCCGCAGGGACCGCAGCGCCTACCGCGTGGCCGCCTCGCAGCCCTCACCGGACGAGCCGCGCATGGTGGCGGCCGACCAGAGAGCGGCTGACCAGGAACAGGAAGGCTGATCGTGGCCACGTATGAGTTCCCCACGTCATTTGACCAGCGGCGGATGTGGCTGCTGGCCCAGATGGACTCCGGTGAGCCCACCTACCACATCCCGTGGGCGCTGTGGCTGGATGGCGTGCTTGACGTCAGGGCGCTGCAGCAAGCCTGGGACGCCGCAATGGTCAGGCACGAGGCGCTGCGCACCACCTTCCGGAACGAGGCCGGCATCCCGGTGCAGGTAATCGAGGACGAGCCGGTCGCGCGGCCACTGCCGCTCACCTCCGTCGAGCAGCGGGCCGCCGGCGAGCGAGAGCAAGCCGCCCTGGCCCTGATCGGCGACCTCGCCCGCGCTCCCTTCGACCTGGCCGCCGGGCCGCTCGTGCGCGCCGCTCTGGTGCGGCTGTCGCCGGAAACTCACGTGCTCGCGGTAGTGATGCACCACATCGTCGCGGACGGCTGGTCGTTCCGGATCTTGTTCGACGAGCTGTCCGCGGACTACGAGGCGATCAGGCGCGGCGGTGACCCAGCAGCCGAGGAACCGCCGATCCAGTATGCCGACTTCGCCATCTGGCAGATCGAGCATGCCGAGGAGGGCGGGTACGCGTCGGCCGAACGGTTCTGGCGGGCCGAGCTGGCCGATGCCCCGACGGCGCTGCCGCTGCCCGTGGATGAGCCGTACCGGGCGAGCCAGACTTTCGCCGCCGGGGCCATCGGCACGACGGTCGACGCCAGCCTGGCCGACGCGCTCAGGCAGCTCGCCGCCCAGCGCGGGACCACGGTGTTCGCGGTCCTGCTAGCCGCGTACGCGGTCGTGCTCGCCCGGCTGACCGGCAGCGACGACTTGCTGATCGCGGTGCCGATGGCCGCCCGCACCCGACCGGAGACCGAGTCGGTCGTCGGGCTGTTCATGAACACCGTCCCGATCCGGATCCGGATCGACCGGGACACGACGCTCAGCGACCTGGTGCGGTCGGTCCACGTCGCGACCGCGCGGGCGCTCGCGCAGCAGCACCTGCCGTTCGCCAGGGTGGTGGAACTGGTCCGGCCCGACCGGGACCCGGCCCGGCTGCCGCTGGTCCAGGTGATGTTCGCGATGGAGGAGTCCTGGGCCGTCCCGGACCGCGGCGCGCTGCGCTGGCGCCCCCAGCTGCTGGACAGTGGTACCGCCAAGTTCGAGATCGAGCTGACGGTCACCGACGCGCCTGCCGGCCCGCGGGTGCGGGTCATCTACAACAGCGACTTGTTCCGCCCAGCCACCGGCCAGCTCGTGGCCGACAGCTTCACCGCGATCCTGCGCTGCCTCGCCGACGATCCGGATCGGGCCGTCGGCGACGCGGACATCATGCCGCCCGGCGACCTTGACCTCGTCACGCGCGTGTGGCCGGACGGTGGTGCGGTAGCGGCCCCGGAAGCGACCGCTGTGGCTCAGCTATGGGCGGCATGCGCCGGCGAGACCGTCGTCGCCGTCGGCGACGACGGCGCGCTGACCGGCGCCGACGTGCGCGACCGTGCGCGACGGATCGCCGCTGCCCTTCGAAGGCACGACGTCGGCGTGTCCGACCGGGTCGCGATCCTGCTGCCCCGCGGCGCCCGGCTGCTGCCCGCGATCCTCGGCACCTGGTCGGTCGGCGCGTCCTACGTGCCGCTGGACCCGATCTATCCCGACAAGCGGCTGGCCGCGATGCTCAGCGACGCGGGCGCGGCCGCGATCGTGATCGACAGCAGCGTCGCTGGCGCGCCGGGCCTGCCACCCCCCTTCACGGCGGCCACGATCGCGATTGTGGACCTGGCGACGCTGGCAGCGGATGCCGGACCGGCCGAGCCGGTGCTGGACCTTCCGCCGTCTGCCGCCGCTGTGACCATCTTCACCTCGGGATCGACCGGCCGGCCGAAGGCGGTCAGCGTGTCCCAGGGCGGCATCGCCACGCTGCTGAACGCTGTGCGGCCGATGCTCGCGCTCGCCCTCGGAGACCGTTTCGTCGCGGTGTCGACCTTCGCGTTCGACATCGCCCTGGTCGAGCTGCTCGCGCCGGTGCTGGCCGGCGGATGCGTCGTGATCGCCGATGCCGAGCGGGCACTCGACGCGGCGCGGCTGCGCGATCTGCTGATCGACAGCGGCGCGACCGCGATGCAGGCGACGCCAGCCGGCTGGCGGATGCTCGTCGACGCCGGCGGGATCCCGGCCGGGGTGAAGCTGCGGATGACCGCAGGGGAGCCGCTGCCCAGGGACCTCGCTGACTCGATCGGCGCCGGGACAGGAGTGCGCCTGTGGAACCTGTACGGCCCGACCGAGACCGCGATCTACTCAGGCGGCGATGCCGTCGGTCCCTCGCCGGCCGCGATCGAGATCGGATCGATTATCGCGGGGACCCAGCTGTACGTCCTCGATGCCGGCCTGCGGCCGGTCCCGCCCGGCGTCTTCGGGGAGGTCTACATCGGGGGCGCCGGGGTGGCCCACGGCTACCACGGCGCCCCCGGCATGACCGCGAGCCGGTTCGTCCCGGACCCGTTCGGCGGACGGCCAGGGGCGCGCCTGTACCGGACAGGAGATGTCGGCCGGTGGCGCAGGTCCGGCCGGATCGAGCTGGCCGGCCGCGCGGACCGGCAGATCAAGATCCGCGGCTACCGGATAGAAAGCGGCGAGGTCGAGGCGGCGCTGCGCCGTCAGGGCGACATCGCCCAAGCCGTGGTGTCGGTCCGCGGCGGGGGCCACGACATCCGGCTGGTCGGCTATCTCGTCACCCGTTCCGGCGCCGACCGCCCGCCATCTGGACTGCGCGAGAGCCTTCGCGAGGTGCTTCCTGACTACATGGTGCCGGCCGCCTTCGTGGTGCTGCCCGAGCTGCCGCTCACTGGCAGCGGGAAGATCGACTACCGCGCGCTTCCCGAGCCGGACTGGGGCGCTGTTCCTGGTCAGGTCCCAGTCGCACCGCGGACGCCGACGGAGTCGAGGCTCGCGGCGATCGTTGCCGAACTGCTGGCGCTGCCCGCGCCGGCGGGCGTGAGCGACAGCTTCTTCGCGCTCGGCGGCCACTCGCTGACCGCGACCCGGCTGATGGCCCGCATCCGCGCCGACTTCGGCGTCGACCTGCCCATCCGCACGCTCTTCGCCGATCCTACGGTCGCTGGCCTGGCCGCCGCGCTGGCCGCCGCCGGCCGCGGCGCGGCAGATCCTCGGGGCACCGCACCGCGGCCGCCAGGGGCCGTTCCCGGCGACGCGCAGCCCGGCGACCCGCAGCCGATGCTCGTACCCGGCGACCGGAGGTAGTCCCATGCGCTTCCCTGTATCGTTCGCGCAGCAGCAGCTATGGATGGTCGATCAGCTCGAGCCCGGCGTGCCGACCTACAACATGCCGTATGAGATGTGGCTCAGCGGCCCGCTCGATACAGGCGCGCTGCAGCGGGCGCTGGACGCCATGGTCGCGCGCCACGCCGTGCTGCGGACGAGCATCGTCGCCATCGACGGCGTGCCCGAGCAAGTCGTCGCCGATACCGGCGCCGTGCCGATCGAGCACATCGAGCTCCCGGCGGCGCTGGACGGCGGCGAGCGCACCCAGCAGGCCGAGTCAGTCGCTGCCGACCGCGGTCGCCAGCCGTTCGATCTGGCCGCCGGCCCGCTGATACGAGCCACGCTGATCAGCGCGGGGGCCGACTGGCACCTATTCGTGCTGGTCGTGCATCACAGCATCAGCGACGGTGAGTCGATGAGGATCCTGATCGGCGAGCTGTCCGCCGTCTACCAGGCCGAGGTCACCGGCGCGCCCGCGTCGCTGCCGCCACTGTGGATGGACTACGGAGACTACGCCGTATGGCAGCGCGACCGGATGCGCGGCGAGGAGCTTGACCGGCAGCTGGGCTACTGGCGCGAGCAGCTCCGCGGCGCACCGCAGATCCTCACGCTGCCCGCTGACCGGTCCAGGCCTGCCCGCCAGTCCTCGCGAGGCGGACAGGCCAAGGTCATTGTCGACGCCACGACCACCGAGCGCCTGGCCGCGGTGGCCCACGGTGCCAACGCCACCATGTTCATGGTGGCGCTCACCGGCTTCGTGGCGGTGCTGTCGCGTTACGCCCGGCAGACCGACATCGTGACCGGCACCCAGGTGGCTGGCCGCACGCACGCCGAGCTGGACCCGATGGTCGGCATGTTTACCAACACTCTTCCGATACGAGTTTCGCTGGCCGACGACCCGACCTTCGCCAGGCTGCTCGGCCGGGTCAGGGACACCACGGTGGACGCGCTGCAGCATCAGGAGGTCCCGTTCGAGAAGCTCATCGAAGAGTTCGCGATAGACCGCACGCTCGCGCACTGGCCGCTGATCCAGGTCCTGTTCATCGGCGGGTCGCTCACCGCGCCCGTCCCGGACTTTCCTGGCGTCAGCTCGCGCAGCAATGCGCTTCCTACCGGGACCGCGAAACTCGACCTCACCGTGTACGTGGACTCCCCGGCAGGCGAGGCCACGACGCTAGCGATGGAATACAGCACGGACCTCTTCGGCCCGGCATGGGCCGACCGGTTCCTGCGCTGCATGGCTAACCTGCTCGCGCATGCCGCGCAGGCCCCCGGCACCGCCGTGTCCGACCTGCCGATGCTGTCCGCTGCGGAACCCGACGGGCTGATCATCGGGCGCGGCGCCAGGGAACTCCCCGACACCGACGACATCGTGGACGTCCGGCGCCTGCTCCAGGCATCGACGTCCCGCGTCATCGGTGGCGGCGAGGTCGTGCCGATGAGCGAGGTGTGCGACCGCGCCGCACGGTTCGCCCGGACTCTCGCCAGCCGCGGCGTCGGCACCGACACGCCGGTCGGGCTGTGCGTGGAGCGCGGGATCGACATGCTGGCCGCGCTGCTTGGCGTGTGGTGGGCCGGCGGCGGTTACGTGCCGCTGGATCCGGCTTTCCCGAAGGCGCGGCTGGCGCTGATGGCCAGCAGAGCCGGCCTGCACATCATCATCTCCGACTCCGCCCACCGCGATCTCGCCCGGTCAGTGGCCGAGGACGCCGAGGTGATCTGCATCGACGACCGGGCGACGACGGCCGGTTCGCCGCTGGATCCCGTTCCCTTGCCTCCCACCGCGCTCGCCTACATCATCTTCACGTCAGGCTCGACCGGGCAGCCCAAGGGCGTGGCTATCGAGCATCGAGGTGTCGCGAATCAGCTCGCGGCGTTCCGGCGGCTGCTCGATCTCGGCCGTGACGACCGATTCGTCGTCGTCACGACCGTGTCGTTCGACATCCACGTCATCGAGCTGCTGGTGCCCCCGCTCTGTGATACCGACATTGTCATCGCGACCGCCGACGAGGCTCGCGAGCCCGACCGGCTGCGGTCGCTGATCGCGCGGACAGCCGCCACCGCGATGCAGGGCACGCCGCAGACATGGCGCCTGCTGGAACTGGCGGGCGGGGTGCCCGCTGGCCTGCGGCTGCGCCTGTGCGGTGGCGAGAACCTCCCGGCCGACCTCGCGGACCAGCTGATGGCGCCCGGTGTCTGCCTGTGGAACCTCTACGGCCCGACCGAGACCACGGTGTGGTCAACAGCTCGCGTTGTCACCAGTGCGGCCGGGGCGGCCGAGATCGGGCCGCCGATCGATCACATGCGCGTGTACATCCTCGACGAGCGCCTGAGGCCGGTGCCGACCGGGGTGGTGGGCGAGATCTGCCTGGCCGGCCCGGGCGTCGGGCGCGGCTATCACGACCAGCCGCGGCTCACGGCGCGGTCGTTCCGGCCGGACCCGTGGAGCAGCGAGCCAGGGGCGCGCCTGTACCGGACCGGCGACCTGGGCCGACAGCGGGAGGGCGGGGGCCTCGAGCTGATCGGGCGCAACGACCACCAGGTGAAGATCCGCGGCTACCGGATCGAGTGCGGCGAGATCGAGGCCGTGCTGCGCGCACACCGTGATGTGCGCCAGGCTGCCGTGGTCACCGCCATGAGAGGCGACGAGCCTGCGCTGGTCGCCTACATTGTGCCCCGCCGGGGCAGCGCTGCGTCGCGGCCCGGCACCGACCTGCTTGATGAGCTGCGTCCGCACCTGCGCGCCGCACTGCCCGACTACATGGTTCCGGCGCTCGTGGTCGCGCTGCCGGCGCTGCCGCTGACGCCGACCGCGAAGGTCGACCGAGCCGCGCTGCCCGCCCCGCGGTGGGGTGCTCCAGCATCGGCGGCCGATCGCGTCCAGCCCCGGAACACGGTCGAGGCGACCCTCGCCCGGATCTGGGGCGACCTCCTCGCCACCGGGGAGCCGGTTGGCGTGCACGATAACCTTTTCGCTCTCGGTGGTCACTCGCTGACCGCGACCAGATTTGTCGCCCGCGTCGCTGACACTTACGGCGTGAGCCTGCCGGTTCACTACGTCTTCGCCGGCCCCACGATCGCTGGACTGGCCGAGGTTATTTCCGCCGACCCGGATTTCGGGCTCGTCGCGGGCTCGCCTCGGGACGCCGAGCTGGACGCGCTCAGCGACGAGGACCTGGACGAACTACTGCGCGCGGCGCTTGCCCAGCGCAATCGTCGCCAGGCGACCAGGGGCGGCCCCGATTCGTAGCGTCGGCCCGCCCGTCAGCCACTGTCCAGTCGGCCGGGGCGGACGGACCCGGCGCCGCAGGTAAACGATGTCTCGGTTCGGTGGGGCCGGTGGGACTCGAACCCACACTGGCAGGATCCTAAATCCTGTGCCTCTGCCGTTGGGCTACGGCCCCGAGGATCAGACGCCTAGCTCCTTGCGCAGCCGTGCGACGTGACCGGTGGCCTTGACCCCGTAGAGCGCCTGCTCGATCTTCCCGTCGGCCCCCACCACGAACGTCGACCGGATCACGCCGACCGACTTCTTCCCGTACATCGTCTTCTCGCCGTAGGCGCCGTAGGCCTGGAGCACCTTGCGGTCGGGGTCGGAGAGCAGCGGGAAGGTCAGCCCGTCCCGGTCCCGGAACTTGGCCAGCTTGGCCGGGCTGTCCGGGGAGATGCCGAGCACCGCGAAGCCGGCCTCGGACAGGTCGGCCTTGCTGTCGCGGAAGTCGCAGGCCTGCTTGGTGCAGCCGGGCGTCATGGCGGCCGGGTAGAAGTAGATGATCACCCGCTGACCGCGCAGCGACGCCAGGCTCACCTCGTTGCCGTCCGCGTCGGGCAGGGTGAAATCGGGGGCCTGATCACCGGGCGCGAGGCGCTCCTCAGCCACGAGCTCTCCTTCAGCAGCCAATTGGGTTCCCCTACGGTACAAGGCCAGCCGCTGCTCGCTTACCGGGACCCGCGGGCCGGCTAGCGTGTCCTTATGGAACGCTTGACAGTATTCATGCGTTATCGCACACTTTCGCGCCCGGCGCGGGTCGGGCTCCGGTCGGCCAGCCTGGCGATGGTCTGCGGCGTCGCGGTGGTGGCGGCAGGCTGCGGGTCAGCCTCAAGCGGCGGGTCGTCCGGCCAGTCCGGCCAGTCCGGCCAGGAGGCCAGGCCGCTGACCGCCCGGCAGGCGATCACCGACGCGGCACAGACGAGCGCGAAGCTGAACACGGCCAGCGCCAGGGTCACGATCTTGGCCGGGACGGAGCAGCTCAACGAGAACCTCCAGCTCCAGCTGCACCCGGAGCTGAAGATGAGCGCGACGCTGAGCGGCATACCCGGCTCGGGCAACATCGGCGAGGTGATCGTCGGCACGACGGTCTACATCAAGATCGGCTCGCTGGCCAAGAGCGGCAAGCCGTGGATCAAGCTGTCGTCCTCGGGTGCCGGGTCCAGCGCGATCATCCACCAGCTGCTCCAGCAGGCTAGCTCGGGCAACCTGGTGACCCAGGCCAAGCTGGCCCAGGTGGTCTCCGGCGTGCACGAGGCCGGCCACGCGGTGGTGGGGGGCGTGCCGACGACCCGCTACAGCGGCACGATCGTGCCGTCGGCCGTGCTGCCGCACCTGTCCGCCGGGCTGCGCAAGCTGCTGACCCCGATGCTGGGCCAGATCCAGGGCCGCCTCCAGGTCAGCTACTGGATCGACGCCCAGCACCGGATCCGCAAGGTCAGCGAGGTGGAGACGGTGGCCGGGCAGCACGTCGCCACGACGATCGTCTACACGGCGATCAACCAGCCGGTGCAGATCACCGTGCCGCCCGCCAGCCAGGTCCGCAGCGTCAGCTCGCTCAGCGGCCTCTAGGAGTCGGCCACTATCTGGCCGTCGGCCACTATCTAGCCGTCGGCCACAGTTAGCCGACGACCACCATCGCGGCGATGACCGGGGCGATGGCCCGCAGGGCCTTGCCCCGGTGGCTGATCCGGTCCTTGTCGTCCGCGCTCATCTCGGCCGTGGTCAGCTCCGCCCCGTCCGGCACGAAGATGGGGTCGTAGCCGAAGCCGTTCTGGCCGCGCGGCTCATGGATCAGCCGGCCCCGAACGATCCCCTCGGTCAGGTGCTCCCGGCCCGAGGGCAGCACGAGCGCGGCGGTGCACGCGAAGTACGCCCCGCGCCGCTCGTCGGGCACGTCGGCGAGCTGGCCCAGCACCAGCCTCAGGTTGGCCTCGTCGTCGCCGTGCCGGCCCGCCCAGCGGGCCGACAGCACGCCGGGCATGTCGTTGAGCGCGTCCACGCACAGGCCCGAGTCGTCGGCGACCGCGGGCAGCCCGGTGAACGTGGCGATGGCCCTGGCCTTGAGCAGGGCATTCTCCGCGAACGTGGCGCCGGTCTCGCGGACGTCCGGAGCGCCGGGGAAGCTCGCCTGGCTGACCAGCTCCACGTCGACCTGGCCGGCCTTCAGGATCCTGGTCAGCTCCTCGAGCTTGGCCTGGTTGCCGGTGGCCAGGACGAGCCTCGGCGGCGTCACGAAGCCAGTGCTTCGCGCTGCAGGACAGCCAGCTCGGCGCAGCCGGCCACGCTCAGGTTGAGCAGCTCGTCGAGGAGCTCGCGGTCGAACGGCTCCCGCTCGGCGGTGCCCTGCACCTCCACGAAGCGCCCGTCGCCGGTGCAGACGACGTTCATGTCGGTCTCGGCGATGACGTCCTCGGCGTAGCACAGGTCCAGCCGGGGCTGCCCGTCCAGGATGCCCACGCTCACCGCGGACACCGACGCGCTCAGCGGGTCGCCCTTGGTCTTCTTGCGGTCCCGCAGCCAGGCGATGGCGTCGGCCAGCGCGACGTAGCCGCCGGTGATGGCGGCCGTCCGGGTGCCGCCGTCGGCCTGGAGCACGTCGCAGTCGATGATGATCGAGTTCTCGCCCAGCGCCTTGGGGTCGATGCAGGCCCGCAGCGACCGGCCGATGAGCCGCGAGATCTCGTGCGTGCGGCCGCCCAGCTTGCCCTTGACCGACTCGCGGTCGCTGCGGGTGTTGGTGGACCGCGGCAGCATGGCGTACTCGGCGGTCACCCAGCCCAGGCCGCTGCCCCGCCGCCAGCGCGGCACGTCCTCGCTGACGCTGGCCGCGCAGAGCACCCGGGTACTGCCGAACTCCACCAGCACCGAGCCCTCGGCGTGCTCCAGCCAGTTCCGGGTGATCTTCACATCGCGCAGCTGATCCGGGCGTCGCCCGTCGGGTCGAGACATGGCCGCCAGCCTAGCGGGGCCCGTGACCCCGGGCGTCCGGTGTCAGTAGCTGGCCCGGTCCGGCACGCCGCCCTCGATCCAGCGGTACACCGCGGCCACCCCGGCGCTCAGCGAGGTGCCGGGCCGCCAGTCCAGGTCCCGCTCGGCCGCCTCGATGGCCAGCGCGCTGCGCTGAAGCTCGCCGGGCCGGGGCGGGTTGAACCGCGGCTCCACCGGGCGCCCGGCGACCTGCCCGATGACCCGGGCCAGCTCCAGCACGCTCACCTCGCGGCCGCTGCCGATGTTCCAGGTGCCCGGCCGCCCGCGGTCGGCGGCGGCCAGGAACGCGGCCACGGCGTCGCCCACGTAGACGTAGTCACGGGTCTGGCTGCCGTCGCCGTAGATGGTCGGCTGGTCGCCGGCCAGCAGCCGGGAGCAGAAGATGGGCACGACCCCGGACTCGCCGCTGGGGTCCTGCCGCGGGCCGTACACGTTGGCGAACCGCAGGACGGTGTGCGCGGTGCCGTGCAGCCGGTTGTACAGGCCCACGTACTGCTCGGCGCAGTGCTTGGCCACGCCGTAGGGCGACTCGGGCAGCGGCAGCACGTCCTCCATCGACGGGATCGGCGCGTCCCGCCCGTACAGGGCGCCGCCGGTGGAGCAGAACAGCACCCGGGCCCCGGCGGCCCGCGCCGCCTCCAGCACGTTCACCGTGCCCACCACGTTGGTCTGCGCGTCCGCCGCCGGGGCGGCCACGCTGGCCCGCACGTCGATCTGCGCGGCCAGGTGGCAGATCAGCTCCGGCGCCAGCTCGGTGATCAGCGCGGTCAGCGCGCCGGCCGTGGTGACGCTCAGCTTGTGCAGCGTGGCGCGCTCGTCCAGCCGCCCCGGCCGCCCGGCGGACAGGTCATCGACCACCGCCACCTCGTCCCCGCGGGCCAGCAGGGCGTCGGTCAGATGGGAGCCGATGAAGCCGGCACCGCCGGTCACGAGTACGCGCATGGGTGAGGAGTCTATGTGCCGGGCCGGCCCCGCCGTCCCGGCACGGGCCACCTTATGGGATTGCACGGAGGGCGCCCCGGCGGGACCGGCCCGCTTTCCCGGCCAGGATCGCTGCGCGACCGCCCGGGCGAATATTCACCAGATACCCGCAGGCATGTATTCGGAGTTACTCATAAGGGAATCTCTTTGCGGAGTTTTTGCGCCCGAACGTCGATATGCGGACTCTTGCTTGAGGTGGCGCCAACTATTCTTGCCTGGCGGGGCGTGCCGGGGGCTGGTAACCCCGAGGGTCGGGACAGATGTCATGCTGACCGGACTTTAGCCTGGCAGACTGGGGTAGACAGCTCGGTATCGAGCGGGCAGGAAACGCTGACCGCACGACGTTAAAGTCCCGGTAAGCACGGTGTATCGGCTTTATATTTCCTGCGGGAATGCGGAGGCGGCACGGGTGGCATTTCGGTCAGCGTCCTGGATTCGACACGCAGGCGCGACCGTGGCGGCGCGCGTACCGCCGGGTCGGCCGCGCCAGGCGGCCATCGCGGCGTGGCTGCTCGCGCTTGGCGCCGTCGGGTACATGATCACGCGAAATGTGACCAATCCGGTCCAGTTCCGCATGGTCGATCTCGACGTCTACCGCAATGGCGCCCTGGCCGTCCTGAACGATCGCCACCTTTATTCCGTTCTGTCCCGTGATGGCCTGCTGTTCACCTATCCCCCGGCGGCCGCGATCCTGGCCATCCCGCTGGTCGTGGTGCCGCTGAAGGCCGCGGTGCTGGCCTGGCTGCCCATGGTCTACGTCCCGCTGGTCATCGTGATCTGGTTCGCCTTCCGGCCGCTGCTGGCCCGCGCGGGTGAGTACGCCCCGGCCCTGTTCGCCGTGCTGTTCGGGTTCTGCGCCTTCCTGATGCCGATGCGCCAGGAGCTGCACTTCGGGCAGATCGACATCTTCCTCGTGGTCTTGTGCATGCTGGACTGCACCGTGCGCGAGCCGCGCTGGCCGCGTGGCGCGCTGATCGGGCTGGCCACGGCGATCAAGCTCGTGCCCGGCGTGTTCATCGTCTACCTGCTGCTCACCGGGCGGCGCCGGGCCGCGGCCGTCGCGGCCGGCACGTTCACCGCCGTGACGCTGCTGGCCTGGGCGATCGCGCCGGCGGACTCGAACCTGTACTGGACGACGATGATCTTTGACTCCAGCCGGCTCGGGCCCAACGGCCAGGCGGCCAACCAGTCGGTGCGCGGCATCCTGATGCGGATCTACTCCCCGCAGGCACCGCCGCTGGCGCTGTGGCTGGGCCTGGCACTGATCGTCGCCGTGGCCGGGTTCGCGGCCGCCGTCGCCGTCCGCCGGCACGGGCACGAGCTGGCCGGGGTGGCCATCACCGGCCTGCTGGCCGCCCTGCTGTCCCCGGTGGCCTGGATCCACCACATCTGCTGGATCGTGATCGCGCTGGGCGTGATCATCGGCGACGGCCGGGACTGGCGGCGGGTGGCGACCGCCATCGCGGGCGGCGCCGTCTTCACCGCCGTGCTGCCGACCTGGGGCAAGGACCTGTTCCTGGCCCAGTCGGTGCCCAACCTGGTCAGCCGGACCGTGGAGGACGCCTTCGGGCTGGCCGCGCTGGCCGTGATCGTGATCTTGTTCCGGCTGCGGGCCAGCGATCCCGGCCCGCTGGCCGCCGTCCCGGCCGCCCCGCCCGGCCGCTCAGCCGCCGAGCGCAAGGTGCTGGCCGGCAGCCGCGAGGGCTAGCTCCCCGCCGAACGCCGCCGCGGCCTCGGCCCGCGAAGCCTCGCGGTCGTTCCACGCCACCAGGTGGGTCAGCACCAGCTGGCCCACGCCCGCCCGCGCCGCCGCCTGGCCCGCCTGCCGCGCGGTCAGGTGCAGGTCGCCGGGCAGCCCGGGGCCCTCGAGGAACGAGGCCTCGCACAGCAGCACATCGACCGCCGCGGCCAGCCCGTCCAGCTCGGCGCACGGCCCGGTATCGGCGGAGTAGGCCAGGGCCGCGCCAGCGTGCTCCAGCCGGAAGCCGAACGTCTCCACGGGGTGGTTCATGTGCGCGGCGGTGACCCGCAGCGGCCCGATCTCCACCGTCCCCGGCGCCAGGGTCGCGAACTCGAACGCGTCGGTCATGCTCGTGCCCTCCCCGCCCAGGGCCGCCGACAGCCGCTCGGCGGCGCCGGCCGGCGCGTAGACCGGCAGCCGGGGCCGCGGGCCGTCCGGGTGGTACAGCCGGGCCACCGAGTACCCGCACATGTCCAGGCAGTGGTCGCCGTGCAGGTGGCTGAGGCAGACCGCGTCCACCTCGTCCAGCCCGCAGTAGCGCTGCAGCGGGCCGAGAGCGCCGCTGCCCAGGTCCATGACCAGCCGGAACCCCTCGGCCTCGATCAGGTAGCAGGAGGCCGCGCTGTCCGGGCCGGGGAAGCTCCCCGCGCACCCGACGATGGTGAGCCGCATGATCACCTAGGCTAGCCGGGTTCCGCGGCCCGGGCACCTACCCAAATCGCTGGCAAAAGGGCATGATCCCTGCAAGGTCTTCTGCCGGGGCCGGGGCGGTGCCCGGTTCCTGCGGAGGTGCGATGCCCGAGAAGACGGCCAGTGAGGCCGCCGAGCTGTCCCCGGCGCTGGCCGAGCCCACGGTCCACGTCCGCCGCGGCTGGATCACCGGCCTCGGGCTGGCGTCCCTGGGCATGTGGATGGCCTCGCTCACGCCGCTCCAGGTCAGCCTGCCGCAGCAGCTTCAGGACATCACCCCGCACCACAAGTACGTGGCGCTGGCCGTGGTCTCGGCCGTCGGCGCCATCTCGTCGGTGATCGCGACGCCGCTGGCCGGCGCCCTGTCCGACCGGACCACCGGGAACCGCGGGTTCGGCCGGCTGCGCGGCCGCCGGCACCGCTGGACGCTGGGCATGGCGGTGCTGGCCGCCATCAGCCTGGCCCTCATCGCCCGCCAGGAATCGGTGATCGGCGTGGCCGTGTTCTGGGTGCTGTTCAGCGCCTTCCAGAACGGCGAGTACGCCAGCCTGTCGGCCGCCATCCCCGATCACGTCCCGGTGCGCCAGCGGGCCACCGTGGCGGGCTGGGTGGGCATGCCCCAGGCCCTGGGCCTGGTCGTCGGGACCATCCTGGTCGTGCAGGTGTTCACCATCAACACCAAGTCCGGGCTGGCCGACGGCTACGTGACGCTGGCCGTGCTCATGCTGCTGCTGGCCATCCCGTTCGTGCTGTTCACCGCGGACCACCCGCTGGAGGCCCACCTGGCCGACCGGCTGACCCTGCGCAAGCTGGCGTCCTCCTACTGGATCAGCCCGCGGCGGTACCCGGACTTCGGCTGGGCCTGGCTGACCCGGTTCCTCAACGCGCTGGCCATCGCCATGGGCACCCTGTACCTGCTCTACTTCCTCAAGGGCCCGGTGCACTACAAGCACCCGGACCAGGGCCTGCTCGTGCTGATCCTGATCTACACGATCTGCGTGGTGATCACCGCCGTGGTGGGCGGGATCATCTCCGACCGGATCGGCAAGCGCAAGATGATCGTCACCCTCAGCGGCGCGCTGCAGGGCGTGGCGGCGCTGCTGCTGGTGTTCGTGGAGACCTGGCCCGCGGCCATGGTGGCCGCGGTGCTGTTCGGCGCGGGCTTCGGCGCCTACCTGGCGGTCGACCAGGCGCTGATCACCCAGGTGCTGCCCGCGGCCGCCGACCGGGCCAAGGACCTGGGCATCATCAACATCGCCATCGTGGCGCCCAGCGCGGTCGGCGCGGTGCTGGCCGGGGCGCTGGTCACCGTCGGCAGCTACCCCACGCTGTTCGCCGGCACCGCCGTGGCCGCGGCACTGGGCTCGATCCTGGTCTGGCGGATCAAGAGCGTGCCGTAGCCCTGGCCCCGTCCGGCAGCGGCCGCACCGTGCCCCGGCCGACCCGGGCCAGCTGCCTGCTCTGCGCGACCAGCGCGTCCGCCGCGTCCCAGACCTCGGCCTCCTCGTCGAACCACCCGCCGCCCACGTGGCGGCAGCGCGCCGCCACCCGCAGCGGCCCGGGGGCGGGCACGGCGCGCATGTACCAGGTCAGCTCGACGGTCGGCGCCCAGCCCGTGGCGCCCAGCCCGAACACCACCGGCGGCAGGCCGTCCACGGCCAGGGCCAGCAGGTAGGCGTCGGGGTCACGGGGCTCGCGCAGCCCGAAGTAGCCGCGCATCTCCGGCTGGCCGGACGGGCGGCCCTGGCGCCAGCCGGTGGTGGCCGGGTCGAGCAGCATCGAGACCTGGTGGGCGTAGCCCGCGGTGCCGTCCTCGGCCACCGAGCCCCGCCACGGCCCCAGGTCGACGCAGTCCTCGATGGGCGGTACGTCCGGCGGCGCGCCGGTCCAGGCCAGCTCGGCCCCGGGCGCCTCGGTGCTCGAAGGCACCCGCCCGGTCGTCACGGACATGTCCAGCACCGGCTCCCCGCCCTGCTCCAGCGTGGCCCGCGCGGTGGCGGCCGTCCTGCCCCGCTTCAGCCAGGTGACCTGGATCCGCGCGGGCTCCAGCCGGGCCACCCGCAGGAAGTTGGCCGTGGTGGCCACCGGGTGCGGGTGGGGCGAGTCGTCCAGCACCGCCCGCAGCACGGTGGCGATCAGCGCGCCGCCGTTCACCGCCGGCGGGGCGTTCCCGCCCGGCGCGACCAGCGCGAACCGGGCGTCAGGCCGGGCCTCGTAGCGTCCCTCGGACAAGCGCGTGACCGCCGTTGCCTCGTCGAAGACGGTCATGCCGCCGGCCGGCGGCGCGGGGGGGTTAGGGGGGTCGTCCCCCCTGGGCAGCACCGTCATGCCCAGAGCTGGCCTTCGAGCTTGGCCTCGGCCTCTTCCAGCGTGCCGCCGTAGGCGCCGGTGGACAGGTACTTCCACCCGCCGTCGGCGACCAGCAGCGCGATGTCGGCCCGCTCGCCCCTGGCCTGGGCCTTGGCCGCGATGCCGAGCGCGGCGTGCAGCACGCAGCCGGCCGAGATGCCCGCGAACAGCCCCTCGGACTCCAGCAGCTGCCGGGTCCGGCGCAGCGCGTCCGGCGCCGACACCGAGAACCGGGAGGTCAGCACCGACTCGTCGTACAGCTCGGGGACGAACCCCTCGTCGATGTTGCGCAGCCCGTAGACCAGCTCGCCGTACCGCGGCTCGGCCGCGATGATCTGCACGTCCGGCCGGTGCTCGCGCAGGTACCGGCCGGTGCCCATGAGCGTGCCCGTGGTGCCCAGCCCGGCCACGAAGTGGGTGATCTCCGGCAGGTCGGCCAGCAGCTCGGGCCCGGTGGTCTCGTAGTGGGCCAGCGCGTTGTTCTCGTTGCCGTACTGGTAGAGCATCACCCAGGACGGGTTGGCGCGCGGCCAGCTCCTTGGCCACGCGCACCGCCTCGTTGGAGCCGCCGGCGGCCGGCGAGAAGATGATCTCCGCGCCGTACGCCTCCAGCAGCTGACGCCGCTCAGCGGAGGTGTTCTCCGGCATCACGCAGATCAGCCGGTAGCCGCGCAGCCTGGCCACCATGGCCAGCGAGATGCCGGTATTGCCCGAGGTCGGCTCCAGGATGGTGGCGCCCGGCGTCAGCACGCCGTCCTTCTCCGCCGCCGCGACCATGTAGAAGGCGGCGCGGTCCTTGACCGAACCGGTCGGGTTGCGGTCCTCGAGCTTGGCCCACAGCCGCACGTCCGGCCCGGGCGACAGCCGGGGCAGGCCGATCAGCGGCGTGCCGCCGAGCGAGTCGAGCAGGTTGTCGTAG
Organism: uncultured Actinomycetota bacterium; assembly: GCA_963822485.1. Classification (GTDB taxonomy): domain Bacteria; phylum Actinomycetota; class Actinomycetes; order Streptosporangiales; family Streptosporangiaceae; genus DASUBV01. The sequence goes on from CAWGHW010000037.1 coordinate 650,277, forward strand.
CGCATGTCGACCTCAGCCGGGCCCGCCGCGGGCGGGCGTCAGCCCGCGCCGCCGGCGACCGCCGGGAGCACGGTGACGGTGTCGCCGTCGTGCACCTCGGCCGCCAGGCCGCCCAGGAACCGGACATCCTCGTCGTTCAGGTACACGTTCACGAAGCGCCGCAGCCCGGCGTCGTCGACCAGTCGCTCACGCAGGCCGTCGTAGTGCTTGTTCAGGTCGGAGATCAGCTCGTCCAGCGTGCCGCCGGACCCCTCGACCGCCTTGGCGCCGGAGGTGTAGGTGCGCAAGATCGTCGGGATGCGTACCTCGATGGCCATGAGTTCTGCTCCAGTCGTGGGGATAGCTGCTCATTGCGGTCCAACCGGCCGCCGACCCGGATCATTCCGCCGAGACGGCCACGTCCTCCTCAGTCACAACGCCGTCCACGATGCGGAACGAGCGGAACTCATCAGCGTCCTGCGACCTGGTCGAGACCAGGACATAGTGCGCGCCCGGCTCGCTGGCGTAGGAGACGTCGGTCCGCGACGGGTAGGCCTCGGTGGCGGTGTGCGAGTGGTAGATCACCACCGGCTCCTCGTCCCGGTCGTCCATCTCCCGCCAGACCCGCAGCTGCTCGAGCGAGTCGAACCGGTAGAACGTCGGCGAGCGCTCGGCGTTCAGCATCGGGATGAACCGCTCGGGCCGGTCGCTGCCCGCCGGGCCGGCGATGACGCCGCACGCCTCGTCCGGGTGGTCGGCCCGCGCGTGCGCGATGATCTTCGCCCGCAGCTCGGGACTGATGGTCAGCATGCAGGCAGCGTAGCCATCAATCACCCGGCGAGCCAGCAGTCACCCCAGGGCCTCCACGAGGCTCTCCTGGAGGTAGCCCAGCCACTGGTACACCCCGACGTAGGCGGCGCGCGGGTCGTCGGCGGACAGGTCGCCCATCTGATCGTCGAAGTCCTCGGTGACCCCGAGCACGACCCCCAGCGACAGCCGCACGTCGTTCAGGGCCCGCAGCCAGGCCTGCGCGTCCTGCGTCTTGAGCCGGACCTTGCCCCCGGATTCCGGCAGCGTGTCCAGCACCGTCTGGGCCGCCGCCACCTTGCCCGAGCGCAGGGTGATCTCGGTGTAGCGGCGGAACTCGGCCGACGCGCCCGGGTCGTCGGCGTAGGCGTCCGGCAGCAGCCGGGCCAGGATCGGGTCGGCGGGCAGCTCGGCGTTGCCGGACAGCCCGAGCTGCGCGGCCAGGTCGTCCAGGCCGGGCTGAGTCCCGGTCCGCTCCGGCTCGTCATCGTCCGACACCAGCTCGATGATCTGGCTGACCAGGCTGCGCACGATGCTGGCCTGGCCGGGCGCGAACCGCGCGGTCACCCCGCCGGTCAGCGCGGGCCGGAAGGCCGCTAGGTCGCTCACTGGATCCGCCTCAGGCCACGGTTCCTGTCCGGCGCCAGTCACGAGTCGTGACTCACCGTCGCCCACAGGCCGTAGCCGTGCAGCGTCTCGGCATCGCGCTCCATGGCCTCGCGAGCGCCCGAGGACACCACGGCCTTGCCCTTGTGGTGCACGTCCAGCATCAGCTTCTCCGCCTTCGGCTTGGCGTAGCCGAATACCGTCTGGAAAACGTACGTCACGTACGACATGAGGTTAACCGGGTCATTCCAGACAATCGTGACCCACGGCGAGTCGAGGACCGCGTCCTCCTCGGTCCCCGCCTGCTGCACCTCGGCTGGCGCCACGCTCACTCGACATCACCTCCCCGGTGCCTGCGTTTCTATTCTGCCGTTTCTACTCTGCCAGGCTCGCGGCCGTGATGCGCACACGGCCGCTGGCCGGCGCGGCCCGCCCGGCCCGTAGGCTTTCCCGGGTGAGCACTGACTCCAGGTCCCCGGGCAGTACCGCGCTGCTCACCGACCACTACGAGCTGACCATGGTGCGCGCCGCGCTGCACAGCGGCACCGCTGGCCGGCGCTCGGTGTTCGAGGTCTTCGCCCGCTACCTGCCGCACGGCCGCCGGTACGGCGTGGTGGCCGGCATGGGCCGGCTGCTCGACGCGCTGGAGGACTTCCGGTTCGGCCCCGAGCAGCTGGAGTTCCTGCACGAGACGGGCATCGCCGACGAGCCGACCCTGCGCTTCCTGGAGTCCTACCGGTTCAGCGGTGACATCTGGGGCTACGCCGAGGGCGACTGCTACTTCCCCGGCTCCCCCATCCTGGTCGTGGAGGGCACCTTCGCCGAGGCGGTGATCCTGGAGACCCTGTCCCTGTCGGTGCTCAACCACGACTGCGCCATCGCCGCCGCGGGCTCGCGGATGGCGCACGCCGCGGCCGGCCGGCCGCTGATCGAGATGGGCTCGCGGCGTACCCACGAGCGGGCCGCGGTGGCCAGCGCCAGGGCCGCCTACATCGCCGGCTTCGGCTCCACCTCCAACCTGCAGGCCCGGCACCGCTACCAGATCCCCAGCAGCGGGACCAGCGCGCACGCGTTCACGCTGCTGCACGACAGCGAGCGCGAGGCGTTCAAGGCCCAGGTGGACGCCCTCGGCGCCGACACCACCCTGCTCGTGGACACCTACGACGTCGCCGACGCGGTCGGCACCGCGGTCGAGGTGGCCGGGCCCGGCCTGGGCGCGGTCCGCATCGACAGCGGCGACCTGGCCCTGTACGCCCGCCAGGTCCGCGAGCAGCTCGACTCGCTCGGCGCCACCGGCACCCGGATCGTGCTGACCGGCGACCTCGACGAGCACTCCATCGCCGCCCTGGCCGCCGCGCCCGTGGACGGCTACGGCGTGGGCACCTCGCTGGTCACCGGCTCCGGCGCGCCGACCGCCGCGCTGGTCTACAAGCTCGTCGCCCGGGCCCGGGAGGACGACGGCTCCGGCCCGCTGCAGCCGGTGGCCAAGCGCTCGGTCGGCAAGCCGTCGCGCGGCGGCCGCAAGTGGGCCGTGCGCGAGATCGGCCCCGACGGCCGCGCCACCACCGAGCGCGTCATCGACACCCCGCCCGAGCCCGGCGCCGGCCGCCCGCTGCTCCAGCAGCTGGTGCGCGGCGGCGAGATCGTCGGCCGCGAGCCCCTCGACGCCGCCCGGACCCGGCACCGCACCGCGGTCGCGGAGCTCCCGCCGCACGCCCTGGCCCTGTCCCGCGGCTACCCGGCCATCCCCACGACGTTCACTCCCGACACCGAATAACGGCCCCCGGCCCCGGCCCCCGCTCCCACCAGGCCCCCAGTCACCTTCCGGCCCACCCAGCCCCATCCGCGCACTGGCCGTCCGACCGAGCCCAGTCACCCGCGCCACACAGGCCACGCGGCGACGCAGCGGTTCGGATCGTCGGTGGTATGACCCGAACATCCGAACCAGTCCGGCTGCGTGGGGCCGGTGTGGCGCATGCGATTTGAGCTGGAGGGCGACGGTGGCTGGGGAGGCTGGACGGGGTAGCGTCGGGCGGGTGCGGGCGCTGGTGGTCGTGGACGTGCAGAACGACTTCTGCGAGGGCGGGTCGCTGGCCGTGGCCGGCGGGACCGCCGTGGCCAGGGCCATCACCAGGTTCCTGACCAGCCCCGAGGCCAGCGACTACGGCCACGTCGTGGCCAGCCAGGACTACCACATCGACCCCGGCGGCCACTTCTCGGCCGCGCCCGACTTCGCCCGGACCTGGCCGGTGCACTGCGCCGCGGGCACGCCGGGCGCCGCGTTCCACCCGGATCTGGACACCAGCCGGGTCGACGAGGTGTTCCGCAAGGGTGCCTACACCGCCGCCTACAGCGGCTTCGAGGCCGTCACCGGCGACGGAACCGGGCTGGCCGGCTGGCTGGCCGCCCGCGGGGTGACGGCGCTGGACGTGGCCGGCCTGGCCACCGACTACTGCGTGCGGGCCACCGCCGCCGACGCCGCAGCCGCCGGGCTGGAAACCCGGGTGCTGCTCGGGCTCACGGCAGCCGTCGACCCGGCCACGGCCCGGGAGGCGCTCGCCTCCCTGCGCGCGGCCGGCGTCACGCTGACCGGTACGCCCCTGGCCGACTAGCCGTCGGCCGGCTAGCCGTCCCCGCCCTCGGGCAGCGACTCGTAGATCTCCTTGCACTCCGGGCAGACCGGGAAGCGCTTGGGATCACGGTTAGGCACCCAGACCTTGCCGCACAGAGCGACCACCGGGGTGCCGGTTACCGCGCTGTCGACGATCTTGTCCTTGAGGACATAGTGCGCGAAGCGCTCGTGATCGCCGTCCCCGTGGGAGAGGTCGGGCCGGACGTCGGTCTCCTGGCGAGTGTCACTGCCAGGCAGGACTTCTGTGCTCACAAGGGCCGAGTGTACCCGCGCCGGTCAGTTGAGAACCGGGTCATCCGGGTACGTGGCGATCAGGGCCAGGTCGCCGCCCTGGCGGCGCAGCACGGCCGGCCACAGCCGCTCCGGCTCGGTGATGAACGCGTCGGCGGGCTCGCCGGCCAGCACGTACCAGGCGCCCTCGTCGATCTCGGCCCGCAGCTGGCCCGCGCCCCAGCCCGCGTAGCCGGCGAACACCCGGAACGAGGTGATCCCGTCGGCCAGCAGCTCGGGCGGGGCCTCCAGGTCGACCAGGCCGACCCTGGCCATCAGCGGCGAGCCCTCCAGCGAGCGCCAGCCCAGCGGCTCGTCCTCGCCGCGCGCCAGGGCCAGGGCCAGGGCGCTGTTCGGCGACACCGGGCCGCCCCGGAACACCACGGGCGGGCCGGTGACCAGCTCGGTCCAGTTCTCCAGCACCTGGCCCAGCGGAACCTCGCTGGGCCGGTTCAGCACGACGCCCAGGGTGCCCTCGGCGGTGTCGTCCTCGACGACCAGGATCACGGTCCGCCGGAAGTTGGGGTCACCCAGCAGCGGCGTGGCCGCGAGAAGCTGACCGGTGAGAGATTCATCCGCCACAGTCCCATGATGCGCCCAGCGGCGGCGGGATGGCAGCCCGACCCGGCCGCGTTAACCTGAGTGATGCCCACGGATACCACCGCGGCCCCGGAGCCCGCGACCACGGCGCTGGCGGACCCGGCACTGGCTAGCCGGGCGGCCGGCTGACCCGGCGCTGGCTGACCCGGCGCTGGCTGACCCGGCGCTCGCCGGCCCGGCGCTGGCTAGCACCGTGCCCGCCGAGCCGGACATCGACGTGGCCCGGCTGCGCGCGGCGATCATGCGCCTGTCCCGGCGGCTGCGCAAGCACGACCTGGCCGACCTGACGCCGACTCAGCTGTCCGCGCTGGCCACCGTGGCCCGCGACGGCCCGCTCAAGCTGGGCGACCTGGCCGCGGCCGAGCGCATCGCGCCGTCCACGCTGACCCGGCTGGTCAGCGCCCTCGAGGAGCGCGGTTACCTGGCCCGCGGGCCAGTGCCCGGCGACGCCAGGGCCAGCATGGTCTCGGTCACCGAGCCGGGCACGCTGGTGCTGCGGCGGATCAAGCAGGAGACGACCGCCCTGCTCACCGACAGCCTGCTGACGCTGCCGCCCGACCAGCTCGCCGCACTGGCCGCGGCCCTGCCTGCCCTGGAGCACCTGGGCGGCTGCACCTGGGCGAGCCGCGGCGAACCCGGCCCCCGCCCGCTCGCCGGGCCCGACCAGCTCGCCGCGCTGGCCGCGGCCCTGGAGCCCTGAGCACCTGAGCGGCTGGTCACTGGTCGGCTGGGCGGGCCGCGGCGAACCCGGCCGCCGCCCGCTCGCTGGGCTAGAACAGCAGGCTGGACAGGGTGGCCCGGGCCTTGGCCACCCGCGCCTCCCTGGGCGGGAAGATCTCGAACAGGCCGAGCAGGTGCCGCCGGGCCTTGTCCCGATCCTCGCCCGCGGTGACCCGGATGACGTCGAGCAGCCGGGTGAAGCTGGCGTCGATCCGGCCCATGGCCAGGTCGATGTCGGCCACCCGGGCCTGGGCGTCCACGTCGTCGGGGTTGTCGGTGGCGGCCTGGCGGGCGCTGGCCTGGTCGTAGGACTCGACCCGGCGCAGCAGCTCGACCTGGCGCAGGCCCATGGTGGCCATCGGGTCGCCGGGCGTCGGCCGCCAGCACCTTCTCGAACGCGGCCGCGGCGGCGTTCAGGTCACCGCGCTCCATGGCCTCCTGGGCCTCGGCGAACGCCGGGTCGCCCAGGGGGCCCTCGGGCCCGTCCATGCCGAACGCCTCCGCGCCGGGCTCGGCACCGTCGGCGCCGTCGGCGGCGGCGCCGGGCGCCAGCCCGAACTGCTCGGCCACCTGCATGACCTGGCCGATCCAGCTCTTGACCTGGGCCTCGGGCATGGCGCCCAGGAAGCCGTCGGCCACCTGGCCGGCCACCACGGCCACGACCATGGGGATGCTCTGCACCTGGAGGGCGGCGCTGAGCTGCGGGTTGGCGTCGACGTCGACCTTGGCCAGGACCCAGGCGCCGTCCGCCTCGCCGGCGAGCTTCTCCAGCACCGGCGAGAGCTGCTTGCACGGCCCGCACCATTCGGCCCACAGGTCCACGATGACCGGGACGGTGCGTGACCTGGCGACGACCTCGGTGTTGAACGTCTCGTCGGTGACGTCGATGACATTGCCTGCTGGCGGGCCGGCCGCTCCGGCCGGCGGGGCCTGGGCCGCACGCTGCCTGCGCTGCGCCGCGGCCTGCCGGGCGCCCAGGTCTACGGCGCCCTGGAGAGAAAAAGCCTGGGGCTGCTGCGTCATGCCTCCATCCTGCCCCATGCCGCGAATTGCTCGCACCATAGGTGGCCGCGCCCGGCGAGCCGGGCCGGGCCGCGGACCCATTTGTTATTGATAAATCGCTCAGAACGCCGGGGCCTCGGCGTAGCCGCCCCACTCCGAGCGCAGGGTCCCGCAGATCTCGCCCAGGGTGGCCTCGGCGCGGGCGGCCGCGATCATCGGCGGGATCATGTTCTCGCCGCTGCGCGCGGCGGCCAGCAGCGCGGCCAGCGCGGCCTCCACGGCGGCGGAGTCCCTGGCCGCCCGCCGGGCGGCCAGGGCGCGGGACTGCTCGACCTCGACCTCGTGGCTGACCCGCATGATCTCGATGGGCTTCTCCACGGTGTCGGTGTGGCAGTTCACGCCGACGACGCGCTTGTCGCCCTTCTCGAGCTTGCGCTGGTAGGCGAACGCGGCCTCGGCGATCTCGGCCATGAACCAGCCCTCCTCGATGCCGCGCAGGATGCCGCCGGTCATCGACCCGTCCGGGCTCATCGCCTTGATCCTGGCGAAGATCTCCTCGGCCTCGGCCTCGAGCCGGTCGGTCAGCGCCTCCAGGTACCAGGACCCGCCGAGCGGGTCGGCCACGCTGGCCACGCCGGTCTCCTCCATGATCACCTGCTGGGTGCGCACCGCGATCTCGGCCGCCTTCTCGCTGGGCAGCGCGAGCACCTCGTCCAGGGCGTTGGTGTGCAGCGAGTTGGTGCCGCCGAGCACGGCGGCCAGCGCCTCGACGGCGGTGCGGACGATGTTGTTGTCGGGCTGCTGGGCGGTCAGCGAGACGCCGGCGGTCTGGGTGTGGAAGCGCAGCCACTGAGCCCGCTCGGTCCGGGCGCCGTAGACGTCGCGCAGCCACCGGGCCCAGATCCGCCGGGCGGCGCGGAACTTGGCGATCTCCTCGAAGAAGTCGATGTGCGCGTCGAAGAAGAACGACAGGCCGGGCGCGAACGTCTCGATGTCCAGCCCGCGGGACAGGCCCAGCTCGACGTAGCCGAACCCGTCGGCCAGCGTGAACGCGAGCTCCTGCGCGGCCGTGGAGCCGGCCTCGCGGATGTGGTAGCCGGACACCGACAGCGGCTTGTAGTCCGGGATCTCGCGCGCGCAGTACTCCATCAGGTCGGCGATCAGCCGCAGGTGCGGCTCGGGCGGGAACAGCCACTCCTTCTGCGCGATGTACTCCTTGAAGATGTCGGTCTGGAGCGTGCCGTTGAGCCGGCCGATGTCGGCGCCCTGCCGCTGCGCGGCGGCCAGGTACATGCAGAACACCGGCACGGCCGGGCCGCTGATCGTCATGGACGTGGTGACGTCGGCCAGCGGGATGCCGGAGAACAGGGTGTCCATGTCGGCCGCGGAGTCGATGGCCACCCCGCAGTGGCCGACCTCGCCCGCCGAGTGCGGATCGTCGGAGTCCCGGCCCATCAGCGTGGGCATGTCGAACGCGACGGACAGGCCGCCGCCGCCCGCGGCGAGCAGCATCTTGTAGCGCTCGTTGGTCTGGACGGCGTTGCCGAACCCGGAGAACTGGCGGATGGTCCAGGCCCGGCCCCGGTAGCCGCCCGGGTACAGGCCGCGGGTGAAGGGGAACTCGCCGGGCCAGCCGATCCGCTCGAAGCCGGGCACGACGGCGCCCTCGGGCGGGCCGTAGACCGGCTCCAGCTCCAGGCCGGACAGGGTGGTGAAGTCGGCGTCGCGCTTGCGCGAGCGGTCATACCGCTGCTGCCAGCGCGCATGCCCGTGGTCGGGCTGGTCGCCGGGCTGGGTCGATCGGGCTGAGCGTCGGGCTGGGTGTCCAGCCGATGGTCTGGTCGAGTGTCCATGAGACCTTCCCCCGAGCTGGCGGCCGCGATCCAGATAGTTGGACGTCCTACTATCTCAGCCCAGTTTACGCGAGTTCCAACCCGCGGGCGGCGTGCGGCGTCGTAAGTGTTGCTCAGGTCCGTCGGGGGACCCGGGCAATGGCCGGCGGCTGGCGGCCGGAACTGGGTCAGGAACGCGACGGGAAATGTGGTACAACCAATGCGTTATCGCAGCGATTTGGGGTGCGGCGCGGTTCTCGGGGATGTCGTGGCTGTGGCGGCGCCCTGGCCGGGGGGGCCAGCGCCGGCGGCTAGTCGAGGGAGCTCAGTGGCGGCCAGGCTCCGCACGGCCGACCAGCAGGCCGCGGAGGATCTCTTCAACGCGTGCTACCCGCGGCTCGCGGGCTGGGTCCGGCGCCTGGTCGACGACGACGAGACCGCGCACGAGATCGCGTCCGAGGCGTTCACCCGCCTGCTGGCCCGGTGGACCGGGCTGGACAGCCCGCAGAGCTACCTGTACATGATCGCGACCAACCTGGTCCGGGATCACTGGCGCAAGTCGGGGCGCGAGCGCAAGGCGCTCCGGACGATGACCGCGGGGGCCCCGGCCGATCCCGCCTATCATCCAGCCCAGGACGTGGACGTGCGCGCGCTGATCGAGCAGCTGCCGGCCCGGCTGCGCAGCGCGTTCCTGCTGCACTACTACGCCGGCTTCGGCGTGCGCGAGGTGGCGACCATGCTCGGCCGCCCGGAGGGGACCGTGAAGGCCGACCTCTACCACGCGCGGGCCCGCCTGAAGGCGGCGCTAGGAGATGCCCGTGACTGACCGACACGACGAGATCGAGGACTGGCTTGGCGCCGAAGTGCACCCGCTCCCCCCGCCGCCGGGCACCTTTGAGCGCGTCCAGCGCCGGGCCAGGCGCCGCAAGACCCACCAGGTCCTGGTGACGGCGGCCGGAGCGGTCGTGGTCATCGCCGGCGCCGTGATCGCGCCCACGGTCGTGCCCTCGCTGCTGGCCAGCCACAACACTCCGCAGGGTCCGCCGGCCAGCGTGGGTAACACCTCGCCCAGCCAGGCCAGCACGCCGGCCAGCAGCACGAGCAAGTCGGCGCCCCCGTCCTCGTCGGCCCCGGCGGTGTCCAGCTCGGCGTCGGCCGGCGGCGGAACAGCCCTGTCGATGACGACGTCGGGCACGCCGGCGCCGGCCAGCTTCCAGCCGACCTCGATCACCATGATCACCCCGTCGGTCGGCGCGGTGATCGGCCAGGCGGGCACGGCCGGGCAATGCCAGAACCCGAACCCGGCCATCTGCACCTCGCTGGCGGGCACCTCCTCCGACGGGCAGAGCTGGTACGGGATCAGCGCCCCGTCCACCGGCGCCCCGGACGGCGCGACCGGCGTGGGCCAGCTGCGCTATCTCGACATCGGCGACGCCTGGGCCTACGGCCCGCAGCTGTACGCCAGCAGCGACGGCGGCCGGACCTGGACCGGGCCCGAGGACACCAACGGCCTGCGGGTGACCGACCTGGAGACGGCCGGGAGCCGGGCCTTCGCGCTGCTGGGCAGCTGCCAGGGCACCGGCGCGTCCTACGCCGCCGACTGCTCCCGGTTCTCGCTGTACTCCACGGCCAAGGGCAGCACCTCGCTGCAGCCGGTGCCGCTGGAGCTGCCGGCGGCCCAGCGGGCCACGGCGATGGGCACGGCCGGCCGGGCGTCCTCGGCCACCCTCGTGCTCACCGGCGGCCCGGCCGACGGCCAGGGCTACCTGCTGGCCCCGTCGGGCGACATCCTCACCGGGTCGCTGACCGGCAGCCCGTGGCGGTACACCGGGAAGGCCCCGTGCCCGCCGGGCGCCGCGTCCGGCAGCGGCGCGCCGCTCGGCGCTCAGCTCGCGGCCGGCAGCACCCGGCTGCTGATCAACTGCACCAGCAGCGCGAGCGGCACGGGCGGCGCGCGGACGGGCACGGGCAGCGGGTCCCAGCAGACCAAGACGCTGTTCGAGTCCTCGTCGAGCGGCGCCCGCTGGAGGAAGGTCAGCCAGCCCCCGGCGGACGGTCAGGCCACCTCGCTGGCCACCGCGAGCCAGGGCCAGGTGGTGCTGGCCACCACCACCGGCATCGACTTCTCGACCGACGGCACCACCTGGCGGGCCGCGACGATCACCGGCGGGGCGCCGGCGGGCGGCTTCCAGTACGTCGGGATGACCAGCGCCACCCAGGGCGTCGCGGTCCCGGTGGACGCCAGCCTGGGCGAGGTGTTCGTCACCACCGACGGCGGCCAGACCTGGACCGCCGCGCCGATCTCCGGCTGACGCCGCCCGGGGCTATGACCCGGGGGCGCTAGAACCTGGAGCGCTATGTCCCGGAGTGCTATGTCCCGGAGTGCTATGACCCGGGGGCGCGGTCGGGGGTGAAGTCGCCCGCCGCGACGCGCAGGCGGCGCAGCATGGCCGAGATGTCCTCGAGCTGGTCGTCGGAGTAGCCGCCCATGCCGAACTCGGCGGCCATCAGGTCGGCCGTCGCCGCCGCCACCACCTCGCGCCCGGTAGCGGTGATCTCGGCCAGCGTGCCGCGGCCGTCCTCCGGGTTGGGCTTGCGGACCACGTGGCCCTGCTTCTCCAGCCGGTCGATGGTGTTGGTCACGCTCGTGGGGTGCACCATCAGCCGCTCGCCGATCAGCCGCATCGGCAGCGCGCCCTCGCGGCTGAAGCTGAGCAGCACCAGGGCCTCGTAGCGGGCGAACGTCAGCCCGTAGGGCCGCAGCAGCCCGTCCAGCTCGGCCAGCAGGATCTGCTGCACTCGCATGATGGCCGTGACCGCCGCCATCGCCCGGGCGTCCCCGAACCGGCTCGCCCAGATCTGCGCGGCCCGCTCAATCGGGTCGAAGGGCAAGTCCAGCGGCTTACGCACAGGCACAAGTTACCGGCCCGAGCGTACTGAGGTGCGGGTGAGGTGGATGGGCTGCCGGGTGATCTGCGGGTGATCGGGTGAACGGGGTGAGCCGCGAACCGGGCCGGAATCACCCGGCGCGCCTGTGGACATGCTTGTTTACAGAACGTTATATTGCCTGCTTGAGAGCCATGTGACCACACAAAATCGGGGGATAATGTGGGTCCGGATACTTTGTCATGCCCATGACGGCCGTACTGGCCGCCGGGGTCGGCGTCCGGCATGGCTGGGGCCCGCCGCTGCGGTCGGCGAGCTTCCGCCTGGAGTCCCCGCCGTCCGGTCAGCCGGCGCTGGGCATCCTGATCCCTGAGCACGGCGCGGGCAGCGCCGTCATGGACCTGCTGTCCGGCGTGGTCTCGCCCAGCTACGGCGAGCTGCGCGTGCTCGGCGAGGACATGCGCACCGAGCGCGGCCGGGCCGCCGTACGGGCCCGGATCGGCGTCGCGCACCGCACCAGCCGGGCCCGGCCTGGCATCAAGATCCGCGGCCTGGTCGAGCAGGCCGCCCGCCGGGCCCGCCTGCCCCGCCGCGAACGCCCCGTGCTGACCGCCGCCATCCTGGACCGGCTCAAGCTGACCCCGTGGGCCGACGTGCCGCTGCGGGCCGCGCCCGATCCCGTCGCCCGCCGCGCCCGGCTGGCCGCCGCCGCCGTGCACCAGCCCGAACTGCTGCTCATCGACGGCCTGCTCGACGACCTGGCCCCGGACGACGCCGCCGCGCTGGCCGACAGCATCAAGGACATCGGCGCCGACACCGGCATCGTCGCGGCCGGCAGCGACGCCGACTGGCTGGCCCTGACCTGCCCGGAGATCCTCACCCTGGCCGACGGCATCCTGGTCGGCGCCTGACGCGCCGCACCAGCGCACGGGCCCGGCTGAAATAGGCTGCCACCATGGACTGGAGTCTGCTCGGCTGCGGGCAATCCGGACATATCACCTACGCACCCGATGAACCAGAGCTGCGCGCGCAGCTCAGCGCCACCACGACCGCCGGCGAGGCCTGGCGCTGTCTGCGCTGCGCGAGCTACGTGCCCGGCCCGGCCGACGCCACCGGCCCGGCCCGCGACGCGCCACGGGTCCGCCGCGGCTTGCAGATCCGCAGCCTGCTCATCCTGCGGGTCTTCGCCGTCGAGCGATTCCTGCGCGCGCTGCTGTTCTTCGGCGTGGCCGTGCTCCTGTGGCGGTTCAAGCACTCCCAGCACTCGATCGATGCCGCCTTCGACCGCGAGCGGCCGATCCTGCGCGAGCTGTTCAGCCAGCTCGGCTTCAACATCGATCACTCCAAGCTGGTCGGCCTCATCCAGCATGCGCTGACCCTGAGCGCCAGCGCGCTCACCCTGCTGGCCATCGGCCTGGCCGCCTACGCCGCCATCGAGGTGGTCGAGTGCGTGGGGCTGTGGCTGGCCCGGCGCTGGGGCGAGTACTTCGCGATGGTGGCCACGTCGCTCGGGCTGCCGGTGGAGATCTACGAGCTCTCCCATAAGGTCACGGTCACGGCGCTGATCTTCCTGGCCGTGAACCTGGCGCTGGTGGCGTACCTGGTGGTCACCAAGCGGCTGCTCGGCGTCCGGGGCGGCAAGCACGCCTACGACGCCCGCCTGCGCAGCGACTCAGTGATGGAGAAGGCCATCGAAGCCGCCGCCGCATCTGCTTCAGCCCAGCCCGCCACTCCCCCGACACCCGCTCTAGCCTCACCAGCCACGCCAGCCACGCCAGGCGCCTCAGTCTCGCAAGCCACCTCAGCCTCACCAGCCACGCCAGGCGCCTCAGTCTCGCAAGCCACCTCAGCTTCGCCGGCTACTCCGGCCACTCCAGCCCCACCGGCGGCTCCAGCTTCACCGGCCACTCCGGCCGCTCCGGCCACCGCAGCCCAGGTCAGCTCCACCGCCCCGCCAGGCACCGACGCCGCGGCACTCCAGTCCGCCGATGGCCACCGAGCCTCATCGGGCCCATCTACCCCGTCCGACGCGAACGCCTCTCCGGAGCCAGCCGCCCCGCAGGACGCGGCAGCCAGCCAGCCCGCTGCTCCCGCGCGTGGCTCGCGCTCATGATCCAGTTGTGGATGTCCCGTTGCCTACCCCAGGAGGTACGCGACGGGACATCCACAAACGATCACCGCCACGCCTGGGGCGCATGTGATTGGAGGGGCCACAGGGGCCACTGGTGGCAGCCCGCCAGGCCCTAGCTCTCTGCTGGCCGCCCGCCAGAATTCGGGCGTCCATGATCACGACCGACTCGCCGCGGTTCGCTGCGGCCAAACGGTCACGATCATGGACAAACACCCAGCGGGCGGCCGAATGGGCAGTTTGCGGCCAACCGCAATGCGGCCAACCGCAACGTGGCCGACCGCAATGCGACCCGGCCGCAATGAGGCCCGGCCGCAATGCGACCCGGCCGCAATGCGACCCGGCCGCAATGCGCGGCCAGCGCGAGCCGGCCGATTACCCGATGAGGGTGTCGGCGGCGGCGTAGGGGTCGAGCTTTCCCGCCGCGACCTGGGCGGCCAGGTCCTCGAGGCGGGCCTCGCCGGGCAGGCCGCCCAGCCGCTGGCGCAGCTCGGTGATCGCGATGGCCGAGATCTCCTCGCGGGCCCGGGCCCGGCGGCGCCGGTCGCGCTCGCCGGACTCGGCCAGCCAGTCGGCGTGCCGGTCCAGGGCGGCCACGAGGTCATCGACGCCGTCGCCGGTCGAGGCGGTGGTGGAGACGATGGGCGGCTTCCAGGCCGCCGGGTCGTAGCCCGTCATGGCCAGCATGGTGCGCAGATCGCGAACCGCCTCCTGGGCGCCGGGCCGGTCGCTCTTGTTGACCACGAAGATGTCGGCGATCTCCAGGATGCCGGCCTTGGCCGCCTGCACCGAGTCGCCCATGCCCGGCGCGACGACCACCAGGGTGCTGTCGGCCAGCGAGGCGATCTCGACCTCGGCCTGGCCGACGCCAACCGTCTCGATGAGGATGACGTCGAGCCCGGCGGCGTCCAGGATCCGCACCGCCTGGGGGGTGGCCCAGGCCAGGCCGCCGAGGTGACCGCGGCTGGCCATCGACCGGATGAAGACGCCGTCGTCGGTGGCGTGGTCCTGCATGCGCACCCGGTCGCCGAGCAGCGCGCCGCCGGTGAACGGCGAGGTGGGGTCGACGGCGAGCACGCCGACCCGCTGGCCCCGGGCCCGGTAGGCCCGGACCAGGGCGCCGGTCACGGTGGACTTGCCGACGCCGGGCGAGCCGGTCAGCCCGAGCGTCCGGGCCCCGCCGGCCAGCGGCGCGATGACCTTCATGACCTGGCGCAGCTCGGCCGACTCGTTCTCGACCAGCGAGATGAGCCGGGCCAGCGCGCGCGGGTCGCCCGCCCGCGCCGCGGTGATCAGGGCATCGGGATCGGCCAGCCGGCGCCGCCGGGCCCGCGCGGCGGGCGCGGCGGGCGGGGCGACCTGCTGGTCAGGCACTGGCGGGGGCCGGGACCCGCAACAGCAGCGCGTCACCCTGCCCGCCGCCGCCGCACAGCGCCGCGGCGCCCAGGCCGCCGCCCCGGCGGCTCAGCTCGTAGATGAGGTGCAGCGCGATGCGCGCCCCGGAGGCGCCGATGGGGTGGCCGATGGCGATGGCCCCGCCGTTGACGTTCACCCGGTCCTGGTCGACGCCGAGGTCGCGGATGGACTGGATGGCCACCGCGGCGAACGCCTCGTTGATCTCGATGAGGTCCAGGTCCGGCACGGCCAGCCCGGCCTTGCCCAGGGCCCGCTCGATGGCCCGCGAGGGCTGGGAGTGCAGCGAGTTGTCCGGCCCGGCCACCACGCCATGCGCGCCGACCTCGGCCAGCACGGTCGCGCCAGCCGCCGAGGCGGCCTCGGCCGACATGACCACCACGGCGCAGGCGCCGTCGGAGATCTGGGACGCCGACCCGGCGGTGATCGTGCCGTCGCGGGCGAAGGCGGGCTTCAGCCCGGCCAGGGACTCGGCCGTGGTCTCGGCGCGGATCCCCTCGTCGGTGTCGAAGATCACCGGCTCGCCGCGGCGCTGCGGCACGGGCACGCCGACGATCTCGGCCGCGAACAGCCCGTCCTTGACCGCCCTGGCCGCGAGCTGGTGCGACCGGGCGGCGAACTCGTCCTGCTCCTGCCGCGTGATGCCCAGCTTGGCGTTGTGACCCTCGGTCGACTCGCCCATGGACACGTGGTCGAAGGCGTCGGTGAGGCCGTCGTGGGCCATCGAGTCGACCAGCTCGGCCGAGCCGTACTTGAAGCCGCGCCGGGCCCCGGGCAGCAGGTGCGGGGCCTGGGACATCGACTCCATGCCGCCGGCCACCACGATGTCGTACTCCCCGGCCCGGATGAGCTGCGCGGCCAGCGCAATGGCGTCCAGCCCGGACAGGCAGACCTTGTTAATGGTCAGCGACGGCACGGTCATCGGGATCCCGCCGGCCACCGCGGCCTGCCGGGACGGGATCTGGCCCGCGCCGGCCTGGAGCACCTGGCCCATGATCACGTAGTCGACCCGGTCGCCCGGCACGCCCGCCCGCTCCAGTGCGGCCTTGATGACGATGCCGCCCAGCTCGGCCCCGCTGAAGCCGCTCAGCGAGCCGAGGAGCCGCCCGATCGGCGTACGGGCGCCGCCCACGATCACGGGATTCACTGGATCACGCATGCCTGAAACGATACCCGCGTGACCACTGCCGACCAGAGGAGCGCAGCAGCGTGCTGACCCGCATCGACCACGTCGGAATCGCCTGCCGGGACCTGGAGCAGAAGATCGCCTTGTACGAGTCGACGTTCGGGCTGACCGTGGTGAGCCGCGAGGTCAACGAGGCCCAGGGCGTGCGCGAGGCGATGCTGCAGGTCGCGCCGGGCCCGGCGGGCGGCAGCTACGTGCAGCTGCTCGAGCCGCTGGCGCCGGACACCCCGGTCGGGCGGTTCCTGGAGCGGCGCGGCGAGGGCGTCCATCACGTCGGCTACGGCGTGGCGGATATCACAGCCGCGCTGGCGGAAATCGGGGCCACCGGAGTGCGCCTGATCGACAGCAGGCCCCGGCACGGCTCGATGGGCGCGTCGATCGCGTTCCTGCACCCGGCCGACCTGGGCGGGGTGCTCACCGAGCTGGTCCAGGCCGCGCCCCGCGAGTGACCGGCCGGGTCAAATGCGGCCGCCCGCCGACCGCCTAGCGCACTTCAGTTCGCGTTAGAAGGCCCTCACAAAAATGACATATAAGCAAAAAAATACATCTCTGCCACGAGCAAGCGCGAACGGGCCGCCAAGGGCGCACCGGGAGAGTACGCTGCCTCACACCGGGCGAACGGAATTGCGTACCGGCCGGGCCTGGGGCACCCCGCTAGCCCTCCGGGTCTGGCGAATGGACACATCAGACGGTTGCCCCGGAGTGCGAATTCTCCCGTCTACACAGGATTAGGCGACATGCAGCCCGACATCGATGCCCAGCTCAGCAACTTCTTCGAGGAAACTCCGCAGCGCGACTTTGCCCGGGTCATGCGTGGCTATGACCCGCACCAGGTAAACGAGTACCTGAAGCAGATCGACGGCGACGTACGTCAGCACCGGGACCAGGCTCAGGCCCTCCAGCAGGAGCTGACCGATGCGCACCGTCAGCTCCAGGAGCAGGAGCGCCCCACCTACGCCGGCCTGGGCTCGCGCATTGAGCAGCTGCTGCGGCTGGCCGAGGAGCAGGCGACCGAGATAGTCCAGGAAGCCAGGACCGGCGCCAACGAGCTCAACGCGGCGGCCAAGGTAGAGGCCGCCGAACTGCGGGCGGCGGCCGAGAACGAGGCCGCCGAACTGCGGGCCAACGCCAAGCGGGAGACCGACGACCTGCGCGGGTCGGCCGAGCGCGAGGCCGACAGCATCCGCACCGGCGCCCGCCGCGAGGCCGACGAGCTGACCTCGACCACCGAGCGGGAGGTGGCCAAGCTGAGGGCCACCGCCGACCACGAGGTGGCCGAGAAGCGCGCGGGCAACGAGCGCGAAGTGGCCAAGATGCGGACCACCGCCGAGCGCGAGGTGGCCCAGATGCGGGCCTCGTCCAAGCGCGAGCGGGACGAGATCCTCACCACCTCCAAGCGCCAGGCCGACGAGATGCGCAGCCAGGCCCAGCGGATCCTGGAGGAGAGCGAGGCTCAGCGCGCCCAGGCCGAGGCCGAGTTCGACATCCAGCTCGCCGCCCGACGCGAGGAGGCCGAGCGTCAGGAGGCCGAGCGGCTCGCTGCCGCCCAGGCCGCCACGCAGAAGCTGGTCTCCGAGGCCGAGCAGCGCGCCTCCACCGCCGAGCAGCGCGCGACCAAGGCCAGCGCCCAGGCCGAGCAGACCCGCCGCGACGCCGACCAGCACTCGCGCCAGCTGGTCAGCAACGCCAAGAAGAACGCCGACCAGATCGTCGCCCAGGCCAAGTCCCAGGCCGACCAGATGCTGGCCGACACCAAGTCCGAGGCCGACCGTATTCGTACCCTGGCCCAGCGCCAGGTCGACGACCTGAACAAGCAGAAGGAAAGCGTGGCGGCGCACCTGGCCCAGATCAGCCAGCTGCTCGGCACCCAGATGCCGGGCCTGGCCGACGCGCTCAAGCAGCCGGCGCAGGCCGCCGTCGCCGCCCCGGCGGCCAAGGCGGTCACCGCGGGCCCGCCGAACGGCGGCGGCGCTCCCGCCGCGCAGCGGCCCCCGGCCCAGCAGGCCGCCACCCAGCAGGCGCCCGCGGCCAGGGCCGAGGCGCCGGGGAACGGCAATGGCAACGGCAACGGCGCGCCCAAGCAGCCCGCCGCCAAGTCGGCCAAGAGCGACGGCGAGGAGTGGTGGGAGGAATAACGCACTCCGCTCCGGGCTGACGCAGGCTCAGGCGCCTGAATCAGCCCCGGTGCAGAACTAACGACAGCGGCCCCTCCCGGTCACCCGGGAGGGGCCGCTTCGCGTTTCTCGGTCGGGCCCCTCCCGGTCATCCGGGAGGGGCCGCTTCGCGTTCGCGGCCGGTCATTGCGCCGCAGACCCTAGGCCGCAAGACCCTAGGCGCTGGCCGTCTGGCCGCCGTCCACGACCAGGACCTGGCCCGTCATGTAGGACGAGGCCTCGCTGGCCAGGAACACCGCGGGCCCGGCCATCTCCTCGGGCCGGGCCCAGCGCTGCATCGGCACGCTGGCGATCGTGGCCGGGCCGGCCTCCGGGTCGGTCCACAGGTTGCGGTTCAGGTCGGTCGCCGTCCAGCCCGGGCACAGCGCGTTCACCCGGATGCCCTGGGCGCCCCACTCGACGGCCAGCGTCTTGGACAGCGAGATCACCGCGGCCTTGGCCGCGCCGTAGGGGGCGATCGTCGGCGCGGACGCCACCCCGGCCACCGAGGCCACGTTGATGACCGAGCCCTGGCCGCGCTCCAGCAGGTGGCCGGCGAACGCGCGGCAGACGTAGACCGCCGAGGTCAGGTTGAGCTGGATGAGCTTGTCCCAGCCCGACAGCCGCAGGTCGCGGAACTCGACCATGAAGTTGGACCCGCCCGCGTTGTTCACCACGATGTCCACGTAGCCGAGCTGATCGATGGCCGAGCTGACCGCGCCGTTGACCTCCTCCTCGCTGGTCACGTCGGCCGGGAGGACGACCGCCTTGCGGCCCACCGCCTCGATGTCGGACGCCGTCTCGGCCAGGCCGTCCGCGCTGCGCGCGACGATCGCCACGTCGGCGCCCGCCTCGGCGAACGCGACCGCGATGACCTGGCCGATGCCACGGGAGGCCCCCGTGACGAAGGCCTTCTTGCCGGTCAGCTCGAACAGGCTCATGGGCAGTCCCTCAGCTCGTAGTGTCGCTGCTCGTAGTGTCGCTGGCCCTGCTGGCCAGGGGGGACGACCCTCCTATCCCCCTCGCGCCGCCTGGCGGCGGCAAGACCGGAGAGACCAGCGCCGGGTCGACGGCCGTGGGCAGCGGCCAGGCGGCCGGGTTGACCCGGCGCACGATCTCGTTGAGCGCCACCCGCGTGTAGCGCTCCCCCACCCACAGGTGCTTGGCGCCCTCGGCCGCCACCACCTCGGCCTGCGGCACCCGGGCGAAGCGGGCCGTGGCCTCGGCGGGCCGCAGGTAGTCGTCGAACTCCGGGACCAGGGCCAGCAGGGGCTTGCCCGAGGCCGCCCAGCGGTCCAGGTCGGCATCCCCGGCCCGGCGCAGCGGCGGCGAGAGCAGGATCGCGCCGGCCACGTCCGGGTCGCAGCCCCAGCGCAGGGCCAGCTCGGTGCCGAACGACCAGCCCACCAGCCAGCGCTCCGGCAGGTCCCGGTCCACCGCGAAGTCGATCGCGGCCGCGATGTCGTGCCGCTCGGCGTCGCCCCCGCCGAACTCGCCCTCGCTGGTGCCCCGCTCCGAGGTCGTGCCCCTGGTGTTGAACCGCAGCACGGCCAGGTCGGCCAGCGCGGGCAGCCGGTAGGCGGCCTTGCGCAGGATATGGCTGTCCATCATCCCGCCCGCCGTGGGCAGCGGGTGCAGGCAGATGAGCGTGGCCACCGGCGGCCGGGCCGGCGGCAGGGCCAGCTCGCCGACCAGCGACAGGCCGTCGGCCGTGCGCAGCGTGATCGGCTCCCGGCGCGCGGGCAGGACCGTGCTGGCGGTGATGTCGATCCTGCCGCCGCCAGGCGGCGCGGGGGGGTTAGGGGGGTCGTCCCCCTGGGCGGCACAGTCATGGCTCCTCAGCGGTAGGTACGCGGGCCCGGGCCTGGCCGGCGCGGGCGACGCTGCCAGCACGAATTGTGCCAGTGCCGGCGATCTTCGGCACCGTTGCTCTGCTCAGGCCACACCACGACATGCGCGACGCCGGGCTGGATCTCCTGGTCGCAGCCGGGACAGCGGTAGACCTTGGTCGCCGCGATGCCGGGCACCTGGCGCACCACCCACTCGCCGTCGGGCCAGGACTCGACGTGCGGCGGGCCCAGCCGGACTGGCGGCTCCTCGCCGTTCACCGGGCGCGCGGCGGCCGCCCGGCTGGCCCCGCGCCGGGGGCGGCGGGGCAGCTCATCGGGGAGGCGGCGGGCCTTGCGGGGACTCACGGAAGTCACGATATTTGCTCGGCGCCAGCACCTAAGCCAGGCCGCTCAGCCGCGGAAGCCGAGCCCGGCGGCGGCGTGCTCGGCCAGCAGCGGCGGGGGCGCGAACGCCGGGTCGCCGTAGGCGTCGTACATGGCCGACAGCACGGCCAGGGCCCGCTCGGGCCCGGCCTGGTCCAGCAGCTCCAGCGGGCCTTCCGGGTAGCCGCAGCCCAGGGTCATCGCCGTGTCCACGTCGGCCGCCGAGGCGTAGCCGTCCTGGACCATCCGCACCGCGTCGGCCAGGTGCGGGTACAGCAGCGTCCCGGCCAGGAAGCCGGGCCGGTCCGGCGCGAGCACGACCGACAGGCCGAGCTGGCCCGCCAGCGCCTCGGCCGCGGCCGCCGCGGCGGGCGAGGTCAGCCGGGTGATGACGAGCTCGGCCAGCCTCCCGCCGCCGGCGTGCAGGCCGACGGTGTCCTGCGGCCGGCCGGCGGCCAGGGCGGCGGCCAGCACGGAGGCGTCCGGCGCGGCGGCCACGATGACCAGGTCGCTGGGCTGGCCGGGATCGGGGGTGATGCTGATGCCGGCCGCCGCGGCCGCCGCCCCGAGCTCCCCCTCCAGGTCGGCGCCGGAGCCGACCAGCGTGATGGTGGCGGGCGGCGAGGTGAGCCCATTGTTAGCGATGTCGGTCACAACGGGGCTAACGGGCTTGCCGTCGGCGTACTCGTACAGGCCGCGGCCGCTCTTCCGGCCGGTCCGGCCGGCGGCGACGAGCCGGCGCAGCAGCGGCGCGGGCGTGTAGCGCGGTCCGCCGAACTCCTCGCGCAGCACCTCCATGATCGACAGCGAGGTGTCCAGGCCGATGAGGTCGAGCAGGGCCAGCGGGCCCATGGGCAGCCCGATGCCCGCGGTGGCGGCCGCGTCGATGTCCGCGCGGCTGGCGAAACCGGTCTCCAGCAGGGTCACGGCGTGGTTCAGGTAGGGCAGCAGCAGGGCGTTGGCCACGAACCCGGCCCGGTCCCCGACCTGCACCGGGGTCTTGCCCAGCCGCCGGGCCAGGCCGGCCGCGGCGGCCTGCACGCCGTCGTCGGCCAGCACGGTGCCGACCACCTCGACCAGCCGCATCACCGGCGCCGGGTTGAAGAAGTGCATGCCGACCACCCGGCCGGGGTGCCGGGTCGGCGCGGCGATGTCGGTGACCGACAGCGAGGAGGTGTTGGTGGCCAGGATGGCGTCGGGGCGGCAGTGCCGGTCCAGCTCGGCGAAGACCCGGCGCTTGATCTCCAGCTGCTCGGGCACCACCTCGATGGCCAGGTCGGCCCCCGCGGCCTCGCCAAAGCCGCCCGCCGGGGTGACCCGGCCGCGGATCTCGTCCTGCTCCGGCCTGGTCAGCCGGCCGCGGCTGACGGCCCGGCCCAGCGAGCCGTCGAGGATCGACAGGCCGCGGCTGAGCGCCGCCTCGTCGGCCTCGATGGCGACCACCCGCAGTCCGGCCCTGGCGAATACCTCGGCGATCCCGGCGCCCATGGTGCCCAGGCCGACGACGGCCACCTCGCGAATCTCCATGGCGGCGACCTTACAGTCGCGCGCTGCCCAGCCGGGGCAGCAGGGCCGGGGGCCGGGCAGCTAGTCGCCCCAGGCGGGCGTGGCGCCGTCGGGCAGCGGCACCTCGAAGGCGTTGAGCAGGAACGAGACCAGCGTGTAGTAGCCGCAGATCGACACCAGCTCGACCAGGCCGCGGTCGCCGAGCAGGCCCTGGGCCGCGGCGTAGGCGGCCGGGCTGACCCGGCCCGAGGCGGCCAGCTCGTGCGCCACGTCGTAGACGACCCGTTCGTCCTCGGCCTCGAACGGCGGCTCCTCGCCGCCGCCGATGGCCGCCACCACCGGCTCGGGCACGCCGTGCTCGCGGGCCATCCGGGCGTGCGCCCACCACTCGAACTCCGCCCGCCACCGGGCGCCCACGGTGATGATGGCCAGCTCGGTCAGCCGGCGCTCGAGGGAGGTGCGGAACCGGACCTCGGCGCCCAGCGCGCTCATCCGGCCGCCCACCCCTGGCGCGTGGACGAAGGCGTTGAACGGCCCGACCAGGCCGCCCTGTTCGTTGATCAGCTGGCTGCCGCGGGAGCCGACGACGCCGTCCCACACCTCGCGGCCGTCCTCGTCGAGATCGTCATAGCGCAAAAAGGGAAGTCGGGGCATGCCGGCACTGTATTCCTTGGCGCTCGCTCCGGGGCGCCTGATGACGCGCCCCTCCGCTCGCGGGCACGGTCAGCCGGGGTCGCTAGGGTGCGGCCATGGCGGATAACGAGGCGGACATCGAGGCGGGCGACGCCGCCGAGGCGGTCGCCCGGGCCTTCCGCGACGAGTGGGGCCGGGTCGTCGCGACGCTGATCGGCATGACCGGCGACTGGGACCTGGCCGAGGAGTGCGCCCAGGAGGCGTTCGCGCAGGCCCTGCGGACCTGGCCGCGCGACGGCGTGCCGCGCAAGCCCGGCGCCTGGCTCACCACCACGGCGCGCAACCGGGCCCTGGACCGGCTGCGCCGCCGGGCCACCGAGACCGCCCGGCTCCGGGACACCCTGGTCCTGTCGCCGCCCGAGGATCCGGTCGGCACCGCCGATGACGACGAGAGCGGCATCGCCGACGACCGGCTGCGGCTGATCTTCACCTGCTGCCATCCGGCCCTGCCGCTGGAGGCCCGGGTCGCGCTGACCCTGCGCACGCTGGCCGGCCTGAGCACGGCCGAGATCGCCCGGGCGTTCCTGGTGCCCGAGCCGACCATGGCCAAGCGCCTGGTCCGGGCCAAGCACAAGATCCGCGACGCCGGCATCCCCTACCGGGTGCCGCCCGCGCACCTGCTGCCCGAGCGGACCGCCGGGGTCCTGGCCGTGCTCTACCTGCTGTTCAACGAGGGCTACGCGGCCAGCTCGGGCGCCGACCTGGTCCGCCGGCGGCTGTGCGCCGAGGCCATCCGGCTGGCCAGGGTCCTGGGCCAGCTCATGCCCGGCGAGCCCGAGACCACGGGCGTGCTGGCCCTGATGCTGTTCCACGACGCCCGGCGGGACGCCAGGGTCGGCCCCGGCGGCGAGCTGATCACCCTGGAGGACCAGGACCGCACCCGGTGGAACCGCCCGCAGATCGAGGAGGCCGACGCCATCCTTCAGGCCGCCCTGCGGCGCGGCCCGGCCGGGCCGTACCTGATCCAGGCGGCCATCGCCGCCTGCCACGCCACCGCGCCCGAGGCGGCCGCCACCGACTGGGCTCAGATCGCCTGGCTCTACGGGCGGCTGGCCGGGCTCACCCCGTCGCCGGTGATCGAGCTGAACCGGGCCGTGGCCGTGGCCATGGCCGACGGTCCGGCGGCCGGCCTGGAGCTCGTGGCCGGCCTGGAGGCGTCGGGGGACCTGGCCGGCTATTACCTGCTCCCGGCCACCCGCGCCGACCTGCTGCGCCGCCTGGGCGACCGGCCCGGCGCGGCGGCCAGCTACCGGCAGGCCCTGGACCTGGCCACCACCGAGCCCGAGCGCCGCTACCTGGCCGGGCGCCTGGCCGAGGCCGAGGGCACCCGCGGCTGATAGCTGAGCAGGTCACCGGGCTGGCACTGGAGGGCCTCACACAAGCGGGCCATGGTGCTGAACCGGATGGCGCGGGCGCGGCCGTTCTTGAGCACGGACAGGTTCACGATCGTGACGTCGACCTGGGCGGACAGCTCGGTGAGCGTCATCCCCCGCGCGGCCAGCAGCTCGTCGAGGCGGACGTGGATGGCGTCGGCCTCCCCGGCCGGGACTTCGTCGTCGTGCTCCTGCGCCGGCCGCCTGCTCACACGGTGCCCTGGAGGTCGTCGTCCATCTGGGCGCCGAGCCGGAAGATGCGGGCGAAGGTCAGCAGCGCCGCCCCGACCAGCACCGGCACGGGGAACAGGGCGTGGAGTGCCCCGGTGATCGCGTCGCCGTACTCATCCCGCACGGTCAGCATGGTGTTCAGCAGCTGGTCGAGCGCGAATCCCTGGACCGCCCCGACGGCTAGGTTGCCCACGATGATCACCCAGCCGAGCCGCCGGATGGCCGTCGCGACCTGGACCGTGAACGGGCCGTCCCGGCGGGCGGCCACGAGCACCCGCCAGAGCAGGAACAGCACGCAGGCCCAGACCAGGAGCCCGGGCAGGTCCGTGAGCGTGTACAGGATCCGCTGGCCGATCCCCGGATGGCTGGCGCAGGCCTGAAGGGTGCCGTTGATCTGGATGTATGCCCCGGGCCGGGCCGCGACCCCCGGATGGCTGTACGGGCCACCGTTGTCGTACCCAGCGTTGGGCTGGGTGGCGCAGATGTCCACGCCGTGGCCGAAGCCTCCGACAGAGCCGATGCCGAACATGATGAAGACGGCCCCGGCCAGCAGGCTGAGCAGCGTCACCACGCCGAAGAACGCCGTGATCGACTCCAGCGGCTCAGTCAGCCGCCTGCGCTGCGGTGTGGTTGCCATCGCTGTCTGCCCCTCAGCTTGCCTTATCGATATTCGATAATAACGATAATCGATAAGCCCCTGTCAAGAGCCCCTGTCAAGAGTCCCTGTCAAGAGCTTTGGTCCAGGACGTGGCCAGCTACCGGGAGGCGCCGGACCCGGCCAGGAACGATTCGGCCAGGGAAGCGAAGCGCGGCCAGTCCTGGAACAGGAACGCGTGCCCGGCGTCGGGGTAGAGCACCAGTCGCGCGCCGTGGATGATGCGGGCCAGGGCGCGGTCATTGGTGACCGGGTCCACCTGGTCGTCGGCGCCGTCGGCGATCAGCGTGGGCGCGGAGATCCTGGCCGTCTTGCGCCCGGCCGCGTCACTGCCGGTGCGCCAGTTGCCCATCGCGAGGTCCTGAATCCCTTTGGTGCCGGCCGACACCGTGGGAGCGGACGGGTACTCGGCGACCGCGGCCTTGAACGCGTTAAGGGCGCTGCCCTGATCAGCAGGAAAATCGCTGCCGGCCTGAATGGCCGCCAGCGACGGCATGACCGCCTGTCCGGCGCCGGGCCAGGTGGCGCACAGCACCAGGCGGCGCACCTGGGCCGGGTGCAGGACCGCCAGGGCCTGGGCGATCATGCCGCCCATCGACCAGCCCAGCACGTCTGGCCGGCCCAGCCTGAGGGCATCAATCAGCGCGCTGGTCTGGTCGGCCATCGCGTCGATGCTGAACGGCTGGGGCAGTTCACGCGTACGGCCGATTCCGGAATTGTCGAACATCACGACGCGGTTGTGCCGGGCCAGGGCATGAACCAGCCGCGGGTCCCAGCCCTCCATGGTCCAGCCGTAGCCCATGATCAGAACCAGCGGGGGGCCGCTCCCCACCACCCGGTACCCCACGGCGCCGAGCCGGGTATGAGCGATGCGCACGGGCGCCGACACCACCGACCGCGTGCCCGGCGCCAGGCCCGGCGAGCCGCACGCGGCCAGCGCTAAGGCCACCCCTGCCGCGACCGCGCCCAGCGCGATCCTCCGCCCCGGGGCCAGCAGGCCCGCGTACCAGACGGGCAGGTAGCCACGCATGTCGTCACTTCCCTCACCGATGACGACAAACTACCCCGGTAGATGTCCCGCATGTATCACAGAGCGTAGGCGAGCCTCCTGCATATCATCAGCGGCCGGCGACGAGCCGGGCTATGACCAGGGGGGCAGCCAGATGACCACACCCGCAGCCAACTTCCTCAGCAGCGAGCACTGGGTCCACTTCACCGACTCCGAGCAACGCCAGGTGTACGTCCTGTCCGGGACCTGCATCCTGAACCCCGTGGAGACCGGCCCGCAGGACGGCAGCCGCTGGCAGCGGGGGCGGACTGATTTCGGCGTTCCGGTGCCGGACCTTCCGGAGGGCCAGGGCCTGGTCGTTCAGCAGTGGGCGCCGGCCGTCGTCCTCGGCTCAATCCAGAACGACGGCGTGGCCAACGACGCTGGCTGGGCGGTCGACGACTTCGACCTGGAGGTGGCCGAGAACGAGGCCGTCACGTACGTCTATCCGGTGTTCAACTGGGCGGTCGGCGACACCGACGGCTACCTCCTGCGCGTCGCCTACACCGTCACCGTGGTGGGCTACTACGCGCAGCTAGCCGTCATCCAGTAACCGGGTGCCGCGCGCAGGCTGGGCGGAGGGGTGATCGGATCGCTAGAGTTGGCCGTCGTGCGCATTGTCATTGCCCGGTGCAGCGTCGACTACGCGGGTCGCCTGTCCGCCCACCTGCCCCTCGCCACCCGCCTGATCATGATCAAGGCGGACTCCTCGGTCCTGGTGCACAGTGACGGCGGCAGCTACAAGCCGCTCAACTGGATGTCGCCGCCGTGCAAGCTGGCCGAGCAGCCGGGCCGGTGGGTGGTGACCGGCAAGTCGGGCGAGACCCTGACCATCGAGATCGAGGAGATCATCAGCGACTCAGCCTACGACCTGGGCGTGGATCCGGGCCTGGTCAAGGACGGCGTGGAGTCGCACCTCCAGGAGCTGCTGGCGGCCCAGATGCAGGTGCTGGGCGAGGGCTGGCGGCTGGTCCGCCGCGAGTACCCGACCCCGATCGGCCCGGTCGACCTGATGTGCCGCGACGCGGCCGGCGCCAGCGTCGCGGTGGAGATCAAAAGACGGGGCGACATCGACGGGGTGGAGCAACTCACGAGATACCTGGACCTGCTGAACCGGGATCCCCTGCTGGCGCCGGTGCAGGGCATCTTCGCGGCCCAGGAGATCCGGCCGCAGGCCCGGGTGCTGGCGCAGGACCGCGGCATCCGGTGCGTGACGCTGGACTACGAGTCGATGCGCGGCACCGACGATGGCGCGCTGCGGTTGTTCTAGCGTCCTGACCCGCCTCGCCGATAAGAGTGACGGATTGTGCGGCGGGACATTAAAGAGTTTGACGGCATTCGCGGTCGGCTCGATGCTGGACCGGCCCAGCCGCGCACCGCCGAAAGGACCGCGATGACCGAGCCGGCGAGATTCGACACCATCCGCACGGACCGGCTGCTGATGCGGCGCTGGCGGGACTCCGACCGCGAGCCGTTCGCCGAACTGAACGGTGATCCCCAGACCATGGTGTTCTTCCCGAACACGCTCGACCGCGCGGCGAGCGACGCGCTGGTCGACCGCATCGAGGCGCGGTTCGACGAGCAGGGCTTCGGCCTGTGGGCGCTTGAGACTGCTGAGACCGGCCAGTTCATCGGGTTCACCGGTCTCAATCCGATGCCGCCGGGCGTGCCCGGCGCGGGCGGCATGGAGGTCGGCTGGCGACTGGCCCGGCACGCCTGGCATCGCGGGTACGCGACCGAGGCGGCGCGGGCGGCCCTGAACGTCGCATTCGACGGCGCGGGACTGTCGGAGATCTGGTCCATGACCGCGGTGCTGAATGAGCCGTCCCAGGCGGTCATGCGGCGGCTGGGATTGACCGAGGCGGCCCGGTTCGAGCACCCCAACGTGGCTACGGGCCATCGACTGCGGCCGCATGTGGCTTTTCATCTAGCCCGGTCCGGAGCGGCCTGACTGCCGGCTGCCGTGCATTCTCATTTGTTATTGCGGGCCTTTATGCGCACGCCGGGTGGCGGCTCGCGACGAGCGTACGGCCGGCCGGCCGCGGGCGGCTCTCCGAACACAGCGTGACCTCTCGGTCACAGGCGCCGTCGTGACCAGGCCCGCGCCGCCCGACGTCGGACAAGTGCCGAGGTCAGGGCAATTAGGTGATGAGTTCTCGAATGTTCTCCTATTTCCCTGTACGGGGCTAAGACGGCCAGTTAACGTTTCGGGTGGCATAGCCATTGTTCCAATGACACGAGGGGATCCGCATGCGCTTGCTACGCACCATGCTCGTCACCGGCACGGCCGCCCTGGCGGCCGGCGCGCTGACGATGACCGTGGCCTCCACGGCCACGACCGTAGCGTCGGGCCGGTCGGCCCACACTGCCACCTACCATGCTCCGACGGCGCACTTCCTGGCCGAGGCCCGGCTGTCCCTGCTGCACTACCTGCGGCACAACCACCCGACGATGATGCTCGCGCCGCACTCCAAGGTGGGCTCCTCGGTCAAGAACGTCACCAAGGTCCAGAGCTTCAACTGGTCCGGCTTCGCCAAGACGTCCGCGACCGCTCAGGCCTTCACCTCCGTCTCGGCCAAGTGGACGCAGCCGAAGGTCAAGTGCGGCATTGAGGACCAGATGAGCGCGACGTGGGTCGGCCTCGACGGCGCCACGAACGGAACGGTCGAGCAGGACGGGACGACCGGCTGGTGCTTCCGGGGGCACGCCACCTACTTCACCTGGTACGAGATGTTCCCGGCGGGCTCGGTGACGGTCGGCAAGTCGCTGAAGCCTGGCGACAAGATCACCGCCTCGGTGGTCCGCAGCGGCACGTCGTACAAGCTGGCGGTCAAGGACGCCACTCACTCGGGTGCCAGCTTCAGCAAGACCAAGAGCTGCGCGCTGGCTACCTGCACCGACGAGAGCATCGAGTGGATCCAGGAGCGCCCCGCGTTCTCGACCACCGGCATCATCCCGCTGGCCAACTTCGGCAGCTGGAAGGCCACCGCGGTGGCCGGCAAGGGCAGCGGCAGCACCGACTCGATCACCATGATCGACTCGACTGACAGTTACAACCTGTCGACCCCGTCGACCCTGAGCGGGGGCGCCTTCACCACGAAGTGGCACAACAGCTACTAGGAGCGCCGTCTGGCTCCTGATCGCTAGCTGACACCTCGGAAGCCGCCGGGGTCCGCGGGACGCGGACCCCGGCGGCTTCCTGCTGCTTCGACTTCTGGTGCTTCGACTTCTGGTGCTTCGACCGGCTTCGGCCTGATCTTCACACGGTCACCACAGCGACCGCATCGGCAGGCCACGGCGGTGGGGTTCACTAGGGGGAGATGACGAGCAACAGAGCTGGCCACGGGGGCCAAACGGGGCGGAACGCGCATGAGCACCGCTAGCGGACTCATGGTGTCGGCGTTCGCCGCGCTGGCCGCCGCGTGCGCGTTCGGCGCTGCGGCGGCGCTCCAGCACCAGCAGGCGGGCCTGGCCCCGCGGGGCCGGACGCTGTCGCCGCGACTGCTGCTCGACGTGGCCCGGCGACCGCTGTGGCTGGCCGGGCTGGCCCTGGCCACGGCGGGCTACGGCCTCCAGGCGCTGGCCCTGGCCTACGGCCCGCTCACCCTGGTGGCGCCGATCGTCGCCGCCGACCTGCTGTTCGCCCTGCCGCTGGCCGCCCGCTGGTCCCGGCGGCCGCTGCGGGCCAGGGACTGGGGCGGCTGCCTGCTGGTGGCCACGGGGGTCGCGGTCTTCCTGGCCGTATCTCCCCCGCCGTCCGACCGGCCCGACGTGCCCGGCCACGGACTGGTTCCTGGTCTTCGGGGCCGTCGCGGTCATCACCGGGCTGTCGGTGACCGCGGCCCGGATCACGGGGAAGACGGCCAGGGCCCGGCTGTTCGCGGGCGCGGCGGGCGTGGTCTTCGGGCTGACCGCCGCGGTGACGGCGAGCTTGGCCCGGTCGCTGCGCCAGGACGGGCTGGGCTCGATCTTCGGCCACTGGGAGCCGTGGGTGCTGATCTGGCTGGGCATCACGGGCATCCTGCTGTCCACGGGCGCGTTCCAGGCCAGCGCACTGTCTTCGAGCCTGCCCATCATCGACACCGTGGAGCCGGTCTCCGGGGTGCTCATCGGGGCCGTGATCTTTGACGAGCGCCTGGCCACCTCGTTCTCGGGGCTGCTGGTGCAGTTCTGCGCGGCGGGCGTGGCCGTGGCCGGCATCGCGCTGCTGGGCCCGTCGCTCGCGGCTCTCCAGCCCACCCGCCGGGGCCGGCCGGCGGTGGCCGGAGGAACGGCCCCGGCCGCACGCGCGGTCCCGGCCGACGGTGCTGAGCCGACGACCCGGTCAGCCGCGGCCAGCCGGGCCAGCCGCGCGGCCCACTCGGACCGGGCCGTCCGGTCGGCCCAGTCGGCGCGCGCGGCTAAGGCGGCTCGCCTGGTGCCGGCGGCTCGCCCGGCGCGCCGCCGGCTGGACGGCCAGCCGGCCAAGTGTGATCTGCTGGAGACCGGGCGCCAGACCACGACCACGGAGGACTGTGCTGATCAACTCCGGCTCTTACGGTGCTGAGGGCGGCCCGCGCGGCCGTCCGGGAGCATGCCCATGAACTGGCTGTCGACCCTGGCCATCACGTCCCCGCTGTCCTACCTCATCGCGGTGCTGCTGCCCGCCTTCGACGCGATCATCCCGGTACTGCCCAGCGAGACCGCGATCATCACGCTCGGCGTCGCGACCGCCGGCAGTACTGATCCCCGGATCGCGGTGCTGGTGCTCCTGGCCGCGCTGGGAGCGTTCCTGGGCGACAACCTCACCTACCAGATCGGCCGCTGGCTAGGTCCGGCCATCGAGCGCCGGCTGCTCGCGGGCGAGAAGGGCGCCCACCGGAAGGCCTGGGCCACCAGCGCCCTCGAGCGCTACGGGTGGCGGATCATCATCGCGTGCCGGTTCGTGCCCGGCGGCCGGACGGCGGTCACCCTGACCTGCGGGCTGATCGGCTACCGGCGGCGCACGTTCGTGGCCGCCACCGCCGTGGCCGGCGTGATCTGGGCCTGCTACGCGTTCTTCATCGGCCGGCTGGGCGGCCAGGCATTCGAGTCCCGGCCGTGGGTGGGCCTGCTGCTCGCCCTGGGCATCGCGCTGGCGGTCAGCGCCCTGATCGAGCTGGCCCGGCGGCTGCATCTGTGGCGCCGGCTCATGACCCTGTACCACCGCCTGGCCGGCCGGCCCCGGTCCCGAGGCCACCGGCGGCCACCGAC
Source organism: uncultured Actinomycetota bacterium (assembly GCA_963822485.1). Lineage (GTDB taxonomy): Bacteria > Actinomycetota > Actinomycetes > Streptosporangiales > Streptosporangiaceae > DASUBV01. The sequence goes on from CAWGHW010000037.1 coordinate 681,442, forward strand.
GGACACCGGCAGCACCGGCGGCGAGACCGTCGCCGACGAGCCGGGCACCGACGCGGGCCAGGGCCAGCCCGGCCTCACCGCGGGCCGCCCCGACCAGCCGGGAGTCCCCAGCCGATGACCATCACGGGAGCAGGTGGGCGTTGACGGCGCGGGCCTCATCAGCCAGCTCGGCCACCTCCACTACCGTCACGCCCTGGTCGCGCAGCCACCGCGCTCCCCCGCCGGGCACGAACACCGGCGGCTCCTCCCAGGCCAGCACCACCCGGCGGATGCCCGCCGCCACGATCAGCTGGGCGCACGAACGCGGCCGGGACAGCCGGCGCAGGCAAGGCTCCAGCGACGAGTACATCGTCGCGTCCGCGAGGCGCGCGTCCGCGAGCTCAGCATCCGCCGCGCCCTCGGTCGCCTTGACCAGGGCGGTCTCCTCGGCGTGATCGTGCGGGTCGCGCTCGCGGGAGAACCCGGTCGCGATGACGCTGCTCTCCCGGGCCTGGTCGCCGGACACCAGCACCGCGCCGACCGAGAACGCCGTGTCCGACGGCGGGCAGCAGCGGGACAGCTCGATCGCCTCTCGCAGCCAGCGCAGGTCGGCGTCGGTATAGGCGGATCCGGCCACGTTCGTACCCCGGTTTCTGACGGTCGCCCCTTGTTGCCAGACCGACGCTATCCTCAGCCAACACCCGATGGTTTACTGGCACGCGACAGTGCGGAATGTCAGTAATGACGACCACGGGTGACCGCGGGCCATGCCGGTGGAGGCGATGATGACGACCACGACGACGTCGAGCACGGAGACCTTTGACACGCTGAATCCGGCGACCTCCGAGGCCATCGCCACCTTCCCGGTCTGCAACGAGGCCGACGTGGCGGCCACGGTGGCTCGCGCCCAGGCGGCGGCGCAGTGGTGGGCCGGGCTGAGCTGGAAGGATCGCCGGCAGCGGCTGCTGGCCTGGAAGTCGCACGTGATCCGGTACATCGGACGGCTGGCCGAGCTGGTGCACACCGAGACGGGCAAGCCGCTGGCCGACGCCCAGCTGGAGATCCTGCTCGCGGTCATCCACATCGACTGGGCGGCCCGCAACGCGCACCGGGTGCTGCGGCCGCGCCATGTCCGGCCCGGCCTGGTGGCCTTCAACCAGGCCGCGACGCTGGAGTACCAGCCGCTCGGGGTGATCGGCGTGATCGGGCCGTGGAACTACCCGGTGTTCACGCCCATGGGCTCCATCGCCTACGCGCTGGCCGCCGGGAACGCGGTGGTGTTCAAGCCCAGCGAGCTGACCCCGGCCGTCGGGGGCTGGCTGGTCAGCTCGTTCGCGGAGGTGGTGCCCGAGCAGCCGGTGCTCCAGCTGGTGACCGGGTTCGGCCCGACCGGCGACGCGCTGGCCCGCAGCGCGGTTAACAAGATCGCGTTCACCGGCTCGGCGGCGACCGCGAAGAAGGTCATGGCCGCCTGCGCGCAGAACCTCACGCCGCTGGTGGCCGAGTGCGGCGGCAAGGACGCCTTCCTGGTCAGCTCGGATGCCGACCTGGACGCGGCGGCCGACGCCTGCGCCTGGGGCGCGATCTCCAACGGCGGCCAGACCTGCGTCGGGGTGGAGCGGGTCTACGTGGTCGAGGACGTCTACCACACGTTCCTGGAGAAGCTGACCGAGCGGGTGGAGAAGGTGCGGCCGGGCGAGGACCGGGAGGCCGACTACGGGCCGATGACCATGCCCAGCCAGGTCGAGGTGATCGAGAAGCACATCGCCGACGCCATGGCCCGCGGCGGGCGGTCGGTGATCGGCGGCATCTCCAGCGTCCAGCGACCGTACGTGGGCCCGGTCATCCTGGCCGACGTGCCCGAGGACAGCCGGGCGGTCACCGAGGAGACCTTCGGGCCGACGATCACGGTCGCCAGGGTCGCCGACCTGGCCGAGGGCGTGGAGCTGGCCAACGCCAGCCGCTACGGCCTGGGCGGTACGGTCTTCGCGCGGAACAAGAAGGTCGCCATGGACGCGGCCCGCTCGCTGCGCAGCGGCATGACGGCCATCAACGGGGTCATCTCGTTCGCCGGGATCCCGTCGCTGCCGTTCGGCGGCTCGGGCGACTCCGGGTTCGGCCGCATCCACGGCGCGGACGGGCTGCGCGAGTTCGCCCGGCCCAAGTCCATTGCCCGGCAGCGGATGAAGCCGATGGTCAACCTGACCTCGTTCGAGCGCGGCGACCAGGACATGAAGCGCCTGCTGGGCCTGGCCACCCTGCTGCACGGCCGCCGCTACAAGTAACGCCGCCTGCCCGGCCGAGCGATCTGCTCCCGGTGTGCGCCCGCCCGCTCCCGGTGTGCGCCCGCCCGCGGGCATGGGTCCGGTGTTACGGACGGGGCCGGTGGGGCGGGGCCAGGCGGCGGGGCGGGGTCGTCCCGCTCCTTCGCGCTAGCCTGGCGCGGCGGCCAGGGCCAGCTGGGCTGGATCCACGGGGGCCAGCGGCGCCCGGCCGCCGATGAGGTCGGCGGCCCGCTCGGCGATCGCGATCGTGGGCGCGTTCGTGTTGCCGCGCGGGACCGTGGGCATCACCGAGGCGTCCACCACCCGCAGCCGGTCCACCCCGCGCACCCGCAGCTCGGCGTCGACCACGCTGGTCAGCTTGCTGGCCGCCAGCACCGAGTCCCCGCCCATGGCGCAGGTGCCGACCGGGTGGTAGAGCGTGGTGATCTCCTGGCGGATCCACTCCGACAGGTCGGCCTCGCCGCGCACGTCCTGGCCGGGGGCCAGCTCCAGCTTGCCCACCTTGGCCATCGGCTTGGCCGCGGCGTACTCCCTGGCCAGCCCGATCGCCCGCAGCAGCGGGTCCAGGTCGGAAATGTCGGACAGGTAGGCCGGGTCGATGAGCGCCTTGTGCCGCGGGTCGGCGCTGCGCAGCTGGACCCGGCCCCGGCTGCCCGGCGCGACCAGGGTGATCAGCACCGACAGGGCCCGGAAGGACGGGTCGGTCAGGCCGAAGTTCTGGTACGGCACCGGCAGCACGTGCCACTGGATGTCGGGGGCGGGCAGCGCCGGGTCGGTCCGGGTGAACCCGCCCGCCTCGGCCACGTTGGTGGCCAGCGGCCCGGCGTGGGTGAGCTGCCACCGGGCCAGGTTGCGCGGGCCGGACTTCTCCCACAGGCCGCGGGTGCGCGGCGTGCTCCACATGGCCGGGACGACCGGGTGGTCGGACAGGTTCGCGCCGACGCCGGGGCTGTCGGCCATCACCGGGATGTTGTGCTCGCGCAGGTGGTCGGCGGGACCGACGCCGGACAGCATCAGCAGCTGCGGGCTGCCGATGGCGCCCCCGGCCAGGATGATCTCCGCGTCGGCCACGGCGAACTCCTCGGCGCCGCGGTGCAGGTAGCGCACCCCGATGGCCCGGCCGCCCTCGATCTCGATGGCGGTGGCCAGGGCGTCGGTGAGGATGGTCAGGTTGGGCCGCGCGGCGGCCGGGTGCAGGTAGGCGTCGGCCGCCGACCACCGGCGGCCGCCGCGCTGGGTGACCTGGTAGTAGCCGACGCCGTCCTGCCGGGCCCCGTTGAAGTCGTCGTTGGCGGGCGCCCCGCAGGCCTGCGCCGCGGCCACGAACGCGCCGGTCAGGCTGGACTTGTAGCGCAGGTCCTGGACGCTGAGCGGGCCGGTGGCGCCGTGGAACGCCGACTCGCCCCGCGAGTTGCCCTCGGCGCGCAGGAAGTACGGCATCAGGTCGGTGTAGCCCCAGCCCGTCGCAGCCGTACTCGTCCCGCCAGGTGTCGTAGTCGTACCGGCTGCCGCGGATGTAGATCATCGCGTTGATGGACGAGGAGCCGCCCAGCACCCGGCCGCGCGGCCAGTAGATCGACCGGCCGCCCGCCCGCGACTGGGGCTCGGTCTGGTAGTCCCAGTCGTAGGTGCTCTTGAACAGCGTGCTGACGGCCGCCGGGATGTGGATCTCGTCGGCCTCATCCGGCGGCCCGGCCTCCAGGACCAGGACCCGGGTATCGGGGTTCTCGGTCAGCCGCGAGGCCAGGACGCAGCCCGCGCTGCCGGCACCCACGATGACGTAGTCATACACGGCCTACCTCCCGAACGTGCGCAATACCGCGCATTACCCTACTAGCGGGTATCGGCCAGAAAGTGGCGAGCGCAGAAATGAGCGCGCTCCCGGCCAGATAGCCGGGAGCGCGCTCCCCCCACCCCTAAGCCATCCCTGGCGCCGGCGGGCCCCCGAGAACCGCCGGCACTGCGCGAGATGGCCGTTGGCCGCCGTAGCGACCGCTCTGCGGACCGTATCTCCTGTTTTTCGGTCCGATCAGAGTTCCTGGTCAGACCGCCGCTTCAGCGACGGTCTCGCGTCTGGACTGTGCATCACTCTTTGTATCTATACGATGTCACATCGTTGCCTAGATGTGAATACCCAAGGTCAGAGGCTTGCTCCATCAGCCTGCCCCGAATCCTGGCGCTTACACTCCGCGATCCGCTGATCACCACATCTTGACCTCTGTGACCCGATGCGACCCCGCGCGGCCCACCAGTCCCATTTTATGGACAGGGTTGGTCAGGATTTAGGTCACGTGATGGTCACGTACTCCCCCGGCCGGGCGGGACACCAGGCCGCTACCGTGGAGGCATGCCTGCCGATCGTCAAGAGACGCCCATCGTGCTGTCCCGCATCTACACGCGCACCGGTGACCAGGGCACCACGGCGCTGGGCGACGGCAGCCGCGCGGCCAAGACCGACCTGCGGCTGGCCGCCTACGCCGATGTCGACGAGGCCAACTGCGCGATCGGGGTGGCGGTCACCATGGGCGGACTGCCCGAGGACCTGCGCGAGCTGCTCATCCGCATCCAGAACGAGCTGTTCGACGTCGGGGCGGACCTGAGCAACCCGGTAACGCCCGAGCCCGCCTATCCCCCGCTGCGGGTGGCCCCGGGGTACATCGAGGGCCTGGAGGCCGCCTGCGACCGGTACAACGCCGACCTGCCCACGCTGCGCAGCTTCGTGCTGCCCGGTGGCAGCCCCGGAGCGGCGCTGCTGCACACTGCCCGGACCGTGGTCCGGCGGGCCGAGCGGGCCGCCTGGGCCGCCCTCGGCGAGCATGGCGAGACCATGAACCCGCTCACCGCGCAGTACCTGAACCGGCTGTCTGACCTATTGTTCATCCTGGCCAGATACGTCAACGAGCCCGGCGGCGACCTGCTCTGGAAGCCGGGCGGCGACCGCTAGCTCAGGCCGCTGAGGTACCCGGGCGGGGCCGCCTCCAGCCAGGCCAGGAAGCCGGTCAGGGCTTCCTCGCTCATGGCCAGCTCGACGGTGCGCACGGCGGCGCCGGAGGCGACCACCCCGTCCGCCTTGCGCCCGCCCGCGTCGCGCCCGTCCCCGTCGCGGCCGGCCCGGCACTCCACCACCACGGTGCCGGCGCCGATGCTCACCGCCTCGGTCTGGGCCGCCGGGCGCCGGGCCAGAATGCTCAGCGAACTGCGGTCGAAGACCTCATTGGGCCGCAGCCGGACCCCGAAAGCGCTGAACCAGTGCAGCTCATCGGGCTGGTACGCGGCCAGGCCCAGCCGCCAGGTGGCGGCCTCGCTGGCCCGCAGGCCGCACTCCACGGTGCCGCCGGTGCGGCCGAGCAGGATCCGCCGGGAGGCCAGGCCGAGCGCCGCGAGCACGGCCCCGGCCACGAGCAGGATCAGGACCCAGCCCGCGACGAGCGCCAGTACCCAGCTCACCCCGGCGCCCCGCCCGTGCCCTCGTCAGGATCCGGAGCCGGCGGCCTGCAGCTGAGCCCGGTAGTAGCGGACCTCGGCTGGCTCCTGGCCCGGCTCGGCCGACTCCAGGGCGGAGTCCAGGGCCGCCTGGGCCGCGGCCGTGTCGACCTCGGCGCCGAGCTGGGCCTGGCGGGCCAGGATGGATACCCGGTCGTTGGCGATGGAGAAGAACCCGCCGCCGACGGCCGCTCTGACCTCGGCGGCGCCGTCGCCCTCGGGCCGGATCCGGACCACGCTGCCCTGGACCAGGATGCCGATGACCGGGGCATGCCCGGAGAGCACGCCGATGTCGCCGTCGGTCGTCTTGGCGATCACCATGTTGGCCCGGCCGGTCCAGATCTCGCCGTCCGGGACGACTAGCGCCACCCGGAGGGTCACTGGTTCTTCTCCAGCGCCTTGGCCTTCTTCTCCACGTCCTCGATGCCGCCGCACATGAAGAACGCCTGCTCGGGCAGGTTGTCGTACTTGCCCTCGGCGATGGCCTTGAACGAGGAGATCGTCTCCTCCAGCGGCACGAACACGCCGTCCTGCCCGGTGAACTGCTTGGCCACGAACATCGGGTGGGACAGGAACCGCTCGATCCGGCGGGCCCGCTGCACCGTTACCTTGTCGTCCTCGGACAGCTCGTCGATGCCCAGGATGGCGATGATGTCCTGCAGCTCGGTGTAGCGCTGGAGGATCCGCTGCACCTCGCGGGCCACGTCGTAGTGCTCCTGGCCGACGTAGCCGGGGTCCAGGATCCGGGAGGTGGACGCCAGCGGGTCCACCGCCGGGAAGATGCCCTTCTGGGTGATCTCGCGGGAGAGCACCGTGGTGGCGTCGAGGTGCGCGAAGACGGCGGCCGGGGCCGGGTCGGTGATGTCGTCGGCGGGCACGTAGATCGCCTGCATCGAGGTGATCGAGTGACCGCGGGTGGAGGTGATCCGCTCCTGGAGCTGGCCCATCTCGTCGGCCAGCGTCGGCTGGTAGCCCACCGCCGACGGCATCCGGCCCAGCAGGGTCGACACCTCGGAGCCGGCCTGGGTGAAGCGGAAGATGTTGTCGATGAACAGCAGCACGTCCAGGCCCTGCACGTCGCGGAAGTACTCCGCCATCGTCAGGGCGGACAGCGCGACCCGCAGCCGGGTGCCCGGCGGCTCGTCCATCTGGCCGAAGACCAGCGCGGTGTCCGCGATGACCCCGGACTCGGTCATCTCGGTGATCAGGTCGTTGCCCTCGCGGGTCCGCTCGCCGACGCCGGCGAAGCAGGACACGCCGCCGAAGTTCTTCGCGACCCGGGTGATCATCTCCTGGATGAGCACGGTCTTGCCCACGCCCGCGCCGCCGAACAGGCCGATCTTGCCGCCGAGCACGTAGGGCGTCAGCAGGTCGAGCACCTTGATGCCGGTCACGAGGATCTGGGTGCGCGGCTCGAGCTGGTCAAAGGGCGGCGGCTCGCGGTGGATGCCCCAGCGCTCGGTGACGTGCAGCTCGCTGGCCGGCACGTCCAGCGGCTCGCCCAGCACGTTGAACACGTGGCCCTTGGTCACGTCGCCCACCGGCACGGAGATCGGGCCGCCGGTGTCGGTGACCACGGCGCCGCGGGTCAGGCCGTCGGTGGGCTCCAGGGCGATGGCGCGGACCGTGTCGTCACCCAGGTGCTGCTCGACCTCGAGGGTCAGCGTCTTGGTCACGCCCTCCAGGGTGATCGGGACGGTGAGGGCGTTATAGATGGGCGGCATTTGCTCGGCCGAGAACTCCACGTCGACCACCGGGCCGATGACCCGGACGACGCGGCCGTCCCCCGCCGCCTGCGCGGACCCGTCGGCGGCCTGAGGGCTGTCTACGGTTGCGGTCATGATGCTCACTTACTCCCACTGATCGTCTCGGCCAGCGCGTTGGCACCGCCCACGATCTCGCTGATTTCCTGGGTGATCTCGGACTGCCTGGCCTTGTTGGCCTCGCGGCTGAGCTGCTCGATCAGGTCGTTGGCGTTATCGGTGGCCGACTTCATCGCCCGCCGCCGCGACGCGATCTCCGAGGCCGCGGAGTCCAGCAGCGCGTAGAAGATCCTGCTCTCCACATACCACGGCAGCAGCGCATCCAGCACGGCCTCGGGAGACGGCTCGAAGTCATACACCGGCAGCGGCCCGCTGTCCGGCGGCTCGGTCGTCTCCTCGATCTCCAGCGGCAGCAGCCGCCGCACGACCGGCTCCTGGGTCAGCATGGAAACGAAATCGGTATACACGATGTGGATCTCATCCACGCCGCCCTCATCAGTCGGCTGGTTATAGGCAGCCAGCAGCGCCTCGGTGATCACCCGGGCGTTCTCGAACACCGGGGTGTCGGAGTAGCCGCTCCACTCCGCCGCCATGTCAATATCGCGGAACCGGTGCCAGGTAATGCCCTTGCGCCCGCTGACAAACGGCACCGGCTCAACGTGCTGGTCCCCCAGCAGCCTGCGCAGGCCCTGGAACTCGCGCAGCACGTTGGCGTTGAAGCCGCCGGCGAAGCCGCGGTCACTGGTCAGGACCAGGACCGCGGCCCGCTTGGGGTCGCTCGGCTCGCGGGTCAGCGGGTGGTCGATCTGCCCGGACCGGCTGACCACCGCCTCGACCGCGGCCGTGATCTCCCGCGAGTAGGGCTCGGCCTCGTGGGCCCGCTGCTGGGCCTTGATGATGCGCGAGGCCGCGATCAGCTCCTGGGCGCGGGTGATCTTGGCCGTGGACTGCACCGACTTGATCCGCCGCCGTACGGCGCGAAGCTGTGCTCCCATGCCGGGTCTGCCTTACCTGTCGCTCGTGCGGCCGGCCGGCGGGGCGTTGTCGGCCTTGGGCGGGACCCGCTTCTTCAGCGTCTCCTGCTGGACGTCCTCTGCCTTGAGGTCGCTGCCCTGGTCGTCGGTCACCAGCAGGCCGCCGCCGGTGACCTCGAAGCCGCGCCGGAACTTGTCGATCGCGTCGGTGAGCGCCACCTTGGTGTCGTCGTTCAGCCGGCCCGTCTCGCGGATCGTGGCGTAGATGCCGGCGCTGGAGCGGCCGAGCTCCTCGAGGAACTCGGACTCGAACCGCTTGATGTCGTCGACCGGCACGTCGTCGAGGTAGCCGTTGGTGCCGGCCCAGACCGAGACGACCTGCCGCTCGACCGGCATCGGGCTGTACTGGCCCTGCTTGAGCAGCTCCACCAGCCGCGCGCCGCGGTCCAGCTGGGCCCGCGATACGGCGTCCAGGTCGGAGGCGAACGAGGCGAACGCCTCCAGGTCGCGGTACTGGGACAGGGCCAGCTTGAGGCCGCCGGCGACGTCCTTCATGGCCTTGATCTGGGCGTCGCCGCCGACTCGGGAGACCGACTGGCCGACGTTGATGGCCGGGCGGACACCGGAGTTGAACAGGTCGGTCTCCAGGAAGATCTGGCCGTCGGTGATCGAGATGACGTTCGTCGGGATATAGGCCGAGATGTCGTTGGCCTTGGTCTCGACGATCGGCAGCCCGGTCAGCGACCCGCCGCCCAGTTCCTTGGACAGCTTCGCGCAGCGCTCCAGCAGCCGCGAGTGCAGGTAGAACACGTCGCCGGGGTAGGCCTCGCGGCCCGGCGGCCGGCGCAGCAGCAGCGAGATGGCCCGGTAGGCCTCGGCCTGCTTGGTCAGGTCGTCGAAGACGATCAGGACGTGCTTGCCTTGCGTACATCCAGTGCTGGCCGATGGCCGAGCCGGTGTAGGGGGCGATGTACTTGTAGCCGGCCGGGTCGGAGGCCTGGGCCATCACGATCGTGGTGTACTCCAGCGCGCCCGCGTCCTCCAGCGACTGGCGGACCTGGGCCACGGTGGAGCCCTTCTGGCCGACCGCTACGTAGACGCAGCGCACCTGGCGGGCGGGATCGCCGGAGTCCCAGTTTTCCTTCTGGTTGATGATCGTGTCGATCGCGATCGCGGTCTTGCCGGTCTGCCGGTCGCCGATGATCAGCTCCCGCTGCCCGCGGCCGATCGGGATCATGGCGTCGATGGCCTTGATGCCGGTCTGGAGCGGCTCGCTCACCTTGGACCGGTTGACCACCGACGGGGCCTGGAGCTCGAGCTGGCGGTCCTCAGTGCCCTCGATCGGGCCCAGGCCATCCAGCGGCAGGCCGAGCGGCCCGACCACCCGGCCCAGGAACGCGTCGCCGACCGGCACCGACAGCACCTCGCCGGTGCGCCGGACCTGCTGGCCCTCCTCGATCTTGCTGAAGTCGCCCAGCACCACGACACCGATCTCGGCGACGTCCAGGTTCTGGGCCAGGCCGCGGGTGCCGTCCTCGAATTCCAGCAGCTCATTGGCCATGGCCGAGGGCAGGCCCGCGACCCTGGCGATGCCGTCACCGCACTCGGTGACGGTCCCGACCTCCTCAGCGGAGGCGGTTCCCGGGTCGTAGTCCTCGACGAAACGCGCGAGCGCGTCCCGGATCTCGTCCGGCCGGATTGTCAGCTCCGCCATCTTCCTCGCGTCTTCCTCTGTGTCTATCGTCTGCGTCTGTCGTTATCCGGGGCTCACGTGGTGAGCCGGCGCCGGATCTCCGCCAGGCGGGTCGCGACGCTGCCGTCGATCTGCTCGCCCCGGATCCGGATGACCATTCCGCCGATCACTCCGGGGTCGAGCACGATATTGAGGTGGACCTTGTGCCCGTACGCCCGCGCCAGCGTGGCCGCCAGGCGGCTGCGCTGGGCGGCGCTGAGCTCCGACGCCACCCGAACCTCGGCGACCAGCCGCTCCCGGTACTCGGCGGCCAGGCGCGCGTACTCTTCCAGGCTCCTGTCCAGGCTACGTCCCCGCGGGTGCAGGGCGGCCTGGGTGACTAGCTGAATCGTCTGCGGGATCACCTTGTCCCCCAGCAAGGCGGTCACCAGGTCCTGCTTGACGTTGGCCGGGGCGAACGGGTTGCTCAGCGCGGCCCGCAGCTCGGCCTGGCTGCCGACCAGCCGGCCGAACCGGAACAGGTCATCCTCCAGGTCGTCCAGCCGCCCGGCCCGGTCGGCCTCGGCCACGATGGCCTCGACGGCCATCTGCTCGATCGCGTCCGCGAGGTCCGCGGACTCCGACCACTGGGCGCTGGCCACCGAGCTGACGAGCTCGACGGTGTCCGGGCCGACCCTGGCGCCGAACAGCGCCTGGGCCAGGCCCGTCCGGGCCGACCTGGCGCTGGCCGGGTCGGCCAGCGCCCGGCGCACCGCGGGCTGGCTGTCCAGCACGTCAACCACCGCGAACAGCTCGCCCGCCAGCTCGCTGGCCGAATCGAGCTGGACGTGCGGGGCACCAGCGCGGCCAGCCGCTCCTTGGCGTCGGCCAGCGATGCCCTGCTCACGCCCCTCATGATGAGGCCTGCGCCCCGCTGGCGCCGCTCGTGCCGGCGGGCTGGGTGGTGCCCGTTATCTCCAGCTCCTCGAGGAACCGGTCCACCAGCCGGTGCTGGCGGGCCTCATCCGTGAGCGACTCGCCCACGATCTTGCCGGCCAGCTCGACCGAGATGGCGCCCACCTCATTGCGCAGCGCGGCCAGGGCCTGCTGGCGGTCGGCCACGAGCTGCGCCTGGGCCGCCTCGGTGATGCGCCGCGCCTCGGCCTGGGCCTGCTCGCGCATCTCGGCGATGATCTGGGCGCCCTGCTCCTTGGCCTCCTCGCGCAGCCGCGCGGCCTCGTGCCGGGCCTCTTGCAGCTGCGCCTGGTACTGCTCCAGGGCCCGGTTGGCCTTGGCCTGGGCGTCCTCGGCCCGCTGGATGCCGCCCTCGATCGCGTCGGTCCGCTCGGCCAGCGTCTTCTGGATCCGCGGCATCAGCACCCGGGCCAGGACCGCGAACACGATCACGAACGCGATCGTGCCGATGATCAGTTCCGGCCACTCGGGCAGCAGCGGGTTGCCGCCGGGAACGACGGGCTGAGTGGCGGCGAGATAGTTCATCGTCCGGCTTCCTTCCGGTCGGACATAAGTGCTCTTCCTTCCGCGCCGGGCTGATCAGCTGTAGTGGAAGATGTAGGGGATCACGATGCCGATCAGCGCCAGGGCCTCGGTCAGCGCGAAGCCGATGTACATGTTGGACTGGATCAGGCCGCGGGCCTCGGGCTGCCGGGCCATCGCCTCGACGCCGTGGCCGAAGATCAGGCCGATGCCGATGCCGGGGCCGATGGCGGCCAGGCCGTAGGCGACCGCACCGATGTTGATGCTGATGACGGTGCCGGAGCTGGCCGCTACGGTGTGCAGGGCTTCAAGCATGTACTGGTTCCTTTGCGTTCGTGCCAGCGGGATTCGCTGGCGGTTGGGGTCGGCGGGCCATGGTTAGTGGCCCGCTTCCAGCGAACCGCCGATGTACTGGGCGGTCAGGATCGTGAAGATGTAGGCCTGCAGGGCCTGGATCAGCATCTCGAAACCGGTCAGCGCCACGGTCAGGATGAACGAGGTGGCGCTGAACAGCAGGCCGATCGACAGGGTGAACATGTACCAGGTGGCCAGGGTGAACACCAGCAGCAGGATGTGCCCGGCGAACATGTTGGCGAACAGCCGGACGGCCAGGGTGAACGGCCGGACGATGACGTACTGGAGGATCTCCACCGGGGCCAGGATGAGCAGGATCGGCCAGGGCACGCCCTTGGGGATCATGTTGGCGAAGTAGCCGCCGAGGCCCTGGTGCTTGATCCCGAGGTAGGTGTAGGTCACGTAGACCATGACCATCAGCACGAACGGGAAGGCGAAGAAGGACATCGCCGGGAACTGCGCCACCGGGATGATCTCCATCAGGTTCATGATCCAGATGAAGAAGAACAGCGAGACCAGGAACGGCAGGAAGTTGTCCCCGCGCCGGCCCATCATGGGCCGGAGGATCTGATCGCGCACGAAGGTGATGCCGAGCTCGCCCAGGTTCTGCGCCCCGCGGGGCACCAGCTTCGGCTTGGCGAACGCGGCCCAGAAGAACCAGACCACGATCAGCGCGCAGACCAGGGCCAGCAGCATGGGCTTGGTGAAGTAGAAGGCGCCGATCCGGAAGAACGGCGTGAAGACGAACGACGGCCCCGGGTATCCCGGCGCCGGGTAGCCGCAGTGCGCCGAGGAGAAGATGTGGCTGTTGTCCTCGGTGCACTTGGCCGCCACATGGGCCACCTGTCCTACGTGTGCGACGAACTCACCGGCCAAGGCGGTTTCCTCCACATTCGCGCCTGCCCGGCGCGGTTACGGGCGCGACGCACGTCGTTGCGTCCGCTGCCCCGTGCCGGGCAAGTCCCGGCACACGGATGTTAACTGTCCGGCCGGCGGGCTTTACACCCGCGTAACCCGTTAGGGCCGGCCGTACCTGAAGATGATGAGCACGATGGCCAGGATCAGCCCCACGATCATGCCGAGCGGGAACAGGATTCCGATGTGCGTAGCCCGGCCGACCAGCCAGCCGACCAGCCCGTAGAAGACCATCCCGGAGATCAGGTAGCTGAAGACCGCCCAGCCCGCGTTGTCCTCGACCGGTCCGCGTCGCCAGGCTTTCCGGCCGGTGAGCTTCGGCTCGGTGGCCCCGGCGGTGCCGACGCGGTCGGTGGTGTCGGTGCGGTCGGTCGGATCGCTGTCGACCATCATGGTCACCTGCCTGGGAAGAACGGGGCCTCGCCGACGGCATGCCCGCCGTTCGCGGGCTCCTGCGGGCAGCACTCACCGCGGGCCGCGAATCGCCGTCCGGACGCCTGAGCACACCCACGGGTCACCCGTCCCCGCGTGGCTCGACGTAGAGGAACTTGAGCTTCATCGACCAGTAGACCTGCGCGGCGCACCAGGCCAGGATGCAGGCCAGCGCGCTGAGGCCGAATAGCCGGGTGTTGAAGGCCGTGGTGTTGCTGAAGCGCACCACGAAGAACAGGAGGATCAGGACCTTGGCCAGGTAGGTCACCATCGCGGTGATCATCATGGCCTGCGGGCTGATCCGGGCCGCGCGCCCGACCGCGAACACGCTGATCGAGAAGAACACGGCCACGAGAGCGATCCCGAGCGCCGCGCCCAGCAGTCCCTTGGTCCCCGCGATGCCCGCGCTGACGGCAGCCATGATCACCGCTACCACGGCCGCGGAGGCGGCCGAATGGCGGGCGATCCGGACATAAGTTGCCGGCATCTACGGAACTCCGGGGGTCTCGGCGACGGCCGGGGGCCACCGTCGGGCTGAGGAACTTACTGCCACGGTGCCGACCAGGCACCGGGCCATCCGACAGCAACGATTACGGCGTGCCGCCGGATGTGCGAAACGTATCACGGACCTCTCACTCGTCATTGAGTAGATGCTCGTGAAAGATATCACAAGCTCCCGGACACCTAGCTCACGGGGTCACCTAACGTGACGAACCCCCGAGCTGTCATGAGGGGAATCCGCAGGTCAGGCCGCTGGTTACGCCTACCGCTGAGACGGCTCAGGAGCTGGGGCGGCGGTGGGCGCCGCTGCGCGGCTGGCTGGCCGGCGGCGCCGAGCGCGGCGGGCTGGCGGGCGGCGGGTTATCGGGCGGTTCCGGGGCCGGCGGCGGGCGGTCCTCGTCGATCGCGGGCGGGACGAAGCCGATGACCGAGCGCGGCCGGGTCTCCCTGGCGCCGGGCTGCTCCCAGCCCGAGGGGACCTCGCGCCCGGTGGCGGACCGGTCCGCCCCGGCGTCCGGACTGGTCCGGGATCGTTCCGGCAGGGGCCGGTCGCCGGGTGAGCCGGGCCAGTCGGGCGGCAGGCCCGAGCGGTGGCGCGGCGGCTCGGGGGTCGGAGCGGACATCGGCACGGGCTCCATCGGCACGGGCTCCATCGGCACGGCTCCTCCGCCCGCCGACGATGGCCGTTACCCCCGGGCACGCCGTTACCCCGGGGCACGCCGTTGCCGCCGGGCACGCCGTTGCTCCCGGGCACGCCGCTGCCACCCGGCACGCCGTTGCCGCCGGACAGGCGGGCGGCGGCCGGGACCAGGACGCCCGCCGGGGCGGACGGCCTCCCCGGTCCGGTCGCCGGTGACGCCGGTCCCACCGATCCGGCCGGGGCGGCCGATCCGGCGGCGGCCGCGGCCAGCCGCTCGCGGCGGCCCCACCAGCGCAGTCGCGGCATGGACATCAGCAGGAGCAGCAGCACCGCGCCCACGGTGATGGTGGCGAAGACCCAGGACGGCCGGCCCAGGATCGACAGCGACACCACGGCGCTGGAGAACAGGGCCGCCCACAGGTACATGATGATGACGCTGGACCGGTGCGAGTGACCGATGTCGAGCAGCCGGTGGTGCAGGTGCTTGCGGTCGGCCGCGAACGGGGACTTACCGGCCCGGGTCCGGCGGAACACGGCCATCAGCATGTCGGCGTACGGGATGACCAGGATGGCCGTGGGCAGCAGCAGCGGCAGGATCTCGGGGAACCGGTTCACGGTGCCGAGGTGGTAGGCATGCCCGCTGATCAGCGTCTGCGGGTCCAGCGAGCTGGTGCTGGAGATCGGGGCGTAGGCCAGCAGCAGGCCGAGCAGCATGGCGCCGGTGTCGCCCATGAAGATGCGCGCGGGATAGAAGTTGTGCGGCAGGAAGCCCAGGCACATCCCGATCAGCAGCGCCGACACCAGCGCGGGGCCGGCCTCGGTCGACAGGCCGAGTTCCTTGGTCAGCGAGTAGTAGTAGAGGAAGAACGAGACCGCGGCGATAGCCACGATGCCGGTGGCCAGGCCATCCAGGCCGTCGATGAAGTTGACCGCGTTAATGGTGGCCACGACGATCAGGATGGTCAGCAGGATGTCCTGGTTCGGGCTGGGCGAGAAGGCGGTACTGCCGGGCAGGGGCAGCCAGCCGATCTCGCAGCCGCTGGCGACGAGGATGACGCCGGCGGCGACCTGGCCGGCCAGCTTGCTGATCGGGCTCATGCCCCACCGGTCGTCGATCACGCCGATGGCCACGATCACGCCGCCGGCCAGCAGCAGGCCGGTCTCGGTGCTGATCGTGGAGTTCCCGCTGAACACGCCGCTGAGCGGCTTAATCTGGCCCGCGACCAGGAGGCCGGCGGCGAGCCCGGCGTACATGGCCACGCCGCCGAACTCGGGGATCGGGATGACGTGCACGTCCCGGTCGCGCACCTGCTTGACCGCCCCGGCCTTGATCGCCACCCGCCGGACCAGCGGCGTCAGCATGTAGGTGACCGCGGCGGTCACCAGAAGGGTGAGAAGGTACTCCTTCACCGATCACCAGATCTGGGCGATGAGGCAGGCATCACAGCAACTCTAGAGCACCGGGGGCCCGCTCACGCCGCCCGCCACGAGTGAGGTCCTAACCTGCGCGGACACCTGCTACCTCGCGCAGCCGCCCCATGGAGATGGCGCCCTGGCGCAGCAGGCGGGGCGCGGCGTCGGTCAGGTCCACGATCGTCGAGGCGGTGCCGCCCGTCGACGGGCCGCCGTCCAGGTACACGGCGACCGAGTCGCCGAGCTGCTCGCGCGCCTGCTCGGCGGTGGTCGCGGCGTCGGCGCCGGTCAGGTTGGCGCTGCTGACGGCCATCGGGCCGGTCTCCCGGAGCAGCTCCAGGGTCAGCTCGTCCTGCGGCATCCGGATCGCCACGGTGCCCTTGCTGTCGCCGAGGTCCCAGCTCAGCGACCGGGCGGCCCGGCACACCAGGGTCAGCCCGCCGGGCCAGAACTCGTCGATGAGCTGCTGGCCGTAGGGCCCGAGGTCCTCGACCAGGGCGGAGGCCGCCCGCACGGTGCCGACCAGCACGGGCGGCGGCATATTGCGGCCGCGGCCCTTGGTGGCCAGCAGGAGGTTCACCGCCTCGGGACTGAAGGCATCCGCGCCGAGGCCGTAGACGGTGTCGGTGGGCAGCACCACGAGCTCGCCACGGAGCACAGCGGCCGTCGCGGCGGCCAGCCCTTCGGTCCGCTGAGTCTCGTCAGCACAGTCAAACCAGGCGGTCATGGCGATCATCCTGCCACGTGCCAGGCGGCGGTGACGAACCTGTCGCGCCCGGCCAGGTCGGTGTGGTTGCGGGTCTGCCGCCAGCCGCTCTCCTGCCCGCCTTGCGCCTCGGCGAAAATCCAGTACACGGCGGGCCCCTGCTGCGCGGCGTGCTCGACCGCGACCAGGCCGTCTGGCCGCAGCAGCCGCCGGGCCGTCTCCTCGACCACGCGGATGGCACCCAGGCCGTCGGCGCCTGACCACAGGGCGGTCGCCGGGTCGTACTCGCCCACCTCGGGCGGCACCCAGGAGCCGACCGGGATGTAGGGCGGGTTGCTGACCACCAGGTCGACCGTGCCGTCCAGCTCGGCCAGCGCGGTGCCGAAGTCCCCGGCGTGCAGCGTGACCCGCCCGGCGGTGTGCGGGGCGGCCGCGGCAACCCTGGCGATGTTGCGCTCGGTCCACTGCCGGGCCAGCGGGTCGGCCTCGACCGCGTGCACCTGGGCCCGCGGCACCTCCTGGGCAATGGCCAGCGCGATGGCGCCTGACCCGGTGCCCAGGTCGGCCACGATGGGCTCGGCCACGTCCATGGCGGCGAGCTGCTCGACGGCCCAGCCGGTCATTACCTCGGTCTCCATGCGGGGCACGAAGACGCCGGGGCCGACCTCCAGCTCCAGGTAGCGGAAGTAGGCCAGCCCGGTGATGTGCTGGAGCGGCTCACGGGCGGCGCGGCGCGCGATGTCGTCCCAGAACCGGGGGTCGAAGTCGGCGTCGGCGACCAGGTGCAGCTGGCTGCGGGGCACCCCGTGCAGGTGAGCGGCGATGAGCTCGGCGTCGGTGCGCGGCGACTCTACCCCGGCCTGCGCCAGCCGGCTGACCGCCATGGCGATCTCATCGAGCAGCAAGCTCAAGGTGTTGCCCCCCGCGTATAGCCCCGCCCGCTAGCCGGAGAAGGAGAATCAGTCGTCGTCGGAGCCGGCGATCTTGTCGGCTCGGTCGGCCTCGACGAGGGCGCTGATCACGGCGGTCAGGTCGCCGTCGATGACCTGGTCCAGGTTGTAGGCCTTGAAGCCGACCCGGTGGTCGGAGATCCGGTTCTCGGGGAAGTTGTAGGTCCGCACCCGCTGGGACCGGTCGACGTCGGACACCTGGCTGCGGCGAGTGGCCGCGGCCTCCGCCGCCGCCTCCTCCTGCGCGGCCGTCAGCAGGCGGGCCCGGAGGATGCGCATGGCCGACTCCTTGTTCTGGAGCTGGCTTTTCTCATTCTGGCAGGAGACGACGAGCCCGGTGGGCATGTGCGTGATGCGCACCGCCGAGTCGGTGGTGTTGACGCTCTGGCCGCCGGGGCCCGACGAGCGGAACACGTCGATGCGCAGGTCGGCCGGGTCGATGGTGACATCCACCGGGTCGGCCTCCGGCATGACCAGCACGCCCGCCGCCGAGGTGTGGATCCGGCCCTGCGACTCGGTCACCGGCACCCGCTGCACGCGGTGCACGCCGCCCTCGTACTTGAGCTGGGACCAGGCGCCGTCGGCGCCCCGGCCCTTGATGGCCACCGTGACGTCCTTGTACCCGCCCAGGCCAGTCTGGGTGGCGTCGATGATCTCGGTCTTCCAGTGCTGCCGCTCGGCGAACCGCAGGTACATGCGCAGCAGGTCGCCCGCGAAGAGGGCCGACTCGTCGCCGCCCTCGCCCGCCTTGACCTCGAGGATGACGTCCTTGCCGTCGAAGGGATCCTTGGGCACCAGCAGATGCTCGAGCCGCTTGGCCAGCTCCTCGCGGCGCACGGCCAGCTGCTCGGCCTCGGCCGCGAACGAGGCGTCCTGCGCGCCGAGTTCCCTGGCCGCTTCCTCGTCAGCGCTGGTCTCCAGCCACTGCCCGTAGGCCGTGACGATCTGGGTCAGCTCGCCGTAGCGGCGGCCCACCGTCCGGGCCCGGTCGGGATCGGAGAGTATGGCCGGGTCGGCAAGATCGCGCTCCAGCCGCGCGTGCTCGCTGGCCAGGTCGGCCAGCCGCTCAAACACTGCTGCCTCCCGTAGTTCCTATGATTACTGCAAAAAGAAACACGTGGTCCGGATCACCCCGGCGGGTGATCCGGACTGCTCGTGAATGTGGCCTGTGCGGCCGTTACTTCTCGGATCCGGACTTCTGCTTGCCGAAGCGGCGCTCGAACCTCGCGACGCGCCCGCCGGTGTCCAGGATCTTCTGCTTGCCCGTGTAGAACGGGTGGCAGCTAGAGCAGATGTCGGCGTGGATAACGCCGCTCTTGGCCGTGCTCCGCGTGGTGAAGGTGCTCCCGCAGGTGCAGGTCACCGTGGTCTCCACGTACTCGGGGTGAATTCCCGACTTCATCTTTGACTCCTGGTTCCGCGGTCGCCGGGTCGCCGGGCGCGAACGCCCTTGGCGTGAACCGGTACCGCATTGGTTGGCTTCCAGTCTGCCAGACGCGCTAACGCCGGCCGCCGCCTGCTGATTCCCGCGGCGGCAGGCCGGCGTAGCGCTACGAGCTGACCGTCGTCCGCTGCACCGTCAGCAGGAACTCGGCGTTGCTCTTGGTGTCCTTCATGCGGTCCATGAGCACCTCGAGCGCCTGCTGCGGCTCCAGCGCGTGCAGGACCCGGCGCAGCTGCCAGATGATCTTGAGCTCCTCGGGCGACATCAGCAGCTCTTCCTTGCGGGTGCCCGACGCATCGACGTCGATCGCCGGGAAGATCCGCTTGTCGGCCAGGTCGCGGCGCAGCCGCAGTTCCATGTTGCCGGTGCCCTTGAACTCCTCGAAGATGACCTCCTCCATCCGCGACCCGGTCTCGATCAGGGCCGTGGCGAGGATGGTCAGCGAGCCGCCGTTCTCGATGTTGCGCGCCGCGCCGAAGAACCGCTTGGGCGGGTAGAGCGCCGCCGAGTCGACACCACCGGACAGGATCCGCCCGCTGGCCGGGGCGGCCAGGTTGTAGGCCCGGCCCAGCCGGGTGATCGAGTCGAGCAGCACGACCACGTCGTGGCCCATCTCGACCAGCCGCTTGGCCCGCTCGATGGCCAGCTCGGCCACCGTGGTGTGGTCGTCGGCGGGGCGGTCGAAGGTCGAGTGGATGACCTCGCCCTTGACCGTGCGCTGCATGTCGGTGACTTCCTCGGGCCGCTCGTCGACGAGGACGACCATGAGGTGGCACTCGGGGTTGTTCTTGGTGATCGCGTTGGCGATGGCCTGCATGATCATCGTCTTGCCCGCCTTGGACGGCGACACGATGAGGCCGCGCTGGCCCTTGCCGATCGGGCAGACCAGGTCGATGATCCGCGTGGTCATGATCGTCGGGTCGCTCTCCAGGCGGAGCCGCTCCTGCGGGTACAGCGGGACCAGCTTGGAGAACTCCGGACGGCTCTTGGCCTGCTCCGGGTCCAGCCCGTTGATCTTGTCCAGGCGAACCAGCGCGTTGAACTTCTCCCGGCGCTCGCCCTCGCGCGGCTGCCGGATCGCACCCTCGACCACGTCGCCCTTGCGCAGGCCGTAGCGGCGGACCTGGGACAGCGAGACGTAGACGTCGTTCGCCCCGGGCAGGTACCCGGTCGTCCGCACGAAGCCGTAGTTGTCCAGCACGTCGAGGATGCCGGCGATCGGGATGAGGACGTCGTCCTCAGTGATCACGGGCTCGGCCTCGGCGGCGCCACCGCGCTCGCGGCGCCGGTTGCCCGAGTTGCGGTTCCGGAACCGGTCCCGGCTCCGGCGGCCGCCCGGGCCGTCCCGGTCGTCGTCGCCCCGGTTATCCCGGTCGCCCCGAGTATCCCGGTTGTCCCGGCCGCCCTGCTGGTCCCGGTTCCCCTGCTGGTCCCGGTTGCCCTGCTGGTCACGGCCACCCTGATCGCGGCTGCCCTGATCGCGGCTGCCCTGCTGGTCGCGCCCGCCCTGCTGGTCGCGACTGCCCTGCTGGTCACGGCCGCCCGAGCCGGACTCGCGGCCCTGGGCCGACCCGTCACTGGCGGCTCGCGGCTGCTCGTCGCGGCGGGCGTCGTCACGACGCCCGTCCTCGCGGCGGCTGTCATCGCGGCGGCTGTCGCCGCGGCCGTTGTCATCGCGGCGGTTGTCGCCGCGGCCGTTGCTGCCGCCCCCGCTGCTGCTGCGCCTGCGGCGCTCACCCCGCGGGCCCTCGGCCGCGTGCTGGGCATCGTCGCGAGTGCCGTTCGCGGCCGTGGCCTGGGCGCTGGCGTTCACGGCCGGCGCGCCGCCGTAAGGCAGCGCATCCTGGCCCGGACCGCCGATGCCGCCGGTGCTGGCCGCCTGCGGGCTTTCCCCCACCCCGCCTGCGTTCCCGGTGCCAATGCCGGGCTGCGTCGATGTTTGTGTATCCATGGCGTCCCGCTCAATATGGCGGTTCGCGCCGGCTCCCGCAGGCGCGCCCCGCTGGCTTGAGTTTCCGGATGTATCGCTGTGCAGGTCTGGTGTCTGGGCAGCCGTCCCGCTAACCGGGACCGCCGCGGTGCCACCGCCTGCCGCCCCGCGAGCCCGGCCACCGCGCGCACCGCTGGCCGCGGCCCCGCGCCCGGCATCCGCGGACCGACCCGGCCCGCTCGGCCCGCCTGACGCGCCCGCGCCCCCGTGCTGAGCCTGCTCGATCGCCGCAATCAGATCGCCCTTGCGCATTCTGGCGGTCCCGGTCAGGCCAAGGGACTGGGCCAGTTGCTGAAGCTCGGGCAGCACCTTCGCGGAAAGACCCGAGCCGGATCGCCTGGCCGCCCCTGACTTGACGGTGGCCGTACCAGTACCGTCGTCCGCGTCCGGCCAGGAGCGTACCGCGCCAGCCTGCGCTGGGGAAGTCCCGGCCGAACTCGCCGCGCCGGCGGTCTCGCCGGCGGAACGGGACAGGCTGGGAGATTCCTCAGGCTCGCCAGTGGAGCCGGAGTACAGATCGATGGTTTCGCTCACTAGGGGTCCTTCCCAGGTACGGGCCCGGCGCCAGGTGCCGCCGGCTAATGCCCGCTGTCGCGTGTTGTCCGCGGCGTTCGCCGCTCTCCCCAGGCCCTGCCGCCCTGCAGGTCCGATGTTTCCGTGTATGCCGAACCCGCACATGACGGCATTTGTCTGACCATCCAGTACGTGGTTCGCTGAAATCCAGGCCCTTGGCCAGGACCGGGCGTTCGTGGAATCCCCGCAACAGGTAAGTGTCAGTGGAAGCCGCACCCCGCCGACCCCCACTGCGTCGACTCCGACAACTGTGCTGGATCTCACAGTGCAGACGCACACAGTGCTGATCAGCTGGAGCGCGTGCGAGCACCCATCCCCGCAGATATAGCAGCAGGGCATCTGGTGCAGCTACGAGCTTAACACCAACGGCGCCCACGGCATTCCTTCAGAGCTGTCCCTTACGACCGCAAGGGGCCGGCAGCGATGGCATGCCTGGTCAGCACGTGCCTGGCCAGGGTTAGCCAACACGCCTGCGGGCAGGGTCGCGCGAGTCGAAGTTGATGAGCTGCCGACCTGCGCCTGGCTCCGAAGACCGTGTCTTGGCTGTCGACATCCAGGGGGCTTACACGCCATGCGGTACCCGTTTCGGCGGCGCTTGAACCGTCCAGTCAGGAGCGGTCTGCGCCGCGGCCGTTCATGTCATGCCTGATTAGCCCGCGAACCTACTGGAAACCTCGCCTTTGCCACAAGACCTGTTCAACCGGGCAGCCTCGCTAAAGCCGGTCTCGCGGCGTCACCCCGATCAGCTCCAGGCCCGTCGCCAGCACCGTCCGCGTCGCCGCCGCCAGCCACAACCGGGCGCTGATGCCCGCCGCGCTGCCCGGCGCCGCCCGTCCCCCGAACGGCAGCGCCGGACAGCTCTCCCGGCAGTCCAGCCAGGCCCGCGCCGTCTCCTCCAGGTACCTCGGCAGCTCCGCCGGCCGGCCCCGCCGGGCCGCCCCGGCGACCCGTTCGGCCAGCCAGGACAGCTGCCCCAGCAGCGCGGTCTCCGCCGGACCGCCCAGCAGCCCGGCCAGGCGCTCGTCCGGCTCCTCGCGCGACAGCCCGAGATCGGCCGCCCAGCGCAGCGTCGAGGCTGAGTCCGCGCACGCGAAGCACACCGCGTAATAAGGATCAGCCAGATCGGCCCTAACAAAGTGGTCCAGCCCGATCTCGCCCGCCGGATCGGTCAGCACACGGGCCAGCCCGTAGCGGACGGCGTCGACGCCCGCGTAGGCCACCGCGTCCGCCACCGGGCCCGGGCGTTCAGGGCGAGGGTGGCCTGGACGAGAGTGTCGTTGCGGCTGCTCTTGCGACGTAGCACCAGCCGCGGCCGCCAGCCGGCCCGCCAGGGCGTCCGCCTGGCTATGCCAGGCCTCCGGCCAGCTCGACGCGGCCGCCAGGTCGGGCAGCGGCGGCATCGGGCGCGTCGCGCCGCGCAGCGCCGTGCTGCGGGCACAGTCCTTCCCGGCCCGGGCGATGCGGACCGCCAGGCTCGCGAGCGCGTCCGGCGTGACCGTCAAGGTGAGGTACCCGCCGCCCGTCGGCTGCGCGGCGCTGATCCAGTCAAGACCTTGCAGTCCGTGCGCGAGGCGCTCCGCGATGACGGCCGGCTCCGCATGGGCGAGCTCGGCCAGCTCGAACGGCAGCGACGTCGCGTAGCTCGCGCTGTCGCGGTCCGGCGGCGGCCGCCAGGTCCCGGCCGGGCTCACGCTCGCCGCGGCCCCCGGCAGCTCCCCCGCCGCGATCGCCTGGCCGATCGCGCGGGTCAGCTCGGCGCCAAGGTCGGCGGGGATCACGGGACCAGGCTAGGGCTCGTCCGCCCTCAGTCGAAGGCGCTGCTCGGCGCGCCGGCCAGCTCGCGGACCACGCGGATCATCTCCGCCGGGTCGAACGGCTTGGTCAGGTAGGCGTCGACGCCGATCTGGCGGCCGCGGGTCCGGTCGTCCTCCTGGGCCCGTGCCGTGATGAGCACGACCTTGATCTGCGCGGTCTCCGGGTTGCGGCGCAGCTGGGTGGCGGTGACCCAGCCGTCCAGCCGCGGCATCATCACATCGAGGGTGATGACGTCGGGGCCGACCTCGCCCACTTTCTCGAGGCAGTCCTTGCCGTCGACGGCGGTGACGACGTCGAACCCCTCAAGGGTGAGGTTGACGGCGATAAGCTGGCGGATGACCTCATCGTCATCTACCACCAGCACGCGGCCCAGTCCACTCGTCACCCGGGTGAGGGTATCTGCTCCGCCAAGGTGATGCGCGCGGATCCGCCGCCGTGTCCGGAGATACTTTGAGGACTGGTACTGTGTCTTCGGCCTGGTGGCGGGAGCGCATGCCGGGCAATTGCGCCAGCCCCCATAGCTCAGGGGATAGAGCAACGGCCTCCGGAGCCGTGTGCGCAGGTTCGAATCCTGCTGGGGGCGCCCACCTAGATCAGGCCATTCGGCCGCTGACCTGCTGATACATCCGATCAGTCCTGGGATCAGCTCTCTCGTCATGTGCAGCCAGATGCCGCCAAATGCGGCTCTGAGTCGCGGTTCCCGGAACATACGCGGAACGAGAATCGGTCCATCGGGCCAGGTCAGCCCCGGCCGAGGGCATCCTCCATCAGAGCCGAACCAGCGGTGATCGTCGCCGTCGATGCAGTGGGCGTAGATGCGGAGCAGGACTTCGACGGTGTGCCCGGCCCACTCGGCGACCAGTGGAGCGGGAGTTCCCGCGTTGAGCCGCCAGGAGACGCCCGCGTGCCGGAAGTCGCAGGGCTTGTGCGCCAGGAGCGAGGCTTGCTGCGCCTCCGTGAAGGCCACCTCCCGCGCTTTCTGGAGCACCGTCCAGAGCGTGGATGGCAGGTAGATGGCGCCCTTATAGGTCTGGAAGAGGCGACCGTCCCGTGCGGTCCCGAACAGCTCGACATGTTCTCGGATCATCGCCACCAGGACGGGCGGGATCGGGACGCGGCGGATGGCGTTGCGCGGGCCGCCCTTGGGCCTGCTGGCCGCGTGGACCTGGCCGTCATCGGTCCAGTCACGCCAGACCGCCGAGCTGATCTCGCTGAACTCCAGCACCCCCAGCCCTGGCCAGGCAGCTTGCACTCATCCAGCAGGAGCGAGGCGGCCTCCGAGGGACGGAGCATGCCGTAGTACATGCAGCCGTACAGCGCCTCGAGTCGTGGCCCCTGGGTCCGGCCGACTGTCGGATGGCCACCGGCAGCGAGCCACGCGCGCTGTTCCGACTCCTCGGCCGAGTCCACGTATGACAGATCGTGATACACTGGGCCCATGTCCTCAGCTATCAGCGTGCGCCTAGACCCCGAGGCGCTGCGGGCACTGGCCCAGATCGAGTCAACTGGCCTGAGCAGATCCGAGGCCATCCGAAAGGCCATCCTCGACAGCGCCGCTGGACTGCGCCGCCGAGCCACGCTAGCCGCCGAGGCCGCAGCGCTTGAGGCCGACGACTACGACCGGCGCGAGATGATCGAGGTCGCTGACTTCATGGAGAGCATGCGTGCTGCGGGGTGACATACACGAATTCCGTCCGCCGCGGGGGGTGGGTCACGAGCAGTGCGGCCGCCGGTACGGGGTAATCGTCCAGGCCGACGAGTTGCTGCCTCGCTCGGTGGTCTTGGTCGCGCCGACCTCATTCAGCGCCAGGCCAGCGTCGTTCCGTCCGGAGATAGAGCTACTGGGCGAGACTACGCGTGTTCTCGTCGAGCAGGTTGGCGCCATCGACGCTGGGCGACTTGGCGATCTGGTAGGACGGGTCACCCCAGACCAGCAATGGGGTATCGACGAAGCACTAACGACCGTCCTGGGTCTTCGCAAGTAAATCCCGAACGCCTGAGGCCCCACGACGGTCGACGCCGAATTCGCCTTAGAAGTTCATTACGGCGGCGCCGCTTCGCGGGCACCGCGACGCCTCCCGCACCAGGCTCTGCGGCTTCGCGACCCGCCCGGCACGGGGGCGCCTACTGGGTTCGAAGAACAACCTGAATCTCCTTCGCTTTGACGGCCACCGGCACCGCAGCCCAGCTGTCTTCCTCGCAGCTCGATTTTCTATCGCGGCCAGCAGGCCAAGCCTGCGCTTCGCGCTTCGCTGGCGCGCGACCGGCGTTCCGCCGACCCTTGACCTTGACATCCGCTCAACAGGGACCGGCCGTTCTCCGCGATAAGTCCCCATGGACCGTGCCTGCGCTCGGACTCTCCGAGAGATCAGCCTCAGTTAGGATCGGTGCCGTGACTCTCAGTACCGAACCCGAGCTGCCGGAGAAGCCGCAGACCGTCATTGCTGCCAGCCCAAAACGTCCAGTCTCGCTAGACTGGCAGCGGGAATGCAGACGTTTCGGCGCATGGCTCGCCGGTGCATCTTTCGTAGCGGCACTTGCGTGGCTGACTGGTGCAAACGCCGTAGTTCCGCTAAGCGATGGAAAGGTAATCCATGCGCCCTGGGTCGGCTGGCCTCTTATATTAATGATCCTCGGCCTGGTTGTCGGGATCTATACCTATCAAACAGCTTCTCATGAGCGCCTCCCGGTGCCGGGCCGTAGGCGGGTGGAAATTGACCATAGTTTTCGGTATAGCTTGATCTTCGTAGCACCTGCGCTTCGCTTCGAGTTTTATGAGCAAGATTTGAACGCGCTCGGAGTGCAAGTTGGAATAAGACTCAGCAACGGGTTTGACAGACCAATCCAAGTATATCTTGAGCATCTTGAAGTTTCCGTCAACGGAGTCGCAGCCGAAGCCTACGGCGGCAAAGTCCGCAAAATGCGAATCATGCCAAATCAGAGCCGAGAGTTCCGCGCTCCAATAGTACGAGAATTTCCACAGGGATATTTCGTTGGACTCGTCAGCTATTCGATCTTGTATGGATCCCTGGACTCGAACGCGATCTACCGTCGTCGCCATACATTTGAATGCCAGGTCACAGGCGTTAAGGTCACACCCAGCGATTTGCGCACAAACGGACCAGGAGGCAACGATTGGACCGACATCGAAGCACAGATTGATTCAGATCTCCCAGAAGGGAGTAAGTATCCAGACTTGAGCTAGGTGCTTCCGGCGAGAGCAGCCGGGCTCCGGGATGAGCCCCTGATCATCCGGCGCCATCGTGGCTGCGATTTCGCACTGAAGATCACGGGGAGACCGAGCATCTCTTAGGGGGAATCATATTGCCCGTGCTATGTACCATCGGTTCGTAAGCCACAAGAGAGTCGCCGGGATAAACAGTTAGACTGCTCTGGGGGCCGGGGGTGTAGCCTCGGTATATTCCTTCGTTCTCAGCTGATTGCTCCCACGGTGTGCCGCTAGGCAGGAAAGAAACACTCGGCGCATTCGCAGGATAGAGATCTTGGTCAGATGAGATGTTGGTTACGGTAACCTTTGCCGCGTAGGTAGCGTGTCTTCTGAGCCGAGGAAAGTGACCGTTTACTAATGGGTACCAATCGTTAGTCCGAGAGTCATACAGGCCGAACTGACATGATGCCTTGTAGATCTTAGGTGGCGGTTTCTGTTCCTGCTCAGCGCTGTAGTACAAGAGGAAGATTCCGGGAATCGCCAGCAGCGCTAACACGACGATGAGGCCGCCCGAAAGACCCGAGACGAACCTTATGATGATCATCTTCATTCATCCTTCTGCCTAGCCAATTCTGCCCGTTCGCGGGACATACTAGACCTCAGCCTGTCCGCCTGTCATTGTCTTCGCAGGAATCGCGCAAATGTACCGATTGATAGATTAAAGGCGTATATGCATAATAAGGTCGGGACAGGATGGCGACTCATAGGCAGTCGCACTCCTCCAGCCAGGACAATCCCTAGCTCACAACCGTTCTCGCGCCACCGATCTAAGCTAGTCGTAAGGTCCGGTGCCCTTCGCCGCTTGACGAAATCCCACTTCAGTCGGATGCCGTAGCGGGCATTGTCCAACCCAAAGAGTCCTTCCGGGACGGCGCGATCGCACTGGGACCATGACCGCCCAGCTCACCGGCGAAATTCGCTAGTTCGCTGGGGCGGCCTCCGGAGCCGTGTGCGCAGGTTCGAATCCTGCTGGGGCGCCCACCGATACCCGGCCATTCGGCCACTGACCTGCTGACACGCGGCCTCCATCGCGCCGAACC
The DNA here is from genome assembly GCA_963822485.1 of uncultured Actinomycetota bacterium. Taxonomy (GTDB): domain Bacteria; phylum Actinomycetota; class Actinomycetes; order Streptosporangiales; family Streptosporangiaceae; genus DASUBV01. Next base: position 709,097 of record CAWGHW010000037.1, read on the forward strand.
AGCGTTCGTCGTCGCCGTCGATGCAGTGCGCGTAGCTGCGGAGCAGGACTTCGACGGTGCGCCCGGCCCACTCTGCGACTAGCGGCGCTGGTGTCCCGGCGGTGAGCCGGGCAGGAGACGCCCGCGTGCCGGAAGTTGTGGGGCTTGTCGGCCAAGAGCGAGGCTTGACCTTAACCCTGGGGGAAGCCGCACAGTCTGGGGAGCCGGGCGTCGCCCCGGCACGAGGGAGCCGTCCGTGGACCTGATGAGCATCGGTGAGTTCGCCAGGCTGTCCCGCCTGTCGGCGAAGGCGCTGCGCCTGTATGACGAGCTGGGACTGCTGCCGCCCGCCCGGGTCGATCCGGACTCTGGTTACCGCTGGTATGCCGCCGGTCAGCTGGACAACGCCCGGCTGGTCGCGTCGCTGCGCCAGATCGGCGTGCCGCTGGCGCAGATCCAGCTGATCCTCAGCCTGGAGCCGGAGGCCGCTGCGGCGCAAGTCCGCGCCTACTGGTCAGGGACTGAAGCCGATCATGCTGGGCGCCGGGATCTGGCCGGCTACCTCGTTGACCGGCTGGCTGGAAAGAGGAACGTCATGTACGAGGTCAAGGTCCGCGACATCCCCGCCCGCAGCCTGCTGTGCCTGCTGCGGCATGCCAGCAGTCAGCAGGAAGTCTGGGACCTGGGCAAGGAGGTCATCGGCATGCTCAAGGCCCAGCCGCCGCCGCGGGCAGACGGCGTCGCCGGGGCCGCGTTCCTGATCTACTACGGGGAGGTGAACCAGGACAGCGACGGCCCGGTCGAGTTCTGCTGGCCGGTGCCGCACGACCTGGCCGGCCAGGTCGCTGCCAGTTTCCCCGGCCTCACCCTGCGCACCGAGCCCGCGCACCAGGAGGCCTGCGTCCACCTGGACCAGGACGCGACGGAGGCGCAGGCGCAGCTCGTCGGGGACTCAGTCATGGCCTGGGCGGCCGAGCAGCAGCGGATGCCCATTGACCTGCCCATGCGCGTTACCCTCCTGACCACCACCGCGCCAGTGACCGACGCCAGCAGGCGCGGCGGCAGCGAAATCGCCCTCCCGCTGCGCGACCGGGCCGGCGCCGCATGACACGCGGGGCAGCTCGCCGGGACGACAACGACGGTCAGCGGCGGTACGTCCGCGCTGCCGGCGATCCGGACACCGACGGGTACTTCGATGCGAGTGGTTGACATCGTGATCGGCGTGGGCTGGGTCATCTTCTGGGTGGGCTGGTTCGCCGCAGCCGCCGGGACCAAGCGAGGACAGCGGGGACGGGGCAACCGGGCGCGCTTCGCGGGCATCCGGGTGGTGCTCATCCTGGTCGTCGTGCTCCTGGCCCGGCTGCGGGTGCTGAAGGGGCATGGCGCCGGATACGTCACCGACCCGGTCCTGTGGGGCGTCGGCCTCGCCATCTGGGTCCTCGGCCTGGGACTGGCCGTCTGGGCGCGGATCTACCTCGGCCGGAACTGGGGCATGCCGACGTCCACGAAGGAAGACCCCGAGCTGGTCACATCCGGCCCGTACCGGACGATCCGGCACCCGATTTACACCGGCATCCTGCTGGCGATAATCGGCTCGGCGATCGCCGTCAGCCTCTGGTGGCTGATCGCCGTGGCACTGACCGGCGGGTACTTCATCTACAGCGCCTTCGTGGAGGAGCGCAATATGACCAGGCTCTTCCCCAGTGCCTATCCGGAGTACCAGCAGTCCACCAAAATGCTGATCCCCTTTATCTGCTGAGGACGCGCGGCGCGTGCTGGCGGGATGGTCCGCGGCCTAGCGGTGTGCGAGGCCGTCGATCATCAGGCCGATGGTGAAGTCGAAGCGGTCGTGGCTGGTTCCGGCGGTGAGCTCAGCGGCGTAGCGCTTGCTGTGGGGGAAGGTGGCGGGCAGGGCGGCGTACCGGCGCAGCAGTTCGTCGCGGCTGACGACCCAGCTGCCGTCGCTGTGGCCACGCTGCTGGTTTACCAGGGAGATCTCAAGGCTGTAGGCGCTGACGTAGAGCGTCAGGGAGTCGATCGCCCAGGCGGCGACCTGCGGGTCGATGCCCCCGGCGAGCAGGATGGCGAGCATTCCCTCGCTGACGCGCAGCGTGTCCAGATTGGACGGCGCTGCGGCGAAGGCCGCCTGGGAGATACCCGGGTAACGCAGATACTGGTCGCGCAGCTCGGTACAGACGCCGATGATCTGCTGCCGCCAGATAGCGGAGTCCGGCTCGGGCAGGCTGATGCTGGCGCACAGACGGCCGATGAGCAGCTCGTCCAGGTCCTCTTTGTTGACCACGTGGGCGTAGAGCGACGACGGTCCCGTCTCCAGCGCCGTGGCTAGGCGCCGCATCGTCAGGGCTTCGTATCCCTGTGTTTCCACGATGCCGAACGCGGTGCTGATGATGGCATCGACCGTGATCGGCTTCTTGCGCCCGCCGGACGGTCCGCGCCGGGCCGCGGGTGTGCTCGAGCCGGTGCCGAGCTGGTGCCGCGCTGCGCGCCGTTGCTCCGGAGTCGGTGACATGCGGGCAGTCTAGCGAACCGGCGAACGGTGTTCTGCATCATAAAGAACACTGTTCCTATTGATCAGAACACTGATCTGATGTAGAACAGTGTTCGTGTCCATTAACCAGCGCGAATCCCCCGCACCCACCACCAGCGCGCTGCCGCTGCGCGCCGCGTGGCTGGTCCTGGCCGTCGTGTTCATCGCCGACGTCATGGACCTGATCGACTCCAGCGTCGCCAACCTGGCCGGCCCGTCCATCCGGGCCGACCTCGGCGGCGGCCAGGTGACGGTGCAGTGGGTGCTGAGCGCCTACACCGCGGCCTTCGCGCTCGGCCTGGTCACCTCGGGACGGCTCGGGGACCTGCTCGGCCGCCGCCGGCTGTTCCTGCTCGGCATGACCGGCTTCACCCTGGCCTCGCTGGCCTGCGGTCTCGCCCCCGACGTCGTCTTCCTGATCGTCGCCCGCCTGCTGCAGGGCCTGTTCGGGTCGGTCATGATCCCGCAGGGCCTGGCCCTGATGAAGATCGTGTTCCCGCCCCAGCACCTGCGCAAGGCGCTGATGCCGGTCGGCCCGCTGATGGGCCTGGCCACCGTGGCCGGGCCCATCCTGGCCGGCTGGCTGCTGCACCTGGACCTGCTCGGCAGCCAGTGGCGCTCCATCTTCCTGATCAACGTCCCGTTCGGCATCATCGCCGCCGCGCTCGCCTGGCGCGTCCTGCCCCGGCGCGGCGGCGAGGACCCGGCCGCCCGCCTCGACCTCACCGGCGTCGGCCTGCTCACCGCGGCCTCGGCCCTGCTCATCATCCCGCTCATCCAGGGACGCGACCTCGGCTGGCCGGCCTGGACCTTCGTCATGATGGCCACCGCGATCGTCCTGCTCGCCCTGTTCGTCGTCTCCGAACGGCACAGCAAGCACCCGGTCATCACACCGTCGCTGTTCCGCAAGCGCAGCTTCGTCGTCGGCCTGATGATCGTGGCCGGGTTCTACGCCTCACTCAGCGCGTTCGTCCTCGTCATCAACCTGCTGCTGCAGCTGGGCCTGCACTGGACGCCGCTGCACACCGGCTTCACGCTGATCCCCTGGGCCCTCGGCACCACCGTCGCCGTCCTGCTCGCGGGCGCCGTGCTCGCCGAGAAGCTGGGACGCGCCAGCCTGCACCTGGGGCTGTCCATCGCCGTCATCGGCCTGCTGGCCCTGTGCTGGTCCATCGCCCACTGGGGCGCAGGCATCACCGTCTGGAAGCTGGCGCCCGCGCTGCTAGTGACCGGCTTCGGCGCTGGGCTGGTGTTCGTCCCGCTGGTCGACTTCATCCTCGGCGACGCCACCACCGACGAAGTCGGCACCGGCGCAGGGATGCTCAACGCCGTCCAGCAATTCGCCGGCGCCATCGGCGTCGCCGCCCTCGGCACGGTGTTCTTCGCCCGGGCCGGGCACCCGTCCGTCCGCTCCTACCTCGCCGCCGCGGAACTGGTCTTCGGCATCGCCGCGGGCCTGTACTTCGTGACGCTGCTGCTGGTGGGCCTGCTGCCCCGACACGCCCAGCAGGCACCGGCTGAGATGGAGTGAAGGAAGCGTCCTGTCCCCGCTGGCCTAGCGAGGAGCCGGCGGCTGATCGGGCGGCTGCGCGCCCGGGGTGATCAGGGTGGACTCGTAGGCGAGCACGACGGCCTGGACGCGGTCGCGCAGGCCGAGCTTGGCCAGGATCCGGCCGACGTGGATCTTCACCGTGCCCGCGGACAGGTGCAGGCTGGCGGCGATCTCGCCGTTGGACATGCCCGCGGCGATGAGGGCGAAGACGTCTAGCTCGCGGTCGGTCAGCGCCTGGCGTATCTGCCCGGCGCGCCGGCCGCTGGATTGCGCGGGCTGCTGCGCGGTGTACTGGCTGATGAGGCGCTTGGTGGCGCCGGGCGCGAGGACGGCATCGCCGGCGGCGATGGTGCGGATCGCGGCGACCAGGTCGTCGGGCTGGGTGTCTTTGAGCAGGAAGCCGCTCGCGCCCGCGCGCAGCCCGGCGTACACGTAGTCGTCCAGGTCGAACGTGGTCAGGATCAGCACCTTCGACCGCAGTCCGGCGGCGGTGATGTCGCGGGTCGCCGCGATGCCGTCGCGGCCGGGCATCCGCACGTCCATGAGCACGACGTCCGGATGCAGCGCGGTGGTCATGGATACCGCCGTCGTGCCGTCGCTGGCCTCGCCGACCACGTCGATGTCGGGCTCGGCGCTGAGGATCAGGCGGAATCCCTTCCTGATCAGCGAGTGGTCATCGGCCAGCAATACGGTGATCATGCCACGGCCGCCGGATCGAGGCCGAGGCGGGCGGTGACCCGCCAGCCGCGCGGCTGCCGCGGGCCGAAGTCGAGGACGCCGCCGAGCGCGCCGATCCGCTCGCTCATCCCGGTCAGCCCGCCGCCGGCGTCGCCCGGTTCTGCGCCGCAGCCGTCGTCCTCGACCTCCACGCGGACCTCAGCGGGGGTGAGCTGCAGCCGCACCGACGCGCTCGCGCCCGGGCCGGCATGCTTCATCGTGTTCGTCAGGGCCTCCTGGACGAGCCGGAAGACGGCCAGCTGGATAGCCGGCGGCGGGTCGGCGCCAGCGCCGGTGCGCTCATACCGCACCGGCAGGCCGGCGGTCCGGACTCGGTCGAGCAGGTCGTCCAGGTCGGCCAGGCCGGGGAGCGGCTGCCTGGGCCCCGGCCCGGAATCAGCCCGCAGCACGCCGAGCAGGCCGCGGGTCTCGGCGAGCGCCTGCCGGGCGGTGCCTGACACATCGCGGATCGCATCGGCCGCCTCGGCGGGCGCGCGAGTCACCGCGCGCAGGGCGCCGTCAGAAAGGGCCACTATCACGGTGAGGTGGTGGGCCACGCTGTCGTGCATCTCGCGGGCGATCCGGGCTCGTTCTTCTGCCGCCGCGAGTGCGCTGGCCTGGTCGCGCTCGCGCTCAAGCCGCTGGGCCCGGTCGCGCAGCGCCGTCAGGTAGGCCCGGCGGATGCCCACGTACAGGCCGATGACCAGGACAGCGGCCGCGAAGCCGGCGGCGTCGGAGACCGCGAGCGCCCAGTTACGCGCGCCGTCCTGGGCCACCACCAGGAGCATGACGCCGGCCGTGAGGACCGCCGCCGTCAGCGCCTCGGCCCGGCGCATCGTGGCGGCGACGGTGTACAGGCTGAGGCCCAGCGCCACCGGGAACAGCGCGCCGCGGTCCGGCCACTGCGCCACAGCTACGGCGGCCAGCAGGGTCCACAGGAAGACCGGGCCGGGCCACACCCGGCGCAGCGGGAGCGCACCGGCCGTGAGAATCACGACGATCACGCCGGCGATCAGCGACAGGTGGGCGGCATTTGCCGCCTGGCCGAAGGAGAAATGCGCCAGCGACGCGGCGCCCGCCACGACCGCGCATCCGGCGTCGAAGACCCAGGATCGCGGCGGCCGCGTTCTCGGGTTCTCGGCCTGCTCCCAGAAGGACACTCCTACATCCTCCTCGCAGTTCACCGGCGGTGATGCCAGGCCCGACATCGGGCCGGCTCCCCCGGACGGGGAAGCCGGCCCGAGCCTGAGCCAGACGGCGGCCAGTTACCGGCCATACGACGCCGTCTCCTCGCGCGCCGACTCCGGCAGCGCTGCGACGTCGCTGGCCGGCGCCGGGCCGTGGCTGGCGGGCCGGGCCGCGGCCTGCCATACCCGCGCCCCGAGCAGCACCATGGCCACCGCGAACGGCGCCATGAAGCAGACGACCAGGACCGGCCCCGCGGATGGGACCTGCTGGGCGATCTCCAGGCCGACGGTGAACAGAACCGCCAGCCAGCGCGGCACGCTCCGGCTGCGCCACAGGGCAAATCCCATCAGGACCGGCGCGACGAAGATGCCGAGGAAATAGACGCCCGAGAACACGTGCTCGAAACCGGAATTAAAGGATGTCAGCAGGAAATGCGCGGCCGCATCTCGGCTCATGTGGGCCGTGGCCGCGGCCGCGGCGTTGACGCCGACGAGGACGTTGACCATGGCCCCGCAGAAGGCGCCGACTCCACCGACCAGCGCGGCGACGGTCGCGACCGTCGCGCCACGGCCTCTGACCAGCGTGGCGATCGCCGCGTACGAGACCGCCAGCGCACCCAGGGCCAAGAGCGAAAGCGATCCCGAGATATACAGCTGAACCGGATGCATGGCCGCAATGGGCAGTTCCTTGAACGCGCCGGCCAGGGTCCCGAGGACCTTGTCGGTGCCCTTGGGATCTAGTCCCTCGGCACTGACGTAGAGCACGGCGGCGAGGGGCAGAAATACGGCCAGCACGCGCTGGCGCATTCGGGCAGCGTTATCCATGGCTTCTCCAGCCTGGTAAGGGGCCGATAATCTCGGCGGATTCAAACGACTCGGGTGTGGCGCATCGGCCGGTAGTTCCCGACAACCACGACGCTACGGGCCCCGCCCCCAGCCGGCATCTGCCCCAGGGCCGCACTTGCCCCGGTGGCTATGCCCTCAGGCATAGGCCCAGCAGCGCGCTCGAAGGCCACTGGCGCGGCTCAGAAAGCGCTCGGCCGGATCGCCCGTTCCATCAAGCCCAGATCGCGATAACCGTGCGCGTGACCGAAACGGCAGAATAGAGGTGCCGGGAAGGCGTGGGCACTACAGGCGCCGAATTTGCGGAAGGACCGTGACCCCTATGCCGATGTCCCGATGACGGTGAGTCCGTGCTTGAACCAGCAGACCGCTGAAGGTGCTGGGGCGCGATCCCAGCGGCCAGCCCAGGTCCGATCCCGCCTACTCCGCCGCGCGATGAGAGCGATGGGGGCGAGTCGCTGGGCGCCGCCCTGGCCTACCTGCGGGATGGTGAGCCGATCTGAGCCCTCCGTCTGCTGGTACACGACAGCCAGGTCTGAGTCCGGCGCCGAACGATGCGATACCTCACTTGACGACGCATCGGTGAACTACTTATGTTGGTCACATGAGTATTCCTCTCTTTCCCATGCGGGAGTCGACCTACTTCGTGCTGGCCTCGCTGGCGGACGGCCCGCTGCACGGCTACGGCATCATCACGAGGGCCGAAGGGCTCTCCCACGGCCGGGTCAGGCTGGCCACCGGCACACTGTTCACCGCGCTGGACCGGCTCGCCGCCGAGGGTTATGTGCGGCTGGTCAGCGACGAAGTCGTCAGCGGCCGGGCCCGCCGCTCCTACGGGCTGACCGACCCCGGATCCGCGGCGCTGAAGGCTGAGGCGACCCGGCTGAGCGAATGCGGCCAGCCCGGTGACCCGCACTCGCCCTGCTGCTCGCAGCGGCCGGGTCAGCCCGGCCAGCTCCGGGCCGGGCCGGGCCGCGGGGACGGGCCGGAAGGTGCGTCCGGCATGACCGGCCCCGAGCGCGGCTACCGCCGCCTGCTGCAGGCCTACCCGGTCTGGTACCGGCGGGAGCGTGGCGAGGAAATGCTGGACACCTTGCTGGCGGCCCGCCTCATGGCCGGACCTGGCTCTCGCTGCGTGATTCCGGCGCGCTGATCCTGGGTGGCCTGCGGGTCCGCGCCGGGCAGAACCGCCGCCTGACGACCGCGACCAACCTGCGCCTGGCCGTGCTGTTCGGCGTTGCCCTGTGGCTCTCTCAGAGAATCTCCGGCGACCTGGGAATCGCGGCCCTCCAATGGCTGCACTCGATCCCGGCTGGCCGCAGCGGATACCTCCTCTTCAGCGCGCTGGTGCTGCTGGCCGCGGTTGTCGCGGCCTGGCTTGCTCCTCGGCCTGTCGTCGTCGCGATCTGCCTGGCTGCCGCCGCCGTGTCCGCCTACCCGTGGCAGGGCCCGTGGTCGCTTCTGGGCCAGCCGGCCATGCTGGCCGCACTGGCCCTGCTGGTCCTGGGCAAGGAGCGCATGCCGCGGTCCTGGCTCTGGCTGTTCGGCATCGTGATCGCCGGGCAAATCCTGACGTTGCTCATCGAGCGTCGGCTACCACGGGCGGTTCTTCCTGTCCGGCACGCCGCTGAACAATCTCCCGCTGCTTCTCGTCGCTGCCGTCGTGCTGTGGGCCGTCGTGGACGCGCGACCCGCGATCGCGGTGGGCCTCTGCGTGGCGCTCGGCCGGGCCATCCCGTTCGCCACCGGCTGGTACGACACTACTTTCGGTCAGGTGTTCTTCTTGCCGCTGGCCTGGGGGACCCTGCTTGCCCTGTTGATGGCCCTGCGGCTGCGCCGCCAGGCCGTGCTCTAGCCCGCGCCACGGCCAGCAGCGCGCACCTGGCGTCAGCGGACCAGCCCGGCCTCGGAGTAGGCGGCGGCCGGCGGAATGATGGTCGCGGGGATGCGGCCGGGGCAGCCGCAGCTCTCCCGGATGACGAGAGGCGCGGGCAGGCACTCAACCTGCAGCGGCAGCGAAGGGTCGGCGATCCGCTCCAGCAGCCGGGAGCAGGCCCGCTCCCCCAGCTGCTGCATGGGCTGACGAACGGTGGTCAGCGGCACGTTGAGCAGGGCTCCGGTGTGGATGTCGTCGAAGCCGACCACGGCGACGTCGGCCGGGACGCGCAGGCCGGCGGTCTGGAGCTCGCGAATGACGCCGATGGCCATCTGGTCGTTGGCGCAGACGACGGCGTCGGGCCGGTCGCGAACCGGCCCGGCCAGCATCTCCCGCACCGCGAGCTGCCCGCTGAGCGCGGTGAACAGGCCCTCGTAGGACCCGGTCCGCCGCGCGCCGGGATACCCGGCCAGGGCCTCGGTGAAGGCGTCGTGCCGTTCCCGTGCGTCCGGGGCCTCCAGCGGGCCGGACACGTAGAACAGCCTGGTCCGGCGGTGCTGCTCGACCAGGTGGCGGACGAGAGCGGTGGTCCCGGCGACATTGTCGGCGTGGATCACGTCGGCGTGGGCCTCGCCGGGGCGCCCGGCGACCAGGGCGACCGGGATCCGCCTCGCGAGCAGGCCGAGCTGCCCGGGGCCGAAGACGATGCCCTCGGCGATGATCAGGCCGTCGACCTTGGCCGATATCTTCTGCAGCCGCTCAGCGGCGTCGGCGAGGTCGCCGCGGCGCGGCAGCACGGAGATCAGCAGCGACCAGCCGATCTCGCTGAGCGAGCCCTCGACGCCGCGCATGACCTCGTCAAGGAACAGCAGGCCGTCCTGCTCGACGTCGGTGACGGTGCCGGGGCACTTGAACCCGACGAGGCCGATGACCTCCTTGCGGTGCCGGGCCAGGCTCTGCGCGGCGCCGTCGGGGATGAAGCCGATGGCGTCGATGACGTCGAGCACGCGCTGCCGGGTCGACGGGCGGACCCGGTCCAGGCCATGGATCACCCGGGACACGGTGGCGGTGGAGACGCCGGCCTCGCGGGCCACGTCGTAAAGGGTGGGCGCCGGGGCGCCGCCCGGCCGGTTCCTTCCCGTGGCGTCTCCCCTGTGATCAGCGCAAATACCGCATCTAAACGGTTACATGGCCGAGCCTCACATTAAGGTTCCGCCGGCCAGCCGTCAACGCCAGCAAGACCAGGAAAAATACCGCCAGGATTAACAGGCGGGCGCGACCGGCCAGGACCCCGCCTGGCCGGCCGCGCCGGGCCTGAATGAGCGACTGGCAATCAGGTGGACGCGGCCCACTTGGCGACGAACGCGGTGCTGCCCTGGAGGGCGCCGACCGTGGACAGCGTGTCATGGCTGGAGCTGGCGACCATCTTGATGGAGTCACTGCTCCACAGCTTGCTGGCGGCCAGCGTGCCCTTGGTCCCGTTGCGGCTGGTGACGCCGACGGTGGTGTAGTTCTGGGCGCCGTAGTCGGCCAGGCCGTAGGCGGGCGGGCCGCCGCCGGGCGCCTCGCTGATCACCTCGGCGGAGTTGTTCTGGCAGGTGCCGGCGCACTTGATGGTCTCCGACACCCCGGCGCCGCTCTGCGTCAGGTCGGTGACGACCAGGCTGTAATTGCCGGTCGAGGAGTTGTAGTAGGTCGAGGCCTGGAGCGCGTCGCCGGGGTTGGCCCCGGTGAACACCACGGGGTTGGCCGGGTACATCTCGTAGAACACCCACAGCCCCTGAGTGCTCCCCGAGCAGTAGCTCTCGATCCCCTGCTGCTCGACGGTGCCGTTGGTCCAGCCGTCCAGGCCGGTCCAGGCCGAGTAGTACGAGAAGCCCGACGAGCCGGGCGTGCTGTTGGCGCAGTTCAGGCTGGGGATGTTGAAGTCCGCGGTGACGTACCTGAGCGAAACGCCCTTGTTGGCCGCGTCGACGTAGCCGCTCCAGTTGCCCGACGTAGCCGAGCCGCTGGCCCCCGGCTTGATGATCCTGGGCCTGGGCAGGTGCTCGGCCGGCAGCTTGGCCTTGACCATCTTCCAGTCGCCGCGGATCTTCAGCGTCGCCGTCTGGCTGCCCACCTTGACGTGCATGACCCGGGTCGGCAGGCCGGCCCGCGACGCCGTGGTGCTGGCTGACGCGCTCGCGACTGGCAGCCCGGCCAGCGTGAGCGCCACGGCGCTGCCAGCGAGCAGCCGCCTGATGCTGGACATGGATTCTCCTAACTGGGGACCGCTCCCCCGCCCGCGCAGCCCGGAACGCACCGTCCGGGCAATGATGCGAGTATTGACGAAGAGCGGATTGCCCGTCCGGGATAACCCCAAACGACCATAGGATTCTCAGCCTTTACCCGGGCACGCGCGGGATACGCGGGGATACGCGGGATACACGGGATGCGCAGAATACGCCGTAAAACGACGGAATTGGTCGGAAGATTGGCCGGCTCAGCTGATGGCGGGGGCCGTGAAGGCGTCGCTCAGGAAGATGTCCTCGGCCTCGAGGCGCATCAGGTCGTCGCGGCCCCAGCGACGATGGCCGTCGGCGGCCAGCCGGTGCGCGTGCCGCAGCCGGGCCCGCTCCAGCTCGTTGCGGACGCTGCGGGCATTGGCGAACTGCGGCTGCTGCATGCGCACGGTGAGGTACCGGCGGAAGGCGAGCTCGGCGTCGTCGGAAAGGTAGTAGCTGGCCCGCTGCAGCATGAGCCGCCCAATGGCGACCAGCTCGTCCACGCTGTAGTCGGCGAAGTCCAGATGGTGCGCGACGCGCGACCGCATTCCGGGGTTGGACTCGAAGAATGTGTCCATCCGGTCCTTGTAGCCGGCCAGGACCACGATGAACTTGTCGCGCTGGTTCTCCATGACCTGCAGCAGGATCTCGATGGATTCCAGGCCGAAGTCCCGGCTGTTGTCGGGCTGGTAGAGGGCCGACGCCTCGTCGATGAACAGCACCCCGCCCATCGCCCGCTCCAGCACCCGCCGGGTCTTGGGCGCGGTCTGCCCGACGTACTCGCCGACCAGGTCGTCGCGCATGACGTGCACGAGCTGGCCCTGCTCGAGGTAACCCAGCTGGTGCAGCAGGTCGGCCATCAGCAGCCCGACGGTGGTCTTCCCGGTGCCCGGCGCGCCGGTGAAGCACATGTGCAGGTTGGGCCGGGGCGCCATCAGCCCGAACCGCTGCCGCACCCGGTCCACCAGCAGCAGCGACCCGATGTCCTCGACCTGCTTCTTCACCGGGACCAGGCCGATCAGCTCCCGGTCCAGGGCGGCGAACACGTCGTCGATGGCCGCGATCTTGCGCTCGTCCGCGAACGTGACCAGGGCGTCGGGCGGCAGTGGCCGCCCTCGTCGCCGCTCACCCCGGCTCGAGCCGGGCGAGGCTGACCGGCTGGCGGCCGACCGGGTAGCCGCCGAGGCCGGGCGGATCGACGGCAGGCCGCCCAGCCCGGCCTGCTGCGGGGCCGAGCGGGACGTGCGCTTGCTCCTGGCGGCGGCCCAGCCCGAGTCCGGGCCGGCCTTGCGGTCCGGCGGGCTGCCCCAGACCTGGTCCTCCGGATTCGGGGAGGCCCCGCGGGCCAGGAGCAGCACGGCCCCGCCCAGGATCGCCACGGAGAAGACGATCGCTCCGGTGAGCACGGCCACGGCCATGTCCCACTCCCCTCGTCGCCCCGTAATTACCCATCATCCTGGCACCCGGGCCCGCTCAGCCCAAGGGCCCAGCCCGCCACGGCCGGCCACATGCGGCCTGGACGCCGGACTAGTGGCCGTCGTGATCGGCTGTGGATGTCCCGTTACTACCCCCATAGTGTTACCAGCCGTACATCCACGACCGGACGTCGCAAAGCGAGTGACGGCTGGGCCGGGAGAGGAGCGCTGGTGAGCGAGACGTATGAGTTCGTCATCGTCGGCGGGGGCTCGGCCGGGAGCGCTCTGGCCAGCCGCCTCAGCGCCGATCCCGACAACCGGGTGCTGGTGCTGGAGGCGGGGCGGCCGGACTATCCGTGGGACGTGTTCGTCCACATGCCCGCCGCGCTGACCTACCCGATCGGCAACCGGCTCTACGACTGGAAGTACGAGTCGGAGCCGGAGCCGTACATGAACGGGCGGCGGATCTACCACGCCAGGGGCAAGCTGCTCGGCGGCTCCAGCAGCATCAACGGGATGATCTTCCAGCGCGGCAACCCGCTGGACTACGAGCGCTGGGCCGCCGACCCCGGCATGGCGGGCTGGGACTACGCGCACTGCCTGCCGTACTTCAAGAAGATGGAGAACTGCCTGGCCGGCGGGGGGCGCTGGCGCGGGCACGAGGGGCCGCTGGTGCTGGAGCGCGGGCCGGCCAGCAGCCCGCTGTTCACGGCGTTCTTCGAGGCGGCGCAGCAGGCCGGGTACCAGCTCACCGACGACGTGAACGGGTACCGGCAGGAGGGCTTCGCGCCGTTCGACCGCAACGTGCACCGGGGCCGGCGGCTGAGCGCCGCGCGGGCCTACCTGCACCCGGCGATGAGCCGGCCCAACCTCCGGGTCCAGACGCGGGCGCTGGTGACCAGGATCCTGGTCGAGAACGGCCGGGCGGTGGGCGTGGAGTACCGGCAGGGCCTGGGCGGGGTGCGCCGGGCCAGGACAGCCGAGGTGATCTTGTGCGGCGGGGCGGTCAACTCGCCCCAGCTGCTCCAGCTGTCCGGGATCGGGCCGGCGGACCACCTGCGCGAGCTCGGCATCGGCGTGGTGCAGGACCTGCCGGGGGTGGGCCAGAACCTTCAGGACCACCTGGAGGTCTACATCCAGTACGGGTGCAAGCTGCCGGTCTCGGTCCAGCCGGCGCTGGACTGGCGCATGCGGCCGTTCATCGGGGCGGACTGGCTGTTCCTCCGGCACGGCCCGGGCGCGACCAACCACTTCGAGGGCGGCGGCTTCGCGCGCAGCAACGAGGACGTGGCCTACCCCAACCTGATGTTCCACTTCCTGCCCATCGCGATCCGCTACGACGGCTCGGTGCCGGCCGGCGGGCACGGCTACCAGGTGCACATCGGCCCGATGTACTCCGACTCGCGCGGCTCGGTCCAGATCACCTCGGCCGACCCGCGGCGGCACCCGGCGCTGCGGTTCAACTACCTGTCCACGGCCCAGGACCGGCGGGAGTGGGCGGAGGCGATCCACGTGGCCCGCGACATCCTGAACCAGCCGGCCTTCGACCAGTACAACGACGGGGAACTGTCGCCGGGCAAGGAGGTCGAGAGCGAGGAGCAGATCCTGGACTGGGTGGCCAGGGACGCGGAGACGGCGCTGCACCCGTCGTGCACCTGCAAGATGGGCACCGGCGAGGACGCGGTGCTGGACCCGGCGAGCCTGCGGGTGCGGGGGGTCGAGGGGCTGCGGGTGGTGGACGCGTCGGCGATGCCGTACGTGACCAACGGGAACATCTACGCGCCGGTGATGATGATGGCGGAGAAGGCGGCCGACCTGATCCTGGGCAACACCCCGCTGCCGCCCGAGCCTCTGGAGTTCTACCGGCACCGCCAGGCACCGCAGAACGAAGCGTGACGGGCTGGAACGCGCCGCGCCCGCGGGGGCCTCAGTGCGATGCGGCCAGCGCTGAGCCGCTCATCGCGGCCATGACCGTGGGGTAGATGTCAAAGTGCTCGCTGAGCCCGGTCTCCTGCAGGGTCCCGGTCACCGCGGCCGTAGGCGCGGCCAGGCGCAGGAAGCCTCCGACCAGCCGGGCGCGGTGCCCGGTTCCGACCAGGACCGTGAGGCCGCTGACGTCGGCGTGACTGACCCCGGACAGGTCGATGACCAGCCGGCTGGCGGCGGGCCGCAGCAGGCGCCGCAGCCGCTCGCGGAGCGCGGGCGCCGAGGCGAGGTCGAGTTTCCCGGTCAGGGCGGCGATGGTGTAGCCGCGCTCGGCCCGGGAGGTGAGAGTGACGCCAGGAATAGGGCCGACGGCCATGAGACTCCTCAGGAGAGCGGAAACAGTGCTGCAAAGTGGGTCACGGGCGATGGCGTGACGATGGGGGCCGATCGAAGCGCTTACCGAGCCCGGCAGACAAAAGAGCGGCTGTCGGGCAGCGGCTCGCGCTGGCACCGCTGCTCCCAGCCGGGTTCGCGACTGCACAGTGGCCACGAGTACGGCGATCATGATGACCAGGCCGCAGACTTGGCTCCTCCGGCAACCCCGGGTAGCTAGCCGCCATCGGCGGCTGAGATCGGTGCCTTGCTACTGATGTTACACTGGATGCATAAGACTAGCAAACTATTTCCAGAATCGGCGGGGTACGGTGACGGCGACAGGCTGGACATTCCTGACCAATCACGGCCGGGTGCTGCTGTGCATCGCGCGCGACCCCGGGATCCGCCTGCGCGACATCGCGGCCAGCATCGGCATCACCGAGCGCAGCGCCTTCGGCATCGTCACCGACCTGGCCGACGCCGGCTACATCGTCAAGGAGCGGGACGGCCGCCGCAACCGCTACGAGGTCCAGGCCCACCTGCCGCTGCGCGAGCCCACCAGCCGGGAGCGAACCATCGGCGAGATGCTGGCCCTCCTGGCGGGCAGCAGCGCCGAGGAGCCGGCCACGGCCGAGGAGCCAGCAAGGAGGGGAACATGAGCGCGGCGGATGTCTGGGTGGCCAAGGACGACGGCAGCGATATCGTTCGCGCCACCGCGATCGCCGGCGTGGGCCGCGACTACAACGGCAACATCACCGTCCGGCTATCCGGAGGCGAGCAGACGGCCGTGACGCTGGTGCACGGCGACGTGCCGGACCGCGTCCGCGCCCCCGACGACTTTCACCGTCAGCTGCTCAGGATGACGGCCCAGCTGTCGGACACCGCCGAGCCCGCGATCGTCCGGCCAGTGTTCGACGCCGAGCGCGGCTGGCGGTGGCACACCGAGCATCTGTAAGCCCGGATCTGTAAGCCCGGATCGCGGTCAGGGACAACAGTCAGGGCGCGGGAGGCCGGGCCGCGCGGCCCGGGCGCGGCACGGCCAGGGATACCCGGCGCGCCAGGCTGACCTTGGGCGGCGGGGCCTCGCGCAGCTGCCGGTCGGCGTCGGCGTCCGGCAGCAGGGTGTTCGCCCAGGCGGCGGCCAGGTCGAGCTCGGCCTGCCACAGCGAGGTCTCCACGTGACTGACGGTCCGCGTCAGGGCGCCGGACAGCGACCCGCCGGTGATCCCGAGCCAGCCGAACACCGAGACGGCGACGCCGATGCCCTTGGCCGCGGAGGAGTGCAGCAGCACCAGCGACCCGGCCACCGCGATGATCATGACCAGGGTGGCCACGGCCACCCAGGGCCAGTACTGGGCGATGAGCCGCTGCAGGATCTGCCGCACCCGGCCGACGAAGAACCCGGCCGCCTGGACGTAGTCGTCCGGGCTCATCTGGTCCAGCGGGTTGACCTGGCCGGTCAGCAGCAGCCGCCACCGCTTGCCCTGGTCGGTCAGGGTGTGCTCGACCTCCCGGCCGTGCGCCTGCCAGTCCAGCGGCGCGCCCTGCCACATGGGGTTACCCGCCCACAGCTTCCACTGCCGGATGGAGCCGATCATCGCCCCGGCCACGTGCGGCGGCAGCGCGGTGTGCAATTCCTTGAGCCAGCCGGAGATGGCGTCGACCCGGCCGTCGCGCAGGTCGTCGGTCAGCGCCTGCTGCCGCGCGTCGGCCGCGGCCTTGTCCGCCGCGGCCCGTTCGGCGGCGGTCTTAGCCGGGCCGGCCTGGTCCGCCACTGCGTGCTGAGCGCGGGTCTTGACCAGGCCGGGGCTCATCCGCAGGGTCAGGTCGGCGACGGCCCGGCCCAGGCCGTAGGCCAGCCCGGTCTGGTGATCGGCGGCGGTCAGCGCGGCCAGCAGCGCGTCATGGAACAGCAGCACGGACCGGGCCAGCTGATAGTCGGTCTCGGGCTCGCCGCGGCGGGCGGCCAGGGCCAGCCAGTCGTCGTGCTCGGGCACGGTCAGGCCAGCGTCGGTGATCCGGTCGGCGAGCTGGTGCACCGCGACGGTCACCTGGTCAGCGATTAACGCGAACTGCTGCCGGTCCTGGAGCGCGCCGAGGCCGGGCAGGTCGGCCTGGAGCTGGATCCGGTCCGGCGGGTCCGAGCCACGGCGCGCGGGCCTCGGGTACGGCGGCACGGGCGGGGGCTTGAGGTCACGGGGCCGGACGCTGGCGTACAGCTCGGCCATGGACCAGCCCAGCCCGACGGCGGTCAGGATGGCCGGGCTGGCGGCGGGGGCCGCGGCGGCGGGCTGGCCGGCGGTCTCGGCGGCGGCGGGGGCCGATGCCGGCCGGGCGGCGGCCGACGGGCGGGCGCGCCGGGCCGCGGACCCCTTTGTTAGGGATCCCGGTTTTCTCGGGGGCCCGGCGGGGTGGCTGCCCGGGCGGTACTGGCGCGGCACCACGCGGCCGGGACTGGCAGGCGGCACGGGCCGTGACTCAGCCATGAGAGTTACGATACCGACGCTTTACCGTAACGGACAGTTATCCGAGACCTCCGCCGCGCTTCATCTTTGTCCGTCGCCGACCCGCAGGGCTACCGCGGCGCCGCCCGTCCCGGCCAGGACCCGGCTCAGGGCATCGGCGGCCCCGGCCAGCGGGTACTCGGCCGCGATGGACAGCCGGAGGTGGCCGTCGGCCAGCAGCGCGGCGGCCCGGCCCAGCTTCGCGGGGTCGGGCTGGACGAAGACCGACCGCACCCGGATGCCGCGGCCTGGATCGTCAGGGACCGCGCCAGCGATGCTGGCCAGCCGGCCTCCGTCGGTCACCACGGCCAGCGCGCCGGCCGCGCCGCCGGGGACGGCGTTCACGGCGGCAGCCGCGGGCCCGCCGAGCGCCTCCCTGGCCCGGGCGGGCCAGTCCGGGTCGTGGTAGTCGATCACGTGCGCGGCGCCCAGGGCGCGGACCTGCTGGGCGCTGCGCGGCCCGGCGGTGGCGGCGACCTCGGCGCCAGCCAGGGCGGCGAACTGGACGACCATGCCGCCGGTCACCCCGCTCCCGCCGTTGACCAGGAGCTTCTCTCCCGCCCGCAGGCCGAGCGCGTCGTCCAGGGCCTCCTGGGCGGTCAGTGCCGGGACGGGCAGCGCGGCCGCCTGGGCCCAGGACACGTTCGCGGGGCGGGGCACCAGCTGCGCGGCCGGCACGATCACCTGCTCGGCCCAGGCCCCGCCGTCCCGGAACGGGAACACGTAGGCCAGCACCTCGTCGCCGGCCGCGAAATCGGTGACCTCGGACCCGGTCGCGGCCACCTGGCCGGCCGCCTCGACGCCCAGCGCGAACGGCGGCGTCAGCCCGGGGTCCCAGCCGCCCGTGCGCATGAGGTCGTCCCAGTTGGCGACCCCGGCGGCCCGGACGTCGAGCAGCACCTCGTCGGCCCGCAGCGGCCGCGGCGCCGCCAGCTCCAGGCCGGTCACCGCGCCCGCGGCCGCGTCGATCCCCGCACCTCTCATGGTCGGAGAAGCTACCCGCCGGCCGGGTGGTTGAGTCAGGTGTACATGAGCGAGCCGGGCGTGGTGAGCACCTCGCCGGTCTCCAGCCAGGTCTTCAGGCCGGACAAGATCATCGGCCAGCCGCCGTAGAGCTGGTCGTTGGCGCCCTCGCGCAGCTGGTCGTGCGTCACGGTCAGGCGGCAGGAGTCGTCGGCGATGGGCTCGATCTCCCAGGTGATCCTGGTCGGCCCCTCGGCGCGCACGTCGTCGCCCCACAGCGCGGTCATGGTCTGCACCAGCTTGCGCGGCGGGTCGATCTCGATGTTCTCCCCCTCGCCGAGCACGAACCCGGCCGCGGCGTGGCCCATCTCGAAGTGCGAGCCCGGCCGCCAGTCCGAGGTGATCCCGGCGCCGAAGTTGTACTTGGCCCGGATGTCAGAGTCGGTGATCGCCTCCCAGATGCGCTCGGGGGTCGTCCGGATGTAGATCTCGAATACCTTTTCCATGGTCTTCTCCAGTTCGGTCTTGAGCTCGCTCAGCGTGGCTGCCCAGGGCTCGGCGTACTTGCTCACCCAGCGGTCGTGCACGAGCCGGATGGGGACCGGATTCAGGAAGTGGAGCTTCTCCCGGCCCCGTCGCCGGGTGACGACCAGGCCCGCCTCCTCCAGCACCCTGAGGTGCTTCATGATCCCGAAGCGGGTCATCGGGAAGCGCTCCTCCAGCGCGCTCAGCGTCTGCCCGTCCTCGCGGAACAGCTCGTCAAGCAGGCTGCGCCGGGTCGGGTCGGCCAGCGCCCTGAATACCTCGTCCATGGCCACGAGAATAGGTGACCATCTGGTCACATGTCAACGACGGCGATGCACGGCGCGCCGGAGCGGGTAGAAGCCTCACAGCATGATCGGGGGGTCAGTGACGATGAGCAGGATTTCGCCGGGCGTTCTCGCCCCGCCGCACGAGATACTCAGTCCAGACGAATGGCGGGTCCGCGGCCGGGCCCAGCGCCACGAGGTGCCGCGCTCCAGCCATGCGGAGTGGGATCCGCCGCCGGAGCGGCCCGATCCGGTCGACACCCTGGAGCAGCAGGCCAAGACCCGGGTATCGGACCTGGTGCCGATCCGCTACGGCCGGATGCTCACCTCGGCGTTCGCCTACTACCGGGGCGCGGCCGCGCCGATGGCCTGGGATCTGGCCCACACGCCGACCACCGACATCCGGGTGCAGTGCTGCGGCGACGCGCACCTGCTCAACTTCGGCATGTTCGCCGCGCCGGACCGGCACCTGGTCTTCGACGTCAACGACTTCGACGAGACGCTCCCGGCGCCGTTCGACTGGGACATCAAGCGGCTCGCGGCCAGCATCGCCGTCGCCGCCCGCGACAACGGCTTCAGCGACAAGGAAGCCCACCGGGCCGCGCGGCACTGCGTCAGCTACTACCGCGAGCAGATGGGGCGCTTCGCGCGGATGCGGTTCCTGTCGGTGTGGTACTCCCGGATCGACGTGCACGAGATGACCCGGATCTTCGACGCGCTGCAGCCCAAGAACGCCGTGCGCCGCCGTCGCCGGGACATCAAGAAGGCGCAGCGTCGCACCAGCCTGGCCGCCATGACCAAGTTCTGCAGCCGGGTGGAGGGCGAGTACCGGATCCGGCCCGATCACCCGGTGATCGTCCCGTTCCCGATCGAGCGCAACCCGGCGATGCTCGACGAGCTGCGCAACGCCATCGCCGAGTACCAGGCCACGCTGGAGCCCGACCCGCGCGAGGTGCTGAGCCGCTACTACTTCGGGGACTTCGCCCGCAAGGTGGTGGGCGTCGGCTCGGTGGGCACCGAGGCGTTCATCCTGCTGCTGATGGGCGACCGCGACGACGAGCCGCTGTTCCTCCAGCTCAAGGAGGCCCAGGAGTCGGTGCTCGAGCAGTTCGCGGGCCAGATCGACTGCGACCACGAGGGCGAGCGGGTGGTCCGGGGGCAGCGGCTGATGCAGGCCGCGCACGACCCGTTCCTGGGCTGGACCAGGGGCATCGCCGTGGACGGCGAGCCGACCCGCGACTACTACGTCCGCCAGCTCCGGGACATGAAGGGCAGCATGAACGTCCCGGCCATGGACGCCAGCCAGCTCAGCTACTACGGCCAGCTGTGCGGCTGGGCGCTGGCCCGCGGGCACGCCCGCACGGGCCGGGCCTCGCTGATCGCGGGCTACCTGGGTACCAACCAGTCCTTCGACCACGCCATCGCGGACTTCGCGCTGACCTACGCGGACCAGAATCAGCGCGACTACCAGGCCCTACTCGACGCCGTGGCGGCCGGCCGGATCCAGTCCGTCCAGGGTCTGTAGGTCCGGCGGCCGGGTCCTGGTCCGAGCCCGGCGCCGGGAGCGGAGGCCCTCGAAGGGCTGCCAGGCGATGGACGGCAGCACCGGCGTGATCAGCCGCTCGCGCAGGCAGCCCGCGTACACGCCGGCGCCGTAGGCGGCCTGGTCGGCCAGCGTCACCGCGGTCAGCCGGAGCAGGCTGGTGTCGCGGCGGCCGGCCCACTCGGCCAGCGGCGGCCCGGCCAGCAGCGACGCCGCGGCCAGCCGCCGCCCCCAGCGGGCCCGCGGGGTCCGCCCGCCGGGATAAGCAACGATCGCCGCAACAGCTGGCGCGGCGAACTGCCCGCACCACCGGCCGGTGCCGAGCCAGGTCTGCCGGACCCCGTCGGCCATGGGCCGGACCAGGCCCTCCGCGGGCAGCCCGTTGGCCCGCAGCCGGCGGCCCAGCAGCGCCGTCGAGACACCGAAGGCCGCCCCGGCGATCAGCGGCCGCCGGGCCAGCAGCGCGGCCATGGTCAGCGTCGGCCAGGGCTGGAGTACGAGGGGGGCCACGGTGCCGGGATGGCGCCGGGTCAGCGGGGCGGCCGAGGTGCCGTACCGGAACCGGCGGCGCAGCAGGGCCGCCCTGGTGGCCGGCTCTCCGTGCTGGACCTGGACCGCGGGCTCGTAGCGGACCCGCCAGCCCGCCTCGATCAGCCGCCAGACCAGGTCCACGTCCTCGCCGTTGCGCAGCGACTCGTCGAACCCGCCGCCCAGGGCCGACCGGCGCACCAGCAGCGCGGCCGTCGGCACGTAGGCGACCCGGGTCATGGGCGCGACCCGCGCCGGGCGGTCGCCGAGGTCCAGCGTCACCCCGGCCGGGCCGGCCACGCCGGACGGCAGCGCGACGATGCGCGGCGCGACGGCCGCGACCAGCGGGTCGGCGAAGTGACCGGCCAGGGCCTCGATCCAGCCCGGCGGCGGGACGCAGTCGCTGTCCAGGAAGGCCACGAGCTCGGTGCCGACCCGGGCCAGCGCGGTGTTGCGGGCCGGGCCGGGCCCGCCGTTGACCGCGCGGCGGACCAGCGTGGCGCCGCGGGCCGCGCAGACGGCCGCGGTGGCGGCCGGGTCGGCGGAGCCGTCGTCCACCACGAGCACGGGCCACGCCGGGCCGGCGGCGGCCAGGCAGCGGTCCAGTTCGCGGGCCCGGTCCAGGACCGGCACGACCACGGTCACATCCAGGCCGGGTCCGCTGTCCGTGGCCGGGGCGGGCCCTGGGGCGGGCGCTGGACCGGGCGCCGGGGCGGGCGCTGGACCGGGCGCTGGGGCGGGCCTCGGATGGGCCAGGCCGGTGTCGGTGAGCTTGCGGGCCAGCACGGCGGCGGCGGGCGAGGCCACCGGGCCTGCCTGCAGCTCGGCCAGGGCGGTCACGCCGGCCGGGCTGAGCCGCAGCACCCGGGCCGGGGACCCGCCGAACAGGACGTCACTGGTGAGCTGGCTGGTGCCGGGATCCAGGTCGATGACCATTCCCGCCGGCACGGGCTGGTCTGGCCGCAGGCCCAGCTCGCCCGGCGAGGTGACGCCCGGCGAGGTGGCGCTCGGCCGGGCGGGGCGGGCTGGGGCGGGCCGGGCGGGCCCGGGGTCGCTCACAGGGCCAGCCCGCCGTCGACCGGCAGCACGGCGCCGGTCAGGCCGCTGCCGCCGTCGCCGGCCAGGAAGGCCAGCACCGCCGCGACCTCGTCCGGGCGCAGCAGCCGGCCCAGGGGCTGCTGGGCGGCGAACGACTGGGCACCGGGCAGGCCGTACAGCCGGGCGCTCTCGGCCAGGATCGGGGTGTCGGTGGAGCCGGGGCTGACCGCGTTCGCCGTGACCCCGGTGCCGCCCAGCTCCACGGCCAGGGCCCGGATGAACCCGGCCACGCCGGCCTTGGCCGCGCAGTAGGCGGCCAGCATGGGCAGCCCGCGGGTAGCGGCGGCCGAGGCCACGGCCAGGAACCGGCCGTGACGCGGCTCGGGCAGGCGCAGCAGCGCGGGCACGGTGACCCGGGCCAGGGTCAGCACGCCGCCCAGGTCGATGCTGAGCACCGCGTCCTGCTGGTCGGCCGGGACCTGCCAGGCCGGCACGCCGCCTGCGATGACGCCGGCCGCCGCGATGGCGGCGTCCAGGCCGCCCCAGCGCTGCTCGGCCAGGGCCACGGCGGCGGCCAGCGCGGCCTCGTCCCTGGTGTCGGCCTGGACCGCGAGCACGCCGTCGCCGCCCTGCGCCGCGACGCGCTCGAGTTGCTCCCGCGTGCCCAGGGCGTAGGGCAGCGCCTGGTCGTCCTCGGCCCGGTCCACGGCGACGACCTGCCAGCCGCCCGCGGCCAGCGCCGCCACCGTGGCCGCGCCGATCCCCCGTGCCGCGCCCGTCACCAGCGCCACCCTGGGCGTCATCGAGTTCATGTCGGGTCCCGCCAGCGCGGTGATCGGCGCGGGGTCAGAGCTGGCCCTTGGCCGGGTCGCCGGCGGGCACCGGGTGCAGCACGATGACCTCGGCCGGGCCGGCCACCTTGCCCGCCAGCCGGGGGTTGAGCCCGGCCAGCGCCGCGCCCCGGCTGTGCGCGTCCAGCGCCGCCTGGCTGGCCCACTTCTCGACCATGATCAGCCGGTCGCCGGCCTGCTGCAGCGCGTACAGCTCGCAGCCGTCCTCGGCGTGCACCCGGGCGATGGTCTCGGTGAACACCGCGATGACCTCGTCGCGGTGCTCGGGCAGCGGCTTGATCGTGGCGACCACGACGACGGACACAATGGCTCCCTTTGGGGGTCAGCTGGCGAAGATCGCGCTCACGGCGGGCGCGATGTCATGGTAGGTGCGGACGCGCCTGAGCCGCCCCCGGCCCAGCCGGGCCAGCGCGTCCTGCTCGCCGGAGGTGTCGAGCAGCACGTCCAGCCGGGGCAGCCGGGCGGCCAGCGGGCGCGGGTCGGCCCCGGCGTCGTGCACGCAGTCCGACATCAGCAGCACCCGGGCGTCGCGGGCCGGGATCCGGGCCAGCTCGCCTGCCATGTGCCTGCCCCTCCCCGGTGATCCTTTGTTAATGATCCTTCTGGGCTTACTTCTTGTTCGCGGGCGTCCGGGCGATCTCCGGTCCGGGGCGTCGCCGGGATGGCGACGTCCCTGCGATATGTGGTCAGCGGCTCGGCTAGCCGGGGCCCGGGGTCGAAGCCGGCGAGCGGGCTCTCGTCGCAGGCCCGGTCCGGCGGGCGCCTAGCGCTGTCGGGGCCGGCGGCCGCGGGCCGGGGGCCGATCGATACCGGGACCGGGCGGCGCCGGTGCGAGTGATCGCCCGACGGGCGCGGCACCTCGCGGCCGGCCGCCGCCAGCGCCGCTCCGCCGTGTCCCTTGACGCACTCCGGGTCCGGGCCGTCCAGCGGCAGCCCGGTGAAGAACTTGGCCGCCATGCAGCCGCCGCGGCAGGAGTCGTAGGCCGAGCAGGACTGGCAGGCCCCGCCCGTCTGCGGCCGGCGCAGGTCGGCGAACAGCTCCGACTCGCGCCACACCGTCGCGAACCCGCCCGGGCCGCGCACGTTGCCGGCCAGGAAGCTGTCGTGGATGGCGAACGGGCAGGCGTACACGTCGCCCACCGGGTCGATCAGGCACACCACCCGCCCCGCGCCGCACAGGTTCAGCCCCGGCAGCGCCTGCCCGTAGGCGGCCAGGTGGAAGAACGAGTCTCCGGTCAGCACCTGCTCGCCGTGGGCCAGCAGCCAGTCGTAGAGCTGGCGCTGCTGGCCGGCCGTGGGGTGCAGCTCCTCCCAGACGTCCGCGCCGCGGCCCGAGGGCCGCAGCCGGGTCAGCCGCAGCTGCGCCCCGAAGCGGTCGGCCAGCGCCTTGAAGTCATCGAGCTGACCCGCGTTCTGCCGGGTCACCACCACCGAGATCTTGAAGCCCGCGAAGCCCGCCTCGGCCAGGTTGCGCATCGCCCGCAGCGCGGTGTCGTAGGAACCGGGGCCGCGGACCGCGTCGTTGACCTCCGCCGTGGCGCCATCCAGCGAGATCTGCACGTCCACGTAGTCGCTGGCGGCCAGCCGGGCGGCGATCTCGGGCGTGATCTTCACGCCGTTGGTGGAGAACTTCACCCCGACGTGGTGCGCGGTGGCGTAGTCGACCAGGTCCCAGAAGTCGGGCCGCACGGTGGGCTCGCCGCCGCCGATGTTGACGTAGAAGACCTGCATCCGCTCGAGCTCGTCGATGACCGCCCGGCACTCGGCGGCCGACAGCTCGCGCGGGTCCCGCCGCCCGGAACTGGACAGGCAGTGCACGCAGGACAGGTTGCAGGCGTAGGTGAGCTCCCAGGTCAGGCAGATCGGTGAGGCCAGCCCGTGCTGGAACTGCTCGACCAGCGGCAGCGGCGCACTCGCCGTCAGGCTCACTGTGCGCTCCCCTCCCAGGTCACGGGCCGCTCGTCGCCGGCCACGGGGCGCTGGTCCCAGGCCACCAGGCGCTCGTCCACGGCCACGGGGCGCTGGTCGCCGGTAACGGGGCGCTCGTCGCCGGCCAGCGGGCGCTCGTCCCCGGCCACGGGGCGCTCGTCCCCGGTCACCGGGCGCTCGTCGCCGGACAGCGGGCGCTTCTCGCCGGTCACGCGCTCGCGGATCATCTGGGTGCGGGCCAGCGTGGCCAGCGCGGTGGCGTAGGCCGGCAGCTCACCGGCGGCCACGCCCGCGGTGGCGCAGGCCGCGCGGGCGCTCGGCGCCGCGTCCAGCGCGCGCACCACCGTCAGCAGCACCGGGCTCTTCAGGAACGACAGCCGCCGGGTGCCGAAGTGGTACATCAGCGCGCCGAAGTGCTCGGGCCGCACCGACACCTGCGGGTGCAGCTGCCAGGGACGGTCGAGGTCGAACTCGGCTCGCGCGTCGGCGGCGAGCACAGCCGGGCCGGGCCGATCAGTAGACACCGCACATGCCATCAATCGAGACGTCCTCGACCAGCACGTCCTGGATCGTGACTTCGGGCTGGACCTCGGGCTGCGCAGCGGCCTCGGCCGCCGCGCCGGCGGTCTGGCCCGGCCGGGCCGCGGCGCCGGCCCCGGCCTTAGCGCTGGCCCGGGTGCTGGTCTCGGTGCTGGTCTCGATGGCAGCCTCAACGGTCGCGATCTGTCCGCTCATCACGCTCTCCCCACATGCAGAGATGCCCGGCCACTCATTCCGTCACGCAGTGACGAATAGCTCCAGATGATAACGTCACCTAGTGACGTAAGCAAGACTGGAAGCGGTGAACTCTCGGGCCGGAGAGGCCCCGGAAGGAGGACCGCCGTGCTCACTGGCGAGGCCGCCGCGATCACTCCCCGGCGAGGCCGCCCGCCCGGCACGAGCCAGCGCGCCCTGGAGCTGATCGCCCTGCGGCTGTTCACCGAGCAGGGCTTCGAGAACACCACCATCGAGCAGATCTCGGCCGAGGCCGGGGTCAGCAAGCGGACCTTCTTCCGCTACTTCGGCTCCAAGGCCAGCGTTCTGTGGAGCGAGTTCGACGCCGAGGTGGACACCATCCGCGCCGCCCTGGCCCAGGTGCCCGCCGACGTGCCGATGCTGGACGCCATCCGCCAGGCCGTGGTCACGGCCAACCACTACCAGGCCCAGGACGTCCCCGAGCTGCGCATGCGGATGAACCTGATCAGCTCGGCCCCGGCCCTGGAGGCCAGCGCCGCCGTGCACTACGACGCCTGGGAGCGGGCCATCAGCGACTTCGCGGCCGGCCGCATCGGCCAGCCCGCCGGATCCCTGTTCCCGCTGGCCGTCGGCCGCGCCACCCTAGCCGTATGCCGGGCCGCCTACGAGCGCTGGTCGGCCCGCGCCGACGCCGACCTGACCGTCTACCTGGACGCCGCACTGGTCGGCCTGGCGGCCGGCTTTGACCCCGCCGTGCTCCGGCCCACCGCCCTGAACCTCGGCGAGCACGCCACCTACCCCCTTCCCGCACCATGATCAACTGTGGATGTCCCACCGCTTACCCCAGAAGGTAGGCAACGGGACATCCACGACCATGATCATCGAGTTCGCGGCGACGCCTGTGGCGCGCGGGTGGCCAAGCGGCTCGCGGGACCCGCCGCGCCGACCCGGCCCGCACTCTGCCCGCACCCGCGCCCCGCAGGACCCGCCGCCGCCGACCAGGCCCAGGCTCTGGCTGGACCGGCGCCTCACGCGCGCCGTTATCCCCGGCCGTCACACCCGTCGTCGTGCCGTCGGGGCGCGTCCGCCGTGGGTGTCCCGTTGAGTACACGGGAGACGCCCACGCCCGCGGCGCCGGCGCGAGCCCGGCCGGACACGCACACCCGCCGCGCGCCGGCGCGAGCCCGGCCGGACGGGCCCGGCGCTCTCCTGCCAGCCGGGTCACGCCGGGCGCAATCAGCCATGTCCGCTCGGCAGTCGCCGAGGGCGCTGTCCGCTCTCGCCACTCCAGTCACGGCAGACGCAATCGCCCCACCGGTTGCGCATCCGGCCAGCCCGAATCCCCGGTTCCAGGCTCGCCGGAATACCAGCCCTCATGATCACGACCGACTCTCCGCGGCGTTTTACGGCAAATCGGTCGTGATCATCGTGCGGGGGTCGCTGGCCGGGGGCTAGCGGACTGGCGGGCGGGCTAGCGGACTGGCGGGACGGGCTGGCGGGACGGCTGGCGGACTGGCGGACTGGCGGGACGGGCTAGCGGCTAGCGGAAGACGACGGTCTTGGCGCCGTTCAGCAGGACGCGGTGGGCGGCGTGCCAGCGCACCGCGCGGGACAGGGCCAGGCACTCGGCGTCGCGGCCGACGGCCATCAGGTCGGCCGGGCCCTGGGTGTGATCGACGCGGGCCACCTCCTGCTCGATGATCGGGCCCTCGTCGAGGTCGCCGGTGACGTAGTGGGCGGTGGCCCCGATGAGCTTGACGCCGCGGGCGTGGGCCTGGTGGTAGGGCCGGGCGCCCTTGAAGCCGGGCAGGAAGGAGTGGTGAATGTTGATCACCCGCCCGGCCAGCTTGGCGCACCAGTCGTCGCTGAGCACCTGCATGTAGCGGGCCAGCACGACGAAGTCGATCCGGTAGTGCTCGACCAGCGTGAGGATCTCGCCCTCCTGCCAGGCCCTGGTCTCCGGGGTGACGGGCAGGTGGTGGTAGTCGATCCCGTAGGTCTGGGTCAGCGGCCGCAGGTCGGGGTGGTTGGACGCCACGGCGGCGATGTCGATGCCGAGCTGGCCGGATCGCTGGCGGTGCAGCAGGTCGTTGAGGCAGTGCCCGGACTTGGAGACCAGGATCAGCACCCGCGGCGGGACCGCGGTGTCCCACAGGCCCCACTCCAGGTCCAGCTCGGGGGCCAGCTCGGTCAGGCCGCCGCGCAGCTCGTCGGCGTTCGCTTCGGGCACGGTGAACTGGACCCGCATGAAGAACCGGTCGGTGGCCTGATCGCCGAACTGCTGGCTCTCCACGATGTTGCCGCCCCGGGCGGCGAGCAGGCCGGCCACGGCGGCCACGATGCCCGGCCGGTCGGGGCAGGACAGGGTCAGCACGTACTCGGTCACGCTGGCCAGGGTACAAGCTCGTCGCTTCCGTCACATCTGGGACCAGGAGTGGCAGGAGGGAGCCGTGCGGCGGGCCGCCAGGGGGCGGGATGCATCCGGGGCCCGCGCTGGTTGTGATAGAGGGAACCCGAGCGAGGAAACGGCAGGCAGAACCATGTCAGACGACATCATCAGGTGCCCGAGCTGCGGGCGCCGTAACCGGGTACCGGCCGCGGCGGCGGGCACGCCGCGCTGCGGCAATTGCCACGAGCCGCTGCCCTGGATCGTGGATGCGGGGGACGCGACGTTCGCCGAGGTCGTGGAGCAGGCCGCGGTGCCGGTGCTGGTCGACTTCTGGGCGCCCTGGTGCGGGCCGTGCCGGATGGTCTCGCCGGCGCTGGCCCAGCTGGCCAGCGAGAAGCCGGGCCAGATCAAGCTGGTCAAGGTCAACGTGGACGAGTCGCCGCGGCTCCAGCAGCGGTTCGGGGTGCAGTCCATCCCGACGCTGATGGTGTTCCGCGACGGCCAGGTCGTGCGCCGGCAGACCGGCGCCGCCCCGGCCGCCGCGCTGCGCGGCTGGCTGGACCAGGCCCTGGCCCGCCCGGCCGCCTCCGCCGCGGGCCGCTGACCCCGCTGACCGCTGACTTCCCGCTGCTCAGGGCCAGCCGGGCCGCGCTACTTCCCGCTGCTCAGGGCCAGCCGGGCCGCGCTGACGTCCTCCCGGCCGTGGCCCTCGGCCACCGCGGCCCGCCACTGCCGGGACAGCGCGGCCAGCAGCGGCAGCGCGTCGGCGCTGGCCGCGCCGATGGCCAGGTCCACGTCCTTGAGCGCCCACTCCAGCGGGAACTCGGGCGCGTAGTCGCCCCGCTCCATCTTGTGCAGCTTGGCCTCGGCGATGGGCGCGTCCAGCGGGCCGCCCTCGATGGCCTCGGCCAGCTTCGCCTCCTCGACGCCCAGCTCGCTGGCCAGCTCCAGCGCCTCGGCCACGCCCTCGATGAGGATCGACATGTAGGCGTTCACGGCCAGCTTCATCTTGCTGCCCTGGCCGGCCTCGCCCAGCCACACGGTCCGGCGCCCCAGGGCCGCGAAGGCCGGGCCGGCGACCGGCACCGCGGCGGGCGGGCCAGAGGCCAGGATCAGCAGCTCCCCGGCCTCGGCCGGGCCCTTGCTGCCCGACACCGGGGCGTCCACGAACAGCACGTCGGGGCGGGCCTGCCGCAGCCGGGCGCCGATCTCGGCGGTGGCGGTCAGCCCGATGGTGCCCATCTGGGCCCAGACGGCGCCGCGGGCCAGCGCTTCGGCCACGCCGCCGTCGAAGACCACCGAGGTCACGACGTCAGCGGTGGGCAGCATGGTGATCACCAGCGCGGCGTCGCGGGCGGCGTCGGCGGCGGACGCCGCGACCGTCGCGCCGGCCTGGCGCAGCGGCGCCGTGACCGCGGCCGACCGGTCCCACACGGTGGTCGGCAGCCCCGCGGCCAGCAGGTTGCGGGCCATCGCCGCGCCCATGATCCCGGTGCCGAGCACCGCCACCCGCTCGGCGTCCCTCGTCCCGGCACCGCCGCTCCCGGCACCACCGTTCCCGGCACCGCGATCCCCGGCACCGCGTTCCCCGGCACCACCGTGCCCGGTGCCCTCGTGCTCCGCGTTCCCCGGCTCCGTACGCTCGGGCTCAGTAGCCATCAGACTCTCCCTTCGGATCCCCCCTCAGCCATTCCCCGTGACGTCAGCCGGTAATGGCCTGAACGGCCCCGTACACGCCGAAGCCCAGCAGGATGGTGCCGGTGATCCGCTGCACCCAGGCCATCGGGATCAGCTTGAGACTCTTGGCGCCGACGTTGACGGCCACGGCCGCGACGGCTGACAGGCCCAGGGCGGCGCCCACCGCCACGGCGATGGGGTCGGCGTAGCGCGCGGCCAGGTTGGCCGTGGTGATCTGGGTGATGTCGCCCCACTCGGCCAGGAAGATGATCCCGAAGGCCATCAGCGCGATGCGGGCGAACGACAGCTGGGCGCCGCCCTGGCGGGCCGCGTCGGCTTCTTCGTCGTGCCCCTCTGCTCGCAGGCTGCTGATCAGCAGGTAGGCCGATCCGGCCAGGAACAGGCCGGCCACCACCCAGTCCAGGGCGGGGTGCGGCAGCAGGGTGAGCATCTGGCCCGCGGTGACGGCGATCGCGACGTGCACGATGAACCCGAGCGAGGCGCCCGTCCAGACCGGCAGCCGCCGGTAGCGGGTGCCCAGCACAAGCGAGGCGAACAGGCTCTTGTCGGGCAGCTCGGCCAGGAAAGTGATCCCGAATACGGTCGCGGCGACCGCGAGGGAGTGCACAGGCGTCTCCTCCGGTGTCTGGCTTCCCGGCCGGAGACGTGGGGTGGGGGCTCCGGCCAGGCAGGACTCACAGCCGAAGGTCTCGCCCACCTCTGGAGGAGGCTTGGTGGCCGGGCGCACACGAGGCGCGCCGGTATGTCGACCAGCCAACGAGGGACTACTCCCCTTCGCCCTCTAGGTTACCCGCCACCGCCGCCTCGGCGGGCCAACTCCGGCCGAACGCAGGAGACCCGGGCCGGGAGCGACCGAGTCTAGAACCGGCGATGAGTCTGACGACCCTGTTGCGTCAACCCTCCCGAAAAGTGACGCGGCAGATGGGCGGCCGCTCGCGGGTTAACCAATTAGCCCGCACCGCGATGCGGCCGGTAGTTTCGGACTGGGATGTACGCGCGGACGTTGACGTTTCGCCGAGGAGGGCGTAGTGGCAGAGGACAACCGGGGGCCCGCGATTCTCGTGGAGGGCCTGACCAAGTCGTTCGGCGAGGTACACGCGCTGCGCGGCATCGACTTGTCGGTGCCGCGGGGCACGGTGCTGGGGGTGCTGGGCCCGAACGGCGCCGGCAAGACCACGGCGGTGCGCATCCTCACCACGCTGCTGCGCCCGGACGGCGGCAAGGCGATCGTCGAGGGCCATGACGTGGTGCGCCAGCCGGCGGCGGTGCGCCGGTCCATCGGGCTGGCCGGGCAGTCGGCGGCCATCCAGGAGGAGCTCACGGGCCGGGAGAACCTGGAGATCATCGGGCGGCTGTACCACCTGAGCTGGCCGAAGGCGCGGAGCCGGGCCACCGAGTTGCTGGACCAGTTCGACCTGGCCGACGCGGCCGACCGGCACGCGAAGAACTACTCCGGCGGCATGCAGCGCCGCCTGGACCTGGCCGCCAGCCTGGTCGGCCATCCGCAGGTGCTGTTCCTGGACGAGCCGACCACCGGGCTGGACCCGCGGTCCCGGCTGGGCATGTGGGACATCATCAGGACGCTGGTCGCGCAGGGCACGACGCTGCTGCTGACCACGCAGTACCTGGACGAGGCCGACGAGCTGGCCGACGAGATCGTGGTCATCGACCACGGCCTGGTCATCGCGGCGGGCACGGCCGAGGAGCTGAAGGGCCGGGTCGGCGGCGACGTGCTGGAGTTCACGGTGCCCGACCGGGGCCGGCTGGCCGACGCCGCGGCCGCCATCGTCAGCATCGGCGAGGGCGAGCCGCACGTGGACAAGGAGACGGGCGTGATCAACATCGGAGTGGGCGGCCGGGGGTCGGACGCGCTCATCGACGCGGTCCGCGGCCTGGACAGCGCCGGAGTGCAGACCCAGGGCCTGGCGCTGCGCCGGCCGTCGCTGGACGACGTGTTCCTGGCCCTGACGGGCCACGCGGCCGAGGAAGAAGAGGACCAGAAGAGCGGCCGCAAGCGGGGCCGCAGGAAACAAGGCGGCCAGGCGGACCGCTCCGAGACCGCGCGGGCGGCGTCATGACCGCGGTCACGGCGGTCCCGGCCGCCCCGGCGCCGGCCGGCGAGCCCAGCCTGCTGACCCAGGGCCGCTGGGCGGTCAGCGACACGCTCACCATCACCCGGCGCAACCTGCTGGTCTGGATGCGCGTGCCGGCCTACATCGTGTTCACGGTGATCCAGCCAGTGATCTTCGTGCTGATGTTCCGGTACGTGTTCGGCGGCGCGATCACGGTGGGGAACAAGGGCGGCTACGTCAACTTCCTGATGCCGGGGATCATCGCGCAGACGGCGGCGTTCGCCTGCTTCGGCACGGCCATCGCGCTGGCCCAGGAGCTCAAGAAGGGCGTGATCGACCGGCTGCGGTCGATGCCCATGGCCCGCTCGGCGGTGCTGGCCGGGCGGCTGGTCGCCGACACCGCGCGGATGCTGGTCACGATCCTGATCGTGGTCGGGGTCGGGTACGCGGTCGGCTTCCGGTTCGAGAACGGCGCCGCCCCGGCGGTGCTGATGATCGTGCTGGCCACGGTGTTCGGGGTGGCGACGGCGCTGATCGCGGCTTACACCGGGCTGGCCATCGGCGACGAGGAGTCGGTCCAGGCGTTCGGGCTGATCTGGCTGTTCCCGATCACGTTCCTGTCCTCGGCGTTCGTGCCGATCGCGACGATGCCGGGCTGGCTGCAGGCGTTCGCCAACAACCAGCCGGTCACCTACATCGTCAATACGATGCGGGCGCTGGCCCTGGGCGGGGAGCCGATCGCGGCGAACCTGTGGAAGAGCGTGGTCTGGCTGGCCGCGATCTTCATCGTGTTCGCGCCGCTGGCGGTGCGGGCCTACAAGCGGGCCGCCTGAGGTAGTTGACCTTGCCCCTGGGGGAAGCCGCACCGTAGTGGGGGCGGGCTTGCGCCCGGCTTCCTCCGGGGGACGAGAGCGGGCGTGATGGTCGAGGTCAGCATCGGCGAGTTCGCGCGGCTGTCCCGGCTGTCGCCGAAGGCGCTGCGGCTGTACGACGAGCTCGGCCTGCTGCCGCCCGCGCGGGTGGACCCCGGCACCGGCTACCGCTGGTACGAGACCGGTCAGCTGGAGCGGGCCGGCCTGGTCGCCTCGTTGCGCCGGATCGGCGTGCCGCTGGCGCAGGTCGGCGAGCTGCTGGAACTGGATTCGGCGGAGGCCGTGGCCGACCGGGTGATCGCCTACTGGTCGGGCGTAGAGGCCGAGCACGCGGCTCGCCGGGATCTGACCGGGTACCTGGTCCGGCAGCTCACCGGGGACAGCACCGACCTGTCCCAGGTCGCCACCCGCGAGCTGCCCGAGCGCCGGCTGCTGTGCCTCAAGCGGCACGTGGATCAGACCGCGGCCTGGACCCTGGGGCGGGAGTTCATCGGCATCACCCGGAGCCGGCCGTTGCCGCGGCTGCCCGGCCGGGCCGGGGCCACCTTCACGATCTACCACGGCGAGGTCAGCGAGGACAGCGACGGGCCGGTCGAGTGGTGCCGGCCGGTGCCCGATGACCAGGCCGAGGCGGCCGCGGCGGGCTTCCCCGAGCTCACGCTGCGCAGTGAGCCGGCCCACGAGGAGGCGTTCGTCCACCTGGGTGACACGGTGGCCAGCCCGCCGCGGTGGCAGCTTTTGCAGGAAGTGCTCCGGTCCTGGGTGGCCGTGCACGACCGCCGGCCCAGCTACCTTCCGCCGCGGGTGACGATGCTGGCCATTCCCCCGGTCACCGGTCGCAGCGTGCCCGACGTGGACTTCGCCGTGCCGCTGGCCTGACGGGCTGGGCGCATCGGGGTCAGGCCCGGGGTCAGGCCCGGCGGTCAGGCCCGGCCGTCAGGCCCGGCGGTAGCGCAGCACCGCGATCGGCGTGAACACCACCAGCAGCAGCGCCGACCAGGCCAGTGCCAGGCCGACGTAGCTGGTCGAGCCGAGGGTCAGCGAGCGCACCGCGTCCACCATCGGCGTCAGCGGCTGGTACCTGGCGAACGGCTGGAGCCAGCCCGGCATCGTGCTGGCCGGCACGTAGGCGCTGGAGATGAACGCGAACACGAACGCAATGAGCGACATGCCCTGCGCTGCCTGGACGTTCGGCGCGAGCAGGCCGATGACGATGAACACCACCGTGAACACCACGCCATAGACCAGGCACAGGCCCAGCGCGGCCAGGCCGGCCGCCACCGACCCGGTCAGCCGGAAGCCGAACAGGAACCCGAAGGCCGCCGTGACCAGGATCGACCAGGCGTTGGTGGCCGAGTCGGCCAGCGTCCGGCCCGCGACGAGGGCCAGCCGCGGCACCGGCAGGGACAGCAGCCGGTCGGTGAACCCCTGGGCCTTGTCCTCGGCCACCGCGACCGAGACGCCGCCCCCGGTGAACAGCACGATCGAGGCGACATAGGCGGGCACCAGGTAGTTGACGTAGGTCGTGGCACCGGCCTGGATGGCCCCGCCGAACACGTACCTGAAGCTGAACAGGAACATCGCCGACTGGACCACGGCCATCACGCTCAGGCTCGGGGTCCGGAGGTACTTCAGCAGGGCCCGGCGCGCGACCTGCGCGGCGGCCCCGGCCGCCGACGGCGGACGGGCCGGGCGGGTGATGGCCGCGGGTGTGGTCATGACGTGGGTCGTGGTCATCGGGTGCTCCCGTTCTGGGACTGGCCAGCGGTCGCCGTCTGGGGCTCGCTGGCGTGGCTGCCGGTAAGGGTCAGGAAGACCTCGTCGAGCGTGGGCCGGCGCACGCCGACCTCATCGACCCCGATCGCGGCCTGGTCCAGGGCGCTGATCACCGCGGCCAGCTCGCGGGTCCCGCTCGCCGCCTGCGCGCTGACCCGCCGGCCGGCCGGGTCGAACCGCGGCGGGCTGGCCGTGACCCGCTCCAGGACGGCGCCGGCCGCGCCGAGCCGGGCCTCGTCGGCCACCGCGACCTCGATAACCGTGCCGCCGGTGCTGGCCTTGAGTTCGCTCAGCGTGCCCGCGGCGATCGCGCGGCCGTGGTCGATGACCACCACGTGGTCGGCCAGCTCGTCGGCCTCGTCCAGGTAATGCGTGGTCAGCAGCACGTCCGTGCCCGCCGCGACCAGGCCGCGCACCGCGTCCCAGACCTCGCGCCGGCTGGCCGGGTCGAGCCCGGTCGTCGGCTCGTCGAGCAGCAGCAGCCGCGGCGCGCCGACCAGGCTCGCGCCCAGGTCCAGCCGCCGCCGCTGGCCGCCCGAGTATGTGCTGGTCCGCCGGTTCGCGACCGGGCCCAGGCTGAGCTGGTCGATCACCGCGGTCGCCGCCTGACGCGCGGCCTGGCCCCGGTGGCCGAACAGCCGGGCGGTCAGCTCCAGGTTCTCCCGGCCGGTCATGGCCGGCTCCACCGCCGCGAACTGGCCCGCCAGGCCGATGTCGCGGCGGACCGCCATCGGGTCCCTGGTCACGTTCGCGCCCAGCACCCGCAGCTCCCCGCTGGCCGGCCGGACCAGCGTGGCCACCGTCCGCACGAACGTGGTCTTGCCCGCCCCGTTCGGCCCGAGTATGGCCAGCACCTCACCGGGCGGCGCGACCAGGTCCAGCCCGTCCAGCGCGGTGACCTTGCCGAACCTGACCGTCAGGCCGCGGGCCTCCAGCAGTGGCGTGGCCCGCTCCGCGGCGGCCGGAGCTGGTCCTGTGCCGTCCTGCGCTCTCGCTTGCGCTCTCGCTGTCATGTCGTCTCCTCGACTCGCGTAGTTACTCGAATCGCATAGTAGCCTGGAAACTAGTTGCAAGTAAACGCGTTTCTCAGAAACTAGTATCCAGGAAACTAGAGATGCACTCCACCAGCGCGTCGTGCTCCGCCGCTGCCGGCCCATCCACCCCGCCCAGCGACGTGGCTGCAACAACCACGTCGCTCCAGTGACGTGACAGCAACAACCACGACGTTCGGGGTCGCTCGGCACGCACTCCGGTCAGGTGCGCTATGGGCTGCTGTGACAGGCGGGACTGGAGTGCCGCTAGACAGCTGGGCGGGAACCGGCGCTGAGCAGGGATGCATCACCGTTGGCCGTTAGTCACCGCCGCACTAGTTCCGCCGGAACTAGTAGCCTGGGCAGCATGGAGGACGAAGGGGCGAAGGTCCGCCCGTCACCGCTGGGACTGGCCGTGCTGAGCCTGCTGATCGCAGGACCGCTGCACCCCTACGGCATGCAGCGCCTGATCAGGCTGTGGGGCAAGGACCAGGTCATCAACGTCGGCCAGCGGGCCAACCTGTACAAGACGATCGCCCGGATGAAAGAGGGCGGCCTGGTCACCATCCGGCACAGCGAGCGGAGCTTCCAGTACCCCGAGCGCACCGTCTACCAGCTGACCGACGAGGGGCGGGCGGCGGTCCGGGACTGGCTGACCGAGATGCTGGCCGCGCCGCGCCGGGAGTTCCCGCAGTTCCCGGCGGCGCTCTCGTTCGCCATGCTGCTCACGCCGCAGGCCGCCGAGGCGGCGCTGGCCCGCCGCGCGGAGGTCCTGCGGGGCAGGCTGACCGAGCTCGAGGAAGAGCTGCCGCGCCACTCGGCCCGCCTGCCGCGGGTGGTGCTGCTGGACGACGAGTACCGGCGCGCGATGACGGCGGCCGAGCTGACCTGGATCACCGGCCTGATCGACGAGCTGCGCAGCGGCGAGCTGACCTGGAGCGAGGACCAGCTCGTCGACCTGGCCTCGGCGGACCTCGGCGGCGTCGACCCGGAGCTGGTCGAGTAACGGGGGGCGGCGACAGGGGTTACCGGACCGGGCGGTGGTTACCGCCGGGCGGCGGCCAGCCCCTCCTTGATCACGGCCTCACTGGCGGGCGTGCCCGCCTCATTCTCGAACGCGCCGTACGGGGGCCCGTACACCGGCGTGCCCGGCTCCTGGCGCCAGCTCTCGGCCAGCGGGCCGCCGTCCACCGCGCCGTAGCCGATGGAGTCCAGGAAGGCCGTCACCGCGGCCCGCGCGGCCGGGTCGTCGCCGGCGATGGGCAGGAACGTGCGGTCGGCCGCGCCGTCCGGGCGGGCCAGCGACAGCAGGTGCTTGTAGAAGATGTTGTTGAAGACCTTGACCACGGCCGCGCCGGCCAGGTGCCGCTGGAGCAGGCCGCTGCTGGTCAGGGCGCCGCTGTCGAGCTCGGCGATCTGGCCGTCGCGCTGCGGATAGTAATTGTTGGTGTCCATGACGACCTTGCCCGCCAGCGGGCAGGCCGGGACGCTGGCGTAGGCCCGCAGCGGGATCGAGACCACCACCAGGTCGCCCGCGGCGGCCGCTTCGGCGCCGGTGGCGGCGCTGGCCCGCGGGCCGAGTTCCGCGACGAGCTCCTTCAGGGTGTCGGGCCCGCGCGAGTTGCTGAGCACCACCGAGTGCCCGGCGGCCACGCTGAGCCGCGCGACCGTGCCTCCGATATGCCCGCTGCCGATGAATCCGATAGTCGTCATGCTGTCCGCAACTCCGGACCGGCGGCGGTTAATTCCGATGCCACCGGGGCGGCCCGGCCGGGACAATGGGCGTCATGGCTAGCCTGCGCGACATCGTCGTGGACTGCGCTCACCCGGCCGCGCTGGCCCGGTTCTGGGCCGCGGCGCTGGACGGCTACGCAGTGGCGCCCTACGACGAGGAGGAGCTGGCCCGGCTCCGCTCCATCGGCGTGCTCGACATCGAGGACGACCCGACGGTGCTGGTGATCGGGCCCGGCCCGCGGCTGTTCTTGCAGCGCGTGCCCGAGCCCCGGCGGGTCAAGAACCGGCTGCACCTCGACCTGACCGCGGCCGAGCCGGAGCGGGAGATCGACCGGCTGACCGGGCTGGGCGCCCGGGTCGCCGGGCGCTACGCCGGGCACGTGACGCTCACCGACCCCGAGGGCAACGAGTTCTGCGTCATGCTGACCTGACAGCCGGAACCAGCCACCGCCACGACGCCGGCACGACGCCGCCAGGACGCCGCCGGTGACCCCGGCGCGCCGGGGTCACCGCCGCCCGGCCCTGGCCGGGCTTAGCTGGGAGAATTGGCCTCATGGCCGAGCCGCTGTCACCGGCGTCACTGTTCTCCGGCACCACGTCCTGGGCGCGGAGCCTGGAGACGCCGCTGCGGCAGTTCGTGCGCACGGAGACCGGCAGCGCGGCGATCCTGCTCATCGCCACGCTGGCCGCGCTGGGCTGGGCGAACCTCGACCCGTCGGGCTACGAGGCCTGGTGGCACACCGAGCTGTCCATCCACGCGGGCACCCTGGACCTCACCCTGGACCTGCGCAAGTGGGTCAACTCCGGGCTGATGGCGTTCTTCTTCCTGGTCGCCGGGCTGGAGGCACGGCGCGAGTTCGACATGGGCGAACTGCGCGAACGGCGGCGGCTGGCCCTGCCGCTGGTCGCGGGCCTGGGCGGGATGATCGTGCCGATCGCCATCTACCTGGCCATCAACGCGGGCCAGGGCAGCGCTCACGGCTGGGGCGCGGCGATGTCCACCGACACCGCGTTCGCGCTGGGCATGCTGGCGCTGGTCGGCCGGCACCTGCCCGACCGGGTGCGCACCTACCTGCTGACCTTCGCCATCGTCGATGACCTGGTCGGCATCGCCATCATCGCGTTCGTCTACAGCGGACCGCTGACCTGGCCGCCGCTGGTGGTGGGCGTGGCCCTGCTGCTGGTGGCCCTGGTGCTGCGCCGCTGGGACCTGCGCAACGGCCCGGTCTACGCGCTGCTGGGCGCGGGCGCCTGGGTGGCGTTCTTCAAGGCCGACGTGGACCCGATCGTGGTCGGCCTGCTGATCGGGCTGGCCACCGAGGCCTACCCGGCCGCGCGGCGGGACCTGGAGCTGGCCACCGAGGTGTTCCGCCGGTTCCGCGAGCAGCCCACCGCGGAGCTGGCCCAGTCGGCCCGCGATGTCGTCCGCACCGCGATCTCCCCCAACGCCCGGCTCCAGCAGATCTACCACCCCTGGACCAGCTACGTCATCGTGCCGCTGTTCGCCCTGGCCAACGCGGGCGTCTCGGTCAGCGGCACCACCCTGGGCCGGGCCTTCAGCTCGCCGATCACGTGGGGCATCCTGATCGGCTACGTGGTCGGCAAGCCCATCGGCACGGTCGGCTCGGCGTGGCTGCTGCAACGGCTCAGCCGGGGCGGGATCCGCCCGCCGGTCGGCTGGGCCGCCGTCACCGGCGCCGGGACCATCGCCGGGATCGGGTTCACCGTGTCCCTGCTGATCTCCTCGCTGGCCTTCCACGGCCTGGAGCTGGAGGAGGCCAAGATCGGCATCCTGTCGGCGGCCCTGGGCGCGTCCGCCATCACCTGGCTGGTGTTCCGGGTGACCGCGCTGCTCCCCCGGCGGCTGCGGATCCGGGCCCTGCTGGGCACCGCCGAGACGATCATCGACCTGGCCGTGCCGGTCGAGATGAACCTCGACCACGTGCGCGGGCCGGAGAAGTCCCCGGTGACCGTGGTCGAGTACGGCGACTTCGAGTGCCCCTACTGCGGTGAGGCGGAGCCGGTCATCCGCGAGCTGCTGGCCGACTACGGTGACGTCCACTACGTCTGGCGGCACCTCCCGCTCACCGACGTGCACCCGCACGCCCAGCTGGCCGCCGAGGGCTCGGAGGCCGCGGCCCGGCAGGGCAAGTTCTGGGAGATGCACGACCTGCTGCTCGAGCACCAGGGCGCGCTGACCGCCAGGGACCTGCGCGGCTACGCGGCCGAGCTGGGCCTGAACGTGGACAAGTTCAGCGACGACCTGCGCCACCACAAGGGCGCCAGCAAGATCGCCAGCGACGAGGACTCGGCCGACCTGAGCGGGGTGTCGGGCACGCCTACGTTCTTCATCAACGGCATGCGCCACCACGGCGCCTACGACATCGCCAACCTGTCGGC
The DNA here is from genome assembly GCA_963822485.1 of uncultured Actinomycetota bacterium. GTDB lineage: Bacteria > Actinomycetota > Actinomycetes > Streptosporangiales > Streptosporangiaceae > DASUBV01. Next base: position 748,651 of record CAWGHW010000037.1, read on the forward strand.
GGCCGTCCGCGCGGCCCGGGCCCGGGCCACCATCGCCAAGGCCCGGGCCAGCTGATCCTGGGGCTGCGGCGCCGGAACAGGCACCGCGCCAAGTTTGTTAGGGTAGCGAACAGTAAGAGCTTCGTACTAAGGAGACGTCTGGGTGCCGCAGACCCCGATGACGTGCTCGTGATCATGCGGATGGCGCGGGCGCTGGAGCGCGTCGACGCCGGGCTGAGCCCGCAGCAGTACCGGATCCTCAAGCTGGCCGGCGCGGGCGGGGAGCGCTCGGCCCGGCTGGCCGAGCGGCTCGCGGTGGCCAAGCCGACGCTGACGGCCATCGCCGACAGCCTGGTCGCGGCCGGGCTGGCCCGGCGGGAGACCGAGGCCGGCGACCGCCGTGTGGTCCGGCTGCACCTGACCGAGGCGGGCAGCGCTGCGGTGCAGCGCGCCGACGCCGCCTACAGCGACTGGACGGCCCGGCTGTTCGAGCTGACCGGCGACGGCGAGCGGATCCGGGCCGACCTGCGGCTGATCAGCACCGCGCTGGACGAGCTGTGCCGGACCCGGCCGCGGGCCGCCTGCGCGCCGGTTCCCGAGACCCAGATTGCCGAGACCCAGATCCCCGACACCCAGGTTCCCGAGGTCCAGGCGACCCCGGCAGCCATCGCGGGACGCTCATGAGGTGGCTGCCTTTCCGGCCCGCACGGCCGGCCCGCGCTGCCCGCATGCCCGACCGCGCTGCCCGCATGCCCGACCGCGGCGCCAGCGCGCCCGACGGCGCCGCCAGCGCGCCCGTCAAGGATCGCTGGCTACGCCGGCTGGCGGGATACTGCTGGCAGCACCGGCGGCTGACCATCGTCGCCGTCGGCGCCTCGGTCGTGGCCACGCTGGTCACTACCGTTATCCCGCTGATCCAGCGGGACATCATCGACAACGCGATCGTCACCCACCACCAGCCCATCTGGCCCGGCGCAACGCTGCTGCTGGTCGCGGCGGCCGTCAGCTTCGTCGGCGTGTACCTGCGCCGCTACCGCGGCGGCCAGCTGTCCCTGGACGTGCAGCATGACCTGCGCACCGACCTGTTCGGGTCGCTGACCCGGCTGGACGGCGCCCGGCAGGACCAGCTGCACACCGGCCAGATCGTGAGCCGGTCGATCTCCGACCTGAACATGATCCAGAGCCTGCTCGGCATGACGCCCATGCTGATCGGCAACGCGCTGCTGTTCGTGCTGTCGCTGATCGTCATGTTCTTCCTGTCGCCGCTGCTGACCACGATCGCGCTGGCCGTCGGCCCGGTGCTGCTGGTGCTGTCCATCGCCTCCCGCCGCCGGCTGTTCCCGGCCTCGTGGGCCGCGCAGCAGCAGGCCGGCGAGGTGGCCGGGGCGGTTGAGGGCGCGGTCACCGGCGTCCGGGTGGTCAAGGGCTTCGGTCAGGAAGAGCAGGAGATCGAGCGGCTCGAGGGCGTCAGCCAGGTGCTGTACGCCATGCGGGTGCGGACCGTGCGGCTGATGGCCCGGTTCAGCCCGGCGCTGGCGGCGATCCCGGCCCTGGGCCAGGTCGGCGTGCTGGCCCTGGGCGGCTGGATGGCCATCAAGGGCGAGATCACCCTCGGCACCTTCCTGGCCTTCTCCTCCTACCTGGCCCAGATGGTCAACCCGGTCCGCGCGCTCACCGGCCTGATCACGATCGGCCAGGAGGCACGGGCCAGCGTCATCCGGGTGTTCGAGGTCATCGACTCCCGCCCGGTGCTGAGCGAGAAGCCCGGCGCCCGGCAGCTGCCCGCGGGCAGCAAGGACGTCGAGCTGGACGACGTGCACTTCGGCTACGTGCCCTCCGAGCCGGTGCTGAACGGCCTGTCGCTGCGGGTCCGGGCCGGCCAGACGCTGGCCGTGGTCGGCACCTCGGGCTCGGGCAAGTCCACGATCTCGCTGCTGCTCCCCCGGTTCTACGACGTGCGCTCCGGCGCGGTCCGGGTCGGCGGCTACGACGTACGCGACCTGACGCTGGACTCGCTGCGCGCCGCCATCGGGCTGGTCATGGAGGAGAGCTTCCTGTTCTCCGACAGCGTGCGGGCCAACATCGCCTACGGCCGGCCGGAGGCCACGCAGGAGCAGATCGTCGCGGCGGCACGGGCCGCCGAGGCCGAGGAGTTCATCCTCGGGCTGCCCGATGGCTACGACACCGTCGTCGGCGAGCAGGGCCTGACCCTGTCCGGCGGCCAGCGCCAGCGCGTGGCGCTGGCCCGCGCGCTGATCACCGACCCGGCCATCCTGGTCCTGGACGACGCCACCTCGGCCATCGACGCCAAGGTCGAGGCGCAGATCCACGGCACGCTGCGCCGGGTGATGGCCGGCCGGACCACCGTGCTCATCGCCCACCGCCGGTCCACCCTGCAGCTCGCTGACCAGATCGCGGTGCTGGACGAAGGCCGGCTGGTCGACCTGGGCACGCACGAGGAGCTGACCGAGCGCTGCTCGCTGTACCGGCTGCTGCTGTCGGGCCCCGGCGACGACGCCGAGGGCGTGGATGCCGGCGAGCTTTCCACCTATCAACATGAGGCCGCCCAGACCGCTGCCGCCTGCCGAACCCGGCCGGCCCCGGGGCAGATCACCCCGAGCCTGTGGCCGGACCGGGCGGACGAGGCAGGCGACCGGGCCTCGTCCACCGTGGCCAGCGCGCAGCTGGCCACTACGGCCGCGGCCGGGATCGGCCGCGGCAGCCTGAGCGCGGGCCTGGGCGGGGCCCGCGCCGCCGGTCGCGGCGGAGCCGGGGCGGGCGCCGCCACCGCGGGCGGCTGGCTGGACGGCATACCGGCGTCGCCTGAGCTGCTGGCCAAGGTCGACGCGCTGCGGCCGGCCGACGACACCCCGGACGTGGACGAGTCCTTCGCCCGGGCGCCGGACACCCACTTCACGCTGCGCCGGCTGCTGCGGCCGTTCGCCATCGCGCTGATCATCGGGCTGGTCCTGGACGGCCTCGACGCACTGGCCAGCACGGTCATGCCACTGCTGGTCAGGGGCGGGATCGACAACGGCGTCGAGCGGCACCTGCTCAGCTTCCAGGCCCGGTTCCAGGCCATCGCGCTGGTCTCGGCGATCGGCCTGGGCATCGTGCTGGCCGACTGGGGCATCAACTGGGCCCAGACCATCGTGGTCGGCCGCAACGGCGAGCGGCTGCTGTACACGCTGCGAGTGAAGATCTTCGCCCAGCTCCAGCGGCTCGGGCTGGACTTCTACGAGCGCGAGCTGACCGGCCGGATCATGACCCGGATGACCACGGACGTGGACGCCCTGTCCTCGTTCTTCCAGACCGGCCTGATCACCATGGTGAACTCGCTGCTCACCTTCGTGGTGGTGCTGGCCCTGATGCTTTTCATCAACCTGCGCCTGGGCCTGGCCCTGGCCACGATCCTGCCGTTCCTGGTCGTGGCCACGATCGTGTTCCGCAAGAAGTCCTCGCGGGCGTACTCGGAGGCCAGGGAGCGGGTCAGCATGGTCAACGCCGACCTCCAGGAGAACGTGGCCGGCCTGCGGGTGGCCCAGGCCTACCGGCGCGAGCAGGTGAACTCCGACCGGTTCGCCGGGCTGAGCGGCGCCTACCGGGTGGCCCGGCTGCGGGCCCAGCGGATGATCGCGCTGTACTTCCCGTTCGTCCAGGCGCTGTCCACCATCGGGGGCGCGATCATCCTGTTCGCCGCCGGCAGCGAGATCCGCAGCGGGGTGCTGACCACCGGCAGCCTGATCGCCTACCTGCTCTGGGTGGACTCGCTGTTCGCCCCGGTGCAGCAGATGTCCCAGGTCTTCGACGGCTACCAGCAGGCCAACGTGGGCTTGCAGCGGATCAAGGGCCTGCTGCGCACGCCGACCAGCACCCCGGAGCCGGCCCGCCCGGTCCGGCCCGCCCGCCTGCGCGGCGGCATCGAACTGCGCGACGTGCACTTCGGCTACACCGGCGCGCGCACCGAGGCCATCGGCGGGGTCAGCCTGACCATCGCGCCCGGCGAGACGGTCGCCCTGGTCGGGCAGACCGGGGCCGGCAAGTCCACCCTGGTCAAGCTCATCGCCCGGTTCTACGACGTGACCTCGGGCCGGGTGCTCATCGACGGCACCGACGTCCGCGATTTCGACCTGCCCGGCTACCGGCGCCAGCTCGGCGTGGTGCCGCAGGAGTCGTACCTGTTCGCGGGCACGGTCCGCGACGCCATCGCCTACGGCCGGCCGGACGCCAGCGACGCGGAAGTGGAGGCGGCGGCCCGCGGCGTCGGGGCGATCGAGATGATCGCCCGCCTGCCCGGCGGATTCCACCACGTGGTGGCCGAGCGAGGCCGCAACCTGTCGGCCGGGCAGCGCCAGCTCATCGCCCTGGCCAGGGCCTACCTGGTGGACCCGGCGATCCTGCTGCTCGACGAGGCCACCGCGGCCCTGGACCTGGCCGCCGAGGCCGAGGTGAACCGGGCCACCGAGCAGCTGGCCGCCCAGCGGACCACGCTGCTGGTCGCGCACCGGCTGACCACCGCGGCCCAGGCCGACCGGATCGTGGTCATGGACGGCGGCCGGGTCGCCGAGATCGGCACCCACGTCGAGCTGCTGGAGCGCGGCGGCAGCTACGCCCGGCTGTGGGCCGCGTTCACCGGAGCGGCCGAGCTCGTCGCGTAGACGACAGCCGGGCTCACCGCGCATCCTCGGCTTCCGGCAGGTCGGCGGTCTCGCGCGCGAGCAGCAGGGTTTTCCCCACGGTGGCCCTGGCCTCGATAGCGGCGTGGGCATCGGCCGCGCGTTCCAGCGGGAACGCCTGGCCGATCAGCGGCTTCAGGTGGCCGGCCGCGGCCTGGACGAGGGCGGCCGTGGTCAGCTCGCGCATCTGCGGCGGGCTCACCGGCGCCCCGCGGATCACCGCGATGCCGCGGCGGGCCGTCTCCTCTTCGGGGATTTTGGTGAACGACCCGCTGGCCATGCCGTAGGCGCAGAACCGGCCGCCGTCCCTGAGCAGGCTCACAGCGGCCTGGCCGACCGGCCCGCCGACGCCGTCGAAGACCACGTCAACGGGTCCTGCCTGGGCCCGGACCTGGCCGTCCCAGCCGGGGATCGTGTAGTCCACTGCGCTGTCGGCGCCCAGTTCCCTGGCCACCGAGACCTTGCGCGGGCCCCCCGCCGCGGCGACTACGCGCGCACCGGCATTGCGAGCCAGCTGCACCAGCAGGCTCCCGACACCGCCGGCCGCGGCCTCGATCAGTACGGTGTCCCCGTCCCGCAGCCCCGCCGCCCGCACCAGCCCCACGGCAGTCCGCCCATCAGCCAGCAGCGCTACCGCATCGGCCAGGCTGAGCTCCTCGGGGACATCGACCAGCCCGGCGGCGTCGGCCACCGCGCGCTCGGCGTAACCGCCGGAGCCGCCGGTCGCGGTTATCACCCGGCGGCCCGCCATGGCCGGGGCCACCCCCGCGCCGGCCGCCGCCACGACGCCGCCCACTCCGTTTCCGAGAACCGCAGGCAGCCGCGGCAGCATCGCCGGATTCGGGGGGCTGCCCGCGCGCACCTGAGTCTCCACGAACGTGATGCTCGCGAGGTGGACGTCGACCAGCACCTGGCCCGGTCCCGGCACTGGATCCGGCACCTCGGCTACGGCGAGGTTTCCCGGCGGGCCGAACGCCGCCAGCACCACAGCACGCACCCTCATCACCTCCTGCTTCTTTCGGAGCAAATCGCTCCGTTCAAGCCTCATGCTATCGGAGCGTTTCGCTCCGGACGACGTAGACTGGTCGTCATGGCCCAGCCGGAGCGCAGGACCCTACGAGGACGACAAGCCGAAGCCGAGCGCAACGACCGGCGCGTGCTCGACGCGGCCAGGGAGGTCTTCGCCGAGCACGGTGCCGACGCGACGGTCGCCGCGATCGCCGAGCGCGCCGGAGTCGGCATGGGGAGCCTCTACCGCCGCTACGGCAGCAAGGCTGACCTGCTAAGACACCTGTGCATCCAAGCCATGGAACAGTCGATCGAAGCCGCCCAGGCCGCGCTCGCCGCAACGGACGCGTGGACCGGGCTGGTCAGCTACGTGCGCGCCTGCGTCGCCCAGGGCACCGGCGCGCTGGCCCCGCTGGCCGGCTCCATCCAGACCACACCGCAGATGTGGGAGACCAGCAGGCACGGCCGCGACCTGCTCGATCGACTTGTCAGCCGCGCCCACCGCCAGGGCACCCTGCGCGCCGATGCCACCGCGCTCGACATCGCCTGGCTGATCGAGGCCTTCGGCAGGCATGGTCCCGCAGCACCGGGCACCGAGGACCACGCCGTCCGTCAGCGGCTCCTCGCCCTCACCCTCGATGGCCTCCGCAACCGCGAAGCCGAGCCGCTGCCGGGCCCGCCGCCCAGCGCACAGCACTACGAGCAACGATGGAACCCGCGATCGGGAACCTGCTCCGGGTAGCACGCCGGGCTGCCGATCAGGCTCGGTCGCGTGGTTCACCACACGTTCGCCGGGCCCTCGCCGGGCGGACGCCCGGACGGCACCCTCCTGAACTACCGTTCAGCCGATGCCCGGGTGACGCACGTGGTCACCGGGCTTTCTCGACCGGGAGTTGAGGAGGGGCTCGTGCTCAAGGCTTTGCTAGCTCGCCGCCGGCTCGCGGCGGCCGCCGCGGGGATCGCCGTCATCGTCACCCTGGGGGCCGGGGTCGCGCCGGCGTCGGCGCACAGCGCGCACAGCGTGCTCAGCGCGCACGGCGCCCACGGCGCCGCGACCGCCCGGCCCGCCGCCCGGCCGCGCCGCGCGGGCCACCGTGCCGCCGATCCGGCATGTCTGGATCATCGACCTGGAGAACGAGTCGTTCGGCTTCACGTTCGGCAAGACGGGGCGCAAGCAGGCGCCGTACCTGACCAGGACGCTGCCGTCCCGGGGCGCGCTGCTGAGCAACTACTACGGCATCGGCCACGACAGCCTGGACAACTACATCGCGCAGATCTCCGGCCAGGCGCCGGACTACCAGACCGGCCAGGACTGCGAGTACTTCGAGCAGTTCATCCAGTTCGGCGGCGAGAACTTCGACAAGTGGACCAAGGACGGCCAGCTGTCGGGCGACGGCTGCGTCTACCCGAGGTACGTGCGCACAATCGCCAGCCAGCTCACCACCAGGCACCTGACCTGGCGGGCCTACGAGCAGAACATGGGCATCGACCCGCACCGCGACGGCACCACCCGCACGGCGCACGGCCCGGCGTGCGGGCACCCGCCGCTCAACAAGATTGACCTCACCGACACCACCGGCCCGGCGAACGACAGCTACGCCACCCGCCACGACCCGTTCGTGTACTTCCACTCGATCATCGGCAACCAGGCCTACTGCGACGCGCACGTGGTCGACCTGCGGCCGCTGGCGGGCAGCCTGAAGCACCTGTCGGCGACGCCCAGCTACTCCTTCATCACGCCGGACACCTGTGCCGACGCGCACGACACCCCGCGCTGCCAGAACGGGGCGAAGGGCGGGCTGCCGCAGGCCAACCGGTTCCTCAAGGTGTGGATCCCGCGGATCACGCAGTCCCCGGCCTATAAGGCGGGCGGGCTCATCGTGGTGACCTTCGACGAGTCGGGCGACGACACGGACGCCACCGCCTGCTGCGGCGAGAAGGACGGCCTGGGCTTCGACGACCCGTCGCACCCGAACGTCAACGAGCCGGGCCTGTACGGGCCGGGCGGCGGCCGGGTCGGCGCCGTGCTGCTGTCCAGGTTCATCCGGCCGGGCACGGTCAGCAAGGTGCCCTACAACCACTACTCGCTGCTGCGCAGCATCGAGGACCTGTTCGGGCTGGCCCACCTGGGCGACGCTAAGCAGCCGCAGGTGCACTCGTTCGGGCGCGACGTCTACACGCGCTTCAAGTAGCCGCCAGCGTCGGCCACGTACAGCGACTATCGGCTGTACGTGGCCGACGACACGGCGACCGCCGCCTCGGCCGGAATGGCCTCGGCGTCAGCGAGCGCCTCGGGCAGGCCCGCCAGCTCCGCCACCTCGGCTGGAGTCGCCGCGGCCTTCGGCCGCGGCGACTCCAGCGTGCTCACTACTGCTGCGGTGGCGGGCGGCAGGGCGTGGTCGGCGCGCATCTGGCGGACGTCGCGCGGGATGAGAGCCAGCGCGGAGACCACGAGGATCAGCGCGGCGGCGCCGTACTGGGTGGCGGACACGCCCACCGCCGCGGCGATGGGGCCGGCCAGCACCGCGCCCACGGGCATGGCCATGACCGAGCCCAGCGCGTCGTAAGACGACACCCGGGCCAGCTTCTCCGGCGGGATGTTCCGGGCCAGCGCCACGGTCCACTGCACCATCATGATCTCCATGGTGATGCCCAGGCCCAGCGATGCCAGGCAGATCGCCAGCAGCGGCCACGGGCCGGCCAGGGACAGCGGCGAGATCGCGATGGCGCCGCCGATCGCCGCGATGAACCGCATAGGCCGCCGCGGGGTGAACTTGAGCGAGACGAACCCGCCGATGATCAGCCCGACCGACTCGGCCGCGGTGATCGCGCCCCAGGCCGCCGCGCCGCCCAGGTGCTCGCGGGCCACCACCGGCCCGAGCACCTGGAACGCCCCGTACCAGGCCATCAGGATCAAGCCGAACTGAGCCACGATCGCCCACAGCCAGGTGTGCGAGCGGAACTCGGCCCAGCCGTCGCGCAGGTCGCGCAGCATGCCGCTGTCACCGGTCCGCTCGTGCGCTACCACGCGCAGGGTGCGCATCAGCGGCACCGTGCCGAGCGTGCCGGCGCCGCAGGTCACCAGCGCCCAGCCCGGCCCCAGGACCGCGACGGAGAGGCCGGCCAGCACCGCGCCGCCCATCTGGCCGCCGTTCATGGCCAGGCGGCTGATCGCGCTGGCCTGCTGGAGCAGGCGGCCGGGCACCAGCCGCGGCAGCAGCGCCTGGGACGCCGGGTAGAAGATGGCCATGCCGGTGCCGGTCACGGTCTCCAGCAAGATCATCTGCCAGAGCCGGGGGTGACCGGCCAGGACCAGGATGCCGAACGCGCCCTCGCCCAGGGCGATCATCAGGTTGCCCGCGATGATCACCAGCTGCGGCCTGATCCGGTCGGCGATGACCCCGCCGACCAGCGTGAAGATCAGCGACGGCACGATCTGCGCGGCCAGCACGTAGGACAGGTCGGCCGTCGACCTGGTCGTGTCGAGCACCGCGAACGAGACGCCGACCAGCGAGAACGCGAACGCGGCCGGGGCCAGCAGGCGGTCGGCCAGCAGGACCTGGAAGTCACGGATACCGAGGACAGGAAGACGCCGCAGCACGCCCGACAGGCGGCGCACGGGCGCACGCGAGAACACCTAGAACTCCGATCTTGATCGCCAGCAGCAGCCGATGCTAACAAGCCGGGCGGCTGGCGCGAAAGCTGATTTCCCCCTGGTCACAACCCGGTGAGCGACCGGCTTCTTCCCACCGTCGCCGATCAGGCTGAGAGAGAAGTGCCGATCAGGCTGAGAGAGAAGTGGTGCCAGGCCGCCGTCGGAGTGGCCGGCCCCCCGCCCGCGACTGGCCCCGGGCCGGCCTGTTAATCATGCTGGTCGCGATCTGGCCAGGCCAGATTGCCAGGGTTGGCCCGCGCATGGGTAGAGTCGCCCCGTGTGCACGGCCGCAAATTGCGACAGCGGCCACGCTGTTCCGAGGGGAGCTGGTCGCTGGTGAGCATCCTGTGAGCATCCTGGGTACGCGAGTCCTGCGGACGGAAGACCCGCGCTTCCTGACGACCGGCGGCGTGTACACCGAGGACGTCGTGGACGACCGGCTGGCCGGCGCCTACCACCTGTTCTTCGTCCGCTCCCCCATCGCGCACGCGAAGATCACCGCCATCGATGCCAGTGCCGCGCTCGAGGCGCCGGGCGTGGTCGCCGTGTTCACCGGCGCCGACCTGGCCGCCCTGCCGCCCCGCAAGGGGATGACCAACCCGGAGATGGCGCAGACCGCGCTGGCTACCGGCACGGTCCGGTTCGTGGGCGAGGCCGTGGCCGCCGTGCTCACCCGCGAGCCCTACCAGGGCGAGGACGCCATCGAGCTGGTCAGCGTGGACTACGACCCGCTGCCCGCGGTGATCGGATTCGAGGCCGCCCTGGCCGGCGACACAGTGCTGTTCGAGTCGGTCGGCAGCAACGTGGCCGGCACCTTCGGCGACCGCGACAAGCTGCAAGCCGACCTGTTCGACGGCTGCGAGGCGGTGGTCAGCCAGACGATCGTCAACCAGCGGGTCGCCCCGGCGCCGATGGAGAGCCGGGCCGCGGCCGCCGTCTGGGGCGAGGACGGGCGGCTGACCGCCTGGATCCCCAACCAGGGCGCCCAGGGCACCAAGGGCGCGCTGGCCCGGCAGCTCGGCGTGGACCCGGCCCTGATCCGGGTCATCACCCCGGACGTGGGCGGCGCGTTCGGGGCCAAGTTCGGCGCCGACCCCGAGCACGTCGTGACGGCGTGGGCCGCTCGCGAGGTGGCTCATCCGGTCCGGTGGACCGAGACCAGGTTCGAGAACCTGGTCGCGATGACGCACGGCCGGGCCCAGGAGCAGACCGTGACCATCGGCGGCCTGCGGGACGGGACCGTGCTGGCCTACCGGCTGGAGGTCCTCCAGGACGCCGGCGCCTACCCGCGGCTGGGCGCGATCCTGCCGTCGCTGACCATCCTGATGGCGCCGGGCCCCTACGACATCCCCCGGGCCGAGGCCATCGCCACCACCCTGGTCACCAACACCACGCCGCTGGGGGCCTACCGCGGCGCCGGGCGGCCCGAGGCGACGGCGGCGCTGGAGCGGGCCATGGACCTGTTCGCGGCCGAGATCGGGATGGACCCGGCGCAGGTCCGGCGGCTGAACCTGCTGCCGCCGTTCACCGAGCCGCACGAGACCGCCTTCGGCGCGCTGTACGACAGCGGCGACTACGTGGCCGGGCTGGACCTGGTGCTGAAGGCGGCCGGCTACGACGAGCTGCGCCGCGAGCAGGCCGAGCGCCGGGCCCGCGGTGACGTCGTCCAGCTCGGCATCGGGCTGGCCTCCTACGTGGAGATCACCGGCGGCGGCGACGAGTCCGGGCCGCCGAACGAGAACGCCACCGTCGAGGTGCACCCGGACGGCAGCGCCACCATCCTGACCGGCACCTCGCCGCACGGCCAGGGCCATCAGACGGCGTGGGCCATGCTGGCCAGCGAGGAGCTGGGCATCCCCATCGACAAGATCACCCTCAAGTGGGGCGACACCGACCTGGTGCCCCAGGGCGGCGGCACGGGCGGGTCACGCAGCCTCCAGCAGGGCGGCGCCGCGGTCCAGCAGGCCTCCCAGGAGCTGATCGAGGTGGCCAGGGAGCGGGCCGCGGCGGAGCTGGAGGCCAGCCCGGCCGACCTGGTCTTCGACGTCTCGCGCAGCTCGTTCGCGGTGGCCGGCGACCCGGACGCGGCGGTCCCGCTGGCCGCCCTGGCGCGAGACCGAGCGGCTGCTGGTGCGGGCGGTGTTCAGCGCGCCGGGCGCCACCTACCCGTTCGGCAGCCACGTCGCCGTGGTCGACGTGGACACCGAGACCGGCAAGGTGGTGCTGCGCCGCCTGATCACCGTGGACGACGCGGGCATCGTGCTCAACCCGCTGCTGGCCGAAGGGCCAGCGGCACGGCGGCATCGCCCAGGGCGCGGCCCAGGCGCTCTGCGAGGAGTTCGTCTACGACGCCGACGGGAACCCGCTGACGGCCAGCTTCGCCGACTACCCGTTCCTGTCCGCCACCGAGGTGCCGAGCTTCGAGCTGGCCGACATGGTCACGCCGACCAGCTACAACCCGCTCGGGGCCAAGGGCATCGGCGAGGCCGGGACGATCGGCGCCACGCCCGCGGTGCAGAACGCGGTCGTGGACGCCGTCGCGCACCTGGGCGTCCGGCACGTCGACATGCCCACCAGCTCGCGACGGGTATGGGCCGCGCTGCGGGCCGCGCAGACTGGTCAGTCATCGGGATCGGAGAACGTGTAATGCAGGTCAAGCTCACGGTCAACGGCGAGCCGCGGTCGGCGGACGTGGAGCCGCGGCTGCTGCTCGTGCACTACCTGCGCGAGCACCTCGGGCTGCGGGCGGCCAACGTCGGCTGTGACACCACCTCGTGCGGGGCCTGTACCGTCCTGCTCGACGGCACCTCGGTGAAGTCGTGCACCGTGCTGACCGTGCAGGCGGCGGGCATGTCGGTCATCACGGCCGAGGGCCTGGGCACGAAGGGGGCAGGGGAGGCGGGTGGGGAGCTGCACCCGGTGCAGGCGGCGTTCCGGCGGGAGCACGGCCTCCAGTGCGGGTTCTGCACCCCCGGCATGGTGATGGCGGCCACGGCCCTGCTGGCCGAGAACCCGCATCCCACCGAGACCCAGGTCCGCGAGGGCCTGGAGGGCAACCTGTGCCGGTGCACCGGCTACCACAACATCATCCGCGCGGTGCTGTCGGCGGCCGAGGCGGGCGCCGGCACCCAGCCGCCCGCCTCGGCCGCCGGTGCCGACCAGCAAGCCGACCAGCAAGTGGCCGACGCGGCCGACTCCGAGGTGGCCCGGTGATCCCCGCGCCGTTCGAGTACATCGCCGCCCAGTCACCGGCCCACGCCCTGGACCTGCTGGGCGAGCACGGCGACGACGCCAAGGTGCTGGCCGGCGGGCACTCGCTGCTGCCGATGATGAAGCTGCGGCTGGCCGCGCCCGAGGTCCTCATCGACATCGGCCGGCTGACCGAGCTGAGCGGGATCACCAGCGAGAACGGCGAGCTGGTCATCGGCGCGACCACACGGCACGCCGACCTGGCCGCCTCCGCGCTGGTCCGCGAGCGGGCGCCGCTGCTGGCCCGCGCCGCCGGGCTGGTCGGAGACCCCCAGATCCGCCACCGGGGCACCATCGGCGGCTCGCTGGCCCACGCCGACCCCGCCGCCGACCTGCCCTTGGCGCTGGTCGCGCTCGGCGGCTCGGTGGAGCTGACCGGGCCGGGCGGCACCCGGACGGTGACCGCGGACGACTTCTTCACCGGCTACTTCGAGACCGCGCTGGAGCCCGACGAGCTGCTCACCGCGGTGCGCGTGCCGAGCCGACCGGGCCAGCCCTGGGGGTACCAGAAGTTCGTCCGGCGGGCCAACGACTGGGCCATCGTCGGCGTGGCCGCGGTCGACGGCCGCATCGCGCTGGCCAACATGGGCCCGGTGCCGCTGCGGGCCACGGCCGCCGAGCAGGCCCTGGCCGGCGGGGCCAGCGTGGCCGAGGCGGCCGAGCTGGCCGCCGAGGGCACCTCGCCCGGCGAGGACATCCACGCCGACCGGGCCTACCGCCAGCACCTGGCCCGCGTCCTCACCCGCCGCGCCCTCAACCACCAGACCTGACCCGCTGGCCGGTTTGCTTATGGGGGGTGCGTGCGGGTAGCCCTAGGCGCATGGAAAGACCACGACGGCGGCGGGCCAGGTCCGGCCGCGGGGCCGACTCTGCCGCAGACGGGGGGCCGCGTGACGGCCAGCCCCAGAACGGCCAGCCCGGATACGCCCCGCCCCAGAACGGCCAGCCCGGCTCTGGCCAGCCCAGCGACGACCAGACCGCTGGCGCCGCGGATTACGGCGGCCGCGACTATGGCGCCGGGGGCTACGGCGCCGGGGGCTATGGCGATGAGCGCTACGCGGGCCAGGACGGGCCCGGCGGCGAGCTGATCCCGGCCGATCAGGCCCGGGCCGACGCCCTGCTGCCCGAACGGGTGGCCGAGCTGGCCTCGGAGATCAGCGAGGCGCACACCGAGCCAAGGCGGCGCCGGCTGACGATGGCGCTCCCCCGGCTGGCGGGCCGGGGCGGGCGGAGTGCCTGGGCCGGGCTGCGGTCGGGCGGCCGCTGGCTGACCACGCAGGTGCTCGCCATGGCGCCCCGGCTGCCGGTGCGCAGCGCGGACACCCTGCGCGGCCAGTTCCCCGGCCGGACGCCGGACGAGCTGGCGGACATCCTGATCGAGGCGGCGTCCAAGGCCTCGGCCAGCGTCGGCGCGGCCGTCGGCGCGGCGATGGTGCTGCCGGTGGTGCCGGCCGCGCCGATCGAGATCGGCGTGGAGACCCTGGCCCTGGTGGGCATCGAGCTCAAGCTCATCGCCGAGCTGCACGAGGTGTACGGGATGCGGCCGCAGGGCTCGAAGGTCGACCGCACCATGGCCTACCTGGACTCGTGGGCGCACCGGCGCGGGGTGGGCCTGGCCCCGGGCGGGCTGGTCATCGCGATCGGCTCGCCGCTGCGGCGGCGGCTGGAGCGGCGGCTGATCAGCCGGGCCGGACGCAGCGCGCTGTCGCTCGGGCCGTTGCTGACCGGCGCCGCGGCCGGAGCGCTGCTGAACCGGCGGGAGACCCGCAAGCTGGGCCACGAGATCCGCGACGACCTGCGCCGCCGTTCCCCCGCCACGACCCAGTGGCCTTACTGAGCCCCCGCACCTGAGCCCCCCGCGACTGAGCCCCCCGCGCCGCCGGACTACAGCCGGGCCAGCTCGTCGGTCAGGTCGTCCAGCCCGAGCGAGCCGAGCGACAGCGCGGCCATGTGCCAGGCCTTGAGGTCGAAGGCCGGGCCCCTGGCCGCGCTGGCCGCCGCGCGGCCGGCCAGCCAGGCCCGCTCGCCGAGCTTGTAGCTGATGGCCTGGCCGGGCGCGCCCAGGTAGCGGACGATCTCGCTGTCGATGAACGCGGCGTCGCGGCCGCTGTGGGCCCGGAAGAACTCCCCGGCCAGCCCGGCCGACCAGGTCTGCCCCGCGCCCAGCGGCGAGTCGGCCGGGATGGCCAGGCCCAGGTGCATGCCGATGTCCGCGATGACGCGGATGGCCCGCAGCATCTGGGCATCCAGGTAGCCCAGCCGGGCGCCGGCGGGCCGCAGGTAGCCGAGCTCGTCCATCAGCCGCTCGGCGTACAGGGCCCAGCCCTCCAGGCAGGCGCTGACCTTGCCAACCCCGGTCTGGAACACCGACAGCTCCCCGGCCAGGTAGGTCCACTGGCCGAGCTGGAGGTGGTGGCCGGGCACCCCCTCGTGGTACCAGACGCTGTACAGGCTCCACACCGGGAACCTGGTCTGGCCGAGGGTGGGCAGCCAGGTCCGGCCCGGCCGGGAGAAGTCCTGCGACGGCGCCGAGTAGTACGGCGCCGCCGCGCTGCCCACCGGGGCGATCATGGCCTCGACGTTCCTGAGCGGCGCGGCGAGGTCGAAGTGCGTGCCGTCGAGATCGGTGACGGCGTCGTCCATCATCTGCTGGAGCCGCTGCCGGATCTGCTCGACGCCCTCGACCGCCGGGCTGTGCTCGTCCAGGTAGCGCATGGCCTCGAGCGGGGCGGCGCCGGGCAGCACGTGCCGCGCCTCGGTGTCCATCTCCTGGCGGATCCGCCGGTACTCCGACCAGCCCCAGTCGTAGGCCTCGGCCAGGTCGACGTCAGCGCCGGTCCAGCGGCGGACGCCGCGCTGGTAGCGCTCCGCGCCGACCCCGTCCGGGGTCCCCTCGGACCGCGGCAGGTACTCGCTGGTCAGCCAGTCGCGCAGCGCCGCGCAGGCGGCGGCCGCGCCGGCCGCGGCGGCGTCCAGGTCGGCCCGCAGCGCCGCGGGTACCTCGGCCCCGGCCGCGAAGGCCGCGAACCAGCCCGCCCCGCCGCTGACGGCCAGCCAGTCACCCAGCTGGGCGGTGACCGTGCGGACCTGGCGTGGCGCGGCGACCAGCCCCCGGCGCAGCCCTTCGGAGAGCGAATAACGGTACTCGGTCAGCGCCTGGGGCACCCTCGCCATCCGACGGCAGATCACGGCCCAGTCATCGGGGGTGGTCGCGGGCATCAGCAGGAACACCCCGCGAACCGCCTGGACCGGGCTGAACAACGTGGAGACGTCGCTCAGGCGCTCCCCCGCGGCGCTGTTGTCCAGGCCGGACTCCAGCCGCTCGGTCAGCAGCCGCGCGCACCGGCGCTCCTCGCTGTCGGCAGGGGCGGGGCGGGCGCGGACCGCGGCCAGCGTTGAGCGGGCCAGCTCGTCCCTGGCCTGCTGCCCGGCCGGGGACAGGTCCGGGAGGCGGTCGTCGCCCGGCCGGATGCCGAGCTGGGTGGCCAGGAACGGGTCCAGGTCGGCGAGCGCCTCGACGTAGGAGTCGGCCAGGTCGCGGACCGGCCGGGCGGGGGCAGATAGGCGTATGTCCGGCATGACCAGCATTGTGCCTGGCCTGGTCAGCGGCGCTGCGGGCGGCCCTGGCTAGCGGCCGGCGGTGCCCGCGGCGGCCACGGTGGCCGCCGTCCGGGTCTCGGTCTCGATCAGCTTCTGCATGGGCGCCGCGGCGGCGCCGCCGGCCGTGATCGCGGCGCCGATGGCGGCGCCGGTCAGCGCGGTGCCGAGCCAGACCATGGTGGGCACGGGCAGCGTGAACGCGCCCACCAGCCGGGCCACGCAGTCGGCCAGCAGGGCCACGCCCCAGATGGCGCTGTAGAGCCCCTCCAGCCGGCGGAACCGGGCCGAGCCGGCGGCCAGCCGGTCCCAGGCGGCGGTCCGCTCGGCGGTGCCGCGGGTCAGGAACGGCTTCAGCCCGGCCGTCATCAGCGGCCGCCGGGCGGCCACCGAGACCAGGATCGCGATGGCGATCACGCTGCTGATCACCGAGTCCTTGGCGATCATCAGGCGCGGGTCGCCGGTGGCGAAGCTGACCGCGATGCCTGCGACGTTGACGAACAGCATCAGCAGGGCCAGGACGTTCAGCTCCCGCCGGGCGACCAGGCCGGTCACGGACCGGCCGGCGGGCACCACGCTGCTCAGGGCCAGGGACAGCCACAGGCTCAGGCCGAGCCCGGCGTGCAGCAGGTAGTAGCTGCCCACGGGGACCCCGACGTCGACGACCAGCGGCACCAGCGACCGGGCGACCTGCCGGCGCTGATCGGGCTCCGGGGCGGAGGAGCGAGCAGCCGAGTCGCTGACGGCCAGGTCTGCATCACAGGTAAGCATGGACCTAACTTTAGGTTCGTCCTAACTTCTATGTCAAACATAATCTTGTGCTCGGCATAAGTTTTGCTATCCTGGATCCGTGACCACCGGACTGCGGGAGCGCAAGAAGCGGGAGACCCGCCAGGCGATCTCGGACATCGCCACCGCGCTGTTCGTCGAGCACGGCTTCGACGCGGTCACCATCGCCCAGGTGGCGCAGGCGGCCGGGGTGGCCAAGATGACCGTCACCAACTACTTCCCGCGCAAGGAGGACCTGGTCTTCGATCGCGCCGAGGGCATCGTGTCCAGCCTGGCCGACGCGGTCGCCGGCCGGCTGCCGGGCGAGAGCCTGCTGGCGGCGATCCGGCGGCAGTACGCCGAGCGCGGTGGCCAGCGGCGACGTGACGCTGGGACTGTCCAGCCCGGCGTTCGCCGCGATGATCGAGGGCAGCCCGGTGCTGACCAGCCGGGGGCTGGAGATCCTGGCCCAGCGGGAGCGGGCCCTGAGCGACGCCATCGCCGCCGAGACCGGGACGGACACGGTCCAGCAGCGAGTGGTGGCGGCGCAGCTGTCGGCGCCGCACCGGGTGCTGGGCGCCGAGGCCAGCCGCCGCAGTCGGGCGGGCCAGCCGCGCGCCGAGATCCTCCAGGTGCTAGCCCGGGAGTCCGAGCGGGCCTTTGACCTGCTGGAGCCGTCGCTGGGCGGCTACCTGATCCGGCCCGCCTGACTACCTGATCCG
This sequence comes from uncultured Actinomycetota bacterium, assembly GCA_963822485.1. GTDB lineage: Bacteria > Actinomycetota > Actinomycetes > Streptosporangiales > Streptosporangiaceae > DASUBV01. Next base: position 766,305 of record CAWGHW010000037.1, read on the forward strand.
GCCCGCCTGACTACCTGATCCGGCCCGCCTGACCGCCGAGCTCTAGGAGCTCCCAGAGCTCGGGCACCGGGCTCGCCCTACCAGCCGCGCAGGTCGATGGGCCAGACGTCGACGACCTCGTCGCCTGAGCAGACGTAGATCCGCTCGTGGTAGGCCATGGTCGGGTCGACGTGGCCGGGCACCAGGCGGACCCGGTCCCCCACCCGGCGCGGCGGCGAGAACGTGGTGTGCTCGTCGGAGCAGAACCAGACCTTGGCCCGGGCGATGTGCGGGTTGCCGTGGTCCATGCCCAGGGTCTTGATCCCGGCGTCGGCGACCGCCCACTCGCGACTGGCCGAGATCACGGTGGCCAGCACGAACACGGCCTGCTGGAACGGCAGGCCGAGGCGGCCGTAGGCGGAGTCCATCAGCGCGTAGGAGCCGGCCTGGATCTCGGTGGCCCAGGTGTTGCAGGCGAAGGTGCCCGTCCCGCCGGCCGAGATCAGGTCGCCGCCCACGTCCTCGTGCGCGGCCATCAGGCAGCTCCATGGACACCCGGCACTGCTGCTCCCGGTCGGCCTCGTCCTCCAGTCCGACGACGTGACCCTCGTACCCCATCACCCCGCGCACGGCCAGGCCCCGGCCGGCGGCCAGTCCGGCCAGCCGCCCGGCCTCGCCGGGCTCGCAGCCGCACCGCGGCATGCCGACGTTGACGTCGATGACCACCTCGTTCACGCCGCCGGCCGCCGCGGCCTCGATGGTCTCCGGCGAGTCCACGGCCAGGGTGATCCGGGCCCCGGCCCGGACCAGGGCGCCGAGCCGGGCGGCGTTGAGGACCTCGTTGGCCAGCAGCAGGTCGTCGCCGAGGCCGGCCGCGACCATGCCCTCGCACTCGCGGATGGTGGCGCAGGTGAAGCCGGAGTGCCCGGCGGCGGCCTGGCGGCGGGCCAGGCTGGTGCACTTGTGCGCCTTGACGTGCGGGCGCAGGCTCGCGCCGGGCAGCGCGGCGGCCATCACGGCGATGTTGTCGTCCAGCGCGGCCTGGTCCACGATCAGCGCCGGGGTGGGCAGGTCGGCGATCTTGCCGGGGGTCACGGCCGCCGCCGCGGGTCGCCGGGGCGGGTCGGCCCCGGCAAGCAGGTCGCGATCATGTCCCCTTTGGTACCACGTCCCGAGGCGGACTGGAGCACCCGGATGCGGGAGGCCGGGCGGGGCGCCCGCTAGGGTCGACGGGTGACTAACCGGGCAATCCTGATCACGGGCGCGTCGCGCGGCATCGGCCGGGCGACCGCCGAGGCGTTCGCGGCGCTGGGCGACCGGGTGGCCGTGCACCACCGGGACTCGGCGGCGCTGGCCGAGAAGGTACGGGCCAGCCTGCCGGGCGACGGGCACGTCGTCGTGCAGGCCGACCTGGCCGACCCTGCGGCGGTGCGGGCCATGGTGGACGCGGCGGCGCAGGCGCTGGGCGGCATCGACGTGCTGGTCAACAACGCGGGGATCTACCAGTCGCACCCGATCACCGAGGTGTCCTACGAGGAGTGGCAGGAAGCCTGGCAGGCCACCCTGGGCGTCAACCTGATCGGCGCGGCCAACGCCACCTGGTGCGCGGTCCAGCACATGCGCCCCGGCGGCCGGATCGTCAACGTGTCCTCGCGCGGCGCGTTCCGCGGTGAGCCCGGTCAGCCCGCCTACGGGGCGAGCAAGGCCGGGCTCAACGCGATGGGCCAGTCGCTGGCCAAGGCGCTCGGGCCGCGCGGCATCGCGGTGGGCACCGTGGCGCCGGGCTTCGTGGAGACAGACATGGCCGCCGAGCGGCTGTCCTCCCCCGACGGCGACGTGATCCGGGCCCAGAGCCCGTTCGGCCGGGTGGCCCGGCCCGCGGAGATCGCGGCCGCCGTCGTGTACCTGGCCTCGCCGGACGCGGAGTGGGCCAGCGGCACCATCATCGACCTGAACGGTGCGTCCTACCTGCGCAGCTAACCAGCCCGGGAGGCTGAGCCCCCATGAAGACACAGCTGATCGAGGTGCGCACCGGCGGGCACGAGGGCGTGTTCAACCTCACGGCCGCCTGCGAGGAGTTCGCGCGCGAGGCGTCGGGCGGCGGGGACGGGCTGCTGCACGTGTTCGTGCCGCACGCCACGGCCGGGCTGGCGGTGATCGAGACCGGGGCGGGCAGCGACACGGACCTGCTGGCGGTGCTGGCCGACGTGCTGCCGGCCGATGACCGCTGGCGGCACGCGCACGGATCGCGCGGCCACGGCCGCTCGCACGTGCTCCCGGCGTTCCTGGCCCCGTACACCGTGCTCCCGGTGGTGGCCGGCTCGGTGGCCCTGGGCATCTGGCAGTCCGTGGTCCTGGTCGACCTCAACATCGACAACCCCGACCGCCACATCCGCCTCTCCCTGCTGACCTAGTCGTCGGCGCCAGTCGGGACCTGGTCGAGCAGCTGGCGCAGCGCCGCGGTGTACTGCTCGAGAGCGGCCCGACCGGCGTAGGTGAGGCTGACCGCGGTGTGGGCCAGGCCATCCTGGCGAGACTTGGTGCTGACGACGTAGCCGGCGTCCTCCAGCTTGCGCAGATGGGTGATGAGGTTGCCGGCGGTGAGGTCGAGCAGCTGCTGCAGCCGGGAGAACGAGAGGCTGTCCCGGCTGGACAGCGCGGCCAGGGTGACCATCACGCGCAGGCGCACCGGCGCGTGGATGACCGGATCGAGTTCTGCAGGACCCGTCATGCCTGCCGTCGTCGCAGGACGAGCGCGGCCGCCAGCAGGAACCCGCCGCCGCCCGCCAGCGCCTCGATGGCCAGCACGCTGACCGGCCCGGTCCAGGCCGCGACGGCGCTGACCACGACTAGCCAGGCGCCGAGGATGAACATCGAGAGGTCCAGCCAGACCGCCGCCCCGACCAGGTAGATCAGCGCGGTGACCACGACGGGTGCGGTGGCGAAGGCGATGCCCTGCACGGCGTGGCTGGCGCCGTGGCTGGCCAGCGCCCCGTCGATCGCGAACACGGCGGAGAAGCCGAGCAGCCAGGCCACGCCGTACATCCGGCCCTGCACCGGTGAGACCCCGCCGACACCCCGGCTGGCTCGGATGACCATGGTCATGGTCACGGTCAGGGCCAGGCTGCAGAGGACACCAAGCACGGCCGACGAGAGACCCGACACCTCGCGATAGGGCTGCTGGCCGCGGACGGACAGCCACATCGCCCCGAGCCCGACCAGCCAGGCCACGCCCCACGAGGCGTACACGGGGGCCAGGCGGACCTCGAGTGCGGACCGCGTCCGCTCCTGGGTCTGCCGCATCAGGTCGGCGGCGGTCCGCACGTCCATGGCCTCTTCTGACATCTGGGTCAGCCTCCCACAGTGTTATCTCGCTGGTCGGCACGAGGCCGCCGCGCTCGCAGCCTTAACTTTGAAATGCAAAGTAGTCTAGTTTGAACCACAAAGTCAACCGGGCCCGGCTGTGGATGTCCCGTTGGCAACACCGACCGGCGATCGTCATGCTGTCCTTCTATCCGGCGCTTCAGCGGGCCGGACCCGTTCATGAGACGCGGACTTTTCAGCCGATAGTGACTGCACAGACATCCGCGCGATCATGAACGCTGCCATTACGGCGGAGCGAAAGCCGGGATCGGGCCGGGCAGTGAGCAAGCGGGCGGGAAAAAGGTGACGCGGGCCACTGTGGCGGGCGAGGCCCAGCCGGGCCAGCGCGCCGCGCCCGGAACCCGTGGATGTCCCGCTCGCCCCGCTGTTACCAACGGGACATCCACAGCCGGTCACGGGCCTCGTGCGGGGCGGATGTGACACATGGGGTTGGGTGCGAGATGGGTGCTTGTTTGGCGGCGGGGCGTACTGGGTTGGCCGTGGGTGGTCCGCTGGGTTGGCGGTGGGTGGTGCGCCGACGTTAGCGGTGCTGGGCGGGGCGGGGTCAGGGCTCGACGAGGATGACCTCGAGGGTGCGGGGGCCGTGCACGCCCTCGACGCGGTTGAGCTCGATGTCGCTGGTGGCCGACGGGCCGCTGATCCAGGTCAGCGGCCGGCCGGCGGCGCCCGACAGGCGCTCGACGGCCTCGGGGACCAGCTCCACGACCTGATCGGCGCGGACGACGCACAGGTGATAGTCGGGCACCAGCGTGATGGCCCGGCGGCCCTGGTCGGGCCCGGCGTCGAGCACGATGGTCCCGGTCTCGGCGATGGCCACGGCGGCCCCGGTGATGGCACCGTCGCAGGTATCCAGCATCGCGGCATCGGGCACCCGGCCGGCAGCGGGCACTTGGGCATCGGGCCTGGCGGGGCCCGGCGAGTCGTCGCTGGGTGGGCCGCCTTCGCCGGGCGGCCCGAGGGCATGCAGCCCGTCGTCGGTGATGACCTCCAGGCCCTCGGGCGGGCCGGCGGGCCCGAACACGTCCAGCCCGGCGGGCACGACCACCCGGCGGGCGCCGCGCAGCGCCAGGGCCGCCGCCACCTCGCCGGCCAGCAGCGCGGCAGTGGTCCGGCGCACGGTCGCGCGGTAGTCGGTGAGCCGGTCGGCGAGCAGGTCCAGCAGCTCGGCCTGGTCCCGGTCACCGGCCTCGCGGTACCCGGCCTGGCCCCGGGCCGCGGCCGCGTGGGCTGCGCGACCGCCCGCACTGGCCGCGGCGAGGCCGTTGGCCCGGCGGATGCGGGCCAGGACGTCGTCGCGCGCGGTCACGCCGGGCCACCCTTGTTAGGGCGATGTTCCTGGCGCCACCACTGGCGGAAGCTCATCGCGGGCGGGACCGGCGCGTCGCGGACGCCGGTCCAGGCGGACAGCGGCGGCGGCAGCCGGCGGATGCGGCCGCCCCGGCCGAGCGCGCGGCCGGCCCGCGCGGCCCGCTGGGCGGCCTGGTAGCGGCCGCCGCTGGCCATCACCCAGGAGGCGGCGGCCATGGTGATGGCCTCCGGGCCGGGCACCCGGCGGTCGTGGCGGAGCTCCTCGACGTGCCGGGCGCGCAGCTCGACCAGGATCGACGGGATGTCGATCTTCACCGGGCACACGTCGTAGCAGGCGCCGCACAACGAGGAGGCATACGGCAGCGTGGGATTGCCCTCCACCCCGGTGAGCTGCGGCGACAGCACCGCGCCGATGGGGCCGGGGTAGACCGAGCCGTAGGCGTGGCCGCCGACGCGCTCGTAGACCGGGCACACGTTCAGGCAGGCCGAGCACCGGATGCAGTGCAGCGCGGCCCGGCCGGTGGCGTCGGCCAGCGCGGCGGTGCGCCCGTTGTCCAGCAGCACCAGGTGGAACTGCTGCGGCCCGTCGCCGGGCGTGACCCCGGTCCACATGGAGGTGTAGGGGTTCATCCGCTCGCCGGTGGACGAGCGCGGCAGCAGCTGCAGGAAGACGCCGAGGTCGGCCCAGGTCGGCAAGATCTTCTCGATGCCCATGACGGTGATCAGCGTCTCGGGCAGGGTCAGGCACATCCGGCCGTTGCCCTCGGACTCGACGACGCACAGCGTCCCGGTCTCGGCGATGGCGAAGTTGGCCCCGCTGATCCCCACCCGCGCGGACAGGAACTTGCGCCGCAGGTGCAGCCGGGCCGCCTCGGCCAGCGCGGGCGGGTCGTCGGTCAGGCCCGGGTCGACGTCGGCCATCTCGCGCAGGAAGATCTCGCGGATCTCGGCCCGGTTGCGGTGGATGGCGGGGACCAGGATGTGCGACGGCCAGTCGTCGTTGAGCTGCACGATGAGCTCGGCCAGGTCGGTCTCGTAGGCGGCGATGCCCTCGTCGGCCAGCGCCTCGTTGAGGCCGATCTCGTCGGTGGCCAGCGACTTGACCTTGACCACCTCGCTGGCCCCGGCCGCCTTGACCAGGCCGGCCACGATGGCGTTGGCCTCGGCCGCGTCCCTGGCCCAGTGCACGATGCCGCCGCGCGCGGTGACCTGCTCCTCGAGCTGCTCCAGGTAGCTGTCCAGGCGGGCCATGGCGCGGGTCTTGATCGCCTCGCCGGCCGTGCGCAGCTCCTCCCAGTCGGGCAGCTCGCCGACCACCCTGGCCCGCTTGGCCCGGATGGTCGCGGTGGCGCGGCGCAGGTTGCCGCGCAGCTGGCTGTCGCCCAGCGCGCGGCGCGCGGCCACCGGGAACGGCTCGGGGGCGCGCAGGTGGCCGACCCCTGGCGGCGCGGTCGGCATGCCCAGAAACGTCATCCGGCCAGGCCTGTCGGGTCGGCGCGGGTCGAGGCCAGGATCTGGGCCAGGTGCACGGTGCGGATCCCGGTCCGCAGCCGGGACAGCCCGCCGCCGATGTGCATCAGGCAGGAGCTGTCCCCCGCCGTGCACACCTCGGCCCTGGTGCCCAGCACGTTGCGCATCTTGTCGGCCAGCATGGCCGTGGAGGTGTCGGCGTTCTTGACCGCGAACGTGCCGCCGAAGCCGCAGCACACGTCGGCGTCGGGCAGCTCGGCCAGCTCCAGGCCGGCCACCTGGCGCAGCAGCCGCAGCGGCCGGTCGCCCACCCGCAGCACCCGCAGCGAGTGGCAGGTCGGGTGGTAGGTGACCCGGTGCGGGTAGTAGGCGCCGACGTCCTCGACGCCGAGCACGTCGGTCAGCAGCTCGGACAGCTCGTAGCTGCGGCCGGCCACGGCCTCGGCCCGGCGGGCCAGCAGCTCGTCCCCGGACCGGCGCGCGACCATCGCGTGCTGGTGCCGGACCGAGCCGGCGCACGACCCCGACGGCATCACGATCGCGTCGTAGCCGCGCTCGAACACCTCGACGTAACGCCGGACCAGCGGCAGCGCGTCGCGCTGGTAGCCGGTGTTCACGTGCATCTGGCCGCAGCAGGTCTGCGCCTCGGGGAAGTCGACCTCGTGACCAAGCCGTTCCAGGAGGGTGACGGTGGCCTTCCCGACATCGGGGAACAGCGTGTCGGCCAGGCAGGTCACGAATAGCGCGATCCGCATCATGATCAGTCTCTGAGTAAGGCCGAGAGGGTGTCAACCCCCTGCGGTCGCGCTGGCCGGGGGTGGCCGATGCGATAGCGTGAACGGCTATGAACGGACAGCGTCCGGACATCGCCGGGCTCCGGCAGGACCTGGACGAGGTCGACAGCGGCATCGTGCGCCTGATCGCGCAGCGGCACGACATCATCACCGCGATCGCGGAGGTCAAGGAGCACGGCGCGGCCGGGATCCAGGACGCCGAGCGCGAGCGCCAGGTGCTCGAGGGCGTCGCGGCCGCGGCCGCCGACCTGGGCGTCTCGGCCAGCCTGGTGCGCCGGATCTTCCGCGAGCTGATCAGCGACTCGGTGGCCCAGCAGACCCGCCGGCTGAACGGCGAGCCGGGCGGACGGGTCCGGGTGGCGTTCCAGGGCGTGGCGCACGCCTACAGCGACGCCGCGGCCCAGAAGTACCTGGCCGGCCGCGGCCTGGACGGCGACCTGACCGGCTACCGCACGTTCCGCGAGGCCGCGGGCGCGCTGATCGCCGGGCAGGCCGACCTGGCCGTGCTGCCCATCGAGAACACGACGGCCGGCAGCATCAACGAGGTCTACGCGCTGCTGCGCGAGCACGAGCTGTTCATCATCGGCGAGGAGACCTGGAAGGTCGACCACTGCCTGGCCGGCGTGGCCGACGTGCCGCTCACCTCGCTGAGCCGGATCCTGTCCCACCCGCAGGGGCTCGAGCAGTGCTCGCAGTTCCTGCTGTCGGTCCCGCAGGCCACCCCGACCAGCTACTTCGACACCGCCGAGGCGGTGCGCGCGGTGGCCGAGGCCGGCGATCCGGCCACCGCCGCCATCGGCTCGGCCGACGCGGCCGCCGCCTACGGCCTGGTCGTGCTGCGGCACAACATCTCGGACCGGACCGACAACTACACCCGGTTCGTGGTCCTGTCCCGCACCCCGTCCCCGGTTGACCTGCGCATCCCGTGCAAGACCAGCCTCATCCTGGTCACCGGGCACGAGGAAGGCGACCTGCTGCGCTGCCTGGAGGTGCTGTCGGGCAGCGGCCACTCCATGACCAAGCTGGAGTCGCGCCCGCGGCCCGGCCGGCCGTGGGAGTACATGTTCTTCGTCGACTTCGAGGGCAACACCGCCGACCCCCGCACCGCCGCCGCGCTGGACGAACTGCGGGCGGCCGCGCTCTACGTCAAGATCCTGGGCAGCTACCCGGCCAAGGCACTGCGGGCGCCGACCAGGGCCGCCGGCCTGTCGGCGGGTGTTACCCCCGAAGCCCCATCCCGAACAGAGGCCGCCGAGCAGGATCCGGCCGAGATGCTGGAAGCCGTGGCCGCCGCCCCCAAGCCGGCCTCGGGCCGGTCCCGGTCCCGGCACTACAAGCTCGTCGACCGGGCCGCCCGCCAGGACGACACGCTCATCGCCGTCGGCGATCTGCTCATCGGCGGGGACGGCTTCGTGGTCATGGCCGGCCCGTGCTCGGTGGAGAGCGAGGAGCAGATCACCACGACGGCCCGGTTCGTGGCCGAGCACGGCGCGCGGGTGCTGCGCGGCGGCGTGTTCAAGCCGCGGACCTCGCCGTACTCGTTCCAGGGCCTGGGCTGGGATGGCCTGGACCTGCTCGTCGCCGCCGGGCGGGAGGCCGGGCTGCCGGTCATCACCGAGGTGATGGCCGTGGACCAGGTGCCGCGGATGGCCGCGGCCGCCGACATCCTCCAGGTCGGGGCGCGCAACATGCAGAACTTCGACCTGCTGCGCGAGCTGGGCAAGGTGGACCGGCCGGTGCTGCTCAAGCGCGGGCTGTCCAGCACCATCGAGGAATGGCTGGCCGCCGCCGAGTACGTGGTGGCCCAGGGCAACCAGCAGGTGATCCTCTGCGAGCGGGGCATCCGCACGTTCGAGAGCGCGACCAGGAACACGCTGGACCTGTCGGCGGTGGTCGTGGTCCGCGAGCGGTCCCACCTGCCGATCATCGTGGACCCCAGCCACGGGACCGGCAGCCGCCCCTACGTCGCGCCGATGGCCTGGGCGGCCCGCGCGGCCGGGGCGCACGGCCTGCTGGTGGAGGTCCACCCGGAGCCGGACAAGGCGCTGTCAGACTCGGAGCAGAGCCTGTCCCCGGCCGAGTTCGCCGAGCTGATGCGGCACCTGGCCAGCATCCCCCAGTGGCCGGCCGCCGCGCGCGTCTAAGGCCCCGGCGGGCGTGGATGTCACGGCGGCACTGTGAATATGTGCCAGCTTCCTCGCTGTCATCGCCGGAGCGCGCGCCGGGCTGGCGCCCGTTCTTGATCACGCGGACTTTTCAGTCACTATGACTGAAAAGTCCGCGTGATCAAGAACGCTGCCGTTACGGCGGGACGAAAGCCGGGATCTGGCTGAGCCGTAAGCAAAGCGGGCGGGATCACCGTGGCGCACGGTGCAGCCGGGACGGACGAGGCCGTCCGACTGGTGCGCGCCGACGGCGCCCCGATCGTGGATGACATCCACAAATGGTCATAGAGCGTGGGTGGGGTTGCTGGGGCCGCGAGGCCGGTGTGACTCGTGGGGCGGACCAGGCCAGAAGGCGGGTCAGCGCATAGGGTCAGCGCAATATGGGTCTGGGGCGAGGAACAGGACTCGAGTCCGCCGGGCTCCCCCCCAGGACCAGGCGGACGGGACGAATCCCGCCGCACCACCCAGCTCATGCCGTCTCCGTCGGCATGAGCCCTCCCCGGCGGGCCGTGTCGGGCACCTCGCCCCAGACCTGTGCTATCAAATCGTGGAATCTCCCCTCTGGGTATCCCCGGATTCCTGGGTCCGTCGGTCTGGACAGCACGGCCTACAATCTCCGAAAGCGAGACCCGTGTTCCGGTTCGTGACCCGGGCGGCAGCCTGAGGGGCAGGCCCCCGCCCGCCTCGGTCCTCCCGGCCGCTCTGGTGATCGCGGCAGCATCCGGACCGGTGACGCGCAGAGGAGGACGATGACTCCTCGGCCTGCGAGCGACGTCGCCGCCCGCGTCAGCACGCCGTCCGGGCTGGTCGTCGGGATTCCCGAGGGCAGCCGGCTGGTCTTCGGCCGCGGCCCCGACGCGGACCTGACCGTCGCGGTCGGCCGCGGCCTGTCCCGCCGGGCCGGGGTCATCAGCGCGGTGGCCGACGGGGTCTGGATCGCCAACATCAGCCGCACCCACGCCCTGTACACCGAGGGCGAGGGCTACCGGATCCGGCTGCCCCGGATGGAGGACAACGGCGAGCCGTCCGGCGGCTGGTTCCTGCGGTCGGGGTCGACGCTGGTCGGCTCCCGCACCATGCTCGACGAGGGCCAGGCCCTGTCGGTGATGGTGGCCGGCAACGGCCACGGGTGGGGCCTGGACCCCGGGCGGGTCCGGGCCGACGCCGACGCGACCGTGCTGCCGCTGTACATCGACCCGATGACCAAGCTGTTCCTGGTCGCGCTGATGTGGTGCCGGCCCTGGCTGCTGGACCCGGCGGCGACCGAGCCGCTGCCGCGCACCCCGGAGATCGCCCGCGCCGCGCTGGAGGTGACGGGCGCGTATCACGAGCTAGAGCGCTTCGAGACCGACCCGGCCTACCGCGACCGGCTGTCGGCCCGGGTGGCCGAGCACATCAAGGTGCTGCGCCGGAAGATCACCGAGCGCGGCCTGGTCCGGGCCGACGTCCGGCTGTCCGACGAGGTGGTCGTCCGGCTGCTGATCGAGCACGGGGTGATCACCGCCGCCGACCTGGGCCGGCTCAACGACCCCGTCTGGTGCTCCCGGCAGGAAGACCTGTGGTGGACCATCCAGGAGCCCTGACGTTCACAGCGCCTCGGGCTAGCCCGCGGCATGGCTCTGGCTGGCCGGCGGCGGGCCGACGCCCGGCTGGCCACCGCCGGGGGGCGGGCCCTGGATGACGTGGAATCTCGCGACGGCGCGCTGGCCCTCGGGCCCGGTCACGATGACCCGGTACCAGCCCAGCGGGATCTGGCCGGTGAAGAACACCGGATCATGACCGATCAGGCAGTTGAAGGTGCCCGCCCGGTCAACGGAGACCTTTTCCCTGGCGGAGCCGTCCCCGGCCACCGTGACCGTCACCGGGTCAGCGCGCAGCCAGCCGAAGCCGTGCACCACGAACTCGGTATTGCCATCACCGTGGTTCTGGAACATGGCGACCGTCGGACGCCGGGCGCCGGGGAAGTTGGGCGGGAACGGGGCCGCCCCGGCCGGTGCGCTGGGCGATTGAGTGCTCTCCCCGGTCTTGGCCGGGCTCGAACTGCTCGAGCCAGTCCGGCTCGCGGTGTCGATGTGCTGGCCGGCTGGCGGAGCAAGATCCCCAGGCCGGCGCCCGCCGCGACGAGCAGGACCGCCGCCATGGCCCGGCCGGCTAGCGGAAAGGTGGCCTCGTGCCGGCGCTGCGGCTTGGGCCAGCCGTCGCCCGGCGGGGCGGGCGGCAGGGCGCCGACCGGGCGCCGAGGGGGCCAGCCGCGGCGCTTCTGACCGGCCGGGGGCCGACTGGGCGCCCGGCCGCCAGGGCCGGCGCTGCCCGGCCGGCGCTGGCCGCTGGGCCCGTCAGCGCGGCGGCCGCGCAGCCGCGCCCAGCCCCGCCGTGCCGCGGCCGCCGACGCGGCCGACGCGGCCGTGGCCGCGACGCCCGGCAGGGCCAGGTCCGAGGCGTAGGTGGCGCCCTCCTCGAGGATCGCGCTGTCGTGGCCAGTGCCGTCCCGGCCAGTGCCGTCCCGGCCAGCGCTGTCCTGGCCAGCGCTGCTCTGACTGGCGTCGCTGGGGTGGCTCGGGTCGCTGGCCTCGCCCGGGCGGCTCGGCTGGCTGGGCGCGCTGGTCAGGCTCAGGCCGCTCGGGCCGCTGGGCTGGCTCGGGCCGCCGGGCTGGCTGTCGCCGGGCTGGCTGCTGTAGCCCGGCGGGGCGGCCCGGCCGTCGAGCTGCGGGCTGCGCTGGTACTCGCCGATCAGCGCCATGGCCGGCTCGGTCAGGTAGGAGTGCTCCCGGTCAGGGCCGGCGGGCCGGTCCATCAGCGGCCCCAGCCGCCGGAGCACCGCGGCCGAGGTCGGGCGGTCCCGCGGGCTGCGCTGGAGGCAGGCCGTGATCAGCTCGGTGAGCTCGTCAGGGAGCCCGCTCAGGTCGGGGGGCTCGGTGGCCAGCCGGACCAGGATGTCCATGACGGTCTCGCCCTGGTAGGGCGCGTGGCCGGTGGCCGCGAACAGCAGCGTGGCGCCGAGCGAGAACACATCGCTGGCCATGGAGGCCTGACGGGTGTCCCTGGCCTGCTCCGGGGCCATGTAGGCCGGAGTGCCGACCGCGCCCTGGGTGACGGTGAGCTGGATCCGCTCGGCGGCCCTGGCCACCCCGAAGTCGATCACGCGCGGGCCGTCGGCGGCCACGAGCACGTTGGACGGCTTCAGGTCGCGGTGCACCAGGCCGGCGCCGTGGATCGACTCCAGCGCCTCGGCGCAGCCGGCGGCCAGCCACCAGATGGTCTCCACCGGCTGCGGGCCGCACACCCGGACCAGCCGGCTCAGGGACGGCGCGGGCAGGTAGGCGGTGGCCAGCCAGGGCACGTCGGCCTCGGGGTCGGCGGCCACCACCGCGGCGGTGAACAGCCCGCTGACCCGCCGGGCCGCCGCGACCTCATGCGCGAAATGGTCGCGAAAGCCGGGCTCCTCGGCGAGCTCGATCTTGATGGTCTTCACGGCGACCAGCCGGGCCGTGGACCGGCCCAGGTACACCTGGCCCATCGCGCCCGCGCCTAGGCGTCCGAGCAGGACGTACGGACCGATCCGGTCCGGATCCCATCGCCGCAGCGGCTCAAGTGTCGGCTGCTGCACCATCATTGGCCTCCAGTGGCCCCAGTTGCCAGGCCACCATAATGCCGAATGCACCGTCCTGTATGCACACGGCTATACCAATGCGTAATGGCACGGGTATTCCGGGATAACACATTCGGCGCCCGCTCGGCAATTTCCCGCAGGCCACGGCTAGTTTAGCGAAGGCCCGGGCGGGCCCGGGCCTGCCGCGACCCGCCGGTCGCGGCTGCCAGGCCGGCCCGGCTGCCTCCTGGTAGCGTCTTGGCCCTGTGAGCCACCCCGCCCCCGCTAGCCCTGATGACGCCAGCCCGCTGCACGCCCCCGTGCGGGCGGACCTGTTCGGGTCGCTGCGGCCCTGGCAGAAGGCCGCTTACCAAGAGTATTTTCGACTCCCCCGCCGGGACTTCCTGCTGGTCGCGACGCCGGGCGCGGGCAAGACAGCGTTCGCGCTGACCATCGCGGCCGACCTGCTGGCCCGGCGCGAGGTGGCGACGGTCACCGTGGTCACGCCGACCGAGCACCTCAAGCACCAGTGGTCGCAGGCGGCGCACCGGGTCGGTATCGCGCTCGACCCTGCGTATCGCAACAGCCAGGGCGCGGCCTCGGCCGATTATGCCGGCGTGGTGGTGACTTACGCTCAGGTGGCCGCGCACCCGGCCCTGCACCGGCAGCGCACTACCAACCGCCGCACGCTGGTGATCTTCGATGAGATCCACCACACCGGGGACGCGCTGTCCTGGGGCGAGGCGGCGCGCGAGGCCTTCGAGCCGGCCCGGCGGCGGATGGGGCTGACCGGCACGCCCTTTCGCAGCGACGCCAACCCGATCCCGTTCGTCACCTACACCGAGGAGCCCGACGGCGGCCTGCGCAGCCGGGCCGACTACGTCTACGGGTACGGCCCCGCGCTGGATGACGGCGTCGTCCGCCCGGTGATCTTCCTGGCCTACTCCGGCGAGATGCGCTGGCGCAGCCGGGCCGGAGACGAGATCACCGGCACCCTCGGCGCGCCGATGACGCCCGACCAGCTGGCCTACGCCTGGCGGACCGCGCTGGATCCCGAGGGCGAGTGGGTGGCCCGGGTGCTGGAGGCGGCCGACCGGCGGCTGGCCGAGGTCCGCCGGGGCATGCCCGACGCCGGCGGCCTGGTCATCGCGGGCGACCACGCCGACGCCCGGGCCTACGCCGCGCTGCTGCGGAAGATCACCGGGGTCCGGCCCACCGTCGTGCTGTCCGACGACCCGGCGGCGAGCAAGAAGATCGCCAAGTTCGCGCAGTCCGAGGACCGGTGGATGGTGGCGGTCCGGATGGTCTCCGAGGGCGTGGACATCCCCCGGCTGGCCGTCGGCGTCTACGCCACCAGCGTCAGCACCGCGCTGTTCTTCGCCCAGGCCGTCGGCCGGTTCGTGCGGGTGCGCCAGCGCGGCGAGACCGCCTCGGTGTTCCTGCCGTCCATTCCGCTGCTGCTGGGCTACGCCGCCGAGCTGGAGGCCGAGCGCGATCACGTGCTGGCCCGGGCCGCCGACGACGCCGAGGAGCGCGAGCTGGCCGAGGCACAGCGGCAGCGGGACACCCCCGACGAGCTGGGCGAGGCGCCGTTCCAGGCGCTCGAGGCGTCGGCGCACTTCGACCGGGCGCTGTACGACGGCGGCGAGTTCGGCACCTCGGCCGAGGAGGATGACTTCCTCGGCCTGCCCGGGCTGCTGGAGCCGGAGCAGGTCAGCCTGCTGCTGCGCAAGCGCCAGGCCGACCAGGGCCAGCCTCGCACCCGGCCGGGCGGCAGCGGCCCGGAGCCGGATCAGGGCCCCGGCGCTCCGGTGTCCGCGCTGGCCGCGCACACGCCGCACGCGGCCGCCCCGTCCCGGGCCGCCGCCGACCCCGGATCAGGCGCGGCTGGCGCACCGCCCGCGTCGGCCAGGGAGAACCTGGCCGCGCTGCGCAAGGAGCTCAACTCACTGGTCACGGCCTGGCACCACCGGACCGGCCAGCCGCACGCCGTCATCCACGCCGAGCTGCGCCGGTCCTGCGGAGGACCGCCGGTGCCGCAAGCCACCGGCGCCCAGCTGCGCGAGCGCATAAACGCGCTGCGCCGGTGGGCGTCGGCCCGCCGCTGACCACCTTTGTTAGAGATAATTCCCGGAACGGAGTCCCGGGCCAATTAGGGCACCACGGTAATTGGCCAGCGGCTCGTGCGCACCAGGTGCACCGCCAGTGAGCCCACGAACCGGTGCCCGGCCTTGGTCGACGCGCCCACGATCACCGCGTCGGCGGGCAGCTCGTCGGCCAGCCGGACGATCTCCGCGAACGGGTTGCCCTCTCGCTCCACGAACTCGGCGTGGAGCCCGATGCGGGCGCTCTGGGTCTCGACCTGTTCCCGCAGCTCACGGGCGATGTCGTCGTGCGCCTGCTGCATCGACGGGATCGCCGCGACGCCCACGCCCGCCGCGATCTTGTAGGTGCGCACGTACAGGCACACCAGGCGGGCGTGCTGCCGGGTGGCCAGCCCGGCGGCGTAGGCGCCGGCCCGCAGCGAGGTGTCCGAGCCGTCGATCCCCACCAGCAGGACCGGGGCGTGAGGGTCAATCACGTGCTAACGGTACCGATCCCGGCGCGGATCGGGCGCAGCGTGATCCTCCGGTTATCAAGATCTCCCTGATCCATGCGTCGTCGCGGCGTAGGTTTGACACTCTTGTCGATTGTCCGGATAGTGATGGCCGACCCAGATAACCTGACCGGCCCGGTGGAGGATCAAGACCATGCCAAGTCGCCCCGAAACCTGCTCAGCTGCGACCTGGGCCGGCTCGCGCCGGGCCGAGGGCAGCTCATGAGCAGCAACGGGCGGGTAGCGCTGACGGCCGCGGCGGTGATGCTGGTCGCCAAGACGACGCGGCTGATCGAGCCGGAGCTCATCGGCCTGCGCGACCTGGTCAAGCCGGGCAGCGTCTGCATCGACATCGGCGCGGCGGCCGGCCTGTACACGGTGGCGCTATCCCGGCTGGCGGGCCCCACGGGGCAGGTCCACAGCGTGGAGCCGGTGACCTTCGCCCACTCGACGTGGACCAAGGTGCTGGGCTCCCGGTCCAGTGAGAACGTCACGCACCACGTCACGGCGCTCGGCGCCGAGCCGGGCCGCGCTGTCATGAGCGTGCCGGTCGGCCGGCACGGGCCGGTCACCGGCCGGTCCTTCCTGGACTGGAAGACCACGGGCGTGGGCTCGAACGCCGAGTTCGCGGGGAAGATGGAGGTCCCCGTCGACGTGCAGACCCTGGACGGCCTGTGCGCGGACGCCGGGATCACCCGGCTCGACTTCGTCAAGATCGACGTCGAGGGCGCGGAGCTGCACATCCTGGAGGGCGGCCAGCGCACCATCGAGTCCCTCCAGCCGGCCATGCTCATCGAGATCGAGGCCCGGCACTCGGAGCGGTACCAGATCGCCCCTGAGGACATCTCGGGCTGGCTGCTGGACCGCGGCTACACGATGTACACCTGGCAGCACGGGTGGCAGCAGGTCAAGGCGGTCAGCACGGCGACGCGCAATTACCTGTTCCGGCCGGCCGGCTGGACGGCGGCTAGCTAAGCACCAGCTCGTCCAGCGCCTCGGCGCTGCCTGCCATCTCCCGGAAGCGCACCCGACCCGGGCCGCCCATGTGGCGAATTGGTGTTCAACATTGCCCTCGATAGGGCAGACCGCATGGACGGGACCAAGCGGCTCGCTGAGGCCGCATCAGCCCGCATGCGTAACATCCGGCCGCCCCGTAACGCTTCGCCGATACCCCGAGTCCTGCGGGCATATAGGCCATGCTTCCGGTCTTACGCTCCCTCGGGAGCAAGGAAGCCAAGGTGGTACGTATGATCTAGCAACTACGTGCGATGAAATGCCGGGACCGGACACTGTGGGGGGCCTGATCATGCAGAAAGCAGTCGTCAGCCTGATTGACGACCTCGACGGCAGCGAGGCTGAAGTCACCGTCACGTTCGGATATCAGGGCCAGGAATACGAGATAGACCTGAATAACACCCACGCGGCCGAGATGCGGGACAAGCTGGGCGGCTACGCGGCGCACGCGAGGCGGGTCCGGGCCCAGCGGCCGGGCCACGCGCCCGCGCGCACCGCGGCGTCGCGGCAGTACAGCGCCGAGATGCGCGCCTGGGCCACCGAGCACGGCTTCGCGATCAAGGAGCGGGGCCGGGTGCCGGTGGAGGTCGTGCAGGCCTACGAGGAGGCCCGGCAGGGCGGCGAGCCCGCCGCAGATTCGCCGGCCGAGGCCAGGCAGGCGACCGCCACGCGGCGCCGGCGGTCTCCGCAGCAGAAACGGCGCTAGCGCTCGGACAGGCGGCCTGAGCCAGCTCACCAGGGCGGTCGGGGCCGGGCGCGATCGGGCCGGTATGTTGCCAGGCAGCAGTCGCCAGACCACCGGGGAGGCCCGTGCCTGACAATCCATCGCGCCCCGTACCGCAGTCGGTATCGCCGCCCGTGTCGCCGTTCGTGTCGCCGCCCGTGTCGCCGCCGGCATCGCGCCATGACTGGGAGCGGCCGGGCGCCTTCGAGGTGGCTCCCGGCGTGCACCGGATACCGCTGCCGCTGCCGAACGACGGGCTGCGCGCGGTCAACGTGTACGCGATTGAGGACGGCGCCGGCCTGGTCCTGATTGACTCCGGCTGGGCGCTCGAGGAGTCGCGCAGGCTGCTCGAGGCCGCCCTGGCCCAGCTCGGGCACGACCTGGGCGACATCAGCCGGTTCCTGGTCACGCACGTGCACCGCGACCACTACACCCAGGCGCTGGTGGTGCGCCTGCTGCTGGGCAGCCGGGTGGCGCTGGGCACCGGCGAGGCGTCGGTGCTGGCCGAGATCCGGGCCAACATCGGCCGGTTCCCGCCGCTGATGCTGGCCCGGCTCCAGGCCGCGGGCGCCGGCCACCTGGCCCGCGAGCTGGTCAGCGCGGCCGGGCCGGACGAGGCCACCCAGCCCAGCGACTGGGAGGACCCCGACGAGTGGCTGGCCGACGGCACCGAGATCGCCCTGGGCGGCCGGACCCTGCGGGCCATCGCTACGCCCGGGCACACCCGCGGGCATCTGGTGTTCCACGACGCGCAGGCCGGCTTGCTGTTCGCCGGCGACCACGTGCTGCCGCACATCACGCCGTCGATCGGGTTCGAGCCGCTGCCCGCCGACCGGCCGCTGTCGGACTACCTGAACTCGCTGGCCACGGTCGAGGCGCTGGCCGACGCGGTGCTGCTGCCCGCGCACGGCCCGGTCGCGCCGAGCGCCCGGGCCAGAGCCGCCGAGCTGGTCGAGCACCACCGCAAGCGACTGGACGCGATGCTGGCCGCGGTCGGCCCCGGCGTCAGCACGGCCTTCGAGGTGGCCGGCCAGGTCGGCTGGACCAGCCGCGAGCGGGCCCTGGCCGACCTGGACGTCTTCAACCAGATGCTGGCCGTCAACGAGACCATCGCCCACCTGGACGTGCTGGCGGACCGCGGCGCGCTGCACGTCGAGCCGTCCGGCGGGGTCCGGCACTACCTCCCTGGAGACTCCTGATGGCGCTGAGCGACTTCCCGCGCTACCCGCTGCTGTTCGGCTGGAGCCCGGTCCACCCGCTGGAGCGACTGTCGGCCCACCTGGGCGGCCCGGCCATCTGGGCCAAGCGCGAGGACTGCAATTCCGGCCTGGCCTTCGGCGGGAACAAGACCCGCAAGCTGGAGTACCTGGTGCCGGACGCGCTGGCCCAGGGCGCGGACACGCTGGTCTCGATCGGCGGGGTGCAGTCCAATCACACCCGCCAGGTGGCGGCGGTGGCCGCCCGGCTGGGCCTCAAGGCCCGGCTGGTCCAGGAGCACTGGGTCGACTGGCCCGACCCCGGCTACGAGCGGGTCGGCAACATCCAGCTGTCCCGGATCATGGGCGCCGACGTGCGGCTGGCCGATGAGGGCTTCGGCATCGGCGTCAAGGCCAGCTGGGAGCAGGCCCTGGACGAGGTCCGCGCGGCGGGCGGCACGCCGTACGCCATCCCGGCCGGGGCCTCCGACCACCGGCTGGGCGGGCTGGGCTTCGCCAGCTGGGCCGAGGAGGTGCGCCAGCAAGAGCAGCAGCTCGGCGTGTTCTTCGACACCATCGTGGTGTGCAGCGTGACCGGCTCCACGCAGGCCGGGATGATCGCCGGCTTCGCCGGCCAGGACCGGCCGCGGCGGGTGATCGGCATCGACGGGTCGGCCCGGCTGGACGAGACCAGGGCCCAGGTGGCCCGGATCGCCCGCGCCACCGCCGCGCTCATCGGCCTGGGCCGCGAGCTGCGCGAGGACGAGATCACGGTGCTGGCGGGCTGGGCCGGCGAGCGCTACGGGATCCCGGTGCCGTCCACGCTCGACGCCATCGCGCTGACCGGGCGGCTGGAGGGAATGATCATCGACCCGGTGTACGAGGGCAAGTCGATGGCCGGGCTGATCGACCTGGTCCGCGACGGCGAGATCGGGCGGGAGTCCACGGTCCTGTACGCGCACCTCGGCGGCCAGCCCGCGCTGAGTGCTTACAGCGACTTGTTCCGCTGATTTCGTGGCTTACGGCCCCGCAAAAGCATGAAAGAAGCGGCAAATCCCGCTATCGCGGCGCTAGCGCGGGTGCAGTTGAACATTGACACCACCGGGTGGCGGGTACTTCACTGTCGGGCAGTGCGCCGCTGCCCGGCTGGGACCGCATCTCCCCCCCATGCGGATCTGGCTGGCAGCGGGCACCTTATTTACCTGGCCCGATTTACCTGGGCCCGGCCCTACCAGCCGTAGATGCGCAGCGGGAGCCGGTGCGCGGGCCTCTTGTCCGGCCCGGGGTGAGTGATCATCACCACGATGTCGTCCGGGTCGCGGCCCTCGATGGCGGTCACGCCGTCCATGCTGCGGCTGGCGGTGTAGGCCTGGCGCTGCTTCAGCACCTGCTCGCACCGGTCCAGGTCGTCGCGGTCGGCGGCGGTCCAGATGACGTACTGCACGCCCACGCCGCCCAGCGGATGCGGGGCGTTGTCGCCCATCGCCCGCAGGATCAGCTCCGTGCCGGACTCGCTGACCAGCAGGGCCGCCGTGGTGTCACGGTCGGCGACATCCAGGCCCAGGACCTCGGTGTAGAAGCCCACCGACCGGTCGAGTTCCTGCACGAACGTGACCACCGAGCTGAGCCGCGCCTCACGCGCCATGCCGTATCCCCTCAACTGTGTCGGACCGCCCTGCCCGCCTGCCGGGGCAGGACCACTATGCCGCAGGGCCGGGCGAGTCCGCAGGCCGGCTACAGCCCCAGGGCCGCCGCCAGCTGCCGGTAGCCCTCGCTCGGGTCGACGCCGGACTCGGTGAGCAGCTGAGCGCAGACGTGGTCAGCGCCGGCCGCTAGGTGCTCGTTCAGCTGGGCGGCCACCTTCGCGCCGCTGCCCCAGGCGACCAGCGCGTCCACGAGCGCGTCGCTGCCGCCGTCGCTCAGGTCGGCCTCGCTCCAGCCCAGCCGGCGCAGGTTGCTGGTGTAGTTGACCAGCTCCAGGTAGGGACGGCTGACCCGGGCCCGGCCCAGGCGCCGGGCCCGTTCCGGGTCGGTGTCCAGCACCACCTTCTGCTCGGGCGCCAGCACCGGCCCGGCGCCCAGCACCTCACGGGCCTGCCGGGTGTACTCCGGCGTCACCAGGTACGGGATGGCACCGGCGGTGCGCTCGGCGGCCAGCCGCAGCACCCGCGGGCCCAGCGCGGCCAGCACCAGGCTGGCGCGCGGAACTCCGTCGGCCAGCAGGGTGTCCACATAGGCCGCGAGCACGTCATAGGGCCGGGCGTACTCCTGGGTGGCCTCGGGGTGACCCGCGCCCGCGCCGAGCACGAACCGGCGCGGATAGCGGTCCTCGATCCGGTGGAAGGACGCGGCGACGAGATGCGCGTCGTCCTGCCACATGTTGACGATGCTGGTGGCCAGGGTCAGCCTGGTCGTCGCGGCCAGCAGCCCCTCGACCAGCTCCAGGTCGCCGGGCGGCGAGCCGCCCACCCACAGCGTGCCGAAGCCGAGCTCCTCCAGCAGCACGGCCAGCTCGGGAGTCAGCATGCTCCCGCTGCGCCAGATGCCGAATCGTCCCAGCCGATCAGCCTGGTCCATCATGCGGGTCCGCTCCTTTGCTCGCGCACTGCCGACGGCTGGCAGGATACGCCCGGTCGGCCGGCGGGGCGGGTGACCGGGGCGGGTGACCGCGCCGGGTGACCGGGGCGAGTGGCCGGGCCGGCGGGGCGGGTGGCCGGGCCGGGTGGCCGGGCCCGCGCTCCGCTAGCCTGGCCGCAGGCCCGCGCCCGCGATGACCGATGACGCTGCCGCAATGACACTGCCCGCGATGACAGGAGCGCCCATGCCCGCCATCCCCGCCTCGCACCGCGACCTGCTCGACGGGCAGTTCGCCACCCTGGCCACGGTCGGCCCGGACGGCCGGCCGCAGCTCTCGGAGGTCTGGTTCCTGGCCGACGGCGACCAGGTCTCGATCTCGCTCAACGACAGCCGCCAGAAAACCAAGAACCTCCAGGCCAACCCGGCGGCCAGCGTGTTCCTGCTCGACCTGGCCGTGCCCTACCGGTACCTGGAGATCCGCGGCGACGCCGAGATCACCCCCGACGACGACTACGCGTTCGCGGACCGGGTCGGGGCCAAGTACGACTCCGATCTGCGCGCGCACGACCAGCCCGGCCAGTCGCGCGTGGTCGTCACCATCAACCCGACCCGGGTCAACGCCGTCGACATGCGCGGCTGATCGCGGCCCGGAGGGGGTGAACGGATGGCCTGCCGCCTGCAGCTGGCCTGGGACGACCGGCTGGCCGGCTACGACTTCGGGCCGGATCACCCGCTGGCGCCGGTCCGCGTCGAGCTGACCGTCGAGCTGGCCCGGGCCTTCGGCGTGCTCAGCGCGCCGGAGGTCACGGTGGACCGCCCCGACCCGGCCAGCGACGCGGAGCTGGAGCTGATCCACGATCCCCGCTACATTGCCGCCGTCCGGCTGGCCGGCGACCCGCGGGACCCCAGCCCGGCCGGCCAGTACGGCCTGGGCACGCCGGACAACCCGGTGTTCGCCGGCATGCACGAGGCGTCTGCCCTGGTCGCCGGGGCCACCCTGGCCGCGGCGCGGGCCATGTGGTCCGGGGCCGCGGAACACGGCGCCAGCATCGCCGGCGGCCTGCACCACGCCATGCGGGCCAGCGCCAGCGGCTTCTGCGTGTACAACGACCCGGCCATCGCGATCGCCTGGCTGCTGGCCGAGGGGGCCGAGCGGATCGCCTACGTGGACATCGACGTGCACCACGGCGACGGGGTACAGGCCGCGTTCTACGACGACCCGCGGGTGCTGACGATCAGCCTGCACGAGACCCCGGCGCTGCTGTTCCCCGGCACCGGACGGCCGTCCGAGACCGGCGGCGCCGGCGCGATCGGCTCGGCGGTGAACGTCGCCCTGCCCGGCGGTACCGGGGACCCGGGCTGGCTGCGCGCCTTCCACGCCGTCGTCCCGCCGCTGCTGCGGGCGTTCCGGCCGCAGATCCTGGTCAGCCAGCACGGCTGCGACACCCACCGGCTGGACCCGCTGGCCCACCTCGAGCTGACTATCGACGGCCAGCGCGCCGCGCACGCCGCGATCCACCAGCTCGCCCACGAGACCGCGGGCGGCCGCTGGCTGCTGACCGGGGGCGGCGGCTACGAGCTGGTCCAGGTCGTGCCGCGGACCTGGACCCACCTGCTCGCCGAGGCCGCCGGGCAGCCAGTTGACCCGCAGGCGCCGACGCCGGACGCGTGGCGCGACTACGTCCGGCGGCGCACCGGCCAGCACGCGCCGGTGCTGATGACCGAGGGCGCTGAGGCGGCCTACCGCCCGTTCGAGTCCGGCTTCGACCCCGCCGACCCGGTCGACCACGCCATCGTCGCCACCCGCAACGCCGTCTTCCCCGACCACGGCCTCGACCCCCTCACCTGACCGCCCCCGCCCCGCCCCCGCGGCCACCCAGCGTCAGCCTCGCCCCCGCCCCTCCCCAGCAACGGGCGGCCTAGCTCCGGGCGCCAGCCACCAGCGACGTGGTTGTTGCTGCCACGTCGTTGTAGCGACGTGGCAGCAACAACCACGTCGCTAGGCGGGTACGAGCCTGATTACGGCTGCGCCGCAGAGCGGGTTGCGGACCGCCGACCGGGAGGCGGATGGGTGGCCGGGGCGCGTGCGCCCTTGCGGGCCGTTGTTACGGCCGGCCCGGTGGCCGGCCGTCGTTGGGCCGGTCAGGGGTGACCCGGCCGTTGTTGCGGCCGGTCAGGGGTGACCCGGCCGTTGCTGCGGCCGGTCCCGGGTGGCCGACCGTTGTTGCGGCCGGTCCGGTGGCCGACCATGTTGTGGCCGATGCCAGGCGCGGGAACAGAACGGCCCGAGGCGGGCCGGACAGGCCGATCCGGGCCATTCGCCGGGTAGACGCCGGGCGTTTACCCCGGCGTGATCCGCCGGCCGCTCCGGGTCGGCATTGTGGCCTGGTTCCCTGGCCGGCAGCGGGCCGGCCGCCCCCGAGGAGGTACCAGGCCAGATGATCGCGCAGCGCCCGAAATCATCGCTCCCCCGACGCTGGCGCGTCACGCTGACGCTCGCGGTGAGCGCGGCGGCCGGCTGCGGGCTGGTCGCGGCGGCCGGCCCGGCCGCGTCCGCGCATGCCCGCTTCGGCGGTTACTTCCAGCCGGGGAACCTGCTGGTCAGCCGGACCGTGTACGTGAACAGGGCCAGCAGCATCGTGCCCGGCGTGACCCAGCTGCCACCGGGCTGCACGGCCGGCAACTGCGTCACGGCCACCGCCGACGGCGCCTACCCGGAGGTGTTCAACAACGACCTGGCCGACGCCAGCTTCGGCGTGACCTCCCCGATCTTCCTGGACCAGCTCACCCCGTCCGGCCGGCGGGTCAGCACGCTGCCGGTGCCCGACGGCGTGTGGGACCGCGGCGATCACATGGTGACCAGCTTCTCCTCGAAGTCGGAACTGGCGCTCAACCTGTCGACCAGCGGCCGGCAGGTGACCTTCATGGGGTACGCGGCGCAGCCGAACACCATCGATGTCTCCAACTCCAACACCCCCGGCGTCATCGACCCCACCAACCCGGTGCCCTCGGCGTACTACCGGGTGGTCGCCCAGGTCGACCAGCAGGGCCGGTTCCGGTTCACCGAGACCAATGCCTACAGCGGTAACAATGGTCGCGCCGCCGTCCTGAATGACAGCCGCGGCGCGAACGTGATCTACACCGCGGGCAACGCCGGGAATGGCGGCAACCCGCAGCCCAACGGGGTCATCCTGGGCGCGGGCGCGCAGATCATGACGCCGCAGTTCGCGCCGGAGCGGTTCCAGCAGCCGGGCACGCCGACGCCGGTGGGCAGCTTCAGCGTGACCGAGCTCGGCGACAAGGCCGACAAGGTCGGCAAGGACACCAACTTCCGCGGCCTGACGGTCTTCGACAACGTGGTGTACCTGACCAAGGGCAGCGGCAGCAACGGCGTCAACACGGTGTACTTCATCGACACCACTGGGCACGCGTGCCCCACCGGATCGGGCCTGCCGGTGCCCGGCGCTCCGCTGCCGACCTCGCCGATCGCCTACAACCCGTCGCTGCTGCAGTCCGACGGCGTCTTCCCGTACAACATGTGCGTTCTCCAGGGCTTCTCGACCACGCTGGCCAAGACGGACACGTCGTCGTTCCCGTTCGGCCTCTGGTTCGCCAACCCGACCACGCTGTACGTGGCCGACGAGGGCAACGGCGACACCACCTTCTCAACCGCCACCGGCACCTACACCGGCGACGCCGCGCAGACCAGCGCGGGGCTCCAGAAGTGGGTGCTCAGCAACGGCAGCTGGCGGCTCGCCTACACGCTGACCAACGGCCTGAACCTGGGCACGCCCTACACCGTGCCGGGCTACCCGACCGGCGACAACGCGGCCACCGGGCTCCCCTGGGCGCCTGCGACCGACGGCTTGCGCAACATCACCGGACGGGTCAACCGCGATGGCACGGTCACCATCTGGGGCGTCACCTCCACCGTTAGCGGCAGCGGCGACCAGGGCGCGGACCCGAACAAGCTGGTCTCCATCACCGACAACCTGGCCGCGACCACGCTGCCCGGCGAGAGCTTCACCACGGTGGAGACCGCCCGGTACGGGCAGGCCCTCCGCGGGGTGTCGATGACCCCGGGCACGCGGTCGGGTTTCTGACCCGCTGACCACCGCCTCCGGGCGGTGGCGTCCCTGGCGGCCAGCGCCGGTCGCCAGGGACGCGGCCCGGCCGCCAGGGGCGGGGACTACGGGCCGGGGCGCCAGTCAGGTTTGTGTACCGTAAGGTACCGGTGTGCAATGATATGTACGTTGATAATTTCTCGGGGCCATGGGCAAGCTAGACGGATTCTGGCTGCCCGGAAATGGCATTGTAAATAGGCGGCGGCACTGTGAATGCGGAACCTCCTCGCCCGGAAGAGCAGGGCTCTGGGGCAGAGGGACAAAGCACTGATGGACAGGACCCTGGTTCAGGGCAGGCCGACGGCGGGCCGGCCCCGGTAGCCGATTCACCATCCTGGAGTCCGCCGCCGGACAGCGCGCGGCCCGCTGACTGGGCCGCGCCGTCGCCGTCAGGGGCCAACCCTCCGCAGGCCCAGCCGGGCCAGGCGTCGTACCCAGGCCAGGCGTCGTACCCGGGCCAGGCGCCGGGCGGGCCGCAGCCGGGCGGCTATCCGCCGCCACCCCCACCCGGCTCGTTCGGCGCGCAGCCCCCGCCAGGCCTCCCGGCCCAGCCGTACCAGTCGGGTCCTCAGCCCGGCCAGCCCCAGCCGGGGCAGCCTCAGTCCGGCCAGCCCCAGCCAGGGCAGCCTGAGTCCGGCCAGCCCCAGCCCGGCCAACCCGCGCCCGGCCAGCCCCAGCCGGGGCAGCCGCCCGCGGGGCCGGCGCAGCCCGGGCCCGGCGCACCGCCGCCCGGCTCGTTCCAGGCTCCAACGCCGACCAGCACCTCACAGCCCGGCCAGTACCCGCCCCCCGCGAGCACCTCGCAGCCCGGCCAGTACCCGTCCCCGGCCGGCGCATCCGGCGGCCCGCCGCCGGCCCAGCCCTACCCAGGCCAGCCCTACCCCGGCCAGTCCTACTCGGGCCAGCCGCCGGCGGCCCCCAGCAGCCAGGATCTGGCGCGCCGCCGCCAGGCTCGTTCATGGCCCAGGCTCCGCCGAGCACCTCGCAGCCCGGCCAGTACCCATCCCCGGCCGGCGCATCCGGCGGCCCGCAGCCGGCCCAGCCCTACCCCGGCCAGCCCGGCAGCGCCTACCCGCCCGGCAGCGCCTACCCCCAGGGCGGCGGCTACCCCCAGCGGCAGCGCCTACCCCCAGGGCGGCGGCTACCCGCAGGGCGGCAGCCTACCCGCAGGGCGGCGGCTACCCGCAGGGCGGCGTCCCGCCCGGCAGCGTGCCACCGGGCGGGCCATACGCTCCCCCGCCGGGCGGCTACCCGGCCGCCGCGGGCACCTATCCCTACCCCCAGGGCGCCTACGGCGGTCCCCCGCCCACCCGGCCGCGGCGCCGCGGCCTGATCATCGGCATCGTCGCCGGCGTCGCGGTCATCGTGATCGCGGCCGTGGTCGCGGTCGTGCTGCTCAGCAACAGCGGCGAGTCCCAGGCCACCATGGCGAAGGACGCCGGCCGGGCCCTGGCCAGGGCCGACGGGCTCAGCCTGGACGGCACTATCGGCAGCTCGGCGGCCAACATGAACGTGACCAAGGCGGGCTCGGTCCAGGGCACCTACACCCAGGACGGGGACCAGGTCAGCCGGCTGACTGTCCAGGGCCAGACCTACCTGAACGCGCCGACCGCATTCTGGATCGCCGAGATCGCCACCAAGTCCGCCGCCAACCAGGCCGGCGGCGCCTGGGCCAAGGCCCCGTCCCGCGCGGTCAACCTGAACTTCACCTCGCTGACCCCGGCCAAGCTGGCCGGCCCGCTGGAGCACGTGGGCCAGAACCCGAACGCCGTCCAGACCCGGATGGACGGCCGCCAGGTGATCCGGCTGAAGGAGAACGGGGTCAAGTACTACATCACCACCGCCATGCCCAACCGGGTCATCCACGTCACCGGAGCGGTGGGCAAGACCGACTACGACTTCGCCGTCAGGGCGCTGAACAAGGCGGGCGTCGCCCCGGTGCTCACCGCGCTGACCACCGAGGTGCGCAAGCTCCAGAACGCGCCCGACCCCGGCGCGATCATCCTGCCCGAGGGGAAGATCAAGTTCTTCCCGGACTGCAAGGCCGCGTCGAACTGCACGGTGACCGGCACGGTCACGATCACCGACCCCACCGCCACGACCTTGTACCTGCGGATGTACGTCCAGTTCTCCGGGACCAAGGACGGCTCGTCGTTCGCGACCTGCTCGGTCACCGACGTCACCAGCGCGATCGACACCCTGCATCCCGAGTGCGGGGTCAGCGGCGCGACCTGGAACCTCTGGTTCATCTCCCACACCGGGCACTTCTTCACCTGGGCCAAGCCGCATTACTATGCCTCGGTGAACTCGCCCGGCGACGTCACCGCGATGGAGTCCGAGCTCAGCCAGGAGCAGGCGGGGAGCTAGCCAGGGCCACCCTGTTATTGATGGGGGTTATTCACCTGGTCACCGTGACCAGGTCGCTGACGTCGAGTCCGAGCGTGCGGCGCAGCCCGCTGGCGCCCGCCGCGGTGACGTTCAGCGCGCGGGAGCCGGCCCGGCGCTGCACCCAGCCCAGTTCCTCGAACCGGTGCAGCAGCCGGGCGCCGAGCGCGCCGGCCAGGTGATGGCGCTGCTCGCTCCAGTCCACGCAGTAGCGGACGAACGGCCGCCGGCCGGCCGGCGAGCAGTCCACGCCGAGGCCGGAGAGCAGTTCGCGGCCGGTGCCGGTCACCTCGTAGGCGACGTCCCAGCCCGGTGACGAGAGCCGGTCACGCTCGGATCCCGACGTCTCGAAGGTGCCGTCGCCGCCGGTCAGCGCCCCGGCGCCGAGCAGCGCGGTCATGATCGCGACACCGAACCGCCCGGCCAGGTGGTCATAGCAGGTCCGGGCCCGGCGCAGCGCCTCCGCGTTGGTCCCCTCGCGCAGCGACCGCACGGTCAGCGGCGGCGCCACCTGCATGATGGCCTCGAGCAGGTCGGCGATGTGCGGGCCGGCCAGCCGGTAGTAGCGGTGCCGCCCGTGCGGCTCCACGACCAGCATCCCGGCGCTGACCAGCCGGCTGAGGTGGCCGCTCGACGTCGACGCGGCGATGCCCGCCTCGGCGGCCAGGCGGCTGGCGGGCAGCGCGCGGCCGTCGCCGAGGGCCAGCAGCATCCGGCACCGGCTCCGGTCAGCCAGCACCTCCGCCACCGAGGCGATGTCGATATCTCCCCGCATAGAGCCAGCATAGGACGGAAACGCTTCGGCGGGCATCGAAGCGTCGCCGGGCCAGACTGGGGGCATGCCACTCACTCAGACCCCGACGGACTGCCTAGAGAAAGAGCATCCGCAACAAAGGTCGCCCCTGGCCCTCGTCGTCATCTGCGTCGGGTACTTCCTGGTCATCCTGGACGCGATGGTGGTCAACGTCGCGCTGCCGGCCATCGGGCATGAGCTGCACGGCGGAGTGGCCGGCCTGCAGTGGGTCGTGGACGCGTACACGCTGTCCTTCGCCGGGCTGCTGCTGGCCGGCGGGGCGCTGGCCGAGCGGCTAGGCGGCCGCGTGGTCTTCCTGGCCGGGCTGGTGACGTTCGCCCTGGCCTCGGCGGCCTGCGGGCTGGCGCCGTCGCTGCCGGTCCTGATCGGCGCGCGGCTCGTCCAGGGAGCCGGCGCCGCCCTGCTGGTCCCGTCGTCCCTGGTCCTGCTCCAGGCCGCCTACCCGACCCGCGAAGGCCGGTCACGGGCGTTCGGCGTCTGGGGTGCCATCGCCGGCATCGGCGCGGCCTCGGGCCCCATCGTCGGCGGCCTGCTGGTGACCGCGTGGAGCTGGCGCGGCGTGTTCTTCATCAACCTGCCGTTCGCCGTGGCCGCGCTGGCCCTGGCCAGCCGGGCCGTTCCGGTCACGCCGCGCCGGAGCCGCGCCCTCGACCTGCCCGGCCAGCTGCTGGCCGTCGCCGGGCTGGCCCTGCTGACGGCCGCGCTGGTCGAGGCCGGACGGCTGGGCTGGGGCGCCTCGGACGTGCTGGCCGGGTTCGCGCTGGCCGCGGCAACGCTGATCGCGTTCGTGGTCGCCGAGCGGCGCAGCGGCGACCCGATGCTGCCGCTGTCGCTGTTCGGCCGGCCCGCGTTCCGGTCCGGGGCCGCGGTCGGGCTGCTGATCAACTTCGGCCTCTACGGGCAGCTGTTCGTGCTGAGCCTGTACTTCCAGGACCTGCGGGGCTACTCCGCGCTGGGCACCGGGCTGGCCCTGCTGCCCGAGGCCGCGCTGCTGATCGTCGCCTCGGCGCTCTCGGGCCGGATCATGGCCAGGACCGGGCCGCGGCGGCCGATGCTGGCCGGCCTGCTCATCGGCGGCGCCGGGCTGCTCGGCGTGGCCACCGCCGGGCCGCACACCGGGTACCTGCTGCTGGTGGCGCCGATGGCGGCGACCGGGTTCGGGATGGCGCTGACGATGCCCGCGGCCACCGCGGCGGTCATGGAGGCGGCCCCGCCCGACCGCGGCGGCATCGCGTCCGGCGTCATCAACGCCGCCCGGCAGGCGGGCACGGTGCTCGGCGTCGCGCTGCTGGGCACGCTGGTCTCGACCCGGTCCGGGTTCGCCGGCGGGCTGCACGCCGGGATCATCGTGGCCGCCGCGGCCTTCTTCATCGCGGCCGGGCTGGCCTGGGCCGGCGTGCACCGGCCCGCGGCCTAGCATCGGAATAGCAGTCAGCAACGCGAGCCGGAGGGGCGCGGCGTCATCAGGCGCCCCGCAGGTGAGCGCAGGAAAAGGAGTCGGTGATGACCGAGGTGGTCGGTCCGGGCGAAGGGCAGCGAGAGTACACCGCGCGCGGCAGCGTGATGTTCTTCAAGGCCGTGGCCGAGCAGGACGGCGGCGACTTCTCGCTGATGGAGCGGACCCTGCCGCCCGGCGGCCGCCGCCCGCCGCCGCACCGGCACACCAACTGCTCAGAGGCCTACTTCGTGCTCGACGGGCTGGTCTCGGTGGTCGTTGAGGACCGGGACCTGACCGTCGGGCCGGAGGGGTTCGTGCTGGTGCCGCGGGGCACCGCGCACACCTTCGGCAACGGCGGGGCGGAGCCGGCCCGGCTGCTGGTGATCCACGCCCCGGCCATGGACGCCTACTTCGCCGGGCTGCACGAGCTGTGGAACCGCGACGAGCCGCCCACGCCGGACGAGGAGCGGGCGCTGATGCGGCAGTTCGGCATGGAGACGGTCAGCCCGTAACCGGGGTCTCGGTCAGCTGAAACCAGGTGATCATGGTCACACTGCGGCTCTCCCGGGATGCGACTGGCACAGGGTTGGCCCGTTGTTGGTCGTGATCTAGACTCGCGACGAGCGAGTGGGGTATTCACGCAATGGCCGAGTCCTTTGGCGAATTGCTGCGCCGGTTCCGGGTCGCGGCGAGCCTCACCCAGGAGGCTCTTGCCGGGCGATGCCGAATCAGCCCGGCGACGGTCGCCGCGATTGAGCAGGGGCGCCGGAAGGCGCCGCGATTGTCTACGGTCCGGCTGATAGCCGAGGCCCTGGAGTTGCCGCCCGCGGACCTGGAATTGCTGGCCCGCGCGGCGGATGACGGCGGCAGCAGCCTCCGGCCGGGTGCTGACCACGGCGATCGGGCCGAGCCGCCGGGCCGCGCGGACTCCGGCGGTGCGACCTCCGACCCCGACCCGGCTGTCCCGGTCGGCCCGG
This sequence comes from uncultured Actinomycetota bacterium, assembly GCA_963822485.1. Classification (GTDB taxonomy): domain Bacteria; phylum Actinomycetota; class Actinomycetes; order Streptosporangiales; family Streptosporangiaceae; genus DASUBV01. Next base: position 796,839 of record CAWGHW010000037.1, read on the forward strand.
ACGGTGACGGGCAGGTGGCCGGACTGCTGGCTGGGCTGGCGACCGGGCTGGTGGCCGGGCTGCCCGCGGCCCGGACCAGCTTCATCGGCCGGGACCGGGAGCAGGCCGCGGTACTGGCGGCCCTGGCCGGCAGCCGGATGGTCACCCTGGTCGGCCCCGGCGGCGTGGGCAAGACCCGGCTGGCGGCCAGGACGGCCGAGACCGCGGCCGAGAGGTACCCGTCCGGCGCGGTGTTCGTGGACCTGGTCCCGGTGCGCGCGGGGTTCGTCAGCCAGGCCGTCGCGGCGCTGCTGGGCGTCAGCGAGGGACCGGGCCGGTCGCTGGACGCCGCGCTGCACGAGTACCTGGCCCGCGGCCCGTCGCTGCTGGTGCTCGACAACTGCGAGCACCTGCTCGAGGTGGTCGCCCCGTTCGCGGAGAAGCTGCTGGCCAACTGCGCCGACCTGACCGTGCTGGCCACTAGCCGGGAGCGGCTGGCCATCCCCGGCGAGCGCACCGTCACCGTCCGGCCGCTGTCCCTGGTGGCCGGCGCTGACGGTGCCGGTCGCCCGGCTGGCTCGGAAGCCGCGGCGCTGTTCGCTGACCGGGCCCGGGCCAGCGATCCCGACTTCGCCGCGCCCGACACCGTGGTGGCCGACGTGTGCGCCCGGCTGGACGGCGTGCCGCTGGCCATCGAGCTGGCCGCGGCGCGCAGCGCGTCCCTCGGCGTGGACGGCCTGCTGGCCGGGCTGGACGACCACCTGCGCCTGCTGGCCGGCAGCCGCGGCGCCCACGAGCGGCACCGCTCGCTGCGCGCGGTCATCGACTGGAGCCACGACCTGCTCGACGGCGACGAGCGGGCCATGTTCCGGCGAGCGGGCGCGTTCAGCGGCCGGTTCGACCTCGACGCGGCCGTGGCCGTCTCCCCCGGCATGTACCGCGGCATGGTCGCCGACCTGGTCGGCCGGCTGACCGACAAGAGCCTGCTGACCCACCGCCGCGGACCCGAGGGCAGCCGCTGGCAGATGCTGCAGACCATCCGGGCCTACGCCCTGGACCAGCTGGCCGACAGCGAGGAGGAGGCCACGGTCCGCGACGCGCACCTGCGCTGGGCCGCGTCCGTGGCCGATGACCTGGAACGCCAGGCCGAGGCCGGCCTGGCCTGGCGGGCCGGCTTTGACGTGGTCGCCGATGACCTGCGGGCCGCGCTGGCCCGACCCCCGGGACCCGGCACCGCCGAGGTCAGCCACCGGCTGGCCCGGGCCCTGGGCCACCTGGCCTACGCGCGCCGGTTCATGGTCGAGGCCCGCGAGCACTACCGGATCGCCGCGGCCCGCGCCGCCGGCCCGGCCGACGCCGCCGCGGACCTGCGCGCCGCGGCCGACGTGGCCATGGCCGGGGGCAACGGCGCGCTGGCCTTCGACCTGCTGCTGGCCGCGGCCGAGCAGGCCGGCGACGCGGGCGACGACTCGGCCCGGGCGGCCTGCCTGGCCTACGCGGCGACCGTCGCCGACCGGTTCGCGGCCGAGTTCCCCGCCGAGGTGCCGCACGAAGCGCTGCGCCGGCTGGTCGACGAGGCGGCGGCGGCCAGCCCGGCCGGCGACCAGGTGGCGGCCGCCTACGTGGCCATCGCCGCCGCGTGGATCACCAACCCCGAGAAGACCGTCCCCGAGCCGGCCCTGGCCGCCCGCGCGCTCGCCGCGGCCCGGCTGACCGGGGATCCGGTGCTGGTCACCGGGGCGCTCGACGCCGTGGTCGGGGTGCTCGACCAGGGCGGACGGCTGCGCGAGGCCCACCAGGTCAACGCCGAGCGGGCCCAGATCCTGGAGCGGCTGCCGCGGCACGACCCGCGGGCCGGCACCGAGATCGTGGACACCTTCCACATGATCACCGAGATCGCGGTGACCGCCGGTGACCTGCCCTGGGCGCTCACCGCCGCCCGCCGCGCCCAGGAGGACGACATCGCGCGCGGCCAGCCGCACCGGATGGCCAGCAAGCCCATCCTGCCGCTGGTCCTGCAGGGCCGGTTCGACGAGGCGCTGGCCCAGGCCGCCATCATGTGGGAGTCCTGGAACCAGGCCGGGCAGCCGGCGGCGCGCTGGATGGGGCCGGCCGTCTACGGCACGGCCCTGACCCACGGGCTGCGCGGCGACGAGAACGGCCGCCGCACCTGGCTCGGCCGTCTCGACCAGCTCATCGGCAACGGCGGTGACCTGGTGCAGAAGTCGAACCTGGCCGCGGTGGCGCTGTTCACCGACGCGCGCGTGGCCCTGCACGAGGGCCGCCTCGGCGCGGCCGCGGCCGCGATCGGCGACCTGCCGCAGGAGGCCGAGCCGTGGTATGAGACGCCGCACTGGTACTCACTTCGTCCTTATGCCTGGGCCATCGCCGCGGAGGTGGCCGTCGCCGCCCGGCTGCCCGACGCGGCCCGCCGGCTGGCGGCCGCGACGCCGGCCGGCGACGAGAACTACTGGGCCGCGGCCTGCCTGGCCAGGGCCGCCGGCCGGCTGCACGGCGACCGCGCCATGCTCGAGCGGTCCATCGCGGGCTGGGAGCGGATCGAGGCCCGGTTCGAGCGGGCGTGCACGCTGACCCTGCTGGCCGACCGGGCCGCCGAGGGGGTCGCCGAGCTGCGCGCCCTCGGCTGCCAGCCGCCGAGCCCCGGCCCGCGGTAGCGCGCGCCCGCGAACACGAACACGGCCGCGGGCGGCGGGCCGTCGCGCGGCCCGCCGCCCGGCGGTCGGGGGGATTACGGGGTGGCCAGCATGCCGTCGGTGTTGCCGGCCGAGTCGGTGTAGAACCCGACCAGGTCGCCGCGGTCGTTGACGCCGTTGATCAGCGTGCTGCCGATGCCGTGCGGGTCGCTGACGGTCTGGAAGCCGTGGGCGCGCGTCCAGGTGAAGCCGAAGGACTGGGCCGAGCTGCCCGTGCCGGTGGTGTAGGCGCCGACGACCTCGCCCGAGTCGTTCACGCCGAACGGCGTCGTGGCGCTGGCGCCCTTGACCGTGAGCTTGTACACGTGGCCGCCGGAGGTCTTGTAGAAGCCCTTGGTGGTGCCGCCGTTGAGCGAGTAGAACCCGGCCACGCCGCCGGAGTTGTTGATCGCGGAGGCGGTCAGGCTGGTGCCCTTGCCCAGGTTGTTGATGCCGGGCAGCTCGACGCGGGCGTAGCGGCCGGTCTTGATGTTGAACGTGTAGCCGCGGCTGTCGCCCTGGGCGTTGACGTAGAACCCGACCGCGACGTTGCTGTCGTTCACGCCGAGGAGCTGGTCGACCGGCGGGTTCGAGGTGCCCTGGGCCGGGAAGTTGACCTCGTGGAAGTGGCCGGCGCGCAGGTAGAAGCCGAAGTTGTTGTTGGCCAGGCTGGCCTTGTTCTGGGTCGACCAGAACCCGACCGTGGTGCCGGTGTCGTTCAGCCCGGTGACCTGGGTCTGCCGGGAGCCGGGGTAGTTCTCGCTGGCGTAGTTGCCCTGGCTGTAAGGCTTGCTCAGCCGGTAGCCCTTGTTCGGGTGACCCTTGGCGCCGGAGCCGAAGTACCCGGCGATCAGGCCCTCGTTGTTGATCCCCAGCAGCTGGTTGAACGTCAGGTCATGGTGGTTGTTCAGCGTCCGGAACGAGTACGAGGCGGTCGTGGCCGGGCGGGCGGCCGTGCCGGCCCAGGCCGCCGAGCCCACCGTCCCCGCCGCGGCGGCGGAGGCCAAGGTGGTCACCGCGGCGACGCCGAGAAAGCGCCGGAGGCTCTGACCAGAGGACAGGGATAGCGGGGCGAGATGCTTCATTACAGGATTCCTTTCCTTACCGGAGCGGTATGCCATTGATCCTCCGGTCCGGCCAGGGCCGGTCCCAGCGACAGCGCCCCCACATCACCCTCACATCGCCCCGACATAATGAGCAGGGGCCGCCGCGGCCGTTGTCGCGACCTGTTGTCGCAGCCCGTTGTCGCAGCCCGTTGTCGCGGCCCGTTGTCCGCTACGGTCGTCAGCTAGGTAAGGGGTCGTCGTGCCGGTGCCGGAACCCGAGTCACTGCCCATCCTGGAGGCGCTGCACTCCACCCCGGCGCGGCGCTACCTATCGGCCGAGCCCATCCCCGATGAGGTCATCCGGGTCCTGCTCGACGCCGCGATCCGCGGACCGTCCGGCGGCAACCGCCAGGGCTGGGGCTGGGTCGTCGTCACCGACCCGGCGATCAAGAGCCAGATCGCCGGCTGGTACCGGGAAGGCTGGGAGGCGGCCTACGGCCGGCGTCGGGACGAGATCCTGGCCGCCGCCCCGGTGCCCGGCGGGCTGAGCCGGGCCTCGTTCCTGGCCGCCGAGCACCTGGCCGGGCACCTCGAGGAGGCGCCGGCCTGGATCATCCCCGTGCTGCGGCACGCCGCCGGATCGGCCAACCCCCGGCTCGGCGCGAACATCTACGGCGCCGTGCAGCAGCTCATCCTGGCCGCCAGGGCCTATGGCATCGGGGCCACGCTGACCACCCTGTACGCCGGGCACGAGGACGACGTGCGCGAGCTGCTCGGCCTGCCCGACGACGCCCTGACCATGGCGCTGGTCCCGCTCGGCTATCCCGCCCGCGGCCGGTGGAAGCAGCCGGAGCGGCGGCCCGTGGACGAGGTCGCGCACTGGAACCGCTGGTAGGGGAAACGCTGGTGGGGAACCGCTGGTAGGAAGCCGCCCGCCCGGGGCTGGGTGCGAGCGGGCGGCAGGCTCTAGTGCTGCAGGCTGCGGCGGATGTCCCGGCCCGCGGTCTTCAGCCGCTCGGCGAGCTGCCGGGCGCCGCCCATGATCCGGTCGGTCCGGCCCTGCGCCCGGAGGCGGCGGCTGCCGGTGGCCCGGCCGACCCGCTGCCTGACGTGGCCCCGGCCCACCTGTGACTTGTTGCGCACCTTGTCGAGGAAGCCCATCGTGTCCTCCGCGAGACGGCCGGGCCAGCCGGCCCGGCTCCTGCACTCGTGTGCCTCAACTGCCCGGCCGAAGTCATTTCATGCATGCGGCGCGTGCGGGGCGCTGCTCCGGGCCGGGCGTGTACGGGGCGCTGCTCCGGGCCGACGCTCAGGGGCGCTGGGCAGCCAGCAGCGGGATGGCCGCGATCTTCTCCTCCGTCAGGTCCGCCCAGCGGATCCCGGCCTCCGGCCGCGGCCCGTGCCGCGGACGGCAGTCGATCACCCGCTCCGGCGTCACGATGAAGTCCACCGGCACGTCGTGGCCGGTCAGCGGGATCGTCCCGGCCGGGCGGACCTGGAGCTCGTGCACCGTCGTCACGCACACCGTCTCCGGCCCGATCAGGCCCGCCGCCGAGGCCAGCGCGAATTCCAGGTCCGCGAACCCGCCGCCCTTGCCCAGCCGCGCCCCGTCCTCGCCGACCGCCACGCAGCCCATCACCACCAGGTCGACCGGGTCCAGCTCGGCCAGCGTGACCCGCTGCGCGGAACGGGCCGCGCCGCTGATCGAGGCCGCCTTGCGCGGCGGCTCGCTCAGCCGGGCCGGGTCCAGCGCGAAGAACGGCTCCGGCTCGGCCAGCCGCGGCACCGCCATGTACACGACCTTGTCGTCTTCGAGCGCCCGCTGCCGCACCGGCAGCTGCGCCGAGTCCGGGTTGGCCTTCAGCGTGCCCGCCGCCTGCCAGGCCGGCATGCCCCGCAGCCGCTCGGCGGCCGCCTCGGCGCCGGTGAAGTTCGGGATCCGGCCCGCCGCGCCGGGGAACCGCGCCACCCGCGCGGCGCTCATCGCCGACCACACCTCCTCGCGGAGGGCCGCCTTCGCGGCCAGCACGTCGGCCGGACCCCCGGCGTCACGATCATGACGGGGCACAGAGCGAGCCATCCCCCCATCCTGCCCGCGCGCCCCGCCCTGAGAGCCGCCCTAGACGTTTTCTCTAACTGAAGAGTATTCTTCAAATTGTGGATAGAGGTGCGACGCCCTCTCTGCTGCCGATCCTGCGCTCCCAGCAGCAAGCCGAGATCCTGACGCTGCTCCTGGGCGATCCGGACCGCGAACTGAGCCTGACCGAGATCTCGCAGCTAACGGGGGCACCTCACCCCTCGGTGTACCGCGAGGTCCAGCGCGCGGAGCAAGCCGGGCTGGTCGCATCGCGGAAGGTCGGGAATACCCGGCTGGTCCGGGCCGACACCCGCAGCCCTTACTTCGCTGGGCTTGCCGAGGTACTGACCAGGGCATTCGGAGTCCCGGCCGTCCTCACGGAGGTACTCCGGCCAGTCGGCGGCATTGACGATGCTTATGTCTACGGGTCATGGGCAGCACGTCACGACGGCGAGCCGGGCCGACGTCCGGTCGCGGACATTGACGTGCTGATACTCGGTGACCCCGACCGGGATCAGCTCTACGAGGCACTGGCCAGTGCCGAGCAGAAGCTCGGCCGAGAGGTCCAGGCCACGATCCGCGACAGTCGCTGGCTGACGGCCGGAACGGGATCGTTCCATGAGAGCGTGACGAGCCGTCCGCTGCTGAAGCTCGCCCTCGCAGACCCTTAGCCGAAGCGCTCGGGGGGCCCAGCAGAGAGCAGAGCCCGCACGCCCCTGAGCGCCGCGCTGGCTCTTCCGATCGCCCACTCGGCGTCCGGTCTTGTGATCGGCGCCGCAGACGGGTCGAAGTACTGCGCCGTATGCCGGGTGCGCCGTAGCCGCTCGAAGGTCGGCTTCGCAAAGGCAGGAATCTCGCTGGCGAACTGCGCCGAAACAGCGTCCTCCACCGACATGTGCGAGCCATCCCCGCCCGTGGCGCGTAAACCCTGGCGGCCGAGAAGCGCCTCAGCCGCCATTCGGTAGGCGTCGTAAGCGGCCACATAAGCCCCATCGACGTCGCCATTTTCCAGGGCCGAGATCGCCGTGGCCTCCAGCCGGAGCGTGGCCCGGCCCACCTGCGCACCGGCCAGCCCGGTCAGTTCACTGGCCGGAAAGCTCTCCAGCCGACCGCGCTCGATCAGGAACTGAACAGTCTGCTCGCCCTTCCGCCAGCGCGCCAAAGCCTCCCGCCTCCCTGTGCCAATACCGGTCAGCGCAACTACCGACTGCGGCGCAGGCCCGCAGTAATACTCTGACGAATCGTAGCGATCCTGACCGACATTCCCGCCATTCCCGCCGCGCGGAGCCCAGGTTCTCCCGGTCGGCCTGGCCGAACGACGTGAATGGCCATCTCATGTGGCTGGAGCAGTGTGAAAGGACCATTCACGTCGCTGGGCGCAGGCCGCGCGGGCGTCATGGATGGAACTCTGGTGCTGCTAGAGCAGCACCAGAGGGCCAACGATGACGCTGGACGTCGGATGACGCGGGCCCAGCGCTATTGCCGATGAGCCTGGCGTGACATGTGGTGCGCGCGGGCTCTGGACGCGCCGCGGGCCTGGGTGGTCGAGCGTCGTGGTTGTTGCTTTGACGACGCTAGAGCAGCGTGAGAGCAGCAACCACGTCGCTGGGCGGGCCGGTCCGCTGGGACCGGGGGCCGGTCCGCTGGGACCGAGGCGGTGGCGGTCCGCTAGGACCGGGGCGGGGGCGGCCCGCTGGGACCGGGGCGGGACGGCTATTAAGTGGGGCGGCTAGGCGATGGGGTGGCCGGCCAGGATGAGGCCCTCGACGATGGCCCTGGCCACCGGGGACGGGTCGGATCCGTCCAGCACGAAGCCGTCCGGCGCGTTCACCGCCGGCTGGGCGATCATGCGCGGGGTCGCGCCCCGGTGCGGCCAGGTCGCGGTGTGCACGATGAACGGGTGGCACAGGAACACGTCGCCCGCCGCGCCAGTGGCGTGGGCGTCGCGGAGGCACAGCACGGACGGGCGCCAGAACTCGGTGTCGGAGTCGGTGCCCGCCTCGCCGTAGGGAGCCAGGAACTCGGGCACGTACCGGTGCGAGCCGCACAGGAGCCGGGTCGGCGCGTCGTCCGGGCCGACGTCGGTGAACAGGAACAGCGCCAGCAGGCCGCGGGCGCGGGAGCGGATGTCGACCCAGCCCGTGGCCCCGTCCGGCCCGGCGTAACTGCCCTCGATGTGGTAGCCCGCGTTGCCCCGCTCGTCCTGCGCCGGGCCGCGCACCACGACCGCGCCCCCGGTGTCCACCGGCCGCAGCCACCGGCCCGGCCCGATCAGCTCGTCGTAAGCCGCGGTCAGGGCCGGGGCCAGCCCGGCGGCGGTGAACGCCTCCCCCGTCAGGCGGTCGAACTCCATGACCGGCGGCCAGGTCGCGGGGTCGTCGCGGCGGGCGCCGCGCTCGGCCATGGCGGCCCAGATCAGCTCCCGGCAGGCGGCGGCGGTGCCGGCGTCGAACGCGCCCCGGAGGACGACGTAGCCGTCCCGGACGAAGGCATCGAGGTCCACCCGCCCATGGTGTCGCCGCGCGGCGTCCGGGTCATCCCTATTTCGGGCCCGGCCGCGGTCGCGGCCGGGGTGAGTGAGAACCTCGATAACAGCGGAGGTTCGCCGGTATGAGAGTTCTGATCGTGGCGGTCGGGTCGCGCGGAGACGTGGCGCCGTGCGCGGGACTGGGGACCGCGCTGCGCGATGCGGGGCACAGCGTGATGATCGCCGGCTACGAGCAGCACTCGGGCCTGGTCCTGGGCTGCGGGCTGGAGTTCCAGGCCCTGCCGGGCGATCCGCGGCTGCTGGAGGCGGCGCGCTGGCAGCGCGGCGGGACGGGGCCGTTAGGCGCGGCCCGGCTGGTCCGGCTGATCGCCGACCACCTGCGCGAGGTGCACCAGGGAATCATCACCGCGGCGCGGCAGGGCGCCGAGGTGCTGCTGCTCCAGGGCATCAGCGCGATCGGCGGCTATCACATCGCGCAGGGGCTGGGCCTGCCCAGCATGGGCCTGGGCCTCCAGCCGGTCAACCCGACCGCCGACTTCCCGCCCTCGATCGTGACCGCCCGGTCGCTGGGCCGGTGGGGCAACCGGGCCGCGGGCTCGGCCCTGATCGCCCTGGGCGCGCCGATGCTGGCCGGGCCGGTCCGCGAGCTGCGCGCGGAACTCGGGCTGCCCCGGCTCGGCACCCGGGCGGCCATCTTCGGCGACCAGGACCGGGCGCGCTGGCCGGGCTTCCACGGCTACAGTCCGGCGGTGCTGCCGCGCCCGGCCGACTGGCGGCCAGGGCTGGAGGTGGTGGGCTACTGGTGGCCGCCGCGGCCAGCCGACTGGAGCCCGCCGCAGGACCTGCATATTTTCATTAACAAAGGTCCGCCGCCGGTATTCGTCGGGTTCGGCAGCATGACTCCGGGGGACGCGGAACGCGCCGGGGAGCTGGCCGCCGAGGCCGGCCGGCGGGCCGGGGTGCGGATGGTGATCCAGGCCGGCGCGGCCGGCCTGGCGCAGGCGGGCCAGTCGAGTCCCGACGTCATCGGGATCGGCGATGTGCCGCACGACTGGCTGTTCCCGCAGATGGCCGCGGTGGTTCATCACGCGGGGGCGGGCACCGCGGGCGCCGGGCTGCGCGCGGGGGTGCCCGCGGTGACCGTGCCGATGCTCGGGGATCAGCCGTTCTGGGCCGCCCGGCTGGCCCGGCTGGGCGTGGGGCCGCGGCCCATCCCCTACCGGCGGCTGTCCGCCCGCAGGCTGGCCGCGGCCATCAGCGACGCGGTCAGCCGCCCGTCCTACCGGGACCGGGCCCGGGTGATGGCCGGGCGGCTGGCCGGCGAGGACGGCGCAGCGCCGGTCATCAGCGCGCTGGCCCGGTGCAGCGGCCGCCAGGCGTAACCGAAGCCGCTCATGAGGACGCCGAGAGGATCACGCCGCCGGGCGGCCCGGACCGGAGCACGCCGGGGCAGGCCCCGGATAACGGGTGGCCCTCGCGGGGCCGGCCGGGCTAGGTTCCGGGCATGGCCGACGTTGCGGGCACCTGCCAGGACCGGTTCGCCGCCGTGCGGGACGCGCTTGCCGCGTCACTGGACAGCCAGGACGTGGGCGCCTGCGCCGCGGTCTACGTGGACGGCGAGCCGGTGGTCGACATCTGGGGCGGGCACGCCGACGCCGGGCGCACGACGCCGTGGCGGCGCGACACGATCACCTGTGCCTGGTCCACGACCAAGACGATGACCGCGCTGTGCGCGCTGATCCTGGCCGACCGCGGTGACCTGGACCTGGCCGCGCCGGTGGCCCGCTACTGGCCCGAGTTCGCCGCCGCGGGCAAAGACCACGTACAGGTGCGGCACCTCCTGTCGCACACCGCCGGCCTGCCCGACTGGGACCCGCCGGTCAGCACCGAGGTGCTCTACGACTGGGCCGACGCCACGGCCCGGCTCGCCGCTCAGCCGGCCCGCTGGGCGCCGGGTACCGCGGCCGGCTACCACTCGCTGACCCAGGGGTTCCTGGCCGGCGAGGTGGTCCGCCGGATCACCGGGGTCACCCTGGGCGAGTTCTTCGCCGCCGAGGTGGCCGGGCCGCTGGACGCCGACTTCCACATCGGGCTGGCTCCCGAGCACGACCACCGGGTCGCGCCAGTGATCGCGCCGCCGCCCGCACCGGCCCCGGCCCACACCCAGGCCAACGCCAAGACCGAGGCCGAGACCGAGGCCAAGCCCGCGGACGCTCCGGCCCGCCAGGGCAGCGCGCTGATCCGGCCCGAAGAGGCCAACACCGCGGCCTGGCGGCGGGCCGGCAACCCGGCCGCGGGCGGCTACGGCAACGCGCGCTCGGTGGCCGCGGTGCAGTCGGTGCTGGCCTGCGGCGGGACCGCGCGCGGCGTGCGGCTGCTGTCGGCGGCGGGCTGCGAGCGGGCCAGGGAGGAGCAGTACCAGGGCGAGGACCGGGTGCTGGGCCGGACGATGCGCTACGGGATGGGCTACGGCCTGATGGGCAGCAGCTGCTTCTGGGGCGGCTGGGGCGGCTCGATGATCATGATCGACTTCGAGGCCCGGATGACGGTGTCCTACGTGATGAACCAGATGCTGGACCAGGGCACGACGGGCGACGAGCGGGCCCTGTCCATCGTGATGGCGGCCTACGAGGGCGTGAGCTAGCGCGCGCTATGGCTCTGCGGCCAGGCCGCGTGGCACACTGCAACGAAATCGGGCTATGGGTCGCGTTAAGTCCCGTAGCGCACAGGCGTTGCACACTGGGAGGGGTTGCGCCGATGGCCGAGGTCTCTGGCACTTGTGATGCCCGCTTCGAGCCCGTCAGGGCCGCCCTCGCCGAGCAGCTGGAGTCGGGCAACGACCTCGGCGCCAGCATCGCCGTCGATGTCGACGGGCAGGCCGTCGTGGACATCTGGGGCGGCTGGCGCGACGCCGAGCACCGCGCCCCGTGGACCGAGGACACCATCGTCAACGTGTGGTCCACGACCAAGACGGTCACCAACCTGGCCGCGCTGATGCTGGTCGACCGGGGCCTGCTTGACCCGTTCGCGCCGGTGGCCCGGTACTGGCCGGAGTTCGCCGAGAACGGCAAGGAGCGCATCGAGCTAAGGCACCTCATGAGCCACACCTCGGGGGTGTCCGGCTGGGATGCGCCGTTCACCATCGAGGACATGTACGACCGGGAGCTGTCCACCAGCCGGCTGGCCGCCCAGAAGCCGTGGTGGGAGCCGGGCACCGCGTCCGGGTACCACGCCAACAACCAGGGTCACCTCCTCGGCGAGCTGGTCCGCCGGGTGACCGGCCAGCCGCTCAAGGCGTTCGTGGCCGACGAGATCGCCGGCCCGCTGGGCGCCGACTTCCAGATCGGCGCGGCGCAGGCCGACTGGGGGCGCATCGCGCCGGTGATCCCGCCGCCGCCGCTGCCGTTCGACCTGGCGGCCCTCGATCCCGACAGCCCGGTGTTCAAGACCTTCACCGGCCCCGTCGCCGACGCCAGCGCCGCCAACACGCCGGCCTGGCGGCAGGCCGAGCTGGGCGCGCTCAACGGCCACGCCAACGCCCGCTCGGTGGCCCGCATCCTGCGCGTGCTGGCGCTCGGCGGCACCGCGAACGGCGTCCGCCTGCTGTCCCCGGACACCATCGGGATGATCTTCACCGAGCAGAGCCACGGGACCGACCTGGTGCTCGGCGTGCCGCTGCGGTTCGGCATCGGCTACGCCCTGCCGGAGACGCAGAGCGTGCCGTACGTGCCTCAGGGCCGGACCTGCTACTGGGGCGGCTGGGGTGGGTCGGTCATCATCGCGGACACCGATTCGCGGACGACGATCAGCTACATGATGAACAAAATGGGCCCCGGGGTCATCGGCTCCGACCGCTCGGAGGTGTACGTGCGGACCGTCCTGGACTGCCTGGCCTGAGCTGTCGGCCCGGGCTCAGCAGGGCCGGTCGGGCTCGATGGTCAGCAGTTCCTCCGGGGCGTGATCGACCTGGAGCGTGGTGTGGTCCAGGCTGAACCGCTCGGCCAGCAGGTGCTCCAGGTCGCGGCGGACCTGGTGGCAGTCGGCCGGCGGGCGGACCAGCACGTGCGCCGACAGGGCCGGGAAGCCGCTGGTGATCAGCCAGACGTGCACGTCGTGCACCGAGGCCACGCCCGGCTCGGCGCAGATCGCGGCCACGATGTCGTCCGGCCCGTAGCCCTCGGGCGCCGCCTCGAGCAGGATCCGGCCCGTCTCCCTGAGCAGCCCCCAGGCCGCGCGCAGCATCAGCCCGACCACGATCAGCGAGGCGATGGAGTCGGCGCGCTCGAACCCGGTGAAGATGATCACCAGTCCGGCGATCAGCGTGCCGATGAACCCGTACAGGTCGGTGACGATGTGCGCGAACGCGCCCTGCACGTTGATCGACTGCCGGTTGCCGCGCGCGATCACCCAGGTCGCGGCCACGTTCACGACCACGCCGACCGCGGCCACCGCGACCACGATGCCGCCGGTCACCGGGACCGGGTGCACCAGCCGGGTGATCGCCTCGAACGCGACCAGGGCGCTGACCACCAGCAGCGTGATCCCGTTGGCCTGCGCCGACAGCACCTCCGCCCGGCGCAGGCCGAACGTCCACATCCCGCCCGCGGGCCGCTTGGCGAGCCGGAAGGCCAGCAGGCTGGCGGCCAGCGCGCCCGCGTCGGTCAGCATGTGCCCGGCGTCGGCCAGCAGGGCCAGCGAGTGGCCCGCGAACGCCAGCACGACCTCGAAGATCAGGAACGCGACGATCAGGCCCAGCGCGATGGCCAGGTACCGGCTGTCGGCGTCCGCCGCGATGGCGTGCCCGTGCTCGTCGGCCCGGCCGGGCGCCGGCCGAGGGTACGGCCCCGACTCCGGGTGGTCGCCGCCGCAGTCGGTCACGCGTCCTCCCGTTCCACCTGCAGCGCTTCGGGATGCGACGCTTCGGGGTGCAGCGCTTCGGGGTGCAGCGCGCGCGTGTGCTGGGCGTGGGTCAGCGCGATGTCCAGCAGCACCCGGACGTGCGCGTCCTCCAGGCGGTAGTACATCATCCGGCCCTGCCGCCGGGGTGCCGACACGATGCGGTGCGCGCGCAGCCAGCGCACCGCGTGGCTGGCCGCCGACTCGGTCATCCCGGCCGCCGCGGCCAGATCGCACACGCACATCTCGCCGCCCTCGAGCAGCGCGACCAGCAGCCGCACCCGGTTCGGGTCGCCCAGCAGCGCGAACACGTCCGCGACCTGCTCCACGTCCGCGGTCGCGGGCATCGCGGCCTGGACCGAGGCGACGCGCTCCCGGTCCACCACCCGGACCAGGCAGCCGTCGACCGCGACAGCGTCATCGGAACGATTGCTCATATATAAGAGTGTACCCAGCGGACGGCCGCCGCCCCGGGTCGCTGATGCCGCTGAGCCTCAGCCCATGCCGGGCATGGTCAGCATCTCGAGGATGTCGATGGAGTTTCCGGGCACCGACAGATGGGGGTGGCCAGCCAGCACGTCAGCCAGGTCCGGCGCCGACGCGGCCTGGAGCAGCGAGTACCCCGATATGTCGTCACCGCCCGCGGTCGAGGATCCGGGCCCGAGCCGCGTGGCCAGCGCCAGCGGACTCCCGAGGTCGATGATCGCGTCCCCGGCCTTGGCCGCCCAGTCCATCCAGGCACCCATGCCCGCCTTCATCTGCTCGGGCGTCGTATTCGCTATCGCTTCGCGGGCAGACACCGACGATCGGTAAATCACCATGAACTTGGCCATATGACCCGCCTCCCAGCTGCGCAGACTGCCTATGGCCGCACTCTAGCCAGCCCGGCTCACGGCGCCAGGCTCATCGGCGGGCGGGCCAGGGGCAGTTGTTAGGGAGAGATAACGGCCCGTAAATGGCGGGCCGGGCGTCGTGAATGGAATGCCACCATGCGGGCATGGACCCGGGAATGGTCGCTATCCCCTGCCCCAGCTGCCAGGCCAGCAGCGAGTCGGCCAGTCCGGTCCAGACGCACTGGTCGTGCCCGGCCTGCCGCCGCTCGTACTTCCTGCGTCGCTGCTCGGCCTGCCACCTGGTCAGCCACGTGAGCGCGCTCCAGGGCTGGCATCAGCAGTGGGGCTGCGTCTGGTGCCACGCCGCCAACACCGGCTTCAGCCAGCACCGCGACGCGGCCGCCGCGACGGTGGCCGACCTGGCCGCGGACGTGGCCGGGCACGGGCTCAGGTTCGGGGCCGGCGAGCCGGACCAGACGACGCAGCCGTTCCCAGCGCTGCCGATGACGCCTGCCCCCGCCGACCACGTGGTCCCCCCCAGCCCAGGGGGCTCGGCCAGCCCGGGGGTCCCAGCCAGCCCGGGAGCATCCGCCGGGCCGGGAGCATCCGCCGGGCCGGGAGCCTCCGCCAGGCCAGAGGTATCCGCCAGCCCAGGAGCCTCCGCCAGCGCCAGAGCCTCCGGTGGCGCCGGCCCTGCGCCGGACGAGGGGCGGCCGCGGTCCGGGCGGCCGCAGTCCGGGCGGCCGGGGCAGTGGTGGCCGAGGCTTTCGTGGCCGGGGCCGCGCATGGCGGCGGTGGCGGTGGCCGTGCTGGCGCTGGTGGTGCTGGTGGTGGCGGTCGGGGAGCTGAGCCAGGGCGGGCCCGGCGCAGCGGCCCGGGCCGGGTCGTCGCCGGGTAGCCGGGCGGTCGCCGTGACCGCCTCGGCGGTCGGCACCGTGGACCTGCGCGGCGTGCCGGGGCTGCTGACCGTCGTGGGCGCGCGCAGCGGCCAGGTCCGGCTGACCGGCGTCCTGCACTGGAGCGGCCGCGCCGCGCCGGTCGCCACCCGCCGGCTGGACCGCGGCGGCCACGGAAGCCGCGTGCTGCACCTGTCCTACCGGTGCGCCCCGGCCAGCCCGTGTACCGAGGACTACCGCCTGGTCGTGCCCGGCCGCACGGCCATGGTCATCCGCCAGCCGTCCGGCCACGTCATCGTGTCGGGCGTGGCCGGCGCACTGCGCATCCTGGCCGCCAGCGTGGACGTCAGCGCGACCGGGCTGCGCTCCCCCGCGCTGGCCGCGCAGATCACCTCGGGCCACCTGAGCGCCAGCTTCGACGTGGCGCCCCGCCAGATCAGCGTGGCGCTGGTCTCGGCCCAGGCCACCGTGCGGCTGCCGGGCGGCGTGGGCTACCTGGTCAGCAGCCAGGTCAGCTCGGGCTTCGTGCACGTCGGCATCCCGCGGGCGGCGGATGCGACGCGGACCGTCACCGCCCGCGTCGACCAGGGCGAGCTGCAGCTGCTGACCACCTGACCCGCCTCGCCTGACCCGCCCCACCTGATCCGGCCCGCCTGATCCGAGCCGTCGCGCCGGCTCACGTCCGGGCCCCGGCCGGCGTCTGCCTGGGCGCGCTCCGCCACGGGGCGCGGCTGAACAGAGCGCCGACCGAGAGGACGACCATGTCGACCGAGCAGAACAAGGCCATCGTGGGCCGCTGGTTCACCGAGTTCTGGGGCCCGGACTTCAACCCCGCCGTCATCGACGAGCTGGCCGCGCCCGACATCCGGTTCGAGTACTCGCTGCATGCGCCGTGCCGGGGCCGCGACGAGGTGCGGCAGTTCGCCGAGAAGTTCCGCGCGGCCTTCCCGGACCTCAGCTTCTGGGGCACCGCCGACCTGATCGCCGAGGGCGACTACGTGGTCGGCCAGTGGGAGGGCGGGGGCACCCAGACCGGGTCCGCGTTCGACGACATGCCCGTGGGCTCGCTCCCGGCCGGAACAGGCAAGACGATGCGGTTCACTGGCATCACGGTGCTGAAGGTCACCGATGGCCGCATCACCGAGGAGATCGGGCTCGACGACGGCCTCCGGGTGCTCCAGCAGCTGGGGCTGATCGCCGCGGCGTGACCAGTTCTGTCGCGGAGCGGGAACCGCGGGAGCCTGATTCCGCGACAGGGAGAGCATGTGGGCACGAGCAGGGTCCCCGGCGTGAGCCGGGGACCCGCGCAGCGCGAGGATGCCACGCTGCTGCGCGCCGTGGCGCGCGGTGACGAGGCCGCGCTCGCCGCGCTCTACGACCGGCACGCCGGCTGGCTGACCGTCCGCCTATCACGGCGGTGCGGCTCGCCGGACGTGGTGGATCAGGCGGTGCAGGACACGTTCCTGGCCCTGTGGCGGCAGCCGGGCAGCTACCGCGACCGCGGCGACGTGGCCGCGTTCATCTGGGGCATCGGCGTCCGCCGGCTGATCGACGCCATCCGCCGGGAGCACGGGGCGCGGCCCCGGCCGGCCTGGCGCGCGGCCGAGCCGGAGGCGGTCATCTCGGCCGAGGAGCAGGTACTGCTCGGCATCGAGCACGGCCGCCTGGGCCAGGCCCTGGCCGGCCTGACCCCGGAGCTGCGCGGCGCGCTGGAGGCGACCGTGCTGGACGGCCTGACCTGCGCCGAGGCGGCCGAGCTGCTCGGCGTGGCCGAGGGCACGGTGAAGTCCCGCTGCTACCGGGCCCGCCAGGCGCTGCGCGCCGCACTGGCCGAGCCGCCGCCCGGATCGCCGCCGGCGCCCGAGCCGCCGGCCCGCCGCCGTCACGCCTGGGGGACGCCATGACCAGCCAGCTTCCCGTCGCACCCGGCCCAGGGAGCGACGAGCACCCCGCCGATGACCTGCTGGCCGGCTACGCCGCCGGGACCGCCGACGGCGTTGCCGCCTGGTCGGTCGAGGCCCACCTGCCGGCCTGCCCGCGCTGCCGCGCGGCGCTGTCGGCGCACGCGGACGCCGGCCGGCTGGCCCGCAACCGCTCGGTGGTGCTGGCCCGCGCGGCGATCCCGGACGGGGGCCGGGCGGGGCGGCTGCTGCGCCGCGCCGGAGTCCCCGATCACCTGCTGAGCCTGCTGGCCGCCACGCCGTCGCTGCGGGCGTCCTGGCTGCTGTCGGTAGCGGGCGTGCTGGCCGCGGTAACTGGCGAGGCGGTACTGGCCCAGCACGGCTGGCTCGGCCCTCGCGCGGTGGCCGTGGGCAGCGGCCAGAACTGGGCCCTCCTGGCACCGTTCCTGCTGATCACGCCGCTGCTGACGCTGGCCGGGGTGGCGGCCGCGTTCCAGCCCCGGCTCGATCCGGCCTGGCGGCTGGTGGCCGCCGCGCCGTTCTCCGGCTTTACCCTGCTCCTGGTCCGCGCGGTCTGCGCTCTGGCCACCGCGCTGATCCTGGCCGCCGCCGCCGCGTTCGCGGTGCCCGGCCCCGGCTGGCTGCCCGCCGCGCTGCTGCTGCCGTCGCTCGCCCTGTGCGCGCTCGCGCTCGCGGCCGCCACCGTGGTCGGCCCGGTGACCGCCGCCGTCGTGTCAGCGGCGCTGTGGGTCGGGCCGGTGCTGGAGCTGACGCTGCGACATCCGCCGCTGGCGGCCGTGCAGTGGCCTGCTCAGGCCGTCTGCGCCCTGGTGCTGGCCGCCGCCTCCGCCGCGGCGTTCCTGCGCCGTGACCGCTTCGAGCTCGGATGGCTGAGATGACCCTGAACCTGCACACCGAGGCGGTCACCGTCGCCGGCCTGTCCCGCAGCTACGGCACGACCCGGGCGCTGGACCGGGTGGACCTGGCCCTGGCGCCCGGCATCACCGGCCTGCTCGGCCCGAACGGCGCCGGCAAGACGACGCTGCTGTCGGTCCTGGCCACCGTCAGCGAGCCCGACGCGGGACAGGTGTCGGTGCTCGGCCTGGACCCGCGCGATCCGGCCGAGCGGGTGGAGATCCGCCGCCGCCTCGGCTACCTGCCCCAGGAACTGGGGTACCACCGGCATTTCACCGTCGCCGCGTTCCTGGACTACGTGGCCATCCTGAAGGAGATCACCGGGCGGCGCGAGCGGGCCGCGGAGGTGGCCAGGGTGCTGGCCGCGACCGACCTGGAGCGTTACGCCCGGCGCCGGATCCGGACCCTGTCCGGCGGGATGCGCCAGCGGGTGGGCATCGCCCAGGCCCTGCTGGGCCAGCCCGGCCTGCTGGTGCTCGACGAGCCGACGGCCGGCCTCGACCCCGAGCAGCGGCTGCGGTTCCGCGAGCTGCTGTCGAGCCTGCCCGGCGACCCGGTGATCATGCTGTCCACGCACCAGGCCGACGACATCGCCGCGATCTGCGCGCACGTGGTCGTGCTGCTCGAGGGCCGGATCCGCTTCGCCGGCGCCCCGGCCGAGCTCGCCGCCACGGCGGCCGGGAAGGTGTGGACGGCGGACGGTCGCTACGGCCGGGCCCACCTGTCCTGGCGGGGCAGCGACGGGCGGTGGCGGCACATCGGCGACCATCCCCCCGATGGCGTCGAGCTGGGCACGCCGACCGTCGAGGACGGCTACCTGCTGCTGTCCCACGCCGCGGGCGCCCGGTGACCGCCGCGGGATCCCGGCCCGCCGCGGCGGGCGCCACCGCCCCCGGCGACGCCGCCGGGCCCGGCCCGGCTCACCGGCGGCCGAGCCCCGTGGCGCGCACCATGGCCAGCCTGGCCGTGCTGGAGGCCGGGCGGCTGGCCCGCAGCGTGCTGGTGCTCGCCGGGCTGGTGGCCGGCGCCGCCGTGGTGTACCAGATCGGCATCGGGCCGGCGCAGCCGGGCTGGTGGGCCGTCGCCTGGGGGATCGGCTACGGGCAGCTGGTCCTGGGCCTGACCGTACTGGTCGCCGCCCAGCTGGCGGCCGGGCGGGCCCGCCGGGACGGGATGGCGGAGCTGCACCGCAGCTTCCCGGCCGCAGCCAGCACGCAGGTCCTGGCCCAGCTAATCGGCCTGCTGGGCGCGGTGCCCGCCAGCCTGGTGCTGATCGGCGGCACGGCCGCCGTGCTGGAGCTGCGCGGGGCGGCCGGCCGCCCCGGCCTCGCGGCGCTGGCGGCCGGCGTGCTGCTGGTGATCGCGGCCGGAGCGGTCGGGGTCGCGGTAGGGTCGCGCTTCGCGCACCCGCTGGCCGGCGCGCTGGCCGCGTTCGCGCTGCTGGTGCCGTTCTCGCAGTCCAACCGGTTCAATGACCCGTTCATCTGGCTGTTCCCCTGGGTAGCACCGGCCCAGCTCCGGGAGCTGCCCGGCCCGCTGGCCGGATACCCGCCCGCCGCCGCCCACGCGGCCATGCTGGCCGGGCTGGCCGCGGCGGCCGGCCTGGTGGCGCTCATGCTGACCGTCGGCCGCCGCCGGCTCCGCATCGGGCTGGCGGTGGCCACCACGGCGGCCGTCGCGGTCATCGGCGTGGCCGGGGCCGCGCAGCTGCGGCCGATCCCCGCGCCCGAGCTGAGCCGGCTGGCCGCCGCGGTGGCCCACCCGGCCGCGGTCCAGCACTGCGCCACCGCCCGCCAGGTCAGGTACTGCCTGTACCCGGGCTTCGGCGGCGAGCTGCCCGCGCTCCAGGCCCCCGTCGGCAGGGTCGTCGCTCAGCTGCCCCGGCGGCCCGCCCGGCCGCTGACCATTCAGCAGATCGCAGCGGTGGACTTCACCGACCCGGTGCTCACCCACGGTCACCCGCAGGCGCTGCTGACCCGGTGGGACCAGGAGCTGGCCCGGGCCCCCGGCACCGCCAGCTCGGCCTCGGTGATCTACCTGACCGCGGGCGCCTGGCCGGCCAGCCCGTCAGCCGGGGTGCGCTTCAGCCTGGCCCTGGCCGCCGCCGAGTGGGCGGTGGGGCTGCCGCCCACCGAGTGGGTGGTGGGCCTGCCGTCCTCGTCCGGCGTCGAGAACCCCAGCTCCAGCGCGCAGTGCGTCCCGCTAGGCCAGGCCAGGGAGGCCGTCGCGATCTGGCTGGCCATCCGGGCCACCAGCGCCACCGCGAGCGAGCTGCAGCCCATTGCGCCCGTACCAGGGAGCGGCCAGCTCCCGATGGCCGTGGTACGCGGCACGCCGGTGCTCGAATGGGCCTACCCGGGCGAGGGGGCCAGCTTCCTGACCGCGCTCGGGCCGCAGCCCACCGAGGCCGGGTACCTGCTGGCCGAGGCGATGACCGCGCTGCCCGCCCAGCGCGTGAGCCGGGTGCTGGATGGCGCCTGGAGTTCCTGGCTCAACTGGCGCACCTCGCAGGCCCGGCTGGCGGCCGCGCTCGGGATCCCGCTGCCCCGTGTCCGCAGCCTGGCCCTGCCCCCCGGCGGCTCCCAGCCGCCGAACCCGCTGTGCCGCCCGTGAGGCCAGGTAGCTCATGATCACGCCCCGGCTCACCCGCGACGGCACCCGGCCGGCCCCCCGGACCGGCGGGCGCTGGCCCGGTGCCCTGCCCGCCCTGGCCCGGCACCTCACCCGCACCATGCCCTGGGGTCCGCTGCTGGGCGGCTGCCTGGCCGGCCTGGCCCTGCTGGCGTTCCTGGCCTACGTGGCCGACCGGTCCCACTCGCCCCTCGACCAGACCCAGGTCCGCCTCACGTTCGTGCCCGCGCTGGCCGGGCTGGCCTTCGTGGCCCGCACCCCGGTCCGGTCGCTGGCCGTGGCCGCCCCCACGCCAGCCTGGGTGACGCCGGCCATCCAGCTGCTGCTGGCCGGGCCGGTGCTGGCCGCCACCGTCGCGATCCAGCTGGGCCTGATGGCGCACACCAGCCCGCGGGGCATCGCGCTGCCGGCGATCTACCCGCTGCTGGCCCAGCTGACCGGGTGGGCGGCGCTCGTCGTGACCAGCGCCGCCGTGTGTGACCGGTCCCGCTACGCCGACCTGAGCGGAGCCGTCGCCGGGCCTGTCGGCCTGGCCGTCATCGCGGCCGGGTGGTTCACGCCCGGGCTCACGCGGCTGCTGGTCCCGCCCGCGGCCAGCGGCCGCGCGGCCACCGTGTCCTGGTACCTGATCACCGCGGCCGGCCTGGTGCTGACCGGGGCCGCGCTGCGCGACCCGTGGCACCGCTACGTGCGCACCCGCCGCTCCCGCCTCGGCGCGCAGTGACAGGTAGCTCTCCGTCGGGGACCAGCCCCGCCCCTGGCCCCGGCGCCGGAAGCTCAGAGCCGCTCAGGTAGCCGGCGGGTTCTTCTGGACCGGCTCCACGTACATGTAGACCACGTTCTTGCGGGTGCACGCGGGCAGCGGAAACGGCACCACCTTGGACGCCGTCTGGCCGGGCGGGAACACCCGCAGGCCGGCCGACAGCACCGCGTCGCAGGGCTTCGGGCCCCCGCCGCCGGTGATGACGTCTGAGTACCGGACCAGCGCGTAGCCGGTGGCGTCAGGGGCCAGCCGGACGACGTGCGCGGCGGGCGGCTCCCAGCCAGCCGGGGCGCCGACCCGGGCGCCGGCCAGGCTGGCCGCCGCGACGCCGGGATGGCCCTTCAGGGTGCACGCGTGCCCGGACAGGTTGGTGAAGTTCAGCGTGTAGAACGCGGTGCCTGCCGCCGCGCCGTCTTCGGTCAGCCAGATCACCAGCCCGGACGTGGCGCACGCGGGCGTGGCCGTCGTCGTGGCGGCGGCCGTTGCTGCGGAGGCGGCCGTCACGGCGGTCGCGGCCGGGGCGGCCGACGCGGCGAGCGCGGCCGCGGGCGTCAGCACCGCGGCCCCGGCCAGCACGGCCACCGCGGCCCGCCATCTGAGGGATACAACTGACAGTCGCATGGCGTCCTCCCATTCCTCGACGTTCAGGACCCATGTACTCACTCAGAGTCAAAACCCGCGCAACAAATACACAAAGCGCGAAGGTCGTATACCGCGTGCCGCAGGCGGCCGGATTTCTATCGGGATTGACGATGTATTGCCTGGCCGGAACCCTGGTCACGTGAACGCGGACCAGTCAGGGGCGGCGGCCCGCCAGGACTCAGCGGAGCGGTTCGCCGAGCTGTTCCGGGCCGTGTACCTCACCTTCCACCGCCGCGACGGGCCGCGCGGTCAGCTGCCCGGCGCGTCACGGGCCGTGCTGGAGCACCTGGCCATGGCCGGGCCGCTGACCGTCGGCGAGGCCGCCGGGCACCTGGGCCGGGCCCAGTCCGTGGTCAGCGAGATCGTCAGCCACCTGGAGCAGCAGGGCCTGCTGGAGCGCGAGAGCGACCCGGCCGACCGGCGGCGGACGCTGGTCTGGCTCACCCCGGCCGGTCACGAAGCGCTGCGCCGCGACCGGGAGGTCCTCAGCGTGGACCTGCTGACCACGGCGCTGGCCAGGCTCCCCGCCGGTCAGGCCGACACCCTGATCGCGGGCCTGCGCGCCCTGGTCGACCAGGCCGGCCCGCCCGGCCGCCACACCTAGCCAAGGAGGTACCTCATGACCACGACAGCCACCTGCGAGAGCTGCGGCATGCCCCTGGAGACCGGCCGGTACTGCGACTACTGCACCGACGAGCACGGCGAGCTCCAGTCGTTCGACGTGCGGTTCGCGCGGATGGTCGACTGGCAGGCCCGCCGCAGCCCCGGCACGGCGCGGGCCGACCTGGAGCGCCAGACCCTGGACTACATGGCCACCATGCCCGCCTGGCGCGACCACCCCAGGGTCGGCCAGCGCGGCTAGCCCGCGGCTAGCCCGGGCCCTCGACTAGCCCAGGCCCTCGACCAATGACCGCAGGAGCTCGAAGGCCTGATCGTCCTCGGCGGTGCCCACGTGCGGCCGCCGGAACCGGCTCACGTCGACCGCGACGTCGGCCAGGTCCCAGCGGACCCGGTACAGCTCCAGCAGCCAGGGCCGCGGCGTCACCCCGGTCGCGGCGGCGTAGGCGGCCAGCACCGAGCCGTCGCCCGGGTCCAGGCTCCACAGGTCGCGCTCGGGCGGCGCCACCAGCACCGTGTCCCAGTCAATGAACAGCCAGCGACCGCCGGCGAGCATGGTGTTGCCGGGGTGCGGCTCGCCGTGGGTCACCACCGGCCGGGCGGGCTCGGCCCGCGCCCGCGACCTTTGTTCATCGTAATAATCCAGGCGGGCCCGGACCGGCCCGGCGTGCTCGGCCACCAGCCGTCCCAGCGGTCCCCCGTAGGGCCCGGCGCCGGCGGCGTCCGCTCCGGCCAGGGCGGCCTCAAGCTCGTCCAGGTGCGGGATCGCGAAGTCGTCGGCCAGCGCGTGCCGCGCCGCCGCCGGCGGCGCGGTGTGGATCGCGACGAGCATGTCGAGCACCGCCCGGCGGTGCGCCGGCCCGGGGAAGTTCCCCCAGTCGAAGCTCTGGCCGTCGACCCAGGGATAGAGCGCGACGCTGAACCGCTCGCTGGCCCGGACCAGCGGCGCGCCGTCGCGGGCCGGCACCGGCGCCACCACGAACTCCAGGCCGAGCTCGCGCAGCTCGACGGCGGTGGCCAGCGACGCCCGCAGCCGGCCGAACGCCTCGGTCAGCGGCTCGGCCAGCGTGTCCCGCTTGTTCTCCAGCTCGTCGGCGGTGACGAACCACCGGGTGCCGGACGCGCCGGTGACCTCCCAGTGGTGGCTGCCCCAGCCGACGGGCCGGTAGGCCAGCGAGGTCACCGTCAGCCCCCAGCCGCGGGCCAGCACCGCCGCCAGCAGGTCCTCGGGCAGGCCCTCCGGCGGCGTCAGCACCCCGTCACCGTAAGCCCCTCCCCCGCCCCCGCCAACCGAATAACCTCTGGTACGCGGGCACGGCTGAGCCAGACTGTGCCCATGGCGGCTGAGCCAGAAATCACGCAATGTGACCTGCGCCTCCGCGCGACGACCATCATGGACGCCGTCGCGGGCGGACAGGCGTTCACAGTCACCCGCAATGGGCGGCCGATCGCCAGGCTGATCCCGTTGCGGTCCGGCCGAAGGTTCGTGACCCGGCGGGAGTTCGCCGCCGCATCCCGCGGTGCACCGCGCCATTCCGACCGTCATGCGCCGCCGATTAGGAGCCAGCCCAACTCCAGGATTACGGACGATCCTCAGAGGCTGTCCACTAGCTTTCCGCCATGAGGCTGGGCGCGCTGCTCTGTCCGGCCGTCCCCGGCGTCTGCCGACGCCCGGACGTGGATTCCGACCAGAAGCGGGCTGCCTCGATCTCGACCGTTTGACCGCAAGATTCCGCGGAAAAACGGTCGAGATCATGGAAGTCATTATTGCGGCGGTCCGGAAACGACATTCCGCCCGTACCGATCCCGGCGGGGTCAGGGGGTGGCGAAGACTGGGTCGCCGTCGGTGTCGGTGTAGATCTCGGTGCCGTCGATCAGGGCGCGCTGCACCCGGCTGAACATGTCCAGCGGGTCGCCCGACCAGATCACCAGGTCCCCGTCCTTGCCCACCTCGATCGAGCCCAGCCGCGCGTCGATGCCCGCCACCCGGGCCGGGTTGATGGTCAGCGCGCGCAGCGCCGTGTCCCGGTCCAGCCCGTGCTTGACCGACAACGTGGCCTGGTGGACCAGGAAGTGGATCGGCACCACCGGGTGGTCGGTGGTGATCGAGATCGTCACGCCGGCGCGGGCCAGCAGGCCGGGGTTGGCCAGCGACCGGTTGCGCAGCTCCACCTTGGACCGGCTGGTCATCAGCGGGCCGATGACCACCGGGATGCCGCGGGCCGCGATCAGGTCGCCGATCAGGTGGGCCTCGGTGCCGTGGTCGATGACCAGGTCATAGCCGAACTCGTCGGCGATCCGCATGGCGGTGGCGATGTCGTCGGCCCGGTGGCAGTGCTGCCGCCACGGGATCTCCCGGCGCAGCACCCGGCCCAGCGCCTCCAGCCGGAGGTCACGGTCCACGGGCCGGCGCTCGGCCTCGGGCTTGCGCTCCTCGGCCTCGATCCGGGCCAGGTAGTTGGCCGCGTCGACCAGCGCGCCGCGGATCACCGCCGCGGTACCCAGCCGGGTGCTCGGGGTCTTCTCCATGTCCCCGTAGGTGCGCTTGGGGTTCTCGCCCAGCGCGGACTTCAGGCCCGACGGCTGGCGCAGCACCATGCCGTCCACGGTCCGGCCCCAGCACTTGAGGGCCACGGTCTGGCCGCCGATGGGGTTGCCCGAGCCCGGATTGACGTTGACCGCCAGCACGCCGCCCGAGATCGCGTCCCGGAAGCCGATGTCGGCCGGGTTGATCGCGTCCAGGGCCCGCACCTGCGCCGTGACCGGGTCGGTCATCTCGTTGGTGTCCTGGCCCGCCCAGCCCTGCGCCTCCTCGTGCACGCCGACGTGCGCATGCGCGTCGATGAAGCCCGGCAGCACCCACGACCCGGTCGCGTCGATGACCGGCACCCCCTCCGGCACCGCCAGTCCCGCGCCGACGGCCGCGATCGTGCCGTCGGTCACCAGGACCATCCCGCCCTCGATCGCGGGCCCGGTGACCGGTACCACCCGCCCCCCGACGATCGCCACGGACCTGCCCGCCATCCGACCTCCTTGTCGTATCAGCGCTGTCGTATCAGCCTGGAGAAACACACATTAGCGGGACATCTGCCGCGCCTTCGGGCCAGTCGGCCAGCCGACGGCCGTGGTCACCCGTCCGGGGTGATGCTCGCTCGCCACGGCGGGGAGAACTTGTCGTATCCGCCCATTCATCTATAACAGAGGAGGCCCGGGGTGACCGACCGCCCGCCGGCCCGTCCCGGCTGGCGCCAGCGCTGGCTGGCCCGGCTCTCGCTGGCCGCCGCGGCCGCCGCCGTGGTCCTGCTGCTGCTGTTCGGCGGCCTGAAGAGCATCACCGCCGTGCTGCTCGGCGCCGCCGGCCTGGCCCTGATCCTCGCGGCGGCCTGGTGGTTCCTGGCCCATCGCGGGGTGCTGCGCTGGCTGGCCGGGATTGTCCTGGTGGCCGCGCCCGCCGGGGTCATCGCCGTCTACGTGATCGCCGGACTGAGCTGGGACGTGGCCGCTGCCCTGGCGCTCGGGGTGGTCTCGGTGCTGGCCGGGCGCTGGTCGCTGCGCAGCGACCGGCCGCCGGACGGGCCGAAGGAGCGGGCCACCCCGCCGCCGGAGCACGCGTTCCTGATCATGAACCCGCGCTCGGGCGGCGGCAAGGTGGGCAAGTTCGGGCTCCGGGACAAGGCGGCCCGCGCGGGCGCCGAGGTGGCGCTGCTGGAGGGGCCGGGCACCGTGGACGTGGCGGCGATGGCCCGGCGGGCCCTGGACCGGGGGGCGGACCTGCTCGGGGTGGCGGGCGGCGACGGGACCCAGGCCCTGGTCGCGGGGGTGGCGGCCGACGCCGGCGCGCCGATGATGGTGCTGTCGGCGGGCACCCGCAACCACTTTGCCCTGGACCTCGGCCTGGACCGCGCCGACCCGGCGGCGGGCCTGGACGCGCTCACCGACGGCATCGAGATCCACATCGACCTGGGCCAGATCGGCGGGCACGGGGAGCCGGGCCGCACGTTCGTGAACAACGCCTCGTTCGGCGCCTACGCCCAGGTGGTGCAGAGCCCGGCCTACCGGGACGACAAGGCCGCCACGGCCCTGGACATGCTCCCGGACCTGCTGTCCGGGCATCAGGGCCCGCGGCTGACGGTGCGGATCGACGGCGAGGTGACGCTGGAGGGGCCGCAGGCCGTGCTGGTCAGCAACAACCCGTACGAGACCGGCGACATCGCCGGGCTCGGCCGGCGCGCCCGGCTGGACCAGGGCGAACTCGGCGTGGTCGGGGTCAAGGTGGAGACCGGGGCGCAGGCCGCGGCGCTGCTGAGCCGCCGGCTGGGCAGCCGCTTCATCACCTTCGCGACCGCGCGTGAGGTGGTCATCGACGCCAGCGAGCCGCGGATCCCGGTGGGCATCGACGGCGAGTCGGTGCTGCTGCCCACCCCGGTGCGCTGCACGATCCGGCCGCGGGCGCTACGGGTCCGGGTCCCGGCCGGGCGGCCGGGCGTCCCGCCGCCCCAGCCAGAACTGGACTGGACCCGGCTCCGCCGCCATGCGCTGTCCCTCCCCCACCGGGGGCCTGAGGAGGCCGGCCGCGCGTGAGCCGTCTCACGTTGGACGGGCGGGGCGCGCGATGAGAGCCTGTCCGGGGGTGCTCCCAGGGGCGCTCCGGGGGGTGCTCAGCTAGCGTCGCCGCGCGGATCGAGGTCGAGTGATCGAGGAGCTAGTGCCGCCGGCCGTGGCGGTCGCCGAGAGCTTCGGCGACATCTCAGCTGCCCGGCTGTTCCCCGAGGAGGAGGCGGTGGTGGCCCGCGCGGTGGACAAGCGCCGCCGGGAGTTCACCACGGCCAGGGCCTGCGCCCGGACCGCGCTGGCCGGGCTGGGCCTGCCCGCGGCGCCGATCGGGCGCGGCGAGCGGGGCGCGCCGGGCTGGCCGCCCGGCGTGGTGGGCAGCATCACGCACTGCGCGGGCTACCGGGCGGCGGCCGTGGCCCTCGCCCGGGACGTGGAGTCGATCGGCGTGGACGCCGAGCCCAACGAGCCGATCCCCGGCGACGTGCTCCGGCTGGTGGCCGACGACGCCGAGCGGGCCTGGGTGACCGAGCTGCTGGCCACCGCGCCCGCGGTCAGCTGGGACCGGCTGCTGTTCAGCGCCAAGGAGTCGGTGTACAAGGCGTGGTACCCGCTGACCGGGCGCTGGCTGGACTTCAGCGAGGCGTCGCTCACGGTGGACGCCGCCGCCCGCACGTTCGCTGCCCGGCTGCTGGTACCGGCGACCCGGCCGGACGGCCGGCCGCTGGCCGGCTTCACCGGGCGCTGGCTGGCCCGTGACGGGCTGGTGCTCACCGTGATCGTGGTGCCGCGGGCCGGGGGCGCCGATGACGCCGGCTGAGCCGGACGGCACCGGGCTGATCGATACGGGGCCGAACGACGCCGGGCCCCGGCTGCTGGCCGTCAGCGACCTGCACGTGTCCTTCGCCGCGAACCGGGAGATCGTGGCCGCGCTGCGGCCGGGCTCGCCGGGCGACTGGCTGCTGGTGGCCGGCGACGTGGGCGAGATCGTCCCGCACATCGAGTGGGCGCTGCGCACGCTGAGCGAGCAGTTCGCCAAGGTCATCTGGGTGCCAGGGAACCACGAGCTGTGGACCCACCCGGCCGACCCGGTCCAGCTGCGCGGCGAGGAGCGGTACCGGCACCTGGTCGAGCTGTGCCGGGGCCTGGGCGTGGTCACCCCCGAGGATCGGTTCCCGGTGTGGGCCGGGCCGGGCGGGCCGGTGACGATCGCGCCGCTGTTCGTGCTCTACGACTACTCGTTCCGGCCCGAGGGCGCGGCGACCAAGGAGGCCGCGCTCGCGATGGCCTACGAGTCCGGCGTGGTGTGCACCGACGAGATGCTGCTGCACCCCGACCCGTATCCGAGCCGCGAGGCCTGGTGCCGGGCCCGGCTTGACTACACCAGGGACCGGCTGCGTGCCCGGGATCCCGGCCTGCCGACGGTCCTGGTGAACCACTTCCCGCTG
Source organism: uncultured Actinomycetota bacterium (assembly GCA_963822485.1). Classification (GTDB taxonomy): domain Bacteria; phylum Actinomycetota; class Actinomycetes; order Streptosporangiales; family Streptosporangiaceae; genus DASUBV01. Next base: position 825,216 of record CAWGHW010000037.1, read on the forward strand.
ACCCGCGAGCCCACCAGCGTGCTGCGCTACCCGGTGTTCGCGCAGTGGTGCGGGACGACCGCGACGGCTGACTGGCACCGGGCCTACGACGCCGCGGCCGTGGTCTACGGCCACCTGCACATCCCCCGGACCACCTGGCAGGACGGGGTCCGGTTCGAGGAGGTGTCCTACGGCTACCCGCGCGAGTGGGAGCGGCGCGGCGGGCCGCCAGGACCGCCGCGGCAGATCCTGCCAGAATCGGTTCGCACCGTCCCAGAGGAGGCTTCCGCATGAGCCGCGAGCGCCTGGACGAGGTTCTCCGCAAGCCGGTGGTCGTGGCCCCGATGGCCGGCGGCCCCTCCACCCCGGACCTGGTCGTGGCCGCCGCCCAGGCGGGCGCGCTCGGCTTCCTGGCCGCGGGCTATCAGTCCGGCGCGGCCATGGTCGCGCAGATGGCCCAGGTCCGGGCGGCCACCAGGGAGGCCTTCGGGGTCAACGTGTTCCTGCCGGGCACGCCGGCCGGGCACCCCGAGCGCACGGCCGCGTACCTGGAATCGCTCGGCCCGGACGCCGCCGCCCTGGGCGCCACGCTCGGCGACCCGGCCTGGGACGATGACGACTGGACGGGCAAGATCCTGGCCCTGCTCGAGGACCCGCCGGCCATCGTCAGCTTCACGTTCGGCTGCCCGCCGCCCGACGTGATCACCTCGTTCCAGGATGCCGACGCGGCCGTCGCGGTCACGGTGACCACCCCCGAGGAAGCTCAGTTCGCCGCCCATGAGGGCGCGGACTGCCTGGTGGTCCAGGGCAGCGAGGCCGGGGCGCACCGGGGGACATTCAGCAACGACGACTCCGTCGGCACGGCCTGGGACCTGCGGGCGCTCATCGCGGCGGTGGCCCAGGTCACCGGCCTGCCGCAGATCGCCGCGGGCGGGATCATGGATGCCGAGGCCGCCGCCGGGCTGCTGGCCGGGCCGGTGCTGGCCGTCCAGTGCGGGACCGCGTTCGTGCGCTGCCCGGAGAGCGGCGCTCACCCGGTGTACAAGGCCGCGCTGGGCGATATGCGGGGTGATGACCGGTTCACCGAGACCGCGGTGACCAGGGCGTTCAGCGGGCGGCCCGCCCGCGGCCTGGCCAACGCGTTCATGGCCGGGCACCCGGACGCGCCGGCCGCCTACCCGGAGATCAACAACGCCACCCGGCCGCTGCGCGCCGCCGCCGCGAAGGCGGGCGACGCCGACCGGATGAGCCTGTGGGCGGGCACCGGGTTCCGGGCCGCGACCACCCGCCCGGCCGCCGAGGTCGTCGACCTGCTCACCCCCCGGCGGCACGCGCGTCCATGATCACAACCTGGTCGCGAGCGGACGCCCGTCCCGCCCGTCCCGCTGCCACCATCTAGCTCACCCGCCCCAGCGCAGCCGGGCGCTGAACGACGTGGTTGCTGCTCCCACGTCGTTGTAGCGGCATGGGAGCAGCAACCACGTCGCTGCTCCGAGCCCGCAGCGCGGCGGCCTGCTGGTGAACGCCTGGGCCGTCGGCCACGGCGCGGGCAAGGTGCTGATTCTGCACTGGAACCGGGCGAAATGGGCGACGGTGTCCTCGTCCGTCGCCTGGGCCGTCGGGGAGGCCGATTACCCCCGCAATGTCCGCAAGCTCCTGATCCAGCGGCGCGATGGCCCACGGCGGAAGCTGGCGCCAGCGGCGAACCCGACGCCATGACGGGACCATTGGCCCTGCTCAGGGCCGGGGGGCGCGGGTTACGGTGGCCGGATGAGCGACGTCACGCCGCCGGCAGCGCAGCCGGCCCGCGGTGGCCCGATCCGGGTGTTCCTGATGGACGACCACGAGGTCGTCCGCCGTGGCGTCCGCGACCTGCTGGAGGCCGAGGCGGACATCAGCGTGGTCGGCGAGGCCGGCACGGCCGCCGAGGCGCTGACCCGGATCCCGGCGCTGGTTCCCGACGTGGCGGTGCTGGACGTGCGACTGCCCGACGGCGACGGGGTCAGCGTCTGCCGCGACGTCCGCTCGGCACTGCCGGAGGTGGCCTGCCTGATGCTCACCTCGTTCGGCGACGACGAGGCGCTGTTCGACGCGATCATGGCCGGCGCCGCGGGGTACGTGCTGAAGCAGATCCGCGGCACCGACCTGATCGGCGCGGTCCGGACCGTGGCCGCGGGCCAGTCCCTGCTGGATCCCGGCGCCGCCGCCGAGGTCCTGGCCCGGATGCAGGACAAGGCGGCGGAGGCCGACCCGCTGGCCGGGCTGACGCCGCAGGAGCGCAAGATCCTGGCCCTGATCGGGGACGGGCTGACTAACCGGCAGATCGGCGAGCAGATGTTCCTGGCCGAGAAGACGGTCAAGAACTACGTCTCCGCGCTGTTCGCCAAGCTCGGCATGGAACGCCGCACCCAGGCCGCCGCCTATGCCGCCAGGATCTTTGAGGATCGGTAATTCGGTTACTTACTGGGTCGCCTCGTACTGGCGCAGTACATCAGCACTGATACGGCCCCGCTCGGACACCTTGATGCCCTGCGAAGCGGCCCAGGTCCGCACCGCGGCCCGGTCGATTCGCACCCCGGAAGCGCGCCCTGCCTTGGCCGCTCGGCGATGAGCGGTCCGGCGTCCAGCGTCGATAAATGGGCGCAGGGACTTCTCGAACTTGGCGAGGTTCTTCTGGCCCAGGTCAATCTCGTAGCCCTGCCCATTGAAGGAGAAAGCCACGGTCTCCGCATCGGGCGATCCGTCAAGGTCATCGGTGACGAGTACGCTCACAGTCTTTGCCATGTTAAGAATAGTCCACGCTGCCGGGCTTCTTGTCAAAGTGATCCGGCACATTCGCAGCCAAGAGCGCGTCTTATCCGGGATTCATTAGCGGGCATTTCAGGTATCTGCGGGCAGGCGGTACCAGCCCGACCACTCCGCGACACTGCACGCGGGGTCGGTGCGCTAGCCGCGGGCTGGGCCCTGGCCCCGGCGAAAATGGCTCGCCTCGGCGGCGGCGAGCGGATTTACTGGGCCGATGAGCAGGCCGACCAGCAGCGACGAGATCCGCGACACGTTCCTGAGGTTCTTCACCTCCCGTGGCCACCAGCGGATCGAGGCTGCCTCCGTGATCCCGGCGAACGACCCGACGCTGCTGTTCGTGAACGCCGGGATGGCCCCGCTCAAGCGTTATTTCCTGGGCGAAGCGGTACCGCCCGCGCCGGACCTGTGCAACATCCAGCCCTGCATCCGCACCATCGACATCGGCGATGTCGGCGACCGGCATCACCTGACGTTCTTCGAGATGCTCGGCAGCTGGTCGATTGGCCACTACTTCAAGGAGCGGGCGGTGCAGCTCGCCTTCGAGCTGCTCACCGAGGGCTTCGAGTTCGACGTAGAACGGCTGTATGTGACGGTCTACCGGGGCAGCGAGGAACTCGGCCTCCCGCCCGATGACATCAGCGCCGCGGCCTGGGCGCGGGCCGGCATTCCCCGCGACCACATTGTGTACCTGGGCGATGAGGACAACTTCTGGTCGGCCGGGGATACCGGTCCATGCGGACCGTGCACCGAGGTGTTCTACGACACCGGTTCCGAGCACGGACCGCAGTACCATCCGGGCGGCGAATTCGACACCACCGGCCGGTACATCGAGATCTGGAATGCCGGCGTCTTCATGGAGTTCAACCGGCGGCCCGGCGGAACGCTCGAGCCGCTGCGGTTCACCAGCGTGGATACCGGCTCCGGGCTGGAGCGGATGGCCATGGTGCTCCAGGGCTGCGACTCGGTCTACGAGACCGACTTGTTCCGCCCGATCGTGGCCGCGGCGCGGGCCGCGCTGGCGTCCGGCGACCCCAGCCCGCGCGACGTGCGGCAGATCGCCGACCACGTCCGGGCGGCCGTGCTGATCCTGGGCGAGGGCGTCGCCCCGTCCAACGAGGGCCGCGGCTACATCCCGCGGCGGCTGCTGCGCACCGCGATCGCCACCGCCACCCAGGCCGGCGCGGACGACTTCGACCTGGACCAGGTGGCCAGGGCCGCCCTGGCGCTGCTGGAGCCCAGCTACCCGGTGCTGGCCAGCCGGCGCGAGCAGGTCCTGGACCTGCTGAGCCGCGAGCAGCGCGACTTCGGCCGGGTGGTGCGCCGCGGCCTGGCCCAGCTCAACGCGCTGGCCGCCAGCCCGGACTTCGAGATCAGCGGCGAGGACGCGTTCACGCTGGTGGCCACGCACGGGCTGCCGGCCGACCTGATCCGGGACTTCGCCGCGCGCCGCGGCGGCCGGGTGGACGAGCGGCGGTTCGCGGAGCTGTTCGCCGAGCACCAGCAGCTCTCCCGGCCCGCGGCCCGGCCCGGCACGGGCCCGGACCACGCCGCGGTGGTGATCGACCCGGAGCTGATCGCGGCCGCGGGGGCCGGGCCGACCGAGTTCCTGGGCTACCGGCAGCTCAGCGGGGACGGCCGGGTGCTGGCCCTGACCGAGGCCCGCGAGCACGCCGGGCCGCGCGGGCTGGCCGCCGAGCTGGCCGCGGGCGAGCGCGGGCTGGCGGTGCTCGACCGGACCCCGTTCTACGCCGAGGGCGGCGGCCAGGTCGGCGACACCGGCCAGCTCACCGGCCCCGGCGGTGCGGCCGCGGTGCTCGACACGCAGAGCACCGACGGGCGCTTCGTGCACCTCATCGAGGTCACCAGCGGGACGCTGAACACCGGCGACGTGGTGCGGCTCGAGGTGGATCCGGCTCGCCGCCAGGCGACCATGCGCAACCACTCGGCCACCCACCTGCTGCACGCGGCGCTGCGCCAGGTGCTCGGCGAGCACGTGCGGCAGGCCGGGTCGCTGGTCGCCCCGGACCGGCTGCGGTTCGACTTCGAGCACCCCAGCGCGCTCACGCCGGAGCAGGCCGACGAGGTCGAGCGGCTGGTGAATGCCCGGGTGCTGGAGAACGCCGGGCGCACCACGCGGGTCCGCCCGTTCTCCGAGGCGGTCAGCAGCGGGGCCATCGCGTTCTTCGGCGACAAGTACGGCGAGGACGTGCGGGTGGTGTCGTTCGGCGACTTCTCGGCCGAGCTGTGCGGCGGCACCCACGTGTCAGCTACCGCCGAGATCGGGCTGTTCCGGATCGTCAGCGAGGGCAGCATCGGCGCGGGGGTACGCCGGATCGAGGCGGTGACCGGGGACGCCGCGGTGGCCTGGACGCTGGAGCGCGACCGGCTGCTTCAGGGCCTGGCCGCCCGGCTGCGGGTCAGCGTGGACCAGCTGCCCGAGCGCGTCGAGGCCCTGGCGGCCAGGGGCGCGCGGCCCCGGCCGGCCCGGCTGACGCCGGCCGACTACGCCGGCGAGGTGCGCACCGCGCCGTCCGGCCAGCGGTACCTGATCGCCGCGCAGCCCGGCCTGGCGCCCGCCGACCTGGCCAGGGAGTCTCGCCGGCTCAGCGCGGACCTGGACGCGGTGGCGGTACTGCTGGCCCCGGACGCCGAGGCCGGCTCGGCGCGGATCGGCGTCGGCGTCCCGCCGGGGGCGGCGGGCCTGGACGCGCGATCGGTGCTGGATCAGGTCCTGGCCGCGACCGGCGGGCGCGGCGGCGGCAGCGCGCAGTTCGCCCAGGGCGGCGGCATCCAGTCCGCCGATCCCCCGGTGCTCACGGCTCAGGTCGCCGCGGCGCTCGGGCTCTCGCCCGGCTAGGGCCTGTTCGCGGGCGGCTGCGCCCGATCATGAGGGATGCAGGCTGACCGCGGTCAGCAGGGCGAGCAGGAAGGTGACCAGGGCGCCCACTCCGTGAGCGGCGGGGATCAGGGCCCGCAGCCGCCAGCGGGACTCCCTGGCCGGCGGGGGCGGGTCGGCCAGCATGCGGTCGATCATGTCGTCGATGAGCTGGCCGGCCAGCTGCTCGTCGGTCAGCGCGCTGGACAGCAGCTCGTCGGGCAGCTGGCTGACCAGCGCGGGCCCGGCCAGCCCGGCCCGGGCCGGGCCCGGCGCCAGGCCCTCGTCCTCGGGCGCGCCGCCCGGCCCCGGGTAGGGGGTCCACAGCGTGACCGTGGAGATGCCCAGCCCGATCGCGGGCATCAGCAGGCCGACCGCGATCCAGGCCAGCCAGTGCCGCCCGGTGATCACGTAGCCGGCCCACACCGCCAGCCCGGTCAGGGCCAGGCTGAAGTGCACGAACAACAGGCCGGGGAACACGCGGTCGCGGCTGGCCCGCTGCCGGCGCAGGCCGCCCCCGATGATCGTCGACCGGAGCATGCGCGCCCCGATGCTGGCGGTCAGCACCCAGCTGATAAGCGTGGCTATGCGCACGGTCACCTCCGCGGCACCAGGCGACCGGGACCTCGGCGCGAACAATCAGCGTATCCGCCCAGGCCGGACTGGCGATAGGCGCAGGCGGGGGTCCTCAGCCGCGCGCCGGGGAACGCTCATTGGTCAGATGACGGATGCACCGGGGCCTGGTGGGTCAGATACTCGGGTGCGAAGCCAGACCGGCCGTGACGGCCGTTCCACGCGTCCGCCCTGCCCGCCAAGGAGAAGTACCGATGACCGAGACCGGATCCGCCGCCGAGCCCGACGTCGTGACCAAGGTCAGCCCCCGGACGGTGGCCGACACTGTCAGCAAGCTGACCGGCATGATCTCCGCCAAGGGCCTGACCCTGTTCGCCGTGATCGACCAGCGCGAGGCGGCCCAGAAGGCGGGCCTGGACCTGCGGGACACCGTCCTGGTGGTGTTCGGCAGCCCGGCGGCCGGCACCCCGGTGATGGCGGCCGTGCCGCTGGCCGCCCTGGACCTGCCGCTCAAGGCGCTGATCTGGGACGACGGCGGCCAGACCAAGGTCTCGTACTACGACCCCGCCGCGCTGGCCGCCCGGCATCAGGTGCCCGGCGGCCTGGCCGGCAACCTGGCCGCCATCAACGGGCTTACCGATGCCCTCGTCGCCCCGTAGCCGACCCTGTTGACCTCAGGAGGTCAGATGACCAGGTTCATCAAGGACGACGACTTCGACGACCAGTTCGCCCGGACCCTGTCGGCGGCGGCCTCCGGCTGCGCCGACCTCGGGGAGGCGTTCGCGACCGCGGGCCGGATCGTGCCCGGCGACCTGGACTCCTGGCACCGCGAGTGGGCCCAGACGGCCGGCGAGGTCCGGGACGAGGCGGACGACAGCGTCGACGCGGGCCACCTGGCCAGCGGGTCCGAGTGCTACCTGCGCGCGAGCGAGTACTACCGGCAGGCGTTCTTCTACGCCCGCGATGACCTGGACTCCCCGGTGCTGCTGGACACCTACGCGGCGCACCGGGCCAGCTTCCTGGCCGCGCTCCCGGCCCTGCCCTTCCCGGCCGAGGCGGTCGCCATCCCGTACCAGGACACCACGCTGAACGGGTACCTGTTCCGGCCCGACGACGGCGGCGGCTCCCGGCCGACGATCATCGCGCCGGCGGGCTACGACACCACCGCCGAGGCGGGGTACTCGTTCACGGCGGTGGATGCGCTGCGCCGCGGCCTGAACTGCCTGGTGTTCGAGGGTCCGGGCCAGGGCGGGGTGCTGTACGAGCAGCGGCTGTACTTCCGGCCGGACTTCGAGGCGGTGCTCACGCCGGTCGTGGACTGGCTGGCGACCCAGCCCGGCGTGGACGCCGGGCGGCTGGTGCTGTTCGGCCGGAGCTTCGCCGGCTACCTGGCCCCGCGGGGCGCCACCGCCGAGCACCGCATCGCCGCGCTGGTCTGCGACCCGGTCCAGTACGACTTCGCGGCCGCGGCCAGGAGCCGGCTGGGCGACGACCTATGGGCCCAGGTCGAGGCCGACGACCCGGCGGTGGACGCGGTGCTGGACGGGCTGCTGGCCGACCCGCGGCTGGGTAACTTCTACCGGTCCCGGATGGTCACCCACGGCACCCCGACGGCGCGCGGCTACCTGCGCGAGCTGTCCCGGTTCAGCCTGGTCGGCCTGGCCGGCCAGATTGACTGCCCGACGCTGGCCCTGGAAGCCGAGGGCGACCCCACGTCCGACGGACAGCTCGACGTGTTCGCCGGCCAGCTGACCGCCCCGGTCACCACGCACCGGTTCACCGCGGCCGAGGGCGCGGGCGGGCACTGCGAGGGACTGGGCCAGCGTCGCCTGGAGCGGGTCGTCTACGACTGGATTGAGACCGTCCTGGCGGGCTAGGTGTCCAGGGGACCGGGTCTCGTTCGACTACCGGGAAGAGGGCGGGCGCGCCCGCCCCGCTGACCGACCGGGAGGATACCTATGAAGTACCTGTTCCTGCTGAACGACGCCGCCGACGGCCCGCCGGAGGACCCGGCCAGCCCCGAGTACGCCGAGATGTACGCCCAGTACGGCAAGGCCCTGACGGCCATGCGGGAGGCCGGCGTGCTGATCGACTGCTCGCCGCTGCGCGGGTACTCGTCGGCCACCACGGTCCGGGTCCGCGACGGGGAGACGATCCTGACTGACGGCCCGGCGGCCGAGATCAAGGAGCAGTGCGGCGGCTACACCCTGATCGAATGCGCGGACCTGGACGAGGCTCTGAAGTGGGCCGCGATGATGCCCGCGGCCTGGACCGGCTCGGTCGAGGTCCGCACGGTGATCTACACCCAGGCGCCGAGCTGATCGGCGAATCGCACTGATTGGCGAACCGCACTGATTGGCGGACTGCACTGATTGGCGGACTGCACTGAGCGAGGAACTGCACTGAGCGAGGAACTGCTCAGCGCCCACTGGTGGGCGGCCGTGGCCAGCGTCACCCGGATGGTCGGTGACCTGGCCGTGGCCGAGGACGCCGTGCAGGAGGCGTGCCTGGCCGCGCTGGTCCAGTGGCCGGCCGACGGCGTGCCCGCCGACCCGCGCGGCTGGCTCATCGGCGTCGCCCGCCACAAGGCACTCGACGTGATCCGGCGCGAGGCCCGCCGGGGCGCCAAGGAGGAGGCCGCCGTGCGCGAGCTCAACCCCTCCGACCCTCAGAGCTCTCGGAGCTCTGGGAGCTCTGAGGGCTCTGAGAGCCTGGGCGGAGCGGCCGGTGACGAGCTCGGGCTGATCTTCATGTGCTGCCACCCGGCTCTGGCCCTGGACGCCCGGGTGGCGCTGACGCTGCGCTGCGTGTGCGGCCTGAGCACGGCCGAGATCGCCGGCGCGTTCCTGGTTCCCGACGCCACCATGGCCAAGCGGCTGACCCGGGCCAAGAACAAGATCCGCGACGCCGGCATCCGGCTGCGGATGCCGGCCCGCGAGGACCTGGCCGGCCGCCTGGCGGCCGTGCTGCGGGTGGTCTACCTCGTGTTCACCGAGGGCCACAAGGCCAGCACCGGCCCCGCGCTGATCCGCGGCGAGCTGTGCGACGCCGCCATCCGGCTGGCCCGCGGCCTCAGCGCGCTGCTGCCCGACGAGCCGGAGGTCACCGGCCTGCTCGCGCTGCTGCTGCTGACCGACGCCCGGCGGGCGGCCAGGACCGGCCCCGGCGGCGAGCTGGTGCTGCTGGCCGACCAGGACCGCAGCAAGTGGGACGCGGGCATGGTGGCCGACGGCGAGCGGCTGCTGACCAGCGCGCTGCGCGCGGGCCGGCCGGGGCCCTACCAGCTGCACGCGGCCATCGCCGCCTGCCACTCCACCAGCCCGGACGCGGAGCGGACCGACTGGCGGGAGATCGCGTTGCTGTACGGGGAGCTGATCCGCTACGAGCCCACCGCGGTGGTCGAGGCCAACCGGGCCATCGCCGTGGCCATGGCCGAAGGCCCGGCGGCGGGCCTGGTCATCCTGCGACGCGGTCGGCCACCACCCGCAGCTGCACCGCTGGCCCCAGCTGCACGTCGCCCGGGCCGACCTGCTGGCCCGGCTGGGCCGGGACGACGAGGCGGCGGCCGCCTACCGGACGGCGCTGGAGCTGGACCCCACCACCGCCGAGCGCAACTTCATCACCCGCCGCCTGGCGTCCCTCGAGCCCCTGGGGCCCGACTGACCGGGCCGCCGCGGCCCGGGCACAGCGACGTGGCTGTTACGGCCACGTCGGTCCAGCGACGTGGGAGCATCAACCACGTCGTTCCGAGACCAGCGCCGGAGCCGATATCGGGGCAGACTCGTCCCATGCACTCACTACCAGGACAGCAAGCAGCGAGTCAGGCACCTGCGGCCGAGCTGGGCCGGACCGGGATGGTGCTGAGCCGGGTCGGGCTGGGCACCTGGGCCCAGGGCGGCGGGGGCTGGGCGTTCGGCTGGGGCCCGCAGGACGACCGCGAGTCGCAGGCCGCCATCCGGGCCGCCGTCGAGGCCGGGATCAACTGGGTCGACACCGCCCCGGCCTACGGGCACGGCCACGCCGAGGAGATCGTCGGCCAGGCCACGGCGGGCATGACCGACGGCGACCGGCCCTACGTCTTCACCAAGCTCGGACGGCGCTGGGACCCGGCCGACCCGATGGCCCCGCTGACCACGGACCTGACCGCGGCCTCGATCCAGCACGAGGTCGAGGACTCGCTGCGGCGGCTGCGGACCGAGCGCATCGACCTGCTCCAGGTGCACTGGCCGCCTGTCGACGGCACGCCGGTGGAGGAGTACTGGGGCGCGCTGGTCCGGCTGCGCGAGCAGGGCAAGATCCGCGCGGCCGGGGTGTCCAACCACAGCGCTCAGCCAGCTCGAGGCGGCCGAGCAGGTCGGCCACGTGGACAGCCTTCAGCCGCCGTTCTCGATGATCCGCCGGGACGCCGGCGGCGGCCGATATCCCGTGGTGCGCGGCGCACGGCACCGGCGTGATCGTGTACAGCCCGCTTCAGGCCGGGCTGCTGTCGGGGGCGATGACCCCGGAGCGGGTGGCGGCCATGCCAGCCGACGACTGGCGGGCCCGCAACCCCGAGTTCACCGGAGACCGGCTGGCCGCCAACCTGGCCCTGGCGCGGCGGCTGCGGCCGGTGGCGCAGCGGCACGGCACGACGCAGGCCGCGGTGGCCGTCGCCTGGGCGCTGGCCTGGCCGGGCGTGACAGGGGCCATCGTGGGGGCGCGGCGGCCGGAGCAGCTGCGGGACTGGGCGGCGGCGGGCGCGCTGCGGCTCGACGACGCCGACCTGGATGAGCTGGCGGGCGCCATCGAGGCCACCCGGGCCGGCACCGGCCCGGCGCGGCCAGGCCCGCGCTAGGCCAGGGATCGTTTGGGATGCTGGTCTTTTCCGGCCGTTCAGGCGCCGAGCGTGCGGGTGAAGCCGGGCGGGACGACCAGGTCCTCCGGGCTCAGCTCGTGGATGCTGGACCGGCCCAGGCCGAGCAGCGCCGAGTCGATGCCGCCGCGCAGGATGTCGAGCACGTTCTCGACGCCGGCCTGGCCGTTGGCCGCCAGGCCCCACAGGTAGGCGCGGCCGATCAGGACCGCCCGCGCGCCGAGGGCCAGCGCCTTGACCACGTCGCTGCCGCGGCGGATGCCGCCGTCGAGCAGCACCTCGATCTGCCCGCCGACCGCCTCGGCCACGGCGGGCAGGGCCCGGATGGTGGCCGGCGTGCCGTCCAGGTCGTTGCCGCCGTGGTTGGAGACCGAGATCGCGGTGGCGCCGGCGTCGATGGCCCGCTTGGCGTCGTCGACCCGGGTCACGCCCTTGATCATGAACGGCCCGCCCCACTGCTCTCGCAGCCAGCGCACGTCGTCCCAGGTCGGCAGCGGCGACTGCATCCACTGGCCGTAGGCGCCGAAGAAGGTGGGCGGCTGCTCGCCGCGGGGGGTGACGTTGGGGACGGTCAGGTCGGGCAGCGCGCCGGACCTGGCGAAGTCGAGCAGCCACCGCGGCCGCATCAGCACCTCGGGCGCGAAGCGGGCCATGGCGGGCAGGTCCAGCCGCTCGGGGATGACCGGGCTGCCCCAGTCCCGGCCGTTGGAGAACGTCCAGTCCAGGGTGAGGATCAGGCCCGCCACCCCGGCCGCGCGGGACCGCTCGAGGTGCCGGATCATGTCGTCGCGGGTGCCGACCCAGTAGGTCTGGAAGAAGGTCTGCGGGCTGGCCTGCACGACCTCCTCGAGCGGCTTGCTGGCGAACGAGCTCAGGCTCATCACCGTCCCGCGCGCGGCGGCGGCGCGGGCCACGGCCAGCTCGCCGTCGGGGTGCACGGCCTGGACCCCGGTCGGCGAGATGATCACGGGCATGGACACGGACTGGCCCATGACCGTGGTGGCCTGGTCGCGCTGCGCGGGCAGCCCGGCGATGTGCGGCGCGAAGCCCAGCTCGCTGAAGGCCCGGACGTTGTCCCGGACCGTCACTCCGTGCTCGGAGCCGGCGATCAGCGCCCCGTACACCGACTTGGGCAGCCGCTTCCTCGCCCGCCGCTGCGCTACCGCGACCGTCTCGAACCACGCGTTAGCCATCTCTGCACTCCAGCCCCTGCACTCCAGCCCCTGCACTCCAGCCCCTGCACTCCAGCTGGAGAATAATGTCACTCAGTGAAGAAACATTAGCCAGCCCGGAGGCGAAGTGCAACCGGCCGGGCCGCGCTGCGCAGCGTAAGCATCGCGCTCAGCGACGCCCTCTCTCTCCCCCCGGATGGGATTCCATGATCATGACCGTTTCTCCGCTGGGATCCAGCGGAGAAACGGTCATGGTCATGGAGGTCTCAGTTGTGGCGGTGCCGGAAGCGTGGATATGGCTGGGCGTATTGGACACCGGGGTTGGCACTGGTGCCTGAGCAGCCTGTGAGCTGCTCAGGGCGGGAGTGACCCGGAGCCCAGGACAAGCATGGCCGCAGAGGCGCTGGAGCGTCGCATACTGGTCGGGTGCCTGCTTCGCTGCTGTGCCTCGGTGCGTGATGGACAGCAGGACACCGCTGGCGGTCAGACGGCTGCCGGGCACGCCCGGCGTGTACCGGTTCCGCGATGCACGCGGGCGGGTGCTGTACATCGGCCGGGCCACCGCGCTGCGCAGCCGGGTCGCGTCGTACTGGTCGGACCTGCGCGACCGGCACCACCTGGCCCCCATGGTCACGGCCGTGGCCCGCATCGAGGCGGTGAGCTGCGACTCGGTCCATGAGGCCGCGTGGCTCGAGCGCAACCTGCTGGAGGCCGGCCTGCCGCGCTGGAACCGGACGCCGGGCGGGCAGGAGACGGTGGTCTACCTGCGCCTGGACCGGCGGCCGGGCTCGCCCGGCCTCACCGTCGACCACCTGAGCGGGCCCGACACCGGGGAGGTCCGGTACTTCGGGCCCTACCTGGGCGGACTACGGGCGCGGCAGGCCGCCGCGGCCCTGGGCCGGATCCTGCCCCTGGCCTATGCCGGCGCTCAGCTCCGCGGCGCGCATCGGGACCTGGCCCGGACGCGGGGCGTGACGGGCGCCGACCGGGAGCGGATCGCGCGGCGGCTCACCGCGGTACTTGAGCGGCAGCCGGGCGCCGTGGCCGCCGCCCGCGGGGAGCTCGAGGCGCTGCGGGACCGGGCGGCGGGGGCGCTGGGGTTCGAGCTGGCGGGCCGCATCCAGGACGAGATCCAGGCCCTGGACTGGGTGACCGGCCCGCAGCGGGTCACCAGCATGGCGGGTGACGACGCGGAGGTGCACGGCTGGGCCGGCGGCGTGCTGGTGCGGTTCGTGATCACCGGCGGGCGGCTGTGCGAGTGGTCCCAGCGCGCCTGCGGCCCGGCGCACGCCGCGGCCCGGCTGGCGGCCACGCCGCCGGGCTGGGCCGGCTTCGCCCGCCGCAACGCCGAGCTGGCCGCCGCGCTGGCCCGGCCCGCGGGCCTGGCGCAGTCCGCGGGCGGGGCGCAGCTCCGCAGGCGGGGCGCAGTCGGGGCGCAGCCCGCGGGTACTGAGGCCTAGCGGGCCGGCTGGGCCACCTCGGGCTGGGCCGGCGTCGGGGTCGCCTGCGGGGCGGGCCGCCGGCGGGTGGCCAGCTGGGCCAGCATCGAGAGGGCCAGGCCCACGCTGAGCGGGACGGACAGCCAGGTGGCCAGGTTCATGCCGACCATGTGCCGGGTGGTGGAGATCCCCTCGAAGAAGCCCGGCGGGATGAACGCGACGATGGCGCAGCCGGTCAGGCCGAGCACGGCGACGGCGGCATTGCGGTGCCAGGGCCGGCCCCGGCGGCGCAGCAGCCCCAGCAGCGCGATGCCCGCCATCAGCAGCCAGGCCGGCAGCAGCGCGTACAGGCCGAGCTTGCTCGGCAGCTGGCGCATCAGCCAGGTGATGACGATGACCCGGGACTCGAAGGCACCCTTCTTGTGGCCCGCGCTCGGCGCGTAGTTGCCCAGCTCGGTGACCCGGAAGACCTGGGCCTCGACGGCTGCGTGCTGGGCGATGCCCCAGATGCGGCCCGGGTGGGTGAGCAGGAAGCGGGCCACGTTGGTGTCGGTCAGCTCGGGCTCGTAGGTGACGTACAGAGGGCTGTTGCGCACCGACTTCCGGTCCCAGTAGTAGGTCCCGGCGTACCTGGCCCAGCTTCGCGGCAGCCCGAGCGCCTTCAGGTCGGCGTGCACGTTGTCCTGGCCGGTGACGATGTTCTGGAAGATCGTGTCCACGGCCTGGATGTGGTGCAGCCGCTGTCCGTAGTTGCTGCTCGCGTCCCAGACGGCGTAGGTGCCGGCCATGAGCGCCAGGACGCCCGCGACCGCCGTCGCCGCGGCGACCGGGCGGGTGCGCAGCCGCTGCCGCCAGGGCTGGCCGCGGCTGTCGCTGGTCACGCTGGCCGCGATGATGGCCGGGCAGATGGGCACGGCCAGGATCAGGTACTGCTCCTTGGACACGATGGCCAGGATGCCGCCAGCGCCGGCCAGCACCAGGCCCGCCACGGCCTGGCGGTGGCTGCGGCCGAGGTACACCAGGCCCGCGGCGAGCAGCAGGAACCCGACCACCATGGCGGGCTCCTCGAACGGGCTGGCGAACACGTCGAAGACCGCCGCGTCGGCCACGATCACCCAGATGCACGCGGCCAGGAGCAGCTGCGCCCACAGCCGGATCCGCAGGCCGGTGACCAGGCTGGCGATGCCGACCGAGGCCAGCGCGCACATCAGGATGCCGAGCGCGATCAGGTTGAGCTGGCCGGGCAGGCCGAACACCGGGGTCAGCAGCCGGGAGATGACCAGCGGGGCCATCTCCGAGGTCGGGTAGGGCAGGTGGTTGTGGCATTCCGCGCTCACGCCGTACCGGAAGTAGGCGAAGCGGAAGAAGCGCGGGTAGTGATGGTTGTACATCGGCCCCATGTGCAGCGGGAAGCCGCACATGACTCGCGGGCCGTCCCGGTTGTCGGCCTGGCCGATCGGCACCGGGACGAGCAGCCGGATCAGGAACGCGGTCAGCGACAGGCCGAAGATCGACAGCCAGCGGACGGGCACCCGCGTCGGCCGCGCGATGCGCAGCCGGCCGACCCGCAGCAGGACGGGCGGGCCCTTCGGAGCCTCCGGAGCCGCTGGGGCCTCCGGGGCCGCTGGGGCCTCCGGGGCCGCTGGCTCGCTTGCCGTGTCGTCGCCTGACACTCCGCCGGTCCTCTCATGGCCCGGACGCGACGAAGCTCCCCCGCCCCGTGCTCGCGCGCCCCGCCAAAGAATCCGTAAAGTGGGAGAAATAAATAGGCAAAAACGCTGCATTCGCACGGAACGAGCATTCTCTTCAGAAGCGCTCACTGATAGTGACTTAGCGCTGCTTCAGGAGCAATAGCTCACTTTTTCAGCTCCACTCTAATGCAGGCGCGGAACTCGTGGTGATGCGGCCGGCGGACTCGTTACCAGAGGTTGTGCCGGGTGCCGATGGGATCGCCCGCCCACTCATGCATTTCCGCCAGGTTGTCGCGGGCCGGGTACTTCTCGGCCGCCGGGCCGTCGGCAAAGGCACGCAGCACATTGGCGGTCACCTGGCGGACAAAGCGGCCGGTGCGCTGATCAATGCCATAGCCGATATCGCCGCTGAAGGACCTGACCCAGCGCATGGTCCCGGCGTTGAATACCCCGGCCCCGCCGCGGTGGGTGTAGTAGGCCGAGTCGCAGTAGCTGCGGATGCCCCGGCAGGTCAGCGGCGAGTGCGACAGGACCTCGATCGGCCGCTCCACCGGGAAGCCCGGGTTGACCCGGTCGTACTCGATGCCGACCAGGCCGGGGAAGCGCGTGCCGCGCCGCACCCCGGTGCCGCGGAACAGCCAGGAGTCCGGGCTGACCACGACCAGGGCGGCGTCGGCGGGGTTGGACTCATACAGCGTCCCGGTGATCGACGACTCGGGGTCGGGGTGCGGCGGCTCCCGCCAGTCGCTGGTGACCAGCGCGTTGTCATGCCCGTACAGGGGGTCCTGCATCCAGCTGGTCTTGTAGCAGATGACCAGCCGGTCCGGCCCCAGCTTGCTGCCCGCCAGGCGGGTGCGCCGGAACATGCAGTTGGCGCCCAGGAACGCCACGTTGACGCCCGCGTCCCTGGCCGCGGTCACGTTCGCGCGCTCCGGGGGTGACCAGTACTCGTCGTGCCCGCCCGAGATCACCGCGCTGGCGCCGTGCAGCAGCCCGGCGTCAGCGGCGATGTCCATGCTGCTGGCATAACCCAGCGGGAGCTGCATCTTCTCGGCCAGCTGGATGAGCTTGCGCTCGTGGGCCAGGAACATGAACGCGCCGTTGAGGTCGAACGGCCGGTCCAGGCTGACCGCCAGCGACCGGTTGTCGTAGTCGCCGATCCCGGCCGGCCCGTTGTACAGGTCGTATCCGCCCCACATGTTGTAGGCCTGCCAGGTGGCCGTGGAGTTCTTGATCACGACCCGGCCGGAGTTGTCCGGGGTGCGGATAGTCAGGGGGACGAACCGCTGCGGGCCGTCCTCGGCGTCCAGCCGCAGCAGGTAGGAGCCGGCGGGCCAGTCGTGGGTCGGCACGCTGAGCGACCGGGTCCAGTCGGTGGTGACGGTGTTGGTCGGGTGCGACCGGGCGGGCCTGGCCTGCCGTCGGCCGTGGATGCTGCCGGACTGCCAGATGAGCCGGGCCAGGTCACCGCGGTACCAGCCCATGCGGAACGCCAGCACCCGGAACGACCGCGCGGTGGTCGACACGTAGAGCGGCACGGGCTCTCCGGGCAGCGCGCTGGCCAGGCCCGCGTAGCCCATGATGGCGTCGGGCGCGCCGAGGTGCCGGATGTCCCAGCGAGGGTCGCCCGGCAACGTGCTCTCCGGGATCTTGCGCCGGGCTCCGACCGGGCTGGCGACCTCGTGGCGGGGCGCGCGAGAGGCGGGGTTAGCGGAGGCGGGGCTAGCGGATGAGTGAGCGGCTGCCGAGCACGCGGCCAGCTCGGCCGCGACGGGCACCGCGGCGGCCGTGGCGGCGGTCGTGGCGGCGGTCCGCAGAAAGGTTCTTCTGCTCTTCGCAGGCTGAACCATGTGATCAGCTTGCTCCCATATCACCACCAGAAGGTGAATAGCTGGCCATAAGTTTGCCTTTCCGAGAGCATCTAAACGCCTGCGGTGACGGGCAAATCGCTTGGTGACCGCAGCGGGCGGCCGAGAGCGGCCGGGCCGCTTTTTCGACGATCTTGGATATCCGCCTGCGCTATGACGGACGGATATCGTGATCATGAAATCCGGCCGGGCCGGCGAGGGGCAGATCGCGGGGGTCGGATCGCGGGGGCCGACCATGGCATAGCGGTTTAGGGCACGGCAGGCCTGGATCCGTGGCAGACCGCCGCGGTGGTCATTCGTGGCGCGGCGGGAGAGGGCGCGGGCGGGCCGGCGGGATGGCCATTCGAGCCGCGGCATCCGACGTCCTCGGCGGGCCGGGTTCGCGACCCCATCCGCCCCAATGGCCCCGTCTGCCACTGCGCTGGCGGTCGAGTCGGTGCTGGTTCATGATCCCGTAGTATTTGCGGCGTCAGAGCGCCGCAAGTTCTACGGGATCATGGCGTGACCAGGTTGCGGCTGGGCGGAATGCCGGTTCTGGGCCGACCGGACGGGCTTACGGTAAGCCCGGTGCTGCGAGCCCCTGGCGGTCTCGCCCACGCCAGCCCCACTGGCCTCCGCCAGCCCCGTCGACCCCAGGCCTTACGCCCCCACGGGTGGCTGTTTCATCATGAAACGCCGTGTTTGCGGCGGCTGGAACGCCACTTCGAGACGGGCCGGATAGGCGCCGATGCCCCCGGCGGAAGCTGACTCCCGCCGGCGCCGCCCAGCCCCGCCCCGTCCCACCACCCCCGCCCGCCTCAAGCTCGGAGGCTGCATCATGAGCGTGGAGGATTTGGGGCCGCCGGCGGCCCCGAATCCGGATCGCGCTTCCGCGGAGGCGTCTGGCAGGCCGCTGCGGCGGCCTGCCTGGTGGTGCTGGAACCGGGCCGCCGGGCTAGGCGCGGATGGGTTCCAGGAGCGGGTGCGGCTGGGCCAGGACCGTGGTCACCGGATCCGGGTCCGGGCGGCTGGCCAGGCCGGGTCCGGGGGCGACCAGCATCTCCCGCACCGGCACCTCCTGGCCGCAGGCCGAGCAGACACCGTCGCCGTCCACCGCCCCGCCGTCGGCCGCGTGCTGGAAGACCCGGCTGGGCCCCCGGGCCGAGTAGTGCTCGTCGCCCCAGGCCAGCAGGCTGCGCACCACGGGCCAGAGCGTCAGCCCCTTGTCAGTGAGCAGGTACTCGGTGTGGCCGTGCGCGCCGTCGGCATGGCGCAGCACCCCGGCCTCGGTCAGCGAGCCGAGCCGCTCGGACAGCACCGCCCTGGGCACGCCCAGGTGCGCCGCGAAATCCCCGAACCGACGTACGCCGAAGAACGCGTCGCGCACGATCATCAGCGTCCAGCGCTCGCCGACGACCTCGAGGGCACGGGCCAGGGAGCACTGCTGGCCTGAGTAGTCCTTGTGAAGCGGCACGAGGCCAGCATACCCAATTTAGTTCGTTGACTGAACTGACATGGTCATGGTTAAGTGAGCCTCATCTTGGTTCGTCCATTGAACTGTGCTGGTTCCGGGAGGGCTAAATGACCACGACAGCCGGCGATCCAGGCCTGGAGGCGGTACCGGCGGCGCTCACGACCCGCGCGCCGACCGGGCAGCACCGGACCGGGCGGTATGGGACCGGGCAGCACGGGGCCGGGCGCACGGGGCCGGGCAGTACGCGGCCGGGCAGCACCGGGCCGATCCGGCGGAGGACGGCCATCCGGCCCGGTGGTGGATCCTGGCCGTGCTGGCCGCCGTGGCGTTCATGGCCCAGCTCGACCTGTTCATCGTGAACATCGCGCTGCCGGTCATCGGCCGCCAGTTCGGCGCGGTGAGCCTGGCCGGCCCGTCGTGGGTGCTGAACGCCTACGCGCTGGTGTTCGCGGCGCTGCTGGTGCCCGCCGGCCGGCTGGCCGATCACTTCGGCCGGCGGCGGTTCCTGCTGGCGGGCGTGGCGGTGTTCACGGTGGCCTCGGCGGCGTGCGCGGTGGCGCCCACGCTGGGGGTGCTGGTGGCCGCCCGCGCGGTCCAGGCGGTCGGGGCGGCGATGATCGTGCCGACCTCGCTGGGCCTGCTCTACCCGGCGTTCGGCCGCCGCCACCACGCGATGGTGGTCGGCTTCTGGGCCGCGGTGGCCGCCGTGGCCGCGTCGGCGGGGCCGCCGGTGGGCGGGCTGCTGGCCGGCCTGGACTGGCGCTGGATCTTCCTGATCAACGTGCCGATCGGCGTGTTCACGGTGCTGCTGGGCTGGAGGGTGCTGCCCGAGGTGCGCGCGCAGCCGGGCAGCCGGCTGCCGGACGGGGTCTCGGCGGCGGGCCTGTTCGCGGCGGTGACGCTGCTGGTGCTGGCCACGGTCCAGGGCCCGGCCTGGGGCTGGTCGGACCCGCGGACCCTGGGCCTGCTGGCCGCCGCGCTGGTCGCCGCGGGCCTGACGGTGACCAGGACGCTGCGCCACCCGCACGCGCTCATCGAGAAGACGCTGTTCCGCAGCCGCGACTTCACCTTCGCCTCGGTGGCGCTGTTCCTGTTCTTCATCGGCTTCGCGGTCTTCCTGCTGACCTCGGTGCTGTTCCTCCAGGGCCAGTGGCACTACAGCCCGGTGCGCGCGGGGCTGGCCATCATGCCGGGACCGGTGATGTCGGCGGTGGTGGCGGTGAACGCCGGGCGGATCTCGGCCCGGCTGGGCCGCACGGTGCCGGCCACGATCGGCGCGTTGCTGATGGTGGCCATGGCGGCCTACTGGATCGTCGCGGCACCCGCCCATCCGGCCTACCTGACCGGCTTCCTGCCCGGCCTGCTGATCGGCGGAGTGTCGGCCGGGCTGACCCAGGCCCCGCTGTTCGCGGCGGCGGGCACGCTGCCGCCCGATCGCGCGACCACGGGCAGCGCAGTGCTCAACATGTCCCGGCAGGTGGGCAGCGCGATCGGCGTGGCGGTGGAGGTGGCCATCCTGGGCCCGGCCGCGCGGCATCCGATGAGCGAGTTCCGGCACGCCTGGGCGGCCATGATCGTGGCCGGCGCGCTGGCGGCGGTGGCCGCCGCAGCCACCGGGCGGCGGCGCAGCCCGGCCAGCCAGCCGACGGGCCCGGCCCGCTAGCTAACACCCCCGCCCGCTAGCCCGACGCCCCGGCCCGCTAGCCCGACGCCCCCGCCCGCTAGCCCGGCGCCCCCGCCCGCTAGCCGGCGCCCCGGCCCGCTAGCCCGACGCCCCGGCCCGCTAGCCGGTGCCCCGACCCGCTCGCCGGCCGCCCCGGCCCGCTGGTCGGCCTGTGCTCAGCGCCGCCAGCGCCGGCGGCGGGCCGGGGCCAGCGGCGGCGAGAAGCCCTGGATCAGCGGCGGCTGCTCGTCAGTCAGGCCCGGCTCGGCCAGCCGGCCGACCTGCTCGCGGGCCGGGCCGGCCGCCACGCCGAGCTCGCTCAGGATCCGGGCCGCGGCGCTCTGGCCCTGGCTGAGCAGGGCGAGCAGGATGTGCCCGGTGCCGATGTAGCCACTGCCCAGGTCCATGGCCTGGGCCAGCGACCCGTGCAGGGCCTGCCGGGCCTCCGGGGTGAACGGGATGGACTCGGGCGCGCCGGGCTCGCTCCGCGCGGCCTGCTCGACGCAAAGCCGCACGGACTGCGGGGTGACCCCGAGCGCCTCCAGCGCCTGAGCGCCGACGCCGCCCTCGGCGGCCAGGCCGAGCAGGACGTGCTCGGTGCCGATCTGCGCGGCGCTCAGCGCTCGGGCCTCCGACTGGGCGCGGACCACGGCCTGCCGGGCCTGGTCGCTGAACCGCTCGAACATTCCCGGCAGCGTACCGGGGTTCTCCGGCGGGTTGTCAGGAAAGGGGGGAAACGGGCGGCGGATGGCCGTCGGTGCTAGCGGCCAGCGAGTGGTCCCAGGAGCAGATGTCGCACGCGTGCCGGAACGCGGACCGGGCGAACTCCAGCCCTTCGCGGTGCGGGTCGGCGGCGGTCCGGACGGCGTCCCAGTCCAGGAGGTACTCCCCCACCCCCGCCTCCCAGCGGGCGGCGGGCGGGCTCAGGGTCATCTCGGAGAAGCCGGGCGGCGCCGGGTGCGCGTAGGCGTAGAACGCGGCTCGCGGGTAGCGGGTGTCGCCGGGCCACCAGCCGACGGCGACCTCCTCGGCGTCCATGGCGTTGCGCATGATGAAGTCGCGCGAGGGCGGCTCGGCCGGGACCCCGGAGAACAGGCTCACGGCCAGGTCGAAGGACCCCCACCAGGCGTTGACCGGCGTGCTCCGGCCGCGGAACGGCGCCCGGTAGGCGGCCAGGATCAGGGCGGCCTGGGTGGCCGCGGCGAAGTAGTCCGTCACCTGGTAGTGGTCGTAACTGGCGTGCTCGGTGTCCTCGTCCAGCGGCGTGGTCCAGCCCACTTCCTGCGGGGTCAGGTCGATCCGCACCGGACCGCCGAGCGCGGTCACTGCGGCCAGCACCTCGCGGGTCACGTCGCCGACGGCCCGGTTGGGGGTCAGCGCGACGCGCTCGGACCGTCCGTCGCTGTGCTCCACCACGGCCTGGTGCACCCGCAGGTCCAGGGCGACCACCAGCGATCCGGAGCCGTCGGGCGCGGGCAGCGGGGCGGTCTCCCAGCCGCGCGCGGTCAGCCGCAGCGCAGAGTGCTGCAACTGCGGCTCGGGCGGCGCCAGCCGGGCGGCCAGCTTGCCCAGGACCTGGGTGTGGGCGTGCAGGGTGTCACAGGTCGGCTGCCACAACTCGTAGGAGACCGCTGGCCAGCTCGTCGGCATGAGGTGCAGGCTAGGACGGGTCAGCACTGATGGCAAACTTCCGCGCCGCCCGGCCGGCGGCGCGCTCGCCGACACCAGCAGGAGGCTGTCCTGACCACCTACGTACTGATCCCCGGCGCCGGGGGCGCCGCCGCCTGGTACTGGCATCGCGTGGTGCCACTGCTGGAGCGGGCCGGGCACGCGGCCATCCCGGTCGACCTGCCGGGACCCGACGAGCGGGCGGGCCTGCCCGAGTACGCGGACCTGGTCGCCGCCGCCATCACCGATAGCGGCGCCGACACCCGGAGCGGCGCCGGCACCCGGAGCGCGCCGGCACCGGAGCGGCGCCGGCACCCGGAGCGCAGCCGGCGAGGACGTCGTGCTCGTCGCCCAGTCGCTGGGCGGGTTCACCGCCCCGCTGGTCCCGGCGCGGGTCCCGGTGGGCGCGATCGTGCTGGTGAACGCCATGATCCCCCGGCCGGGCGAGACGGCGGGCCAGTGGTGGGCGAACACCGGGTCCAGTCAGGCCCGCATCGAGGCGGCCGAGCGGGCCGGCTATCCGGTCGAGTTCGACGAGGCGCTGTACTTCCTGCACGACGTGCCGCCGGAGGTGGTGGCGGCGGGCGCGGATCAGCGGCATAACGAGTCCGACGCGGTGTTCGGCACGCCGTGTGACTTCGCCGCCTGGCCGCCGGTCCCGACCCGGGTGGTGGCCGGGGCGGACGACCGGCTCTTCCCGGCCGGCTTCCAGCGGGCCGTGGCCAGGGACCGGCTGGGCGTCGAGGCGGACGTGCTGCCCGGCGGCCACCTCATCGCCCTGTCCCAGCCGGCCCGGCTGGCCGACTACCTGCTGGGGGTCAGCGCAGCGGCCCGGTGACGCTCTCGGCGGCCGCGATGGCCCGGCCAGATCGCACGTACTCGACCGCGTCGCGGATCTCGGGCGCCAGGTACCGGTCCGTCCCTGGCCCCGGCACGCCGCCCTCGGACCCGGCGCCGGCGCGCAGCGCGTCCCGCACCGCGGCGGTCGCCGCGGCCGGCTCGAGCGGGGCCCGCAGGTCCAGGGCCCGCGCCCCGGCCAGCACCTCGACGGCGATCACCCGGCTCAGCCCGTCGATGGCCCGGCGCAGCTTGCGCGCCGCCGACCAGCCCATGGACACGTGGTCCTCCTGCATGGCGCTGGACGGGATGGAGTCGACCGAGGCCGGGACGGCCAGCCGCTTCAGCTCGGACACGATCGCGGCCTGGGTGTACTGGGCGATCATGAGCCCGGAGTCCACGCCGGGGTCGTCGGCCAGGAACGCGGTCAGGCCGTGGTTGCGCGAAGTGTCCAGGAAGCGGTCGGTGCGCCGCTCGCTGATGGAGGCCAGGTCGGCGGCGGCGATGGCCAGGAAGTCCAGCACGTAGCCCACGGGCGCGCCGTGGAAGTTGCCGTTGCTCTCCACCCGGCCGTCCAGCGTGACCACCGGGTTGTCGATAGCGCTGGCCAGCTCCCGCGAGGCGACCAGCTCGGCGTGCGCGATGGTGTCGCGGACCGCGCCGTGCACCTGCGGCGAGCAGCGCAGCGAGTAGGCGTCCTGGACCCGGGTGCAGTCCGGCCCGCGGTGACTGGCCATGATGCCTGAGCCCGCCAGCAGCGCGACCAGGTTGGCCGCGCTGTCGGCCTGGCCGGGATGCGGGCGCAGCGCCTGGAGGTCAGCCGCGAACACCGCGTCGGTGCCGAGCTGGGCCTCCACGCTCATGGCCGCGCCGACGTCCGCCGTGCGGACCAGCTGCCGCAGGTCGTGGCAGGCCAGCACGAGCATGCCGAGCATGCCGTCGGTGCCGTTGATGAGGGCCAGGCCCTCCTTCTCCTGGAGCGTGACCGGCGTCAGGCCCGCCGCGCGCAGCGCCTGCCCGGCGTCGGCCAGCGCGCCCGTGGCGTCGCGGACCTCGCCCTCGCCCATCACGGCCAGGGCGCAGTGCGCCAGCGGGGCCAGGTCCCCCGAGCAGCCCAGCGAGCCGTACTCGCGTACCACCGGGGTGATCCCGGCGTTCAGCAGCCCGGCGTAGGCCCTGGCCGTCTCCAGCCGGACCCCGGTCCGCCCGGTGGCCAGCGTGGACAGGCGCAGCAGCATCAGCGCCCGCACCACCTCGCGCTCCACCTCATCCCCGGAGCCTGCCGCGTGCGAGCGGATCAGGCTGCGCTGCAGCTGGGCGCGCAGCGCCACCGGTATATGCCGGGTGGCCAGCGCGCCGAAGCCGGTGGACACCCCGTAGTGCGGCTCGGCGTCGGCGGCCAGCGCCTCGATCACCTTGCGGCTGCGCTCGATCTCGGCCTCGGCGGCCGGGGCCAGCACGACCCGCGCGTTCCGGCGTGCCACCGCCACCACGTCATCTGGCTGCAGGGCACCTACCCCCACCACGATCTCGCTCATACGCCCATCGGACACCACTGGTGCGCCGGGGCACCAGCGCCGCGCGGCCACCGCTGTCTGGTATCCCAGACGGCGGTGGCGTAGCCTGCGCGGATGGCGATAGTCCCGGCCGCCGCCCAGTCCCTGGCCATCCTGCGCTACCTGGCCCAGCAGGCCGAGCCGGTGCCCGCCGCCGCCATCTGCCGCGACGTGCGGCTGCCCCGGTCCACCACCTACCACCTGCTCGACACGCTGATCGCGGACGGGTTCGTCATGCACCTGCCCGAGGAACGGCGCTACGGCCTGGGCCTGAGCTCCTACGAGCTGGCGTCCGGCTACAGCCGGCAGGCCCCGCTCCAGCGGCTGGCCCGGCTGCCGCTGGCCGGCCTGGTCGACCGGACCGGCCACAACGCCCATCTGGCCGTGCTGCACGGCCGCGAGGTCATCTACGTCATCGAGGAGCGGGCTCCCGGCCGCCCGCCGCTGGTCACCGACGTGGGCGTGCGGCTGCCCGCCCACCTGACCGCCAGCGGCCGGGCCATGCTGGCCCGGCTGCCGGCCGCCCAGGTGCGGGCGCTGTTCCCGGACCCCTCGGCGTTCGTGCTCCGCAACGAGCTGGGCCCGCGCTCCCTGCCGGAGCTGCGCCGGCTGCTGGCCGCGGCCCGGCGGCTGGGCTACGCCGACGAGGCGGGCGAGATCACCGCCGGGATCTCCTCGGTGGCGGTAGCCGTGCTCGACCCGGCCCGCCACCCGGTCGCCGCCGTGGCCGTCTCCTACCCGGCCGCCAGCGAGTCGGCCGGGCTGCGCGAGCTGATCATCAGCGAGACGACTCGCGCCGCCCAGCTGCTCCGCCGCCGCATCGGCGGCCCCGGCCACCCCAGCCCCGGCCACCCCAGCCCCGGCCACCCCAGCCCCGAAAATCCGAGCCCCGAATACCCCAGCCCCGGCCCCGCCGACCAGCCCGCTCCGGTCAGAAGCCCTTTCCCGGATTGAGCAGACCCTGCGGGTCCAGCGCCTGCTTGATCAGGCCGTGCAGGTCCAGCACGTCCGCGCCCAGCTCCATCGGCAGCCAGCGCCGCTTCAGCACGCCCACCCCGTGCTCCCCGGTCAGCGTCCCGCCCATGTCCAGCGCGGCCTGGAAGATCTCGTCCGCCGCCGCCCAGACCGGCCCCGGCACCTCACCGTCGGGCTGGCGGTCGAACACGAACGTCGGATGGGCGTTGCCGTCGCCCGCGTGCGCCACGGTGAAGATCAGCACCTCGCGCCGGGCCGAGACCTGCTCGATCAGGGCCAGCAGGTCGGGCAGCCTCGAGCGCGGCACGCAGACGTCCTCCACCAGGCAGGCGCCCAGCCGCTCCGCGGCCCCGTAGGCCATCCGCCGGATGCCGAGCAGCTGGGCGGCCTCGTCGGGATCGGCCGACTGGGCCACGTAGTCGGCGCCCGCCTGCTCGAAGAGCGCCGTCATGGCGGCGGCGCAGGCCGCGGAGTCGGTCCCGTCGGCCTGGGCGATGAGCATGGCCACGGTGCCGTCGTCCAGCCCGATGTTCTTCCACTCGTTGATGGAGCGCAGCGTGGCCCGGTCCATCAGCTCCATCAGGCTCGGCGTCAGCCCGGCCCGGACCACCGCCGCCACCGCGTCGCCCGCGGCCCGCAGCGAGCCGAAGCTGCCCACCACCGTGACCGGCTCGGCCGGCGGCCGGGGCGCCAGCTTGAGCGTGGCCGCCGTGATCACTCCGAGTGTCCCCTCCGACCCGATGAACAGGCTGGTCAGGTCGTACCCGGCCACCCCCTTCACGGTGCGGCCGCCGGTGTGCACGACCCGGCCGCCCGCCAGCACCACCTCGAGCCCGAGCACCGAGTCGCGGGTCACCCCGTACTTGACGCAGCGCAGCCCGCCCGCGTTGGTGGCGATGTTCCCGCCGATGGTGGAGATCTCGTAGCTGCTCGGGTCCGGCGCGTACATCAGGCCGAACTGCGCCGCGGCCCGGCCGATGTCGGCGTTCAGCACGCCCGCCTCGACCACGGCCAGCCGGTCCTCGGGCGCCAGCTCGCGGATCGCGGTCATCCGCTCCGTGCTCAGCACCAGGCAGCCGTCCAGGGCCGTGGCCCCGCCCGCCAGCCCGGTGCCGGCCCCGCGCGGCACGACCGCCGTCTGGTGCTGGCCGGCCCAGGCCACCGCGGCGGCCACGTCGCCGGTCGTCTCGGCCAGCAGCACCGCCACCGGCCGCCCGGCCCGCACCGTGTCGGCCTGGTCGCGGCGGTAGGCCTCCATCACGTCCGGATCGGTGATCAGCCGGCTGTGCTCCAGCCGTCCCGCCAGCTCATCCAGGCTCATGTGCCCAGGGTACGACCGCCTGCCCCGGGCCCCGCGTCTCACCATCAGGCGTCTCACCATCAGGCGGCCCGGCCGCCTGCGCCCGGTCAGCATCCGCCTCCGGCTCAGCGGCCGCCACCGCCCGGTCGTAGGCCGCCCGGAGCTTGGTCACCTCGGCCTGCGGGTCGCTGAACCAGTTCGTGGACCACAGCCGGTGGAAGCTCCAGCCCAGCCGCTGCAGGTGCTCGCCGCGCAGCCGGTCCCGGTCCCGCACGCTGCCCGAGCCCCGGTAGGACGCCCCGTCGGCCTCGATGGCCAGCACCATGCGCCCGGCGTCGTCCGGGTGCGCGGCGGCGAAGTCCACCCGGTAGCCGCCCACCCCGTACTGCGGCACCACCGTGATCCCGCAGGCGGCCAGCCGGTCCCGCACGTCGGCCTCGAACGGGTTCAGCTCGGTCCCGCCCGACGCGGGCGGCGCGGTCCCGCCCGAGCTGGCGTACTCCAGGTAGTCGGCCAGCAGCCGGGCGCCCGCCTTGGTCACCCGGTCGGGGTCCACGTCGTGGCTGGAGAACGAGCTGACCACCGTCAGCCGGTGCTTGGCCCTGGTCGCGGCCACGTTCAGCCGCCGCTCGCCGCCGTCGCGCAGCAGCGGCCCCCACTGGTAGCGCATCCGCCCGTCGCGGTGCTTGCCGTAGCCGATGGACAAGATGATCGCGTCCCGCTCGTCGCCCTGGACCCGCTCCAGGTTCTTCACGAAGAACGGCTCGGCCCGGTCCTCGCCGAAGAACGCCTCCAGCCCCGGATCCCGGGCCAGCGCCAGCCGCAGCGCCGCGTCGATCCGCTCCGCGTGCCGCACGCCCAGCGCGATCACGCCCAGCGACTCCGACGGCCGGGTCCTGGCGTGCTCCAGGATCAGCTCGACCACCTTGCCCACCTCGGCGGTGACCGACACCTCCTGGCCCGGCTCGGGCCCCTGGGCCACCACCACGTGGCGCAGGCAGTCGTCGGTGAACACGCCGGGGAAGGTGGTCAGCGCGCCGCCGTAGATCCGCGCGTTGGAGAACGCCACCAGCCGCTCGTCACGGCTGCGGTAGTGCCAGGCCAGCGGCGCGGTGGGCAGCAGCGGCCGCAGCGCGTCCAGGATGGACTCGAAGCCCGCGCCGAACGAGACCAGGCTCTCGTCGTCCTCGGCCGGCTCGTCGCCCTCGTCGCCGACCTGGCGGAAGAAGTTGGTCGGCGGCAGCTGCCGGTCGTCCCCGGCGACCACGATCTGATGCCCGCGCATGATCGACGGGATGGCGTCGGCGGGCACGATCTGGCTCGCCTCGTCGAAGATCACCACGTCGAACAGCCGGGTGGCCGGCAGCACCTGGCTGACCATCAGCGGAGACAGCGCCCAGCACGGCTTGAGCGCGAACAGCACGTCGCCGGCCTGGTCCAGCAGCCGGCGCAGCGGCAGGTGGCGGCGGCGCAGCGCGGCCTGCTTGCGGATCACCCTGGCCTGCATCGGGTGCTCGTCCTGGGCCTCGCGCAGCCGGTCGGCCCAGGCCCGCCGGACCCGGGCCCGGTTGGCCGCCAGGTGCTGCACGTCGTGCACCCGGAACTCGCCCGCGATCTCGTCCAGCGCGCCGCCGAGATGGGCCCCGTAGGCCGGGTCGCGAACCCGGATCTGGTCCAGGATCGAGGTATGCCAGGCGTGCTCGAACGCCGCCCCGGCCAGGTCCGGCCCGGCCTGCCGGCGGGCCAGCTCGTCCAGCAGCGCGCCCAGGCCCAGCTCGTCGAAGTGGCCGCCCAGCTCGTACAGCCGCGGCAGCTTCCAGGCCGTGTCCTGGTCGGCGGCCAGCGCCGCCAGCCGCTGCGCCGGGTCGGCGGGCAGCCGCAGGTAGCGGCGCATCTCGGTCAGGGCCCGCTCGCAGTCGGCCCCGCTGGCCGCCAGCTCGTCCAGGCTCGCGGGCAGCCGCGGCCGGCCCTGGTCGGTGCGGGCCTGCTCCCAGTCGGCCAGCTGCGCCGCGGCCTCGCTCAGCGCCGCGGCCAGCTCCTCGCGGGACAGCTCGGGGCCGGGCAGCACCAGCCCCACCGCCTGCCGGCGCAGCGCCCGCCGCTCGCGCAGGCCCAGCCCGGCCCCGTCGCCGGCGGCCGCCGCCAGCCGGGCCGGGTCGGCCTCCCAGACGCCCGGCGCCAGCACTCCCAGCGTCGCCCGCACCGCGGCGTACAGCCGCAGGCGCTCCGCGCACTCGGCGTAGCCGGGCGGCGCGGCCAGCCCGGTCTCCTCGCTGGCCTGGCCGACGCGGTGGATCAGCATCGGCAGCAGCCGGGTGCTCAGCCGCGTGGCCAGGTCGCAGGCCGCGCGGGCGTCCTCGGGCGCGCCCAGCGCCGCGCCGAACCACGGCGTGCTCTCCGGCCGCATCACGAACCCGCCCAGGTGCGCGAACTCCCGCAGCTCGTCGTGGATCTCGTCGGCCAGCCGGCGGTCGATGCGCTCGGGCATGGCCAGCCGGATCATGGTCCGGGCCCGCTCGTCGATGCCCAGCAGCGCCGACTGCACCGCGAACGCGCTGACTCCCCAGGGCTCGTGCTTGCGGTGCAGCGCGGCCGCGTGCTGGCCCAGCCGCTCCTGCCGGTCGCGCAGCCGCCGGTGCAGGTCGCCCACCTCCGGCTGGGCCGCCTGGAGCGCCCCGTCCAGCGCGTCGCCCAGGTCGCGGGCGATGCGCAGCCGGTCCCTGGTGCCCTCGTGGATGTCCAGCGCGATGTCGGCCAGTCCGACGCCCTTGAGCCGGGACAGCACCGCGTCGATGGCGGCCCGCTTCTCGGCCACGAACAGCACCTTGCGCCCGCGCGCCACCAGCGCGGCGATCATGTTCGCGATGGTCTGGCTCTTGCCGGTGCCCGGCGGTCCGTGGATGACCAGGCTGCGCCCCGCCAGCACCGCGTCGATGGCGCTGCGCTGCGAGGAGTCGGCGTCCAGCACCGAGAAGTCGTCCTCCGGCCCGCCTCCCGGCAACCCCTTGATCCCAAACGAACGCTCGCCCGGGCCCGGTCCGTCACCAGGCGCGCTGGTGTCGTCGGCGCTGATCAGCTCCTGGGCCCCGGGGTCGCCGGCGATGGCGGCGATGATGTCGCTGTCGCCGAGCAGCTCGCCCGCCGCCTGGAGGTCGCGCACCATCGGCAGCTTGGCGTAGGTGAACGTGCCGATGACCTGGCGGTCGTCGATCCGGAACCCCGGCACCTCGGCGGCCTTCGCGGCCGCGGTCAGCTGCTCGCCGACCTGATCCGGCGGCTCGTCGGCCAGGTCCTCGGTGGCCGCGCCGAACACGCTGGCCAGCTTGTGCAGCAGCACCGGGTTGACCTCGGGGTCGTCCAGCGTCAGCTCGAAGTCGTCGTGCCGGGCCCGGGTCGGGGTGATGGTCAGGCCCTGCAGCAGCACCGGCGCGGCCGGCTCGAGGAACAGCTCGTCCCAGCAGGCCAGCCCGGTGGCCAGGTAGCCGGCCCGGATGCCGCGCTCTTCGGAGAGCTCGCGGGCCTTGCGGTAGATGACCTGCACCCGGCGGATCGCCTCGGCCCGGATGTCCACGTCGCGGAACAGCCGGGTCAGCCGGGCCGACCCGGTGCGCAGGAAGGCGGCCAGCGCCTCGGGGTCGGCGGGCGCCAGGTCGAGGGTGCCGGCCCGCCGGTCCTTGTAGTACAGCAGCGTGTTGCGCCCGCCGAGGTCGGTGAGCGCGTCCACCCAGCGGGCCTGGGCCGCGGCGATCAGCTCGGCCTTGCGGCCGTCGGCCTCGGACGGCTCGCTGTCAGACGGATCAGCGTCGGCCGCCTCGGGGTCGGCCGACCCAGTGTCGGCCGGCTCGGCCTCGGCCGGCTCGGCGTCGGTGAGTGCGTCGTCAATCTGGCTGGCCATGAGCCACCCCGTTCCGGAAGGAGCATCAAAACCAGCCCCTAACTTGCCCGGAACCGGCAAGTCATTCACGTGTTCGCTGTCCGCTGAGATCATGGGACGTCAGGCCGGCCCCCGGTCAGCGTCAAGCGGTCCGGAACGGGGCGGCGCCGAACTGGCGGCCGTCCCGGCTGAGCCGAAGGGCCGCGGTTAGCCTGACCTCGTGGACACAGACCAGGGACCAGCCGGCTACGCCGCCGACGGAGCCGTCGCGACCATCACCATGACCACGCCCGCGCTCGGGCTGGCCGCCAAGCAGGACCTGCTGGACGCCGTCCAGCGGGCCGCCGCCGACCAGGACATCCGGGCCGTCGTGCTCACCGGCACCGGCCGGGCGTTCACCGCCGGCCAGGACCTCGGCGAGCACGCCGCGGCCCTGGCCGAGTCGGGCGCCGGCGCCTTCGACACCATCGAGGCGCACTACAACCCGGTGATCACCGGCCTGGCCACCATGCCCAAGCCGGTGATCGCGGCCATCAACGGCACCTGCGCCGGGGCCGGCCTCGGCCTGGCCCTGGCCTGCGACCTGCGGATCGCCGCCACCGGGATCCGGTTCACCACCGCGTTCACCGGCATCGGCCTGACCCCCGACTCCGGCCTGTCGGCGGCGCTGTCCCGTGCCCTGGGCACGGCGCGGGCCAGCGAGCTGATCCTGCTGGCCGAGCCGTTCACCGCTGAGGACGCGCTGAGCTGGGGCCTGGTCGGCCGCGTCGTGCCCGGCCCGGACCTCGCCCCGGCCGCCGCCGGCCTGGCCGCCCGCCTGGCGGCCGGCCCGACCCGCGCCTACGCCACCGCCAAGCGCGCCATCCGCGAGGCCTGGGCCGCGCCGTGGCCCGAGGTGCTCGCCGCCGAGGCCCGCGACCAGGCCGCCCTCGGCGCCACCGCCGACCACCGCAACGCGGTGCAGGCGTTCCTGGCCAAGCGCCGCCCCGAGTTCACCGGCCGCGACTAGCCCGGCCCCGTTTCCGCGGCTACGTGGCGGTGTCACTCAGGCCTTGGTCTGGGCCCGGTAGGTCGCGATGACCGCGTCGAAGTCCGGGTCCGGGGCCAGGCCGAGCCGGGCCGCCCGGTCGGTACGGAACCGGGCCGGCCAGCTGGTCACCAGCCGGGCCACCGCGGGGTCGGGCGCCCAGTCGATCAGCGCGGTCGCGGCCGGCCCCGCGGCCCGCTCCAGCGCGGCCACCATGTCCCCCACCGTGATGGCGAGCGAGGGCATGTTGACCGCCGAGGTCCCGCCCCAGTCCTGATCCGCGGCGGTGGCCGCGCGCAGCAGCGCGTCGGTGGCCCGGTCCGGCGAGGCCAGCGCCACCTCCGTCCCCGCGTCCACCGGGCAGACCGCGCGCTGGCCCGCGAGCGGCTCGCGGATGATGCCGGACAGGAACCCCGACGCCGCCGCGTTGGGCCGGCCCGGCCGCACGCTGACCGTGGCCAGCCTCATGGCCCGCCCGCGCAGGAACCCCTTGCGCGTGTAGTCGGCCAGCAGGTACTCCCCCATCAGCTTCTGCGTCCCGTAGCTGGACTGCGGGCTGGCCAGCGTCTGGTCGTCGACGACCGGGGGCAGCGGGTGGTCGGGCGGATTCCCGAACACCGCGAGCGAACTGGAGAACACCACCACCGGCCTGGTGCCCAGCGCGCGGCCCGCGGCCAGCAGCGCCTCGGTGGCCCGCAGGTTGGCCCGCATGCCCAGGTCGAAGTCGGCCTCGCACTCCCCGCTGACCGCCGCCGCCAGGTGGAAGATCAGGTCGGACCCGGCCAGCGGGCCCGGCTCGGCGGTCGGGCCCGGCCCGGTTCGCGGACGCGGCCCGGCCGCCAGCAGCTGGCCCAGGTCGCCCTGGACCGCCGCCACCCGGTAGTCCGCGGCCAGGTCGGCCGGCGCCGGGACCTGGTCAATGAGGGTGAGCCGGTCGATCGGGCGGACGCCGCCGCCGGCCAGGTCCAGCTCGCCGGCGGCCAGCAGCCGGCGGGCCAGCCGGGCGCCGAGGAAACCGCCGCCCCCGGTGACCACCACGTTGACCACGGCGTCTCCCCTCCAGACCGGCGGCAGCTCGACTACGGTGATCTTACGTGCCGACCAGGAGGACGCCATGAGCGCAGCCGGGCCGCCCCCCGGTCATGACCAGGCGGGCGGGCCGCGGGCCGCTGGCGACGACCCCGATTTCGTGCCCGAAGGCTTCGGTGTGCCCACGGCCCTGACGGCGGGGGCGCTCCGGCTCGAGCCGCTAAGCCCGCGGCACAACGAGGCCGACTACGCCGCCTGGACCAGCAGCATCGAGCACATCAGGGCCACCCCCGGCTTCGCGGGCCGCAACTGGCCCGACCCCGCCATGACCCTCGAGCAGAACCTGGCCGACCTGCAGATGCACGCCGAGCACTTCGCCCGGCGCCAGGGGTTCACCTACACCGTCCTGGACGCCGCCAGCGGCGAGGTCATCGGCTGCGTCTACATCTACCCGGCCGACCGGCCCGGCCGCGACGCCCGGGTCCGGTCCTGGGTTCGGGCCGATCACGCCGCCCAGGACACCGGGCTGCGCACGGCGGTCCGCGACTGGCTGACCGTGGCGTGGCCGTTCCGGGCCGTCGATTACGACCACTAGGCATCAGCCGGACACCGCTACCGGACACCGCTACCGGACACCGCTAGGGCAGTGCCCGCCGGGCCAGCAGCTCGACGTTGATGGCCGAGATCTCGGCCAGCACGGCCTCGATCCGCTCGCCCTGCCCCAGGCACTCCCGGGCGGGTATCACCAGGGTGGCGGGCACGTATCTCATGCCGCGCACCCCACTGGGGGCGAAGTAGGCGTAGGGTCCATGTCCATCGCCGCCGGCGCACCGGCAGTTGATCTTGCCGCACCTTCGTGTCTGCTCGACCAGCGACCCGAACAGCACCTGTTCGACATCGCCGAGCCGCAGCGCCAGCCAACGTCGCCTGGCCCGCAATTCTCGTGTGGATAGTTGCAGCTGATCTAGCTTATGTGAAGCCACCACACAAGACTAGCCTTGACACCCTCGCAGCACCATGTGATCCTGCTCCTGTTAAGTGCCCCGCTTAGCCAATTAAGGCAGGTATACAGTTCGTGCGGCCTGGCCGCATCTTTAACTTCGTGCACGCTTTTGGCGTGCAATTTTACGGGTCTGGCAATAACCATCTCCGAAAGGTCGGCCCTTTGTTAGAGGAAGCAGCGGGTAATAGCCTGCGCCACTACCGCTGTGTCGGCGTCGGCGTCGGTCCCGCGAATCTTAGCCTAGCCTCTCTCTTGTACCGCCATTCAGAGATCACGAACCTCTTCCTCGACAAGAAGGAGAGCTTCGGGTGGCACGACGGCCAGCAGATTCCTGAGTCGACGATCCAGGTCTCGATGCTCAAGGACCTGGTCAGCCTGTCGGACCCGGCCAGTTCCTACTCATTCCTCTCCTACCTGCACGAACTCGGACGAATCTACCACTATGTCAACGCCCAGTTCGACGCGGTGCCGCGCCAGGAGTTCCGCAACTACATGGAATGGGCGAGCCGGAAGAACGAGAACGTCGTCTTCGGCCAGGAAGTGCTTTCGGTCGATTACGACAACGTATTCCGGGTCCGTACCAGCCGCAGCACGGTAACCGCGGACAACATTGTCCTGGGCGTCGGCGCCGAGCCGACAGTCCCCCCGCAGGCCCGCCCATTCCTGGGCGACCGGCAGTTCCATGTCAGCGAATTCCTGACCAAGGCCGGAGACCTCGGCGGAATGCGGGTCGGCGTGGTTGGCGGCGGCCAGTCGGGCGCCGAGGCGTTCCTTGATCTTATCTCGCGCAACGACGGCGCCTTACCGCGACGGGTCATCTGGATATCGCGGAGACCGAACTATTTCCCCTTAGATGACTCACCGTTCACCAACGATTTCTACATGCCGAGTTACTCTGACTATTTCGCGAAGCTCGAGCCAGCGACCAGGAAAGCCTTCAACGAGCGATACCTGCTCACCAGCGACGGCATCTCCGAGGCCACGCTGCGGCGGATCTACCAGCGCATCTACGCTCACCGCTTCCTCAGCGGGCTCTCAGATCTGGTCGCGCTCTACCCCAACCGCACGGTCACCGAGGTCACCCATGCGCCGACCCAGGCGTGGAACCTCGCGCTCAGCCACAATGATCACGACGGCGTCATGGAGAACGTCGAGCTGGATGTGGTCATCTGGGCCACCGGGTTCCGTCCGACCCCGCTGAATTTCCTGAATCCGATCGAATCCCGCCTAGAGCGGGCGGGCGATGAGTACAAAATCGACGAAAATTTCGCGATCCAGTGGGACGGCCCGGCCGACCGCAACATCTTCATCCAGAACGCCGCGCGCGAGCAGCGCGGGCTGGCCGATCCGAACCTGAGCCTCAACGCCTGGCGCAGTCAGCGAATCCTCGACCGGCTGCGCGGCGTCCGCACCGATCAGCAGCAGAACTCCTTCATCGAGTGGATGTCCAAGCCGTCCGGCGATGAATTCACGGGGACCTAGGCCATGACCCGCCCCGCAGTGGTCATCGCCGGCGCCGGGATAATCGGCTGCCTGATCGCGCGCGAACTGGCCGCCCTCGACCCGGAGCTTTCCGTCACGGTGCTGGACCGGGACGCGGTCGGGGCCGGGGCCAGCCGCCGGTCGGCCGGCCTGCACCTGCCGCGGGGGGGCTCGCCCCGGACGCGGCGGATGTCGGCCCGCAGCCACGCCTATTACGCCGAGCTGCGGTCGAGCCACCCGGCCCTGCCGATCTACCCGGTCGGCGCCACCGTGATCGGCCCCGATGGCGGGTCCGGTCAAGACCCCGGTCAAGGCCCCGGTCAAGCGACCGATCGCGGCCCCGGCCCGGACTACCTGAGCGAGGCGGCGCCGGTCCCCGCGGCCGGCTCCGGGCATCCGGCCGTCGTGGTCCCGGACGGCTACCGGGCCTGGCAGCTCGCCGGCTGCCACCACGCCGACGTGCACCAGCTGGCCCGGCGGCTGGCGGCCGGGCTGCGGCCGCGGGTCCGGTTCGCCGAGGGCGTGGCGGTGACCGGGCTGACGGCCGGGCCCGGCGCGGTGACCGTGACCACCGGGACGGGCGAGCGGCTGGTGGCCGACTACGTGGTGCTGGCGCCGGGCCCGTGGCTGGCCGCGCCGGCCTGGCGCGACCTGGTGGCCCCGCTCGGGCTGCGGGTCAAGAAGGTGGTCGCGCTGCACATCGGGCTGCGGCCCGGCCCCGAGGACCAGGCCATGCTGTTCGACGCCGACGACGCGTTCCTGCTGCCCGTGGCTCACCAGGGGCACTGGCTGTTCAGCTACGCCAGCCAGGAATGGGACGTGGACCCGGACGCGCCGGCCGCCGGGCTGTCCGCGGCCGAGGTCGGCGCCGCGCGCGACCTGCTGCGCCGCTACGCGCCGTCGCTGGCCGCGGCGTGCGACGCCGGCCGGGTCTTCTGCGACGCCTACAGCCCGGACCGCGAGCCCCTGGTCCGTCCCCTGGACGACGCGGGCCGCATCATCTTCGCCGGCGCCGCCAGCGGCTCCGGCTACCGCCTCGCCCCGGCCATCGCCGCCGAGGTCGCCAGCATGGTCCAGCCCCGGCTGGGCGACACTGCCACGGAAGGGGTCCCCAGTGATCACCAGTACGTATGACTCTGGATCGCTGCATACCTCGTTCGGGATCGACCTGGGCGAGATCGACATGGGCGCCGTCGAGGCGTTCGGGGTCGGCGCGAACTGGGGCCGGGTGCCGCCCGGCCGCCACTCCGACCCGCACCAGCACGACGAGACCGAGACCTTCGTGATCGTGGCCGGCTCCGGCGACATCGTGGTGGACAGCAAGCGCGCCCCGGTCGGGCCCGGCATGGTGCTCCAGTTCGAGCCGTTCGAGACTCACTACCTGGACAACACCGGCGCCGATGACCTGCTGTTCGCGACCTTCTACTGGCGTGACACCCCGCGGGCCGCGCGGGTCGCGCCGCGCACCGACCGGCGCCGGTTCGGCGACCGCCCGGTGTTCGCGTTCTCCACGCCGCCGACGCCCAACGGCGGGCTGCACATCGGTCACCTGTCCGGGCCCTACCTGGGCACCGACGCCTTCGTCCGGTTCCAGCGGATGAACGGCACCCGGGTGTGGCACCTGGCCGCCACCGACGACTTCCAGAGCTACGTGGCCGAGTGCGCCCGGCGCGAGGGCCGCACGCCGCCCGAGGTGGCCGAGCACTACGCCGGGGAGATCGCCGAGGCGCTGGCCCTGATGGACATCCATCCCGACCAGGTCACCCATACCAGCCGGGATGAACGGTACCCGGCCGCGCTCCGGGCGTTCTTCACCCGCTTGCGTGACTCGGGCCGGGTCACCCCGCAGGAGGGCGCGGCGCTGTTTGACGGCGAGTCCGGCCAGTACCTGTACGAGCCCTACGTGGGCGGGGGCTGCCCGACCTGCGGGTCGTCGACGGGCGGCAACATCTGCGAGGAGTGCGGGGAGCCCAACTTCTGCGTGGACCTGGTCGACCCGCGGCCGACCAATGGCAGCGCCACGCCGCGGGCGGGCACCATCACCCGGTTCACGCTGCCGCTGCACGAACTGCGGGCCGAGGTGCTGGAGCATCACCACGTCGGCCGGGCCCCGGCCCGGCTGCGCGAGCTGGCCCACCGGGTGTTCCGCCGCGAGCGGCTGGACGTGGCGCTCAGCCACCCGTCCTCGTGGGGCGTGCGGCCCACCGAGACCGACCTGCCCGGCCAGGTCATCTGGGTCTGGATCGAGCTGGCCTTCGGCTTCATCTACGGCATCGAGCGGCTGGGCCGCACGCTGGGCGAGGACTGGCAGTCCAGCGCGCCGCAGGACGACTGGAAGATCGTTCACTTCCTGGGCTACGACAACACCTTCTACCACTCCATCCTCGGCCCGGCGCTGTACAAGGTGGCCAACCCGGAGTGGACCCCGGACGTCGACTACAACGTCAACGAGTTCTACCTGCTGGACGGGGACAAGTTCTCCACCAGCCGCCGGCACGCCATCTGGGGCAAGGACATCCTGGGCCCGGACACCGTGGACGGCATCCGGTACTACCTGGCGCTGACCCGCCCGGAGACCAGCCGGACGAACTTCACGGTCGAGGACTACGAGCGGGTGGTCGAGCAGACGCTGGTCGGCACCTGGCAGCGCTGGCTGAACGACCTCGGCGCCCGGATCGAGAAGCGCTACGGCGGGAGCGCGCCGGACGCGGGCATCTGGACCCCGGAGCACACGGCGTTCTGGGCCCAGCTCAGCAGCCGGCTGGCCGACGTGACCGGCGCGCTGGGCCAGGACGGGTTCTCGCTCAACCGGGCGGCGCGGGCGCTGGACGGCATCGTGACCGACACCCTGCGGTTCGCCCAGGCCGAGGCGGCCACCGGCGACCTGGAGGACTGGAAGGACGAGGCCAGGACGGCGATCGCGCTGGAGCTGGCCGCGGCGCGGCTGCTGGCCCACTGCGCGATGCCGGTCATGCCGCGCTTCGCGACCCGGCTGGCCGCGGGGCTGGGCCTGGACCCGCCCGCGCAGTGGCCGGAGCTGGTCACCCTGGTGCCGCCGGGGACCCGGGTCAGCCTGGCCCGCGAGGTGTTCTTCGGCGCGCAGCCAGCCGAACCGCAGCCAGCCGAGCCGCAGTCAGCCGAGCCGCAGTCAGCCGAGCCGGCGCCGTCGCCGTTGCTGGCCTGGCTGTCGGACCGGGTCCGCGAGGCGCTGCTGCTGCCCGCCGGGCAGCCGGTGGCCGACGCCACGCTGGTCGCGCTGGGCACCACGTCCCTGCAGGCCATCGCGCTCCAGTACCAGGTGCTCGAGCACACCGGCGCGGACGTGAGCGTGGAGGACCTGCTCGGCTGCCGCACGGTCGCGCAGCTGGCCCAGCTCATCGCCGCCGAGGAGGTTCCGGCCAGGTGACCTCCCACCCACCTCCCCCTACCCCCCACGAGGTGCTGCGCGAGATCCGCGAGCGCGGGCTCCGGCTCACGGTCTCCGGCGCGGATTTACGCCTCCAGGGGCCGCCGCAGCGCATCGACCCCGCGCTGATCGGCCGGATCAAGGCGGTCAAGGCCGAGCTGATCAGCCACCTGTCCGAGCCCGCGGCCGGCGCCGCGGGGGGTGAGATGGCAGGGGGCGAAGCCCCGGGCTACCCGCTGACCCTGCTCCAGCGCGGCTTCCTGATCGGCCGCGGCGACGCGGTCGAGATGGGCAACGTGGCCAGCCACATCTACCACGAGATCGACGGCTGCTGGGATACCGGCCGGCTGGAGGCGGCGCTGCGCGCGGTCGCGGCCCGGCACGGCGCGCTGCGCACCCGGTTCACCGCCGACGGCCGCCAGGTCACCGAGCCGGACACCAGCCTGCGCATCGGGCGGCTGGACCTGCGCGGCCAGCCCGAGGCAGATCAGCAGGCCCGGCTGAGCGAGCTGCGCGAGCAGCGCTCGCACCGGATCCTGCCCGCCGACCGCGCGCCGCTGCTGGCCGCCGACATCACGCTGCTGGCCGACGACCGGATGCGGCTGCACGTCGGTCACGACGGCCTGGTGATGGACGGCATCAGCATGTTCCTGTTCTTCGCCGACTGGTGGGAGGCCTACCAGGCACTGCCTGACGCCGACCGGGACGAGCCCGCCGGCGACGCGGCTTCCGCCGGTGAGGTGTCGTTCGCGGACTACGTGGCCTCGCTGGGCGCGATGCGCGACAAGCCGCCGCGGCAGCGCTCCCGCACCTACTGGCTGGACCGGCTGCCGGACCTGCCGCCGCACCCCGACCTGCCGCTGGCGGCCAGCCCGGCGGCGATCGCCGCGCCCCGGTTCGACCAGTACGACGCGCGGCTGGACGCCACGGCCTGGGCCGCGGTGAAGGCCCGCGCGGCCGCCGCCGGGCTGACCCCGACCGGGGTGCTGCTGGCCGCCTACGCGCAGACGCTGGCCCGGTGGGGCGCGGGCCGCCGGTTCACGCTGGCCACCACGGTGGCCAACCGGCCGCCGATCCACCCCCGGATCGCCGACGCCATCGGCAACTTCTCCGAGACCCTGCTGGTCGAGATCGACCTGGACCCGGCGCAGACCTTCACCGAGCGGGCCCTGGCCCTGCAGGCCCGGCTGCGCCGCGACCTGGACCACCGCCACTTCTCCGGCATCGAGGTGCTGCGCGAGCTGGCCCGCCGCGACCCCGGCGCCGACGCGCGGATGCCGTACACGTTCAACAGCGCCATCGGCTACCTGCGCGCCGACGTGGACGGCTCGGCGCTGGAGCTGTTCGGGCCCGAGGTCTACACCTCCAGCCAGACCCCGCAGGTGTGGCTGAACGGGTTCGCGTTCGAGCAGCACGGCGGCGTGATCGTGCAGGCCGACGCGGTGCGGGGGCTGTTCCCCGACGGGATGATCCGCGACCTGATGCGCGGCTACCAGGCGCTGCTGGACCGGCTGGGCGAGGCCGAGGCCTGGTCGGCGACCACGTTCGACCTGCTGCCCGGCGAGCAGCGGGCCCGCCGCCAGGCGGCCAACGCCACCGCGGTCCCGCGGCCCGGCGAGCGGCTGCCCGCCGCGTTCGCGGCCCGCGCCGCGCGCACCCCCGACGCGCCCGCGGTGCTCGGCACCGGCGGCGCGCTCAGCTACGGCGAGCTGCTGGCCCGGGCCCGGGCGGCGGCCGGGTGGCTGCGGGGCGGCCAGGGCGGACCCGGTGTCGGCCGGGACGAGCTGGTCGGCCTGATCATGCGCCGCGGGCCGGAGCAGATCGTCGGCATCCTGGCCGCGCTGCTGGCCGGCGGCGCCTACCTGCCGGTGGACGCCGCGCTGCCCGCCGAGCGGATCGGGTACATGCTGCGCGACGGCCGGGTGCGCCGCGTGCTCACCAACTCCGGCTGGACCGGCGGCGGCGACGACACCGACCGCGACAGCCCGGCCGTGGACGTCCTGGAGCTGGACGTGACCGGCCCGGTGCCCGCTCCCCCGGACCCCGGCGGCGACCAGCCCGTCCCCGGCGCCGGCCCCGACGACCTGGCCTACGTGCTCTACACCTCCGGCACCACCGGCGAGCCCAAGGGCGTCATGGTCAGCCACCGCAGCGTGGCCAACGTGGTGGCCGACTGCAACGACCGGTTCGGCATCGGCCCCACCGACCGGTTCCTGGCCGTCAGCGCGTTCAACTTCGACCTGTCCGTGTACGACATCTTCGGCGCGCTGTCGGCCGGCGCCGCGCTGGTGCTGCCCGACGCCGAGCGGGCCGCCGACCCCGCGCACTGGCTCGACCTGTGCGGCCGGTTCGGCGTCACGGTGTGGAACTCGGTCCCGGCCATCGCCGGGCTGATGCAGGAGCAGTCGGCCCTGGATCACCCGGGCTGGATCACCCGGGGCCGGACGGCGACCCGCGGCTCACCGCGCTGCGGCTGATCATGCTGAGCGGCGACCGCATCCCGCCCGCCCTGCCGCCGGCGCTGGCCCGGCTCAAGGATGACCTGGCCCTGGTCTCGCTGGGCGGCCCGACCGAGACCACGATCTGGAACATCCTGCACCCCGATCAGCCCGGCCGAGCTGGGCGGGACCATCCCCTATGGCCGGCCCAACGCCAACAACCGGGCCTACATCCTGGACGCCGACGGCCTGGACGCGCCGGACTGGGTCACCGGGGAGATCTGCGCCGCGGGCACCGGGCTGGCCCGCGGCTACTGGGGCGACCCGGCCCGCACCGCCGAGCGGTTCTGGCTCGACGAGCGGCGCGGCGAGCGGCTGTACCGGACCGGCGACCTGGGCCGCTACCTCCCCGACGGCAGCATCGAGATCGCCGGGCGCAGCGACTTCCAGATCAAGATCAACGGCTACCGGATCGAGGCCGGCGAGGTCGAGACCCGGCTGGCCGCGATCCCGGCCGTCAAGCAGGCGGTCGTGGTGCGCCAGCCCACCGAGCGCGGCGGCGACCGGCTGGTCGCGCACCTGGCCGCGGCGGGCGACATCAGGCCCGGCGACGACGAGATCCGCCAGGCCCTGCGCGTGCACCTGCCCGACTACATGACCCCGGCCGCGGTGGTCTGGCACGACAACCTGCCGCTGACCGCCAACGGCAAGGTCGACCGGGGCCGGCTCACGAGCCTGGCGCCGTCGGGCCGCCCGGCCGCGCCCGGCGACGCTCCAGGATCAGGCCCGGCCAGCGACCTGGAGCGAGGCGTGCAGGCTCAGTGGGCCGCCGTGCTGCACGTGCCGCCCGCCTCGCTGGAGCCGGGCAGCGACTTCTTCGACCTCGGCGGCGACTCGCTGGCCGCCGCGCGCATCTTCACCGGCCTGCGCAAGCAGTACGGGGTGAGCATCACGCTGGACCGCCTCTACGACGTCCGGACCGTCGCGGCCATGGCCGCCTACATCGCCGGCCACCCCACGGGGGCGCCATGATGGAGATCATTAACAGGGTGGCCCTGGCCGCACCCCGGCCCGGCCACG
The DNA here is from genome assembly GCA_963822485.1 of uncultured Actinomycetota bacterium. GTDB lineage: Bacteria > Actinomycetota > Actinomycetes > Streptosporangiales > Streptosporangiaceae > DASUBV01. Next base: position 867,261 of record CAWGHW010000037.1, read on the forward strand.
CGATCACCTTCCTGCGACTGGACGGCACCCAGACCCTCGACCTGACCGACCTGCACGAGCAGGCCGGACGGCTGGCCCGCGGCCTGCACGCGGCGGGCCTGCGCCGGGGCGACCGCATCGGCATCCTGGCCTCGAACCGCCTGGAGTGGGTGCTGCTGGACCTGGCCGCGCTGCGCCTGGGCGCGGTGACCGCGGGCTTCGAGCCGGGCAAGTTCGACCCGGACCCCGCGCTGCTCGACCGCTACTCCCTGACGGTGCTGTTCACCGACCGGCCCGCCGACGGCCAGGACATCCGCCCGATCACCGACGTCGACCAGCTCATGAGCGAGGCCGACCCCGGGGCCGAACTGCCGGAGGCGCCCTACGGCCCCGAGGACCCGACCACGATCAAGTTCACCTCGGGCAGCACCGGTGAGCCCAAGGGCATCGCCGCGACGGCCGGCAGCATCGACGCCTCCATCAGTGCGGTGCAGGACATGTTCGCCCACGGCGACCAGGACAACCTGCTGGTGTTCCTGCCGCTGTCACTGCTGCAGCAGCGGTACTGGATCTACTCCGCGCTCCGGTTCGGCCACGACGTCACCGTCAGCACCTACGAGGCCGCGTTCGCCGCACTGCGCCGGGCCCGGCCTACCGTGGTGATGGGCGTGCCCGGCTTCTACGAGACGGCCCGCCGCCAGCTCGAGCGCCGGGCCACCTCGGGCACCGATGAGGCGCGGGCCGCCGCGCGGGACATGTTCGGCGGCCGGATCAGGTACCTGTGGACCGGGTCCGCCCCGGCCAACCCCGCCACGCTGCAGTTCTTCACCGAGGCGGGCCTGCCCATCTACGAGGGCTACGGCCTCAACGAGACCTGCATCGTGGCCAAGAACCACCCCGGCGCGTCCCGCCCCGGCAGCGTCGGCCAGGTACTGCCGGGCAAGAAGGTGCTGCTGGACGCCGACGGGGTGATCAGCATCTGGAGCGAGCACCCGGTCAGCCGCCGCTACTCCTACGCCGCGCCCGGCGAGTCCGAGCGGGTCTTCGCCCCCGACGGCACCGTGCGCACCGGCGACCTGGGCTACCTGGACGAGGACGGGTTCCTGTTCATCCGCGGCCGGGCCGACGACGTGATCGTGCTGGACAACGGCAAGAAGGTCATCGTCCGGCCGCTGGAGGAGTACCTGAAGGCCAGCCCGGCCATCGAGGAGTGCGTGGTGCTGTGCCCGACGCAGACCCACCTGGTGGCGGTGGTCTCGCCGGCCGCCGAGCCCGCCGACGCCGCCGCCATCGGCGCCCGGCTGGCCGCGGCCAACGCGGCGTTCGGGCGGGACGAGCAGATCCGGAACGTCATCATCGCGCCGGAGCGGTTCAGCATCGCCAACGGCATGCTGACCTCCCAGTTCAAGCCGCGGCGGCAGCGGATCCTGGCCGCCTACACCGAAGAACTGGCAAAGGTCCGGCCCCATGGCATCTGACCAGGCCGTCCAGTCCGGGCAGGCGGCGCAGCCGCGCGGCGTGTTCGCCAACCCGGACTTCACCCGGCTGTGGGCCGGGCAGACGGTGTCCCTGATCGGCACGCAGGTCACCCAGTTCACCATGCCGCTGGTCGCGGTGCTCACGCTGAACGCCACCGTGTTCGAGGTCGGCGTGCTCAACTCGCTACGGTTCGTGCCGGTGCTGCTGCTGTCGGTGTTCGCCGGGGTGTGGCTCGACCGCCGGAAACGGCGGCCTGTGCTCATCGTCTGCGCCCTGGGCAACGCGGTACTGATCGGCCTGGTGCCAGTCGCCGCGGCCACCGGGCAGCTCTCCATCGGCCTGCTGTACGCGGTGAACGGGCTGGTCGGCACGCTGAACATGATCTTCGACGTGGGCGCGCTGTCCTACGTGCCGTTCCTGGTCGAGCGGGACAGACTGTCGGAGGCTAACGCCCGGCTCCAGGTCAGCAGCGCGGTCGCGGGCATCTCGGGACCAGGGCTGGCCGGCCTGCTGGTCGGCCTGATCACCGCGCCGGTCACGCTGACCGTGGACGCGGTGTCCTACCTGGCCTCGGCCATCGGCCTGATCAGCGTGACCAGGCGGGAACCCGACCCGGAGCCGGTGCCGCCCGGCTTCTCGGTCCGGCGCCTCGATCGCCGAGGGGTTCCAGACCGTGTTCGGCAGCCCGCTGCTGCGCTCCCTGATCACCCAGTCCACGGCTCTCAACCTGTTCTTCGGCTCGTTCATCACGATCTTCGTGGTGTACGCGGTCCGGACGGTGCACCTGAGCACCCTGGAGCTGGGCATCGTGATCGGGGCCTCGGCCGTGGGCGGGCTGGCCGGGGCGCTGCTGGCGACCAGGGCCCGGAAGGCGCTGGGCTACGGCAAGGCCATGGCGGTCACCACCATCGGGGTGTCGGCGGCACCGCTGCTCCTGCTGGTCCCCCGGCACGCGAGCGTGCCGACGGTGATCATTATGGTGGCGGCCCAGCTCGGCTACGGATCCAGCATCTCGGCGTTCAACGTCAACGCCATCACGCTGCGCCAGGTGGTGACGCCGACCCGGCTGCTGGCCCGGATGAACGCCACCTACCGCATGCTCATCTGGGGCGCGCCGCCGGTAGGGGCGGTGGCGGGCGGGCTGCTGGGCAGCGCGGTCGGGCTGCGAGCCGCGTTGGTGATCTCGCTGATCGCCATGACCTCCCCCATCCTGTGGATCTTCTTCTCCCCGGTGTTCCGGCTCAGCGAGATGCCCACCGGGCCGCTCGCTCAGGAGGGAAGTAGATGACTGGCAATTCGCGAGGGCCGCTGCCCTTGTCGTACGCGCAGGAGCAGGTCTGGTTCATCGACGAGTTCAACAGCGACTCGCCGATGCATAACCTGCCGTTCCTGGTCCGGCTGCGCGGGCCGCTGGACGCCGCGGCGCTGGGCCGGGCACTGGCCGGCCTGGCCGCGCGGCACGAGCCGCTGCGCACCCGGCTGCCCGCCGACGGCGACGGCCGGCCGATGCAGGTGATCGACCCGGAGACGGCGGCCGAGCTCGGGCTGGAGGACCTGTCCGGGCTGGAGGACCCGGACGCCGCGCTGGCCGAGCGGGCGGCGACCGCGGGCGCGCGGCCGATCCAGTTCGCCCGCGACCAGCTCCTCAGCGCCAGCCTGGTCCGGCTGGCCGGCGACGATCACGCGCTGCTGGTCGTGGCCCACCACACCGGGTTCGACGACGCGTCGCTGGGCGTGTTCGTGAGCGAGCTGGCCACGCTGTACCAGCAGGAGGCCGGGGGGCCGCCCGCGGGCCTGCCGGACCTGCCGGTGCAGTTCTCGGATTACGTGCTGCGACAGCGCGAGCAGCTGCGCGGCCCGGTGCTGGCCGACCTGGAGGCGTACTGGCGGGCCGCGCTGGCCGGCTTCGAGACGTCGCAGTTCCCGGCCGACCGGCCCCGGCCGCTGCTGGCCAGCCACGCCGGGGCGGTCCAGACCCGGCGCCTGGACCCGGAGCTGCTGGCCGACCTGCGGGAGCTGGGCGGCACGCTGGCCGACACGCTGCTGGCCGCCCTGCTGGTGCTGCTCTCGCGCTACACCGGGCAGACCGACCTGGTGCTCGGCGCGGTGAGCGCCAACCGCGACCGGCCCGAGCTGGCCTCGCTCATCGGGCCGCTGGCCAACCCGGTTCCGGTGCGGGCCGACCTGTCCGGTGACCCGTCGTTCGCCGAGCTGCTGGACGGCGTGCGGGCGGCCGTGAGCGGCGCCCGGGCTCACCAGGACCTGCCGTTCGCCAAGATCGTGGAGACGCAGCGCCTGGACCGGGACACCGGCCGCTGGCCGATCTACCAGATCGCGTTCGCCTGCCCGGACCCGGTCCCGGAGGTCGAGGCGGCCGGGGTCGTCTTCGCCGCCGAGCCGGCGGAGCGGCGGGCGGCCAGGTACGACGTCGAGTTCGTGGCCCGCGCGGGCCCCGGCGGGCTGGCCATCGAGGCGACTTACACGCCCGCGCTGTTCGACGCGGCCACCGTGGCCCGGCTGCTCGCCCACCTGGAGGTGGTGCTGCGCGGGGTGGTGGCCGACCGGTCGGCGCGGCTGTCGGAGCTGCCGGTGCTGACCGAGGCGGAGCGGCGCCGGGAGCTGGCCGAGTGGAACGACACCGCGCTCGAGCTGCCGGTGACCTGCATCCACCAGGGCTTCGAGGCCCGGGCGGCGGAGGCGCCGGGAGCGGTGGCGGCGGAGTTCGAGGACCAGCGGCTCAGCTACGCCGAGCTGGACCGGCAGGCCAGCCGGATCGCGCGGCGGCTGCGGGAGCTGGGCGTGGGCCCCGAGGTGCTGGCCGGGGTGTGCCTGCGGACCGGGCTGGACCGGCTGGCCGCGCTGCTGGGCATCTGGAAGGCAGGCGGCGGCTACGTGCCGCTCGACCCGGCCGCCCCGGCCGCGCGGCTGGAGTACATGATCGCCGACACCGGGATGGCCGTCGTGCTGACCGATGACGCCAGCGCGGCCGGCCTTCCGGCCGGGGCGGTGACCGTGGTCAACCTGGACGCCGAGCGGGAGCAGATCGGCGGGCTGGACCCCGGCCCGCTGCCCGACGTGGGCGTGACCCCGGCCAGCGTGGCCTACGTGATCTACACCTCCGGCTCCACCGGCCAGCCCAAGGGCGTGGTCGTCGAGCACCGCCAGGCCATCAACTTCCTGCACGGCATGACCCGGGCCTGGCATATCGGGCCCGGCAGCGCCGTGCTGTCCTTCGCCGCCGTCACCTTCGACGTCTCGGTCATGGACATGTTCATGCCCCTGCTGGGCGGCGCCCGCGTGGTCCTGGCCGCGCCCGAGACCCTGCACTCCCCGCCCCGCCTGGCCGAGCTCATCCGCGACCGGCACGTCACCTTCGCCTGCCTGCCGCCCGCCGTGCTCAGCCTGCTGGCCGGGGAGGACTTCCCCGAGCTGCGCACCCTGCTGTCGGCCGGCGAGGAGCTGACCAGCGAGCTGCTCGGCGCCTGGCTGCGGCCCGGCCTGGACATCTACAACGGCTACGGCCCGACCGAGGCCTCGATCGGGGCCACGTTCATGAAGCTGGAGCCCGCTACCCCGCTGCCCCCGCCTATCGGCCGGCCCAAGCCCAACTACCAGGCCTACGTCCTGGACCCGTACCTCAACCCGGTCCCCGTCGGCGTCACCGGGGAACTGCACATCGGCGGCGCCGGGGTCGCCCGCGGCTACCTCAGCCAGCCCGAGCTGACCCGTGAGCGGTTCATCCCGGACCCGTTCAGAGGCGGAAGGCTGTACAAGACCGGGGACCTGGTCCGCCGCCGCCCCGACGGCACCATCGGCTTCATCGGCCGGGCCGACAGCCAGGTCAAGATCCGCGGCCTGCGCATCGAGCTGGGCGAGATCGAGGCCGCGCTGCTGGCCCATCCGGCCGTGGCCCAGGCCGTCGCGGTCATGATCCGCGACGCGGCCGGGCAGCCCCAGCTGGCCGGCTACCTGCGAGCCAGCCCCGACACGACGGTGGGCGAGATACGCCAGCACCTGGCCCGGCGGCTGCCCGGCTACATGGTGCCCGCCTACCTGACCGTCGTGGCCGAGTTCCCGCTCACCACCCACGGCAAGATCGACAAGTCGGCGCTGCCCGCGCCCCAGGCCGACGCGGCCGGCGCCGCCCACGTGCCGCCGCGCACGCTGATGGAGGTCCTGCTGGTCGACCTGTACGCCGGCGTGCTGGGCACCGAGCAGGTCGGGGCGGCCGACAGCTTCTTCGACGCGGGCGGCAGCTCGCTGCAGGCCATGCAGCTCGTCACCCAGCTGCGCGAGCAACTGGACGTGGACCTCGACCTGGCCTCGGTGTTCCTGACCCCCACCCCGCAGCTTCTGGCTGCGCTGCTGCGCGACAAGCACGGTTTCGACGACGAGGAACTCGCGAATCCCGCGAATCCCGCGAATCCCGCGGGCTGGAGCGCACATGTGACGGAATCCGAGCGGACGGCGCTGGCGGCACGGCTGCACCGCGGCCAGGTGAGCCGGGGGAACGAGATCCCGCGACGTCCCGACGGGCTGACCGAGCTGCCGCCGTCCTACGGCCAGGAGCAGCTGTGGTTCATCGACAAGTTCGCGCCGGGCGAGCCCGCCTACAACATCCCGCACGCCGTGCGGCTGTCCGGCCCGCTGGACACCGCAGCCCTGGGCCGGGCCCTGGACGCGCTGGTCGCCCGGCATGAGGCGCTGCGCACCCGGCTCGTGGCCGACCCCGAGGGCCGGCCGGTTCAGGTCATCGACCCGCCCGGCCGGGTGAGCCTGGAGCTGACCGACCTGGCCGGACTGGAACCGGAGAAGCGGCAGGTCAGGCTGACCGAGCTGATCGAGGCCGCGGCCATGCGGCCGTTCTCGCTGGCCGAGGAGCCGCTGCTGCGGGCCGGGCTGCTCCGGCTGGCCGCCCCAGCGCCGGCTGCGCCGGCGCTGGGGCGGCCGCCTGTTGCAAACACAGCCGAGCACGTGCTGACCATCGTCGTCCATCACACGGTGTTCGATGGCTGGTCGGCCCGGGTGCTCGTGCACGAGCTGGCCGCCTTGTACCGGCAGGAGGCGGGCGGCGAGCCGGCCCGGCTGCCGGACCTGGCGGTGCAGTTCGCCGACTACGCGCTGTGGGAGCGGGACCGGCTGCAGGGCCCGGCCCTGGCCGAGCTGGAGGACTACTGGCGGACCACCATGGACGGCTTCGAGACCGTCCAGTTCCCCACCGACCGGCCGCGCCCGGTGCTGGACAACTTCGACGGCGGGATCGTTAAGCACCTGCCGGCCCCGACCTGCTCGACGGCCTGCGCGAGCTGAGCCGCCGGGAGGGCACGACGCTGTTCGTCACCCTGATGGCCGGGATGATGGCACTGCTGGGTCGCTACACCGGCCAGGACGACCTGGTCGTCGGCACGGTCAGCGCCAACCGGGGCCGGGCCGAGCTGACCCCGCTGATCGGCTTCCTGGTCAACACGCTGCCGATCCGGGCCGACCTGTCCGGCGACCCGCGGTTCACCCAGCTGCTGGGCCGGGTCCAGGAGGCCATCGTGGGCGCCTACGCCCACCAGGACCTGCCGTTCGGCAAGCTGGTGCAGACGCTGCGGGTGGACCGCGACCCGAGCCGGGCGCCGGTCTTCCAGATCGCGCTGGTCTACGCCGAGCGCGACACCGCGCCGGTGGCCGCGGCCGGGATCGAGATCGCGCTCACCGACCTGATTGGCGGCATCGACTCGGCCAAGTTCGACCTCACCCTGCAGGCCGAGCCGTGCGCCGACGGGCTGCGGCTGGAGTGCTCGTACAAGTCGGTGCTGTTCGACCCGGCCACGGTGGCCCGGCTGCTGGCCGGCTTCGAGGTGCTGCTGCGCGGCGCGGTGGCCGATCCGTCGGCCCGGATCTCGGCCCTGCCGGTGCTGACCGAGGCGGAGCTGCGGCGCGAGCTGACCGAGTGGAACGACACCGCGGCGCCGCTCCCCGGCGGCTGCGTGCACCAGGCGTTCGAGGCCCAGGCGGCGGCCACGCCGGGCGCGGTGGCGGCCGAGTTCGGCGACCAGCAGTGGTCCTACGCCGAGCTGGACCGGCAGGCCAGCCGGATCGCCGGGCGGCTGCGGCGGCTCGGCGTGGGCCCCGAGGCGCTGGTCGGGGTGTGCCTGGGGACCGGGCTGGACCGGCTGGCCGCGCTGCTGGGCATCTGGAAGGCGGGCGGCGGCTACGTCCCGCTCGACCCGGCCCTGCCACCCGACCGGCTGGCCTACATGATCGCCGACACGGCGATGACCGTCGTTCTCACCGACCAGGCCAGCGCGGCGCGGCTGCCGCAGGCCCCGGTGACGGCGGTGCGCCTGGACCAGCTCGGCGCCGTGGACGAGCCACGGGACGACGGGCCGGCCGCGTTGTCCGGGGCCGCCCCGGACAACGCGGCCTACGTGCTGTACACGTCGGGGTCCACCGGGCAGCCCAAGGGCGTGGTCGTCGAACACCGGCACGCGGTCAACTTCCTGCGCGGCATGACGCGGCACTGGGAGATCGGCCCGCGGGACGCGGTGCTCCAGTTCGCGTCGTTCACCTTCGACGTGTCTGTGCTGGACATGTTCATGCCGCTGCTGGCCGGGGCGCGGGTGATCCTGGCCGACCCCGGCACCTTGCACTCCCCGCCCCGCCTGGCCGCGCTCATCCGGGACCGGCACGTCACCTTCGCCTGCCTGCCGCCCGCGGTACTCAGCCTGCTGGCCGGCGAGCAGTTCCCCGGCCTGCGCGTGCTGATGGCCGCGGGCGAGGAGCTGCCGTCCGAGCTGGCCCGCCGCTGGGTCCGCCCCGGCCTGCGGTTCGTCAACGGCTACGGGCCGACCGAGGCCACGGTCATCGCCACTTACGCCGAGCTGGACGCGACCATGCTGCCGCCCCCGATCGGCCGGCCGACCTGGCCCAACTACCAGGCCTACGTGCTGGACAAGCACCTCAACCCGGTCCCCGTCGGCGCCACCGGCGAGCTTCACATCGGCGGGGCCAGCGTGGCCCGCGGCTACCTGAACCAGCCAGAACTCACCCAGAGCCGATTCATCCCTGACCCGTTCCGAAGCGGACGCTTGTACAAGACCGGCGACCTGGTCCGCCGCCGCCCCGACGGCGCGATCGTGTTTCTCGGCCGCATCGACAACCAGGTCAAGATCCGCGGCCTGCGGGTCGAGCTGGGCGAGATCGAGACCGCGCTGACCACCCATCAGGCCGTGGCCCAGGCGATCGCCGTGGTCAGCCCCGACCCGGCCGGGGAGCCGCAGCTCGCGGCCTACGTGCGGCCGGCCGACGGCGGGACCGGCCCGGACCCCTCGGAGCTGCGTGACTACCTGGCCCGCCAGCTCCCCGGCTACATGATCCCGGCCTACCTGATCACCGTGGATTCCTTCCCGCTCAACTCCAGCGGCAAGATCGACAAGTCCGCGCTGCCGCCGCCGCAGGTCGCGACGGCGGGGCCCGCCGACGCGCCCGCCACGCTGATCGAGACCCTGGTGGCCGACCTGTACGCCAAGCTGCTCGGCCGCGACCAGGTCGGCGCCACCGACAGCTTCTTCGGCCTGGGCGGCAACTCGCTGCAGGCCATGCGCCTGGTCACCATGATGGACAGCGAGCTGGACGTGGACCTGACCGTGGCGGCCATCTTCCTGCGCCCGACGGCGCGCCAGCTGGCCGCGCTGCTGCGCGACGACTATCAGCTCGAGGACGAGCCGCTGAGTGCTGATGGCCTCGACAGCCTGAACGGGCTGGGCTGATGCTGTCCCGGGCCCAGCATGAGGCACTGGCCGCGCGACTGCGCCGCCGCGGGGAGGGACTGAGTTGATGAAGGGAAAGCTCACCGACGACCAGCGGGCCGCGCTGGCCTCCCGGCTGCGCCGCGGCCGGGAGGGCGCCGCGGACCAGATCCCGCGCCGCCGGCCCGGCCTGTCCGACCTGCCGCTGTCCTACGGCCAGGAACAGCTCTGGTTCATCGACCGGTTCGCGCCCGGCCTGCCGACCTACAACATCCCGCACGCGCTGCGGCTGGCCGGCCCGCTGGACGACGCGGCGCTGGACCGGGCCCTGGCCGGCCTGGCCGCCCGGCACGAGGCGCTGCGCACCCGGCTGGTCACCGGGACCAGCGGCCGCCCCGTGCAGGTCATCGACCCACCCGTACGCCTGCCGCAGGCGCGCGGGTACGCCGGGACCTGTCGGCGCTGGCCGGCCCGGCCCGCGGCAGGCGGCACTGCGCGAGTTCATCGGCACCGAGGCGGTCCGGCCGTTCGACCTGTCCGCCGGGCCGCTGCTGCGCACCTGGCTGCTGCGGCTGGAGCCGGCCGAGCACGTGCTGCTGATCGTGGTCCACCACACCGCGTTCGACGGCTGGTCGGCCGGGGTGCTGGTGCGCGACCTGGCCGCGCTGTACGCCGCGGAGGTCACCGGCGAGCCAGCCGGGCTGGCCGAGCTGCCGGTGCAGTTCGCGGACTACGCGCTGTGGGAGCGGGACCGGCTGCGCGGCCCGGCGCTGGCCGAGCTGGAGGACTACTGGCGCGGGGCGCTGGCCGGGTTCGAGACCATCCCGTTCCCGACCGACCGGCCCCGGCCGGTGCTGGACACCTTCGACGGCGCCATCGCCGAGCGGCTGACCGACCGCGGGCTGCTGGAGGACCTGCGGGAGCTGAGCCGCCGCCAGGGCACCACGCTGTTCGTCACGCTGATGGCCGGCCTCCAGGCCCTGCTGTCCCGGTACACCGGCCAGACCGACCTGGTCGTCGGGACCGCCAGCGCCAACCGCGGCCGGGCCGAGCTGGCCCCGCTCATCGGCTTCCTGGTCAACACCCTGCCGATCCGCGGCGACCTGGCCGGCGACCCGCCGTTCACCGAGCTGATGGCCCGGCTCAAGGACGCCACCATCGGCGCCTACGCCCACCAGGACCTGCCGTTCGGCAAGCTGGTCGACACGCTGCACGTGGAGCGGGACCTGAGCCGGGCGCCGCTGTTCCAGATCGCGCTGTCCTACGCCGAGCCCGACCGGGCCCCGGTGGGCGGCGGCGGCGTGGACTTCTGCCTCACCGACCTGATCGTCGGCATCGACGCGGCCAAGTCCGACCTGACCTTCCTGGCCGAGGCCCGCGACGCCGGCCTGTGGATCGAGTGCTCGTACAAGACCGGACTGTTCGACGCGGCGACCGTGGAGCGGCTGCTCAGCCACCTGGAGGTGCTGCTGCGCGGGGCGGCGGCCGACCCGTCCGCCCGGCTGTCGCGGCTGCCCGTGCTGACCGGGCCCGAGCTTCGCGCCGAGCTGACCGACTGGAATGACACCGGGGCCGACCTGCCGGTCACGACCATTCACGCGGGGTTCGAGGCCCAGGCCGCAGCGGCGCCGCTGGCCCCGGCCGCGGAGTACGAGGGCCAGTGCTGGTCCTACGCCGAGCTGAACCGGCGGGCCAGCCAGATCGCCCGGCGGCTGCGCGCCGCGGGCGCGGGCCCGGAGGTACTGGTGGGCGTCTGCATGGCCACCGGGCTGGACCGGCTGGCCGCGCTGCTGGGCGTCTGGAAGGCGGGCGGCGGCTACGTGCCGCTGGACCCGGCCGCGCCGGCCGACCGGCTGACGTTCATGATCACCGACACCGGGATGCCGGTGCTGCTCACCGACGACGCCAGCGCGGCCAGTCTGCCCCGCACCGCCACCACCGTGATCAACCTGGACCGCGAGGCCGAGCACATCGCCGCGCTGGACGACACCGACCTGGACGGCGGCGACCTGGACGACACCGGCGTCACCCCGGCGAACGTGGCCTACGTGATCTACACCTCCGGATCCACCGGGGCGCCCAAGGGCGTGGCGGTCGAGCACCGGCAGGCGATCAACTTCCTGCACGGGATGGCCCGGCACTGGCAGGTCGGGCCCGGTGCCGCCGTGCTGAGCTTCGCCGCGTTCACCTTCGACGTCTCGGTCATGGACATGTTCATGCCGCTGCTCGGCGGGGCCAAGGTGGTGCTGGCCCCGCCCAGCACGCTGCACTCCCCGCCCCGGCTGGCCGCGCTGCTGCGCGAGGCCCGGATCACGTTCGCCTGCCTGCCGCCGGCCGTCCTCAGCCTGCTGACCGGCGAGCAGTTCCCCGAGCTGCGCACGCTGCTGTCGGCCGGCGAGGAGCTGACCAGCGAGCTGCTGCGGGCCTGGCTGCGCCCCGGCCTGGAGATCTACAACGGCTACGGCCCCACCGAGTGCTCCATCGGGTCCACGTTCATGCGGCTCGACGCCAGCACGCCGCTGCCGCCACCGATCGGCCGGCCCAAGCCCAACTACCGGGCCTACGTGCTGGACGCCGACCTCAACCCGGTGCCCGCCGGGGTGACCGGAGAGCTGCACATCGGCGGGGCGGGCGTGGCCCGCGGCTACCTCAACCGCCCCGGCCTGACCCGCGAGAAGTTCATCCCCGACCCGTTCAGCGACGACCCGCGGGCCCGGCTGTACAAGACCGGCGACCTGGCCCGGCGCCGCCCGGACGGCCTCATCATGTTCGCCGGGCGCATCGACAACCAGGTCAAGATCCGCGGCCTGCGGGTGGAGCTGGGCGAGATCGAGGCCGCGCTGACCGCGCACGACGCCGTGGCCCAGGCCGTGGTCACGGTGGTCACCGACGCCGCGGGGATGCCGCAGCTGGCCGGCTACCTGAGGCCGGCCGATCCGGGCGCCGTCCCGGACCCGGGCGAGCTGCGCCAGCACCTGGCCGCCCGGCTGCCGGGCTACATGGTGCCGACCTACCTGACCGTGCTGGAGGAGTTCCCGCTCACCGCCAACGGCAAGATCAGCAAGGCCGCGCTGCCCGCCCCGCAGGCCATCGCGCCCGGCGGCGAGCGGGCGGAGCCGCGCACCCTGCTCGAGGCCGTGCTGGTCGACCTGTACGCCTCGGTGCTCGGCCACGAGCAGGCCGGGGCCGCCGACAGCTTCTTCGACGCGGGCGGCAACTCGCTCCAGGCCATGCAGCTCATCACCGAGCTGCGCAGCACGCTGGCCGTGGACCTGGACGTCACGGCGGTGTTCCTGGCCCCGGCCCCGCGTCAGCTGGCCGCCGTACTCGCCGCCGAGCACGGGTTCACCGACTCCGGCCTGGAGGACTCCGCCCTCGACGAGATCGGCGCGTGAGATGGCATCTGACCAGACGGTGAAGCCCCCCGAGGCAGCGGCCGAGGAGACCAGCGGCCTGCTGGCCAACCGGGACTTCGTGAAGCTGTGGACCGGGCAGACGGTGTCGCTGATCGGCACCCAGGTCACCCAGTTCTCCATGCCGCTGGTGGCCGTGCTCACCCTCAACGCCACCGTGCTCGAGGTCGGGATACTCAACGCGCTGCGCTTCGTGCCGGTGCTGCTGCTCTCGCTGTTCGCCGGGGTGTGGCTGGACCGCCGGCGGCGGCGGCCCATCCTGATCTGCTGCGCGCTGGGCAACGCGCTGCTGATCGCCCTGGTGCCCATCGCGTCGGCGACCGGCATGCTGTCCATCGGCCTGCTGTACGTGGTGACCACGCTGGTCGGGCTGCTCAACATGGTCTTCGACGTGGGCGCGCTGTCCTACGTGCCGCAGCTGGTGGACCGGCGGCACCTGTCCCAGGCCAACAGCAGGCTCCAGGCCAGCAACGCGGTGGCCGGGATCTCCGGGCCCGGCCTGGCCGGGCTGCTGGTCGGGCTGATCACCGCGCCGATCACGCTGTCGGTGGACGCGGTGTCCTACCTGGCCTCCGCGTTCGGCCTGCTCGCCATCACCCGGCGCGAGCCGGAGCCGGAGCGCCCGGAGGACCGCCAGCCGGTCGGCCGGTCCATCGCCGAGGGGCTGCGCGCGGTCTACGGCAGCAAGCTGCTGCGCGCGCTGCTGACCCAGTCGGCCGCGCTCAACCTGTTCTTCGGCGCGGTCATCACCGTGTTCGTCGTCTACGCGGTGCGCTACCTGCACCTCACGCCGTTCAAGCTGGGCCTGGTGCTGGGCGCGTCCGCGGTCGGCGCGCTGACCGGAGCGCTGTTCTCGACCCGGGTCCGGAAGCGGCTCGGGCTCGGCCGCAGCATGGTGATCAACACCATCGGGCTGTCCGCCGCGCCGCTGCTGATGATCATCCCGCGCGGCGCCGGCCTGGGCTCGATGATCATCCTGATCTGCTCGCACCTGCTCTACGGCAGCAACGTGTCGATGTTCAACGTCACCGCCATCACCATGCGGCAGACGGTCACGCCGCGCCGGGTGCTGGCCCGGATGAACGCCACCTACCGGATGCTGCTGTTCGGCGCGCCGCTGTTCGGGGCCCTGATGGGCGGCCTGCTCGGCGACGCGCTGGGGCTGCGGCCTGCGCTGATCATCTCGCTGATCGCGATGACCTCGCCGGTGCTGTGGATCGCCTTCTCGCCCGTGTTCCGGCTGCGCGAGATGCCCTCGGGCCCGCCCCCGGAGGCCGGGCCCCCGGCCACCGCGAAACCCGCCGGGGAGGTGGGGTAGTGCTCACGCAGGAGCAGCGCACCGCGCTGGCCGAGCGGCTGCGGCGCGGCCGGGAGGACACCGTGGCCGCGCCGATCCCGCGCCGCCGGGCCGGGCTGGCCGAGCTGCCGCTGTCCTACGGGCAGGAGCAGCTGTGGTTCCTGGACCGGTTCGCGCCCGGCCTGCCGACCTACAACATCGTGCCCGCGCTGCGGCTGTCCGGCCCGCTGGACGACGCCGCCCTGGATCGCGTGCTGACCGGCCTGGTGGCCCGGCACGAGGCCCTGCGGACCCGGCTGGTCACCGCGGCGGGCGGCCACCCGGTGCAGGTCATCGATCCGCCCGGCCCGGTGGCCGCGGAGCGGGTGGACCTGTCGGAGCTGGCGCCGGGCCCGCGGCAGGCCGCGCTGCGCGAGCTGGCCGACACCGAGGCGGCGCGGCCGTTCGACCTGGCCGCCGGGCCGCTGCTGCGGACCTGGCTGGTCCGGCTGGCTGCGCCGGCGCTGGCGCAGTCGCCTGTTGCCAGCAGAGCCGAGCACGTGCTGCTGATCGTGGTCCACCACACGGTGTTCGATGGCTGGTCGGCCGGGGTGCTGGCCAGGGAGCTGGCCGCGCTGTACCGGGCCGAGGTGACCGGCGAGCCAGCTGGCCTGGACGAGCTGCCGGTGCAGTTCGCCGACTACGCGGTCTGGGAGCGGGACCGGCTCCAGGGCCCGGTGCTGGCCGAGCTGGCCGATTACTGGCGCGGCGTGCTGGACGGCTTCGAGACCGTGCAGCTGCCCGCCGACCGGCCGCGCCCGGTCCTCGACACCTTCGACGGCGCGGTGGCCGGTCACCTGGCCGGCCGCGACCTGCTCGACGGGCTGCGCGAGCTGAGCCGGCGCGAGGGCACGACGCTGTTCGTCACGCTGATGGCCGGCCTGCAGGCGCTGCTGCACCGCTACACCGGGCAGACCGACATCACGGTCGGCACGGTCAGCGCCAGCCGCGGCCGGGCCGAGCTGGCCCCGCTCATCGGCTTCCTGGTCAACATGCTGCCGATCCGCGGCGACCTGGCCGGCGACCCGCCGTTCACCGGGCTGCTGGCCCGGCTCAAGGACGCCACCATCGGCGCCTACGCCCACCAGGACCTGCCGCTGGGCAAGCTGGTGGAGACGATCGCGCTCGAGCGGGACCTGAGCCGGGCCCCGGTGTTCCAGATCGCGCTGTCCTACGCCGAGCCCGGCCAGGCCGAGCTGCCGGCCGCGGGCCTGACGGTGGCCCCGGCCGGGCTGGAGCTGGGCGTCAACCCGGCCAAGTTCGACCTCACGATCGTGGCCGAGGCCAGGGACGCCGGGCTGTGGCTGGAGTGCATCTACAAGACCGGGCTGTTCGACGCGGCCACGGTGGAACGGCTGCTGGGCCACCTGGAGGTGCTGCTGCGGGGGGCCGTGGCCGACCCGTCGGCCCGGCTGTCCGCGCTGCCGGTGCTGACCGAGGCCGAGCTGTACGCCGAGCTGATCGAGTGGAACGACACCGCGGCGCCGGTCCCGCCCGGCTGCGTGCACGAGGCCATCGCGGCCCGGGCCGCGCGCAGCCCGGCGGCGGTGGCGGCCGAGTTCGAGGGCCAGCGGTGGACCTACGCCGAGCTGGACCGGCACGCCAGCCAGATCGGCCGCCGGCTGCGCGAGCTCGGCGTCGGCCCCGAGGTGCTGGTCGGCGTCTGCATGCAGGCCGGCCTCGACCGGCTCGCCGCGGTGCTCGGCGTGTGGAAGGCCGGCGGCGGCTACGTGCCCCTCGACCCCGCTGCCCCGGCCAGCCGCCTGTCCTTCATGATCACCGACACCGCCACCCCGGTGATCCTCACCGACACCGCCAGCATCACCAGCCTCCCCGCCCCCGCCGCCGGCCACGTGGACGTCGTGAACCTTGAGGCCGAGCGGGATCTGATCAGTCGCCTGGACCACACCAGCCCCGCGGGCACCGGAGTCCGGCCGGAGAACGTGGCCTACGTGATCTACACCTCCGGGTCCACCGGCCAGCCCAAGGGCGTGGTCATCGAGCACCGCCAGGCCATGAACTTCCTGCACGGCCTGGTCAGCAACTGGGCGGTGACGCCGCGGGACGCGGTGCTCGCGTTCAGCTCGCTGACCTTCGACGCCTCGGTCATCGACCTGTTCACGCCGCTGCTGGCCGGGGCGCGGGTGGTGCTGGCCCCGCCGGAGACCCGGCACTCGCCGCCCCGGCTGGCGGCGCTGCTGCGGTCGGCCGGCATCACGTTCGTGCTGCTGCCCCCGGCCGTGCTCAGCCTGCTGGACGACGAGCCGTTCCCGGCCCTGCGGGTGCTGCTGACCGGCGGCGAGGAGCTGCCCGCCGAGCTGGCCCGGCGCTGGGCCGCACGGGACCTGACGTTCGTCAACGCCTACGGCCCCACCGAGGCCACGGTCATCGCCACCTACCAGGTGCTGGACGCCGGCCGCCCGCTGGCGCCGCCGCCCATCGGCCGGGCCAACCGGCCCAACTACCAGGTGTACGTGCTGGACCCGCAGCTCAATCCGGTGCCGGCCGGGGTGATCGGCGAGCTGCACGTGGGCGGGGCCGGGGTGGCCAGGGGCTACCTCAACCGGCCGGAGCTGACCCGCGAGCGGTTCATCCCCGACCCGTTCAGCGAGGAGCCGGGGGCCCGGCTGTACAAGACCGGCGACCTGGTCCGGCGCCGGCCCGACGGCGCGATCGTGTTCGTCGGGCGGATCGATGACCAGGTGAAGATCCGCGGCCTGCGCATCGAGCTGGGCGAGATCGAGGCCGCGCTGCTGGCCCACCCCGGCGTGGCCCAGGCGGTGGCCGCGGTGGTGACCGGCCCGGCCGGGGACCGCCAGCTGGCCGCGTACCTGCGGCCCGCCTGCGACCGGCCCGAGCCGCGGCTGGACGAGCTGCGCGAGCACCTGGCCCGGCGGCTGCCGGGCTACATGGTCCCGGCCGACCTGGTGGTCCTGGACCGGTTCCCGCTGAACGCCAGCGGCAAGGTCGACAAGGCCGCGCTGCCGCCGCCGCGGCTGACCGCCACCGCGGGCTACGCCGCGCCGGCCACGGTGATCGAGACGCTGGTCGCCGACTTCTACGCCACGCTGCTGGGCCGCGAGCAGGTCGGCGCGACCGACAGCTTCTTCGACCTGGGCGGCAGCTCGCTTCAGGCGATGCGGCTGATCAGCGTGCTGGACGAGGAGCTGGACGTGGACGTGGGCCCGGCCGCGGTATTCCTGGCCGCCACCCCGCGGCAGCTCACCGCGCTGCTGCGGGACAAGCACGGCCTGGACGACGCCGAGCTGACCCCGGAGGACCTGGACGGACTGGACGAGCTCGACGCGGGCGTCGGGTCGCCCTAGGACGGAGAACGCCACATGCTCACCGATGCCCAGCGGGCGGCCCTGACCGCGCGGGTGCGCCGCGGTCGTCCGGCCACCCCGGACGGGCGCATCGCCCGGCGGCGGCCGGCCTGGCCGACCCGCCCGCCTCCTCAGGCCAGGAGCAGCTGTGGTTCCTGGACCGGTTCGCGCCGGGCCGGTCCACCTACAACCTGCCCTGTCCGGTGGCCATCCGCGGGCCGCTGGACACGGCCGCGCTGGACCGGGCGATGGGCGCGCTGATCGCCCGGCACGAGGCGCTGCGCACCCGGCTGGTGGCGGGCGAGGACAGCCAGCCGGTGCAGGTCATTGACCCGGCTGAGGCCCGGACGGGACCGGCGGGCGTCCGGCGGCTCGACTATGCCGGCCTTGACGGGCAGGAGGCCAGACGGCGGCTGTGCGAGCTGGCCGCCACCGAGCTGCGGAGTCCGTTCGAGCTATCGCGGGGACCACTGCTGCGGACGCACCTGGTCCGGCTGGCCGACCAGGAGCACGTCCTGCTCATCACGGTGCACCACTGCGTGTTCGACGGCTGGTCGGCCGGGGTGCTGGTGCGCGACCTGGCCGAGCTGTACCGGGCCGAGGTGACGGGCGAGCCGGCCGGCCTGGACGAGCTGCCGGTGCAGTTCGCCGACTACGCGGTGTGGGAGCGGGAGCGGCTGGCCGGGCCGGCGGGCGAGGAGCTGGCGGCGTGGTGGCGGCGGGCGCTGGACGGCGCGCCGACGCTGCGGCTGGCCACTGACCGGCCGCGGCCGCCGGTGAACGACTTCGACGGCCGGGAGGAGAGCCGCGCGCTGCCGCCGGGCCTGCTGGACGACCTGCGGGAGCTGAGCCGCCGCGAGGGCGCGACCCTGTTCGCGACGCTGATGGCCGGGCTGCACGCGGTGCTGCACCGCTACACCGGGCAGGACGACCTGGTGGTCGGCACGACCAGCGCCAACCGGCGGCGCGCGGCGCTCACCCCGCTGATCGGCTTCCTGGTCAACACGCTGCCCATCCGCTGTGATGCCTCGGGAGACCCGCCGTTCACCGAGTTCCTGGGCCGGGTGCGCGAGGCCATGGTGGGCGCGTACGAGCACCAGGACCTGCCGTTCGCCCGGATCGTGGCGGCGCTGGGCGGGGCCCGCGACGCCAGCCGCGCCCCGGTCGTGCAGGTCATGTTCAACCTGATCGACGACGCGGAGCAGACGGTCCCGGCCGGCGGCGTCACGTTCGGCCCGGCCGGGCAGCTGGCCGAGGCCACCGAGTCCAAGTTCGACATCTCGCTGTTCGCCCGGACCGGCGGGGACCAGTTCACGCTGGCCGCCATCTACGCGTCCGCGCTGTTCGACGCCGCGACCATCGGCCGCCTGCTCGGTCACCTGGAGGTGCTGCTGAGCCGGGGTGGTGGCCGATCCGACGGCCCGGCTGTCGGAGCTGCCGCTGCTGACGCAGGCCGAGCGGCACGCCGAGCTGGTCGCCTGGAACGACGCGGCGGCGGCGCGGCCGGAGATCTGCGTGCACGAGGGCTTCGCGGCTCAGGTGGCGCGCACGCCGGGTGGGGTGGCGGCCGAGTTCGAGGGCGGCGGGTCGGTGTCGTATGCCGACCTGAACCGGCGGGCCAACCAGATCGCGCGGCGGCTGCGCGAGCTGGGCGTGGGGCCGGAGGTGCTGGTGGGTGTCTGCATGCGGGCCGGGCTGGACCGGCTGGCCGCGCTGCTGGGGATCTGGAAGGCGGGCGGCGGCTACGTGCCGCTGGACCCGGCGCTGCCGCCGGACCGGCTGGCCTTCATGATCAGCGACGCCGGGATGCCGCTCATCCTCACCGACCCCGCCAGCCTCGACCAACCTCCCCGCCGCCCCCGGGCGCTCCGCCGCCGCCAGCCCCAGCCCCGCCGCCACCGCCAGTCCCAGCGCCACCAGCAGTCCCGCCGCCGCGGGCCCGGGCGGTGTGGGTGTCCCGTTGCCTACCGCGGAGGGTAGGCAACGGGACATCCACACGGCGATCAGAGTCGTTGATCTTGAGGGCGAGCGGGAGCGGATCGCGGCGCTCGACGACACCGACCTCACGGACAACGCTGACCCCTCGGGCAATGCCGACCCCTCGGGCAACAGCGTCACCCCGGAAAACGTGGCGTACGTGATTTACACGTCGGGGTCGACCGGGCGGCCCAAGGGGGTCGTGGTTGAGCACCGGCAGGCGGTCAACTTCCTGCTCGGCATGATCGAGACGTGGGACATGGGGCCGGCCGACGCCGTGCTCCAGTTCGCGTCGCTGAGCTTCGACGTCTCGGTGATGGACATGTTCGTGCCGCTGCTGGCCGGCGGGCGGGTCGTGCTGGCGCCGACGGAGACGCTGCACTCGCCGCCGCGGCTGGCGGCGCTGATGCGCGAAGCGGGCGTCACGTTCGCCTGCCTCACCCCGTCGGTGCTGGCCCTGCTGGCCGGCGAGGACTTCCCCGCGCTGCGGGCGCTGGTGTCCGGCGGCGAGGAGCTCTCGGCCGAGCTGACCCGCGCCTGGCTGCGGCCGGGGCTGGGCTTCTACAACACTTACGGCCCGACCGAGGCCGCCGTGGTCACCACGCACATCCCGCTGGACTCGGGCACCCTGGACTCGGGCACCCTGGGCCCGGACACACCGCTGCCGCCGCCGATCGGCCGGCCGCTGCCCAACTACCAGGCCTACGTGCTGGACGAGCGGCTCAGCCCGGTGCCGGCCGGGGTCATCGGCGAGCTGCACGTGGGCGGGGCCGGGGTGGCCAGGGGCTACCTGAACCGGCCCGAGCTGACCCGCGAGCGGTTCATCCCCGACCCGTTCCGGCCCGGGCCGGGCGCGCGGCTGTACAAGACCGGTGACCTGGTCCGGCGCCGCGCGGACGGCACGATCGCGTTCGCCGGGCGGGCCGACGACCAGGTGAAGATCAGCGGGCTGCGCATCGAGCTGGGCGAGGTCGAGGCGGCGCTGGCCGCGCACCCGCAGGTGGCCCGGGCTGTGGTGGCGGTGCGCACCGGCCAGGGCGGGGACCGGCGGCTGGCGGCCTGGTTCGTGGCCGAGCCCGGCGCCGGGGCCGCCGCTCAGCCAGGTACCCAGCCCGGCGCCGAGCCGGACCTGGCCGCGCTGCGCGCGCACCTGGCCCGGACGCTGCCCGGCTACATGATCCCGGCCGAGCTGACCCCGGTGGCGGCCATCCCGCTCAGCAACAGCGGCAAGGCCGACCGGGCCGCCCTGCTGGCGGCTGACCCCGCCAGCCCGGCCGGCTCAGACGGCCCGGTCGCCGCGGGCCAGCCCGAAGCCGGCGCCCCGGCGTCGCCGCCACCTTCACCGAGACCGTGCTGGCCGACGGCTACGCGGCGGTGCTCGGCCGCGGGCCGGTGGGCGCGACGGACAGCTTCTTTGACCTCGGCGGCACCTCCCTCCAGGTCATGCGGCTGGTCGACCTGATCCACGCCGAGCTGGGCGCCGACGTGGGCGTGACCGAGGTCTTCCTGCACCCGACCCCGCGCCAGCTCGCGGCGAGCATCGATGCCCAGCGCGGCGCCGGGGACGCCGGCCGCGCGGGCCCGCTGGTCCGGCTCAGCTCGGGGCCGGGCGAGCTGCCGTTGTTCCTGGTCCACGCGGTGGGCGGGACGGTGTTCAGCTACGCGTCACTGGCCCGCGAGCTGGCCGGCACGTTCGCCGTCAGCGGGCTGGAGGCGCCGGGGCTGCACCGGGCGGCCACGCCGTCGTCGCTGGCCGCGCTGGCCGACGAGTACACCGCGCGGATCCGGGCCGCGCAGCCGGACGGCCAGTACCGGCTGGCGGGCTGGTCCATGGGCGGCGTGGTCGCCTTCGAGATCACGCGGCGGCTGGAGGAGGGCGGAGCCGAGGTCAGCCTGCTGGCGCTGCTCGACGCGCCGTTCGCCCTGGCCGACGACGCGGACGACGACGCGGACGACGCCGACAACGCCGACGCGCAGCTGGCCGCGCGGTTCCTGGCCGATGCCACGCACAGCCTGGGCTGGGCGGCCGCAGCCGCGCCCGATCCGGCCGCCGCGACCGCGGCCGAGCAGCTGGACTGGCTGGCCGCGCGGCTGGCCCCGGACGAGGGCCAGGCCGGGGTGGCCGCCCGGCTGCGCACCCGGTTCGAGGTCTTCCAGGCCCACGTCCGGATGCTGGCCGGGTACCAGCCCGCCGGGCCGCCCGTCCGCGCCCCGGCCCTGATCGTCAGCGCCCAGGGCTCGCCCAACGCCCCGGCCGCCGCGCGCTGGCCCGGCGTGCTCGGCGGCCCGGTCGCCGCGCTGCCCGTGCCCGGCGACCACTACGAGTTCCTGCGCCCCCCGCTGGTCACCGAGGTGGCCACGACCATGGAGAAGTGGCATGGCGATCCGGCCTAGCTCGCCGGTCCAGGCGGCACCGCGCCCGGCCGACCCAGCCGGCGCCGGGGTGCTGGCCAACCGGGACTTCCTCAAATTGTGGGCCGGGGAGACGGTGTCGCTGATCGGCACCCAGGTCACCCAGTTCACGATGCCGCTGGTGGCGCTGCTGACGCTCAACGCCACCGTGCTTCAGGTCGGGGTGCTCAACGCGCTGCGCTTCGTGCCGGTGCTGGCCGTGTCGCTGTTCGCCGGCGTCTGGCTGGACCGCCGCAAGCGCCGGCCCATCCTCATCGCCTGCGCGCTGGGCAACGCGCTGCTGATCGGCCTGGTCCCCATCAGCGCGGAGCTCGGCGTGCTGTCCATCGGGCTGCTCTACGTGGTGATCACGCTGGCCGGGACGCTGTCGGTGATCTTCGACGTCGGGGCCCTGGCCTACGTGCCGTTCCTGGTCGAGCGGCGGCACCTGGCCGAGAGCAACAGCAAGCTCCAGGCCAGCTTCGCCGTCGCGGGCATCGCCGGGCCCGGCGTGGCCGGGCTGCTGATCGGGCTGATCACCGCGCCGATCACGCTCTCGGTGGACGCGGTGTCGTACCTGTTCTCGGCGGGCGGGCTGGTCACCATCCGCAAGCCGGAGCCCGAGCCGGAGCCCGCCGCTACCAGGCCCTCGGTCCGGCGGCAGATCGCCGAGGGCTTCGCGGCGGTCTACGGCACCCGGCTGCTGCGCACGCTGCTGACCCAGTCCGCGGTGCTCAACGTGGGCTTCGGCTCGGTGTCCACGGTCTTCACCGTGTACGCGGTGCGGCGCCTGGGGCTGAGCCCGTTCGAGCTCGGCCTGACCGTGGCCGGGCTGGCCGCGGGCGCGCTGTTCGGGGCGCTGCTGGCCAGCCGGATCCGCAAGCGGCTGGGCCTGGGCCGCACGCTGGCCATGAGCATCACCGCGGTATCTGCCTCGCCGCTGCTGCTGCTCGTGCCGCGCGGCGCGAGCGCGCTGGCGGTGCTGATCCTGTTCGCGGGCTGGCTGGGCCACGGCTGGGGCATCTCGATCTGGAACGTCAACACGATCACCCTGCGGCAGGCACTGACCCCGATGCACGTGCTGGCCCGGATGAACGCGACCTACCGGATGCTGCTGTTCGGCGCGCTGCCGGCCGGGGCGCTGGCGGGCGGCGCGCTCGGCCGGGCTCTGGGGCTGCGGACGGCCATGACGATCTCGGTGCTGGTGCTGCTGTCCCCGGTGATCTGGATGGCGTTCTCACCGGTCTTCCGGCTCACGGAGATGCCCGTGGGCCCGCTCTCGGAAAACACCTCGGAAAACCAGCACCTCGGCCAGCACCTCGGAAAACAGTCCGGAACCCACCACGGAAACCAGTGCTGATGGAGAGGACGGATGACGGAGATGATCGTGAAGAGGGGAGGGGCGGCGGGTGGGGACGCAGGCGTGACGGAGCCGCCGCTGAGCTTCGCTCAGGAGCAGCTGTGGTTCATCGATGAGTTCCATCACGGCCTGGCCGCGCACAACGTGCCGACCCTGGTGCGGCTGCGCGGACCGCTGGACGCGGCGGCGCTGGGCCGCGCGCTGGACCAGGTGGTGGCCCGCCACGAGGCGCTGCGGACCCGGCTGCTGGCCGGGCCGGACGGCCAGCCGGTGCAGGTGATCGACCCGCCCGGTTCGGTCAGCCTCCCCGTAACCGACCTGTCGGCGGCAGGACCGGCGGCGGGCGGCGACCGGCTGCGCGAGCTGGCCGCCCTCTCGGCGAGGGCGGCGCTGGTGCCGTTCCGGCTGGCCGCGGACTGGCCGCTGCGGGCCATCCTGGTCCGGCTGGGCGAGGCCGACCACGCGCTGGTGCTGGTGGCCCACCGGACCGCGTTCGACGCCGGCTCGCGGCGGGTGCTGGTGGCCGAGCTAGCCGCGCTCTATGCGGCACAGGCGGCCGGGTCGACCGGGGCGACCGGAGCAGCCGGGGCGACCGGGCTGACCGAGGTGCCGGTGCAGTTCGCCGACTACGCGGCGTGGGAGCGGCAGGCGCTGCGCGGCGCGGAGCTGGCCCGCCTGGAGGAGTACTGGCTGGGCGCGCTGGGCGGCTTCGAGACCTCGCAGTTCCCGGCCGACCGGCCACGGCCGCTGCTGGCCAGCCACGAGGGCGCGGTCGAGGTAACCGTCATCGACCCCGAGCTGACCGGCCGGCTCCGTGAACTGGCGGCCCAGCACGACACCACGCTGCCCGACCTGCTGCTGGCCGCGCTCCAGGCGCTGCTGGTCCGGTACACCGGGCAGACCGACGTGGTCATCGGCACCATGGCCGGGCACCGGGATCAGCCCGAGCTGGCCGGGCTCATCGGCGCCCTGGCCGGGCCGCTGCCGGTGCGCGCCGACCTGTCCGGCGACCCGGCGTTCACCGCGCTGCTGGGCCGGGTGCGGGCCGCCGCGCAGGCCGCGCGGGACCACCAGGCCCTGCCGTTCGCCCGGGTCGTGGAGGCGCTGCGCCTGGCCCGCGACCCCGGCCGGTTCCCGGTCTTCCAGATCGGGCTGGACTGGCAGGAGCCGCCCGCCGACGTCGAGGCGGCGGGCGTGAGCTTCCGCGCCGAGCCGGCCGAGCTGCGGGCCGCCATGTACGACCTCGGCCTCGCCGTGCAGCCCGCAGCAAACGAGCGGGACGGACTGCGGATCGAGGCCACCTACCCGCCCGCGCTGTTCGACGCCGACACGGTGCGGCGGCTGCTGGGCCACTGGGCCGTGCTGCTGCGCGGGATCGCCGATCGGCCGGCGGCCCGGCTGTCCGAGCTCCCGATGCTGACCGAGGCCGAGCGGCACCGCGAGCTGGTCGAGTGGAACGACACCGCGGCCGAGCTGCCGGTGACCTGCATCCACCACGGCTTCGAGGCCAGGGCCGCGGCAGCGCCCGCGGCGGTGGCGGCCGAGTTCGAGGGCACCGAGGTGTCCTACGCCGAGCTGAGCCGGCGGGCCAGCCAGGTCGCCCGGCGGCTGCGCGAGCTGGGCGTGGGCCCGGAGGTGCTGGTCGGCGTCTGCATGCAGACCGGGCTGGACCGGCTGGCCGCGCTGCTGGGCATCTGGAAGGCGGGCGGCGGCTACGTGCCGCTGGACCCGGCCGCCCCGGCCGACCGGCTGAGCTTCATGATCGCCGATACGGCGATGCCGGTGCTGCTCACCGACGACGCCAGCGCCGCCAGTCTGCCCGCGACCAGCACCACCGTCATCAACCTCGACGCCGAGGCCGACGCGCTCGCCGGGCTGGACGGCGGCGACCTGGACGACACCGGGGTCACCCCGGCCAGCGTGGCCTACGTGATCTACACCTCCGGCTCCACCGGCCAGCCCAAGGGCGTGGTGGTGGAGCACCGCCAGGCGATCAACTTCCTGCACGGCATGGTCCGGGCCTGGCGGATCGGCCCGGACAGCGCCGTGCTGAGCTTCGCCGCCGTCACCTTCGACGTCTCGGTCATGGACATGTTCATGCCGCTGCTCGCCGGCGCGCGGATCGTGCTCGCCGCCCCGCCGACGCTGCACTCCCCGCCCCGGCTGGCCGAGCTGATCCGGGACCGGCACGTCACCTTCGCCTGCCTGCCGCCCGCCGTACTCAACCTGCTGACCGGCGAGCAGTTCCCCGAGCTGCGCACCCTGCTGTCGGCCGGCGAGGAGCTGACCAGCGAGCTGCTGCGGGCCTGGCTGCGCCCCGGCCTGGAGATCTACAACGGCTACGGCCCCACCGAGTGCTCCATCGGCTCGACGTTCATGAAGCTGGAGCCCACTACCCAGCTGCCGCCCCCGATCGGCCGGCCCAAGCCCAACTACCGGGCCTACGTGCTGGACGCCCACCTCAACCCGGTCCCCGTCGGTGTCACCGGAGAACTCCACATCGGCGGCGCCGGCGTCGCCCGCGGCTACCTCAACCGCCCCGACCTGACCCGCGACAGGTTCATCCCCGACCCGTTCAGCGACGACCCGCAGGCCCGGCTGTACAAGACCGGCGACCTGGTCCGCCGCCGGGCCGACGGCACCATCGGGTTCGTCGGCCGGGCCGACAACCAGGTCAAGATCCGCGGCCTGCGCATCGAGCTGGGCGAGATCGAGGCCGCGCTGACCGCGTACCCCGGCATCGCCCAGGCCGTGGTCATCGTCAGCACCGACCCGGCGGGCGAGAAACAGCTCGCCGCCTACCTGCGGGCCGCGTCCGACAGCCCCGGCACCAGTCCCCCGCCCACCCCGGCCGAGCTGCGCGCCCACCTGGCCCGCGGCCTGCCCGCCTACATGATCCCGGCCCACCTGATCCTGCTGGACCGGCTGCCGCTCACCACCAACGGCAAGATCGACAAGGCCGCGCTGCCCGCGCCCGAGCCGGTCACGGCCGGGGCCGACCTGGTGCCGCCGCGCACGCTGCTGGAGACCTTCCTGGTCGACCTGTACGCCACCCTGCTCCGCCACGAGCACGTCGGCGCGGCCGACAGCTTCTTCGACGCCGGCGGCAGCTCGCTGCTGGCCATGCAGCTCGTCACCGAGCTGCGCAGCTCGCTGGCCGTGGACCTGGACGTGAGCGCGATCTTCCTGACCCCCGCGCCGCAGCAGCTGGCCGGCCTGCTGCGAGACAAGCACGGCCTGGACGACGCCGAGCTGGACGACGAAAGTCTCGACGACCTGACCGCCACCGCCGGTGACGGCGCCCTGACCGGCACGGCCTGATGGATAGCGGGATGGATAGCGGGGAGCGCGGATGCTGACGGAGGATCAGCGCACGGCGCTGGCGGCCCGGCTGCGGCGCGGCCGGGCGGACGCGCCGGGCGAAGGCGGCCCGGACCAGATCCGGCCCCGCGCGGCCGGCCTGGCCGAGCTGCCGCTGTCCTACGGGCAGGAACAGCTCTGGTTCCTTGACCGGCTAGCCCGCGGCCAGGCCGCGAGCGGCCAGGCAATGAGCGGCCAGGGCGCCTACAACGTGCCGCAGGCCCTGCGGCTGTCCGGGCCCCTGGACCCGGCCGCCCTGGACCGCGCGCTGACCCAGGTCATCGCCCGCCACGAGGCGCTGCGCACCCGCCTGACGGCCGGGCCGGGCGACCGGCCCGTCCAGGTCATCGACCCGCCGCGGCCGGTGTCGGCCGACCTGGTGGACCTGTCCGGCCACGCGGCCGAGATGCAGTCGAAACTGCTGCGCGACCTGATTGACGTCGAGTCCGTGCGCCCGTTCGTGCTGGCCACGGGGCCCCTGCTGCGGGCCTGGCTGGTCCGGCTGGCCGCCCCAGCACCGGCTGCGCCGGCGCTGGCGCGGCCGCCTGTTGCCAACACCGCCGAGCACGTGCTCCTGGTGGTGGCCCACCACGCGGTGACCGACGGCTGGTCGGCCCGGCTGCTGCTGCGCGAACTGGCGGCGCACTACGCCCGGGCGGTGGGAGCGGCGGACGACACTGGGGCCGAGCTGCCCGCCCTGCCGGTGCAGTTCGCCGACTACGCCATCTGGGAGCGCGACCGGCTCCGCGGGCCGGTCCTCGACGAGCTGGCCGGCTACTGGCGGGCCGCCCTGGACGGGGCGCAGACCCTTCAGCTCCCCACCGACTACCCGCGCCCCGTGGTGGAGGAGTTCGACGGCGGGCTGGCCCGGCGGATGACCGACCGGGCCCTGCTCGACGGACTGCGCGAGCTGAGCCGCCGCCAGGGCACCACCCTGTTCGTCACGCTGATGGCCGGCCTCCAGGCCCTGCTGCACCGCTACACCGGGCAGAGCGACATCACCGTCGGCACCGTCAGCGCCAACCGGACCCGGCCCGAGCTGGCCGGGCTGATCGGCTTCCTCGTCGCCACGCTCCCGATCCGCGGCGACCTGGCCGGCGACCCGCCGTTCACCGACCTGCTGGCCCGGCTCCGGGACACCACCGTGGCCGCCTACGCGCACCAGGACCTGCCGTTCGGCAAGCTGGTCGAGGCCCTGCGGGTGGAGCGGGACCCCGGTCGCTCGCCGCTGTTCCAGGTCCTGCTCAGCTACGCCGAGCGCGAGGCGGCCCCGGTCACCGCGGCCGGGGTCGAGTTCGCGCTCACCGACCTGGTGGTGGGCATCAACGTGGCCAAGTTCGACCTCGACCTCCTGGCCGAGGCGCGCCCGGACGGGCTGTGGTTCGAGTGCTCGTACAAGACCGGGCTGTTCGACCCGGCCACGGTCGAGCGGCTGCTGGGCCACCTGGAGGTACTGCTGCGCGGGGCGGTGGCCGACCCGTCGGCCCGGCTGTCCGAGCTGCCGCTGCTGACCGACGCCGAGCGGCACGCCGAGCTGGTGACGTGGAACGACACCGACGGCCAGGTCCCGGCGGTGTGCGCGCACGAGGGCTTCGCGGCCCAGGTGGCCCGCACCCCGGACGGCGTGGCCGCCGAGTACGAAGGCACCGAGCTGAGCTACGCCGACCTGGACCGGCACGCCAGCCAGATCGGCCGCCGGCTGCGCGAGCTGGGCGTGGGGCCCGAGGTGCTGGTGGGCGTCTGCTTGCAGGCCGGGCTCACGCGACTGGCGGCACTGCTGGGGATCTGGAAGGCGGGCGGTGCCTACGTGCCGCTCGACCCGGCCCTGCCCCAGGACCGCCTGGCCTTCATGATCACCGACGCCGAGCTGTCTCTCATTCTCACCGACGCCTCCAGCCTCACCAGCCTCCCGGCTACCGAGCCGGTCAGGCTTGTTGATCTTGAGTCTGAGCGGGATCAGATCGCCGCGCTCGACCACAGCGACCTCGGCGACGACAGGGCCAGCACCAGCAACGTGGCTTACGTGATCTACACGTCGGGATCGACCGGCCAGCCCAAGGGCGTGGTGGTGGAGCACCGGCACCTGGTCAACCTGCTGCACGGCATGATCAGCCACTGGGACATCGGCCCGTCCGACGCCGTGCTCCAGTTCGCCTCGCTGAGCTTCGACGCCTCGGTGCAGGACATGTTCATGCCGCTGCTGGCCGGCGGCCGGGTGGTGCTGGCCCCGGCCAGCAGGCTGCACTCGCCGCCGCGGCTGGCCGCGCTGATGCGGGACCGGCGGGTCACCTTCGCCTGCCTGACCCCGTCGGTGATCACCCTGCTGGGCGACGGCGAGTTCCCGGCGCTGCGGGTGCTGATGAGCGGCGGCGAGGAGCTGCCGTCGGAGCTGGCCCGCCGCTGGGCGCGGCGGCCCGGTCCGCGGTTCGTGAACGACTACGGCCCGACCGAGGTCACGATCAGCGCCACGTTCATGGAGCTGGACGCCGGCACCCAGCTCCCGCCGCCGATCGGCCGGCCGCTGTGGCCCAACTACCAGGCCTACGTGCTCGACCCGCACCTGAACCCGGTCCCGGTCGGGGTCACCGGCGAACTGCACCTCGGCGGGGCCAGCGTGGCCCGCGGCTACCTCAACCGCCCCGAGCTCACCCGCGAACGGTTCATCCCCGACCCGTTCCGGCCCGGGCCTGAGGCCCGGCTGTACAAGACCGGTGACCTGGTCCGCCGCCGGCCCGACGGCACCATCGTGTTCCTGGGCCGGGCCGACGGCCAGGTCAAGATCCGCGGACTGCGCATCGAGCTGGGCGAGATCGAGACCGCCCTGGCCAGCCACCCCGCCATCGCCCAGGCCGTGGTCACCGTGATCACCGATCCGGCCGGGGACCAGCAGCTCTGCGCCTACATCCGGCCCGAGCCCGGACCGGTGCCGGGCCCGGCCGAGGTGCACGCGCACCTGGCCCGCACGCTGCCGGGTTACATGATCCCGCCGCGCCTCATCCCCGTCACCGAGTTCCCGCTCAACACCAGCGGGAAGATTAACAAGGGGGCACTGCCCGCACCCGAGAATTCCATCTCGGCACCACCGGGTGGCACCGAGCCCGGCGCCGGGGCCGGTCACGTCGCGACCATCCTGGCCGAGCTGTTCGCGGCCGTGCTGCACCAAGAGCGGGTCGGGGCCGACGACAGCTTCTTCGACCTGGGCGGCAGCTCACTGGCCGTCATGCGGCTGGTCGACCTGATCGCGGGCCAGCTGGGCGCGGATGTCGGCGTCGCGGCGATCTTCCTGCACCCCACGCCCCGGCAGCTCGCGGCCAGCCTCGACGCGGCCGGCACCACGGCCGCCGGACCGCTGATCGAGCTGGCCGGACAGGCGGGCGAACCGCCGCTGTTCCTCATCCACGCCGTCGGCGGCACTGTCTTCGGTTACGCGCAGCTCGCTCGCGAGCTGGCCGGCAGCTACCGGGTCTACGGCCTGGAGGCGCCGGGCCTGACCGAGCCGGGTGCCACCGCGGCCTCGCTCGACGGCCTGGTGACGGACTACACCAGCCGGATCCGCGCCGCCCAGCCGGACGGGCCCTACCAGCTGGGCGGCTGGTCGATGGGCGCCATCATCGCGTTCGAGGTGGCCCGGCGGCTGGAGCAGGCCGGCGCCGAGGTGCGCCTGCTCGCCCTGCTGGACCCGCCGTTCGACTTCCCCGACCTCGACGTTCCCGACCTCGACGTTCCCGATGCCGGCCCGGCCACGGCGTCCCGGCTGGCCGGGATGTTCGTCACCGACGCGGTCCGCAGCCTGGGCGGCGTCGGCGACGGCCAGCCCGAATCGTCCGCACCCGCCGCCGACCAGCTCGCCTGGCTGGCCGGCGTGCTCACCGACGACGAGACCGACCCCGGCGACACCGACTCCCGGCGACACCGACCCCGGCGACATCCAGGCCGTCCAGGCCCGGCTGCGCACCCGGTTCGATGTCTTCCAGCGGCACGTCCGGATGCTGGCCGGCTACCGGCCCGCCGGGGCGCCGGTCCGGGCCCCGGCCCTGATCGTCAGCGCCGAGGACTCGCCGAACGCTCCGTTCCGGCACCGCTGGCCCGCCCTGCTGGCCGGCCCCGTCACCGTCCGGCCGGTGGCCGGCGACCATTATGCGTTCCTGCGGCCCCCGCTCGTGGCGGAGGTCGGCCAGGCAATCCGCAGTCACCCGAGGGAGTACAAGGAGGAAGCCGTGTCCGCCGACATGGAGATCGAAGACGTCGCCCGCGAGGGCCTCGCACGCGTACTCGACACCGAGGTCGATCCCGCCAGCCTGGACCCCGACCTGGACATGGCCGACGGTTACGGCCTGACCTCGCTGAACAAGGTGATCTTCCTGATGTCGGCCTGCGATGACACCGGGGTCAGCCTGGCGGAGTTCACCGAGCCCGACGTGGCCGGGATGCGCACGCTGCGCGACGTGGTCACGGCGCTGGCCCGGTTCGCGGGAACGGCGGCCTGAGATGGACCAGGCCTGGGCCCAGATCGCGGCCACCCCGCTGGAGAACGAGCACGTGCTGCTGCGGCCGGTCCGCCCCGAGGACCGCGCGTCCTGGCACGCCATCGCCATGGATCCGGCGATCTGGCGGTACTTCGTGCTCCGGATCGCCACCGACGCCGACTTCGACGCCTACTTCGACCTCGGCCTGGCCGACCAGGCGGCCGGGCGCCGGGTGGTCTACTCCATCACCGACAAGCGATCCGGCGCCGCGGCCGGCAGCATGAGCTTCTGCAACATGGCCCAGCCGGACGGGCGGCTGGAGATCGGCTGGTCCTGGCTCGGCCGCGACTTCCAGGGCGCGGGCATCAACCGGTGGGCCAAGTTCCTGATGATGCGGCACGCCTTCGAGCGGATGGCCGCCGAGCGGGTGGAGTTCAAGACCGACATCCTGAACATCCAGGCCCGGCACGGGCTGCTCAACATCGGCGCCCGCGAGGAGGGCACGCTGCGCAGCTTCAACCCCATGCCGGACGGCCGCCGCCGCGACGCGGTCTACTACAGCGTGCTGCGGGCCGAGTGGCCCAGAGTCCGCGACCAGCTGCTGACCCAGCCCAAGGTGATCTGGCCGGAGCCGGAGACGCTCGGGGCGGCCACGTGAGGGCGCTGCCCTTCGTCCGCGCCACCGGCTCGCCGTTCGAGGTCGGCTACCAGCACGGCGCCGCCCGGGGTGCCGAGCTGCGCGCGTTCCTGGACGACGGCCTGGCCCGCATCGGCCGGCTCGCGCCGGAGCCGGTGTCGGTGGCCGCGCTGCTCCCCCGGCTGGCCGAGTACAGCGCGGCCATCGCGGCGGCCACGCCGCGGCTGAGCGAGGAGCTCGACGGCCTGGCCCAGGGCGCCGGGATCTCCCGCGAGGAGGCGGTGCTGCTCCAGGTCCGGCGCGAGATCATCGGGTTCCAGCGGGTGCCGGCGGCGGGCGACTGCACCACCTACGCCAGCCTGACCGCGGGCCCGGCCGGCGGGCCGGTGCTGGCCCAGACCGTGGACCTCAACGGCAACCTGGACGACCAGATCGCGGTACTGGACGTCGGGATAGTGCTGGCCAGGGGGGACACAGCGCGCCCTGGGGACACCCCAGACCCCGATGGCCCTAACCCCCCCGCGCCGCACGGCGGCATTGACGGCGCACCGCGACGCGCGCTGGTGCTGAGCTTCGGCGGCCTGCTCGGCTACCTCGGGGTGAACAGCGACGGTCTCGCCATCGGCCTGAACCTGGTGCTCGGCGGCGACTGGCGGCCCGGCCTGCCGCCGTACCTGGCCATCCGGCACCTGCTGGACCAGGCGGGCAGCGTGGCCGAGGCGCTGGCCATCCTGCCCGGCCTGCCGCTGGCCAGCTCGCGCTCGCTGACCCTGTGCGACTCCGGCTCGGTGGCCTGCGCGGAGATCGTGGACAACGAGCTGCGGCTGGTCGAGCCGGGGGGTGAGATCGGGGTGCACACCAACCACCTGCTGCACCCCGATCTCACCCCCCGCGACGCGCTCAACGTGTTCGCGCGCAACTCCTCGCGGCTCCGGCTGACCGCCGGCCAGGCGGCCCTGGCCGAGCTGACCGAGCTGGCCGTGACGGGGGCCGGCGCTGGGGCCGACGTCGAGGAGCACTTCGCGCGGCTGTCGCGGCCGCCGATCTGCGTGGCCGACACCGGCGACATCCGGCGGGAGCGGACCGTGGCCGCGGTCGTCATGCTGCCCGACCGCGGCGAGCTGCACATCCGGCCCGGTGATCCCTCCCGCAGCGCCACCCAGTCCTTCCGCATCGACGTGGCGGTCCGCCAGTGAACAGCAGCAAGTGGTTTCTCACGACCGGCACCGAGCTGCCGTGGGCGCCGCGCGTGTTCTGCTTCCCCTACGCCGGCGGCAGCCCGCGGGTGTTCCTGGACTGGCAGGCCCGGCTGGGCGAGGACGCCGAGATCCTGGCCGTCTGCCGGCCCGGCCGCGAGCACCGCGCCGCCGAGCCCGCGCCGACCATCGCCGAGCTGATCGACGGGGCCACCGCCGCCATCACCGCGCTGACCGAGGCCGACGGCCGGCCGTGCTACCTGTTCGGGCACAGCCTCGGCGCGCTGGTCGCGTTCGAGGTCGGCCTGCGGCTGACCGAGCCGGCCGCGCCGCGGCACTTCGTCGCGTCGGGCTGCGCGGCGCCCTCGCTGCTGCCGTCGGAACGGGTGCGCCGCATCGCCACCCTGACCGGGCAGGAGTTCGCCGAGGCGATCGGGTTCTTCGGCGGCCTGCCCGCCGAGGTCATCGCCGACCGCGACATGCGCGACCTGCTGCTGCCCGGCGTGATCGCCGACTTCCGCATGGCGGTCGGCTACCGCTACCAGCCGGGACCGCCGCTGGACGTCCCGGCCACGCTGGTCGTCGGCCGTGACGACCCGCACGTCAAGGCGGAACAGGTCGAGCCATGGAACAAGGAGTTCGCGGTGAGCCCGGACCGCTGCTGGGTCGACGGCGGTCACTTCTACTTCGAGTCCGACCCGGACGCGGCCGTGCGTATCCTGCGCCAGCTGGTGCAGGCCGACCAGCACGTCGAGCTGATCTGAGGACAGTCCATGAGCGCAAACACCGCCTTCCTTCGCGGAGCCAGCTACATCCTCGGCGAGGTGGAGCTGGACCACACCGGCATCGAGAACCTGGCTGAGCTGGCCGCCCGGTTCAAGATGGCGCCCAGCGCCGGGCTGTGGGGCTGGGGCAGCCTGCGGGTGACCGCGCGCGACCTGGAGGACCTGGCCGCCGACTCGGGCACGGCCACGCTGCGAGCCGCGGGCCTGGACCCGGCGGCGGTCGACGCGCTGGTGCTGTGCTCCAACCGGATCCCCGGCCCGGCCGAGGACCACGGCCGGTTCGTGCAGCGGGTGCTGACCGGCATCGGCCTGGGTGACATCCCGTGCTACGGCCAGTTCCTGAACCGGTGCGTGAACCTGCTCGCGGGCCTGGACGTGGCCCGCGCGCTGGTGACCAGCGGCCGGTACCGGACCGTGCTGCTCATCACGACCGACAAGGTGGCCCCTGGCGCCGACCGGATGTCGCAGTTCGCGCTGTTCAGCGACGGCGCGGCCAGCTGCGTGGTCAGCGCGGCGCCGGGCCGGGCCGATGGCGGGGCGGGCTGCTACGAGCTACTGGGCTGCGCCATCGCCCAGGACACCGCCACGCTGGAGTGGACCAGCCAGATCAGCGCCGACCTGGCCCGTGCGGTGACTGACAGGCTGCTGGAGCCGCACGGGCTCAAGCTGGGCGACGTCGCGGCGCTGCTGCACGCCAACCTGTTCAAGCCCGTGCTGATGATGAAGGAGCGGCAGGCCGGGTTCAGCGCCGACCAGCTCTACCTGGACAACATCCCGCGGCTGGGCCACTGCTTCGCCGCCGACCCGCTGATCAACCTCGTCGACCGCGCGGAGCGCGGCGATATCGGCCCCGGCGGCTACGGCCTGCTGGCCGCCAGCGTGCCCGGGTCCAGGATCGGCGCGCTGCTGCGCCGGATCTCCTAGGAGGATGGCCATGGCCGTATCGCCTGCGGCGGCGTTCGAGCTGCCCGACAAGATCGCCGCGCTGCCGCGCCGGCCGTTCCAGTTCAGCCCGGCCGCGATCGACGAGGCCGACGCCATCGTGGCCGGGCCGCCCGAGGCACTGTTCCGCAGGCTGCTGGCCGACCAGGAGTCCGAGGCCGCGCTGCTGGCCGCCCGCCGGGTGCTCGACGCCTTCCTGTCCGAGCCTGCGGCTGACCCGGCCGACGGCGCGCTCAGCCAGGACGCGACCGCCGACGAGATCTCGGCCCACGTGGCGGCGGTGCGCCGGGACCTGGCCGCCACGCTGGCGGCGCTGACCGACGCCGAGCCGGCCACCCGCGAGCTGGTGATCCGCCAGCGCGCGCCGCTCGGCCTGCTCGGCGGCTGCTGGCTGGACGTCGTGTCCCAGCCCGCCACCCAGCCCTCGATCATCGTGAACCGGCTGTTCGCGCAGCACTACGCGCTGCGCGGCGCGGGCAACCCGCGCCGGTCCCTGGCCGCCGTGCGTCGGCGGCGGATGGAGGAGTCCGGGGTCTACCTGCCCGACCTGGCCGCCGCCGACTTCCTGGGCCGGGCCGGGGCGCGCCCGCTGACCGCGCTGCACGGCTGCTGGTACCTGGCCCTGTCCCGGCTGCCCGCCAACTTCCTGCCTGAGCTGGTCGGCGTGCACTACGCGGTGCTCGCGCTCGGCGTGGACGACCTGCTCCTGGGCCAGGCGCCCCGGCTGGCCGAGCCGGACCTGCGCGCGGTGCTCGCCGCCTACCTGGACCTGGCCGGCCCGGCCGAGCGGGCCCGGCTGCACGCCGGCCTGCGGCTCGCGCTGGACCTGGAGCGCGAGCACGTCGCCCTGCTGGCCGAGCTGGCCGGCTGGCATCGCGGGCTGACGCTGGAGTCCAGGGTGGCGGCCATCGTCGCCCGGCACGCGCCGTTCGCGGGCCGCCAGCACCGGGACGTGCAGGTGGGCGGGCGGCGGCTGGCCGACATCTTCCCCGACCCCGGGCTCGACCTGGCTGAGTTTCTGCGGGAGTTGCGGGAATCGCCGCAGCTACGCCGGACAACCGAGTCCGTTTGCTCGTTTATAAGGGCGTTGAAGTTCGGCGGGCCGATGTTCGGCATCTTCGACGCGGGCGAGGCCGAGGTATTCCAGGCCTGGGCCGAGTCCGTGCAGGCCGGCGAGCGGCCGGAGATCGTGATCTCGGCCTGCACGGCCGGTGACGAGCGGGCGGCGGCCCGGGCCGCCGCCATCGCCGCCAGCGCCCCGGCGGACGTGGTGATCGCCGAGGCCGGAGCGCCCGGCGACCGCGAGCTGTTCTACCGGCTGGTCAACATCGAGAACTTCGCCAGCACCCGGCCGCTGGCGCTCGAGCGCGCCGAGCGGCTGCTCACCGACGCCGAGGTGCTGTTCGGGGTCGGGGCGGACGGCCGGTACACCGACGCCAGCTACTTCGACTACCGCCCGGAGGCGCTGTACGAGCGGTGCGAGCGGGTCTACTTCGACAAGCTGATCCGGCCGTACGAGCCGCTGACCGCCATCCCGGACCGCGACGTGGTGGTGTTCCTCCAGACCACGTACGCGCTCGGCGCGCTGGTCGACGCGGCGTGGATCCACCGGATGGCCAACCTGGGCCGGGCGGAGCGGTCCGGCGACGCCGCGCTGTTCGCCATCTACGCCGACGAGGTCGGCCACGGCGACCTGCGCAAGAACCACATCACGCTGATCCACCGGGCGCTGGCCAGCATGGACATCCGGCTGCCGCACATCCGCGAGGCCGCGTTCATGGAGCAGGGCGACCTGCCTGACGAGCTGTACGGGTTCTCGCTGCACCAGCTGTGCATGGCGCTGTTCCCGGACACGTTCTACAACGAGATCCTGGGCTACAACCTGGCCATCGAGATGTTCGGGCTGGGCGAGCTGCGACTGCACGAGGTCCAGAAGCTGCGCCACTACGGCTTCGACGACTGCTACGAGCAGGCCCACCTGACGATCGACAACCTGTCCGCCGGCCACAGCCGGCAGGCCGCCGACATCATCGTGACCTACCTGGACGAGGTGGGCCGGACACTGGGCGAGGCGGCGGTGCAGCGGGAGTGGCGCCGGGTGTGGCGCGGCTACGCCTCGCTGGCCTGGTTCGTCGAGCACGCCCTGCTCAAGCGCGTCGCCGCCGAGGCTAGCGCTGGGGCTGGGGCTGGGCGCTGGGCGCTGGGGCTGGGGCTGGGCGCTGGGGCTGGGCCTGGCGCTGGGGCTGGGCCTGGCGCTGGGGCTGAGACGGGCGCTGGGGCTGGGGCTGGCGCTGGGGCTGAGACGGGTGGGTCCGCTGGGTCGGCCGAGGCCGAGCCGACGGCCGACTTGATCATCTGAGCCTGCTGCTCAACCGGCGGCCTCATGATCACGACCGATTGACCCCGCGGGTTCAATGGCAAAACGGTCGCGATCACGGCGTGCTGCGTTCCGGCCTGCCATAAGCCGGATTTGCGTTCAGCCTCATCGGCGTCAGTCGGGTCCGACGAGCCGAAAACGCCGGCCGATGCTGATGTGACCAGCGGGACAGCAGGTCTGCAGGCCTGCGGTGGCTAAATGGGGCCGAGTCGCCTCCGACCCCGATTCCGGCCACCCAGAACCGTGATAACGCTCATTCCGCAACCCGCGAACTCATGATCACGACCGACTTTCCGCAGGATCCCGCGGTCAAACGGTCACGATCACACAATGACGGGGAGGCCGGCGCGGCGGGACGCAGGCGCCCGCCCCCGCACGGTGATCACCGAGCCCGGGCGGTGCTTGAATGGCCGGATGACCGAGTACCGGGCCTCGTTCGACGCCGAGATCAGGTTCAGCAACGGCGGTGACCTGACCGCCCGCGGATTCCGCGTGGACCTGCCGTCAGCCGATGCGGACGAGGGTGAGATCGCCGCGCTGTTCGTGGCCTCGCTGGGGCTGCTGATGACGGACGCCGTCCGGCTCAGCAACGTGCAGGTCTTCGCCGAGCCGCACAAGGGCACCAGGGGCGGCCCAGCCGATCACGGCACGGGGGTGGCGCGGCCAGGCGGGCGGCTGGTCGAGCTCAGCCACGTGATCCGGGCGGACATGGTGACCTACCCTGGCCTGCCCGGCCCGACGATCACGCCGCACCTGAGCCGGGAGGACTCGCGCGAGCACTACGCGCCCGGCACCGAGTTCGCCATCGACCGGCTGACGCTGATCGGCAACACCGGGACCTACCTCGACGCGCCCTACCACCGCTACGCCGACGGCGCCGACCTCAGCGGCATCCCGCTGGACCGGACCGCCGACCTGCCCGCCGTGGTGGTCCGCGTCACCGGCACGGCCCAGCGCGGCATCGATGTCGGCGCGCTGGCCGCGGTCGATGTCGGCGGCCGGGCGGTGCTGCTGCACACCGGCGACGACGCGCGTTTCGGCACCCCGGCCTACGCGCAGGACGCGCACTACCTGAGCCGGGCGGGCGCCGCCTGGCTGGCCGAGCACGGGGCGGCCCTGGTCGGCATCGACTCGATCAACATCGATGACACCGCGGACCGGGAGCGGCCGACGCACTCGCGGCTGCTGGCCGCGGGCATCCCCGTCGTGGAGCACCTGACAGGGCTGGACCAGCTGCCGCCGACGGGGGCCTCGTTCACGTCGGTGCCGCTGCGGATCGAGGGCACGGGCACGATCCCGGTCCGCGCGTTCGCCCGCCTTCCCGGCTAACCGCGCCGCGCATACACCTCTATCTCGATCTTTATGCGGGGGTCGGCTAGTCCGCACACGAGCATCGTGGCGGCCGGGCGGACGTCGCCGAAGTAGCGGCGCAGGACCGGCCAGCAGGGCTCGAAGTCCTCGCGCTCGGGCAGCAGGTAGCGCACCCGCACCACATCGGCGAAGGTGCACCTCGCCTCGGTGAGCGCGGCCTCGATGTTGCGCAGGCACTGCTCGGCCTGCTCCACCACGTCGTCGCAGATCGTCATGGTGGCGTAGTCGAACCCGGTCGTCCCCGACACATGCACCCAGTCGCCGTCCACGACGGCACGGGCATAGCCGATCTGCTCCTCGAAGGTCGAGCCGCTGAGGATCGCACGTCGCTCTGTCATGTGCCGAACGGTAAGTGAGCAGCCCGGATACGTCCAACACAGTGGGCTGACGGCCGACATAGGGCGGCGTAGGCTATTTAAGATATAGACCTCCCCATGTGCCCAGGAATGACGGGAATTGCGGATGACCCAATGGCCGGGCGGATGAGGCCCGAAAAGGGACGCCGCGCGAGGCGAGTCGCGCCGGGACTGGCGGCGTGCGGGCTGGTGGTGGTCCTGTCGGCCTGCGGTGCGAGCCAGGCGGCCACGGTGACCGTGCCCAGGCTGACCGAGCCCGTCCCCGTGGGCGTCTCGACCCTGCCGCCGGCCCGCCCGAGCACCGGCCCCACGGGCGAGGCCCAGACGTGCCACCCGCTGGAGAGCCTGCGGCCGAGCGGCCCGCTGCCCAGGCCCGGGCACATGCCGGCCGGGTCGACGATGGCGAAGATCTACCAGCGCGGCTACCTGATCGCCGGGGTCGACCAGACCACCGACCTGTTCGGCTACCGCAATCCGCTCAATGGCCAGCTGCAGGGATTCGACATTGACATCGCCAAGCAGATCGCCCAGGCGATATTCGGCCACCCGAGCATCGAGTTCAAGGCGATCACCTCAGAGCAACGGATCCCGGTGATCCGCAGCGGCTCGGTGGACATCGTGGCGGACAGCATGACGATCAACTGCGCCCGGCTGAAGCTGGTGGACTTCTCGACCGACTACTTCGACGCCGGACAGCGGGTACTGGTCCCGATCAACTCGCCGGTGCGGAGCATCAGCCAGCTCGGTCACCAGAAGGTGTGCGCGGCCAGCGGCACGACCTCGATCGAGACGATCGCGGCGGCGCCCAGCCACCCCATCCCGGTGGCCGCGGCCAACTGGACGGACTGCATGGTCATGATGCAGCAGGGCCAGGTGGCGGCGATCTCCACGGACGACTCGGTGCTGGCCGGGCTCCAGGCCCAGGACCCGGAGACCAGGCTGGTCGGGCCTCGGTTCACGTTCGAGCCGCACGGGATCGCGGTGTCTCAGAACTCGCCGGACCTGGTCCGGTTCGTCAACGCGGTGCTGGAGCAAATGAGAACCGACGGGCAGTGGACCGCGCTGTACAAGCAGTGGATCGGGAACCGGCTGGGCCCGGTCCCGGCCCCGCCCGCGGCTGAGTACCGCCCCTGATGGCCACGATCAAGGCGGCTGCTCCGGCGCGGGCCACCGTCCGGGCCGGACTGGGCGGCCGGGCCCGGCTGGGCGGGCTGACTACCCCGGCGCGACTGCGCCTGATGCTGGCCGCGGTGGCGACGGCCAGCGTGCTGTGGGGCGCGGCGGCGGCCTGGACGGCGGGCGAGCACGCCTCGGCGGCCGGCGATGTGGTGACGGCCAGCGAGCCACTCAGCTTCGACGCCCAGCAGATCTACCAGTCGCTGTCCGACGCCGATGCCACGGAGGCGGCCGCGTTCCTGGCCGGCCTCGAGCCTCCGGCCGCGCGGCAGCGCTACCTGGCCGACGTCGCCCGGGCGGCGAGCTACCTGGAGGCCGCGACGGCGGCGGCCGGCGGACAGGGGCAGGCGCACCGGCTGACCGTGCTGTCCACCGAGCTGCCGGTCTACACGGGCCTGGTCGAGACGGCGCGGGCCGACAACCGGCTGGGCCTGCCGGTCGGCGCGGCCTACCTGGCCGAGGCGTCGGAGCTGATGCGGTCCCGGCTGCTGCCGGCCGCCGACGCCCTCTACCGGCAGGAGAATGCCCGGCTCCGCGCGGTCTACGGGCAGGCCACCGGGCTGCCCGTGCTCGGCGTCATCGCGGCGCTGATCGCGGCCGTGGTACTGATCGGGGTGCAGCGCCGGCTGGCCCGGCGGACCCGGCGGGTGCTCAACCACGGCCTGGTCATCGCGACGGCGGCCGGGCTCATCTCGCTGGTCTGGCTGCTCGCCGGCCTGAGCATCGCCGGGGCGCAGTTGAGCGACGCCCGCGACCACGGGTCGGCGCCGGTCCAGGCGCTCGCGCAGGCGGACATCGCGGCGCTGCGCGCGCACGCCGACGAGAGCCTGACCCTGATCCACCGCAGCGGCCAGGACGCCTACCAGGCGGACTTCGTGACCGTGCAGAAGCGGCTCGGGCCGGGCCGGGGCACGCTGCTCACGGCGGCGGTGACCGCGGCCAGGGGCAGCCCGGCCACGCGGTCGGCGGCCGGCGCGGCGGCCGCGGCGCCGGCCTGGTACGCGGTCGATAAGCGGGTGCGCGCGCTGGACGACGGCGGCAATTACGAGGCGGCGGTGCAGCTGGCGATCGGGCCAGGGCCGTCGAGCTCCGGCAGCCTGTTCCGGCGGCTTCAGGCCGGGCTGACCACCGCTATCAACGCCGACCAGGCCGAGTTCAGGTCGGCGGCGCGCAGCGGCGAGGACGCGCTGGCCGGCCTGGAGGCCGGGATGATCGCGGCCGCGCTGGTGATGGTGGCGGGCTGCGCCTGGGGGCTGACCCGCCGCCTGGCCGAGTATGGCTGACGAGCTGAGCCAGCGCGCCGGCCGCGTCGAGCCGCCCCTCGGTAAGTGTTCAGGCCTTCGGGAGGCGCGAGACGCTCGCGCGCCGCTGAGCGTTCAGCCGCCGAACGGAGGATCCGACTGCGGCCTTCGCCGCCCAGCTCCGCGGGCAGCGAGCCGGGCCGCTGGCCATCTCGTCAGGAGGATGCGAGTGAACATCGGGATTCTTCGGCAGCACCGCGGACGGCTCGCCGTCGCCGCGGCCGCGGCCGTCCTGCCGCTGACGCTGCTCGGCGTCGGCACCGCGAGCGCGGGCACCTCAAGCGCGGGCACCGCGAGCGCGCACCACGCCTTCAAGCCCCCGGCCATCAAGCACGTCTGGGTCATCGAGCTGGAGAACGAGGGCTCCGCCCAGACCTTCAACGACCCGTCGGCCGACCCCTACCTGGCCAAGACCCTGGTCAAGGAAGGCGCGCTGCTCAAGAACTACTACGGGGTCGGGCACAACAGCCTGGACAACTACATCGCGCAGGTTACCGGGCAGGCGCCGGACACGGCCACGGACAACGACTGCGGGGTCTGGACGAAGTTCACGCCGGGCGTCAAGTTCGAGGCTCCGTATCACCAGCTGCTCGGCAACGGCTGCGTGTACCCCAAGTCGGTGCTGACGATCGGCAACCAGCTCACGAGCAAGGGGCTGACCTGGAAGGCCTACCTCCAGGACATGGGCAACGACCCCAAGCGCGACAGCACCACGCAGACCAAGCAGGGCCCGGCCTGCGGCCACACCAAGGTCGGCACCGCCGACCCGACCGAGGGCGCCGAGGCGGCCGATCAGTACGCGGCGCGGCACGAGGGCTTCATGTACATGGAGTCGGTGATCGGCAACCAGTCCTACTGCGACGCGCACGTGCTGTCGTTCCAGCCGCTGCTCAGCGACCTGTCCAAGGCCAGCACCACGCCGAGCTTCTCGTGGCTGTCGCCGAACCTGTGCAACGACGGCCACGACGCCCCGTGCGCCAACGGCGACCCGGGCGGCCTGATCAACATCGACGCCTTCCTGTCGATGTGGGTGCCGGAGATCATGCACTCGCCCGCCTACAAGAACGGGCTGATCTTCATCACCTTCGACGAGGGCACCGACTCGAAGGCGTGCTGCGGCGAGACGTCGGGCAAGTCGCCGTCGCACCCGAACATCGCCCAGCCGGGCATGAACGGGCCCGGTGGCGGCCGCGTCGGCGCAGTGCTGCTGTCGCCGTTCATCAAGCCGGGGACGGTCAGCACGGTCAACTACAACCACTACTCGATGCTGCGCAGCTTCGAGGACCTGTTCGGCCTGTCGCACCTAGGCGACGCGTCGATGCCGCAGGTCAAGTCGTTCGGCCCGGACGTTTACACCAGGCCGTGACCGCGAGCTGAGCCCAGCGCGGGCCAGCCGGGCACCCGCCCCGGCCGGCCCGCGCCCGGCTTTCGCTTAGCGCTTGCGCGCCACGCCGCCGTAGGCCGAGGCCGTGCCCGGCGGCGCGGCGTCCTGCGGCTCGGGCCGCCAGTCGTGCACGTAGACCAGGCCCGGCGGCACCAGGTCCAGGCCGTCGAAGAACCGGCTCACCTCGGCCCGCCCGCGCAGCGTCTGCGGCGTGGCCACCCGCTCGTTGTAGCGGCGCTGAGCCTCGGCCTGGCCGGGATGGATGTCGCTGGCCGGGTGGGAGAGGACCAGGTAACTGCCCGGCGCCAGCGCGTCCATGAGCCCGGCCACGATTTGGTACGGGCCCTCGTCATCCTGGATCAGGTGCAGCACGCCCAGCAGCATCAGCGCCGCGGGCTGGCCCAGGTCCAGGGTCTGCGCCGCCGCGGCCAGGATCGGGGCCGGGTCGCGCAGGTCGCCGGGCACGTACTGGGTCGCTCCGCGCGGGTCGCCGGCCAGCAGCGCCCGGGCGTGGGTGAGCACGATGGGGTCGTTGTCGGCGTAGACAACTCGTGCGTCCGGCGCGACCGCCTGGGCGACCTGATGGGTGTTGTCCGCTGACGGGATGCCGGTGCCGATGTCCAGGAACTGGGTGATCCCGGCCTCGCCCGCCAGGTACCGCACCGCGCGGGCCAGGAACGCCCGGTTGGCCCGGACCCGGAACCGCAGGCCCGGCGTGGCCGCCAGCACCCGCTCGGCCGCCTCACGGTCGGCCGGGAAGTTGTTCGTGCCGCCCAGCCAGTAGTCATAGACCCGGGCCGGATGCGCGACCGAGGTGTCGATCCCGTCCGCCTGCTGCCCTGCCTGCTGCCCTGCCTGCTCCCCCGCCTGCTGCTCAGCGTGCTGTTCAGCCACGACGTGTCCTTCCGTCACCGGCATTAAGAATATGGGCGCTCTGCCGTTTGGCGCCGAAAGACGGGGTTAGCAGGGACCAGTCCTATCGTCGACTGCGAAGAGGAAAAAGCGATGATCTTTACTCGCCTGCGCATGGCGACCGTCGTGGCGGCCTCGGCCGCCACCGCGATCTGCGTGTCCGCGGCCGGGGCGAACGCCGCGACGACCTCTCCCGCGCCGCGCTCAGCCGCGGTTTCCGTGGCCGCGCCGACCCTGCGGCAGGGCCGCGTCAGGGCCCCGGTGACCGGCACGTTCAAGACCCGGCACGGCACCGGGACGTTCAACGGGAAGTTCGTGCCCCGGCACTTCAAGGTGGTCCACGGCGTGCTGAAGGCCACCGGGCGGCTGACCGGCAAGCTCACTGACCCCGGCGGCAAGCGGGTCGGCCGGGTCGGCCGCACCATCACCACCACGGTCCAGACCAGGGCGACCAGGGCCACCGGAGTCCCGGCCGCGTGCGGCGTGCTGAAGCTGGTGCTCGGCCCGCTGCGCCTCAGGCTGCTCGGCCTGGCCGTGCACCTGAAGCGCGTGCACCTGACCATTTCCGCCATTCGGGGGGCGGGTCAGCTGCTCGGCAACCTGCTGTGCACCATTGCCGGCCTGCTGAACAGCGGCGGGTCGCTCGGCAGGATCGCGGCCCTGCTCAATCAGGTGCTGGCGCTTATCTAGCCCCGCCCGTGTGTCCAGGCTCCGGCCCGCGCCGCTAGGGCGTGCCGCTCAGGTACTCCCCCGGCTGCGGGCCGGCCTGGGCCAGGGCCTGGCGCAGCTCGCCGGGCCAGGGCTGCGCGCCCTCGCCCGCCGCGGCGTTCACCACGACCAGCCGCCCGCGCGCGGCCACGGTACCGTCCCTGGCCACCTCAAACGAGTAGGTGAGCGAGGTCCGGCCGACGGCCGCGACCTCCAGCCGGATCACCACGATGTCGCGGAAGTACAGCCGCTCGGTGAAGTCGATCTCGAGCCGGACCCGCGGCGTCCGCCCGAAGGTCTGCTCCACGATGCCGAGCCGCTCGTGCAGCACGGTCTCGGCTTCCTCGAGCCAGCGCAGCACGGCCGTGTTGTGGTGGTGGCCGGCCGCGTCGGTGTCCGACCACTCGACCCGCCGCCGCACCTCGATGCTCGCCGGGCCCGCGGGGCTTGGCGCGCTGGCACTGCTGGTCACGTTGCTGTCTCCCTATAGTCATCACGGCGCAGCCGGTACTCGACCTCGCCCTGCTCAGTGCCAGCCAGCGGATCGTCCCAGGCGACCTGCACCGTGCGGGCATACCGCAGCCCGGCCTTCTCCA
Organism: uncultured Actinomycetota bacterium; assembly: GCA_963822485.1. Classification (GTDB taxonomy): domain Bacteria; phylum Actinomycetota; class Actinomycetes; order Streptosporangiales; family Streptosporangiaceae; genus DASUBV01. Next base: position 911,825 of record CAWGHW010000037.1, read on the forward strand.
TCACCCGCCGCGAGCGCACGTTGACCGCCATCGTCGTCGCCACCAGCTCGGCCACGTCCAGCTCGCCGAAGGCCCGGCGGACCAGCGCCCGTGTCCCCTCGGTGGCGTAGCCGCGGCCCCACGCACTGCGCCGCAGCCGGTAGCCCAGCTCCGCGGTCCTAGTCTCGTCCAGGCCGCCCGGCCAGTGCACCATCGCCCCGGCGTCCGGCCGGACCGGCCGCAGCCCGAACCACCCGATGAACCGGCCGTCGGCGCGGGTGTCGGCGGCCAGGCGCCCGAAGCCGGTCTCGCTCTGCTGGGGGGCGAGCAACAACGGAAGGACGTCGGCCTCGATCTCGGCCCGCGTCTTGATGTGGCGGTCCAGGAACCGCATCACCTCCGGGTCGCCGTCCAGGGCCAGCAGGCCGTCCACGTCAGCCGGGGTGAACGGGCGCAGCACCAGCCGCGCGGTCACCAGCACGGGCTCCATGCCGCGATGGTCTCCGGCCCCGGCGGCCCGCCGCAACCGAGTTACTGTGGGCGGGTGATCTCGCCTGCTGAACTGTCTGGCTACGCCCTGGCCTCGTTCGTGCTCATCGTGATACCCGGGCCCAGCGTGCTGTTCGTGGTCGGCCGGGCCCTGGCCTACGGCCGTCGCACCGCGCTGGCCACCGTCCTCGGCAACGCCGCGGGCAACTACCTGGTCGCCATCTGCGTGGCGGTCGGCATCGGCACCCTGGTCCAGCGCTCGGCCCAGGCGTTCACCGTGGTCAAGCTCATCGGGGCGGGGTACCTGATCTGGCTGGGCATCCAGGCGTGGCGGCGGCGCGGGACGCTGGCCGCGGCGTTCAGCGAGCAGGCTCCGGCGCGCAGCGACCGGCGGGCGCTGCGCGAGGGCTTCGTGGTCGGGGTGACCAACCCCAAGGCGCTGATCTTGTTCGGCGCGGTGCTGCCCCAGTTCGTCAACCGCGCGGCGGGCTACGTGCCGGTCCAGATGCTGCTGCTCAGCCTGGTCTCCATCGGCATCGGGCTGCTGTCCGACACGTCATGGGGGCTGGCCGCGAGCCAGCTGCGGACCTGGTTCGCACGATCGCCGCGCCGGTTCGCCGTCGTGGGCGGGGCCGGCGGGCTGGCCATGATCGGCGTGGGCGTGACTGTGGCGGTGACCGGGCGCAGCAGCTAGCCCGGCCCGGCGGCGCGATCGCGGGCGGCTGCGCCGCGGGCCCGGCGGACGCGGCGGCCGCGGCGGGCGCGGCGCTCGGTCAGCCACGACGCCGCCGCGAAGATCGGCAGGGTGACCCCGATCAGCAGCGCGCAGCCGGTGAGCGCGCTGTCCAGGAACGAGCCTGCCACCCGCGCGACGCCGTAGTAGTACAGCACCACGATGGCCATCAGCAGCAGGTAGCCGCCCACGGCGGTGGCGGCCAGGTGAAGCAGCAGCCGCGGCCAGCCATGCTGCCAGCGCTCGGGCAGCCGCCAGCGCCGGGCCGGGCGCGACGGCGTGCGCCTGGACAGCCACAGGCCGAGGGCCAGGGCCGCCATGAGCAGGACGTACCCGGACACGATGGGCACGAGATCCTGCCGGATCAGCGAGGAGGACACCTCAGGTACATCCGTTCGGGTGGGCCGCCACGGTCAGGACCGGAGCAGGAAGTGCCAGCCGCGCAGGAAGATGTGCCAGCCGAACCACAGCCACAGCGCGAACAGCGCCCAGCGGCCGAACGGATAGCGCATGATGGCCCGGAAGGTGGCGCTGAGCGTCGGCACGGTCCCGCTCAGGTGGCTGAGGGCCAGCCCCTCCCACGCGAACAGGGCGCCGAACAGCACCGCCCACACCAGGTAGCCGATCAGGGGATGACTCGCCACCGCGACCTCCTCAGTGGCTGGTTTCTCGTCCACGCGCACCACTATGGCCGGCCTGGGGCGACGGGGCCGCTCAGCCCCCGACGGCAGGCAGGCAGAAGTACTTGCGCAGCGCCGAGGCGGCGCCCAGCGGCTTGCAGTGCCGGGCGATCCAGGCCAGCCGCGGGTCGCGGGTCGTGCCGGTCAGCACCAGGTGGAACTTGCCCTGGCGGATGTCGGCCTGAAGCTGGCCCAGCGTCGGCGCCGGGATCGTCCCGGTGAACCCGCCGATGGGCAGCGCCTCGAGCCCGGTGTCGTAGATGAACACCGACGCCAGGGCCGCGCTCTGCGTCGCGAGCAGGTACGGCGCGCCGAACCGGGCCTGCTGGAGCTTCGGGATCGTCAGCCTGACCTGGGCCGGCACCACCACGAACACGTCGCGGATGGCCCGGTCCTGCCGCGTCGGCTCGAACGGCGTGTCGAAGGACCCCTGATGGCGCAGGACCAGGGTGGCCGAGGCCACGGCCGGCGCCGCCGCTCCCGCGACCAGCCCCGCGGCCAGCGCCACCGCCACCAGGACATCCCGGCGAACCACGACGCTGGCCAGCGCCGCGGCCACCGCGGCGACGCCGACCGCGATGACCGCGGGCAGCAGCCAGCCCGGCGCCCTGGCGCCGGCCGAGCCGACCAGCCAGGCGGCGTAGCCCGCCGTGCCGGCCACCAGCGACCGCCAGGCCGATCCGCCAGCCCCGCGCCGCGCGGTCCGCCGTCCGGGCCGCGGCCGCTCCGGCCCCCAGCAGGGCGGCGACGGCGGGGGTCAGCGCGGCGGTGTAGTACGGGTTGATCGTCGTGGTCAGCGAGAACGTCACCGCCAGCGTGACCAGCCAGCCGCCCCACAAGATGAAGCACGACCGGAGCGGGTCGCCGCGCGGCTGCCGCCGCCGGCTGATGATCCCCCAGCCCGCGATGATCAGGGCGGCCGGCAGCAGCCAGCCCGTGTCGCGACCCAGGTCGCCGCGCAGCAGCCGGTCCGGGGCCACCGCCGGCGTGGGCAGCGCCGACGAGATGCCGAGCTGCTGGCCGGCCAGCAGCTGGAGCGGCGTCTGGTCGCCGAAGCGGCCGAAGCCGTTGTAGGCGAAGACCTGCTCGTAGGCCGAGTTGTCGTGGCTGCCGTCGATGTAGGGGCGGTGCGCGGCCGGGAGCACCGAGACCAGCGTCATCCAGGACAGCGACACCAGCCCGGCGACTACCCCAGCGACGGCCAGCTGGCGGATGCGCCGCGTGATCGGTCCCGGCGCGGCCACCAGGTAGACCAGGCCGAACGCGGGCAGCACCAGCCAGGCTTCGATCATCTTGGCCTGGAAGGCCAGCCCGGTCCACACCGCGGCCAGCACCAGCCGGCCCAGGCTGGCCCGGGCGATCGCGGCCGACACCGCGTCCGCGGCCAGCACCAGCAGCAGGATCATCAGGGAGTCCGAGATGTTGCCCCGGTTCAGCGCGACCGTGGCCGGGCTCACCGCGACCACCGCCGCGGCGATCAGGCCCGCCGCCGGCCCGGCCAGCCGCCGCACCGCCCGGTAGAGCACCAGCACGGTCGCGATGCCCTCGAGCACCTGCGGCGCAACCATGGCCCAGGTGTGGAAGCCGAACGCCCGCACCGCCAGCGCCTGGATCCACAGCGCCCCTGGCAGCTTGTCCACCGTGACCGTGCCCGCGGGATCGAACGCGCCGTAGAAGAAGTTGTGCCAGCTCATCGACATGCTGCGGACCGCCGCCGCGTAGTAGATCTCCAGCGGGTCCCGGCCCAGCGCCCACGCGTACGACAGCCCGGCCAGCACGGCGATGACCAGCAGCGCCGACCACCTCCGCCAGGCCCGGCCGCCCGGCTCGGCGGGCCGCTCGGCTACGGAAACCGCGCTGATGTCCGGCTCGCTAACCACGGTCTTCACCCATGTCCCGTCTCCCGGCTGGCCTCGGTGTCCCGGCTGACCTCGATGAGCGCCGCGAGCGTCGCCCTGGTGTGCGCGACGTACTCCGGGCCCACCCGCCGGTCCAGGTCCGCGTCCACCTGCTGCACCGCCGACCGGATGGCCGCCGCCGCGCCCAGCCCCCGCTCGGTGAGCGTGAGGGTCAGCCGCCGCCGGTCCGCGGGGTCGGCCGCCCGTGTCACGTAACCCCGGATGACCAGGGTGTCCACCAGCTGCCCGGCGGCCTGCTTGGACACCCCCAGCCCCTGGATGATCTGGCTGAGCGGCGCCCCGCCCTGCGCCATGGCGCCGATGACGTAGCTGCCGTTGCGCGGCATGTCGTCGCAGCCGGCCTCGGCCAGCGCCGCCTGCACCGCCGTGGCATACGCCCGCCGGGCCGCCCGCAGCAGCGCCGGGAGCGCTATCGCGGCGGGCCAGTCCTCCTCCTCGGGCATGGCCTCACGCTATAGACAAGCAGCAAGACAGTCAAGGTCTTTTACTATCCCAATTCTTTACTAAAGCAGTAACGCAGGTACCTGAAACCCGGCGCCTCGATCGCCCCGGTCAGCTATAACTCGCGGTTCAGAGCAGGCTCGCCGCTCCGGCGATGCGCGCGAGGACTTGGCCGAAGGCAGGGCGCTCTCCCCAGATCAGACTCAGTGCCCGCGCGTAGCCCTCAGCGGCGACGTCATGGACTGGACCGGCTGAATCGAAGACCGGGCTGGCTGCATAGCCATCATGCGGGCGCGGAGTGTGGTCCCAGCCGAACTCGGCGCTCTTGGCGTCTACGTCGGCTGCCAGCACCTCCATAGCCTGACCCGGAGCCGAGAGCGCGCTGATCACGTCGGCCGAGCCGAGGAGCTGGTAGACGTCGAAGAAATGCCGCCCGGCCCGCTGCAATGCCTGCGTGCTGGTCCTCGTGGCCTGAACGCCCGCGTGGTGGAGCAGCTTGAACCGCACGGCGGCCGAGCAGGGAACGTCGCCGACCGGCGCGAGGTCAATGGGCCTGACGACACTGCGGAGCAGTTCCACGACCCAAAAGTCCTTCTCCACGAACGCCGGGTCCGGGATCCCCAGCCGAGCCGCCGCGGCACCGCAGAGCGCGAACAGCTCATCGGGAGCTTCGCGGAGCATGGTCACGTCAGGACGACCTCCGGCAGCTGCTCGCGCACGGCGGCCAGGTTGCGCCGCAGCGCCGGCGAGTGCTCGCGACGGGCCGCCACCTCCAGCTCGGCGAGCCGCACCTTGCCTTCCGCCACCAGGGCGCGCACCCGGGCGGCGAACTCGGCGACGCTGACCTCGGCGTAGGCGGGATAGGACCGCAGCGCCTCAAGCAGCGCGATCTCCCAGAAGCCCAGATCGCGCCGAGCCAAGTTGTTGCGCTTGTGGAAGCGGACGCCCTCGAAGCTCGGCACCGGGCCGGCCACGGCGATCTCTGGCTCGGCGGGTACCTGCGTGGATAGCCCAAGCGCCTGGGCGGCCAACCAGCCGGACGGTCCCGCACCGTCTGGCCCGGCCACGGCGATTGCGACGTCTACCAGTCCTGGACGCCCGGCACCGAACCGGGTCTTCACGCCTTTCCAGTACAGGCCATGGTGCACGCGCAGCAGTCCTCCCTCTGCGGCCAGCCGAGACATGGCCGTGTTCACGGCGGCGCGGGAGCCCGGAACATCCGCGCTGCGGATAAACGAGCCAGCCGGGGCCGACGCTACGACGGTCCGGACCTTATCGGCCACGCTCTCGGCCATGACTACCTCCTGCTAGAAAATCATACCAATTTTCTAGCAACAACGCGTCTCAGCTTCACGCTGAGCCAAGGATCGAGGGCGCCATCGTTCGGGGGCCGGAGGCGGAGCGCGAGTAAGGTACGAAGCCGACCGGATCGGCGCCGTACACCGAGGAAAGCCATGGACCGCCTGGACAACCCCGTCCGCCGCTACGCGTGGGGCTCAGACCGCGACATCCCCGAGTTCCTGGGCGTCCCGTCGGACGGCGGGCCGCAGGCCGAGCTGTGGATGGGCGCGCACCCGGGCGACTCCTCGCGGGTCGTCCGCGGCGGGGCCACGCGGACACTGGAGCAGGTCATCGCGGCCAGTCCGGCCGCCGAGCTCGGACCCGAGGTCGCCCGGACCTACGGGGGGCGGCTGCCGTTCCTGGTCAAGATCCTGGCCGCGGCGCGGCCGCTGTCCCTCCAGGTCCACCCGGACAAAGCGCGCGCGGAGGCGGCGTTCGCGGCCGAGAACCGGTCGGGCGCTGCCGAGCGTGACTACCTGGACGACAATCACAAGCCGGAGCTGATCAGCGCGCTGCGGGACGGCTTCCAGGCGCTGTGCGGCTTCCGGCCGGTGGCCGGCACGGTCGCGCTGCTGAAGGAGCTGGCGGTGCCCGAGCTGGCGGCGTACCCGGGGCTGCTGGCGGGCCAGCCGGAGGAAGAAGCGCTGCGCAAGCTGGTCACGGCCATCCTGACCGAGCCCGACGACCACTCGGCCGCGATCGCGGGAGTGGCCAGCGCGGGCCACCGGGTCGCGGCGGGCGGCGGGCCGTGGGCGGTGGCAGGCGCGGCCTACGCCGTGGTGGCGGAGGCCTACCCCGGCGACCCCGGGGTGCTGGTGGCGCTGCTGATGAACCACGCGGTGCTGGCCGAGGGCGAGGCGCTGTTCGTGGGGGCCGGGGTGCCGCACTGCTACCTGCACGGGCTCGGCGCGGAGGTGATGGCCTCCTCGGACAACGTGCTGCGCGCCGGGCTGACCAGCAAGCGGGTGAACGTCCCGGAGCTGCTGGCGGTGCTCGACTTCCGGCCCGCTCCGCTGCACGTGCTGACTCCGGTGCCGGACGGGGCGCAGGAGGTCTACCCGGTGCCGGTGCCGGACTTCCGGCTGGCCCGGCTGCGGCTGGGCACGGACCGGGTCGGCCTGCCGGGATCCCGGCCGCAGATCGTGCTGTGCATCGCGGGCACGGTGACGCTGCGCGACGCGGACGGGGCCGAGCTGGCGCTGCGCCGGGGCGAGTCGGCCTACCTGCCGGCCAGCGGCGCGGGCGTGACGGCGGCTGGACCCGGCACGGCGCTGCGCGCCACGGTCGGCGGCTAGCCCGCCTGGCCAATCAGGTTGGGTCCGCGTGACCTGCGGGAACATGCTGGGCATGACGGAAACAGCACCGGAGGTGCCGCCGGACCTGGCCGCGACCCGCGGCGAGCGCCGCGCGACTGGTCAGGCGGCCAGGAAGCGGATCAAGCGGGGCACGCTGGGTTACTGGGCGCCGGAGGAGCGGGGTCACGACGCGCTGGAGACGATCCTGGCCCAGAACCAGATCCGGGTGCCCGAGCTGCTGCCGCTGCGCCACCAGCGGATGGCGGTCTCGCCGTGGAACTACTACCGGGGGGCCGCGGCGGTGATGGCGGCCGACCTGGCCGCCCAGCCGAACAGCGGGCTGATGGTCCAGCTCTGCGGCGACGCCCACGTGCTGAACTTCGGGCTGTGGGCGACCCCCGAGCGGAACCTGGCCTTCGACCTGCGCGACTTCGACGAGACGCTGCCCGGCCCGTTCGAGTGGGACCTCAAGCGGTTCGCGGCCAGCCTGGTGGTGGCGGCCCGGGAGAACCGTCTCAAGCCGGCCAAAGCTACGGCCGCGGTGGACGCCGGGGTGGCGGCCTACTGCGCCCGGATGCGGCACTACGCCAAGCAGCCGGAGCTGGGCATCTGGTACGACAGCCTGCACGCCGAGGGCCTGCTGGGCTACTTCGAGCCGGCCGACCGCGGCCAGGTCAAGGTGCACATCGAGCGCAAGCGCAAGCGGCGCACCAGCCACGGCGCGTTCGAAAAGCTCACCACCATGGCCCACGGGCGGCCCCGGATCGATCCCGACCCGCCGCTGCGGGTCACGATCAGCGACCAGGAGCAGGCCGACCTGGTCAGCCACCTGCTGGCCGAGTACCGGCTGACGCTGACCGAGGACCGGCGGGCGCTGTTCGACCGGTTCACCGAGGTCGACGTGGTCCGCCAGGTGGTCGGGGTGGGCAGCGTCGGGATGCGGGTCTACCTGCTGCTGCTGGAGGGCCGGTCCGGCGCCGACCCGCTGTTCCTCCAGGCCAAGCAGGCCGGCCCGTCGGTGTACGAGGAGCATCTGCGGGCCAGCCAGCACGACACTCACGGCGAGCGGGTGATCGGCGGCAAGCGCATGGTGCAGGCGGCCACCGACATCTTCGTGGGCTGGGGGTCGCTGCACGGCCGGGATTACTACGTGCGGCAGTTCCGGGACATGAAGATCATCCCGACCACGGAGCTGATCGCGCCGCGGCTGGCCGAGTTCGCCACCGCGTGCGGGGAGACCCTGGCCAGGGCCCACGCGCGCACCGGCGACCCGGTCGCCATCAGCGGCTACATCGGCGGCAAAGGCAAGCGGTTCGGCGCGGCGGTGGCCGAGTTCGCCAGCCGCTACGCCGACCAGAACAAGCGCGATCACGCCCAGCTGGTCGCCGCCATCGCCGCCGGCGACGTCGACGCCCAGCCGGGCTGATCGGCTCGGTGCTGGCGCTAGTTCCTCAAGCTAGCTTCCGACGGTGTAGGCGTAGGGGAACACCTGGAAATCGGAGGACGACGTGGGCTTCCTGAGGGCGGGCTCGACGAGCTCCGAACTCCGTCGAGTCGACGACAGCGAGGGTGCCGGTCACGGCGGTGCCACTGGCCGCCGTGGGCGACAGTGTCGCCGTCAGCGTCCCGGTGGCTCCGGGCGCCAGCTGAAGCGGCGTGGTGGTGTTCCCGCCCGTGATGTCCGGGCCCGACGGCTGCAGCTCGAAGAACCCGACGTGGTTGGTGGTGTTCGTGACCGTCACTGTGACCGGGACGCTGGCGCCGGTGCCGATGGTGGTCGACGCCGATGTCGGGAGACCGGTCTCGGTGACGGGGGCGAGCTGGTTGTAGGACAGGACCCCGGTGACGACGTTGGCGAACGTCGTCCCGTCGGTCGTAGCGCCCTGCATCACGTCGATCTCCCACAAGCCGGCCTGGGGATCGGGCGCGATCAGCGAGGCGTTCCCGGTGGGGTTGTTAGGCGTCGGCGTGGTATCGGTAGCTGCGACCGCGACGTTCCGTGACGAGGTCGGAGATGTCGCGAGGTCGGCCGGTGAGAACAGGTAGTAGTACACCGGGTCGTCGGTGGCGTGATCCGGCGCGAAGAACGACACGTCGAGATCCTTCTCCCCCGGCGGCACGTTCACGTAGAACGTCTTGATCTGCCCGGCACCGCGAGATACCGAGCTGGTCAGGTTGGCGCTGAACAAGCCGCCAGCGGACGGGATGAGGGTACGCCGGGCGATCGGCACCGAGCTTTCCAGCCCGTTCGACCCGGTGAACTGCACCGACTCAGGAGCATCGCCAGCCGCCCGGGGCAGGGCGATGTGCAGGGGCACGTTCACCGAGCTGTCCGGCCCGATGGTGACGGGCCCGCTGGCCCGGCTTTCGCTGAAGTTCTGGCCGCTGGCCTGGAACGTCACGGTTCCGGTGTAGGGCCCCGGGGTGTTCGGAGGACTCTGCACGTGGCCGCGGCCATCGGCCCACACGATCTGGGCCGTCCACTTGCCGGCCATCGGGTGCTCGACCGTGCTGTGCTGGATGTCGGGGCTGTCGTTGTTCCCGTTGGCGGCGCCGTAGTCGTACGACAGCTGGGCCAGCCGCCCGGCCGGGTCGGTCAGGATGAAGGTCAGGATGTTGTTGTCGCTGTTGGTCGGGTCCGGCCAGCGCATGTCGGCATCCAGCACATCCGTGCCCCTGGGCACGTTGAAGGTGACCGGCGCCGCCGCGGTCGCCCCCTGGGCGGGCAGCGGAGATCCTGCCGCCGGGGCGCTGACGTTCTCGGTGACGGGCCGGCCGAAAGCCGTCTCGCTGCCCAGCTGCCGGTAGGTTCCGGTAACCCTTTCTGGGCGGGAGGAGGCGTTGTACAGCGACACCGACGTGTTAACCGTCGAGCCGCCCTGGCCCTGCACGTCGAGCTGGGTGGGGCTGTCCACCAGCTCGGGAGTGCTGGACCGGCTCTGCGTCGAGCCCGGCATCTGCCCGGCCGCGTTCACGGCCGCATCGATGTTCAGCAGGCCAGCGCCCTGCTGATCGGACGGAGCCCCCATGTCGGTCGCCGTGCTGGTCAGGATCTGCTTCACCTGGGCCGGCGTCGGGGTGTCACCGCCGTGGGTGTTCCGGTAGGCCTCGATCACGTCAGCCGCGGCGCCGGAGATGAACGGGGCCGACTGGCTGGTCCCCCCGAAGGCCTCGGTCGGCAGCGGCAGCGGCGTCTGACCGGCACCAGCGGCCGCGAGGGCCAGGTAGCCGGGGGCGGTCAGGTCAACCACATCGCCCAAGGGAGTGGTGCCGCCCGACGACAGGGTCGTCATGTTGTCATTCAGCCAGCCCCGGGTGTAGCCATCAGCCTGAGCCAGGAGCCGGAGGTCATTCGACCCGGCGGCATCAATAATGCCCGGGTTATCGGCAGGAACCTCGACCGTGCCGGACGAGCCGCTGTCGCCCGCGCTCTCGACCACGACCACGCCGGCTTCCACCATGGCGACGTTCGTCGGCTCGAGCAGGTCGTCGTTGGCACCCGGCAGCGCGCCGTTGCCGTAGGACTCCGAGACGACGTTGACGCCGTCGCTGACCGCGTTCTGCAGCCCGGCGATGACCTGCGACTCGGGAGCCACGATCTGACCCTGCGAGTTAGTGTCGGAAAACTCACCGGTGGTCAGGATCGACGCCCCGGTCGCGTCGCCCACGATCCGGAAGGTGCAGTTCGCCGGGATGTTCGAGAACGGCAGCTGAGACGCGTAGCTATAGGTCACCGTGCCCTGAGCGGCCATCGTCGAGACGTCACCGTTGAACTCATCGCTGAACACGTTCTCGGTCGGGTCCGGGGCGTCGATGATCACCGGCTGCCCGTTCGGCCGGATCATGTTGGGGTTGCCGGCCAGCGTGTCAGCGTCGACATTCCCGATCACCACGCCCGCGCCGTTCGCGTTCGGGTTGCCGGACGCGTCGTGGATGCTGGTCAGGGCCTCGGGCTCGGTCAGCGGCTGGCTGGGATTCGCGTTGCACAGCCGCTGCCCGTCGGCGGCCCGGTTCGGGATGGCCGACTTGCGCACCCGCGAAGCGGGGACCGTCTTCGTCTTCGACCTGGCGTCCCCGATGATGATCGTCCCGTCCGGGACAACCTCCTTGACGCCCTGGGCGTGGCTGAGCGCCTGAGCCTCGGCCGCCGGCATCGACGCCGCTACCGCGTTGAGCAGTGAAAGCCTCGTGATATGCGTAGCCCCGACCTGCTTGAGCTGGGCCACCAGCGGAGCCTGCATCGACGCGGCGGTTGCCGCCCTGGCCTGCCGGTGGGCCCGGTTCGCCGGCAGGTTCTTGAGCTGGTTGTCGAACACGACCACCACATGCTCTGGCTTGCCCGCCGAGCGGGCCCTGACCTGGCCCGCGCTCAATTTAGGGAAGCTCGGCGCCACGCTGGCCTGGGCCGCCGAGCCAGCCACCCAGGCGACGCCGCCGGTCATCCCGGTCGCGGCGAGCGCAGCCGCGCCGAGCCACGCAGCAGCCCTGCGGGGGACTAAGGTCATACCACTGTCTCCATTCCGGCCCTGCCCTCTGGCTCCCTGTTAGTTAGTGAGCCGTACAAACGGGTTTTAGCACCTGCACCGCCTCGGGATCAAGGGGCGCATTGGCGGCAAACAACCCAATCCGCGCCAGGGCGAAGGGCGGTAACAAGGTGCGGACCCAGGAGCAAGAAGGGCTGACCTGGGTGATCATGATCCCGGAGGATCGGGGCCGTGGGTGACCCTGATCCTCCGGGATCAGCGATCTAGCAGGCGGGGTTACGCCGGATCGGGGCCGCGAAGGCGCCGATGGTGCCGGGGCCGACCTTGCCGTACTGGCGGTCACCACCGAAGGTGGCGCCATTGTGCATGTTGCCGAACTCCCACACGCACTTCCCGCTCACCTTGGCCAGGGTGAAGAACGGGTAGAAGTGGCCCGGGCCCTTGGGCGGCATGACGCAGCCCTTGCCGGTGACCAGGTTGCACTTCGTGTTGAACTCCGTGGCGCTGGCGTCGGTCATGAACTGGATCTGCGGGTAGGCGTGCCCGTTCGTAGTCGGCTGATCCTGCAGGAACGGGGTCGGGAACGGGCCGGACTTGAGCGAGCTGGGCCAGTCCGCCCAGTACGGCTGGCCGTCGTAGTCCAGGTCGCCGATGGCGTCGAAGAACACGTCACAGCCGGTCACCAGGTTCGGGGCCGCGGTACCGCCGTGAGTGTCGCCCTTGGGGTAGCACGGGGCGTCGTCCGGCTCGAACTGGTCGCCGCTGTCCTTCTTGGCCTCGTACGGGCCCTCGCAGTTCTTGTAGTAGGTGTCCTTGACCTTGCCGAGGGTGGTGGTGGCCTTGCCGGTGATCTTGGTGCAGGCTTCCCAGTGCCCGATCTCGTACTCGGTGTTGATCTCGTAAGGACCGATGCCCCACGGGATGATGTTCTGCGCCCGCGCGGTGGAGTAGGCGGGCTGGAAGTTGAACGGCGTGCCGTCGCAGGAGAACGGGTCGGTGGTCATGAACCCGTTCTTGGCCGACGCGATCATGAAGCCGCTCTTGCCGGTGGTGTGGTCGGTTTCTCGGGCTTCCAGGGCATGGCCGCCGGGGATCTTGGCGTCCCACATGTGGACCGTGACCTTGTCGCCCGGGTTCATCAGCAGGGTGTGCGCGTTGGGCGTGTCGGTGGCCAGGTCCGACTTCTGCGGGCTCGGCGGCCCGGTGGGCACGCCGTTGGTCTGGATGAACCCGAAGTTCACCGGCTCGGTGCAGTTGTTGTTGCAGGAGCCGTTCCCGGTCCCGGTGCACTCCAGGCTGTCGATGGTCAGCGCCGAGCACCAGCTCTTGTCATTGCAGCTGGTCGCGTCCGCGAACGGGGCGAAGCCGGGCGGGTAGAACTGCAGCTCCACGAACGCCTGGCCGCCACCCAGGAACTTGCCGTGCGGCGCGTTGGCGTCGGACACCGGCTTGCACGACGCGAGCGGCGCCGAGTTGGGGTCGCAGACGGTGGTGGAGATCCACGGCGCGACGGACAGCTCGAACCAGTGCGTGACGTCGTGGCCGGGAGTCTTGACCGTGGGCATGGCCGCCGGGTCGGCGGGCATGGTCTCGTTCATGCTGAAGTTGCTGCCCGAGCCGGGCCGTGAGGAGACGAACCGCATGGACGGCTCGTCGTGCCCGATGTAGTGGCCGTTCTCGAAGAACCGGCCGCCCCAGATGCTCGAGCCCCTGGGGTCCGCGCAGGCCATGTCGCCCTTGACGGGGTGCTGGATGGGGCTAAGGCCGTTGCAGTCGAGCCCGCCGGTCTTGTTGGGCGCGACCATGACGGCCGCGTGCCGCGCGATGGGCGCGGCTACCGCCGCGGGGGTCAGAGTCTGGGCGCCGAGCGACAGCACGGCGCCGGCGACCAGGACCGACAGGCCTGGCAGGCGTAGGGCTTTAGGGACTTTCCACATACCGACCTCACTCTCTGGGCAGGGCCAGCCACGATCGGGACCCTAGCCCAGCGCCCGGCTCAGCGGGCAGACCAAAACGGCGTGGATTAAAACTGTCACCTCGAAGTACGGGCCCAGAATTCCTGGTGGCCGCGGTGCAGCCAGTCGTCCACCCAGCGGCGGTCGGGCTGAGCCGGGACCGCGGCGCTGTCGCGCAGCGCGGCCAGCCGCGCCTCGGCGGCGGTCACGGCGGCGACGACCTCGGCCAGCGGCACCTCGCCGCGCCGGATCGCGCGCAGGTAGTCGAGGTCGGGCCGCGGTACGGGCAGGGTGATCCGCCCGGTGGTCAGCAGCTCGATGCCCTGGAGCCCGAGCCGCAGCGCGTGCATGGCGTACTTGGTGTCGTAGCCGTGCCGCACCACCAGCTCGGGCCGGTTGGTGTGCGCGCCGGCGGCGCCGACCATGGCCGCCCGCTGCGCGTGCAGGTAGCCCAGGAACCGGTCGGCGGCCAGCCGGGACACGAACCGGTGGGCGTTGCCGGCCAGCTCGGCCCCGGTCTCGTCGCGGAACACGACCTCCTGGTCCGGGACGAACAGGACCAGCAGGACGGTCGGGTTCCCGGCCAGCGCCAGCCGCGCCCACTTGCGCGCGGAGTAGATGATGACGTCCAGGTCGCCGGCCCCGGACCGGTTGGCCAGGCCGCCGGGACGGTCCCAGGCGGTGTGCCGCTCGTACTGCTCGAAGGCCACCGACGGGCCCTGGCCGCGAATGCCGTTGGGCACCCGGGCCAGGCCGGTCACGAACGCGGCGGGCTCCAGGCACAGGCCCATCTCGTCGCGGTCGTCCTGGCCGCTGACCGCGGTGCCGTGCACGCCCGACCCGACCTGGACGCGCAGGATCATGCCGTCCTCGGCGATGCGGCGGGCCTGCTCGGACGCGTGCGGGTGCGCGAAGCCGGGCGGCAGGGCGGTCGGGCCGTCGATAACGCGGGCGGGGATCACGGCATTTGTTCTAGCCCAGCCGGCCGTCAGCGGCCACCGGGTTTCCGGCGGCAGCACCCTGTTAATCATCTATTGACTTCAAGTGCGCTTGAGCAAATAGCTTCGCCGCATGAGCAAGCTGGCAAGTAACTGGGTCCGGGCCTCGGCGGTGGACGACATCCGGGTCGGCGGGGCGCGGTCGTTCGCGTACCTGGACAAGCGCATCGCGCTGTTCCGGACGCCAGGCGGGGTGTTCGCGAGTGACAACCGCTGCCCGCACCAGGGCTACGCGCTGGTCCGGGGCGAGGTCAAGGAGGGGGTGCTGACCTGCGCCTGGCATAACTGGAAGTTCGAGCTGGGCACGGGCACCTGCCGCTACGGCGGGGAGAACATCCGGACCTACCCGGTGGAGATCCGCGACGGCCAGGTGTTCGTGGACATCGCCGACCCGCCCGCGGACAGCATCCGGCCCGAGCTGTTCGCCAGCCTGACCGCGGCCATGGACGACCTGGACGTCGGGCGGCTGGCCAGGGACGCGATGCGGCTGCAGCGGATCGGCACGCCGCTGGCCGACGTGGTGCGCGAGGGGGTCAGGTTCGCGGCGCCGCGCGCGGAGTACGGCTGGGACCACTCGCTGGCCACGCTGACCGACTGCCTGCGGATGAGCGAGTTCTTCGGCGAGTCGCTGCGCGCGCTGCCCGTCATCCAGGGCCTGTCGGTGGCGGCCGAGGACCAGGTCCGCCGGCCGCCGCGACGGCGGCCGGACCCGGTCGACCCGGTGGCGGCCTGCGGTTCGGTGGCCGACGCGCTGGCGGCCTACCCGGTGCTGGTCGACGAGGAACGGGCCGACGAGGCCGAGGCGCTGCTGCGCGGGCTGATCGCGGCCGGGGTGGCGCCAGCCGACTTGCGCCACATGCTGCTCACCGCGGTGACCGACCACTTCCTGGCCTACGGCCACTCGATGATCTTCGTGCAGAAGGCGTTCGAGCTGCTGGACCAGATCGGCTGGCCGGAGGCGGACGCGGTGCTGTCCCCGCTGGCGCCCGAGATGGTGCTCGGCACCAGGTACGACAAGCTGCCCTACATGCGCAAGTTCCTGCGCGCCTGGGCGGGCGCGGAGGCGGACCTGGACGGGCTGGCCAGCCAGGCGCGGACCGGCCGGCTGGATCAGGCCGGCTACCAGCGCGCGCTCACCGACGGGTCGCCCGAGGAGGCGGCCGGGGCGCTGCTGGGCGCGCTGGGGGCGGGGGCGCCGGTGCCGGCCGTGATCGACGCGACGGCGCGGGCGGCGGCCGAGCGGCTGGCCCGGTTCGACATCGAGCTGGACCTGGACGACACCAACGAGTGGGGCTGGCTGGACGTCACGCACACGCTGACCTACCTCAGCGCGCTGCGCTGGGCCTGGTCGGCCGATCCCACGCCGCAGGTGCTGCGCGGGCTGTTCCACGCGGCCTGGTTCGTGCAGTGGACGGGCCAGTTCGACGTGCGCGGCCCGGGCCGGGCCCGGCCGGCGCCGCACCCGGGCGAGGACGCGGACCAGGTCCACCGGGCCATCGTGGGCCGCGACCCGGAGGCGGCGGTGGCGCTGGTGGACGGCTACACGGGGCCGCGCGCGGACCTGGAGCGGGCGCTGATCCAGTCGGCGGCGCAGGACCACTCGGCGGCGCCGATCATGGTGGCGCACGTGGTGAAGACGGCGCAGGCGGCGGTGACGGAGTCCCGCGCGCTGGGCGATGGCCCGGGCGCGAGCGCGCCGATCGCGGCGGCGGCCCGGTTCCTGGCCAGCCCGAAGCGGGAGCGGTTCGTCTACCAGTCCACGCTGGAGGCGATCACGACGCTGCGCGGGGTCCCGAAGGCCGAGTCGGACCAGGTCCGCCCGCCGGGCTAGCCGGCCGCCCGCGTAACCGGCAGGGCGCTAGCCGGCAGGGCGAGGGTCATGAACGTGCTGCTGGGGCTGAGCCGGTAGCTGCCGAACGGGCCGCAGGGCCGGAACCCGGCCCCGGCGTACAGCGACCGGGCCGGGGCGAAGGCGTCCTGGGTGCCGGTCTCCAGGCTGACCCGGCCGCAGCCGCGGGCCCGGGCCACGCCCACCAGGTGCTCGAGCAGAGCCCGCGCCACGCCCCGGCCGCGGGCCGCCCGCGCGGTGTGCATGGACTTGAGCTCGGCGTGCTGGCCGTCGAGCTGCTTGAGCGCGCCGACGGCCAGCAGCTCGCCGTCGCGGCGGAAGCTGAAGAAGGTGACCGCCGGGTCGAGCAGGCCGTCCAGGTCCAGGGCGTGCACGTCCTCGGGCGGGCTGGTGGCCCGCATGAGCGCCAGGTGCTGCTCCAGCAGCGCGCGGACATCGGCGGCGCGCGGATCGTCGACCGCAATCTCCCCGTCAGCCATCTCCCCGTCAGCCATGCCGAAAATCTACCGGCCCGCTCAGTCAGCCCTGGATGGCGATCTGGCTGATCGGCGGCAGGGCCGCGCCCAGGCCCTGAGCCAGTCCGGTGCTGGACCGCACCGCGACCAGCCGCCCGTGCGAGGCGACCACGAACAGCCAGCGGCTGTCGGGCGACCAGGCCAGCGTCTGCCCGCTGGCCGAGACGGTGCCGAGCGGCACGGCGACCTGCTCCTGAGCGCCGGTGACCATGCTGATCAGGTGGAGCGTGATCTGGTTACCGTCAATCCCGAACACCGCCGCGGTGCTGCCATCAGGCGAGACCACACCGGGCTGGCCCAGTTCGGCGTAGGGCACCAGGCCAGGCAGCACGCGCCGGGCGCCACTGGACGGGTCGACGATGACCGCGGTGCACCGCTTGCGGGTGCAGTTCGCCATCAGCCACCGGTGCGGGCCGACGGCCACCACGTAGCCGGGCACCCGCCGCAGGCCGCCGGGCCGCAGGTCGTAGACCGAGGGCGTGATCTGGATCCTCGCCGTGTCGTTCATCAGCGCATAGCCCTGGCCGTCCGGCATGGGCACCCAGGTGCCCCGCGGCAGTCGCATGGCCGGCCCGGCGCTGCGGCCGTCGAGCCAGGCCAGCGACAGGGACCGGGCCTGGTAGCCCGGCTGGATCCAGGCCTGGCCCGGCCGCGGCCCCGGCACGACCATGCCGCCGTGAGCTAGCAGGCCGGTCAGCGGCCGGGCCCGGTGGCCGTCGGGGATCAGGTAGCCGGTGACTTCGTCCAGCGGGCGGATGATCGCCTGGCTCGGGCCGGCCAGGAAGAAGGCCGGCCCGGTGCTGGACAGCGGCGGGACCGCGGTGCGGGTGATGCGGCCGGCGGCCGGCTCAATCCGGATGAGCCCGTCGGGCCCGTAGGTGGCCAGCTGCCAGCCGGCGGTCACGCCGAGCAGCCGGTGCCCCACGTCCCGGACGGCGGCCAGCAGGCCGGGGCGGCGGGGCGGGTGGTGCTGCCCGTGGTGGGTGACGATGAGCGTCGCGATCACCGCGGCGACCAGCGCCGCTAAGGCCCAGCCCGGCCAGCGTCGGCGGGTCTCGCGGCGTGAGCCGAACCGGACTTCATCTGGCATGGTCATCACTTCAGTATGTTGATGGCGCGGGCGATGACCAGCGCGCCGATGGCCAGCGACACCGCGGACTGGACCGCCATGGTCAGCTTGGCCCACCGGGCCAGCGGCATGACGTCGGTGGGGCTGAACGCCGTGGCGTTGGTGAACGACAGGTACAGGTAGTCCACGAACCGCGGCTCCCAGTCGGGCGGCGCCAGCTCGGGCGAGGCCATCTGCGGGAACATCAGGTCGGGGTGCCTGCGGGTGCCCTCCGCGCGGAGCACCGGGCCGCC
Source organism: uncultured Actinomycetota bacterium (assembly GCA_963822485.1). Lineage (GTDB taxonomy): Bacteria > Actinomycetota > Actinomycetes > Streptosporangiales > Streptosporangiaceae > DASUBV01. The sequence continues at coordinate 929,865 of CAWGHW010000037.1, forward strand.
GCGGTCGAACTCCCAGTACCACAGCGCGAACGCGATGACGTTGGTGGCCCAGATCGACGCCCCGGTGGCCAGCAGCGGCAGGGCCGAGGTGGCCGACTTGCCCTCCAGGATGGCCCGGATGAGCAGCACGGCCGAGGCCGCGTTGAACACCGACATCAGCATGATCACCGCGATGCTGCCCGCCCGGACCATCGGGCCGCCGCGCTCGATCCGGAACGGGTTGGCGATGGTCAGGGCGATCCCCAGCGCGGCCTCCAGGATCGGCAGCAGGTACTGAGGCAGCGGGTGAGTCAGGCGCGAGGGCAGCTCGAGCTGCAAGACGATGGCCACCGTGATGCTCAGCGTGACCGGCCAGCGTCGCTCGCCGCGGGTCTTGGTCAGCCAGGCCGGGATGGGCAGGCCCATGGTGCGCGCCGTGGCCAGTTCCTCGGCCCGGTGCATCCAGACCGTCCACGGGTCGAAGGTGCGGTGGCCGCGGGGCCAGGGCCACGGCGGCACGCCCGGCGGCGCATTCTCCGGCCCGGCGCCCGGCAGCGGATTCTCCGGCCCGGCCGGGTCCGGCGCCCCTGTCTCTCCCATTGTCCGATCCTGCCACTCCGACGTAGTGGCCTGCGACGATGACCCGGAACTGGGCGAAACCCGACGCCGCGGACGCCTGGCCCATTATGCTCCGACGTGGTCATGTGACGTTTTCGGGGAGGTCCCCGTCAGTACCAGGCCAGGCATCAGTCGGGGTGCGGCGAAGCTAGCGATCCTGTCGGCCGTCGCGATCGCCGCGGCATCCTGCGCGAGCGGCGGCCACTCCCACGGGACTTACGCGCGCCTGACCGCGCGCATCCGGCCGGTCGCGCCCGCCACCTCGGTGCTGGGCGGCGGCCCCGACGCGCTCGCCGCCGGCCTGGCCAGCAAGCTGCTGACCGCCGCGCCGGTCGTGGTGGTCGGCAGCACCGGCAGCCGGGGCGGCCTCAGCCAGGCGGCCGCGTGGGCGGAGGCCGCGCACGCGCCGCTGCTGCTCACCTCGCCGGGGTCCGCACGGGGCCAGGCGGCGCTGCGCGAGGAGGTCAGGGACCTGCACCCGGACGCGGTGCTGGCGGCCGGGGTGTCCCGCGACCGCGCTGGCCCGGCAGCTGGGCCGGGTCCGCGTGGTCAGCCGCCCGGCCGGCCTGCCGTCCACCCGCGCCCCGGTGCCCGCCGGGCACGAGGTGGTGCTGCTGCGCCGCGGCCACTCGGGCGCGGTGGCCGCGGCGGTCGCGGCGACCGCGCGGGTGGCCGGCGCCCAGGTGATCGAGGTCCGGGGCGACGACCCGCGGGCCGACCCGGCCGCCATCGCGGCCCTGGCCGCGGCCCGGCCCGGCCGGGTCATCGCGGTCGGCTCCCGGTTCGGCCCGGCCCGGCGGCTGGCGGCCAGGGTCGGGGTCGCGGAGACCGGCGCGCAGCTGCCCGGCGGCGGCCAGGTCCTGTTCCCCGGCCACCGGCTGGTCGCGCTGTACGGCCACCCCGGCACCGCCGGCCCTGGGCGCGCTGGGCCAGCAGGGGCTGGCGGCCAGCATCGCGCGGGTCCGGCGGGCGGCCCTCCCCTACCGGCGGCTGAGCCGGGTGCCGGTGGTCCCCGCGTTCGAGCTCATCGCCACCGTGGCCGAGGGCTCGCCGGGGCCCGACCACACCTACTCCTACCAGACCCCGCTGTCCCAGCTGCGCCCCTGGGTGCGCCGGGCGACCAGGGCCCGGCATGTACGTGGTGCTGGACCTCCAGCCCGGCCGGGCCAGCCTGCTGGCCCAGGCCAAGAAGTACGCACCGCTGCTGGAGCGGCCCAACGTCGGGCTGGCGCTGGACCCGGAGTGGAAGCTCCAGCCGGGCCAGAAGCCGCTGCAGCAGATCGGCGGGGTGAGCATCACCGAGGTAAACAGCGTGGTCCGGTGGCTGGCCCGGCTCACCGCGCAGCACCACCTGCCGCAGAAGCTGCTGGTGCTGCACCAGTTCCGGCTGTCGATGATCTCCGAAGAGCAGCGGCTGGACACTCACGAGGACGACATCGCGATCGTCATCCACATGGACGGCCAGGGCTCCCCCGGCGCCAAGCAGCAGACCTGGGAGGGGGTGCTGGGGGCCGCGCCGCGGGGCGTGTTCTTCGGCTGGAAGGACTTCTACGTCAAGGATCACCCGATGCTGACCCCGCAGCAGACGATGGACCACCGACCACAGCCCGTGATGATCTCGTACCAGTAAGCTCCGTACCATGCAGAGCCGCATGGTCACCCTGACCGGCTGGGGCCGGGTCGCGCCGTCCCGCGCGCAACTGGCCGAGCCCGCCAGCCAGTCGGAAACCGCGACCTTGCTGCAAACGACGCTGCCGCAGACAAGGCCCACGGGCGTGATCGCCCGCGGCCTGGGCCGCAGCTACAACAACGCGGCCCAGTGCGACGGCGGCCTGGTGATCTCCACCGCGCGGCTGAACCGCATCCTGGCCCTGGACACCGACACCGGCCTGGCCACCTGCGAGGCCGGGGTAAGCCTGGAGCAGCTCATGGTGGCCGGGCTGCCCGCGGGCTGGTTCGTGCCCGTCTCCCCCGGCACCCGGCAGGTCACCATCGGCGGCGCCATCGCGGCCGACGTGCACGGCAAGAACCACCACGCGGCCGGGAGCTTCGCCACGCACGTGCCGTCGTTCGACCTGCTGCTGCCCGGCGGCGAGCTGCGCACGGTGACCCCGCAAGAGGACCTGTTCTGGGCCACGGCCGGCGGCATGGGCCTGACCGGGATCATCATGCGAGCCACGGTCCAGCTCAGCCGGGTCGCCACCGCGCGGCTCCGGGTCGACACGGTGCGCACCGCCGACATCGACGAGACCATGGCCGTGCTGACCGAGCACGACCGGACCCACCGCTACACGGTGGCCTGGTCGGACAGCCTGGCCCGCGGCCCGCGACTGGGCCGCTCCGTGGTGACCAGCGGGGACTTCGCGGACCTGACCGACCTGCCGGCCAGGGAAAGGCCGGACGGCCTCCTGTTCGCACCGGTATCGAGGCTCGGGGTGCCCGGCGAGTGGCCGGTCGGCGTGATCAACCGCTACACGGTCGCGCTGGCCAACGAGGCCTACTACCGGAAGGCGCCCCGCCACCGGCACGGCGAGCTTCAGACCATCGGCGCGTTCTTCCACCCGCTGGACGGGATCAGGAACTGGAACCGCGTCTATGGCCCCGGCGGGCTGCGGCAGTACCAGTACGTGGTGCCGTTCGGCCAGGAGGCGGCGGTGCGCCGGTCGTTCGAGCTGGTCAGCGGGGTACGCGCGCCGTCGTTCGTGACGGTGCTCAAGCGGTTCGGGGCGGGCGACGCCGGGCTGCTGTCGTTCCCGATGCCGGGGTGGACGCTGGCCCTGGACTTCCCGGCCCGCACGCCGGGCCTGGCCGGGCTGCTGGCCCGGCTCGACGAGCTGGTGGTGGCGGCCGGCGGCCGGGTCTACCTGGCCAAGGACTCGCGAGTGCCGGCCGGGCTGCTGGACCAGATGTACCCGCGGCTGCCGGAGTTCCGCAAGCTGCGGGCCGAGCTGGACCCCGAGGGTCTCCTAGCCTCCGACCTCTCCCGCCGCCTTGGCCTGTGACCGGGTTAGGCTCATAACATGACGCTCTTCCAGCGGGCCCACGACATCATCTCGGCCAAGGCCAACAAGGCCCTTGATGCCGCCGAGAAGCCCGACGAGATGCTCGACCTGTCCTACGAGCAGATGCTTGATCAGATCACCAGGGTCCGCCGCGGACTGGTGGACATCGCCGCCTCCCGGAAGCGGCTCGAGCTCCAGGAGCAGCAGCTCCAGGCCTCGGCCGATCACCTCCAGGACCAGGCCAAGGCGGCGCTCGCCCAGGGCAAGGAGGACCTGGCCAGGGAGGCGCTGGCGCGCCGGGCCGCGGCCCAGGGCCAGATCACCGACATGGAGGCCCAGCACCAGGAGCTGGCCGAGCAGGAGCAGAAGCTCGGAGTGGCCCTGGAGAACCTGCAGAAACGGGTCAACAACTTCCGCTCCCAGAAGGAAGTGCTCAAGGCCCAGTACACCGCGGCCTCGGCGCAGACCTCGGTGAACGAGACCGCGGCCGGGATCTCATCGGCGGCCGGGGACTCGGGCGCGGCGCTCCAGCGGGCCCAGGACAAGATCGCCAACATGCAGGCCAGGGCGGGCGCGATGGACGAGCTGCTCCAGTCCGGCGTGCTGGAGGACGTCGGCGGCAGCACCGACGACATCCAGCAGGAGCTGGACGAGGCCAGTACCTCGGCCGATGTGGACAAGCAGCTGGCCGCGCTCAAGGCCCAGCTCGGCCCGGCCGCGGCGCCGCGCGAGATCGAGGGTGGCTGACGCGCCAAAATCCGGGTGACTGGGGCGGGCGCGGCCCGGCATCATCGCCGTATGCCCGATGAGCAGGTGACCGCGCCGTTCGTCCCCGGCCTGCGGCTGGCGGGCGAGTTCTACGCCGAGGTGGTCCGGCCGCTGCTGGACGAGGCCTGCCCGGGCCTGGACCACGCGGCCGCGCTGCTGGGCTCGGGCTCGGAGGTGCTCGGCTTCGACAGCCCGCGCTCCACCGACCACGACTGGGGTCCGCGGCTGGCCATCCTGACCGCCGGCCTCGAGCACAACGAGCTGGCCGGGCTGCTGGAGCGTCGTCTGCCGGAGTCCTTCCGCGGCCACCCGGTGTTCTACCCGGCGTCCCAGGATCCGGCGGGCGCGGCTCGCCACTGGGTGGAGATCAGTGCCCTGCAACCATTTCTCGAACAATTGCTGGGTTTCGACCCGAGCCGCCAGCCGGCCGGCGTGGCCGACTGGCTGGCCACCCCGACCCAGCGGCTGGCCGAGGTCACCGGCGGGGCGGTCTATCACGACGGGCCGGGCGAGCTGACGCTGGTCCGGGCCCGGCTGGCCTGGTACCCCGATCAGGTCTGGCGGTACGTGCTGGCCTGCCAGTGGCAGCGGATCGCCCAGGAGGAGGCGTTCCCCGGCCGCTGCGCCGAGGCCGGCGACGAGCTGGGCGCGGCCGTGGTGGCCGCGCGGCTGGCCCGCGACCTGATGCGGCTGTGCCTGCTGATGCGCCGCCGCTACCCGCCCTACAGCAAGTGGCTGGGCAGTGCGTTCGCCCGGCTGCCCGAGGCGGCGGCCATCGGGCCGGCGCTCACCGCCGCGCTGGCCGCGACCGACGCCGGGGCGCGGGAGCGGGGCCTGTGCCGGGCCTACGAGCTGGCCGCGGCCCGGCACAACGAGCTGGGCCTCACCGACCCGGTAGACCCGCGGACCCGGCCGTACTACGACCGGCCGTTCCAGGTGCTGGACGCGGGCCGGCTCACCGCGGCGCTGCTGGCCACCGTCACCGAGCCGGAGCTGCGCCGCCGCCTGCCGGTCGGCGCCATCGACCAGTTCACCGACAGCACCGACGCGCTCGGCAGCGAGCAGCTCTGCCGGGCCGCCGTCGGCGCGTCGGCCCGGTCCGGGCCCTGACGAGGTCGCATTCGCGGACGAATATGCGCCATTCGGACAGCTTTTCGGATGTGTCCGGCATAGTCGGCCAATGTTTTTCTTATATCGAAAGATGATCCTCTTTCGGTGTAGAGTCCCGACCATTCGTTTCCTCAGTGGATGCGAGCCCGCCGCGAGGGGAGCGCGGCCTGGCTGCTCGCGGGGGCCGGGACACGAGGCCTGGCTGTTCCCTGCGCGGGCAGCCGCCTGAGCTCGCCTCGTCCATTCCCGAACTCTTTGCTGTGTGAGGCGCCATGGCATTGCGCACGCGGGCACCCCGTACCCGCTCGGCCCGGTTTACGCTGGCCGCCCTGCTCGTCATCCCGCTGTTCGCCGACCGCGAGACGACCCCGGGCTGACCGGCGATGGTCGCGCGGAGAGACAGCTGGCTGGATCAGGCGGCCGGGCCCGTCGTCCGGCCCTACGCCATGACCAGGGGCCGGACGGGGAGTAACGCGCCCGCCGACGGGCCGCAGCTATCCATGATCGACCTGGTGGCGGCCACCGGCCAGCGGCCGCCCGACGGCTTCCGGCTCGCCCCGGAGCACCGCCAGATCCTGAGCCTGTGCCACGCCCCCGTGACCATCGTGGACCTGGCTTCCGACATCAACCTGCCCGTCGGGGTGGTCCGCGTGCTGCTCAGTGACCTGACCGCACACGGCCTGCTCCAGGTCCTCCCGGCCCGCCACCGGCCGATGACCGACGCGCGACTGCTGAGGGACGTACTCGATGGACTACGAGCGCTCTGACCGGCCCGTGACCGGCCGGGTCAGCCCGGTCACGGCCAAGATCCTGGTCGCCGGGGGCTTCGGCGTCGGCAAGACCACCCTGGTCGGCGCGATCAGCGAGATCCGCCCGCTGCGCACCGAGGAAGAACTGTCCGACCGCGGCGTCGGGGTGGACGACACCACCGGCGTCGACCGCAAGACCACTACCACGGTGGCCATGGACTTCGGCCGGATCAGCTTCCGGGCCGACCTGGTGCTGTACCTGTTCGGCACGCCCGGGCAGGAGCGGTTCCGGTTCATGTGGGACGAGCTGTCCTACGGCGCCATCGGCGCGGTGGTGCTGGCCGACACCCGCCGGCTGACTGCTTCGCCTCGATCGACTACTTCGCCTCCATCGACTACTTGAGCGGCGCGGCACCCCGATGGTGGTCGCGGTCAACTGCTTCGACGGCGCCCCGGCCTACGAGCCAGGGGATATCAGGATCGCGCTCGACCTGGACCCCGCCACGCCGGTCGTGCTGTGCGACGCGCGGCAGAAGAACTCGGTCAAGCGCGTGCTCATCGCCCTGGTCAGTCACGTGCTCGGCCAGGCCGAGGCCAGCCCGGCGACGGTCTAGTCACCGGCTGGCCTGGTCACCGGCTGGTCTGGTCACAGCGCGGCGCGCAGTTCCCTGGCGATGACCATGCGCTGGATCTGGTTGGTGCCCTCGAAGATCTGCGGCACCTTGGCCTCGCGCATGTACCGCTCCACCGGGAAGTCCCTGGTGTAGCCGGCCCCGCCGAGCACCTGGACCGCGTCGGTGGTCACCCGCATGGCCGCGTCCGTGGCCACCAGCTTGGCGATCGAGGCCTGGCGCCGGAACGGCAGCCCGCGATCGCGGCGCCGGGCCGCCTCCAGGTAGGTGGCCCGCGCCGACTCCACCGCCGCCGCCATGTCCGCCAGCAGGAACTCCAGCCCCTGGAACTCGATGATCGGCCGGCCGAACTGGCTGCGCCCGGCCGCGTAGCGGACCGCCTCGTCCAGCGCCGCCTGGGCCAGCCCGGTCGCGCAGGCCGCGATGCCCAGCCGCCCCGAGTTCAGCGCGTCCAGCGCGATCCGCAGCCCGAGCCCCTCGTCGCCCATCCGCCGGCCCGCCGGGACTCGCGCGCCCTCCAGCCGCAGCTGGGCCGTGGGTGAGCCGGTCAGCCCCATCTTGTGCTCCGGCGTCCCGGCAACCAGGCCCTCGGTGGCCGCGTCGGCCAGCAGGCAGGTGATGCCCCGGCCGCCGTCGTCGCTGGTCCGCACCATCAGCGTGTAGAAGTCCGCCTGGCCCGCGTGGGTGATCCACGCCTTGGTCCCGGTGACCACGTACTCGTCCCCGTCGCGCACCGCGCGGGTGGACAGCGCCGCCGCGTCCGAGCCCGCGTCCGGCTCCGACAGCGCGTAGCCGCCGAGCAGGTCACCCTCCAGCAGCGTCGGCAGCCACTCCTCGCGCTGCTCGTCGGTGCCGTAGTAGGCCAGCGGGAAGCAGGACAGCGTGTGCACCGACATCCCCACGGCCACCGTCATCCACGCCGTGGCGATCTCCTCCAGCACCTGGAGGTACACCTCGTAGCTCACCCCGCTGCCGCCCCAGCGCTCCGGGTAGGGCAGCCCCAGCAGGCCGCTCTTGCCCAGCAGCCGGAACTTCTCGCGCGGGAACCGGCTCTCGGCCTCGTACTCGCTGGCCACCGGCGCGAGCTCGGCCGCGGCGATCTCCCGGGTGAGCCCCACGAGCTGCTCAGCATCGGCAGTGGGCAGCATCCGCTCGGCGGGCATCTTTCCTCCACAAACAGCAGCTTGTTCGGGCGATGTTCTTTACGGTATCGCGCGGTGGTCCGCCGGCGGTCAGGCGAGCAGTGCCGGTGACGCGGTCGGCGTCGCGCTGACTCACCGGGACCTGCATCACCATGACCAGCCCAGGCTGCTCCCCCCTCCCCTGGCTGCTGCAGCTCACCCCATGGCGGCGGGCGCCGTGGCTACCAAAAAATCTGGAATCTCTTCGTTGACGTGTTCGTCTGAGGGGTCAGAATGTCAGAGGCAGTCGATACCTGATCGAAGAAGACGAACCGCGACGGGCAGGAGGTGATCCAGGTGCCAGCACCCGCCAGTACCGATCACGACTCCCGCCGCGAGGGGCTGGCCTGGTCGCATGAGCTGGACCTGGCCCAGCTGCTGGCCGCGGTCGGCGCCGCCCAGCTCGGCGAAGCCGGCGACGAGGACGCCGCCGCCGAGGAAGCCGCCGCGATGGCAGCCGCAGCCGAGGCCGGGGACCCGCCGCGGGACCTGACCGGGGTCGTCGCCGATCAGCTGCCGCCTGGCCCGGCGCTGGCCGCGTGCCTGTCCGGCGCCGACCCGGCGGCCCTGTCGGAATGGGACCTGCCCGGTGTCGCCGCGGCGTTCCGGCGGCTGGCCGGGTGGGCGCAGGCCGGGGAGCTCGCCGCGGTCGCCGAGATGGCCTCGCGCACCGCCGCCCGCGACGACCACGTCCGCGTCGGCCGCCGACGGCCGCCCCGACCAGGTCACTCCCGCCGCCGCGTCGACGGTGGGCCTGGAGCTGGTCATGTCCCACCCCACCGCGATGGCCTGGACCAGCCTCGGGGTGACGCTGCGGTGGCGGCTCGCCGCCACCCTCGCCGCGCTGTCCGCCGGGACGATTGACTTGTACCGGGCGCGGCTGATCGCGGAGGCGACCGGCCCGCTGGATGATGACACCGCCCGCGCCGTGGAGCAGCGGTGCTGCCGAAGGCGGGCGGGCAGACCAGCGGGCAGCTGCGGGTCGCGCTGCGCCGCGCGGTGATCGCCGCCGACCCCGAGGGCGCCGAGCAGCGCCGCAAGGACGCGCAGCGGCACGCGAAGGTGAGCCTGTACCCCGACCCGGACGCGGTACCGCGACGCTGGCGGGGACGCGGCTGCCGGCGGTGCACGCGGCGGCGGGGATGGCGCGGCTGACCGCGATCGCGCGGGCGATGAAGTCGGCGGGGATGGGCGGCGGCCTGGACTACCTGCGCGCCGTCGCGCTGATCGGCCTGATCCTCGGCACCCTGCCGCTGGTCCCGCCGCCCGCCGGCGACCCGGGCCCAGCCGGCCCCACCGACCCTGACCCCGGCGCCGGCCGCCCAGGTCCCGGCGGCCCTGACCCCGGCGGCCCGGCCCCGGCGGCCCTGGCCCCGGCGGCCGGTCCCGGCGGCCTGACCGGCGGCCCGGCCCCGGCGACCCTGGCGCCGGCGGCCCGGACCGGGCCCGGACCGGCGGCCGCGCCCAGCTGCGACCCGGCCGGCCCCGGCGCCGCGCTCCGGCGGCCCCGGCCCGGGCGGCTCAGGCGACCCCGACCCCGCCGGGGCGATGACGGGGCCGCAGGCGACCGCCGCGACCCCCGGCCGGACGTGCCGGTGCCGCCCGACCCGGACCCGTCGGACACCGCCCCGCCCGACGATCGCGGCGGCGAGTACGCCGACGACGCGTACGGAGACGACAGGACGAGGACGATGGCCCGTTCGCCGCCGACCCGCCCTCCGCCTGGCCGCCGATACCCGGCACCGCCGCCCAGATCCCCCCGTTCCTCGGCCAGCCACCACCGCAGCCACCCGCCCCCCGCCAGCCACTCACCCCCCGCCAGCCATCCGCCACCCAGCCGCCCGTCCCCCGCGGCCAACCCGGCCGATCACCATCGGACTCGCCGCCCCGCGGGCAGCCCGGCCGGCCACCGCCAGGCCTGCTGGAGCTGGTGATCTCCTGGCGGGCCCTGAACGGCGACCCCGCCGGGCCCGCCACCTTGAGCCGGATCGGCCCCATCACCGGCGGGCAGGCCCGGCTGCTCGCCCTCACCGCCGCCGCCGACCCGCACGCCCGCTGGCAGGTCATCCTCACCGACCCCGACGGACGCGCCATCGCCACCGAAACCATCCGCCGCCGCCACCACCGGGCCGCCCGCCGGTCCGCCGGGGTCACCGGCCAGGTCACCGTCACCATCCCCGCCGCCACCCTGGACCAGCTCGCCCACGCCAGCCCGGCGACCCCGCACCCGCCAGCACCGACGACCGGCACCAGCGACCCGCCACCAGCGGCGCGACCGGGAGCGGCAGTGCAGCGCGACCGCGCAGTGGCAGACCGGGATCCGGGCCGCGGTAATCCGCGCCGCCCACCGCGCCTACGCCCGCGCCCAGCGACAGGCCGCCGCCGACGCCGCCGCGCCCGGCGGCTGCGCCCACACCACCGCCACCCCCGCCTACCGGCCCACCACCAAGATCCGCGACTACGTCGTCGCGCGGGACCAGACCTGCCGCAACCCCCGCTGCCGCCAGCCCGCCCGCCACGCCGACCTCGACCACACCACCCCCTGGCACCAAGGCGGACTCACCTGCGAGTGCAACCTCGGCGGATTCTGCCGACGCACCACCAGGTCAAGCAGGAACCCGGCTGGACCGTCACCCAGCCCCGCCCGGCGCTTCCGCTGACCACGCCCGCCGGCCGCACCTACACCATCGGGCCCGACACCTACCCCAACTAGCCGCACTAGCGCGCACCCCGCGCCGCGGCCACCGCGGCCCGGCCTCAGTGCTGGATCAGGCCGCCGACCGGGACCGGAGCGACGTGACCCGTCGCCGGGAGAGTCTGCGCGAGGGAGAGGCCGATGTCGACCAGCGATGACCGGCGCAGGCGAGCGACCTCGGAGATCAGTGTCCAGACCGGGTCGGCGGTTTCGCCGTTCGGCTCAGGCCGGAGCTGGCCGCCAGTGATACCGACCCGGTAGAAGATGCCCACATTCTGATGCGGGACCGGACCAGGCGAACGGCGCTCAGCGGCCGGGATGACCCTCGAGTCCACGCCCAGCAGCCGGTCAACCATCACGTCGTAGCCGGTCTCCTCGGCAACCTCCCGGATCACCGCGTCGAACGGATCCTCCCCGTGCTCGACCCGGCCGCCCGGAAGAGTCCAGCTACTCTCGCCCGCCGGTGAAACGCAGCGGACCAGCAGCACCCGCCAGTCCTCGACGCACACGGCATACGCCGCCAACCGAAAACTCATCCCGCGCCGCAGTTCGGGGCGGCGGGCGACCGCGCAGTAGACGACCCGCGACCCGTCGCTGTCGGCCGAGAGCCGGGTCCTCGGCGCCCCACAGCCCGACGTGGGTGATCGCCGATCGGCGCCGTCGTAGGGCGGGATCAGCTCCAGGCCGTCGAAGAACCGCTCGACCTCGGCCCTGGTGCGCGGAATAGCGCGCTCGGCGGCGCTGGCGTACAGGGCCAGCCCGGCCTGGACCATGCGCGGCGGGAGCTGGTCCATGGTGGAGTGCGACAGCGCGAGGTAGCTGCCCGGCGCCAGCTCCGCCATGTAGCGGCGCACCAGTCCCCAGGGGTCGCCGTCGTCGGCGACGAAGTGCACGACTGAGGTCATGAGCAGCCCGACGGGCTCGGTCAGGTCGAGGTGCCGGAGCAGCACGGGGTCGCTGAACAGGCCGTCGGGATCGCGCAGGTCGCCGGCCACGAACTCGGTGGACCCGTCGTCGGCCAGCAGGTCCCTGGCGTGCGCGGCCACCATCGGGTCGTTGTCCACGTAGACCACCCGGGCGCCGGGTGCGGCCTTCTGGACCACCTCGTGGGTGTTGCCGGTGGTGGGCAGTCCGGATCCGATGTCGAGGAACTGGCGGATGCCGCGCTCGGACATCCATACGGCGGCCCGCTGATGGAAGCCGCGGTTGGCCCACGCGGCGTCGGACAGCTCGGGCATGACGGCCCGCACGCGCTCGGCGGCGTCGCGGTCGGCCTGGAAGTTGTTCACCCCGCCCAGGTAGTAGTCGTACAGCCGCGCCGGGCTCGGCGTCGAGGGGTCCACCCCGGGGGGAACCCGCTCGGCCTCGGTCATGCTCGCCTCCATCGGATCGTCTGGGCCAAGCCTGGCACGGTTCGTCCCGGCCGCGAAATTGGCGGTGAAATGGCTGGTCAGTGCCAATCCGGGGCATTTACCGGCCGAAAGATCCGGCGGGCCCGGCCGGATCGTCCGGCGGGTGCTCGGGGTCCACGGCGGATCGCGCGCGGGCGGGGGTCTGCTCGAAGACGTAGTAGACGGCCACCAGCCCGCTGATGGCCAGGGAGGCGGGGCGCTGACGAACGCGATGCCGATGCCGACGATGTAGCCGAGGTTGCCGATGCTGAACCGGATGGCGGCCCGGCGGGCCTGGGCGGGGTGAGCGCGACCTTGAGGTGCTCGTGGCGGATGGCCCACCAGAACAGCACGGCGAAGCTGATCGACATGCCCTCGAACACGACCTGGTAGATGACGGCGGCCAGCGCCGCGTCGGCGGCTGGGCGCGCGCAGGTAGGCGGCGATGGTGGAGGTGGCGAACGGGATGGAGACCACGAAGAACAGCAGCAGGAGGTTGACGAACAGCAGGGTCCGGTCGATCTCGGAGAAGTTCTTGAACAGCGTGTGGTGGTTGACCCAGATGATGCCGATGGTGACGAAGCTGACGCCGTAGGCGGCGAAGGCCGGCCAGTGATGGGCCAGCTTGGCGGCCAGCGACGGCGCCGCCCGGCCCGCTGATGGCCAGGTCCAGGGCCAGCAGGGTGATGGCCACGGCGAAGACGCCGTCGCTGAAGGCCTCGAGCCTGCCGCTGTCCAGAACTGGTGAGGCGCGTCCGGAGTGCGGCTCATGGCTAGTGTCGGTCCAGCGCTGGAAGACCTCGATCTGGGCGGCGGACCAGGCGCCGTCGCAGGGCATGGAGCCGTCTTGCAGCCGCTGCCAGGATGTCGGCGGCGTGGGCCCGGACGTCGTCGTAGGACCACAGGTCGAGGGCGAAGCTCATGGACTGCCGGTCGCTGGGCCCGGAACAGCGGCTTGATGTGCGCCTCGAATCCCACCGGCTCGGCCGGCCCGGGCAGCGCGTCGTAGGCCGGCCCGGTGTCCGTGCGTGGCGGCGTGCGGCGCGGGCGGCCCGGCCGGGCCCCAGTCCCAGCGCGGCACGGCCACGGTCGCGGCAGCGGCGGCGTCGGCAGCGTCGGCGGCCAGCGCGGAGCGCGACAGCCATTCGAGGCACGACGACAGCGCGGCGCGGAAGCCGGCGTCGGCGGGCAGCCTGGCCTGGTCGGCGGCGGCGCCGGCCAGCGCGACCCAGCGGGCCCGCTGGTCCTCGCCGAACTCCGCCGGCGTCCAGGCCGAGCACGGCCCGCGGCCCGCCGTCGGCCGCGGCGGGTCCGGGCCGCCGAGCGCTCCGCCCAGCCAGTCGGCCAGCCGCTGGGGCTGGCCGGGCGGCATCTGGGCGAACAGGGGCGCGAGCAGCGGATCGGCGGGCACGTGCTTCTCGTACAGCAGCCGGCTCATCCGGGTCAGTGCGGGCAGCGCCGCCGGCCCACTCGTACAGGGTGGGCGAGTTCGGCGGCACGGGGTCGCGGAAGCCGACGTACCAGTGCATGCCGCTGCAGAAGGGCTTGTTGCTGCGACTGCCCGCAGCGGCACAGGGCGTAGTGCTCGCGCGAGGCCCCGGCGCCCTGCGGCTCCGGCTCGCCGTCGGCGCCGGCCAGGGGGATCTGGCCGGTGATCCGGTACGGGCCATCCTTGGTCACCTCGATGGCGGGCGGCCGGGTGCCGTCCCAGTCGACCTGGCCGCGGGCCTCGACGCCGTCGATGGCGTAGCTGAGCGCACCGGACGGGCAGTCCCGCACGGCGCGGATGATCTCGTCCATCCGGCCGCCGCTGGGGGCCACGAACGGCTCGGCGTCGGTGCGGAACACAGTGGCCAGCCGGTCGGTGCACAAGCCGGAGTGCTGGCAGATGCCCCGGTTGTCGAAGATGGTGACCTGCTGGCCGGGATAGGTGTCGCGGTGGTCGGGGACCCGCTTGGGGTCCTTGGCGTCGGTGAAGCCGGTCCGGGCATGGCTGCCGTCGCACAGCGGCTTGATCGCGGACTGCGCCGCAGCGGCACAGCGCCAGCTGCGGCGCGGGCCGGGTCTGCGCGCCCAGCTGATCCGTCAGCCGGGGCACGTTGGTGACCAGGTACGGCCCGTTGCGGGCGATCCGCAGTTCGGGCGGCAGCGCGGCCTGGAGCTGCCACAGCTCGTCCAGCTGCGCCTCTGCGCTCGGCGGGCGAGGCGGCGAGGCGGCCGGCCAGGTCCTGGAGCGCGGCGACGGCCTCGGCCAGGCCGGGCGGGCAGTCGGCCGGCCAGCCGGGCGCGCAGCGCGGTCGCGGTCCTGGCCGCGGCCCAGACGCTGTCGGCCTGCCCCGGGCGGATCCGCCGCGGGCCCGGCGTTCAGCTCGCCGGCCAGGGGCCGCAGCACGCTGTCGACCAGCCGGGGCACGAGCAGCGCCTGCTGGCCGGGCGGATAGCGGTCGGCGGCCAGGACGATCGCGTAGACCGCGCCGAACAGGTCGGCCAGCTCGCCCTCGGCCGCCGGCGGCCTGCGGGGGGCGGCAGCTCGCGGGCCTGGCCGCGCAGCTCGTCGAGCTGCCCGGCGGCCAGCGGGTCGGGCGCGGTGGCCAGGCGGGCGTGCACGCTGCCCGCGGGCAGCTCGGCGGCCAGCGTGCGGGACATCTCCCGCAGCGCGCCCAGCACCGGCGCCAGTCGCTCGGCGACCGCCCGGTCGTGGTCGTCCTGGAGCTGGAAGCACAGTCCGGCGGCCTCGTCCAGCCGCTCGGCCAGCAGCGCCCAGGCCGCCGCGCGGTGCGGCATCAGGTAGTCGTCCTCGTAGAACAGCTCGAAGCTGGGGCCGGCGGTCAGGCCGGGGTAGTCGGGGCCCGCGGGCAGCGTGGTGATCAGGTCGCCGAGCGGCCGCAGCACCTGGCTCATCAGCGCGATGGTGACGTCGGCCAGCGTCTGGAGCTGGGCGTCGGTCTCCTCGGTGTGGGCGAAGAACCGCTCCAGGGTCTGGAGCAGGATCTCGTAGCCGACGTTGAACAGGTCGGCCACCCGCGCGGTCAGCGGGTCGGTGATGAGCCGTACCTCGGTGTCCCGCTCGTGCGGCCGGACGTTGGCCGCGACCACCGGGCGCACCGGGTCGAAGTCGGGCTGGGCCGCGAGCATCTGCTGGTACTCGTCGAGGATCGCCACGAACTGGCCGAAGTGGGCGTCGCGCCAGTGCCCGCGCGGGCCCTCGCCCTGCTCCAGGATCTCGTCGATGGCGCGCTGCGCGCTGGCCAGGTCGGTGACGGGAATCAGCTCGGGCCAGCCAAAGTGCCCGGTGGTGGCCTGGGCCCGCGGCGGCCCGACGAACAGCCAGTCCTCGCCGTGCCGTTCGGCCAGGTGGGCCAGGCCCGCCTCGATGGACCGGTACAGGTGCCCGACGGTGGCGAAGTCCTGGCGCGCGCGGCACGATGTCCCGCTCGCTGAGGTGGGGCTGGGCCCGGCCGACGGCGGCCAGCCCGGCCGCGTCGGCCAGGTCCATGCCCTCGGGCCGCTCCAGGAACATGAAGTGCTGCAGCGCCTGCTCGCCGAACGGCAGCAGGGCCAGCTCACGCCGGCCGGGTAGTAGTTGGCGGGCTGGGGCAGGTTGGGCCGGGTCAGGTGGGGCGCGGCGCCGATGGCCGACAGCAGGTTGTGCACCAGGGCCAGGTGCAGCATCTCCTGGGTGGCCACGTGCGCGATGCGCGACCGCCAGCGCTGGACCACGGCCAGCTGGTCGTCGGTCAGCCCTTCGCCGGCGCCCTTAAGGCTGAACGCGGCGTACAGGTACTGGCACATGATGCCGTGCTCGAGCTCGGCCGCCTCGCACAGCATGTAGATCAGGGCCTCGCGGTGCTCGATGACGAACGGGGCCTCGGGTGAGGCGGTGCCGCCCCTGGTCTCGATCAGCTGGGCCAGCCGTCCCTGTCCGGCCGGCGGCTGGCCGTTCGCGCCGGTGTCGTCTGCCATGATTACATTCTTACACCCGCTAGGCAGCTAGCGGCCGACTAGGCCGTGGTCGTAGGCGAAGATGACCGCGGCGGCCCGGTCGCGCAGGTTCAGCTTGGTGAACACGTGGTTGATGTGGGTCTTGACCGTGCCCTCCCCCACGACCAGCACCGTGGCGATCTCGGCGTTGGTGTGGCCCTGGCCGATCAGCCGCAGCACCTCCAGCTCGCGGCCGGTCAGCAGCCCGAGCCCGGGGGCGGCAGGCGAGCTGGCCGGAGCGTCCCGGTAGACGGCCAGCACCCGGCTGGTCACGGCGGGGTCCAGCCAGGCCCCGCCGTCGGCCACGATGCGCACCGCCCGGTGCAGTTCCTCGGCCGGGATGCCCTTGAGCACGAAGCCCGCGGCCCCGGCCCGCAGCATCCCGGCCAGCGCCTCGTCGTCGTCGAAGGTGGTCAGCGCGAGCACCGGGAGCTCGGGGTAGCTGGCCCGCAGCCGCCGGGTGGCCGCGACGCCGTCGAGCAGCGGCATCCGCACGTCCATCAGCACGATGTCCGGCTCGCAGGCGGCCACCGCGGCCGGGACCTCGGCGCCGTCGGCGCACTCCCCGGCGATCTCGAAGCCGAACTGCGGGCGCAGGATGCCGCGCAGCCCGGCCCGGACCAGGTCCTGGTCGTCAACGAGCAGCAGCCGGATCATGCCCGCTCCGCCCGCGCGTGACGGGGCAAGGCGGCGTGGACCAGCCAGCCGCTCCCGCCCGGTCCGGCCGTGCAGGTGCCGCCCACGGCCTGGGCCCGTTCTGGCATGCTGACCAGCCCCAGGCCCGCGCCCGAGTCCTGGCCGGGCAGCCCGGCGCTGTCCACCGCAACCTCGACCTGTCCGCGCGTCCCCGCCACGCGGACCGTCACCGGGCGGCCGGGCGCGTGCCGGGCGGCGTTGGTCAGCGCCTCCTGCACGATCCGGTACACCGCCGAGCCAGTGGTCGCGGGCAGCGCCGAGATGTCCCCGTCGATGGTCAGGCCGATGTCGGCCCCGGTCTCGCGGAGCTGGGCCACCAGCCGCGCGACCTGGCCAGTCCCGGCACCGGCGGGGCGATGCCATGCAGCAGGCCCCGTCACCGGCGGCCGGGCGCAGCAACCCGATCGTGGCCCGGACCTCGGCCAGGCTCTCCCGGCCCAGCCGCTCGGCCTCGGCCAGCGCCCGCGCCGCGTCGGCAGGGTCGTGCTCCACCGCCAGCCGCGCGCTCGTCACGTGCAGCAGCGACACGGTCAGGCTGTGCGCGATGACGTCGTGCAGCTCCCTGGCGATGCGGTTGCGCTCCTCGGCGCGGATAGCTCGGCCAGCCCGGCCTGGGCCGCCCGCAGCTGCTCCACCAGCACGAGCTGGCGCTGGATCAGCGCCGCGCCGAACAGGCCCACGGTCACCCCGGCCGTCCAGGGCGCCCAGCCGGGGTCGCGGTAGAACCACAGGTACTCGGCGCCGAACAGCAGCAGGCTGGCCGCCCGGTAGACGATCCCGGCCGCGATTCCCCCGGCCAGCGCGGACCAGGCGGCCAGCACCACGGCCGAGATCCAGACCACGTCGCGCGAGTCGCCGGTGCCGATCAGCACCAGGCCCGCCGTGGCCACGGCGGCCAGCGGCAGGGTGAACCGGGTCCGGAGCAGGAACAGCGGCGCCGCGGCGGCCAGCGCGATCACCGCGCCCGCCAGGGCTCGCGCGGGGTTCGCCGCGACCTGAGTCACCAGTCCGGCGAGCAGCGGCACCGCGAACGCCGCCAGCCCGATCCAGCCGGCCGTCCGGCTCAGGCGGGGCGGCAAGGCGAACACCGCGCCGATGTTACGCCGCAGTCCGCGTTCGCCCATGCTTACATGCTGGCCCTCGGGACGGCGGAACGCATCAAGCCACGGCTAGACCCGGGTCTCCACCCGCGGCTAGAGGCCCATGGCCGGCGACGGCTAGGCCGGCGCCCGCGAGATCTTGACCATGTTGCCGGAGGGATCGCGGAACGCGCAGTCGCGCGGCCCCCAGGGCTGGTCCATGGGCTCCTGCAGCACCTCGGCGCCGCAGGCCCGTACCTTCTCGAACACCCCGTCGAGGTCGTCGACCTGGAAGATGACCATCGGCAGGACGCCCTTGGTCAGCAGTTCCTGGAGGGTGTCCCCGTCGGCCTGGGACCGGCCGGCGTGCGGCTCCGAGATCACGATCTCAGCGCCCGACTTGTCCGGGCTGCCGAGGGTGACCCAGCGGAACGCTCCCGAGGCGACGTCGTTGCGCACCTCAAGGCCGAGCGCGTCGCGGTAGAAGCCGAGCGACTCGTCCACGTCGTTGACGGTGACGTGGCAGTACTGGAGTGCGATGCTCATGTGACCAACGCTAGGCGGTGACTCCCCTGTCCCGCTTCTTGATTCCTGCTCGGCACTGTCTTGGTCGGCACTGTCTTGGTCGGCGCTGTCTTGGTCGGCGGGTTCCGGACCGGCCGGGTCTGCGCCATGGCCAGACACGGGGGCATCGCGGTCACGGCGTCGTGCTCCCGGCTGCGGTACGCGCTCGGCGTCTCCCCGGCGAGCTCGGTGAAGCGCGAGCTGAACGAGCCGAGTGAGGTACAGCCGACCGTCATGCAGGCATCGGTCACGCTCATGCCGCCGCGCAGCAGCGCCATCGCGCGCTCGATCCGGCGGGTCATGAGGTAGCTGTACGGCGTCTCGCCGTAGGCCGCCCGGAACTGCCGCGAGAAGTGGGCCGGCGACATCAAGGCGTGCCGGGCCATGGTCGGCACATCGAGCGGGCGAGCGTACTCCCGGTCGATGAGATCCCGCGCCCGGCGCAGGTGCGCGAGGTTGGCGAGGTCTTGCGGGTTCATGACTCGACGCTATCACCGCCCTGCGACATGCCCCTGCTTGCCAGAAGCGGAGCGGGCAGGCTAAAGAAGATCCGTGACGACTGCCATCTTGCTGGACTGCGATCCCGGGATCGATGACACCGTGGCCCTGCTGTACCTGGCCCGGCTGGCGGCGACGGGGGCGGCCGAGCTGGCCGCCGTGGGCACCGTGCACGGGAACGTGGCCCCGGACGTGGGGGCCCGGAACACGCTGCGGGTGCTGGAATGCGCCGGCCTGGACGGGGTCCCGGTGGCGGTGGGCGCGGCCCGGCCGATGGCCCAGCCGGTGGGGTACGCGCACGGGATACACGGCGACGACGGCCTGGGCAACAGCGGGCTGCCGGAGCCGCGCGGGCAGGTAGCCGACGTGTCGGCGCCCGAGCAGATCCTGCGGCTGGGCCGGGAGCGGCCGGGCGAGCTGACGCTGCTGGCGGTCGGGCCGCTGACCAACCTCGCCATCGCGCTGCTGCTCGACCCGGAGCTGCCAGCCCGGTTCCGCGGGGTCGTCATCATGGGCGGCGCGCTGGACCATCCGGGCAACATCACCAGCCACGCCGAGGCCAACATCTGGCACGACCCGGAGGCGGCGGAGCTGGTGCTCAGCGCGCCGTGGCCGGTCACGCTGGTGCCGCTGGACGCGACGCACCCGGCGGCGGTGGACGGCGCCTGGCTGGACCGGCTGGCGGCGGGCGACAGCGACACGGCCCGGCTGGCCAGCCGGGTGCTGAACTACTACGCGCAGGTGTACCAGCCGATCCTGGGCTACCGCGGCGCGGTGATCCACGACGCGCTGGCCGCCATGCTGGCCGTGGACCCGGCGCTGGGCGAGTACACGCAGCGGCCGGTGCACGTGGAGCTGCGCGGCGACCGGCTGCGCGGCGCGACGGTCTGGGACCGGCGGCGGTCCCCGGACGAGGACCCCGGACCGAAGGTCAAGGTAGCCACGGCCGCGGACGTGGCGGCGTTCCTGGACCGGCTCCTCGACAGCCTGCTCTAGCGTATTCCAAGCCTTTGCTTGACATGTGACTGAAGCGCCGCCTACATTCCAAGCATGTCCTTGGAATCAGCCGGGTCCCCCGAATCAGACGGCACGGACCAGCCGCGCGGGCAGCGGCGGCGGCTGCTGGACGACCCGCGCAGCATGCGCGCGCTGGCCCACCCGCTGCGCCTGGAGCTGCAGTCGATCGTGGGCCGGGCGGGGCGCATCACCACCGCCGACGCGGCCAGGGAGCTGGGCATCAGCCACGGGCTGGCCTCGCATCACCTGCACCAGCTGGCCAAGTACGGGTTCGTGGAGCAGGTCGGCGGCGCGGACAACCGGGAGCGGCCGTGGCGGCTGGTGTCCACCTCGATCAGCCTGGAGGGGCTGGACGCGAAGCCGGGCGGCGCGGCCGCGGTGGCGGTCTACGAGCAGGTCGCGGCGGAGCGCGCGCTGGAGGGCTTCCTGGACTGGCAGGAGCGGCGGGCGAGCTGGTCCGCGGGCTGGCGGGAGCACTCGGGGCTGGGCCGCTCCACGATCTACCTGACCGAGGACGAGCTGGCCGGGCTGGTCAGCGCGATGGACCAGCTGCTGCAGACGTACATTGAGGAACGGCCGCTGGACGACCTGGAGTCGCGGCCCGCGGGCTCGGTGCCGGTGGACTTCAGCCTGTTCGTGGTGCCGCGCGACCCGACCGCGAGCGAGCGGTGAACGCGATCCGGCGCGCGCTGGGCCAGCCCGGCCTGCGGCTGCTGCTCGGCGCCGGGGTGGTCTCGGTGACCGGCGACTGGATCCTGCGGGTGGGCCTGGCCTACTACATCTACGTGCTCACCGGCTCGACGCTGGCGTCGGCGGTGATGCTGCTGGCCTCGTTCGTCCCGCAGATCGCGCTCAGCTCGCTGGCGGGCGTGTTCGTCGACCGGTGGGACAGCAAGCGCACCATGATCGTCACCAACCTGCTGCTGGCGGCGGGCCTGCTGCCCCTGCTCGCGGTGCACCGGGCCAGCCAGGTCTGGATCATCTACCTGGTCGTCGCTGCTGAGAGCTGCGTGCAGCAGTTCTTCACCCCGGCCCAGCAGTCGGTCATCCCGGTGCTGGTGGCCGACGACCACCTGGTCACGGCCAACGCGCTCAGCGGCCAGGTCGGCGACGTGTCGCGGCTGGCGGGCTCGGCGGCGGGCGGCCTGCTGGCCGCGGCGGGCGGTATCACCGCGCTGACGGTCACCGACGTGGCCAGCTTCCTGCTGGCGGCGGTGCTCCTCGCCCGGCTCCCGCTGGCCCCGCGGCACGCCGTCGCGGCCCGGCTCATGCGGCTGAGCGGGCTGAGCGGGCTGCGCGCCGAGTGGGCCGACGGGCTGCGGGTGGCGGTCGGGCAGCGGGTGCTGCGGGTGGTGCTGGTCTTCCTGGCCGTCACCTGCGTCGGCGAGGGCATCATGGGCACGCTGTTCGCGCCGTTCGTGCGGTCGGTGCTGCACGGCAGCGGGCCGGACTACGGCTTCATCATGTCGGCCCAGGCGGTGGGCGGCATCGGCGGCGGGCTGATCGCCGCGGCGCTGGGCCGCCGGGCCCGCCCGGCGCTGCTGTTCGGCTGGGGAGCGGTGGCGTTCGGCGCGGTGGACCTGGTCCTGTTCCTGTACCCGCTGGGCTACGTGGCCGTCTGGCCGGCCGTGGTCTGCATGGTCGTGGTCGGGGTGCCCGGCGCGCTGACGCTGGCGGGCGGTTTCACGCTGCTCCAGCGGGCCACCGCCGACAGCCACCGCGGCCGGGTGTTCGGCGCGCTGGGCGCGGTCGAGGGGGCGGCTACGGTCGCGGGAACAATAACGGCCGGGTTCGCGGGCCAGTCGGTCGGCATCATCCCGGTGCTGGCTGCCCAGGGGCCGGCGTACCTGATCGCGGGGGTGGCGGTCGTCCTTATCCTGCGCCCGGGGAGTCCGGGGAAGCGCTGGCGGGGGGCGGCGGCCCGCGGTCCATCTGATAGGAATCGGCTATGCGGGTGGGTCTGGTCGGCGCCGGGGTCATCAGCCACAACCACCTGCCGCACCTGCTGCGCCTCGGGGCGGAGGTCCGGGTCTACTCCGAGGCCGGGGCGGACGAGCTGGTCGCGGCGCACGGCGGCACCGTGGCGGCCAGCCTGGACGAGCTGCTGGACTGGGCCCAGGTCGTGGACCTGGTCAGCCCGACGCACACGCACTACCCGCTGGCCCGGCAGGCGCTGCAGGCCGGGCTGGACGTCATCTGCGAGAAGCCGCTCGCCCGCACTGATGAGCAGGCCGCCGAGCTGGTCTCGCTGGCCATGCGGACGCGGCATCACCTGTACCCGAATCATGTGGTGCGCTACTTCCCGGCCTACCAGCGCCTCCAGTCGGCGGTCCGCGACGGGCGGCTGGGCGAGCTGGCCGTGCTGCGCTTCTACCGGTCGGGCGCGTTCCCGGTCCGGTCGGCCTGGTTCGCCGACCTGGAGCTATCGGGCGGCGTCGTGCTGGACATGATGATCCACGACCTGGACATCGCCCGCTGGGTGGCCGGGGAGGTGACCCAGGTCAGCGCGACCTGGACCCGGCGGGGCGACGGGAACCATCGGGCGGAGGCCGCGCACGTGCTGCTCACCCACGCCTCGGGCGCGATCACCCACGTGGCGGGCGTCTGGGGCGCGGCGCACCTGCGGTTCACCACGGGGTACTTCGCGGCCGGGACGGGCGGGACGCTGGAGTACGACCGGGCGGCCGAGCAGGGCTTCGTGGCCGATCTGGCCCCCGGCCCGGCCCGCCGGGCCGGCCCGCGGCGAGGCGGTGCCGCGGACCGACCCGGCGCAGGACCCGTACTTCCTGGCCCTGGCCGACTTCCTCGGCGCCATCCGGCACGGCACGCCGACCAGGGTGACCGCGGCCGACGGCGCGGCGGCCGTCCGGATCGCCAACGCGGCCCTGCGCTCGGCGGCCGAGCTACGGCCCGTGACCCTCGGAGCGCCATGAAGATCGGCATCATGTCGTTCGCGCACACCCACGCGGCCTCCTACGTCCGCCTGCTGCGCGAGGAGCCGGATATCGAGCTGCGGGCGGCCGACCCCGGGCCGCATCCCGCCGCTTCGCAACCCGCCGCTTCGCACTCGCCCGGCGAGGTCCGCGGCGCCGAGCTGGCCCGGCAGCTCGACGTGGCCTACTGCGACGACTACGACCAGCTGATGGCGTGGGGCCCGGACGCCGTCCTGGTCACCAGCGAGAACGCCCGGCACCGGCCGCTGGTCGAGCTGGCGGCCAGCCGCGGGGCGCACATCCTGTGCGAGAAGCCGCTGGCCACCACCTGGGCCGACGGGCAGGCCATCGCCCAGGCCGCGCGAACGGCGGGCGTGACGCTCATGATGGCCTTCCCGGTACGCTTCGCCAGCGTGTTCGCCCGGCTGCGGGCCCAGTACGACGCGGGCCTGCTGGGCGACATCGTCAGCATCCGCGGCACCAACAACGGGAAGCTGCCCGCCGAGCGGGCCTGGTTCGCCGATCCGGAGCTGGCCGGCGGCGGCGCGTTCGCCGACCACGTGGTGCACATCGCGGACCTGATCGAGGCGCTGACCGGGGCCGAGCCGCTCACCGTCACCGCGGTGAGCAACCGCAAGCTTTACGCCGACCGGGCCGGCGCCGAGACCGGCGGCCTGGTCATGATCAGCTACGCGGGCGGCGCCATCGCGGGCATCGACTGCTCATGGAGCCGCCCGGCCACCGCGCCGACCTGGGGTGGCCTCACGCTCAGCGTCGCGGGCACGCTCGGCTCCGTGGACCTGGACTTCTTCGGCCCGCGCGCCCGCGGCCTGGACGCGGCGACCGGCCGCCCGATCGAGCTGCCCTACGGCCCCGACCTCAACGCGCCGATGCTGCGCGAGTTCCTGGCTGCCATACGGGCTGGCCACCAGCCACAGCCCGATGCCAGCGTCGGCCTGCGCACGCTCGCCATCATGCTCGGCGCCCAGCAGTCTGCGCGGACGGGCACGACCGTCACCCTGCGACATTTGTTAGAGATTCACTAACAAATCCGCGGGCGCCGATGCGGCCTAGAACACCGTCTCCTCGGGGGTGCTCACGCTGACCGCGGCCGGCACCGCGGCCAGCCCGGCGGCCGGGCTCAGCGGGTGATGGCAGGCGGCCAGGTGGTCCGGGCTGCCGTGCTGGACCAGCGGCGGCTCGGTCGTCTGGCAGATCTCGGTGGCGAACCGGCAGCGGGGATGGAACCGGCAGCCCGACGGCGGGTCGATGGGGCTGGGCACGTCACCCTCGAGCACGATCTGCTGGCGGCTAGCCGACAGGTCGGGGTCGGGGATGGGCACGGCCGACAGCAGCGCCTCGGTGTAGGGGTGCACGGGCCGCTGGTACAGCTCCTCGGCCGGCGAGATCTCCACGATCTTGCCCAGGTACATGACCGCGATCCGGTCCGACACGTGCCGGACCACGCCCAGGTCGTGGGCGATGAAGATGTAGGTCAGGTTCAGCTCTTCCTGGAGGTCATCCAGGAGGTTGATGACCTGGGCCCGGATGGACACGTCCAGGGCCGAGACCGGCTCGTCGGCGATGATCAGCTTGGGATTCAGGGCCAGCGCCCTGGCCACGCCGATCCGCTGGCGCTGGCCGCCGGAGAACTCGTGCGGGTACCGGTTCACGTGCTCTGACGACAGGCCGACCAGCTCGAGCAGCTCCAGCGTCCGGCGCTTGATCTCCTCGCCGCTGCCCTGCCGGTGGATGTGCATCGGGTCGCCGATGATGGCGCCCGCCCGCTTGCGCGGGTTGAGCGAGGCGTACGGATCCTGGAACACGATCTGCAGGTTCCGGCGGACCGGCCGGAGCCGGCGCCGCGAGGCCTGGGAAATGTCCTGGCCGTCGAAGAACAGCGAGCCGCTGGTGATGTCGTACAGCCGGACGATGCACCGGGCCAGGGTGGACTTGCCGCAGCCGGACTCGCCGACCAGCCCGAGCGTCTCGCCCGCCCGCAGCTCGAAGCTGACGTCGTCGACCGCGTGCACCCGGCCCACCTCGCGCTGGAGCACGACGCCCTGGCGGATCGGGAAGTACTTGACCAGGTGGTCGGCGCGGAGCAGGACCTCGCCGTCGGGCTAGCGCTGCTGGTGGTCACGGCGCCTCCGCGATCAGCTCGGGGTGGATGGTCGCCACCCGCAGCTCCTGCTTCTGCTGCGGGCTGAGGTGGCAGGCGTCCAGGTGGGCCGTGCCAGTCCTGGCGCTGAGCTCGGGCTGGGTGGCGCACAGGTCGAAGCGGTGCGCGCAGCGGTCGCTGAACGCGCAGCCCTGGGGCAGGCGCAGCAGCGAGGGCGGCAGGCCGGGGATGGCGGCCAGCCGCCGCGGCCGCGGCCGGTCCAGCCGCGCGATGGAGCCGAGCAGGCCCCAGGTGTAGGGGTGCTGCGGGTCGTAGAACAGGTCCCGCCCGGTGCCCTGCTCGATGATCTTCCCGGCGTACATCACCGCGATCCGGTCGGCCATGTCGGCGACCACGCCCATGTCGTGGGTGATCAGCACGACCGCGGTGCCGAAGTCCTCCTTGAGCTTGCGGATCAGCTTGAGGATCTGGGCCTGGATGGTGACGTCCAGCGCGGTGGTGGGCTCGTCGGCGATCAGCACGTCGGGGTTGCAGGACACCGCCATGGCGATCATGACCCGCTGCCGCATGCCGCCGGAGAAGTGGTGCGGGTAGTTGTCGACGCGGCTGGCCGCGTTCGGAATGCCGACCGAGGCGAGCAGCTGGATGGCGCGGTCGCGCGCCGCGGCGGCGGACACCTGCTCGTGGGCCCGGATCTGCTCGGCGATCTGCCAGCCGACCTTGTACACCGGGTTGAGGGAGGTCATCGGGTCCTGGAAGATCATCCCGATGCCGGAGCCGCGGATGGAGCGGATCTGGCCCTGGTTGAGCTTCATCAGGTCGCGGCCCTTGTAGAAGACCTCGCCGGAGAACTGGGCGTTGGGGTCGGTGATCAGCCGCATGACCGACATCATGGTCACGCTCTTGCCCGAGCCCGACTCCCCGACGATGCCCAGCGTCTCGCCCTCGGCGAGCGTGAGTGAGACGCCGTCGACGGCCCGGACCAGGCCGTCGTCGGTGCGGAAGGAGACCTTGAGGTCGCGGACCTCAAGCAGGGGATCGGTCATCAGGTGGGCCGCACTCTCGGGTCGAGCCAGGCGTAGGCGACGTCGACCAGGGTGTTGGCCAGGACGATGAAGAACGCCCCGTACACCACCGTGGCCATGATCGTGGGCAGGTCGAGGTTGGTCAGCGCCTGGTAGGTCAGGAAGCCCACGCCGTGGATCCCGAAGACGACCTCGGTCAGGATGGCGCCCCCGCCGACCAGGGCGCCGAAGTCCAGGCCGAACAGGCTGACGAACGTGATCATGGAGTTGCGCAGGGTGTGCCGCGTCAGCACCCGCCGCTCGGTGAGTCCCTTGGCCCGCGCGGTGCGGACGTAGTCCTCGTTCTGCACCTCGAGCACGCTGGCCCGCAGCACCCGGGCGTAGAACCCGATGTACAGGATCGACAGCGTGATCCAGGGCAGCACCAGGCCCTCGAACCAGTGCAGCGGGTTGGAGGTGAGCGGGGTGTAGCCGAGCGGCGGCACCCAGCTGAACAGGATGGTGTTATGCAGCCCGCCCTGGGAGACCAGGTTGGCCACCTGCCCCAGCCAGAACACCGGCGTGGACACGCCGATCAGCGCGATGATCATCAGCAGCGGGTCGAGCAGCGTGCCGCGCAGCACGGCCGCGGCCACGCCCATGATGATGGCCACCACGACCCAGATGAGCGCGGCGCCGAACACCAGCGAGAGCGTGGCGGGCGCCGCGGCGAAGATCTCCGGCACGACCAGCTGGCCCTGGTTGGAGTAGGACACCAGGCTGCGGTCGACGAACAGCCGCTTCATCATCAGGCCGTACTGCACCGGCAGCGGCCGGTTGAGCCCGAACTGGGCCCGGATCTCGGCCAGGATCTGCGGGCTGGAGTTGCGGCCGGCGATGGCCCGGGCCGGGTCCACGCCCGGGGTCTTGAAGAAGATGATGAACACCAGCACGGTGATCACGAACATGACCAGCACGGTCCACAGCGACCGGCGCACGATGAACGTCAGCACGGGGTCACTTCTCCACTCGCAGCTTGGCCCGCGGGTCGAGCGCGTCGCGGACGCCATCACCCAGGACGTTCAGGGCCAGCACCGTCAGCACGATCATGATGCCCGGCGCCAGGGAAACCCAGGGCCGGGTGTAGAGCAGCTGCTGGCCGTCGCTGATGATCGTGCCCCAGCTCGCGTTGGGCGGCTGGACCCCGATGGACAGGAAGGACAGCGCCGACTCGGTCAGGATCGTGGTCGCGATCATCAGCGGGAGCAGCACGATGATGGTCGAGATGACGTTGGGCAGGATGTCGGAGAAGATCAGCCGCAGGTTGCCCGCGCCCTGCGCGATCGCCGCGTCCACGAACTCCTTGTTCCGCACCGACAGCACCTGGCCGCGGGCGGGCCGGTACACGTACGGCACGTAGATGAACGCGATGATGATCGTCGGCGTCCACAGGCTGGCCGGCGACACCCGCAGCGGCCCGATCTGGAAGCCGTTGGAGTGGGTCAGCAGCTCGGTCGAGATCGAGATGGCCAGCAGGTAGACCGGGAACGCCCAGATGATGTCCATGAGCCGGGACAGCAGGGTGTCCACCAGTCCGCCGAAGAACCCGGCGATGAGCGCGACCAGCGTGGCCACCACGGAGCAGATGACCGCCGAGGCGATGCCGATCTGGAGCGAGGCCCGGCCACCGTACAGCAGCAGCGCGGCCACGTCCCGGCCCAGGTTGTCGGCGCCCAGGAAGTAGTGGTGCACGTCCCAGGTGGGGCCGATGGGGGTCTCCCCCAGGCGCAGGGCGCCGCCGCCCTGCTGAATCACCGGCACGTTCTTGCCGTGGATGACCGTGGTGCCGTTCAGGTTCGGCACGAACGGGTTCACGTGCGCCACGTCGTGCGCGTAGACCGGCGCGAGCAGGCTGAGTATCACGATGAGCAGGAACAGGCCCAGCGCAGCCAGGGCGACGCGGTTGCGCCGCAGCCTGCGCCAGGCCAGCGCCCACGGATTGCGGCTGACGACCGCCGGCAGCAGCTCCGCGGGCCGGTCGACCTGATCAGTTACCGCGGCCATGAGGCCGCTTTCATGTGGACCGCCCCAGGCCGGGCCGTTGCCGGCCCGGCCTGAAGCTGGCGAACTACTTCAGCCACATTCGGTCGATCAGGATGTACCACTGCGGGTTCCACTCGTAGCCGTGGACGCTCTTGGCCAGGAAGTCGATCTGCTTCGGGTTGTACATGTTGACCCAGGGGGCCTGCATGGTGTCCGCGTGATCGACCTGGGTCCAGATCTTGGCCGCACCCGATGGGTCGGTGGCCTCGATGGACTCAGCCTTGGTGATCTGCGTCTGAACGGACTTGTCGCAGAACGCCGCGATGTTCGGGCTGGCGTCGCTGTTGGCGTGGATGCTGCCGCAGCCCAGCAGGACGTTCAGGAAGTCCGACGGGGCCGGGTAGTCCTGGTACCAGGCCGACCAGCCGACGTTCCACTTGCCGGAGTTCGTCGAGTTCTGCACGAACGGGTACTGGATGCTGGCGGTCAGCAGCTGCGAGCTGGCCTTGTAGCCGATCGAGTCCAGGTCCGAGACCATCTGCTCGACCAGCGCCTTGCCCACCTGGTCGGTGGTGCCGTCCACCACGACCTTGTCCCCGGCCGTGCCCGACGCCTTGACCAGTTGCTTGGCCTTGGCCACGTTGGGCCCGGACCAGGTGGTCTGCGACCCGGTGGTGTACGGGCAGTAGGGCGTGTAAGAGGGGAAGTTGGGCGGCAGGATCTGGCAGGCCGGAACGGCCAGCGACGGACCGCCCGCGATCTTGACGTACGCCGACCGGTTGGCCGCGTAGTTGATGGCCTGCCGGGCCTGCAGGTTGTTGAACGGCGCCCGCCGGGTGTTCAGCGCGAAGTACCAGTCGGCGGTCAGCGTGTTCACGTGGACCTGGCCGGCGTACTTGGTGCTGTTCAGCTGGGTGAGCTGGTCAGACGGGATCTGGTCGCCGTCGAAGACCTCGTCGGCCTGGCCGTTCTGGACCTCGGTCACCTCGTCGGAGACCGGCAGCCCGTACTTCTCGATGATCTCGTTGGGGTAGCCCGCCGGCTGGGCCACCGCGCTCCAGACGTGGAAGAAGGGGTTGCGGACCAGCACCGCGGCCTGGTTCGGGTTGTACGACTTCCACATGTACGGGCCGGTGCCCGGCGCGACCTTGTTGCCGGTCAGCTTCATCGACGTGCCGGACGGCACCGCGTAGGCGAACGGCAGCGCGAGCTGGTCCATCAATTCCGGGTCGGGCTGGGTCAGGTTGATGGTCAGGGTGTGGGCCGAGTTGTTGGCGATCACGCCGGTCTTGCTGAGGTCGCAGCCCTTGGTGCTGCACTTGTTCGCGCCCACGATGTGGCTGTAGAACGCGGTCGGGCCGGGCACGGTGAACTGGCGCTCGAAAGTGGTGACGAAGTCACTGGGCTGGAGCGTCTGGCCGTTGGAGAACTTGATCCCAGTCCGGATGTGGAACAGGTAGGTCTTGCCGCCGTTGGTGGGGGTCGGGATCGACGTGGCCAGGTCGGGCACGATCTTGGTGCCGGCCAGGCCGCCGACGTGCGCGAAACCCACGAGTCCGTCGTGGGTGTCGATCAGCAGCTGCCACTCCTCCAGCGTGTAGTTCTGCGCCGGGTCCGCCACGCCGAACGACGAGTTCGCCAGGATGGTGAACGTGCCGCCCGCCTTGGCGGCCTGCGTGCTGGTGTGAGACGAGGGGCTGGAACTGCTCGTGCCGCAGCCAGCGGCGGCGATGGCCAGGGCTGCCGCGCCCGCCAGGCCGCCCCACTTGAGCAGGCGGCCTCCGACCGGGCTCGCCGATGCTGTGATTTTGTTCATAGGGCACCTCCTTAGCGGAATTTATACGTTGTCCGGCTTGGGGGGCGGAAGTGTGTAGAGATAACGCTTTGGCCGCAGGATTTAGTAAATATTTGCCTGCCAGGGCCCCAGGTGCCGGAATCTGGTCGTCCCGACGGCACCGGGCGCTGGCCACCGCGGTGCGCCAGCCGGGCGGGTTACGCCGTCGTCCGGCGCCCGGCCAGCTCGATAATGCCGGCCGGCAGCGCCGTGGCGACCAGCAGCCGCGGCAGCAGATCGTCCTCCAGCGTGAGCGCACGGAAGGTCATGGCCACGGTGACGTCATGGTCCGGCCGGTGCACGATCTCGACCGGATCACCGGCCTGGATGTCGCCGGGCTCGATCACCCGGAGGTACGCGCCCGGCCGGGCGGCCTGGGTGAACCGCCGGATCCAGCCCTGGCGGCCCATCCACCCCTGGAAGGTCCCGCACGGGATCCGCGGGCACGACACCTCGAGGATCACGTCCGCCCCGATCCGCCAGCGCTCACCGATAAGCGCGTCGTTCACGGCGACGCCGGCCGTGGTCAGGTTCTCCCCGAATACGCCATTGCGCAGCGCCAGGCCCATTTCCGTCGCCCATCCATCCAGGTCCTCCCTGGCGTAGGCGTAGACCGCCTGGTCGGTGCCGCCGTGATTGCGCACGTCATAGACCCGGTCCCCGGCCAGGCCGACCGTGCCGTCGCCCATGGGCCCCGGCGCCATGACGGCGACCGGGCCCTCGACGGGACGCTTGTCAATCCCCGTCGACCTGATGCCCTTCCACGGATTGGGCCGCGGACGACCCACATTGACTGACAGCACCCTCACCATAGCGACGGTATTTCCCGGCCGCGATTATGGCCAGGCATTTCCGCGGGCCGTTGATGAGGGCGAAGGCGACCAGGGCGACAGCCTGAGTGGCCGCCGCCACTGCGAGCACCGCGGCCGGAGATCCCGCCAGGTGGCCGGCCAGCGCGGTGCCGAGGG
The DNA here is from genome assembly GCA_963822485.1 of uncultured Actinomycetota bacterium. Taxonomy (GTDB): domain Bacteria; phylum Actinomycetota; class Actinomycetes; order Streptosporangiales; family Streptosporangiaceae; genus DASUBV01. Next base: position 960,729 of record CAWGHW010000037.1, read on the forward strand.
CGCCGGCCGCGATCTTCAGGCTGGCGGCGGTGGTGAAGACCTGGGCCCGCAGCCGCGCCGGGGCCTCGCGGTGACGGACCGAGAACACGGCGGTGAGCTGCGGCCCGTCGGCCACGCCAGCCAGGGCGACGGCGGCGATCACCCAGCCGGCCGCGGGCGCGAGGGCCAGGCCGAGGTAGGCCAGGCCGGCCAGCCCGGTGGCCACGGCGAACTGGGTGTCCGGAGACAGGCGGGGCGGCCAGCGGGACAGCACGGCGTTGGCCGCCAGGGAGGCCGCGGCGAGCAGGGACAGCAGCAGGGCGCCGCGGTCGGCGCCGCCGAGGTGGCGCTGGCCGAGCAGCGGGCAGGCGACGACGAGCATGCCGACCCCGACGTAGGCGATCACCGAGCAGGCGGTGATGCGCAGCAGGGACGCAACGCTCGCGATGGCGCCGAACCCGGCCCGCAGGTCGGACAGCACCGACCCCCTGGCGGCCTGGCGGCCGGCGGGCTCGGGCCGGGGCAGCAGCCAGGCGGCGGGCGCGCCGAGCAGCAGCAGGGCCACGACGACGGCCACGGCCCAGCCGACCCCGGCCGCGGCGGCGACCAGGCCGGCCAGGGCGGGCCCGATCAGGGCGGCGGCCGAGTAGGTGCTGACGTCGAGTGCGTAGCCGCGGGCCAGCCGCGGCGCGGGCAGGATGCCGGGCAGCCGCGAGGTCCAGCCGCCGGTCAGGGACGGGGCCAGGAAGCCGGCCGCGGCCGCCAGGACGGCCACCGCGATCAGGGGCAGGTGACCGAGGCTGACGGCGACCACGCCGAGGCCGGCGGCGTAGCCGGCCAGCGCCCAGGCGAGCACCCGGCCCGGGGCCGCGCTGCGGTCCAGCAGGACGCCGAACAGCGGGCCGCCGCAGCCGCCGGCGATGGTCAGGGCGGCGTAGAGCAGCGCGGCGGTGCGGGCCGACCCGGTCACGGCCAGGCCGAGCAGCAGCAGCGCGGGCCCGGACATCTCATCAGCGGTCCGCGCGACGGTGGCTCCGGCCAGGTAAGTACCCAGCCTGTAACGGCTCATCGAATCTAGACGTTACACTGGCCGCATGGCGGCTGAGTTCACCGATCCCGCGGCGGCGGCCGAGCGAGCGGCCGCGCTGACCGGCCTGCTGACCGGCCCGCTGGCCGGCGGGCCGCCGGCGGGCGCCAGCGAGGTGGCGGCGCTGCTGCGCGACTTCGGCGAGCCGGAGCCGATCACGATCACCGACGCCGACCTGGCCGGGCTCCGGCGGGTGGCGGCCGCGCTGCGGCAGGTGTTCGCCGCGCCGGATGCCGGCACGGCGGCGCGGCTGCTCAACGAGCTCCTGGCGGCGTCGGCCGGGCCGCCCCGGCTGAGCCGCCACGACGGGACGGCCTGGCACGTGCACGTGGACCGGGAGGACGACGCCGCGTGGGCGGACTGGTTCGCCGCGTCATCGGCGGCCGGCCTGGCCACGGTCCTGGCCGGCAGGCAGGCGGTGCCGGGCGGCCTGTGCGCGGCGCCGGGCTGCGCGGCCCCGTTCGCGGCCACGGGCGGCGGCTCGCCGCGCCGCTACTGCTCCGCGCGCTGCGCCAGCCGGGCCCGGGTGACGGCCTACCGGGCCCGCTCGGTCCGCTCGGTCCGCCGCTGAGCTACTTCTCGGCCACGCCGCAGTACAGCCAGCGGGAGCCGTCGGAGTCGGCCAGGACCGGATCCTCGCAGCCCCACAGCCCGACCCAGGTCACGTCCAGGTCGGCGCCGGGGTAAGGCGCGACGAGCCGGAGCCCGTCGAAGAACGCGCGGACCTCGTCCTTGGTGCGGTGGAAGGCGCCGCCCGCGGCGCGCTGGCCGACCTCGGCCAGCACCTGGATGGCCTGCGGCGGCTTGTGGTCGTTGGTCATGTGCGACAGGGCCAGGTAGCTGCCCGGCGCCAGCGCGGCCAGGTACTGCTTGACCAGCGCCTGCGGGTCGCTCTCGTCGGCGACGAAGTGCAGCACCGCGGTGAGCAGCAGGCCGCTGGCTGGCTGAAGTCGATGAGGGCGCGCAGGTCGGGATGGCCGAGCACGGCGTCCGGGTCGCGCATGTCGGCCAGGATCACCCGGCTAGCCGGGTCGTCGCGCAGCAGGTCGCCGCCGTGGGCCAGCACCAGCGGGTCGCTGTCGACGTAGACCACGCGAGCCTCGGGGGCGACGCGCCGGACCACCTCGTGGGTGTTGCCGACGGTCGGCAGCCCGGAGCCGATGTCGATGAACTGGCGGACGCCCCGCCTGGCCATCCACGTGGCGGCCCGCTGGTGAAAGCCGCGGTTGGCCCAGGCCGAGTCGACCAGCTCGGGCGCGCGCGACTTGAGCAGCTCGGCCGCGGCCCGGTCCGACTCGAAGTTCTGCCTGCCGCCCAGCAGGTAGTCATAGACGCGTGCCGGGCTGGGCCGGGACGGGTCCACGCCAGGCGGTTCCTGCGGGCCGGTCATGCATGCCTCCGTTCAGCGGCCAGGATCAGTCTGGCACGGGGCCGGAGGCCCATTCTGCCCAGGTTAGTTAGGCGCGGGGTACATCAGGTCAAGCACGTCGCTGACCGGGCGCTTGCGGCAGGCCGGGCAGACGTCCACGTGCGGCTGGCCGGGCTGCGTGCCCAGCGCGCCGATCGCGGCCATCTTGGCCGCGGAGAACTTGTTGTCGCTGCGATGCAGCGTAGCGACCTCCTCGGGGAGGATCTCCTGACCGCAAAGGTCACAAATGCGGTGCTCGATCGTCTCGGTCTTCTTAGCCATGGCTCCCCCGGTTGCTGCCCGCTTCAGCCGGTGATACCCCGGTGACCGGCTGCTACACCGGCGGCCCGGCCCGGCGGGGGGTCAGTCGCGACCGGGGCGGGCCGGAGCGCCACGCTGACGGCGTTGGCGGCCACGATGGCCGCGATGGCCAGCCACTGGACCCAGGCCAGCGACTGGCTCAGGACGACCAGGCCGGCCAGCGCCGCCACGACCGGGTTGACGCTCATGAACACCCCGAAGAACCGGGTCGAGACCCGGCGCAGGGCCAGCATGTCGGACAGGAACGGGATGGCCGAGCACAGGATGCCCGCGGCGGCCGCCTCGCCGAGGTCGCGGAGCGCCGGATGAGTGTGCAGCAGGACCACGATCCCCACCGGGATGTACAGCAGCGCCGAGACCCCGGCCGCGGCGGCCGGTCCCTGCGCGCCCGGCAGCCGGCGGCCGACGATCCGGTTGAGCAGGATGTAGGAGGCCCAGCAGACGGCGGCCACCAGGCCGAGCACGATGCCCAGGTAGTCAGTGGTCGGCTGCGGGCGGGCCAGCACCAGGACGGCGCCGCCGGCGACCAGCGCGCAGCCCAGGTCGGTCAGGCGGCGCGAGGCGGCCAGCGCCACGGCGAGCGGCCCCAGGAACTCCAGGGTCACGGCCAGGCCGAGCCCGATCCGGTCGATCGCCGTATACAGCGACAGGTTCATGGTGGCGAAGACCACCGCCAGGGCCAGCACCGGCCACCACTGGGCCCAGGTGAACGAGCGCACCCGCGGACGCCCGACCGCGACCAGGACCACCGCGGCCACCCACTGCCGCACGGCCACCACCCCGGCCGGCCCGAGCGCGGGGAAGGCCAGCGCCGCCGTGGCCGCGCCGGCCTGGTTGGCCAGCGCGCTGCCGGTCATCAGGGCCATGCCCGCCGCCTGCTGCCTGCCTGGGGTGGTCATGCCTGGAAGCATGCGCCGGCCTGGCGCATGCGCAAAATGCATGCACGAGGCCATCTATACGCTTAACGCATGGACCTTGAGCTGCGGCACCTGCGCTGCCTGGTCGCCATCGTGGACTCGGGCAGCTTCACCGACGCCGCCATCGAGCTGGGCATCTCCCAGGCGGCGGTGTCCCGGGCCCTGATCGCGCTGGAGGAGGTACTCGGGGCCCGGCTGCTGCACCGGACCAGCCGGAGCGTCACCCCGACCACGGCCGGCGTCCAGGTCCTGGCCCGGGCCCGGCACCTGCTGGCCGAGGCCGATGACCTGGTGGCCGAGGCCACCACCGGGCACACCCGGCTGCGCCTGGGCCATGCCTGGTCGGCCATCGGCCGGCACACCGCGGAGTTCCAGCGCCGCTGGGCGGCCCGGTATCCCGACGTCGAGCTGCACCTGGTGCGCACCAACTCCGCCACCGGCGGACTGGCCGAGGGCACGTGCGATCTCGCGGTGGTGCGCACCGCGGTCGACGAGCACCGCTTCGCCAGCGCCGTCGTCGGCCACGAACGGCGCTACTGCGCGCTGGCCGCCGACGACCCCTGGGCCCGGCGCCGGTCCGTCGCGCTGGCCGAGATCGGCCAGCGGACCTTGCTCATCGACCGGCGGACCGGCACCACCACCCCCGAGCTGTGGCCGGACGGCACGCGGCCCGCGATCGAGCACACCCAGGACATCGACGACTGGCTCGCGGTGATCGCGACCGGCCGCAGCGTCGGCATCACCACCGAGGGCACGGTCACGCAGTACCGCCGGGACGGCATCGTGTTCCGGCCGCTGCGCGACGCCCCGCCGGTGGCCGTCCAGCTCATCTGGCGCCGGCACGACCCGCACCCGTCCACGCACGCGGCGATCGCCATGCTCACCGAGCTGTACTCGGGCTAATGGCTAGAGCAGGCGGAAGTCGGCGAAGTCGAAGCCCGGCGCCACCACGCAGCTGACCAGCACCGGCTCGGTGCCCGCGGGCACGGCCCGCTGCCAGACCCCGCCCGGCACCAGCGCCTGCGGCCGCTGGCCCGCGTCCAGGTCCGCGCCGAGCCGCACCGGGCTCTCCGGGCCGGGCTCGTCGCCCGCGCCGCCGAGCCGCAGGTCCAGCGGCCCGCCGCGGTGCCACAGCCACAGCTCGTCCGAGCGGACCACGTGCCAGCGCGACTCCTCACCGGGGTACAGCACGAAGTAGATCGCGGTCGCCGCCTGCCGCGGCCCGTCGTAGCCCGCCGGCTCGAAGATCACTGGCGCGCGCCAGGTCTGCCGGAACCAGCCGCCCTCCGGATGCGGCGCCAGGTCCAGCTGCTCGGCCAGCGGCGGTCGCGACGTCATGGGCCCATCCTTCCCGCCCCGGCGGGACGCTACCGTGGGGCCGATGGACGTGCGGCCGGCGGACGTGCGGCCGGCCAGCCCGGACGACGCGGCGGCCATCCTCGGCCTGCGCATGGCGGCCGAGCGCTGGCTGGCCGAGCGCGGCATCGAGCAGTGGCACCCCGGCGAGGTATCGCTGGCCGACGTGCAGGGACAGGTCGCGGCGGGCCAGTGGCACGTGGCCTGCGCAGGCGGCCTGATGCGCGCGGCGCTGCGGCTGCTGTGGTCCGACCCGGTCTGGGGCGACGACCGGCCCGCCGTCTACGTGCACGGGCTGGTCATCGACCGCGCCCACGCCGGCCACGGGCTGGGCGCCGGGCTGCTGGACTGGGCCGAGGCGCAGGGCCGCCGGGCCGGCGTCACCGTGCTGCGGCTGGACTGCGTGGCGGCCAACCCCGGCCTGCGCCGTTACTACGGCCGGCTGGGCTTCCGCGAGGTAGGCCGGCGGGACTTCGACGGCCCCTGGCACAGCGCCGTGCTGCTGGAGCGGGACATCGCGCGTTGACCTCAAGTCCGGTTGAGGTCGTAGCGTCGGGCCCAGGAGGCTGACGATGACCAAGCTCGATCTCGGGTCCTTCGGCGTGGTGCTCGACGTCTCGGCCGACGGCGCCCACCGCATCGAGGCCGCCGAGCTGGAGACGCTCGGCTACGGCACCATCTGGCTGCCCGGCGGCCAGATCGACCGCCTCAGCCGGCTGGCCGAGATCGCCGCGGCCACCCGGTCGGCGCGGGTCGGGTCGGCCATCATCCCCGCGGGTGTCTACGAGCCCGCCGCGGTCAGCCAGCTTTACGCCGAGCTGGAGGCCAGCGCGCCGGGCCGGTTCGTGGCCGGGCTGGGCGGCCCGCAGGGACCCCGGCCGATCCCGGCGCTGAGCGACTACCTGGACCGGCTCGACGTGCCGGCCAGCCGGCTGATCCTGGCCGCGCTGGGCCCGCGCAAGCTCGAGCTGGCCAGAGACCGAGCCGCCGGGGCCATCCTGCTGCTGGTCACGCCCGCCTACGTGCGTACGGCGCGGGCGCTGCTGGGTGAGCAGGCCACGCTGGTCATCGACCTGATGGTGGTGCTCGACACCGACGCCGGCCGGGCTCGGGAGACCGCGCGGGCTCCGCTGCGCTTCCTGTCGGGCGTCCCCGGCTACCGGGCCAGCTTCAGCCGGATGGGCTTCGCCGACGCCGAGGTCGAGGCGCTGAGCGACCGCCTCGTCGACGAGCTAGTGATCTGGGGCGACCCGGCCACGGTGACCGCGCGCCTCGGGGAGTTCCGCGACGCGGGCGCCGACCACATCGCGCTGCACATCCGCGACGACGCCGGCCAGCCCGGCCCGCTGGCCGCCGCCCGCCAGCTGGCGCCCTTGCTCCGTTCATGATCACGGGGAGGTCTCAGCGACTATGAATGAGAACTCCGCGTGATAACGAACGGCCAGAGAGGCTGTCCACAGGCTGGCTGGGTTCGAGGGGGCGTCCACAGGGTGGCTATCGCATGAGCTGGGCGGGCCGAGGCGGCGAAGGATGGCCGCATGCCTGTCTTCCTCAGCGAGAGCTGTCAGCAGCTGCTCGAGGAGCAGGGCGGCGTGATCGCGCGCTGGCAGGCGCCAGCGGTCGGCCTGGACCCGAGCCTTATTGACCGCCGGTTACGCCAGGGTCGCTGGCAGCCGCTCTACCGAGGGATCTACGCCACCTTCACCGGCCGGCCGGAGCGGGAGAGCCACATGTGGGGTGCTGTCTTGCGGGCTGGTCCGGGTGCGGCCCTGAGCTACCAGACGGCCGCGGAACTGGACGGCCTCACCGACACCCGGATCGCCGCGATCCATGTGACTGTGTCGTCGCAGCAGCAGTTCAAGGTATCCGGGGCCGAGCGCAGCGCCACCGCGCCCCGCGTCATCGTTCACCGGTCCGCCAGGCTGGCGACGGCGCGGCATCCCGTACGGGTCCCGCCGCGGACCAGGGTCGAGGAGACGGTCCTTGATCTGGCCGAGGCCTCGGCCTGCTTCGACGACGCGCTGGCCTGGACCGTGGCCGCATGCGAGCGACGCCGTACAACTCATATTGCGCTGCTGACGGCCATGGGAGTGCGGCCCAGGATGCGATGGCGGGCCGAGCTCACCGCCGCCCTGGACGAAATCGGCGGAGGTGTCCACTCGGTCCTTGAGTTTCGCTATGTGCGGGGCGTAGAGCGGCCGCATGGCCTGCCCGCGGGCAGGCGTCAGGCCCGGCAGTCACGGGGATCCCGATCGAACTATCTCGACACCCCGACACCCCTTTACGCGGACTTTGGCCTGGCCGTGGAACTCGACGGCCGGGCTGCCCACCGAGCCCGGGATCGGTGGCGCGATGCGCATCGAGACAACTTCCTGGCCGCCGGCGGAATTGTCACCCTCCGCTACAGCTGGGCCGACGTCACCGAGCGGCCCTGTCAGGTGGCCGGGGAGGTCGGCCGGGCCCTCCGCAGGCGCGGCTGGCCGGGCTCGGTGAGCCGATGCGGGCTCACCTGTGCCGCCGGGCGCGGGCGTTAGCTGAGCTGGCCGCGTTCCAGGATCTCGGCCGCGCCGCGGACGACGCAGCGCAGCGGGTCATCGACCACGAACGCGGGGATGCCCGCGGCGGCCTCGATGCGGCTGGCCAGACCGGGCAGCAGGGCACCGCCGCCGGCCAGCCGGATCTTGCCCCGCACCACGTCCTCGGCCAGGTTGGGCGGGATGTCCGAGAGCAGTTCCTGCACGGCGGCCACGATCGCCGCGATGGGCTGCTCCAGCGCCCTGGCCACCAGCTGGGCGGGCACCTGCTCCACCCGCGGGGTGCGCAGCGCCGCGTCGACCCCGACGGCCTCGCCGGTGGTGTCCTCGCCCAGGCCGAGCGTCATCTTCAGGCTCCGGGCGGCGTTGCGGCCGATGAGCAGGCCCAGCTCGGCCTTGATGGCCCGGCCGATGGCCGCGTCCATGGCGTTGCCGCCCAGGCGCAGCGACTGGGCGCGGACCAGGTGGCCGCCGGCCAGCACGGCCACCTCGGTCGTGCCGCCGCCGATGTCCACGATGAACGCCCCCGACCCGGCGGCCAGGTCGAAGCCCGCTCCCGCGGCCGCGGCCACCGGCTCGTCCACCAGCTGCACCGCGCAGCGGGGGCGCAGGGCCGACGCCGCGGCGGCCAGCGAGCGGCGCTCGAGCCAGGTGGCCCCGCTGGGCACGCAGACCACCGCCCGGCCGCGCAGCAGGCCACGGCGCAGCCGGGCCCGGCGCAGGAAATGCTGGAGCATGGCGGTCGCGGCGTCCAGGTCGGCGATGACCCCGTCGCGCAGTGGGTGGATGACCTCGATGCCCTGCGGCTCCTTGCCGGACAGGGCGTCGGCCTCGTGCCCGATGGCGACCACGCCGTTCGTGGCCCGGTCGACGGCGATCGCCGACGGCTCCTCGATGACCAGCCCCCGCCCGGTCACGCTCACCAGCGTGTTGACCGTGCCGAGGTCAATCGCCACACCTGGCCGCAACCTCATCCACCACCGCCTTTACCCGGAATCCCGACACCCCTTCCCAGTATGTCGGTCCTCATTCGGGTGGTGCCGGTTAGGGGATGACGATGACAGGGAAGTCGTTATGCCGCTCCAGCGCCTGGGTGACCGAGCCGGCTACATGGTGATAACGGTGCTCGGCACGCCCGACGACGATGACGACCACCGCCTCGGGGCCGAGCTGGCCGCGCAGATCCTTGCCCGCGGCGATCAGCTCATCAGCGACCAGGCCGTCGCGGCGCTGGAAGTGCCAGCGCTGCTCGGTGCGCGCCAGCTGCTCGCGGACCTCGGCCCCGAGCTGGCGCGTGGCGTCGTCGAAGGTGGTGAGGATCTGCGCCGCCGCTCCGGCCGGAAAATCGGCCATCGCCTCCAGCGGCGTTACATGGGCGACGAAGACGACCTCCAGGCCGCCTGCCCGGCCGTGCAGCAGCCGGGCCGCCCCGTCGAGAGCCCGGATCGCGGGCGCCGATCCGTCGAAGCCGACGATCGCGTACACGGGCGTCGCGGGCGACTCGCCGATCGTCCCGGCCGTCTGCTCCAGGGCCGGGTAGGTCGTGAGGGTAGTCATGGCGAGCTCCTTCCCCCGGCCGCCGCTGCGGCGGCCGACCTTTGGGGTTGCTAAATACAACCCTACGCCGCTGGGGTTGTAGACTGCAACTCCAGTGGAGGTGATCTACATGACACGCGAGGCCGCGGTCGAGGATCTGTACCAGGCCATCAGCACCCTGGTCCGGCGGTCCAGGGACCTCGGCACCGACCTGCATCCGGGCCTGTCCGTGGTCGCGTACACGCTGCTGGTTCAGGTCGAGGCCGAGCCGCAGGCCCGCGCCGCGGACCTGGCCGCGCACTTCGGGCTGGACAAGTCCACGGTCTCCCGGCAGCTCGACCAGCTCGTCGCGGCCGGGCTGCTCCGGCGCGAAGGCGAGCGGCCGGGCCGGCGCGGTCAGTGCCTGGCCCTGACCGACGCCGGACGGCAGGAGCTGGCCGGGGCAGCGCGGGCGGTGCGCTGCTGCCTGGCCCAGTGGCTAGCCGACTGGGACGACGCCGACATCGCCACCCTTAGCGGGCTGATGGCCCGCTTCAACTGCAGTACCGGTCAGATAGCCGGCCCGGGCTCGCCCCTTGATTAGCTGCGGGGCACAGCGGGAAGACTGCGGCGGGACGCTGGTGGCCTTTGTTGCGGAAAGAAATCCGGGGCGGAATGGAGCGCGAGGCCCGAATCTCGGCCAAGGTGGAGCACGCCAGGGGGGTCGAGCGAATCCTCCAGCTGCTGGGCTGGTCGGTGGCCGTGCTCGGGCTGGCCGGGGTCGTCGTCTTCGCGATCCTGTGGATCCTCGGCGATCTCAGCGCCGAGCAGGGCATCAGCCTCATCCTGGGCACCTCGCTGGCGACGGTGCTGTCCGGGGCGGCGGCCTACGGGTCTGGCGTGAACGTGGGGCTCGGCGCGGAGCGCCTTGAGCTCGCGGCCAGGGCCGCGGCGCCGCCCGGCCGGCCGGGCTGATAGACGATAGGCGCATGCCCAGACTGCTGGTCGTTCATCACACGCCGTCGCCCGCGGTGCAGGAAATGTTCGAGGCCGCGGTCAGCGGCGCGCGGACCGACGAGATCGAGGACGTCGAGGTCGTGATCAGGCCGGCCCTGACCGCGGGGGCGGCGGACGTGCTGGAGGCCGACGGCTACCTGCTCGGCACCCCGGCCAACATCGGGTACATGTCCGGGGCGCTCAAGCATTTCTTCGACGGGATCTACTACCCGTGCCTGGAGGCGACCCAGCGGCGGCCGTACGGCCTGTACGTGCACGGCGGGATGGACACCGGCGGCGCGGTGCGCGCGGTCGAGTCGATCACCGGCGGCCTGCGCTGGCGCGCCATCCGGCCGCCGGTCTGCGTGACCGGCCCGCCGGGCAGGGCCGACCTGGAGGCGTGCTGGGAGCTGGGCGCGCTGCTGGCCGCCGAGATCGCCGACTGACGCTCACGCCGCCTCGGCGAGCCTAGGGCGTCGCGTCGAGCCACTCCGCGAACGTCGGGCCGCCCAGCACGGCGCCGGGCCCGGGCTGCAGGCCGCCGTTCTCGTAGAGATCGGCGTCAGGGTCGGCGTCGTTGCGGACCGCCTCGACCTTGGCCGGATGACCCTGCCGTTCGGCCAGCAGCATGGCCATCTCCGGCAGGTACTCGACCCGCGGCCCGGCCACCTCCAGGTAGGGGTCGCGGCCCAGGCCCGGCTCGGCCACCATGTCGGCCAGCGTCTCGGCCACGTTCCGGGCCGCGACGAGCTGGGTACGCATCCGCGGCACGTAGGCCACGTCACCCTGGGTTCCCCAGTCCATCAGCTGCGAGACGAACTCGTGGAACTGTGCGGCTCGCAGGATGCGGGCCGGGATCGGCCCGTCCAGCGCGGCCTGCTCGTGAGCCTGCTGCGCCAGGCCGTAGCCGCCGGCGGTGCGGTCGGTTCCGATGATGGACATGACGATCAGCTGCCCGACCCCGGCCCGCTGGCCCGTCTCGTGCAGGTTACGGATAGCGGTGGTGAAGAACTCGGTGGCCGGATCCTGCTCAGCTGACGTTCCGGTCGCAGCGTCAATGATGAGGCTGACACCTCGAGGGCGGCGGCGAGCCCGGCCGCGTTACCCGGCCTAAGGCTTCGACCCCCAGCGGTCTGGGAATGTGACAACCTGCCGGCAGTCCTCGCTGATTGTCGCGGACATAGCTGGAAATGCGATGTTCCGCAGGCGACACGCCGGGCCGCGTCGGCCGATCAGGTGCGCCGTTCGGCTTCCTCACACTACGATCCTTACGTACCCGCAGGGAAGCTAGACGACGCCTGCGGAATATGCGTCAGGCGCTCACGGCAGGAAACGCGCTATCCCTGCCCCCATGACGCTATTATCATCAGCCTGCCGCGGACACCGTTCGCGGCATCAGCCTTCACCTTCAGCGCAGAAGAGGTTCCATAATGCGAAGTTTCGCTTCGCTGCAGCAGGAAAGCGTACCGCCGTTCGCACGGCGTATCCCCGAGCCGATATCAGCCAGGCCACTTGGCAAAAGAGCTTGTTCAGCAATCTGAACGGCAACTGTGTCGAGGTGAGTCGCCTCAGAGAGACCGCATTGGGTTGCGCGACACCAAGGACAACAGCGCGGGCCCGGTCCTTGTCTTCACCGGGTGAATGGTGGGCGTTCCTGGCCGGAGCTAAGGATGGCCAGTTCGACCACTTCCGCTAGTTAGCCTCTGGCGCTATATTTGCAGGTCTCGCGCGCCATCCTGGACTGATATAGTCTGCGGGCGCAGGCTTCCGAAGCAGGACCAGCTGGCCGATGACCAAAGACAGCTCGAGGGGGCTCGCTTAAGGATGTTCCTGCGAAAGCGCCCAGCCTCCACGCGCAATTGACATTCAGCGACCCACCTGCGGCACGAACCATCCCAGTCGCGTTGGTCCGGCATCCGCCAGACTGTCTCTGATCCGAGCTGCCATTCAGGGCATGCGGACAGCGCTAGCGATGTGCTAGTATCACTCGGTCAAACGTATGTGAAAACGGCATCCAAGGCGACGACATGAGAAGCCGCAGATCGATCAAGCTACTGTTCTCCTTCGCCGCCGCCATCATACTGGCCGTCTTTCTAGCTGTCGTATTTCTTTCGCCCCTTGCCCTACGGGGCATCGGTCATCTACATAAAATAAATTGGCTCCAGCTAAGTTATGTAGGGCAAACCTATGGAGCAATCTCAGCACTGCTGGCTGCGATCGCACTGACAGGAGTTGTAGCATCCATCGCCCTGCAGATCCGGGACACCAGGCATGGCCGCTGGGCTGAGGTGAAAACTCGCCATTACGAGCTCATGAGAATGGCCCTGGACGAGCCACTCTACATGAATGCCTTCTCCTGGCCGGACGTTACCGACGACGCCAAGCATCTCGGGGCGTATATCAACCTTCTGCTAGGCCTCTGGGAGATGCAGTGGGAGTTTGGCGACATTCGCGAAGTTCAATTGCGCCAGCACCTGGCCGGGACACTCAGCACCCCAGCAGGACGCGATTACTGGGCTGCCGCTGGCGCAGCAAGGATGAAGTATGACACGAACACGAGGCGGCAGCGCCAGTTCAACCAGATAGCCGCAGAAGTCTACTCGGGCATCATCGGAGATGCTAAGAGCTTGATCAGCCCGCCCACGGGAGCTGCCAAATCGGATGGCGACCCGATACGCCTGACGATCACGATAGCTGGAGCTGCGGCGGCATGGGCTATTATGCGACGCCTTCGAAAACACCGGACCAGTTCGCTTAGATAGCAGCCGGCTCTTGGAGCGTTTAGTCACGGAGCTGCCGGGGTTTGCCACTCTGGCCAAGCCGAAGATGGATCCGCTGGAACTTGAAATAGTCGAAGGCTCCTGTCCCGACGACCTGGCTTCCTCCTAGAGGAAGAATTCGCAGCTCGATGTGAGGCCGCACGGATATTTTCGCCAGATGAGCGAGCTGCGCGCTCATGATTGGCGGCGCCGCGAAATCCTCAGCAGGACCGACTCGTCTATCACGAAAGATAGGTCGAGCGGGGGCGCGCGGATCAGGACACGCTTTCGTAACCGCCCAGGTCTCCACTCGCCGATCCACCTCGGCAGCAGGCCTGGCGAATATCGCCGGCCAGAACTCCAATACGGCGCGCGCGTAATCCTCGGTCTGCAGCAAACCTGGCACAACTTGCGGCTCCCAGGTCCACACCGACTCGGCCTCGGACTCGGCCTCCAGGATCCCGGCAAGGCCAGGCGGCACGTCTCCTTCGAGTACCTCTGAGCAGGCCCGCTCTCATGGGACTCCTGGGCCAGCGCTACAAGCTCGGACCGGCGTGAGCCGGGGACCTCGTAGAGGTCCAGGAACCCGTCGAGGTCCTCGATCTTGACTCGGGCCTGGCCGTTCTCGATCCGGGAGAGCTTGGCTTCGCACCACCCGAGACGCGCGGATACGTCCTTGCCCGTGAGGCGGGCGCGACGGCGAAGTCGGCGTAGTTCGCTGGCCAGCCTGCGCTGGCGAGCAGCCGAACTGCCGACGTCCGACATCCGCCCGGCTCCTTCCGGTTCCGCAGGCCATTACCAGAGGCGCGGATGCTGTTACTGATTAAGAGCTTAGAGACGGCAGAGCCCAGTGGGAAGAGTCCAGCGGAGTGAACTTCCGGCGTAACTTTACTATGTCCTTGCGCTGAGGGGCTTGTTTGTCGTTCACTCAAAGGTGAGGGGCAAAGGAGAAGACCCCATGATCGACAAGCGGGGCGGCCAGGATGTCGCCCCGCTTTGTGCCTTCTCCCACGAGCGTTTCGGCCTGATCCAGGCCAGCCAGTTCCCGGCCGCGCGAGGACCACCGCTGACTCAGCGAACTGACGAATAACCCGTCAGACAACAAAGCTGGGCCAGGCGGTGGGGCCGCGCTAGCCCAGCAGTTGGCGAATCCCGACCGGATGACATTGGAAGGAACTCAACATGAACGAGGCTACGCTCGTGGCCGCTCGATGCAAGGGCCGGGGCAACTTTTGTCTTGAATGGGACTGCGCGGTGCGACCGCGCCGAGCTACCGGCGGAGGTGCGCCGTGGACTACATCGACATCCTGCTAGTCGTCTCGGCCTCGGTGGTCACCTGGTGCTGGATGGCCGTGCGCTCGCGCAGCCGGGCCCAGGCGCGGGACCATGCCTGGCGCCGCGACCGGGCTGACCTGCTGGCCCGGATGACCCACATGCAGGATGTCGCGGCCAGCGCCCGGGTCCATACGGCCCAGGTCACCAAGGCCACGGCGGAATGGTCGGCGGGCTACAAGCAGGGCTGCAGCGACATGATCAAGGCAATGGCCGCACTCCGGGGCGGGGTCGTGAGCCAGCACGACGCCGAGAAAGCGGTCGGCGCGAAGTAACTCTCGGCCGGAGAGGTCGTGGCCGGGCCACGGGCGGCTCGGCCACGGACGCCAGGCAATACCGTCAGCGGGGCGGGTCCTCCCCGACGAGGCCGTCGACGGACTCGCGAATGAGGTCGGCGTGGCCGGTGTGCCGCGCGTACTCCTCGATCAGGTCGATGAGCAGGCGCCGCAGGCTGGGCGATCCGCCGCCGTCCGGGGTCTGATAGTGGCCGAGATGGTCGAGGCCGCCGTCGGCCAGCGTCCGGGCGACAATGGCGCGGGACCGGTCCACGACGCCTGCCAGAGGGCCAGGACGGCGGCGGGGTCGTCCTGCGCGCCGGTCCGCCACTCCCAGCCGGGGTCGGCCTCCCAGTCCACGGCGTCCCGGGGCGGGCCAGGCTCCTGGCCGGGCAGCTTGATGGCGAAGTGGCTGTCCTCGACCAGGGCCACGTGCTTGAGCAGCCCGCCCAGGGTCATGGACGAGACACCGACGGTCGCCTTCATCCCGGCCTGATCAACCCCGCCGCACTACCGGCTAGTGCACGAGGCAGGCTGACGCGGAGGTGGTCCGCTTGCCGATCATGTAGGCGGGCAGCGGGAGCGGCGGCGGCGGGGGCGGCTGACCGGCCGGGAACGCCTTGGCCAGCGCGTTGGCGATCATCCGCGACCGCGCGGCGTAGCCAGGCGGGGTGTAGTGGATGCCGTCGTTGATGAACCACTTCCGCTTGGCCACGGCGGCCCAGTCGTAGACCTTCATGTTGGGGTAGCTCAGGCAGGCGTGCAGCAGCGCGCGGTCCCAGTCGCGCATCCGGCTCTCGGCGTAGGGGCCGGAGTGCAGCAGCGACACGACGTTCACCCACATCACCGGCTGCGGGCTGAGCAGCGACATCACGCTGGTGATCCGGGTGGCCAGGCCGACCTCGGAGCCGACGGCCACGTTGGCGGTGTCGTTGGTGCCCAGGGCGATGACCCAGCAGCCGCGGAAGCCGCGCCGGAGCACGTTCTGGGCCACCGTGTAGCCGTTGGGGATGCCGTGCCAGGTCTCGACGAGGGAGCGGGCCCCGGACACCTCGGGCACGAAGTGGGTGACGCCGACCCGGCGGTACTGCGCGGCGATGCGCAGCTTGGCGTCGGGCTGGAAGGCGGGCAGCACCAGGCCGTCGGAGGTGGAGTCGCCGATGTGCACGACCGAGTGACACGAGGTCCGCGGCGGGGCGTCGGCCGGCGGGCTGGCCGACGCGCCGTCGCCGCCCGCGGCCTCGCGCGCAGTGGCACTGCTGGTCGGGGCCATGCTGGTGCTGACCGAGCGGGCGGGCCGGGTGGCCTGGCCGGAGCTGGTGGTTGCGCATCCGGCCACGGTCAGCACGAGACCGGCCAGCGCCGCCGCGCCAATTCCGGTGGTTGTCTGTCGCCGCACCAGGACAGCGTAATGGCGCGGGAACGCACAGTAGGCGAAGACACTCGACCGGGCGGCCGCCAATTCAGGTAATGGCCAGCCACTATTCGGCTAAGCCAGCCCGCGCCGGGCCAGCCAGGCCGCGAACTGGCCGGGCGTGCGCACGCCGTCCTCGAGCACGGCGGTGTAGATGTCCAGGCCGCCGATCCGGTCCGGGTAGCCGGGCTGCCGGTGCCAGACGTCCTTGATGCGCAGCACGGCGCGGCGCTGCTCGGCGGTGATGCGGCGGCGGAGCTGCTCGTGCCACCGGGTGACGTTGAGGTGCGGGTCGTGCAGCCACAGGGTCAGGTCGACCCGCCACCGGCGGCCAGCCCGGTCCACCGTCACGGGCACGTGGAAGCGCTCGTCGCGGGCCTGGCCGGTCGTGCACCGGACCCCGCGCTCGTCGCGGTACTCCAGGCCGATGACGCCGGGCTGGCCGACCACCCGCTGCATGAGTTCCAGCACGTCGGCGGGCCGGAAGTCGTCGCCAACCAGCACCATCACGTCCAGCTCGGGCCAGGCCATGAGTCCGGACACGAAGCTGCCGGTGACCAGTAACGGCCCGATGTCGGCGACCAGCGCGGCCAGGTCGAGGCCGGCCAGCACCTCTCCGGCCTCGGCCTGCAGTGCCGACTGCCGGGCCGCCAGCTCCTCGTCGGACGCGGCATCTACGGACATGGTCCCCCCCAGACCGTTGATAGCACTCCTGCCGCCCTGGTGGAAGCCCGGATACGCAGTGCCCGGTCCGTGATGCCGCGGCGGCGGGGCCCGGTCAGCCGGCTACGTCGACCGGAACCTCCAGCTCGGACGCCGGGATCCGGGCCGAGACGGCCGGTGTCTCGGCCGGGACCGTGCGCCGGGCGGCCGCCCGGCTGGGCAGCAGCAGCGTCACGCCCGCCGCCAGCGCGACCAGGATGGCGTCCACCACCATGGCCACCTCCATGCCGGACACGAACGTGCCGCGGGACGGGGCCGCGCCCAGCGCGCTGTAGAAGATGGCGCCGACGACGGCGATGCCGCTGGCCACGCCGAACTGCTGGGTGGTGGTGAGGATCCCGGCGGCCGCGCCGGCCTGCTCGGGCTTGACGTGCGTGAGCACGGTGCCGATCAGCAGCGGCATCGAGATGCCCTGGCCGAGCCCGATCAGCGCCGTGGCGGGCGCGATGTCCCAGCCGGTCAGCCCGGCGCCGAAGTGCACGCCGGTGATGGCCAGCCCGATGGTGCCGACCGCGGTGAGGCTGGCGCCGATCGTGATGGCCCGCGACCCCAGCCGGGCCCCGAACCGCGGGCTGAGGATCGACATGACCGTGAAGGTGGTGGCCAGGGGCAGCGCCTCGATGCCCGCTTGCAGCGGCTGCTGGCCGAGGCCGGCCTGGAGCAGCAGCGTGAGCACGAACATGAAGCTCCCGAAGAAGAACACCAGGCCGAAGTTCACCGCCAGGCCGGCCGAGAACGCCCGGTCGCGGAACAGCGGCAGGTCGAGCAGGGGCTGGCCGCCCCGGCGGTTCAGCCGCCGCTCCCAGGCCAGGGTCAGGCCAAGCGCCGGCAGGGCCGCGGCCAGCGAGATCCAGGTCCAGGGCGGCCAGCCCTCATCCCGGCCCAGGGTCAGCGGCACCAGGGCCAGCGCGATGCTGGCCGACACGCCCACCGCGCCCAGCGGGTCCAGGCGGGGCCGGCGCTGCGACTTCGCGTGCGGCACCACCACGGCCGCGGCGATCAGGGCCAGCACGCCGACCGGCACGTTGACCAGGAAGATGGCCCGCCAGCCCAGGCCGGCGATGTTGGCCTGGATCAGCCCGCCGCCGAGGATCTGGCCGGACACGAAGCCGATGCCCATGGTCACGCCGAACCAGGCCAGCGCGCGGCTGCGCTCGCGGGCCGGGAACGCCGCGGTGATCAGGGCCAGCACCTGCGGGACCATGATGGCTCCGGTCAGGCCCTGGACCAGCCGCGCGGCGACCAGTTCGCCGGAGGTCTGGGCCAGCCCGCACAGCAGCGACGCGGCGGCGAAGCTGAGCACGCCGGTCATGAACAGCCGCCGGTAGCCGAACAAGTCGCCGAGACGGCCCCCGGTCACCATGCCGCTGGCGTACATGAAGGCATAGCCGCCGACGATCAGCTGCAGCGCGGCGTCGCTGACGTGCAGGTCACGCTGGAGCGAGGGGGCGGCCACGTTGACGGCCCAGATGTCGAAGCCAGCCATGAACATCGCCATCAGCACGACCGGCAGCATCAGCCAGCGGCGCGGGTACGCCTCGGTGGACTGGGCGTTGGCCACGAATATACTCTCCGTTGTTCGAGGGTGATCGAAGTTCGATGACGATCGAACAGTACAGCAACCATCGAACAACTCGCAACTCTGGGCTATGCTCGGCAGCGTGATGGACGATGTGGTCGAGCCCGCGGCGCAGGACTTTCAGCTGCCCCGCATACTGGCCGCCCTGGCCGACCCGCACCGGCTGGCCACCGTGCGATTCGTGGCCCAGCACGGCGAGTCCTGGTGCGGGCAGGTCATGGAGGAGGCCGGGCTGGCGATGAGCAAGTCGACCTTCTCGCATCACCTGCGGATCCTGCGCGAGGCGGGGGTGCTGACCAAGCGGATCCAGGGCGCCCGCGGCTACACCCAGGTGCGCAAGGCCGACCTGGACCGCCGCTTCCCCGGCCTGATCGACTCCATCGTCACCGCCGACGCCGAGCCCGCCGCCCGCTAACGGTCGTCGCGCGGCCAGCCGATATTGGCAGGCGCTCCGCTGGGCGGTGGCGCGGGCGACCGCCCTTGTTAGTGCTCCAGGAATTCCCGGACCAGGGCGCTGAACTCGTCGGCCTTTTCCCAGAACAGCATGTGGCCGGCGTCGACCAGGGCCAGGCGGGCGCCGGGGATGGCCTCGGCCAGCGGCCGGGCCATCTCGGGGCGGGTCAGGATGTCGTGCTGGCCGGCGACGACCAGCGCCGGGGCCTTGATGTCCTTGAGCCGGGGGCGGGCGTCGTGGCCGCGGCAGGCCCGGGCGGCGGCGGCGAAGCCGGGCATGTTGCTCAGCGGCGGGATCTCCACGCCCTCGGCGTCCAGGAACTGGGCGCTGAGCGAGAACAGGATGGCCGACTCGGCCAGCCGGGCGGCGTCGCCGGCGT
The DNA here is from genome assembly GCA_963822485.1 of uncultured Actinomycetota bacterium. GTDB lineage: Bacteria > Actinomycetota > Actinomycetes > Streptosporangiales > Streptosporangiaceae > DASUBV01. Next base: position 979,757 of record CAWGHW010000037.1, read on the forward strand.
CGGCCAGCGCGGTCCAGTGGTCGAACAGCAGGCCGGTGAAGTTGTCGGTGGCGGCCCAGGTGTTGCTGAGCACCACGGCGCTGACGTCGGCGGGGTGGGCGGCGGCGAGCTCCTGGCTGATGGCTCCGCCCATGGAGGAGCCGATGGCGGTCACCGGCCCGGTGTCCAGCTCGGCCAGCAGCAGGTGCACGTCCTGCGCCATCTCCGCGATGGTGTACGGGCCGGGCGGGGTGCTGCTCAGCCCGCAGCCCCGGTTGTCGAAGACGATGCAGGTGTACTCGGTGGTGAAGCGCGGGATCTGGGTGGCCCAGGAGGAGTGATCGTCGCCGAGACCGGCCACCCACAGCAGCGGCGGGCCGCTGCCGGTTACCGAGACGAACATGCTGAGCTCGCCGTCCCTGATGGTCACCTCGGTCACGGTTCACCTCCGGCTCGGCTACCAGATGATCAACAGTAACCGCCCGCGCGGCCGCCGGACGCGTGCGGCCGGGATGATGGGCGCCATGGAGCAGATCAGCACCCGCGCCGTCTACGCCAACAGCTGGCTGTCGGTCCGCGAGGACCAGGTCAGGTTCCCTGACGGCACGCCGGGCATCTTCGGGGTCATCGACAAGCGTGACTTCGCGCTGGTCATCCCGTGCGCGCCGGGCGGGTTCTGGATGGTCGAGCAGTTTCGCTACCCGATCGGGCGCCGGGCGCTGGAGTTCCCGCAGGGCTCGTGGCCGGCTGGCCGGAGCGGCAGCCAGGACGACCTGGCCCGCACCGAGCTGCGCGAGGAGACCGGGCTGTCGGCGGGCCGGCTGACCTGGCTGGGCCACCTGCTGACGGCGCCGGGCTTCTGCAGCCAGGAGTTCGACGTCTACCTGGCCGAGGAGCTGACGCCGGGGCCGACGGACCGGGAGGCCACCGAGCAGGACATGACCCACCGCCTGGTCGGCTTCGCCGAGTTCCGGGCCGGGGTGGCCAGCGGCGCTATCGCCGACTCGGCCACGCTGGCCGCCTACAGCCTGCTCACGCTGGCGCGGGACGACGCCGGAACAGGACGCTGAGCCCGAGCACCCCGGCGGGCACCAGGGTGACCAGCACGGGCAGCTGGTAGCGCCAGGAGAACTCGAACAGGTCCGACACCAGCAGCAGCGCCGCGGCGGAGGCGAAGAACAGCAGGCAGGCCAGCGCGGTCTGGCGGGACTCCGGCCGGCCGGCCCACCTGGCCCGGCGGCGCAGCAGGGCCAGCGAGCCGGCCAGGCCGGTCACGGTGAACAGGGCCAGCAGCGGGCCGGGCGTGTAGCCGCCGTCGAGCTGGTAGGCGCGCAGGAAGGAGGCCACGGGGGCCCAGACGGCGGGCGCGCCGCCGCCCCACCGGTCGATCCAGGCGCGGACCTGGGCCGGCCCGGCGTGCGGCGGGTAGTACGGGTAGTAGGTCTTGAACTGCCAGCGCCAGATGGGCGTGTCGCCGGGGCTGGTGGTGCGGGTGACGGCGTACAGCTTGAGCACGTCGCGGCCGTAGGCGCGCAGCACGCGCTGCGGCTGCTGGGCCAGCACCTGGTGGTTGAAGTTCGACAGCTCGGCGTCGGTGGCGGCCCGGTCGGGGTTGCTGTAGTACGCCCGGACCGGGGAGCCCTGGTTGTACTCCAGCCAGTCGGGCCCCTCGGCCTGCTGGGCCGGGGACGGGCACAGGCCGCGCTCGGCCGCGGGCAGCTTCAGCGTCCGGCAGTCGGCGGCGGCGGCCGTGCGGCCGTAGAGCGAGGTGACGCCGGCGTGCGACAGGGCGAAGGCGCCGCTGAGCGCGGAGGAGACGGCCATGTAGGCCACGATCGGCAGCGCGAAGGCCGCGCACATGGCGGCGGCCTTGGCGATGCGCTGCCGCCAGCCGTCGGCAGCCACCAGCACGAAGAGCAAGGCGGGCAGCAGCAGGGCCTCGCCGACCTGGGCCACGGTGGCGCAGGCGCCGAGCAGCACGCCGGCCGCCAGCAGCCGCCGCCAGCCGATGCCCGGCCGCCAGAGCAGGATGGCCAGGCCGGCCACGATCAGGGCCTCGAACCAGGTGCCGGGCATGATCGACTGCTCGGACTGGAGCTGGTAGCCGTCCAGCAGGACGGGCGCCATGGCCAGCGCGGCCAGCCAGCGGTTCACCCCGCGGCGGCGCAGCAGCACGTAGATGACCACGGCCATGGCCAGGCCGAGCACGTGCTGGACCGCGGTCACGGTGTCGAAGTTGGCCACGGCCAGGATGGCCCGCAGCGGGCCCTTGTAGCCGACCGGGTCCATGCCGTCGGCGTTGAACAGGTAGCGCGGCGAGTCGATGTAGAACAGCGCCGGGCGGTAGGCCAGCTCGGCCAGCACGCGGAGCACCAGCCCGGCCGCGAGCAGCGCGGCGGCCAGCCAGTGAGACCGGAGGGCCGCGCGCAGGGCCGGCTGACCGACGGACTGCTGGGCGGACTGCTGGGCGGACTGGTCCGCGGACTGGTCGGCGGCCGTCGCCTGGCTGTGGTCGAGCACTACTGGCCGGGCCCCACTCTCGGCAGCGGGTGCCCCACGTGCGCGGCCATCACGTGGCTGGGCGCCTGGCCGCCGCTGGAATGCCACAGCGCGAGCACGACGGTCACGATGGTGAGCCACCGGGTCATCCGGTTGCGCGGCACCTGGGTCAGCGCCACCCAGGCCAGCGCGGCGTACCAGGCGAACACCCAGGGCGCGACGAGGATCCACGCGAACGTCAGCGCGAACGGCGCCACGACCTCACGGGGCTGGTCGGAGGAGATCCGCTTGTAGATGAGCTGGGCGACGATGATCAGTGCGATCGGCCACAGGCAGCTGATGACCGTCTCGATGGTGGACTTGCTGACGCCGAGCAGGGTCGCGCTCTCCTGAAGCAGCCACCACGGGGACGGCAGGATGACCAGCTTGAGCCCGCCGAACAGCGGTTTCAGCCCGCTCAGGCCGTAGGGGATGTACTCCAGGCCCACCGTGACCAGCGCCACCGCGGCGATCCGGGCGGTACGCGCCCACTCGTGCCGCTGCAGCAGCGGCCAGGCCAGGCCCAGCGCGACCAGCACCGCGTTGGCCTTGACCCCGCAGGCCAGGCCGATCATCACGCCGACCAGGGCGTCGCCCCACAGGCCCGAGGCGCGGCGGGCCACCTGGATGGCGCAGATCGCCGCCGCGGCCACCAGGGTGTCCAGATGGCCGCCGCTGACCAGCTGCATGATGAGCACCGGGTTGGCGACCCAGAACAGCGTGGCCCGCACCGGGTCGTCGGAGGTCTTGAGCAGCAGCACTCCGACACCGATGAACACGATCCCGTTCAGGATCATCAGGACCCAGATGGTGGTGGCGACGCTCGCGCCGCCGATCCAGGCCGCGAACGACTGGACCACGGTGGCGATCGGGCCGTACACCGAAGGCTGTTTCGTCCAGGACCAGCCCACGACGTGGAAGTAGTGGAAATAGCCGGGGTGCGTCGCCAGCCAGGCGTGCGGGTTGGTGATGTACGGGTTGCCGCCCAGCGCGGTGATGCGGCCGTAGGCCGCGTAGCTGCCGGTGTCCGACGAGCCGACCGGGGTCAGGCAGACCATGACCGCGACGATGGCCGCGCTGGCCAGCAGCAGGTGCCGGGGGTTGGGCCGCCAGCCCTGGCTGTGCGCCCAGAGCATGCCGGCCAGGCCCAGGCAGGCCAGCACGTCCCCGGTGTAGAGCAGGGTGCCGGCCAGGAAGCCGTTGTGCTGGAGTGAGGGCAGCAGGTGCGACAGGGGCAGCCGGACCGGCAGGGTCTCGTGGTTCGGCGCCGTCGCCCCGACCACCATGCTCAGCAGCAGGCCCAGGCCGGATACCGCCATGGCCACCCGCGGCTGGGACAGCCGGCTCCAGGCCAGCTTGCGGATCACCCAGCTCATGACCCGCTCGATCGGGCCGACCGGGACCGTCAGCCCGCCGATGGTCGGCGGCGCGGCCGGAGCAGGCGCAGCGGTGGTCCGCGACGTAGCCTCCGCCGCCCCCGCCGGCTCGACCGCCTCCGCCGCCTCCGCCGGGTCGGCCGACTCCACCGAGCCCGCGGACCCGGCCGAGTTGACGGACACCTGTGTCACCTGGGCCATACCTCCATAAGCGCCGCTCGGCCGCGGCTCGTGGCGCCGCCCGGCCCCTGGGCTCTACCGGTTTGCCTTTGAGACCCTGCTGACAGGTCTTCGCCCAGCGTATGGTGGCTCCGGAGGGCCCGGCGCCACATTCGCCTGAATCGCGGGGGGCGACGCGCTAGCGCGGCACGGGCTACGGGCCCGCGCGGCAGGCGACTTCGCCCGCCTATCGGGTACTGGTTGTGTAACAGAATCTTACGGCCGTCCGCGTCCCGAGCCGGCATTGATGTCCCATAGGTCATACGGCGAACCGGACGAACAGTGACAGTCCCGGCAGCAGGCTCCCGTCGGCGCATTTGTTGACAAAATCTATGGGTTAAATAGGCTATGGGACAAAGGAGTCTCCATGCCCCCCAGCCCGGCGGCCCTCGCTCCCGTGCGCCGCACCGACATCCCCCGCACGGCCGACTGCCGCCAGACCTCCAGCGCGGCGGCGGTACTCCAGGCGGCGCTGGATCACGGGCCGGTGGCGCGGAGCTCGGTGGCCCGGCTGGCCGGGCTGAGCCCGGCCGCGGTGAGCCGCCTCAGCGCCCGGCTGACCAAGGACGGGCTGCTGCGGGAGGCGCCCGAGGCGGCCGGGGCCAAGGGGGTTGGCCGGCCGCACGTGCCGGTCGACGTGGACACCAGCCGGCTGGTCGCCTGCGGCCTGCACATCGCGGCCCAGCACGCCACGCTGGCCCTGCTCGACCTGCGCGGCCGGGTCATCGCGCGGGAGCGCATCGCGCACGCGGGCACCGGCGCTGAGCAGGTGCTGGGACATCTCGCGCGACGGGTCCGGCCGTTCGTCGGCGAGCAGGCAGGCGGCCGGTCCCCGGTGGGGCTCGGCGTGGCCACCGGCGGCTGGGTCGACCCGGCGGCCGGGCTCATCGTGGAGCACCCGGTCCTGGGCTGGCGTGACGTCCCGGTGGGCGAGATCATGACCGCCGCCACGGGCCTGCCGGTCCGGGTGGACAACCACTCCCGCGCGCTGGCCCGCGCGGAGCGGGCGTTCGGCGACAGCCGGGCCCGGACCAGCATCGTGCACCTGCTGGTGGGCAACGTGGTGGACGCGGCCTTCGCGACCGGCGACACGGTGCACCACGGACCGCAGTCCGCGGCCGGCGCCGTGGCGCACCTGCCGCTGGCCGGGCGGGCGGAGCCATGCCGGTGCGGGCGGCACGGCTGCCTTCAGGCCGTGGTGTCGAGCCAGGCCCTGGCCCGGCGGGGGGTAGAGGCGGGCATCACCGGCCGGCCCTCGTTCCAGGTCCTGCTGGCCGCGGCGCGGGGCGGCGACGAGCGGGCGGTGCGCCTGTTCCGGGACCGGGCCAGGCTGATCGGCGTGGCGGCCGCCCTGCTCGCGGACGTGCTCAACCCGGAACTGCTGGTGGTGGCCGAGGAGGGCACCGCGCACCTGCCCGGCTGCCTGGACCTGCTGCGGGACGAGGTCCGGGCCCGCTCGGCCATGGCCGGGAACCCGGCCCGCACGGTGGTGGTGTCGAGCTTCGCCGCCGACCCGCTGCCGGTGGCCGGCGGGGCCGTCATCCTGGACGAGGTCTACGCCAGCCCGCTGCGCCGCCGGACCGCGACCCCGTAGACCAGCGCAGAGTTAATTTACGCAGTTGCAATGTTGACACCCGTTCCCGGCGCTCCGGATGATGGCGGCGTACCTACTTCCTAGTTTGTCGATAGGGAAGATTGATTAGGTTTTCCCTGTCGCGGAGTTGGGAGCACGTCGTCCCATGTCGCGCTTTATCTCGCGGACCATCCTCGCCAGTCCGCTCGCCGTCCCGCTCGCCGTCCCGCTCGCCGCCCTGCTGGCGGTTATCACCGGCTGCGCGGTCGCCCCGGCGGCCGGGCAGACAGCCGGGCAGACGGCCTCGGGGAGCTCCGGCTCCGGGCCGGTAATCAACCTCGGCGACCAGCAACAGGAGCTTCAGACGCTGCTGCGGGCGTCGGGCGTCCTGCGCGGCGCCAGGTACCGGGTGAACTTCGTGGAATTCGACAGCGGCCCGCTGGTCGACGCCGGGTTCGCCGCGCACCGCATCGACGTCGGCACCATGGGCGACCTGCCCGCCTCGCTGGCCGTACGGTCGGGCCTGCCGGTCAAGGCGGTCGCCGTGGACCTGCCCATCGGCGCGTCGGAGTACCTGCTGGCCAAGCCCGGCATCACCGCGATTGCCCAGCTCCGGGGCAAGCCGGTGGCCTACACCACCGGGACCGCGGAGCAGGCCTTCGCGCTGCGCGCGCTGAAGTCGGCCGGGCTGACCCAGGCCGGGGTGCACCAGGTCAACGTCAGCCTGCTCCAGCTCGGCACGGTGCTGGAGTCCGGCGCGGCTGACGCCTCGGTGGTCAGCGTCGAGCAGAAGGTCGACTACCAGCAGACTCACCCGACCGCGAAGGTGCTGGCCAACGTGGACACGGTGAGCCCGCCCAGCTACGGCTACCTGCTGGCCACCACGGCCGCGCTGGCCAGTCCGGTCAAGCGGGCCGACATCAGCGACCTGACCCGGCGGCTGATCCTGGCCCAGAACTGGGCCAAGACCCACCAGAGCCAGTGGGTGACCGACTACTACGTGGACGTCGAGCACCAGACCACGGCGGCGGCCCGGCTGATCCTGGCCGCGGGCGGCACCGAGACCTACGAGCCCATCACGCCCGCGGTCTCCAGCGCGCTCCAGGGCGTCGTCGGCCTGATGGTCGGGGCCGGGGCCTGGCCCAAGACCTTCAGCGTCGCGCCGCTGTACAGCGCGGCCGTGTCCCGCCGCTACAACGCGCTGCTCAGGGAGGTTCCGCAGCATGGCTGACATCGTCGCGCCGCTGAGCCCCGCCCGGCCCGTCGCGGCGGACCCGCCCGCCATCACGCTGACCCGCCCGGCCCGGGTCCGCACCCGGCGCTCGCCGGTCCGGATCCCGCGGCTGGCCCGCCGGATCGTCGGCCCGCTGCTGGTGCTCGGCCTGTGGCAGCTGGTCTGCTCGCTGGGCGTGTTCACCAGCGTGGAGGTGGCCTCGCCGGTGGCGGTGTTCGACGCCGGGCGCGAGCTGTGGGACCAGGGCGTGCTCCAGTCCAACCTGCTGATCTCGCTCGAGCGGGTAGCCGAGGGCCTGCTCCTCGGGGTGGCGGCCGGGGTGGCGCTGGCCGTGCTCAGCGGCCTGTTCTGGGTCGGCGAGGACCTGCTGGACCCGGTGATCCAGGCCGCCCGCGCGGTGCCCATCCTGGGCCTGGTCCCGCTGGTGATCATCTGGTTCGGGGTGGGCGAGGCGCCCAAGGTGTTCCTGATCGCGCTGGGCTGCACGTTCCCGGTCTACATCAATACCTACGCCGCGATCCGCGGCGTGGACCTGAAGCTGGTCGAGGCGGGCCAGACGTTCGGGCTGAACCGCTGGGGCCTGGTCCGCCGGGTGATCCTGCCCGGCGCGCTGCCCGGCTTCCTGACCGGGCTGCGGTTCGCGCTGGTCGGCAGCTGGATCATCGACGTGGTGGCCGAGGAGATCAACGCCCAGAGCGGCCTGGGCTACCTGATCAACCAGGCCCAGTCCACCGACCGCACCGACATCATGTTCCTCTGCCTGGCCATCTACGCGATCCTCGGCCTGCTGGCCGACGTGGTGGTGCGGCTGCTCGAGCGCTCGCTGCTGACGTGGCGGCGCGGATTCGCGGGGGGCTGACCGATGGCGCTCAGCCCCGCCCCCGCGCCGCGCCCCGCCCCCGCGCCACCCAGAGCGACCGACGGCCTGGCCGTGGTCGGCCGGGACGTGCGGCGGCGCTTCGGCGGCCGCGAGGTACTGCGCGGCCTGGACCTGTCGGTCCGGCCCGGTGAGTTCGTGGCCCTGCTGGGCCGCAGCGGCACCGGCAAGACCACGTTCCTGCGCGTGCTGGGCGGGCTGGATCCCGGCTACGACGGCGACGTGCTGGTCCCCCGGCACCGCGCGGTGGTGTTCCAGGAGCCCCGGCTGATCCCCTGGCTGCGGGTGCTGCCCAACGTGACGCTGGGCCTGCCGGCCGGGTACCGCAAACAGCGAGACGAACTGCGCCAGCGGGGCCTGGCCGCGCTGGAGGAGGTCGGCCTGGCCGACCACGCCGGGGCCTGGCCGGTCACGCTGTCCGGCGGCGAGGCCCAGCGGGTGGCCCTGGCCCGGGCGCTGGTGCGCGAGCCGCAGCTCATGCTGCTCGACGAGCCGTTCGGCGCGCTGGACGCGCTGACCCGCACCCGGATGCACGCCCTGCTCCAGGACCTGTGCGCCCGGCACCGGCCCGCGGTGGTGCTGGTCACCCACGACGTGGACGAGGCCATCCTGCTCGCCGACCGCACCCTGGTGCTGGTCGACGGGACGATCACGCTGGACGCGCCGGTGAGCCTGGGCCGGCCACGGGACCGGGGCGACCCGGGCTTCCTCGCGCTGCGGTCCCGGCTGCTGCGGGAGCTGGGCGTTACCGAGTCCGGCTGAACCACATGACCACAGCGAGAAAGGGCGGTGTGAACCAGATGACTTGTTAGCGAGCCCCTCAGGAACAGCGGAGTAGACCACGGAAAGGAACAAAGTCATGACCGCTATCCAGGAAATCCGCGAGACGACGAGCGCGGGGATTACCGTGACCCCGGTGGCCGGCCACATCGGCGCCGACATCTCCGGGGTGGACATCGCCGGGCCGCTGGCGCCGGAGCAGGTGGACGCGATCCGCGACGCGCTGCACCGGCACAAGGTCATCTTCTTCCGCGACCAGCACCTGGACCACGCCAGCCAGATCGCGTTCGGGCGGCAGTTCGGCGAGCTGACCTACGCCCACCCGCACGACGACGCCCCGCCGGAGAGCTACCCGGAGATCTTCACGGTGGACCCGGACCGGTTCTCGCAGCGCTACGGCGAGGACTACCGGAAGGAGTACCGGCGGCGGCAGTACAGCTACTTCTCGGGCTGGCACACGGACGTCACGGCGGCCGTGAACCCGCCGGCCGGGTCGATCCTGCGCGCCGACGTGGTCCCGGCCATCGGCGGGGACACCCAGTGGACCAACCTGGTGGCGGCCTACGAGGACCTGTCGGCGCCGGTGCAGGCGTTCGCGGACACGCTGCGCGCGGAGCACCGCTACGGCGGCGGCGACAGCGCGAGCGGCGCCAGCAAGTACGCCCAGCGCATCAACGACAACCTGCTGGTCGCCGAGCACCCGGTGGTGCGGGTGCACCCGTACACCGGGGAGAAGGCGCTGTTCGTCAACCCGGGCTTCACCAGCCACATCGTGGGGGTGTCGGCGCGGGAGAGCAAGGCCATCCTGGACCTGCTGTACGCGCAGCTCACCCAGCCGGAGTACACGGTGCGGCTGCGCTGGGAGCCGGGCACGGTGGCGTTCTGGGACAACCGGGCCACGGCGCACCTGGCCCCGCGCGACATCGAGCACCTGGACCTCCAGCGCACGCTGCACCGGGTCACGCTGGTGGGCGAGGTCCCGGTGGGACCGGACGGGCGTGAGTCGGCGCTGATCGCCGGGCAGCCGTTCACGACGAAGCACACTGTGGTGGTGGCGGACTGAATGCAGTTCAACCTGTTCATCATGGACACCGGGCACCACGAGGCGTCCTGGCGGCTGCCGGGCGGCGAGCCGCTGGCCCACGTGGATGTCGGGTACTACGAGCGGCTGGCCGTCGCGGCCGAGGCGGCCAGGTTCGACTCGGTGTTCCTGGCCGACAGCCCGGTGCTGTGGAACGACCCTGGCCGGCGGCCCAGCGGGCGGCTGGAGCCGCTCATGCTGCTGACCGCGCTGGCCAGGGCGACCGAGCGGATCGGGCTGATCGCCACCGCCTCAACCAGTTACAACGACCCCTACAACCTGGCCCGCCGGTTCGCCTCGCTCGACCTCATCAGCGGCGGCCGGGCGGGCTGGAACATCGTCACCACGGCCGGCGACGACGCGGCCCGCAACTTCGGCCTGGACGGCCAGCCCGGACACGCCGAGCGCTACGAGCGGGCCGCGGAGTTCGTCGAGGTGTCCCGCAAGCTGTGGGACTCCTGGGAGGACGACGCGGTCGTGGCGGACGTGGCCAGCGGCGTGCACGCCCGGGCCGACCGGGTGCACGCCATCGACCACGCGGGCCGGTTCTTCCGGGTGCGCGGGCCGCTGAACGTGCCGCGGCCGCCGCAGGGCCACCCGGTGCTGGTGCAGGCCGGGTCGTCACAGGACGGCCGGGACTTCGCGGCCCGCTACGCCGAGGCGGTGTTCACCGCGCAGCAGACGCTGGCCGAGGGCCAGGCGTTCTACGCCGACCTGAAGCGGCGGGCGGCCGCGGCGGGCCGGGATCCGGACGGGGTGAAGATCCTGCCCGGCATCGTCCCGGTGCTCGGCTCGACCGAAGCCGAGGCGCGCGAACTGGAGGCGGAACTGGACCGGCTGATCGTGGCCGAGCACGCCCGCCGTCAGCTCGCGCACCTGCTGCGGGTGGACCCGGAGCGGCTGGCGCTGGACGCGCCGCTGCCCGCCGACCTGCCGGCCGAGGACGAGATCGAGGGGGCCAAGAGCCGGTACACGCTGGTGGTGGAGCTGGCCCGGCGGGAGCGGCTGACCGTGCGCCAGCTGATCGGGCGGCTGGGCGGCGGCCGCGGGCACCGCACGTTCGCGGGCACCCCGGAGCAGGTGGCGCGGACCATCGAGCAGTGGGGCGAGCAGGGTGCCGCGGACGGATTCAACGTGATGCCCGCGGTGCTGCCGTCCGGCCTGGACCTGTTCGCCGAGCACGTGGTCCCGATCCTGCGCCGCCGGGGCCTGATGCGCAGCGAGTACGAGGGCACGACGCTGCGCGAGCACTACGGCCTGGCCCGCCCGGCCAGCCAGTACACGGCCCGTGCGGCCGTGCTGGCCTAGCCGGGGCCGGGGCGGGCGGCTACTCGAACGAGGGCTTGCGGTCCCTGGTCCGCTTGAGCTCGAAGAAGCCGTCCGCCTCGGTCACCAGCACCAGCCCGTCCCACAGCCGCCCGGCCGCCTCGCCCTTGGGCGCGGGCGTGATCACCGGCCCGAACAGGGCGTGGCTGCCGATCCGGATCACCGGGGTGCCCACGTCCAGGCCGACCTCGTCGAACGCCTCGTGGTGCGAGGCCTTGATGGCCTCGTCGAACTCGGTGCTGGTCGCGGCGCTGGCCAGCGACTCGGGCAGCCCGGCCTCGGCCAGCGCCTCGGTGAGCACGGCCGGGTCGCCGCGGCGGCCCTCGTTGTGGAACCGGGTGCCGATGGCGGTGTACAGCGGGCCGAGCACCTGCGGGCCGCCGTGCTGGGCCGCGGCGGCGCAGACCCGCACCGGCGCCCAGGCCAGGGCCATCCGCTCCTTGTACTCCTCGCTGAGGTCCTGGCCCTCGTGCTGCTCCAGGTTGAGGTAGGCCAGCGACATGATCCGCCAGTCGGTGTGCACCGGCCGGACCTTCTCGACTTCCAGCATCCAGCGGGAGGTGATCCAGGCCCAGGGGCACACCGGGTCGAACCAGAACTGGACGCTCTCCTGCTCGGGGGCCTGCGCGCTCATGCTCGCTCCAATGCGGTCGCTGATATCCCTATTCTGGCCGCTCACTGACCGCGATGGGCGGCCGGGCTGGCCCCAGCCGGCCAGCTGCTCATCAACCAGGTCATCGCGTGTCCTCCGCGCGAGCGTCTATTACCCATAACTTAGATCGTTATAATAGACATTAACACGGTAGTTCTCGCCGGCGGGCGCCCCGTCAGCGGAACGCGGCCACGTTGCGGGCCGCCCAGGCCGCGAACGTGGCCGGCGTCCGGCGCAGGACGCGCTCGACGTCCGGGCTGACCCGCTGCTCAGCCGCCGTGGGCGCGCCGTAGATGTCCAGGGTGACGTCGGCCACCGGCTCCGGCATGAACTGGACCAGCTGCGCGCGAGCCTCGGCCCGGGTCTGCTCGATGAACCGGACCGGCTCGCTCAGCGCAGCCCCGATGGCCGCGGCCTGCTGCCGGGGCGAGACCGGCGCGGGCCCGGTCAGTTCGAGGGTCTCCCCCGCGTACCCGTCCTGCCGGTCCTGCCCGTCCTGGCCGTCCTGGCCGTCCTGGCGCAGGACCGCGGCGGCCACCTCGGCGATGTCGGCCGGGTCGATGAACGGCAGCCCGACCCCGCCGAACGGCGCCGCTACGGTCCGCTCGGCGCGGACCCGCTGGGCCCAGCCGAGCGTGTTGGAGGCGAACCCGCCCGGCCGCAGGATCGTCCAGTCCAGGCCGGACTCCCGGACCGCGGCCTCGAACATGATGAACGGCCGGTACCGGTCCGGCCGCGTCCCGGCCCCCAGCGAGGACAGCAGCACCACCCGCCGTACCCCGCCCGCCCTGGCCACGTCGATGATCTCGCGCGGCCGGTCACCGACGGTGAGCAGGAACAGTGCCTCCGCCCCGTCGAGCGCGGGCTTGAGGGTGTCCGGCTCGGCCAGATCGGCCCGGTGATGCTGGCTGGCCTGGTGGTGCTGGCCGGCCTGGTGGTGCTCGTCGGCCCGGTGGTGCTTGATGCCCGGGTCGGGCGCGTGCCGCGAGACCGCCGTCACCGGCTCCCCCGCCTCGGTCAGCGCCCGCACCAGCGGCCGCCCCACGTTCCCGGTCGCTCCCGTCACCACGATCATGAACAGCTCCTTCGTGCTTTCTCTGGCCCGCGATCTGCGGCTCCGGCGACGGTAACAGCCTCGGTATAGTAGGTACCTACAGGAAAGTGACTACCCGTGAAGACCCGTGAAGACCCTGGAGGGCATGTGGCGGACACTGTGCGTCCGGGCAGGCCGGCCGCGGCGGGTGCCATGCGGCCGGCCCGTCCGGGCCGGCCCGGACGGCCCCGCTGAGTGCCGATCCCCAGCAGGCCTGCCCGATCAGCCCGGTGGTCGACATCGTCTTCAGCCGCTGGACCACGCCGATCCTGTGGGTGCTGCACGAATATGGCCGCCAGCGGTTCGTGGAGCTGGAGCGCCGCCTGGCCTCGATCACGCCCAAGGTGCTGACCCAGCGGCTGCGCCAGCTGGAGCGCGACGGCCTGGTCCGGCGCACCTATTACCCCGAGATCCCGCCCCGGGTCGAGTACGAGATCAGCGACCTGGGCCGCAGCCTGGCCCCGCTGTTCGCCACGCTGGCCCAGTGGTCGGACGCCCACCTGGCCACGGTTGAGGACGCCCGCCTGGCCTACGACGCCGCCGACCGGCCCCGCTGACGACCCGCTGACCGGCCCCGCTGACCGGGCGCGCTGAGCCGACCGGGACTGGCCAGGCGGGTTACGGTACGGGAGTGGCGACGATGGACGAGGTGGCGCGGGTGGCGCTGGAGCTGCCCGGCGTGACCGAGGAAGAGCGGCACGGCCACCGGACCTGGAAGGTCGCGGGCAAGGCCTTCGCCTGGGAGCGGCCGTTCAGCAAGGCGGACCTGCGCCGGTTCGGCGACCAGACGCCGCCGGACGGGGAGATCCTGGCCGTGCGGGTCGAGGACCTGGGCGAGAAAGAGGCCGTGCTGGCGGCCAGCCCGACGGCGTTCTTCACCATCCCGCACTTCGACGGCTACTCGGCCATCCTCATTCAGCTGCGGCTGGTGTCGCCCCAGCCCCTGCGGGACGCCATCACCGACGGCTGGCTGGCCTGCGCCCCGCCCGCCCTCGCCAGCGACTACCTCAAGCGCTAGCCGACGCCGAGCTCGACCAGGTGGGCGCGGTCGGGCTGAACCGCGTTGGCGAGCACCTGCTGGTACACCCGGGCGGCGCCGTCGAGGCCGCGGGCGCGGTCCAGGCGCAGCCAGGTCGCGGACCGCGCGAAATCAGCCAGGGCCGCGCTGAAGTGCTCCTCCAGGGCGGGCCAGCCCAGCTCCGCGGCCCGGTCAGCGATCCGCTGCGGCGCGGAGAACAGCCCGGAGTCCCCGTCTCCCTGATGTGTGCGGCCGGCCACCACGGTCTCGGCCAGCCGGCCACCGAGGTGGCGGCGGACGCGGTCGCGCACGGCGGCGTTCCCGGCGATGTCCACGAGCACGGCGTCAGCCGGGGCCAGCGCCTCGACCTCGTCGTAGCCCAGGACCTGGTCGTAGTGCCGGGCCGCGAAGCCCGCATGCCCGGTCAGCCCGGTGACCGGGATCCCGCGCCGGCGCAGCAGCCAGGCCAGGCCGAGCGCGGCCTTGCTGGAGGCGCTAGTCACGATGACCGGAGCGGCTGGACGGCCACTCAGGTAGTCGTCGAGCATGAACGACAGCCAGAACACCGGCCGCAGCACCAGCAGCGCGTCGTCGCGCTCGGTCCCGGCGCCGTCCGCCCACGAATAGACGTTGTACACGCTGGACAGCCCGGACCGGTGCGCCGACTGCTCGGTGAACGTGGCCGGCCGGACCCGGCCCGCGCGCAGCAGCACGCGGGTGCCCATCGGGACCAGGCCGAGCGCGCGGCGTCCCGGCTCGACGCCCGGCACCGCGCTGGCCACGACACGCAGGTAGCCCCAGGCCGGGATGCGACCCCAGCCGGGCTCGGCCGGGAACAGGTCCCAGTACCGGGCCGCCTCGCCCAGCAGCGCGTAGGTGATGTTGTTGGCCGAGAACCCGAACCGCTCGACCTCGAACAGCACCTCGCCCTCACGCGGCTCCCCCGCGCCAGCCGCGACGACGCGGGTCTGGCTCAGGTCTCCGCGGCTGACCTCGAGCACGCCGCCGCCCCCCAAGACGCCGCCGACCTCGAACACGCCGCCCATGGCCTGACCCTAACTTGAACCCGGGCGCCTCACGCACCCCGGCCTGCCCGGGCCAGCAGGCCCGAGATCAGCACCTCCAGCACCTCGCGCAGCGTCGGCGCGAAGTGCAGCCGCAGCACCTCCAGCGACGGGTCGGCCTGGTAGGCCGCCAGCATGGCCGCCGACGGCTGGGTGTTCGCCCAGACGGCGCCGGCCATCAGCACCGCGGCGCCCGCGAGCCGGAACGCGTCGGGCTCGCCCAGCTCGGGCAGGCGCTCCAGCAGGAGCTGACCAAGCGCCGCCACGTCGGCCAGCGCGGCCCGCTTGTAGTCCGCCGCCACCTCGGCCGAGACGTTGCGCTCCAGCACCGCCGACTGAGCGCTGAGCAGGTCGCACAGCACCGGCCGCTCGGCCAGCGAGGCGGCCAGCGCGGCCGCGAGCTGGTCGCCGCGCTCGGTGGCCGGAGCGCCCGTGTCCACCGCCTGGCCCAGGTCCCCGGCGAGCTGGGCCAGCCAGTCCCGCCAGGCCGAGTCGAGCAGCACCAGCAGCACCGCCTCGCGGGACTCGAAGTAGCGCAGCACGTTGGACTTGGCCAGCCCGGCCCGGCGGCTCAGCTCGTTGAGCGTCACCTCGGCCACCGGCATCTCGGTCAGCATGGCGGCCGCGGCGTCCAGGATGGCCCGACGGCGCAGCTCGCGCTGCTCCTCGCTGCGCGCGCGCTGGAAGGTCACCATGCCCTCATTTTACAGACCATCGGTCCCTTGTTTAAAGACCGACGGTCTGATACTTTGCAGAAATAACAGACCGCCGGTCTGACACGCGTCACGCAACTCGGAACGAACCGACCCAGGAGGGCCGCCATGTACACCGTCCCTGATCAGACCGGGAAGCTGGCCGTCATCACCGGCGCCAACAGCGGCACCGGCAAGGAGGCCGCCCGGCGCCTGGCCGCGGCCGGCGCCCGCGTCATCATGGCCGTCCGCACGCCCGCCAAGGGCGAGCAGGCCAGGGCCGAGATCCTGGCCCGCCACCCCGAGGCCCGGCTCGAGGTGCGCCGCGTCGACCTGGCCGACCTGGCCAGCGTCCGGGAGTTCGCCGACGGCCTGCTGGCCGAAGGCACGCCCGTGGACCTGCTGATCAACAACGCCGGGGTGATGGCCCCGCCGACCCGGATGACCACCGCGGACGGCTTCGAGCTGCAGTTCGGCAGCAACTACCTCGGCCCGTTCGCGCTGACCATCCGGCTGCTGCCGCTGGTGCTGACCGCGCCGTCGCCGCGGGTGGTCACCATGAGCAGCGGCCTGGCCAGCATCGGCCGGATCCGCTTCGCCGACCCGCAATGGGAGCACGGCTACCGGCCCACCCCGGCCTACGCCCAGTCCAAGCTGGCCGACCTGATGCTGGCCCTCCACCTGTCCGACCTGGCCGCCCGGCACCGCTGGGACCTGCTCAGCACCGCCGCGCACCCCGGCTTCACCCGGACCAACCTCCAGACGGCCGGGGCCAGCCTGGGCCGCGACAAGCCCAAGCGCACCGCGTTCAACAGCATCCATATCCTGCCCTCGCAGGACGTCGAGCCGGGCACCGAGCCGCTGCTGTACGCGGCGACCAGCCCCGACGCCGTGGCGGGCGGCTACTACGGCCCCGGCGGCCGCTTCGGCCTGGTCGGCCCGACCACCACGGTGCGGGTCCCGCGCCGGGCCCGCGACGCCGCGACCGCCGCCCGGCTCTGGGCCGAGTCCGAGCGCCTGACCGGCGTCACCCTGGAATCAGGCCCGGCTCCAGCCCGGCCGGCGACATCCGCGTAGTTTTCTTCGGCCGGCCCTGTCGAATTCGTCGCGCCGGCGCGACGTAGGGGTAATAGCAAGAGAGCCGGCCAGCAAGGGAGACACCGTCATGGCTCAGTACGCGGTCCTGATCTACGCTCGCGACTCGGCGCACGCCCCGGACGCGACACCAGAGGACCTCGAGACCTGCGACGAGCACTCCGACGAGTTGCAGGACACCGGCGCGATGGTCGCGGCCTACGCGCTGACGCCCAGGGACCTGGCCACCTCGATCCGCGACGACACCATCACCGACGGCCCGTTCGTGGACTCCAAGGAGATCGTGGCCGGCTTCTACGTGCTGGAGGCGCCCGACCTGGACGCCGCCCTGGCCCTGGCCCGGCTCAACCCCGTTGTACACGAGGGCGACGGCGGGGGCGTCGAGGTCCGGCCCATCCACAGCAGCTACCTCAAGCCGGGCGCACCCAGCGCTTGACCAGCACAGCGTGACAAACACAGCGTGACAAACACCGAGGCCGTCATCGCCGACACCCACCGCCGGGAGTGGGCGCGGGTGCTGGCCGTGACGCTGCGCTCCGCGCGGGACTTCGATCTCGCCGAGGAGTGCGTGCAGGAGGCCTACGCCGCGGCCCTGGAGAGCTGGGGCCGCGACGGCATCCCGCGCAACCCGGCTGCCTGGCTGACCACCATCGCCCGGCGCCGCGCGATCGACGCCATGCGGCGGGACGCACGCCTGCGCTCGCGCCTCCCCCTCCTGGTGGACCCAGTGGAACCAGCCGACGAGGTCGCCATGCCTGACCCGGACTCCGAGTACCTCGATCCCGCCGACGCCATACCCGACGAGCGCCTGCGCCTGATCTTCACCTGCTGCCACCCCGCCCTGGCCCAGGAGGCCCAGGTGGCGCTCACCCTGCGCCTGGTGTGCGGGGTCACCACCGCGCACATCGCCCGCGCCTTCCTGGTCTCCGAGCCGACCGTGGCCGCCCGGATCACCCGGGCCAAGCGCAAGATCTCCTCGGCCCGGATCCCCTACCGGATCCCCCGGCCCGCCGAGCTGCCCGCCCGGCTGCGCGCGGTGCTGGCCGTGATCCACCTGCTGTTCACTGCCGGCCACACCGCGCCGTCCGGGCCGGCCCTGGTCCAGGCCGGGCTGGTGGATCAGGCCCTGCACCTGGCCCGGATGCTGCGCGAGCTGCTGCCCGACGACGCCGAGGTGCGCGGGCTGCTGGCCCTGCTGCTGGTCACCGACGCCCGGCGCGCGACCCGCGCCGACGACAGCGGCCGGCTGCTCCGGCTCCCGGACCAGGACCGGTCGCGGTGGGACCGGGCCGCGCTGGCCGAGGCCCACCAGCTGATCGTGGCCAGCCTGACCGCCGGGCCGCCCGGCCGGTACGTGCTCCAGGCCGCCATTGCCTCGCTCTACGCCGAGGCCCCGTCCTATGACCAGACCGACTTCCCGCAGATCGTGGTGCTCTACGACCGGCTGCTGGAGGTCTGGCCGTCCCCCGTGGTGGCGCTCAACCGGGCCGTCCCCCTGGCCATGGTCCGCGGGCCGGAGGCCGCGCTGGCCGAGGTGGAGCGGCTCGAGCGGGACGGCCGCCTGGCCGGGTACCAGTACCTGCCCGCGGTCAAGGCCGACCTGCTGCGCCGGGCCGGCCGCGACCACGAAGCGGCCGCCGCCTACCGCCAGGCCCTCGCGGTCACGGCCAACGAGGCCGAACGCGCCTTCCTCACCGAGCGGATTGCCGATTATCACTAACAAATGGCCGGCACCGTCCGCCTTTGTTAATCGGCTGGTTCGTGTTTTTGCCCTGGCTCCGCGGCGCGAAAGTTTTCGCAGCTAGCCGCCTACCGGGCGGCCCCGAAGGCGTCGTTAGTATTTCCGTCGTGGAGCAACTGGCGGGCCGGGTGGCCGTGGTGACCGGCGGCAGCGCCGGCATCGGGCTGGCCATCGCGACGCGGTTCGCCGCCGAGGGCGCCCGGGTGGTCATCACCGGCCGCGATCAGCAGGCGCTGGACGCCGCGGTCAGGCAGCTCGGGCCCGGCGCGACCGGTGTTCAGGGTGACGCCGCCGAGCCCGCCGACCTGGACCGGCTGCGGGACGCGCTGGACCGGGTCGACGTGCTGGTGGCCAACGCCGGGCGCGGCGGCCACATGACGATCGATACCGCTACCGAGGAGCAGTTCGACGCCACCGCCGACCTGACCTTCCGCGGCACCTACTTCACGGTGCAGCGACTGGCCCCGCTGCTCAGCGACGGCGCCTCGATCGTGCTGATCGCCTCCATCGCGGCCAGCAACGGCACCGCCGGCGCCGCGATCTACAACGCCAGCAAGGCCGCGGTCCGGTCGCTGGCCCGCAGCCTGACCGTGGAGCTCAAGGGCCGCGGCATCCGGGTCAACGCGCTGAGCCCCGGGCCCACGCAGACCGAGGGCTTCACCGCGTTCGCGGCCCGCCGGGGCGAGGCGTTCCTCGAGCAGGTGGTGGCCGACATCCCGCTGGGGCGGGTGGGCCGGCCCGAGGAGGTGGCGAGCGCCGCGCTGTTCCTCGCCTGCGCCGAGAGCAGCTTTATCACCGGGGTGGAACTGGTCGTCGACGGAGGGCTAAGTCAGATCTGATGAGAATAGGAATCCTGGGCGCGGCCGGCATCGCCCCCGCCGCCATCATCCGGCCCGTCCGCCGCCGCGGTGGCGATGTGACGGTGGCCGCCGTGGCCGCGCGCGACGAGGAGCGGGCCGCCCGCTACGCCGCCGAGCACGGCATACCGGCCTGGTACGGCGATTACCAGCGGCTGCTCGACGACCCGTCCATTGACCTGATCTACAACGCGCTGCCGCCGTCGCGCCACGCGGACATGTCGATCGCCGCCCTGGCCGCGGGCAAGGACGTGCTGTGCGAGAAGCCGTTCGCCATGAACGCCGCGCAGGCCGCCGGCATGAACGAGGCGGCCAGCCGGGCCGGGCGCCGGGTGATCGAGGCCTTCCACGACCGGTACCACCCGCTCCAGCCAGCCATCGTCGAGATCCTGGCCTCCGGCCGCCTGGGCCAGATCCGGTCCATGACGGCGAACTTCTCGGCCAGCATCCCGTTCTTCGCCGAGTCCCTGCGCCACGTGCCCGAGCTGGGCGGCGGCGCGCTCATGGACCTGGGCTGCTACGCGGTGCACTGGCTGCGCACGTTCGCCGGCGAGGAGCCCTCGGTCATCACGGCGGAGGCGGAGCTCGGCTCGCTGGGCGCCGACGAGACCATCCGGGCCGAGCTGGAGTTTCCCTCCGGAGTGCGCGGCCGCGTGGAGACGAGCATGACCGAGGGCGTAGCCCTCACCCAGTCATTCCGCGTCGAGGCCGAGCGCGGCACGCTGGAAGTGACCGGCGTGGTCTTCCCGTCTCGCGGCCACAGCATCCGCCAGGTGATCGACGGGCTGCCGGGCACCAGCACCGTGGCCGGCGCGGAGACCTACGACCACCAGCTCGCCGCGGTGCACGAGGCGCTGCGCAGTGGCGCCCGGCTGCCCACCGAGGACGCGGACCCCGTCGGCAACATGGCGGTCATCGACGCCATCTACGCCAGCGCCGGGGTGGCCAGGCCCGGCCAGTAGTACCAGGCGATGGCCGGGGTGACGACCCCAGCGGTCAGGACGGCCGCGGCCGCATTACATAGCGGCCTGGCGGCGGAAGTAGCCGGCCTCGCCGATCAGCCCGATGATGCCCGCCGCGGCTAGCACGAAGCCGGCGAGCATGCCGACGCCGCCGCCGACGCCCATCTTGTTGGTGCCGAAGTCCAGTCCGAACGCGTAGCCCACGAACAGGAAGAAGGTCTGCGTGCCCAGGGCCGTGAGCATCGCGGCCACGATCGTGACCAGCATGTCCCGGCGGGTGACCAGCAGCAGGATGCCGCCGACGATGGCCACCAGCACGACCACGATGGGCTCGGCCGCGAAAAAGAGGTTGTTCAGGCTGGCGCCCGACCCGGCGTCGAAGATGGACTCCGAGGCGTACTTGCCGCCGACGCCGGTGGCCAGGTGCGCATAGGGCAGCGCCGAGCCGACCAGGACGATCACCGCGCCGACGATGGCCATGATGCCCGCGATGATCTTGAGATTCCGGCTGGCCCCGGCCGGCCGCGGCACGGGCGGGCCGTACGGCACCCCGCCCGGCCAGCCGCCGGGGGCGGCGTAGGGCACCGGCGGGCCCTGCTGGGGACCGCCGGGCGGACCGTAGGGCTGGGCGGCCGGCCGGGCGGCGGCGCGCCGGGCGGCGGCGGTGCGCCGGACGGACCGTAGGGCTGGGCGGCCGGCCCGGGCGTTGCCCCGCTGGCCGAGGCGGCGACCGGGGTGCCGCACCGGGCGCAGAATGTGTTTCCGGCGCCAATCTCTGCCCCGCACCTGGAACACGTCACGACCGGACCTCCTCGTCGTTGACGACAGCACATCAAGGGCTGCGCAAGTAATCCGCAATGTCGTAAATGTAGCGCTTGCGCGGCCGGCTTCCCGGATCCGGCCGGCTGATGCCACCACCTCTTTACGTGCCAGATCTCAAGCCAGCACGATATGATGAAAGCGTGCTCACAGCCGAGCACGTAAAGGAGGTGGCGTCATGGCCGAGGTGGACCAGCCAGCCGCATGCGAGGCATGCGGCCGCCCCCTCCCTGTTCAGCATGGTCAGGGGCGTCGGCGCCACTACTGTGACGCCACCTGCCGCAGCGCCGGCCGTCGGCAGCGCCAGCGGACCGAGACGGACGTTAAGGAGAAGTTGACACCAGTTCGACGTCATGAGAACGTTGACGGTGTGGGCGGAACCGGTGCGCCGGGCGCTGCCACAGGGAGAGGCCTGGCCGACGCGACGGCCCGGCAGGTCCTGGACGCGGCCGCGCGGCTGGCCGGGCAGCTGGGCCGGGCCGGCTCGCCGCTGGCGGCGGTGACGGCGGCACGGGAGCTGTCGGCCACCGCGGACGCGGCGCTTCAGGAGTCCGTGGACCGGGCCCGGGCGGCGGGCCATAGCTGGAGGGAGATCGGCGATGTGCTGGAGACCACGCGGCAGGCCGCGTTCCAGCGCTTCGGCCGGCCCGTCGACCCCCGCACCGGCCAGCCCCTGGTCCGCCAGGTCCTGCCCGGCGCGGCCGAGCGGGCCGAGGCCATCGTGCGGCTGCTGGCCGCGGGCCGCTGGGCCGAGGTCCGCCGCGGCTTCGACGCCACGATGCGCGACCGGCTGGACGCCGGCGAGCTGGCCCGCGGCTGGACCCAGGTGGTCGGCATGATCGGCGCCCTGGAGAGCACCGGCGAGCCGGCCGTGACCTCGGCCGGGATCGGCACCGTGGTCGACGTCCCGCTGCACTTCGAGGCCGGCGACCGGACCGGGCGGATCAGCTTCAGCCCGGACGGCCAGATCATCGGCCTGTTCATCCGGCCTTAAAGAAAGGCAGCGCGATGCACGACAACAACTCGTTCGGCCCCGAGAAGCGGCCCTGGTTCGGGCCCAAGCGCTTCGGCTACGGCTACGGACCGCGAAGCTGGCCGGGCTGGCTGCTCGTGGCGGTGTCGGTGGCCGCCACGATCCTCGTCGCGTCTGCCACGCACTCCCCGCTGGCCGCGCTGATCATGCTGCCCGTGGTGGTGATCACGATTATTTCTGGCGCGCGGAGTCGCTGAACGCCGCGTCGAACGAGGCCGCCGGCGGCGTGTGGTCGAAGGCGCGCAGGAAGCGCACCGCCTCGGCCGCGCCCTCCAGCCGGTCCATGCCCGCGTCTTCCCACTCCACCGAGATCGGCCCGTCGTAGCCGATGGAGTT
The DNA here is from genome assembly GCA_963822485.1 of uncultured Actinomycetota bacterium. Taxonomy (GTDB): domain Bacteria; phylum Actinomycetota; class Actinomycetes; order Streptosporangiales; family Streptosporangiaceae; genus DASUBV01. The sequence goes on from CAWGHW010000037.1 coordinate 1,002,102, forward strand.
CAGCATCCGGAAGATGTCCTCCCAGCGGATGTCGCCCCGCCCGGCGGACACGAAGTCCCAGCCCCGGTGCGGGTCGCCCCAGGCCAGGTGCGAGCCGAGGCGGCCGTTGCGGCCGTCCAGCCGGGTGCGCGATTCCTTGCAGTCGACGTGGTAGATCCGGTCGGAGTAGGCGTCCAGGAACGCGATCGGATCCAGGTCCTGCCAGACGAAGTGGCTGGGGTCGAAGTTGAGCCCGAACGCCGGCCGGTGCGCCACCGCCTCCAGCGCCCGCTTGGTGGTCCAGAAGTCATAGGCGATCTCGCTCGGGTGCACCTCGTGCGCGAACCGCACGCCCTCGGCGTCGAACACGTCCAGGATCGGGCTCCACCGCCCGGCGAAGTCGTCGTACCCCTCGTCGATCATGGTCTGCGGCACGGGCGGGAACATGGCCACCGTGTGCCAGATCGACGAGCCGGTGAACCCGACCACCGTCTGCACCCCGAACGCCGCCGCGGCCCGCGCCGTGTCGGCCATCTCCGCGGCCGCCCGCTGCCGCACGCCCTCCGGCTCGCCGTCACCCCAGATCCGCGCGGGCACGATGGCCTGGTGCCGGGCGTCGATCGGGTGGTCGCACACCGCCTGCCCGACCAGGTGGTTGGAGATGGCCCAGCAGCGCAGCTCGTACTTCTCCAGCAGCGCGTGCCGCCCGGCCAGGTAGCCGTCCTCGCCCAGCGCGCGGTCCACCTCGAAATGATCTCCCCAGCAGGCCAGCTCGAGCCCGTCGTAGCCCCACTCGTGGGCCCGGCGCGCGACCTCCTCCAGGGGCAGGTCGGCCCACTGTCCGGTGAACAAGGTAAACGGCCTGGCCATGCTCGCTCCTTTTATCTCAAACAATGGTCGCGGCGGGGACCGCCGTCCACCTGGACTCATGCTCGGCGCTGTCCTGTACCGCGTCCAGCACCCGCTGCACCTGGAGGCCGTCGGCGAACGACGGGGCCGGGTCGGCCTCCGCGCTGATCGCGTTCACCAGGTCGGCGACCTCGTGGGTGAACGTGTGCTCCCAGCCCAGCACGTGCCCCGGCGGCCACCAGGCCGAAATATAGGGGTCGGTCGGCTCGGTGACCAGGACCCGGCGGAACCCGGCCGTCCTTGTGTCCTCGGTGTGGTCGTGGAACTCCAGCTCGTTGAGCCGCTCCAGGTCGAAGGCCAGGCTGCCGCGCTCGCCGTTCAGCTCGATGCGCAGGCCGTTCTTGCGGCCGGACGCGAACCGCGTCGCCTCGAACGAGGCCGCGATGCCCGAGCCCAGCCGCCCGGTGAACAGGGCCGCGTCGTCCACGGTCACCGGGCCGGGCCCGGTGCCGTCCGGCCGCGGCCGCTCGCCCACGAACGTGGTGGTCAGCCCGGACACGCCGGTGACCAGCTCACCGGTCAGGTACTGGGCCAGGTCCACGATGTGCGCGCCCAGGTCGCCCAGCGCGCCCGAGCCCGCGTGCTCGCGCTCCAGCCGCCAGGTCAGCGGGAACGCCGGGTCGACCAGCCAGTCCTGCAGGTAGGTGGCCCGCACGTGCCGGAGCTGACCCAGGCGCGGCACCAGCTGGCGGGCCAGCGCGATGGCCGGCACCCGCCGGTAGTTGAAGCCGATCATCGAGCGGACGCCGCGCGCGCTGGCCCGTGCCGCGGCCGCCGCCATGGCCTCGGCCTCGGCCACCGTGTTGGCCAGCGGCTTCTCGCACAGCACGTGCTGGCCCGCGTCCAGCGCCGCGATGGCGATCTCGGCGTGCGAGTCCCCCGGCGTGCAGACGTCGATGAGCTGCACGTCCTCGCGGCCGATCAGGGTCCGCCAGTCGGTCTGCGCCTCGGCCCAGCCCAGCCGGCGCGCCGCCGCCTGAGCCGCGGCGCCGTCCCGGCCGCACAGCACGACCATGGCCGGGTCCAGCGGCAGGTCGAACACGCGCGGCGCGGTCCGCCAGGCCTGCGAGTGGGCCGCGCCCATGAAGGCGTAGCCGACCATGCCGACGCCGAGGCGCTCGATCACGTCAGGGTGGCGGCGGCCGGGTCCCAGCCGGCCGGGAGCGTCGCCGGGACGGTGAACGTGCTGCTGACCGGCTCGAAGGCGCCCGACTCGGCCGAGCGCGCGATCGACTCCATGATGTCCAGCACGTGCAGGGCCAGCTCGCCGGTGGCCCGGTGCGGCAGCCCGGCCCGCAGCGACCGGGCCAGGTCCAGCACCCCGAGGCCGCGCCCGGCCGTGGCCCCGGCCGCCGGGGTCACGGTCCAGTCCTCATCGTCGGCGGTCTGCGACTTCACCTCGCCGTCGAACCGGTTCGGGTCGGGCAGCGAGAGCGTCGCCTCGGTGCCGGTGACCTCGATGAACCCGTTCCGCCGCAGTGGCGAGTCGAAGCTGAGCACGATCGTGGCGCTCTGCCCGCCGGCGTAGCTGATCAGCGCCGACACATGCGTGGGCACCTCGACATCGAAGGTCGTCCCGGCCTGGGGGCCGCGGCCCACCACGCGCTGGTCGCGGGACCGGCCGGCCACCGCGGCCACGCTGTGCGCGGGCCCGAATAGCGAGGCCAGCGTGGTCAGGTAGTACGGCCCCATGTCGAACAGCGGGCCGCCGCCGACCTGGAACAGGAACTGCGGGGCGGGGTGCCAGCGCTCCGGTCCCGGCACCTGGAACAGCGCCAGCGCGGTCTGCGGCGCGCCGATGCTCCCGGCCTCGATCATCCGGCGGGAGGTCTGGAGCCCGGCCCCGAGCAGGGTGTCCGGAGCGCAGCCGACTCGCACCCCGGCCGCGCTGGCCTGCTTCAGCAGCGCCTGGCCGCTGGCGGTGTCCAGGGCGAGCGGCTTCTCCACCCAGACGTGCTTGCCGGCCGCGATCGCCATCGCGCTGACCTCGGCGTGCGCCGCGGGCACGGTCAGGTTGACGACGATCTCCACGTCCGGGTGATCAAGGGCCTGGGCCGTGTTGCCTACATCCGGCACGCCGTACTCGGCCGCCTTGCTCTTGGCCCGCTCGACGTCAATGTCGGCGCAGAACACCACGTTCAGGTCGGGGAACGAGGTCATGTTCCGCAGGTACTCGTCGCTGATCGTGCCGCAGCCGACCACGGCCACGCCGACGGCGGTCACGAGGCACCGCGCTGGACCGGTTCGGCCAGGCCGTGGCTGGCCAGCCAGGCCAGGCTGTCGCCCACCGCGGTGAGCATGTCCGTGGCGCAGCGGTCCAGCTCCACGATGTGCCAGTCGGCCGGGCTGGCGGCCAGGATGTCGGCCACCGGCATCCGCCCCGAGCCGACCGCGGTCATGTCGCCGTCCTTGGTGATCGGGCCGTCCTTGACGTGCAGGTAGCGGACCCGGTCGCCGAGGCGGCCGAGCAGCGCGACCACGTCCTGGCCGCCCACCGCCGCCCAGTAGGTGTCCAGCTCGAGCAGCACGCCGTCGTCCAGCTCCCCGGCCAGCACCTCGAGCGCGGGCCGGCCGTCCACGATCGCGGACAGCTCGTGGTCATGGTTGTGGTACCCGAGCCGCATGCCGTCGTCCGCGACCCGGCGGGCCGCCTCGTTCAGCTCGGCCGCGACCCCGCGCACCGCGTCCGCGTCGGCGAACCGGTCCGGCGGCAGGTACGGGACGACGATCGTGTCGGTGCCCAGGGTCTGGGCCGCGGCCACGATCGCCGCCGCGTCGTCGCCCACCGGGATCGCGTGCACGCTCGTCACGGCCAGCCCCGCCGCGGCCAGGTCGTCGCGCAGCCCCTCGGGGTCGCTCAGGATGTTGAACGGCTCAACGGCGCCGTATCCGAAGCCGGCGACCCGGGCCAGGACGCCCTTACGGTCGGCGGCGATCTGCTCGCGGACGGTGTACAGCTGAAGTGCCGGGATACTCGGGGTGCTGGTCAAGCCGCTCAAGCTCCTCAAGGTCATGCTTTTCGAAAAGCGTTCGCTCCGTTAGCCTCCTAGCTAAGACGCATTCCGCGGCCCGGTCAATAGGGGGTACGTGAGCCGCCGCAGCACGCTGGTCGGCATCGCCGCCGAGGCGGGGGTGTCAGTCTCGGCCGTGTCCAAGGTCCTCAACGGGCGCACCGACGTGGCCGCCGGCACCAGGGAGCGCATCGCGGGCCTGCTGCGCCAGCACGGCTACCAGGTCGCCTCGCGCCTCGGCTTCGGCGTGGTGGACCTGCTCATCGCCACCCTGCACAGCCCGTGGGCCGAGGAACTGCTGCGCGGCACCGTGGAGGCCGCCACCGAGACGGGCACCAGCGTGGTCGTCACCACCGTGGCCTCCCCGGCCGAGTTCACCGGCTGGCTGGACCACGCCGCCGACCGGGGCACCGACGGCGCGCTGTGCGTGCTGCACCTGCCCGGCAGCCAGGAGCTCCAGCGGCTGGCCGCGGCCCGGATCCCGCTGGTGGTCATCGACCCGCCCGAGGAGCCCGGCGACGACATCATGTCGGTGGGCACCACCAACTGGCAGGGCAGCCTGACCGCGACCCGGCACCTGACCGACCTGGGCCACCAGCGGATCGCCATCATCGGCGGCCCGGAGGGCCTGTGGTCCAGCCGGGCCCGGCTGGACGGCTACCGCGCGGCCCTGCACGCCGCCGGGCTGAGCCCGGCCGGGGACCTGGTCCGCCGCGACCTGTTCACCGTCGAGGGCGGCCAGCGCCAGGGCCGCGACCTGCTCGCGCTGGCCGACCCGCCCACCGCCATCGTGGCCGGCAACGACGCCCAGGCCTTCGGCGTGCTCCAGGCCCTGGCCGAGCGCGGCCTGCGCGCGCCCGACGACCTCAGCGTGATCGGCTTCGACGACGTCCCGGTGGCCTCCTGGGCCACGCCCGCGCTGACCACCGTCCGCCAGCCGCTGGCCGCCATGGCCGCGACCGCGTTCCGGATGCTGCGCTCCGACCCGGCCACCGCCGAGGGCGAGCCGCGGCACATCGAGCTGGCCACCGCGCTGGTCGTCCGGGGCAGCACCGGGCCGCCCCGCGGGTCAGGCTGACGGTCAGGCTGGGGCCGGGAAGCTGTCCAGCCAGAACTTCGCGATGTCGGCCCGGCGCAGGAACGCCACCTCGGGCTGGGCCTGCGCGTACTCGATGAAGCCGCACAGCGCGGACGCCGGGCCGGGCTGGCCGCTGTGCCCGGCGCGCACCTCGACCGACATCATCCGCCCGCCCGGCCCGCTGCGGGCCTCGTCCAGCAGGTAGTCCAGGCTCATCTGGAGGCCCTCGCCGAAGTGCCGGGGCGAGACCAGCGGCGTGTCGTCGTGCAGGCCGGGCACGACCAGGAACGGCCGGCCCTGGTCGGTCACGTAGTACGGCAGCTCGTCGTCGGCCGGGCCCGAGGCGTACCAGAAGCCGCCCTCCTCGGCCAGCAGCTCCCTGGTCTGCGGGTAGCGGGCCAGCCAGCCGCGCGGTCGCCCGCCGGTGGCCCGCTCCGTCGCGGCCACGCCGGTGCCGATCTCGGCTCGCTCCTGCTCGCGGGCCAGCCCGCTGCCCGAGCCTGACTCGTGCCGCCCGAGCACGTCGTGCCCGTGGTCGCCCACCCACGCGCACAGCGGCGGGTTCCGCTCCAGCTCCCGCCCGGAGGCCGCCACGGTCACCGGGATGCGGTAGCGGTCGATGAGGCGGCACAGCCGCCAGATGCCGACCCTGGCCCCGTAGCCGTCGGCCGCCTCGTAGCCGATCACCAGGCTGATGGCTACCAGCGCGCCGTCGGGCCAGCGCACGGCCGGCGGCTCGGGGCCGTAGCCCACCAGGCTGCTTCCGGGAATCGCGTCCGTCATAACTAGATCATCAACCCTCGGCGGGCCTGCGCGCGCGGGGCACGACAAGTCCGGACTCGTACGCGGCCACCACGGCCTGGGTCCGGTCGCGCAGCCCGAGCTTGCCGAGCACCCGGCTCACGTGGGTCTTGACCGTCTCCTCCGAGACCACCATGCGGGCCGCGATCTCCTGGTTGGACAGGCCCTCGGCGACCAGGCGCAGCACCTGGGTCTCGCGCGGGGTCAGCGCGGCCAGCGCCACCGGCGCCTCAGGCGCGGGGCGCTGCGCGGCGAACTCGCTGATCAGCCGCCGGGTGATGCCCGGCGCCAGCAGCGCGTCACCGGCCGCGATGACCCGCACCGCGTCGAACAGCCGCTCCGCGGTGACGTCCTTGAGCAGGAACCCGCTGGCCCCGGCGCGCAGCGCGTCATACACGTACTCGTCCAGGTCGAAGGTGGTCAGGATGAGCACCCTCACCCTCAGCTGCGGCCCGTCCGCGCCCTCAATGAGGCGCCGGGTGGCGGTGATGCCGTCCATGCCCGGCATCCGGACGTCCATCAGCACCACGTCCGGCCCCAGCTCGCGGCAGACCGCGACCGCCTCGGACCCGTCCCGGGCCGTGCCCACGACCTCGAAGTCCGGCTGGGTGGCCAGCAGCGCGCTGAACCCGTCCCGGACCACGCCGTGGTCGTCGGCGACGACGATACGCAGCGGGTGGCTGGCCGTCATGACGCCTCGACCCGGGCCGGCAGGGTGGCGTCGACCAGGAAGCCGCCGCCCGCCGCCGGGCCGGTGCGCAGCTCGCCGCCCACCGCCGCGGCCCGCTCCCGCATGCCCGCCAGCCCGTGCCCGCGGGCCAGATCCGCCGCCGGCGGCCCCGGCCCGTTGTCACGCACCCGCAGGTGCAGGCAGTCCGGCGTGCGATCGAGCTCGACATCCACCGCCGCGCCGGGGGCGTGCCGCCGGGTGTTGGTCAGCGCCTCCTGGACGATCCGGTAGGCGGCCAGCTCGATGCTCGGGTCCAGGGTGAGCGGCGCCCCGCGCAGGATCAGCCGGGTCCCGGCCCCCGACGCGTCCCTGGCCTCGTCCAGCAGCGCGGCGAGCTGGGCCAGGCCCGGCTGCGGCGCCAGCTCAGGCCCGGCGTCCGCGGCCGACCCCGTGGTGTCGCGCAGCACGCCGAGCAGCCGGCGCATCTCGGTCAGCGCGGCCCGGGCGGTGTCACCGATGGCCAGCAGCCGCTGCGCCCCGGCCGCCGGCAGCGCGGGCGTGGTCAGCCGGGCCGTCTCGGCCTGCACCGCGATCATCGAGATGTGGTGCGCGACCACGTCGTGCAGCTCGCGGGCGATGCGGGCCCGCTCGCCGCGGGCCGTGTGCTCGACCAGCGTCTCCGCGATGACCTGGCGGGCCGCGCGGTTCTCGGCCGCCTCGCGGCGGGCCTGCCGGGTGATCGCGCCCAGTGCCGCCGCGGGCGTCAGCACCGCCAGCACCACGGCCAGGAACGCATCCTGCGTGGCCACCGGCCGCGGCCCGGCCAGCGCGAGCACCACGAACGGCAGCCCCAGCGCCACGGCCAGCGCCTGCTCGGCCGGGTGGGTCGCGCGGCCGCCCAGCCGCCAGGCCGCGATCAGCAGCGCGCCCGCCCCGGCCACGGTCAGGGCACGCAGCGGGGCCAGCGCCAGCACGTCGGCCGCCGCCACCGCGAGCGCCGCCCCGGCCGGGGGCAGCAGGGCCAGCGGCAGCGTGCCGCCCAGGGCCAGCAGGCACACGCCCAGCGCGTTCTGCGCGTCCGCGCCGCCGACCACCAGCCGGGCGATGGCCTCGGCCAGCGCGAGCAGGCCCAGGACCACCGCGGCCACCCGCGGCCGCAGCACCAGCCTCACCTGCAACGCCTCACCTAGGACCGCCCACATAAAACATTGTCGCCGCTGGCCAGCCCGTACGCGCCCCCCTGGCCGGGGATCATCCCTCCCTCGCAGGAGCTACGGCCAAGACCGCTCCGCGGCGGGACGAAAACCCCGCCGCGCCTGCCTAGCGTGTTGTGCCATGGAAGCAGCTATCGAAGTCGCCGCCCTGCGCAAGCGGTTCGGTCCGACCGTGGCCCTGGACGGACTGTCGTTCATGGTCACCGCGGGGAGCATCACCGGGTTCGTCGGCCCCAACGGCGCCGGCAAGTCCACCACCATGCGGGCCATCCTCGGCCTCGACTCGCTCGACAGCGGCCGCGCCCTGGTCGGCGGGCACCCCTACCAGCGTCTGCGGCATCCGCTCAGCCACGTCGGCTCGCTGCTGGACGCCGCCGCGCTGCAGCCCAGCCGCAGCGCCCGCAACCACCTGCTGTGGCTGGCCCACTCCCAGGGCCTGTCCAGCCGCCGCGTCGACCAGGTGCTGGCCGACGCCGGCCTGACCGGCGTGGCCCGCCGCCGCGCCGGCGGCTACTCGCTCGGCATGCGCCAGCGGCTCGGCATCGCCGCCGCCATGCTGGCCGACCCGCCCGTGCTCATGCTGGACGAGCCGTTCAACGGCCTCGACCCCGAGGGCATCGTCTGGATGCGCGGCTACCTGCGCGCCCTGGCCGCCGAGGGCCGCGCGGTGCTGGTGTCCAGCCACCTCATGAGCGAGCTTCAGGACTCCGCCACCCACCTGGTCGTCATCGGCCGCGGCCGGCTCGTCGCCGACACCAGCGTGGCCGAGCTGATCGCCGCCGCGTCCGGCGGCCGGGTGGCCCTGCGCACCATGGCCAGGGCCGAGGCCATCTCGGTGCTGGGCAACGCCGCCGCCACCGTGACCGTGACCGGCCCGGAGACCCTGACCATCGCCGGGCTCCGTCCCGAGCAGGTCATCGCCCGGCTGTCCGAGAGCGGCGTGCCCTTCTCCGAGGTGTCGGCCCACCGGGCCACCCTGGAGGAGGCCTACATGGAGCTGACCAGGGACTCCGTCGAGTACCGCGCCGCCGCCACCGAGGAGCCCGCCCGATGACCGCCACCACCACCGCCTACCGCTCCGGCCTGCCCGCCGGCCGCGACGGCTTCGCCCAGATCCTGCGGGCCGAGTGGACCAAGTTCTGGACCGTGCGCGGCTGGATCATCGGCCTGATCGTGGCCGTGCTGGTGACCGCGCTGATCTCGATCCTGAGCGCCGCCGGCCAGCACAGCGGTTCCTGCGTCGGCCCCGACCCAGCCCACCTGAAGTGCACCGTCGGCCACCCGTATGTCCCGGTCGGACCGGGCGGCGAGGCCGTGGCCGACACGTTCTACCTCGTGGATCACCCCATGACCGGGAACGGCAGCATCACGGCGCGGCTCACCTCGCTCGCCGGGGCCACCTCGACGCTCGGGATGAGCGCCGGGCAGCCAGGCAACCCGCTGGCCAACACCAGGCCCGCGGTGACGCCGTGGGCCAAGGCCGGGCTCATCATCAAGCAGAGCCTGCGGCAGGGGTCGGCCTACGCGGCCGTCATGGCCACCGGCGCCCACGGCGTCCGCATGCAGTACAACTACACCCACGACTCCCCCGGCCTGCCCGGTGACGTCTCGGCCGCCGCGCCGCGCTGGCTGCGGCTCACCCGCTCCGGAAGCACGCTCACCGGCTACGACTCCGTGAATGGCACCAGCTGGGCGAAGGTCGGCACCGCCCGGCTGGCCGGGCTGCACGCGACCGTGCAGGTCGGCCTGTTCGCCACTTCGCCCGTGTCCTTCCAGCGCGGCAGCAGCGGCGCCACCACCCTGGCCACCGCGGTCTTCGACCACGTCAGCGGCGGCAATCCGGCCTGGCGCGGCCACAGCATCGGGGCCAGCAGCATGTACCCGATCCTCGAACCGGGCAGCTATCACCGCTCCGGCAGCACGTTCACCGTCAGCGGGTCGGGCGACATCTCCCCGGCCGTCGCCGGCGACATCTTCGGCGGCGACACCCTGGAAAGCATCCTGGGCGGCGTGCTGGCCGGCCTGATCGCACTGATCGTCGTGGCCACCCTGTACATCACCGCTGAGTACCGCCGCGGCCTGATCCGCGTCACCCTCGCCGCCAGTCCCCGCCGCGGCCGGGTCCTGGCCGCCAAGGCCATCGTGATCGGTGCCGTCACCTTCGCCACCGGGCTGGCCGCCACCTTGATCGCCATCCCGATCTCCCGGCACATCCAGAACGGCAACGGCGACTACCTGTTCCCCGTCAGCCCGCTCACCGAGATGCGCGTCATCATCGGCACCGCCGCCATGCTCGCCGTGGCCGCCGTCGCCGTGCTGGCCCTGGGTACCGTGCTGCGGCGCAGCGCCGGTGCCGTCACCGCCGGCATCGTGCTGCTCGTCCTCCCCTACATCCTGGCCACCGCCCTGCCCGGCGCCGGACAGTGGCTGATGCGGCTCACCCCCGCGGCCGCGTTCGCCGTCCAGCAGACCATCCCCGCCTATCCCCAGGTCAGCGACAACTACAACGTCGCCAGCGGCTTCTACCCCCTGGCCCCCTGGGCCGGCTTCGCCGTCCTGTGCGCCTGGGCCGCCCTGGCCCTGGCCCTCGCCTTCTACCTTCTGCGGCGGCGAGACGCATGACCGCCCTGCACGCCGAGTGGACCAAGCTCCGCACCGTCGGCGGCATCGGCTGGCTCCTGCTCGCCGCGGCCGTGCTGACCGCGGGGGTCAGCACGGCCGTGGCCGCCGCCACCAGGTACTCCCCGCTCGGCTCCTACCAGGACACCACCAAGCTCGCGCTGACCGGCATCGACCTCGGCCAGGCCGTCATCGCCATCGTCGCCGTGCTCATCATCAGCGGCGAGTACAGCAGCGGCATGATCCGCGTCACCCTCGCCGCCATGCCCCGCCGCCCCCTCGTGCTGGCCGCCAAGGCCGCCTGGGTGACCGCCCTGGCCCTGGCCGCTGGAACCGTCGCCGTGCTCGCCTGCCTGCTCGCCGCCCGGCTCATCCTGCCCGGCCACGGCTTCGCCCCCGGCCACGGCTACCCCCTGCTCAGCCTGGCTCACGGCCCGACCCTGCGCGCCGCCACCGGCTCCGTCCTGTACCTCGCCCTCATCGCCCTGCTCAGCCTCGGCATCGCCACCGCCGTGCGCGACTCCGCCGTCGCCATCGGCGTCGTCCTCGCCGTGCTCTACCTGTTCCCGATCATCGCCCAGGTGCTCAGCCCCCGCTGGCAGCACGACGTCATGCGGATCGGCCCCATGACCGCCGGCCTGTCCATCCAGGCCACCACCCACCTGAGCAGCCTGCCCATCGGCCCCTGGTCCGGCCTCGGCGTGGTCGCCGCCTGGGCCGCCGCCGCCCTGCTCATCGGCGGCCTCGCCCTCCGCCTCCGCGACGCCTGACCGGGCCGCTGGCCGTCGGCGTGGTCGTGGGCGACGATCCGGCAACGCGGCATCGGGCATTTGCCCGATGTGGTCGGCCCTCGGGCGAGTACCGGCCCCAGCCCGGTCACATGACAGCGACGCGACCGTGGAGCTGATCGTCGGGCCTGCACAGGGAACTGGCCGACTGGGCCTGGACGCCGGGCCACACGCGATCTGCCGACCGGGAGATCTGGGTGGCGCAGTCCAGGTGACCGTCAGGCGGCGGTGGCGGGCGGGCCGTTGGATGGCCGGTCGGCCCAGAGGGTGTCCTGGCCGGGTGGCGGTCCGTGGCTGTGCAAGGTCTTGGTGCCGTCGGGGCTGGTGGCCGTGGTGGTGCCGTCGCCGTGCAATTGCAGGGTCCAGCCCCAGCGATGCACCGCGATGAGGTGGTGAAAAGTACACAAAAGGGTCAGGTTGTCCAGGCGGGTCGGGCCGCCCTTCGACCGGGGGATCACGTGATGCACCTGGCAGCGGACGGGCGGCGCGGTGCAGCCGGGGAAACTACAGTGCCGGTCGCGCTTGGTGACGGCGCGGCGCAGGTGGGGCGGGACTTGCTCGGTGGGCTGGCCGAGGTCCAGGGGGAGGCTGGGTGCGGGGAAGAACCCGCCGGTGAGCTGGGTCCGCAGGTAGGCAGCGAGGCCGGTGGGGCCGGACAGCAGGCTGACGGCGTAGCGCAGCAGGGTGTCCTGGAGGCGGGCCAGGCCGCCGGGCGTCAGCGGGCTGCTGCCGGCGCCGGTTCCGGGCGCGGTGGTGCCGGGCGCGGCGGCGCCGGTGAGGCCGGGCGGAACCGGGCCGGTGGCGGCGGGCTGGGCGCGGCGGGCAGGCGGCGGCGGCTGGCCGGCCGCGGTGGTGATGGGCTGGCTGGCCGCGGTCGCGGTCGGCAGGGCGCCGGGGATGGGCGCGCGGGGCGCGGGCGGGTGCTCGTCGCATTCACAGCGGGGGCCGGGGACCGGCGCCGGGTCGGTGCTGGTGACGAGGTTGGCGAGGTCGCCGGCGAGCAGGTCGGTGACCAGGCGGGCCAGGGCGTTGCGGTCGAGGTGGCCGCAGACCATCGGCGCGATCTTCGTGTCACACGAGTACGCTTCGGCGGCTTTGCCGGTGAGCCAGCCGGGCTGCCCGGCGCGGGCGGCGGCACGGCGGGCGGCGCGGGGCCGGGCCTTGGTGAACGCGTCGCGGGGGTCGGGCGCCCAGCAGCTCATCCAGGTCGGGCCGGCCGGACGCCGGGCCGCCGCCGGGCTGGCTGGCGCCCGGGTGGCCCGGGTGCGGGTCGCCCGGGTCGGTGCCGCCGCCGGGCTGGCTGCGCGCCAGGCTCGCTGGCGCCCGGGCGGTCCGCGTGCGGGTCGCCCGGGCCGGCGTCGCCGCCGGGCTGGCTGCCGCGCCGGGCTGGCGCCAGGCCGTCCGCGCCGGCCGTCGCGTGCGGTCGCCGTCGCCGGAGCCGGTGGCGGCGAGGTGGTTGGCGAGCCACGCGCTGGCGGCGCCGGTGCCGCCGGGCATGTCCAGCAGCTCATCCAGCGTCAGGTGCAGCTGCACCTGCGCCGCCTGCCCCGCCCGCTCCGGCAGGCAGCCCGACGCCAGCAGCAGCCGCATCGCCTCCTCCAGCGCGTCGTGGCCGCGCTGCCCCGCCGACCGGTCATCCTCCGGACCCGCCTTCTTCCCCAGCGTGTCCAGGACTTCAGTGAGCGCGGCCAGGCACTCCGGGGTCAGGTCCCCGTCAGCGCGGCCGTGGCCCTGGAACAGGCGGGTCAGGCGGAAGAACCGGTCATGGAACCGGGCGTCATCCTCGTCGTCCTTATCGGGCGGGGTGACCCGGGAGAACATCTCCTCCGCCATCTGCGCCAGGAAATCCAGGTCCGCCCCGCCCGCGGCCGCGTCGGTCAGGTTCTGGTCGGCCAGCTCCCGGTAGCCGACGGGCAGCAGATCCGACCAGTAGCAGATCTTCCGCGCGTACGACTCAGTGATCGTCCCGGCGGCGAGCGCGGCGGCGACCAGCGGGTGGGCGCCGAGGCGGCGCATCCACCCGATCGTCGCGGACGCGGCCCTGGCCGTGACCCGGGTCTGCCACGCCAGCCACGGATGCGGGCCGCCGTGCCCGTCATCGGCATATGCGCCCTGCGCGGTGAACGCCGACAGGGCACGAACGCGGCCGGCGGTGTGCTGGGACTGCGCCCGCTCGTACTCGCGCAGCAGCCGCGCCTGGGTCACGGCCGGCAGCGACGCCACGTCGGCCCGGGCCAGGTAGCCCAGGGCGGCGCGGGCGGTGTCCATGGCCTCATCGACCGAGCCGAAGGAGGCGGCGGGTGCGGCGGGTGCTGTCATCCGGCGACCTCCTTCCCTGGCCTCGAACTCGCTTTCGATTACACCTCGACGATATCGGCCGGGTACGACAGTTCCCGCAGGGCCACCGAGCGCCGTTAGGGAAGAATTTCAAGATTCTTTCGCTGGCCACATGCGGGCACGAGATTGACAACATGTTGTCTAATATCTAGGCTCGAGCGCATGGTCTCGCACAGCGCAGAGGTGTTCCGGCGGTTCACCCGGTCGGTGTTCGCGACGCAGGCGACGCTGCTCCGGCACGGCGACGCGGCCAACGAGAGGTTCGGCCAGAGCAGCGCCCGGTGGCGGGTGCTGGCGCGGATCTCGAACGGGGATGCCTCGGTGGCGGCCATCGCCAGGTCCACCGGGTACTCCCGGCAGGCGGTGCAGCGGCTGGCGGACGCGCTGGCGGCGGAGGGGCTGGTCCGGCAGGAGACGGACGAGAGCGATCGGCGGCGGCAGCGGCTGGAGCTGACGGGCTCGGGCGCTGAGGTGTTCGGGCAGTTGGAGGCGCACTTCGACGGGTGGGCGGAGCGGCTGATGGCGCGCATCCCGGAGGCCGACCTCATCGCGCTGTCGCAATCACTGGAGCAGATCAGGCTCATTGTGCAGGCGGACCTCGACTACCTGCGACGCATAGCGAACGGGAAGCGTGACATGCCAGGCGAGCGGATCGCCCTCATCACGGGGGGCAACAAGGGCCTCGGCTTCGAGATCGGGCGGCAGCTCGGCGAACGGGGCGTGCTGGTCATGGTGGGGGCACGGAACGAGGCGCGCGGGAAGGACGCGGCCGATGCGCTGGCGGCGGACGGGCTGAACGTCGCGCCGGTGCGGATCGACGTGACGGACCAGGAGACGATCGCGGAGGCGGCACGAGAGATCGATCAGCGGTATGGCCGGCTGGACATCCTGGTCAACAACGCGGGCATCACGGGCGAGTTCCGGGGCGCACCGAGCGAGGTCACGGTCGATCAGCTGCGCCAGGTGTACGAGACGAACGTCTTCGGGGTGGTGGCGGTGACCAACGCGATGCTGCCGCTGCTTCGCCGGTCGGCGGCGGGGCACATCGTGAACATGTCCAGCGGGCTGGGCTCGCTGACGCTGGGCACGGATCCGGACTATGAGTTCGCGAACTACAACCTCGTGACCTATCAGTCCGCCAAGACGGCACTGAACGCGATCACGATCGCCTACGCGAAGGAACTGCGAGACGCGGGGATCAAGGTCAACGCGGCCGACCCGGGCTTCACGGCCACGGATCTCAACCAGCACCGGGGGCACCGGCCGGTGGCGCAGGGCGCGGTCATCGCGGTCCGGCTGGCCACGCTGGGTCCGGACGGTCCCACCGGCACGTTCCAGGACGAGAACGGCGTCGTCCCGTGGTAGCCGGCGGCCCAGGCTAGGCGCGCCCCGGGGGCTAGGCGCCGAGGGCGGCGGCGAGCGCGTTGAGGTGCTTGAGCATGCGGTGCTGGGCCAGGGAGGTGTCACCCGCGATGATGGCGTCGGCGATGGCCTGGTGAACGCGGTGCACTTCCTCGATCTCGCCGGGCGGGGACGCGCGCCGGGCGGCCTGCTGGTCGAACAGCGCGGCGGTGCCGAGGAATCGGGCCGCGCTGAGCTGGGTGAGCACGTTGATGAATAGGTGCAGCGAGGCGTTGCCGGTCAGCTCGGCCACCACGACGTGGAAATCATGCATGGCGGCATCGGCCTCGCCGCCCAGGAATCCGCTTTCCCGCGCGAGCGCGGTACGCAGCCGGGCGATGCCCACCTCGTCAATATGCTCGGCGGCGCTGCGCACGGCGGCCAGCTCAAGCGCGATGCGGGTCTCGAAGAGTTCGGGCGGGCTTACCTTTCGGTAGCGCAGATAGACGGCGGCGGCATGGGCCATGGCATCGGGGTCGGGCTCGGCCACGACCAGCCCGCCGCCGGGGCCGCGCCGCATATTGGCGACATTGTGATGCTCAAGCAGCCGGATGGCCTCACGCAGGGCGGCCCGGCTCACGCCGTATTCGGCCAGCAACTCGGCCTCGGACCCGAGGACCTTTCCCACCGGCCAGTCCATCTCGATGATCCGCATTTCGAGCTTCTCGCAGGTCAGCTCGGCGAGCTTCCTGGTCGGCCCACGGGCAGCCCGGGCCGTCCCGGCGGCGGCGCGGACGCTGGCAGTCCTCGGCGTGCTGTCCATGGGTGTACTCGCTATCGGCGGATTACAGGCTCCTCATTTATGACACCATCGGGTGCCGTTTTGACTATAGCCGACGGCAACCGGCCAGAAGAGCGCCCTTTGGATAGATTAGACAAACAGGCTGCGCTACCTATATCGGTCAACTCGACGGGCTGATCGGGAATAGCGCGACTGACCGCATCTTCATTTTGCGGCCGATTCTCCTAACCGCGGGCCGGCCGGGGCAGCTCGTTGGAGGGTTGCCGGCAAAAGGGGCTGATTGTAGCCTCGCTCGGGTGCGCCTGGCGACGTTCAACGTGCTCCACGGCCGGCCGATGCGCGATGGCCGCCCGGACGACTCGGTGACGGACCCGGGCCAGCCACTGGCCGACGCCGTGGCCGCGCTGGACGCCGACGTGCTCGCCCTGCAGGAACTCGACCGGTTCCAGGACCGGTCGGGCCGGGTCGACCAGGCGCTGGTGGCCGCCGCGGCCATGGAGCGCACGGGACTGGCGGTACGCCACCGCCGGGCCCGGCCTGCGCGTGTACTCGGGCAGCGAGGCCGGCCAGGGCGGCCCCTCGCACGGCATCGCGCTGCTGACCCGGCGGCCGGTCCTGGACTGGCGGGTCCGGCGGTTCGCCGCGGCCCCGCTGCGCCTGCCGCTGCGAGTGGCGGGCCGGCCGGGCCTGGTCATGATCTCGGACCATCCCCGTGCCGCGCTGGCCGCCGTGCTCCAGGGCCCGAATGGCCCGTTCACCGTGGCCGCCATGCACCTCTCGTTCGTCCCGCCCTGGAATGCGGCCCAGCTGACGGCGGTCGGGCGCTGGATCGCGGGCCTGCCCCGGCCGCACCTGCTGCTCGGCGACCTCAACCTGCCCGGCCCGGTGCCGCGCCTGCTGCTCGGGTCCGGCTGGCGGGACCTGGCCCGCGCCCCCACCTACCCCGCGCACCGCCCGCGAGTGCAGTTCGACCACGTGCTGGCGGCCGGGCTCGGCCCGGGCGCGGTGCGCGCCGCCGCCACCCCGGCCATCCCCATCTCCGACCACCGGCCGCTGCTGGTCGACGTGGAGCTGTAGGCCGGGCCGGTTCACCGCGGGGCCGGTTCACCGAGGGCCGGGCCGGGCAGAACGCGACGATGGGGGTGATCGCCGCACCGGACCAGGCCAGCGTGTGGGTCCGCCTGGACACCCCGGCGGACATGTTCGCCCCCAGCACGGACCTGCTCAGCCCGCAGGCCCGGCTCCAGTCGGGCATCGATGACCTGCTGCTCCAGCTCCGGGCCCGGCGGCTGGCCCGGATCAGGAGCGTGACCGTGCTGCTGCCGACGGGCGAGATCCGGGAGGCGACCGGCCCGCGGCTGGCTCAGGCCGTCCGGCGCTACTGTGAGCTGCGGCTGCGCGAGAACGAGCTGAACCGGCTGGTGGCGCGCCGGGACGGCGTGGCCGCCTTCGGCATCGGGATCGTGCTGTTCGCCATCGGCCTGTGGCTGTCCACGATCTTCTCGGCCAAGGACCTGCCCACGACGGTCCAGCAGCTGCTGGGCAACGGGGTGTTCCTGGTCATCGCCTGGGTCGGGCTGTGGTACCCGCTGGACACGCTGGTGTTCACCGGCCAGCCGCTCAAGCGCGAGCAGCGCGCGCTGATGACCCTGTCCCGCGCCCGCCTGGACGTCGTGCCCGACCCCACGCCGAGCGGCCCGGACTGGTTACCGGGCCGGGTCAGGGCCGCCTAGCTCATCCTCGCGGCCGGGCTGGTCGCCGCCCAGCTCGTCCTCATGCCCGCCGGTGTCCGGCCCGCCCAGCTCATCCTCGTGACCCGGCTGGTCGCCGCCCAGCTCGTCCTCATGCCCGCCGGCGTCCGGGCCGCCCAGCTCATCCTCGGGTCCGGGCCCGTCAGGGCCGCCCAGCACATCACTCATCACGATCTCCTTACTGTCTTCCTTGTCTTCCGTTCCCTGCGGCGCGGGCAGGAACACGTTGTACATCATCCGCCGCCGGCGGCCCGGGCCCGGCGCGTTGGCCATCCGGGGCGTGACCACCATGACCAGGTCCCGCAGGAACTCGGCGAATTCCCCGTCGGAGAGCCACATGGCGGCCACCCGGTAGTTGGCCCCGTCGGCGACCGGGTCGGCCGGGCTGCTGGCCAGGTAGCGGTCGAAGTCGCCCATCAGCCCGGCGATGTAGGCCATGAAAGCCTGCGCGTGCTCGTCGAAGGTCATGGCCCGGGCCTCGCCCGGCTGGATCTGCGCGGCGGCCATCCGCAGCGTGTAGGTCCGCTCGACCGTGCCGCGCACCCGGCGCTCGGCCACCACCTGGAGGATCCCGGCCTTGGTCAGCAGCGCCACGTGCCGGTAGAGGCTGCCGGCCGGCACGTCGTCCAGCTCGGCCGCGAGCTGGCTCGTGGTCAGCGCCCGGTCGCCGAGGAACGCCTTCACGATGCGCAGCCGCACCGGGTGCAACAGGAGATCCGCGCTGGCCATGCCGACAGCCTAGCCATGTTCACAGAAGTGCTAACATTCACAAATATGAAACAAGGCTGGCTGGGGCCGGTCCCGTGAGCGGGCCTCTGGTCGGCGCCGTGCTGCTGGCCGCGGCCATCGCCTTCGCCGCGTTCTGCCTGGTCGACCTCAGCCGGGCCAGCCAGGTGCGCTACCTGCCCAAGTGGGGCTGGGCGATCATCGTCTGCGTGTCCGTGCCCTGGGGCGGCCTGGCCTACCTGGCGTTCGGCCGGAGCTCGAGCGGCCGGGCGGTGGCCTGGACTCCCCCGCCGACCCTCCCGGCCCGGCCGGCCCCGTCGACCCAGCCGGCCCAGTCGGACCCGGCCCGGCGCCCCGCGGTCCGGCCGGCCCTGATCGAGGCGGACGGGCTGACCAAGCGCTTCGGCCCGGTCACCGCCGTGGACGGGCTCAGCTTCACCGTCCGCCCCGGCCTGGTCACCGGGTTCCTCGGGCCCAACGGCGCCGGCAAGAGCACCACCATGCGGTTGATCCTCGGCCTGGAGACCCCTACCGCGGGCACGGCGCTGGTGGGCGGCCGCCCCTACGCCGACATCAGCCGGCCGCTGCACGAAGTCGGCTCGCTGCTGGACGCGGGCGCGCTGCACGGCGGCCGCACCGCCCTTTCCCACCTGCTGGCCATGGCGCAGAGCAACGGGATCGGCCGGGCCCGCGTCACCGAGGTGCTCGGCCTGGCCGGCCTGGAGTCGATCGCCGGCCGCCGCGTGCAGGGGTTCTCGCTGGGCATGAAGCAGCGGCTCGGCATCGCCGCCGCGCTGCTCGGCGACCCGCCCGTGCTGATCTTCGACGAGCCCGCCATCGGCCTGGACGCCGAGGGCATCCGCTGGATCCGCGAGCTGTTCACCGGGCTGGCGGCGCAGGGCCGCACGGTGCTGGTCTCCAGCCACCTGATGGGCGAGATGGCGCAGATCGCCGGCCACCTGATCATCATCGGCCGCGGCCGGCTGCTGGCCGACATGGCCACCCAGCAGTTCGTGGCGGCCAACGCGCACCACGACGTGCTGGTCCGGTCGCCGCGGGCGGCCGAGCTGACCGGCCTGCTCACCGCGGCCGGGGCCGCGGTCACCACCGAGCCCGGCGGCGGGCTGGCCGTGACCGGCCTGGATGCCCCGGCCATCGCCGACCTGGCCGCGGCCCGCGGCCTGCCCGTGCACGAGCTGACCCCGCGGCAGGCCTCGCTCGAGGAGGCCTACCTGGACCTCACCGAGGACAGCACCGAGTACCGCAGCACGCCGGAAGGAGCAGCCAGGTGACCCGCGACGTGCTCGCCTCGGAGTGGACCAAGCTGCGCGCCACCCGCTCGAACGCCTGGACCCTGGTCATCGCGGCGGCCGCGACCCTCGGCGTGACGGCCATCGTGGCCCACGCCATGGCCGCAGCCCGGGTCCCGCCGCCGTCCACCGGGCCGATCACCCCGCTCACCGCGAGCTTCCTGGGCTACGCCGAGTACGCCGTGCTGCCGGTGTCCATCCTGGGCGCGCTGGCGTTCACCACCGAGTACAGCACCGGGCTGATCCGCACCACGTTCACCTGCGTGCCGCGGCGGCGGGTGGTGCTGGCCGCCAAGGCCGCGGTCACCGGGGCGGCCGCGCTGGTCGCGGGCGAGGTGCTGGCGTTCGTCACCTTCTTCCTGACCCAGGCCATGCTGGCCAGCCGGCACCGGGGCGTGTCCCTGGCCCACCCCGGCGCGCTGCGGGCCGTGCTGGCCGCCGGGCTGCTGCTGGCCGTGGCCGCGCTGACCGGGCTCGGGCTGGGCGCGATCATCCGGCACACGGCCGGGGCCATCGCGGCCACCGTGGGCGTGATCTACCTGATCACCGCGCTGTGCCTGCTGCTGCCCGCCCCGTGGAACACCAGGATCGGCCGGTTCACGCTGCCCTTCGCCGCGTTCCAGCTGGTCACCGGGCACGCCCGGGCGGGCCTGCTGCCACCCGGCGAGTCGCTGCTGGTGGTGCTGGCCTGGCCCGCGCTCATCCTGTTCATCGCCGCCATCCTCATTACCCGCCGCGACCCCTGACGGAGAGCCATGCCCGACGAGGAGATCCACTTCCACTGTGCTTGCCTCAACAGTGACGGCGTCACGCTGGCCGGGACGTTCGCCGCGGTACCCGAGCCGGTGGCGGCCGCGCTGCTCATCACCGGGTCGGGGAAGCTGAACCGCGACTCCGACGCGCGGACGATCAAGACCCGGGTAACCCGGCAGCTGGCCGACGGCCTGGCCGCGGCCCAGGTGTCCACGCTGCGCTACGACAAGCCGGGCACCGGGGCCAGCGGCGGCAGCTACCTGCACGCCGGGATGGCCGACAACCTGGCCGCCGCGCGCGCGGCCGCCGCCTGGCTGTCCGAGCACGCGGCCGGGCTCCCGGTGTTCGCCGTGGGCCACAGCGAGGGCACGTACTACGCCGCTCAGCTGGCCGCCGACGCCGCGGTGGCCGGCGCCGTGCTGCTCGGCGCGCCCGCCCGGCCCGGCCAGCGGATCATCGAGTGGCAGATCGAGAAGCTGGCCCCGACCCTGCCCCGGATGGCGCTGCTGGTGATGCGGCTGATCCACTTCGACTTCGTGCGCAGCCAGCACAAGCGGCTGGCCCGGCTCCGGGCGTCCACGACCGACGTCGTCCGGATGACCGGCGTGCGGGTGAACGCCCGGTGGTTCCGGGACTTCCTGGCCTACGACCCGGCCACGGTGCTGCCCGGCATCACCGTGCCGGTGCTGGCCATCACCGGCGGGCACGATCTCCAGGTGCCGCCCGAGGACACCGACGCCATCGGCCGCCTGGTCGGCGGGCCGTTCGAGGGTCACGTGCTGGGCGACCTCAACCACCTGCTCCGGCCCGACCCGCAGCGGCGCGGCCTGCAAGGCTACCGCCGCTCGGTGCGCGAGCCGGTCAGCCAGGAACTCATCGAGATCATCACCGCCTGGGTGAAGAACTGCCTGCTGGCCGCGGCGGCTGAGTAAGGACGGCCGACTCGCGCACCTGGCTGTAGCAGGTGGCGACGGCCCGCTCGGCCGGGCCGTCCTCCCACGCGCCCTGGTTCTTGGCGCTGAGCGTCGTGGTCAGCTGGGAGGGGCCGAAGCCGATGGCCCAGAAGTAGATGCCGCCCAGGTGCTGGGCCACGGCCGCGCGGCAGGCCGCCTCGAACCACCGGGTCTGCACGCTGACATCCAGCCTGGGGTGCGGCCAGTGGTGCTGCCACGGGACCTTGAACGCGCCCCGCACCCCGGAGATGCCGACCTCGCTCAGCGCGGTGCGCGCGGGCAGCCGCCGGTCGTAGGCCTCCCAGCGCCGGGTCAGCCGCCGGACCGTGACGTTGTCGGGCACGTTCAGGTCCGGGTAGGCGTCCGCGGACCGCGTAACGCTGTCGCCGCCCTCGCCGCTGTGCACCCCGCTGCCGTTGTTGGCGTACATCAGCTTGCCCTTGTAGACCTGGCGCAGCGCCTGGTCCAGGCCGTTCCAGTAGCTCAGCGTCTGGAACCGGCTGAACTCGGCGCCGACGTAGAACTCCGGAATCCCGACCTGCTGGGCCATCGTCGCGTAGGGCAGCAGGAACTGCTGGTAGCTGGCGAACCAGGCCTTGGGATCGGGCGGGGTCCAGTCGGCACGGGACTCGGCGATGCCGCCCTGGTCCATCAGCGGCCGCAGCACGACGTACAGCCCCTGGCTCATGGCCAGGCGGGCGAACACCGCCAGCTGCGCCGGAGCCGGGGTCCTGACCGTCGAGTACACGGTGGAGGACTTCCGGCTGCTGACGAAGAACGGGAACGACACCATGACCGAGTTGGCGTGCAGCGCCTTGACGTAGGCCACCTCCGCCTCCGAGGCCGTGTCGTAGTTCAGCGTCGGCCAGGCGTACAGGTCGACGTCAACGCCGAGCTGGATGGTCCGCGGCGACACCGTCACCGGCCGGTTCGGGCCGGACGCGGTCACCGCGGCCGCCGCGGCGAACTGCATGCCGGCCGCGCCGATCAGGCCCAGAACAACTGCCCCGGCCAGGACGTTGCGAAGAGCTCTCACCATGATTCCGGTATCTCATGGGGGGACCGAGGATCTCGGTCCCCCCATGATGACGGCTCCCTTACTGCTTGCCCGTGGGCAGGCTCTCGATGTGCTGGTAGCAGGCGGCGACCGCCGCCTGCGCCGGGCCCTTCTCCCAGGCGGCCTGGTTCTGCGGGCTGAGGGTCTGCTGCAGTTCGTCCTCGCCGAACCCGATGGCCCAGAAGTAGATGCCGGCCAGGTGGTCGCCCAGGGCGGCGTCGCAGGCCGCGGTGAACCACCGGACCTGCACGGTGGGATCCATCACCGGCTTGGGCCAGTTGTGCTTCCAGGGCTTGTAATACGCGCCCTTGACCCCGGCGATGCCGACCTCGCTCAGCAGGTTGTGGTGCGGCAGCCGTCCGTCCATGTACTTCCAGCCCTTTTCCAGCCGGGCGACCGAGGCGGTGTACGGCACGTACAGGTCCGGATAGGCGTCCACCGACACCTGCACGCCGCCCCCGACGCCGGCCCGCACCCCGGGCCCGTTGTTGGCGTAGAGCAGCGTGCCCTTATAAACCTTCTGCAGGGCTTCCTTCAGATATGTCCAGCCCTTGACGCTCTGGAACTTGCTGAACTCGGCGCCGAGATACATAGCCGGGATTCCGTACTTCTGCGCCATCGTCGCGTAGGGCAGCAGGAACTTCTGGTAGCTGGCGAACCACGCCTTCTCGTCGTGCGGGGTCCAGCCGGCCCGCGACGCGCCGATGACGCCCTGGTCCATCAGCGGCCGCAGCGTCACGTACAGCCCGGCGGCCTCGGCGGCCTGGGCGAACAGGGCCAGGTCGGCGGGGGTCGGCGTCGAGGGCTTGGCGAAGACCGTGGACGAGGTCTTGCTGGCGATGAAGAAGGGGAACGACACCATGACCGAGTTGGCATTGAGGGCCTTGAGGTAGGTCACGTCATCGGCGGACGCCTTCGGCCAGTTCTGGTTGGGGTAGGTGTACAGGTCGATGCCGGCCCCGAGCTGCATCACGGGCTTCTTGACCGGCTTGACCAGCCTGACCGGCTTGGCTGGCTTGGCTGGCGCGGCGAGTGCCGGTGACGGGAGGATCGCGAGCTGGACGACGGACGTGGAGCACAGGCCCAGGACCGCGGCCCTGGCCAGGACCTTGCGAATAACTTTCAATTCACAGCCCATTCTCTTGTCGTTCTCATAACCAGATGACAGAGCCGGTGGATAACGCGGACATAGTAATACGCTGGCACCGGCATTTCCCGATTCCAGCGATCTCGAATTATGCCCGCGCGGGCTGATACACGGACTGATACACGGGCTGCTAATTTAATTCATCGACCGGATGCTAATAGTTAATGCGGGCAGCATCCGCCGTTACCGCCGCCGCCGTAAGCGTCCGCGCGGTGCGTATCAGGCTGGCCACGGCCTCGTCGGGGGCCAGCCCGTACAGGTCGGTGAGGATGAACAGGGCCTCGGCGCTCATCGCCACGGCCAGGTCCCGCCGCAGCTGCTCCACCGCCGCCGGCCCGACCCGGCGGACCAGCGGGGCCAGGGCCTCGTCGATCAGCCCGAACCGGTGACCGGGGCGCCCGGCCGCCACCTCGGGCCGGGTGATGGAGCCGGCGATGGTGGCCCGGACCGCGCCCTGATAGGCCAGCACGCCGCGCAGCAGCACCTCGGCCGCGTAGCCGACCCGCTCGACCGGGTCGTCGGTGTGCGCGACCGGGGCCAGCGCCTGCGCCGGGCTGGGCCAGATGCTCTC
Organism: uncultured Actinomycetota bacterium; assembly: GCA_963822485.1. GTDB lineage: Bacteria > Actinomycetota > Actinomycetes > Streptosporangiales > Streptosporangiaceae > DASUBV01. Next base: position 1,025,919 of record CAWGHW010000037.1, read on the forward strand.
GTCGGCCTCCCGCAGCAGCGACACCAGGTCCGGGAAGTAGCGGTAGGCGGTGGCCTCCGAGACCAGCGCCGCCTGGGCCACGGCCGGCATGGTGATCTCGGCGCCGCTGCGCGCGAGGTCGCGGGCGGCGGCCACGATGGCCGCCCGGGTCCGGGCCTTCTGGTTGACCCGGCCGGGCCCGCCGGCTTGCGTGGTCATGGGCCCATCGTGGCGGTCGTCCTCGCATCAGTCAAGCTAACTCTCATCATGAGAGTCGACTTGCATAACGAGCGCCAGGCGTCTAGGTTCATTCGTGAGAGTTCACTCTTACGAAGTTCACCCTGACCAAGGAGATCGATGATGACGACGCACACCGTGACCGTGCCGGACCTCGGGCCGGTGCCGGTCACCGTGACTGAGCGCGGCGAGGGGCGCCCGTTCCTGCTGCTGCACGGCGGGGCCGGGCCGCAGTCGGTGGACGGCTTCGCCGACCTGCTGGCCGCGTCGGGCCGGGTGCTGGTGCCGGTCCACCCCGGCTTCGGCGGCACGCCGCGCCCCGAGCGGCTGGACAGCATGGCGGGCCTGGCCCGGGTCTATGCCGGCTTGCTGGACGAGCTCGGCCTGGACGAGGTGACCGTGATCGGCAACTCCATCGGGGGCTGGATCGCCGCCGAGATCGCGCTGCTGGGCAGCCCGCGGGTCAGCGGCGTCGTGCTGGTCGACGCCGCCGGGCTGAAGCTGGATGCCGCCCCGGCCGCGGACTTCTTCTCCCTCACCATGGATCAGGTGGCCGACCTCAGCTACTACGAGCCCGACAAGTTCCGCATCGACGTGGACCGGCTGCCGGACGCGGCGAAGGCGGCGATGGCGGGCAACCGGGCCGCGCTGACCACCTACGGCGGGCCGCAGATGGCCGACCCCGGGCTGCTCGGCCGCCTGGCCGGGATCGCCGCCCCGGTGCTGGTGGTCTGGGGCGAGGCCGACCGCATGATCCCGCCCGAGCACGGCCAGGCCTACGCCGCGGCCATCCCCGGCGCCCGGCTCCTGGTCATCCCGCGGGCCGGGCACCTGCCCCAGCTCGAGGCACCCGGCGAGCTGCTCCAGGCCGTGCAGGAGTTCGCGGCGGCCCAGGTCGCCGGACGCTGAAGGGAGTCACCCGGATGGCTGAGGTAAAGATCGTGGGTCCGGACGACGGCGAAGTGGCCCTGTCGGGACCGATTCAGATGCGGATACTCGAGGACGGCCAGACCACCGAGCACCGTTTGGGAATGGGTGAGATAACCATCGCGCCGCACACGGCCGGGCCGCCGCAGCACCGGCACGCCCAGCACGACGAGGGCTTCTACGTGGTGTCGGGCACGGTGCGGTTCACGGTCGGCGAGAAATCGTACGACGCGCCCGCCCGCAGCCTGGTGATGGTGCCGCCCGGCGCCCCGCACACGTTCGCCAACGCCGGTGACGAGCCGGCCGTGCTGCTCAACACGTTCACCCCGGACCTGTACGTGCAGTACTTCCGCGACCTGCACGACATGATCGCCGCGGGCCAGCCGGTGACCGGCCCGGTGCTGCTCGAGGTCATGGCCCGCTACGCGACCGAGCCCGCCGACGCGCCGTAGCCTGTGGTAGATGAGCATCGAGGAGGGGGCGGCCGCGGTGGCCGGGCTGACGCGCAGCGATCCGCACGGCCCGGGGCTCACCCGCCGCCGGGACGGCGAGGGCTTCGGCTACCTGGACCCGGCGGGCGCGCCGGTCACCGACGCGCAGACGCTGGCTCGCATCCGCGCGCTGGCCCTGCCGCCGGCCTGGACCCGGGTCTGGATCTCGCCCGACCCGCTGGGCCATATCCAGGCCACCGGGGTGGACAGCCGGGGCCGGACCCAGTACCGGTACCACCAGGTGTGGCGGGAGCAGCGCGACGCGCAGAAGTTCACGCACATGCTCCGGTTCGCCGGCGCGCTGCCCGCGCTGCGCGACGCCACGCTGCATGACCTGCGCCACCGGAACCTGGACCGGGACCGGGTGGCCTCGGGCGCGGTCCGGCTGATCGACCTGGGGCTGTTCCGGATCGGCGGGGAGCGGTACGCGGAGCTGGACCACCACTACGGGGTGGCGACGCTGGAGAAGCGGCACATCACCGTCGGGCGGGGCGGCATCAGGTTCGACTACGTCGCCAAGGAGGGCAAGCGGCGCGATATCACCGTCAGCGACCCGGCCGTCCTGCCCACCGTGCGGGCCCTGGCCCGCACCGACAACGGCCTCGACGCGCTGTTCGCCTGGCAGCGCGACGGGGCCTGGCACGCGCTGCGCTCGCACGACGTGAGCGAGTACATCGCGGCCCGCGCGGGCGGGCACTTCACGGCCAAGGAGTTCCGCACCTGGAACGCGACCGTGCTGATGGCCCTGCTGCTGGCCAGCTCCGAGCCCGCCGCCACGCCCCAGGGTCGCCGCCGGGTCATCGCGGCCGGCGTGCGCGGGGTGGCGCAGTGGCTGGGCGACACCCCGGCGGTGGCCCGCGCGTCCTACATCGACCCCCGGCTGCTCAGCCGCTACGAGGCCGACGGCGGGCTGCCGGACATCCCGGTGCGGCCCGCGGCCCTGCCCGCCGACCCGGCGGCCGAGGCCGCGGTGGCGGCCCTGCTGGCCGCCGAGGCCGGGCCGTCCGGCTCGCGGCCGGAGTGACAGGCTGTGGGCATGCGCTACATCATCATCGGGGCCGGGGCGATCGGCGGGACCATCGGCGCGCGGCTGTTCGAGAGCGGCCACGAGGTGGTCCTGACCGCACGCGGCGCGCATTACGGCGCGCTGCGCGACGGCGGCCTGCGCTTCGCCACCCCCGACCAGACGGTAACCCTGCCGGTGCCGGCCGTGTCCGGGCCCGGCGAGCTGACGCTGCGCCCCGATGACGTGCTGATCCTGTCGGTCAAGACCCAGGACTCGGCGGCGGCGCTCGACGCCTGGGCCGGCCAGCCGGTGGGCGGCGGCGAGATGGCGGCGCAGGCACTGCCGGTGTTCTGCGCCCAGAACGGCGTGGCCAGCGAGCGAATCGCGCTGCGCCGGTTCCGCCGGGTCTACGGCGTCACCGTCTGGCTGCCGGCCACGCACCTGGAGCCGGGCGCGGTCGAGGCCGAGGGCACCCCGATGAGCGGGCTCCTGCCCGTGGGCCGGTACCCGTCCGGGGCCGACGACACCGCCCGCCAGGTCGCCGCCGACCTGGCCGCCAGCCGGTTCCTCAGCCCGGTCAGCGCGGACGTGATGCGGCTCAAGTACGGCAAGCTGCTGTCCAACCTGGGCAACGCGGTGCAGGCGGTGTTCGGCACTGAGGGGCACCCGGACGACGTCGCGGCGCGGCTGCGGCAGCGGGCCCGGGCCGAGGGCAGCGCCGTGCTGGCCGCGGCGGGCATCGACTGCGCCAGCCCCGGGGAACTGACCGCGCTGCGCGGCGACCAGGTCGAGGTCGCCCCGGTGGGGCGGGCCGCCCGCATCGGCGGGTCGTCCTGGCAGAGCCTGCGCCGCGGCACCGGATCCATCGAGGCCGACTACCTGAACGGCGAGATCGTCCTGCTCGGCCGGCTGCACGGCGTGCCGACTCCGGTGAACGAGCTGCTCCAGCGGCTGGCCAACCAGTTCGCCAGGGACCGCCGCGCGCCCGGCAGCATCACCGACCGCGAGGTGGCCGAGCTGCCGGCCGCGTGACCGGCACCGCGTGACCGGGGCGGCTAGCGGCCGGGGCCGTCGCTCTCGGGGATCGGCGCGGGCTCGAGCTTGAACGCCGGGTTCTCGATCAGGCCGACCAGGTTCCCGTCGGGGGTGCGGAAGGTGCCGAGCTTGATGCCGTCGCCGACGTCCTGGACGGGCTCGTCGACCACGGCGCCCGCCGCGAGCAGCCGCCCGGCCGCGGCGGCGACGTCGCGCACGCCCCAGTAGGCGCGGCCGCCGGCCGCGGGGTCGCCGCCGGGGGTCAGGCCCAGCTCGTAGCCGCCCGCGGTGAAGCCGACGTAGAACGGCTCGTCGAAGTAGGGCCCGACGCCCAGCACGGTGGTCCACCACGCCTTGGCCGCGGCCAGGTCGGGGGCGGAATACACGACGGTACGGAGTCCGAGAAACATGATCATCCCGCTCTAGCCTCTCTGCTTTGGTGATCGGCATTACCCGAGATCGAGTCAACCGCCCGCCGGCCACCCGCGTCTTGAACGAAACGGACAGAGGCCGGGACGTCGCGTCCGTACCATTTCCGCCGGGGGCGGGCCGACCAGAAGAGCGTGGGTGAGCGGTGAGCGACGAGCCACGCGACGGGTGGGGGGAGTTCTCGGCAGGCTCGGTGGTGGCCGGCTACTGGCTGGAGCAGCGAATCGGCCAGGGGGCGCTGTCGGCCGTGTACAGCGCCTACTCGGCCCGGCTGGACGGGCGGGTCGCGCTGCGGATCCTGGCCCCGTGGCTGGCCAGGGACGACCGGTTCCGGCCCCGCTACGCGCAGGAATGGCGGGCGGCGGCCGCCATCGGCGACCCGCACATCATCCCGGTGCTCGAAGTCAGCGAGGAACGCGAGGCGCTGTTCATCGCCATGCGGCTGACCGAGGGCGGAGACGTCCGCTCCCTGCTGGAGCGCGAGGGCCCGCTGCCGCCGGGCCGGGCGGCGGAGATCATCTCCCAGGCGGCCGCGGCCCTGGACGCCGTGCACGCCGGCGGCCTGGTGCACCGCGACCTGCGGCCCGCCAGCCTGCTGCTGGACGCGCGGACGGACGGTGACCAGCCGGACTTCGCCTACCTGTCCGGGTTCGGGCTGAGCGCGGAGGCGCTGGCCGACGCGGGCCTGCCGCGGCTGGGGCCGGGCACCCTCGACTACGCCGCGCCCGAGCAGCTCGCCGGCCGCCCGGCGGACGGCCGGGCCGACCAGTACGCGCTGGCCGCCGTGGCGTTCGAGCTGCTCACCGGGGCGCCGCCGGTGCGCCGCGAGCCGGGCGCGCCCGCGGTCTACGCCCAGGTCTCCGCGCCGCCGCCGCTGCTGAGCTCGCGCCAGGAGGGGCTGCCCGCCGAGGCCGACGAGGTGATGAGCCGGGCGCTGGCCTTCTCGCCCGCCTACCGGTACGGGTCCTGCGGGGAGCTCGCGGCGGAGCTGCGCCGGGCGCTCGGCCTGGGCCCGGCCGGGCCGGGCGTGCTCACCCAGGCGCCGGGCCGGTCCCCGATCCGGTTCCCGGCCGGGGTCTGGCGGTCGGCGGCCAGCCTGGCCGCGGGCCTGGGGAGTGCGGCCGCCGGCTCGGTCTCTGGACGACGGCCGGGCGCGGGGGAAGGTGGCGTGAGCGACGCGGGTCCTGGCCGTCTGGGCACGGCTCAGGCGGCGGACTCGGAGCCGGCGGCGGACTCGGAGTCGGCGGCGGCCTGGCCGTACGGGCCGCAGCGGCCCGAGGCCCGGCCTGAGCCGCGGTCGCTGGCCGGGCGGCACGCCAGGGCCGCGGCGGCCGGGCGGCGGGCGGCCGGGCGGCGGGCGGCCGGGCTGGCGGCCTGGTAGGCGGCCGGGTGGCGTTCCCCGCGCTCCCCCGGGCCAGCTGGTCGGCGCTGGCCGCCATCGCCTCGCTGGTCTCAGTGATCGTCATCGGCGCCTGGTACCTGCTCGGCCATCACCAGGGCAGCGCCGCGGGCACCCGGCACGACGCCCTGCCGCCGCTGACCGCGCCCGGCTGCAGCTACAGCGGCGGCCGGCCGGGCCCCCGCGCTGACCAAGGTGGCCAGCCGCCGGATCACGGTCGGCGGCCGGCCCTTCGCGACCCTGGAGACGCCCGACCGCCGGTTCGTCTTCGTCACGCTCGGCGCGAGCATCGCCGTGCTGCGCGACGGCCCGGTGCCCGTCCTGCAGGCCACCATCCGCGTGCCCGGCGCGGCCAACGGCCTGGCCATCACCCCGGACGGCCGGTACCTGCTGGCCGCCGGCGGCCAGGGCGCGGTGGTCATCAGCGTGGCCAGGGCCGAGCGGAACGCTCCCGACCCGATAGTCGGCCGCCTGGACAGCCCGCGCGGCGACCATGCGGTCAGCGTGCTGACCTCCCCGGACGGCCGGTTCGTGTTCGTCACCTTGCAGGACACCACCGACATGGCGGTGTTCAGCCTGGCCCGGGCGCTCAGCCGCGGCTTCGGGCCGTCGGACTTCGCCGGCTTCGTCCCCCTGGGCGTGCAGCCCGTCGGCCTGGCCGCCTCGCCGGACGGCAAGTGGCTGTACGCGACCAGCTTCCAGCGGTCCACCGGGCCGATGCCGTCGCCGGGGATCCTGAGCGTGATCAGCCTGGCTAGGGCGGAGACCCGGCCCGGCCGTGCGGTGGTGGCGGTGGCCGACGCCGGGTGCAGCCCGGCCCGGATCATCACCGACGGCCCGACCGTCTGGGTCACGGCCAGGGACAGCGACACCCTGCTGGGCTACTCGGCGGCCCGGCTGCGCACCGACCCGGCCCGGGCCCTGGAGGCCGAGGTCCGGGTGGGCCTGGCGCCGATCGGCCTCACCTTCGCCGACGGCACCCGCCTGATCGTGGTGGCCGACTCGGACCTGAAGGCCGCGCCCGGCCAGCGGTCGGCCCTGTCGGTGGTCGGCGTCGGCGCGGCGCTGGCCCGCCGGCCCGCCCTGCTCGGCACGATCGCGGCCGGGCCGCTCACCCGCCAGGTCGCGCTGGCCGATGGCGGGAAGATCGTGCTGGCCACCGGCGAGGCATCCGGCCAGGTACAGGTGATCGAGGTCCGCGACCTGCCCTAGGAGCCCGCGACCTGCCCTAGGAGCTCAGGCCGAGATCCGCCTGGGCCTCCCGCACCGAGCGCTGGATCCGCTCCGCGCCGCTGGCGCCGGCCAGGGCGGCCGCCTCGGTGAGCAGCGCCTCGGCGTCGGCCTGCCGGTCCTGGGCCGCGGCGATGTAGGCCAGCCCGATCTGATTGCTGGCCACGGCGGCCGGCGATCCCAGTTCCCGGCGCAGCCGGGAGGACTCCTCCAGTCGCTGCCTGGCCTCGTCCGGCCGTCCCCCGAAGTGCGCCTCGATGCCCAGGTGCCGCAGCGCCTCGGACATCGTCGGCCGGTCCTCGGCCCGGGTGGCCAGCTCCAGGGATCGGCGGAGGGCCGGCCCCGCGGCCGCGTTGTCGCGCCGCACGACCTGGAAGCAGCAGCCGACCCAGAACAGCGCCTCCCCCTCGCCGCGCACGTCACCCAGGCCGGCGTACAGCCGCGCCGCGCGCTCGAACAGCGGCAGCTCGTCCGGGTCCTCGCGGGCCTCGTCCGGGTTCTCGTCGCGCTGCAGCAGGAAGCGCAGGTGCGCGAGCTTGCCGCGGGCCAGGGCCAGCTCCGCCTCGGCCGCGTCCAGCTCCCGGCCGGCCTGCGGCAGCCCGCTGGCATCGCCGCTGAAAACGGCGCGGTCATACAACTGCCCGGCGTTCTCGATCCTCTCGTCCATGCCGTTCCCCTCTTACGTATGTCCGTCAAATTACACACCAGTACGATCTGGGACTTGTGACGCAAACTGACGATCCCGGACAACGGGCCCTGACCTACCGGCAACTGCGCTTCGAGCCGCCGCCGGGGGCGCTGGACCTGGTGCTGATCCGGCACGGCGAGTCGGAGGCCTACCAGGACGGCCGGCCGTTCCCGCTGGCCGGCGGCCACGGCGACCCGCCGCTGTCGGCGCTGGGGATCGAGCAGGCCCGCCGGGTCTGCGCCCGGCTGGCCGCCGAGGACGTCGACGCTATCTACGTCACCACCCTGCGCCGGACCGCGCAGACCGCCGCCCCGCTGGCGGTGGCGCTCGGCCTGCCGGTCCACACCGAAGCCCGGCTCCGCGAGGTGTACCTGGGCGAGTGGGAGGGCGGCGAGTTCCGCAAGATGATGACGGCCGGCGGGGCGCTGAGCCAGCGGGTCCTGGCCGAGGAGCGCTGGGACGTCATTCCCGGCGCCGAGCCCGGGGCCGGGTTCGCGCTCCGGGTCCGCGACGGGATCGCCGCGCTGGCCGCCGAGCACCCGGGCCAGCGGGTGGCGGCGTTCACGCACGGGGGCGTCATCGGCGAGGCGCTGGCGCTGGCCGCCCGGTCCCGGCCGTTCGCCTTCACCGGCGCGGACAACGCGTCGATCTCCCGGCTGGTGATCTCGGGTGACCGCTGGATCCTGCGCGGCTTCAACGACACCGCCCACCTCGACGGGCTCAGCTAGCCCGAGAGCGGCCGGGCCGACCGGAGGCGGCCGGTTCCGTTCTGGCCGGTCTTGTCATGAGTAGTTCAGCGGTATATAAAGTCCGTATGACAGACGAGATTGGGAAGGGTACCAAGCTGCTGGCGGGCGCCGCCGGCCTAGTGATGGTCCTGGCCGGTGGCGCCGCCGTGGCCAGCCCGCCCGCCGCCGCGGGCGTGATCTCGCGAACCGGGGTCTCGCGAACCGGGGTCTCGCGAACCGCGGCGGCGCCCGCGGGCCGCGCGCACCAGGCGTTCCTGGTCACCGGGCAGCAGGTCGCGACGGGCCCGGCCGGGCTATCGGTGCGGCCCGGCGGCCCGGCGGCCGCGGGCCAGCTCCAGGAACTGCGGCTGGGCGGCCGCACCTATGTCCTGCCGGTCATGGCCGCGGCCTACCTGAGCCGGGGGCTGGACCCGAGCCTGTTCGAGGTCGGCGCGCTGGCCCGGGCGGAGTCGGGCGGACGGCTGCCGGTGCGGGTGAGCTACGCCGGCGCCGCGCCATCCCTGCCGGGCGTGACCATCACCTCGGCCAGTTCCGGGACCGCGCGGGGGTACCTGACCCTGGCCGGGGCCCGGGTATTCGGCGCCGCGCTGGAGCGCCAGTTCGCCGGTGATCACGCCGACGCCGCCTACGGGCAGGACGGGCTGTTCGGGAACGGGGTGTCGGTCGCGCTGGCCAGCGCGCGGCCACGCCGCGCGCGGTACCGGCCCGGCCGTCCTACCTCATGCACACGCTGACCGTGCGCGGGACGACGCTCTCCGGCCGGCCCGACGCCGGCGACCTGGTCACCCTCATCGACGCCGACAACGCCAGCCGGTTCTGGACCTTCGGCCAGGACACGGAGCCCTTCTACCACGGCATCGCCAAGTTCAGTGTGCCCGCCGGGCACTTCTGGGTCATCGGCACCTTCAACGACCTGCGCGGGACCCAGTACCTCGGGGCCCGGCTGGTCCTGCCGCCCGAGATCACCGTGTCGCGCAACACGGCGGTGCGGCTGGCCGAGCGCGCGGCGGACAGCCGGGTCCAGTTCCTGACCCCACGCCCGGCCGTTGTGTACAGCAGCATCTTCGAACGGGACTACCTGACCGACCGGGCACCCCGCGACCCCAACAGCTGCTGCACGGAAAGCGATGACTACATCACGCAGGGCCTGCGGGGCCCCGCGCCCTACCTGTACGTCAGCCCCATGGCGATCCGGCCGCGGGTCGGCACGCTGGCCCAGATCACCTCGGCCCAGCTCGACTCGCCGTCCGCGGCCCACGGCATCCCGTACCAGTACTACGTCGCCTACCAGGCCCGGGGCCGGATCCCCGCGCAGCGCTTCGTGGTGCGCCCGGCCGACCTGGCCACCGAGCGCGCTGGGTTCTACGCCGCCGCTGCGTCGCGGGGCTACCTGAGCAACTTCGAGTCCCTCCCGGTCCAGGACGGCTTCTCCACCGCCGTGCTATGGCCCGGCCGGTTCCCGCTCCGGCTGACCATGTACCTGTCGGCGGCTCGCCGCCTGTCCTGGACCACCATCTACACCCCGTGGGCCCGGGTGCTGAACTTCATCGGCGGGCAAGGCGCCCCGCCGCAGGCATTCCGGCCCGGCCAGCGGCTCACCGACGGCTGGGGCGCCTACCCGCAGCATCCCGCGGCCACCGTCCGGCTGGCCGGCCAGACCGGGCCAGCCGGGGCGTCGGCCACCCGCGCGGGCAACGTCCTGGGCCTGGCCATGACCGCCTTCGGCGACAACACGCCGGGGCACATCGGGCAGTACATCGGAGCGCCGTTCAAGGTGACCGGCCGGTACCAGCTCGACCAGGACGGCAGGAAGATCGCCGGCGGGGCACTGCGCCGCTTCCACGGCTTCGCCGGCGTGACCGCCCGGCTGCGGCCGGCCCGGTCCCGGATCCGGTTCGTGCTGGACGCGACGCAGCCGGCCGCGCTCAGCCCGCTGTCCACCGCCAGCCAGACCGCCTGGACCTGGTGGTCGGCCCGCGCGGCGCACGGCACGCTGCCGCGCGGCTGGGTGTGCACCGTCCAGGACAACCGCGCGTGCGCGGCCCAGCCGCTGCTGACCCTGCGCTATTCCGTGGCGGGCGAGGCCGTGACCGGGGCGGTCCGTCCCGGCCGGCAGGTGATCCGGCTGGCGGTCGGGCACGTCCAGCCGGCCCGGGCCACCCGGATCACCCGGGCGGCGATGTCGGTGTCCTTCAACGGGGGCCGGACATGGCACGCGGCCCGGATCACCGGCCGGGGCGGCCGCTACACCGCGGCGTTCAGCGCCCCGGCCGGGGCGCGGGTGACCCTGCGGACCAGCACCGCCGACGCGGCCGGGGGCGCGGTCACCCAGACCATCGCCCGCGCCTACCGGATCACCGCCGCTAGCGGCGCGCCGCGGTCCGCCTGCCCGCCCGCCGGGCCGCGGCGGGCCCGGTGCTTCACCCTGTACGCGCCGCGGACCGCGGCCAGCGCGACCCGGCCCGGCGGCTGGGGCGCCCCGGCCATCGAGTCCGCCTATCACCTGCCGACGAGCCTCGGCGCCGGGCAGACGGTCGCGCTCGTGGACGCCTACAGCACCCCGCACCTGGCCCGCGACCTCGGCGTGTACCGGCGGGAGTACGGGCTGCCGCCGTGCACCACGGCCAGCGGCTGCCTGCGCATCGTGAACCAGCGGGGGCAGGCGTCCCCGCTGCCCGTCGCCGATCCCACGGGCTGGGGCGTGGAGGAGACCCTGGACGCGTCGATGGTCTCGGCCGCGTGCCCGCGCTGCAAGATCATCGTGGTGGAGGCCAGGGACCCGCTGCTGACCAACCTGGCCGCGGCCGAGGACACCGCGGCCCGGCTGGGCGCCCCGGTGATCTCCAACAGCTACGGCGCCCGGGAGAGCGGGTTCACCCAGGCCGAGGCCGGCGCCTACCGGCACCGCGGGCACGTGATCGTCGCGTCGTCCGGCGACTTCGGCTTCACCGCGGCCAACTTCCCGGCCAACCTGGCCGACGTGACGGCGGTGGGCGGCACCCAGCTGGCCCGGGCCCGCAACGCCCGCGGCTGGACCGAGTCGGTCTACAACGGCAACGGCGCCTCGGGCAGCGGGTGCTCGGCCTATGTGGCCAAGCCGCCCTGGCAGCACGACCCGCACTGCGCCGGCCGGACCGTCGCCGACGTGGCGGCGCTCGCCTCGCGCGTGGCCGTCTACGACAGCTCCATCAGCCGCCCCATGGGCGGGCCGTGGCTCACGGTCTACGGCACCAGTGCGGCCGCGCCGATCGTGGCCGGGGTCTACGCGCTGGCGGGCAACGCGGCCACGATCGGGCCCGGCTACGAGTACGCGCACGCCGCCGCGCTGTTCGACGTGACGAAGGGCAACAACGACTGGTTCCAGGGCACGGGCGGCGCCGTCTGCGGCCACGATTACCTGTGCGTGGCCAAGCCGGGCTACGACGGGCCGACCGGGCTGGGCACGCCGGACGGCACCGGCGCCTTCTGACCCCGGCGGCGGCCGCGCCCGGGGTCAGGGCGGGCGACTAGGGGCGCGGCAGCCGCGGCCGGATCAGGCTGGCCACCCGGCGGGCGATCGGGCACATGCGCGGGCCCGGCCCGACCGGCCGGCCCGTCATGAAGATCAGCGCACTGGACCCGGCGGCGGTCTCGACGGTGAGCTGGCAGCCGCCGGTGCCGTCGGAGTCGAAGTCCAGCTCGCCCCGGCGGCCGTCCTGGAACTGGTACACCGACACCTGCCCGGCATGGAAGAACAGGTCGGTGTACGGGTGGGCGGACAAGGTGATGGACAGGGCCCGGGTCGCGGCGCCCCAGGCGCACTCGTTGGCCCGCCCGGGGCCGTCGCCCAGCAGCGGCTGGCCCGGCGACGTGAAGCCCAGGCGGCCCAGCTCGGCCTGGCTCAGCAGGCCGCAGGGGTTCACGCTGATCCACCAGTCGGCCGGGCCGGTGGAGGAGGCGACTGGGCTCGGCGCCGGGCTCGGGGACGCTGCCCCCGGCTGCGACCCCGTGACCTGCGTGGCGCTGGCCGTGCAGGTCACGGGGCCGCAGCTGGCCGGTCCGCCCGAGGCGGCACACCCGGCCAGCCCGGCGGCCGTGACGATGAGAACAAGGAGCGGCGCGGCGCGCAGTGCCATGACCTGACCTCTGCCGGGTGACCTACACGTATCTGGACAGATCGGAGATTGTACCGATTGGCCGGGCGCCGCCGAGATCGGGCAGAGGTAATCGGTGACGGGGCGGATTAGGGCCTGATATATATGGCAGTGTCCGGTGATACTCCAGGGGGAGTTCGCCCGGATACCACGTGAGTGACCGCGAAATCTGAACTCACCGGGGCCGCGCAACGACGAGCTGCATGCCGCCGGGAGGTCCGGCCGAGCTTCGGCACATCGACAGCCGCCTGGCCCAGGATCGCAATAAGGGGACTCCAGATGTGCAACCAGAACGAATGGATCGTGCGCGAGGCCTTCCTGGCCTACGACCAGGGCGACGTCGCGCGGATGATGGAATTCGTGGACCAGGACCTGGAATGGACCTACCTGGACCCGAGCGTGTCCGACCCGCGGCCGCAGGCGTGCCGCGGCCGCGGCGAGCTGGAGAAGGCGCTGCGCCAGCAGTCCGAGCGCGGGCTGCGCTCGGAGCTTGAGGAGGTCGTCGCGGCCGGCGACCAGGTGCTGGTGGTCATGCACACGCCGGGGGTGGACGGCTACCGGAACCGGCAGGCCGACGACCGGACCTACGACGTGCTCACGGTCCGGGACGGGCTGATCGTCGGGCTGCACCACTGCCGCGACCGCGGCGAGGCGCGCGCGGTGGCCGGGATCGCCTAGGCCCGCAGCCCGCTGCTGGCAGCGGGAAAGTGGACTCCTATATTCGCCGGCGAGTTCAGCGATCATGGATATCCATGTGATCCTGAAGCAGGTAGCCACACCGGCAAACCCGCGCAGGATGGCCCCAGGTGACACGTATGCAATGGCGCATGCCGATCTCGCTCTCCCCGCTGGGCTTCGCCGCCCTGGCCGCGACCGCCGGGCTGGTGCTCGGGACCGTCGGCGTGGCGTCGGCCCAGGTCCGGGCCGCTGACTCCGGCATCGGCACCTGGCACCAGGCGGCGGAGGTGGCCGGCTCGGCGGCGCTGAACACCGGCGGGGACGCCGCGATCGGGCCGGTGTCCTGCGCGGCATCGGGCGACTGCCTGGCCGCCGGCACCTTCAGCACTCCCGGCCGGCACGACCACCCGTTCCTGGTCAGCCAGGTACGCGGCAAGTGGGGCCGGGCCCAGCGGGTGCTCGGCATGGCCGGCCTCGACCGGGGCAACGAGGCGTCGATCAGCTCGGTGTCGTGCTCGGGTCCCGGCAACTGCACGATCGGCGGCTCCTATCGTGACGGGTCGGGGCACACGCACGCGTGGGTGGCCAGCCAGGTCCGCGGCAAGTGGGCCCGTGCGCACCAGCTGCCCGGCATGGCCGCGCTGAACAAGGGCAACGGGTCCGGCCTCAACTCGGTGTCGTGCATCTCGATCGGCAACTGCACCGCCGATGGCGACTACACCGACGGCCAGAGTCACGCCCAGCCGTTCGTGGTCAGCGAGGTGCAGGGCACGTGGCGCGACGTCCAGCCGGTGGCGGGCGTGGCCGCGCTGGCGACGGCCGGGTCGGCCGACATCGGCCCGCTGTCGTGCCACTCGGCCGGGAACTGCTCGGCCGGCGGGACCTACGGGGACGGCCCGGATAACAGTGACGGGTACGTGGTCAGCCAGGTGCACGGCACGTGGGGCCATGCCGAGGCGATCCCCGGCCTCAAGGCGCTGAACACCGGCGGCCAGCTCGGGGTGAACTCGCTGTCGTGCGGGTGGCCGGGCGACTGCCTGGCGGGCGGGGTCTACAGCGACCCGCAGGGTGACCGGTACACGTTCGTGGTCAGCCAGGTCAACGGCACCTGGGGGAACGCGCACCAGGTGCCCGGCATGGCGGCGGTGGCCACGCGAAGCAACGGCGAGGTCGACACGGTGTCGTGCGCGACGGCTGGCAACTGCGAGGCGGGCGGCATCGCCGGGATCAACAACGGCTTCGACCTGAACGGCGGCGGGCAGGCGTTCGTCGCCACCGAGACCAACGGGACCTGGGGCAAGGCCGAGGTGATCCCCGGCACGGCCCGCCTGAACAGCGGTGCCGACGGCGGGACGACGACGTTGTCCTGCCCGCGGCCAGGAGCCTGCACCGCCGCCGGCTACTACGGCGTAGGCACGGCGGGCGACAAGGTCTACAACCTGGAACTGTTCGTCGACAGCCAGGCCGGCGGCAAGTGGGGCCAGGCGCAGGAGATTCCCGGCACGGCCGCCCTCAACAAGGACCACCAGGCCGGCCTGGGCCAGGTGTCCTGCCCGGCGCCGGACCAGTGCAGCGCGGGCGGGGCGTACTCCGACCGCAAGGACAACGGGCAGGCGTTCGTCGTCAGCCAGAACTGAGGTCGCAGGCTCCTATAGCCGCGCAGACTTGGGCACATCCGCCCAGGCGGACCCCGCCAGCAGGAATGATCTCCTTTGACCGGCGAGACTCAGGCACGCTCGCCCAGCCGGCCGACAGAAGGAGAAGAACGTAGCCATGGCAGCCACGCTTCACGAGGTCCTGCTCGACCCGGACATTGAGCCCAAGGTCGTCGCCGACTGCTACACGCTGGTCGAGCAGGAGGTCCATGACATGTCGGGGATCTCGGGGACCGCGGTCAAGATCGCCTACAAGACGGTGTCCACCTTCATGCCGGGTCACGTGCGCTTCATGGTGGCGTCGCTGATGCCCCGCATGATCGAGGAACTGGACCCGTACTGGGCCGACTTCAACGCCGCCGGCGGCTCGGACTTCGGCGACTACCTGACCAAGCGGGCCGACGAGGTGTCTGAGTCCCTGCTCTCGGTGACCGACCAGCGGGCCGCGGGGTCCGACCGGCCCACGATCATCAAGGCCTACCGCAGCGTCCGGGGCGGCGCGTCCAAGCACGTGAAGGCCGCGCTCCCCCGCCTGGGCGGGCTCGTGGTCAAGTACGCAAGCTGACCGGCCTCTCAGTCCGTCTCGCGCTCGCGCGGCGGCCGGCCTGGCCGGCGCATCTCCCTGGCGTGGCTGGGCAGCCGGCCGGCCTCGGCCAGGGCCCGGCGCAGCAGGAACTCGATCTGGGCGTTGGTGCTGCGCAGCTCGTCGGCGGCCCACCTGGCCAGGGCGTCGTGCACGGCCGGGTCGAGCCGCAGCAGGACGCTCTTGCGCTCGGTCATCGTCGTCCCGTGCTAGCCGTCACTGGTACAGCGAGCCGGTGTTCACGACCTGCTGGGTGGCCTGCTCGCTGCACAGCACCACGAGCAGGTTCGAGACCATGGCCGCCTTCCGCTCCTCGTCCAGCTCGACGACGCCTTCATCCTGCAGGCGCTGCAAGGCCAGCTGGACCATGCCGACGGCGCCCTCGACGATCCGCTGCCGCGCCCCGACGACGGCACTGGCCTGCTGCTGGCGCAGCATGGCCTGGGCGATCTCGGCAGCGTAGGACAGCCGGGTGAGGCGGGTCTCGACGATGTGCACGCCGGCCGCCCGGACCCGGACCCGCAGCTCGGCCGACAGCCGCTCGGTGATCTCGTCGGCGTTGTCGCGCAGCGACATCGCGCCGCTGCCGCGGTTGTCGTACGGGTAGCTGGACGCGATGTGCCGGACCGCGGTCTCGGCCTGGATGGTCACGAACTTGACCACCTCGTCGACGGAGTAGATGGCGCTGGCCGTGTCCTGGACCTGCCAGACCACCACGGCCGCGATCTCGATCGGGTTGCCGTCCGCGTCATTGACCTTGAGCTGGGCCGATTCCTGGTTGCGGATCCGGGTGGAGACCACGATCCGCTGGGTGAACGGGTTCACCCACTGCAGGCCGGAGTCGCGGATGGTGCCGCGGTACTTGCCGAACAGCTGCACCACCCTGGCCCGGCCGGGCACCACCGCGGTCAGCCCGCGCAATACCAGCACGCCGCCCAGTATGACCAGGATGCCCACGGCTAGCAGCGCCGCCGCGCCCGCGCTCGGCAGCTGACCGGAGACCGCGACGAGCACCGCCCCGATGATCAGGACGACCATGCCGAGCAGCAGCATCTGCAAGCCGGGCCGGGACGCCGCCGGGCGCTCGGTGACCGGCGGGCCCACGGGCGCGATGTCGAGTCCGGCCGGTGTCGGGGTGCCGGGGTCTGGTATGCCCATCTGACTCGCCTCCGTTGGCATCGCCGCTCACGCGACATCGCGGCTCACGCATTTCTATCATACTGATATCAGTTTTCCTAACATCGGCGCCCGCTGAAGATTGGGCCCCGCCGGCCCGGCCGGGCCGGGTTATCCTGCCCCTGCCGCATGCAGAGCGCGAGGAGGGCCCCAATGCCCGAGCAGCCGACGTATCGCGTGATCGTGGTGGGCGCCGGGTTCGGGGGGCTCGGCATGGCCATAGCGCTCAAGCGGGCCGGCATCCACGACTTCCTGGTCGTGGACAAGGCGGCGGACCTGGGCGGCATCTGGCGCGACAACACCTACCCGGGCGCCGCCTGCGACGTGCCGTCCAGCCTGTACTCGTTCTCGTTCCAGCCCGGCCGCTGGAGTCGCCGCTACCCGCCCCAGCCGGAGATCCTGGCCTACCTGCACGGGCTGGCCGCGGAGCATGGCCTGGGCCCGCACCTGCGCTTCGGCGCCGGCGTCGCCAGCGCCGAGTTCGACGAGCGCCGCGCCCGGTGGAACCTCACCCTCGACAACGGCGAGACGCTGCGGGCCACCGCGGTGGTCTCGGCCGTCGGGCAGCTGAACCGGCCCGCGCTCCCCGACATCCCCGGCCGAGCCGACTTCTCCGGGCCGGCCTGGCACTCCGCCCGCTGGGATCACGACGCGGACCTGACTGGGCGCCGGGTGGCCGTGATAGGCACCGGGGCCAGCGCCATCCAGTTCGTGCCGGAGATCGCCAGGACCGCGGCCCGGGTCGACATCTACCAGCGCACCGCGCCCTACGTACTGCCCAAGCCCGACCGGCCGAACGGCGAGCCAGGACCGGCCGACCGCATCCCCGCGCTGCGCAAGGCCGAGCGGCTGAGTACCTTCCTGCGCGGCGAGCTGCTCACCACCGGCTTCGTGCTGTCGCCCCGGTTCCTGGCCGCGCCCATGCGGATGTGGCGCCGCCAGCTTGAGCAGCAGATCTCCGATCCGGAGCTGCGCCGCAGGTGCGTGCCCGGCTACGTGATGGGCTGCAAGCGCGTGCTGTTCTCCAACGACTGGTATCCGACGCTGGTCCGCTCCAACGTCGAGCTGGTCACCGACCCGATCGAGCGCATCGTCGCCGACGGGGTGGTCACGGCCGCCGGCACCACCCGGCCCGCCGACGTGATCGTCTACGGCACCGGGTTCCAGACCCTGGACTTCCTGGCCCCGATGGCGGTGACCGGCCGGGGCGGGCAGTCGCTGCGCGAGCTGTGGCGCGACGGGGCGCAGGCCTACCTGGGAATCTCCGTCGCCGAGTTCCCGAACTTCTTCATGCTCTACGGGCCCCACACCAACCTCGGCGGCAACTCCATCCTTTACATGCTGGAAGGCCAGATCCGCTACGTCCTCGGTGCCCTGCTGGCCCTGGAGCGGGAGGGCCTGGACTGGCTGGACGTGCGGCCCGAGGTGCAGCGCGCGTTCAACGCCTGGGTGGACCAGGCCAGCCGCTCCTCGGTGTGGGAGAGCGGCTGCCGGAGCTGGTACACGACGGCCGACGGCCGCAATACCAACAACTGGCCTGACCACACGTTCCTGTACCGGTACCGGATCCGCCACTTCGACCTGGCCAGGTACCGGGTCATGCCCCGGCGCCCGGCTACGTCCGCGGCCGCCGAGGGCGCGGCATGAGGCTCCCCGAGCTGCGCCTGCCGGCGCCGGCCGCGCGGCTGAGCGCGCGGCCGCTGCGCAGCCAGGTCCTCAGCCCGGCCGTGCCGTGGGACGTGCAGCGGCGCCGGCTGGACCGGGTCATGGGCAGCTCGCCGCTGCCCCGCGGGACCACCGTCGAGCCGGTCACGCTCAACGGGGTGACCGCCGAGGTGGTGACCGCCCGCGAGGCCCGCCCCGGCGTCACCGTCGTGCACTTCCACGGCGGCGGCTACTGCGTCGGCTCGGCGCGCATCGTGCGGTCGTGGGCCGCGCGGCTGAGCGGCCGCGCGCGGTGCCGCGTGGTGCTGCCCGAGTACCGGCTGGCGCCCGAGCACGCCCATCCCGCCGCGCTCGACGACGCCCGCGCGGTGCTGGCCGCGCTGCTGGACCCGGCCGCCGACAGCCAGGCCGCTGACAACCAGGCCGCAGGCAACCAGGCCGGGCCCGCCTCGGTCGTGGTGTCCGGCGACTCGGCGGGCGGCGGCCTGGCCCTGGCCCTGCTGCTGGCCCGCCGCCACGCCGGCCAGCCGCTCCCGGCCGGCGCCATGCTGCTGTCACCGTGGCTGGACCTGACCGTGGACCGCCGGGCGATACCCGAGCTGGTCCGCCGCGACACCGTGCTCAGCCCGGCCTGGCTGGAGGCCTGCGCCGCCGCCTACGCGGGTGCCGCGGACCGGGCCGATCCGGCGGTCTCGCCGCTGCTGGCCGGGGCCGACGGCCTGCCGCCGCTGCTGATCCAGAGCGGGTCCGACGACCTGCTCGCCCCGGACGCCGGGCGGCTGGCCGCCAGCGCCTCGGCCGCCGGGGTGGACGTCACCTACACCCGGTGGCCGGGCCTGGGCCACGACTTCGTGCTCCAGCCCGGCCTGCTCGCCGCCGCCGACAGCGCCCTGGCCCAGGCCGCCTGGTTCGTGGCCGAGATGACGGCGGCCGCCGCCACCGCGACGCCGGCGGAGCAGTAGCTGCCGGGTCCGGTTACGGCAGCCACGACAGCCACGCCCCGTGGCTGTCGGCCTGGGCTATGGGCTTGCCGTCGCGGGCCACGACGTAGCTCATGCCGTCGCGGGCCGGCCCCTCGGTGCCCGGCACCACGCCCGGCGCCTCGCCGGACAGCCACACCGCGCCCAGGCCCCCGACCGTGGCCGCGAACCGCTCCCGCTGCTCCGGCGCGACCTGGTACAGCACCGAGGAGTGGAAGATGACCAGCGTCGCGTCCGCGGGTGCTGTCGCCGCCAGCGCCGCCAGGTCCGTGACCAGGTCGCCGCGGTGCACCGCGGGCGGGTCCCGCCGGGCCGTCGCGATCGCCCCCGCCAGCCGCTCCGCGCGGTCGCTCTCCCCCGGCCAGACCAGGCAGGACAGCCACCGGGCGTCCTCGTCGCGGGTGACGTCCAGCGGGTTCAGGTCCAGGCCGGCCCGCCAGGCGATGGCCGGGATCCGCGCCGGGAGCGGCACCGGCCCGCGCGGCTCGCAGCGCAGCGTGGGGGCGTCCGGGTCGCGGCCGGCGATCCGGTAGCCCGCGTAGTCGTAGGAGTAGCGGTCGAACAGCAGGGTCAGCCCGGCGCTGGCCCCCACCTCGATCAGGGCCAGCGGCTCGGGGAGCATGGCCAGGGCGGGCAGCAGGTTCGCGCAGCGGGCCGGCTCGTTGGTCTGAGTGCGCCGGGCCAGCATCACCCCGGCCAGCTCCGGGCCGGACCGGCCGATCAGCTCGCGCAGCCCGGCCAGGTCCGGCGGGCCGCCGAGCAGGTAGCGCGCGGCCGCGAACAGCAGCTGGGGCTGGCGCTTGTCCGCCGGCAGCGCGGCGACGAAGCTGAGGACGGCGGGATCCCCGGCGACCGCCTCGCCCAGCGCCTCGTAGGCGGCCGACCGCCCGCGCGCCTCCAGCCGGGCGAACGACCGGTAGAGCTCAGCTATCTCCGTCACGAGGATCGAGGATACTTCCGTGAGACCAGGACGAGTTCTGCCCGCCGCCATCTGGTCGCTGGCCGCCGTCGCCGCGCTCGCGACGGCCCCCCGGGCCGCCCGCCCGGCCGAGGTCCACGCCAGGTCCACGCCCGGGTCCAGGCGCACGCCCTGGCCGCCCCCGCGATCACCGGCGCGAAGGTCGGCCTGCCCTACGCGGGCCCGGCCCGCACCGGCCGCCGCACCGACGGCGGCGACACCTGGTACAGCACCTGGGCCGCGGACGGGAACATCTACGTCACCAGCGACGACACCCACGGCTACCACGGCGAGTGCGGGTCCCGGGCCAACCTGGCCGTGAACGAGCTGACCGGCGCCGACCCCAGCCAGCTGGCCAACCCGTACACCAACTGCATGTCCAGCTACGGCCACGGGGGCAGCCGGGGCCACTGCACCGCCGGGTCCCGGACCTGCTACAACGACGGGCGGACCTGGAAGAGCGAGGGCATCATCGCCGTCGGCGGCACCCTGTACCTGGCCGTGACCCGCCAGGTGGACAGCCCCCCGGGCGACTATCCCCGCGGCTATCAGCCGTCCGACGACACCAGCCTGGTCAAGTCCGCCAACAACGGCCGGACCTGGTCGAACGGCTTCGGCACCGCCGACAGCCCCGGTGGCGCGGCGCCGCCCGCACTCAGCGCGCGCGGGACCACGCCCGGCGCCCGGGCGATGTTCCCGGCCGGCTTCACCACCCCCCAGTTCATCAGCTACGGCCGGGGCGACAACGCCGCGAGCACCGCCGACGGCGGCAGCCGCTACGTGTACGCCGTGTCCAACGATGGGTACGCCTACGACGGCAGCGACATGATCCTGGGCCGGGTGCCGCGAAACCAGATCTCAAACTTGAGGTCCGCGAACTGGCAGTTCTACGCCGGGCCGGCGGGCGGCAGCGGTGCCAGCTCCGCCGACTGGGTCGGCTACGCGCAGCTGGACCGAGCCACCCGGCTCATCACCGCGCCGCACCGGCTCAGCGAGGCCAGCGTCCAGTACCTCCCGGCCCTGGGCCAGTACGTGCTGACCAGCTTCTACTACCCGTTCAATGCCCAGTGGCCGGGCCAGGAGCAGAACGCCAGCACAACCTGGAGCTTCTACTCCGCGCCGCACCCCTGGGGCCCGTGGCAGCGGTTCTTCTCCGCCCCCACCGAGCTGTGCTACGTCACCTGCCAGGCCGAGGGCGACGACGCGCTCGGCCTGTACGACCCGGCGCTGGTGTCCAAGTTCAGCACCGAGGACGGCCTCGGCGCCGTGCTGTTCAGCAGCGGCGACTGGAGCGACCGGTACCGGCCCGGTGACGACCTCTATCAGCTGCACGCATTCCCCTTCACGCTGGCCACCGCGACCCGCCAGGTCATCGACGACAGCGTGGCCGGGACCTACTCGGGGACCTGGACCATCGATGCCAACGCGCCCGGATTCAGCGACGAGACCGACCACGTCAGCGACGCCTGCGCCGGCCGCCCGGCCGCGGTGTCCTACCGGTTCACCGGCACGTCCGTCGCCTGGGTCGGCAGCACCAAGGACAACCACGGCATCGCCCGCGTCACCGTCGACGGCGGGCCGCCGGCGTCCGTGAGCACCTACTCGCGCACCTGGCGCAAGGAGCAGGTCCTGTACACCGCGCGCGGCCTGGCCGCCGGCCCGCACACGATCACGATCCGGGTCACCTGCGCCCGCAGTCCCCGGTCCACGGGCACCTACCAGGACGTGGACGCCTTCATCGTCGGGTCGTGAGCCGGCGGCCGGCGCGAGCTACGGGCGGGCGGCGATGGCGTCGTCCCAGAACTTCTGGACCGGCGGGTAGATCAGCTCGTGGTCGCGGGCCAGCGACGCCTTCACGAACCGGGTCCGCTCGTCGGCGAGCACCTCGATCTGCCCCGCCGCCACCGCGTCGAGAGCCTGGCCGACCACCGACTCCGGGCTGTCCTTGGGCCCGCTCGCCAGCGCGGCCATCTCGGTGTCGATGAAGCTGGCGTGCACCGCGACGACCAGCGTGCCCTGATGATGCAGCTCCACGCGGACGCCGTTGGTCATCGACCAGGCCGCCGCCTTCGAGGCCCCGTAGGAGCCGTCCAGGGGGTTGGTGTAGAAGCTGGTCACCGACAGCATGTTGACGATGGCCCCGCCGCCGCTGGCGGCCAGCACCGGGGCGAAGGCCCGGCACATGCTCAGCGTGCCGAAGTAGTTGGTCTCCATCTCCTGCCGGGCCGCGTCCAGGCTCGGCGCCTCGGTGAACGTGCTGTACTTCAGCACTCCCGCGTTGTTCACCAGCAGGCTGACGTCCCCGCACTCCCCCGCGACCTGCGCGACCCGGCCGGCGTCCGTGATGTCCAGCGCCACCGGCGTCACTCCGGGCTCGGTGACCCTGGCCGCATCGCGCGCGGCCCCGTAGACCCTGGCCGCGCCCCGGCGCACCAGCTCGCGGGCGTAGACCTGGCCCAGCCCCCGGTTGGCCCCGGTGACCAGCGCCACCGATCCCTCGATCCGCATGGCTCTCCCCTCCCCGGCGAGAGTCCATCGTCTCAGAACGGGAAGCCGTGGGCCTGGGGGCGGGCGGTGACCCACTGCCACTGGGTGAACTCGTCCCAGCTGCTCTGCGAGCCGAACCGGCTGCCATTGCCCGAGGCGCCGGTGCCGCCGAACGGCGCGTACGCGTCGTTGTTCAGCGTCTGGTCGTTGACGTGCACGATCCCGGTGTTCAGCCGGTCGGCGATCTCCAGGCCGCGTTCCACCGACCCCGTCTGCACCGCCGCGACCAGCCCGTACTCGGTGTCGTTGGCGACCCGGACCGCCTCGTCGACGTCCTTGACCACGATCACCGGCGCGACCGGGCCGAAGATCTCCTCGCGGAACGCGGGCATGCTGGGCGTGACCCCGCCCAGCACGGTGGGCTGGTAGTACAGCCGCTCGTGGGTGCCGCCGGTGCGCAGCTGCGCCCCGGCCGCGACGGTCTCGGTGACGATGCGGTCCACGTTGGCCAGCTGCCGCTCGTTGATCAGCGGGCCGAGCGCCACCTGCTCGGTGTACGGGTCGCCGACGGGCAGCTTCTGCGCCCGGTCGGTGAGCCGCTCGAGGTACTGGTCGGCGACGGCTTCCAGCACGATGTGCCGGCCGGCGGTCATGCAGACCTGGCCCTGGTGCAGGAAGGCGCCCCACGCCCCGGCCGAGCTGGCCACGTCGATGTCGGCGTCGTCCAGCACGATGAGCGCGTTGTTGCCGCCCAGCTCCAGGCTGACCCGCTTCAGCGTCCGCCCGGCGGCCTCGCCCACCATCCGGCCGACCGCGGTCGAGCCGGTGAAGGAGATCATCGCCACGTCCGGGTGGGCGGCCAGCGCGCCGCCGGGCTCGGCGTCGCCGGGCAGCATGTGCAGCACGCCTTCGGGCAGCCCGGCCAGCTCGAACAGCCGGGCCAGCAGCACGCCGCCGGAGACCGCGGTCTGCACGTCGGGCTTCAGGATGACGGCGTTGCCGAGGGCCAGCGCGGGCGCGACCGCCCGGGCCGACAGGATCAGCGGGAAGTTCCACGGGCTGATCACGCCGACCACGCCCAGCGGCACCCGCTTGGCGATGCTCTGCCGGCCGGCCTCGCTGGTCGGCAGCAGCTGGCCCCAGGGCTGGGTGGGCAGCGCCGCCGCCTCCCACAGCTCCCCCAGCACCAGCTCGACCTCGAACGCCGCCTTGCCGGGGATGGCCCCGCCCTCGCGGACCAGCCAGCCCTCGACCTCGGCCCGGTTGTCCTCCAGCAGCCGCGCGGCCCGGCGGATCAGCGCGGCGCGCTGCGGGCCGGGCTGGGCGGCCCACTCCGGCTGGGCCTGCTTCGCGGCGGCCGCGGCCGCGCCGATGTCATCGGCGTTGGCCAGGCCGACCGTGGCGAGCACCGCGCCGGTGGCCGGCTCGACGGACTCGAGCACGCCCCCGCGAGGGCTCGTCCAGCCGCCGCTGTAGACCTTGCCCGTCCAGTCGACGTCGCTAAGCAGTTCCGGCATGGCGGTTCCCTCCGTGGTCGGCTGCGCGCCCCGCGATGCGACTCACACTTGTCGAATCTGTGGCGCGAGTGTTGACTGTTTGCGTCAGCGCACTTGCCTGATCGAGACACGGCCATGTCTGAACCACTGCGACCGCCGGCCACCGCGACGCTCGACGCCGCGGAGCCGTGGCGGGAGAACCTGGGCACCAGATTCCAGGACCTTGTGCCCGAGGCCCTGGATCAGCGGCCCGCGCCCCGTGGCTGCGTCGCGGGCGTGCGGCTCGGCGCGGTCGGGGTGTTCACCGTCTCCGGCACGCCCCAGGTCGTGCGGCGCAGCACCAGCGCGGTGCGCAAGTCCCCCGGCGACCTGATCAAGGTATGCGTGCAGCTGGCCGGCCGGGCCACGGTGCACCAGGGCGGCCACGAGGTCGTGCTCCAGCCCGGCCAGCTGGCCGTCTACGACACCGGGCAGCCCTACGCGATCCGCCTGGAGGGCCGCTGGACCTGCGCCGTCATGGCGCTGCCGCGCGCCGCGATCGACCTGCGCGACCGGGACCTTGAGCACTGGCTGTACCGGGCCTACCCGGCGGCCACCGGCCCCGGCGGCGTGCTGTCCCACTTCGTGGTCGCCGCCGTGGCCCAGGACCGGCCGCCGGGCCCGGCGGCCGCGGTCAAGCTCGGCGAGGCCGGCTCGACGCTGCTGGCGGGCACGCTGCTGGACGACGGCAGCCTGGCCGGCACCGACGCCGCCGATGGCCTGCGCGCGCACGTTGTCGCCTATGTCCGGGCCTATCTGGGCGATCCGCGGCTGTCGCGGTCCAGCATCGCCGCGGCGCATCACATGTCGCCGCGCACGCTCGACCGGCTGTTCACCGGCGAGCCGTGGTCGGTCAGCGGCCTGATCCGGCATGAGCGGCTGGAGGCCGTCCGCCGCGACCTGGCCGACCCGCTGCTGAGCGGCCGCAGCGTGGCCGCGCTGGCCGCGCGCTGGTGCTTCTTCGACGCGGCGCACTTCAGCCGGGTATTCCGCCAGCACTACGGCTACCCGCCGTCGCAGGTCCGGCCGACGGGCCTGCCGTACACCTAGTGCCGGAGCAGGCCCGCCGACTTGCGGCTAAAGCCGCGGCGGCTTGACCCGGTGCTCGCCCGCGCCCGCCCGGGGCGAGTTTCCGGCCGCGCTGGTGATCAGGGTCCCGGTGATGCCGCCGTCGTAGAACGACGTGCTGGTGCTCGAGGTGTAGTCGGCGCAATACACCATTGGCTTGTCACCGGCCGAGATGGTCATCGCGGCGGTCAGCGGGATTGTCTGGTAGCTGCTGCTCGCGACGGGGCCCACCGTGGCGAAAGGGCCCTGCAATCCGTTGTCGTACAGGATGCAGGTCACGGTGTCGCCCTGGCCGACGATGAGTTGCACGCTGGCGCTGACGTAGTAAGTGCCGCTGGCCGGCGCCGCGGCAGCCGACATCACCGGCGTGAGGACCGCGGCCTGGTCCAGCGGGACCGACGTAGTGGAGGAGCCGGACGTCCCCATCGAGATTCCCGCCGGTCCCTGGGGGCCGGTGGCGCCCGGCGGGCAGGCCGGCCCCTTCGGGCCGGTGGCGCCCTTCGGGCCGACCTGGTTCCAGGTCAGGCTCGAGTACCCGCTCGGGCACTTGGCCGAGGACGGGACATGCTTCAGCGTCGATGGCGACGCGCTCGTCTGGTAGCAGGCCTTGATCGCGGCGTTGCTAGCCTGGCCGGCCTGCGCGGCGATCTGGCTGGCCTGCGCATATCCGCCGGTGCTCAGCACCGCCATCGCGGCGCATGAGGCGAGGGCGACGGCGCCCGCGCCGAACCAGCGGGATCGCGCGGCCCCGCTTTCACGCCAGCCAGTGAGATTCCTGGACATCAACTTCTCCTTCGATCGCTGCGCAATCCGGCGGACTGTTGGTGGTGAACCGGATCAGACGGAACTGCCATTTATGGTCCGTCTTGTAATCCGCAGGCCCCAGTGACGCAGCCCCGACATCGCCCCGACATCGCCCAGACGAGCGGGCGGCCAGCGATCAGGGGCGCAGGCCGGCCAGCGTGACGGCGACCAGGCGGCCCACCGCGGCCCGCGACGGCAGCCCGCCGGCCGCGCTCAGCGCGTGCAGGCAGTAGCCCGCCAGCTCGGCCGGCGGCACGTCGGCCCGGACCTGGCCCGCCCTGGCCCCGTCGGCCAGCAGCTCGCAGATGAGGCCGGCCAGGCGCTGGTGGGCCCCGGCGACGTGCTCGCCCCGGTGCAGCAGCGCGGTCAGCTCGGTGCCGTGCGGCCGGTCGTGGGTCATCAGCGCGTAGGCCTCCAGCACGGCCTCGAGCCGCTGGCCCGGACTGGCCTGGTCCCGGATCCGGGCCAGGTGCTCGAGATGGCCGCTGACCTGGCGCTCGTGCCAGGCGACCAGGATCGTCTCGACGTCGGGGAAGTACTTGTACAGCGTGGCCCGGCCGATCCCGGCCCCGGTCGCGATCGCGGACATCGTCACCGACGTCAGCCCGCGCTCGGCCACCAGCCGCGCGGTCGCGTCCAGGGTCGCCTCGCGCACCGCCTGGCGGTGCTCCTCGACCGTGTCCGTCCACAGCTTCGGCACGGGCCCATCGTATACGAGCTGAAAAGATCTCGACACTACGTCTTGATCAAGACACTCTGTATCGATAAACTCTCGTGTCATGCTGACCTCCCTAGCTCGTGTCCCGACCCCCGACCCCGGCCGGTATCTCGTCCGGTTCTGTAAGCACGCCAGCCAGATGGGCGGCCCGGCGCGGCACCGCCCGCGGGTGCACGCCGGGGGCGGCGCGCCGCCCGAGATGCGCGGCGTCGAGTGGAATGACACCGATGGGTCGCTCACCCTGGACTGGGGCCGGTGCACCCTGCACGCCGCCCCCGGCGTGCTGGAACTGCGGGCCGAGGCGGGCGACGAGGAGAGCCTGGCCCGGGTCCAGGAGCTCATCGGCCGGCGGCTGGAGAAGCTCGGCCACCGCGAGGGGCTGACCGTGACCTGGCACCCCCAGCCCAGATAGCCCCCTTGCCAGTCGATACCCTCATGGGGTATCCATGGGCCGGAGATACCCCCCAGGGGTACAATTGCCAGATGCGGAGGATCGCCTTGTCCAGCACGCCGACCGTCTACGCGGTTCACGGCATGACCTGCGCCCACTGCGAGCGGGCCGTCACTGAGGAGGTCGCCGCGGTGGCCGGCGTCAGCGCCGTCCGCGCGGACGCCGCCGCGGGCACGGTGACCGTGACGGCGGCCGGGAAGATCGACGAGGCCGCACTCGGCGCGGCCGTGGCCGAGGCGGGCTACGTGCTCGCCGGGCGCGCGTGAGCCAGCCCGGTCACGGGACCAGCCACCGGACGGGAGGCGAGATGAGCGTAACGACCGCGGGCCGCGCCGAGATCGAGCTGTCCATCAGCGGGATGACCTGTGCCTCCTGCGCCGCGCGGATCGAGAAGAAGCTGAACCGGATGGACGGCGTGGCGGCCACGGTCAACTTCGCCACCGAGAAGGCCAGGGTCGCGGTCGGGCCCGGCGTCGGCGTGGCCGACCTGATCGCCACGGTCGAGCGCACCGGGTACACCGCGCGGGTGCCCGAGCCGCCACGGCCGCGGGCCGGCGCTGCGGGTGAAGCCGGGGAGCCGGACGGGCTGCGGCGCCGCCTGCTGATCACCGCCGCCCTCAGCGTCCCGGTGATCATCGTGAGCATGGTGCCCGCGCTCCAGTTCCGTGACTGGGCGTGGCTGGCCTTCGCGCTGACCATCCCGGTGGTGGCCTACGGCGGCTGGCCGTTCCACCGGGCCGCGTGGGCCGGCCTGCGGCACGGCGCGGCGACCATGGACACCCTGGTCTCGCTGGGCACGCTGGCCGCGTTCGGCTGGTCGGCCTGGGCGCTGCCGCTCGGCCGCACCATGTACCTGGAGACCGCGGCCGGGGTGACCACCTTCATCCTGCTCGGCCGCTATCTCGAGGCGCGGGCCAGGCGGCGGGCCGGGTCGGCGCTGCGGGCGCTGCTGGAGCTGGGCGCCAGGGACGTGACCGTGCTGCGCGACGGGCGCGAGGAGCGGGTCCCGGTGGCCCAGCTCACCGTCGGCGACCGGTTCGTGGTCCGGCCCGGCGAGAAGATCGCCACCGACGGCACCGTGGTGGAGGGCAGCTCGGCGGTGGACGCCGCGCATGCTGACCGGCGAGTCGGTGCCGGTCGAGGTCGGCCCGGGCGACCGGGTCACCGGCGCCACGGTGAACGCCGGCGGCCGGCTGGTGGTCGAGGCGACCAGCGTCGGCGCGGACACCCAGCTGGCCCGGATGGCCCGCCTGGTCGAGCAGGCCCAGCACGGCAAGGCCGCCGCCCAGCGGCTGGCCGACCGGATCTCCGCGGTGTTCGTGCCCGTGGTGATCGGCATCGCCCTGCTCACCCTGGGCGGCTGGCTGGCCATCGGCGGCAGCCCGGCCGCGGCGTTCACCGCCGCGGTCGCGGTGCTGATCATCGCCTGCCCGTGCGCCCTGGGCCTGGCCACGCCCACCGCGCTGATGGTCGGCACCGGGCGCGGCGCCCAGCTGGGCATCCTGATCAGGGGCCCGGAGGTGCTGGAGTCGACCCGCGCCGATCGACACCGTGGTGCTGGACAAGACCGGCACCGTCACCACCGGCGCCATGAGCCTGGTCGCCGTGCACGTCGCGGCCGGCGTCGACCGCGGCCTGGCACTGCGGCTGGCCGGCGCGGTGGAGCACGCCTCCGAGCACCCCATCGCCCGGGCCATCGCCGCCGCGGCGCTGCGCGAGGCCGGGACGCTGCCCGCCGTGGACCAGTTCCAGAGCCTGCCCGGCCGCGGGGTCCAGGGCGTGGCCGAGGGTCACCTCGTCGTCGCCGGGCGGCCCGACCTGCTGGCCGACTGGGCCCAGCCGCTGCCCGCCGAGCTGGACGCGGCCCGGCAGCGGGCCGAGCGGGCCGGCCGCACCGCGATCGCGGTCGGCTGGGATGGCCAGGCCCGTGCCGTGCTGGAGGTCGCGGACACCGTCCGGCCGACCAGCGCCCGAGGCGGTCGCCGAGCTGCCGGGCCCTGGGGCTGACCCCGGTCCTGCTGACCGGCGACAACCAGGCCGTCGCGCGGTCGGTCGCGGCCGAGGTCGGCATCGACGACGGTGATCGCGGAGGTGCTGCCCGAGGACAAGGCCGCCGTGGTGGCCGCGGCTGCAGGCCCGGGGCCAGGTCGTGGCCATGGTCGGCGACGGCGTCAACGACGCGCCCGCCCTGGCCCAGGCCGACCTGGGCCTGGCCATGGGCACCGGCACCGACGCCGCCATCGAGGCCGCCGACCTGACCCTGGTCCGCGGCGACCTGCGGGTGGCCGCCGACGCCATCCGGCTGTCCCGGCGCACCCTGGCCACCATCAAGGGCAACCTGGGCTGGGCCTTCGGCTACAACCTCGCCGCGCTGCCGCTGGCGGCGCTCGGCCTGCTCAACCCGATGATCGCCGGAGCGGCGATGGCCTTCTCCTCGGTCTTCGTGGTCAGCAACAGCCTGCGGCTGCGCGGCTTCCAGCCCGCTGCCCCGCATGATGACGGGCGCCCGCGTGCGACTCGGGATCGGCGTGCACCAGGGCGGCGGTCAGCCGCGGCAGCGCGTGCAGGAGCGCGTGCTCCGCGCTGACCGCCACCTGGTGCGCCTCGACGAGCGTGGCGCCGGCGTCCACGATGACCTCGCACTCGGCCCGGAGCTGGTGGCCGATCCAGCGCAGCCGGACCTGGCCGGTGCCGAGCACGCCGGGGGTCTCGCGCAGCGCCAGCTCGGCCCGGTCGACCAGGGCCGGGTCCACGGCGTCCATCAGCCGCCGCCAGATCTCCCGCGCCGCCTGGCGCAGCACGGCCAGGATGGCCACGGTGATCAGCAGGCCCACGACCGGGTCGGCCCAGTCCCAGCCCAGCGCCACGCCGCCGACGCCGAGCAGCACGGCCAGCGAGGTGAACCCGTCGGCGCGGGCGTGCAGGCCGTCGGCGACCAGCGCCGCCGAGCCGATCCGCCGGCCCATCCCGGTCCGGTACCGGGCCACGATCTCGTTGCCCGCGAACCCGATCAGCGCCGCGACGGCCACCGCCAGGAGGCCGGTCACCGGGCGCGGGTGGGCCAGCCGGGCCAGTGCCGCGACGGCGGTCAGCGCTGACGACGCCGCGATGATGACCACGATGGCCACCCCGGCCAGGTCCTCGGCCCGGCCGTAGCCGTAGGTGTAGCGGCGGGTCGGCGGCCGGCGGCCGGCCATGAACGCGATGGCCAGCGGCACGGCGGTGAGCGCGTCGGCCGCGTTGTGCAGCGTGTCGCCGAGCAGCGCCACCGAGCCGGAGACCGCCACCACCGCGGCCTGGAGCGCGGCCGTGGCCGCCAGCACGGCCAGCGAGATCCACAGCGTCCGCATGCCCGCCGCGCTGGCCTCCATGGCGGTGTCGACCTTGTCGGCCGGCTCGTGCGAGTGCGGGCGCAGCAGGTGGCCGAGCCGGGCCGCCGCCCCGTGCCGGTGACCGTGCTCGGGTGCGTCGTGCGCGTGCTCGTGGTGCGCGTGCTCGTCGTGCGCCTGCTCGTCGTGCTCATGCCCGTGCTGGCTCATGTCGTACAGCATGCCTGGCCCAGGGAATTGCAGCACCTCGACAACGGCCAGCTCAGCGCACCTGCAAGGCCGTCGCAGCCGTTGTTAATGCCAGGGGTTCTGGGTCCTCAGCCGAGGTCGAGGAGCTGCTCGTAGAAGCCGCCGAAGCCGCGCTCGGGGTCAGTGAGGTGGATCTCCAGGATCCAGTGGCAGCGCCGCCCGGCGCGGTCGGCGCGGCGCAGCGGCGTGGTGTTGCCGGGCGTGATGTAGGACTCGACGCGGGCGCCGTCGATGGTCTCGTGCGGGAACTCCCCGACCAGGTGGCCGGCGTGCCAGCCGCCCGGTGTCCAGCGGGCCTGGCCGGCCAGGGCCGCGACGGCGTCGTAGAGCTGCTGGCCGGTGATGTCGGGGTCGGCCGCGAAGGCCTCGCGCCCGGCCTGGAAGATCACCGGCAGGTCATCGCGCAGCCGCTGCTTGACCGGGTCGGCCCCGAGCACGAAGGTGCGCCCGAAGTCGGCCTCGAACGCCTCGAAGATCGGCCCGAAGTCGGCGAACGCGATGTCGTCGGCGTCGATGACCCGGTCCGGCGGGTTCTCCCGGTAGGGCAGGAGCGTGTTCGGGCCGGAGCGGATGATCCGCTTGTGCCAGTGCCGGGTCGGGCCGAACATCTCGTTGGCCAGGTCCCGGACGCGGTCACTGACCTCGCGCTCGCCCGCGCCGGGCGCGACCAGGCCGCGGTCCTCGACGGCCTGGAACAGTTCGGCCGCCCGGGCCTGGGCAGCCAGCAGCTGCTCGGCCCGCTTGTCCTCGTCAGTCATGGACCGACCCTAACCAGCCCGACCACGGGAGCCCTAAGCCTTTAAGCCGCTGGCGGGCTGGCTCAGTGCGAGCCCGCCACCCAGGGGCCGACGCCGCCGATGCGCTCCACGGCGTATCGGACGATGTAGCCGGGACCCTTCGGCGCCGGGAACTCGGTGTCCGGGGATATGTAGACCTTGGTCAGCCGGTTGAGCAGGTCCCACGCCCCGTCGCTGGGCTCGATGGTGGCCCGCGCCCGGAGCACCGCGTAGGGGTTCAGGAAGGCGCTGCGGTCACGCGGCGCGTCGAAGGACAGCACGACCCGCGGATCCCGGTCCATGTTGCGCAGCTTCGCGTACCACCCCATGTGCGCGGACACCAGGTCGTCGCCGTCGAGCCCGACCCAGATGACGGTTACCTGCGGGCTCCCGTCGGCGCTGATGGTGCTCAGGTGGGCCATCGGGCCGGCCTCGATCAGTTCGCGCAGCTCACCCGGCAGGCCACTCACCGGATCGTCTCCTCCGCCATCCGGTCACCGTATCAACGGTGGCAGTCTGGGCGGCATGGAGGAGCAGGCGCTGCCGGGCGGGTTCGTGACCGAGGTGGTCCGGGTGGGGGACACGGTGCGGCGCACCCCGCCGCCTGACCCGTCGTTCGTGCATGAGCTGCTCGCGCTGTTCGAGCGGCGGGGCTGGCCGGGGGCACCGCGTTTCCTGGGCCACGACGAGCAGGGCCGGGAGGTGCTGACCTTCCTGCCCGGCCATGCGGCCTGGGCGCCGGAGCAGCCGGCCGCGGTGACCTCGCCGGCCAGCCTGGCCCGGGTGGCGGAGCTGGTGCGGGAGTTTCACGACCTGACCGCGGGCACGCCGCTGGCCGCCGGTCAGGAGGTGGTGTGCCACAACGACCTGGCGCCGAAGAACACGGTTTACCGCGACGCGGGCGCCGGGCTGGTCCCGGTGGCGTTCATCGACTGGGACATCGCCGCGCCCGGCGCCCGGATCCACGATGTCGCCCACGTGTGCTGGCAGTACCTGGACCTGGGGCCGGGCATCACCGACGTGGCGGCGGCGGGCCGGGGCCTGCGGCTGATCTGCGACGCCTACGGCCTGGACGACCGGGCCAGCCTGATCGACGCCATCATCTGGTGGCAGGACCGCTGCTGGCGGGGCATCGAGGCGGGCGCCGCCGCGGGCGACCCGGCGATGGCCCGGCTGCGCGACCGGGGCGCCGCGGACTCGGTCAGGGCGGCGGCCGGCTGGGTGGGGCGACACCGGGCCGGGCTCGCGGCCCCGCTGGAAACCCGGTCGCCGGGCCCCGGCGCAGGCTCCTGACCTGGCGCCGCGCTGTGTCGCGCTTCCGCGGAAGCGTCTCACGCAAGTGCGTCACGCACATGCACTGAACGCTTCCGCGGAAGCGTTCGGCGCCCTTGGTCAGGCGGCCGGACAGGGTCATGGCCGGAAGCGGGAAGCCCGCGGCCCGCGGCCGGTTGACGGGAGTCAGGAATGGGCGTAACGGATAGCGGGCCGTATCTTCCCAGCGCGGTAGGCGCAAGTGCACAATGAGCCCATGAATGGTGGCCAGGCGACAGACGTGTGCCCGCAGTGCGGCAGCGCGGCCGGAGTGCACTCGGTCCAGGAACTCGCCGACCTCGCCCGGATGCGGCTCGGCCAGCAGGCGGGACCGGGCGGCACGGCGCAGCCCGGTGGCACGGTGCAGCCCGGTGGGGCGGTGCAGCCCGGTGGCGCCCCGCAGGCCGGCTGGGAGGCGGAGCCGCAGGCGGGACCCGTGCCCGGGCCAGGCGGCCAGCGGCCGGGCTGGGCGGCTCAGCCGCAGAACGGGCCGCCGCCCGGACCGGGCGGCACCCGGCGCGGCCGCCTGGGCGACATCGGCGGCGGTGCCTTCTCGCTGGGCGACGCGATCGGCGACGACCTGGCCGGCGCGGCCCTGGGCGCGGCCGCCGGGCTCATCGGCCGGTCGATCAGCCGGCGGATGCGCGGCCGGCTCGACCAGGCCGTGTCGGCGGTTACCGACCGGCAGCAGGACATGCTGCGCCAGCAGGTCGCGATCGCGGAGCGCCATCCCGATCTGCGCGCCTGCCTGAACGATCAGGTGGTCTTCCTGGCCGGCGGCCACCGCGTGCTGCCGATGACCGGACTGACCACGTCAATGACCGTCGAGCAGTCCGACGTTCTGGTGGCCCAGCTGCGCGACAGCTGATCTCCGGCCGTCGTCCCTTATGTCGCAGCTGGCCGTCGCCGGACTCTGCCGGTCCTGATCGGGAGAAAAGCGTACAATTATGCCCCTTCAGGCATGCCTCCCCAAGGGCGTCCACGCGGAGGGATAGCAATGACGCAAGACGACGTCTGGCAGCGCGAGCAGAGAGCGCAGCTGCGACGGTACGTGGAAACTCATCACATCGACGTAATCCCGGCTGAGGCCCGGCACGGAAAGCCCTGGCAGCAGTTCGCTTTCTGGTGGGGCGCCAATGTCAACATCTTTAATGTCGTGCTGGGCGGCGTGGTCGTCATCATCGGGCTGACGTTCTGGTGGGCGCTCGCGGCGATCGCCGTCGGGACGCTCGCCGGCGCCTTGCTGGTCGCGCTGCATGCGACGCAGGGCCCGAAGCTGGGTGTCCCGCAGACCATCCAGAGCCGGGCCCAGTTCGGATTTTACGGCGCCACATTCATGTTTCCCGCTGTCTTATTACTGAATATCGGCTTCATCGCCGCCATTCTGGTCATCCAGGCCCAGAGCCTGCAGCAGGTCGTTAGTTCCATATCCATCCCGGTCTGGATCGTCATCATCGCGGTGCCCGCGGTCGTGGTCGGAATCTTCGGATACCGGTGGATTCACCGGGTCATGCAGGCCACGGCGGTCGTGGTCGGCGTGTCGCTGGTCATCATGCTGATCCAGGGCCTGGCCTACCGGTCGCTGCCCGCGCATGAGACCGCGATCAGCGCCAATGCGCCCTCGGCTGGCCTGTTCCTGGCCGGCGTCGCGCTGCTGGTCATCGACATCCTGTCGTTCGGGCCGTTCGTCTCGGACTACACCCGGTACCTGCCTGCCGAGACCAGCGGCCCGCGGCTGTTCTGGGCCATCTACGCGGGCAACGTCCTGGCGACGTTTCTGTCCTGCGCGGTCGGCGCCTACCTCACCGCACTGCTGCCCGACCTGGGACCGGTGGCCGCCATCGGCAGGACATCCGGCTCGTGGGCGCTTGTCGTCATGGCCCTGAGCCTCGTTAACGGGGTGACCATCAACGCCTACACCGGCGCTTTCCAGGTGCTGGCCTTCGCGAACATCTGGCGGCGCTTCACCTCGGCCTCGGCACTGCTGCGCATCGTGCCGTTCGTCATCGTCACGGCAGTGGGCGTCGTGGTGGCGCTTCTCGGCTACAAGTCGTTCGTGGCCAACCTGTCCAACTTCCTCGACGTCCTGCTGGTCATCTTCATCCCCTGGTCAGCGGTCAACCTGGCCGATTACTTCGTGGTCCGGCGCGGTCGCTACGACGTCGGCGCCTTCTTCGTTCCCCACAGCCAGTACGGCACGTTTGCCTGGCGCGGGCTGGCGGCCTACGTCATCGGCCTGGCCGTGGAATGGCCGTTCGTGTCGCAGCCGGACTACACCGGCCCGCTGGTCCATTCGCTGGGCGGCGCGGACATCTCCTGGATCGTCGGCTGGTTCGTCACCGCCGGGGTGTACATCGGCCTGGTGCGCCTAGTGCCGGACCGCAACGGTTCGCTGGCCGACGCGGGGGGGTACTCGCTGGCCGACGCGGAGGGGTAGTGGACTTCGACTACGTCGTCGTGGGAGCGGGCACAGCGGGATGCGTCCTGGCTGCCCGCCTCTCCGAGCAGCCTGATGTCCGGGTGCTCGTGCTGGAGATGGGCAGCGCCGCCCGCACGCGCGCGATGACCGTGCCGAACGCGTGGCCGGAGAACCTGGGCTCCGCAGCCGACTGGGGCGAGTACACCACGCCCCAGGCCAGCACGGGACCGGTGCGTTACCCGCGGGGCCGGGCCCTCGGCGGCACGGGCGCGATCAACGCCATGGCGCACGTGCGCGGGCACCGGGCGGTGTACGACGACTGGGCCCGGAGCGGGGCAGCAGGCTGGGGATTCACGGACCTGCTGCCCTACTTCCGGCGCAGCGAGCAAGCGGACGGGCATGACCGCGCCCTGCGCGGGACCAGCGGCCCGGTCCGGGTCGGGCCCGTCATGGCACCGCATCCGGTGGCACTCGCGTTCGTGCGGGCCCTGACGGCGGCCGGTCACGCGGTCACCGACGACCTCAGCGGCGCTCAGCAGGAGGGCGTGGGCTGGGCGGACCTGGCCATCGACGGCGGCGAGCGGGCTAGCTCGGCCGATGCCTACCTCCGGCCTAACCTGGACCGGCCGAACCTGACGGTCGCGACCGGCTGCCTGGTCACCAGGCTGCTCATCGACCGTGGGCAGTGCACCGGCGTGCGCTTCGTCCGTGACGGGGAGCCAGCCGAGGCGCGGGCCACCGCAGAGGTCATCCTGGCCGCGGGGGCCATCGGGTCGCCGCAGTTGCTGATGCTGTCCGGCGTCGGTCCCGCAGACCAGCTCCGCGGCCTGGGCGTCGAGGTCGCGGCCGATCTGGCCGGGGTCGGCGCTAACCTCCAGGACCATCCCGTGGTGTACACCTCGCATGCCGCCACGGCGCCGCTGCCCGCGAGCAGGTACAACAACGGCGAGGCGTATGCGGCGCTCCGCAGCGACCTGGCGGGAGCGTGGCCAGACCTGCATCTGTTCCCCATCCTGCTGCCGCTGGCGCCGGCCAGGTGCGAGCCGCCCGCCGCGGGCTTCGTCCTGGCCGCCGCCGTGGTGGCCCCCGACAGCCGGGGCTCGGTCACGCTGGCCGCCGCCGACCCTCAGGCGCCGCCGAGCATCGACCCGGGCTTTCTTCGCCATGACCGCGACCTGGACCGGCTGGAAGCAGCGGCCATGATGGCCCGCGATGCCGCGGCCTCGACAGCGTTCACGCGATTGCGGCAGGCCGAGGTGTGGCCCGGTCCCGCCGTTCGCACCCGGGCCGACCTGCGGGCCTGGATCCGCCGCAGCGTCGACAGCTACTACCATCCGGCCGGAACCTGCC
Organism: uncultured Actinomycetota bacterium; assembly: GCA_963822485.1. Classification (GTDB taxonomy): domain Bacteria; phylum Actinomycetota; class Actinomycetes; order Streptosporangiales; family Streptosporangiaceae; genus DASUBV01. The sequence continues at coordinate 1,062,414 of CAWGHW010000037.1, forward strand.
GGATGGGCACCGACCCCGCCGCCGTCGTGGATCCCGAGCTCCGGGTCCGCGGGATAACGGGGCTGCGGGTGGCGGACGCGTCCGTGATGCCGCTCATCCCCAACGCGCATCCCAGCGCCACCGTCCTGGCCATCGCCGAGCGAGCAGCCGCCCTGGTGGCCCAGCCGCGCGATAGCTGATCAAACAGCCGCCATTGTCCCTTACTTGCCACCTCTACTGAGAACGGCCAGCGGATCTTGCCCGGCGCGGGCCAGTACCCGGCGGGCAGGGGTCAGCGTCCGGCCGCGACCTGCTGTGCTTCGCGCTGAGTGGCGAAGTAGCGCGCGCCGTCGCGGGTCCTTCTGACCGCGACCATCAAGACGATCCCGACGATGACGATCCCGGCGATGGTCCAGTTCACGTTCGCGGCGTTGGCGGCCATCGCCCGCTCGATGATCCAGCCCAGGAACACCACCGCGGCCAGCGGCAGCACCCCGAGCACGACCGCGCCGGCCAGACTGGAAAATATCCGCCGCCGGAAGTAAGCGATCAGCGCCAGCCCGGTCAGGATGTAGTAGGAGGCGAACAAGATCCCGGTGCCGGCGACCAGCGCGCTGAACGCCGCCCCGACCGACCCGACCAGCAGGTACACCCAGGTCACGACCAGAAACGCCACCCCGGGGATGATGGTGGCCAGGACCGGAGTGCGGAACCGGGGCGACAGGTTCCCCAGCGGGGCAGGCAGCGCGCCGGAAGATGCCATCCCGAACCCGATCCGGCCCAGCACCACGAACCCGGTTCCGGTCCCGGCGATCACCGACAAGGCGACGGCGAGCCCCGCAGCGCGGCCCAGCCACGTCCCGCCGAGCACGTGCCCGATGTACACCAGCGGCGCAGCGGCGTTGGCCTGCAGGGCGTGCGGGGACACTGCTCCTTGCAGCGCCGTGGTGCACAGCGCGTAGAACAAGCCCAGGAACACCACGGCCAGCAGCACGGCCCGCCCGGGGTTGATGCTCGGCTCGCGGGTTTCCTCGTTCACGTTCGCCGAACCGTCCCAGCCGACGAACATGAACACCGCGAACAGCAACCCGGCGGACAAGCTGCCCTTGCCGCCGATCCCGGTCAGCGACAGCCACCCGGCCGAGGGCGGGTAGGAACCAGCCGAGTGCCTGCCCCAGAACACCGTCGCGGCGACCGCCAGGGCGATCACGATCCCGTACTCCACGATGGCCAGCACGATCTGAGTCCGCGCGGACAGCTTGATCCCGACGACCGCGATGGCGATCATCACCACGCCGACGGCGGTATCGATGATGATGTTGGGCCACCGGGCATTCTGGTCCTGCCCGGCCACGGCCAGCACCGACGGGGCCAGCACCGTGACCGCGGCCACGTTCCCGATCAGGTTCGCCATGATCATCAGCCAGCCGGTCAGCCACCCGAGGTAAGGCGTGATGGACCGGCCGACCCAGGTGAACGCAGCACCACAGTTAGCATTCCACGCGTTCAGCCGCCGGTAGGCATTCGCGATAATCAGCATCGGCACCGCGCACAGCAAAATGACCGGACCGCTGCCATAAGCCGTCGCCGCGACGATCGCCGCTAACGTCACCGACAATGACAGCCCGGGCCCGGCATTCGCGGCTCCGATCACGAAGTCCCCGGCGAGCCCGATCCTCGGAGTCAGCTGGCCAGCCTCACGCGAGCCCAGCTCGTCAACGGGTGCAGCCATGGAATCTCTCCAGTGTCGCGGCCGGATACCACTCATCGGATCAGGCGGCTTCCGGAAGGGCGGTTGGCGAGCAGCGGCCGACCCGCAGCCGCCGCGGCGCTCCCCCGCCCAGGCAGGTGAAGCCGCAAACATACCGTAGCGCGGACGGTCACCACCGAGCCCAGGCATTCATGGACAAAGCCGATGCGCACGACAGGGATCGGCGGCGCGCTGGCGCGGCAGCTTCTTGTGCGACCTAGCACCTGGCAGGACGCGCTGACGCTGGGCATCCTGCCGCTGGCGTCGGTGGTGTTCCTGGGCTATATCGCCATCAAAAACATCCTGGCCGCCCCGGCCGCCCAGAATTACTCGCTCCTGGGCTTCGCCGTGGTGGGAATTATCCTGATCTTCGTGGCCAGGTTCGTGCTGAAGTCGCCGTTCTTCGCCATCAAGCGGGAGAGCTGGAGCCCGGAACGGCAGGAAGGCTAGGCGGGTTAAGCTCGACCCGTGACTGAGCATTTCCAGGACGATGGCGGAATCAGCGATGCCTACCTGGTCAATCAGCTGGCCGGCAACGGCCAGTCGATTGACAACCTGGCCTTCATCACCTCGCTCACCAGCGGCAACCTGGAGCTGCTGGCGCGTGGCGGTGCGGGCACGTTCCTGAAGCTGAACTACCTCGACGGCACCGGCACCGAGCGCACCGGCGTCGCCGTGACCACCGGCAGCGACAGCCCGATCGTGTCCATCGCCCCGGAGGCCAGCGGCGGGGCGACGCTGGACCTGGAGAACAACGACCTGACCGGGGTGGAGACGGTGGTGCCGTCGCCGGACAGCGACGGTCAGCTGACCCTGGACGGGCTGCTCGCCCTGACCCCGCAGGCCGAGCCCGCCACCCCGGCCAGCGGCGGGATCTTGTACGTGGACGCCGCGGACGGCGCGCTGAAGTTCAAGGGCAGCTCGGGCACGGTCACCACGGTCGCGCCTGCCTGACCAGGTCCAGCACGCCGTCGGGCCCCGAAGCGCCCGCCGGTCAGAAGCCGACGACCTGGCGGACCAGCACGATGTGGATCCGGCCGGGCAGCTCCTGGTGGATCTCCAGCACCTTGCCGACCGAGCTGTGCTGGCCGTAGGCGGCCTGGGCGCGGGCGTCCTCGAGCACCAGGCTGTGCTGGTAGATCCGCTCCCGCGCGGTGCCGGTGTCGGCGACCAGCTTCTGCGCGCCGATGACGAAGATGACGTTGGCCGCGCCCCAGGCGTAGGAGGCCAGCTGGCTGCCGGAGGCCGACGCGATGACCAGCGTCCCGTCCCTGGTGACGGCGTGCACGCTGCCGAGCGCGTAGTCGGGCTGGCCGCCGATGGCCTTCATCTGCTGGGCCTGGGTCTCGAAGTCCAGGGCGAACATCTTCTTGCGGGCCGACTCGTAGTGGCCGCCCTCGTTGATGGCGTCGGAGATGCCGGCGTCGTCGAGGGTCACCGAGGTGTTGGTCATCACCGACGAGCCCTCGGGGATGCGGGCCAGGACGGCCGCCCGGGCGGCGTCGAGGCTGTCGACGACCTCGGTGCTGAAGCCGTGCTCCTCGAGCGCCACCACGGTGGCGGCGAGCTCCTCCTCGCTCGGCAGGGTGGTGAAGCGGTCCGAGGTGCGGGTCACGCTCATGACTGACCTCCTGTGCCCGGCTGGCCGGGCCGACGGACGTTGTTAGGGATGACGTGAATATTCACGTGAACGTTCAAGATTCAACTTACGCAGCGTTACTCAAATCGTCAAGTGATAACCTGCGTGGCGTGAGTCGCACCCGGGCGGCGGCCGCGCCATCCGCGCGCTGGCTGGACGCTGAGCAGCAGGCGGCCTGGCGCGCCTTCAACGGCATGATGGCCAGGCTGCGCTGGGCGCTGGAGGGCGAGCTGCAGCGCGACGCCGGGCTGAGCTACCTCGAGTACCACGCCCTGGCCCGGCTGTCGGAGAACCCGGACCACACGATGCGGATGAGCGAGCTGGCCACGGTCACCGACGCCTCGCTGTCCCGGCTGTCGCACCTGATCAAGCGGCTGGAGCGGCGCCTCCTGGTCCGGCGCGAGCCGGACCAGGAGGACGGCCGGTACACCAACGCGATCCTGACCCAGGCCGGGCTGGACCTGCTGGTGGCCAGCGCCCCGGCGCACGTGGCCAGGGTCCGCGAGCTGGTGGTCGACGCGCTCACCCCGGCCGAGCTGCGCACGCTGCGGTCGGCGTCCGAGAAGATCCTGCAGCGGATCGACGCTACCGGCCGGTAGCGCGCTCCCCCGCGTCTTCGCAGCTCACAGCCGCGATAGGGGCACGGACGGACAGCCGTCCCAAATTCATCGATTGCCCCAACAGGCTCACTAGTGACCTATACACTCACGCGGGATGGAAAGAGACATATCCCGCCGTACGGTCCTGGGTGCCGGGGCCGCTGTCACGGGAGCCTTCCTGGCCGCTGCCGCCGCGAAGCCCGCCGGGGCCGCGGTGCGGGCGGCCGCGGCGGCGCCCTCGCCGCGGCTCGAGATCGGGGCCAACGCCGGGTGGTTCACCGCCGTGCAGGCGGCCGTGCCCGCGGCCACCTGCCGCCGCGTCTACTACCCGGAGTACAACTACGTCCCCCCGAGCTGGCCGTCCGGCCCGTCGGTGAGCCGGGCCATGGTCTCCATCCGGCCCGTCCCCGCCGACCTGCTGGCGGGCCGGCTGGATGGGCAGATCAGGACGTTCCTGGCCTCCGCGCCGGCGGGCTCGGACCTGACGACCTGGCACGAGGCAGGCAACCTGGCCGGCTACCCCGGCTACATCACCCCGGCCACCATGCGCCGGGTGCACACCCACATGCAGCGCCTGTGCCAGCGCACGAACGTGCGCTACGGCCCGATCCTGTGCATGCGGCCGTCGAGCATGCCGCCCTGGCTGGTGCCGGGCATGGACTGGTACGGGCTCGACATCTACGACTGGCCGGAGTTCCACTTCCCGCACGGGCCGCTCGACGTCCACGGCCGGCTGTACCCGCGGCTGAACCAGTGGCGCGCGGTGATCCGGCACGCGTCGCGCCGGCGGTACCCGGTGCTCAGCATCTGCGAGACCAACTCCAGCCACCGGACGCACCGGCCCAAGTGGTTCGCGGCGCTGTCCCACTGGCTCAGCGAGAACGGCGGCCGGAGCCTGCTGACCTACTGGAACGACGATCCGAAAGCGGTCGGCCCGTGGCTGCCGCACGACCAGGCGGTCATCAGGGCCCTGCGGCACGCGACGACGCTGCCTCGGTTAGCCGCGCCAGGGCCGGGCCCAGGAAGTGCTCGTAGGCCTCGGCCACGCCGGCCCGGTCCCCGGTGGCCAGCAGGTCGAGCAGCAGGCCCCGGGTCACGGCCAGGCCGAGCCGGGCCTCGGCGCGGGCCCAGGCCGCGTCGCCGCCCGACCGGACCAGGAGGTCCGCGGTCGCGCTGATCCACGGCTCCACCGACGCCTCGAGGAACCCCTCGGTGCCCGGCCGGCCGAGCAGCGCGTGCGCGTAGAGCTCGAAGTACAGCCGCTCTATCGGCCAGGCGGCCGGGTCGGTGAGGTCCTGCCAGAGCTTCCGCGCGTCGGCCGACAGGTCGTTCCAGTCGGCCAGGGAGGCCGCCAGGGACTTGTTGACCTGCGTCGCTGATCGCGACCATCAGGCCCTCGCGGGACCCGAAGTGATACAGCAGCATGCGATGGCTGGTGCCGATGGCGGCCGCCAGCTCGCGCATGCTCAGGTCGGTGATCCCGCCCCTGGTCGCCTGCTCCACCGCGGCGGCCAGCAGCCGGTCCCGCGCTTGCGACGTGGCCATGGCCGAATGTACCATGTGGTTCATGTACCACGTGGTACATCGACGGGAGACGCCCTGGAGGCCCCGATGAGCCAGCTGCACGTGGCAGCCGAGCAGACCGCGCACGCGACGCCGGAGGCCGTCTGGGCCCTGGTCTCCGACGCCACCCGCTACCCGGACTGGGGCCCCTGGAGCGCGGGCGGCTACCAGCGCCCCGGCGACGACTCGCCGCGCGGCCCCGGCGCCGTCCAGTGGCTGCGCTCCTCCCGCCGGGCCTACCTGCGCCACGTGACCTCGGTCGAGCAGATCCTGGAGGCCGAGGAGGGGCGGCGGCTGGCCTACACGGTGGTCGGCGGCATCCCGGTCCGGAACTACCGGGCCGAGGTCACGCTGACCCCGGATGGCGGCGGCACCCGCATCCGGTGGGCCGCGAGCTGGGATCCGACGCTGGCCGGGCGGATCGTGCTGCGCGGCCTGCGCAAGGTCTACCCGGAGATCGTCGCCGGCCTGGCCGCAGCCGCAGCCGCCGCCACGGCCGAGAAAAACGAGTAGCCGGGCTCGGTACGGTTCGGGCATGACCATCGTGCCCGACACCAAGGACTGGACCTGGGTGCTGCGGCGCCCGTGCCCGGAGTGCGGCTTCGACACCCAGAGCTTCGGCCGCGAGGCGATCGCCGGGATGATCCGCGCCAACGCGGCCGCGTGGCCGGAGGCGCTGGCCCCGGCCGACGCGGCGCGGCAGCGCCCGGCGCCGGGGCAGTGGTCGGCGCTGGAGTACGGCTGCCATGTCCGCGACGTGCTGCGGCTGTATGACCAGCGGCTGGAGATGATGCTCAGCCAGGACGGCCCGCGGTACCCCAACTGGGACCAGGACGCCACGGCGGTGGCCGACCGCTACGGCGAGCAGGACCCGGCCGTGGTCGCGGCCGAGCTGGGCCAGGCGGCCGAGGCCATCGCGACGCGGTTCGAGGCGGTGGCCGGGGACCAGTGGCTGCGCACCGGCCTTCGCGGCGACGGCGCCCACTTCACGGTGGAGACGTTCGGGCGGTACTTCATCCACGACCCGGTCCATCACCTCTACGACGTCACCGGCATCAGGCGAAGGGCGGACAGCCAGACCGTGTAGGGGTTCACCCGGTCCGGGTACTGCCTGAGCATCCGGAGAAGAACTCCTCCTGGCTGGGTCTGGTCTCCAGCAGCCGGGCCGCGTCGTCGAGGTACCGGCGGGTCTCGTCGATGTTGGCGGGCGAGTCGTCGCGGGTGGCGTCCTTGTGCCCGGCCACCACGTGCGCGGGGCGCAGGGCCTGGACGACATCGAGAGCCTGGTGCCAGCCGGCCATCCCGCCGCGGCCTGTTTCGGCCAGGTACTGGTGGACGTTGTTGTAGACCACGTCGCCCGCGGCGACCAGGCCCAGGGACGGGACGTGCAGCACGGTGGTGTCGTCGGTGTCGCTGTGCCCGGCCTCGACGTGAACGAGGGTCTCGCCGTCCACGGTGAAGCCGCCGGCGGGCACGGGCCGGGCCAGGACCGGGACGGGGGCCTCGGGGATCTGGCCGGGGAACAGGCTGCCCCACAGCCCGGCGGGCTGGCCGTCGGGGGTGGACGCGATCATCCGGCCGACGGTGCGCTCGCTGGCGTAGACGGTGACGCCGGGGAACCGCTCCGCGAGCAGCCCGGTGGTCAGCCAGTGGTCGGCATGCCAGTGCGTGATGTAGATGTAGGCGAGCCGCCTGCCGAAGGACTCGATCCAGTCGCCCAGCGCGGCGGCCTGGGCGACGGTAATGGGCGGATCCACGAGCACGGCCTCGGTCGGGCCGTGGATCAGGGTGTGGGACAGCGGTGACCAGTGCGGGCGCTCGCCGCTGGGCAGCGGCTCGCCGCCGGCGGGCAGCAGGCCGGAGACGTGGACGTCGTACTGAAGCGGGCTGGTAGCGGACATGTCAGAACCCCCAGTTCCTGGATCCGTGCTCGCGTGGTGCGCCCGGCTGGACACCAGCCGGTACTATGAAAGAATCATAATGACTTTGCTTCTGTCAAACTCGAAAGGCTGGGAGGCGGCTGACGATGACGGCGAGCAGCGGCGACGGGCTGGCGACCGGGCGGCTCAGGCTGCCCGGCGGACGAGCGCCGGGCCGCCTGGCCCTAGTGCAGGAGCTGGTCAACACAAGCCTGCGAGTGCCGCACGACAGTCCCCGGCTGGCCGACCTGCTGGCCGATCAGGAGCAGGCGGCAGCCTGGCTGAGCCGGGCGCTGGAGCGATGGGCGGAGGCCGCCGGCCAGCCGGTCCCTGAGCTGGCGCTGACGCCGGGCGACCTGGCCCCGCTGCGCGAGGTACGTGAGGCCGTCCGCGCGCTGGCCGGGGCGGGCGCCCCGGACCCGGCGGCGGCCTGGCGGCGAGCGACCTGGCGCTGACGCTGCGGCTCGGGCCCGACGGCCGGGTGATCTACGGTCCGGGCGGGCCGGGCTGGCGGGGGGTTGCGGCGCTGGTGGCGGCGGAGATCCTGCTGGCCCAGCAGCGGGGGCAGTGGGCGCGGTTCAAGGCCTGCCCATTCGAGCGCTGCGGGATCGCCTTCTACGACAGCTCGCGCAACGCCAGCCGGGTCTGGCATGACGTGAGCACCTGCGGCAACCAGACCAACCTGCGCGCCTACCGGACCCGGCAGAAGGACGCGGCGGGCGCCTCGGGGCGGTGATTGCGGCTGGGCTCCAGCGTGCGCGCTTACAGCCATATCGGATCCGAAGCCGGATGCCTGGCGACGGAAGTATTACAAACGGTGGAGACACCTATGCCGGGAAAGACTGTCCGGGCAGACAAGGATGCTGGCGCTGCCACCAGCATCGGCGTGCACAACCAAACCGTTAGCCAGACTCCGGTAGAGGATTCTGACGGCTTCGAGCTACCACTTTCCGACGAAGGCAGTGGGAAGTGGCCATTGTTGTTCGGGTTCTTCGAGCGCGTCTTGTCCGATGAGGACAAGACAAGACGGCTCGGGTATCTAATGAACCATGCGATAATCGGGATTATCGCACTGGCCGGTCTGAGTTACATAATGATCGACAAAGCCCCTCCTGAGCTCAAATATAGCATTGCCGGAGCGTCAGCATTTCTGATTACCTGCGGAAGGATCGTCCTCGGCGTAGGTTCTCGCCGAAGGTCACGAAAAGACGGATCAACTAAACGCCGTCTGCAAATCAGTGACCACGACGCGAATGAAGACGGCGGATCAGAATAACCGTTGCAACCTCTGACTCGGCGAGCCACGCTGCGCAGGCCGCAAGCACGATCGTTACAGGAAGCCAGACGACGATCTGGAGACCCCCAGCGAGACGCCTCGAAACGAGTCCACCGATCGCAGTTGAGGCAACACCCATAGCAATGCTGTAAGATATCGAACCAAAGCGCAAATAGTGCCGCAATGAACAGTCAGAACCTTCTGGCGGCGGCGCATCATCTGTGAGCAACTCAGCTTGATATTGCCTGCTCACACCGTCAACCTCCACAACCCTATCGTGTTGTCGCCAAGACCACGCCGTTCAAGGATAGCCTCCGCGATTCCGGAATCCTTTTGATAGCTTGGTCCTCTAGGCTTGTACATCATCCACCGGAGACTGTCAGACCCTAGCCAAGACCCGACAGCATGATCTCACGGCTAGTCACTGGCTGACTGCTGATCCTGCCCAAACTCGCCACGGCGGATGTCGACCAGGAACGCCTCCCACGCTGAGCGTGAGAAGGTCAAGATCGCTCCTGATTGGTGCTTCGAGTGACGTACCAGCACCTTCGCACCCACCGTCGCTACCTCAACACAGTTTGAGTCATCACTCCTCATGGACTTGCGCCACACCAGCTCGGACGGTTCGTGATCGCCCATCCTTGCCTGCCTCCCCTCGACGCGAATGTGATCTTGATTGGCCCGCGCAGGCATCGGCCGATACAGTACTTCTACCCTTCAGGCACTATATGTTCGCTCGCAGATCCTGGCGAGGCTACAGTCCTGTAACCAAACTGTTGGCGGCATATTGAACTGAGGGCCGCCTTGGGCGCACGGGGCCCTTGCCGCTTCCCTGGCCAGTGGCTTTCCTGCGGGGGGCGCTCAGGCACAGTCGCGAGGTGAGGGTGCTTCTGAACTGCGCCGATTGAGGTCGACGTGTTGTATAGGGCCTTATCTTTTGAGCAGAGCGGAGAAGATCAACGATCTCGCTCCAGCCGCAGAAATGAGTTATAACTTCCCGGGAACGCCGACTCCGACACGACAATCCGACCTCGACAGCAGGATCAAGCGAGCCCCCCTACGTTAAGAGAAGCCACCTCGACCGGATCCAATGGCAGTTAGCAGCTCATCGAGCGGCAGCTGCCCGGCGCTGGACAGCAGCAGGTCAGCGGTCGTGAACCGCGCGGGGTCCGCGTGCGGGTTGGGGATCGCCACGCAGCGCAGCCCGGCCGCCTGCGCCGCCGCCACGCCGTGCGGGGAGTCCTCGACCGCCACCACCCGGTCCGCGGGCAGGCCCAGGCGCTCCAGGGCCAGCAGGTAGACGCCCGGATCGGGCTTGGCCCTGGCCACCTCGTCGCCGCAGGCCAGGAACTCGAACGCGGCCAGCGACCCGTGGCCGCCCAGGTGCCTGCTGGCCCACCCGCGCGGGGAGCTGGTGGCCACCGCCAGCCGGATTCCGAGCCGGCCGGCCTGGCTCAGCCAGTCGGCGATGCCGGGCAGCAGCTCGAGGCTCGCGTTGAGCTGATCGCGGTAGGCCAGCCGCCGGGCGTGGCTGGCGGCCCGGTCGAAGGCCGGCCCGACGGCGGCCGCCAGCTCGGCGTACCGGACGTCGCTGACGTCCCCGCCGTGATCGGCGAAGAACGAGCTGCTGTCCAGCTCCAGGCCGTGCCGGCGCCATTCGTGCTGCCAGCTGGCCAGGCTGGTGGTCTCGGTATCCATCAGCAGGCCGTCGAAATCAAACACCACCGCCTCCACCGCCATAAGTGCATTATCTGGCGGTGGAGGCGGAGGCGGTCACGCGAGGGTCAGGCGGGTCAGGCCGACGGGCGGGTGGCGCTCCAGGTGATCGACTGGTAGGTGTCGTTGAGCTGGTAGGCCTTCTCGCCCGGCAGGCCGTCGCGGGCCGGGGTGGCCGGGCTCCAGCGAGCTGGTCTCCAGCACCCGGGTGGCGTCGGGCGCCTCAAAGACCGCCTCGGTGTACTTGGCCTGGGGGTCATAGCGGCTGATCTCGACGGCGGGCCGGCCGAGGCTGTCCCTGGCGTGCGAGTTCACCGACCACGCCGGGCGTGGCCGCGATCACCTTGAACAGGGCCGACCGCAGGGCCGGGCTGATGGCCGGGTTCCAGAGCGTCATGGCGGCCTGCGAAAAGGCCCAGTCGTCGCTGGTCTCCTTGGGCTGGTCGGCCATCGTGATCTGCTTGAGATGGGCCAGGCGCTTGGGCAGCTTCTTCGCCTGCGCCAGCATCTCCTGCTCGGCCTGCGCCCGCTGCTGCTTGGCCTGCCTGATCAGGAAGGTGCGCAGGCCGGAGACGCTGGTCGGATAGGCGGCTAGCTGGGCCGCGGTCGGCGCCCCGGCCTGGCTGAACAGCTCCGCTGGCACGCCCTTTCCGGCGTCGGGCTGGTAGGTCCACACGTCGCCGTTGCGGGTGTCGATGATCGTGGTCTTGTGCTGCGAGCCGGCCAGCTCGGTCATCTTGACCCAGCGGCCCGCGGGGGCCGTGGCGGCCGCGGCTCTGGCGCTGAGGTGCTTGAGCGTGCGCTGCGCGGCGGTCAGCTGGATGGACGGGGTCGTGCTCCCGGGCTGGGTCGGGCGGACGGCGGGGCCGGAGCCGCTGGTGGCCACGGCGGCCGCGCCGACGGCCGCGGCGGCGGCGGCGCCGGTCACGCTGATGCCCAGCGCCCGGGTGCGCCGGTGGCGGCGGCGGCTGGCCGTGACGATGCCGTTGGTGATCTCCGACCGCGCGTGCAGGTCGCCGGTGGCCCGGTGCATCAGGTCGCGCAGCAGGTCCTCGTCGGTGGCAGGCATGCTTCTTCCTTTCAGTGGGTGTCGCTGGTGGCGAGCAGGGCGCCGAGCCCGGGCTGCTCGCGCAGCCGTGCCACCGCGCGTGAGGCGGTGCTCTTGACGGTTCCGACGGAGACGCCCAGCAGGTCGGCGACCTCGCCCTCGCTGCGGTCGTCGAAGTAGCGCAGGACGACGATCGCGCGCTGCTGCGGGCTCAGCGTGCCGAGCGCCGCCAGCAAGGACGGGCGCAGTTCCACCGCGGCCAGCGGGTCGCCCGCCCGCGGGTCGCGGCTGTCGTAGCCCGCGTAGAGCTCCAGCTCGGACGGCCGGCGCTGCCGGGCCCGCTGCTGGTCAATCACGATGTTGTGCATAACGCGGCGGCAGAAGGCCCGCGGGTTCTCGACCCGCGCCCACCGTCCGGCCAGCCGCTGCAGAGTTTCCTGGTAGACGTCCTCGGCGAGATGGACGTCGCAGGTCAGAAGCGTCGCGATGCGCAGCAGCAGGTCGCCGGACTCAGCGACGAAGCTCTCGAAGGCGCGGGCTTGCTTTTTGTCCACTCGATCCCCTGACTGTCGTCGTCACCCCTTAGACGACCCGCCCGCCAGATCGGGTTGAGTGCCCGCCCCAATCCGGGCCATGACCAGCGGTCCAGAGCATGTCACGATATGCGTCATGGACGGGTGGGCTCTGGCGGTCGATATTGGCGAGACGTACGTGGCGGCCGCGGTCAGCGAGCAAGGGCGGACGGCGGTCGTGGCATTCCCGGACGGCCCGACTATGTCGCCGGCGGTGTTCTGCCCGCCCGGCCAGGCACCGATAGCCGGGCCCCTGGCCGCTCCGCAACTAGCCGCCGCGCCAGAGCGCGCGGTCCTGGCCCCGAAGCGCGCCCTGGCCCGGGGTGACACGGTCACCGTGGCCGGCGAGGCCGTCGCGCTCGCCGAGGTCTACGCGGCGCTCCTGTCGGCGGTGACCGCACAGGCGGCGCGGGACCGGGTGCCCGCGGTCCCGCCGCGGCTGGTGCTGACGTTCCCGGCCGCCCCGGGAAGCCGCGAGCTGGATGTCTTGCTGGCCGCGGCGCGGAGCGCGGGACTGCCCGCACCGGACCTGGTCCCTGAGCTGGTGGCCGCGGCGTGGTGCCTGGCCGCCGACTCGGCCCCCGGGCAGCTGGTCGCGGTGCTGGACACCGGCGGGAGCCGCATTGACACGGCGGTGCTGCGCCGGACCGCGGACGGGTTCAAGTTCGCCGGCCAGCCCGGCACCCTGGCCCGGCCGGCCGACGATCCCGAGGAGATCGTGCGGCGGGGCGCGGACGAGCTGCTGGCCACGACCGCGCGGGCGGGCCTGGGCCCGGATCAGCTCGCGGCGGTCTGCGTCACCGGCCAGGCCAGCCGGATCGCGAACGCGGCGGTCCTGATCACGCAGACCCTGGGGATCTTCCCCCGCATGGCGCCCGATCCCAGGACCGCGGTCGCGCTCGGCGCCCTCACCGGCGCGCTCGGCCCGGCGGCGAGGGCACGGGGTGCCTGAGCGTGCGGCCTCTGGTCAGCGGGCCAAGGCGGCCGGGAGCAGCGCGGCGTGCGCTTCGAGCAGCTCGTCGCACATCGCGACGACCTGGGTGGTGGTCAGCGTGGCGGCCGTGTTCGGGTCGAGCAGCGCCGCCTGGTAGACGTGGTCGCGCGAGCCCTCGAGCACGGCCCGGACGGTCAGCTCGACCACGTTGAGGAACGTCCGGTTGAGCGCCGCGAGCTGGACCGGCAGCGCCCCGACGGGGACCGGCTTCGGGCCGGCCGCGCCGACCAGGCAGGGCACCTCGACGCAGGCCTCGGCGGGCAGGCTGGTGATCAGCCCGCCGTTGCGGATGTTGACGTGCAGCTCGCGCTCCTGGCCGGTCTCCAGCGAGTGGATGAACAGCGAGGCCAGCTCGCCGGGCGGGTCCAGGTCCAGCGGCGCGTCGCTGTCCAGCTGCTGCTGGAGGTCGGCCAGCTCGCGCAGGTTCTCCTCCGACCGGGCCAGGTAGTCGCCGACGAAGATCTGGAACTGCTCGACCTGGTCGTCGTGGCGCATGAACCAGGGCACGTACTCGGCGGAGTGCTCGCTGGACTCGGTCGGGAAGTAGCCGAAGCGGCGGAAGATCTCCACCCGCACCCGGCGCTGCAGTTCGGGCGAGCCGTCGATGACCTCGGTCAGCCGCGGGTACAGCGACTGGCCGTCCTGCTCGAACCGCAGCACGAACGCCTGGTGGTTGAAGCCCGCGGTCAGGAACCGGACCCGGGCCGGGTCGGCGCCGACCAGCTCGGTGAGGAAGGCCTGGGTGTCGCGCACGGAGTGGCACAGGCCGTAGACGCGCTGGAAGTCGGTGCCCTCGTACACGGCCCAGGGCAGCATGGCCATCGGGTTGGAGTAGCTGAGCAGGTAGGCGTCGGGGCACTGGTCGGCCATGTCGGCGGCCAGGGCGACGGCCACCGGGATGGTGCGCAGGCCGCGGAAGATGCCGCCGATGCCGATGGTGTCCCCGATGGTCTGCCGCACGCCGTACCGGGCCGGGATGGCGAAGTCCAGCTTGGTCGCGTCGTAGCCGCCGACCTGGACCTCGTTGATGACGTAGCGCGCGCCGGCCAGCGCCTCGCGCCGGTCGGCTGAGGCGGTCACCACCGCGTCCGCGCCGGACTGCGCGCTGATCCGCCGGGCCAGCCGCTCGGCGTGGGCCAGCCGGTCGGGCGAGATGTCATGCAGGGACAGGTGCAGCTGGCCCCGGAACTCGGGGTAGCCGCACAGGTCAGTCACCACGTTGCGGGTGAACTCGATGCTGCCGGCACCGACGAACGTCACCTGGATCATGGCTCGGTAGTGTTCCATCGCGAGCAGTTTCGCGCAAGATCGAGCAGGCCGGGCAGATCGACCCGATGGGGGTTGTCCAGGTTTTCCACCTCTAGGGTCTTGACATCATCGGCGTCTGTGCTCGATATTGCTTCGAAATCGCGGCGATCAATCATCATTGATCGTGTTCTCGCGACCCCCGTGAGCGGAGGCCAGAATGCGACGCGGCTGGATGGCTAGTCACCGAGCCCGGATCCGGGTGGCCTCGTCCCTCGTCGTCGCGCTTGTCCTGGTCCTGGCTGGCTGCGGTACCGGTAGCAGCGGCGGGACCAGCGGCGCGATCTCGATCTGGGAGGGCTACACCGGCGCCGAGGGCAAGGCGTTCGCCCACCTGCTGGCGCAGTACCACCGCCAGCACCCCGGCGTGCAGGTGACGAGCCTGTTCGTCAACAACGACAACACCCTGCAGAAGGTGCTGACCGCGGTGCGCGGCGGCAGCGCCCCCGACATCGCTTACCTGTACGGGTCGTGGGCGCCCAACGTGGCCCAGATCCCGCAGGTGGTAACCCTGACCAAGGTCGTGGCCAAGTCCAGCGTGAACTGGAACGACTTCTGGGTCGGCGAGCGCGACGTGGCCACCGTCAACGGCCGGGTGATCGGCATCCCGGCGCTGGTGGACAACCTCGCGGTGGTCTACAACAAGAAGCTGTTCGCCAAGGCCGGGCTGTCCGACCCGAGCCCCAACTGGACCTGGGCCCAGTTCCAGGCCGACGCGAAAAAGCTGACCAGCCCGGCCATCAAGCAGTTCGGCACCGCCTACGTGACCCCCGGCACCGAGGACACGGTGTGGCACTGGGAGGCGCTGCTGTGGGAGGCCGGCGGCCACCTGCTGACGCCGGACAACAAGAAGGCGGCGTTCGACTCCAAGGCGGGCCTGGCCTCGCTGACCACGCTCAAGACCATGTCGGTCACCGACAAGTCGATGTACCTGGACCCGACCGACTCGGCCTACGCCAACCTGTTCAACTCGGGCCACATCGGGATGCTGGTCACCGGGCCGTGGGACCTGTCGGCGTTCCCGAACGTGAACTACGGCGTGCAGGTCATGCCGGCCTACCCGGGCACCGGCGGCGGCCATCAGACCATCTCCGGGCCCGACAACTGGGTGATCTTCAACAACGGCAGCAGCCGGGTGTCGCAGGCCGAGAAGTTCCTGCTCTGGCTGACCGCCCCGGCGCAGGTCAAGTACTTCTCGCTGCACACCGGGGACCTGCCCATCCGGCGCTCGGTGGCCGACTCCCCCGGCTTCAACCAGCAGATGGACCACGCGCTGCCCGACGTGAGCGCGTTCATCAGCAACCTCAACAACGTCCGCCAGGCCCGGCCGCAGATCCCGCAGTACCCCAAGATCTCGCAGATCCTCGGCACCATGATCGTGTCGGTGCTGCTGGGCAAGAGCCAGCCGCAGGCCGCGCTGAGCTCCGCGGCGCAGCAGGTCAACCAGGCCCTGGCCGGGTAACGTGGCACTCTCTCCCGCGGTCCGGCGGCGGGCGTCGGCCGGCGAGCAGTTCACCGGCTGGGGCTTCGTCACCCCGGGCGTGGCCGTCATCCTGCTGTTCGGCGCGGTGCCCATCGTCTGGTCGGCGATCATGTCGTTCCAGCAGAACAACCTGCTCACCGGGCACACGCCGTTCGTCGGCCTGCGCAACTACCGGCAGATGGTGCACGACCCGGTGGTCGCCTCGGCCATCGGCCACACGCTCACCTACACCGCGCTGTTCGTGCCGGGCACGATGATCGTCGGCCTGTTCCTGGCCGTGGCCATGAACCGGAAGATCCGCTTCATCTCGTTCTACCGGACCGCGGCCTACGCCACGATGGCCATCTCGACCATCAGCGAGGCCCTGGTCTTCATCTGGCTGTTCGACCCGTCCTACGGCATCGTCAACTACGCGCTGCACCTGGCCGGCATCCCGCAGCAGCAGTTCCTCAACTCCCCGGCCGAGGCGCTGTTCGTCATCGTGATCATGACCATCTGGGGCTGGACCGGGTTCGCGGTGGTGATCTACCTGGCCGCGCTCCAGGGGGTGCCGCCGGGCCTGATCGAGGCCGCGGCGATCGACGGGGCCAGCCCCTGGCGCACGTTCCGCAAGGTGACGCTGCCGCTGCTCAGCCCGGCCTCGCTGTTCCTGGCCGTGTGGCTCACGATCAACGCGCTGCAGCTGTTCGACGAGGTGTACCTCAGCACCCAGGGCGGCCCGCTGCATGCCACCACGGTGCTGGTCTATTACCTCTACTACCAGGCGTTCCAGAACTTCAACTTCGGCTACGCGTCGGCGATCGCCTACTTCCTGTTCGTCATCATCATCGTGATCACCGCGATCCAGTTCCGGGTCGGCCGGCGGTTCACGTACTACCGCTCATGACCGCCACGACGATGGTGCCGGCCCCGCGCCGGCTCCGCCTGCCCTTCAGCCCGTGGCACCTGGTGCTGATACCCGCCTCCATCGTGCTGCTGTTCCCCTTCGCCTGGCTCTTGCTCACCTCGCTCGAGACGCCGTCGGAGGCGCTGCACTTCCCGCCGCTGCTCACGCCGCACGTGCTCAAGTTGTCGAACTACCCGGCGGCCTGGAGCAGCGCACCGTTCGGCCGGTTTTTCATTAACAGTGCTGTGGTCGCGGTGACGACCGTGCTCAGCAACCTGGTGCTGTGCTCGCTGGCCGGCTACGCGTTCGCGCGGCTGCGCTTCCTGGGTCGCGGGCTGCTGTTCGCCACCATCATGGCCACCCTCATGGTGCCGTTCCAGGTCACGATGATCCCGCAGTTCATCATCACCAAGTGGCTCGGCGTCCACGTCCTGGCCGGGGTGGGCATCGACCACATCGGCGCGCTCATCCTGCCCAACGCGGCGACCGCGTTCGGCGTGTTCTTCCTCCGGCAGTTCTTCCGCACGCTGCCGCTGGAGTACGAGGAGTCGGCCCGGGTCGACGGGGCCAGCCGGCTGAAGGTGCTGTGGCGGATCGTGCTGCCGCTGTCGGCGCCCGCCCTGGCCACGCTGGCCGCGCTGACCTTCCTCGACTCGTGGAACTCGTTCCTGTGGCCGCTCATCGCCGTCGACTCCACGAACGAGATGACGCTCCCGCTGGGGCTGGCCACCTTCCAGGGCGCGCACTCCACGGAGTGGCCGCTGCTGATGGCGGCCAACGTGATGAGCCTGACTCCGATGCTGGTGATCTTCTTCGTGGCTCAGCGCTACTTCGTCCGGTCGGTCGCGGCCACCGGACTGGCGGGGACGTGACCAATGGCAAGACGGGAGACTCGAGTGGCAGAACCGATGGGCACCAGCACGGAGGCGGAGGTGGCCTCGCAGCCGGCGTGCTGGCGTCAGGCGGCGGCGCTGGCGGCGGACGTGGCCGGGCTGCTGCCGGCGCCCGGCGAGCGGGTGGCGGTGGCCGGGTGCGGGACGTCGTGGTTCATGGCCCAGGCCTACGCGGCGGCCAGGGAGGCCGCGGGCCAGGGCGAGACCGACGCGTTCGCCGCCTCGGAACTGCCGCCCGACCGCAGCTACGACCGGCTGCTGGTGCTGTCCCGGTCGGGCACGACCACCGAGATCCTCCGGCTGCTGGACGAGCTGGGCGGCCGGGTGCCGACGGTGGCCGTCACCGCCGTGCCGGACACCCCGGTGGCGGCGGGCGCCGACGCGGTCATCGTGCTGGAGTTCGCCGACGAGGAGTCGGTGGTGCAGACCAGGTTCGCCACCTCCGAGCTGGCCCTGCTGCGCACCAGCCTGGGCCAGGACATGGCGCCCGGTGGCGGCCGCGGCGGAGCGGATCCTGGCCGAGCCGCTGCCCGCGGCCGCGCTGGCCGCCCGCCAGTTCACCTTCCTCGGCACCGGCTGGAGCTACGGGCTGGCCAACGAGGCCGCACTCAAGCTGCGGGAGGCGGCCGGGATGTGGACCGAGTCCTACCCGGCCATGGAGTACCGCCACGGCCCGGTCGCGGTGACCGGCGAGGGCAGCGTGGTCTGGGTGCTCGGGCCCGCGCCGGACGGCCTGGCCGGCGAGGTGGCGGCGGCCGGGGGGACGATCTGGGCCAGCCACGCCGACCCCATGGCCGAGCTGGTCCGGGTGCACCGGCTGGCCGTGGCGCTGGCCCGCCAGCGCGGGCTGGACCCCGACCGGCCGCGGAACCTGAGCCGCTCGGTCATCCTGCTTCCCCGCTGTCCCCGCTGAGGTGCCCGGCATCGTGATCACGGTTACCTGCCTGAACCCGGCGCTGGACATCACCCACGAGGTGGACGGCGTCGACTGGTCGGGGGTGAACCGGCCCGGCCAGGTCCGGGCCCGCCCCGGCGGCAAGGGCCTGAACGTGGCCCGGACGCTGCTGGCCATCGGGGCCAGGGCCCGGGTGCTCGGCCTGGCCGGCGGCGCCACCGGCGCGGACCTGGCCGCCGACCTGGCGGTACTCGGGGTGCCGGCGACGTTCTCGCCGGTCGGCGGCGAGACGAGGCGCACGTTCGCGGTGGTGGACACCCGCCACGGGCGCACGGCCTTGTTCAACGAGCCAGGACCGGAAGTGACGCCGGACGAGTACGCCGCCTTCCTTGTTAGCTATGAAAAGGCACTGGCTGATAGCGCGGCAGTGGTGCTCAGCGGCAGCCTGCCGCGCGGCCTGCCCGCCGGCGCCTATGCCGAGCTGGTGGCGGCCGCCGCGGCGGCGGGGGTGCCGGCCGTGCTGGACACCCATGGGGACGCGCTGCGGATCGGCGCCGCCGCCCGGCCGGCCGTCGTCAAGCCGAACGTGGCCGAGCTGGAGGCGCTGACCGGCCGGGCGCTGGCCGGCGCGGACGGGCCGGACCCGCGGGCGGTGTCGGACGCCGCGACGCAGCTGCGGTCGTCCGGGCCGGACGCCGTCGTCGTCTCGCTCGGGCCCGCCGGGCTGTGGGCCGCCACGGCCGAGGGCGCGTGGCGGGCCGTGCCGCCCGGCGAGGTGTTCAGCAACCCGACCGGGGCCGGCGATGCGGTCACCGCGGGGCTGGCGCACGGGCTGGTCGAGGGCCAGCCCTGGCCCGAGCGGCTGCGGCACGCGGCAGCCCTGGGCACCGCGGCGGCCGCGGCGCCGGTGGCGGGCGAGTTCAGCGCCGGGGACTACGCCAGCGGGTGCTGGCGCAGGTCAGCGGTGAGTCGAGCGGAGTACAGCGCATGAGCACGGTCAGCCATGGCGGAGATCGTCGGGCCGGCCCGCGCGGCCGGGCGCGGGGTCGGCGCGTTCAACGTGATCGGCATCGAGCACGCCGAGGCGATCGTGGCCGGCGCCGAGGCCGCCGGGACGCCGGTGGTGGTGGCGGTCAGCGAGAACTGTGTCCGCTACCACGGCGCGCTCGGCCCGATCGGCGCGGCCTGCGCCCGCATCGCCGAGTCGGCGGCCACCCCGGTGGCGCTGCACCTGGACCACGTCACCGAGGAGGAGCTGGTCCGGGAGGCCGCCGAGCTCGGCTTCGGGTCGGTCATGTTCGATGCCTCGGTGCTGCCCTACGCCGGCAACGTGGCCGCCACGGCCGAGGTGGCCCGGTGGTGTCACGACCGCGGCCTGTGGGTGGAGGCCGAGCTGGGCGAGATCGGCGGCAAGAACGGCGTGCACGCGCCGGAGGCCCGCACCGACCCCGGCCAGGCGGCCGCCTACGTCGAGGCCACCGGGACCGACGCGCTCGCTGTGGCGGTCGGCAGCTCGCACGCCATGCTGACCCGCGACGCCGTGCTGGACCTGGACCTGATCACGGCGCTGCAGCGCCGGCTGACCGTGCCGCTGGTGCTGCACGGCTCGTCGGGGATCGGAGACGACACGCTGGCCGCGGCGGTCCGGGCGGGCATGACGAAGATCAACATTGCCACCCAGCTGAATAAGGTGTTCACCGCGGCCGTTCGCGAGCGGCTGGACGCCGACCCGGCGCTGGTCGACCCGCGCAAGTACGAGCGGCCGGGCCGCGACGCGATCGCGGCCGAGGTGGCCCGGCTGCTCCAGGTGATCGGAGCCACGGACTGAATCAGCACAGCCTGAACCAGCACAGCCTGAACCAGCACAGCCTGAACCAGCGAGGTGATGCTCCGGTGACCCGGTATCGCCGGTGGAACGAGCTGCTCGAGCTGCTCGGTGCCGACGGGCAGCTCCAGGTCGAGCCCGCCGCGCAGGCGCTGGGCGTGTCGCCGGCCACCATCCGGCGGGACCTGGACGAGCTGGCCGGCCAGCAGATGCTGACCCGGATCCGGGGCGGCGCGGTGGCCAGGGGCGTCACCTACGACCTGCCGCTGCGCTACAAGACCGAGCGCTACCCGTCGGAGAAGCAGCGCATCGCCGAGCTGGCCGCCGGGCTGGTCAAGCCGGGCCAGATCGCCGGGCTGAACGGCGGCACCACGACCACCGAGGTGGCCCGCGCGCTGGTCGTCCGGCCCGACCTGAACTCCGGCGCGCCGTCCCCCGCGCTCACCGTGGTCACCAACGCGCTGAACATCGCGACCGAGCTGGCGGTCCGCCAGCACATCAAGATCGTGACCACCGGCGGGGTGGCCCGGCCGCACTCCTACGAGCTGACCGGGCCGCTGGCCACCGGGGTGCTGGAGCAGGTCACGCTGGACATCGCGTTCCTGGGCGTGGACGGGATCGACGCCGAGGCCGGGGCCACCGCCCACCACGAGGGCGAGGCCAGCATCAACCGGCTGATGGCCCAGCGGGCCAGCCGGGTGGTCATCGTGGCCGACAGCTCCAAGGTCGGCCGCCACGCCTTCGCCCGCATCTGCACCGCCCGCGAGGTGGACGTGCTGGTCACCGACTCGGGCATCGCCGCGGCCGACGCGGCCCAGCTGAAGGAGGCCGGCGTTGACGTCGCCATCGCATGACCTGGTGATCATGGGTGACTGCAACCCCGACGTGCTGGTCGTCGGCGGTGACGTGACGCCGGCCTTCGGCCAGGAGGAGAAGCTGGTCGGCAGCGTGTCGCTGGTCATCGGCGGGTCCGCGGCGATCACCGCGGTGGCGGCGGCCCGGCTCGGGCTCAGCGTCGCGCTGGTGGCCGTGGTCGGGGCCGACGCCGCCGGGGAGTTCATGCTGACCCAGCTGGCCAGGGAGGGCGTGGACACCGCGGCCATCACGGTGCGCGAGGACCAGCCCACCGGGATGACCGTCGCGCTGTCGCGCGGGACCGACCGGGCCATCCTGACCGCCCTGGGCACGATCCCGTCGCTGGCCGCGCCGGACGTGCCGGTCGGCCTGCTGACCCGGGCCCGGCACGTGCACGTCAGCTCGTACTTCCTGCTCGACCACACGCTCGGTCCCGGCCTGGCCGGGCTGTTCGCGGCCGCCCGTACGGCGGGCGCGGTCACCTCGCTGGACACCAACTGGGATCCGGCCGGAGGCTGGGGCGGCGCCCAGCTCCGGGACGTGCTGGCCCAGACCAGCCTGCTGCTGCCCAACGAGGGCGAGGCCCTGCGGATCAGCGGCGCGCCCGACCTGGACACCGCGGCCGGCGTGCTGACCAGCTGGGGCCCGGACCTGGTGGTCAAGCTGGGGGCCAGGGGCGCGCTGTGCGCGCAGGGGCCCCGGTGGCACCGGGCCGAGCTGGCCCCGGTGACGCCGGTGGACGCCACCGGCGCCGGGGACTGCTTCAACGCCGGGCTGATCGCCGGCCTGGCCCAGGGCCTGCCGCTGCCCGAGGCGGCCCGGCTCGGCTGCGCCACCGGCGCGCTGTCCACCCGCGCCGCCGGCGGCACGACCAGCGCCCCGACCCTGGACGAGGCCCGCGCCCTGGCCCAGACCGCCACCGTCCGCCCGGCGCTGGCTTCCCGTTCATGATCACCCGGACTTTTCAGCGACTATGACTGAAAAGTCCGGGTGGTAATGGTCTCTAGATTTCGGCCGGGCGGTAATCCGGGATCCGGCCGGGCCCCCGGCGGGACGGGTGGGATCACCGAGGCCGACGGTGACACTGGGGCGTGCGAGGCCGCGAGCTCGCACCGGCCCACCCCGCCGGTGGATGTTCCGTTGCTAACCCCAAGTCGCGGGGCGGATGGCCGTGATCATGAAGCTGCGAGACTGGCTGCGGAAGGCCGGGTTCGACGACGAGCGGTACCAGACGAGGTAGCAGAAGCTGCCCGACCAGCCCTCGCGTTCCCTGGCTCGCGGCTAGCTGTTCGGCCGCGGCGGCCTTTGTTAGTGAATAGATTGTCGGGCGTGATCACGGTGGTTGAGTACGATCCAGGCTGGCCGGGGCGGTTTGAGGGGCTGCGCCGCGAGTACGCGGCGGCGATGGCGGCGGCCGGGGCGCCGGTGGTCACCATCGAGCATGTCGGGCAGTACCTCGGTGCCGGGCCTGGCCGGCAAGCCGGTCATCGACTGCGACATCGTGGTCGCGCAGGCGGACGTGGCCGCGGCGTCGCAGGTGCTGATCGGCCTGGGCTTCCGGCCCGAGGGCGAGCTGGGCATCCCGCTGCGCTGGGCGTTCCGGGAGCCGGAGCGGCTGGCCGGGACGAACACCTACGTGATCGTGGACGGCTCGCTGGCGCTGCGCAATCACCGCGCGGTGCGCGACACGCTGCGCGCCGATCCGGTCCTGCGCGACGAGTACGCCGAGGTCAAGCGGCGGATCGGCGCGGTGGCCGCGGACATCTACGAGTACGGGCGGGGCAAGAACGCGACCATCCAGCGGATCCTGGCCGCGGCCGGGCTGACCGACGACGAGCGCGCGTCGATCGACAGCAACACCCGCTAGACGGGCATCAGCTCGGGCGAGCCGTGCCGGGCGGCCTCGATGATGCCGGCCAGCTCGTCACGGCTGGGGCCGGGCGGGACGGGCGGGCGCCAGCCGCTGGCGTACCGCGCGCGGGCCCGGGGCTCGATGGCGCGCAGCGAGGCGGGCAGCGCGGTCATGCCCAGGTAGCCGAAGGTGGCCGGCGCGAGGTCGGGCTCGGCCGTAGCGGCGGCCAGGAGGAGGTCGGAGGGCAGCGGCTGGTTCAGGTCGATGTCCTGCCCGGCCCAGCGGCGCTGGGTGGCGTCGTCCATGAGCACGTGGTCGTCGACCCACGGCTTGATCTGCTCGGTGCACCAGGCGTCGAAGCTCTCCCCCACGGCGGCCACGTCGGTGCCGTGCTCGTCGATGAGCCGCAGCAGCTGCCGGGCCTGCAGCAGGGTGGTGGTGACGCCCCGGCCGAAGGTCGGCGTGGTGGTGGCCACGGCGTCGCCGGCGAAGACCAGCCCCGGCAGCGCGAGCCTGCCGTCGGGCCCGGTCTGGGCCCGATAGGCGTTGAGCAGCGGGCCGCCGGGCAGCACCGGCGAGACGGGCCGCGCGCGGGCGGGATCGACCCAGTCAGCCAGGCCGGGGATGGCCCGGCTGGCGGCGGTGAAGGCGGCCTCGTGGCGGAGCCGGGCCAGCACCTGGTCACCGGCGGGCCGGACGAGCAGGACGGAGAACCGGCCGCGTTCGTGCACGAAGATGATGGCCTGATAGCCGTCGAGGTCGGCCTGCCAGGCGAGCGGATTGGCCAGCGGGCCCGGCTCGGCGCCGGGATGCAGCTGGTACTGCCGGTCAACGTAGGCGATCCCGCAGGGACCGCCGCTGGTCACCGCGGGGCGCAGCGAGCGGGTCACCCGCCCGGCCCGGCCGGAGGCGTCGATGACCAGGTCGGCGGCGATGTCGGCGCCGTCGACCTGGAGGCCGGCGGCCCGTCCGCCCCGCTGCCGGACGCGGTCGGCGTGGCCCTGGCGCACCTCAAGGCCGGGCTGCTCCAGCGCGGCCGCCCGGAGCGCGCGCTCGAACGTCTCCCGGCGGGAGCGCATGCCCATGGGCACCCGGGCGCCGCCAGGCAGGGTCAGCGCGATCGGCTCGGCGCCGGCGTCCAGCCACCGCGACATGGCCTCGGGCAGTTCCTGCTCCAGCGCCTGGACGACCTGCGTCCGGAAGCCGTGCGCGTGGTGGAACTGCATGACCCCGCGCCGGGCCCAGCGGGTGCCGTCCTCCGGGCCGGGGTCGCGCTCCACCGCGACCACCTGGTGCCCGCGCCGGGCCAGCCCGGCGCCGATGAACAGGCCGGCCGGTCCCAGTCCGATGATGGCTATTCTCATGCTGATCACCGCATTCGATATACTAGTGATGCGTTCATTGCATCAATAGTGCAGTCAAGCTGGAGGCCGCGTCAAGATGCCGGACCACAAAGCGGCGAGCCCCCCGGCCCGGCCCTACGTGTCGCAGGTCCGCGACGAGCAGGCCCGGCGCACCCGGCGGGCGGTGGTGACCGCGGCCCGTGAGCTGTTCCTGGCCCAGGGCTACGCGCCGACCACGATCGATGCCATCGCGGCGGCGGCGCAGGTCAGCCGGCGCACCGTGTTCAACGCGGCGGGCAGCAAGGTCGCGCTGCTCAAGCTGGCCCTGGACTGGGCCATCACCGGCGATGACGAGCCGGTCGCGCTGGAACAGCGCCCGGCCGTCCGGGCGATCCAGGCCGAGCGCGACCCGCGGCGGGCGCTGGAACTGTGGGCGGAGATGGTCGTGGAGATCGCGGGCCGGGTGGCCCCGGTCGGCCAGGTGCTCTACGCCGCGGCGGACAGCGATCCGGAGGCCGCGCAACTGCTGGCCGATGAGGCCGGGAACCGGATGTACGGGGCCACCGAGTTCGTCCGCCACCTGGCATCACTGGGCGGCCTGGCCGCCGGGGTCAGCCAGCAGCAGGCCGCCGACCTGTGCTGGGCGATGATGGACGGCCACCTGTACCACCTGCTCGTGACCCAGCGGGGCTGGACGCCCGCCACGGTCGCGCGGTGGCTGGCCGACAGCCTCGGCGCCACCTTGCTGAAGCCGGGCTGACGTCTGTCGTGTTGCCAACATGGCAAACAGAATTGCCACCGTGCGCGCGGCCGGCGTACGGTCGGGCGTCATGAGCCACACTCCCCATCACCACGCCGGCGACCACGACGAGGCGGTCCTCGCCGAGCTGCTGGACCTGGACGCCGAGGTGCTCCAGGCCTATCTGTCGGCGGCCGTCGAGCGGGTACACGAGCTGGCCGCAGGCAGGCCGGTCCGCCGGATCCTGGACCTCGGGTCCGGGACCGGCAGCGGGGCGTTCGCCCTGGCCCGGCGCTTCCCCGGCGCCGAGGTGATCGCGGTCGACCAGTCCGCCGGGATGCTCGCCCGGCTGCGGGCCAAGGCCGCCGGCAGCGGGCTGGCCGACCGGGTGCAGACCATGGAGGCCGACCTGGACGGGGCCTGGCCAGTCATCGAGGCCGTGGACCTGACCTGGTCATCGATGGCGCTGCATCACCTGGCCGATCCCGGCCGGGGGCTGGCGGAGATCTTCGCGGTCCTCCGGCCCGGCGGGCTGCTCGCCGTGGCCGAGATGACGACCTGGCTGCGCTTCCTGCCCGACGACATCGGCCTGGGCCGCCCCGGCCTGGAGGCCCGCTGCGACGCCGCGCTGGACGAGCTGCGCGGGGCCGAGCTGCCTTACCTGGGCGCGGACTGGGGGCCGCTGCTGACCGGGGCCGGGTTCACCGGGGTGGCCGGGCAGGCCTTCGATCTTGGCCTGGCCGCGCCGCTGCCGCCGGCCGCCGGCCGTTACGCGCTCGGATCCCTGCGCCGCACCCGCGGCCGCCTCGACGGTGCGCTCGACGCCGACGACCTGGCCACCCTCGACGCGCTCACCGCCGAGGACGGACCGCACAGCGTCCTGCACCGCCAGGACCTGGTCATCCGCGGCACGCGAACCCTCTGGACCGGCACCCGGCCCTGACGAGTTACAGTGCCCTCGCGGGCGAGTTGCGCCCAGTCACCGCCCAGCCACACTTAGGCACCGGATTCTCATATTCAGTCGCCGGAGGCAGACGTGAGCGTTCTATTCGGCTCCAACTCCAGGGTCTTCGACCCGATGAACGACGCGGGGATCACCGTTCGCACATTCCGCGCTTACCGGGACGAGTACAACTTCGTGCCCACGGTCTGGCCGTCCAAGGAGAGCGTGCCCGAGGCCAAGGTGACGCTGTCGATCCGGCCCGTCCCGGCCGACCTGCTGGCGGGGCAGCTGGACGACAAGCTGAAGTCGTTCATCGCCTCGGCCCCGCCCGGCGTGAAGCTGTCGGCCTGGCACGAGGCCTCTAACCTGGCCGGATACCCGGACTACGTCAACTCCGACAACATGTCCGCGGTCCACGACTACATGCAGAACCTCTGCCGCGGCTCGAACGTCCGTTACGGCTCCATCATCTGCGCCGTGCCCAGCGCGACCAAGGCGTGGATGGGCACCAACCTGGACTGGTACGGCGTGGACATCTACGACTTTCCCGAGGGGCAGTTCCGCAAGTGGAGCGGCGGGATCAGCCGGGACAAGCTGTTCGCCCGACTGGAGGACATGCGCGATACCTGCCGCGAGCTGACCGGCCGCGACGCGCCGGAGATCGACATCTGCGAGACCAACAGCCCGCGCATCAAGCACCGCGCGGAATGGTTCGAGCTGCTCTTCGAGTGGATGGCCGAGAACGGCGGCGAGCGCATCCAGACGTTCTTCAACCCGACCGGGCCGCTCAGCGGACCGTGGCTGCCCGACGACGAGGCCACGATCAGCGCGCTGCGCTCACTCACCGCTCGCTACGCCGAGTAGCGCCGCACTGATCCCGGGGCGGTGATGATCCGGGGCGCGGTACCGTCCCGATATGACCGACATCAGCACGGCGGACGTGACCCTGCGGACCACCAGCGACGACGCCGGGTTCCCGCACGGGCTCGTGGCCGGGACCGGCCCCTCCCCCGACGCCGCCATGGTCACGCTCAAGCGCAACGCCCGCGACCTGGCCGCCCGGCTGGACCGCAGTTCGGTCGAGCCCGGCGACCCCCGCCAGGCGTGGCTGCTGGAGGTGGTCGACGTCCGGCTCACCTACGGCCGCATCGAGGGCGAGGACGCCTGGTGCGCCTACGGCACGCTGATCTCCCAGGGCCAGAGCCCGGTGGTCGGCGAGGGCGACTACTGGAGTAACGGCCCCTGAGCGCCGATGTCAGTGTATGTCAGACCGGGACAATATGCTCGAATACATGAGCGAATCATTACCTCTCCCAGGACCATCACATCTGACGCGGCGAGCCCGGCCCGGCTCCTGAGGTGCCGCTGGAGCGCCTGGAGGCGCAGATCTGCGAGCTGGCCGGGCATCTGACCGCGGCGACCTGCCGGTTCCTGCTGCTGGTCGGTGACTTCGATGCCCGGCGGGGGTGGGAGTCGTGGGAACTGCCGTCGTGTTCGGCGTGGCTGGCGTGGAAGTGCCAGCTGGCGCCGGGCACCGCCCGTGAGCAGGTCCGGGTCGCCCGCGCGCTGCGGGACCTGCCCGTCATCCGGTCCGGGTTCGCCGCCGGGCGGCTGTCGTATGCGAAAGTCCGGGCCCTGACCCGGATCGCCACCCCGGCCACCGAGGAGGGCCTGGCCGAGCTGGCCGAGCCGATGACCGGCGGGCAGCTGGACCGGTTCGCCCGCGCCCACCGGCAGGTGTCCCGTCATATCGATCAGCGGGCCCGCGCGGCGCGGCGGGTGACCTGGCGCATCGATGACGAAGACGGGTCGCTGGCGATGACGGTCCGGCTGCCCGCGGTGGAGGGCCAGGTGCTGGTCCAGGCGCTCCGCGCCGCCGCGGCTGACCTCGACCATCCGCACCGTGCCGGCCATGATGACGGCGCCTCCGCGGAAGCGCCGGGCACAGCGCCCGGCGCCCCGGAGGCGGACGGCCCGCAAGCCAGCGGCCCGCAACCAAGCGCCCCGGCGGCGAGCGGGCCGGAAGCCAGCGGTCCGGAAGCCAGCGGCCCGCAAGGGAGCGGTCCGCAACCAAGCGCCCCGGAGACGGTCGGCCCGCAAGCCAGCGGCTCGCAACCAAGCGCCTCGGAGGCCAGCGGCCCGCAAGGGAGCGGTCCGCAAGGAAGCAGCCCGGGAGCGAGCGGCCCGGAGGCGGTCTGTCCGCAAGCGGCCGGTCCGCATGCGAGCGGGCCCGACTCGAACGGCCCGGAGGCGAGCAGCCCGGAGATGGGCAGTCCGGTGGCTGGCAGTCCGGAGGCGGTGAGCCTGGCGGATGCGCTGGCTGGGATCGCAGCCGATTACCTGGCCGGGAAGATCGCTGCCGCGGCTAATCCGGACCTCTACCAGGTCATCGTCCACGTCGGCCCCGAAGCCCTCACCGACCCCGAGCCCGGCCCCGCCCCGCCGCCCGCGCTTCCGCGGAAGCGCGGGCCGCCGACCCGCCCGCATCCAACCAAGCACCCGCGCCCGGCCACAACCATGACCAGGGGCCGGCAGACGCCTCCGCGGAAGCGCCGGCCGCTGACCCGCGCGCCGCTGACCCGCCCACGCCCGGCCACGCGCCTGCGTCGAACTGCGACCACCGGCCCCCAGCCGCTTCCGCGGAAGCGCACGCCGCCGACCCGCGCGCCGCCAACCCGCCCGCCGCCGACCAGCCCGCGCCCGGCCACGGGCCCGCGTCGAACTGCGACCACCGGCCCCCAGCCGCTTCCGCGGAAGCGCACGCCGCCAACCCGCCCGCCGCCAACCCGCCCGCGCCCGGCCACGCGCCCGCGCCGGGCCGCGACCATGCGCCTGCCGGCGCGTCCGCCGAAGCGCCCCCCGGCGGCGACCCCGCCGACTCCGCCGCGGACGCCGACGCGTGCCGTGCAGAGTGCCCCTACCGGCGGGTCGGGCACCCCGCCCACCCGCGCCGCTGCCACCTCGAAGACGGCCCCGCCATCAGCCCCGCCACCGCCCAGCGGATCGCCTGCGCCGCCACCATCAGCTGGATGCTCCACGACCACGACGGCACCCTGCTCGACATCGGCCGCCGCCACCGCAAGCCCACCGCCGCGCAGCGCCGCGCCGTCCGCGAGCGGGACCAGTACCGGTGCCGCTTCCCCGGCTGCCACTCCCGCCGCACCGACCTGCACCACATCCGCCACTGGGCCCGCGGCGGCAAGACCAGCTACTGGAACCTCATCTCACTGTGCGAAGCACACCACGTGATCGTGCATGAGGTTGGCTACGTCATCACCGCTGATGACGGCGGCACCTTCACCTTCACCCGGCCCGACGGCACCGCCATGCCCGCCAGCCCGGCGCTGCCCGCCATCACCGGGGACATCGCCGCCACCCACGACGCCGACATCACGCCCCAGACCATCAACGCCCCGGGCGACCGCCTCGACCTCCACCTCGCCATCTGGGCCGCCTTCGCCAATGCCCGCATCATCCAAGAACGCCAGCAGCAGACCACCGACCACTAACCCGGCGCAGCCGCCGACTCAGGCCAGGCCGGCCAGGGCGGCCTCCAGCAGCGGGCCGACGGCGGCGGCCGCGGCGGTGCCGGGGTACCAGGAGCAGGCGATGCCGACGGCGGCGACCCGGCGGGTATCCAGAAGCAGCCGCAGGACCGCGGCGACCTGCTCGGCGAACGGGCCGCCCGGTGTCGGGAAACGCAGGCCTGGCGCCTCGTCGGGGCTGATCACGTCCATGTCGATGTGCACGTAGAGCGGCCCGTCGGGCAGCGGGGCGGCGCCGAGCCCGGCGACTTCGCACTGGCGGATGTGCGAACTGGCGAGGTACTCGACCTCGGGCGGGTCGAGGTCACGGCTCCCGGCCAGGACGATCCGCTCCTCTGGGACGGGCCGCAGGCCCAGCCGGGTCGCGATCAGCTCGGGGCGGTAATCCGTCAGCAGCCGCAGCGCCATGCCGGCGAGGTAACCGGACGTTGAGGTCTCCGGGGTCTGCACGTCGCCGTGGGCGTCCAGCCAGACGATCCCCGGATCGGATCCGGCGCGCTGCAGCCCGGCCATGGTCCCCAGTGCGGTGAGGCAATCCCCGGACGCCACCACGGGAATCTCACCCCGTCCGGCCGCGGCGGCCACCGCCTGCCCGACGGCCGAGTACAGCGTGGCCAGCCGGCTCCAGACATCACCCTCGGGAAAGGCGGCGGTCACGGTCTGGTCGGGCTGCGGCGCGAGGTCTAGGTCGGGCAGGTACTCGTCCAGGTGATAAGGAACGCCGATGACTGTCACGCGCATCACGGTAACGCCGCGCGGTCCATCTGGGCATCTGAGATTCGTCGTCACGGTGGCAGGGGCTGACGCGGCCCTGGCCGTGGGAACGGGCGCGAGCAGACGGGAGCGACTCATGGCAGACGCGCCGGATCAGGAGAAGCAGGCCCTGAAGTACTTCCTGGACTACCAGCGGGCCTCGGTGCTAGCCATCGTCGAGGGGCTGGACGAGGCGGCCTGGCATCGGTCGGTGGTGCCGTCGGGGTGGACGCCGGCGGGCCTGGTCCAGCACCTGGGCGACGCCGAGCGGCACTGGTTCCAGCAGGTGGTGACGAGTTCCGAGATCGACCTGCCCTGGGACGAGGGCCGGCCGCCCTACGACCCAGACGCGCCGTTCATCTGCGACCGGCCGGCCGCGCAGGTGCTGGCCTACTACCGCCAGCAGTGCGAGCGCTCCGACGAGGTACTGGCCCGGACGCCGCTGTCCGCGCCGCCACGCGGTAGCCACGGCGACCCGGACACCGACGAGCAGCCGGCGGACTTGCGCTGGGTCGTGCTGCACATGATCGAGGAGACGGCGTGCCACGCCGGCCATCTCGACATCGCCCGCGAACTGCTCGACGGCCAGACCGACCTCGGCCTGCGCTAGGGCCAGTGCGGCCGGAGCCCGCAGCCCCCGCCGCATAGCCCCCGCCGCCGGCCGGGCCGCGTCGCTACGCTGGAGGACGCCGAGCGATGGCCGGCCGGGGCGGAAGGGTGCTGTAGCGGTGGCAGAGCCAGGGCTGAGCTTCGCCGGGCTGCTGCGGCGGCTGCGGGCCGAGGCCCGGCTGACTCAGGAGGAACTGGCCGAGGCGGCGGGGCTGAGCCCGCGGTCGGTCAGCGACCTGGAGCGGGGCATCAACCGCACGGCCCGCAAGGACACGGCGCTACTGCTCGCCGACGCGCTGAGCCTGACCGGCCAGGTGCGGGTGCTGTTCGTGGCGGCGGCGCGGGGCCGGGGTCCGGCCGCGGACGTGCTCGCCGCCGGGAACGAGACCGCGGGGAACGAGGCGGCCGGGAAAGAGACCACGGGGAGCGAGACCACGGGGAGCAGACCACGGCCCCGGACGGCGCGGGCGTGGCGGCCGCGACCCGGACGCTGCCCAGGGACATCGGCAGCTTCACGGGCCGGGAGGCCGAACTGGGGCGGCTGCTGGGCGCCCTGGCCGACGACCAGGCGGCGGGGATCTGCACGATCGACGGGATGGCCGGGTCGGGTAAGACGGCGCTGGCGGTGCACGCGGCGCACCGGCTGGCCGGGAGCTTCCCGGACGGCCAGTTCTTCGTCGCGCTGCACGCCCACACGCCCGGCCAGCGGCCGGTGGATCCGGCCGACGCGCTGGCCAGCCTGCTGCTGACGGCCGGGGTCGCCGCACCGCAGATCCCGCCCGGCCGGGAAGCGCGGGCGGCCCGGTGGCGGGACCGGGTGGCGGGCCGCAGGATCCTGCTGGTCCTGGACGACGCGGCGGGGCACGAGCAGGTCCGGCTGCTGCTGCCGGGCGTGGGCGAGAGCCTGGTGCTGATCACCAGCCGCCGGCGGCTGACCGCGCTGGAAGACGCCACGGTGCTGAGCCTGGACGCGCTGGACCCGGATGACGCCGCGGCGCTGCTGGCCCGGCTGGCCGGCCGCCCGGACCTGGGCCCGGACGACGACGTCGCGCGGGAGATCACCCGGCTGAGCGGATACCTGCCGCTGGCCATCGGGATGCTGGCCCGGCAGCTGCGCCATCACCCGGCCCGGACGGGCGCGGAGCTGGCCGCGAGCCTGGCCGCGGCGCGGGACCGGCTGGCCGTGATGCGGGCCGAGAACGTGTCCGTGGCGGCCGCGTTCGACCTGTCCTACCAGGACCTGGACGACGACCAGCGGCGGCTGTTCCGCCGCCTGGGCCTGGCCGCCGGCCCGGACCTCGACGCCTACGTCGCGGCGGCGCTGGACGACATCGGCGTGGCGGAGGCCCGGACTCGGCTGGACGAGCTCTACGACCACCATCTGATCACCGAGCCTGCGGCGGGCCGATACCTGCTGCACGACCTGCTTCGCGAGTACGCCCGCGGCCTGGCCGCCGCGGACGACGACGCCGAGTCAGCGGCCGCCGAGGAGCGGCTGGTCAGTTACTACGCGCACGTCGCGGCGGCCGCCAGCCGGCACATCGCGACCTGGACCACGGCAGGCGGGCGGCCGCCGCCGGGGCGCCCGCCCGCGGACGCGCCGCGGCTGGACACCGCGGCGGCGGCATCGGCCTGGCTGGAGGCGGAGCGGCCCAGCCTGCACGCGGTGATCGGCGCCGCGGCCGACACCCGGCCCGGCCACGCGGTGGCCATCGCCACCGCCATCGGCGGCTTCCTGCGGGCCCGCGGGCACTGGGACCAGGCGGCGGCCCAGTACCAGACGGCGCTGGGCGCGGCGCGCCGCGCGGGCGACCGGGCTGGCCAGGCCGGGACGCTGGACGAGCTGGGCCTGCTCCAGCAGCTGGTCGGCGATTACGCGGCCGCCACCGCGACGCTGGTCCAGGCCGCGGCGCTGTACCGGGAGCTGGGCGACCGGGCCGGCCAGGCCTACGCCTTCAACCACCTGGGCCTGGTCCAGGGGGAGACCGGGGACTACCCGGCCGCGGCGGCCAGCCACCAGCAGGCACTGGACCTGGCTCGGGCCGCGGACGATCCGCTGGCCGAGGCCGTCTCGCTCACCGGCCTGGCCATGATCCAGCAGCACACCGGGGACTATGAGCCCGCGGCGGCGGGCTACCTGCGGGCGCTGGAAGTGTTCGAGCAGGTCGGCTCGGAGTTCGACCAGGGCGACGTGCTGGCCGAGTTCGGCATGTTGCTGCGCAAGACCGGCGACTACCCGGCGGCCATCGCCCGGGAGGAACAGGCGCTGGCGCTGTTCCGCCGGCTCGGCGACCGGCTCGGCCAGACCTGGGCCCTGGATGAGCTCGGCCGGCTCCAGCACCTCACCGGGGATTACCCGGCCGCGCTCGCCACCCTGACCCGGGCGCTCGAGCTGCACCGCGAGCTGGGCTCGCGGCACGGCGAGATCGTGGCTCTCAACAGCCTCGGCGAGCTGGCCGCCGAGACCGGTTCGGTCGGCCAGGCCCGCGACCATCACGACCAGGCGCTCAGCATGGCCAGGGAGATCGGCGCGCCGCCCGAGGAGGCCAGGGCCCTGGCCGGGGTGGGCCGCAGCCTGCTGCCCGGCCGTCCGGCTGAGGCCGCCGACCACCTGCGCCGCGCCCTGGAGATCTACCAGCGCATCGGATCCCCGGACGCCCAGGAGGTCCGGGACCTGCTGGGCCAGCTCGGCGGCTAGGCGCCGGCCGGTCACCAGCCGCGCGGGCCAGCCAGCCGGCCGCGGTCGTCCTCGATGACGGCCACGTCGTCCGGGCCGCCGGCCGGGCCGTTCAGCAGGGCCGGCGCGTGCAGCAGGGCCCACCACCGCCCGCCCGTCCGGCGACCCCGGCGACCCCGGCGACCGGCCGACCTGGCCGACCTGGGCGGCCCGGCTCGTCCCCGCGGGCCGGACGGGCCCGCTCCGTCCGGGTCTCCGGCCAGATCCTGGTGTCAATCATCGTGTTCGCCTTCCTGCGTGATCCGATGACTCCACCCTCGTCAGCACCGGCCGCCGGAACCACACGTAGCCGCCCACAGGAGCGCCCACATGATCGCGAGGGATCGGGCATGCTGGTCCGGTGACGTTGACGATGTGCGTACTGCTCTGGGCACGGCCGGGTCAGGCCGACGCCCTCGCTGCCTACGAGGACCGGGTGCTGGCCTTGGTCCCCGAGCACGGCGGCCGGGTACTCCAGCGCGTGCGGGGCGACGGCGCCGGCGATCAGCCGCTGGAGGTCCAGATCCTGGAGTTCGCGTCCCAGGCGGCGCTCGGCGGCTATATGGACGATGGCCGCCGGACGGCGCTGGCCGGCGACCGGGACCGGGCCGTCGCCCGGACCGAGATCATCAACGTCGAGCTGATCCAGCCCGCCGGGCGCGAGCAGGCCGGAGCCTAGCCGTCAGACGACGCCGCCTGGGTCAGCCGTGCAGGGCCAGCAGCTGACCCTTGGTGCTGAGGACGAGCACCTCGTTCCCGGTCCAGACCGCTGACAGGACGCCCAGGTGCCCGTAGCCCGGCGGGTGCGGCAGGCTCTGCCAGCGGCGGGTGCTGGCGTTGAACAACGCCGTGCCGCCGGGCGAGACGGTGGTGTGGGAGCTCCCGCTGGTGCTTCCGCTGGTGCTTCCGACGCCTGTGCTGGTGCCCTCGTTCATCGCGAGGATCGCACGGCCGGTCCAGATGTACGTCGGGTTGAGCTGCCCGAGCTGGCCCAGGGGGATCGTCGCCCGGGCCAGGGTGACGGGGCTGGCGAAGTAGCCTTCAGTCGCCGAGCTGGACCGATCGCATGCGGCGCCACACCAGATCTGGCCGGGTGAGACCAGGATCTGGGTCCCGGTGAACTGCGGCACGCCAGGACGGTCTGGTGCTGCGGCCAGCGGCCGGTCACGTCACGCCAGGTGCCGTTGGCGCTCAGGGCCAGCACGTCGACGCCGGACCGGATGACGACCCCGCTGCCGTGCTGGCGCCCCCGGTGCCACAACGACCACAGGATGAGCCGGCTGTTCGTGACGGTCATCGCGGCGAACTGGGCGGGATGACCGGCGGGCAGCCTGGGCGTGATCATCCGCCAGCGGCCGGTGGCCGGGTTGTAGGCGCCGACGGCCAGGCGGCCAGAGCTGGGGCGATCCGACCCCGGCCAGGATGACGTCGCGGCCGGTCCAGACGGCGGCGGTGAGGAAAAGTCCGTCCATCGCGGCGGGCAGCCGGATCTGCGTCCACCGGTTGGCGACCGGGTTGTAGAGCCCGGCTGCGGTGGCAGGCGGCCGGTGCGGCCTTCGTCGCGCACTTCTCGGTCTGGCCGTTGCTGACGAACAGCTGGCGGCCGGTCCACACGCTGGGCGCGTCGGCGAACCCGAGGTTGCGGGAGCCGATGCCGGCGATGCGGTGCCAGCGGCCCGTGGCCGGATCGAACGCGGCGCCGTCGTATCGGCGGTCTGGCCCGCCCTTGGGCAGCCCGCCGAACTCAATCAGCTCGCGGCCGGTCCAGGCCACGACGGGGTAGTCCCGATGCCCCAGCGGCGAGGGTGGCAGCTCAGACCAGCGGAACCGGGCCAGCTGGGCCGCGGCCGGGCCGGCGGGCCGCGGGCGGCCGGGGGCCGAACAGCCCGGTGCCGCCGGGCTGGCCGGGGGCCGCCCGCAGCGCGTGAACGGCGGCCGGGATGCCGCCCGCCGCCAGGACCGCGACGGCGGCCGTCGCGGCCACCAGCGCGGTGCGCCGGGCCCGGTGGCGCCGCCCCCGCTGGAGCAGCCGCGCCACCGGTGGCTCGATTCCTTCTGGCAGTTCCGCCGCTACCATCATCAGCTCCTTGATCTGCTGCTCGTCATTCATGGGCGGTCCCCTCAGGGGCCAGCAGGCCCGACTGCCGCAGGGCGGCCAGGCCGCGGGCGGCCCGGCTCTTGACCGTGCCGGGCGAGATGCCGAGCAGCCGCGCGGTCTCGGCCTCGCTCTGGTCGTCGAAGTAGCGCAGCACCAGCACGGCCCGCTGCCCGTCCGGCAGCGCGGCCAGGGCCCGGCGCACATCAACCGCGAGGGCGCCGGTCGCAGCCTCGGCCGGTGGCGCGACCGACGGCTCGGGCAGCCGCTCGGCGGCGATCTCGCCGCGCCACCGCCGCTGGCCCGCGCGGAAGGCCAGCCGGGTCAGCACCCGGCGCGCGTAGGACTCGGCGTTCGCGGGCTCATGCAGCCGGGGCCAGGCCAGGTAGGTGCGGATCAGCGCGGACTGGGCCAGGTCCTCGGCGTGCCCGCGGTCGCCGGTGAGCAGCAGGCCGGTCCGCACCAGCGCGCGGTACCGCGCCGCCACGAACTCGGCGAACTCCTCGTCCCTGGCCAAGGCGGTCTCCCTTCCCGCCATTTAGAGGCACGAGCCTGCCCGCCAGGTTCCATAAGCGGGCTACGGACTCGGGGCAGAACTCGTAGATCAGCCGGATGGCGTCGTCGACGCCCTGGTAGACCTGCTCGATGGTGGCCCGGTTCATGACCCAGGCGCGCAGCTGGGCGTCCAGGACCGAGTTAATGGTCGTGCAGATGGCGTCGCGGTTGGCATCGGGCGGACCGGCGAAGGCCGACTCGACGATTTCCGCGAACAGCGGCCCGGCGGACTGAAAGATCTCCGCGGCGTAGGCATCGGAGGTGGTGTTCAGCACCATCAGCAGCCGGAAGAACTGGGGCTGGACCTGGAACGCGCGAATGGTGCGCCGGAACACGTCGCGCAGCCGGTCGGCATCGGTGTCGCCGCGGGGCGCGCCCTTCTCCAGCTTGACCTTCAGGGCGCCCTGCCACTCCACGAAAACGGCCGCGAACAGGTGCTCCTTGGACGCGAAATAGCGGTACAGGGTGCCCAGCGCGACGCCGGACTCGCGGGCCACCTCGGAGATCTTCACCCGGTCGTACTCACTGCTGGCCAGGGCGCGCAGTGCGGTCCGGACAATGCGCTGGCGGCGGGCGAGCTGGCCGGGGCGCAGCGTTTCCGGCGCCGGCGGGCCAGCGATGTCCAGCACGTCCAGCCTCCTCATCCCCCGGCACCCGGAATCACGGGTGCAACTTGATACCCGAGTCTAGCAACGGCGCGGCCCGCCGAACGGGGCCTGGATGGCGGGCCTGAGCTGCGCAAGCGAACCGAGTACCGTTGCTGCAATATGAAATGTGGTTCTAGTATTGGACGATGACGACGCTGCCCTTCCGGTTCTTCGACTGCGACAACCACTACTACGAGGCCACGGACGCGTTCACCCGTCACCTGGAGCGGGGCTGGGCCAAGCGCACGATGCAGTGGGCCCAGATCGACGGCAGGACGCGGCTGCTGGTCGGGGGCAAGATCAATCGCTTCATCCCGAACCCGACGTTCGACCCGGTGGCCAAGCCCGGCGCGATGGACGAGTATTTCCGGGGCCGCAACCCGAAGAATGCCAGCACCATTGAGCTGTTCGGCGAGCTGGAGCCGATCCGGCCCGAATACCGGGACCGCGACGCGCGGCTGGCGGTCATGGACCAGCAGGGCATGGCGGGCGCGATATTCCTGCCCACGCTGGGGGTCGGCATGGAACAGGCGCTGCGGGAGGACGTCCCGGCGCTGCGGCACGCCTTCCGGGCCTTCAACCGGTGGCTGAATGAGGACTGGGGCTTCGCCTACGCCGGGCGCATCTTCGCGGCGCCTTACATTTCATTGATCGACCCGGACTTCGCGGTCAGCGAGCTGGAGTTCGCGCTGGAGCACGACGCGCGCTTCGTGGTCATGGTGGGCGGCCCGGTGATCACGCCCGCGGGCGGCCGGTCGCCCGCCGACCCGATGTTCGACGCGTTCTGGGCGCGGGCCAGCGAGGCGGGCATCACCGTGCTGTACCACGGCGGCGAGTCCCACTACACGCGGTACCTGGCCGACTGGGGCGAGAGCGGCACGACCGAGGCGTTCCGGGCCACGGCGTTCCGCGGCCTGGTGTCGGCCAACCCGACGCAGGACACCATCGCCAGCATGCTGGCCCTCCACCTGTTCCGGCGATTCCCCCGGCTGCGGGTGGCCTCGATCGAGGTCGGCTCGGACTGGGTCCTGCACCTGTTCGACAAGCTGGCCAAGTCCTACGGGCAGGCGCCGTTCCTGTACCCGGAGGACCCGCGGGAGACGTTCCGGCGGCACGTCTGGGTGTCGCCGTTCTACGAAGACGAGCTGGGCACGCTCAAGGACCTGGTCGGCGTGGAGCACATCCTGATGGGCTCGGACTACCCCCACGTGGAGGGCCTGACCGAGCCGGCCAGCTATATAAAGGACTTGCAGAATTTCGGCTACACCCCCGAGGAGTGCAAGAGCGTGATGCGCGACAACGGCCTGGCCCTGGCCGCCCGGCTGGCCGGCTGAATGGCGGATACCTGCACGTTCGATCACCTGGCCATCGGGGTCGAGCGCTGGCGCGACGGGCTGCCGCGGTTCGCGGGCCAGTTCGGCGGCCGCTGGTCGCACGGCGGGGAGGCGGCCGAGTTCGCGCCGTGCCAGCTGGTCTACGCCCACGACATGCGGATCGAGCTGATCACCCCCGGCGCGTCCGGCGACGGCTTCATGCGGCGCTTCCTGGACCGCTCCGGCCCCGGCGCGCACCACATCACCTTCAAGGTGCCGTCGCTGGAAGACACGATCGGGCAGCTCAGCGAGCGGGGCTTGGCCGTGTTCGGCGTCTCCATGGACCGGCCGGCCTGGCGGGAGGCGTTCGTGCACCCCAAGGAGTCCGGGCTCGGCACGCTGCTGCAGGTGGCCCAGGTGGACGAGCAGCTCATCGGGACCATGACGGGCCGCCAGCCCGCGCCGCCGGGGTTCCCGGAGGTCCAGGGCGAGCCGGCGGAGATCGCCTGGATCGGCCTGACCGTGGAGTCGGCGCCCGCCGCGCGCGAGCTGCTGACCGAGGTGCTGCGCGGGGAGCAGGTGGCCGGCGGCCGTGGCTGGGCCCGGGTTCGCTGGGGCACCGGGCACACGCTGGTCATCCGCGACAGCTCGGCCGCGCCGGGTGTCCGTGCGCTGTGGCCCGAGGGCCGGCTGGGGTGGCGCACGTGCTGTTCGGGCCCGCCGGCCTCGACCCGGTGGCGGTGGAGCGGGGCGAGGCCGGGTGCGAGCGCCAGCCGGACGACCCGCTGACCGGTGTGCGGGTCTTCGTGGCCGGCTAGCCCGGCCCCAGGATGTCCTGCTCGATCTGCCGCTTGAGCAGCTTGCCGGTCTCGCTGTAGGGCAGGCTGGCCACGAAGCGCACCTGGCTGGGCACCTTGAACGGGGCCAGCGCCTGGCCGGCCCAGCGGCGCAGCTCCGGCGCCGACGGGGCCTGGCCGTCGCGGGCCACCACGACCGCCAGCACCTCCTGGCCCAGCTCGTCGTGCGGGACGCCGATCACCGCCGCGTCGAGCACGTCCGGGTGCTGGGTCAGCCGGTTCTCGACCTCTACCGGGTAGACGTTCTCGCCGCCCCGGATGATCAGGTCGCGCATCCGGCTCTCCAGGTAGAGCACGCCGCCGCGGATCCGGCCGTAGTCGCCGGTGCGGTACCAGCCGCCGGCGTCCAGCACGGCGGCGGTGGCGGCCTCGTTGCCCCAGTAGCCCAGGAACACGCTCGGGTTCCTGATGCAGATCTCCCCCACCGCGTCCGGCTGGTCGCCGGGGATGTCCCGGCCGTCCGCGTCGCGCAGCACGACCTCGGAGGTGGGCGTGGCCAGCCCGACCGACAGCGGGTCGTCGAGCAGCTCGCTGCCGGAGGTCGAGGTGCCCATGCCGCAGGTCTCGGTCATGCCGTAGCCGTTGCTGACCCGCACGGCGGGCAGCTCGGACCTGAGCAGCGCGGTCAGCCCGGCGGTCACCTGGGCGCCGCCGAACGCGATGGTGCGCACCGAGCTGACGTCGCGGCGGCCGAGGTCAGGATGGCGCAGCAGCCGGATCAGCTGGGTGGGCACGCCGGCCCACACGCTGATCCGGTGCCGGGCGGTCAGCTCCAGGTGACGGCCGGGGTCCCAGCGGCCTTCGGGCGGGAAGACAAGGGTGATCCCGGAGGCCGGGGCGCTGGCCATCAGCGGCCCGATCCCGGAGATGTGGAAGAACGGCCCGGTCTGGAGCGAGACCGGCGGATCGGCCGGGCCGGGGTCGCCAGCCGGGCCGGGGTCGCAGCCGCGGCCGTGCAGCGCGTCCAGCGCGCCGCGGATCATGGCCTCGCCGGCGAAGTTGACCAGGCCGCGGTGGGTGATCACCGCGCCCTTGGCCCGGCCGGTGGTGCCGCTGGTGAACAGGATCGACACCGGGTCGTCTTCGCGGATATCGGCCACGGCCGCCGCCGGGCGGTCCCGGCCGGCCGCGTCGGCGGCCAGCTCGGGGAGCTCGCCGAACTCGACGACCGGCACGCCCGGCCCGGCCGCGCCGGGCCGCAGCCGGGCCAGCCGGCGCTCGTCCCCGAGCACGGCGCACGGCGCGGTGAGCTCCAGCCCCTGCTCCAGCTCGGCGCCCGTCCACCAGCCGTTCAGCCCGACCGCGATCCCGCCCAGCCAGGCCACCGCCCACAGGGCCAGGGCGTACTCCGCGCTGTTCGCGCCCGCCAGCGCGACCCGGTCGCCGCGGCCGACCCCGAACCGCTCGCGCAGCGCCGCGGCGACCCGCGGGATGATCCGCACGGCGTCGCCGTAGCTGACCGTGCGGCCGGGGAACATCAGGTACGGCCGCTGCGGATGCCGGCCCGCGGCGGCCAGCAGGTGGGCCGGCAGGTGCGGGGCGCGCCGGGCGAACACCGTCATCGGCACGCCGCGGACCGGCTCCGTGGCCAGCTCAAACGGGCCGCCTGGCCCGGTCAGCGCCGCCCGCGCCGGCGCCGGCACGAGGTCGAGCTTCCTGCGCAGCATGCCGCTAGAATCCGCTTTCAGTCCGGCCCGGGCAAGAGGTCCTCACCAGGGCACCGCGGCCACCTCGATGTGGTGGGCGTCCGAGCTGTAGTAGGACACCAGCAGGTCGGCGGACGTGCTCAGCTCCGGGTGGCCGATGAGCGCGTGGCAGCCGTCGCCGGCCGCGCACAGCCGGCCCGACTGGATGACCGTCCACGGCCCGGCCGGCGAGCTGGCCGACCAGACCTGGTAGTCGCCGCCGATGCTGGTCTCCTCGACGGCCACGTACTGGTGGCCGGTGGCCGGGTAGGCCGCGTAGTTGTCCGCGGTCCACCCGCTGGCCCCGGCCGGGGCCGCCGACGGCACGTCCGAGACCGCGCTGGCGTAGCCGCCCCACTGCGGGCTGCCCGAGGCGCTGGTGCCGGTGTAGAAGGTGTAGTCCGCGCTGGTCCCCCAGTCCGACGGGCTGGCCGGCACCCGGGCCAGGAACACGTTCCCGCCGCCCTGGCAGGTGAGCCCGGGGTCCGCGCACGCGGCCGAGTACAGGTACAGGTAGCCGTCGCTGCCGAGCACCGGGGTGCCGAGCAGCCACTGCGGCTCGCTGGCCTCCAGGTTCTGCCCGGTGAACACGTCGTGGTAGGTGCCCAGCGCGTTGGTCGACGGGTGGTACTCCACCACGCCGAACCCGTCGGTCAGGATGGTGCCGGTGCTGCCCTCCACGCAGACCTTGGTGTAGCTGATCAGGAAGTCGCCCGAATGCGCCGACGACGGCTCCTGGACCACGCCCGACGCCCACCGGGCCGCGTAGTCGCCGCTGGCCGTGCAGTTCAGGCTGGCCGCGGTCGGGTTGGCCAGGAAATGCTCCGGCTCGTTGCTGTCCGGCAGCGCCGGCGTCGCCGGCGGCGTCGGAAGCTCGCTCAGCGTGTCCGGCACCAGCCCGGCGCTGAACGGACCCTCGGCCGCGGTCGAGCCCGCGATAAAGCACTCTCCGCACAGCAGCGTGCCCGGCGTGCTGTCGATGGCCGTGTCGCAGAACAGCCAGAAGCTCTGCGTCGTGCTCCCCGGCAGCGGGCGGCTCCAGCCGCAGTCCCGGTCGAGCGAGTTGCCGGTCGCGGTCTCGTAGTTCGACACCAGCGGCGCCGGCGGCGCGCTGCCCGCCTCAGCCGCCACGGTCACCGCGGCTGTTCCGGTGACCGCCGCCGCGCGGCTCGCCGCCGCGCGGCTCGCCGCCGGTAAGCCGCCGGCCACCATGGTCAGCGTGACCAGCGCGGCGGCCACCATCACCGCGCCTAACCGCAGTTTGCTCATCTGGCTCAGCCTCCCGTGTATCGAGCCATTTAGCATGAGATGTCCGCATCATTCCTAACGCGGCCCGGTCGTCGTGTCCAGATAGACGATTAACAAAGGACTCTGCCGCCGGTCCCGGCCGAGGCCCTCAGCGCCGTGTCACGATGGCCATATGGCAACGGTCAGTGTCCGGTACATCGTCCACGACGTCGACGCGGCGATCGCCTTCTACCGCGACCGCCTGGGCTTCACCGAGGTGATGCACCCAA
The DNA here is from genome assembly GCA_963822485.1 of uncultured Actinomycetota bacterium. Taxonomy (GTDB): domain Bacteria; phylum Actinomycetota; class Actinomycetes; order Streptosporangiales; family Streptosporangiaceae; genus DASUBV01. The sequence goes on from CAWGHW010000037.1 coordinate 1,104,780, forward strand.
GCCCGGCGTTCGCCATGCTCACCCTGGGTGACCTGCGGCTGGTGCTCAGCGCGCCCGGCGGCGGGCCGGGCGGCGGCCAGGCCATGCCCGACGGCAGCGTCCCCGAGCCGGGCGGCTGGAACCGGTTCGCGATCGAGGTGCCCGACCTGGCCGCCACGGTCGCGGACCTGCGGGCCAGGGGCGTTCGGCTTCCGCAACGAGATCGTGCACGGGGTGGGCGGTCAGCAGATCCTGGCCGAGGACCCGTCGGGCAACCTGGTGGAACTGTTCGAGCCGGCCCGGCCCGAGGCCCGGCTGGACAGGTAGCTGCTGACCTGGCCCAGAAAGCGGGTGTAGTACCGGCCGGCCAGGCCGTCCGGGACCAGCCGGGCCAGCAGCACGCCATGCTTGTTGATGTCCTCGCTCCCGGCCTGCCGGGCCACCACCGACACCCGGGGCGCCCGCTCCTGCTCGAAGGCGCGCAGCGCGGCCGGCACGTCAGGAGCGGCGCGCAGCGCGCGGGCCATGGCCCAGGCGTCCTCCAGGGCCTGATTGGCGCCCTGGGCCCTGGTCGGCGGCATCGAGTGCGCCGCGTCGCCGATCACCGTCATCGCGCCGGTGCCCCACGCCCGCGGGACCCGCTGGCGATAGTGCGGGAAGAACCCGGTGTCCGCGTCGGTGACGGCGGCCAGCACCTCGGGCACGGGCGCGGCCCAGCCGCCGAACCGCTCCCGCAGGGCGGCCACGGTCGAGGCCGGCCGCGGCGCGTCCGGTGACCACCGCTGGTCGAACCACCATTGCAGCAGCCCTTCCCCGCAGGGCATCAGGCCGCAGGACCCGGCCCGCCCCGAGATCATGACACCGCGGTGAGAGGACGTGACGTCGATCGGCACCGGGCTGATGCCCTGCCAGGTCGCCCAGCCGGTGAGCTCGGCCGGGTCGCCGCCCCAGAGCTGGTCGCGCACGACGGACCCGCGGCCGTCGGCGGCGATGAGCAGGTCGCCGGACTCCGCCGTGCCGTCCGCGAAGGTGGCCCGCACCGTCGCGCCATCCTGCGCGGCGCCGGTGCACGCGCGGCCGAACGTGACCATGCCGCCCGGCAGGCCGTCGGCCAGCCGCTCGAGCAGCCGCCGCCGGGGCAGGCAGATGTGCGGGTGGCCGTAGCGTGCCGCCGCGCGGGCGACATCAACGCTGGCCAGCACCTTGCCCTGGTGGTCGCGGGTCTCCAGTACGTCAATCGGTGCGCCGACGCCGTCGAGCGACACGCCCAGGTCGCCGAGGATGCCGGTGCCGTTGCTCCACAGCGTCACCGCCGCGCCAGTCCGGCGCAGGCCGGGCGCCTGCTCGAACACGACGACCTCGTGGCCGTCCGCCCGCAGCGCCCGCGCCGCGGCCAGCCCGCCGATGCCCGCACCGATGATCAGTACCTTCATGGCCCGCCTCCCGCTCGCCGTTGATATCGCGACCGTTGATATCACGACGAGCATACTACTATTGTCGTTGTAGTATCGTAGCGTACCGTCATGGCACCACCGCGGAACCTGCGCCGCCGGGACGCGCTCGCCGACGCGGCGATCGAGATCCTCGGCACGGCCGGCATGCACAAGCTGAGCCACCGCTCGGTCGACGAGCAGGCCGGCCTGCCCCCGGGCACCGCGTCGAACTACTTCCCCCGCCGCGAGGACCTGCTGACCGCGGCCGCGGCCCGGGTGGCCGAGCTCCACCTGGCCGGCATGACCGCGGCCCGGCCCGAGGTGGCCGGCCCGGTCAGCCGCGATGAGCTGGCCGAGCTGATCGGCGCGAACCTGCTGGACTCCGCGACCCAGCACCGCACCCGCTACCTGGCCGTCTTCGAGCTGACCCTGGAGGCCAGCCGTCAGCCCGCGCTGGCCGGGGCGCTGGCCCAGCTCGGCATCGCCACCCTGGAGTCCACCGTGGCCGAGCACCGCGCGCTCGGCCTGCCCACCACGCCCGGGCAGGTCCAGGCGCTGATGACGCTGTTCGGGGGCACGCTGCTGACCCTGGTCACCGGGCCGCCGGAGGCGATCACGCCGCAGGCCACCCTGGCCTTGGGCCAGGCCATCGTCCGCGGAGTGCTCGGCGGCCGCTGACGCTGAACATCAAGGATCCTGAGACTGAGCATCTCGCTTAGCCCCATAGGGAGCAGATGGGCAATGCAGCGATCGACTCGTCGAGCCGGAAGGGTCGCGGACCAGTATGCAGGACTAGGCCAAACGCAAACCGATCCCCGATCCCATCCCGTAGCCAGCGCAGGTGAGCTGCCGCGTCTGGTCCTGGTGCAGCGTCGGCCTTGACTTCGATACCAATGACCCGGCCGTCGCCGAATTCGATCAGAATATCCACCTCCTGCCTGCCGTTCGCATCGCGGACATGAAATAGATGTGGCGAGAATTCGCTCACGGCGCACTCGGCCCGCAGCTGCGCCATCACGAAGCTATCAAGGAGCCTGCCCAGCAGGTCACCGTCGCGGAGGACGGCCCTGGCATCCACGCCTAGCAACGGGCCGACGAATGCCGGATCGACAAGGTACCGCTTCGGCAGGCGAATGAGGCGGTTAAGCCGATTAGAGGACCAAGCTGGCAGCCGCTCTGTGATGAGCAGCCGCTCGAGCAGCGAATCGTAGGCATTCGCGGTCGAGCGATCAATTCCAACTGCGTCGGTGAGAGTCTTCAGTGTCGGCATCCCGGCGGTGCTCGCGGCTATGGCCTGCAGGTAATGCCGTATGCGCATCGAGTCTCGTACGGCGCCGACCAGCGACACGTCTCGGGACACAAGCTGGTCGATATAGCTGGACAACCACCGTCGTGAGGCTCGTTCGCTGGATGCAAGAGCCGCTTCAGGGAACCCGCCGCGCAGAGCCCGTGCCACATAGCCGCGTATGTCCGGAGGATCGGGTGGCATCGAGAGCCCTTCCGCTCCTTCTGACAGCAGCCGGTCGAGGACGGGCGGCTGTGACGAGCCATGCTCAAGTTCCCGCTCCGCCAAGCCGTACATCAGGACCCGGATCAGTCGCCCAGTGGCGGGCCAGCCAGCGGCGGTCAGGTCAGCCTGGCTGGAACCGGTCAGCACGAAACTGCCGGCTGCCGCCCCCTCATCGACGGCCCGCTTAACCGCGCCAAGCACCTCGGGCACCACCTGCCACTCATCGATCAGCAGCGGGAAGGGGCCATCGGCCAGAGCGGCGTCAGGATCCGCGCGTACAACTGCAGCCTCAGCCGGCCGGTCCAGCCGGAGCCGCTCCTGGCAATGTCGGCGACCCGTGGTCGTCTTGCCGCAGGCACGCGGACCTACGACCAGGACGGCGGGGTGATCAGCTAGCAGCTCGCCGAGCAGTGGGTCGACGAGACGCGGCAAGTACTCGGGCATGAGAGAACTCAATCATCATTTAGCACGCCGTGTAACCTCGTTTTAGCACAGCATCTAGTCGCTGTTTAGCACAGAGTCTAGCTCGGGTTGAGCAGGGCGGCGCCGCAGGTGCCGATGCTGCATGCCGGACACCGTTAGGCGGACGTAGCTAGTCGGTGCCGGACTCCATGGCCGCGCGGTCGAGCAGCTCGTCGTCCTTGTCTACCTCGCCGCGCGAGGCGATGACCTGGGCGCCGCCGGACGGCATCTCGCCCACCAGCTCGGTCCGCGAGGTGGTCCCGATGAGCTGCGCGTGCGCCGCGCCGACCATGCCCAGCCCGGCGTACTGCTCGAGCTTGGCCCGCGAGTCGGCGATGTCGAGGTTGCGCATGGTGAGCTGGCCGATCCGGTCCAGCGGGCCGAACGCGGAGTCCTCGACCCGCTCCATGGACAGCTTGTCCGGGTGGTAGCTGAACGCGGGGCCGGTGGTGTCGAGGATCGAGTAGTCCTCGCCGCGGCGCAGCCGCAGGGTCACCTCGCCAGTCACGGCGGCGCCGACCCAGCGCTGGAGTGACTCGCGCAGCATCAGCGCCTGCGGGTCCAGCCACCGGCCCTCGTACATCAGCCGCCCGAGCCGGCGTCCCTCGGCGTGGTAGTTGGCCAGGGTGTCCTCGTTGTGGATCGCGTTGACCAGCCGCTCGTAGGCGGCGTGCAGCAGCGCCATGCCGGGTGCCTCGTAGATGCCCCGGCTCTTGGCCTCGATGATCCGGTTCTCGATCTGGTCGGACATGCCCAGGCCGTGCCGGCCGCCGATGGCGTTGGCCCGCATGACCAGCTCGACCGGCGTGGCGAACTCGGCGCCGTTGATCGTGACCGGCCGGCCGCGCTCGAAGCCGATCGTGACGGTCTCCGGCGCGATCTCCACCGCCGGGTCCCAGAACGGCACGCCCATGATCGGCTCGACCGTCTCGACCCCGTTGCCGAGGTGCTCAAGGGTCTTGGCCTCGTGGGTGGCGCCCCAGATGTTGGCGTCGGTGGAGTAAGCCTTCTCGGCGCTGTCGCGGTAGGGCAGGCGGCGGGCGACCAGCCACTCGCTCATCTCCCGGCGGCCGCCGAACTCGCTGACGAAGGCGGCGTCCAGCCACGGCTTGTAGATGCGCAGGTTCGGGTTGGCCATCAGCCCGTAGCGGTAGAACCGCTCGATGTCGTTGCCCTTGAACGTCGAGCCGTCGCCCCAGATCTGGACGCTGTCCGCGAGCATGGCCCGGACCAGCAGCGTGCCGGTGACCGCCCGGCCCAGCGGGGTGGTGTTGAAGTAGGACCGGCCGCCCGAGCGGATGTGAAACGCCCCGCAGGTCAGCGCGGCCAGCCCCTCCTCGACCAGGGCCGAGCGGCAGTCAACCAGCCGGCAGATCTCGGCGCCGTAGGAGGCGGCCCGGCCGGGGACGGAGCTGACGTCGCTCTCGTCGTACTGGCCGAGGTCGGCGGTGTAGGTGCACGGGATGGCCCCCTTGTCGCGCATCCATGCGACGGCGACAGAGGTATCGAGCCCTCCGGAGAAGGCAATGCCGACCCGCTCACCGATGGGCAGCGAGGTGATCACCTTAGACACACGCAAAATTATGCCGTGTCATGCATGAGTATGCAAGTTCAGGAGTAGGCCGGCCTAGTCGACGGCGGCCTGGCCGGCCGACGCCTGGCGGGCGCGGTACCGGCGCACCTTGGCGATCGTGCCGCACGCCCGGCCGTCAGGGCCGCCCGCGTACATCAGGCACCAGCGCTTGCTGCCGTTGCGGGTGCTGTCGTAGAAGACCCAGCGGCAGTCGGGGCACGCCTTCATCCGCTTCCAGGTCCCGGCGCCCACGGCCGCGACGACGGCGGCGAGCACGTCGCCGGCGGGGCCGCCCTGGTGGCGGTACGCGATCTCGCTCCCGGCCACCGAGGGGCGCAGGTCCAGCCGGGTGATCCAGCCGTCCAGGCCGGCCGCGGCCGCCTCGCCCTCCACGACGCGCCGCAGGTCATCGCGCAGCTCGCGGACCAGCGCCGCCTCCGGCCCGGTCCAGCCCCGCCGAACGGCCAGCGCGCCCAGCTCGTCGGCCGGCCGCCGGGAGTCGTTCGGGATCAGCCAGCTGTTCAGCAGCTCGCGCACCGGCTCCAGCGCTCCGGGCGCGGCCTGGCCCGGGGCGTCCTGTGATGTAACCACCTAACGAATATACCGGTTGCAGGCCCGCCGCGGTCAGGAGTAACTTGCTAATCGAATAGCCGGTTACCTTGGCCGGCTGCCTAACTCACGGAGGCGACGCCGGATGTCCGCTGACCTCGGATGGATGGCCGAGCCCTGGCCGGGCCTGGAGCACGTGATCGTGACGGCCAGCGCGACCGGGTACCGGGCGGACGGGCAGCTCATCATGGCCGAGGAGGAACTGGTCACGGTCCGGTACCAGCTCCGGTGCGACGCGGGCTGGCGGTTCACCGGGCTGGACATCAGCGTGACCGGCGCCGCCGGCCACCGGGACCTGGCCGTGTCCGCCGACGGCGCCGGGAGCTGGACGGCCGGCGGTCAGCCGCGGCCCGACCTGTCCGGGTGCACGGACATCGACATCAACTGCACGCCGCTGACCAACACGCTGCCGATCCGCCGCATCGCCTGGTCGCCCGGTGACGCGCACGACCTGGCGGTGGCCTACGTCAGCGTTCCCGAGCTCGAGGTCCGGGCCGTCCGGCAGCGCTACACGCTGCTGGACGACGGCGAGCAGCCCGGCGGGGCCCGGTACCGCTACGAGTCAGGCTCGTTCCGCTCGGACCTGCGCGTCGACCGGGACGGCTGGGTCACCGACTACCCCGGCATCTGGCACCGGGTCGGCCCGGGCCGCCCGGCGTGAGCCCGGCCGCAGCTGGGTCAGCGCCGCGCCGGCCACGACGATGACCGCGCCCGCCGGCTCGTTCCAGGTCAGCCGCTCGCCCAGTACGACGAGGCCGGCCACCACGGCGACCAGCGGCATCAGGTAGCCCACGGTCGTCGCGATGGTCGCGCCCGCGGCCGAGATGATGCCGTAGTTCAGCAGGTAGGCGATGCCGGTGCCCAGCGCCCCGAGCAGCAGCACGCTGAGCACGGCGGTGGCCGGCCAGTGCACGGGCGCGCTGGTCAGCGGCGGGGTGACCACGGCCAGGACCACGGTGGCGCACAGCAGCTGGCCGGCGGCCAGGGACAGGCTGGACTGGCCGGTGGTGGTGAGGAAGCGGCGGGTGTAAGGGAAGCCGATCCCGTAGCAGAGCCCGCCCGCCAGGGCCAGCAGCGCGCCGGTCAGGTCGCTGCCGTCCAGTCCGGTCCACGCGCCGAGCACCACGAACACGCCCGCGAACCCGGTCACCAGCCCGAGCGCTCGCCGCCGGGTCAGCCGCTCGTCGGGCAGCATGGCGAACGCCACCACCGCGGCGAACAACGGGGCGCTGGCGTTGCAGATGCCCGCCAGCGCGGACGGGATCCGCTGCTCCGCGTAGCCGAACAGGCTGAACGGGATCACGTTGTTGAGCACCGCCGCCACGGCCAGGTGGCCCCAGGTCCGCGCGCCGTGCGGCAGCCGCTCCCGGCGGGCCAGCAGCACCAGCAGCAGCGCGGCCGCGCCGATCGCGACCCGCCCCAGGGTGATCTGGAGCGGCGCGAAGGCGTGCAGGCCCTCCTTGATGAACAGGAAGCTCAGGCCCCAGATCAGCGTCAGCGTCAGGTACTGCATCCGCCAGCTCATGCCGCTAATCTGGCCGATGAAGCTTCGTAGGACAAGTTAATTATTCTGCCGATCATGTCGTAGCGTTACTAACGTGTTGAACCTCGAGCGCCTGCGCGTCCTGCAAGCCGTGGCCCGGCACGGATCGGTCACCGCGGCCGCCGCCGAGCTGCACGTCACCACCTCGGCGGTCTCCCAGCAGCTGGCCCGGCTGGAGCGGGAGTCGGGCACCACGCTGGTCGAGCGCAGCGGGCGCGGCATCCGGCTGACCGACTCGGCGCTGCTGCTGGCCGGGCACGCCAGCGCGATCCTGGCCATGGCCGAGGAGGCCCAGGCCGACGTGGACGCCCAGGCGGGCGCCGTGGCCGGGCGGCTGGTGCTGGCCTGCCTGCCCACGGCCACCCGCGGGCTGGCCGCGCCGGCGCTGGGCCGCCTGGCCGCCGCGCACCCCGCGCTGCACGTCGAGCTGACCGAGGCCGACTCCAGCGAGTCGGTCCCCGCCCTGGTCCAGGGCGCGGTCGACCTGGTCATCGCGCACGACTGGTCGAACGCCCCGCTGTCCGCGCCCGACGGGCTGACCCGGACCCTGCTGCTGGAGGACCGGGCCGACATCGCCGTGCCGGACACCCATCCGCTCGCCCGGCAGGCCAGGGAGCAGGGCGATCGCGCGGTGGACCTGGACCAGCTCGGGCCGGGGCCGTGGATCTGCGGCACGCCCGGCACCTCCTGCCACGACTGGCTCACGTTCACGCTGCGCTCGGCTGACCTGGAGCCGCGCATCGCGCACACGGCCAACGAGTACGCGACCCAGCTCGCCCTGGTCGCCGCGGGCCTGGGCGTCGCCGTGATGCCCCGGCTCGGCCGCGGCCAGGTGCCCGCGGGCGTGCACATGATCGCGGTCCGGCCATCCCTGCGCCGCAACATCTACGCCCTCTGGCGCAGCACCGCCGCGCGCCGGCCGGCGATCAGCGCGACGCTGGCGGCGCTGCGCGAGGCCGCCGGCCGGTGAGTCCCGGCCGCGCGATGGATCGGTACCGGCAGACGGCCATCACGGGAGACGGCCGGAGCCGGGAGGGACGATGCCGCAGGCGACGACGACGGCCGCCGACGAGTTCATGGCCGTGGCCGGCCAGTTCCGGGGCGAGCTGCTCGCGCACTGCTACCGGATGCTCGGCTCGGTGGAAGAGGCCGAGGACGTGGTGCAGGAGACCTACCTGCGGGCCTGGCGCGGCTACGGCCGGTTCGAGGGCCGATCCTCGGTCCGGACCTGGCTGTACCGGATCGCCACCAACGCCTGCCTGACCGCGGCCGAGCGCCGGGGCCGCCGGCCGCTGCCCTCCGGCCTGGGTGCCCCGTCCGGCGACCCCGGCGCTCCGCTGGCCCCGGCCCTCGAGGTGCCCTGGCTGCGGCCGCTGCCCGACGCGCTGGCGGCCGGCGCGCTGCCGGCCGGCCAGGGGCGCGACCCGGCCGCGGTGGCCGCCGGCCGGCCAGGCATCCGGCTGGCCATGATCGCGGCCTTGCAGTACCTGCCGGCCCGGCAGCGGGCCGTGCTGATCCTGCGCGACGTGCTGGACTGGCCCGCCGCCCAGGTCGCGGGCCTGCTCGACACCACCACCACGGCCGTCAACAGCAGCCTGCGCCGCGCCCGCGCTCACCTGGCCCGCGTGCTGCCCGCCGAGGAAGAGGTGGCCGAGCCCGCCGAGCCCGCCCGCCGCGCGCTGCTGGACCGGTTCGCCGCCGCATTCGAGGCCGGCGACGCCGGCGCGCTGGCCGAGCTGCTCCGCGCGGACGTGGTCCTGGAGATGCCGCCGCTGGCCACCTGGTTCGCCGGCCGGGACGTCGTGACCAGGTTCCTCGGGGCGAAGGTGCTCACCGAGGCCGGCCGGTTCGCCCTGGTGCCCACCCGGGCCAACGGGCAGCCGGCCTTCGCCGCCTACGAGCGCGACCCCGGCGGCGCCTGCCGGGCCCACGCCGTGATCGTGGCGACCCTGGCCGGGACCGGGATCGCGCGGCTGGTCATCTTCCTCGACCCGGCGCTGTTCGCCCGGTTTGCCTTGCCGGCGACCCTCGCGACCTGCGGCTGCCGCGCGGCCTGAGCCCGTCAGGACCACGACGACAAACAACGGCCGCCCACCCGGCGACCCGGCCCCATCCCGCTGGTCTACCTCTTCAGGGCCGCGACCCGGCCCCGCCCGATCCGGGCCGATCTCACAAGGAGCATGACCATGTCAGAACTGTCCGCCGCCCCGGCGGCCCCCAGCGCCAGGCGCGGCCCGGCCGCCGGGTCGCCGGCCACTGGCTCGCCGGCCACTGGTTCGCCGGCCACCGGTGCCCGGCCGGGCCCGGCCGGGCTGGACGCTCGCGCTGGCCGGGATGGGGGCGTTCATGTCCGCCCTCGACATCGTGGTCGTCGCGACCGCGCTGCCCACCATGCGCGCCCACCTGGGGGCCAGCCTGGCCGACCTGGAGTGGACCATCAACGCCTACAACCTGGTCTTCGGCTGCCTGATGCTCACCGGCGCCGCGCTCGGCGACCGGTTCGGCCGCCGCCGCATGTACGTGACCGGCCTGCTCGTCTTCGTGGCCGGGTCGGCCTTCGCCGCCCTGGCGCCCAGCACCGGGGTGCTGATCGCCGCCCGCGCCGTCCAGGGCGGCGGCGCGGCCCTGCTGCTGCCGCTCACCCTGACGCTGATCAGCGACGCCTTCCCGGCCGAGAAGCGCGGCGCGGCCATCGGCATCTGGGGCGCCCTGACCGGCCTCGGCGTCGCGTCCGGCCCGGTCCTGGGCGGCGCCGTGGTGCAGGGCCTGTCCTGGCAGTGGATCTTCTGGATCAACGTGCCCGTCGGGCTGGCGGTGGCCGCCCTGTCCGCGGCCCGGCTGCGCGAGAGCCGCGGCTCCCGCGGGCAGCTCGACCTCCCCGGCATGGCGCTGGCCGGGGCCGGGCTGTTCGCCCTGACCTGGGCGCCGGTGCGGGCGCCCGGCGCCGGCTGGGACAGCGCCGAGGTGATCGGCTCGCTGGCCGCCGGGGCCGCGCTCATCGCCGCGTTCCTGGTCCGGGAGCGGCGCACCCGCTACCCGATGCTGCCGCTGGCCTACTTCCGCGTCCGCGGCTTCGCCACCGCCAACGCGGTGATCTTCTTCCAGTTCATGTCGGTCATCGGGTCGCTGTTCTTCATCACCCAGCTGTTCCAGATCGGGCTCGGCTACTCCCCGCTCCAGGCCGGCCTGCGGATCCTGGTCTGGATGGCCGCGCCCATGGTGGTCTCCCCGCTGGCCGGCGCGCTGGCCGACCGGATCGGCAACCGGCCGTTCATGGTGGCCGGGCTGGTCCTGCAGGCCACCGGGCTGGCCTGGCTGGCCGCCGTCACCCAGCCGGGCACCGGCTACGGCACGCTCGTCGCGCCGCTGGTCGTGGCGGGCGTCGGCATCGGCATCGGCTTCCCCACCGTGGCCAACGCCGTCACCGGGTCGGTGCCGCCCGAGGGGGTCGGCCTGGCGGTCGGCACCAACAACGCCCTCAACGCGCTCGGCGGGGTCTTCGGCATCGCCATCCTGGCCGCCGTGTTCGCCGCCCACGGCAGCTACGCCACGCCCGCCTCGTTCATCGCCGGGTTCCGGCCCGCCGAGTGGACGGCGGCGGCCGCCGCGGCCGTCGGGGTGGCGGCCGCCGCGCTGGCCCCGGCCCGGCGAGGCTAGCTGCCGTGCGGGTCCGCGGCGTTGAGCGTGGCCACGACCTGGTCGTAGTCGCCGCGGGCCTCGCCGTAGCGCAGGAACTTGACCCGCTCGACCTGGATCTCCGTGGCCTCGGGCTGCGCCTCGAGCAGCTTCATGACCTCGGCCACGAACTCGTCCAGCGGCATCGCGAACTCGCTGCGCTCCTGTCCGGGCAGCAGCGTGGTGCGGACCGAGGGCGGCTCCAGCTCGACGACCCTGACGCTGGTGTCGGCGAGCTGGAGCCGCAGCGACTCGCTGAGCATGTGGATCGCGGCCTTCGACAGGTTGTAGCTCGGCGTCACCCGCAGCGGCGCGAACCCCAGGCCCGAGGACACCGTCATGACCGTGGCGTCCGGCCGGGACCTGAGCTGCTCGATGAACGCCGCGATCAGCCGGATCGGGCCGAGCACGTTGGTGGTCACCACCGACTCGGCCGAGGCCAGGAAGGACTCGGGCTGGCGCCAGTCCTCGACGCGCATGATGCCCGCCATGGTGACCAGGACGTTGAGGTCCGGGTGCCGGCCCAGCACCTCGCGGGCGGCCGCCGCGATGCTGGCCGGATCCGCGGTGTCGATCTCGACCGTGTCCAGGCCGGGGTGCTCCGCGGCGATCTGGGCCAGCAGGTCGGCCCGCCGGCCGCCGATGATCACGGTGTTTCCCCTGGCCTGGAGCGCGACGGCCAGGGCCAGCCCGATGCCGCTGGTGGAGCCGGGGATGAAGATGGTGTTTCCGGAGATGTTCATGCTCCCGAGTCTGGCCGGTGGGCGCTGACCGGGGCAGAGAGCGGTTATCGGGGGATCGGCGATCCCTGGCTCACCCCCCGGCCAGCCCGAATAATGGAGGCATGGACCGCGCCGCGCTCGCCGCCTTCCTGCGCCGTCGCCGGGAGGGGCTCCAGCCCGCCGACGTCGGGCTGCCCCCGGGCGCCCGCCGCCGGGCCCGCGGGCTGCGGCGCGAGGAGGTCGCCGCGCTGGCCTCGATGTCGGCCGACTACTACACGCGGCTGGAGCAGCAGCGCGGCCCGCAGCCCAGCGAGCAGATGCTGGCCTCGCTGGCCCGCGCCCTGCGGCTGACCGGCGACGAGCGCGACTACCTGTTCCAGATGGCCGGGCACAACCCGCCGACGTCGGTGTCGGCGGCCACGCACGTCGCGCCCGCGCTGCTGCGGGTGCTGGACCGGCTGGCCGACACCCCGGCGCTGATCCTGTCCAGCCTCGGCGAGACGCTGGTGCAGAACCAGCTGGCCAGCGCGCTGCTGGGCGACAAGTCGGGATACACCGGCCTGGCCCGCAGCGAGATCTACCGCTGGTTCACCGATCCGGCCGAGCGGCGGCGCTACCCCACCGGCGACCGCGACCGGCAGAGCCGGGCCCAGGTGGCCAACCTGCGCGCCGCCTACGGCGCCATGGGCGCGAACTCGCCCGCCGGGGAGCTGGTGCGAGCCCTCCGGAAGGTGAGCCCGGAGTTCGCCGCGCTGTGGGAGCGGCACGAGGTGGCCCGGCGCTTCGCGGACCACAAGATCCTCATCCACCCCGAGCTGGGCCCGATCGAGCTGGACTGCCAGGTGCTGTTCACCGAGGACCAGTCCCAGGCGCTGCTGGTGCTCACCGCTCCCCCGCACACCGAGGGCTACGAGAAGCTGCAGCTGCTGGCCGTGCTCGGTCACGAGCGCTTCGCCCGGGCGGATCACGGCTAACTGTAAGGCACTGGTGAGAATGCCTCGGTTGCGCAAGCACCGAATGAGCGATATCAATGCCCGGTGAGTCGCCTGCGCTTACTAGGATTCGCCGCCGCGGTACTCACTGTTATCGGCATTTCCGTGTGGGAATCGTCATATTCGTCAGCTTCGACGGCATCAGGGCGAGATACACCCTCGCTCACTACCTCGGCCGAATTGCCGTCATTTGCGCCAGTGACCGAGAAGACCTCGTTGCAGGTGACTAACTGCAGGTGGACCTGGACCTGCTTCCTGGTCGGCACATCTGCCGATCAGGAGGTGATTATCGCGCTCCGCCGGACGGGGCCCGCCACTCCCGGCCATGAACTGAGTCTGGGCCGTCGCTACCTGTTGCTCCAGGGAGCTCAGAACGGCCAGCTGCAGACGTTTACCGGCAAGATGATTAGTGTCTCCACCAAAGGCACCGCCCAGCCGAGCACAGTCACGGTGAGCCTGGGCCGCTCGCTGCGGGCGGACGACTACACCGGAGCCCTGGTGGCCGGCGTCTCCAGCGGCGCGGATGCTCTGGATGTGCCCGTCGAGATCCAGGTTCGTGCCGGGCCGGTTCTTCCGCTCCTCGTGCTGATCGTCGCGGTCCTGCTCGGCATGGGGCTGGCCTGGATCGGCGGCAGGCTACTGCCCCGAGCGAGGTTCGACCGGCAAGCTACCGATTTCAACACCAAGGTCAAGGCGCTGCCGGCCAATGAGCGCATCATCCTGCTGGAGCGCTGGCCCCAGATCCGCAGCGAGCGGAATGACAACCTGGCCATAGCGAAGCAGCATCTGGACGCGCTGATGAAGGGGATCGACGCGCTTGCGGAGTGCCGCGACGTCCAGGATGAGGTACTGCGCACCCCTGACTTCGACAAGCTGATGGTCTGGAAGCGGCGGGTGGACGGGGCGGTCGCCAAGGTAGCCACGGCCATCCGGGCCTTTCAGGCTCCCTACGATGTGCCGCTCGCCGGCGTTTACCAGGCTCGCGACGAGTTCGATGTCGCGCACAAGGTACTGGACTCGATCGAGTCGCTGCAGAACCGAGCCCAAACCGCGAGCCGCCTGGGCCAGCCTTACGAGGATTTCCTCGCCGCGGCCCGGGCCGTGCAGGCCGCGCTGAACCAGGTGTCACCCGACCCAACCCAGGCTGCACCGGACCTGGCCGGGCCGATGGCCGACGCTCAGGCTGCTTACCGCCGACTGGAGCAGGCACCCGGCGGCCCGCTGGCCACCCCGGCGGGACAGGCCGTCGCCGCAGGCATCGGATTGCCGCAGCTGGTCCGGCCCATCCTGGTACCACCCGCCGGATCTGGCGGGTGGACCGCCGTGCTGACGTCGCCGTCGGTGACCGCCGCGGCCGCCTGGCTGCTGGGCCCGGCCGCGACCGCCGTCATCGCCATCACCCTGCTGGCGATCGGCTTCAAGACGACCTACCTGGACAACCCCACGTTCGGCGCCCAGGCGTCGGACTGGATTGGGCTAGTGATCTGGGGCCTGGCCGCGTACGGTACGCGCCAGGCGCTCACCGGGCTGGGCACCACCAAGGCCTCGTGAACGTACAGTCACGAGTAACGCGACCGCGCCGATCAGCGAGATCGCGAGGAAGGAGCCATGGGTGGCAGTCGCCGAAGACCCGGGCCTCGACGCCGTCCGTGCGGGACTGACCGACCTGCTCCTCCGCGCCCCGAGACGGCGGCACACCGACCAATGGCGGTATGCCGGGCAGCTCAGCGACCGGATGGGGCAGTCCGAGGACGGACCGGTGGTGGGCATCGCCACCTCGGCCGCCGCGGGCGGCGAAGTGCTGCTCCTGCTGAGCAGGGAGGCCGATTTCGACACCGGTCCACTGCAAGAATGGATGAAGATGCCGCCGGTGCCGATCAGGACCGTGGTCACGGGGCGCATCCGGCGGGCCGCCCGGCCGGCCTAGGGCGGCGACTCCGTCTCCGGCGACGGACTCGGCGGCGACACGGGCACCCTCGGCTGCCTGGTCCGGAACCAACTGGACTACTTCGTGCTCGGCTGCAACCACACCCTGGCGGGCATCAACCAGTGCACCGCGAATCGCGACACTGTGCGCCAGCCCGGCGCCGCCGACGGCGGGGGATCGAGCGACACAATCGGCACCCTCACCGATTTCGTCGTCCTGAAGCTGGGCGGCTATTTCGGCAACCAGGTCGACGCTGCGATCGCCGAGGTGAGCCATCCGGCCGCCGTGGCCTCGGGGGTGCGTTCGATCGGGAGCATCAGCGGTACCGGGCTGCCGCTTTCCTACGGCGACCGGGTGTCCAAGCAGGGCTGGACGACGGGCTACACGACCGGCACCTACCGGTACAAGATCTCCTACAGCCAGGATTTCCCCTCCGTCGGCTCCTGCGCGTTGTTCATCGACCAGTACGGAATCGTGGGCGACACCGATCCCTTCGCAGCCCTGGGCGACTCGGGCGCGGCGCTGCTCACCGAGTCGGGTCACCAACTCGTCGGAATGGTCATCGGGGTGGCCGACAGGATGAACCTCGCCCTGGCCTCGCCGATCGGTCCGGCGCTGGCGGCCTTCGGGGTGGGACCCGTGTGACCGAGCCGGAGCGGATCGACGCCGCCCGGGCCGAGGCCATGGACTCGCTGGTCGGCCAGGACGGCATCCTTGGCGTGGGCCGCACCGAGCACACCTTGGTGTTCTTCGTCCGCGACGCCAGCGCCGCCGATGACCCGATCCGACGCTGGTCGGCCGACCGCGACGTGGCCATCGAGGTGCTCGAGGTCGGCCGGTTCCGGTCCGCCTGACCTGCGCGGGCCGGGTCAGCCGGGGATGACGACCACGCGCGGGCCGGCCTGCGCCGAGGCGGTCCAGGCCGCGCCGATGTCGGACAGCGGGAAGGTCCGGTAGGGCACCTGGACCGAGCCGTCGGCGATGAGCTTGATGTACTCCGGGATCTGGGCCTTGATCTCGGCCGGGGAGACCGAGCCGGCGCCGCTGCCGGAGATGGTCAGCTTCTGGCTGCGCAGCAGCGCGGAGGGGACGGCGGCCTCGGCCCCGCCCAGCGCGCCGATCTGCACGTACTTGATGGCGCTGTTGATGGCGCCGTCCTGGCCGAAGGCCTGGCGGCCGAGGGCGGCGAACGCGGTCTCGGCCACGGGTCCCCAGACGAAGTCCAGCACCAGTCCCGGCGCCTCGCCGTCCAGGGCCCCGGCCAGGGCCCGGGCGTCGGCGTCGCGATCGCCGGTCAGGGCGATGGTGTCGGCGCCCGCGGCGGCGGCGCGGTCCAGGCCGGCCGGGCTGCGGCCGGCCCCGACGACGCGGGCGGCCCTGAGCAGCCGGGCATTCTGCGCGGCCAGGAACCCGGACATGCCGGTGACGCCCAGCACCAGCACCGTGCCGAGCGGCCCGGCCTCGGCCTGGCGGGCCCGCAGCGGCAGCCAGGACGCCATGCCGGGGTTGACGCCCGCGGCCACGGCCTCGGGCGAGGCGCCGGCCGGCAGCGGGAACCGCATGGCGTCGGGCGAGACGATGCGCTCGGCCAGCGTGCCGTGCGGCGGCGGCGCCGACGCGGTGAAGACCAGCTGGCCGCCGGCCGTGCGGGCGACCGCGTTGAGGCCGGGGATGACCGGGAAGGCGCCCGCCCGGCTGTAGTGGCGGCCGGCCGCCACCGACCGGGTCACGTGGTGGATGCCGGCGGCCGCCAGCTCGACGAGCTGGGTGCCCGGCCCGGCGGCCGGCTCGTCGAAGTCGTCGTAGACCGGATCCGAGTCCGCCGAGTACAGAACCGCCGCCTTCATGCCGGCCGCCTCCTTAACGTTGTTAAGTACCGATGACCCTAGCGTGCCTTAACACTGTTAAGCTGTCAAACCATGTCCGGCGGACTGACCAAGGCGGGAATCGTGCAGGCGGCGCTCGGCCTGCTCGATGACGCGGGCATGGACGGGCTCACGGTGCGCGCCCTGGCCGCCCGGCTGGGGGTGCAGGCGCCCGCGCTGTACTGGCACGTGCGCAACAAGCAGGCGCTGCTCGACGAGATGGCGACCCAGATCTGGCGGCAGATCGGCGAGGTGATGGCCGGGCTGCCCGCCGACCTGCCCTGGCGCGAGCTGATGACCACCTACGCCGTCACGGTGCGCCGGGAACTGCTGGCCCACCGCGACGGGGCCAAGGCGTTCAGCGGCACCACGCTGACCGACCCGGACGTGCCGCGGCGCCAGGAGATCACCTTCACGAGCCTGACCCGCCAGGGCTTCACCCTGCCCGATGCCACCCGGGCCCTGGTCCTGCTGCACGACTTCACCATCGGCTTCTGCGTCGAGGAGCAGGCGGTGGCCCAGGTGACGGCGGCCGGGGACGACCGGTACTCCCCCAGCCGCCGGGCCGAGCTGATCGGGCCGCAGGACGCGCCGCTGGCCGCCGAGGCCGGCTTCGTGATCTTCGGCGATCCCGACACCCGCTTCACCGAGCTGGTCGGGCTGCTGCTGGACACCGTGGCCCGGCTGCTGCCGGGCGGCTAGAGCTCACGGTGGGGTACGACGGAGTGATGATGACTAGCCAGGTACCGCCATCAGCTACGACGTGCCCCGTGCGCGCTGGTAGTGGCGGCGGGCCTTCATCCGGTTGCCGCACAGGGCCATGGAGCACCACCGGGCGGTGCCCGCCCGGGTGCGGTCGATGAGGAACAGGCGGCACTCGTCGTTGGCGCACGGGCGCAGCCGGCCGGGGCGGTTCCGGGCCAGGGCGTCCCAGGCCAGCACGGCGCGGACGGCCAGCTCCCGGTCCGGGGCGACGCGGAGAGTCCAGCTGACCTGGCCGTCGGCGATGGCCGGGGCGCAGGCCGCGCCGTCCAGGGCCGGGCCCAGCACGGCCGGCGGCTGGTCCCCGCGCACGACCGCCTGGAGCGCCTGGCGGACCTCCCGCACCCGGGCCAGCTCGGCGTCCGTGCCCTGGCCGCCGGCGCTGGCCAGCCAGCCGCGGGCCCGCACGGGGTCGGCCAGGTCGTCGGCGGGTACGCCGTCGATGACCGGCGTGCTGTTGAGCAGGGCCAGCAGGAAGTCCTCGTCCGGCATCGCGCCCGGCATCGGGTCCGGCATGACCGCCGCCCTTCCCTCGCTCACCTAACCAGCATAACTCACTTGACAGGTTACGACACACCTGCCTAGCCTCATCAGTAACCGGCTAACTGATGTGAGAAGGTTAGAGACATGAAGGAGCCGTCGTGACCGTGCTGTCGGTGAACGTCGGGAAGCCGAAGGACGTGCCGTGGCACGGCAAGACCGTGTACACCGGCGTGTGGAAGCAGCCTGTCGACGGCCCGGCCATGGTCCGCCGGCTCAACATCGACGGGGACGGCCAGGGCGACCTCAACGGCCACGGCGGCGAGCAGCGGGCCGTGCTGGTCTACCAGATCGACTCCTACCGGCACTGGGCCCGGCACTTCGGCCGGGACGACCTGAGCTACGGCAGCTTCGGCGAGAACCTGACCATCGACGGGCTGCCCGACGACGAGGTCTGCGTCGGCGACCGGTACCGCATCGGCGAGGCCGAGTTCGAGGTCACCCAGCCGCGCGTCACCTGCTACCGCGTCGGGATGCGGCTGGGCCAGCCCGAGCTGCCCGCGCTGCTGGTCAGCCACCACCGCCCCGGCTTCTACATGCGGGTGATCGCCGAGGGCCGGGTCCAGGCCGGCGACCAGATCGTCAAGACCAGGACCGGCCCGCACGCGCTCACCGTGGCCGACACCGACGCGCTGCTTTACCTGCCCGGCCGGGACAGCCAGCGGCTGCGCGACGCCACCGACATCCCGGCCCTGAGCCCGGGCTGGCAGCAGTCCTTCCGCGACCTGCTCCAGCCCGCCGCCCCGGCCGGGCCGGCCTGGCCGGCTTCCGGCCGCTGGTCGTGAACCGGGTGGTGACCGAGAGCGCGACCGTGTCCTCGATCTACCTTTCCGCCGCCGACGGGACCCCGCTGCCCGCGGCCCAGGCCGGCCAGTACCTGACCCTGCGCGTCGCCGGCGCCGCCACGCCCGCCCCGGTGCGCAGCTACTCGCTGTCCTCCGCGCCCGGTGCCGCTGCCTACCGGATCAGCGTGAAGCAGGAACCGCACGGTATTGCCAGCACCTATTTGCAGAGTCATCTCAAACAAGGGTCCACTCTGGACGCGGCCGCCCCGCGCGGCGACTTCGTCCTGGGCGACGGCACCGAGCCGGTGCTGCTGATCTCCGCGGGCATCGGCGTCACCCCCGTGCTGGCCATGCTGCACCAGCTGGCCGCCGCCGGCAGCCAGCGCGACATCTGGTGGATCTACGGCGCCCGCCGGCCGGAAGAGCATCCGCTGGCCGCCGAGGCCAACGACCTGCTCACCGGCCTGCCGCACGCCCGCGAGCACGTGTTCTACAGCCAGGCCAGCCCGCCGCCGGAGCGCGTCCACGCCGTGGCCGGCCGCCTGACCGCGGACCAGCTCACCGCGCTCGGCCTGCCCTCCGGCGGCAGCGCCTACATCTGCGGGCCGGCCTCCTTCATGACCGACATGCGCGATGCCCTGACCGCGGCCGGCCTCGACCCGGCCCGCATCCACACCGAGCTGTTCGGCGCGCTCCCGTCGGTCAACCCCGGCCTGACCGCCCAGGCTCGGCGGCCACCGCACCAGCCCGAGGGGCCCGCCGCGGCCGGGCCGCTGGTCACCTTTGCCCGCAGCGGCATCTCCACCCGGTTCGGGCCGTCCTGGCCCAGCGTGCTCGACCTGGCCGACGCCTGCGACGTGCCCACCCGGTGGAGCTGCCGCACCGGCGTCTGCCACACCTGCGTCACCCCGCTGCTGTCCGGCGACATCAGCTACTCCCCCGAGCCGCTGGAGCCCCCGGCCGACGGCCAGGTGCTGATCTGCTGTACCCAGCCGAAAACCGACCTCGTCCTGGACATGTAAGGGAGCCTGGTGACCACCCCGCGGCGTTACCTCAACCTGAACTGCTACCTGCGCAACTCCGGCTACCACGAGGCAGCCTGGCGAGTGTCGCCGGCCGACCCCGCCGGGGTCCTGGACCCGCGGTACTACATCGACCTGGCCCGGACCGCCGAGCGCGGCATCCTGGACTCCATCTTCCTGCCCGACAGCCCCGGCGTGGCCGAGTTCCGGTCGGAGTTCCTGCCCGGCGCCGGCTTCGACCCGCTGCTGCTGCTGTCGTCGGTGGCCACCGCGACCGAGCAGGTCGGGCTGATCGCCACCGTGTCGACCACCTACAGCTACCCGTGGGATGTGGCCCGGCGGGTGGCCACGCTGGACTTCCTCAGCCACGGCCGGGCCGGCTGGAACATCGTCACCACGGTCGAGCCCGCCGCCGCGGGCAACTTCGGCGACCAGCCCCATCCGCCGGCCGCCGACCGGTACGACCGGGCCGGCGAGTTCGTCGAGGTCGTGCTCGAGCTGTGGGATGCCTGGGCCGACGACGCCGCGGTCATGTCCCGTGCCACCGGCCAGTGGGCCGATCCCGCCCGGCTGCGCCCGCCCCGCCACCATGGCCGGTACTTCGACGTCTCCAGCTACCTGCCGTTCCCCCGCTCGCCCCAGGGCCACCCGTTCCTCACCCAGGCCGGATCGTCCCCGCCCGGCATGGCGCTGGCCGCCCGGTACGCCGACGCCGTGTTCACGCCGCTGGCCGACATCCCCGCCGGGGTCGCGTTCCGCCAGAAGCTGCGCGCCCAGGCCGCCGAGCGCGGCCGCGACCCGGACCACGTTCGCGTCCTGCCCGGCCTGTCGTTCCTCATCGCCAGCACCGACGCTGAGGCGGCAGCGCTCCGGGACGAGCTGGAGGCGGCGGCCAGCGGCGAGTTCCGCTGGCGCAACCTGGCCAACCTGGCCGGGCTGGACTACGCCGCCATCGACCCCGACGCGCCCTTCCCGCCCGAGCTGCTGGCCGCCGCGCCCAAGACCAGCTTCGGCGCCTCGATCTACCGGATGGCCGCCGAGGATCCGGCCGCCACCTTCCGGGCCATCGCCCGGAAGCTGTCCGCGCTGCCCGGCGGGCTGGACTACACCGGCACGCCGGAAGGCATGGCCCAGCTCATGACCGACTGGCACGAGGCCGGGGCCGCGGACGGGTTCACCCTGATGCCCAACGTCCTGCCCGACCAGCTCGCGGTCTTCGTCGATCACGTGGTGCCGATCCTGCAGGCGCGCGGCGTGGCCCGCACCGAGTACGCCGGGACCACCCTGCGCGACCACGTCGGCCTGCCCCGTCCCGCTGGTTTCCCCGGCGCCTGACCGGTTACTCGTCCGGCTGGTCCCGGAGCGCCGTGAGCAGCCGCATGAGCGCGGTGCGCAGCGCCTCGAACTCGGCCGGGCTGGTCAGCTCGGCCCACCGCTCCTCCACGCCCCTGGCCGCCGCGTGCGTGACCGGCGGGACACCGCGACCCCGCTCGGTGAGGAACACCAGCCGGGAGCGCTGGTCGCGGGGGTTCGGGCGGCGCTCGACGTAGCCGGCGCGCTCCAGCTGATCGACGGCCTGGGCCATCGACTGCTTGCGCACCTGGGCCAGCTCGGCCAGCCGCGAGACGGTGATGCCCTCCGGCGGCACGAACGGGAACACGTTCCCGGCGGGCGGCCGGACGTCGTCGAAGCCCGCCTCGTGCAGCGCGACCTCGATGTCCTGCGCGTAGTGCTGGTAGACGAGCCGCAGCAGCAGCCCGATCACCGGGCGCTCGGGAAAGTCCGGTCCCAGCTTCGCATCGGTCATGACTAGACAGCCGCCTGTCTATCTGCCTAAGGTGGACAGGTACCTGTCGATCCTAACGGAACGGAGTCAGTCATGACCACACCACCGGCGGTCTACGGTCAGTTCGGCCAGACCCTGGCGTTCGCCGAGCGGACGCTGACCGCCACGCTGCGCGAGCACCTGGCCCAGCGCGACACCAGGCCCGAGACCTGGTACGCCCTCCAGCTGGTCGCGACCCGGGGCCCCGGCCTGTCCCGCGAGGCGCTCAGCCGCGACCTCGAGGGCTCGCCCACCCTCGATGCCGACTCCACCCGCGAGCTGCTTGCCGGGCTCGAAGCCGAGGGACTGATCAGCGGCGACGAGCACGTCGACCTGACCCCCGAGGGCCAGGCCCGGCACCGCAGCCTGCGCGAGTACGTCTCGGGCCCGACCATCCGGCTGCTCAGCCAGTTCGACCTGCGCGACATCGAGACCACCGTGCGCACCATCCAGGCCATCACCCAGCGCGCCCAGGACGAGGCCGCCGCGGAGGCGGCAGCCGCCGGGTCAGCCCGGGACCGCTAGGCCGGCGTTTCCGCGGAAACGTCCTGCGCACGTGCGTCGCGCACATGTGCCAAACGTTTCCGCGGAAACGCCGCCGCCAGGACGACCTGCTGGTGCCATACAAGAGTCGGCTGACCGAACCGCCTCAATGCCGACGGGTCTTCCGGAGGCTCGCCGCCCGGTCAAGGATGGCCGTCAGAGCTTCACCGAGCACCGGCGGCTCTCCCTCGGTCTCATCGCAGCACGGTGGCTTCGTCCGTCCGGAGCCTAGTTGCGGCTCGACGTCGAGCAAGCGATAGAGCTCCGCATAGACATTCAAGATTGGATCATGATCGTCATGCGGGCCCACCAGGAGAATCCACGCCCGGCTGGCCGTTTCGAAAGCTACGACCACTCTCAATAAGCCGCGGAGGTGTCTCACGCAGATGTGATCGACGGGCGTCTCGCCAGTAAGCCGGTAGGCAAGTGCCTGACAGCCGCGGGCGGCCAGGTCGTTCAGGAATTCGTCGAAGGTCTTGGCGTGCCTGCGGGTCAGGCGATTGATCTGCTGGTCAGCGCGATTAGTAGCCAGCACTTCGGTGCGCATGGCCACGCACTTATCGCCTGGCGGACCTATCCTGATTAATCGGACGAAGGACACGCCCTTGGCCTGGCGCATCTGCTCGATGCTCTCCCGCAGGTCGGCTCGCTCCAGCAGGGCCGAGTCGTTCAACGCCGCCATACCTCATCAAGCAAGTCGCGGTCTTTCCCGTGACTCCCGCAACTCGCGCAGGATATGACTGACAGGTGGACGCTCGCGGATCCAGTCAGCGAGCCGCGGCTTGCGCTCGGCCGACGGCTATGGCCGCCGCTGCGCGGCCCATGCCCTGACGTCTTCTCGCTCAGCCCGAGCAGCCTGGCCGCTATGACTGGCCTGATCGCGCCCCCATCGTGACAGCGTCGCGCTCGAGACCTCCAGCAGCCGGGCCCGGCGTTCGTCGTCCTCGGGCAGCGTGCGAGCGACATCTTCGACTGCCTCAGCTCGATCGAACACACCTCGGATGCGCTCCTCCTCGATGGCGATGGACATCGTGACACCTCTCCGCCTGATCCCCCTTCCGAGTATGAGGCATTTTCTCGGAACCTGCCAGGCGACGGCAGTACCGAAGGGCAACGGCCAGCGACGTAACCGTGCCCGCATGCCAGTCGACTACTCACCGCTGGTAGCTGGGCAACTGGCGGCCGCGGGCGAGCTGGCGGCAGAGTTCCTGGGCCAGGCGGGAGTGGATGCCGTGGCCGCCGACTTCGCTGCGTATCCCGAGCTGGTCGTCGCCTTCACCCTCGACGGCGCGATGGCAGGAGCGGCCTCCGGCCACCCGGACGGCGAACACGGCGCGACACTGGATGGCATCACGGTCGATGACGCGCACACCGCTCACGGCCTCAGCAAGTGGAGTACATGGTCGTCATCCCGGGCGGCGAGCGGCACCGCCTCGACCTGGACGGCCTGAAGGTGCTGCGGGAGCGGCACGGGGAGCCTGACGACCTGGTGCTGAACATCGCCATTTATCAGCGGGTGAGGGTCAGGCGCGGCGGACGGCGAAGTTGTAGCAGCCGTAGCCGACGTTGCGCAGGTGGACCAGCTCGACCTCGGGCCGGGCCAGCAGCTCGCGGATGACGGTCAGGGCGTGCTCGCCGTCGGCCACCAGGACGCCGTCGGCGATCCGGCCGGGCCGGTCGTAGGCGCGCACGACCTGCTGGCGGTGGCTCAGCGCCGGCGGGTACTGGTCCGGGGTGACGTAGCCGGGGCAGGGCTCGGCGTGGATGAACACCGGGCCGCGCTCGGCGTAGGCACCGCTGGTGCCGGGCGGGGTGTAGGCGATGAGCAGCACCTCCTCGCCGGGCACGGTCTCCCGCAGGCAGCATCGCAGCGGACTGCCGCCGTCGGTCGGTCACCTGAACGGTCAGCGGGTTGCCGGCCTCGTCGGTCATGGCCGTCCTGATCTGCCGCAGCAGCGCGGCCGGGATCGGCTCGAAGCTGAGCCGGCCGTCGTAGGAGGCTTCCGTCCTGGCCGGGTCCATCAGTTGCTCGGTCATGCCCGGCAGACGCTGGGGGCGGCGCCGAACGTGAGCCCTGGCGGCCGAGATCGCGGAGAATTTACCCGGGCAGGATGCGCGGCAGGTCGAACGAGCGCAGCGTGGCGGACTCGAACCGGGTCAGGCCGGTGATCTGGTCGCCGCGCACGGTCAGGACCAGCAGGCCGCTGGCCCGCCATAGGCCGTTGGCCTCGTCGCGGGTGTAGACGGCCAGCGCGGGCTGGCGGTTGGCGTGGGTGGCCACGAACCGGGCCTGCGGGACGAGCCGGAACGCCACCTCGGCCAGGAACAGGGCGGCGTCCCGGCGGCCCTGCCAGACGGCGGGCAGCGGCGGCATGGTGATCCGGATGTCGTCGGCCAGCAGGGCGACCACGCCGTCCACGTCGTGCGCGATCAGGGCGGCGGTGAGCCGGCTGACCAGCCGCGCCTGGGCCGCGGTGCCGGACCGGCCGGGTGCGACATCGTCCCGTTCGGGGGCTCGCTCGCGCAGCGCGGCGCGGGCCCGGCTCAGCGTCATGGCCACGGCCTCGGTGGTCGAGCCCAGCGTCTGCGCGGCCTCGCGGGCGCTGAAGCCCAGGACGTCGCGCAGGATGAGCACGGCCCGGGCGCGGGGGGACAGCACCTGCAGGGCGGTGATGAAGGCCAGCGAGACGGCCTCGTGCTGCTCGACGCGGGCGTCGGGTCCGGCCTGGTCGTCGGGCAGGCTGTCCAGCAGCGCGTCGGGGTAGGGCTGAAGCCAGGTGACCTCGTCGGACCCGGTCGGCGCCGGGGCGCTGGCGGGCAGGGGCTCGGCCATCTGCGGCCTCCGGGATGCGGTGCGGATCAGGTTCAGGCAGGTGTTGGTGGCGACCCGGTAGAGCCAGGTGCGGATGGACGCCTGGCCCTGGTAGCCGGCCAGGCCGCGCCAGGCGGCCAGCAGGGCGTCCTGGACGGCGTCGTCGGCGTCGTCGAAGGAGCCGAGCATCCGGTAACAGTGCACGTGTAGCTCGCGCCGGTGCGGCTGGACCAGGTCGGCGAAGGCCGCCTCGTCGCCGGCTCGGGCCCGGTCCAGCCGCACCTGATCGGTCATGTCACGATGCCTCCGTCCACGTCAGCCGTACGCGTCAGCCGGCGGTCGAGAAGTGCTCGGCGAGCGGGGTCAGGTAGAACGTCGGCCAGTTGGTGGTGACGTGATCGTGCCAGTCCTCGGGCACGCCATGCTGGTCGATGGTCAGCTCGGTGCCGCCGTCCGCGGCGGCCAGGCGGAACCGGACGATCGAGTAGACGCCGGGCGCCCAGACGGGGAACCGCCAGGCCTGCACGATCCGGGTGCCGGGCACCAGCTCGACCTGGCGGCCGGTGACGTTGCCGTCGAAGGCGGAGAACTCCTCCCCGGCGACGGCGGCCCGGCCGGTCTTGCCGGACAGGGCCGACAGGGCGCTGGCGTCGGCGAGCACGGCGTATACCCGGGCCGGGTCGGCGGGGATCAGTGCCTGCTGGTGGATGCTCATCGTTGGGTCCTTCCTGGGTCTCCCGTCGCGGCCTTACGGCCGCAACGGAATAGACACCAGGCGGCGGGACAACCTAACAACGCGGTCCGCGCCGGCCCGAACGTGAGGGGTCAGGCCGCGTCGGCGACCAGCTCGCGGACCAGCGGGATGACCTGGGTGCCGTACAGCTCGATGGCGGTCATGCTGGCCTCGTGCGGCAGGCGGCCCATGCCGTACTTGAGGTCGAAGCGGCTGGCGCCCAGCGTGGCCAGGTTCGCGGCGATCTTGCGGGCCACGGTCTGCGGCGCGCCGACGTACAGCGCGCCGTCCGGGCCGGTCTCGCGCCGGAAGGACGCCTCGGTGGGCACGGCGAAGCCGCGCTCCCTGGCCACCTTGCCGAACAGGTCGCGGTAGTGCGGCCAGAACTCCTCGCGGGCCTGCTCGTCGGTGGCGGCCACGTGGCCGGGCGAGTGCACCCCGACGGGTCGCGGGGCCTGGCCGAGCTGGTCCAGGGCGTCGCGGAACAGCTGGGAGAACGGGGCGAAGCGGGCCGGGTTCCCGCCGATGATGGCCAGCATCAGGCGGTACCCGTAGCGGGCCGCGCGCAGCACCGACTCGGGGCTGCCGCCGACGCCGATCCAGGCCGGGAACGGCCCGTTCTCCAGGTGCGGGACGACGTCCTGGTGCAGCAGCGGGGCCCGGTGCTTGCCTTCCCAGGTGACCGGGCCGCCCTTGAGCAGCTCGGCGAACAGCTCGGCCTTCTCCTCGAACAGCTCCTCGTAGTCGGCCAGGTCGTAGCCGAACAGCGGGAACGAGTCGATGCTGGAGCCGCGGCCCAGGATGACCTCGGCCCGGCCGCCGGAGACGGCGTCCAGGGTGGCGTAGCGCTGGAACACCCGGACCGGGTCGTCCGAGCTCAGCACGGTGACGGCCGAGCCGAGCCGGATCCGGCTGGTCCGCGCGGCGATGGCGGCCAGCACGACGTCGCCGGCGGGCATCGGGAAGTCGTCGGTGTGGTGCTCGCCGATCCCGAAGAAGTCCACGCCGGCCTGGTCGGCCAGGACGCCCTCGGTAACGACGTCCCGGATGGACTGGGCGTGGGACAGCAGGCGGCCGTCCGGGGCACTGGTGCGGTCGCCGAAGGTGTCCAGGCCCAGGACGAGCGGGAACGTGGTGGTCATGTCAGTCATCTCCCTGGTGCGAGGCGGACGCGCCGAGGTGGCCGTGGAGCGCCCGGAGGATGTCGTCCAGGGCATCGATCTGCTCGGCGGTCAGGGCGTCCGCGAAGTGCTGCTTGATGGCCCGCGCATGGGGCGCGGTGGCCCGCCGGAAGATCCCGGCGCCGGCCTCGGTCATGGACACCTCGGCCCCCCGGCTGTCGGTGGCGCAGTCGTCGCGGCGGATCAGGCCGCGCCGCTCCATCCGCGCGAGGTGGTGGGACAGCCGGCTGCGCTCCCAGTCGATGACCGCGGCCAGGTCCGAGGACCGCAGCCGCAGGCCGGGGGCCTCGCTCAGCGCCAGCAGGACCTGGTAGTCGCCGGGCGACAGGCCGCAGTCCTGCTGGAGCCGCGCGCCCATGATCCGGCGCAGCTCGGTGGTCGTGTCCATGAGGGCGCGCCAGACCGCCAGCTCATGCGAGGTCAGCGGTCCCCATCGCCCCACTCGTTATTATGATACGTCAACTATATGCGAAGTAGTTGACGTGTCAAATACTGAGTCAGGGTGGCACGGGCCGACCGCGGGCGACCCTTGTTAATCGGTCTTCTTGACGATCCCCGCGTCGTGGGCCAGCAGTCCGGCCTGGGTGCGGTTGGCGCAGTCCAGCTTGACCAGGATCCGCGAGATGTAGCCCTTGACCGTGGCCTCGGACAGGTACAGCCGCCCGGCGATCTGCGCGTTGGACAGGCCCTCGCCCAGGCCGGCCAGCACCTCGGCCTCCCGCTCGGTCAGCGTGCTGACCAGCTCGCGAGCCCGGTCGCGGGCCGACTGGCTGTCGGCGGAGGCGGCGATCAGCCGCCGGGCGGCGGCCGGGGACAGCACGGTGTGGCCCTCGGCCGCGACCCGGACCAGCCCGATCAGGTCCTCCGGCGGGGTGGACTTGACCAGGAAGCCGGCCGCGCCGGCGCGCAGCGCGCGCAGCACGTACTGGTCGGCGTCGAAGGTGGTCAGCACCACGACGACCGGCGGCTGGGCGAGCTTGCCGATCCGCTCGATGGCGGTGAGCCCGTCCACGCCGGGCATCCGCAGGTCCATCAGCACCACGTCGGGCCGATTGCGCACCACGGCCTCGACGCCGGCCGCGCCATCGTGCGCTTCGTCCACGACCTCGAGGTCGTCGGCCGAGCCCAGGATGGTCCGCAGGTGGGCGCAGACCATCGGCTCGTCGTCGACGACGACCACCCGGATCACCGGGCGCCCGCCGTCCGTGACCCCGCCGTCCGTGACCCCGCGGTGGACTCGGCGGTCGGGACGTAGGCGGGCAGCGTGGCCTCCAGCCGGAAGCCGCCGTCCGGGGTCGGGCCGGCCTGCATCGTGCCGCGCACCACCTCGATGCGCTGCCGCAGGCTGTCCAGGCCGATGCCGGAGCCGGTGGCGGCCAGGTCGGTCGCGGGCCGGCCGGGCGTGTTGGTGACGGTGACCCGGATCTGGGCGTCGCCGTAGCTGATCCGGACCAGCACCCGCGCGCCGGGAGCGTGCTTGCGCACGTTGGTCAGCGCCTCGCGGACGATCCGGTAGGCGGTGCGCCCGACCACCGGGGAGGCCAGCGCCGGGTCACCTTCCTCGACGATCTCGGCCGGGGTGCCGACCGCGGTCGACTCGGCGACCAGCGCGGCCAGGCCCGCGGCCGACGGGGGCTGGTCGCCCTCGGGCTCGGTGCGCAGGATGCCGACCAGGTCGCGCAGCTCGTCCAGGGCCTGGACGCCCGCGGCCCGCAGTTCCTCGGCGGCGCGCCGGGTGGCCTCGTCGGTGGCGGTGATGCCGAGCGCGCCGGCCTGCAGCACCATCAGGCTGACCCGGTGCGTCACCACGTCGTGCATCTCGCCGGCCAGCCGGGCCCGTTCCTCGGACCGGGCCTGCTCGGCCAGCAGGTACCGCTCCCGCTCGGCCCGCTCGGCCCGCTCCCTGAGGGCCCGCACCATGCCCTGGCGGGCGGTGAAGTACAGGGCCAGCAGCGGCCCGAGCGCGGTCCGCAGCACGGCGACGACGATCACCTGCCAGGCCGGGTCCCACACCCGGGCCACGATCAGCGTCAGGCAGCCGACCGCCGCGAACGCGGCGCGCCGGTCCCGGCACCAGTAGAACGGGCCGTAGGCGGCGATCACGGTCCCGAAGGGCGCCCACACGGTCCCGGGGGTCTCCGGGGTCAGCAGGCCGGCCGGGGAGATCAGCATCGAGATCGCCACGGTGAAGGCGGCCAGGATGGCGATGACCGTGACGGGCGCGCGCCGCCGGGCGACCAGCGACAGGTCCGCGATCGCCTGGACGACCAGCATGGCCCAGGCCAGTGAGTCCGGGTGGTGCGGCCACCACGTGATGCCGGCCAGCGTGGCCAGGGTGTCCAGCGCGGCGAAGCCGACCGCGACGAGCACGTCCGCCACCAGCCCGCGCGGCCGGAACCGCCTTAGCACGTCCATGCCGCTCACGTTAGGCCATCGCGGGCAGGCGGCCCCGTCCCCGAGACCATGATCGCAACCATCGGCCGGGCCGGGACCCTACGAAAGTCGCATGCCGCCGCGGCGGGCCATGCTTTGGTCGGGCCGGGACGGTACCGGCGACGCTGCCGGAAGGCCGCCTCGCTGGCCTGTGATGGGTTCATGCAGAACGAGACAGTGCTGACCACAGCACTCGAAGTGCAGAGCCTGCGTAAGAGCTACGGCTCGGTGCGGGCCGTGCGGGACATCAGCTTCACGGTCGCACCGGGCGAGATCGTCGCCCTGCTCGGGCCGAACGGGGCCGGCAAGACCACCACGCTGGAGATCCTGGAGGGCTTCCGCCGCCGCGACGGGGGCGTGGCGGAGGTCCTGGGCCTGGATCCCGGCGACCGGGCCACCAGCCGCGAGCTGCGCGAGCGGACCGGGCTGGTCCTCCAGGACATCGCGGTCGAGCCCTACCTGACCCTGCGCGAGACCCTGGCCAGGGAAGCGGGCTACTACGCCCGGCCGCGGCCGGTGGCCGAGGTCATCGCCCTGACCGGGCTGGCCGGGCTGGAGCGGCGCAAGGTCCGGACCTTCTCGGGCGGGCAGAAGCGCCGCCTGGACCTGGCCCTGGGCCTGATCGGCAACCCGGAGCTGCTGTTCCTGGACGAGCCCACGACCGGGTTCGACGCGGGAGCGCGCCGGGACGCCTGGCAGCTCGTGCGCGACCTGCGCGCGGCCGGGACCACCATCCTGCTCACCACCCACGACATGGACGAGGCCCAGGCCCTCGCCGACCGGCTGGTCGTGGTGGCCGGCGGCACCGTCGTAGCGGCCGGGACGCCGTCGGCCATCGGCGGGCGCGACGCCGACCAGGCTCGGATCACCTTCGTGCTGAGCGACGGCTACACGGCCGCGGACCTGCCGCTGCCCGCCGCCGTCGCAGGCGGCTCGGTCGTGGTGGAGGCCGCCGACCCGACCCGCGCCCTGCACCGGCTGACCGGCTGGGCGATGCAGCACGACACGACGCTGGCCGGGCTCACCGTGGACCGCCCCAGCCTGGAGGACGTGTACCTGCGACTGACGCACGACGGCGCGCTCGCGCGCGAGCCGGAGAGGACGACCCGATGACCACCGCCCCGATGACCACCGCCTCGATCAACACCGCCCCGATCACTATGCGGCGTCGTTCCAGCCTGGGCCTGCTGGTCCACCAGATCCGGTACGAGCAGCTGTCGTTCTGGCGCAATCCGCAGAGCGCCGTGTTCACGTTCATCTTCCCGGTCGTGTTCATCACGATCATCGGCGCGCTGTTCGGCGGGGCGACCAAGAGCGCGTACTTCGACGGCCGCTCGGCCCTGGGCTACTACGTGCCCACGATCGCCGCGCTGTCGGTGCTGGGCTCGTGCTACGGCCAGCTCGCCGTCGCGCTCGCGGCGCGCCGGCAGAACGGCATGCTCAAGCGGGCCCGCGCCACTCCCCTGCCCGCCTGGGCCTACTTCGCCGGGCTGCTGGTGCACTGCGTGCTGGTCAGCGTGGTCGACATCGCGCTGATCGTCGGGGTCGGCCGCCTGTACGGCCTGCCGCTGCCCGGCCAGTGGCCGGCGATCGCGCTGACGCTGGTGCTGGGCGCGGCCAGCTTCTGCGCGCTGGGCGTCGCCGTGGCCTCGGTGATCGCCAACGCCGAGGCCGCCCCGGCGGTGGCCCAGCTGGTGCTGTTCCCGCTGCTGTTCCTGTCCGGCACCTACATGCCCATCACCTCGGAGGCGCTGAACCGGATCACGTCCTGGCTCCCGGTGCGCCCGTTCAACCAGGCCCTGCTGGCCTCGTTCGGGTCGCACGGCGGGCCGGGCTGGCAGAACGTGGGCGTGCTGCTGGCCTGGGGCGCGCTCGGCTCGCTGGTCGCCATCCGCCGGTTCCGCTGGAATCCACGACCCGAATAACCACGACCCGAATAACAAGGTCCGTCTCCCGCGGACCCCGGCCACCAGCCGTCTGCCCGCCGGGCAGGCGGCTGGACGGCGTCTCAGGGCAGGCGGCCGGCCAGGAAACTGGTCAGCGCGATCAGCGCCGCCCCGGTGCCGGCCAGCCAGCCGGTGGCGGCCGCCACCGTGGTCCCGGCCGCCTGAGTGGCGAGCAGCAGCAGCGGGCGCATCGGGCTGGCCGGGATCAGCAGCAGGCCCAGGAACAGCAGCGCCCCGAGGCAGGTCCGCCAGCCCGCCCGGTCCACCAGGGGCGGCACCAGCAGCGAGCCGACGCCCACGCCGAGCACGGCGGCGGCCAGGTGCAGCCCCGCTATCTCGGCCGAGCAGCCCGGCCGGATGGCGGGACTGCGGCTGGCTGAGCGCTGGCACGACGGCCGCCAGCAGGGCGGCCGCCACCGCGAAGGGCATGGTGGCCAGGCAGGCGGCCAGGTGGGCGCGGCCCCGGCCGCCCGCGTGCGCGGCGAAGGCCCGGGCCAGCAGGCGCCCGTCCGCGAGCTGGGCCGCCACGGCGACCCAGGCCATCAGCGGCGTGAGCACGATCGCGGTCAGCGCCGCGGCGGGCAGCAGCGGGCCGGCCGGCGTGGAGTAGACGATGCCCAGCACGATCAGGAACAGCAGCGCGGGCGCGATGAACCACTGCGAGGTGACGAGCAGCCGGGCGCGGTGGCCGGCGCCGCTGACCAGCCGGCCCAGGACGCCGGCCCGGTGGGATGCGGCCGGGGGGCCGGGCTCCGGCGCCGCCGGGGCGGCCGGGGCGATCGGGGCCGCCGGGGCGGCCGGGCGCACGGCGCGGATGGCCAGGCCCGCATCGAGCGCCGCGCGCAGCACGGCGGGCAGGTCGGACTCGCTGACCTGCCGCGTCACGCCGTCACCGGTCGTCAACTCCAGCAGGCCCGATGGCGCTGCCTCCGCGGCGCGGTCCCCGGTGCGCACCGCCCCGTGCTCGACGCGCCAGGTGGGCCCGGCGGGCAGCGGCAGCGGCGCGGTCGGATGCCGGGCCACCAGCACCACAGAGGACTCGCCCGCGACCCGCTCGATCTCGGCGGTCAGCCGGGCCAGCCCGTCCGGGTCGAGCCCGCCGGACGGCTCGTCCAGCACCAGCAGCCCCGGCGGCCCGACCAGGGCCTGGGCGAGCAGCGCCCGCTGGACGTTGCCACGGGACAGCGAGCGCAGCGGCCGGTGGCCATAGGCGGCCAGCCCGACCCGGATCAGCAGCTCGTCGGCCTGCGCCGCCGCCTCGGCCCGGCTCAGGCCGGCCGTCCGGGCCAGGCCGGCCAGCCAGGCTCGCACCGCCATCCGGGGCAGCAGGTCGGCCCGCTCCGGGGCGTATCCCACGCTGGCCGGGCGCCGGCTGGACCGGCTGGCGGGCAGCAGCCCGGCCGCCGCCGCCAGCAGCGTGCTCTTGCCGGAGCCGTTCACGCCCTCGACCGCCACCACCTGGCCCGCCGCGGCGGACAGCGCCACCTGCCGGGCGACGACAACCCCGCGCGCGGCCCGCAGCCGGTCGGCATGCAGCACCAGGACGGGCGGGGAGTAATCCTCGGGCATCGGCGCCATTATCGCGGGCCAAACGCGCGGACCTGGCCAT
Source organism: uncultured Actinomycetota bacterium (assembly GCA_963822485.1). Taxonomy (GTDB): domain Bacteria; phylum Actinomycetota; class Actinomycetes; order Streptosporangiales; family Streptosporangiaceae; genus DASUBV01. Next base: position 1,137,261 of record CAWGHW010000037.1, read on the forward strand.
TACGGGGGCTTGTTTCCGATATTGTCCGCTGCCAGAACTCCCGCGGGCCCGGTCGGCGGCCGCGGAAAGGAGCGCACCATGAGCAAGGGGCGCCGGGCACGGCGCGCGGCCGGACAACGACAGGGCCGGCTGCTCGGGGCGGCGGTGCTCGCCGTCGCGCTGATCATCGGGGCGGTGGCCTTCCGCCTGGCTGGCGGGCCCACGCCGGCCGCGCTGGACAGCGATGCCAGCGGGACCATCCCGCTGCTGGGCTCCTCGGTGCTCAGCCCGGCCAACCTGACCCGCACCACCGCGCAGTTCGGCCACATGCCGATCGTCCGGGTCTACTTCCCCGGGCTGCCGGGACACTACGCCTGGACCAGCATCGCCGGGGTCAACAAGTCGGCCGTGATCGTGAGCTTCAAGGCCCGCCCGGCCGCGATCCTGTCCGGCGCCGACGACGCGCGGCTGCGGCAGTTCTTCGCCACCGCGCCGCGCGGCCGCCCCGTCTACTACAGCTACTTCCACGAGCCCGAGGACAACATCGCCCGCGGGCAGTTCACCGCGGCCGCCTACCGCGCCGCCTGGAAGCACATCGCCGCGCTGGCCGCCTCGGCCGGCAACCCTTACCTGCACGCCACGCTGATCCTGATGAGCTACGACCTCGTGCCGGGGTCCCACCGGAACTGGAAGGACTACCTGCCGCGCGGCGGGGTCATCAGCGTGCTGGGCTGGGATGCGTATCCGGTCGGCAGCGCGACCAACGTGCACCCGCGGCCGACCGCCCCGGCGCGCTTCATGGGTCCGGCCATCGCCGCCTCGCGCAGCGTCGGCCTGCCCTACGGGTTCGCCGAGTTCGGCCTGTCCACCGCGCACGGCCGGCCGGGCTGGCTGAAGGGCGTGGGCAAGTACCTGCTGCACAGCGGGGCGCTGTTCGCCTGCCTGTTCGACGGGAACCGGCAGTACCCGACGCTGCGGCTCACCGACGCCGGCTCGATCGCGGTCTGGCGCCACTACGTGCGGGTGTCGGCCGCGGCCCGCGGGTGACCCGCGGCGGCCGCGAGCCGGCCGACCCGGCGGGCCAGCCGCTCCCGGACGGTGTCCCATTCCGGGGCGATCACCGAGTACATGGCCGAGTCGCGTAGCCGGCCCTCCTCGCCGGGCGCCCAGGACGGGGACCAGCTGCGCAGCACGCCCTCGAAGGTGGCGCCCAGAGCCTCGATGGCCCGGCGGCACCGCAGGTTGCGGGCGTCGGTCTTCAGGTCCACCCGCGCCACCCGCAGCCGGTCGAAGGCGTGGCTCATCAGCAGCAGCTTGGCCTCGGCGTTGATGCCCGAGCCCTGCGCCGACGCGCCGAGCCAGGTGAAGCCGATCTCGATGGCCCGCAGCTCGTCGCGGCCGGGCCAGTGCCGCGGCTCCCAGTACGCGGTGCAGCCCACCGCCCGGTCGTCGGCCCGCCGGACTTGGGCGAACGGGACCAGGCCCCGGGCCATCCGGGCCGACTGCGCCGCGAGGTAGTCCCCGACCTCCCCGGCGCGCGGCACCAGCGTGAACGCGTAGCTGCCGCGGTCCTCCTCCGCGGCCGCGGCCAGGTCCGCCGCGTGCCGGCCGGACAGCGGCTCCAGCCGGACGAGGGATCCTTCTAGCACGGGTACGTCGAACCACGGGCTACTCATGACAGCTCCTCATCGGTCCTGGCATTGGCACCTTGCCGGGGCAGGTTGCCGGACCGTCACGGGGCCAGGTCCCTCGGGTCCTCTGGATGAACGCCGCCGATAATGGCGCGTCTCCATTGACTCAGTCAAGGGAGATTCCGGCGGAAATCCCCAAACCATCACAATTTGTCATCCTCGGGCCGGGCTCGCGCGTCTTACTCGTGAGCTTGGCCGACTCGGTGACGACAGGCCGGGAATGGGGCTGGAACATGCTGGGCTGGTTGCGGACGCAAAGACGGATTCCGATCTGGACGGCGGCCGCGGCGGCCCTGGTGCTGGTCACCGGGGTGGGCTCGGCCGCGGCCGGCGCCGCGAGCGGGCCGGGCGCCGCCGGGCCGTGGCGGATCACCACCCTGGCCGGCGGGGTCGGCGGGCCGGGTCCGGCCAGCCAGATCGCGGGCGGCGAGTGCGCGGTGACCTTCGCGGGCGGCTACCTGTACGCGACGGGCTACAGCTACGCGCCGAGCGTGATCCGCCGGATCAGCATGCGCACCGGGGCGCTGACCACGCCCGTCGGGTCGGCCTTCACCGCACCCGGCGCCGCCGCCGACGGCACGCCCGCCGCGCGGGCCAGCATCGCCCGGTCCTGCGGCCTGACGACCGACACGCACGGCAACCTGTTCTTCACCGACCAGGGCGACCTGGTGGAGATGGTGCCCGCGACCACGGGCAGCTACTTCGGCCAGCCCATGACCGCTGGCCACGTGTACATCATCGGCGGCAACGGCACGGACGGGCACTCCGGTGATGGCGGCCCGGCGGTGGACGCCAAGCTGTCGATCCCGGCCGGGGTGACAGTCGACCCGGCCGGCAACGTCATCTTCGACGACAGCAACAACGACGTGCTGCGGATCATCGCGGCCACGTCGGGGACCTTCTACAGCCAGGCCATGACGGCCGGGGACATCTACACCGTCGCCGGCGGCGGCTCCGACTACGCCCACGGCGGGATCCCGGCGACCAGCGCCCTGCTGGAGCTGGAGAATGCGGGCGGCGAGTATCCGGGCGTCATGCCGTGGCCGCTGGTGGCCGAGGATCAGGCGGGCAACATCGTGCTGGACGACGGGGGCGCCGACGGCGAGGCGCTGGTGGAGGTGGTGGCCGGCCGCACCGGGACCTTCTACGGCCAGGCCATGACGGCCGGCGACATCTACCTCATCGGCGGCACGGGGCGCAAGGCCGCCAGCGGCGTCCCGGCCCGGCAGGCCACCTTCGGCATGAGCAGCGGCGTCGCAGTGGACCACGCGGGCAACATCCTGGTCGCTGACGCGGCCAATCATCGGCTCGACGTCATCGCCGTCAAGGCCGGCCGCTTTTACGGCCGGGCCATGAAGGCGGAGTACGCCTACCGCCTGGCGGGCAACGGGAAGGAAGGGCTGGCCGGCGACGGCGGACCGGCGACCAGGGCCGAGTTCTCCGGACCGGACGGGGTGACGGTGGATTCCGCGGGGAACATCGTGCTCGCCGACGGGCAGGGCGGCGGATTCGACTCGCAGTTCGATAACGGCCGGCTGCGGGTGGTCGCGGCCAGGGCCGGCACCTACTACGGCGTGAAGATGAAGGCCGGTGATATCTACACCATCTCCGGCGCCCGCGGCCACAGCTACTACGGCGACGGCGGACCGGCGGACCGCGCGCTGCTCGACACGACGGAGCTTTTCGGCAACGAGCCGGCCGACACCGGGATGGCGGCTAGCCGATCGGGCGGCGCCGTCTTCGCCGACCTGGTCAACAACCGGATCCGGATCGTGCCCGCGGTGACGGGGACGTACTACGGCCGGCGGCTGCGGGCGGGCGACATCTACACGATCGCGGGCAACGGGCATCCCGGATACGCGGCAGGCCCCGGAACCCGCGCTGAGCTGCGCACTCCGGCGGGCGTGGCGCTGGACAGCGCCGGCAACGCGGTGCTGGCCGACGCCGGGAACAACCGGGTCCGGGTCGTCGCGGCGCGGTCGGGCCGGTTCTATGGCCGGGCCATGACGGCTGGTGACATCTACACGCTCGCGGGTACCGGCCGGGCGGGCTACTCCGGCAACGGCGGCCCGGCCACGGCGGCCCGGCTCAGCCGCCCCGAGGGGATCGCCGTCGATCACCACGGCAACCTGGTCGTCGCCGACGCGGGCAACGGCAAGCTCCGGGTGATCGCCACCCGCAGTGGCCGGTACTACGGCCGCGCCATGCGCGCGGGCCGCATCTACACGGTCGCGTCGATCCCCTGCGCCGGTGTCGCGGTGGACGCCGCCGGCAACGTCGTCGCGGGCTGCGGCACCAAGGTCGAGGTCCTGGCCGTCCGCACCGGCCAGTTCTACGGCCAGCACATGGTGGCCGGCCGGATCTATGTCATCGCGGCCGGCACGGCGTCCGCCGTTCTCGCGGCGGACGGCGTCGCCGTCGACCATGCGGGGAACGTCATCATCGCGAACCCCTCCACCAGCACCTTCCCGGTCAGCGGGGTGGTCCAGGCCATCGCGGCCAGGACCGGCACCTTCTACGGCGTCTCGATGACGGCCGGGCACCTGTACACGATCGCCGGCGGCGGGAGCTCAGGCGGGCTGGGCGACGGCGGGCCCGCGCTCCAGGGCCGGTTCTACCAGCCCGCCGGGGTCGCGGTCGCGCCGTCAGGAGCCCTCTTCGTGCTGGACCTCAACCGGATCCGGGTCCTGCGGCCCTAAGCGCTGGCAGGTAGCCGGCCAGCAGCCGGGCCTGGTCACGAAGCCGCCGGGCCGCGCCGGGCTGGTCCAGCGCCTGGTAGCGGTCAGCCTCGCGGCCGTACTCGGCGACCTGATCACGCAGGATGGCTCGTAGCTCGTCGGGGCTGAGCTGGCGCCGAGGCGCCTCGGTGGACCCGGCGCCATGGCCGGCCCCGGCGACGTGGTCGCTGCCCGCGGGCCGGCGGTCCGGCGGCGCGGCCACGGCCTGGGCGTTCTCGATAGCGGCGATGGCAACGCGCAGCGCGGCCACCGCGTCGGGCCGCCGTGACTTCAGGGCCGCGGTGAGGTCACGCCGGAGCGCGGCGGACAACGCTTCCGCGGAAGCGTTTCGTCAGCCGCCGGCTGAGCCCTCGGAGCCAGTCATGTGGTTAGCGCTACCGGAGCGGGAATTCCTGGCCGTGCTCGGCCTCGGGCCGCGGGCCGAAGATGCGCCGCTGTGACTCCTCGATGGCGACGTCGTTGATGCTCGCCTCGCGGCGGCGCATCAGGCCGTGCTCGTCGAACTCCCACAGCTCGTTGCCGTAGCTGCGCCACCACTGGCCCGCCGCGTCGTGCGACTCGTACTGGAACCGCACCGCGATCCGGTCGGCCGTGAAGGCCCACAGGTTCTTGCGCAGCGCGTAGTCCAGCTCCCGCTCCCACTTGGCGGTGAGGAAGGCGACGATCGCCTCCCGGCCGGAGATGAACGAGTCCCGGTTCCGCCACGCCGAGTCCGCGGTGTAGGCGCCGGCGACTCGCTCCGGGTCGCGCGTGTTCCAGGCGTCCTCGGCCGCCTGGACCTTCCTCAGCGCGGCCGCCCGGTCAAACGGGGGCAATGGCGGTCGGTCGGTCATCGCTGCCTCTTCCCTGAGCGCGCTCCATCCTCACCACGGATGGTAGCCAGCGGCGGTTCGGCGCGCCGTCGCCCGTGGCTCAGCCGAGCTGGCCGGCCCGGCGGATCGTCTCCTCCACCGGATCGGCGGCGGCGATCTCGATGTCGTCGATCACGGCCCCGTCGCGGAGCCGGATCAGCCGGTCGCAGCGGGCGGCGACCTGCGCGTCGTGGGTGGCGACGATGACCGTCATCTGGCTCTCCCGGCGCAGCCGGGTCAGCAGGTCGAGGATGCCGGTGGCGTTGTGCGAGTCCAGGTTGCCGGTCGGCTCGTCCGCGAGCAGCAGGTGCGGCGTGCTGATCAGCGCCCGGGCGATGGCCACCCGCTGCTGCTCACCGCCGGACATCCGGGAGGGCAGCGAGCGCTCCCGGCCGCCGAGGCCGACCTCGTCCAGGAGCTGGCGGCCACGGGCCAGCTTGTCCCAGCCGGTCCGGTACGGGAGCACCGGCGCGATCACGTTGTCCAGGGCGGTCAGCGCGGGCAGCAGGTTGTAGCGCTGGAACACGAAGCCCACCGTGCGCCGGTAGGCGGCCACCGCCCCGCCCCGCAGCGCGGTCACCTCGATGCCGCCGCTGATGATCGTGCCGGAGTCCGGGCGCTCGATGGCGCCGATCAGGTGCAGCAGCGTCGACTTGCCCGATCCCGACGCGCCGGTCAGCGCGATGAGCCCGCCCGGCTCGAAGGTCAGGCTGACGTTGTCGGCGGCCGCCACCGGCTCGGCGCCGCCGGTCCCGTAGTGCTTGCTGACCCCGCGCAGCTCGATGGCGGCGCGGGCCGGGTTCAGTTCGGTCATGGCTCACTCCTGGGCGAGGACCTGGGCGACGGGCAGGCGGCGGAGCAGGTGCGCGGGGAACAGGGCGGCCGCGCAGGTCACCAGCACGCCGGCCAGGGCCGCCGCGCCCGCGGCGGCGAACAGCGCGGGCGGCAGCTGGCGGGCGAACAGGGCCGCGCCGGCCAGGCCGAGCACGGCGCCGGCGACCGAGCCCGCCAGCCCGGTCAGGGCGCCCTCGGTGATGACCAGGCGGCGCAGCACGGGCTCGGGCCAGCCGAGCGCGCGGATGGTCGCCAGCTCAGGCGCCCGCTCGGTGATGCTGATCAGCAGGGCGTCGGCCACCGCCAGCACGCCCAGGATGACCGTGGCCGCCACCGCGACGTAGTCCACCCCGCGGACCTCGACCGTCACGAAGTTGCCCAGCAGGGTGCCGGCGACCAGCCCGCGGAAGGCCAGCGTGATCGCGATGAGCAGGGTGAGCGCGGTCACGCCGACGGCCAGGCTGACCGCCCCGACGAGCGAGCGCCCCGGCGTGCGGAGCACGTTGACCACCGCCAGCCCGGTGATCCCGGACGGGTGGCGGGCGCGGTGCACGGCCAGCGCGGCCGGCCGGACCGTGTCGGCCGGCTGGGCGCGGGCGGCCAGCCAGGCCGGCACCGCGCCGGCCCCGATCGCCAGCGCCATGGCGATCGGGATGGCCAGGGCCGCGCGGGCCACGGAGGCGTGCAGGCCCAGTGCCGCCGCCAGCGGCGGGGACAGCAGCGCGCCGAGCAGGCCCGCCACCAGGCCGATCAGGGCGACCTCGCTCAGCACGGCCGCGAACAGCCGGGGCCGGGTCCAGCCCAGGCAGGCCAGCACGCCGAGCTCCGTCCGGCGGCCGCGGACCGCGGCGCTGGCCGAGTTGGCCACGAACAGCGCGCAGACCACGAGGATCAGCACGAACAAGACCACGCTGCTGCGGTCGACCGCGTCCAGGATCGTGACCGCGACGCCCTTCCTGACCCAGTCCTCCGTCAGCAGCAGCGGCGGCCCGCCGAACGAGCCGGCCGGCAGCGAGATGGTGGTGGGCGACGGGGACGACCCGGCCACGATGTCCACGGTCAGGTGGGTGCGGACCTCGATCTGCTCGGCGGCCTCCTTGATCCGGTTGAGCGAGGCCGGATCCGGGCCGGTGACGCCGGCGACGCGGACCCGGATGACGCTGATCGGGGCCCGGCCCAGCTGGGCGCCGCCGCCGTAGTTGCGGCTTTCCAGGGTGGGCAGCGCGGCCATCGTGGTGATCAGCTGCACCGGCGGGCTCACGTAGCCGCCGAGGTTGAGGCTGGGCAGCAGGTCGGCGCCGCCCAGCGCGCGGCGGCTGGCCGCGTCGGCCGGCGCGGCGGCGGTCGGCTCATACGGCCCGAGCGGGACGCGGGACAGCGGATCGAAGGCCTGGATCTTCGCCGTGCTGAACGTCCCGGTCATGATCGGCACCGGAAGCGTGCTGCTGCTGGCGTGCGCATGCTCGCGCAGCGTCCGGTACTGAGTGCCGGCGTTGTCCAGGGGCGCGTAGAAGATGCCCGTGCCGGGCAGCCGCCAGATCGAGTCCGGGTTGCGCACCGTGGCCGGGACCAGGTCTGCGCCGTGGCCGCGCCGGTAGTGCACCGGGCCGGCGGACCAGTAGGCCTGCACGGCGTTGACCAGCCGTCCCAGCTTGTCGCGCATCCGGCCGAGCAGGTACTGGTAGGCCTGCCGGGCCGTGATCGTCGTGCCGAGCACCGTGCGGCCGGGCCGGGCCAGATCCCGGCTCATCGTCGCCCGATTCAGCACCGGCGGCGCCGCGGGCGCGGCCAGCTGCTGGACCTGGGTCACCGAGTACTCGCCGACGCCGCTGTCCGTCGTGGCCAGCACCGGGAACGGGCCGCCCGGCCGGTAATCCACGCCGCCGTACATGCCGGGGTAGGTCTCCGGCAGGTACTGGCCCGAGGTCAGCGCGTGGTTGAGGCCGTCCAGCCGCGCCTCGGCGGCCGGGTCGATCGCGGCGATCAGCATCGGGAACTGCCAGTCGACGCCGAAGCCCGGACGGCCCATCAGGTCCGGGGAGACGAGCTGACCCTTCTCACCGAGACCGTTGACCTTGGACCAGCACCAGGCCATCGTCAGCGTGGCCGGGCTGAACGGGTCGGCGGGCGGCGCGAGGGCCGGGCAGGTGGAGACCTTCGAGCCGCCCGGCAGGGTCTCGGTGGTCGCGCCGGTCGAGGAGGCGGTGTGCACCCGGTCCGGCGTGACATAGACGTAGGTCGGGGACTGGTGGATCCGGCTGGCGCCGTTCGCGCTCACCCAGGTCGTACTGGCCCGGTACAGCTGCCGGCCGGGCCGGGTCACGTCGGCGCGCGGCAGCCAGACCGGGAAGTCGGCGTTCATGAAGCCGTACCCCACCATGGCGATCGGCGCCGCCACCTGCACGCTGGAGATGTGCTGAATCTGGTGCCACTGGGCCAGGGTGATCCCGCCGTAGATGCCCGACAGGAAGTCCGGCTGGACGGTACCCGTGGCCGACTCCAGGCGGCTGCGCGCGCCGCGCGGGCGGACCAGGATGTCGTAGGCCGGGCGGAAGTGCGCCCGCACCGCGCCGACTGTCCGGACCTGCGCGGTGCGGGCCGCGGCCGTGAGCACGGTGAACGCCGTGGCCGCGACGAGCATGCCGAGCAGCAGCGCCAGCGCGCGGCCGGCCCGGAACCTGAGCTGCGACCAGGCCAGCCTGCTCACCGCGGCAACCTCCGACTGCCATCTCACCCGGCCGCGTGGCGCTGTCCGGGACTTGTGACTACTCTGGCCCTTACCTAGTGCCAATGCAAGATCGCTACCTAGTGACAATGTAAGCCGAGGCCGCATCGTTACGCGGCCCGTTCCGGAGAGCGCCGTCATGCCTCTGCACCACGCCGTGCTGGCCCTGCTCGCGGCCAAGCCCGCCCATGGCTACGAGCTGAAGGGCAGCTTCGAGCAGGCGGTGGGCGACCAGTGGGGCGGGCTGAACATCGGCCACCTCTACCAGATCCTCGACCGCCTGGCCCGGGACGGCCTGATCGACTCCGAGCGCCAGCCGCAGCAGGTCAAGCCCGACCGGCTGGTCCACCGGATCACCCCGGCGGGCCGGGCCGAGCTCGACCGCTGGCTGACCGAGCCGAGCGTGCGTACCCGCGGCTACCGGGACGACTTCTTCCTCAAGGTGATGGCCGCCGCCCAGGCCGGGGATCCGGTCATGCTGACCGAGGTGCTGCGCCGTCAGCGGGCGCACCTGCTCCGGGAACTGCGCAGCCTGGCCGACGCCAAGGCCGCCGCCGCCGGATCCCCGGTCGTGAGCCTGCTGGTCGCGGCGGCCGAGCTGCACGCACGGGCCGACCTCGGGGTCGTGGACGCCGCCGAGCACGACCTCTCCCCCGACGTACTCGCCCGCCTCCGAGTCCAGGCCACCGCGGGGGCCCTGGACTCGGAGGACGAGGCGGCCCAGCACCTCAAGGGCATGGCCTAGGCCGCCGGCGATAGCCGGACGGCGACGTGACCTCGTCCGCATCATGTCCCGCTCTTCACGCGGGACCCGCGCCAGCAAGGCGCGGGTCTCGGCGACCACGCGCTCGCTGAACTCCGGGTCGCGCACGAGCGCGGAGCCGTTCATCGGCCGGCCCTTGTCGTCGTAGTAGACACCGGTGCGGCCCGAGTCGTCGGTCAGCACCCTGGTGATCACCCGGGCGGCCGTCTTCGGGTTGCTCCAGTACTTGATGAACGGGGCCAGCGGCGAGAGCACGTACTTGGCCAGCAGGCGGAGGACGATATTGCTGTCACGGCCGAGATTGGTGCCCGGGCTGAAGCCGGGCTCGATGGCGTTGAAACGCAGCCGTGGCATCTCCCGCGCGAACACCAGCACGGTCGCGAGGTTGCACTGCTTGGACGTGGCGTAGGCATCCCCGCCGGGGAGCTTGGAGCCGCCGGGCGCCCACTCACCACGCGCGCTCGCCTCGGCCGAAATGTAGCGGCCGCCGCGGAAGCCGGCCAGCACCGCGGGCCTGCGCTCGGGGTCCTCGACGCCGGAGCAGATGAAGACGACCTGCGCGCCGTCCGGCAGGTGCGGGGCGAGCGCTTCGGTCAGCGCGAACGGCCCGACGTGGTCGGTCGCGAACGTCATGTCCCAGCCGAGGGCGTTCTTGGTCGGGCGGGTCTGCGCGATGCCGGCGTTGTTCAGCAGGCCGGCGATGGGCAGGCCGAGCTCGATGATCCGCGCGGCCGCGCGCCCCACGCTGGCCAGGTCCGACAGGTCGCAGACGACCGGAACCGCCTTCCCGCCCTGGCGCTCAATCTCCTGCTGCACGTCGTCCAGCTTGCTGCGGTCGCGGCCGGCCAGGACGACGGTGCCATGCCGGGCCAGTTCGAGGGCGGTCTGGCGGCCGAAGCCGGAGGTCGGGCCGGTGACGATGTAGGCCTTGTCGCCTGACGGGCCGCTATCGATGGGTGCCATGGTCTGTCTCCTTTACTGTCTGACTAGTCAGTCATTCATGGGCGTGGGTGTCGCTTGCGCCACGATCAGGGAATCAGGCGATCATTCGCCAGAGAGCGTCGAAGCCGGCCCGGCCGTGCGCGTCCGCGTGGTCCGGGTCACGGATGGTGAAGTCGATCGTGGCCTCGGCGAGGGCATTGGCCAGGCCGACGACGAACGCCAGCGGGACATCGCGCATCGGCCCGTTCTCGCGGCTTCGCTCCACGAGTCCGGCGATGCCCGTCAGCTTCTGGCTGGCCGCCTGATGAGTAGGTGACGTGATCTCGTCGGAGACCTCGAGCCGGGCGAGCGCGCGGCGCTTCTCGGGGTAGGCGGTCGCCCAGCGCAGCCACCGGGACCACATGTGGAGCATCTGCTCGCGCACGTCGCCGCCGGCCGGCAGGCCGCCGAGCGCCGCCGCCCCCATCTCCGCCTTCAGTTCCAGGTACAGCTGATTCAGCAGGTCGGCCTTGGTGTCGAAGTAAGTGAACAGCGACCCGTTGGAGACGCCGGCCTCTCTCGCGATCGCCGCGGTTGGCGCGCCCAGCCCGTGAGCGGCGATGACCCGGGTGGCGGCGGACATGATCGCGGCGCGCTTGTCGTCACTTCTCGGCCGGGCCATGCTCTGAGCCTATAAGAGAGTGACTAGTCAGTCAAACGTGCGGCAACGTAGCAGGGCCCCGCCCCGGCGGTCCTTGCGGGAGCGCCGGGGCCGGACCCTGGAATGGTTATCCGGCTAGGCCAGGCAGGGGGCCTGGTCGCTCCACAGCGTGATGGAGCGGGTCTGCGGTGCGTGAGCCGTGACGCCGGTGGAGGTTACGGCCTGCGCGCTGGTGACGGTCCCGCGGGCGGTGACCGCCTGGAGCCCGATGAACCGGTAGGTGTGCGGGTCGAAGATCAGCTCGTAGCGCAGCGGCGGCCCCACCGGCGCGTGGGCCGCGGGCGCGGCCGGGGTCGCGCGGGCGGTCATGGCCACCGCGACGCCCGGCCGTCCGGCCGCGTTGGTGACGTGCCGCAGCACCCTCACGCCGGGAATCCGGGCCGCGGCATTAAACAGGGCGGCCCCGAGCCTGCGCGGCATGACGTAGACCGCGCTCAGGATGTTGTACACCTCGGTGTAGGTGGCATGCGACGGGTCCACGTGGAGCACGCTGTAGGTACAGGGACTGTGGTGCTCCAGGTAGGCCAGCAAGGGGCCGGGCTCCGCCGGGAGCGTCCTGAGCCAGGCGTAGGTCGGCTCGGCCCAGTCACCCCGGAACTGCGAGTCCACGAACACGCAATGCGGCGCCGCGGATGCCGCGCATGGGCTCTGCTCGACCACGCCCTGCTGCCACCGGCGGCGCGGCTCGTTGACCGGCGACATCCACATCTGCTGCTGGTAGGCGTGCCGCGCGCCGTGGCTGACGCTGAGGCCGCGGAGGTTGATGTGCAGGAACTGGCCCGGCTGGGGCGCCGGGGCCGCCAGCGCCGCAGCCGCCGCGCGGTGCAGCACCACGGCCGCGGCGTCCAGCCGCACCTTCGTCCCGGTGCCACCGCCCGGCGCGGCCGGGCTGATCACCGCAATGGCCACCGCGGCCGCGGCGACGGCCGCGAGGCCGCCGGTCACCGCCAGCCGCGGCAGCGTGATCATCCGCCGCGAGCCCGGCCGGCCGCGGCCGCGCCTGGTCCCGGCCTGCCCGGCGCCGGCCGCCGTGCTCAGCACCAGGGCCCGGGTGCGGGCCAGCCGGCCCGGGTCGGGCGGCGGTACCGCGGCGCAGAAGTCCTCTAGCTGCTTCATCTCGTTCATGGGAGATCAGTCCTCTCGGTCGTCAGGCTGGGCCGGGTCGGCGATCGCCGCGCGCATCTGTCGGCGCGCTCGCAGCAGCCGGGACGAGACCGTCCCGACCGGCACGCCGAGCGCCACGGCCGTTTCCTGGTAGCCCAGGCCGCTGGCAATCAGCAGCAGGACGTCCCGGTAGGCCGGCGGCAGCGCGGCAATCGCGGCGGCGAGCTCGCGGCGGACCGCCTGGGCCGTTACCCGGCTGGTCACCTGGTCGGCGACGGGCTCGGCGGCCGGGTCCACTCCGGTCCGGGCCATGGCCCGGTAGAAGCGAGCCTCGTCGCGCCGGTGCCGGCCAACCAGCCGGGTCGCGATTCCGTACAGCCACGGCCGCGCACTGGCCTGCGCGAGGTCGTAGCGGCTGCGCTGCCGGAACGCGGCCAGGAAGGTCTCGGCCACGAGATCGTCCGCGGCATCGGGTCCGAGACGACGGGTGACATAGCGATAGATCGCGGGGGCATGGCGGTCGTATACGACGCCGAAGCTCTCCGGGTGACGCAGCGACCGCGTGATTACCGCGGCGTCGTCCTCATCACCCCGGGAGCCGGCGACCCCGGCCGCCTGCTGCACTGCATTGTCCATGTGGGTGTCCATGTCGCTGTCTCGGGCGAGCTGTCACCGGCTATCACCCGACCCCCGACATCTTGTTCCCTGGCGCCCGTCGCTGGCCTAGGGTTCGATCGGCCTGGGCGTCAGCGGGCGGTTCGCCGGGCGGCCAGCAGGTCGGTGAGCGTGGCCCGGAGGTCCGCGAGGCGCTGGGCGCCGATCTGCTCGGCCCATTCGGCCTCGACGGCGACGGCGGTGGCCTCGATGCGGTGGTAGAGCACGCGGCCGCGGTCGGTGAGCCGGACCAGCCGGGCGCCGGCGTCGGCGGGGTCGGTGTAGCGCTCGACGTACCCGGCCTGCTCCAGGTGGGTGATCAGGTGGTTGATGGCCTGCCGGCTCATGCCGGAGCGAGCGGCCAGCGCCGAGGGCCGCTGGCCGTCGGGCCCGGGGTGCTGGAGCACGGCCAGGTGCTCGGCGCGCACGTCGCCGTAGCCCTCCTGCGCGAAGGCCAGGTGAATCCGGTCGCGTACCTCCTGCCACAGCACGCGCATCATCGGCGCGATGGGCTGGCCAGCGAACTGGCCGGAGGGCTGGCTAGGGGTTGACATCGATGTAAAGTCTCTTTACGTTGGCTTCTGTAAAGCCATTTTACAGCGAGGGAGGAACCGTGACCTCAGTGACCGAGCAAGCAACGAGGCCGCGGGCCCTCATCGTCACCGGCGGCGGGCGCGGCATCGGGGCGCGGATCGCGGTGCGGGCGGCGGCTGGCGGCACGCCGGTCGCCCTGCTGTACCACTCGCGGCCGGAGAACGCCGCGCGGGTGGCGGGCGAGATCAACGGGTCGGGCGGCGTGGCGGTGGCAATCGAGGCTGACGTGGGGACGGAAGCCGACGTGGCCCGCGCGTTCGCGGCGGCCGAGGAGGCGCTGGGTCCGCTAGGCGGGCTGGTCAACAACGCCGTCCTGGCCGGACCGCCGCGGCGGCTGGCTGAGCTGCCGGCCAGCGAGCTGGCGGCGGTGTTCCGCACGAACGTCTTCGGCGCGTTCTGGTGCTGCCGGGAGGCGGCGCGGCGCATGTCGACCAGCAACGGGGGCGCGGGCGGCGGGATCGTCACGCTGTCCTCGGCGTACGCGGTCAGCACCGGCGCGCCAGGGAACTGGGTCCACTTCGCGGCCAGCAAGGCGGCGCTGGAGACGATGTCCCGCGGCCTGGCCAGGGAGCTGGCCAGCGAGGGCATCCGGGTCAACGTGGTGCGGCCGGGCGTCATCCGGACGGAGTCACGGCTGGGCCAGCCGAAGGAGCACCTGGAGCGGACCGCGGGGCAGGTTCCGCTGGGCCGGATGGGCACGGCCGACGAGGTCGCCGCCGCGGTGCTGTGGCTGCTGTCCGACGAGGCGGCCTATGTCACGGCGGCCATGCTGGACGTCGCCGGCGGGCTCTGACCAGGCGGCCGCGATGCGCGGCGAGTAGTTACAAGCCCAGGATGCGGCGCAGGCCGCGGTCGACCTCGTGCATGACGGAGGCGGGAAGCTGCCCGATGGCGGGGTCGAGGTCGGTCTTGTCGAGGGTGACCAGGGCGGTGACATTAACGACCGAGTCCCTGGGCAGGCCGCTGGCGGCGGCAGGCACGAATACGTTGCCGGGCATCGCCGCCAGGCTCGTGTTCGACGTGATGACGACGGCCAGCGTCGTGCTGAGCCGACTCGCGTTGTAAGAGTCCGACTGGATCACCAGGACCGGACGCCGCTTCGCCGGCTTGCTGCCGCGAGGCTCACCCAGGTCGGCCCAGCAGACATCACCGCGGTCAGTCACCAGTCGTCATTCTCAGCCGTGAGCAGGCGCCGCCGGCCCGGGCCGCCGCAGCGCCAGAGTCATCGGCTCCGGTCGTCTGCAGCGCCTCGTCGATCTGGCTGGTAAGCGAGTCGGCGGCCAGCTCGTCCAGGTACCTCCGGGCTGCGCGAGCGAAGAACTCCGACCTGCTGATACCTAGCTCGGCCGCCCGCCCGGTCGCCTTGTCGAAGATTTCGTCAGGGACTGAGATCGCGGTCTTCACAGTCCCGAGTATAACCTGGTATTACCGTCGGCACGGTCAAGGCCTGAACAAATCGAGGATCTCGACGACTTGGTACAGGACTTCAGGGAGCTCCCGGCGGATCCGGTCGGCGCGGGCGCGCCACCGGGTGCGCCTGGCCTCGGTCGCCCACGCCTGCGCCAGGGGGTCGGCCTCGTCGCCACGGGCTTTCCCGCCGCGACCAGGAGCATCGGCGGACCGGGCCGACCGCCGGCGCCGTAACCCTCCAGGCATGCTTTCAGGATAAGCGGCTCCGGCGGCCCGCCTTGACGCCCGCGTGAGAACAGGACGATGCTCAGACCAGGCTGCGCTGGCGGCTCGGCCGCCAGATGAGCAGCTGGCGCCGGATAAGCAGCCCGGCCGACGACGGAGGGCCTTTGGCAGGCACCGTGCTACCGCCCCGACCGCAGCGCCAGGACAGCCCGGCCGCCCGCGCGGCCGGGCTGATCGCCGTGGCCGAGGACCTGGCCGGGGAGTTCTCGCTGCGGCCGCTGCTGGAGCGGATCCTGCGGCGGTGCACCGAGCTGCTGGAGTGCGACGCCGGGTCCATCTGCAGCGTCGACGAGGCGGCCGGCACCTACCGCAAGGAAGCCGATATCGGCGTGGCCTGCCAGTCCGGCCGGGTCTTCCCGCTGACCGAGGGCATGACCGGCGCCGTGGTGGCCCGCCGGGCGCCGGCCTGGTTCGCGCGCTACGACCAGGTGCCGGGCGGGCACGTGGCGGCGGAGGAACGGGCCACCCTGCGCGGGGTGATCGGCGTGCCGCTGGAGTGGCGCGGCCGGATCATCGGCGCCTGCATCGTGTTCAGCCGGGACGAGGGGCGCGAGTTCGGCCCGGACGACGCCGAGCTGCTCCAGCTGTTCGCCAAGCACGCCGCGATCGCGCTGGCCAACTCCCGGATGCACGAGGCGGCCGAGGAGCGGGCCCGGACCGAGGCGGCCGCGGCCGAGCGGGACCGGCTGCTCGGCGAGCTGCACGACACGCTCGCCCAGCGGCTGGTCAGCGTCCAGGCGCACCTGGACAGCGTCCAGCGGGAACTGGCGGCCGGCGGCGACCGCCCCGACGAACGCCGGCCGACGAACGGGCCGCCGCGCTGGCCGAGCACCTCGGGCAGGCCGCCGCCGCGACCAGGGAGGCCCTGGTGGAGGCCCGGCAGACGCTGCTGGGCCTGTCGGCGCCGCCCGACGGCCTGGACCTGGAGGCCGCGCTCAAGTCCGAGGCGGCCTGGGCCGAGACGATCGGCCAGCTGGAGGTGCGGCTGGTGTCGGCCGGCACCCCGGTTGAGGTCGAGGGCCAGGTGGCCAGGGAGCTGATCCTGCTGGCCAGGGAGGCGCTGACCAACATCGTCCGGCACGCGGCCGCGACCAGCGTCCGGCTCGGGCTGCTCTACGAGGAGGCGGCCGTCTCGCTGCTGGTCCAGGACGACGGCCAGGGCTTCGACACCACCTCGAGCTGGCCCGGGCACGAGTTCGGCCTGCGCCTGACGACCGAGCGCGCACGCGAGGTGGGCGCGGTAGTCGACATCGACTCGCTACCTGGCTGGGGAACACGGATCCGAGCCCGTTTTCCCTTGCGGTCTTCCGGCAGAGACATTAACGGGCCTCCGTTGCGGGTACTCGTCGCCGCCCGGCGCCCGGTGTTGCGGGCCGGGCTGGCCCGGCTGCTGACCTGGACCGAGCCAGGCGCGGAGATCGTCGGCGAGGTGGAGACCGCGGTCGAGGCCGCGGCGGCGGCCCTGGAGCTGCGGCCGGACGTGGCGCTGGTCGACCTCGGGCTGCCCGCCGACCCCGGCGGCCAGCGGCCCCGCGACGGGGTCACCGGCCTGCTGCTGGCCGCCGCGCCCCGGCTGGCCGTGGTCGGGCTGTGCGAGGCCGGCGACGACGACCTGGTCGCCGAGGCCATGCGGGCCGGGGCGCGCGGCTGCGTGGACCTCGGCGCGACCGGCCCGCAGCTCGCGCAGGCCGTGGTCGCGGCGGGCCGGGGGCAGGCCATCCTGTCCGACGTGGTGCTGGGCCAGCTGCACCGGGGCATGCGCACCGAGGACCTCACCGAGCGGGAGCGCGAGGTCCGCGAGCTGATGGAGCAGGGCCTGCCCGACCGGGTGATCGCCCAGCGGCTGGTGCTGTCGGTCAAGACGGTGGAGAAGCACGCCGGCGCGGTGCTGCGCAAGACCGGCGCGCGGAACCGGACCGAGCTGGCGGCGCTGGCCGGCCGGTCCCGGCTGCGCGGGTAGAGGGTGGGGGGTAGGGGAAGCCCTCCCCGCGAGTGGGGGATTCCACCGATCCGGGATGGGCGGCGGGCGGGTTAGGTTCGCCCTAGTCCGTGAGAGAGGCAGTTCCGCGTGCCCGTCGTCCCGCTGAAGGACATCGTCGACCGGGCGTTCGCCGAGCGCTACGGCGTCGCCGCCATCAACATCGTCAACGACCTGACGCTGGAGGCCGTGCTGGCCGCGGCCGTCCAGGAGCGCTCTCCGCTGATCGTGCAGACCTCGGTCAAGACCGTGCGCTCCATCGGGCTGGACCTGCTGTACGCCATGTGGCGCGAGCTGACGGCGGACATCGACGTGCCGGTGAGCCTGCACCTGGACCACTGCCCGGACCGTGAGGTGATCAGCAGCTGCCTGCGCAAGGGCTGGAACTCCGTGCTGTTCGACGCCTCGGCGCTGCCGGTGGCGGAGAACAAGCGCCAGACGATCGAGGTGGTCGCGGAGGCCCGCTCCTACGGCGCCAGCGTGGAAGGCGAGATCGAGTCGATCACCGGCGTGGAGGATGGCGTCGGCTCGGACGCCGAGTCGCAGCGGCAGTCGCTGCCGGTGGCGCTGGACTTCATCCGGGCCACGGGGGTGGACGTGTTCGCGCCCGCCATCGGCAACGCGCACGGCGTGTACCGGACCGAGCCCAAGCTGGACGCCCAGCGGGTGTCCGACATCGTGGCCGCCCAGCCCGTCCCCATCGCGCTGCACGGCGGCACCGGCATGACCGACGCGCAGTTCACCGACCTGATCGCGCGCGGCTGCGCGAAGGTCAACATCTCCACCGCGCTGAAGGTCCGCTACATGCGGGCCAGCCTGGCCTTCCTGCGCGACGCGCAGGAGCGCGACCGGTGGGACCCGCCGTCGCTGTTCACCGCGGTGCGCGCCGAGGTCATCGACATGACGGCCGGCCTGATGGGCCGGTTCGGCAGCGTCGGCAAGGCCGGGTGATCCGGGTGCCTGACGGGCCGGCCCGGGCGCTGATCCTGGACTGCGACGGCGTGCTGGCCGACACCGAGCAGTACGGGCACCTGGTCGCCTTCAACCAGATGTTCGCCGAGTTCGGGCTTCCGGTCCGCTGGAGCCTGGACACCTACCGGCGCAAGGTGCTCATCGGCGGCGGCAAGGAACGGCTGGCCAGCCTGCTCACGCCGGAGTTCGCCGCGGCCGCCGGGCTGCCGTCCGACGCCGCCGGGCAGCAGGCGGCCGTGGCCGCCTGGCACCGGCGCAAGACCGAGATCTACACCGGGCTGGTCGCCTCCGGCGCGGTCCCGCCGCGCTCCGGGGTGGCCCGGATCGTGGCCGAGGCCCAGGCGGCCGGCTGGCGGGTGGCGGTCGCGTCGACGTCGGCCGAGGTGTCGGTGCGGGCCACGCTGGAGCGGGCAGTCGGCGCCGGCCGGGCCCGGTCGGTGGAGGTCTTCGCGGGCGACGTCGTGCCGCGCAAGAAGCCCGCCCCGGACATCTACCTGCTGGCCATCGACCGGCTCGGCGTGCCCGCCGACCAGGCGGTGGTGATCGAGGACTCCCGCAATGGCCTGCTGGCCGCCGTCGGCGCCGGGCTGACCTGCGTGATCACGGTCAACGACTTCACCGAGTCGGAGGACTTCAGCCAGGCCGCCCTGGTGGTGTCCGCGCTCGGCGACCCCGGCGGCGAGGCCGCCAGCGTGCTGGCCAACGCCAGTCGGGCCCGGCCGGGGGCGTGGATCACCCTGGCCGACCTGGCCATTGTTATCGAAAATCCCTGAAAGACAGCCAGGAGCGCATATGCCCGCAGCAAGCTTCGGTGACGTTGAGGTCGTCGTGCACACGATCGCGCAGACCGCGGTGGCCAACGAGAAGTACTTCGGCGACCTGGACGCCGTGGTCGGCGACGGTGACTTCGGGTACTCCATGGCCCGCGGGTTCGAGCTGGTGCTCCAGGACTGGGACTCCTTCGACCGGGCCGACATCGGCACGTTCCTGAAGAAGATCGCCGTCGTCATCACCAGCCGCATCGGCGGGACCTCCGGCCCGATCTGGGGCACCGCGTTCCTGCGCGCGGGCACCACCGCCGGCGCGGTCAGCGAGCTGCCGCCCGAGCAGATCGTGGCCATGCTGAACGCGGCGATCGCGGGCATCAAGGCCCGCGGCCGCTCCGACGTCGGCGACAAGACGCTGCTGGACGCGCTGGTGCCGACGGTCACCACCATCGAGGAGCAGATCGGGCTGGGTCATGGCGGGGCGCAGACCCTGCGCGCGGCCGCCGGCACCGCCAGGGAGCGGGCCGAGGCGACCAGGCCCATGCAGGCCATGCGCGGGCGGGCCAGCTACACCGGCGAGCGGAGCATCGGCACGCTCGACGCTGGCGCGGTCGCGGTCGCGGTGATGTTCGAGGCACTTGCCGACAGGTGGCAAGACGGTCCGGCTGGTTCGCAGATCCCGGATTTATCGGAGGGAACGGCAGATGAAGAAGTTCGTTAACGACCCCCGCCAGTTCGTGCCCGAGATGCTCAAGGGCATCGCGCTGGCCAACCCCGGCACGCTCCGCTACGTGCCGGAGTACAACCTGATCATGCGGGCCGACGCGCCCCGCGACGACAAGGTCTCGGTGATCCAGGGCTCCGGGTCCGGCCACGAGCCCGCCCACGTCATGGTGGTCGGCAAGGGGATGCTGGACGCGGCCTGCCCGGGTGACGTGTTCGCCGCCCCGCCCATGGACTACGTGCTGGAGACCAGCAAGCTGCTGAACTCGGCCAAGGGCGTGCTGCACATCATCAACAACTACACCGGCGACCGGATGGCGTTCGAGATGGGCCAGGAGATGGCCGAGGCCGACGGGATCACCATCGGCACGCTGATCGTGGACGACGACGTCGCGGTGAAGGACTCCACCTACACCGTCGGCCGCCGCGGGGTGGCCGGCAACTTCTTCGTCATCAAGGCCGTGGGGGCCGCCGCCGAGCAGGGCGCCGAGCTGGACGAGCTGCTGCGGATCGGCAACAAGGTCAACTCGGTGACCCGGACCATGGGCATGGCCCTGACCTCATGCACCCCGCCGGCCAAGGGCTCGCCGCTGTTCGAGCTGGGCGACGACGAGATGGAGATGGGCGTCGGCATCCACGGCGAGCCGGGCCGCCGCCGCGAGAAGCTGGCCAGCGCCAACGCGATCGTTGACGAGCTGCTGGAGGCCGTGGTCACCGACCTGCCCTACGGCCAGGGCGACGAGGTCGCACTCATGATCAACGGCCTGGGCGGCACCCCGATCAGCGAGCTGTACCTGCTGTACGGGTACGCGCACGAGCAGCTCACCAAGCGCGGCATCAACGTCCGGCGCAACTACGTCGGCGAGTACTGCACGTCGCTGGACATGGCGGGCGCGTCGATCACGCTGAGCCGCCTGGACGACGAGATCACCGGCCTGCTGGCCGCGCCGGCCGAGATCGCGATCCGGACGTTCTGAGGCTGGTCCTGGTCTTCCGCCGCGCGGCTCGTCACGGGGGCCGCGCGGCGGAGGTTTTTGCGGCTGAGGGTTTTGCGACGGAGGGTTCTAGGGCAAGGGCGCGGACGGGAAGTTCTTCCAGGCGGCGCCGCTCCCGCGCAGGATCGTGACCTCGGCGCCGACGTTGACCGTGCCGACCGCCCAGCCGTGGCCGGCCGGCCTGGCGGTCACGCCGAGCAGGCTGTCGCAGGTCGCGCAGAACGGGTTGGGGCTGGACACCTGCTTCCACGCCGTGCCGTTCCAGCGCAGGATCATGTCCTTGGAACCCGTGAGCGCCACCTCGCTGTAGCCGACCGCCCAGGCGCTGCCCGCCGAGACGGCGGACACGCTCTGCAGGATGTTCCAGGTCAGCTTGCTGCTGGAGACGGTCACGGGATCGGGGCTGGGGACCTGCTTCCAGGTCTTGCCGTTCCAGTGCTCGATCAGGGTCTTCCAGCCCTCGGAGTACACGGCGGTGTAGCCGACGGCCCAGGCGCTGGCCGGCGAGCTGGCGCTCACGCCGTAGAGGGTGCTGCCCTCAGGGCCGGGGCTGGGGCTGGCGACCCGCTTCCAGGTCTTGCCGTTCCAGTGCAGGATCAGGGTCGAGGTGACGGCGCCCGGTGTGGGCGGTGCCGACGGCCCAGGCGCTGGTCGCGGAGGTGGCGGTGACGCCGTAGAGGAAATCGCCCTGGGGGCCGGGGCTCGGGCTGGGCACCTGCTTCCAGGTCTTGCCGTTCCAGCGCAGGATCACGGTCTTCTCGCCGCCGGTCTCGCCGACGGCCCAGGCGTTTGAGGCCGAGGTGGCGGCCACCCCCTGCAGGATGCTGCCATCGGGCCCGGGATTCGGGCTCTTCACCCGCTTCCAGCCCTTGCCGTTCCAGTGCGCGATCAGGCTAGCCGACCCGGACTGGCCGGGCAGGTAGCCAACGGCCCAGGCGTCGGAGGCGGACGGCGCGGCCACGCCGTACAGGTCGCCGCTGGCGCCGAGGTTCAGGCTATTGACGAACTTCCAGGCCTTGCCGTTCCAGCGCTCGATCAGCGTCTCGCCGGGGCTGTAGCCCACGGCCCAGGCGTTGCTGGCGGAGGTGGCGGTGACGGCGTTGAGCTGACCGGGGAACGGGGTGCCCGCCGGCCGGTGCCGGGCGCCGGGCGGGACGGCGGCCGCCGGGGCGGCGGCCGCGGCGACGGTGGTCCCGGCAACCAGCGCCGACAACATGATGGGTACGGCAAGGACAACCACGCGATACCTGGCCAGCCGGGAACTACGCACCGGACTGCCACCCCCCTCCAGGGCAGACGTGCGGAATCTCCCGATTGTGACTGACCCCGCATCCCGTGTATAGAGCTACTTGACCGCGCCCGAGGTCACGCCCTGGATGATGAACCGGTTGAGCACGATCGCGATGATGCCGGGCACCGCGGCCGCGAGCACGCCGCAGGCCATCAGCAGGGTGAACGGGACGATCCGCTGCCCGTTCAGCGCGGCCACGATGACGGTGACCGGCTGGGCGGACAGGTCGCTGGTCAGCACGAGCGGGAACAGGAACTGGGCCCAGCCGAGCAGGAACGTGATGATCGCCGCCGCGGCGATGCCGGGCAGCGCGACCGGCACCACTATCCGGATCAGCGTGCCCATCCAGGACGCGCCGTCCACGAAGGCCGCTTCCTCCAGCGATCGCGGGATGCTGTTGAAGTAGTTGTACAGAATCCAGGTGGCCAGGGGCAGGAAGCCCGAGGTGTAGACCAGGATCACCGCGATGTAGGTGTTGATCAGGCCGAAGCTGCTCATGATCCGGTAGAGCGGGATCAGCGTGGCGTAGGCGGGCAGCAGCAGGGTGGCCAGCACGCTGACGAAGATCACCCGCTTGAACCTGAAGTTCAGCCGGGCGAACGCGTACGCGGCCAGCACGGCGATGACCACGGTCAGCACCATGGCCCCGCCGGACTCGATGGCGCCGTTGAGCAGCGAGCGGCCGAACTCGGCCGCGAACCCGGAGCGGGACCCGGCGATGCCGAACAGCTGCTGGTAGTTGCCCAGCTCCAGCGGCGTGGGCAGGTAGTGCGCGGGCCGGCTCTCGGCCGCCGACAGCGTGGTCAGGCTGGTGTTCAGCGCCCAGTAGAGCGGGAACAGCGACCACAGCAGGATGATCACCAGCGACAGCGCCCGGCCCAGCCACCGGAGGTTTCTCATCTTCATGAGGCCTCCGCCCGCCGGTAGATGAGCGCGATCGCGGCCGCCGACAGCAGCACGGTCGCCACGGTGACCATCAGCGACAGCGCGTAGCCGCCGCCGAAGTTCAGGTCCTGGAAGGTGGTGATGTAGGTCTGCAGCATCAGCGATGACCCCAGCGGCGCGTTGCCGTTCAAGACGTAGACCTGGTCGAACACGTTCAGCGACAGCACGATGGCCTGCACCGCCGCCACCGCGATGGCCGGCCGGATGAGCGGCAGGGTGACCCGGCTGAAGGCCGACCAGGCCCCGGCGCCGTCCACCCGGGCGGCCTCGTACAGGTCAAGCGGGATCGACTGCAGCGCGGCCAGGACGATCAGCAGGGACAGCGGCGTGATCTGCCAGACCTGGACGACCTCGATGAGCACCACGGTCAGCCACCGGTCCAGCCCGAGGAAGACGTGGTAGCCGCCGATGAAGTGCAGCGACTTCAGCGTGCTGTTGATGACGCCGAAGTTGGGGTCGTACATCCAGTTCCAGATGACGGCCTCATCCACGGCCGGCAGCGCCCAGGGCAGGATCACCAGGGCCAGCACCAGGCCGCGGAACCGGAACCGGCGCTTGAGCGCCACCGCGCCGGCCACGCCGAGCACCGTCGACAGCACCACGCCGACCGCCGCGTAGACGACGGTGTTCACCCACGACGCCGTGATCGCCGAGTTGGCGAACAGCGCCCGGAAGTTGCCGAGGCCATTGAAGCGGGTCGGCGGGTCTAGCGGGGACACCCGGAAGAACGCCTCGATCGTGGTGACCACCGTCGGGTAGAACGACAGCGCCGCGATGAACACCACGAGCGGGGCGACCAGCAGCCAGGGAAGCAGGCGCCCCCGCCGTACCGCACGTTTCACTGTATTCAGCTTGAGGCCTTGAGCTGGGCGACCTGGTTAGCGATGCTCTTCACGGCCTGCTTCACGCTCTCCGAGCCGGTGGCCGCCTCGTGGATGTTGGTGTAGACCGAGTTGCTGAACTGCGCGTACCAGGGCGGCGCGCCCTGCGGGAACGGCGCCTTGGCGTGCTCGCGCAGCAGCGTCTCGAGCTCGGCGGCCTGCGCGTACTTGCCCGAGCTGGCCAGCAGGCTGAGGCTGGACAGCCGCATCGGCAGCGGGAAGCCGGTGATCACGCCGGACGACCCGTCCAGGCCGGCCCAGATGGCCTGGTTCTTGCTCTCGGTGAACCACTTGATGAACTTGGCCGCGCCGGCCGGGTTCTTGGCCGTCTTGGGGATGCCGATGCCGTCCGGGTTGGCCACGTTGGCGCCGGCGCCGGTGGCGCCCGGCGTGGGCTCGTACTGGACCTGGTTGACCACGCTGGACGAGCTGGGCACCTGGTAGATCGAGCCGACGCTGCCCGAGTAGTCGCACAGCTCCATGGCGACCCGGTTCTTGGCCATCTCGGTGGTGAAGCCGGTGTAGTCGGCCTCGGAGATGTTGCCCTTGGGCACCAGCCCGCTGCGGTAGGCGCTGACCATCCACGTTATTGCCTGGTAGCCCGGCGAGCTGGGCGAGGTGAACTGCGGGGTGTCGGCCGCGTTGAGCACCTGGCCGCCGAAGGCCGCCGTCATCTGGTAGAAGCAGGTCGACAGGCCCTCGGCCGCCGCGAAGTGGATGTCCATCGGGGTCGCCATGCCGTGCTTCTGTAGCTTCTTGAGCGCGGTGGTCAGCCCGGTGACAGTGTCCGGGAAGGTGGTCACGCCGGCCTTCTTGAAGTCCTTGGTGTTGGCCGTGGTGACCATGAACGACGCGTCGAACGGCATGCCGATGAGCTTGCCGTTGACCATGAACGTGTCCAGCTGGGGCACGTCGGACTGCAGCGACGACGGGCTGAACCACTTGTTCATCGGGTAGAACCAGCCGGTCTTGGCGTACTCGCCCACCCGCGACCAGTCCACGTCGGTCGCGTCGGCGTAGTAGGTGTTGGACGAGGCCGCCGCGGCGATCTTCGTCTGGAGGTCGTCCCAGCCGATCTCGACCCAGTTCACCTTGATGCCGGTCTGCTTGGTGAACTGGGCCAGCATCGCCTTGGGCGGGCTCGGGTAGAACATGTCGACCGTGATCGACTTGCTGCCGCCGCCCGAGCTCTGGCCGATGGTCGAGCCGCCGGCCGAGCAGCCCGCGGCGAGTAGCACGCCCGCGGCCACCGCCGGCAGGACAGCGAAGCGGCGCCGTGATCTCAGCGCCGTTCTTGGTGTCGTCACTTGTCATCACCTCTCGTGCTGTCAGAAGAGTCCGCGAGGATGACCGAGCGGGCCAGGAAACGCGGATGATCGGGGTCCAGGCCCTGGGCCAGGGAGTTCCTGACCGCGACCTGCTGCACGCGGACCAGCGCCACCTGCGGGTCCTCGGCTGATTCGAGCCAGGTCGCGCCGGTGCTGGCGACCTCGCCGCCCAGGCCGCGCGGCCCGGGACCCAGCGACCAGACCAGCGACCGCGGGCCCAGCGTGCTCATGGGGCCGTGCCGCAGCTCCATCGCCGCGTAGGCCTCGGTCCAGGCCCCGCCGGTCTCGCGCATCTTCAGCGCCGCTTCGCTGGCCACGGCGGCACCGGCACCGGTACCGATGAAAACAAAGTGCTCGAACTTGGTGGGATCCACCGGAAGCTCGGCCTCGACCGCCAGCCGGGCCTGCGCGGCGAGCGCGCTGACGTCCTGGCCTAGCTGGGCCCGGAACAACGCGAGCACCGAGGTCGCGAACCGCGTCTGCACGAACGAGACCTCGTCGGCGAAGTCCAGCACGATGGACTGCTGCGCGAGGCCGGTGACCGGCGAGCCGGCCGCGCCGGTCAGGGCCAGCACCGGGGTCACGGGCGACACGCGCGGGATAAGGTTCAGCACCTCGCTGGTCGTTCCGGACCTGGTGATAGCCACCAGGTGGTCGTAGCGGCGGTCCAGCGGCAGCTCGGAGGCGGGGTAGGCGTCGGTCTCGCCGTGGCCGGCCTGCTCACGCAGCGCCGCGTAGGCCTGGGCCACGTAATACGACGTCCCGCAGCCGACCGCGCAGACCCGGCGGCCGGACGGCGGCAGGGCGGCGGAGTTCCGGGCGGCAGCCTCTGCGGCCAGCTCCCAGCAGCGGGGCTGGTCGGCGATCTCATGCTCGATTGCGTTCATTAGCCCTTGAAAATAGTCAGAAGTGAACGCGATCGCAAGGCCGAAACCCACCCAGACCATGCCTGTTACATTCATGTGCCATGCACAGGTCCGCTCGGCTGTCCGCCATCTTGGAGCAGCTCGCTGACGGGGGCTCGGTCGCCGTCGCGCAGCTCGCGGACGCGCTGCACGTCTCCTCCGCGACCATCCGCCGCGACCTGGCCATGCTCGAGGAGCAGCGGCTGCTCGAGCGCATGCACGGCGGGGCGGTGGGCCGGGCCGTCGCCTACGAGCTGCCGCTGCGCTACAAGAGCGTCCGGCACGGCGACGAGAAGCGCCGCATCGCCGTGGCGGCGGCCAGCCGGGTCACCGAGAGCATGGCGGTCGGGCTGACCGGGGGCACCACGGCGACCGAGGTGGCCAAGGCCCTGGCCGACCGGCGCGACCTCACCATCGTCACCAACGCGCTGAACATCGCCTCGGAGCTGGCCATCAGGCCCGACGTCAAGCTCGTGGTGACCGGCGGGGTGGCCCGCAGCCAGTCCTACGAGCTGTCCGGGCCCATCGCCGAGGCGACCCTGGCCGGGCTCAACCTGGACATCGCCTTCGTCGGGGTCGACGGCATCGAGGCCAAGGCGGGCTGCACGACCTATCAGGAGATCGAGGCGCACACCAATGGCGTCATGATCGAGCAGGCCCGGCACGTGATCGTGGTCGCCGACGGCTCCAAGATCGGCCGGGCCGCCTTCGCCCGGATGTGCCCGCTGTCCGCGGTCGATGAGCTGATCACCGACCAGGAAGCGGACCGCGAGGCGGTCCGCAAGCTGACCGACAACGGCGTGCGCGTGACGTTCGTGTAGCGCGCGCAGGCGGCCCGCGCGCCGCGGCCCGGCGGACGGCCCGCCCGGCCGCGGAGCGGCGCGCCCTGATCGCTTGTGATCGGTTGACTGGCTGTACGACCAGCTTTCTGCGCATATCAATCCGTGCTGGTGGGCGATCTCACCTGTGCGGTTCTGGACATGAGCGAACTCGCTCACGCGATGACCGCGAGCCCCGCCTCGGCCAGCCATCGGGCGGGTCATCTTCAAGCCGGCCGGCCAGCGGCCCGGACGACACCTGGGTGGCTCAGCTGGCCTCAGTCCCGATTAGCGCGGGCCATGCCCAGCTGCAGAAGGAACTGGGCGTCGTCCGCAGCGAAGTGCCAGGGGCCCAGTACCTGGATAGCTCGGATTATGGCTCGCTCCGGGGTGGCTACTGGATGATCTACTATGCGGGATCATTCACCGACGGCCAGCAGGCGCTGGCCTATTGTGCCGCCCATGGCCTGACCACGGGTAACCAGTGTCTTGGCCGATTCGTGAGCCATAACCCGGCGGACCGGACCGACATGTGCTTTCCCCCGGCGGCCGGCCCGACTGGCGATTGCACCGACCCCTGACCAGGGATGTTGCCGGCGGTCGCGCTCGCTCGGGGCCGGACGCCTTGTCACGGCCCGTGGGGCGTGTCAGGATCATTGACGTCGCCCGGAGGAGAAAGCCCGTGCAGGCTGGGTCGCTGACCAAGAAGAACCCGTTCGTTATTGCCAAGCTTCCCATTATCATTGTCACGGCTATTGCCTTCGCCGTCGGAACCTCCATACTCGGTTTCTCGCTAACCTCGGCCGGCGCGGCGCACGTGGCCGGGAACGGCCGGCTAGTCAGGTGGGGCAGCCAGTCCTCGGGCAGTCAGTCCTCGGGCGCCCAGTCCTCTGGCACCCAGTCCTCTGGCAGTCAGCCCTGGGGCAGCGCGGATATCCCGACCGGCAACCAGAAGGGCTACTCGGTCGCCGTCTCGGGGAAGACCGCGGTCGTCGCCACTCCCGGCCTGGCCAACGACGCGGGCGCGGCCTACATCTATGAGCAGGCGGCGAAGTCCAGTTCCTGGCACCTGGCGGCGACCCTGCACGATCCCCGCAAGGTCGCGCACGACGAGTACGCCTGGGCGGTGGCCATCTCCAGCACGAAGGCCGGGACCTACGTCGCGATCGGCGGCAACGACACCAACGGCCGACGCGATCTGGTCTACATCTACCGAGGATCCGGCCGATCCTGGCACTTGCAGGCCACCATCGCCGACATCGGCAAGACCAGCCAGGACATGTTCGGCGACGCCATCGCGATCTCGGGAAAAGTCCTGGTGGTCGGCGCGTCCTGCGTGAACCAGAACATCGGCGACACCTACGTCCTCGTCCGGTTCGGCAGCGTGTGGCGCCTGCAGGCCCACTTCCCCGATCCCACGCCCGGCCAGCGGGAATCCTTCGGCCAGTCGGTGTCGATATCCGGTTACACGGTCCTGGTCGGCTCGAACAATGCCGCCTACGTCTACTCCAGGGGCGCCGGCAACCACTGGACCAAGACGGCCACGATCGCCAA
This sequence comes from uncultured Actinomycetota bacterium, assembly GCA_963822485.1. Lineage (GTDB taxonomy): Bacteria > Actinomycetota > Actinomycetes > Streptosporangiales > Streptosporangiaceae > DASUBV01. Next base: position 1,165,688 of record CAWGHW010000037.1, read on the forward strand.
CCCGTCAGCGGCCAATGACCTGTTCGGCCTCTCGGTCGCGCTGTCCGGCAAGATGGCCATCGTCGGGGCGCCGGAGGACATTCAGGGCGAGGGCGCTACCTATGTGTTCACGCTGAGCGGCAAGAAGTGGGTGCGGCGGCAGAAGCTGACCACCTTCCCCGGCGTCTTTGGCGGAGAATTCGGCTGGTCGGTCGCCCTGACCGGCAGCGAGCTGGCCATCGGGATGCCCATCTACGGCACCGTGACCTGCGGCACGGCGCTGGTGTTCAGGGAATCCGGCGGCAAGTGGGTGCCGCAGGTCCAGATGAAGAATCCCAAGTGCACGCAGGGCGACAAATTCGGCTTCTCCGTCGCGGCGACGGGCACGGCCGGGGTTTTCGGTGCGCCGTACACGAACAAGAATCAGGGCGCGGCCTATCTGCTGCCCCTGTCGAAAGGCACGAAGCCGGCCGCGGCGGCCCGGTCGGCGCGTCACCAGTCGGCGCGATACCAGTCGGCGCGGTACTAGTCGGCCTGGTCGCCCAGCCCGTGGCGAATCCTATGGCGTGGTCCGCTGATCAACGGTCTGGGATGCTGTGACGGTGACCAGCGCCACCCCGGAAGCCGCATCTGGCTGGGACTTCTTCATCTCTTATACGCAGGACGACCAGGCCTGGGCGGAATGGATCGCGTGGATTCTGGAAGAAAGCGGCTACCGGGTCCTGATCCAGGCCTGGGACATGGTGCCGGGAAGCAACTGGATCACCGCCATGCACGAGGGCCTGTCCAGGGCCGACCGCATGATCGCGGTGCTGTCCCCGAGCTACCTGACGTCGCAGTATGGCTCGGCGGAGTGGCAGGCGGCCTGGGCGGCCGACCCGGCCGGGATCGAGCGCAAGCTGCTGCTGGCCCGGGTCGCCGAGTGTGAGCAGCCCGGACTGCTGGCCGGGGTGGTCCGCTTCGATCTCATGGGCCTGGCCGAGGCGCGCGCACGGGCCGTGCTCCGCGAGCGGGTGGCGGCCGGCATTGCTGGCCGGGCCAAGCCGGCGACCCCGCCGCCCTATCCCGGTCGTGCGATTCGTCGCGAGCCCAGGTTCCCTGGTGGGCTGCCGACGATCTGGAAGGTACCGGCCAGGAATCCGAACTTCACCGGTCGCGGGCAGGAGCTAGCGGATCTGAACACCGCGCTGGCCGCCGGCGCGGCCGTCACGCTGGCCTCGATTCGCGGCCTGGCGGGCGTCGGGAAGTCGCAGCTCGCCACGGAGTACGCGCATCGTCACGCGACCGACTATGACCTGGTCTACTGGATCTCGGCCGAGGAGCCGACGGTCATTCCGATCCAGTTCGCCGAGCTCGCCGCGGACATTGGCCTCGGCATCCTGCCCGACGCGAACAAGATTCACGATCAGGTGCACGCGCGGTTGCGCGAGGTCGCGGGCTGGCTGCTGATATTCGACAACGCGGCCGCGGTGGACGACCTCCAGCCCTGGATTCCCCGCGTGCTCATGCCGCCGGGCATTCCCGGACACATCCTGGTCACGACTAGACGCCGAGCCCAGTTTGGCGGCCTCGGGGAGGTGCTGGAACTGGACCTGATGCAGCCGGATGACGCGGTGGCGCTGCTGAGCAAGCGCATGCCGGGGATCGCCGCCGATACGGCCAGGGCGATCGCCACGGAGCTAGACGGGCTTCCGCTCGCGCTCGAGCAGGCCGCGGCCTACCTGGACCAGACCGGCATCGACCCGGCTGACTATCTGACCCTGCTCCAGGGCCGCGCGATCGAAGTGTTCGACCGAGGGGCGGTCGTCGGCCGGAAAGACACCATCGCCACGCTCTGGGACATCAGCCTCGAGCAGATCAGCGTGGTCAGCCCGGCGGCCGTGGAGCTGATGGATCTGTGTGCGTACCTGGCCCCGGAGCCGATTCCGCAAGATCTGTTCACTGCGCACGCCGATCTGCTCCCGCCCGCCTTGTCAGCTGCCGCGGCTGATCCCCTGACCTTCGGCGACACGGTCGGCGTGCTGGTGGACTACTCCCTGCTCAAGCGCAAGAACCGGGGACTCCAGGTGCACCGGCTGGTTCAGGGTGCGGTCCGCTGGCACCACCAGCACGCCCAGGCCGATCCGCACGCCCGCCCGGGAGCCGAGCCGGCCGACGCCATCCGGGCTCGCACCGAGGCCCTGCTGGCCAGCAGCAACCCCGGCCGGCCGGACGATCCGGACACCTGGCCGAAGTGGGCCCAGCTCATACCGCATCTGCTGACGGCCGATCTTGAGGCGACGGCGAGCCAGGAACTCTGCCTGACCGCGTGTGACGCCTGCCGATACCTGCTGGCCCGTGGCGAGGCAGCGGGCTGCCGCGCCGTCGCCCAGCGTCTGCATGACCGGTGGCGAGAACGATTCGGCGATGACGATCACGTGACTTTGTCCGTGGCCATCCACCTGGCCCGGGCCCTGCGTTACCTAGGCCAGGCCGATCAGGCGCACCAGCTCGACCAGGACACTTACTCCCGGCGCCTGCGCCTGCTCGGGCCCGATGACCCGGCCACCTTGACCGCGGCCAGCAACCTCGCCTCTGACCTGAGCGTTCTGGGCCAGAAAGACGAAGCGCTAGAACTAGACGAGGCGACCTACCAGCGCCAGAATCGCATTCTCGGCCCCGATCATCCCGATACTCTGAATTCGGCCAGCAATCTCGCCATCGATCTGAGCGTGGTCGGTCAAGGCGAACGTGCGGCTGAGATTCTCGAAGACACGCTCGATCGCCGCCGCCGGGTGCAAGGCAATGATCATCCCAGTACCCTGAAGGCGGCGGCCGACCTGGCGGTCATCTGGAGCATGGGCCAGGATCAGCGGGCCCGGCAGATGCTGGAGGACGTGCTGCCCCAGCTTGAGTGGCTGCAAGGCGAGGATCATCTGCACACGCTGGCGATCGCCATGGACCTGGCGGAAAGCAGGTATGCGTCAGGTGAGACCGCCGCGGCCGTGGAACTGGGTGAACGTACCCTGGCTCGCCTCCGCGCCGTACACCCTGACCACGAGGTGACCAAGATCTGCGCCGCGAATCTCGCCAACTATGCCCGGGGTCCAATCCCTCCGCGTGATCTTCCGGACAGCTCTGCGGTAAGCGTTTGACATGGGATGATCCATTTGTGACGGAGACTGCGCTGGACTGGGGTGAGCCGCTGCCAATCCTGTTCGGTGACGGGAAGCGCGCGCTTGCCTGGCAGCATTCCGGGGCCGATCCGATCTGCCTGCGCTCGGCACTGGGCCTGGAGAATGGCGCGCCGGTGCTGGTGGTCATCGGCGGTGCCACTGAACTCACCGGCGCGCAGGCCGACCGCGCGGAGCAGATGCTGGGCTCGGCCGTCCCGGCGGCCGCCGAAGTGTGCGGGGCGGCCGTGGTCGACGGCGGAACCGCCTCCGGCATCATGCGCATCATCGGCGCCGCCCGGGCCCGGCGGCCGGCGGCCCTGCCGGTCCTGGTCGGCGTCGCGCCGGCCGGGCAGGTCACCTATCCCGGCGGTGCCGGGGCTCCCGACGGCCCCGGCCGTGACCTGACCCAGCTGGACCAGAACCACTCCCACTTCGTCCTGGCCGACAGCGGTGAGTGGGGTGGCGAGACCGCCCTGCTGATGGACCTGGCCGCCGCCCTGGCCGATGGCCAGCGCCCGGTGCTGGCCCTGGCGGGCGGCGGCACCATCGCCCTCGCCGAGGTGCTGACCGCCGTTCGCCGCGGCTGGCCGGTCTTCGTCGTCCAGGGCACCGGCGGCCTGGCCGACTCCCTGCTGCGACTCTGGCTGCCGCGCCACCCGCCCCGTCGCCGCGGCGCCGCGGGCCTGCTTCCGCACCGCTCCAGCGCTGAAGGCCCGCCGGCGCCGATAACCGACCCCGACCTGCGCGAGATCATCGAGAACGGCGACCTGCGGCCGGTCACCGCCGACAGCCCGGCCGAGCTGGCCCGGCGGCTGGCCTGGGAACTTCAGGATGAGCCGGTGCTGAAGTCGGCCTGGCAGGAGTTCGCCAGCTGCGACCAGCTGGCCAAGCGGCTGCGCACGCTGTTCAGCTGGGGCCAGGTCACCATCCTGCTGCTCGGCGTCACCGCCACCCTGCTCGCACTGATCTACGACGAGACCCACGCCCGGTTCCTGCACTGGCTCGTCGTGGCCGCCCCGATCCTGGTTTCCACGCTGATCGCGCTGGCCGGGCGGCATGCCGCGGGCCAGCGGTGGGTGCTGCTGCGCGGCGCGGCCCAGGGCATCAGGGCCGAGATCTTCCGGTACCGGACTCGCACCTCGCCCTACGGCGAGGGAACCACCCGCACGGCGCGGCACCGGACGCTGGCCGAACGGCTTGACGCGATCAAGGGCCGGCTGATGCAGACCGAGGTCAGCACCGGAGAGCTGCCGGACTACGAAGGACCGCTGCCGCCAGCCATGTACGGCGCCGGGGAGGACGACGACGGGCTCAGCCAGCTCGGACCGGAGCGCTATCTCAGCATCCGGCTGAACGACCAGCTGGCCTACTACGGCGGCCGCGTGGGCAGCCTGAACCGGCGGCGGTGGCAGGTCCAGCTCCTGGCGATCGCGGCCGGCGGTGCGGGGTCGCTGCTGGCCGCGGTCGGCTTCGACATCTGGGTTGGCCTGACCGGCGGGATCGCGGCCGCGTCGCTGGCCTACCTGGGGTACCTGCAGATCGACAACACGATCGTGACCTACAACCAGGCCGCGGCCAAGCTGGCCGGCCTGAAGCGGCAGTGGCTGGCGCTCGATGCGGGCGAGCGTGGCCCCATCGCCTTCGGCCAGCTCGTCGAGGGCACCGAGCAGGTGCTCAACACCGAGCTGGCCGGCTGGGTGCAGCAGATGAACGACGCCATGGCCGACCTGAAGACCCGCGAAGCCGAGCAAGCCCGCCAGGACCAGCCCGACCCGACCGCGCCTTAATTCTGGGCCCAACCATGGTTGCGGAGTACGAGTCCATGCAGGAGACGCTTAACATCCTTGGCGACGATGAGGTGCTGGCTGACCTGCGACAATCTCGCGAAGACTTCGCGGCCGACGACACGTTCGACGCCGAGCAGGTCCGCGCCGAGCTACCGCGACGCCGTGGAACAGCATGGCCCGCGACCCACCCGCCGCAGTATCCGGCCAATTGACCTGGGTCAATACACTTAGCGTGACCGGCCCGGCACGCCAGGGCACCGTACCGCGCGATCTGCACAGCAGGGGGAAACGATGAACCGGAATATCACCGCCATCGTGGCGGTAGCGGGCCTGGCCCTGGCCGGTACGGCCGTCACCGCAGGGGCCAGCGCCCCAGCCTCCGCAGCTACCGCACGACCCGCGCACTACACGAGCCGAGACGGGGCCGGGTGTCATGCGGCTTACGAAATCAGCCGTCACGGGCTTTCCGGGGTAGGGCTGCCTGCCGCTACAGCTCTTGCCGACCTGCAAGAGACCGCGGTCAGGGGGAGTAAGCCCTACAAGCAGGACGCGCGGGCACTGCTGCACCAGATCGTCACGCACCGGCCATACCACCAGGCCGACCGACGGCTCACTAAGGTATGCGGGCGGCATCACTGAGCCAAAGGGAACGAGCCGGCCGCCGCGCCCGGCCCCAGTCCCGGGGGCCCGGGTCCTGAGTGCCACAATTGCGCGATGATGCCTGCCGAGCCGGACTGGAGCCCGCCGGGCGTAGACACCGGGCGGGCGAACCCGGCCCGGGTGTACGACTACTGGCTGGGCGGAACCCACAACTACCTGGCCGACCAGGACCTGGGCCGGGCGATCGCCGCCGTCGACCCGATCGTCAGGCCGGGCGCCCGGGCCAACCGGGCCTTCCTCGGCCGGGCGGTACGGTTCCTGACCGATTCCGGCATCCGGCAGTTCCTGGACCTCGGCTCGGGCATCCCGACGCAGGGCAACGTGCACGAGGTGGCCCAGCAGGCCGATCCGGCCGCCCGGGTGGCCTACGTCGACATCGACCCGGTCGCCGTCGCGCACAGCAAGGCCATCCTGACCGGTCACCCGAACGCCTCGATCACCCACGGCGACGTGCGCGAGCCCGAGCAGATCCTGGCCGACGTGACCGCCGGCGGCCTGATCGACCTGAGCCAGCCGGTCGGCCTGCTGCTGGTCGCCGTCCTGCACTTCGTCGACGACGCCGCCGACCCGTGGCGGATCGTGGGCACGCTGCGCGACGCGCTGGCCCCCGGCAGCTACCTGGTGCTGGGCCAGGGCACCAACGCGGACAAGCCCGTGGTGGCCGGCGCCTTCGAGAAGGTCTACAACAGCAGTTCCGCGACCAGCATCCACATGCGCTCGCGGGCCGAGATCCAGCGCTTCTTCGACGGGCTTGACCTCGTCGAGCCCGGGCTCACCTACGTCTCCCTGTGGCGGCCCGACCCCGAGGACGACGTCACCGGCGACCCGCGCCAGTTCGCCAACCTGGTCGGCGTGGCCCGCAAGCCCTAGCCGCAGACCCCAGCCCGCAGACCCCGGTCCGCAGACCCTAGGTCGCGTTCGCCTGCGACGGTGCCGTGGCGGCCCGGTCAGCCAGGGCCCGCACCTCGTCCGCGATCCGCGGGTACACCGCGGCGGGCAGGTAGTGGCCGACGCCGGGCAGCAGCACCAGCCGCGCGCCGGCGATCGCCTTCGCCGTGCGCCGGGCCGCCGCCGGGCGCAGCAGCGGGTCGTCCGAGCCGTGCAGGACCAGGGTCGGCACCCGCAACTGCGACAGCCGGGCACCGTGCCACTTCGCCCCGGCCTGGCGGCTCTGCGCGGCCGCGTCGCGCATCCCGCTGACCTCGTCGCGCTCGGCCAGCTGCCGCACCTGGTCCTCGTCCGCCGGGTAGGCCGCCGACGCGATCGCGCGGGTGGCGGCCAGGGCCAGCGCGATGTCGCCCTCCCGGCCCGCGGGGAACTTCATCCGGGCCAGCCGGGCCACCAGCCCCATCCGCACGTACCGGGCCGCGCCCAGGCCGCCGACATCGCTGGGCAGCGAGGCCGACGAGGTGAGGCTGCGGACCCGGCCCGGATGACGCAGCGCGACCCGCTGGGCCACCTGCCCGCCCATCGAGTGGCCGAACAGGTGCGCCGAGTCCCAGCCCATGGCGTCCAGCACCGCGACCGCGTCGTCGGTCATGTCCTCGGCGGTGTAGGCGGGCGACCGCCGCCGGAGCACGGCCGCGATCGGGCTGGCCTGCCCGGCGTCCGGGAAATGGGTGGACTGCCCGGCATCGCGCTGGTCGTAGGCCACCACATGAAACCCGCGCCGGATGAACTCCTGGACCAGCGCGTCCGGCCACCAGAACCGGGACACCGCCAGCCCCATGATCAGCAGCAGCGGATCGCCGCCCGCTCCCCCGAGATCCTCGAACGCGATCCGCACCTGGCCGTTCTCCGCGTAGCGGGCAGGCCCGGGGCTGGTTGTGGCCATGATCGCTCCTAAGTCGTTCGCAAACGCTGTTCGCAAAGTAGGCTATCCGTTCGAGTACGATGTTCGCAAACAAATGGCTGGAGGCCGGGTGACGTCCGAGGCAGGCGGTGAGGTCATCTGGATGCGCGCGGAGCGCGCCGCGACCGGGCGGCCGGCCCGGCACAGCCGGGACGAGATCACCGCGATCGCCGTGGCCATCGCCGACCGGGAGGGACTGGACGCGGTGTCCATGCGGCGGGTCGCCGCCGACCTCGGCACCGGCGCCGCGTCCCTGTACCGCTACGTCAGCACCCGTGACGACCTGCTGGACCTGATGACCGACGCGACCGGCGCGGAGTACGCATTCGCCCCGCCGACCGGGGACTGGCTGGCCGACCTGCTCGACCTCGGCGAGCAGGGGCGGGCGATCATGCGGCGCCATCCGTGGCTGCCGCCCCTGATCATCACCCGGTCCGTGCTCGGGCCCCATGGCCTGGTGCTGCTGGAGTGCTGCCTGGAGCGGCTCGCCGCGCATCCCGCTGGCACCGCGGCCAAGCTCGAGGCGTTCGCCATCCTGAACGCGGCCACTGCGCTGTTCGTCCAGAACGAGCTCAGCGGCGGCTCGGCCCGCCAGCAGCGTAACGCCGCGTACCTGCATTACGCCCTGGCCAGCGGCCGCCACCCGCGGCTGGCCGAGCTGCTCTCCCCCGCCGGGGCCGGACCGGCCGCGCCGGTCACCGACGCGGCCGATCGCTACCGGGATGTCCTCGGCCGGATCCTCACCGGCCTGCTCGCCCGGTGATCTTCGCCAAGCCCGGCCTCACCTCGCGCCGCCAGGTCAGCCGGCCGGGCTACCAGGCATAGTGCTCGGGCGCGGGCTTGTAGCCGGGGAAGATCGCGTCGAGCTGCTTGAGCGCGTCGTCGTCCAGCGTCAGGGTCAGCGCGCGCTGCGCGTCGTCCAGCTGGGCCAGCGTGCGCGGCCCGACGATCGGCGCGGTCACCCCGTCCTGGTGCAGCAGCCAGGCCAGCGCCACCGCGCCCGGCTCCTCGCCCAGCTTCTCGCAGAGGTCCTCGTAGGCCTCGATCTGCTCGCGGTTGCGCTCGACCGCCTCCCGGGCCCGGCCCGCGGTGCGGCGCCGGCCCTCGCGCTCCTTGCGCAGCACGCCGCCGAGCAGGCCGCCCTCCAGCGGCGACCACGGGATCACGCCGACCCCGTACCTCCGGGCCGCGGGCAGCACCTCCAGCTCGATGTCGCGGGTCATCAGGTTGTAGATCGACTGCTCGCTGACCAGGCCGAAGAAGTGGCGCGCCGCGGCCGCCTCGTTGGCCTGCGCGATGTGCCAGCCCGCGAAGTTGGACGAGCCGACGTAGAGGATCTTGCCCTGGTTGACCAGCACCTCCATGGCCTGCCAGATCTCGTCCCACGGGGTGTCCCGGTCCACGTGGTGCATCTGGTACAGGTCGATGTGGTCGGTGCCCAGCCTCCGCAGCGACGCGTCGCAGGCCCGGCGGATGTTGAGCGCGGACAGCTTGCCCTCGTTGGGCCAGTCGCTCATCGAGCCGTACAGCTTGGTGGCCAGCACCGTGCGCTCGCGGCGGCCGCCGCCCGAGGCGAACCACTCTCCGATGATCTCCTCGGTCCAGCCCGCGTGCGCCTGCTCGCTCTGGCCCACCTGACCAGGCGGGCTGAAGGCGCCGCCATACCGGTTGGCGGTGTCGAAGAAGTTGATGCCGAGCTCATGCGCGTGATCCATGATCACGTGCGCCTCATCGGGCGGCGTGAGCGGCCCGAAGTTCATGGTGCCGAGGCACAGGCGGCTGACGGACAGTCCGGAACGACCCAGGTTCGCATACTCCATGGCTCCAGCTTTTCATGATCCCGGCGGGGCGGTCACCGCCAGCCCTTCTCGCGGGGGGGCGACGCTGGAGGCCGGTGTCTACCCGCCGGTCTTCAGGTGCCGGTCAAGGAAGGCGATGACCCCGTCGATCGCGGCTTCCTGGACCGGGTCCGGGCCGGCGGCATCGCCGGCGCTCAGCGGGAGGATGTAACCGTGCAGCGGGTGGTCCCAGGTCACCCACTCGGCGTTCTTGCCCGCCTCGGCCAGGAGCTCGTAGCTGAGGCGGAACACGCCCTGGAGGTGGTCGTCGTCCCGGCCCATGACCAGCATCGGCAGGTCGATCCCGGCGATCCGCTCGCGGGCCACCGGGAGGTTGGTCCGTGAGCGCACCCAGGCCGCGTCGGTGAGCTGCATCTCCTCGATGTCCCGCACCCCGGTCTCCGGGTTGACCGGCGCGGCGTCGTCCAGCCTGAGGTCGAGGAACTCGTGGTTGGCCGGCTCGCTGGCCACGCCCGCCCGGAGGATCCCCGGGTAGCGGTAGGCCAGCTTGAACAGCATCTCCCCCGCGTGGCTGACGCCGACGTGGCCGAGGCTGTCCGGGTCGACCCGCGGGTGGCGGCGGGCGTGCTCGAGGATGGCCAGCTCGTCCTCGAACTCCAGGGGCGACCGGTTCATGACCTCCATGCCCTGGCGGCCGTCGACCAGCAGCGGGCCGCCGCGGTTGAAGCCGAGCTCGACCTCGGTGCGGTACCTTCCCCAGCCGCAGGCGTATCCGGCGGCCAGGAGGCGCTCGGTGATGTACGGGCGCTCGTGGACCCACTGGCGCAGCCAGCCGATCCCGCCCCCGCCGTTGCCGTAGGCGAGGAAGACGAACGGGAACCGGCCTTCATCGGCGGGCGTGCGCATGGCGTAGGGGACGTACAGGCCGTCGCGTGACTCGGCCAGGTAGTAGGCCGCCGGGCGGGCCGACCCCTTGATGTCCTCCACGAACACGGGCTCGCTGGTGCTCCACGGCCCGGCAGGCATGCTCTCCACGATCCTCCTCCGTCCCTGTGCGGAACAACCGGGCGAGCCTATTCCTGTTCCCCGTGCTTCCGCGGAAGCGCCTTGTGAAAGTTTGCACAAAGCGCTTCCGCGGAAGCGCGCGTCTTCTCCATCGTTACCGGGGCCGGGCTGTGCCGGGCGCGCCCCGGCTGAGGGCCCTGGCGCGCAGCACGTGCTTCTGGATCTTGCCGGTCGATGTCTTCGGCAGGTCCTCGAAGTACACCTCGTCGGGCGCCTTGAAGTGAGCCAGCCGCTCCCGGACGAACTCGGTGAGCTCGCTGCCGGTCAGGTCCGCCCGGCCGGTGCTCACGAAAGCCACCGGACGCTCGCCCCAGTGCGGATCGGGCCGGCCGACGACCGCCGCCTCGAGGACGTCCGGGTGAGCCGCGAGGACCTTCTCCACCTCGACCGACGCGATGTTCTCCCCGCCGCTGATGATGATGTCCTTGCTGCGGTCGGTCAGCTCGACGTAGCCGTCTGGATGGACGACCCCGAGGTCCCCGGTGTGGAACCAGCCACCCCGGAAGGCCTCCTCGGTAGCCGCGGGGTCGTCGAGGTAGCCGGCGGTCACCGTGTTGGAACGGATCAGGATCTCGCCGATGGCCGCGCCATCCGCCGGCACCGGCCTGAGCCCGGCGTCGGCGACCATGACGTCAGCCACCGAGATCGCGGGCACGCCCTGCCTGCTGAGCCGGGTGGCGAGGTCAGCAGCGGGCAGATCAGCCCAGCCCGGCTGGTACTCGCAGACCACGGACGGCCCGTAGGTCTCGGTCAGCCCGTACAGGTGCGTCACGGTGATGCCCATCTCCTGGACGGCGGCGATCGTCTGGCTGGTCGGAGGCGCGCCGCCCACGGCGGCGCGCAGCGGCCCGCTGGCCCGGAACCCGCGTCGCGCCCCGGCCCTGGCGAGGTCGCTGAGCACAACCGGGGCGCCGCACAGGTGGGTGACGGGAAACCGCTCAGCCAGGTCGAGCGCCTCGTCGGCGTCGAACGAGGGCAGCAGGATGTGCGTGGCGCCGACCGCGGTCGCGCCCCAGGCCATGGACCAGCCGTTGCAGTGGAACATCGGCAGCGTCCACAGCAGCGAACTGCCGGGCGCCAGGCCGAACTCCAGGGCCGCGCTGACCGCATTGAGGTAAGCGCCGCGATGGGTATAGACGACCCCCTTCGGGCGCCCGGTGGTGCCGCTGGTGTAGTTCACGGCGATCATGGCGTCCTCGTCGTCGGGCAGCTCCAGCCCCCGGCTGTCCCCGCCCGCCAGCCACTGGTCATACGGTGTCGCGCCGGGCAGCAACTCGGCAGGCGTCCCTGGCAGCAGGATGACCCGCTCCACCGGCAACTCGTCCGCGCTGGCCGCGGCCAGCCGCGGCAGCAGCTCGGCCGAGACCAGCAGAACCCGGGCTCGGGCGTGGGACAGGATGTCCCGGTACTCACCGGGCGCCAGCCGGGTGTTGAGGGCGACTAGCGCCGCGCCTGCCCCGGGCACGCCGAAGTGCGCGGCCAGCAGCCAGCGGCGTATTGAGATCGAGCACGGCCACCCGCTCACCCGGGCCCACTCCCCCGCCGCGCACGGCGCCGGCGAGCGCGTCGCAGTCCCGGCCGAGCTCGGCGTAACTGACCGGCCGGCCGTCAGTGCCGATCGCCGCGGTCTTGTCCGGATAGGCCCGCCTGGCCCGGGCCAGAAAGCTGACCGGGCTCAGCGGCACGTGGTTGGCCGGGCTGATCATCGAGTTCCCTTCGGCCCTGGGGCACGATCCGTGCCTGCGGCGCACGAGGTCGCTGGCTCCGGGGAGCGTACCGCGGCGGGCGGATCTGCCCCCAGACGACTGAAGACGACTGATTTGGGCTGTCTTCGAATGGTCGGTGGGCTGTACCCTCCAAATGACCCGAGAGGGACCACACCCGGCTGCCGTGATAACGGCTTCTCAGGGGCCAGCGCATTGATCGGAGGAGCTGTGGCTAGGTTAAGCCGTCCCAGCATCGTGGGTATTGGCGTAGCTGCATCAATCGTTTCCCTGACCGCCCTGATGGGCGGCAACGCGGTGGCGGCGACCGGCGGCCACCCTGCCGGGGGCCGGGTCGCCCGGGAGTTCGCCGGTGTCCGCCCCAAGCTTGGCCCGCCGGTGGGACGGGCGAAGCCGGCCAAGTCGGCGCCGGACCTCGCTCCGGCGCAAGCGTCGCCCTGGACCGCGCTGACGCATGCTGCTCCCTTCGATCCCGGCACGATGCTGCTCGCCAGTGACGGCACGGTGCTGGTCCACTCCGAACCTCCCGCCGGGGGCACGAGCGCGTGGTACAAGCTCACGCCGAGTTCCACGGGCAGCTACGTCGACGGGACCTGGAGCAAGATCGCGTCGATGCCGTCGGGTGATGACCCGCTGTATTTCGCTTCGGCGATCCTCCCGGACGGCCGCATGATCGTCGAGGGCGGTGAATACCTCGGGGGCACCCCGGTCTGGACCAATAAGGGCGCTGTCTACAATCCGGTCAGCAACAAGTGGCAGTCAGTTACCCCGCCCGGCGGCTGGACGAACATCGGAGATGCGCAGGGCGACGTGCTCGCTAACGGCACCTTCATGCTGTCCCAGGCGTGCCAGGACTGCACCTCCCAGAGCCCCAGCCTGACCACCGATGACGCGCTCTTCAACGCGACCGGCCTGAACTGGCTGGTCATCCCCGGGCAGGGCAAGAATGACCCCAATGACGAGGAAGGCTGGAACCTCGAGCCGAACGGCAAGCTCCTGACCGTTGATACCTGGCTGACTCCTACCACCGAGCTGTTCACTCCGACGAGCCTGAACTGGTCGTTCGCCGGGAACACGCCGAAGTCCCCGGTGAACTCCCCCGCGGCCGAGATCGGGCCGCAGGTCGTGATGCCGGGTGGCAACACGTTCGTCGTGGGCGCCGGGACGTCAAATGACATCGCGCCGGCCAAGTGCACCTCTCATCGGCCGGCGCCCACCGCGCTCTATGACTATGCGGCCAGCAAGTGGGTTAATGGCCCCGCGATCCCGACTATCGGCGGCCTGCAGTACGACAGCGCCGACGGGCCCGGTTCCATCTTGCCGGACGGAAACGTGCTGTTCGACGTGAGCCCGTGCGTATACAACGCCCCCATTGCGTTCTTCTTGTACAACGCCGGCTCGAACACCCTGAGCCCGGTCCCGAACGTCCCGAACGCGGCCAATGACTCCACGTACTACACGCGGCTGCTGGCTCTGCCGAACGGGCAGGTGCTGTTCAACGACGGCAGCCACCAGCTGCTGGTCTACACGGCCGGCGGCAGGGCCAACCCGGCGTGGGCTCCTTCGATCAACTCGATCAGCACCACGACCCTGAAGCCGGGCACGAGCGCCAGCCTGTCGGGCACCCAGCTCGCCGGGCTCTCCCAGGGCGCGGCCTACGGTGACGACGTGCAGGACGCCACCAACTTCCCGCTCGTCCGCATCACGAACTCGAAGACCGGAGTGGTCACCTACGCCCGGACGAGCAACTGGTCCTCAGTCTCGATCGCGCCCGGCGCCGCTTCGTCGACCGATTTCGCCATCCCGAAAACAACCCCGGCCGGGGCGAGCACCCTCGTTGTCATCGCCAACGGGATCGCGTCGGCGCCAGTGCCAGTGACGATCCGCTAGCCCGCTCGGGCCAGCACCACGTGGGTGGCTTCATCGGCTTGCCGATGAAGCCACCCACGCTGCTTGCGCGGCTCGGTTGCCTGGCCGATGTCCGCTTGACCAGATAGCTTCGTTCGTGAGAACTTACCGTTCGTGGAGACTTACGAAGCGGTCCTCGAGGCGCTGGGTGACCGCACCCGCCGCCAGATCGTGCACCGCCTGCGGGCGGGCCCCTCCTCGGTGGGCGAACTGGCGGCGGCGCTGCCCGTCAGCCGCCCCGCGGTCTCCCAGCACCTGACCGTCCTGCGGCGCAGTGGCCTGGTTCGCTACGAGGAACTGGGCACCCGCAACGTGTACCGGCTCGACCCGGCCGGGCTTACCGAGCTCCGGACCTGGCTGGACAGCTTCTGGGAGACCGCCCTGGACCGCTACGCCGAGCGGGTCGCCCGGGACAGCGCCGGCGAGTAGGAGGAACCTTTCCGATGCCTGGCCACCTGACCTCGATCGAGCCGGTCCGCAAGACGATCACCGTCCCGGCTGCCCCGCAGCGCGCCTTCGAGCTGTTCACCGCCCACATCCAGGAATGGTGGCCGCTGGGCACGCACTCGGTCGGCGAACAGCACGCGGCCGGCATCGCCTTCGGCGACGGTACCGGCGCCGCGATCACCGAGACCCTGGCCGACGGGACCACCTCGACCTGGGGCACCATCACCGACTGGGAGCCGCCGCACCGCGTCGCCTTCACCTGGCATGCCGGCACTCCCCCGGCCGAGGCCACCCGCGTCGAGGTGACCTTCACTGCGGACGGGCCCGGCCGCACCGTGGTGCGGCTGGTCCACTCCGGCTGGGAGCACCGGCCCGATGGCGCATCCGCGCGCCAGGGCTACGACTCCGGCTGGGAGCCGGTCATCGGCTGCTTCGCGGAGCGGGCCGCGACAGTGCGCGGCTGATAGCCGGGAGGCCGGTGCCGCGGCTCAGGAGCCGGGCCTGGCCAGCGGGCTGTTGTCGCGCTGGTGATAGCCGGCGGTCATGCCGCCGTCGACCAGGAGCGAGGTCCCGGTGATGAACTCCGCCTCGTCGCTGGCGTAGAAGACCGCCGCGGCGGCCACATCGCGGGCCTCCCCGATCCGGCCGATCGGCGGGACCGGCCAGTCGCCGCTCTCGGGCCGGTCTTCTTCCCCGGGCGGGGCCATGTGACGCATCCCGGGCCAGGTGTCGCCGGGGCACAGCACGTTCGAGCGCACGCCGTCAGGGCCTCCCTCCAGCGCCAGCATCTTCCCCAGCATCACGACCGCCGCCTTCGACACCGAGTACAGCCCGATGGACTGCTCGCCCCAGATGCCCGCGTCGGACGCGATGTGGATCATGCAGCCGCGGCGGCCGGCCAGGTGCGGGTACGCGGCCTGGGCGTACAGGAGGCAGCCCCGCACGTTCACGTTCATCACCCGGTCGTAGTCGGCCAGGGGCGTGCGCAGCAGGCCCGCCTCAACTCCGACGCCGGCGTTGTTGACCAGCACGTCGAGAGTCCCGAGGTGCTCGATGGCCAGGTCGACCGAGCGCGTGACCGCGCCAGGGTCGCCGGCGTCAGCGGCCACGAACCAGCTCTGGCCGGCCTCGCGCAGCGCCGCCTCCGCGCGCAGGCCCAGCTCCTGGTTGCGCCCGGTCACCACCACCCGCGCGCCCTCGCGCAGGAACCGGTCGGCGATAGCCATGCCGATGCCGGTCGTGCCGCCGGTGACCAGCACCTGCTTGCCCCGCAGCCGACCCGTCCCGCCCGTCACGTCCATATGGTGCAACTGCCTTCCGTCACGTCAGTGAGGCGGCCAGGCCCCCGGGCAACTGTGGCCGGCGCGAGGACAAATGTCACGGGTGACCGGGGATATCCGCACCTACCGGGAGCCAGGCCTGGCGGCGAGGCTGAACGGGAATTGCCCGTTCCCGGACGCGACCAGGCTGGAAGATCGGAGCCGCGCGTGGCTGTTGTCTGGCAGCATGCCGCTCATCAGGCGGCAGCCGCCCGGGTGCCCGGCCTCCCGGTTGCAGGCCCCGCCGCCCTGCGCCTACCCTGGCGCCGCATGCGGTACCCCCCGGAACTGGGCGTCAGCGTGACCGCCGGCCCTCGGCCCGCCCTGCTCGCGCGGGTCAGCCCGGCCGGGATCGCCGCGTACTGCATGGTCTTCCCGGTCGTGCAGATCGGGCTCATCGCCGCGTCGAACCCTGGTTACGGCCAGGCCGCCTGGGCCGCCGCGGCCACCGCGGCCTATGCCCCGCTGTACCTGTGGCAGATCTCCTACCTCGTACGGGACCTGCGGCCGCCGAACGCGGGCTGGGCGCTCGCGGCGATGACGGCGATCATCGCCGGGGCGCTTCCGCTGGCCGGCGGATGGTGGCTGCCGTCCTTCGCCGCCGTCGCGGTCTGCCTGCTCATGATGGTGCCGTGGCGCTGGTCGCTGCCTGGTGTCGCCGCCCTGATCGCGGTCCAGGTCCCGCTGGCGGTGGCCTTCCCGGCCGCGGACTGGCCCGATGCGCCCGCCGCCCGGATACCTTATTTCGCCGTCACCCTCTGCTGGCGCATTGCCGCGGTCTTCATCCTGGTCTGGCTGGTCCGGACCGTGCGCCAGCTGGACGCCGCCCGGCGCGAGCTCGCCCAGGACGCCGTCCTGCGCGAGCGGGTCCGCACGGATGACCGGCTGCGCCAGACGCTGGGCACGGCCCTGGCCTCGATCGCCGCGCGCGGACAGCGCTCGGCGGCCCTGGCCGCGGCCGGCGCCGCCACGACCGGACCTGAGCTGGCCGGCCTCGTCGAGACCTCCCGCGGCGCGCTGGCGGACACCCGGCAGATGCTGCGCGGCCTGAACCGGCCGTCTCTGTGGGCCGAGCTGGAAACCGCGGCCAGCCTGCTGACCGCGGCCGGCATCAGCACTCGTCTCGTCCGGCCGGCCGGAGACCCTCCGGCCCAGGTCAGCGACGGCTTCCGGGACGAGCTCCGATCGACCACGGCCCAGTTGCTGCGGGCCGACGCCGCCCGCACCTGCGTCCTGGTGGTGACCCGCCGGTCCGGGCCGGTTCAGCTCGATATCGAGGTGGACGGCAGCCACCTGACCTCCCTGGAGGTCTGGGCATCATGAGCAGCGACGCGCTGGCCGCCTCCGCGAGCTTCCCGCAGTGGCCCGTACGCCGGGCGGTCTGGTTCCTCATCGCGGTCCACCTTCCGTTCGCGGCCGTTCCCGTGATAGCGACCCTGACCCGGGTGCACGGACTGTCCGCCGGGGACATAGCCCTGGTGGTCCTGGCCGCCGCGGCCGCCGTCGGGCTGCAGCTGCGGCACAGCCTCGCCGCCGCCCGGGGCCGGCGGCCCCGGGGCTGGCCGCTGAGCTTCGCCGCGCTGATCGGGCTGGCCGACCTGCCCTTCCTGAGCAGCCAGTGGTACACCTCCGACTGGGTCGGCCTGGGCGTCCAGTGGTTCGTCATCGCCTCGTCGCTCATGCTGCTGCCGCGCTGGGCCGGGGCCCTGGTCGCGGCCGCGGCGACCGTTGTCGCCGCGGTCCCCTACGCGGTCCACGACACCAGCATCGGCTTCAGCGACCAGCGGGCCATCCTGTTCGGCTGGTACTACGTCATCATCCTGATCATGGGCGCGGCCGCGCTGTACGGGTCGGCCCGGCTGGTGGCCGTCCTGGCCGAGGGGTTCGCGGCCCGCACGGAGCTGGCCGAGCAGGCAGTGGCCCGCGAGCGCCTGCGCCTCAGCCGCGACCTGCACGACCTGCTCGGCCAGAGCCTGTCCGCCGTCTCCCTCAAGGGCGACCTGGCCATCCGGCTGCTGGGCTCCGACCCGCCGGCGGCGTACCGCGAGATAGAGAGCCTGACCGGCGTGGCCCGGTCGGCCCTGCGCGACATGCGGGCCGTGGCCTGGGATGAGCACGGCGTGTCGCTGGCCGCGGAGGCGGACGTCGCGGGGGCCATCCTGCGGGCCGCGGGCGTCACCGTGAACGTCGCCGTGGCCCTGCCCCGGCTAGACGCGGACCTGGACGCCGTGCTCGGCTGGGCGGTGCGCGAGGGCGCGACCAACATCCTGCGCCACAGCCAGGCCAGCAACGCCTCGATCACGGCCAGCCGGGCGGCCGGCCTGGTGCGGCTGGAGATCGTCAACGACGGCGCGCCCGCACCCGGCGACCGGGACGGCAGCGCAGTGAGCAGCACAATCAGCAGCACAGCCAGCAGCACGACCGGCGGGGCGGGTACCGGGCTGGCCGGACTGGCCGGGCGGGCGCGCGCGGCCGGCGGCACCGCGGCCGGGGAACATACGGGCGCCGGCAGCTTCCGGCTGCGGGTCGAACTGCCGGAGGAGGCACGGTGATCCGGATCCTGATCGCCGAGGACATGGACATGATCCGCGGCGCGCTGGTCGCACTGCTGTCCCTGGAGGACGGCATGGAGGTCGTGGCCGAGCTGGACCGCGGCGACGAGATCCTGCCGGCCGCGCTGCGCACCCGCCCGGAGGTGGCCGTCCTGGACATTGACCTGCCCGGCATCGACGGCCTGACCGCCGCCGGGCAGCTCCACGAGCAGCTTCCCGAGTGCCAGGCACTGATCCTGACCGGGCTCAGCCAGCCCGGCAACCTGCTGCGCGCCCTGAAGCTGCACGTGCGCGGCTTCATCGTCAAGGATGCCCCCGCGGCCACCCTGGCCGACGGCATCCGCCGGGTCGCCCGCGGCGAGCGCGTCGTGGACCCCGACCTGGTCGCCGCGGCCCTCGAGACCGGCACCAGCCCGCTGACGCCCCGCGAGGCCGACGTCCTGCGGGCCGCCGCCGACGGCATCTCCACCGAGCAGATCGGCGGCGTGCTGGGGCTGTCTCCCACCACGGTGCGCAACTACACCTCGAACGCCATCACCAAGGTCGGCGCCCGGAACCGGATCGACGCCATCCGCATCGCCCGTGACCCTGCTGGATCTGACGCCTGGCCGAATCTGTTAGGCCCCGGCGAGGTCAGCTGCCTGCGACCTCGAGGACGATCTTGCCGTCGGCATGCCCGCCTTCCAGGATCCGGTGGGCCTGCTCAGCCGCCGCGAGCGGGAGCACGTGGCTGACCACCGCCTGCAGCGCGCCTTCGGCCAGCAGCCGGGCCAGCGCCCGGGTCCGGTCGCCGTCATCCTGGATGAGCACGCCGTGGAAGGTGATGTTCGCGTCCAGCAGCGGGTCCAGGTCCAGCTCGGGAGTCGCGATCGAGGCGATCTGCCCGCCGGGCCTCAGGGCCGGCCAGACGGCGGCGGCCAGCCCTCCGCCGACCAGGTCGGCCACGGCGTCCACCCGACCGCCCGCCAGCGCCAGGGCGCGCTGCGCGACATCCTCACTGGTGTAGTCGATGCACCCGGCGGCCCCGAGGCGGGTCATCTGATCGTGCCGGGCCCGCCGCCCGACCGCGAAGGTGACGATCCCCGCGGCCGCCGCCAGCTGGAGCAGGAACAGCCCGACACCGCCGCTGCTGCCCAGCACCAGCAGCCGACTTCCGGCCGGCAGGCCCAGCCGGGAGAGCACGACGTGCGCGGTTCCCGCGGCGAGCGGCGTGGCCGCCGCGTCGGTGAATGACGTGGTGGCGGGGATCGCCGCCGTCAGGCCGGCGTCGACCACGGCCAGCTCGGCATACCCGCCGGCGCCATCAGGGAAGTGGGTCATCGCCATGACCCGGTCGCCGGGCGCCAGGCCGCTGACGCCCGGGCCGATGCTGTCGATCACGCCGGCGATGTCATAGCCCAGGATGCACGGCGCGCGGAGCCCGGCCCAGCTGCCGTCGGCCCGGTTCCCGGCATCAACCGGGTTGACCCCGGCGGCGTGCACGGCCACCCTGACCTGCCCCGGTCCGGCGACCGGGTCAGCTGCCTCCCCGAGCCTCAGCCGCTCCGGCCCGCCGAACTCGCTGACCACCACGGCTTTCATCAGCGGTGCACCCTCCACGTAGTGACGCGGCGCCGCCGCGGCCGTCCCCGCTGGCGCCCCAGGCCGGCATCATGGCATATATGCGTTGAGTCGCGCCGCGGGCGCGGCCTAGGGTCCTGCCTGTGACGATCACGATCCGGCCCGCCGGCAGCGACGAGGAGTACGGCGCCTGGCGCCAGGTGCGCCTGGCCGTGGTGCCGAACGAGCGGGCGGACTCCGTCGAGGACCTGCGCGCGCAGGCCGGGCCGCGGCATCAGTTCCTGATCGCCGAGGTGGACGGCGTGCTGGCCGGCTCCGGCGTCGTCAGCCAGTCCGACCTGGCGGGCTGGGGGGCGGTCGCGGCGCGGGTGCTGCCGGGCTGGCGCCGCCGGGGAGTGGGCACGGAGATCCTGCGGGAGCTGGCGGGGCGGGCGGCCGGGATGGGCTTCGAGGTGGTGGGCAGCAACGTCGAGGATCCCGGCTCGGTCAGCTTCGCCGCGCGGTACGGGTTCCGCGAGGTGGACCGGCAGGTCGAGCAGGTCAAGGTGATCGGCGACGAGCCGGCGCCGCGGGTGCCGGACGGCGTCGAGATCGTCCGGGTGAGCGCACGGCCCGAGCTGTGGCGCGCCGTGTACCCGACCGTGGGCGCGCAGGCGTTCCAGGACATGGCCCTGATCTCGCCGCTGGTCGTCAGCCTGGAGCAGTGGGAGCGGCACTGGATCACCGACCCGGACGCGATGTTCGTGGCGCTGGCCGATGGCGAGGTGATCGGCTGCGCCGGGCTGCTGCCCGACACCGACGACCCGGGCCGGGCCGAGCACGCGCTGACCGCCGTGCGCCGGGACTGGCGCCGCCGCGGCGTGGCCGCCGCGCTCAAGCGCTGCACCCTGGCCTGGGCGGCGGACCACGGGCTGCGCGAGGTCTACACCTGGACCCAGCGCGGCAACGATGACATGCGCGCGCTGAACACGCATCTGGGCTTCACCACCCGTACCGAGAGCCTCACCATGCACGCCAGCCTGCCGCTGACCGGCCTGTCCTGACCCGCACTCCGACGCTGCGCAGGCGCATGACCCGGGCCTAGGGCGAGGTTGAGCGCCCGGGTTCTTCTTCGCCCTCCCCGAGGCCACCGGCCCGTTCCCGGTCGGCGGAGTGGGCAGCGGCGCGACCGTGAACCTGGCCGCCGTGGCCAACACCAACCCGTTCGACGCGGCGGTGTCGGCCAGCTCGGGCGACGTGTGGGCACAGAGCGTCAACGCCAGTGCGCCTTACACCCCGCTGAGTCTGGGCCCTGGCCAGACCGGCACGATCACGCTGACGTTCACGCCGAGCGCGCCCAAGGGCACGGTCGTACGCGGCTTCGTCGGAGTGGACACCTTCAACCTCGCCACCGACGCCGGTGACGAGCTGATCAATATCCCCTACACCTACACGGTGGGCTGAACGCCAGGCCGCCGATAGCCGATGGCCGGCTGGCCTGCCGCACCCGGCAGGCCAGCCGGCTGGCGATCGTGAGGTAATCACGTGGTCAGGTTCTCGCTCAGGACCCTGGCGGTCGTCGTCGCGGGCGCGGCCGCGCTCGCGCCGCTGGCCCGCGGTCTAGGCGGGGTCCACGACGCTGGCCATGGTGGGGATCAGCTCCCGGAATCTCTGGACGGCCCCGGCTTCGCCGGTGATGTCGAGGCCGGCCTCCGACCTGGCGAAGATGAAAGCCCGCAGGGCCTGGGCGGTCGCGGTGATCGTGACGTCAGCCGGTGCGACCGGGGCGGTCGCGGCGAGTGACCACTGGTGGCCGTCGCTTTCGGCCAGGTAGTCCGCGCCGTCGAGGCGGAAGTGCCAGCGGGCTGGCTCGTGGTCATCGGTGGCGAGGTCGATGGCCCGGATGGCGGAGCGGAGCAGGTGCTCGGCGTGCAGCGGCTCGCCGGCCCGGGGCAGGCGCCAGGCGTGCCGTAGCCCCCACCAGCTGAGCCCGTCGATGACGGGCCCGAGGTCGGCGCCGGCCGGGGTCAGGCGATACCAGACCTCCCGCCGGCCCGGCTCCCGGTCGACGGCGACGATCCCGGCGTCCTCGAGCTCGCGCAGGCGCTGGGTGAGCGTCTTGGGCGTGATCCCGCCGAGGCGGTCCATCAGGTCGGTGAACCGCTTGGCGCCGGTGAGAAGGTCGCGGATCACCAGCAGGCTCCACCGGTCGCCGACGCGCTCCAGGGCGCGGGCGACCAGGCAGAAGTGGTCGTAGGTGCGAACGTTCCTGGTCACGCTCTCGATAATACTAGTTGACAGATACTATCTGCAAGATACTAGCTTGTAGATATCAACTAGAGGAGGACGTCATGTATGACCCGCCTGTCTACCTGTGGGCGATCACCATCGCCGGGATCATCGCGATCCCGGCCGCGACCTGCGCCGTGCTGTACGTCGGCGCGGTGCGCGCCGGCCTGGAACGGGCGCGTGCGGCGCTGCTGGCCGGCGGCGCGGCCGTCGTGCTCGGCGGCTGGTTCACGGCCAGCGCGGTGATCGCGGGCCACGGCTGGTACCACGCGCGGCTCGGCCACGGGGTGCCGTGGATGCCGGTCGCGGTGGCCGGCTTCTTCGGCTTGCTGCTGGTGCTGCGCCGGATCCCGGTGGTGGCACGCGCCCTGGCGGCGCCCGGCACGGTGAGCCGCCTGGAGCTCCCGCACTCGTTCCGGGCGGTCGAGGGGACGGCCTTCCTGGCCGTCATGGCCCTCGGCCATCTGCCCGCGCTGTTCGCCCTGCCCGCGGGCCTGGGCGACGTCGCCGCCGGTATCGCCGCGCCGCTGGTGGCCCGCAGGCTCGCCCGCGGCGGGAGCCGCCGCGGCGCCCTGTGGTTCAACGCCTTCGGCATGACCGATCTGGTCGTGGCCCTGACCCTCGGCGCGCTCACCGGATTCCAGCTGATCAACGTCACCCCGTCCGGGGCGCCGATCAGCGAGCTCCCGCTCGCGCTGATCCCCACAGCCGCCGTGCCGCTGCTGTTCGCCCTGCACATCACGTCCGTGTCCGCGCTGATCAGGGCTCGGCGGATACCGCGGCCGGCTACCGCCCCGCTCACGGCCGCCGCGAGATAGATCCGCCCGCCCGATAGATCCGCCCGCACGACTGGACGCCGGGCGTGGGCCCGGTCAACGGAAAGGAAACCCAATGAACACCACGAGTCCCTACCCAGACATCGAAATCCCTGAGATCTCCCGGCCCGGATTCATCCTTGACCGCGCCGATGAGCGAGGTACAGCGGTCCCGCTCATGGGTCCCGCCGACCGTGGTGGCGTCAGCCCGCTCATGGGCCCGGCCACCGAGGGCACCGTTACCCCGCTGATGGGCCCGGCCGCCCAGGCCACCATTGCCCCGCTGATGGGTTCCGCCGATCGCGGCACGGCGGTCTCGCTCATCGGTCCCGCCGACCCGGGCACGGCCACGCCGCTGATGCGCCCAGGCCGGTAGTGCCTCGCGCAGACCGCAAGAGGGACGTCTCGCCCCGCCCGCCCGCCTTGTCCCGGGAGGGTGGCACTTCAGGATCAGGACGCTGACCAGCGCTGAACGCTTTACCTCGTCAGCTGGCAAGTACTGGATGTAAGGCAACCCAGAGACGAGGAGGGCCATGACAGCTGATCCGGATGACGCGGAGTTGATCGCCCGGTCACTCGACGGCGATGAGGATGCCTTCGTCGAGGTGGTCCGGCGTCACGAGGCAGCGGTGGGGGCCTACCTCGCGCGGCGGGTCGGCCGGGACCTGGCCGAGGACCTGCTCGGCGAGGTATGGGTGGCAGCGCTCAGGTCCCGGGGGGCCTACGATCGCTCGTTCCCCGACGCCGGCCCGTGGTTGTTCGGCGTGGCCCACAACACGCTGCGGCGGCACTGGCGATCCCGGCCGGCCGACGAGCCGGTCGCGGACGTGACGGGCATGGTGTCCGGGTGGGACCCGTGGGCCGATGTGGACAGCCGCGTTGACGTCGAGTCGGTGCTGCGGCACGCCCTGACGCTGCTCGGGCCGCAGCAGCGGGAGATCTTGATCCTGGTCGCCTGGGAGGACCTGACCGTCGCCGACGCGGGTCGGGTGCTCGGCATTCCGCCGGGAACCGCGCGCCGCTGCCTGCACCAGGCGCGCATGGCGCTGCGGAACTCGCCGGGGATGACCGCGCTGCTGACTGATCAGAACACGGTTAAGGAGGCTAACTGATGGTGGATGAGATGGACCTGCTGAGCGACCTGAAGGCCGCCGAGTCGGTGCGGCCGCGCGCCTACGAGGAGGCCAGGGCCGTGCTGCGGGCGGCGATGGCCGTAGAAGGGGCGCCGGCAACGACGACCGCACCTGGCCGGCGGCCCCGGTGGAGCACGCGCCGCACGGCGGGCGTCAGCGTTGCCGCCCTGGGCGCCGCGGCCGCGGCGGTGGCGCTGGTCGTCACGTCTGCGTCGGCGCCCAGCCGTAACCCAGCGGCCAGCGGCAAGCCCTCCGCGAAGACGACGCAGGCCGCGGCGAACCCCGCCCTGGCTCAGCTGGCCGCGGACATCACCACCCGGCAGGCCAGGCTGCCCGGCGACGCGACGCTGGAAATCCGCAACCAGTCGCCAGCCAGTGACCAGCCCGGCGGCAACGGCATCGACGTGTACACCGACAACGGCACCTACTACTGGGGGTACAGCAAGAGTGACCTGCTGCGGGTGATCGCCCAGCACCAGGACGTGGGTGAAGGCCAGTTCAAGCGCGCCATGGCGGCGGCGCTCTACGCCGTGAAGGGCAATATCGCCACCGCGCGCGCACGGATGGCCGTGGCCAACATCATCCCGGGCTCGAAACCATACCGGGGAGCGCGACGGACCGAGATCGCCAAGATCAAGGCCGTCGACAAGGAGCGGCACATCAAGTACGTGCCGCCCAAGCCGCTGACCCCTGAGCAGCGCAAGGAGCAGACCGACAACTTCACCTGGATGAACTCCCTCGACGCGCTGACCGCGGCGCCGGAAAACGCGCAGGTCCGGGCCGGGGTGCTCGCCATCATGGCGACAATGCCGGACGTCAAGGTCACCCACACCACCACCGCCGGCCAGCCCACGCTCACGCTGGCGGACAGCTGGCCCAGGCTTTCCGGGCCGCTCGTAGAATCGCTGGTCATCAACGCCAGCACCGGCTCCCCGGTTGCCTTGTTCAACCGCAACCCGGGCCAGCCGCTCAACGCGACCTACTACCACACCTTCCGGGTGACGCTGGCCCACATCAAAGCCGGCAAATTCTGACGCCTTACCAGCAAGATCGTGCGGGCTGCCCGGCTGCCGGGCGGCCCGCACGCATGTGCTCCTTACCGGCGGAACGCGGCTCGGACTGCGGCTGCGGTGGAGCGGTAGTACTCGGGCGGTTCGATGAAGCCCCACTCGTCGAACGGGCGGCCGCTGGTGCGGGCGCGCCGGTAGCCGAAACAGGCGAGGTAGAGCGTCCGGATGTACATGACCGCCTCGAGCCGGCCGAGTTCGTCGCCGGTCGGCTCGACGTGCCGGCGGTAGGCGCTGACGGCCGCGTCGATGCGCTCCTGGTCTGGCCGGCGCGGGTTCCACGAGCCCGTGCCCCACATCAGGTAAGCGAAGTCGGCGAGGCGCGGTCCGCGCCCGGACGCCTTCCAGTTGATCGCGACCGGCCCGTGCTCGCTCAGGACGGCGTGGTCGGGGGCGTGGAGGAGATTTCCGTGGAGCAGGCCCTCCGGAAGGCCGTGACCGTCGTCAGCCGAGCGGACCTGGTCGCGGAGCTGCTCGAATCGCTCGCGCTCGGCGGCCGTGACCTTCGTGTCGACGGCGTCGAGAAACGACAGGGCCGCCAGCAGGTCCTGACGCGGCGCGCCCTCACGGCTCGGATCCTCACCACTCGCCCCGCCCGGACGGCCGGCGGAATCGTCGTACGGCAGGGCGTGCAGCCGTCCGAGCAGCTCCCCCATCATGGCGAACTTCGCGGCACCGTCGGGGAGCCGGGCGCCTTCGACGAACCGCGTCACCAGGACCGCGCTGCCATCGAAGTCAGATACCGCATCGTCGACCGCCAGGCGCTCCGCGGGATAGTCGTGCTGCTCCAGGAACCTGAGGATCGCGGCGTCGCCCTCAGCGCCGGCACGCGGCCGAGCGGGGGAACGCCCGGGCGACCCACGGGTCGCCGTCCTTGCGGTCGATGCGGAACACGTAGGTCTTGTGCACACTGAGCTTCGTCGCCGCGACCGGGTCAATGCCGTAGCGATCCCGCAGATGAGTGAGTAGCCGCTCAGGAACTGGCTCGTGGTGCATCCGCGCACCCAGACCCTCGAGATCCGTCAGCGCTTCGGTGTAGCGCTGCCCGGTCTCCTCGGCGTGGCGCCGGACAACCTTCTTGAAGCTGGCGTCCTTAGTCATGGCAAGCCTCCCCGTGACACCCTCGTCCCCCAGTGACGCGGTGTTGGAAGATGGCCTGTGACATCGACGACCGAGAGGGCGAATCCCCTTCGCCAATGGAACCCGACTGGGGCGGATGTTCCACAGCTCGGCGACCGGTCGTCGCCGTAAGCAAACTCTCCCTGAGGCGCTCGGTCTTCGTCAAGCGGCCAGGTTCGAATCCTGCTGGGGCGCCCGCCAGTGACCAGCACTCACGGCTTGGCGTGGCAGGTTGCCTGGGCTTTGGCGCCAGTCGCGTTGACCCGCCAGGACATCATCCGGTTGCTGACTCCGTATTCGGCGGCCGCGCGTTCGATCGGCGTACCGGACATGGCGACGGCCAGGGCTGCGTCCCGTGGGACCAGCAGGCATCCGCTGAGCCACGCGGCTTCGTCCTCTTCGAGCCTGGAGTAGTCACGGCATCCCTGGATGATGGCGTGCCGGGGTTCGTGCAGATGCAGGCCGTGGGAGAGCTCGTGAGCGAGATCGGAGCTCTGGCGCTGCGGGGTGTTCGCGTCGTTGAAGATGATGACCCGGCGTGGCCGTGGCCAGTCGGGAAAGATCGTCATCGCCGACATGACCGACGGATCGATGGTCCTCACGTAGTCGATGGCGGCAGCTGTCGCACCGTTCCCGGCCAGCGATGACACCGGGTGCACGTGGATGCCAAGATGTGCGGCCAGGGCTCGCGGGTCGAGAGGCTCTTCTGTGCCGAGCCCGATCTCCGCCCGGACCGTGGCGGCAAGGGACTCGCATTCGCTCTTGAACCCGCGCCTGAATCCCGTCCCTGGCACAGCCGGGCCTCAGCCTTGCTGGCGGAACTGATCGTAGGCGGCGCGGATGATGGACTCCAGCGCCTGCACTCCCCGCTCGTCAAGATTGGGGTCGCTGCGCAGGTAGGTAGGCAGGTTAGTCATGAACCCTCCGGCCTGGGCGTGCTTCGGCGGGGACACGAACTGGTCGGCAGTGAATCCGCCCCAGGCGACCAGCCGGGCGAAGGAGTCAACGTCGGGGCGCCGACCCTGCCCCAGGCGGGTCAGCGTGGACGGGCTCACGCCCGTCTGGGCTGCGACCTCCTTCCAGGTGATCCCGCGCTCTGAGCGCTCGGCATCGAGCACGTGGTAGAAGGCATCAGCGTCGAACGGCGGCCGGTCACCGCCAGGTCGTGTCAACGGGTCAGGCAACCCGCACCCGCCTCTCGCTAGTTTCACTTGCGCAATCTGCCGTCAGTTTCGGTATAGTTGCGGACCTGACGGCCAGTTCGAGTATAGGGATCGGTGGCCGTTACGACAGTCATGGCTTCGCAGAGGAGGATGAGGGATGACAAATCCCGCTGCAGCGGCGGCTCGGTCCTGGGAGCGGTACCTCCTGGAGAGCGCTGTCTCGCGCGAGGTGATCGACGCCTTCGTTCAGCGCCCGCACTGGGCCACGTTCGATCCAGAACTCGGCTACGTCCTGCACAACTCACTCGTTCAGGCCGGAATAGACGACAGCCGGACCATCGAGACGTTCCGGCCCGACGGCGCGCGCTCGCGCTTCCTTTATCCTGGCCGCAAGCCGCGGATCAACACGTACGGCGACAGCTTCACCGAGGGCAACCAGGTCAGCGACGGCGAGACGTGGCAGGAGTACCTGGCCGGCCATTTCGGCGAGCCAATCGCGAACTTCGGCGTCGGCGGCTACGGCGTGTATCAGGCCTATCGCCGGATGCTGCGGGTAGAGCGGACAGCCGATGGCGCGGAGAACGTGATCTTCTACGTGTGGGGCGACGATCCGACCCGCAGCATCATGCGCTGCCATTGGGCCCAGATCTACCCCTGGCACACGCAAGCTTCTCTGGAGCAGGGTCTATTCAATGGCAACCCCTGGGCGCATGCCGAGATCGATCTGGGGACCGGCTCGTTCGTCGAGCGCGAGAACCCGCTGTCGACGCCCGGGGCGCTCTACGCGATGTGCGACCCGGAGTGGATGCGGGAGCATCTCCACGACGATCTCGCGCTGCAGCTCGCAGTTTACGCAGGCGAGCCCGACTACGAGGAGCCCGGGAAGATCGACGAGCTCGACCGCCCGAAGATCGAGCGGCTCGCCGAGGTGCTGGACTTCCCCTTCGACTGGGCCGCCGACTCAGACCAGCGGCGACAGGCGGCGATGCTGCTCAACCGGTACGGCCAGCGCGCGACAATATTCATCCTCGACAAGGTCCGCGCTTTCACCCAGAGCGCCGGCAAGGAACTCCTTGTCGTCCTGAACTACACGGCGCGAACAGATCATTTCCGTGGCTCAGTGGTCGCGTGGGACGGCATGCGACGCGACCAGGAGATCCTCGATCACCTGTCCGCCAACAGCGTTTCCGTCTTCGACATGAACGACGTTCACCAGCGTGAGTACCAGCAGGCCGGCGGGTCGTACCACGAGTACCTGAGCCGGTACATGGTCGGCGGGGACGGTCATTACAACCCGCGCGGGAACCACTTCTTCGCTTACGCGCTCAAAGACAGGCTGCTCGAGCTGCTCGATCCGAAGCCGCTGCC
Source organism: uncultured Actinomycetota bacterium (assembly GCA_963822485.1). Lineage (GTDB taxonomy): Bacteria > Actinomycetota > Actinomycetes > Streptosporangiales > Streptosporangiaceae > DASUBV01. The sequence continues at coordinate 1,194,428 of CAWGHW010000037.1, forward strand.
CTATCAGGATCGAGGCCCGGTCAGGGCAGGGTGAGCCGGGCGTTGAGGTGCAGGTAATGGCCGTACCGGCGGGCGGCCTGGTCGAGGGCGTGGATCTGCGGGGGTGTCAGGGCCCGGTAGGGCCGCAGGTCGAACTGCACGTGGTCGCGGGCGATGGTGCGCCGCATCGCGGCCAGGAGCTGCGCGTCGACCAGGGCCATCCCGGTCGCGGTCTCCCGGGTGCGGGGCACGTCGCCGGCGGTGTCGAGCAGCCAGCGGGAGTCCTGGTAGCCGCGGTATGTCTCGTCGAGGATCTGGAGCAGGTGGCCGGCGGGCTCTTGCGGTCCGGCGGGGGCCTGGCCGCGGGCGTGCCAGAAGGTGCGCCCGTCGTGCTGGAACGAGTCGAGCTGGTCCCGTGCTTGCTGCAGGCCGGCGCGCACGTCGGTGAGGGTGAGCGTCGCCCAGTAGGCCAGGTCCCGCTCGGTCGCCGGGCCGTGCCCGGTGAAGTAGCGCAGGGCGAGCTCGGTCAGGGCTTCGGCCCGGCCGAGCCGGCGTGGCGCCGGCACGCGCTGGTCCATGAGCGCGTAGGTGTGCTCGCCGCCGGCGACCGGGCCGCTGCAGATCAGCCCCTCCAGCTCGGCGTGGGCCAGCAGCGTCATCAGCATCTGCCCGCTGCCCCCGGTACCGCGCTGCGCCAGCTCGCCGGCCAGCTGGGCGCGGCTGAGCTGCCCCCGCCGCGCCAGCGCCTCCGTGACGGCGGTGACCGCCTGGCCGATCGACGGCTCGTCGAGACCATGGGTATCGCGCAGCGCCCGGCCGGTGAGCCGCCGCACGCGGGGCCCGGTCAGCTCAAGCAGCCAGCCGATGTCCTCGGCCCGCACGAAATGCCAGGTGGGCCGCAGCACGTGCGTGCGCACGACGGCGCCTTGGTCCAGCAGGGCCGCCAGATCGGCCTGGTCCGGGTTCTGCGTGCGCGAGGCGACGGCCCACCCCGCCTGAGCAGGGTTCTCCGCCTGGACGGCCAGCAGCGAGCCGACAGCCTCACTCGCCGACACCGCGTACGGTCCGACCAGGTGCTGCGTGCGCAACCGCCAGCGAGCAATGTCGAGATCTTGCACCATGCCTCCGCCCTGCTTAGCCGGGTGGACTGGCCGCTTCAGCGGCTACCTTGATCCCTTCCAGGGTGGCGCGCATGCCGTCCAGATTGGCGCGCCGCCGGGCCCGCCCGGCCAGCAGCCAGTACAGCCGGGTGACCAGCATGTCCGGCAGCTCAAACGACTCGGTGACATCGGTGCCATCCGGGCCCGGGCGCAGCTCGTAGCGCCAGCTGTTCAGCGTCGCGCCGCGCGGCCCGGCCACGTTGAAGGCGAATTCGCGTCCGGGGTCGCTGGCGGTCACCGTGCAGGTAGTCCAGTAGACCGGTCCCCGGCCGTTGCGCCGGACATGGCCGCGGAAGCGCGCCCCGGCAGCCGGCCCGGCCGCGCCATCGAGCCACTCCGCCTCGAACGTCTCCGGGCTGAACTCCCCGATGCGCGTGATGTCGGCCACCACGTCCCAGACCCGACCGGCGGGTGCGGCCATGCGGACGGTCACTGAGCCTCGCACACGACGAGGATAGGCCCATCCAGCCAGACGGCCCGCGCCCGGCCTTAGCCGGGCCGAACGGCAGCGATCACCTGGCGCGGTGCCGGATTGACCATGGCCCGGCCGTCGATCACCACGGTCGGGACCGTCTCGTTACCGTCGGCCACGGAGCGAACGAAAGCAGCCGCATCGGGATCCCGCCAGATGTTGACCTGCCGGACGGAAAGACGATGCCACCACAGGACAAAACGCAACCGCCTGCAGAACACGCAGCCCGGCCGCCAGTACAGGGTGATCCTGGCCGCGGTGCCGGTCTCCTCGCTGGCTGGGCTCACCGGGCTATTCAATCACTGGTGATACCACCCCGGCCGAGGCTGGTTTTAGGGGTCGCCGGCTATCGGCATGTCGCAACTGCGCGCCGCCTGGCCGCCGCCAGCCATGGCCACGTGGCGGCAGGACGCTGAGCCGCACGCGATATCACGCGGCTGTAGCGTGGTGGCGTGGTGATTTACCGCGTCGCGGCTAGCGCCGGGCTGCTCGCTGCGGCCGGGCTGCACGCCGCCTGGGGAGCGGGCTCGGCCTGGCCGTTCCGGGACCGGGCCGCACTCGCCGACGCCGTGATCGGGGCGGCCGAGGTGCCGGGGCCCGCCGCGTGCCTCGCGGTGAGCGGCGCCCTGGGCGTCGCGGGCGCCCTGACCGCGGGCTGGCCTGCCCGGTACCCGGCCGTACGGCGGGCCGGGGTCAGCGTGGTGGCCGCCGTCCTCGCGAGCCGGGGCAGCCTGGGCCTGGCGGGTCAGACCCGGCTGGTGTCGCCCGGCTCGGTATCGGCCCGGTTCACGCGGCTCGACCGCCGGGTGTACTCCCCGTTGTGCCTGACCCTGGCCGGCCTGGCAGCACTATCCGCCCGGCCGGCCAACCGCGCCAGTGCGGGAACTCACCTGCCTCGCCGCCGGTAGATGTGCACGACGACGCCGCATTCGAAGCCTCTGGCCTCGATGAGCTCCAGCGGCAGCGCGGCTGGCAGCTGGGCGAACAGCGACTGTCCGCGGCCGAGGGCCACCGGCTGGATGACCAGGCAGTACTCATCAATCAGTCCCTGCGCGGCCAGGGCCGCGGCGAAGCTGACGCCGCCGTGGACCATGACATCCGGTCCTGGCTCCTCCTTGAGCGCGGCGATCTCCGCGGCCAGGTCGCCGCGGGCGATCCGGGTGCTAGCCCAGGAAGCCTCGCTGAGCGTCCTGGAGAAGACGACCTTGGGAATGTCGTTCATCGGCGCCGCGTACGGATGCGTGGAGGTCGGCCAGTAGGCCGCCATCTCCTCGTACGTCGCGCGGCCCATGAGGTGGGCTCCCGCCCGGGCCACCCGGTCTAGCTTCCAGCTGATGAGTTCGTCGTCTTCGGGGACGCTCGTGCCAGGGTGTTCCCTGTCGCTGGCCACGTATCCGTCGAGTGACATGCCCATTTGCAGCGCTACTTGTCGCATGTGAGTCTCCAGTTAAGTTTCGGGGACAGTCCGGCTAGCGGCGGACTCGGTAGCGCAGGCCGAGGGCGAGCGCCTGCTGCCGGCATCGCCCGCAGCGGTCGCTGGGTCGATGGTCCACGTCCCGCCAGCCAGTCGTCCGGCACAGCCACGCCCGCGACGGCGCCGGGGCTGGTGGTGGCGATGGTGGTCATGAGAGATTTTCCTTCGCTGGTGGCTGGCCATGGCCTGGCCAGGGACCGCTCATCGGATAGACGGCCAGCGCACGGAGAACTCACCGGCGGGGCGCCAGCCACCCAGCCCCGGCAGGGGTGTCCGTCGGCGCGCGGCGAGCAGCGACGCGCGGGCGCAGCGACGTGGTTGTTGCGGTCATGTCGCTGCAGCGGCGTGATTGTTGCGACTACGTCGTTCGGCGGCGATGACACTTGTCATCGGCCGGCTACGCGCGAACGCCGGCGCCGAATGATGACATCGGCATCTGGCATCGCCGCTCGGTGGCAGCGAGGCTTGCCCTCATGCTGACGCCTGACAGGAAGCTCACCGCGAAGGCGACGGAGATCGCTGCGAGAAGGAGAGCGCATTGACCGAGCGTTTGGGCAGGGTGATCTGCGACATCACGGTCTCGGCCGACGGGTACTCAGCCGGGCTCAACCAGACCGAGGAACGGCCGTTCGGCGACGACGGCAGCGACGGCTCGGGCGGCCAGCTGCACGCCTGGATGTTCGACACTCCCGACGAGAACCGGGCCGAGATCGACCGGCTGACCGCCGCCCGGGCATTCATCATGGGCCGCAACATGTTCGGCCCGGTGCGCGGCGAGTGGGACCGGCAGTGGAACGGCTGGTGGGGCGGCGATCCGCCATTCCACGCCCCGGTCTTCGTGCTCACCCACCACGCGCGCGACCCGCAGCCGATGGACGGCGGCACCACGTACTACTTCGTCACCGACGGCATCGAGTCGGCACTGGCACAGGCACGCGCGGCGGCTGGCGACGGCGACGTCTCGGTCCCTGGCGGCGCGACCACCATCAACCAGTTCCTCGCCGCCGGCCTGATCGACGAGCTGCGGCTGCACATCGTGCCGCTCACGCTCGGCGCCGGCACCCGGCTGTTCGAGGACGTGCCACCGCTGAAACTCGAGCAGGTGGCGTCGCGGGCAGCGAGCTCGGTTACGCACGTGACCTATCGCGTGCTGTCCTGACCAGCAGGCACCCGCGGGGCCCGCGACCGCATCGACCCGCCGGGGACGCGCCGTGCAGCGCGACCCCGGCGGGGCGTCAGTGGTGGTGGCGGGCTAGTGGAATCGGCCGTTGTTAATGGTGATGGTAATGGTCTGGGTCAGCACGCGGCCGGTGATCGTCACCGTGTAGCTGCCCGGGGCCATTCCGGTGGTGTCGATGGTCGTCGTGACGTTGCCGTTGCCGTCCGGGCCGGTCACGGCCAGCGGCTGCGCCGCTGAGTCGTGGCGGGGGCCGGTGATCGTGGCCGTCACGTTGTCCCAGGTCTGTCCCGGAACGGTCGAGGTCGGGTCGGCGAACGGCGGGCCGGTCACCCCGAACTGGCCGGGCAGCGGCGGGAACACGCCGAAGCCGTCCTCGATCGCCGTGCCGTTCGGGGACCGGCCGGGGATGAAGCCGGTCCCGGTGACGGTGACGCTCTGGCCGCTGGTCACCCGGTGGGCGGAGGCGCTGATGCCGGCCTCCAGGCGGTCCAGCTGGAGTCGGGCCAGCACGCTGGGCTGGAACGGTCCGTGCTGGCGGTCGATCTGGCCGACCAGGGCGGGCACGAAGGCGGGCGCGAAGATGGTGCCCCAGCCCGACGCGATGTCATAGCCGGTCGCGGTGGAGAAGCCGGTGACGCCGTAGGCGCTGTTGGTGTAGCCGGCCGGGACATCGACGATGCCCGCCGCGGCGCCGCGCGGTCCGATCGCGGCCAGGGCCGGGTTCACCGTGCCCAGGTCGGCTCCGCGCAGCTGGGTCGCCAGCGCGAGGATGCCCGCGAACGTGGGCGACGCCTGGGAGGTGCCGTCACTGGCGTCCATGGCGATGTCGGGGTAGGCCCGGCCGGTGACGCCGCTGAGCGCCGGGTTGTCGCGCTGCCACCACGGCTTGGGGTAGACGGTGGAGACGCCCGCGCCCTCCGCGTCGGAGTTGGCGTTCCTGGCGATCCACAGCGCGTCGGGGGCGGTGCGCCCGGCCGTGGTGGCCAGGCCAGCGTTCGGGATGGTGCCGCCGACCGCGGTGATCCAGGGACTGTCGACCGGGTGGCCGGCGGTGACGCCGATCGCCGGGGTGCACTGGCCGGTGTCGCCCAGGACCGGCGGGTCGGTCGGGCCGCAGTCGCCGGATGCGAACGTCACCGGGATGTTGTGCGCGGCGGCGTCGAGGAAGGCGGGATCCAGCGAGCGGATGGCCGCCTGCTGGCTGCCGGTCGGGTTGGTCGGGTCGTTGATGAAGTCGTTCTCACCATCGCCCAGGCTCACCGAGATGACGTCGGCCAGGTGCTGGTCGGCGATCATCTTGATGGCCTGCGCCACCTCGGGCCAGCCCTGCATGCCGATGGTTTCCGGAACCGGCGGGTGGACGAACAGGATGTTCGCGAATGGCGCCATCGAGTGGATCGCCTCGGCGTCGAGCTGATCCTCGCCCGGGCTGCACTCGATCTGGCACACCGCGGACGGGTCGGCCGGCGCGGGGAGGGCCATGTCGGTGATGTTCGCGGGCGGCAGGTCCATCGCGGTGTCGTAGGTCGCCATGGACGCCGCGAGGTTCGGGTCGGGGTTGGTGACCACGTAGGCCACGGTCACGCCGGCGCCGTCGATGGCCCGCTTCCACAGGTCGTTGACGCCGTAGTCGATGATGTCCTCCGACGCGGTCGGGTCGGGGAAGCGCAGCCGGAGCGACGTCCCGGCGGCGATCTTCGCCTCGATCGCGTTGAATGTCGCCGTCGTCGCCGCGATGCGCTGGTCTGGGGGCGGCACGCCGCCGGGGTTATGGCCGGCCGGCGCCGTGGCGCTGGCCATCGCCGGGCTGGCCAGCACGGGGCTGGCCAGCAGCAGGCTGGCGACGCCAGCCAGGAGTAGGGATCTAGCGACCATGTGTGACGGCCTCCATGCGAAGAACGGCCAGCCTCGCCACTGATCTAGCAGCCACCAGAACGCTAGATCAGGGCACGTTGCCCGACAAGTCCCCAATATCAGCGCACTGGCGGTGCTCGTGAGGAACTCGAGTCTTCCTGAGCCCTGGCCGGAAACTGGTTGAACGGCGGCCGAGGACTGCTCAGATACCTGCTGACTCCTCGGGCTCGGTCAGGTGTCCCCGGCCGCCGCTGAGGCCAGCCGCGAGATCTTCGAGCGATCCGGGGCCTGGCCGCACTCAGGCCAGTGAGCGCCGTCGATCGCTGGGTGGTGAGTCCCGTCGATCGACGGGGCTGGTGAGTCCCGTCGATCGCCGGCTGGCGCGGCGCCAGCAACGGTTGACCGCTTTTCTGTGCAGTTGTAACTTATGGAAAAGCATTTCCCTCACGTCGTGCCGCGCAGGCAGCACCACCCGACTGACGGCCCAGCACAGGGCGCGAACCGCTCCCGCGTGACGTTACGGCCGTCCCCGGTCCGCGGCGCGGACTCCAGCAGGATGCCAGCCTGAACGGATCTCACGGCTGAGTGCGATATCGGGAGGTTTGCGGTGAAGCAAGTCGCGGGAATTTTGTTAGCGCTAACATCCCTGTCCGCCGCCATGTTGACCGGCGCGGTCGCGGCGGCGCCCAGCGGCGCCGCGGCGGCGCGGCAGGCTGCCGCGGTCACCGCGGCGCCGAAGCGGCCTGCCGCGGTCACCGCGGCGGCGCAGCAGCCAGGGAACAACCTGGTGGTGGATCTTGGCTCCCCCACCGGGCCGTTCCGCGGCGGCGCGGACGGAAGCCTGTACGGGATCAGCAGCCAGGACGTGCCGAGCAACAACCTGATCGAGGGCATGGGCCTGCAGGCCACCGACACCAAGGCGCAGGACGGCCAGCAGCATCCGGGCTCGGACGCGCTTGAGGTGGTCAAGCCGTTCGTGGCCAGCGGCGGGCGCGACGTGCTGATCTACATGACCGACGTCTACCGCAACTTCCCGTACGAGCGCACCACCTATGCCCAGTACCAGGGGTACATGCGCACCGAGGTCGAGCAGGCGATGAAATCGCCCTATGCCCGCCACATCGTGCTGGTCCCGTACAACGAGCCGGACGGCAACTGGTTCGCCGGCCTGCAGAGCGATCCCGCCACGCTCGCCGCGTTCGAGAACGAGTGGCTGGAGACCTACCGCTTCATCAAGGGCCTGTGGCCCCAGGCGCGCATCGCCGGACCCAACTTCTTCCAGTACCAGCCCGACGCGATGAGCGGGTTCCTGCAGTTCTGCCAGCAGAACAACTGCCTGCCCGACCTGGTGACCTGGCATGAGCTGAACGTTCCCGGCACCATCCGCACGGACGTGGCGGCCTACCGGGCCCTGGAGACCTCACTCGGGCTGCCGCACCTGCCGGTGAGCCTGGACGAGTACGGCGCCCGCTATCAGCTCACCGACCCGGCGCAGATGGTGCAGTACCTGTCCGCGATGGAGGACTCGAAGGTCGACGGTGACCTGCCGTACTGGAACATCAACGGCACTCTCAGCGACTCCACCGCCCAGAACAACATCCCGAACGCGCAGTGGTGGCTGTATCACTGGTACGCCGGGCTGACCGGGAACACCGTCCAGGTGACCGCCCCGCAGGGCAATGCCAACTACACGCTGCAGGGCGTGGCCACCCTGGACCGGGCGCAGCGGCAGGCCCGGGTGATCTTCGGCGGCGGGGCCGCCGGGCAGGACAACCTGGTCGTCCAGCACATCGACCCGGCCATCTTCGGCCGGACGGCTCACGTCACGCTGCTGCGCGACAACTGGAGCGGGATGACCGGCGCCGCTCCTCAGCCGGCCCGGGTCCTGGACACCGACGTCCCGGTCAGCGGCAACGGCTCCATCACCCTGCCGGTCGACAACCCGGGGCCGCCGGGCGACATCGCCGACTGCACCGCTACCGGTCCCCGGGTCGCCGGGAAGCTCGGCAACGCGCTCAGCCTGTGCGGCAACGGCGAGTACGTGAGCCTGCCGAACGGGATCGTCAGCGGGACTGCACGACTTCACGATCTCGGCGTGGGTCAACCCGTCTCAGAACACCGCCTGGTCGCGGGTGTTCGACTTCGGCACCGGCACCAACGACTACATGTTCCTCACGCTCAACGCGGGCGGCGGGCCGCTCCGGTTCGCGATCACCACCAGCGGCGGTGGTGGCGAGCAGCAGATCAACGGCACCGGCACGCTCCCGCTGAACACCTGGTCACACGTGGCCGTGACGCTGTCGGGCAACACCGGGACCCTGTATGTCAACGGCCAGCCGGTCGGGACCAACACCAACATGACCCTGAACCCGTCCGACCTCGGCAGCACCAACCAGAACTGGATCGGCCGGTCCCAGTACCCCGGCGACCCCTACCTGGCCGCGACCGTGGACGACTTCCAGGTCTACGACCGGGCGCTGAGCGCCGCGGAGATATCCGGCCTGGCCAGCGGGCAGCCGGGGGCGGGCGATGTCGCGTCGTACAAGTTCGACGAGAGCGGCGGCGCGACCGCCGTCGACTCCTCCGGCAACGGCCGCGACGCCACGATCATCTCGGACCCGGTGGCGCCGAGCACGATGACCGCCTACGAGGCGATCATCTCGCCGGGCGGCACCGGCTCGGACAGCCCCGCCGACGCGACCTGGCAGCAGAGCTACGAGGCCCAGAACGCGACCCTCACCGGCACCGGCTGGAACATCAATACCGAGGGCACGCCGGACAACCTCGGCGGATTCGCCACCTACGGGGACCATGACGTCGGCGGGCTGCGGACCGGCTCGTCCACCGTCATCACCTTCCACGCCGACGTCCCGAAGACCGGCGACTACCGGCTGTCGGTGTTCGACGGCAGCTACTGCCACGCCGATGACGTCTCCGGTCCCACCAACGTCTTCCTGCGGGTCGACGGTGGCGCTGCGCAGCAGGTCTGGCTGCCGTGCGGCTACGCCTGGCCGGTCTGGAACATCGGCGCCGCGACCGTGCACCTGACCGCGGGAACGCACGACCTCAGCCTGTCCGACACCGGCGACAACGGGGCCGCGACCACCGGCGACGCGATCGTCAACAAGATCGACCTGCAGCTCATCGACCCGGCCGTGCAGGACCAGACCGTCTACGAGGCGGAGCAGGCCAGCCTGGACGGTGCCCGGGCCGATTACCGCAGCCAGGGCCAGTCCGGCGCGGGCGCGGCCGACATCGCCCGCGGACAGAGCGCGACCTTCTGGGTCTACTCCGCCGCCGACGGGTACTCGGACCTGAGCTTCCGGTACCGGAACCCGGGGGCCGCCCGCGTCGAGGTGAACGCGCTGCCGCTGGCCGGGCAGCTGGCCGGCCGCGGCGCACCGGGCTGGCTGAACCAGGCCGACCGCGTCTACCTGACCGCGGGCATCAACAAGGTGACGGTCACCGGGACCGGCGGTCAGCTCACGCTGGACAAGCTGACTGTCGCTCCGCTGGCCGGCCGCCCAGCCGCCCAGGCGGCCACCACCACCTACCAGGCCGAGGACGGCGCGCTCACCGGCACCGCCGCGGTCGACAACAGCTACAGCCAGGCGAACGGCGGCGTGGTCACCGGCGTCAGCGACGGCGCGGCCAACTCGCTGACGTTCACCGTGCACGCCTCGACGCCGGGCACCTACGACATGACCGTCCGCTATGCCAACAACCAGGGCATCAACGCCAACCACTACAACCCGGACCTGATGACCGCCCCGGCGGACATCAGCGTCAACGGCCGGCCCACCTTCCACTTCAACTTCGCGAACACCTTCGACTGGAACCAGTTCTGGACCGCCACCATCCCGGTGAGCCTGCACCCCGGCGTCAACACGATCGCCTTCATCGCCAACCAGCAGTACAACTACGACGGCAAGACGGTCGGGGTCATCTACTCGGGCAGCGACATCGGGCAGGCGCTCCGATCCGACACGGCGCCCAACATCGACCAGATCACCCTGGCGCCGTTCCAGCTCCGGGTTTCCGGCGGCCCGTAACCCCGTCCGCCGCCAGTCCGCAGCCGATATACAACCGCGATCTACGGCGGTTGTATATCGGCTGAAGCTGTGACATGTTCCAGTCATCGGTGCCAGGCAAACGATAGCCCGGCACTGCGTGGCTGGCCGGCGGCGGTCATGCCGCGCATGGAAGGCCGCCGGATGGTGCGCGTACCGGGCTATCGGAACGCCGCAGCAGGAGCCGGAACGGCATTACGCGCACGCGCTTCATCGCGAAAGGAGCGTCCTATGAAGCTGTCGGGACGGAAGCTGCGCCTCGCCGCGGTCGCGGCGGTGGCCGCGACCGGTTTGGCGGCCGCAAGCTGTAGTTCCACCGCCAGCCCCGGCTCGCCAGGTGCGGGCACGGGCGCGGTGGCCAAGGGCGGGACGGCGACGATCGCGCTGCCGGCCGGGGTGACCTATAGCAACATCTTCCCGTTCTACGGGGTCACCGAGGCGAGCGTCTACAACCTGCAGTTCCAGTACCTGTTCTTCCGGCCGCTCTACATGTTCGGCAACAACACCGACAGCTCGGTGGCCGTCAACTATCCCCTGTCATCCGCCAGCCCCCCGCAGTACAGCAACGGCGGCAAGACCGTCGTGGTCAACATGAAGGGCTGGAAGTGGTCTGACGGCGAGTCCGTCGACGCCAAGAGCCTGATCTTCTTCCTGAACATGGCCGAGGCGGAGAAGGCGAACTGGTACGGCTACTCGAAGGGCCTGCTGCCGGACGACCTGGTGTCCTACAAGGCCACCGGGCCCAACCAGGTGACCTTCCAGCTCAACAAGGCCTACTCCAGCCTCTGGTTCACCTACAACCAGCTGGGCGAGCTCAAGCCGATGCCGATGGCCTGGGACGTCACCAGCCTGACCGGCAAGCCGAATAGCGGCGGCTGCGTCGCCGACAGCAAGGCCGACAACTGGGCCAAGTGCAAGGCCGTCTACACCTTCCTGACCGCGCAGTCGAAGATCCCTGCCACCTACGCGAGCAGCCGGCTGTGGTCGGTGGTGGACGGGCCGTGGAAGCTGTCCAGCTTCAGCACCACGGGCAACGTCACGATCGTGCCCAACAAGGCCTACTCGGGCAGCCCCAAGCCGCAGCTGTCGGCGGTCAAGTTCCTGCCCTACACCGCCGACACCACCGAGTACACCGCGCTGAAGACCGGACAGCTCAACGTGGGCTATGTCCCCTCGGCCGACCTGCCGCAGCGGCCCGCGAGCTCGGTCCTGCCGGCCACCAACCCGCTGGGCAGCGCCTACAACCTGCAGCCGTTCTACTTCTTCGGCATCACCTACGCCCAGCCCAACTTCAACAATTCCCAGATCGGGTTTATCGTCCGGCAGCTCTACGTCCGGCAGGCCCTGCAGAGCGCATTCGACCAGCCGGGCATCATCAAGGCGATCTACCGCGGGTACGCCGTCCCGGCCTCGGGGCCGGCCCCGAACGCGCCGCCAGGGAACCAGTGGATTCCGGCCATCCAGACCCAGAACAACAACCAGGGTCCGTACCCGTTCAGCATCGCCAAGGCGAAGTCGCTGCTGACCAGCCACGGCTGGGCCATGCAGGGCGGCGTCATGACCTGCCAGGACCCGGCCAAGTGCGGTACCGGCATCAAGCAGGGCCAGCAGCTGAAGCTGACCTTCATCTACTCCACCGGCCAGGCCGCCACCGCGGAGATGTGGCAGACCTACAAGTCGGACGCCAGCAAGGCGGGCATCGACATCAACCTCGTCGGGCAGACGTTCAACACCATCGTCGGCGAGGCCGCGCCGTGCGCGCCGATGGGCCCGAAGTGCAGCGTCCAGGTGTTCGCCTACGGCGGCTGGGTCTTTGACGGCCCGGGCTTCGAGCCAACCGGCGAGCCGCTGTTCGCGACGGGCGCGGGGTCGAACGCCGGCAACTACTCCGACCCGAAGATGGACAACCTGATCAACGCCACGCACACCAGCAGCAGCCTGGATGTGTTCCACAGCTACGCCACCTACGGTGCGCAGCAGCTGCCGTTCATCTGGAACCCGAACCAGTACACGATCCAGGCGGTCAGCAGCAAGCTGCACCACGTGACGTTCGGCCCGCTGTTCAGCCTGTTCCCCGAGTACTGGGACTTCACCAAGTAGTCGCGTTCCGCCCGCGGTCCCGCCTCACGGCGGGGCCGCGGGGGCTCGGGTGGCCTTACCCTGGGCGCCCTCAGCCGGCCTGGCGCAGCACTCCGTCCCTGAGCAGGGCGTGGACACCCCACACGTCGTTAGCCACCTGGGTGATCCGCAGATCCACGGTCGGGCTGGCCACGGCCAGAGCCGCGGCCTTGCTCAGGCCGTAGAGCGACTGCATCCAGATGATCATCGCCTCCAGCGCGTCGCCCATGGCCTCGTTGAGGTCCCGGCTGAAGCCGAAGGTGATCCGGCCGGCCGGGGTGACGGCGTGGATCCCCGGCACCGGAGGATCGGTGATCAGGTCCAGGACCGCCTCGGTCGTCATCGAGCACTCGATCGCGGTGCCCCCGACTTCCCCGTCGCCCTGGGCGGCATGGCCGTCGCCCATGTACAGCAGCGCGTCCGGGACGGTGACCGGCAGGTAAAGGGTTGCGCCGGCCACCAGCTCGCGGCAGTCGATGTTGCCGCCGCCCTGGGCGCGAGGGGGCTTGGTCGAGTGCTCACCGGGCTCGTCCGGCGGCATCCCCACCACCCCGAGGAACGGGGCCAGCGTCACCGTGTGGCCAAGGTCGTTCGTCCCGGTGCCCTGGTCGGCGTCGAGATCCCACAGCAGCCACGACGACGGTCCGTCAGCTACGCCCAGCCGGCGCTTCAGGCGATCGTCGGAGGCCGCGGCGACGGTCCAGCCCCAGTCGTCGGGACGCAGCGATTCGAAGCGGACCGACAGGACCATGCCGGGCCGAGCGCCCCGCACGGCGATCGGGCCGGTCAGGCAGTGCCCTCTCGCCTCGCTGAACATGGTCGGCTGACGGTCTCCGGGATGCTGCTGGCGGGCCAGATAGCCCGAGGCGTCATAGGACCGGACCGCAACCGTGTCCCCGGGGCTGACGGTGAGCACCGCCGGGCGGTCGCGGGAGAACACATCGGTGACGTTGTCAGGCGTCGGCGAAAGCTCGTACCGGGCCATATGGGCGAGCACTCCCGGAAAAGTAAGGAAAAGGGTTACGGCCATCTTCAGGCCGGCCAGGCCCCGGCTGGACTGCTGCCGTGGCCTGGCCGGCCGGTGACGCTGTTACCTGGTGGTGAGGGCTACTTAGTGGTGAGGACCAGGCTGACCAGGAAGGAGGCGAGCGCGCCCTTGACGCGCGGCTGGCCGTTGGTGTTGCACTGGCCCTTGTGCGGCCCGGACGTGAACCTCGGGGCAGTAGCCCGGAAGAGGATCTGGACCGCGCCGGGCCCGGACGCTCCGGCGAACGCGCCGGTGCTCTTGGCGCCGACCACGCTCACGACGATGTACTGGGTGAACGCTTCCCGGCACGTCTTGGGGCTGAAGGACTGGGTGGTCTGCGGCTTGGCGGCAATCTTCACGGTCAGGTTGCCCGCTGCTGACTTGAGCGTCTTGCTGCTGCCCTTCTGGGCGGCACTGCCGCCCAGGTCCACGCTGGAGCGGGCGGTGACCAGGCCGGTCATCTTGAGCGGGATGATCGTTTTGTTGGCGAGGGCCTTCTTGCCGTGCAGGGTTCCGGCGATGACCTCGGGGCCGGTGACGGGCTTGGCGGCGTGGCCAGAGCTGGCCAGCGCGGGCAGGCCCGTCAGCACGACCGTGGCGATGCCGCCCGCCGCGGCCAGTGCGCGGAGCGTCCCCTTGAGCTTGAGCATGTTTCCTCCCCTGGAGTACTGACGACCGGGCCCGGTGTGCGGGCCCGTCATCACCATGGGATGGCCGCGTCACACCAGCGTCACACCACGGTTCCCGGTGCCTGAGCTTCCTCGAACGCGGCCGAGAACAGGTAGGCGGTCGCCAGGCTGCGGTAGGGCCGCCACTTCTCGGCGATACCCAGCACCTCTTCCTCCGCGGGCAGGTGATCGAGGCGGTAAGTCGCGCGGACCGCCTTGCGCAGGGCCAGGTCACCGGGCAGGACTACGTCCTCTCGGCCGAGCGCGATGATCAGGGCTCCCTGCGCGGTCCACGGGCCGATCCCCGGTATCTCGCTGAGCAGCGATATCAGCTCGTCGTCGGGCAGCGCGGCCAGCCCGTCCGGATCGAGCCGCCCGTCCGACAGGCGCTCGGCGAGCTGGCGGATCGTGGCTGACCTTCCGCCAGGACAGCCCGGCGTCGCGAAACTGCGCCGGATCCGTGCCCAGCACGTCGGCGGCTGACGGAAGACGGCCGCCGAACCGCTCCTGGATGCGGGCGATAGTCCGCCGCGTGGCCGCGACCGACAGCTGCTGGCCGGCAATCTGAAACAGCAGTGCGCCAAACAGGTCCATCGGCGGCAGCTCGGTCATCCATTGCCGCGGGTCGAAATCCGGCCGGTCAGCAATCAGCCTGGCCAGCACCGGGTCAGCCTGGCTCAGACGGGCCCGCGCCTGCGCCAGCCACTCGGCGCCGCCGGCGCCGGCCCCGGCTCGCCCACTCGACGTGTTGTTCATGTGATCATCTCTACCCGGTTAGCTGATCTGGGCCCAGCGTCCATGCGGCGATGGTCCAGCGCGGGCAGGTGAGTCCGCATCGCCGGGATCTGGTGACCCCGGCGCCGGGCACGTAACGTGTACACGGTGCTGAGAGGCGGAGGATGGCTGGCTATCGCGCTGAGGACCGGGTTCAGGCGTGGTATTTAGGGCAAATCCGCGAAAGCCGTCCCCGGCCGCTCCGCGGCTGATTCAGCGCGGGGAACTTCTCGCATCCCTGGATCGCGCGGCGGAAGCCAGGGTAACGCTGATCTCGGCCCCCGCAGGCAGCGGCAAGACCTCGCTGTTGCGGGCCTGGGCGGATGGGCCGGGTCAGGCGTACCGGCTGGCGGTTGTCCAGGTGCAGCGCGGCCAGCAGGACTCCCAGCAGTTCTGGCTCGCCGTCCTCGGCGCCATCCGGCAGGCCTCAGGCACGCCCGGCGAAGGCGAACAGCTGGCCGCGACACCCGACTTCAACCCGGAGGCGATCGCCGGCCGAGTTCACTCGGAGCTCGCCGAGCATCGCGACCGCACCTTCCTGATCATCGATGATCTCCATGAGCTGACCTCGCCGGAAGCGCTCACGCAGCTAACCCGGCTGCTGGAGACGCTCCCCCAGCATGTGCACGCGATCCTCGCGACGCGGCGTAATCTGCCGCTACGGCTGCACAAGCTTCGCCTGGCCGGCGAGCTGGCTGAGATCCGCACCGCCGATTTCCGCTTCACGCCGCGCGAGACCCGCGAGTTCCTGGAGGCTTCCGGCATCGCGCTGTCGGAAGCCTGGGCCGCGAAGCTGCATCAGCGCACGGAAGGCTGGGCCGCGGGCCTGCGGCTGGCGGCGATCTCGCTGGCCAGCAGTCCTGACCCGGAGAGATTTGTCGCGGAGTTCTCCGGCAGCAGCCGGACCGTGGCCGAGTACCTGCTCGCCGAGATGCTGGAGTGCCAGCCGGTTGAGGTCCAGCAGCTGCTGCTGCGTACCTCCCTGCTCGACCGCGTCAACGGCGAGCTGGCGGATCTGCTGACTGGTCACCCTGGCTCCGAGGGGATTCTGCTCGACCTCGAGGACGCCAACGCGTTTGTCGTATCGCTTGATCCGGCCCGAACCTGGTTCCGGTACCACCACCTCTTCGCTGACCTGCTTCGGCTTGAGCTGCGCCGAAGGCTGCCCGAGGAAGTGCCGGCCCTGCAGCGGCTGGCTGCCGAGTGGTTTCTCCAGCACGGCGAGATCGTCGATGCCGTCCGGCATACTCAGGCGGCCGGCGACTGGTCCGACGCGGCGCGGCTGCTGGCCGACCACTCGTTCGGCCTGACCCTCGACGGACAGGCTCAGACCATCCAGACGCTGCTGCGGGACTTCCCGCCGGGTGCCGTTACCGAGGGCCCGGATCTCCCTCTCGCGCGCGCGACCAGCGAAGTGGCCCGGGGACGCCTGGACGAGGCGGCCGCCCACCTGACGGTGGCGGAAACCGCGATCGCTGCTACGCCGCCCGACCGCAAGCACCGGCTCGAAGTGGCGACCGCGGCGCTGAGACTGTCGCTGGCGCGCAAGCGCGGCCACTTCGCGGGGGTAGTCGAGCAGGTCAGGTTCCTGGCCTCGCCGATAACCGGGCAGTCTGACGAGGACATCGCGCTCGACAGCGACCTGCGCGCGGTCGCGCTCATGAACCTCGGAATCGTCGAAGCGTGGTCGCTGGCGAACCGGGACAGCGAGCGGCACCTCCAGGAAGGCGCCGATCTCGCCCGGCGGATCGGACGTCCGTACCTCGAAGTGGCCTGCCTGGCTGAGCTCGCCTTCGCATCGAAGATCGAGCCCTTCGCCACCACGCGGCAGCGGTGCCGGGAGGCGATCGCCCTCGCCGAGCAGCATGGCTGGGGCGCGGAGCCGGTCATCGCGCCGGCGCTGGTCAACCTCGCGGGCACTCTCATCTGGGTGGGTGAATTCGACGAGGCCGATCGCTGGCTGCGGCGCGCCGCCCGCGCCCTGGAGACCGACTCCGGGCCGCTCATCAGGGTGCTGCTGCACATCGGCACGGGCCAGCTGTTGTCGGGCTGCCGTCGGCACCGGGAGGCGCTGGCGGAGTTCCGCGCGGCCGAGCACCTGCAGGCGCAGCTGGAAGGCTCACACGCACTGATGCCTCAGCTGACCAGCTGGGGGCTGGCCGCCCGGGCCCGGCTCGGGCAGCTCAGCGAGGCCCGGGCCGCACTGGCCGCACTCGATGCCGAGCTGGCGGGCTCGGGCGAGATCGCTAATGCCCGCGCGGTCATCTGCCTCGCCGAGGGCAACCCGGCCGCCGCTCTCGCCGCGCTCCAGGATGTCCTGAACGGGATAGCTCCGGCCATCGGCTACGTCACCGTTGTCGAGGCCCACCTCCTGGCCGGGCTCGCGCACCGCGAACTCGGCGACCAGCGCGCCGCCACCGCGGCGGCCGAGCGCGCGCTGGCCCTGGCGGAGGCGGACCGGCTCGTCCTGCCGTTCGCGACGACGGGCTCGCTCGAGCTGCTTGAGGCCATGCCGCGGCACGAGACGGCGCACGCGGCCCTGCTCACGGACATCCTCGACGTCATCCGCGAGTCACCCCCGTCGCCGGGCCACGAGCCCGCACTGACCGGGATCGAGCAACTCAGCCCGAGCGAGCTGCGGGTGCTGCGGTATCTCCCGACCAACCTCTCCCGGCCAGAGATCGCCAGCGAGCTATCGGTCTCGGTGAACACCGTCAACACCCATATCCGGAACATCTACGCGAAGCTCCAGGCTCAGGATCGTTCCACGGCGGTGCAGCGGGCCCGGAAGATGCGGCTGCTCTCGGCCGGCCTGAGCAGCTAGTCGCTAGTTGGCGCTCGACGGGACGGCTGTGCGAGGCTGTGCGAATATCCCGCGGAGAGCAGGAGGTCTGCATGGCTGACGTCGGGCCGGAGCCTGATCAGAACGAGGACCTGGACCCTGACCAGGCCAGGGACGAGGCGAGGCGCAAGTTCCGCGAGGCGCTGGACCGCAAGCGGGCCAGGGAGGCAGACGCGGATGGCGGCAGCGGCGGCGTAGACGCCGGACCGGTGCACCAGGCCCACGGCCCGGCTCGGAGCCGGCGCTCGTTCCGCCGTAAGAGCGGCTGACCCCCGCCGCTGGCACCTGACGGCCCTCATGCCCGACCGGGGGATGCCGAACAACGCCAGGCCAGGCGGCCGGCCTGCCTCTCCACGGTCCGCGTCCCGTGCCGCCATGTTCGCCGCCCTGGCCGTGCCCAACTTCCGCCGGTACGTCGGCGGCCAGGCGCTCAGCCTGATCGGGACCTGGGTCGAGACGGTCGCCCAGGCGCTGCTGGTGCTGCAGCTGACGCACTCGGGCACGATCCTGGGCCTGACCACCGCGGCTCGCTTCGCCCCGGTCCTGGCGCTGTCGCCGTACGCCGGGCTGCTGGTGGACCGGTTCCCTGGGCGGCGGATCCTGCTGATCACCCAGGCCGGGCTGGGGCTGGTCTCGCTGACCCTGGGCGTGCTGGTGCTGACCGGGCACATCGGCATCTGGGGCGTGGTGGTCCTGGCGCTGGCGTTCGGCACGCTGAGCGCGGCCGACAACCCGGCCCGGCAGGCCTTCGTGCCCGAGCTCGTCGGGGCGCCGCTGCTCCGCGACGCGGTAACGCTGAACAGCACCTCCGTGAACGTGGCCCGGGTGCTGGGCCCGACGGTCGCCGCAGCGCTGGTCGCCACGGTGGGGATCGGCTGGTGCTTCGTCACCAACGCCGGGAGCTTCCTGTTTGTCATCGCGTCTCTGGTCTTCCTGAACACTCGCCAGCTACACCCAGTCCGGCCCACTCCCCGGCTGCCCGGCCAGGTACGCCAGGGCCTGCGGTACGCGGCCGGGATACCCGCCATCGCCCGGCCGCTGCTGATGATGGCGCTGGTCGGCACGTTCACCTTCGAGTTCGAGGTCAGCCTGCCCCTGCTGGCCGACCAGACGTTCCATGGCAACGCCACGACCTACAGCTTGCTCATCGGGTCGCTCGGCGCCGGCGCCGTGGCCGGTGGGCTGTACGCGGCGCAGACCGCCCGCACCGGAGTGGCCCGGCTCACCCGGATCTCCGTGGCCTACGCCGTGACCATGGCGCTGCTCGCCGTCACGCCCAACGTCTGGTCCGCGGTGATCGCCTGCGTCCTGGTCGGCGCGGCCAGCATCTTGTTCCTCACGACCGGCAACGCCACGGTCCAGCTGGCCGCCGCTCCCGGCTACCGGGGCCGCGTGATGGCCCTGTGGTCGACCGCGCTGATCGGCAGCACGCCGATCGGCTCGCCCGTCATTGGCGCGCTCAGCGATGCCGCCAGTCCTCGGTCCGCCCTGCTGCTCGGGGCCGTGGCCTGCGTGGCCGCCGCCGCGATCGGACGCTGGCCCGCCCGCGCTGGGCGCGGCGCGAGCGGCGACCCTGGCGCGCCGGAGTCGGCTGAGGACTGAGGACTGAGGACTGAGGACTGAGGGCTGACACGGCTGCGTTACGCCGGTTCCGCCGCGCTGGCCAGCAGGTGGTCGCCCAGGAGGGTCCGGGAGTACCGGACGGCGCGGCCGGCCACGGCGACGAGCACGTCATCAAGTTCACCGACACCGCGGTTGACGCCTTCGGCATCAGCGGCGATCCCGACCTGCTCGCCGCGGCCGGGCTGGCCCGTGAGCTGATCCCCAGCTAGCTGGCGGCGGTCTCGTGCTTCTTGCCGACCTCGACCGGCCCGGTGTAGGCGCGGTAGACGATGCGGGACGGGTGCTCCGCCCCGTGGTGCAGCGTGATGCTGGCGACCGGACCGTCAGTCTCGTGCTCGTTGGCGCCGCCGGTATGCCAGTTCCGGTCGGCGACCGGGAAGCTCGAGCCCGCGATCTCGATCCGGATCCGGTGCCCGGGCGGGAAGTAGTTCGCCGTGGCGATCCCGCGCACCGTGATCCGGTAGATCTCGCCGGGCACCAGGTGGGACGGGTGCTCCAGGCTGTCCCGGTAGCGCAGCCGGAGCGCGGTCTCGGCCAGGTTGTAGGCCACGCCGTCGGGATAGACGTCGACCAGCTTGACGAAGATGTCGGTGTCCGGAACGTCGGCCGAGATGTACAGCTCGGCGCTGACGTCGCCGGCGATGGCGACCGGCTCGTCCAGCACCGGCGTGCTGTAGACCAGCACGTCGGCGCGGCACTCGACGGATCGCTGATCGGCGCAGACCGGCGCCGACGGATCGCTGCCGAGGTCGCCGCCGACAGACGGCACCGGGTTATGCGGATCGGCGATGAAGTGGTCGGTGCCTTCCGCTCCGGCCGCCGGCACCAGCGCGCCGTCGCCCCACAGCGTATTGGCTGACCCGGCGCTGGTCAGGTGGAGCTCGCGCGGCGCTGTCTCCGGCAGCGGCCAGGTGTCGCCGACGAGCCAGGTACTGGCGCCCATCAGGAACACCTGGACCTTCGGCATCGGCTTCCAGTCGTCGGCCACGTCACGCAGCAGCCGGTCGAACCAGCTCGCGGTGATCTCGTCATACGGGAACGTGCTGTCGCCCACCGGCCGGTCGCCGAGCTTGGCATCCGGAGCCGTGACCGTCATCTTGCAGTGCTCGGTCGGCGCCATGATCAGGTACTGCTCGGGGTGGTGCTGCTGGAACTCGAACAGCTTCACCGTTTCGTACGCGCCGACGTCCATCCAGCCGTTGATGTTCAGCGCCGGGGTCGCGCCGGCGTGCTCGGCGTGGATCAGGTCGACGGTGTCCCAGGCCGGGGTGGTCGGGCCCGCCATGTACTGCTCGAACCCGGTCAGCGGCGAGCCCATCCGCCGCAGCACCTCGGCGCTGGGTGCCTGCCGGGTCGATTTAGCCAGTGCGGCCGCGTAGTCCGGCTGCCGGAAGTCAGGCACGCTGACCGAGAACCGGCGGGAGATCCGCGCCATCTCATCGCGGCCAGCATCGGGGATCTTCGGCCGGTTACGGATGCCGAATGGCGCGTGCCACAGCGCCCAGGTACCGAGCATCGGCACCCCGCCGCGGAAAAACAGGCCCTGGCAGCCCTCGGTGCCCGGAATGGAGCCGATCCCGGCGCCCGAGCTCATCGGCACGCAGGCGCGAAGCGCCGGGTGGCCGATGGCGCCGAGCTTGAGCTGGTTCTCCGCTGTCGAGGAGCAGCCGTGCGCGCCGACCCGGCCGTTCGACCAATCCTGCTCGGCAATCCAGTCCAGCGTGTCCATGGCGTCATTCGTCGTGCCGGTCAGGTAGCCGAATTCGCCTTCGGACCATTCGCTGCCGCGCTCGTTCTGCAGCACCATCGCGTACTCGTTCTTGAACAGCGGCTTGTACGTCTCGCTCAGGTGCGTGAATGAGGTGAACGCGTACGGTGAGCGGATCATCAGCGTGGGCCGCTGGCCCTCGGCCTTCGGGCGGATCACGACGGTGGCCAGCCGGATGCCGTCGCGCATCGCGAGCATCAGGTAGTCGATCCGGTACCGCACCGTATCCGCGCCAAGTGCCCGCGCCGACTTCTCCAGCGTCGTGGGCGGGAAGAATTCCTGCTGCTCCTGGCTGTCCGCGGTCACTGTCACGATGCCCTGCCCCCGATCGACGCCCGAACCTAGGCGGCTCCCGGCGGGATCGGCGCAGCATCCCGCCGAAAGCCGCTCTCACTATTCCAGGCCCGGATCGAATGACCCGGGCCGGGCCGGACCTCGCCGCTGGTCAGCTCGACATGCTGGCGAACATGCCGGGCTCGTAGGAGCCCCCCTGATTGCGCAAGATCACGGAGAGCCGGTTGGTCGCGTTGATCATGGCGATGAGGGAGACAAGCGCGACGATCTGGTCATCGTCGTAGTGCTTGCGTACCTGGGCCCAGGTCTCGTCGGATGCTCCATGGTGTTCGTCGGCGAGCCGGGTGCCCTCCTCGGTGAGCGCCAGCGCCGCCCGTTCTGCCTCGGTGAATACTGTGGACTCGCGCCAGGCGGCGACGAGGTGGAGCCGGACCGGGGTTTCACCGGCGGCCGCGGCCTCCTTGGTGTGGATGTCGACGCACCAGCCGCAGCCGTTGATCTGGCTGGCGCGCAGCATGGCCAGATCCCGGGTGGCCCTGGGCAGCGACGACTGCTCGACCACCAGGCCGACGTTGTAGATCCGCTTGGCGATCTTGGCGCCGAGCTCGCTGGCCATCAGGTTGATACGAGGCTCCATGACTATGTCCTCACTCGTGCGGTTGCGTGCCGCGGATCGTTGGCGCGGCACCGTGATGAACATGGAGATGCCGGCGACCCGGTCCTTGTGACAGCGCTGCTCTGTGACGCGAGCCACCGACCGCGGGTGTCACAAAGCGGCGGGGACGGGCGTCTTGTGGGTGGCACGGCCGACAGCGAGCAGGCAGGAGTCAGCTATGAGCGAGCGCACCGGCCCGGCCGGGCCGGTCGCGGCCGGGCCGGTCGCGGCCGGGCCGGTCGCGGCGGCCGGGCCGGTCGCGGCCGGCGGCGGGATGGACTGCGCCACTGAGGCGTTCGTCGCCCACCGCAACCTGCTGTACACCGTCGCCTACGAGATGCTCGGCTCGGCCGCCGACGCGGAGGATGTCCTGCAGGAGACCTGGCTGCGGTGGGCCGGCGTCGATCTCGGCCCCGTGCAGGATCAGCGTGCCTACCTGGTCCGGATCACCACTCGCCAGGCGCTGACCCGGCTGCGCACGCTGCGCCGGCGCAAGGAGTCCTACGTTGGCCCCTGGCTGCCCGAGCCGCTGCTGACCGCGCCCGACGTGGCCGAGGATGTCGAGCTGGCCGACAGCGTCTCGATGGCGGTGCTGCTGGTGCTGGAGACGCTCACGCCGGCCGAGCGGGCGGTGTTCGTGCTGCGCGAGGTATTCGACCTGGCCTACGACGAGATCGCGGAAGCCATCGGCAAGAGCCCGGCCGCGGTCCGCCAGATCGCCCACCGCGCACGCACCCACGTCGCGGCGCGCCGGCCGCGAGAGATCGTCTCCATAGCTGAGACGCGCAGCGCTATCGAGGCATTCCGCCGCGCGATCGTCACGGGCGACCTGCAGCGCCTGCTCGACATCCTCGCCCCGGAGGTCGTCTTCCTCAGCGACGGCGGCGGAGTCGTGCGGGCCGCCCTGGCACCGGTCGTCGGGGCCAGCAGCGTGACCCGCGTACTGGGCCGGATCGCGGCCACGGCGTCCTTGCAGCCGGCCCACGTCAATGGCTATCCAGCGCTGATACTCCGGATCAACGGCGAGATCGACACCGTCATGGCGGTGCGCATCGACGACGGCCTGATCACCGGGCTCTACGCCGTGCGCAACCCCGAGAAGCTGTCGCACATGCAGCGCGAGACGGCCTTGCGCCGCTGAGCCGTGTCGCCGCTGAGCAGTGTCGCCGCTGAGCTGTGTCGCCGCTGAGCCGTGTCGCCGCTCACCGAGAGGTCGGGCGGTGTCTCCTCGTCAGACCTGTTGTGAGGTTGCATCGGCGAGAGAGGAGCATGTCATGACGAGCCCGGTGGTTCACTTCGAGATCAGGTCATCTGACCCGGACGCGACCCGGTCGTTCTTCGGGAAGCTGTTCGGCTGGACGTTCCCTGACGGGGGGATTCCCGGTTACAGCTACGTAGACACCGGAGTCGAGGGCGCGATACCCGGTGGCATCAGCCCGCTGCAGGGCGGGGCGCCCCTGGTCACGTTCTTCGTCGGGGTCCAGGATGTCGCCGCTACCCTGGACGCCGCGGTGGCGCAGGGCGGAAAGATCATCCAGGCGGCGACGTCGGTGCCGGGGGTCACCTTCGGGCTGCTGGCCGACCCGCAGGGGCAAGTGATCGGACTGGCCTCGGCAGACAGCTGAGGCATCCGGCGGCAGGTCCGCGCCGGGCGGGACACTGACAGCGGGGAGGCTCCGATGCCTGGTTCTACTGACACTGCCCTGCTCGCGCGGGCCGTCGCCGGAGACGATGCGGCCTTCGCGGAGCTCGTGGGGCCTTTCCGAGGACCGGTGTTCCGGCACTGCTACCGGATGCTCGGCTCCGGCGCGGACGCCGAGGACGCCACCCAGGACACCCTGGAACGCGCCTGGCGCAGGCTAGCGACCTATGACGGCTCGGGACCGTTCGGCGGCTGGCTCCAGCGCATCTCGACCAATGTCTGCATCGACGGGCTGCGGGCCAGGCGGACCCGGATCGGCCTGGTGGGCTACGGGCCGCCGGCCGCGCCTGGCGCTATCCCCGGGCCGCCCGACCCGGAGCTGGCCTGGGTCGAGCCGGTCAGCGACGCTGAGCTGCGCGTGTCGCAGGACCCGCAGGATGAGGTGGTCCGGCGGGAGGAGATCAGCCTGGCCTTCGTCGCCGCGCTGCAGCTGCTGGCGCCGCGCCAGCGCGCCGCGCTGCTCCTGCACGATGTGCTGGGATTCAGCCACGCGGAGGTTGCCGAGGTGCTCGAGGTCAGCACCGCCGCGGTCAACAGCCTGCTGTCGCGGGCCCGCGAGTCTGTCCGTGCCCGCGCCGGCCAGCCGCAGCCCGACATGACCGAGCTCCGCGTGCAGCAGCTCCTGCGGCGCTATGTCCGGGCCTGGCAGCTCGCGGATATCGATGCCTTCGTCCGGCTCGTCACCGAAGACGTCCGCTTCATCATGCCCCCGCTCACCGCGTGGTTCGACGGCCAGGAGGCCGTGGCGGCGTTCGTGGAGAACGCCATCTTCGGACCCGCCCGCCCGCACGGGGTGCAGCTGCGGGCCGGCTCCTGCAACGGGCAGCCGGCGTTCGCGACCTATCAGCCAGACGGTGACGGCCACCTTGTCGTCAGCGGCCTCCAGGTCCTGCAGCTCGGCGAGGTGGATGGCCAGCCGCTCATCACCACGCTGGTGTCCTATCGCGACCCGGCCCTCGCGATCCGCTGCGGACTGCCGTCCTCGCTTGCCTAGGCTCATCCGCGTCGCTGGCGGCTGGCCATCTCAGGCTGCGGGTGCCCGGATGCCGGATTTTAAAGTCGCGTTAAGGAACGTCTTCGGCCGGCGTGAGTCTCGCCTGGTTCCGTGGCTGCTAGCCGGAACCCAAGGAGGATTCGCATGCGCAACCGAACCAGGGTGATTGCTGCCGCCGCCGCGGTCACCGCTGCACTTGCCGCGGGCAGTACCGCCGCCGCGGTGGCGTCGACGGCAGGTGCCAGGCCTGGCGTCCACGCAAAGACCGTGTCCGCCGCCAAGAAGCCGGGCGCCCCGTCCGAGAAGCAGGGCCACGACGCGATCGTGGCCGCCGTGGCCAGGACGCTGCACGCCAGCACGGCCCAGGTCAGCGCGGCGCTCCAGCCGCTGTTCGCGGCAGGACGGGCCGACTCCTCGTCGCCGACACTCGCGGCGGCCGCGCGCTCGCTCGGTGTCAGCCCCCAGCAGCTGTCCGCTGCGCTGGTCGCCGCCAAGCAGAGCCTGGCCGGAGGCTCCCACGCCACGCACGGCCCGGGCGGTTCCAAGGCCGCCCCGTCCGAGAAGCAGGGCCACGACGCGATCGTGGCCGCCGTGGCCAGGACGCTGCACGCCAGCACGGCCCGGGTCAGCGCGGCGCTCCAGCCGCTGTTCGCGGCAGGACGGGCCGACTCCTCGTCGCCGACACTCGCGGCGGCCGCGCGCTCGCTCGGTGTCAGCCCCCAGCAGCTGTCCGCTGCGCTCGCCGCCGCCAAGCAGAGCCTGGCCGGAGGCAGCTGACGCAATCCTGAATGCCGGTCTGAGGAACATGCGTGAGACTGGCCGGGTGCGGGTGCTCGTAGTTGACGATGACGAGGCAGTGCGAAGCGCGCTGACCCATGCGCTGCATCGTGACGGCTACGAGGTGTCTACCGCGGCCGACGGCATCACGGCGCTGGCCACGCTGCTGCGGCTCCGGCATGATGCCGTCGTGCTCGACGTCCTCATGCCGGAGCCGGGCGGGCTAGGGGTGTGCCGCGCGATCAGGGCTCGCGGCGACGACACCCCGATCCTGATGCTGACCGCGCGAGACCTGGTCTCGGACCGGGTCGCCGGGCTGGACGCCGGCGCCGACGACTACCTGGCCAAGCCGTTCGCGCTGGAGGAGCTGCGGGCGCGGCTGCGCGCGTTGCTGCGGCGCAGCGGCGCGGGCGCCGACCTGCTCCGGTTCGCCGATGTCGAGCTTGATCTCGCGGCATACCAGGCACGCCGCCGGGGCGGACGGCTGCCGCTGACCAAGACCGAACTCGCGCTGCTCGAGTTGTTCCTCCGCAACCCAGGGCGAGTGCTGTCACGGACCCAGATATTCGAATCGGTATGGGGGTACGACTTCGGCCCGGAATCGAACGGGCTGTGGGTCTATATCAGCTACTTGCGGCGGAAGATGGGCGAGCCGCGGCTGATCCAGACCGTCCGCGGCCTTGGCTATGTGCTGCGGGAAGAGAAATGAGCCTGCGCACCAGGGTCGCGATCGCCGTCGGCGTCGTCGTCTTCTGCGCGCTGGCGATCGTGGCGGCGGTTGTCTACCCGGCGGTGGGCGCGAACCTGCGCGGGCAGAATGACGAATCTCTGGTCCAGGTGGCCGAGAACGCGCCGACGATAGCGGCGAAGCTCAAGCAAACCGGCACCCTCGGGCAGCTGGTCCCGTTCGGCAGGACCCAGCTGCAGATCCTGCCCGCTGCTGCGACCGGCCCTGCGAAAGGGTTCGTGGACATCACCGATCATGACGTCCTGGTAGCGATCGGGAAGGACAAGCCGTATTTCCAGGACGAGGCCTACGCAGGCGTTGTCTACCGCATCTACACCACGCAGTTTCCGGGCAATCCGGGAACGCTGGTCCGCGTCGCCGAGCCGGCGTCGGATGCGACATCGACCCAGACGGCGCTTGGCTGGCTGCTGGCCGCGCTCATACCGCTCGGCGCGATCGGCGCCGCGGCGATGGCGCGGCTGGCCGCGGGCCGGGTGCTGCGGCCCGTCGGCCGGCTGACCGAGACCGTCGAGCGGATCAGGGCTACCGGCGACCTCAGCGCGCCGATCGAGACGCCAGGCCAGGACGAGATCAGCCGGCTCGGGCAGGCATTCGCCGCGATGACGGCCGCGCTGGACGAGTCGGTGACCGCGCAGCGCCGGCTGGTCGCCGACGCCTCGCACGAGCTGCGCACCCCGCTCACCAGCCTGATCACCAACCTCGAACTGCTCGCTGAGCAGCCGGACGACCCCAGTGCGGCGGCCCTCGCCGCGGCCGCGCTGTCGGAGGCCGGCGAGCTGCGGGTGCTGATCAATGACCTGGTCGAGCTCGCGCGTGACGGGCCGGCCTCGTTCCACATCGAAGACGTCCGGCTGGACCTGGTCGCGGAACGGGTCGCAGCGCGGGCCGCGGGCCGGGCGCCGGGGCTGCGGTACGAACTCGACTGCCGGCCGACCCTGGTCCGCGGCGATCCGGACGCGCTGGAACGGGCGATCGGCAACCTGGTCGACAACGCGCTGAAATGGAGCCCGCCGGATGGTCGCATCCGCATCTGTGCCGCCGGCGGCACCGTCGAGGTCAGCGACGACGGACCAGGAATTCCCGCCGCCGACCTGCCGTACATTTTCGATCGCTTTTACCGGTCGGCAAAGGCGCGGGCACTGCCCGGCTCGGGCCTCGGCCTCGCGATCGTGCGCAGGATCGCCGACACGCACGACGGAACCGTCGAGGCAATTCCGCTTCAGCAAGGGATGAGATTCCGCATCAGCCTGCCGGAGATCGCCGTCGATGGGGGCGAGGGTGGCTCAGCGGCCGGTGATCTCGCCGGCGCGCTCCTCGCGGAGGGCATTCAGGTGGACGGCAGCCCAGGTGCGGTAGGGCCGCCAGGCGTCTGAGACCCGAGAAGGCTCAGATTAGCGCGCGGTTAGCTAGGCATTAGCCCGGCGGAGGCGTTCGGCTGCTTGGGCCCGGAGCGCATCGCCGGACAGCGGGGTGTCGCCGTGCAGTGCCTCCCATATGTTGTATGCCGCCATCCACAAGCTGGCCGCCCACGCGATCTCCTGCTCTGCGGCCGTGAACAAGCGCCCCCGGATGTCCTGATAAGCCACCAGGAACGCCTCGGAGCTTCCGATCGGCGCCAGCGTGGGCGGCCCGGCACTGGCGAACGCCCCACTCGCCGCTCCCGCCAGGGCCGCCTCCGGCTGCCAGGCCAGGCTGTCCCAGTCGTGCACCGCCCATACCTGCTGACCGTGCCACCGGAGGTTCTGCGCCTCGAAGTCGGCGTGGCCCAGCACGCACGGCAGGCCGGCGGCCAGTAGCCGCCCCCGGGCCCGCTCAGCGGTGTCAGCCACGTACGCGGGCACGGCGCTCTGGACCCGGTTACCGAGGCCATCGATCGCCGGCCACACCCCGGAATCGGCGTGGTCCCAGCGCACCCAGGGCGGATTCGGCAGCGGCGGCGCGACGGTCACGCCAGCCAGCTCGGCCATCAGCCGGGCGAACACCGCCGCGCAGCGCACGGCCACGTCCGGCGAGTCCCCGTGCAGCACCTCGCCGCCAGGCCGGAACTCCTCGGCGTGCACAGCCAGCGAGCCGACGCCGGCCACCGGCGTGAGCGGCCGGGCACACGGAAACCCGCGCTCAGCCAGCCGGGCCTGCGCCGCGACACACGACGCGGCCCGGCCGTCATCGGCGCGCGCCTTGACCACGACGTCGCTGCCATCGGCCAGCCGGAGACCGAACACCATCGAGACCTGGTGCAGCCGGAACAGCACGTCGGCGGGTTCGCCACCCAGATGGTCCACGCACCAGGCCGGCAACCAGTCCGGCAGATCGTCCAGCGGCACAGCCACGACTGTGCCACAGGCACCGCAAGCACCGCCGAGAACCTGGCGGGCCGAGCATACGATCTGCACCGCCTCCGGGCCGGGTGGCTCAGCGGCCGGCGATCTCGCCGGTGCGATCCTCGCGCAGGACACGCAGGTGGACGGCGGCCCAGGTGCGGTAGGGCCGCCAGGCGTCTGAGACCTGGGCCAGGGTGCGCCCGGCACCGTACCGCTCGGCGATCTCAGCGTCCAGGCGGCGTTCGTGGCGGGGAACGGCGTCGGGGGCGTTCGCGCCGCGGATCACGACCAGCTCGGCAGCGAACGGGCCGAGCCCCTTGACCTGCTGCACGCGCTGCACGGCCTGGCCGGGGTCCAGGGCGCGCAGCGCCGTCCCGTCCAGCAGGCCATCCACAGCCGCCTCGGCGACCGCCCTCAGGTACTCGCTCTTGCGGCCCGGCAGGTCCAGGTCGAGCCGGGCCAGGGTGCGCGGCGGCGGGAACGCGCCATCCTCGCCGTGGCGGGCGATCAGCTCAGCGCGCAGCCGGGCCGCCTGCACGATGCGCAACCGCTGCGACAGCACCGACCACGCCGCCGCCTCGTACGGAGAATGGAACCCGCACGGCCGCAGGCCGGGCAGCCGCGCCTGAGCGTCGGCGATCACTGGATCACGGCGGGCCACGTCCGGCCAGCCGCGCCCGTCGACGTCCAGCGCCAGGAACCGGCCCACCTGCGCGGCGGCCGCATCAAGATCACCGTGACCCGCCAGCACCACGCGCGCGGTATCTCCGGCCTGGGTCACCTCCACCTCGGCGCGGCACCAGTCCCCCTCGGCACAGAACACGGTGTGCAGCCCCGGCCCGGCCCGCCCGCCGGCCAGCGCCGCGGGAGTAAAGCCTTCCCAGAACCGCCCGCTGGTCTCCAGCGACCACGGACCCAAGACCGCGAACTCGGTCACCCGCCCAGCCATCACCCGCTCCGCTCGATTGCCGATTCCCGCACGGTAGCGGCTGGCACCGACACCCGTCATTGTGAGCTTCGAGACCGCACGGCGGCGGCCGCCTGGGCTACCCTGTTTGCCATGTTCAGGCACTGTTTGGCGCGACGCTGAGGTGCGCTGTGATACCTGCGGCCTGAGCCTCGCCGGTGAACGCGGCCCCGGCCCGCAGTGCGGCACTCCCCCGACAGATGCGGGTGCGCAAATCTTGCCGCTGCGCGGCCTGGCCACGATGCTGACCGTCCTGCTGGCGGTGGTCACCGGCGCGATCGCGGTTCGGCTAGTCGTCCAGATGCTGAGCCTGGGCAGCGAGCACTGGCGCGCCGCCTTCATCGACTTCCGGCTGGACAAGGTCGCCGACATCACGATCTTCGCCGTGGGCATCGTGTTCGTGGTCTGGTTCCGCCGCGCCCGGATTGACGCCGAAAGCCGGGACTGGCGGCAGCGCCGGGCCCGCGGCTGGGCGTTCTGGGGCTGGATCGTCCCGGTTCTCAGCCTATGGATTCCGTTCCAGCTCATGGGCGACATCTGGCGGGCCGGCCTGCCCGAGCGGCAGCGCCGGAAGACCGCGTGGCTGCCCGTTCTGTGGTGGGCAAGCTGGCTGCTCGCCGCATACGGGCAACGCCAGCCCTGGCCGCATTTGTCCCCTGGCACCGGCGCAGCCAGCCTGTGCCTGCTGGCCGCATCAGGCGCGATGCTGATCGCGATCATCCGCGTTGTCTCCAGCGGCCCGGTCGGCTCACCGTACTCATCGTGACGGGCGCAGCGGGGCTGGTATACGTGGGCGCATGACCGATCTCATTGACCTGGCCGGCAAGTCGGTGATCGTCACCGGTGCATCCTCGGGTATCGGCGCCTCCACCGCGCGGCTGCTGTACGCCGCCGGCGCCCATCCGGTGCTGGCCGCGCGCCGGGCCGGCCGGCTGGCCGCCCTGAGCGAGGAACTCGGCGGGGCCCTGGCCGTTCCCACGGACGTGACTGACCCGGCGCAGGTGCGCGACCTGGTGGCCGCCGCCCTGGAGCGGCACCAGCGGATCGACGGACTGGTCAACAACGCCGGCGCCAGCCTGCACGGGCCGCTGGACCAGGTGAACCTGGCCGCGTTCAGCCGGGTCCTGCAGCTCAACGTGGTCGGCCCGCTGGCGGTGACGCAGGCGGTGCTGCCGGCCATGCGGCAGCAGGGTTTCGGGCGGATCGTGAACATCAGCTCCGGCACCACCCGGCGCGTCGCGGTCGGCGTCGGTGCCTACGCGTCAGCCAAGTCGGCGGTCAACATGCTCAGCGCGGTACTGCGCCAGGAACTGGCCGGCGACGGCATCGCGGTGTCGCTGCTGCTGCCCTCGATCACCGCGACCGAGTTCGGCGACGGCATGTTTACCCTCGGCGCCTCGCCGCGGCCGGGCATGGTGGTGCACAGCCCGGACTACGTGGCCGCCGTGGTGCTGAGGCTGCTGCGCACCGGCGAGGAGTCGTTCGACATCCCGCACGGCCCCGAGCAGCCAGACCGCGCCCGGGTGCCCGGATCAGCCTGATACACACGGCGCACCAGAGACGCAGATCAGGAGCCGGCGGCCCGCCTGGGCGCTGGTAGCATCGCGGCGTGTCTGGGTCGTTTGCTGACCGCCAGCTGGCCGCCTATGTAGCGCAATCGGCACCGGCTCTTGGCGAGCGCGATGTGGCGGTGCTGCGGAAGGCAATGGCCGCGCGGGCCCAGGCGCGGGCGCGGGGACCTGAGATGCAGGCGGTGCGCGATCTGCGGATCGGCGCGCTCGCGGCGCGGCTGTACCGGCCGGTTGCCGGTCGCGCTCCGCTGGTGGTGTACCTGCACGGCGGCGGCTGGACGATCGGCAGCATTGAGTCCCACGACCGCGTCTGCCGGCGGCTCGCGGACGGCTCCGGCGCTGCGGTGCTCGCCATCGGCTACCGGCTCGCGCCCGAACACAGGTGGCCGGCATCGGTCGATGACACCGTCGCCGCACTGCGCTGGGTGGCCTCGGCGCCGGCGGAACTAGGCGCAGCGCCGGCCGCGGTGGCGGTCGCGGGTGACAGCGCCGGCGGCACCCTCGCCGCGCTGGCCTGCCTTCGCCTGCGCGACGAGCACCGGGCGGCGCTGCCCAGCCTGCAGGTGCTGCTCTACGCGAATACCGACCTCACCGGCACCCAGCCCTCGATGCGTGACAAGGCGGACGGCTGGGGCCAGGACGTCACCAGGATCCGGTTCTTCAACTCCCAGTGGGTGCCCGACCCGGCCCGGTGGTCGGACCCCGGCGTCAGCCCCCTGCACGCCCCCGACCTGTCGGGCCTGCCGGAAGCGCTGATCATCACCGCGGAGCACGACCCGCTGCGCGACGAATGCGAGGCCTACGCCAGCCGCCTGCGCGACGCCGGCGTCCCGGTCGAACTACGCCGCGAGCCTGGCCTGATCCACAACTTCATGATGCTGGACGACATCTCCCCCGCCTGCGCCGCCGCCGCCGACCGAGTCGCCGCCGACCTGCACACCCACCTCAACCGCCGCTGAGGCCGGGAGCGACGTTCGCGGGCATCACCCGGCCAGGACGATGGCCCGCCGCCCGCCAGAGCGAGACGGTCGATACGTCCGTCAGCCACCTGGGCTTCCGCTGCATCAGCCGGGCTGCTCCGGCGACGGGCGGTCAGCACCCGCCGGATCGCCGAAGGCGGCCCGGACCTGATCCTGCTGCTGGACCGACAGGTCCGACCGGATCAGCTCCATAGGCTGCCCCTGGAACGCCTGCGCGATGGTGTCGATCACGGCGCCGGAAGTCAGCAGCACCAGCGCTGACGTCCCCGGCGTCATGTCACCTTTCACCGACTCGACCATCGAGCTGTCGATGACGGACTTCCTGAGCTTCTTAGCGATGGCGGAGACCTTGCCGCCCTCGTCGGTCACGTGCTCCTGAGCCGCGGGCTGCCCGGCGTACTGTGGCCAGCGGATCACGGCGACATCCTCCAGGTCGATGAGTTCCTGGGCATCCAGCTGCTTCAGCCGGAGAACCGCGTCATCGGCTCCTTCGGTGCCGGCGAACCGCCATGCCGTTAGCGCTGACATAAGAATCAGTCCTCTCCCCGCGGCCCGTTACCATGCCGGCCGACGTCGGCCGGCATGAATTACCGTGTCCCTCCAGACCAGAATTTCACGGACCGCAGGCGGCTGCCGGATGCAATTCTGGCAGCTGCCCGCAGCCTGCGATCGGCTACCTGAGTGGCGTAGTTCCGCTGTATTACATGCGCCACCCAGCCAGCCAATATCCGCCGGAACTCCCGGTGCCGTTCGCCTAGTCACGGCGTGAAAGCCGTACCTCCCCCCTCATCAGGCACGAATTCCCGCTGCGCGTTTTCAGGGCACAACAAAAGCCCCGGGAAACTCCCCGCTGCACCTGCGCTGATCGCTAAGGTGCCGCCGGGGTCCGGAGCGGATTCGAAAACGCTACCTGATCTCCGGTTACATGTAAAACCCTGGCCCGGGCCCGATCGGGCTAATGATTAATATCATGCGATGTCCCGTTATTCGCGGAGGTGGTGAATTCAGCTGACCGGCTTTCACCACCCGCTGCGGATGATGACTGCAGCCGCCCGGAGCCGCCACTGTCGGCAGTCGGACCGGGCCAAGCGGCGGCACGAGCCGACGCTGACTGGGGGCAGCAGATGAGCAGGCGGTTCAAGACCGCCGGGCCGCAGGTCGCCGGAGGGCAGTGAATGCCGCCTTCTTCGGGCTGGCGTTCCTCGCCGCGCTGAACCCGAAGCTGCTCGCCGTTGACCTGCTGCTGATCGACAACCGGCGGCCGCGAACGATGTTCTTGTGCCTGCTGGCAGGCGGGCTACCAGCTGATCACGAGCAAGTCATCTACCGCCACACAGGCCGTCGCGGTGGTCATTTTCGTCATCATCGAGTTCGCGCTCGTGATTGTCCCGTACGCATTCCTGGAACTGCGGCCCGAGAGCACCAAACGACAGCTCAAGGTCGCACAGGGCTGGATCACCGGCCACGCCCGGCAGCTCATCGCCATCGCCCTGATAATCGCCGGGACCTACATGACTGTCACCGGCCTAATCCGGCCTGAGCTAATCGTCTTGCCGTCGCCACCGTCGCTGTCGCGCTCTCAGGCGGCAACGGCTGATGGAGCAGGCGTCACCCTTGCGGGGTGATGCCGCAGGCAGCACTGATCTCCACAGTGGAGCGGTGGCCGTGCCATGGCCAAGCGATCCGGATCGGCGGGCTCTAGTGAGCCGCGTGCCTGAACAAGCCAGGACCACTAGGAAGGAACGCACATGCCGGACACTGCTACCACGACCGCCCAGGGCCAGGCAGCGGAAAGCCTGTTCCCGCCCATCGCCGATTACGGGTTCCTGTCGAATTGCGAACAGAGCTGCCTGGTCGCACCGGACGGGTCGGTCGAATGGCTGTGCCTGCCGCGCCCGGATTCCCCGAGCGTCTTCGGGGCGCTGCTGGACCGCGCAGCCGGCCTGTTCCGGTTCGGTCCCAGCAACACCCATGTTCCGCAGCATCGCCGGTACGTGCCGGGGACGATGGTGGTGGAGACGACGTGGCAAACCCCGACGGGGTGGATGGTCGTCCAGGACCTGCTCGTGGTGGACCAGCTCAAGCGCGAGGGCCGGCGGGCGGATTACCGGCGGGCGCCGGCCGATTTCGGCGCCACCGGCGTGCTCCTGCGGATCGCCACGTGCATCAGCGGCCGGGTCGAGGTCGCCGTGAACTGCGCCTCGGTGTTCGATTACGGAGCAACAGGAGGCAAGTGGAGCTATAAGGGCGATGGCTATGACGCGATGACCATCGCCTCTCCGGACGCAGACGTGCGACTCGAGCTGGGGGGCACCATCCCGCTCGGCGTGCTGGGCGCCCGGTGCTACGGCCGCACGACGCTCGGCGCCGGCGAGTCGGCGTTCGCCTCCTTGTCCTGGGGAGACAGCAAGGCCCCGGCGAACCTGGACGAGGCGTTCGCCGCACTGGCCACCACGGTCGATTTCTGGCGGGACTGGCTGAGCGCGGCCAAGATCCCCGATCATCCGTGGAAGCCCTACATCGACCGCAGCGCCCTGACCCTGAAGGGCCTCAGCTACGCCCCCACGGGCGCCATCATGGCCGCCTCAACGACCTCGCTGCCCGAGACGCCCGGCGGGGCGCGCAACTGGGACTATCGCTTCACCTGGATCAGGGACTCGGCGTTCATGCTCCGCTCGCTGTATCGCCTGGGCTTCGACTGGGAGGCGATCGAGTACTGGGGCTTCGTCATCGACGCGGTCAGCGGCGGTGACCTCAACCAGAAGCTCGAGCTGCAGATCATGTACGGCGTCGGCGGGGAACGTGACCTGACCGAGCACACCCTTGACCACCTGTCCGGGTACCGCGGGGCGCGGCCGGTCCGGGTCGGCAATGGCGCCTGGAACCAGCATCAGCACGACGTCTGGGGCATGATCCTCGACGCCCTGGACGTCCAGTTCCGGCACGGCGCCGCCCAGATCGTCGAGCCGGTGTGGAATGGCCTAGCCGGATTCGTGGACGCCGCCCTGCAGCACTGGCATGAGCCTGACCAGGGCATCTGGGAAGTCCGCGGCGACCCCAAGCACTTCACCGCGTCCAAGATGATGTGCTGGGTCGCGGCGCAGCGCGGCGCCGACCTGGCCCGGGAACGCGGCTCCGACGAGCGCGCCAAGCACTGGCAGGCAGGCGCCGACGAGATCATGGCCGAGATCCTGGACAAGGGCGTGTCCAGCCGCGGGGTGTTCCGCCAGCACTACGAGACCGACGACCTCGACGCCTCGCTGCTGCTCCTGCCCATCATGGGCTTCCTGCCCCCCGACGACGAGCGCGTCAAGGCGACCGTGCTGGCCATCGCCGACGAGCTGACCCAGGACGGCCTGGTCCTGCGCTACAAGGTCGACGGCACCGACACCGGATTCTCCGGCAAGGAGGGCACCTTCACCATCTGCTCGTTCTGGCTGGTCACCGCGCTGGCCATGATCGGCGAAACCGACCGGGCCCGCGCCCTGTGCCAGAAGCTGCTGTCGTTCGCCGGGCCACTGCAGCTCTACGCCGAGGAGATCGACACCACCACCGGCGAGCATCTCGGCAATTTCCCGCAGGCGTTCACGCACCTGGCCCTGATCGAGGCCGTGTCACTGATCATCAAGGCCGACGAGGAAACCAGTCCCTTCGCCGCTGCCTGACAGGGAAGAACGGCGCGCTGCCTGCTGATCATGACGAGCAGGCAGCGCGCCGCCGCGACCGCAAAGTTGTCCCAACGTCGGACGGCTCAGCCAGACGGCTGAGCACCTTCGCCAGCCCCGGTATCTTCGTCCCCGTTATTGGCGAGCCAGGCGGTGAGCATGATTCGGTCGATCGAGTCGGCACGGCCGAGCCGTTCGGTAGCCGTGGCGTAATCCGGTAGCTGTTCACGGGTGAACCAGCGCGCCTCAAGGATCTCGTTGCCATCAACGGACACGGACTCCTCCGCCGCCGCCGCGCGGAATCCCGCCATCAGCCCGGCCGGGAACGGCCATGGCTGCGACCCGACATAGCTGACGTCACTCACTCTGACGCCAGCCTCCTCCACGATTTCCCGGCGGACCGCGTCCTCCAGCGACGTCGACGCTGGTAGCGCAGCCGGCCTGGCGTGAGGTGCGGCGTCGTGTGCTGCTGGGATCGCCGCAGATCGCTGCCAGCGGTCGGTTCGCCAGGGTTGGCTGGGGTCCTGGCTGGCCGCTGGAAGGCGGACGCCAGCGCAGGTAAGGCTCTGCTGGCTGTCCCCGAGGATCAGGCAGCGCCAGCGATCCAGGCCGGTAGCCTTTTGCGGTGACAGATACCCCGCCCCCGGCAGATGAAGAAGACCTTGTCGCCGTCGCCGCAGAACGGGAGACCCTGGAGGGGTTCCTCGAGTACCACCGCAGGGTGCTCAGCGGAAAGCTTCGCGGCCTGTCCGAGGAGGACGCCCGGCGGCGCCTGGTGCCCTCGCTGACTACCCTGCTCGGCCTGGTCAGCCACGCCGCGGGCGTGGAGCGCAACTGGTTCCAGCACTACCTGGGCGGCAAGCCGCGCGAGGAGATCACCGGGAACGCCCGCGGCGACGCCCCGAGCTGGGACGTGGGCCCTGACAAGACCATCGCCGGCGTCATCGCCGAGTTCGAGAGCGCCTGCGCGGTATCCCGGCAGATCGCGGCGGGCTTCGCGCTGGACCAGACGGTGCCGCACGACCAGCTGGGCCAGGTGTCACTGCGCTGGATCTACGTGCACATCATCAGGGAGCACGCCCGGCACGTGGGGCACGCCGACATCATCCGGGAGCAGATCGACGGCGCGACCGGCGACTAACCTCGGGCTTTCGTCTGGAATTACCCGGAGTCGCTGGCTCGCATGAGGCGAGCGTCTTTGCCCTGGGACGATGGGGCTTGCCGCACGTCCTGCCGAGAAGTCGGCCTGGCAGGGAATCTGGCCGGCCTCACGGCCCGGTGGCACGCCGATGTCACCCGGCCTGGCCTGCGGCACCGGAACGGCCGGAGCGTGAGTGACCGCTTGGCTCCTGGCCGAGATCGTACGAGCCCGCCCCAGCGCCGCCCGGCCCCGGCCAGCCGCGCCGGCGCCCGCGACGGCTAGCCCGGTTCGGCGGCCGCCCTGGTGCCACCGCCAGCGACGGCACAGCCCGGCCCCAGACTCTCGCAACGTCTCACCCCTCTCGCACCCCCGGCCAGGCCATCCGCCTCCCTGGCGGCGACCCGAAACCGGCCATACAGCCCCGCCGTAATCGGCCTCGGTCCGGCGAACGACGTGGTTGTTGCGCTCACGTCGCCAGAGCGACGTGAGCGCAACAACCACGTCGCTGGTGGCTGGCGCCGGGAAATCGCGCGTCGGCGTCCGTGCTCATGACCTTCAGCCTGAGCATGCCCGCTCTGCAGCGGCGCCCTGATCGCATGGAACCTGACGGGTGGACTGATGTCTCTACTTGTCGTGCGAGTGACGAAACGGCATGGCAATGCCAGCGGCAAGGACTCGGCGGACACGCAGCCGGCCCCGGCCGCGCCGGCTCGCAGATTCACGTCCCGAATAACAGGCGTTCCGCAATGGAGGAAGCATGCTTACGAAGCGAGCAGTGGCTGTCCTGGCCGTCTCGGCAGCCGCGATCGCAGGCGGCGCTGGTGCGGCGTCCGCCGCTGCCAGCCCAGTTCACAGCAGCGGCGAGCATCTGAGGATCGTCAGCACCCAGTCCGCATCGCACCGGCTGAGCGTGATCGCCACCGGAGCTTTCACCGCGGGCGGGTACGAAATCCCCCGCCACGGCGGGGACGTGATCGTGTTTCCCGGCGGCACGCTCACGCTCAGGCTGTCTGAGAACCACGGCACCGGCTCGGTATCCAGCACCTGCCTGTTCACCCAGACCGCGCGAGGCACCTTCACCATCGGCCACGGCACGGGCCAGTACGCCGGAATCACCGGCTCCGGGAAGGCCCGCACCGCCAGCATCCTCATCACGGCGAAGAAGGGCGGGAGGTGCCTGCGCACCGACGACGCCTACCAGGCCATCACCACCGCGAACGGCACGATAACCAGGTAAAAGCCGACCGACGTCCGCGTGCGGATGCCGGGGCCGAACCTTGTCCGGCTCAGGCCGATGATCCGATTGGGCGATTGGCACACGAGCCCGATCCATTGAAGGGCCTGGAATTACCCGGACTCGTTGTCTCTGCTGAAGAAGGTGCCTTTGGTCCGGGAGGATAGGGCTTGTCGAAGGTCATATCCGTACCCGCGCCGAAGACACTTTCAGGTGAAGAATAACGCACGCAATGCCAGAACGGCCGTGTCCGCTGACGGCCGGGGCCTGGTGCCCCAGGCCGGTGCTGTCTTGCGGTGGGAGACGATCCGCGCGACAGGCCTGGCCTGGGGCCTTTGCGAGGAGCTCGCCCGGTGGCGGGCAGTGCATAACCCGGGCCAGGTCGTCGCGGACTTGGCCGCGTCGGTGGCGCCGGGCGGGGACTGCCGGGCCGATATCTCACTGCTGCGAGAGGAGCCGGACCTGGCAGGACCGGTCGCCTCAGATCCGGTGGTGTCCCGACTAGTCACTACGCTGGCCAGGGATCTGCCGCGCAGCCTGCCGCTCAGCGGCTTCGCCCAGAACCAGGTCTGGTGCGAAATCGCCGCCCTGGCCCGCGAGCCGCTGGCCTGGACACAAAGGGTCGCCCTCACCGGGGCTGCCCGCCGCTGGGAACCCAAGCGACTACGGCTGCGCCTGCTCTGGTCGCCGGTCGTCTCGCCTGCAGCGGCCGGCGCATGCGACTCCGGCTCGCCCAGCGCCGGCCCTGGGCCGCCGACATCTCCACCGCAACAGCCCGCATGCAGACCATCCCCGACCAGCTGACCAGCCCGGACATCCCTTCGACACGGAAGGAGAAACCGCCAGAGCCCGTGGAACCCCGCCCACCCGCCGCGGCAGCCGGGCAGCCCGGCACAGCCTGAACGTGAAACCTGAACGTGAAATCAGCCCGAGACCAGTGCCTCAGGCCACCACATCACGGCCGCGAAAGATCGAGGCTAACGCGATCGGCGGGCGGCAGCCCCGGCCACCTGAGGTCCCTTTATCAGCAGGCTCGAAGTGCCGTAACGGGCGGAGTGGATCAGATCGATGCTATTGTAAATATTATTACATTTTCTACAGGTAAACGGGCTGAGGCGATCCTCCCTGGGGATCTAATTGATCATCGTGCCGATGCCGGGTTTCGGCATCTACGCATTCCTTTCGGTCACGGATTCCAGACACGGCGGCTGAGCCACAGAAGCAATAACACCGCTGAAAGCGTGTATCTCCGAGCCTCGCTGCCCCCAACACGTCGAGCCATAGACAGCCCCCCGACATAACCCCTGATACGGGGGCGTAGCGGCAAGTTCCCGGGCCGGGCGGGCGACCGCCTTGCCGCCCACCCCGCGTGCTGATGCGCGCCGCTAGCCTGCCGCCAGAAGACGCGGCCGCTGGGCCAGCGCTCGGTCTTTCCCGGCGGGAGGGGCATGTCCCGCGCTGTGCGTTACGCCCGGCCTGCAAGAGGGGCGGCCTCGGCAGGCTTACGCCTTTTTTACGCGAACGAATTCCCCGTAGGGAGACACTAGATGACCGATCATGACAGACACCATTACGTCGAGGCGCATAACAGTGGCCGCACAGTTGCCGCCGCAGAAGTGACCATCTCCGAAGGACCTGAGGCCACCGTCCGGGCATCCTTTCACGCGGAGTCCGGGCACATGACGCCGGGCAGCCGGGCCACCCTGGTCGACGCTGTACTGGATCTTCCCGAGGTCCAGCGGAGCGTGCGTCTTGAGGCGACTGTTCCTCTCGGCGATGGCGAGTCGCTCGACCGGCTTAGGGAACGATGCGAGGACGTGAGCATCCATCCAGCCGGGTCAAGCGCGATCCTGGACGCCACTCTTCCTTCCGGTGGCAGCCCGGCCACGTCGGGCGGGTCGTAAAGATGCACTAATTCGGGGCGTTCTTCTTTCCTGCCAGCGCGATGGAGGCCACGCGAGTGGCGATGGCCGGGGCCTGGTCCTCTTGCGGAAAATGCTTGCCTGGTATGCGGTCAATGGCGGCCAGCCCGGCGGCAGCTCGCGCCTTCTCCCCGTAGGTGCCGACCGGCATCGCCGGATCTTGAGCGGCCCAGACGACTTGCACCGGGTAGGACCGGATTCCCACGACCCGGCGGTACAGCTCTTGCTTTTCCGCTGTTGTCTGGGCGCTGCGTGAGACCTTCAGGAAGGCGCGGGCCCGGTCGTCTCCCTTCATGAGCGTGAGGTAGGTATTGAGCTCGGCCTTGCCGACCTGGCTGAGGTCGCCGATCCCCTGCAGCTTCATGAGGAACCGGAAGGCTGGCGGAGTCATGCCCGCTGCCCAGAGCTCGCCGATGACGGGCCAGCGGAACGCCCTCATCGTCCAGGGCGGGGTCCACCCGGTGACATCGACTACGGTGTTGAGGATCGTGAGCGACAGCACTCGTTCGGGGCAGGCAGCTGCGAGCTCGAATCCGACCGGCCCGCCGATGTCATGGACGACGAGGTGGAATCGGTCAATGTTCAGCGAATTGACGGCGGCTAGGCAAAACCCCCCGAGACCCGTCCAGCTGTAATCGTATCCTCGGGGGCGTTCCGCCAGCCCGAAGCCCGGGAGATCCCAGGCGATTCCCCGGAGTCCTCGCCCGGCGAGTTCGCGGAGGAGCTTCCGGTAGCCGAACGACGAGCCAAGCATTCCGTGAATGCACACGACGGGCTCCCCGTCGCCTGCGGCGCGCAGGAAGCTCTGGATGCCGCCGGCGGTGAAGGTCTCGCCCGCATCGCGGTGGGCGTCAAGGACGCCAGTTGCCGTGCGCGTTGACTTAGTCATAGGGCTGAGCTTGCGTGTCCGCGGGCTGCAGGTCCATGACCTGTGACGTCATGGACTACGGCCCCTGGCCTTGGATAGGCTCGCTGAGCATGCAGCCCGTCGTCGGGAACATGCTGCGCGAATGGCGCCAGCGGCGGCATCTCTCGCAGCTGGAACTGTCAGCCAGGACAGGCGTCTCCAGCCGGCATCTGAGCTATATGGAGACGGGCCGGTCAAGGCCGAGCCGTCAGATGATCCTTTACCTGACGGAATATCTGAGCGTTCCACTTCGCGAGCGCAATGCGCTATTGCTCGCGGCGGAGTACGCGCCGGTCTACTCTCACCGGGCGCTCGATGACAACGGCTCGGACATGAGATACGTCCGTGAGGCTATTGAGCGGCTACTCGCCAGCCACGGCCCCTATCCCGCCTTTGTCATTGACCGCCAGTGGGATGTTGTCGCGCGCAATGGGAGTACTGCCGTGCTTCTGGAAGATGTCGCCCCGGAGCTACTCATCCCGCCTGTTAACGCTTTGCGCCTGGCCCTCCACCCATCTGGGCTGGCACCACGGATCGTAAATCTCGCGGAGTGGAGTGCCTACCTTCTACGGCGCCTGGATCATCAGATCCTGGCCGGCGCAGATGCCGGGCTGGCGAAACTCGCCGATGAAGCACGCAGCTATCCAGGGATAGCCGAGCCCGGCCACGAGACAGCCAGTCCAGTCGACCGGGTGTTTGTCCCCTTGCGCATTATGAACGGCTGCCGCGAACTGCGGTTCCTGAACATGATTGCCACCTTCGGCACCGCTCTCGACGTCACCGCGGCGGAGCTCGTGATCGAGGCTTTTTACCCGGCCGACCCGGCTACGTCCCAGGCGCTCGAAGAATCCGCAAACTGACATCCAACACCGCGTCAGCTAACGACCTCGTTGCGGGCGGCCTAGACCGGCGCCTACCGGATCTGACCACGCCACGACATTCCGGGCATGACTTCACGCGGCCTCAGACTGGACGATCATGGTTTTGGGGGGTAGCGGGGTGGAGATGTCGACTCTGATACCGACCAGTCGGCCGGGTACCGGCGATGGCCGGGTTGCCCGGGCGCAGCGCTGGCAGTTGTTGCTGCTCGGCAAGGTCCAGAGCGATCAGATCCGGGCGCGGCCCGCCGGGCGCGAGCCGACGTCCCCGGGCCAGGCGTGCACGGTGCGAATACGCGGGCCAGAGGGCCTGGGCCAAGCGCCACGTCATGCGCCAGCGCCGGAAGCGCGTGCGCAGACCTAGGATGCCACGGTGCCCGGACAGTTCGTAGCTGGCAGCTGTCCGCAGGTCGAGAATGAGATTATCCCGGATCGACTCCACCTCATGCACGCTGCCGCAGTTGTGGCACAGATAGGCGACGTCGGTCATTGGGGCTCCCGCCCGAAAATAGGGCCTGCGCGGGCAGGCGGTCAGGCAAAGAGAAAACTCCGGCCCTTTCCACAGTCGCAACTTGTCGCTGCTGTGGCTACCAAGGTCCGGAGCAACACCTCGACAGTACGCCGCGGCCGCGCCCGAAGATAGAGCAAGCGGCCCTACTCCTCGGCCGCCGGTGCCGGAGCGTTTT
The DNA here is from genome assembly GCA_963822485.1 of uncultured Actinomycetota bacterium. Lineage (GTDB taxonomy): Bacteria > Actinomycetota > Actinomycetes > Streptosporangiales > Streptosporangiaceae > DASUBV01. The sequence goes on from CAWGHW010000037.1 coordinate 1,236,879, forward strand.
GCGCCGGTCCGGCAACACCGGCCGCCGGTGCCGCGCTGGCTGACTCCTGTGGGCCGACGCCGACTTCGGCCTCTGCGGCGGGCTTGAACTCGGGCACGATTCGCCCGGTCAGGAGCAGCACCGGCACCAGCGGCACCAGGGATATCCAGATCAGCACGCCCAGGACCACCGCTTTGACGTCTGACTGTCATCATCGCCGACCGAATAGACCAGCGAGTAGAAGATGGCGATCTTGAGCGAGCCGACGAACCTTTCCTCGCCCTCGGCGCGCAGCCACTGCACGAAGCGATTCAGCGGCTGATCGAGCTTGCGGCGCTGGGCGGCGACAACGGCGACAACAAACGCCGCTACGGTCAGTATCCCGATCGCGAGATATCCGCGTATGAAGATTTTGCCCCATATCGGGATGTTGGTGGTGAATGTGGCCAGCAGGTAGCTGCGTGATGTCACGCCCCGTTCAGCGCACGCCATCCGCGGGACGGCGCCCAGCAAGTTCCGCTGATTGCGCTACCCGACCAGTTTCAGTCCTCTATCGTCTCGGTCGATGGAAGGCGACATTTCGCGCCGCTCGGTGCTCGGAGCTGGTGCTGCTGCCCTGGCGGCCGCGGTACCGCTAACTGCCGCTGCGCGGCCAGCCGAGGCCGCCGTGCACCGCAAGCTCCTGATCGGGGCAAATGAGGGCTGGTACACCAAGGTGCACGAGGCCGTGCCCGCCGTGTCCTGCCGTCGTGTGTATTTCTCGGAGCACAACTACGTCCCTGGCGAGTGGCCCTCGACCAAGAACGCGAGCACGACGCTGGTCTCCATCCGGCCGGTTCCCGCCGACCTGCTCGCGGGCCGGCTCGACACCCGGATCAAGGCATTCCTGCGCACCGCGCCATCAGGCTCTGACCTGACTGCCTGGCATGAGGCCGGCAATCTGCCCGGATACCCCTCCTACATCACGGCGCCGGCCATGCGCGCGGTGCACGCCCACATGCACCGGCTGTGCCGTCACACGAACGTCCGCTACGGACCCATCTTGTGCATGCACCCGCTGAGCATGCCGCCCTGGATGGTCCCCGGCCTGGACTGGTACGGCCTGGACATCTACGACTGGCTGGAGTTCCGCAACTCCGACGGCACGCTGAACATTAACGGGGCGCTGTATCCGCGCCTGGCCCAGTGGCGTGCCCTGATCCAGCAGTTCACCAAAACGCCGTCCCCGGTGCTGAACATCTGCGAGACCAACTCAAGTCGCGTGGAGTACCGGCCGCAGTGGTTCACCGCCGTGGCCCGCTGGATGAGCCGCAACGGCGGGCAGCGCATGCTGACCTACTGGAGCAAGGCTCACGGCGATGCCGGCCCCTGGCGTCCCGGCGACACAGCCGTGATCAAGTCCCTGGCGCGCGCAGCAGCCCTCTGACGCTCCTTGCGCGGTGAGGCCGGGGCGCCGGGCCGGGTCAGCCGCGGGAGCTGGTGAACAGGCGGCGGTCCTGCCCGAGGTAGTCGCCGATGGAGCTGCACCCCCGGTGCGGCTGGCAGGAGACGGCGTGGATCGCGGAGTCCCGGCTGTGCACGGCCGCCAGGCCGGGCACCCGCTGGGCGTTCCAGGTGCCGCGTGTCTCGGTGGCCACGAACGCGTGGTAGCTGCTGATGGTGTGCTCATCGCCGGTGGGGTTGGTGAGCCAGTACCCGCCCGCGGCGCAGTTCCCGGCGCTGGCACACGACACCGAGGTGGTCCAGGTGACCGCCCCGGCGGGCAGGCCGCGGACGGCGTGAATGGCGCTCCAGGTGCCGTGCGCCTGAACGGCCTCGAACAGCGGGCCGTCGACCGGGACGCTGTCCTGGCTGTTCGCGGACGTGGCGTAGGCCCCCAGCGCGGTGCACTGGCCAGGCGCGGTGCAGGTCAGCGCGGTGATGTCCGGCGCATCGGCCGGGTACTGCAGCGGGATCGAGCCGCGCAGCGGCGAGGCCCGATGCCAGGTCCCCCCGGTCTGCGTCACCGTGAACATCTGGACCGTGGCCCCCGTGCTGGAGGTACCCGCAGCCGAGCAGTCACCCGGCGCAGAGCACGACAGCGCGGTGATGTCGCTGCCCGCGGCCGACGCGGTGCCGGCGATGGGCTGCGCCTGGCCCCACCGGCCCGCCCGTTCAGTCACGGCGTAGGGCCGGTCTTCGTAACCGCTGTGATCGCCGTAGTACCCCGTCGCGGTGCAGGTGTCCCGGGGGTCGCAGGAGGCCACTGTGGCGCCTGCGGCCGAGCCCTTGGTCAGTGCCGCCAGGCCGGGCACCGCCTGCGCCTTGCTCCAGGTCCCGTTGTGCTCGCTGGCCACGAACGGCTGACCGCCGCTGTTCTTCCCTACCGGCTGGGTCTGTCCGGCCAGCGCGCACCAGCCCGTCCGGCCGCAGGCCAGCGAAGAGACCAGGCTCCGCTCGCCCGGGCGCAGTGCCGCCAGGCCCGGAACCGGTCGCGCCTTACTCCACGCCCCGTGCGCGAGTCTGGCGACCATGACCTGTAGCGCGCCGTGGAACCCCGGCGCGTCCGCGGCGAGGACGCAGTCGCCGGCCGAGGCGCAGGCCAGCGACAGGTCCAGGCCGGGCACCGCGCGCAGGCCCGGCACCTGACGCGGTGCGCCCCAGGTGCCGTTGTGCCTGGTCACGCTGAACACCTGCGTGCCCTTGCCGGACGGCTGGTAGGCGACGGCGCAGTCCAGCGGGGACGAGCCAGGAGGCGGCGGCGTAGCCGGGTGCGGTGTACACCGCCGTCTGCCCCTGGATGCTGACGCCAGGCACCGGCCGGGCGGTGCTCCAGCCGCCGCTGACCAGAGCCGTGGCACACCCCACGGCCGCGATGCCCGCGCCTGCCAGCCCGCGCATGGACCAGCCTTTCCCGAAGTTGTCCGGGCGCATCATTCGAAATGCCACATTTCGTAGACGCCCTGCCCGAGCCATCGGTTGACGCCGGCCGCGATCCCGCTGATCCCGCTGTCCGCGGTGGCCGCTGGTTCAGTCGCGGTGACTGCGCAGTGACCTGAAGCTCGCGCGCATCTCGTCTGAAAAGAGCTGCGGCTGCTCCCAGGCCGCGAAGTGGCCGCCTCGGTCGAGCCTGTTGTAGTGGATAAGGTTGTGCGGATAGGCGCGTTCCGCCCAGCTCCTCGGAGCCTGATAGAGCTCGTCAGGAAACACGCTTATCGCGAACGGAATCGAGATGTTCTTGGCGTCGAAGAAGTCCGCCTTGTTCTCCCAGTAGAGCCGAGCCGAGGAAATCCCGGTGTTGGTCAGCCAGTAGAGCGTGATGTTGTCGAGGATGTCGTCCCGCGTAAGGGCGCTGGCCAGGTTTCCCTGGAGGGCCTTCTCTACGAGCCCGGGCTGGCCAGTACCGTCGCCGTGGTCGAGCATGAACGCCGCGAGATCGGCGGGTGAGTCCGCCAGTCCGTACAACGTTTGCGGGCGCGTCGTCATGATCAGCGCGTAGGCCACGTGCTTCGCGTAGAAGCCACTCAGCTGGTCGTACGCGGCCCTCTCCTCGGCGGAGAGATCCGACGGCGGCGGGTCGCCGCGCTGCACCGCCTTGTTGATGTCAGCCGGAGCGGTACCGGGCATGTTGGAGTGGATGCCGAGCAGCTCCGGCGCCGCCTGTATCCCCATCGTCTGAGTGACGGCCGCGCCCCAGTCGCCGCCCTGCGCCACGAACTGGGTGTATCCAAGGCGCTTCATGAGCACGACCCAGGCTCGCGCGATGCGGGCGGGATCCCACCCGGTGGTGGCCGGCTTGCCGGAGAACCCGTAACCCGGCAGCGAGGGAATCACCAGATGGAACGCGTCCGCCGCGCTCGCGCCGTGGGCCGTGGGATTGGTGAGCGGCTCGATGATCTTCAGCTGCTCGATGATCGAGCCAGGCCATCCGTGCGTGACGATCAGCGGCAGCGCGTCCTCGTGCCGGGAGCGGACATGGATGAAATGAATATCGAGCCCGTCGATCTCGGTGACGAAGTTCGGCAGGGCGTTCAGCTTCGCCTCGCACCCGCTCCAGTCGTAGTCTGTGCCCCAGTAGCGCGCGAGCTCCTGCATCAGCGCGAGCCTTACGCCCTGCGAGTCATCGGTGACCGTCTCGTTCTCCGGCCACCTCGTCGCGTTGATGCGCCTGCGCAGATCGGCGAGTTCCGATTCCGGGAAACCGATACTGAACGCGCGAACATCGGCGTTGTCGCTGTCTGCCTGCTGCGTGCTCTCAGCCATGCCTGGGTTCCTCGTCTTCCTTGATTAGAAGCCGTCGACGTCGATGAACGCCTGGGCGAAGGCGTAAGGCTTCATGGGCAGGTTGTACCCGACGCTGCCGTTGGCTAGCCGTGCGGGCGCCTGCCGGTAATTAGAGCTCGCTCAGCGCCCGTTGGTGAGCCAGCAATCCGCGCTCGACCTCGGCGAGGGCCGCTCGTACCTGGTCATCTTGTTGCTCCGCGAGCGCTGCTGCCAGGTACTGACCGAGCCGGTCGAGGTCCTCACCGACGATCCGGCGGACCTCCTCATCGCTCGCGGCCCCATGCCAGGAATGCGGTGGCTTCCGGCCGGTCGCGGTCGGCATGCTGGCCAGCGGCGACACGCCAAGCGCCAGGTCCTGGTCCGCGAGCAGCCGGGCCCACGCTCTCAGATCGTCGAAGAGCTGATCGAGCAACCCGTGCAGGGCGTGCGTCTCGGGAACCCTCCGGTACGCCTGCCTCACGTCCAGAACCCCGTCAATGACCTGGCTGAGCACCTGGTTGAGAGCGGCAGCCGGATCGTCGCGCCGGGGCGAGCTCACGCCGGCACCGATGCGGGCCGTCGGCCCGCGCACGTGCCAGGCCGAGCTACTGGAGTACGCCATTTCACGTGAGGGACCTCCCTGTCTCTGACATCGGGCTCCTCTTGCCCGACTAGTCGGGATGACCGCTCAGGGAACCAACGAGGTAGTCATCGACAGAGCGTACCGAGGTCCGACCCCCGCCACGACGGCGGCGGTCGCGATTTGCGGAGATACCATCGCGTCGACCGCAGATGATCTCCGAGAAGGTGATGACCGCCGTGCCGCAGGGCAGCGCATCCAGCCAGTCACCCTGCGCGGACCCGCCAGAATCTGGTGACCTGCCGGTGCAGAGCCAGGAAGATACCGATGTCGGCTGGGGTGAGCTGCCCGCGCCGGAGGATGACGAGCGCCTCCGTGGTGAGCGTCCGCCGCACTGGGATTCCATCTAGCGCGCAAGGCGTTCCGCGCCCCGTCAGACGGCTGTCAGCGGCGCAGGCAAGGACCGCAAATGCGGACCGTCTCCTTCGGTCGGCCAGCCTGCTTCGGCAGGCCAGCGACCGCTGCCTGTGACCCGCTAGCGGGACGGCAGGTCGAGGCCGGCTGCCTTGGCGCCAGCCTCGGCCAGCGCCGCCGCCATCATGTCCGCGGCCCGGCCGGCGGCGGACAGCGCCTCGGACACCTCGACCAGCACCCCGTCAGGGTCACCGCCAGTGCCGCGCGCGATCTGGCCGTCCTCACACTGCACGACCAGGAACCGGGCCAGCTGCTCGCACAGCTGGGGCAGCTGCCCGCCCATCAGCGCCAGCCGACCGACGACCTCGCGGGCCTCCCCCGCGCCGGCCAGCTCCCCGGTATCGGTCGCCATCAGCTGGCTCAGCGCCCGGACAGCCTCCACCGCCTGCGTGGCGACCTCCCCGACCGTCATCGTCGCGGCCAGCTCGTTCACGTACCCCGGGGCAGGATCCCGCCGGGACCGGGCCAGCCCCGCAGCCTCGATGTCATCGCCGGAGCCGTACGGCCGAACTTTCCTGGGCATCTTTCTCCACGGTCGATCTACGGTCAAAGGCACGGACCCCAACAACAGGCCGCCAGCACCATGCCCGCACGACCTGCCGCGCGCCGACACGCTGCCGCGCCGGCCCGGGAACCCACACTGCAACCCGGCCGCCGTAGCCAGTATTTCCCCTGGCAGCACACGCACCTGCGAGGGGTCCCCGGCCGCGCAGCAGATCCACGTACCCACGCTGGCCCGAATCGTCGTCGGCGCGGCCCTAGCTGGTCGTCACCCGAGGCAACCGTGGGGATGCTGGCCGTGGCCGGCGCTACCTTCACTGCAGGTGCTTGGCGAACCACTCGAGCATCGGCTCAGGGCGACGCTGGAACTCCAGGTAGCCGTCCCAGCGGCGCGTGGTCCCCTGGATCCACTGCAGCTTCTTGTCGGCGACGGGGATGTTGTCGAACATCGTCTGCACGTCGCTGGGCTCGGTCAGCACGTCGTCGTGCACCTGGTAGAGAAAGGCGGGCACGCGGACGTTCCTGGCCCACTCCCGGGGGGCTCTGCCGCGCGAGGCCGATGCTGGTCTGCAAGATGACGCGCTGCTCGAGGTCGTCGATGCGGTCAGCCGGTACCCCGAGCAGGCCTAGCCGCCGCTGGATGATGGTCTTCATGGTGACCGGCTGCGGTCCGACCAGGCAGCGGACGCCGTCGAATGCCTCGGGGAACTGGGTCATGGCCGCGAAGGTGGAGCTGCAGCCCAGGCAGCGGCTGAACAGGCCGATCGTCATGTCGCGCGTCTCGTGGCGGCTGCGTGCGTAGGTCAGCGCGCCGACGACGTCGCGGGCCTCGAAGATCCCGCTGGAGGCGATGCCGCCGTTGGCGGCGCCGCTGAGCCCGGAGTTGCGCAGGTCGTAGGCCAGCACGTTGTATCCGGCATCGTGCAGGATCTTGTAGTCGGGGACGAGGTTGACCTCGAAGTCGTTCCCGCTGGCCGACCAGATCGACTTCCACGGGTCGAGGTGCGCGGGTATCCCGGACCGGCTGAAGCCCATCGGATGGTTGGCGATGATCAGCTTGTCCGACCCGGCGGCTGGGATGAGCCAGCCCTCCAGCGGGACGCCGTCCAGTGCCGGGAAGGTGATGTCCTGGTAGTCGAGGTCCTGCTCGGACGGCCAGTGCAGGACGGGCGAGCGAAGCTGCCGGCCGAACGAGTCCGCCATCGCCTGCAGGATGTGGTCGATCTGTTCCCCGGTCAGCGCCGGGGTCCGGTGTTCGGTGCTCATGGCGTGCTCCTCCTGCGCTGGCGCGGCTGCGGTCAGAGCCGCAGGATCCGCTCGGCGTTGCCGTGGGCGATCTTGTGCCGGTCGGCGTCGCCGAGCGTGGTCCGCTCGAACCCGGCCACGGCGTCCACGTCGCGCCGTACAGCTCGGGGCGCCCGTCGAGCACCTTCCAGCGATCGACCGGCGGAGCGCCGGGGTGCAGGTACAGCGGCACGGACAGCTCTTCCAGGGCCGCCCACACCTCGTCGTAGCGTGGCCCGTCGAGGTAGTGGCCCTGGAAATGGTCGTTGACCAGCGCGCCGCAGAAGCCCAGCTCGCGGACGCAGCGGCCGAGCTCGGCAGCCGCTGCGCTCGGGTCCTGCATCGGCAGTGCGGCGAACCCCCGGAACCGGCCTGGATGCTGCGCCACCACGCGGGCCAGGTAGTCGTTGGCGAGCCGGGCATCATCCCGCGCGGCCGTCTGCTCGATGTCCGCCTGCAGGCCGGGGACGGTAAGCGACAGTACCTGGACGTCCATCCCGGCCGCGTCCATCTCGGGCAGCCGGTACTCGGTGAAGTCCGGCAGCTTGCGGGCCCAGTCCGCGATAGAGCGCTGGCTGAACCGGAAGCCCAGCCAGGGCGACGGACGGCGGTCATCCAGTTCCGGGACGGAAAAGGCCTCCTCAAGGGCGATGTATCTCATCTGGGATCTCTCCTTCCATTTATGGCAGCGAGCTGTGGCGGTCGGCGCGGCACATCCCGCCGGGCTCGGGGACCGGCCCCGGCGGACGGCAGCTGGTGGTGTTTCGGTGGCCGTTCAGGCGGGCTCGGTGAAGATGTCGGCGATCGCGCGCCAGGCGGGAATCGTCCCGAGACCGGACGGGAAGCGGACCATCTTGGTGTAGCTGAACTCGCGCAGCGTCTCGATCGCGTGCTCGCGGCCGTAGCCGGAGTGCTTGGTGCCGCCGAACGGGGTGCCGAGCACGCCGCGGAAGTAGTTGTTGATGAACACCATCCCGACGTCGATGCGGCGCGCCACCCGGAAGCCGCGGGCCGAGTCGGCGGTGTAGATCGCCGAGGTCAGGCCGTACTCGCTCTCGTTGGTGATCGCGACTGCCTCGTCCTCGTCGCTGAATCGCGTCACGGTCACCACCGGCCCGAAGATCTCCTCACGGGCGACGCGCATCGTGCGGGTGACGTCGGCGAACAGGGTCGGCGCGACCCAGAAGCCGTTCGCGAGGTCCGGGTCGGCCGGGAGTGCGGCCTGGGCGGCGATGGTCGCGCCTTCGTCGATGCCGGCCTGGATGTAGCTGAGGACACGCTGCTGCTGCGTCTTGGTCACCACGGGGCCAACGTGGACGGAGGGATCGGTGCCGCGGCCGACCTTCAGTTTCGTGACCGCTGCGGCCAGCTGCTCGACGAAAGCGTCGTAGCTGCCGTCCTGGACCAGGATGCGCGAAGTCGCCGTGCACGCCTCGCCCTTGTTGTAGAAGCCGCCCTCGGCTGCGTCCTTGACGACGCGATCGAAGTCGGCGTCGTCGAACACGATCATCGCGTCCTTGCCGCCGAGCTCGAGCAGGGCAGGCGTGATGTTCTTGGCTGCCGCACCCGCGACCGCCGCCCCGGCCCCGGTGGAGCCGGTGAAGGACACCATGCGCACCAGCGGGTGGGCGGCCAGCGGCTGGCCGACCTTGCGCCCGGTGCCGGGCACCGCGTGCAGCACGTCCTCGGGCAGGACGGTGTTCAGCAGCTCAACGATCCGCATCACGGTCAGCGGCGCCTGCTCGCTCGGCTTGAGGACGACGGTGTTGCCGGCGGCGAGGGCGGGCGCCATCTTGCCGCCCGCGTGGATCGGCGGCCAGTTAAACGGAATGATCTCGCCCACCACGCCGACTGGCTCGAGGTAGGTCGAGGTGTAGATCGCGCCCTTGTCGTAGAAGTCGGTCGGCAGCTTGTCGACGAGGCTGCCGAAGAACCGGAAGACGCCGACCAGGAAGTTGATGTCGTTCGAGCGCGCGTCGGCGACCGGCTTCCCGTTCTCCCGCGACTCCAGCAGCGCCAGCTCGTCAGCATGCTCGGCGAGGACGTCGGCGGCCTTGAGGAGGAGCGCGGCGCGCTCGGCTGGCGGACGCCAGCGCCAGTCGGCCTGGAACGCGCGGTGGGCCGCCTCGACCGCGGCGTTCACCTCCGCCGTTCCCCCTCCCTGGACGAGGGTGATCACCTCGCCAGTTGCCGGGTCCTCGACCGGGAACCGGTCGGCTTCGTCATGGGACGACCACCGGTAGGTGCTGAGTTCGGGTTCCAGGGCTGTGGTCATTGCGCGCTCTCCTTTCCGGAGCGTTGCGGCCGGCGCGGCGGCGCGGGGAGCGCAGCCGAGGGAGCGTCGGCGAGTGTGGTGAGCCACTGCTGCATCAGCGCCAGCTCGGGCCCGGTGAGCGGCGTGTCCTCGGCGGCGAGCTTGCTGCTGAGCGTCGCCGCGGCGGTCGCGATCGTCGGCTCCGCCTCGCGTTCGGCGCTGGTGAGCCGCGGACGCGGCATCTTGCGGGACGGTGATCGATGCGATGACCGCCTCGCGCAGCTGGGTGGCGAAGGTGCCGTCGCCGTACAGGTCCGGCTGTGAGATCAGCGACAGCGCCGCGCCGGTGGTCGCGGACAGCACGATGCGCGACGCAGTCTCCGCCGACATGCGCAGCTGGCCGCGGCCGGCGCCGAGTTCCAGCCGGTCGTAGAGCATCTGGTACGCCTCGCGCACCGCCCGTGCTGCTGGCGGCGACCGCCGGCGACCACATCAGCTTGTAGAAGTTCGGGTTCTCGCGGGCGAACTCCAGGTGGTTGTCCCAGCCCGCCCGGACGTCGTCAGCGACATGGTCGTGGACGACGGCGGCGACGGCGCGCTTGGTCTCCAGGAACGCGGCCCAGCCGAAGTCGACCACGGCGGCGAGCAGCCCGTCCTTGTCGCCGAAGTGGTGGTAGAGGGTCGGCGCGGTCACGCCGGCTGCATCGCAGATAGCCCGGGTCGAGACGTCTACGTCGGCGGACTCGGCCAGGAGGCCGGCGGCGGTTTCGAGGATGCGGGTTCTGACGGTCATGGGCCGAGACTAGCAACCTTGTATAGCGCTAGTCAAGGAGATAATGTAGCGTTGCTATACAACGTATCCGGACCACGAAGGAGGAGCGATGATCGTCATGACCACACCGGCCGGCAACATCGGCCGCCAGGTCCTGGAGAACCTGGTCGACAGCGGCGAGCAGCTGCGCGTGGTCGCCCGCGACCTGTCCGGCATCCCCGCGGACACGCGGCGGCGCGTCGAGGTCGATCGAGGGCTCCCACGGCGACCCGGCCGTCGTCGACAGGGCATTCGACGGCGCGGACGCCGTGTTCTGGCTGGCGCCGCCCGATCCGCGCGCGCGAGAGCGTCGAGGCCGCCTTCGTCGGGTTCGCCCGGACCGGCAGCCGAGGCGTTCAGGAAGCACGACGTCAAGCGGGTCGTGGGCGTCTCGGCACTCGGCCGCGGTACTCCGTGGGCGCCGCGGGCGGGCTACGTCGCCGGCTCGCTGGCGATGGACGACCTGATCGCCAGCACGGGCGTGGCCTACCGGGCGCTGACCAACCCGTCGTTCATGGACAACATCGTCCGGCAGGCCGAGTCGATCAAGAACCAGGGCATGTTCTTCTCGCCGATCGACGGCGACCGCAAGCTGCCGAGCCGTCGCCACCCGCGACATCGCCGCCGCGGCGGCGCGTCTGCTGCTCGACGACAGCTGGAGCGGCGTCGGCGAGGTTCCGCTGCTCGGCCCCGAGGATCTGTCCTTCAACGACATGGCCGGGATCATCTCCGAGGTCCTCGGCAAGCAGGTCCGCTTCCAGCAGACCACATTCGAGGCCTACAAGGACAGGTTCGTCGGCTTCGGCATGTCCGATGCGATGGCTCAGGGGATGACCGACATGGCCTGGGCGAAGAACGAAGGCCTGGACAACGCCGTTCAGCGGACGCCGGAAAACTCGACCCCGACCAGCTTCCGCCAGTGGTGCGACGACGTGCTCAAGCCCGCCGTCCTCGGCCAGGCCGAAGCGACCGCGTCCTGACAGTCACCCGATCAGAAAGGGCAGAGGAGATGCCGACAAGCACCACAGACCAGCCACACGCCGGACGGGTTGCACTGGTCACGGGAGCCGCCCGCGGCATCGGGCAGGCGATCGCGGTAGGCCTGGCCAGGCAGGGAGCCACCGTCGTGATCGGCGACGTCGGCGACCTGGCGGAGACCAGCGAGCTCATTGCGAAGGCCGGCGAACCGGCCATGGCCGCGCGCTTGATATCAGCGACCCGGCGGTCGATCGATCGCGTGCGCGACCGGGTCGCGGACGAGCTCGGACGCGTCGACATCCTGGTCAACAACGCCGCCATCTTCGAGTCCGCGACCTGGGACGAACTCGACCTCGAACTCTGGCAGCGCATCATGACCGTCAACCTGAACGGACCGATGCTGATGTGCAAGGCATTCATGCCGCTCATGCGCGGCCGCGGCTGGGGACGCGTCATCAACATGGCCTCGGCCACCGTCGCCATCGCCAGCCCGGTTTCCATCGCCTACCGCACCAGCAAGATGGGCGTCATCGGGTTCACCCGGGCCCTGGCGGCGACGCTGGGCGATGCCGGAATCACCATCAACGTCGTGCTGCCCTCTCTGACCCGCACCGCGATGACAGAAGGGCTGCCAGAAGCGATAGTCAATAACAGCCTCGGCCGGCAAGTGATCCACCGCATGGCCGAGCCCGAGGACATCGCCGGGAGCGTCCTCATCCTCGCCGCGGACGACGCCGGATGGATCACCGGGCAGACGATCATGGCTAACGGCGGCAATTCATTCGGGCTGTGACGGCTGATCGCCGATATTCAGCGCCGGGGGTGCGGTGCTGGCCGGCGGGGCTGGTCGTATGCGGTGGTCAGCGAGTGACGCGGGGAAGGACGGCCGCGCCGATCGCGCCGGAGTACTCGCCGAGCTCGGCCTCGGCCAGCGGAGGGGCCCACGCGTAGGGCTGGATCCGGGCGAGCGCGCGGTCGATGCCGGGCCGCAGCAGCGGGAGGTACTGGGCGCTGCTGCCGCCCACGACGATCCGGGCCGGACGGAAGACCGTGGTCAGGGTCGCGAGGCCGGTGCCGACGTGCTCGGCGTAGCGGTCGAGGATCTGGCGGCTGTGCTGGTCGCCGTCCCTGGCGGCCGCGGCGATCTGGTCGGTGGCGTGGCCGGTGGCGGCGTCCAGGGCGGTGCGGGAGGCGAGCTGCTCCCAGCAGGTGGCCAGTCCGCAGTAGCACGGCGCGGGGGGACCGGGGACGGGGATGTGCCCTGCCTCGGGGTGGACGCCGTCGGCGCCGCGATAGGGAGTGCTGCCGTGCAGCAGGGCGACGCCGATGCCGGTGCCGAGGGTGATGGCCAGCAGGGCCGGGCTGTGCTGCCCGGCACCGTAGCTGTTCTCGCCGAGCGCGGCAGCCACGGCGTCGTTATCGATGACGCACGGCACCCCGAGGCGGGCGGTGATCAGCTCGGCGAGCGGGATGTGGCTGTAGGCGGGCAGGGTGGCGTCATTGCGGATGATGCCGCCGGGGTCGACCGGGCCGCTGGCGCCGATGCCGACGGCGTCCAGCCTCGCTCCGCCGGCGGCGTCCTGGATGAGAGCGGCCAGATCCGCGATGAGCTGCGAGACGTCCCCGGCCCGGTGGTGGCGGGTCGGCACGCTGACCCGTGACCGTATCTCGCCGGCCTGGTCGAGGGCGACGAGCCGGGTTCCGGTGCCGCCGAGGTCGATCCCGACGGTCACCGTCGTCCCGGCGGCCGCGCCGGGGCCAGGAGACTGGCTGGTCACAGGGTCGTCGTGACTTTCTGGCCGTAGGCGAATGCACCGGGCTCGATGCCGCGGGCGCGGGCGATCTGGACGGCGATGTGCTGCGCCGCGACGGCGCCGGCGGCCAGCTCGGTCAAGGTGGTGCCGCGGGGGGTCTCGATGGTGCGCGTGCCGGGCAGCATGAGATCGCCGATGAGCGTGACGTCGGCGCCGGTGGCGACTAGGTCGCCGGCCAGGCCGGTGACCGGGCCGGAGGTGTCATCGGCCCAGGCGCCGAACAGGATGGCCGACAGCCCGGGGCCGGCCAGCTCGAGGGGGCCGTGCCGGAACTGGCCGCCGATGAAGCCCTCGGCTGCGATCTTGGCCGCCTCCTTGGTGATCAGGCCGGCGTACAGGGCGGTGGCGCCATGATCCCTGGTGCCGATGAAGGCGACGCGCGGGTTGCTGGCGGCCGTGACGACCCGGGCCAGGCCGGCCGCCGCCGAGACCGGGCTCAGGCCGCTGACGACCCGCGCGGCGCCAGCCGGCGAGTCAGGCGTGCCGGTGCCGATCAGGGCATACAGCAGCTGCTGGTGGGCGGCCAGGCTGTTGAGGTAGCTCTTGGTGCTGACGGTGGCCTCCGGCCCGCTGTGCAGCAAGATCACGGCGTCCGATGCCCGGCCGAGCGGGCTGCCTGGATCGTTAGTGATTCCCACCACGGCTAGCGGCCGGGAGAGCTGGCGGCCCTCGGCGGGGCTGAGCAGCGCGGCGATCTCGCCGCTGGCCCCCGACTGGGAGGTGATGACCAGCAGGGTGGCCTCGGTGATCAGGCGGGGGATGTCGAGCAGCTGCCCGGTGTCGACCCGCCAGGTGCTGCGGCCGTCCGCGACGAGCTGGCGCCAGCTCGGCAGGGCGGCGAAGTGTGACGAGCCCATCCCGGTGAACACGATGCGGTCGTAGTCGCGGCGGGCGATGGCGGCTAGCTCCGCGCTGGGGCTCGGGCTGGCCCGGGCGAACTCACGCAGGGCGTCGGGCTGGGCGGCGATGTCCAGTTCGAACGGGCTGAGGATCACCGGGTTGCGGTCCATTCGGATCGTAGGTGCGGGACGGGCGGAGGCTACGAGCGGCGGGCGACGTCCGCGGGCGCCAGGCCGAGCAGCCCGGCGGCGATCCGGGCCCCGATCATGGCGATGGGCAGGTTCGGATTGCCGCGGGTGATGCTGGGCATGATCGACGCGTCCGCTATATAGAGGTTATCGATGCCGTGCACAGCGCCGGTTGCGTCGACGACGGCGGCGGAATCGCTGGCCGGGCCAAGCTTGCAGGTTCCGGCGGGGTGACAGTAGCTGGCCGGGGTGGCCAGCGGATCGGCGGCGGGGTCGGCCGGGTCACCCAGGATCTCGGCCAGCTTGCTGTCCGCCGTGATGGCGCGCAGCAGTTCGAGCGCCTCGGTCAGGACCGCGCGGTCGTGGCCGCCGGGGTCGCTGAGGTACCGGTGGTCGATGGCCAGCCCGGTGGCGGCGGCCGGGGCCAGGGTGACGCGGCCCTCGGACCTGGCGCGCATGGCGCCGGCGTACAGGCTGATCGGCGGCAGGCCGGGGTGGCCGCTGTTCGCGCCGGCCACCATGAACACGTGCATGTCGTACGGTCCGGCGTCGCAGCGCGCTGACCGGGCGCGGCCGACGGTCTGCTCGTCCGGATTCGCGGGATCGGCGGCGAGCTCGGCGGCGAGTCCGTCGCGTCCGGCGAAGTGCAGGGCGGCGCAGGGATGGTCGAGCAGGTGCCGGCCGACGCCCGGCAGGTCCGTCACGGGCCTGATGCCCAGGGCGCGCAGCTCGCCGGCCGGGCCGATGCCCGAGCGCAGCAGCAGGGCGGGAGAGTGATAGGCGCCCGCGGCCAGGACGACACGGCCGGCGTGGATGGTGTGCGCGCGGCCGTCCGCAGCGGTCACCTGGACGCCGGTCACGGCCCCGTTCCTGACGGCGAGCTGGCGGGCGGTGGTCCGGCCGGCGATGCGCAGGTGGGGGGCGTCCCTGACGGGGTCCAGGAAGGCGAATGCGGCGTTCCAGCGGATGCCGTCGGCGATGTTGACGGGCATCGGGCCGATGCCCGGCCCGGCGTCCAGGTCGTCGAGGTCATCGGCGAACGGCAGGCCTGCCGCCAGGCCGGCCCGCACGAATGCGGCCTGCGGCGCGGTCAGCTCGGGCATGGTGTAGCGGCGCACCCGGAACCGCTCGCGGGCCCAGTGCAGCAGGGGCTCGACGTCGGCGCAGGCCCAGCCGGGGTTGCCCCGGGCGGCCCAGTCGTCATAGTCGGCGCGGGCGGCGAGCGAAGCGGTACAACCGTTGTGAGACGAACAGCCGCCGAGGATCTGGGCGCGCGGCAGGTCCAGAACCCGGCCAGGCATGCTGGTGCCCGTGTCCAGGCCCCAGTCGTGGGATAGCGGGACGGCGCGGGCGTCGAGGATCTCACCGGGCCAGCCGCCGCGGTCGCGGGGGCCGTAGTCGGGACCCGCCTCGATCAGCACCACGGTCTCGGAGCTGTGCTCGGCGAGCACGCTGGTCAGCGCGGCCCCGCCGGTGCCACCGCCGATCACCACGGTATCGGCGCGGTCGGGGAGGGTCATGCCACCCTCAGTTCCACATCGGCCGCGGTGAAGGCAGTTCGCTGCTCCGCGGCGATCGCCGCGTCGGTGACAATGACGTCGGCCCGCCCGACCGGGCAGATCCGGCCGAAGGCGGTCTTGCCGAACTTGGTCGCGTCACAGGCGACGATGCACCGGCAGGCCGCGTCCAGCGCCGCCCGCTTCACCGCGGCATCGTCGAGATTCCATTCCGTCAGTCCCGCGGTGATGTGGATGCCGCTGACGCTCATCAGGTACACGTCGAACCGGTGGTCCTCGAAGATGCGCAGTGCCGGGGGCCCGATGAGAGTGCGCTCGTCGGGCCGGACGATCCCGCCGGGAATCATGACCCGCACCGAGGCGGAGCCACTGAGCACGTCGGCCACCCGCAGCGAGGGCGTGCAGACGGTGATGTCCCGTCCCAGCAGTTCCTCGGCTATGGCGGCGCCGGTCGTTCCCCCGTCGAGGATGACCGTCTCCCCGTCGCTGACCAGCCTGGCGACGGCGACGGCGATGTCCCGCTTGGCGGCGGGGTTCAGCTTGGCGCGCGCGGCGAACGGCGGCTCGTAGCTTCCGCTGGCCACGGGCACCGCGCCGCCGCGGACCCGCCGGAGCGCGCCCTCGGCGTCCAGGGCGGCCAGGTCCCGGCGGATGGTCATCTCCGACACCTTGAGCTGCCTGCTCAGCTCGGCGATGCTCACCCGGTCTCTGGCCGCTACCAGGCGCAGGATCGCCTGGAAGCGGTCCTCGGTCGGCCTCATTCGGCGCTCGCCTCCTGACCCGCGGCCACCAGGGTCTCCATGGCGCCGGCGTGGGTCATCCACCCGCGCCGCTGCGGCCGCAGCGCCCAGGCCAGGCAGCCGAGGCCGGCGGCGAGGTAGACGCCGACGATGACCGGCGCGTAGACCACTGGCGCGGCCGGCAGCGGAATGTAGGACTTGTAGGCGATGTACAGCAACGCGGCTGTCCCTACGGCCGGGAATATCACGTACTTGATGATGCTGGATTCATCCCGGCCCTCGGTGCGGAAGTACCGCCAGGCGGCGATGTTGCCGAGCCCGTAGATGATGACGTAGGTGAAGGTCCCGGTCGTGCCGAACAGGTTGAACATGTTGTCCGCGCCCAGCGGCACTCCCATGGCGATCAGCAGGACGATGACGACGCCGAACTGCAGGGTCACCGCCCGGGACGGGGTGCGGTGAACCGGGTGCACGCGGGACAGCCAGCCCGGCAGTCCGCCGCTCCTGGCCATGCTGAACAGCGTCCGGGTCGAGGACGTCGTGCAGGCGATGCAGACCCCGATGCCGCTGTTCAGCAGCGCGATGAGAATCAGCACCCAGGCCCCGGCCCACAGCCGGTGGCCCAGGACGAAGGCCGGCGCGGTAGGCGAGTCAGCCAGTGCGGTGAGCTTGCTGACGCCCCAGCCCACCTGCAGGCCCCAGGCGCAGAAGACGTAGAAGATGCCCATCAGCGCGACCGACCCAGTGATGGCCCACGGTACGAACCGGGTCGGATTCCGGCTCTCCTCGGCGATCGTCGCCGCGGACTCGAATCCGGTGAACGCGAAGATGCTGAGCACGACGGCCAGGAAGAATCCCGACGAGCTGCCGATGTGCGAGGGCAGGAACCCGCGTGCCGTCAGCCCGCCCGGCCCCGGGTGGATGAGCCCGGTCAAGGCCAGCCCGAGGCCGATCACGATCTCGTAGGCGCCCATGGTCAGCATGAACCGGGCTGACAGCACGATGCCGCGGAAGGCCACGTACCAGCACAGGGCCAGGATCGCTACGGCGTAGACCCACCACGGCAGGCCGAAGTGGTACTCGGCGTCCAGCTCGTCGTGCAGGACGGCCCCGGTGAACGCGGCCAGGGCGGCCGGGACCAGCGCCACGGACGCGCCGTACAGCCACCCCGTCAGGTAGCCGGTCCGGGGCCCGAGGCCCCTGCTCACGTAGGTGTAGTAGCCCCCCGCGCTCGGCATCCGCCGGGCCAGGCCGCTGAGCGGGACCGCGAGCGTCAGGCACAAGATGAAGGCCAGCAGGTAGGTCAGCGGGGCCGCTATTCCGGCCTGGCCCGTGGTGAACGCGATCGTGTAGAAGATGCCCAGCGTCGGCGAGATCTGCGCCACGGCCTGCATCAGCACGCCGGGCAGGCCTACCTTGTTCGCGCCGAGTCGGCGGGAGGGCTGGTCGCCTCCGTCCGCTCCCGCGACGAACGCATCAGCGGGCGTCATGGCTTCTGACATCGCAAGACCTCCTCCGCGCCGCAGCGCACCGCGCCAGGTCGCGTTCAAACTGAACGAATTAACGAACAGTATGAACAGAGATCTTGTGAACTTCAAGACGTATATTCGATCGATCTGTGCGATATCTTGTGAGATAGCCTCGCTAACCGGCCACGGCCGACGGCCTGGTCACCGCCGAGGATGAGCGGCGCCCAGAGCCGGCCGCACAGAGTTACCTGGGCACAGAGTCACCTGGGCACAGAGTCACCTGGGCTCTGTGATCTGTGCCGGGCGAAGCTCGACTACGGCCGGGGGTTGAAGAACGGCCGGAAGCCGGTCACGCCACTGTCAGCCTGTCCAGGCGTCCTTGTTCTTGCCGGCCAGGTTCTCTGCGATGGAGCTCTTCTGGCCCTCATCGGGGATGATGATCCACGCCGCCAGGTAGGCCAGCACGCCCGCGCCGCCGGTGATGACGGAGACGACGGCCCAGATCACCCGGACGATGGTCACATCGACGCCCAGGTAGTCGGCGACTCCCGCGCATACTCCGGCCAGCATCCGGCCATCCCGCCTGCGCACCAGGGTCCTGTGTCCGTTGCCGTCTCTCATCTGAACCATCTCCTGCGGTGACCACGAGGTAGCTGGCCGCCATCGGCGGCTGATCCCCGGTGCCTAGCCCCAGGCTACGCGGCCTTTTCCCGGCTCCCGGTTTTCTCGCTACCCCGAGCGCGCGGCGGGCCAGCCGACCGCGTCGAAGACTGCTAGCGGGTCGAGGTAGTCCCGCCAGTGCGCGATCTTGCGGTCGGTGATCGATAGCACCGAGATGTAGCGGTTGCTGTAGGCGTGTCCGGTTGAGATGGCGCGGCCCTGCGAGGCGTATTCGAGAACGACAACATTCGTGGCCTGGTCGTAGTGGATGGCCAGGTCATAACAGCGGTCGAGGGAGAATGTGGCGCCATAGGGGCGGTACAGCTCGGCCACGGCCTGCCGTCCTTCGACGCGGCGCGGGTAGCCCGGGACCGTGATGACGTACTCGAAGACGACGTCTTCGGCCAGCAGGTCGAAGAAGTGCTCACCGTCTGCCAGCCCGGCCACGCCTTCCTCGATGATCCTGAAGAACGGGTCCAGGGCCCGGAAGTCGGCGAGGTTCGCGACGGCGGTCATGGGGTCTGGTCCATGGCCCAGGCCACCGCGGTGCGCCGCGCGAAGTCAGCAAAGGTTGTCGGCGGCGCGCCAGTCGCCTTCTCGATGTCATTGCTGGGTCGCGAGCCGTGACCGGACGCGATCGTCTCGGTCAGCGCGCTCAGAACCGCTCCGTACTCGGCAGGTACCCCTCCTGCTACCGCGCCGGCGATCCATGCGTCGCGGTCGATGTCGCGGTAGTCAATAACCTGGCCGCTGGTGTCGCTGATGATCTTCGCTGCCTCCGCGATCGTGAGCGCCTCGGGACCGGTGAGTTCGTACTGAGCGCCGGCATGAGCCTGCGGGTCGGTTAGCGTCGCGCTCGCTACCGCGGCGATGTCCACCGCGTCGACGAAGGCCTCTGCGCCATCACCCGCGGGAACCACGATGGAGCCACCGACTGGCTTGAGGAAGGTCTCGCTGAAATTCTGCATGAACCACGCCGGCCGCAGGATTGCGTGGGTAAGGGCGGTCCGGCTGAGCAGGTCGAGTTCGACGCTGCGCATGGCTGTTCCTGGGGGTGCTGAGTCGGTGCCGTGGGCGCTGAGATAGGTGACGTGCCTGGCGCCTGCGGCCTCGGCCTGGTCGAGGAACACCGACACCTGGTCAGCGAAGTCCGTCCGCATCACCGGTCCAAGGAGATAGACCCGCTCTATCCCCTGGAGCGCGGGAGCGTAGGTCTTGGGTTCGTCCCAGTCGAAGTGGGCATCAGCGCCCGAGCGGGCCGCAGTGCGCACAGGCAAGCCCCGCGAGAGCAGCCTGCTCGCGACGCGTGAGCCGGTCTTGCCCGTGGCACCGAGGACAAGAGTGACAGAAGCAGAGGTCGCCATACCTCTAGCATCTGACCTGTTGTTGAGCTAATCAATGCGCGATGCGCTCATATTGTAACGAGATACGCTCTGGTTATGGACATCCTGCAGGATCACCTCACCAGGGCCCGCGCATCCGGCGGCGTCTTCGCCAGGTCCGTGGCGCAGCCCCCATGGGGGCTGCGCCTGCCCGGCACGATCCAGCTGGCCGTCCATACCGTCGTCCAGGGCCGCGCCTGGCTCTGGCTCGAAGACCCGGGAGCCGCTCTGGAGCTCGCGCCGGGTGACCTGGCTCTCGTGCCGGGAGGACCCGACCACCACATTGCGCACCAGCCGGACGCGGTCTGCATCTCACCCGAGCCGTTCCAGGAGCAGCATGCCGGTGACGAGCGCATCGACCACGGAGCGGCGACAGTATTCCTGTGCGGCGCCTACCGGTTCTCCGGTGACGTTGGCCGTGGCCTGATCCGGACCCTGCCGCCAATCCTGGCGCTGCATGCCGCCGCCCACGATCCCCTGCACGACGTCATCGCGCTGCTCTCACGCGAGCTGAGCGGCCCAGCCCCCGGGCAGCAGACCGTTCTTGACCGCCTGCTCGATGTCCTGCTCGTGCTGGCCATGCGCGCTTGCTTTGAGCAGACCCCGACGGCCCCTCGCTGGTATCAGGCCGCGAGCGACCCCCGGCTAAGCGCCGCCCTGCATGCGATCCACGCCGACGCCAGCCACCCCTGGACCGTGCCCCAGCTGGCGTCCCTGAGCGGGCTGTCCCGCCCGGCCTTCGCCCGCAATTTCGAACGATCACTCGGCCAGGCGCCCATGCAATACCTAACCGACTGGCGGATGACCCTCGCCCGCGACTACCTGCGGACCGGCGAGCTCACCCTCGCCCAGATCGCCAGCCGCACCGGATACGCCTCGTCGAACGCCTTCGCCGCAGCGTTCCGCCGGCACCACGGACAGCCCCCGGGCCAGTGGCAGCGAGGCGAGCTGGCCCGGCCGACCGAGCCCATTCACGGCGGATGAGGCTCGCCGATCGACGCTCGCAGCTGCCCGCGCATCCCGGCGCGAAAGCTCCACATCAGGATCGAGGTGCTCCCAGAGACCGCCCTTAGACGCCGCCCTCTTGTGAGCGGCCTGCGCGCCGACGACAAAGATGACGCTGGCGGCACCGCACGCGTACGGGTGACCGCGTGCACGCTGCCGAGCGCGAAATCGGGCTGGCCGCCGTAGCCCGCCGGCCTAGTCACCTGCGTGGTGCTCTGGCGGATGTTGGAGCCTGACGCAGGTCAAGGCCGAGCGGGGCCGCTGGTCTGGTCAGAGTGGTTGTCCACGCCGGGCGGCACAGGCTTGCGGCGCCCGTGGGCGGTCAGTGCGTTCGCTACCTCTTGTGCGGTCTGGTCCCAGCCGCGCAGGGTCGACCGCCGCTGTCGCGCGGCGGCCCGTAGCCGGTGTCGGTGTCGCTCGTCACCCAGCCAGTCTGCGAGCGCGGCGGCCAGGGCAGCCGGATCACCGGGAGGGACCAGCTGGCCGGGTCGGGCGCCATCGGCGGTGAAGCCGAGCGCTTCGGGTAGCCCACCGACACCGGCGGCTATGACCGGCAGGCCGTGGGCGAGCGCTTCGGTGACGGTCATGCCGTAGGTCTCCGACCGGGACGGCGCGACGAGCAGATCGGCGGTGGTGTACGCGTGGCTGAGCGCCGCGCCCGTCAGGACGCCGGTGAGCCGGACGCGGTCGCCGTAGCCGAGCTGCGTGATACGGGCCTGCAATTGCTCGACGAAGTCCGGGTCGCGGTCGAGCGGTCCGGCCAGCACGCAATGCCAGTCCCGTTCAGGAAGGTCGGCGAGCGCCTCGACGAGGAGGTCCTGCCCTTTGTGGCGGCCGAGGACTCCGACGCAGATCAGGTGGCCGCGGACGGGTCGGGCCGGGGCCGCGACCCGATCGGCGCCGGGCCGGGCGACGTACACCTGGCGGGCCGGGATCGCGTATCGGGTCAGTACCTGCTGACGGGTCCATTCGCTGGTAGCGACCACGCCGGCGGCCGCGCGGAGCACGGCCCGTTCCGAGCGCAGCGCGCTGGCATCATGATGCGTGTCGAGGACGGTGGCCAGTGGCATGTGCAGCAGCACGGTCATTCGTATCCGGCCGGCGTGTGGCAGCAGCTGCGCGGCGGCCGGCGAGGCGATGAGCCCGTCGATCAGGACGGTCGCACCGTCGGGGATGGCGGAAACAATGCGGGCGAGGTCGGCGCGGGCGCGCGGGACGGGTACCGGCCATGCCGCGGCGACGGTCGTGACCAGCACGTCCCATCCCGCCTCGGCCATCCCGGCGCAGACGCGGCGGTCGTAGATGTTGCCGCCGGTAGGCTGCCCGGGATCGTCGAACCCCTCGGGAACTATTACCTGCACCCGCTCGATATTCCGGTCCTCCCGCTTAGCCCGCTCAGCCCGCGCGCCGAGTGCCAGATCAAGCGGACCCGGCAGCGAGGAATGCGGTTCCGAAGAACAACTCGGTCCAGGAGAGATCGGCCAGTTCTTCCTGCATGGCTGCGCGAATCGCCTCCCACGGACGGCGCATCGTCCACTCATCTATGGAGGCGAAAGGCCGCACAGCCGCGGTTCCGACCTGCTTTAGCCACCCGGGCGTGTTATCGGGAACCTTGAGATCCAGCACGACCCAGCGTCCGCCTTCGGGGAGGGCCGCGGCGCCGTGGGCGATGGCCTCCGCGCACTCGGGCACCTGCGACAGGGCGTACGTGGACAGGATCGCGTCGACCTGGGCTGGGAAGTCGAAGTCGGCCGCGTCGGCTTGCACGAGGCTGACATTGCTCCAGCCGTTCGTCTCTATCCGATCCTGGGCACGGGCGAGCATCGCATCGGTCAGATCGACCCCGACGATCCGGCCGTCGGGACCGATCACCTCCTCAATCAGCGCGAAGTTCAGACCTGTGCCGCAGGCGATGTCGACCACGGTGTCACCCGGGCGAAGGCCGAGCGCTTGCACGGCCCGGAGGCGTTGTCCCCGCTGGGGGTAGCCAGGAGCGGGGTAGAGCCGGCAGGTGATGTCGTAATGCTTGGCCTTCTTGCGGTATGTCTCGATCAGGCGCTCTCGCGTAAGGTCGGCCTGGCTCACGGTGTACTCCTCGATCTCGGTAGCGTCGCGGCAGATCCGCGCCACCCCGTCTAGGACTTCGCGCCTGCCCGCGCAGTGGACTCGACCGCAGCCTTGATCGCCACCATCTCGAGATCACTGACGTGCTGGATTCTGCCTTGGAGAGCGCGGCCGGGGACCACGCGCATGATGCCCGCGAGGTCGACCTCAATCCACATCTTGGCGTCGGTCTGGCTACCGTCCACCGGCTCGAGTTCCATCCCCCAGCGCGCCGTGGAAATACCCAGTGGCCCGGCGAACGCCACGTGGCTGGGCGCCTCGACAGTGGTCACCTGCTGGCTGCGGCCGCGACTCAGCCCGAGTATCAACTTCGCCCGCTGGTCCACCCGCGAGCCGGGCTGAAGCGGACCTCCTCCGCGAACCCGGCATTCGAGAACCGTCGGAGCCCACTCCGGCCAGCGTCCGACGTCACAGACATACGCCCACACCTCACTGACGCTGCTGGCGATTTTTATGCTGCTCTCGGTCCTGAAGGTCATCGGCCGTCACGCTCCATCCTGGCTGGTACGCCTGCAAGCGCGCTCCGATGGCGCGACGATCAGGCAAATCTTGCCGCCCAAGCTATGCAGGTAGGAGTCAATGTGAGCCACACCCGCGCGCCCGGTCCGGTGTCCGGGCCCGAGGCGGTAAGGGTCGAGGAGGCACACACCCCTGCAGCCGAGCTGAACCTTACCGACTGCCGATCCGTCATACCTGACACAGGATGGTACGTACCAGCGGCGGACGCGGTTCGACCCGAAACGATCGGCGTCCGCCCGACACCAGCGCGACGCGGCCACTAGCTCGGCCGGGCCAGACTCCGTGCGGGATCTGATGTGAGACATGATCAGCAAGTACCACTCTTGACGGCGCTAGAGCGGGCCCGGGCGGCGGCCTACCCCGCGGGCGAGTATGTAGGCCAGGAGAGCTTCATGCGGGCAGGCGAGGTCCGGACGCTGGCTCACCAGGCCCGGATCGGCCCGGGCGTCTGCGTGCTCGACCTGTGCTGCGGGGTGGCCGGTCCCGGCCGGATGATCACGGCGGAGTCGGGATGCCGCTACCTGGGTGTCGATCACTCCGCCACCGCACTGGCCGCCGCCCGGGAGCTGGCCGGGAATTTGCCCTGCCGCTTCGAGCAAGCTCACCTCCCGCCTCTGCCCGAGGACTGCTTCGAGGTGGTACTCCTGCTGGAGACGATGCTGGCCTTCCCCGACAAGGAGGCCTTGGTAAGTGAGGTGGCGCGCGTGCTGGAGCCGGGCGGGCGTTTCGCTTTCACGGTCGAGGAAGGCCGGCCGCTCACCCAGCAGGAGCGGGCGCGGATGCCCGGCGCCGATACAGTCTGGCTCGTCGAGCTGGCGGAATTGACGGGCGTCCTGCGCGGGGCGGGGTTGACGGTGATCTGGCGGCAGGAGTACAGCTCCCCCCATCACGCGATAGCGACGGCGCTGCATCGCTGTTATCGCGCTGATTCATCCCAGATCGCCGACCAGATCGGGACGCAGGCCACCGCTGAGCTGATCACCGCGCACCGGCTGTGGAGTGACTGGCTCGGCAGCGGGCGGGTGCGCAAGTTCGCGATAGTAGCCGAGAAGCAATGGCTTTCTTCGATGAAGCCCCGATGACCCTCGACTACGCCCGCTACCTGGCGGCGAAGACAACCGTGGATGACCGGGCGCTTAACCGTCAGGTGCTGGCCGAGCTGAGCCGCCTGATGCCCGCGGGTGCTGGTGCGCCGCGGGTACTGGAGGTCGGCGCCGGGCTGGGGACGATGGTGGCCCGTCTGATGGACTGGGGCGCGGTCGGCGCCAGCGAGTACATCCTGCTGGATGCGGATCGGCAGCTGCTGGACTGTTCTCGCCGGTGGCTGTGCGATTGGGCGGCCGCGCGGGGCCTGCGCAGCGACCTGCTGCCGGACGGGCTGCGGGTGGGTGATCTCCGGGTGCGCCTGGTGCACGCCGAGCTCGGCAGTTACCTGGAGGCCGCTCATGGGGCGCCCGCCGATGTGCTGATCGCCAACGCCGTCCTGGACCTGGTGGACGTGCCGGCCGTCCTGCCCGGATTGTTGCGGTTGCTCGTCCCCGGCGGCGTGTACTGGTTCACGATCAACTACGACGGCGAGAGCATCTTCGCGCCCAGCCACCCCCACGACGACCAGATCATGCAGGCCTACCACCGCGACATGGATGAGCGCTTTCGCTACGGCCGGCCGGCCGGGGAAAGCCGAACGGGCCGCCGCCTGTTTCACCACCTGCGGGCTGCGGGGGCGCCCGCGCTGGCGGCGGGGTCGTCGGACTGGGTCGTGTACCCGGCCCCGGACGGGAACTACCCGGCCGACGAGGCTTACTTCCTGCGCAGCATCCTTAACACGATCCGGGACGCATTGCGGAATCGCCAGGACCGGGTGGAACCGGCGGACCTGGCCGACTGGCTGGCCGTGCGCTATCGGCAGCTGGCTGCAGGCGAGCTGGTCTACATCGCTCACCAGCTTGACTTCGCGGGCCGCTCGCCCGGCTAGCGCCCCGCGAGTGCCCGGCGGCGACGCCCGGCCCTGTTCGCCGCAGCGCTGTCTGTTATCGGCCCTCGGTCCCGAGGTGGGCCGGACCGGCCAGCGGGTCGGCGTGCCGGTGCGGCTCGGCGGTGCGCTCGAGACCGCGCGAAAGCAGATCATGGCCGCCGCGCCGGGCCTTGGTGGCCAGATAGGCGGCGTTCGTCCCGGTAAGGTGCAGCGCGGTCGGGACCTTCCTGGCGATCGTGATGCCCAGGCGGGCCAGTTGAGCGCTCTTGTCCGGATTGTTGCTCAGCAGCGCGATGCGGTTGGCGCCGAGCGTATGCAGCATCTGGGCTGCGCTGGTGTAGTCGCGCTCGTCGGCCTGGTGACCGAGCGCGAGATTCGCGTCGTAGGTATCCATACCGCGATCTTGCAGCGCGTAGGCGTCGAGTTTGTCATACAGTCCGATGCCGCGCCCTTCCTGGCGCAGATACAGCACGTACCCGCCGTGCTTGGTGATCCGCTCGACCGCTTCGCGCAGTTGCGGCCCGCAGTCGCATCGCTGGCTACCGAACACATCACCGGTGAGGCATTCACTGTGCAGGCGCACCAGCGGCAGCCCGGACGCGGCCGGCTGGCCGAGCTCGAGGGCCACGTGCTGCTGCGCGTCGGTCAGACCGGTGAAGGTGACGACCGTGGCAGCGGTTGAGTAGCCGTCAGCGAAACGCAGCGGGATGCGAATACGCCGGCGGATCGCTGCCTCCTGGACCACCCCGGTCACGGGACGAGCCGCCGGCCTCGCACCAGGCCATGGGCACCGTCAGCAGCGTGCCGAGGCCGATCACCGGGTACGGCCGGTCAATCACGAACGACCTCCAGCGTCTGGGGGGCCAGATCGGGTCGTCTCGACTCGCCCGGTGGTCCCTTGTCGCGACGGCGGCGAACGGCGTCTCGCAGCAGCAGGCCAGCGCCCGGGGCCACCGCGGCCAGCATGAGTACCGCATAGAGAGTGGTGACCGTGACCCCGGTGGCCGCGCCGAGGCCGGCTGCGCCGAAGGCCCAGGCGGCGGCTCCTTCCCTCAGCCCCCACCCGCCGATACCCAGGGGGATCACCATCGCGACCTGGATCACCATCAGCAGCGCGACCAGTTCGCCCAGCGGGCGCGGCGGACCCGGCGACCCGGGCCGCGATGACGAACGTGGCCGTGTGTCCCGCGACGACCAGCACCGAGGCCAGCACGAGCCGGGGCCACACGTCTGGGGCCAGCAGCCCGCCACGCAGGTCGTCGGCCAGGGCCCGGGCGGCACGTGGCAGCCGGGACCGGCCGCGGCGGGCAGCCCAGAACATCACCAGCGCGGCACACCCGGCTAGGCCCGTCACACCGGCCAGGATGTAGGGCAGTGCGGGCCGGACCGGCGAGGGCATGGTCAGCAGCACGACGGCGGTCACCGCGGCCTGGATGACCTGACCGCACAGGCGTTCCCAGGCGACTGCGCGCACCCCGCGCGCCACGTCTCCAGCGCGACGGCCGTGCATGACCGCCCGGTGCACGTCGCCGAGAACCCCGCCGGGGAGGACGGAGTTGAGGAACAGGGAACGGTAGTAGGCGCCGGTCGCGGCCGGCAGGCCAATGCTGATGCCGAGCGCCCGGGCGACGACCCGCCACCGCCAGGCCGAGCACACCGTGGTCAGGACAGTGAGCACGACCGCGGCCACGACCGCCGGCCAGGTCACTGCGCGCAGCCCGTCCTCAAACGGTGCCGCGCCCACCTGCCGCACGAGAAACCACAGCACGGTGACGCCGGCGGCCAGGCGCAGCAACGACAGGCCGAACCGGCGGACCGCCGGACCGATCCCGAGCGGAAATGAGCGCAGGGATGTCACACGAGGTTACACGGGTCGGCTGGACACATAGTTCAACCGCCTGGCTGCGACAGCATCGCACTCCGGCGGCCCGTCGCGGTGAACCAGGGTGACCGCGGACCCGTTGTCCCCATCAGGGATGGCGGCAGGGGAAACCGACTGGATGGAGGCGCGGTGCGTACGATTCGGCCTGCGGATGGAAGCACGGTCGAGGCGATTCGCCCGGCGGACCAGAGCGCGCTGCCGGCGATTCGGCTCGCGGCGATCCTGGGGTTGCTCGCCACAGCCGCCCTGCTCGGCGTCGTGGCCGCCACGGC
This sequence comes from uncultured Actinomycetota bacterium, assembly GCA_963822485.1. Lineage (GTDB taxonomy): Bacteria > Actinomycetota > Actinomycetes > Streptosporangiales > Streptosporangiaceae > DASUBV01. The sequence continues at coordinate 1,264,369 of CAWGHW010000037.1, forward strand.
TGGTCTGGGCATCGCCGGCTGGATCGTCGGGCTGGCCACCGGTTCGGCGGCGACCGCGCTGCTTGCCACTGCCCGGATGCGCAGCGACCAGCCGGCGATTCACCCGGCGGACTGGGTCACCCTGACCCGGATGATTCTGATCGCCGGGGTCGCGGGCCTGGTTGCCGACTCGTTTAGCCGGTCCGTGTCGATCACGGCGCTGGTCACGCTGTCCACCGTCGCGCTGGTCCTCGACGCGGTGGACGGGCAGGTAGCGCGCCGGACGGGCACCGCCACCCCGCTGGGCGGCCGCCTCGACGGCGAGGTCGACGCCTTCCTCATCCTGCTGCTCAGCATCTTTGTGTCACAGACCTACGGCAGCTGGGTGCTGGCCATCGGCGCCATCCGGTACGTGTTCCTGCTGGCGGGCTGGCTGATGCCGTGGCTGGCCGCCCCGCTGCCCTACTCTACTGGCGCAAGGTCGTGGCCGCGGTCCAGGGCATCGTGCTCACCGTCGCCGCCTCCGGAGTGCTCAGCCACCTCGTCGGGCTGATCGCGGTCGGCGCCGCCGCGCTGCTGCTGGCCGAGTCGTTCGGCCGCGACATCATCTGGCTGTACCGGGCGGGCGCCGGCCGGAAAACCCGCCTGACGCTGCGGGTGACCATCACCGTGCTGGCGGTCGCGCTGGTCTGGACCGACCTCCTCGCGCCCGACAAGGCCTACCAGCTCACCCTCGGCGTCTTCCTCCGCATCCCCGTGGAAGTGCTGGTCCTGGTGGCGATCGCGCTGGTGCTGCCGACCCGGCCGCGGCGGATACTGGCCGGTGTCGTCGGCATCCTGCTGGGCCTGCTCTCGATCGCCAAGATCCTCAACATGGCGTTCTACGACTCGGTCGACCGGGCGTTCAACCCGGTGGAAGACTGGAGCAGCATCCCGCCGGCGGTGGGGGTGGTACGCGACTCGATCGGCACCGTGGCCACCGACATCGCGCTGGCCGCGTTGTGCCTGGGCCTCATCCTGCTCGTCACCGCCCTCGCCGCGTCAGCGATTCACATCACCTCCGTCGCCGTCCGCCATCGCCGCGGCACGCTGGTCGGCCTCGCTGCTCTCGCTGCGGTCTGGGCGCTGTCCGCGGGGCTGTCGCTGCAGCTCACGCCCGGATTCCCGGTCGCCTCGACGACCACCGCCCGGTTGGCCGTCGCCCAAGTGCGCGCCACCCAGGCCGCGATCACCGACTCGCGTCGCTTCGAGGCGGCCACCCGCGCCCCCGACCCCGAGGCCAAGGTCCCGGCCAAGGACGTGCTGACCGGATTGCGCGGCAAGGACGTTCTCATCGTCTTCGTCGAAAGCTACGGGCAGGTCGCCGTCCGCGGTGCCAGTTTCTCGCCCGGCATCGACGCCGTCCTGCGGCAGAGCACCGCGTCGCTGAAGAACGCCGGCTGGTCCACGCAAAGCGCCTGGATGACCTCCCCGACCTACGGCGGGATCAGCTGGCTGGCCCACTCCACGATGCAGTCCGGGCTGTGGGTGGACAGCAACCACCGGTACGACCAGCTCCTCGCCAGCAAGCGGTTTACGCTCAGCGACGCCTTCAACGAGGCGGGCTGGCACACCGTCGCCGACGACCCCTCGGATTCCGTGACGGGCTGGCCGGCCGGCAAGTCCTTCTACCACTACGACCAGCTCTTCAACCGAGGCAACGTCGGCTACCACGGCCCGAGGTTCAGCTTCGCCCAGATGCCCGACCAGTACATCTTCTCCAAGTTCCAGCGGCTCGAGCTCGCCCCTGGCCACAAGCCCGTGATGGCCGAGATCGACACGGTCTCCTCGCATACGCCCTGGGCTCCGCTGCCGCACATGGTGCCCTGGAACGAGGTCGGCAACGGCTCAATATTCGACCCGCAGCCCGCGGAAAGTAAATCCGCGGACACGGTCTGGCAGAGCGCCAATACCGTGCGCCAGTTCTACGGCCAGTCGATCCAGTACTCGCTGCGTGCCCTGACCTCATGGGTTACCCAGCTCCATGACAAGAACCTCGTGCTCATCATGCTCGGCGACCACCAGCCCCACACCATCGTCAGCGGCGTCGGAGCCAGTCACTCGGTGCCGGTCTCGATCATCGCCCGCGACCCTTCGGTGTTCCGGCAGATCGCCTCGTGGCACTGGCAGGACGGACTGCTGCCCGGTAACGCGGCTCCGCTCGAGCGCATGGATGCCTTCCGCAACCAGTTCCTCAATACCTTCAACACGAAGCCATCACGGTAAGCGCGGGCGAGTCAGGGCAGGTGGCTGGTGTCGTTAACGCGATGGACGGCGGCAAATCCCCGGCTGTGCCACTGAATCTCGTTAATGCAGGCGGAACCGAGATATAGCCGGTAAAGGGTACTCAGCGGCACGCCGAGGCCCCGGCACAGCAGGATCTTTATCGGGGTAACGTGACTGACCACCAGGACGGTCTGGCCGCCGTGATCCCGCAGCAGCCGATCACAGGCCCGGTTCACCCGCTGTGCGGTGTCGGCGAAGCTCTCCCCGCCCGGCGGTGCCTGTTCCGGGTCGCGCCGCCAGGCCGCCGCGGCCACGGGCCATCGCTGCTGGATTTCTTCCAGGGTGAAGCCGTCCCAGTCACCGAAGTCGGTTTCGCGGAGATCATCATCGATGGCTGCGGTCAAGCCCAGTTCGCCGGCCGCGATGGCGGCGGTGGCGACAGCACGCTGCAAGGGCGAGCTGACCATGGCGTCGATCGGAGCGCCCCTGGCCAGGCGGCAGGCGGCGGCCCGGGCCTGCCGGGTGCCGCTGGCGCTCAGCGGGAGGTCGCGCCGCCCGCTGAAGCGGTGTTCGGGTGACAGCTGGGTATCGCCGTGCCGCAACAGGACGGTGGTAGTGGGATCTGCTGTGGGGCTATCCCAGCCCAGAGTCATATGGCTGTCCCTCGCGGCGATGACGAAAATATGTTCCTATGACAGGAGACGGGGATGCCAGCAGAACGGTTCAGCCGCCCGTCCTCAGTCTCGTCACAGTACGCCCGGGTCGCCCACGCTATTCAGCACACTGTCAGCACCGTGCGCGGTATCCGCCAAACGCGAGGGGAGTTTCCCACACCCGCACTGCCAGGGCCTCGCCACCTGCGGCAGCGACGGCAGGCGAGAGGCTGTCATGCACCCAGCGGGCGAACACCTCGACTGTGACCGCCTCGGCCCCGGCTGGGCGTATCTCCTCCAGGTTGCGGCCCTCGACCCGGCTGGTCAGCTCGGTGAGCGCCGCTTCCAGCACATCCAGGTCGCAGACCATGCCCCGCCCGTCGAGCTGCTCGCGGTCCACCACGATGTCAATCCGGTAGTCATGATCATGGAGTTGCCCCTCCGGCCCGGGCAGTCCCGGCATGATGTGAAAAGCACGGACGCTTCGGCTCAACCCGACTTCACAGGTCACCGGCTAGCACTCCTGTCGTAGTCAAGAACGGCATGCATCAACCCGGGTTCCCCCTCGTCCACGGCTCGGAACGCCTCAGCGGCGTGGCCAAAGTCGAAGACGTGAGTGCACAGCTGCGCCAACGGTAGTTCGGGCAGCAGCTCAACGGTCTCCCGGCGGCGCCGAGCCAGGGTCCAGGTCCCGGACAGCCGGGCGGGCATTGTCGAGACCTGAGTGCTGCGAATCACCAGACGCCGCCGGTGGAAGGCGCCGCCGAGCGGCAGGACCACCGGTTTGGTGCCGAACCACGACGCGATCAACAGGGTTCCCTCGTGGGCCAGCATGTTCAGCGCCATCGCTGGCGCATCCGGGTTACCGCTGGCGTCAATAACCAGCGGAACCTCCTCTTTGACCAGTTCCGCCGGATCTGCGGTGGCGACGCCGAGGCTGCTGGCCATCGCGCGGCGCCACTCCTGCGGCTCGGCAATCAGCGGCCGCCACCCGGAGCGCTGCAACAGCAGGCCGGTCAGCAGCCCGAGCACGCCGGCGCCGAGCACGATGACCCGGTCGCGATATCCGGTCCCGGCATCGAGCGTCACCTGCATCGCCGTCTCGACCAAGGGGAACAAGGTTGCGGATGCGGGATCGATGGCGGGCAGCGGAATCAGCTCACCAGCCTGCGCCGCGAATACGTCCTGGTGCGGATGGAAAGCGAAGACCGTCTGGCCGGACTCCGCTACTTCGCCGACGCATGCATACCCGTAGGCGAAGGGATAGGAGAAGGTACCGCCAAGCGCGTCGATCGTGTCGTCCAGCGTCAGCTCGGCAGGGATCTCGCCGCGGTACACCAGCCGTTCGGTGCCACTGCTGATGCCAGAGCACAAGGTGCGGACGAGGACCTCACCGGCCGCAGGCCGCGGTGCGGGCAGTTCCCTGATCTCCACACAGCGCGGCGCGGTATGAAACAGCGCTCGGGCGGGAACGCAGTGCATTCACCCTCATCTGAGACTTGACGGGACAGCCGGGCAGCTCAAGGTTAGCGGCGCGGCGGCCAGCCCTGGACAGCGCCGGGCGCTGTCCAGGGCCGGCCTGCGGGACTACTTGGCGTGACGCTGGCGGAAGCCGAAGCCGTCCGAGCGGGTCCGGGTGGCGGTGAAGGTGTCGTGCTCGAGCGGTGTCGGGTACGGGCCCGAGCCGGACCAGGCCGAGGTGTGGTAGTAGCGGAAGGTCATCGTGGTCTTGTCGCCGGGGAAGCCTCCGGGGTCCACGTCGAACACGCCGAGGCCCCACGGGTAGGTGGTGTTGGGGTCGGTGACCGCGGACCACGGCGCGTCCTCGGTCTCGGTCTCGGTGCCGCTGACGTTGACGGTCTCGGTCGGTTCGCCCGCGGTGCCCTCCTGGTACACGTCGTCATGGCCCTTGGTGCCGCCGGTGCCGATCACCAGGTGAATGAGGCCCTTGTCGGAGTCGACGTAGTCCAGGCCGGTGCTGACGACGTGCGGCCGCAGGACGGTGCCGGAGTCGACGCCGTGCACCACGTAGCTGCGCTCGTAGTCATGGTCGTGGCCTGCCAGCACGAAGTCGACGCCGTACTTGTAGAACAGCGGCATCCAGCTCTGGCGGATGCCCAGGTCGGAGCCGTCCGCGTCAGAAGTGGACATGGCCGGCTGGTGCATGACCACGACGATCCAGTCGACCGACCTGTCGAACGACGCCTCGCGCAGCGTGTGCTCCAGCCACCTCAGCTGCTCGCCGCCGGAGTAGCCGGTCAGGATCTGGTTGTCGCCGGTGCTCAGGAAGGTGCCGGTGTCGACCTGGTAGCAGACGTCGTTGTTGTCCAGCATGACGAACAGCACCGCGCCGATCTGGAACTTGTACCAGTTCCCCTCGAAGTCGGCGGAGCCGTTCTTCGGCAGGGCGAACCGGGTCTGGTAGGACAGGTAGCCCTGCGGGCCGTTGCCGGGCTCGTTCTCGTGGTTGCCCAGGGTCGGCATCCACGGCCGGTTCGCGGACGAGAGCTGCGTGTTGTCGAAGTACTCCTCCCAGACCTGAGGCTGGGTCAGCTGGTTGGAGTTGGCGTAGGACAGGTCGCCGTTGACTAGGTGCACGACCGGGTCGAATAGCTCGACCGACGCGGCGGTCGCCACGGCGTTGAGCGACGCCTTAGAGAAAGCGGTGTCGCCGCAGGCGATGTCGCCGACGCTGGTGAAGCGGAACGGCACGCGGCCCTCGGGCGCGGTGCGGAACGCGCCGGAGACCTGGGTCTCGCGGTCGCTGACGATCCGGTACACGTACTCGGTGCCGGGCCGCAGGCCCTCGATCCGGGCGTGCTGGGCAATCGTCTGGATGCCGTTGTTGGCGTCAGTGTAAGTGCGGGTCTCCGCCCCGATTCTGAGGCCGAAGCCGCCGGCCGGGGTGCCGACCACGACGGTCGGGTTGGACACCGAAGTCGGGGTCACCCAGGACACCGCGACCTCCCGGGCTGGGTCCTGGCCGAAGGTCAGATGAACCTGCTCAGCGGTGACCGAGGCCGCCTTGGCGGCCTGCTGCCACAGGACCGGGCTGCTGGCTACCACAAGACCGCCGACAGTGACGCCGATGCCGCCCATGAACGACCGGCGCGAGAGGCCGGCGCGCTCCATACTCTCCGTCATTACTGTCCTTCCTGGCCGCACGCAGACGAAACAAAGCAATGCTTCCGGCCCGGAAGGCCGGGCAGCCAAACCGAAGGTTGACTCCCCGTTAACGGCTAACAGCCGTTAGGTGCCAACTGCAGCAGACCCGGCGAAGCGGCGCACCGCCGGCGGCAAGCTCAGCCCGAGCGGGACAGGTCAGGAAGGGGGCGGGGGCGACCATCCGCGCCGGCGCCACGGGACCCGGAGCCGGAACCGGCACTCGCATAGCTGAGCGGTTAAGTCGCTACTGTGACCACCGCGTAGCGGTCACGGGAAGCATCGAAGTCGGTGTCGACTTCCCTCAGTCCCGCGAGTTCCAGGCGTTGGCGCAGTTCGCTGATCGTGAAGGGGCGGAACGTGATCTGGTATTCGCGTGGCTCGATCTGGCCGTCGTTATCGAAGATGAGCACCAGATGGGCCGTGTGCTCGTCGCCGAGGCGATCCGGTATCTCCCAGGCCTCGAGCAGGAAACATCGTCGTCCCGCGCGAGTTGCCACCCGGCTGGCAACCTGAACGATCTGGCGCTCGGCGTGGAGCTTCTCCCAGTTACGGGAATCAACCACCACGTATCCCCCGGGGCGGGCCATCCGCCGCAGCCCCGTAAGCGCCTGAACCATTGCGCCGCGGCCGGCGGCGTGCACCAGCGAGTTCCCGGCGCACAGCACAACGTCAAACCGTTCGCCGGTGGCCGCGGGAAGATCGGCCCAGCTACTGCACAAGACCGGGATCACCAGCCGCTCTCGCGCGAACCGGGCAGCCGCGCTCCCGGCCATCGCCTCGCTTCCGTCCGCCGCCCACACCGTGAAGCCCTGGCGCGCGAGTACCGCCGCGTCGACACCCGTGCCGCAGGCCGCGTCCAGCACGGCACTTGAACTGCTGATCCGCTGCAGCAGTCGGGCCGTCGCGGGATGGTTTATCGCGCGCCCGTGAGCAAGCTCGTCGTCGTCGAACATCCAGTCGTAATCGGCCGCAAGCATCTCGTAGGCGGCGGTCACGGCACCCGCAGCACGGTGAAGCGGCCTCGTGACGGGGAGACGCCCGCCACTGACCACTCGCCGGTGACATGCCCCAGCGTCCCCGCCATGAGGCCCGGGCGGTTCGGCCGGAGCACGCGGTTCACCCGGATCATCACCGGACCCGGCGCGCCGCAGGGCCGGATGGTGATGTCGGTGCTGCGCGGCCCGTCGGCGACGTCCAGGAATTCGGCCGGGGGCTCGCCGACACGACCGGTGATGCTTCTGGTCACGGATGGATCGACGGTGTTGCTGATGCTCTGCGCCTGCGGCTCGGCCTCACCCAGGTGCAGGGCGAACAGCAGGCCCACGAGAACGGGATCGCGCGTTCCGTCGTAAATCCACCGCTTCCCCAGGACACCATGCTCGGCCGTTCCGATCAGCGCGCCGTCTGCACCGGTCAGCGGGGCGCCGCGATAGCTGAGCGGCACGTGATAGGTGACCGGCTCGTCTCCGGAAGCGTCAGTGACGGCCATGAACTCCAGCCCGACCTTCCCCTCCGGATCATCCAGCCGGAAACCGCCCGCCTTGGTCAGCAGCGGCACCACACCGTCGCCCGGGTACCAGGGCCGGCCCGGCAGCCACGACGTCAGCAGCTCCAGCTTCGCCGGCGCCATCGTGGCCTCGTGAATGATGGCCATGCGGTCATCCTGTCACCGCCCGAACGGGGGCGCAGGCTTCCAGCCGTGGGGTGCAGCTAGCGCCACCTCGAAGCCGGATCCAGGGGCTACTGACCGCGGCTACTCCAGGCGGCACAGTTGTCATCGTGCCCGACGAAGCCGGGCCAGGAAGGACGGATCAGCCCGATGATGACGACCCTGTCCCAGCGCCCGGAACTCGCTGGGGAGCCGGCCCGCACTCCGGACCGCACTCCGGACCGCAGTGCGGGGCGGCAGTGGCTGGGCCGCGGGCTGATTGCGGCCGGTATCGGAATGATCCCCTGGCTGGTGGTGCTGGCTATCAGCCTTCCGGCCAGCGCTCACGCCGAGCACTGGTCCATGGCCTGGGTCGGTCTGGACGGCGCGGAAGGACTCGCTCTGCTGGCCACCGGGCTCCTGCTGATCCGGCGCGACGACCGCTGTTCGCTCACCGCTGCTGTCGCCGCCACTCTGGTGCTGATCGACGCGTGGTTCGATGTCACCACCGCGGCGCCCGGCGCTTCCGAGATCACCGCCCTGGCGATGGCAGCCTGCATCGAGGTGCCGGTATCGCTGCTGTGCGCGGCCCTGGCCGTGCGCTCCTTCCCCCGCCGCGGGCCGCGATCCCCGTCGGAGCGGTAAGCCCCATCTCGTCGCGCCGGGCAGGCCAGCAAGGACGTCAGACCAGCGCCCCGTCGTGTAGTCGCGGTTCGGTCAGGGCGGCGAGGCTTTCCAGCTTGTGGGTTCGCTCGTCGTGGCCGATCTGGCGGAACAGGTCGGCGAGGGATCCGTGGTGGCCGTAGCCGTCGGCGAATGATCCGTCGTAGGGCTGGGTCTCCCAGGCGGGGTGCTCGGTGACGAACAGCATGTACTCGTGCTCGGCGTGGTCCTCGAACGCGGCGTTGAGCCGGTAGCTCGCGGCTGGCCAGCAGATGTACAGCAGCCAGGACAGCTGGTAGTAGCCGACGGCCATGAGCCAGGGCAGCAGCCCGTACCGCAGGGCCGGGCGGGGCTCGCCGCGTTGTTGCGCGAGTTCTTCGAGGATCAGCAGGTGATACTGCTCGTTGTCTTGCTGGGCGCGGGTTTCCACTACCCGGTCGAAGATCCGGGCGGCCAGCCGCAGCCGCGGGTGGACGCGGGTCAGCGCGCCGTAGGCGGCGCGTTCCCACGCCTGGTAGGGCACCCGGGCGACGATCTCCAGGACGATGAACTTCCGCAGTGACCGCGGCCGGCCGTAGATCACATCCACTATCCAGAACAGCAGCCGGGCGGGGCTGCTGTAGTCCAGGCGGGGCGCGCGCAGCGTCTGGGCCTGGGCCTGGCGCAGCCCGGCGGCGGACAGCTTAGGCGGCCCGGGCGGCCGCGCGGGCGAGCCGGGGCGTGCTACCGGAGCGGTGAGAACGGACATCGGCGTGCTTCCCTTCGAGACGATGACGGGCCTGCCAGCCGGCCTTCCTGCCTGGCCGGGCCAGCAAGATCCAGCCTTGTCGTCCGTACGGCTGGCGTCGTCAGCCAGCGGGAGACTCCTGGCTGCGCGCCCTGGTGCACGTCAGCGGCTCTCGGATACGCCCGGCGCGGTAGCCGGCCCGCGACGAGGTAAGCGCCAGGCGAACCTCAGGCGCCGCCACCCGCTCGCGGGTCGCTGTCGACCTGGAGGATTTCAACGGCGGTGTCGGATTGGGTCGGTGGTGTTCGTAGCAGTAGTGGCCACGCTCGAAGAGCCGCTCGGATGGCAGAACTCGACGGTGATCAGCGAGGACGCGGTGACCGCTATCGAGCGCCTGAAGCGCACCACGGACGTCCCGATGCGGTCGCACGGCAGCATCTCGCTGAACCGCGCTCTGCTCGCCGCCGGCCTCGTCGACCGGATCGAGGTCATGATGTTCCCGGTCATCTCGGGCCGCGCTGGCGAGGCAGCGCTCTTTCACGACGGAGCGGAGTTCGATCTGGACCTCATCGAGTCCACCGTGCTCGATGGCCGTACACACAAGCTCGTCTACGCCCCGCACCTTCACCAAGGAGTCCCCGAAGGCGTCGGGCCGCAGCTCCGAAACGCGGACCAGGCATGACAGGACAGGCCGATCTGGCGCGGTCTCCCGCAGCGAAGTTCTTGCCGCCGGGGGGCGGGAATGAGTTAGCCACCGGATCGGTTGTTATAGCTGGTCGTAGTTGTCTTGTGTGTTCGTGTTACCTGCACGCTCGCGGAGAACGATGTTGCGGGCGCGCCGCTTCAGGGATCTGGGGAAAGTCGCGTCGAGAACCGACCCGGGAACCGCACAGTGCGGACTCGTATCCAGGCCCCTATAAGGAGCGACATGACACAGGGAACCGTCAAGTGGTTCAACGCGGAGAAGGGCTACGGCTTCATCTCCCGCACCGACGGACCGGACGTCTTCGTGCACTACTCCGAGATTGACGGCGTCGGCTTCCGCAGCCTCGAGGAGAACCAGCACGTGGAGTTCGAGGTGACTCAGGGCCCGAAGGGCCCGCAGGCCACCGGCGTCCGCGCCGCCTGAGCCACGGAATAACAGCCAGACGTGGGCCCGGCACCTATGGGTGCCGGGCCCACGTCATGCCCGCCTGCTGCTAGCCGGTGACCGGCGGTGGCAGCGGGAACGGCCCGGTTACTGCGTTGGGGTTGTCGCCGTAGCTCAGCCAGCTACCGATCGGCCGCTGCTGGCCCACACCCGGCCGGTTGTAAGCGCACACGCCGGACGGGAAGGCCTGGCGGAGCTCCTGCTGCTCTGCGGCCGTGAAGGCGACCGGGTAGTTGTGGAAGTTCAGCGGCTGGAGGCTGCACTTCAGCTGCGTCATGGCCAGACCTTGACCCGCCACCAGGCGCGGGTTCGACGCGACCGGGAACTGCGTCGCGCACTGGCCCGTCGCGGGGTCGGTGAGCTCCTGATGCACCAGATCGGTGGCCGACAGGAAGCAGCCGTCGGTCAGGCCAGCTGGCTTGTCGGCCAGAACCTTCTGCTGCGCGCTGCGATGTGAGTGGTCGTTGCTGATCGCGGTCAGCCACGCATCCATTTGAGCCAGCTCGTAGGTGTTGGCCGCGTTGACCTCGGCCGTGGTCGGCTGGTTCTCGATGATGACCTGGTTGCCGGCGGTGCCGTTGGCTGCGAGCAGCCGCGCGCGCATCACAAACGACCAGTCGGTGGTGTGGATGTCGTTGCCGAAGCCCGCGAAGTCGAGGTCATCGCGCTGGTCGATGACCGGGGTGGTGCGCAGGCCCAGTGACGCGCTGTTCGTCAGGTCATCGGCGTAGACGGCGCGCAGTGCCCGGGTGCTGGCGTCGGTACGCTGCGGCACCTCCGCGCCAGTAAAGTCAATGCCGCCGATGTCTGCGTTGAGCGCGGCGAACTGGGCCGGAGTGATCTCTCCGGAATCCAGGGCCGCCAGCCCGTACTGAACCCCGACGTTGTCGAGGGCGCTGTTCGGGAAGCCGGTTGCCGGGTTGGTCCCCACCTGGTTGACGATCTGCTCGTTGGCATTGCAGATGACGCCGTTCGGGTTGGTCACCGCGTTCCACTGGTCGGCGAGCGGGATGGCCGAGTTACAGCTGCCGGTGGCAGTGGCCCGGTTGGCGAAGGTGAGATCCCAGGACTGACACGTGGTGTAGTCGTTGTAGCCCGCGATCGCGGTCTTCTCCGCGGTCGAGAACGTCGAGCCCGGTCCGGCGAAGAACGAGTCGAGCAGCCGGCAGTCGGTGACCGGCGCGCCGGTCGTGATGGGGTCGGGGAACGAGATGCTCGGGATGATCCCGTCCAGGATGCCGGGGTAGGAGTCGGCGATCTCGTACTGCTGGATCGCACCGCCGGAACCGCCCCAGCCGATGGTGAACTGGACCGGCCCGTAGGTGTCGATGAAGTGCTCCTTCACCATCATCGCGGCCTCGGCCGAGATGATCGTGGAGCAATTGTTGTCCAGCACGTTGAGGGTCGAGGACGCAACTGCGTAGCCCTGCGACAGGAACTCGTCGTCCAGGACGCCGCCGGTGCTGTTGCCCTGGTGGAAGCCGGCGTCACAGCCGCCGCCGAAGGTGTAGACCAGCTTGCCGTTCCAGCTGGTGTCGGGACGCAGCGGGGTCGGCGCCTGACCGTCGTAGAGCGCCGCCGTCTGGTACACGGCGCGGTCGATCGTGCCGGTCTCCACCCGCACGATGTACGGGACGCTCCTGCCGTTCACGGTCGCCATCGCCAGGTCGGCCGGCGTGACCGTCGGATCGGCCAGCGGCTTGAAGGCCCCGGACGTGCTCATGTACTCGAACGAGACCTGGGTCGGCGCGGCGCAATCGGGCATCTGCGCGGCCGCCAGGCCGAATGCCGTCGTCTGACAGAAGAACGGCAGCTGCTGCTTGCCGGAGAAGACTGGGCCGTTGATGGAGTGATCAATGACGTCTAGCGAGGCGAACTGGCCGTGTGCCACAGCGAACAGCCGGTTGCGGCCGATCTGGAGGCCGGTGACTAGCCCGAGCAGGCTGCCATCGGACTGCTGCTGGAAGCTGGCGGTGACGTCGTGACCGTCGGCGATGACCCGGACGCTGGCCGGCGAGGTGTGCTGTGGCACGTCCACGCGCACCAGGACCTCGCCGCCGCTGACGAGCTCCGGACGGGGGTTGGACACGGTCACCAGCGCCAGCCGGCCGGGCGGGCCGCCATGGGCCGGTGCGGCAGCTTGTGCCGCGGTGGGTGTGGCGATGAGCGCGATCGCCGAGATGGCCGCCAGCCATCCCAGGGGTCGGCCTCGCATCAGCTTTCTCACTCAGATCCTCCCTCACCCGGCCCCTGATCTGGTCCGATAACGTTCCCTACACGCATATATCACCAGGGCAACAGGCACAATGGGGTCACGCCCATCGCCGCACTCACTTCGGCCTGCGCGCAGAACCCGATGATCACGCCCGATTGCGCACCGCGTCGCCGGGCGTGCTAACGTCCTGGTGATCGTGATCTACCGGCAGGAGGTGAGACCCATGTCCGCAGTGTCCGCAGTGGGTGCTCCCCGGCCAGGCACGATCGCGCTACTGAGGTAGTCGCGATTGGGAGCGCCCGCCAGGCAATCCGCGAAAGGCGACTCCCATGAACACAACACCTTCTCAGCACGTCGACGCCGCAAGACAGGCGGCCAACTCAGGCAAGCGAGCCCTGGTTCTCGCCGGCGGCGGAGCGGCAGGCAATGCGTGGCAGCTCGGTCTCATCGCCGGCCTGTCCGATGCCGGGGTTGATGTAACCAAGGCCGATCTCATCATCGGGACGTCGGCAGGATCGACGGTGGCGGCCCAGATCACCAGCGGGACACGGCCGGCCGAACTGTATGCCGCCATCCTCGCCGGGGCGCCTCAGCCCCGGGCTGGCGACGCCGGACCGGACCGGGGACGCGCTCCGAGTTTCACGGGGCCGACCTACATGGAGTGGTCGAACGGAATCATCGGTTCTGCTGAGGATGCGTCCGACATGCGCCGCAAGATGGGCGTCGCGGCGCTCGAAATGGATGCTTCCGACGGCTCCAGCCAGACGCGCTGGCGCGACATCGTCGCGGCCCGGCTTCCCAGCCAGCACTGGCCGCAACAGCCCGTGCTTATCGCGGCTGTCGATGCGCATACCGGGGAACCGGTCGTGTTCGACCGCGACAGCGGAATCGATCTGGTGGACGCCGTCGCCGCCAGCACCAGCAACGGCTTCGGTCCCTTCCCTCCCTACCGCATCGGCGAGAACAGATACATCAACGGCGGCTACCGCCGCAATGAGAACGCCGACCTGGCGGCCGGATACGGGCGGGTGCTGGTGCTGTCACCGTTCGGCGGCAGGTCACGGATGCCGCTGGAGTGGGGCATGGATCTCGCTACCCAGGTCGACGAACTGCGCGCCGGGGGCAGCAGGGTCGAGACCGTCTTTCCGGATGGCGGCGCGGGTGACGTGTTCGACGCCAATGCGCTGGATCCGTCAACGCGTCTGCAGGCCGCGCGAGGAGGCTACGACCAAGGCCGAGCCCTCGCGGAGCTGCTCGCCGAAATCTGGCGGTGACGCCTTCGTGCGCCCTGACCTGGGCGCGTTCTCCCGGCTTGGCGAACGCAGATTTAAAACCACATAAAAAAAGCGCCGCACAAATGCGTAGTACTGTTCTGATGGGGACTGCGCCATTTGCGGGAGGACGGATACTAACCCGCCAAAGTGCATCGCAGGCCTGATGGCGGCGTGCCCCGGCGCCCGCGAGAGGATGCGGTGAGTCATGCGCGGAACCTGGAGGCCGGTCCGCTGCGGCCTGACGCTGATCACCGCGCTGGCCTGCGTAGCGCTGCCGGCCGGGCTGGGCGCTGCCGGCCCGGCCGCTGGCGCGGTCGGCGGCGGCAGCGGGCCTGCCGCAGGCGGCGCCCGGCCTGCCGCAGGCGGCGGCGCCCGGCTGTGGCTGAGTCAGTACAGCGGTCCGGGCAGCAGCGGCTGTAATGCTGCTCGCTCGGCGGTGGTCAGCCCGGGCGGGGGCACCGTCTACGTCACCGGGGGGAGCATGAGCGGCGACTTCCCGTCCGACTACGACTACGCGACCGTCGCGTACAGCGCCGTCACCGGCCGCCCGCTGTGGGCCAGCCGGTACCGGGGCCCCGGCAATGGCGACGACATCGCCGCGGCGGCGGCGGTCAGCCCGGACCGGGCCACCGTGTTCGTGACCGGGTCCAGCCTCGGAGCCACCTCGGGCAATGACTACGCCACGGTGGCCTATAACGCCGCCACGGGAGCGCAACTCTGGGTCAGCCGGTACAACGGCCCTGGCAACGGGGACGACCACGCTGTCGCGGTGGCCGTCAGCCCGGACGGGGGGACGGTGTTCGTGACCGGAAGCAGCACCGGCGTCCGATCGGGCCATGACTACGCCACCGTCGCTTACAACGCCGCCACCGGCGCGCAACTCTGGGTCCGGCGCTACAACGGCCCGGGCAACGGCTATGACGAGGCCCGCGCCGTGGCCGTCAGCCCCGGCGGGGGAACCGTGTTCATGACCGGCGGCAGCTACACGACCGCGGCGGCCACCGGGAGAGACTTCGTGACGATTGCCTACAACGCGCGCACCGGCGCGCGGCGCTGGCTGAGCCGTTACAACGGACCGGCGAACCAGGGAGACACCGCCCACGGGCTGGCTGTGGCCCCTGGCGGGCGCGAGGTCTTCGTCACCGGGCCAAGTCACGGCCGCAGGTCCGGCGTCGACTACGCCACCGTCGCCTACAACGCGGCAACCGGTGCGCAACTGTGGGCCAGGCGCTACAACGGCTCAGGCAACAGCACCGACGAGCCCGAATCCGTCGCAGTCAGCCCCGGCGGGCGTCAGGTCTACGTGACCGGGCACAGCCAGGGGGCCAGGTCCAGGCAGGACTACGCGACCGTCGCCTATCGCGCCACCACAGGCAGGCAACTGTGGGTGAGCCGCTACAACGGCCCCGCCAACCTCGACGACTTCGCCTCGTCGGTCGCCGCCGGCCCCGGTGGCCGCGAGGTGTTCGTCACGGGATTCAGCGACGGCGCGACCTCAGGCACGGACTACGCTACGGTCGCCTACCGCGCGGCCGACGGCGCGCGCTTGTGGGCCGCGCGATACAACGGCACCGGCAACAGCCAGGACTTCGCCACGTCGGTGGCGGCCGGGCCCGGCGGCGCAGTGTTCGTCACCGGGGGCAGCGACAGCGGCCAGTGCTATGACTACGCCACAATCGCCTATAAAAACTAATTCCCGGTCTTCTCGGTTCTCGCCGAATGGCGCCCGGCTGGACCGGCACAGGGAGGTAGCCGGTGGCAGCGAGGGGGATGACGCAGCTGAAGGTCGGCCTGCGGGTCGGCGACCTGGAAGCATCCTGCGCGCTGTACCTCAGGCTCGGTTTCCGGCAGATCCCCCGGCCCGACGAGCCTCGGCTTCGCTACCTGACGTTCGGCCGCACCTGGCTGATCTTGTCGGACAGGTATCAGCACGGCTACCACAGCGCGCAGCGCCGGGACGCCGCGCTCAGCGGCCCGCTGGGATCGGGGGTGGTGCTGGCCATCCCGACGCCGGACCTGGATGCCACCTATGACCTGTGGCGCGCCGAGGGACTGCCGGTGACACTTGAGCCGCAGGACGCTTACTGGGCACGCATCTTCTACGGCCTCGACCTGGACGGCTACGAGCTCATGTTCGAGCAGCACCACGCCATCAACAGGCCGGGCATTTTGACATAGCTTGTCTGCTCTACAGTCACCCTATGACGTTGATGGGAACAGCACCCGGGCTGAGAAGGAAAGCACTGACCGCGGGTGCCGGACTGTGCCTGGCCCTGGTGCCCCTTGTCCTGGCCAGCGGCTCCGCGTTAGCCCAGCAGTCGGCCTCGGACCAGAGAGTCGCGTTCTGGGGCTCGTTCGCCGGGAGCAGCTCACGGCACCTGTCACCGGTCACCGTGACCCTGCCCGCCCCGGTTGCCGAGGTCGGCACCTCCAACTCGACCGTGTACGCGCTGCTGACCAACGGCTCGGTCTACGCGTGGGGCACGGGGACTCGCGGGCAGCTGGGTGATGGCCGGAGCGCGAACTCCTTCACCACTCCCGTCCGGGTGAAGTTCCCGGCAGGCGTCACGATCGCGTCGATAGCGGTCAATTCTGATCCCTGGGACACCGCCTTCGCCATCGATGCCACGGGCCATGCCTGGGGCTGGGGGGCCAACGGGAGCGGCGACCTGTGCCTGGGCAACTCCACCGAGCACCGCACTCCGGTCAGGCTCCCGTTCAGCCACGTGACCGCCGTGGCCGGGGCCGCCGACCACGCCACCTACGACGCAGGCGGCCGCCTGTACTCCTGCGGGATGGGCATTTACGGCGAGCTGGGTGACGGCACCACCAAGACGAGCAAGGTCCCGGTGCGGGTGAAAGGACTGAGCGGCTCGTCGGTCACCGCCCTGGTGGCCGGGTTCGGCAATACCGGGGCCCTGCTGGGTGACGGGGACTACTACGACTGGGGCCTGAACAGTCAGGGACAGCTGGGCAACGGGACCACCGGCCGGTCATCGGACGTGCCCGTGCGGGTCAGGCTTCCGCATCGCGTGAGGCACGCCTTCGAGGGCGGGAATGCCCCTGATGACGGTCAGACCCTGGTGCTGCTGTCAGACGGCTCGGTGTACGCCTGGGGCGCAGACGGCGCCTTCCAGCTCGGCAACGGCAAGCGCGCCGCCGAGCCGTCGCCCGTGAAGATCTCCCCGCCGCACGGCGTGACCTACCAGGCCGTGGCCAGCGGCGGCGATACCTCCTACGGCATTTCGACGGCCGGCCACGTGTACGCATGGGGAGCAGGCAAGTCCGGAGCCGTGGGCGACGGGACCAGGCACATCGCCCGGATCCCGGTCAAGGTCGAGTCCGGCGCCACCACGCTGATCTCCTCGACCTCCGACGTCGCCGCCGTCGCCCTCCGCAGGTAACCGCGCATCGCCCGCCGCGCGGCCCACGCGCTGGCCGGGCCAGCGCACCAGCCGCGCCCGGACGGCTGGCGAGACTAGGGACGTCCTGACCAAAAACGCGCAGCTTGCATCGCGCGACTCAGCAGACCTCGCCTTGCCGTCTGGCCGAGGTACGGTAGAGCAGGTACGGTCATGCCGGGTAGGCGCTGGCCGCGGCCTTGTTGCTCCAGACCCTGGTGGCGTAGATCCCGAGCGGTGTGCTCGGAGAAGCCCGGGAGGACAAAGCGACGATGAGAACAGCACCCGGCTTTGCTGCTCTGCCGTCCGGCCGTACCTTAACCGCAGACGGGCTGCCTGTTGCCGTCGATCCTTCGACGGCTGGCTTTCGTGCGCTGGCGCTGCAGGTGCGGGCGATGGGTCTGCTCGATCGCAGGCCCGGCTACTACCGGGTGAAGATCGCCCTGACGATCTTCGCCTTCTTCGCTGGATGGGCCCTGTTCGTCATCGTCGGCAACTCGTGGACGGCCCTCGCCGTCGCCGCATTGGTGGGGGTGATGTTCACCCAGCTGGGCTTCATCGCCCATGATGCGGGGCACAACCAGGTGTTCGGCACACGCCGGCGCAATCGCATGCTGGGCCTCATCGTGGGGAACGCGCTTATCGGGCTGAGCTTTGGCTGGTGGGTTCCCAAGCACAACGCTCACCATGCGCATCCCAACGAGATGGGCCGTGACCCCGATATCGGCGAAGGATCCGCCCTGCCCTCGTCTGACGCGGCGGGAAACGGGCGCGGCCCTGTGGCAACGTGGCTGGCGCGCTGGCAGGCGCCGCTCTTCTTCCCCCTCATGGTGCTGCGAAGCGGCGGTATGCATGTACTCGGGATCAAGCGGCTTGCGCGGCGGCGAGACCATGCCTCGGCGGTAGAAGCCTCTCTCATCGTGCTGCATGCCGCGCTGTACCTGACGGTGGTGCTGTGGGTGCTCTCCCCGCTCAGGGCACTCGCTTTCATCGCGGTACAGCAGGCGGTCTTCTCGGTGTACCTGGGCATGAGTTTCGCGCCCAACCACAAGGGGATGCCGATCATCGAATCCGCGACAGCGGCCGGCTTCGCCCGCCGCCAGGTGGTCACTGCCCGGAATATCAGGGGCGGCCGGCTCACCACCTTCATGCTCGGCGGCCTTAACTACCAGATCGAGCATCACCTATTTCCGTCGATGCCCCGGCCCAATCTGCGGCGAGTCCAGGGCCTGGTCAGGGACTTCTGCGCAGCGACCGATCTCGGCTACAGCGAAGAAAGCCTCGTCGAGTCATTCCGCCAGATCCTCCATCACCTCAGCGACGCTGGAGCAGCCGCCAGCCGCCGTCCTGACTGACGTCAGCGTGTGCTGTGGTGACCGAAGACGATGCAGAACGGGTGACCGACGGGGTCAGTGAAGACCCGGAAGCCCGTCTCGCGTTCCCCTGGAACACGGGTGGCGCCCAGGGCGACTAGTTCCTGCTCAGCCTGGTCGGCGTCACTCACGCGAATGTCGAGGTGCAACTGCTGGGGATAGGCCGGGTCAGGCCAGCGCGGCGGAACCCATTCGGTAGCCCGCTGAAAGCCCAGCTGCCGGAGACCGGGCTCCAGGCCGATGACCACCCAGCCATCGATGTCTTCATTGATTCTCATCCCCAGCACCTGGCAGTAGAACTCCGCGAGAGCGCGCGGGTCGGGGCAGTCGATGACTGTCTTTTCGAAGCGTCCGATCACGCCTCAAGCATCTCAGCATGCGTCAGCGGCCATCAGCTAATCCGCGTGCTGCCAGGCCCGTTGCTGCCTGCGCCAGGTGCCCTGATCCGGCGGTCGGTCCGGAGCAGTCATGTCGCCGGTGCGGGCGGTTCGGTGAGTGCGGCGATGCACGCGGTGAGCAGGCGCCGCATCTGATCTTGCTCGCCGGTATCCAGGTTGGCCAGCATGTCTTGCTCGACGCGGCGAACCGCGGCGCTGGCCGCCTTGAGCTGGCGGCGCCCGCGGGCGGTCAGCTCGGCCGGCAGGGCCCTGCCGACGGGTGCCTGTTCCGGGCGGACGACGAGTCCCTGGCGTTCGAGGGCCTGCAGGAGCACGTTCATCGACTGCCGGGTGACGAAGGCGCCGCGGGCCAGCTCGGAGTTCGACAGGCCCGGCCGCTGGGCGAGCAGCTCCAGGCAGGAGTAGTGGGTGATCGTCATGCCGAGCGGCCTCAGCACGGCCTCCAGGGCCGAGTGCAGGGCGCTCGCGGCCGCCTTCAGCATGTACCCCAGCGATGTGTCCAGCTCGATTCCGGGCTCGCCTTGACTCATGTCAGTAGTCTGACATACATTGCGGTATGTCAGAAGACTGACATCCAATGAGGAGGTAAGGATCGTGGCCGTCACCGGACCCGACTTCGTTTCACTGCAGGTGCGCGACCTGGAGCGTTCCGCCGCTTTCTACGAGCAGTACCTGGGGCTGAAGCGCTCCGCAGGACCGCCGCACGCCGTCGTGTTCGACACCAAGCCGATCGCGTTCGCCGTCCGCGACGTCGTCGCGGGCACCGACCTGGACGCGATCGCGCAGCCGGGCCAGGGAATGGCGCTGTGGCTGCACGCCCCCGACGCGCAGGACATCCACGACGCCCTCGCCGCCGCCGGCACGACGATCGTCTCAGCGCCCGTCGACGGGCCGTTCGGCCGCACATTCACGTTCGCCGACCCCGACGGCTACCAGGTGACCCTCCACGACCGCGGCTAAGCCGGGCATCCCGGTCTTCAGCGCGGCAGCGCCCTGAGCGGGCCTGGAGTGTTGTCTGTAGGGTCACGGCATGGCTGACAGTCGTTTCGAGCTGGTCTGTGAGATCGAGCCGCCTACTCGCCCGGACCTGACGCGGGTGCGTCACCAGATCGGGGTGCTGAGCCTGGTCGCGGATTCATTCCTGATTCCCGACAACCACATCGGGCGGGCGACGGTGTCGAGCGTGGCGGTCGCGCATGAGGTGCAGGCGATGGGTGCCCGTGGCATCGCGTGCCTGAACTCCCGGGATCGCAACCTGCTGGGGTTCCGCCGGGATCTGCTCACAGCGGCCGCGTATGGGGTGGACCGGTTCTTGTTCGTCTATGGCGACAAGCCCACCGTCGGCGGGCGGACCAGCGAGCTGACGGTGCGGACCATGATCGAGGAAGCGCGCCGTGCGACAGGGGATCCGGCGTTCGCCGGCTGCCGGCCGTTTGGCGTCGGGGTCACGTCGGGCCTGCGCCCGGTTCCTGCGTGGAAGCTCGCAGCCGACTTCGCATTCGTGCAGGTCAGTTTTTCAGTTGATGCCCTGTTGCGGTGGCGCGAGAGCGCCGACTTGCGGGTTCCGGTCTATGCGGGGGTGATGGTGCTGGCCAGCGCGGGCATGGCCCGCAGCCTGGCGGCCGCTATCCCGGACATCGATATCCCCGGCCAGCTGGTCGATGACGTTGAGCGTGACCGCGGCGCCGGGGTGGACGCGGCGTGCGAGCAGATCCTGGCCATCCGCGACAGCGGAGCCTTCGAGGGTGTGCATCTGGTGCCGGTCAGCCGCTATCGGGAGGTCGCAGCACGTCTGGAACGTGACCTCTAGGCACTGGGCAGCACCTTTGCGGCCTTCGGCTCGGCCACTCGCTGGAACGTTAGCCGCGGCCGGTCATCCAGCCGTGAGCCGACGGTGGCCCATCCGGCATCGTCACCGTGCTCGCCGGTCATCCCCGTGTCCAGCAGTGCGCTCCAGAAGGATGCCAGCCGCGCTTGATCCGCGCAGTCGACCCTGATCCCGTCAGTCGATTGGCCATGCAGGCACCCTGGCACCCGGTACCGGCGCCCGCACAGCCGCCCCAGCAGATCCGCATGCTCGGACCCGGTCAGGCGACCCAGCCCTCACTTTCGGCAGGATCCCAGCCCGACCGGGCGGCTCACGCATCCTGGCGGCGGCGGCGCAGCCATGGAGTGACACCGGCAGCCGCCGGTGCCTGATGCGCCAACGCCCGCGCCAACCGCCGTTCGGCGCGGCTGGGCTCAGCCATCGATCGAGGTCGTTCGGCGGTCAGATGGATTGTTATGAGCCACCGTGAATCGTGCCGCATCGCCGACCACGGGCTCACGCCGACTGGCTGGCCGATGCCGTGTCCGATCAGGACTGCCCTTACGCCATGTCGTGCTTCTCTCGCGCGCTTTCTGCATCTGGCAGTGCTCCCCCGCACCGCATTACCGCGGCCTGATCCCGCCAGGCTGTTCATCAGGCTCTGGCCTGTGCAGCGAGTACCTCGGTGGCGGCGCGCTGCCCGGATCGCAGGGCGCCTTCCATCAGGCCGGCTCGCTAAGCCTCCCTACTTGATGCGGTAGGCGTAGCTGAAGCTGGCGACGTCGCTGCCCTCAGCAACATCGCCGGTCAGGCCATCGAAGGTCGCCGCGGCGGGAATGAGCGACGAGTCGTCGATGTAGATGGTCCCGGTGACGATGCTGCCCGGGCTGCCCGCGGGCGTGAGGGTGACGGGGATGGTGATGGTCTGGCCCGGTTGCACGACCCGGGGCGTGAAGTGGCTGGCCGGGTGGACGCTCCTGAGCCACAGGTCCCCGGTCGGGGAGCTGAACGCCGGGTCGAAGGCGGCGGCCGTGGCCGTCATCGATGTAGTGGCGATCCTGGTTCTGGCCGGCCTGGCGCCGAACGGGCCCGGCAGCAGCGGCGTGATGTTCCAGTCGCCGGCCGCGATCTGCGGCGCGGCGAAGTTCCCCACGGCCGACCGGCCTTCCGACGAGATCAGGTCGGGATCCCCGAACGCCCAGCTGAAGTCGAACAGCACCGGGACCGCGGCCGTGACCGCGGCCCTGATCGCGGTGGAGTGCGACGGGACCAGGTAGGTCGGGATGATCCCGGTGGTGTTCGGCAGCTTCAGCGTCGCGGTGTTCTGGGCGGCCAGCCCGGTCGTGACGGTGGTGCCCAGGCGGGCATCGACGAAATACGCCTCGGGCGTGCTGCCCCGGTTGGTGACCTGCAGGCCGACGGTCACGGGCGTGCCCGCGGTCAGCTTGGTGCTGGTCGAGTCGGGCAGGCCCGACGCCGAGGCCGGGACCGGCCGGTCGCTGATACCCACCCGGAAGGGCTGGGCGACCGCGTTGCCGGACACCTTGTTAAAGAAGTTAACTACCAGTGTCCACCGCCCGCCGGCCGGGTTCAGGACGTGCAGCTGGGCACCGACCTGGGACACGAGGCCGGTCCCGCCGTTGACCGGCCCAGGGATCGAGTTGGCCGCGGTCGATACCGCCTGGCCGGTGACCGGGTCGACAAGCTCGGCCAGCAGCGTGTTGCTGGCGCTGGGGGTGTTCACCTGGACGTTCAGGGCGCTGAGCCCGGCCTGGCACGTCGACCTGGTAGTAGGCGGTCTGGCCCGTGCTGGGAGTCCGGCCGTTGCCGCCGGTCAGGGTGCCGGTCGCGGTCGTGGTCGGGGCCGGTGCCGGCAGCAGCGAGCGCAGCGTGACCGGAACCGAGGTCACGGCTGCGAAGGCCGGCTGCCGGGCGGAGCTGTGCAGGATGATGGAGCTGGCCTGGTCGCCGGGCTGGGCCGGGGTCGAGACGGTGAGCGTGAAGGTGCGCGAGGCATCAGGCGGCAGCGTCACCGAGTTCGCCGACAGTCTCCCGAAGCGCCGCCAGGTGGCGATGCTGGCCTGGAACCTGGCCGGGACGGCCTTGCGCGACGACTCCGTGGCCACGACCGCCCGCCACCGGCCGGGCGCCGGATAAGCGACCTGGGCGTTGCCGAAGTTGCCGGTGCCCTGGGGGTTGCTGTACTCGGCCAGGCGGCCGTCGGGCGTGATGAGGCTGATGAAGACCGGCCCCTTCAGCGCAAGCGACACGCTCAGCCGGGCCTGGCCCCTGGGCACCGTGAACCGGACCGTCTTCTCCTTCGCCTTCGACAGCGACAATGACCGGGACAGGACGTTCCGGTAGGGCGACAGGGTCCGGCTGGACAGGCCGACGGTGACCCGCCTGGCACCGCCGTTCGTCAGCGTCTCGGCGAAGTGCTCGGTGGTGCCGCGCCGGGCGACGGCGTTGAGCTGACCGGGGCTCTGGAGCACGGCATGGCCTGCCGGCGGCCTGGTCCGGCCGCGATAGGAGGCGGCGGCTAGCACGGCCTGATAGGCGTCCAGCAGGCCCGCGCCCTGCTGGTCGCCGGGCGCGCCGATGTTCTGCGCGGTGGAGACGATGATCCGCTTCACGGTCGCCGGGGACGGACGGCGGCCGTGATGACTCCGGGCGTAGGCCTGGATCACCAGCGCCGCGACGCCCGCGGTCAGCGGCGCGGCTTCGCTCGTGCCGTACTGGAACTGGACCGGGGACGCCTTTCCGGCGAAGTTGACGCAGTCGGCGTACTTGGCCCGGTCGGCGGTGCACAGTGCCCAGTTGGCGTCGCCGGGCGCGACAAGATCGACGGTGCGGCCGTCCTGGGTGAAGCCCGCCGAGCTGAGCGCGCTGAGATTGTTGTTGTCCCAGCCTTTCACTCCGGGGAAGGTGATGCCGCCGGTGCCCGTCTGCGCGTAGGCCCGGTAGGTGGTCGAGGCGCCCGCGGTGATGATCTTCGGGTCGGAGGCGGGCGAGCCGATCGTGCTGGTCGGCCCGGCGTCGCCGCTGCCCGTCGTCACGGTCACGCCGGCCCTGATCGCGGCGTCGTCGGCCAGCTTGACCACGTCGAGACGGCCCTCGTCCGGGAACGGGTTCGCGGTGAACGACTCGCTGAGGATGTTGACGTGGTCGACCGTGACCGCGTAGTTGATCGCGTCGAGGACCACCGAGGCGGACGCGAAGTCCGCGGAGCCGAATACGTTGAGCCCGACCAGGCTGGCGCCTGGTGCCGCCCCCAGTATCCGGATCAGGCACGGCCTGGACAGACCGAAGCCGTAGCCGGCCACGTTGTACGTGTGCCGGCCCTGGGCGGCGATGGAACTGGCGTCGAGAAAGGCCTCGCCGCCGTCGGTGGGTGCGTTCGTGCCCGTGCCGCTGAAGTCCTTGTAGTCGACGAAAACATGCTGGCCGTTCGCGCGGATGAAGTCGGGGTTGTTGATGTCGATGCCGTCCGCGATCCACGCCACCTTGACGCCGGCCCCGGTGTAGCCCAGGTTCTGGGCGGCCGGTCCCCGGTCCCTCTGGGTGGCGGCGTGGATGGACTCGATCGCCTGGGGATTGAGCTGGACGCGCCCTTTGCGCGGGCACGCTCTCGCCAGGGGCCTGGGCGGCCGCGGCGCCGCGGGCCCTGTCGTGACCGGGGTAGCGGCGGGCGCCACCACCGGCCCGTCTGGCACCACCTCCGCCACGGCCGGGTTCGCGGCCAGCCGCTTGGCCTCGGCGGGTGAGACGGTGGCGGCAATCGCGTTGACGAGCGAGAAGCTGCGGACGTGGCGGGCGTGCGTGGCGTTCAGCTCGGACAGGGCGCCTCGCTGCAGCGACCTGATGTCGGCGGCCCGGCGGGCCGAGTTGCTGGCCGTGTCCGGAAGGCCGATGAGCTGATCTTTTAGCACGACGATCACCTTGTCGGTGACGTCGCGCGATAACGCCTGGGCCCGCCCGGTGGCGTGGGCCGCCCGGCCGCTGGCCAGGCTCTGCGCCCGTGCCGTCACGGTCGGCGTGATGAGCAGGACCGGCAAGGTGACCGCCACTGCACGCAAGAGGGTAGCGTTCCGCATGAATGTCTCTTCTCGCAAAAAGGCCGCGCGCGGGCCAAATCTGGAATTGTTCGCGCCAATTTCGGTGAATTCACCGCGCCGACATTCGGGCGGGGAATGACCACGACCGTAGCGCGCCCCGGTCGGCCGTGGAAGCACTATCGGGCCGACCTCCGAATGACGCCCGGCCAGCAGAAAAGATTCGGCCGCCAATTTCCGCTGTATCGGGAATTAGCACCGGACGGCGCAGGCCCGCCTCGGCGGTCGGGGATCCAGCCAGGGTCCCGCATAGTAGCGTGACGTCCGCTTGATCACCGGGTGGCCGTTGCGGCGTGTCAGGGAGCGGTACAGGCACGACTCCAAGATCATGTCGTCATGGTGCCGGTGCCTCCGCAGCGCCAGCCCTACGGCGGTGGCTCGGTGGAGTCGATGTCCATCCTCATGTCTCGGTTACCTAGCCAAGTCTCGAGCGGACGACCGGCCAGTCGCAGTCACGGACCTGACGAATAGTCAATTCGGACGCCCGCGCCCGCGCGAGGCGCCTTCGACTCGCGGCGCCCGGCCTGCGACTACCCTGCTCCGGCCAGTGGTGGCGGTAGCGATCAGAGTTCCTAGGCCCGCGCATAGAGCTGGTTGCCGAGTACAAGGCCCGCGGTGGTCACCAGCTGTACATGATGCGCCGATCGATCTCCTGAAGCGATCTTCGGCGCTGCAGGTGTCGGTGCGACAGGAGTCGGTTGAGGACGTCGAGCGTGTCAGCCGGGGAAGCTGCTGTGAGCATGTGGAGCTATGGGGAATCACTTGGCTAGTCACTGGGCAGGAGCAACGGCGAGGCCTGTCCAGCGGAGAAGCCAGCGATACACGGAGATAGCTGCGTGGACGTTCCTGACGCCAGGTCCGGGCCTGGGCTCGCGACCATGGACTGAAAGTCTCCGACCGCGCCCCGCGTCCAGCTGCCAGCACGCGTTCGGGGCGGGATAGACGAATCGTCGGTAGGGGGCCCGCGGCTTCTTCCGCGGCTCGGCCCGGGCGACGTTCGCGTCGCGGAAGATTCGCGCCAGCGCCGCTGTCGAGGGAACCGGGGTCATTCCCAAGTCGCGCATCTTCTCGTGGACGCTGATCGGCCCGTGATCCAACCCGGACTGCTCCAATGCGGCGCGGACCCGATCGCCTGCTTCTTGATGTCCTCGGCGATCCGGTTCAGGCTCGACCGGGGCCATCGGCTGCGCGGCTCAAGAGCCGCGGCCTGCCCTCCTCGAGCGCCCGTCGCCGGATCGCGTAGAAGGTCTTCCGCGGAGATGGCGTACTCGAGGCAGAACGTACTCACCGCGCCCCGCGGCGCATCCGGTGGCCACTTCGCGATCGCGAGACGGACACGAGGATCAACCGGGTCGAAGCGGGCCAGGCCTCAAACATCGAGGCGAAGTGTCACCACCAAAGGGCCCCGAAGCAGCACCGATCTATTGATGCAGAAACGTCACGCCTTTGGTAAGGCATGCTGCACCGCCAGCGCCTTTGGTCGACTCAGTGAAGCCCGAGTGGTACGCGTGTGCTCCTGAGCTCGCGCGCTGGCGTCAGGAACGAAGGGTGCGCAGGCCGGTGCGGATTTCGCTGACCAGGATCTCGGGCTGTTCCAGGGCCGCGAAGTGGCCGCCCTTGCCGGCCTCGCCGTAGTGGATCAGATTGCTGTAGGTGTCTTCGATCCAGCTTCGTGGCAGGCGCGGGATGTCCCTCGGGAAGACGGTCACCGCGACCGGAAGCGTCAGCTTCGGGCCGGCGAAAGTGCCCGATTTGTTCTCCCAGTAGATGCGGCCGGACGACGCCGCGCTGTTGGTGAGCCAGTAGAGGGATATCGCGTCGAGCATGTCGTCCCTGCTGAGGGCGTCCCCGGCGAGCCCGTGTGGCCCGAGATCGCCCACTCGGTCGGAGTGCCCGGATCGCGGGTGATCTCCGCCATCGTGGACGCGTGGGGCTGGCGAAGGCGGGCCGCTAGCTTCAACCACGCCACCGGCGAGCGGTCAAGTTACGCCGGAGAAGTCGACTACTTCGGAGTTTGGTGTCCGGGCTTCGATGATGCATACTTAGTGCCCGTTGACGTCGTCGGAACACGGGAAGGACGCCTGCGGGTCATCCTGCGAGCCAGCAATCAGAAGTCTGGGATACGCTGGGCGGACGACTTCACAATCAAGGGGCTATAGCGCAGTCCGGTAGCGCACCTCCATGGCATGGAGGGGGTCTGGGGTTCGAATCCCCATAGCTCCACGCATAACGGCAGGTCAGGGCCGTGATCAGAGCGGGCTAGGCGGCGTCGAAGATCATTCGTCACCCAGATGTCACCTGGACGAGCCGTGAGCAGGTGACACTGCTCGCGCCCGGATGAATTTCACGGCACGTCCCGGCACCTAGTCTTGGTCCGTCTGATGGCCGTACCGGCCCGTCGGCGAGGGTTACCGTGATCGCGGTTCAGTTGACCGGCCAGAAGGTCACGCTGCCTCATAGCACACCTGCCCGAGGACCGCGCCGATCCCGTGCGCCAGCGCAGCGACCAGGTGCGGGGCCTTCCCGGCCTTGTTCTTCGCGCCGCGGACGGTCTTCCCGTCGATGGCGATCGCCAGCCTGCCGCCTGCCCGCATCGCCCTCGTCCACAGCCAGGCACCGAGGACCCGGTCGACGACATCAGGACCGACCAGGGCAAAGGCCCGCCGGAACGTCGATTCTTCCGCCGCGCCGCGGACCGCGCCCAGCACGGCGAGCGCCTCCGGGCCGGCATCGGCGGCCCACTGCCCGATCGCG
Organism: uncultured Actinomycetota bacterium; assembly: GCA_963822485.1. GTDB lineage: Bacteria > Actinomycetota > Actinomycetes > Streptosporangiales > Streptosporangiaceae > DASUBV01. The sequence continues at coordinate 1,291,953 of CAWGHW010000037.1, forward strand.
GCGAACGACCTCGACCCTGCGATCACCGCCGCGATCCCGACGGCGAGCAGCCCGGCCAGCGGGTGGCTCATGACTACGTGACTACCCCATGATCATTTTGAGGACGTGTGGGCGGGGTCGCCAACGCCGGGTCCGGCGGTGGCCGCTCAAGCGGGGTGAGCTGGGTGGCACGGGATCCGGTCAGGAAAGTAGCTGAAGCCCGATCCGGTGGTGATGAGCCGCTGCTCATCGATCCCGCGCACAGCCCAGGCATCTACCGGGCCGCCGGTGTTGTTCATCTGGACGAAGAAACCGACGTCGGACTCGTCCCGGCACAAGAACACGCCGTCCTCCTCAGCCCCGCGGCTGCCGGCGATGCCCGGAGCAGCGCCCATTCGCGTCCAGTCCAGGCCATGCCGCAGAATCGAATCCCGGTTCCGGACCGAAGTGACGTGGAACAGGCAGCGCATGGCCAGAAGCGTAACCGCCCACTCAGCCACCTCGGCCGCAGCGTCGCGCCGCTCCCAACGCCCGGTTCTGCCGCGTACGGAGCGCTCCCTCGCGCGACGACGTAGCAGGCACTGTGGTCCTCAGCGTGACGTTGTGTGAGGGAGGGTGTTCGGGAGAACGCTCGCCGAGCCGCCTGCGTGCGTGCGATTCTTGGTCCCGTGGGACGCGGTCGCTGCCGCGCCGAATGGATGATCTGTTCTGGGGCACGCGCTGGCGGGCTGCGGCCAGCATCTCACGTACGATCAACTGCGCCAGCAGTCGAGCCGCCGTCCACGCTCTCGCTGCTCGCCCTAATCCGCCACATGGCCAGGTCGAACGGGCCTGGTTCCGTCGGGTGTTCGACGGCCACGGCGCTCCGATGGTCTGGTCCGACCGTGCCATGGACTTCCAGGCGGCCTTCGACAGAGTGAAGGAGGTGGGGGAGGGGGGAACTCGCGCCGCATCGAGCGGGACGCGGAGTCGCTGGACCTGGCCGGGTATCAGCCCCGGTGGGCGGACGAGGTCTCCCTGCGGATGGTCATGGTCCACGCGCTGCTCGAATACGGCCGCCACAATGGGCACGCGGACTTCCTGCGCGAGGGCATTGACGGGACCGTCGGCGCCTGAGGCCAGCTTTAGGACAGCGTGGCGCCACGGACCTGCGTTCATGGGCTCAGCGCGCAGGCGGCTCCTCCTCATCGTCATCGGCTGGCCAGGCCTCGCCGTCCGGGGACAGCCGGACACCGAATGTCTGCAACAGCGCCTGTATCGCTTCCATTGCCTCCTGAAGGCCAGGGCGCGCCGGCGAGGGTCTCGCGGGCGGGCGGTTCCCATGGCCTAGGCGCCGGTCTCCGCGCACTACCTTCCTGACGGTAATTGTCTTGCGCCTGGGAGCGGGTAGAGCGGGCCGGTCACCAGCCTGGGCGGACTCTGGATGGCTCCGAATGGCAAAGAGCCTGGCCTCAAGGATCTCTCGCATCATTGCCTGAAGCTCAGGATTATCAATCTTGGGTATGTCGTGGATCATTCGCTCAGCGAGCAGGAAGTCGTCCTCGCGCTCCATCCGCGATGAGACCCGGTCGAAACGCTCCAGCGCGGACTCACGTACCGCATTGAAGGTCCTCGAGATATACGCTGCGTACGCGGCGCCAACGACGCCAACGCCACCGAACACGACTTGGGCGGATCTGCTCTTCACCAGCATCAGGGCGGCCGCAGCGCCGGTAAGGATGAGCAGCCCGAGGATCATCGCGGCCTGGCTGTTGCGATCCGAGTTCCTGGCCTGATTGCCGTACATCAAGATGTTCTTGGCCATCTGCCTTCGGCTGCGCATCAGCTCGTACGGAAATCCAGGAACCGCGCTTCCGGCGGCCAGGTCTGCGGATTCCTGCTTTTCCTGGTAGCGGCGAAGCGCGGCATAGTACCGGAAGTAGGCAACGGTGCCAGCTAACACGAACCATACGGCTCCGGCCTCGATCAGGTGGAGAGCTTCCCCGCGGGCAAGTGGGCTGACCCAGGCCACCGTTCCGACCCCTAGCGCAAGGAAGCCGAGGACCAGGGTACGTCGGCGATCCTTTACCGCCCTATCGTAGTCGGGGGATAGTATCCAGCCTCCCGGATCATCCCTTCGACCGTTTTCATCGGCCATGGGCGAACTCTAGTGTTACCGGACCATTGAGGTAAGTGCATAGGAGTACACAGACCGCGCGGATACCGGGCGGCTGGCACGATCGATCGACCCGAGCACTGCTGGCCTGACCACGCCCCAAGATGCCAGCGAGCCGGATACGTGCCGATAGCCGGACGTATGAGATACCGTCGTCACGTGGTACCAGGGGGCGCAGAGAACGCGCCGTCGTCGCAATGGGCCGATATCGGCGGTTTAATACATTACGTCGACCATGGCGGACCGGAAGACGGGCCGCTCATAGTGCTGATTCACGGCCTGGGCGGTTCGCTGTCGAGCTGGGCCGCCGTGGCACCCGCACTGGCGCGGATTGGCCGCGTCATCGCCTTTGACCTGCCTGGCTTCGGTCGCACCCCGGGCAGCACGCCCGGCAGTCCCCGGCCGGTGACCCTCGGGGCCAACAAGGTGCTGCTGCGCCGTTTCCTCGCCCAGGTCACGGGGGCGCCCGCGATCGTAATCGGCCACTCGATGGGCGCTACCATCGCCGCGATGCTGTCGGCGGAGGACAGCGCCAGCACGGCGGGCCTGGTCCTCATCGATCCCGCGGTACCCTGGCAGTTCGAGCGGACGGGCGGCCGTCTGCGGCTGGGGGATATGGTCGCCGGGCTGATTCAGACGGCCAGCACCCCTGGCCAGGCCAGCCAGCGGGGCCAGCGGACGCTGGAGCAGGCCGTGCGACTGGCCCAGCGGCTATGAGCGGGCGTCCCGGATCCAGCCACAGACGATCGAGCGCAACCTCGCAGCCGTGCGGACGCGGCTGGACAACGGCGAGATGAACGCCGACATGCTGACCGCGGCCCGATCGCTGACGCTCACCGTAGGACGGCGCCGGCAATTCGCGGCCATGCTCAGCCGGATCAGCGTGCCGGTACTGATGCTGCACGGTGACCGGGACAGATTCGTGCCCATAGGCGCCGCGCGGGCAACGGCACTGGCCAATCCGGCCTGGCACTTCGAGGTCGCGAAGGGGATCGGTCATGTCCCTCAATTGGAAGATCCCGAATGGACAACCGCGCGCATCTTGTCGTGGTTCAGCGCCGAAGGCGCCGAGGCGACCCGGCTGGCCCGGACGGCGGCACGGCTCAAGGCCGACCCACCGGCGCGGAAACGTGATTGCCGGGATAACACATCCGAGAACTGAAACTCCTATACATAGAACTAGATAGCGCTCTGGGAGTGAACGGGAGCGTATGCTATGGTCCGGCACGTTGATACCTCCCGGCGGCCGCCTACGGGCCGACCAGCGCCGGGGGAAGAAAGTGGGGCCCGCATTGCCTTTTATTCCTCTGTCAGCTGAAGAAACCTGATCGCCGTGGACGCCGAAGCGTACATCGCGTCCCCCGGCTATCTGCGCGACTTGGACATCACCCGGGCCATATGGTCGGAGCCGACCACCGCCGGGACGGCGGGCGCGTATGTGTTCCTCATCTACCTGTCCCTGCCGGTGCTCCTGGATGTCCGCTCGCGTAGCGGACGACCGGCCCGCTCCGCATTGGACGGCGAGCGAGAGCGGACGTTTCTCATGAATATCACCGGCTGCGCGGCACAAGATCCCTGGCGCGGCGGGATAAGAAACCCCCAGGTTCGCCGCCAGGCCCGCCTGCTGGGCCGGTATCACGATGGGTTCAGCGGAATGCGACCCGAGTACGTTGACTTTATCGGCGCGGTGATCGCCCTGGCGCCCCTCAAGGCTCGCCCGGAGCTTCGGACGTCCGCCTGGGATCGGCGGCGGCAGAGCTACTGGCGTTACATGAGCTGCGCGCTTTCGCTGCTGGGCACCCGCCTCGGCGACGAGGCAGCGGCCAGGGAACGGTGCCTGGCCTTCGTCGATGCCCATGCCGCGCCCTCTGCCGAGGGTCGCCGGCTGTTCAAATTCCTTTACGCTCATCACCCGCGGTACGTGGAACGAGCCGTCTCCCTTCTTCCGCCGCGAGCCGGGGCAGCGGTCGGCGATCTCACCACGAGCCCGGCATGCTAGCCGCCCTGCACGCGAGATACGCGACGCACCTGGCTGAGCTGGATCGGCTGATGCTGGACGAACTGGCCCGATGGCGCAGCGCGGATATCGACCGGCTGTGGACGCTGACCCAGGCGCAGATCGAGCGACACGGAAAGCGCCTGAGGCCGCTGCTGGCGCTGACGATGGCCGAGTACCTGGGCGGCGATCCCCGCATCGCGGTGCGCGGGGCGGCCAGCGTCGAGCTTTACCACACGGCGTCGCTGATCCTCGACGATGTCCAGGACCATTCCGAGATCCGACGCGGCGAGCCAACCGTCAGCGCCAGCGTCAGTCCGAGCACCGCCGTCAACGTCGCCCTCTTCGTGCGCTCGCTCGCCTATCACGTGATCTACGGCGACACCAATGGTGATCCCGCGCAGCGACTGCGCATGCATCAGGAGCTAGACGAGGCCGCCACCCACCTGATCCTTGGCCAGAGCATCGACATCGGCTGGCACGAGAAGTGGTATCCGTCCTACCGCCAATTCCCCTACGACCGGATGATCGCGGGCAAGAGCGGGGCGCTATTCGGCTGCGCGGCCGCCATCGGCGCCTGCGCCGCCGGGGCTGGCGCGACGGTGATCACCGCCGCCCGCGACTACGGCATCGCGTTCGGGGCCCTCTACCAGATGGTGGACGACTACCTCGACGTGTTCGGCGACGAGACCATCCTGCGCCGGCCGCGGTTCGACGATTTCCGCGAGGGCAAGATGACCGGGCCGCTCATCTGCCTGCTCTCCGAGTTGCGGGATCAGGGGCGCCAGCACGACATGGACCGAGTGGCGCGCGCACTGGCGGGCGACCATCCCGCCGGCCGCGACTGGGACTGGCTGCTCGAGCTCATGCGCCAGCACGACGTCGACGGAAAGCTGCGAAAGGAAATTTCCGAGCGCGCCACCGAGCTGGCCGAGCCGGCCATTGACGTGCGCAGCAGCGATCCGGCGAGCTTTGCCGAACTGGTCGAGCTGATCGTCGCTCCGGCCGGCCGGTCATGACCGCGCGGGACCACCTGACGTCGCAGGCTCCGCCACGAATAGCCGAGCGGCAGTCAGCCGGTCGGCGGCTGGCAGATCTCATCGTGCTGATCCGGCTGCCCAGTTGCCTGGTCGGCGGCGTCAGCGTCCGGCTGGGGATGCACCTGGCCTCCGGAGCCAGTGGGCCACCCGTCGCGTCGGTCGCGCTGGGGATGCTCAGCATGTTCTTTGCCGTCGCGGCCGCGAACGCGATCAATGACGTCCTGGATATCGACACCGACACGCTGGCCAAGCCGGGCCGACCGCTGCCGGCCGGCCGGATCTCCGCGCAGGCCGCGCTGGCGGTTGCGGCCTGCGCGGGAGCCCTGGCCCTGGTCACGGCGGCGCCGCTGGGGAAGTACGCCGCGCTCTGGACCCTCGGCCTGCTGGCCCTGGCGTTCTGGTACTCCTATCGCGCCAAGGGCACGGTGCTGCTCGGCAACTGCATCGTGGCCTGCTGCGCCAGCTCGCCCATACTCTTCGGTGCCCTGATTGCCGGGCGACCCGACGCCCTGGCCTGGATCGCGGTCGGGCTTTCTTTCACCTTCATGCTGGCCTACGAAACGCTGAAGACGATCGCCGATCGCGCCTCGGACGAGGTCAGCCGGATTCGCACGTTCGCGACCTGGGCCGGTGCCCACGCGGCCGTACTTCTCTTCCGGGGTCTCATTGCCCTGCTCATCCTGGCCGCCAGCACCGCCAGCATCGCGAGTCCGCACCCAGGGCCGTACCTGCTGGCCCTCGCGGTCACCTTCGTCTGCCCGGCACTGGCCGCAGTGGCAACGCTGGGCGGTTCCCCTGGCCCGCAGGCCATCCGTACCAGCGTCTTCTTCATGAGATCAGCGTGGTTCCTCGGAATTATCACGTTGTGGCTGCTTCGCTAGGCCTCATATGGGAGGGGACCAGATGCTGCTAAAGCTGAGTGACCTGGAGGCGAGTGACCGCGATCTCGCGGGGTCCAAAGCCGCGGCTCTGGCCACGCTCTGGCAAGCCGGCTTTCCCGTACCCGACGGAACCGTCCTGACCACCAGGGCGCTTGAGATGCTCGGGGCCAGCGAGGCAACCGGTGCCGGTGCGGCCAGCGGCGAGGCGGCCGACGAGCCGATCCCGACGGCGCTGCGCGCCGCACTGGACGTGCTCGGCGAGCGCTACGGCACGACACCGGTGGCCGTGCGGTCCTCGGCCCTGGCCGAAGATCGGCCGGACGCGACGTTCGCCGGGCAGTACGAGACCGTCCTGGATGTTCGCGGGCCCGCGGCGATCGAGGCGGCGGTACGCCGCTGCTGGGACTCGCTCCGCTCACCGGAGGCCAGCGCCTACCGTCAGCATGCGCAGGACGCCGGGCCGCAGGCGATGGCCGTGCTGATTGAGCCCATGGTCGCGGCCGAGGTGGCCGGCGTCGCGCTCGGCGCCGATCCGCTGACCGGCGACCGGTCACGGGCGCTGATCAGTGCGGTACGCGGTCTGGCCGCGCCGCTGGTGTCCGGCCATGCGGAGGCCGAGGACTGGGAGGTGACGGGCGCCGGTGCCACCTGCCGGAGGGCGGATCCCAGCGTGCTGACCCGCGATCAGGCGGCGGACGTCGCCGCATTGCTCCGGCGGGTGGAGCACCTGATGGGCGCCCCGCAGGACATGGAGTGGGCTATCGCCGACGGCGAGGTGCTCATCCTCCAGGCGCGGCCCATGACTGCCCTGCCGGCCCGTGTGGCCTGGCCCGCGCCCCGGCGTGGAGTGTGGCTGCGAACCATCCGCCTCGGCGAATGGCTGCCCGAGCCCCTCACGCCCTTGTTCGAGAGCTGGCTGCTGGAGCGGATGGAGGAACGGTTCCGGCTGCGGCAGCAAAACCAGGGAGGTTTCACGGCGCCGAGGCCCCTGCATGTGTCCGTCAACGGCTGGTACTTTCACTCGCCCATCGGAAGCGGGCGCCAGACCCTGCTGTTCGGCGGGATGCTCCGCAGGCCGCGGCTGGCCATCGCGACCATCTGCGCCTCACGCCTGGCCCCCGTCGCCGACCGGCTGTTCTTCCGCGACGCCGCCGCCCGGTGGCAGCACGACGTGCTGGTCCCGTATCAGCGCGCGGTCGCGACGTGCGAGCAGCGGATGGCATCGGCGTCGGCCGCCGAGCTGGCCCGGATGGTCGACCAGCTCGCCGATCTGGCCGGGGAGTTCTTCTGGTCGTTCACGCTGTGCGGCGGGGCGGCCTGGCGGTTCGAGATAGCGCTGGCCCGCTATCATCGCCGCCATCTGAAGGACAAGGTCAGCCAGTCATACCAGGTCTTGCTCGGGGGCCTGGGGTTCCCCGGCACGAGCCAGCACTCGGTGCACAGCCTCGACTGGTTCCGGGAAACCATCGGCGAGCTGCCCTCGGCCGCGCGCGGGCCGCAGCAGGCCGCCGCCCGTCACGAGGAGGCGGCCAGCAGCCGGCGCGCCGCGGAGGCTGACTGCCGGGCGGCGCTGGCCCCGCGCCCGCGGCTCCAGCTCCGGTTCGCGGCCCTACTCGCCCTGGCCCAGCGGTATGCCGCCACCAGGGCCGAGCAGGCCGCGTGGTTCACGCTGGCCTGGCCCGTGCTGCGGCAGTGCGCCCTCCGACTGGGGGCCATGATGGCTTCCGACGGCGTGCTCGACGCGGCCAACGATGTCTTCTTCACCACTCGTGCCGAGCTCGACGACTACCTGGCCGGACGCTCGCCAGGTTCGCTGGCGGCCCGAGCGCGGGACCGGCGGGCGGTCTGGGAGGGTCAGCGCCGCCTGACGCCGCCCCCGCGCCTGGGCCGGCCTCCGCTGCTGCTGGCCAAGGTTCTTCTGTCGTCGCCGAAGGTCGCACAGCCGGTCAAGATGGCCAGCCCAGGAGCCCTGCGCGGCACCCCGGCCAGTCCCGGCTCGGCCTCGGGCCCGGTCCGGGTCCTGCGTGACCCCGCGGACGTTCAGGCCGTGCTGGCGGGAGATGTCCTGGTCGTCTCGGCGGCTGTGCCCGCGCTGACGCCGGTCTTCGATCGCATCGCGGCGCTTTGCGTGGACGGCGGCAGCGTCGCGGCGCACGCGTCACTGGTCGCCCGCGAGTACGGCATTCCCGCGGTCATCGGCCTGGGCGACGCGACATCCCGGCTGACCGACAACATGTGGGTATTCGTCGACGGGACCGCGGGTGTCATCGATGTCCAGCGGTAAGGCCGCCCGCAGTCCGGCCAAGCGACGCAGTCCGGCTAACCGGCCGCCGAGCCTCGGGGAGATGCCCTGGCTGCTGGCCAGGTTCGCTCCGTACTACGCAAGGCACGTCTTGCTGCAGCCCTACCGCGGGCTGAGCCCGGCGGACAATCTGCGCGAGCTGCTGCGGCAGCCCGCCCGGCGACACCAGATCGCCGTCTACGACGCCGTGCTGGAGCTCTTGCTCAACGGGTACGCCGAGCTCGCCGGTCATCCGCTGCATCCCGAGACGGGGCGGGTCGCGGTCATGCTGACCAGGGTGGGCTTCGCCTTCGACGACGAGTACGAGCGGCGCAAGTCCCAGCAGCAATCCGTCCGCTTCGATGACCTGCTGGCCAGCAAGCAGGTGCAGCAACGGGTGCTCGAATGGCGCGAGTTCATGAATCGATTCGAGGTCTACGACTCCATCAGAAGCTTCCTGATGTCCTTCGTCGCTGGGCTGTACCGGGACTACGCCGATACGGCTCTGGACACCTCGATCAGCTTCGACGCCATGCTGCGCGGCGCCACCCTGGACTCGGGCGGGCTTCTGGTCGCCTTGGCCCAGGTGGTCGCGATGTTCCACGGGGACGAGCCGACCGACGCGATGCTGGCCCAATTCTCCAGCGTGGGAGTCAACGGAAAGCTGGCCGACGACGTCATCGACTTTCGACCCGACCTCCTCGACGGCCGCCCGAATCTCCTGCTCGCCCTGGCCCGTGAAGAAGAGCAGGAGCAGCCCAGGGCCCTGAGCCTGAGGTCCGCGGATCACACGATGGGCACGCGCTGGTGGCGGCGGAACTGCCCGCGCACCTATCGGCGCCTGGTAGCCGCCTTCGAGGAACAGCAGACCCGGATCACCTCGCGCTGGCTTCGGTACGCCAGCAGCCTGATGTGGACGCCGGCCCTGCTGGGCCACGCCAGGAAGAAGGAGACCAGGGGCCGGATCTGACGCCGGTCAGCCGCCGGCCGACTCCCCGCCGGTCTCTTCCCCGGTAGCGGCTGCTTTCTTCGTATCCCGCCGTTGGCGATACATCAGCACCGCCGTCTTAGCCCCGATCGGCAGCACGACGACCGCGCCAGCGATGGCGTGCCCCGTGCCGTCGACCACATACAGCACCGGAATCAGCGCGGCCAGGGCCACACTCATCCCGATATAGACGTGCCGTGCCGCGGTCCCGCCCAGCAGCCCGGCGCACAGGACCAGGGCTCCCGGCCAGGCCACGACCGCCAGCGCGCCTGTGGCCGTGGACAGCCCGCGCCCGCCGCTCCCCTTGAGGAACGGCGACCAGTTGTGCCCGGTAACGGCCAGGAATCCTGCGAGCGAGATGGCCCAGAGCGGCTGACCGGTGGCCAGCGCCGGACCGACCGCGCCCTTGCCCACCTCGAACAGGCCAGCCGCGACTGTCGGCCACCGGCCGGCCTGCTGGTAGAGGTTCGAGGGCGAGGCCGCCCCGGAGCCGACCTGACGCAGGTCGACTCCGCCGATCCGGCGAGCCATGATGTTCGACGCCGGGATGGCGCCGATCAGGTACGCGGCGATCAGGGCGCCCGCGAGCAGGACGTAGTTCATGTCACCAGGCTCGTCAGCAGTCGGGTCCCGGCCAGCAGCAACTCCGCGGTCCCGGCCGTGAGGCAGACGAGCAGCAGGGCCCGGAGCAGGTTGGCGCGCAGCAGCCACGACCGCTGCCGCCAGGCCTGCGAGATATCCGGGCCGGCCACGGCGGGCAGTTCCTCGGCGGTCCGGGTCAAGAACGGCCGCCAGACGGTCCGGTACACCGCGTCGATGTGACTGCTCTTGAAGAAGTCATGATGCCGGAAACCCGGCTCGGGACGGTTGAAGACGCCCGCGCACCGCCCAAATCCGCGGTAACCGGCCGGACCCGAGTCAGGGATGAAGAATTCGCTGACGAAGGCCCACAGATCGCGGCTCCCGTAGTGGTTGAGGACGGCTTCGACCTGGCCGCGGGCCATGACCGTGCTCCAGTCGTAGTCGGGACGAAGCACGGAGCCCGCCATGACGATGCGGCCCACCCGGATGTCTGGGTTCTCCTGCAGTGCCTGCCCGACCATCCAGGCGCCGAAGCTGTGCGCGATGACGTCGACCGGACCGCGCGGGCAGTCATGCCCCGGCGACAGGTCCCGCAGCAGCGCGGTGACCCGCCGCGTGGCCGCTCTCTGGCAGGGCCGGAACACCGACCCCGAGCGCGCCACGCCGTAGCGGTGGACCACCACCGGGACCGGCGGGCTGAACATCCGCTCGACCCGGCGGCGCAGGTCATTCTCGACCTTGCCCCGCATGCCCATCCCCGTCACGATCAGCACCAGCCTCGGGGCCCGGACGGGAGGCAGGGCATCGCAGGCGCCTTCACCCTCCCGCTCGCCGCCGGAAACCGCGGTCGTATTCGGCACGCCCATCTCCCCCTCCGCCGGACAGAATGTCGCGATCAAAGATCATCCGCGTTAGGTAGGTCTGACGGCACTCGCGAGTGCGGGGGCTATTTCCGAGTAGCCGCTTGGCCAGCATCGGCGCCGCAATGGCGAGACCCAGCAGGACTCCCCTCCGACCTTGGACCGCAGCCAGAACCGGTACCAACAGTAGCTGAGCGGCAAAGCATCCGGGAGCGGTATCACCCGCGACATAACCGGCGGCGATCCCGCCGGCAATCAGGGCGGCGCCGGACGGGGCAGTGAACAGAAGAATGCCAGTGCCGGGAAGCACGCCGCG